>NZ_CP133568.1:1242500-6155634 GCF_031199375.1 Lysobacter yananisis
ACCGCATCACGAATTCAGGTTAATTGGGGGTTAAACGAAACTGTACCCGTCGGTGGCGAAAAACCCTATTCAGGACAAGGGTTTGACGCGTACTGCTCGCGTGTCTATGGTAACGCCGCTACGTAGCCTTCACACCTCGTCCGAGGATTCCTTCCATGACAGTACCCGAGCAGGCTTCCAGTGTGGGCGCCGAACGACGCGAACGCCTGAAAGCCCTGCGGGAAAAGGCACTGAAACGGAAGGTGCTGGCGCGCCATCTGTCCGACGGCTTCAACGGCCGCTGGAGCGGGCGCCAGTGGGTCCAGGCCGGTCTGTTCGCGACCCTGGGCATGATGGTCGCCGCCGTGGTTCCCGGTTTCAGCCAGTCCACCGCGTCGGTGCGCGCGCACGAGCCGCGTCAGTCGCTGGCGCTGGCGCTGCCGCCGCTGACCCTGGCCCGGCTCAAGGGCGAGACCGGCGACAGCTGGCAACTGGTGCGGGTCAACCGCGGCCAGACCCTGGGTTCGGTGTTCAAGGACATGGACATTCCCAAGTCCACGATGAGCCAGATCCTCGAGCAGCCCGGCGCGCGCGAAGCGCTGATGCGGATGAAGCCCGGCACCGAGCTGGGCTTCGACATTCCGGTCAACGGTTCGCTGCGCACCTTCCGCTACGACCAGGACGAAGGCCACCGGGTCGAGCTGAGCATCGCCGGCGACAAGGTCACCGACAAGAAAGTCATCGCCCGCCAGAGCCAGGTCCGCACCGTGGTGCTCAGCGGCAAGGTCGGCAAGTCGCTGTTCCGTTCGGCGCGCAAGGTCGGGCTGACGCCGGCCAACATCAACACGCTGACCGACGACATCTTCAAGTACGACATCGACTTCAACGAGGACGTCGGCACCGACGACCGCTTCAGCGTGGTGGTCGAGCAGACCTGGCGCGAGGGCGAGCTGATCAGCACCGGCCCGATCCTGGCCGCGACCTTCACCAGCGACGGCAAGCTGCACACCGGCTTCCGCTTCGACCGCGGCGGCAAGCCCGAATACTTCACCGGCGACGGCCGCCCGCTGAAGAAGAGCTTCATCCGCATGCCGATCCCGTACGCGCGCCTGACCTCGGGCTTCGGCACCCGCCGGCACCCGGTGCTGGGCAGCATCCGCATGCACGCCGGCGTCGATTACGCGGCCGGCACCGGCACGCCGATCATGGCCGCCGGCGACGCGCGCGTGCAGTTCGTCGGCTGGAAGGGCGGCTATGGCCGCGCGGTGATCCTCGACCACGGCCGCGGCTACACCACGCTGTACGGCCACATGTCGAACTTCAGCAAGATCAAGCCGGGCCAGCGCGTGCCGCAGGGCACGGTGATCGGCTACGTCGGCAGCTCCGGCATGGCCACCGGGCCGCACCTGCACTACGAATTCCGGGTCAACGGCGTGCACCGCAATCCGCTGTCGATCACCATGCCGCCGCCGGAGCCGCTGAGCGGCATGGCGCTGGCGCAGTTCCGCCAGCAGACCGCGGTGGCGCTGGGGCGCATCCGCCAGGTCGAGAACATCATCTACGCCGATGCCGGCCCGGCGCCGGCCGCGGCGCCCGCGGTCGCCGCGGCGGCGGTCGCCAAGACCGTGGCGGTGGCCAAGACCAAGGGCAAGAAGAAAAAGACCTCGCGCGGTTGAACGGCGCGACGGTCGCAACGACAAGGGCCCTGCGGGGCCCTTTCGTTTTTGTGCGGATACCGGGATGCTGCGGCGTTGCGCATGACACCGCATACGCGCGGCGCGACGCGCGGAACGATCACGATCAAGCGCCGGCGAGCGCTACTGGAAGGCATTCGTCATGGTTGAGAATTCTTCGGTCCCGGCTGAAACAAGCGTCGCTACGCCCAGCGCAGGCCTTGGGGGCATTCGTCGTGATTGAGAATTCTTCGGTCCCGGCTGAAACAGACGTCGCTACGCCCAGCGCAGGCCTTGGGGGCATTCGCCGTGGTTGAGAATTCTTCGGTCCCGGCTGAAACAGACGTCGCTACGCCCCACGAAGGCCTTTATCTTGGCCTGATCTCCGGCACCAGCGCCGACGGCATCGACGCCGCCCTGGTCCGCTTCGAGGCCGGCGCCGCGCCGACCCGCTGCGAGTTGGTGATCGGCCGCACCTACGCCTGGGACGCGGCGCTGCGCGAGCGTCTGGTCGCGCTCGGCCAGGGCGGCGACGCGCGCTCGCTGGAAGAGTTGGGCACGCTCGACATCCAGACCGCCGAGGCCTTCGCCGCGGCCGCGCGCGCCCTGCTCAAGGACGCCGGCGTGGCGCCCGGCGAGGTCGCCGCGATCGGTTCGCACGGCCAGACCGTGCGCCATCGCCCGGCCGGCGCGGCCTTCGACGGCCGCCATCCCTTCACCTGGCAGATCGGCGACGGCGCGGTGATCGCCGAGCGCTGCGGCATCGCCACCGTGGCCGACTTCCGCCGCCGCGACGTCGCCGCCGGCGGCCACGGCGCGCCGCTGATGCCGGCCTTCCACGCCGCACTGCTGGGCTCGCCGGACGAAGACCGCGCCGCGCTGAACCTCGGCGGGATCGCCAACTTCACCCTGCTGCCGGCGCGCGGCGCGGTGCGCGGCTTCGACACCGGGCCGGCCAACTGCCTGATGGACGCCTGGGCGCTGCGCCACCTGGGCACGGCGTTCGACGCCGACGGCGCGTTCGCGGCCCGCGGCGAGGTCGACCCGGCGTTGCTGGCGCGGCTGCTGGACGAACCGTGGTTCGCGCTGCCGCCGCCGAAGAGCACCGGGCGCGAGCAGTTCCAGCTGGACTGGGTCGAAGCGCGCCTGGGCGGCGGCGAGCGGCCGCAGGACGTGCAGGCGACGCTGCTCGAGCTCAGCGCGGTCACCATCGCGCAGGCGCTGCGCGCGCAGCAACCGGCGACCCGGCGGGTGCTGGCCTGCGGCGGCGGCGTGCGCAACGGCGCGCTGCTGGCGCGGCTGGCGGAGCGGCTGCCGGGCGTAGCGGTGGAGACGACCCAGGCCTATGGGCTGGACCCGGATTTCGTCGAGGCGATGGGCTTCGCCTGGCTGGCGCGGCAGACCCTGGCGGGATTGCCCGGGAACCTGCCGAGTGTGACCGGCGCGCGCGGGTTGCGGGTGCTGGGGACGGTGCATCCGGCGGGGTAGGTCGTTTGGCCGGAGGCCGCTGCAGGAGCGGCGCGAGCCGCGATGCGGGCGGTTGGGAGACGCGGCGGTGCGGGTACGCGGCGCACCCCAGCGATCTGGCTTCGGGATGTGCCGCCGTGGTTGTGTTGGCGCGGTCGCGGCTTGCGCCGCTCCTACAGGGAGTGGCCGAAGCTGCCGGAAGCCGCTGTAGGAGCGGCGCGAGTCGCGACGCGGGCGGTTGGCGGACGAGGCGATCGGGGACCTGGCGCGACTCGGCGATCCGGGCTCCGGGATGCGGCGGCGCGGTTGCGTCGGCGCGGTCGCGGCTCGCGCCGCTCCTACAGGTCAGCCCCGGCAGTGCGCCGCGCGCGCCTCAGCCCTCGCGGTTCGGGCGGAATTCTTCCAGCAGTTCCAGGCCGCTGAGGTCCGGGCCGATCGGGCGCGGCGCCGGGGCGTCCTGCGGGTCGGCGCGGCCGATCAGGGCGAAACCGGGGTCGCTGGGAATGCCTTCCATCGCCGCGATCGCTTCCTGCAACGCGCGGCTGTCGTGGTCTTCGAAGCGGCCGGCCATCTCGGCCTCGACCGCGAACAGGCCGGTCTCGATCAGGTGCAGGGCGGTGCGCTGCAGGCTCCAGCCGCGCGCTTCCGCCACCCGGCGCAGCCGGTCGGAGAGTACGGGGTCCAGGTTGTGCAGGATGATGTCGGTCACTGTGTGGCAAGTTGCCATCCCGACCCCGCGCTGCGCAACACGAAATTGGCTGAACCGCGTTCACCGGCACGACTTCGCCGGCACCTTCGCCGCGGCGTTCAGGCATGCGGGACGCTGACGGGCGACGGCCGGCGCAACGCCAGGACGATGCACAGCGCCAGCGCCGGCACGCCGACCAGGGCGGTGCCGACGAAGAACAGCGCATAGCCCTCCAGCAGGGTGCGCCCGGCGGCCAGTTCGGTCACCGCGACCCCGGACAGGCCCTTGAGCAGCTTGCCGAGCAGGGCGTAGAACGAGCTCAGCAGGGCGTACTGGGTGGCGGTGTAGCCGATGTTGGTCAGGCTCGACATATAGCCGACCAGGGCCACGCCGGCGTAGCCGTTGCAGAAGTTGTCGATGACCATGGCCGCGGTGAACACGCGGGCGTCGTTGCCGTGCAGGGCCAGGTAGGCAAAGGCCAGGTTCGAGAGCGGGCCGAGCACGGCGCCGGCGATCAGGGTCGGGATGAAGCCGTAGCGCACCGCGGTCAGGCCGGCTGCGGCGACGCCGGCGACGGTCGCGACCAGGCCGAACGAGCCGCGCACCGCGCCGACGGTTTCCTTGTCCATCTTCAGGTCGGCGTAGAACGGGTTGGCCATCGGCCCGAACAGGAAGTCCGGCAGCCGGTACAGGCTGATCGTCAGCAGGATCAGCAGGGCCAGCCGGCCGTGCTGGCGGAAGAACGCCACGAACGGGCCGATCACCGCGTCGAACAGGCCGCGCGCGGTGAACAGCGCCGGGTGCGGGCCGGCGGCGGCGATCAGGCTGGCCTGCGGCTCGCGCGCGCGCAGCGTGGCGACCACGCCGACGCCGAGCAGCAGCGCCATGATTTCGTAGGACAGCGACCAGCCCGCGTGCGCGGCCAGGATCAGGATCAGCGAGTCGGTGACCAGCAGCGCGCCGCGGTAACCCAGGGTCGCGGTCGAGGTCAGCAGGCCCTGCTGCTCGGCGCTGTCGGCGCTCTCGATGCGCCAGGCGTCGATGACGATGTCCTGGGTCGCCGAGGCGAACGCCACCACCAGCGCCAGCGCGCCGAACACCAGCAGTTGGTCGAGCGCGACGCCGGCGAAGAGCAACTCGCCCTGGCGCGGCTCGACCAGGGCCATGCCGATCAGGGCGGCCGCGGCGACCAACTGCGACAGCAGCATCCAGCCGCGGCGGCGGCCGAGCCAGCGGCCCAGCACCGGCGCGTCGATCTTGTCGACCAGCGGCGCCCACACGAACTTCAGCGAATAGGCCAGGCCGACCCAGGACAGGAACCCGATCGTGCTGAGCTCGATCGCGTTCTCGCGCATCCAGTAGCCCAGGGTGTTGCCGACCAGGTAGATCGGAATGCCCGAGCTGAAGCCCAGCAACAGCATCGCCAGCACCTTGGGCTGGCGCAGGTTGGCCAGCACCAGCCGCCAGCCCTTGCGGGCCGGCGGCGAAGCGGCGCCGGCCGGAGCCGGAGCGCCGGCCTCAGAGGTCATAGTCGACCGTGAACGGGGCGTGGTCGGAGAAGCGCGGTTCCTTCAGGATCGAGCAGCCGCGCAGCTTGCCGCGCAGGCTGGGAGTGGCGAACTGGTAGTCGATGCGCCAGCCCACGTCGTTGGCGCGCGCGGCGCCGCGGTTGCTCCACCAGGTGTAGTCCTGGCCCTCGGCCTTGAGCGCGCGGTAGGCGTCGACCCAGCCGCTGTCGTCGGCGCACACGCCGTTGAGCCAGTCGCGCTCCGGCGGCAGGCAGCCGGAGTTCTTCTGGTTGCTGGTCCAGTTCTTGATGTCCAGGCGGCTGCGCACGATGTTCCAGTCGCCGCACAGGACGTAGTCGCGGCCGCTGGCCAGCCACTCGTCCAGGATCGGCTTGAGCCATTCCATCACTTCGAACTTGAAGCCTTGGCGCAGCTCGCCGGAGGAGCCCGAAGGGATGTAGAACGAGACCACGCTGAGGTTGCCGAAGCGCGCCTCGATGTAGCGGCCCTCGTCGTCGAACGGGGCCCAGCCCAGCGCGGTGCGCACTTCGTCGGGCTCGCGCTTGGCGTAGATCGCCACGCCGCTGTAGCCCTTCTTGGTGATCGCGTCGCGGAAGTAGGCGCGGTAGCCCTCGGGCAGGAACTCCGGGCCGGCGAGCTGGTGCTCCTGGGCCTTGGTCTCCTGCACGCACAGCACGTCGGCGTCCTGCGCCTTGAACCAGTCGAAGAAACCCTTGGTGGTGGCCGAACGCAGGCCGTTGGCGTTGAAACTGATGATGCGCATGCGCGTTCCGGGGCGGGAAGTGCGCACGATCATAGCAACCGGCCGGTCGCGGGTATCATGCCGCGCATGAGCGTGTGCCGCCCATGAGCCTTTCCCCCGACAGCGCCGCCCCGGCGGACGCGCGCGCCGCGCCGCCCGCCGTGCGCGTCGGCGTGGTCTCGCCGATGCTGGCCCCGGCCGTGCGCATGCTGCAGGTCGCGCCCGAACAGCTGCCCTTCGTCGGCGATACCGCCTACAACCTGGAGCAGACCCGGCTGGACCCGCACAGCGAGGCCATGGCGGTGCTGGTCGGCGAACGCGTGGTCGGCTTCTACCGCCTGGATTTCAGCGTCGATGCGATCGCCGGCCGCGCGCTCGGCGAACCCAGCGTCGGCCTGCGCGCCTATGCCATCGACCGGCGCGAGCAAGGCCGCGGCTACGGCACCGCGGCGATGCGCGCCTGCGTCGAGGACCTGCGCCTGCGCCATCCGCAGCGGCGCCTGCTGGCGCTGACGGTCAACGTGCGCAACCTCGCCGCCATCGCCGCCTACCGCAAGGCCGGCTTCGCCGACACCGGCGAGCTCTACCACGGCGGCTCGGCCGGCCCGCAGCACCTGATGCTGCTGCGGCTGGCGCCGCCTTCCCCCTCCCCCACTGCGACCGCGCCATGACCGACCACCGCACCCGCTTCCTGCAACTGGCCCTCAAGGCCGACGCCCTGCGCTTCGGCGAATTCACCCTCAAGTCCGGCCGGGTCAGCCCGTACTTCTTCAACGCCGGGCGCTTCGATTCCGGCGCCGCGCTGGCCGGCCTGGCCGGCTGCTACGCCGACGCGATCGACGCCGCCGGGCTCGACTTCGACCTGCTGTTCGGCCCCGCCTACAAAGGCATCCCGCTGGCCACCGCGCTGGGCTGCGAGTACGCCGGCCGCGGCCGCGACCTGCCGCTGGCGTTCAACCGCAAGGAAGCCAAGGCCCACGGCGAGGGCGGCATGCTGATCGGCGCGCCGCTGGCCGGGCGCCGGGTGCTGATCGTCGACGACGTGATCACCGCCGGCACCGCGATCCGCGAAGCGCTGGGCCTGATCCGCGACGCCGGCGGCACGGTCGCCGGGATCGTCATCGCCCTGGACCGGCAGGAAGCCGTGGACCCTGCACAATCCCGACGCTCGGCGGCAGAAACTGTCGCAATCGAACACGGCCTGCCGGTGATCGCGATCGCCACCCTCGACGACCTGCTCGCCTTCACCGGCGCCAGTGCCGAGTTTTCCGCCCAGCGCGAGCGCCTGCTCGCCTACCGCGCCGCCTACGGCCGCGAGGCCTGAGCGCCGGCGCCGCGCCCGGCCCGCGGGGGTCGGGCGCAGGCGTAAAATTGTGAATTTCGTCACAAGTAATTTCCGGGCCATGGCCCGACTCTTGCGTCAACGCCTCTTCGACAGACAGCCCGAAGGCGAGAACGCGACATGAAAGCCACGATTCCCTTGCTCGCCGCCGCGGTGGCGCTCGCGTTGGCCGCCCCGCTCGCCGGCGCCCAGACCGCGCCCAAGGCCAAGAAGCTGTACTGCTGGAACGAAGACGGCCGCAAGGTCTGCGGCGACGCGCTGCCGGCGCATGCGGTCGACAGCGCGCGCACCGAGATCAGCGCCAAGAGCGGCCTGGCCACCGCCCAGGTCGACCGCGCGCTGACCGCGGACGAGCGCGTCGCCGCCAACCAGGCCGCGCGCGCGCAGCGCAGCGCGGATCTGGCGGCCGAAGCGCTCAAGCGCCGCGACCGCGCCATGGCCGAGTCCTACGCCACCGAGGAAGACCTGCGCAAATCCTTCCAGGAGCGGATCGTGCTGCTGGACGAGACGGTCAAGGCCTCGCAACTGGGCATCGAGGGCCGCCGCCAGACCGTGCTGAGCCTGCTGCGCAAGGCCGGCGAGGCCGAGCTCAACGGCAAGCCGGTCAGCAAGGTGCTGGCCCAGAACGTGCGCGGCCAGCACGACGAACTGCTGCACCAGCAGGAGGTGCTCAAGCAGCAGTTGCTCGAGCGCAGCCTCGCCGACGAAGACCTCGCCACCGCGCTGCAACGCTACAACGCGCTCAAGACCAAGAACGCACGCGGCGGCTGAGCCGGCGACGCGGCGACCGCCGCGAGCTCCCATCGCCGAAAACCAAAACGCCGCGGCGGGCCGCGGCGTTTTCGTTTCTGCAGTCGGTGCGTGCCGGTGCGGGCAAGGCGCGGGTGGACGCAGGTTCTCGGCGCGACCGGCCCGCGACGCGGACGGCGGCCTCGCCGCCGCCTTCGAGCTACGCCCGGCCTCGAGCTACGCCCGCATCGGGCCGGCGCCCTCGAGCGCCGGTCCCCGCGAGGGCGCCGCGGCTCAGAACGGCAGCGCCAGATCCGGCTTGATCGCGTGCAGCTGGGCCCGGAACAGCCCCTGGATGCGCTCCATCGCGGCCTGGCTGTCGGCGTCGAAACGCATCACCAGGATCGGCGTGGTGTTGGACGCGCGCACCAGGCCCCAACCGTCGGGGAAATCCACCCGCAGACCGTCGATGGTCGACAGCCGCGCGCCCTCGAACGACGCCTCGTTGCGGAAGCGCTCGACGAAGCTGTGCGGGTCGCCGTCGGGCGCGTCGACCTTGATCTCCGGAGTGGCCACGCCGTTGGGCAGCGCGTTGAGGGTCTGGCTCGGGCTGTCGGGCTGCGCGGCGAGGATCTCCAGCAGGCGCGCGGCCGAGTAGATGCCGTCGTCGAAGCCGTACCAGCGCTCCTTGAAGAAGAAGTGGCCGCTCATCTCGCCGGCCAGCTCGGCGTCGGTCTCGCGCATCTTGGCCTTGATCAGCGAATGCCCGGTCTTCCACATCAGCGGGCTGCCGCCGTGGCGCAGGATGTGGCCCGGCAGGCGGCCGGTGCACTTGACGTCGTAGATGATCATCGCGCCCGGGTTGCGCTCGAGCACGTCGGCGGCGAACAGCATCAGCAGGCGGTCGGGGAAGATGTTCTGGCCGTCGCGGGTGACCACGCCGAGGCGGTCGCCGTCGCCGTCGAAGGCGATGCCCAGGTCGGCGTTGAGGCGCTGCACCATCTTGATCAGGTCGACCAGGTTGTGCGGCTCGCTCGGATCGGGGTGGTGGTTGGGGAACTCGCCGTCGATCTCGCAGTACAGCGGGGTGACCTCGGCGCCGATCGCGGCCAGCACGCGCGGGCCGATGTCGCCGGCCACGCCGTTGCCGGCGTCGACCACGACCTTGAGCGGGCGGTCGATCTGGATGTCGGAGGCGATGCGCTGGACGTAGTCCTCGGAGATGTCGCGCTCGGTCAGCGTGCCCGGCTCGTCCGCGGTGTGCAGGCGGCCGCCGACGATGCGCCGGTACAGGTCGGTGATGGCGTCGCCCGACAGGGTCTCGCCGCCGACCACGATCTTGAAGCCGTTGTAGTCCGGCGGGTTGTGGCTGCCGGTCAGCGACACGCAGGAGCCGGCGCGCAAGTGGTAGGCGCCGAAGTAGGTGACCGGGGTCGGCGCCAGGCCGATGTCGGTAACGTTGCGGCCGGCCTTGCGCAGGCCGGCGATCAGGCCGTCCATCAGGCTCGGGCCGGACAGGCGGCCGTCGCGGCCGACCACGATTTCGCTCAGGCCCTGGTCGTGCATGACCGAGCCGACGGCGTGGCCGATCATTTCGGCGATGCCCGGATCCAGGTTCTGGCCGACCACGCCGCGGATGTCGTAGGCGCGGAAGATGCCGTTGTCCACGGCCAGCGGCCGCGACGCGGCCTGGGAGGTGTTCTCGCTCACGGTCACTGCGTTCGCTTCGGGTAAGGGGGCGCTCATGGTCTCAGCCAGCGTCTGAACAGGACCTTCGTCCTCCACCGGGCCGCCCGCCCGACCCAGGCGCTGGCGCACGCGCACCAGCACGAACGCGAGCAGCGCCAGCACCACCGCGGCGATGAAGCACGGCAAGGCGCCCATGCCGAGCGGACCGCCGGCGATGTCGGGCACCGCCGCGGCCACGCGCAGGTCGCTGCCGGGGATCTTCGCCGCCAGCGCTTCGGCGCCGTTGTTGAGCGCGGTGTCGCCGCGCTCGATCACGCTGAAGCCGCCCTGGCGCAGCGCCAGGTAGCTGTCGCTGCCGAGGTCGGCCTTCTCCACGCCGTCGCCGACGCGCTGCAGCGGCAGTTGCACGTAGGCCACGCCGACCAGCTGCTCGCCGACCCGCGCCGGCGCCGCCATCGCCAGCACCGCTTTGCCGCCGTCGCGCACGATCGCCGCCATCGGCTTGTCGGCGACGATCGCCGCCTCCATCGCCCCGAGCCGGCCGTAGCCGCTCTTGGGCAGGGCCGCGTATTCCTCGGCCAGGTCCGGCGGCAGCACCGTGCCGGCGCTGGCGCCGGGCCAGTTCTTGCCGAGTTCGGCGCTGGCCGCCTTGAAGTCGCCGGCCTGCAGCGCCGCCTGCATCGGCGCGGACTCCAAGCGCTCGCGCAGGCGCTTGTGTTCGGCGCCGAGCGCGTCGTGGGCGCTGCTCACGGCCGCGTCGCGCACCTGCAGCAGGTCGGCGCGGCGCAGGGCATCGCGGTGCTGTTGCACACCGGCCCAGGCCATCCACAGCGCCAGCACGCCGCACAGCGCGGCCGCCGGCAACAGCGCGGGCCTGAGTTGCGCCGCGGAGATCTGCGGCTTTTCCAGCTTCACTTCGACCATAACCTGCAACCTTCCCCTCAGAGTGTTCTGTCCCGGGCCGGCGGCCAGCGCCGCCCAGTCTGCCCCGCCGCCCGCGGCCGCGTCCGTCGACTGCGCCCCGGCATCGGCCGAAAGCGCGCATCGAACGCACGGTCGCGGTCCGTCGCGGCGGGTCCCCCGGCCCGCGCGGCGATCGTGCCGATCGCGGCGGGCATCCGCAAAGTCACAAGCACGATGCGTGCCAGCTTCGCGCGAGCGCCCTCCCCCAGGGCCGCCGCGCGGGATTCAGCGCACGCCGGTATGGCCGAAGCCGCCCTCGCCGCGCTCGCTGGCCTGGAACTCGCTCACCACCTGCAGGCTCGCGCGCACGATCGGCAGCACCACCAACTGGGCGACCCGGTCGCCCGGCTGGATCGTATAAGCCTCGCTGCCGCGGTTCCACACGCTGATCAACAGCGGTCCCTGGTAATCGGCGTCGATCAGGCCGGTGCCGTTGCCGAGCACGATGCCGTGCTTGTGGCCCAGGCCGGAGCGCGGCAGCACCACCGCGCACATCGCCGGATCGCCGACGTGCACCGCCAGGCCCGAGGGCAGCAGCGCGGCGTCGCCGGGCTGCAGCGTCAGCGGTTGTTCGAGCGCGGCGCGCAGGTCCAGGCCGGCGCTGGCCGGGGTCGCATACGCGGGCAACGGCCATTCGCCGCCGAAACGCGGGTCGAGGATCTTCAATTCCAGGGTGTGGTGCATGCGGTCTTCCGAAACGAACGGTATTTCAAGAACGACGGCGCGCCGGGGCTCAGGCCGGCCAGCGCGCCAGGATCAGGTCGAGCAGTTGGTCGGCCAGCTCGGTCTTCGGCGCCGGCCCGAGCGCGAGCGCGCCGTCGCGCCAGTACACGGTCAGGGCGTTGTCGTCGCTTTCGAAGCCGCTGCCGGACACGCCGACGCGGTTGGCCGCGATCATGTCGACTTTCTTCTTCTCCAGCTTGCCGCGGGCGTAGAACTCGACGTCGTGGGTCTCGGCGGCGAAGCCGACCACCACGGTCGGACGGCGCGCGTGCACCGCGACCTCGGCCAGGATGTCGGGCGTGCGCACCAGCGCCAGGGTCAGCTGCTCGTCCTTCTTCTTGATCTTGCCCGGGGCGATCTCGGCCGGGGCGTAGTCGGCGACCGCGGCCGCGCCGATGTAGACATCGGCCGGGAGCTGGGCGATCACCGCCTCGCGCATCTGCCGGGCCGAGCGCACGTCCACCCGCTCCAGGCCGGCCGGGGTCGGCAGCGATACCGGGCCCGCCACCAGCACCACCTGCGCGCCGCGGCGCGCGGCGGCTTCGGCGATCGCGAAGCCCATCTTGCCGCTGCTGCGGTTGCCGATGAAGCGGACCGGATCGATGTCCTCGTAGGTCGGGCCGGCGCTGACCACGATGCGGCGTCCGCCGAGGCTGGCGGCGCTCATGCGCGGGCCTCCTGGACCAGGGCGGCGGCTTGCTCCAACGCAGAGACGATTTCGTGCGGTTCGAGCAGGCGCCCGGGGCCGGATTCGGGCTCGGCCATGCGGCCCTCGCCTGGGCCGAGGAAGCCGACTCCGCGCCCGCGCAGGGTGGCGACGTTGGCCTGGGTGGCCGGGTGGCCCCACATGCGGTGGTTCATCGCCGGGGCGATCGTCACCGGCGCCTCGGACGCCAGGCACAGGGTGCTGATGAGGTCGTCGGCGAAGCCGTGGGCGAGCTTGGCGATCATGTCGGCGGTGGCCGGCGCGATCAGGATCCGCTGCGCCCAACGCGCCAGTTCGATATGGCCCATCGCCAACTCGGCGGCCTCGTCCCACAGCGAAGTGCGCACCGGCTGGCCGGACAGCGCCTGGAAGGTCGCCGGCCCGACGAAGCGGGTGGCGTTCTCGGTCATCGCCACGCGCACCTGGGCGCCGGCGTCCTGCAGGCGGCGCACCAGGTCGGCGGCCTTGTAGGCGGCGATGCCGCCGCAGACGCAAAGCAGGATGCGTTGGGCGTGCAGCGGCGGGGTGGGGTCTTGCGCCATGTTCGGCCGGGCTCGCTGGAGTTCTTGCTGACGGGTGTTCGCGTTGCGGGCGGAACGACTCGGCCGGCCGCGGCGGCCCGGCGATTTCCTACCTCCGCCCAAGCCGATAGCTTACCCGATGGGCCGTCGCGCCCCGATCACGCCGCGCCGTCTTCGCCGCCACGATGCGGCCATGCGAATCCAAGAATGGCCCAGCGCGGAGCGGCCGCGCGAAAAACTCCTCGCCCGCGGCGCGACCACGCTGTCGGACGCCGAATTGCTGGCGTTGATCCTCGGCTCGGGCGTGCGCGGCCACGACGCGGTCGGCACCGCCCGCCGCCTGCTGAACGAACACGGCCCGCTGCACGCGTTGCTGGAGCAGCCGCCGGCGCGGCTGCTGCGCATGCGCGGCATCGGCAAGGCCCGCGCCTGCGCGCTCAAGGCCGCGCTGGAACTGGCCGCGCGCAGCCAGATGGCGGAGCTGGAACGCGGCAGCGCGGTCACCGATCCGCCCTCCGCCGGCCGCTATCTGGCGCAGAAACTGCGCGGCCGCCCGCATGAGGTGTTCGCGGCGCTGTTCCTCAACAGCCGCCACGGCGTGATCGGCTACGAGGAGCTGTTCCAGGGCACCGTCGACGGCGCCGAGGTGCACCCGCGCGAAGTGGTGCGGCAGGCGCTGCAGCACAATGCCGCGGCGGTGATCGTGGGCCACAACCACCCCAGCGGCAACGCCGAGCCCAGCCCCGCCGACCGCGCGGTGACCCAGCGGCTCAAGCAGGCGCTGGCGCTGATCGACGTGCGCCTGCTCGACCATTTCGTGATCGGCGACGGCAAGCCGGTGTCGATGGCGATGCGCGGCTGGATCTAGCGGACGGCAGTCGGCGGACAGGCGTCGGCAGGCAGCGGACGCCGGGATCCGGCCGCAACCGCCGTTCACCGTTTCCTCACCGCGTCCGCTATCTCCTGGCCGCCCCGCCCAGCCAGCCCGGAAGCGAGTAAAATGCGCGGTTCCGCAACGCCCCGCGAAAGCGCATCTCCCGTGAAAACCACCCTCCACGCCCTGGTCGCGCAGGCCATCGACGCCCTGCGCGACGCCGGCACCGTGCCGGCCGACCTGTCCACGCCCGACTTCGTGATCGAGCGACCGAAGAACCGCGGCCAAGGCGACTTCTCCACCAACGCCGCGATGCTGCTGGCCAAGCCGGCGCGCGGCAATCCGCGCGAGCTGGCGCAGAAGCTGGTCGCCGCGCTGCCGGCGAACGCCGACATCGCCAAGGTCGAGATCGCCGGCCCGGGCTTCATCAACTTTTATGTCGACGAAGCCGCCTGGCGCCGCCAGATCGGCGAGGTGTTCGCCCAGGGCGCGAACTACGGCCGCAACGCCAGCGGCGCCGGCCGCCGCGCCGGGGTCGAGTTCGTCTCGGCCAATCCGACCGGACCGCTGCACGTCGGCCACGGCCGCGGCGGCGCGATCGGCGACTGCATCGCGCGCGTGCTCCAGGCCAACGGCTGGGACGTGATGCGCGAGTTCTACTACAACGACGCCGGCGTGCAGATCAACAATCTCGCCGTCTCGACCCAGGCGCGCGCGCGCGGCCTCAAGCCCGGCGACGAGGCGTGGCCGGAAGGCGCCTACAACGGCGACTACATCGGCGACGTCGCCCGCGCCTACCTCGACGGCGCCACCGTCGAGTTCGAGAACCACGCCGTCACCGGCAAGGGCGACATCGACGACCTCGACGCGATCCGCCAGTTCGCCGTGGCCTACCTGCGCCGCGAGCAGAACGAGGACCTGGCCGCGTTCGGCGTCGGTTTCGACGTGTACTTCCTGGAAAGCGCGCTGTACGAGCAGGACAAGGTCGAGGAGACGGTGCGCGAGCTGGTCGCCCACGGCCACACCTACGAGGAAGGCGGCGCGCTGTGGCTGCGCTCGACCGACTTCGGCGACGACAAAGACCGGGTGATGCGCAAGTCCGACGGCAGCTACACCTACTTCGTGCCGGACGTCGCCTACCACCTGAGCAAGTGGCAGCGCGGCTACGAGCGCGCGATCACCGAACTGGGCTCGGACCACCACGGCTCGCTCGCGCGCGTGCTCGCCGGTTTGCAGGCGCTCGATGCCGGCATCCCGCAGGGCTGGCCGGAATACGTGCTGCACCAGATGGTCACGGTGGTGCGCGGCGGCGCGGAGGTGAAGATCTCCAAGCGCGCCGGCAGCTACCTGACCCTGCGCGACCTGATCGACGAAACCGGCCGCGACGCGGTGCGCTGGTTCCTGATCGCGCGCAAGCCCGATTCGCAGCTGACCTTCGACATCGACCTGGCGCGTTCGCAGTCGATGGACAATCCGGTCTACTACGTGCAGGTCTCGCATGCGCGCATGCACGGCCTGGTGCGGCAGCTGAACGAACGCGGCCTGTCCTACGACCAGGCCCACGGCCTGGCCCAGCCGCTGGATCTGGACGACGTCGCCGCGCACGAGCTGATCGTGACGATCCTGCGCTACCCCGACGTGGTCGCCGCCGCCGGCCGCGACCTGGAACCGCACCAGGTGGCCGCCTACCTGCTGGAGTTGGCGCAGGCCTTCCAGACGTATTACAACGATCACCAGTTCCTGGTCGACGACGACGCCCAGCGCCACGCGCGGCTGGTGCTGGCGATGGCGACCCGCCAGGTCCTGGCGAACGGTCTGGAACTGTTGGGGATCCACGCCCCGGAGGTGATGTAAGTGGCGGCACGACGCGGCAAATCGCAGGCCAAGCGCAACAACCAGGGCAACGACAGCCTGCCCGGCTGGGCCTGGGGCGTGCTCGGGCTGCTGCTCGGGGTCGTGCTGATCCTGGTGGTGCCCAAGTACTTCAAGGCCGACGGCAAGGGCGACGGCTTCTTCCGCCCGCAGCCCAACCCCGACGCGCAACCGGCCTCGGTCAGCGCCGAGGAGGACGCGGTCGCGCCGGAAGGCAGCGCCAGGCCGGCCCGCGCCGAGGCCCAGGCCAAGGCGGACAAGCCCAAGGGCGCCGCCGACAAGACCAAGGACGGCCCCGAGTACGATTTCTACAAGATGCTGCCCGGCAAGGAAGTGGAGATGAGCGACGCCGAGCTCGCCGCCACCGAAGCCGCCGAAGAGCAGCGCCGCGCCGCCCAGCAGCGTCGCGCCGGCCAGACCGCCGCGGCCCAGCCGACGACGGCCGCGACGGCCGCCGCGCCGGCTTCGGGCCCGGTCGCGACCACCCTGCCCAAGCCGGTCGACACGATCGCGCCGGCGCCGTCCAAGCCGCCGGCCCAGGTCGCCACGGCCACCGCGCCGCCGGCGTCGTCGGTCGCGCCCAAGCCGCCGGTCGTGGCCGCCGCCCAGGGCACGCCCGCCGCCACCGCGCCCGCAACCGCGACGGTCGCCGCGGCCGCCGCCCCGGCGGTCAGCGACAACACCCGCTACCTGCTGCAGGCCGGCGCGTTCCAGGCCTCCGGCCAGGCCGAGGAAATGAAGGCCAAGATCGCCATGCTCGGCCTCGGCGCGCGGGTGGAATCGGCGCAGATCGGCGGCAAGACCGTTTACCGCGTGCGCATGGGACCCTACGGCACCGCCGGCGACCTGGCCGACGCCAAGCGCAAGCTCGCCGACGGCGGCCTGCCGGGAATGGCGATCAAGGTCCAGTAAGGCCTCGCGCCGCCTCGGATTCGACCGCGGCGGCAGGGCTTTCAATCCCGACGCTCAAGGCGCATCGGGATTGCCTTCAGGCCCAGTGCTGCTGGCGAAGTGAGAAGGGCCTTCAGGTCCGCCACTCTTGATGCAGTGAGAAGGCCTTCAGGTCCTCCGCTCTTGATGCAGTGGGAGGGCCTTCAGGCCCGATGCCTTCCATTCGGATCGCAGCGATCTGCGCCGAAAGCGTCGGGCCTGAAGGCCCTCCCACGATATTCGCCCGCGGCACCCGCCGCTTCCGCCCGCGGACGCAACCCGGAATACCGATTGCACGCAACCGCGCGTCGGCGTACGGACGCCTTCCGGCAGCGCGTCCGGCCACAGCGCGACGACGGTCACCCTGCCCCGCACAGGCGCCGCATAGACTTCGCCGGCTGATTGCACGTCGCTTGGGGATGGGATGGACAAACGCATTCTTCTGGGCTGCCTGGGCGGGGCAGGCATGCTGTTGCTGTTCGGATTGCTGACCAAGCTGTTCGGCCTGGATGCGCGCCAGGCGATCGACACCGGCATCGGCCCATTGCCCCTGATCGACATCCTGGCGGCGCTGGTCTCGATGTTCCTCGGCGGCGCGCTGGCCCGCCACGCCCGTTTCCGCTGGATCGCCTTGCTGCTGCCGAGCGCGATGTGGGCGCTGACCTTGTTCGCCGTGGTCGCGATGGCCCAGCCCGACAGCCCACCGCCGATGCGCTCGATCGGCGCGGCGCTGAAGTACAACGCGCTGGCGATCGCGCTGACCCTCGCCGCCGCCTTCGCCGGCGCCCTGCTGGGCGAACGCTTCGGCCGCAAGCGCTTCGGCGCGCTCGGAAGCGACGGCCTGATGCGCCGCTGAAACTTCGGCGGCGTTTTTCCCCGCGGCGGAAATGCCTGCATCCGCGTGTAGGAGCAGCGCAAACCGCGACCGCGCCACCGCGCCTGCGACGATCCCGGCCTATCGCCGGTAACCGAGGCAGTGGCGCGTCGTTCGATCGCAGACGAGCGCGCGCCATACGGTGGTCTGTGGCGTGCGAACCCCATCCTTGCCGATCGGCGACGTCGAGGCGCGCGCGGGGCTTGCCGCTGCGTTGCAGCGGGCTATCGGCTGGAATCGTCGCAGGCGCGGTGGCGCGGTCGCGGCTTGCGCCGCTCCTACAGGGGGCAGGCGCGGGTTCGCGGCGGCGGCAGCCATCGTTGTGCCGGCACGGGCTGCCGGCGGGAATCGTCGTAGTTGCGGTGGCGCGGTCGCGGCTTGCCCCGCTCCTACAAGGAGCGGGGCGGATTCACGGCGATTGGGTGCGCGCCGCCCGGATTGGCCGGGCGGCGCGATGGCGCGGGCTCAGGCCGCGTCGCTTTCGGCTTGGGCGCGGACGCGCTTGAGCGCGATCAGCGCCGAGGTGTCGGCTTCTCGGCTGGAATCGTCGCAGGCGCGGTGGCGCGGTCGCGGCTTGCGCCGCTCCTACAGGGGGCAGCCGCGGGTTCGCGGCGGCGGCAGCCATCGTTGTGCCGGCACGGGCTGCCGGCGGGAATCGTCGTAGTTGCGGTGGCGCGGTCGCGGCTTGCCCCGCTCCTACAAGGAGCGGGGCGGATTCACGGCGATTGGGTGCGCCGCCCGGATTGGCCGGGCGGCGCGATGGCGCGGGCTCAGGCCGCGTCGCTTTCGGCTTGGGCGCGGACGCGCTTGAGCGCGATCAGCGCCGAGGTGTCGGCTTCTCGGCTGGAATCGTCGCAGGCGCGGTGGCGCGGTCGCGGCTTGCGCCGCTCCTACAGGGGGCAGCCGCGGGTTCGCGGCGGCGGCAGCCATCGTTGTGCCGGCACGGGCTGCCGGCGGGAATCGTCGTAGTTGCGGTGGCGCGGTCGCGGCTTGCCCCGCTCCTACAAGGAGCGGGGCGGATTCACGGCGATTGGGTGCGCGCCGCCCGGATTGGCCGGGCGGCGCGATGGCGCGGGCTCAGGCCGCGTCGCTTTCGGCTTGGGCGCGGACGCGCTTGAGCGCGATCAGCGCCGAGGTGTCGGCTTCGCCGTAGCCGCGCTCGATCAGTTCGGCGTAGTCGGCCGCGGCCTGGTCGAGGGTGGCGGTGCGGATGCCGGTGTCGCGGGCGATGCCCTGGACGATGCGCAGGTCCTTGAGCATGTGCTGGCACTTGAAGCCGGGCGCGAACTCGTCGCGCAGCATGGTCGCGCCGCGCTTGTCGAGGAACCAGTTGCTGGCCGCGCCGGCCATCAGCGTCGGCAGCAGCTTGTCCGCGTCCAGGCCGAGCTTCTCGCCCAGCGCCAGGCCTTCGCACACCGCTTCGTTGATGCCGGCGACCAGCACCTGGTTGATCGCCTTGGTCGCCTGGCCGGCGCCGGTGCCGCCCATGTGGGTGATACGCGCGGCGTAGCTGGCGACGATCGGCTGCACGCGCTCGAACTGGGCCGCGTCGCCGCCGACCATGATCGACAGCTTGCCGTTGCGCGCGCCTTCCACGCCGCCGGACACCGGCGCGTCGAGGAAGCCGATGTCGTGCGCGCCCAGCGTCGCCGCCGCGCGGCGCGCGGTCTCGACCGAGACGGTCGAATGGTCGACCACGATCGCGCCCGGCTTGAGCACCTCGGCCAGCGCGGCCACGTTCTCCAGCACGTCCGCGTCGAGCGACACGCACAGCACCACCACGTCGCAGTCGGCGAAGTTCGCCGCCGACCGCGCCGCGCGCACGCCCAGTTCCGACGCCAGCGCGTCGGCCTTGGCCTGGGTCCGGTTGCCGACCGCGGTCAGCCCCCCCGTGGCGTGTATGTAGCGCGCCATCGGCGCGCCCATCGCTCCCAGACCGATCACCCCTGCTTTCATTTCGAACCTTCTGCCCGTCCGGGCGCTGATTGTTGCCAAACCATGATGCGGCATCGCCGCGTTGCGCGCTCGGTCCGCTGTCGCGACCCGGCGCTCGCGCCCGGGCCGGTGCCGGCGGCGCAGGGGGGAGATCCCGTTCCCGGCCGCCAGTCGCGCCAGCCGCCGGCGTCCCTAAACCGTTCATTGCCGCCACCGGGCGGCGGCCCGCAGGCCGGTCCGCGGCGCGGCCGCCCGGGCCCGGGCAGGCGCCCGCCGGGCGCCTCAAGCCCGATTCAGGCGGCCTGCCACTCGTAAACGTCGACCCGCGAGGACCCGGTCAGGTGCAGCGGATCGGCGAAAGCCAGCACCCGCGCCTCTTCCAGGTCGACCGCGCGCAGGACGTAGGCGCCGCCGGTCTTGTCGCCGAAGCCGCCGGACAGCTCCAGCCGCGCCTGTGCGCGCAGGCCGTCGAGGAACTCGCGGTGCGGGCCGATCTGTTCGGTGTCGAACTGCGGCAGGCGCATGACCATGACCAAATAGCGGTTCATCGCGCCTCCTCAGGCCAGCGGAGTGTCGTCGAGATAGGTGTAGCCGGTCAGCCCGGTCTCCAGCGCCGCTTCCAGGCGCGCGGCCTCCTCGGCCGGCAGGCCCGCGGCGGCGACCTTGGCGCTGTAGGCGGCGCGCAGCTCGGCCAGCTTGTAGCCGACGTAGTCGAGCATCACGTCGGTGGTGTCGCCGCGGCGCTGCTGGGCGAAGCGATAGCCGTCGCCGTCCACGCGCACTTCCAGCGCGTCGGTGTCGCCGAACAGGTTGTGGATGTCGCCGAGGATTTCCTGGTACGCGCCGACCAGGAAGAAGCCGAGCCGGTAGCTCTCGCCCGGCTTGAGCGCATGCAGCGGCAGCGAGCTGTCCAGGCCTTCGGTCTCGACGTAGGTGTCGATCTTGCCGTCCGAATCGCAGGTCAGGTCGGCGATCACGCCGCGCCGTTGCGGCTTCTCGTTCAAGCGCTCGATCGGCGCGATCGGGAACACCTGATCGATCGCCCACACGTCCGGCATCGACTCGAACACACTGAAATTGACGAAATACTTGTCGACCAGGCGCTCATTGAGCTCGTCGAGCAGGTCGCGGTGGCTCTTCTCGCCCACGTCCAGGCGCGCGCGCACGGCGTGGGCGATCGCGTAGAACAGATCGTCGATGCGCGCGCGGTGGGTCAGGTCGATCTGGCCCAGCGCGTACAGCGACAGGCCTTCGCCGTGATGGTGCTGGGCTTCGTGGAACAGCTCCACCGCCGGGCGCTGGCCGAGTTCGTCGTGGATCTCGCGCAGGTGGCGGATCACCGCCGGCTCGTCCTCGTGCGCGGGCGGCACCCGGCCTTCGGGCGCTTCTTCAATCTCCGACACGTTCGCCACCAGCACCGCGTGGTGCGCGGTCATCGCGCGGCCGCACTCGGTGACCACGCGCGGCGGGGTCAGGCCGTATTCCTGGCAGGCCTCGGCCAGCGGCTGGACGATGTTCGAAGCGTATTGATTGACGCCGTAGTTGATCGAGCAATAGCTGCGCGAACGGGTGCCTTCGTAGTCGATGCCGAGGCCGCCGCCGACGTCCATGTAGCGCACCTTGGCGCCGAGCTTGGACAGTTCGACGAAATAGCGCGTGGCCTCGCGCATGCCGTTGGCGATGTCGCGCACGTTGGAAATCTGCGAGCCCATGTGGAAGTGCAGCAGGCCCAGGCAATCCTGCAGGCCGTTGTCGCGCAGCTGCTTCCACAGGTCCAGCACCTGGCGCGGGCTGAGGCCGAACTTGGCCTTGTCGCCGCCGCTGTTCTGCCACTTGCCCGCGCCCAGCGAGGCCAGGCGCATGCGCACGCCCAGGCCCGGCTTCACGTCCAGCGCCTTGGCTTCCTCGAACACCAGCGCCAGCTCGGACGGCTTTTCGACCACGATGTAGGTCTCCATGCCGAGCTTGCGGCCGATCAGGGCCAGGCGGATGTACTCGCGGTCCTTGTAGCCGTTGCACACGATCAGCCCGCCCGGCCGGCTCAGCGCCAGCACCGCCATCAGCTCGGGCTTGCTGCCGGCTTCCAGGCCGAAGCCCTCGCCCGCGTGCGAGGCCAGCGTGCCGGCGACGCCCTGGTGCTGGTTGACCTTGATCGGGTAGACCGCGGTGTAGCCGCCGGCGTAGTCCCAATCCTTCATCGCCTGGGCGAACGCGCTCTGCAGCTTGCCGAGGCGGTCGCCGAGGATGTCGGGGAAGCGCACCAGCAGCGGCAGCTTGGCGCCGGCCGCGCGCGCGGCATCGACCACTTCGGGCAGCGGCACGGTCGGGCCGCGCTCGCCGCGCGGCTTGACCACGATCCGGCCGGCGCCGTCGATGTCGAAGTAGCCTTCGGACCAATGCGGGATCGAATAGGTCTTGCGGGCCTGATCGAGCGACCAGTCGGACATCGGCGCGTTACCGTAGAAAACCGTGGGGAAGGCGCATTCTACAGGCCGCGTCCTTCCGGGGGACCGTCCGCGCGCGGCCCGGATCGGCCGGATCGGCAAAAACCGCCGCGCCGCGGGTCCGCCGGGCGCGCCGGAACCGCCCGCCGGCCGCCCTCGCGACGTGCGTTCATACCGGTCCGCTACAATCCGCGCCCCAAGCCCGGCGCCGCCCGGGCCGCCGCCGGTCCGGCCCGCCGTTCGCCGCCGCCCGCCGGAAGGCCGATCCATCGTCCGAACCCGCGTCGTCTTATTCAGGAGCAAGCGCATGACCAACGAAGCCCAGTGGCATTACGAGAACTTCGAGCCGACCGGCTCGTCCATCGGCTATCGCATCACCCGCAAGCTCGACGAGGTGCAGTCGCCGTTCCAGAAGATCGAGATCTTCGAGACCACCGACTGGGGCAACCTGATGCTGATCGACGGCGCGGTCATGCTGACCACGCGCGACAACTTCCTCTACCACGAGATGATGTCGCACCCGGCGCTGTTCACCCACGCCGCGCCGAAGAACGTGGTGATCATCGGCGGCGGCGACTGCGGCACCCTGCGCGAGGTGCTCAAGCACCCCGGCGTCGAGGAAGCCGTGCAGTGCGACATCGACGAGCAGGTCACGCGCATGGCCGAGAAGTGGTTCCCGGAGCTGTGCGACAGCAACGGCGACGCGCGCGCCCAGCTGCTGTTCGACGACGGCATCGCCTACATGGCCAACCGCCCGGCCGGCAGCGTCGACCTCATCATCGTCGATTCCACCGACCCGGTCGGCCCGGCCGAGGGCCTGTTCAACAAGGCGTTCTACGACAGCTGCTTCCGCGCCCTGCGCGAGGACGGCATCCTGGTGCAGCAGTCCGAATCGCCGCTGATGCTGCTCAAGCTGATCCAGGAAATGCGCACCGAGATGGGCAAGGCCGGCTTCACGACCTTCAAGACCCTGCCGTTCCCGCAGCCGTGCTACCCGACCGGCTGGTGGAGCTGCACCCTGGCGCGCAAGGCCGGCGGTTTCGATTTCCGCCAGGCCGACGCCCAGGGCAAGGGCTTCGCGACCAAGTACTACAACGCCGGCATCCACCACGGCGCGCTGTCGACCCCGGCGTTCGTGGCGCAGGCGCTGGGCGAGTAAGCGCTTCGCAGGTTTCGCTGGAAGAAAAAGCCCCGCACTCGCGGGGCTTTTTCATAGCACGACTGTAGGAGCGGCGCGAGCCGCGGCCGCGACACCGCGCTGACGACGCAAACGGCTGCAACGCGGTCGCAGCTTGCGCAGTTCCTACCGATAGCGTCCCGGGCAAGTTCGCGATCCGGAACCCAACCGGGCTCCGGATCGGACTCCCCTCAGCGGAACGCCGCCATCGCCGCCGCGCGCTCGCGCATCACCCGCTCGTTGTCGCGCGTGCTCGTGCCCAGCGGCCGGCTCACGCCGCCGGAGACATAGCTCTGGTCGATCGTGGAGAAATAGCCGATGCGCGGCTGCGGGTTCGAGTTCACCGCCATGATCGTGCGGAAGTTGCCGGTCGAGTTGACGTAGCCGTGTCCGTACGCGAACGGCGTGGTGGTGGAATCGTTGTCGTGGCGCGCGCCGAACAGGTGCGCGGCCTCGTGCACGAAGGTGAAGGTGCTGCACGAATGGTTCTGCACGAAGAAGCCGTTGGCCGCGCTCGCGCCGATCGCCGCGGCCTGGCCGCACAACGCGCCGCTGGGGCTGGTCAGGCCGGTGCGCACGACCAGCGCGACCAGGTCGGCGCCGGTGTTGTCGCGCTCGGTGGTGGCATACGCGTCGTACCAGCCGTCGTTGGTGGTCTTGATGCGCGACACCAGCGTGGACGCGGTGTTGGTCGCCTGGCCCTGGCTGGCGAAGCGCACGCCGGCGCTTTGGAAGCGCACCGCCAGGCCGTTGTTGGCGAACGCGGTGTTCGACTGGGCGATGAAGAACGCAGCGCGGTCGTTGGCCGAGTTCTCGCCGCCGAGTTCGGCCACCGCTTCGGGCGTATAGACCTGCAACACGCGCACCACCGGATCGGCCAGCAAGGCGTTGGCCGAGGCGGACGCGCGCGCGCCGTTGTCGCGCTGCGGCGGCAGGTCGACGTGCGCCGGCGTGTCGTCGCCGCCTTCCAGGCTCGCCGGATCGCGCTTGACCAGGTATTGCTGCGCGCCGTTCTCGGAGGTCAGCAGTTCGTACACCTCGCCGGTGGCGGTGGCGATCTGGCCGGTGACGCGCTCGCCGCGCACCACGAACAGCGCGGTCGACGGCGCCTGCGCGCCGAGCTGGAGCTGGCCGTTGGCCAGCAGCCGGTCCGCGCCCGACCACACCACCTCGCCGTCCGCGGTGCGGTACGACTTGGCCAGCCGCATGTGCATGCGCGCGCCTTCGGGCAGGCTCAGCACCATCTCGCGCTGGCCGTCGACCAGCAGCTTGCGGTCGATCGACACCGCCGCCGCCCAGTGCGCGCTGTTGCCGCGCAGCATGCCCTGGACATGGGCCGGAACCGCGGCGGTCGCCGCGGCGCGCGAAGGCTGCGCGCGGAACAGTTCCGGCGCCGTGGCCGATTGCGCGCCGGCGAGATTCGCCGCGGCCGCGATCGCGCCGGCGATGGAGGCTACCAACAAGGTCTTGCGCATCTGAGTTCTCTCCTCAACGTTGCAGCGATGATGGGCACCGCGGCGGCGATGGCCGCGCGATGGGTTCATGGCCGCATCGCCGCTTGCCGGTCGCGTCGGGGCGATGGCGCAGGGGCGCGGTCGAGCTACCGCGAACGCTGCTGAGCTTAGGCACGCGGCGCGGCGGCCGAATCGAGCGCGCAAGCGCCGCGCGCGCCGCGAAACACGGGGCGCATCACATATTCACGGTTTGATACTTCCGGGCCGCGCAGGTCGAAGCCTGCCGATGCGCGCAGCGACGCTTTTATCGGGCCGAACGACCGACAGCCCCGACAGACGCGGAGCTGTCCCAAAGTGTAGGAACTACGCAAGCTGCGACCGCGAAACCACGCTTACTGCGCATGTGCGGCACCCAGGCCGCAACTCGCGCGGCGTCCGCCAGGCTCAGCCGAACAATTTCGCCGCGCCGACATTGAGCGCATAACCGCCCACGGTCAGCGTCGCGAACAGCACCGCCGCCAGCAGCATCGGCTTGGCGCCGGCCTGGCGGATCGCGCCGATGTGGGTGCGCAGCCCCAGCGCGGCCATCGCCATCGCCAGCAGCACCGTGTCGAGCTGGATCAGCGCGGCCTTCCATGCCGCTGGCAGCAGGTGCAGCGAATTGATCCCGCTGACCGCGACGAACAGCAGCGCGAACCACGGGATCACGATCTTCGACCGGGTTCCGTCCGCGCCGGCGCCCGCGCCCAGGCGCGAGGACAGGATCAGCAGGAACGGCGCCAGCAGCATCACCCGCAGCATCTTCTCGATCACCGCCGCCGACGCCGCCTGCTCGCTCACCGCGCGCCCGGCGACGACGACCTGGGCCACCTCGTGGATCGTCGAACCGGCGAACACGCCGTAGGCATGCTCGCTCAGGCCCAGGTACGGATAGGCCCAGGGGTAGACGAACATGCCCACGGTGCCGAACACCACCACCGTGGCCACCGCCACCGACACCTTGTGCGCCTGGCCCTTGACCACCGGCTCGGTCGCCATCACCGCCGCCGCGCCGCAGATCGCGCTGCCGGCGCCGATCAGCATCGAGGTCTCGCGGTCGAGCTTCAGCCAGCGCGTGCCCAGCCAGGTGCCCAGGCAGAAGATGCCGGCGACCACGACGATGTCCACCGCCAGCCCGGCCGCGCCGACCCCGGCGATCTCCTGGAAGGTCACCCGCAAGCCGTACAGCACGATGCCGGCGCGCAGCAGCATGGCCTTGCTGAAGTCCACGCCGCTGCCGACCCGGCCGGCGATGGCCGGAAACACGGTGTTGCCCGCGGCGATGCCCAGCACGATCGCCAGGGTCAGCGCGCTGAGCCCGGCCGCCTGCAGCGCCGGCAGCGCGGCCAAGCCCATGGCCGCGGCCGCGATCGCCGCCGCCAGCGCCAGTCCGGGCCAGAACCCCGGTTGCCGGTGCGCGCCTTGCGGGGCGGCGGGGACGGGCGAGGTCGGAGTCAGGGCGGCGGACACGGCGGCGTACTCGATGCGGAAAGGCGGTGCCACGGTAGGCCCGCCCCTTTTCGGAGTCCAATACATATAATTCAACGATCCATGAGTTGAGCTCATAGCCATGAACCTGCACCTGCTGCGCGTGTTCCTGACCGTGGTCGAGCAACAAGGCTTCTCGCGCGCGGCCGAGGCGCTGTTCGTCAGCCAGTCGGCGGTGTCCAAGGCGGTGCGCGAACTGGAGCACCAGCTCGACCTGCCGCTGCTGGAACGCACCGGCAGCGACGGCAAGGCGGTGCGCGGCGGCGTCCACGGCATCGCCCTGACCGACCACGGCCGCGCCGTGTTCGAGCACGCCCGCGCGATCTTCGCCCTGGAACGCATCGCCACCGAGGACGTGCGCGACCGGGTCGAGCTGCGCCAGGGCCGGCTGCGCATCGGCGCCAGCACCACGGTCGCGGCCTACTGGCTGCCGCAGCAACTGGGTCCGTTCGTGCGCGCGCATCCGCGCCTGACGACCGAACTGGCGGTCGCCAACACCGAGGAAATCAGCCGCGCGGTGATCGACTGCACGGTCGACATCGGCTACGTCGAAGGCAGCGTCGAGGACCCGCGCATCGCCGTCGCCCACTGGCGCGACGAACCGCTGCGCCTGGTCGCGCCGGCCGACAGCGCGCTCGGCCTGCGCCGGCGGCCGTCGATCGGCGAGCTGTCGCGCCAGACCTGGCTGTTGCGCGAGCCCGGCTCGGGCACCCGCCAGGTCGCCCAGTCGCTGTTCGCCGCGCGCGGCATCGCGCCGGAACGGACCATGGAGATCGGCAGCAGCGAGGCCATCGCCCGCGCGGTCGTCGCCGGCGTCGGCATCGCCCTGCTGCCGGCGACCGTGGTCGCCGACCTGATCCTGATGCAGCGCGTGCGCCCGATCGCGTTGGGCGAGGACGAAACCCTGAGCCGCCCGCTGTACCGGCTGGAACTGGCCAACCGTCCGCGCGCGCCGGCCTTGCAGGCGTTCCTGGAATACGAACGCGAGCATTGAGACACGGCGACCCTAGCTGTTGTGGGAGGGACTTCAGTCCCGATGCTTTTCGTTCAGACCTTGAGGGCTGTTCGAGCGACCTGGGACAAGAGCATCGGGACTGAAGTCCCTCCCACAACGGCGGCGCGGCGCTGATCGGAGCATCGTTCGAATCGCTTGGCTTGCGTCGTCGCCGGATCGGCGCGCTCGAAGCGCGCGCTCAACATCCACACATCGATCATGCCGGCGACGAACCGCACCGCGCTGAAGACGAGGAAGAAACTCACCGCCTGCTTGACGAACAGGCCGCGGGGGCGGAGAAAGCGCAGCCAGTTCACGGGAGGCCCGCAGCCGCGGAGAAGCGCGAGTGTCGCGGGCGGCCGCATCGGTCGAAAGTCCTGTCGCGGCGCGCGCAGCGGCGGCGTGGGCGCCGCGGGGAGCAAGCGCGGCGCGACGGCGCGGGCGCGACTCACCCGGTGCCGGCAATGCAGGCGCGAGCTACAGCGCGTCGCCGTCCATCTCGCCGGTGCGGATGCGCACCGCGCGCTCCAGGTCCCAAACGAAGATCTTGCCGTCGCCGATCTTGCCGGTGCCGGCGGCCTTCATGATCGCCTCGACCACGGTTTCGACCTGATCGTCGGTCACCGCCACTTCCAGCTTGATCTTGGGCAGGAAATCGACCACGTACTCGGCGCCGCGATACAGCTCGGTATGGCCCTTCTGGCGGCCGAAGCCCTTGACCTCGGTCGCGGTGATGCCGGCCACGCCGGCCTCGGCCAGCGCCTCGCGCACGTCGTCGAGCTTGAACGGCTTGATCACCGCCATGACCATCTTCATACGCTTGTCTCCTGCCGATCCGCGCCGCGCCGGCGTTGCGATTGCCGCGCAGGATAGCGCGCCGGCGCGCCGCGACCTAGCGCGGCCGGGCGCCGCGCCGCCGGTCGGGCGGCGTTCACATCGCCTGCGCGGCGTGCGTCGGAGGATGGCAACGGCACATGAAAGCTGCGGCGAACGGCCTCTGGGGAGGCTTGCCGCGCGCGCCAGCGCCGTGATGTAGTGACCGCGTCATCCACTTCGGACTTTTCCGACAGCCCGCCCCGGCCCCGGCCGACGGCGTCGCCCCGGTCCGGCGGTCAAGCTGACCCCAATACCGGAGGAGTTGCATCTACATGATCGACCTGAACTACATCGACGACCTCGCCCGCCGCCTCAGCACCCTGGTCCCGCCTGGCGTGCGCGAAGGCCGCGAGGAAATGCAGCAGAACTTCAAGTCCGTGCTGCAGACCGGGCTGTCCAAGCTCGACCTGGTCACCCGCGAGGAATTCGAAGTGCAGCGCGCGGTGCTGCTGCGCACCCGCGAGAAGCTCGAAGAACTGCAGCGCACCGTGGCCGAGCTCGAATCCCGGCTCGACGACGCTTCCGAACCACAGCACGCCCCCCAGCACTGAGCCGTCCGCCATGAACCTGGCGCTCGTGCACAGCCGTGCGCGAACGGGGGTGCGTGCGCCGGCGGTACGCGTCGAAGTGCATCTGGGCGGCGGCCTGCCGTGCATGAACATCGTCGGCCTGCCCGAGGCCGCGGTGCGCGAGGCCAAGGACCGGGTGCGCGCGGCGATCGCCTCGGCGCAGTACGAATTCCCGCAACGACGCATCACCGTCAACCTCGCGCCGGCCGATCTGCCCAAGGACGGCGGCCGCTACGACCTCGCCATCGCGCTCGGCATCCTCGCCGCGAGCGGACAGCTGCCGCTGCCGGCGCTCGCCGATTGCGAGTTCCTCGGCGAGCTCGGCCTCACCGGCGAGCTGCGCGCGATCGACGGCGTGCTGCCGGCGGCGCTGGCCGCGGCCGAGGCCGGCCGGCGGCTGGTGGTGCCGGCCGGCAACGGCGCCGAAGCGGCTCTGGCCAGCCGGGTCGAGGCGCGCACCGCGCGCACGCTGTCGGAGGTCTGCGCGATGCTGTGCGAACGCGCGTCGCTGCCGCGCGCCGTGGCCCCGCCGCTGGCGCGCGCGCCGGAACTGGACATGCGCGACGTGCGCGGCCAGGCCCAGGCGCGACGCGCGCTGGAGATCGCCGCGGCCGGCGGCCACCATTTGTTGCTGATCGGCCCGCCCGGCTGCGGCAAGACCCTGCTCGCCTCGCGCCTGCCCGGCCTGCTGCCCGAGGCCAGCGAAGACGAAGCGCTGGAAACCGCGGCGATCGCCTCGGTCGGCGGCGGCGGCCACGGCCGCGCGCTGGACCCGTCGCGCTGGCGCCAGCGCCCGTTCCGCGCCCCGCACCACACCGCCAGCGCGGTCGCGCTGGTCGGCGGCGGCGCCGATCCGCGGCCCGGCGAGATATCGCTGGCGCACCAAGGCGTGCTGTTCCTCGATGAGCTGCCCGAATGGGAGCGGCGCGCGCTGGAAGTGCTGCGCGAGCCGCTGGAGTCGGGCGCGGTCACGGTGTCGCGCGCGGCGCGCAGCGCCGAGTTTCCGGCGCGCTTCCAGTTGGTCGCGGCGATGAATCCCTGCCCCTGCGGCTGGGCCGGCGACAGCAGCGCGCGCTGCCGCTGCACCGAAGACCTCATCCGCCGCTACCGCGCGCGCATCTCCGGCCCGCTGCTGGACCGCATCGACCTGCACATCGAAGTGCCGCGGCTGCCGCCGGCGGCGCTGCGCCCCGACCAGCCCGAGGGCGAATGCAGCGCGGCGATCCGCGAGCGCGTGACCGCCGCGCGGCAGCGCCAGGCCGAGCGCAGCGGCCGGACCAATTCGCGCCTCGACCAGGCCCAGACCAACCAGCATTGCCGCCTGGGCGAACGCGACCAGGCGCTGCTGGAACGGGCGGTCGACGGCCTGCAGCTGTCGGCGCGCTCGATGCACCGGATCTTGCGGGTCGCGCGCACCATCGCCGATCTGGCCGACAGCGCCAACATCGGCACCGCGCATTTGACCGAAGCCATCGGTTATCGGCGCGCGGATCGCGACAGCGCCGCGCGAGCGTCCTAGCCGTCGCCCATCGCGCGGCATGCGTCGCCGAGCGCGGCGGCGCGCTCGCATCCCGCGGCGATGACGGGTACGCGATGGCGCCGATGCGACCGCGCCGATCCGATAGCGCCGATACGATGCTGCGTTCCGCGGGCACCCACGGGCCTACGGCCGCCGGCCGGTTTCCACCGACAAAACAGCTTTCGCCGCGTATCCGCGGGCGTGCGGCGACGACCCGCCCCGCGCGCGACCGGGCCGCGTCGGCGCCGGCGCGCTGGGCTATAGTCGCCGCGCGGACCCGGCCAGCGCAGGCGACGGCCCGCTGGCCGCGAACGCGCGGCGCCATCGAGGCCTTCGGCATGTCCGGGTTCACCGTCCACACCCTGCTCAAGACGCCGACCGTGACGGTCCGCGACGTCTATTGCCCGGGCGGGTGCAAGCACCGCGGGCCGGAGGAATGCGCGGCCGCGACCCATCTGGTGTTCCCCTATCGCGGCGTCTACGTGCGTCATCTCGGCGAGCAGGCGAGCGTGGCCGAAGCCAGCCAGGTGCTGTTCTTCAACGCCGGCGAGGGCTACCGGGTCAGCCACCCGATCGACGGCGGCGACGCCAGCCTGTCGCTGTCGATCGCCGAACCGATGCTGCGCGAGATGGCGCCCAAGGCGCTGTTGCGCGACGGCGAGGCGCTGGCCTTCCGCCAGCCGCGCCTGCGCATCGATCCGCGCGCGCAGTCGCTGGCGATGCTGCTGCGCCACAGCCTGCGCCAGGGCATCGCCGAGCCGCTGGAGGCCGAGAGCCTGGCGCTGACCCTGGCGCAGCGCGCGCTGGGGCCGCGCACCGCCCACGCCGCCGGCGCCAGCGCCGGCCAGCAGCGGCTGGTCGAGCGGACCAAGCTGGTGCTGGTCAGCGACCTGTCGCGGCGCTGGACCCTGGCCGAGATCGCCGCCGAAGTCGGCGTCTCGCCGGTGTACCTGACCCAGGTGTTCCAGCGCGTGGAAGGGTTGCCGCTGTATCGCTACCAGTTGCGCCTGCGGCTGGCGCGCGCGCTGGACCTGCTCGGCGAGTACGAGGACCTGAGCGCGCTGGGCCAGGATCTCGGCTTTTCCAGCCACAGCCACTTCAGCGCGGCGTTCCAGCAGACCTACGGACGCTCGCCGTCGGAGTTCCGGCAGTCGGCGCTGTATCGCTGAAGCGCCAATCCGGCGCCTGCACGCGGCCACAGACAGCTCACTGTAGGAGCGGCGCAAGCCGCGACCGCGCCGACCGAACCACGGCGCCACCTTCCGCACCCGGACTCGGCCAGCCAAGCGCCACGCCGTCGCCGTTGCCCCGACACCGACCGGCGCCCCACGTCGCCATTGCCCCGCCACCGACCGACGCCTTACGTCGCCATTGCCCCGCCACCGACCGACGCCCCCGCGTCGCCGTTGCCCCGACACCGCCCAGCGCACCACGTCGCCGTTGCCCCGCCACCGACCGACGCCCCCCCCCGCGTCGCCGTTGCCCTGCCCTCGACTGGCGCCCCGCGTCGCCGCTCGCGCCAACCCCGCGAGGCTCCCATCGCCCCCCGGCGGCGATCGCTAAATTTTCTGACAGCGGCCGGCCGGACGCGCTGGCCTACTGAGCGCGCCCAATCCCGGGCGCCCCGGAGAATCCCCATGAGCGACAAGACCTGCGCGGCCTGCGACTGCCCGCTCGACGAGACCGCGTTCCAAGTGACCATCGGCGGCAAGACCGTCGAGGTGTGTTGCGACGACTGCGCGCGCAAGCTCGATGCGGCGTATGCGTCGGCGCAGTCGCCGGACCGGGGCTGAGCGCCATGGACGGTTCTTCGCGCGACCCCGCGCCGTTCGCCCGCGGCCACGTCGATACGCCGTCGGGCCGCATCGCCTATCGCGAGCGCGGCGACGGACCGGTCGCCCTGTTCGTGCACGGCGTTCTGCTCAACGGCCACCTGTGGCGGCACCAGTTGCGGCACTTGTCGGACCTGCGCCGTTGCATCGCCGTCGACCTGCTCGCCCACGGCGACACCGACAGCGGCGCCGGCCAGGACGTGTCGGTCACCGCCAACGCGCACATGCTGGCGCAGTTCCTCGACGCGCTGGATATCGAACGCGTCGATCTGGTCGGCAACGACAGCGGCGGCGGCATCGCCCAGATCTTCGCCGCGCGGTATCCGCAACGCGTGCGCAGCCTGACCCTGACCGACTGCGACGCCCACGACAACTGGCCGCCGCAAGCGTTCGAGCCGTTCCTGGCGATGGCCGCCGGCGGCGGGCTGGGCGCCACCTTGCAGGCGATGGTCGACGACAAGGCGGTCTATCGTTCGGCCCAGGCGCTGGGCCCGGCCTATCAACAGCCGCAGGCGCTCGGCGACGAGGACATCGACGCCTACCTGCGGCCGTTGCTGCGCAGCCCGCAGCGGCTGGCCGACCTGCAGCGCTTCCTCGCCGGCTTCGACCCGGTCCACACCGTGCGCATCGAAGCGCAGTTGCGGCAGTTGCGCGCGCCGACCCTGATCGCCTGGGGCGACGACGACGTCTACTTCGACGCGCGCTGGTCGCAGTGGCTGGCCGAGGCCATTCCCGGCACCCGCCGGCGCGTGGTGCTGGAAGGCGCGCGCATCTTCTTCCCGGAAGAGCGCTGGGCCGAGTTCAACCTGCTGTTGCGCGAACACTGGCTGGCCGCCGCCGACGCCTGAGCCGGCGCGGCGACGCCCGTCGCCGCATCCCCACACCGACATTCCGAAGCGGCGCGCCGGCGCCGCAACGGACCCGTGCGCGCGCGCATCCGACCGCCTGTCCGCGCCATCGCGAGAAACGAGGACTTCCCCCATGAACCGCAGAACCTTCCTGTTGGGCGGCAGCGGCCTGCTCGCCGCCGGCAGCCTCGGCGCGATCGCCCGCGTGCCCGGCCTGGCCGTCGCCGCGACCGACGGCGCGGACGCGCGCCCGGACCTCGACGCCGCCGAATTCCACGCCAGCCGCAAGTTCGCCCGCACGGCTTTCGGCGACATCGCCTACGTCGAACGCGGCGAGGGGCCGGCGGCGCTGTTCTTGCACGGCTTCCCGCTCAACGGCTTCCAGTGGCGCGGCGCGCTGCCGCGGCTGGCGCCGTACCGGCGCTGCATCGCGCCGGATTGGCTCGGCCTGGGCTACACCCGGGTCGCGCCGGACCAATCGGTGGACCCGCATGCGCAGGCGGCGATGATCCTCGCGCTGATGGACGCGCTGGGCATCGACAGCGCCGACCTGGTCGCCAACGACAGCGGCGGCGCGATCGCGCAGTTGCTGCTGACCGCGCATCCGCAGCGCGTGCGCACCGTGCTGCTGACCAATTGCGACACCGAATTCGACAACCCGCCGCCGAAACTGCTGCCGGTGATCGAGTTGTCCAGGCAAGGCCGCTTCGTCGACGAATGGCTGGCGCCGTGGTGGCAGGACAAGGCGCTGGCGCGCTCGCCGCAGGGTTTCGGCGGCATGTGCTACGCCGATCCCGCGCATCCGGACGACGACGCCATCGACATGTACTTCGGCCCGCTGCTGTCGACCCAGCGGCGCAAGGCGCTGACCCATGCCTATGCGTTGGGCCTGGAGCGCAACGTGCTCGAAGGCATCGGCGCGCGCCTGGGCCGCAGCCGCGCGCCGGCGCGGGTGCTGTGGGGCATGGCCGACGACATCTTCGATCCCGCCCAGGCGCAGCCGCTGGCCGACGCCTTCGGCCGGTCGCGCGGCTTGCGCAAGCTCGAGGGCTACAAGCTGTTCTGGCCGGAAGAGCGGCCCGACGTGATCGCCGAGGAAGCGCAGCGGCTGTGGGCGGCGTGGGCGCCGCAGCGGGTGCGCTGAGGCGCGGCGGCGGCGTTCGCGCCGCGCGCAGCCGCGGCGACCGGCTCAGCCGCGGTCGAGCAGGTCCTGCGCCTGCCGCGCCAATTCGCGGGTCAGTTCGAACGCGCCCAACGCATGCGCACGCCGCGCCTGGCCCGACCACAACGACATGAAGCCGTCGTCGCCGGCGGGTTCGGCGCGCGCGCGCAGCGGCGCCAACGCCGCGCCGGCGCCGGGGAACGCCGGCGCCAGCGGCGACAACGGCCCCAACTCGCGCATCGCCCGGTTGACGATGCCGCGCGCGGGCCGACCACTGAAGACGTTGGTCAGCGCGGTGTCGTCGCCCTCGCCCGCGCTCAGCGCGCGCCGGTGCAGCGGCGCGATCGTGGCTTCCGGGCAAAACAGATACGCGGTGCCGACCTGCACCGCCGCCGCGCCGAGCGCGAACGCCGCGGCGATGCCGCGGCCGTCGAAGACGCCGCCGGCGGCGATCACCGGCACCGTCACCGCGTCGGCGATGCGCGGCAGCAGCGCGAACAGGCCGGCCTGCGCCGACACATCCTCTCCTTCCAGAAACACACCGCGATGGCCGCCGGCCTCGTTGCCCTGGGCGACGATCGCGTCGCAACCGCTTTGCTCCAGCCACACCGCTTCGGCCACGGTGGTGGCCGAGGCGATCGCGCGCGCGCCGCTGGCGCGCACCCGCGCCAGCAGATCCGGCGCGGGCAGGCCGAAGTGGAAGCTCACCACCTGCGGGCGCAGTTCTTCGACCAGCGCGCACCAAGCCTCGTCGAACGGCGCGCGCGCCGCGGCGGCGCTGGCCGCATCGGGATCCAGGCCGAATTCGAGGTAGTACGGGCGCAGGCGTTCGCGCCAGGCCGCTTCGCGCGCCGGATCGGCCGCGGCCAGGCGATGGCAGAAGAAGTTGAGGTTGACCGGCGCGTCGGTCGCCGCGCGGTACTGCGCGACCTGTTCGCGCGCCTGCTGCGGCGAGAGCATCGCGCACGGCAGCGAACCCAGCGCGCCGGCGCGCGCGGCGGCGATGGCCAACGCGGCATCGTGCGCGCCCGCCATCGGCGCCTGCACGATCGGCAAGGCGATGCCGAACAGCTCCTGGATACGGCGGTCGGGCCACATCGGTGCGCACTCCAGCGAAGACCTCGGCGCAGCATGCCACCGGCCGCGCGCGCCGTGTTGGCCGGCGCTGTCGTTATGCGATGCCGATGCGCGGACGCGAAACGCAGGGGCGCGGGATTAGCGGCGCGAACGCCACGACGCGCGCGGAAGCGCACGATGCGCCGGGCGGACGAAATCCGCACGCGCGCCGCGCGAGGCGTTGCAGCGCACCGTCGGCCGACGCCGGCCAGCCGACCCAGACCGGACGCGCGCGCTCACTCCTGCCGCCACACCTCGCCGGCCGGATCGAATTCGGAAGTCTGCATGCGTTCGCCGCGCCAGCCGAAGCCGCACACCGCGAGCGGCCCGTCGACGAGCGGATCCAGGCCGAACGCGCGCTCGATGTCGACCTCGTTGATCGCCGAGGTCACGAACGCGCCGAGCCCCAGTTCGGTCGCGCTGAGGTACAGCGTCTGCGACAGGTGGCCCACATCCAGCAGCAGCGCGCGATAGGCCTTGGCGTGGCGGCGGTATTTCCAGAAGCTGCGCGCGTAACGCGGCGCCAGCACCGCCAGCGCGTGCGCGTCGGCGAACCAGTGCTGCCCGGCCACCGCCTGCGCGGCGAATTGCGCCAACGGCTGCGGCGGCGGCGGCATCGGCTCCAGCGCGTGCTCGAGCGGGTGGTAGTGGTACAGCCCCGGCGCCACGCCTTCGACGTTGCGCACGATCAGATACGCCTCGGTGGCGTGCAGGCCGCCGCCGGAGGGCGTGTGCTTCTTGAGGAACACGGCGTCGTCGCCGATGCGCACCTGCGCCTGCGCGGCGAACACGCGCTGCAGCATGCGCGCGAACGCGGGCAGCGGCAGCGCGCGTCCGGCGTCGAAGTTGCGGCAGGTGGCACGGCGCGCGAGCAGGCGCTCGAATTCGCCGTCGTCCTGGCGCGGCAGCGCCTGGCGGTGCGCGGCCTCGCCGCGCTCGACCACGTGCGGCGGCGGCGCGCCGAGCTGGCGGCGCAGGTCGGCGGCGGTGTTCATCTCGGCCGCGTCCATCGCCGCGGCGCTGTCCAGGCCCTGCCAGCGGCCCAGCCGGTGGACCAGCGCGGCCGGCGGCCACCAATGCGTTTCGCGCAGGGCTTCGTCGCGGCGGCGGTGCTCGCGGCGGTCGGCGGCGGCGTCGTCCTCGCACAGCAACAGGCCGCGATCGAGCAGTTCGGCGACCAACGCGGCATGCGTCCGCAGCCAGGGCGCGGCGTCGGCCCACGCGCCCGGGCCGATCCGGCCGAGCAGCTCGCGCGCCGCGGCGTCGACCTCGACCTCGGCGTCCAGATGCGGCGCCAGCGCCAGCCAGCGCAGGCTGCGGCGGATGCCGGCCTCGCCGGCCAGCAACGAGGCCAGGTCGAAACCGGCGTCTTCGCGCGGCTCCAGGTACAGGATGGCGCAACGGCGGATACGCATCGCGGGCTCGCGGGCAGGCGCCGCCGCGGCCGGCGGCGGATCGGACGGCGTCGCGCGCGGCGCGCCGGGGCCGGCATTGTCGGCCGCGCGGGCCCGGGGCAGCAATGTCGCCGCCGGCGTCCCCGGCCATCGCTCGCCGGAGCTGGCATGCGCATGCCATGCGCCGCGCGGATACTGCGCCGGGCGCCCGTCGGCGCGGCGGCGTGCGCCGGGCGGCACGCGCACCGACCCGTTCAGCAACTTCAGCTTGGTTTATGCCGGCCGCGCTGCAGTGCGGCGGAAAAACCCTCGAAATGCCGCATTTGTCCGGCGCGTTCCGGTTGTACCGTTAGAGAGGGAAGGTTAGATTTCACGCTGTTTTCACGCCGGAACGGCACGTCAATCACGAGGGGAATGAGGACATGGCAAACAAAGAATCCGGCGGCCATACGCCGTTGAGCGCTGAAGTCGCCGACAAGCTGCTCGACCTGTTGAGCAAGGACAACGACTTCCGCCAGCTGTTCCAGAAAGACGCCACCGCGGCGCTGGCGCAGGCCGGCCACGCGCCGGCGCAGGACATGATCGCCAGCGGCAGCTATTCGCCGACCGCCTACGGCTGCATGGCCGCGGCCAACATCGCGACCAAGGCCGAGATCGAAGCCGCGCGCCTGGAGATCAAGGGCATGCTGACCTCAGCGGCCTCGCACACCAATCCTCATTGCTTCGAAACCGGGCTGCTCGGCGCCGAGGCGCGCGCCAAGGGCATCGGCGGCACCGGCGGCGACGAACCGCTCTGAGGCCAGGCGCGGCGGAAGGCCTCCTCCTGCCGCTGCGCTTCGGCGTCCCGGCCCAGGCGCGCGAGACTGCGCGCCTGATCGCGCAGGGCCAGGGTGGTATCGGCGACGTTGAGGGTCTGCAGCACCTGGCTGCCGCCGGTTTCGATATAGGCGCGGCCGCGGTGCTGCGCCAGCCAGCGGGCCTCGGCCAGCGCGTCCTCGTCCTGGCCTGCGGCGGCGTAGGCCGCGCGCAGCGCGCTGTGGACCTGGAACAGTTCGTCGCCGCGCAGCAGCGGCCGGAGCAGGCGGATCGCCTCCTCCGGCTTGCCGTCCAGGCGCGACTGCCCGGCCTGGACCACGGTCAGCAACTGCGCCAGCAGCGGATCGCCGATCCGCTTGACCAACGGCTCCAGCACCGGCAGCAATTGCCGCGCCACCGCCGCGTCGCCTTCGCGCTGGGCCAGGTAGGCCGCGCTCAGCGCGACGAAGGCCTGTTCGTTGCGCAGCGGATCGGCCTCGTCGCCGGCCTGCTCGGCGGACTTGCGGCATAGCGTCGCCAGCACCTGGGTGCGCGGCGGGCGGCCGTTCAAGGCGTCCACCATCAATCGGATCAGCGCGAACTGGTTGGCCAGCACCGGGGTGCCGGCGACCGCGTCGCGCTCGGCGCGCTGGGCGGCTTTTTCCGCCTCGCCCCAGCGGCCGCGATCGACCGCGACCGCGATGCGTTCCAGGTTGTTGGTCAGGCCGTCGGTGCTGCTGTCGGTCGGCAGCTTGGCGAGCAGCGACTGGGCTTCGTCGAAGCGGCGCAGGGTCGCCAGCGCCGCGGCGCGGCGGCGGTTGGGGCCGTAGCGGCCGACCTTCTCGCCCTGCTCGAAGCTGGCCAGCGCGGCCTTGGCGTCGCCCTGGGCGAGCTGGGCCCGGCCCATCAGTTCGATCGCGCTGCTGCGCAGCGGGTTCTGCGGCGCGGTCGCGGCCTTGGCGAAGCTCAGCGTCTCGCCGAAGCGGTTGGCGGCGAACGCGGCCCAGGCGTAGTTGTAGTGGCCGGCGTAATAGTCCGGGTACAGGCCGGCCAGCAGCTTCCACTGCGCCGGCGCGCGCAGCGCCGGTTGCGGGCCGTACTCGGACGACCACGCGTCCAGGTACAGCGCATCGCGCGGCGCCAGGTGCGAGCGCAACGCGACCGCTTTTTCCAGGTACGGCTGGGCGCGGCGGTTGTCGGCGTCGCCGACGTGCACGCGCAGCGCGCCGAGGTAGGCCAGGGCGAATTCCGGGTCCAGGGCGATGGCCTGGTCGAAGTAGCGCAGCGCCTCGGCCTGGCGGCGCTCGCCGTAGGCCTTCAGGCCCAGGGCGTAGGCGCGCAGCGCGTCGAGGTTCTTGGTCGCGACCTTGGGCAGCGGCTCGGAGTCGCGCTCGATCGACTTCATCGCCTCGCCGAGCTTCTCGCGCAGCCCGGCGGTGACGCTGTCGATCGAGGCGAGCGTGGATTCCTTGCCGTGGCCGTCGGCGGATTCGGCGTAGACCGTGGTCTGGGTGTGCGGGTCGATGACCTCGGCGCTGACCCGCACCCGCCCGCCGACTTCGGCCACGGTCGGCAGGATCACCGCGCGCGCGCCGTCGCGCAGCGCGATCTCCGAAGCGATCGCGCGGTCGAGCGTGGTGTCGGGCTGGCGCTGCATGCGCTGCAGGGTGTCGCGCGCCTTCAGGTCGCTGAGCACGTTGACGTAGCGCGACTGCTCCAGGCTGATGCGGAAGGCCTGTTCCAGCGAATCGTCGAGCACGTTCTGGCCGGTGAGGTTGCGCAGGTCGCCGACCACCACCCAGTCGCGCTGGTTGAAGGCGATCGCCGGCTGCGGCCGGGTTGCGAACCAGGCGCCGGTGCCGATCATCGCCAGCACCGCGACCTCGGCGGCCAGCGCCGCCGGCCGCCGCCACAGCGGGATGTCGCGCCAGGCCTTGGGCCCGTTCGGCGGCGCGCGCAGCGGGGCGATGCCGGGTTCGCCGACCTCGTAGATTTCCTGCGGCTCGGGCACGCCCTTGAAGCGCCAGCGCCCGTGCGATTTCCACAGCAGTTGCTGGCCGCGCTCGCCGAGCTCGCGCGCGGCGCGGTGCGCCAGCGGCTCGGCCACCGCCGACAGCAGGATCTGGCCCGGCCGCGCGGTCGCCATCAGCCGGCCGGCCATCGGCTTGGCCAGGCCTTCGACTTCGACCGGCTTGGCGCCGACCTTGACCGCCTCGTCGCTGTTGCGCCAGGTCAGCACTTCGCCGACGTGCAGGCCGGCGCGGGCCTTGAGTTCGAACTTGCGCGCCGCGCCGATCTCGCGCAGGCCGCGGGCGTAGTCCAGCGCGAAGCCGAGGCCGTCGATCGGCCGCTCGAACAACAGCAGCAGGCCGTCGGAGCGGTCGATCAAACGCCCGCGCCAGCGCTGCTGCAGCGCCAGCACCAGGCGGTCGTGTTCGCGGAACAGCTCCGCCGCCGGACCGTCGCCGATGCGCTCGACCAGGGTGGTCGAGTCGCACAGGTCGGTCAGCAGCAGGGTGCGCAGCTGCGGGCCGTCGGCGTCGGGGCGGTGGGCATCGTTCATCGCGGCTTCCTGGTCGCGCCGTTCACACGGCGCTGAGCTCGGCGTCCTGCCAATGCACGCGATTGCCGCCCAGGCGCTTGGCCTGGTAGAGCGCGGCGTCGGCCTGGGCGTACCAATCGTTCCAGTCGCGCTTGGCGCTGACCAGGCAGGCGCCGACGCTGACCGGGCAGATCGTCGGCGGCGACTGCGGGATCATCAGCAGCCCGTGCACGGTGTGGACGATGAAGTCGGCGAAGCGCATCACGTCCTGGCGGGTGCGCGCGGCGACCAGCAGGCAGAACTCGTCGCCGCCGAGGCGGCAGGCGATGTCCTCCACCCCGGCCACCGAGCGCAGGATGTTGGCCACGCTCTGCAGCACGCGGTCGCCGGCGAGGTGGCCGTGTTCGTCGTTGACCTGCTTGAAGCGGTCGCAATCGACCAGCACCAGGCCCAGGGTCTCGGCCAGGCCGGCGGCGCGCGCGTCCTGCAGGTGCAGGGTCAGGCCGCGCCGGTTGTACAGGCCGGTCAGGTCGTCGGTGCGCACCAGCTCTTCGGTCTGGTTGAGCTGGTGGGTGGTCGCGTAGAGGCTGTCGAGCGCGGCTTCCAGGTCCTGGTTGCGGCGGCGCAGGCGGCGGATCAGGCTTTGTTCGTTGAGCACCACGCGCATGATCGCGCGGCGCAGGAAGTAGGAGACCAGGGACGGGTCGCGATCGACCAGGCGCTGGAATTCCTCGTGACGCAGTTCCACCAGCAGGCCGTCGGTGGCGGCGATGGCGTCGGCGCTGCGCGCGTGGTCGCCGATCAGCAGGCCGAGTTCGCCGAAGAATTCGCGCACGCCCAGGCGCTTGGTGACCAGGTCGTCGCCGAAGTCGAGCACGATCGCGCCGCGCGCGATCACGAACATGGTGGTGCCCAGTTCGCCGCGGCGGAACAGCACCTGCCCGGCCTCGACCCGGCGCGGGCGGCCGATCTCGGCGAACAATTCGAATTCGCCCGGCGTCAGCACCGCCATCGCCACATCCGTCGGCGCCGCGGTCATCGCCGAATTGTCGGTATCGCGGCCCGCCGATGGCGCCGCCATGTCGCGATTCATCCCGATCTCCCCGCGCCCCACATCCCCTGTGGAGCCTTGACGGCAGGATAACACCTGGTCTGTGCAGCTAACGCTGGCAGGGGGGAGAAGCGGCCACCCCTCGCGCTCGCCCTCGCCGCACATACATACACACTCCACCCCATGGCCGGGGAGTGTAATCCCCGGGCGCCGCGCAACATCCGGGTCGGGCGTTGCGCGTACGCAACGCCCACGCCTGCGCGCTCGCCTCGGGCGCGGGGTGTCGCGATTGCGGAACTGAATCGCTCATCGTGCGCCTGGGGCGTCCGGCGGCGCGCGGGCCGCAGGCGCACATGCGGCGCGCCGCCACGCACATGGCCTTCGGCACTGCGCCGCCGGCCGCGCGCTGTTCATATTCAACCCTCGACTGTCACGGAAACGGAGAACCGCCATGCCCATCCATCCGCCCTCGCTCGCGTCGCGTACCGGCCTCGCCCTGGGCCTGTCGCTGGCGCTGGCCGCGCCCGCCTTCGCCGCGAGCGCCGCCTCCGCCGACGGCGAACTGATCCCGCGCTCGGCGCTGTTCGGCAATCCCGAACGCAGCGGCGCGCAGATCAGCCCCGACGGCCGCTACCTGAGCTGGCTGGCGCCGGTGAACGGGGTCATGAACGTGTGGGTGGCGCCGGCCGGCGAACCGGCCAAGGCGCGCGCGGTCACCGACGACGCCGCGCGCGGCATCCGCAGCTACGCCTGGAGCTACCGCAGCGGCACCCTGCTGTACCTGCGCGACAGCGGCGGCGACGAGAACTTCCACCTGTATTCGGTCGATGTCGCCCAACCCGGCGCGGCGCGCGACCTCACCCCGTATCCCAAGACCCGCGCCTCGCTGGTCCGCCTCGCCCACCGCCATCCCGACCGCATCCTGGTCGGCATGAACGACCGCGATCCGAAGTGGCACGACCTGTACGAGGTCGACCTCGGCAGCGGCCAGCGCAAGCTCGCGCTGCAGAACAACGACCGCCTCGCCGGCTACCTCGCCGACGGCGACCTCAACGTCGGCCGCGCCACCCGCTCGCGCGAGGACGGCGGCAGCGAACTGCTCGCCGGCGACGGCAAGGGCGGCTGGAAGGTGGTCGACACGGTCCCGTTCGAAGACAGCCAGACCACCGAGTACGAGGGCTACAGCGACGACGGCCAGCTGCTGTACCTGACCGACTCGCGCGGCCGCGACACCGCCGCGCTGTACGCCATCGACGCGGCCGGCAAGAAATCGCTGCTGCTCGAAGACGCCCGCGCCGACGTCGGCGCGCGCCTGACCGACCCGGTCAGCGACCGGGTCCAGGCGGCCTCGGTCTATTACCTGCGCCAGCAGTGGAAACCGCTCGACCCGGCCATCGGCAAGGACCTGCAGTGGCTGCAGGACAAGCTCGGCGCCGGCGAAGTCTCGGTCGCCTCGCGCAGCCTCGACGACAAGACCTGGGTGGTCGGCTACGGCGCCGCCGAGGAACCCGGCACCACCTATCTGTATCGCCGCGGCGGCGCCGCGCCCGAACTGACCCGGCTGTTCTCCAGCCGCCCGGCGCTGGACGGCCAGCCGCTGGTGCCGATGTGGCCGGTCGAGATCCCCTCGCGCGACGGCAAGACCCTGGTCAGCTACCTCACTCTGCCGAAGAGCGCCGACGCAAACGGCGACGGCAAGCCCGACAAGCCGGTGCCGCTGGTGCTGCTGGTGCACGGCGGGCCGTGGGCGCGCGACTACTACGGCTACAACGCCGGCTCGCAGTGGCTGGCCAACCGCGGCTACGCCACGCTGCGGGTCAACTACCGCGGCTCCACCGGCTTCGGCAAGAACTTCATCAACGCCGGCGACGGCGAATGGGCCGGCAAGATGCACGACGACCTGATCGACGCGGTCGACTGGGCGGTCAAGCAAGGCGTCAGCAAGAAGGAAGACGTGGCGATCATGGGCGGCAGCTACGGCGGCTACGCGACCCTGGTCGGGCTGACCTTCACCCCCGACACGTTCAAGTGCGGCGTCGACATCGTCGGCCCGTCCAACCTGGAAACCCTGCTCAAGACCATCCCGCCGTACTGGGCCAGCATCTTCGAACAGTTCGCCCGGCGCATGGGCGACCCGCGCACCGAAGCCGGGCGCAAGCAACTGGCCGAACGCTCGCCGATCACCCGCGTGGACAAGATCGACAAGCCGTTGCTGATCGGCCAGGGCGCCAACGACCCGCGCGTCAACCAGGCCGAGAGCGACCAGATCGTCGAGGCGATGCGCAAGAAGAACATCCCGGTCACCTACGTGCTGTTCCCCGACGAAGGCCACGGCTTCGCCCGGCCGGAGAACTCGATGGCGTTCAACGCGGTGGCCGAAGGCTTCCTGGCGCAGTGCCTGGGCGGACGCGCGCAGCCGATCGGCGCGGACTTCAAGGGTTCGAGCATCTCGGTGCCGGCCGGCGCGGACGGGGTCAAGGGACTGAGCGAGGCGTTGAAGACGCACACGCAGCAAGTCAAGAAGTAAGCCGCCCGCTCGCGCGCAGGCGGCCGCCGACGGGTCGGCGCCGGACACGGCGCCGGCCCGTCCGGATCGCCCCGGTGCGGCCGCCAACTGCGAACTGGCGTGCAGAACGAAGCAGGCAAACGCCCGCCTGTGCGCCCGGGCATCGTGCCGGCGCGGTTCTTTCTCTACTGTCGGGCGGGCCGGACAGTCGGTCCGGCGTCGAACCGGAGAAGGAATTCGCCATGAAACCATCGACTTGCGCCGCCCTGGCGCTGACCCTGGGCCTGTCGGGCATCGCCGCGGCGGCCGACGGCCCGAGCCGGGCCGCGAACGCGATCGCGCCGCTGTACTGGCATTGCATCTATCAGTCCGAGAACGGCGGCGTGTACGAATTCGTGCAACGCGGCCGTTGCGCCCTGATCGTGAATCACCAGAACTTCGGCCAGCTGAGCTTGATCGACGCTTACCAGGCCTGATCGCCGGCGGCCGGCGCGTTCGCGCCGCAACCGCAACCGCGACAGCAACGGCAACGGCAACGGCAACGAACGACGAAGGGCTCCTCGCGGAGCCCTTCGTCTTGTTGCCTTGGTTTATACGCTTCGCTTACGCGCTGGATTCGTCCGCTGCCTCGGCGAGCGTCGGGCGGCTCAGGCCGCCGCCTTCTTCGACTCGTGGAACTGCTCTTCCTCGGTCGAGCCCTTCAGCGCCACCGTCGAGGACTGGCCGCCCTGGATGGTCTGGGTCACCGCGTCGAAGTAGCCGGTGCCGACCTCGCGCTGGTGCTTGACCGCGGTGAAGCCCTTCTCGGCCGCGGCGAACTCGGCTTCCTGCAGCTCCACGAACGCGCTCATCTGCCGGCGCGCGTAGCCGTGGGCGAGGTTGAACATGCCGTAGTTGAGGCTGTGGAAACCGGCCAGGGTGATGAACTGGAACTTGTAGCCGTAAGTCGCGATTTCCTTCTGGAACTTGGCGATGGTGGCGTCGTCCAGGTTCTTCTTCCAGTTGAAGCTCGGCGAGCAGTTGTAGGCCAGCAGCTTGCCCGGGAACTGGGCGTGGATCGCTTCGGCGAACTTGCGCGCGAACTCCAGATCCGGCTTGCCGGTCTCGCACCACACCAGGTCGGCGTACGGCGCGTACGCCAGGCCGCGGCTGATCGCCTGATCCAGGCCGTTGCGGGTCTTGTAGAACCCTTCGTTGGTGCGTTCGCCGGTGGTGAACGGCTGATCGTTCGGGTCGATGTCGGCGGTCAGCAGGTCGGCGGCTTCGGCGTCGGTGCGCGCGACGATTAGCGTCGGCACGCCCATCACATCCGCGGCCAGGCGCGCGGCGACCAGCTTCTCGACCGCTTCGCGGGTCGGCACCAGCACCTTGCCGCCCATGTGGCCGCACTTCTTGACCGAGGCCAGCTGATCTTCGAAATGCACGCCCGAGGCGCCGGCTTCGATCATGCCCTTCATCAGTTCGAAGGCGTTGAGCACGCCGCCGAAACCGGCTTCGGCGTCGGCGACGATCGGCTGCAGGAAGTCGATGTCGCCGGTACCTTCCGCGCACTGGATCTGATCGGCGCGCAGTAGGGTGTTGTTGATCCGACGCACGACCTGCGGCACCGAATTGGCCGGGTACAGCGACTGGTCGGGGTACATCTCGCCGGCGATGTTGGCATCCGCCGCCACCTGCCAGCCCGACAGGTAGATCGCCTTGAGCCCCGCCTTGACCTGCTGCATGGCCTGGTTGCCGGTCAGCGCGCCGAGCGCGTTGACGAAGTCCTCGGTGTGCAGCGAGTTCCACAGCTTGGCGGCGCCGAGCTTGGCGATGGAGTGTTCGACCGGCACGGTGCCGCGCAGGCGCACCACGTCTTCGGCCGAGTACGGGCGGGTGATGCCGGCCCAACGCGGGTCGGTGGCCCATTCGTGGCGCAGTTGGTCGGCGGTCGGCAGCGTGTGGCTCATGACATCGATTCCTTGCGTGTGGGTCGTAGCGACGTGGGTATGAGGCGAAGCAGGTGTTCGGGAGCCGACTGTAGGAGCGACGCGAGTCGCGACCGCGGGGGCGCACGGTTGCGTCGCAAGCGTGATGTCGCGGTCGCGGCTCGCGCCGCTCCTACAGGGGCTTAATCGATGCGTTCGTAGGCCGGCAGGGTCAGGAACTCGGCCAGCGTCGGCGCATGGGTCAGCTCGTCGAGCATCGCGATGGCCTCGTCGAGCTTGGCCCCGCCCGGCAGCGCGGCGCGGTCGGCGAACTTGCTCGGCAGGCCGATCAGCGCGCGTTCGAGCAGGGCGAAGTCGACCGGGGTGCCATCGTCGAGGAACAGCGACGGCGCGTGCAGCCACTGCCACAGTTGGGTGCGGGCGATTTCGGCGGTGGCGGCGTCTTCCATCAGCCAATGGATCGGCACGCAGCCGCTGCCGTCGAGCCACGCGGCGAGGTAGCGCACGCAGACTTCGACGTTGCCCTCGAACCCGGCGCGGGTGATCGTGCCGAACGACGGCTTGATCAGATCCTCGGCGATGATCAGCACGTCCTCGCGCAGCACGTGCTGCTGGTGCGGGGTCGGCATGCGTTCGTCGAAGATCCGCATCGCCAGCGGGATCAGCGCCGGATGCGCGACCCAGGTGCCGTCGTGGCCGGCGGTGACTTCGCGCAGCTTGTCCGCGCGCACCTTGGCCAGCGCGGCTTCGTTGGCGGCCTCGTCGCCGTTGATCGGAATCTGCGCGGCCATGCCGCCCATCGCGTGCGCGCCGCGCTTGTGGCAGGTCTGGATCAGCAGTTCCGAGTAGGCGCGCAGGAACGGCTGGGTCATGGTGACCTGGCCGCGCTCGGGCAGCAGCTTGTCGCGGTGCGCGCGGAAGGTCTTGAGGTAGGAGAACACGTAGTCCCAGCGGCCGCAGTTCAAGCCGGCGATGCGCGTGCGCAGCGCGTGCAGGATCTCGTCCATCTCGAACACCGCCGGCAAGGTCTCGATCAGCACGGTGACCTTGATCGAGCCCGGCTCCAGCTCCAGCTCGCGCTCGATGTGGTCGAGTGCGTCGTTCCACAGCTGCGCCTCTTCCATCGACTGCAGCTTGGGCAGGTAGAAGTACGGGCCGCGGTCCTTGGCGGCGAGCGCGGCGGCGTTGTGGAAGGCGAACAGGCCCAGGTCGAACAGGCCGCCGGAGACCGGCGCGCCGTCGACGCGCAGGTGCTTCTCGTCGAGGTGCCAGCCGCGCGGGCGCACCATCAGCACGGCCTGGTCTTCGAACGGCTTGAGCGCGTAGCGCTTGCCGGTGTCGGGCGCGGCGAATTCCAGGGTGCCGGCGACGGCGGCGGCGAGCGCGCGCTGGCCGGCGATGAGGTTGGCCCAGGTCGGCGCGGTGCTGTCCTCGAAGTCGGCCATGTAGACCTTGGCCCCGGAGTTCAGCGCGTTGATGACCATCTTCGGATCGACCGGGCCGGTGATCTCGACCCGGCGGTCGAGCAGCGCGGTCGGCAGCGGGGCGACCCGCCAGTTGCCGGCGCGGATCGCGGCGGTGTCGGCGCGGAAGCCGGGCACGCCGCCGGCGTCGAAGAAGGCCTGGCGCTCGCGGCGCGCGGCCAGCCGTGCCTGGCGGGCGGGTTCGAAACGGCGGTGCAGGTCGGCCAGGAACTCGAGGGCGGCCGGGGTCAGCACCTGCTCCTGGCCGGCGGCGCGGCCGCTGAGCTCGATGCCTTCGCCCGGCCCGCGTTGCCCGGGATGGGGTTCCTGCCACTGCGTCATGACTGCCGACATGGTGCGACTCCTGTGGGGGAGGACCGCTCCCAGCGAGCGAGTCCCTGGACCAGACCATGCGGCGGCGTGTTGTATTTGACAATCAAGTTTTTTCAATGCATATCATTTGCTTAGCTTATATATGGAATTCACGTGACTTCGACGCGTTCGCTAAGTCCGCGATTTGCCTACAAAAGCGACAAGCTCAAGCCGCTGCGCGCGTTCTGCCAGACCGCGCGCCTGGGCTCGGTCTCACGAGCGGCTGAGGCGCTCTACCTCAGTCAGCCGGCGGTGACCCTGCAGTTGCAGGCGCTGGAACGCGAAATGGGCGTGCGCCTGCTCGAGCGCAGCGGCCGCCGCCTGGCCCTTACCCGCGAGGGCGAGGCGCTGTACGAACTGGCCCGCCCCCTGGTCGAGGGCCTGGACGGGCTGGAGGGCGTGTTCCGCGAGCGCATCCGCGGCCTCGACGCGGGCGAGCTCAACGTCGCCGCGGGCAGCTCGACCATCCTCTACCTGCTGCCGAAGATCGTCGAAGCCTTCCGCGCCGCGCATCCGGAGGTGCGGCTGACCCTGCACAACGTCACCGGCGCCGGCGGCCTGGACCTGCTGCGCTCCGACGGCGTCGACCTGGCGGTGGGCTCGATGCTCGACGTGCCCGGCGACCTCAGCTACGCCCCGGTCTACCGCTTCGAGCCGATGCTGATCGCGCCGCGCGACCATCCGCTGGCCCAGCTCGAAACCCTCACCCTGCAAGACCTGAGCCCGTACGGCCTGATCCTGCCGCCGCAGCGCCTGACCACGTACCGCATGGTCGACCTGGTGTTCCAGCAGAACCGCGTGCCGTACACCGTGGCGCTGGAAGTCGGCGGCTGGGAGGTGATCAAGCAATACGTGGCGATGGGCCTGGGGATCAGCATCGTCACCGCGATCTGCCTGACCGAGGCCGACCGCGCGCGGCTGTCGGCGCGTTCGCTGGCCGAGTATTTCCCGTCGCGCAGCTACGGCGTGGTGGTGCGCAAGGGCAAGTATTTGTCGCCGCAAGCGCGGGCGTTCACCGAGCTGATCCAGCCGGCGTTGTTCGAGCGTGGGGATTACTACGCGACCGGCCAATCCGATCGCTGATTGAATGCTTCCTGTAGGAGCGACGCGAGTCGCGACCGCGGGGTCGCAAGCTCGCGTCGCAAGCGCGGTGTCGCAGTCGCGACTCGTGACCGAAGGAAATCCCTTTGGGGCGTCGCTCCTACAGGGAGCCCTCGTCGCTACGCGGCCTGCAAAAGCCCCTCTCCCGCTTGCGGGAGAGGGGTTGGGGTGAGGGCGAACGCCCGCAGTCCCGTCAGTACCGCGCGCTCACCTTAACGCCCGAGAACGCGCTCGCCGCATGCACGGCCACATACACATACCCCGCCGGCGGATTGGCGATCGTCACCGATTCCGCATTGCCGGCCTTGGCCGAGCGGTACTGATACGAATCGCGCGAGGGCCAGCTGCCGGCGCTCACGTACAGATCCGCGTTGCCGCTGCCGCCGGCGGTGTCGATACGCAGTTGGCTAACGCCGGCCGGCAAGTACAGATAGAAGTAAGCGTAGTTGCCCACCGTGGCCGCCGCATTGCTGCGCGAACAATTGCGGCCCAAGGTACGCGCATCGCTGCCGGCGCACTCCGGCAGGCCCGGTTCGCTGACGCTGATCGAGCGCGTGGCGGTGGCGGTGGCGCCGCGGTCGTCGGTGACGGTCAGGGTGACGGTGTAGCTGCCGCCGGCCGCGTAGGTCTTGCTCGGGTTCGCCGCAGTCGAGCCGGTGCCGTCGCCGAAGTTCCAGCTGCGCGCGACGATGCGGCCGTCGCTGTCGCTGGAGGTGTCGCTGAAGTTCACGCTCAGTCCGCTCGCGGCGACGCTGAAGTTCGCCGTCGGCGGCTGGTTCGGGGTGCCGCCGCAGCCGCTGCCGGCCGGGTCGGCCACGCACGGCAGCCAGGCCTTGAACGCAGCGTCGTTGCTCTGGCCGATGCCGGCCATGTAGGTCGCGTAGCCGGTGTAGTCGCCCGGACGGAACTTGGCCAGGATCGCGTTCACCTGCGTGCGCCGCTGTTCGAACATGAAGCGCACCGCCAGGTAGCCCCAGCGATAGACCCGGTTGGTGCCGCTGTCGTAGTCGTTGGCGTAGACCGTGCTCAGCGCATAGGTGCCGCGCGCGGCCTCGGCGATGGCGCCGTCGTTGGCGACCTCGCGATACTGGTAGGACAGGTACTCGGCGAAGCCTTCCACCCACCACACGGTCTTCTGCCGCATCGCCGCCTGGAAGTCGCCCCACATGTTGAAGCGGCCGTCGAGGTAGTGGACGTATTCGTGGGTCAGGTTCCAGATCTCGAAGTTCGGGCGCAGCCACTCGGCCTCGTAGGCGATGAAGCGCGCCTGATTGCCCGGCGCCGACGGATCGCCTTCCAGGTACATGCCGCCGTTGTTGGTGTCGATGCCGAAGATCGCGCCGGCGTAGATGCCGTAATCGTCGCTGCTGTCGAACACCGCCATTTCCAGGCTGGCGTTGTTGTCGCCGGCCACCGGCACGCCGCCGGTGGCGAGTTCGCGGTGGAAGTAGGCTTCCTGTCCGGCGACGGTGGCGCAGGCGCCGGCGAGTTCCGACGCGCTCATCTGCTGCGCGCGCAGGGTCAAGGTGGCGCTGCAGGTGTGGCGGATCGGCAACGCCGCCGCTTCCAGCCGCGCCGCGAAATCGCATTGGCCGTAGTAGGCGCAGTTGCCGGCGTCGTAGTACTGCGCCATCTCGCCGATGCCGACCCACAGCCGCGCGGTCGCGCCGGTGATCGCGCTGCGCTCGATCAGCGCCTTGGCGCGCGAACGCGCCAGGGTCTTGAGCGCGCCGTCGTACTGCAGGAAGCGCGCCATCTCGCGCCCGGCGTTGGACACCAGGTAGGCGCGGTCGCCGCCGAGCAGGGCGAAGTTGCGGTTGGCGAAGTTGTACAGCGTGTCGACGATGGAGGTGTCGGACTGCACCAAGGCGCGGAAGGCCGCGTCCTGGTGTCCGCGGAAGGTCACCGTGTAGGCGTTGTTGACCGCGACCTTCATCCAGTAGAACGCGTCGAAGCGGCTGTCGTAGGCGTCGAGCAGGCGCTTGACCACGTACAGGTAGCGCGCGTTCTCGGTGGCGCTGTCGATCAGGGTTACGTACTCGGCGAGGATCTCGCCGTGGGCGTCGTCGACGCGGCCGAAGTTGGCGTTGGCGGCGAACGCGTCCAGCGCCGGGCGGATCGCGTTGCGCAGGTTCGCGCCGTAGCTGCCGACCGCGCTGTCGTAGTACTGCACGTAGTAGCCGGCGCGCAGGAACAGCACCAACTGCAGGGTGCCGGCGTTGTTGGTGCCGTCGTAGGCGCGCGCCGAGGCAGCGAAGGCGTCGGCGACGCTGACCATCTGCGCTTCGCGGAAGGTCGCATAGGCCTGGCTGCCGCTGAGGCCGAACAGTTGGTTGATGCAATCCGGCGCCGCCGCGCGCACCGCCGAGGCCAATGCCGCGCCGCTGAGCGCGCCGAAGCTGGCCGGATCGCAGGCGGCGGCCTTGGTCGAACGCGCGGCGGCCAGCAGCGAGGGACGCTTGAGCGGATCGCGGCGCAGCGCGGCGCCGTCGTAGGCGCTGTCGGCGCGCTCGGGCAACAGCGGTTGCTGCGGCGCGCGCTGCGCCGGCGCCAGCGCACGCGGCTGGCGGTGTTCGCCGAACAGTTGCCGCTCGGTAGCCGGTTGCTTGCGCGCGCCGCCGACGGCGACGCGCGACGCCGCGAACGACGCCGCGCGGTCCGAACCGGGCCGGGATGCGGACGCAGCGACGGACGCGGCGCCCGCCGTCGCCAGGCTCGGCGCAACCGATGCGGCGGGAGGATGGTCGGGCGGGGATTGCAGCGCGGACGGCAGGGCGAAGCTGGCGAACACCGCCAGCGCGGCCGTGCCGGCCAGAAGGGCCCGCAGCGGGCCCGGACGGAACACGAAGGACATCGCGAATCTCCTCGAAGGAAGGACGGCCGCGGCGGCCGCGCAGGGCGCGGGCCGGCGAGCGGGGCTCGCTGCGGCCGGGGACGAATCGGACGACGGCGGTACACAACGGCGATGCGGTGGGCGGCGATTCCGGAAAACGGGCGCGGGCGGCCGCCGCGCGGGACGCGCAGTCCCGTGGCGGCCGCGTCGCCGCGGCCGGCCCGTCTGCGCTGCTCGATTGCTGTCCCGGCCGCCCGGCCGCGTCGCGCCGGCCCATGCCGGCACGGCCGACCCAAGGCCGAACCCGGCATGCGCTGCTTCGACGACGGCCGCCCCTGACGGTTGCGGGCGCCCCGATCGGCCGCGGCCTGCGTGCGGCGATGCGCACGGTTTCAATGGCTGCTAATCGGTATACCGTATACGATATGTGTGGAATCTGTGGCGATTCCGTGACTGCGTTCGTGGCTCGGCATGCCTTCGTTGCCGTTCATCGGCAATGTGTCGGACGTACGCATGACCCATGGACCGCGCTTCTGCGAAGCCCATCCCACTAAAGTACTAAGCGTCCCGCCCGCACTCGCTGCGCAGACGCGATCCCCGCCACATTTCGCACGCAGCCCTTGGATAGACTGGCCGCATGAGCATCCTGCCCCGTTCGCTGTCCGACCAAGCCTTCGAAGTGGTACGCGAACGGATCCTGTCGACCCAGATCCCGCCGTTGGCGCCGATCCGCCAGGAGCTGCTGGCCGAGGAACTGGGCATCAGCAAGATCCCGCTGCGCGAGGCCCTGAGCCGGCTGGAGGAACAGGGCCTGCTGTCCTCGCACCCGAACCGCGGCTTTTTCGTGCCGCCGCTGAGCTCGACCGAAGCCGAGGAAGTGTTCGCGCTGCGCCTGAAGATCGAGCCCGAAGCCGCCGCCCAGGCCTGCCTGGTCGCCTGCGAGGCCGGCCAGGAGGCCGCGCGCGCCGCGTTCGAGGCCTGGGAGCGCTCCGACCACGCCGACCCCAATGCCAGCGTGCGCTGCAACCGCGCCTTCCACCTGGCCCTGGTGACCCCTGGCGGGCGCCAGATCACCGCGCAACTGGTCGAACGCCTGCAAGTGCTGGCCGAGCGCTACGTGCGCAAGCACCTGGAACCGGCCGGACGCGAAGCGCGCGCGGCCAACGAACACCTGGGCATCCTGCAGTCCTGGCTGCAACGCGACGCCGCCCGGGTCGACCAACTGCTGTCGACCCACATCCTGAGCACCTTGCACGACCTGCGCGCGCAACTCGAACAGATCCCGCAGACCGGCCCGACGCTCCCGGATTTCCGCCGCGCCCCACGCCGCCGCCGCGAACCGGCCTGAGCGGACGGGCTTGAGCGAATCGACTTGAGTGAGTTGGCTTGAGCGAACTGGCTTAAGCGGACCAGAGAACGCGACAGGCCCTCGAACGCGCAAGCGCGACAAAGTCAAAATGGATTCCGGCTTTCGCCGGAATGACGGCAGGTGGGGACGTCCTCTCCCTGTCCGTCATTCCGGCGAAAGCCGGAATCCATTTTGGTTTTGCCGTTGCTATTGCCGTTGCTGCGCTTTGCTCCTGGCTTGGACCCAACCTCGAACCAGGCCGCAGTTCCGCAGCCCCGGAGGGCGTGCGCATGGATGCGCACGCGCGCCATGGGGCAGGATGCCCCTTATGGCGCGGCCCCGCGCCCCTTCCGAGCCATAGTGGCTCTTGATCCGAAAAAGATAAGGCCTTTTCTTTGGTTACTTTCTTTGTGGCTTAAGACAAAGAAAGTGACCCGGCCGCTTGCGGACGGAAGCTCTTGATGATCGCTTGTCGTCACAAGTACGCACACGCAAAGACGAACCCCACCGCGGCACGCCCCCTGTAGGAGCGGCGCAAGCCGCGACCGCGCCATCGCGCCTGCAGCGAAAGTTACGGCGTAGTTGCGTTGCCGCGGTCGCGGCTTGCGCCGCTCCTACAGTCGGATACGCATCCTCACGGCCGTCATTCCGGCGAAAGCCGGAACCCATGTTGACGTTGCTGCTGCTTTCGCCGTTATCGATGTCTCGCGCGACGACAAGCCACCATCAAGAGCTTTCGTCCGCAAGCGGCCGAGCTACTTTCTTTTGTCAGCGCGACAAAAGAAAGTAGCCAAAGAAAAACGCTTGTTTAAGGTCAAAAGCCACCAGGTCCAGCACCTTGCGCGGGGCCGCGCCATAAGGGACATCCTGTCCCATGGCGCGCGCGCGCATCCATGCGCGCGCCCTTCGGGGCTGCGGAACTGCGGCCTCATTCGAGGTTGCGTCCAAGCCGAGAGCAAGAGCGAAAGCGAAAGCGAAAGCAATGACCACGGTCGCGCCTCTCGCCGCTCCTACAATCGGGCACGCAACTTCGCCGTCGCCAAAGCCGCAACTCCGCTCACACCGTCCCGCGATTCTTCCCAATGAACGGCCGGCAATACTCGCGAATCCGAAGCATGTCCGCGTCCATGTCCTCGCCCAGATGGAACGCCGGCCCGATTCCGATGACCTTGTCGGGATAATGGAAATACGCCAGCACCACCGGCACATCGGCGTTCTTGGCGATCTTCCAGAATCCCGCCTTCCACTTCTCCACCCGCTTGCGCGTGCCTTCCGGCGCGATGCCGAGCCAGAACTTCTCCGCGCCCTTGATCATCGCCACCGCCTGGTCGATCACCCCGTGGGCGGCGTTGCGGTTGATCGGGATCACCCCGAAGCGGCGCAGCATGAAGCCCACCACCGGCACCTTGAACAGCGATTCCTTGGCGATGATGTTGACGTTCAGGCCCATCGCCGCCTTGGCCGCGAACGCCCACACCCCGTCCCAGTTGGACGAGTGCGGGATGCCGATCAGCACCGCGCGCGGGATGTCGGGGAACTGGCCGACCATGCGCCAGCCGCCCAGGCGCAGGATCGCGCGGCCGAGCCAGCGCGCCAGCCGGCTCGGCTTGACCCGCGGCACGTTGGGCGGCAACGGCAGCACCACCGAGCCGTCGGGCGCGCCCGGCGGATGCTGGAGTTTGGACGCGCCGTGCGGCGTGCCGTCGGTGTGGGTGTCGGGTTCGGCTGACATGCAGTCTCCGTGGGCTCGCGGGTCAATCCCACTCGCGCTGCGAGCGCGCGCGCTTGGTCTGGCTGCGGTCGCGCTTGGCGCCGAGACGGCGCTCCTTGGCGGCGCGGCTGGGCTTGGTGGCCACGCGCGGCTTGGGCGCGCGCAGGCCGCTGTCGACGAACGCGGCCAGGCGCTCGCGCGCGTCCTCGCGGTTGCGTTCCTGGGTGCGGAAGCGCTGGGCGCTGATCACCAGCACGCCGTCGTTGGTCACCCGCCGGTCGCGCTTGGCCAGCAGGCGCTCGCGCACGGCCTCGGGCAACGACGGCGACTGGGCGACGTCGAAGCGCAATTCCACCGCGGTGGCGACCTTGTTGACGTTCTGCCCGCCCGGACCGGTCGAGCGCACGAAGCGTTCGACCAGTTCCGTCTCGGGAATGGTGATGGTCATGGGTTCCTCCCCCGGCGATTGTAGTCGGCGCCGGCCGTTCGTCCATGACAGACCGTCGACAGCGCCCGTCGCCGGCCGCTGCGCGCGGATTGGGCGACGTTGCCGGCGCGATGGCGCCATGTCGTCGCCCTGCCCCGGCCGCGTCGTTGACTCGGCCCGCGCCGCGGGGGGACCATGGCGATCCACACCCGATGTGTGCGACCCCCTCGATGCGATCCAAGGAGGACCCCGCATGAAGCGCCCATCCCGTCCGTTCGCCCCGCGCGGCCTCGCCGCGCCGGCCCTGCGCTTGCTCGCTCTGGCGGTGCTGGCCGCCGCCGCGCCCGTCGCCGGCGCCCAGGTCGATCAACGCTACGACCCCGCCAACGTCAACAGCCGGGTCAACAATCCGGTGTTCCAGCGGCAAATGCGCCAGTCGGCGCAGTCGGTCGCCGAAAGCCTGGTCGGCCGCTCGGCCAACGCCACCGACCAGCGCATCCTCGGCCAGTTCGACCAGGTCCAGACCCAGGCCCTGAACCAGATGCAGAACGCCCTGGACCGCATGCCGCAGCCCGACCCGCGCTACGGCCAGCCAGGCGAGCAGGAGCTCGACGAGCGCACGATCCAGCAGATGCAGCAAACCCCGGAGGGCCGCTACGTGCTCGAGCAGGTGATGGCGGAACGGCGCCGCGGCGGCGGCGTGCAGCGATATCCGCAAGCGCAGGCGCAGTACCCGCAGCAGCAGTACCAGCGCGCGCCGCAGGCGCAGAACGACTACGACCGGCTCTACCAGCAGGCGTACCCGGACGGCATGCAGGGTCCGGGCCAGAGCCGCGGCGGCTACCCGCAGCCGCAGTCCTCGACCGGGCGTTCGCTCGGCGGCGCGTTGCTGCAGGACATCACCAACGCCGCGATCCAGCGCTCGATCGGGCCGCGGGTGCAGGTCCAGGGCAATCCGTACTACTACCAACAGCAGCAGGGCCGCCGGCCCTGATCGCCGCGGCGACAGGTCGCGGCGGCTGAGCGGAAAGCATCGGGCCTGAAGGCCCTGCCACGAGTTCGCTTCGGGCCCGAAGGCCTGCCGGCGACTGGTGGCAGGGCCTTCAGGCCCGATGCTTTCCGCTCCGCCGCTACGCCCCCTCGCCGCCCTCGAACAACGCCAGCGCCTTGGCGAATTCCGCGTCCGCCGGCGCCATCGCCTCGACCCGCTCGCCGCTGTGCGGATGCACGAACGCCAGCCGCTGCGCGTGCAGCAGCATGCGGTGGATGCCGAGCATGCGGAAACTGCGGTTGTGGCGGCCGTCGCCGTGGCTGGTGTCGCCGATCAGGTGATGCGAAAGGTGCTTGAGATGGCGGCGGATCTGGCGGAACCGCCCGGTCAGCGGCTGCGCCCGCAGCAGCGTGTAGCGCGAGGTGTCGAAACCCGCGGACGCGATCGCCAGCTCGGTCCGCGCCAGCACCGCGAAGCGGGTCTGCGCCGGCTTCTTCAGCGGCTTGCCGGGGCCGCCGTCGAGATCGTGGTCGACCTCGAACGCATCGTCCGCCGGCCAGCCGCGGCACACCGCCAGATAGTCCTTTTCCACTTCGCGCGACATCAGCACCTTGCCCAGCGCCGAGGCGGTATCGCGGTCGAAGGCCAGCAGCAGGCAGCCGCTGGTGGCGCGGTCCAGACGATGGACCAGGAAGATCGGCCGGCCGAACTGCTCGCGCAGGCGGTCGGCGGCGAAGTCGGTCTCGCCGCGCGCCAGCGCGCTGTCGTGAACCATCAGCCCCGCCGGCTTGTCGATGATGGCCAGGGCCTGGTCGGCGTACAGCACCGGCAGGCCGCCGGCGGTTGCGGCGTCGGCGGTCGCGGTCGCGTCGGTGTGCGGAATGAGTGAACTGAACATCGGATGCATTCGCGGCGGACGCCGGCTGGGGTGGTCTGTTCTCATTGTCGTCTATGCCTGGGGGCGCCGCAGCCCCGTCTTTTTTCGCCGCCCCGGTGTTCGCGCCGGAACGGCTTTTCCGCCAGGAGTGTCCATGCCCGTCGCACCGTCCCGCCGCCCGCACCGCCGCCTCGCCCTGCCGCTCGCCCTCGCGCTGGGCCTGGCCGGCCTCGGCGCCCACGCCCTGGCCTACGCCGACGCCGCGCGACCGCCGCGGGGCGCGACCGCCGGCCCCTGCGTGGAAGGCATTTGCGAGTACCGCCTCGGCAACGGCCTGCGCGTGCTGCTGTTCCCCGACGCCAGCCGGCCGACGGTGACCGTGAACCTGGTCTACGCGGTCGGCTCGGCGCAGGAGAACTACGGCGAGACCGGCATGGCCCACCTGCTCGAGCACATGCTGTTCAAGGGCACCGCGACCCAGCGCGACATCCCCGCGCAGATGAGCAAGCGCGGCATCGACTACAACGCCACCACCGCGCTGGACCGCACCAACTACTACGCCTCCTTCCCCGCCGACGAGGCGACGCTGGACTGGCTGCTCGGCCTGGAAGCCGACCGCATGGTCAACTCGACCATCGCCAAGGCCGACCTCGACAGCGAGATGACCGTGGTCCGCAACGAGATGGAGGCCGGCGAGAACAGCCCGTTCCGCGCCCTGTACGAACGCGTGCGCGCCACCGCTTATCTGTGGCACCACTACGGCCAGAGCACGATCGGCGCGCGCAGCGACGTCGAGCACGTGCCGATCGAGCGCCTGCGCGGCTATTACCGCACCTGGTACCGGCCCGACAACGCGACCTTGGTGATCGCCGGCCGCATCGATCCGCAGCGCACGCTCGACGCGGTCGCGCGCCGCTTCGCCGGCGTCGCCAAACCCACGCAGCCGCTGCCGGTCTTCTACACCCGCGAACCGGCGCAGGACGGCGAACGCGAAGTGACGGTGCGCCGGGTCGGCGACGTGCGCCTGTTGATGGCCGCCTATCACACCCCCGCCGCCACCCACGCCGACGCCGCCGCGCTGCAGGTGCTCGACGACGTGCTCGGCCACGTGCCCGGCGGGCGCCTGCACAAGGCGCTGGTGGAATCCGGGCTGGGCGAGAGCATCGGCTCGGACAGCGATTCGCTGCGCGATCCCGGCCTGTTCGGCGCGCAGGTCGCGCTGGCCAAGGGCGGCGACGCGGCCAAGGCGCAGCAGGCGTTGCTGGCGCAACTGGAAGGCATCGCCCAACGCCCGGTGACCGCGGCCGAGGTCGATGCCGCCCGCCAGCGCCTGCGCAACGGCTACGAGTTGGCCTACACCAACGTCTCCGGCGTCGCCCTGGGCCTGTCGGACCCGATCGCGGTCGGCGACTGGCGGCTGTACTTCCAGCGCCGCGACGCGCTGGAGAAGGTCGACGCCGATGCGGTGAACCGGGTCGCGCGCACTTACCTGCGCGCGAGCAACCGCACCCTGGGGCGGTTCGAACCCAGCGACGCGCCCGAGCGCGTCGAGGTGCCGCAGGCGCCTGACGCGGCCGCCGCGCTGCAGGGCTATGTCGGCAAGGCCGCGGTCGAAGCCGGCGAACAGTTCGACCCCAGCCCGGCCAACATCCAGTCGCGCACCCAGACGGTCGTCATCGACACCGGCGTCGGCCGCGGCCTGCGGCTGGCGCTGCTGCCGAAGAAGAACCGCGGCAACACGGTGACGTTCTCGGCCAACTTCCGCTTCGCCGACGCCGACGCGCTGCGCGGCCGCGAAGTCGCCGCGACCCTGGCCGGCGCGATGCTGATGCGCGGCGGCGGCGGGCTCAGCCGCGAACAGATCGACGCGCGCTTCCAGGCGCTCAAGACCGCCGCGCGCGTCGGCGGCGGCCCGCAATCGGCGTCGATCGGCCTGACCACGCGCCGCGACCAATTCGCCGACGCGCTGGCGCTGGCGGCGAAGTTGCTGCGCGAACCGGCCTTCCCCGAAGGCGAATTCGAGCAATACCGGCGCCAGGCGATCACCGCCGTGGAAGCCTCGCGCCAGGAGCCCGGCACCCTGGCCGGCCAGGCCATGGCCCGGCACTTCGACCCGTGGCCGGCCGGCCATCCGCTGCGTTACCGCGACCTGGACGAATCGCTGGCGGCGCTGAAGAGCGCCAAGCTCGACGACTTGCGCGCGTTCCATCGCGAGTTCTACGGCAGCGCCGAGGGCGAGATCGCGGTGGTCGGCGACTTCGATCCCGAGGCGGTGAAGCGCCAGGTACAGGCGTTGTTCGCGGCTTGGAAACCGGGTCATGCGTACGCGCCCATCGCCACCGCCTACACCGCGGTCGCGCCCGAGCGGCGCGCGCTGGAAGCGCCGGACAAGGCCAACGGCGTGCTGCTGGCGCGCGCCAACGTGTCGCTGAAGGAGACCGACGCCAACTACCCGGCGTTGGTGGTGGCCAACTACATCCTCGGCGGCGGCGGCATGAAGTCGCGCTTGAGCGACCGCATCCGGCAGAAGGACGGGCTCAGCTACGGCGTGGGCAGCGACCTGGACGCCGACGCCAGCCGCGACGGCCGCGACGACGCCGGCGCCTGGACCGTGCAGGCGATCGCCGCGCCGCAGAACCTGGACAAGGTCGAGGCGGCGATGCGCGAAGAATTCGCGCGCTTGATCGCCGCCGGCGTGGACGCCGCGGAACTGCGCGACGCCGTATCCGGCCTGCTGACCCAGCGCCAACAGGCGCGCGCCTCGGACGGCACCGTCGCCGGCCTGCTCGGCCGCAACCTGTTCTTCGACCGCACGATGCAGTTCAACGCGGATCTGGATGCGAAGTTCAAGGCGTTGACGGTGGACGCGGTGAACGCGGCGATCCGGCGGCATCTGAAGCCGGCGGACTTCAGCGTCTACCTGTCGGGGGATTTCGCGGCGCAGGGGAAGGCGCCGGCGGGCAAATAAGCTCGCCGGCTTGTGCGGCGGCGGTAGCCGTCGTCGCGCAAGCACGTGCTGTTGCTGTTGCTGTTGCTCGTGCTCGCCCTTGAATTCCAGCGCAGCCCTGCAGACCCGGAGGGCGCGCGCATGGATGCGCGCGTGCGCCATGGGACAGGATGTCCCTTATGGCGCATCCCCGCGCCGGGTGCTGGACTTAGTGGCTTGTGACCTTAAACAAGCGTTTTTCTTTGGCTGCTGGTCTCTAACCTCAAGTGCATCACCTCAGTGAGGCACTGTGAATGGGCCAGCAGTATTCACATCTGAGCGCAGAAGAGCGCGGGGCCATCATGGTCTTGATCGCCCAAGGGGCGAGCGGACGGCAAATCGCCCAGACGTTGGGTCGGGCGCAAAGCACAATTGCTCGCGAGTTGCGCCGTAATGGGTTTCGGTCCCATTCGGGGCCGCCGCTGCGCGGACGCCCCCGTTTCGACCCTGGCTACGATGCGACCCGGGCGGGCCGGCGGGCCCAGCGACTGCGGCGACGGGCGCGGGTGCGCCGCAAGCTGCGACGCGACACCGTGCTGTGGCGACGCGTGCGCTATTGGCTGGAACGGTGCTGGTCGCCGCAACAGATTGCCGACAAACTGCGGGATCTGTACCCGGACCGGCCCTGGCTGCGCGTGTCGCACGAAACGATCTATACCGCGATTTATGCGATGCCGCGCGGCGAATTGCGCCGCCAGGTGACCCGTCTGCTGCGACAGGGGCGCAAGTCCGGCCGCCGCACGCGCCAGGGAAGCGACGCCCGCGGCCATCTGCCGGATCTGCCCAACATCCGCCTGCGGCCGCCGGCCGCGCATGAGCGCCTGATGCCGGGGCATTGGGAGGGCGACCTGATCGTGGGCGCGCACAACCGCTCGGCGATTGGGGTATTGGTCTGCCGCCGCACCTTGTACGTCAAGCTCGCCGACGCGACCGCGCACACGGTGCTGGAGGCCTTCAGCTCGGCGTTCGAAGGTGTGCCGGAAAGTTTGAAGAAGACCTTGACCTACGACCAGGGCAAGGAAATGGCATCGCATCGGCAGTTGAGCGAACGCACTGGTTTAGCGATCTACTTCGCCGCCCCCCATAGCCCGTGGCAACGCGGAACCTGCGAAAACACCAACGGCTTGTTGCGGCAATACTTTCCCAAGGGCACTGATTTGTCGGTGCACTCTGCGCAGCGCCTCAAAGAGGTGGCGTGGGAAATGAACAACCGCCCCCGCCGTAGCCTGGGCAGGCGCTCGCCCGTCGAGGTGCTCTATGAGGAACTCAAAAACCCGCGGGCGCAGGGTGATGCACTTGGACATTGACTCCGCCGCTACTTTCTTTTGTCGCGCTGACAAAAGAAAGTAGCTCGGCCGCTTGCGGACGAAAGCTTTTGATGGTGGCTTGTCGTCGCGCGAAACATCGGTAACGGCGAATGCGGCAGCAACGTCAACATGGGTTCCGGCTTTCGCCGGAATGACGGCCGTAGGGTCGCGTATCCGACTGTAGGAGCGGCGCGAGCCGCGACCGCGACAACGCAACTACGACGAAACTTTCGCAATCGCCGCGATGGCGCGGTCGCGGCTTGCGCCGCTCCTACAGGGGGCGTGCCGCGGTGGGCGCTACTTTTTCGTGTGGCTACGGGTGACGACAAGCGAACATCAAGGGCTTCCGTCCGCAAGCGGCCGGGTCACTTTCTTTGTCTTAAGCCACAAAGAAAGTAACCAAAGAAAAGGCCTCTTCTTTTTCGGATCAAGAGCCACTAGGGCTCATCGTGGCGCGGGGCCGCGCCATAAGGGGCATCCTGCCCCATGGCGCGCGTGCGCATCCATGCGCACGCCCTCCGGGGCTGCGGGACGACTGCATCGGGCTCAAGAGCGTGCACAGGCAACAGCAACAACTACGCAACGGCAACGGCAACGGCAACGGCAACGGCAACAGAAAGATCGAAATGGATTCCAGCTTCCGCCGGAATGACGGCGGGCTGTACTCGACGCGGGTGGTCGCCACGGTCCCCGCGCGCGCCGCTCGCGCAATCGGATACGAACCAACCGAAGCCCCTGTAGGAGCGGCGCAAGCCGCGACCGCGACAATTGAGCCACGACGAAAGTCCGCATCGCGCAGACCAGGCACCGCCAAACCAGATACGACGCCCTCACTCAGGACGCGCACGGCAATGCCGCAACACGCGCCCTGCGCGGCCGCCCTACTTGGACCAACGCCCCCGCCGCCGCGGCCACGCCGCCAGCAACGCCCACACGCCGCCCAGTCCCGCGATCCACGACGACGCCGGGATCGACCAGAACCGCGGCCCGCCCGATTCCAGGCCGTACAGCACCGCCGCCACGATCAGCAGCCCGGTGCCCAGGATCGCCGACACCGTGCGCCGCACCGCGTCCTTGATCGTATGGTTGAGGTCGGTGATGTCGGCCGAGCGCATCTTCAGTTCGTGCTGTCCGGCCACCTGCTGGCTCAGCCAGGCGTGCAACAGGCGCGGCATCTCCGGCGCGCGCGTCACCAGTTCCGGCAGGCGCTTGCGGAACTCGCCGGCCAGCCGCTGCGGGCTGTAGCGATCGAGCAGGATGCGCTGCAGCACCGGCCGGGCCACCGCCCAGATGTCGAGCTTGGGGTCGAGCAGGCGGCCGACGCCCTCGATGTTGAGCAGGGTCTTCTGCAGCAGGATCAGCTGCGGCTGCAAGGTCAGTTCGTAGCGCTGCGCGGTGCGGAACAGCTTGAGCAGCACCTCCGCCAGCGAGATTTCGCTGAGCGGACGGGTGAAGTACGGCTCGCACACCGCGCGCGTGGCCGCTTCGAGTTCGTCGATGCGGATGTGCGCCGGCATCCAGCCGGCCTGCACGTGCAGTTCGGCGATGCGGCGGTAGTCGCGGTTGAAGATCGCCATGAAGTTCTCGGCGAGGTAGTACTGATCCTCGTCCGACAACTGGCCCATGATGCCGAAGTCCAGGGCGATGAAGCGCGGGTTGCTGCGCCGCGCCGGGTCGCTGTCGACCCAGATGTTGCCGGCGTGGGCGTCGGCGTGGAAGAAGTTGTCGCGGAACACCTGGGTGTAGAACACCCGCACGCCCTTGGCGGCGAGCGCGCGACGGTCGATGCCGGCGGCGTCGAGCGCGGCGATGTCGTCGGAGGGAATGCCGTAGACGCGCTCCAGCGTCAGCGCGCGCTCGGAGGTGTGGGTCCAGATCACCTCGGGCACGTACATGTCGTCGCTGTCGGCCCAGAACCGGCGCAGCACGCTGGCGTTGGCGCCTTCGCGCTGCAGGTCGAGTTCGGCGGCGAGCGTGCTTTCGATCTCGGCCACGATCGCGCGCGGGCGGATCTTGTCGGCGTTGGGATGGGCGCGGTCGACCAGCGCGGCCATCGCGTTGAGCAGGGCGATGTCGCCGGCGATCTTGCCCTCGATGTCCGGGCGCAGCACCTTGACCACGACCTCGCGCGCGGGCCGGCCGCCCTGCGCGGGCAGGCGCGCGGCGTGGACCTGGGCGATCGAGGCCGAGGCCAGCGGCTCGATGTCGAAGCGGTCGAAGGCCTCGTCGATGCTGCGCTCCAGCGCGCTCTCGACGATGCGCCGCGCGGTCTCGCCGTCGAACGGCTTGACCCGGTCCTGCAGCAGGGTCAGTTCGGCGGCGATGTCCGGCGGCACCAGGTCGCGACGGGTGGAGAGGATCTGGCCGAACTTGACGAAGATCGGGCCGAGCTCCTGCAACGCCAGGCGCAGGCGCGCGCCGCGCGACATCGCCGCGACCTCGGCCGAGGCGCGCGGCACGAACGGCCGCGCGAGCTTGAGCCAACGCTCGGCGGGAGTGTCGTCGAGCAGCGCGTCGAGACGGTAGCGCAGCAGCACGCGGCCGATGCGCCAGGCACGGGCGGCGGATTTCATGCGCGCATCCCCGCCTGCAGGGCCTGCCTTTGTTGCAGGGCCCGCTCTTGTGGGAGGGCCTTCAGGCCCGATGCTCTTGTTTCAGATGTGGAAGAAACCTCGCCGCTGACCGAACAGCATCGGGCCTGAAGGCCCTCCCACGACGAGACGCTCATGCGCGGCCGCCCGCGCGCGACTGCAGGCGCGCCACCCGCGCGGCCGCGCGCTCGACGTCGTCGCGCAGCGCGTCGACGTCGTCGTGGAAGGCGTCGAGTTCGGCGCGCGGCACCAGGTCGCGGCTTTCTTCGGTGAGGTAATCGGCGGCGTTGCTGGCGAAAGCGCCGGCGGCGTCGCGCGCGTGGCGCAGCGCGCCGGCCACGGCGTTGGCGATCTGCACGCCGACGATGTCGCCGAACACCGCGGTGAACGGCTGCTGCCAGTCCGGATCGAAACGCTCGGCCAGCCGCTGCAGGCGCCGGGCCAGGTCGGCGTCGCCCTCGATGCGCAGCTTGCCGACCGGCGCGGCCTGTTCGTTGCGCGCCGCGCCGAGCAGGTTCGGCAGTTGCGCGAAGATCGCGCCGAGGGTGCTGCGCACCGACAGGTCGGGCTCGTCGCTGCTGCGCACCGGCCCGACTTCCAGGCGCTCGCCGGCGACCAGGATGCGCGCCGCCAACGGCGGCTCGGCCAGGTGCAGGGCGATGCTGCGGCCGTCGAGCGCGGACAGGCCGGCGCGGGTGTCGGGATCGAGCGCGAGCGCGCGGTTGAGCGCGGCTTCCAGGGCGCGGCCGGCGAGCGGCTTGAGCGCATCCAGGGGCGAGGCGGAATCGTTCATGCGCCCATTCTATCCGGGCTCGCGCGGGCGGCTGTTAGCGCTTTGTGCAAGCGCGGTGCGGTCGGCGGTCGCGGTGTGGCGGCGGTGGCGGTGGTCCGTCCGGACGCGCGCGAATCCCGCCTGGGCCCCTTGCAGGGGCGCCGCTCCTACAGGGGGCTTCGGGCGGCTATTGCGCGGCCTTGATCCGCGCCAGGCCCTCGTCGAAGCTCACCCGCGGCACGTAGCCGAAGTCGCGCCGGGCCGGGCCCATGTCGTACCAGTGGGTGGTCGACAGTTGCTCGGCCAGGAACCGGGTCATCGGCGGTTCGCCCTTGAGCGGCAGGACCGTCCACAGGCCTTCGCAGATCGCGCCGACGACGTAGGCGGCGCGGAACGGCAGGGTCTTGTCCACGGTCGGCGCGCCGACCGCGCCGAGCAGGCCGTTGAGGGTCTCGCGCACCGTGCGCGGGTCGCCGTTGCTGATGAAGTAGGCCTTGCCGGCGCAGGCCGCGCCCGGCGCCAGGTGGTCGAAGGCGTCGAAGTGGGCCTGCGCGGCGTTGTCGATGTAGGTGGTGTCGATGCGGTTCTCGCCGGTGCCGACGAAGCGCAGGCGGCCGGCGTTGGCGCGCTGGACCAGCCGCGGCAGCAACTGGTTGTCGCCGACGCCCCAGATCAGGCGCGGGCGCAGCGCGACGGTCGCCAGTTGCGGCGAGTTCGCCGCGAGCACGGCCTTTTCGGCGATGGTCTTGGTGGTGGCGTAGGCGGCCTTGAAGCCTTCGCCGTAGGGCACGGTCTCGGCGCTGCCGCCTTCGACCGGATGGGTCGCGCGGTGGGTGACGCTGGGCGTGGAGGTGTAGACCAGCTGGCCGATGCCGTGCGCCTGGCAAGCGGCCAGCACGTTCTGGGTGCCGACCACGTTGGCCTGGTGGTAGCTCTCGTAGCTGCCCCAGGCGCCGGCCTTGGCGGCGTTGTGGAAGATCGCGCCGCAGCCTCGCGCGGCGGCGATGACCGCGTCGCGGTCGGCGAGGTCGCCCTGGATCTGGGTCACCCCGAGCGGCTCCAGCGCGGGGTAGTGGCCGCGGTTGAAGCTGACCACCTCATGGCCGCGCGCGACCAGGCCGCGGCACAGCGCCTGGCCGAGGAAACCGCCGCCGCCGGTAACGAGGATCTTCATCGCGTTGGGGGTCCGTGCATGTGGAAGCAGATGATAGGCCTTGCGGCGCGCGCGAAGTGTCGGCTGGGCGACTGTGGCAGGGCAGCGGCAAGGGCCGATGCGGCCGAAGTGACTGTGGGAGGGCCTTCAGGCCCGATGCTTCTCTTTCAGGTCGCTACGATCTGAGACAAAAGCGTCGGGCCTGAAGGCCCTCTCACAAGAGCCGGTGCCCTGGAGCTCAATCGCCGATCGCGCGCGCCTGCAGCGTCAGTTTCTCGCGGCCGATCTTGGCGTTGTGGCGGATGTCGACCGGGAAGCCGGGATGGAAGCGGAATCGCTCGATGCCGGCGGTGTGCGCATGCGCCGCGCCGATCTCGCGCAGTTCGTCGAGGATGCGCTCGCGCTCGCGGTTGCCGATGCGCGGCTGGTGCAGTTCCACCCACAGCAGCGGCCGCTGCGCGCCTTTCTCGCCGGTGCCGACCAGGGCGCTGCGACGCACCTTGGGGTGGGTGTTGAACACCGGTTCGACCTGTTCGGTGTACAGCGGCCCGGTCGCGGTCTCGACCCGGTGGCTCTTGCGCCCGCAGAACCACAGCCGGCCGTGTTCGTCGAGGTAACCGACGTCGCCCATGCGGTGCACGATGCGCCCGCCTTCGCCCGTGGTCTCGCGGATCTTGGCCAGCCGGGTCATGTGGTCGCGGTTGAAATACGCATCGGTCGCGGTCGGTCCGGCCACGGTGATCTCGCCGACGGTGCCGGCCGCGACCAGCAGTTCGTCCGACCAGTGTTCGATCGCGGCGTCGTCGACGCGGATGATGCGCACGTCGTTGCGCGCCACCGCGCGGCCGACGCAGGTACCGGCGCCGGCCTCGGTGGCCGCGCGCGTGGATTGCAGTTCGCGGCCTTCGATCACCGCCACCGGCAGGCATTCGGTGGCGCCGTACGGGGTCCAGAACTGGGCGTCCTCGTGCATCAGCTCGCGCAGCTTGGCCACCGTGTCCGGCGGCACCGGCGCGCCGGCCGAGGTGACCCGGCGCAGCGTCGGCAACGGCTGGCCATGGTCGGCCAGCACCTTCATCAAGGCCGGCGAACCGAACAATTGGTCGCAGCCGAACCGGCGCAGCGCGTCGTGCAGCTTGCGCGGATCGGCCTGGGCCGGACGGGTCGGGTCCATGTCCGGGATCACCGAGGTCAGGCCCAGCGCCGGATCGAACAAGGCGAACGGCGGGAACGTCGGCAAGTCCACGCCGCCGGGCGCGATGCCGAAGGCCTCGCCCATCATCTCGATCTGGGCGACGAAATGGCGATGGCGGAACACAACGCCCTTGGGCACGCCGGTCGAGCCGCTGGTGAACACGATCGCCGCGACTTCCTCGGCGCGGGTGTCGGCCAGCTGCGAACCGGCGCCTTCGCCCGCGCGCTCGACGCGTGCGAGGGTGTCGTCGGCCAGCAGCGCGCGCTGGCCGGTGGTGATGCGGATGCGCGCCGACTTCGCCCAGCCCAGCACGACCCGGGCGACGTGCGCGAGCGGAATGCCGATGAAGGCCTCCGGCGCGGCTTCGTCGAGGCATTGGCGCAGCGCGCGCTTGTCGATGCCCGGATCGATCAGCACCGGCACCGCGCCGGCCTTGAACAGGGCGAACATCAGCAGGAAGAACTCGGGCGAGGGCCGCACCATCACCGCGGTGCGGGTGCCGCGGACGATGCCGCGCCGGCCGAGCCCGGCGGCGATGGCGTCGCTGCGGCGGTCCAGTTCGGCGTAGGTCAGCTCGACGTCGTAGCGCGCCAGCCCGTCGGGCCCGCGCGTGCCGGGGCAGCGCATGGCCACGCGCTGCGGCGATTGCGCGGCCAGCCGCGGCAGCGAGGCGGCGATGTTGCACACGGCGTCGGTGGCGTCCATGGGGCGCGCCTCAGCCGAGCGGATGGCGGTCGAGGAAGGCGCGCACCGCCGGCACCAGCTCGTCGGCCTTGTCTTCCAGCACGTAGTGGCCGGCGTCCTTGAACGCGTGCACTTCGGCGCGCGGCAGCGCGTCGGTGAAGCCCTTGAGGAAGTGGTGGTCGAACACGAAATCGCCCAGGCCCCAGCCGATGAAGGCCGGGCGGTCGGCGTATTCGGGCAGCTTGCGGCCCATCGCCTGCACCAGCGGCCAGGCCTTGTCGCCTTCGCCGAGCGGAATGTCCTGGACGAAGCGCGAGGTCGCGATGCGGTTGGCCCACGAGTCGTACGGCGCGACGTAAGCGCGGCGCACCTCGGCCGGCATCGGCTTGCTCACGCCCAGGCGCGCGGCGCCGCCGGCGAAGGCGTTGAGGCCGCGGATCAGGCCGGTGCCGACGGACGAATCGCGGCCCAGGCGCAGCCGCTTGGGCAGCGGCTTGGCCGCCGGCAGCGGGAACGCGCCGGTGTTGGTGATCACCAGCCGCTTGATCTGCTCGGAATGCTTCAGGCCCCAGCCGAAGCCGATGCCGCCGCCCCAGTCGTGCACGGCCAGGGTCATCGGGCCGTCGATGTTCAGATGCTTGAGCAACGCCTCGACGTCGTCCACGCGCGACTGCAGGGTGTATTCGTAGCGCTCGTCGCCGGGCTTGTCGGACAGGCCCATGCCGACGTGGTCGGGGACGATGCAGCGGTAGCGGTCGTGCAGGCCCAGCACCAGCTTGCGCCAGTAATAGCTCCACGACGGGTTGCCGTGCAGCATCACCACGACTTCGCCGTCGCGCGGGCCCTGGTCGAGGTAGCTCAGGCCGATGCCCGGGCGGACCTCGAAACGCTGCGGCTGGAACGGGTAGTCGGGGAAGCGGGAGCTGGACGTCATCGGGGACTCGGTGGCGGCGCGCCTCGCGGGCGGGCCTGGCGGACAGACCGCCATTATCGGGTGCCGGGGCCGGATGGGGAATTTTTGCGGCCCGAAGGCGCCGCGACCCCTGCGGGAGCGGGCTTCGGGCTCGCGCCCGGCGCCGCGGATTCGCGGTCGCGGCTTGCGCCGCTCCTACAGGAAGCCCATGCGGGCCCGCCGGCGTTCGCGAAACTATCCGAAGCCGCTGTAGGAGCGGCGCGAGCCGCGACCGCGGGACTTCGGCCTCGCGCCGCCAGCAACGACAACCGCGCGTATCCGCCGGCATTCGCAACAAAACCTATCGTTTGAACATGCCGCCCCTGTGCCGATGCCCGCGAACGCTTGCCGCACACTCGCCGGACCATGAATTCCCGCGTCCCTCCTGCGCATGCGTAGCAAGCTGTTCGTCCCGGGCGCGCGGCCGGAGCTGTTCGACAAGGCCCTGGCCGGCGCCGCCGATGCCCTGTCCTTCGACCTGGAGGACGCGGTCGCGCCCGAGCGCAAGGCCGCCGCGCGGGTGGCGGTGGCCGCGTTCCTGGCCTCGTCCGCCGTCGCGGCCTCGTCCAAGCTGATGATCGTGCGGGTCAACGCGCCCGCGAGCGAGCACTTCGCCGCCGACCTGGCCGCGGTCGCACGCGAGGGCGCCGACCTGATCAACCTGCCCAAGATCGAATCCGCCGACGCCCTGCACGAGGCGGTGGCGGCGCTGGAACGCGCCGAGGCGCGCAACGGCGTGGTCCGCCCGATCGGCCTGCTGGTCAACATCGAAACCCCGCGCGCGCTGCGGGCCGCGGCCTCGATCGCCGGCGCGCACCCGCGCGTGGCCGGGCTGCAGCTCGGCCTGGCCGATCTGTTCGAGGCCCAGGGCATCGCCCGCGACGACCGCGCCAACGTCCACGCCGCGCTGTTCGCGGTGCGCATGGCCGCGGCCGAGGCCGGGGTGTTCGCGCTCGACGGCGCCTACGCCGACCTGCACGACGAAGCCGGCTATTTCGACGAAGCGTTGGTCGCCAAGCGCCTGGGCTTCCTCGGCAAGACCTGCCTGCACCCGCGCCAGGTCGGGCTGGCCAACCGCGCCTTCGCCGCCACCGCCGACGAGATCGCGCGCGCGCGCCGCATCGTCAGCGCGGCCGAAACCGCCGCCGACGGCGGCCGCGGCGTGTTCGTGGTCGATGGGCGCATGATCGACCGGCCGTTCCTCAAGCGCGCGCAGGCCCTGCTCGCGACCGCGGAACGGCCGTGAGCGGCCGCGGCGCGGGCGCCGCGGCACCCTGGCGCGGCGCATGCCGCGCCGCGCAGCAGTGAGGGGACGGGAGCGGATGTCGCAGCAGTCGCAGTCGGTGGTGGGGGAACAAGGCGCGCCCGCGGCGCGTCGGGCAGTCGCCGCAGCATCGGGCGCCGGAGCCGTGGCGCCGTCGCGCGCGCGGCGGCTGTGCGCGCTGGCGCTGTGGGCCTTGCTGCTGGCGCTGGCCGCGCCGCTGCAGGCCGAACCGCTGACGCCGCTGCGCAGCGTCGCGCTGCCGGCGCTGCCGGCCGATACATTGATCGGCGCGGCCCAGCTCGACGGCGCCACCATCGCCATTGCCGCCGACGGCGCCTGGCGCCTGGACCCGGGCGCGAGCCAATGGCGCGCGCTGCGCAGCGATGCCGCGACCGCGCCGCGCAGCATCGCCGGCGACGGCAGCCGCGCGTTCGCGCTGTCCGCCGACGGCGCGGTCGCGCGCCTGCAGGCCGATGCGCAACGACTTCAAGCGCTGGCGTTGCCGGCCTTGCCCGAAGCTGTGCGCAACGCCACCGCGGCATGGACGGCCGACACCTTCTACCTCGCCGGCCTCGGCGCCGATGGCGCGCCGCGGCTTTATCAGCGCCCGCTCGCCGACGACCGCGCGGCGTGGACCGCGGCCCCGGCCTGGACCGAAGCCGGCGCGCCGCGCAGCCTGCTGTCGCAGACCAAATCGCTGTTCCTGGTGCTCGCCGATCCCGCCGGCGGCGGCGACCGCCTGCTGCGCTGGACGCCGGGTCAGCCGGCCTGGCGCGACGCCGGCCGCGTGCCCGGCCAGGTTCCCGCCGGCGCCGGCCGCGCCACCGGCCAGGCGCACCTGCTGATGCCGGTACAACCGACCGCGCACGCGCCGGCGCGGCTGATGACCTACCAGACCATCACCGCCGCCTGGGCCGAATTGCCCGGCGCGCAGGTGCCGGCCGACGCGCTCGCCACCGCCGCCTGGCCCGACGGTCTGGCGTGGGCGCGCGCCGACGGCGCCGGCCGCGTCCAGTTCGCCGCCGCGCAGATCCAGTCCAGCAAGCTGCGCCTGCACTGGCTCGACTGGGTGGTGATCGTGGTCTACCTCGCCGGCATGATCGGCATCGGCCTGTACTTCTACCTGCGCGAGAAGCGCGGCAACACCGACAGCTTCTTCGTCGGCGGCCGCAGCATCCCGTTCTGGGCCGCCGGCATCAGCCTGTACGCGGCCAACACCAGCTCGATCAGCTTCATCGCCATTCCGGCCAAGGCCTTCGAGACCAACTGGCAGTACATGGCCAACAACATCATCGCCGTGTTCGGCCTGGTGTTCGTGGCGATCTGGGTGGTGCCGCTGCTGCGCCGGCTCGACCTGATGTCGGTGTTCTCGTACCTGGAAACCCGCTTCCACCCGGCCATCCGCATGCTCGCCAGCGCCTTGTGCGTGTTCGTGCAGATCGGCAGCCGCATGAGCGTGATCCTGTTCCTGCCGGCGCTGGCGATCGCCACCATCACCGGCATCAGCGTGTTCTGGAGCGTGCTGCTGATGGGCGGCTTCACCATCGTCTACACCGCGATGGGCGGGATGAAGGCGGTGATCTGGACCGACTTCGTCCAGGTCATCGTCAAGATGGGCGGCGCGATCTTCGCCATCGGCTTCATGATCTGGGGCCTGCGCGGCGGCTTCGGCCAGTTCTGGTCCACGGCGATGGCCGAGGGCAAGATGCACACCTTCGACTTCAGCTTCGACCTGACCAAGGCCACCGTGTGGGGCTTCGTGTTCCTGGTCCTGTTCGAGGTGGTGCTGACCTTCCCCAAGGACCAGGTGCTGATGCAGCGCACCTTGTCGACCAAATCCGACAAGGAAGCCGGGCGTTCGATCTGGGCGTTCGCGGCGATCATGATCCCCGGCGGCATCGTGTTCTACACCATCGGCACGGCGATGTTCGTGTACTACCGCGAACACCCCGAGCGCATGAACCCGCTGCTGCCGATCGACGCGACGTTTCCGATGTTCATCGCCGCCGAACTGCCGGTGGGCGTGACCGGGCTCATCATCGCCGGCATCTTCGCCGCGGCGATGGCGACGCTGTCGGGGATCATGAACTCGGTGGCGACGCTGATCTCGGTGGACTTCTACGAGAAGTTGCACAAGGGCCACACGCCGCAGCAGAGCGTGCGCTTCGCCGAGTGGATGACCGTGGTCGTGGGCCTGATCGGCATCGGCGCGGCGCTGCTGCTGTCGAAGTTCGACATCCACTCGCTGTTCGACGTGTCGATCGAACTGGCCGGCCTGCTCGGCGGCGGTTTCGCCGGCGCCTACACCCTGGGCATGTTCACCCGCCGCGCCAACTGGCAGGGCGTGGCGATCGGGATCGGCGCGAGCATCGTGCTGACCCTGGGCATCTGGACCTTGCGCGCGGTGCATCCGTACTACTACCTGGCGATCTCGATCGCGCTGTGCATCGCGATCGGGTATGTGGCGAGCCTGTTCTTTCCGGCGCCGACGCAATCGCTGGACGGGCTGACGATCTATCGCGACCGGCGCTCATCCGCCCCTTCGGGGCCCCTGCTCCCGCAAGCGGGAGAAGGGGCAGCCAGCAGCGATCGGCTTTGAACCCCTCTCCGCTTGCGGGGTGAGGCGCTGCGTTTGCGAGCCATCGCTCGCGCAACGCCGAACGACCGAACGCTCTGCGTTCGGGCCGGGATGGGGTTGGCGTGAGGGCTACCCGGACACCAGTGACCAATGGAAGTAGCCCACCCCACCCGCCTGAGGTAGCGTTGCCCGACAACGAACGCGAGCCGCCGTGGAAACCCAGTTCCTCAACACCTTCGTCACCATCGTCGACCAAGGCTCGATGGCCGCCGCCGCGCGCGTGCTCGGCATCACCCCGGCCGCGGTCGCGCAGCAGATCCGCACCCTGGAGCGCGAGATCGGCGCGCCGCTGATCGCGCGCGTCGGCCGCACCGTCAGCGTCACCGAGGAAGGCGCGCGGATCCTGCCGCGCACGCGCGAACTGCTGCGCAACGTCGCCGACCTGCGCAGCGTCGCCACCGAAAGCGAAATCGCCGGCGAACTGCGCCTGGGCGCCTGCCCGACCGCGCTGGCCGGCATCCTGCCCGACGTGCTCGCGCGCATGGTCGAGACCTTTCCGCAGATCAACGTGTTCATCAAGCCGGGCTATTCGGCCGACCTCTACCACGCGGTCGAACAGGGCGACCTGGACGCGGCGATCGTGCTGCAGGCGCCGTTCCCGCTGCCCAAGACCTGCGAGTGGCAGCTGCTGCGCGAGGAGCCGCTGATCGTGCTGGCGCCGGCGCACCTGGCCGACCGCGACCCGCACGAACTGCTCGCCACCCAGCCGCTGATCCGCTACGACCGCCATCAGTGGGGCGGCCGCCAGGCCGAGGAGTACCTGCGCGCGCAGCGCATCGTCCCGCGCGAGCGTTTCGAATTGAACGCGCTCAACGCCATCGCGGTGATGGTCGACCGCGGCCTGGGCGTGTCGCTGGTGCCCGACTGGGCGCAACCCTGGCCCGAAGGCCTCAAGCTCGCGCGCATCGCCTTGCCCGACGCCTCGGCCAAGCGCTGCATCGGCATCGTCTGGTCGCGCTCGAGCGTGCGCGTGCGCCTGGTCACCGTATTGCTGCAAGAAAGCCGCAAGGCCATGCAGCAACGCAACGGCCCGAAGCCCCTGTAGCAGCGGCGCGAGTCGCGTCCGCGACATCGCGCTTACGACGCGACCGTGCGAGCCCGCGGTCGCAGCTCGCGCAGCTCCTACGGTCGGACACGAAACCGCGTCGTTTTTGCCGCAACGCAACAAGAAAAACTGACGCGTCACCCAACAAAACCTAGCCTCTGAACATAGCGCGCAACGGTTCTATGCCTCCGGGCGAACGCATAGTCTCGCCAGCATCCGGGGATCGCGCGATGTCGGGGACGTCGCCACAAGGACGCGGCCACGCTGCCGTCGGGCCAACGCCGGAACGATGCGCGACGCCGCTCGCGGCGCGCGCCGGCCTTCGCACCACCACGACGGAACCGAACATGCTCAAGCCACTTTCCGCCGCGATCGGCAGCGCGCTGCTGCTGTCCTTCGCCGCCGGCACCGCCGCCGCCCAGGACGCGGCCGCCGCGCCGGCCGAGACCGAAACCGCGCAGGGCAGCCGCGCCGCGGTCAACCTCGACAACGTCGTGGTCACCGGCACCCGCAGCCCCAAGGCGGTGGACAAGATTCCCGGCGCCATCACCCTGGTGTCGAAGGCCGAACTCGCGCGCAGCCTGGTGCTGACCGAGGACGCGACCGCGGTGCTGGCGCGCACCGTGCCCGGCTATGCCGAGTCCTCGCAGGCGATGAGCAACACCGGCGAGAACCTGCGCGGCCGCGTCGCCCTGCGCCTGTTCGACGGCGTGCCGCAGGGTTCGCCGCTGCGCGAAGGCACCCGCAACGGCACCTTCACCGACATGGGCATCGTCGGCCGGATCGAGGTGATCAACGGCCCGTCCGCGTCCGAGGGCATCGGCGCGGCCGGCGGCATCATCAACTACCTGTCCGCCGCGCCGACCAAGGAAGGCAACGAGTTCACCCTGATCAGCCGCTACACCACCCAGTTCAAGGACGACAGCGCGGGCTGGAAGCTCGGCCTGAATTTCGCCCGCAAGGCCGGCAACTTCGACATGCTCGCCAGCGTCTCGTTCCTGGACCGCGGCATCACCTACGACGGCAACGGCCGCCGCATCGGCATGAACACCAGCGGCTCGCTGGCCGATACCGAGTCGCGCAACCTGTTCCTCAAGGCCGGCTACGACTTCGGCGAAGACGGCACCCAGCGCATCGAAGGCTCGGTCAGCCACTTCAACATCGAAGGCAAGGCCAACTACATCCAGGTGCTGGGCTGCCGCCCCGACGAGCGCGCGCTGTGCGGCGAGACCCGCACCAACACCTCCGAGCGCGGCACGATCTTCGGCTCCAAGGCCGCGATCAACGACTTCAAGCAGTACCAGCTCACCTACACGAACAGCGATTTCTTCGGCGGCACCCTGACCGTGAACGGCTACAAGGCCGACCAGCAGATGCGCTACCTGCCGGAAAACACCATCGACCGCCAGGACCCGCGGCTGGGGCCGATCGGCCAGGTCTGGGACCAGTCGGAAATCGTCACCGACAAGAAAGGCCTGCGCACTTCGTGGGCGCGGCCGTCGCTGTTCGCGGTCGACGGGCTGGAACTGCGCATCGGCCTGGACCTGGTCGAAGACACCGCCGAGCAGCGCCTGGCGCTGACCGACCGGCTGTGGGTGCCGCCGATGAACTACAAGAGCCGCGCGCCGTGGATGCAGCTGTCCTGGGACATCGGCCCGGTGACCCTGTCCGGCGGCATCCGCCGCGAGGACGGCGAGCTGCGCGTGGACGACTACACCACCACCTGGTACCGCGACCGCCGCAACGTCGGCGGCGGCACCCTGGACTACCAGGAGAACCTGACCAACTTCGGCGCGGTGTGGCGCGTCAACGAGCAGTGGTCGGTGTTCGGCTCCTACGGCGAAGGCTTCACCCTGGCCAACGTCGGCATTCCGCTGCGCAACGTGCAATGCTCGGGCGACGCCGGCAGCGTGCAGACCGACGGCTGCCCGAACGATCCGCCGATCAACGTCGGCGACCTGCTCGACCTCAACGCCATCGTGGTCGAGAACACCGAATTCGGCTTCAACTGGCGCGGCGAGCGCGGCTCGCTGAGCGCCTCGCACTACGATTCCAAGTCCGACTACGGCCAGTCGCTGGCGATCGACCCGATCACCAACGACCTGGTGCTGCTGCGCGCGCCGGTGCGGATCAAGGGCTACGAACTGTCCGGCGACTGGCGCTTCAACGACGCCTGGCGGATCAGCGCGGTCTATTCGCACACCCGCGGCAAGACCTCGTTCTGGTCGGCCGACGCCGCCGGCCGCTTCGGCGCCGGCGGGCTGAACAAGCCGATGGGCGTGCTCGACATCAACCCCGACAAACTCGCCTGGACCCTGACCTGGAACTTCCTGCCGAACGCCGACGTGAGCCTGGGCGCGACCACGCTGTTCTCGCGCAACCTGTCCGGCAGCGACGTACGCGCCTTCGACAAACGCGCCTTCAGCTTCACCGAGAGCACCAAGGGCTACACCCTGTTCGACCTGGGCTTCAACTACGACACCCAGCGTTACGGCAAGCTCTCGCTCGGCATCGAGAACCTGCTGGACAAGCAGTACATCCTGAGCTGGTCGCAACCGCCGGGCGGCTTCCAGAACTACTGGGCCGGCCGCGGGCGCACGATCTCGCTCACTCACACCTTCAAGTTCTGAGGTCCGCGGCGCGCGACGGACCGGATCGGCCTCATCGCCGCGGCAAGCACTGCCGCGGCGGCGCTTTCACCGCTATGGGAATCGACTTGCCCACTCGTGTTCTCCGCCGCTGCCGCTGGCCGGTCCTGATCGTGGGACTGATGGCGATGGGTGCGGGTTGCGCCGGCGTCGGGCACCAAAGCGTCGGGCCTGAAGGTCCTCCCACGAGCGACGCTCTTGTGGGAGGGACTTCAGTCCCGACGCTTTCCGATCCGGTCGCCAAACACCCTGACGCCTCGCCCTTCGACCCGCTGCACGCCTGGATGACCCAGGCCACCCGCCCCGGCGGCTACGTCGGCGCGGTGACCCTGATCGTGCACGAAGGCCGCATCGTCGACTTTCGCGCCTACGGCCACCGCGACCTCGCCCGCCGCGCGCCGATGCGCCGCGACACGATCTTCCGCATCTACTCGATGAGCAAGACCGCGACCTCGGCCGCGGTCATGCAGCTGGCCGAACGCGGCCTGATCGACGTGGAAGCGCCGGTGCAGCGCTACCTGCCCGAACTCGCGCACCGCCAGGTCGCCAGCGGCGATGCGCAGGCGCCGACGCTGCGCCCCGCGCGACGCGCGATCACGGTGCGCCACCTGCTCACCCACACCGCCGGTTTCGCCGCCGGCCTGCCCGGCGACGACGCCGCGGCGGCGCTGACCCGCCGCCACGATCCGCACGCCGCGCGCGACCTCGCCGGCTTCGTCGCCCGCCTCGCGCGAGCGCCGCTGGCCGCCGATCCGGGCACCCGCTTCGGTTACGACGGCGCCGCCACCGAAGTGCTGGCGCGGCTGGTCGAAGCCGTGTCCGGACAGCGCTTCGAGGCTTACCTGCGCGAGCATCTGTTCGCGCCGCTGCGCATGCGCGACACCGGCTTCGCGGTTCCCGCGGCGGCGCGCGGACGCATCGCCGACCTCACCATCACCGGCGACGACGGCCGCCTGCGCCTGGACGACGGCCCCTCGCAACGCGAACCCGGCGCGCCGCTCAACGCCTACGCCAGCGGCGCCGGCGGTTTGTATTCCACCGCCTGCGATTACGCGCGCTTCGCCCAGATGCTGCTCGACGGCGGCCGCATCGCCGACGAATCGGGCTTCGCCGAGTGCGGCAGCACGCGCCACTCCGGCCCCGGCCCGCGCGTGCTACGCGCCGACACGGTCGCGGCGATGCTGCGCAACCAGCTGACCATGCTCGATCCGCCGGTGCACCAATACGACGCCGGCGAAGGCTTCGGCTACGGCGGCGCGGTGGTGATCGATCCGGCCCGGCGCAGCGTGCCGGCGTCGCTCGGACAGTTCGGCTGGCCCGGCGCCGCCTCGACCACCTACGTCATCGACCCCAAGCGCAAGACGGTCGCGCTGGCGCTGCTGCAACATCTGCCGCGCGCCGGCGTCGCCGGCGATCCGCCGCGCTTGAGCAAGGACTTCTACCGGCTCGCGTTCGCCGCGACCGATGCCGCCGGCCGCGCGGCGGCGCGCTCGCCATGAAGCCCATCGCCCCCATCGGACACCGCGCATGACCGCGAACACGCCCCCTACTGTCCTCGTCGCCGGTTCGGCCAATCTGGACTTCGTCGTCCGCGCCGCGCACGCGCCCGCGCCCGGCGAAACCGTGCTCGGCCGCGAGCTGGCGACCTATCCCGGCGGCAAGGGCGCCAACCAGGCGCTGGCCTGCGCCCGCGCCGGCGCCGCGCCGACGCGCATGCTGCTGGCGCTGGGCGAAGACGCGCACGCCGAGCCGATCGAACGCTCGCTGCGCGAAGGCGGCGTGGAACTGCACGTGCGCCGCTGCGCCGAGCGCGCCACCGGCAGCGCCTTCGTCTGCGTGGCCGACGACGGCGAGAACGCGATCGTGGTCGCGCCCGGCGCCAACGCCGCGCTGCGCGGCGACGACCTGCCCGCGCTCGACGGCATCGCCTGGCTGTTGCTGCAACTCGAATCGCCGCTCGACGCGGTCGCCGACTGGGCCCGGCAGGCGCGCTCGGCCGGCGTCGCCGTCGCGCTCAACGCCGCGCCCGCGCGGGCGCTGCCGGCCGCGCTGCTGGACGACGTCGACCTGCTGATCGTCAACGAAGGCGAACTGGCCGCGCTGACCGGCATCGGCGACCTCGATGCCGCCCTCGCCGCCGTGCGCGTGCCGCGCGTGGTGGTGACCCTCGGCGCGCGCGGCTGCCTCGCCCGTGTCGACGGCGCGCGCCTGCGCCAGGACGCGTTCGCGGTCGCAGCGGTCGATACCACCGCGGCCGGCGACACCTTCTGCGGCGTGCTGGTCGCCGCGTTGGCCCGGGGCGGCGGCTTCGACACCGCGCTGCGCCGCGCCTGCGCGGCCTCGGCGCTGGCGTGCACGCGGGCCGGCGCGCAAAGCAGCGTGCCCAGTCATGCCGAGGTCGAAGCGCTGTTGCACACTGCCGCAGACCGCAATTCCGCAGGAGGGACTTCAGTCCCGATGCCCTCCGCTCAGGTCGCCGCGATCTGAGACAAGAGCATCGGGACTGAAGTCTCTCCCACCGTCGCTTCGCTCACTCCCCCTTCCGAACATCAGCACGCCCATGTCCAACGACTATTCCGCCGCCGCCGACGCCCCCCCCGAAGACGAACGTCCGCGCGTGCGCAGCGAGTACAAGTTCTCCCACGTCACCACCCAGCGCTACCTGCCGCTGCCGGGCAAGGCGCCGGGCTGGCCGTTCGCCGAGATCGGCCACTGGAAGACCGACGTGGACGGCGCCCTCGACGACTGGATCGAGGAACTCAAGGACTGGCGCCGCGAGCATCTGGTCCGCATCGGCTACGACGACGCGCATTACCGCCGCCCGGAGCTGCAATGGGCGCAGCGCAATTTCGTCCACGCGCAGATGATGGTCGAGGACCGCTACTTCTACGATCCGGTCGAAGGCCGCTACACCGTCGACCGTTACCTCGACGACCTGGAGCGCCGCTACGGCGGCATCGACAGCGTGCTGATCTGGCCGGTGTATCCGAACATCGGCGTCGACGACCGCAACCAGTTCGATCTCGCCCGCGACCTGCCGGGCGGGCTCGATGGCCTGCGCGGCGCGGTCGCCGATTTCCATCGCCGCGGCGTGCGCGTGTTCCTGCCGACCATGCCCTGGGACCACGGCACCCGCGACAGCGGCCGGCGCGATTGGGACGCCGTGGCCGAACTGGTCGCCGCGATCGGCGCCGACGGCGTCAACGGCGACACCTACAACGGCGTGCCGCGCGCGTTCTTCGACGCCTGCGATGCCGCCGGCCATCCGGTGGTGCTGCAGCCCGAATCGACCATCAGCGCCGAGGAGGCGCTGATCTGGAACGTGCAGAGCTGGGGCAAGAAGGCGCCGAACGAACCGGTGCCGCCGGTGGCCAAGTTCAAGTGGCTGGAACCGCGCCACATGATCAACTACGAGAACCGCTGGGGCCGCGACCGCAACCACGACCTGCAATACATTTTCTTCAACGGCGTCGGCTACAACGCCTGGGAGAACGTCTGGGGCCTGTGGAACCAACTGACCGAGCGCGATGCCGAGTCGCTGCGCCGCATCGCCAGTATCGAGCGCGCGTTCGCGCCGCATTTCGTCAGCCACGACTGGCGCCCGTATGCGCGCACCCTGCAGCACGGCGTGTTCGCCAGCCGCTTCCCGCACGCCGGCGCGGCGTTGTGGACCGTGGTCAACCGCAACGAGTTCGATCTCGACGGCGAGCTGATCGCGGTCGCGCACGCCGAAGGCCAGCGTTACTACGACCTGTGGAACGGCGTCGAACTGGCGCCGCGCCTGGACGGCGAACGCGCGGTGCTGGAATTCGCCCTGGAAGGCCGCGGCTTCGGCGCGCTGCTGGCGCTGCCGGACGGCGCGGCGCACGCGGGGCTCGACGCGTTCCTGGCGACGATGCGGGCGTTGTCGGCCAAGCCGCTGCGCGAGTGCAGCGCGCAGTGGACCTCGCTCAAGCAGACCCTGATGGAGACCGCGCCGACCGCGCCGGCGGCGAGCGCGCCGCACGGCATGGTCGAGATTCCGGCCGGCGAATTCGATTTCGTCGTCGGCGGCGTCGAGATCGAAGGCCAGACCTGGGAAGGCGTCGACGTGCAGTATCCGTGGGAGAACAGCGCGCGCCGCAATCACCGCCGGCGCCTGCGCCTGCCGCGCTACTTCATCGACCGCACCCCGGTCACCAACGCGCAATACCTCGACTTCGTCCGCGCCAGCGGCTACCTCCCGCGCGACCCGCACAACTACCTGCGCGACTGGGTCGACGGCGCGCCGCGCGCGGGCTGGGAGCATCGCCCGGTGACCTGGGTCGCGCTCGAAGACGCGCGCGCCTACGCGCACTGGGCCGGCAAGCGCCTGCCGCGCGAATGGGAATGGCAGTACGCCGCGCAGGGCGACGACGGCCGCCGCTACCCGTGGGGCGACGACTGGCGCGAGGACGCCGTGCCCGCTCCCAACCGCAACCGCCGCGTGCGCGCGCCGGACGTGGTCGATGCGCATCCCGCCGGCGCCAGCCCGTTCGGCGTGCTCGATCTGGTCGGCAACGTCTGGCAATGGACCGACGAATATTTTGACGAACACACCCGCGCGGCGATCCTGCGCGGCGGCAGCTCGTACCAGCCGCAGACCTCGCACTGGTACTTCCCGCAGGCCTACCGCCTCGACCAGCACGGCAAGCTGTTGCTGATGGCGCCGAGCAAGGACCGCTCGGCCTGCATCGGTTTCCGCTGCGCCGCGGACGCGGAGTAAGCGCATGCGCCGCTACGCTCCCGCGCTCGACCCGGCCGGCATCGTCCTGCGCGGCCCGCTCGGCGAGGCGCTCGACGCCAACCTCGCCGGCCGCCTGTCGCATTTCATCGTCGACGAAACCAGTCCGGCGATCGCCTTGTTCGCGCCCGAACGGCGCGCACGCAACGAGGAAGGCGATTGGTACGGCGAACACGCCGGCAAATGGCTCAGCGCCGCGGCCAAGGCGGCCGCGCGCAGCGGCGATGCGCAGTTGCTCGCCAACTTGCGCCGCGTCGCCGATTTCCTGGTCTCGACCCAGGAAGCCGACGGCTATCTGGGCACCTACGCGCCGCAGCGCCGCTTCATGCGCAAGCAAGCGCCCAAGCCGGTCAGCTGGGACGGCGCGCCGAGCGTGCGCACCTGGGACATCTGGACCCACGCGTATCTGATCCTGGGCCTGCTGGAAACGCACAAGCATTTCCCCGAACCGCGCTACCTCGACGCCGCGCGCCGGATCGGCCGGCTGTGCCTGCGCACGCTCAGCGCCGGCGACATCGACATCACCGACCTGGGCAATCATTTCGGCATGTCGGCGACGGTGCTGCTGGATCCGGCGGTCGAACTGTACTTCGCCACCGGCGAACAGGACTTCCTCGACCTCGCCCTGACCGTACTCGGCCAGGCCGACGCGCACCCGCCGCTGGCGCTGCTGACCCGCGCATTGGCCGGCGCGGACGCGGCCGAGATCGCCACCGGCAAGGCCTATCAGCTGGCCTGGAACCTGGTCGGGCTGGCCAAGCTGCACCGCGCCAGCGGCCATGCCGATTACCTGCGCGCGGTGCAGGCGCTGTGGCGCAGCATCCGCGAACGCCACCTCACCCTCGGCGGCGGCCCCTGGGGCGGCGTCGCCCATCGTTCGCGCGAGGTGTTCAACGCACCGGGCGCGTTCAGTCCGCAGGCCTATGTCGAGACCTGCTCGACCCTGGCCTGGATCCAGCTCAACCGCGAACTGCTGACGATCACCGGCGAGGCGCGTTACGCCGAGGAGATCGAGCGCTCGGCCTACAACGATCTGCTCGCCGCGCAGGCGCCGGACGGCGAGGACTGGTGCTACTACGTGTTTCCCAACGGCAGGCGCGTGCACACCACCTACTGGCGCTGCTGCAAGTCCAGCGGCGCGATGGCGGTGGAGGAAGTGCCGGGCGTGGCGTATTCGCTGGGCGAAGACGGCGCGACGACGGTGAACCTGTACGCCGCCGGCTCGGCGCGCATCGCCCATCCGCTCGCCGGCGAACTGACGCTGGCGCAGGACACCGCGTATCCGTTCGACGGCGAGATCCGCCTGCGCGTGTCGCCGCGGCGCGCGGCGCGGTTCGCGCTGCGCCTGCGGATTCCGTCGTGGGCGCAGGACGCGCGCGTCGCGGTCAACGGCGCGGCGGCCGGGGGCGAACCCGCGCCCGGCGATTACTTCGCCATCGAACGCGAATGGCGCGACGGCGACGAGGTCGTCCTGCGCTTGCCGATGCGCCCGGTCGCGCACCGTGCGCTCAACCGCAACGTGCAGGAATCGCGCGCGCCCGACGGCAGCCCGGTCGCGCAGGAAGTGCTGCGCCACGGCTACATCGGTTTCACGTGCGGTCCGCTGGTCTACGCCACCGGCCTGATCGACGGATTCAAGAGCGAAGAAACCGTGCGCTTGCCCGATGCGCCCATTGCCGACTGGCTGCACTGGTCGCCGCCGGGCGCCGACGGCGCGCCGCCGCGCCTGGAACTGCGCCTGGACTATCGCGCGCCGCTGGCGTTCGAGCCCTATTACCGCGCCGGCGGCCGCGCCGACGGCGCGTGGCGCCTGACCTGGCTGTCGCTGGCGCCGCCCGCGACCGCCGCGCACGAGGATTTCGCGCACGATCCACAGCCGCCAAGCAAGAATTGGTAACGCCAGAACATATGCCGCACGACTGTTCGCGCGCGCCGCCAGCGCGCACAGTTGGACCGCCCGCCTCGACGAAGCCCAGGCTCCGCCCCCGCATGGATTCCCGCTCCTCCTCCCCGACCGACTCCAGGCGCTCCGGCGCCGGCCCGCTGGCCGGCGTGCGCGTGCTCGACCTGAGCGCCTACATCGCCGGCCCTTACGGCTGCGCGCTGCTCGCCGACCAGGGCGCGGACGTGATCAAGATCGAACCGCCCGACGGCGACAACCTGCGCCAGTATCCGTCCACGCTGACCAGCGAGAGCCGCGCCTTCCTCGGCGTCAACCGCAGCAAGCGCGGCATCGTGCTCGACCTCAAGCGCGCGCACGACCACGCGACCTTGTTGCGGCTGGTGCGCGAAGCCGACGTGCTGGTGCACAACTTCCGCCCCAGCGTGCCGGCGCGCCTGGGCATCGATTTCGAGCGCCTGCAGCTGATCAACCCGCGCCTGATCTATTGCGCGGTCAGTGGCTACGGCGAAGACGGCCCGATGAAGGACAAGGCCGGCTACGACCAGGTGCTGCAGACCCTGACCGGCATGTGCGCGCTGCAGGGCAAGCGCGGCGGCCCGCCGGAGATCATCTACGGCTCGGTGGTCGACTACTACGCCGCCGCCCTGCTCAGCGGCGGCGTGGCCTCGGCGCTGTACGAACGCGAGCGCAGCGGCCTGGGCCAGTTCGTCGGCGTGTCGCTGCTGCGCAGCGCGCTGACCATGCAGTCGGCGCGGATGATCTGGGCCGAGGGCGAGGGCCTGGACATCGGCCGCGACATGCGCTCGGGCGGCGTCACCGGCATCCATCCGACCCGCGAGGGCCACATCTACATTTCCGCCAACACGCCGCGGTTCTGGCAGGCGCTGTGCGAGAAGACCGGGCTTAGCGAGCTGGCCGCCGATCCGCGCTACGACAGCGTGCGCAAGCGCGCCCAGGCCGCGGCGCAGATCGTGCCGCAGCTGCACGCGGCGCTGGCCGCGCGCGACGCGCTGGAATGGGAGGCGCTGTTCGGCGACGAGGTTCCGTGCGCGGCGGCGCGGCGGATCGAGGACATGTTCGAACACCCGCAGGTGCTGGCCGAAGGCATCGTCGCGCCGATCGAGCATCCGAGCGTGGGGCGTTATCGCGGCGTCGCGCAGTCGATCAAGTTCGGCCGCACCCCGGGGCCGGCCGCGTTCGCGGCGCCGCAGCTGGGGCAGGATACCGAGGCGGTGAAGCGCGAGTTGGACGAATCCGGGACGGTGGCGGCGCGCGAGCGCGGTTGAATCGCCGCTTTCGTCGCAGGTGGAGGTGCGCGGTCGCGGCTCGCGCCGCTCCTACAGGAGCTTCGGACGCCTCGATCCCGACTGTAGGAGCGGCGCGAGCCGCGACCGCGACACCGCGACTACCTCAGCCCTCGAACTTATCCCACAGCGTCTCGAAGTGCCCCGAGAAGCTGCGCACCAGATTGGCGTCGTCGGTCACCACCAAGTTCTCTTCGTTGCTGGTGGTCGCGCTGCGGGTCCAGTTGAAGCTGCCGTTCGCCAACACCCGCCCGTCGAACAGCGCGAACTTGTGGTGCATGTGGAACGGGCTGTCGTCGACCCGCACCGGCACCCCGAGCTCGCGCAGCCGCAGCACGTCGCTGCCGTCGTCGAACTTCTTGTCGTTGTCGCTGATCACCCGCACCGCGATGCCGCGCTTGTGGCAGGCCAGGATCTCCTCGGCCAGGCGGTCGTCGGAAATGGTGTAAACGCACACATCGAGGCTGCGCTTGGCCGAGCGGCACAACTCGCGCAGCTTGCGCAGGCAGGCGTCGCCGGGCGCGAAGAAGGCGCTCGACACCAGCGTCGGCGGCTCAGCCACCGCATCGAGGGTCTTGACCACCTGCTCCAGCCAACGCAACGCGTCCAGCGTGCGCGCCGGCTGCGCCTGCATCAGCTCGCGGGCGAGGTCGAAGGCGCGGTTGCGCAGATAACGCACCCGGTCGGCCGGCAGGCGCGCGCCGAGCTCGCGCAGTTCGAACTTCTCTTCGTTGTCCAGCGACAGGTCGGCGACGCTTTCGCGCAGGGTGCGGTCGAGCGCGGCGAAATCCGTCGCCGGCGTCTGCGAGGCCGCCTGGATGGCGACGTTGGCGGCGGTATAAACGGCGGTGTTCATGATCGTGGTCTCAGCGTTGGATGCGGCCGTTGAGCCGGTCGGCGAACTCGTTGAGCGCGCGCTGCAGTTCGCGTTGCTGCTCGGTCATTTCGGCCCGGGTCGGCGCGTCCTGGATGTCGCGTTCGCCGAGTTGCTTGAACAGCGCGATCAGCGCTTCGTTGACCCGGCTCTGGCGCTCTTCGCCGTCGTGCAGACGCTCGGCCAGCGGCGCGAACGCTTGTTGCAACTGCGGGCCGAGCCCGCTCAACGCCTCGGCCAGCGCGGCGCCGGTGTCGACCGGAGGCGGCGGTGGCGCGTCCTCGCCCTCGGCCTGGGCCGCGGCGATACGTTCCAGCGCCGCCAGCAGCTGCGGCCACGGCGCCGGCTCGGCCGGCTTGGCCTGCGCCGCCGCGCTGGCGCGGCCGGCGGCCGAATCCAGCGCGCGCACGCTCTCGACCAGATCGTTGAGCTGCGCCACCACGCGTCCGCCGACATCGGCCTCACCCGCGCCCATCGCCTTGTTGCGCTGGAAATCGCGCTTGATCTGGGCCCAGCGCGCGGCCTGCTCCTGGCTGTGCACGCCGCGCAGTTCGCCGAGCTTGAGCAGGTTCTCCTCGGCGCCCGAGGTCAGCAGCTGCGCCTCGCCTAGGTAGTGATCGCCGATCAATTGCTGCAGCTCGGCCGCGTTCATGACCGGCGAGATCTTCTCCGCCAGCTTGTTCATGTTGCGATAGCTGCCTTGCAGCTTGAACGGCGGCTCGGTGCGGTAGGTCTCGGCCTGGGCGGCGCTGGCGATGTACTGCTGGTTGACCCGATAGACCACGTCGCGCACCTGCACCAGCCGTTCCAGCGTGGCGACGATCTCGTTGATCTCCGCGCCGCTGTAGGCGTGGCTGAGTTCGTTGGCGGAGAACGCTTTGCCCTGGGCCTTGTCGACCAGTTTGTACAGGTCGCCCATCTCGCGCGTGGCCAGCGGCGCCAGCACCGGGTTCGAGGTCAGGCTGTTCTCGATATAGCTCAGCAGGAACGCCTGCTCCATGCCGCCAAGCACGTCGCCGAGGTTGTAGATGTCGGCGCGGTTGGCGAGCATGTCCGGGATCTTGAACACCTCGCCGGACTCGGTGTACGGATTGCCGGCCATGACCACGCAGAACTTCTTGCCGCGCATGTCGTAAGTGCGGGTGCGCCCCTTCCACACGCCCTCGATGCGGCGGGTGCCGTCGCACAGGGAGATGAACTTCTGCAGGAACTCGGGATGGGTGTGCTGGATGTCGTCGACGTACAGCATCACGTTGTTGCCCATCTCCAGCGCCAGATTGAGCTTTTCGAGCTCCTGGCGCGAGGTCGCGTCCGGCGCCTGGGCCGGGTCGAGCGAACGTACTTCGTGGCCGAGCGCGGGGCCGTTGATCTTCATGAAGATCAGGCCGAGCCGGTGCGCCACGTATTCCATCAGCGTGGTTTTGCCGTAGCCCGGCGGCGAGATCATCATCAGCAGGCCCATCAGGTCCGAGCGCTTGCTCTCGCCGACCGTGCCCATCTGCTTGGCCAGGTTGTCGCCGATCACGCCCAGGTAGACGTCGTTGATCAGCTTGTTGCGCACGAACGAGCTCAGCGGCCGCGGCTTGAATTCCTCCAGGCGCAGCGCCGCGCGCTCGCGCGCGACGATCTGCTGGCGCAACGCCTGGTACTTCTGGAAGCCCGGCACGAACCGCTCGCGATGCTGGCGCAGCCGCGCCGACCAGTCGTCCACCGCGATGCGCATGCGGCCCTCGCGGATGCGCGGGTGCTCGCCGAGCAGACCCTGCAGCTCGGCGCCGAGTTCGGTCTCGCGGGTGGTCTTGGGAAACGCGTCGTCGAGCAGCAGCAGCGCCGCGGCCTCGGCCGCGTACGCGGCCTGCGCGGCGAGTTCGGGCGAACGCGCCAAGGCATCGATCCAGTTCATCGCCAGCGCCCAGCGCGCGGCCGGACGTTCGCGCAGCGATTCCAGCGCGGCGGCGAACCCGTCCCACATCCGCGCCGCGTCCATCTTCTCGCGCAGGGCCTTGAGCAATTGCCCGGCGTAGCGGCTGAACGCGAACGTCGGTTGCGGCGCCGACAGCTCCAGCACCAGGTATTCGGCCGCGCGCGGGGCCAGCGCCGGATCGACCGGCATCGCCTCGGCCTGCGCCCACGCCTGCAGCGCCGCGGCGACCTCGCCGCGCAACGCGGCCAGTCCCTCGTCGCTACCGAACAGACGCTGGATGTCGGCCGCAGTGCGCGCGCGCTCGGGCCACAGCGACGGCTCGCCCGTCTCTCCCTGCAGCGACCAGTAGTACGCCGCCCAGGCGCGCGCCGCCGGTTCGAAACTGAGGCTGCCGGCGCTGTCGCGCAGCGGCAGCAGCGCCTGCAGGATCAGCGCCGCATCGTGGTCGTGGATGCCCTTTTCATAGCCTTCGCGGTAGCGCGGCGCGGCGAAGTCGCGCAGCGTGCGCGCCAGCGCCTCGGGCTGGGCCAGTTGCTCGTGCAGCAGCGCCATGCTGAGGTTTTCGCGGCCGGCCTGCGCCGCTTCGATCGCCAGTCCGGCCAGATATTCGCCGCGATAGATCTGCGGCGATTCGGAATCCATCGACACGCCCCAGTAATCGCGCGCCGCATCTAAGCCGGCATCGGCGATGGGTTCGAAGAAGTCGGTGCCGGTCAGATGCAGGTTCAGCGCGTCGCCGCGCGGCATCAGGGTCAGGTCGAGTTCCTGGGTGTTGACGCTGAAGCGGTGGCGCGGGCCGAGCTTGATGACCCCGCCGCCGTCCTCGAACAGCTCGCTGCGGTCGCGCAGCGCGCGCACCGCCTGGTCGCGCGCGCCCTTGAGCCGCGCCTCGACGTCGTCGGCCTTGACGTTGTCCTTGAGCGCGCGCAGGCGCTCGGCCAGTTCGCGCAGCTTGAGGATCAGCGCGTCGCCGGCGAAGAAGGCGTTGAGCTCGTCGTTGTTGGCGAAGCGCGCGGTGCGCCGGCCCAGGCCCTCGAGGATGCGCACGGCCGCGTCCATGACCGCCTGGGCCTTGCGCTGGCGCTCGTCGAGCAGGGTCTGCTTGTGCGCCTCGAAAGTTTCCAGCAGCTCTTCGCGCTTGGACAGGATGTCGCCGAGGAAGGCTTCGTGCTCGCCGAACTGGCTCTCCAGTTCCTCCAGCTGCACCAGCAAACGCGAGAGCTGCTCGTCGGCTTTTTCCGGGTCCTGCGCCAGCGCCAGCGCGCTGGCGATGCTCTGGCCGAACAGGGTGAACTGGGCGCCGAACTGGGCCACCGATTCGGCCGAACCCAGCTGCTTGCGGCGCTGGTCGGCGCGCGCCTTGGCCTGGTTGAGCTTGGCGTAGATCTCCGAGATCGCCTCGACCACGCGGGTGCGCTGGGTGGCGTCGTCGACCTTGAGCGTGGCCATCAGGCCCGAGAGCATGTCCAGGTCGCCGGACATCGCCTGCATCTGCGCCAGCGGTTCGGCCAGCTGCGCCACCGTGGTCGCAGCCTGGGCCTGCGCGTCAAGCGTCTTCAGTGTTTCGCCCAGCGGCGCCAGCGCCTTGTCGCCGGCCAGGAACGCGCCGGTGGCCGCGCCGATGCGCTCGTGCGCGGCGACCAGCGCCTGCTCCATCGCGTCGATCGTCGCCACGTCGATGTAGCGGTACTCGCGGATGGTCAGCAGGTGCCCGCGTTGCGCGGTCAGGCCGTTGAGCGCATCGACGAACGGCTGCACCTGTTCCCAGTTCTCCGGCTGCAGGCTGTCCATCAGCGCCTTCTGCCGGCTTTGCGCCTCGCGCATGGCGCGCTCGGACTGGCTGCGGATGCCTTCGACCTTCTCGTACTCGTCCAGCACCGACTCGGAGGTGGCGGCGATCTCGCGCAGCAGCGGCGCCACGTCGCCGCACTGCGGGTCGCTGAGCCAATGGTGGGCGTCGAACAGGCGCCGGGTGTTCTGCGCGAGCAGGCCGTAGCGCTGCGCCGAGACTTCGCTGGCCTCGATCTCGCGGCTCAGGCTGATCAGCTCGGACATGCCGCGCACCAGCTCGGCGTTGCCGATCTTGCCCATGAAGGTGTTGCCGGCGGGCTGCTTTGCCGCGTATTCCTCGCTGGCGTACGGCGTCTGCCACACCTGCATCGGATGCACGCGGGTCGGCTCGTCGCTCTCGGTGGCGAAGATCACCATGCGCCCGTCTTCCAGGCGCGCGTAGCCGTGGCCGAAGATCGGCGTCTGCAGGCGCCGCTCGATCAGGTTGTAGGTGAACATCGCGGTGCGGCCCTGCTCGGGCTCGTAGAACAGGTACATCACGTCCTCGCCGTTGGGCGAGCGGATGTTGCGCTTGTAGCGCATGCCCTCCATCGACTGGTCGAAGCGCTTGTGCTCGCCGTTCTGCAGGTAGTAGCCGCCGGGGAAGATGATGCCGTGGTCTTCCGGCAGCTGGATGCAGGCCAGGCCGATCTCGTCCAGCCGCACCACCTTGCGGGTGAGGGTGTTGAACACCAGGTAGCGCCACTGCTCCTCGCGGTACGGCAGGATCTTCAGCAGGATCAGGCTGCCGACCCGGGCGTAGTCGACCTGGGCGTCGTCGAGCGACTGGGTCTTGTCCTGGACCGGCTCGCGGTAGAGGCCCTGGCCGTCCTCGGTGTTGTTCTCGACCTTGATCGTGAGGTCGCCGCCGACCGTCTCGACGAACACGCTGTCGAGGATGTTGAGGTGCGGATGGCGGCCGTTGACGACCAGGTCGCGGCCGGCGCGGATCCACTCGAAGTCGTACGGCGCCGGCAGCGCGATGTCGCGCTCGCCGCGGTTGTCGATGTAGCGCACGTCGCCGTCGGGCGAGACCGACCAGCGGAACACGCGCAGGTCGGTGATGCGCTCGCCGATCTGGAACGCGGCCAGCAGCTTGCCGTCGCGCACGATCAGCTGGATCAGCCGGGTGTGCTTGTAATAGGCGTAGAGCTCGCGGAAATCGTTGGCGAAGCTGTCGGCGCCGAGGAAGCTGCCCTTGAGCTCGACCGGGGTGACGTCGTAGCCCTCCGGCCCCTGCACCAGCTTGTACAGCGAGAACACGTCGGCGACGACGGTCTCTTTCTTGAGCCCCATGAACACGTTGTAGCCGAACACCAGGTACTCGCCGACCTGGACGATGTCGCGGGCGACGCAGTTGTTCTCGGTGCGGATGCGAAAGCGCCCGACCACTTCCATCTGGCTGCTGCCGAACTCGGCCAGGCGCTGTTTGTTGAGCGCGTCGGCCAGCGCGCGCAGCTTGAGGCCCTGTTCGGCCAGGCGCTTGCTCAGCACCTCGTAGGCGCCGCCCTGGGCGACGGCCTGATCGACTGCGCTGCTGTCGCCAGCAGTGGGAGCGCCCGCGGCCGCTGCCGCGGCGGGCTTGGTGTCCGCCATGTTTCGTCCTACCGATCGGGCCGACGGCGCGCACGCGCGCCGTCGGCGTCAACAGCCGGGTGCCGGAGGCAGGGACCGCGGAACCGGGCGGCGGCGTTGGCCCCGTCCGATTCCCCGTGCCCTACGCCCCAGGTCCGGCCCATCGATGCGCCGCCGCGGGCGGCGGCGCATTCCCTGGCCTTGCGCCGCGCTCAGGAATCCAGCGCGGCCGCGCCGTCGGCGGCCTTGTCGCCCGGCTTGGTCTCGGCCTTGGCCAGGATCCGCTGCAGCACGTCCTGCACGATCGGGCTCTTGCCGGCCACGCCCTCGATCGCCTTGCCGACCGACAGCGCCTTGGCGAAGGAATCGAAGAACGCGCCTTCGCCGCCGACGATGTCGATGTTGGCCTTGCTGAGCGCGGCCGACAGCACCTCGGACTGCTCCTTGGCGATTTCCTTGTTGGCCTCGATGCCGGCGATGGCCTGCTCGAAGTTCTTCTCCAGCTGCATGCGGAACTCTTCGTGCGCGCGCGCCTGGTCGCTGAGCGAGCCCAGCGCGCCGAACTTCTCGCCCAGGCCCTCGGCCTCGGCCTTGAACTTCTGCAGCAGCACCTCGGCTTCCGACAGGCCCAGGGCCTGGGTCGCCTTGGCCTTGGCCGCGCCGAGCTGCTCCTCGCCGCGCGCCTGCGCGAACAGGTTCTCTTCCAGCACCTTGGCGTCGGACAAGCCCTGCTTCTGCTTGGCGTCGGCCTGCGCCTCGATCACCCGCGCCTGCGCCAGGCCCTTCTCCTGCTCGCCCTTGGCTTCGGCGCCCAGGGTCTCGGCGATCACCCGCGCCTTGGCCAGGCCTTCCTTCTCGGCCGCGGCCGCGGTGACCTCGCGCACCCGCGCGTCGGCCAGGCCGGGCGCCGCGCGCTCGGCCTCGATGCCTTCGGCGAGCTTCTTCTTGGCCTCGGCGGTCTTGCCGGCGGCCTCGAATTCGGCCTGGGCCAGCGTGGTCATTTCCACCGCCTTGTGCTTGGACGCGGTCTCGTCGGCCTCGGCCTGCTTGACCTGGCGCACCAGCTCTTCCTCGGCCAGCGCCTGCGCGGCGAGCACCGCGACCTGCTTGGCGCGGTCGGCCTCGGACACCTGGCGCACTTCCTTGATGCGTTCCTCTTCCTGCGCCACGGTCTTCTCGACCGCGATGCGCTCGCGGATGACGTTGGCGATTTCCTTGCGCTGTTCTTCCAGCGCGCGTTCCTTCTCGATCCGGTTCAGCTCGACCTCGCGCTCGCGCGAGACCACTTCCAGGTCCTTGGCGCGGGTGACCTTCTCGACCTCGATCACCACCGCGCGCTGGCGGTTCTGCTGCGCCACTTCGACTTCGCGCTGGCGGTTCTGCTCGCGGATGTCGATCTGCTCCTGCGCGGCGATGCGCGCCTGCTCGGCCTTCAACCGCTCTTCTTCCTGGACCTTGGCGGTCTCGGCCTGCTCGCGCGCCTGGATGGTCTGGATCTCGCGCTTCTGCCGCGCCTCGGCGTCGGCCTGCTGGCGTTCCAGCGCCAGCATCGCCTCGCGGGTCTCGACGTTCTTCTTGGTGATCGCCAGCTGCTCGTTGCGCTCGAGCTCGTTGGTGATGACGTTCTGCGCCGCGGTCAGCTCGGTGATCTTGCGGATGCCTTCGGCGTCGAGGATGTTGGTCGGATCCAGCGACGCCTTCGGGGTCTGCTCCAGGTAGTCGATGGCGACGTCTTCCAGGATGTAGCCGTTGAGGTCGTTGCCGATCACCTCGATGATGCGGTCGCGGAACTCCTGGCGGTTCTCGAACAGCTTGACGAAGTCGATCTGCTTGCCGACCGTCTTCAGCGCTTCGGAGAACTTGGCGTTGAACAGCTCGTTGACCGCGGTGCGGTCGGAGGCGCGGTCCACGCCGATCGCCTTGGCGACCTTGAGCACGTCCTGCTGGGTCTCGTTGACGCGCAGGTAGAACGCGACGGTGATGTCGGCGCGCATGTTGTCGCGGCAGATCAGCCCGTCCTTGGCCCGGCGGTCCACTTCCAGGGTGATCAAGGAGATCTTCATGAACTCCTTCTTGTAGATCACCGGATACACCAGCGCGCCGGTGAAGTGGACCTTCGGCGTGGACGACATGTCGTTGACGATCAAGGCCGTGCCTTGCGGCACCTTGATGTAGAAGGCCTTGAACATCAGCAGCATGACGAAAATCATCAGTACGACGACGACGACCACGGCGCCGATGATCATCAAGTTTTCCATTTGCATCTCCCTATGACACGACTGCATGTCGCGGCCGAAAAGGCGGCGACGGTTCGATGGCGGACGGCGGGTTTCAGCCGCCGCGGAATTCGTCCTCGCTGACCGCGCGGTAGGCGTTCTGGTCTTCGAGGTATTCGATCAGCACGATCCGGTCGCCGCGCTTGAAGCGCTGCGGGTCCTCGTCGCGGATCTGCAGGATCAGCCCGGCGCCGCCGTCCTCGACGCTGGCGGTGCCGGTGACGCGGTTGACCGGGCTGCGGATGGTCGCGACCTGGCCGAGGATCGGCCGCGGCGGGCCCGGCTGCATCTTGCGCAGCAACTTGCGCAGCGGGCGCAGCGCCAGCGCGGCGACCGGCAGCGAGATGCAGAAGTTGACGAAGATGATCGCCGCGCCGGCGGCGATGCGCAGCGGCGTGCCCGGCACCAGCCGCAGCAGGTAGACGTCGGCGTAGTAGGTCAGCACCCAACCGACCAGGACGATGACGGTCAGCACCACGGTGATCGGGATGCCGCCCAGGCCCAGCCGCATCAGCGGATCGAAGATGCCGTGTTGCGGATGGTGCGCGCCGTCGACCAGGGTGTGGTCGCCGAAACCGTGCGCACCGTGGCCGTGGCCATCGCTGCCGATCCAGCCGTCGATCATCTCGCCGCCGGCCAGCCCCAGCGCCGACAGCAGCCAGTAGCCCACGACCACGCCGAGCAGGACGGTGTAGAACGCCGTCGGCAACGTCAGGATCGTGCTGAAGAATTCGCCCATGTCGTGTCCCTCCCCGCTTGCCGCATCGCCCGCGGCGCCTGCATGAAACCGGCCGACCCCATGTCGACCGGCCGTATCGATCCGGCTGGGTCAGCCCGGCAGTTTCTGCCGCAACCGCGCCAGCACCGCTTCGGCGCCGGCGCCGGCGCCGTCGGGCATGATCCCCGCATCGCGCAATTTGCGTTCCAGCGCATCGCCGTTCTCGTGGCGCGCCAGTTCCGCCGCCGCCTCGATCCGCGCGCCGCGCTCGGCCTGCTTGAGCTTGATCCGCGCCAGCGAATCCACCGCGGTCTGCAAGCGGTTCTGCGGCCCGGCGTAGCGCTGCGCGACCGCGGCCTGGGCGCGCTGCATGCTTTCGGTGGCCTTGACCGTGTCGAGCTGCTGCTTGAGCCGGCGGATGTTGCCCTCGGCCATCGCCACCGACTTGCGCAGTTCGGCGACGCTTGCGGCGAGCTGGCCCAGGTGCGCCTGTTCCTGTTCGCGCGCGGCTTCCAACGCGGCGATCTTGTCGGCCACTTCCAGCGCCAGGCCCTGCTCGTCCGACTCCAGCGCCTTGAGCGCGTAGCCTTCGTATTCGGCGATCTTGTCCTCGCGCTCGTGCAGCCCGCGCTGGGCGAGGGTGTGGCGCGCCATCAGCTGGGCCAGCGATTCGCGCGACTGGCGCAGCTCGATGTCGCAGTCGCGGATCTCCTGGTCGAGGATGCGAAGCGCCTGGCTGTCGGCCCAGGCTTCGCCCAGTTCCTGCGCGCCGGCGCGCACCGAGGTCAGCAGCTTGCTCCAGATGCCGTTGTGCTTGCCCATCACGCCGCCTCCAGCAACTGCGTCTCGTAGGCCTCGGTGGCCTTGATGACGTTGTCGGCCAGGGTTTCGATCTCGTAGAGCACGTTCGACAGCGACGAGGTCGCGCTGAGCGCGCCGAACATCATGTACACCGCCTCGCCGTCGGCGAGGGTCTCGATGCCGATGGTCGACAGCGGGAACACCTTGTGGGTGCGCAGCACTTCCTCGTTGAAGGCGGCGGCGTCGCGCACGTGCGCGACCGGCCACAGCAGCGCCTCGACCACGATCTGCTCGCCGACCACGGCCACGAACAGCGGCAGGTCGCCGTATTCGGCCATGATCAGGTGCAGGCTCGGTTCGGCGCCGTCGATCAGCTCGATCTGCGAGTCGCCGTAGACGAATTCCTCGACCTGGCACAGCGCGTCGTAAAGCCCGCTGGCGGTCCAGACCTTGCCGTCGTTCATGTCTCGCTCCACCTGTCCGCGCCCGGCAGCCGCGCCGCGCGGCTGCCGCATCCGTTTTTCCACCGCCAGCAGTTCGTCGGCGAACTCGGGCAGTACCCACAGCTCTTTCTTGACCAGCCCTTTCTCGCGCAGGCGTTCGCGGTGGCGGCGCTGGTAGTAGGCGGAGGATCGACGTTCCATGGGATCACGTTAGTTCATCACATGTGACACTGGCAAGCTGTGACATGTGAGAGCCGACGAACGGCATCGGGATCGCCGCCCTCAGGCAGCCCTTCATTTACGATCAATGAGTTAGGTGCGAACCAAAGGGCTCGCGCCGGCTCGGACGGCAACGCGGTCGCGGTTTGCGCCGCTCCTGCCCGGCTTCGGGCAGGAGCGGCGCGGCCGGGTCAGGCGGGGATGCCGTGCTGGCGGCGGGCCTGGTCGATGCGGCGCTGGACCTCGGGGTCGAGGGTGCCGAGTTCGGCCTGCTTGAAGATGTTGCCGAGCACGCGCTTCTCGTCCTCGTCGACGGTGGCGTCGCGCAGGGCGAGGTCGAGCAGCTTCTGCAGTTCGGTCACGTCGAGCGTGCCGTCGTTGGTGAATACCGGGATCGAGGCGAGCGCGATCTCGAGGTGGCTCTTGGGCTGGGCCATGCGGCAACTCCGTTGCGGGTAAGGAATCCTGGTGCGGCGGCCGTCGCGGCCTGCGCGTGATGGCTTCGACTATAGCAAGGCCGGAGGCCGCGACCGGCCATTCAGCGCCGCTTCGGCGCGGCGACGGCGCCGCCGCGCGCCTCTCCCGGCGGCGGTACGAGCGGCGCCCCGCGCTCAGTCCTGCGCGTGCAGCAGCGCTTGCAGCGCATGCCGCGGCAGCTTGCCGGTCTCGTTGCGCGGCAGCGCGGCGACCTTGCGCAGCGGCCGCGGCAGGAACACCGGGTCGACGCTGCGGCGCAGCGCGGCGAGGATCCGCGCCTCGTCCAGTCCCGGCGCCACCACCAGCGCGGCGATGCGGCGCACGCCGAACGCGTCGGCTTCGTCGAGCTGGAACACCGCGCCGTCGTCCACGCCGTCGATCGCCAGCAGTTTGCGGGTCAGGTCGCCGAGCGAGGCGCGCTTGCCGGCGATCTCCAGCAAGTCGGCGGCGCGGCCGCGCAGGTGGAAACGGCCGTCGGCTTCGACTTCCATCAGATCGGCCAGCGCCACCGGCTCGGGCAGGTGCGGAGCGTGGATCGCGGTGCCGTCGGGCTGCGGGCACACGCGCACGCCCGGCAGCGGCGTCCACGCCTGCTCATGCGCGGTGCGGCGGCGGGCGAACACGCAGGTCTCGGTGGAGCCGAACACTTCGCGCACTTCGCAGCCGTAACGCTGCTCGGCTTCCAGCGCCAGTTCCTGCGGCAGCGGCGCGGTGGCCGAGACGATGCCGGCCAGCGCCGGCAGCTCGACCCGCGATTCGACCAGCGCACGCAGGTGCACCGGCGTGGTCACCAGCAGCGGCGGCGCCGAGGCATCGGCGAGCGCGCGGGCCACGTCGCCCGGGAAGAACGGCCGCTGCGCATGCACGGCGATGGCGCCGAGCAAGGGCAGCATCACCGACATCTCCATGCCGTACATATGCTGCGGCGGCACCGTGGCTACGACCTCGGTGACGCCGTCGGCGCGCAGCAGGTCGTGCAACGCGGCCAGGTTCTGCGCGGTACTGGTGCGGAACGCGCCCCAGGTCTTGGGATTGGGCTTGGGCTGGCCGGTGCTGCCGGAGGTGAAGCCGATCGCCACCAGCGCCGCGTCGTCGACCGCCAGCGGCGCGCCGTCGAGTTGGTCCAGGGTTTCGTCCATGCGCAGGTAGCGCGGCGGCAGCGGCGCGAGGTCGAGATCGCCGATGCAGTAACTGTCGGGATAGCGGCCGAGCACTTCGTCCACGGTCGCCGGCGCGCGCGAGGACGGCAGCAGGTTGACCTGCCCGCGCACCGCCGCCGCGCACAGCGCGACCAGGAAGCGGTAGCGGTTCTCGCACAGGTTCACCGCGAAGCGCGCCTGCGGCAGGCGCGCGGCCAGGGCGCGCACTTCGCGCTCGAAGCGCGCGCATTCCACCGCGCCGCTCGGGCCGAAGGCCAGCGTGCGCGAGGCGCCGTCGGCGAGCGGCGTGCCCGCGAGCAAGGGACGCAGCCGCGGGGACGCCTCGCCGATGGGCGAAGAAGCATGGCCGTCCTGGCTCGGATCGATAACCGCTGACATTCGGTATGGTGGTTCCGCTGTATGGCCTGAAACTTGCCGGGCCGCGCCTGATCGCAAGCTGACGCGGCGCCGTCGCGCGGCCACGGCCGCCGCGGCATCCCGCGCGCAAGACGCCGCGCCCCCGCGCGGCCATCGTGGCTGGAACCCGATCCCCTGGGGTTTAGCTTACGCTGACCGGCCCGCCGCACGCCAAGCCCGCGCCCGTTCATGTCCCTGTCCGCTGGTTCAACTCCGCCCGCCGCCGCGCCGCGCTGGACCTGGCTGCCGCACCCGCACGGCGAGGCCGCCGAACCGCACGCGCGCGCCTGGCTGGCGGCCGAACTCGGCGACGCCGGCCTGCAGTTGGTTCGCGACGCCCGCCAGCGCCCGCACCTGCAGCCGCCGCACCAGGGCTGGGACTGCAACTGGAGCCACAGCGGCGAGCGCCTGCTGGTGGCGCTGGCGCGCGGCGCCCGGGTCGGGGTCGACCTGGAGCGCTTGCAGCGGCGGCCGCGCGCGCTGGAGATCGCGCAGCGCTATTTCACCGCGCGCGAGGCCGACTGGCTGGCGGCCCAGGCCGACCGCGACCTGGCGTTCCTGCGCCTGTGGTGCGCCAAGGAAGCCGTGCTCAAGGCACACGGGCACGGGCTGTCGTTCGGGCTGCACCGGCTGCGGTTCGAGGCCGACGACAGCAGCCTGCGCCTGGTCGAGTGCGATGCCGAACTCGGCGCGGCGCAGGCGTGGCAGCTGCAGGAAATCGCGCCCGGGCCGGGGTATCTGGGTGCCCTTGCGTGGCGTCCGGAGCTGGGTCTGTAGGAGCTGCTAGAGCCGCGACAACCCGCAGCGACGCACGCGGGCGGCGCGGCCGAAGGCGGGGGCAGCTGGTGGTTTGCGGCTGGGAGATGCGCGGCTTCGGCGGGAGGCGTGGTAGTTCGACGCTTCGGTTGGTCACGCCGCACCCGCAGGACTCTGCCCCCGCACCGCCTTCGGCGATAATCGCCGCGATGAACGCCCCACTTCCCTACCGCCCGGCCTGCGCGGCGAGCTCGAAGCCGGCCTGTCCGCGCTCGCGCTCGACCCGGCCCTGGCCGCGCCGCTGCTGGACTACCTGGCCCTGCTGGCGCGCTGGAACCGCACCTACAACCTCACCGCCGTGCGCGATCCGCACGAGATGGTCGGCAAGCACCTGCTCGATTCGCTGGCCATGCACCGCTACGTCGAGCCGCTGGCCGCGCGCGGCGGCGCCCTGGCCGACCTGGGCACCGGCGCCGGCCTGCCCGGCATCCCGCTGGCCCTGGTCAAGCCGGGCCTGCGCGTGACCCTGGTCGAGAGCAATGGCAAGAAGGCCCGCTTCATGCGCGAGGCGCTGCGCCAGCTCGGCCTGAAGGACGCGCGCGTGGCCGAGTCGCGGATCGAGGCCTTCGCCGAACCCGGCGCCTACGACGCGATCACCGCGCGCGCCCTGGCCACGCTGCCGCTGATCCTGGAACTGGGCGGGCACCTGCTCAAGCCCGGCGGGGTGCTGCTGGCGATGAAAGGCGTGCGGCCGGACGAGGAGATCGCGGCCCTGCCCGAGGGCTGGGAAGTGCGCGCGGTCGAGCCGATGGCGGTGCCGGGGCTGGCGGCGGAGCGGCACATGGTGGTGGTGGGGCGGGTCGGCGAAGGCTGACCCGGCGGCGGGTTCCACTCCGGAGCGAGCGCTGGCGGGTCCGGCCGGGCTCGTCGCCTACGACGCGGCGGAAAGTTGCGCGGTCGCGGCTTGCGCCGCTCCTACAAGGGCCCGGGGCGGATCCATACGGCCTCTTGCCGATGCGTCTGTTGGCCCGCCCCGCCGGCCGCGCCCACGGCGCTTCAAGCGCGCGGCGGCCCGGGCGGGCATAATCCCCTGTCCGGTCGGCGCCAGGCGCCGCCGGCAGCGTTCACTTTTTTCTCTCACTCCGGAACAGCAGGGGACGAGCCGCATGGCCCGCATCATCGCCGTCGCCAATCAGAAAGGCGGGGTCGGCAAGACCACCACCGCGGTCAACCTGGCCGCCGCGCTGGCCGGCACGCCCAAGCGCGTGTTGCTGGTCGACCTGGACCCGCAGGGCAACGCCACGATGGGCAGCGGCATCGACAAGCGCCAGCTCGAGGATTCGGTCTGCGACGTGCTGCTCGGCGAGGCCGATGCCGCCGCCACGATCGTGCAGGCGCCGGAAGGCTTCGACCTGTTGCCGGGCAATATCGACCTCACCGCGGCCGAAATCCGCCTGATGAACGAAGATGCGCGCGAGCAGCGGCTCAAGCGCGCGCTCGCGCCGCTGCGCGGCAACTACGACTTCATCATCGTCGACTGCCCGCCGGCGCTGTCGCTGCTGACCTTGAACGCGCTGACCGCGGCCGATTCGGTGATCGTGCCGATGCAGTGCGAGTACTACGCCCTGGAAGGCCTCAGCGCGCTGGTCGAGACCATCGAGGCGCTCAAGGCCCAGCTGAATCCTTCACTGGAAATCGAAGGGGTGTTGCGCACCATGTTCGACGTGCGCAACAACCTCGCCAACGCCGTCTCCGCCGACCTCACCACCCACTTCGGCGACCGCGTCTTCCGCACCATCGTGCCGCGCAACGTGCGCCTGGCCGAGGCGCCCAGCTACGGCCAGAGCATCGTCGGCTACGACAAGGCCAGCCGCGGCGGCATCGCCTACCTGGGCCTGGCCGGCGAAGTGCTGCGCCGCCAGCGCGAGCGCGACCAGGCGGCGGCCAAGACCGCGCGCGCGGCCACCGCGGAGACCCCGGCATGAGCAATCCCGCCAAGAAACGCGGCCTCGGCCGCGGCCTGGAGGCCCTGCTCGGCCCCAAGGCCGCCGCCGAAGCGCCGACCCTGGTCGAGGCCCAGCCCGGCGACCTGCTGCGGCACCTGCCGGTCGACTCGCTGAGCGCCGGCAAGTACCAGCCGCGCAAGCACTGGGACGAAGAAAAGCTCGCCGAGCTGGCCGAGTCGATCAAGGCCCAGGGCGTGATCCAGCCGATCGTCGTGCGCGAGATCGGCGAGCGCGGCGGCAAGACCTACGAAATCATCGCCGGCGAGCGCCGCTGGCGCGCCTCGCGCCTGGCCGGGCTGGCCGAGATCCCGGTGGTCATCCGCGAAGTCGACGACCGCACCGTGGTCGCGATGGCGCTGATCGAGAACATCCAGCGCGAAGACCTCAACCCGCTGGAAGAAGCGCAGGCGCTGACCCGCCTGATCGACGAATTCGACCTCACCCACGCCCAGGCCGCCGAGGCCGTGGGCCGGTCGCGCGCGGCGGTGTCCAACCTGCTGCGCCTGCTCGAGCTGCCGGGCGAGATCCGGGTGCTGGTGGAGACCCGTTCGCTGGAAATGGGCCACGCCCGCGCGCTGCTGACCCTGGCGCCGCAGGCCGCGATCGCCCTCGCCCGCCAGGCCGCCGAGCTCGGCTGGTCGGTGCGCGACGTCGAACACCGCGTGCAGCAGCTCGCCGCCGGCAAGATCCCGGTGGCCGGCAAGCCCAAGCCGGCCAAGCTCAAGCCGCAGGCCGACATCGTGACCCTGGAGCGCGAGCTGTCGGAATCGCTGAACACCAAGGTCAACGTCCTGCACGGCCGCGGCGGCAAGGGCCGGCTGGTGATCCACTACACCGACCTGGATTCGCTGGACGGCGTGTTGGAAAAGCTGCGCGGCAAGGTCGAGGCTTGAGGCCTTGAGGCCCGCCGCGGCTTGAACCCCTATCGCTACCGCGTCAGCCTGCGGCTGCGTCATCGCGATGCCGACCTCAGCCTGATCGGCGCCCGCCTGGGCGAGGCTCTCGCAACGGCCGGCTCCGTCCACCGCATCGCCGGCTCGCCGCGCGTCACGCCCAAGGGCACACCGCTGCCAGGGACCTACCGCGAATCGACCTGGAGCGCCGACCTGACGCCCGGGCCCCAGCGCGACTCCCGCGAGCAGGACCTCGAATCCTTTCTGGCCGAACGGCTGCAGGCGCTGTCGCCCCATGCCAACGCCCTGCGCGCGCTGCGAGAGACCAACGGCGAAGCGGCGTTCTTCATCGGCCTGTTCTGCGATGGCAACAGCGGACTGGTGCTGACTCCGGAACTGATGACGCAGACGGCCGCGCTGGGAATCGCGCTCGGCTTCGATATCTATCCGCCGGATCGCGTCACGAACTGAGCGGCCAAACGGCTCCGGGGCCTCAGGCCCGCACCTATACGCCCGATCGGCGCGGGCCGGGCAGAACGCGCGGGACTTCAAGGCCAGTGCGCACGGCCCCAAGCTGAACCGAGTACCCGCTCGGTCTTTTATCCCTAGCCTGATCGCGCCGCGCCCGCGGCCGCAACCGTGTTTTCTTGTGCGAGCAAGAACGGATTGCGAGGGGTAATCCACTAAACTTGTGTCTCCGTCCCCCGCCGCCTGCCTTGCCGGATTCCGTCCGGCCGGGCGCTGGGCGTCGTCGGTACGGCACGAACACGCATCAACAATCCACCGAGCAAGGAGACGCAACGATGAAATGGATGGCCGCCGCAGCGCTGATGCTGGCCCCGGTCCTGGCCTGGGCGCAGACCGGTACCTGCCCCGAGTTCAAGAACCCGGAGCTGAAGTGGAACCAGCGCCAGGGCGACAACTACACCCTGTGCTATGCCGAGCTGCCCGGCACCCTCGGCGCCAGCACCGGCTTCGGCATCTACCTGGGCCATCGCACCTTCAAGCCGGACAAGAAGGCCAAGGCGGAGAAGGGCACGGTCGGCGCCCAGCAGGTGCAGTGGTACACCAAGGCCACCCCCGGCAACGCGCGTCCGTACTCGCGCGAGGCGATGATCGTGGTCCCCGGCGCCAAGCCCAAGAGCAAGCTCAAGGTCTACGCCTGGATCGACGCGAGCAGCGCCGAGCAGCTCAACCAGGCCTTCACGATCGCCAGGCAGGTGGCGCTGAACTGAGCGCCCCCGCCACGGCCGGCATCGCCACCGCGACGCGCGTGCAATGCGCGCGTCGCGGGCAGGGCCGATAATGGCCGCCCGCCCCGACCGCCGGCCTCCCCTCGCATGACCATCCTCGTCACCGGCGCCGCCGGCTTCATCGGCGCCAACGTCTGCCGCGCGCTGCGCGCCCAGGGCCGCACCGTGGTCGGCCTGGACAACTACAACGACTATTACGACCCGCAGATCAAGCGCGACCGGGTCGCCGCGCTGTGCCCGGACGTGGACATCCGCGCGCTCGACCTGACCGACCGCGACGGCCTGGCCGCGCTGTTCGACGAAGCCGGCATCGAGCGCGTGGTGCACCTGGCCGCGCAGGCCGGCGTGCGCTACTCGCTGAGCAATCCGCACGCCTACGTCGACAGCAACCTGGTCGGCTTCGTCAACCTGCTGGAACTGTGCCGCCACCGCGGCGTGCAGCACCTGGCTTATGCCTCGTCCTCGTCGGTGTACGGCGATTCGGCGACGCCGCCGTTCTCCGAGGACCAGCGCATCGACAAGCCGCGTTCGCTGTACGCGGCGACCAAGGCCGCCAACGAGCTGATGGCCTACACCTACGCCCAGCTGTACGGCCTGCGCGCGACCGGCCTGCGCTTCTTCACCGTGTACGGCCCGTGGGGCCGGCCGGACATGGCGCCGCTGCTGTTCGCGCGCGCGGTCCTGGCCGGGCGCCCGATCGAGGTGTTCAACCACGGCAAGATGCGCCGCGACTTCACCTACATCGACGACATCGTCGCCGGCGTGATCGGCGCCCTGGACCACCCGCCGCAGGACGCTCCGCCGCACCGGGTGTTCAACCTCGGCAACCACACCCCGGTCGAGCTGGAGCGCTTCATCCAGGTCATCGAGGACGCCGCGGGCCGGCCGGCACAGAAAATCTACAAGCCGATGCAGCCCGGCGACATGGTCGAAACCATGGCCGACACCGCCCGCGCCCAGGCCGCCTTCGGCTTCGAGCCGGCGACCTCGATCGAGGCCGGCCTGCCCGGCGTGGTCGCGTGGTGCCGCGACTATTTCGGCGACAATGCCTGATATTGGCCTGCGTTCAGCGACGTTGCGCAAGGTTTGACCGACCTTTCGCCGCCGATTGCGGATTCCGACCGATTCTGAACAACCCCAGGCGTAAGCTTCGCGGTTTGCGCCGGCGGCGTGGGCGCGGACAATAAATACTTAACGTTTATGCAGTCTGCTACGCGCTCTTGCACGTCGCCGACATGGCCCCCGGTGCCCGCCGGACGTCCCCGGAATTTCCTCGAGCGTCATCCATGACCCAAACCCCACAACTGTCGGTCGTCGTCCCGGTGTTCAACGAACAGGACAACGTCGCGCCCCTGGTCCAGGAAATCACCGCCGCGCTGCGCGGCGTGACCGATTTCGAGATCGTCTACGTGGACGACCACTCCCGCGACGGCACCCTGGCGGCGCTGGAAGCGCTCAAGGCCGGCGTGCCCGAGCTGCGCGTGCTGCACCACGTGACCCAGAGCGGGCAGAGCACCGCGGTGCGCAGCGGGGTCAAGGCCGCGCGCGGGGCCTGGATCGCCACCCTCGACGGCGACGGCCAGAACGACCCGGCCGACATTCCCAAGCTGCTGGCCAAGCGCGCCGAATCGGCGCCGCAGTTCAAGCTGTTCGCCGGCTGGCGGGTCAACCGCCAGGACTCGGGCAGCAAGCGCTGGGCCTCGAAGTGGGCCAACGCGATCCGCAGCCGCATGCTGCGCGACGACACCCCCGACACCGGCTGCGGCATCAAGCTGTTCGAGCGCGCCGCGTTCCTGGAACTGCCGTACTTCGACCACATGCACCGCTACCTGCCGGCGCTGATGCAGCGCGCCGGCTACCAGACCGTGAGCGTGCCGGTGAACCACCGCGCGCGCGGCGCCGGCGTGTCCAAGTACAACAATCTCAACCGCGCCCTGGTCGGCATCAGCGACCTGCGCGGGGTGGCCTGGCTGATCCGCCGAGGCAAGCTGACCCAGATCGTCGAACGCTGACCGGGCCCCGCCATGGATTTCATGAATTCGCCGATCGAATGGCTGAACTGGACCGGCCTGCACATGTCGCCGTGGAAGCTCATCGGCCTGGTCGGAGCGGTGATGTTCGGCGGCCGCTGGCTGGTCCAGTTCGTCGCCAGCAAGCGCATGGGCAAGCCGGTGATCCCGCGGGCGTTCTGGTACATGAGCCTGGTCGGCAGCGCGATGACCCTGAGCTACTTCCTGTTCTCGCAGAAGCAGGACTCGGTCGGCGTGATCCAGAACCTGTTCCCGGCGTTCACCGCCGCCTACAGCCTGTACCTGGACATCAAGCACCGCGGCTGGAAACGCGACCGCGCCGGCCACTGACCCGGGGCGTTCGTCAGTCCAGCGCCTCGCAGCCGGGCGGCAGCGCCACCCAGGCGTGGCGCCGGTCGCCGTAGACCGACACCGTCGGCGGCGGCGGAAACGCCGGATCGGCGAACGCGCCGGCCGCGACCAGGACGATCCCGGGCAGCGCATCGGGCCGCCAGAACACGGTCGAGCCGCACTGCGGGCAAAAACCGAACCGGGCCACGTTGCCGCTGTCGCCGGCCTGGGCGTAGCCGCTGAACCGGCCGCGGATCGCGACCGCCGCCTCCGGGTAGCGCACCTGGTAGCCGAACGCGCTGCCGGTGCGGCGCTGGCAGGCCAGGCAATGGCAGATCGAGATCCGCAGCGGCTCGCCCTCGCAGTCCAGGCTGAGCTGGCCGCAGGCGCACGAAGCTGTGCGACGGCTCATCGGCGTCCTCCTCACACGGGGCCGGGCGCCCCCGACCATGGCCTCACACCGGCGCGCGGGCGCCAAGTGCTTGTTCCGGCGGAAATTCGCCGGCATAATGCGCGGCTCGCTGTGTCCGGCGCATCCCTTGTGGAGGCCCGGGCGGTCCCGGAAGCGCGATTCCGGCCGCCAAGGTGCAGGCGAGGTTTCCACCCGTATCGCGCGGTGCATGCATTCGAATGCGGATGCCGGCATCGGGGCCGCCGCCTCCCTGGCTAAGGGAAGCAACCAACCTTTAGAGGTGCGCAATGTCCCGCGTATGCCAAGTAACGGGCAAGCGAACGACGACCGGCAACAACGTCTCGCATGCCATGAACAAGACCCGCCGCCGTTTCCTCCCCAACCTGCACGAGCGCCGTTTCTGGGTCGCCAGTGAGAACCGTTGGGTGAAGCTGCGCGTTTCCGCCCACGCCCTGCGCACCATCGACAAGAACGGCATCGACGCCGTCCTCGCCGAGCTGCGCGCCCGCGGCGAAAAGATCTAAGGAGGATCGACCATGGCTTCCAAGCGCGACAAGATCCGCCTGATCTCGACGGCGAACACCGGTCACTTCTACACGACCGACAAGAACAAGAAGAACACCCCGGGCAAGATGGAGATCAAGAAGTACGATCCCGTCGTCCGCAAGCACGTGATCTACAAGGAAGGCAAGATCAAGTGACGTTTTGGCCCGTTCGCGCTGCGCGCGAACGGCTTTGCCAAAACGTCATCCCCGCGAACGCGGGGATCCAGAGCCTTCAGAAGCGAACCCGCCTACCCGGCGGGTTTTCTTTTGGGCGAAGACCGGGCCGCCCCCCAATGCGCCCGTTCGCGCCGCGCGCGAACGGCTTCGCCCAGACGTCATCCCCGCGAACGCGGGGATCCAGAGCCTTCAGAGAGGACCCGCCCTACCCGGCGGGTTTTCTTTTGGGCGCGAAGACGTGAGCCCGGCTGCGAGGCATCGTGCTTGCGATGCGATCCGCCACCCCGCGGTCGCGGCTTGCGCCGCTCCTGCAGGATGCCCATCGCGCTTCGCGGCGATCGGAGCCTGCGACGAACCTGCCTGCACGGCGGGTTTTCTTTTGCTCGATGGCGGGAGCCCATCGCCAGGACGTCGTGCTTGCGGCGCGATCTGCCGCTTCGCGGTCGCGGCTTGCGCCGCTCCTACAGGGCGCTTACCCGCCTTCGCGGAGAACCGGTTGCGGCTGTAGGAACGGCGCAAGCCGCGACCGCGACACCCCGCACCCACGACGCAAGCGGCCGCCGCAACGAACGTGGGAGGGACGTCGGCCTCAACGCTATCGTCCGCGCCCGCCCGGCTTTCGCAACGACGCGAGCCGACCGCAACGCATCGGAGCCGAAGCCCCTCCCACCGATTCCGACTCACCCCGTCACGGCACCACGCCGCCGAAGTAGCTCGACACCTGCGGCCAGATCAACTGCATCTTCACCCCACGATTGGGCGCGGCCGCATTGCAGTTGCCGCCGAAGTGGTGCAGCGCCACCACCTTGTGCGAAGAACGCGCCAGCACCGGCGAGCCGGAGTTGCCGCCTTCGGTGTCGCAGTAATAGCCCGCGTCGGTATCGGTGCCGTAGCCGTCGGCATCGGCGTCGATGACCTTGCAACGGCCGCCGCCGTCGCGGTCGCTGACCACCGACAGTTCCTTCATGCGCGTGTCGGGATGGCCGCTGATGTAGATCTCCTCGCCGACCACCGGCTTGCGCACGTCCAGGCTCAGGTAGCCGAAGCTGGAAATGCTGGCGAAGTTCTTCACCGTCAGCAGGGTGTAGTCCAGGGTCTGGTTGGTCTTGAGCATCCGGTCGCCGGCGACTTTCGTCAGCGCGCCGCTGGTGGTGCCGGCGCAGGTCGTGGCCTGGTAGTTGAACCAGAACTCCGAGCCGGCCACGTCGGCGGCGCTGTCCAGGCAGTGGTTGTTGGTGAAGATGCGGTTGTCCGGCCCGACCCGCCACGCGGTGCACCACTTGGTGCCGTTGAGCAGGATCAGCGCGACCGGCTTGGAGCGCGCCACCGCGGTGGCGTCGGTGCTGGCGTAGCAAGCGACCGGACGGCTGTCCTTGGTGCCGCAGATCGACTTGGCCGAGCCGCCGCCGTTGAGCAGCCCGGCGTCGCTGAGCTCGCCCATCATCGCCTGCGGAAAGCCTTCGTCGTAGCGCGCCACGCGCACGCCGTGGTGCGGCGCCCACGGTTCGGTCGGCGTGCCGGTCAGGCGCAGCACCGCGGTGTCGCCGGCCACCGACATCGCGCCGAAGCGGGTCTTGCCGTCTTCGCCGAGCGCGGCGTCGACCGTGTAGCGGCCCAGGTCGCCCTTGCGGTAGCGATGGACCTCGCTGCGCTTGGGATCGGACACTTCCAGCACCACGCCCGCGGGCAGGTCGAACTGGGCGAAATGCACCTTGATGTAGGCCGCGTCGGCGGCGTGGATCTTCACCGGCGCCGACCACGCGGATTTGGACAGGCCCGATTGCGCGCCCAGGCGCAGATCGATCGCGCGCGATTGGCCCGCCAGCGACGGCCCCGGCGTCGCATCGGCGGCCAGCGCCGGCGTCGCCAGCATCCAGCCCAACAGCGCGACGGCCAGCGCGCGCGGTGCGGCATTCGAAAGTTTCATCGTCGTCTCCGTGTTGCGATTCGGCGCTCTCCGCAAATCCGCGACCGGTCTGCAGGCGCCGCGAACGAGCTTGCACAGCCGCGAGCGCGCACGGACGCCGCGCGCGCGGCGCGAACCGCATCGAAGCGTGACCGGCATCGGATTCGCCCGGCGGATGTCGCGAACTTGAATCCAGCGCAAGCCGGCGCTGTGCGCGCGGTGTTAACGCGAAGCGACGATGCGGCAAAGAAAAACCCGCGCGATCGCGCGGGTTTTTCCGACCGTTCGTACGCGCGCGAGCGCGTCGCGCGCCGGCCTCAGGGAATCACGCCGCCGAAATGCGTCGACACCTGCGGCCAGATCAACGAGATCTTCGCGCCGGAATTGAAGCAGCCGCCGAAGTGGTGCAGCGCCAGCACCTTGCCGCTGGAACGCGCGATCACCGGCGAGCCCGAGCTGCCGCCCTCGGTGTCGCAGTAATAGCCCACGTCGCTGTTGGCGGCGTTGCCGGTGACGCTGGGCGCGTCGACGCGGCACTTGCCGGTGCTGTTCTGGGTGTCGGCGACGCTGAGCTCCTTCATCCGCCCGCCCGGATGGCCGGCGATGAAGATGCCTTCGTTGGCGACCGCGGCGCGCGGATCCAGGCCCAGCGAACCGAAGCTGGCGATATTGGCGAAGTTGTTCACCGTGAACAGGGTGTAGTCCAGGGTGACGTCGGTCTTGAGCAACTGCGCGCCGGTCACCTTGGTCACCGTCGCCTGCGCGCCGGTGCAGCTGCTGCGCTGGTAGTTGAACCAGAACTCGGCGCCGGCCACGCCGGCGGCGGTGCTGATGCAGTGGTTGTTGGTGAACATGCGGTTCTGCGAGCTCACCCGCCACGCGGTGCACAGGCTGCCGCCGCTCATGACCGCGCGCGCCACCGGCCTGGAGGCGTTGAAGGCCTGGGTGTCGCTGGTCGAGTAGCACGCCGCGGCCTGCTTGTTGTCGGTGCCGCAGATCGACTTGGCGCCGACGTTCGTGCTCAGCAGCCCTTCGTTCTGCAGCTCCGGCAGCATGTCCTCCGGATAGCCTTCCAGATAGCGCGAGACCTTGACCCCGTGATCCTTGCGCCACGGCTCGCGCGCGGTGCCGACCAGGCGCAGCACCGCGACCGGTCCGGAGATCGACATCGCCGAGAAGCGGGTCTTGCCGTCTTCGCCGAGATCGGCGGCGACGGTGTGGCCGTCGCGGTGATCGGCGCTGTAGCGGTAGACCTCGCGGCCGTCGGGGCTGGCGACTTCCAGGGTCACGCCCGCCGGCAGCGAGAAGTGTTCGAAGTGCACCTTGATGAAGGACGCGTCGGGCGTGCGGATTTCCACCGCCTTGGCACCCGCGTCGACGCCGGCGCGGCCGACCCGGCCGGGCTGCGCGCCCAGTTGCAGGTCGGCGGCGCGCACGTCGGCGATCTTGATCGGCGCCGGCGCGCCGGGCGCGGTCTGCGCGGCGGCCGACAGCGACAGGCACAGTGCGCTGGCGAGCAGCGCGGGCGCGAGCAGTTTGGGCATTGCGTGGTTCATTCGCTGGTCCCTCCTGGGATGTGGCGGCGCGAACACGACACGAGGCGATGAAGCGGACAGGCGCGCGCCGCCGCGCCGCGCGACAAGCGCGGCGGACGGCGTGGCGAGTGCTGGCGCCGGGGCGGTTGAGGTGGCGCACGGCAGGAGGCCCCTGCCGTGCGCGGGCGACCTTGGCAAATGCCGTCGGGGCAAACCGTGATCGCAGTGGGGTACGCAGCGCGCCGACAGCGGTGCGTGGCGGAACCTTGATAGGCCGCTCAGCGCGACTGTGGCGCGGGTGGAGGGCGTTCAGGGCGTTGCGGGTGAAGGGGTGCGCGTTGCGGCAGGACAGCAATGCTTGAGTGGGTGGGAATGGGGGTTCGGAGTCGGAGTCGGAGTCGGAGTCGGAGTCGGGATTCGGGATTCGGGATTCGGGATTCGGGATTCGGGATTCGGGTTATTGGAAATCGTTTGCGCGACAGCGCGACGGCGCCTTTGCCGTCATCCCCGCGAAAGCGGGGATCCAGAGACTTCAGCGCCATGTCGCGATGAAGCCCTGGATCCCCGCCTTCGCGGGGATGACGTCCTGGCAGGAGCGCCAGCGGTTGTGGAATGACGTTCTCGCAGGAGCGCCGGCGATCGTGGGAGGGCCTTCAGACCCGACGCTTTCCGCCCTGTTCGCCAACCCCCGGTTCGCCCGACGTTTCGATGCGCCCAACCACCGCACCGCACCGACAGCGCTGCGGCCAAAGTCGCATCCCCTCCCCCGGCCCGCCATCGTCACCGAAGCCGTACACTCGGCCGACCTCACCACCCCGGCACCCGCGCCCTTGATCCCCGGCTGGATCCTGCTGCTGGTCTCGGCCGGCTACGTCGGCCTGCTGTTCGCGGTTGCCTACTACGGCGACCAGCGCGAGCGTTCGCCGCGCGCGCGCTGGCTGCGCACGGCCGTGTATTCGCTGGCGCTGGCGGTGTACTGCTCGTCGTGGACCTTCTACGGCGCGGTCGGCACCGCCGCGCGCACCGGCCTCGGGTTCCTGCCGATCTACCTCGGCCCGCTGCTGATGCTGGCCTTCGGCTGGCGCATCCTCGAACGGCTGGTGCTGATCTCCGGCGAACACCGCATCGTCTCCATCGCCGACTTCCTGTCCTCGCGCTACGGCCGCGCACCGGGCCTGGCCGCGCTGGTCGCGGCGGTCGCGCTGACCGCGGCGGTGCCGTACGTCGCGCTGCAGTTCAAGGCGGTGGCGATGAGCGTGCAGGTGCTGGCCGGGGTGCCCGCCGACGCCGGCCTGCTCGCCGATCCGGCGTTCTACGTGGCGATGATGCTGGCGGTGTTCGCGATCCTGTTCGGCACCCGCCGGGTCGACGCCACCGAGCACCACCACGGCATGGTCCTGGCGGTGGCGCTGGAATCGCTGGTCAAGCTGATCGCCTTCGTCGCCATCGGCGTGTTCGCCCTGGTCCACCTGCCGGGCCTGGGCGACTACGGCGCGCGCATGCAGCAGGCCGCGCGCGTGGTCATGCAGCCGGGCCTGCCCGACGGCTTCATCACCCAGACCCTGCTCGCGTTCGCCGCCATCGTCTGCCTGCCGCGCCAGTTCCACGTCGCCGTGGTCGAGTGCCAGGACCCCAACGACCTGCGCCCCGCGCGCTGGCTGTTCGGCGGCTATCTGGCGCTGATCAGCCTGCTGGTGGTGCCGATCACCCTGGCCGGGCAGGCCGTGCTCGGCGGCACCGGCGTCTCGCCGGACACCTACGTGCTGGCGCTGCCGCTGCAGCTGGACCAACAGGCGCTGGCGCTGATGGTCTACATCGGCGGCTTCTCCGCCGCCACCGGCATGGTGATCGTGTCGTCGGTGGCGCTGTCGACCATGGTCAGCAACGACCTGGTGATGCCGCTGCTGCTGCGCAGCGGGCTGCTGCACGAAGCGCCGCACCAAAGCCCGGGCATCGACCGCCAGGTGCTGTGGGTGCGCCGGGTCACCATCGTGCTGCTGGCGCTGATGGCCTACGGCTACCACCGCGCCTCGCTCGGCGCGAACGGGCTCGCCCAGCACGGCCTGCTCGCGTTCGCCGCGGTCGCGCAGTTCGCCCCGGCGCTGATCGGCGGCCTGTACTGGCGCGGCGCCAGCCGCTCCGGCGCGCTGTCCGGCCTGCTCGCAGGCACCGTGGTATGGGCCTACACCCTGCTGCTGCCGGCGCTGAGCCGGATCGGCTGGATCGATGAGCGCTGGCTCGACACCGGCCCGCTCGCGATCGACTGGCTGCGTCCGGAGCAGTTGTTCGGGCTGCTCGGCTGGGACCCGCTGACCCACGGCACGTTCTGGTCGCTGCTGTTCAACGTCGGCACCTTCCTGTTCGTGTCCGCGCGCCAGCGCCCGCGCCTGCAGGAGCAACTGCTGGCCGCGCCGTTCCTCGACCCGTACGTGCGCCGCCCCGCGCTCGGTCCCGGCGGCTGGGCCGGCAGCGTGCGCGGCGGCGAACTGCTGGCGCTGGCCGAACGCATCGTCGGCGAGCGCCACGCGCGCCGCGCGTTCGAGGACTACGCGCGCCAGTTGGGCCGCGAATGGCAGCCCGAGCAACCGGCCGACCGCGCCCTGGCCCAGTTCACCGAGCGCCTGCTGGCCGCTGCGATCGGCGCGGCCTCCGCGCGCCTGACCCTGACCAGCGCGCTGCGCGGCTCGGGCATGGAGCTGGGCGAAGTGGTCGCGCTGCTCGACGAGGCCAACCAGGAGCTGCGCTTCAACCGACAGGTGCTGTCGACCACGATGGAGAACATCAGCCAGGGCGTCAGCGTGGTCGATCCGCAGATGCGGCTGGTGGCGTGGAACCGGCGCTACCAGGAACTGTTCGACTATCCCGACGGCATGCTCTACGTCGGCCGGCCGGTCGCCGACCTGCTGCGCTGGAACGCCGAACGCGGCGAGATGGGCCCGGGCCGGCTCGACGAAGCCAGCATCGACGAACTGGTGCGCCGGCGCCTGGCCCACCTGCGAGCCGGCGCGCCGCACGTGTTCGAACGCGTGCGCCCGAACGGGCAGGTGATCGAGATGGTCGGCCGGCCGCTGGTCGGCGGCGGCTACGTCACCAGCTACAGCGACGTCACCGACTACAAGCGCGTCGAACAGGCGCTGCGCGAGGCCAACGAGAACCTGGAGCAGCGCGTGGAGCAGCGCACCCAGGAGGCCGAATCGGCGCAGCAGTCCAAGACCCGCTTCCTGGCCGCGGTCAGCCACGACGTGCTGCAGCCGCTCAACGCCGCGCGCCTGTTCACCACCGCGCTGCGCGAGAGCGACAGCTTCGACGAGCAGCGGCGCCTGGCCGAGCGCGTGGACGCCTCGCTGCGCGCGGCCGAGGACCTGCTCGACGGCCTGCTCGACATCTCGCGCCTGGACGCCGGCGCGCTGCGTCCGGAGCCGAGCGACTTCGACGCCGGCGAACTGCTGCGCGAACTGGCCGCGCAATACGCGCCCAGCGCCGGCGGCCGCGGCCTGGAGCTGCGCGTGCGCGCGCCGCTGGGGGCGATGCCGGTGCGCAGCGACCGCCGCCTGCTGCGCCGCGCGCTGCAGAACTTCCTCGCCAACGCGCTGCGCTACACCCGCGAGGGCGGCGTGCTGCTGGCGGCGCGCGCGCGGCCGCACGTGAACCGGATCGAGCTGCAGGTCTGGGACACCGGCCCCGGCATTCCCGAACACCACCTGGACCAGATCTTCGACGAGTTCCGCCGCTTCGACCAACCCGGCAGCGGCGGCGAGCGCGGCCTCGGCCTGGGCCTGTCGATCTGCCAGCGCATCGCCCGCACCCTCGACCACCCGCTGCGGGTGCGTTCGCAGATCGGCCGCGGCAGCGTGTTCTCGATCGGCGTGCCGTGCGGGCAGCCGCCGCGCGAACCGGTCGCGGCCGACGCCGCGCACGCCGGATTGGCCGATTCGCTGGCCGGCCTGCGCGTGCTGTGCATCGACAACGACCGCGAGATCCTCGACGGCATGCGCGCCCTGCTCGACCGCTGGGGCGCCGCCGCGCTGCTCGCGGCCACGGTCGACGACGCGCTGGCGCTGCTCGACGAAGCGCCCGACGTGGCGCTGGTGGACTACCACCTGCACGACCGCCTCGACGGCCTCGCCGCCATCGACGCCCTGCGCGCGCGCCTCGGCCGCGAACTGCCGGCGGCGCTGCTGACCGGCGACGGCAGCGACGCGCTCAAGCACGCCGCGCGCGAACGCGGCTGCCGGGTGCTGACCAAGCCGATCAAGCCGGCGTCGCTGCGCGCGTTCCTGGCGGCGCAGCGGCCGGCGGCGTGAGGCCGCGATCCGGCCGGCGCGACACTGCCGATTCGACGTCCGGCCTCAGCGATCCAGCGCGCGGATCTCGATGCGGCGATAGGCCACTTCGTCGCCATGGTCCTGCAACGCGATCGCGCCGCGACGGGCGCCGGCGAAACCGGGCCAGTCCTTGAACTTGCTGCGCGCGAGCCGCGCGTTCCAGTCCCGCGAGCCGATCTCGAACGCGGCCACGCGCACGCCGTTCAACCAATGCTCGACGCGGTCGCCGCGCGCGACGATGCGCGCGGCGTTCCATTGCCCGGCCGGCCTGGCCGCCGCGCGCGCCGGCGGATACAGGCCGTACAGCGCACCGGCGAGGCGGTCGGCGCCGTTGCGCGCGTCGGGATGGCGGCGGTCGTCGAGCACCTGGTATTCGAGCGCGCTGTGGTAGACCGGTTCGTCGTTCTCGCGCACGCGGTAGAACACGCCGCTGTTGCCGCCGGGCGCGATCTTCCATTCCAGGCGCAGTTCGAAATCGCCGAACTGCGCGTCGCTGACCAGGTCGCCGCCGGCGCCGCTGCGCACCAGCGCGCCGTCGCGCACGCTCCAGCCGGCGACCGGCTCGCCGCGCCGGCCGTACAGGTGCCAGCCCTGGGTGCTGCGGCCATCGAACAAGGCGACGAACCCCGCGCGCGGCGCGGCGGCGGCGCGCCCGGCCGCAGGTGCCGGGCCGCCGGCGAGGACGCACGCGACGAGCGCGGCGCAGATCGGGCTGGGAACGCGAATGATGGCCATGCAAGCGCTCGCAAAAAGATGAACGAGGAAGACGCCTGCGCATCCTCGCTTCGCCGCGCGAGCCGCTCAAGCGCCGGTTCCCGTCCGCGAGCCTGAATCGTTAACTTTTTCCGCTGAACGAGGCGGTTTTTCGTGCGCGTTTCGGCTTGAGATCGGCCCGCGTCGCCGACACCATAAGCTCCGGATGCCTGGCCACTTCGCGTTGCGACGGATCGCGACGAATCGACCGCAAGGACCTCAAGCGCCGGCGTCCACTCCCTCGCTGCCCGCCCCGAACGGGGCGCGGCGAGGCGAGCCGGTGGGCTAGGATGACGCTCCCGCCCACGCGCCGCCAAGGATCGGCCGGTCATGCCGCCCACCCCATCCAAACCTCGCCGCTGCACCGTCGGCACGCCCTGGCTGTTCGGCTTCGGCGCCTTCGCCTGCGCGGGCGCCGTCGTGCTGGCCGCGATCGCCGCTTACCAGCGCGTGTGGATCGGTGTGGCCGTGACGACCATGCTGTTCGGCGGCTCCGGGGCGGCGCTGATGTTGACCGCCGTCACCCTGGAGGGCGACGAGGACGGCCTCACCGTGATCCGCTTGCACAAGCGCGTGCGCATCGCCTGGCGCGACATCGTCGCCGCCGCGGGCGATGCCCGCTCCCTGTCGCTGCGCACGCCCGAGCTGCGCGAAACCGTGTTGTCGTATTCCTACTGGCGAGGCGCGGACAAGAACCGCCTGTATCTGCTGATGCGCGAGAAACTGCTCGCCCACGGCGCGCAGGTCGAGCCCGGGCTGCGCGGGTTCCTGCGCATGGACGAAGACCTGTCGGGCGTTCTCCCGCGCGAAGGCGAGGACTGAGCGATCGCGATGCAATCCATCGACGTGTTGATCGCCATCATCGGCGGCGCATTGGCCTGCGGTGTCGCCGCCGCTGTCTGGCTGCGCCGCCGCCGCCGCGGCAGCGAACCGGCCGCACCCGGCGAGTCGCCGTTCGAGGCCGATCCGCCGTGGCACGAAGTGCTGGGCGTGACTGCCGACGCCGACCGCGCCGGCATCGAGGCCGCGCACCGGGCCACGCGCGAGGCGCATCTGCCCGAGCGCGTCGCCCGCCTCGGCGCGCGGGCGCGGCGGCAGGCGCAGTGGCGCTTGATGCGGATCGATCGCGCATATGCAGCGGCGATGCGCGAGCTGGGGCTGGGGCTGGGCCGCGATCGTTCGGATTGAGCCGCTCCGCGGCGGCCGTTGTGGGAGGGCCTTCAGGCCCGATGCTCTTGTTTCAGGTCGCGGAGATCCGAGCGGAAGGCATCGGGCCTGAAGGCCCTCCCACAACAGCACTCCCACAACAGCCGGGATCGCCGGTTTTACTCCGCCTCTTCCGGCGGCGGCACGATCGCGCCGGGGTCCAGCGCCAGGCGTCCGGCGATCAGCACCGCCTGGGTGCGGTTGTTGGCGCCGAGCTTGCGCAGGATCGCGGTCACGTGGGCCTTGACCGTGGCTTCCGAGACGCCCAGTTCGTAGCCGATCTGCTTGTTGAGCAAACCCGCGCCGAGCATCTGCAGCACCCGGAACTGTTGCGGGGTGAGCTCGCGCAGGCGCTGCGCGGCTTCGTGTTCGTCGGCGTTGGCGGCCGGCGCTGCGACCGCGGCCGGCGGCGCCCAGCGGTCGCCGTCGAGCACGGTGGTGATGGCCTCGCCGAGCGTGGCCGCGTCGGCGGACTTGGGAATGAAGCCGACCGCGCCGTGGTCGAGCGCGCGCCGCATCGTCGACGGCTCCTCGCGCGCGGACACCACCACGATCGGCAACTGCGGGTGCAGCGCGCGCAGGTGCACCAGCGCGCTGAAGCCCTGCGCGCCGGGCATGTTCAGGTCGAGCAGGAGCAGGTCGGCGTCGGATTCGGCCTCGACCAGGGCGTACAGCGCGTCGACGCTGTCGGCCTCGCGCAGGGCCGCATCCGGCAGCACCCGCGCGACCGCGCCGCGCAGGGCTTCGCGGAACAGCGGATGGTCGTCGGCGATCAACAAGGTGGGCATGGGGCGGCCTCGTGGGTGGGTCCGCTGCGGACGACGGGATGGGACGATCTTACGTCCAGGCGGGGCGCCGCCGGCTATTGGACGATGGGTGAAGGTGGGCGGCGCCGGGCGCGCGCGGGGCGGAACCGCGTCGCAGAACGCGGGTGGGTGCGTGGGGTTCAGCGGCGGTGTTCAGGTGGCGCGGTTGGCGTGGCGGCGCGGTCGCGGCTCGCGCCGCTCTTACCTGGGCTACCTGTAGGAGCGGCGCAAGCCGCGACCGCGAACTTCGGATTCGCATCGAAAATCCGAGGTCGCGACGCCGCTGCGGCCACGACGCGCACGCGCGGCGGGGATCGCCCCACCGCGCGCACGGCCGGCTTACTTGCCGAGCCGCTCGTTGACCAGGCTTTCCACCACCGACGGATCGGCCAGGGTCGAGGTGTCGCCCAACTGGTCCGGCGCGTTCTCGGCGATCTTGCGCAGGATCCGGCGCATGATCTTGCCCGAGCGGGTTTTCGGCAGGCCCGGCGCCCATTGCAGGTGGTCGGGCGTGGCGATCGGGCCGATCTCCTTGCGCACCCACGCGACCAATTCCTTGCGCAGTTCCTCGCTCGGCGCCTCGCCGGCGATCAGGGTCACGTAGGCGTAGATGCCCTGGCCCTTGAGTTCGTGCGGGAAGCCGACCACGGCCGCTTCGGCCACCTTCGGGTGCAGCACCAGCGCGCTCTCGACTTCGGCCGTGCCGATGCGGTGGCCGCTGACGTTGATGACGTCGTCGACGCGGCCGGTGATCCAGTAATAGCCGTCGGCGTCGCGGCGGCAACCGTCGCCGGTGAAGTAGTTGCCCGGATAGGTCTTGAAATAGGTTTCGATGAAGCGCTGGTGGTCGCCGTAGACCGTGCGCATCTGCCCCGGCCACGACGCGGTCAGCACCAGGTTGCCCTCGGCCTCGCCGTCCAGCACCTGGCCGTTGGCGTCGACCAGCGCCGGCTGCACGCCGAAGAACGGCTTGCTCGCCGAGCCGGGCTTGAGGTCGATGGCGCCGGCCAGCGGGGTGATCAGGATGCCGCCGGTCTCGGTCTGCCACCACGTGTCGACGATCGGGCAACGGCCGTCGCCGACCACATCAAAGTACCAGCGCCAGGCCTCGGGATTGATCGGTTCGCCGACCGTGCCGAGCAGGCGCAGCGACTGGCGCGAAGTCTTCTTCACCGGCTCCTCACCGTCGCGCATCAGCGCGCGGATCGCGGTCGGCGCGGTGTAGAAGATCGTGACCTGGTGTTTGTCGATGACGTTCCAGAAGCGCGACACGTCCGGATAGTTCGGCACGCCCTCGAACACCAGCGCGGTGGCGCCGTTGGCGAGCGGGCCGTAGACGATGTAGCTGTGGCCGGTGACCCAGCCGACGTCGGCGGTGCACCAATAGACGTCGTCCTCGCGCAGGTCGAACACCGCTTCGTGGGTGAAGGCGGCATAGACCAGATAGCCGGCGCTGGTGTGCAGCACGCCCTTGGGCTTGCCGGTGCTGCCGGAGGTGTAGAGGATGAACAACGGGTCTTCCGCGTTCATGCGCTCGGGCTCGCACTCGTCCGGCTGGCCTTCGACCACCGCGTCGTACCAGCGGTCGCGCGGCATCTGCATGTCGACCGCGGCGCCGGTGTGGCGCACCACGATCACGGTCTCGACCGAATTGGTGCCCGGCAGCTTCAACGCGGCGTCGACGTTGGCCTTGAGCGCGATCTTCTTGCCGCCGCGCAGGCCTTCGTCGGAGGTGATCACCAACTTGCTGGCGCTGTCGGCGATGCGGTCGGCGATGGAGTTCGGGGCGAAGCCGCCGAACACCACGGTGTGGATCGCGCCGATGCGCGCGCAGGCCAGCATCGCCACCACCGCCTCGGGAATCATCGGCAGGTAGATGGTGACGCGGTCGCCCTTGCCGACGCCGAGGTTGCGCAGCGCATTGGCCAGGCGGCACACGCGCGCGTGCAGGTCGCGATAGGTGATGCGCTCGGCCGGTTGATCGGGATCGTCGCGCTCGAACAACAGCGCGGTCTTGTCGCCGCGCGCGGCGAGGTGGCGGTCGAGGCAGTTGACGCTGACGTTGAGCTCGCCGTCCTCGTACCACTTGATGCGGAAATCGCTGAGGTCGTAGCTGACGTTCTTGATCTTGGTCGGCGGCTTGAACCAGTCCAGGCGCTCGGCGACGCGGCCCCAGAACGCGTCCGGGTCGCGCACCGACTCGGCGTACTGGCGCTCGTACTCCTCGCGCGTGTAGCGCGAGTTCGCGGCGAAGGCCGGATCGACGGGATGGACGCTGGCGGGGTTGCTCATGGGGGCTCCGTGCGAGATGCCGTGGCTGCGTGGGGACGACGCGAGGGGTGGAACGTGGGACCGAAGAGGATAGCGGACGGATGCTACCTCCGGCCTCGCCCGACCTGCCCTCAGTGTGCCGCAGCGCAACATCCCACGCAGCGCCGCGCTCTTAGACGATGGTCGTAAGCCGCGCAGACAGGCGTCTTTTTTCGACCAATGGCGAATGGTGGCGCCGCCGCCGCGGCGCGCAGGCTGGCCGCGGCCGTTCGTTCCGGACGGCATTCCTCGGGAGGGAATCACGATGTTGTCTAGCCTGCTCACATGCGGCGCGGGGGCGCGCGCCGCAAATCACGCCGGGCGCGGGCGCTCGCTGCTGGCGTCCTGCGTGCTGCTGGCGCTGATGCTGCCGGGCCACGTCCTGGCCCAGACCGCCAAGGAACAGCAACTCGAAGCGCGCGTGGCCGAACTGGAGCGCATGGTCCAGCAACTGGTCTCGCAGCAGCAGCAAGTGCAGACCCAGGTCACCGAGGTCAAGGCCGCACAGGCCGCGGCGCCCGCAATCGCCGCAACGCCGGCGCCGGCGGTCAAGAATCCGATCCAGGCCAGCACCATCAGTCCCTCGGCCAATCCGGGCACGCGTTTCAGCTACGGCGGCTTCATCAAGCTCGACGCGTCGGTGACCTCGACCGACGCCGGCGATATCGCCGACGGTTCGGTCGGCCGCCTGTTCTACGTGCCCAAGGCGATCCCGGTCGGCGCCAAGGCCACCCGCGAGGGCGGCAGCGACACCGACATGGGCGCGAACTTCTCGCGCTTCTGGTTCGCCGCCGACACCGACCTGGACAGCGGCGACAAGCTCAAGGGTTATCTGGAATTCGATCTGTTCGGCGGCGGCTCGACCGCGTTCACCGGCAACGAGGTCGCCACCAACACCTACGCGCTGACCCTGCGCCACGCTTACGTGACCTGGAACAAGTGGCTGGCCGGCCAGACCTGGTCGAACTTCCAGGACGCCAACGCGCTGCCGGACACGGTCGACTTCCTCGGCCCGACCGAGGGCACGGTGTTCGTGCGCCAGGCGCAGTTGCGCTACACCAGCGGGCCGTGGTCGTTCTCGGTCGAGAATCCCGAGACGGTGTACACGCCGTTCCGCGGCAACATGGCCCAGGTCGCCGGCGACGACGGCGCGGTGCCCGACGTGACCGCGCGCTACACCGCCAAGGGCGACTGGGGCCATTTCAGCGTCGGCGCGCTGGCGCGGCAGCTCAAGTACCAGTCCGGCCGGATCAACGACAGCACCACCGGCTACGGCCTGAGCGTGTCGGGCAAGTGGAACGTCGGCGCCAGCGACGACTTGCGCTACATGGTCACCGCCGGCAGCGGCATCGGCCGCTACGTCGGCCTGGCGCTCAACAACGACGCGGTGCTCGACGCCACCGGCGACCTGGAGAACATCGACCTGGTCGCCGGCTTCGTCGGCTGGCGCCACGTGTTCAGCCCGAAGCTGCGCGGCAACCTGTTCTATTCGCGGGCGCAGTACGACAATCAGACCGCGCTGACCGGATTGGGCATCACCAAGTCGGCGCAGTCCGCGCACGTCAACCTGATCTACACCCCGATCCCGAAGCTCGACATCGGCGCGGAGTACATCTGGGGCCAGCGCGAGATCGAGACCGGCGAGAAGGGCGAGCTCAATCGGTTGCAGACGCATGTGAAGTACAGCTTCTGATCGAAGCCATGCCGGGGCGGCGACCGCGTCGCCCCGGAATCGTCGTCCCCGCGCAGGCGGGAGTCCAGGAACCTCCAGCGTTCTCGCACGAAATGCTCTGGATCCCCGCGTTCGCGAGGATGACGGGATGAAGGATTCGACGCGGTCGGTACGACGCCGCGCGGCAAGACGAAAACAAAACGCCCCGGCGGGCCACAACCCGCTTCCATCCACTGTTCGGGGGAACAGCCCATGTCCAGCACCACCGCAGGCGCGCATTCGGCGCCGCTCACCAAGGACCACCGCAAGGTGATCTTCGCCTCCAGCCTCGGCACCGTGTTCGAGTGGTACGACTTCTATCTGTACGGCTCGCTCGCCGTGATCATCGGCAAGCAGTTCTTCGGCGGCCTCAACGAGACCAGCCAGTTCATCTTCGCCCTGCTCGCCTTCGCCGCCGGCTTCGCGGTGCGGCCGTTCGGCGCGCTGGTGTTCGGGCGCCTGGGCGACATGATCGGGCGCAAGTACACCTTCCTGGTCACCATCGTGCTGATGGGCCTGTCGACGTTCCTGGTCGGCATCCTGCCGAGTTACGCGACGCTGGGCATCCTCGCGCCGATCATCCTGATCGTGCTGCGCCTGCTGCAGGGCCTGGCCCTGGGCGGCGAGTACGGCGGCGCGGCGACCTACGTGGCCGAGCACGCGCCCAACGGCAAGCGCGGTCTGTACACCAGCTTCATCCAGACCACCGCGACCATCGGCCTGTTCCTGTCGCTGCTGGTGATCTGGGGCTGCCGCAACTACCTGGGCAAGGACGCGTTCGAAGCCTGGGGCTGGCGCATTCCGTTCTGGGTCTCGGTGATCCTGCTCGGCGTGTCGGTGTGGATCCGCATGCAGCTGGCCGAGTCGCCGCTGTTCCAGCAGATGAAGGCCGAAGGCAAGACCTCCAAGGCGCCGATCACCGAGAGCTTCTTCTCCAAGAACGGCAAGATCGCGTTGCTGGCCCTGCTCGGCGCGACCGCCGGCCAGGCGGTGGTGTGGTACGGCGGCCAGTTCTACTCGCTGTTCTTCCTGACCAAGACGCTCGGCATGGACCCCAACCAGGCCGACATCTTCATCGCCATCGCGCTGGCGCTGGCGACCGGCGGCTTCATCTTCTTCGGCTGGCTGTCGGACAAGATCGGACGCAAGGTGATCGTGCTCGGCGGCTGCCTGATCGCGGTGGTGACCTATTTCCCGGTGTTCAAGGCGCTCACCCACAACGTCAATCCGGCGCTGGAAGCCGCGGTCGCCGCCTCGCCGGTCACTGTCACCGCCGATCCGGCGCGCTGCGCGTTCCAGTTCGACCCGGTCGGCAAGGCCACGTTCAAGCAGTCCTGCGACGTGATCAAGTCGGCGCTGGCGAAGAAGGGCATTCCGTACCAGAACGCGCCCGGCGCGGCCGGCAGCGTCGCCACGGTCAGCATCGGCGGCACCGTCCTGACCAGCTTCGAGGGCGAAGCGCTCGACAGCGCCGCGTTCAAGAGCCAGTCCGAAGCCTTCGGCAAGCAGTTGACCGACGCGCTGGCCGCCGCCAGCTACCCGGCCAAGGCCGACCCGGCGCAGATGAACAAGCCGATGGTGATCGCGCTGCTGACCTTCCTGGTGCTGTTGGTGACCATGGTCTACGGCCCGATCGCGGCATGGTTGGTGGAACTGTTCCCGACCCGCATCCGCTACACCTCGATGTCGCTGCCGTACCACATCGGCAACGGCTGGTTCGGCGGCTTCCTGCCGTTCACCGCGTTCGCGATCGTCGCGGCCACCGGCAACATCTACAGCGGCCTGTGGTATCCGGTGGTGGTGGCGGCGTTCACGGTGGTGATCGGCGCGCTGTTCCTGCCGGAAACGAAGGATCGCGATATCACCGAGTGATGGTTTTCGCTTCGCATCACTGCGCCGGCCTTCGGGCCGGCGCAGTTTTTTGGGGAATCGGGAATCGGGACCGGCTACGAGCCACCGCGCCCCACCTACCGTCACCCCCGCGAAGGCGGGGATGAAGAGCGCGAAGAAACGAATCGCGAACCCGAACTACCATAAGCCGATGCAGCCCCTCCCCACCCTGCTGCGCGACATCCGCGCCTGCACCCTGTGCGCCGCGCACTTGCCGCACGGCGTGCGGCCGGTGTTGCAGGCCAGCGCCACCTCGCGGCTGTTGATCGCGGGGCAGGCACCGGGGCGCAAGGTGCACGAATCCGGGATTCCGTTCGACGACGCCAGCGGCGAGCGCCTGCGCGATTGGCTGGGGCTGGATCGCGCCACCTTCTACGACGCCGCGCGCGTGGCGATCGTGCCGATGGGGTTCTGCTATCCCGGCAAGGGCAAGTCCGGCGACCTGCCGCCGCGGCCCGAATGCGCGCCGGCGTGGCAGGCGCAGTTGCTGCCTCACTTGCGCGAAGTGCGGCTGACCCTGGCCATCGGCCAGTACGCGCAAGCCTGGCACCTGCCGGACGCCGCTACGTTGACCGAAGCGGTCATGGCCTGGCGCGAGCGTTGGCCGCGCCTGCTCGCGCTACCGCACCCGAGCCCGCGCAACAACCTGTGGCTCAAGCGCAATCCGTGGTTCGAACGCGAACTGGTGCCGGCGCTGCGCGAACGCGTCGCTCAGGCGCTGGCCGAATGAGTCACTGGTAGACGAACTTCGGCATTTCCCATTCGTAGCGGATCGCCAGCAGGCGCACCGCGAAGCCGCCGCCGAGGCAGGCCAGCACCGCGACGTTCTCGGCCACGCCCAGGCGCAGCAACCCCAGATACGCCATGCCGGTCAGCAGCGAGATCACCGCGTACAGTTCGCGCTGGAACACCAGCGGAATCTCGTTGCACAGCACGTCGCGCAACACGCCGCCGAACGCGCCGGTGAGCATGCCGGCGACGACCACGATCGCCGGCTGGTGGCCGGCTTCGCGCGCGACCGCGCAGCCGATCAGGGTGAACGCGATCAGGCCCAGCGCGTCCAGCCACAGGAAGGTACGGCGTAAATAGTGCAATTTCTTCGCCAGGAACGTCGCCGCGAACGCGGCGCCGACGGTGTAGCCCAGGTACTCGGGATGGCGCACCCAGCCCAGCGGATAGTGGCCGAGCACGATGTCGCGCAGCGAGCCGCCGCCGAGCGCGGTGACGCAGGCGATGATGACCACGCCGAACAAGTCCATGCGCCGGCGGCCGGCGGCGAGCGCGCCGGTCATGGCTTCGGCGCTGATGGCGATGAGGTAGATGATCTGCAGCAACACGTGCGGGTCTCCGGCAAGGATCGGGAAACCGCGGCGGCGACGGAGACGGATGCGCGCGGACGCCGCGCCGCGGAGCGGACGCAGGCGGACGGCGGGACCGCGCGCGCCGGAGCGCGCGCAGCGATGCGCATCGGTTTCCGCAGCCTCGGCCGCGGCGCCGCTCCCGCTGTCCTTTTACCTGAGAGTTTGCGCGGCGCCGGCATGGCCGGGCCGCTTGCCCCTTCGGTGGGCCGTCGAAGCGGCCTCTCTCCAGATCGGCGATGTCGTTGCAGTGGTCGGTCCGGCGAATCCGATCCGGCGGATCGGGTTCGGCGAACCGGGCCTGAGCGATTATGGGAGCCTGCGCCTTCGGCGGGCGGCGGCCGTGGGCCGGCGCCTCTCTTCTGCGAACGGCGGCATGGTAGCAAGCCGGCGCGACGGCACGAAGCGCACCGGGAATCCAACCGCGTCGCCGCAGCGCGCGCGACGCCGCAGCCGATCGCCGCGGATTTGACTGCGTCCATCGCCGGCCCTACTTTCGCACGCGACGCCCCCGCCGGACCGATGCCGTGACCCAACTGCCGTTCGCAGACGCCGAGTCGTCGCCGTTCCAGGGTTGGCGACGGGTGTTCGTCGCCGGGGCGCAAGTCGCGCCGCGTTTCCTCGACGAACGCGGCGCCTACCGCTACGGACTGTTCGAACTGGCGGCCGCGTCCGTCGCCGAACTCGAACGCGAGCTGGTCCAGGCCGATCCCTCAAGCGCGCTGAATTTCGCTGTCATCGACACCACCGCCGCGGACTGGTCGCCGCAGCGAACCGGCGCGTTCCGCCAGGATCTGGACTTCTATCTGTTCACCGGGGCGACGGCGCAGGCCCGCGACGCGCTGCGCGAGTACCTCGACGCCAATGCGCCGGTCGCGGTCTTGTGCATGGCCACGCCGTTGGGCTGATCGCCGCGCCGCGCTGTCGCGCCGGGGAACTGATGCGGCATCGGCGCCAATGATCCGCCGCGGCGCTCCGCGTCAATCGCCCGCCAACGCGTCGATCATCGACTGCTCCAGCGAGCGCGCCGGATCGGCGCGGATCGCATCCAGTTCGCCGGCGTCCCACTGCCGCCGCAGACGCCCGTCCACCAGCAACGCGGCGCGGGTGATGAAGCGCTCGGCCACGTCCAGCGAATGCGTGGCCAGCAACACCGCCACCCCGCGTTCGCGCGCCAGCGCCTGCAGGTGGCGCTTGAGCGCGTAGGCGCTGAGCGGGTCCAGGCCGTTGAGCGGTTCGTCCAGCACCAGCAGCGGCGGTTCGCCGAGCAGGCCCAGCGCGATCGCCAGTTTCTGCCGCGTGCCCAGCGAGTACTGGCCGATGCGGCGGTCGAGCATCGGCTGCAGCGACAGCGTCGCGCACAGCGCCAGGGTCGGTTCGGGAATCGCGTCCAGGCCGCGCGCGCCGGCGAACAGGCGCAGGCATTCGCGGCCGCTCAGCAGCGGCGGCAGCCGCGCCGGATCGACCGCGAAGCCGAGCGCGCGCTTGGCCGCGAGCGGGTCGCGGTCGAGGTCGTGGCCGCCGATCAGCACCCGCCCCGCGCTCGCCCGCAACAGGCCGGCCAGGCAGTGCAGCAAGGTGGTCTTGCCCGAACCGTTGGGGCCGATCAGGGCGGCGAAATCGCCCGGCGCCAGGGCCAGGTCGATGCCGTGCAGCACCGCGTGCTGGTCGTAGCGGTGGTGCAGGCCTTGCAGTTCCAGGGCTGGACTCATCGGCGCGCCCCCGCGCGCAGGGCCGCCAATGCCGGCAGACACAGCAGCGCGACGGCGACCAGCCACGCCGGCGCGGCGCGCCAGCCCAACCCAAGCAGGCCCGCGCCCAGCGCCGCCAGCGCGCAGGCGCAGGCGAACGCGAAGGCCGGATAGCGCCAGGCCGCGCGGGCGAAACCGCGGCGCGGCACCGGCAAGGCCGCCAGCGCGCGCGCGGCGGCGACGCTCGCCGCGGCGCAGGCCTGCGCGAGCAGGCTGAACCAGGCCAGCGCGGTGGCGATCAGCAACACGCCGGCGCCGCTGGCCAGCGCGGTCGAGCCCGGCAGCGCCATCAGCACCGCGCCGATCATCCAGGCGTGGCCGCCGCGGCGCCAACGCAGCAGCGCCTCGCGCCGCTGCCAGTCGCTCAGGTGCGGCAGGCGCGCGTCGTCGAGCCAGCGCAGGCCGAACAGCGGCTCGCGCGCGCCTTCGCGCACCCGCTGCGCCGGCCGGCGGCGCTGGTGCAGCGCCGCCGCCAGCCCGAGCGCGACGCCGGGCACGAGGCCGGCGGCGAGCACCGCGAACGCGGTGCGCAGGCGCGCGCCGTCGCCGCCGAGCGCGAGCAGCAACGCGGCGGTCGCCGACAGCGCCGCCGCGACGCCGAGCGCGGCGAGCAGGACCAGGGTGCGGGCGATGCGCGCCGGCGCGATCGGCGCGGCCGCCCACCAGCCGTGGCGCAGGCGGTCGTCGAGCGCGCCCAGGCGCGCGCGTGCGCTGGCATAGGCGCAGGCCAGCGCGAGCAGGGCGAACGGCAGCGGCAACTGCGCGATCAGCCTCGGCACGGCGGCCGGCAGGGCGGCGGACTCGCCGCCGAACGCGCGCAGCAGCGGGCCGGCCGCGGCGATCGCCGCCAGCATCGCCAGACCGCCGCGCCAGCGCCGCCAGCCGCCGCCGCGCAGGGCGGCGAGGCGGGCTTCGCGCAGCCAGGGATGGAACAGGGGCGGCATGCGGCGAGGGTAGCGCGGATGGGGAGCGCGGCGAGCTGAGCCGAAAGCGTCGGGCCTGAAAGGCCCTCCCACAACAGCCCAAGCCTCGGCCACTGCGGGACGGCCTTGTTCTGGTCTTGTTCTAGCAGGACGTTGTTCTAGCAGGACCTTCGCTATGGGAGGACCTTCGCTATGGGAGGACCTTCGCTGCGGGGGCTTGTCGTGGGAGGGCCTTCAGGCCCGACGCTTTCCTGTCCGCCGCAACGAATCCACCCGCCAGCCCCTCAGCGCTCGCCCGCCACGCAGCGCCGCTGCAGCGCATCGACCAGCGCGACCTCGTGCGCCCAGGCTTCGACCCCGGTCCAGGCCCGCTCCAGCGCCGCGACCAGCACCGCCTCGTCGCCGAGTTCGCCGCGCGCGACCAGCCGGTACAGCTCCACCGCGCCGTCCGGCCCCGGCAGGTCGGCGGCTTCGTCGAACATCGTGCCGGCGCTGGCGTAGACGTGGCGCTCGGCCAGGCCGACCAGGCAGGCCAGGTGCACGGCGAATTCGCCGGCCAGCAGCGCCAGCGGCTTGCGCGCGTAGCGGTTGCGCAGCTTGCCGACCAGTTCGTACAGCTCGCCGACCACGATCTCGGCCATGGCCCGCTCCACCGCCGCGTCGTCGGGATGCGCGGCCAGCGAGCGCAAGGTCTCGAACAGCGCGCCGTGGTCCGGCGCGATCCACAGCGCGCGCGCGTGCACGAACTGGCCGTGGCTGATCGGCCAGGCCTCGTCGACTTCGCGCGCGAACGCTTCCACCGCGCTGCGCGACATCAGGTTGACCTCGGCCTTGCCGCGGCCGTGCACCCACTCCAGCGATTCGTCGAAGTCGGCGCCGAACGCGGCGTCGTCGAGCACCGCCCACAGCTCCAGGTCCGAATACGGCCCGTCGCTGTCGCGCGCGGTGGAGCCGTACAGCGCGACCGCGAGCAGGCGTTCGCCGAAGCGCTGGCGCAGGCGTTCGAGGATGAGGGCGACGAGGTCGCGGCGTTGCTCGGAACCGACCGATTGCGGTCCGGCGAACAGGGTGTCGAGTTCGCCCTGGGGCAGTGCGTAATCCATCGCGACTAGGTACCACGCGCATCGCGCGCGCGGCAATTGCGCAATGCGGGCGTTGCGACGCGGCTTGCGCTTGCGGTGGGATGGCACGCGCATCGCGCTGCGGTTCACGCCTGCAGGCGCGGCGCGAGCCGCGACCGCGACGCCGCGCATACGACGCAAACGGCTACCCCGCGGTCGCGGCTCGCGCCGCGCCTACAGGGGGATAGCCACCCACGCAGTCATTGCGGCGGCGAGGCCAACTCGCGCGCGTCGAGGAAGCCGTCGCGATTGCGGTCCTGGCGGGCGAAGCGTTCGGCCAGGGTCTTGCGGTGCGCCTCGCGGGTCAGCGGCGCGCGCGCGCCGCGGCCGCTGGCCGGCTGTTCGGACGCGTCGAGGACGCCGTCGCGGTTGGCGTCCATCGCGTCGAAGGCGTAACTGAGCCAGTCCTGGTATTCCAGCAGCGACACCCGGCCGTCGCGGTCGGCATCCATGCGCGCGAGGTAGTCGCCGGTGGAGGCCACCTCCTGCGCCGACGCCGGCAGGGCGCACAGCGCGAGCGCGAGCAGCGCGGACGACAGCCGCGCGAAGGCGGGCGGACGGAACGTGGGCAGGCGCATGCGCGCATCCGCGAAAGGACCAGCGCGCAGCCTGCCGCGCGCGGGCGCGGCGGGCAAGCGCCGCGCGCGGCCGGCGCGCGCGGCGCCGGCCGCGGCCGCGTCAGCTGTCGTCGACGCAGCAGCCGAAGCGGGTGCCGCCGAACTGGCAGCCGGACTTGGGCGCGCAGCCCTCGGCGTACTTGGTATCGGCGTGGACGGCGCCGAAGCCGATGCCGGTGGCGAACAGCACGGCCAGCAGCAAGGCTCTGGCGCGGCGGGTACGCAGGTGACTCATGTCGTTCTCCTGGAGAAGCGCGTGGGCGGGACGGACCGCGCGGCAACGCCGCCGCGAGCGGCGCCGACGGCCCGGACGCGGAATCCGGGCCGTCGCGCGCTCGCCTTCGCCAGCGGCGGAGGCGAGCGGCCCGCGGCGGTGCGCCGGCGGTTCAGGCCGGATCGCAGCAGCCGCCGACCCAGGCGCCGTGCGGGCAGTTGTCGGAGGGGAAGCATTCCTGCGTGGCGCCGGCCTGCGCCGCGCCGAAGCCCAGGCCGGCGGCGAACAGCGCCGACAGGGCCAGCAATTTGAAGCGCTTGCTGCGGAACAGTTTCATCGTGCTCTCTCCTTGCGCGTGCGATCGCGGGCGCCGGTCCGTGGCGCGGGCGCGGTCACGGATGGTGGGTTCGTCCCTGGAGGCTCAAGCGGAAGGCGGGGCGCGCGCGGGCGCAGGATCGGCGGCGAGGCCTGGACGGTCGATCCGCGGACATGCGCCACCTCCGTGTGCGGCGCGGCCGGACGGCGGCGCCGGATTCCAAGCGCACGACGCTATCCGCGCCGCGCCCGCGCGGACGGACCGGCGTCTCGTTCGCACAAAAACAAACCCGCGCCGGAGCGCGGGTTCGTCGGTGTCGCTTGGCGGCGCGCGGCGGTCAGTGCCGCACCGGCGCCAGCGCGTAGCCCTTGAGCCGTTCGGAGAACGCCTGCAGGGTGTGGATGCCGCTGGCCTCGGCTTCCACGCACCAGGCGTGCAGACGCTGCAGGGTGGCCTGGGCATCGTGCGAGCGGTCGTCCAGCACCTGCGCCAGGCGCTGGCGGAAATCGGCCAGCTGGGCCATGCGCGGACGCTCGGCCACCCAGGTCTGCAGGCGCGCGCGGGCGCCGTCGTCGAGCCAGCGGCCGCCGTCGGCCAGGCCCTTGCGCAGCCGCCGCGGCAACGCGCGCACGCGGTCGCCGGCGTCCTCGCGCAGGGTCGGCAGGGTGACGTTGCGATAGAAGTCGGTCATGGCCTGGAAGCGGATCGCCAGCAGCGCCTTGAGCGTCTCGCCGTCGGGCATGGCGATGTTCGGACGCACGTCCAGGGTCGGCGCGACCCGCAGCACCTTGGCCAGGCGCAGCGCGGCGAGGCCGCGGATCGCGGTCCAGCCGATGTCGAACTCCCACTTGCGCAGGGCGAACTTGGCCGAGCTCGGGAACGCGTGGTGGTTGTTGTGCAGTTCCTCGCCGCCGATCCAGAAGCCCCACGGGGTCAGGTTGGTCGCGGTGTCGGTGGTTTCGAAATTGCGGTAGCCCCACCAGTGGCCCAGGCCGTTGACCACGCCGGCGGCCCAGAACGGGATCCACACCATCTGCAGCGCCCAGATCGCCACGCCGGCGAAACCGAACAGGGCGAAGCTGGCGAACAGCAGCAGCACCGGGCCCATCGTCGCCCACGGGGTGTAGAGCTTGCGTTCGATCCAGTCGTCCGGGCAGCCCTTGCCGTACTTCTCGATGTCCTCGCGCTCGGTGCGGGCCTCGCGGTAGAGCTCCACGCCGCGCCACATCACCGTGTCGATGCCCTTGAACTGCGGGCTGTGCGGGTCTTCCTCGGTCTCGCACTTGGCGTGGTGCTTGCGATGGATCGCCGCCCACTCCTTGGTGATCATCGAGGTGGTCAGCCAGGTCCAGAAGCGGAAGAAGTGCGCCAGCACCGGGTGGAAGTCGACCGAGCGGTGCGCCATCGAGCGGTGCAGGTACAAGGTGACCGACAAGATGGTGAGCTGGGTCACCACCAGGAAATACACGGCCAATTCCCAGAAGCGGGCCTGGACCAGGCCGCCGGCGAGGAAATCGATCAGGGACGCGGGCATTGCGAACTCCGGGGCAGCGATGGCTTTGGGCAGCCGTTGGGGTGGCGGGGCAATTAAAGGACAGTTGTATATATAGCCGATGATGCCACTCCGGGCCCACCGTTCGCGCCGGTACGGCCGGCCGAAGGCTGTGATGGGGTCGTGAATTCCAACGGGCAAGCCGCGGCGGACCGGGCAGGACCGGGCGGTTCAGGCGGGCGACGGAGGCCTGTACGGTTCAGGATCGCGGGGATTGGGGCCGTCGCGGCTCGCGCCGCTCCTATGGGCGGCAATCGAAGCCGCGGCCGCCCCTTGTAGGAGCGGCGCGAGCCGCGACCGCGACACCGCGGCCACGACGCACCGCACTCACTCCGGAGAACGTCCCTCGCTCCCCGCTTGAATGCGTTCGCGCGCACCCGCCAGTTCGCCGCGCGCGAACGCCTTGAGCGCGCCGCGCTCGGCCTTGGCGAACGGCGAGCCCTTGCCGCAATGGTCCAGCAGCAGGTTCAGGTCCTGCGCCTCGCCGAGCCGCTCGATCTGGCGCTTGTCGAACGTCGGCGCGTCCGCGCCGAGCCCGGCGCTCTTGAGCGCGCGCTGTTGCTGCGACAGCCGCCGCGCGCGCCGGCGCCAGTCGTGCCAGTCCTCGTCGCCGCCGCTGGCGCGGGCGCGCTCGCCGGCGCGCGCCACCCGCTGCAGGCTCGCGGCGACGGCGGCGCGCCAATGCTCGGGCTGCAGTTGCGCCCACGGCATCGCCCGCAACGCAGCGCGCAGCACCTGCAGCAGCGCGCGGCGACGGCGCAGGCCGGGATCGTCCTCGCGCGCGCGGCGCGCCGCGGCGGCGCGCGGCGGCGGCGGCGCGACGCGCGCGCGCCAACAGGCGGCGCGCGTCGGGCGCGAGTTCGCCGCGCAGCAGGCGGTCGAGGGTCTCGACCAGCGCGTGCGCATCGCGCAGCAGCGACAGATCGCGGTTGAGGTCGCGCAGTTCGCGGTCGACCAGGGCCGCGCCGGGCCCCAGCCCGTCAGCGCCCAACGCCAGGGTGGCGCGGGCGCGGCGCAGGTTCTTGCGCGCCAGATGCACGCCGGCGTGGATGCGGTTGCCGCCCCAGCCGAGCGCGTCGAGGGCTTGGTCGATCTCGCGCGTGGCATGGGCGCGCAGGCGCTGGCCGGGCGGACGCGCGGCCTTGCCCGTGTCGGTGTGGGAACGCAGGTCGGGCCGCGGGTCGGAAGTGCGCGACGTGGCGCCATGCCCGGATCCGGCCGGCGTCCGCGCCCCGGCCCGCCGCACCGGCGCGTCCTGCCCGTCCTGCGCCGCCGCGCCGCGCGAAGCCCGGCGCCGCGCGCGTGGCGTCCCGGGCGGCACGGCGGATTCGACTCCCTCGGCGACTGCCTCGACTTCGGCCTGCGGCATGGCGGACTCCCGCTTCGCATGGATACGTAAGCGTTTCGCGCCGACGCTGCGCGCGCCGGCCCGGACGGGATAGTACGCTGGGACCATGCCTGAATTGCCTGAAGTCGAAACCACCCGCCGCGGCCTCGCGCCGCACCTGGAAGGCCGTCACGTCGTCACCGCGATCCTGCGCCGGCCCGACCTGCGCTGGCCGATCCCGGCGGCGATCGAGGAGACCCTGCCCGGCCAGCGCATCGACGCGGTGCGCCGGCGCGCCAAGTACCTGTTGGTCGACACCGCCGCCGGCAGCGCCCTGCTGCACCTGGGCATGTCCGGCAGCCTGCGCGTGCTGCCGGCCGACACCCCGGTGCGCGACCACGACCACGTCGACCTGCTGCTCGACGACGACCGCGTGCTGCGCTTCAACGACCCGCGCCGGTTCGGCTGCCTGCTGTGGCAACCGCCCGGCGAAACCCACGAATTGCTGCGCGGCCTCGGCCCGGAACCGCTGTCGGACGACTTCGACGGCGACTACCTGTTCGCGCTCAGCCGCGGGCGCAAGGCGCCGGTGAAAACGTTTTTGATGGATCAGAAAGTCGTGGTCGGCGTCGGCAACATCTACGCCGCCGAAGCGCTGTTCGCCGCGGGCGTGTCGCCGCTGCGCGCGGCCGGCAAGGTCTCGCGCGAGCGCTACGCCGAGCTGGCCGGGGCGATCAAGGCGATCCTGGGCTACGCGATCCAGCGCGGCGGCACCACCTTGCGCGACTTCATCAGCCCCGACGGTGCGCCGGGCTATTTCGAGCAGGAACTGGCCGCCTATGGCCGCGGCGGCGAACCCTGCCCGCGCTGCGGGCGGCCGCTGAAGCAAGCCAGCATCGGCCAGCGCACCACGGTGTGGTGCGGCCACTGCCAACGCTGAATGCGGCTTTGGCGCGCTCGCCGCGCCGCGTCGCGTGTCCGGATCGGCGCGCGCTTGCCGTTGATCGCTGCGGTGCGCCGGCGTGTCATCGCGACGGCGCTTCGTGCGTTAGCGCGGCGGGGTAATTCGTGTGCATTCCGAGTGTCGTCTGGCGGCAATCGATTGCGGCGTTCCAACGCAGGTTTGCTGCCACCTGTGTCGCTTCCAAGCCAAGCTGAACGCGCTATAGTCTGGACCGAATTGGGGGCGACATGGCCGAAAGCGCTGACATCACGATCCTGCTGGACGCCGCCCGCGAGGGCGATCGCGGCGCGCTCGACCGCGTGCTCGCCACGCTGTACCAGGAACTGCACACCATGGCGCGGCGCCAGCTCGCCGGCCAGCACGGCCAGACCCTGGACGCCACCGCGCTGGTGCACGAGGCCTACCTCAAGCTGGTCGGCCGGCGCGAAGCGCAGTTCGACGATCGTGCGCACTTCTTCGCCTACGCCGCCTCCGCGATGCGCAGCGTGGTGGTCGACTACGCGCGCCAGCGCCTGGCGCAGAAGCGCGGCGGCGACCTGCACCGCGTCACCGAACTGCCCGACGATGTCGAAGGCGGCCTGCGCCTGGACGAGGACACCCTCGGCCTGGATTCGGCCCTGACCAAGCTCGCCGCGGTCGACCAGCGCCTGGCCCAGGTGGTGGAACTGCGCTATTTCGCCGGCCTGTCGGAACTGGAGATCGCCGCGCTGCTGCAACGTTCCGAGCGCAGCATCCGCCGCGACTGGCAGAAGGCGCGGCTGTTCCTGCTGGCGTCGCTGCAGGACGAACCCGGCCGCTGAGCGCGCCCGCGCCGCGGTCCGCGCGCGCTGCGCGCCTGCAAGGAATGCGCAACGCCATGATCGACATCGCCGTCGCTCCGCTGCTCTTGCTCGCCGCCCTGCGCGCGCGGGTGCGCGGCTGACTCGATGGACGCCGAACGCTGGTTGCGACTTTCGCCGCTGCTCGATGCATTGCTCGAGTTAGAACCGGATGCGCGCGCCGAACGTCTTCGCGAGTTGGGCGCGGACGATCCGTCGCTGGCGGCGGAGTTGACTGAGCTCATCGGCCTGGAAGACGGCCACGAGGACTTCCTGTCCGAACCGCTGGTGACGCCGCAGCAGTCGGGCATGCGCCCGGGTGTGGAGGTCGGCAGCTATCGCCTGGAAAGCCTGCTCGGCGAAGGCGGCATGGGCCAGGTCTGGCTGGCCTCGCGCGCCGACGGCCTGTACCAGCGCCGGGTCGCGCTGAAGCTGCTGCGCCCGGGCCTGACCGACACCAACCTGCGCACCCGCTTCACCCGCGAGCGGCAGATCCTCGCGCGTTTGGCGCATCCCTACATCGCCCGCCTGCTCGACGCCGGCGTGACCCGCGACGGCCTGCCGTACCTGGCGCTGGAATACGTCGAAGGCGAGCCGATCACCGACTACTGCCGCAACCAGCGCACGCCGCTGGACAAGCGCCTGCGCATGTTCCAGCAGATCTGCGACGCGGTCAGCCACGCCCACGCGAACCTGATCGTCCACCGCGACCTCAAGCCGTCCAACATCCTGGTGACGCCGGCCGGCGACGTGCGCCTGCTCGACTTCGGCATCGCCAAGCTGCTCGACAGCAACGACGTGCCGCTGCCCGAGCAGACCCGCACCGGCGCGCGCGCCTTCACCCTGCACTACGCCGCGCCCGAGCAGGTGCGCGGCGAGCCGGTCACCACCATGACCGACGTCTACTCGCTCGGCGTGGTGCTGTACGAACTGCTCACCGATTCCAAGCCGTACAAGCTCAAGCGCCAGACCGACGCGGAATGGGAAGAGGCGATCCTCGCCGCCGATCCGTTGCGGCCCTCGCAGGCGGTGCTGCGCTACGCCGACGCCAACGATCCCGACCTCGATCCGGGCTCGCTGCGCCGGCTCGGCCGGCAGCTCGCCGGCGATCTCGACAACATCGTGCTCAAGACCCTGGCCAAGCGCCCGGAGCAGCGCTATCCCTCGGTGGAGGCGCTGTCGCTGGACCTGCAGCGCTTCGAGTCCGGCCGGCCGGTGCTGGCGCGCGCGCAGAGCGTGCGCTACCGGATCAACAAGTACGTGGCGCGCCACCGCTGGGCGCTGGCGACCGCGGCGCTGGTGGCGGTGGTGCTCAGCGCCTCGCTCGGCGTGGTCGCGTGGCAGGCGCGCGAGGCGGTGGTCGAGGCGGCGCGCGCGCAGGCGATGCAGGACTTCATGGTCGGCCTGTTCGAAAGCGCGCGCGGCACGCCGGAGGGCGAGGCGCTGGACCTGCGCGGCCTGCTCGACGCCTCGGTCGCGCGCGGCAACCGCGAACTGGCGCGGCAGCCGCGCGCGCGCGCCGAACTGTTCGGGGTGATCGCGCGCATGCGCATCAGCCTGGGCGACTACAACGAGGCGCGCGGGCTGCTGCAACGCCAGTCGCAGATCATCGCCGCCACCGACGACGTTCCCGACAGTCTGCGACTGGAATCGCTGACCCAGCGCGGCAAGGTGCTGCGCCTGCTGGCGCAGCCGCGCGACTGCGCCGCGCTGATGCAGCCCGCGCTCGACCTGGCTCGGCGCGAGCAGGCGCAGCTGCCGCTGCAGGCCAGCGAGTTCTATTCCGAACTCGGCCGCTGCCGCCGCGCCAATGGCGAACGCCAGGGCGCGCGCCAGTTGTTCGAGCGCTCGCTGGCGATCCGCCGCGAGATGCGCGAGAACACCGACGTGGGCGAGGTCGAGAACCTGATGGACCTAGCCGGTCTGCAGGCCGATGCCGGCCAGGACCGCGAGGCGCTGCTGGGTTTCGAACAGGCGCGGCGCAAGCTGCAGCAAAGCGTCGGCGACCGCCATCCGCTGCAGGTCGAGATCGGCCGCAACCTGGCGGTGCTGCGGCGTGGCCTGGGCCGGCTCGACGATGCCGAGCGCGACGCCAGCGAAGCCTTGGCGATCGCGCTGGAAGTCAACGGCGCGCAGCACCCGGCGACCCTGGAGGTGCGCCGGCAACTGGCGGCGCTGCACATCGACCAAGGCCAGTTCGTGCTGGCGCAGAAGGACCTGGAGCTGATCCGCAACCTGCTGGCCCAGCGCCTGGGTCCGGAGCACGCCGACCTCATCGGCGTGCACGGCGCGCTCGGCGTGGTCGCGTGGGAGCGCGGCGACCTCGCGCGGGCGCTGGCCGAACTCGAACGCGCGCTGCAGATCGCGCGCCGCCATCCGCAGGCCGGCCGCCTGGCCGAGCTGATGACCGAACAGGCCCTGGTGCTGCACGAGGCCGGCCGCGACGCGCAAGCGCGCGAACTGCTGGAGCAGGTGCGGCGCCTGCGCATCCGCCAGGACGGCGCGCAGGCCGGCACGGTCGGCGAGAGCGAGCGCCTGCTCGGCGAGATCGACCTCGCCCTCGACGCGCGCGCGGCCGCGCTGCCGCGCCTGCAACGTGCGCACGCACTGACCCGCGCGGCCTACGGCGAGCGCGACCCGCGCGCGCGCGCCGCCGAGCTGTCGCTGTCGCGCGCCCAGGCCGCCGCCGGCGACGCCGCCGCGCTGGCGCACCTGGACGCGCTGGCGGAACTGCCGATCAACGACGAAGCCCTGCGCAAGCTCGGCTGGCGCGCCCAGGCCTACGCCGCGCAATTGCGCTGCGCCGGCCCGCAGCGCGGCCAGGCGCGCGCCCGCCTCGACGGGCTGTTGCGCAGCATCGGCGAGGCGCGGCCGGACGGCAGCGAGGTGTTGCGGGAAGTGCAGGCGATCCGCCAGACCTGCGCCGGTTGAGTCTCAGTCGCCGTCCGCGTCCGCCGCCAACGTCGGAATCAGTTCCAGCAGGTCGGTGCCGCCGACGTCTTCGCCGGCCTGGGTCAGCAGCGTGGTGACCTGGCCGCGGTGGTGGGTCTGGTGATTGAAGAAATGCAGCAGCAACAAACCGAAGCGCCGGCGCGAGACCACGCCGCGGGTGTTGGCGTAAACCAATGCCTGGTCGAGATCGGCTTCGGCGGTTTCGCCGATCCAATCCTCGATCCGCGCGTCGAGTTCCTCGCGCGCAGCGCGCAGCGCCGGCAGCGTGTCGTGCGCGATCGCGCGCAAGTCGGTCGGGGCCGGATGCGCGCGCAGCGGTTCCAGCGCGGCGTAGCGCGCGGGATGCTCGGCGAAGCGGCGCAGCCAGATCCGATCGGCCGTCAGCAGATGGTTGAGCGTGCCCAGGATCGAGCCGAAGAACGCGCCGCGGTCCTGCGCGGCCGCCTCGGCCGGCAGTCGCGCGGCGGCGGCGTAGACGCGCTGGTTCATCCAGCGGTTGTAGTCGGCCATCAGGCGGGCGTGGGCTAGCAGGTTCATGCGTGGCTCCCGTGCGGCCGGCCGGACCGATCGCTCGCTCGCTCGCTCGCGGGCGATTGTCGCATCAGCGCCGGGGCTTGTCCGCGCGCGGCTCGGCATAAGCGGCGAATATAGGCCGCACGCAGAACACGCCGACGCACGGCACCAGTGCGAGTCCGATGAGCGAGCGGATTTCCGCGGCGAACAGCGGGTCTGCGAGCGCCCACCGGTCGGCCAGATCCCGCGCCAGGGACGCCATGACCGCTGCCGATGCGGCGCAGGCCACGACCGTCGGCCCCGCGCGGCGCCTGTCGCCGCCAGGCGCCGGCTTATCGCGTCGCCAGCGCCATCAGCCGCGCATCCAACGCAATCAGATACTCGCGGCCGTAGCGTCCGTTCTCGAGCCCGTCGTACAGCGAAGCCGGCAAGTCCTGCGCGATCTCTTCGCTGCACGCACCCGCGGCGAGCGCGATGGTGGCGACGGTATCGACGTCGCCGGTGTAGGCGATGCAAGCGCGCAGCAGTTCGCTCATGCGCGAATGGGCGAGCACCGCGGCGACCGCCGCGTGCACGCTGTCCATGCCGAGCGCGCCGACCTTGCCGCGCCACGGCTCGCGCCACGGACCGGGCACGTGCGCGGCGAGATACCCGGCCAAGCCGTCCTTGGCGCCGCGGCGATGGACGAAGTAATGCGTGCACAGGGCCGCGGCGACCGCGGCGGCGACGCCGTCGGGCGTGTCGTGGGTGATGCGCGCCTGCAGTTCGGCGCGGCGCACGACCTCGGCGGTGTCGGCGAGCGCGCCGATCGGCGGCGCGCGCATCGCCGCGCCGCTCTTGGCGCTGTCGGGCACGATCCGCGCGAGCAGGTCGGCGCCGTCGCGCACTTCGGTCAGCAGGCCATGGAAGCGGCTGGCGTAACCCTCGCGCGGATCGCGCTTGAACGCCGCGACGAAACGCTCGGCCAGCGATTCGCGAGTCCACGGATCGCCCTCGGCCAAGGCCTCGGCGATGGCCAGGCTCATCTGGGTGTCGTCGGTGTAGCAGCCCGGTTCGATCGCGTGGCGCGGGTGGCGGACGTAGTGCGCGCCGTCGTTGCGCTCGCGCACGATCCGGTCGGCGGCGTATTCGAAACCGGCGCCGTAGGCGTCGCCGATGGCCAGTTCCAGCAGCATGGAGCGGTCCTTGGTGAGTGCGCCCGGGTCCGTGGGCGGTGCACGCATTCTAATCGCGGCCGGGTCTGATCCCGGCCGGCACAAAAGCTCAGATCGAATCGAACCCGTCAGCGAAGCATGCGCTCCGCCGCGGACTCACTTCTCCTTGCGCCAGTTCACCGACGCGCGGTTCTCCAGCGTGCTCGATTCGATCTCGACGTCGAAGCCCTTGCGCAGCAGGTACTTCAGCGTCAGCACCTGGCCGGTGCCGAGCAGCGATACGCCGTAGCCGACGTAGAGCTTCGGCGACAGGTACTTGCCTACGCCGAGCACCGACCCGCCGAGCGCGCGGCTTTCCATCACGCCGGCGTCGTCGAGGCCGATCTTGGCGCCGAGCTGCGAGGCCAGCAGGCCGCCGCCGGCCGACAGCGCGGCGCTGGCGGCGTTGAGCTGCTTGCTCTCGTCGCCGGTCAAATTCGACAGCGGACGGCCCAGGGTGAGGTAAGCCAGCGCTTCGGACTGCGAGCTGGCCGGATCCGACCAGACGTTGACCTGCGGCGCGCTGACCCGCCCACCGATATCGACGCCGGCCTTGACCGCGCCGACTTCGCGCTCGGCGCGCAGGTCCAGGATCGGATCGGACACCGGGCCGTTGTTCCAGGCCAGATTGCCGCGGGTGATCTGCAGCTTCTGCCCGTACGCTTCGTAGCGGCCTTCCACGCTGAGCGCGCCGCTCGCGGTCATCTCGCGGCCCGGCCGCGAGCGCACCCGCATCTGCCCGCCGAGCTTGCCGTCCAGGCCGAAGCCCTTGAGCTTGACGTCGTCGCCGACGGCCAAGGTCAGGTCGAGCTCCAGCGGCGAAGAGCCGGTGTCTTCCGGATTCACCGGATCGAGCACGACCACGTCCTCGGACACCGACACGCCCTGGTCCAGGCGTTCCAGATCGACGCGCGCGGAAGGAATGTCGACCTTGCCGGTGACGTTGAGCGGCTGCTTGGCCGCGTAGCGCACGGTCAGCTCGGGATTGGCCACCGCGCGCAGGTCGCGGGTGTCGGAAGCGAGCACGTTGGTGCCGCGGATGTTCAACACCAACGGCGTGTCGTCGCCCTGCCAGCCGAGCGTGCCGTCGACGTTGAGCGTGCCCTCGCCCGAACGCACGCTGCCGGCGATGCGCGCGCTGCCGTCGGGCTGCGCGTCCAGGCGCACGTCGCCCTGCTGCAGCACGATGCCCAGCGACGGCACCTCGGTGGTGAACTGCGACAGCCGCGCCTGCCCGCTCAGCAGCGGCTTGCTGCGCGTGCCGGCCAGGCCGATGCGGCCTTCCAGCTTGCCCTTGGGCTCGACGATGTCGGGCGAGAACAGCTCGACCCAGGTCAGCTCGTCGGTGTCGACCGCGACATTGCCCGACAGCGGCGCGTACGCGTCCCAGCCGGTGTTGACGGTGGCTTCGATGCGGCCGTCGTCGTTGAAGCCGGACTTGAGCTCGGCGCTGAGCTTCTGGGTGTCGAAGCTGGCCTTGAGCGAGAGCGCGTTGTAGCGCACCAGTTCGCGCCGCGCGCGCTCGCTGAACTTCAGGCCGCCGCCGGCGGAGCTGAGGTTGAAGTTGCCGCGCCAGCCCTTGCCGGCCGGGCGCAGTTCGCCGTCCAGCGCGATCTCGCCGCGCAGGATCCACGGCCGCTTGTCGCTGCGCTCGGGCAGGTAGGGCTGGGCCAGCAGCAACGGCAGGCCGTGGCCCTTGAGCTCGACGCCGCGGCGCGGCCAATCGGCGGCCGCGCACAGCGAGCCGCCGCTGCTCGACACCAGGCAGGCGTCGTTGAAGCCGCCGCTGTCGCCGTCCCAGCGGAACGCGGTGGACTGCTGCAGGCGCCAGCTGGCGCCCTTGCTCGGCGCCAGCTGCAGCGAGGCCAGCGCGCCGGACCAGACGTTGCCGCGCTTGTCGGCGTGCCCGGACAGATCCAGGTTGGCGACGTCGCTGCGCGCCTGCGCCTGCAACTGCAGCGCTTCCACCGCGCCCTGCGCGTCCACGCTCAGCGACGACAGCGCGATGCCCGCATCGAGTTCGCTGGCGCGCAGCGCCAGCTGGCCGCCGCGCCCGCGCCAGGGCAGCTTGCCCTTGGCGCTGAAGCTGGCGGCCCGGTAATCGCCGTACTTGAGCGCGCTGCCGGTGAGATCGGCATCGACGTTCGGCGCATCGGCGGCGCCGGTGAGCTTGAGCGTGCCGTTGAGGCTGCCCGACGCGCTGGGCAGCAGATCGTTCAACTGCAGCGGCGCGAACTTCGCGTCGACGTCGATGCTCTGCGCGTACTTGCCCTTGGCTTCGAGCTTGCTGCCGCCCAGGCTCAGCGCGACCTCGCCCTCGTAAGCGTCGCCGGTCTTACCGGTGGCGGCGCCGTGCATCAGGAAGCGGCCGCGGCCGCCGAGCGGCCGTTCGCGCAGGCGCCCGCCGAGCTGTTCGGCGCTCGCCTGGATCTCCAGCCCGCCGTCGTCGCGGGTGGCGCCGGTGCTGGCCAGCTTGCCGTCCACCGCGCCCTTGAATTCCGGCGCGAAATAGCCGGGATCGAAGCCCGACAACGTGGCCTTGAGGTCCCAGCCGAGCTTCGGCGCCCAGGCCACGTCGCCGCTGGCGTCGAGCAGGCCGGTCGGCATCTTGGCCTTGAGCGACTTCAAGGTCATGCGTCGATCGTTGCCGCGGCCGTCGAACTCGACCGTCGCCGCCTGCTTGTCGCGCAGCAAGCGCGCGTCGCCGATCGCGGCCCAGTCCTTGACCGTGCCGGCGAAGCCGAAGTCGGCGCTTTCCAGCGTCACCGCCGGCGTGGCCAGCGTCTGCGGCGCCTGCGAAGGCTTGGCCACCGACGTGAGCGTGGTCGGCGGCGCCTGGCCGCCCCAGCTCAGGCCGCGCGCGTTGATCGAGAACTTGAACCGGCCGTTGTCGGCGTCGGTGAAATCGGCGTGGCCGCGCAGCGTGGCGGTGCCGTCGAACAAGCGCAGCGCCAGCGGCTGCACGTCGAGCACCTGCTCCTTCAGCGAGACCTTCGACGGCAGCACCTCGACCGCGATGTCGCCCTGGCGGAACTCGCCTTCCAGCGCGGCGACGCCGCCGCTGCCCTGCGCGTCGAAGCGCAAGGCCATCGGCGTATCGCTGGGCTTGGCGTCGGGCGCGGTCAGCAGGCCGATGTCGAGCGCGTCGGCCTTCGCGTGCAAGCGCCAGTCCGGCGCCTCTTCCTTGCCGCGCAAGGTCAGCGTCATGCGCACAGGCCCCGGCGCGGCGCCGGCCACGGCCACGTCCATGCGCGACAGGTCGCCGCGCGCGACCAGGCCCAGGCGCGGCGGCGTGCGGCCCGGCGCGCTCGGCAACACCGCGGTGACGGTGAGGTCGGATTTGAAATCGCGGCTGGGCTGGTAATCGCCGTGCGCGGTGAAGCGGCCGCGGTCGGTATCGGCGACCAGTCTCTCCACGTGCAGCTTGCCCGATTGCGCGTCGAGCCCGGCGCGCAACTGGCGCACGTCGATGAGGTGCTCGCCGGCCTGGGCGATCTTGAAGCCGTCGATGCGCACGTCGTCGGCCTGCAGCGCCAGCGGCGGTTCGATCTGCGGCAGCACGTCGGGCCAGCGCGGCAGCTCGAACGGCTCGTCGCTCTTCTCGATGTCGAGCGTGGCGCCCTCGACCTGGATCGCGTCCAGGCGCAGCTTGCGGCCCAGCAGCGGGCGCAGCGCCGGGTCCAGGTAGATGCGCTGCGCGGTGAATACCGTCTTCTTGTAGGCGAAGCGCACATCGCGCAGCGTCAGCGGGCCCGACAGCGGGCCTTCGGCGGACTTCCAGGTGAAGCTGGAATCGGCCGGCAGGCGCGAGACGATCTGCGCCAGCAGCACGTCGCGGCCGGCGATGGTGGAGATCAGCCAGTACGCGGCGAACGCGATCAGCAGGGTCAACACCGCCGCGGCGATGCTGGTGCGCCAGGCCCAGCGTCGGGCCGCGGCGCGGCGACGGCGGCGGCGTTCGAGCAGCAGCTCCTGCGCGGTGGGGGTCGGCGGCGGCGGGGGCGTGTCGCTCATCAGCTGCGGAAAAGTCCTGTGCGCGCCTTACAGGTCGGCGCCGATATTGAGGTAGATCTGGAAACCCGAATCCGGGTCGTCGAGGCCGCGCGCGATGTCGATGCGCAGCGGGCCCACCGGCGAACGCCAGCGCACGCCGACGCCGACGCCGGTGCGCATCTTCAGGTCTTTCTGGTCGTCGAACGCGCTGCCGCTGTCGACGAACACCGCGCCGCCCCAGCTTTCGTTGACGTAGTGCTCGTACTCCATGCTCGCGGTGACCACGTTCTTGGCGCCGAGCGCATAGGCCTTGCGGCCTTCCGCCGGCGGGATGCGCGGGCCGACCTCGCGCCACTCGTAGCCGCGGATGCTGCGGTCGCCGCCGGCGTAGAAGCGCAGCGACGGCGGCATGTCGGTCAGCGAGTTGGTGAAGGTGTGGCCGATCTCGCCGCGCGCGATCAACCGGCTGCGTTCGCCCAGGCCCTTGAACCAGCGCCCGGTCAGTTGGGCCTGGATGAAGTTCGCATCCGAACCCACCGCTTCCAGGCCGCCGCGGATCAGGCCGGTCGCGCTGATGCCCTTGCGCGGATACAGCTTGTCGTCGACGTCGACGTATTCGGCGCGCAGCGAGGGATACAGGAACGTCGCGGTGCGGTAGTTCTGGCGCGTTTCCGGGTCGTCGTCGAATTCGTCGTAGTAGGCCCAGCGCTCGCGCAGGCCGTGCAGCGAGGCGGTCGCGGTCCAGTGCTGGTTGATCTTGCCGCTGCGGCTGGCGACCAGTTCGATCCGGCGCGAATCGATGTAGTCGGTCTGTTCGTCGCTGCCCTGCAGGCTGAAGGTGTACCAGCCGTCGAGCCAGGCGAATGCGGGGATGCGGTACTGCAGGGTCGCGGTCTTGCGCCGCTGGGCGAAGTCGACCTGCGCCAGCGCCTTGTGGCCGCGGTCGTTGACGTAGCGCCGCTCCACGCCCAGGCGCACGCCGGCGCCGCTGTCGGTGCCGTAGCTGACGCCGGCGGTGTAGATGCTGCGCTTGGCCGGGGTCAGGGTCACCTTGACCGGCACCTGCCCGTCGCTCGCCTGGTCCGGCAGCGGTTCGATGTCGATGCTGGAGAAATAATCCAGCCGCGCCAGCGATTCGCGGAAGCGGTCGAGCTTGCCCTGGTGGTAGTAGCTGCCCTGCTCCCAATACACCAGCTTCTGCAGCAGGCTGTCGCGGATGATGCGCTTGGGCGTCTGCTCGAAGCTGATCGCGCCCATGTCGTAGCGCTGGCCGCTGGTCCACACCAGGTCGATGTCCGCCGCATGCTGCGCGCGCGTGACTTCCACCCGCCGCGAAGAGAAATCCGCGTCGAAATAGCCGCGCTCGGCCAGGCGCCGGCTGATCTTGGTCTTGCTGGCCTCGTAGGCCGCGTGGTCGAACACCTGCTCGGGGCCGGGCCGGAACGCGGCCAGGTCCTGGTTGAGATAGCGGTCGTCGCTGCCGGCGCCGAGGATGGCGATGTCCGAGCGCCGCACCTTGACCGGCTCGCCCTTGTCGACGGTGATGGTGACCCGGATCGGCGGCGAGGACGAACCGCTGCGCGCCGGCGCCGCGGCGGGCGCATCGCTTGCGCCGTCGCCGGCCCCGCCGGCGGCGTTCGCGCTGGCCTCGGCTTCGTTCGCGTTCGCGTTCGCGTTCGCGGCCGCGCCGTCGCGTTCGCCCGGCGCGCCGCGATCGTCGTCGCGGGCCTGCGCCGCGGTGTCGGTCGACGGCGTGGCGATCAGGCGGGTGCCGCGCGAATCCTCGACCTTGATCGTCGGCGAGTAATAGCCGAACGGCTCCAGCGCCTCGCGGGTCTCGTTCTCGGCCTCGCGCAGCAGATAGCCCAGGCGACGCCCGGAGACTTCCTTGCCGATGCTGTCCACCAACGACAGCGAGACCCGGACGTTGTTGGTCATCGCCTCGTCCAGGCCGTGGATGTCGACTTTTTCGACCTTGGCCGCCTGGGCCGCGCCGACGGCTCCGAGGCCCAGGGCGCCGGCGAGGAAAAGACGGGGGATCGATCGCATGGCACGGAGGATAACCGGTAACGGCTTGTATTGCTTAAGAATTTTTAACAACACGAGGGCGCGTCAACAATGCGTGATGCCGCCGCGACGGCACGCCGCGCCGCTTCCGCGCAACGCGCGCCGGGCGATGCGCGCAACGACGGCGCACCGCGCCGTCCGGCGAACGCCCGAGAGCGAATCCGCTGCAAGCCGTTCGCGTCCGCCCGCCTCGCCCGACACCGGTGCACAACGCAAATAAAGGCCATCCCCCTACCTTTTGTGCATCGATTGCGGACACGGGTCGCATTACGCGCCGACGTATTGCGTACGACCGTTCGCAACGCGTAATTTCGGCGTCGGGGACTCGCTCATTCTGCTTTTTCGGCACCGCTGCGCCATGCCTGCGCCGCGTCGGCCCTGCGATCTCCCATGCCATGGAATCGTCCCCCAGGTGCGCCCGCTGCCGCGGCGCCGCCCAGAACCCAGGAGCTCCGACACCGTGCACCGCCATCTGCTGACCGCCGCCATCGGCGCGGCCCTCACCGCCGCCGCGATCGCCGCCCCCGCCCGCGCCCAGGACGCCGCGCCGTCCTCGGCGCCGACCGAGATCGACAAGGTCACCGTCACCGGCTCGCTGATTCCGCGCAGCGAGATCGAGACCGCCACGCCGGTGATTTCGATCAGCGCCGAGAACATCAAGCGCCAGGGCTTCAAGGACGTCTACGACGTGCTGCGCGCGCAGCCGCTGGCGACCGGCGCGGTGCAGGACAGCCAGTTCACCGGCGGCTTCACCACCAACGCCGAGCCGATCAGCCTGCTCGGCCTGGACCCGGGCTTCACCCTGGTGCTGATCGACGGCCGGCCGATGGCCGACTATCCGCTGCTCTACAACGGCCAGAGCAACTTCACCGACCTGGCCAGCATTCCCACCGCGATGGTCGAGCGCATCGACATCGCGCCGGGCAACCAGTCGGCGATCTACGGCTCCAGCGCCATCGCCGGCGTGGTCAACATCATCCTCAAGAAGCGCGTCGACGGCACCCACCTGAACTTCCGCTTCGGCGGCTACGACGGCGGCGGCGGCGAGAACGCGCGCCTGCAGCTGATCGGCGGCAAGGAGGTCGGCCCCTTCAGCCTGACCTACGGCCTGCAGTACAGCATGCAGGACCCGATCTACGGCTACGACCGCCGCCGCATCGATTCGACCAACGACAACCCCGATCCGGACGCGCGCTACGGCTCGCGCAACTTCGTGCGCATCAACGCCGACGTGCTGCCGAACGAATACATCGATCCGGGCGCGGCCTGCGGCGCCCTCGGCAACCTGTTCAACGGCACCCTGACCCGCGACTTCCGCCCCGGCCGCGGCTATTACTGCGGCAGCCGCGAGGACGTCGGCTACCTCACCATCATGAACCGCAAGCGCGACCTCAGCGGCTACTTCAACGCCTCTTACGCGCTCAACGACCGCACCGAGCTGTACGGCACGCTGCTGGTCGGCCACAACAAATCCGAGGCCAACCCCGGCACCCGCTTCTGGACCACCTCGGTCGACACCAACGGCATCTTCTACAACGACACCAGCGGCCGCTACGAAACCTACCAGCGCGTGTTCGCGCCGGAGGAAACCGGCGACGTCGACGCCACCAACGAGCGCCAGACCAGCGACTCCTACAACCTCGCCTTCGGCGGCCGCGGCAGCCTGGGCGAATCGAACTGGAACTACGACGCCTACTTCGCCCGCTCGCAGTACAAGGTCGACAGCAAACAGCGCTGGCTGCTGAGCGCGGCCGCCGACGACTTCTTCGAGCGCCGCTTCCTCGGCCCGGTGATCGACCACGTCGGCCCCTACCCGGTGTACGCGCCGACCGACGACAGCGGCTTCTACCGCGCGCTGACCCCGGCCGAGTTCAACAGCATCACCGACATCATCCGCACCAAGTCCGAGACCTGGACCCAGAACTTCAACCTGCAGCTGACCAACACCGAGCTGTTCCACCTGCCGGCCGGCGCGGTCGGCTTCGCCACCGTGCTGCAGGCCGGCGAGCAGTCGTGGAAGAACCCGACCGATCCGCGCGTGGTCGCCGGCGACTTCTTCAGCCTCACCGGCACCCAGGGCCAGGGCAAGCGCCGCAACCAGGCCCTCGGCGTCGAGTTCCGCGTGCCGATCTTCAGCCAGCTCACCGCCAGCCTGTCGGGCCGCTACGACAAGTACAAGAACGTCGGCGCCAGCTCCGACTCCGACGGCACCTACAAGATCGGCCTGGAGTACCGCCCGATCCAGTCGCTGCTGCTGCGCGCCAACTACGCCACCGCGTTCAAGGCGCCGGACATGGCCTACGTGTTCGCCGGCGACAGCGGCTACTACACCAGCGTGGTCGACTACTACCGCTGCGCGACCGAGGAACCCGACGAAAGCATCGGCAACTGCACCTACAACGCCGAATCGGTGTCCGGCCGCCGCAGCGGCGCCAAGGACCTCAAGTCGATCACCGCCAAGTCGTGGGGCGCCGGCATTCTGTGGGCGCCGAGCGGCAATTTCGACGTCAGCGTGGACTACTACAACATCAAGATCGACGACGAGGTCAACGACCTCAACATCGACGCGGTGCTGCGCAACGAATCGGCCTGCCGCCTGGGCCAGCTCGACGCGAACTCGCCGACCTGCGCCGACGCGCTCGCGCGCATCACCCGCCTGCCCGCGGACGCGCCGGTGCCGCTGCAGCTCGACAGCGTGCGCACCAACCCGATCAACGTGTCGAAGGAAGAAGTTCGCGGCCTCACCGCCAAGCTCAACTACCGCTGGGAGACCGACAGCTGGGGCTCGTTCGCGCTGGGCGCCAACTACAACGTGACCCTGAAGCACGAGAACCAGCAGTACCCGGGCGACCCGACCATCGACTACTTGCGCGAGCCGTTCTACTCGTCCGAGTTCAAGAGCATCGGCAGCGCCTCGCTGAGCTGGAACAAGGGCCCGTGGACCACGACCCTGTACGGCGTGCGCTACGGCAGCACCCCGAACTACGCCGCCCAGGTCGACCCGGCCGGCTACTCGGCCGAGAACGCCGGCCGCATGCGCGCGCACCTGAGCTTCAACGGCAGCGCCAGCTACGAGTTCGGCGACGACCTGTCGCTGAGCTTCACCGTCAACAACCTGTTCAACAAGATGCCGCAGCGCGACAAGACCTTCGACGTCTACCCGTACTACAACTCGCTGAACTACAACATCTACGGCCGTTCGTACATGGTCGAGGTGAACTGGAAGTTCGGCGCCAGCTCGCAGTAAGCGGGCGCGTCGCGGAAAAACGAAAAGCCGGCGAAAGCCGGCTTTTTGTTTGCGCGGAAACCGTCCTTGTTACGGAGGGTCCCGCCTCACCTGTGGGAGGTCTTGCTTTACCTGTGGGAGGGCCTTCAGGCCCGATGCTTTTCGCTCAGGTCACCACGCCACGCCACACTTCGATCTTCCGCCGCAAACCGACTCCCGCGGTCGCGGCTCGCGCCGCTCCTACAGGTGGCCGCCGCGCACGCGCGGCGAGCGGTCAGATCGACAAATGCTCGATCGCCGCCACGCTGCCCAGGCGGTCGGACAACCGCTTGAGCAAGGCCAGCCGGTTGTTGCGCACCGCCGCGTCGTCGACGTTGACCATGACCTTGTCGAAGAACGCGTCCACCTGCGGCCGCAGCCGCGCCAGGCGGCCGAGCACGGCGACGTAATCGCGCCGGGCCAGCAGCGGATCGGTGTCGGCGACCGCGGCGTCCACCGCCTCGGCCAGCTCGCGCTCGGCCGGCTCGGCGAACAACGCCGGGTCGATGGCGTCGGGCACTTCGCCTTCGACCTTCTTGAGGATGTTGCGGCTGCGCTTGTTGGCCGCGGCGAGGGCTTCGGCTTCGGGGAGCTTGGCGAATTCGGCGATGGCGGTGAGGCGGCGGTCGAAGTCCGCCAAGTTGGATACACGCAACGCAGCTACGGTTTCAAATTGCTGCGCAGGAACTCCACGATCTGCGTAATAGCTCTTCAGACGATCAATAACAAAATCATAAATTTCGCTGGTTTCAGCCAAAAAATCTTCGCGATTCAACACGATCTGCGCGCTTTGCTCGGCACTAACGTCAATACCTGCAAGCCGCGCCAATTCGGCAGCCATTTGCTTGCGCTTCTGCTCGGAATCGAGCTCGGCAACAATGATGCAAAGTTGAGCCTTACGAATCGAACTAACGAAGTCGATATCCACATCGCCTTCGATCAGCGTTCTCGCCAAACCGAGAGCATTGCGCCGCAGAGAAAAGGGATCCTTGTTCCCAGTTGGCTTTAAACCCACCTTAAATCCACCAGCCAAGGTGTAAAGTCGCTCTGCAATGGCAACAACCTGACCAAGCTTAGATGGCGCGATCGAATCGCTGGAAAATCTCGGCATGTACGCGTAATCAATAGCATCAGCGACCGCCGCATCTTCTTTTTCTGCCCTGGCGTAATAGCGCCCAGCGATACCTTGCAGCTCGGGAAATTCATTAACCATTCGAGACTGGAGGTCATTTTTGGAAAGTACTGCAGCACGCTTCGCCTGCACTGGATCGGCGCCGCATTCTTTCGCAACTTGTTCAGACAACCAAGCCACCCGCGCCACCTTATCGGCCACGCTCCCCAGCTTGTCCTGATACTTGACCGTCTTCAGCCCCTCGCCCATCGACGCCAGCCCTTGCTTCAGGTCCTCATCGAAGAAGAACTTCGCATCGGCGAATCGCGGGCGAATGACGCGCTCGTAACCCTTGCGCACCTCGGCGACGTCGCGGCTCTCGATATTCGCCACGCCGACAAAACGCTCGGTGAGCTGCCCATCGGCGTCGAGCACCGGGAAGAACTTCTGGTTCGCTTCCATCGTCGCGATCAGCGCTTCCTGCGGCACCGCGAGGAATTCGCGCTCGAAGCCGCAGGCCACCGCCACCGGCCATTCGGTCAGGCCGTTGACCTCTTCCAGGATGCCCTCGTCGATGCGCGCGCGGCCGCCGTCGGCGCTCGCGGCGGCCTCGACTTCGCGCACGATGCGCTCGCGGCGCTCGTCCGGATCGACCAGCACGAACGCGGCACGCAGCGATTCGACGTAGTCCTGCGGCGCGCTGAACCACACCGGCTTGTCGTGCATGAAGCGGTGGCCGCGACTCATGCGGTCGCTGCTCACGCCCAGCGCCTGCGCCGGCACCACGTCCTTGCCCAGCAGCGCCACCAGCCAGTGCACCGGACGGGCGAAGCCGTAGTCGTGGTCGCCCCAGCGCATCGGCTTGGGAATCGGCATCGCCGCGAGCGCCTCGCGCACGATCTCGCCGAGCAGGCTGGCGGTGTCGGCGCCGGGCTTGACCGCGCGGTGGACGAAACGCTCGCCCTTGTTGTCGCTGGTCTTCTCCAGCGCGGTCCACTCGACCCCGGCCTTGGCCGCGAAGCCCTGCAGCGCCTTGGTCGGCTGGCCGTCGGCGTCCAACGCGATGTTGAGGTAGGGGCCGAGCACCTCGCTGCGCTGTTCGGGCTGTTGGGTGTCGACCGCGTTCAACAGCACGGCCAGGCGGCGCGGGGTGTACAGCGGCTTGGCGCCGTTGCGGTCGAAGCCGACGCCGCGCTTGTGCAGGCCGTCGAGCACGCCGTCGAAGAAGGCCTGGGCCAGGCCCGGCAGCGCCTTGACCGGCAGTTCTTCGGTGCCCAGTTCGATCAGGAGGGGTTGGGTCGTGCTCATGCGGTGGCCTTTGCGGTGTCGCCGCGCGTCCTGCGGACGGCGCCGGGAATGTTTCGGTGATGCGGAGTGCCCTCACCCCAAACCCTCTCCCGCGAGCGGGAGAGGGGCTTCACGGGGTCAGGCGGCTTCGGCCTTCGGCGCCTGCTTGAGGCCCGGGAAACCGAGCTTCTCGCGCTGGGCGAAGTAGGCCTCGGCCACGCCCTGGGCGATGCGGCGCACGCGCAGGATGTAGCGCTGGCGCTCGGTCACGCTGATCGCGCGGCGCGCGTCGAGCAGGTTGAAGCTGTGGCTGGCCTTGCACACCTGGTCGTAGGCCGGCAGCGGCAGGCCGAGGTCGATCAGCTTCTGCGCTTCTTTCTCGCACGCGTCGAAGCGGTGGAACAGTTCGTCGACGTCGGCGTGTTCGAAGTTGTACGCGCTCTGCTCGACTTCGTTCTGGTGGTAGACGTCGCCGTAGGTCACCGGCGTGCCGTCCGGGCCGTAGGTCCAGACCAGGTCGTAGACGTTGTCGACGTTCTGCAGGTACATGCACAGGCGCTCGAGACCGTAGGTGATCTCGCCGAGCACCGGCTTGCACTCGATGCCGCCGGCCTGCTGGAAGTAGGTGAACTGGGTCACTTCCATGCCGTTGAGCCAGACTTCCCAGCCCAGGCCCCAGGCGCCGAGGGTCGGCGATTCCCAGTTGTCCTCGACCAGGCGCAAGTCGTGCACGCGCGGGTCCACGCCGAGCGCCTTGAGCGAGTCGAAGTACAGCTCGACGATGTTGTCGGGGCTGGGCTTCATCGCCACCTGGTACTGGTAGTAGCGCTGCAGGCGGTTGGGGTTCTCGCCGTAGCGGCCGTCGGTGGGGCGGCGGCTGGGCTGGACGTAGGCGGCGTTCCACGGCTCCGGGCCGAGCGCGCGCAGGAAGGTGGCCGGGTGGAAGGTGCCGGCGCCGACTTCCAGGTCCAGCGGCTGGATCAGCACGCAGCCGCGCTCCGCCCAGTAGGCGTTCAAGCGCTGGATCATGCTTTGGAAGGTGATCGCGGTGGTCGGTGCGTCGGTCGCGCTCATGGTCTCGTCTGCGCTGCGGCAAAGCGGGTTAGTATAGCGGCGAGCCCTGAAATTTCAGGACTTTTCCCCCGAGTCGGGCCATCATTGGCCCTCCCCCGCCGGACCCGGCCGTACCCGCCAGCGCCCCGTGAAGCCGCCCTTCCTGATCCTCGAGACCGGCCAGCCGGTCCCCTCCATGCGCCGCCATCGCGGCTTCCCGCATTGGATCCGCGTCGCCGCCGGCCTGGGCCGGGACGAGGCGGTGGTGGTCAACGTCGAGGCCGGCGAGGACCCGCCCGGGCGCGAGGGGTTCGCCGGCGCCATCGTCACCGGCTCGGGCGCGATGGTCACCGACCGCGCGCCATGGAGCGAGCGCAGCGCGCAGTGGCTGCGCGAGGCCGCCCACGCCGGGCTGCCGCTGTTCGGCATCTGCTACGGCCACCAGTTGCTGGCGCACGCGCTCGGCGGCGAAGTCGGCAACCACCCGGACGGGCGCGAGATGGGCACGGTGCACCTGGAACTGCACCCCACCGCCGCGGCCGACCCGTTGTTCGCCGGCCTGCCGGCGCGGTTCCCGGCCCAGGCCACCCACCTGCAGACGGTGCTGCGCGCGCCCGAAGGCGCGGCCGTGCTGGCGCGCTCGAGCCACGACGCCTGCCACGCCTTCCGCTGGGGCGAGCGCGCCTGGGGCGTGCAGTTCCATCCCGAATTCAGCGCCGGCCACATGCGCGGCTACGTGCGCGCGCGCCAGGACGCGCTGCGCAACGAAGGCCTGTGCCCGCGCACGGTCGCGCGCGAGATCAGCGCGGCGCCGCATGCGCGCCGGGTGCTGCGCCGCTTCGTCGGCCACGCCCGCGCGCTGCACGGCCGCTGACCGTGCCCGCCGCGCCGGCGCCGCCGCTTTCGCCACGCCCGCCCGCTTCGCCATGCCCGGAACCGATCCGATGACCCCGTCGATACGCAAGGTGCCGCTGACCCACGGCGCGCAATGGCTGCTGCGCGCGATCAACCTGGGCACGCGCAATCCGCGCGCGATCTTCGGCGCCGCGCTGCTGCTGATCGCGGTGCTGTACCTGGTGATGTACGTGTTCACGATGCCGCTGCGGCTCGGCGGCGAGCCCGACCTGGAAGGCCTGTTCCGGATCCTGGCGATCGCGATGCTGGCCGCGGCGCTGGTCCTGCCGGTGCTGCTGGGCGGGCTGATGCACGTGATCCGCGAGGCCGAGAACGGCCGCCCGGTGCGCGCGCGCGACCTGTTCGCGCCGCTGCGCCTGCACCGCACCCTGCCGCTGGCGCTGCTGGGCCTGATCCAGATCGCGCTGGCGCTGATCTGCGGCTCGCTGCTGCTGTGGGCCACCGGCGAGGACTTCTGGGCGCAGTACCAGGAGATGGTGCGCGGCGCGATCACCGGCCGCATCAGCACCGTGCCGACCGCCGAGCAGCCGGCGCTGGTCGCGCTGGCGCAGCTGCTGTTCTATTACTTCAGCACCGCGGTGGTGCTGGTATCGGTGCCGCAGATCATGTTCTCCGGGCTGGGCCTGTCGGACGCGGTCAAGCGCAGCTTCGGCGCTTCGCTGTGGAACCTGGGCTCGTACCTGTTCGCGACCATGCTGTTCATGCTCGGCGCGATGCTCGCCGGCCTGCTGGTCAGCGTCGCCGCGCTGGTGGTGATGGTGCTCGGCGCCTCGGTGACGCCGATGCTCGGCCACCTGCTCGCCTGGGTGCTGTTCACCGCCTACGGCATGGCGTTCCTGGTGGTGATGTGCGGCACCTGCTACTACGCCTGGCGCGATGTGTTCGCCCAGGACGGCGACGGCGCGGCGGCCGGCGGCGCGACGCCGCAACCGCCGGCGCGGCAGGACCGCTTCGAGGCCTGAGCGCGGCTGCTTGTCGCGCGCTTTGCCGCGCGGCTCACAGCGCGGCGTACAACGCTTCGTCCAGGCTCGCCTGCATCGTCCATGCCAGCCACACGCACGCGGCCAGCGCCGCGGCGAGCTGCAGCAGCAGCCATGCCCAGCCCCACGGCGGCAGTCCGGCGCCGCCGCGGCGGCGCACGCTGGCGCCGGCGAGGCGATCGTGCAGGGCCAGGTGCTCGGGCTTGGCCATCGCCACCAGGTGGCCGATGTTGAAGCTCAGCCACGACAGCGACCCGCCCAGGTAGCGCAGCGCCGCGCGTCCGGCGCCGAGTTCGCCGCCGTCGCGCGCGGCCACGTACAGGCCCAGCGCGCGCTTGCCCGGGGTCGCGCGCCAGGAAGTGAAGGCGATGCAGGCGACTTCGAGCGCGAAGCCGAGCACGGCGTAGACCATCAGCCAGCCCAGCACCAGCGACAGCAGCGCGGCGGTCGCCGCGGCGGCCGCGGCATGCACCTGCGGATCGGCGCCGAGGCGGCCGAGGAAGCCGCCGAAGGCCAGGTCGTCGAGCGCCGAGGCGGCCATCGCATCGGCCACGCGCTGGTTCAGCGCATCCCAGGCCCGCGCGGCGGCGGCGATCAGCAGCCGCCAGTGGTTTGCGCCGAGCAGGCAGGTGGCGAGGGCGACCAGGGCCGCGTCCAGCGACCAGGCCAGGTAACGCGGCCAGAACCCGGCGGGCGCGCCGGGCGCGTTCACGGCTCGGACGCGTCGTCGGCCGGCCGCGCGCGCTCGGAGGCGACCCACTTGGCGGCGATGATGCCCAGCTCGTACAGCACGCACATCGGGATCGCCAGCATCAGCTGCGAGATCACGTCGGGCGGGGTGATCACCGCCGCGACGATGAAGATGCCGACGATGGCGTAGCCGCGCGCCTCCTTGAGTTGGGCCGGCGTAACCCAGCCCAGCAGCGCCAGGATCACCAGCGCCACCGGCACCTCGAAGCTGAGGCCGAAGGCCAGGAACAGGATCAGCACGAAGTCGAGGTAGGCGTTGATGTCGGTCATCATCGACACCCCCGCCGGGGTCACCTTGACCAGGAAGCCGAACACCGACGGCAGCACCAGGAAGAACGCGAACGCGCAGCCGATGTAGAACAGCGCCAGCGCCGAGACCAGCAGCGGCAGGGCCAGGCGTTTCTCGCGCTTGTACAGGCCCGGAGCGACGAAGGCCCAGGCCTGGTACAGCAGCCACGGCATCGAGATCATCAGCGCGGCGAAGAACGCCAGCTTCAACGGCGCGGCGAACGGCGAGGCCACTTCGACCGCGATCAGCTGGCTGCCGGCCGGCAGCTTGGCCAGCAGCGGCGTGGCCAGGTAGTGATAGAGCTTGTTGGCGAACGGCAGCAGGCCCAGGAACACGACCATCAGGCCGGCCACGCCGCGCAGCAGGCGCGCGCGCAGTTCGATCAGGTGATCGAGCAAGCGCGGTTCGGGCGTGTAGTCGTTGGGATCGCCGGAGCGGGAATCAGCGTCGCTCATCGTTCGGCGTCTGTGCGGTGGAGGGGCGGTAGTCGGGCTGGCTGGCGCCGGAGTAGTCCAGGTGCGACGGCTCGGCGTGCGCGGTGTCGGCCGCGGCGTGCGCGGGCGCGGCGTACGCGGTCGCGCGGTCCGAAGCCGCGCCGTTCGAGGCGCCGTCGCCCAAGGCTTCATCTTCCAGCGCCGCCGGATCGCGCGGCGCGGCGGCGGCATCGTCGGCGGCCGCAGCGACGGCGCCGGTGCCGGCGACGCGGCGGTTGAGATCGTCCACGCCTTCGCGCAGGGCGCGGTCGCCGTCGCGCAATTGCTGCTGCGCCGAACGCAAATCGTCCTGGGCCTGGCGCAGGCTGCGCTTGAGCTCATCGTCGGCCAGCTCGCGCTCGAGCTCGGACTTGACCGAATACCACTGCGCGCGCGCGCGCCGCACCCACAGCCCGGCGAAGCGCGCCGCCTTGGGCAGGCGCTCGGGCCCGAGCACGATCAGGGCCACGATCGCGATCACGAAGACTTCCGAGAAGCCGATGTCGAACATGCGTGCGTGGCTATGCGGAAGAGACGGGGCGGCGCCGGATCAGCGCTGGTTGCGCTCGTCGTTGCGCGCGGACGTATTGCTGTCGCTGCTGTTGCGCGTCTCGTCCTTGAGCTGGCCGGGCTGCTTGTCCTCGTCGTCGGCCATGCCCTTCTTGAAACCCTTCACCGCATCGCCGAGATCCTTGCCCACGCTGCCCAGGCGCTTGGTCCCGAACACCAGCAGAACAATCACAAGGACGATGATCCAATGACCGATGCCCCAGGCGCCCATGACGATGCTCGCTACTCGATGATGAAGGGGCAAGGATACCGCAACCGTCCTTAAGCCGATGTGGCATAAGTCCTGCTGCGCCACCGGCCGGAACCGGCAAGGTGCGGCGCTCGCGCAGGCGCGGCGAACGCCGGTGTACCGACGCGGCGGGCGCAGCGGCGCGGCCCGCACGCCCGTGCGGCGGCAGCGTCCCGCCTGAATCGGGAAACAGCCGCGCCGCGGGCCGCGCTCAGGGCAGCGGCTCGACCTTGGCCGGGTTGGGCTGGGCGGGAACGTTCTCGAACGGCGCCGGCTGGCCCTGCACCGGCTGCGGTTGCGCCGGCTGGGCCGGCGCCAGGCGCTGGTGGGCGGGCGCGGCCTGCGCCGGCGCGGCGCCGGCCGGCGGGGCCACGGTCACGCCGGGCGCGGGATACACCGTGGTGCCCAGTTCCGGGCGCTGGTCCTCGGCCACGCGCTTGGCGCGCGCGGCCGCGCTGGCCTCTTCCAGGCGGTCGCGGAAATCGACCACGGCGTTGGACGGCTGGCCGCTGGCGCGGCCCTCGAAAATCATGCGCGGGGTGTTGCCGCTGCCGTACACCGCCTGGTTGGCGGCATCGTCGATCGACAGCACCGCGCCGTCGAGGGCGATGCCGGCGAACAGGCCGCGCGCGCGCGACCACGACCAGATCTCGGCCTTGAGCTGGCCGTCGGTCGCCGCCGCGGCGGTGCGCCCGACCGGGCCGGCGGCGACGCTGGCGTCGCCGCCGAGGGTCAGCTTGCCGTTGACGATCGAGTCCAGGCCGCGCGCGCCGCGGAACACCAGCACGATGTCGGAGGACTGCACGCCGGCCTGGAAACCGACACTGCCGCCGGTGAGCTTGATGAAACTGGGATTGGACCAGGTGCCGTCGGGATTCTTCACCGACACCAGGCCGTGGCCGCGGCGGCCGCCGAACACCAGGCCGACCTTGAGCGTGTCGGGCACGACCACGATCGCGCGGGCCTCGTCGAACAGCTTGTCGGGAATCGCCGATTCGGGAATCTGCTGGATGTCGCCGAGCACGCGCATCGCATCGCGGGCGCGCTGGTCCTCATCGGGACCGGCCACGGCGGCGGTGGCGGACAGGCCCAGGCTCAGGGCCAGGCTCAGACTCAGGAGGCGGGACTGCGGACGGGACATGGACGGCTCCGGCGGTGTGGTGCGAGCGATTCGCGGATAAGGACGCCTGCGCGGGCGACCGGACGTACAGACCGCGACGGCGGCGATCGGTTCAAGCTAGTGCGAAAGCGATGAATCGCCACCGAACTGACGCTGTACGGGCGGCCGCGCGCGAGCGCGAGACGGCCGCATTGTAGGCCGCGCCGGCGCGGCCGCGCCGATCCGTCCGCCGCGCGAGCGCGATCCGCGGGCGTCGCGCTGCGCGAGCGGCGCCGGGGTTTCGGCGCGGGCCGAACCGCGCCGGCGGCCGACCGGCGGGCCGTCCGCCGGGCCGTCCGCCGGGCCATCCATCGGCGCCGTCGATGCCGGCGATCCGAACAAACGATGCCCCTCGCCCGCGCGCGGATGTCATCCTATGCGCATGCCCGCGACCGCAAGCAACGACGCTCCCGCCGCCGACACCGCCGTGGTGCTGGTCAACCTCGGCACGCCCGACGCCGCCAACACCGCGGCCGTGCGCCGCTATCTGGCCGAATTCCTGCACGACCGTCGCGTCGTCGACATGAGCCGCTGGCTGTGGTGCCCGCTGCTGCATTTCGCGATCCTGCCGCTGCGCAGCGGCAAGGTCGCGCACAAGTACGCCAGCGTGTGGCTGCCGGAAGGCTCGCCGCTGGCGGTGCACACCCGCCGCCTGGCCGAAGCGCTGCAGCGCGAACTGCCGCAACTGCGGGTGATCTACGCGATGCGCTACGGCCAACCGTCGTGGCGCGCGACCCTGCAGCGATTGCGCGAGCAGGGGATCAAGCGGGTGCTGGCGCTGCCGCTGTATCCGCAGTATTCGACCACCACCACCGCTTCGGTCGGCGATGTGCTCGATGCGGCGCAGGGCCTGGACAAGCGCCTGGTCCACGACTACCACGCCGATCCGGACTGGGTCGCCGCGGTGGCCGAATCGATCCGCCGCCACCGCGCCGCCCACGGTCCCGGCGAACATCTGCTGTTCTCCTTCCACGGCCTGCCGCAGCGGCTGGCCGCCGCCGGCGACCCGTATCCGCGCCAGTGCGAGGCCAGCGCGCGCGCGATCGCGCAGGCGCTGGGCCTGGCCGAGGACGCCTGGACGCTGAGCTACCAATCGCGCTTCGGCCGCGAGCCATGGCTGGAGCCGGCCACCGCCGACACCCTGACCGCGCTGGCCGCGCGCGGCGTGCGCCAGGTCGACGTGGTCGCGCCGGGCTTCGCCGTGGACTGCTTGGAGACGCTGGAAGAAGTGGCGATGATGCTGGCCGAGGATTTCGCCGCGCGCGGCGGCAAGCTGCGCTACGTGCCCTGCCTCAACGAATCGCCGGCGCATGCGCAGGCACTGGCCGGGATCGTGCGGCGCGAGCTGGCCGGGTGGCTGCCGGCCGATCCGTAACCGGACGGCTGCAGCTCGAACGCTGCGCGAGCGCTCGGTCCCGGGCGAGCCGGGCCGATGCGAGTCAGCCCGGCGATCCACGGCCTGCCGAAGTCGTGCCGATTCGAAGTCCGACCGATCCGAAGGCTGTCGATGCGAACGCTGTCGATGCGAAACCCATCGATGCGAAGCGTGCCCGGCTGCGAACGCGTCGATTCGACATCGGCCGCCGCACCCGCCGCACCCGCCGCGCGAAACGCGTCGCCCGCGAGTGAGCGCGCCGGCACGTTCCATGGCCGCGGCCGATGCGCGTTGTCACCGGCGCGTGCTCTCATGGGCGCCGTTCGACGCCGGCTGGTGAGCCTGCTCTAACCCGGGCTGCTCTAATCCAAGCGTTGCGGGCCGACCGCTGCGGATCGTCCGCGCCGCGTCGGGCGAGCCCGACCGGGCCGGCGCCCGTCCCCACCACCCGTTGGAACGCCCGCGCGCGGGCGCCGTTTCGCTACAGGATGCCGCGATGGCCGCAATGCAGGAATTCGTCGTCGATACCGTGTTCGGCCGCCTCGCCGGCCTGCGCAACGGTCGCAGCCACGCGCCCAAGCTGCTGGCGCTGCACGGCTGGCTCGACAATGCCGCCAGCTACGTGCCGCTGGCGCCGTGGCTCGACGGCTACGACCTGGTCGCGCCGGACCTGCCCGGCCACGGCGCCAGCGCGCACCTGCCGGCGGCGGCCGAATACACCCTGGTCTCCGGCGCGCGCGCCGCGCTGGCGGTGGCCGACGCGCTGGGCTGGGAGCGCTTCCACCTGCTCGGCCATTCGCTCGGCGGCGCCACCGCCAGCATGCTCGCCGCGGCGGTGCCGCAGCGCGTGGACAAACTGCTGCTGATCGAAGCGCTGGGCTCGCTGTCCGAACCCGAGGAGCGGGTCGGCACCCGCCTGCGCGAGGCCTTCGCCGGCATGGCCGCGGTCGGCGCCAAGCAGTTGCGCGTGTTCGACGACATCGCCATCGCGATCAAGGTGCGGATGATGGCCAACGACCTCAGCGAACCGGTGGCGCGGCTGCTGGTCGAGCGCGGCATCGCCCCGGTGCGCGGCGACGCCGGCGCGGCCGGCTTCGTCTGGCGCAGCGACCCGCGCCTGACCCTCACCAGCGCCCAGCGCATGAGCGAAGGGCAGATGCGTTCGCTGATCCGCGCGATCGACAGCCCGACCTGCATGATCTGGGCCGATCCGGCGCAGAGCTACATGCCCGATGCGCTGCGGCGCGAGCGCGCGGGCCTGCTGCGCGACGGCGTGTTGCACACGCGCGCGGGCACGCATCACCTGCACATGGAACAACCGGCGGTGGTCGGCGAATTGTTCCGCGGCTTCCTCGCCGGCTGAGCGGCGCGCTGCGTTCGCGATGCCGGCCGGGGCAAGTCGGCGGCGCGGGTCGCCGCCGGTTGGCCGGATCGCTCGAAGGGAATCGATTGATCGGGAACGCTCGATCAGAATCGCTCAAACGGGATCGCTCGACTGGGATCGACCGACTCGGGCAAACCGGCTCGGACGGGGCGGTCGACGCATTCCGGGCGGCTCAAAGCGCCCGGACGAATCGGCGGACCGAAAGCGACCCTATCCAAATCTTGCGCCGGCATCGGCCCAGGCGCCGCGCCGGCGTCACTCGTCCGCGGCGATCAGCTTGCGCAGCCGCGCCTTGAGCGCGCGTCCCGAGTCGCGGAAGTACTCGCGCTGCAGCCGCCACTGCGGGCAGCGCTGCTCGACCTCGCGCCAGAACGCGCGCGAGTGGTCGGCATGGATCAGGTGGCACAGCTCGTGCACCAGCACGTATTCGAACGCGGCCGGCGGCGCCAGCACCAGCGACAGGTCCAGCGACAGCGCGCCGTCCGGCGCCAGCGATCCCCATTGCGAGGACATCACCCGGTAACGCAACCGCGCCGGCGCGCGCGGCAACCCGGGCAGGTAGCGCGGCAGCCAGCGGCCGACGTCGGCGCGGGCCTGGCCTTCGTAGAAATCGCGCAGCGCGCGCTGCAGCGACTTCAGCGCGACGGTTTCGGGCGCGGCGATCTCGATCGCGTCCTCGCCGGTCTGGATGCGCAGGTAACGCGCGTGCTGCCAGCGCAACGGCACCTCCGTGCCGCGCAGCGGCAGGGTTTCGGTGCGGTGCGGCTGCAGCCCCGGCGCGTCGGTGCCGGCGCGCGCGAGTTGCGCCAGCAGCCAGTCGCCGTGCTCGATCACGAAGCGCTGCCCGGCGATCTCGCTGGCGCGCAACGGCAGGGTCAGGCGCGGGCCGCGCTCGTCGACGCTGAGCTTGATCCGGCGCGCGCGCGGATCGCGCACGCGCAGCACCTCGACGCGCTGGCCGTTGGCCAGGACGATGGCGACGGTCTCGCGCGAGATCGTGCGCGGCGCGGCCGGCGGCCGGCCGGTCAGCAGGCGCAGGAGGCTCGTCATGGGTGGGGGACCGCCATGGGGCGAAGCATAGCGCGAGGCGGCGGCGATTTTTCGTTGCGGCGGCAGGCACAACGCGGGCGAGGGCGAGGTTCGCCGTAATCGCGGTGTCGCGGTCGCGGCTTGCGCCGCTCCTACAGGGCGAGACGCCGGCTACGGCCGCTCCCTGCAGGAGCGGCGCGAGCCGCGACCGCGTTGCGGCAGGTCGCGCCGCCTCCGCGACCCGCGCGCGAAATCAGGCCTCGACCTTCGACAGCTTCAGCGCCTTCTCCATCACCACGAACAGGCGCTTGACCTCCGCGCTCATCAGCGCGAAACGCGCGTCCAGCTCGGCGCGCAATCCGTCGCCGTCGCTGTGTTCGAGCTGGTCCACCGCGCCGTCGAGCAGCTTGAACTTGCGCACGATCAGGTCTTCGCCGATCACGAACGAGACGTGGTCGTCCAGGCTCAGCGCCAGGCGGGTGACCTGCTTGCCGGTTTCCAGGTGCTTGGCGATCTCGTCGCTTTCCAGCTCCTGGCGCTGGCACTTGACCACCGCGCCCTGGTCGACCGGGTCGCGCAGTTCGCATTCGTCGCCGAGCATGATCCCGTCCGGCAGCGGTTCGCCGGCGACCCAGCCGGTCAGGATCGAACGCGGCGCGACTTCGGCGTTGAGCGGCAGCGCCGGGAAGCTGCCGACCGCGCGGCGGATCTCGCTGATCACGTTCTCGGCGGTCTTGCGGCTGGAGCTGTCGACGATCACCAGCCCGTGTTCGAGATCGATGATCGCGTCGGTGCGGCTGGGCTTGATGAAGGCGCGCGGCATCAGGTCGGTGATGAGTTCGTCCTTGAGCCGCTTGCGGGTGCGGCCGCCGGGCTTGCGCCCTTCCTTCTGCTCGATCTCGGCGAGCTTCTTGGCCAGCATGTCGTTGATGACCGCGCCGGGCAGCAGGCGGTCTTCGCCGCCGACCGTCAGCCAGATCGCGCTGCCGATGCGGTTGCTGATGGCCGCTTCCTCGTCGGCGCGGCCGAACGGCGAAATGAAACCGCGCGAGGACAGCTCCAGCGGGCCGACCGGCTTGAGCCGGCACTCTTCCAGGCCCTTGTCGAGTTCGCTCAGGTCGTGGGTGGTGGGGAAGCGGAAGAACGTGAGATTGCGGAAGAACATTCGGGAACCAGGAAAGTAAATCGAGGAGGGGGAGTCGGCGTCGCGGGATCGCGCCTGCCGGGTTTCGTCATTCCCGCGAAAGCGGGCGTCCGCGGACTTCATGCGTTCCCGCACGAAAAGCCCTGGGTTCCCGCCTGCGCGGGAACGACGGGAGGATGCAGCGACGGATCATCCGATCTGCGCGACCGGATCGTCGGACCCGGCCTCGTCCAGCCACACCGGCGGCTTCGACGCCGCGCCGCCGGCCTGTCCCAGGCCGAGGAAATCGAACAGCTTGGGATCGCTGAGCTGCGACGGCCGGATGTCGCCGAGCGCGCGCGAGATGATCTCCAGGCGCCCGGGCGTGTCGCGTTCCCAGGCGTCCATCATCCGCTTGACCTGCTTGCGCTGCAGGTTCTCCTGCGAGCCGCACAGGTTGCACGGGATGATCGGGAACTGCTTCGCCGCCGCGTACTCGACGATGTCGTCCTCGCGCACGTAGGCCAGCGGCCGGATCACCACGTGGCGGCCGTCGTCGGACAGCAGCTTGGGCGGCATGCCGCTGAGCTTGGCGTGGAAGAACAGGTTCAGGAAGAACGTGGCGACCAAATCGTCGCGATGGTGGCCGAGCGCGATCTTGGTGAAGCCCTGCTCGGCGGCGTAGGTGTACAGCGCGCCGCGGCGCAGGCGCGAACACAGCGAGCACATGGTCTTGCCCTCGGGCACGACCCGGGTGACCACCGAGTAGGTGTCCTGCTCGAGGATCTTGTACGCCACGCCGATCGATTCGAGGTACTGCGGCAGCACGTGCTCGGGAAAGTCCGGCTGCTTCTGGTCGAGGTTGACCGCGACCAGCTCGAACTTCACCGGCGCCTTCTTCTGCAGCTGCAGCAGGATGTCCAGCAAGGTGTAGCTGTCCTTGCCGCCGGACAGGCAGACCATGACCTTGTCGCCGTCCTCGATCATGCCGAAATCGGCGATGGCGCGGCCGACCTGGTGGCGCAGGCGCGCGCCGAGACGCTCGGGATCGACGGGAGCGGCGGCGTCGCGGGCGCGGCGGACGGGTTCGGCTAGGGGCAGGACGGTGCTCATCAGGCCGCCGATTCTACGCCAAGGGTCGGTGAACACGCCCCGCACCGCCCGCAGCCCGCCGCCGCGCGGGTTTCAGCGCGACGCGCGACGGACGATGACGGCGGACACGGCGGCGGTTTAAGCTCAAGCCATGACCGTCAGCGCCGATGCCGCCGAAATCGCCCGCCAGCTCGCCGACCTGCGGCTGGAGCATCGCGACCTCGACGCGGCCATCGACCGGCTCGGCCTGGACCCGCAGGCCGACGAACTCACCGTCAAGCGGCTCAAGAAGCGCAAGCTGTGGCTCAAGGACTGCATCGCCCGGCTCGAAAGCGCGCTGATTCCCGACGAACCGGCCTGAGCGCCGGCGCCGCGCGCATGGCAGCTGTCATGCGCGCCGGGTGACGCCGCTGGCTGCAGCCGACCGCGGCCCCTGTGCTACGGTGCGCGCACTCGCAACGGGTCCGGGCATGGCCAACAAGGACGAACTGATCGGCGCAGCGCGCAATCCGTGGTGGCAGGCCGCCGCGGCCGTGGCCGCGATCGCGCTGGTCGCCACCGTCGCCCTGGGCGGCTTCAAGCCGGCCCAGAGCAAGACCAAGCCGCTGCCGAGCCATGCGGCCGGCCAGCGCGCGCAGTCCGGGGCGATGGCGGTGACGCCGCTGCGCGCCTGGGTGGCGCGCTACCGCCCCGGCGGCCGGATCGAACCGAACCAGCTCTACCTGGTGCTGCAGGCCGACATCGAGAACCGCACCGGGCGCAGCTTCGGCAGCTACGACTATCTGATCAAGGACCTGATCCTGGTCGGGCCCAAGCGCGAGGCGGTGAAGGCCGACCTGCCGCTGGCCGCGGACGACCACACGATCCTGGGCGACCTGCACCCGCGGCTGAAGCAGCGCGTGGACCTGGTGTGGAAGCTGCCGCCGGGCTACGTCTACGCGCCGTCGCAGACGTTCGGCCTGTTCGGCCGCGACTACAAGGCCAAGGCCTACCTCAACGGCGAAAGCGGCTGGATCCAGGACTCGCCCAAGGCCAAGTTCGAACTGCCCGTGCAGGACCTGCGCGACCGGCTGGTGGCGCCATGAGCGCGCCCTCGCCCACTCCGGCGCAGCCCGCGCCCGCGCCGGCACACGCGCGCTGGCGGCTGCCGCGCTGGCGCTGGCGCGACGCGCTGTGGATCGCGCTGGCGCTGGCGGCGGTGGTGGCGCTGCGCAACGGCCAGTCCAGCTACGAACAGCGCGACGCGCCGCTGCTGCAGCCGGCGCCGGCCGCGCGCGCGGCCGGGCGCAATTTCGCGGTCGAAGTCGGCAAGCTCAAGGTCGCCCAGGCCTATCTGCTCAAGGGCGACTTCAGCCATCCCGAGGACCGCGTGCTGCGCAGTCCCGGCGTGTGGCTGTCGGTGCTGGCCAAGGTCGAGGCGCTCGAACGCCCGGGCTACCTGACCGCGCAGATCCGCACCCGCGACGGGCTGGTGTATGTCGCCTCCAACAAGGAGCGGCCGAAGCTCAAGGGCATCAACCTCAGCGAGCGCGAGCTGGCGCCGGGGCTGGCCGAGACCGGCGCCTGGTTCTTCGAACTGCCGCCGGACAAGCTCGAAGGCGCGCACCTGCAGCTCTACTGGGGCCTGCTGCTGCCCGAAGGCGGCGACAGCCTGGTCGATGTCGACCTGAAACTGGACAAGGCCGCGGCCGACAAGCTGCGCGCCGACGCCAAGCCGGTCCTGGACCTGCGCATGTGAGCGCCGCACCGATGACGACGACCGACGACACCACTGCATCCGCCGCACCCGCCGCCTCGCCCGCCGCGCCGCCGGCCGGCTGGTGGCGGCGCAACGCCGGCTGGCTGGCCGGCACCGCCGTGCTCGGCGCGCTGGCCTTGTGGCTGCCGTACCGCGATGCGCTGCGGCAGTACCGCCTGCTCAACCCCAGCATCGCGGTGGCCGCCAACAAACACGACTGGACCGCCTTCGCCGGCGCGCGCTGGAAGCTGGTCGCGGCCGAGTCGGTGCCCGCGCGCGACCCGCGCCTGCGCGGCCCGCTGCGCAAGGACGCCGAAGTGGTGCTGCTGCGCTACGAAGTGATCCCCGATTCGGGCACCAAGACCGTCGACCTCGACGGCTGCCGCGGCGCGATCGTCGACGCCCAGGGCCGGCGCTGGGACACCGGCGGCGCCGCGCTGCCGCGCCTGTCCGGCCCGCGCCTGCCGGAAACCTGCGGCAGCGGCTACGACGACGCCTTCAAGCAGGTGCTGGCGGTGCCGGGCCGGCCGTTCGCGTTCCAGCACGCCTTCGTGCTGCCGCGCGGGCAGCGCCTCGAGGACCTGCGCGCGCGCATCGAGATGAAGCGCTCGGAGACAGTCGGCGGGCGTTATCTGGAATTCGCGCTGTAGCCGCAATGGCGCGCGACGACTCTCGCCGAAGGCCTTCGTGGGAGGGCCTTCAGGCCCGACGCTTTTCGCTCGGCCGCGTCGAAGCGGCCTGGGACAAAAGCGTCGGGCCTGAAGCCCCCCCCACCGTCGAAGCCGCCCTCGCTCGGAAGCCTTCCAGAAACGTCGAAGTCGCGTCGCGTCAAAGCCGCGAAGCACCAGCGCCGCCCTCTCACCCCACCCGCGGCAGCCGCGCGATCGCCCGGTCGAACGTCGCCGCCAGCAGCACCACGCGCAGCACATCGGTCAGCAACGACGTGCGGAACGACAACGGCGTGTTGAGGAACACCGCGTAGATCTGCCCCTGCACCCGCTGCCAACCCGGGTCCGTCGGCCCGACCCACTGCTGCATCCAGCGCCACGACCACGAATCCAGATAAGCCAGCAGCTGCCAGCACACGCACAGCGTCAGCAGCGCCGGCAGACCCGCGCGCAGCACCAGGCGCAGGCTGTTGACCACCGGCACGCCCTTGCTGGTCCAGCCGGCGCTGGCCTTGTCGGCGAGCATGCGCAGGGTGAAGTGCATGGCCTTGAACCGCGCCACCGCGCGCTCCAGCGGCGCGTCGGCGGCGTCGATGCGCTGAGCCTTGCGCAGATCGATGCCGTAGACGATCGCGGTGATCGCCAGCCAGATCAGCGGCAACGCCACCGCGCCGGCGGCGGTGGCGACGGACTCCCACGCCGGCGCCAGCGCGCGCTTGGCCGGCGCCAGCAGCTTGAACAGCGCGGTCGGGCTTTCCCACCAATCGCTCACCGCCACGTACACCGCGCGCTGGTGCCACCACTCCTGCCCGGCCTTGACCATCTGGCCGATCGCGGCGACGCCGACGAACACCCAATAGGCTTCGCAAACCGTCGCCAGCACGCTCCACGACGCATGCCCGGACGCAACGGCGCGGCGCTTGCTGAACCAGCGCACCGCCCAGGCCACCGCCAGCGCGATCCACAGGCCCTTGAGGGTGAGCACGTGGCGCAGGTCCTCGCGCTCCCACACGCCGAAAATGTAGGCGGTGGTGAAATAGCGGCGCAGGCTCTCCATCAAGCCCCAACCGACGTAATAGGCGAAGAACGGCAGCAGCGCGATCGCCAGCGCGGTGATCCACTGCTTGCGCACCGCGCGCGGATCGGGCCGGGTGTCGGGCGTGGTCGCCCCGCCGGCCAGCATCGGCAGCGACGGCCGCAACGACTGGAACATGAAGATGGTGCCGGCCAGCTGGGTCACGATCAGCACCGACAGCGCCGCGAACGACAGCAGCAGCGAGCGCTCGCCGAGCTTGACCGCCAGGTCCATCAACAGGTCGTAGCAGACCCGCTGGGCGAAGAACCAGAACGCCAGCGCCGGCCAGTGCCGCCACAGCAGGCGTGCGGACAGCAGGGGGATTTCGCGCCAGGCGCCGGGGCCGAGGCGATCGCTGTCGGCCGGCTGCAGCGGGCCGGCGGCGGAGTCAGGCGACGGCGCGGATATCGGAGCGGTTGCAGACATTGAGCTGAACCAACACGGGGCAACGGGGATAGTAGCCGAGCCCCGGCGACGTCAGAAGTGACGGGTATCAGTCTCTACCATCGATTCGCCTCGCCTGCCGCAGCCGCTCAATCCAGCAAGTCTTCGCGATACCCCAAGGGCACCGGATCGTAATCGACGCGGTACACATAAGCGCCGCCGGGCAAAGGATGCGGGTGACGGCCGTTGATGTCGTCGGAGACCGGCGCGTCCTTGGAGCCGAGCCTTTGCGGCAACTGCTGCGCGTACAGGGCGTCCAGCATCTTTTCCAGATCCGACCCGGCCTGCTGGACTGCAGTCAGCATGCGCGCGCACTTGTTTTCGCTCCAACTCGTCGCACGCTGGCGCTTGACGTCCTGCGCCGACCAGTTGCTCGACTGCGCATCCGTCATCGCGCGTTCGTGCTCCTGTTGCAAAGCCAGCACGCGCTTGCGCTCGAAGCGGTCGCCGCCGCGCTGCGCGTTGAGCTTGCCGATGGCCTCGGCATTGCCGGTGGCTTTGTAGCGCGCCTGCTCCTGCGCGACCAGGCGATCGATATCGGCCTGGGTCTTCGACGCGACCTCCACCACATCCGACACCACAATCAACTCGTCGCGCCAGACCGGCTCGCGCTGCCAGCGCGGTGCGCCATCGGTGGGCGCGTACGCCTGAATTTCGAGAGTGGTGACCAACGCCTCCATATCAGGCGCGAGCGAACTGCTGATGCTTAGAACCTGACGGGACCGGTCCTCAGCGACGACTTTGTCCAAAGAGCGACCCTCGGCGACGACGGCGTCGATCGGCGTCGTCGCGCCCCAGCGGCTCCTGCGTACCGCGGCGGACACCGTTGCCGGCAGCGATTCGTCGATACGCAGGTCGCAACCCGCCGACTGGATGACGGCAAAATTCTCTTCGACCCTATTCCGCAGCAATTTCCGCTCCGCGGCGACCGCGGCCAACACAGGCAGCAACCCGCCCCCTGCCATCAACACCGCGTTGGAGAGTCCCGCCTGAAATGGACGGGGAACCTCGCCAGCGATCGGCCGATGATCGAGGCCGATCTGCGGCCGCACGCGGCTGTTGCGAACCACGATGCGTACAGGCAACGAAGCCGCCAGTTCGGCTCGGTCGGCGCTATAGCCCGCAATATCGTCTTTACCGGCGACGGCATCGGGAGCCGTCAAGACCCCGCACACGAACAACCCGGCTAGCAGCGTCAACTTGGTCATACGATTGGATATCCCCCCCCTGGCGCGATCCCCATCGCGCGAAACGATTATCCCATCGGCCGACGACAGCCGGCAATGCGCCGCGACAACGCGCCGCCGGCATGCTCGCCGAGCGTTTACCCCTCGGTCGGCGCCGCCGGCTTCGCCGCCATCTCCGGACTGATCTTCTCGATCGTATGCCGCAGTTCGCGGCCGAGGATGACCTTGGCGTCCTTGGCCCAGGTGTCCAGGCGTTGGTCGAAGGCCAGCTTGTTCTCGCTGTCGGGCCACACCAGGCGCAGTTCGCGCAGTTTCTGGATGAAGCCGCGGAACAGGGTCTTGTCGAAGAACTCCGGCGCGGCCGGCGCGTACAGCAGCGACAGGCGCTGCGCGGCGAGCTGGCACAGGCTTTCCAGTTCCGCCGCCGACAAGGTGCCCGGGCCGTTCTTCACCAGCACCGAAATGGCGATGTAGTAACGCTCGAACGCCTGCTGCAGCGAGTGGCCGATCGCGCGCAGGCGGAACACCTCGTCGGTCTGGCCGGCGTTGCGGGCGAGGATGCCGCCGTCGTCGTCGGCGACTTTCTCCAGCAGGCCTTCGCGGATGAACACCTCGACCGTGCGCGCCAGGCGCTCGGCGAATTCGTCCTCGCTCCACGGCAGGAACAGCTCGGCCTGCAGGAACGGATACACGCTGCGGCCCAGGCGCAGCACGCCGGCCAGGCTCATGCGCCGGTTGTGCTGGAAGCAGCAGGCGATCCACGACGCCGCGGTGAACAGGTGCAGCACGTTGTTGCGGAAGTAGCTCAGCAACACCGCCTTGTCCTCGTCCACGCCGAGCACGTCGCCGAGCGGATGGGCGATGCGTTCGAGCACGTTGATCTCTTCGCCGTGCGCCACGATTTCCTGCGGCGTGTGCGGAGTCACGGTGACGCGGTCGGAGTACGGCAGTTCCGCCAGCAGGGTCTTGCTCAGCGCGATCTGCGCGAGCAGGTCGGCCTCGCCCATCGCGTGCTTGGGCGTGGACAGCAGCGCCAGCGCCAGCAGGTTGATCGGGTTGACGTCGGCGGCGCGGTTGACGTTGACCTGGATTCGCTGCGCCAGCGCGTCGACGGTGTCGGACAGCCACTGCGGCTTGTCGTCTTCCTCCAGCGGGCGGCCGTCCCACTGCGGCGCGTGTTCGGCGAGCATGTCGCCGAGCTTGATCGGCTCGCCGAAGTTCACCACCACCTGGCCGTAGTTGGAGCGCAGCACCTTGGGGATGCCCCACAGCAGCTGCCAGATCGATTCCTTTTCCTTCGGCTTGCCCGACAGCTCGTCGAGGTAGCTGTTGCCCTCCATCAGCTTCTCGTAGCCGATGTAGACCGGCTGGAACAGCACCGGCCGGGTCGGCTGGCGCAGGAAGCCGCGCACGGTCATCACGATCATGCCGCCCTTGGGCGGCAACAGCCGGCCGGTACGCGAGCGCCCGCCTTCGATGAAGTATTCGATCGAGTAGCCGCCGGCGACCAACTGCGCCACGTATTCGGAGAACACCGCCGAATACAGCGCGCTGCCGCGGATGCTACGGCGCAGGAAGAACGCGCCGCCCTTGCGCAGGATCGTGCCGACCACCGGCAGGTTGAGGTTCACGCCGGCGGCGATGTGCGGCGGCACGATGCCCTTGGTGTACAGCAGGTAGCTCAGCAGCAGGTAATCCAGATGGCTGCGGTGGCAGGGCACGTACACCACTTCGAAGCCGGGCGCTTCCTGCTTGAGCTTGTCCAGGTGATGGACCAGCACGCCGCGGTAGATGCGGTTCCACACCGGGGTGAGCAGGAAGCTGGCCGAGCGCACCACCGGATGCGAATAGTCGGCGGCGATCTCGTAGGCCATCGCATGCGCTTTCTTCCACGCTTCGGCGACGTCGGTGCTGTCGCGGCGGGCCTGGTCGGCGATGGCTTCCTTGACCGGATCGCTGGCGAGCACGCGGTCGATCAGCATGCGCCGGGTCGACAGGTCCGGCCCGATCACCGCCGCGCGGATGCGGCGGAAGTGGGTGCGCAGCACGCGCGAGAGCTTGCGCACCGTGCGTTCGGGCTCCAGCCCTTCGTCGACGATGCCGCGCAGCGACACCGGCGGCGAGAAGCGCACCGTGGTGTGGCGGCCGTTGAGCGCGATCGCCAGCAGCCGGCGGAAGCGGCCGACCAGGGTCCAGTTTTCCGAGAACAGCACCGAGAACCAGCCGCTGGTGCGGTCCGGCGCGCGGCCGACGAAGATCGACACCGGCACCAGCTGCACGTCGAGCTGGCGGTCGCCGCGGTGCGCGTCGAGCAGCCGCGCCAGCGAGCCCGAGTGGGTCTTGGCCGAGGGCGGGCCGGCCGGCGCCAGGGTGCCGGCGTTGCGCCGCGACAGCGCCACGTAGGCACGCTTGCGGCCGAGCGGATCGCCCGGCAGCGGTTGCAACGGCGAGGGCAGGCCGCTCTCGCGGCAGGCGCGCTCCAGGATCAGCGCATTGGACAGGCCGTAGTCTTCGAGCACGTAACAGACCGGGCGGCCGTGCCATTGCTCGGCGATGTGCTGCTGCGGGTTCTTCGGCTCGACCGTCAGCGAGACCCACGGCGCCATCAGCTGGCCGAGCAGGCGCGCCCACCACGGGCGCGGCGCGGCCGCGGCCGTGTCGGCGGTGGGCGCGGCCGCAGCGGCGGGCGGCGCGATCGGCAGTTCGGGCTGTTCTGGGTCGTGCTCGTCGGGCGGGTCGCTGGGGCCGGACGAGCCGGCGGCGGACGGCGCATGGCCGGTGCCGGCGGGCACGGACACAGCGGCGCTGTCGGCGCTGTCGGCGCTGTCGGCGCTGTCGGCGCTGTCGGCGCTGTCGGCGCCATTTTCCGCGGGCGCGGCAGGGCCGGCGCCGTCGGCCGCGGTGCGGACAGTTGCACTGCCGTCGGCCGCGGGACGGACGCTGTCGTCGCGTTCGGCGGCCGCCTGGCCGGGCTGCTCGGAAGGATTCGGGTCGGACGCTTGGGGCATGTTCGATGAGACTGAAGTGGCGCTGGCGCGGTCCTGCTCCGGGTCGGCGGCGCGATCGGGTCGATCCGTCGCGGCCGGCACGGCATCGCCCGAGGCGGGCGCGGCGTCGGCCGGCGCGGCGTCGGGGAAAGGCAGGGGCGTCTGTTTCGGCATTGCCGGCATTATGCCTATTCGGCCCCAGACCGGGCCCGGGACTGCGGCCCTGGGCGGGGCATACGGCGATGGGACGCTCGTGTGCCCTGGCCGGCGACGCCGGCGTCACCGCTCTGTGTGGCCGCGGCGCGGGGACGGCTGTGGCGGGAGGGGCCCGCCGGGCTGGGGGCCCGCTGTGCTTGGGATCCGCTGTGCTGGGGGGCCGCTGTGCTGGGAGAGCCTTTCTGTTGTGGGAGGGCCTTCAGGCCCGACGCTGTTCGGTCGGGTCGCCGCGAGCTGGAACAAAAGCGTCGGGCCTGAAGGCCCTCCCACAACAGCCAAGCCCCCCACAGCAGCTAAGCCCCACAACAGCAACTAAGCCCTACAACAGCTTGAGCCCAACAACAGCTTGAGCCCCACGACAGCTGAAGAGCTCCCATGACAGCTGAGCCCTCATAACAATCGAATGGCTCTCACAACCGCTGAGCACCCGCGACAGTTGGGGCCGCCCACACCGCGGCACCGCCTGCGCCGGCCGCTCAGCGCGGCTTCGGCGGCTCGCCCGTGGCCGCGGTCGGTTTGGCCGCGGGTCGGCTCGCCGGCTTGGCTTCGGCCGGGAAGGATTTGCCCGCGGCGGCAGATTTTGCTTCGCCCGCGGCGGGTTTCGCGCCGGCGCCGATCCGGCCATCCACCGCGCTCGGGCGGGCTTCGGCGGGCTTGCCTTCGGGTAGCGCGCGCTCGGCGGGGCGGGCGCCGGCGGCCTTGCTGGCGGCTTCGGGCCGCACTTCGGCCGCCGCCGGCGAGGCAGCGCCCACCGGCTTGAGTTCTTCGGTCGCCGCGCCCGGCGCGATCCCGGGCGCCGCTCTGGCCGGAGCCTCGGCCGGCGCGGCTGGCGCAGGCGCCGCCGCCGGCTTGGCCGGCACCGCCGAAGGCGCCCGCGCCTGGACCTTGGCCAGCGCCGCCAACCGCTGCGCCATCGTCGCCGACGGCGCCGGCTTGCTCGTCGCCTCGGCTTCGGCGCGGGCATGGCGCAGCACGTCGCTGAGGTACCAGCGGCCGTCGATGCGCTCGACCAGCACATAGGCGTCCACCGGCTGCCCGGCCAGTTGATAGCGCACCCGCACCCGCGCGGTGTCGCCGGTCTGTTCGGCCAGGCTGGCGTCGACGCTGTCCAGCGCCGCGTCCAGGCCCAGGCCGTACTGGCCGAGCACCTGCTTGAGCCGTTCCGCGAACGGGCCGAGCCGGCGCAGGCTGCGGTCCATGCCGGCCTTGGCGAACCCGTCCGGGCCGGCCAACCCGGTCGCGCGCGCGGCCGAGACGAGTTGCGGAATCGCCTCGCGCGCGCGCTGCGAATCGCCCAGCGGCGCGGTCTGGGCCCAGCCGCTGAGCGCCTCGATCAACTGGGCGTGGTGGTCGCGCTCGGTCTCGCTGTAGCCCGGCTCGCTGCGCACGTACTGGCTGGCGAACAGGCCCAGGGTCTTGGCCGCGGACTGCAGTTCGGTATCGGCGCCGGCGAACTGGCGGCGGTAGGTCGCCACCAGCTTGCGCTCGGCGTCCTGCTCGGCCAGGGCCGCGATGAACGACGCGAAGCGGTCGTCCAGCGGCAGCTCGGTCAGCGGCCAGACCGTGCGGCCCTGGCTCCAGGCCTGCTCCAGGCGCTGGTGCAGCTCCGGCGGCACCGCGTGGCGGGCGTAGCCGGCCAAGTCGTTGCGGCGCAGGTCGGACACCAGTTGGGTCACCGCCTGCGCCGGCAGGGTCGGCACCGTCTCGGCCGGGGCCGGATCCGGGCCGCAGCCGGCCGCCGCCAACAGGACGGCGGTCGTCAGCACGGCGGCGCCGGCGCGTCGAACGAGAGACATACGGGCGGAGGCTCTGGCGCGGAGCGCATCCGCGGACCGGCATCTTGGCCCCGGCCCCGGCGGGGCACAAGCCGCGGGCTCACGCTGGCTCACGCTTGCGACCCGAACGCACAGTTGGCGACGGCATGGGTCGAAGCGTTAAGACCCAGTGCGTCACTGCGTTTTCGTGCGCCTCGGTGCAGAAATGCGGCTGAACAGGTGCGGCCCCGCGTCTTGTGAAGGGGGTCACCCGCAGCCCTGGGCCGCATGGCTAAGGTGCCCGCGCTGGCATGTTTTATGCGTTCTAAACGGGCAAAACCGGCAAACAAGCTCGCCCGACCATCGCGCCCCGCGCGCAGGAGAACGAACCATGCGTTCCGTATCGAGCCGTAGCGTCTTCGCTGCCCTGGCCCTGGCCGCCGCCGGCCCCGCGTTCGCGGCGTCCGACACCGCCAACCTCAACGTCACCATCACCATCACCAGCGTCTGCGACATCCACACCACCGCGCCGTTGCCGGTCAACTTCGGCAGCGTGTCCTCCAGCGCCACCAACGTCGACCAGCAGGGCCAGCTGACCGTCAACTGCACGCCGGGCACGGCCTACACCATCGGCCTGGACAACGGCCAGAACGGCACCGATGTGAACAGCCGCAAGATGGCCAACGGCGCCAACCTGGTGCCCTACCAGCTCTACCGCGCCGCCGCGCGCGGCCCCGGCGACGTGTGGGGCAGCACGGTCGGCGCCGGCGGCAACGTGCTGGCCGGCAGCGGCACCGGCGCGGCGGTCAACGTCCCGGTGTACGGGCGCACGCCCAGCGCCAACTTTCCCGCTGGTACTTACAATGACGTGGTGATCGCCACGATCACCTACTGACCGCCGCGGCATGGGCGGCGGCCGGTTCCGGCAGGCGGTCCGCACTCACGCGATCCGGCTGGCGCTGGGCGCGGCGCTGGCCGCGCCGGCCTGTCCGGCGCTCGCCGCCGGCCTGCAGGTCACCCCGACCCAGCTCACCCTCGCCCGCGACCGTCCGGCCGACGCGCTGTGGCTCAACAACACCGGACCGGCCACGCTGCGCGCGCAGGTGCGGGTGTTCCGCTGGCTGCAGCAAGACAGCCAGGAGCGGCTGGAACCCGATCCCGGCCTGGCGGTGAGCCCGCCGATGCTGGAACTGGCGCCCGGCGCGCGCCAGCTGGTGCGGGTGATCCGGCTGGGCGCGCCGCCGGCGCAGGAAGCCGCCTACCGTCTGATCGTCGACGAACTGCCGCCGGCCGAAGCCGCCCAAGGCCCCGGCCTGCAGTTCGTGCTGCGCTATTCGGTGCCGGTGTTCCTCGCCCCCGCCGCGGCCGGGCCGATCGCGCCGCGGCTGCGCGCGCAACTGCAGTTCGAGGACGAGCGGCCGTTCCTGGCGGTGGACAACCGCGGCGACCAGCACGCCCAACTGGCCGACCTCACCTTCGTCGACGCGCAAGGCCGGCGCCATGCCATCGCCGCCGGCCTGCTCGGCTACGCCCACGCCGGCCAGCGCATGCGCTGGGCGCTGCAGGCGCCGGCCGCGCTGTTGCGCGGACCGGGCACCCTGGAAGCGAGGATCAATGGCGAACCCGACGCCCAGGCGCTGGCGCTGGACCCGCCGGCTCGCTGAAGCCATGCCGGCCGGCCTGCTCCTGGCGTCGCCGCCGGGCCATGCGGCCGAGCCGCCGGCGTTGCCGCCGCCGGCCCAGGCCGGCGCGATGCAGGCCGGCGCGATCCATGCCGGCACGCACCGGGACGGCATCGCCGAAGCCGCGGCACAGGCGGCGAACCTGAGCCTGTACCTGGAAGTCAGCCTCAACCAGACCGCGTTCGGCCCGCCGCAGCCGTTCGAACTGCGCGCGGGCCGGCTCTACGCCCGCGTCGCCACCCTGCGCGCGATCGGCTTCGCCCTGCCCGGCCGCGACGGCGGCGAAACGCTGGCGCCGGACGAACTGGCCGGCACCACGGTGCGCTTCGACGCCGCCCAGCAGCGCGTCGCCATCGACGCGCCGCTGTCGCTGCTGGACCTGCGCACCCAGCGCCTCAACGCACCCGGCGCCGACGCGCCGCGCGCCACCGCCTCGCCCGGCCTGCTGCTCAACTACGACCTCTACGCCAGCCGCGACGACCGCAGCGACAACGCCACGGCGTTCGTCGAAGCGCGCGCGTTCGGCCTGGGCCGCGGCGCGTTCGCCGACAGCGTGCTGAGCCAGACCGGGGTGATCCGCCACTACCGCGACGACGGCGCGCCGCGGCGCACCGATTCGATCCGGCTCGACACCAGCTGGCGCTGGTCGCGGCCGGAATCGATGTTCGCCGTCACCGTCGGCGACGTGATCAGCGGCCAGCTCGACTGGACCCGCCCGCTGCGCCTGGGCGGCGTGCGCTTCGGCCGCGACTTCGGCCTGCAGCCCTACCGCATCACCACGCCGCTGCCGACCCTGGCCGGCGAAGTCGCGGTGCCGTCGGCGGTGGACCTGTACGTCAACGGCATCCGCCAGTACAGCGGCGAGGTGCAGCCCGGGCCGTTCCAGCTCACCACCGTTCCCGGCATCACCGGCGCCGGCAGCGCGCAGCTGGTGGTCACCGACGCGTTCGGCCGCGTCCGCACCCTCGACTTCCCGTTCTACGCCGCGCAGCAACTGCTGGCCAAGGGCCTGTCGGACTGGTCGGTGAGCCTGGGCGTGGCGCGCGAGGACTACGCGCTGCGTTCGTTCGAATACGGCAGCGCGCCGTTGCTCAGCGCCGACCTGCGCTACGGCCTCAGCGACCGGCTGACCTTCCAGGCGCACGGCGAAGGCGGCGACGGCGTCGCCAACGCCGGCCTCGGCGCGGCCTGGCTGCTCGGCCGCGCCGGCGTGTTCGGCGCATCGCTGAGCCACGGCCGCGACGGCGGCGACGCGGGCTGGCAATACACCGCCGCCTACAACTGGAGCAACGGCCGCTTCAACTTCGCCGCCGACACCCAGCGCACCCACGGCGATTACCGCGACCTCGCCTCGCGCTACGGCCTGGGCGCGCCGCGGGTCAGCGAACGCGCGGTGATCGGCTGGAGCGACGCGCGCCTGGGCAGCCTGGGCCTGAGCTACGTGCGCCTGCTCTACCGCGGCGAACCGCCGGCGCGCTACGCCGGCGCCACCTGGAGCCGCAACCTGCGCAGCCGCGCCTCGCTGAGCCTGTCCTACAACCAGAACCTGGACCGCGGCGCGGACCGCACGGTCTACCTCGGCTTCACCCTCAACCTGCAACCCGACCCGGGACGCCTCGGCACCCAACTCAGCGTCTCGGCGCAGCGCGTCGGCGGGCTCGACCAGGGCGGGCTCGACCAGGGCGTGATAGATCTGAGCCGGCCGGTGCCGGGCGACGGCGGCTTCGGCTGGCGCCTGCAGGCGCGCGGCGGCGACAGCGAGGAAGGCGCGCTGGCCGAAGCCGCATGGCTGACCGAAACCGGCCGCTTCAACCTCGGCTACGCGCGCCAGGGTTCGCGCGACTACGGTTACGCCAGCGCCAGCGGCGCGCTCGTGTGGATGGGCGGCCACGCCTTCGCCGCGCGCAGCGTCAGCGACGCGTTCGCGGTGGTCTCCACCGGCGTGCCCGGGGTGCCGGTGCTGCTGGAGAACCGCCCGTTCGGCCGCACCGACGCCGACGGCATGCTGCTGGTGACGCCGCTCAACGCCTGGCAGCGCAACCGCATCGGCATCGATCCGATGGAACTGCCGGCCGACACCCGCCTGGACCGGGTCGAGGCCGACGCCACCCCGCGCGACCGCTCCGGCACCGTAGTGCGATTCTCGATCGACGCGATCCGCGCCGCGGTGCTGGCGCTGCGCGACGAAGCCGGCGCGCCGCTGCCACTGGGCAGCGCGGTGCGCGCCGGCAACGGCGAACAGGCGGTGGTCGGCTACGACGGCGAGACCTACCTGGAACAATTGCAGCCGCGCAACGAACTGCGCGTGGACACGCCCGCCGGCGCCTGCACGGTGCGCTTCGACTATCCGGCCGACGCGCACGGCATCGCCCGGCTCGGCCCGCTGCCGTGCCTGCGCGAGGACGGGCGATGAGCGCGCGCGCCGCGATCCTGCGCTGCGCGCTGGCCTTGTTCGCCGCGCTGGCCTTGGCCGCGCCCGCGCACGCGGCGACCTCGTGCACGGGGAGCATGACCAACCTCAACTTCGCCGCGACCACCGGCGCCGCCGTCGACGCCACCGCCACCCTCACCGTCACCTGCTCGACCGGCGCGCTGTCGCTGCTGGCGCGGGCCCGGGTCAACATGTGCGTGAGCATCTTCAGCGGCACCGACGGCGGCGGCACCCTGGCGCCGCGGCGCATGACCAACACCCCGGGCGACGCGATGCAGATGCAGCTCTACACCGACAGCGCGCGCAGCCAGATCTGGGGCGCGCGCGGCAACGCGACCGTGCCGAACTTCCTGCCGCTGCAGTTCGACTACGAAGTGATCGCGATCGGCGGCAGCCAAACCCTGACCGCGACCTTGTACGGCCGCATCCCCGCGCAGACCGCGCTCAACGCCGGCACCTACCGCAACCGCTTCACCGCCGCCGCCGACACCCGCATCGAATTCCAATACGCCGAAGCGCTGCTCGGCACCCCGCCGATGCCGGCCTCCTGCGTCAGCGGCGGCAGCACCGGCACGCCGTCGAGCTTTCCCTTCACCGTCAACGGCTCGGTGCCCAACACCTGCGCGCTGAGCCCCAAGCCGGTACCCGACCTGGCCTTCGGCAGCGTCCCCGGTTACGTCACCGCCAACGTCGACCGCACCACCGCGATCGGCCTGACCTGCACCGGCCGCACCGCCTGGCAACTGGGCATCGGCAACGGCCTCAACGCCAGCGGCAACATCCGCCGCATGCGCAGCGCCGGCGGTCAGTTCGTGCCCTACGAACTCTACCGCGACAGCGGCCGCAGCCAGCGCTGGGGCACGACGCTGGGCACCGATACGGTCAGCGGCACCGGCACCGGCGCGGCGCAATCGCAAACGGTGTACGGACGCGTGGCGCCGCAGACCGCGACGCCGGGTAGCTACACCGACACCGTCGTCGTCACCGTCACCTACTGACGCCGCCGCATCGCAAACCCGCATGGCCTGCCTGTAGGAGCGGCGCACGCCGCGACCGCGCCAAATCCGTCGCGGCGAAACTCACCGGAAAACGCTGCGCGAACCGGCCGACACAACACGCACGCGTGCGTGCGCGTGCGCGTGCGCGTGGCGAATTTTTATCCAAGGTCCGCCGCAAGCGCGGTATCGCGGACGCGGCTCGCGCCGCTCCTACAAGGGGCGACGACGGCTGCGCAGAAAAGAAAAAGGAGGCGCGAGGCCTCCTTCAAATCCGGCTTGCGCCGGAGAGTACGAGTTGTGGCATGGCCCCGGCCGCAGCCGGGATGCGGGCAGACTAACGCTGCGGCCAAGTTAATGCAATACCTGAAGTATATCGATGTAAGCTACTGATTTATATGAATATATAATCACATAGAGAGCTGAGACGCCTTACGGCGCCACGTCCAGCGCCTTGCGCTTGGCCTCGCGCCGCGCCTCGCGCGACTGGCTGTAGTCGTTGTTGAAGGTCATCGCCTCCCACGAGCCGTAGCTCGGGTTCGGCAGCATCCACCAGCGTTCGCCGAACCAGTCGTGGTACTGCTCCAGCAGGCCGTCGCGGCCTTCGGGCGTGTTCGCCACCACCTGCACGAAGTCGCCGATCTGGTCGCCGAACTGCATCAGCACGCGGTACTGCTTGCCGGCCAGCAGGCGGCGGCAGTTCTTCTCGCTGCCGTTCTGCTCGCAACCGTCCACCACCGTGCCCAGGCCGAGGAACACCGAATCGTCGGCGACCGGCAGGCCGACGCTGCGCAGGTTGGCGAGCGTGGCCTCCTTCAAATGCACCGCGCGGTTGGACAGGTACAGGATGGTCACGCCCTTGGCCTGCGCGGCCTTGGCGAACTCGACCACGCCGGGGACCGGCTTGGCTTTTTTCTCCGCCACCCATGCGTCCCAGGTGACTTCGTCGTATTCCTTGCCGTCGCGCACCAACCGCGCCTGGTACGGCGAGTTGTCGAGCACGGTCTCGTCCACGTCCATCACCACCGCGGGCTTGAGGCCCTTGGCGGCGTTGCCGCGCTCGTCCGGCACCAGCGCGTCCCAGTTGGGCTGCTTGAGCGCGACGTCGAGCTTGTCGGCGGCGGCGCGGTAGATCGTCTCGGCGCTGGCGCGGTACTCGACCGAACGCTGCATCCACAGCACCGCGTTGAGGTTGTCGTCGGCGCCGGTGGGCTTGGCCGCGGCGGCCGGTGCCGCGGCGGCAGCGTCGGGCTTGGCGGCGGGCGCCGCGGGCGCGGCGGCATCGGCCGGCTGGCCCGGCTGCGGCTTGCACGCGGCCAGCGCCAGCGCGCAGGCGAGCGCGGCGACGGGAACGCGGGCGAGAGAGGCGCGGATCTGCATGCGCTGGAATCCCCTGGGAAAGGCGGGGAGTGTAGGCCGCGGCGCGAAAGGGTGTCGAATGCGCCGGCGCCGGCGCGGAGGCTCCGGTCGGGGCCAGCCGCCCCGGGCGCGGCGGCGCTGCCGGCACCGGCGGCGCGCCGCGTGGCGGGTCGGGGACCCGGCGAAAGGCCGATCCCCGCAGCGTTGGCAACGGCGTCGATCAAGCCAATGGCCGGCTTCGGCAAACGGCGCACGCGCAGGTCCCGGCGGCGGGCGGCTCTGCGCCTGCCGCGGCCCGCCTTAGCCGATCAGCGGACGCCCCAACGGGCGCCTTCGCGCGGGTCGCAACCGACGACGCCTCGGCCGCGACCCGCGCCGGCTACAGCGCGTCGGCGTCCGCGTCCTTGCGCCGCCGGCGCGCGCGCCGCAGCTCGAGTTCGGTGCCGTGCGTCGTGCATTCGGCGATCACCGCGTCGGCCCAGGCGCGCGTGACCAGGAAGCTGCTTCCGCTGATCTCGGCTTCGGTCGCGCGCACGTGATGATCCAGATCGATGCGCGCCTTGGTCCGGTACCAGCCCAGTCCGAGCGAACCGTAGCGATAGTCCGGATCGGCGCAGCCGTTGCGGTTCAGCGACACCAGCAAGATCGCGCGCCGCCGCGGCCAGTACACGCGCACGAAGTCGTTGCCGTCGTCGTCCTCGCGCACCACCCGGCCGATATGCAGGGCGTTGACACCGCGCGCGCCCTGGTCGTCGACGATCTGCTGCAGCAACGAGGCCAGGCACGGCCAATCCGGATGCGCGCGCGGCTCCGACAGCACGGCGCCGGGCAGCGCGTAGCGCTCCGCCTCGTCGGCCAACGCGACCGGCGCCGCCGCCAGACACAACGCCAGCGCAGCCACGCGCAGCCACGCGCCGCGCGGCCGCGCGATGCGGGTCCCGCGGCGCGCACCTTCACCGAACCAGGCCGTCATCGCCGCTTGCCCGCCTTGCGCGGCGCCTGCGCGATGCATTCGACCTCGACCTTGGCGCCCATCGCCAGGCCCGAGGCCGCCAAGGCGCTGCGCGCCGGGAACGGCGCACTGAAATGCCGGCGATAGACCGCGTTGAACGCCGGCCAGTCGCCGATGTCGGCCAGGAACACCGTGCACTTGACCACATCGCGCATCGACGCGCCGTGGCGTTCGAGCACGGCGCGGACGTTGCCCAACGTCTGCTCGGCCTCCGGCCCGATCCCGCCCTTCGCCAACGCGTTGTCGGCGCCCGGCACGGTGCCGATCTGGCCCGACAGGAACAGCAGATCGCCGCTGCGCACCGCCTCGGAGAACGGCAGCGCGGCCGCCGCCGGATCGGGCGAGGCGAGGAACTCGGGGCGCTCGCCGGCGCACGCGGCGGCGGCGAGGAAACACAGGCTCAAGCCAATCGCGGAAACGCACCACCGCATGATCGTCGACCTCGTCCGTTGAAGTGGCCGGATCATCGTCCGCCGCCGCGCCGCTGGCAAGCCGCGCGGCGCCGAAGGCAACGGCGGGCTCAGGCCTCGCGCCGGTACAGCCAGAAATCGCGCGGCTGCCCGCGCACCGCGCGCAGGCCCGGCTCCAGGCGCACGCGCCGGAACCCGCATTTGTCGAGCACGCGCTGGCTGGCCGCGTTGCTGTCCAGCGCATACGCCTCCACCCGCCGGTAGCCGCGCTGTTCCAACCCCCACTGCGCCAGCGCCGCGCACGCCTCGCTGGCGATGCCTCGGCCCCAATGCGCCGGATGCAGGTTGTAGGCGATCTCGCCGCCGCGCGGCGCGTCGAGCACGGTGTGGAAGCCGACCGTTCCGACCAACTCGTCGAGGTCGTCGACGATGGCGAACAAGGCCGGCGCGTCGGCGCGGAACGGATTGGACGCGGCGATCTGCGGATACAGCGTCTCGATCCCGTCCAGGCGCCAACTGGTGTGCTCGACCGCATCGGGCAGCGACAGATAGGCGAACCACGCCGGCGCGTCGGCCATGGCCATCGGGCGCAGGTGCAGGCCGACGCGGGCCAGGGCCGGCATCATCGCGGCGGGACGATGGACGAAGAAGGATGCCGCACGATCATGCGCGAACCGATGCACCGGGACCGGCTGCGATCATCGCAGTTTTGCCTACGCGCGGCATTGCCGCGCACGGCGGCCGATGCGGTGGTGCCCAAGGCGGGAGTCGAACCCGCACGGCCTCGCGGCCACCGGCGTCTGAGGCCGGCACGGTTGCCAGTTACGTCACTTGGGCGCAGCGTGTATCGATATCGATGGTGGTGCCCGGAGCGGGACTCGAACCCGCACCGCCTTTCGGCCACGGTGTTTAAGACCGTTGCGTTTGCCGTTTCGCCATCCGGGCGGATGGATCGCGTTTGGATTCGGTTGGTGCCCAAGGCGGGAGTCGAACCCGCACGGCCTCGCGGCCACCGGCATCTGAGGCCGGCACGGTTGCCAGTTACGTCACTTGGGCGCAGCGTGTATCGATGTCGATGGTGGTGCCCGGAGTGGGATTCGAACCCACACGGCCTTGCGGCCACCGGCTTCTGAGACCGGCGCGTTTTCCGTTTCGCCATCCGGGCGGATGGAGTTATGCGAGGTGGTGCCCGAAGCGGGACTCGAACCCGCACGGCCTTGCGGCCACAGCCATCTCAGGGCTGCACGTTTTCCATTACGTCATTCGGGCGTGGAAGGGCGATGCGGATGCAGGCGCGCGGGGTCCCGCGCCGCACCGGCGAAGGCGCAGCGAAGTCGGTGGCGGGTGCAATGCCGAAAGGCGAAAACGACGAAGGCGCCTTTCGGCGCCTTCGAGTCGTACCGCTAGCGACCCCGGCTGCTCCAATCCGCAAGGGATCGGAGCGATGGGGTCAACCTAGTCGGATTCCGCTCGAACGCACGCCGGCGTCGCGACGATGCAGTCGCGCGCTCAGGCGTAGTCGGCGGTGGAAGATGATGTCCATGCGCGCAACATAGCAAAACGCAAATCGTGCAGGCAAGTGCCGGCGCGTTTTTTTCGCGATGCGCGCGCAACATCGCGACTGCATCAGTCGCGCGGCACCGCCGCGATCTGCAGCGACACGCGCTTGCGTCCCTGCGCGACCCATTGCGTTCCGACCTCGCCGAATCCGTAGCGCGCGTGGAACCGGCTCGACGCTTCGTTGAACGGCTCGATGTAGAACTCCGCCGCGACCGTGCCGACGCCATGTTCGCGCGCGAACGCGAACACGTCGTCGTAGAGCAGGCCGCCGATCCGGCGGTTGCGGTGGCTCGCGGCCACCGCGATGCGGTCGATGTAGACAAAGCGCGGATAGCGCTGGCGATACCACAGGTAGTTCGGGCTGTCGTAGTCGGCGCGCTCGTCGAACGCGAGCAGGAACGCGATCGCGGACTGGCCGTCGTGGACGATGCGGTGGTAGACCGATTGCGCTTCCAGCGCGAGCAGGCGCGCGTGGTCCATCGGGCTCATCAGCGCTTCGGCTTCCAGGTTCAGCGCGAGCACGTCGGCGCGATCGGCGGGCGTGGCGGGACGGACGACGAGGTTCATGCGGCGGGATGTCCGGGTGACGCAAAAAAACGCGGAAGACCGCGAGGCCGGCTTCAGGTCGGCGTACCGACTTCGTCCCAATCCTGCTCGTCGAAACGCAGCAGCCAGTTCAGCGCGTAGTGGCGCTCGTAGACGACGCTGGGATGCAGGCCGATCGGCGCGGGCTTGTCGTCCAGCCGCGCCTGGCGCACCAGCCAGTGGCGGCGGTAGATCGCGTCGAGCGCGTCCAGCAGTTCCGGCAACGGACGCAGGCGCGCGCCGGCGATGGCGGCTTCGTCGGCGTGGTCGATGGCGACGCGCGCGACCCGGCCCGCATCGCAGATCGCGGTTGGCGCCGGCAGGGTGTCGCTCAGGCCCAGCGCCCATTGCAGCAGCGCGGCGCTTTCGTAGCGCCAGCCCTGGTTGGCCCAGGTTTCCTCGTCGGGCTTGTCGGCGGCGATGAACGCGCGTTCGGCCGGGCTCAACTCGGCCACGCCGGGGCCGAGCTTGGCGCGGATTTCCTCGACCGACAGCGGCTGCGAGCTCAGCGATTCGGCGCGCACCGCCACCGCGCACAAGGCCAGCATGCGGCGCATCGTCTCGTCGGCCTCGCGCAGGCGCACTTCGCCGGCGCCGAGCACCGGCGGCAGGTGCGCGGGCGGCGCCGCGCCGAGTTGCTGCAGTTCGGCCTCGCTGCGGCGCTTGCGTTCGCGCGCGTCGGACGGATACGGCAGCGCGGCGTCGGCCTCCACCGGCGGTTCGCCGCGGCTGGCCAGGACGTTGCCGGCGGCGTCGCGCACGCTGCCGTCGGGCAGGAAGCACAGCACGTTGGCGGCCTCGCCCCACGCGGCGAGCGCGTCGAAGTCGCGTTCGTCCACCTCGAACGAGAACTGGGTCTGGACCCGCTGCAGATGGCGCAGCACGCCGAAGGTGCGCGCGTCCATGCCGTCCTCGACCGTGCTCATCACGTAACCGACGAAGCCCTGCAGGTGCGGCACCAGTTCCGGATCGCTGCGGTCGCGGCGCGCGGGCGGCTGGGCCAGGAACGCAGGCGCCGGCGGCGAGGCGAGCGTGGAATAGGCGTTGATCAGCAGGGGCATGGGCGCGGCCTTCGGGGGAAGTGGCGCCAGCCTAGCGTGTTCGTGCGGCGCGGTCGCGTGCGCGGTTGCGCCTTCCGGGGAAGGGGAAGGCGGGATGCGCCGTGATCGGAGCGGAAGGCATCGGGCCTGAAGGCCCTCCCACAACAGCCGGGCCGCGTCCGGCATGACTCAGCCTTCTTCCAGCAGCGCCTTGATCGCGGCGAAGCCGGCCAGCGAGCGCTCGCGCTTGCGCTCGGCGTCGGCGACCGGGTCGGCGCCGTCGCGCTGCAGCTCGCCGGGCGGCAGTTCGTCGATGAAGCGGCTCGGCTTGAGCCGGATGCGTTCGCCCCAGCGCTGGGTTTCGCGCGAGTGCGACAGGTACAGCTGCTCCTTGGCGCGGGTGATGCCGACGTACATCAGCCGCCGCTCTTCGTCGAGACGGCCTTCGTCGAGACTGGCGTCGTGCGGCAGGTTGCCGTCCTCGACGCCGACGATGAAGACGAAGCGGAACTCCAGGCCCTTGGCCGCGTGCAGGCTCATCAGCCGCACCTGGTTGCCGGCCTCGCCCTTGTCGGCGTGCGACAGCAGCGCCAGCTGCGCGGCCAGTTCGCCGGGGCCGGAGCCGCGGCCGCCGTCGAACCAGCCCGACAGTTCGGCCAGGTTTTCCTTGCGCCGCTGGTAGCTGGCTTCGTCCTTGCACTGGGCGCGGATCGAGGCGAGCAGGCCGCTGCGCTCGGCCAGCACCCCGACCAGTTCGCCGGGACTGATGCGCTGGGCCTCCTCGCGCAGGAAGCGCACGATGTTGACGAAGCCGTCGAGCGCGTTGCCGGCGCGCGGGGTGAGTTGCTTGATCGCGTGGATCGACTCGGCCATGCGCGACATCGGCAGCTGCGCATGGCGCGCCATCTCCGCTAGCTTGGCCAGCGAGGTCGCGCCGACCTCGCGCTTGGGCGCGGTGACCGCGCGCAGGAACGCCGCGTCGTCGTCGGGATTGGCCACCAGCCGCAGCCACGCCAGCGCGTCCTTGACTTCGCCGCGCTCCAGGAACGCGGTGCCGCCGCTCAAGTGGTACGGCACCCGCAACAACTGCAGCGCCTTTTCCAGCGCGCGGCTCTGGTGGTTGCCGCGGAACAGGATGCAGAAGTCGCTCCACGGCGCGTTGTGCTTCTGCTGCTGGAAGTGGATCTCGGCGGCGACCTTCTCGGCCTCGTGCGCGCTGTCGCGGCATTCCCACACCCGGATGCGCTCACCGTCGGCCTGGTCGCTCCACAAGGTCTTGGGGTGCTCGTGCGGGTTGTGCGCGATCAGCGCGTTGGCCGCGCGCAGCACGCGGTTGCTGCAGCGGTAGTTCTGTTCGAGCTTGACGATCTCCAGGGTGGGATAGTCCTTGCCCAGCTCCAGCAGGTTGTCCGGATTGGCGCCGCGCCAGGCGTAGATCGACTGATCGTCGTCGCCTACGCAGGTGAACAGCCCGGCCGGCCCGGCCAGCGCCTTGAGCAGGCGGTACTGGGCATCGTTGGTGTCCTGGCACTCGTCCACCAGCAGGTAGCCGATGCGCTCGCGCCAGGCCAGCTGCGCGTCGCGGTCGGCTTCCAGCAGTTGCACCGGCAGCCGGATCAGGTCGTCGAAATCGACCGCGTTGAAGGTGGTCAGGCGCTTTTGGTACAGCTCGTACACGGTCGCCGCCTCGATCTCGCGCGGGCTGCGCGATTCGGCCATCGCCTGCTCCGGCGACAGGCCCGCGTTCTTGGCCCGCGAGATCAAGTTGCGCATGTCGTCGAGCACGTCCGGCTTGGTCCCGGCCGGCAGCAGGTCCTTGATCTGGGCGTTGCTGTCGTCGCTGTCGAACACGCTGAAGCCGCGGCGCAGGCCGAGCTTGGCGTGCTCGATCTGCAGGAATTTCAGGCCCAGCGCGTGGAAGGTGCAGATGGTCAGTCCGTCGGCCGCGTCGCCGCGGATGCGCTTGGCCACGCGCTCGCGCATTTCCTTGGCCGACTTGTTGGTGAAGGTGATCGCGGCGATGCGCTTGGCCGGCATCCGGCCGGAAGCGATCAGATGGGCGATCTTCTCCACGATCACGCGGGTCTTGCCGCTGCCCGCGCCGGCGAGCACGAGCAGGGGGCCGTCGGTGTTCAGGACGGCGGCGCGCTGGGGAGGATTGAGACCGTGCATGGGACGCCGGATCGCCGGCGGGGGCCGGGCTGGCCGGATAGTCTACCCGGCGGCGCCTGGGGGCGCGGGGGCGCGTCGGGCGCGCGTCTTGTTGAGACGCCGCAGGCGCCACGGGGCGCACTCCGGGCCGCGCGGCCACGGCCCGCCGCATCATCGCGACAAAAGCGCGCGAGCGCCGCGGCGGCCGCGCCCCAGGCGGCCCGGGGCGCGGCAACGCACCGCGTCAAGTCTGTAGCCGCGCCGCCGCGCGCCCTACACTGCGCGCATGGCCAAGCTCTATTTCTATTATTCGGCGATGAACGCCGGCAAGACCACGACGCTGCTGCAGTCGGCGCACAACTACCGCGAGCGCGGCATGCGCACCGCGATCCTGACCCCGCACCTGGACGATCGCGCCGGCGCCGGCGTGGTCGCCTCGCGCATCGGCCTGCGCGCCGAAGGCGTGGCGTTCGAGCGCGACCAGGACCTGGAGGCGCTGATCCGCGCCGACATCGCCGCGCACGGCGCGCTGCACTGCGTGCTGGTCGACGAGTCGCAGTTCCTCAGCCGGGCCCAGGTCTGGCAGCTCAGCGAGGTGGTCGACGCGCTGCGCATCCCGGTGCTGTGCTACGGCCTGCGCACCGATTTCCGCGGCGAACTGTTCGAGGGCAGCCAGTACCTGCTGGCCTGGGCGGACGAACTCAGCGAGATCAAGACCATCTGCCACAGCGGCAAGAAGGCGACCATGAACGTGCGCGTGGACGCGGCCGGCCGCGCCGTGCTCGACGGCCCGCAGGTGGAGATCGGCGGCAACGACCGCTACATCTCGGTCTCGCGCAAGGAATACAAGAAGGTGATGCGCGGGGAAGGCACGATCGAGCCGTTGCAGCAGCCGTTGCCGCTGTCGAACTGATCCCGGTCGCGCGGTTGCGGCAAGGCCTTCTATGGGAGGGCCTTCAGGCCCGATGCCGTTCGGTCAGGTCATCGCGATTTGCGGCAAGAGCATCGGGCCTGAAGGCCCTCCCACGACCGCCGCGCCCGGAAGCGTCACCACGGTTGCGCCAGCGCGGCGCGCAGGAACTCGTCGAGCTCCTCGCCGCGGCCGCGACCCGGCGCCAGTTGCGGCGGCTGCGTCTGCATGCGCTCGAGTTCGGCGGCGAGAAAATCGCTCAGCGCCGGCACCCGCGGCCCGGCCTCGACCTCGGCGCTGCGCCGCTTGCGCGCGAGCAGGTCCTCGATCGCCGCGCGCACCGGGCCGTCGGGCAACAAACGCTCCAGCAACGACTCGAACGCCATCGGCGGCGCGGCGTCCTCGCGCTCGATCCATTGGCAGGCCAGCACCGGACGCAGCACGTACAGATATTTCTTGGTGCGGATGCTGTCGCCGCCCAGGTGCGCGTTGAAGGTGCCGCGGGCCAGGCTCAGATAGTGGTGCCACGCCGCGACCGGCGAGTAGAACCGCTCGGCCAGGCCGTGCAGGCCCGCGGCCAGGGCGTCGTCGCGGCGATACACGATCGGCGAGCGCAGCCACTCCAGCAGCGTCGGGTTGGACTTGGACACCAGCCGCAGCGCCTTGCGCAAGTCCCAGCCGGCGACGTCCAGATCGGCCTCGATCGGCAGTTCGATCACGTCGCGCTGCGGCTCGCCCGGGCCGGTGCGCTCGTTGACGGTCAGGTACCACGGCTGCCGGTGCACGTAGACGAAGCGCGCGTCGTAATCGCTGTCGGGCGAGGAAAAGCCCCAGCCGCGGCTGCCCGATTCGCAGGCGTAGATCACCCGCACGTCTTGCTCGCGCTCGATCGCGGCCAGCGCGTCGAGCACGGCGCGGCGCTTGTCCTCGGCGATGGGGTGGATCTCGTGCAGGCGGTCGGGTTCGGTCATGGCGGCGCGAACGGCAGCGGGAACGGCCGGCCAGTGTAGCCGCGGCGCGGCTTCATCCTCGCCTCACCCGGCGCCGCCACTGTCGTATCGTTGCCCCACCCTCCCGCGCGCGCCGCCGCCCATGCCGACGATCCACACCGACCGCCTGACCCTGCGCGAGCTCGCCGCCGGCGATGCCGGCTTCATCCTCGAACTGCTCAACGAACCCGGCTTCCTCGGCGGCATCGGCGACCGCGGCGTGCGCGATCTCGACGGCGCGCTGCGCTACATCCACGACGGCCCCGCCGCCAGTTACGCGCGCCACGGCTTCGGCCTGTGGCGGGTGGAACTGCGCGAGGGCGGCGAGCCCATCGGCCTGTGCGGGCTGCTGCGCCGCGATACCCTGCCCGACCCCGACCTGGGCTACGCCTTCCTGCAGCGCCATTGGCAGCGCGGCTACGCGGTCGAGGCCGGCGAAGCGGTGCTGCGCTACGCCGGCGCCACGCTGGCGCTGCCGCGGGTGCTGGCGATCGTCAATCCCGACAACGCGTCCTCGATCAAGGTGCTCGAACGCCTGGGCATGCGCGCGCAGGGCACGATCCGGCACGGCACCGAGAACCGGGACGTGCGCCTGTACGCGACCGCCGAGGCCGACGCGGGCGCCGACGCCGCGCCGGCATGATCGGCGCCTTCGCCCGCGGCCTGGCCTTGTCCGCCGCGCTGGCCGCATGCGCGGCCTGCGCGCGCGCCGCACCGCCGGCGCTGCGCGACGGCGACCTGGTCTTCCACGCGTCGCGCTCGGCCCAAAGCCTGGCGATCCAGCGCGCGACCGGCTCGCGTTACAGCCACATGGGCGTGGTCCTGCATCGCGGCGGCCGGCCCTATGTGTTCGAGGCGGTGGAACCGGTGCGCTACACCCCGCTCGCCGACTGGATCGCGCGCGGCCAGGGCGGGCGCTACGTCGCCAAGCGCCTGCGCGCGCCGCCGGACGCCGCGCAGGTGCGGCGCCTGCGCGCGCAGGCCGAGCGGCTGCGCGGCAAGCATTACGACCTCGCCTTCGGTTGGTCGGACCAGCGCATCTACTGCAGCGAACTGGTCTACAAGCTCTACGACCGCGCCATGGGCGTGCGCATCGGCCGCCTGCAACGCCTGCGCGAGTTCGAGCTCGACGACCCGGCGGTGAAGGCCAAGCTGCGCGAACGCTACGGCGCGCGCGTGCCGCTGGACGAGCCGGTGGTCTCGCCGGCCTCGATGTTCGATTCGCCGCTGCTGGAGACGGTCGCTTCGGGCTGAAGCCTGGCCCCGCGCAGGCGCGCGGCGCCGTCGGCCAGTTCGGTCCAGGCGATGTAGACCGCGCCGTCGCCGGCCGCCAGCTGCGGGAACCCGGTGCCGCGGCCGCGGCCCTGCAACCGCGCCACCTGCACCCGCTGCAGTTCGCGCGACAGGTCCGGCGCCAGCCGCGCCAGCCACAGGGTCTGGCCGTCTTGCCGGTCCTCGCGCAGCCACAACACCCAGGCCGCGTCCGCGCCGAGCGCGGCTTCGACCCGGCCCTGCACCGGCTCGCCGCGGTCGAGCACGACCGGCGCGCCGAAGGTCGTGCCCGCGTCGCCGCTGCGCGCGGCCTGCACCTTGGATTCGCCGCCGGCGGCGGTGTACCAGGCGACGATCGCGTCGTCGCCGCGCGCCGCCGCCGACGGGCCGTTGACCGGGCAGGCCGGCATGGTCCAGCGGTCGGCGTGCACGTGCCGCGGCGCGGTCCAGCCGCCGGGCTCGCGGCGGGTCGCGGCGATGTCGCGGATTTCCTGCGCGTCGCGGTCGCGATAGACCAGCAGCGGGCCGCGCGCGGTCGGCGCGGCATCGGTCTGGCAGCAATCGCAGGTCATCGGGTCGAGCTCGCTGTCGAGCGAACGTTGCGAGCGCGCGTCGAAACGCGCGGCGCGCAGGGTCATCGCGCCGCGGTGGCCGGCGTGAGCGCCGCCTTCGTGGCCTTCGCCGCCGCCCGTGCGGCGGCCGTCGAGCCAGGCCACGCCGATGCCGTCGGCGCCGTCGGGCCACAGCGAGACGAAGCCGTGCTCGGTCGCGGTGCCGTCGTCGTTGACCTTCGCCGGTTCCGACCAGGTCGTGCCGCCATCGCCGGAACGGCTCAGCACCACGTCGTAGGCATAGGTCGCCGGCGCCGACTTGCGCAGCCAGTGCGCCCACAGCGCGCCGTCGGCAGCCAGCGCGATATGCGGCGTGTCGGCCCAGTTGACGAACCAGTCGCGGCCCTGGGCGATGGTGCGGATCGGGCCCCAGGCGCCGTCGCGGCCGGCGCGGGCGAACTTGAGCGCATGCCCGCCACGCGCGCCGGGCTCGATCCACGACAGCAGCCAGCCGCCGTCGGGCGCGGCGATCAGGTCGGGCTGCGCCGCCGCGCCGGTGGCCGGCAGCGGCCAGTCGGATACGCGCCATTGCGGCGTCGGCGCAGCCTGGGCGGCCGCGGTCTCGCTCTGCGCCACCGCGGCGGGCGGCGGCGGGGCCGGCCGGCAAGCCGCGACCGCCAGGACGAGCGCGCACGACAGCGCGGACCAAAGCGAGGAATGCATGAGCGAGGACCGGTTTGGAACCGCTGCCATTGTGCGGATCGCGCCACCGCCGCGGTCAAGCGCCGCAGCGTCGCAGCCGCGGCGCCGTGCTAGTTGCGTCGCAGTTCAGTCGCGACGCCAGACCAGGCAGCGGTTGTTGGCCGGCATCGCGATGTCCTCGCGCAAGCGCACGCCGATGGCGGCCGCGAGCGCATCGACCGCTTCGAAATCGCGGATGCCCGAGACCGGATCGCGCGCCTTCAGCCAACCGTCGAAATCGCGGTTGCTGTCGCTGGTGTAGCGGCCGCGGTAGTTGAACGGCCCGTACACGACCACGCTCGCCTGCGCGGCCAGTACCGTCGCCAACCCGGCGAAGAACGCCTCGACCTGCGGCCAGCCCATGATGTGCAGGGTGTTGGCGCTGAATACCGCGTCGAAACCGCGCGCGTCGCCCGCCGGGCCGCGCGGCAGCGGCGGCGCGGGCGCGAAGCCCGGCGCGGGCTCGACGACCGCCTGCAATTCCAGCGGCGGCGGCGTGTTCGGCAAGGCCGCCTCGTCGAGCCAGGCGCGGATGCCGGGCAGATACGCGGCGGCGTCGGAGCACTGCCAGCGCAGCCACGGCATCGCCGCGGCGAAATGCACCGCGTGCTGGCCGGTGCCGCTGCCGATTTCCAGCGCCTCGCGGCGGTCGGCGAACTGGTCGCGCAGGACCGCGAGGATGGGGTCGCGGTTGCGGTCGCAGGAGGGCGAGTAGGGGCGGTCGGTCATCGGCGTGCGTGCGGCGGCGGATGCGTACACGCTAGCAGGAGGGCGGATCGCGGCGATCTGAGCGCAGAGCGTCGGGCCTGAAAGCCCTCCCACAAGAGCGGGTCGCGCAAGCTTTTGTGGGAGGGCCTTCAGGCCCGACGCCTTCCGGTCAGATCGCGGCGCGCCCGCTCCGCGACCCACGCCGCTGCGCACCTTTCGATACCCGCAGGGCCGCCACGCACTCAGCGCCCAGCCAACGCCGCGAACGCCAACCCCGACACCACCCCCAGCGACGGATCCCCCGCGACCAGCTGCGCATCCGGAAAGCACCGCTGCACCGCGGCGCGCACGTACGGCGCGCGCGACATGCCGCCGGTGAGGAACACCACCTGCGGCGGCGCGTCGATCTGCGCCGAGACCTCGCCGAGCAGTTCGGTCAGGAAACCGAGGAAGCCTTCGGCCGCCGCGGTCAGATCCGGCGCCAACACCTCCTGGAACAGCCCGGTCTCGATGTAGTCCAACGCGGCGCGGTTGCGTTCGCGCGAGCTCAACTCGACCTTGGCCGCCTCCACCGCGCGGCTTAGGCGGGTGGTGTTGCCGGTGTCCTGCAGCGCGATCAAGCGCGGGCCGAACGGAGCGGGCACGTCGCGGTAGGCGTCGCGGCGCTGGAAGTCGCGCTGGCGGATCACGTCGTGCACGGTCGCGGCTTCGACGAAATGGTGCGCCGGCACGCGCGTGGCGCCCTTGCCGAACAGCGGCATGAACCGCGACAGGCTCAGCGCGAGATCGACGTCGACGCCGCCGCGGGCGATGCCCCACGAGCCCAGCACCCGCGGCGGCTGCGCGCCGCCGACTTCGGCCAGGGTGATGTCGCTGGTGCCGCCGCCGATGTCGACCACCAGCGCGCGGTGGCGCTGGGCGCTCTGTGCGTGGTGGCCGAGCGCCGCGGCCACCGGTTCTTCGAGAAAGTCGACTTCGTCGAAACCGGCGCCGGCCGCGGCTTCGCGCAGGATCTCCAGCGCCTGGTCGCCGCCGGCCGCGCCCATCGAGCTGCGGAACTGCACCGGCCGGCCGAGCACCGCCGCGCGCACGTTGGCGCCGAACTGCTGGCTGGCGTTGAGGCGGATGTGTTCGAGGATGTAGCCGGCGATGCCGACGATGGTCTGGCGCACGTGCGGCGCCAGCTGATAGCCGAGCATCGACTTGGGCGACTGCACCAGATTGCCGAAGCCTTCGATCAGGTAGGCCTCGACCGCCTCCTCGCCGTACACCGCGTTCTGCAGCGACGCGGCCGAAGCGCGCGCCTCGCGCACCTGCCGCTCCAGCCATTGCCGGCGCACCGCGCGCACCGCGTCGCGGCGCAGTTCGAGGTCGCTGCGCCGGGCCTGCGCGGGGTTGCGGTTCTGCTCGGCGCGGGCGCTGCGCACCAGCGCCTCGACCTCGGCCTCCATCGCGTCGTCGAGCTCGAACTTGTCGAGGTCGGGCACGGCTTCGGGGAAGTACACCGTGGTGCGGAACTGGCGCTCCTGGCCGAAGCGCACGGTACGGACTTCGCCGTCGATGACGGCGGCGGCGGCCGAGTAGCTGGTGCCGAAGTCGATGCCGATCTTCATGGGCGGGCCTGGAATTCGCGGCGCGCAAGGATACAGGCTTTGCCGCGGGCTGTTGTGGCAGGGCCTTCAGGCCCGATGCCTTCGGCTCAGGTCGCGGCGAACTGAAACGAGAGCTTCGGGCCTGAAGGCCCTCCCACAAGAACAGCCGCCGCCACAAGCGGCAAAGTCGGCGCCGTCCGCCACGCCGCCGTCTCACACGCTGAGACCCCGGTCGCGTACAACGAGACTGCACCTGTCCGCGCTCACGCTTCCGCCCGAGCCTTCGCCCGAGCCCCTTCATGTCCGCCCTCATCGATCCCGCGCACCACGACCTCGTCCCCGCCCACCCCAACGCGCGCAAGCCCGAGGGCGAGGATGCGCCGCTGCCGGCGCGCCACGGCGCCGCCCTGGCCCAGCGCCTGCAACGCCGCTACGGCGCCCGCATCACCGGGCACTTCACCCTGCCGGGCCGCGAGGGCCGTTACGCGCCGTTGCCCGAGGACCTGCCCGAGCCGCTGAAAGCCGCGCTGCGCGCGCGCGGCATCGACCGGCTCTACAGCCATCAGGCCGAAGCCTGGCAGGCGGCGCAGGCCGGCGAGCACGTCGCCGTGGTCACGCCGACCGCCTCCGGCAAATCGCTGTGCTACACCCTGCCAGTGGTTAGCGCGGCGATGACCTCGGGCGCGAAAGCGCTGTACCTGTTCCCGACCAAGGCGCTGGCCCAGGATCAGGTCGCCGAGTTGCTGGAACTCAACCGCGCCGGCGATCTCGGAGTCAAGGCCTTCACCTTCGATGGCGACACCCCCGGCGACGCGCGCCAGGCGATCCGCCTGCACGGCGACATCGTCGTCTCAAACCCGGACATGCTGCACCAGGCGATCCTGCCGCATCACACCAAGTGGGCGCAGTTCTTCGAGAACCTGCGCTACGTGGTGATCGACGAGGTCCACACCTACCGCGGCGTGTTCGGCAGCCACGTCGCCGGGGTGCTGCGCCGGCTCAAGCGCATCTGCGCGTTCTACGGCGTGCGTCCGCAGTTCATCCTGTGCTCGGCCACCATCGGCAATCCGCAGGCGCACGCCGAGGCGCTGATCGAGCAGCCGGTGCGCGCGATCCTAGACTCCGGCGCGCCGACCGGCGACAAGCATGTGCTGCTGTGGAACCCGCCGGTGATCAACGCCGACCTCGGCCTGCGCGCCTCGGCGCGTTCGCAGAGCAACCGCATCGCCCGCATCGCGATCAAGGCCGGGCTCAAGACCCTGGTGTTCGCGCAGACGCGCTTGATGGTCGAGGTGCTGACCAAGTACCTCAAGGACGTGTTCGATTCCGACCCGCGCAAGCCCGCGCGCATCCGCGCCTACCGCGGCGGTTATCTGCCGAGCGAGCGGCGCGAGGCCGAACGGGCGATGCGCGACGGCCGTATCGACGGCATCGTCGCGACTTCGGCACTGGAGCTCGGCGTGGACATCGGCAGCCTCGACGTGGTCGTGCTCAACGGCTATCCGGGCTCGGTCGCGGCCACGTGGCAGCGCTTCGGCCGCGCCGGCCGGCGCCAGCAGCCCTCGCTCGGGGTGATGGTCGCCAGCTCGCAGCCGCTCGACCAATACGTCGTGCGGCACCCGGACTTCTTCGCCGACGCGTCGCCCGAACACGCGCGCATCGCCCCCGATCAGCCGCTGATCCTGTTCGACCACATCCGCTGCGCCGCGTTCGAGCTGCCGTTCCAGCAGGGCGAGCCGTTCGGCCCGGTCGATCCGGAGGTGTTCCTGGAAGCGCTGGCCGAAACCGGCGTGGTCCATCGCGAGGGCGAGCGCTGGGAGTGGATCGCCGACAGCTATCCGGCCAATGCGGTCAGCCTGCGTTCGGTCGCCGACGGCAACTTCGTCGTGGTCGACCGCAGCGACGGCCGCCAGACCATCATCGCCGAAGTCGATTACTCGGCCGCGGCGCTGACCTTGTACGAAGGCGCGATCCACATGATCCAGTCGGTGCCGTACCAGGTCGAACGGCTGGACTGGGAAGGCCGCAAGGCCTATGTCACCCGCACCCACGTCGATTACTACACCGACTCGATCGACTACACCAAGCTCAAGGTGCTGGAACGCTTCGACGGCGGCGATGCCGGCCGCGGCGACAGCCACCATGGCGAAGTGCACGTGGTGCGGCGCGTGGCCGGCTACAAGAAGATCCGCTACTACACCCACGAAAGCATCGGCTACGGGCCGGTCAACCTGCCCGACCAGGAGCTGCACACCACCGCGCTGTGGTGGCAGTTGCCGCAGGGCGTGCTGCTGTCGCGCTTCGCTTCGCGCCAGGACGCGCTCGACGGTTTTCTCGGCGCCGCGCACGCGCTGCACATCGTCGCCACGGTGGCGGTGATGGCCGATGCGCGCGATCTGCAGAAGTCGGTCGGCAACGGCGACGGCGCCTGGTTCGCGACCCAGGACAAGGACGGGCGCGGGCAGATCCGTCCCGGCGACGGCGAAGGCGACGCGGCGCTGGCGCTGGTCGGCGAAGTGCAGCAGTTCGTGCCGACCGTGTACCTGTACGACAATTTCCCCGGCGGCGTCGGCCTGAGCGAGCCGCTGTGGCTGCGCCAGGCCGAGCTGGTGACGCGGGCGCGCGAGCTGGTGCAAGGCTGCGACTGCCGCGCCGGCTGCCCGGCCTGCGTCGGCCCGATCCTGGCCAGCGACGAGGAAGGCGCCGGCGCCACGCCGCGCACGCTGGCCTTGCAGGTGTTGCGCCTGCTCGAGGACGCCGACGCATGAGCCTGGACCTGGCCAAGCTGCGCGCGCTGCAGAAGCAGGCGGGTCGCAGCGACGCGATGGCGACGGAACGACCCGCGCGGGAACGCGACGCGGCTAGTGCGACGGCGTTCGCGGGCCCGCGCCGCGCGCTGCCGGCGGCGCCCATGCTCGACGCGGCCACGGCCGCCGCATCGCTTGCGGCCGTGCCGGACACCGCCGCGCCGACCGCGAACGCGGCGGCAGCGAGCGCTACGCACCGTGTAGCCGCAGTCGCCGATGCCAGCGGCGCCGACGCCATCTTCGGCCCCGACGGTCTTGCGCCGAGCCGCCCGCAACGCACCGACCTCGACGCGCTGCGCCGCCTGATCGCGTTGCGCGAACGCAAACCCGCGGGCGCGGCGACGCCCGCGCCGCGGGCGCCGAGCGCCGGCGCGCGCGACCGAGCGCCGACCGCGCGCGCGCTGGCCCACACCGCTACGCCCGTGCACGCACCCGCGCTGCGCGATCGACCGATCGACCGCTCCCTGCCCGGCGAGGAAATCGCCCCGGGCCTGCACCTGATCCAGGCCCACCTGCCGCTGCCCGGCCCGCGCGAAGCGCTGTCGCTGGCCTTCGCCAAGCGTCCCGACGAATGCCTCGACCCGCGCCGGCTGCTGTTCTTCGACACCGAGACCACCGGCCTGGCCGGCGGCACCGGCACCCGAGCCTTCATGATCGGCGCGGCCGACTGGCACGACGATCCCGCGCTCGGCGACGGCCTGCGCATCCGCCAGCTGATGATCTCCACGCTCTCGGCCGAAGCCGCGATGCTGCGCGAGTTCGCGCGCTGGCTGGCGCCGGACACGGTGCTGTCGAGCTACAACGGCCGCTGCTACGACGCGCCGCTGCTGAACACCCGTTACCGGCTGGCGCGCATCGCCAATCCGCTGAGCGGGCTCGATCACGTCGACCTGCTGTTCCCGGCGCGACGGCTGTACCGCGGAGTGTGGGAGAACTGCAGGCTCGCGACGCTGGAGCGCGAACTGCTGCGGATCCTGCGCGAGGACGACCTGCCCGGTTCGCAAGCGCCGGCGGCGTGGCTGCAGTTCCTGCGCGGCGGTTCGTCCGCGCTGCTGCGGCGGGTCGCCGCGCACAACCACCAGGACGTGGTCACCCTGGCCGAGCTGATGCAGCGGCTGGTGCTAGCGTATGCGCAGGCGCAGGCCGAAGCGGCGCTGCAGGAATCCTGAGCCCACGCATTCCGCTGTTGTGGGAGGGACGTCAGTCCCGACGTTTTCGTTTCCGATCCGATCGAAAGGCGTCGGGACTGAAGTCCCTCCCACACGCTCCGAACGAGACGTTGGCGGCACCGTAAACAATCGATACAAGAACATTCATCGCGCTTGTATAGACTCGCCCTGCCTCGCAGCGACGGCACGGTCGCGACGCAACGCGGCAACGCGCCAGACATGGCCTTCGCCGCCGCGCCGTTGCCGCGATGCCGGCCTTCATGCGCCGCACACGCCGCCGGGCCCAGTCTCGCGGCACTCCCGTCCATGCTTCACGCAGGAGCCTCGCCATGTCCTCTCCGATCTCTCTCCGCCTCGCGCTGCCGGTCGCCGCGCTGGGCCTGATCCTGTCCGCCTGCGCCACCCCGATCCCGCCGACCAACGTCAGCCCGACCTGCAACGCCGAGGCCGCGCGCTGGGCCATCGGCCGCGCGCCCGACGCCGCCACGGTCGACCGCATCCGCAGCGAAACCCGCAGCCGCGACGTGCGCGTGCTGACCCCGGGTTCGGCCGCGACCATGGATTACCGCGAAGACCGCATCAACGTCGACGTCAACGACCGCGGCGCGATCACCGGCCTGCGCTGCGGCTGAGCCGCATCGCGGCCACATAGACTGCGGCTCGTCGCCCAAGACTTCGAACCCACGGTGGGAGGGCCTCAGGGCCCGCTGCGTTTCGTGTCGCTCTAATCGAAACGCAGCGGGCCCTGAGGCCCTCCCGCGACGGCGCTGCAAGCCGTGTACCCGATCATAAACCGGCTCTCGCAATCCAAGGCATCGCCCTGCAAGCCGCGGTCGCGTCCGGTGTCTCGGATCCGCGGACGGGAGGTCCTAGGGACCCGCGGCGTTTCGATTAGAGCGAGACGAAACGCCGCGGGTCCCTAGGACCTCCCTCGCCCATTCACGCGTTGTGCGCGCGGTCGCGGATCGGTCATCGCGATCCGATGCATTAACTCGCGACACAGCCAGGGCGGCGCAGGCTCGGCTGATCGCGCGCCCGGCGCGCATCGCGAAGGAGAGCCCGCCATGCCCGCACCGACCGTCGCCGCCCGCCGCATCCTGCCCGCCCTGTGCCTCGCCGCCGCGCTGCCGCTGGCGATGAGCGCCTGCGCCGGCCCGCGTCCGGCCGCCGAGATGCCCAGCTCCGCCGAGCAATCCGCCGCCGGCCAGACGCCCGTCGAACCCGCCACGCCCGCTCAACCCACGCCCCCGCCGCCGCGTCCGAGCTGCAACGCCGAAGCCGCCAAGGCCGGCGCGATCGGCAAGACCGCCGACGCCGCCACGGTCGAACGCGCCCGCGCCGCCGCCGGCGGCCGCACCGTGCGCGTGCTCAAGCCCGGACAGGCGATCACCAAGGAATACCTCGACGGCCGCGTCAACGTGCGCGTGGACGCAAACAACGTCGTCGTCGATGTAGGCTGCGGCTGAGCGGCCGCGCCATCGGTGCGCGACGCATCCGCGCCGCCACGACGGACGCGGCGCCGCGCCCGCTCATGTCGGATCGCGCGTCGCTCGCCTAAACTCGCGGCTTTCCCGGGAGCCTCGCCATGCGCCGCAATCTCTGGCCGATCGCCGCCGTCGTACTGATCGGCCTGTGGGCCTGGAGCCAATTCGGCCATCGTCCCACCGCGAGCGTGTCCGGCCCGGTCGCCGTAGCCGACGGCGCGCGCGCGGCACCGACACCGGCCGCGCGCGGCGAAACCGCCTATCCCGCCTTCCTGCCGGCCGAGGCCCGCGACGTGCTGCGCCGCATCGCCGCCGGCGGCCCGTTCGAGCACCGCCAGGACGGCAGCACCTTCCAGAACCGCGAGCGCCGCCTGCCCGCGCAAGCGCGCGGCTATTACCGCGAGTACACCGTGGAGACCCCGGGCTCCGGCGACCGCGGCGCGCGCCGCATCGTCACCGGCGGCGATCCGCCGTCGGAGTACTACTACACCGACGATCACTATCGCAGCTTCCGCCGCTTCGATCCGCCCGCCCAAGGAGCCGCGCGATGAGCGCCACCGACCCGCGCGAACTGCTCGCCGATCCGGCCCAGGCCGGCGCCTACTTCATCGATGCGCGCGACAGCCAGGCGCTGGCGGATGCCGCGACCGAGCTCGGATTCGCGCTGGCGCGGGTGGACTTCGCCGGCTGCCGCGACAAGGACGACGCCCTCGCCCGCATCGCCGCGGGACTGCGCTTTCCCGAGTGGTTCGGCGGCAACTGGGACGCGCTCGACGACAGCGTCAACGACCTGTCGTGGTGGCCCGCGCCGGGCTACCTGCTGCTGATCGAACGCGCCGGCGCGTGGCAGGCCGCCCATGCCGACGATGCGGCGACGTTGGTCGAGATCCTCGGCGACGCCGCGCAGGACTGGGCCAAGACGCGGGTGCCGTTCTGGGCGCTGCTGCCGCTGCCGGAAGCGGAACTGGCGCAGATGGCGCCTTAGGCGAAAGGCGCGGCGAGCGGAGCGGAGGGCATCGGGGCTGAAGCCCCTCCCACGGCAGCCGAAAGCGCCTCGGCGTCGGAACGCACCGACGCCACGCTCTTGAGGGACCACGCTCTTGTGGGAGGGCCTTCAGGCCCGACGCTCTCGTCGCAGATCGCCGCGCCCCCAACGAACGCTCAGCGCTCGTCGTCCTTCTTCTTGAAGTCGACCTTCTCGCCGCCGCCATCGGACTTCCACTCCGTCTGCACCTTGCGCTCGCACCACGTCGGCGGCGTCTCGCCAGGACGCTGCGGGCCGCTGGCGCATTCGGGCCGCGCGTCGACCGCGGCGTTGGTGTCGCGATACGACACCCCGCCGCAGGCGCTCAGCGCGGCGGCGAGGACGGCAACGGCCAGAGCGGGCGCGATCTGCATCGGGGTTTCTCCTGGAGGTCCGAACGCGACGATGCCGCCGCGCGCCGCCGCCCGACCTGTGCCATCGGTCAGGTAGGGAGCGGCGCGGTTCAGGCGAGCGCTTCGGCGGCGCCGGCCGCGGGCGGCGCCGGGGCCGGCGGCACCCGCGCATAGCGCCAGGCGATCAACCAGCCCAGCGCCAGCAACGCGGCGGCGATGAACCACGGCACGCCCGGCAGATGCACCGGCGCGTGCGGGCCGATGAAATAGCCGAAGCTGCCTGCGTACAGCCCCGGCCCGACCACGCCGGCCAGCGCGATCAGGCTCATCAGCGCGCCCTGGATGCGGCCCTGCGCATCGGCGTCGACCTGGCGGGTCAGCAGCGCCTGGGTCGCCGGCGTGGCCATCGCCCACAACGCGCTGATCGGCAGGCCGAGCAGGAACAGCCAGCCGTGGCCGGCCAGCCCGTAGATCACGAAACCGGCCACGCCGCAGGCCAGGCCCAGCAGCAGCGTGCGGCGCTCGCCCAGGCGCGCCACCGCGCGTCCGATCAGGGCGACGTTGACGACGACGTTGAACACGCCCACCACCAGCAACGCCCAGCCGACCTCGCGCAGGCCCCAGTGGTACTGGTAATCGGCGAACAGCACGAAGATGCTCGGATAGACGTAATGGGCGACGTTGGCGACGAACACCACCGCGGCCAGCCCGAACACCTGCGGATAGCGCTTGAGCAGCAGCAGCGCGCCGAACGGATTGGCGTGCGCCCAGTCGAAGCGCGCGCTGCGCCGCTGCGGCGGCAGCGATTCGGGCAGCACGAACAGGCCGTAGAGGAAATTCAGCAGCGCCAGGCCGGCGGCGAACCAGAACGGCAGGCGCAGGTCGACCTCGCCCAGGTACGCGCCGATCAGCGGCCCGATCACGAAGCCCACGCCGAACGCCGCGCCGATCATGCCGAAGCTCTTGGCGCGCTGTTCCGGCGCGGTGATGTCGGCGATGTAGGCGTTGGCGGTGGTGAAGCTGGCCGCGGTGATGCCCGAGACGATCCGCCCGATCAACAGCAGCGGCAGGCTGTCGGCCACCGCCATCAGCAGGAAATCCAGGCCCAGCCCCAGGCACGACAGCAGGATCACCGGACGCCGGCCGTAACGGTCCGACAGGCTGCCCTGGATCGGCGAGAACAGGAACTGCACCAGCGCGAACACGGTGCCGAACACGCCGACCCAATACGCGGCGATCGCGGTGTCGCCGTCGACGAACTTCTCGATCAGGTGCGGCAGCACCGGAATGATCAGGCCGAACGACAGCACGTCGATCAACACCGTGATGAAGATGAAGACGAGCGCAGCGCGGCGCGCGCCCGATGCGGGAGCGGAAGCGGAAGTCATGCGGAGTCGGCGGCCGGCCTGGGAGACAGTGCGAGGGTGCTCGCCGCGCAGTTTAGCGCGCGGCCTCGGCGCGGGCAGGGACGAATGTCATGGCAGGATGGTTTCTGACGTTACTAATGCCGCGACGAATCGACGATTTTTCCTTCGCGATGAATCACTTACGAAATCGCTTGTGAGCGCGTGCGCTCACAAGCGCGACGCCGCTCAAAACTTGCTATTTCCGCGCCCGCGGGCGAATTGCCGCATCGCACAATTTGTGCTTTAGTCGGGACACGCTCGGTTTCCAACGCTGCGGTGCGGACGAAAGTCCGCGCCAGCGGTGGACGGTCTCCGCGCCAAAGCCACCAGACTTAGCGACGTCGCCAACGCGACGCGCGTTGCGGACCCCACAGGAAGCGAACTCCAGGACACAGCCGAACGCCGGAACCCGACGCCATGCCGCGCGCCACGCGGCAGCGTCCCGACCGAGGCAGGACGAGCCGACACAACGCGCTGCGGTAGCGAGCTAGCGATCCACGGAACACCTTTCGTCCCGGAGATGCGATGCAAGCCAGGCAAGAATGTCCGAGCCTCCCGAACCGCGCGCGCGCGGAGTCGCAGGGGCTCTACGATCCCCGCGACGAGCGGGACAGCTGCGGTTTCGGGCTGATCGCGCAGCTCGACGATCGTCCCAGCCGCGCCCTGGTCGACCGCGCCCTGGAAGCGCTGTCGCGCATGACCCATCGCGGCGGCGTCGCCGCCGACGGCCTCAGCGGCGACGGCTGCGGCCTGCTGATCCGCCATCCCGACGCGTTCCTGCGCCTGATCGCGCGCGAAGCCAACATCCGCCCGGGCGCGCACTTCGCCGCCGGCCTGGTGTTCCTGCCGCACGACGCCGACGCCGCCGCGCGCGCGCGCGACACCCTCAACGACACCCTGCGCAGCGAAGGCATGCGGGTGACCGGCTGGCGCGTGGTGCCGACCAACCTGGACGCCTGCGGCGAACTCGCGCGCCAGACCATGCCGCGGATCGAGCAGGTGTTCGTCGACGCCGCCGCGCCGTTCGATCCGGCCGCGTTCCAGCGCTCGCTGTTCCTGGCCCGGCGCCGCGCCGAGCAGCGCCTGAGCGACGAGCGCGACTTCTATGTGGTGAGCCTGTCCTCGGCCAGCATCGGCTACAAGGGCATGGTCCTGCCGGACCGGCTGATGCAACTGTATCCGGACCTGCAACGACCCGAACTGGCCGCCAGCGCGGTGGTGTTCCACCAGCGCTTCTCCACCAACACCACGCCGCGCTGGCCGCTGGCGCAGCCGTTCCGCCTGCTCGCCCACAACGGCGAGATCAACACCATCGCCGGCAACCGCGCCTGGGCGCAGGCGCGCGCGCACGCCTGGCGCACGCCGAACCTGGACCTGCGCGAATTCGAGCACATCGTCAGCGTCGACGGCTCGGACTCGCAAAGCCTCGACAACATGCTGGAAGTGCTGCAGGCCGGCGGCATGGACCTGCTCAAGGCGATGCGCATCCTGATTCCGCCGGCGACCCAATCGCTCGAATACAAGGACGCCGACCTCGCCGCGTTCTACGAGTACTACGCGCTCAACACCGAGCCGTGGGACGGCCCGGCCGGCATCGTCACCTGCGACGGCCGCTACGCCGCCTGCACGCTCGACCGCAACGGCCTGCGCCCGGCGCGCTGGCTGCGCTCGCGCGACCGCCACTTCCTGATCGCCTCCGAAGCCGGCGTGTGGGAACTGCCGGCCGAGGAGATCGAAGCCAAGGGCAAGCTCGGCCCGGGCGAGATGATCGCCGTCGACCTGTACCAGGGCGAGCTGCTGGATTCGGAAGCCATCGACCGGGTCAACCGCGCGCGCGCGCCGTACAAGCGCTGGCTCAAGCAGGGCATGACCTACCTGCACAGCGAGCTGATCGATCCGAACCTGGCCGCCGAACCGTTCGACCACGAAACCCTCGCCGGCTTCCAGAAGCTGTTCCAGCTGACCCGCGAAGAGCGCGAGCAGGTGCTGCGCCCGCTGGCCGAGATCGAACAGGAAGCCACCGGCTCGATGGGCGACGACGTGCCGATGGCGGTGCTCTCGCAACAGGTGCGGCCGCTGTACGACCACTTCCGCCAGGCCTTCGCCCAGGTCACCAACCCGCCGATCGACCCGCTGCGCGAGGACTGCGTGATGTCGCTGGCGACCCAGATCGGGCGCGAGGGCAACATCTTCGTCGACGGGCCGAACAACGTCGGCCACATCCACCTCAACTCGCCGGTGCTGGCCCAGCGCAAGCTGCGCCAGCTGCTGGCGATGGCGCCCTACGACCAGTCGCACCGCTACATCGACCTCAACTACAGCGCCGAGGAAGGGCTGCAGGCGGCGCTGCGGCGGCTGTGCCGCGAGGCCGAGGACGCCACCCGCGAAGGCATCGTGCTGCTGATCGTCAGCGACCGCCGCCCGCGCCGCGACGCGCTGATGATGCACGCGCTGCTGGCCACCGGCGCGATCCACCAGCACCTGGTGCGGATCGGCCTGCGCTGCGAAGCCAACCTCATCATCGAGACCGGCACCGCGCGCGACCCGCACCACTTCGCCTGCCTGATCGGCTTCGGCGCGACCGCGGTGTATCCGTACCTGGCCTACCAGACCCTGCACGACCTGGGCGCGCGCGGCATCCTGCGCACCAAGCACGGCGAGGTCGCGCAGATCGGCCGCAGCTACCGCCGCGCGATCAAGAAGGGCCTGCTCAAGATCATCTCCAAGATGGGCATCGCCACCATCGGCAGCTACCGCGGCGCGCAGCTGTTCGAGATCATCGGCCTGGACCGTGAAGTCGTGGACCTGTGCTTCGCCGGCACGCCCTCGCGCATCAGCGGCGCCGGCTTCGCGCTGCTGCAGGGCGACGACGAAACCCTCGCCGACATCGCCTGGAATCCGAACCGGCTGCCGGAGATCGGCGGCCTGCTCAAGTACACGCCCGGCGGCGAGTACCACCTGTTCAACCCCGACGTGGTCACCCGCCTGCAGCGCGCGGTCGGCAGCGGCGAGTGGAGCGATTGGCAGCATTACGCCGAAGCGGTCAACGAACGCCCGACCGCGGCGCTGCGCGACCTGCTGGAACTCGAAGCCGACCCGGCGCGGGCGATTCCTCTGGAAGAAGTCGAACCCATCGAAGCCATCGTGCGCCGCTTCGACTCGGCCGCGATGAGCCTGGGCGCGCTGTCGCCGGAAGCGCACGAGGCGCTGGCGATCGCCATGAACCGGCTCGGCGGGCGCTCGAATTCCGGCGAAGGCGGCGAAGACCCGGCGCGCTACCGCAGCGACAAGGTCTCGAAGATCAAGCAGATCGCGTCGGGCCGCTTCGGCGTCACCCCGGAGTACCTGGTCAACGCCGAAGTGCTGCAGATCAAGGTCGCCCAGGGCGCCAAGCCCGGCGAAGGCGGCCAGCTGCCGGGGCACAAGGTCAACGAGCTGATCGCGCGGCTGCGCTACGCGATGCCGGGCATCGGCCTGATCTCGCCGCCGCCGCATCACGACATCTATTCGATCGAAGACTTGGCCCAGCTGATCCACGACCTGCGCCAGGTCAATCCGCAGGCGCTGATCTCGGTGAAGCTGGTCTCGCACGCCGGCGTGGGCACCATCGCCACCGGCGTGGCCAAGGCCGGCGCCGACCTGATCACCGTGTCCGGCCACGACGGCGGCACCGGCGCCAGCCCGCTGTCGTCGATCCGCTACGCCGGCACGCCGTGGGAACTGGGCTTGGCCGAGGCGCGCCAGGCGCTGATCGGCAACGACCTGCGCGAGCGGGTGATCCTGCAGACCGACGGCGGGCTCAAGAGCGGCCTGGACGTGGTCAAGGCGGCGCTGCTGGGCGCGGAGAGCTTCGGCTTCGGCACCGCGCCGATGATCGCGCTGGGCTGCAAGTACCTGCGCATCTGCCACCTCAACAACTGCGCCACCGGCGTGGCCACGCAGGACAACGCGCTGCGCCGCGACCATTTCACCGGCCTGCCCGAACGCGTGGAGAACTTCTTCCGCCTGCTGGCCGAGGAAGTGCGCCATTGGCTGGCGTCGCTGGGCGTGCGCACGCTCGGCGAAATCGTCGGCCGCACCGACCTGCTGCGCCAGCGCGACGGCGACAGCGTGCGCCAGCAGCGCCTGGACCTGTCGCCGCTGCTGGCCGGCTCGGGCCTGGCCCACGGCGGCCATTGCGGCATGCCGGCGCCGCCGGCCGAGCCCGAAGGCCTGGCGCTGCAGCTCGACACCGACCTGGCCGCGGCGATCGCGCACAAGGCCGGCGGCGAGTACAGCTACAAGATCCGCAACACCGACCGCAGCATCGGCGCGCGCCTGTCCGGGCGCATCGCCCGCGCCCACGGCGACCGCGGCATGAACGACGCGCCGCTGACCCTGCGTTTCCAGGGCACCGCCGGCCAGAGCTTCGGCGCGTTCCAGGCCGGCGGCCTGCAGTTCGAGCTCACCGGCGAGGCCAACGACTACGTCGGCAAGGGCATGGCCGGCGGCCGCATCGTGCTGCGCCCGCCCGCCGGCGCGCGCTACGCCGCGCACGAGACCCCGATCCTCGGCAACACCTGCCTGTACGGCGCCACCGGCGGCGAGCTCTACGCCGCCGGCCGCGCCGGCGAGCGTTTCGGCGTGCGCAACTCCGGCGCCACCGCGGTGGTGGAAGGCGCCGGCGATCACTGCTGCGAGTACATGACCGGCGGCGTGGTCGCGGTGCTCGGCCGCACCGGCCTGAACTTCGGCGCCGGCTTCACCGGCGGCATGGCCTACGTGCTCGATGTCGAGCGCGATTTCGTCGACCGCTACAACCACGAGCTGATCGACATCCTGCGCATCTCCGCGGATGGTTTCGAGCACCACCGCTCGCACCTGCACGACCTGCTGGAAACGCACGTGGCGCTGACCGGCAGCGCCTGGGCGCGGCGCATCCTCGACGAGATGCGCGATTACCTGGGCAAGTTCTGGCTGGTCAAGCCCAAGGCCGCGAGCCTGGAATCGCTGGCCGAAACCCTGCGGAGCGCGGCGTGATGGCGCGCGCGTCCGCTTTCGCCCATTCCGCTTTCACCCGTTCCGTTTGCGTCCGCGCCGCGTCGGCGACGCGGACGACGACACCTGCCGAGGCGACGACGATGATCCGAATTACCAGCGAACGCGGCCTTTCCCCGGTAAAACCGCTGGCATCGCCGCTGCGCAACGCCTCCATCGCCGTGTGTCGACAACGCCATCGAGTCCAGCAAGCATGAGCAAGAAGCCGGTCTTCCAATTCCGCGACGCCCCGCGCGAGATGCCCTCGCGCATTCCGCTGCAACTGCGCCTGGACGGCGACTGGGGCGAACTCTACGGCCGCTTCGCCGAAGTCGAAGCCAAGAAACAGGCCGGCCGTTGCCTGGATTGCGGCAACCCGTACTGCGGCTGGGCCTGCCCGCTGCACAACTACATTCCCAACTGGCTGGAGCTGGCGCGCGAAGGCCGCCTGCACGAAGCCGCCTCGCTGTGCCACGAGACCAATCCGCTGCCCGAAGTCTGCGGCCGGGTGTGCCCGCAAGACCGCTTGTGCGAAGGCAGCTGCACGCTCAACGACGGCTTCGGCGCGGTCACCATCGGCGCGGTCGAGAAGTACATCGTCGACAACGCGCTCGCCGACGGCTGGCGCCCCGACCTGTCCGCGGTGACCGCCAGCGGCCATCGCGTCGCCATCGTCGGCGCCGGCCCAGCCGGGCTGTCCTGCGCCGACCGCCTCGCCCGGGCCGGCATCCAGGCGGTGGTGTTCGATCGCTACGAACACATCGGCGGGTTGCTGCACTTCGGCATCCCCAGCTTCAAGCTGGAGAAGTCGGTGATGGCCACCCGTCGCGAGGTGCTCGAAGGCATGGGCGTGCAGTTCCGCCTCGGCGTCGAGATCGGCCGCGACATCGCCTTCGACGCGCTGGTCGCCGAGTTCGACGCGGTGTTCCTCGGCCTGGGCACCTATCGCTACACCGACGGCGGCCTGCCGGGCCAGGACCTGCGCAATGTGCTGCCGGCGCTGCCGTTCCTGGTCCAGAACGGGCGCATCGTCCACGGCGAGGGCGCGAACGCGAGTTCGGCGCCGATCGCCGGCTGGGAAGACCATATCGAACTGCCCGACCTGCGCGGCAAGCGGGTGATCGTGCTCGGCGGCGGCGACACCGGCATGGACTGCGTGCGCAGCGCGGTGCGGCTGGGCGCGGCCCAGGTCAGCTGCGTGTACCGCCGCGACGAAGCCAACATGCCCGGCTCGGCGCGCGAAGTCGCCAACGCGCGCGAGGAAGGCGTGCAGTTCCTGTTCAACCGCCAGCCGCTGGAGCTGATCGGCGACGGCGAAGCGGTCGGCGGCGTGCGCGTGGCCCAGACCCGGCTCGGCGCGCCCGACGCGCGCGGCCGGCAGCGCGCCGAGATCGTCGAAGGCAGCGAGGAGACGCTCGACGCCGACGTGGTGGTGATCGCGTTCGGCTTCCAGCCCGACCCGCCGGCGTGGCTGGCGCAGCAGGGCATCGAGTTGGCCGACAACGGCCGGATCAAGGTGCTGGCGACCAGCGAAAGCTGCGCGACCCGGCGCAAGACCGCGGCCGGGCTGCCGTACCAGACCGCCAACCCGAAGGTGTTCGCCGGCGGCGACGCGGTGCGCGGCGCCGATCTGGTGGTCACCGCGGCGTTCGAAGGCCGCGAGGCGGCGGCGGGGATCGTGTCGCTGCTGCGCGAGCGCGCGCCGCTGGCGGCCGCGCGCAACGAGAAATTGGCCAAGACCGGTTGAGCAAAGCGATGTGGGAGGGCCTTCAGGCCCGATGCTGTTCTTTCAGGCTGCAGCGATCTGGAACAAGAGCATCGGGCCTGAAGGCCCTCCCACTACAGCCGGGACTCAGCGCCCCGGGCCGACGTCGATGAAGCGCAGGAACTCGGCGCGGGTGCGCGCGTCGTCGCGGAACATGCCGAGCATCTTCGAGGTGATCATGCTGACGCCGCGCTTGTGCACGCCGCGCGTGGTCATGCACTCGTGCGCGCCTTCGACCACCACGCCGACGCCGAGCGGCTGCAGCACGTCCTGGATCGACTGGGCGATCTGCGCGGTCATCTTCTCCTGCACCTGGAAGCGGCGCGCGTAGGTCTCGACCACGCGCGCGAGCTTGCTGATGCCCACGACCTTGCCGCTGGGCAGGTAACCCACGTGCGCCTTGCCGATGATCGGCGCCATGTGGTGCTCGCAGTGGCTTTCGAACTCGATGTCGCGCAGCACGATCATCTCGTCGTAGCCGGCCACTTCCTCGAAGGTGCGCGCCAGGTATTCGCGCGGGTCGTCGTCGTAGCCGCTGAACCAGTCGCCGTAGGCGGTGACCACGCGCTTGGGCGTGTCGAGCAGGCCTTCGCGGCTCGGGTCCTCGCCGGCCCAGGCCAGCAGGGTGCGGACCGCGGCCTCGGCTTGCTCGCGGCTGGGCTTGTCGGGGGTGTCGGCCATGGGATGGGCCTTGTGTGCTTGGGGGACACGAATGCTATCAAGCCGGGCAAAGCGGCGGGAGGATGCGCGGCGCGGACGATCCGGGCTTCGGCAGGATCGGCAAGCCCGGGCGGCAGGCGGGAACGAGAGGGCGAAGGGAATGCGGGCAGCGGCGGGGCCGGCGCGCGCGCGGCCGCACCGTCCCGGCGACCCGTGCACGTCCCGCGCCGCTTATTCCAAAAAAAAGGTCGCCCCACTACGGGCGACCAGTCGGCTCCCCGGGGGAGAGAGCGCCGGGGGAGCGGTGGGCCGGTGCGCGTGATGTCAGCGCAGGGGCCGATCGAGCGCGTGGGGCAGGTTGCGTTCGATGTGGTGCCAACCGTCGCGCACCGCCTCGCGCGCTTCGGTCCAGTGCAGCCGCGAGGCGGCGCGGCAGTGGTTCCATTCGCGGGCCAGCGCTTCTTCGACCTCTTCGAAGCGCCGCCCGCCGCAATGCAGGTAACGGTCGTATCCGTAGCGATACGCCGGTTCGTAATCGGGCCATTCCCGGCCGGCGCTGTAGTACGGGGCGAAGCGGAACTCGCGATGGAAGTGCTCGCGGTACTCGCCCGGATCTATCGCCTGCACGAACGCCGCCGCGCCGACCTCCGTTTCGTCGTGATTGCTCATGGCTCGCATCGACTTGCTCATCTCCGTGGACCAAGCTAGGCCCTGGCCGATGCAATGCAGGTGAAGATCGGCGAGGCGGCTTAAGACGTTCAGCCTGGACGCGGCCAACGTCGATCGGACGTGGCCGTTGCGTTAGTTCTGCGTGAGGAACATAGCGCGCGGCCGTCGCAGCCGCCGCGACCGCCGCGCTCATTCGGCTTGCAGCACCACCGCCACGTCGCGGCCGCCGCCCTGGGCGGTGCTGACCGCGTTGCGCCCGGCCGCCGCGGCGTGGCGCAGGGCCAGCCGCGCGCGTTCGAACAACGCCGGCACGCTCTCGCCGCGTTGCGACATCGCCAGGCCGATGCTCACGCTCATCACGATCTCGTGGCTGTCGATGCGGAACGGGCGCTGGGCGAAGGTCTCGCCGATGCGTCGCGCCAGCATCTCGCTCTCGGCGCGCTCGCATTCGCTGACGATGCCGAAGCAGTCGCCGTCCATGCGCGCGATGGTGTCGTCCGGACGCAGCACCCCGCGCATGCGCGAGAGCGCCTGTTGCAGCAGCGCGTCGCCGACCGCGCGGCCGTAACGCGCGTTGACCTCGCCGAAGCCGTCCAGGTCGACCAGCAGCAGCGCGTAGTTGTTGACGTTGAGGCTGCCCGGCGACGACCAGGCCTGCAGCATCTGCTCCAGCACCTGGGCGTTGAGCGCGCCGGTCAGCGGATCGCGCTCGACCGACTGCCGCGCCAGCAGCACGATGCGGTGGCGGTTGGCGGCGTGCTGGCTCAACGCCAGCGCCAGCACCGCCGATTCCAGCACCGCGGTCAGCGCCAGCCCGCGCTCGGCCCACTCGGCGTCCTGCAGGCCGAGGATGTTGGCCGCCAGCGCCGCCGCCAGCACCAGCATCGGCGTCCAGCCCAGCAGGTAATAGCCCGCGTACGGCGCGCCCTTGCGCCAGGCCGCGACCGCGATCACCAGCATCAGCGGCACGCCCAGCAGCAACAGCGCGTTGCCGCCGATGTACCACCAGCCGTAGACGTGTTCGCGCAGCAGCAGCAACACCAGCAGCCAGACGATGTTGGCCCACTGCACGATCCGCAGCACCCAGGTGGTGCGCGGCATCAGCCGCGGCAGGTCGAGGAAGCGCACGCTGAAGCCGAGCTGGAAGATCGTCGCCAGGGTCGCCAGCGCCCAACCCACCGCCGGTTCGTTGGCCATGCCGGCCAGGCCCCACATTTCCGAGGCGTCGCCCGAGCGCAGCAACAGGTAGGTGGCCATGCACGCCAGGTAGGCGCCGTAGCCGAGGTAGACGAAGTCGCGGAACGCCACCCACACCCCGACCATGGCCACCGCCATCAGCATCATCGCGGTGAACGCGGCGGCCATGAAGCGCGCGTCGCCGCGCTCCTGCCGCGCCAGTTCGGGAATGGTGGCGAAGCTCAGGCGCATCTCGCTCATCGCCGCGCGGCCCTGGATGCGCACGTAGGCCACCGACGAGGTCGGCCAGCCGTTCGGCAGCGGCAGCACCCAGCCGCGCCGCATCAGCGGCACGCCGCCGTGTTCGGCGTCCTCGATCTCGCGCGCGCTGCTGACCCCGGGCGGGTAGTACAGCAGCGGCCCGGACGCGCGCAGCCCGCGCACCACCAGGATCTGGCCGTCGCCGGGCTTGATCGTGCGCTGGCTGGTCAGGCGCAGCCAATAGCCTTCCTCGCGCCGCGGCAGGCTGAAGCGGATGGCGTCGGTCGGGCGTTCGGCGACCAGACTGCGCAGCACCGGCGCGCCGACCGGCGGGGTCTGCAGGTCGGTCTCGGTGAGCAGTACGTCGACCTTGAGCGATTGCGCGGCCGCCGGCATGCCCGCCAGCAGCGCGCACAGCAACGCGATCGTCAGCGCCCACACCGCCTTGCGCATGTCCCGGCCCGCTCCCGCCTGCGAAGAGAACGTCGAAGTCTAGCCGCTGCGCGCGCGTGCGGGGCGGCGCTCGCGTGCCCGGCGCGTGCCGCGCGAGCGCGCGGCGCCCTGCTCACCGGCCCGGCGCGGCGGTACCAGCGGCGGCGAACGTCCGCGAACGTGCCGCCTGGCGCGATCAACGTTGGCGGATCGGCGCCTCAGCCGCCGCGATCGCTGCGCAACCGCCGCAGCCGCCGCTCGTTGCCGGCGGCGGCGCGCGCGGCCACCGCGCTGAAGCCGACGATGCCCAGCACCACGATCCCGGCCCCGGCCAGCGCCTGGCCGCGCGGCCACGCCTCGCCCAGCCACAGCGCGCCGATCGCGGTGGCGAAGACGATTTCCGCCGCCTGCATCGCCTCGGTCGCGGCCAGCGCGGTGGGATCGTTGCGGACCATGCCGGTGGCCTGGAAGAACAGGATCGTGGCGATCACCCCCGCGCCCAGCGCCACGCCCGCGGCCAGCCACGCCTGCGCGGCCGTCGGCGCGCCGGCCTCGACGCCGGCGTAGAGCGCGCTCGCCCACCACAGCGGCTGGCTCGCCAGGGTCATGCCGAACACCCGCTGGGTGGCGTTGAGTTCGATCCCGGCCCGCTCCAGGTGCAGCAGCAGGCCGCGGTTGCCGAGCGGATAAGCGAACGCGGCCACCGCCACGCAGATCAGCGCGATCCAGCCGGCGCGGTCGAGCCGGCCGCCGCCGTGGCCGAGCTGCATCAACAGCACGCCGGCGACGATGGCCGCGCCGACCAGCAGCGCCGGCAACGGCACGCGCGCGCGTTCGTCGCGATAGAGCAGCGGCGCGCACAGCATCCCGGCGATCACGGTCAGCTGGAACGTCGCGGCGACCAGCCACGACGGGCCGCTGGCGGCGGCGTAGCTCAGGCACAGGTAGAACAGGCCGAAGCCGACCGCGCTCCAGGCCAGCCACGGTCCCGGATGGGCGCGGATCGCGCGCCACACCGGCCCGATCCCGCCCTGCAGCGGCATCACCGCCAACAGCATCGGCAGGGTGAACAGGTAACGCAGCGACGCGGTCCAGGCCCAGTGCCCGCCGCCGTCGGCGGCGGCGCGGTTGAGTACGTAGGTGCAGGTGAAGAACAGCGCCGAGGCCAGCGCGATCAGCACCGCGTACAGCGCGTGCCGGCGCGCGCTCACGGCCGCTGGCGCACGCGGATGCTCGACGCCGGCACCTGCACTTCGTCGACCCCGCCGACCCGGATCGGCGTGCCCGGCTCCGGGCCCCAGGCGTGGGCGTAGACCACTTCCCAGGTCGCCGGCAGCTTGCCGTCGGCGCCGCGCAGCGGCTCGTAGGCCTGGGCGGCGCGGGCGAAGCGGGCGCGGCCGGTGAGGCTGCGGCGGCGGTCGACGCTGGCGTTGGTGGCGCCGAGCGTGCGCAGCTCGCGCATCAGGTGGCCGAGGTCGTCGTGGCCGAGCACGAATTCGTCGCGGTCCAGCACCGGGTTCTTGAAGCCGGCCGCGATCAGCGCGTCGCCGAACTGGGCGATCGAGGCGAACGGGCTCACGTGCGGCGCCGCATCGGCTTCGGCGAAGGCGCCGCGCAGTTCGAACAGGGTGTCCGGGCCGAAAGTCGAGACCAGCAACAGGCCGCCGGGCTTGAGCACGCGACGGAAACCGGCGAACACCGCCGGCAGGTCCTCGACCCATTGCAGGCACAGGTTGGAAAACAGCACATCGACGCTGGCGTCGCGCAGCGGCAGCGCGCGCGCGTCGGCGCAGACCGGATCGGGCCGGCGCGCGCCGCCGAGCAGGCGCGGGCGCCAGCCGCCTTCGCCGAAGCGGCCGCGCGCCTCGCGCAGCATCGGCAGGGCGAGGTCGAGCGCGATCACCTGCGCGCGCGGCCAGCGCTGCTGCATCGCCGCGCTGAGGTGGCCGGGGCCGCAGCCCACGTCGACGACCACGTCGGGCACGCGCTCGTCGAGGTAATCCAGGGTTTCGCTCAGGCGCGCGCCGACTTCGCGCTGCAGCGCGGCGGCCTGGTCGTAGCCGTGCGCGGCGCGCGAGAACGAGCGGCGCACTTGGCGGTGGTCGAACAGATCGGTCATGACGGGACTCGGTAATGCAGTGGGCTCACGGGGGCCGCGGCAATGCGGCGGGCCCGGAGCGGGTGGTTCACGGACGCGGGGTTCGAACGCGGGCGGCGCAACCGGCGCGTTCGCGCGAACGGCGCGCTGCGCCGGCGGCCGGGGCGACAGGCTGGGACGGGCGATGGCGCGACGACGGGTTCACGTGACGGGCTCAAGCGGTGGGTTCGAGGGGTGGGTTCGAGCGGCGGTTTCAAACGGCGACGGCCGGCGCGGGCGCTTGCGCCACGAACGCCTCGATCGCCGCGGCGACTTCGTCGGTGGCGCCGAGGAACGGCGCGTGGCCGGCGTTGGCGACGACCTCGCTGCGCGCCTGCGGCGCGAGCGCGGCCGCGGCCGGCATCGCCCCGGCCGGCACCAGCCGGTCGCGGCGTCCGGAGATCCACAGGCTCGGCACGCGCAGTCGCGGCAGCTCGGCGCGCACGTCGAATTCGTCCAGCAGCACCAGCCCTTCCTGCAGCGCGCGCGGTGCCGGATCGCCGCGTTCGAAGGCGAGCTGGCGCAGGTGGCGCAGTTCCTCCTGGGCCTTGGCCGAGCCCAGCGCTTCCAGCGCGAGGAATCCTTCCAGGGTGCCGCGGAAATCGCGCCCGAGCGCTTCGCCGAAATTGCGGAACAGGCTCGGCTGCACCCCGTGCGGCCAGTCGTCGCCGACCACGAAGCGCGGCGAGGACGCGATCAGGATCAAGCCGCGCACGCGGTCGGCATGGTCGAGCCCGGCGCGCAGCGCGACTTGGCCGCCGAGCGACCACCCCAGCCAGTGGGCGTCGGGAATGCGCTGCACCAGGTCGGCGGCGAGCGCCTTCGGATCCAGCGGCGTGGCGTCCTCGCGGGCGTAGCCGTGGCCCGGCAGATCGACCAGGTGCAGGGTGAAGGCCTCGCCCAGGCGCTCGACCAGCGGCGCGAACAGGCCGGCGTGCATGGCCCAGCCGTGGATCAGCGCCAGCGCCGGGCGGCCGCTGCCGGCGGGGGCGCCGGCGGTTTGGATGTACATGGAAAGTCCGTGTTGCTGCGTTGCGGTGCCGTCGGCGCTGGGCCGGGCGGCGCGAAAGCGGGTGTTGCCCGTCGTGCTGCTGGTCGTCCACGCGTCCGCGGGAACGACGGAGGGTGGGTACTGCCTGTAGTGCAGTTGCTATTGCTCGTCATCCCCGCCAACGCGGGGATCCAGAGACTTCAGCGTCATGCCTCGTTGAAGCCCTGGATGTTCGGCTCCGCCGAAGTAAAGCGGAGCCCGCCTTCGCGGGAGCGCCGAAAAAAACTTCGCGATTCACCGCCACATCGCTAGCGATGGCGCCGCCATGAGCCGCCTCAGCGCCCGGCCCCGACCGCCGCCATCGCCGCTTCGTCGGCGCGCTCGATCGCCACCCGCTCGGCCGCGCGCGCCAGCGCTTCGATCAGGCCGTCGACCTGTTCGCGCGTGTGCAGCGCCGAGAACGTCACCCGCAGCCGCGCGCGCCCTTCCGGCACGGTCGGCGGACGGATCGCCGCGACCCAGTAGCCCTGCTGCTCCAGCGCTTGCGCCATCGCCAGCGCGCGGCGGTCGTCGCCGCACATCACCGGCTGGATCGGCGTGCCCGAGGGCAGCAGTTCCAGGCCGAGCTGGATCGCGCGTTCGCGGAAGTGCGAGGTCAGGTCGGCCAGCTTCTCGCGCCGCCAATGGTCGTTGCGCGCCAGCTTGATCGCCGCGCGCGTGGCCGCGGCCTGCGCCGGCGGCAACGCGGTGGTGTACAGGTGGCTGCGCGCGGTTTCGGCCAGGTGCCCGATCAGTTCGGCGTCGCCGTGCAGCGCCGCGCCATAGCTGCCGAGCGCCTTGCCGAACGTCGCCAGCTGCAGCGGCACTTCCTGCACCGACAACCGCGCCGCGGCGACCGTGCCGCGCCCGTCCGGGCCGGTCACGCCGACGCCGTGGGCGTCGTCGACGTACAGCACCGCCTTCTGCGCGCGCGCCACCAGGGCCAGGTCGCGCAGCGGGGCGATGTCGCCATCCATGCTGAAGACGCCGTCGGTGGCCAGCATCGCCAGGCCGTCGGGGACGTTGCGCAGCTGGCGGATCGCGCCTTCGGGATCGGCGTGCGGATAGCGGCGCAAACGGCAGCCGGCCAGGCGCGCGGCGTCGATCAGGCTGGCGTGGTTGAGCCGGTCCTGCACGCACACGTCTTCCTCGCCGAGCAGGCCCTGCACCGCCGCCAGGTTGGCCATGAAGCCGCTGCCCATCAGCAAGGCCCGCGGCGATTCCAGCCAGTCGGCCAGCTCGCGCTCCAGCGCCTCGTGCTGGGCGTGATGGCCGCAGACCAGATGCGATGCGATGCCGCCGGTGCCCTCGCGCGAGGCCGCGTCCTGGAACGCGTTGATCACCGCGAAGTGCTGCGACAGGCCGAGGTAGTCGTTGCCGCAGAAATTGACCAGCGAACGCCCTTCGACTTCGCAGCGCGCGCCGTCGCGGTGGCTCACCGCGCGGTGGGTGCGGCTGCGCGCGGCCGCCACGCGCTGGGCTTGTGCGGCATGGACGCGGTCGCGCCAAAGGATTCGCTGGCTGCTCATGGCAGGTGGCTCCGCCGCTCAGGCGGCGCAGGTGTCGGCGGGAAGTGCCTCGTGGTCTTCAATACTCGCATGGACGGTGCCCGCGGTCTCCACGACCTGCATCGGCCGCAGGCCCAGGCGCGCGAACAGGGCGAGGTCGCGCTCGGTGTCCGGGTTGCCGGTGGTCAGCAGCTTCTCGCCGTAGAAGATCGAGTTGGCGCCGGCCAGGAAGCACAGCGCCTGCAGCTCGTCGCTCATCGATTCTCGACCGGCGGAGAGACGGACCATCGACTTGGGCATCATCAGGCGCGCAACCGCGATGGTGCGCACGAATTCGAACGGATCCAGCTCGGTGGTTCCGGCCAGCGGCGTGCCCTCGACCTGGACCAGGCGGTTGATCGGCACCGAATCGGGGTGCGCGGGCAGGTTGGCCAGGGTCTGCAGCAGGCCGGCGCGCTGCTCGCGCGACTCGCCCATGCCGACGATGCCGCCGCAGCAGGTCTTCATGCCGGCGTCGCGCACGTGCTCCAACGTGTCCAGGCGGTCCTGGAACTCGCGGGTGCGGATGATCTCGTTGTAGAACTCCGGCGCGGTGTCGAGATTGTGGTTGTAGTAGTCCAGGCCGGCGGCCTTGAGCTTTTGCGCCTGCTCGCCCGAGAGCATGCCCAGGGTGGCGCAGGTCTCCAGGCCGAGCGACTTCACCTCGCGGATCATCGCTGCGACCTTGGGGATGTCGCGGTCCTTCGGCGAGCGCCAGGCCGCGCCCATGCAGAAGCGCGAGGCGCCGGCGGCCTTGGCCTGCCTGGCCTTCTCCAGCACCGCCTCGGTGCTCATCAGCTTGGTCGCGTCGACGCCGGTGTGGTAGCGCTGGGCCTGCGGGCAGTAGGCGCAGTCTTCCGGGCAACCGCCGGTCTTGACCGACAGCAGGGTGCTGACCTGGACCTCGGCCGGATCGAAGTGGGCCTTGTGCACGCTCGCGGCGCGGTGCAGCAGCTCGGGGAAGGACAGGTCGAACAGCGCGCGGACCTCGGCGCGGGACCAGTCGTGACGCAGCGGGGTCGATTCGGGGGACATGTTGGGCACCGGGCTGGCTCCAGCGGACTGCACTGACGGCGGGCGAAAGGGAACCGGACGCGTCAGCGCGGCCGGAACGGGCAGTCTGGGAAGTGGCCGGGAGGCTGTCAACCAATATGGCGCGCACGCGGTTGACGGTGCGCGAAGCGACAGATGAGCGCATCTTGTCGGCAATTGTCTGCAGGTTGTGGCCGTTCGGCGCTTGTTCGATGCGCGATAGCATGTGTTGGGGCCACCGTCAGGACACGGACGACGGGCGGGCCCCGGCGCCAGCATCCCGGAACGACGTTCGCGGCGCCGTTTTCGCGACGACGGACCGATTGGGCAAGGCGGTCCGGGTACGCGCGGCCGGACGACGAGGCCGCTTAAACAGGCGGGGCTCGACTACAGCGATGCGCTGAGCCTGGCCTCGGCGATCGAATGCGGCCATGAAGCCGCCGCGCAGGGCGACGATCCGCGTAGCGGCGTGGCCTCGGCCGAGAGCCGAACAAAGCCGGCGACACCCGCGGGGACGGATCATCCCAGCCGGCTTGGCAGCCATCGCGCCTGAGCGGGAAGGACTTCAGTGCCGACGCCTTGAGCCCGGACACGGCGCCGACCCGCGAGCCGGCGCCGCGCCGGCGGAGCCCAGGGGCATTTCCCGGCCCGCCTCTCCGGCTTTCCCCGACCCAGCCACCGCTGCCGCGCCGATAACCCGCGCGCGCGCCATCGCGAACACTGCGCCCATGAATCCAGACACGTTCGCCCTCGCCTGCCCCGCCGGCTTCTGGTCGCGCCTGGGCTGGTCGCTGTGGCCCGCGCGCTGCCTGGCCTGCGCCGAACCCGGCCTGCCCGGCTGCGACCTGTGCGCGACTTGCTGGACGCATTGGCCGCGCACCGGACGCAGTTGCCTGGGATGCGCGATGCCGCTGCCGGTGGACGTGGCCGGCGAAACCGAGGTCGCGGTCGCCAGAGTCCACGACGGCGGGAGCGACGCAGACCGCGGGGCGGCTCTTGATGCGGGTCCTAATATAGCGCTCGATGCGAACCTCGATACCGACCTCGAAGCCGATCGCTGGCATCCAGCCGATTCCGCACCGCGCGCCGCCGATATGCCCCGCGACCGCTGCGGCGCCTGCCGCAATCGCGCATCGCCCTTGCACGAAGTGCGCGCCGCGGCGTTCTATCGCGCACCGCTCGACCGCCTGCTGCCGCGCTTCAAATTCCATCGCGACCTCGCCGCCGGCCGCTTGCTGGCATCGACCATGGCGGCGGCATTCGCGCCGCGCGCGGCCAGCTTGCTCGCGAACGGCGCGGCCGCAACCCCACGGCAGTCCGCCGCGCAGGCCAGCGAACGCCCGAACGCGCGCCGCGCCACTGGCGAACCGGGCCGCCGGACCGCGACAACCGCTGCGCGCGACACACCGACCTTGGTGCCGATCCCACTGCACCGCGGCCGCCTGCGCGAACGCGGCTACGACCAGGCGTTGGAACTGGCCCGCCCGCTGTCGCGGCGCCTGGGCCTGGCCTTGTGCGCCACCGGCCTGCATCGCCTCCGCGCCACCCCGGCGCAATCGCGCCTGGACGCCGCCCAACGCCGGCGCAACCTGCGCGATGCCTTCGCCTGGACCGGCGCCGCCGCGCCACCGATGCACGCGATCCTCATCGACGACGTGATGACCACCGGCGCCACGCTGCACGCCGCCGCGCTGGCGCTGCGACGCGCCGGAGCGCAACGGGTCGATGCCTGGGTCTGCGCGCGCACACTCTAGAGAAGGCCGGCGGGAAAGGTCCGGGGCTTGGGCGTATCGCGCAGCGACCTGGAACAAAAGCGTCGGGCCTGAAGGCCCTCCCACTGCATCGAAAGCATCGAGGCATGAAGCCCTCCCATGCATCGAAAGCATTGGAAGCTCAGGCCATTCTGGTGCATCGAAAGCACCGGAGTCTCAGGCCATTCCGGGGCGTCGAAAGCATCGGAGGCCCAGGCCATCCCGGCATATGGAAAGCGTCGAGGCATGAAGCCTCCCTGCCGCATTGAGAGCACCGAGGCTGAAAGGCGCTCCCATTGCGCCGAAAGCATCGGGACTGAAAGCAATCGCCTGCCTGGAAAACAGTAGGGCCCGAAGATCCTCCCATCGCTTGTGTGGGAGTGCCTTCAGGCCCGACGCTTGCCGATCCGCCGCGACACGCTCGCGCTATCGCGCCCCGTTTGCCGATCCGTATCGGCAAACCGGCTCCGCCTTCATCCTTGAGCGAAGCCCTTCAGGCCCGACGCCTTCAATCGACCGCAGCGCGGCTTCGACCCGCGCGGAGCCGAAAACGTCGGGACTCAAGAGCCTCCCCCTGCTCCGCGCGTCGCGCCTCCTGCGCGACGCGCGGCCCCCTTGCCATCCATGGCCATCCATAGCCGTTCACGCCCTTCCGTGGCCTGGCGCAAGCCTCGCCGTCCGTGGCGCCTCCCCGGTGACGGCGTCCCTGCCGTCACGCGCGCCATCCCGGGCGCATCCCCGATTCCGATCGCCCGCCGTCCCTGGCGGTGCTCCCTGCGCCGCGCCTCCTGGCGCGCCTGATCGAATCGAGCGGGTTCGCTTGGCCGACGTTCCCTGCCGTGGCCGGAGCCCGGCATCGCAAGTTCTCCACCGACGAGGATGCTTTGTCGCTTGCGATGCATTCCCTGGCCCCCGGTCCGCTCCCTCCTTGAGCGTGTGCTGCCGGCTGGATGTCCCTTCCCTGCCGCAGGCCGCCATTGTCGCCAATGCAGGTCTCCTACATTGAGACCTGGAGGCGCAGCGACGGCTTGCATCGACCGGAACGCCGCGTGGAAGCGGACGCGGCCTCCTTGCCGGTCCCGCCGCCGCAAGCGCGGCGGCGTCTCCACGGCGCACAGCATCGCGCGCCGCGGCCGACCGCGTCAGTCGGCGGTCGGCGCGCGCGCGGGTAGGATTTTTCCGCTTGCGCGAACGCGCGCTTTGCGCTTATGGCATGACCGGCGGGTGATAGGTCAGGGTCAGCCCGAGCAGCCACAGCAAGCCCAGCACCAGCGGGATGTGCACCAGCAGCTGGATGAAGGTGAAGCCGACGATGTCGCGCGCCTTCAAGCCGAGCACGCCCAGCAACGGCAGCATCCAGAACGGATTGATCAGGTTCGGCAGCGCCTCGGCCGCGTTGTACACCTGCACCGCCCAGCCCAGGTGCACCTGCAGGTCGTTGGCGGCCTGCATCACGTACGGCGCCTCGATGATCCACTTGCCGCCGCCGGACGGCACGAAGAAGCCGAGCACGGCCGAGTACACGCCCATCACCAGGGTGAAGGTGTCGGTGCTGGCGATGTGCACGAACACGCTCGACAGATGGTGCGCCAGGGTCTGGCCGTCGGCGCCCTTGGCCGCGGTCAGCAGGCTGGCGATGCCGCCGTAGAGCGGGAACTGGATCAGCACGCCGCCGGTGCTCGGCACCGCGCGCGCGACCGCGTTGAGGAAACTGCGCGGACGCCAGTGCAGCAGCAGGCCGACGGTGAGGAACAGGAAGTTGTAGGTGTTGAGGCTGGCGATCGCGGTGACCAGCGGCTTCTGGCCGAATTCGTAAGCCAGCCAGCCCAGGCTCAGCGCGGCCAGCAGCACGGTGATCAGCGGGCTGTATTCGAGCCATTCGCCCGGACGCGTGCGCGGCGGCAGCGCCGCCGCGTGGCGCTCGTCGGCGGCGAGGCGGTCGGCGCCTTCGAACTCGTTCGCGCGCTTGACCGAGGCCCCGCGCGGCGCGGTGACGAAGCACACCAGCAGCGAGACCGCGATCAACGCCGCGGTCAGCGCGATCGACTGCCACAGGAAGATGGTTTCGCTGAAAGGCAGCACGCCGGTGATCGCGAGCAGGCCGGGCGGCATGCTCGCCGGATTGGCCTGGAGCTGCGCGGCTGAGGAGCTCAGGCCCATCGCCCACACCGCGCCCAGGCCGAGGTAGGCCGCGGCGCCGGCGGCGCGGTAATCCATGTCCAGATCCTCGCGCCGCGCCAGCGCGCGCACCAGCAGGCCGCCGAACACCAGCGAGAAGCCCCAGCTCAGCAGCGAGGTCAGCATGCTGACCAGGGCGACGTAGCAGACCGCGCCACGGCCGCTGCGCGGGAAACGCGCCAGCGCGTCGATCAGCCGCGCCACCGCCGGCGCGGTGGCGACGACATAGCCGCCGATCACCACGAACGCCATCTGCATGGTGAACGGGATGAGGCTCCAGTAGCCGTCGCCGAACGCGGCCGCGGTGGCGGTCGGCGTGGCGCCGAAGGCCAACGCGGCGACCGCGACCACGACCACGCCGAGCGCGGCGAACACATAGGCATCGGGAAACCAGCGTTCGGCCCAGGCGGCGCTGCGCAGGGCGAAGCGGGCGAGCGGACCGTCGGCGACGGGGGCGGCTGCGTTCATGGCGGTGCGGAGTCCTGCGATGGCTGGGGCATTGTCCGAGCGCGGAAGGCCCGGGCCACTTGGACTTTAGTCGGAATCGCGCGCCGGCGCGGCGCCGCCGGGCGATGCGGCGACGAGGTTGTCGTCCGCCGCGACGATGCGGCGCGGGTTCGCGCGAACCACCGGCCGACCGGGCTTCGGCCGCGGCGCTGGCGTGCATCGCAACGGTGGATCGCGGCTCCCGCCGCTGCTACAACTCGGCCGTGCGAGACGCGTCAGGGCTTGCCGATGGTCGCCCGCGGCGCCTTGCCGGAGCCGATCACCGCTTCGGCGCGCAGTTCGAACGTCGCGTCCTTCGAATACAGCCCGCTTACCGCCACCGCCGTCCAGGCGGGGTAATGGTCCTTGAAGAACTCGCGATGCGCCTTCAGCACCGGCGCGATCCGCTCGCGGAATTCGGCCTGGTCGCGGGCGACGTGGAAGCTCTGCAGTTCGACCACGTCGTCCAGGTCGGCGCCGGCGCTGCGCAGGTGCTTGCGCAGTTCGACGAACAATGCGCGCGCCTTGGCTTCATCGTCTACGCCGTCCGGGGTGGGAATGCCGGACACGATGACCCGGTCGCCGATGCGCACCACCGGCGAGTAGTGCAGGTCGCGATACGAGCCTTCCCAGCCCGGCGGCGCGAAGTGTTCGCGGGTCGGGGTCGCGGCGTGCGGCCCGGCCGGCGCGGCGAGCGCGGCGCAAGGGACGAACAGCAACAGCAGCAGCGATTTCGGCATGACGGCGCTCCGGCAACGGGTGCCGCCATTGCGCACCAGCGCGGCGGCACCGTCTTTGCCCGGCATCGCGATTACGTTGTGCGGCGCTCGCGCATGCGTGAATGCGCGGCGCGGTCGCAATCGCAGCCGCCGCGCGCCCGACCCGATCCTGTTCGATCAGTAATCGCTCGGATTCGGGCTGTAGCGCACCGGCACCTGGATCGTCGCGCTGCCGCCCGGCGCCAGGTTCACCGTCAACGCCACGCTGTTGCCGCCGATCGTGCCGCCGCTGGCGGCGCCGCAGGTCGAGCCGGGGCTGGCGGTGCATTGCCATTGCGCGGTCAGGGTCATGCCGGCCGGCAGGGTGTCGCTGACCTGGGCGCCGGTGGCCGCGTCGCTGCCGTCGTTGTTGACGGTGATCGTGTAGTTGCGCGCGTCGCCCGGCGTGTAGGTGGCCTGGTCGTCGCTCTTGCTGATCCGCAACGCCGTCACCACCGCGCGGTTGGTGATGGTGCAGGTCAGGTCGTTGCCGGCGTTCGGCGTCAGCGTCCAGTCGACCGGGCCGGTGCCGGTCGGCCCGCCGGGCACCGGCACCGCGCCGGTGCTGCCGGCGTTGGCGACGCAGGCGATGCTCTTCTGATAACGCGCGAACGGCGTGCTGCCGGCGCTGAGCGCATCGCGCAGGGTGTAGCCGGTGGCCGAGGCCAGCAGTTGCGCGCCGGTGCCGGCGCTGGTGCCGGTACCGCTGGTGGCGGCGCTGGCGACGACGGTGGCGCCCTGCAGCAGGCTCACGGTGAACTGGTCGGCGGCGTTGGCGCGCGCGGCCACCTGCTTGTTCAAGGTCACTCGCGCGTTGGCCAGGGTCAGCACGTGGTCCTCGACTTCGCCGTCGCTGGCGCTGCCGGTCGGCGCGGCGATCTGCGCGGCGTTGCTGGCGATGCGCAGGCGCATATAGCTGCGTCCGGTCTGCACGCCGGCCGGCACGGTCCAGTTGAGATTGACCGTGGTCGTGCCGGTGCAGGTCGGGCTGTTGTTGGAGGTTTCGCCGGCGTCGTTGAAGTCGCCGTCGCGGTTGAAGTCGATCCAGCCGCGCACCGTGCCGGGCCCGGTGCAGGCGATCGCCGGCGAGGTGTAGGTCGTGCCCGGCAGGGCCGCGATCGTGCCCAGCGGCGCGGCGAACGCGTCCTCGTCGTCGCTGCCGAGCAGGTCGTCGCCGTCGGCGTTGGCCGAGAACTGGGCGAGCGATTCGGAGTCCAGCGCGGTGCCCAGGCGGGTGCTCGGCGGCACCAGATTGGCCAGGGCGAAGCCACTGGCGTGGATGTCGGTGGTGGTGCCCGCGGTCAGGGTGCCGCCGCTCCAGGTGAACTGCGCCAGGTGGATCGCATCGCCGTAGCTGGCCGGCGCGTCGCCGTGGTCGGTGGAGTCCACCACCACCACGCCCAGCGCCACCGCCGAGCCGCCGCCGCCGCGGAACTGCACGCTGGCGCGGGTGGCGTTTTCCATGAAGGCGATGCCCATCGGGCCGGAAGAACAGAACGGCGCCGCGCCGAACCGCAGCGTACTGCTGCCGCCGCTTTCGGTCAGCGTGGTCGGGGTGCCGTCGGCGCAGTTGGAGGAGCGGAAGCGGTCGATGATGCGCCACACCGTCGGCAGTCCGCCGTTGGTGCTGTTGATGGTGGCCTGCAGGTATTCGGCGCCGGAGGACTGCTCGGCGTCGGCCACGACCAGGCCGTCGAGCTGGTAGGCCGGCGGATTGGATTGGCCGGGCGCGCCGAGCGTGGCCGAACAGGCGAAATCGAAATTGGCGGTGACCCCGTCCACGCGGTTGCGCAGGCCGATGTCCATGGTGTTGGCGCTGCCGGTGCCGCCGATGTTGTACAAATCGTCCAGGCCGTCGCCGGTCCAGTTGCCCGGCCGGTAGATGCGCAGGGTCGGCCCGGTGCCGCCGCTGATGTTGCTCAACGAACAGGTGACGCGCAGTTCCTGCCCCGACAGCGGGATCGTGTTGGTCACGGTGGTGCCGGCCTGCGGGATGTTGTCCGGCGTGGTGCCCCAGTCGAACCAATAGATGTTCTGCTTGAACCGGCCGGCGCCGCCGGTGGCGAACTGCGCCTGCGCGACCAGCGGCGACAACAGGGCGGCCAGGCCGATGGCGGCGATCGCCGCGAACTGCGCGGCCAGGCGGGCGCGCGGGCGGCGCGCGGAGAGGACGAGGGTCATGCGGACTTCCGGTTCGAACGGCGGACGGACGACGCCGGGCGGACGGGCCGCGCGCAAGACCAGGTCAGGCGCCCTGTCCCCCGCTTAGGCGTGCCGAGAGTGTGCCAATCGAGCTGTCAACACCACTTGAAATACGCAGTCCTTGAGCCCGCGACCGTCCTTCCAACCTGAACGACGTTCAGGCAACCGTGCTGGTATTGCGCAGCAAATAGTCCAGCGCCAGGCCGGCGAAGATCGTCAGGCCGACCCAGTGGTTGTGCAGGAATGCGCGGAAACAGCGCTCGCGCTCGCGCCCGCGCGCGATGACGAACTCGTACGCCACCAACGCCGCCGCCGCCGCGAGGCCGGCGTAATACCACGGCCCCAGGCCGGCGCGCTGGCCGACCAGGAACAAGGCGGCGAACATCAGCGCGTAGAGCACGCCGATGGCGACCAGATCGAGTTCGCCGAACAGGATCGCGGTCGACTTCGAACCCATCTTGAGATCGTCCTCGCGATCGACCATGGCGTACCAGGTGTCGTACGCGGTCGACCACAGGATGTTGGCCGCATACAACAGCCACGCCACCGCCGGCACCTCGCCTCGCACCGCCGCGAACGCCATCGGGATGCCCCAGCCGAAGGCCATGCCCAGGTAGACCTGCGGCAAGTGGGTGTAGCGCTTGAGATAGGGATAACTGGCCGCCAACACCACGCCGACCGCGCTCATCAGCACGGTCAGCCGGTTGAGGGTCAGCACCAGCGCGAACGCCGCCAGCATCAGCGTCGCGAACACCGCCAGCGCCTCGCGCCCGCGCACCTCGCCGGTGGCCAGCGGCCGGTGCTTGGTGCGCTCCACGTGCGGATCCAGCCAGCGGTCGGCGTAATCGTTGATCACGCACCCCGCCGCCCGGGTCAGCCAGACCCCGGCCGAGAACACGAACAGCACCCACAGCGACGGCATCCCGCCGGCCGCGATCCACAGCCCCCACCAGGTCGGCCACAGCAACAACAGCCAGCCGATCGGCCGGTCGCCGCGGGTCAGCTTCCAATACAGGGACAGGCGCCGCCGCCAGTCCGGCGCGGGCAGGTGGGAATGGGCGCGTTGCATAGGCCCATAGAGTAACGCGCCGGGCTCGCAGGCCCGACCCCGGCCCGCCGGGGCCCCTTGCCCAATGAGGCGGCCGGCCCGACCGGGCCGTCGCGCGGCGGGCGCGGCGGCGCGAACGCGCCGGCCCAGGCCGGACGTCGCTGACCCGCGGCCTCACCCAAATCGCCGGATTCCGTTATGATGCACGGCCGCACGCCGCGACCCGGCCGTGCGCGATCTCAAAGCGCCTGTAGCTCAGCCGGATAGAGTAGCGGCTTCCGAAGCCGTTGGTCGGGGGTTCGAATCCCTCCAGGCGCGCCATATTCCCGGCGGGAAACTTTCTCAGCCGTCCGCACGCCCCTCTGCGAGCCCCGTTACTGGCGGGTGTTTGCGAGGGGCGTTTGGTTTTGGGGGTTTCGGCTGGCGGCCGAATTTGACCGTTTTCCTCTCTCTCCCGCCCTCTTTTCTCCGGTCGGTTGGTCCTGAGACCAAACGCTGGTGTGCGCAAAGCGCCAAAAACAAGGTGGATTTGAGAAGGGGTACTTTCGCGGTTGGATCGGCCTTTTGATCACCCGGAGCGATTCGATCGGAACGCGCCGCCGTCGCCAGCCGGCGGAATCAGCCCGCAGTCCATGGCCAACCGCGCCAGCGCGATGTCCGTCTGTACCCCCAGCTTGGCCATGACCTTCGCCCTGACCGTGCGGATGGTCGACTCCGTTAGGTCCAGCTCCAGCGCAATCTCGGCGTTGCGCTTGCCCTGCACCATCAACATCGCGACCTCCAACTGGCGCGGGCTGAGTTGGTCGAACGGCGTGGTCTCGAACAGCACGCGCGCGCCCAACGCGTCGTCCAGATAGCGGTGTCCGGCCGCGACTTCGCGTACCGCGCGCACGACCGCGCTGCCGTCGCGCGCCTTCGACACGTAGCCCATCGCGCCGGCCGCCAGCAGCCGACGCGGCACAGGGCCGCCCTCCAGCACCGAGACGATCAGGACCTTCAAGTCCGGGTGCGCCTCCAGCAACCGGCGGGTGACCTCCAAGCCGTCCATGTCCGGCAGGTGGTAGTCGCACAGCACCACATCCACCCGACGACGCGCGATGGCGGCCAGCGCGTCCTTTCCGTTCGTGGCTTCGCCCACGACGCGAAAGTCCTTCTGCGTCTCCAGCACCCAGGTCATCCCGATACGCACCAGCGGATGATCGTCGATCACAAACACACGAATCATTTTCGTCCTCGGCATAACACTTCCGGGACGGACTTAACCAACACGACCGCGACGCCATCAACTCAATCATTTCAAATTTGCTTTTCGCTGAGTCGAATCTCGGCACCGAACAAAATGTGACAAGCAAGCGCCGTAAATGCGTAGACAAACGCGCAACGAAAATCAGAGTTTTCCTACAGAAACTGGGTCGTCCCGTGGCTAGGCTGGCGCAGCCCTCGACTTCACCATGACGCATCGCCCCTGCGGCGGTTCAGCAAACTCAGGCAGGCGGCGGGCGAAGAGCGCGCCATATCGCAATGTGAGATCGCAATTGATGAAACTGGATCTCGACGGACGCGCTGCCGATTACTAGCGGGCAGGCCACACGGCCAACAAGGACGAGCAATGACTAAAAGCCTGAACCACCCGGAGCACCGGGCTGGACGCGCATCCTCTCAATGGCTGCGCTATGCGATTTGCGTCGCGTTGTGGCCCACGCTCGCGTGGGGCCAGGGCAACAAGGCGCCGTGGGAGGAATACGACAAGCTCATCCAGGGACGCGGCAAGGTCGTCGCCCTGACCGCGGACTTGTTCGGCGACTCGGTCGATCTCGCCAGCGGCGCGCTGAGCTTCTCGGCAACCGACGCCAGCGTTCCAGGCAATCAAGGCGGCCTCAGCGTCGCCGTGTCGCGTTCGTTCTCGGTCGGCAATCGCAAAGGCTATGGACCGAACGAACTGGCATTCGCCGACTGGGACATCGAGCTACCTCGCCTGACCGGGGTGTTCGCCGCCAGCACCGGCTGGGGCAGCCCCTGCACTCACCAGGGCAACGGCCAGCCGCCGCTGATCCAACAGCCCGCGTTCTTCTATCCGCACGAGTATTGGCAGGGCAACCGCATGATCCTGCCCGGCCGCGGCGCGCAGGACATGATGGTCGCCAACGGCACGGTGCCGGCCACTCCCTCCACCGGCGGCCCGTATCCCTGGTTGACTGCGGACCTGACGTTCTTTTCCTGCTTGCCGAATCAGAAGAACGCAGGCGGCGAGGGCTTCCTGGCGTTGACGTCGGACGGCACCAAGTATTGGTTCGACTGGCAGGCGCAGTTGCTCGAACCGACCCTGGAAAAGACCACGGCCGGCGGCAGCAGCGCCAGCGGTAACGTCACCTACCTGGGGAGGCGGCAAGTCTCGCTGTACGCCTCGCGCGTCGAGGACCGCTTCGGCAACTGGGTCAGCTACACCTACACCAATGCGGCGACCGCGCCGGTACGGCTCACCCGGATCGATGCCAGCGACGGCCGCGCGCTGACCCTGGAGTACAACGCCGCCGGCCACATCGCCAAGGTCAACGAAGGCGCGCGCAGTTGGGTCTACGAGTACAGCCGGCCCGGCGGCGTTAGTACAAGCCTGTCGGCCGTGGTCCTGCCGGACGGCTCGCGCTGGACCCTAGACATGGCAGCCCTGGCCAACGCCACGATCCTTTACGAGCAATCGACGCGTCCGGAGGACCTCGTCCGCAGCTGCGGCGATCCCGGCATCGTCGTCGGTCCGGGGGATCTGAGTGCGACCCTCACCCATCCCGCCGGCGCACGCGGCGTGTTCACGGTCGGCGTGCAGCGCATGGGGCGCTCCAACGTCCCGATGGTGTGCAGCAACTACAGCACGCCCAACAACAACCCCAACGACGACGTCGCCTACTACGCGCTGGCATACGACGGCTTCGCACTCAAGAAGAAACAACTGTCCGGGCCCGGCGTGACGGCGGCGGAATGGAACTATGCGTACGGCGCGCAGATCTCGTTCGCGCCGGGCACCGGCCCGGTCTGCACCAGCGGCGACTGCGGCCAACCGCGATGCACCTCCGACAGCTGCGCCGGCACCTCGACCACGATCATGCAAGGCCCGGAGTCGAGCTGGACCCGCTACACCTTCGGCAACAGCTACCGCTACAACGAGGGCAAGCTGCTGAAGATCGAGCGCGGCAGCAGCGCCAGCGCCATTGCGCGTACGGAGACGTTCCGCTACGCCTGGGCGCTGCCCGGCCAGCAGTTCGCGGCGCCGCTCGGCAGTACCCAGCAACCGCGCGGCGACGGCTTCAGTTCCGAGTATCGACGCCCGGAGATCGGCCGCACGGTGTCGCAGGACGGGGTGAACTTCGATCGCCAGGTCGCCACTGTGGATGCGTTCGCGCGCCCGACCCAGACCACCCGGTCCAGTTCGCTGGGTTTCAGTCGCACCGACTTGAACGAGTATTACGACGACACCGCGCGCTGGGTGCTGGGCCAGGGCAAGCGCCAGATCAACCAGAACACGGGCCTGGTCGTGTCGCAGGTGGATTACCACGCGGCCAGCGCTTTGCCGGCCAAGGTCTACGCATTCGGCCGCCTGCAGCAGGAGTTGGCCTACAGCCCCGACGGCACGGTGGCGAGCGTCAAGGACGGCAAAGGACAGGCGACGGTCTTGTCGCAATGGAAGCGAGGCATTCCGCAAGCCATCGGCTACGCCGACAGCACGGGCGAGTCAGCCAGCGTCGACGAGTTCGGCCTGATCGACTCGACCACAGACGAGAACGGCTACAGCTCCGGTTATCGCTACGACGCGATGGGGCGCTTGGCCGGTATCACCTACCCCAGCGGCGATACCGTTGCGTGGAATCCGATGTCGAGCGATTTCGCTGCCAGCGGCGCGGCCGCGTTCGGCCTGCCGGCAGGGCATTGGAGCCAGGTGCGTAGCGAAGGCAACAAGCGCGACCGGGTGTTCTTCGATGCCTATTGGCGTCCGGTGCTGGAGGAGACGTACGACGTCGCCGACCGTGCTGGCACCCTGAGCCAGGTGGTCAAGCGCTACGACGGCCTCGGCCGACTGGTCTTCCAGTCCTATCCGCTGCGCGATGTCGCCGACATCGGCGCCGCGCTGCCCGGCGTGCGCACGCGTTACGACACTCTGGACCGGCCGATCGCCAGCGAGCAGGACTCTGAACTGGGCGTGCTGACCACCTCGGTCGAGTACCTCTCCGGCTTCCAGCGCCGCACCACCAACCCGCGCGGCTACGCCACCAACGAACGCTTCCAGGTCTTCGACGAGCCCGATTTCGGCAGCCCGGTGCTGATCGAAGCGCCGACCGGCGTATCGACCACGATCGCACGCGACATATTCGGCAAGCCGCTAGAACTGATCCGGTCTGGGCCGAACGGCTGAGCCGCGTCGGTTCCGGTCGATTGATCAAGTTAGCCACGTCCAGGCGTGGCGTGTGCAGCATAGGTAAAGGAGCTCCGGATGAGCCGGATCAGTAAGTGGTGGCTGGGTGTCGCGTCGTACCTGCTGTTCGCCATGGCGGCATCGGCGCAACAGCCCAATCCGTATATTCATGTGGCGTTCGATTACCCGGCCGAGGGCGCGCAGTACGTCGCGCCCGCGAACGTGGCGATCAAAGCCACGGCGACCGTCCTTGACGACAACGTCTTCGTCACCTCGATCGTTCTCAACGGCGCCAGTGGGCAGTTGCATCAGGTGCAGGGGCCTGAGCTCACGTACACCTTGTCGAACCTGCAGCCCGGCAACTACGCGGTGTCGGTGATCGCGCGCAACAACCTCAACCGTACCGCATCGGCCACGCGCAAGTTCACCGTCATCGCGCCGGGCGAGAAGCCGCCGACCGTGTCCTTGCGTGCGCCGACCGGCGCGCCGTTCATCAATCCCGCGCAGATCGGCCTGACAGCCGATGCGGCTGACCCCGACGGGCAGGTCGTCAGCGTGGCGTACTACGTCAACGGCCTGTCGCTCGGCAGCGCCACGTCGGCGCCGTATCCCTTCACTTGGAACAACGTCGGCCCCGGCAACTACAGCTTCACCGCCGTGGCGACCGACAACAACGGCAAGCAGACCACCTCGGCGGCCGTCGCGGTCACCGTGGCGCAGACCACCGTTCGCGGCAACATCGACGGCGTGCAACCGGCCGGCAACGGCGAGTACCGGGTCACCGGCTGGGCCTGCACCAGCGGCCACAACGCGTCGATCGACGTGGAGTTCTACGTGGGCGGCGGCTGGCCGCAGGGAACCCGGGTCAGCGGGCACACCGCCTCGCTTCCCAGCGATTCAGGCATCGCCGCGGCGTGCCAGGCGCAAGGCACGGCCTACCGATTCTCGGTCCCGATCACGCCGGCGCAGCAACAGGCTTACGCCAACCAGGGCATCTTTATCCACGGCGTATCGCCGATTGGCGCGGGCAACCTGCTGATCGGCAACTCGGGCACTTACAAGATCCCGGCGCCGCTGCGGATCTCGCGCCGCTACGTCTACGACCAGTATCAGCAGTTGTGCAAGACCATCGAGCCGGAGACCGGCGCGACAGTCATGGACTACGACGCAGTCGGCAACCTGCTGTGGTCGGCCGCCGGACTCAACCTGCCCGATGCAGCGCAGTGCAATCGTGCCGAGGCGGCCGCGTCTGGACGGGTCGTCGCACGTACCTACGACGCGCGTAACCGGCTCAAGACCCTGAGCTTCCCCACCGGACGCGGCAATCAGGTCTGGAACTACTATCCCGACGGCCTAGCCCGCGAGATCACCACAGACAACGAGGGCACCGGACAAAGCCTCATCGTCAATCGCTACCAATACAACAAGCGGCGGCTGTTGAGCAACGAAGCGGTCACGCTCCAGAACGGCGCGGTCTGGAGCAGCGACAACGGCTACGACGCCAACGGCAACCGCGTCAGCTACACCACGCCGGATGGCCTTCAGGTCAACTACGCGGTCAACGCGCTGGGGCAGCAGACCAACGTCAGCTCGATCGGTCGGACTTACGCCTCCGGCGTCAGCTACTACCCGAACGGCGCGATTCGCCAGTTCACCTACGGCAACGGCATCGTTCACACGATGACCCAGAACGCCCGGCAATTGCCATCGCGCAGCGCCGATGCAGGCGCGCTTGACCTGGAGACCGGCTACGACGCCAACGGCAACGTCGGCCATATCCTGGATCGCTTGCGTGGCGATCACTACAGCCGCTGGATGAGCTACGACGCCTTGGATCGATTGTCCACGGCCGGTTCGTGCAGCTTCGGGGGCGACTGCTGGCATCGTTTCAGCTATGACGCGGTCGACAACCTGCGCGGTTGGTCGTTGGGCGGGGTCAAGAACCACCGTTATGTCTACAACGACAAGAACCAGCTGACCAACCTGCGCGACGGAGAGAACGGGCCGAGCGTGGTCGGCCTGGGCTACGACGTTCAGGGCAACTTGAACAACAAGAACGGCCAAGCGTACGAGTTCGACTACGGCAACCGCTTGCGTCGGACACCGGGGAAGGAAACCTACGTTTACGACGCCCACGGCCGGCGACTGAGCCAGTCGAATCGGGCGGATACGACGTTCGCGTACTCGTTCTACAACCTGGGCGGGCAACTGCTGTTCCGCTACGAAGGCCATGCGAACGAGGCTACGAACAACAATTACCCCGAGATCAACCGGCCGCACATCTACTTGGGCAGCAGCCTGCTGGCGACCGTCGAGTGGAACCGAGCGACCAGCACGGCGGAGACGAAGTACTACCACACCGATGCGCTGGGTAGCCCGGTCGCCGTGACCAATGCGGCAGGCCAGGTGGTGGAGCGGACCGAGTGGGAACCGTACGGCGCTACGATCGGGAAGCCCAATTACGACGGCGTGGGCTACACCGGGCACGTGATGGATGGGCGTACCGGCCTTACCTACATGCAACAGCGCTACTACGACTCGACCGTTGGGCGGTTCCTAAGCGTCGACCCGGTCACGGCTGACTCGGTGACGGGCGGGAACTTCAATCGTTACAAGTACGCGGCTAACAACCCATATCGGTTCGTCGATCCCGACGGACGGATGGATAAGACCTCTATTGATCAAGCCAATAGCGACTGGCAGTCCGAACAACGCAAGAACCCAGTTGATCGCCTTGTGGAAGCGGGCGCGAAGATTTTCTCGGGTATAAAGGACGACATACAGGCCATCGGCGCAGCGGCGCAGAACCCAGGTACAGCAGAGCCCACAGGAGCAATATTCCGGCTCGGCTTGCTGTTCGCTCCACCCATCGGCCTAGAGTCGCGGGCACTGACAAGCACGATGACTCAGGCGGCTGAGCAGACGCCAATTCGCGCAATCAATATCGAACGCATGGTTGGTCAGACCGCACAGTCTCATGCAAACAAGGGAATCCCACACCTGTTGAACTACATGTCTCCCGCAAGACAACGAGCTGTTTTGTCCGGAAGCCCTACTAGTGCTGCACACCTTGGCCACGCGGTACATGAGGCCACTGCCAAAAGCTTGGAAAGACTTTTCCCCGGTCGGTTCGACTACAATTCGACACGATCATTTGACTTCCTGGACAGGCAGACAGGCCAAGCGATTGAGCTAACAACTCCTGGACAGGTGGCAAGCCATGCGAACAGAGCGGCAGATATCGTAACCTACACCTTGCCGTAGGGCGCGTTATATAACGAGGCGCTTAATGAAAGTCACAGCCAAGACCACCGGACTTGTCGACACGAGTAAGTTGACATCATTAGAAATCACAGCGGATCGGATAAACGAAACGTTCCACGACATGCAGGTCGACTCGTTCCGCATTCAGGGGAGTAGACTGCAGGGATGTGTTTTTTCGAAGATTAGATCCAGGCAGGCCTGCCTTGGGTCGGGCCCCAGCATGTCTTACTTGGATGACTGTATTTTTGAAGGGTGCGACTTGAGACTTTCCGTTGCCGGAAATGCACGCCTTACAAGGTGCCGCTTTGTTGACTCGTTTCTCAGGGAAGTGATCGCACCCAACCTTGAACTAGTGGAATGCGTTTTTGAGAACACTACGATTAGTAGTGCCGTGTTCCATGGAAAGGTAATGGCTGATGACGTGAGAACTTTGGGACGATCAGTTAACGAATTTCGCGGAAATAATTTTTCTTCGGCGAAGCTGCGAGATGTTGGATTCAACACTGGCATCGTTCTAGCGGACCAGGTCTTGCCCGAAGGAGAAGAGTATCTGTATATCGCTGATACCAGCGCGGCAGTTGCATGGCTAAAAAATGCCCCCGTGCCCAAAGATAGAAAGGCAGAAAAAGAATACAAAGGACTCCTAGGACTCATGTCCTATTACACGTCGACCGGTCAAAAAGATCAGTTTATGACCGGGCCTTTTCCCCCAGGCTTCCGCGAAGCCGCAGCAACCTTCGGCTCTCTTTTAGCGTAGGCTTTGATAGAAGCCCCGGCAACGGGGCTTTTCCTTTCGCTGACCTATAGCGTCAAGAACCGCTGCTCCAACAGTTGCCGGCGGAACGAACGCCCCTTTGCGTTACCGAGCGCACCGACCAGCGCGTCGGCGCTAATGCCCATGCGCCCGAGTCTCGCCAGTTCATCCTGCAGGTCATCGGCGATGTCGGCTGAGCCGCTTGCTTCGGTAGCCGGCTCTGTTTGTGCGTTGGCGGTTCGCCCGCTCGATACGAACGCCCCCTCGACGGGGCGGAATGCCTCGGCCTCCTGCATCCTGATCTCCACCGCCAGCGCGCGACCGAGCATGACGCGCTTCCGCGACGATCGGCGTGCTGCCGGCGCTTGCTCCAGTCGCTCCTCCCGCCAGCCGCAGATCCAGCCGATGTCGGTGCAGAGTTTCAGCAGCTTTTCCTCAAGGCTGTTGTGCAGTCGGGTCGCCTGCCTGGGCGTTCGCGCTGCGCGCCGCGGTTGTCTGCGCTTCGTGTTCTTCATACTGCTTCGTCCTCGTACTTGACCTGCGTACACGATGCGGCCAGGCCGGCGGGAGCTCAAGCGCTTTCGCGATGCTGTGACGGTTGTGATGTTGGTGACGATTGCTCTCCTATGTTTAGTTCGGGGAAAGGGGTATATGCCCGGCTGGGCATGTCCTTCTCACCGAGATTGAACATAGAGGAGCAACCGTCACGAACGTCACCACCATCACGAAGGATAGGCGCTGTGATGGTGGTGGCGCTCGCTGTGTCCCAGGTTACTGCTCAACACCAACAACGGACAGAATCGTGTTTCCCGACGGCGAGTACTCGATGAAGGCCGGCTGGTCGTGGGTTACGGTATCGAACTGGACGGCGATTCTGAAATAGGTGTTCCTTCCGCCAGCGATCCACGGAATGTACGTGGTGTACCAGTTCCTGGGATGTTCGCATTGGACGACCTGCCACTTGCCTGTGTCGGGGTTCTGCACATACAGGCAGCCGTACGGGGGGGCGCCCGCGACGCGGTTCCAGGTCCAGTGGATGTTCGTGGAACCGACGCCCCCTCGGGGCGTGTACACCGTCTGCGGAGACGCCCAGATGTCCATCGAGTATCCGCCTGAACTGGCGGACGCCGTACCTTCGCCAGCGATGGCCGCGGTCGAGGACAGTGCGCCCATGGCGATCATCGCCAAGGTCAGCTTCGCTTTGCAGAAGAAGTTCATGTTCAATCCTTGTCTGCGTTCTGAGAGGAGAATTCCGGCAGTCCCGGCTATCCCTATGCGCCTATGGCCTCACTCTTGGGTCGGCCGGCTTCCATGCCTTTAGCTACTCGGAAAAGCCGGCTGGATAGGCTCACGCTCTTCTTCACTCGGATCTTTCGCAGCTGAACGTCCCTCATGCGCGCGTACGTTTAATCCGGTGAACGGATGTATGGGCGGCGAGGCGCGCCCTTCTCTTCCAGACGAACACAAAGCAAGAGCCGTTAGAACGTCACCACCATCAGAGGTTCGGGACGCTGTGACGGTCGTGACGCTTGTGATGGTGTATTCCGAGCTGCACATACGCGCTGAGGATAGAAGATGGCTGCAGTCACGCCCATGGTGGCGGTAGATCCGCCTCTACGTTCGGCCTGGAGAAATCGTATGCACCTGCCGGCATGCACTAGCCGGATATCAAAATGCTACGCAGCAGCTTCGTCGCCACCATAAAGGAAGGCGTAGACTCCCCGGTGACATCATATTCGCTGTTACTGACCCTAGGGCTCGCACCCTGAAGGTGCAACATAGACGGCAAATCAGCCGCCTAGGAGAGCTGACGATGCCACGTTCTAACAAGCTAGCACTGGCCGACGAGTACATCGAACTGGAGAAATTCCTGCACGTATACTCGACTTGCATATGGAAGATTCCGGAAGACGATGTTCATCACCCGACAAACGTCGGTCGCCGCCGCGTGGCGGAATTCGGTGTTGCCAAAGCGCTGCCCGAGCTTGAAAGAACAATTGATGACGTGCTTGAAGAGGCAAACGACTGGCCTTCAGAGGCAGTCAAGTCTTATGACAAGCTTATGCGGCAGTACGGCATCGTAACTCTCTCCGAAGTCCGTAGAACCAGATCTTCCCGCTTCAAGCAAATTCTGGCGGCAGGACTGATTAGTAACGAGGGTGACTACCATATGGTCGAAAGCATCGCTACGGAGTGCGCCCACTCGCTCAGTGAGCGCGAGCGAGATCATCTACGCTTGTTACTCACCTCATTCGATCAGGCCGGCTAACGGCGTGTAGTGCAGCGCCAGCAATGTCATTGCGAGAACGCGCCTTACGAACGCGCGGCCGCAGCGCCACCACCTTCGCGTGCATCGCACACAGCGCCGCTTATCTTCCGACGATCGGTAGAATCTGCGGGTCCTTCTTTCAGCTTAGGTAAAGCGGGGGGCCACGCCGCAAAACCTCGCTAGCGTCAAACTCCCGAATCAGGTTTGCACTTAAGAGGTTCGCACTCGCGTGATCAGATTGCGCATGCTCGACCAGGCTCCAGCGATGTCGGCACCGCCTCAGGTCCGGCGACCTTTTTGTGCTTTTTCCTCGTAATGCCTCGCGGCGCAAGGGTCTTGCAGCTATGCAAATTTGCATAGCTGACCTCCAGCAGCCGCCACCAGCCAGTTATAGGTCGCTTAGGTTTTTCCTTCGGAAGCATTGCGCTGCAACGCTCTCGCTCGCAAACCGGCAAATTTGCCGGTTTCCCTCGTAAAAGATCGCGATCTCTTTTCCCTCGGATGCATTGCGCCGCATCGCTCGTGCTCGTAAACCGGCCAGTTGGCCGGTTTAGCGCCCCAGCCCACGACGAACCTGTCGCACACCTGTCCGCCTTCGAGAACGTCCATTCTTCTTCGCGAATTCGACTTGGATTCGCTGCCGAAGGAAGCGTTCATGCCGTCACCCAACGACGGCCCCGGAGGCCACCACGATGCAACCGAGCGACAAGTTCAAAGAGTGCCTGCGCAGCGTCCCCGAAACCGTGCTGGCTGATCTCACCCCGCTGACCGGCGCAAACATCAGCGCGCTGGCGCACGAGGAACTGCGGCGCCGCGCCGCCCTCGCGCTGCAGCAACTCCCCCTTGAGAGCGTCGTCGGCCTGCTCAACGGCAGCGCCTACCAGAGCTGGACGGTCGCCCATGTCCTCGGCGAGTGACGCCGACCTTTGGTTCCTGCGCGCGGTGGCCAGCCCAGTGCTGGTCGCCGCCGCCAACGGAACTCTCGACCTCAACCACCTCGCCCGCGAGGAACTCATCCGCCGGGGTCTTGATCCCGAAGGCGAATGGGTTGGCCCCAGCCGCGCGCGCGAACTGCACTCCCCCTTCCAAGAAGGAACTTGATCATGACCACCATCGAACTGTCCGACAACCAGCGTCACGTCCTCGAAATGGCCGTCAACACCAGCGGTTACGTCGAGGACTATCCCACCGGCCTGCTGGGCGGCGCCCGCACAAGCGTCGTGCGCGCTCTGCTGCGCAACGGCTTGGTCGAGCCGCACGACGCCAGCTACCGCCTGACGGGCGCGGGTTGGGTACGTCTATCGGCCCGCATTGCCGGTTCGAACACTTTTTCGCCGACGCGATGCGAATTGCGGGCCCGATCATCCACGCGCTCGCGTCCTCTTCCGAACGTTCGTCGCTTTCGCCGAAGATGCGACGCACGACACCTGCCGACCGTTCATCGCGTTGCATCTGTGAATACAATGCGAATCCGATTCATCGCGAGGACGCTCCGTGGCAGACATGCCCGTCGGCGCAGCACGCTTGCAAACCCCGACACCGGCCGCGCAGGCCCACCGATTGCCCGGACTCGATGTATTGCGGGCGATCGCCGTGGCGTGGGTGATGCTGTTCCACTCCTTCCTCAACGAAGGGCCCGACGAAGGCCTGGTGTGGCTGTGCCATTACGGTTGGATGGGCGTCGATCTGTTCTTCGTGCTCAGCGGCTATCTGATCGGCTCGCAGGTGCTGGCGCCGCTCGCGCGCGGCGAACGTTTGTCGTTCGGCGGGTTCTATCTGCGCCGCGCGTTCCGCATCCTGCCGGCGTTCCTGGCGGTGCTGGCGGTGTATCTGCTGGTGCCGGGATTCCGCGAATCGCCAGGGCTGGAGTCGGCGTGGAAGTTCCTGAGCTTCACCCTCAATCTGCTGATCGATTACCGCCAGAACCAGGCGTTCTCGCACGCGTGGTCGCTGTGCGTGGAGGAACATTTCTATCTGGTGTTCCCGCTGCTGGCATGGTGGCTGATGCGCCGCGCCTCGACCGCGGCGTTCGTCGCGATCTGCACGGGCGTGGTGCTGGGCGGCATCGCCTTGCGCGCGGGCGTTTGGTTGCACGACTTCGAAACCGAGGGACCGGTCGGCGAATCGGCGCGCAGCTGGTTCGCCGAGGACATCTATTTCCCGACCTGGAACCGGCTCGACGGCTTGTTGGCCGGCGTGGTGTTGGCCAGCCTGAAGACCTTCCGCGCGCAGTGGTGGCGACGCACCCAGGCCTACGCCAACGTCGCCCTGCTCGCGGGATTGGGCGTGGTGGCCGCGGCCATGTGGCTGTTCCGCGAGCGCACCGGCTTGCTCGCCAACGCGATCGGCTGGCCGGTATTGTCGGCCGGCTTCGCCTTGCTGGTCTTCGCCGGCACTACGCGCGACAGTTGGATCGGACGCTGGTCAATCCCGGGCGTGGGCTGGTTGGCGGCCACGTCCTACAGCCTGTACTTGGTGCACAAGGGCGTGTTCCACGTGGTGGACGAATCCGTCGGCAAGCTGCTGGCGGGCCACAGCCTCGTCGCCTTCGCCACCCACGGCACCGCCGCATTGGCCGCCGCCGCGGTGCTGCACTACGGCGTGGAACAGCCGTTTCTGCGGCTGCGCGACTGGGCGCTCAACGCTCGGGCCAGGACGCACACGCCCGGCGCGGGCGCGGTTCGAGGTCCCGCGTTGGGCGAGTGAGGCGAGTATCGCCGCCGCGGCGCGCACGGGCTGGCCGCGCTTCGATGCCGCTGCCGGCCATCGCCTGCGCCAAGCGAACGATAGCAAGCGCGACACGCGAAACCGCCGGCCGGAACGGATTCCGGCCGACGGCTCGTGCTTACCCGACGACCGAAGATCAGTAGAGGACGTTTTCCTCTTCGATGATCGCCGGGCTGGCTTCCTTCACTCCGGCCAGCGCCTGGATCTTGCGCATCGCGCTCATCGCGTCCTGGACCGAGCCGAATTCGATCCGGCCGTTGCCGCCGACCTTCGAGGAGTACGTCAGCTTGCCGCCGCTCGCGCGCACGGCGGCGTCGAGCGCCGAGGCGTCGGCGACGTAGACGTTCAAGGTGGAGGTCACCACCACCGGCTTGCCGGTGTCGGCGATCGCCGCCGCCATCTTCTGCTTGGCGGGCGCGACGGTCTTGCTCGCGGAGTTGGCGCCGCTCGGCTGCAGCCTGATCTGGTACTTGCCGACCTGCACTTGCTGGGCATCGGCGGCCTGCGCGGTCTTGAGCGCACTGACCTGGGCCTGCGGCGCGAGGGTGAAGCGGGTGTCGCCGATGCTGAAGCTATCGCCGGTCGCGGCCTGCTGCAGTTCGCGGCGGGCGTTGTCGCCGGTTTGCGCGCTGGCGATGCCCGCCGCCGCCAGCAGGATCGGAACGAGGAGTGCTTGGGTTTTCATGGTCAGTGCCCCAGGACGCGGATCTTGAAGGAGTTGAGCTTGCCCTTGGCGGCGGCGTTCGCGGCCAGCGGCACGTCGGCGATTTCCAGGGTCCAGGTGCCCTTGGCCGGCTCGTCGAGGAACGCGTTGGACGAGACGAAGTCGAGCTTGAACGCGGAGCTGCTCACGCTGGTCATCGCCGGCACGATGGTGCTGCGCGTGCCCTTGGGCGAGATCAGCACGACCTGCAGCGGGAACGGCGTGTTCGAGGCGCTCGAATAGTCGGTCGCCAGGCCCAACTGCACGCCTTCGATCTTGGCGATGTCGCGGTCGATCGCGATCTGCAGCTTGGCCGGCGCGCCGGCGCCGCCGATGGCGACCGCCTGCGCCGGCGCGACGCGCTGCCAGCCGCTGTCGACCAGCGCCGGCAGCGGCTTGAAGCGGCCGGCGAGTTCGACCGCGGCGGTCGCGTCCACCAGGCCGAAGCCGTACCAGTTGCTGAAGAGGCGGCCCGCGGCGTTCTTGCGCCAGCCCGGAACCAGCAAGGTTCCGTTGGCGTGCTTGACGTCCGGCTGGTCCTTGTCCACCTGGCGCGCGGTCGTGGCCAGGATGTACTTGACCTCGCGCACGCCGAGCTTTGGATTGGCCTGCAACACCAGCGCAGCCACGCCGGACACCGTCGGCGCCGCCGCCGAGGTGCCGCTCATGGTGCCGTTGTAGTCGCAGCTCGCATCGATGGCCGAAGTCGCGTGGTCGAGCCGGTTGAACGCTTCGGCGTCTTCGCGGTTGTAGCCCATCGCGCAGCCGGAGGGGTCCGTCGTCACGATCGCGGGGCTGTAGATCGCGTCGCCGAAATACCCGCGATACAGCGTTTGCGTCGCGTCGCTCAGAACGTCGCGCTCGGCGCCGAACTCGCCGCCCAAGCCCGACACCCACAGTGCGGAACCGGCCGAGGAGTACACCGCGCGTCGGCCGCTCGCATCCACCGACGCGATGGTCATGACGCCGAACAGGTTGTTGCGCGGGTCCAGACCCGTCTGCACGCACCCCACGTTGGCGTCGATGATGACCTGCGCGCACTTCGGCCGCGAGCCGCCGACGTCGCGCTGCAGGTAGTTGTTGCCGGCTGCCTTGACGAAGACGCGTCCGCGCCCGTTGCGCGCGGCCGCCATCGGCTTCTCGTAAGCGTCGACCTGGTTCTCGGAGAACGTCTGCGGCGACCCGCTGCCCACGCCCCAGCTGTTGTTGGAGACATCGACGTCCTGCGCTTCGGCGCCGTTCCACCACGCGTAGAAGATCTTGTCCTCGCTCAGCGAAGTGGAGACGTCGCCGAAGCCGTTGAAGCTCTTGAGCCGCGCGCCCGGCGCGACGCCGCGCACGCCGATGCCGTTCCAGCCCACCGCGCCGATGATGCCGGCGACCGAGGTGCCGTGGCCGTAGCTGGGCGTCGTCGGCGTCGGATCGTGTTCGGGGCGGCCCGGATCGAAGTTCTTGGAACCGTTGGGCACCACGTTGGCGACGAGGTCGGCATGGTGGATGTCCACGCCCTGGTCGAGCACGCCGACGACGACGCCCTTGCCGCGGATGTTGTAGTCGTGCAGGTCGTCGATGCCCAGGTCGACCGCGACCGTCGGCTTGGTGTCGCCGAGCACGGCCTGGCCGTAGTTCATCAGATGCCATTGATAGCGATACAGCGGATCGCCTTGCTGCGCCTGCGCGGCCCCGGCCGACAGGGCCGCCAGGGTCGCTACGCCGAGGATCGTTCTCTTGCCGAATAGCTGTCGCATGCCGCCGACTCCTTGGTTTTCGCCGGGCATGCCGCGCCCGTCGCGACCGGAGCGCTCGCTCCGGCCGATGCGGGCCGCATGCACGGGGTGGGTGGACTGATCGGTCCTATCTAGAACGCGTGGCGATCGGCGAACCCCTATCTGCGCGATGTGTTCGGCCGGTCAGCAAACCGAACGCTGCGGGCATGGGGGAGGCTGGCTGCGTTGCGTTGTCGTGGCTGATTTTTCGTCAGCGTGCGCGCGCAGTTCGTGTCGCTCGCGCGCGATTCGGCGCAGGCAATCGACGCGCGCTATGCCCGCATGAGCGCTGCGACGATGGCGCACGAGGGTTCGGCGATCCCACTGACGGGGTGCGCGTGTTTTTATGGCAATGCGCGATATTCGGCTCGCCGCGGCTCGATGCGCGGCGAATCGCCGAGCGCGCTGCGCGCATCGCGCGCGCGATGCGGCTGTCTCCTAGGCTCGTATACGCCGAGCCGCGGCGGCGGCGAGGCCGCTGCCGCCGCGGACGATGTCTGGTGCGGCGCCAGCGTCAGCAGCTGACGGTCTGTCCGCCGGTGTAGACGCTGGTCACGGTGCCGGTGACGGTGATCTGCCCGGTGCACTGGTTGTGCACGGCGTGGCCGACGATTTGCCCGTCCTGATAGTAGGTGTAGGCCCAACCGGGAGGCGGCAGTTTCCCGCCCGCCGCCGATGCGATGCTGGTCACGCCCGCCAAGGTCAGTGCAAGCAACAGGGTCTTCGCGCGCATCTCGGGTTTCTCCTTGTGTCCGGCCGGATGCCGGAACTACAACATGCGCACCCGGCATCGCGTGCGCACGCCGCATCGCATCATCGTGAAACGCGGGTCATCGCTGAATGCGGCGAAATTTATGATCGCGAACACGAAACCCGTTTCGGATCGCGATGCCGGCGACACGTGTCGTTCATAACGAAGATCTGTTTAAACGGATAACGCCATGGCTGCGGCGGCAATCGCTGCATTACGCCGAGGCTTGGCTGGGCCGACGATCCGCACCGATGCCCGCCGCGCCGCAACTGCGATTCGCCGCGCCGCGCAAGCCGAGATCCCGCGACATGACGAACACGGCGACTGCGGTTCAGCCCGGATCGCGGTCGCCGGAAGGTGACGACGCGACGGCAGGCGCCTTCAGTTGCGCGGGCAAGACGACGCGTCCGCCGTCGTCGCGGCGCAGCGGAGCGATGCCTGTCACCAGCGCTTTGTCCAACGCGGCGTACAGGTGGGGAAACAGCAGCCCGCTGCGCGGCGAGAGTTCCCATTTGAGCTGTTCGCCGGCGGCGCGCAGATCCACCGCCGCGACGAACAGGTCGTCGTTGCCGGCGAAATGCAGGTCGGCGGTGCGGGTCAGCTGGCTTTCGGTGGAGAGGTGGACGAAGCCGTCTTCCAGGTCCTTGGCCGAACCTTCGAATCGTCCGCTCGCGTCGAGCGTGTGCCGCTCCGACCGGGTCAGGATCTTGTAGGCGATCGTCGGGCGCGCGGCGCCCGCGTCCGCCGGCGTGTCTTGGCCGTCGCCCCCGGCCAGCATCGATGCGATGAGCGCGATTGCGATCATTCTGGATCTCCCGTCGTGTCCTGCGCAGCGAGCGCACGCTCATAGCGTAACGAACGCCGCACGCCACTGCTACGCGACGACCGCCGCGCGGCGCGGGCCTGGCCGTTCGCAGCGGAATCGCTCGCGCCGAGCGCGCTCACTCTTCCGAGATGCGGCTTTGCGCCGGCTTCACGTACCGGTAGCCGCCAGACCGCTTGGAAACGACGCTTGTTCGTTTCATGCTCCATGCGGCGGGTCGAACCGGCACCGTGGCGCGCGGCGATCGGACCTGTGTCGATCCCATTTGCGAAATGCAGAACCGGCGAGTGTTTCGTGTGCGCCAGCGACTTCGGCAGCACATCGGCACTGCGCCGCGATCGGCGACGCGTGCAGCGACACCTATTCAGCCGCTGCGCTTCAGATGAAGCACGATTCGAAGTTCTCGCTCTCGACCGGCGCGCGGTTGTACTTCTTCACGAACGACTCCGGCTTGCGCACGAACGCTTCGAACGCGCGCTGCCCGCTGGAGACGGCGTGCGCCAGGGCGTCGTAGAAACTGTCGTCGCCGCCGAGGAACAGCTGGTCGCCGGCCTGTTTTTCCAGGCGCTCCACCGCTTTTTGCAGTTCGCGCCGGTATCGGGCCGCGGCCTTTGCGATCCGCACCAGTTCCGCCGCGCGCAGCCGTTCGCGTAGGGCCGCGCGCGCGATCGCCGGGTACGCGGGGTCGAGGCTGGATTTGGGCCAGTCCAAAGCGGCGACGACGGACCAAAAATCCTTCGGCTCGGCGCGCGCCAGCCGCGCGGCCAGACGCTTGGCCTTCGGGTCCGGCCGCAGCGCTTCGTCGTCCAAGCGCTGGCTTTTCTTCAGCAACGCATCGACCTGGGCGCGCGGCAGGGAGAACACCGTTCTCGACCCCAGTTCCTTGAGGATCAGGCGGCACGCGCTCTTGTCCGAGGTCGCGCCGCGCACGCCGAAGGCGGCGCCCTTGACCAGCACGCCGGACTGGCCGCGCGCGTTGGCCAACGCGCAGGCCTGCCTGGCCTGGTACAGATACCACTGGTAGGAATCGCCGCCGAGTATCGCCATGGTCCGTCCTTGCCGCGAAGCGACGATGCGCGCCGGCGCGATCATCGTCCTGGGTCGGGCCGATACTATCCCATGGGTCCTGCCGCGGCGTTTTGCGCAGCGGCAGCGAACGGCCGCGGCGAAGGGCCCGGAGGGGCACCGTCGCGCGGCCGCCCGGTCCCACCGGCTGGGTCCTGGCGCGGCGCGAACGGCCGCGTCATGCGGCCCGCCGGACGCTAATCGACGCGGCGCTGGCGCTTGGCGCGGAAACGCTTCTCGCGCACGCGCCGTTCGGCGTAGGCGACCACGCGCGCCGACCACGCTTCGAGCATGACCCCGCTGTTGGCCAGCACCGTCCACACGCCGCGCTCGATCCAGCGTTCGTTGCGGTTGTAGCAGACCCGCCAGTCGCCGAACTGGTCCTCGGGCAACTGGGTCCACGCGCATTGGCCGACCATCACCGACAGGGCCGCATCGACGAAGCGGCGCGTGTCGGGCCGGCGTGAATCCTCCAGGGCGATGACCTGGCGCACCACCTGTTCCAGCAACGGCCATTCGCTGTCGCTGAGTTGCACGAAGCGGGCGCGTCCGCGCGCGTCTTCGCGTCCATGGCCGATCCGGTCCCGCCTGATTTCGGTTTGCATGCTTCCCTCCTGGCTGCGCGTCGCGCCGCAGCCTCGCGGTCGCCGGCGCGCGCGTTCACTCCTGTGCGTTCATTCCTGCCGGAGCAGGCGCTCGCGTTTGCGCGAGCTGCGGCGCGCCCGCTCCTGGTCCTGGCGCTGCGCGTACTGGGCGATGCGCTGCGCCCAGGCCTGCGGCAGGGCGCCGCTGCGCAGCGCCCGCAGCCACACGCCGCGCGCCATCCAGCGACGGTTGCGGCGGTAGTTGGACACCCAGTTGCCATAGTCCTGCGCCGGCAGGTCGGTCCAGTAGCAATGGCCGGTCATCACCGACAGCGCGGCGTCGACGAAGCGACGGTCGTCGCGCTCGCTGCCAGCGCGCACCAGCGCCGGTTCGCCGAGCGCGCGCTTGAACGCCTCCCACTCGCCGTCGTCCAGCGCGATGGCGCGGCGCTGCGCGTTCGCCGCCGCCGTGGCCGCGTCGTCGCGCGGCGTCGGGTCGTGCTCCATGGTCCTGCTCCTGCTCCGAATCCCTGGTTCTCGATCTCTTGCGCCGCTTTCGAATCCTCGTCGTACTCGCGCCCGCGCCGCGCACGTCGCCGCGCCGACCGACATCGGGCCGCGAAGGCGACGCCGGGGCGCGCGCCGCCCTCGGCGCCGGCGCGTTGCCGGCGCACGCTGCGGGTCGTCCGCGATCGTGTCGATCCCTGCGAAGCCGGCGGGCGTCTTCGCGTCTGCGCCAGCCCGGCTGGCGTACTGCGGCCGCCGCGGGCGGCGAACCGCGGGGCCGGCAGCGGCCCCGCCTATGCACACGCGTCTACCTGCGAAACCGCGGCGCCGGGCGAGCCCGGCGCCGCGACGCGATCACCACGGAACCCGACGCTGCTCGACCAGGCGCGGATTGACTTCCTTCACGCCGGCCTGGCCCTGGATCAGCTGGCGCGCCTGCATCGCCTGGCTCACCGAGGCATAGCCGATGGTGGCGTTGCCGCCGACCGCCGAGGAGTACAGCAGGGTGCCGCCGGTCTGCTTGACCAACTGGTCGACCACGCCCGGGTGGCTGAAGTAGACGTTGAGCTCGGGCGCGACGATCACCGTGTCGCCGGACCCGGACACCGCGGCGCCGAGGTTCTCGCCGCCGACGCTCAGCGAGCGGGCGCTGCGCGCGCTCGCCACGGCCGCCGCCGGTACCGCGACCACGTAGTCGCCGGGCACCAGTTCGCGACCGGCCTCGGTGCTGGCTTCGGCCGGCTTGGTGACCACCGCCGACGGCGCGATGCGGTACTCGGTGTGGCCGATGGTGAAGCTTTCGCCGACCGCGGCCTGGGCCAGTTCGGCCTTGGACGCGGAGACCTGGGCCAGTGCCGCCGGCGCCATCGCCATGGCCAGCACGCCCGCGCAGATCGAAAGGGAATGATTTTTCATGCTCAGTGCCCCAGGACGCGGATCTTGAACGAGGAGAGTTTGCCCTTCGCGTCGGTACCGGCCGCGAGGCTGGTGTCGGCCACTTCGACCGTCCAATTGCCGGTGCCGGACTCGTCGAGGAAGGCGTTGACCGCGGCCAGGTCGAAGGTCATCGTCGCGCCGACCGGCACCGAGCCGGCGGGCACCACGATCGCGCGGGTGCCGCTCGGCGAGACCAGGGTGACGACCAGCGGGGTGGACTTCAGCGGCAGGGTGTTGCCGACCGGGTAGTCCGAGGCCAGGCCGATCTGCACCGCTTCGATGCGGCCCGCGCCGGCGGCGAGGTTGACGCTGGCGCGCGCCGGCGCCGAGGCGTTGCCGATCGCCTGCGGGGTTTCCAGGTCCACGCGCTGCCAGCCGCTGTCGACCAGGGCGCCGAGCGACTTGAAGCCGGTCGCGCGGGTCACCGCGGCGGTCGCGTCGACCAGGCCGTAGCCGTACCAGTTGCTGTAGGGGCGGCCGGCGGCGTTGGTGGTCCAGCCCGCCGACAGCACGGTGCCGTTGGCGTCGGTCACCGCGGCCTGGGTCGGATCGACCTTGCGCGCGGTGGTGGCGAGGATGTACTTGACGTCTCGGAAGCTCAGCTTCGGGTTGACCTGCAGCAGCAGCGCGACCACGCCGGTCACCGTCGGCGAGGCCGCCGAAGTGCCGTTCATGGTCGCGGCGTAGTTGCAGGTGTTGTCGATCGCGGACTGGTTCGACTCCAGGCGGTTGAGGTCGAAGTCGGACCAGAACTGCACCGGGGCCACCCGGTTGGTGTTGTAGCCGCGCGCGCAGCCCGACAGGTCGGTGGTCATGATCGCCGGATCGAAGCGCACTGCCGGCTGGGTCGCCAGCTGCGCCGCGGTCGCCTGGGTCGCCAGAGTCGCGCGCTCCCAGCCGTACTCGCCGCCCAGGCCCGAGACCCACAGCGAGGCGCCGGGGGTGGAATAGCTCGAACGCTTGCCGGTGGCGTTGACCGCGGCGACGGTGATGACGTTGAAGTAGTTGGACTCTTCGACGAACACCGACTGGCTGCAGCCGACGCGGCCGCTGGAGGCCGGGCAGTAGGTGCTGACGCTGTTGAAGCCGTTGCCGGCGGCCTTGACGTAGACCGTGCCGAGTCCCCCGCGGGTGGCCGACATCGGGTTTTCCCACGCCGCCAGTTCGTTCTCGGAGACGTTGGTCAGGAACAGCGGGGTGGTGTCGCCCCAGCTGTTGTTGGACACGGCCACGTCCTTGGACTCCGGACCGTCCCACCACGCGTAGCGGATCTGCGCGGTGGTGCCGCCGGCGTCGAGGAAGTTGAAGCTCTTCAGCCGCGCGCTCGGCGCCACGCCGCGCACGCCGATGCCGTTCCAGCCGACCGCGCCGATGATGCCGGTCACCGCGGTGCCGTGGGCGTTGCCGCCCTGCGACGCCGACGGGGTCGGATCGTGGCTGTTGTTGTTGAAGTTCCACGAACCGTTGGGCACGACGTTCGCGGCCAGGTCGGGATGGGCGATTTCCGCGCCCTGGTCGAGCACGCCGACCACCACGCCCTTGCCGCGGATGTTGTAGTCGTGCAGGTCGTCGATGCCGATGTCGACGCCGGAGACCGGGCGGGTGTCGCCGATCACCGCTTGGCCGTAGTTCATCAGGTGCCACTGATAGCGATACAGCGGATCGCCTTGCTGCGCCTGCGCCGCGCCCGCGGACAGGGCGAGAAGGGTCGCTACGCTGAGGATCGTCCTTTTGCCGGAAAGCTGTCGCATGCCGCCAACTCCTTGGAGGGTCGTCGGACAAGCCGCCCGCAGCGCCGCCGCGGCGCTGGCGCGCGGGCGGGTGCGGGCCGCATGTACGGGGATGGGGTGGGCTTACTGGTAGATCATGGTGAAGGTGACGCTGCTGTTCGCCGAGCCTGCGCTCGCCGCGCCGGTGGCGTAGTACTGCGCGTAGTAGCGCAGCGCGGCGCCGCCGGTGTCGACCGCGACCTGCTGGCTGTTCTGCAGCGCCAGCGGGTTGCCGAGCAGCACCTGCGAGAAGTCGGCGTTGAGCACCTGCAGCTCGACGTTGGCGGCGGTGCCGGTGCCGCCTTCCAGGGTCAGGTTGTTGTTGCTGGTGTTGATGGTCGGACCCGGCTCGAAGAAGGTCTGGACCAGCGTGGTGCTGGCGTCGCAGTCGGCGACGCGGATGATGAAGGGCGTGCGGCCGGCGACTTCGCCGGCGGCCGACAGCGCGGACACCGCGACCGCCGGCAGGCGCACGCGGATGTCGGCCGGCGACGGCCCGTTGGTGAGCACGCAGGTCGGCGCGATCACCGAGCCTTCGATGTGGATGGTGCCGTCGACGGCATAGGCGGAAACGGGCGCAGCAAGAGCGAGAGCGAGTACGGCGATCGAAGCGGTCTTCATTTCGTCCCCTAGATCTGATGTCGCGTTGCGATGTGCACCGGCGTGACGCGGCACCTGGATCCGCTCCCGTGGATCGCGTCCCTTTGGACTACATCCCCGTTGGATACGTCCCCGCTGGATCCGAACCGCAGATCCGAGCCCGCCGACCTTAGCGATGAACTGTTCACGAACTGCGATGAAATTGGCAGTTCGCTCACCATCCCTCATTAACTACAACGTAATTTCTCCACATCCCCCCTACACCGTCCATCGTATTCGACAGCTCGGTACGCGGCACTGTTACCCGTTTGCATCGTTTTCGCGCGGCATGGCGTCGGTGCGCGCTAAGCACGTACGTTCGGCGATGTGCGTTCGCACAACCGCCTGCCGGAAACGCAACGACCCGGCCGGCGCGCGAGGCTCCGGCCGGGTCGGCGAGGTGATGCGAACTGGCGAATCGGACCGGGCTCAGGTCGGCGCGTCGTCGCCCTCGATGATCTCCGGCGCGACTTCCTTGATCCCGGCGATGGCCTGGATCTTCGCCATCGCCTTCATCGCCGCGTCGACCGAATCGAACTCGATGCGGCCGTTGCCGCCGGCGACGGAGGAATACACCAGCGTGCCGCCGCTGGCGCGCGCCGCCGCCTGCAACGCGGCCGGATCGCGGTGGTAGACGTTGAGGGTGGAGGTCACCACCACCGCCTTGCCGTCGTCGCCGACCGCCGCGACCAGGCGCGGCTTGGCGGCGACGGCGCGGGCGCTGCGCGCGGCGGCCGGCCGCACTTGCACGGCGTAGTCGCCGACGCGCACGGCCTGGCTGCCGGCCGACTGGGCCGCCGTGCTCACCAGCCCGTCGGGCGCGAGGCGGAACTGGGTGTAGCCGATGCGGAAGGCATCGCCGGTGGCGGCCTGGCGCAGCGCTTCGCGCGCGGCGTCGGGCGCCTGCGCGTGCGCGCCGGCCGCGGCGGCGAGGAGGAGCGGACCAACAAGGATCGCGATTTTCATGCTCAGTGCCCCAGGACGCGGATTTTGAAGGAGGCCAGGGCGCCCTTGGAGGCGGCGCCGTCGGCCAGCGGCACGTCGGCGACTTCCAGCGTCCAGGTGCCCTGCCCGGTTTCGTCGAGGAAGGCGTTGCTGGCCAGGAAGTCGGCCTTGAACGCGGCGGTGTTGAGCCGCGTCATCGCCGGGAACACGGTGCTGCGGGTGCCGCTGGGCGAGACCAGGGTGACCTGCACCGGGAACGGCACGGTGCTGCTGGCGTGGGCGTAGTTGCTGGCGAAGCCCAGCTGCACGCTCTCGACCTTGCGGATGTCGTTGCCGATGGCGATCTGCAGCTTGGCCGGCGCGCCGGCGCCGCCGATGGCGACCGCGTCGGTCGGCGCGATCCGCTGCCAGCCGCTGTCGACCAGGCGCGGCAGCGGCTTGGCCTTGCCGGCGACTTCGACCGCGAGCGCGGCATCGACCAGGCCGTAGCCGTACCAGTTGCTGAAGCTGCGGCCGGCCGCGTTGCGGGTCCAGCCCGGGACCAGCACCGTGCCGTTGGCGTGGGTCGCCGCGGGCTGGGCCGGGTCGAGCTGGCGCGCGGTGGTGGCCAGGATGTAGCGCACGTCGCGGAAGCTCAGTTTCGGATTGGCCTGCAGCATCAGCGCGGCGACGCCGGCCACGGTCGGCGCCGCGGCCGAGGTGCCGTTCATGGTGCCGACGTAGTTGCAGGTGTTGTCGATGGCCGAGGCGTCGGTGGACAGCGCGTTGCGCACGTTGCCGTTGACGTTGCTGCCGCGCGCGCAGCCCGACAGGTCGGTGGTGACGATGGCCGGGTTGTACGACACCGCCGCGTAGCCGGGCGAATAGGCGACCTGGCGTCCGTACTCGCCGCCCAGGCCCGACACCCACAGCGCCGCGCCCGCCGAGGAATAGCTCGAACGCTTGCCGGCCGCGTTGACCGCGGCGATGGTCATCACGTTGAACATGTTGTTGCGGCGGTCCAGGCCGGTCTGCTTGCAGCCGACGTTGGCGTCGACCACGGCCTTGGGGCAGTCGGAGATGAAGTCGTTGCCGGCGGACTTGACGTAGACCGCGCCGAGGCCGTTGCGGGTGGCCGACATCGGCCCTTCGTAAGCCTGCACTTCGTTTTCCGAGAACGCCGGGATGGTCACGGCGGTGGAACCGAAGCTGTTGTTGACCACCGACACGTCCTTGGACTCGGCGCCGTCCCACCAGGCGTACTGCAGCTGCGCGGTGGTGCTGGCGGCGTCGAGGTAGTTGAAGCTCTTCAGCCGCGCCGCCGGCGCCACGCCGCGCCCGCCGATGCCGTTCCAACCGACCGCCGCGACGATGCCGGCGACCATGGTGCCGTGCGAAGAACCGCCGCTGACCGGGGTGGGATCGTGCGAACCGTCGTTGAAGTTCCACGAACCGTTCGGCACCACGTTGGCGACCAGGTCCGGATGGGCGATCTCCACGCCCTGGTCGACCACCGACACCACCACGCCGCGGCCGCGGATGTTGTAGTCGTGCAGGTCGTCGATGCCCATGTCGATGCCGAACGCGGGGCGGGTGTCGCCGAGCACCGCCTGGCCGTAGTTCATCAGATGCCACTGGTAGCGATACAGCGGATCGTTCTGCGCCTGGGCGGCGGTCGCGCCCAGCAACGCCACCGCGAGCGCGCTCGTTCTCAAAATCGTTTGCCGCATGTCTGCCACTCCACCGGGATAGAGGAAGGCCGCGCGGCGCATCGCGGCGCCGCCGGCCCGAGGGTCGTGCGTATCGCGGGCCGCGCTCGTCGATCGAGGCCGCGCCTTGTTGCAATCGCCGTCGCCGGCCGCGCGCGGTCGTGCGCGCGGCCGGCGGCGGATCACAGCAGCATGTTTTCCAACTGCTCGATCTTCGGGCTGGCTTCCTTGACCCCGGCCACGCCCTGCAGCTTCGCCGCCGCGTCGAGCGCCTGCTGGACCGAATCGAACTCGATCGTGCCCTTGCCGCCGACGGCGGAGGCGTAGGTCAGCCGACCGCCGCTGCTGCGCACCGCTTCGGCCAGCACCGCGGGCTGGTCGAAGTAGACGTTGACCGAGGAGGTCACCACCACCGGCTCGCCGCTTTGCGACACCGCCGCGGCCAGCTTGGCCGGCGCGGCGGCGAGGCCGCGCTTGGCCGCGGCCGGCGCCGCGCCCAGGGCCAGCGCGTACTTGCCCGCGACCACCGCCTGGCCCGGATCGGCCGAGGCGTCGGCGGCGGTCACCGTCGCCGACGGCGCCAGCCGGAACTGGGTGTCGCCGACCTTGAACGCGGCGCCGTTGGCGGCCTGGCGCAACGATTCGGCGGCGCCGGACTGGGCCTGCGCGCCGGTCGCCAGGACCATGCCGAGCAGGGAAACGCACAACACAGGAATGGTCTTCATATCAGTGCCCCAGCACGCGGATCTTGAATCCAGTGAGATTGCCCTTCGAGGCCGCGTCCGCGGCCAGCGGCACGTCGGCCACTTCCACGGTCCAGGTGCCCTCGCCCTTCTCGTCGAGGAAGGCGTTGCTGGCGATGAAGGGAATGGTGAAGGCGGTGGTCGCGCCGACGCCGGTCATCGCCGGCACCACGTAGCTCTTGGTGCCGCTGGGCGAGGTCAGGGTCACCAGCAGCGGCGAGGGCGCGGTCGACAGGAAGCCGGCGGTGATCGGGTAGGTCGTCTCCAGGCCCAGCTGCACGCCTTCGACCTTGGCGATGGCGCGGTCGATGCGGATCTGCAGCTTGGCCGGCGCGTCCGCGCCGCCGATCGCGACCGGCGCGGCCACCGTGGCGCGGGTCCAGCCGCTGTCGAGCAGCGCCGGCAGCGGCTTGAACGCCATCGCCCGCTCGACCGCGGCGGTGGCGTCGACCAGGCCGTAGCCGTACCAGTTGCTGAAGCGGTGGCCGGCGGCGTTGGCGGTCCAGCCAGGCGCGATCACCGCGCCGTTGGCGTGCTTGACGACCGGCTGGGCCGGATCGATCTGGCGCGCGGTCGCGGCCAGGATGTAGCGCACGTCGCGGTAGCCCAGCTTCGGATTCGCCTGCAGCACCAGCGCGCTGACGCCGGCCACGGTCGGCGTCGCCGCCGAGGTGCCGTTCATGCGGCCGGTGTAGTTGCAGGTGTTGTCGATCGTCGACTGGCTGGAATCGAGCGCGTTGAGGCGCGCGGCGGCGGCGTCGCTGTTGTAGCCGTTGACGCAGCCGCTGACGTCGGTGGTGACGATGGCCGGATCGAAGTTCAGCGGGTTGGTCTGGGTCGAGTACGGCTTCTGGTGGCCGTATTCGCCGCCCAGGCCCGCCACCCACAGCGCCGAGCCCGGGCTGGAGTAGTTCGAACGCACGCCGGCGGCGTTGACCGCGGCGATGGTCATCACGTTGAACAGGTTGTTGCGCGGATCGAAGCCGGCCTGGGTGCAGCCGACGTTGGCCGCGCGGGTCTCGGCGGTGCAGGCGTTGATCAGGCCGAAGAACACCGGATGCTGGTTGTAGTGGTTGCCGGCGGCCTTGACGTAGATCGCGCCGAGGCCGCCGCGGGTCGCCGCCATCGGCTTCTCGAACGCGCCTACTTCGTTCTCGGAGAACGCCGGCGGCAGCAGCGGCGCGGCGCCCCAGCTGTTGTTGGAGACCGCCACGTCCTTGGCTTCGGCGCCGTCCCACCACGAGTAGACGATGTTGTCGGCCTGGCTGCCGCCGGCGCGCGGCGACAGGAAGTTGAAGCCCTTGAGCCTGGCCGCCGGCGCCACGCCGCGCACGCCGATGCCGTTCCAGCCGACCGCGCCGATGATGCCGCCGACCGCGGTGCCGTGGCCTTCGCCGGCCTGGGTCGGGCTGGGATCGTGGATCGGGCCGCCGGTGTTGAAGTTGCGCGAGCCGTCGGGCACCACGTTCGCGGCGAGGTCGGGATGGGCGATCTGCATGCCTTCGTCGACCACGCCGACCACGACGTTGCGGCCGCGGATGTTGTAGTCGTGCAGGTCGTCGATGCCCAGGTCGATGCCGACCGCCGGCTTGGTGTCGCCGAGCACGCTCTGGCCGTAGTTCATCAGATGCCACTGGTAGCGGTACAGCGGGTCGCCCTGCTGCGCGTGCGCGGCGCCGCCGCAGGCCATGGCCGCGACGGCCAGGCTCAGTACCGTCCTCTTGCTCAGATGCTGTCGCATACCGCCGACTCCTTGATTGGGGCGAACTCGCGTTCGTCGGACATGCCGCGCCCACTGCGGCCGGAGCGCGGGCTCCGGCCGCCGCGGGCGGTACGTACGTGGGGAAAGGGCTTACTGATAGATCATGGTGAAGGTGACGCTGCTGTTGGCCGCGCCGGCCGTGGCCGCGCCGGTGGCCACGTATTGCGCGTAGTAGCGCAGCGCGGCGCCGCCGCTTTCCACCGCGACCGACTGGGTGTTCTGCAGCCCCAGCGGATTGCCGAGCAGGACCTGGCTGTGGTCGGCGTTGAGCAACTGCAGCTCGATGTTGCCGGCGTTGCCGGTGCCGCCCTGCAGGGTCAGGTTGTTGCTGCTGGTGTTGATGGTCGGGCCCGGCTCGAAATAGGTCTGGACCTGGGCGGTGGCGGCGTCGCAATCGGCGACGCGGATGAAGAACGGGGTGCGGCCGGCGGTCTGGCCGGCGGCCGACAGCGCGGACACCGCGACGGTCGGCAGCTTGACCCGGATATCGGCCGGCGTGGGCCCGTTGGTGAGCGTGCAGGTCGGCGCGATCACCGAACCTTCGAAGCGGAGCGTGCCGTCGGCAGCCAACGCGGACGCGGGCAGGGCGAGCGCGAGGGCGAGTACGGCGGTGGAAGCGGTCTTCATGACGTCCCCTAATGCAGGAATCGAATGCGACGAACGTGCGGACATCGCATGGCCAGGTGCGCGCGGCGCGCTGTGCGGAGAGAACCTCGGCGAGGAACCCGGCGAACCCGCAAGCGGCCATCGCGGCGGCGAACCGTTCGTGCAGCCCGAGGATCGGAGGAGCTCGGCACGGGCTGCCTGGATTCGCTCGCTATCACATGAAACGCGCCCTACCTGTATTACCCCACACACAAAGTGTGGAATTGAGAGGTAGATTCGAATTCAGATCATCGATGCTGCGGCGTATCCAGTACGCCGCGCCGGACGCGACCGTCGCGGCGAAGGCACGAGCCGCGACGGCGGCATCGCGGCAACGGCGAAAGCTGCGTCGTTGCTGCGGTTTCGCGGTCGCGACTCGCGTCGCTCCTACAGTCGCGAACGAACCATCCGAAGCCCCCTGTAGGAGCGGCGTAAGCCGCGACCGCGCCAATACAGCTACGCCGGATGCTTCGTTCGCATCTGCAACCCCGCGGTCGCGACTCGCGTCGCTCCTACAGTCGCGAACGAACCGTCCGAAGCCCCCTGTAGGAGCGACGCGAGTCGCGACCGCGCCAATACGCTTACGCCGCAAGCTTCATCGCAGCCGCAATCCCGCAGCCGCGACTCACGGCGCTCCCAAACCCAGCCCCGCGAACCTCACTCGTAGCTGAGCGTGAAGGTCAGCGAAGCCGATACCGTGCCGGGCTGCGGCGATTGCGCGTCGCCGCGGTAGTACGCGGCCTGCAGCGGGATGCGGAAGCTGCCGCCGTCGCCGAGGTGTCCGGCCTGCAGTTCGTGGCTGCTGCCGAAGGCGACGGGGCGGCCGTCGCGGTCGCGGATCTGCACCGCCACGCCGCGCGCGCTGGCGCCGGGGTCCAGCGCCAGCGCCGAGGTCGCGGCATCGGCGCCGGCCAGCGGGTCGAGCCGGTAGCTGATCCGCGACAGGCCCGCCGGGCAGTCGTCCAGGCGCAGGTCGAAGTCCTTGGCGCCGGCGCTGGCGCCGGGCTGGGCCAGCGCCTGCGGCGCGATCGGCGCGAGCGCGATGCGCAGGCTCGGCGCGTTGCAGGTGGCCGCGCGCACCGCGATCGCGCCGGTGAAGTTCACCCGCGCGGCGATCGCGTCGCCCGCGCCGACCTCGGCGCCGAGGCCGCCGCGGTACACCAGGGTCGGCAGGTCGGCGCCGCGGATCGCGCCGCCGCCGCTGCCGGCGTCGAGCTTGATCAGTTCCAGGCGCAGCGTGCCGCGCGTGGACGGGCTCATCGCCACCGCCGCGAACTCGGCCGCCGGCAACGGCCGGCCGTCGATCGACAGGCGCACGCCGATCGCGGCCACACCGGTGCGGTAGATGTCCTCGGCCTGGCTCGGATGCGGCGTCTGCGCGTAGCGCCAGCCGCCGTCCTGGGCCGCCTCGGCGCAACCCGGCGCCGGCGCGGGCAGCGGGTAGTCGGCCGCGTACAGCACGCTGCCGGCGGGGCGGTCGCGCGGCACCGCGATCGAGGCGTCGATGGCGATGGCGCGTTCGGCCGGCGCCGCGCACTGGGCGCCGGCGGCGCCGGCGGCGAGCAGCGCGCAGGCGGCGACGACCGCGGCCGCGGCGTCGGGGAAGCGACGGCCGGCGCGTTCAGCGCGCATCGTCGCGGTGGCAGACGGCTTCGACCAGCGCATAGGCGTTCTCGCTTTGGCGGGTGGGCGCGGGCAGGACATAGTCGATCGCGCAGCGGCGCCCGCCCTGCGCGCCCCAACGCACGTACAGGCGGCCGCGTTCGGCCAGGCCGGTGGCGTAGATGCGGCTGGCCTGCGCCACCGCGCCGACGCTGCGGCCGGATTCGTCGAGCACCTCGGCGGCGAACGGCAGCGCCGCGCCGGTTTCGTCGCGCACGCTGAGGATCGCGCCGCGGCCGCTCTGGGTCGGATATTCCACCCGCACCACCGCGCCCGCCAGTGGCACCACGGTCTGCGCGGTGCCGGCGATCTCGACCTGGGCGCGCGCGCTGAGCGGGTCGATCTCGACCGTGTTGCGCGCGTACGGGATCAGGTACGGCGCCAGCGCGTAGCCGCGCCGGTCGACCCGCGCGCCGCCCTGGTTCAGCAGGCGCGCGCCCTGGGCGCCGTCGGCCTCGACCAGGGCCAGGGTCTCGCCGTACTGCGGCCCCAGGGTCAGGCCGTCGCCGTGCAGCACCGCCACGCCGTCCACGCCCCAGCCGTACTGGCGATAGCCGCGGCCCCAGCCGTAGGACGCGTTCACCGTCGCCTGCGGCGCGCGGTACAGCGCGTTGGCCGCGCCGGTGCGGTCGCCGCCGGCGCCGTCGGCGACGCTGACGCCGTAGCCGAACACGTCTTCCTGGCCGAGGCTGCCGCTGATGCCCAGGCGGGTGTCGGTGCCGCGCTCGCTGCGCTCCAGCGAGGCCGCGGCGGTGGCGGCGCGGCCCAGCGGCAGGGTCAGGCCGAGGAAGTACTGGTCGTCGCGGCGGCCGCTGGCGTCGTCCACGCGCGCGGCGGTGAAGACGATGCCGAGGTTGCGCCACTGCCCGCGCACGCCGGCCTGGTAGTTGCCGCTGCTGGCGCCGTCGCGGTAGCTCAGGCGCGAGCCGCTGAGGTACAGCGAGGTGCGCGCGCCCAGCGGCCAGCTCAACGAGAGTTGGCCGCTGTCGCGCAGGCTGCGCGGCGCCGCGCCCGGGCCCGGCTGCTCGCGCCGGCGCAGCGCGCCGTACAGGTCCAGGTGGGTGCCGTCGGCGTAGACCGAGGCGGTCGCCGCCACCACCAGGCCGAAGTCGAAGCGGCGGTTGTAGCCGCCGCGCCAGCGCAGCGCCGAGCCCAGGCCGTCGATGCGCACCGGGTTGGCGTCGAGCGAGAACGCGCCCCAGTCGGTGTTCCAGGCCGCGCCGAGCACGGCCGAGCGATAGCCGCGGCTGACCAAACCGCCGGCATAGCCGGTGAAGACGTTGGAGAAGCCGTACTGGGCGCTGGCCTGGGCCACGCCGGGGCGCTCCGACAGCGCGGTCTCGTCGACCTGGCCGAGCACGAATTCGTAGCCCAGGCTACCGGCGCGGCGCAGCTGAGGGTTGGAGGCGTTGGCGACGCGGAACTGGGCGACGCGGCCGTCGGCTTCGATCACCGCGACTTCCAGGTCGCCGCCGTTGCTGGCCGCGTACAGGTCGTCGATCTCGAACGGCCCGGGCGCGACGTTGGCGCGGTACAGCAGGCTGCCGCGCTGGCGGATCTCGACCACCGCGTTGCTGTAGGCCGTGCCGCGCACCACCGGCGCGTAGCCGCGCAGCGAGTCGGGCACCATGCGCTCGTCCTTGACCAGGCGCGCGCCGCGGAAGCCGTACACGCCCAAGGTCGGATCGCCCGCGGTCGCCCGTCCCAGCTGCAGCCGCCCCGACCACGCCGGCAGCGCGCGTTCGACATAGGCCGCCTGGGTGTCCCAGCGCCGCGATTCGCCGTCGGCCCAGCTCAGTGAGCCGCGCTGGTGGTATTGCCAGCGGCCGAGGTTGGCGCCCAGCTCCACGCCGAGGTAGTTGCTTTCGTAGTCGCCGTCGTTGCCGCGCAGGCGGCTGGCGCTGTAGCTGTAGCCCAGCACCAGCGCGTTCTCGCCGCTCTGCCACAGCTCCGGCGCGACCGCGCCGCGCGCGCTGCGGCGCAACGCGGCCTGCGGCACGCTCAGGTCCAGCGCCAGTTCGGCGAAGTCGACCTGGACTGCGGCGTGCGGGATGCGCCCGGCCAGGTCGATGCATTCGGGTTCGTCCGCCGCCGCCGGCAGATCGACGCCGAGCCGGCGCAGCAGCGCGCCGCCCAGGCAGGGCTGCGCGGGCGCGTCGGGCTGCGCGCTGCGGAACTCGATCTCCTCGCGCACCGCGAACGCGCCGTTGACCCGCACGTCCAGGCGGTAACGGCCCGGCGCCACTTCGCCGGCGCGGGCGAAGCGCGACAGGTCGGCCTGGCGCGCGCTGCCGGACAGGTAACGCAGGTCGAATCCGGAATCGGGCTGAGCGGCGGCTTGCGATTCGGTTTGCGCCGCCGCTTGGGCCGGCCCCGTTTGCGCAGGCCCTGCTTGGGCCGGCGTCGCTTGCGCTGGCTGCGCTGGCGACGGCTGCGATGACGCGGGCGCCGGCGGCGCGGGCAACGACGCCGGCTGCGACGGCGCCGACGCCGCCGACGCCTGCGTGCCGGGCTGCGGCTGCGCGGCCTGCACGGCGCCGGCGAAGGCGATGCCCAGGCACAGCCCGCCGCGCCACGCGCGCGCGCTCGGGGTCTTGGGCGCGGCCGGGGCCGCGGCGGTGGGCGGGGACACGATGCGCGCCATGGCGCGGCTACTCCGCGGTCTGCCCCTGTAGTTCGGTGCGTCCGCCGTAGTCGTTGATGATCGAATAGGCGACCGCGGCGCCGGCCGCCGGCGCCGACGCCAGCTGCGCCAGATCCAGCCGCAGGCTCGCACCCGGCGCGAGCATGCCGGCGTTGTCGAAGCGGTATTCGCGCCCGCCCAGGCTGACCGCGACGCGGCCGAAGGAGACGTGGAAGGCGCCGGGATTGCTGCACTCCAGCGCCCAGCCGCTATCGCCGGCGCGAACCACGCGCCAGCGCAGCGCGCGCGCCGCCGCCTCGGGATCGCCGGGCAGCCCCTGCGGGCGCAGGAACACCTTGATGCGGGTGCGGAAAGCGACTTGCAGGTGGTTCTGGTCGAGCTCGGCCGGGGCCACGCTGGGCGGAATCTCCAGCACGTTGAGCCAGTACACCGACTCGCGCCCCGGCGCCGCGGCCGCGCCGTTCGGGGTCGGGCCGTACACCAGGCGTAGCGCCTGGCCCTTGCCCGGCTCGATCCGCACCACCGGCGGCGACACCAGGAACGGCGCCTTGCTCGCATCCGGCGACTGCTTGGGGTCGCCATCGTCCACCCACACCTGCACCAGCGCCGGCCGTGCGCCGACGTTGTTGAGCTTGACCGCGACTTCGCGCTGCTGCGCGGGATAGATCACGCGGGTGCCGGCGATGGTCACCTCGGCCTGCGCCGGCGCGGCCAGGCCGCCGCACAGCATCGCCACCGCCCACGCCTTCACGGCCCACTGCTTTCCCCGGCACAGCATGGTCATGCGTCGTCGGACTCCTAGCGTTCGTTCGCGGCGCGCGCGGCGCCGCGGGCCCGGTGCGCCGCCGTCGCCCCCTGCGGCGGCCGGCCCGGTCGTCGGGCCGCACGTGGGCGACCCTGGTCTAAGTAACAACGCGCCGCCGCCAAGCCTCCCTACCCGGCCGGCGGCCGCCGGTTCAGCCGCAATCGACGGCGACGATGCGCTGGGCCTGGTCGACGCGGACGTTGAGACGGTCCTCGCGGCGGTCGCTGCCGAAGGTGTTGTCCGGCGCGACCACGCGCCACAGCCCGGCGCCGCTGTCCTTGAACAGGCGCCGGCCGGTGGCTTCGTCGAGGGTCTGGCCGACCGCCCAGCCGAGCCCGTCGGCGTTGCAGCGGCCCTTGCCGGCCAGGTCCGGGCGCGGCGCGTTCTGCGCACAGGCGCCGGCGGCCAGGGCCAGCGCGGCGGCGAACAGGAGCGGCACACGCGGGCGCACGGCGGCGCGGGCGGCGGCGGGACGTTCGGCGTTCATCGGGCGGTCTCGACGGTGCGTGGCCTCCATACTCCGACGATCCGCGGTGCTTTGTCACCCGCGCGCGCCGGCCGGGACGGCGCGGAGCGCGCGACGCAGCCTCGCCGGTCGGGGACCGGTGTCGTTGCCGCGGGGCGAATCGCGCAGACAAGTCTTCCTCACCGTACGCGGGCCTCGCTGGCCGAGGGCGAACGCGCCCGCCCGCACGACCCGCGCGCAAAAAAACAACGCCCCGTCCTCGCGGACGGGGCGCCGTTGCCATGCGCTGCGATCAGGGAATGATGCAGCCGCAGTTGCGATAGCACTGGTAATACGTGGTGTCCATGTTGCAATCCTCCTGCGTGCCGCCGTTGGCGATGCAGCGGTTGATCGCGTTGGTCTTGCAAGTGTTGAAGCAGCTCACGTTGCACGCGGCGATCGCGGACGAGGCGGCGAAGCTCAGGCCGAACGCGAACGCGCACAGCGCCATCAACTTGGTCTTGCGGATCATTTCTCTCTCCATAGAGGCCCAGGACCGGGCACGGCGCAGGCTAGCACCGCTGTTGCGGCGCAAAAGCCGGGCAATTGCCAATCGCCGTCGCAAATCGGCGTCGCGCCTGTAAAAAAAACAGTGCCGGCGCGGTGCGCGACGCCGCGATGCCCGATGCCGCGCGATCAAGCCCCGCTCGATTCGAGCCACGCCGCGACGATGCCCAGCACCTCGTCGCCGCGTTCGCGATGCGGCACGTGGCCGCAATCGGCGAGCAGGCGCAGCGTCGCCGCGCCGGCCACGCCCGCGGCGATGCGCTCGGGATGGCGCGCGCTGCCGAATTCGTCGCCGTCGCCGTGCAACACCAGGGTCGGGCAGGCCACCTGGGCCAAAGGCGCATCGAGGTTCCAGCCGGCGAAACCGTCGTCGAGCCAGGTGTCGATCCACGCGCGCAGCACCCACGGCGCCTTGTCGCCGTGGTGCTTGCGTAGGCGCTCCATCTGCTCCGGCCGGGCGAACGCAGCGCGCGCGGCGAGGATGCCGGCGCGGGTGCGGTCTTCGACGAAGGCCTGCGCCGATTCGGCGATCAGGCCCGCGCAGCGCGAGCGATGCAGCGCCGCGCCGGCCACCGCCATGCCGCCGCCGACGCTGTGGCCGAACAGGACGAAGCGCTGCAACCGCAGCGCGTCGCACACGGCGCGCAAGCCGCCGGCGGCTTCGCTCGCGACGAAGTCGGCGGCGAGCGCACCGGGATGCGGATCGGAACGGCCGAAGCCGAGACGGTCGTAAGCGATCACCTCGCGACCGCTGGCCGCGGCCAGGCGCGCGGGGAAATCGCGCCACAGCGCGACGCAGCCGAGCGAATCGTGCAACAGCACGATCGGCGCGGCCGCCGCGGCGCGACGCGGCCAGCGCTGCGCGAACAGGCGGCCGCCTTCGCCGGCGATCCACAGCGATTCCGGCTCGGGCGATACGCTCTGCGATGAAGTCGACGGCATCGGCGAATGATAGGGCCGCCGCGACCGCGCGTGTAGGATGCGCGCAGGAGGAACCATGCACGCGAACCCCTGACTCCGTTCGCGCGACGACGGGCTGTTCGACGCGCCGCATCGCGCCCGCTCTCCACCCTGGGCCGCACTCCATGATCCAGTCCGCCTTGCGCGCCGACGACGCGGCGTTCCGCGGCGCCGCCGCGCCCATCGCGGCAAAGCCAACCGCGCAGCGATCGCGGTTGCGCGGTTGCGCGGTGAGTTTGCGTCAGCGGCGCGCATCGTCGCCGCGGCCGCGCCGACGCGGTCATCGGTCTGGCCTAAGATCGGCGGCGGTGCGGCGCGACGGTCGCGAACGGATCGCAGAAGAGGGACAACACGATGGCAACCGCAGGCATGGGGCGCGCAGCTCCGAACTCGGCCGGCGCGCGCGCGGCCGCATCCGCGCGACGCCGCATCGCCGGCTGGGCGTTGGCGGCCTGGGCGCCGGCGGCATCGCTCGCGGCCGCGGCCGCGCCCGCCGAAGAGAACAGACCGTGGCCGGTCAAGGTGGTGATCGTGACCGCGTACGAGAACGGCGAAGACAGCGGCGACGCGCCGGGGGAGCTGCAATTATGGGTCGAGCGCGAAGGCCTGGACCGCCGTCTCGACTTTCCCGGCGGCGTGCGCGCGCTGCGCGCCAACGCCGACCGCTCGGTGCTGGCGATGACCACCGGCATGGGCCTGGCCAACGCCGCCGCCTCGACCATGGCGCTGGCGATGGACCCGCGTTTCGATTTCAAGCGCGCTTACTGGCTGGTGGCCGGCGTGGCCGGCATCGATCCGCAGGTCGGCGCGGTCGGCGACGCGGTGTGGGTCGACTACGCGCTCAACGACATGGCCCGCTCGCTCGATCCGCGCGAAGCGCCGGCCGGCTGGCCCTACGGCGTCTACGCGTTCCGCGCCGAAGGCCCGGACAAATTGCCGGCGCAGCCGATGCAATACGGGCCGTTCGCGCGCTACGCCCAGGTCTATCCGCTCGATCCCGGGCTGACCGGCTGGGCGTTCGCGTTGACCCGCGACACCGAGTTGGACGCCAGCGACGACACCCGCGCGCTCGCCCGGCGGTGGCGCGAATTCCCGGCCACCCAGGAACGCCCGCGGGTGCGGCGCGGCGCGAGCGTATCGTCGAATCGTTACTGGCACGGCATCGCCGACACGCGCTGGGCGCGCGATTGGACCCGGCTGCACACCGACGGCCGCGCGCGGTTCGCCGTCAGCGACATGGAAGACGCCGCCATCGCCGCGGCGTTCGCGCGCCTGGGCCGCACCGGCCAGGTCGATCCGCGCCGGCTGCTGGTGCTGCGCGCGGCCTCCAACTACACCCGGCCGCCGCCGGGCATGGACGCGTTCGAATCGACGCAGCGCCCGCATGCCGGCCGCGGCCTGCCCGCGTACGAGGCCGCGTATCGCGTCGGCAGCCGGGTGCTGCGCGAGTTGCAGGCGAACTGGGACCGCTACGCCGACGCCGTGCCGGAGGCGCAATGAACGCCGCACGCGCCGGGCTCGCGCTGATCCTCGCCATCGCCGCGGCGGGCGCGAGCGCGCGCGAGCGCGCAGCCGATGACGGCGGCGCGGCGCAGCGCGCACGCTCCGACCGCGACGCCGAAGCCGCCACTGCGGCGTACTTCGAACGCATCCGCGCGCAGCCGCCGCAGTTGCGCGCGTTGCTGCAGGCGATGCCCAAGGGCGGCGACCTGCACAGCCACCTCAGCGGCGCGGTCTATGCCGAGGACTACCTGCGCTGGGCCGGCGAAGACGGCCTGTGCCTGCTGCGCGAGAACGCGCACCTGGCCGAACCGCCGTGCGCCGCGCCCGCGCGGGCGACCGTCGCCGAGGCGGCGCGCAGCGACCTGCCGCTGTACGGCCGCGCCATCGACGCGATGTCGGTGCGCGGCTACGAGCGCGGCGGCGGCGACCCGCTGTTGCCGGTGCACCAGCGTTTCTTCTCCGCGTTCGACCGGTTCCGCCCGGTCTCGCGCCGGCGCGTCGCCGACATGCTCGCCGCGGTGCGCGCGATCGCCGCCGGGGAGAACACTCAATATCTGGAGATCATGCACCTGCCGTCGGCCGCGCGCGACGTGCTCGACGGCCTCGAACTGGCGGACGACAGCGACGACTTCGCCGCGATGGCCGCGGCGCTGCAACCGCGGCTGGCGCCGGCGGTGGCGCGGGCGCGCGCCGAACTCGACGCCGACGAAGCGCGCGCCGCCGCGCTGCTGGGCTGCGCCGGCGCGGCGCCGGCCGCCGGCTGCACGATCGAACTGCGCTATCAGGCGCCGGCCACCCGCACCCATGCGCCGGCGCGCACGTTCGCGACGATGGCCTTCGCCTTCGCCCTGGCCGAGGCCGATCCGCGCTTCGTCGGCGTCAATCTGCTCGGCCCCGAACACCATCCGCGGGCGCTGCGCGACTACGCCCTGCACATGCGCATGCTGGCGTTCTTCAAGCAGCGCCATCCGCGCACGAAGCTGTCGCTGCACGCCGGCGAACTCAGCGCGGAACTGGCGCCGCCGCGCGATTTGCGCGACCACATCGGCCAGGCGGTGGCGGTGGCCGGCGCCGAGCGCATCGGCCACGGCGTCGCGATCGCCGGCGAAGACGGCGCGGACGCGCTGTTGCGGCGGATGGCGCGGCAGCGCATCGCGGTCGAGATCAACCTGTCCAGCAACGCCGCCATCCTCGGCGTCGCCGGCGCCGCGCACCCGCTGGCGCTGTACCGCGCCGCCGGCGTGCCGGTGGTGCTGTCCACCGACGACCAGGGCGTGCTGCGCAGCGATCTCAGCGGCGAATACCTGCGCGCGGCGCTCGACCAGGGCCTGGACTACCGCGCGCTCAAGCGCATCGCCCGCGACAGCCTGCAGTACGCGTTCCTGCCCGGCGCCAGCCTGTGGCAGGGCGAGGCCGGCGGCGCGCGCGTGGCGGCCTGCGCCGCGGCCGATGCGTCGTCGCGCGACGACGCGGCGCAGCCGCCCGCGCCGGCCTGCGCCGCATTCCTGCGCGGCAGCGACAAAGCGCGCGCGCAATGGCGGCTGGAGCGGGAACTGGCGCGGTTCGAGCGCGCGCCGCGCCTGCCGGCCTCGGTGCGGTGAGCGGCGCGATGAGCGGCGCGGCGCGCGCGCGGCCGCGCCGGCGATGATCCTTCCGGCGCGGTTTTCGCGAGTACCCGAACAGGAACGCGCCCGCGCCGGGCGCGCTGCAACCAAGGAGCTTCACCCATGCGCGCACTGTCTCCCCTCGCCCTGGGCCTGCTGATCGCCACCGCGCCGGCGCTGGCCGCCGCTCAGCAGACCAATGTGAGCCCGGCCAAATCCACGTCGCCGCAGCCGGTGTTCTCCGGCAGCGACTTCTGCGACAGCTGCGGCACGCCGCCGCTGTACACCGAGGGCGCGGGCGCGCCCGGCGGCGGCGCGGCGCCCGCGCAGGCGCTGGACCCCGGCGAGGTCTCGGCCAGTTCCTGCGAGGTCAGCATGGTGGTGAGCCCGCAGGTGCCCGGCTCGACCGCGCCGGGCTACGCGCGTATCCGCGACCTGCCCTACACCGCGGCGATCCGCGCCGCGCTCCAGGCCGCAGACGAATGGCCACTGCTGCCGCTGTTGCTGCAACGCATCGACTTGCCGACGCCGGGCATCGGCGCGGCACGCGCGCCGGCTGCGGCGGCGGCGATCGATCTGCCGGCCGCGAGCGAAACGACCTTCCTGGAATGGTCGTTCGCGGCCGCGCCCGACGCGCCGAAGCAGAGCCCGGCGGGCGCGCGCGTGCTGGCCCTGACCGTGAGCGTGGATCGACGCGGCGCGTTCCTGCGCGCCGACTGGCTGGCCACGCCGGGCGCCGACTGGTCCTACTACACCGCCCCGAACGCGCCGCCGGCGGCGACGCCCGGCGTCCTCGCCAGCCGCGTCGCCAAGCTTTACGACGCCGGCCGTTTCTCGGCCCAGCGGCTGACCCTGCTGCACGACGGCGCCTGGGTCCGCGTCGGCGTCGGCGAACCGGTGCGCGAATGGCTCAGCTTCGAACTGCCCGACGCGCAGTGGCAGCCGGCGCGGCTGCGCAACGGCCTGCTGCGCGGCACCGCGCTCGGCGACGGCCAGGGCCTGCAGATGCAGTGGCCGACGCTGTCGCACGGCGTCCTCAACCCGTCCACACCGCCGCCGACGCAGTCGGCCGCGGGCGCCGGGCGCTAGCCCGACGCGGGTGCGGGCGCCGCCGCCTGCGCCTGGATAGCGCGCTGCAAGGCGCAGTCTTCCAGTCGGCGGCGCTTGGGATGATCGGGCTCGAGTTCGGCGCGCACCGCCTGCAGCGAGCGCGCGAACGTCTGCCGCTGCGCCGCGCTCCACGGCGCTGGCGCCATGCACGCCAGCTCGGCCCGCGCCAGCGCCAGGTTCAGGTCCTGGCCCGGCAGTTCGGCGAAGCGCGTCAGCGCCGGCGCCAGCGCCGCGCGCGCGTCGTCCACGCGGCCCAGGTCGTGCAGGTCCATGGCCCAGCCGAGCCGGTACATGGCCAGGTTCAAGTGTTCCGGCGTGGCCACCGCGGCGATCTCCACCGCGCGGCGCAGGTGCGGCTCGGCGCCGCGCGCGTCGGCCATGAACAGATGGCGCATCGTGCCCAGGTTGAATTCGGAACTGGCCACGGTCGGGTGGGCCGGGCCGAGCAGGTCGCGCCGCACCGTCAGCGCGCGCTGGAACCAGGCCATCGCCGCGGCCGGATCGCCGCGCGCCTGGGCGATGGTGCCGAGCTGGTTGAACACCGAGGCGGTCTGCTCGTGGCGCTCGCCGTAGACCTTGAGCGCGATCGCCAGCGCCTGCCGCGACAGCCGCTCGGCCTGGACGAAATCGCCGGCGTCGCGACGCTGGCGCGCTTGCGAGGCCAGCGCCTTGGCCAACGCCGGATCGTCGTCGCCGCCGTCGCTGCGCGGCGCCGGGAGTTCCGCCAGCAATTGCGCCGCGCGCCGCTCCTGGCCGGCGGCGAGCAACGCGCTGGCCCAGCCGCGCCGGACCTGGGCGCTGCGCGGATCGTCGGCGCCGTAGCGGCGGCGGTGCGCAGCGTCGGCACGCTGCCATTGCGCCAGCGCCTGCTCCAGCCGCCCTTGCGCCTGCGACAGTTGCGCGCGCAGGCGCAGCAGGGTCAGCGCTTCGTCGTGCGCCTGCGCCGGCAGGCGCCGCTCGGCCTGGTCGAGCAAGCGCCCGGCCGCGGCGTAATCGGCGCGCGCCAGCGCCACCTGCGCGTTCTGGCGATAGCTCTGGCGCAGCAGCATCGGGTCGGGTTGCTGCGCGCGCAGGCGCAATTCCAGCGCTTCGGCGGCGTGGCGCCGGGCGGCGTCGACCTCGCCGAGGTTGAATTCGACCTCGGCGATCGCCGCGGCCAGCGCGGCGCGGGTGTCGGAATCGCGGATCTGCTGCAAGCGCTGCGCCGCGCGCTGCAGCAATTCGCGCGCGCCGGGATCGCGGCCGCGCGCCTGCAGCGGGTCGGAGGCGCGGAACAGGTCGACCATGAACGCGGTGACGCGCTCGGCCTGGTGCCGGCGCGCCTCGGCGCGGTCGCGCGCCTGCGCCAGTTCGCGCGACTGCAGCACGGTGTGGACCAAAAAACCCAGCGCCAGCGCGACCGCCAGCGCGGCCAGCGCCAGCGGCACGCGCTCGCGACGCGCGAACCTGCCCAGCCGGTACCAGCGCTCGCCGCCGCGCGCGGCCACCGGCCGCGACTGCAGCGCCGCGCGCAGGTCCTCGGCCAGGCGTTCGACGCTGGCGTAGCGCTGCTCGGGTTCCTTGCGCAGGCAACGCGCGAGGATCGCGTCGAGATCGCCCTGCAACTGCCGCCGCAACGCCCGCGCCGACGCAGCGCCGCGCGCCTGGGCGACGGCGCGCGCACGCGCCGGGTCGCGCTGCTCCAGCGCGGCCAGGCGCCGGCTCGGCAGCATCGGCAGTTCGTGCGCGATCGCGTGGGCCAGTTCGGCGGCGCCGCGGCCGTCGGTGGCGATCGGCAACTGGCCGCACAGCAATTCGTACAGCAGCACGCCGAGCGCGTAGACGTCGGTGGCGACGCTGGTCGGCGCGCCCAGCGCCTGCTCGGGCGCGGCGCTGGCCGGCGAGAAGAACGCCTGCGCGTCCACCGTCGCCGCGCCGTCGGCGCCGGGCGCCAGCACCTTGGCGATGCCGAAGTCGAGCAGGCGCGCGCGGCCTTCGCCGTCGACCAGCACGTTGCCGGACTTGAGGTCGCGGTGCAGCACCAGCCGGCGGTGGGCGTAGTCGACCGCCGCCAGCGCCTGCAGCGCCAGCTCGATGCGCGCGCGCAGCGGCAGCCGGCGGCGGTCGCACCAGGCCAGGATCGGTTCGCCGTCGACGTACTCCATCGCGAAGTACGGCTGCCCCGACGGCAGTTCGCCGACGTCGATCAGGCGCGCGATGTTGGGATGCTCCAGGCTCGCCAGCAGTTCGCGCTCGCGCCGCAGCCGCCGCTGCACCTGCGGCGCCCACAGCGGCGAGGCGGCGAGCTTGAGCGCGACGCGCTGCTCCAGCCCTTCGACCGCGCGCCGCGCCAGGTACACCCGGCCCATGCCGCCGGCGCCGAGTTCGCGCTCGATCGCGAACGGCCCGGCGCGCTCGCCCGGGGCGAGCCGGCCGTGGTCGTCGTCGTTCCACAGCCGCGCATCGTCCGGCGGTTGCCCGCTCAGCAGTTGCACGCCGCCGCGCCACGGCAGCGCATCGCCGGCGGCGGCGGCGTCCTCGGCTTCCATCGCCTCGTGCGCGGCCAGCAGGCGCGCGACCGCGGCGCGCAGCGCGACCGGGTCGGGATGCGCGGCGCAGACCTGTTCCAGCCACGCCGCGCGCGCCGGCGCCGGCAGTTCCAGCGCGCGCGAGAACGCCTCGGCGGCCTGCGCCCACAACGCGGTCGAAGTGGCCACGGCGGGCGCCTCAGCCCGGCGCTGCGGACAGTTGGTCGTGCAGCCAGGCGCGCGCGAACTGCCAGTCGCGCTTGGCGGTCGGCAGCGACACGCCGATGGTCTGCGCGGTTTCCTCGATGGTGAGCCCGCCGAAGTAGCGCAGCTCGACCCCGCGCGCGGCGCGGGCGTTGATGCGCTGCAGCCGCTCCAGCAGGCGGTCCAGGTCGAGCGTGTCGACCAGGTCGGCGGCCGGCGCGACCAGTTCCTCGCCGGCCTGCAGGGTCACCCGCAGCAGGTCGCCGCCGCGCTTGAGCGCGGAACGCTCGCGCAGGTGGTCGACCAGCAGGCGCCGGATCGCGTGCGCGGCGATGGCGTAGAAGTGGGCGCGGTTCTGGAACTCGACTTCGCGCTGCCGGGCCAGTTCGAAATAGGCGTCGTTGGCGAGCTCGGTCGCGCGCAGGGTCACCTGGCCGCTGCGCGCCAGCCGCTGCCGCGCCAACCGCCGCAGCACCGGGTAGATGCGCTCCAGCAACTGCGCTTCGGCCTGCCGGTCGCCCTCGCGCCAATCCTGCAACAGGTGGGTGATGTCGGACGGGCCGAGGTCGGGCGGCGGATCGGCGGCGGTCATGGCGGGGGCGGCGCCCGGAGGGGTGGGCTGAGCATAGCGCCTCGCCGCTGCGGCGAGCCACGCGCGCCACGCACCGGTTGCGCGCGCGCAACGCCGGCGCGGGCTTGCCAAGCCGAGGGGGTTCTCCTTCAATGCCCGCATCGTCGCGCGCTGGCGCGCGACCGCGGAACCCCCATGTCCCAGCACGGTTTGCGCTCCGTGGTCCTGATCCTGGTTGCGCGTCTGCGATGCGGCGCCCGCGCCGATGCCGGAGCCGTTGGCCGGCGACGCGGGGCGACCACCATCGACGCCCGCGCGCGGGCCGGCCGGCGCGCGCCCGGCGGCCCGCCGGGCCTGCACGGGCCGACAGGATGAACGCGCCCGCCTCCGCCGCCGCGGGCGGCCGCCGCGCCGACATCGTCGCCGGGCTCGCGATCGCCGGCCTGCTGCTGCCCGAGGCGGTGGCCTATTCCAGCCTCGCCGGGCTGCCGGCGCAGACCGGCGTGTTCGCTTTGTTTGCCGGCTTGCTGTGCTACGGGCTGATCGGGCGCAGCCGCTACGCCATCGTCTCGGCGACCTCGTCCTCGGCCGCGGTGCTGGCCGCGGCGACCCTGGCCGCGGCCGGCCCGGACCCGCTGGCGCGCGCGGCCATCGCCGGTTTCCTGACCCTGGCCACCGGCGCCTGCTTCCTCGCCGCCGCGGCCGCGCGCCTGGGCGGACTGTCGCAGATGATCGCGCGGCCGGTGCTGCGCGGCTTCACCTTCGGCCTGGCCTGCGTGATCGTACTCAAGCAGTTGCCGGCGCTGCTCGGCGTGCATGCGCGCGCCTCCGAATTCCTGCCGCTGTTGCTGGAACTGCCGCAGCGCTGGCGCGAATGGCAGCCGGCCAGCTTCGCCGCCGGCGCGCTGGCGCTGCTGGCGTTGAAGTTCGGCGAACGCTTTCCGCGAATCCCGGCGAGCCTGATCGCGATCGCGCTGGGCATGGCCGCATCGTCGTGGCTGGCCGCGCGCGGCGTCGCCCTGACCGGCGCCATCGCGCTGAGCCCGCAGCTCGCCGCGCCGGGCTGGCCCACTAACGGGCAATGGCTGACCTGCCTGGAACTGGCGCTGGCGCTGACCCTGGTGCTGTACGCCGAGTCCTACACCGCGATCCGCGCCTACGCGCTCAAGCACGGCGACCCGGTCGAAGCCAATCGCGACCTGCTGGCGCTGGGCGTGGCCAACGTCGTCTCCGGCCTGCTGCACGGCCTGCCGGTCGGCGCCGGCTATTCGGCGACCTCGGCCAACGAAGCCGCCGGCGCGCGCTCGCGCCTGGCCGGGCTGGTCGCGGCGCTGACGGTGCTGATGTTGGTCGGCTTCGCCCTGGCCTGGATCGAACGCATCCCGCAACCGGTGCTGGCGGCGATCGTGATCCACGCGGTGAGCAAGTCGCTGCGACCGGCGACGTTCGCGCCCTACCTGCGCTGGCACCGCGACCGCCTGGTCGCCTTCGCCGCGGTCGCCACGGTGCTGACGCTGGGCATCCTCGACGGCCTGCTCGCGGCCATCGCCTTCAGCCTGCTGATGCTGCTGCGCCGGCTCTCGCGCCCGCGCCTGAGCGTGCTCGGACGGCTGCCGGACAGCCACGACTTCGTCGACACCGCCCTGCACCCGCAGGCCGCGCCGGTGCCCGGCGTGCTGGTGCTGCGGCCCGAACAACCGCTGTTCTTCGCCAACGCCGAACCGATCCTGGCGCTGGCGCGGCAACAAGTGGAAACCCACCCCGACGCGCGCCGGCTGGTGCTGAGCTTGGAGATCTCGCCGGACCTCGACAGCACCGCGCTGGAAGCGCTCAGCGACTTCGACGCCTGGCTGCGCGCGCGCGGCGTGGCGCTGACCCTGGCCCGGCTCAAGGACGGCGTGCGCGCGCTGCTCGAACGCGTGCAGTTGCCGGGGCAGACGGCGTCGGCGCTGGAGTATTGGAGCGTGGACGATGCGGTGAATGCCGCCGCCACGCCGGAGCCGCACGCGTGAGGCTGCGGCGTGCTCACGTGCGACCGACGCCGCGCCCCCTATCGACGGGGGGCGAAGCGATGACGGCACTGCGCACGCTGCGCCTCTTCCTGACTTCGCTGCTGGCGTTGATCCTCGCCGCTATGGCGTTCCTCGCGCTCAACTGGAGCGGCGGCGAATTAGCCGCGCGTTTGCGCCTGCCGCCGGGCGGCGCGGCGCGGCTGAGCTGGGACCTGGCCTGGACCGTCGCCGCGGCCGCGCTGGCACTGTGGATCGTCGCGCGCTGGGCGCCGGTGGCGGCGCGCTGGCAGGCCGGTGCGGCATGGGCGGCGTTGACCGCGCTCGCGCTGTGGGCGGTGACCAATCTGGGCGGCGAGTTTCCGCTGTGGTTCGATGCCGGGCTGTTGGCGGCCTTGCCGGCGCTGGGGTGGCTGGCATGGCGATGGAGCGGTCCGGCGCGGCGGAACGAGCGACAGCAATTACCCCGGCAACCGTCTGGATGAAAGTGCGGACGGCTTGGGCTTCCAACCGATAAGCAGACCCGCTTCGCCCAGGATCGAGTTGATCCGCTCCAGATGTTCCGGCGCTACCGTCCAGACGGCCCCGCCACTGGCTAAGGCCTCCAGCGCCCCCCGGTCGCTGGCAGCGTGTATCCAGTCGTACAGGCTCCCGCCTTCGATCGTATGGGCGAGATGGGCAGGCCCGAGCAGATTGCAGGGATAGACCATACGCATCCGCTCGACGTACTGCTTGGGCACGTTCCTCGATCCAAGCGGGAGTTGTGTCTTCCAGGCCCGCGCGTCCTCATTCTTGAAGATCGTCAAAAATCCGTCCGCGTTTGCATAGCTCGAAACATCGGCGAGGTCTCCGTCGATTTCGTAGGCGATTGCGTACGGCGTCCGGGTCAAATCATCCATTTCCCGCGCCAAGCGCATGAATATCCGGTTGAGCTGCGCGGAATCGGCGCAATAGTAGGTACAGACCAACCGGCCGGCATTGTCGTACTCCTCTTTATCCGCCAAGAACCATGTAGTGAGGAAAGAGGCCGAACAGATCCACTGCGACGACTTCGGGGGCACGCACTCCAGATAGAAATCATGCGCCCCCTCCGTCGCCAACGCCTCGCGAAGAGTGGAGATATCGGCCTTTTTCCATCCGATATCCTCGCCACGAGCGTTTTGCGGGAGCTTCACCGAATAGGAGACGGTGTTCGGCTTGAGCCCAAGATCCACGAAGAACGTCTGCGCGATCTCCAACAATCGCTGCGCATCGACTTGGTCCGGCAATCCGTAGAACGCCATGCCGGTTGCGCTGCCTTTCGAGTTCGCCATCACAATCCGTTCAGCCAATTGTCCAGATCGGATTTTATCCGAGTTGCCTTGTAAGGATGTCGGATCGAGATGATGTCACCTCTTTGACCAACGGGCAGATTCGACATCGCAGTTTGATTGCGCGATGTCAGGAAGTTCCAGAAGGTATTGGATCTCATATCCGTCCTAGACGCGATCTCTATCGCATGAATCTTGCCATTGTGATCGACGGCCATGATGTCCGGCCGCCTTCTGGATACGCCACCTCCGGTATGGGTGTTGTACGCCCTGTTCAAGTAGATATCGGTGAACTTTCCCGACATCGCCAGCTTGTTCGCTATGACCTCCGAAAACTGGTTATGTCCAGGAGTGCGATCCACCTGCCCTGTGCCGTGTATCTTCGTATCGTTGACGACGCGTACCGGACAGGCCGCCAGACCGAGTGGATCGATCCAGCCATTGGGATTTCCGACATAAGCCTGCGGGCGGTGACCGCCCTCCAACCCCAACGGATCCGGACTCAAATACTGCCCCGTGTCCGGATCGTAGTACCGATGCCGGTTGTAATGCAGCCCGCTCTCCGCATCGAAGTACTGCCCCGGAAACCGGATCGGGCAGTCCACGGCATCGTCGTTTGCGGCGTTGCGCTGCCATAGCCGCTGCCGGCCCCATACCTCAGGTTGGTTGGACCAGACGACTTCGCCGGTTTCGTCGAGCAGTTCGCGCGGGGTGCCGATGTGGTCGGACACCACGTACCAGCGTTTGCCGCCGCGGCGCTGGGCCATCGGCACGACGGCGCCGGGGGCGTAGTCCCATTGCACGGCGCGGTCGTAGGCGACGGTGCCGTCGGCGTAGATCGGTGCGGCTTCGATCAGCTGGTCGAAGCTCCATTGGTATTGCTCGCCGATGATCTGGGGCGCGTGGCGTCCGTCGTCGCCGCGTTGGTCTGCGCCGTTCGCGGCGGCCGCGGCAGACGACGACGGACCGCTCGGTACGCCACCTGCTGCATGGGTCGCCACGGCGCCGGCGATACGGCCGCCCGGCAGCGACTTGAACTTGCGGATGCGCCGGCCCAAGCCGTCGTAGGCATAGCGCCAGCGCTCGCCCTGCGGTGTGGTCAGTTCGACCAGGCGGCTGTCGTGGTCCCAGCGATAACGCCAATGTTGCGGTCGGAAGCCGTCGCGGTGTTCGGTCTTTTCGACCAGCCGGCCGAGCGCGTCGTAGCGGTATTCGCTGCGGCCGCGCCGCACCACCCGGCCGCCGTCCTGGCGCAGGCTCTGCCGTTCTACGCCGGGCAGGTTGGACAGGGTACGGTTGATCAGGTTGAACGCGCCGTCGTAGTCGAAACCCTCGTCCAGCGCCGGCGCCCAGCGGCTGGCGTCGAAACGGCCGCCGGTCACCTGGCCGTTGGCGTCGTAGCGATAGCGGCTCGCGCCCCAGCGCCGGTCGTCGATGTGTATCGGATTGAAGGCGCGGTCGTAACGGTAGCCGCGTTGCACCTGGGGCGGCAACGATGGCGCCGATGAAGCCGGCGCGCGCGGGTCGGGAACCGACTCGGCGCGACCGGCGATCTGGCCGGTCAGCAGGTTCAGCGCGTTGAATTGCTGCCGCAGTTCGAAGCCGGCTTCGCTGTGCCAGCGCACGTCGCGCCCGAGCGCATCGCGTGCGATCCGCAACGGCGCGTGCCCGTCCGTGCCGAGCGCGGCCAGCGCGCCGTTGAGGTCGTATTGCCACTGCAGGCTGCGCGGGCCGGCGGCCATCGCCGCCAGCGCGCCGGTATCGGCGTCGTAGCTCAGCCGCACTTCGCGTCCGTCGATGCGCTCGGCGATCACCCGCCCGTGCGCGTCGCGCTCGTATTCGACCAAGCAGTCGCGATTGCGCACGCTGGTCAGCCGCCCCTGTTCGTCGTAGCCGATCTCGGTGTCGTCGCTGTCCGCATCGGTCGCATCGGCGGCGTGCCGGCGTATAGCCAACAACCGGCCGCTGCGCGGGTCGTTCTCGTAAGCCACGCGCGAGCCATCGTGACGACGGGTTTCGATCAGCCAGCCGACCGCGTTGTAGGCGTAACGGGTGACGATGCCGCTGTAGTCGGTCTCGCCGACCAGCCGCCCGAGCGCATCGTACTCGTAGCGGTAACGCTCGCCGACGCCATTGACCACAGCGGTCAGGCGGGTCAGCTTGTCGTACTCCAGGCGAATGGCGTTGCCTGCGGGGAAGGCGATCTCCTCCAGCAGGTCGAACGGCCCGTAGCGGCGGTGGGTCTGCCGGCCTTCGCCGTCGCGGTAACGCACGGCCAGCAGTTCGCTGTCGTAGCCGATCTCCTGCGCGCTGCCGTCGTCGAGCACCGCGCGGCTCAGCGAACCGCGCGGGTGGGCGTGATCGGCGGCGTATTCGTAGCGGGTGATGTGGCCGAGCGCGTCGATGGCCTCGGTGACCCGGCCGAAGGCGTCGTGACGCAGACGCAGCCGGGTGCCGTCGGCGCGTACCGCCTCGTCCAGACGCAGGTGGCGATCGTAACCGTAGCGCAGCTGGGTGCCGTCGGGATTGTCCTGGCGCAGCACTTCGCCGTTCGCGCCGATTCGGTATCCGGTGCGCCGGCCGAGCGGATCGATCGCGCCGATCAGGTTGCCACGCCCGTCGTGCTGGAACTCCCAGCGACCGCCGTCCTCGGCCTGCGCCGCATGCAGCGAACCGTCGCCGGCGTATTCATAGCGCTGGCTGCGTCCGTCGGGCAGGTCGACCTGGATCACTTCGTCGAAATCGTTGTAGTGGTAACGCAATGTGCGTCCCAGCGGGTCGGTCTCGGACTGCTTGTGGGTCCACTCGTCCCACTCGGTCAGCCATTCGTGCCCGAGCGGGTCGATCATGCGCTCGACCAGGCCGTCGCGGTTGTAGTAGTAGCGGGTGACGCCGCCCTCGGCATCACGGTAGACCGTGCACGCCTCGGCATCGAGGTATTCGAAGCGATCGTCGTAGTGCCCGCCCGCGGTGCGGGTGGCGACGGCGCGGCCGAGCGCGTCGTAGTCGATCCAAGCCTGGGTGGCGCGGGTATCGCGCCAGTGGATCATGCGGCCGGCGCGGTCGTACTCGTGGAACAGCCGCCCGAATTGGTAGCTGGCGCAGTCGCCGACCTGGCCCGAATCGGCGTAGTCGCAGCGCAGCAGTTCCAGGCCGTCGAACTCGCCGCCGGCGAACCGCACCGAACGCAGCCGTCCCTGTTCCTGGCGCACGTCCAGCCGGTAGCCGTCGCTGTGCTCGATCGCGCGCAGTCCGCCGTCCTGGTAGAGGAAACCGATACGGTTGCCGTTGCGGTCCTCGATGTCGCTGAGGCGGCGCAGCCGGCCATCGGCCGCTTCGAAGCTGTAGACCAACCGGGTCTGGCGGTCGTACAGGCGCAGAGCCTGCGAGCGGCGCCCGAACAGCAGGTAACGCGCCTGGCGCAGGTTCATCGCCTCGACTTCGTCGTCGGGCGTGTGGAACACCAGGGTGGTGCCGAACTCGGTGTGGTAGGTGACGGTCTGCTCGCCCAACTCCAGCCGCTGCGACCAGGTGTCGGCCCACTTGTCGCCGAAGCCGCCGGCGAACGCGGCGGTGGAGCGGTACAGGCGCTCGAGTCGCAGCGGGATCGTACCCGGCAGGTCCAGCACCGGCCATTCCTGGATGAAGTCGCCGCTGCCCACGTCGACCGGCTCGCCGGGCTTGGTGCATTGCGAAGGCGAACAACCGCTGCCCTCGCCGGATTTGGTCGCCGGTTCGGCGTGCGGCGGCCGGCCCGGCCCGTGCTCCGGCGCGCCGCGCCGGCCCTTGCGCGGCAGCGGCAGCAGGTTGGTGATGACGTTGGCCCAGCGCAGATACGGCGAGCGGCTGTCCTTGATCTCGAACACCTGCGCGGTTTCCATCGTCTCCACGATGGTCTTGCAGCCGTCGTTGACGTTGGCATCGCAGGTGGTGCGGTGGCCGATGCGGACGATGTTGCGGTTGTTGGCGTAGACGGTGCGTGCGCCCTCGGCCAGCACCATCGGCCCGGGGTGGTCGGAGCACATCACCGGATCGCCCACCCGCGCCACCGGACGTCCCTCGAAGAAGACATTGAGCGAGCCCAGCATGATCGCGCCCTTGTTGGCGCCGTACTGCCCGGCTTTGGACGCGAAACCAGCGATGGCGCCGCCGGCCACGCCAGCGACGGCGACCGCCGCGGCCATCACCACCAGGCCGGCGCCGCAGGTCGCCACGCCGACCGCGATCACCAGCGCCGCGCCGACCAGCGCGCCCAGCAGGCCGAGATTCTTGTTGACGTGGGCGATGGGATCGCCCATGCGTGCGGGCATGTCGCCTTCGGTGGCGATCTTCTTCATCCCCAGCAGGTCGCCGAACACCGCGTCCGCGGCCTTGTCGCCGAGGTAATTGCCGAGCATGAAACTGCCGATGCCGATCGCGGTGATGCCGAGCACCGAAGCCGCCGACACCGCGGCAGCGGTCGCGGCGGCGCCCAGGGTGCCGCCGGCCGCGGTCACCGTAGCCGCGCTGGCCGCGCCCGCGGTGTACATGCCGAAGCCGGTCTGCGCGACCATGACGGTGTTGTTGAAGCCTTCGCTTTCCAGGAAGTCGAGCGCGCCGTTGTTGAGCCGGTCGGCGCCGCTGACATCGGGGTTGGGTATCTGGTAGCCCTGCGAAGCGGGCTCGCGCACCACCTCCATCGCCGCCGTCCGGGTACCGCTGCGTGCGGCGCCAAGCGCGACAGAAGCCGACACAGTCATGGGAATCTCCTTATTCCGGGCCGCGATGGATGGAGGACGCCGTAGCGCTTACTCGGCTTCCGCCTGCGCCTGTTCCTGCTTGAAGCGAAACGTCCCGATCAGTTCCAGCACCTGCTGCTTCTGCTCCGCCGACAACAGCCCCTGCATGCTCGCGGTGAAGATCAATGCGCGCTGGCCGCGCGCGGTCAGCACCATGCACTGATGGATCGGCCCCTGCGCCGAACTCCAGCGGAACTCGGACAGCACCGCCTCCTCGCCGTCCACCCGCATCGGTTCGCGCGCGAGTTGCTCGTACTCCTTCAGGCTCGACGCGATGGCGTCGATCTCTTTCCTGGCGAAGCTGTCGAACCCCATGCCCCAGGGCAGGCTGTCGCGGGAGATGGTGAAGCTCAGTCCCGAGCCGCCGCCGCGCACGGTGGTGAGCAGGTTGATGGTCTCGTCCTTCCACGAGGCGGGAATAGCCAACGATCCTTCGTTCATCGTGAACATGCTGCGTCAACCCTTGTCCTTGTTGAGGTGGATCACCGGCCCGTCGATGAAGATGCCGTTCGCGCTCAGGGTGATGCTGGAGGGACCGAACTTGATCACGATGTTGGTCTTGGTCATGGTGACCGAGCCGTCGCCGACGCGATGAGTGACCTGGTCGGTGGCCTCGTACAGCTGGGTGCCGGGCCCGGCGGCCCCGCCCTTGGCGGTGACCTGTACGGTATTGGCCTGGGTCGAGCGCTTCTTGGCGATGGTTTCCGACAGGCTGCCCTGAGCGATGTTCTTGCTCTCGTCGCCGGTGTTGAGCGCGATCTGGCGATTGCCCTTGACCACCACGTGCGCCTCGCTGTCCTGCACGGTGATCGCCATGTCCTTCTGCGAATGCAGGTTGATCAGCTCCTGGCCTTTGCGGTCGCAGATGGTCATCTCGCAGAAGCCTCCGCCGCCCGGCGTGGAACGGCTGACGAAGCCCATCACGTCGGCAGCGTCGGGCAGGCTGCGCGGCGGCAGCTGCTCGGCGTTGAACAGGCGGCCGAGGATCACCGGCCGATCCGGATCGCCTTCCAGGTAGCTGACGATCACTTCCTGGTTGACCCGCGGAATCGCGACGGTGCCCCAGCCGCGACCGGCCCATGGCTGCGAGACGCGGATCCAGCACGAGCTGGAATCGTCGTTGCCGCCGTAACGGTCCCACGGGAACTGCACCTTGATCCGGCCGAATTCGTCGGTGTGGATTTCCTTGCCGGACGGACCGACCACCGTCGCGGTCTGGGCGCCGGCCATGACCGGCTTGGCGTGCTCGCGCACCGGCCGGTACGGAATCTTGCTGCGGATCAGGCTCAGGGTGTTGCGGTAGTCTTCCGAGCGATCCTCGCTGCGGCCGTAGTTGTTGCGCGCGCTCAGTTGGCGACCGACCACCAGGAAACTGCAGTTCTCGGCGTCCTCGCCGAGCAGAGGATGCTCGGCTACGCGCAGGGTGCGTCCGGCGGTGATCGCGCGGCAGTCGGTCTGGGCGGTGAACCGCTTGGCCTGCCATTCGTAGCTTTCCAGCCGCCGCTGCGCCTGCTTTTCGCCCTCGTCGCGATTGGCGTAAGCGTAGGCCGGATTGCCGTCGTAAACCTGCAGCGCCGGCACGTCGCCCTGGTCGGCGATCGACGGCAACTCCAGGTACTGCGAGCCGCCAGGTTCCTTGAAGCGATACGTATTGAGCGCGATCGAGCTGGGCTGCAGCTCGCGCATCGACGACAGCCGGGTCATCGCCTGATCGCTGTCGTTGAGGGTCTGCGCGCGCCAGGGCACTACCGCATGACGCTGCTGCGGCGGACACCCCTGCGGGTGGGTCGAATCGTCGCACACGATCAGGGTATGGCCATCGGCGCGATGTTCGAAGTAGTAGAACAAGCCGTAGCGTTCCATCACCCGGCTGACGAAATGCAGATCGCTTTCGTTGTACTGGGTGAGGTAGGTCTCCGCGGCCGGCGGGTCGTAGATCCGGAACTCGAAGTCGGCCAGCGCGCCATAATCGGCGAACACTTTCTGCAACACCTCGGCCGGCCCCAGGTTCTGGTAGATGCGCGAATTCACCCGCTTGCCCAGGAACCACAGCCACGGCACCAGCTCGGCCGTGTACACGCTCAGCGCCCCATCCGCGCTGGCATAGCCGAAACGGCTGACATAGCCGTTGATCGGATGCTCGCTGCCGTCGTCCTGACGCACCGCCACGGTGAGGTTCTTGCTCAGTACGTCCTTGTGGTCGATGGCCGGGTTCTGCGATGCGAGCTCCAGCGCGTAGCCGCCGACGCGCGACAGTGCCTCTTCGCCCTCGATCGAGCGCACCAGCAGCTTCTTGTCGCTGCCCAGCGGCGAGTACAGCCGCAGCAGACGCCGGCTTTCGTCGTAGCCGAGTGCGGCGGAGCCGGCCTGCCCTGCATCGGCGCCGCCGCGATCGGCGCGGCTGGGCGCGAAGTTCTGCATCGGCGCGGACGCATCGGCCGGCAGAATCGCACTGCCGGCTTTGAGCGCATCGTCCAGTCCGTCCACCCCGCGCGGCGCGTTGTCGACCAGGCCCAGCGCGCCGAGCGCGGACTTGGCCAACGGCGCGAACTTGGCCGCCTGGGCGATCTGCGGCGAAAGCGCCGCGCCGGTCTGCAAAGCGCCTTCGGCCAATCCGACCGCATTGGCCGCACCGCCTCGCGCAAGCGCCTGCACCGCGCCCGCGGCGGTCGCCGCCCCGGACACGGCCTGGCCGATCTTCGGATCGATCGCATCGGCGGCCTGCAGGGCGATGCCGCCCAGATCGGTTGGCGGCGCGACTTCGGCATGGACCAGCGAGTCCAGATTCTTCGCCAGCGCAGTGCGGCCGTCGCTGTGGATCATGTCGTCCAACTCGGACGACAACGCAGTGGTCGCGGATGAGCCGGGACGATCCGCGAGCGATCCTTCGGGCTTGGACGACTTGACAGTCATGACCTCTCCTTTCCGTGGAGACGCGTTTGAGTGTGCTCCGTGCGCGGCAGCTCCATGAGCGGCTGCAGCCGGCGGATGGCCCAGAACATAGCAACGGCTCCGACCGTTTCCAAGCTGAATTGCGCGAGGAAACCGCGTTTTTCATCAACCTGAGCCGGCTGGCACACCGCGTGTGCAGATTTCCAATCAAACGCCCTCGCATACCTGAACGCGAAAGCGATTGACGTCACGAATCTCAGCGAAAGCGGAGCTGTCTCCGATCTTCCGGCGCAGTCGTCTCGGAGACTGCGTCTACGCCGATGACGGCCTTTCCGAGAGCGGAACCCTCGTAGCGCAATCGGCATCGGCCATCGCGCATACGCGACTGATCGCACCGTCGACCATCGAAATGGATTACCGCGTCGCTGGCATGAGGGATTGCATGCCGCGAATGGCGGGCGTTCCTTCTCGACGGCGGATCGCGATGCGAGCGGATCGACGTTGCCGCGCCCGGCGCCGCGTCTATCGCAGCGAGCAACGCAAATACTTCGACACAACCGCCGCCGCGGACTATCCGTTCGGCTCCACCGCCAACCGATCCGCGCGTACTTCGCACGCGAACGGCGCGCCGCCGCCCAGGTAATCCCACAACGGCCGCAACACCGCTTCGGCCTTCAGCAGCATCTCCTGGAATTCCGATTCCGCGTCCGACAGCCAGGTGATCGCGCCGCCGGCGCCGAACGACAGTTCCTCGCCGTCGAAGGCCAGGGTGCGGATGCCGATGTTGAGGTCGGCGACGCGGCCGTAGCCCAGGTAGCCGATCGAGCCGCAGTACACGCCGCGCGCGCTGCGCTCGAGCCGGTCGATGATCGCCAGCGTGCGGCGCTTGGGCGCGCCGCTGATCGAGCCGCCGGGGAAGCTCGCGCGCAGCAGGTCGATCAGGTCGCACTGCGGCCGCAGCCGCGCTTCGACCGTGCTGACCAACTGGTGCACGGTGCGGTAACTCTCGATCGCCGCCAGCGCCGGCACCTCGACCGAGCCGCGTTCGGCGACGCGGTTGAGGTCGTTGCGCATCAGGTCGACGATCATCAGGTTCTCGGCGCGGTCCTTGTCCGAGTCGGCCAGGCGCTGCGCGTACTGCGCGTCCAGCGCCGGATCGGACGAGCGGCGGATGGTGCCCTTGATCGGCTTGGCCTGGATGCGGCCGGCGCCGTCCACGCGCAGGAAGCGCTCCGGCGAGGTGCTCAGCACGCAGTACGCGCCGCTGCGCAGGAACGCGCCGAACGGCGCGGCGTTGCCGCGGCGCAGGTGCCGGTACAGCGCCAGCGGGTCGAGCGGCGCGCGCACGCGCAGGCGGTTGGTCAGGCAGACCTGGTAGGACTCGCCTTCGAAGATCGCGCGCCGGCATTCGCCGATCGCGGCGAGGTAGTCGTCGTGGCCGAGGTCCATCGCCACGTCCAGCCCGGCCAATGCGGGCGGCGCGCACGGCGCCGGCGCCGGCGCCGGCGCCGGCGGCAGCGAGCGCAGGCGCGCGGCGGTGCGTTCGAGCCAGCGCTGCGCATCGTCGGCGCCGTCGGCGTCGGCGACCGCGACCGCCCAGGCGCGGCCGCTGGCATGGTCGAAGGCGAGGAAGCGGCGCGCCCGCATCCACAGCGCATCGGGCGCGTCGGCGCGGTGGCCGCGTTCGCCGTCGAACAGGGCCTGGGCTTCGTAGCCGAAGTAGCCGACGTAGCCGCCGCGGAATTCGAACGGCAACGCGTCGGCGGGGCCGGCGACCGCCTGCGCCAGTTCGGCGCGCAATTGCGCCAGCAAGGCGTGCCCGCCCGACAGCGCCGCGTCGTCGTCGCCGATGCGGTAGGCCAGCACTTGCGCCGGGTCGGCGTCGCCCATGAACGAACACGCCGCGTCGCCGGCGACCTGGCTGTCGAGCCAGAACGCGTGCGGCGACTGCGCATAGCACTGCGCGAACACGCTTTCGGCTTCGGGCGCGGGTTCCAGCGCGCGCGCCCAGGCGCGCAGCGCGGCCGGCGGCGTCGCCGCGACGGGTTCGATCCGCTCAGCCAGCTCGGCCGGTTCGGCCGGTCCGACCGACTCGACCGCCGCCACCGATGCGCGCGCAGCGACGGCCGCCACGGCGCTTTCGCGCCAGCCGAGCGCGACGCCGCCGCGATGGCGGTGCGCGAGTTCGCGGAAGTTGCCGATCATCGCCAGGCCGTGCTCGCTCAGCACCGACTCGGGATGGAACTGCACGCCCCACTGCGGCCGCCGGCGGTGGCGCAGCGCCATGATCACGCCGTCGTGGCTGTGCGCGCTGGCTTCCAGCTCCGGCGGCAGCGGCGCGGCGGCGATCAGCGAGTGATAGCGGATCGCGACCAGGTCCTGCGGCAGGCCGGCGAACAGGCCGCGGCCGTCGTGGCGCAGGCGCGCGGGCCGGCCGTGCACCGGCTCGGGCGCGTGGGCGATGCGGCCGCCGTTGGCGTGGGCGATGGCCTGGAATCCCAGGCACACCCCGAGCAACGGCAGGGCCGTGCGTTCGATCGCCGGGCGCGACAGGCCCAGGTCGGTGGCATGGGCGGCGCTGCCGGGGCCGGGCGAGACCACGATGCAGTCGTAGCGCGCGTCGGCGCGCAGTTCGTCCCAATCCGCCGCGTCGTTGCGCAGCACGGTCGGCGCCTGGCCGAACGCGCGGCCGATCAGGTCGGCGAGGTTCCAGGTGAAGGAGTCGTAGTTGTCGATCAACAGGCAACGCATGATCGGCCTATTGTCGTACAAAGCCGCGCGGACGCGGCGGCGCGGCCTGGGCGGACCACGGCGCGCGCAACGCCGTGCCGGTGCCGGCCCGCGCGAAACCGCGGGATCGCAGCCGGCGCTCGGGTTCGAATCCGTGCGCGCGCACCGCGCCGGCGCGGCCGCTCAGGCCGCGCGCGGCAGCCAGACCAGGCTCAGCACGCCGCCGTCGGCGTCGAAGCGGTAGTGCGCGGCGAAGCCCTGGCCGCGACGCACGCCGGGGGCGAGGTCCTCGGCGCAGGCGAAGTCCAGGCGTTGCGGCCCGACCCGGACCAGCCGCATCGCCTCGAACCCGAACAAGCGCCGCACCTGCGGGAACAGCGCCTTGTACAGGCTTTCCTTGGCCGAGAACGTCGCCGCCAGCCCGGCGGCCGGATCGGCGAAGCCGTCGGCGATCCGCGCCTGCTCGTCGGCGTCGACGACCAGGCTGCGGATCTCCGCCGCGCGCGCGGCATCGAGCGGGCGTTCGATGTCCACGCCCAGGCCGAGGGTGTCGGCGTCGCTCGCGGCCAGGCACAGCGCGCGGTCGCCGGCGTGGGTGATCGACGCGATCGTGCCGGGCGGCCACAGCGGCTCGCGGTCGCGGCCGATCGCGACCGTCGCCGGCGCCGCGCCGAGCCGGTCCAGCGCGCGGCGCGCGCACAGGCGCCCGGCCAGGAACTCGCTACGGCGCTTGGGCACGGCGCGGTCGAGCTGCGCCGGCAGTTCGATGCCGTAGCGCGCGAACAGGCCGTCGCGATACGCGCCCAGGTCGAAACGGCAGGCGTGGCCGGCGAAGCGGCGGCCGAACGCCTCGATCTCGATGTCGCCGGCTTCGCACAGGAAGGTCTGCCCGGGAGCGGGCGATGCGGAATCGGCGGCGGCCGGCGCGTCGGCGGTCATGAGCGCGAAGGGCGGGAACGGGCGGTCAGGATCGCATAAGCCGATTGCGCGGGGGTCGTCGGGCTAGCTGCGCTGGTTCCAGTTCGTTGCGTCGCATCGGACCGCAAGGCGTCGGGGCTGAAGCCCTTCCCACAAAAGGCCATGACGCGCAGCGGCTTTTGTGGGAGGGGCTTCAGCCCCGACGCTTTCGTCCCAGCGCGCGACGAATTAGCGCAAATCCCCAACGCCGTACCCAAAAACGAACGGCCCGCACAGGGCGGGCCGTTCGCTGCATCAAGGGTGCGGGAGGATCAATTGACGTTGGCGCCGCTCCACGCCCGCGCCACCGCCGTGTGCTCGGGCGAGCCCGCGCCGTACAGCTCCGCCGCCGCCTGCAGGGTCAGGGTGCGCGCCTGCGGGTAGCTGGTGTTGCTGGTGAACTTGGTGGTCAGCGCGCGGTAGAAGATCTTGCCCGCCTTGTCGCGGCCGATGCCGGCGATCGCGGTGTCGCCGTTGCACACCAGCTGCGCCGGGGTCAGCCCGGAACCGGCCGGGACCACCGCGCCTTCGGCCAGCAGGTAGAAGAAGCGGTTGCCGACGCCGGAGGTGTAGTGCGGGTCGTGGATGCCGCCGGCCGCCAGGTTCGGATCGAAGCCGCCGGCCGGGTAGCAGTTGAACGACTTGCCGTCGGCGGCCTGGTTGTACATGTCGCGCAGGGCCTTGCCCGGCTCGGTGCGCACCATCTCGCCGATGCGGTAGTCGCCCGGGTCGTTGGCGTTGTTGGCGTAGAACTCGACCAGGGTGCCGAAGATGTCCGAGGCCGATTCGTTGAGCCCGCCCGCATCGCCCGAGTACGCCAGCGCGGCGGTCTTGGCGGTCACGCCGTGGGTCATCTCGTGGCCGGCCACGTCGATGCCCACCACCGGCTTGAAGCCGCGCGCGGCGTCGCCGTCGCCGTAGAACATGGTGTTGGTCAGCGCCACGTAGGCCGCGTTGGCGCCGGTGATCGCGCCGGTGGACGTCTTGAACGTGGTGTGGGCGTAGCTCTTGATGCCCTTGCCGTCGCCGGACAGGCCGGTGCGGCCGTGCACGTTCTTGTAGTAGTCCCAGGTCGCGCCGACGCCGTAGTGGATGTCCACGCCGACGCTGTTGCGGTCGCTGGTGGTGTTGTTGCCCCAGACGTTGTCGGCGTCGGTCAGCACCGGGCCGTTGAGGAACAGAATGCTGAACAAGTCGGACACCGTCTTGCCCTGCGCGTCGTGGACCGCGCCGTTGCCGCGGGTGGTGTCGATCAGGTCGAACTTGGTCGCGCTCTTCTGGTCGGTGGCGATGCTCAGGTCGCCGTAGTACAGCGACTTGCCGGTGCCGACGGCGCCCGCGGTCTGGACCAGGTCCTGCACGTCGAGCACCTTGCCGCTGGCGGCATCCACGTAATACTTGACCAGGCCCGAGTGGGCGTCGGTCTGCGCGCCGGACAGGATCACCTCGTACGCCAGCACCGGCGCCGCGCCGCGCGCGTACACCACCGCCTGGTTGGAATAGACCTTGTCGACGCGGCCGCGGAAGCGCGAGCCGGCTTCGACCGCGGCGTCGTCCTTGCTCAGGCGCGCCTCGCCGGTCGGGCGCAGCGCGCTGCGCAGGGTCAGCGACGCGGCGCCGAAGCGGCCGCGCGCGCTGGTCGCGACGACGTCGCCGCCGATCACCGGCATACCGCGCCAGCGGCGCTCGAAGCGGACGTGTTCGGCACCGTCGCGGTCGGCCGCCACGTCGCGCGCCTCGAACACATCCTCGGCGTCGGCCTTCAGTACGGCGCGATTGGCCGAGAGCAGGCCCTGCGCCTGCTGCATCGCCAGCGCGCGCGCCGCCGGCGGCGCGGCGTGCGCGGCCGGCACCGCGGCGGCGATGGCCAGGACCAGGGCGATGCGCTTGGGTACGTTGAAGTGCGAAGTCATCCGTGTTTCCCCTCATCAAGTGATGCAAGCGCCGGTACGGCCGGCGGACCGTGGCGGCGTTGGCTGCCGTCGCGATCATCTTGGGTCGGCGCAAACGCGACGGCTGCGATGCTTCAACGCCGGACGCAGGCCGAATTGCGGAAGCGTTTCGCAGTTTTCGCATTCGTCATATGACGCTAAATCGTTCATCGTTCGCCTGCGTTGTAAAACTGCGACGCAGGCACCGTGCGGTTTCTCGGGTAACCAATTCGCTTCGCCGTCGCGCCTCGTGGCTGCGATGCATTCGATGGGCACAAAGCCTGTGTAATGCGATCGCGCGCCTCGCGACGCTGCGCATGCCTGGCCTGCGATGAAGCGCCGTGGTGTATGGTCGCGGCTTTGCCGACGGCCTCCGCCCATGCGCCTGCCTGCTCTGAAATCGCTCCTGCTCCTGGCCGCGTTGCTGGCGCCCGCCGCCGACGCGCGCGAAGCCGCGACGCCCGCCGGCACCCGCATCGCCGCGCAACGGCTCGCGCGCATCGACGCCGCGTTGCAGCGCTACATCGACGACGGCCGCATCGCCGGCGCGGTGGCGCTGGTGTTGCAGGACGGCAAGCCGGTGTACCAGCGCCCGTTCGGCTGGAGCGACAAGGAAGCCGGCCGGCACATGCGCGAGGACACGGTCTTCCGCATCGCCTCGCAGACCAAGGCGCTGACCAGCGCGGCGATCCTGATGCTGGCCGAGGAAGGCAAGCTCAGCCTGGACGAACCGGTGGGCCGCACGATCCCGGCTTTCGCCAAGACCACCGTCGCCGTCGCCGGCGGCGAACCGGTCGCGGCCAAGCGCCGCATCACCGTGCGCGACCTGCTGACCCACACCGCCGGCATTTCCTACGGCACCGACGCCGCGATCAAGGAGGCCTACCGCGCCCAGGGCCTGGGCCCGGCCGCGGGCTACGGCTGGTACACCGCCGACAAGGACGAAGCCACCTGCGCGACGATGGAGCGGCTGGCGACGCTGCCGTTCGTGGCCCAGCCCGGCGAGCGCTGGGTCTACGGCTACAACACCGACATCCTCGGCTGCGTGGTCGAACGCGCCTCGGGCATGGCGCTGGACGAATTCGTCCGCACCCGCATCGCCGAACCGCTGGACTTGCGCGACACCCGCTTCTTCCTGCCGCCGGCGCAGCGCGAGCGGCTGGCGGCGGTGTACGCCAGCGGCGACGACGGCCGCGCCGCGCGCGCGCCCGACGGCGCGCGCGGCCAGGGGCATTACGTCGACGGCCCGCGCCGCAACTTCGCCGGCGGCGCCGGACTGCTGTCGACCGCGCGCGACTACGCGCGCTTCCTGGAAGCGCTGCGCCGCGGCGGCGAACTCGACGGCGTGCGCATCCTCTCGCCGCGCAGCGTGCGGCTGATGCGCAGCAACCAGTCCGGCGCGCTGTATCCCGACGAAGGCAAGGGCTTCGGCTACGGCTTCGAAGTCACCGAACGCTACGGCGCGAACGGGCTCGACGGCGAGGGCGCGTACGGCTGGGCGGGCGCTTACGGCACGTTGTACCGCGTCGATCCGCAAGCGCGGCTGGTGATGGTGCTGATGATCCAGCTGATGCCCAACCGCACCGACATCCAGTCGGTGTTTCCGACGTTGGTGTACCAGGCGCTGGAGTGAAGGCCGCTTCGGAAACTTTGCGCATCCGGTGCGGCGCGGCGACCTGAAACGAGAGCGTCGGGCCTGAAGGCCCTCCCACAAAAGCTGCGACGGCTTGCGGCTGTTGTAGGAGGGGCTTCAGCCCCGACGCTGTTCGATTCTCAGCGACATAGCAACCTGAAACAAAAGCATCGGGCCTGAAGGCCCTCCCACAGGAGCAGGATCGACCTGCCTGCCGCTGTTGCGGGAGGGAGCTTCAGCCCCGACGGTTTTCGATCCGCGGCGGCGTGGCGACCTGAAACAAAAGCATCGGGCCTAAAGGCCCTCCCACAGGAACAAGATCCGCTTGCTTGCTGCTGTTGTGGGAGGGGCTTCAGCCCCGACGCTTTTCGATCCGCGGCGACATGGCGACCTGAAACAAGAGCATCGCGCCTGAAGGCCCTGCCACCACTCAAATCACGGCATCGGGCTTCGAGGCTTTTCCGCCCAGCGCGCCTCAGTCCTCGACGATCGCGTGCGGCAGGAAGCGCGAGCTGTCCTGGGTGATCGGGCCTTCGTCCTCGCGGATGCCCATGCCGGCGGCCTGGTCGGCGACCACCCAACTGCCGATCAAGGGATAGTTCAGCTCGCCGTCGGCGCCGTCGAAGCGCGGCAGCGGGTGCAGGGCCTGGCGGATGGTCGGGCCGTCCTGGTAGGGGCCGTCGCTGCGCAGGCGCTCGCCGTCCAGGCCGACCAGCTCGATGTTGGCGCCTTCGCGCGAGAACAGCGGCTTGCGCACCCAACCCGGCGCCAGTTCGCCGGCATCGGCGTCCTCGAAATGCGCTTCCAGCAGGTTCGGGTGGCCGGCATGGCGTTCCCACAGCAGCGGCAGCACGCCCTTGTTGCTCAGGATCGCCTTCCACGCCGGCTCGATCAGCTGCACGCGCGAGCCGGCCAGCTTGGGGCCGTACTCCTCGACGAACATCCACTCCAGCGGATACAGCTTGAACAAGGTGCGGATGACCCGGTCGTCGCCGTCGGTGAAATAGCCCTCGCGGCTCAGGCCGATGCCTTCGATGCTCAGCTCCAGCGTGTCCACGCCGGCCTGCTCGGCGCAGTCGCGCAGGTAGCGCACCGTGCCCTGGTCCTCGGGCGAATCCTCGACCGCGGCGAAGTGCACCGGCGTGGCGATGCGCTTGTCGCGGGCGAGCGCGCCGAAGGTCTCGATCAGCAGTTCCTGGATGCGGTTGTACTGGTCGCCGCCCTCGCCGATCGTGCCGCGGGCGATGCCCTGCTCCAGCCACAGCCACTGGAAGTAGGCGGCCTCGTACAGCGAGGTCGGGGTGTCGTAGTTGAGTTCGTAGAGCTTGGCCGGGCCGCGGCCGTCGTAGGCCAGGTCCATGCGGCCGTACAGGTGCGGCTCGCCGCGGCGCCACGAGTCGGCGATCCAGTCCCAATACTCGCGCGGGATCGCCAGCCGCTCCAGCAACCGCTCCGAGCCGACGACTTCGTCGACCAGGGCCATCGCCATGTCGTGCAGTTCCTGGGTCGGCTGCTCGATCTCGTCCTCGATCTGGCGCAGGCCGAACGCGTAGTAAGCGCGCTCGTCCCAGTACGGCGCGCCGTCGATGGTGTGGAAACGGAAGCCGAGCGACTCGGCCTGTTCGCGCCAGTCCGGGCGCTCGGGTACGACGATGCGTTTCATGCGCGCTCGATGAGGTGGGGATCAGCCGCCGCGGCCGAAGCTGCGGCTACTGCTGCTGGAACTGCTGCTGCGGCCGAAACCGCCGCGCGCCGCGGCGCTGGAACCGAAGCCCGCGCGCGAGACGGTGACCGCGCGCGCCGGCAATGCGGTGTCGCCGGCCTTCCTGCCGTACACGGTGCCGCTGTGGGTGCTGATCTGCTTGCCGTCGGGCTTGAGATAGCGGCCGCCCTGGTAATCGCGATACAGCGGCGAGACGCCGCCGATGTGGTAGTAGCGGTTGCCGCCGCTCATCAGCTGCGAGGCCGCGTAGCCGAGCAGGAAGCCGGTCATCGGCGGGATGTAGTAGGGCTGGCTGGCGTTCGCCTGCTGCCCCTGCAGCGGCGTGCAGGCGCCGAACTGCTGGTTGCATTCCTGCTGGCTCTCGAAGCGCGGAGCGACCTTCTCGTGCTCGACCAGGGCCTGGCCGTAGGCCTTCTCGCACTCCTCGCGCGAGATCTCGGTCTGCACCGCGCACTCTTCGCGCGAGAGCAGGATCTTGCCGCTGGGATCGTCGTCGCAGCCGGCCAGCACCGCCGGCGCGGCCACCGCCATCAGCACCAGCTTGAGGTTGCGCGAGCGCTTGCCGCGCGGCGCGGAATCGTGGGCGTTGGTGGTCATGGCATCGCTCACGGCGTCATCGCGGCGGCGTTGATCAGGCCGACGCTGACCGACACGCCGGCGTAGAACACGCCGGCGCCGACCTGGCCGTCGGTGATCTGCTGCGACAGCTTCGGCGCGACCAGGCGCGCGATCAGGTAGGCGAACACCTGCACCACCACCGCCGCCGCGCCCCAGATCGCCGCGTCGACCAGGCTGACCGAGTTGGAGATCGCCGAATGCAGCGGCAGCGCCAGGCCGACCAGGGTGCCGGCGAAACCGGTCGCGGCGGCGGCGTTGCCGGAGCGGATCAGGCTCAGCTCGCGGTGCGGGGTGATCAGCGACACCGCCAGCGCGGCCAGGATCAGCACGCCGATGCCGGTGCCGGCGTAGGCGAGGAAATTGAGGAAGCTTTGGGCGTTGATCGGTGCGTCCATGGTGGGTCCTTGCGATGAATGCGGCGCGGCGGCGCGCGGGGCGGCGTCAGGTGATGTCGAGGTCGGCGGTGTTGAGGTCGATGCCGAGCGCGTAGGTGACCACGAATTCGCTCGGGCCGTAGTCCTCGGCGGTGACCAGCAGGAATTCGTCGCGTTCCAGCTCGGGAATCTCGCGTCGGTACAGCATCGCGTAGTGGGTCAGGTCGTCGTCGCGGCGCGGCGGGTCGTGGCGGTACAGCACTTCGTCGTAGACCACCGGCGGCACCCGTTCGGCGACGTCGTCGCCGAACTCGCGGTGCCAGGTGCGGCCGGCGTACTCGATCGACGCCGCGCCCAGATGCGGGCTGTCGTGGATGAAGCGCTTGAACGCGGCCTGGTTGGCCGGATTCACGGTGTCGTGGAAGACGAAGGCCTTGATGCCCTCGACCTGGCCGTTGGCGGTGCTGACCTGCAGATAGGCGTCTTCGTCGAGATAGAAGCGATGCAGGGCGTGGCCGCCCTTGAGGTCGATATGGCCGTAGCAGGGAATGCCCTGGTGGCCTTCGGGCAGGCGCAGGGTCCAGGCCTCCGGGTTGGCGCGGAAGGTCAGCGTGTCGAACGCGACCCGGCCGTTGATGCGCAGCCCCAGCGGCAGCTCGTGCGCGAACGGCGCCGCGGGCTTGTCCGCCTCGCGCTTCTTGCCGCCGAACAATCCGTCCAACCAACCCATCGCGATGACCTCGTCTTCGGTGTGTTCAGTCCGCCGCGAGCGACGCCCACGGCAGGCGCGCGCCGTCGATGCGCGCGTCGGCAAGGTAATACAACAAGGTGCCCGGCGCGATCTCGACATGATCGGGCGGATTCAGTACCGGCGCCGACGTGCGCCCGTCGCGGTAGCCGATCCACAGCGCCGCTTCCTGGCGGAACGCCGCGGCCAGCGCGCCCGCGCGCACCGGCGCGGCCGCCGCCGGCACCTGCAAGCTGAATTGGGTCGGCCCGCCCGCGCCGAGCCATTCGCCGGCCACCAGCGAGCTGCCGGCGTCCTGGGCGGCGCGCGCGATCACGTCCACGTGCAGCGGCCGGGTGCACTCCACGTGCGGGTAGTGGCTGCGCACCAGCTGCGCCACCGCCGCCGATTCGAAATGGGCGACGATGTGCGCCGACGGCTTTTGCGCCATGACCGCGAACACCGCCGCCAGCGAGCGGTCATCGTCGACCGCGTGCACGATCACCCGCGCCGCGGTGGCGAGCGCGGCGCGCTCGTATTCGCCGCAGTCGGCGTAGGAGTCGACCGCGACGAAGCGGATCTGGTCCGGCAGCGGATTCTCGGCCACGCCTTCGGCGACCAGCACGATGCCTTCGTCGTCGGTATGGGTGTCAGCCAGCAGCAACTGCACCAGCCGCTGCGATTCGCGGCCGTGCCAGCCGATCAGCACGGTGTGGCCGCGCATGTCTTCGTAGCTCATCTTGCCCACCTGATGGCGCCTCCAGAAATTGAGCAGACCGGCGCTGGTCTTGGCCAGGATCGAGGCGAACAACGCGATCGCGCCGGGCATCACGAACAACGCCGCGACCCAGCGCCCGGCGGCGCTGCCCGGCGAGAGATCGCCGTAGCCGATGGTGCTGGCCGTGGTGACGTAGTAATAGACGAAGGAATCCCAGCCCAGCAGCTTGGCTTCGCCGGCCCAGGCCAGCAGCAGCCAGCTCGCCGACATGTGCACGGCCAGCGCGAGCGCGACCACGCCCCAGCCGATCCGGCGCAGGTGGCCGCGCAGGCTGCGGTAGAGCTTGCCCAGGACGATCATGGCGCCGGTCCGGATGGCGATGGCGGCGTGCGCTGTCTCAACGTCCCTTTCCCCTTGCTCCGACGCGTCGTGCGGCGGCGTGTTGTCCTGGGCTGGACGAACGGTCGGATGCCGGCGTTCGTCGGATGGGCCACATTCTGCGCGAAAACGCGACGGGTGTTGCGGTTGTCGTTGCCGTTGTTGTTGCTGTTCGCTCTGACGCATCCCCAAGCAAAGCCCATGCCCCGCAGCCCCGGAGGGCGCGCGCATGGATGCGCGCGCGCGCCATGGGGCAGGATGCCCCTTATGGCGCGGCCCCGCGCCACGCTGAGCCATAGTGGCTCTTGATCCGAAAAAACAAGGCCTTTTCTTTGGTTACTTTCTTTGTGGCTTAAGACAAAGAAAGTGACCCGGCCGCTTGCGGACGGAAGCCCTTGATGTTTGCTTGTCGTCACAAGCACGCACACGCAAAGACGAATCCCACCGCGGCACGCCCCCTGTAGGAGCGGCGCAAGCCGCGACCGCGCCATCGCAAACACAGTGAAAGTTACGGCGTAGTTGCGTTGTCGCGGTCGCGGCTCGCGCCGCTCCTACAGTCGGATACGCGACCCCTCGCCCGTCATTCCGGCGAAAGCCGGAACCCATGTTGACGTTGCTGCCGCTTTCGCCGTTACCGATGTGTCGCCTGACGACAAGCCACCATCAAGAGCTTTCGTCCGCAAGCGGCCGAGCTACTTTCTTTTGTCAGCGCGACAAAAGAAAGTAGCCAAAGAAAAACGCTTGTTTTAAGTCAAAAGCCACCAGGTCCAGCACCTTGCGCGGGGCCGCGCCATAAGGGACATCCTGTCCCATGGCGCGCGCGCGCATCCATGCGCGCGCCCTCCGGGGCTGCAAGCATGGGCTTTGCGTGGGGTTGCGTCAGAGCCAACAGCAACGGCAACGGCAAAATTGATTCCGGCTTTCGCCGGAATGACGGAGGGTGGGTGGGCTGCGTCGCAAGGAGCGCGGGTGGGCTGCGTCGCAAACGGCCACCCCTTGTAGGAGCGGCGCAAGCCGCGACCGCGCAACCGCGCCTGCGTCGAAAGCGAGCCGCATCGCAGCCTCACCGCACGCAAAGCGCAGCCGCCCCACACCCGCCCCGCCCGCACGACGGCGACCTCGCGGCCGCCGCCGACGCTTGCTTCAGTCCTTGCGCTCGACCTTGTCGGTTTCCTTGATCTCCGCCGCCGGCAGCGACAGCGGCTCGTGGCTGAGCTGCTGCACCGGCTTCTCGCGGAAACGCTCCAGGATGTTGTCGACGCTGGTCGACTCCGGCAGCAATCCCGCCGCTTGCAGGCGCTTGTTCAGGTCGCCCTCGCCGGCCTCCGATTCCAGCTGCGCCGCCGCTTCCAGGCGCGCGCCGCGTTCGGCCTGGCGCTGCTGGATGCGCTCGAGCGAGTCCAGCGCGGTGGTGACCTTGCCGTTGGCGCCGGAGTGGCGCGAGGCCACCGCGGTCTGCGCGCGCTGCACCGCTTCGGTCGCCTTGACCGTGTCGACCTGCTGCTTGACCCGCGCCAGCTTGCGCTCGGTGGCGGCGATCGCGGTCTTGAGCTGGCTGATGCTGTTGTCGTAGCTGGTGATCGCCTGTTCGTCGTTCTTCAGGTCGTTCTCGACCGCCGCCAGCCGCTCGGCCACTTCGCGCGCGAGCTGCTCGTTGCCCTGGCGCAGGGCGCCGGCGATGTAGGTCTCGTACTCGGCCTTCTTGGCGAAGCGGTCCTTGCTGCGGTTGGCCTGCAGCTGGCGCTGGGCCATGACCTTGGTCAGCTCTTCCTTGGACCGCGACAGCTCGGTGCCGGCGTCGCGGATCTCCTGGTCGAGGATCTTCAGCGCGTTGGCGTCGACCACGGCCTGGCCGGCCTCGTGCGCGGTGCCGCGGAACAGGGTCAGGATTTTCTGCAGGATGCTCATGCGCTCACCAGGTAGGACTTGAGGGCTTCCACCGCGTCGATCGCGTTGTCGGCCAGGGTGCGGATTTCCAGCTCGATCTGCTCGGCGCTGGAGTCGGGCGCCATCTCGCCGAACACGATGTAGACGTCGCGGTCGTTGATCGTGGTCAGGCCCAGGTTGGACAGCGGGTTGATCGGGTTCAGGCGCAGGCAGGCCTCGTTGAAGCCGTGCGCGTCGCGGACCTGGCCGGATTCGACCAGCGGGGTGGAGACGAAGATCTCGCGGTCGGTCAGGGCGATGGTGATGCCCAGGTCGCCGCTCTCGGGCAGGGTCACCTGGATCGCCGCGTCGGCGGTCGGCACTTCCTCGACGTTCTCGGCGCCGAAGGTGGCTTGCAGGCGGGCGATCAGTTCTTGCGTGGTCCAGCGGGACATAGGGCGGTCCTTGAGGGGGTGTCCTTGGGTGAGGAGCCAGGGCAGCGCGGCGCGAAGCGTCCGGATCGCGGGGCGCTGCGCGCGGTGGCGCCCGGGCGCCGCCGCGATCATCGTCCGTGACCGTGCTCATGGATCGGAAAGGTTATAGGGGCGGGCGCTGGCCGGCGCAAGGCGCACAAGTCGCCCGCGCGCCCGCCCGCGGGGGGCGCAAAGCCCGCAACGGCGCGGGTTCGCGCGGGCCGGACCGGGCCGCAAGCGACCGATCCGCGCAGAGCGAGCTTTGGGCTAAACTGTCCGGCGGAACTACCCGACCGGCATTCCCGGCCCGCGGTTCCGCCCAGGCGGCGGACGGCGGGTCCGTCGTGGGGCGGGTCCGTGCAGCGGTCGCGCCGAACCCCGGTGGCGGCCACGTCGATGGCTCGATGCGCCCCCGGGCGGGGCGCACGCAATAGGTGGACCGTGCGCAATTACGACCTGGAATTCCTGAAGAAATTCTCGATGGTGATCGGCTTCCTGATGCTGGTGACCCTCGGCCTGATGATCGCGGCCTACTTCGTCCACAAGCAGCTGCCGCAGGAAGTCGACCCGCGCGCGGCGCAGCGCACCGAGAACCGCATCGCCCCGACCGGCGCGGTCTACGCCGGCGCCACCGGCGCGGCGGCGCAGCAGGCGGCGGTCGCCGCGGCGGCGGCCAAGGCGGCCTCGCAGGTGGCCTACGGCGGCACCCTCGACGGCAAGGTGATCTTCGACAGCCTGTGCGCGGGCTGCCACAAGTCCGGCGCCGGCGGCGCCCCGACCCTGGACGCCTCGCACTGGGCGACGCGCCTGCCCAAGGGCAAGGACACCCTGCACAAGCACGCCATCGAAGGCTTCACCGGCTCGACCGGCATCATGCCGGCCAAGGGCGGCAACCCGGCCCTGACCAACGAACAGGTCAGCGCGACGGTCGACTGGATGCTCGGCAACATCAAGTAAGCCGACGCCTAAGCCGACGCCGCGGCCCGCCGCGCCCGCGCCGATCCGGAAACGCCGCCCTAGGGGCGGCGTTTTTCGTTTCCGGCCCGACGCCCGCGCGCCCCGCACTGGCCGCGGCCGTCGTCCCGCACGCGCCCGACAGGCCCGGCGGCACCCGCGTTGCCGCCACACGGCACACGACGGACCGCAATCGGGCTGCGGATAATGGCCGCTCCCTCCGTCCCGCCGAGTCCGCCATGACGCGTATCCGCCCCGCCCTCGCCTTCGCGCCCTGCCTGCTGCTGGCCGCCTGCGCCAGCGCGCCGCGCGCCGACCGCGACGCGGCGGCGCAGCCGCAAGCGGTGCCGATCGGCTCGCTGCAGGCCGCCGGCGATATCGTCCAGGCGCGCGTGGCCGGCACCGTCACCGCCGCCCTGGCCGGCGCCGACGGCCAGCCAGGCTGGCTGCTGCAGGACGCCGGCGACGGCGACGCCGCCACCTCCGATGCGATCTGGGTGCTCGGCCCGGCCGCGGCGGGCCTGGCGCCGGGCCAGAACGTGCAGGTGACCGGCCGGGTCCATCGCGCCGCGCTGCCGGCCGCCGGCAAGGGCCGCGCCGCCAGCCTGCTGGCGATCGACGCCGAACGGATCGAACCGATGCGCGCGCGGGCGCGGCTGCGCCCGGTCGCGCCGGTCGCGCTGACCGCCGCGCCGGACTGGAACGCGCTCGCCGGCATGCGCGTGCGCATCGACGCGCCGCTGGTCCTGGCCGACCGAGACCGCGAGCGCGGCACCGTCGCGGTCGCCTTCGACGGCCCACTGTGGCAACCGGGCGAACGCGCCATGCCGGGCAGCGAGGCCGCGCGCGCGGTCGCCGCCGACAACCTGCGCCGGCGCCTGACCCTCAGCGGCGAGGCGCTCGGCGACGAGGCTTACCGCGCCCGCAGCGGCAGCGCGGTGAGCGCGGTCGAAGGCATCGCCCTGCCGCGCGGCGACGGCCCCGGCCTGCGCCTGGAACGCGCGCCGGCGCTGCAGCCGGCGCCGCGCCCGCAACAGCCGCCGCGGGTCGACGGCCAGGTCCGCATCGCCGCGTTCAACCTGGAGAACCTGTTCAACGGCGACGGCCGCGGCGGCGGTTTCCCGACCCCGCGCGGCGCGCGCACCGAGGCCGAATTCCACGCCCAGCTGGCCAAGCTGGTCGAGACCATCCACGCCATGAACCCCGACGTGGCCGCGTTGATGGAGCTGGAGAACGACGGTTACGGCCCCGATTCGACCCTGGCGCAACTGGTGGCCGCGCTCGACCGCGCCGATGCCGCCGGCGGCGGCGGCGCCCAGGACTGGCGCTACGCCGCGCCGTGCAAGCAGCCTTGCGCGCTCGCGGTGCGCGGCCCCGGCGACAACGCGATCCGGGTCGGCCTGATCTATCGCGGCCAGCGCGTGGCCGCGCGCGGCCTGGCCGCGACGCTGGAACAGGGCCCGTTCGGCCCGCACTCGCGGGTGCCGCTGGCGCAGGCGTTCCAGGCGCTCGGCGCCGGCGGCGCGCGCGGCCCGGCGTTCGTGGTCGCGGCCAACCACTTCAAGTCCAAGGGCTGCCGCGACGCCGAAGGCGCCGACCGCGACCAGGGCGACGGCGCGGCCTGCTGGAACGCGCTGCGCAGCGATTCGGCGCGGCGCCTGGACGCGTGGCTGAAGACCGACCCGACCCGCAGCGGCGGCGCGCTGACGATGATCGTCGGCGACCTCAACGCCTACGCCCAGGAACAACCGCTGCGCGAGCTGTACGCGGCCGGCTGGCAGGACGCGTTCGCCGCGGCCAAGGTCGCCTCGCCCTACAGCTATGTCTACGACGGCGAACTCGGCCGCCTCGACCATGCCCTGCTCTCGCCGGCGCTGGCCGCGACCCTGCGCGGCGCGGCCGAGTGGCACGTCAACGCCGACGAACCCGACAGCGCCGGCTACCGCAACGGCGGCGCGGGACCGTGGCGCAGCTCCGACCACGATCCGGTGCTGCTCGGCTTCGACTTGCTGCCGCGCTGAGCGCGGGCCGGGATTCGACTCCTTGTGGGAGGGGCTTCAGCCCCGACGCTCTTCGATCCGACGCGACGCGGCGACCTGCGCCGAAAGCATCGGGCCTGAAGGCCCTCCCACCGAGCCGCAGGCATCGAGGCTCGCGCTGGCGATTCGTGCCTGCGCGGTTGTGGGAGGGGGCTTCAGCCCCGACGCTCTTCGATCCGACGCGACACCGCGACCTGCGCCGAAAGCATCGGGCCTGAAGGCCCTCCCACCGAGCTCATGCAATTGTGGGAGGGGCTTCAGCCCCGACGCCTTTCGATCCGATGCGACACACCGCCAGGATCGACGACCTGCGACCTCGGCCTCCCCGCCGTCGCGACGCGCCGATTTGCCCGCCTTGGCCGCCATCGCCGCGCACACGCCGCCGTAACACCCGCCTCGCGCCGCCCCGTATCATGCGCGGCATGAGCATCCCCGCCTTTCCCAGCGATGCGAGCGCCACGCTGACCCTGGCCGGCCCGGCCGGGGCGATCGAGGCCATCGTGGAAGCGCCCGAGGCGCCGGCGCGCCCGATCGTCGCCATCGTCTGCCACCCGCTGCCGACCGAAGGCGGGACCATGCACAACAAGGTCGTGACCATGGCCGCGCGCTCGCTGCGCGAATGCGGCGCGGCCACGGTGCGCTTCAACTTCCGCGGCGTCGGCCACTCCGAGGGCGAGTTCGACCAGGGCGAAGGCGAATGCGACGACCTGCGCGCGGTCGCCGCCTGGGTCCGCGCGCAGCGTCCCGACGCGCAGCTGTGGCTGGCCGGTTTCAGCTTCGGCGCCTACGTCTCGCTGCGCATGGCCGACGAACTGCAGCCCAAGCTGCTGATCTCGATCGCGCCGCCGGCCGGACGCTGGGACTTCGACCGGATCGCGCCGCCGTCGGGCTATCCGTGGATCGTGATCCAGGGCGAGGCCGACGAGATCGTCGATCCCGAAGCGGTTTACGCCTGGATCGCCGGCCTGCGCCAGCCGCCCGAGCTGGTGCGCATGCCCGACACCTCGCATTTCTTCCATCGCCGCCTGATCGACCTGCGCGGCGCGATCAAGAACTCGGTGCGCCCGCACCTGCCGCCCCAGACCGACGCCGACAGCGCCGCGCCGCCCGCCTGACCCAGGACGCTTCCCCCATGCGCCTTTCCCCCCGCCTGGCGCTGCCGCTGGCCGCCGCGCTCGCCGCCGTCGCGCCGCCGGCCGCCGCCGCCGGCATCGACTGCGCCAAGGCCGCCAACCGCAACGAACAAGCCATCTGCGCCGATCCGCTGCTGCGCCAGCGCGACGGCGAACTCGACGACGCCTACGCCGCCGCGCGCAAGGCCAGCGACTACCGCGGCGAACTCAAGAAAGACCAGCAGGCCTGGCTGCGCGAGCGCGACCGCTGCGACGGTCAGGTGCGCTGCCTGCGCATGGCCTACGTCGGCCGCCTGACCGAACTCAAGCCGGCCGCGGTATCGGGCAAGTTCGACTGGAGCGGCGAGTGGACCCGCAGCGACGGCACCGCCACGCTCTCGCTCAAGCCGGCCGGCGAGGACCGCTACGAACTCGAACTGCAGGCCAGTTCCGGCGCCAACACCGGCCTGCTGTCCGGCCGCGCGCGCAAGGCCGGCGACAGCGAGATGACCTTCAAGGGCCAGGGCGACAACGCCCGCTGCGAACTGACCTTCCACCGCTTCCACCGCCAGATCCAGATCGAGCAGCAGCACACCGGCAGCGACTGCGGCGCCGGCGTGGGCGTGTTCTTCAGCGGCCGCTACCTGCCCGGCCTGCCGGCGGCGGTGGCGACCACCCACTGGACCCTGCTCGACCTGGGCGTGGTGCTCAAGCCCGAGGACGACGCGCGCCTGCGCGCCCTGGTCGGCGAGGACTACGACGCGCTGGTCGAGCGCATGGACGTCACCGACACCCGCGCCGACGCCGAGCTCAAGGCCCAGGTCACCAGCGGATACGTGCGCGGGGTGGCGGTGACCATGCGCGCGCTGCTGATCCAGGCCGACGACGGCCGGCAATGGGCGGCGGTGCGCGGCGAAGACAAGCGCGGCCACGCCGAACTGCGCTACTACAGCTCCGATCCGGCCTGGACCGGCAAGCTGCCGACGGCGGTGGACGCGTGGGCCGACGGCTACCAGGAACAGGTGCCGGTGCGGGCGATGTCGGCCGGCGGCCGCGTGCTGGCGCAACCGTGAGCGCCCATCCGCAGGACGGCGCGGCGGCGCGCACGCCGTCGCAGGCCTACGCCGCCGGCGTCGCGCGCGGCGAATGGAGCGACGATCCGGCCCAGCATCCGGCCTTGCGCGAACTCGACCGGATCCAGGCGCAACTGCTCGACGCGCCCGAGCCCGGCCTGTTCGACCGCCTGCGCGGCAAGCCGCGCGAAGGCGTGCGCGGGCTGTACCTGTGGGGCGGCGTCGGCCGCGGCAAGACCTTCCTGATCGATCTGTTCTACGAGCAGTTGCCGATCGCGCAGAAGCGCCGCACCCACTTCCACCGCTTCATGCGCGAGGTCCATGCCCAGCTGCGCGCGCACGCCGGCCAGAGCGACCCGCTGGCCAAGATCGCGCGCGAGTGGCGCGACACGCTGCGGGTGCTGGTGCTGGACGAGTTCTTCGTCATCGACATCGGCGATGCGATGCTGCTCGGGCGCCTGCTCGAGCGCCTGTTCGCCGAGGGCGTGACCCTGGTCACCACCTCCAACATCGACCCGCCCAACCTCTACGCCGACGGCCTGCAGCGCGACCGCTTCAAGCCGGCGATCGAGCAGATCCAGTCCCATTGCCAGGTGCTGCTGCTCGACAGCCAGCGCGATTACCGGCTGCGCGCGCTGACCCGCTCGCCGGTGTACCGCGCGCCGCTGGACGCCGAATCGGACGCCTGGCTGGCCGGACGCTGGAAGGAGCTGTCGGCCGGCTGCGCGCCCGAATCCGGGCCGCTGCGCATCGACGACCGCGACATCGCGGTGCGCGCGCGCGCCGACGGCCACGCCTGGTTCGACTTCGCCGCGCTGTGCGAAGGCCCGCGCGCGGCCAGCGACTACATCGAGATCGCCACCGAGTACCACACCGTGCTGCTCGGCGGCATCCCGCTGTTCGACGGCCGCAACGACGATCCGGCGCGGCGCTTCGTCAACCTGATCGACGAGTTCTACGACCGCCACGTCAATCTGGTGTGCACCGCCGCCGACGCGCCGACCGGGCTGTACCGCGGCGAGCGCCTGACCGGCGCGTTCGAACGCACCGCCTCGCGCCTGATCGAGATGCAGTCGGCCGAGTACCTGGCGCGCGAGCACCGCGGCTAGCCGCCGCGGCCCGTCGCTGCCTGCCGGGCCGCGACCGCGCGCGCCGTCGCCGGTGAAGGCCGCGTGCAGCGATTGCGCCGCTACGCGCGCCGGTTTGCGTTGCGTGCCCGCGCTCGTTCGCCGCGCCAGCGCGCCGCGCCGCGGCGCATTTCGCGCAACCGTGCACAACCGCGACGCCCCGCGCACGCACGAGCCCGCCCGCGACTGAATGCCGCCGCGCCGCCGACGCCGGCGCGGCGCGAGCGGGCCGGCCGCGCGCGCGGCGCGCGCAAAGTTTCGCTGCGCCGCCGCACGAACCGTCGAAAACCCTGTTTTCAAGGGGTTTTTCGCGCGCGGCGACGGCGCGCCCGCGCGCCCGGATCGAGGCCAAACCCCGTACGCGCCAGGGTTTTTTCCGTGCGCGCGGCCGCAACAGGGCGCGCGCGGCTGAAAAACCCGCATTTTTTTACGCCAAAGCTCTTGGCGACGCGGCGGGCTTGCCCTACATTCCGCCTTGCCGAGGGGTTAACCAGGCAACCCATCCATCCAACGCCGTACTACCGGAAAACACTATGGCTACGAAAAAGACCGCTGCAAAGAAGAAGGCCGCGCCGAAGGCCGCCGCCAAGACCGCCGCTCCGAAGCCGATCAAGGAAGTGCTGAGCAAGTCGGGTCTGGTCGCGCACCTGGCCGAAACCACCGGCGTCGTCGCCAAGGACGTGCGCTCGATCCTCGGCGCGCTGGAAGGCGCCGTGCACGCCTCGATCAACAAGAAGGGCGCCGGCGCGTTCACCCTGCCGGGCATCCTGAAGATCACCGCCGTCAGCGTCCCGGCCAAGCCGAAGCGCAAGGGCATCAACCCGTTCACCAAGGAAGAGCAGTGGTTCGCCGCCAAGCCGGCCACCGTCAAGGTGAAGGTGCGCCCGCTCAAGAAGCTCAAGGACGCCGCGCTCTGATCCTGCGGATGCGGCGCGCTTCGGCCCGCCGCATCGGCTGCTTCGCCGGACGCCGCCTTCGGGCGGCGTTCGTGTTTTCGCGGAGCGGCGACCGGAGCGAGGAGCGTCGGGCCTGAAGGCCCTCCCACACGAGCCGACACCGCGGCCGCTCGGGTGGGAGGGCCTTCAGGCCCGATGCTTTTCGGCCAGCGGCCACATTCCAGCCCGCGCCAAAAAATGAATACGATGAAGCCGCGCACGCGCCGCATCTCCGGCGCGACCGCCGTGGCATAGTGCGCGCATTCGCCTTGGAGCTCCGTCGTGGATCCGATCAGCCTGGAAGACTTGGCCTTGCTGGACGTTTTGCAGCGCATCGATCAGGGCCACGCGCCGGGCCACCATTCGCGCGCCCTCAGCGAACGCCTGGTCGAGGCGGCGTTGGCCGAGGCCGGCGAGGACGGCGTGCTGATCCTCACCGACGCGGGCGTGGAGCGTTGCAAGTCGCTGCGCCACCGGGTCGCGGCGGATACCGAAGCCGCGCAGGTGCTCAAGGAGCGCGAGGACGCGGCGCAGGAAACCGATGCGCCCTGACCGCAGCGACTTTGCCTCATCGGCTTTTTCGCCCGCCACGTCTCGCGCGCGTTCCCGATTCCTCTTGTAGCAGCGACCTGTAGGAGCGACGCAAGTCGCGACCGCGCCAGCGCGATAACGACGCGCCTCGCCTACCTGAGCGACCTCGCGGTATCCGCTACTGTCGCGGGATCGCCGTCGCCGTAGTTGCAGTGTCGCGGTCGCGGCTTGCGCCGCTCCTACAGGGAGCGGGCGCGACATTCGCATCGCGGGCTACACAAAGAAACATCTGTGCACGCGCGCGGCTCTTGCCCGCGTCGGATTCGTCCCGATATCCAAGGTTCCGCCGCCACCGCCGTTCGCGCATGACGACGCCGTACGATCGACACCTCGCGCTGTGGAACCTCAGCGCCGACGGAGCGCCCATCCATACCCACAGCAGCGATCTGTTGCCGGTGCGCCATGAAGGCCGTCCGGCGATGCTCAAGATCGCGCGCGAAGCCGAAGAGAAGCGCGGCGGCCTGTTGATGAACTGGTGGGACGGCGACGGCGCCGCGCGCGTCTACGCCGACGACGGCGAGGGCGCGCTGTTGCTCGAACGCGCCTGCGGGCCGCGCTCGCTGGTGCAGATGGCGCGCAACGGCCAGGACGAGGAAGCCACGCGTGTCCTGTGCGGCGCGATCGCGCGGCTGCACGCGCCGCGGCCGCAACCGCCGCCGGACGGACTGGCGGGCTTGCGCGAATGGTTCGCCGACCTGCCCGTGTACGCGGCCAGCCACGGCGGCGTGCTGCGGCGCTGCTGGGAAGTCGCGCAGGAGTTGCTCGACGATCCGCGCGAAGTGGTGCCGCTGCACGGCGACATCCACCACGAGAACGTGCTCGACGCCGGCCCGCAGCGCGGCTGGATCGCCATCGATCCCAAGCGGGTGATGGGCGAGCGCGGATTCGACTACGCCAACCTGTTCACCGATCCCGACGGCGAGACCGCGCTGGCGCCGGGGAATTTCGAGCGCCGGCTGGCGGTGGTGTGCGAACACGCGCGGATCGAGCGGCGGCGGATGCTGCAGTGGATCGTCGCGTTCCAGGGCCTGTCGGCAGCGTGGTTCCTCAGCGATGCCGAGCAGCCGGACAAGGAGTTCGCGATCATCGGCAAGGCCTTGAACGAGTTGGATCGGGTTTGAGGGCGATGGCGACCTGACAGGAAAGCGTCAGGCCTGAAGGCCCTCCCACAACAGCACAAGCACGGGCCAAGCGAGCCCGACGTCGAGTGCTGTTGTGGGAGGGCCTTTGCTGTTGTGGGAGGGCCTTCAGGCCCGATGCTGTCCGCTCAGCTCGCCGGACCCCTCACCGCGCCGCCGCCTCCCACCCGCCGCCCAGCGCCTTGTACAGATTCACCTCCGCCGTCAGCGCGTCGCCCTGCAACTGCAGCGCGGTCAGTTCCGCGTTGAACAGGTTGCGCTGCGCGTCGAGCTCTTCCAGGTACGAGGCATAACCCTCGTTGTAGCGGTTGTGCGCGATCCGCAGCGCTTCGGCCAGCGCCTGTTGCTGTTGCACGGCCTGCTCGCGCTGTTCGCGCAGGTGGGCGATCGCCGCCATCGCGTCCTCGACTTCGGCGAACGCGGTCAGCACGGTCTTCTGATAGCCCAGCACCGCCTGGTCGCGGCGCGCGGCGCTGGCGTGGACGCCGGCGCGCAGGCGGCCGGCGTTGAACAGCGGCGCCAGCACGCTGCCGCCGACGCTCCACACCCGGATCGGATCGCCGTGCAGCAGGCTCGATTCCAGGCTGCCGATCGAACCGGTCAGGCGCAGCGACGGCAGCAGTTGCGCGCGCGCGGCGGCGAGGCTGGCGTCGCTGGCGGCGATCTGCGCCTCGCCCTGGGCGATGTCGGGACGGCGCCGCAGCAGTTGCGAGGGCACGCCGGCCGCCGGCAGCGCGGGCGCGGCGATCTCGGCCAGCGGCCGGCCGCGTTGGATCGGCTGCGGCGCGCGACCGAGCAAGACCGACAGCGCGTCTTCCTGGCGCCGGATCGCCAGCGCCAGCTGCGGCACCACCTGCGCGGTGGCGCGGTATTCGGCCTGGGCCTGGGCCAGTTCCAGGCGCGAGGTGTAGCCGGTGTCGTAACGGCGCTGGGCCAGCTTGAGCGCGTTCTCGCGCGAGGCCAGAGTCCGCCGGGCCACGTCCAGGCGCGCGTCGCTGGCGCGCAGGCCCAGATAACCGGAGGCCACCGCCGCGGCGACGCTCAGGCGCACGCTGTCGGCGCCGGTCTGGCTGGCGAGCAGGTTGGCGCGCGCCGCGTCGGTCAGCGAACCCAGGCGGCCCCACAGATCGACTTCGTACGCCGCCTGGAACTGCGGCTGGCTGACGGTCGACAGATTCGGCCGTCCGGTCGCCGCGCCGACGCTGCGCGCGCGGGTGGCGCTGCCGGCCAAGTCCAGCGTCGGCCACTGCTGCGCGCCCTGCGCGTCGAGCAGCGCGCGCGCTTCGGCCACGCGCGCGGCGGCCAGGCGCAGGTCGGTGTTGTGTTCGAGCGCGGTCTCGACCAACTGCGACAGCGCCGGATCGTTGTAGCCGCGCCACCAGTCGCGCTGCACCGCGATGCCGGCGCCGGGCGCGTCGCGCCACGCCGCGGGCGGCGCGTCCAGCGCCGGCGGCGGGGCGATGGTGACGCAGGCGGCGAGCGCCGCCGTCGCCGCGGCGAGCGCGGCGGTGCGCGCGAGCGTGCGCAGCCGGCTCATCGCGATGGCGTCCCGTGGTTGGCCGCATCGCGCTTCGCGGCGGCGGCATCGGGCGGGCCGGCCGGCGAAGGCGCGCTGTGCGACGAAGCGTTGTTCGCAGGCCCGCCATTCGGAAGCCTGCCGCTCGAAGCCTCGCTGTTCGCAGGCCCGACGCTCGACGTCGGACTCGCCGCCGCACCCGCCGCCGCGCCGTCGTCGGCTTGCAGCGCCGGCACTGAGGCGTCGCGCGCCGCATCCGCGGCCGCGGCCTGTTCGGCGCGATGCACCGCGTCGGCGTCGATCGCGCTCGCGGTATCGACCGTCGCTTCCACCGACATGCCCGGCCGCAGGCGCGCGACCAGCGCGCGCTCGGCCTCGTCGCGGCCGGGTTCGAGCGCGATGCGCACCGGCAGGCGTTGGGCAACCTTGGTGAAGTTGCCGGTGGCGTTGTCGGTCTTGATCACGCTGAATTCCGAACCGGTCGCCGGCGAGAGCCGCTCGACCCGGCCGCGCAGGGTCTTGCCGTCGAGCGCGTCGACCCGGAACCATGCCGCCTGCCCCGGGCGGATGCCGGCGGTCTGCGATTCCTTGAAGTTCGCCACCACCCACACCCGGTGCGGCACCAGCTGCATCAGCTGGGTGCCGGGGGTGACGTACTGGCCCAGGCGCACGCCGATCTCGCCGAGCTGGCCGTCCTGCGGCGCCAGGATGCGGGTGTTGGCCAGGTCGATTTCGGCCAGCTTGAGCGCGGCGCGCGCATTGGCCACCGCCGCGGTCAGCGCGTCGCGGTTGACGATCACCGAGCGCACGTCTTCGTCGGCCGAACGGCGCGCGGCCCGGGCCTGTCCCATCGAGGCCTCGGCCTGGCGCAACGCGGCCAGGGTCTGGTCGCGCTCGCGCTTGGACAGCGAACCGTCGCCGACCAGCGCCTGCGCGCGGCGCATGTCGGCCTGGGCGCGGGCGAGGTTGGCCTGCGCCGCCTTGAGCTGCGCGTCCACGTTCGCCACCGCGGCCTCGCGCACGCGCTGGGCCTGGGTCGAGTTGGACAGGTTGGCTTGCTGCGCGGCGAGGTTGGCCTGGGCCTGGTCCAGGCGCTGGCGGTAGTTGCGCGCGTCGAGTTCGACCAGCACCTGCCCGGCCTTGACCTGCATGTAGTCCTGCACCCGCACCTGGGCGACGTAGCCGTCGACCTTCGGCGCGATCACGGTGACGCTACCGCGCACGTAAGCGTTCTCGGTGGTCTGGCGCGCGCTGGAGAACGGCCACAGCCGCCAGGCGTAGAGGATCACCAGCACCGCCAGCAGCGCGATCAGCAGCGCCGGGATGGTGGCCTTGGATTTGAAGGGCGTCTTCAGGGGCATGGGGCGTCCTTCGGGTCAGGAGCGGGCGGGGGCGGGAGCGGAAGGGGCGGCGGAAGCGGCGGGGTTCGGCGGCGATTGCAGCGCAGGCGGCGTCGCCGCGGCGTCGCGGCCGGGCGCCGGCGCGGGCGCCGCGGCCGGCGGGCCGAACGGGCCGGGCACCTGCGAGGCGAAGCTGACCACGGTGTGGCCACGCCGCCACAGCTGCCACTTCAGCAGCAGCACCCAGGCCAGCACCGCCGCGGCCAGCCACGCCACCGCCAGGAACACGTCGTTGTAGGCCAGCACCCACGATTCGCGCACGACCTGCTGGTTGAACGACGCCAGCCCCTGGTTGCCGCGCGCCGCGGCGTCGCCGAGCACGCGCGCGACCGCGCCGCCGAGTTGCTGGGTGCGCAGCGCCACCTGTGGGTCGGCGAGCGTGGCCTGCTGCATCAGGTGCTGGTAGTGCGCGGTCTGGCGCTGGGCCAGGTAGGTGCCCAGCACCGCCGAGCCGAGCAGGCCGCCGAGCGCGTTGGTGGTGCTGAACAAGACGATGAAGGTGACCAGATTGCGCAGCCCGTCGGCGACCACGCGCACCAGCGCCAGCAGGATCGAGGAGGCCAGGAACATCGACGCCGCCATCGCGATCAGGGTCTGGGTGAGATAGAAATTCTCCGGCCGGGTCAGGTTGGTCGCGTGCGAATCCACGTAGGCGCACACCCCGACGATCGCCACCGCGATCAATCCGAGCAGATCGAAGCGTTGTTTCGGCAGGAACAGCAGCGTCACCACGAACCCGGCCACGGTGCCCAGCAGCACCAGCCAGAACAGCGTGTGCATCTGTTCGTTGAGCAGGCCGAGCACGTTGAGCAGGCCGACCGCGCCGACCGACTGCTCCGACAGCACCATGCGCGACAGCGTGATCGCCAGCCCCAGCCGCACCATGTAGCCGCCGTGCAGCAGCCAGCGCAGGTTGACCATCGGCTTGGAACGGTTGATCTCGACGATCACGAACAAACCCGCGCACACCGCCGCGGCGACCAGGCATTCGCCGAGCCACGGCGTGTCCAGCCACCAGCGCAGCCGGCCCTGGGTCAACACCACGGTGACCAGGGCGATGGCGCTGGCGTAGAGCGGGAAACTGACGATGTCGAGGCCGTCGAACATCGGCTGGCGCGGCACCGGGGTGACCCGCAGCAGGTTGATCGCGGCGAAGCAGGCCAACGCCAGGCCCAGCTCGAACATCACCACGCCGTGCCACTGGCCGTGCAGGAACAGCCCTTCGGCGATGATCCGCGACACCGGCGCGCCGGTCTGCAACGCGGCGAAGCCGAACATCAGGCCGATGACCTTCTTCGGGCCGCTGAAGACCTCTGCCATGTACAGCACGGTCAGCGAGCTCAGCGGCGCGGCGGCGATGCCGAGCGCGGCGCGCGCGGCGATCGCCGAGCTGAGGTCGTTGGCGACCAGGTGCACCACCGCGGCGACCACGAACAGGCCGATGGCGAGGTCGGCGAACAGGCGCAGGCCGTAGTGCAGGCGGAACTTGGTCAGCAGCAGGCTGGCCGGGATGTTGGTGGCGAAGTAGGCGGTCAGCAGCCACGCGCCCTCGGCCGTGGTCGCGCCGAGCGCGCCCTGCACCTGCGGCAGGTTGGACGCGACCAGGTTCATGCCCAGGCTTTGGGTCAGCCCGAGCAGCAGCGAGATCGCCACGAACGCGGCCATGCGCCAGCGCGGCATCGGCGCCGGCGCGGCCGGCGGGCCGGCCGGCGGGGGTGGCGGCGCAGCGCCGGTGCCTGCATCCGAGCCGGGCGCGCGCGGCGCGGCGGTGGGAGCGCCCGGCGCGCGCGTGGCGAGCGCGCCGGGCGTGTTGGCGGCGGACGTGTTGGCGACGGAGCTATTGACGGCAGGCGCCTCGATGGCGGGCGCGCTCGCCGCCATCGGCGCGGACGCGGCCGGCGCGGACGACCCAGGCGCGCGCGCGGACGCGGCCCGTGGCCCGGACACGGGTCGCGCGGACGCGGCAGGCGACGAAGACGGCGCGGCGGCGCCCGGAACGGAAGAGTCGGACAAGGACAAGGCGGTGGCGGCGGTGCTGGCCATGTGCAGGCGCGCGGCTCCCGCTGGCGTTGGCGTTGCGATGGATGAGTAGGCAACAGCGGGCGGTCAACGATCAAGCGCGCGCGAGGCGGCTGGGCTGTCCGTTCGAGTCGCTTTCCCCTGCCCGCGTATGTTGCGATTCCTGCGTCGCGGGGATGTGACGGACTGCGCGGGACGGCTATCCTGCCGCTGCGATGCATGCAGCCGCGCCACATGCGGCACGGCGCCGGCCGGCGCCAGACAAGCGCGAGAAGCGCGAGAAGCGAGGACGCGATGGACCAGGACGATCCGTATCGGCATACCTCCGTCGCGGACCGGGTGCCGAACCCTTATGGCGAACGCGACGGACGCGGCCCCGAGGGGCTCGGCGGCTGGCTGATCGCGGTCGCCGCGATCCTGGGCCTGTCGGCGGCGTTCGCGATTCTCAGCCTGGGCTTGGCCGTGTTCGGTAGCGGCTTGTCCGGCGACTTGTCGCCCGAGTATCTGGGCTACATGCGCGCGCGGGTCGCCGTCGATGCGCTGCTGCTGCCGCTCGCCCTCGCCGCGCTGACGCTGTTCTGGCGCAAGTCGCGGTGGTTCCCGCGCACGTTCGTCGCCTGGGCGGCGGTGGCCGCGTTCGGCAAGGGCGTCCGGCCGTGGATGATGGCCATGACCGGCGACGTCAGCCTGGTCATGGCCCTGGCGACACCGTTGCTGTGGGCGCTGCTCTGGTACGGCCCGTGGATCGTTTACATCCTGCGCTCCCGGCGGGTCCGCAACACCTTCGCCGCGCGCCGCTGACAGTCGCCGCATGGATGCGCCGCGACGCGCGATGGCGCTATCGTGGCGGCCGCGCCCGCCGCCGGGTTCCGGGGAGGAACCGTCCGCGCCGCGCACAGGGGACCCGCCATGCACGACCAAGATCCGTACCGCCGCGAACCCGCGCCGCCCGCCGCGCGCGGTGCGCTGCGGCTCGGCGACGAACCGCTGCGGTTCGGCACCGACCGCAGCGAACGCAACCGCGGCGCGGTCGGCCGCGGCGGCTGGCTGATCGGCGTGGCGATCATGATGGTGTGGTCGCTGCTGTTCGCCATGGCCAACGCCGGCGGCATGGCCGCGCTGCTGGCATCGACCGAGGTGGCCTCGGCGATGGACGGGGCCAAGGCCGGCGCCTTGCGCTTCTATCTCGCGGTCAGCGCCGCGATGTTCGCGTTGAACCTCGTCGCCCTGGTGCTGTTCGCGATCAAGTCGCCGTGGTTCCCGCGCGTCTACCTCGCCTGGCTCGGCATCGATCTGGTCCTGGTATCGATCGCGACCGGCCTGCTGTCCCAGGCCAGCGGCGACGGCTTCGCCGGCGTCGCCGCGGCGGCGCTGGTCGGCCGGGTGCTGTTCTGGAACGGCCCGTGGATGGCCTACGCGGTCATGTCCGAACGGGTGAGGAACACCTTCGCGCCCCGACGCGCCTGAGCGCGGCCGCAGGTTGGTCCCGCGCGCCTGCGTGACTTCCGCCACGCAGGCCCGGCGCGCGCGCTGCCTATAGTGCTCGGCCCTCGCTCCGCATCCGTAAGGACACGCCATGCACGCTCCGCGTCCCCTCGCCGCCACGCTGGCTCTGGCTCTGGCTCTGGCCAGCTTCGCGACGGTCGCCGCGCCCGCTTCGCCCATCGCGGCGGCGACGCCGGCAGCGCCGGCAGCGCTGGAAGCCGGCACCGACGCGATCTTCGCGCGCTGGAACCGCGGCGACAGCCCCGGCTGCGGCGTCGCGGTGTTCCGCGACGGCGCGATCGCGTTCCAGAAAGGCTACGGCCAGGCCAACCTGGAGCTGTCCGCGCCGATCGGCGCGGACACGGTGTTCGACATCGGCTCGACGTCCAAGCAGTTCACCGCCGCCGCGCTGCTGTTGCTGGAGCGCGACGGCAAGCTCTCGCTCGACGACGACGTGCGCAAGTACGTGCCCGAGCTGCCCGACTACGGCCAGACCATCACCCTGCGCCAGCTGCTGCAGCACACCAGCGGCCTGCGCGACTACCTCGACGTGCAGTTGCTGGCCGGCGTCGCCTACGACGACTACAGCAGCGACCGCCAGACCCTGGACCTGCTGGCGAAGCAGAAGGCGCTGAACTTCGCCCCGGGCAGCGAGTTCGTCTACAGCAACACCGGCTATTTCCTCGCCGCCGAGATCGTGAAGCGGGTCGCCGGCAAACCGCTGGCGCAGTTCGCGCATGAGCGCATCTTCGCGCCACTGGGCATGCGCGACACCCTGTTCCGCGACGACCACACCCTGCCGGTACGCGGCCGCGCCAGCGCCTACACGCGCGCCGGGGGCGCGGCCGGCGAGGCGCCGGACGGCATCGCCCGCTTCCGCATCGACATGCCGAACTGGGACCAGGTCGGCGACGGCGCGGTGCTGACCACGCTGGCCGACCTGCAGCGCTGGGACGAGAACTTCTACCGCCCCGTGGTCGGCGACGCCGACTTCCTCGCCCGCCTGCAGCAGCCGGGCCGGCTCGCCGACGGCACGCGGCTGGACTACGCGTTGGGCCTGTTTGTCGATAGCCACCGCGGGCTCAAGACGGTTTCCCACGACGGCGCCTGGGGCGGCTACCGCGCCCAGCTGCTGCGCTTCCCGGAGCGGCACCTGTCGGTGGCGACGCTGTGCAACCTGGATTCGACCGACCCGGAGAGCCTCGCCCTGCGCGTCGCCGACCTGTGGCTGGGCCTGCCGCCCGAACCGGCGGCCCGACGCGCCCCGCGCCCGACCGTGAACACGGCGCCCGCCGCGATGCAGCGCTGGGCCGGGGTGTACCGCAATCCCGCCACCGGCAGCCTGCGCCGGATCGAATGGGACGAGGGCGCGCTGTCGCTGCACGCCTTCGGCGACACCTATCCGATGCGGCCGGTCGGCAAGGACGAGTTCGAGGTCGACGACGCCCCGGTGGCCGCGCTGTCGTTCCGCGACCCCGGCCGCGGCCGGCCGCGCGTCGCGGTGCAGCTGGCCGACGGCAAGCGCACCGAGTTCCCCGAGCTGCAAGTGGCCCAGCCCGACGCCGCCGCACTGGCCGCCTACGCCGGCGACTACCGCTGCGACGAACTCGGCCGCGACTATCGCTTCAGCGCGATCGACGGCGCCCTGCATCGGGCCGACGCGTGCAGCGGGCCGGCGCGGCTGCAGCCGCTGGAACGCGACCGCTTCCTGCTGGGTTCGCTGAACTTCCGCTTCCAGCGCGATGCGGCCGGCGCGATCGACGGGGTGTCGATGGACGTGGGCCGCGTGCGCGACCTGCGTTGCCAGCGCCGCTGACGCTCGCGATCAAAGACTCATCGCGCCGGAAACCGCAGCCGCGGCTGTCGTGGGAGGGGCTTCAGCCCCGATGCTCTTGTGCCAAGTCGCGCGGATCCGAGCCGAAAGTGTCGGGCCTGAAGGCCCTCCCACACCGCTCCTTCAACCCAGCGCCGCCCGGCGCCGCCGCAGCGCCAGCACCGCGTACACCGCCACCAACGCCAACAGCGATACCGCGATCGCCAGCCACTGCGCCGCGCTCATCGTCGCCAACACCGCCGCCATCACCGCCACCGCCAGCAGCGGCATCGGCCAGGCGCCGCCGGGCAGGCGGAACGGCTCGCCGGGGCCGCGCAGGTCGCGCGCCTGCGCACGCCACGCGGCGACCGCGACCGCGGCGAACAGCAGGCAGATCGCGCCGCCGGAAATCAGCGCCAGGGTCTCGAAGTTGCCGATCAGCGCCAGCGCCAGGGCGATACCGGCATGGGCCAGCAGCGCGGTGCGCGGGACGTGGTGGCGCGCATCGACGCGGCCGAACGCGGCCGGCAGGTAGCCGTCGCGGCCCAGCGCGAACAACAGCCGCGACGACGAAAACAGATTGCCCATCAGGAATCCGGCCATCGACACCGCGGCGGTGGCCAGCAGCGCGCCGTGCGCCGGCGCCCACAACGCGCCGGCGGCGTCGGCCACCGGCGCGCCGCTGCCGGCCAGGCGCGCGCCGAGCAAGCCCTGGCAGGCGAGCTGGATGCCGATGTACAGCAGCACCACCAGCACGATCGCCGACAAGGTCGCGCGCGGCACGTGGCGGGCAGGATCGCGCACCTCGCCGGTCGGCACCAGCGCGGTCTCCATGCCCGAGTAGGCGAACACCACCAGCACCATCGACGAGCCCAATGCGCTCCACGGCAACGCGCTCCACGGCAACGCGCTCCAAGACAGCGTGCTCCACGACGGCCATGCGCCGGCACCGACCTGGTTCCAGTCCACGAACAGCAAACCGACGCTGGCCAGCAGGAACAGCGGCGCCAGCTTGAGCGTGGCCAGCAGCACGATCGCGCGCGCGCCCAGCTTCACCCCGAACGCATTGAGCGCGAACACCGCGGCGTACGCCGCGGCGATGAACCCCGCGCGCGGCAACGGCTCGCGCAGCGCCGCCCAGGCGTTGCCGGCCTGCTCGGCCAGGGCCGCGGCGACGCCGGCGCTGGAGGAAGCGTTGCACACCCACATCAGCGCGCCGGCGAGGAACCCGGCGAACGGCCCGAACGCCGCGCCGACGAAGGTGTACGGCCCGCCGGTGGCGGCCGCGCGGCTGCCGATCGCGGCGAAGCACAGCGCGATCGGCACGATCGCCATCGCCCCGGCCACGAACACCAGCGGCGCGCCCGCGCCGAGCCGCCCGTACAACAGCGCCGGCAGCATGAAGATGCCGGCGCCGACGATGATGTTGACGATGGACGCGCCGAGCTGGAACGGGCCGAGCGCGCGCACCAGCGCGGCGTCGCCGTGCAGCGCTTTCGACGCGGCGGGTGCTACGGCGGACACGGCATCGTTCATGACGGCTCCCCAGCGATCCGCCGCAGCCTCGCACGCGGCGCGGGGAAATGCGAGGGATCTGCGTCGCAGCCTTGTTCCCGCTCGCCGGCAACCACGCGATCTGCCTGTAGGAGCGGCGCGAGCCGCGACCGCGACACCGCGCTTGAGTCGCAACCGGCCGCCCCGCGGTCGCAGCTTGCGCAGCTCCTACAGTCGCTGCGTTGTGGCATTGGCTGCGGCGGAAATTCGCGCCAACCGCTACTCCCACGTCTGCGCGCGCAGGAAATCCACGAACACCCGCAGCTTCATCGGCAATTGCTTGCGCGCCGGGTAATAGACGTGGAACCCCGGAAACGGCGGCTGCCACGGCGACAACACTTCGATCAGCCGGCCTTCGCGCAGGTCGGCGCGCGCCGACGGCTCGAACACCTGCGCCAGCCCCAGCCCCGCGCGCGCGGCCGAAAGGATGTGCGAGCCTTCGTTGAGGATCAGCCGGCCCTGCACTTCCACGTCGAAATCGCGGCCGTCGCGGCTGAACTCGTACGGGTACAGGCGCCGCGCGCCGGGCAGGCGCAGGCGGATGCAGTCGTGCCCGGCCAGGTCCTGCGGCGTCGCCGGCCGCGGATGGCGTTCGAAGTACGCCGGCGCGCCGACGATCACCTGCCGCTGCGGCCCGCCGAACGGCACCGCGACCATGTCGCGGGCCAGGCTTTCGCCGAGGCGGATGCCGGCGTCGAAGCCTTCGCCGACCAGGTCGGCCAGGGTGTCGTCGGCGAACAGTTCCACTTCCAGTTCCGGATACAGCGCCATGAACGCCGGCAGCTTCGGCTCGATCATGATCCGCAGCGCGGTGCGGCCGACGTTGATGCGCAGCCGGCCGGTGGGACGGTGGCGGACTTCGTCGAGGTCGTCGAACGCGGCCTGGATCTGCGCCAGCCCGGGCTGGATGCGCTCGAGGAAGCGCGCGCCGTGCTCGGTCAGCGCGACCTGGCGCGTGGTGCGGTTGAGCAGGCGCACGCCGAGCTTGGTTTCCAGTGCGCGCACGCTCTGCGACAGGGCCGAGGGCGACACCTCCAGTTCGGCCGCGGCGCGGGTGAAGCTGCCGAAGTGGGCGACTCGGGCGAAGCCGAGCACCGCGGGCAAGGGATGGGCGGCGATGGCGGCGGCTCCGGCGGGACCTGCCGGCGATTATGAAGAAAATCTTCATGACGCATGTGGACTAGTCCGGTTTTTCGCGCAATCGCGCAGGCCTACAGTGCCCGCACGCCCTCCCCGGGCGCCGCGGCGGCGCCCCCGCCCACCGCGCTTCGTCTCTCCCCCCGATCACGGAGAACTCCCGCAATGACTACGCTTCCGACCCGCCGCCTCGGCCGCAACGGCCCCACCGTGTCCGCGCTCGGCCTGGGCTGCATGGGCATGAGCTTCGCCTACGGCGCCGCCGACCAGGACGAATCGCTGGCCACGCTGGAACGCGCCCTGGAGCGCGGCATGACCTTCCTAGACACCGCCGACATCTACGGCCCGCACGCCAACGAGGAGCTGCTCGGCGGCTTCCTGCAGGGCCGGCGCGACCAGGTGTTCCTGGCGACCAAGTTCGGCTTCGTGACCGATCCGGCCAACCCCGGCGCGCGCACCGTCAGCGGCCGCCCCGAGTACGTGCGCAGCGCGGTCGAGGGCAGCCTCAAGCGCCTGCGCACCGACCGCATCGACCTGTACTACCAGCACCGGGTCGATCCGAACGTGCCGATCGAGGACACCGTCGGCGCGATGGCCGAGCTGGTGGCGCAGGGCAAGGTGCGTTACCTCGGCCTGTCGGAACCCTCCGCGCAGACCCTGGAACGCGCCCAGGCGGTGCATCCGATCACCGCGGTGCAGAGCGAATACTCGCTGTGGACCCGCGACCCGGAGAACAACGGCGTGCTGGCCACGTGCGAACGGTTGGGCGTGGGCTTCGTCCCGTACAGCCCGCTCGGCCGCGGCTTCCTGACCGGGGCGATCACCGACACCGGCAGCCTCAGCCGCGACGACTTCCGCCTGAGCACGCCGCGCTTCCAGGGCGACAACTTCGCCCGCAACCTCGAACTGGCGCAGCAGGCCAAGGACCTCGCGGCGAGCAAGGGCTGCACGCCGGCGCAGCTGGCGCTGGCCTGGGTGCTGGCGCAGGGCGAGCACATCGTGCCGATCCCCGGCACCAAGCGGCGCAAGTACCTCGACGACAACCTCGGCGCGGTCGAGGTGACGCTGACGGCCGACGATCTGGCCCGCCTGGACGCGGTGTTCGCCCCCGGCGCGGCCGCGGGCGAGCGCTACACCGAAGCGGGCATGGCGATGATCGGTCGCTGAGCCGCGCGCGCGGGACGCGGCGGCGACGCCGCGTCCTGCTTTTTATGCGGGCCGCGGTTGCGGCGCGACCGGTCGCTGCGCGGTCGCGACTCGCGTCGCTCCTACAGGGCGCGATGCCGCAACGCAGCGACTGTAGGAGCGACGCAAGTCGCGACCGCGACACCTCATCTACGACGAACGCGGCCATCGAACGACACCGCGGCGACGCTTCACTGCGTCACCACCGATACCGCACCGACGCCGTCACCGTGCGCGGATAGCCGTAGTAGCACCACGTCGCGCTGTTGCACACCGCGATGTATTCCTTGTCGCTCAGGTTGCTGGCGTTGAGCTGGAACCGCCACGCGTCCAGGTCGTAGCGCACCGAGGCGTCGAACAGGGTGTACGAGGGCGTCTTCCACTGGTTGTAGGTATCGCCGTAGTGATCGCCGGTGTAGCGCACGCCCGCGCCGAAGCCCAGCCCCGACAGCGCGCCGTAGCCGATGCTGTAGTCCGCGCCCAGCGAGGCGACGTTGCGCGGCTGCAGCGCGATCTGCTTGCCCAGCGCGCCGGCGTCGTTGGTCTTGGTGACTTCCGAATCGGTGTAGGTGTAGGCGCCGTACACGCTCAGGCCGTTGGCGAAGTTCCAGCGCCCTTCCAGCTCGGCGCCGCGCACCCGAGTCTCGCCCTGCTGGACCGAAAACAGGGTGTGGACGGGATCGACGGTGAGGGTGTTCTTCTGCCTGATCTCGTACGCGGCGAAGGTCAGCAGCGCGCGGCCGTGGGCGGGCTGGAACTTCAGGCCGGCCTCGATCTGCTCGCCGGTGGTCGGCACGAACGAGCGGCCGGCGAAATCGGCGCCCACGGTCGGTTCGAACGACTGCGACCAGGCCACATACGGCGCCCAGCCCGAATCGAACAGATAGTTCACGCCCAGGCGCCCGGAGAACTTGCTGTCGTTCTGGCGCTCGCGCGCGACCGGCGTGGCCAGCAGGTTGTCGGTGCGCGTGCGCACCCGGTCCTGGCGGCCGGCGGCGGAGATCACCCAGCGGTCGATGCGGATCTGGTCCTGCACGTACACGCCGAACTGCTGCTGCACCTTGTCGGTGCGCGAGGTGTAGGCCGGCTTGACGATCGGCGCGCCGTAGACCGGATTGAAGATGTCCAGCGACGGCGCGCCGAACGCGAACGCCGAGCTGTAGTCGCTTTCCAGGCGGCGGTAGTCGACGCCGGCGAGCACGGTGTGGTCCCAGGCGCCGCCGCCGAACTTCCATTCGACGTTGTTGTCGACCGCGAACGACTTGGAGGTTTCTTCCAGCGGGAAGTAATAGCGCGCCAGCGTGCGCTGGTCGTCCTGCAGGCCGAACGCGCCGACGCCGGCGTCGTGGTCGACATCGACCTTGCCGTAGCGCAGGTTCTGGCGGAAGGTCACCGCGTCGCTGAGGCGATGGCTGAACTCGTAGCCCAGCGAGCGCATGGTCTTGACGTAGTCGTTCCAGCCCGGCTCGCCGGTGTAGCGCTCGCGCGGGATCTTGCCGTGCGGATTCGGCAGCAGGGTGCCGGCCGCGGGCAGGAAGCCGCCGCCCTGGGCGGTGTCGGCCTTCTGCCAGCGCGCCAGCACGGTCAGTTCGGTGTCCTCGCTCGGCTTCCAGGTCAGCGCGGGGGCGAAGAAGTAGCGGTCGTCCTTGACGTAGTCGACGACGTTGTCGCTGTTGCGCGCCAGGCCGGTGAGCCGGTAGCTCAGCGTGCCGCCGGCGCCGAGCGGGCCGCCGAAGTCGAACGCGGCCTGGCGCAGGTCGTAGTTGCCGAGGGTCACTTCGACTTCGCGCAGCGCCTCGTCGGTGGGCCGCTTGCTGACCATGTTGACCAGGCCGCCCGGCGGCATCGCGCCGTAGGCCACCGACGACGGGCCCTTGAGCACGTCCAGCCGCTCCAGGCCGTAAGGCTCGATGCGGGTACCGCCGGTCCATACGCCGTCGGTCAGGGTCAGCCCGTCCATGTAGCGCGCCGGGCTGAAGCCGCGCACCAGCAGCCAGTCGCTGCGGGTGTCCTGGCCGTAGCCGCCGCCCTGGGCGCCGGCGGTGTACCACACCGCTTCCTCGACGCCCTGGATGCCGCGCTCGCGCATCTGCTGGGCGGTGATCACCGACACCGACTGCGGCACCTCGATCAGCGGGGTGTCGGTCTTGGTCACGGTCTGGCTGCGCTTGGCGATCGGCGCCTGGACCTGGACGTTGTCGAGGGTGGTGGGATCGGCGGGCGCCGGTTGCGCGGCCGCGGCGAAGGCGGCCAAGGCCAGCGGCAGGCCCGGCAAGGCCGCGCGGACCGCACGCGGCAAACGCGCGCGGCAAGGAGTGGAGACGGCACGGGAGAAAGGCATCGATAGCGGCCTGAGGACGGGAAAGGAGGGAGCGCCGACCGTTCCTTGGCGCGACAGCGCAAGCGGGTCGGCCGCGCCAGGGTTGGCGCCCGCCCGCTGTAAACAATAATGATTCTCAATTGTAGGCGGGGGCAGGCGCGCCGGCAATGCCGGGGCCGGCGCGGCGCCGCGGTCGGGGCCCGGCCCGGCGCGGCCGGACTCGGCCCGGGAAGCGCCCGGTGCCGGCGCATCGGCCGGCCTGTGCGGCCTGGCGGCCTGGGCCGGCCGCCTTCAGCCGCGCGTCGCGACCCTTGCATCGGATCCGTGTGGACGTGGCGCCCTTCGTCGCGCGCCACGCCTCGGCTCCCGCATCGAATCCGTGCCGGCCGTGCGACGCCCGTGCGCCGGATCGGTCCCCACCGGACCCGATTGACGCCCGCACCGGCATTGATGACGATTCGCCCGGACGGCGCGGCCGCCGCAACCGCGGCGCGGCCGACAGCGTTCGCCGCCGCGGTATACCTCCGACATTTTCCAATCGCCGCCGGCCAGCGCCGACGGCCGCCAGCGCAGGAAGCGCCCGCATGTTCCAGCCCCCGCCGGTCGCCATCGAACAACTCGAAGGACCGATCGAACGACTGCGTTTGACCGCCGCGGCCGACGGCCGCTTCGTCGCCTGGATCGCGGGCCAGCAGGTGCACGGCCGCACCCGCGACGCCTTCAATGCGCCGTTCGCCTGGCAGGCGCTGCAACGCATGGCGTTGAACGCGCTGCCGGCGCGGGTCGGCGTGCTGGTGTACGCCGACGGCCGCCGCGAGGCGCATTGGGCGGTGGCCGCCGGCAGCGCCGGCCTGATTCCGATGCCGACCGAGTTGGAGCGCAAGCTCGCGCTGGCCCAGGCGATGCGCTGGCTGCCGGTGCTGGCGCTGTGGTCGATCTGGAGCGGCGTGGCGCTGCCCCAGGCGCATGCGGGCCTGGGCTGGATGTTGCTGCTGTTGATCGCGCTGGGCGGTACCGCCGGAATCGCCGCGACCCTCGCGACCCAGGCCTGGACCTGGCTGCAGCATCGCCGGCGCCGGCCGATCCTGGCCGCGTCGGAGCACCACTTGGTCCACGCCATCGGCGCGATGCGCACGCAACACCGCGTCTGGTCGCGGCGGCTGCGCAGCGCCGCATTGCGCCGGGCCGCGCGCGACGCCGCGCGCGCGCAGACCCAAGGCGGCGATTGGACGCAGACGCTGACCGACGACACCGCCGCCGGCACCGTCGCGCTGCAGCGCCTGCACGGCCGCCTGCCGATGCCGTGGTCGAGCCAGGGCCTGCACGGCGAGGGCAGCAGCATGCTGCTGATGGACGACTACCGGTTCGCGCTGTGCGGGCGCTACCTCAGCCTGCGCGCGCTGCACGGCCCCGGCTACCCGACGCCGTTCCTGGCGATGGGCGACCGGGTCGAAGTGCTGGTGCCGGCGCAGGAACGGGCCGAGGCCGACTCGGTGTACGCGTTGCGCAATCTCGAAGACGGGCGGATCTACATCGCCCACGGCGGCTTCCGCCTGCTCGCCGGCGGCGACCCCGCCGGCGAGCACGCGCTGACCGGCTTCACCGCGCGCAGCTATCGCCTGCGCGGCGCGGGCGGCGCGGCGATCGCGCTGATCGCGACCACACTGTGCTACTTCGTGTTCGGCTTCGACCCGGACGAAGCCGGCCGTTCGCTCGAACGGGCCGGCTTCTTCGCGGCCGTGTTCGTCGCCATGATCGCGGCGATCGCGCTGCCGTACGCGTGGTCGCGCCGGCGCTGGCGCATCGGCCGCGCCAACGCCCGCGAACGCCTGACCGAACGGGTCTACGCGGCGCTCGACCTGGGTTCGCCGCTGGCGCCGCTGCCCGCGCACGCGCACGACGTGTAAGCCGGCGCCTGCAGCGCGAACCCGGCGCAGCGGACGCTTCCACGTGCGCGGCAACGCGCCGCCGGACGGCGGCGCGCGCCGGTGCGCGATGCGCTACTCGGGCAGATACCGGCAGCCGAGCGGCCCGGCGCAGAGGTTGTGCTCGCGCGCGCAGATCTCCCAGTTGCCGTCGGGCCGGGCCATGCAGCTGTCGTAGATCGCGACGCACGGACTGCAGTCGGGCTCGGTCGCCGCGACGCTGCCGGCGAAACCGGCGGCGAACGCGAAGGCGACGAACGCGGCGAGCAGGGTAGTGCGATGGGTCGGAATCATCGGACCTTCTCCTTGGTCGTGGAACGGACGGTCGGCGGCGCGCTTCAGAACTCCGGCATCAGCGGGCAGTTGATCGGCTCGGCGCAATAGTTGTGCTCGCGCGCGCAGAGGCCCTGGTCGGCATCGGGCTGGACCATGCAGGCGTCGTAGATGGCGGTGCACCAACTGCAATCGCGCTGCGCGAACGCGCTGCCGGCGAAACCGGCGGCGAATACGGACAAGGCGAGGAACAACGTCGTGCGGCGAATGGAACGCATACGAACCTTCTCCTTGGTCGGGGCGGCCGCGCGCCGTGGCGGCGCCGGACGCATGGATGCCGGCGGCGAATGCGCGCGCGACCGGACGCGCCGGACGCGGGACGCACGCGCGCCGGCGTTGCTCAGGTCTGCGGCTTGAACGGACAGCCCAGCGACTTGGCGCAGCGGTTGTGTTCGAGCACGCACTCGTACTCGCTGGCGTCGGGCTTGGCCATGCAGTTGTCGTAGATGCCGGTGCAGATGCTGCAATTGCGCTGGGCCGCGGCGCCTCCGGCGAAACCGGCGGCGAGCGCGAAGGCGGCGGCGAAGATCAGGGTGTGGCGTCGGATCGAACGCATGCGAACCTGCTCCTTGGTCGGCGGGCCGGAACGGCCAGCGACAGCATGCGCGCGGGGGTCGCCGCGGCCCGTGACTGCGATCACGGGGCGGTTGGCGAGTCCCTGGCCGGCCGATGCCCGGCGCGGCGAGCGCGCGCACGCGAACGGCGCGGGTATCGCCGGCCGCAGCTTCGGCCTTAGCATCGGGCGTTATCGCGGCGGCGGCTTGCTGTGGTGGGAGAGCCTTCAGGCCCGATGCTGTCCGGTCCGGTCGCGGCGACCAGGCACCAGAGCATTGGGCCTGAAGGCCCTCCCACCACAGCGGCGCGCCACCCGCCCGCCTTCCTACCGCATTGGAGTTTCGCGATGTCCCCTCGCTTCCGCCCGACGGCGCTCGCCGCACTGGCGCTCGGCCTGATCGCCGCCCCGGCCTTCGCCGGGCAAGCCGCCGACCCCGCCGCGGTCGCCGAGGCCGCGCGTTCGGTGCAGACCCAGGTCGTGGCCTGGCGCCGCGACATCCACCAGCATCCCGAACTGGGCCAGCACGAGGTGCGCACCGCCAAGCTCGTCGCCGACCAGTTGCGCAAACTCGGCCTGCAGCCGCGCACCGGCATCGCCCACACCGGCGTGGTCGCCGTGCTCAAGGGCGGCCTGCCCGGCCCGCGCATCGCCATCCGCGCCGACATGGACGCGCTGCCGGTGACCGAGCCGGCCGGCCTGGCGTTCGCTTCCAAAGTTACCGCCGATTACCGCGGCCAGCCGGTCGGGGTGATGCACGCCTGCGGCCACGACGCGCACGTGGCGATCCTGCTCGGCGTGGCCACCGCGCTGGCGGCGCAGAAGGAACGGCTGCCGGGCGAGGTGATGTTCGTGTTCCAGCCGGCCGAGGAAGGCCCGCCGACCGCCGGCGAACCCTTCGGCGCCAAGCTCATGCTCGACGAGGGCGTGTTCAAGGACTTCAAACCCGACGCGGTGTTCGGCCTGCACGTGTGGGCTGGGCTCAACGTCGGCCAGGTCGGCTACCGCAGCGGCCCGATGCTGGCCAGCGCCGACGAATGGAGCCTGACCGTGCGCGGCAAGCAGACCCACGGCTCGCGGCCGTGGGACGGCGTCGACCCGATCACCGTCGGCGCGCAGATCCTGCTCGCCAGCCAGAGCATGATCGCGCGCCAGGTCAACATCGCCGCGACCCCGGTGGTGCTGACCGCCGGCCAGTTCAACAGCGGCGTGCGATTCAACATCATTCCCGACGAAGCCAAGTTGGTCGGCACCCTGCGCACCTTCGACCCGGCCGTGCGCGAAGACGTGATCGCGCGCCTGCGCCGCACCGCCGACGACTACGCCCACGCCGCCGGCGCCAGCGCCGAGCTGGCGGTGGTCAACAACGCCCCGGCCACGATCAACGACGCCGCCCTGACCCGCCGCGTTTTGCCGTCGCTGCGGCGCGCGGCCGGCGAGGCCAACGTGAGCGAATCCGGGCTGGTGACCGTGGCCGAGGACTTCTCCCAATTCGCCAACACCGTGCCGGGCTTCTACTTCTTCGTCGGTTCCACCGCCCAGGGCAGCGCCGCGGCCAAGGCGCCGATCAACCATTCGCCGAACTTCATGCTCGACGAAGGCGCGCTGGAGGTGGGAACGAAGACGATGCTGCAGGTGGCGCTGGATTACCTGCACGGGCCCTGAGGCGTGAACGAACCCGCATCCGACCCGGACCGCGGCGCGGCCGCGCCGCTGCGCCTGAGCGGCGCGGTGCGGCGGCTGCAACGCACGGTGCAGACTCTCAGCCGCGGCGGCCGCCACGGCGCGCGGGTCGAATTCGCGGTCTATCGCTTCGACCTCGACCGCCGGCGCGTGGCGCTGTACGTGCCGCTGGCGCCGGACGGGCCGGCGGCGCCGCCGCTGGCCGAGGGCGACCGGGTCGAGCTGCTCGCGCAGCGCTACCGCCCCGATGCGCGCGACGACGCGCGGCAGGCCGAGGCCGGCGCGGTGGTGGCCCTGCGCAACCATGATCGCCGCACCGCGTATGCCTGCCACAGCGCGTTCCGCTGGCTGATGCTGGACATCGCCCCGGTCGGCTACACCCCGCGCATGCTGCGTGCGGCGCTGTGGTGGACGCTCGGCCTGTCGCTGCTGGCGTGCGCGGCGATCCCCGGCTTCGCCCTCGCCGTCGGCTCGTCGACGCCGTGGCAGCGAACGCTCGCCGACGTCGCGGCGCTGGTGGCGCTGATCGACGCGGCGATCTGGCTGCCGGTGGCGGCCTTGCAGTTGCGCTGGCGCCTGGGCCGGCCGACGCGGCGCCAGCGCTACACCGAACAGGTATATGCCGCGCTCGGATTCGGCTCGCCGCTGGATCCCGCGCCGGGTCTGATCGAATTGTGAGGACGGCGCGCTAAGTTCTCGCGACCAACGTCGCGCAGCCCGGGCCCGCCGCATCGGCTAGCATCGGGACTTTCCCGCCGGAGACCGTCGATGAAGCGTCCGCTGTCCGTCGCGCTGAGCTGCGCCCTGACCTGTTCCGCGCTGGCCGCGCTGCCGCTGGCCGCAATCGCGCAGACCGCCTCTTCGCAAGCGGCTTCCTCGCAAACGGGCTCTTCGCCAGCGGCGCAACGTCCCGAGGTCGCCGCCGCCGCGGCCAAGGTCAAGGCCGACGTGATCGCCTGGCGCCGCGACTTCCACCAGAACCCGGAGCTGTCCAACCGCGAGGAACGCACCGCGGCCAAGGTCGCCGAGCACCTGCGCAAGCTCGGGCTCAAGCCGCGCACCGGCATCGCCAAGCACGGCGTGGTCGCGATCGTCGAAGGCGGCAAGCCCGGCCCGAAGATCGCCTTGCGCGCCGACATGGACGCGCTGCCGGTGACCGAACAGGTCGACCTGCCGTTCGCGTCCAAGGCCACCGCCAGCTTCCGCGGCGAGACCGTCGGGGTCATGCACGCCTGCGGCCACGACGCCCACACCGGCATCCTGCTCGGCATCGCCGACGCGCTGGTGGCGATGAAGAAAGACCTGCCCGGCCAGGTGATGCTGGTGTTCCAGCCGGCCGAGGAAGGCGCGCCGGCGAACGAGGAAGGCGGCGCCTCGCTGATGCTCAAGGAAGGCCTGTTCAAGGACTTCCAGCCCGAGGCGGTGTTCGGCCTGCACGTGTTCTCGACCTTGAACGCCGGCCAGCTCGGCGTGCGCGGCGGCCCGCTGATGGCGGCGTCGGACCGCTTCACCATCAAGATCAAGGGCCGCCAGAGCCACGGCTCGACGCCGTGGATGGGCGTGGATCCCATCGTCGCCGCCGCCGACGTCATCGGCAGCGCCCAGACCATCGTCAGCCGCCGCACCAACATCGCCAAGCTGCCGGCGGTGGTGACCTTCGGCGCGATCAAGGGCGGCATCCGCTACAACATCATTCCCGACGACGTGGAGATGATCGGCACCATCCGCACCTTCGACGACGGCATGCGCCAGGCGATCTTCGCCGACCTCAAGAACGTCGCCGAACACGTCAGCGCCGCGCACGGCGCCCACGCCGAAGCGCTGGTGCCCGACCAGGACGGCAACCCGGTGACCTACAACGATCCGGCGCTGACCGCGCGCATGCTGCCGAGCCTGAAGGCGGTGGCCGGCGAGGCCAACGTGGTCGAGATGCCGCTGGTGATGGGCGCGGAGGATTTCTCCTACTACGCCAAGCAGGTGCCGGCGATGTTCTTCTTCGTCGGTTCGACCGAGAAGGGCGTGGACCCGGCGACCGCGCCGAGCAACCACTCGCCGAAGTTCAAGCTCGACGAGAGCTCGCTGGACCTGGGGCTGCGGGCGATGCTGCAGGTGACGCTGGATTATCTGAACGCGCCGAAGGCGGGGTGAGCGCGGGGCCGCGGTCGCGCGGTCGCGGTCGCTGTTGCGGCGCGGTTGAATTTTCGTGGTCGCGGCTCGCGCCGCTCCTACATGGGCTTCCTGTAGGAGCGGCGCGAGCCGCGACCGCGCCAATCGGCGTCCGGCGCAAGCCCGGAACCCGGGCGAACCCCGCCCCAGCGGCTAAAATGCCGCCATGACCGCCCACGAACTCCCCCTCGGCCGCCACGTCGACTACCCGCGCGAGTACGACGCCTCGCTGCTGTTCCCCATCGCCCGCGCGCTCGGCCGCGAGCACATCGGCATCGACGACGCCGCCCCGCCGTTCGTCGGCCACGACCGCTGGCATGCCTACGAACTGAGCTGGCTCGACGGCCGCGGCAAGCCGCGGGTCGCCACCGCGACCGTGTCGGTGCCGGCCACCTCGCCGCACCTGATCGAGTCCAAGTCGCTCAAGCTCTACCTGAATTCCTTCAATTCCAGCCGTTTCGACAGCGCCCAGGCGGTGCTCGACACCATCGCCGCCGACTTGAGCGCGGCCGCCGGCGCGCCGGTCGCCGTGGTCTTCGGCTTGCCGCCCATCGACGGCGACGGCACGGCCGAATCCATCGACGGCCTCGACGTGGCCATCGACGACTACGGTCCGCCGAATGCCGCGCACCTGTCCGCCGACGCGGGCGAAATCGTCGAGGAAACGCTGAACTCGGCGCTGCTGAAGTCGAACTGCCCGGTGACCGGCCAGCCGGATTGGGCGCGCGTGGTCATCGCGTATCGCGGCCCGCGCCTGGACCGGGCCGGTCTGCTGCGTTACCTGGTCTCGTTCCGCGACCACGCCGAGTTCCACGAGCAATGCGTCGAGCGCATCCACGCCGATCTGACCCGCATCGCCCAGCCGCAGTGGCTGTCGGTGGAAGCGCGCTACACCCGCCGCGGCGGCCTGGACATCAATCCCTGGCGCGGCAGCCCGGGCCTGGCGGCGCCGGCCGCGGGGCGCGACGAGCGGCAGTGATTTACTCGACAGTCCGCGCGACAGTCGGCGCGGCGATTCGCGCACCGATTCGGGCAGCGGTCGCACGGCCGCGCTGACGCTCCCGGCACCGGCCCGGCACACGGCCGGTGCCTGCGGGCATTACGACTGCGCAGGCCCGCGCGAGGTGGACGCCGTCCGCGTCATATCCCCATTCAGTTTCATCATCAAAGTTCACGCGGGCGCTATGTCTTTTTAACAAGCGCCATGTCATGGTGCCCCCGCCAACACGGCAGGAGCCCTCTACCCATGACTACCCCGGATAAGAAAGCCGATTTTTCCGATGTGCAAAGCGGTGTGTCGAGCACCGACGAAATCAAAGAGAAAGCCGATTTCAGCGACGTCCAGAGCGGCGTGAGCTCGACCGACGAGATCACCGGCGGTGGCCAGCAGACCTACACGGTCCAGAAGGGCGACACGCTGTCGCACATCGCCAAAGAGCTGTACGGCAAGGCGAGCAAGTGGAACGCGATCTTCGAGGCCAATCGCGATCAGCTCGACGATCCCGACAAGATCCAGCCCGGCCAGGTCCTGAAGATTCCGGCCGTCAACGACTGACCTGCACCGTCCGCGACGAGGCGCGAATGCGCGCCGCAACGCTTTCCGCTTTCAACGTCTTTCCAAGGAGATCCACCATGCTGATCCGCAATCGCACTACGTACGCCGTCGCCGCCGCCCTGGTCGCCTCGCTGGCGCTGGCGGGCTGCAAGAAGAAGGAAGAGCCCGCGCCGACCCCGCCGCCGGCCGCCGAAACCCCGGCTCCGGCGCCCGCTCCGGAACCCGCTCCGGCGCCGGTCGCCGCGACCGCTACGGTCGCCAGCGTCGACCTCGGCAGCGCCGTCGGCGCCGACAAGAAGGTCACCGCCGCGGCGACCACGTTCAAGCCGAAGGACACCGTCCACGCCTCGGTCACCACCAACACCTCCGATCCGTCCGCCACCGTGGCGACCAAGATCGGCGCCAAGTGGACCTTCCAGGACGGCCAGACCGTCAAGGAAGACCAGCCCACGGAGATCAACGCCACCAACGGCGGCGTGACCGAGTTCAGCATCAACAGCCCGAAGGGTTTCCCGGAAGGCAAGTACAAGGTCGAGATCACCCAGGACGGCAACGTCGTCCAGAGCAAGGAATTCGAGGTCAAGAAGTAAGCCTCTCCGCCTGAAGGGCGGGCAAGCCCGGGCGCGGCCTCACGGCCGCGCCTTTTTTTGCCCGAACCCCACGATGCCCCTTGTAGGAGCGGCGCAAGCCGCGACCGCGCCCTCGCAACCACGACGCAACCAACCGCCCCGCGCAAACACACGCGCGGACACGGATGCCTCGGGATTTCGCCGCACTCGCACTGTCGCGGCCACGCCCTGTAGGAGCGGCGCAAGCCGCGACCGCGAACCCGCAACGACGACGCTAGCGGCTATCCCGAGCGGCCACACGTGCGGATACGCAGGCATCCGGAATGTCGCCGTAGCCGCGCTATCGCGGTCGCGGCTCGCGCCGCTCCTGCAACGCGGTTTCGCGGCATCAACCGCGCGGGAATTCGCCGTCCACGTACACCCAGCGCCCCTCGGCCCGTTCGAACCGGCTCACTTCGTGCAGCCGCACCGCGCTGCCGCCGCCGACGCGGTAACGCGCCACGAACTCCACCACCGCCGCGTCGCCGTCCTCGCGCTGGCGCTTCAGCTCCAGCCCGAGCCAGCGCACCGCCGGGTCGAACTCGAGCGTGTCCGGGCAGGTCCGCGCCGCCCAGCTCGCGCGCAGGTACTCCAGGTCGCCCAGGACATAGGCGCTGTAGCGCGAGCGCATCAGCGCCGCGGCGGTGGCCGCGGCCTGGCCGGCGTGCAGCGGCCCGCAGCAGGCGGCATAGCGGCGCGAGGGGTCGCAGGGGCAGGCGGCGGGCGGGGCGAGGCGGGCGGTCATGCCGGTATTTTCGCCGCGGCCACGCGCTTGCGACTACCATGCACGCCCCGCATGCCCCACGAGCGCCGCCCATGAAAGCCCCCGCCTATCTCGACGACGACCAGATCGAACGCCTGGCCGACCTGCTCGACCAGCGCGCCGTGCCGTACAAGGGTTTCAATCTCGAAGCGCTGGACGGCTACCTCTCGGCCCTGGCGGTCGGTCCCGGCCAGCCGGCCCCGGCCGACTGGCAGCCGGCGGTCTGGGGCGGCAAGGAGCCGCGCTGGAACGACCAGGCCGAGGCCGACCAGGTCCAGGCGCTGCTGATCGGCCACTGGAACATGGTGTCCGCGCGCGTGCGGCACGGCGACGACGACCTGCCCGACCACCTCGCCCCGCTGCTGTGGCTGCCGGAGGAACCCGACACCGAGCAGCCCGACGAGCTCGACGTCGGCCGCGACTGGGCGCTGGGCTTCTTCCGCGGGGTCGAGCTGCACGAGGCGACCTGGGAGACGTGGCTGGACGAGAACGACTGGATCGACGAGATCTTCGTCCTGTTCGACCGCCTCGCCAGCGGCGAGGTGCTCGGCGAGGACCCGGCCGCGCCGCCGGCGCAGCTGAGCTACCGCGAGCGCCTGGAGATCGTCGCCGGCCTGCCCGGCATGCTCGCCGACCTGCAGCACCACCGGGTCGAGGCGCTGACCCCGCGCGAACCGCTGCGCCGCGCCGAGACCCCGGACCGCAACGAACCCTGCCCCTGCGGCAGCGGCAAGAAGTACAAGAAGTGCTGCGGGGCCTGAGCCCCGCCGCGTCGCGGCGGCGCTGAACCGGCGCCGCCGCGGGCGTACCTCGCATCGCAATGCCGCGTTCGGGGACGCGCGCCGTGCGCGAATCGCAATTCGGTTTCAGCTACTCGTTGTCCGATTGGTCGCCGCCTTGCTGGTCACGGTCGCGCTGTGCGTCTGCCTGACCGGCTTCAACGTCTAGCGCCGCCCCCGCCGCCGCCCGGACGGCGCTGTCGCGCCGCGCGCCCGGGTGCGACAATCGCGCCGCTTCGGCGCCCGTCGGCGCCGTCCCCACACGCCCCGCCGGCCATGTCCGACGCCACCCACCCGTGCCTGCGCTGCGGCGCCTGCTGCGCCAGCTTCCGCGTCGCCTTCCACTGGAGCGAGACCGACGCGCATCCCGGCGGGCTCACCCCGGCGACGCTGACCGAACCCCTCGACCCGCACCGCGTGGTCATGCGCGGTACCTATGGCGGCGCGCCGGTGCGCTGCGGGCAACTGCGCGGCCAGGTCGCGCACGATGCCCACTGCGGCATCTATCCGCTGCGGCCCTCGCCCTGTCGCGAGGTCAGGCCGGCGTGGGAGGACGGCGCGCCGAGCGCGCAGTGCGACAAGGCGCGGGCGCTGCATGGGATGGCGCCGTTGACGCCGGGCGATTGGGCGGCGGAGTCGACGCCCGGTCCGGACCGCGGCGGATTTCACTCCTAGCCCGAGGCCGCCGCAGTCTCGTCGGTCGGCCCGCGGACGCAATAAAGCCGCGTGTGGTCCTTGGCGGTGTAGGTCCGGCACAGGTGATCGGCGCAACTGCGCGTCTGGCAGCGCGCCAGCTCGAACTCGCGGCCGTTGTCGTCCACCCGCGACAACCGCCACCGCGCCGGCCCGAGCCCGGCCCGCACCGCGCCCAGATCGCTTTCGCGCAGGCCCAGGTGGGCCAAGGCATTGTCGAGATCGCGCCGCGAGTCCGCCGAGTCCGCGGCCGCCGACAGCACCACCCGCTCGCAGCCCGCCGGCCCGTGCGGATGCGCCTGGGCCAGGTACGCGGTCGCGCCGATCCGCAGCATCGCGGCGCGGCACACGCCCAGGCCGTCGTCCTGATACTCGGCGAACGTCCCCACCGCCCAGCGTCGCTCGAACTCATGGCTGGTCCATGGCAGCACGCACAACCAGAACGGCTCGACCCAATCCCAGCGGTCGCCGTCGATGCGTTGCACGCTCATGCCGCGTCTTCCGCGCGCACGTGGGTCATGACGCCGCTTCGGCCGCGCGCGGCCGCTTGGCCCGGGCGCCCGCCACCGGCACGCCGAAGCGCTTCAACGTCAGCGCGACCCGCTCCGACGACGCCTCGCCGCGCAAGGCGCGGGCCAGCGCCGCGCGCGCTTCGCCGTCCAACGGCGACCGCTCTTCGTCGAGCAGGGCGGTCGGCTCGCGCCATGTCGAGAACCAGGGCTCGGCGCGGGTCGTGGCGAAGCGCAACAAGTCCTCCAGGCAGCGCTCGTAGGTGCTGCCGGAGGCGGCGTTGAAACGCAGATGGAAGCGATCGGCATGGAACAGCGCCAGGTCGCTGCTGTTCGGGCCGTTGAGCCAGGTCGGCTCGCGCTCGTCGTCGAGCACCGCGATGCCCAGGTGCACGCGCAGGCTGATCGAGGCGTTGTACGGCGCGCCGTAACTGCTGCCCGAGCGGAACAGGTGGATGAACTCCAGGTGGTGTTCGTAGCGACGCGTCCAGAACTTGCTGCGAGTGCGCGCATAGCCGAGCCCGGCCAAGCCTTCGCTGAAGTCGCGCGAAATCCGCTCCATGCCCGCGCGCACGATTGGGGTCTTGCTGGAAGCTTCCACGTTCATCGCACCGCCTCGCCTGCCTTGGCTCGCTGCGGGCCGCCGGCCGCGCCAGGCGGCACCATAGCAAGTCCCGGTTGCGACCGTCGCCTGCCTGCAACACAGCGACTTGCCCCGCACTTTGCCTCCCTTCCCCCGAACCGCGACAATGGCCGGCCGGCCCGTCGCGCCACCCCACGGGCCGCAGGAACCCTGCTCCGTCCATGCGCACGCGCACGGGCGGCCCCACTGGAGATCGTAATGACTGAGTTCGTAGCGACGCCGCCCTCCGGCGGCGCCAAGATCACCAAGACCCCGACCGGCCTGAACGTGCCGGACCGCCCGATCATCCCGTTCATCGAAGGCGACGGCACCGGCCCCGACATCTGGCGCGCCTCGGTCCGCGTGCTCGATGCAGCGGTCGCCAAGGCCTACGGCGGCCAGAAAAAGATCGAGTGGCTGGAGGTCTATGCCGGCGAGAAGGCCAACAACACCTACGGCACCTGGCTGCCCGACGGCACCGTGCAGGCCTGCCGCGATTACCTGGTGAGCATCAAGGGCCCGCTGACCACGCCGGTCGGCGGCGGCATCCGTTCGCTCAACGTGGCCCTGCGCCAGATGCTCGACCTGTACGTCTGCCTGCGCCCGGTGCGCTGGTTCGAGGGCGTGCCCTCGCCGGTCAAGAAGCCGGGCGACGTCGACATGGTGATCTTCCGCGAGAACACCGAGGACATCTACGCCGGCATCGAATGGGCCGGCGGCAGCGCCGACGCCAAGAAGGTGCTCGACTTCCTGCAGGCCGAGTTCCCGCAGGCCTTCGACAAGATCCGCTTCGGCACCCAGGCCAAGATCGACGCCTGGCAAGACGAGCTGGTCGCGGTCGGCGCGCCCAAGCGCGAGCTCGGCGTCGACGTGGGCATCGGCATCAAGCCGGTCTCCTTCCTCGGCACCACCCGCCTGGTCCACGCGGCCATCGAATACGCGATCGAGAACAAGCGTAAGTCGGTGACCCTGGTCCACAAGGGCAACATCATGAAGTACACCGAAGGCGGCTTCCGCGACTGGGGTTACCAGATCGCGCGCGAAGCCTTCGGCGCGGTCGAGCTCGACGGCGGCCCGTGGCACGTGATTCCGGAAGGCAAGCCGGGCGCGGGCCTGGTGATCAAGGACGCGATCGCCGACGCCTTCCTGCAGCAGATCCTGCTGCGTCCGAAGGAATACGACGTGTCGGCGACGCTGAACCTCAACGGCGACTACCTCTCCGACGCGCTCGCCGCGCAGGTCGGCGGCATCGGCATCGCGCCGGGCGCCAACATCAATTACGTGACCGGCCACGCCGTGTTCGAGGCGACCCACGGCACCGCGCCGAAGTACGCCGACCTCGACAAGGTCAACCCGGGCTCGGTGATCCTGTCGGGCGAGATGATGCTGCGCTACCTGGGCTGGACCGAAGCCGCCGACGCGATCATCGCGGCGATGGACAAGGCCATCGCGTCCAAGCGCGTGACCTACGATTTCGCCCGTCTGATGGACAGCGCGACCGAGGTCAAGTGCTCGGAGTTCGCCGACGAAATCATCAAGCATCTCTGACGCGACGCGGCTGCACGTTGATGAACACGGGGCGCTTCGGCGCCCCGTGTTTTTTTTGCGAATGCCGCGATCGCTCCCTGTAGGAGCGGCGCAAGCCGCGACCGCGAAACCGCGCTGACGTCGCCCGCCGAACTCCACCGCGTCGCTCGCCGATCCCGATCCGCGACAAACGAACGATTCGCCGTTCCCGCGGCTTCGCGCTCGCAGCTTGCGCAGCGCCTACCGGACGTTGTTGCGATTGCGCAACCCTCGGCGGACGACGGCCGGCCTACCGGCCGCGGCCGGTTGCGCTAGCATCGCGGCAGGTCCCCGCGGACGACGGACATGGCGAGCGAGCTGCGCGGCTACCGCATCTACGACGATGGCGCGGTCGAGGAACTCGGCCCGGTGCCGACCGCGCGCCTGGGCGAATTGTTGACCCAGGCGCAGGCCGCGATCCCCCGCCGCGCCTACGCCATCGGCCTGTACCGCGACCGGCGCGATTTCCTCGAAGCGCGCCCGCGCGGCCAGGACGAGTTCGCGTTCCGCAGCGACCGCCTGCACCGCGATTCGTTGCTCTCGCGCCTGTCCGGCCGCGACGCCGGCCTCGCCTTCGACGTCCACGGCGTCGAGCAGGCGGTGGCCGCGTTCGTCTGCTACGCCGGCCTGCCGCGCGACGCGTTCGAGCGCAAGGCCGAGGATTTCCCCAAGCCGCGGCGCTGACCGCGGCGCGCCGACGACGAACGGCGACGCGCGCGGCGAGCGGCGCGTGAACAGGCCGCGGCGCGATCGGATCGACGCATCCCGCGGCGAAATCGCCAACGCCTGCGCCGTCGTCGCGACGCCGACGCACCCGATCCCGGGCCCGCGGCTTGCCCGGCGGGCGCGCGCATGGCAGCGTGAGGCGCCACGATCCCTGCGATCGGCCGACCACAGGAAGGATTCCCATGGGCACGCCAAGCTTTCCCTACGACGCCGCGCATCCGGACCATGCGCAGTTCCAGCGGACCTACGACGCGGTCAAGGCCGCCGGTCCGTGGAGCGATGCGCAGGCGCGCAATCTCGCCGCCGGCTTGTACGCCGAACTCAAGCAGCATCCGCAGATGGGCGGCTTCGACCGCATCGTCGCCGGCAGCGCCGATGCGCCGGTGCCGTCGTTGTTCGCGCTGCGCGGCGATCCGTCCTCGCCGGCGGCGCAGCGCGTCGGCGTGCCGCTGTCGCTGCGCGAGGTCGATGCCGCGCAGACGCTGGCCGGCTATGTTCATGCCAGCCAGGTCGACAAGGACGGCTACCTCGAAGACCCGGCGATCAAGCGCCAGCCGATCGCGGCGCTGGAAAAAGGCGCGATCGACGCGCACCACGGCATCGTCATGCACCGCACCGAATCGGCGACCGCGAAGAGCGCGCTGGACGCGTTCAAGAGCGGCACCGGCACCCACTTCCTGATCGACAAGGACGGCACGATCTACCAGACCGCCAGCCTCGACCAGAAGACCTATCATGTCGGCAAGATCAAGGGCCGCTGCGTCGAGGAAGGCAACTGCTCGGCGCAGGAACAGGCCTGGTTCGACAAGACCGGCTGGAATCCCAAGGCCGTCCACGACCACGAGAAAGCCAAGGCCTATCCCGACCGTTTCCCGATGAACGACGACAGCGTCGGCATCGAGGTGGTCGGCAGCTACAACGCCAAGACCAAGACCTGGGACGCGCCCACGGGCGCGCAGACCGCCTCGATCAACAAGTTGGTCGGCGCGCTGCAGAAGGAGTACGGACTCGATGACAAAGACGTCTACAAGCACGATGCGATCTCGTACAAGACCCAGGGCGAGGGCGCAGGTCTGTACGTGCCTGCTGCTGCCAACGCTCCTGCTGTCGATGGCAGCGTGCAGTCCGCCGCGCCGCGCCGCTGAGGCCGCCGACGCGATCGTGGTGACCCGCATCGACCCGGCCGCGTACGACCCGGCCGGCAAGGACGAAGCCGTGCGCGCGGCCTGCGCGAAGTGGACGCTCGATGCCAAGCAGGCGGCGAAATTCTTCCGCGCCAGCCGCGAGTACCCCGACGGCACCCACGACGCGTTCTACTGGCTGCCGTGCTCGATCAAGGGCCGCCTGCGCGCGCAGGGCCGCGAGTGGGATTTCGAGATCAACGCCGCCGCCACCGCGACCTGGATCGACGGCGACACGGCGCGGCGCTGGGGCTGCACCGACAAGGCTTGCGAGCCGCTGGTGCTGCTGATGCCGGACGGCAACGAGGGCCCGTAGCGGCTCGCGCCGCTCCTACAGGGGCTGCGGCCGCATACGAAAAAGGGCGCCCCGGGGCGCCCTTTTTGCCATCGCGGCGGCGATCAGCGCACGTACGGCGCCGGTGCGTTCTCGACCTGCTTCTGCTTGATCTGGTCGATCTTGGCCTGCTCTTCCTCGCGGGTCATGCGGTGCTTGGGCGCGATGTTCGGCTCGATCAGGCGCATCCAGTTGCGGGTGATCTGCTTGCTCTCGTCCTCGCAGCGCAGCGCGCGGGCTTCGGGCAGGCGGCCGCTGGTGACGATGCGCAGGTACTTGCCCGGGTCGTGGCCGTAGATCATGCACTGCAGGTTGAAGAAGCGCTGCGCGCCGACCGAGTGCTCGTCGGCGTAGGTCGCCATGTCGTGGTTGCCGCTGTCGGTCAGCAGGAAGAAGTTCGAGGCCAGCTGCAGGTTCTGGGCGATGTCGCCCTCGGACTCGTCGGCGCTGACGAAGGACAGCATCAAGGTGGTGGCGAGCTGGTCGACCGCGTCTTCCTCGCGGCCGGTCTGCGGCAGGTCGAGCATGTCGACCAGGGCGTGGCCGGTCTCGTGCAGCATCAGGAAGCGCAGGTTCGCCATCAGGTACTTGAGCTGGTCGCGGGTGCTGCCGCCGTTGGCCTGGGCGATCGCCGCGCCCTGCCGCACCAGCATGTCGAGCATCTCGTAGCACAGCACCACGTCGCCCTTGTCGCGGGCGTAGAAGGCGTTGATGGTGCCGCACTCGGCGGTGATGAAGTTGATCGGCCGCGGCAGGGTCAGCCAGCCGTCGAGCTGGTTGACCTCGGGCAGGTTGCGCAGCACGTCGATCTCGCTGGCCATGTTGTAGATCGACAGCAGCTGCGGGCTGCGCGGGGAGACGTACTTGTAGGTGAAGTGGGTGCCATCGGCCTTCTCCGTCGCCGCCGCCTCGGCGGCGACCGGCGCGGTTTCGGCCGGCAGCGCGGCGTCGACCGGCTTGGCCGGCTCGACCACGGCGGCGGCCGGCGCGGCGACCGGCGCGGGCGCGGCGGCCTGTTGCTTTTGCCAGGTGCTGTAGCCCCAGATCGAACAGACCGCGATCAAGGCCGCGGCCAGCACGCCGATGATGATCTTTTGAACCATGGATGTGTCGCTCTCGTCAGGAAAGGCACGGGGCCCCAGGCCCCGGTTCGAGCGCAAGACGCGAGCGGCGAGCGGTTCCGGCGCGATGCGGTCCGGCGGCGGCGCCGCCTGGACAGCCCCCTCAGCGGGCCGGTCCGATCGGCGCGTAGAGGCATCCCTGCACCGTCGCGGCGGATGGTACTCCGATGTTTTCGAGAAGTGCATCGGATTTTGCCGGTAATGACAGTAGGAATGACGGTCGCGAACGGGGCGTCGCCGCCGCGTGGCCCCCTGGGCCGCGGCAGGCGACGCCGGCTCAGCAGTCGTCGTTCTCGTAGTGCACCTTCTCCAGGGTCTCCGCCATTTCCTTGCGCTTGCGGGCCGAGGCCGGCGCCGGGTCGAACCGCACCGGCAGCACCCGTTCGCCGTCGGGGCTGATCCACTTGCCCTTGAGCCCGGCACCGTCGCGCACCAGCATCAGCGCGCCGCTGACGCCGCTGCCGAGGCTGGATTCGACCAGCGCCAGGTGGCCCTTGCGGTCGCTGTTGGCGTCCAGCGCCAGCCACTTGGACACGCCGTCGTAGCGGTAGACCGCGCTGATCGTACGCAGGATGCCGCCGCACGGCGCCGGTTCGTCCTGCAGGTACATCGTCACCGCGCGCGTGCCGACGCGGCCGGTGTACAGGGTCACGGTGGTGCCGTCGTCCTGGGTGGCGGCGGCGGCGGGCGCCGGCGCGGCCAGCAGCGCGGCGGCGGCGAACGCGATCGCGGGCGTCCATGTCCGGGTTTTCATGATGGTTTCATCGGTAAGCGAAGTCGGGCCGCGAGCATGCCACAGCCGCTCGCGCGCGGCCGTACACTGCGGCCATGTCCGCCGCCCCCGACGCTCTCGCCGAAGCGGTCGCCGTCGCCAGCCAGATCCGCGACGCGTTCGCCGACTACCACGCGCGCTTCGCCGCGATCACCCGGCGCGCGCAAGGCCGCTTCGAACGCTGCGACTGGAACGGCGCGCGCGAGGACGCGGTCGAGCGCATCGCGCTGTACGACCTGTGCGTGGGCGAGGCCGGACGCGCGCTGGAAACCCGGCTCGGCGAGCGCGCGCGCGAACGCGCGCTGTGGGCGAGCGTGCGCGAAGCCTATGCCAGCATCGTCGCGCCGCTGCTCGACGGCGAGTTGTACAAGACCTTTTTCAACACCCTGACGCGGCGTTTCTTCAAGACCCGCGGCGTCGACCCGGCGCTGGAATTCGTGGCGCTGGACATCGAACCGACCGACGCGATCACCCATCCGGTGGCGCGGCACAGCTATGCGGTGTCGGGCGAGCGCCTGGTCGAGACCTTCATGCGCGTGCTCGACGACTACCCCTTCGCCGTGCCCTACGCCCACCGCACCCGCTGCGCGGCCGGGATCGCGGTGCGGCTGCAGGAGGACTTGCAGCATTGGGGCCCGCAACCGGTGCGCGCGGTCGAGCTGCTGGACACGGTGTTCTACCGCGAGCGCCGCGCCTATCTGGTCGGGCGGGTGTTCGGCGAACGCAGTTTCTCGCCGTGCGTGATCGCCCTGGTCAACGACGGCGGCGCGCTGCGGGTCGATGCGGTGCTGACCCTGCGCGCCGAGGTGGTGCAGCTTTTCAGCTATTCGCGCAGCTATTTCCACGCCGACCTGCCGACCGTCGGCGACGCGGTGGTGTTCCTGCGCACGCTGCTGCCGGGCAAGCCGATCGACGAGCTCTACACCGTGCTCGGCCGCGCCAAGCAGGGCAAGACCGAGCGCTACCGCACCTTCTTCCGCCAGTTCGCCGCGCAGCCGGGCGAGCGCTTGATCCGCGCCGAAGGCGAGCGCGGCATGGTCATGGCGGTGTTCACCCTGCCCAGCTATCCGCTGGTGTTCAAGCTGATACGCGACCGCTTCGCGTACCCGAAGGAAGTCGCGCGCGAGGAGGTGGAGGCGAAGTATTCGCTGGTGTTCCACCACGACCGCGTCGGCCGCCTGGTCGACGCGCAGCCGTTCCGGTTCCTGCGCTTCCCGCGCGCGCGCTTCGCCCCGGACCTGCTCGACGAGCTGATGACGACCTGCGCCGGCAGCATCACCGAGGACGGCGACGACCTGGTCCTGCACCTGTGCTATGTCGAACGCCGCTTGCGCCCGCTCAACCTGTACCTGCGCGAGCAGACGCCGGAGGCCGCGCGCGCGGCGGCGATCGACTACGGCCAGGCGATCCGCGACCTCGCCCTGAGCAACATCTTCCCCGGCGACCTGCTGCTGAAGAACTTCGGCGTGTCGCGCCACGGCCGGGCGATCTTCTACGACTACGACGAACTGTGCCTGGTCAGCGACTGCCGTTTCCGCGAGGTGCCGGCGCCGCGCAACCACGAGGAGGAGATGGAATCGGGCGCGTGGTTCTACGCCCACGGCAACGACGTCTTCCCTGAGCAGTTCCCGCGCTTCCTGGGCCTGTCGCCGCCGCTGCTCGGCGCGCTGATGCACGCCCATGGCGAGATCTTTCAGGTCGAGTGGTGGCGGCAGGTGCAGGCCGGGCTCGCGGCCGGGCGGATCAACGACGTGGCGCCGTATCCGTCGGCGCGGCGGCTGCCGTGAGCGGCGGCCGGGGCCGGGGGTTGGCCCGGCGCCGAGCCGGCACCATCGCGATTCAGGCGCAGCGCGCGCCGTCGCAACCGGCCTCGACCCGCGCGCTCTGCGCCGGCCACAGCCGCAGCCACCAGCGGCGCCAGTCGGCGCGCGGCGCGGCTTGAGCCGGGCGCGAGGCGGGAACGTAGGCCGCCGGCCGCTGCGCCGGCGCCGGCGCGGCCGGACGCTCGTCGTCGTCGGCATCGCGCGGATCGACGAAATGGCCGTGCAGGAACATCAGGTTCTTGTAGATATTCATGGCCGGATCTCCAGTGGGGCGGCGCGGCCGAGGCGGGGAAATCGCCGGCGCGCTGCGGGCGAGGCTCAAATTACGCTCGCCACGGACGCCCAAAAAGCGATACGTTTGCAAGCCAGACTTGAGCTGGATCGAACGCTGATCCGTCTTCCGGGACCGCCGCGATGAACCGTCCGCCGTTGCACGCCCTGCTGGGTTTCGCCACCGCCGCGCGCTTGAGCAACCTCACCCGCGCGGCCGAGCAGATGCACCTCACCGTCAGCGCGCTGAGCCACCAGATCCGCACCCTGGAAGAGCGCCTGGGCCGGCGCCTGTTCGAGCGCGGCCCGCGCGGGGTGCGCCTGACCGCCGACGGCGAGCGCCTGCTGTCGGTGGTGGCGCCGCACCTGGACGCGCTCGACCACGCCCTGCGCCCGTACAGCCCGCGCCGCGACGAAGTGCTGACCCTGAGCCTGATGGCGTCGATGGCCTCGTCCTGGCTGGTGCCGCGGCTGGGCAGCTTCGTCGCCCGGTACCCCCAGCTCGAACTCAACCTGTTCTCGTCCTCGGCGCTGGTCGATTTCGACCGCGAACCGGGCATCGACGCGGCCATGCGTGGCGGCTACGGCCGCTGGCCGGGGCTGGTGATCGAACACCTGTTCGACGAGACCTTGGTGCCGGTGGCCAGCCCGGAGCTGGTCGCGCGCATGGGCGGCCTGCCGGCGCAGGAAGACCTGCACCGCTGGCCCCTGCTCGGCGACCTGTCCACGTACTGGCAGGGCTGGTTCGACCGCTACGGCGGCCAGCCGCCGGCGCGCTTCGTCGCCCATTTCGACGACTCCGAGACCATGCACCGCGCCGCGGTCGAAGGCCTGGGCGTGGCGCTGGGACGGCTGGCGCGCACCCGGCTGCTGATCCGCAACGGCCAGCTGGTGCCGCTGAGCCAGGGTCGGCTGAAGATCGACTGGGGCCATTACCTGGTATATCCGCAACGCTCGGTCGACCACGCCGGGCTCGAATCCTTCCGCACCTGGCTGCATGAACAGGCGCGCCAGTACGTCGAGCAGATGGATGCGGACTTGGCGGCGCGCGAACCCGCCGCGGTGTCCGCGGCGCCGGCGCGACCACCGAAAAAACCGCGCGCGAAGCCGCGCTGAGCGGCCGCGCGAGGCGGCGCGCGAACGTGGCCGCGCACGCGCCGCGGCGCGTCGGTCGGCGACGGGCGCACAGATGCGCTACAGCGGCCGCCGAACGCTTTGCGGTAGGCTGCGGGTTTCTGAACGCCACTGGAGTCCGTTGCATGGAACGTCAACGCCTTGCCCGCCTGTTGCTCGCCGCGCTGTTGCCCGCCGGCGCCTGCGCAGCGGCGCATGCCCAGGAAACCCAGGCCGCCACCGACGCGGCGACCGCGAAGACCGTGGAGCAGGCCGCGCAGACGCCGGCCGAGCCGGCCGCGCAGAACGGGGCGCAGGCGCCGGTCGCGACGACGCCCGCCGCGCCCGCAGCCGCCGCAACGCCGACCACGGGAACCGAAACGCCCGCCGCCGCGCCGCCGGCGGAACCGCCGGCGGCCGCCAAGCCGACGGTGGAAAGGACGACTGAAAAAGTCGCGCAGCCGCCGGCCGAGCGAGCCGCCGCCGAGCGCATCGCCGACAAGCCCGCCGAAGCGGCCAAGGACGCGGCCAAGCCCGCCGCGCGCAAGCCCGCGCCGGCCACCGGCGCCGGCGGCCCGCTCAAGAACGTCGTCGCCGGCAGCTGGCGCGATCCGGCCAACGTCGCCCGCGACGGCTACCGCCATCCGCTGGAGACCCTGCAGTTCTTCGGCGTGCGCCCCGACCAGACCGTGGTCGAGATCACCCCGGGCGGCGGCTGGTACTCGGAGATCCTGGCCCCGTACCTGCGCGAGAAGGGCCGCTACGTGGCCGCGGTGGTCGACCCCGACAGCCAGACCAAGGACAGCTCGCGCGCCTACTTCGCCAAGGCCAAGAGCGGCCTGGAGAAGAAGTTCGCCGCCGCCCCGGCGCAGTACGGCGGCGCCGTCATCGCCGCCTACGACCCGTTCAAGCCGGCCTTCGGCGCGCCGGCCTCGGCCGACGTGGTGCTGACCTTCCGCAACGTCCACAACTGGCGTTCGGCCGGCCAGGCCGAGGTGATGTTCAAGGGCTTCTACGACGTGCTCAAGCCCGGCGGCACCCTGGGCGTGGTCGAGCACCGCGCCAAGGGCGACGTGCCGGCCGAGGACAAGTCCGGCTATGTCGGCCAGGCCCAGGTGATCGCGCTGGCCGAGGCGGCCGGGTTCCGGCTCGAGGGCAAGAGCGAGGTCAACGCCAACCCGCGCGACACCAAGGACTACCCCAACGGGGTGTGGACCCTGCCGCCGAGCAACCAGCACGAGGCCGCGGACGGCGCCAAGTACAAGGCGATCGGCGAGAGCGACCGGATGACCTTGCGTTTCCGCAAGCCGCGCTGAGCCGCGCAAGCCCGCGGCGGCCTGGCGGCCGTCGCGGGTTTTTTTATGGGCGGCCGACGGCTGATCGGCGGGCTGTCGTGCGGGCGCGATGTCGCGCAGCGGTGAGGCGTGTAGGCATTCATCGTGGCTGCAGCTGCGCGGTCGCGACTCGCGTCGCTCCTACAGGGGCTTCGGCGGGTTTCGTATCCGGCGGCCGGTGCTGCGCGAGCGGCCGCCGCAGCATCCGGCTGCAACGAATCCCACCTACCGTCATTCCGGCGAAAGCCGGAATCCATTTTGCCGTTGCTGTTGCCATTGTTCGTGCTCACCCCCGAGCGCGCTGCAGTCGTCCGCAGCCCCGGAGGGCGTGCGCATGGATGCGCACGCGCGCCATGGGGCAGGATGCCCCTTATGGCGCGGCCCCGCGCCACGATGAGCCCTAGTGGCTCTTGATTCGAAAAAATTAAGGCCTTTTCTTTGGTTACTTTCTTTGTGGCTTCAGACAAAGAAAGTGACCCGGCCGCTTGCGGACGGAAGCTCTGGATGTTCGCTTGTCGTCAAGCGAGCGCACACGCAAAGACGAACCCCGCCGCGGCACGCCCCCTGTAGGAGCGGCGCAAGCCGCGACCGCGCCACCGCAAACACAGTGAAAGTTTCGTCGTAGTTGCATCGTCGCGGTCGCGGCTCGCGCCGCTCCTACAGTCGGATACGCAACCCCACGTCCGTCATTCCGGCGAAAGCCGGAACCCATTTTAACTTTACTGCTGCTTCCGCCGTTATCGATGTGTCGCGCGACGACAAGCGACCATCCAAAGCTTTCGTCCGCAAGCGGCCGAGCTACTTTCTTTTGTCAGCGCGACAAAAGAAAGTAACGGCGGAGTCAATGTCCAAGTGCATCACCCTGCGCCCGCGGGTTTTTGAGTTCCTCATAGAGCACCTCGACGGGCGAGCGCCTGCCCAGGCTACGACGGGGGCGGTTGTTCATTTCCCACGCCACCTCTTTGAGGCGCTGCGCAGAATGCACCGACAGATCGGTGCCCTTGGGAAAGTATTGCCGCAACAAGCCGTTGGTGTTTTCGCAGGTTCCGCGTTGCCACGGGCTATGGGGGTCGGCGAAGTAGATCGCTAAACCAGTGCGTTCGCTCAACTGCCGATGCGATGCCATTTCCTTGCCCTGGTCGTAGGTCAAGGTCTTCTTCAAACTTTCCGGCACACCTTCGAACGCCGAGCTGAAGGCCTCCAGCACCGTGTGCGCGGTCGCGTCGGCGAGCTTGACCAGCTTGACGTACAAGGTGCGGCGGCAGACCAATACCCCAATCGCCGAGCGATTGTGCGCGCCCACGATCAGGTCCCTCCCAATGCCCCGGCATCAGGCGCTCATGCGCGGCCGGCGGCCGCAGGCGGATGTTGGGTAGATCCGGCAGATGGCCGCGGGCGTCGCTTCCCTGGCGCGTGCGGCGGCCGGACTTGCGCCCCTGCCGCAGCAGACGGGTCACCTGGCGGCGCAATTCGCCGCGCGGCATCGCATAAATCGCGGTATAGATCGTTTCGTGCGACACGCGCAGCCAGGGCCGGTCCGGGTACAGATCGCGCAGTTTGTCGGCAATCTGTTGCGGCGACCAGCACCGTTCCAGCCAATAGCGCACGCGTCGCCACAGCACGGTGTCGCGTCGCAGCTTGCGGCGCACCCGCGCCCGCCGACGCAGCCGTTGGGCCCGCCGGCCCGCCCGGGTCGCATCGTAGCCAGGGTCGAAACGGGGGCGTCCGCGCAGCGGCGGCCCCGAATGGGACCGAAACCCATTACGGCGCAACTCGCGAGCGATGGTGCTTTGCGCCCGACCCAACGTCTGGGCGATTTGCCGTCCGCTCGCCCCTTGGGCGATCAAGACCATGATGGCCCCGCGCTCTTCTGCGCTCAGATGTGAATACTGCTGGCCCATTCACAGTGCCTCACTGAGGTGATGCACTTGAGGTTAGAGACCAGCAACCAAAGAAAAACGCTTGTTTAAGGTCACAAGCCACTAGGTCCAGCACCCGGCGCGGGGATGCGCCGTAAGGGGCATCCATGCCCCTACGGCGCACGCGCGCATCCATGCGCGCGCCCTCCGGGTCTGCGAAACATCGGCCTCGTTCGAGGTGGAGACAAAACAGCAACGACAACAACAGCAGCAACAGCAGCAACAGCAGCAACAGCAACAGCAACAGCAACAACAGTCGTCACCGCGCTCGCGCTGCCCGCAACACCATCGCCTGCGCAATCGAAGACCGCCCCCACCCAGGCCCAGCCCCTCAAGAGCTCACTCAAGCGCAAAATAGCCTGCGCACCAGCCACCGTCCGCCCGACTCCGATGCTCATCGCCCTCAACAAACCCTACGGCGCGCTCTCGCAGTTCACCGACCGCAGCCAGCCGCCCAAGCCGACTCTGGCCGGGTTCGGGCTGCCGGCCGGGGTCTATGCCGCCGGGCGCCTGGACCACGACAGCGAAGGGCTGTTGCTGCTGACCGACGACGGCACGCTCGCCCATCGCCTCACCGATCCGCGCCACAAGCAGGCCAAGACCTATCTGGTCCAGGTCGAGGGCGCGCCGGACGAGGCGCAGTTGCGGCGCCTGCGCGACGGGGTGGAATTGAACGACGGGCCGACCCTGCCGGCGCAGGCGCGCGCGGTGGCGGCGCCGGATTGGCTGTGGCCGCGCGATCCGCCGGTGCGCTTCCGCAAGACCGTGCCCGATGCCTGGCTGGAATTGAGCATCGGCGAAGGCCGCAACCGCCAGGTGCGGCGCATGACCGCGGCGGTCGGACTGCCGACGCTGCGCTTGATCCGGGTCGCGATCGGTCCGCACCGGCTCGACGGGCTCGCGCCGGGACAGTGGCGCGCGCTCTAGCCGGGCGCCGCGCTCAAGGCGGGCAGTGGCGCCGCGCGTCTTCGTCGCTGCGCACCTGCGCGCCGCCGCACACGCTCGGCGCCGGCAGCACGCAGTCCAGGTAGGGACGGGCCCAGCGCCGCGATTCGGCCCGGCCCACGATCGTCGCCGGCGCGCCGGCCGCGGCGAGGCAGCGCTCGTGGGCGCGCTCCACGTGCTCGCGGCACGCCTGCACGCCGACCCGCTCGCTGCCGCTCTTGCCGGGCGCGCACAGGCCATCGGCCACTTCGCGCCACAGGGCGAAGAACTCCGCGCGCGGCACCGGCTGCTGCTCGATCGCGGCGAGGCTGTAGCGCGGCGCCGGCGCGGCGAACCAATGCAGATAGGCGAAGGCGGCGGCCGCGACCAGGACGATCAGCAGCAGGAGTCGTTGCATGCGCGGCATTCCGGGCGCAGTGGGGGGCGCGCATTTTCGCGGATCGCTCGCGCGCTGGCGAGACTCGAAGGTCATATCCGGTCCGAGGCGCGAATCCACCGCACCGGCACCGCATCGCGCCGATGCGGCCGGCGCGGCCGTGCCACCGGCCTCGCGACGATGCCGGAGGCGCCATCTCCAGCGACCGTTGCCGATGCCGACCGCCCGGCTCGCGCCGGCGACCGCGCCGCCAACCGCAGCGTCGCAGCAACCGCATCCGCGGCGGACACCTCCCGCCGCCGCCCGCATCGGTCACCTTCGCTCACCATCGAATGCGGCGCCGCTCTCATCGCGGACGCGACCGCGTTCGCACCTCGCCGGCGCCGCTGAGAAACCGACCCGGTTTGATCCCGTCGCGCCGCTGGCGCCGGCCGCGCGCGCGGCCTTAGCGTCGGCGACAGCTACGCGCCTGGCGCTACGCCACTCGCGGTCTGCTCACCGGAGGAGCCCGACCCATGTCCACCCTGCGTTCCCTGACCCTCGGCGCCGGCCTGGCCCTCGCCGCCGGCGCGGTCTATCTGCTTTATCCGCCCGCGGCCGGCAGCGCCGTGCCCACCGCCGGGGACGGACCGCTTCCGTTCGAGCTGGCGCCGCCGGTGGTCGAGGACATGCTGATCACCCCGACACCGCAGTCGAGCCAGGGCGACGCCCTGCTGCAGCTGATCTACGCCAAGGGCCAGGACCTGCCGGCGCAGATTCCGTTCAACGCCGGCGACCAGCCCGTCACCCTGCGGCGCGACGACAAGAACCCGCAGCTCTACAGCGCTCCGATCGCGTTCGACTTCGACGGCTTCGTCGCCGAGCAGGCCGAGCGCCAGAAGCAGGCCGGGCAGCAGCTGACGGTGCCGACCTTCGTCAACCGCCAGTTCCTCGGCGAGTCGCCGGTGGCCTTCCTCGACCCACAGGTCCTGCGCCAGCAGATCCAGCTGCAGGTGCCGATCCGCATTCCGTTCCCGGTGGTGCTCGGACCGTCGGCGCTGGTGCGGCCGGAACGCTCGCTGCTGATCACCGACCCTCGCGTGGTCGAAGACCCGACCCGGACCTTCGATGTATGCACCGGCGCGGGCAATCCCAACGGGGCGTGGACCTTCAAGCGCCTGATGACCAACATGGCCAACCAGCCGGTCAGCGGCGTGCACCCATCGGATTTCGTCAAGAACTGGCTCCTCAGCTGGGGCAGTTCGACCACGGTCAATACTTTCCCGGCCGCGGCGCGCCCGCAGGTCGTCTCGCAGACGCTGGGCAGCTGGCCGCTCGACGGCGCCGGCAAGCTCAACCTCGACCAGTCGCCGTTCCGTCTGCTGGCGATCGTCAATCGCATGGACCTGCGCACCAACTCGGCCTACGGCGGTGGAAACGCCGGCGAGGGCCGGTTCGTGTTCGGCATGGTCCGGCGCAACGCCAACGGCACCTGCACCGCGGTCGACGACCTGATCATCCTGGAGTACAAGATCCCGATCGCCGGTTGCGCCAACGTGCGCAGCTATGCCCGCCAGTGGGGCGCGCTGGGCGGCCTCGCGCTGGGTTCGGCGGCGTACAACAGCGCGCTGCAGAACGTCACCGACCGCTTCACCGCGGCCAACGCCGCGCCGGGCATGCCCAACAACAGCGCGATCAGCCAGGTCCGCACCAACGAATTCCTGCAAAATCCTTGGGAGCTGCGCGAGTACTTCATTCCGCGCGGCGGCAACCAGTTGACCATCACTACGGCCAAGCAGACGCCGCATCACAGCCTCAACGGCTCGAGCCTGCTGGCCAGCTACATCAACGCCAACGAAGCCGCGATCCTGGCCGGAACCCATGTGGTGCCGCTGAGCTACCTCGGCCAGCCGATGCTGACCGGCACGGTGCGCAACACCCAGACGGTGTGGAACGCGCCGGGCATCGTCAACAACAACGCGCGGCACATCGTTTCGCGCGACACGTGCGACTCCTGCCACGGCCGCGAAACCCAGACCCGCTTCGTGCACATCGGTCCGCGCAATCCCGGCACGGCTTCGCCGCTGTCGCGATTCTTGATCGGCAACGGCAGCCTGACCTCGCCGGGCACGTTCTCCATCCCCGATCCGGTCGCGGGCAGCCCGTTGCGCAGCTACGGCGACCTGTTCGCACGCCAGTCCAAGCTGGCGGCGCTGCAGAACAACCTGTGCCTGTCCGGCGCGGTGTTCGAGGAAGCGATCCGCGCGCCGCTGCTGGCCACCCACTGAGCCATCGCCACCGCGGCGCGATGCGAACAGGCGCCCACGGGCGCCTGTTCGCGTTCTCGCGCCGCGCTCAGGCCGGCGGCTTCTGCGGCGGCGCCTGCACCGGCACCGAGTTCGCCCCCGGCCGGCTCAGCAGCAACACCCCGCCCAGCACCACCGCCGTGCCGATCAGCTGGATCGCGGTGATCTTCTCGCCGAGCACCCAGGCGCCGAGGAACACCAGCGACACCGGCCCGATCACCGAGAACTGCGCCGCGGTGCCGGCGCCCAGGCGCCCGACCGCGGCCATGGTGAAGGTCACCGGCAGGAAGGTGCACAGCACCGCGTTGGCGACGGCCAGGGCGTAGACCTGCCAGGGCAGGCCGAACAAGGCGGCCGGATCGCGCGCGATCAGGTAGTGGATCGTCACCGCGGCGGTCGACACGATCATCGCCCAGGCCACCAACTGCAGCGATCCCAGGCGCTTGACCAGTTCGCCCGACAACGCCAGGTACAGCGCGTAGCTGACCGCCGCGCCGAGCACCAGCGCGCTGCCGAGCAAGACATGCTCGCCTTCCAGGCGCAGGTTCTCGACCATCACCAACACCACCCCGGCGTAGCTGACCGCCAGCGCGATCCACTCGCGCGCGGCGACCCGGCGCCCGAACGCGAACAGGCCGATCAGCAGCACGATGGTCGGGTTGAGGAACAGGATCAGCCGCTCCAGCGAGACCGGCACGTACTCCAGGCCCCAGAAGTCGAGCAGGCTCGACAGGTAATACCCGAGCACGCCCAGGACCACGATCAGGCCCCAGTCGCGCCGGGTCGGCAGCGCGTCGCGGGCGCGCGCGCGGCGCTGCTCGCGCACCGCCAACGCGGCGAACAGCGGCAGCGAGAAGGTCATGCGCAGGGTCAGCACCTGCACCGAGTCGACGCCGAAGCGGTACTGCAGCTTGGCCAGGATGGCCTTGGCCGAGAACAGCACCGCGCCGGCGGCGGCGAGGGCGACGCCGGTGCGGCGGGCGGAAGCGGTGGCGTGGGACACGGAGGGCTCGCGGCGGTGGTGGGGGCGAAGGCGGCAGGCGATGGGCGCAGGTCGGTCGCGCGGCGGCGCCGCCTCAGCCGCCGGCGCTGGCCGCGTCCAGCGCCGCGATCTCGTCCGCCCGCAACGACAGCCGCGCCGCCGCCAGCAGCTCCTGCAACTGCACCACGCTGGTCGCGCTGGCGATCGGCGCGGTCACCGACGGCCGCGCGATCAGCCACGCCAGCGCCACCTGCGCCGGGGTCGCGCCGTGGCCCGCAGCCACCTCGTCAAGCGAGGCCAGGATCCGCAGCCCGCGCGCGTCGAGGTAGTTCTCCACCGCGCCCGCGCGCGCCCGGCTCTTGCCCAGATCGGCGCGGCTGCGGTACTTGCCGGTCAGGAAACCGCTGGCCAGCGAGTAGTAGCCGATCACGCCGACATCGCGCGCGCGCGCCAGCGGTTCCAGTTCGGCCTCGAACCCTGCCCGGTCGTACAGGTTGTACTGCGGCTGCAGGGTCTCGTAGCGCGGCAGACCCAGCCGTTCGGACAGGTCCAGCGCCTGCGCCAGGCGCGCGGCCGAATAGTTGGACGCGCCGATCGCGCGCACCTTGCCCTGCTCGATGAGGCGGGCGAACGCGCCCAGGGTGTCTTCCAGCGGCACCGACGCATCGTCTTCATGGGCCTGGTACAGATCCACGACCTCGGTGCCGAGCCGGCGCAGCGAGTCTTCCACCGCGGCCTGGATGTTGGCCGGCGCCAGACCGCGCCGCGGCGCCCATTTGGCGACCTTGGTGGCGATGACCACGCGCTCGCGGCGGCCGCCGCCCTGGGCCAGCCAGCGGCCGATGATGCGTTCGGATTCGCCGCCCTGGTTTCCCGGCACCCAGGCCGAATACACATCGGCGGTATCCACCAACGCGAATCCGGCCTCGGTGAACGCGTCCAGCAACGCGAAACTGGCGGCCTCGTCGGCGCTCCAGCCGAACACGTTGCCGCCGAAGGCCAACGGAGCCACCGACAGGGAAGAACGGCCGAGCGGACGCAGGTTCATTGCAATTTCCTTAATGCGCGGATGTTCATGATGCGCCGCCGCAAACGGCGCCACCGCAACCGAATTCGCAACGCCGCGTTGCTGACTGCGGCCAGTCGCCGCATAGGCGTGAATCATTCATCAATCCCGGCGCCGGTTCCGCCTTTGTGTGAAGGTTTCTGTTAACTTGCCACACGATTTCCATTCGATTCACTTATGCGAAATTCGTGTGAATCGCATAGCGATCCCACGGCTCCAGGAGATTTACAGGACGTGAGCACTCCCGCGACATCCACCGGTCGCATCCTGGTCGTCGACGACCAGGCCGCCAATCTGCGCGTGGTGACCGCCCTGCTGTCCCGACAGGGCTACGAAGTGGTCGCCGCTTCGACCGGCGACGAAGCCCTGGAGCTCTACGCGCAGTCCCCGCCCGACCTGATCCTGCTCGACGTGATGATGCCGGGCATGGACGGCTTCGAAGTCATGGCCGCGCTGCGCGCCGACTCGCCGCTGCGCGTGCCGGTGGTGTTCGTCACCGCCGCCCACGACCGCGACCTGCTGCTGCGCGCCTTCGACGCCGGCGTGGTCGACTACGTCACCAAGCCGTTCCTGCCCGAAGAACTGCTGGCGCGGGTCAACGCCCACGTCGGCCTCAAGCTGACCCGCGACCGCCTGGAACGGGTCGCGCGCGAGCGCGAGGAACTGGTCAACCTGGTCGCGCACGATCTCAAGAACCCGCTGACCAGCGTGCTGTTCGCCAGCGACCTGCTGATCAACAACGGCTGCAAGCCCGAGCGCGTGCCGCGCTACCTGCAGATGATCCACGAAAGCGCCGACGACGCGCTGGGCTACATCCGCCACTACCTGGAAAGCCAGGCCGGCCACCGCGAGCGCGCCGAACAGGAAGAAGGCATCCGCGCCGACCTCGCCGAAACCCTGGACTGGCTGGTGCGTCGCTACGAAATGCAACTGGACGCGCGCGGCATCCGCGTGCAGGTGCAGCCGCCGGCGAACGGCGCGGCGCAGGTCGCGATGGACCCGCGGGTGCTGCGCCAGGTCAGCGAGAACCTGGTCACCAACGCGATGAAATACGCGCCCGGCAGCGACCTGACCCTGGCCGCGCGCAACAGCGCGCCCGGCTTCTGGCAACTGATCGTCGCCGACCGCGGCCCGGGCATTCCGGTGGCGCGCCAACGCGAACTGTTCAAACCGTTCGTGCGCCTGCACGAAGCCGACATCGACGACGGCCTGTCGAGCGGGCTGGGCCTGTCGCTGGCCAAGCAGATCGTGGTCAACGCCGGCGGGCAGCTGTGGTACGAGGAACGCAAGCACGGCGGCTCGCGGTTCATCATCGAGTTGCCGGAAGCCTGATCGGACGACCGCGGATTTTCGTCGGCGCCTTACGTCCCACGTCCATCCGAAGCCACGCATCTGCCATCGACATTCCGGCGACAGCCGGAATCCATTCAGTCGTTGCCGTTGCTCTTGCCGTTGCTTTATCTGCATCTCGCGCGAGGCCGATGTCCCGCAGACCCGGAGGGCGCGCGCATGGATGCGCGCGTGCGCCGTAGGGGCAGGAGGCCCCTTACGGCGCATCCCCGCGCCGGGTGCTGGACCTAGTGGCTTGTGACCTTAAACAAGCGTTTTTCTTTGGCTGGCGGAGTCAATGTCCAAGTGCATCACCCTGCGCCCGCGGGTTTTTGAGTTCCTCATAGAGCACCTCGACGGGCGAGCGCCTGCCCAGGCTACGACGGGGGCGGTTGTTCATTTCCCACGCCACCTCTTTGAGGCGCTGCGCGGAATGCACCGACAGATCGGTGCCCTTGGGAAAGTATTGCCGCAACAAGCCGTTGGTGTTTTCGCAGGTTCCGCGTTGCCACGGGCTATGGGGGTCGGCGAAGTAGATCGCTAAACCAGTGCGTTCGCTCAACTGCCGATGCGATGCCATTTCCTTGCCCTGGTCGTAGGTCAAGGTCTTCTTCAAACTTTCCGGCACACCTTCGAACGCCGAGCTGAAGGCCTCCAGCACCGTGTGCGCGGTCGCGTCGGCGAGCTTGACCAGCTTGACGTACAAGGTGCGGCGGCAGACCAATACCCCAATCGCCGAGCGATTGTGCGCGCCCACGATCAGGTCGCCCTCCCAATGCCCCGGCATCAGGCGCTCATGCGCGGCCGGCGGCCGCAGGCGGATGTTGGGTAGATCCGGCAGATGGCCGCGGGCGTCGCTTCCCTGGCGCGTGCGGCGGCCGGACTTGCGCCCCTGCCGCAGCAGACGGGTCACCTGGCGGCGCAATTCGCCGCGCGGCATCGCATAAATCGCGGTATAGATCGTTTCGTGCGACACGCGCAGCCAGGGCCGGTCCGGGTACAGATCGCGCAGTTTGTCGGCAATCTGTTGCGGCGACCAGCACCGTTCCAGCCAATAGCGCACGCGTCGCCACAGCACGGTGTCGCGTCGCAGCTTGCGGCGCACCCGCGCCCGCCGACGCAGCCGTTGGGCCCGCCGGCCCGCCCGGGTCGCATCGTAGCCAGGGTCGAAACGGGGGCGTCCGCGCAGCGGCGGCCCCGAATGGGACCGAAACCCATTACGGCGCAACTCGCGAGCGATGGTGCTTTGCGCCCGACCCAACGTCTGGGCGATTTGCCGTCCGCTCGCCCCTTGGGCGATCAAGACCATGATGGCCCCGCGCTCTTCTGCGCTCAGATGTGAATACTGCTGGCCCATTCACAGTGCCTCACTGAGGTGATGCACTTGAGGTTAGAGACCAGCGCTACTTTCTTTTGTCGCGCTGACAAAAGAAAGTAGCTCGGCCGCTTGCGGACGAAAGCTTTGGATGGTGGCTTGTCGTCACGCGGCACACTGGTTACGGCGAAAGCAGCAGTAAAGTCAAAATGGGTTCCGGCTTTCGCCGGAATGACGGACGTGGGGTCGCGTATCCGACTGTAGGAGCGGCGCGAGCCGCGACCGCGACAACGCAACTACGACGAAACTTCCACTGTGTTTGCGGTGGCGCGGTCGCGGCTTGCGCCGCTCCTACAGGGGGCATGCCGCGGTGGGCTCTACGTTTGCGTGTTCGTTCGGGTGACGACAAGCGAACATCCAAAGCTTCCGTCCGCAAGCGGCCGGGTCACTTTCTTTGTCTTAAGCCACAAAGAAAGTAACCAAAGAAAAGGCCTTGTTTTTTCGGATCAAGAGCCACTATGGCTCATCGTGGCGCGGGGCCGCGCCATAAGGGGCATCCTGCCCCATGGCGCGCGTGCGCATCCATGCGCACGCCCTCCGGGGCTGCGGGACGTGTGCTTTGCTTGGGGTTGCGTCCAAGCGAAAGGCAACAGCAACAACCGCGACATAGGTTCCGGCTTTCACCGGAATGACGAGAGGAGCGGACTGCATCGCAAGCCGCCGAAGCCCCTGTAGGAGCGGCGCGAGCCGCGACCGCGACACTTGGCTACGGCGCAAACCACCGCCGTGCCCGCAACGATCCAGAACACATCCGCCACTCGTGCCCCACCGAAACAAAAAAAGCCGACGCTCGCGCGCCGGCTTCTTCGACTCAGCGCACCGTGTCCCGGCGCGCTGCGCGTTGCGACAGCAACCGCGGCTTACTCGCCCGCGGTGTCCTCTGCGGTGTTCCGGGTGCTGCGCCGACGGCCTGCGCCCGGCGCCGCGCGACGCGCATCGATGCGGCGCGCGGAGCCTTCGATCGGCTCGCCTTCGGCCTGTTGGCGCGCCTTGCGGCGGGCCGCGGCGTACCACAGCAGGCCGGCGCCGGCGACCGCGGCCACGGCGACCACGGGGTTGCGGCGGATGAAGCCGCCGGCGGTGCGCGCGCCGGCCTTGACCACGCCGAACTTGGCGCCGGTGTCGAGCCATTGGCCCGCCTTGGGCGCGGCTTCCTTGAGGTTGGCGCTGATCGCGTGCACCAGTTCCAGTGCGCGGTCGGGCAGAGAATCGAACTTGCTCATCGTATCGGTCCTGGATGAGAGGGGACAGGAAGAAAAGCGGGTTCCAGTGTCGGTGCGCCACCGTTGAAATTCTGTGAGCGCAGGCGACACGGCATGGCTGCGGGCTGAATACGCGGGTAGAGGATACGACGACGCGACGGCGTCGTGGTGGGCTCGACGCGCTGACGGCTTGCGCCGCCGCCAGCGAACGCCGGCGCGGCTACGGCCGGGTACGGATTACTTGGCGCGACCCACTTGGTACGAATCACTTGCACGGATCGCTTGATGCCAATCGTTTGGCACGCATCAGGTGCCGCGCGGCTTGGCCCGGTGCGTGGCTTTCGCCGTCCACGGATCGTCGGGCCACGGGTGCTTGGGATAGCGGCCTTTCATTTCCTTCTTCACTTCCGGGTAGGTGCGCTCCCAGAAGCCGCGCAAGTCCTGGGTCACCTGCAAGGGCCGGCCGGCGGGCGAGAGCAGGTGCAGGGTCAGCGGCACGCGGCCGTCGCCGATGCGCGGGGTGTCGGCGAGGCCGAACAGCTCCTGCAGTTTCACCGCCAGCACCGGCGCCTGCGCGGCGCCGCGGCCGTCGTCGGCGTGGTCGTCGTAGCCGTACTCGATCGTCCGTTCCATGCCCGAGGGCACCACGATGCGGGTCGGCGCGAGCGCGTCGAGTTTCTGCCGCCACGACCAATCGCACAGCGAACGCAGCGCATCGCCGAAGGCCGCTTCGTCGAGCGCGTCGAGCCGGCTCTTGCCGCTGAGCGCGGGCTTGAGCCATGCGTCCAGGCGTTCCAGCAAGGCCGCGTCGGACAAGTCCGGCAGCGGCGCCTCGCCCTGTGCGAGCTCGGGCATCCATTCGCGCAGGCAGCGCACCCGCGCGCGCCACTGGCGCAGGCCCGGCGTCCACGGCAACGCGTCCAGGCCGAGCTGGCGCACCGCGTCGACCAGGGCGTCGGCGTAGCGCGCCGGGTCGGGCCGCGCCAGTGCGCGACTGTCGATCACGATGCGGTCGAAGCGGCGCTCGCGCACCGCCGCGATCGCGCGCGCGCCGGCGTCCCACACCACCCGGTCTTCGCTGACGAAGCGCTGCGGGAATTCGCGCTCCAGCCGCGCCGAGTCGAGCGGCGCGGCGCGCAGGATGCGCGCGTCGCGCGGGTCGTCGCGCAGTTCGCTGATCGCCAGCCACGGCTCGCCGTAGACCGCGCTGTCGTCGAACAGCTTGGCGCTGCGGCCGTTGGCGAGTTGGTAGCGGTAGGGGTCGGCGGGATGCTGGCGCGCGATGCGGTCGGGAAACGCGTGCAGCAGCAGGTCGCCGAGCCGATGCGCCGGCGCCGAGACCGGCGGCGACGCGTCCACGCGCAGGCGCCGGCGCCATTGCTTGCTGGCCTGGTCGAGCGCGGCCAGCGCCGAGCGCGAGGCCTCGGCCGGCGCGCGGCCGGCGCGGAACGCGGCCAGCGCCTGCCAGCGCGCGTGCAGCGCGTCGCCGCCGCTGCGCAGCGGGTCGCGCGCCTCCAGCAACGCGGCCAGGTCGCAGGCCAGGGCGCGCTCGCCGGCGTCGCGCGGCGCCAACAGCATCGCCGCCAGGCGCGGATGCGTGCCCAGCGCGAGCATGCGCCGGCCGAACGCGGTGATCGCCGGTTGCGCGCCGGCGCCGGGTTCCAGCGCGCCCAGGCGCAGCAGCAGTTCGCGCGCCGCGCCCATCGCGCCGGGCGGCGGCGGGTCGAGGAAGCGCAGGCCGGCATCGCCCCAGGCGGCCAGTTCCAGCGCCAGACCGGCCAGTTCGACCTGGGCCATTTCCGGCCGCCGCTGCGGCTCCAGCCGCTGCGATTGCGGCCACAGCCGATATGCCCAGCCGTCGGCGACGCGGCCGGCGCGGCCCGCGCGCTGGTCGGCCGAGGCCTGGGCGATGGCGACCACGTCGAGGCGGGCGAAGCCGCTGTTGGGATCGTAGCGCGGCTCGCGCGCCAGGCCCGAGTCGATCACCACGCGCACGCCGGGCAGGGTCACGCTGGATTCGGCGACGTTGGTCGCCAGCACCACCCGTCGGCGGCCGTCGGGGTCGGGCTGCAGCACGCGGCTCTGTTGCTCCACCGGCAGTTCGCCGTACAGGGCCAGCACGTCGACGCCGCGCGCGGCCTCGCTGGCGGCCAGCGCGGCGTCGGCGCGGGCGATCTCGCGCTGGCCGGGCAGGAACGCGAGCACGTCGCCGGGGTGCGCGGCCAGCGCGTGCTCGACCGCGCGCCTGAGCTGGTGTTCGAGCGTCTCCTCGCGCCGCGCCGGGTAGTGCCCGATCTGCACCGGATGGCTGCGCCCGGCGCTGCTCAATCGCGGCGCGTCGAGGAACTGCGCCAGCCGCTCGCCGTCGAGGGTGGCCGACATCACCACGATGCGCAGGTCTTCGCGCAGCGAGGACTGCACGTCCAGCGCCAGCGCCAGGCCGAGGTCGGCGGCGAGGTGGCGTTCGTGGAATTCGTCGAACAGCAGCGCGCCGACGCCTTCGAGCGTGGGGTCGTCCTGGATCATCCGGGTCAGGATGCCTTCGGTGACCACCTCGATGCGGGTGCGCGGGCCGACCTTGTTCTCGAAGCGGATGCGATAGCCGACGGTGTCGCCGGCGGCCTCGCCGCGCTGGCGCGCCATGAAGTGGGCCGCGGCGCGCGCGGCCACGCGGCGCGGCTCCAGCATCACGATCCGGCGCCCGTCCAGCCACGGCGCGTCGAGCAGCGCCGGCGGCACCTGGGTGGTCTTGCCGGCACCGGGCGGCGCTTCCAGCACCAGGCGCGGATGGGCGGCGAGGCTGGCGCGGATCTGCGGCAACAGCGGATCGATGGGGAAGGCGGGCGTGTTCACCCGCGCAAGGATACGGACCGGCGACGGCGGCCGGAATGGCGCGGCCGGCGGCGCGTCGCCGACCGGGGTTTGCCGCAGCCGCCGCAAGCGCCATGCTTCCGGCGCCGACCGCGGCGCGCGGCGTTGGGTGCGGTCGGCGTTTTCGTCTTCGCCATCGGCTCGGGCGCGCGACGACGAGCGATGTCGCGCCGATCGTGCGCATGGCGTGGGCGTCGCCCGCCCCGAAGCCCCCGTCGCGAACGCTGGCCGGGCGGAACGGACGCGCCGGCCGAACCCCGTGGCCGCGCGCAGGTTGGGCCGGTCGCGGCGAGCCTCTACACTGCGCGCTGCCCCCGCTTCCGCTGTGCCCCATGCAACTGATCGACATCGGCGCCAACCTCACCCACGACAGCTTCGACCACGACCGCGACGCGGTGCTGCAGCGCGCGCGCGAGGCCGGCGTGAGCCGCATGGTGATCACCGGCGCCAGCCGCGAGCATTCGCCCAAGGCGCTGGAACTGGCGCGGCGGCATCCGGGCGAGCTGTTCGCCACCGCCGGCGTGCATCCGCACCATGCCAGCGAGTACACCGCCGAATGCGATGCGGAGATGCGTGCGCTGCTGGCCCACGACGAGGTGGTCGCGGTCGGCGAATGCGGCCTGGACTACTTCCGCGACTTCTCGCCGCGCCCGGCGCAGCGGCGCGCGTTCGAGATGCAGCTGCAGACCGCGGCCGACACCGGCAAGCCGCTGTTCCTGCACCAGCGCGACGCGCACGAGGACTTCGTCGCGATGATGAAGAACTTCGACGGCAAGATCGGCCCGGCGGTGGTGCACTGCTTCACCGGCACGCGCGAGGAGCTGTTCGCCTACCTCGACCGCGATTGGTACATCGGCATCACCGGCTGGCTGTGCGACGAACGCCGCGGCCTGCACCTGCGCGAGCTGGTCAAGCACATTCCGGCGCAGCGGCTGATGATCGAGACCGACGCGCCTTACCTGCTGCCGCGCACGGTCAAGCCGGCGCCGTCGCACCGGCGCAACGAACCGATGTACCTGGCCCACATCGTCGAGGAGCTGGCGCGCGACCGCGGCGAGGACGCTGCGACCGCCGCCGCCCACAGCACCGCGACGGCGACCGCGTTCTTCCGCCTGCCGCCGCGCTGACCGCTGCGCCCGCTCAGTCCAGGGTGAAGTTGCCGCAGCCGGACCACTTCGCCGGCCAGGGCTTGTGGTCGGCCTTGGTCGACAGCGGCTTGGATTTCTCCGGGATCACGTCGATCGAGTAGGCGAAGCGGCCGTAGGCGTCGCCCATCAGGCCGTTGTCGATCTTGCATACCCCGCCCAACGGCACCGGCGCGATCTTCACCGTCACCGAAGTCTTTTCCACCCCGATCGTGCCGATCAGTTCGTACCCGCCGGCCGCGGCGCCGCCGTGGCGCAGGCCGCTGCTCAGCGGATCAGCGGCTTGCGGCACGCGCAGCCGGTAGACCACCGACAGGTCCGTCTGCCGCGTGCTCAGCACCACCTGCCAGTCGGTGTTGCCGCCGCGGAACTTCGGCGCGGGAAAGGTGGTTTGCTGCGCGTGCGCGGCGGCGCCGGACCCGGCCAGGACCAGCGCGCAGGCCGCGGCGAAGAAAGTACGCATGGACGACTCCTGTATCGGCAGCGACGCGCCGCCGTCGTCATGCTCAACGCGCCGCCGCGACCGGCGTGAAGCGGCGGCCGGCGTGAAGCCGCTACGCAGGCAAAAAAGAGCCGGCCCGTCGGAGATCGGGCCGGCTCACGGTGTTGCCGGTTTTCTATGCGGACCTGCTGTCGCGGTCGCGCCAGCTCAGAACTTCCACTCGAACGACAGGTTGTAGCGGCGGCCGAGGATGTCGTAGGTGCTGAACAGATTGGCCGAGGTCTGGGCGAAGGCCGGCGGGTCCTTGTCGAGCAGGTTGCTGACCGCCAGGCGGATGGTGGCGTGATCGTTGAGGCGATAACGCGCGCCGGCGTTGAACAGCCAATAGCTGTCGATCTTGAGGATGTCGCGCGTCTCGGCCGTGTTGAGCACGTCGAACTCGGCGCTGCTGAGGTAGTTCGCGGCCAGGTTCAGGCCCCACGCCCCCTTCTCCCAGGCGCCGCTGAACTGGTACTGGCGCTTGGAGTTGCCGATCTCGCCGACCGCCGGGTTCGGCGCCACGCCGGTGGTGTCCAGGGTCAGCTCGCGCGGGAAGTAGCCGGTCATGCCGAGCGCGAACCGGCCGAAGCGGTCGGTGTCGAAGCGGTAGGCGATCTCGGTCGAGTACGCCTCCATGTTGTAGAACTTGCCGTTGACGAACTGGCCGTTGAACGTGGTCGCCTGGCCCGGCTGCGCGCTGCCCGGCGCGTTGCGGGTGATCAGGCTGCAGAACGGATTGGCGTTGGGGATGTCGGCGGTGTTGAACTCGGTCGAGTCGAAGCAGGCCGCCGCCATGTCCTGCGGCGTCAGCTGCGCGATCACGTCGGTGATCTCGATCTTGTAGTAGTCGGCGGTGACGGTCAGCCCTTCCAGGAACGACGGCGCCCAGGTGAAGCCGTAGCTGTAGGAATCGGAGGATTCGTTGCGCAGGTTCGGGTTGCCCGACGACACGCCCTGGATCGAGGCACCGTGGGCGTTGGAAGTGAAGTTGGGCAGGCCGTAGTAGTTCAGGAACGCCTGGCAGTTCGCCGCGCGCGTGGCCGGACGGTTGCCGCCGTTGATGAAGCGGGTATCGCAGGGGTCGTTGGTGACGAACGCGAACGAGGTCGCGCGCGGCAGGAATGCTTCGGTGATCGACGGCGAACGCAGCGAACGGGTGAAGTTGCCGCGCACTTCCAGATCGTCGAACGGCTTCCACTGCAGGCCGTAGGTGTAGGTGTCGAACTTGCCGTTGATGCTGCTGTCGACCTGGCGGTACTTGCCGATCACATCGAGCTTGCGCAGGCCGATGAAGTTCTTCTCCGGGTTGACCAGCGGCAACACGAATTCGCCGAACCATTCGTTGGTCGAGTACTCGCCCTGCAGCGGCGTGATCGCCACCGAGCGGCCGCGGCCGGCGGTGAGGAACTGGCCGGGATCGAACAGGCCGCTTTCCTTGCGGTGTTCGTAGCCGATGTTGTACTGCACCGGGCCGCCCCACATCTCCAGCAGCGTGCTCGACACGTTGACGTTGTAGACCTCCTGCTCCTGCAGCGCCTGGGCGACGGTGCGGGTGGTCACGTAGTTGCGCGCGGCGGCGCTGGGACGGCCTTCGCCGAACAGGTCCAGCGGCACGCAATTGGGATCGGCGATCGGCGTGTTGCCGTTGCGGCCGTTCGCGTCGGGAATGAACAGGTCCGCGATCGGCGTCGGCGAGCACACCAGCTGGCCCTGCGCGTTACGCACCACGTTGAGCGAGTTGATGAAATTCTGCTGGACCAGCGAGGTGCCGTAGGAACGCGAATCGCTGCGGCCGTAGTTGGCCGAGGCTTCCCAATAGAACACCCGGTTGGCGAGTTCGAAGTTGCCCTCCAGGCCGACCACGATGCGGCCCAGCTCGGTGGTGCCGCTGCCGTTGTTGGTGACCAGGTCGCGCGAAGCGCGCGACAGGTTGAACGCGCCCACGCCCAGGCCCTGCAGGGTGGTGCGGGCCTGGTCGCTGAGGCCGGCGTAGGTGGTCGGGAAGGTGATCATGCCGCTGAGGCCGCCGAACAGCGGCGCGTTGTACACCCACTGGTCGGCCAGCTCGGTGCTCTCGGCGGAATAGAACGAACCCTCCATGAACACATCGACGTTGTCGGTCAGGCCCCAACGCGCGGTGGTGTTGATCGACATGCGCTTGAGGTCGGAGGTGATCTGCCCGGCCTCGACCAGGCTCAGGCCGTCGCCGCCGCTGGCGTCGGTCGCCGAGAAGGTCGTGCCCGGGTTGTACGGCACCACGTTGCCGGAGCGGTCGAACGCCAGCACCACGTCGCGGTTGGGGCCGAAGCCGTTCGGACGCAGGTTGCCCGAGCCGGTGCGGAACGGGCCGCTGGTCGGCGAGAGCAGGCCGCCGAACGGCGTGGTCCAGATCCGCCGGTCGCGGATCATCACGCCGTTGGGGATGCCGTCGTTGGCGCCGGTGTTGTACGGGATGTTCGGGTTGTAGCGGCCGTCGGTGGCGGCCTGGCGGCCCGGGAACACCGCGGCCATGGTGCTGGCCAGCGGATTGGTGGCGTTGAAGTAGCCGGTGCGGAAGTAGTCGCGGTCCTTCTGCAGCACGCCCTTCTGGTCGTCGTAGGTGAACGAGAAGGTGATGTTGCCGCGGCCTTCGTCGAAGCCGGCGCCGACCAGCGCCCAGAAGTTGTAGCGCTGGTTGTCGCCCTGCTCGGTCACGCCGTAGCTGCTGCCGAATTCGACGCCTTCGTAGTCCTTGCGCAGGATCACGTTGACCACGCCGGCGATCGCGTCGGAGCCGTAGGTCGGCGCGCCGCCGATGGCGATGTTCTCGATGCGCTCGACCATCGCGGTCGGGATCGCGTTGAGGTCGACCTGCAGGCCGGGCGCGGCCGGTCCGAACAGGGTCGTCGGCGCGCTGGTGACGAAGCGGCGGCCGTTGACCAGGGTCAGCGTGCGCGCGCTGCCCAGGCCGAAACGGTTGACGAAGTTGACGCCGGTACCGAAGCCGGCCTGGCCGCCTTCGGGGGTGACGCCGAGGCCGAAGCCGGGAATCTCGTTGAGCGCGTCGGCGACGTTGGTCAGGCCGCGGTTGGCGATGTAGTCCTTGGTCACCACGGTCGCCGGTTCGAGCGTGTCGAAACCGGCACGGCGGATGCGCGAGCCGGTGACGATCAGGCGATCCAGATCGGTCGGCGCGCTGGCCGGTTTGTCGGCTGGTGCCGCGGACGGCGCGGCGGGCGGAGCCTGTTGCGCCAGCGCGGCCGGAACGGCCAGGGCCAGGCAGATGCCCAGCATCAACGGCGAGCGGCGCGGCGCGAGGCCGCGGTCCTGATTCGTATTCATTTTTTTCCCCGGTAAGTCAGCGTGAGCCACGCCCCCTGGCCCATTAGTAGGGCGCGCTCGGCCGGCAGCACAAGAAAAAATCGTAACAAAGTGTTTTTCGCACTTATCTATATGATTAATAAAAAATAATATGGCGATGATCGGCTAACACCCACTCGAACTCGGTCAATATTTGCGCAAAACTCGGCAAAGTATTGGTACCAATGAATTTAAGTCAGTACGAATAAATTAGAGCCAATCTAGCCGGCATCCGGCTCGTCGGACGCAAGCGATACGCTCGCCGCCGCCTCGTTCCGCGGCAGCCGCCGACCGCGGACCCGGGGCAAGCGGCTACCCTGTCGCGCCCCCTTTCCAACCGCCGACGACGCCCATGTCCGCAGCTCCCGCCGAGAACCGCTCGCCCGCCTTCGTCCCGCTGGCTCTGACCGTCCTGATGCTGGCGCTGACGGCCGCGTTCACCGCGATCGCGATGCGTTCGCTGCCGGCGCTGCACGGCGCGCGCTTCGATCCGGCGCAATGGCTCGGCTCGATCGGGCTGCCGGTCGGCTTCGTCGTCGTCGTCGCCTGCGCGCTGACCGATCGCCGCGGCGTGCCGGCGCGCCCCTGGGCCTGCGTGCTGGCCGCGCTGGTGCTGCTGTTCGGCCTCGGGCTGGCGTGGTCGATGCTGGAAATGCCGTGGCTGGCCTCGCTGTCGCGACGCGCGGACGCGCGCGCGCTGCTCGCCTGGACCGACGGCTTGGGCGCGCTGAAATCGCTGCTGGTCGCGCTGGTCGCGCTGCCGCTGGCCTGGCGCCTGGGCGGCCGCGGCGCGACGCCGGTGCAATGGAGCCCGCGCCAGCGCCGCGTCCTCGGCGCGCTGACCGCGCTGTGCCTGGGCGCCGGCGTGGCCTTGTTGGTGCAGACCCTGGCCGCGGCCTTCACCGCGCTCGGCGACAGCGAACAGCGCGTGGGCATGAGCGTGGTCGCGCTCGGCGTCGGCGCGGTGCACGGCCTGGTCGCGCTGATCGCGCCGATGCGCCGCGGCGCCGGCGCGCTGCCGGCGTTGGTCTCGGCGTTGCTGACGCCGGTGTTGATCGTGCTGGGTTCGCTGCCGGCGATGTTCGGCGGCGAACACTGGAACCTGCCGGCGCGGGTGATCGTGGTGCTGGTGGTGTTGCTGCTGGCGCCGGCGCTGTCGTGGCTGCTGGTGCGGCGCCGGCTCGGTGCGGCGGCGCGGACGGACGACCGCTAGAAACGCAACGGCCCGCGGATGCGGGCCGTTGCGTCTGCGCGGCGGGCGCCGGCGCGATCAGTACACGGCCAGATCGCCGCAACCGCCGTCGAACTTGTCCATGCCATCGACATGCACGGCGACCGACTGCATGTGCTTGTTGTCGCCGTCGTCGATGCATTCCTTGCGGCTGATCTCGATGGTCATCGGCTTGGCGCCGTCCTTGGTGTTCAATTCGCCGCTGAGCACGATCAGCGTGCTCGGCGCGTCGGCCGGCTGGCCGTTGTAGCGCGCCGTGCCGCTGGCCTTCTCGCCGCCGCTGCCCCAGGTCAGATCGACCTTGTGGTTCATCTCGCCGGTGGACTGGATATCGATGCTCCAGTGTTCGCCGAAGCCCTTGAACGCGGGCACCGGGCTGAGCTTGCCGACCTGATCGGCGCCGATCTTCGCCGACGGTGGCGCGGCCGGATCGGTCGCGGGCGGCGCGCCCGCATCGGTGCCGGCCGCCGGCGCGACCTCGGCCGGCGGCGGGGCGGCGGCGTCCTTGTTCTGGTCCGGCGCGGTGCACGCGGCGAGGAAGGCGATCGAAGCGATCGCGGCGAGGGGCATCAGGCGCATGGCGGCTCCTTGGGTATGGCGATTACGCCCGGTGCGGGCGGGCTCGTTGTAACGCCTGCCGGGTGCAGGAGGGGTCAACGAGAGGCAGGTCGGTTCAGGGTGGCGACGCGGGTGAGGTTGCGTGTGGATTTTCGTCGTGGCGTTCGATCGGTGAGGGGATGGCAAGGCAGGATCTTTCGGGTGGTAGCGTCGGCGGTTGTAGTTGCGGTTGCCGTTGTTGTTGTTGCTGCTGTTGTTGTTGCTCTTGGCTTGGACGCAACCCCAAGCAAAGCCCACGTCCCACAGCCCCGGAGGGCGCGCGCATGGATGCGCGCGCGCGCCATGGGACAGGATGTCCCTTATGGCGCATCCCCGCGCCGCGCTGACAAAAGAAAGTAGCTCGGCCGCTTGCGGACGAAAGCTTTTGATGGTGGCTTGTCGTCACGCGAGACATCGATAACGGCGGAAGCAACAGCAAAATCAAAATGGGTTCCGGCTTTCGCCGGAATGACGGTTGTGGGGTGGTTGCGTATCCGACTGTAGGAGCGGCGCGAGCCGCGACCGCGGCAACGCAATTACGACGAAACTTCGCGATCGCCGCGATGGCGCGGTCGCGGCTTGCGCCGCTCCTACAGGGGACGTGCCGCGGTGGTTTCTGCTTTTTTGTTTTCGTACGGATGAAGACAAGCGAACATCAAGAGCTTCCGTCCGCAAGCGGCCGGGCCACTTTCTTTGTCTTAAGCCACAAAGAAAGTAACCAAAGAAAAGGCCTTTTTTTCGGATCAAGAGCCACTATGGCTCGAAAGTGGCGCGGGGCCGCGCTATAAGGGGCATCCTGCCCCATGGCGCGCGTGCGCATCCATGCGCGCGCCCTCCGGGGCTGCGGGACGTATGCTTTGCTTGGGGTTGCGTCCAGGCGAACAGCAACAGCAACAGCAACGGCAACGGCAACGGCAACGGCAACGGCAACGGCAACGGCAACGGCCGGAGCAAAATGGATTCCGTCTCTCGCCGCAATCGCGGTAGCTCGGGTTCGTCGTAGTCGCGTCGCCGCGGTCGCGGCTTGCGCCGCTCCTGCACTCGTACATACGGTCACCGACGCGACGCACCGGTGGGAGTTGGCGCGGGACGCGGCCGCGATACCGCAGCCGCGAACGCACACGCCGGCCTCAGCTGCGCAGGCCGACCCCGCGCTTGAGCAGCCACAGGCCCAGCGACGACAACGCCGCCACGAACGCCAGCATCAGCGCGTACGCGACCCACGGCGGTACGTCGCTGCTGCCCAGCAGGCCGTAGCGGAACGCGTTGACCATGTAGAAGATCGGGTTGGCGTGGGTCGCCGCCTCGGCCCACGGCGGCAGCAGCTTGACCGAATAGAACACGCCGCCCAGGTAGGTCAGCGGGGTCAGGATGAAGGTCGGCACGATCGCCACGTCGTCGAACTTCTTCGCGTACACCGCGTTGATGAAGCCGGCCAGCGAGAAGATCGTCGCGCCCAGCAGCACCGTGGTGAAGGTCACCAGCGGGTGCGGGATGCGCACCTTGGTGAAGCACATCGCGATCAGCAGCACGATCGCGCCGACCATCAGCCCGCGCAGCACCGCGCCGGCGACGTAGCCCCACAGGATCACCCAGTTCGGCATCGGGCTGACCAGCAGTTCCTCGACGTGGCGGCCGAACTTGGCGCCGAAGAAGCTCGAGGAGATGTTGCCGTAGCTGTTCTGGATCACGCTCATCATCACCAGGCCCGGGACGATGAACTCCATGTAGCTGTAGCCGCCCATGTCGCCGATGCGCGAGCCGATCAGGCCGCCGAAGATCAGGAAGTACAGGGTCATGGTGATCGCCGGCGGCACCAGGGTCTGGCCCCAGATGCGCAGGATGCGGGTGACTTCGCGGCGCACGATGGTGCCCAGCGCGGTCAGGTTGCGGCGCGCGGGCGAAATCTCGGCGCGATCGGCCGGCTGGATGTCGGTGCTCATGCGGCGCTCCCGGCGGCGGAAGGCTGGGCGATCATGCGCACGAACAGCTCTTCCAGGCGGTTGGACTTGGTGCGCATCGAACGCACGCGGATGCCGGCCTCGCCGAGCGCGGCGAAGACCCGGTTGAGGTCCATCGCGCGCGGCATTTCCAGGTCGAGGGTGTGGTCGTCGGCGGCGGCCAGGGTCGCGCCTTCGATGTACGGCAGCGCGGCCGGCAGCGTGCCGTCGATGTCGAGCAGGAAGCCTTCCACGTCGAGCATCGCCAGCAGCGCCTTCATCGGGCCCTGCTGCACGATCCGGCCCTGGTCGATGATCGCCAGGTTGCGGCACAGGCTCTCGGCTTCTTCCAGGTAATGGGTGGTGAGGATGATGGTGGTGCCGGCGGCGTTGATCTCGCGCAGGGTCTTCCACATCCCGCGGCGTATCTCGATGTCGACGCCGGCGGTGGGCTCGTCGAGGATCAGCAGGCGCGGCCGGGTCATCATCGCCCGCGCGATCATCAGCCGGCGCTTCATGCCGCCCGACAGCGTGCGGCTCATCTTGTCGGCCTTGTCCCACAGCTGCGCGCGCTTGAGCTCCTCTTCGGCGCGCGCCAGCGCCTGCTCGCGCGGCACGCCGTAGAAGCCGGCGTAGTTGACCAGGATGTCGAGCGGCTTCTCGAACATGTTGAAGTTGATCTCCTGCGGCACCAGGCCGATCAGGCGCATGGCCTGGTCGCGGCGGCGCTGCAGGTCGGTGCCGAAGATCTCCACCGCGCCGTCGCTGAGGTTGACCAGCGAACTGACGATGCCGATCAGGGTGGACTTGCCGGCGCCGTTGGGGCCGAGCAGGGCGAAGAAATCGCCCTCGGCGACGTCCAGGGACACGCCCTTGAGCGCCTCGACCTTGTTGTCGTAGGTCTTGCGCAGGTCGCGCACGCGCAGGGCGGGGACGGCGTCGGCGCGCGCGGGGGTGCCGACCGTGGCGGTGCCGGACGTGGCCGGTCGAGGGCCCGTGGCGAGGGCCGTTGGCTGGGTCATTGCGGGAGGGTCTCGGTCGCTGGCCGCGGGCCTCGCGGCGAATGGCTTAGTATAGGCGGCCGCGTGGCCGCACTGCGGCCACAGACTGTTGCGAATCCCGGGTTTGCGCGGCGTCCAGGCGCCGGTCCGGCCGGCATTTTGCGCAGACGGTCGCTTGGCGCGCGCGATGCCGCGGCCGGGCCCCTTTCCGCGCCCGTCCGGCTCCGGCCGGGGGCCCATCGAGAAACCCGTCGCAATGAAGCAATTCCCGCTCAAGCTCGTCTCGCGCCGCATGCTCGCGCCGACCGTCGGCCACTATGTGTTCCAGCGCGACGACGGCGAGCCGCTGGACTACATCCCCGGGCAGTTCATCCAGATCCATTTCCAGTACGCCGACGGCACCACGACCAAGCGCAGCTATTCGCTGGCGACCATCCACGACCACGCGCTGGGTCCCGGCGAGGCGGTGGAGATCGCGGTCAGCTACGTCCCCGGCGGCGCCGCGACCGCGCTGTTCGAAGGTCTGGCCGACGGCGACACGGTCCAGGCCAGCGGCCCGTTCGGCCGCTTCTGCCTGATGCCGGCCGACGCCAACCGCCGCTACCTGCTGATCGCCACCGGCACCGGCGTGACCCCGTACCGGGCGATGCTGCCGCAGCTGGAACAGCAGATCCGCGAGCGCGGCATCGAGGCGGTGCTGCTGTTCGGCGCGCGCACTCCGGCCGAGCTGCTGTACGGCGACGAGTTCCGCGCGTTCGCCGAGCGGGTGCCGGGCTTCCGCTTCGTGCCGTGCTTCTCGCGCGAGCTGCCGGCGCAGCCGCACCCGGACGTGCGCCACGGCTACGTGCAGCAGTTCATCGACGAATTCGCGCCGGACGGCGCCGGCGACATCGCCTACCTGTGCGGCAACCCGAACATGGTCGACGCCTGTTTCGAGGCGCTCAAGGGCCATGGGCTGCCGGTGCCGCAGATCCGGCGGGAGAAGTACGTCTCGTCGAAGTGATCGCTGCGGCCGGGGCGTCCCGGCCGAGAGGAACGCATCGGGCCTGAAGGCCCTCCCGCAACAGCCCGGGCCAGGCAGGTCCGAAGCGCTTGTGGGAGGGCCTTCAGGCCCGATGCGTTCGGCTCCGCCCGCCGCGCCTGCCCACGGCGAAAACCATCGCCGAAAAAAAACCACCCCGAGCGGTCACATTCTTCCCACAACCGTGGTCTGTCATTCTTGCAGGCGCACACCGCCCTGGCGACGAGACCACGGAACATGCCCATCGTTTGCAAGCACCCCCGGCCGCTGCGCGCGGCCTTCGCGTTGATCGCCGCGCTCGCGGCCGCAGGCGTCCTGGCCGGTTGCGACCGCGCCGCCGGCGGCGAGGCCGGCGACGGCAGCGCGCCCAAGCGCCGCTACGGCGCGATCGCGTTCGAACCCTGCACCCTGGCCTCGCCGTTCGCCAGCGGCACCATCGCCGCCCAGTGCGCGCGCTTCAAGGTGCCGGAGAACCACGCCGAGCCCAAGGGCAAGACGATCGAACTCAACCTGGCCTGGCTGCCGCCGAGCGACAACGCGGCGGTCGACGACGACCCGGTGTTCTTCCTCGCCGGCGGCCCCGGTCAGGCCGCGGTGGCGAGCTGGCCCGCGGTCGACGCGGCCTTCCGCGACGTGCGCAAGCGCCGCAGCATCGTGCTGATCGACCAGCGCGGCACCGGCAAGTCCTCGCCGCTGACCTGCGCCGACGCGGTGCCCGACGACGCCGGCGAGCGCGACGAGGCCGCGATCATGGCCGACTCGCTCGCCGCGGTGCGCCGCTGCGCGCAGAACCTCAAGGTCGACGCCCGCCGCTTCACCACCACCGACGCCGTCGCCGACCTCGACGCGGTGCGCGCGGCGATCGGCGCGGCCAAGATCGATCTGGTCGGCGTCTCCTACGGCACCCGCGTCGCCCAGCAGTACGCCGGACGCTATCCCCAGCACACCCGCGCGGTGGTCCTCGACGGCGTGGTCCCCAACGAGCTGGTGCTCGGCACCGAGCACGCGCGCAACCTCGACGCCGCGCTGGCCCAGCAGTTCAAGCTGTGCCAGCAGACGCCGGCCTGCCGCAGCCGCTTCGGCGCCGCGCCGCGCGAGCAGCTGCGCCAGCTGATGGCGCGGCTGCAGGCCGATCCGGTCGAGGTCGACTACCGCGATCCGTCCACCGGCGAGCCCGGCCGCGAACGCGTCACCGCCGGCCACGTGGCCATGCTCACGCGCATGTTCTCCTACCAGCCCGAAGCCGCCTCGCTGCTGCCGCTGGTGCTGTCGGAGGCCGACCAGGGCCGCTACGCGCCGCTGCTGGCGTTGTCGAAGATGATCGGCGGCCAGCTCAGCGAGGAGATCAACTACGGCATGCAGCTGTCGGTGACCTGCGCCGAGGACGCCGACCTGTTCGTCGCCGACCCGGCCGACAAGGACACCGTGCTCGGCGCGGCGATGACCGACGCGCTGACCGCCCAGTGCAAGGTCTGGCCGACCGGCGCGCGGCCGAAGCACTTCCACGAACCGCTGCGCTCGGACGTGCCGGTGCTGCTGCTGTCGGGCGAACTCGACCCGGTGACGCCGCCGCGCTACGGCGACCAGGTGCTCAAGCACCTGCCCAACGGCCGCCACCTGATCCTGCGCGGCCAGGGCCACAGTACCTTGCGCATCGGCTGCGCGCCCAAGCTGCTCGGCCAGTTCCTGGAAAGCGCCGACGCCAAGAAGCTCGACGCGCGCTGCCTGGACGCGCTGGGCTATGTGCCGCCGTTCGTTTCGTTCAACGGGTGGGAACCGTAACCGCCGGCGGCCGGACGCGGGATCGGATCGACCGTCCCCGCTCCCGGTTCCGCGGCGCGACCGCGCGCCGACCGCGCGTCCCCATTCTCGATTCCCGGACACAGACATGATCATCGCCCACGACCTGCATAAATCCTTCAAGACCAAGACCGGCACCGTCGCCGCGGTGCAAGGCGTCGACTTCGAAGCGCGCGACGGTCAGATCACCGGCCTGCTCGGGCCCAACGGCGCCGGCAAGACCACCACCTTGCGCATGCTCTACACGCTGATGCGGCCCGACCGCGGCGAGGTGCGCGTGGACGGCGTCGACGCGGCCCAGGACCCGGCCGCGGTGCGCCGCGCGCTCGGCGTATTGCCCGACGCGCGCGGGGTGTACAAGCGCCTGACCGCGCGCGAGAACATCGCCTACTTCGGCGAACTTCACGGCCTGGGCCGCGCCCAGATCGAACAGCGCACGCTGGCGTTGGCCAAGGCGCTGGACATGGGCGACATCCTCGACCGCCAGACCGAGGGCTTCTCGCAAGGCCAGCGCACCAAGACCGCGATCGCCCGCGCGCTGGTGCACGACCCGCGCAACGTGATCCTGGACGAACCCACCAACGGCCTGGACGTGATGACCACCCGCGCGATGCGCGGATTCCTGCGCGGACTGCGCGAAGAAGGACGCTGCGTGATCTTCTCCAGCCACATCATGCAAGAGGTCGCCGCGCTGTGCGACCGCATCGTGATCATCGCCAAGGGCCAGGTCGTCGCCGCCGGCACCGCCGACGAACTGCGCGCCCAGACCGGCGAGGACAATCTGGAAGACGCCTTCGTCAAGGCGATCGGCAGCGACGAGGGCCTGCACGCATGAACACCCACGCCTTCGCCGCTTTCTGGTCGGTCGTGCGCAAGGAACTGCGCGACATCTCGCGCGACCGCCGCACCCTCGCCATCACCCTGCTGATGGGCCCGCTGCTGTATCCGCTGCTGATGTTGGGCATGGGCTCGCTGGCCGAGAACCGCGCGCGCACCCAGCTCGACAGCGCGCTCAAGGTACCGGTGCGCGGCGCCGAGCACGCGCCGAACCTGGTCAAGTTCCTGGCCACCCAGAACATCGTCGCGGTGCCCGCGCCGAAGGACCTGGACGCGGCGGTGCGCAACCAGGACCACGACGTCGGCCTGATCGTCGCGGCCGATTTCGCCAAGGACTGGAAGGCCGGGCAGCCGGCGCTGGTGGAGATCGTCCAGGACAGCACCCGCCGCGACGCCGACATCCCGGCGCGGCGGCTGCACGCGGCGCTGGAGGGCTACAGCCGCCAGGTCGGCGCGCTGCGGCTGCTGGCGCGCGGGATCTCGGCCAACGTGGTCCAGCCGGTCAACGTCGCCGACCGCGACGTCGCCACCGCCGAGGCCAAGCGCGGCCTGGTGCTGTCGGCGCTGCTGCCGTACCTGTTGATCATGACCTCCTTCGCCGGCGGCGCGTTCCTGATCATCGACGCCACCGCCGGCGAGCGCGAGCGGCAATCGCTGGAACCGTTGCTGGCCACGCCGGCGCCGCGCTCGGCGATCGTCAGCGGCAAGATCGCCGCGGCCTGCGTGCTGGGATTGTTCTCGCTGCTGCTGACCCTGCTGGCGTTCAAGCTCAGCGCGCAGATGAGCAGCGGGATCGGGCGCATGCTCGACGTCAGCCTGTACTCGATCGGCAAGATGCTGCTGATCCTGCTGCCGATGTCGTTCATCGGCACCGCGCTGCTGACTTATCTGTCGGCCGCGGCCAAGAGCCTGAAGGAAGCGCAGAGCCACGTGACCTGGCTGATGCTGCTGCCGCTGCTGCCGACCTTCGTGCTGATGGTCAATCCGCTCAAGACCCAGCTGTGGCAGTTCGCGGTCCCGTTCCTGGCGCAGAACCAGCTGCTGCTCAAGGTGATCCGCGGCGAAGCCATCAGCGGCCAGACCTGGGCGATGTACCTGGCTTGCGGCTTCGGCCTGGCGGCGCTGCTGTGGATCGCGGCGGTACGTCGCTACCACAACGAGCGGCTGGCGATTTCGGGCTGATCCGCGAAGGCCCTTCGATGGAAGGGCTTTTCTGTGGGAGGGCTTTCAAGCCCGACGCTTTTGTTTCAGGTTGCGGCGATCGGAGCCAAGAGCGTCGGGCCTGAAGGCCCTCCCACAAAACTGCAGGCCTTCCCGCAAGAAAGAAAAAGCCCGGCGCGAGCCGGGCTTTTTCGTTTCGGTCGCGTCCGCCGCGATCAACCGCCCGGATTGAACCCGATCGTGCGGCGCGTGGTGACCGGCGCGGCGACCGGCTGGAAGCGCCACTTGCGCACCGCGTTGACCGCTTCGCGGTCGAACACCCGCGGCGGGTTGGCGCGGACCACGCGCGCGGCGGTGACCGAGCCGTCGGTGCCGACGGTGAACTCGACCTGGACTTCGCCGGAGGTGCCCGCGCGCAACGCGTCGGGCGGGTAGCGCGGGGCCGGGGTCGAAACCGCGCGCAGTTCGCTCGGCGCGGCGGCCGGTGCGCTCGGCGCGGCCGGCGCCGGGGCCGGACGTTCCGGCGCGACGGCCGGCGCGGCGGCGCGCTGCTCGGCCGCGCGCTGTTCGGCGGCGCGTTGTTCGGCCGCGCGCTGGGTCGCGGCCTGGCGTTCGGCCGCCTGCTGCGTGGCCAGCTGCTGCGCGGCCTGTTGCTGCTGTTGCTGCTGCTGGGCCAGGCGCTGCTTCTCCAGCTCGGCCTGCTTGCGCGCCTGCTCCTCGGCGGTGAGCTTTTCCTGTTCGGCGCGCTTGGTCACCGCCTGCTGGGCGGCGCCGATGGAGGCCTTGAGCCGGGCCAGGGCCGGGTGCTGCGGGTCGGCGCGTTCGATCAGCGCCGACAGGCGCTGGGCTTCGCTGAAATCCTCGCGGCCGATGCTTTGCTCGGTGGCGATCACCGTCATCGGCAGCAGGTCGGTCAGCGCGCTGGAGGCCACCGCATCGGCCGGCGCCTTCTCGCGCAGGGCCAGGTAGTACTCCACCGCATTGTCTTCGACCGGTGCGTACAGGCGGTTCTCCGCGTACGCCTTGCGCGCGGCTTCGCGCAGTTGCTCCACCGACAGGGCCGAGACCTTGGCCGAGACGGCGTTGTTCGCGCTCGCCGCCGGTGCGGCGGCGTTCGGCGCGGCCTGCTCCGGCGCGGCCGGGGCGGCGTCTTCCTTCTTACCGCAGGCCGCCAGCGCGCATCCGAGCGCGAACACGGCGGACACCTGCTTCACAGCGGACAGCCGGCTGTAGTGCCGGTCGTTATTGGCGATCATCGATAAAAGCTCCCCTGAAGTACGCGAGTCCCCGTCCGATACGGGGCCGGGCGCACGCCGGATAGAACGCGCCAGCGAGCCGCGTTTGTCAAGCATTCAGGTTGCCGCGGCCCCCGCGATGGGCGTCAGGGGCCGAGTGTGCCATCCATCGCGGGGCGCACCGATACCGGGTGTGTCGGTTCGCGGCGGCGCACGCGACCGGCGCCACAGTTCTCGCGCTTGCCGGCACCGTCGCGGCGGTGCCCCGTGCGGTTACGGATGGACGCAGCGCGGCAGGTCGGCGCGCGGGCGTGGAATCGATGCGCTCCGGCGCTGCATCGAGCCCGGCCCGGCCGCGCAACCTGGCGCTCTCGGCGCGGCGCCGGCCGCCTGTGGGCCGGGCCGCCGGCCGCCGACGCCGTCGCGCCGCCCGCGGGTCCACCCCGGCCTGCGCGCCGGCATGCGGCGCGCGAACCGGCTGTCTTAGAATCGGCCGCACCACTGGCAGGAAGCGGGAGCGGCACCATGAGCATTCTGGGTTTCATCAAGGGCGAACTGCTGGAGATCATCGAGTGGACCGATGACTCGCGCGACACCCTCTCCTACCGCTATCCGGACGACGACAAGGAGATCAAGAACGGCGCCCAGCTGATCGTGCGCGAGTCGCAGCAGGTCCAGTTCGTCGCCGCCGGCCAGTACGCCGACCTGTTCGGTCCCGGCAAGCACACCCTCAAGACCGAGAACATCCCGGTCCTGTCGACCATCCTGGGTTGGAAGTACGGCTTCGATTCGCCGTTCAAGTGCGACGTCTACTTCCTCAACACCCGGTTGTTCACCGGCAACAAGTGGGGCACCGCCAACCCGGTGATGATGCGCGACGCCGACTTCGGCGTGGTCCGCCTGCGCGCGTTCGGCACCTACGACTTCCGCATCGTCGATCCGCCGAAGTTCCTCCGGGAAGTGGCCGGCACCGACCAGAATTTCCGCCTCGACGAATTCGCCGACACCATGCGTTCGCGCATCGTCAGCGTGTTCACCGAGGCCCTGGCCACCGCCAAGGTGCCGGCGCTGGACGTGGCCTCGCGCTACAGCGAACTCGGCGACGCGCTGCTGCCGGTGATCAACCCGGCGATGACCTCCAAGTACGGCATCGAGATCACCTCGTTCGTGCTGGAGAACGTGTCGGTGCCGCCGGAGGTGGAGAAGGCCATCGACGCGCGCTCGAGCATGAGCGCGGTCGGCAACCTCAACGACTACGTCAAGTTCCAGATGGGCAGCGCGATGGGCCAGGGCGGCGACGCCTCGGCCGCGGTGCCGGCGCAGATGGCGGTCGGCTTCGGCATCGCCCAGGAAATGATGCGCGGCATGCAGGGCGCGCCGGGCGCGGCGCCGGCGCAGGCCGCGGCGCCCGCCGACGCCGCCCCCGCCGCCGCCGGGCTCGAAGTGCTCACGCCCGAACAGGCCGCCGCCGCGCTCGGCGTGTCGGTCGAGGACGTGATGGCGGCGATCGCCGCCGGCGACCTCAAGGCGCGCAAGATCGGCAACGCCACCCGCATCGCCAAGTCCGCGCTCGAAGAATTCCTGCGCGGCTGATGGACAAGGCCACCGTCGGAAAACATCCCTGCCCGGAGTGCGGCGGGGATCTGCAATGGAATGCGGCCAAGCAGGCGCTGGCCTGCCCGTACTGCGGCACCGTGGTGCCGCTGGCGCAGGCGCCGCAGGGCGCCGGCGACGGCAGCGCGCAGATCGTCGAGCACGATCTGGAACAGGCGCTGGCGCGGCTGCCGCCCGAGTCGCCGGGCGCGAACGCGCCGGCCGCGACCGCGACCGGCGCGCAGGACCCGGACCTCGCCGCGATCCACGCCACCATCGAGCGGCTGGCGCGCACGCCCGGCGGCGCGCCGGCGACCGCCAGCAGCTGGAGCGTCAAGGCCAGCGGCGCGGACGGCGGCGGATTCGAGCTCAAGGGCTCGCAAAACGGCCACGCGCTCGACCTGCTGCGCAGCATGGCCGCGACCCCGCCCGAGCAGCGCGGCTACGGCGCGCAGCGGCGCGAGGTGCAGTGCCAGAGCTGCCACGCGATCTCGGTGTTCGTCGACGGCAAGGTCGCCGACCGCTGCGAGTTCTGCGGCTCGCCCTCGATCATCGACCACGAGTCGCTCGGCGATGCGATCACCCCGGAAAGCCTGCTGCCGTTCAAGGTCAGCGACGGCCAGGTGCGCGACGCGATCCGCAAGTGGTACGGCAGCCGCTGGTTCGCGCCGAACCGGCTCAAGACCGCGGCGCTGACCGACACGCTCAAGGGCGTGTACCTGCCGTACTGGACCTTCGACGCCGACGTGTCCGCGCGCTGGAGCGCCGAGGCCGGTCATTACTACTACGTCACCGAGAGCTACACCGAGAACGGCCAGCGCAAGACCCGCGAGGTGCAGAAGATCCGCTGGGAACCGGCCTCGGGCGCATTGCAGCTGTTCTTCAACGACGAACTGGTGCCGGGCACGGTCGGCGTGCACGCGGACCTGCTGCAGAAGATCGGCGACTTCCCCACCGCCAGCGACCTCAAGCCGTACTCGCCCGAGTTCGTGCGCGGCTGGACCGTGGAGCGTTACCAGGTGGACCTGCGCCAGGCCGCCCAGCGCGGCGAGGCGCAGATGCGCGCACGCACCCGCGACGCCTGCTCGGCGGAAGTGCCGGGCGACACCCAGCGCAACCTGCAGGTCGACGCGACCCTGAGCCGGCGCACCTTCAAGCACGTGCTGGTGCCGGTGTGGCTGGTCAGCTACACCTACGGCTCGCGCAGCTATCAGGTGCTGGCCAACGGCTACACCGGCGCGCTGGCCGGCGAGCGGCCGTACAGCTGGATCAAGATCGCCTTCGCCGTGGCGGCCGCGGCGATCGCGCTGCTGGTCCTGCTGGCGGTGTTCGGCGCCAATCGCTGAGCGTTATCCACAGGCGGGGTTTATCCACAGCTTCGGGACCGCGCCGGTGTTCGCGGCGCTGGCATCGCAGGTTGTGGATAGACCAGCTGTGGATAAGCCGGCTGTGGATAAACCGAACCGCCTCTATCGCCTTGCGCAGCCTGGTTTTCCCGGAGGTTGTGCGGATCTTGTACCGCTCTTATCCACAACCCGCGCCGCTTCGATATTTGATTTTCAGTCAAATGTAATTCGATAGAACCCGTATTTTTCCGCAAAGGCCGTCCGCCGACACTGCGCATCCCGAACCGCCGAATCCTTCGGCCCCTGGATGCCCGCCATGCCCCTCGCCCTGTTGGCCCTGACCCTCGGCGCCTTCGCCATCGGCACCACCGAGTTCGTCATCGTCGGCCTGATCCCGACCCTCGCCGCCGACCTGCGCGTCGACCTGCCCTCGGCCGGCCTGCTGGTCAGCCTGTACGCGCTGGCCGTCGCGCTCGGCGCGCCGCTGCTGACCGCGCTGACCGGGCGGGTGCCGCGCAAGGCGCTGCTGGTCGGGCTGATGGCCGTGTTCACCGTCGGCAACGTGGTCGCCTGGCTGGCGCCCGGCTACGCCACCCTGGTCGTCGCGCGCGTGCTGACCGGCCTGGCCCACGGCGTGTTCTTCTCGGTCGGCTCGATCATCGCGACCAGCCTGGTGCCGAAGGAAAAGGCCGCCAGCGCCATCGCCACCATGTTCAGCGGCATGACCGTGGCCTTCGTCACCGGCATCCCGCTGGGCACCTTCCTCGGCCAGCACTTCGGCTGGCGTTCGACCTTCCTCGCCGTCGCCGGCTTCGGCCTGATCGCGCTGGCCGGCAGCGCGCTGTTCGTGCCGCGGCGGATCGCCCACGCCGCGCCGGCGCCGCTGCGCCAGCAGGCGGCATTGCTGCTGCAACCGCGCCTGCTGCTGGTCTACGCGATGACCGCGGTCGGCTACGGCGGCTCGCTGATCGCCTTCACCTTCCTCGCCCCGATCCTGCAGGACATCGCCGGACTCGGCCCGAACCTGGTCGGCGCGGTGCTGTTGGCCTATGGCGTGTCGGTCGCGGTCGGCAACGTTTGGGGCGGCCGCCTCGCCGACCGCCACGGCCCGGTCAAGGCGCTCAAGACCATCTTCGCGCTGCTCGCCGCGGTGCTGCTGGCGCTGACCTTCACCGCGCACAGCCCGTGGCTGGTGGTGCTCACGGCGCTGGCCTGGGGCGCGGTCGCGTTCGGCAACGTGCCCGGCCTGCAGGTGTACGTGGTCAAGCAGGCGCAGCGCTACGCGCCGCAAGCGGTCGACACCGCCGCCGGTTTCAACATCGCCGCGTTCAACCTCGGCGTCGCCGGCGGCGCCTGGGCCGGTGGACAGGTCGTCGCCCACCTCGGCCTCGCCCACACCCCGTGGATCGCCGCGCTGGTGGTGTTCGCCGCGTTCGGCCTGACCGCGCTGAGCGGCCGCCTCGACCGCCGCGACGGCGTCGCCGACCGCGCCGACGGCCTCGCCGTCGCCGCGCACTGAATCCTTCCCCGCTTACTTTCCGGAGATATCCACATGAGCGTTCCCGCTTTCGGCCTCGGCACCTTCCGCCTCCAGGGCCAGACCGTCGTCGATTCCGTCCGCACCGGCCTGGAACTCGGCTACCGCGCCATCGACACCGCGCAGATCTACGGCAACGAAGCGCAGGTCGGCCAAGCGCTCGCCGACAGCGGCGTGGCGCGTGGCGAGGTGTACCTCACCACCAAGATCTGGATCGACAACCTCGCACGCGAGCGGCTTATCCCCAGCCTGCGCGAGAGTCTGGCCAAGCTGCGCAGCGACTACGTCGACCTGACCCTGATCCACTGGCCCTCGCCGAACGACGCGGTGGCCGTGGACGAATTCATGGCCGCGCTGCTGCAGGCCAAGCGCGAAGGCCTGACCCGCGCGATCGGCGTGTCCAACTTCAACATCGACCTGATGCAGCGCGCGATCGCCGCGGTCGGCAGCGATGAGATCGCCACCAACCAGGTCGAGCTGCATCCGTACCTGCAGAACCGCAAGCTCGCGCAGTTCGCGCGCGAGGCGGGGATCGGGCTGACCTCGTACATGACCCTGGCCTACGGCAAGGTGTTGAACGATCCCGCGCTTGTGGATATCGCCGGCAAGCATCGCGCCACGCCGGCGCAGGTGGCGCTGGCCTGGGCGATGCAGTCGGGCTATGCGGTGATTCCGTCGTCGACCAAACGCGAGAACCTCGCCGGCAACCTGCTGGCGATGTCGCTCCGCCTGGACGATGAGGACCTGCGGCGCATCGCGGCGCTGGATCGCGGCGAGCGGTTGACCGATCCGGCGGGGTTGGCGCCGGCGTGGGATTGAGGCGGTTGCGCGGTCGTTGAGTGTTCGCGGTCGCGACTCGCGTCGCTCCTGCGCGAGCCGCGGCCGCTACGCGATCTCCGTGCAGGAGCGACGCGAGTCGCGACCGCCATCGCGCACGTTCGCCCCGCAGCCTCACCCACGCAACATAGCATCGGCGCCGCGACGCCTACCCGCGCGCACGCCGCGCCCCACATCGTCCCCAACTCCCGCGAGATTCCCCCATGTTGTTCACCCCACACCGCATCGGCGCCCTCGACGTCCCCAACCGCATCGTCATGCCGCCGATGACCCGCTCGCGCGCCGGCCGCGGCGAAGTCGCCACCGAACTGATGGCGCAGTACTACGCCCAGCGCGCCGGCGCCGGCCTGATCGTCAGCGAAGGCACCCAGATCAGCCGCCAGGGCCAGGGCTACGCCTGGACGCCCGGCATCCACACACCCGAACAAGTCGCCGGATGGCGCCGCGTCGCCGACGCCGTGCACGCCGCGGGCGGACGCATCTTCGCCCAGCTCTGGCATGTCGGCCGCGTCTCCCACATCGCCCTGCAGGACGGCGGCGCCGCGCCGGTGTCGTCGTCGGCGTTGATCGCGCAAGGCGTCAAGGTGTTCGTCGACCCCGAAGGCCGCGGCCCCGAAGCGGGCGTCGGCGAAATGGTCCAGCACTCCGCGCCGCGCGCGCTGCGCCTGGACGAAATTCCCGGCATCGTCGCCGACTACGCCCAAGCCGCGCGCAACGCCATCGCCGCCGGCTTCGACGGCATCGAACTGCACGGCGCCAACGGCTACCTGATCAACCAATTCATCGACTCGCAAGCCAACGCGCGCGACGACGAATACGGCGGATCGCTGCCCAACCGCCTGCGCTTCCTGCGCGAAGTCGCCCAGGCCGTGAGCGACGCCATCGGCGCCGACCGCGTCGGCGTACGCCTGGCCCCGCTGACCACGCTGCAAGGCGCGGTCGACGACACCCCGCAAGCGACCTACCTGGCCGCCGCCAAACTCCTGGACGACATCGGCATCGCCTACCTGCACATCGCCGAAGCCGACTGGGACGACGCCCCCGGCATGCCCGACGCGTTCCGCGAAGCCTTGCGCATGATCTATCGCGGCACGCTGATCTACTCGGGCAAATACACCAAGGCGCGCGCCGAGAATGCATTGGCGCGCGGCTGGGCCGACCTGATCGGCTTCGGCCGGCCGTTCATCGCCAATCCGGATTTGCCGTATCGGTTGCAGCACGACGTGCCGTTGAACGAAGGCGATCGTTCGCGGTACTTCGGCGGTGGGGCCGAAGGCTACACGGACTATTCGCGCGCGGCGTAGTCACAACACAGCGACTGTAGGAGCGACGCGAGTCGCGACCGCGACAACGCGCTTACGACGCCACTGCAACAACGCGGTCGCGGCTCGCGCCGCTCCTACAGGTAGGTCGCCGAGACCATCGCGACCTTGGAACTCGGATCGTGGCGCTCGTTTATCCACAACTCTGCGCGGCTTCAACGCAGCGACTGTAGGAGCGACGCGAGTCGCGACCACGACATCGCGCTTACGACGCCACTGCAACAACGCGGTCGCGGCTCGCGCCGCTCCTACAGGTAGGTCGCCGAGACCATCGCGGTCTTGGAACTCGGATCGTAGCGTTCGTCTATCCACAGCTCTGCGCGGCTTCAACTTAGCGACTGTAGGAGCGACGCAAGTCGCGACCGCGACACCACGCTTACGACGCCACTGCAACGAGAACTTCGCCGCTAGCAGCGCTCCTGTAGGCAGATCGCTAAAAACGCCCGCTATCGAAGAACACGCGGCCCACCTCACTTGCCGATACAGAAGCTGGAGAAGATGTGCCCCAACAGATCGTCCGCACGCACCCGTCCGGTGATCTCGCCCAGCGCATCGTGCGCCTGTCGTAAGGACTCCGCGGCAAGATCGAGCATCTCGTGGTCCAGCTGCACCCGCGCCTCGTCCAGTTCCGCACCGGCGCGTATCAGCGCATCGACATGCCGCGCCCGCGCGGTGAACGCGCCTTCCATCGCTTCGCCCGCGTCGCCCTGCGCCAGCGCGCGCAAACGCGCGTGCAGCGCGTCGAGTCCCGCGCCGGTCTGCGCCGACACGAACACGCGATCCTCGCCGCCCACATCGGCCGGGCCCGGCGAGTCGTAGTCCGATTCGAGCAGGTCGATCTTGTTGTAGACGAACAGGCGCGCCGGCACCGGCGCGATCGCGTCGGCGACCGCGGCCAGGCCGCCGTGCGGGTCGCGCGCGTCGAGTACGACGATGGCGAGGTCGGCGCGGTCGAGTTCGCTGCGCGCGCGGCGCATGCCTTCGCGTTCGATCGCGTCGCCGCCGTCGCGCAGGCCGGCGGTGTCGACCAGAGTCAGTTCGACGCCGTCGAGCTTGATGGTTTCGTGCAGCAGGTCGCGGGTGGTGCCGGCGATGTCGGTGACGATCGCGCGTTCGCTGCCGGCCAGCGCGTTCAACAGCGAACTCTTGCCGGCATTCGGCGGGCCGACGATCACCGCATGCAGGCCGTCGCGCAGGCGCCGGCCGCGTTCGGCCGCGGCGAGCAATTCGTCCAGCGCCGTGGCGGCCGCGTCCAGGCGCTGGCGCAGCGCGCCGCCGCCGAGCGTGTCGATGGGTTCGTCGGCGAAGTCGATCGCCGCTTCCACGTGCACGCGCACCGCCAGCAGATCGCCGGCGAGCGCTTCGACCCGGCGCGAAAATTCGCCGTCGAGCGCGCGCCGCGCGGCGCGGGCGGCGCGCGCGTCGGCGGCGGCGATCAGGTCGGCGACGGCCTCGGCCTGGGCGAGATCGAGCCGGCCTTCGAGAAAAGCGCGTTCGCTGAACTCGCCCGGCCGCGCGCGGCGCGCGCCGAGCGCGCAGGCGCGCGCGAGCAGTTCTTCCAGCAAGGCGGGGCCGCCGTGCGCCTGCAATTCGGCGACGTCCTCGCCGGTGTAGCTGGCCGGCGCGGCGAAGTAGAGCGCGATGCCGTCGTCGAGGGTGTCGCCGGCGGCGTCGGTGAAGCGCACGTAGTGCGCGTGGCGCGGCTGCAGCGTGCGGCCGCTCATGGTTTCGGCGATCGCGCGCGCGTTCGCGCCGGACAGGCGCACGATGCCGACGCCGCCGGCGCCGGGCGCGGTGGCGATGGCGGCGATGGTGTCGCGGGCGAAGGCGGGGGCGGTCATGGGCGAATGATAGTGGCTGGCCCGGGTTGGGGATAACTCGCGTATCGGCGCGGGCTGTTGTGGGAGGGGCTTCAGCCCCGACGCCTTCGGCTCAGGTCGCGGCGATCTGGAACAAAGGCGTCGCGGCTGAAGTCCCTCCCACACGAGGCTGGCCGTCCTTGCGGCGCAGCCCGCGACTTATCCCCAAGAACGCAAAAGCCCGCCTTGCGGCGGGCTTCGCGGAACCGATCCGGCCAGGCCGAACGGTTACTTGTCCTTGTCCTTGCCGCCAGCGCCGCCGGTCGCGTTCTCCTCGGCGTAGCGCTTGGTGGTGATCCACTGCTGCAGCAAGCCCAGGCCGCCGTTGGCGACTTGGTACAGCACCAGGCCGGCCGGCAGGAACGCCAGGATCACGCCGAACACCAGCGGCATGAACTGCATCATCTTCTGCTGGGTCGGGTCCATGCCGGTCATCGGGGTCAGCTTCTGCGTCGCCCACATGATCGCGATGTTGAACAGCGGCAGCACGAAGAACGGATCGCGCGAGGTCAGGTCGTGGATCCACAGCGTCCACGGCGCGTGGCGCAGCTCGACCGACTCGGCCAGCATCCAGTACAGCGTCATGAAGATGATGATGCTCGGCAACACCGGCAGACAGCCGCCGACCGGGTTGATCTTCTCCTTCTTGTACAGCTCCATCAGCGCCATCTGGAACTTCTGCTTGTCGTCGCCGTAGCGCTCCTTGAGCTGGGCGACGCGCGGCTGGAACTTGCGCATCTTCGCCTGCGACTTGTACTGCGCCGCCGACAGCGGATACAGCGCCAGCTTCAGCAGCACCACCAAGCCGATGATCGCCCAGCCCCAGTTGCCGAACAGGCCGTGCAGCTTATCGAGCAGCCAGAACAGGCCGTTGGCGAGGGTGGCGAAGATCGAGTAGCTGCTGAAGTCGACCGCGCGGTCCAGGCCCTGCACGCCCTGCGCTTCGATCGCCTTGACCAGCTTCGGGCCGACCCACAGCCGCGCTTCGGTGCTGACCTTCTGGCCGGGCGCCACGGTGAAGCCCGGGCCGACGTCGCGGATGACGTACTGCGGCGCGCCGCCGGCGTTGAGCTGGTCGAGTTGGAACTGGCCCTGGTCCTTGTCGCCCGGAATCCAGGCGGCGAAGAAGTGATGCTGCAGCATCGCGATCCAGCCGCCGGTGACCTGCTTGTTGAGGTTGCCGTCGGCGGCGAACTTGTCGTACTTGCGCTTCTCGTACTTGTCGGTCGGGCTGTACCACGCCGCGCCCTGGAAGCTGTACTGCTCCGGGCTGAAGGGCCCCTTGCGCGCCAGTTCGCGCGGCACGCGGCTGAGCTGGCGGTAGATGTAGCCCTGCCACGGCGCGGCGCTGGCGTTGGCGACCTCGTCGCGGACCTTGATGACGTAGTCGCCGCGGCGGAAGGTGTAGGTGCGGGTGATGGTGACGCCGTCGGCGCCGGTCCACACGAACGGCACCGCGATTTCCTTGGCGCCGTCGCCGAGTTTGAGCTCGCGCGAATCGCCGGCGTAGCGGAAGCCGGCGTCGTGGGTCGGGGCGATCTTGGCCTGGTTGACCCAGCCGCTCTGTGCGACGAAGTACAGGGTCGAGTCGTGGGCCAGCAGCCGCATCGGCGGGCTGTTGGGCTCGGTGCCGACCGGGTAGCGCAGCAGGTCGGCCTCGCTGATCTCGCCGCCGTTGAGGATCACCTTGAACACGTCGGTGCTGACCACCACCGGCGCGTCGCTCGGCGCGGCCGCGGCGACGCCGGGCGAAGCGGCGGGCGCGGACGGGGCGGCGGTCGGCGCGGCGGGCACGCCCGGCGTGGCGCTCAGGCCGGCGACGCTGGGCACGCTGCTGGCCGGCGCGACCGCGCTCGGCGGCGCGACCGGCGGCGCCGACTTCTCCTTGCCCCACTCCATCCACAGCAGGGTCGCCACCATCAGCCAGGCGAGGATCAGGAAAGCACGGGTCTGGTTCATGGGCAGCAGGCGGGCTCAGCCGGGACCGGGGTCCGGCGTGGGGTGAGAAGGGGAAGCGGCCGGCATTGTGCCGGGGGCCGCAGTCTCGGGCAATGCGAGCGCGCTCCGGGCGCCGGCGCGCTTGAGCAGACTGTGGAACGCGGCGCGGAGTTCCTCGCCGGACAGCTTGGACGCGCCGGGACGCGCGACCAGCACATAGTCGCCCGGCGCCAGTTCGGCGCGCAGGTGGCGAAAGGCGTCGCGGAAAACCCGCTTGATGCGGTTGCGGCCGACCGCGTTGGGATCGACCTTGCGCGAGACCGCCAGTCCCAGCCGCGCCGGGACGTCCGCATCGGCCTGGAAATGCAGCGCAAGCACGGGCAGCGCCACGCGCCGTCCATGCTTGAAGATGCGGTCGAAATCGGAACGCGCGCGTACCCGCGCGGTGCGCGGGAAGCGGGACGAATTCATTGCAGGCGGGCGGCCGCGCGGTGCGGGATCATCCGGGCCGGAGCCGGGAACGATCGCGACGCAGCGGCCGGCGACGCTTAGGCGGTCAGGCGCTTGCGGCCCTTGGCGCGACGACGGGCGAGGATCTTGCGGCCGTCGGCGGTCGCCATGCGGGCACGGAAACCGTGGTCGCGCTTGCGCTTGAGGTTGCTGGGCTGGTAGGTGCGCTTGGTGGCCATGACAGGCTCGCAAAGGTAACGACGAAAGTGGACCGCCGATTCTAGCGGCGCACCCAAGTCAGGGTCAAGCCTTTGTTCCGCTTGGCATTGCCGATCCGCGACGCGCGCCGCCAAAGCGGCAGGGGACAGCCTGTGCACGAGCTGTGCATGAACCTGTGGATTAGTCCTGTTCCGAGCCCGGTCGCGGTGGTAGTCTGACCGACCCCCCGGCTTCCTGCGTCGCGATGTCCGCATCGTGCGTTGGGCCGCTTTCGTCCGTCGCCGGCCGATCCGCCGCCGCGGCCGACCGCATCACGCATAAAGAAGACACGCTACAGATGGAAGCCTGGCCCCGCTGCCTCGAACGCCTCGAAGCCGAATTCCCGGTCGAGGACGTGCATACCTGGTTGAAGCCGCTGCAGGCCACGCAGCGCGACAGCAAGACCGTGCTCTACGCGCCCAATGCGTTCGTGGTCGAACACGTGCGCGAACGTTACCTCGCGCGCATCCGCGAACTGCTGTCGTACTTCGCCGGCAGCGAGGACGTGAGCCTGGAAGTGGGTTCGCTGCCGCGTTCGCCGGCGAGCACCCAGCCGCTGCCGCTGGAAACCACCAGTGTCGTGCGCCAGGCGCCGGCCGCGGTGGCCGCGCCGGTCGAGCCGTTCCAGGGCAACCTCGATACCCATTACACCTTCGACAACTTCGTCGAAGGCCGCAGCAACCAGCTCGGCCGCGCCGCCGCGTGGCAGGCCGCGCAGAAGCCGGGCGAGCGTGCGCACAACCCGCTGCTGCTGTACGGGGGCACCGGCCTGGGCAAGACCCATCTGATGTTCGCCGCCGGCAACGCCATGCGCGACGCCAATCCGGCGATGCGGGTGATGTACCTGCGTTCGGAGCAGTTCTTCAGCGCGATGATGAAGGCGCTGCAGGACAAGACCATGGATGCGTTCAAGCGCCAGTTCCAGCGCGTCGACGCGCTGCTGATCGACGACATCCAGTTCTTCGCCGGCAAGGACCGCACCCAGGAAGAGTTCTTCCATACCTTCAATGCGCTGTTCGACGGCAAGCAGCAGATCATCCTGACCTGCGACCGCTACCCGCGCGAGGTCGAGGGCCTGGAGCCGCGGCTGAAGTCGCGCCTGGCCTGGGGCCTGTCGGTGGCGATCGAGCCGCCGGACTTCGAGACCCGCGCCCAGATCGTGATCTCCAAGGCCAAGGAGCGCGGCGCCGCGATCCCCGAGGAAGTCGCCTTCCTGCTGGCCAAGAAGATGCGTTCGAACGTGCGCGACCTGGAAGGCGCGCTCAACACCCTGACCGCGCGCGCCAACTTCACCGGCCGCGCGATCACCGCCGAGTTCGCCCAGGAAACCCTGCGCGACCTGCTGCGCGCCCAGCAGCAGGCGATCGGCATCCCCAACATCCAAAAGACCGTGGCAGACTACTACGGCCTCCAGATCAAGGACTTGTTGTCCAAGCGGCGTACGCGTTCGCTCGCCCGTCCGCGCCAGGTGGCCATGGCGCTGACCAAGGAGCTGACCGAACACTCGCTGCCGGAGATCGGCGACGCGTTCGCCGGTCGCGACCACACGACCGTCCTGCATGCCTGCCGTCAGATCCGCACCCTGATGGAAACCGACGGCAAGCTGCGGGAAGACTGGGACAAGCTGATCCGCAAGCTCAGCGAGTGATCCGCAGCGCCCGTTGCGCGGGCGCCGGCCTCGGCCTGGGATGCGCGGCAGCGCCGACGGCGCGATCCCGACATCGCGCTGGCGGCCGCGTCGCGCCGCCCACGCCCAGCCGGCACCGCATTCCGGCCCCCCGGGCCGGCGAACCGGCCGCGCGATCCTCGCCAGGCGAACGGGCCAGCGGCTCGTTCGCGTAGGGCGGCTCCTGCCGGCATCCACGACGACGAGCGCAACGCAGCCGCACGGCCCTCCGGTCGCCGCGCTGCCGTCCGCGCTCATCCGTAGAGATCGCAGGACCGCGGCTGCAGGGCCGGGCGGGTGTTTCGTCGTTGGCGGTATCGCAGGTTCCGGCTGCGGCCGGCGGTCGCGAAAGCGCATGCAACAGGCGCGGGCGCTCGGCGATCCGGTCGGTCCAGGTCGGGCCCGGCGACTGGGGTCCGAAAAGGACACCGCGCCGCCGGTGGACACAAGGTAGTCGCTAAGTAGCTGATACGAAAGGCATAAGTTCGGGGATTAGATTCGTACAAGCTGTGGATAAAGTTCAGGCCGCGCTGCCGCGCCGATGTTATCCACAGGTTCTACCTGCCCTCCAGGGCCAGTTCTACCCGCGTTTGAAGTAGCTAAAAACACTTGTAAATCATAGGTTTAAGTCGGTTCTTAACCGTTTTTCGCCGCTCCACCGCCACTAAGCTTTTGATTTATACATCTCTTTTGTAATTGGGCTTGCGCCCACCGACCGGCCAAGGGGTCCGCATGCGTTTCAGCCTGCAACGCGAAGTTTTTCTCAAGCCGTTGGCCCAAGTGGTCAATGTCGTCGAACGCCGGCAGACGTTGCCGGTCCTCGCCAACCTGTTGGTGCAGGTCAAGGACGGCCAGCTCTCGCTGACCGGTACCGACCTGGAAGTCGAGATGATTTCGCGCGTCAACGTCGACGATGCGAAGGACGGCGAGACCACGATTCCGGCGCGCAAGCTGTTCGAAATCGTTCGCGCCCTGCCCGACGGCAGCAAGGTCACCGTGAGCCAGACGGCCGAGAAGATCACCGTCCAGGCCGGACGTTCGCGCTTCACCCTGTCCAGCCTGCCGGCCAACGACTTCCCGTCGATCGACGAAGTCGAGGCCACCGAGCGCGTGCGCGTGCCGGAAGCCGCGCTGAAGGAACTGATCGAACGCACCGCGTTCGCAATGGCCCAGCAGGACGTGCGCTATTACCTCAACGGCCTGTTGTTCGATCTGCGCGAAACCAGCCTGCGCTGCGTGGCCACCGACGGTCATCGCCTGGCCCTGTGCGAGGCCGCGTACGAAGGCGGCGCCCAGACCAAGCGCCAGATCATCGTTCCGCGCAAGGGCGTGCAGGAACTGCAGCGCTTGCTGGAAGGCGGCGATCGCGAAGTCGAGCTGGAGATGGGCCGCGGCCACATCCGCATCAAGCGCGACGATGTGACCTTCACCAGCAAGCTGATCGACGGCCGCTTCCCGGACTACGAAGCGGTGATCCCGATCGGCGCCGACCGCGAAGTGCGGATCGAGCGCGAGATCCTGCGCGCCTCGCTGCAGCGCGCGGCGATCCTGTCGAACGAGAAGTACCGCGGCGTGCGCATCGAGGTCTCGCCGGGCCAGCTCAAGATCAGCGCGCACAACCCGGAACAGGAAGAAGCGCAGGAAGAAGTCGAAGCCGACACCAAGGTCGACGACCTGGCCGTGGGCTTCAACGTCAACTACCTGCTCGACGCCCTGACCGCGCTGCGCGACGAGCACGTGGTCCTGGCGCTGCGCGACGCTAACTCGTCGGCGCTGGTGCGCGAGGCCTCGAACGAGCGTTGCCGCCACGTGGTGATGCCGCTGCGGCTCTGATCCACGCCGGTTCGATTCGGTTCCACGTGGAACAAACACACGCCCGGCTTCTGCCGGGCGTGTTCGTTTTTGCGGCCGAAGCGGGCTTTCAGGCTTCGGCAATGCTTGCAGAGCCCGTTGTCGGTGCAGCGGGAGCCGCGATAGTTCGAACAGCTTGGCTTCCACGCGCTTACGGAAGTTGTTGATTTTCAATCGGTAAAGCCCGGAGCCGGCGGGTTTTCGGCTTGGGGCGGTCCGCTTTCGTCCACCGCTTCGGGTGTCGCGGCTCGCGCCGCTCCTACAGGGAGCCCATGCGACGACATCGGCCGTTCGCCCCGCTCCGTCTGCCTCGCACCCACCCAATCTGCGATCATTTCCCGATGCACGTCACCCGCCTGGACGCCCGCGGCCTGCGCCGCTTCGCCGACGTAAGCCTGCTGCCGGCGCCCGGGATCAACCTGATCACGGGCGAGAACGGCGCGGGCAAGACCAGCCTGCTCGAAGCTCTGCACTTGATGGCCTACGGCCGCAGTTTTCGAGGCCGGGTCCGCGATGGCCTGATCCGCTCGGGCGATCCGGCCCTGGAGGTGTTCGTCGAATGGCAGGAACTGCGCCGCGACCAACGCCGCAAGGCCGGACTGCGGCACAGCGGCCAGGATTGGGTCGGCCGGCTCGATGGCGCCTCGGTGTCGCAGCTCGGCGAGTTGTGCGCGGCGCTGGCGGTGGTCAGTTTCGAGCCGGGCAGCCATTCCCTGATCACCGGGCCCGGCGAAATCCGCCGGCGCTACCTCGACTGGGGCTTGTTCCACGTGGAACACGACTTCACTCCGCTGTGGCGCCGCTATACCCGGGCGCTCAAGCAGCGCAATGCCCTGCTGAAGGTGCGGGCCCGCGACGGCCAGCTCGATGCCTGGGATCGCGAGCTGTCCGAGGCCGGCGAACCCCTGAGCCGGCGCCGCCAGCAGTATCTGGACGAACTGCAGCCGCGGTTCGCCGCGCTCGCCGCCGAACTGGCGCCCGGCCTGGGTTCGATCCGTCTGGACTACGTCCCAGGCTGGCGCCGCGAGGAGTTCCCGCTGGCCGACGCCCTGCTTTTGGCCCGCGAACGCGACCAGCAACAAGGCTTTACCTCGGTCGGCCCGCACCGCGCCGACTGGCGCATCGGCTACGGCGCGATCCCGGGCCGGGAAGCCCTGTCGCGCGGCCAGGCCAAGCTGGTCGCGTTGGTCGCGCTGCTGGCCCAGGCCGAGCAGCACGCGCAGGTGCAAGGCGAATGGCCGGTCATCGCCCTGGACGATCTGGCGTCCGAGCTGGATCGCCGCCATCAACGCCGGGTGCTGGAGCGCCTTATCGCCAGCCGGGCCCAGGTTTTCATCACCGGTACCGAAGCACCGCCGGCCTTGGCTGAGATGGACGTCGAGATCGCTCGGTTCCACGTGGAACATGGAAATCTGAAACCGGAATGATCCACGGCCGGTGTGGAACCGAATCCAAGCCCGTGAAACGCCGGGTGTGCTCCACGCAAGCGATGTTCCACGTGGAACAGGCACCACGTCGCGTGTAAACCAAACGCGTCCAGACCGCATCCCCTGGAGACGAACCACACCAGGGGAACCGCTTGAGAGCCATCGTTTGCGCCATGTTCGGCCTGTACCTCGCCGCCCAGGCCGCGCCCGCCCTCGCCCAGGTCGATCTCGACGCGCTGAGTCGCGGCAGCGCCGGCCCGCGCACCCAGGTCGCCGTGCTCGCCACGACCCACCTCAGCGGCCTGCCCGAGGACTACGACCTCAAGGCCCTGGAACCCGTGTTGGAACGGCTGGCGGCGTTCAAGCCCGACGTGATCGCGATCGAGGCGGTCTCCGGCGAAGGCTGCGATCACCTGACCCGTTACCGCGAGCTGTTCGATGGCGCCGCCGAGAGCTACTGCGCCGACACCGAGCCCGCGCGCAAGGCCACCGGCCTGGACGTCCACGCCGCCGTGGTCAAGGCGCGCAAGCGTTATGCCGACTGGCCGGCGCGGCCGACCCCGGCCCAGCGCCGCTCACTGGCCAGCGTGCTGTTGGCGGCCAACGACCGCGCCTCGGCCCTGGCTCAGTGGCTGCAGCTGCCGACGGCCGAGCGTCGCGCCGGCGACGGCCTGGACCCGGCCCTGGTGGCGCAGCTGCAGCGGCTGGAAACCCACGGACGCAACGAGAACTACCGCATCGGCGCCGTCCTGGCCGCGCGCCTGGGGCTGCAGCGGGTCCATTCCGTCGACGACCACAGCGCCGACCGCATCACCGGCGACGCCGGCACGGGCTACGAAGCGGCGATCAAGGCGGTCTGGGCGGGCTACGACAACCCCTACACCGCGCGCGAAAAGGCGTTCATCGATCGCGGCGACCTGATCGGCCTGTATCGGCTGATGAACACCCCGCAAGCGCAGCAGGCCGCGATCGCCGCGGACTTCGGCGCCGCCCTGCGCGAAGCCTCGCCCGAGCGCTACGGCCGCCAGTACGTGGCCTGGTGGGAGACCCGCAACCTGCGCATGGCCGCCAACCTGCGCGAGGCCTTCGGCAACCGCCCGGGCGCGCGCGTGCTCGACATCGTCGGCGCCTCGCACAAGGCCTACCTCGACGCCTACCTGCGGCAGATGCACGACGTGGACGTGGTCGACGTCGGGGCGCTGTTGGCGCCTGGGACGCGCTGAGAGGCCGCCGCCGCACGCGCGGCTGGGGACCCAGAGGGGGAGGGGCGCGAAGTGCTATAATTCCGCTCTGGAACCCAATAGCTAATGTCTGGCCGGGCGCCGTACTTCCGACCCGGCCACGCCAGCCTTTGCAGCCGACCCGAAGCGAATGACCGACGATACCGTTCCGACTCCGCCCACGACCAACTACGACTCCAGCAAGATCACCGTGCTGCGCGGCCTGGAGGCCGTGCGCAAGCGGCCCGGCATGTACATCGGCGACGTGCACGACGGCACCGGCCTGCATCACATGGTGTTCGAAGTCGTCGACAACGCGATCGACGAAGCGCTCGCCGGCCACGCCGACGATGTCGTCGTCACCCTGCTCACCGACGGCTCGGTGTCGGTCTACGACAACGGCCGCGGCATTCCGGTGGACATCCACAAGGAAGAAGGCGTGTCGGCGGCCGAGGTGATCCTCACCGTGCTGCACGCCGGCGGCAAGTTCGACGACAACAGCTACAAAGTCTCCGGCGGCCTGCACGGCGTCGGCGTGTCGGTGGTCAACGCGCTGTCCTCGCACCTGTGGCTGGACATCTGGCGCGACGGCCACCACCACCAGCAGGAATACGCGCTGGGCGAGCCGGTGTATCCGCTCAAGCAGCTCGACGCCTCCGACAAGCGCGGCACCCTGCTGCGCTTCCTGCCGGCGGCGGAGATCTTTACCGACATCGAGTTCCACTACGACATCCTCGCCCGCCGCCTGCGCGAGCTGTCGTTCCTCAACTCCGGCGTCAAGATCACCCTGATCGACGAACGCGGCGAAGGCCGCCGCGACGTGTTCCAGTACGAGGGCGGCATCCGCTCGTTCGTCGAGCACCTCGCGCAGGTCAAGACGCCGCTGCATCCGCACGTGATCTCGGTGTCGGGCGAGCAGAACGGCATCACCGTGGAAGTGGCGTTGCAGTGGACCGACGCCTACCAGGAAACGATGTTCTGCTTCACCAACAACATCCCGCAGAAGGACGGCGGCACCCACCTGATCGGTTTCCGCGCCGCGCTGACGCGCACGCTGACCAACTACATCGAGCAGAGCGGCATCGCCAAGCAGGCGAAGATCTCGCTGTCTGGCGACGACATGCGCGAAGGCATGATCGCGGTGCTGTCGGTGAAGGTGCCCGATCCGAGCTTCTCCTCGCAGACCAAGGAAAAGCTGGTCAGCTCGGAAGTGCGCCCGGTGGTGGAAAGCACCTTCGGCGCGCGCCTGGAAGAGTTCCTGCAGGAACACCCGAACGAAGCGCGCGCGATCACCGGCAAGATCATCGACGCCGCGCGCGCGCGCGAAGCCGCGCGCAAGGCGCGCGACCTGACCCGCCGCAAGGGCGCGCTCGATATCGCCGGCCTGCCCGGCAAGCTCGCCGACTGCCAGGAAAAAGACCCGGCGCTGAGCGAACTGTTCATCGTCGAGGGCGACTCCGCGGGCGGCTCGGCCAAGCAGGGCCGCAACCGCAAGACCCAGGCGATCCTGCCGCTGAAGGGCAAGATCCTCAACGTCGAGCGCGCGCGTTTCGACCGCATGCTCGGCAGCGCCGAAGTCGGCACGCTGATCACCGCGCTGGGCACCGGCATCGGCAAGGACGAGTACAACCCGGACAAGCTGCGCTACCACCGCATCATCCTGATGACCGACGCCGACGTCGACGGCTCGCACATCCGCACCTTGCTGCTGACGTTCTTCTACCGGCAGATGCCGGAGCTGATCGAGCGCGGCCACATCTACATCGGCCTGCCGCCGCTGTACAAGATCAAGCAGGGCAAGAACGAGATCTACCTCAAGGACGACGCGGCGCTCGACGCCTACCTCGCCGGCAACGCAGTCGAGGGCGCTGGCCTGATTCCGGCCGACGGCGAACCGCCGATCGAAGGCACGGCGCTGGAGAAGCTGCTGCTGGCCTACGCGCAAGCGAAGGACACCATCGCCCGCAGCGCGCATCGCTACGATCCGAACGTGCTCTCGGCGCTGATCGATTTCACCCGCCTCGACAGCGAGCACCTGCTCAACCAGACGCCGGACTTCGCCGCGCTGGAAGCGCGCCTCAACGAGTCCGGCCTGGGCCGCCCGCGCTACTCGCTGACCCTGCACCGGGCCAACGAAACGCGTCAGGCCGCGCTGCTGGTCAAGCGCGTCCACATGGGCCAGGAGCTCACCCAGGTGCTGCCGCTGGCGTCGTTCGACAGCGGCGAGCTGCGCGCGCTGCGCGAAGCCGCGGCGCTGCTGCACGGGTTGGTGCGCGACGGCGCGCAGATCGTGCGCGGCAACCGCGCGCAGGCCGTGTCCAGCTTCGGCCAGGCGCAGGCCTGGCTGATGGAGGAAGCCAAGAAGGGCCGCCAGATCCAGCGCTTCAAGGGCCTGGGCGAGATGAATCCCGAGCAGCTGTGGGACACCACGGTCAATCCGGAAACCCGCCGCCTGCTGCAGGTGCGGATCGAGGACGCGGTCGCCGCCGACCAGATCTTCAGCACCCTGATGGGCGACGTGGTCGAACCGCGCCGCGAGTTCATCGAGGACAACGCGCTCAAGGTCGCCAACCTCGATGTCTGAGCCCGGGCCGGACGCCCCGAGCGACGGTCCGGCTGCCGCCGCCGTCGCCGCGGGCGAGCCGCCCGAGGAGCCCGATTCCGCCGGCGCGGGCCTGCCCGCGTCCGGTCTGACTGCCACCGCGGACTCCGACGCCGTGGCGTCGGGTTCCGCGCAGGCCGGTTCGAAGCAGGTCCCTTCCAGCGACATTGCTTCCAACCACGCCGATCCCGCGCCCGGTTCCACTGAACCGCCGCCGCCCGCGAACGCCGCATTCGCGCATCGCGCCGCGCCGCCCGCCCCGCTGGCGCCGTTGCTCGGCGCCTTCGCCATCGACCTGCTGTTGGCACTGGCCCTGCTCGCCGGGCTGAGCGTGCTGGGCACCCTCGGCTGGGGATTCGCGCAGGGCCTGCGCGGTCTTGATGGCGCGCAGGCCGCGCCCGGGCTGACCGCGACGATGCTGATCGCGCTCTCGGCGACGGCGATTTCGGCCCTGGCGGTCTACTACTTTCGTCGAAATGCGAACGCGGTCGAGCGGGCCGCCTCGTGGCGGGCGCTGTGGCGGCCATCGAGCTGGGGTTGGATCGCAATAGCGCCGATCGTGCTCGTAACGTGCTCGACGTTGATCGTTGCGGCAGCGCAGGCGCAGGGTCTGGACGTAACCCCGACCAACCAGATCCTGGGCCCGGCCATCCGCGCCCAGCCGGCGCTGTGGCTGACCTTCGCCGTGCTGATCGCTCCGGCCTACGAGGAACTGCTGTTCCGGCGGGTGCTGTTCGGACGGCTGTGGGCGGCGGGACGGCCCTGGCTCGGCCTGGTCCTGAGCTCGGTCGCCTTCGCCCTGGTCCACGAACCGCCCGGCCTGGGCGCCGGCCGCGGCGCCGGGGTGCTGGTGTTGTGGACGGTCTACACCCTGATGGGCGCGGTTTTTGCCTGGATCTACCGCCGCAGCGGCAGCCTGTGGGTGCCCTATCTGGCCCACGCCGGCAACAACCTGCTGGCCACCTTGCCACTGCTCGCGGCCGGCTGAGCGCGGCCGGCCCGCCGCCGTCGCGGCCATTGACGGGCCGTTAATCCGCGCAGGGCTACAAACGGCCATCGCTTCGGGGAAAACCGGTATGAAACGCATCCTGCTCGGGCTGACGATCGCCGCTGCGGTCGCCGCCTGCGCCACCACTACCTCGCCGACCGGCCGCACCCAGCGGGTCGGCGCGGTCTCGCAGGCGCAGCTCGACCAGATGGGCGAACAGGCCTTCGCCGAGACCAAGAAGAAAGAGCGCATCAGCACCGACGCGCGCCAGAACGCCTACGTGCGCTGCGTGGTGAGCTCGATCACCCGCGAACTGCCGCCGGGTTGGCAGGCCAATTGGGAAGTGGCCGTGTTCGTGGATAGTTCCCCCAACGCCTTTGCCCTTCCTGGCGGAAAGGTTGGCGTAAACACGGGAATTTTCACCGTCGCCAAGAACCAGGACCAGCTCGCGGCGGTGATCTCGCACGAGATCGGCCACGTGGTCTCGCGCCACCACGACGAACGCATCACCCGCCAGATGGGCAGCCAGACCGCGCTCAACATCCTCGGCAGCCTGCTCGGCGCGCGTTACGGCGAAGGCGCCGCCAGCGCCACCAGCCAGCTCGGCGGCGCGGCCCTGCAGACCGCGTTCCTGCTGCCCGGCTCGCGCACCCAGGAGAGCGAGGCGGACGTGGTGGGTCAACGACTTATGGCACAGGCGGGCTACGACCCGCGGCAGGCGGTGAATCTATGGGAAAACATGATCTCGGCCAGCAGCTCGCGGCCGCCGCAGTGGCTGTCGACCCACCCCGACCCGCAGGCCCGCATCCACGAACTCAACGCCCGCGCCGGCGCCCTGATCCCGGTCTACGAACAGGCGCGCGCGGCCGGCCGTACGCCCAGGTGTGGATGATGACGGGGTGAAAAAGGCGGGCCGAACCCGTATCGCGCAGCCCCGAATTTCTGTTAGGTTGGCGGCCCCTTGGCCTTGCGCCGGTCCGCCGCGAGGCCCCGTCTGCGGCCGCTGAACCCTTCAAGGTGAGTCCATGAGCAAGCAACCCACCCGACGCAGCACCACCCTGCTCGCCGCCGCCATCGGTGCGGTGCTGGCGTTCGGTGCCGTCACCCAGGTCAATGCCCAGAGCGCCTCCGAGCGCAGCGCCCAGCGCCGCGCGGCCAAGGAAAGCGGCGGCAAGGCCAAGCCGGCCGAGAACCAGTACCCGAACGCGACCCGCACCTCGCCGGAAGCCAAGGCCTCGTCCAAGGGCGGCGCCAAGCTGCAGAAGATGATGGACGCGTACGACAAGGAGAAGTTCCCGGAGGCCCGCGCCCAGGCCGACGCGATCATCGCCGACACCGGTCTCAACGCCTACGAACGCTCCTTCGCCGCGCAGATCGGCTTCCAGGTGGCCTACGACGCCGACGACAACAAGGCGGCGATGGACTACCTGAAGAAGGCCATCGAGACCAACGGCCTCGACAACAACAGCCACTTCGACCGCATGTTCGTGCTGGCCCAGCTGCAGCTGCAGGAAGACCAGTACGCCGAGTCGCTGGCGACCATGGACCGTTTCCTCAACGAGTCCAAGAGCACCAAGCCCGAGCACCTGATCGTCAAGGGCAACGCGCTGTACCGCCTGGAGCGCTACGCCGACGCGTCCAAGGTCATCAAGCAGGCCGTCGACGGCAGCCCGGAAGCGAAGCCGGAATGGCTGCAGCTGCTGATGGCGACCTACGTCGAGAACAACCAGGGCGCCGAAGCGGCCAAGATCGCCGAGCAGATCGCCGCCAAGAACCCGAACGACAAGCGCGCGCAGATGAACGTCGCCGCGGTCTATTCGCAGTCGGACATGCTCGACAAGGCCGCGACCGTGCTCGAGAAGATGCGCGCCGCCGGCCAGTTCACCGAAGACAAGGACTACCGCCAGCTCTACTCCACCTACCTGAATCTCGACGGTAAGGAGAAGGAAGCGGCGAACGTCATCAACGAGGGCCTGGAGAAAGGCGTCCTCAAGCCGGATTACCAGGCCTACGTGGCCCTGGCCCAGTCCTATTACTTCTCCGAGCAAGCCAATAAGTCGATCGACGCATACAAGAAAGCGGCTCCGCTCGCGCCCGACGGTGAGACGTACCTGAATCTCGCCCGCGTGCTGTGGCAGGAAGACCGCATTCCCGAGGCAAAGGAAGCCGCCAAGCAGGCGATCGCGAAGGGCGTGAAAAAGCCCGACGACGCCAAAAAGATTCTCGCGCTGAAAGGCAAGTAATTTCAGCGTGCAGGCCCATCCGCGCTTGTAAACCTGTGACGCGGTTTGGTATATGCTAGGAGGTTCCCGCGACTGGAAACGGTTGCAGGAACCGAACGATGGCCCGAGGCGCCCAGGCGTCCGGTAACACCTCCCGAGCTGACGGCATGACGCAAGACCTCGAACTCCAAGTTAGGAAAGATGACGACCGCGAAGGTTTGAACTGGGCACGTATTGCCGGTATCACCTGCGCGATCGCCGTGCATGCTGCGGCGTTGCTGTTGTTGCTGGCCCCGATGACTCCGCCTGCCCAGCAGCAGGACAAGGAGGAGGTGACGATGGTGAACATCATCAAGCCGCCGCCGCCGCCGCCCCCGCCGCCGCCCCCGCCGCCGGAGCCGCCGAAGGAGATCAAGCAGCCTCCGAAGGAACTGTCGCCGCCGCGTCCGACCCCGACGCCGCCGCCGCCGGAACAGCCGCCGATCGAGAACCTCGATCCGAGCCCGGTCGATCCGCCGGCTCCGCCGCCGGCGCCGCCCGCGCCGCCGACGGCCGCCAGCGACATCGGTTCCAGCGTGGACCCGTCCTCGCGCCGCCTGAACCCGCCGAAGTACCCGCCGACCGAAGCCCGCCAGGGCGTAGGCGGTACCGTAGTCCTCGTGATCAGCATCGACGGCCAGGGCAACGTGCTGGACGTGCAGGTCGAAAAGTCCAGCCGTAATCGCAATCTGGACCGCGCGGCCATGGATGCCGCACGCAAGTGGCGCTTCAACCCCGAGATGAAAAACGGTCAGCCGGTCGCCAGCCGCGTCCGCGTCCCCGTCGATTTCGTCCCGCCGAACTGATCGGGTTCGGCTGGATCGCTAGTTGCTAGTTGTGCCGTTCGTTCCGCGTAAAACCTTTCTTCCTTTCCACGACATTCAAAGGTAAGCGTCATGCTGCAGCAAACCACCACCGCCGCCGCCGGAGGCTCCAACGCTGAAGCGCTCCAGCAGATGAGCTTCTCGCATCTGTTGCAGAACTTCGACCTCGTCGGCTGGATCGTGTTCATCACGCTCACGCTGATGTCGGTTCTGTCGGTCTATTGGATCGTCATCAACTTCGTCAAGAACCTGCGCCTGCGCGGTTCCTCCGACCGCGTCGTCAGCACCTTCTGGGAAACCCCGAACGCGCAGGACGCGATCCGCTACATGGAAGAGCAGCCGCGCAGCGAGCCGTTCTCCAAGATCGCCCTGGACGCCGCCCAGGCCGCCGCTCACCACCAGCGCCACGAAGGTTCGCGCCTGGTCGAGTCGCTGAACCGTTCCGAGTTCGTCGATCGCGCCCTGCGTCAGGCCGTGACCCGCGAAAGCTCGCGCCTGGAAGCCGGCCTGACCGTGCTCGCCACCGTCGGTTCGACCGCTCCGTTCGTCGGTCTGCTCGGCACCGTGTGGGGCATCTACCACGCCCTGCTGCGCCTGGGCGCCTCGGGCGAATCGTCGATCCAGGCCGTCGCCGGCCCGGTGGGCGAGGCGCTGATCATGACCGCGATCGGTCTGTTCGTCGCGATCCCGGCCGTGCTCGCGTACAACTTCTTCGTGCGTCTGAACCGCGTGACGAACAACAAGTTCGACACCTTCGCGCACGATCTGCACGACTTCTTCGCCACCGGCTCGCGCGTCGGCGAAGTGTCGAACAAGCGCTAATCCGCAACACGTCTCCCCTTTAGCGTAGCTCCTGGAGTTCGGACATGGCCTTTAGTTCAGGCGACACCGGCGGCCCGATGGCCACAATCAACGTCACGCCCCTCGTGGACGTGATGCTGGTGCTGCTGATCATCTTCATGATCACGGCGCCGTTGATGACGCATAAGGTCGAAATCAAGCTGCCCGAGGCCACGCTGAAGAAGGTCGAGGAAGCGCCGAAGACGCCGCCGATCACGCTGTCGATTCAAGAAGACGGACACATCTACTGGAACGACGAGCCGATCACCGCCGACCAGCTCGAGAGCCGTCTTTCGGTCGAAGCGCAGAAAACCCCGCAGCCGTCGATCAACGTCCGCGGGGACCGCACCACCAAGTACCGCACGATCAACAACGTGGTGACCATCGCGCAGAAGCAAGGCATGCGTAAGGTCGGCTTCGTCGCGATCAAAGAACGCTAATCGGAGACTGGAAACATGGCTTTCAGCAACAACTCCTCCGATAGCGGCGCGATTTCGGACATCAACGTCACGCCCCTCGTGGACGTGCTGCTGGTGCTGCTGATCATCTTCATGGTCACGGCGCCGACGGTGTCCTATCCGATCGACGTCAACTTGCCGCAGCCGACGCTCAACCCGCCGCCGCAGACCTCCGAACCGCCGCCGCCGATCGCCTTGCGCATCGACGCGACCGGCCAGGTGTTCTGGAACAACAACCCCACGCCGCTCACGGCGATCCCGGGGCTGATGAACGAAACGGTGCAGCGCGATCCCACCAACCAACCTCTGCTAGAAATCGACACCAACGACGACGCCGAATACGGCGTCCTCGCCAAGGTGCTGGCTTACGCCAAAAACGCAGACATGAAAAAGATCGGTTTCGTCCAGAAGTAATCCGTTCGGAACCGACGCTTACCGTCGTGAAACGCCGCCCGTCTGGGCGGCGTTTTTTTTTCTGCATCGGCCGGGGTGGAAAGCCGCCGCAGGTTTGTGGATAAGCCGGGTCCGGGAGCGGTCGCGGATAAACGTGAAACCTATTGCCGAGCAGGCTGAGCCGGCCGGGCTGGGGATAAGCTGCGGTATGTGGATAAGTCGGAAACGGATGGATGGCCCGCAGCCATGAAGCGACCCCGTTCGCGCTGATGGCCAACCAGCGCGGCCCGGGTCGGGGATAACTCCGCCGTCTGTGGATAAACCTCGTCGGCGCGGTTCTGCCGCCCTGCCCTCGCCTCGTGCTTGCGCACCGCCCGGCGCCGGGCCTAACGTGGAGCCGGGTATCCCGCCCCAAGGATGGAGGTAGCTCATGGCCGTTACCGCGTATTCCCCCGCCGGTCGCTTCGGCAACGACACCGTGGCCGAAATCAACGTGACCCCGCTCGTCGACGTCATGCTGGTGTTGCTGATCATCTTCATGGTGACCGCGCCGGCGGTGACCGGGCAGCTCAAGCTCAGCCTGCCGGTGCCCACCCCGGCTCCCGAACGGACGTCGCCGAAAGCCGAGTTGAACGTGCAGCAGGACGGCAGCTTCGTCCTGGACGGACGCGCGCTGACCCGGGCGCAGTTGTCCACAGCGCTGACCGCCCTCGCCGTGGAGAACCCCGAAACGGTGTTGACCGTGGATGCCAACGCCGATGCCGACTACCAGGCCTTCGCCCAGGCGCTGGCGGCGGCCGACGAGGCCGGGATCCGTAATCTTTCGACCAAGTAGTCGCCCACTTGCGCGGCGCCGAGCGCGCGCTGCGTCGGCGTTAGGGAAAACGGCTGCCGAAAGGCGGCCGTTTTCTTTTGTCGACGTTACGGTTTATCCACAGCGAAGGAGCGGATGCCGAGCGCTTGCAGCGGGCATTGGATCGGCGCCGCGTCGCTGGAATTGTCCACAGTCGATATCCACAGCCCTCGCGGTGCGGCATCGAGTGTGCGCCTGCGAGATTTATGCACAGCGCGGAATGCTCGCACGGACGCGTGTATCCACCGTCGCGCATCGAGCGATATGCGATCCGCGCGTCGAAGATGCGCATGCGCTAAGGCGGCTCGCATCGCGAGGCGCTCTTATCCACATGCTTGGCGGCGGCATGGGCGCGGCAGCGACATGCACGAACGCTCCACCACGCGCTTCGGTTCGCCACTCAAACGGCAAAGAATCCGCATGGAGTCGTTGTAGGAGCGGCGCAAGCCGCGACCACGAACCGCGACCGACGACGCAAGCTGCGCAATCGCACGGTCGTGGCACACATGGCGCCTGAAGGGATAACGCGCAGCAACAGCGCTCCTCGCGCGATGCCCGCCGTCGCCGCTACCGCCGCAAACCGGTTTTCCACAAGCACGATGTGTCGCGCGACACGCTCGCAATGGATTTGTCATGGAGAAAGACCTGCGACCGGGCATGCCAGACGCTCTGAACTGCCACCGACAGTTGTCCACAGCGCCGACCGAGCATCGCCGTGGAAAACCTCGAATCGGCGACAAGATCGGCATCGTTGAAGATCGGCGCCAACGTCGGGGCTCACGCCCGATGTGCGCGGATGGAAACGCGGCGAACGGCGATCCGGGCCAGTGCCGCCGCAGCGACAGAGGCGAGTTGTCCACACATGGACGTATGGCGTCGCGGCTTCGATCTCATCGATCTGTCGATGGCGCGCATCCCCGCGCGCAACCCACGCAGTTGTCCACATCGATCCAAGCGTGCGGATAGGCCAGAGAAATGCCTGGAATTAAGCATTTTCATGAACGGCCTGGAAAACTTATGACAAGAGTTGTCCACAAGACGCCGCGAACCCGGACGCCTGTGTACGAAGCGCGCCGGGCTGCGACGTGAGCGGCGTATCGCAACACGCAGGCGACACTTGTCCGAATCTGGCGTGACCGCGATGGCCCCGGCTCTCGCTCGAGGGTGCGCGGCGATGTCGGGCGCGGTTGTCCACAGGGATCTGCACGACTGCATCGCCGTGTGACTGACATGGGGGACTTCGCTATGCCGCCGCGTGTCGCAGGCGTTCGCGCAGTAGGTGCGGCAGGCCGATGGCCGCGCGAAACATCGCTGCGGTTGCTCGGTTGGAGACGTGCTTGTCCACAGGTCGCTTGACCGGGCTTGCGACGGCGCGCAGACGCGCAATCTTCATCGACGCCCGCGACGAGAGCCGCCGCTTATCCACAAGCACCGGACGCCTATCGGCAACATCGCAGCCATCGCGTGCGACGCACGTGCGCTCCAAACTTGTCCACAAGGCGAGATTCGCCGAAGCGATTCGCGTCGCCCGAGCGCGAAGGATTCGGACTGACTCCCGCCGAGGACGGTGGCTGAGATTGCGATTTCCCGAGCGTGTATCGGCCTCGCCGTCCGCGAACGCTGCGCTCTATCGGGCTTGTCCACAGGCCGCGCAAGCGAACGGCCCAGGTTTCTGTCGCGACCTCGGACCGGATCCGAAGCTATCCACAGACCGCACGTCGCCGATCCGAACCACCGCGGACACCAATTGCCGCGACGAAAAACAATGTCGCGCCGAAGCGTCGCACGCTTATCCACACGCGCTCGCGAACAACACAACAGGAAACCGACAGGGCGATCGCCGAACCTCGCCCCGATGCGAATCGCTCAGCGAGCGCCGGCGATCACCGCCAGGTAGCCGCGCACGGTCGCGTCCAGGCCGTCGTACAAGGCCTCGCCGATCAGCGCGTGGCCGATCGACACCTCCAGCACGTCCGGCACCGCGCGCAGGAATGCGCCGAGGTTGGCCTGGCTGAGGTCGTGGCCGGCGTTCACCCCGAGGCCGGCGGCCTGGGCGCGGCGCGCCGCGTCGGCGAAGGCGGCCAGCGCCGCGCCGGCATCGCCGGCGGCGAAGGCTTCGGCATACGGGCCTGTGTACAACTCGACCCGCTGCGCGCCGAGTTCGGCCGCGCGTTCGATGCCGTCGCGGTCGGCGTCGGCGAACACGCTGATGCGGCAGCCCAGTTCGCGCAGTTCGGCGATGCGCGGGCGCAACGCGTCGGCGTCGCGCTGGAAGTCGAAGCCGTGGTCGGAGGTGAGCTGGTCGTCGCCGTCGGGCACCAGGGTGGCCTGGGCCGGGCGCGTTTGCCGGCACAGTTCGAGCATGCCGGGATAGCCCGCGCGCGGCGGCGCGAACGGATTGCCTTCGATGTTGAATTCGACGCCGCGCGCATGGGCCAGTTCGGCCAGCGCGTACACGTCGTAGTCGCGGATGTGGCGCGCGTCGGGACGCGGGTGCACGGTGATGCCGTGGGCGCCGGCGTCCAGGCAGGCGCGCGCGGCGCGGACCACATCGGGCTCGGCGCCGCCGCGCGAGTTGCGCAGCACGGCGATCTTGTTGACGTTGACGCTCAGGACGGTCATGGCCAAAGCCTAGCGCGCGCCGCGGAGCGCGGCGAGTACGCAATCTGGCCGCCGTCGGCGCGGGCCGGCGCGGCGCGTGGAAGAGGAACCGGCCGCGGCGCGGCTCAGCGCGCCGGCGGCTCGGACTGGCTGGCGGCGAGCTTGCGCGCCTCGGCCTGCTCGCGCAGGCGGCGCAGTTCGGCCGGGTCGACCATCGAGGACACGTCGCGGCTGCTGTTGTCCAGGCGCCGCGCCAGCAGGCCCATGACCCCGACGATCAACAGCCCCAGCGCGGCCATCAGGCCGATCGCCATCAGCCCGGGCGACGTGGTCTTGAGCGCCAGCCCGAAGGCGGCGATGGCCAGCAACAGATAAACCCAAGGCATTACGGCGTGCTCCCTGACGAAATCGGCGTTCCCCTGTCCGGGCCGGTCGCTGGCTCGCGTCCGGCCGGGGCCTCGGACGGGCCCGGGTCGAGTGTAGCGCGGGCCGATGCAGGCGACAGCCGGGGCGAGGCGCGGCTGCGACCGTCGGCACATCGGGGCGGAGTGGCGGTTGAGATTGAGGACGGGTGGCAGGAAGCGGCGCGAGATCGGGGCGGCGCGGTCGCGGCTTGCGCCGCTCCTGCAAGGGGCAGGCGGGGCATCGCGCACGGCCGGAGGAAGCGTTGCCGCGCGACCCGATTGCGCGCGACCCGATTGTAGGAGCGGCGCAAGCCGCGACCGCGTTCCCTCAATCGTCGGCGCGAGAGTGAGGTCCCGCCGCCCGCCCGCCCGCCGCCCGAAGGCAGCGGCCGCATTCGCGCAACCTGCCGCTCAAAGCAGCGGCGACACCAGCCGCGCCAGCGCTTCGGGCAGGCGCACGCGCCACAGCGAACGGTTGCGGTCGTTGCGCACGCGCGGGGCGCGCGAGCATTCCTGTTCGATCAGCGTGGCCAGCCGGCCGGCGACGTCGGCGTTGTAGAACATCACCGAGATCTCGAAGTTGAGCCGGAAGCTGCGGTGGTCGAAGTTGGCCGAGCCGATGATGACGCTCTCGTCGTCGCACAGCAGCGCCTTGGTGTGCAGCATGCGCGGACCGTACTCGTGGATCTTGACCCCGGCTTCGAGCAGCTCGTCGAAGTAGGAGCGCGCGGCATAGGTGACCAGGCGGCTGTCGCTGAGCTTGGGCACCAGCAGGCGCACGTCCAGGCCGCCGAGCGCGGCCGAGGTCAGGGCCATGCGCGCGGCTTCGCCGGGGACGAAGTACGGGGTCACCAGCCACACCCGCCGGCGCGCGGCGTGGATCGCGCCGACGTGGACGCGGTGGATCGCTTCCCAGTTCGAGTCCGGCCCCGAGCTGACCACCTGCGCGGCGATCGTGCCCGGTTGCGGCGCCAGGTGCAGTTGCTTCAGCGGCGGCTGGCCGGTGGCGTAGCACCAGTCCTCGATGAACACCAGTTCCAGCTCGCGCACCACGTCGCCTTCCAGGCGCAGGTGCAGGTCGCGGTAGGCGTCCTTGCGCGCGCGTTCGTCTTCCTCGTCGGTGATGTTGATGCCGCCGGTGTAGCCGACGCGGCCGTCGATGACGACGATCTTGCGATGGGTGCGCAGGTTGAGCCACGGCCGGTGCCAGAACCAGCGCAGCTTCATCGGATGGAACCACGCGGCCTCGCCGCCGGCGTCGAGCAATGGCTGCAGGAAGCGCTTGGAGGTGCTGCCCGAACCGACCGCGTCGAGCAGCAGGCGCACCTTGACCCCGGCGCGGGCGCGTTCGACCAGCGCGTCGCGCAGCGCGGTGCCGATGCCGTCGGGCTGGTAGATGTAGTACTCCAGGTGGATGTGCTCGCGCGCCTGGGCGATGTCGGCCAGCAGCGATGCGTACTTGGCGCCGCCGTCGATCAGCAGGCGCGCGTCGGTGGCGGTGGTCGGCGGCAGGCCGGTGGTGGCCTGGCCCAGGCGCGAGAGTTCGATCGCTTCCGGCGACGGCGTCAGCCCGGGCGGCGGCGGCGGCAGCGCGGCGCGTGCGCGCACCCGGCGCAGGCGCTGGCGGTGGATGCGCTGCGGGCCGAAGAAGAAATAGATCAGGAAGCCGATGTAGGGCAACAGGGCCAGGCTGAACAACCAGCTCAGGGTCGCGACCGGCTCGCGCTTCTGCAGCACGATCCAGGTGCCCAGCCAGACCAGGTACACCGCCCAGCCGGCGGTGAGGTAGAAACCGATGTGGGGAATGTGGATCAGGTCCTGCCACACAGCGGTCAGCGAGTCGGGCACGGGGAGCTCCATCGGACGGTGGCGCGGCCGCGGCCGGCGCCGGGCTAGGCTAGCCCGGCGGCGTGGCAGCCGGAAGTGTGGATTCGGGCGGTGTTCGCGGCATGCGCGCAGGCGATCCGGGCGCGACGCTGGGGTGGGTCTGGCTGGGCCCCGGCGATCGGGGATGTTTCGGGTTGGCGCAAAGGCGCTGGGCGGATCGCGGCGGCCGGCGCGAGCTTGCGGGTTCGCGATCGCGGCTTGCGCCGCTCCTACAGGGAGCCAGCGCGAGCTACGTTTCTCCCTGTAGGAGCGGCGCAAGCCGCGACCGCGACACCGCGCATACGCCGCCACTGCCCGCCCCGCCCTGCCTCGACCCCGCCGCCACCCTGCATGCGTTGGCCCATGACCGACCCTGCCATCCACCTGGAGCAAGCCCATGCCGCGTCTCGCCCGCTGGTTGTTGTTGTCCGCCCTGCTCACCGCGATACCGGCCGCCGCCATATCGGCCGCCGGCGTGCCTGCCGCCGCCGTACCTGCCGCCGCCGTACCTGCCGCGTACCCGGCGGCGCCCGGGTCGCAGGCGCGCCTGATCAGCGTGTCCGGTTCGGCCGAGGTCAAGGTGCCGCCGGACGAAGTGTTGCTGAGCGTGGGCGTGGAGTCGCGCGCCGCCGGCCTGGACGAGGCCCGGCGCGAGAACGACAAGGATGTGGCCAAGGCGCTGGCATTCCTGCGCGCGCACGGCGTGGCCGACAAGGACGTGCAGACCGACTACCTCAACATCGAGCCGCAATACAGCTACGAGCGCGACCTGGCCAGCAAGCTGCGGCCGCAGTTCTACATCGTGCGCAAGAGCATCGGCGTGCGCCTGGCCAAGGTCGACGCGTTCGAGCCGGTGCTGGCCGGGCTGCTGGCCAACGGCGTGCAGCACGTGCACGGGATCGAGTTCCGCACCTCGCAACTGCGCAAGCACCGCGACGCGGCGCGCGCGCTGGCGATCCGCGCCGCGCAGGACAAGGCCGACGCCCTGGCGCGCGAACTGGGCGTGCGCCGCGGCGCGGTCTACAGCGCCTCGGAGTCGTATTCCGGCGGCTGGTGGCGCGGCGGCGGTTGGGGCAACCTCGGCGGGCAGGCGCTGCAGAACGTGGTCCAGCAGAGCGGCGGCGGTGGCGGCGAAGTCGGCGGCGAGGGCGGGGCGCTGGCGGTGGGCCAGATCAGCGTCAACGCCACGGTCAACGCGACCTTCGCGATCGACTGAGCCCTCGCGGTCGCCGCTTTTGTAGGAGCGGCGCGAGCCGCGACCGCGACACCACACAAACGCCGCAAGCTTTGCTTGGCTCCCGCTTCGCCGCGCAAAACCTAGCGGACCGCGACCACCGCCGCGAGTCCGCGGCCTCGCGGCCCCGCGGCTTGCGCCGCTCCCGCATCAAGGCTCGAAACTCCACCAGCGTCGCGTCGCGGCGCGAGAAACAGAACACCGGCAAGCTTGGGGATAAGTAGTGGGCAGCGCTGTGTGCAAACCTGCGCAAAGCGATGGCTGGCGCGGGTTTTCCTGAACGGGGTCGGCTGGGGATAACTGCTGTCGATAAGGCTGAATGCGTTTATTTGCGGGCCGAGTTGTCCACAACCCCGACCCGAATGTTTATCCACAGACCCGCCTGAGCGGTTCAGCGCCTGAGCTTTCCTGTCGCGTCCGCTGCGACGCCGCCGGCGTAGCCTGGGACGCATGGATTCGGCGCGCAAAACCCAGCTCTCCCAAGCGCGGCTGTCGATGCAGCCGGCGGCGATCAAGGGCCGCGGCGCGGCCAGCTTCGTCGACGGCCGCTTCGCGGTGCGCACCGCCCACGGCGAGGACGACGGCTGGGGCTCGGTCTACGAGGACGCCGACCTCGCCCCGCGCCCGGACACCGTGGTCACCGAGGAAACCGCGCGCAGCATCATCAGCCGCAACGACTCGCCCGATATCGCCTTCGGCCAGTCGGTGAACCCGTACCGCGGCTGCGAGCACGGCTGCGTCTACTGCTTCGCCCGGCCCTCGCACGCCTATCTGGAACTGTCGCCGGGCCTGGACTTCGAGACCCGGCTGTTCGCCAAGACCAATGCCGCCGAGCGCCTGCAGAACGAACTCGCGCGTCCCGGCTACCAGTGCGCGCCGATCGCGCTGGGCATCAACACCGATTCCTACCAGCCGATCGAGCGCCGCTTCCGCATCACCCGCGGGGTGATCGAGGTGCTCGACGCCTGCTCGCATCCCTTCAGCCTGATCACCAAGAACGCCTCGATCGTGCGCGACGTCGAGGTGCTGGCGTCGATGGCGCAGCGCGGCCTGGTGTCGGTGTATTTCTCGGTGACCACGCTCGACAACCAGCTCTCGGCGCGGATGGAGCCGCGCGCCTCGGCGCCGCATGCGCGGCTCAAGGCGATGCGCACGCTGGCCCAGGCCGGGGTGCCGGTGGGCGTGATGGTGGCGCCGGTGATCGCGATGATCAACGACGGCGAGATCGAGCGCATCCTCGAGGCCGCGCACGAGGCCGGCGCGCGCGCCGCCGGCTACGTGCTGCTGCGGCTGCCGCACGAACTCAAGCAGGTCTGGCGCGACTGGCTGCGCCTGCACTACCCCGACCGCGCCGAGCACGTGATGAGCCTGATCCAGCAGATGAGCGGCGGCAAGGACTACGACAGCCGCTTCGGCCACCGCATGCGCGGGCACGGGCCGTTCGCGCAGCTGATCGAGCAGCGTTTCCAGAAGGCGTGGAAGCGGCACGGGTTCGGGCGCTTGCCGGCGTTGGACACCAGCCGGTTCGTCGCGCCGCGCAAGCCTACGCCGCAGATGGAGTTGTTCTGAGGGCCGCGATCGTCGCGACCGGGAACAAGAGCGTCGGGGCTGAAGCCCCTCCCACAACAGCAGCCACCGTGGCTGGGGCCGCCGCCGTGGCTGGGGCCGCTGCTGTGGGAGGGGCTTCAGCCCCGACGCTTTCTTGTCAGACCGCCAGCAGCTTCAGCGCACGCCGTCCTCGCACAGGGCTTCCGCCGACGCCGCCATCTGCGCGGCCGGTTCCGCCACTGGCCCCAGCAACGCATACACCACCCACGCCACCACCGCGGTCGCGCCGGCCAAGGCATACATCAGCCACGCGAACGCGCTGTCGTAGGCCGCGCGCAAGGCCGCCGGCGCGAATTGCGGCAACAGCGCCTGCGCGCGTACGGCGTCGCCGGTGGCCAGCCGTTGCGCGGCCTGGTTGAGCGCTTCGCCGGCGGCCGCGCCGCCCTGGCCGAGCCGCCACTGCAGCAGCCCGGCCAGCGCCGCGGCCACGATCGCCAGAGCGATGCCCTCGCCCGACACCCGGCTGGCGCCGAACACGCCCGCGGCCATGCCGGCGCGCTCCTTGGGCACCACGCTGATCGCCAGGCCGTCCATCAGGCCCCACGGAATCGCCGAGCCGGTGCCGATCAACAGCATCGGCGCGACCAGGCCGGCGACCTCGCCGCGGCCGGCGGCCCAGCCGAGCCAGGCCAGCCCGGCCGCGGCCAGCAACAGGCCGGCCGCGCACAAAGTCGAAGCGCCGACGCGGTGGTTGAGCACCGCCGCCAGCATCGGCACCACCAGCATCGGCGCCGACAGCGCGATCATCATCAGCCCGGCGTCGAGCGTGCCCAGGCCGTGGATGCCGATCAGCCGCACCGGCAGCAGCACGATCAGCGCGAGGTAACACAGCCCGGTGCCGATCGGCAGCAACTGTGCGCCGACGAAGCGCGGGTAGCGCAGCAGGCTCAGGTCGAGCATCGGACGCTGCGCCCGGTTCTCGATCCGCACGAACCACACCAGCAGCAGCGCCGAACCGATCAGCGCGCCGAGCACCCACGGATCGCCCCAGCCGCGCTCGGGCGCTTCCAGCACGCCGATGGTCAGCAGCGCCAGCATCGCGGTGGAACTCAGGCTGCCGCGCCAGTCCAGGCCGCCGGCGTCGGGATCGCGCGACTCGCGCATGCGCGGCAGGCCGAACACGGTCGCCAGCACCGCGATCGCCAGGCTCGACAGGAACACCGAACGCCAGCCCTGCGCCTGGACCAGCCAGCCGGCCAGGCTCGGCCCGAACGCCAGCCCCAGACCGAACGCGGTGCCGAGCAGGCTGAAGGCGCGGATCCGCGCCGGACCGTGGAATTCCTGCGACAGCGCGGCGTTGCCGCCGGCCAGCGCCAGCGCCGCGGCGACGCCCTGCAGCACCCGCAGCGCATTCAGCGCGGCCAGGCTCGGCGCCAGCGCCAGCAGCAGCGAGACCGCGGCGAAGGCGACGATGCCGGTGGCGAACACCCGCTTGCGGCCGTAGGTGTCGGCGAGCGTGCCGGCCGCCATCAGGCAGCTGCCGAACGCGAGCATGAAGGCGTTGGTCATCCAGTTCAGCGCCACCGGGCTGCCGCCGAGCTCGGCGGCGATGGCCGGGATCGCCACCGGCGGGGCGGTGAAGCTCAGCGGCAGGACCAGCCCGGCCAGGCAGATCGCGCCGAGGATCCAGAAACGGTCGTGGCGGCCGCGCGCGGGCGCGGCGGCGGGATTCGATGAAGGCATGGGACAGGGCCGTGGGGGCGGTGCCACAGCTTAGGCAGGCCGCAATCGGCGAAAAACACCGCTCCGGTTCAAGCTTTGCGGAGCGAACGGACATAATGGCTGCTACCCCACCCGTCGAGAATCGCCGCATGGACAAGCTCGGCAGCCTGCTCGCCTTCGTCCGCACCGCCCATGCGCGCAGCTTCGTCGCCGCCGCGCGCCAGCTCGGGGTCTCGTCCTCGGCGGTGGGCAAGAGCGTGGCCCGGCTGGAACAGCAGCTCGGCGTGCGCCTGCTCCAGCGCAACACCCGCAACGTCCAGCTGACCGAGGAAGGCCGCCAGTTCTACGAGCGCTGCAAGCCGCTGCTGGACGAACTCGAAGACGCCGAGGCCGCGCTGACCCACGCCATGCAGGCGCCGCGCGGGCGCCTGCGCATCGGCCTGCCGACCGTGGGCTATCGCTTCCTGATGCCGGTGCTGGGCGAGTTCCGCCAGCGTTATCCCGAGGTCGAGCTGGAGCTGGACTTCAACGACCAGATCGTCGACGTGATCGACGGCGGCTTCGACGCCGCCATCCGCAGCGGCGACATGCCCGACTCGCGCCTGCGCGCGCGCCGGCTCGGCCCGTTCTGCTTCATGTTGTGCGCCGCGCCCGACTACCTGGCCCGGCGCGGCGAGCCGCGCGCGCCGGCCGATCTGGCCGGCCACGACTGCATCCATTTCCGCTTCGCCAACAGCGGCAAGTTGCAGGAATGGTCGCTGCGGCTGGCGCCCGGCGAGACCGCGCCGCACCTGCCGGCGGCGCTGGTGTGCAACAACAGCGAAGCGGCGGTGCAGGCGGCGGTGCACGGGCTGGGCATCGTCTACTCGGTGGATTTCCTGGTCCGCGAGCACCTCGCCGCCGGCCGCTTGCAGCGGGTGCTGCCGGGATTCGAGACCCAGCGCGGACAGTTCTGGGCGCTGTGGCCGGCGCACCGGCACGTGTCGCCGAAGCTGCGGGTGTTCCTGGACTTCATCGGCGAGCGATTGTTCCAGTACCAGCCGATCGCGTGAGCGCGCGGCGGCCGCGCCGTGGCATGTGGCCGACTCTGGCCGCAGCGCCCGCGCGCTGGCACCCGCGCGCGGCGTGGCCGACAATGCGGCTGCGCGCCGCGGACCGGGCGCGGCGGCCGATCCGCGACCGCCGGGTCTGGTTGGCGACGCAGGCGACGACAGCGCATCGGCGGGGACGTGTTTATTCACAGCCCCGGGCTTATCCACAGCCCAGGCTTATCCACAGCACGGGGTTCTCCGCCGCATTCGCCGAGTCCTCGCTTATCCACCGCGCGCCAGCGAAGGCGCACCGGCCGAGAACGCTTTCGTAAGGACGCCCCCGCAAGGATGCCCACGCCGCCGCCGTCTTCCGCCCGACCGCCCGCCGCCCGCCTGCGCGATGCCCGCCACGGCGGATCGCGCCGGGCCGTTCGCGCTTCCCTTCCCCTGCAAGGATTCCGCATGTTCCGATCCCACGCTTTGCGCGCCGGTGCGGCGCTGGCCCTGCTCGCCGTCGCCGGCCTGAGCCAGGCCGCCGGTTTCGATTGCCGCCGCGCGCGCACCCAGGTCGAAAAGACGATCTGCGCCGACGCCGAGCTGTCGCGCCTGGACAGCGAAATGAACGAGCTCTACCGGCAGATCCGCGCCGAGACCCGCGGCGTCGACGGCGAGACCGGCAAGCAGCTCGATCCGATCGCGGCCGAGAACGCGCGCTGGCTCGAAGGCCGCAACGAATGCCGCGATCCGGCCTGCATCCGCAGCGCCTACCAGCAGCGCATCGCGCAGATGCGCCGCGACTGGGCACAGGCATTGCCGCAGCAGGCCCCGCCGCCGGCCGCGCCGGCCAAGGACAAGAACGCCTACCGCTACGACCGCCACGGCGACTTCAAGATCTTCATCGCCGACTTCCGCAAGGCGGTGGCCGCCGACGATCGCGCCGCGGTGGCGAAGATGACCGCGCGCCCGTTCGCAGACTTCAGCCATGGCAGCAGCTGCCTGCCCGGCAACGACCCCTGCGACGCGCAGCAGCGCCAGCAGTCGGCCAGCGCGCGCGACGCGGCCGAAGTGGCGGCCAAGTACGACCGCATCCTCACCGCCTCGGTGCGCGCCGCGCTCAAGGCCAACCGCGTGCGCGCGTATTCGCGCAAGCGCGATTCGGGCGAGGACGAGAACGGCGAAGTGCAGGCGCCGGGCGCGATCGAGCAGGGCGAGTACCTGCTGGAGAACGACGACCTCCACGGCCAGCGTGTGTTCAAGCGCGTGGATGGCGTGTACAAGCTGCAGCGTATTCCGTTCTATTCCTGAGGCAGGACGCTCCATGACGATTTCGTTGTTCCGCATCGCCGCCGTCGCCGCGCTGTTCTCCGCGCCGGTCGTGTCCCAGGCCGCGCCGGCCGCACCGGCGTCGTTCGACGGCACCTGGCAGGCCTGCCAGCGCTACGACGGCGAGCTGTGGTGCCAGAGCCTGCAACTGGAGCAGCGCGGCGCGCAGATCCGCGGCGCGTGGAACTGGCGCGCCAGCAACACCGGCGGCACCAATCTGTTCAAGGGCCGGGTGGTCGACGGCCGGGTCGAATTCGATCCGGAAGGCTGCTCGATCGGCGCGAACGGTTGCGAACCGCGCACGCCGTCGAAACAACCGAGCTACCTGCTGCAATGCGGCGCCGAGCTGCAATGGGGCGACGCGCGGATGACGGCGTGCAACGCCAAGATCGACGACGGCTCGCGCTACCGCCGGGTCGCGCGCGACCAGGTCGATACGGTGGACTTCTCCGCCCAGGCATATTTCGACGACGGCAAGGCGCATCCCTCGTTCGACTGCGCCAAGGCCAAGACGCCAGTGGAGCGCGGCATCTGCGCCGATCCGGCCGCCGCGCGCACCGATTCGGCGATCGCCCACCTCTACGCCAAGCTGCTGCCGCGCTTCAGCGGCGACGCGGTCAAGGGCCTGCGCGAGGACCAGCGCTGGTTCGTCGGCGTGCGCGACGCGGCCTACGAACAGGCCGAGCGCGGCGAACGCGCGAAGGTGCTGCGCGAGCAGCTCGACAGCCGGCTCAAGGACCTGCAGCGGATCCGCGAATTCCCGCGCAAGGGCCTGGTCGGCGATTGGAACAACTTCGCCGGCGGCCTGGAAATCAGCCGCGACGCCCAGGGCGTGTACCGGGTGCGCGGCAACGCGGCCCATCCGATCGACGGGCGCTGGGTGTGCGACGCGGACCTCAGCGGCAGCGGCAGCGACGAACGCGTGCTCGCGCGCGCCGAGGGCGATGCCGACGGCACCGGCCTGCAACTGACCCGCATCGGCAACGCCCTGCGCGTGCAGGAACTCGACGTCCGCGGCCAGCCGCATCCCGCATCGGAATTCTGCGGCCACAACGGCTCGTTCGACGGCTGGTACTTCCAATCCATGCCGCGGCAGCGTTGATCGCGAGAAGGCGCGAAGTCTTCCTGTAGGAGCGGCGCAAGCCGCGACCGCGGGGCATCGAGCTTGCGCCGTCGTCCGCGATTCGCGGTCGCGGCTCGCGCCGCTCCTACACGGGCTGGCGTGCGAAAAAAAGCGCCGGGACGGAAACGTCCCGGCGCTCGCGTTTTCGATCCCACTCACCGACGAAGCGCCGGAGCGCGTAGCTCCGGCGCCGTCGCTCACTGCTTGCAGCGCGCTGCGTCCGAACCTTCCGGCAGGCCGACGTTCACCGCTTCCCACGCGCAGGCCACGGTCTTGACCGCGCTGGCCTTGAGCAGGCCGCGGTCGACCAGGTCCTGGGCCGCGGTCTGGGTCGCCACGCGCGCATCCGGGTAGCTCGACTGCGAGGTCAGGTACAGGGTGTTGGCGCGGTACCAGATCTGCCCGGCGACGGTCGGGGTCAGGCCCTTGAGCCCGGTCGCGCCGTTGCACACCAGGTCGGAGGCCAGCACGGTCTTGCGGTGCGACTTGGGCACCTTCTGGCCTTCGGCGAGCAGGTAGAAGAAGTGGTTGCCCACGCCCGAGGTGTAGTGCGGATCTTCCTCGGTGAAACCCGCGGCCGGGTAGCAGTCGAACGAACCGTTGCCGGCGGCGTCGGTGTCCAGGCTCGGCTTGAACATGTAGCGCAGCGGCGTGCCGTCGAGGTTCACGTTCTCGCCGATCAGGTAATCCGGCGGGTCCTTCGGGCTGTTGTCGAAGAACTCGACCAGGGTGCCGTGGATGTCTGAGGTGGCTTCGTTGAGGCCGCCGGCGTCGCCGGAGTACAGCAGGCCCGAGGTCGCCTGGGTCACGCCGTGCGACATCTCGTGGCCGGCCACGTCGATCGCCACCACCGGATTCGACACGCCGAAGTCGCCGTTGCCGTAAACCATGCGCTTGGCGTCGCCGTCCCAGAACGCGTTGGTGCCGCCCAGGTCGAAGACGCCGAAATAGCTGAAGGTGACGTTGACGAAGCTCTGCACGCCGACGCCGTCGCCGAAGATGCCGACGCGGTCGTAGAACTTCTTGTAGTAGTCCCAGGTGCGCGCCACGCCGTAGTGCGCCTCGACCCCGGTGCGCTCGATGTTGGTCATCTGCTCGTTGCCCCAGATGTTGTCGGCATCGAACATCGCCGGCGCGCTGAAGTCGCCGCCGCCGAAGATCAGGTCGACCACGGTGCCGCCGGTGTTGTGGGTGGTGCCGCCGCCGCGCTTGTCGTCGCGCAGCAGGTAGCCCGCGCCGCGGCCGTCGCTTTCCTCGGCGCCGACCTTGGCGGTGGTGATGGTGACCTTGCCGCGGGTGACGGTGTAGCCCTCGGCCTCGGTGGATTCGGCGCTGTAGATGCGGCTGTCGCGGCCGAGCAGGTCGCCGTTGCCGGCATCGACGTAGAGCAGTTCGTGGACCGGGCGCTGGGCCTTGTTGAGGCCGCGGAAGGTCACCTCGAAGGCCAGCGTCGGCTGGTTGTCCTTGGCGAAATAGACCATGCGCGACTTGGGCTGTTCGAGGAAGCGGCCGGCGAAATGCACGCCGGCATCGGCGATGGCCTGCGCCGAGGACAGCTTCGGCTTCGGCGCGGCGCCGCCGTCGCCGAGGGTGAGGTCGAGGGTCTTGCTGATCGAGGTCAGCAGGCCGTTGCGCGCATGGGTGACCAGGTCGCCGCCGATCACCGGCAGGCCCTGGTAGTCGCGCTGGAAGCGCACGTGTTCGCTGCCGTCGGCTTCGACGATCACATCGCGCGGCTGGTAGCGCTCCGCGGCCAGCGCGGTGTCGGCGCCGGCGCCGGACAGACCGCGGGCGGCGGCATTGCGCGCCTTGTCGGCCTGCAGCAGTTCGCGCGCGCGCTCGACCGCGGGGTGGCGTTCCAGTTGCGCCACCGGCGTCGCGCCCGAGCGCGCCGCGGCGTCGGCGAAGGGATGTTCGAGGCTGGCGCGCGCGGCCGGCGCATGCGCGGCGTTGCGCGCGGCGGCGGCAGTGGCCGCGGCCTGCGCGTTGGCGCCCGCGGCGGCGTTGCCGGCGTCGCGGTCGCGCTGCGCGGTCACCAGCGCGGTCGCGGTGGTGCCGGTGATGGCGAGCAGGATCGATGCGGTGAGCACCTTGTGCTTGATGGACATGGATTGGGTCTCCGGGTCATGCAAAGCGAAAAGAGAAAGAAACGCGAAGCGCCGATGCGCGGCCGCAGCCGCGCACCTGGCGTTACTGCACAACGGCAGGGAGCGTGAGCGTGTCCAGCGGATGCGTCTTACGACGAGTGAAGGCACATCCGTTGCAGCTATTCCCCATTGCAGCGAACGCGGCGGCACACGCACCCCCCCACCTCGCGCGCGGCTCGCGGGCGGATGGCGTCGATGAAGTGGGATGCACGTCTAAGTGCGCGCGTGTTCGGCGCGGCGGCGTTGTGATGTCGCGTCGGAGTTGTTGCACGGTGCGCAGCGCGCGCGTTTCGGCGAATCAGGCAAAGCGCGATCGCGCGAAAGAATTCCAAAGCGTTGAGGCATCGGGCTCGCATTGCGGATGCGCGGCGAGCGGAGCGAAGAGCGTCGGGACTGAAGTCCCTCCCACCGCGACTGCCTGTGGAGGAGATTCGTGTGGTGAGATCAGCGCGGCGGCGCGGGCATGATGTGCGACAGGTAGATGCGGCTGTCTTCGAAGATCCGGATCGCCACCGCCACGCGCAGTTGCATCGACAGATCGAACGCCTGGGCCTTGGCCGCCGCGGACGCCGAGGCCGCATCGGCGAAGCGCTCGTCGGCGACGTCGCACGACAGCGTGCGGCCGTGGTAGGTGGATTCGTTGAGTTGCACCGTGAAGATCATGACGCCCCGCGTGGATGGCGAACGAAAAGGCCCCGGCCCAGCTTCGCCGCGTGCTCAGGGCGGCGATCCATCGTGTGGCTGATCGCGCGAGCGACAGCGGTGGTGAGCGGCGTCCGTAACCGGCGCATGGATCGTGCTGCCGGGGCGCGCATAAAGTGACGCATGACGCAGTTGTTTACCCTCGGGGGAACACGAGGCGCGCTGTAGGAAATTTCTGACCAAACGCTCGCGACGCGGGTCCGGCCCGCGGCGGGCGAGTCGTTGATATGGCGCGGCTCCCGGGCGACGCGTCCGTCAGAGCCGCGCACCGGACGATAGCTGAGCCCTCCGACGCCGCACCCGTGGGGCGCCCTCGCCGTCGCGCCACCGCTGCGCCGATTCGATGAACGCCGGCTGTAACCGTTATCGCCACCACGACTTTAGACGGATCAACCGTGCCGCGAGCGCCCCTAACGTGGCCGTTGCCGCGCCAGGGCGGCTGCCAAGGAATGCGCATGCCCGCCATCGCCAGGACCTCGGTCGCAGCCCCAACCCGCTCGCCACGACGCGGGCGCTGGCTGGCCCTGGCCCTGCTGCTGGCCTGCGTCGCGGCGCAGGCCGCGACCGGCGCGGGCACGGTCAGCCTGGTCGCCGGCGAGATCGACCCGCGGGCGCTGCCTCAGCCGCCCGGCCAGAACGGACCGCCGAGCCAGAGCCAGCGCGCCATCCAGGCGCTGACCAAGGCGATGAGCACGGTCAAGGGCAAGCCGATGCGCAGGAAGTCGCTGAAGCGGTACTGGCCCGGGCCGAGGATCAGAAGGTTGCCGTGGTGACCGATCGGGGTCAGGAACGCCACCACCGCGCCCAACGCCGTGCACACCACGAACGGCGTCGCCGGCAGCCCCAGCGACTGCGCCAGCGAAATCGCGATCGGCCCCAACAACACCGTCGTCGCCGCGTCGGAAAGAATCTGGGTCAGCAAGGCGGCGACGGTGAACATCACCAGCAAGATCGCCAGCGGCGGCCAGCCGGCGATCACGTGCAACATGCCCTGCGCCAGCAACTGCGCGGTGCCGGTCTGCTCCATCGCCACGCCGAGCGGGATCACCCCGGCGATCATCACGAAGATGCGCACGTCGATCTCGCGATAGGCCTGTTCGACGTCGACGCAGCGGGTGGCGACCATCGCCACCGCGCCGAGCAGGAACGCCAGCGGCGCGGGCAGCCATTCGGTCGCCGCGGCGACCACGGTCGCGGCCAGGATCGCCAGCGCGATCGGCGCGCGCAGCCGTCGCCGCGCTTCGCCGGCGAACGGCACCAGCATCAGGAAGCCGTGGTGCGCGGCGAGTTCGGCGAAGCGCGCCGGCCGGCCCCACAGCACCAGCAGGTCGCCTTCGCGCAGGCGCGCGTCGGCCAGCCGCGGCGCGACCGCGCCCTGGCGCCGCCACAGCCCGGCGATCACCGCGTTGAACTGGCGGGCGAAGTCGAGCTCGCGCACGCTGCGGCCGACGAATTCCGAGCCCGGCGCGACCAGCGCCTGCACCAGCTGCGCCTCGCCGTCGCCCTGGGCGTGTTCGCCGAAGCGCGCGACCGCGTTGAGGTCGAGGCCGGGATCGTCGTGCAGCGAGGCCAGCGCGTCGGCCGAGGCTTCCACCAGCAGGATGTCGCCGCTGATCAGCGGGCTGCTCGGGCCCAGGTCCTGGCGGCGCAGGCCGTCGCGCAGCCAGCCGGTCAGCACGAAGCGGTCGCCGAGCGCCTTCTGCAGTTCGGCCAGCGGCCGCGTGCTCCAGCGCGAGCCTTCCACCACCAGCAGTTCGGTGCGGTAGCGGTCCAGGCGCAGGTAGCCGTCGTCGCCGTGTTCGCCGCTGCGCTTGGGCAGGATCCAGCGCGCGGCCAGCATGTACAGCACGCCGACCACCACCAGCGCCAGGCCGATCGGGGTGATCGAGAAAATGCCCAGCCCGGGCGCGCCGGTGCGCTCGATCAGGTTGTCGGCGAGCAGGAACGCCGGCGCGCTGACCAAGGTCAGGGTGGTGCCCAGGGAGGCCGCGAACGACATGGGCATGAGCAGACGGGAAGCGGACAGCCCGCGCGACTTCGCGAATCTCGTCAGGATCGGCAGCATCATCGCCGTGACCATGACGTGGTGGGTGAACGAGGACAGCGCCGCCACCGCCGGCATCGTCACCGCGATCGCGCGGCCCTCGCTGTGGCCGGCGGCGCGGCCGATCCACTGGCCCAGGCGCTCGGTGATGCCGGTCGCGGCCAGGCCGCCGGAGATCACGAACACCGCCGCGACGATGATCGCCGGTTCGCTGGCGAAGCCCGACAGCGCCTGCTTGGCGTCGAGCACCCCGGTCAGCACCAGCGCCAGCAGGGTCAGCATGGCGGTCACGTCCACCCGCAGGCGCTCGCTGACGAACAGGTACAGGGCGGCGCCCAGGATCAGGAGGAAGGCGATCTGAGAAAAGTCCATGGCGGCGATTGTGCGGGACTTGGCCGTGTCCGCGCCGTGTGCGTCGTCTACCCTGCCATCACGACCGCATTGGCTACACTTCCCGGTCAATTCGCCGCCGATGGCCGACGCTCCGCTCCAAACCGATGAATCTGCCGCATCCCCTGCCGCCCACGCTGCCTGCCGGAGACGATCTTGCGGCCGCAGACGGGCGTTTCCGCGAGGCGATGAAGGCGTCCAACATCGGCATGGCGATCGTCTCGCTCGACGGCGTGTGGCTGGAGGTCAATCCGGCGCTGTGCGCGATGCTGGGCTACCGCGTGGAGGAATTGCGCGGCCACCATTACAGCGAAGTGACCCATCCCGACGACCTGGCGATCAGCCAGAACCTGGTCGCGGCGCTGGTCAGCGGCGAGCTGGCCTCGGTGGACGAACACAAGCGCTACCTGCACCGCGACGGTTCCGAGCTGTGGGTGCAGCTGAACGTGGCGGTGATGCGCGACGAAGACGGCGCGGCCCGCTATTTCATCTCGCACATGCGCGACATCCGCGGCGAACGCGAGGCCGGCATCGCGCTGAGCGCGCGCGTGGCCGAGCACGGCGCCGCGCTCGACGCCTCGCATCGCCAGTTGCAGCTGTTCGCCGACGCGGTCGCCCACGACCTGCGCGCGCCGCTGCGTTCGATCGAAAGCTTTTCCGCGTTGCTGGCCGACCGCGCCGGCGAGCGGCTGAACGACACCGACCGCGACTATCTCGCGCGCATTCGCGCCGCCGCCTCGCGCATGACCGGGCTGCTGGCGATGCTGACCGAGCTGTCGCACGTGACCCGCGCGGAGATGCGGATCGCGCCGGTGGACCTGAGCCTGCTCGCCGACTGGGTCGGCGCCGAGCTGCAGGACGCCGACCCGGCGCGCCGCGGCCAGATCGAGGTCCAGCCCGGGCTGCAGGTCGAAGGCGACGAGCGCCTGCTCAAGGTCATGCTGACCCAGCTCATGCACAACGCCTGGAAATTCTCGGGCGTGGAGGCCGGCGCCGACGCGGCGGTGCGGATCGAGGTCGCCGGCGAGGCGCGCGACGGGGTCCTGGCCCTGACCGTGTGTGACCGCGGTAGCGGTTTCGACATGCGCTATGCTCACAAACTGTTCGAGCCCTTCCAGCGCCTGCACGGGCCGGACCAGGGCGGCGGCCACGGCCTGGGGCTGGCGATCGCGCAACGGGTGGCCGAACGCCACCGCGGGCGCCTGCTCGCCCAGTCCGAGCCCGGCCAGGGCAGTACGTTCACAGTGGAGTTGCCGCTCGTGTCGAGGGGCGAGGAAAACGCAGATGCATAAGGAGATCCTGCTGGTCGAGGACAACCCCGACGACGTCGAGCTGACCCGGCTCGCCTTCGACGAGGCCAAGATCGCCAACAGGCTGGTGGTGATGGGCGACGGCGCCGAGGCGCTGGATTACCTGTTCGCCCGTGGCCGCTATTCCGACCGCGATCCCAACGATCTGCCGTCGATCGTGCTGTTGGACCTGAACCTGCCCAAGGTCGACGGCCGCGAAGTGCTGCAGGCGATCCGCGCCCACGAACCCACCCGCACCCTGCCGGTGGTGGTGCTGACCACCAGCACCGAGCCGTTCGACGTCGAAGCCAGCTATGCGCTCGGGGTCAACAGCTATATCCAGAAGCCGGTGGATTTCGAGCAGTTCGTCTGGGCGGTCAAGCAGGTCGGGCTGTACTGGCTGGTGCTGAACCACCCGCGCAATCCCTGAGTCCGCCGCGCCCGTCGCGGGCGCGGGCCGAAGCCTTCAGCGCGACCGCGCGCTTCAGCGCGACCGTGCGTGCGCTGGCCCGGTCGGCGCCGCGGAGCGGCCGGAGCCGCCTAGCCGCCCTGCCGCCGCCGCGCTCAGAACGCCAGCACCAGCCGCGCCTGCAGCGCGTCGGCGCGCACGCCTTCGCGCACGCTCAGGTCGTGCGCGTACTGCACCTGCACCTGCGCGGCGTCGCTGGCCTGGTAGGCCCAGGTCAGCATCGCATTGGTGTCGTTGCGCGCGCCGGCGAGCTGCTCGCCGTGCAGGCGCTCGCGCATGCCGAAGGTCTGGCGCAGGCTCAGCGCCAGCCGGGTCTTGTCGGAGACGTGGTAGCTCAAGTGGCCGATGCCGCGCAGCATCGGCCGCCGGCGCACGTCGGTGCTGCGGTCGGCGGTGTAGAACTCGGCCTGGCCGATCAGGTCCAGCGACCAGCGGTCGTTGAGCTTGCGCACATAGCCGACTTCCAGGTCCAACGCGTAGCGGTCCTCGCTGACCGCGAAGCCGCGGTCGCGGTGCTGGCCCAGCGGCAGCGACAGGTAGGCGGCCCAGCCCAGGTATTCGCCGCGGGTCTGGTCGGCGTGCGTCCACAGGGTCGCGCCGACGCTGGGATTGCCCAGGCCGCGCTCGCGGTAGCCGTCCAGGCCGATGCGCTGGCGCGCGTAGGGCAGGATCACCTCGACGTCGGCGGTGCGGCCGCCGACCTGGAAATAGTGCATGTAGCGCGCCACGGCGACATCGAGCTCGAGGTCCAGGCCGTCGACGGCCTTGTCGCCGCGCGCGTAGAACGCGTCGGCCCAGTTGTGCTGGGCGTACAGGGCGAGGATGCGCACGCCCGGCGGCGGCGCGGCGTAGTCGCCCGGATCGGGCAGGCCCGCGGCGGCGGCCGGCAGCGCGCACGACAACAGCGCCAGGGAAGCGACGCAGCGCAGCGCGGCGCGGCGGAGCGAGGTGTGGGGCATGACGGATTCTCCCGGCGGCGGACGCGGCGGACATGGCCGCCGTGCGATTAGTCCAAAGCCGCGCGCCGGGTTCTTGCGTCTGCGCGCCAGGACAGTTGACTGCGCGTTCCTGCGTTCGCGTCCTGCGTCCCGACCGGCCCGGCCGCGCGCTCCCGCGCCGACCCGCGTGCGTGCGCGCAGCCTCGGCCCGCACGCCTGCCCCACGCGTCCGCGCACGTCGGCGCCCGGCCATACCGATATGCGCGGCGAGCCGCTGGCGCTGACAGCCAACTGCGCTGGCAGGCAGACGCTAGAAGCCGTTGCGCCGGCTGCGCAGCATCGGTGGCGCCGCCGCATCGCGCGGCCTGCGTTCCACCGCCGCCGCGACCGCCGGCGGCCCCTGCCCGCGAGGTCCGCCGCGCATGACCGCACCCCCATCCTCTCCCGCCGGCCTGCGTCAGAACGCGCTCGGCCTGTGGACCATCGTGTTCTTCGTCATCGCCACCAACGGCCCGCTGACCGCGCTGGTCGGCGTGGTCAGCACCGCGATCCTGCTGGGCAACGGCATCGGCGTGCCGGCGGCGTTCCTGATCGCCGGCGCGATCTACCTGGTCTTCAGCGTCGGCTTCGTCGCCATGGGCCGCTACATCCGCAACGCCGGCGCGTTCTACGCCTATGTCGCCAACGGCCTGGGCCGGCCGCTGGGCACCGCCGCGGCGTTCCTGGCCATCGTCGCCTACGCCGGGCTGCAGTTCGCCTGCTACGGCCTGATCGGCTTTTTCGGCGCCACCGCGTTGGCCGGCTGGGGGCTGGCGCTGCCGTGGTGGGCGGTGGGGTTGGCGGTGGCGGCGCTGGTGCAGCTGTGCAGCAGCCGCAACGTGGTGTTCAACGGCCGCTTCCTCGGCCTGCTGATGCTGGCGGAACTGGCGGTGGTGGTGGTCTTCGACGTGGCGGTGCTGGCGCACGGCGGGCCGGAGGGCTTCAGCCTGGCCTCGTTCCAGCCCGAGCACGTGCTGGTGCCGGGGCTGGGCGCGACGTTCGTGTTCGTCGCCGGCTCGTTCATGGGCTTCGAGACCACTGCAATCTACGCCGAAGAAGCGCGCGAGCCGGAGCGCACGGTGCCTGCGGCGACCTACATCGCGGTGGTGCTGATCGCGGTCACGCTGACCCTGTCCTCGTGGCTGCTGATCGTCAGTTTCGGGCCCTCGCAGGTGCTCGCGGCCGCGGCCAAGGACCCCGGCGGGCTGTGGTTCGACCGCGCCGGCTTGCTGGTCGGGCCGCTGCTCGGCGACGCGATCAACGTGTTGCTGATCACCAGCCTGTTCGCGGTGATCCTGAGCTTCCAGAACACGCTATCGCGCTACCTGTTCGCATTGGCGCGCGAAGGGCTGATGCCGGTCGCGTTCGCGCGCACCCACGCGCGCCACCGCACCCCGTACCTGGCCGGCTATGCGCTGACCGCGCTGGTGGTCGCGCTGCTGCTGCTGTGCGGGTTGGCCGGCGCCGATCCGATGACCCTGGTGCTGCCGCTGGGCAGCGCGCCGGCGGCGTTGGGCATCCTCGCCGTGCAGGCGCTGACGTCGCTGGCGGTGATCGGCTTCTTCCGCCGCCAGCCGCGCCACACCAACCTGTGGCAGCGCCTGATCGCGCCGGCGCTGAGCGGCGCGGCGATGCTGGTCGGGGTCGCGCTGATCGTGCGCAACATGCATTTGCTGACCGGCGGCGAATCGGCGTTCAACACGCTGATCCCGCTGGGCATGCTCGGGGTCGGTCTGGCCGGGCTCGGCCTGGCGCTGTGGCTGCGCAGCCACCGGCCGGAGCGCTACGCGCGGCTGGCGCGCCTGCTCGAGGAGGTGTGAGCGCCGTGGCGCTCACACCGCTCACACCGCAGCCACCGCGAGCGCGCGGCTGCGGTACTGGCGCGGCGAGCAGTCGTAGCGGCGTTTGAAGATGCGGCTGAAGTGGGTGGAGTCGGTGAAGCCCCAGCGATAGGCCAGCTCGGTGATCGAGCGCGAGGTCAGGGCCGGATCGCCGAGGTTGCTGGCGGCGCGTTCCAGCCGCCGGTGCAGGATGTAGCGGCTGACGCTTTCGTCGCTTTCTTCGAACAGCCGGTGCAGCTGGCGCAGCGAGGTGCCGAGTTGGCGCGCGACCAGCTTCGGGCCCAGGCAGGGGTCGGGCAGGCATTCGTCGATCAGGCGGCAGGCGCGTTCGCGCAACGCCGCCGCCGGAGTGCCCGCTTCGGCATCGGCCTCGCCATGCGGGCGCGCCGCTTTCCAGGCCGGCGCGAGCAGCTGCAGCAGGGCTTCCTGCAGCGCGGCGCCTTCCTCGCCGCAGGTCGCGTGCGCGGGCAGGGTGCTGTCGGCGAGTTGCTCGACCAGGCCGCGCAACAGCCGCGCGCTGAGACTGCCGGCGCCGATCTTGCCGAAGCTGCGCGCCGCGCCCCGCAGGCTGCGGCACACGCGGCTGCGCTCCAGATGCAACGAGGCGTGCTCCATCAGGCCTTGCGGCAGGATCTCGCAACTGCGGGTGGGATCGATCAGCGCCAGGTTGCCCGGACTCAATTCCGTGGTCTCGCCGTCCTGGCGGATGCGCGAGCGGCCGTAGGTCTGCATGACCAGGAAGCAGTAACGATCGTCGAGGCGGTCGCCGACGGGCGCGCGGTAGAGCAGGCGCGCGGCGTTGGTGCGGATGCGCGCCAGCCGCAGTTCGGCGAAATCGCGGTAGCGCAGGTCGCCGATGAACAGCGAATGCTCGTGCGCGGGCTGGGTCTCGAACAGGCCGCATACGCCCTGCAGCGAGCGGCTCCAGGTATCGATATCGTGGGTACTGCAGACCTGCTGGAACACGCGCCGTCTCCGCTGCGTCGCCGCGAACATGCGGCCCTTGCGAGCCTAGAAGAAGGCTCGCCGCCCGCGCATACCGCGACGCAGCAAAATCGCCATGTTCAGCCGTTTCGCGCGCGTTTTTCTGACCCGTCCTATGTCGCCGGGGCGGGACGGAGGCCGCCGCGCGAGCGGCCCGCGGCTCAGTAGCGGATCATCACCGACTTGAGTTCGGTGTAGTCGTCGACGAACGCCGCGCCGAATTCGCGGCCGACGCCGGATTGCTTCGCGCCGCCGAACGGCACCGCCGGATCGAGCAGGGTGTGCATGTTGATCCACACGGTGCCCGCGCGCACCTGCGGCACCAGCCGCAGCGCCTTGGCGATGTCCTGCGTCCACACGCTGGCGGCCAGGCCGTACGGCGTGCCGTTGAGCAGGTCCGGCAGTTCGTCCTCGTCGTCGTAGGCGAGGAAGGTGCCGATCGGGCCGAAGGTCTCCTGGTGCAGCAGCGGCGCGTCGGCGCGGTCCACGCGCAGCGCGGTCGGGGCGACGAAGAAGCCGGGCCGGTCGAGGGTTTCGCCGCCGCAGACGATCCGGGTGCCGTCGCCGCGCGCCTGGCGGAACAGCGCGGCGATCTTGTCCAGGTGCGGGCGGTTGGCGAGCGGGCCGAACTGGGTCGCCGGGTCCATCGGGTCGCCGATGCGCAAAGTGCGCAAGGTCGCGGCCAGGGCATCGAGGGTCTCGTCGATGCGCGAGCGGTGGATGAAGAAACGCTCGCCCGCGGCGCAGATCTGGCCCTGGTGCAGGAAGCCGGCTTCCATGATCCCGCCGAGCATGCGTTCGATCGGCACGTCGGGCAGGAACGCGACCGGGTTCTTGCCGCCCAGTTCCAGCGTGGTGCGCACCAGGCGCCCGTCGAACGCCGCGCGGCCGACCTGCAGGCCGGTCGCGACCGAGCCGGTGAAGCTGATCTTGGCGATGCCCGGATGCGCGCACAGCAGGCGCCCGCTGTCGCCGCCGCCGCAGACCACGTTGAGCGCGCCGGGCGGGATGCCGGCCTCGAGCGCGAGCTCAGCGATGCGCAGCATCGTCAGCGGGGTGAACTCGCTGGGCTTGATCACGCTGGTGCAGCCGGTCGCCAGGGCCGAGGCGAACTTCCACACCGCGATCAGGATCGAGAAGTTCCACGGCACGATGCCGGCGACCGCGCCGACCGGCTCGCGCCGGGTGAAGGCGGTGTAGCGCTCGTCGTGGAACGAGGGAATCGACGGCGCGATGGTTTCCCCGTGCAGGCGGGTGGCCGCGCCGGCGTAGTGGCGCAGGAACGCCGCGGCCTGGGCGATCTCGAAACCGCGCGCCAGGCCGAGCAGCTTGCCCGACTGCAGGGTTTCGATCTGCGCCAACTCGTCGCCGTGCGCTTCGATCAAGTCGGCCAGTCGCAGCAGACACTGCGCGCGTTGCGCCGGCACCGCGCGGCCCCAGTCGCCGGCGAACGCGCGCTGCGCCGCGGCGACCGCGGCGTCGATCTCGGCCGCGCCGGCGGCGGCGACTTCGGCGATCGGCTCGGCCGTGGCCGGATCGACGATCGCCAGGCGCGCGCCGTCGCCCGGCACGGCGCGGCCGTCGATGAAATGGCCGTGCGCGCGTTGCAGGAACGCGGCGACTTCGGGCAGCAGGTCGGGTCGGGCCATGGCATCGTCTCGTAGGAATCGAAAGGTGAAGAACCCGCGGCGCCGGGAGTCCGGCCGCCGCGGGACTGCGCGCGATGGCGCGGCCGGCGCGCGCCGCCGCGATCTCAGGCGACTGCGACGTAGTGCTTGACGAACTCGTCGCTGAGGATCTCCCACACCGTCGAGGTGCCCTTGGCGACGAACCAGCCGTCGCCGGCGCGGTAGCGGGTGGTCGTGCCGGTGGATTCGTCGGTCAGCGCGACTTCGCCGGCGACCACCACCGCGTGCTCGGCGAACGGATAGACCAGGCGGAACTTGCCGCGGGTGGCGCCGAAGTAGCCGGCGCTGAGCGCATCGGTCGGCGCGCCGTAGGTCATGCGGCCGTACGCGCGCACCTCGCCTTCCAGCGGTTGCGAGCCCAGGTCGGCGACGGTGCCCCACGGGTCCAGCGCCTCGATGCCCACGCCGCGTTCGATCGGAGTCATGCTCATGTTGCGATTGCCTCGGGAAGTGAAGAAGAAAGTCAGCGCCGGCCGTTCCAATAGCCCGACAGCTGGTGCCAGCTCTTGCCGAGCGTGCAGATCAGCGGACGCAGCTGGTCTTTGGCGTGGATGCTGGCGCGCGAGACCGAGCTCAGTAGCGCATAGCGCGGCGAACCGCCGAGGATGCCTTCGGACAGCACTTGGCAGACGATGTGGCTGGGGGTGACGCCGAACCCGGAATAGCCCTGGACGAAGAACGCGTTCGGCCGACCCGGCAGCGAGCCGATCTGCGGGAACAGGTTCGGCGACAGCGCCATCGGCCCGCCCCAGGCCAGGTCGATCGCCACGTCCTTGAGGTACGGGAACACCTTGAGCATCAGCCGCCGGTTCCATTGCTTCAGGTCGCGCGGGATGTGTTCGACGATCGGCGTGGCGGAGCCGAACAGCAGGCGGTTCTCGCGGGTCACGCGGAAATAATCGATGACCGGGCGGATGTCGCTGTAGGCGCCGCGGATCGGGCTGATGCGTTCGATCAGCTCGTCTGGCAGCGGTTCGGTCATCAGCTGGAAGGCGTAGGTGTTGATGGTCGAGCGGTGCAGCTCCGGCTCCAGGCCGTTGAGGAAGCTGTCGCAGGCCCACAGCAGTTTCTGCGCGCGCACCGAGCCCTTGGCGGTGCGCACGCGGATGCGTTCGCCGTACTCGATCTGCAGCGCCGGGCTGTGTTCGAAGATGCGCGCGCCGTGGCCGGCCAGCGCCTGCGCTTCGCCGAGCAGCAGGTTGAGCGAGTGGACATGGCCGCCGCCCATGTGCAGCAGCGCGCTGCCGTAGGCCTGCGAGCCGATGATCGAGCGGACTTCCGCGCCTTCCAGGTAGCGGATGTCCTGGTCCGGGCTCAGCGCCTTGAACTCTTTTTCCCAGGCGCGCAGGGTCTTGGCCTGGCGCGCGTTGAAGCCGAGGTAGCCGTAGCCGTGGTGGAAGTCGGCGTCGATGCCGTAGCGCCGGATGCGCGACTGGATGATCGCCGCGCCTTGGTCGCTGATGGCGAAGATCGCGCGCACGCCGTCTTCGCCGACGTCCTTCTTGACCGCGTCGAGGTCGTGGCCGATGCCGGCCATGATCTGGCCGCCGTTGCGTCCCGTGCCGCCGAAGCCCAGGTGGCGCGCTTCCAGCACCACCACGTCGGTGACGCCGCGCTCGGCGAGTTCCAGCGCGGTGTTGATGCCGGAGAAGCCGCCGCCGATGACGACCACGTCGGCATCGATGTCCTGTTCCAGCGACGGGAAGCGCAGGTCGTATTTCTTGGTCGCGGTGTAGTAAGTGGGGGTTTCGTCGCTATGCATCGGCGGCGGCAGCAAGTCGGCCAAGGTGTCGGGCCGATGGTCGCGGCGACGCGGCCGGCGGTCTCGCCTTTGCGTGCCCGCGCGCCTGTCCCTGCGCGCCAGCGCGGCGGGGACGTGCGCTCAGTCGAGCAGGGCGGCGAGGAATTCGCCGGCGCCGGCATGGCCGCAGCGGCGGTAGGCGCGCTGGCGGTAGGTCAGCACGCTGGCCGCGCCGATCGCCAGCTCCGCGCCGATCTGCGCGGCGCTGCGCCCGCTCAGGGTGCGCGCGACGATCTGCCGCTCGCGCGCGCTCAGCGCCGGATAGGCCGCGCGCAGGCGCGCTTCCAGGCGCGCGAGCGGATCCGGCGCGGGCGGCGGCGGCTCGCGCCGGCTGAGCGCGGCCATCGCCAGCGAGCCCAGCGCCGCCAGCGCGCGCGCCGGCTCGCCGCGCGCGTGCGGGCCGCGGTAGAAATTCAGCACCAGGCGCTCGTCGCCGCGCTGCCAGCCGAAGCAGACTTTGTCGGCGAACGCGGGCCGGCGGAAACAGGTGTCGCGGTAGTCGCCGGCGGGAATCTGCGCGGCGCGCACCACCCGCACGAAACCACGCGCCTGGCCGGCGTCGCCGCGGTTGAGCGGATCGAGCCGGTAGTAGCGCTGTGCATAGCCGCGGGCGCGCTCCTGCGCGTCCTGGCGGTCGCTGCACGAGAGCAGGGCTTGCGGCGCCGCGTCGGCGCTGACGCGATAGGCGAACACTTCCTCGACCGCGTCCAGGCGCCGGGCCGAGCCGAGCAGCACCGCGCCGAAACGCGCGCCGCCGGCCGCGGCCAGCACGTTCGCGCCGAGTTCCGGGTCCAGCGGTGCGTCGAGGTCGCGGCTGCGCATGTACGGTCCGGCCGGCGGAAGACCGGCCGACGATAAGCGCGCCGCGCCGGCGCTGTCCATCGATCTGTGGACAGACGGCACGCCGCGGCGCGCGCATTCTCGTCGCAGGCCGGCGCGGCGCCGGAGTCCTTCGGAGCGATCCCATGAGCAAGCCTTTCGCCTCGTCCACCGATCTGGCGGCGAAGACCGAAACCCTGGAAGTCCTCGCCGACGGCGTCTACGCGCTGACCGCAGAGGGCGATCCCAACGTCGGCGCGTTCGAGGGCGAGGATTTCCTGGTCTGCATCGAAGCGCGCGCCACGCCCGCGGCGGCGCGCGACTGGCTGGCGCGCCTGCGCGAGCACACCGACAAGCCGGTGCGCTATCTGGTGCTCACCCACTACCACGCCGTGCGCGTTTTAGGTGCCAGCGCCTTCGATGCCGAACACATCGTCGCCAGCGAGACCACGCGCCAGCTGATCGAAGAACGCGGCGAGCAAGACTGGGCCAGCGAACTGGGCCGGATGCCGCGCCTGTTCAAGCAAGCCGAAGGCGTGCCCGGCCTGACCTGGCCGACCCAGACCTTCGCCGAGCGCCACCGCATCGAGCTGGGCGGCGACCGCGGCGCGCTGGAACTGCAGTTCTGCGGCCGCGGCCACACCGCCGGCGACATCGTGGTCTGGCACGACAAGAGCAAGACCCTGTTCGCCGGCGATCTGGTCGAGGCCGAGGCGGCGTTGTACACCGGCGATGCGTTCCACTTCGACTGGAGCGGGGCGACGCTGGACCGGGTCAAGGCGTTTCGCGCGCAGATCCTGGTCGGCGGCCGCGGCCGGGTCGCGCGCGGGACCGAGGCCTGCGATGCGGCGATCGAGCAGACCCGCGAATTCCTGCGCACGATGATCGCCCAGGTCGGCCGCGTGCACGCCGCCGGCGGCGGCCTGCGCGAGGCGTTCGCGGCCGCCCACGATGCGCTCGCGCCGAAGTTCGGGCGCTGGCCGATCTTCGAACACTGCCTGCCGTTCGACGTGCAGCGGGTGTGGGACGAACTCGACGGCATCGACTGGCCGCGCATCTGGACGATGGAGCGCGACCGCGAGGTCTGGGCGCAATTGCAGGACTGACGCCATGGCCAACGTCGCAGGCATTCCGGTGTGGCGCGAAATCGGCGCCAGCGCGCGCGCCAGCCGCGAACCGCTCGAGCGGCACGCGGTGGTCGTGGTCGGCGCCGGGCCGGTCGGACTGGCGCTGGCGCTCGACCTGGGCCGGCGCGGCCATCGCGTGGTGGTGCTCTCGCGGTTGGACTTCGTCGCCGCCGGGTCCAAGGCGATCTGCTTCTCCAAGCGCTCACTCGACATCTTCGACCGCCTCGGCGTCGGCCAGGCCATGGTCGATCGCGGCGTCACCTGGAACGTCGGCAAGGTGTTCTGGGGCGCCGACAGCGAGCCGGTGTACCGCTTCGACGTGCTGCCGGTCAAAGACCAGCAGCGGCCGGGCTTCATCAACCTGCAGCAGTATCACGTCGAGGACATCCTGATCGACGCGCTGCAGCGGTTGCCGAACGTGGACCTGCGCTGGGGCCACCGGCTCACCGCGGTCGCGCCGGGCGAGGATGCGGTCGAGATCGCCGTGCGCAGCGCGCACGAGGAATACCGCATCCGCTGCCAGTGGCTGGCTGCGTGCGACGGCAGCCGTTCGACCGTGCGCGACCGGCTCGGCCTGGATTTCGAAGGCCGCGTGTTCGAGGACAACTTCCTCATCGCCGACGTGCGCATGGACGAAGGCGAGGGTCCGGCCGAGCGCTGGTTCTGGTTCGATCCGCCGTTCAATCCGGGCCAGTCGGCGCTGATGCACAAGCAGCCCGACGGCGTGTGGCGCCTGGACTTCCAGCTCGGTTGGGACATCGACCGCGCCGCCGCGGCGCAGCCGGAGAACGTCGAGCGCTACGTGCGCGCGATGCTCGGGCCGCGGGCGAAGTTCAGCCGCGAGTGGTACAGCGTCTACACGTTCCAGTGCCGGCGCATGCAGCGCTTCGTGCACGGACGGGTGCTGTTCGCCGGCGACAGCGCGCACCTGGTCTCGCCGTTCGGCGCGCGCGGCTGCAACGGCGGCCTGGCCGACGCCGACAACCTGGGCTGGAAGCTCGACCGGGTGCTGCGCGGCGCGGCGGATGCGGCGCTGCTGCACAGTTACGACTTCGAAGCGGTGCAGACCGCCGACGAGAACATCGCCCACTCCTCGCGCTCGACCGATTTCATGACCCCCAAGTGCGCGGCCAGCCGCGCCTACCGCGACGCGGTGCTGGAACTGGCGCGCGACTGCGCGTTCGCCCGTCCGTTGGTCAATTCCGGACGCTTGTCGACCGCGGTGAGCTACCCGGACAGCCCGCTCAACACCGCCGACGCCGATGACTGGGACGGCGGCGTCGCGCCCGGTTCGCCGGCGCTGGACGCGCCGCTCGGCGAGGGCTGGCTGCTGCGCGCGCTCGGCGATCGTTTCGTCTTGCTGGCCGACGGCTGGCGCGGCGAGCCGCCGCAGGACGTGGAGTTGTACGACCTGGGCGCGCGCGGCGAAGGTATCGACGCGCTGCGCGCGCGCTATGCGCTGCGGCCCGGCAGCGCCTACTTGATCCGACCCGATCACTACGTCTGCGCGCGCTGGCGCCGGCCCGACCGCGTCGCGGTCGCCGCCGCGCTGGCGCGCGCGCAAGGCAGGCCGCAATGAGCGCATTGAATCTGCAACCCAACCTGGCGCGCGCGGACGAGGTCTACCAGCGCCTCATCGAATTGCACCAGGGCCTGGACGAGGCCGCCAGCCGCCGCGCCGACGCGCGCCTGGTGCTGATCCTGATCAATCACATCGGCGATGCCGACACCGTGCTGGCGGCCATCGCCGTGGCCGGCCGTGTCGCGCGGCCCGCGCAGGAGGAACCGGCATGAACTACGCGAACGGCTTCGGCAACCACCACAGCAGCGAGGCCGTGCCTGGCGCGTTGCCGCTCGGGCAGAACTCGCCGCAGCGGGTGCCGTTCGGCCTGTATGCCGAGCAATGGTCCGGCAGCGCGTTCACCGCGCCGCGCGCGGAGAACCGGCGCAGCTGGCTGTACCGGCTGCGGCCGACCGCGCAGCATCCGCCGTACGTGCCCTACGCGCGCGACACCCTGCTGCGTTCGGGCCCGTTCGACGAAGAACCGGCCTCGCCGAACCGCCTGCGTTGGGACCCGCTGCCGCTGCCGCAGGCGCCGACCGATTTCATCGACGGCCTGGTCAGCTACGGCGGCAACGGCGATGTCGCCGCCGGCGACGGCATCGGCATCCACCTGTACGCGATCAATGCGCCGATGCGCGGGCGGGCGTTCTGCTGTGCCGACGGCGAATGGCTGATCGTGCCGCAGCAGGGACGCCTGCGCGTGGACACCGAGCTGGGCCGGATCGAGCTGGAACCGCAGCAGATCGCGGTGCTGCCGCGCGGCCTGCGCTACCGGGTCGAGCCGCTGGACGGCAGCGCGCGTGGTTACGTTTGCGAGAACTACGGCGCGCCGTTGCGGCTGCCCGAGCTCGGCCCGATCGGCGCCAACGGCCTGGCCAACCCGCGCGATTTCGAAACCCCGCTGGCCTGGTTCGAAGACCGCGACGAGCCGACCGAGGTGGTGCAGAAGTTCCAGGGCCGGTTGTGGACGATGGAATTGCCGCATTCGCCGTTCGACGTGGTCGCCTGGCACGGCAACCTGGCGCCGTATCGCTACGACCTGCGCCGTTTCAATACGATCAACACGGTCAGCTTCGACCATCCCGACCCGTCGATCTTCACCGTGCTGACCGCGCCCAGCGACACGCCGGGTACCGCCAACATCGACTTCGTGATCTTCCCGCCGCGCTGGATGGTGGCCGAGCGCAGCTTCCGCCCGCCGTGGTTCCACCGCAACGTGATGAGCGAATTCATGGGCCTGATCCACGGCGAGTACGACGCCAAGGCCGGCGGCTTCGCGCCGGCCGGCGCGTCGTTGCACAACCAGATGAGCGGTCACGGCCCGGACCGGGCCAGTTACGAGCGCGCGATCGCTGCGGACTTGGCGCCGCACAAGATCGACGGCGCGATGGCCTTCATGTTCGAGAGCCGGCGGGTGATCCGACCGACCCGTTTCGCCGTGCGCACGCCGCTGTCACAGCTCGATTACGACGAATGCTGGTCGGACCTGGACAAGGCCCGGCTGGCGCCCGCGCAGGTGCCGGCGTGAGCCGGCCGCGCATCGACGCCAGCCACGATCCCGCGCTGCGCAGCTGGGTCGAAGGCGCGCAGGAGCACGCCCAGTTCCCGATCCAGAACCTGCCCTACGGCGTGTTCGCCCCGCCCGGCGAAGCGGCGCGCGCGGGCGCGGCGATCGGCGACTGCATCCTCGATCTGCGCGCGGCGGCTGCGGCCGGGGCGCTGCCGGCGGACGCCGTGCCGGCGTTGCGCGGCGACAGCCTCAACGAACTGTTCGCGCTGGCGCCGGCCGCGCGCGCGGCGTTGCGGCTGGCGCTGTCGCGGCTGCTCAGCGACGAGGCCTGCGCGGCCGCGGCGCGGCCGTGGCTGCATCGCGCCGACGACTGCGCGCTGCAGTTGCCGATGCGCATCGGCGACTACACCGATTTCTACGCCGGCATCCATCACGCCGAAAACGTCGGCCGCCTGTTCCGCCCGGACCGGCCGCTGCTGGCCAACTACAAACACCTGCCGATCGGCTATCACGGCCGCGCGTCCTCGGTGCGCGCCAGCGGCGCGCCGGTGCGGCGTCCGCACGGCCAGTGGCTCGCCGCCGCAGATGCCGAGCCCGAATTCGGGCCGAGCCGGCGGCTGGACTTCGAGCTGGAACTGGGCGTGTGGATCGGCCGCGGCAACCGCCTCGGCGAGCCGGTGCCGATCGCCGAGGCGCACGCGCACATCGCCGGGTTGTGCCTGCTCAACGACTGGTCGGCGCGCGACCTGCAGGCCTGGGAATACCAGCCGCTGGGGCCGTTCCTGGGCAAGAGCTTCCTGACCACGGTGTCGCCGTGGGTGGTCACCGCCGAGGCGCTGGCGCCGTTCGCGGTCGCCGCGCCGGCGCGGCCCGCCGGCGATCCGGCGCCGCTGCCTTACCTCGACGATCCCGGCGACCGCAGCCATGGCGGCTATGCCATCGAACTCGAGGTCGCGCTGCGCACCGCGCGAATGCGCCGCGACGATGCGCCCGCGCAGACCCTGACCCGCACCGCGGCCGCCCGCCTGTACTGGACCGCGGCGCAGATGATCGCCCACCACACCAGCAACGGCTGCAACCTGCAGCCGGGCGACCTGCTCGGCAGCGGCACCGTGTCCGGCCCGGGCGAGGACGAGTGCGGCAGCCTGCTGGAGCGCAGCCGGGGCGGCCGGCAACCGCTGACGTTGGCCAACGGCGAGCTGCGCAGCTTCCTCGAAGATGGCGACGAGGTAAGCCTGAATGCGACGGCGCGCGCGCCGGGATACGTTCCGATCGGTTTCGGCGAATGCCGCGGCCGGGTCGTTACGGACAGCGATAAAGCATAAAAAGTATGCTTTTCTGAGGCGTTTTGCTGCCTTTGTAAATCCGCGAACACCGACTGCGTGTCCGCATAGCGCCGCTTAGTCACGATAAATGCAGTGCATCTGCTCATCGCCGTCGTCGATGGTGGCTAGCGGACGCAACGTGCGCGAGGATCGCTGTCCGATGGGTCCGCGCGCAGGCACGCCGCGGACGGCCAGGGGGACGGATGAGCGATACATCGACGCAACGCTTGAAAGCCGGCGCGGTCGGCTGGGTCCAGATTCTCGCCTTCGTGTTCGCCACCACCGGACCGATGGTCGGCCTGCTCGGCGGCGTGCCGGTGGCGTTCGCGCTGGGCAACGGCATCGGCATCGTCGGCTGTTTCCTGTTGGCCGGCGCGGTGTACCTGGTGTTCAACATCGGCTTCGCCGCGCTGGCGCGGCACGTGGTCGATGCGGGCGCGTTCTACGCCTGCGTCGCGCGCGGGCTGTCGCCGTCGGCCGGATTGGTCGCGGCCGGGCTCGCGGTGAGCGCGTACATGGCGCTGCAGTTGTGCTGCTACGCGATGATCGGCTTCTTCATGGAACAACTCGGCCAGCGGCTGTGGGGCGAAGGCCTGCCGTGGTGGTTCTGCGCCTTGCTGGTCAGCGCGGTGGTGCCGTTCTGCAGCCAGCGCAATCTGGCGTTCGCCGCCTGGTTGCTCGGGCTGCTGGCGTTGGCGGAGTTCGCGATCATGGCCGCGTTCGTGGTCTCGGTGCTGGCGCAGGGCGGCGGCCCGGAGGGCTTGAGCGCGCAGCCGTTCGCGCCGTCGCAGGTGTTCTCGGCCGGATTCGGCGCGTCGATGGTGTTCGCGATCGCCTCGTTCTGCGGTTGCGAGACGGCGGCGGTCTACGCCGAGGAAGCGCGCTCCCCGCAGCGCACCGTGCCGCGCGCGCTGTACGCGGCGGTGCTGGCGATCGCGACGACCACGACGGCGGCGGCGTGGGCGCTGATCTCGGCGTACGGCCCGCACCGGGTGGTCGAGGCGGCGTTGCGCGATCCGGGCCGGCTGTGGTTCTCGATGGTGCCGTATTTCGTCCCGCCGGGCCTGGCCGAGGCGATGTCGGGCCTGCTGCTGACCAGCCTGTTCGCCGCCATCGTCGGCATGCAGAACGTGGTGTCGCGCTATCTCTACGCGCTGGGCCGCGACGGCGCGATCCGCGCCGAGCTGGCGCAGATGCATCCGGTGCAGGAAACCCCCTACGTCGCCAACCTGGCGCAGGCGACGGTGTCGGTGCTGCTGCTGTCGGCATTGGGCCTCGTCGAGCAGGACCCGTTGCGCATCGCCATCGGCGCGACCTCGGCGTTCGGCGCGATCGCGCTGGTATGCGCGCAAATCCTCACCAGCCTGGCGGTGATCGGCTTCTTCCGCGCCCGCAGCGACGGCGGCGTGCTGGCGACGCGGGTCGCGCCGGCGCTGAGCGCGGCGGCGCTGTCGGCGTTGCTGGCGACCATGTTGGCCAACCTGCCGCTGCTGACCGGCGGCAGCGGCGCGGCGGCGTGGACCATCGCGATCGCGCTGCTGGCGATCGTGATGCTGGGCGCGGCGTATGCCGCAGCGCTGAAGCGGCGCGCGCCGGCCGTCTACGCCGCGCTCGGCCGCGGCGGCCGCTGACGCCCGGGCTCAGCCGCCGGCGTACAGCCGTTCGGCGCGCTGGAACAGGATCCAACTGGTGGCGATGTACTTGTCGCCGCCCTTGGGCCGGTTGCCGCGATGGGTGTGGGTGAAGGCCGCCGGCGCGATCAGCAGGTCGCCGGCGCGCGGAGCGATCTTGCGGCGCTGGTAGAGGAACTCGGTCTCGCCTTCCTCGAAGCCGTCGTTGAGGTAGATCGTCCACAGCACGTGGCGGTGCAGGGTGTCGGCGTGCGGGTCGCGCGGGTACAGCTCGCAGTGCCAGTAGGGATAGCCGCCGCGGTTGGCGGTGTAGCGCTGCAGGTTGATCGCGCCGGGACGGAACACGGTTTGCGCCACCGGCGACAGCGCGTTGTCGTCCATCTGCGCCATGCGCTCGGCGGTGATGCGGTGGCGCTTGCCGTCGGCGCCCGGCGTTTCCAGCATCAGCGGCGCGATCATGGTGTGCGGATAGCGGCGCAGGTATTGCAGCAGGCCGCGGAACACCGCCAGGTTCAAGGTCTGCTCGACGTCCTTCCAGCCGTCGCGGCCGGTGATGGTGAGGTCGCGGCTGTCCTTGAGGTCGGGCATCACCCCGCCGCCGACGCGGCCGGGCTCGCTGTCGCGGCTGGCGTCGAAGCGGCGCACCAACTGCTCGCACTGCTCGCGCGTCAGCGCCTCGGGATAGACCTCGATGAAATCGTCGCCGGCGGCGGCGGCGGCGGCGGCGGCGGGCAGCGGTTCGTGGACGGCGTCGGCGGGCGATGACATGGCGTGGGCGGGCGAAGGCAAGCGAAGTCCCGATCCTCGCACGTGCGCGAGGTTGCGGAAACGCAACGTCGCCCGAGCGGCCGCGATGTTGCGACCGCACGCACGCGGCGAAAGGCCCGCTGCGCCTGCGCTGCGCGGTCGCGCGCGCCGAAGCTGACCGGGGAAAACCGCGCGTCGGCGCGGCCGCGGCGCGTTGCGCCGGCGCAACGCTTTGCCCGCGCGGCGCCGGCCCGGTGTCGGCCCCGCGCGCAAAAGCGCTTTCGATTCAATCGTTTGCAAAGTTGGCACGGGTCTGGCGTAGGACCTCTCGCCGGCCGCGACTGCCCCGCTTCCGGCGTTTCGAGCATCCCCCGTCTCGGAGTCCGCCATGTACCCGTCCGTCCCCCGCGTCGCCGCAATCCGCGCCGCCCGCCGCCACCGCCACGCTTCGGCGCTGGCCGCGCTGGTCCTCGCCGCCGCCCTGCCCGGCGTGCGCGCGACCGAACCCGGCGCCGACACCACCGTGGTGATCGCCCGCACCGTCCACCCGCGCATCGCCTATCGCGCGCTGCCGGCACAGGACAATCCGGTGCGCACCGAGGCGACCACGTTCCCGGGCCAGGTGTTCCACGCCACCCTGTCGCGTTCGCTGGCGCCGCTCGACGATGCCGCGCTCGGCCAGCACGGCTCCGGCGGCCTCGGCGTCGCCGCGGCCGCCGATGCGGCGAGCGCGATGCTGGTGCCCGCAGCCGCCACCGGCGCGGGCGCGACGTTCGCCGGGCCGGGCGCGTCGGCGCCGCTCGGCGCCAGCGCCAGCGTCGGCGGTGCGGTGGTCGGCGCCACCGCCGGTCTCGGCGACACCCTCACCGGCGCGGTCATGCAGGCGCTGGCGCCACCGCCCGGGAGCGGGCGGTGAACGCGCGCCCCCGCCCCTTGCGCCACGCGCCGCTGTGGCTGGCCGGCTGCCTGCTGGCGACCGCGATCGCCGGCGACGGCCGCGCGCAGGGCGCGCCGCTGGACCGCGCCGAGGTCGGCGCGGCCGGCCGCGGCCTCGACGGCCGCGCGGCGATCAACCAGGCCGCCGGTGCCGGCAACGCCCAGGCCAACCAGGCCGCGCTGTCGCTGTCGCCCGGTGGGCTCGCGATCGCTTCGGCAAGCGCCGGACAGCGGGTCGAACGTCCCGGCCCCGCGGCGCTGTCGCGCGACGCGCAGGCGCGCATCGGCGCCGGCGCCTTCGACGGCGCCCACGGCCTGCTCCAGCTCAACCAGACCGCCGGCGCCGGCAACGCCCAGCTCAACCGGTTCGCGCTCGCGCGCGGCGCCGCGAGCGCGCTCGACGATGCCGCGCTCGCCGCCGTCGCCGGCCCGCCGGCCGAGGCCGCGCCCACCCGCGCCGCGCCCGGCGCGCGCCAGGCCGACATCGCCGCGGACGCCCTGCGCGGCGGCCAGGGCGTGCTGCAACTCAACCAGACGGCGGGGACCGGCAACGCGTCGGTCAACGCCATCGTGCTCCGACTGCCGGGGAGCGCTCCATAACAACCACAACGGCGGAACGCAGTCGCGACACCCACCACCCTTCAGGAGAGAGATCATGAAAGCGCAACTGACCCTGCTCGCCCTCGCTTTGGCCGTCGCCGCGCCCGCGTACGCCGAAGGCGACGACGCCCGCATCCACAGCGACACCTCGGTGAGCAACCGCATCCATGTCGGCGGCCACGTCGGCGTGCGCGGCAAGATCCGGGTCGCGTCCGAATCGGCCGCGACCGTCGACCAGGACCAGAACGCCGTGGGCAACAGCTCGCTCGGCGACGGCGACCACGACGCCCACCTCGGCGGCAGCGCGCTGTCCAACGCCCAGGGCAACATCGGCGCCAACGTCGCCGCCGGCGTCGGCAACGCGCAGAGCAACGACACCGCGCTGTCGGCGGTGGACGGGCAGAAGGTGTTCGCCTCGGCGATGGTGTTCAACGACCAGAAGACCGCGTTCAACTACGCGACCTCCAGCCAGCAGGACACCTACTACGACGCCACCCTGGACGGCAGCGCGCTGTCCAGCGCCAAGGGCAGCATCGGCGTCAACGTCGGCGCCGGCGTCGGCAACGCGCAGAGCAACGGCATGGCCGCCTCGGTCAACAGCTCCGGCACGATCGCCAAGGCCGCCTCCGACAGCGAGCAGCACACCTGGCTCAACGAACTCGCCGCGGCCTGCGACCTGGACACCTTCGCCACCCTCGCCGGCAGCGCGCTGTCGGGCGCGCAGGGCAACATCGGCGCCAACGTCGCCGCCGGCGTCGGCAACGCCCAGCACAACGGTCTGTCCATCGCTACCGCGTCCTGCGGCAGCTGCCAATGACGCGCGCGCGGCCGCGGCGGCACGCGCCGCCGCGGCCGCGCTCCCGACGGAGAACCCCGATGAAACTCATGCATTCCCTGCTCGCACTCGCGCTCGCGGCGCTGGCCTCGCCGGCCTTCGCCGAGGGCGACGACGCCCGCATCCACAGCGACACCTCGGTAAGCAACCGCATCCAGGTCGGCGGCCGCGTCGCGGTCAAGGGCCAGATCCGGGTCGCGTCCGAATCGGCCGCGACCGTGGACCAGGACCAGCACACCCTGAGCAACGGCTCGCTCGGCGACGGCGACCACGACGCGCGCCTGGGCGACAGCGCGCTGTCCAACGCCCAGGGCAACATCGGCGCCAACGTCGCCGCCGGCGTCGGCAACGCGCAGAGCAACGACACCGCGCTGTCGGCGGTGGACGGCGAGAAGGTGTTCGCCTCGGCGATGGTGTTCGGCGCGCAGAGCGCGCTCGGCAACTTCGCCGCCACCAACACCGACGACACGTTCTACCGCGCCACCCTCGACGGCGACGCGCTGTCGAACGCCAAGGGCAACATCGGCGTCAACGTCGCCGCTGGCGTCGGCAACGTCCAGGGCAACGGCATGGCCGCCTCGGTCAACAGTTCCGGCACGGTGGCGCTGGCGACCTCCGACAGCGAGCAGCGTTCGCTGGCCAACGTCCTCGACAGCGACGGCCGTCGCCTCAGCCTGGACCTGTACGCCTCGCTCGGCGGCAATGCGCTGTCCGGCGCGCAGGGCAACATCGGCGTCAACGTGGCCTCCGGCGTCGGCAATCTGCAGCACAACGGCCTGGCGATCGCGACCGCGTCCTGCGGCGCCTGCGCTCCGCCGCCGCCGCCGCCGCCGAGCTGCACCAGTTGCGGCGACTGACCTCCCCCCGCCGCACCGCGATGGCCGCGCGACGGCCATCGCGGCCTTGCCGCCGTTTTCCCGTCGATGCCCCGCCATGTCCGCCTCCCCTGCCCGCGCCGCTTCGTTCGTTATCGCCCTTGCGCTCGCCCATGCCGGCGCCGCGCCGGCGCAGCCGTCCGCCGCGCCCGGCGGCGAGCGCTACAGCGCGGTCGATCTCACCCGGCTCACCGGCGCCACCGCGACGCCGCTGCGCAAACCGATGCGCAGCCTGCGCGATCTGCGCTACCGCGAACTGCTGCGCCAGCGCTACGACTTCAGCTGCGGCTCGGCCGCGCTGGCCAGCCTGCTGCATTACGGCTACGGCCTGGACGTCGACGAACCGGCGCTGATCGAAAAGATGATGGCCGGCGCGGACCCGCGCGAAGTCGTGCGAAACGGTTTCTCGATGCTGGACATGAAGCGCTACGTCGAAGGCATCGGCATGCGCGCGCACGGTTTCCGCATCGACGCCGAGGCGCTGTACCGGCTGCAGATGCCGGTGATCGCCCTGCTCGACCTGCGCGGTTACCGCCACTTCGTGGTGATCAAAGGCGCGGCCGGCGGACGCGTGTTCGTCGCCGATCCCGCGCTGGGCCACCGGGTGATGCCGCAGGCCGAATTCGAGCGCGGCTGGAACGGCATCGTCCTGGCCGTGGTCGGCGACCGGCCGATGCGCGCGGATTCCTATCTGGTCGGCGACCGCAGTTCGCCGGCGCTGCGACGACGCGGCGACGCGCTCGAACGCGCCACCGCCGCGCCGCGCGCCGCCGAATACGCGCTGACCCTGTCCGACTGGTTCTGATGTCCAGCGATTTGTTGAGGTGCCCGATGAAACGTCCATCGCTCCGACTTGCCCTGCTGTTGGCCCTCGCGGCCGCGACCCCACCCGCGGCGGCGCTGCCGCCGCTGCGCGCGGACCTCGTCGACGACGCCACCCTGGCCGCGCTCAACGGCCGCTATTTCGATGCGCAGATGCTGGTCGGCCTGCGCGTGGACCTGATCTCCAGCGTGGCCACGCCGCAACAGGGCGCGGCGGTGGCCAGCGGCTCGCTGCTGGTGCTGCGCGACGGCGCCGGCTTCAGCGTGCGCAGCGACGCGCGCAGCGAAGCCGCGGCCGGCGTCGGCGCGGACGCGTCGGCGGCCGCCGCGAGCGGCGGGGAGTCGGTGCGCATGCACGGCATCGGCCAGCTCGCGCAGATCGCCGGCGACGGCAATCGCCTGTCGAACCTGGCCGCGATCGAATTCGTCGATGCCGCCGGCCTGGCCGCCGACGCCGGCGGCTTCAACGGCCGCACCCACAGCGACAGCGCCGCCGGCGCGCTGCGCGCGCAGGTGACCTTCCTCGACGGCGCCGCCGCGGTCGGCGTGCAAGCGCCGGGAGTGTCGCTGCAACAACGCCTCGACGGCGGCCTGGGCGGGATCGCCCAGAGCGGCCGCATCGCCGGCGACGGCGTGGCCGCGGGCAACCGCCTGCAGCTGCAGATCGCGACCGCGCCGATGACCCCGCAATTGGGGCGCGAACTCGGCTTGCTGCAGGCGCTCGCCGGCCTGCGCGGCGTGCCGCGCTGAATCCCCTCGACGCCGGCATGCAAGGAGGCCCGATCATGCGCGCCGCACCGCTGTCCCTCATCCTGGCCGCGACGCTCGCCGCGCCGGCCCATGCCGCCGGCGCGTCTGCGTCCGACGGAGCCCCGTCCGGCGAAGCCGCATCCGACCCATCGTCGTCGCCGCCTCCGTTCGCGTCGCTGCACCAGCGCATGCTCGAGATGAGCCGCGAACTGGCCGCGCAACGCGCCGAAATCGAGCGCCTGCGCGGCGAGGTCGACGAACTGGAACTGGCCGGGCGCGGTCGCGGCCTGGGCCCGACGCAGACCGCGGCGCCCGACGGCGCGCAGCAGGGCGCGCCGCGCGATGCGCGCGAGCTGGCGCAGGACGCGCGGCGCAAGGCGGCCGGCGATGCGCGCGGCGAAGGCCACGCCGACCCGGGCAACAGCGGCGACGGCGCCGCGCCGGTGCAGATCGGCCAGGCCCAGCGCGACGAGGACGCGCAGCGCCGCGAACAGGAAAAGGCGCTGGTGGTGCGCGAGCACGCGCCGCTGTTCGAACGCCGCTTCACCTTCGACGCCGGCATCAGCTACAGCTATTACGATCGGCGCCAACTCGCGCTCAGCGGCTTCCTGGCGCTGGACGCGATCTTCCTCGGCAGCATCAACCTCGACCAGACCAAGGCCAGCGTCGGCACGGTCGAACTCAGCGGCCGCTACGGCCTCAGCGACCGGCTCAGCGTCGAGGCCAGCCTGCCTTACGTGTATCGCGATTCGCGTTTCGTCAGCGGCGGCGCCGGCGGCGCGTCGAGCGTGGTCAGCGAAGTGCGCATGCGCTCGCAGGGGCTCGGCGACGCCAGCGTGGCGGCGTACTACCAGTGGGTGAAGGAATCCCAGCGCTGGCCCGACATCGTCACCAGCCTGCGCGTGCGCGCGCCGACCGGGCGCGATCCGTTCGGGCTCAAGCTGGTCCAGCCCGACGCCGACAACAACAACCTCAACATCCCCGAAGACCTGCCGACCGGCTCGGGGGTGTGGGCGGCGACGTTCAACGTCTCGGCGCTGCGCACCTACGATCCGGTGATCCTGTTCGGCAACCTCGGCTACACCTACAACCAGCCGCGCGACTTCGACGACATCTCGCCGGTGGCCGAACAGGTCTCGCCGGCGCGGGTCGCGCTGGGCAACACGGTGCAGCTCAGCGGCGGCCTGGCGATCGCGCTCAACGATCGCTCGGCGGTGAGCTTCAGCGTCGCCAGCGCCTCCACCGGCGCCACCCACACCACCGCGCCGGGCGCGCGCAAGCGGCGCGTGGCCGGCAGCTCCAGCAACTCCACCACCTTCAACATCGGCGCCAGCTACGTGTTGCCTTCGGGCTGGACCTTCAACGGCCAGCTCGCCGCGGGGCTGACCCCGGACGCGCCGAACTTCGTGTTCTCGCTGCGCGGATCGCGCTCGTTCTGAGCGCGCCGCGCGGTTTCGCTTGCGGGCCATGACGTCGCACGGTGCCCGGGGACGGGGCGGAGGGTTTCCGCCCCGTTTTTTACCTCACAGGCTGTCCCAGCGGTCCTTGATTTCCGCGCAGGCGGCGGTCAGGCCGTCGAGCCGGCGTTTGCTGGCCTTGGGCGCGGTGTAGATCCTGCGGGTGGCGATGTCCACCACGTAACAGCGCGAAGGCCGCACCACGCCGGGAGCGGACAGCTTGCGTTCCAGGTGCGCTTGCAGCGCGGCGGCGACGTAGTTCGCGCCGGTCTCGTTCAGGGGCTGGCTCTTGGAAAAGTGCAGCTTGACGCATCCGACCGCTTCGCCCGACTGCGGATCGAGCAGCAAGGCATCGGGGCGGGCGACGACGCGCACGCCGGCCAGCTCGATCCCGTCCGCGCACCGCGCATCGGCCGCGACCGGAACCAGCGAATCGAGGTCGAACCCGGCGCTGAGTTCGACGAAGGAGTCGATGGCGTCGGCGGAGTGGGCGCGGTCCTGGGTTTCGAACTCCGAACCGCCGGCCTCGCGCCTGAGCGCCTGGGCGATGCCGTGCGCGCGCGCGCCGTCGGCCAGGCCGGACGCGATCAGGCCGGAGATGGCCTCGCGCGCATGTTGGTAGCGCACGGCCTTGACCGCCGGTACGTGCTTTTGGTCCCTGACGATCTGCCGCCGCCGGGCCGGCGTGGCCGTCATGTATTCGCCGAGTTTGTTGACCGAGATGCGAGGATCCATCCTGTTCCCTGTGTCGGTGATTGCACCGACACAGCTTAGCCGGCGGCCGTCTCTTCGCCTGCGACTTCCTCGGCTCCGCGCATGCCCAGCCGCTGCATCAGCCGGTACAGCGTCACCCGCGACACATCCAATTCGCGCGCGGATTCGCCCAGCCGTCCGCGGTTGCGCTGCAGCGCGCGTTCGATCGCTTCGCGCGTGGCGGTGTCGCGCGCCTGTTCCAGGGTCACCGGCGCGCCGCCGCAGGCGTCGCCGATGTGCAGGTCGGTGGCGGTGAGGTAGCGGCCTTCGGCCATGACCACGGCCTGGCGCACCCGGTTGATCAGTTCGCGCACGTTGCCGGGCCAGGGATGGCGGTGCATGGCCTGGCGCGCGCACGGCGAGAAGCCCTTGATCCCGCGCGAGGTCTCCTGCGCGTAGCGCTGCAGCGCGTGGTCGGCGAGCAGGTCGATGTCGCCGCCGCGCTCGCGCAGCGGCGGCTGTTGCAGGCGCAGCACGCACAGGCGGTGGTAGAGGTCGGCGCGGAAACCGCCGTCGACGACGGCGCGGTCGAGATCGTGGTGGGTGGCCGAGACGATGCGCACGTCGACCGGCACCGGTTCGTGGCCGCCGAGGCGCTCGATCGTGCCCTGCTGCAGGAAGCGCAGCAGCGAGGCCTGGCTGTCCAGCGGCAGGTCGCCGATCTCGTCGAGGAACAAGGTGCCGCCGTGGGCCATCTCGATCCGGCCGAGCTTGCGTTGCTGCGCGCCGGTGAAGGCGCCGCGCTCGTAGCCGAACAGTTCCGACTGCACCAGGTGTTGCGGGATCGCGCCGCAGTTGATCGCCACGAACGGCTGGCGCGCGCGCGGCGAGTGCCGGTGCACGGCCATCGCCGCGAGTTCCTTGCCGGTGCCGGTCTCGCCGGCGATGAACACCGGCGCGTCGGTGCCGGCGACCTTGTGCAGGCTGCGGCACAGCGCGCGGATCGGTTCGCTCTGGCCGATCATGCCGTCCACGCCGATGCCGTCGGCGCCGTGGCCGCCGGCGCCGCAGGCCAGCGCGGCCATGCCGTAGGCGTGGCCGATGACGGTGTGCAGCACCGCCTCGGGACACGGCAGGGTGACGTAGTCGTAGCAGTAGTCGCGGATCAGCCGGCGGGTGGCTTCGTGTTCGAGCTGGGCGGCGGCGATGCCGGCGATCCAGCCGGCGTTGTGCGCGGCCAGGGCCGGGCCGAGTTCGTCGAGATCGCGCGCCTGGAAGCCTTCGCGCAGGTCGATCAGCACCGCATGCGGCAGGCGCGGGCTCGATTGCAGCTGGCGCAGCGCGGCACGGGCGTCGTTGGCGCGGCGCAGGTTCCAGCCCAGGCTCTGCAGCGGCGCCAGGGCGTGCATGCGGCCGGCGCCGCCGGGGCTGAGGTAGAGCAGCTCGCGCGCGGGCTCGCCGCGTCTCGCGGGAGATTTGGCGACGTTTAGCGCAGGCGCGGCGTAGCGCTGCGCCCGCTCGCTGTGGATACCGTTGGCCATGATGATCTGTCCCCGCGGGCGCAAAAAAAACGCGCAAACATTCCCTGTTGTTTACTCCAACGCAGTGGCTCGCGAAAGCCGGCCACCGACGGCCGGTCGTCTCGTCCTAGTGCGTTTTCGGCGGAGTGTTCGCAGCGCGGCGGCTGCGATAGCTACAGGTAGTGGCGCGGGCGCGCGGCGGGCGCATTGGATCGTGGCAGGCGCGGCGGCCGGGATCGCGAAATTCGCAGCGCATCGGTCGCGCGAAGGGCGACGCAACCGCGGCGGCGGCCGCCGGCCGCCGCGGTTTGCGCGAAACGTTACGGTTGCTCGGCGTCGAACTCGTGGTGGTAGCGCACCGCGGTCTCGACTTCGCGCTTGCTGCCCAGGAACACCGGCACGCGCTGGTGCAGGCCGGTGGGCTGCACTTCCAACATGCGCTGGCGTCCGGTGCTGGCCGCGCCGCCGGCCTGTTCGACCAGCATCGCCATCGGGTTGGCTTCGTACATCAGCCGCAGCTTGCCGCCCTTGTCGGCGCACTTGGCGTCGAGCGGATAGCTGAAGATGCCGCCGCGGGTCAGGATGCGGTGCACGTCGGCGACCATCGAGGCCACCCAGCGCATGTTGAAGTCCTTGCCGCGCGGGCCCTGCTTGCCGCTGAGCAGGTCGCCGACGTAGCGCTGCATCGGCGGCTGCCAATGGCGCTGGTTGGACATGTTGACCGCGAATTCCTGGGTGTCCGCCGGAATCTGCATGTCGCGCGTGGTCAGCACGAAGCTGCCGACCTCGCGGTCGAGGGTGAAGGCGTGGGTGCCGTGGCCGATGGTGAGCACCAGCATGGTGCTGGGGCCGTAGGTGGTGTAGCCGGCGCAGACCTGCGCGGTGCCCGGCTGCAGGAAGTCCTTGTCTTCGGCCTGGGTCACGCCGTCGGGCGCGCGCAGCACCGAGAAGATCGTGCCGACCGAGATGTTGACGTCGATGTTGGACGAGCCGTCGAGCGGATCGAACAGCAGCAGGTAGTTGCCGCGCGGGTAGACGTCGGGAATCGGGTGCGAGGTGTCCATTTCCTCCGAGGCCAGGCCGGCGAGGTGGCCGCCCCAGGCGTTGGCTTCGAGCAGGATCTCGTTGCTGAGCACGTCGAGCTTCTTCTGCGCTTCGCCCTGGATGTTGCCAGTGCCGGCATCGCCCAGAACGCCGCCGAGGGCGCCCTTGCCCACCGCGATGGAGATCGACTTGCAGGCGCGCGCGACCACTTCGATCAGCAGGCGCAGGTCGGCGTTGATGCGACCGGCGCGCTGTTCTTCGATCAGGTAGCGGGTCAGGGAGATGGCGGAGCTGGGAGTGGGTACGGCGGACATGGCTCTCGGGCGCTGGCGGCGAGGGGGCGCCATTGTCGCCGAAGTCGGTGACTGGGCGTTGTGCGCGCGCGTCGCTGTTCAGCTTGGGAGACAGCGGCAGGCGCCGGGCGACAGCGACGCGGGGCATGCAGACCGCGTGTCTCCCGGCGGCCGTCCGCGCGCGCGCTTCAAGCCCGCAGCGCGTCGACCTCGCGGCGCAGATGCCGCTCGGTGACTCCGAAGGCGTGGGCGATCTCGCGCTGGTCGCAGCCGGCGCGCACCGCGGCGCGGATCGCGACCCGGCGCAAGGCCACGAACACGCCCCAGGCCGAGGGGATTTCGATGGTGCCGGCGGCGCTGGCGCGGTCGAGCAGGCGACGGTGCACGGCCGCGTCCAACTCCGCGTCCAGGCCCAGGCGCGAGGCGCAGGCGCCGCGGCCGCGCGGCAGGTAGACGCGGCGGCCGCCGTGGCGATGGACCAGGCGCAGCATCGCGGCGAAACCGCAGGACTCGGCGATTTCCGCCGCCGCCCACGGCAACGCGGCCAGCGTCTGCACCCGGTGGCGTTGGCAGAACTCGCACAGCGCATGGAAGTTTTCGCCGTCCGGCGTCGGCAGTCCGGCGAAACAAGGCGGGGCGGCCGCGGCGGCGGCGGCGGCGGGCGGAAGCGGCGTGGCATGCAGGTCCATGTCTGCGATGAACGCCGCTGCGCCGGCCACGTGAATGCGCGCGCCCGCGGCCGCCGCCTGCGGACCCGGCCCGCATGGCGCGGCGCCGCGCCGGCGTCCAGCGTCGGTGCGCGGCGATCCCGCCGCGGTTACCGGAGCGTGTCATGGCTTACCAGATCGAACCCTGCAGCACCCCGCTGGCGATTCCCGAACGCCGCTGGAGCGCGAACGCCAACGTGGCCCCGGTCGGCGACGAGACCCAGCCCACCGTGCAGTTCACCGCCTTCAGTTCCTGCATCGGCATCTGCGCGCGCAACAACGACGGCACCGAGGTGATCGGCATCCATCTGTCGCTCTACGACCAGGACGGCACGCTGTTCGCGAGCGCCGATGTCGCCACCGTGACCACGATCCTGCAGGACTGGAACTACGACATCGACACCGTGATCGTGCTCGGCCAGACCTCGGCCTGGCAGGCCTCGGCGCCGCAGGCCTACCAGGACCTGCTCGCCGCGCTCGACGACCCGGACGTGTATCCCTTCGGCGACGGCCAGTACGGCGCCGGCCTCAACGACGGCGATGTGCTGGAACCGACCTACTGAGCCGCGCGCGGCGGCGGACGCGGGCGGACCGGCTACCATGCGCGCATCCGCACGCCACGCCACTTCGCCCGCGCCCGTCTCCGCCCGTGTCCGTCCCTCCGCGCAAGGTCCTGCACATCGACATGGACGCGTTCTACGCGTCGGTCGAGCAACGCGACGAGCCGTCGCTGCGCGGCCGCCCGGTGGTGGTGGCCTGGCGCGGCGCGCGCTCGGTGGTGTGCGCGGCCAGCTACGAGGCGCGGGTGTTCGGGGTGCGCTCGGCGATGCCGGCGGTGCGCGCCGAGCGGCTGTGTCCGCAGGCGGTGTTCGTGCCGCCGGACTTCGTGCGCTACAAGGCGGTCTCGCGCCAGGTGCGCGAGATCTTCGCCCGCCACACCGACCTGATCGAACCTTTGTCGCTGGACGAGGCCTACCTCGACGTCACCGCGACCAAGACCGGCCTGCCCTCGGCCACCGCCACCGCGCAGGCGATCCGCGCCGCGATCCGCGAGGAAACCGAACTGACCGCCTCGGCCGGCGTCGCGCCGAACAAGTTCCTGGCCAAGATCGCCTCGGACTGGAACAAGCCCGACGGCCTGTTCGTGGTCAAGCCGCACCAGGTCGAGGCGTTCCTGGCGCCGCTGCCGGTCGGGCGCCTGCCCGGCGTGGGCAAGGTGATGGAGCGCAAGCTCGCGGACGTGGGCGTGGCCACCGTCGCCGACCTGCGCGCGCTCGGCGGCGAGGCGCTGGAACAGCGCTTCGGCCGCTGGGGCCGGCGTTTGCACGAACTGGCTTACGGCCTGGACGATCACCCGGTCGAGCCCGAGCGGCCGACCCTGCAGATTTCCTCGGAAGACACCTTCGAGCGCGACGTGCCGCTGGAGCGCACCGGCGATGGGATCCGCGCGCTGGCCGGCAAGACCTGGGCCGGCTACCGGCGCGAACTGCAGCGCCGGCCCGGACGCATCGCCCGGACCGTGGTGCTCAAGCTCAAGACCTCCGACTTCCGCATCCTGACCCGCAGCCTGACCCCGCCGCAGCCGCCGGCGAGCGAGCGCGAGCTGGCCGACATCGCCAGCGCATTGCGGCTGCGGGTCGAGTTGCCGGCGGACACGTTGTACCGGTTGGTGGGCGTGGGATTGTCGGGATTCGCCGAGGAGGGTGAGGCGCTGGCGCAGTCGGATCTGTTCGCGGCGGGATTCGAGCTGGACGCGGGGATGGATTCGTTCGCCGCTGACGAGGCGGGTCTGGAGGATTGAGCGGGCGCGAACGCCGCCTACCGACCATCCGCCGGGGATAACCAACGGCATATGCATCCGCCCGCCGTTGCGGACATGCTCGCCGGCGTCGCGTCAGCGTGGCGCCGCGACGCGCCGGATCGGCCGGGTCGCGCCGCGAACAGGCACTCGTCCATGACCGCATACGCTCCGTTGCGCCACCTCGCCGCCGTCGCCGTCCTGGCCGCCGCGTTCGCCGCGCCCGCCGATGCCGCGTCCGCCGGCATCGATCCGGCCACCCGCGCGGCCATCGAGGCCACCTGTTTCGATTACCTCGACGGCCAGCTCGAAGGCGATCCCGCGCGCGTGGCGCGCTCGCTGCATCCCGACCTGGCCAAGCGCCGCGTGCTCGGCGCAACCGCCGACGAGACGCTCGGCCTGCGCCGGATGAGCAAGGACGAACTGGTCGAACTGACCCGCCAGGGCGCGCTGAAAACGCCGAAGGCGCAGTGGAACCGCAGCTGCGCCGCGCTCGACGTCGCCGGCAACGTCGCGGTCGCGCGCGCGGAAACGCCGTGGTTCGTGGACTTCTTCCATCTCGGCAAGTTCGGCGAGCGCTGGATCATCGTCAACGCGCTGTGGTACGCCAAACCCAAGCCGGTCGAACCCTGAGCGCGGCGCGGTCGGCGGTTCGCGCGCGGCGCCATGCCGGCCGCCGCCGTCCCGCGCTACAGTGGCGCCGCGTCCACGCAGCGCGGCCGCGGCCTCCGCCGTCGCGTCGTCGTGGTCTCCCCTTGCGAACGGAGCCCGCCATGCAACGTCTTTGCCTTGTTCTCGCCGCGCTGGCGATCGCCTCGCTGCCGACCCTCGCGCAGGCCAAGAGCGCCTGCCATATCCAGGGCCAAGTCGGCGGCATGGTCATCAACGAGTGCACCGAGACCGACCAGAACGTCGCCGCCGATCAGCTCAAGCAGCAGTGCAACGGCGAGGTGCCGGGCCTGGCGGAGCTCGGCGGCCAGGCCGATGCGCGCGTGGTCGCGGCCTGCCCCACCGGCGCCGGCGGCGTGTGCGAGAACCCCAGGGGCACGCAGGCGCGGATTTATTACTACAAGCGCTCGGCGCAGGAACTGGCGACGGTGCAACAGGCCTGCCAGATGCAGGGCGGCCAGTGGATCAAGCCTTGAGTCCGCGGCGCGCGGCGTTGGCGTGGCTGGCGACGGCGCTGGTTGCGCCCGCGCTGGCGCAGGCGCAAACCGACACGCCCGCGTTCGACCGGCCCGGCATCGCGTTCTCCACCGGCACCCTGCCGCGCGGCGGTTTCGCCTGGGAACAGGGCCTGCCGGACTTCGAGCGCGACCGCAGCGGCGGCGTGCGCAGCACCGGCTACAGCGCCGCCACCACCTTGCGCCTGGGCCTGACCGACCGGCTGGAACTGCAGCTGTCGGGTTCGCCGTACAACTACTCGCGCCAGCGCGGCGGCGGCCAGCGCGACAGCGCGCGCGGCGCCGGCGACACCGCGCTGGCGCTGAAGCTGGCGCTGCCGTCGCGCCACGAAAAATTCAGCTGGGGCTTGCTCGGCAGCGCCGCGGTCGCGACCGGCGACCGCGACTTCAGCGACGGTCGCGACCAGTACGCGCTCGGCGCCACGGTCGCCTACGACTTCGACGACGCCACCTCCGGTTCGCTGTACCTCAATGTCGAACGCAGCGGCGGCGCCGACGCGTGGACGTTCTCGCCGAGCCTGAGCCGCGCGTTCGGCGCGCGCTGGGGCGGCTATGTCGAGGCCGGCTGGACCCGCACCGAACGCGCGCCCGACACCGGCGTGGCCGGCGCCGGAGTGACGTTCATGGCCACGCCGACGATCCAGCTCGACGCCTCGCTCGACGCCGGGCTCAACGACGCCGCGCCGGACTGGCAGGGCGGCATCGGCGTGTCGGTCTTCTTCGACTGACTCCGCCGCGACCGGCGCGCGCGGCGTGCGCGCCGCGCCGCCGCGCTATCCTGGCGCCTGTCCCCTTGAGCGCCGCCGCATGCAAGACAACGTCTACGCCCCGCCCGCCAGCGACGTGGTCGTGCCCGCGCCGAGCGGGCAAGGCAACGAGTTCTACGTGGTCGCGCCGCTCAAGTTCTGCCTGCTGTTCTTCTTCACCCTGGGCCTCTACCAGCTGTATTGGTTCTACATGCAGTGGGCGCGCTACCGCCGCCGCCATCCCGGCGAAACCCTGTGGCCGGTGGCGCGGGCGATCTTCTCGATCTTCTTCGCCCACGCCCTGGCCGGCCGCATCGACGCGGCCGTCCGCGCGCGCGGCGAGCGCTACGACTGGGCGCCCGGCACCGTGGCGACGATCTACGTCGTCTCGCAGATCGCCAGCAGCGCGCTCGACCGGCTGAGCTCGCGCGAGATCGGCTCGCCGCTGACCGACGTCGCCAGCCTGGTGCTGCTGGCGCCGGTCGGCCTGAGCCTGCTGCGCCTGCAGCGTGCGGCCAACCTCGCCTGCGGCGACCCGGACGGCGACGGCAACCGCCGCCTGAGCGCGCTCAACTACGTCTGGCTGGTCCTGGGCGCGTTGCTGTGGCTGAGCTTGCTGGCCGGTCTGTTCGCGCTCTACGTGCTGCGGGTCTGAGCCGCGCCGGCGCTCAGGCCGCCACCGAGGCGTCGGCGCCGAGCCCGGCGGCGATGGCGCGGGCATAGTCGCGCGGCTGCGGGCCGGCGCCTTCGAACGTCCACAAGAAGCCGCCGCCGATGCCGTCGCCGGCCCAGCCGGCGAACTGCGCGCGCACCTGCGCCGGGCCGCCGCCGGTGTCGACGCCGGGGATCACGAAGCTCGCCGGGAAGCCGTTGCCCAGGCGCGCGCGCAAGGCGCGGATCCAGTCGGCCGGATCGTTGCCGCCGCCGCCGGCGTAGCACTGCAGGTTGAAGCCGACGACCAGGCCCGGGTCGCTGGATTCGAGTTCGGCCAGGCAGTCGATCCAGCCGGCCTGATCGTTGTAGGGGCAGAAGGTGACCTGGAAACCGATCGCGCCGAGCATGCGGCAGAACGCGACCATGCTGGCCTGGTCGAGGCCTTCCTCATTGTCCAGGTCGATCGCGTCGATGGCCGGGAACAGTTGCCTGAGCGCCAGGAAATTCCGGTACAGCGGGCTCTGCGGCCCGGTGCCGAATTCGGCGATCAGGCGCTCGATGTTGGCGAAATCGCCCACGCCCCAGCCGCCGATCGAGAACAGCACGCGCTCGACCGCGTCGGGCCCCTGCTTGAGCTGCCCGATCAGTCCGGCCCAGCCGGCGGGGCCGACGTAGCTGCCGTTGGCGACGATCTCGGTGTTGTTGTAGTAGACATCGCCGTAGTACGCGTCGGGCTCGCTGTCGCGGTAATGCACGTGGCCCAGGGCCAGCACGACGGTGTTGAAGCCCGAGCGCTTCACCCGCTCGACATAGGCCGGGCCGTCGGCGCCGAAAAATCCTTGGCAGTAGGCGGCGACGATGGGCGAGGGCAGCAGGTTCATGGCGCGGCTCCGAAGCGGGAAGGTGCTTGGACCAACGCGGCGCGGCCGCCGGAACTGCCACCGTTGCGGCGCGCATGCGCGTTTGTGCGACCGGCTTGGCGCTCCGCCACGTCGGTGAACGCGCCGCGGCCGGCGTGGCGGCGCGCCGCGGCGGGTGCTAGCGTCGCCGGCAGTGCGCGCCCGTCGCGCCGTCGCCGGAGGCCCGATGCGCCGTCTCGTTGCGTTGTGCGGTTGCGCCCTGCTCGCCCTGGCCGGATGCCAGCGCGCCGCCGCGCCGGTGGCTCCGGCGGCGGCGCCCGCCGCCGCGTCCGCCGCCGAAGGCCAGCACGCGCAGGCGCGCCGGATCGAAGCCGATGTGCGCTTCCTCGCCGACGACCTGCTGGAAGGCCGCGAAACCGGCACCCGCGGCTACGATCTGGCCGCGCTGTACGTGGCCCAGCGCCTGCGCGCGATGGGGGTGGAACCCGGCGGCGAGGACGGCGGCTATTTCCAGACGGTGCCGCTGCTGCGCGCGCAGCGCATCGACGGCGGCGGCGCGTTCCGGATCGAGCGCGCGCTCGGCGCGGTCGAACTGCGCTTTCGCGAGGACTACCTGCCGCTGCCGGACTTCGCCAGCGGCCAGGCCGAAGTGACCGCGCCGGCCGCGTTCGTCGGCCAGGCGGTCTATGCGCCCGAACTGGAGCAGGACGACTTCGCCGGCATCGACCTGCGCGGCAAGATCGCGGTGTTCTTCAACGGCGCGCCGGCGCGCTTCGACCGCGACCGCCGCGCGTTCTACAGTTCCAACCGCGAGAAGCTCGCCGCGGTGGCCCGGCGCGGCGCGGTCGGCGCGGTGATGGTGTCCACCGACGAAGAGGAAAAGCGCTACCCGTGGCAGCGCAGCGCGCGCCAGTGGGACAAGCCCGGAATGCGCCTGCGCGGCGCCGACGGTGGTGCGCTCGACACCTTCCCACAGCTGCGTGTGGTCGCCCAGGTCGCCGCCGCGCGCGCCGGCGCCGTGCTCGATGCCGGCGACCGCAGCGCCAGCGAGCTGTTCCGCCAGGCCCGCAGCGGCCGGCTGCGCGGCTACGACCTGCCCGGCACGCTGAGCCTGGCGGTGCGCAACCGGCTCGAATCGGCCCTGTCGCGCAACGTGGTCGGGCGCCTGCCTGGACGCGAACCGGCGCTGGCCGACGAGCATGTCGTGTTCACCGCGCACCTGGACCACCTCGGCATCGGCGCGCCGGTGCGTGGCGATGCGATCTACAACGGCGCGCTCGACAACGCGCTGGGCGTGGCGGTGATGCTGGAGGCGGCGCGGCAGCTGCAGCGCGGCGCGGCGCCGCGCAAGCGCTCGCTGCTGTTCGTGGCGCTGACCGGCGAAGAGAAGGGCCTGCTCGGCGCGCACTGGTTCGCCGGCCATCCCACCCCGGCCGGCGCGGCGCTGGTGGCCAACGTCAACATGGACATGCCGGTGCTGCTGGCGCCGACCAGCGATGCGATCGCGATCGGCGTGGAGCATTCCAGCCTGCAGGCGGTGCTGCAGCGCGCGGCCGCGCAGACCGGGGTGGCGCTGTCGGCCGACCCGATGCCGGAGGAAAGCATCTTCATCCGCAGCGACCAGTACGCCTTCATCCGCCGCGGCGTGCCGGCGGTGTACCTGATCGGCGGCCTGTCGGGCAGCGAGGCGGCCCGGGGCCAGCTCGGCGCGTTCCTGCGCGGCGACTATCACCAGCCCGGCGACGACGCCTCGCAGCCGATCCAGTACGCCGACGCGGCGCGGCTGGCGCGGCTCAACGCGCGCATCGGCGAGGCGATCGCCGGCGAGGAGGCGCGGCCGGCGTGGAATCGCGGGGATTTCTTCGGCGAGACGTTCGGCGCGGCGGCTAAGCCTTGAGGGGTTCTGCGCGGCCGACAGGAAAGCCTCGGGCCTGAAGGCCCTCCCACAACGGCCCGCGCGGGCTCGTGGCCGGCTTTTGTGGGAGGGCCTTCAGGCCCGACGCTTTCCGCCCGACCCGCGACGCCCCGCCTATACTCGCCGCATGAGCGAACCCCACCTGCGCACCCTCGGCCTGCTCGGCGGCATGAGCTGGGAATCGACCCTGCCGTACTACCGGCTGATCAACCAGACCGTGCGCGAGCGCCTCGGCGGCCTGCATTCGGCGCACCTGCTGCTGTACAGCGTCGACTTCGCCCAGGTCGAGCGCCTGCAGCACGCCGGCGACTGGGACGCCGCCGGCGCCCTGCTCGGCCGCGCTGCCTGCGCGCTGCGCGACGGCGGCGCGCAGTTGCTGGTGATCTGCACCAACACCATGCACAAGGTCGCCGACGCGGTGGAGCGGGCTTCACAGCTTCCGCTGCTGCACATCGCCGATCCCACCGGCGAGGCGATCCGCGCCGCCGGCCTGACCCGCGTCGGCCTGCTCGGCACGCGCTTCACCATGGAGCAGGACTTCTATCGCCGGCGCCTGGTCGAACGCCACGGGCTGGAGGTGCTGGTGCCGGAGCCGGACGGGCGCGACTTCGTCCATCGGGTGATCTACGACGAGTTGTGCGTCGGACAAATCCGCGACGCTTCGCGCGAGGGCTATCGCCGCATCGTCGACGGCCTGGCCGCGCGCGGCGCGCAGGCCGTGATCCTGGGCTGCACCGAGATCGGCTTGTTGCTCGGCGCGGACGACGTCGACCTGCCGTTGTTCGACACCACCGCGCTGCATGCGCGCGCCGCGGCGCTGGCGTCGATCGGCCAGACCTGACCGCCGCCGGGTGGTGCCGGCCGCGGCGGCGGGCGACACTACGGCTTCCACTGCGAAAGGAGTGCGCAATGAACGATCGCCCCAATCCCGGCTGGTTCGGCCGCAACTGGAAATGGTTCGTGCCGACCGGCTGCCTCAGCGTGCTGCTGTTCGCCGCGCTGGCGCTGGCCGGCCTGATCGGGCTGGGCATCAAGGGCGTATCGGGGCTGATGAGCGGCAGCGAACCGGTGCGCCACGCGATGGACCTGGCCAAGGCCAACCCCGACATACGCGCCGCGTTCGGCGAACCGCTGGAGACCGGCATGGGCTTCCAGGGCTCGCTGACCACCAACAACGACAGCGGCGAGGCCGACCTGTCGCTGCCGATCAAGGGCCCCAAGGGCAGCGGCCGGATCTACGTCAAAGGCACGCGCGAGGCCGACCGTTGGAGCTACCGCTTGATCGAGGTGGCCATCGACGGCAGCGAGCGCCGCATCGACCTGCTCGGCGCCGATGCCGCACCCGACGCCGCGCCGGAAGCGGCATCGCCGGAGCGCTCGGCGCCGGACGAGTCGACGCCGGAAGAAGAAAGCGACCCAGAGGCTCCCGCTGAGGAATCCGCGGCGGCTTGAAGCGCGGATCGGTTGCGAAGCGAGGCGATGAACTGGATTCCGCCGAGCGTCGGAACCAACCCTCGCCTCGGTTTTTGCCTTACGTTTGCCCCGGCTTTTGCTTTTGCCGTTGCAGGCGCTCGCCGATACGCCGAGTCGCAGCCCCGCAGCCCCGGAGGGCGCGCGCATGGATGCGCGCGCGCGCCATGGGGCAGGATGCCCCTTATGGTGCGGCCCCGCGCCACGATGAGCCATGGTGGCTCTTGATCCGAAAAAACAAGGCCTTTTCTTTGGTTACTTTCTTTGTGGCTTCAGACAAAGAAAGTGACCCGGCCGCTTGCGGACGGAAGCTCTTGATCTTCGCTTGTCGTCACCCGAACGAACACGCAAACGCAGAGCCCACCGCGGCACGCCCCCTGTAGGAGCGGCGCAAGCCGCGACCGCGCCATCGCAAACACAGTGAAGGTTTCGTCGTAGTTGCGTTGCCGCGGTCGCGGCTTGCGCCGCTCCTACAGTCGGACACGCAACCCCACGGCCGTCATTCCGGCGAAAGCCGGAACCCATTTTGACTTTGCTGCTGCTCTCACCGTTATCGATGTGTCACGCGACGACAAGCCACCATCAACAGCTTTCGTCCGCAAGCGGCCGAGCTACTTTCTTTTGTCAGCGCGACAAAAGAAAGTAGCCAAAGAAAAACGCTTGTTTAAGGTCAAAAGCCACTAGGTCCAGCACCGGGCGCGGGGCCGCGCCATAAGGGACATCCTGTCCCATGGCGCGCGCGCGCATCCATGCGCGCGCCCTTCGGGGCTGCGGAACCATGGCCTCGTTCGGGATCGCGTCCAAGCCAAGAGCGAGAGCAACGGCAACGGCAGCGGCAGTGGCAGTGGCAGTGGCAGCGGCTAGAGCTAAAGTAAAGATCGAAGCCAAAGCCAAAGCAAGCCAGACTCCCTCCGATCCTTCGCCGATCCTTCTCCGACCCATGCCGCCCCGCTTGTCCACCACCCTCACCGAATCCGCACCGCCTCCAACCGCGCCAGCTTGTCGGGATTTCGCATGATGAAGATATCCCGCAGCGCCCCGCCTTCCTCGTAACCGAAACTGATCGCCGCCTCGATCCGCCCGGCCCGCTCCAGGATCACTCCGCGCGAGCCGTTGAGGTCGACGAAGGTCCAGCGGTCTTCGCGGCATGCCGGGTGCAGCACCGAGGCGATGAAGCCCAGCACCGCGTCGGCCCCGTGGATGGCCTGCGCCGCCGCGGTGGCCTTGCCGCCGCCGTCGGCGTGCAGGGCTATCTGTTGCGACAGCAATGAGGCCAGCGGCGCGGTGCGGCCATGCACGATCGCGGTCTCGAACGCGGCCAGCAGCCGGTCCTGTTGCTCGGCGGGGGTGACGTGGCGGACCTTGGCCTGCTCGATGTTGCCGCGCGCGCGCTGCACCAGCTTGCGGCAGGCGGCCTCCTCGATCTCCAGGATCGACGCCACCTCGGCATAGGGCTGATCGAAGATCTCGTGCAGCAGGTAGGCCGCGCGCTCCTTCGGCGTCAGCCGTTCCAGCAGCAGCAAGAATGCGGTCGACAGCGACGAGGCCAGGGTCCAGTGCGCTTCCGGTCCGCCGTCGCCGCCGGCCTCGGCGAACTCGGCCTGGATCGGTTCGGGCAGCCACGAGCCGACGTAGTCCACGCGGGTGCGGTGGGCCGCGCGCAGCAGGTCGATGCAACGGCGGGTGCAGGCGGTGGTCAGCCACGCGGCCGGGTTGTCGATCGCCTCGCGCCCGGCTTCGCGCCACTTGAGGTAGGTGTCCTGGACCGCGTCCTCGGCGTCGGCGCGCGAGCCGAGGATGCGGTAGGCCAGGCCGGTCAGCATCGGTGCGTGCTGGGCGAAGAGTCGGTCGTCGTGGGCGGCGGTCATGGCGCGTCGATGCGAAAGCGAAGGTGGGGCCGGCGCCAGGATAACGGCGCCGCTGCACTGCCGGCCGGAGGCGTCAGTGCTTGGACACCTGCAGGCGGTTCCACAGGTTGATCATCGCCGCCAGCGAGGTGATCGCGGCGAGTTGCGCTTCGTCGTAGTGCGCGCGCAACGCGGCGCGCAGCGCGCCGTAGTCGGTGTCGTCCTCGACCCGGGTCAGCGCCTCGGTCCAGGCCAGCGCGGCGCGCTCGGCCGGGCTGAAGTCGGCGACGTGGCGCCACACCACCAGCCGGTCCAGGCGGTCGTCGCTCTCGCCGTCCTGGCGCGCCTCGCGGGTGTGCATCTTGACGCAGAACGCGCAGCCGTTGATCTGCGAGGCGCGCAACTGGATCAGGTGGTAGATCGCGCGCGGCAGGCCGCTGGCGTCCGCGGCGGCCTGGACCGCGCCGTGGGCGGCGCCGAACTGGCTCAGGACCTGGGGGATTTCGCGTTCGAACTTGATCGCTTCGGGGGTGCTCATGGGGATCGTCCTGGTGGATGTAAGGGGCTTACATCCGGTTCGACGATCCAGCCGGGGGCGGCGTGACATGGGCGACGGATTTTCTTGTCGGGAGCGGTTTGCGTCGTAGGTGCGGCGTCGCGGTCGCGGCTCGCGCCGCTCCTACAGGGGCTTCGGCGGCTTCGTATCCGGCTGTAGGAGCGGCGCGAGCCGCGTCCGCGAACCCGCGCCGGCCGGCGCGACCCGCCGCTCAGATCACCCGCAACGTGATCGCCTTCAACACCGCCCGGGTGCGGTCGCGCGTATCGAGTTTTTCCAGGATCACCGACACGTAGTTCTTGACCGTGCCCTCGGCCAGGAACATCGCCCGCGCGATCTCCTTGTTGGAGTAGCCGCCGGCCATCAGCCGCAGCACCGCGACCTCGCGTTCGGTGAACAAGGCGCGCGGCGCGTCGTCGGCGTGGTAGCGGTAACGCGCGCGCACCGGTTCGGTGCTGACCGGCTGCAGCAGGGTCGCGCCCGCGGCGACGCTGGCGATCGCCTCGCGCAGGTCTTCCGGCGCGGCGTCCTTGAGCAGGAACCCCTGCGCGCCGGCTTCGGTGGCGCGCAGCAGCAGTTCGCTGTCGTCGAAGGTGGTCAGCAGCAGCACCGGGGTGCGGTCGCCGCGTTCGCGAAGGGCCAGCAGCGCGTCGATGCCGTCCATGCCGGGCATGCGGATGTCGCTGAGCACCACGTCCACCGGCGTCTGCGCCAGTTGCTCGAGCAGGGCCCGGCCGTCGTCGGCTTCGAACGCGATCTGTAGGCCCAGGCGTTCGAGCAGCGCGCGCAGGCCGGCGCGGACCAGGGCCTGGTCGTCGGCCAGGGCGATGCGGATCGGCGCGGCGCTCATGCCGGCGTCGCCGCGGTCGGCGCACGGGGTCCGGGCAAGGGCCGTTGCAAGGGGAAGCGGGCGTGGATGCGCATGGCGCCTTCGGGACTGAGGGAAAAATCGAGTTCGCCGCCGGCCGCGGCCACGCGTTCGCGCATGCCCGACAGGCCGTTGCCTTCGCGCAGCGGCGCGTGCACCCGGCCGTCGTCGGCGATGCGCAGCTCCAGCGCGGCGCCGTCGCGGTGCAGGGCGACCCGCAGGCGCGCGGCGTCGGCGTGGCGGGCGGCGTTGGTCAGCGCTTCCTGGACCACGCGCAGCAGGGTTTCGGCCAGGGCGGGATCGGTGAGGTTGAGTTCGTCGTCGAGATCGAGCTCCAGCGCCGGCCGCGGCAGCGGCGCGGCCAGCGCGCGCAGCGCGGTGGCCAGGTCGAGGCCGCGCGCATCGCGCAAGGCCTGGACCACGCTGCGGATGTCGCCGAGCAGTTCGCCGGCCAGTTGCTGCGCCACCTGCACTTCGCGGCGTTCGGCCAGGTCCGGCTCGGCGGCGAGCGCGCGCAGGTTCAGCATCATCGCGGTGAGCTTGTGCCCGGCGACGTCGTGCAGCTCGCGCGCCATGCGCAGGCGCTCGGCGTCGCGGGCGCTGTCGGCGAGCAGGGCGCGGGTGGCGAGCAGGTCGGCGTTGACCAGGGCCAGGCGGTCGCGCGCCTGTTCGGCGCCGCGCGCGTAGTGCGCGACCAGCACGGCGAAGCCCTGGAAACCGATGAAGCACAGGGTGATGATCAGCGCGCCGCGGTTGCCGGCGGTGGACAGGATCAGGTACAGGGCGAGGTTGAGCGCCGCGGTCATCGCGACCACCCGCCGCAGCGGATAGCTCATCGCCAACTGCGCGACCAGGATCACCAGCAGCGCCGGCGCCGCGCCGCCGCGCGGGGCCAGGTAGCAGATCGCCAGCGCGGTGGTCGCCTGCAGCGAAAACCAGAAGCCGCGGCGCGCGCGCGCGGTGCCGACCAGTTCGTCGCCGAGGAAGGCGAACAGGAACACGGCCATTACCGTCCACACCAGCGGGCCCTGGGTGGCGCGGTCGTACGGCAGCGACAGGCCGACCCCGAGCCAGCTCAGCACCGCCGGCAGGTTCAGGGGTTGCAACAGCGTGCGCAGCGGCGGGGGCATCGGCATGCGGCCATGCTGCGCGGCGCGCGCCGCGGTGGCAACGGGGCCGGCGCCGAAAGTGACTTCCGGCACGGCGCATCGATGACCGCCGGGCGCTGCGCGCGCGGCGACGCGCGCCGAGCATGGCGCCATTCCGGCCCGGTGCGCCGGCAGGAGCGGCGAGGATGGAACTGGCGGACGCGTACGCGGTGGTGAAGTGGCTGCACATCGGCCTGGGCGCGGTCGCGCTCGGCGGATTCTGGGGCGCCGGTTTGAGCCGCAAGGGCGGCGCGCTGCATCGCCGCGCCGGCCAGGCGTTCGCGCTGGCGATGGCCGGCATCATCGTCACCGGCGTGCCGATGGCCGGCTATGCGCTGCACCGCGGCCACCCGGTCACCGCCGCGTTCCTGGCGTACCTGCTGGTGATCACCGCCACCGGCGTGTGGAGCGGCTGGCGCGCGATCGCCGACAAGCGCGACGTGCGCGCCTACACCGGCCCGGTGTTCGTGGCGCTGGCGGCGCTGTCGTTCGCCAGCGGCGCGGCCATGCTCGCGCTCGGCCTGGCCAAGGGCCATCCGCTGCCGATCGGGTTCTCCGCGATCGGCCTGGGCATCGGCGCGAGCATGCTGCGCAAGCGCCGCAATCGCGACGCGCTCGCGGCGCGGCCGCGCTGGTGGATGATCGAGCACTACAACGCGATGATCGGCAACGGCGTGGCCGTGCACATCGCCTTCCTCGGCATCGGGCTGCCGCGGCTGTTGCCGATGCTCGGCGGCGCCACGCTGCAGCAACTGGCCTGGTTCGGGCCGGTGGCCGTGGCGCTGGCGGCCAAGCTGTGGGCCGACCGGCGCTGGGGCGCACAGCACAACGCGGCGAAAAAGGAAAGTGCACAGCGTTGAGGGCGAAGACGGCCGCCGCGTTGCAACCGCGGCCAGGGTGGATGCATCACACCCGATGACTTCCTCATTCACGGCCACGCATCATGATCCCGTCCGCCCTGCGCTTCGCCACGCTGACCGCCGCGCTGTCCGCGGCCGCCGCCGTCCACGCCGCCGAACCCGCGCCCGCCGCCGCGGGCCCGGATCTGGGCTGCCACGTCGGCGCCTATCGCCTCGACGACGGCCGCTCGCTGACGCTGGGCCGCATCGACGAACCCTCGGCGCTGCGCTGGCGCCTGCTCGACGGCCGCACCGGCAAGCTCGCCCGCAAGGACGGCGCGCTGGTCGCCACCGTCGGCTGGAGCGACCGCGCCGATACGGTGAAGGTCGAACTGGGCCGCTGCGGCGAAGGCGTGGTGTTCGACGGCCATCGCGGCGAGCCGGTCGAGCTCGATGTCGTCGACACCACTTTCGAAGGCGCCGGCGTGAAACTGCGCGGCAGGCTGGTGCTGCCGGCCGGCCAGGACAAGGTGCCGGTGGTGGTCATGGTGCACGGCTCGGAGAACTACTCCGGCGTGGATCTGTACTACCAGCAGTATCTGTTCCCGAGCGAAGGCGTGGGCGTGTTCGTCTACGACAAGCGCGGCACCGGCGGTTCCAGCGGCAAGTACACGCAGAACTTCCACGAGCTCTCCGACGACGCCGTCGCCGCGCTGCGCGAGGCGCTGCGCGTGGGCGGCGAGCGGGTCGGCCGAGTCGGCTACCTCGGCGGCAGCCAGGGCGGCTGGATCGCGCCGCTGGCGGCGAGCAAGGCGCCGCAAGCGCAGTTCGTCGAAGTCGGCTTCGGCCTGGCCGACGGCGTGCTGGCCGAGGACCGCGACCAGGTAGTGCTGGACCTGCGCGCGGCCGGTTTCGGCGACGCGGCGACCTTGCGCAAGGCGCGCGAACTCACCGACGCCACCGGCCTGATCGCGTCGAGCAGCGGCCAGCGCGGCTGGACCGAGTTGGCGACGGTGCGCAAGAAGTACGAAACGCAGCCGTGGTGGAAAGCGGTCAAGGGCGAGTACAGCGGCCTGGTCGCGACCCATACGCGCGACGAGGTCATGGCCGAATTCAAGAAATACGATTACGAAGTCAGCTGGGACTACGACCCGATGCCGGTGCTGCGCACGCTCAAGACTCCGCAGCTGTGGGTGCTCGGCGGCGACGATATCGAGGCGCCGTCCGGGGAAACGCAAAAGCGCCTGACCGCTCTCGGCCGCGCGGGCCGCCCGATCACCAGCGTGGTGTTTCCGCAGGCCGATCACGGCATCCTGGAATACGAATCGAAGAACGCGCAGGGCGAGCGCCAGCACACGCGCACCGCCGACGGTTATCTGCGCATGCTGCTGGACTGGATCAAGCGCGGCACGCTCGACGGTTGGCCGTACGGCACGGCCAAGCAGTTGGCCGGGCCGAAGTGACGGCCGTTGTGGGAGGGCCTTCGGGCCCGATGCTTTCCGGTCCGCCCGCGTCGGATGTCGATCGCCGCTGAAACAAAAGCGTCGGGACTGAAGTCCCTCCCACAGGAGTGATCGGCCCAAGCGCATGCGGCTGCCGTGGGAGGGCCTTCGGGCCCGATGCTTTCCGGTCCGCCCGCGTCGGATGTCGATCGCCGCTGAAACAAAAGCGTCGGGACTGAAGTCCCTCCCACAGGAGCGATCCGCTCAAGCGCACGTGGCTGTTGTGGGAGGGCCTTCAGGCCCGACGCTGTTCGTTCCGCCCGCGTCGCAATTCCCGCTGCGGAGCGGAAATTGCCGAGTTCCCGGCGCGCATGCGACGCACATTGCAGTTTGACGACCGCGGTGATGGCGAATCGTCATGACGATCTTCCGCATCGTGCCCCGCGCTTTACGAACCGGTAACCGTCGCTTTACACCTGCGCGCACGCAATCCACTAGAACGTCTGCTCCTCACTTCAATGCAGGAGCAGCCCCATGCGCATCACCATCGTCGGCGCGGGTTTCAGCGGCAGCGCCTTGGCCAGCGAACTGGCCCGCAACGCCGGTCCCGGCGTGGAGCTGTGCCTGGTCGGGCAGCCGGAAAGCTACGGCCGCGGCATCGCCTACGGCGAGGCGCGGCCGGAGCATTTGCTCAACGTGCGCGCCAGCGACCTGGGCGCGACGCCCGAGGCGCCGGGCGGTTTCGCCGACTGGCTGAATCTCACCGACCGCGCGCGCGGCAGCTATCTGCCGCGGTTGCTGTTCGGCGAATACCTGCACGCGCAGCTGCAGGCCGCGGTGGCCGGCAGCACCGCCGCTTTCAGCCAGATCCGCCACGAGGCGATCGCGGTGGAGCGCGCCTCGGCGGGCTTTCGCGTGCACCTGGCCGACGGCAGCGACTTCCTGACCGATAAAGTCGTGCTCGCGGTCGGGGCGTTGCCGCCGCAACCGCTGGCCGGGGTCGGCCCGCGTTTGGCGGTGCATCCCAGCTACATCGGCTGGCCGTGGCAGGACGGCGCCATCGACGCGATCGCGCCCGACGCGCGCCTGCTGATCGTCGGCACCGGCCTGACCATGGCCGACGTGGTGACCACGCTGCGCAAGCGCGGCCATCGCGGCCCGATCGTGGCGTTGTCGCGCCACGGCCTGCTGCCGCGCGCGCACGAGGACGCGGCGCCGGCGCCGGTGGCGCTGCCGCCGGCGGTGCTGCACGCGCTCGACAGCCACGCGCCGCGCGAACTGCTGCGCGCGTTGCGCAACCTGGCGCCGGTGATCGACGACTGGCGCAGCCTGGTCGATGCGCTGCGTCCTTACCTGCAGGGTTTCTGGGCCGGGATGCCGACCGCGCAGCGCGGCGGTTTCCTGCGCCACCTGCGCTCGTACTGGGAAGCGCTGCGCCACCGCATCGCGCCGCAACTGGCCGAGGAACTGCAGGCGCTGCGCGAATCCGGGCAGTTGCAGATCCGCGCCGGCCGCCTGCTGCGCGCGCGCCGCGGCGACGACGCGGTCGAGGCGCTGATCCGCGAACGCGGCGGCCAGCAACTGCGCAGCGAACGCTTGGACGTGCTGATCCGCGCGACCGGCCTGGACACCGATGTGGAGCGCACCACCCACCCCCTGATCGCGCACCTGCGCGAATCGGGGCTGGTCGCGGCCGATCCGCTGGGCCTGGGGCTGCGCGCCTCGGCGCGGTTCGAAGTGCTCGACCACAAGGACGTGGCCGTGCGCGGTTTGTACGCGATCGGGCCGTTGTTGCGGGCGCAGCTGTGGGAGATCACCGCCGTGCCGGAACTGCGCGTCGCCGCGCGCGATCTCGCCGGGCGGTTGTTGTCGACCGCGGCGGTAGCGCGCAACCGGCCGGTGCTGGCGACGGCGTAGCTTCGGCGTCGCCCTGCAGGAGCGACGCGAGTCGCGACCGCCGACTCTCACGCTCGCGGCGGGGCTGTCGCCGCAGGCCGGTTTTCGCGGTCGCAGCTTGCGCAGCTCCTACAGAGGCTTCGGCCGGTTTCGTCTAGCGCTGCGCAGGTCGGTATCCCCATGTAGGAGCGACGCGAGTCGCGACCGCGGACTCTCACGCTCGCGGCGGGGCTTTCGCCGCAGGCCGGCTTTCGCGGTCGCAGCTTGCGCAGCTCCTACAGAGGCTTCGGCCGGTTTCGCTGAGCGCTGCGTGGGTCTGTATCCCCCTGCAGGAGCGACGCGAGTCGCGAGCGCTCGCGCCGCCTCAACGCGGCCGGGTCGCGCCGATGTCCACCCGCGCGGCGTCGCGCACCGACACCCGCACGGCGGTCGGGGCTTCGTCGAGCGTCCACGGCAGCGGCAGGTTGTCGGCGAGGACCTGGATCCGGTGTTCGCCCACGCTCACCCGGGCGAAGGCGAATGCGCCGCTGCTGTCGGTGCGCGCGGCCCAGCGGCCGTCGAGGAGGACGGTGACGTTGGCGGCCGGACGTTCGGACGCGGCGCGCACGCCGTCGCCGTTGTCGTCCAGGTACACCACGCCGGCGATGTCGCCGCTGGCGGCGTCCGGCGCGGCGCCGAGCACCGGCAGCGGGCGGCCGGCCTGCCAGTCGTAGCGCAGGGTCAGCAAGGCGGAGCGTTCGCGCGGCAGGCGCTGGAACGGCGAATCCAGGGCCAGCGGGTCGAGCAGGAACGGCGAGCGCTGCGAGCCGCGGCTTTGGAACAGCGCCGCGCTCAGCGACCAGCCGCGCGCGAGTTGGCCGGTCAGGCTCAGGTTGACGTCGCCGCCGCGCAGCGCGCTGGGGCCGTCGCCGTCGGTCCAGCGCGCGTTGCCGTCGAGGTTCCAGCGCTGGCCCAGGCGCAGGCCGCCGTACAGCGACAGGCTGGCGCTGCGGGTGGCCTGGCGCGCGCGCTGGCCGAGTTCGGCATAGGCCAGCGACAGCGACAGGTGTTGGCCTTCCGGCAGCGGCAGGGCCTGGTCGAGGCTGGCCTGCCAGCTGCGCTCGCCGCCGCCGGCGTCGGCGCGGTCGAGCTGCAGCCGGGTCTGGCCCCAGTCGCTGCGCCAGTCGGCGAAGGCCTGCAGCGAATACGCGTCGCCGCCGCGCTCGGCCTGGCGCAGGCTGGTGCTGGCGCCGTAGCCGAGCCGGGTGCTGGCCTGGTAGCGCGCGAACGCGGTGGCGTAGCGGCCGTCGAAGCCGTCGCCGCGGATCGAACGGATCTCGTCCAGACTCGCGTTCCACAGCCAGCGCCCGTATTGGTAGCCCAGCCGGTAATAGCCGCCGCGCACGTCCTGGTTGATCGGCAGCGCGCCCCAGGCCAGGCCGGGGTCGAGCGAGAACACGCCGGCGTCGTGGCGGAAGCGCCCGCGCCGCGCGCTGGCGTCGATCCAGCCGCCGCTGGCGTTGCCGTCGCGGCCGTGGCTGTTGAGCAGGTTGAACTGGACCGAGTCGGCGCCCGAGCTCCAGCGCGCGGCCCAATGCCCGGCGCGGGTCGCGCCGGCGAGGTAGGCGGCGTCGCCGCGCGCGTCCGGCGCGATCCGGCCGTCGCTGCCCAGCAACGCCGCCGAGGCGGTCCAGCCCGGCGCCGGCTGCCATTGCGCGCCCAGCGCCGCGACGTCGCCGTCGGCCAGTTCGAAGCCGACCGTGCGGGTGCCGGCGAACACGCCGGCGCGTCCGAACGCGGCGTAGACGCTGCGGCCGTCGTCCGCGCGCGTCCATTGGCTGCTGGCGCCGGCCATCGCCACGGTCGGCAGGAAGAAGCGGTACTGGTTGCGCTGCAACTCCGGCGCCGGCGTGGCGATCACGCCCAGGCCGTTGTCGCCGCGCCAGCCGCCGTCCAGGTACACGCCGCGCTGCCACAGCGTGGCCGCGCCGCCCCAGTCGCGGCCGCCGTCGCGGTCGCTGCGCAGCGCGGCGGCGTCGAGCGAGAACGCGCCCCAATCCGCGGTTTCCCAATAGCCGCCGAGGCTGAGGCCGCGTTCGTCGTAGGCCTCGCCGCCGCGTTCGTTGCGGGCGTAGTCCAGGCTCAGCCGCAGCGAGCGCGGCAGGCCGCTGTCGTCGAGCGCGTCTTCCGGGTCCGGCGGCAGCGGCGCCAGCGCCTGCGGGGCGATGATGCGGTCGCGGTACTCGGCCGCGGCCGCGCCGTCCTGCGCCGCGGCCGGCGCGGCGCAGGCGCACAGCGCGAGCGCGAGCGCCACGGCGAGGCGGCGCGGTCGCGGCGGACGGGCGCGGGCGGTCATCGCGCGCGGCTCAAGGCGTCAGGCGCAGGTCGAGCGGCAGGGTCTGCCGGTCCCACTCCAGCGCGCCCTTGAGCTGCAGCGGATAGGCCAGCGCCGGCGGCGCCGAATCGGCGTCGTCGGCCTGCGGCGTCAGCGCCAGGGTGCGGGTTTCGCCGGGCAGGATCGGCAGGCTCGAAGGCTGCAGGCCGTAACGGCGACCGCCGGCGTCGATGCCGTCGATCAGGCCTTCCAGGCGGGTGTGCGCATTGCCCTCGTTGCGCACGCGCAGCACCGGCACGCGCTGGCCGTCGACCTGCGCGGTGGTCGTCTCGACCACGCGCAGCCGCGCCGCGGCCTCGCCGACGGCGAGGTAGACGATGATGCCGATGCGCCCGGACACCGGCAGCGCGAGCGCGCCGCCGGCGCTTTCGGGCTCGCCTTCCAGCAGGATCGCGAAGCGGCACTCGCCGGCCAGCGCGTCGGCCGGCACCGCCACTTCGAAGCGGTAGCGGCGCTTGCCGTTGGCGGCGACGTCGATCTGCGCCGCTTCCAGCCCGACCCACGGCCGGCAGCTGCCCGGCGCCAGCGCGGTGTCGAACGCCACCGCGCCGTGGGCGTCCATCGTCCAGTCCGCGGTCTTGAGCGTGTAGCGCGCCGCGCGCGCGGAGACGTTGGTGATCTCCACCACGTTGCGATAGACGCTGCCGGGCTTGGCCCGGTCTTCGAAGCGCGGCGGCGAGACCAGCGCGGAGAAGCCCTGCGCGCCGGCGGCGGCCGGCAGCAGCGCGAGCGGAAGGCAGAGCACAGCGAAACGGCGCACGAGCGAGCGCATCAGGGTTCGTCCAGGTCGATTTCGAAGGAGAAGGTCAGGGTTTGCGCGCGGTCCAGGCGCTGGCCGTCGGCCTGCAGGTCCAGGCGCAGGCGGTCGCGCAGCGCGTCTTCGCCGATCGGGCCGGCGTAGACCAGGGCGCGCTCGCCGCTGACCAGCCGGCCCGGCAGCAAGCGGCCCTGGGTGGTCCAGGCGACCTGCAGCGGGCCCGAGGGCGAGGCCGGCAGGGTCATGTAGATGCGGCCGTTGCGGCCGCGCCAGGCCGCCACGTCCAGGCGCAGGGCGACCTCGAGCGCGCCGGCGACGCCGCGGCCGCGCGCGCCGGGCACGTTCGCATCCCAGCGCATCTGCACGTTCGGGTTCATCACCTGGCTGCCGCTGTCGTCGACGCGATGGGTCGCCGCGCCCGCGAGCGACGGCGACAGCGCAACCGCCAGCGCCGCGACGCAGCCGGCGCGAAGCGCTTGCTGCAGCGGCCCGAGCCGCGACCGCGCCCCTGTGCCGACGGCGCAAGCCACGCCGCGCGCGCGAATCCGCGCCGCCGCCGCGCGCGCCGCTTCCGGCCGGACGCCCTCGCCGACCCGCGCGCTTACGGCGCGCTCAACGCCCTCGCCGACTGGCGCGCTCACGGCGCGCTCAAGGTGTAGACCACCCTGCCCGTGTAGGTGCCGGCGCCGACCACGGCATCGTTGGCGTAGCGGAAGGTGTGGCAGCTCTCGCGCCAGGTATTGATCGGGAAACTGGTCAGCGCCTGGGTGCCGGGCTGGAAGGTGCCGGCCGGGATCGGCTGCCCGCCGGTGTCGCCGTTGCCGCTGCTGGTCCAGGAAATCTGCGAGAACGCGATGCTCTGGCCCTGCGCGTTGGTGAGGCCGGCCGGCACGGTCGCGGTCAGCGTGGCAGCGCCGCCGCTGCCGCTGCGGCGATAGAAACCGCCGACGTAGATCTGCGCCGGCACGTTGCAGAACGCGTAGCCGTCGTAGTTGCTCACGCCCGAGGAGGCGGTGGTGGTCATGACCTGGTCGACGCCGTTGCCGAGCGCCGCCGCCGGCACCGTCGTCGACACCACATCGACGCCGCCGCCGTTGCCGGGCGTGCCGTTGCCGGTGTAGGTGCCGGTGTAGATGCCGTCGCCGACGCGCAGGTAGATGCCGCGCGAACCGGGATTGATCGTCGCGGTGAACGCGCCGGCGGCGGGCGCGAACGCGGCGGCGGACAGCAGCAGGGCCCAGCCGCGCAAGCGTGCGGTCATGGCGAAGTCTCCGGGGAAGGCGCCGCCGCGGTCGGCGGCGCCGGATCCGCGCCGGATCGGCGCGGGGCGCATCGGTTGGTGGTGCGGCCGGCGCGCGGCCGGCATGCGGCTTACGGCATCGACGCGGTGTAGGTGACGCGGCTGTTGTTGGCGTTGACGCCGCCGTAAGTGCCCGGCGCGACCACCGCGCCGTTGAGGTAGGCGTAGGTCCACTTGGCGTCGAGGTTGACCACTTTGCCGCCGGCGCCGGGCGCGACCGTGCTGCTGGTGACGGCGCCGTCGGCCAGGGCCGGCGCGGGCAGCGCGGTGGCGGTGGTGTTGGTCGCCACCGACGTCTGGATCTGGCTGTAGGAAATGCTGTCGCCGGCGCCGTTGCCGAGCGCGCCGACGGTCGACGACGACAGGGTGATGGTGCCGTTGTTGCCGACCAGCTTGGCGGTGACGCCGCCGTTGCCGAGGTCGCCGGAGGCCGCGGTGGCGGCGACGGCGGCGCCGCTGCCGAGGTTGGCGGCCGGCACGGCGAAGGCGATCTGGTTGATGGTGGCGGTGTTGCTGTAGTCCGCGCCGGCGCCCACGCGCAGGAACAGGATCTTCGGCACGGTGATCTGGAAATCGAGGCGGGCGGTGGCGGTGATCGGCGACGCGGTACCGGTGGAGTACTGCGACTCGGCCTGGGCCAGCAGCGGCAGGCCGGCCAGCAGCGAAGCGGCCAGGAGAGCGGTCGGGAACTTGCGCATGGATGGTGTCCGAAGGGAGTCGGCGCCGGGGAATCCGGGCGCTCCGGCCAGACAAAGCACAATCCATGCCATAACGTGATTCACATCGCAGATTGATTTGTTAGTGCGGCGTGATCGTCGAATACTAAAACGTGAACTGGTTCATAAAAAATTCCGCCGCGCCAGGGTGGGCGGGAAGCGCCGTGGCACGTCATCCGCGCGCTGGCGATGTGACGTCTTAGGTCAATAACTCCGTCCTACCGGGTGCCAGTCCGGTGCATCGGAGTCGGCATCGCAGTGACTTCCGGCACGCCGCATCGATGACCGCCGGGACTGCGCCCGCGCTGCGCCGCGGCCGAGCATGGGCGCCATCGGATCGCGACCCCGCGACCGTCCGCCCAAGCCCGCCGCCGCTGCGACCGGAGAGCCGCCATGAACCTGAGCCACCTGCTGCAAGCCACCCCGACCTGGGTGTTCATCCTGTTCGCCGTGCTGCTGGCGCTCGGCCTGCGCCGCCTGCGCACCGGAGTGCAATCGCTGGTGCGGGTGTGGGCGGTGCCGGCGATCTTCATCGCCTGGGGCCTGTACGGCCTGGTCGTGCACCTGGGCGCGGCGCCGACGAACCTGCTGCACTGGATCGCCGGCGCGGCGGTCGGCGGCGTGCTCGGGCTGTGGTCGCTGGACCCGGCCGCGCTCGCCTTCGATCACCAGCGCCGGCTGGTGCGCCAGCCCGGCAGCGCGCTGCCGCTGCTGCGCAACCTGGGCATCTTCGGCGCCCACTACGTCCTGCAGGTGTTCGCCGCGACCCACCCGCAGCTGCGCGACAGCGCGATGGGCTGGGACCTGGTCGTGTCGGGCTTCAGCGCCGGCTACTTCGTCGGCTGGGCTGCGCGCTTCCTCGCCGGCCAGCGGCGCGCGCCGCAGACCGACCTGGCATCGGCCTGAGTTGCGGCCTGTTTGTGGTGGGAGGGCCTTCAGGCCCGATGCTTCCGGCTCAGGTCGCGGTGCGCGGAGCGAACAGCATCGGGCCTGAAGGCCCTCCTACGAACGCCGCGCCCGCTCAGACCTCGGTCTTGGGAACGTACGGCCGCTCCGCCGGCAACAGCGCCGCGGCCTCGTCCAACCGATCCGCCTGGACCAGTTCGTGCACGCGATGCGCCAGCGGCGTGACGTCCTCGATCCGCTGCGTCCACTCCTGCACATACCGCAGCACCGCCGGCCGGCCCAGGCCGATCTGGATCGAACGATGGTCCAGCGGCTCAAGCCGCAAGTTGCGCTCGGGGTCCCACTGGATCCGCACCGGCGTGGCATCGCGATGGCGCTGCCATTGCGCCGGCGTCATCGCCGGATCCGGATGCGAGGAACAACTGTTCGCCAGCGCCCACTCGAACCCTTCGCGTGCGATGTCGATGGCGAGGATGCGGCGCTGGTTGTCGTCTTTGAAGCCCCAGCCGGCGCGGTACAGCATCCAGCGGAACGAGGGCTTGATCCAGGTCATGCGCGAGCGCGAGAACGGCGCGACGAAACGGCCGGCGGCGAGCGCGGCGTCGGCGATCGGGTCGTTGAAGGCCTGGTAGACGCGGATCGTGGCGTCGTCGTAAACGGCGCGGATCTGGCGATAGGGAACGCCGCTGGCGGTCTGCGCGGCGGCGTCGCGGCCCGCACCCATGTGCGGGGTCTGGCTCGGGTTTTCGTCGTTCATCGGCCGCGAGTGTAGCGCGCGGCTTTCGAAGACGACGGCGGCGCCGCTCGTGGCGGACGGGCGGCGAAGTCCGCGTCGTCGGCGCAGTGTCGCGGTCGCGACTCGCGTCGCTCCTCCAGCGAGGGATGCGGGCGAACCGCGATTTTGCGGATCAGACGTCGCCGTCGGTCAGCCAGCCCTCGCCGGTGCCGCGGTTGAACACCGCGTCGCTCGCCAGCACGTCGCCGGCCGGGATCGAGTCGTGCTCGCGCAGGCGCTGGTAGATCGGGGTGAAGTCCGGCTCGGTCGCGCGCATCAGCTGCTCGAAGCTGTCGATGACGAAGTAGGTCTTCTGGAAGGTGTCGATGCGGTAGCGCGTGCGCATGACCCGCTCCAGATCGAAACCGATCCGGTTGGGCGCGTTCGACTCCAGGCTGTAGATCGATTCGCTCTTCGACGAAACGATGCCGCTGCCGTAGATGCGCAGTCCGTCGGCCTGCTTGATGAGGCCGAATTCCACCGTGTACCAGTACAGCCGGGTCAGGTGAACCAGCGCATCGGGGTCGATCCCGTGCGCCTTCACTCCGCCCTTGCCGTAGGCCTGCATGTAGTCGGCGAACACCGGGTTCATCAGCAGCGGCACGTGGCCGAACAGGTCGTGGAACAGGTCGGGCTCGGACAGGTAGTCGATCTGCTCGGGCTTGCGGATCCACCAGGTCACCGGGAAACGGCGGTTGGCGAGGTGGTCGAAGAAGGTCAGCTCCGGCAGCAGGCCTTCCACGCCGATCAGCTCCCAGCCGGTGTGCGCGCGCAGGGTGCGGTTGAGGTCGTCGAACTTGGGGATGCGGTCCGGCGTCATGTGCATGGCGCGCTGGGCGGTCAGGAACTCGTCGCTGGCGCGGCCGACCAGCACTTTCTGCTGGCGCTCGAACAGCTGCGCCCACACCGCATGGTCGTCGCTGGAATACGAGCTCCACGGCTGTTCGACCACGGCGGTGGTGTAGACCGGCACGTAGCCCTTGTCGGTGAGCTGGTGTTCGACGCGTTGCGGGGTGGTGTTCATACCGACTCGCTCCTGGGCCGGCCTGGATCGGGCCGACGTCCTCATGGCCGGCCCGGATCGGACCGATACGACGACTTTAGCCGCGCCCGGGCGCAATAGGCTTGCGTTGTTGCGCCTGAAACCCGGTTTAGCGCAACATTCTTGCGTGTATTGCCCGGGAGCCGCCGAAAATGGCCACCATCGAGTTGGACCGCACCGACATCGTCCTGCTGGCCGAGCTGCAGCGCGACGGCCGCCTGACCAACGCCGAACTGGCCGAACGCGTGCACCTGTCGGCCTCGGCCTGCCTGCGCCGGGTGCAGCGGCTGGAGCGCGAGGGGGTGATCCGCGGCTACCGCGCCGAGGTCGACGCGGCGCGGCTGGGCCTGGGCCTGCAGGCGTTCGTGCGGGTGCGCCTGGGCCGCCACGACAGCGAGGCGGTGGCGGCGTTCGCCGAGTTCGTCGGCGACTGGGACGAGGTGGTGGCGTGTTACGCGCTGACCGGCGACATGGATTATCTGCTGCAGATCGTGGTGCGCGATCTGGAGCATCTCTCGCGCTTTCTGCTGGATCGTCTGCTCAATCAGGCGGGGGGCGCGGACATCAACTCCAGTCTGGTGTTGCGGACGGTGAAGGAGTTCAAGGCGTTGCCGTTGCCGGCGAAGTGAGGGGCGGGGCGTCGGGGAGGGGAGATAGGTTCCGGTTGTTTCGTTTGAGCTGCGTATCCGACTGTAGGAGCGGCGCGAGCCGCGACCGCGACAACGCAACTACGACGAAACTTTCACTGTGTTTGCCGTGGCGCGGTCGCGGCTCGCGCCGCTCCTACAGTCGGGTACGCAACCCCGCCACTGTCATTCCGGCGAAAGCCGGAACCCATTTTGATTTTGCTGTTGCTTCCGCCGTTACCGATGTGTCGCGCGACGACAAGCCACCATCAACAGCTTTCGTCCGCAAGCGGCCGAGCTACTTTCTTTTGTCAGCGCGACAAAAGAAAGTAGCCAAAGAAAAACGCTTGTTTAAGGTCAAAAGCCACTAGGTCCAGCACCTTGCGCGGGGCCGCGCCATAAGGGGCATCCTGCCCCATGGCGCGCGCGCGCATCCATGCGCGCGCCCTCCGGGGCTGCGGGACGTGTGCTTCGCTTGGGGTTGCGTCCAGGCGAACGGCAACAGCAGCAACAACAACAGAGTGGATTCCAGCATTCGCTGAAATGACGGTCGAAGATCCGGGTTCTACGAGGATTGGCAGCACAGGCTCCAACACCCCGTTCTCACCGCTTCCAACGATCAGGCAGCGCCCCGCCCACCGAACGCAGATACGCCTGCAGCCCGCGCCGTTCGTCCGCCGCGAAGACTTCCCCGGTCGCCGCATGAGTCGCGATGCGGTCCGGACGGAAGCTGCGGAAATCTTCGCGCAGGCGACACCATGCGCCCAGCGTCCAGCTGCCGCCCCAGAACGACAGGCACAAGGGTTCGATCTCGCGCTCGCTGGCGCGCGCGCCGCTGTCGCGGTACGTCAGGCGCAGCACCCGATGCTCCTGCACTGCGGCGTGGAGCGCGTCGATCAGGCCGCTGGATTCGATCCGGCCGGCCAGCTCGGGGGCGAAGATGCGGGTGTGGGCGGCGCGCTCGCGCAGTTCCGGCGGCAGCACCGCTTCGATCTTCAGCAAGGCCGCGGTGGCGCCGCGGCCGAGACGCTCGCCGCCGAAGGCGCGCACGAAGCGGGTGCCGACCACCAGCGCTTCGAGTTCGTCGGGACTGAACATCAACGGCGGAATGTCCGCGCCCTTGCGCAGCACGTAACCGACGCCGGCCTCGCCCTCGATCGGCACGCCCGAACGCTGCAGGTCCGCGACGTCGCGGTAGACGGTGCGCAGCGAGACTTCCAGCGTCTGCGCCAGCTGCTGGGCGGTGATGGCCTGGCGGCGGCCGCGCAGGGCATGGATCAGCAGGAACAGGCGGTCGGCGCGGCGCATGCCGCATGATCCCGCGTCGCGCCGTCGCGCTCAAGCGCGCCAACGTCGGGATACCGCTTCATCCGCGCAGTTCCGAACGCGCGGTCGGCGCCAGCCGCAGCAGCTGCGGCGCGCGCCGGAGTCCGGCCCGCAGCGCGTCGGCGACCGCGGCGCGCCACTGCGGCGCCTCGGCGAGCCGCAGCGGCGCCCGCGCGTCGGCGCAACGCGCGAACCAGACCAGCGCCGGCTCGCCCTCGCGCACCGGCAGGCGCGGGAAGCCGTTGGGCGTGTCGTCGCTGACGTAGACGCCGAGCAGCGACAGGCCGGCCGGCTCGAGCAACGGGGCGAAATCGCGTTCGAAGCGTTCGAGGAAACTCGCCTGCGCCGGCGCATCCAACTCGCACACGCCGATGCAGACGATGCCGTCCGCGTCCGCGTCCGCGTCCGCCGACGCGCCGACCGGCGCGCGCTCGCGTTGCGCCTCGGGCAGCGCCGAGCGCGGCCGCGCTGGCTTGAGCAGGCGCACGTCGTCGCTGTCGATCATGGTCGCATTCGCGGCGTCGCGATGGCGCTTCCAGATCGGGCCGCCGTAGAACCCCTGCAAGGCCTCGACCCGCGCGGCATGGCCGGGAAAGCCGCGCACCCAGGTGTAGCGGTCGGATTCGTCGAGTTCGCGGAACTGGCCGATCACGTGCATGCCCACCGCTTCCTGAGGCTCGATCAACGCGCGCTCGAACAGTTCGATCAATTCGTCGCGGCGGCCGGGCTTGAGGGTGTAGCGGCGCAGTTCGATCACCGCGTCCTCGTGCGGCAGGCGCCCGTCCGCGTCGCGTCGGCGCAGCCACATATGCCAGTTGGTCTCCCAGCTGGCGCCGCCGTCGATCGAGAACTGCTGGTGCCAATGCGCGGTGTTGGCGCCGATCGCGCTCCAGACGAAGCGCGCGCGCACCGGTCGGCCGTGGTGTTCGAGTTCGCCTTCGAACACGCCGACGCCGTCGGCGAAGCCGCCGCTCACCGGCGGCTCCAGCACGCCGTCGTGGCTGCCGGCCCACCAGATGTTCCAGCGTCTGCGCTGCAGATCGAACAGGCGCAGGGTCATGCCCTGGAAGGTGTCCTCGCCGCCGTCGCGGCGCCAGTCGCTGAGGAAGGCGTCGACGTTGCCCAGGCCGCCGAGCACCGGTTCGCAGGTCTGGGTGGCGTGGAAGATCTCCCAGTCGTCGCTGCCGGCCAGGCGCTCGCGCAGGCGTTCGTTGCGCACCTGCCAGTGGCCGTGGAGGAAGTCGAAGTCGTGGCGGCCGTCGTGATTCATCGCAGTCCCGGAGCGTGGAAACCGGGTCAGGATGCGCAGGGGCTGCTGCCAACGCCTTGGCAGCAGCGGTAGCCCGCGCAGGAGCGGCGCAAGCCGCGGTCGCGCCGCTGCGATGTCCGGCGCTATTAGCTCGCGGGTGCGTAAGGTCTACAGGGCCGGCGTCGTATCCGCGCTATCGCGGTCGCGGCTTGCGCCGCTGCTACAGGGGGGCTACGGGCCGGTCACGCCGGCACCGGCGGGAACCGGACGCAGACTTCGAAGCCGCGACCGGGGCCGCGCGGGTCGTCGCCGCCGCGCTCCAGGCCCTGGCCGCATTCGATCCTGGCGCCGTGGGTCTGGGCGATGCGCGCGACCAGCGACAGGCCGATGCCGCTGCCGCCGTCGGGGCTGCCCGGCGCGCGGTAGAAGCGATCGAAGATGCGTTCGCAATCGTCCGTCGCCACGCCGGGGCCGTTGTCGGCCACGCGCAGCACCGCGCCGCCGGCCTCGGCCGAGCAGCTCACCGCCACCTGGCCGTCGGCGCCGGCATGGCGCACCGCGTTGTCGATCAGGTTGCGCAGCAGGATGCCGAGCTGGTCGACGTCGCCGAGCAAACGGGTCGGTTCGGCGCGCAGGCTGATGCGCTGGCGGCGCTCGCGCGCCAGGGTCTCGAAGTCGCGGATCACCAGCACGATCAGGTCGGACAGATCCAGCGGCGCCAGCCGCACGCTTTCCTCGCCGGCGTCGAGCCGGGCCAGGTCGAGCAGCTGTTCCGACAGCCGCGCGCTGCGCTGCACGCCGGCGTTGAGCTTTTGCAGGGCTGCGTTCTTCGCTTCCAGCGTGGTCGCGCGCAACGCCAGTTCGGCGTGGGTGCTCAGCACCGCCAGCGGCGTGCGCAGTTCGTGGGCGGCGTCGGAGATGAAGCGGCGCTCGTGCTGCACGGCCGCGTCGACGCGTTCGAGCTGGCCGTTGAACGCCTCCACCAGCGGATGGAATTCCGAGGGCAGCGGATGGGTCGGCAGCGGGGTCAGGTCGAGCGGCTGGCGCTCCTGCAGAATCCGCCGCAGCGCGGTGATCGGCCGCAGCGAGCGCCCGATCACCAGCCAGGTCGCCAGCGCGAACAGCACCAGGATCAGCGCCGCGGCCAGCAGGCTGCCGACGATCCAGTTCTGCAGTTCCTCGATCGCCATGCGCTTGGTCCGGCCGACCTGCACCACCAGGCCGCGCGGCTTGTCGGTGAGGGTGTAGACCTGCCAGCGCTCGCCGTCGATGACGCGGCGGGCGAAGCCGTCCTTGAATTCGGGATTGAGCGGTTGCAGCGGCGCGGCCGCGGAATACACCACGTTGCGGCCGTTGGCCCAGACCTGGAAGCTCATCTTGCGGTCGGCGTCGACCGGCACGGTAGCGCGGGCGGGATCGCGGGAGGGCAGGCGGTCCAGGCCCTCGGGCATCGAGCCGAGCACTTGTTCGGCGATCTCGCGCAGGGAGTTGTCGAGCATGCCGGTGTGTTCGCGGCCGAGTTGCCAGATCTGGCAGCTCAGCCACACGAACCAGGCCAGCAGCACCGCCTTGAACAGCACCCAGGTGAGTTTCCAGCGCAGCGAGCGGCCGGCCGGGAACTCGCGCGACTGGCGGCAGCGTTCGCGCCAGCTGCTGAGCTGGCGTTCGCGCTCGCGCCAGCGCGCTTCGCGCTCGCCGTCGCCGGTGCCGGTGCCGGCATCGCGGCCGTCGATCGCGCTCATCGGCGGCCGCCGGGCGGCGCGGACGCACGCGCCGACGCCGTGCGCGGACGGGCGCGCAGTTGCGGGCGCAGACGCGTGCGCACGGCGGCCATGTCAGTTCGGCCCGCCGCCGACGCGGTAGCCGTAGCCGTGCACGGTCACGATCAACTGCTCGCCGAGCTTGCGCCGCAGCTGGTGCACGTACACCGCGATGGTATTGCTCTCGATCGTGCCGGAGCTGCCGTAGACGGCTTCCTCCAATTGTTCGCGGGTGACCACCCGGCCCTGGCGTTCGAGCAGCAGCGTCAGGGTGCGGAACTCGTGGCCGCTGAGCGTGACCGGCTCGCCGTCGCGGGTGACCAGGCGCCGCGCCGGGTCCAGCACCACCGCGCCGCAGCTGAGCACCGGCGAGACCCGGCCCTGGCTGCGCCGCATCACCGCGCGCAGGCGCGCGCACAGTTCGTCGAGCTGGAAGGGTTTGACGATGTAGTCGTCGGCGCCGGCGTCGAGCCCGGCGATGCGCTCGCTGAGCTTGTCGCGCGCGGTCACGATCAGCACCGGGGTGGCGTCGTAGCGGTTGCGCAGCGCGCCGAGCACGCCCAGGCCGGAGCCGCCGGGCAGGCCGAGGTCGAGCACGACCGCGTCGAAGTCGTGATCGACCAGCGCGGTCTTGGCCAGCGGCGCATCGGCCACCCAGTCGACCCGCCAGCCGTCGTGACCCAGGCCCGTGCGCACGGCCTCGGCCAGCATCGCGTCGTCTTCCACCAGCAGGATGTTCATCGCCCGGTCGTGTCTCGGTGTCGCTCGGATGGGTGTTGCGGCAAAGGGGCTGCGGCAAGGGGGTTGCGGCGATCGGCCGCATCGTCCGCAGCCACTGTGCGCCGGCACGATTAAAAAGTTCTTAAAAGCCGGCGCGCAGGATGACCGCGCCCGCAGCGCAGGCCGCCGCGTCCGCGGTGTTCCGCGCCGATGCTACCGCGTCGCCGCACTCCCCCTCCGCCGCTTACCGGAAACCCGCGATGAACCCCCAGCTCGCCGTGACCCGTTCCGAACCCTCCCTCGCCGCGCCCGCCGGCCTGAGCGTGCGCGCGGTGACCCGCGCCGACGCCCCGACCCTGATCGCGCTGTGCCAGGAGCACAGCGACCGCCGCGCGCTCGAACGCCGCCCCTACGGCCCGCCGCGCGCGGACGCGCTGGAGCTGATGGAGGTGCTGTTCGAACCGCCGTTCGGCGCCTGGGCCTGGCTGGCCGAAGCCGACGGCGAGGTGATCGGCTACGCCAGCGCCACCGCTAGCTTCTCCATGCTCGAGCGCGCTTACTGCCTGCAGCTCGACGATCCTTACGTGCGCGAGCCGTGGCTCGAACGCGGCGTGGAGACCGCGCTGTTGGGCCAGGCGCTGGAGGCGGCGCGCCGCTTCGGCTGCCTGAACCTGCAGTGCCAGTCGCCGCAGTGGAGCGAGGCCGCGCGCGAGCTGGAAGCGCCGCTGCGCGCGGTGCGGGTGGAGGCGGTGCGGTATGTGGTGCGGATGGAGGATGAGGTCGCGCCGGTGTGAGCGCTGCGCGGGACCTCGTCGTGGGCGAGTGGCTGCGAATTCGCTCAGCCACCGTCGTTCCGGCGAAAGCCGGAACCCACTCGATTTGAAGGTTTATCCCACCAAGACAATCGCAACCACCGCCAGCGCGCTGAGCCGACGACGCGAGCGCGCATCGGCATCCAATCCGCCGGGCACCGCTACGACAACGCGGGCCGTGCCTGCGTCGTCAGCCGCGCATCGCCCTCACTGCGGCCCCGCCGGCGGATCGCGCCGCGGAAACTCCAGTACCACGCCGCTGTGCACGTCGCCCGGATCCGGCCGGTTCCACAGCACCGGCACGTTGCGCGGGCTCGGCGGTTCCAGTTCGTCGTTGACCGGGACCAACTCGGCGTCTTCTTCGTCTTCCCAGCTGTAGCGCTTGCGCGGCGGCAGCGGGTCGCGCAGGCGGAAGGCGAAGGCCGAGGCCACGCCGGCCACGGCGCCGCCCAGGTGGGCCTGCCAGGAGACGCCGGCCTCGCGCGGCAGCACCGTCAGCAGCATGCCGCCGTAGAGCAGGAAGGCGATCATCGCCGCGGCGATGGAGGGGCGGTCGCGGCGCAGCAGGCCCAGGGTCATGACCAGGAACATCAGGCCATGAGTGAGGCCGCTGGCGCCCAGGTGATGGCTGCCCGGCTCGCCCAGCAGCCACGCCCCCAGCCCCGAGCCCAGCCACACCACCGGCAGCGCGCGCAGCGTCGCCTTGGGATAGACCGCGCCGGCCAGGGTGCCCAGCAACAGCAGCGAGGTCGCGTTCGCGGCCAGGTGCTCGATCGAGCCGTGCAGCAGCGGCGCGGTCAGCAGGCCCAGCAGGCCCGCGGCGGTCCACGGCGAAACCGTGAACGGGCGGATGTCGAAACTGCCCTGGGCGGCGTACACCGCCGCCAGCGCCAGCACGAAGGCCAGGCTGGCGTTGAGGGCCCGGGTCAGCCGCGCGCGGTCGGTCTTGCGCTGCGCCGGGGTGTCGGGGATCGGGGCGTCGGTGGGCAGGTGCATGGGAACCAGATTGGCACCGGCGGCGGGCAAAACAAGCCGGCCGCGGTGGGCTTCATTGTCCCGCCGGCGGGATTGGGCCGCCGTTCGCATTCCGGCCCGGGGCGCCGGGCCCGGTAGAATGGCGCGATGACTACCGAACTCCCCACCGTACGCCTCAAGAACGCCTGGAAATCCACCCACCCCTGGATCTTCCAGCGCCTGGTCGACAAGCCGGCCCAGCGCCCCAAGCCCGGCAGCATCGTCGAGGTGATCGGCGTGGACGGCGAATGGATCGGCCGCGGCTTCTACAACGGCCACTCGCGCATCGCCCTGCGCATGCTCGAGAACGATCCGGACGTGGCGGTCGACGCCGACTGGTTCGCGCGCAAGATCGCCGCGGCGGTGTCGCTGCGCCGCGACGTGCTCCGGCTCGACGAGGTCAGCGACGCCTGGCGCGTGGTCCACAGCGAAGGCGACGGCATCAGCGGCCTGGTCGTGGACCGCTACGGCGACCTGCTGGTGGTCGAGTACTTCAGCGCCGGCGCGTTCCGCCACCGCGAATGGATCTACGACGCGCTGCGCGCGCAGTTCCCCGGCTGCCGCTTCTACGCCTTCGCCGACGAGCACGTGCAGAAGCAGGAAAGCTTCGATTTCCGCGGCACCGAGGCGGTGCCGCCGGCGGTCATCACCGAATACGGCATCAAGTTCCGCGCCGACCCGGCCGGCGCGCACAAGACCGGCTTCTTCGCCGACCAGCGCGAGAACCGCGAATGGCTGTCGCAGCAGGTCGCCGGCAAGCGCGTGCTCGACCTGTGCTGCAACACCGGCGGTTTCGGCGTCTACGCCAAGGCGCGCGGCGCCGAGGAAGTGATCGGCGTGGACATCGACGCCGACGTGATCAACATCGCCAAGGGCAACGCCAAGCTCAACGGCGCCCACGTCAAGTTCGTCCAGGCCGACATCTTCCCGTACCTGCGCGACATGGGTAATGCCGGCGAGCGCTTCGACGTGGTCATCCTCGACCCGGCCAAGATGACCCGCGACCGCGAGCAGGTCATTCCGGCGCTGAAGAAGTACCTCGACATGAACAAGCTGGCGCTGAGCGTGGTCAAGCCCGGCGGCTTGTTCGCGACCTTCTCGTGCACCGGCCTGGTCAGCGAGGACCAGTTCCTCGACATGCTGCGCCGCGCCGCGTTCTACGCCGGCCGCACCGTGCAGGTGCTGCGCGTGGCCGGCGCCGGCGCCGATCACCCGTGGCTGGCGCAGGTGCCGGAGTCGCGCTACCTCAAGGCGGTGTTCTGCCGCGTGCTGGACTAGGACTCGTCCGAATCTTGGGCCCGCGGCGTTGGCAGCGCCGCGGACGTGGACCACACTCGCGGTCCCGTTGCCCGCCCTGACCGCCCGCGATGGTCGAACTGTTCCGCAACGAGGCGGCGTGCCTGCGCGCCAACTCGCTCGACATCGATGCCGAATGCCTGGTGATTTCGTTCGCGCCCTGGTCGGGGCGACCGACCCTGGACGCGCCGGGATGGGCCGAAAAACTGTGCGAATCCCAGCAGTGGCCGGCACTGCATATACGTTCGGCCGATGACGACTGGTACCAGTCCGACGGCGCGCAAGCGGCGATCGACCGTGCGGCCGGCATCGCCCGGCGCTATGCGCGGGTGGTGACCTACGGCAGCAGCATGGGCGGCTACGCCGCGCTCAACTTCGCCAACGACCTCGGCGCCGGCATCGCATTCGCGGTCGCGCCGCAGTTCTCCATTGACCGCGCCAAGGTCGGATTCGAAACCCGCTGGGCGGCCGAAGCCGCCGGCACGGCATTCGTGCGCGACCGCGTCGCGGCGATCTCGCCGCGGGTGCGGCCGGTGCTGGTGTACGACCCGTGGTTCGCCGCGGATGCCCGCCACATCGAGCGGATCGCGGCGCATTGCGATCCGGTACGGGTGCGGTTGCCGTTGATGGGGCACGACGGCGTCGGCGGCCGCATCCTCAAGCCGATGCTCGCGGCGGCGCGCGAGGGCGATTGGGCGCGCATGCGCGCGGACGCCGTCGCCCGCTTCCGCCGCGAACGCAAGCACACGGCCGCCTATTACCTGCAATTGGCCGAACGCGTGCGCTCGCTGTCGCCGCAGGCGCGGCTGGAACTGCTGCGTCGCGCCCACGCGATCGAGCCGACCCACGTGGGCGTCGCGCTGAAGCGCTCGACCCTGCTGCTGTCCTGCGGCCTGGCGATGGAGGCGCTGAGCGTGCAGGAGCAGGCCCTCGACTACGCCTCGCCGGCGTTCATCGCGGTGTTGCACAGCCATCGCGCGCAGGCGCTGGCGGCGCTCGGGCGCGACGGCGAGGCGCTGGCGGCGGCCCGGCGGGCGCGCGAGGCGGCGCCACGGCATCCCTACTTCGCGCACCACCTGGCGCAATTGCTCGGCCAGGCGCAAGCGTGGGCCGAAGCGTTGCAGCACCAGCGCGCGGCGGTGGCCCTGCACCGCGACCAGCCGGTGTACCTGCAGCAATTGGCCAGGTTGGAGCGCGCCGCGGCGGCCGCTGCCGAACCGCCCCGGTCGCCGGAGCCGCCGCCGCGAATGCCGCAGCCGTCGCTCGATCCGGATCGCGCGCGCCTGGGCGAGGCGGCGGCCGGCGTTCCCGAGGCCGAACGCGCGCAGTTGCTGGCGCAGGCTTGCGCGGTGGAGCCGTCCTACAGCGGCGCGGCGGCGCGGTTGTCCAGCGCGCTGCTGGCGCGCGGCTACTGGGACGATGCGCTGGCGGTGCAGGACCGGGCGCTGGAGCGGATCGCGGACACGCCGCTGCTGCTGAGCCACCGCGCCCATGCGCTGGACCGGCTGGGGCGGCCGCAGGCGGCATTGGCGGCGATCGGCCGGGCGGTGGCGCTGGCGCCGGACAACGCCTATTTCCGCCACCAATATGCGGGCCTGTTGCTGGCCGCGGGCGACGCCCGCGAGGCCGAGCGCGAACAACGGGCGGCGCTGGAGCGCGCTCCGGCGCAGGCCGGCTATCGCGAGCAGCTGCGGCGGATCCAGCAGCGATTGGCGGCCGCGGACTGAGCCGGCGCGCTCAATCGCGCCACCACAGGATCGCCGGCGGATCTTCCGGGCGCGCCTGATCCAGCCGCTGCAGCGCGTCCACGTCCAGGCCCGGCAGGTGCGCGCTGAGCGCGCGGGTCACGTCCTGGTAGCCGGGCCAGTCGGTGCGCAGTTCCAGCCGCTCGCCGCTGGCGGTGCCCAGCGCGAGGTAGACCAGGCGGCGGTCGGCGGCGTCGATCGCGTAGCCGTCGATGCCGTCGATGTCGCGCCAGCGGATGCCGTGCACGCGGCCGGCGCCGTCGTCGCGCCAGACGCCGCGCGGGTCGGCGTACAGTCGGGGGTCTCGCGGGTCCATGGGCGGGCCTTCGCTTGTGCGGAACGGGCCTGCGGCGACCCGGCGGCTGCGGCCAAGATTGGCACAGGCGCGGGCGGCAATGCTGTTCCGTATGGAATATCGAATGTGGATCTTGCTGATTATTTGTGACCGAAATCGCAGTCGATGCGACGCCGCGCGCCGCCGGCGCCGGTCGCAGGACCTGAGACTCACCCGTTTAGACTGGCCTTTAGACTAGGCGCCCCGTGGGTGCCTGCCGCCACCGCCGCCGCGCGCTGGCCCGGGCACGGACGGCCCGCTCCCCCTCTTTCCGCCCGCCCCGCCCCCGTCCCCTCGAGTCCCGATGTCCCCGACCCTCGCTGCCGCCGCCATTCTCGTCGCCGCCCTGTTCGGGGCCGCGCTGGCCTGGCTGCTGGCCCGCGCCGGCGCCGCACGCGCGCACGCGGCCGCGCGCGCCGAGCTGGGCGACCGGCTCGACGCCGCCAACACCGAGCGCGCGCAACTGGCCGAGCGTTGCGCGCGCATTCCCGAACTGCAGGCGCGGCTCGACGACCTCGAGGCCCAGCGCGGCCAGCTGGTGCGCGACAGCGGCCTGCTGCGCGAGGCCATCGGCCGCAGCGGCGCCGAACTCGACAAGGAACAGCAGGCCCTGCAGCGCCTGCGCGTGGAGTTCGAGCAGCTCGAACGCGAACGCGACGCGCTGGCCGGCGACCTCAACCGGCGCACGGTCGAACTCGGCCGCGTCGGCACCCAGCTGGAGGCCGAGCGCAACCAGGCGCAGGAGAAGATCGCCCAGCTGCGCGAGGTGCGCGACGAACTCAGCGCGCAGTTCCGCAACCTCGCCAACGAGATCCTGGAAGAGAAGAGCCGCCGCTTCACCGAGCAGAACCGCAGCCACCTGGGCCAGCTGCTCGATCCGCTGCAGCAGAAGCTGAGCGAGTTCCAGGCGCGGGTCGAGACCGTCTACGACAACGAAACCCGCGACCGCACCGCGCTGGGCGAGCAGGTGCGCCAGCTGATGGCGCTGAACCAGTCGCTCAGCGAGGACGCCAAGAACCTCACCACCGCGCTCAAGGGCTCGAACAAGGCCCAGGGCGCCTGGGGCGAACTGGTGCTCGAGCGCGTGCTGGAGTCGGCCGGCCTGCGCAAGGGCGAGGAATACGACGTGCAGGAGAGCCACGGCACCGAGGACGGCGAGCGCCGCCCGGACGTGACCGTGCACCTGCCCGAAGACCGGCACATGATCGTCGACGCCAAGATGTCGCTGGTCGCCTACGAGCAGTTCGTCAGCGCCGAGGACGAGGACACCCGCGCGCGCGCGCTCAAGCGGCATGTCGAATCGATGCGCCAGCACATGCGCGGCCTGTCGGAGAAGCGCTACCAGGAGCTGTACGGCCTGCGTTCGCTCGATTTCGTGCTGATGTTCGTGCCGATCGAACCGGCGTTCATGCTCGCCGTCGCCAACGACCGCGGCTTGTTCATGGAAGGCTGGGACCGCAACGTGCTGATGGTGAGCCCGTCGACGCTGCTGTTCGTGTTGCGCACGGTCAAGCACCTGTGGCGGCAGGAAGCGCAGAGCCGCAACGCGCAGGAGATCGCCAAGCGCGGCGCGCTGCTGTACGACAAGCTGGCCGCGTTCGTGGCCGACCTGGACAAGGCCGCGAACCAGCTCGACGGCGCCCACAAGACGCTGGAGGCCGCGCGCGACAAGCTCGGGCGCGGTAAAGGCAATGCGATCCGCCAGGCCGAAATGCTGCGCGAGCTCGGGGTCAAGCCGAACAAGGCGATGCCGGCGAAGCTGGTGGAGTTGGCGCTGGACGAGGATGAAAGCGACGGCGAAGACGCTTCGGCGCCGCTGGCTTTGCCTGTGGCTGATGATGATGCGGCGGTGGCTAGGGGCGATGGGTCGGGGTCAACCGAAGCTACGTAGCTCCGCCGGCACTCCCTGAAGCCACGAATCCGCCAGCTCGTCATTCCGGCGAAAGCCGGAACCCATTTTGACTTTGCTGTTGCTCTTGCTCTTATCGAAGCAACGAGTGACGACAAGCCGCAATCAAAAGCGTTTCGTCCGCAAGCGGCCGAGCTACTTTCTTTTGTCAGCGCGACAAAAGAAAGTAGCCAAAGAAAAACGCTTGTTTAAGGTCAAAAGCCACTAGGTCCAGCACCTTGCGCGGGGCCGCGCCATAAGGGACATCCTGTCCCATGGCGCGCGTGCGCATCCATGCGCACGCCCTCCGGGGCTGCGGGGCGTGGGCCTCGGGCGAGGTTGCGTCCAAGCCAAGGACAACGGCAACGGCAACGGCAACATCAAAATGGATTCCGGCTTTCGCCGGAATGACGAGTTTGGGGTTTTGCCGCTTCGGGATGCGGCGGCGGAGCTGCGTCGCTTCGGTTGGCTTTCGCCGGAATGGCGGCGATGGATTGCATCGCCAGCGGCCGAAGACCCTGCAGGAGCGGCGCGAGCCGCGACCGCGCCATCGCGGTAACAGCGAACGTTTCATCGCAATTGCAGTGATGCGGCCGCTGCGCGCGCCGCTTCCACCGCAGCATCGCGGCGCGCAAAAACAAAACGGCCCGGATTCGCATCCGGGCCGTTCGCATATCCGCTGTCGCGTCGCCTCAGCGCACGCCGGCGCCGTCGGTCGGCATCACCGGCATCGCGTTCGCCGGCACGCTGGGGTTGCTGTCGTCCTGCAGGTAGTCCGGCAACGCGGTGTCGCCGTTCTTCTCCAGGCGGTCGCCGAAGATCTGGTAGTCGCGGCGCTGCATCCAGGAATCGCGCACCAGCGCGTATTCGTCCTCGGCGCCTTCGCGCAGGTTGTCCAGCGGCAGCAGCTGGGCGCGGATGTCGACCAGTTGCAGGCCCTGCAGGCCGATGCGGATGCGGTCGCGTTCGATCCGGCGCAGCGGGCTCAGCGGGGCGTCGCCGACCGCGCCGAACGCGTCGCGCACGGTGCGCGGGCCGAAGAACGGCAATTCGAAGTAACGCGAGCGCTTCCAGCCCCACACGCCGAGGGTCTGGCCGAAGTCCTCGCTGCGGTTGGGCAGCTTGGCCGCGGTGGCCGGGTCGAAGATGCCGCCGATGCCCAGCGTGGTGTTCAGCGCGAACCGGCCCAGCGACTGCGCCGCCTGCTTGGGCTTGCCCTGCAGCAGCGCGTTGACCATCGACACCGGCTGGCCGAGGTTGTTGAAGAAGTTGCTGACGCCCAGGCGGATCGGCCGCGGCACCACCTTGGTGTAGGCGCGCGCCAGCGGCTTGGCCACGCCGCGGTCGACCGCGTTGTTGAAGCGGTGCATCTTGCGGTTGTACTTCTCCCACGGGTCGTAGCCGCCGGGCACGTTGGCCGGCGCCGGCAGGGTGGGATCGGCGACTGGGTTGTACTCGCCTTGCGGGTTGCCGTAGAGCGCGTCGAAGTCGCGCTCGGCCTGGGTGCGCGGGTCGTCGGCGGCCGCGGCCGGCTCGGCCGGCGGCGGCGTCGCGGCGGTCGGGTCGACCTGGGCGAGGGCGTAGTCGAGCGAGGCGTCCGGCGCGGGCTGCGCGTCGGCGCTGGCGGACGCGCCGGCCAGGGCTTCGGCCTGGGCGGCGTCGGTCGCGGCAACGGCCGCATCCAGCGCGCGCGCCGAGTCGGTCAGCACCGGTGCGCCGGCGTCGGTCGCCTGGGTCGCGGCGTCGGCTTGCGCGGCCGCGGCCAGCGCCGCGGTGTCGATGGTCAGCGCGGACGGATCGCCCGGCAGGACCGGGGCGGCGTCCTGCGCCGCGGCCGGGACGGTGTGCGCGGCCAGGGCCAAGGCCAGCGCGAGGGGGAGTGCGTGGGGGCGCATGGTTGCAGTCTAGTCTTCCGGGACAACGGTGGGGGCGGCCAGGCCACGTCCGTGGGCGTCGGCGACCGCAACGATGAGATGCATGCAGCGAAAGCGTTCCGGCGGCGCGGTCCTCAGCGGCCGAAGCCGAGCGAATCGTCCAGGCGGTAGGCGGCGCGCAGCTCGGCCAGCCCGGTCGGCTCGCCGACCACAGCCACGCCCGGCGCCTGCGCGGCCAGTTCGGCCAGCAGCGCCAGGCCGGCGCTGTCGACCGAGGCCACGCCGGTCAGGTCGAACCGGCGCGCGCCGGGCGCGAGCGGCCGCGCCTGCGGCCACAGCGCGGCCGCCGCGGCGCGGTCGAGGACGCCGGCGAACGCCAGCGTCTCGCCGTCGCGCCGCACGCTGGCCGGAGCCGGGCTCACTTGTTGCCGCTCGCCTGCGCCTGCAGCTTGCCGGCCTTGATGTCGGCGGCGACCTGGGCGATCGACTTCTGGCTCAGCGGCGCATCGAACTGGTTGCGGAAGGTCTGCACGAAGCTGACGCCTTCCACCATCACGTCGAACACCTTCCACTGGTTGCCGGTCTTGCGCAGCAGGTAGTCGACCGGCACCGGCTCGCCGCCCTGGCGCAGGAACTCGCTCGACACCTTGACGATGGCGCCGCCGCGCAGCGGGGTCTCGGACTTGATCCGCACCTGCAGGCGGGTGTTGAAGTCGAGCAGGGCCGAGCCGTAGCGCTGCATCAGGCTGCTGGTCAGCGCGTCGGAGAACAGCGCCACGTCGGCGTCGGCCGCGCCGCGGCCGTGGGTGCCCAGGACCAGGCGCGCGGCGTAGTCGCGGTCGAACAGCTGGTTGAACTCGGTGGTGACGAACTGGCTCAGCGCGGCGCGGTTCTTGCTGAACTCGGCGCGGCGCGATTCCAGGGTCGACAGGATGCGGGTGGTGTTGCCCAGCACCATCGCGCTCGGCGTGCCGGCGGCCGGCGCGGTGCCCGCGGCGGCGGTGGCCTGGGCCAGGGCCAGGGACGGGACGCCTGCGAACAGGGCGCAGGCGAGGACGGAGGCGGTCAGGATGCGCTTCATGGCTTGCTCTCGCTGGAGGGGGCGGGTTGCTCGCCCTTGAGGTAATCGGGGGTGCCGGCGTCGGCGGGCTTGGCGGCGTCGCCGCCGCTGGCGTTGCCACCGCCTTGTGCGCCACCGCCGCTGAACATGTACTTGCCGACCAACTGGATCAGATCGATCGCCGGCTGGGTCAGGTAGATCTCGTCGCCCGGCTTGAGGTCTTCCGGGTCGCCGCCCGGGGTCAGGCCGATATAGCTCTCGCCGAGCAGGCCGCTGGTGAAGATGCCGGCCGAGGTGTCGGCGGAGAGCTTGTTGTAGCGCTTGTCGATGGCCAGGGTGACCACCGAGGCGTAGCTCTTCGGGTCCAGCGAAATGTCGGCGACCTGGCCGACGTTGACGCCGCCGATCTTCACCGGCGCGTTCGGGCGCAGCGCGCCGATGCTGGTGAACTTGGCGGTGACCTCGTAATTGTCGCGGCCGAAGCCGAACTTGCCGTTGGTGGAGGCGATCGCCAACACCAGCAGCGAGGCCAGGGCGAGCAGCAGGAACGCGCCGACGGCGAATTCGATGCGGGGACTGCGGACGGACATGGGCACCACCTTGGGGATAAAGCCCGCGCGGTTCAACGCGGCTGGGGAAACGGTTTGTCTGCTGACGGACTACAGCGAAGTATCTAAAGCCCCTCTCCCGCCTGCGGGAGAGGGGTTGGGGTGAGGGGCGCGCAGCGCGCAGCTCCGGTCACCTTGCGTGCCCTCATCCGCCCTTCGGGGCACCCTCTCCCGCGCGCGGGAGAAGGGAAGCTCGTTACTTGAACAAGAACGCCGACATCACGAAGTTGAACATCAGTACCAGCAGCGAGGCGTTGACCACCGCCTGCGTCGTCGCCACCGAGGTGCCCTCGATGGTCGGCTCGGCGTGGTAGCCCACGTAGGCCGCCACCAGCGCCGCGGTGCCGCCGAATACGGCCGACTTCACGAACGCCATGAGGAAGTCGTCGAAGAAATCCACGCTGTCCTTGAGCACCTGCCAGAAGATCCCGGGCTCCAGGCCGATCACGTGCACCGATTCGAAGTAGCTCGCGCTGATCGCCAGGCTGCAGAAGAAGCCGGTCAGCAGCGGCACGCACAGCACCGCCGCCCAGAACCGCGGCGCCACCGCCTTGCCGACCGGGTCGATCGCCATCAGGCCGAGCGCGGTGATCTGGTCGGTCGCGCGCATCAGGCCCAGTTCGGCGGCGATCGAGCTGCCGGCGCGGCCGATGAACAGCAGCGCGGTCAGCACCGGGCCGAGCTCGCGGTACAGGCCCAAGCCGAGCATGGCGCTGACCTGGTTGGCGGCGCCGTAGGTGTCGAGCGCGCGGTAGCCCAGCAAGGTCACCGACAAGCCCACGAACGCGCCGCCAACGGCGATGATCGGCAGCGAACGCGCGCCGATCTTGTAGATTTCGCGGATCAGCTCGCGAAAAAAGTCGGCCGTCGGCTTGGACGCGCGGAACACCGACAGCGAGAACAGGCCGGCGCGGCCCAGCGAGCGGACGACATCGAACAACGCCATTACGCGGCCTCCGAATTGCGCGGCGCGGCGTCGAAGCCGATCGGGCCGTCGGGCTCGCCGCGCAGGAACTGGCGCACCAACGGGTCGTCGCTATGCTCCAGCTCGGCCGGGGTGCCGGAGAAGACGATGCCGCCGTTGGCGATGACGATGGCGTGGTCGGCCACCGGCAGGGTTTCGTGGACGTGGTGGGTCACCACGATGCTGGTCAGGCCGAGGGTGTCGTTGAGCCGGCGCACCAGGCTCATGACCACGCCCGAGGCGATCGGGTCCAGGCCGGTCAGCGGTTCGTCGTAGATCATCAGCGGCGGGTCCAGCGCCAGCGCGCGCGCCAGCGCCACGCGCCGGGCCATGCCGCCGGAGAGTTCGCGCGGATACGCGTCGGCGGCCGCGCTGAGGCCGACCGCGTGCAGCTTCATCAGCACCAGCCGGCGGATCACCGGGTTCGGCAGCTTGGTGTGCGCGCGCAGCGGCAGGGCCACGTTCTCGGCCGCGGTCAGGTCGGTCAGCAGGCCGTTGCCCTGCAGCAGCACGCCGATGCCCTTGCGCAGTTCCAGCAGCTCGCGCGGGTTCTGCGGCACCGGCCGGCCGAACACTTCGACCGTGCCCGAAGCCGGCGCCAGTTCGCCGGTCAGCGCCGACAGCAGGGTCGACTTGCCGCTGCCGGACGGGCCGAGCACGGCGACGATGCTGCCGCGCGGCACGCTGAGGTTGATCCCGCGCAGCACGCTGCGGCCGCCGCGGTCCAGGCGCAGGTCGGTGAGGCGGACGATGGGCGTTTGCTTCGACATGCGGGGGCGGCAATCCGGTGGGGCGGAAGGCGGACGTCTACAAAACGGCGCAGCTTGGCCCAGCCCGCCTGAACGGGGGTGGAGCGCAAGACATTGTCGCAGCTTAGCCGGTGACGGGCGCCGTCGTCGCCGCATCAGTTGCTTGACCGCCGCGGTTCGATGCGAGATCGGCGCTCGTTCGGCACCGGATCGGCGCGTCGCCGGCGCCGACGCCGGTCTTCGCGCACTATTCGAGCGTGCAACGATTAAGGGCCTTTTAAGGCCGGTCCGGCCGCTGCGCGGCGGCGGCCGGCGAACGACAACGAAGCGCAGGCGCCGGCCGGGCGGCGCGCGGCGACCGCGCGCAACGCCGGCGCGCCGCGTGCTCGCCGCGCCGGCGCACACGCCCGATCCGCTGCGCGCGCGCCGCGTCGCGGTACGGCAAGATGGCGCCCTATGCCGGCGCGTCCCGATTTCCGTCTCTACCATTCCAATGCGCTGGATGTGCTCGCCGGCCTGCTCGCGCAGGAGCTGCGCACGCCGGCGCCGGGGCAAGCGCTGCTCGCGCCGGACACCATCCTGATCCCGCAGGTGGCGATGCGGCGCTGGCTGCAGGCGACCCTGGCGCAGGCGCACGGCATCGCCGCGAACCTGGAATTCCTGACCCCGGGCGAATTCGTCCAGCGCGCGCTCGACGCCAACGTTGCCGGCGGCGAGGACGACCTCGACGCCGCCGCGCTGCGCTGGCGGCTGTACGCGCAACTGGCCCAGCCGACGCAACTGCGCGAACCGGCGCTGGCGCCGCTGCGCGGCTACCTCGACGGCGACGACCCGCTCAAGGCCTGGTCGCTAGCCGGCGAGCTCGCCGGCCTGTTCGAGAAATACCAGGCCTGGCGCCGCGACTGGCTGCTGGCCTGGGACGCCGGCCACGAGCGCGGCGACCCGCAGGCCGCGCTGTGGCGCAAGGTCGCCGGCGGCCGCCGCTACCGCGCGCGCCGGATCGACGAATACCTGCACCGATTCGGCGGGGATGCCGGCGGCGACGGCGCGCGCGACGACGCTCCGCGCGGGCTGCCGCCGCGCCTGTTCGCGTTCGCCACCCTCAACATCTCGCCCGACGTGCTGCGGGTGATCGCCACCCAGGCCCGCGCCGGCACCCTGCATTTCTACCTGCCGACGCCGACGCGCAAGTACTGGGGCGACCTGGGCACCCTGGCCGAGCGCCTGCGCCAGGGCGACGCCGCCGCGTTCGGCGAGGACGACAACCCGCTGCTGCAGGCCTGGGGCGCGGCCGGGCGCGACTTCATGGCGGTGCTCGGCGGCTACGAAGTGGTGCACCCCTCCGGCGAGATCGCCGCCTACGCCGACCCGGAAGACAGCCGCTACGACGACCCCGCGCGCGACAGCCTGCTGCAGCGCCTGCAGCGCGACCTGCTGCACCGGCGCGCGCTGCCGGCGCAGCCGTGGCGCGCGCAGATCGACCGGCTCGACGCCAGCGTGCAGGTCCACGCCTGCCACACCCGCTTGCGCGAAGTGCAGGTGCTGCACGACCAGCTGCAGGGCCTGCTGGATCCGCAATCCGAACAGGGCCGCCGCTTCGACCCGCCGCTGCAGCCGCGCGACATCGCCGTGCTGGCGCCCGATATCGATCCCTACGCGCCGCACATCGCCGCGGTGTTCGGCGGCCTGGCCGGGCGGCCGGGCTTCATTCCCTACGCGCTGGCCGACGTCAGCCCGCTCGCCGCCGAACCGCTGGCCGAAGTGTTCCTGCGCCTGCTGGCGCTGCCGGTGTCGCGCTTCGGCCTCAGCGAAATCCTCGACCTGCTGGCGACCCCGGCGATCGCCGAACAGGCCGGCCTCGACGGCGACGGCCTGGACCGGCTGCGGGTGTGGCTGGGCGAAGCCGGCGCGCGCTGGGGCATCGACGCGGCCCATCGCGGCCGCCACGACGCGCCCGGCGACGACGCCTACACCTGGGCGTTCGCGCTCGACCGCCTGCTGATCGGCCACGCCGCGGGCGGCGACGACGACGACGGCGCCCTGGTCGCCGGCGTGGCGCCGTACGCCGAACTCGAAGGCGCCGCGCTCGACGCGCTCGACGCGCTGATCCGGCTGCTGCGGGTGCTGGCGCGGTTCGAGCGCGGCCTCGCCGCCGAGCTGAGCCCGGCGCAGTGGTCGCAGCGCCTGCTCGGCCTGCTGCGCGCGCTGTTGCCCGAGCGCCCGCGCGACAGCGCCGACCAGCGCACGCTCGAACGCCTGCGCTCGCTGGTGGAAGCCTTCGCCGGCGACGCCGCGGCGGCCGGCTTCGACGGCGCCGTCGCGCCGGAAGTGGTGCGCGCGCACTTCCGCGTCGCACTGGCCGAGGCCGACACGCGCGCGCCGCTGCTGACCGGCGGGGTCAGCTTCGGCCGGATGGTGCCGATGCGGCTGATCCCGTTCCGCGCGATCTGCCTGCTCGGCATGAACGACGGCGACTACCCGCGCCGCGATCCGGCCGGCGGCCTCAACCGCCTCGCCGCGGAACTCGGCACCGGCGCGCGCCGCCACGGCGACCGCTCGCTGCGCGACGACGACCGTTTCCTGTTCCTGCAGTTGTTCGGCGCGGCATCCGACGCGTTCTACCTGAGCTACCTCGGCGCCGATCCGCGCGACGGCAGCCAGCGCGAACCCTCGCCGCTGGTGTCGGAACTGCTCGACGCGATCGCCCGCTACCACGCCGATCCGGCCGCCGCGCGCGCGCAGTTCGTGGTGCGCCAGCCGCTGCAGCCGTTCGCGCCGGCGGCGTTCGGCGGCGATGCGGGCGAGGCGGCCGAGCCGCGCCGTTTCAGCTACCGCAGCGAATGGCGGCCGGCGGTCGACGCCGGCGCCGCGCGCCGCGGCGAGTTGGGGCCGTGGCTGCAGGACCCGCTGCCGCCGTTGCCGGACGACGGCGGCGAGCGGCGCCTGAACTACCAGGACCTGCGCAGTTTCCTGCGCGATCCGCCGAGCGCGTTCCTGCGCCAGCGCCTGGGCCTGCGCCTGCCCGAGGAGATCGAGACCGCGCAGGACGTCGAGCCGCTGGTGCTGCCCGGCCGCGGCCTGCTGCGCCAGCAACTGCAGCGCGCGGTGTTCGACGACCTGATCGCCGGCGACGGCGCGGTCGATCGCGAGCGCCTGCAGGCCTCGCTGCGCGCGCGCGCCTTGCTGCCGTCGGGGCCGCTGGGGCGGCGCCAGCTCGACGCGCTGCTCGGCCAGGTGCGGCCGTACGCCGACGCGTTCGCGCGCTGGCGCGAAGGCGCGGCGCAGACGCGGCCGTTCGAACTCGAGGTCGACGGCACCCGCCTGCTCGGCAAGCTCGACGAGTTGTATCCCAGCGGCCTGGCGCGGCTGCGCTTCGACACCTTGCACGGCCCCGCGCAGATCGCCCACGGCCTGGACTGGCTGGTGTTGTCCGCGCTCGAGGACGGCCGCCCGCTGGCGCAGTTCGCCCAGGCCAGCGACGGCCCCGGCCCGCACGTGCGCGCCGCGCTGCCGCCGCGCCAGGCGCGCGCCGCGCTGGCCGCGCTGCTGCGCCTGCGCGACTACGGCCTGCGCCTGCCGCTGCCGTTCCTGCCGCGCGCGGGCTGGCTGTGGTACGAGGCGGCGATGCAGGACAAGGACGGCTGGAGCCGCGCCGAAGCGCAGTGGCACGGCGGCCCGCGCCACTGGGGCGAAGGCGGCCAGCCCGGTGTGCGCCTGGCGCTGCGCGGGCGCGATCCGTTCGCCGACGCCGATCTGGGCGAGGAATTCCGCGCGATCGCCAAGCGCGTGTTCGACGCGGTGGTGCTGGGCCGCGACGAGGACGCCGCATGAGCGCGCCCGAATCCTCCAAGCACGAATCCGTCAAGCACGGACCCGCCGCGCGCGATCCCTTCCTCGACCTGCCGCTCGACGGCCTGCGCCTGATCGAGGCCAGCGCCGGCACCGGCAAGACCTACACCCTGGCCACGCTGGTGGCGCGGCTGGTGATCGAGCGCGGCCTCGGCGTGAGCCGGATCCTGGCGGTGACCTTCACCGACGCGGCGACCCAGGAACTGCGCGAACGCCTGCGCCGGCGCCTGCTGCTGGCCGCGCGCATCGCCGCGGACGATCCCGCGCTGGCCGAAGCCGACGACGATGCCGAGCGCGCGCTGACCCGCGCGCTGGTGCGCGCGCAGGCCGACATCGAAGGCGAAGCGGCGCTGCGCGCGCGGCTGCAGCGCGCCGCGCGCGAGATCGACCTGGCCGCGGTGGTCACCATCCACGGCTTCTGCGCGCGCGTGCTCGCCGAGCACGCGCTGGAAACCGGCCAGCCGTTCGCCGCGCCCGAGTTGATCGGCAGCGAACGCGAACTGCTCGACGAGATCGCGGTGGACCTGTGGCGCGCGTTCGGCAACGACGCCGGCGAAGCCGAACTGCTGGCGTTGCAATGGCCGGGCGGGCCGCCGTCGCTGGCCGCCGACCTGGGCGCGCTGCTGCGCACGCCGCTGCTGCTGCCGGCCGCGCCGGCTTCGAGCCAGGACCCGCTGGCCGAACTCGACCGCGCCGGCGCCGCGCTGCGCGACGCGTTCGCCGCGCACGCCGACGATGCCTTCGCCGCGCTGGCCGCGGCCATCGCCGGCAAGGCGCTCAACGGCAACAGCTACCGCGCCCATCTGCCCGACGAACTGCGCGCGCAGTTGCGGGCCTGGTGCGCCAACGGCGACTGGTCGCAGCCGCTGGACGAGCGCGCGGCCAAGCTCGCGCCGTCCGCGCTGGCGTCGAAAGCCAACAAGGGCAAGGAAGCGCAGGTGCCGGCCTCGCCGCTGTTCGACGCGGTCGCGCGCTACCTCGACGCCGCGCAGCAGCGCGAGCAGTGGCTGGCGGGGCAGCGCCTGGCGCTGGCGCACCGCATCCGCGCGGCGGCGGCGCAGCGCCTGGCCGAGCTCAAGCGCGTGCGGCGGGTGCAGAGCTTCGACGACCTCATCGCCGATGTCGCCAGCGCGCTGGAGGGGCCGCACGGCGAGGCGCTGGCGCGGCGCCTGCGCGAGCAGTACGCGGTGGCCCTGGTCGACGAGTTCCAGGACACCGATCCGCGCCAGTGGGCGATCTTCCGCCGGGTGTTCGGCGAAGCCGCGCGCGAGGGCGATTCGCCCGCGGGCGCCGGGCTGTTCCTGATCGGCGACCCCAAGCAGGCCATCTACGGCTTCCGCGGCGGCGACGTGCATACCTATCTGGCCGCCGCCGCGCAGGCCGAGGCGGCGCCGCCGCTGGACCACAACTTCCGCTCGCGGCCGTCGCTGCTGCGCGCGATCGCCGCGCTGTACGCCCAGGCCGGCGAAGCGGCCTTCATCGATCCGCGCATCCGCTTCCGCGAGGTCGAGGCCGGCGGCGCGGTCGCCGACGAAGACCTGCAGCGCGACGGCGCGACCGCGCCGGCGCTGATATTGCGCGCGCTGCCGGCGCCGGACGACGGGCGCAAGACGTCGGTGTGGAGCTCGCCGGAATCGCGCGAGCTGGCCGCGCGCGCCTGCATAGCCGCGATCCACGGCTGGCTCGCCGACGCGCGCGACGGCCGCGCCACGATCCAGGGCCGGCCGCTGCGCCCGGCCGACATCGCGGTGCTGGTGCGCAGCCACGAAGAAGCCGCATCGATCCAGCGCGCGCTCGCCGCGGCCGGCATTGCCGCGGTCGCCGCCGGCCGCCGCAGCCTGTTCGCGACCGAACAGGCGATGGAAACGCTGACCCTGTTCGACGCGCTGCTGCATCCCGGCGACAGCGGCCGCCTGCGTGCGGCGCTGGCGACGCCGCTGCTCGGCCTGGACGGCGCCGCGGTCGCCCGCGTCGCCGCCGACGAAGCCGAACAGGCGCGCTGGCAGGCGCAGGCGCTGCAATGGCGCGAGCGCTGGCAGCGCCACGGTCCGCTGGCCCTGCTCGCCGACCTGTGCGCGCAACAGGCGCCGCGGCTGCTGGCGCTGGGCGACGGCGAGCGCCGGCTGACCAATCTGCTGCAGCTGGCCGAGACCCTGCAGGAAGCCGACCGTCGCGCGCTCGGCCTGCACGGCCTGCGCGACTGGCTGCGCCTGCGCATCGCCGAGGCCGACGACAGCGACGAGAAGCAGCAGCTGCGGCTGGAATCGGATGCGCATCGGGTGCAGATCCTGACCCTGCACAAGAGCAAGGGCCTGGAGTTCGGCCTGGTGTTCTTGCCGTTCGTGGCGCTGGGCCGCGAGCCGCGCAGCGGACGCTGGTGCGAATACCCCGATCCCGAGCACGGCCGGGTGATGCAGCTGCAAAGCGACGTATTCGATCCGGACGCGCCGCAGTGGCAGGACGCCAGCGAGCGCGCCGCGCAGGAAGCCCGCGCCGAGGACGCGCGCCTGCTCTACGTCGGCCTGACCCGCGCGCGCCATGCGCTGTGGATCGCGATCGGGCCGCTGTACCACGCCGCGCTGTCGCCGCTGCAGCCGATGCTGGCCGATCCCGCGGCGCTGGCGCGCGAGCCCGGCGTGGCGATCGACGCCGCCGCGATCGAGCCGCCGCCGCGGCCGCTGCCGCCGGCCGCGGCCGGCGCGGTGCCGCCGGCGCGCGAGGCGCGCGCGCGCGCCGCGCGCGACTGGTGGGTGTACAGCTTCACCCAGCTGACCAACGAAGACAGCGGCTTCGACCCGGCCGCGCAGGACGAGCGCGGCGCCGAAGACGAACCGCAAGCCGCGCCCGACCTCGTCGTGGCCGCGCCGCTGCCCGGCGACGCGCGCTTCGGCGGCAGCCGCTTCGGCAACGTCGTGCACAGCGCGCTCGAACGCGTGGACTTCGCCGCATGGCGCGATTGGCGCGACGGCGATGCGCCGCCGCCGGGCCAGGACGAGGCGCTGGCCGCGGCCATGCGCAGCGAGGGCTACGCCGAGGCCGACATCGACGACGGCCTGGCGTTGCTCGCCTCGCTGGTCGGCCGCACCCTGGTCGCGCCGCTGCCCGAGGGCGCGCGCCTATGCGACGTGCCCGAGCCGGCCCGGCGCAGCGAAATGGAGTTCCACTTCGGCCTCGACGCCGCGCCGGTGGATGCGCTGCTGGCGGTGCTGCACGCGCACGGACAGGTGCGCGAGCGCCGCGGCTTCGGTTCGCGCCGGCGCCTGGAAGGCCTGATGACCGGCAAGATCGACCTGGTCTATGCGCACGAGGGCCGCTATTACGTGCTCGACTACAAAACCAATCGCCTGCCCGGCTTCGACGCCGCGCAGGTCGAGCGCGCCATGGCCGAAAGCGAGTACGACCTGCAATCGCTGATCTACACCGTCGCCCTGCACCGCTGGCTGCGCTTCCGCCTCGGCCCGGACTACGACTACGAACGCGACTTCGGCGGCGTGCGCTATCTGTTCTGCCGCGGCCTCGACGCCGCCGATCCGGGCGCCGGCGTGCATGCGGCCAAGCCGCCGCGCGCGCTGATCGAGGCGATGGACGCGCTGTTCGCCGGAGCGGCGCGATGAGCCTGCTCGACGCCTTGTTCCGCGACGGCGCGCTGCGCACCGTCGATCATGCGCTGGCGCAGGCGCTGCGCCGGCTCGACCGCGACACGCCCGACCTGGTGCTGGCCGGCGCGGCGCTGGCCTCGCAGGCGATCGCGCGCGGCCACGCCGCGTTCGACCCGCGCCAGCCGCAGTCGCTGAGCGAGGCGGCGATCGAATGGCCCGACCCGCAGATGTGGCTGGACGCGCTGGCGCAGTCGCGCTGGGTCGCCGCGCCCGCGGCCGGCGCGGCTGCCGACGCCGCCGCGCCGCTGGTGCTGGAGCACGGCTTGCTGTACCTGCGTCGTTACCGCGAGTACGAACGCCGCCTCGCCGCCGGCCTGCGTCGGCTGCAGGCGTTCGCGCCGCCGCCGGCCGACCTCGCCGCGCTGGCGCCGCTGTTCGCGCAGCTGTTCCCGCAGGCGCGCGACGACGACCGCCAGGCCCGCGCCGCCGCGCTGGCGTTGCTGCAATCGCTGCTGCTCGCCACCGGCGGCCCCGGCACCGGCAAGACCACCACCATCGCCCGCCTGCTGGTGCTGCTGATCGCGCAGGCGCGCCTGGACGGCGTGGCGCCGCCGCGGATCGCGCTGACCGCGCCGACCGGCCGCGCCGCCGAGCGCATGGCCGAGAGCCTGCGCGCCGCGGCCGAACGCCTGCGCGGGCTGCCCGCGTTCGCGACCGATGCGGGCGAGGCCGCGGACCAGGCCGACGCCGACCCGGGCAACGGCTTCGACGCCGGCCTGCTCAAGGCGCTGCCGCAACAGGCCGGCACCCTGCACCGCCTGCTCGGCGTGGTGCCGGATCGCCCGCGCTTCCGCCACGACGCGCGCAACCCGCTGCCGTTCGACATCGTCGTGGTCGACGAAGCGTCGATGGTCGACCTGCCGCTGATGTGCAAGCTGATCGAAGCCGTGCCCGACGGCGCGCGCCTGATCCTGCTCGGCGACCGCGACCAGCTGCCGTCGGTGGAAGCCGGCGACGTGCTCGCCGCGATCGTCGATGCCGCCGGCGACGACGACGGCCTGCCCGCGGCGCAGGCGCAGGCGCTGCGCCCGCTGCTCGGCGACGCGGTGGCCGTGTTGCCGGCGCCGACGCCGCTCAGCGCCAACCGCGTGCACCTGCGCCGCGGCTATCGCCAGGCCGACAGCCTGCGGCTGGCGCCGCTGGCCGACGCCGTGCGCGAGGGCGACGCCGACACCGCGCTGGCCCTGTTGCGCGGCGGCGAACTGGCGGGCGTGCACTTCCACGAAGACGCGCAAGACCCGCTCGCCGGCAACGGCCGCGAGCGCCTGCTGCCGGCGTGGCGCGCGATCGGCGAGGCCGCGGACCCCGAACAGGCGCTGGCCCTGGCCGCGCGCCTGCGCCTGCTGACCGCGCTGCGCGACGGCGGCCAGGGCGCGGCGCCGCTCAACGCGCGCATCGAAGAGGCCCTGGCCGGCGCGCATCGTCCCGCCTATTTCCACGGCCGCCTGCTGCTGATCACCGAGAACAGCTACCGCCACGGCCTGTTCAACGGCGATATCGGCGTGTGCTTGCGCGCGCGCGCCGCCGACGGTCGCGAAGATCCCGCCGCCGGTACCGTCGCTTGGTTCGCCGGCGGCGCGCAAGGCGTGCGCGCCTACCACCCCTCCGCCCTGCCCGCGCACAGCGGCGCGTTCGCGATGACCGTGCACAAGTCGCAGGGCTCGGAATTCGAGCGCGTGTGGCTGCAGCTGCCGCGGCAGGACGCGCGGCATCTGTCGCGCGAGCTGGTCTACACCGGCATGACCCGCGCGCGCAGCGAACTGCACGTGGCGGCGAGCGAGGCAGTGCTGCGCTCGGCGCTGGCGCGGCACGCGGCGCGGGTGTCGGGCTTGGCTTGGCGGTTGGGCTGAGCGCTAAACCCGCAGCCGCTTCCTGTAGGAGCTGCGCGAGCTGCGACCGCGACAGCGCGACGACGACGAAACTCCGGCAAGCTGCCGCGCGGGAAGGCCGATGGGCATCAAGCGGACGTCGCAAGCGCGGTGTCGCGGTCGCAGCTTGCGCAGCTCCTACAGGGAGCGGTCGGTAGATTCGACGAGCCGCAAAAAAAACCCTGCCGCCTCGACCGCGAGACGACAGGGACTCCACACAACGAAACTATCCGGCGCCGCGCGCCGTCGCGATCAGGCCAGCGCGGCGTCTTCGTCGCTCGGCGTATCGTCGCGCCGCGCCGGCGCCGGGTCGGCCTTGGCCGCGCCGCGCGCCTTGGCCGGGCGCTTGCCGCCGTTGTCCATCGCTTCGGCGATCGCCTCGATCGCTTCCACCACCGGCACCGCGATCGCGCGGGTGTCGCCGGCTTCCTTGGCCAGGCCGTGCGCCATCGCCGCTTCGGCTTCCTCGGACGCCTTGCGGAAGCGCTTGGCGTCGGGGCACAGCACCTGCATGTAGTCGGCGTCGAAGTTCAGCCGTTCGACCAGGAAGTCGACGAACGCGCGCACCTTCGGCGATTGCACCTGGCCGCGCGGGAACACCGCGTTGAATTCGTACTCCGGGCCGGTCCAGCCGGCCAGCACGCGCTGCACATAGCCTTGTTCGGCGAAGGCCTTGACGGTGACGTCGGCGGCCAGCATCAGCGCTTCGCCGCACAGCAGCGCGCCGCGCAGCGGGCCGGGGTCGTTGGCGACCATGACCGGGTCGACCACGTAGTCGACGGTGCGCTCGCCGTCGCTGAGCGGCCACACGTATTCGTTGTTGCTGCGCCGCGACTTGGGCATGGCCAGGGTGCGGTGGTGGCGCAGGTCGTCGGGGTGCAGCGGCTCGCCGTGGCGGGCGAGGTAGTTCGGGCTGGCGTAGATCTGGGTGCGGAACACTGCCAGCTTGCGCGCGATCAGGTTCGAGTCGGGCAGGCTGCCCAGGCGCAGGGCGACGTCGATGCCCTGGTCGATCATGTCGACGGTCTCGTTGCTGAGGTTCATCTCCACCCGCACTTCCGGATGGCGCGCATGGAACTCGCCCAGCAGCGGCGCGATCCAGGTGATGCCGACCGAGTACGGCGCGGTGATGCGCAGCCAGCCGCGCGGGCCGCCCTGCAGCTGGCCGACCGCGCTCTCGGCCTCGGCCAGTTCGCGGGCGATGCGCTGGCAGTGTTCGTAATAGACGTTGCCGGCCTCGGTCAGGCCGAGCTTGCGCGTGGTCCGGTGCAGCAGCTGCGCGCCCAGGCGCGTTTCCAGCTCCTGCACCTTGCGGCTGACCGTGGTCTTGGGCAGGCGCAGCGCCTGCGCGGCGGCGATGAAGCTGCCGCTTTCGACGACTTTGACGAAGATCAGCGTGTCGTTGAGATCGTGAGCCATGGGGGTATGGACTCCTGGTTCGGTGGCCGGAACACAGCGGCGCGTACCCGAAGCCGGTAAGCGATTGTGTTCGAACGCGAGGCGGAAGGTGTGTCGATGTGTAGGTGTGTACGTGCAGCGAACAGCGATGCGCGGCCGCCCCGCGGTGCGTCGCGACGACGCGGGCGGATCGCGGTCTGCCGGCATGCGGCCGGCCAGTCCCTTGCTGCTTGGCGCCCGCCGGCTCCTGCCGGCGCGGTGTACGTGATGACGGCTGTCACCGGCAGGGATTGATCGCCTCCACTGCCGTCGTCGCGGGCGAACCGCGACAGTGGCGCCGTCGTGCGATGCACTGCCTGGCGGACCCCTTGCCGCGCTATCGGGTTGGGGACGGGCCATCCGGCCTTCAAGGGGCCTCGGGTCGGGATTGGACCGTTGCCGGGACAATTATTCCCTGAATCCCGGGCTAATCAAGACCCGTTCGCGTCTCTAACCTGTGCCGCACATCGTCACGAGGTCCCCCCGCCATGTTGACCCCACGCCAAGCCAGGTACGCATTCCTGCCACTGATGCTGGTGGCCATGTCCGCCCTGATCGGGCTGGCCGTGGTCGTGTTTCGCCAGGGCCTGGCCCAGGGCGCCGAAGAAGCGTGGATGCTGGCCTGGGTGCTGGCCTTCACCATCGCCCTGCCCGCGGCGATGTTGCTGATGCCGGCGATCGGCGCCGTGCTCGCGCACTACACCCGGGATGACAAGCATCACGTGATCATCCCGGTTGTGGGAGAGAAAGTCCCAGGAGCGGGACAATGAAAGCCCCTTTGGTTGTACTCGGTGCCACCGGCGGCGTCGGCCGCGGGGTCGTGCAGGCCGCGATCGACGCCGGCCGCCCGGTCATCGCGGTGGCGCGCCGGTCCAGCGAACTCAAGGCGCTCAAGGCCGGCTACCCCCAAGCCGACCTGACCGTGCTGGCCGGTTCGGTCGCCAACGACGCCGCCGGCGCCAAGCTCGCGCGCGCCCTGCGCAAGCTCGGCCGGCCGTTCGCGGGCGTGGTCGCGGCGGTGTGCGGCAGCGCCGAGCGCGGCCGCCTGCTCGACAGTCCGGCGCAGTTCCTGCGGCGCAAGCTCGACGAGGATCTCCTCCCCCACCTCGCCGCGGCCCGTCACCTGCTGCCGCTGTTGGCCGAAAGCGATCGCGGCGGCACCTACGTGCTGATCGGCGGTCCCGGCAGCGAGCACCCGTGGGCCGGCTACGGCCACCGCTCGATCGGCGCGGCCGCGCTGCGCATGCTCGCGCGGGTGCTGCACGACGAAGCGCGCCAGCAGGCCGTGCGGGTGCAGCTGCTGGCCGTCGACACGCCGGTGTGCACCGAGTTCAACCAACGCCATTCCTGCCCCGAATGGCCCAGCGCGCTGTCGGTCGGGCAGCGCGCGCTGGCGCTGATCGACCACGACGCCGGCGACGAACCGCCGCGTCCGATCGTGCCGTACGCGGTGCGCGCGCCGGGACCGGCGTTGTTGCCGCCGCGCATCCGCCTCCCCTCTCCGCCCGCCAGCCGCGAACACGCAACGCCCGCCAGCTCCGCTCCGCCCGCTACCCGCCTGCCCGCTATCAGCACGGCCCCTACCAGCCCGGCCCCTACCAGCACGAACACCGTACCCAAGACGGTCCCGCTTCCCGCAGCCGCGATCGCAACCGCGCAAGAACCGGACTGCACGTCCGACGACAAGACCCAACGATGTCTGCTCGACGCGCGCGCCCTGCTGAAGTCGCTGACCGCACCGAATCCCAAACAGGAACCCACCCCACGATGAGCACCCGTCACTTCTCCGTCCGCTCCGGCAAGCCCGGCGTCGGACTCTCCGTGCTCGCGTTGACCGCGAGCCTCGTCATCGCCCTGGCCGCCGCCGGCTGCGGCAGCCAGGCCGCCCCGCACGAAGGCGGCGCGCCGCCGCCGCCGGAAGTCAGCGTCGCCCAGGTCCTGAGCAAGCAGGTCCGGCAGTGGGACGAGTTCACCGGCCGGGTCAGCGCGCCCGAATCGGTCGAGCTGCGCGCGCGCGTGAGCGGCTACGTCGACCGCGTCGCCTACAAGGAAGGCCAGGACGTCAAGAAAGGCGACCTGCTGTTCGTGATCGACCAGCGCCGCTACCGCGCCGAGCTCGCCCGCGCCCAGGCCGAACTGGAACGCGCGCGCGCCGAAGCGCGCCTGGCCCAGACCCAGGACAAGCGCGCCCAGACCCTGGTCGAGGCCAAGGCGATCTCGCGCGAGGAGTTCGAGACCCGCCGCGCCGCCAGCACCGGCGGCGACGCCGCGGTGCGCGCGGCCGAAGCCGCAGTGGCCTCGGCCCAGCTCGACCTGACCTTCACCGAAGTGCGCTCGCCGATCAACGGCCGCGCCGGCCGCGCCCTGATCACCGTCGGCAACCTCGCCTCGGCCGACCAGACCCTGCTGACCACGGTGGTCTCGCAGAACCCGATGTACGTGTACTTCGAGGCCGACGAGCAGACCTACCTGCGCTACAACGAGCTGGCCCGCAAGGGCGAGCGCGCCGGCGACAAGAACCCGGTCCGCATCGGCCTGGCCGGCGAGAGCGGCTACCCGCACGCCGGCACCGTCGACTTCACCGACAACCAGCTCGACGCCAACACCGGCACCATCCGCGCCCGCGCCGTGGTCCCCAACGACGAGCGCGTGCTGACCCCGGGCCTGTTCGCGCGCGTGCAGCTGGAAGGCAGCGGCGACTTCAAGGCGATGCTGGTCGACGACAAGGCCGTGCTGACCGACCAGGACCGCAAGTACGTCTACGTGCTCGGCCCGAAGAACGCGGCGGTGCGCAAGGACGTCAAGCTCGGCCGCATGATCGACGGGCTGCGCGTGGTCGAATCCGGGCTGGCGCCGACCGACAAGGTCATCGTCCACGGCGTGCAGAAGGTGTTCTTCCCGGGCATGCCGGTGCAGCCCAAGAACATCGCCATGGGCGCGCCGGCACCGGCGCCCGCGGCGCCGGGCGCGGCGGCCGGGGCCTTGTGATCCGGACTTAACCGCCACCCCGCGAACCGGCCGGATCTACCTGTCGTCATCCCCGCGAAGGCGGGGATCCAGGGCCTTTCGGGCGAGAACGCTTGAAGCCTCGGAATTCCCGCTTTCGCGGGAATGACGAATCTCCAGCCGGTTCACAAGCAATCAAAGGCCGGCCCGCAGCAACGGGCCCGGCCGGGGACCCATGCGGCTCATCGCCGCACCAAGGAATCCGTCATGGACTTTTCCAAGTTTTTCATCGACCGGCCGATCTTCGCCGCGGTGCTGTCGATCGTGATCTTCGCCGCCGGCCTGATCTCGATACCGATCCTGCCGATCAGCGAATATCCCGAAGTGGTGCCGCCCTCGGTGGTCGTGCGCACCGTGTATCCGGGCGCCAACCCCAAGGTCATCGCCGAAACCGTCGCCACGCCGCTCGAAGAAGCGATCAACGGCGTCGAAGACATGATGTACATCAAGTCGGTCGCCGGCTCCGACGGCGTGCTGGTCACCACCGTGACCTTCCGCCCCGGCACCAACGCCGACGACGCCGCCGTGCGCGTGCAGAACCGGGTCAGCCAAGCGCTGGCGCGACTGCCCGAGGACGTGCGCCGCCAGGGCGTGACGACGCAGAAGCAGTCGCCGGTGTTCCTGATGGTGGTGCACCTGACCTCGCCGAACGGCAAGTACGACACCTTGTACTTGCGCAACTACGCCCGCCTGCACGTCAAGGACAACCTGGCGCGCCTGTCGGGCGTCGGCGACGCGCAGATCTTCGGCGGCGGCGACTACGCCATGCGCGCCTGGCTCGACCCGGACAAGATCGCCTCGCGCGGCCTCACCGCCGGCGACGTGGTCCGCGCCATGCGCGAGCAGAACGTGCAGGTCTCCGCCGGCCAGCTCGGCGCCGAGCCGATGCCCAACAGCAGCGACTTCCTGACCCTGATCAACGCCCAGGGCCGCCTGCGCGACCAGAAGGAATTCGGCGAGATCGTGCTCAAGCGCGGCGACGACGGCGAAGTGGTGCGGCTGTCCGACGTCGCCCGCCTGGAACTGGGCGCCGGCGACTACAGCCTGCGCTCGCAGCTCGACGGCAAGAACGCGGTCGGCATCGGCATCTTCCAGGCGCCGGGCGCGAACGCGCTGCAGATCCAGGAGCAGGTCATCGGCACGATGGACCAGCTCTCCAAGTCGTTCCCCGACGGCATCAAGTACGAAGCGGTGTACGACACCACCATCTTCGTGCGCGATTCGATCAAGGCGGTGGTCTCGACCCTGCTGGAAGCGGTGCTGCTGGTGGTGCTGGTGGTGATCCTGTTCCTGCAGACCTGGCGCGCCTCGATCATCCCGCTGATCGCGGTGCCGGTGTCGGTGGTCGGCACGTTCTCCGCGCTGTACCTGCTGGGCTTCTCGATCAACACCTTGAGCCTGTTCGGATTGGTGCTGGCGATCGGCATCGTAGTGGACGACGCGATCGTGGTGGTCGAGAACGTCGAGCGCAACATCGAGGAAGGCCTGAGCCCGCTCGACGCGGCGCACCAGGCGATGAAGGAAGTGTCCGGCCCGATCGTGGCGATCGCGCTGGTGCTGTGCGCGGTGTTCGTGCCGATGGCGTTCCTGTCGGGCGTGACCGGCCAGTTCTACAAGCAGTTCGCGGTCACCATCGCCATCTCCACTGTGATCTCGGCGATCAACTCGCTGACCCTGTCGCCGGCCCTGGCCGCGCGCCTGCTCAAGCCGCACGGCGCGCCGAAGGATGCGCCGACGCGTCTGATCGACCGCCTGTTCGGCTGGCTGTTCCGTCCGTTCAACCGCTTCTTCGCGTCCAGCTCGGAGAAGTACCAGAGCGCGGTCTCGCGCACCCTGGGCAAGCGCGGCGCGGTGTTCGTGGTCTACGCGGTGCTGCTGGTCGCCACCGGCTTCATGTTCAAGATCGTGCCGGCCGGCTTCATCCCGCTGCAGGACAAGCTGTACCTGATCGCCGCGGTCAAGCTGCCCGAGGGGTCCTCCATCGCCCGCACCGACGCCCTGCTGAGCAAGGTGACCGACGTGGCGATGAAGACCGAAGGCGTGCAGCACTCGATCGCCTTCCCGGGCCTCAACGCGGTGCAGTTCACCAACACGCCCAACACCGGCGTGGCGTTCCTGCCGCTCAAGCCGTTCAGCGAGCGCAGCCGCAGCGCGGTGGAGATCACCGCCGAGCTGAACCAGAAGATCGCCGGCTTCCAGGAAGGCTTCACCTTCGCGCTGATGCCGCCGCCGATCCTCGGCCTGGGCAACGGCGCGGGCTACCAGATGTTCATCCAGGACCGCAACAACCTCGGCTACGGCGCGCTGCAGAACGCGGTCAGCGCGTTCCAGGGCACGATCATGCAGACCCCGGGCATGGGCTACGCCAACAGCACCTACCAGGCCAACGTGCCGCAGCTCGACGCCGAAGTGGATCGGGTCAAGGCCAAGGCCCAGGGCGTGCCGCTGACCGAGCTGTTCGACACCCTGCAGACCTACCTGGGTTCGGCCTACGTCAACGACTTCAACCAGTTCGGACGCACCTGGCAGGTCATCGCCCAGGCCGACGGCAACTTCCGCGACAGCGTCGAGGACATCGCCAACCTGCGCACCCGCAACGACCGCGGCGAGATGGTGCCGATCGGTTCGATGGTCACCATCAAGCAGACCTTCGGCCCCGACCCGGTGCTGCGCTACAACGGCTATCCGGCCGCCGACATCGCCGGCGACGTCGACCCGCGCGTGATGTCCTCGGCGCAGGCGATGGACGTGGTCAAGGACGTGGCCTCCAAGGTCCTGCCCAACGGCATGGAAATCGAGTGGACCGACCTGAGCTACCAACAGGCCAGCCAGGGCAACGCGGCGATGATCGTGTTCCCGCTCGCGATCCTGCTGGCGTTCCTGGTGCTGGCCGCGCTGTACGAAAGCTGGACCCTGCCGCTGGCGGTGATCCTGATCGTGCCGATGTGCATGCTCTCGGCCCTGCTCGGCGTCAAGCTGACCGGCGGCGACAACAACGTGTTCGTGCAGGTCGGCCTGGTGGTGTTGATGGGCCTGGCCTGCAAGAACGCGATCCTGATCGTCGAGTTCGCCCGCGAACTGGAACTGCAGGGCAAGGGCATTGTCGAAGCCGCGCTGGAATCGTGCCGCCTGCGTCTGCGTCCGATCGTGATGACCTCGATCGCCTTCATCGCCGGCACCGTGCCGCTGGTGCTGTCGCACGGCGCCGGCGCCGAGGTCCGCTCGGTCACCGGCATCACCGTGTTCGCCGGCATGCTCGGCGTGACCCTGTTCGGCCTGTTCCTGACCCCGGTGTTCTACGTGGCGCTGCGCAAGATGGTCGGCAACAAGCTGGTCTCGCACGGCGACCACCACAATGTTTCGGAGACGGTCCATGCGTAATCTCAAGCTCCCCGCGGTCGCGTTGCTGACGCTCGCGCTCGCCGCCTGCGCGGTCGGTCCGGACTATGTCCGGCCGACCCTGGCCACGCCGGAGAAGTTCGCCCGCGGCGACGCCGAAGCGGCCACCGACGGCACCGCCGCGCCGGATCCGGCGGCCGAGTTCTGGCGCAACTTCAACGACCCGACGCTGACGCGTCTGGTCGAGGAGTCGCTCGGCGCCAACCACGACCTGCGCATCGCCCTGGCCAACTACGACCGCGCCAACGCGCTGTTGCGCGGCGCCAAGTTCGACCGCTTCCCGACCATCACCGGCAGCGCCAGCGGCAGCGACACGCGCTCCAGCAGCGACCAGATGCCGGGCGTGGACAACCGCGGCCGCGACAACGAGAGCTACAGCGCCCAGGCCAACGTGAGCTGGGAGCTGGACGTGTTCGGCCGGGTGCGCCGCAACGTCGAGTCGCAGCGCGCCGACACCTGGGCCAGCGCGGCCGACCTGCAGGCGATGCAGGTGGCCATCGTCGGCGAAGTCGCGCGCAGCTACGTCGAGCTGCGCGGCCTGCAGGAACGCCTGCGGGTCGCGCGCGAGAACGCCGAGAACCAGCAGGAGACGCTGCGTCTGGTGCAGGCGCGCTTCGACGCCGGCCGCGGCACTGAGTTCGACACGGCGCGCGCGCGCGCGCAGCTCGAAGCGACCCTGGCGCGGGTGCCGAACCTGGAAGCGCAGGTCGCGGTGACCCAGCACCGGCTCGCGGTGCTGACCGGGCAGACGCCCGATTCGCTGGTCGCCGAACTCGACCAGGCCGCGCCGCTGCCGGCCTTGCCGGCGCGGCTCGACGCCGGCACCCCGGGCGAACTGCTGCGCCGCCGTCCCGACGTCGCCGCCGCCGAGCACCGCCTGCACGCGGCCACCGCGCGGATAGGGGTCGCTACCGCCGACCTGTTCCCGCGCTTCACCCTGTCGGGCCTGATCGGTTCGCAGGCCATCGACACCAGCGCGCTGTTCGAACGCGCCAGCGAAACCCGCCTGGTCGCGCTCGGCATCGACTGGTCGTTCCTCGACATCGGCCGCGTGCGCTCGCGCATCAAGGCCGCCGACGCCAGCGCCGAAGGCGAACTGGCGCGTTACCAGCAAAGCGTGCTGCTGGCGCTGGAAGACACCGAGAACGCGCTGGTGCGTTATGCCCGCGCGCGGGTCGAGGACCAGCACCTGGAGCGCGCCGCGCAGGACAGCCTCAAGGCCGCCAAGCTCGCGCGCGTGCGCTACGAGGCCGGCGCCGCCGACCTGTTCGAAGTGCTCGACGCCGAACGCACCCAGCTGCAGGCGCAGGACGCGTTCGCCGACGGCCGCACGCGTTCGGTCACCGGCGCGATCGCCTTGTACAAGGCGATGGCCGGCGGTTGGCCGGCGCGCGAGCCGGTGCGCGAAGGCATGGCGCGCAACTGAGCCGAACGCAGGGAGCGGGGACGCAAGTACCGGCAGAGCGGGTCTAGCGATCGGTTGGGACGCAGTCCCGACCCGTCGTGGCGAGATGGGCGAATCGCAACGACTGCGATGAGCGCATCCGACGATCCCGCGCTTGCCTCATCCCCGTTCCCTGCGGTTCACCGCTTTCCGACCGACGATCCCGGCCTGCGGCGCGGCCCCTCCCCTCTCTTACCGCCGCAGGCCGCTCGTCGGTCTTTTTGAACGCTGACGGCGCGGCCGCATGGGCCGCGCCGGTTCCAGAATCGATTCGCCCGGGACGCATCGCGCGATCCTCGCGGTGGGGCGCGCGCGGCGCGTCCCGGGCGGTCGGTTCGGATGGACGTCCGCGGCCATGCGGCCGCGGCGCCGCTTTCCTCGGTCCGACGGGCCGGTCGCGGCGGCATGCGCGGCGCGGCCACGGGTTCCGCCGGCCGCGCAGCGCGCGGGCGCGACCTGGTAGCGCGTCCGCGCCGCAGCCGCCGCGGCCGTCTCGTCGGCTTTTTTGCCGATGGATGCGCGCGGCGATGGCCGTCGCGGCCCTCGCCGTCAGCCGCCGACCTGGGCGACCCAGTGGTCGAGGTTGTAGTAGTTGGTCACGCGTTGGATCTTGCCTTCGCGGATCTCGAAGAACGCCCCGCCCGGCAACACGTACTTCTGCCCGCGCGCCTCCGGCAGGCCCGGGTCGGTGGCCAGGTATTCGCCGTGCACCACGTATTCCGCCGCCGCGCGGGTGCCGTCGGCCGAGGCCATCACCACGATGTCGCGCAGCTGCTCGCGGTAATGCCGCGCCATCCGCTGCAGGAACGCGGCGAACGCCTCGCGCCCGGTTTCGCGCGCGCCCTGGTTGAGGTCGTGGGCGACCTCGTCGCCGAGCGTGGCCAGCATCGCGTCCCAGTCGGCGCGGTTGAAAGCGGCGTAATAGGACAGCACCAGTTCGGTGGCGCGGTCGTGGTGGCGTGCGGCTTCGGTCATCGTCGATCGTCCTGCGTTGCGGGGCAGGCGCATGATCGCGCAGGCGCGGCTGTTGTGGGAGGGCCTTCAGGCCCGACGCTTTTCGCTCCGTGGCGACGCAGCGACCTGAAACGAAAGCATCGGGCCTGAAGGCCCTCCCACAACAGCCGCGCCTGCTTCAGGCCGGCGCGGTCAGGCCGGCGCCCTCATCAAATCCGCACCATCGCGCGCTGCCGCTGGCGCAGCAGGCTGATGGTCAGCACCGCGGCGAGCAGGGCGGTGGTGACCACGAAGATGCCGATGCCCAGGTAGCCGCCGCTGACGCCGCCGGCGGCGGCCGCGTTCTTGTCCGGGACGAAGCTCGCCGCGAGCATGCCGGTGTAGTGCATGCCGCACACCGCCACGCCCATGACCAGCGCGCTGCCGAGCATCTGGCCCCAGCCGCGCAGGTTGAAGGCCAGCCACAGCGCCACGATCGAGGCGACCACGGCGATCGCCGCCGACGCCACCACCAGCGTGCTGTTGTAGACCGTGTCGGCCGGCATCAACATCGCGGCCATGCCGGCGTAGTGCATCCCGGTCACGCCCAGGCCCATCAGCACGCCGCCGAGGATCAGCTTGCCCCAGTTGAAGACGCCGGTGCCGGCGATGGCCAGGCCGGCCATGCACGAGACCACCGCGACCACCGCCGAGCCCAGGGTCAGCGGCAGGTCGTAGGTCACCTCCACGTTCATGCGGCAGGCGAGCATGGCGATGAAGTGCATCGCCCAGATCGCGCCGCCGCCCATGGCGATGCCGGCCGCGGTGACCGCGCGCCAGCGCGCCGCGCCGGTCGCGCCGGGGATGGCGATCGCCAACTGCAGGGCGGTGAACGATCCCAGCACCGACACCACATAGGAAAGAATGACGAGCAACGGGTCGTGGACGCATTGAATCGCATGGTCGAGCGGCATGGCGAACCCCCTGGTGGATGGGTTGTACGGCTGGATAGGAACAGCAATCGGCCGCCCGGGCGCCGTCCCGCGCCAAAGCGGCATCCCACGCCGGCGCGTGCGTCGGCGCGTGGCGCCGCGGCGTCCCGGCCGCGGCGGTCGACCGGTCTATCCGGTCAGGCTTCGAATTCGAACCGGCAGGTCTCCGCGCCGGTATTGCGGCACTGGCTCTCGACCACCCGCACGGTTCCGCCGTGCTGGCCTTCGAGCAGGCCGCCGAGCATGCCGCGCAGGAAATGGCAGCACTCGCCGTGTTCGCCGCGATGGCAGAAAGGGCTGTTGCGCACGCGCAGGACGTCGTCCTGCAGTTCGGCCTGGACCAGCTGGCGCATCGCCGGCAAGGCGATGCGGCGCACCGAGTCGGCCAGCGGCAGCTGACCGCCCAGGGCGAAGTCGCGCTTGTAGACCCAGGCGCCGACGCGCTGGCCGATGTAGCGCAAGGTCGCCTCGCGCTGGGCCGGCGGCAGCTCGCGTTCCAGCGCGACCAGCTGCAGCAGGATGTTGGGATAGTTGCGGGCCAGCTGCGGCAGCAGCGTTTCCACCCGCTGCACGTCGATCGGCGCGGCGGTGGCGGGCGTCGGCGCCAGCGGCGGCGCCGAGGCCGCGGGCGGCGGCGGGGCGGACGCATGGCCGTTGCCGTTGCCGGCGCCGTTGGCGCGCACGGGCGGCGGCGGCGCGCTGCCGCCTTCGTAGGGCGAGGCCTCGAAGCTCTGCACCAGATGGTGCGTGCCGAGCTTCTCTTCCAGCACCAGCAATTGATCGGCCGGCCCGCGCACGACCATCACCAGCACCACGCCCTCGTCGCTGTTGAGCATGCGCTGGCGCAGCAAGGTGAAACCGTTGGCGATGACCACCTGTCCCAGGGCCAGCAACAGGCCGTCGCGGCGCTCGGAGACCACGCGAAACTCGACATCCACCATGCAAAACTCCCCGGCCTGTGCGCTGGTCCGTATCGCCCTGTTCGGAGCGGTCCGCGCGGCATGACAGGGACTGGCGCGCGATGGCGCAGCGTGCCAGTTGCGTTAACAAAAAACGTAAACGCTTATCACAGAAAAGTCTGGTTTTTATGCGTTTTATGCGGCCCGTGTGCACCGCCTCAACGCATGCCGCATAACAAACGCAAACCGAATCGGCAACCGGTCACGACGGCTTCGCGGCGAACCATTGCGCGGCCAGATCGAGGTCCACATTGCCGCCGGAGACGATCAGGCCGACGCTTTTGTTCGCGAATGCGTCGCGATGGGCCAGCACCGCCGCCAGCGGCACCGCGCCGGACGGTTCGACCACCAGCTTCATGCGCTCCCAGATCAAGCGCATCGCCGCGATCGCCTGCGCGTCGTCGACCAGCAACACCTCGCGCACGCGTGAGCGAAGGATAGGGAAGGTGAGCGTGCCCAACTCCGCGCGCAGACCGTCGCAGACGGTGTCGGCGACGCGGCCGGTGATGCGCTGGCCCTGCGCGAGCGAGTCGTGGGCGTCGCGCGCGCCGAGCGGTTCGGCGCCGTAGACGGCGATGGCGGGGTCGGCGCCCTGCGCGGCGATGGCGGTGCCCGAGAGCAGGCCGCCGCCGCTGACCGGCGCGATCACCGCGTCCAATCCGGGCGCGGTGGCCATCAGCTCCAGCGTCGCCGTGCCCTGGCCGGCGATCACCCGCGGATCGTTGAACGGATGCACCAGCACCCCGCCGGTGCGCGCCAGCACCTGCGCGGTGACCTCGTCGCGCGAGGCCTGGCCGGGTTCGCAGAACACGACGTCGGCGCCGTAGGCGCGGATCGCGGCGAGCTTGACCTTGGGCGTGTTGTGCGGTGCGACCACGGTGGCGCGCGCGCCGCGCAGGCGCGCGGCCAGGGCCAGCGCGCCGCCGTGGTTGCCCGAACTCTGGGTGACGATGCCGCGCGCGGCGTCCTCGTCGCTGAGCGAGAACACCGCGTTGCAGGCGCCGCGGAACTTGAACGCGCCGCCGCGTTGCAGGTTCTCGCACTTGAAGTGGAGCCGGCAGCCGGCCAGTTCGTCGAGCGCGCGCGAGGTCAGCACCGGGGTGGCGTGCGCATGCGGCGCGATCCGCGCGGCGGCGGCGAGGATGTCGGTGTAGACGGGCGCGTCGGCGGGCGCGGCCGGGGTCGAGGAGTCGTGTGCGTTCATCGCACAAGCGTAGCGCAGGCGCCGCGGCGCCAGGATGGGGGGCGTGGCGGATGCTCCGGTCGCGGCGGCGCGCGGCAGGGCCACGCCGCCCTGCCCCATCGTGCACGCGCGTTTCCCGAGGCTACGTTGCCGAATCCCGAATCAGTCGTGGCGCAACGCCGCGATCGGATCCAGCCGCGCCGCCTGCCGCGCCGGATACACCCCGAACGCCAGCCCGACCGCCGCGCAGAACGTCGCCGACAGCAGCACCGGGATCGGCGCCCACGCCACCTGCCAGCCGGCGAACGCGGCGATCAGATAGGCCAGCAGCACCCCGAACAACAGCCCCAGCGTCGCGCCGCTGACGCAGATCACCGTGGCCTCGCGCAGGAACTGCGCGACCACGTCGCGCCTGCGCGCGCCGAGCGCGCGCAGCAGGCCGATTTCGCGGCGGCGTTCGAGCACGTTGGCGAGCATGATGTTCATGATGCCGATGCCGCCGACCAGCAGGCTCACGCCGGCGATCGCGCCCATCACCACGCGGAAGATGCGCTGGGTCTTCTGGTGCTGCTGGAACAGCTGCTGCGGCACCACCAGGCGGAAGTCGGCGCTGCCGGCGTGGCGCTGGCCGAGCACGGTCGACAGCACCCGCGCGCCCTGCGCCAGCTGCGAGGGATCGCCGAGGCGCAGCAGGACGCGGTCGACCTCGTCTTCCTGCGGATTGAACTTGAACCGCGCCCGCGCGCTGGCCAGCGGCACGTACACGCGGTTGCTTTCCAGGCCCAGCTGCACGCCTTCGAACTGGTCCTTGCTGAGGTCGCGGTCGGCGAGCACGCCGACCACCTGCAGCCACACGTGGTTGACCTTGAGATAGCGGCCGAGCGGATCGGCGCCGGGGAACAGGTCGGCGGCGGCCTGGTGGCCGAGCACCGCCACCGCCGCCAGCGCGCGGTCGTCCTGCGCGGTCAGCGCTCGGCCCTTGGCCACGCGCAGCGACGAGAGCTGGAAATAATCCGGGCTCACGCCGCTGGCCTGGGCGTCGCTGCGGCCGTCGTCGCTGAACACCGAGTGGGTGCGGATGGGTTTCTCGGCGGCGTAGCGCTGCGCGCCGGGGACCACGGCCAGCGCCGCGTCGGCGTCGGCCAGGCTCAGGCCGAGGCTGCGCGCGCGGATTTCGCGCAGGCTGTTCTCGTCCTGCTGCGCCTTGGCCTCGACGATCAGGTTGTTGAGGCCCAGGCTCTCGACCAGGCGCAACGCCTCGCGCCGGCTGCCCTCGCCCACCGCCTGCATCGCCACGATCGCGCCGACGCCGAAGATCAGGCCGAGCAAGGTCAGCAGCGTGCGCAGGCGCCGCCGCCACAGTTCCTCGACCGCTTCGCGCCAGATCGGCGGCAGCCACGCCAGCAACCGGCTCACGGGCGCACCGCCTTGGCCGGCTGCGGCTTGTCTTGCGCCTTTTCCTGTTCGGCCGCGGCTTGCTTGGCCGCGTCCTCGGCCTTGGCGGTGGGCGCGTCGATCGCGCCAGCCTCGGCCAGCAGCACCCGATCGCCCTCGCGCAGGCCCGACAGCACCTGCGAGCGCGCCGGCCCGCGCACGCCGAGCTCGATCTCGCGGCGGCGGAACTGGCCGCCGTCGCTCACGCGCACATAGTCGCGGCCTTCGTCGCTGTCGATGGCGACGTTGGCCACGCTGATCGCCTTCGGCGCATCCAGCAACAGCACCCTGGCCTCCAACTGCTGGCCCGGCACCAGCTTGTAGCGCGCGATCGCCTCGGCCGGGATCGGCGCCTTCATGCTCAGGTACTTCACCGGACTCTGCTGGTTGCGCACCTTGGCCGCGCTGGCGACCCAGGACAGCTTGCTGAGGATCTTCTGCTCGGGCCGGCCGACCGGGAACATCTCCACGGCGTTGCCGACCTGGATGCCCTGGGTCTCGATCTGCGGCAGGTTCAATTCCAATTCCATCGCCGAGGCGTCGGGCAGGCTGCCGTAGTCGAAGCCGGCGCGCAGGGTCGCGCCGATCGCGGGCTTGTCGCCCTGCCAGTTGCTCGCCAGCATCAGCACGCCGTCGTTGGGCGCGCGCAGTTCCAGCGCGTCCAGGTCGGACTGGCGGGCCTTGGCGGCGATGTCGTAGGTGGCGCGCTGGGCGTCGAGCACCGCCAGTTCGGCGTTGCCGCGCACGCCGGACTGGCTGCGCTGCCATTGCAGGATGTCCTGCTTCTCGGTCAGGAAGCTGCGGTCCTGGACTGCGTCGAGCACCTCGTTGCGCGCCATCGTGCTCAGGTCCGCGCTGGCGTAGCGCTCGGCGATCGCCAGCTGCACCGCGACCTGGGCCAGGTCGACGCCGACCTTGCTTTGCGCGGTGTCCAGATCGCCCTGCTTGGCCGCGCGCGCGAGCTGATTGCGCTGCAGGTCGATCAGGGTCTGTGCCAGTTCCTGCTTGCCTTGGTCGGCGGAGAAGCGCGCGATCAGATCGCCCTTCTTGACCGCGCTGCCTTCCGCCAGCATCCACTCGACCTGGCGCGCGGCCCAGTTGCGGCCGGGCACGTTCAGCGGGGTCGCCTTGGCCGACTTCAGCTCGCCTTCGCCGCGCACGCTCAGGCGCAACGGCGCGGCGGCGACGGTCTCGGTCGCCGCCGGGGCGATCTCGTCCGAGCACGCGGCGAGCGTCAATGCGCAGGCCGCCAGCGCGGCGGCCGCGAGCTCCGTGCGCAGCGTCATCGTCCGGCTCCCGCGCTCGCCGTTCGGGCCGCGCGCGCGCTCGCAGCCGCCGAAATCTCCACCCGCACCGCCTGTCCCGGCCGCAACGGCGCGTGCGCGTCGTCGAGTTGCACGTCCAGGTCCAGCACCGGCACCGGTTGCACCTGCGACTTGCTGCGCACCGCGCGCCCGACCGAGGCGACCTTGCCGCGCAACGCGCGTCCGGCGCCGCCCTCGACCACGATCCGCACCGGCGCGCCGACCTTGACCTGCGACAACTCGCGCTCGGCCAGTTCCGCGCGCACCGCCAGCGTGGCCATGTCGGGAATCTCGGCCACGGTCTGGCCGACCCAGACCTGCGAGCCGACGTCGAACTTCTCGCCCTCGAAATTGCTCCGGTGCATCATCAATCCGTCGCGCGGCGCGACCACGTCGAGCGCCGTGAGCGAACGCTGCAGGCGATCCACGTCGGCCTGCAGTTGGTCGCGCTCGGCGGCCAGCAGGCGCCGCTCCTGCCGGCGCTGTTCGGCCGACAGCCCCTCGCGCTTGCGCGCCAGTTCCATCTTGCGCTCGGCCTGCTGGCGCGCGACCACCAGCTTGCGGTACTCGATGCCGGCGATCAGCTCGGCCGGCTGCTCGGTCTTGCGCTTGGCCTTCTCCAGCGCCGCCAGTGCCTCGGCCGTGGCCAGCCGTTCGGTGCGTTCGCGTTCGGCCAGTTCCAGGTCGAGCTTTTCCAGCTCGCTCTGTTTTTCCTTGAGCTGGCTGCGCTTCTCGGTGAGCTGCTTGATTACGTCGCTGCTGTCGAAGCTGATCACGGTCTGCCCGCGTTTGACCGGCGCGCCGTCGGGCGCGAGCTGGGTGATCGCGAACTGCCACATCCGCTCCACGTTCGGCGGCATCAGCGGCGAGGAGCGGCGCGCGTAGACCTCGCCGTCCACGCGCAGCGGCGGCGCGGCGGCCGCTGCGAAGGCCGCGGCGGCGAGGACGAGCGCGGCGGCGCTGCGCAGGAACCGGCTCATCGTCCCGCTCCCGCGCCGCCCGCTCCCGCGCCGCTAGCCGCCGGCGCGGTCACCCGCACGCTCATGCCCGGCAGCAGCGCCAGGCCGTGGCCGGCCGGCAGGTCGATGTCGATGGCGAAGTAGCGGCCCTCGCCCCACTCGGACTTGCGGTCCGGCGCGCCGGCGATGGCGGTGATGCGTCCGCGCAGTTCGCGCCGCGGCAACGCATCGAAACTCAGCCGCACGTCCTGGCCGACGCGCAGGCCGGGACGGTCGGGCTCCAGCGCCCAGGCCCGCACCTGCATCGCGCCGCCGCTGCCGACCACCTCGCCGGCCTTGCTGCCGGGCATGGTCGAGCTGCCTTCGTCGATGCGCCCGCCGATCCAGTTGTTGTTGAACCCGTGCAGGACGATGCCGTCGCGCTCGGCGCGCACTTCCGACTGGCGCAGCAGCGCGGCGTAGTAATCGCGCTGCACGCTGAGCTTGCGCGTTTCCAGCTCGCCGTCCTGGCGCCGGCGCGCGACCGCGGCGCGCGCGGCGTCGAGCTGTTCGCGCTTGAGCCGTTGTTCGCGCACGGCCTTGTCCAGGTCGCCCTGGTGGCGGTCGTAGTCCAGTTGCGAGATCAGCCCGCGCGGGATCGCCGCCTCGACCTTGGCCGTGGCCAGCGCGGCGTCGGCGTCGGCGAGCGCGACTTCGGCGTCGACCGCCTTGACCTCGAGCTCGGCCAATTCCTTGGCCGACTTGGCCCGCGCCTGTTCGATCTTGGCATCGAGCTCGGGAATCTGGGTGCCGGCCTGGCCCGGATCGATGCGCAGCACCACCTCGCCGGCCTTGACCGCCTGGCCCTCGGGCACGAAGTAGCGGATCGACACCGGCGCGGTGTTGGCCTGCGGCGTATAGATCTGCTGCGCGCCGGCCGAGCGCACCTCGCCGGTCAGCACCACCGCGCCCGCGGCCGGCGCCGCCAGCACGAGAACCATGGCGCATGCGCGCGCAGCCATGCGCTCAGGCCGCCGAGTCATGGTCGACCTTGCCGTCGTGCAGGCGCACCTCGCGCGGCGCGCGCGCGGCCAGATCGCGGTCGTGGGTCACCAGCACCACGGTCTGGCCGCCGGCGTGGACTTCGCCGATCAGGTCGAGCACGTCGGCCGCGCTCTTGGAATCCAGGTTGCCGGTGGGTTCGTCGGCGAGCAGCAGCGCCGGCTGCAGCAGCAGCGCGCGGGCGATCGCGGCGCGCTGCTGCTGGCCGCCGGACAGCTCGCTCGGCCGGTGCGCGCTGCGCTCGCCCAGGCCGACCCGCGCCAGCAGCCGCTGCGCGCGCTCGGGCGCGTCGGCCGGCGGCTGGCGGTGGAAGCGCAGCGGCAGCAGCACGTTTTCCAGCACCGTCAGCCGCGGCAGCAGGTGGAAGCTCTGGAACACGAAGCCGATGCGGCGGTTGCGGATGTCGCTGGCGGCCTCGTCGTCGAACTCGGCCACGTCGCGACCTTCGATCAGGTAGCGGCCGCGGGTGGGCCGGTCCAGGCAGCCCAGGATGTTGAGCAGGCTCGACTTGCCCGAGCCGGACGCGCCGGTGATCGCGACGAACTCGCCCGCGCCGATCTTCAGGTCCACCCCGGCCAACGCATTCACCGCTTGTCCATTCATTTCGTAGCGACGATGGACCGCATCCAATTCGATCATCGAGTACCGGCCGGGAAGTAGAAAGACGCCGTCGCGGCCGCAGCACGGACGGTCGCGGCCGGTACAGGTGCGACCGGACGCATCGGTGAAGGTTCCCGCGACGGCGCGGTCCGGCGCAATCCCCTAAAGTCAGGCGCGGTGCAGGTCCGCCTGTATCGATACGCAACGATTTGTGAACCCGTACCGCAATCGCGCCGTTCTTCGCCGATAGTTTAAGGAAGACCCGCAGGAGTGCCGGTCGCGCAATGGGCGATGGCGCATCGGACGCGTGCCGGGCGGCCGGTCGTCGGTTGCGCCGGCTGGCCATCCGCGGATCCGACGGCCATGTTGGTTCCTCGCCATCCCGGACGCGCCCGCGCCTCCGGACCACCACGACCCGCGACGCCCCGCGTCGGCGCCCAACACAGGGGATGTTCCATGCGCAAACTTTCGCTCTGCCTGGCTGCCAGCCTGCTCTCGGCCTTGCTCACCGGCTGCTACCCGCCGCCGGTGATGAACCCCACCGCGGATCATCCGCAGCAGGCGCCCCACGTCGACCTGAGCGACGACGCGGCCCCGGCCGAAGCGGCCTGAACCTGACATTTGCGGGTCGGGAGAGTTAAGCCCGAGTTCAAAGCTTCAGGCAGAATCTGAAACCCTAACCGGGGGGTCTGCCATGATCCGCAAACTGATGATTCCACTTCTTGCAGCCGGCCTGCTGGCCGGCTGCGTCACCGACTACACCGCCCGCGGCGGCGGCGGTCCGGGCACGTATTACTACGGCCGGCCGAGCGTGGACTACAACTATTACGGCGGCTACGGCGGCGGCTATTACGGGCCGGGCTACGGCTATTACCCGTACGGCGAGTCCTACCGTTTCCGCAACGGCGGCTACTACGGCAATCCGTACTACGGGTATTACGGCAACCCGTACTACTACGGCTATCCGCGCTACTACTACCCCAACCGCCCGCACCGGCCCAACCGGCCGAATCCGCCCACGAGCGGCAACCCGCCCAGCCGCGGCGACGGCGGCCTGCCGTGGCGCGACACCCGCCCGGTCGGCGGCGGCGCCTGGGGCCCGCGCAACAACAACCCGGGTGCGACGCCGCAGGTGCGTCCGCAGATGCAGATGGCGCGGCCGCAAATGGCGCCGCGCGCTCCGGCCGCGCCGTCCGTGCGTCGCGATGGCGGCCGCGCCTGGCGCGACGTGGAGCGCTGATCCGGCGTCCGCTGAACAGGCGGACACCGGTTGTCGGCCGATTACGACCGTTCGTAACACCTAAAGGGGCCTGCGGGCCCCTTTTTGCTTGGAACTGGAACCGCGCGCACTTGCGTTCCTGACGAAGTGACAGCAATCTACCGCTACTGACCGCTTACGTCGCATTTGGACGTTTTCGGTAAGGACAGGTTTCTATGTCGGCGCCTGGCGAGGAATCACGGATCCCCCCTGTTCCGTCCCCGTCAGGCGTCGGCGCCCATTCCGCCCCGCATCGCGGGCGCGACCGGAAAGCGCGCGTATCTACGCGCGCTTTTCTTTTGGAATCAATGGGTTGCATCGAAGGCCCCGGTGGGGCGATGCGGCCGGGGTGGCAGCCCCGCAGGCGGCGGCCCGAGCGGGTCGGGCCCAAACGACAGGCAATAAAAAGGGGCCGAATGTCCCCCGACATTCGGCCCCCGGCTTCCCCCGCGAGCGCTTGGCCAGCCCCTGTTCCAATTCCAGCCGGCGTCTAGCGCCTGCCCCGCAAGGTGCATGGATAACTCAAGCATGAACTGTGCCAAGTTCGGAATGCGATCCGGGTGTCGGCATTCGTAGCCGTGGGTCGCGCTCCGAACTGAAGGCCGGCTCGGCTCGAGCGTGCGAAAATGGCGCCCTCGCCCTCGCCCTCGCCCTCGCCGGGCAGCCCGGTTTTCCGAATTCCTAAGCTCCGATCCCGTGTCCGACTCCTTCTACCAATACGACGTCATCGTGGTCGGCGGCGGCCACGCCGGGACCGAGGCCGCGCTGGCGGCCGCACGCGCGGGTGCGCGCACGCTGCTGCTGACTCACTCGGTGGAGACGGTCGGGGCGATGAGCTGCAACCCGGCCATCGGCGGCATCGGCAAGGGCCATCTGGTCAAGGAGATCGATGCGTTCGGCGGGATCATGGCGCGCGCTGCCGACGCCGCCGGCATCCAGTGGCGCCGGCTCAACGCCAGCAAGGGGCCGGCAGTGCGCGCGACCCGCTGCCAGGCCGACCGCTCGCTGTACCGCGCCTTCATCCGCCGCGCGGTCGAGGCGCAGCCGGGCCTGACCTTGTTCCAGGCCGCGGTCGACGACATCGAGTTCGACGCCGGCCGCGTCGCCGGCGTGCTGACCCAGACCGGCCTGCGCTTCCGCGCGCCGGCGGTGGTGTTGACCGCCGGCACCTTCCTCGCCGGCAAGGTCCACGTCGGCCAGACCACCTACGCCGCCGGCCGCGCCGGCGACCCGCCCGCGACCGCGCTGGCCGCGCGCCTGCGCGAGGGGCCGTTCGTGGTCGACCGGCTCAAGACCGGCACGCCGCCGCGCATCGACGGGCGCAGCCTCGACTACGCGGTGATGGAGGAGCAGCCGGGCGACGACCCGCGTCCGGTGATGTCGTTCCTGGGCACGCCGGCCGACCATCCGCGTCAGGTCTCGTGCTGGATCACCCACACCAGCGAACGCACCCACGAGATCATCCGCGGCGCGCTCGACCGCTCGCCGCTGTACACCGGCCAGATCGAGGGCATCGGCCCGCGTTACTGCCCCTCGATCGAGGACAAGGTGGTGCGCTTCGCCGAGAAGGCCAGCCACCAGATCTTCGTCGAGCCCGAGGGGCTGGAGGTAACCGAGATCTACCCCAACGGCATCTCGACCTCGCTGCCGTTCGACGTGCAGCTGGACCTGGTGCGTTCGATCCGCGGCTTCGAGCACGCCCACATCACCCGGCCCGGCTACGCGATCGAGTACGACTTCTTCGATCCGCGCGGGCTCAAGACCACGCTGGAGACCAAGGCCGTGGCCGGCCTGTTCTTCGCCGGCCAGATCAACGGCACCACCGGTTACGAGGAAGCCGCCGCGCAGGGCCTGCTGGCCGGCGTCAACGCCGCGCGCTTCGTGCGCGGCGCCGACGGCTGGAGCCCGCGCCGCGACGAGGCCTACCTCGGCGTGCTGGTCGACGACCTGATCACCCACGGCACCAGCGAGCCGTACCGCATGTTCACCTCGCGCGCCGAGTACCGGCTGCAGTTGCGCGAGGACAACGCCGACCTGCGCCTGACCCCGGTCGGGCGCGAACTGGGTCTGGTCGACGCGGCGCGCTGGGACGCGTTCGCGCGCAAGCGCGAAGCGGTGGAGCGCGAGACCGCGCGCCTGGGCGCGGTGTGGGCGGCGCCGAACAACGCGCTCGGACGCGAGATCGCGCAGACGCTGGGCATCGAGGTCAGCCGCGAGAGCAGCGCGCGCGATCTGCTCAAGCGGCCGGAACTGGACTACGCCACGCTGATGCGGGTGGCCTCGCTGGGCCCGGGCGTGAGCGCGCCCGAAGTGGCCGAGCAGGTCGAGATCGGGGTGAAGTACGCCGGTTACCTGGATCGCCAGCGCGAAGAGATCGAGCGCCAGCAGCGCAACGAGAACACGCCGATTCCCGATGGCTTCGACTACGCCGCGGTGCGCGGGCTGTCGGCCGAGGCGCAACAAAAACTCGAACGGGTGCGGCCGCAGACGATCGGGCAGGCGCAGCGGATTCCCGGGATGACCCCGGCGGCGATCTCGCTGCTGCTGGTGCACCTGACCCGCGCGCGGCGTTCGCGGGTGGCGTAAGCGGGGCAGGGCGGCGGCCGGCGGTGGTGCCGCGCGGGGCGGTGTCGCGATTCTGATTGCTGCGGCGACGCGACTGCGTCGTCGGTTTCGTCGTGGCTGCGTTATCGCGGTCGCGACTCGCGTCGCTCCTACAGGAGGCGTTGCGACATTGGCGTTGCTTGGAAGAGCGCGACAGGCCGGGTTCGAGACGGATCGATGCGGCGATTCCGACTGTAGGAGCGACGCGAGTCGCGACCGCGGCAATACAACTACGCCGTGGGTTTCGCCGTAGCCGCGTTGTCGCGGTCGCGGCTTGCGACGCTCCTACAAGGAGCCGTCGTCGCAGCGGTCGGGGCCTGCGATGGCGTCAGTAGAGCTTGCGTTCGCTCTTCGGCGGCGGCGACCACTGGTACAGCCAGGTTTCGCTGAGCGCGCCGCTGGCGTCGCGCAGGAACAGGCGCAAGTCGAGTTGGTCGGTGCCGTCGCCCGGCGGCACGACGTCGAACATGACCCGGTAGCCGTCGATTTCGTGCAGCGGGCGGCAGGAGACGGTTTCCAGTTTGCCCTTGGAAATCTGCAGCGCCGGTTCGACGGTGGCGTCGCGTTTGGCCAGCGCGGCCAGGTCGCCGCCGACGAAGTCGACCGCGAACCGCCAGGAGAAGGTCTCGCGCTTGAAGCCGATGCGGCCGCCCAGGCCGGTGCGGGTGGCCACGCAGTGGGCGAGCTTGGGCGCCGCCGGCGGTCGCGCGCCCCAGTACAGGCGGTAGCCGTACAGCAGTTCCTGCCCGGCCTGCGGTTTTTCGCGCGGGTTCCAGAACGCGACGATGTTGTCGAAGGTCTCGTCGAGCGTCGGGATCTCGACCAGTTGCACCGAGCCCGCGCCCCAGCCGCGCTTGGGTTCGATCCACAGGCACGGGCGCTTCTCGTAGAACACGCCGTCGTCCTGGTAGTGGTCGAAGTTGCGGTCGCGCTGCAGCAGGCCGAAGCCGCGCGGGTTGTCGTCGGCGAACATGTTGAAGCGCAGCTGTTCGGGATTGCACAGCGGACGCCAGATCCACTCGCCGCTGCCGGTCCACATCGCCAGGCCGTCGGTGTCGTGGATCTCCGGGCGCCAGTCCCAGTCCATGCGGCGGTCGTTCTCGCCGACCTGGTACATGCTGGTGCACGGGCCCAGGCCGAGGCGTTCGATGGTCTTGCGCGGGTACAGCGCGCAGTCGATGTCCATCAGCAGCACCTCGCCCGGGGTGATGGCGAAGCGGTAGGCGCCGGCGATGCTGGGCGAGTCGAGCAGGCCGTAGACCACGACCGTGTCGGAGTCGTTGGACGGGCGCTCCAGCCAATAGGCGACGAAGTCGGGGAACTCCTCGGGGCGGCCGCTGCCGGTGTCGATGGCGAGACCGCGCGCGGACTGGCCGTACTGGCCTTCCGCGCCGACCGCGCGGAAGTAGCTGGCGCCGAGGAACGCGGCGAAGTCGCGTTCGGGGTCCTTGCGGGTGTTGAGGCGGAAGCCGGCGAAGCCCAGGTCCGGCGGCAGCGGCGCGCCGGGCTTGAGGCCGCTGGCGGCGCGGTCGAACATTTCCGGGTCGTAGGCCAGTTCGCGCGCCTGGCCGTCGGCCAGTTCGAACATGCGCACCGGCGATTTGAAGAACAGGCCGAGGTGGAAGAACTGGGCCAGGAACTTGCCGTCGCCGTCGCCCCACAGCGCGTGGTCGCGGCGGAAGCGGATCGACTGGTACTGGTCCCAGTTGAGCCCGGCCAGCGCCGGCGGCAGGGTGGTGCTGCGCGGCGCGTAGGCCTGTTGCGCCAGCGCGCGCGCCTGGCCTTTAAGCGTGGCGTAGTCGAACGGCTGCGGCGCGCCGAGCTTCTTCGGCGCGGTCGCGCCGGCCAGGGCCAGCGCGGGCAGGGGCAGGCCGAAGGAGGCCAGGGCGGCGGCCGCGGATTTAAGGAACTGGCGTCGGATCATCGGGGCGGTCGGGCAGGGGACGACGGAAACGCCGCATGCTAGCCAATCGCCGCGGGCGCCGGGTTAGGCGTTTGTGGAAATGCAAAACCGGTCGTTCAGTAAGGGCGCGGATGCTGGCCCGTGGTCGCGGCCGGGCGTCGGCTTCGGGCTTCGACCGAACGCGGCGGGGGCGATGTCGCGCTTGGCAGGTGCGGCCGAAGATCCTGGCCCTGGTCGAAGTCGTTGGCGAAATTCCCGAACGGAACTCCTGACCGAAACCCCTGACCAGAAACCCCTGGACGAAAGTCGTCGGGACTTCCGGCGGTAGCGACCGTCGCGGCGCCGCCGTTAACGTCCGGCGCTGCGCACCTGCGAATGGAGTCGTCATGCCGCCCGCCCGATCCCTGCTGCTGTCGGCCGCCTGCGCGGCGTTGCTGTCCGGGCTGGCGCTCGCGCCCGTGCCGGCGTCGGCCGCGGCACCCGCGCCCGCCGCTACGCAGGCCGCCGAAGACGCCGAACTGCGCGCGCTGGCCGATCGCCTGCTGGCGCAGAACGCGCCCGAGGGCGCGCCCGGCATCGCGGTGCTGGTCGCGCGCGGCGACCGCGTGCTTTACCGCGGCGCGCGCGGCTTGGCCGAGGTCGAACTCGGCGTGCCGCTGAGCCCGGATCAGGTGTTCCGGATCGGCTCGGTGACCAAGCAGTTCGCCGCCGCCGGCCTGCTCAAGCTGGTCGAGGCCGGCAAGGTCGGGCTCGACGATCCGCTGTCGAAATACGTGAAGGACTACCCCAACGGCGATGCGATCCAGGTCCGGCAACTGCTCGACCATACCTCCGGGGTGAAGAGCTACACCGGCATCGACGGCTACATGCACGAGTCGATCAAGCGCGAGTTGAACACCGGGGAGTTGATCGCGGTGTTCAAGGACCTGCCGGCGGACTTCGCGCCGGGCCAGGACTATCGCTACAACAATTCGGGCTACGTGCTGCTCGGCGCGGTGATCGAGGCGGCGAGCGGCCGGCCCTGGCACGAATACCTGCGCGAGACGCTGCTGCAGCCGCTGGGCCTGGCGCATACCCGCTACGGCGACGTGCGCACGCTGATTCCGGGCATGGTCGCCGGCTATGCGCGGCGCGACGGCGCGGTGCTGCCGATGGCGTTCCTGGATATGAGCCAGCCGCACGCGGCCGGCGCCCTGGTGTCCACGCTCGACGATCTGTGGCGCTGGAACCGCGCGCTGCACGGCGGCCGGGTGCTCAGCGCGCAGCACTACCGCGAGATGATCAGCGCCCACGGCAAGGCCCGCCACGGCGAGTACGGCTATGGCTACGGCATCGGCCGGATGCCGATGCATGGGCGCCTGACCTATGCGCACGGCGGCGGGATCTTCGGCTTCGCGTCGTATCTGCTGTACGAACCGACCAGCGCGACCACGGTGGCGGTGCTGAGCAACGACGAAAGCGGCGCGCCGGGCGGGATCGGCCTGGAGGCGATCGCGCGCCAGCTGGGCGCGATGGCGATGGGCGCGCCGTATCCGCCGGCGCGCGCGGTGCCGGTCGATGCCGCCGCGCTGGCCTCGGCCGAGGGCGTGTACCGGCTCGATCCGCAACGGGCCTGGGCGCTGCGCGCCGATGCCGGCAGCCTGGCGGTGCAGCGCATCGGCGGCGGCGCGCCGCAGCGGCTGACCCCGGTCGCGGCCGAAACCTTCGTCTACCCCGACGGCATCGCCCGGCTGCGGCTGGAACGCGACGGCACGGGCAAGGTCGCGGCGATGCGTTACTTCGCCGACGGCGAGGGCGAGTCCGAACGCAGCGCGCGCAGCGAGGAAGCCCTGCCGGCGCGCTGAGCGCGGCGACGGCGGCGGGCAGCGCCCGTTGTTCCGCCGCGGGCGCGCGTTTGTGCGCAATCGGTCGCCACGCCGCCGCGGCGGGCCCGGCGACGCGCGTGCATGCCCAATGGCAGGGGCCGGCCGCGCCGGGCTGGTTAGGATGCGGGATCGTCTTTCCCGTACCGCCGGAGTCCGTCCATGCGCCGATCCCCGCTCGCCCTGCTGCCCCTGCTGATCGCCGCCGCGCTGCCGCTGCACGCGCAGACCGCGCCGCCGCAGGACCGGCCGTATCCGGGCAAGCTGCAACTGGAGGTCGACGCCAGCGACATCGCCCGTCGCGTGCTGCACGCGCGCCAGCGCATTCCGGTCCAGGCCGGGCCGCTGACCCTGCTGTTCCCGCAGTGGATCCAGGGCAACCACTCGCCGACCGGGCCGATCGACAAGCTCGCCGGCCTGCGCATCCGCGGCAACGGCCAGGCGCTGGCCTGGACCCGCGATCCGCTCGACGTGTACGCGTTCAAGCTCGACGTGCCGCAGGGCGTGGGCGAACTGGACGTCGAGTTCGACATGCTCACCCCGACTGCGGGCAACCAGGGCCGGGTGGTGATGACCGCCGATACGCTCAACGTGCAGTGGAACCAGGTCGCCTTGTATCCGGCCGGCTATTACGCGCGCGGCATCCAGGTCGCGCCGAGCCTGAAGCTGCCGGCGGGCTGGCAGGCCGGCACCGCGCTGGAACTGGAGTCGCGCCAGGGCGACGTGCTGCGCTATCGCGAGGTCCCGCTCAACACCTTGCTGGACTCGCCGGTGTTCGCCGGCCGCCACTACAAGCAGATCGATCTGGCGCCGGGCGCGAAGATTCCGGTGCGACTCAACCTGGTCGCCGACGCGGCCAAGTACCTGGACGCCAAACCCGAGCAGCTCAAGCCGCATCGCGAGCTGGTGACCCAGGCGGTCAAGCTGTTCGGCTCGCAGCCTTACGACCGCTACGAGTTCCTGCTGTCGCTGTCGGGCCAGATGAGCGGCATCGGCCTGGAGCACCACCGCTCCAGCGAGAACGGCGTGGACGTGGACTACTTCACCGGCTGGGACGGCACCGCCGCGACCGGTCGCGACCTGCTCGCGCACGAGTACGTGCACGCCTGGAACGGCAAGTTCCGGCGCCCGGCCGGGCTGGTCGCCGGCAACTTCAACCAGCCGCTGCGCGACAGCCTGCTGTGGGTGTACGAAGGCCAGACCCAGTATTGGGGTTATGTGCTGGCGGCGCGTTCGGGCCTGTGGAAGCCGCAGTTCGCGCGCGACACGCTGGCGCTGGTCGCCGCGCGCTACGCCGAGGACCGCCCGGGCCTGGGCTGGCGCGCGATCCAGGACACCACCCTGGACCCGGTGATCGCGATGCGCCGGCCCAAGGCCTATCCGAGCTACCAGCTCAGCGAGGACTACTACAGCGGCGGGCAACTGATCTGGCTGGCGGTGGACGCCAAGCTGCGCGCGCTCAGCGGCGACAAGCGTTCGCTCGACGATTTCGCCCGCGCCTTCTTCCACGGCGCCGACGGCGACTACGAGGTCAAGCCGTACGAATTCGAGGACGTGGTCGCGGCCTTGAACGGCGTGGTCGCGTTCGACTGGGCCGGGTTCCTGCGCGAACGCCTGGACGCGCGCGCCGCGCCGATCGACGGCTTGGCCGCGAGCGGCTGGAAGCTCGCCTTCGCCGACACTCCGACCGAGACCGGCAAACTGGTGGAGAGCGACCGCAAGCTCACCGACCTGACTTACTCGCTGGGCCTGACCCTGTCCAACGACAACACGGTCGGCGCGGTGCGCTGGGACGGCCCGGCGTTCGACGCCGGCATCGCCCCGGGCAGCAACCTGATGGCGATCAACGGCTACGCCGCCAACGGCGAGCGGCTCAAGGACGCGGTGACCGCGGCCAAGGACGGCAAGCCGATCGAATTGATCGTGCGCAACGGCGACGTCGTGCGCACGCTGCGCATCGACTACCGCGGCGGCCTGCGCTATCCGCGCCTGGAACGCATCGAAGGCACGCCGGATCGCCTGTCGAAGATATTCGCGCCCAAGTGATCTGCGCGGCTCGAGCGCGCCGGTGTTGCGGGAGCCGGCGCGGCTCGACCGAGCGGGCGTTGTGGGAGGGCCTTCAGGCCCGATGCTCTTGCACCAGCCGCTGCGCAACCGCCCGGCGGCCGACCGACGGCCTTACACCCGCACAGCGGTCGCGAGACACTGCCGCGCCATGAACGAAACCATAGAACGACAACCCACGCATTACCTGCTGATCGACTTCGAAGCCACCTGCGCCGACGACGGCGCCGTCCCGCGCCATCAGATGGAGATCATCGAGATCGGCGCGGTGATGGTCGACACCGCATCGCTGGCGGTGATCGGCGAATTCCAAAGCTTCGTGCGGCCGGTGCGGCATCCTCGCCTGACCGCGTTCTGCACCCGGCTCACCAGCATCGCCCAGGCCGACGTCGACGCCGCGCCGGGTTTCGCCGAAGCCGCCGCCGCGCTCAAGGCCTGGCGCGGCGGCTACGCCGACCTGGTCTGGGGCTCGTGGGGCGACTACGACCGCAACCAACTGCAACAGGACTGCGATTTCCACCGCGTGCCCAACCCGGTCGGCGCGCCGCACCACAACATCAAGCGCCTGTTCGCGCAGCGCGAGGGTTCCGGACGCAAGTTCGGCCTCGACGGCGGGGTGAAGCGGGTGCGGCTGGACTTCGCCGGCACCCACCATCGCGGCATCGACGATGCGCGCAACATCGCGCGCTTGTTGCCGTATGCGTTGGGACGGGCCGAGTTTCCGCGCGCGCAGCGTTGAACGCGCGCGGCGATCCGAGCGAACAGCATCGGGACTGAAGTCCCTCCCACGCCGTCCGCGACAAACGGCCTGCCCCCTGTAGGAGCGACGCGAGTCGCGACCGCGGGGTAGCCGCTCGCGCCGTAAGCGCGGTGTCGCGGTCGCGGCTCGCGCCGCTCCTACAGGGGCTGCGGACGCGACGATTCAGTCCGGCGCGCTGCGTTGCCGCCACAGCATGCTGCGCAGCACCCCGTCGCGCCGGATCAGGCCGTGGTACAGCGCCGCGCCCAGGTGCGCCAGCACCAGCGCGAACAGGGCGTGCGCCAGGGCCCGATGCAGCCAGCGCAAGGCCGCGAACCAACTCGGGTCGAACGGCGCGATCGGCGGCAGCCGCACGCCCGCGCCGAGCTCGACCGGATAACCGCCGGCCGACAGCATCGCCCAGCCGATCAGCGGCATCGCCAGCATCAGCGCGTACAGCAGCCAGTGCGAGGCGTGCGCGGCCAGGCGCACGGCCGGGGCGAGGTCGCGCGGCAGCGGCGGCGGCCGATGCCGCAACCGCAGCGCCAGCCGCAGCACCGCCAGCAGCAGGATCGCGATGCCGAGCGGCTTGTGCAGCGCCAGCAGCCAGGCGTGGCGCTCGGACACGCTCGCGACCAGGCCGGCGCCGACGAACAGCATCGCCAGGATCATCGCCGCCATCAGCCAGTGCAGCACCCGCGCCGGCCACCAGAATATCGTCGTTGCGGTTTCGCGGTTCATCGCGCGGCCTCCCGCGGCGGACGGCCGCCGGCGCGCGCTTCCTCATAAGTGCGACGACGGTAGGACTCGGCGTAGGCGGCCGAGCGCGCCGGCAGCAGCGGATCGGCCGAGGCGACGATGCCGTCGGGCAACACCAGCGGGTCGTAGTTGATGTCGCGGCATTCGCCGCTGTCCTGGTCCTGCGCGCGTTCGAGGATCACCGTGCCGGCGTCGATCCGCGGGCGCTGCGCGGGCCAGGATTGGGTCGCATCGTCGACCGGATCGCCGGGCGCGGCCAGCGTCGCCCACAGCCGCCAGCGCAGCGGTGCCTGATTGAGGCGGCGTTCGAGTTCGGCGGCGAGCGTGTTCACGTCCTGCGCGCCCAGCGGCGCGGCGGCCGCGCCGTTGTCGGGTTCGACCTGCCAGCGCACCGCGTGGCGCGCGCCGTCGGCGCCGACGAAGTAGAACGCGTTGAGGCCGTAGTAGGCATCGGTGGCGTAGCTGGCCGAAGGCTTCTGGTCCTTGATCCAGGCGCGGAACGCGGCGGTCTCCGGGTGCGCTTCGAAGAACGCCTTCTGCCTGGCCGGGTCGGGCTTGCCGGTGGCCGGGTCGGGCGCGGTCGCACGCAGTTGTTCGTAAAAGGCCTGCGGCGTAGCGACCGGGAACACCGGCATGTTGTTCATGCCGGTGCGCCACTGCTGGCCATCGGCCTGGGTCAGGCGCAACGCCAGGCTGCGGATCGGCACGCCGCCGTCGGGCGCGTAGGGATTGCCGCCGGGCAGGGCGAAGCGCCCGACCAGCGGCGTGCGCGCGCCGGCGGCGAACAAGGCCGCGCGCGAGTAGGGCGCCGCCTTGCCGCTGCTGTCGAAGCGGCCAATCACGCACACGCCCTTGGCGTGGTTGCGGCGGTAGCCGGGGTGGACGCCGCCGTTGGCCTGCAGTTGATCGACCACGCGCGCCGGCGTCAGCCGTTGCGGGTCGAGGTAGCCGGCGACATAGGCGAAGGCGCCGGCGAGGCCGCCGACCGCGAGCGCGATCAGGGTCCAGCGGGCGAGCGGGAAGGGCGGTCGGGGCGGGGCGGTGGGCTCGTTCATGGCCTTGGGCGTGGCTGCGTCAGTGGGTCGATAGGGGTACGACGCGCGCCGCCGCGGCTTATTCCCTGCGCGGGGCGAACACGCGCAGGGAATAAACTGCGCGCGGCGGCGTCCTACCGACGAACCCTCCCCGAACCCTCCCCGAACCCACTCGGAATCCGACCCGGCCCCGCGCCCATGTCCCCGCACGAACTCGACCAGGCCCTGCGCGAACAACTGCCCTCGTTGCGGCGCTTCGCGCGCTGGCTGGCGCGCGATCCCCACGCCGCCGACGATCTGGTGCAGAGCGCGCTGGAGCGCGCCATCGTCGGCTGGAGCCAGCGCCGCGACGAGGCCGCGCTGCGGCCGTGGCTGTTCTCGATCCTCTACCGCCAGTTCCTCGACGGCCAGCGCCGCGCCCAGCGCTACGCCGGCCTGCTCGCGCGCATCGGCCTGGGCTCGGCCGACAGCCAGCCCTCGGCCGAGCGCGAAACGCTCGCGCGCTCGACCCTGGAAGCGCTGCAACGGCTGCCGGTGGAGCAGCGCAGCCTGTTGCTGTGGGTGTCGGTGGAAGGCCTGAGCTATCAGGAAGTGGCCGACATCCTCGAGGTCCCCATCGGCACGGTGATGTCGCGGCTGTCGCGCGCGCGCCAGGCGCTGCGCCGGCTCAGCGACGGCGAGACCGCGACCGCGCCGCTGAGATTGTTGAAATGATCCGCGCGTTCCGTCCTTCGCTTCCGCTTGCGAGTTCCGTATGACCCACGTCCCCGACGAACACGACCTGCACGCCTACATCGACGGCCGCCTGGACCCCGCGCGCCGCGCCGAAGTCGAGGCTTGGCTGGCGCGTCAGCCCGAGCGGCTGGCCGAGCTGCAGGCCTGGCAGCGCGACGCGCAGCAACTGCGCGCCGCGCTCGCCGGCGCCGCCCCGGCGCCGGAACCGGCGCTGGACCCCGCGCGCCTGCGCGCCGGCCTCGCCCGTCGCCGCGGCGCGCGCTACGCGCTCGCCGCGGCGCTGCTGCTGAGCCTGGGCGTGGGCGGCATCGGCGGCTGGCAGGCGCGCGAATGGAGCCGCCCGGCGCCGTCGGCGACGCTGGCGGCCGCGCCGATGGCCGACGCGATCGCCGCGCATCGCCTGTTCGCCGCGCGCGGCGAACTGCGCGCCGACACCGTCGCCAACGACGTGCAGCCGTGGCTCGACGCGAACTTCCGCGAGCCCATGCGCCTGCCCGACCTCAGCGCCGCCGGCTACCGCCCGGTCGGCGCGCGCCTGCTCGCCACCGACCAGGGCGCCGCGGCGCTGGTGGTGTATCAGCACGCCGGCGGCGAGGCGATCAGCTTCTACATCCGCCCGCCCGGCCCGCGCCACCACCTGCTGCCGCGCGGCGACCGTCGCGACGGCGGCTTGCTGGCGCAGTACTGGTCGCGCGGCGGCTACAACTACGCGATGGTCAGCGCCGGCGACGATGCCAGCGCGCAGGTGGTGCGGCAGGCGTTGCAGGCGATTTGAGCCGATTGAGCGATGGCCTGCTGTTGTGGGAGGGACTTCAGTCCCGATGTTTTTGTTTCAGGCAGGCAGATTCCGGCTATCTGAGCGGAAAGCGTCGGGACTGAAGTCCCTCCCACACAGGCCCTTCCTCAATCGTGCGAACGCGCCGCCGCGATGCCGTAGCGCTCGCGCAGACGCCGCATCGCTTCGGCGCAGTCCATCTCCTTCGATTCCCGCGCCGCGGCGAGGTGCTCGCCGCAGAACCATTCCGCGCCGTGCGGATGCCCGGCCATGCCCACGGGCAGCGCTTGGTAATCGGCGAACGCGACCAGGTCGCCGCCGTCGAGATGGCCGAGCATGTCGCGGCCGCACAGGTGGCAGATCGGCGGTTTCATGGTGTCGTCGCGATGGGGAGCCCCGTGCAGTGTCCAACGGGCTGCGGTATCGCGACAAGCGCGCAAAAAAACGCCCCGCGAGTGCGGGGCGTCCTTCTCGTTTCGCGAATCGCGGTCGGGGAAAGGGCGTCGGGCACGGCGCCCTGCCGCCGAAATCGCCGCAGGCCGCTTACGCCGCCTGCACGATCCGCAGCGGATTGGCGAATTCCTTCAACAGCTCCGCCTCGCGCGCCTTGGCCTTGTGCAGGTGGTCTTCCTTGACGTGGCCGTAGCCGCGGATGTGTTCGGGAATGCTGGCGATCTCCGCGGCCAGGTCGACGTTGCCGCCGTCGAGCCGGTCGAGCAGGCCGCCGACGGTCTGCTCGTACTCGCCGATCAGGCGCCGCTCCATCTTGCGCTCCTCGGTGTAGCCGAAGATGTCGAAGGTGCCGCCGCGCAGGCCGCGCAGCTTGGCCATCCACTTGAACGCGGTGAACACCCAGGGACCGAATTCCTGCTTGATCAGCCGGCCCTGCGCGTCCTTCTTCGCCAGCAGCGGCGGGGCGAGGTGGAACTTGAGTTTGTAGTCGCCGTCGAACTGCTGCTCCAGGCGGCGCTTGAACTCGCCGCTGGTGTACAGGCGCGCGACTTCGTACTCGTCCTTGTAGGCCATGAGCTTGAAGAAATAGCGCGCCACGGCCTCGGCCAGGTCGGTCGAGCCCGGCGCCCGCTTCTGCTCCGCCTCGCGCACCTTGGCGACGAAGTCGGAATAGCGCTTGGCGTAGGCGGCGTCCTGGTAGTCGGTCAGGAAGGCGACGCGGCGCGCGACCAGTTCGTCGAGCGAGCGCGACAGGCGCAGGTCGTCCAGCGGCAGGAAGGCGACGTTGTCGCCGTCGGCCTTGGCGCCGGCCGGCAGGTGGCGCAGTTCGTCTTCGTTGCGGGTCGCGCGCGGCGCCGAGGTCGCGCCCCACTCGTTGCCTTCCCACTCGCCGGGCTTGAGGTGCGGCAGGTCGTGCGGAGTCGCTTCGGCCGCGGTCGGCACCTTGCGGGTCACGCCGGCGGCCTCGGCCACCGCGCGCGGGTCGATCGCGGCGAGGCGGCCCCAGGCGAACGCGGTCTTGTTCATCTCGATCGCCGCGCCGTTGAGCTCGATCGCGCGCATCAGCGCATCGAAGCTGATCGGCACCAGCGCGCGCTGCCAGGCGTAGCCGAGGATGAACAGGTTGGCGGCGATGGCGTCGCCGAGCAGGGCGGTGGCGAGCTGGGTCGCATCGACCAGATGCGGGTCCTGCTCGCCGAGCGCGAGCTTGATCGCGGCGACGATGTCGGTGGCCGGGAACTGCATGTCCGGACGCGTGGTGAAGGTGCCCGGCATCGCTTCGTAGCTGTTGAGCACGACCTGGCTGCGGCCGGCGCGGATCTTCGACAGCGCCCAGTAGTCGTTGACCACGACCATGTCGCAGCCCAGCACCAGATCGGCCTCGCCGGCGGCGATGCGCACGGCGTGGATGTCGTCGGGGGCCTTGGCGATGCGGATGTGGGTGGTCACCGCGCCGCCCTTCTGCGCCAGGCCGGTCTGGTCGAGCACGCTCGCGCCCTTGCCTTCCAGGTGCCCGGCCATGCCGAGCAGCGCGCCGATGGTGACCACGCCGGTGCCGCCGACGCCGGTGATGAGGATGTTCCAGGGCTGGTCGAGCGACGGCAGCGTCGGCAGCGGCAGATCGTTCAAGCGATCCTTGGCCGACGAGCCTTTCTTCTTCTTCAGCCCGCCGCCTTCGACGGTGACGAAGCTCGGGCAGAAGCCATTGACGCAGGAATAGTCCTTGTTGCAGTTCGACTGGTCGATCTCGCGCTTGCGCCCGAACTCGGTTTCCTTCGGCAGCACCGACACGCAGAACGACTTCTTGCCGCAATCGCCGCAGCCTTCGCAGACCAGGGTGTTGACCATGACGCGCTTCTGCGGATCGACCATCTTGCCGCGCTTGCGCCGGCGGCGCTTCTCGGTCGCGCAGGTCTGGTCGAAGATCAGCACGCTGACGCCCTTGGTCTCGCGCAGGCGCTTCTGCACCGCGTCGAGCTCCTTGCGGTCGTGGAACTCGACGTCGCTCGGGAACAGCTCGCGCTTGTTCCACTTGGCGATGTCGTCGGACAGCAGCACGATCGTGTGCACGCCCTCGGAGCGCACCTGGTGCGCGATCTGCGGCACCGACAGGGTGCCGTCGACCGGCTGGCCGCCGGTCATCGCGACCGCGTCGTTGTAGAGGATCTTGTAGGTGATGTTGACGCCGGCGGCGACCGACTGGCGGATCGCCAGCGAGCCGCTGTGGAAATAGGTGCCGTCGCCGAGGTTCTGGAACACGTGCTCGGTCTCGGTGAACGCCGACTGCCCGCACCAGGTCACGCCTTCGCCGCCCATCTGGGTGAAGGTGTTGGTGTCGCGGTCCATCCAGGTGACCATGTAATGGCAACCGATGCCGCCGAGCGCGCGCGAGCCTTCCGGCACCACGGTCGAGGTGTTGTGCGGGCAGCCCGAGCAGTAGTGCGGCACGCGCGGGAACGCGGCGCGCGGCAGCGCCAGCTCGCTTTCCTTCTCTTCCATCCAGCGCAGCACGTTGCGCATCTGCTCGGAATCGTGGAAGCGCTGGATGCGGCGCGCGATCACGCCGGCGATGCGCGCCGGGGTCAGCTCGCCGGTCGACGGCAGGATCCACTCGCCGTTCTCGTCGTACTTGCCGACGATCGACGGACGCTTGCCGCCGTCCCAGTTGTACATCGATTCCTTCATCTGGCTTTCGATGAAGGCGTGCTTCTCCTCGACCACCAGGATGTCGTCTAGGCCGCGCGCGAACGCGCGCAGGCCGACCGGCTCCAGCGGCCAGGTCATGCCGACCTTGTACACGCGGATGCCGAGGTCGGCGCAGGCGCGCGCGTCCAGGCCTAGGTATTCCAGCGCCTGCAGGACGTCGAGGTAGCTCTTGCCGGTGGTGATGATGCCCAGGCGCGGATTCGGCGAATCGACCACGATGCGGTCGATGCGGTTGGCGCGCGCGAACGCCTGCGCGGCCTTGACCGCGTACTGGTGCAGGCGCATCTCCTGGTCCATCGGCGGGTCGGGCCAGCGGATGTTGAGCCCGCCCGGCGGCATGACGAAGTCGTCCGGCGTCACGATCTGCAGCGCCAGCGGATTGACGTCCACCGACGCCGACGATTCGACCGTTTCGGCGATGGTCTTGAAGCCGACCCAGCGGCCGGTGTAGCGCGACATCGCCCAGCCGATCAGGCCCATGTCGAGGATGTCCTGCACGCCGGCCGGGTTGAGGATCGGCATCATCGCGCTGGTGAACTCGCCTTCCGAGCCGTGCGGCAGGGTCGAGGAGCGGCAGGCGTGGTCGTCGGCGGCCAGCGCCAGCACGCCGCCGAGCTTGCTGGTGCCGGCGGCATTCGCGTGCTTGAACACGTCGCCGGTGCGGTCCACGCCCGGGCCCTTGCCGTACCACATGCCGTACACGCCCTCGACCTTGGCGCCGGGGAACAGGTTGGTCTGCTGGGTGCCCCAGACCATGGTCGCGCCGAGGTCTTCGTTGAGGCCCGGGGTGAACTTCACGCCGGCCGCTTCCAGGTGCTTGCGCGCGCGCCACAGCTCCAGGTCGAACCCGCCCAGCGGCGAGCCGCGGTAGCCGGAGATGAAGCCGGCGGTGTTGAGCCCCGCGGCCTGGTCGCGCAGGCGCTGCATCAGCGGCAGGCGCACCAGCGCCTGCACGCCGGACAGATAGATGCGGCCTTCCTGACGGGTGTACTTGTGCTCCAGGGTGTAGTCCGGATCGAGCACGGAGTTGGTCAAGGCGGTGTTCGCCGACGAGGGCGAGCTGAGTTCTGCGGTGCTGGTCATGGGCGGGCTCTCGCGGCGATGCCGCGGGTGGGCTGGCGGGGCGGTGCGGTGGGCGTCCGTGCGGTCCGGTGTGGCGGGCCGGGAGCCGAGCAAAGACTCGGAATTATAGCCTGTGTGCGCAATCGGGCCGCCAGACGGGCGGGGTGTGCCGTTTGTGCGTCTGCTGGTGATTGCACTGAATGCGTATACGGTTATCGCATTCAGGAAGCGGGCGCGACCCGGCGGGGAGGGACGGCATGGCCAGGGAGCTGTATTGCTGGCGCTGCGACAAGGTGCTGCCGATGCTCGACGACGACGAATGGGCGCGCATGGGACCGGTGCTGAGCCAGGCCTGGTCGCGGATCAAGCGCCATTGCCGCCAGCACCGCGTCGGCCCGTACGAGGCGATGCAGGTGGCGGGGCGCGACGCCTTCGATTTCTACGAGCGCCTGACCGGCTATCGCGAAACCAGCTTCGAGGCGATCTGGCATCACCAGGCATCGCGCTACGGACCGCCTTGCGCGCTTTGCGGCAAGCCGCTGCGCACGCCGCAGGCGAAGCTGTGCGCGGCCTGCGGCCATCCGCGCGCGCTGGCGCCGGGGTGAAGCGCAACGGCGCGCTTGCGCGCTCATGACGGGAGGCGGCGCGGTCGCGCGCGATACGGGCGAGCGTGTGCGGCGCAGTCGTTCGGCGTGCGAGCAGATCGCGCAAACCGTCTTCGTCGCGATGCGGCGCTCGCAGCGCCCGCAGGTCTGCACGCGCGCCGCCGATGCCGCTACAGTCGCAAGGCCGGCGACGATCCGGCGACACCAGGACTGCGCACATGCTCCGTCTCCCCCTCGCCGCAGCGCTCGCGCTGTTGTTGTCGGCGCCGGCCTTCGCCCAGGCGCCTGCCGCCAAGCCGATCGCGACCAAGTCCGCCGCCATTCCCGCGCCCAAGCTCGCGCCGCCGGCGTTGAAGCCGCAGGCGCAGCAAACGCACGCGCCGCCGGGTGCGGAACGGCCGCAGGACGAGCTCTACCGACAAAGCCCGGCCGCCGCGCGCCTGGCCGAGCCGGGCGAACCCGGCTTCGACCTGCAATCGCCGCAGCCGCTGGTGCGCTGGGGCGAGGGCGACCCGCAGCGCACCCGCCAGGACAGCGAGAACCAACGCACGCGCTGCGCGCATTCGATCAAGCAGATGCGAGAAGCCGGTAGCGATGAGCGCGGCAAGCGCGAGGGCCGCGCGCGCCGCGACTGCCGCGGCGTCAGTTTCGGCGACTGAGGTCGCGACCGGCGATCCGCGTTGTCGCGATGCATCGCCGCCGCGTTGCCGACGACGCTTCCGATGCGCCGCGGCGCATCGGCGGCTGGCGCACGCTGCCTCAGCGCGCGCCGCCGATCCAGCTGTCTCGCACCGCCAGCGCATCGTCCAGCGCGACCAGGTCGGCGCGGTAGCCGGGCAGGATCTTGCCGAGCCGGTCGCCCAGGCCGAGGAACTGCGCCGGGTAGGTCGAGGCCATGCGGCAGGCTTCGTCCAGCGGCAGGCCCAGGCGTTGGACGGTGTTGCGCACCGCGCTGGCCATGTCGAGCGCCGAGCCGGCCAGGGTGCCGCTGGCGGTGGTGCACTTGCCGTCGCGGCAGGTCATGGTTTCGCCGTACAGGACGAAGTCTTCGTTGACGCCGCCGACCGGCGGCATCGCGTCGGTGACCAGCATGATCTTGCCGCGCGGCTTGGCCGCGATGGCGATGCGCAGCGACGCGTCGTGCACGTGTTCGCCGTCGACGATCACCCCGCACCAGGCGTTGGGATCGTCGAGGCAGGCGCCGACGCCGCCGGGTTCGCGGCTGCCGAGCGGGGTCATCGCGTTGAACAAGTGGGTGACGCCGCTGACGCCGTTGGCGAAGGCCGCGCGCAACCGATCGTAGTCGGCGGCGGTGTGGCCGGCGCTGAGCAGCACGCCGCGCGCGGCCAGCGCGCGCAGGGTGGCGTCGTCGAATCGCTCCGGCGCCAGGGTCAGGAGGGTCTTGCCGTTGTCGAGCGAGGCGATGCGGTCGAGCTCGTCCTCGCCCGGGGTGTGGAACTTGTCCGGGTTGTGCACGCCCTTGCGCGCCGGCGCCAGGTACGGACCTTCCAGATGGATGCCGAGGATGCCGGGCACGCCCGCGGCGATGGCCTCGCGCACCGCGCCGATCGCGCGCAGCATCACCGCGACGTCGTCGCTGATCAGCGTCGGCATCATCCCGGTGGTGCCGAAGCGGCGGTGCGCCCGGGCGATCGTGCGCAGGCCTTCGACGGTGGGCGCGTCGTTGAACAGCACGTCGCCGCCGCCGTTGACCTGGGTGTCGATGAAGCCCGGCGCCAGATAGCGGCCTTGCAGGTCCACCGCCTGCGCGCCGGCCGGCGCCGGGCCGGGCAGCACGGCGACGATCCAGCCGTCCTCGACGATCACGCTGAGGTCGGACTCGAAGCCGCGCTCGCTGAGCACGCGGCCGTTGACGAAGGCGGTCGCGGTCATGGCCTCAGACGGTCTCGGTGACTTTGTTGAGATGCGGCGGCACGTCCGGATTCAGCCCGCGCGCGACCGACAGCGCATTGGCCGCCTTGTAGAAGCTGGCCACGGTCAGCAGCGGCGTCATCGCCGGATGCAGCGAGCGCGCCAGCGGCAGCGCGTCGCCGCCGTGGATGCCCGGCGCGGCCAGCCACACCGGCGCGCCGCGCTGGCGGAACTCGCGCGCGACCGCCACGGTGCCGTCGCCGGTGCCGTCGTCCTGGGCGAAGGCCAGCACCGGGAACCCCGGGCCGACGATCGCCATCGGGCCGTGCTTCACTTCCGCGCTGCTGAAGGCCTCGGCGTGCAGGGCGCAGGTTTCCTTGAACTTCAGCGCCGCTTCCTGGGCCGCGCCGAGGCCGAGGCCGCGGCCGATCACGAACAGGTTGTGCGCGTCGCGCAGGCCTTCGACCAACGGCGACCAATCCTGCGCGAACGCCTGGCGCAAGGCCTCGGGCAGCGCGTGCACGGCGTCGAACAGCTTGGCGTCGCTGCTCCAGCGCGCGGTCAGCTGCAGCATCGCGGCGAGCGAGCACAGGTAGCTCTTGGTCGCGGCGACGCTCTTCTCCGGGCCGGCGTGCAGCGGCAGCACGGTGTCGGCGATCTGCGCCAGCGGCGAGTCGGCGACGTTGACCAGGGCCAGCACGTGCGCGCCGGCGCTCTTGGCGATCTCGGCGTTGCGCACCAGGTCGGGGCTCTTGCCCGACTGCGACACCGCCACGAACAGCGCGTCCTGCAACTGCGGCTTGATCGCGTAGACCGAGCCCACCGACGGCGAGGCCGAGGCGGTGACCAAGCCGAGCTGGGTCTCGAACAGATATTTGCCGTAGGTCGCGGCGTGGTCGGAGCTGCCGCGCGCGCACGTCACGATGAAGCGCGGCGGTTGCGCGCGCAGGCGCTGGGCCAGTTCGTCGACGATGTCGGCGTTGGCCTGGAACTGGCGGGCGACCGCGTCGCCGGCTTCCTGCGCTTCGGCGTACATGCGGGTGCTGCTGGGGTCGAGCGGGGTGGGGGCGGGCAGGGTGTCGGCGCTCACGGGGTGGGTTCGCTCTGGAGTTCGGCGACGAAGTCGTAGGCGTCGCCGCGGTAGAAGGATCGGGTGAACTCGACGACGCGACCGTCGTCGAGGAAGGTACGGCGTTCGATGAACAGTCCGGGCGCGCCTTCGGGCAGGTTCATCAGGCGCGCCTGCTCGGCGTCGAAGGCGATCGCGCGCAGGCGCTGCAGCGCGCGGGTGGGGCGGATGCCGAGCTTGGCGAAGGCTTCGTACAGCGAGTTTTCGACGAGGTCCGGGGCGCCGATGACCGCGGCCGGCACCACCGTGCGCTCCAGTGCCAACGCCACGCCGTCGGCGGTGCGCAGGCGGTAGTAGCGGATCACCGCCGCGCCCGGCGACAGGTTCAGCGCCATCGCTTCTTCCGGCGTGACCTCGCCGAGGCCGCGTTCGAGGAAGGTCGAGCGCGGGTCGAGCCCGCGCGCGCGCAGGTCGTCGGTGAAGCTGGTCAGGCGCGAGAACGACTTGACGATGCGCTCGGCGACGAAGGTGCCGGCGCCCTGGCGCTGCACCAGCAGGCCGTCGCCGACGAGGCCGGCGATGGCCTTGCGCACGGTGACCCGCGACAGATCCAGCAGCTTGCCGAGCTCGCGCTCGCCGGGCAGGGCCTGGCCGGCGGTCAGTTCGCCGTTCTCGATCGCGTGCTGGAGAGTGCGGCGCAGGTGTTGATAAGCCGGCGCGCGGCGCGCGTCGGACTGGCGGCGGAATTCGCTTTGCAGATAGTCCTGCATGCGGGAAAAGATACCAGTGGCAGACCATTGGCGGCAACAAAGACGTGCTAAACCTGTTTAAACCATTGATTCATGGTTGTTTTGCACGGGTGGTATCTTACTGGTATCTTTGCTGGTATGGTTTCACCGAGACCAGTCGAGACCCCGCCGGACCGTCCATGAGCGTCTATTCCGTGCCTTCCACCTCGCAACCCCCGCATCTGGCGCCGTTGGCCCCGTTCGATCTGGTGATCTTCGGCGGCACCGGCGACCTGGCCCTGCGCAAGCTGCTGCCGGCGCTGTTCCACCGTTATGCCGACGGCCAGATCGTCGCCGCCGCGCGCATCGTCGGCATCGCCCGCGACGAGCGCAGCGACGAGGCCTACCGCGGCAAGATCCGCGAGGCGTTGATCCAGTTCGCCGGCGAGCAGGCGCAGCAGACCGAGGTGCTCGACGGCTTCCTGGCGCTGCTGTCCTACCGCCGCCTGGACCTGAGCTCGGACAGCGGCTGGCCCGAGTTCGCCGCCGAATTCACCGATGCCGAGCGGGTGCGGGTGTTTTACCTCGCGGTCGGCCCGGACCTGTTCGGCGTGGTCTCCGACCGCCTGCAGTCGCACGGCCTGGTCAACCCCAAGACCCGGGTGGTGGTCGAGAAGCCGCTCGGCAAGGACGGCATCAGCGCCGATGCGATCAACGACGCGCTGGCGCGGGTGTTCAACGAAACCCAGATCTTCCGCATCGACCATTACCTCGGCAAGGAAACGGTGCAGAACCTGACCGCGCTGCGTTTCAGCAACGCGCTGTTCGAACCGCTGTGGAAGGCCGAGCACATCGACCACGTGCAGATCACCGTGGCCGAGACCGTCGGCGTCGAATCGCGCGCGCCGTACTACGACAAGTCCGGCGCGCTGCGCGACATGGTCCAGAACCATCTGCTGCAGCTGCTGTGCCTGGTGGCGATGGAGCCGCCCTCGTCGCTGGCCGCCGACGCGATCCGCGACGAGAAGCTCAAGGTGCTGCGCGCGCTGCGCCCGATCGAGAACGGCAACGCCGCCGCGTTCACCGTGCGCGGCCAGTACAAGGCCGGCGCAGTCGAGGGCCGAGCGGTGCCGGGCTATGCGCAGGAACTGGGCGCGCAGTCGCTGACCGAAACCTTCGTCGCGCTGAAGGCCGAAGTGAAGAACTGGCGTTGGGCCGGGGTGCCGTTCTACCTGCGCACCGGCAAGCGCCTGGCCGAGCGCGTCTCGGAAATCGTGGTGACTTTCCGCCAGGTGCCGCATTCGATCTTCGAAGGCCTGACCGAACAGGACCCGTCCAGCCGCCTGCAGCCGAACAAGCTGGTGCTGCGCTTGCAGCCCGACGAGGGCGTGAAGCTGTGGCTGATGAACAAGGTGCCCGGCCCCGGCGGCCTGCGCCTGCGTCACGTGCCGCTGGACATGAGCTTCGCCGCCGCGTTCGGCGGGCGCCAGGCCGACGCGTACGAACGTCTGCTGATGGACGTGGTGCGCGGCAACCCGATGTTGTTCATGCGCCGCGACGAAGTCGACGCGGCGTGGAAATGGATCGACCCGATCCGCGCGGCCTGGGCCGCGAGCGCCGAGGCGCCGCGCCCGTACACCGCCGGCAGTTGGGGCCCGAGCGCCGCGGTGGCGCTGATCGAACGCGATGGGAGGACGTGGCATGAAGATGCAGGCTGAGCGACTGACCGTGATCGAACCCTTGCCGCTGCCCTTGCACGAAAAACTGTTCGACGACGGCGAACAGCTGGCGTTGGCCTTGGCGCGGCAAGTCGCCGCCGACCTGCGCGCCGCGCTCGCCCGTCACGGCGAGGCCAGCATCGCGCTGTCGGGCGGCAACACGCCCAAGCGTTTCTTCCAGCTGTTGTCGCAACAGACGCTGGATTGGGCGCGGGTCACCGTGCTGCCGATCGACGAGCGCTGGGTGCCGGCCGAACATCCGCGATCCAACGAACGCCTGCTGCGCGAGCATCTGTTCCAGAACAACGCGGCGGCCGCGCGTTTCCTGCCGCTGTACCGTCCGGTGGAGACGCCGGAAATGGCGCTGATGCCGGTGCTGACCAAGATCGCCAACGAAGGCCTGCCGCTGGACGTGGCGGTGCTGGGCATGGGCGAGGACGGCCACACCGCGTCGCTGTTTCCGGACCTGGGCCACGACAACCCGGCGCTGCGCGAGATCGGCCTGCAGCCGCGCGGGCGCGCGCCGGTGATGTCGGTGCGCACCGCGGCGATGCCCGAGCCGCGCATGACCCTGACCCTGAGCGCGATCTTCACCGCGCCGGCGCTGTACCTGCACATCGAAGGCGAGAGCAAGCGCGCGGTGCTCGACGCCGCGCGAAGCGATCCGCGTTCGACCCTGCCGATCCGCGCTGCATTGGCGGGCGCGCCGAACGCGCCGACCCTGTATTGGAGTCCGTAACCCCGCACTTTGAGATCCGCGATTTTTCGGGGCCCGCGTTGGTTTGGGTTCCGCAGACAGCCAAGCCCTGACTCCCTCCCCTCCCAGTTAAGGCTTTTGCTGTCGCCCCCTTCGCCGGGGGCCGCGTCCGCACCGCGGACGCGGGGGGATTTGCTTTTGCCGGTGCTTCTGCGGAAGGTGTAGGAACGGCAAATCCCCCCTCTCTCCCTTTTTCGGGGGAGTCGCGTTTTTCGAGTCACCGGCCAGGCGCCGATGCCGGCGCCCCGCATCGACCAAGGTCCACGTGAATACCCAACTGCATCCTGTCGTCGCGCAAGTCACGCAACGCATCATCGAACGCAGCCGCGCGCGCCGCACCGCCTACCTCGCCCGCATCGACGCGGCTTGCGGCAGCGGTCCGCACCGGCGCCGGCTGTCGTGCGGCAATCTCGCCCACGGCTTCGCCGCTTGCAACGTCGGCGACAAGCAGGCGCTGCGCAGCGGCGCGGCGCCGAACCTCGGCATCGTCACCTCGTTCAACGACATGCTGTCCGCGCACCAGCCGCTGGAGCGCTATCCCGATCTGCTCAAGGCCGCCGCGCGCGACGCCGGCGCGACCGCGCAGGTCGCGGGCTGCGTTCCGGCGATGTGCGACGGCGTCACCCAGGGCCGCGAAGGCATGGAGCTGTCGCTGTTCTCGCGCGATGTGATCGCGATGTCGACCGCGATCGCGCTGTCGCACGACATGTTCGACGCCGCGCTGTACCTGGGCGTGTGCGACAAGATCGTGCCCGGCCTGCTGATCGGCGCGTTGAACTTCGGCCACCTGCCGGGCATCTTCGTGCCGGCCGGGCCGATGACCTCGGGCCTGCCCAACGACGAGAAATCGCGCGTGCGCCAGCGCTACGCCACCGGCGAAGCGACCCGCGACGAGTTGCTCGAAGCCGAAGCGCGCAGCTATCACGGCCCGGGCACCTGCACCTTCTACGGCACCGCCAACTCCAACCAGATGCTGATGGAGATGATGGGCCTGCACCTGCCGGGCTCCAGCTTCGTCCATCCCAACACCCCGCTGCGCGATGCGCTGACCGCGCTGGCCGCGCGCCGCGCCGCGCAGATCACCGCGCTCGGCGACGACTACCGACCGATCGGCCGCATCGTCGACGAACGCGCCATCGTCAACGGCGTGATCGGCCTGCACGTCACCGGCGGTTCGACCAACCACCTGCTGCATCTGGTGGCGATGGCCGCCGCCGCCGGCATCGAACTGCGGCTGGAGGACTTCGACGCGCTGTCCTCGGCGGTGCCGCTGCTGGCGCGGGTCTATCCCAACGGCAGCGCCGACGTGAACCACTTCCACGCCGCCGGCGGGCTGGCGTTTCTGATCGGTGAGTTGCTCGATCACGGCCTGCTGCACGGCGACGTCGAAACCGTCGCCGGCAACGGCCTGGATCGCTACCGGGTCGAAGCGCGCCTGGGCGAGGACGGCGAAGTGCAGTACGTGCCGTCGACGCCGACCAGCTGCGACACCGCGGTGCTGCGCCCGGTCGCCGAACCGTTCCGCGCCGACGGCGGTTTGCGCGTGCTGACCGGCAACCTCGGCACCGCGGCGATCAAGGTCTCGGCGGTGCCGGAAGACCGCTGGACGGTCGAGGCGCCGTGCCGTGTGTTCACCGAGCAATACGAGGTCAAGCAGGCGTTCGAGCGCGGCGAGTTGGATCGCGACGTGATCGTGGTGGTGCGCTTCCAGGGCCCGCGCGCGAACGGCATGCCCGAGCTGCATCAGCTGACGCCGACGCTGACCGTTTTGCAGAAACGCGGGCATCGCGTGGCGCTGGTCACCGACGGCCGCATGTCCGGCGCCTCGGGCCAGGTGCCCGCGGCGATCCACGTCACGCCCGAGGCAATGGTCGGCGGACCGCTGGCGAAACTGCGCGACGGCGACGTGCTGCGCGTGGACGCGGTGGCCGGGACCTTGAGCGTGATCGAACCGGCGGATTGGGCGGCGCGCGAGAACGCGACGGCCGACCTGTCCGCGCACCACGTCGGCTTCGGCCGCGAACTGTTCGCCGCGTTCCGCGATGCGGCCGCGCCGGCCGATCGGGGCGCGGGCGTGTTCGGGCCGGTGCCGTTGTGATTGCGGCGGTGGTGTGGGCGTCGATTCGTTCGAAGCCTCGCGCCGCCTCCACCGTCATTCCCGCGAAGGCGGGAACCCAGGGCTTCATCGCGATGGCGACAACCGTCATTCCCGCGAACGCGGGAATCCAGGGCTTCATCGCGACATGACTCTAAAGTCTCTGGATTCCCGCCTTCGTGGGAATGACGATAGGTAAGAACGAAGTTGCCCACCCCTCCCGGATTCCGAAAAGGCAGCGCCATGCCCGCCCCCATCCGCACCACCTTCCTATTCGACCTCGACGGCACCTTGGTCGACAGCGTCTACCAGCACGTCCTGGCCTGGAAACAAGCCCTCGACGCCGACGGCATTCCGCTGTCGGTGTGGCGCATCCACCGCAAGATCGGCATGAGCGGCGGATTGTTCACCAACATCCTGCTGCGCGAGACCGGAATCGACATCACCCCCGAGCGGGTCGAGCGCTTGCATAAGCTGCACGCGCAGGCCTATGCGGCGCAGGCGACGCAGATCCGGCCGCTGCCGGGCGCGGTCGAGCTGCTCGCGTACCTGACCGACAACGGCATCCCCTGGGCCATCGCCACCAGCGGCCGCATGGAAACCGCGCGCCACAACCTGGTCGCGCTCGGCGTCGATCCCGAGCGCAATGTGGTGATCACCCGCGACATGGTGCGCTACGCCAAGCCCGATCCCGACCTGTTCCTCGCCGCCGCCGACAAGCTCGGCGCCGACATCGAGCATTCGGTGGTGGTCGGCGACAGCATCTGGGACCTGCTCGCCGCGCGCCGCGCGCGCGCGCTCGGCGTCGGCCTGCTGTCCGGCGGCTATGGTCAGGACGAACTCGAACGCGCCGGCGGCTTCCGCGTTTACGAAGACCCGGCCGACCTGCTCAAGCACATCGACGAAGTCGCCGCGCGCGCCTGAGTCTTCTTCCGGGAATCGAACAATGACTGCGATGCAGGATCTGCAAAAGCGCGTCGGCGCGGTGCTGGCGCTGGCGCCGGTGGTGCCGGTGTTGGTGATCGACGACCTCGCTCACGCCGTGCCGTTGGCGCGCGCGTTGGTCGCCGGTGGTTTACCGGCGATCGAAGTGACGCTGCGCACGCCGGTCGCGCTGGAGGCGGTGCGTGCGATCGCCGCCGAAGTCGAAGGCGCCGCGGTCGGCGTCGGCAGCGTGCGCCGGCCGCAGGATTTCGTCGATGCGCTCAAGGCCGGCGCCACTTTCGCCGTCTCGCCCGGCAGTTCGCCGGGGTTGATCGCCGCCGCGCGCGAGATCGACCTGCCGTGGCTGCCGGGCGCGGCCACCGCCTCGGAAGCGATGGCGTTGCTGGAACAGGGCTACACCCAGCTCAAGTTCTTCCCGGCCGAATCGATCGGCGGCGCGACCGCGCTGAAATCGCTCGGCGGCCCGCTGCCGGAACTGCGTTTCTGCGCGACCGGCGGGATCGGTGCGAACAACGCGCGCGAGTACCTGGCGCTGGCGAACGTGCCTTGCGTCGGCGGCTCGTGGGTAGCACCGGCGGCGGCGGTGAAGGCCGGCGATTGGGCCAAGGTCGAAGCGTTGGCGCGCGAGGCGGCGGCGTTGAAGTGATCGGGCCGCAGCTCCTGTAGGAGCGGCGCAAGCCGCGACCGCGACAATGCAGCTACGCCGGAGGTTTCGCCGCAGTTGCGGTGGCGCAGTCGCGACTCGCGTCGCTCCTACAGTCGCAAACGAAACCGGCCACAGTCCCTGTAGGAGCGGCGCAAGCCGCGACCGCGCCAATGCGGTTACGTCGACGGTTGCGCCGCAGTTGCGATGGCACGGCCGCGACTCGCGTCGTTCCTACATGGGCCTACGCAACGATGCCGGGAGGCGACGGGCTCAACCGCCGCCGGCGGGCCGCGGCGGCGCGGTCGACCCGCGCACCACCAGGATCGGGCTGAAGCCCTCGTTCGCCGGCGCTTCCGCCGGGGTGTCGCTCTCGCGCCGCAACTCGGCGATCAATCGATACGCCGCATGCCGCGCGATCTCCTCGGTCGCCTGCCGCGCGGTGGTCAGCGTCGGCCACGATTGCTTGGAGAACGGGCTGTCCTCGAACCCGGCGATCGACAGGTCGTAGGGCACGTGCATCCCGGAAGACTTCGCCGCCGCCAGCACGCCGGCGGCGATTTCGTCGTTGCTGCCGAAGATCGCGGTCGGCCGGTCGGGCAGGGCGAACAGGCGGCGCGCGCCGCGGAAGCCGTCGTCGAAGGAGTAGTCGCCCGGCAGCACCAGGTTTTCGTCTTCGCCGATGCCGTAGTCGGTCAGCGCCTGGGCGTAGCCCTTGTAGCGCTCCCAACTGGAACGGTGCGATTTGCCGCCCCACAGGAAGCCGATGCGCTGGTGGCCGAGCTGGATCAGGTGTTCGGTGATGTCGTAGGCGGCGTCGCGGTCGTCGACCCAGACGCATGGCGCGCCGTCGCGCGGGTCCTCGGCGGCCGAGACGATGCGCACCAGCTTGATCCCGTGCGCGAGCAGTTCGCTGACCAGCTCCATGCGCTCGGACATCGGCGGCGCCAGCACCAGGCCGGCCAGGCGCGCGCCCTGGACCAGGTCGATCAGGTCGGCGGCCAGCAGCGGCGAGGACGAATCGCAGGGATGGATCTGCAGGCCGTAACCGGTCTCGCGGCAGGCCGCCAGCACGCCGTTCTGCACGCTGATGATGTAGTACGGGTTCGGGTTGTCGTAGACCACGCCCAGCGCATACGGCTGGGCGCTGCGCAGACTGCGCGCGGACGGGTCGGGACGGTAGTCGAGTTCGGCGATCGCCTCGTGCACCCGCGCGCGGGTGCGGGCGCGCACGCCGGACTCGTCGTTGATGACCCGCGAGACGGTCTTCAGCGAGACCTGGGCGAGTTCGGCGACATCTTTGATGGTGGGTCGGCGCACGGAGCCTCGGCGGTGGGCGCGGTGCGGGCGCGAAGGCCGCGCCACGCGGAGCCTTAGCCTACCCGCCGGCTCAGGGCTTGGGTACCACGGCCAGGGTCAGGCGCGAGACGCAGACCAGGCGGCCGGCTTCGTCCTCGATGCGGATGTCCCAGACCTGGGTGCTGGCGCCGACGTGGATCGGCCGGGCCGTGCCGACGACCGTGCCGCTACGCACGCCGCGCACGTGGTTGGCGTTGATCTCGATGCCGACGCAGACCTTGCCGGCGGCGCAGCACAGGTTGCCGGCGCTGCTGCCGAGGGTTTCGGCCAGCAACACCGAGGCGCCGCCGTGGAGCAGGCCGTAGGGCTGGTGGGTGCGCGGATCGACCGGCATGGTGCCGCGCACGTAGTCGGGGCCGATCTCGGTGAAGACGATGCCGAGCGGCTCCATCGCGGTGTTGCGCGAGAGCCGGTTGAGGTCGTCGACGGTGGTGGCGCCGCGGAACAAGGGCTTGGCCGCGGGCGGCTGGGCGGCGGGCGCCGCGGGGCTGGTCGGGTCGGATGCGCTCATCGGCTCACGATAGCGGCGAGGCGGCGACCGGACCAGCCGGGACATGGCGGCTTGCGCCGGGGATTGCGGGTGCGACGGGCTTCGGTGCTGCGGGTGCGGCGGCTGGATCGTGCCGTGGGCCGGAAAAAGGCCGGATCGGCGCGCGCTGAGTCGGGGAATGGGAGCGCTTACTGCGCCGATCCGGGCCGGAGAACCGATAGGGCCGCGGACGAGCGATCCATGGACGCCGAGTGGGCGATCAGGCGAAGCGGAAGCGCGGCTGGACCCAGTTGCTGGCGTAGCTGCGGTTGCTGGCGTAGCCGCTGGAGTTGCCGTAGCCGACGCCGAAGTCGCGCTGGCGGTGGACGTGGCGGACCGGAGCGGCGGTGGCCGGGGTCTTGGCGGTCGGGGCGGTGCGGGCGGTGGCGGTGGCGTTCATGGGGTCGTCCTTTCTGCTGTCGTGGAGGTGTAGTGCTTCGGTGTGTTGGTAAAGTACAACACCTGGGCGGGGCTTGCTATGTGCTGGAAGTCATATCCCCCTTTGGTCATGCCCCGGTGCGGTTTTGGGGCGGGCCGGCGGGGCGTGGCGACCGGGTTCAAGGCAATGGATGAGCCGGGGGCGGCCGGGGTTGCCATGACTGACGACCTAGACGGCGGCGCCGGGCCGGATGTGACCCCGGTCGCTGGTCGGAGCGCCCGCTGCATGACGGTTTGCTCCGGCTGGGGGCCTGTCGTAGGCTCGCCGGACCGCCGCCTGCGCCGTTTCCGGCCGAGGGCGGTTCCGCCGCCCGGCCGCCGGCCGCGACGCGGCCACCCCGTTCTTTCGCCATGGAGGCATCGATGCGCGGCCCGTTACGCCCCCTCGCCCTCCTGCTGGCGTTGAGCCTTTCCGCCTGCAGCGCTCCCGAGACCGCCATGACCACCCAGACCGATCCGATCCCGGGCGCCGCCGGCCCCGACCCCGCCGCCCTGGCCGCCAAGTTCCAGCGCAACCCGGCGCCCAAGCGCGCCTACCGGGTGCTGCTCAAGGTCGCCCAGGCGCCCGGCCCGCTCGCCAACGTGCGCGGCTTCGCCCAATACGAAGCGCCGGACTGCGTCTACATCCCCGATCCGGTGGCCGGCGTGCCGACCCATCCGATGAAGGCGCTGGACCTGGAATTCAGCCGCGTCGACGACACCACCTACGCCGCCACGGTCTATGCCGACGCGATGCTCGACGAGGACTACCTCGGCAAGGGCGTGTGCCACTGGCAGGTGGCGAGCGTCAACGCCCAGCTCAAGGCCAGCGGCGAACAGGCCGAGACCTCGTTCGTGTCCAACCTGCTCGGCAGCGAAGTGCAGGGCCAGCAGGAACGCACCAAGTACTACGCCAAGGCCCATTACCCGCGCAGCGAGACGGTCAGCGACTTCCCCGACGCCGGCGCCGCCGATCCGGCGCGCTTCCAGCCGGAACTGCGCAATGAGCTGTTCACCATCACCATGACCGCCAAGGAAGGTGCGCAATGAGCCTCAACAGCCAGCAGTACGCCGCGCTCGCGCAGGATTCCTACAATCCGCGCCGCCAGGGCGAAGAGGTGCAGCTCGACGGCGTGCGCTACAACGTCCTGCGCCACGTCGACCGCCCCTCGGGCTACCAGGGCACGATCTACCAGCGCGCCGACACCGGCGAAATTGTGGTCGCGCACCGCGGCACCGAGTTCGACCGCCAGCCGGTCCGCGACGGCCTCGCCGACGCGGGCATGGTCACCAGCCGCGCCAACGTCCAGGCCAACGACGCCATCGCCCTGACCCGCGAAGCGATGCAGATCGCGCGCGCCAGCGGCACCTCGCCGGAGGTCACCGTCACCGGCCATTCGCTCGGCGGCACCCTGGCCCAGGTCAGCGCGCACCATTTCGACCTGCGCGGCGAAACCTTCAACGCCTACGGCGCGGTCAGCCTCAACCGGCGCATCCCCGAAGGCGGCGACCGCATGGTCAACCATGTCATGGCCGGCGATCCGGTCAGCGCCGCCAGCCAGCACTACGGCCAGGTGCGGGTGTACGCCAACCAGCAGGAAATCGACACCCTGCGCGACAAGGGCTACGAGAACAACCGCAGCGGCTGGGACCTGCGCAATCCGCTGACCGCGGCCGGCTCGCTGATGGGCTCGCACAGCATGCACAACTTCACCAACGTCGACGGCAACGGCCGGCCCGACCGCTCGGTGCTGACCGATCCGCAGGCGCAGCAGCGCGCGCAGGACTTCGATCCGATGATCGACAAGTACCGCGGCGACGTGATGGCGGCGCGGCGCGGCCTGACCGGCGCGCTGCGCTCGCCGCTGGGCACCGTCGAGGACGCGATCGACGGCATCCGCGGCCCGCTGCCGGCCGGCGAACCGGCGCGGCGCGAGGAGCGCGAGCGCCAGCGCCATTCCAGCCTGGACGCGCCCGAGACGCTGCCGCGCCTGCAGCCGGCGATGGGGCTGCGCGCGTCGGCCGACGATCCGTCTTCGATGGTCGACCGCATGCTCGCCGCGGCCCAGTCCGGCGACCGCGACGCGTTCCGCCAGGCGACCCAGGCCGCCGCCGCGAACGATCCCGGCCGCAACCTGCGCCAGGAGGCGGTGGCCACGGTCGATCGCCAGGAACAGCAGGCGCTGGCGCAGCAGGCGCAAAAGCCGCAGGTCGAGCAGCCGGACGCGCCCTCGCGCGGCCCGCGCATGGCCTGACCGGGCGGGCATCGGCACGGCAGCGGCGGCGAACGCCAAGAGGACGCGATGCAGCAAGACGAGTTGATGGCGCTGATCAGCAAGACCGCGGTGCTGATGGAGCAGTTCGAACGGCGCTGCGAGGAGCTCGAGCGCCACCAGCGCACCGTCGCCGAGCACCTGCAGGCCTTGGCCCAGCAGGTGCCCGGCGTGCTGCGCCAGTCCGCCGACGACAGCCTGCGCACCCTGCCCGGCGCGGTGATGGGCAAGCTCGAGAGCGGCCTGTCCGAACCGGTGGGCGCCTACGAGAAGCGGCTCAAGGACGCGGGCACCTTGCTGCACGCCGGCTCGCAGACCCTGGCCGGGCAGCTCAAGCGGATGGAAGAGCTGCACAAGCACCTGGTGTGGAAAGTGGTCGGCGCCGCGTTCGGCAGCGTGCTGCTGCTGTTGCTCGGCGGCGGCTGGCTGCTGTGGCAGTACCGCGCCGACATCGACCACAACCGCATCTCCGCTGAACTGCTGCGCGCCTACAACCAGGCCGACGTGACCCTGTGCGACGGCCGCCTGTGCGCGAACGTGGACGAGAAGGGCAAGGCCTACGGCGACCAGAAGCAGTACCGGCCGATCCAGGCGCGGTAACGGCGACGCGCACGCGAACCTGGCCGACGCCCCTGTAGGCGCGGCGCGAGCCGAGACCGCGCCAATGCGGTTACGTCGAACGTTTCGCTGCAGGTTGCGGTCTCGCGGTCGCGACTCGCGTCGCTCCTACAGCCTGAAACGAACCCGGCCGAAGCCCCTGTAGGAGCGGCGCAAGCCGCGACTGCGCCAATGCGTTTGCGTCGAACGTTTCGCTGCAGGTTGCGGTCTCGCGGTCGCGACTTGCGTCGCTCCTACAGTCTGAAACGCAGCCGGCCGGCGGCGACGCCGATGCCTACAGGATCGGCGCCAGGCCCGCGCCGAAGGCGGTGAACATGCGCGTGGTCAGGCTCTTCACCCCGAGGTTGACCTCGGGAAAATCGCCGACCGGTTTGTAGCAGGCGCGAAAGCCCGGGTCGGTGCGGTACAGCGGGTGCGGGCAGTCCGGGCCGGGCACGAATTCGTAGCTGGTGGCGTAGCGCACCGGCCACAGGTCGAAGATCGGCAGGTGCTCGGAGATCTTGGCGATCGAGTACTCCAGCCCGGAGAAGATCGGCGGCTTGTCGCGGCGCGCGATCACCCACGAGTTCTCCGGCGCGATGTCGCGGCGGATGCTCGCCGCCAGCGCCTGGGCGAAGGTCGCATCGTCGATGACCACCGTGCTCTCGGTGTTGTAGTGGTCGCCGCGCGGGTCGAAGTTGTGGGTGCCGATCACGCCGATGCGGCCGTCGATCACCATCGACTTGGCGTGCATGCCGATGCGCACGCCGGCGCGCTTGAGCGGCACCGGTTCGTTGGTGCGCCGGCGCGCGTAGCGCATAGCCGCGTATTCCTGGGTCAGCGGCTGGCGGTAGCGCTGGCGGTAGAGCACGCTGCTGCGGTCCGGCTCGCCGCGTTCGGCGCGGCGCGGACGCGATTCGGCCAGGCCGGCGCCGCGGATTTCGTTGGGATCGGCGCCTTCGGCAATCGCGCCGCGCGGCGTCGCGGCGTCCGCGCCGGCGGGTTCGGCCTGCGCCGCGGCGTCGGCTTCGGCCAGCCCGGCCAGGCCGAGGTCGGGCAACTGCGCGCCGGTGGCGGCGATGTCGATCGGCGCGTCGGCGGGGAAGGGCTTGTACTCGTAGATGTTGAAGCCGAACTCGCGCAGGTAGCGGCGCTTGTACTTGTACGACAGCGCGTAGGCGATGAAGGCGTCGGTGGAGGCCAGCGAGTTGGTCGAGACGATCACCCGCGGCCGGTCCGGCCGCGCGTGCAGGGTACGGAACAGGTCCTGCGCCGACTTGGACAGCACCAGATAGGGCGTTTGCACCATCACCTCGTCGCGCGCGTTGGCGATCAGGTTGCGCAGCGAATCCGAGGCCAGGGCGTTGGCCTCGGCGTCCTCGCGGTGCTTGTCGGGGGTGTCGGAGATGTAGCGCACCGCGCCGACCGCGATCACCTGCGACAGCAGCCGCTCGCGTATTTGCTGCGGATCGGCGGCGGCATCGCGCATGGCCTGGGCGCGCTGCGGGCGCTCGAAGTGGCTCGGCGGCAGCGCCGGCACGCCCTGTTCGAGGATGCGCTTGCCGACGTCGGCCAGGCGCTCGACCGGGACGCTGCGGCGGTCGCTCCAGAACACCTGGAAGTCGGTGCCCATGACCTGCGCGACCGGGCCGGCGACCAGCACGTCGCGGTCGCGGAAGTTGTACTCGTCGTCCCAGTCGTAATAGTCGTCCTGGTAGTTGCGCCCGCCGGAGATGCCGACCCGGCCGTCGGCCAGCAGCAGCTTGGTGTGCATGCGCTGGTTGAGCCGGCGCCAGCAGCAGGCCGCGGCCAGGGCGTACTGCGGATAGGTGATGCGGGCGCGGTGCAGGACCGGGTTGTAGAGCTTGATCTCGAAGTCGACGTGGGCGCCGGCCAGCGCGGCCAGGGTGTCGACGTGGCGCATCGCGGCGAGCTGGTCGATCAGCAGGCGCACGCGCACGCCGCGGCGCGCGGCGGCGAGCAGTTCGTCCAGGACCAGGCGCGCGGCGTCGTCCTCTTCGAAGATGTAGGTCTGCAGGTCCAGGGTGTGGCGGGCGCTGCGGATCAGGTTGATCCGCGCCAGCAGCGCGTCGGGGCCGCGGTCGAGGATGACGGTGTAGTGGCGCGGCTGCTGTTCGGTGGATTCGGCCACCGCCTGCGGGCCCAGCGCGTACAGCGCCGAGGGCTGGGCGCAGGCGTCGGCGCCGGCGCAGTCGATCTGGGTCGAGCGCGCGGCCGCGGCGATCGCGGTGGCGCGGTCGCGCTGGGCCGGGCTCAGCGAGGCGCAGGCCGCCAGGGACAGGGCGAGCAGGGCCGCGAGGCCGCGCAACACGGGGTTCAACGGTGGGGCTCCTTGGCGCTGCGGCGGCGGCCGCGGCGACGGGTCAGCGTTCCGGCGGGACCGGCGCGCTCGGTGGGGGGCGCGGCGACGGCGGCCGCGGCGAGAGAGGCTTATTTTGCGTGGACTCAAGCCTCACTTGCATGGTGAAACGCACCCGGTTGCCCAACGCGAACTGCCATCCGTCCAAGGCGTAGTCGTCGCGGCTGACGCTGCCGTGGGCGATCGCGTCGCAATCCTCGCCCGGGCGCGCGCACGCGGCCGGGCCGAGCACGAAGGTTTCCATGCGGCTGATCCCGTGCAGGGTCAGGCGTCCGCGCAAGGCGCCGCCGGTGCGGGCCAGGTCGGCCGGGTGCGGCTCGGACAGGAATTCGATGTAGGGATAGCGCTGCGCGGCGAAGAAGCGGTCGCTGCGGGCCATGCGGGTATAGCGTTCGGAGCCGCCGACCACGACCTCGCCGGTGGCCAGGCGGATGCGCACCTGGTGGCGGCCGTCGGCGAGCACGTTGACCTCGCCGTCGTAGCGCGGGAACTCGCCTTCGACCTTCTGGCCCCAGCGGGTGCGCAGCTCGAAACTGAAACGGGTGTGGAGCGGATCGAAGCCCTGCTGGCGCACCACCCGCGGGCCCGGCGCCGGCGCGGCCGGCGGCACCGGCGGCAGCGACGCCTGGGCGCCGGCGCTGCCGGCCAGGGCCAGCAACCAGGCACAGGCCGCGCCGCGGCCGCGCAGCCGCTGGCGCGGCCGCAGCGGTCGCGCCGGGCTCACGGCCACCAGAACGCGCTGAGCTGGGCCGAGCCCGGTTCCAGGGCCACGCCGGAGGCGAGGCTGAGCACGGCGATGCCCGCCGGCGGCATGCCGCGGTAGTCGCCGGACTGGCCGCTGTGCAACAGCGCGGCCAGCCGTTCCAGGCCGGGGTTGTGGCCGACTAGCATCAGCCGCTCGACCTCGGCGTGGGTGTCGGCTAGGCCGATCAGGGTGCCCGGCGTGGCCTCGTAGACCGACGGCTCGATGCGCTGTTCGACATAGCCGATCGCGCCGAGCACGGCTTCCAGGGTCTCGCGTGTGCGCCGCGAGGGCGAGCACAGCACGCAGTCGGGGACCAGTTTGTTCTGCGCCAGCCAGCGGCCGGCGGCTTCGGCCTCGGCCAGGCCCTCGGCGGAGAGCGGGCGGTCGAGGTCGGCCTGGCCTTGGGCGGCGGGTTCGGCGTGGGCGTGGCGGAGCAGGATCAGTTCGCGCATGAGGCCTTGGACGGATCGAGTGGAGGGGAAGTGCTTGCGCGAACGCAGGGCGGATCAGGGTAGCGGGTGCGGCGGCGGGCGTGGGTGAATGCGAGGAGCGAGCGTAGAGGAGTGAGGAGTGGGCAAAAGCTTTTTCTCGCTTCTCACTCCTCTGCGCTCGCTCCTGGCTCTTACTTCTTCAGCCACTTCAACAACGGCGCCCAGTCCGCCTGGTGCTCGCGGATCTGCTGCGAGTGGTAGTCGAACAGGCTCTTGCCCAGCGCGGTCATGACCACGTAGGCCTGGCTGTCGCGGATCTGCCCGACCACCGGGTAAGGCCATTCGCTGAGCAGTTCCAGCGCCTGTTGCGAGGCGTTGGTCCAGGGCTTGAGCTTGTTGCCGACCAGGCCCACGCGCAGCTGGCCGCGGCGGATGCGCGGGTGCTGGGCGAGGGTGTCGAGGAACGGCACGGTGGCTTCGATGTCGAGGGTGGACGGCTGGATCGGCACGATCACCGCATCGGCGACGTCGAGGAAGGCCTCCAGGTCCTCGGCCATGGCCCCGGCCGGGGCGTCGACCACGGCGCGCTGGGCGTCTTCGGGCAGGTGCTTGCGCCAGGCCTTCTTGCGCGTGCCGTCCAACGGCAGCACCGCGCTTTCCAGGACCGAGCGGCGCTGCGCCCAGCGGGTCGAGGAGCCTTGCGGGTCGGCGTCGATCAAGGCCGTGCGCAGGCCTTCCAGTGCCGCTTGCGCGGCGAGGTGGGTCGCGATCGTGGTCTTGCCGACACCGCCCTTGGAACTGGCCACCAGCACGGTCTTCATGCGAGCTCCCTCCGGATCGGAGCCCCAGCGTACACCGGGCTCATGCAGCCGGTCATCACGCCCCGGCGCGAGCGGCGGCCGGGCCGGGCGGGCGCCGGGAGCGCGGACGGACGAGGTGCCGCCGACACGACGCCGCTACGACGTTACTTGGAGTTGAGGCACATTTTTACTGAACAAGAAAAGCTAAAAGATTTCATTTTGTGTGTACTAAATCCGGCCGCCGCGACGATTGGGTCTGGTAGGTCCGATTTCCTGGGGGAGGGCGTCGAATGCAGTCGTGTCATGACCCGGCGGTCGTGCCGCCACGACGCTGCGCGCGCGCGCTGCTGGCCGCGGCGCTCGCCGCCGCCAGCTTCGCCGCGCCGGCGCAGGTGCAGCGCACCTTCGTCAACCTGGGATTCGAAACCCCGAACATGGTCACCGCGGCCTGCGTGGGCTTCTACGTCGGCCCGCAACAGGTCACCGGCTGGAACACCACCGAGACCAACCGCACCGCCGGCGGCTGCGGCGTCACCGCGAACCCGGCCACCGGCCCGGTGCTGGAGCTGTGGAACAACGGCGCCCTGGGCGTGACCGCGCGCACCGGCAAGCAGCACGCCGAGCTCAATGCCTACACCGCCTCGCGCGTCTACCAGAACGTGTGCATGACCAACGGCGAGGTCATCAACTGGCGCCTGAGCCACCGCGGCCGCGATTCGGCCACGGTCCCGGACGTGATGGACTTCGGCATCAACGCGACCGGCAGCACCAGCTCGGCCATCACCACCCAGGTGGCGCGCATCGGCACCACCAACAACGGCACCGACCGGATCAACGCCGCCGGCGCCGCGCAGCCGTCCTTCGCCAGCCTGGGCACGCTGACCATCGGCGGCACCACCGGTGGCTGGCGCGACTACAGCGGCACCTTCACCTACACCGGCACCACCGGCGTGCAGCAGCTCGGCTTCGCCGCGGTCAGCAGCGCGCTGGGCAACATCTCCTCGGGCAACTTCCTCGACGAGATCCAGGTCACCCTGACCCCGTATCTGGAATTCGATCCGACCAGCTACACGGTGCGCGAAGGCACCGCCGGCACCCTGCCGCAGATCCGGGTGATCGGCACCGTGCCGGCCGGCGGCATCACCGTGCCGATCCAGATCACCGGCGGCACCGCGACGGTCGGCAGCGACTACACCGTCGACAACGGCACCGCGACCCAGGTCGACGTGGCCATCCCGGCCGGTACCTACGACAACCGGACCTTCCCGATCCCGATCACGGTCGTCGACGACAACGTGATCGAGGACAACGAGACGGTGACCTTCACCGTGCAGCCGGTGCCGGGCTCCTTCACCCTGACCTCCACCTCGACCTGCAGCGCGGCGGCGCAGGCCAGCGCGACCCTGACCATCCTCGACAACGACGTCGATCTGGCCACGACCAAGACCGTCGGCAATGCCGCCCCGACGCCGGGCACCAACACCCAGTTCACCGTCGACTTCCTCAACAACACCTCGCGCCCGACCGTGGCGGACACGACCGCCCACGACGCCTCGGTGAACCTCGCCGACGCGGTGCCGGCCGGGCTGACCTTCGCCTCCTGGACCTGTGTCGGCACCGGCGCGACCTGCCCGGCGAGCAGCGGCACCGGTGCGATCAGCGGCATCGCGACCCTGCCGGCCGGCGCCGCCGGCAGCGCCGGCGGGCGGCTGACCTACACCATCACCGCGACCCTGGGCGCCGGCCAGTGCGCGGCGATCGCCAACACCGCCACGATCTCGGCGCGCGCGCCGGTGGCCGAAGGCGCTTCGGCCCAGGCCGGCTTCAACACCCCGGCCCCGGGCGGCACCGCCAACAACAGCGCCAGCGCCAGCGTCGATGCGGTGTGTGCGGCGCTGTCGCTGCGCAAGTCCGACAACGCGACCACGTACACGCCCGGCGGCTCGGCCACTTACGTGCTGACCGCGTGCAACGCCGGCCCCGACGCCGCCAACGGCGCCACCATCAGCGACACCCTGCCGAACGGCGTGCGCCTGGGCGCTGGGTGGTCGTGCGGCGGCAGCGGCGCGGTGCCGGGCACCTGCCCGGCCGGCGGCGGCGTGGCCGGCGACAACAGCCTCAGCGTCGCCGGCGTGAACCTGCCGGCCAACGGCTGCGTGGCGGTGAGCGTGCCGGTGAACTTCAGCGCCAATCCGGCGGATTACTGAGGCGGCCCGACGCGGGCGGCGGGCTCACCCCGTCGCCACCCCCGCCCACAGCGGCAAGGTCGCCAGCGACAGCAGCAGGCCATAGCCGACCATCGCCGCCGCCAGCCGCGGCGCCAGGCCGTGGGCGATGGCCAGCGCGCCGGCGGTGACCATCGGCGGCATCGCCGATTCCAGCACCGTGGTCCGCGCCATCTCGCCGTGCAGGCCCAGCAGCGGCACCAGCGCCCAGGCCAGCGCCGGCATCAGCGCCAGCTTGAGCGCCAGACCGGCGGCCAGCGGCTTGAGCTCTTCGCGCGGCAGGGCCAGTTTCACCGACAGGCCGATGGTCAGCATCGCCAGCGGCAGCAGCGCGTCGGACAGGCGCTGCAGGCCGCCGGCGATCCAGCTCGGCGGTTCGGACGGCATGACCGTGAAGCCCAGCACCAGCGCCCACAGCGGCGGGAACCGCAGCACCCGGCGCAGCATGTCGGCCGCGCTCGGGCGGGCGTCGCCGCCGTAGCGCGCCAGCACCCACAGGCCGAAGGTCGACAGGATCAGGAACGCGCCGAACTGGTCGTAGACCACGGCATAGGGCAGGGCGTGTTCGCCGATCAGGGCGCGGGTCAGCGGATAGCCGAGGAAGCTGGTGTTGCCCAGCGCCACCGTCAGCAGCAGCACCGCGTGTTCGTCGCGGCGCAGCTGCAGCGCGCGCGCCAGCGCGCCGACCAGCAGCACGGTCGCGGCCAGCAGCAGCCATGGCACCGCGGCTACGCCGAGCAGCGCCGGCTCCAGGTGCAGGCGCGGGGCGTAGCGCAGCACCGCCGCCGGCAGGCAGACGTAGAGCACGACCAGGTTCAGCACCTGGGCGGCGTTGTCGGGCAGGGCGCGCAGGCGCTGGAACAGATAGCCCAGCGCCAGCATCGCCAGGACCAGGGCGAAGGCGTCGAAAGCCATGGGGCGCGGCGTGGCAACGGTGACGGCCATGGTCGCGGCTGGCGCGCGCGGGCTCAAGACGGCTTTCGGATTAGGCCGGCGCGACGAGCCGTCTCGGGCGCGGTTTGTGCGTTCCGTCAGGGGCGGGGGAGGAGAAGTGAGCGCAGAGGAGTGAGAAGTGAGTAGAAGCGGCCGAAATCCCGGCTCTTACTCGCTCCTCACTCCTCTGCGCTCACTTCTGGCCGGCTCCCAGCTCGCTCGCATCGCCCCACCCAGCCCGCTCCATCTGCCCGAGCGCCGTATCATGGCCGTTCCACGGACGACCCTGGCCCATGAGCGACCTGCAAGACCTCACCGCGCTGATCCGCGCCAACACCCCGTTGATCGTGATCGAGACCCGCGACGAAACCCGCGTGGTCGAGCTGTTCCGGCAGGCGTTGATGAACGTCTGGCGCGCGCTGTACCGCTGGTCGATCACCGAGGGCCTGCGCCGGATCGACCTGGACCGCGAAGACGAATCCGAGACCGCGCCGGACATCTCCAACACCCTGCAGGCGATCCGCCACGCCGACCAGCGCGGCATCTACCTGCTGTTCGACGCCCATCCCTACCTGGTCTACGCCGGCACCCAGCGCCAACTGCGCGAGATCGCCCAGCGCCGCGAGTGCGAGCCGCACGTGCTGGTGATGATCGGCCACAAGCTGGAACTGCCGCCGGACCTGGACGCGCTGGCGGTGCGCTTCACCCCGCGCCTGCCCGACGCCAACGCCCTGCTCAAGCTGGTGCGCGAGGAAGCGGAGAACTACGCGCGCGAGAACGGCGGCCGCCGGGTCGAGGCCGACGGCGAGGCGGTCCAGCAGATCGTGCGCAACCTGCAGGGCATCGACCCGGTCGATGCGCGCCGCATCGCCCGCCACCTGATCTTCCGCGACGGCGCGCTCAACGCCGACGACCTGCCCGAGCTGGCCAAGCTCAAGTTCGAGCTGCTCAACCGCTCCGGCCACCTGCATTACGAATACGACAGCGCGCGCATGACCGAGGTCGCCGGCGCGCGCCGGCTCAAGCGTTGGGTCGAACAACGCCGCGCGGTGTTCGCCGGCGCGCAGCCGCCGCCCGGGCTGGACCCGCCCAAGGGCCTGCTGCTGCTCGGCGTGCAGGGCTGCGGCAAGTCGATGATCGCCAAGGCGGTCGCCGCCGGCTTCGGCGTGCCGCTGGTGCGCCTGGACTTCGGCACCTTGTACGACAAGTTCCACGGCGAAACCGAAAAGAACCTGCGCGCCGCGCTGGCCTCGGCCGAGCAGCTGGCGCCGGCGGTGCTGTGGATCGACGAGATCGAGAAGGGCCTGGCCGACAGCGGCGACAGCGACGGCGGCGTGTCGCGCCGGGTGCTCGGCTACCTGCTGACCTGGATGGCCGAGCGCAAGTCGAAACTGTTCCTGGTCGCCACCGCCAACCAGATCGACGCGCTGCCGCCGGAACTGCTGCGCAAGGGCCGCTTCGACGAGATCTTCTTCGTCGACCTGCCCGCCGCGGACGTGCGCGAGGAACTGTTCGCGATCCACCTGCGCCGGCGCTCGCTCGACCCGGCCGGCTTCGACCTGGCGGCGCTGGCCGCGGCCAGCGACGGCTTTTCCGGCGCCGAGATCGAACAGGCCATCGTCGCGGCGATGTACGCCGCGCACGCCGCCGGCACGGCGTTGTCGGACTTCCAGGTGCGCGCCGAACTCAAGCAGACCCGGCCGCTGTCGGTGGTGATGGGCGAGCGGGTGACGCAGCTGCGCGAATGGGCGCGCGGGCGGACGGTGCCGGCGGACTGAATCCGGACCGTGGCGCGTGGGCCGCGGAGGCCAGGCCGGTTCGTACTGAGGCGATCATCGCGGCGGCGCGGCGTCGGATCGGAAGGCGTCGGGCCTGAAGGCCCTCCCACCAGAGCCCGCCGTCGCCGCGGGAGCGATGCCGCTCTTGTGGGAGGGCCTTCAGGCCCGACGCCGTTCGATCGGACCGCCATATCGCCCACCCGCGCCCGCCGCTCTCAGCCCCCGCGCCGCGCGATCGAAACCTCGAACCCCGCGATCAACGCCCGCAGCCCGTACTCGTAGTCGGCCTCGATGTCGCTCTGGCTCATCACCGGCTGGGCCTGGGCGAGCAGCGGGTAGCGCTGCGGGTCCGGGCTCATCGGCGCCTGGCCGGGGCCGCGGCCGGCTTCGGTCGCGGCCTGTTCTTCCAGCACCCAGCCGACGGTGTAGTAGCTCAGCGAGATCAGCGCGCGGATCGCGTCGGACGCGCTGAATCCGGCCGCGGTCAGGTAGGCCAGTTCGGCCTCGACTTCGCCGAAATCGTGCGGCTGCGGGCGGGTGCCGACGTGGACCCGGGCGCCGTCGCGGTGGGCGAGCAGGCAACGCCGGAACTCGCGCGACTGCGCCGCCATCCACTCGCGCCAATCGGCGCAGGCGGCCCGGTCCACCGGCCGGTGCCCGGCCAGCATCGCCTCGGCCAGGGCGTCGAGCAGCTCGCGCTTGTTCTTGAAATGCCAATACAGGCTGGGCTGCTGCACGCCCAGGTCCTGGGCCAGACGGCGCGTGGTCAGGCCGTCCATGCCGACCTCGTCGAGCAGTTTCAGGGCGGCGGCGACCACCGTCTCGCGCTGCAATTTCATGGATTTCGGTCTCCGGCCGACGGGGCTTGTGTCCCTATCGTCGATAGATTAGCATCCGCTGCGAATCTATCACTGATAGGGAAGTGTCATGCGCACCCCGATCCAATCGCCGGCCGCCGCGCCGGCCGAACCCGCAGGCTCCGCCAGCCCCGCCGGGCCGATGCCCGCGGAACCGACCCCGGCCCCGGCCGCCGGGCGCGATCCGCCCGGCGCCGAGGCGACCGCCACGACCCGGTCGCCCGCGCCGGCGCCCGCACCGGCGCCGGGCGCCTCCGGCCTCAACCTCGCCCTGGTCCTGATCCTCGCCACGGTCGCGCTCGACGCCATCGGCATCGGCCTGATCGCGCCGGTGCTGCCGCAACTGCTCGACGCGTTCGGCGTGCACGCCAACCTGGCCCTGCACGCCGGCGCGCTGACCGCGCTGTACGCGCTGATGCAGTTCGTCTGCGCGCCGGCGCTGGGCGCGCTCAGCGACCGCTTCGGCCGCCGCCCGGTGCTGCTGTGCTCGCTGTTCGGCAGCGCCCTGGACTACCTGCTGATGGCCTGCGCGCCGTGGCTGTCGCTGCTGTACCTGGGCCGCGCCATCGCCGGGGTCAGCGGCGCCAGCGGTTCGGTCGCCGGCGCCTACATCGCCGACATCTCCGACGAATCCCAGCGCGCGCGCCGCTACGGCTGGCTCGGCGCGAGCTTCGGCCTGGGCCTGGTCGCCGGGCCGGTGATCGGCGGGCTGCTCGGCGCGGTGTGGCTGCGCGCGCCGTTCCTGGCCGCGGCCGCGCTGGCGACGCTGAACTTCGCCCTGGCCTGGCTGGCCCTGCCCGAGCCGCGGCGCCCGCGCGCGCCGGTGCCGCAACGGGCGCTGCCGTCGCTGCGCGAGCTGGCGCCGTGGCACTCGCTGCGCGAGCTGGGCCGGCTGCCGGACCTGGCCCCGCTGCTGTGGCTGTACCTGGCGATGCAGTTGGCCGGGCAGGTGCCGGGCACGCTGTGGGCGATCTACGGCCACGACCGCTTCGGCTGGAACCCGACCGCGGTCGGCCTGTCGCTGGCGGCGTTCGGGATCATCCACTCGCTGTTCCAGGCCTTCGCCACCGGCCGCATCAGCGACCGCTTCGGGCCCTCGCGCACCCTGCTCGGCGGGGTGATCTCCGACGTGCTGGGGTATCTGGCGTTCGCCTTCGCCCGCAGCGTCGCGACCCTCGCCCCCGGCCTGCTGCTGGCGGCCGGCGGCGGCATCGGCGGGCCGGCGCTGCTGGCGATGTCGAGCGAGCGCACCGACGAAGCCCGCCAGGGCGCGCTGCAGGGCGTGCTGGCCAGCCTCGCCAGCCTCGCCGCGGTGATCGGGCCGCTGCTGTTCGGCGCGATCTACGTCGCCGGCGCCGGCCACTGGGACGGCTGGGTGTGGGTGGTCGGCGCGGCGCTGTACCTGCCGTGCGTGCCGGCGCTGCGCAAGCTGTTGCGCGGTCCGGCGAACGCGTCGGCCGCGCCCGCCGATGCCGCGCCCATCGAAGCCGCGCCCGGCGCTTGAACGCGTCGGGCCGCGGCGGCGCTGGGCGACGCGCGGCTCAGGCCTGCACGTACACCCAGGCGCGCCGGCCCGAGGCCAGCTCGGCTTCGACCCGGCGGTAGTCGTCGACTTCGTACTCGTCGGCGTGCGCCAGTTCCGCCGCGCTGATCGCGAACACCGTGCCGGCGACGCGATCGGCCGCGTCGCCGCTGGCGGCGACGATGGGGTGATGGGTTTCGCCGCTGGTGGCGACGACCTGCGGGTCGTCGATCTTCACCATCGTGCGGCGGAACCCGACCAGCGCGTCGGGCTCGCCCTGCAGCAACCGGCCGAAGGTGGCCTGCTGCACCGCCGGCAGTTGCAGGGTGCCGTAGGAAAACAACAGTTCTTGGTGGGAGTCGCTCATGACGGCCTGGATACCGGTACGCGCAAGGATGCTGTCGACGCTAAGCGGCGCCGGCGACGCGCGCAACCGCGGCGCGCCGCCGGCGCAGGCTCAGGCCGGCGATGCCGCGGACGCGGACGCGCGCGATTCGCGCAACCCCGACCAGCGTTGCGCCAACTGCGCGGCGAACGCGCGCGCCGCCGGCGGATGCGCGGCCAGGTGCAGGAACGGTTCGATGAACTCCAGCTCCATGATCCGCAACGCGCCGTCGACGATCACCCCGTCCACGCGCACGTAAGCGTGGTCGCGATGGCCGAGCGCGGCGACCGCGTCGAGCGCGCGCCGCGCCGCGGCCAGCACCGGCGCCGGCGGCTCGGTGAGATCGGCGCGGCCGCCGAAGTAGGTCTGCACGCGATAGTCGCCCTGCGCCGGCTTCTTCAACACCGCATGGCTGTAGACGCCGCCGAAGAACAGCAGCGACCACTCGCCGTCCTCGACCACCTGCGGCAGGAACGGTTGGATCAGGTAATCGAGTTCGCGCGGCAGCGCCGCCAGCGCCTCGGCGAAGGCGGCGTCGCCGATGCGCCCGCGCACCGTGTTCCAGGCGCCGCCGCTGACGCTGGGCTTGACCACCACCTCGCCCTGCATCGACGCCAGCGCAGCGTCGAGTTCGCCGCCGCGCGCATGCGCGGTGGCGACGATCGCCACGCCTTGCGCGGCCAGGTCGAGCAGGTAGCGCTTGTCGCTGTTCCACACCAGCAGCGGCAGCGGGTTGGCGATGGGGCAGCGCAGCGCGTCGATGCGCTGGTACCACTGCAGGAACTCGGTGTAGCGCTGGAAGTAGTCCCAGGTGCTGCGCACCAGCAGCGCATCGTGCCCGGCCCAGTCGACGGCCGGGTCGCTCCAGATGCGCGGCCGCGCGTGGATGCCGTGCTCGCTCAGCGCGGCGAGCAGGCCGGCGTCGTCCTCGTGCGGCTGCGGTTGCACGTCGGAGACGACCAAGGCGAGCGACAGCGGCGGATCGAAGACGATGAAGTCGGGCGAGCGCGGATCGGTGGCGAGGTGCCGCGGCTCGTGCGGGGCGGCATCGTGCAAGGAAGAATCGGGCAGGGTGGAATCGGGCGAAGCAGAAACGACGACGGACATGGCGCCTCCGAACATGCGGGAGGGCGCCCTTGCTCGGCATCGCGGACCGAGCGTGGCGGAGCGCAGGCTCCGTCGCAGCACCCCTCGGGCCGGATCGCGCCGCGCCGCGATGGCGCTGCGCAACTGGACGCATCGCGTGGCGATGCAGGCGCAGTGTTCGATGCGATGCGGCGGGCTGTCAACGCATGAAGCGACGACGGGCGAAAATAGCGAAAGCTTCGCGAGCGCGGGCGTGGGGGCGCGAAAATTTTTCGCATTCGCTTGCGACAGGGGTCGTCGTCGTTGCGTTTTCGCGGTCGCAGCTCGCGCAGCTCCTACAATCGCTTCCTGTAGGAGCTGCGCGAGCTGCGACCGCGAGAATGCGGCGACGGCGCAACCCTCATCGCGAGCGCGACCTCAATACCCCGCCGCCTGCCCGTCCTTGCGCGACTCGCTGGCGCCGACGTAGCCGCCGTTGGGATTGACCATGATCGCCTGGTAGCCGCCGTACGGTCCCAGCGCGAAGCGCACGCTGTGGCCGCGCCGCACCAGCTCGCGCACGGTCTCGTACGAAAAGCCGGTTTCCAGATCCAACTCGCCGCCGTCGCTCATCGCTACCATCTGCCCGGCCGGTTCGGTCGAGCCGTCGTGCTGGATGCGCGGCGCGTCGCCGGCTTCCTGCAGGTTCATGCCGAAGTCGATCATGTTGATCAGGATCTGCGCGTGGCCCTGCGGCTGCATCGCTCCGCCCATCACCCCGAACGACAGCCACGGCTTGCCGTCCTTGGTCACGAACGCGGGGATGATGGTGTGGAACGGCCGCTTGCCCGGCGCGAACGAATTGGGATGGCCTTCTTTCAGCACGAACTGCTCGCCGCGGTCCTGGAAGATGAAGCCCAGCCCCGGCGGCGCCATGCCGCTGCCCATGCCGCGGTAGTTGGACTGGATCAGCGAGACCATCATGCCGTCGGCGTCGGCCACGGTCATGTAGATGGTGTCGCCCTGGTCGAGCTGCGCGGGCGTCGCCGGCTGCGCTTCCTTGAGCACCTTGTCGAGCGAGATCAGTTTGCGCCGCTGCGCGGCGTAATCCTTGGAGATCAGCTTGGCCACCGGCGAGGACTGCTCGAACGCCGGGTCGGCGTACCAGCGCGCGCGGTCGGCGAAGGCGAGTTTCTTGGCCTCGGCGAACAGGTGCACGTGCTCGACGCTGCCGAAGCCGTGCGATTTCAGGTCGTAGCCTTCCAGGATGTTGAGGATCTGCAGCGCGGCGATGCCTTGCCCGTTCGGGGGCAGTTCCCATACGTCGTAGCCGCGGTAGTTGCTGCTGACCGGATCGACCCACTCGCCGTGGTGCGCGGCCATGTCCTCGTAGCTCAAATAGCCGCCGTTGGCCTTGAAGTAAGCGCCGACGGTGCGCGCGATCTCGCCCTTGTAGAACGCATCGCGGCCGCCCTGGGCGATCTGCTCCAGGGTGTGGGCGAGGTTGGGGTTCTTCCACATCTCGCCGGTGCGCGGCGCGCGCCCGTCGATGGTGAACTGCTCCTTGAAGCCCGGCCACTTCGACAGCCGCGGTACCGAGGCGTTCCAGTAATAGGCGATCACCTCGTGCACCGGATGGCCCTCGCGCGCGTAGCGGATCGCCGGCGCGAGGTTCTCGGCCATCGGCTTGCGGCCGAAGCGCTCGTGCAGGGCGAACCAGCCGTCGACCGCGCCGGGCACGGTCACCGGCAACGGCCCGTGCGGCGGGATTTCCTTGAGCCCGCGTTTCTGGAACTCGGCCAGGCTCAGCGACTTGGGCGAGCGGCCGGAGCCGTTGTAGCCGTAGAGCTTTTTCGTCTTCGGGTCCCACACGATCGCGAACAGGTCGCCGCCGACGCCGTTGCCGGTCGGCTCCATCAGCCCGAGCGCGGCGTTGGCGGCGATCGCCGCGTCGACCGCGCTGCCGCCGGCCTTCATCGCGTCCAGCGCGATCTGGGTGGTCAGCGGGTGCGAGGTCGCGGCCATCGCGTGCGGCGCGTACACCTCGCTGCGGGTGGCGAAGGTCTTGCCGCCGATGCGGTCGGCGGCGTGCGCCGGCGCCAGCGCGAACGCGCAGGCCAGGGCCAGCGGCGCGAGCAGCGCCGCCGCGCGGCGCGGACGCAGGGCGGAGATCGAAACAGGCATGGCGGTACTCCCCGGGACAGCCTGCGACGATAGCGCAGGCGCGCGGCCGACCGATGTAGGCCGAAAGTCGAGCGGCGCGGGCTCCGATGCCGCGACGCGGGGCGCAAGCGCGACCGCGGTCGAACATGAATGCGCGGCCCTCGGGTCTGCCCCAGTTGTGGCGCGCGCATACGGCCACGTAGGTTGGCTTCCATCCGATGGGAGGGGTTTCGCGATGAACGTGCAGCTGCAACCGACCCAGCTTCAGCCGACCTGGCAAAAACCGCTCGAGCCGCTGACCCCGCAGCTGCCGTTGAATCCGCCGGTGCCGCAAGGCTCCTATGCGCTGGACCCGAGCTACCACCCGCAGCTGGCCGCGCTGAAGGGCCCGGCCGCCAACGCCGCGCCGGACCCGACCTCGTTCGACCAGCAACTGCGCGGCCAGGATTCGCAGGCCATCGACCTGGAAATGGCGCAGATCTCGCAGGCGGTCTACAACCCCGACACCCAGACCGTCGGCAACTGGACCCGCCTCGACGACGCCCAGCTGACCCAGGCCGGGATCGACCCCGGCTCGCTGGAGAACAGCGACACCGGCTTCCGCGCCGGCATCTACACCGACGGCAACGGCAAGTACGTGGTCGCCTACGCCGGTTCCAACGACGTGCAGGACTGGATCACCAACGCCCGCCAGGGCATCGGCTGGGACTCCAAGCAATACGATCAGGCCGTGCAGCTGGCCCAGGACGCGCAGCAGGCCTTCGGCGAGAACATGGTCATCACCGGCCACTCGCTCGGCGGCGGCCTGGCCGCGACCGCGGCGCTGGCCACCGACACCGCTGCGGTGACCTTCAACGCCTCCGGCGTGCACGACGACACCCTGCGCGGACTGGGCCTGGACCCGTCCACCGCCCGCAACGACGCCGCCGACGGCCAGATCCGCCGTTACAACGTCAGCGGTGAAATCCTGACCGCGGCGCAGGAAGACGTGCCGATCCTCAACGGCATCCCCGACGCGCCCGGCCACGAGATCAACCTGAAGGACCCGGACCCGCCGAAGGCGCCGGACTTCACCTGGAACCCGATCGAGATGGCCAAGCGCACCGCCGAGTACGTCGCCGACAAGGCCACCCGTCCCGGCGAGCTGCATGCCATCGGTCCGGTGATCGAGGCGCTGCAGCAGCAGACGCCCTGGCAGTGACGTGACCGGGTCGGCTTGGCAGCGGCGCGTACGCTGAGCACAATCGGGCCATGATGCGTACCGCCGCGATCGTTGCGTCGAGCCTGTTGCTGGCCTTGGCGGCCGCGGCCTGCCGGGGGAATTCGATGGACGATGCGAAGCAGGCTTTTCCCGACGCGCGCAGCGCGCAGCTGGCGCAGGCGGTGGCCGAGGGCGACGCCGCGCAGGTGCGCGCGCTGGTCGCCGCCGGCGCCGACCCCAACGCGCGCGGCGACCGCGACGTGAACCTGTTGCAGTACGCGATGCTCAAGCAGAGCCCGAAGGGCCTGGAAGCGCTGCTCGACAGCGGCGCCGACCCGTCCCGCCCGGGGCTCGGCGGCGCCACCGCGATGCACGGAGCGGCCATCGCCAACGATCCGCAGTACCTGCAGTTGCTACTGGCGCACCGCGCCGATCCCGATGTGGCCCACGCCGAAACCGGGCAGACGCCGTTGTCGGAGGCCGCCAGCCCGCGTTACCAGGCGCAGTTCGCGGCCTTGCTCAAGGCCGGCGCCGATCCCAACCGCGCCGACCGCATGGGCAACACGCCGCTGCACCAGGCGGCCAAGCTCAACGCCACCTCGCAGGTGCTGGCCTTGCTCGAAGCCGGCGCGGACCCGCGCGCGCGCAACGCCCAGGGCGCGAGTTTCCAGACCTTCCTGTTCAAGCTGCCGGCCGACAAGCTCAGCGAGCCGGCGCGCGCCGAACGCGCCAAAGTGACGGCGTGGCTGCAGCAGCACGATGTGGCGGTGGAGGACGGCGGGCGCTGAGACGGTTCGCCGGCTTCGTGCCGCGCTGCGGCGTCCTCGCCGCGTTCGCGGGTTAGCATCGGCGCATCTTCCCCGCATCGACGCGGAGGCGCGCATGGCCTCGCTCATCCACGGTTCCCGCCACGCTCCCGTCGCGCGTTCGCGCGCGCTCGCCGCGGCGCGCGCGGCAGCGGCCGCGCTGGGCCTGTGGCTGTGCCTGTCGGCCGCGTCCGCCCAACCCGGAGTGCGCGCCATGCAAGCCCGCGAGGTCTTTCCCGCCGCGACCGCGGCCGAACTGGCCGAGGCCGCGGCCAGCGGCGACGCCGCACGGGTGCGCGCCCTGGTCGCCGCCGGCGCCGATCCCGATGCGCGCGGCGCGCGCGGCATCACCGTGCTGCAGTGGGCGCTGTACCAGCGCAGCGTCGCCGGATTGCGCGCGCTGCTCGACGCCGGCGCCGATCCCGCGCGCGGCGCCGACGACGGCGCCACCGTGCTGCAACTGGCGGCGATGGCCGACGATCCGCAGTACCTGCGCGCGCTGCTCGAGGCCAAGGTCGATCCGAACCTGACCAATACCGTCACCGGCGCGGGCGCGCTGGCCTCGGCGCTGATGGCCGAGCGCGCCGGCAACTTCGCCGCGCTGCTCGCCGCCGGCGCCGATCCCGGCCGCGCCGACCGCATGGGCAACACGCCGCTGCACGTGGCGGCCAAGATCAACGAATTCGGCCATGCGCTGACCCTGCTGCGCGCCGGCGCCGATCCGGGCGCGCGCAACGCGCAGGGCGTCACCTTCCAGCGCTACATGTTCATGAGCCCGGACCGCTTGCTCAACGCGCGCACCCGCGGCGAACGCGAGGCGGCGATCGCGTGGCTGCGCGAGCGCGGCGTGGCGGTGGAGAACGCGGCGAAGTGAGGGGCGGTGGATTCCGGCGGACGAGGCAAGACGCGAACGGTCGCGGCGCCGCGCGCGCAGGAACGCTTCAGCCGCTCAGTCGCCGCAAGCGTTGCAGCGCCGACTCCGCATCGCCGAGCAGCGCCGCCCACAGCGACCGATCCTGTGCGTGCACCGCGCGTTCCAGCGCCTGCGCCGCTTCGGCCAACTCCTGCGCGCCGACCAGTTGCGCTGCGCCCTTGAGCCGGTGCGCGTGGCGGTGCAGCGCGCCGGCGTCGTCGTCGGCGCGCGCGCGATGCAGGCCGGCGAGGTCGTCGTCGGCGGCGGCCAGGAACTCGGCCAGCACCGTGGCGGCATCGCCGCCGCCGCTGTCGGCGAGCAGGCCGTGCAGCGTGTCCAGATCGAGCAGGCGACCCAGCTCGCGCCCCGGCGCCAGCGCCGATGCGGGCTGCGTCGGCGGCGCGTCGTCGGGTTCCGGCGCGATCCAGCGCCGCAGCGCCGCCGCCAGCGTCGCCGCGGCCAGCGGCTTGACCAGGCAGTCGTCCATGCCGGCCTCGACGCAGGCGTCGGCCTCGTCCTTCAGCGCCGAAGCGGTCAGCGCCAGGATCGGCGTGCGCCGCGGATCGCCGGCGCCGATGCCGGCTTGCGCCTGCTCGGCGCGGATCGCCCGCGCCAGCGCGTAGCCGTCCATGCCGGGCATGCGCAGGTCGGTCAGGACCAGGGCGTAGCGGCCGCCGCGCCAGCGCCGCAACGCGTCCTCGCCGCCGGCCGCGGTCTCGCAGGCGTAGCCGGCCAGCGCCAGTTGCTGCGCCAGCACCAGGCGGTTGGTCGGGTGGTCGTCGACCAGCAGCGTCAGCCGGCCTTCGCGCGCCGCGCGTTCGACGTCCGGCGGCGCGCGCGCGGGCAGCGCCGCGTCGGCGTCGACGGCGAGTTCGGCGGCCTGCGCGCGGGCCAGTTCCAGATGCAGGCGCAAGGTGGTGCCCACGCCCGGCTCGCTGTGCAGTTCGATCCGTCCGCCCATCAGCTCGGCCAGGCGCCGGCAGATCGCCAGGCCCAGGCCGGTGCCGCCGTAGCGGTGCGCGGTGTCGGCATCGGCCTGCTGGAACGGCTGGAACAATTGCCGCTGTTGTTGCGGGTCGATGCCGACGCCGGTGTCGCTCACGCGCAGGCACAGGCGGTCGCGCGGCGCGTCGTCGCCGGCGGCCGGCGCCATCGCGGCTTCGAATTCCAGCGCCGCCTCGATCCGGCCGCGCTCGGTGAACTTGACCGCGTTGGAGAGGAAGTTGCCGAGGATCTGCCGCAGCCGCAGCGCATCGCCGCGATAGGCCGCGGCCACCCGCGCGTCGACCTCGCAGTCCAGCGCCAGTCCGCGCGCGCGCGCCGCGGCGAGGAAGCCGGCGCCGGTGGCGCGCACCAGCGCGGCCAGGTCCAGCGGCGCCGGCGCCAGTTCCAGCCGGCCGGCCTCGATCTTCGACAGGTCGAGGATGTCGCCGATGATCTGCAGCAGCGACTGCGAGGACTGCTGGATCACCTCCAGCGCCTGGCGCTGGCCCGGGTCCAGGCGCGAATGCGCGAGCACCTCGATCATGCCGGTCACACCGATCATCGGCGTGCGGATCTCGTGGCTCATCGCCGCCAGGAACGAAGACTTGGCCCGGCTGGCATCGTGCGCGCGCGCCTCGCTGGCGCGCAACTCGCGTTCCAGCCGCTTGAGCGCGCTCAGGTCGGCGGCGATCACCAGCAGGCCCGGCGGTTCGTCGTCGCCGCCGCCGGTGGCCGAGACCGCGACCAATGCCGGCACCCAGGTGCCGTCGCGATGGCGCAGGCGGGTCTCGCGCGGCGCGGCGTGGGCGCGCGCGAGTTCGCGCAGCGCGGTCCAGTCGGCCGCGACCGGCCGGCCCAGTTGCGCGCCCAGTTCGCTCGCCAGCGCCCGCAGCGCGCGGCCTTCGAACACCGAATGCAGCGGCATGCGCCCGACCGCGTCGGCCTCGCGCAGGCCGAGCAGGCGTTCGGCGAACGGGTTGACCAGGGTGAAGCGGCCCTGCGCGTCGACCGCCATGATCGCGGTCTGGGCCGAATCCAGCAGCGAAGCCTGGAAGCGCTCGCGCCGCTCCAGTTCGGCGCGGGTGCGCTCGTTGCGGATCAGCTGGCCGGTCAGTTCGGTCTCGAAGCCGAGCACGTCGCGGCGCATGTCCAGGAACGTCTGCATCACCGCGCCGAGTTCGCCCGGCGGCAGCTCGCCGGGGTCGGCGGTGTAGTCGTGCTCGCGCATGCGCCGCGCCAGCCAGGTGAGTTGGTCGATGCCGCGCGAGGCGTTGCGCAGCACCCGCCGGCCGACCAGCGCCGCCAGCGTCAGCGCCAGCAGCGACACCGCTATGCGCAGCGCGCTGACCCGTTCGCTGCGGGCGATGTCGGCGCGCACCACCGCGTCGGCCTGGATCAGCTCCAGGTCGGAGAGCTTCTGCATGCGCTGGGTCAGCGGGTCGATCGCCGGGTACAGGCGGGTGTCGGCGAAGCGGCCCAGCGCCGGCAGGTCGCGCCGCAGCAGGATCGCGCGCAACTCCTGCGCGGCGGCGTCGGCGGTGCGCCGGGCCTGGCCGGCGGCGGCGAGCTGTTGCTGTTCCTGCGGCGAATGCGGCAGCGCGTCGAGCCTGCGCCAGGCCGCATCGATGCGGGCGCGGGCGCGGTCGACCCGGCCCACGCCCTCGTCCCAGCCGACCAGGTCGTTGCGCACCCGGAAGGTGGTGTCGACCACGTCCAGGCCGTAGGCGTCGGAGATGGTCTTGATCAGGCGCAGCCCGCTCAGCGAGTCGTCCTGCAGGGTCTGCAGCGCGGCGCGGCCGCGGTGCTGTTCGAACTCGTCGAGCAGCAGCACGCTGGAGCCGGCGGCGAGGAACAACGCGAACAGGCCCCACAGCTGGCGGCGGATGCTGATGCGGTCGAGCCAGGCGAACATGCCGCGCTCAGTGCTCCGGCCGGCGCCAGCGGCCGAGCGCGGCGCGCAGTTCGGGGCCGGGCACGGCGTCGCCGATCAGCCGTCCCTGCGCGGTCGCGCAGCCCAGTTCGGCCAGCATCTGCCAGTCCTCGACCGTCTCCACGCCTTCGGCCACCACGCCCAGGCCGAGCTTGCGCGCCAGGTCCAGGCTGGCCTCGACCACCGCGCGCTTGCGCGGCTGGTGGCTGGCGCCGGCGACGAATTCCTGATCGATCTTCAGCTCGGTGAACGGCACCTGCGAGAGTTGCGACAGCGACGACCAGCCGGTGCCGAAGTCGTCGATCGACAAGCCGAAGCCCTTCAGCCGCAGCCGCGCCAGCACCGCCAGGCCGCGCGCGGCGTCGGCCATCAGCGAGCTTTCGGTCAGCTCCAGCACGACCTCGCCTGCGGCCACCCCGGCCTCGCGCACGATGCGCTGGTAGCGGTCGGCGGCGCCGGCGTCGTCGAGCGCGGACGCGGAGACGTTGACCGACAGCCTCAGGCGCAGGCCCTCGCGGTCCCAGCCGCGCTTGTAGCGGCAGGCCTGGGCGAGCATGCGTTGGGTGAGTTCGTCGAGCAGGTCCTGGGCGTCCAGCAGCGGCACGAAATACTGCGGCAGGATCACCCGGCCGTCGTCGCGGCGCCAGCGCGCCAACGCTTCCACGCCGACGGCGCGGCCGTTGCCGAGTTCCACCTGCAACTGGAACCAGGGTTCGATGGCGCCGGATTCCAGGGCTTCGCGGGCTTGCGCTTCGGTGATTTCGAGGGGGGCTTGGGGTTCTTCGCAGGCCTTGGTTTGGCGCAGGGCGGTCAGGGCATTCGAGAGTTTGGCTTTGGTCAGCGGCTTGGCCACCGCCTCCAGCACGCGCAGCCCGCTGACCCGGGCCATGGTCTGCACGGTGTGCAGCAGCGCCGGGTCGAGCGCGCTGACCACCAGCACCGCGCGCGCCAGTTGCTCGTGGGCGAGGTGGTCGATGAATTCGATGCCGTCCATGCCGGGCATGTCCAGATCGACCAGGACCAGATCGATGGGGTGGGGACCGGACCGCGCCTCGCGTTCGCGCAGGATGCGCAGCGCGCTGGCGCCGTCGGCGGCTTCCAGCACCGGCGCGATGCCCAGTTCGCCCAGCAGGCGCAGGGCCATGCGGCGCTGGAAGCCGTGATCTTCGACCACCAGGACGCTGAGAGCCGACTTCGACATCCGATCCTCGGCTGCATGCGCAGCGACAGACCGGACCCGGCAGCGGGCTCGGCCGCGAACGGCCGAACTGTAGCCGTGTACGGGAGTGAACGGGAAGCGTGGCGACGAACGGTCGGAGCGGTTGCGATGGGTATCGCGCGCGCGTTGTGATGCGGGTGCGCGCGGGCCCGCTACGGGCGGGTCGGCCCGGCTCGCGAACTCGATGAACGGCGCGGTGCGCGCCTGTGGCCGGGTCGCGCCCGGCGCCGGATTCACGCGCCCGGCGCCGGACTCACGCGCTTAGCGCGCGCTCAGGGCCAGGCCGGCGGATTGGCCGCCCAGGCCTTCTGCACTTCGACCAGGGTCGCGCGATCGGACTCGCGCCAGTTCGGCAGCAGTTCGGCGTAGCGCGAGGCGTTGCGCCACTGGTCCGGCTCGGTGCGCACCGCCGCGGCGTACCACTGCAGCGCTTCGTCCTTGCGGCCCAGCGACCACAGCACGACGGCGTAGGTCGGCGGCATCCAGCTCGCACTGACGCCGCGCGCGTTGTGCAGGGTCACGAAGATCTTCAGCGCGTCTTCGCCGGCGCCGGCGTGGTAGAGGTCCCAGGCGTAGTTCCAGTGGATCGCGCGCCATTGCGCGCTGCCGCTGTCGATCTCGTGCAGGGCGCGGCCGTACAGCTGGCGACCCAACTCGGTGCGCCCGGCCTCCATCGCCAGGTGCGCCAGTTGCGCGGCCTCGGCCGGCGCGCGCGGCTTGCGTTCGAGGATCTTGGCCAGCCGGTCCATCGCCGCCTCGCCGGTTTCGCGCACCGCGATGACCGGCCGCGCGGTCTGCGCGTCGGCGTCGAAATAGAACTCGTTGGGCTTGGGCAGGCTTTGCGCGCGGGCTGCGCCGGAGGCCAGGGCCGCGGCGAGTGCCGAGGCCAGCAGCAGATTGCGGATGAACATGAACGTGAATCCCCCCTTTGGGCGGCTACATGCTAACCGCTCAATGCACGTTTCCATGAACATCGGCACATATTTTTCTTTCCCGGATGTGGCGAAGCGCATGGCGGCGTGCGTCTGAAACGCGTAACTGCCACTGACGACACGTCCGTGACACATACGCCGGCGCAGGGGACGGCCGCGTACGGACGTCCCCTGCACCGCTATGCAGCGCGGCGGCGCCGCGCGATATCACGGCGCGGGGCGCAGGCTCACCCGATCCAGCGCCCACAGCGGATCGTGCTTGCCGCTGGCGAACACGAAGCACAGGTCGTGGCTGCCGGACAGCTTCGGCAGCGGCGCCTCCAGCACGGTCAGGCCGTCGCTGGCGAGGGCCGGCTGCAGCGGCAGGCGCGCGATCGGCGCGCTCTTGCAATCGTTCAGGCGCACTTCCAGCGCCGCATCGGGTTGCGCCTTGCGGGTGACGATCTGGTCGGTGTCGTGCCACAGCTGGAAGTTGTACGGCACCTGCCCGACCGTGGCGCGCAGCGTGGCCACGCCGTCGAGCTTGGCGCCGGGGTAGATCCAGCACGGGTCGATCAGGTTCGCCGTCAGCGCCGCGCGCGCGCCGTCGCCGTCGTCGCCCACGCGGCCGTCGCGCGTTGCATCGTCCTCCAGGCGCAGGTTGTAGCCCTCGCGACAGGCCTTGAGCCGGGCGCTGCCGCGTTCGCTGAGGTCGGCCGCGGTCTTGGCCTGCAAGCGCCGCGGCGCGGACAGCGCATGGCCGTCGAAGAACGCGGTGGCGACCAGGTCCAGCGGCAGCGCCGCCTGCAGCGGCTGCGAATACACCGGCGAGGACGCGTCGGGTTCGCCGCCGTCGGTGCGGTAGCGGATCTCGCCGAAGCCGGTCTGGGTGGACAGCGTCACCTGCGCGCCGCCGGCGCCGGGCTCGGCCTTGAAGTCCACCGCATAGGCGGCGTCGCTGAAACCGACCTTGAGCGCCTTGTAGCGCTCCAGCTGCGACACCAGCCGGCGCTGGAAGTCGTTCCAGTCGCGGCCCTGCGCCGGCGACCACACCACCTCGGCCAGCGCGTCCAGGCGCGGGTGCAGCGCCCGCTGCACCTGTTCGAAGCTGCGCTTGTGCTCGGTCCACAGATTGCCCTGCGCGCCGATCACGTGCGCGGCCTGCTGCGCGTCCATGCCGGGCGGAGTCATCGGGAATTCGTAGAACGCGCGCAGGCCGGTGACCGGGAAGCGGCCGCTGGGTTCGTCGTCGCGATCGCTCTGGGCGTAGTCCAGGTACAGCTTGCGATCGGGCGCGAGGATCACGTCGTGGCCCTTGCGTGTGGCCTCCAGCGCGCCGGCGTCGCCGCGCCAGGACATCACCGTGGCGCTGGCCGGCAGCGTGCCGCCTTCCAGTATCTCGTCCCAGCCGACCAGCACGCGGCCGCGCGTCTGCAGGTGCGCGCCGATGCGGCCGACGAACCAGCTCTGCAGCGCCGCTTCGTCCTTCAGCCCCAGCGACTTGATCTTGGCGCGCACCGTCGGCGAGAGCTGCCACTGGTCCTTGGCCGCCTCGTCGCCGCCGATGTGGATGTACTTCGACGGGAACAGCGCGACCACTTCGTCGAGGACATCGCTCAGGAACGCGAAGGTCTGGTCCTGCGGATTGAACAGATAGGTGTGCACGCCCCAGTCCGACGATACCGCCGGCGCCTGCTTGAGCACGTCGCCGACGCCGAGCGCCGGGTAGGCGGCGATGGCCGCCTGCGCATGGCCCGGCATTTCGATTTCCGGCACCACGTTGATGTGGCGCGCGGCGGCGTAGGCGACCACGTCGCGGATCTGTTCCTGGGTGTAGAAACCGCAGTACTGCACGCTCTTGCCCTGGGCGTCGCGGCCGTTGGCGCCGGCGCGCACGCGGCAGCCGCCGACCTCGGTCAGGCGCGGGTACTTCTTGATCTCGATGCGCCAGCCCTGGTCGTCGGTGAGGTGCCAGTGGAAGGTGTTGAGCTTCAGCAGCGCCATCTGGTCGAGCACCGCCTTGACCTCTTCGACGCTGCGGAAATGACGCGCGACGTCGAGCATCAGCCCGCGCCAGCGATACGCCGGCGCGTCCTCGATGCGCTGCGCGGCGATCGCGGTCGCGCCCTGGGCGCCGTCGGCGCTGGCCAGCTGCCACAGGCTCACCGCGCCGTAGAACAGGCCGGCCTCGCTGCGCGCGCTGATCTTGGCGCCGTCCTGGCCGATGTCGAGCACATAGGCTTCCTCGCCGATCGGCAGCTTCGGGTCCAGCGCCAGTTCGACCGCGCCCTTGGCGTCGCCGGCGCGGTCTTGCAGCTTCGGCGCGAAGCCGCGTACGGCCAGCACGCGCTGGGCGAAGAACTCGCCGACGCGGCGCGCGCCGGGCTGGTCGACGGCGACCGCGACAGCGGTCTGCGGGCCGAACGCGAACGCGCCCTGGCCCGGCACGAACTTGGCCGGGCGCGGCAGGATCGCACTGGGATGGGCGGCACTGGGATGGGCGGCGCGCGGCTGCGCGGCCGGCGCCGCGGGCGCGGCTTGCGTCGCGGCGCCGGCGGGTTCGCCGGCGGGCTTGCGCTCGCAGGCGGTCGTCGCCAGCACCAGGGCGCAGGCCAGGCCGGCGTGGACGAAAGCGGTGCGGACGGGCGGGGCGACGAGGGAGCGGGGCTTCATCGTGGACGGACTCCGGAGCGAGGCGTTCGGCCGCACACCATGCCGCAGGCGCGCCGACCGTGGTTGTGTGTTGGTGCGTTCGCGCGACTGGCCGCACGAACGGCGAGGTTTCGGCGACGCCAAAAACGACAAGCCCGGCACGCGAATGCCGGGCTTGTCGGGTCGAGCGATCGATCGCCTTGCCGGCCGATCAGAACTTGAAGCGGAACGACGCCATGAAGCGGCGCCCGGTGTGGAAGCTCTGGGCGACCAGTTCTTCGCGGCCGAGGTACTGCTTGTACTCCGAGTCGAGCAGGTTCATGCCTTCCAGCGCGACCGTCAGGCGGTCGTCGATGTTCCAGGCCACGCTCGCGCCGAGCTCGGCGTAGTCGTCCACGCTCGCCGGCGGCGCGCCGGCCACGTAGCCGCCGGCCAGGTAGTCGCTGCGCCAGTTGTAGCTGACCCGGGCGGAGAACGGACCGCGCTCGTAGTACGGGCTGATCGCCACCGCATCGCGCGACTGGTACGGCAGGTCGGTGCCGTTGGCGCCTTCGCCGTCGGCGTAGGTGTAGTTCGCGGTCAGGCCGAAGCCGGTGTCGCCGAACGGCTGCTGGTAGCTGACGGTGAAGCCCTTGACCTTGCCCTTGCCGGCGTTGAGCGGGCGGATGATGCTGTAGTCGCAGAAGCCGTCGGCGGTGCAGCCGTTGGTGCCGACGATGCGCGACTGGTAGAACGCCGGCGCGGTGGTCGCGTTGGAGTTGAACTGGCGCTCGATTCGGCCTTCGCTGGTGATGTAGTTGTCGATGTCCTTGTAGAACACCGACGCCGCCAGCACCGACTGCTCGGCGAAGTACCACTCGGCCGACAGGCTGTAGTTGGTCGACTCGTACGCGTCGAGGTCGGAACTGCCGCCGCTGCCGGTGAAGGTGCTGTCGTTGAGGAAGGTGTTGCCCACCAGCTGGTTGTACGGCGCCCAGGCCACGACCTTGGCCGCGCCGAAGCGCAGCAGCACGTCGGCGCCGGTGTCGTAGACCACGTTCAACGACGGCAGCACGAAGTCTTCCTTCTTCGAGCTGCGCACGCGCTTGGAGTCGAGGTCGGTCAGGGTCGGGGTGCCGCCGTAGGCGAAGCCCTCGCCGTCGGTCTTGGACTCGACGTAGCGCACGCCGATGTTGCCGCGGAAGCCGCCGCTGGCGAAGTCGGCCTGGACGTAGGCGGCGGTATTGGTCTGCTCGATGTTGAAGGTGTTGTTGAGGAAGCTGGCCGGGTCCGGCGTCAGCGCGCCGCGGTAGCGGTTGACGTAGTCGATCACGTTCTGGCGGCCGACTTGCACATGGCGGCCCGAACCGGGATTGAGGTCGCGCAGGCTGACCGGGTTGATCGTGCCGACGGTGACCAGGTCCGCGACCGGCAGGCCGACGTAGACGTTCTGGCGGTAGTCTTCCTCGTGCTTGCCGCGGCGCGCGCCGAAGCTGAGGTTGTTGAGCACGCTGTCGAAGCGGACGTTGAAATCGACCTGGCCGTAGGTGTCCTTGGTCTCGGTGTCGATGACGCCGTAGTTGCCCATGAAGCCGTCGCCGGCCCAGTTGGCCGGATTGCTGGCGGCGGCCGGGTTGTCGAAGGTCAGGCCGCGCTTGAGGTCGAAGCTGTAGCCGCCGGTGTAGACCGGTTCGATGAACCACTGCTCCAGCGAGTTCTCCGACTTGCTGTGGCCGACCTGGCCCGACACGCCCCAGGTGTCGGTCTGGTACTTGCCGGTCAGGTCGATGCCTTTGGTCTCGGGCTCGGACGCGCGCACGTTGTTGTCGTAGAACACCGGGTTGGCGTTGCTGTGGCCGCCGGTGGCGACGTTGCCGCTGGTGCTCAGCCGGTCGACCGCGCCCGGACGCTGGGTCAGGAAGTTGTAGAACGACTGGTTGTAGTTGTCGAAGCTCTCGCGGATGAACAGGCCGCTGAGGTTGAACTCCAGCTCCTCGCTCGGCTTGAACTGCAGGTTGAGGTTGGCGCTGTTGCGCTCGCGGGTCTGCTGGAACCAGGCGGCGTTGACGAAGTTGGGCACGTCGATGCCCGCGGCCGCGCCGGTCTGGTTCGGGAACGCGCTGGCCTTCTGGTAGCCGAACACTTCCACGCCCTGGCGGTCGACGGTTTCCTCGTAGTGCTGCGCGGCGAAGTTGACGCCGAAGGTCTCTTCGGCGTTCTTCCAGCTGTACATGAACGAGCCGCTGGGACGGGTGTCGCCGCCTTGGTCGTTGTAGTTGAAGCTCAGCGAGCCGGCGATGGAGTTGGCGTCCATGTCCAGCGGCTTGCGCGTGTGCATCAGCACGGTGCCGCCGAGGCTGCCCTCGGTCAGGCGCGCTTCGGAGGACTTGATGACTTCCAGCCGGCCGAGGATTTCCGGCGCCAGCAGGGTGTAGTCGAAGCCGCGGTTGGGCTGCTCGCCGTACAGCCAGATCGACTGCGCCACCGGGTGGCCGTCGAGGAAGCTGAGGTTGAGGCTGGGGTCGGTGCCGTCGATGCTGACGCGTTCGCCCTGGCCGAAGCGGCGGTCCAGGACCACGCCGGGAATCTGCGACATGGCTTCGGCGACGTTGGTGTTGGCGAACTTGCCGATGTCCTCGGCGGTGATCGCCTCCGACACGGTGACGTTGGCCCGCTTGGTGTCGAGCGACTTCTCCAGGCTGGCGCGGATGCCGGTGACCACGACCGCGTCGAGGTCCTTGGCCTGCGACGCGGCCGGTGCGTCCTGGGCCATCGCCGCGGCCGAAGCCATGCTCAGTGCCACGACGATGCTGGCGGACAAAAGGGTCTTGCGCGCTTTCATTACTGTTCCTCCCTCGGGCGGTGATGGCTCGGCGATCGTCCGGTGGCCGGTTCGTCGTCGAGTCCGGTTGTCTTTGTGCGTGCGGTGGTCGGTGCGGTGCTGCTGCGGCCGGTCGCGGCGATGCCGCCCGTGGACCGGTGCCGGTGCTGCGGTGAGCCGTGCTGCGGTACTGCCGCCTTCGGTGCCGGGGGCCGCGAGCCTGCGGCGGCCTTGCGCCTGGAGCGGGTGCTGCCTGCGCCGCGCGGCGCGTGCGCGCCGCGCGACGGTGGTGCGGTTACGCGATGGGACGGGCCGCGTCGCCGTGGGCGTCGCGGGCGTGTTCCAGGTACCAGCTGGCCGCGCCGATCACGCCCAGGCGCTCGTTCTCGATCAGCCGCACCGGCACGGTTTCCAGCACCGGCCGCATCACGCCCTTGTCGAGCATGCGCGCGTGGAACGGGCTGTCGGGCACGAAGTCCTTGAGCTGCGGCAGGATGCCGCCGGCGATGAACACCGACTTGGCGCCGCTGATGACCACCAGGTCGCCGATCACGCTGCCGAGCAGGGCGCAGAAGGTCAGCACCGCCTCGCGCGCGATCGCGTCGCCACGGCGCGCGGCTTCGGTGATCGCCGCCGGCGCGCGCAGCGCCGGCTCGACCCCGGCCAGCGTGCACAGCGAGTCGTACAGGTTGACCAGCCCGGGGCCGGAGACGAAATGTTCGGTCTTGACGTAGTCCTGGCCGCGCTGCTGCACCAGCCGCAGCATCTCGACCTCGCGCGCGTTGCCCGGCGCGAAGGCGGTGTGGCCGGTTTCGGTCGGCAGCACCACGGTGCCGCGGCCGTGGGGAATGCGGATCGCCGCGCCCAGGCCGGTGCCCGGGCCGATCACCAGCACCGGGCCGGGCGCGGCATCGCGCACGCCCGGAGTGAGCAGGGTCGAATCGTCCGGTGCCATGCACTGGGCGGCGTTGGCGTTGGCTTGGAAATCGTTGATGAACAACACTTCGCGCAAGCCCAGCTCGGCGCGCAGTTCCGACAGCGAGATCGGCCACGGCAGGTTGGAATTGACCACGCGGTCTTCCAGCACCACGCCGGCGCAGGCGATCACCACGCGCTCGACGCCGATGCCGTTGCCGGCGGTGAATTCGGCCAGGAACGCGCTGAGGATCGGCGCCAGGCTCGGGTAGTCGGCGCACACGTACTTGCGGTGAGCGAGCACGGCGACGGTGTCGCCGCCCTGGCCCGGACGCACCAGCCCGACCCGGGTGTGGGTGCCGCCGACGTCGGCGGCGATGAAGCTGCCGGCCTCGGCCGAAGCGGCCGGGGTCAGTCGCGGCGCCGCGCTCATGCGCGCACCCGCGTCCGCGCGGCGTCGCTGCGGCCGTTCATGCGGCGCGAGCGCCCGTGTTGCGGCCGCTGCGGCTGCGATTGCCCGGTTTCCGACGACCCGTCCCACTGCATGCGCCCTCCACGGCTGCCCTTGAGCGTTCCCCTTGGCGGCGCCGAGACTGCACCCGCTTTGACAACGTTGTCAACAAGACTCCGCAAAACCGTCATGCACGGGCGCAAACCGTGCCTGCGACCGCGCTTTTATTGATGCGCCGCAACATGCCGGCGCGCGCCGGAGATCACGTTCTGGCGCGGGTTTCGGCCGAATCGGGCGGTCCCGGTTGGCAGGACGCGTGCACTTGTGACAACGTTGGGCCAACGCTTGTCGTGCCGGTCAACCGGAGCAAGGCGCACGCGGCGGGCGTCTCCCGCCTGCCCTGGGAGGGGAGTCTCATGTCGGTTGCAAACGCCAGCGCGCCGCCGCGCTATCTCATGTCGATCGGGATCATCGGCGCGTTGTTCTTCGTATTCGGCTTCGTCACCTGGCTCAACGGCCCGCTGATCGGCTTCGCCCAGCTCGCCTTCGACCTGGACGAGGTCGGCGCCTTCCTGGTGCCGATGGCCTTCTACCTGTCGTACTTCTTCCTGGCCCTGCCGGCCTCGTCGATCCTGCGCTTCACCGGGATGAAGCGCGGCATGGCGCTGGGCCTGCTGGTGATGGCGATCGGCGCGGCGGTGTTCGGCGAGTTCACCACCCAGCGCTGGTACCCCGGCGCGCTCGGCGGCCTGTTCGTGATCGGCGCGGGCCTGGCGGTGCTGCAGACCGCGGTCAATCCCTACATCAGCATCCTCGGCCCGATCGAGGGCGCGGCCCAGCGCATCGCGGTGATGGGCATCTGCAACAAGATCGCCGGCATCCTCGCGCCGATCGTGCTCGGCACCCTGGTGCTGCACGGCATGGGCGACCTCGCCGAGCAGGTCAAGGGCGCCGATCCGGCGACCAAGGAGCAGCTGTTGAACCAGTTCGCGTCCAGCATCCACGGCCCGTATCTGCTGATGGCCGGCGTGCTCGCCGTGCTCGCGGTCGGCGTGCTGTTCTCGCCGCTGCCGGAACTGCGCGGCGAAGAGGTCAACAAGAGCGGCGCCGACAACGGCGGCGCCGGCCGCGGCCTGTTCGGCTATCCGCACCTGTGGCTCGGCGCGCTGTGCATCTTCGTCTACGTCGGCGTGGAGGTGATGGCCGGCGATGCCATCGGCACCTACGGCCATAGCTTCGGCCTGCCGCTGGACAAGACCAAGTTCTTCACCTCCTTCACCCTCGGCGGCATGCTGCTCGGCTACATCGTCGGCCTGATCGTGATCCCGCGCTTCATCTCGCAGGAGCGCTACCTGTCGTGGTCGGCGGTGCTGGGCGTGCTGTTGAGCATCGGCGCGTTCGCCACCCACGGCTATGTGTCGGTGCTGTTCGTGGCCGCGCTGGGCTTCGCCAACGCGATGATGTGGCCGGCGATCTTCCCGCTCGGCATCCGCGGCCTGGGCCGCCACACCGAGACCGGCTCGGCGATCATGGTCATGGGCATCGCCGGCGGCGCGGTGGTGCCGCAGCTGTACGCGGTGCTGAAGCAGCACTTCGACTTCCAGGCGGTGTTCCTGGCGCTGATGGTGCCGTGCTACCTGTACATCCTGTTCTTCGCCAAGGTCGGGCATAAGGTCGGCCAGCGCGAGTCCGGCGGCGCCGGCGCCGCGGCGCGGCCCGCGGTCGAGGCGAACTGACTCGGTTCGGCGGGCCCTGCGCAGGCAGGGTCCTTCCGGCTTGCGCTTTTGTGGGAGGGCCTTCAGGCCCGACGCTGTCGTTCCAGCTTGCGGCGATCTGAGCGCAATGTGTCGGGCCTGAAGGCCCTCCCACAGTGCAGGCCCTCTCTCCACAGCGATGGCCCTGCCCACAGTTCATCTTTCCGGCGGCGCAGGCGTTTCAAACGCCGCGCGCCTGCCCGGTCGAAATTTCAACGCCGCCGCGCCCGGCTCCGCCGGACGCGGCGTTCCGCCAAATGACGCTGGCCGCTGCGGCGGCGCTTCGGTATCGTGCACGCAATGAATGCGCCGCCTCCCCACGCCGGCGCGGTCGCGCCCACCGGGGCGTCGGCCGCGCGTGCGCTGCGTTACCTGGTCCGTACGCCCTTGCTGCTGTGGCATGTGTTCGTCCACCTGCCGCTGGTGCTGCTGCTGATCACCCTGCCGACCGCCCGCATCCCCTGGGGCGATATCCCGCTGGAACACCGCGTGATCCGGGCCTGGTCGGCCGGGCTGATGCGCGTGTTCGGCTTCCGCCTGCGCCGGATCGGCACGCCGCTGCCGGGCGCGGCGCTGTTCGTCGCCAACCACGTCAGCTGGGTCGACATCGAGATCCTGCACAGCCAGCGCATGATGGGCTTCGTCGCCAAGCGCGAGATCGCCGGTTGGCCGGTGGTCGGCTGGCTGGCCGCGCGCGGCCACACCATTTTCCATTCGCGCGGCAGCACCGAGTCGCTCGGCGGCGTGCTGCACGAGATGCTCGCGCGCCTGCGCGCGGGCCGTTCGGTCGGCGTGTTCCCCGAAGGCGGCACCCGCGGCGGGCGCGAGATCGGCCCGTTCCACGCGCGCATCTTCATGGCCGCGGTCGAAGCCGGCGTGCCGGTGCAGCCGGTGGCGCTGCGCTACGGCGAGCGCGGCGACGCCCAGGCCGTGGTCGCGTTCCAGGGCCGCGAGAGCTTCTTCGCCAACTTCCTGCGCCTGCTCGGCGAGCCCGGGCGGCTGGCGGAAGTGCATTTCCTCGCCCCGATCGGCCCGGGCGAAGCCGACGGCCGCCGCCGCATCGCCGAACTGGCGCGGCAGCGCATCGTCGAGGCGATGGCGAGCTGAGGCGGCGATGCTGACCGCCGCCGACTACGCGCCCCCGCGCTGGCTGCGCAACGCCCATGTGCAGTCGGTGCTCGGCTCCAGCCCGCTGCGCCGGCGCACCGCCGAACAACGCCTGGCCGCGGCCGGCGCGCGCACCGAGATCCACCTGCTGGAAACCGCCGGCGGCGTGCGCCTGCAGGGCCTGCACAGCGCGGTGCCGGGCGTGCGCCCGCACGGGCTGGTGCTGCTGCTGCACGGCTGGGAAGGCAGCGCCGAATCCAACTACATGCGCCTGACCGCGGCGCAGTTGCTGGGGCGCGGCTTCGAGGTGTTCCGGCTCAACTTCCGCGACCACGGCGACACCCACCACCTCAACGAAGGCCTGTTCCACTCCAACCGGCTGGACGAAGTGGTGCAGGCCGCGCAGGAAGTGGCGCGGCGCTTTCCGCTGCGGCCGCTGTCGGTGGCCGGCTACTCGCTCGGCGGCAACTTCGCCTTGCGCCTGGCGCTGCGCGCCAGCGAGATCGGCCTGCCGCTGGCGCACGCGGTCGCGGTGTGCCCGGTGCTGGACCCGGCGCGGACCATGGATTCGATGGAAACCGGCCTGCCGATGTACCTGTGGTACTTCGAGCGCAAGTGGCGCGATTCGCTGGCGCGCAAGCGCAACCTGTTTCCGTCCGTGCACGACTTCGACGACCGCACCCTGGGCCTGCGCATGCGTCCGCTGACCCAGTGGATGGTCGAGCGGCACACCGACTTCGGCACCCTGGACCGCTATTTCGAAGGCTATTCCATCGCCGGACCGCGGCTGGCGCGGCTGCGGGTGCCGGCCAGCATCCTGATGGCCGCCGACGATCCGGTGATTCCGCTGGACGCGTTCGGCGAACTGCAACTGCCGCCGCATTCGCGCCTGGAAGTGGCGCCGTGGGGCGGCCATTGCGGGTTCCTGGAGAACGCGCGCCTGGACGGCTTCGCCGAGCGCTGGATCGCCGACCGGCTGGCGGCGCTGGCGGCGGGCTGAGCGCGGTCGTAGCGGCGTCCGCCGCGGTCGCCGCTCCCGCAGCCGCAAACGAAGCCGCCCGGAGCCCCTGTAGGAGCGGCGCAAGCCGCGAACGCGCCCCCCGCCCGCCGGCGCCCGTCGCCCATGGCGCCGCGCCCCGCCCGAGCCGAATACGAGAACGCCCGCGCCGGCCGCATGCCCGCGCCGCGCCGGCCCGCGATCCAGTCCGCGCCCGCCGCGGCCGGACTCGGCAAAGCCGCGCAACCCGGCCCGCGCGCCTACAATCCCCACCTCACTTATCCAGCGCGAATCAGGTCACATGTACGAATCCATCCTCGACGCCCTGCGCCGCGGCGCGGCGGCGGAGGCGATCGCCGCCGCCGAACAGCTCGCCGGCGAGCACCCCAACGACGCCACCGCGCACCGCCTGCACGCCGCCGCGCTGCGCCTGGGCGGCGAGCGCGACGCCGCGGTGGCCGCGCTCGACCGCGCCATCGGCCTGGCGCCGGAGGAAGCGCAGCTGCACCTGGAGCGCGCCGGCGCGCTGCTCGACGGCCGCCAGCTCGACGAGGCCCAGGCCGCCCTGGCCCGGGCGATCGGCCTGGACCCGAACCAGTTCCCCGCCTACATCGTCAAGGCGCAGCTGGCGCTGCTGCGCGGCGACCTCGACGAGGCCGAGCGCCTGGGCCGCACCGCCGCGCGCATCGCCCCGGAACATCCGCGCGTGGGCGCGGTGGTCGGCATGCTGGCGCTGCGCCGCGGCGACGCCGAGCGCGCCCTGGCCGTACTCAGCCAGGCCGCCGCGGTCGCGCCCGACGATCCGCAGGTGCTGCACGCGCTGGGGTTCGCCTACCTGGCCAAGGATCATCTCGCGTTCGCCGAACAGTGCTTCGCGCGCCTGGACGAGCTCAATCCCGCCCAGCCCACGCTGCAGTTGCTGATCGCCGACCTGCTGCGCCGCCAGTCGCGCTTCCAGGAAGCGGCCGAGCGCATCGCGCCGCTGGCCGACCGCGACGGCGCCGATTTCGGCGTGCGCCGCTGGGCCGCCGAACTCGAACTCGACGCCGGCCGCAACGAGCGCGCGCTGCAGCTCGCCCAGGCGCTGTTCGCCGAACACCCCGACGATCCGCGCACGCTCGACGCCAGCATGGAAGCCTGGCGCCGCGCCGGCGCCTTCGACGCCGCGCGCGAAGCGCTGGAGACCGCATTGGCCGCGCACGCGCAGGCGCCGCACCTGTGGCGCGCGCGGCTGGCGCTGGAGCCGTTCGCCGACGATTCGGCGTTGGCGGTGATCGAACGCTGGCGCCAGGCCATGCCCGAGCACCTGGCCGCGCTGGAAGCGCGCGCCGCCGTGCACGACCACCGCGGCGAGCACGAGCAGGCCGAGGCCATCGCCCAGCGCATCGTCGAGCTGAGCCCGGGCGACACCAACGCCGAGATGCGCATCGTCCACGGCCTGACCGAGCGCGATCCCGACGCCGCCGCCGAGCGCATCGAGCGCCTGATCGGCATGGCCGCGGACCCGGCGGTGAAGCGCGAGCTGCGCCAGCTGCTCGGCCAGACCCTCGACGTGGCCGGCCAGCCCGAGGCCGCGGCCGCGACCTGGGCCGAACTGCACGCCGAAGCCGCCGACCAGCGCCTGCCGCTGAATGCGATCAGCCGCCGCGGCGGCGCGGATTGGCCGGCGCTGGCGCCGATTCCCGAGAACGGCCGCGGCATCCTGATGCTGTGGGGCGCGCCGGGTTCGCGGGTGGAGCGCATCGCCAACGTGCTCAACGCCGCCGGCGCGCCGCTGCTGGTCGACCGTTTCGGCGCGCAGCCGCCGACCGACCCGATGCAGCGCTACGGCACGGTCGAGGAACTGCTCGGCGGCAGCCTCGATCCGGCGTTCCTGGTCAAGCTCTACCGCGCCGCGCTGCCCGCGCGCGGCGCCGCCGAAGGCCCGGTGTTCGACTGGCTGCTGTGGTGGGACAACGCCCTGCTGCGCGCGCTGCGCCCGTACCTGCCCGAGGCGTTCCTGCTGATCCCGATCCGCGACCCGCGCGACATGCTGCTGGATTGGCTCGCCTACGGCAGCCCGACGCCGTACGCGCTGAGCGCGCCGGACGATGCCGCGCGCTGGCTGGCGCAGAGCCTGGAGCAGGTCGCCGAGCTGCACGAGGGCGACCTGTTCCCGCACCGGCTGGTGCGCCTGGACGAGACCGGCGAAGACCCGGCCGCGATCGCCCAGTTGCTCGCCGATACCCTGCGCGTGAACCTGCAGCTGCCCGCCGGAATCCGCCTGCGTCCGCGCATGGCCGACGGCCGCTGGCGCGAGTACCAGGGCGCGCTGGGCGAGGCCTTCGCCGCGCTCGCCCCGGTCGCGCGCCGGCTCGGTTATCCCGAGCGCTGAGGCGCGCGCCGCGCCGCCGATGCGCGGCGGCGGTCGCGGTCGCCGTCATGCGCCGGTGCGATCATGGGCCGTTGCGTCCGCGCGGCGGCGCCGCACCGTCGCCGGCGTGAGTTGTTTCGAGCGACCATCGCCGCCGTGCGGCAGCGTTTCGAAGAAAGCATCGTTTCCGCCAGCACCGGCACCCGCGCGCGGTTCCGCCCGCCGCGCGAGGTGCGACGAGAACCCGACTCGCCCCAGGAGTTCGCCATGCAGATCCGCAGCAACAGCTTCCAGCACCGCCAGCGTCTGGCGGCCGAATTCGCCGCCGGCCAGGCCACTGCCGACGGCTTCGGCTTCGCCGCCAACCGCAATCCGCACCTGGCCTGGGACGATGTGCCCGCCGGCGCGCGCTCGTTCGCGCTGATCTGTATCGACCCGGACGTGCCGACCGTGGCCGAGATGGTCGGCCGCGCTGACGTGCGGATTCCCGAACACCAGGTGCGCGGCGACTTCATCCACTGGGTCATGGCCGACATCCCCGCCGATGTGCGCGAGATCGCCGCCGGCAGCTGCAGCGACGGCGTGGTCGCGCACGGCAAGCGCGATCCGGCCGGCCCGCGCGGCGCGCGCCAGGGCCTGAACGACTACACCGGCTGGTTCGCGTCCGATCCGGCCATGGCCGGCGACTGGTACGGCTACGACGGCCCGTTTCCGCCGCCCAACGATTTGCGCCTGCACCGTTATTTCTTCCGCCTGTACGCCCTCGACGTCGAGCGCCTGCCGCTGGCGCCGCGCTTCGGCGCCGGCGACGTGTTCAATGCGATGCACGGGCACGTGCTCGCGCAGGCCTCGATCTACGGCACGTATTCGCTCAATCCGGCGGTGAAGGGGTGAGCCAGCGCGTCGCCTTGGTCAGCGGCGCCAGCCGCGGCATCGGCGCGGCGGTCGCGCGCGAGCTGTCGGCGGCGGGCTGCGCGGTGGCGCTGGTGGCGCGTTCGGGCGAGGCCCTGGCCGCGCTGGCCGCGCAACTGCCGGGCCCGGCGCTGGCGTTGCCGGCCGACCTGTCCGAGCCCGACGCCGCCGCGCGCGCGGTCGCGGCCGCGCACGAGCGCTTCGGCCGCCTCGACGTGCTGGTCAACAACGCCGGCGCGACCCCGCGCGGCGATTTCCTCGCTTTCGCCGACGCCGACTGGGACGCCGGCTTCGCGCTGAAGTTCTTCGGTGCGGTGCGGCTGTGCCGCGCGGCGTGGCCGGCCCTGGCCGAGAGCGGCGGCGCCATCGTCAACATCGCCGGCATCGGCGGGCGCACCGGCAGCGCCGAATTCGCCATCGGCGGCGCGGTCAACGCCGCGCTGCTGAACCTCACCAAATCGCTGGCCGACCGCGGCGTGCGCGACGGCGTGCGGGTCAACGCGGTCAACCCCAGCGCCATCGCCACCGAACGCAACCGGGCGCGGGTCGACGCGCTCGCGCGCGAACGCGGCATCGAACCGGACCAAGCCGCTGCGGAACTGGCCGCAAAACTCGGCATCGCCCGCTTCGGCGCACCCGAGGAAGTCGCGCGCGTGGTCGCCTTCCTGGCCTCGGACGCGGCCAGCTACATGCAGGGCGCGATCGTCGACGTCGACGGCGGCCAGACGCGAACCCTGTGATCCAACGAGCGCAGCCATGAACGAACCGCACGATCCCTACACCGCGCCGCAGGCGCAGATCCGCGCCGAACGCGCCGCGCAACTGGTCGTGGCCGGACGCATCCAGCGCCTGGTCAACTACCTCATCGACAGCACCGCCTGCGTGGCGCTGATCTTCTGCGGGCTCAGCGTCTACTCGGCGATCGACCCGGGCGTGATCGAAACGCTCAAGCAGCCCAACCCCTGGCGCGACCTGTTGATGACCGCGCTGGTGCTGCTGGTGTACTACGTGCCGATGGAGGGCATGTTCGGCGTCACCCTCGGCAAGCTGGTGACCAACACCCGCGTGGTCGACGAACAGGGCCGTCCGCCGAGCTGGGGCCAGGTGCTGGCCCGCACCGTCGCCCGGCTGATCCCGTTCGAGCAGTTCACCATCCTGTTCTCGCCGGCCGCGCGCCCGACCGCATGGCACGACCGCCTGCCCAAGACGCTGGTGGTGCGCGCGCAGCCGACGCCGGCGTCGCGCTGACGCTGCGCGAAAAAAAGCCCGGCCGCGCGAGCGGCCGGGCTTTTCGTTGGCGTTCGAGGCCGCGCCCGTGCGCGAGCCGCGCTTATTTCGCGTTCGGCGCCGGCACCGATTCGCTCTCGACCACCATGTCGAGCACGTAGGCGACCGACGATGCGTCGGCCGGCGGGTTCTTGACGTCGAACTTCTTCACCCGCACCACGTTGCGGATGCCGGCTTCGTGCTGGTAACCCTCGATGTCCTGGTACAGGAAGTGCCACTCGTCGCTGGGCTTGAGTGCGACGCCGTTGGCGTCGTACGCGCGCTCGCGCACCCACAGGCACTGATGGTTCGGGATCAGCGGGTGCGAGCACTTGCGCAGCTGCGAATCCACTTCCAGGAACATCGTGGTGCCGGCGCTGCCGTAGCGGGTTTCCGCGGTCGGCTCGCCGCTGAGGGTGAGCTTGGCGCCGCTGGCGGTGGTCAGCAGCAGGCGCGGGCTCGGCGGCTCGCCTTCGATGGCGTAGCTGGCCTTGCCCTTGAGCTGCTCGCTGATGGCGGTGTCCATCTGCATCAGGCGCTGGTCCTGGCAGGCCATCAGCGTGGTGCGGAAATCGCTGATGTCGAGGCGGTCGCCGTCGAGCTTGAAGCCGGCGCCGACGTGGTTGCAGCCGCCGGAGACGCCGAGGTTGTCGCCGACGAAGCTCAGCTTCAGGCCGTACTTGCCTTCGCGCTGCAGCAGCGCGATCGGCTTGCCGGCGGCATCGACGGCGCTGTCGAGGTTCCAGGTGAAGCCGCGCAGGTTGATGCGCGCGGCCGGCGCGGCGTCGTTCTTGATCGTCGCATCGACCTTGGGCTTGGACATGTCGGCACCCTTGTCGGCGGAGGTCGAGGGCGCGGCGCAGGCGGCGAGCAGGACGCTGGACAGCGCGGCGGCGAGAAGCAGGGGACGTTGGATGTTCATGGGGCGCAATGATCCGGGGTGAGTCGCGAAAAACAGATGAACGCAGCGCCGCGAGGCGTGGGGTTTTGCGCGTTCAGGCGCGGGTCGGGCTCATGGCGCGGCCGTCGCGGTCGTGAGGCCGTCGCTGTGCGTCCGGGCGATGTCTTCGTAGCGCGACACGTAGTCGACGACGTAGATGCCGACCGAGCACTGCTTGCCGCTCAGGCTGGGGTAGTGGCGCGTCTCCAGCACTTGGTGCTGGTTGTCCTGCATGCGCCGGCCGTCGAAGGCGTGCCGCGGCAGGGTGAACCATTCCGACGCGGGCTGCGGCCCGCCGTTCGCCCAGCGCAGCTTGCGCGCCGATACGCAGTCGGGCCTGGGCGCGTTGAGCGGCCCGCAACCGGTCGAGCACCGCTTCAGTCCCGCGGCGATTTCCAGGTTCACGCGCTCGCCCTTGGCGCCGTAGGCCGCATCCGTGGTCTGCAGGATGAAATGGGTGCCGTCGGCGCCGATCAGATGCAGGCGCTGGGCCGTGCCGCTGCCTTCCAGCCAATGCTCGAACGGCGGCGCGAGGTGAGCGGAGAGCAGTTGGTCCATCGCCAGCGGACGTTCGCTCCAGGTGCCGACCGCGGTCGAGACGAAGCCGCCGCCTTGCTTGCGCAGGCCCGATCGGGTCGGTACGAAGGAGGCGATGCGCGAGCCGTCGACCTGGTAGTACATCGAGATCTCGTTGGCGCCGCCGCTGAAGCTCATGCGGTCCGGGCCGAATTGCAGATAAATCTGATCGAGCGCATCGGCCTGCAGCAGCGGCAGCGCGTTGCCGTCGGCGCGCGTGGCCAGTTGCACCTGCCAGCGGTATTCGCGCAGGTCGGCGCTGCTGGCGCTGCGTCGCGGCAGCGGGGCGAACGTCGGGTCCGCCGATTCGTCGATGCGGTAGCCGCCCGGCTTGGCGTACACCGCAACGGCGTAGGCGGCGGGCAGCGCTAGGACGACGGCGGCTATGGCGATGCGCAGGGGCGACAGCAACGCGGGCATGGCGATCTCCATATCGGGGCGCACAGCCTGAGGCACGACGGCGCGCGCCGCGCGCATCGATCTGCGATGGCGCTCGCACTATCGAAGAATCGCCGCGGTTGCGGCGATGCGAGCGGGTCCTGGGTCTGTGTTAGCGGGCCTGCGGCCGCGCGCTCAGTCGCCCTTGGGCTTGGCGAACTTCTGCGCCAGCGCGCGCTGCGCCTGGGCGAGGTCGAGCGCGGCGGGGGCGCCGGCGGAATCGTCGCCGGCATCGCCGTCCGTCTCGTCCGCTTCCGTCGCCGCGTCGGCGTCGGACTCGGCGATCAGCGCATCGAGGTGTTCGAGCAACTGCGCCGGCGCGACCACCGCGCACTGCATCGCCAGATCGGGAAACGCGCCGACGCCGACGCCGGCCTCGTCCATCGCCGCGGCGGCGCGCTCGCGCCAGGCGGCCAGCTCGCGCGCGGCCGGCGCATAGCCGGCCAAATTCGGCGATTGCGCGCGCGCTTGCGCCAGCGCGGCGCGCGCGGTCGCGGCCGAGGGCCAGGCCGGCAACAGTTCCTGGCCTTCGCCGTCGAACAGGGTCAGCAGGTATTCGCCCGATTCGGCCACCCAGAAGCGGCCGCTGTCGGCGACCGCGGCGAGGAACGCGGCATAGCGTTCGGCGGCGGACAGCGCCTGGTCCTCGAGCAGTTCCTGCTCCAGGCCCGCGGCGTCGGCGTGCGGTGCGTGCGGATCGGACATGGCGGGTTCCTCAGCTGCCGGCCGGCATCAGCCACAGCAGGGCGACGCCGAACACGAGACGGTAGATCGCGAACGCGGTGAAGCGGTGGCTCTGGATGTAGCGCAGCAGCCATTTCACCGCGATGAAGGCGGTCACCGCCGAGGCGACGAAGGCCACCGCCAGCGCGCTCCAGTCTTCCTGCGCCGCGGCCGGGGTGCCGATCACGCCCATCAGCTCGTAGCCGCTGGCGGCGAACATGGTCGGGATGCCGACCAGGAACGCGAACTCGGTCGCCGCCGCGCGCGAGGTGGTGCCGGCGAGCAGGGCGACGAAGATCGTCGCCGCCGAGCGCGAGGTGCCCGGGAACACACCGGCCACGACCTGGGCGATGCCGACCAGGGTCGCCACCGTCCAGGTGATGTCGCTGCGCTCGCCGAGCGCGGCGGCGCGCCGGGCGGCGAAATGCTCGGCCGCGATCATCCACACGCCGCCGAGCACCAGCGCCCAGGCGATCGGAGTGACGTGGTCGGGCAGGGTGAAGCCGGCCTTCTTGACCACGATGCCGAGTACGCCGGTGATGCCGAAGGCGAGCCCGAGCTTGAGCAGGTAGTCGAGGTTGTCGCGCTGGGTGAAGCCGACCGCGAGCCCCCACAGGCGCTTCCAGTAGATCACCACCACCGCCAGGATCGCGCCGGCCTGGATCGAGATGTTGAACAGGTCCGAGCGCGCGCCGAGCCAGTGCTGGGCGATCAGCAGGTGGCCGGTGCTGGAGATCGGGAGGAATTCGGTGATGCCTTCGATGATGCCGAGGAGCAGGGCGGCTAAGAGGTCGGTCATTGGGGCCGGTGGGGAATGGGAATCGGGAATGGCGCGGCGTCGCGGTCGGGGGAAGCGCCGCCGGCGGGTCAGAATAACGGAAAGGCTTTTGCCCAAATTGGTGCGAAGCGGGTTTGTATTGCACGATATTGGTGCAAAAGCCTGTAGTGCTTAGTCGGTCATCCTTTCGAATCAATCGCTTGCGCCGCCATCGGGCTTGGCACGCGACTTGCTTTGTTACGTGGAGGCGCACATGCAGGCGCAGCACGGCCCCGCGTTGTCCGACCCCCCTTTACTCATCCGGATCCAGGCACATGTCCCTCGAACACGTCGAAAAGCTCATCAAGGACCACAAGGTCGAATTCGTCGATCTGCGCTTCACCGACATGCGTGGCGTGCAGCACCACGTGACCTTCCCCAAGTCGATCGTCGAGCCGGCGCTGTTCGAGGACGGCAAGATGTTCGACGGGTCCTCGATCAGCGGCTGGAAGGGCATCAACGAGTCGGACATGATCCTGCTGCCCGACGCCTCGACCGCGTTCCTGGATCCGTTCACCGCCGATCCGACCCTGGTGCTGACCTGCGACATCCTCGACCCGGCGACCATGCAGGCCTATTCGCGCGATCCGCGCGGCGTCGCCAAGCGCGCCGAGGCCTACCTGAAGTCCAGCGGCGTCGCCGACCAGGCCTTCTTCGGCCCTGAGCCCGAGTTCTTCATCTTCGACTCGGTGCGTTACGCCAACGACATGGGCCACACCTTCTTCCACGTCGATTCGGAAGAAGCCGCGTGGAACTCGGGCAAGGAATACGAAGGCGGCAACAGCGGCTACCGTCCGGGCGTGAAGGGCGGCTATTTCCCGGTCGCCCCGCTCGATTCGCTGCACGACATCCGCGCCGAGATGTGCAAGACGCTGGAGCAGGTCGGCATCGAAGTCGAAGTGCACCACCACGAAGTCGCCAACGCCGGCCAGTGCGAGATCGGCACCAAGTTCAACTCGCTGGTCGCCAAGGCCGACGAGTTGCTGACGATGAAGTACATCATCAAGAACGTCGCCCACCGCAACGGCAAGACCGCGACCTTCATGCCCAAGCCGCTGGTCGGCGACAACGGCAGCGGCATGCACGTGCACCAGTCCTTCGCCAAGGGCGGCGTGAACCTGTTCTCCGGCGACGGCTACGGCGGCCTGTCGCAGATGGCGCTGTGGTACATCGGCGGCGTGTTCAAGCACGCGCGCGCGATCAACGCCTTCACCAACTCGGGCACCAACAGCTACAAGCGCCTGGTCCCGGGCTACGAGGCGCCGGTGATGCTGGCGTACTCGGCGCGCAACCGCTCGGCGAGCTGCCGCATTCCGTACGTGGCCAACCCGAAGGCGCGCCGCATCGAAATGCGCTTCCCCGACCCGATCCAGTCGGGCTACCTGACCTTCGCCGCGCTGATGATGGCCGGCCTGGACGGCATCAAGAACCAGATCGACCCGGGCGCGCCGAGCGACAAGGACCTGTACGACCTGCCGCCGGAAGAAGAGAAGGGCATCCCGACCGTTTGCCATTCGCTCGACCAGGCCCTGGAAGCGCTGGACAAGGACCGCGACTTCCTCAAGGCCGGCGGCGTGTTCACCGACGACTTCATCGACGGCTACATCGCGCTGAAGATGCAGGAAGTGACCAAGTTCCGCGCGGCGACGCATCCGCTGGAATACCAGATGTACTACGCCGTCTGACGGCGCCGCGGCGCGGCCGCATCGCGCGGCCGCGTTGCCTGTCCAACGATCGATGCTCCCAGGGCGGCGGCCTCGCGCCGGCGCCTTCGGGATGTGTTTTGCCTTGCAAACGCAGGAGCGGCGACCGATGCAGATCCGCGAAGGCCAGCTCGACCGTCCCGAAGTGATCGCGCTGCTGCGCGAACACCTGCAGGGCATGGCCGAACTGTCGCCGCCGGAAAGCATCCACGCGCTCGACCTCGACGGCCTCAAGCATCCGCGCATCAGCTTCTGGAGCGTGTGGGACGGCGGCGAACTGCTCGGCTGCGGCGCGCTCAAGCAGTTGGATGCGGAGCACGGCGAGATCAAGTCGATGCGCACCGCCGACGCGCACCGCCGGCGCGGGGTGGCCGCGGCGATGCTCGAACACATTCTCGATGAAGCGGCGCGGCGCGCGTACCGGCGCCTGAGCCTGGAAACCGGCTCGATGGAAGGATTCGGCCCGGCGCGCAGCCTCTACGCGCGCTACGGCTTCGACTACTGCGGGCCCTTCGCCGACTATCGCGACGATCCCCACAGCGTGTTCATGAGCAAGACCTTGTAACCCGCACGGCCCGAAGCGAACGCTTCGGGCCGTGTTCGTTTGGGCGGCTTTCGATTTCGACTTCAACCAGGAGAACGCGCACGACGGGTCAAGCCCGCCGCGGGGGCGGCTTGTTTCCGAAAACGGCGAGAACGACGACGAAGCGTTCCGCCGCATCCCGCACGAGAGCTTCCATCGCGAAGCAATGACCGGGGAGGGGCCACCGCTTATGAGGAGCCTGCGTCATGTCGTCTCACACCAGCGAAACCACCACCGATGCCGTCGCCATCACGGCGTCCCGCGTCAGGACGACGCCCGCACATGCTCCGAAACAGAAACACGCATCGCGACGCGCGCTGCTGGCGCTGGCGCTCGCCTGCGCGGCGGCGCCGGCGTTCGCCGGCACGTCGGGCTCGATCGCGCTGACCACGGACTACCTGTTCCGCGGCGTGTCCCAGACCAACCAGAAACCGGCGCTGCAGGCCGGCATCGAGTACGCCCACGACAACGGCTTCTACGTCGGCGCGTGGGGCAGCAACGTCAGTTGGCTGTCGGACACGGTCGTCGTCGGCGACGACATCTCCAGCAGCCTGGAAATCGACGCTTACCTGGGCTATCGCGGCAAGGCCGGCGAAATCTTTTCCTACGACGTCGGCGTGCTGACCTACTACTACCCGGGCAGCTATCCGTCCGGCTTCAACAGCCCCAACACGACCGAGATCTACGTCGGCGGCACGCTTGCGCCGAGCGAGACGGTATCGATCGGGCTCAAGTACTCGTATTCGGTCACCGACCTGTTCGGCTACGCCGATTCCGACGGCTCGGGCTATCTCGACGCCAGCCTCAACTGGACCTTCCAGCCAGGCTGGGCGCTGAACCTGCACGGCGGCAAGCAGTGGATCGAAGGCAACAAGGCCTTCGAGTACACCGACTGGAAGCTCGGCGTGACCAAGAGCTTCGACAACGGGTTCTCGGTCGCCGCGGCCTACAGCGATACCGACGCCGAGAAAGCGCTCTACACCAACGCCCACGGCAACTTCCTGGCCGACAGCGCCTTCACCCTCACGTTGAGCAAAGCGTTCTGACGCCGCGCCGCACACCCGCCTACACAGGAGCTGCGAGATGAAACTGATCATCGCGATCATCCGCCCGTTCAAGCTCGACGAAGTGCGCGAAGCGCTCACCGAAGTCGGCGTGTCGGGCATCACCGTCACCGAGGTCAAGGGCTTCGGCCGGCAGAAGGGCCACACCGAGCTGTACCGCGGCGCCGAGTACGTCGTCGATTTCCTGCCCAAGCTGAAGATCGAATGCGCCGTGCCCGACGGCCAGCTCGACGCGGCGCTGGAAGCGATCCAGAACGCCGCGCGCACCGGCAAGGTCGGCGACGGAAAGATCATCGTCCTGCCGGTGGAGAACACGGTGCGCATCCGCACCGGCGAACTCGACGACGACGCGTTGTGACGACGAGCCCTTTGACTACGGCCTGCGAGAGATTCCCATGAAGTACGCGAAGACCTTCGACGACCGCTCGCGCGAGCGGATGTGCAAGACGATGTTGTGGACCGCGCTGCCGCTGGCGGCGCTGCTGGCGTTCGCCCCGGCCCACGCCCAGGACGCGGCGGCTGCGGCCGAAGCGGCCAAGCCGGTGGTCGACAAGGGCGACGTCGCCTGGATGCTGACCTCGACCCTGTTGGTGCTGTTGATGACCGTGCCCGGCCTGGCGCTGTTCTACGGCGGGCTGGTGCGCTCCAAGAACGTGCTGTCGGTGCTGATGCAGGTGTTGGCGGTGTTCTCGCTGATCGTGCTGCTGTGGGTGACGTACGGCTACTCGCTGGCGTTCGCCGGCGGCAACGCCTTCATCGGCACCTTCGACAAGCTGTTACTCAAGGGCGTGGACAAGGACTCGCTGGCGGCGACCTTCACCGCCGGCGTAGCCCTGCCCGAGTACGTGTTCGTGGCGTTCCAGTCGACCTTCGCCGGGATCACCGGCGCGCTGATCGTCGGCGCGTTCGCCGAGCGGATCAAGTTCGCCGCGGTGCTGCTGTTCGCGGCGATCTGGTTCACCTTCGCCTACCTGCCGATCGCGCACATGGTCTGGTACGGGCCGGACGGTTATCTGTTCGCCAAGGGCGCGATCGACTTCGCCGGCGGCACCGTGGTGCACATCAACGCCGGCATCGCCGGCCTGGTCGGCGCCTATTTCGTCGGCAAGCGGGTGGGCTACGGACGCGAGGCGCTCAAGCCGCACAACGTCACCTTCACCATGATCGGCGCGTCGCTGCTGTGGGTGGGCTGGTTCGGCTTCAACGCCGGTTCCAACCTGGAAGCCACCTCCGGCGCGGCGTTGGCGTTCCTCAACACCTTGCTGGCCACCGCCGCGGCGGCGCTGGCGTGGAGCCTGGTGGAGAAGATCGCCAAGGGCAAGTCGTCGATGCTCGGCGGCGCCTCGGGCGTGGTCGCCGGATTGGTCGCGATCACCCCGGCCTGCGGCACGGTCGGCCCGTTCGGCGCGATCGCCATCGGCGCCATCGCCGGCGCGGCCTGCGTGTGGGGCGTGCACGGGCTCAAGCGCCTGCTGCGCGCCGACGACGCGCTCGACGTGTTCGGCGTGCACGGCCTGGGCGGCATCATCGGCGCGCTGCTGACCGGCGTGTTCAGCGCGCCGGCGCTGGGCGGCTTCGGGCTCGGCGCGGGCAACGAGACCATCGCCGCGCAGGTCGGCGTGCAGGCGCTGGGCGTGGCGATCACGGTGGTGTGGTCGGGGCTGGTGTCGGTGGTTGCGTTCGTGATCGTCAAGGCCGTGGTCGGCTTGCGCGTGGCCGAGGAAGCCGAGCGCGAGGGCCTGGACATCACCACGCATGGCGAGTCGGCGTACGAGAACTGAGTGGATGCCCCTCTCCCGTTCGCGGGAGAGGGGCGATGGCGCGTGTTGGCGTTGCGCCGTAGGCGTGGTGTCGCGGTCGCGGCTTGCGCCGCTCCTACAGTCGGATACGAATCCGCGGTCGCTACCTGTAGGAGCGGCGCAAGCCGCGACCGCGATACCCCGACTACGGCGAAACCCGATCACCCCGTCCGCAGCACGCCATCGTAGCCGCAACTGAGCAACCGGCCGTCTTCCAGCAACAACGCATCGGTAGCGAAGTTGTCGTGCCGCCGTTCGTCCAGCAGCGTCCCGTCGCGCGTCCACACCCGCACCCGCCCATCCTCGCCGCAACTGACCAGGCGCCCGTCGCCGAGCCAACGCACCCGTCGCACCGCGGCCTCGTGCGCGGGCCAGTCGCGCTCGCACCGCAGCGCGCCGTCGACGGCGTACGCGAGGCGGACTCGGCCGTCGACGCCGGCGAAAGCGACGCAGGCGCCGCCTGCGTCCGCGCGAACGTCGACGCTGCGCAGCGGCGCGCCGCAATCGATGCTGGCCACGCGCTCGCCGCGTCGCGCATCCCACCACGCCAGTTCGGCGTCCTCGCTGGCGCTGAGCAGTCCCGAGCCGCCGAGCGCGCACAGCGACCATACCCAGCCTGCGTGCGCGGCCCAGCCGCCGAGCGGCTCGCCGTCGTCGCGCCACAGGGCGATGCGGCCGTCGGCCGCGCCGCTGGCCAGGCGGCCGTCGCCGAGCCGGGCCAGGCACAGCGCCGCGGCGTCGTGAGCGACCTCGCTGCGAAGGCAGCGCCCGTCGTCGAGGCTCCAGACGCGCAGACAGCGGTCGCGCGATACCGTCGCCAGCCGCGCGCCCGGCAATTCGCACAGACCCAGCACCGACTGCGCGTGACCGCGCAGGCGCGCGCGCTCGCGGCCGTCGCCGGACCACAGCCGCACCTGCGCATCGCGCCCCGCGCTGGCGATGCGGCCGTCGGTCAGGCGCGCCAGCGTCCACACGTAACCGTCGTGGCCCGGCGCGAACGGCGCATCGGCGTGCGTCGCCTGCGCGGGTTCGCGAGGGTCGTCGATGCGTTGGTACATCAGATCGCTGCGCAGCAGGTGCTTGACGCCGGCGGTCACCGCCTCGCCGGCATGCCACAGCGCGTGATCGAACAGGATCAGCGTGCCCGCGCGCGGGCGCACCCGCGCCAGCGGCTCGCCGGCGGCCTCGCCGCCGCGGCCGGGGCCGCGCGCGTAGAACAGGGTGTCGCCGCCGACGAAGGCATCGCCGTCGGTGAGGTAGATCATGAAGGTCAGGCGGCTGCGCAGGTCCGGGCCGCGATGGTGCACGCCGTCCTGATGGATGTTGAAGCGCTGGCCGGGACGATAGCGGCACAGGCGCAGGCGTTCGTTGAGCGACGCCAGCCGCCAGCGCGTGCCGTCGGTATCGGCGAACTCGGCCGGCACGTACTCGCGCAGGCGTTCGAACAAGCGTTGCGCCAGCGCCGGATCGTCGAGCACCTGGCGGTCGTTGTTGCGGTAGGACGGCGGGTAATCTCCGCCCGCGCCGGCGAAACCGCGGGCCTCGGCGGCGGCGATCAGCGCCGCGCACTCGGCCGCATCGAGGACCCCGTGGATCAGTGCGCACGCGCCGAGTGAGGCCGGCAGCGGCCGTTCGATGGCGCGGGCAGCGGACGACGCGGCGTCCGCCCGCGAGGGCAGGAGCGTGTGGGCAGCGGCGTTCATTTCGATTCCTTCCTTCTGGTGCGGACTTGCGTCCGCGGCCGCGGCGATGCGCTCGGGTAAAACTTACTCCTGCGCGGGCACGGCGTCGAGATGGGGCTGCGGGGGCGGACGGGACCCTGGCAAGCGCTGGGTTTGGGTGCGAACGATGTCGGTGGCCCGGGCTTCGCGGGGCGCTTTCGTCGGTTGTCGCGGCCGGCGCGGTTTGCGCTGCTTCTGCAAAGACGGCGGCGGTGTTGGTAGCCGATGGTGCGAGCCGCGACCGCGGCAATGGAGCGACGACGCAGGCAGCGAAGAGCGTTCGCGATCCTCGGGTCTCGTCCCGTTCGCGCGATCGGAAACCAAGCCGTCGATGCGCATCCTCATCGCGCACCGCGAAGCTCCCGTCGATTGGTTTGCGCACGTACGTTCGCGCGACAAAAAACGTCGCCAACCATTCCCGATTGGATAATCGTTTTCCGCAATCCAATCGCGCGCGCAGGCATCGCGACGCGCATCGCGTTCGTTCATCGCGTTGCCAAAACGCGCGCTGCGCATTCATGCGAACGTCGGCCGCGAGGATGCGCAATCCATGATGTTTTCGTCGAAGCCGATGTGACCGCAGGTGGTTTAGCGGTTGTCGAATAAATATTCCGCCCTAGGCTCCAGTGCGCGGGCATAGCGCTGCCCGCGCACCACGTCCGGACGCGCTCGCGCAACGCCGCACGCCCCACTGCTGGACACGCGAGAGGGACCAGGACGGTTCCGCCGCAGATCGCGGCTCATCGAAACCTCACGGGAGTTTCGCCTCATGTCTACGCAATCCACGCTCCGCCTCCGCCGGCACGTCCTGGCGGCCGCCGTCCTCGGCGTCATCGCCGCGCCGGCCTTCGCCTCCGACCGGGTCGATCTCAGCGGCCTGAAGGCCGACGCGCCGGTCGACGGTTTCCTGGTCACCTACGACGCCGGCGCGCCCAAGGCCGCGGCGTTCCAGCGCGATCTCGACATCGCCCTGGCGTCGGTCGGCCGCAAGGACCTGAAGATCCGGCACACCCGCACCATTTCCACCGGCGCCGAGCTGGTCGAAGTCAACCGCACGCTCGACGTGGTCGAAGCGGCGGCGCTGATGAAGAGCATCGCCGCCGATCCGCGGGTGACGTTCGTCGAGCCCAACGCGCGCTTCTATCCCACCTTCACCCCGAACGACACCAACTATCCCTCGCAGTGGGGCCTGCACGGCACCTGGGGCATCAAGGCCAACACCGCCTGGGACAACACCTACCAGGGCCAGGGCAAGATCATCGCGGTGATCGATACCGGCATCACCGATCATCCCGATCTGGTCGGCAACCTGACCTCGCCGCTGGGCTACGACTTCATCAGCAATGCCGCCACCGCCAACGACGGCGGCGGGCGCGACGCCGATCCGCACGATCCGGGCGACTGGACCACCGCGGGCCAGTGCGGCCTGGGCCAGCCGGCGCGCAATTCCAGCTGGCACGGCACCCACGTCAGCGGCATCGCCGCGGGCGTGACCAACAACGCGGCCGGCATCGCCGGCACCGCGTTCAAGGCCAAGATCCTCAGCGCGCGCGTGCTCGGCCGCTGCGGCGGCACCCTGGCCGACATCGCCGATGCGATCACCTGGGCGTCCGGCGGCACCGTCAGCGGCGTGCCCTCGGTCGGCGCCAACAAGGCCACGGTGATCAACATGAGCCTGGGCGGTGGCGGCGCGTGCTCGTCGACCTCGGCGATGCAGGTGGCGATCACCAACGCCTACAACGCCGGTACCACGGTGGTGGTGGCGGCCGGCAACAGCAACGCTCCGGCCTCGGGCTTCCAGCCGGCCAGCTGCGCCAACGTGATCAACGTCGGCGCGACGACCTCGGCCGGCGTGCGCGCGAGCTTCTCCAACCACGGTTCGCTGGTGGACGTGGCCGCGCCGGGCCAGAGCATCCTGTCCACGCTCAACGCCGGCACCACCACGCCGGGCGCGTTCAACTACGTCAACTACAACGGCACCTCGATGGCGGCGCCGTTCGTGGCCGGCATCGTCGCGCTGATGCAGTCCAAGCCGAGCCCGGACCTGAGCCCGGCGCAGGTGGAGCAGATCATCAAGAGCACCGCCTCGCCGTTCGCCACGCCGCAAAGCCCGACCATCGGCACCGGCATCGCCAACGCCGACGCGGCCACCGACGCCACGCCGTAAGCGCTTCCCACCGCGGCCGCGCACGCCGTGGCCGCGGTCGGGCATTCGTCGATAGCGATCCGCGGACTCCGGCTTCGGCCGGGGTCCGCTTTTTTTGTCGGACCGGCCCGCGCCGGCGCGCGTGCGCACCACCTCGACGCCCCGCGCAAGCGCCGTGACGCAGTGCGCAATCGCCGGCCGTATACGCAGACGCGCGGCGCGTCCCGGGCAGGCCGAGCCCGCGCGCGCAAGCGCGACTTTGGTCCAAGGCGGGGTCTCGCCCGAACCCATCGAAATCGCCCGCGCGCGCCGAAAACGCCCGATTCGCGTGACCCGCATCACGCAAGCGCCGCACAGCCGTCCTGTCCGGCGCGCGCGTTCGATTTCCACGGAAATCGTGCTGCATTGCGGCATCGTGTCCATCATGTTGACAGCGCTGTCATAGCCGGGCTACAAGCTGGCCGCATCTTTCGGCCGGCTCCGCTGCAGGGGGCGCCCGCGCCGCGCCAACGCCAAGACAGACACGCGACCGGACTCGCCGCCGGCGCCGGGAGGGGATGTTGCGATGATCGTGGACAACCGTAGTTCGCGCCTGAGCGCGGCCATCGTGGCGGCCCTGCTGGCCGGCACCGCCGCCGCGCAGGAGATCGCGCCCGCGCAAGCCGGCGCCGCGCCGCCGCCGGCCGCCGAAGCGCGCGCCGCGCAGCGCGCCACCGACCTGGACTCGGTCATCGTCACCGTCGAGCGCCGCGCGCAGAGCCTGCAGAAGTACGCCGGCACCGCCCAGGCGCTGTCGCAGGACGACCTGCGCGGCCTGGGCATCAACAACGAACTGCGGCAGATGCAGGTGGCCGTGCCCGGCCTGAGCATCGCCAACCAGGAGGGCGCGACCGAGGTCTTCATCCGCGGCGTGGGTTCGTCCAACAACACCGAGCTCGGCGATCCCGGCGCGGCGCCGCACATCAACGGCGCCTACATCCCGCGTCCGCGCGGCCTGGGCGGGATGTTCTTCGACCTGGAACGCGTCGAGATCAACAAAGGCCCGCAGGGCACGCTGCGCGGGCGCAACGCGCTGGCCGGCACGCTCAACATCGTGACCAAGAAGCCCGAACTCGGCGGCGAGTTCAGCGGCTACGTGCAGGCCGAGGCCGGCAACCGCGACCAGAAGGGCTACGAGACCGCGTTGAATTTCCCGCTCGGCGACTACGCCGCGCTGCGCCTGTCGGGCTATCACGTCGAGAAGGAAGCCGGGTTCAAGAACGTCGGCCTGTGGGGCCACCTCAAGCCCGCCGGCATTCAGGACGACAGCGCCGGCCGCTTGTCGTTCCTGTACGAGCCCGACGAGAAGCTGCAGGTGTTCGCGATGCTCGACGTCGGCCGCGAACTCGGCACCGGCTATCCGGGCGCCGGCGTGTTCCGCGCCGCCCAGGCCGGCTTCGAGCCGGACGACATCGACATGCGCGCGGTGGTCTACCGCGGCGTGCAGGGCAAGGTCGACAACAAACTGTGGGGTTTCCAGGGCCAGGTGCGCTACGACTTCGGCGCGGTCAACCTGGAGTACAGCGGCAGCTACCGCGACGTCGATTATTTCCAGATCAACGCCGCCGCCGACGGCAACAGTTGGCCGGGCCGCGATCTGCGCGAGCGTCCGCCGGGCGAGCCGGCGAGCTGGGGTGGGGTCGACTACGACAACTTCGGCACCAACTACCTGCAGGCGCGCTCGCAGTCGCAGACCCACGAACTGCGGCTGTCGTCCGACGACGACGCGCGTTTCCGCTGGACCACCGGCGGCTTCTACTTCCACGAGAAGCAGCAGGTCGGTTTCATCTCGCTGACCGACAAGGGCGCGTTCTACTCGGGCACCGAGTTCACCATGCCCGACGTCGACGGCCGCTCGTGGGCGGTGTACGGCGACGGCACCTTCGACGTCAACGAACGTTTCCGGGTCAAGGGCGGACTGCGCTACACCGAGGAACGCAAGTCGCGCGACGGCATCGGCGGCAACTGGACGATGGGCTTCGGCGGCGACGGCGGCGTGTTCCAGACCCGCCTGGGCACCGAGGGCTTCATGCCCGCGCTGCTCGACCGGCCGAGTTTCGACGTCACCGGCCTGACCAGCAACGCCGACCTCGCCCGCTTCCTGCTGCAGGGCATCCTGCGCGCCGGCGCGCGCGACACCATGCAGCAGCAGTTGGCCGGCATCGTCGACGGGACCCGTCCGAACGGCACCTGCATCGACCGGCCCGACATCGGCGGCAACACCGCGAACTGCCCGGCCGACGGCCAGCACAGCTTCATCGCCCTGGGCGTGCCGGCGGCGCAGCACGGCTCCAGCGCGTTCGAGTTCACCGACTGGCGCATCGGCGCCGAGTACGACCTCAGCGAACGCAACCTGCTCTACGCGACCGTCTCCACCGGCCACAAGGCCGGCGGTTTCAACGACAGCTTCGACGTCAACGTGATCCCGGAGACCTACAAGCCGGAGAAGCTGACCGCGCTGGAGATCGGCTCCAAGAACTCGTTCCAGTTCCTCGGCCGTCCCGCCAGCTTCAACGTGTCGGGGTTCTATTACGACTACGAAGACCAGGTGTTCCAGGACCTGAGCGTGATCGCGTTCAATCCCGACGGCGAGGCCAGCGGCTTCGCCCTGGTCAACCGCAACGTCGGCAAGTCCGAGCTGTACGGCGTCGAGGCCGAGGGCCGGTTCCGTTTCGGCGCCGGCTTCACGCTCGACCTCAACGCGCTGTACCTGCAGACCAAGATCAAGCGCGGCGTGGTCGCCGACGTGCGCAGCCAGGATTTCGGCAACGGCGGCATCACCTCGCAGATCGACCTGTCGGGCAACGAGTTGCCGCTGTCGTCGAAGATCACCTTCAACGCGCGCCTGCAGCAGGCCTTCGACGTGCCCGGCGGCAGTTTCGACTGGCAGATCCTCGCCGCGTATCGATCCGCGTTCTACCTGACCCAGTACAACAACCGCCCGGTGACCTTCCTGCGCGACACCGCCGGCACGGTCGACCGGATCGAGGATTCGGCCACGGCCGGCTTTCCCGATCGCCAGGACGGCTTCACCCAGATCAACGCCGGCGCCGGCTACACCACGTCTAACGGCGCCTGGCGCTTCGAACTGTGGGGCGCGAACCTGACCAACAAGGACGTGTCGCAGAAGGCCCTGGTCGGCTCGGGCGTGAACACGCGCTTCCTCAACGACGCGCGCAGCTACGGCCTGCGCGTGCGTTGGAACTTCTGATGGCCACCGCACCGCGTCCCTGCCTCGCCGTCCCGCTCCGCGCGCGTCCCCACGGCGCGCGGGCGGGGCAGCGGGGTGTCGTCGCGGCGCCGTCGCCCGCCATTGCAATCGAATTCTTGCCCCAAACCGCCGTCCAGCCATGGCCAGCCCCGGGCGCGGCGGGTAGAACGGACGCAACCGCGCAATCCCGCCACGGAGCCGCATGAAACTCTCCTTGCTCGACACCGCCATCGTCCTGGCCTACCTGGCCGGCGTGTTCGTCCTCGCCCAATGGGTCTCGCGCGAAAAGAGCGGCCACGAGAAGACCGCCAAGGACTATTTCCTGGCGAGCAAGGCGCTGCCGTGGTGGGCCATCGGCGCCTCGCTGATCGCCGCCAACATCTCGGCCGAGCAGATCATCGGCATGTCCGGCTCGGGCTACGCGCTCGGGCTGGCGATCGCGTCCTACGAATGGATGGCGGCGGCGACGCTGCTGGTGGTCGGCAAGTTCTTCCTGCCGGTGTTCCTGCGCAACGGCATCTACACCATGCCGCAGTTTTTGGAGGAACGTTACGGCAACCGCATCCGCACCCTGATGGCGGTGTTCTGGCTGGGCCTGTACGTGTTCGTCAACCTGACCTCGATCGTGTGGCTGGGTTCGATCGCGGTGGCGCAAGTCACCGGCATGGACCAGATGCTGGCGCTGACCCTGCTCGGCCTGTTCGCGCTGGCGTACCAGCTGTACGGCGGGCTCAAGGCGGTGGCGCTGACCGATATCGTGCAGGTGACGCTGCTGGTGCTCGGCGGGCTGTTGGTCGCGGGGCTGACGCTGAGCAAGATCGGCGACGGCGCGGGCATCGTCGCCGGCTTCCAGAAGCTGATGGCGGCGCATCCGGAGCATTTCCACATGATCCTGCCCAAGGACAGCCCGCACTACGACAAGCTGCCGGGCCTGGGCGTGCTGCTCGGCGGCCTGTGGATCGCGCACCTGAGCTATTGGGGCTTCAACCAATACATCATCCAGCGCGCGCTGGCGGCCAAGGATCTCAAGGAAGCGCAGAAGGGCATCGTGTTCGCCGCGGCGCTGAAGATCGTGCTGCCGGTGATCGTGGTGCTGCCGGGCATCGCCGCGGTGGTGCTGTCGCCGGGGCTGGAGCGCTCCGACGACGCGTACCCGGCGATGATGGCGCTGCTGCCGCCGGGCGTGCTCGGCCTGGTGTTCGCGGCGCTGGTCGCGGCGATCGTGGCGTCGCTGGCGTCGAAGATCAATTCGGTGGCGACCATCTTCACCCTGGACTTCTACGCCAAGCGCCGCATCGATGCGAGCGAGCGCCAACTGGTGCGGGTCGGCCGCATCGCCGCGGCGGTGTCGATCCTGATCGCCATCGTTACCGCGCGGCCGCTGCTCGGCGGCTTCGATCAGGGCTTCCAGTACATCCAGGAATACACCGGCTTCTTCACCCCGGGCATCGTGGTGATCTTCCTGTTCGGGCTGTTCTGGAAGCGCGCCAACGAAGCCGGCGCGCTGGCGGCGGCGGGCGGCTCGATCCTGCTGTCGGTGCTGTTCAAGTACGTGGTGTGGACCGACATGTCGTTCGTCAACCGCATCGGCGTGGTGTTCCTGCTGTCCGCGTTGCTGATGGCCGCGGTCTCGCTGGCGACCGCACCGCCGGCGGCGCGCGACCGCATCCGCCACGACGGCGTCAGCTACGCCACCGCGCCGGCCTGGAACGTGGCCGCGCTGGGCGTGCTGGCGATCCTGGTCGCGCTGTACGCCGCGTTCTGGTGACGGCGCCGGCGCGAACCACGCAGCGGCCGCGCCGCGCCGCGCGCGCGTCAGCGCTTGCGCGCGCGCGGCTTGCCGACCGGGCCGGTGGACTTGCGCAACTGCAGTTCGTACGGCGCCAGGATCAGCTGGCCGGCGTCGGGCGCCTTGATCCGCTTGAACAGCTCGTGGGTGGCCAGGCGGCCCATCTCGCGGGTCGGCTGGCGCACCGTGGTCAGCGGCGGATAGATCTGGCGCGAGATCGGCGTGTCGTCGAAGCCGCACACCGACACGTCGCCGGGAATCGACAAACCCATTTCGCTGGCGGTGCGGATGGTGCCGGCGGCCATGTCGTCGTTGGCGGCGAAGATCGCGGTCGGCGGATCGTCCATCAGCAACAGGCGCTGGGCGCAGATCGCGCCGGTGTCGTAGTGGAAGTCGCCTTCCACGACCAGTTCCGGGTCGAACCCGATGCCGGCCGCGGCCAGGCCGTCGCGGTAGCCGTTCAGGCGCCACTGGCTGGCGCCGTGCTCGGGGTGGCCCTTGATGTGGGCGATGCGGCGGTGGCCGAGCGAGACCAGGTGCGCCATCAGCTCGCGCACCGCGCGTTCCTCGTCGAGCACCACGCCGATGCGCTCGCCGCGCAGCTTGGGCGAGATGTTGGCGTAGGGAATGGCGAGCTGGCCGAGCCGCTTCATCAGCCCGGGGTGGTCGGTCAGCGGCGGGGTCAGCACCAGGCCGTCGGCGCGCGAGCGCTGCACGATCTCGTCGACGTGCGCCACCAGCTTCTTGTCGGTGTAGGTCACCGGCGCCAGCATCAGGTTGTAGTGCTGGCTGTTGCAGGCGTCGAGCATGCCCGCCTGCACTTCCATCAGGTAGTTGCTGGACGGGTTGTCGTACAGCAGCGCGACCAGGAACGAACGCTGCCCGGCCAGGCTGCGCGCCGACGGATTCGGGCGGTACTGCAGCTTGCGCGCAGCGGCTTCCACGCGCTTGCGGGTTTCCTCGCTGACGTTGGGTTCCTGGTTGAGCACGCGCGAGACGGTCTTCATCGACACGCCCGCCTCCTCCGCCACATCTTCGATGCGCACCCGCATGACCGGTCTGTTTCCTTGTCGCGTGTTGGCCGCATTCTGCCAGAACGCGCGGACGGAACCCACGTGGTTTTGCGGGGTTTATGCCGATCCGGCCACAACCTCGCGCCCTTTTTCCCTGCCTTGAGGAGTCATGCATGAACGTCCCGTCCCGCCCGCGCCGCGGCGCCGCCGCTGTCTCGATCCAAACCGCCGCGCCGCGGCCGCGGCGGCTGGCCTGGGCGCTGCTGCTGGCGCTGGCGCCGCTGGCGCCCGCGCTGGCGCAGGACGCCGCCGCCGTGCATCCGGCGCAGTGGCCGGCGCTGAAGCCGCCGATCCCGCGCGACGCCGGACTGGAAGCGCGCATCCAGGCGCTGCTGGCGAAGATGAGCGTGGAGGAGAAGGTCGGCCAGATCGTGCAGGCCGACATCAACGCCGCCACGCCCGAGGATGTGCGCAAATACCACATCGGCTCGGTCCTGGCCGGCGGCAATTCCGAGCCCGGCGGCATCTCCGAGCCGGGCGGCAACTACGCCGCGCCGCCGCAGGAATGGCTCGACATCGCCGACAAGTTCTACGCCGCGTCGATGGACGCCAGCGACGGCAAGGTCGCGATCCCGATCATCTTCGGCATCGACGCGGTGCACGGCCACAACAACCTGATCGGCGCGACCTTGTTCCCGCACAACGTCGGCCTGGGCGCCACCCGCAATCCCGAGCTGATCCGCCGCATCGGCGAGGCCACCGCCGCCGAGGTGCGCAGCACCGGCATGGAGTGGACCTTCGCGCCGACCCTGACGGTGCCGCGCGACGACCGCTGGGGCCGCACCTACGAAGGCTATTCCGAGGATCCTCGGCTCGTCGCCAGCTACGCCGCGGCGGCGATCGAGGGCCTGCAGGGCAAGCTCGGCAGCAAGCAATTCCTCGACGGCGCGCACGTGATCGCCTCGGCCAAGCACTTCCTCGCCGACGGCGGCACCTTCGAGGGCCGCGACCAGGGCGATGCGAAGATCACCGAAAAAGAACTGCGCGAGGTCCACGGCGCCGGCTATCCGCCCGCGCTGAAGGCCGGCGCGCAGACGGTGATGGCCTCGTTCTCCAGCTGGAACGGCGCCAAGATGCACGGCAACCACGCGCTGCTGACCGATGTGCTGAAGGACCGCATGGGCTTCGACGGTTTCGTGGTCGGCGACTGGAACGCGCACGGCCAGCTGCCGGGCTGCGCCAACGACGACTGCGCGGCGGCGTTCAACGCCGGCGTCGACATGCTGATGGCGCCGGACAGTTGGCGCGGTTACTACGACAACGCGCTCAAGCAGGTCCAGGCCGGCCAGATCAGCATGGCCCGGCTCGACGACGCGGTGACCCGGATCCTGCGGGTGAAGCTGCGCCTGGGCCTGTTCGAGGCCGGCGCGCCGTCCAAGCGCCCGCTCGGCGGCAAGTTCGAGCTGCTCGGCAGCGCCGAGCATCGCGCGATCGCGCGCCAGGCGGTGCGCGAATCGCTGGTGCTGCTCAAGAACGACAGCGGCGTGCTGCCGATCGCGCCCAAGTCGCGGGTGCTGGTGCTCGGCGACGGCGCCGACAACGTCGCCAAGCAGGCCGGCGGCTGGACCTTGAACTGGCAGGGCACCGGGCTCAAGCCGTCCGACTTCCCGCATGCGCAGTCGATCTGGGCCGGCCTGCGCGAGCAGATCCAGGCCGCCGGCGGCAGCGCCGAACTGTCCAAGGACGGCCGCTACGCGACCAAGCCCGACGTGGCGATCTTCGTCTTCGGCGAAGACCCCTACGCCGAATTCCAGGGCGATCTGCGCATCGCCACCTTCCGCGGCACGCGCAATCCCGAGCTCGACACGCTCAAGCGGCTCAAGGCCGAGGGCGTGCCGGTGGTGAGTGTGTTCCTGTCGGGGCGGCCGCTGTGGGCCAATCGCGAGATCAACGCTTCCGATGCCTTCGTCGCCGCATGGCTGCCGGGCTCGGAAGGCGGCGGCGTCGCCGACGTGCTGTTGCGCAAGGCCGACGGCGCGATCCAGCACGACTTCAAGGGCACGCTGTCGTATTCGTGGCCGCGCACCGCGGTGCAGGTCGCCAACGTCGGCGACAAGGAGTACTCGCCGCAGTTCGCGTTCGGCTACGGACTCAGCTACGCCAAGGCCGGCAAGGTCGGCGCGCTGTCGGAAGATCCGGGCACGCCGGACCTCGACCAGCGTTCGATGAGCTTCCTCGGCCGCGGCGCGCTGCCGCGCGGCTGGCTGCTGCGGGTGCAGTCGCAGGGCAAGTCCAGCGACGCGGCCAAGCCGCCGCTGGCCAGCGCCGATGGCGCGCTGGCGGTCACCGCGGTCGACTACAAGGCGCAGGAAGACGCCTGGCGCGCGCAGTGGAAGGGCGAGGCGCGGCTGGAGCTGGTCGCCGACGCGCCGGTGGAACTGGTGCGCGAGACCAACGGCGACGTGCAGTTGCTGATCACGCTCAAGCCCGAATCGGTCGGCGCGGGCGAGGCCTGGCTGACCGCGCAGTGCGGGACCAAGTGCGAGGCGAAACTGCCGTTCGGCGAGATCCTGCGCGGCCTGCCGCAAGGGCAGTGGCAGCGCATCGGCGTGCCGCTCAAGTGCGTGCGCGCGGCCGGCGGCGACATGGGCAAGCTGGCCTCGCCGTTCGGCCTGCAGGCGCCGAAGGGGACGGTGCTGGTGCTGCACGAAGTCGCCTACGGCACCGATGCGGACAAGGTGGTGGACTGCAAGCGGCAGTGAGCCGGGCGCGCGGATCGTCGCGATCCGCGCGGCTGTGGCGCCGCCGTTCCCGCGTGGGCGCGGACGGCGGCGCGAAACGAAAGAAAAGGCGACTCGCGCTTTCGTTTTATCGAGGCGGCGACGTGGGAGGGCCTTCAGGCCCGACGCGGTTCGCTCCGATCGCCCCGATCGCCGCATCCCGCGGCACCCTTGCAACCACAGCCATGGACACTTTGTCCTGTGGCAGTTTGCCGCACGCCCGCCGCGCGGCCGCGGGCGTAGGATGCCGCGCATGAACGCTTCCACGCCCCCCCGTGCCGTTCTGAGCGGCACGCCAGGCTCCGGCCTGATCGTCGACGACGACGAGACCTACGCCGCCACGCTGCAACGCAGCCTGGCCCGCCGCGGCATCCAGGCGCGCACCGCCGGCAGCGTGCGCCAGGCGCTGGACCTGGCCCTGCAGCAGGCGCCGTCCTTCGCCCTGGTCGACCTCAAGCTCGGCGCCGATTCGGGCCTGCAGTTGATCCGGCCGCTGCGCGAGTTGCGCGCGGACATGCGCATCGTCCTGGTCACCGGTTACGCCAGCGTCGCCACCGCGGTCGATGCGATCAAGCGCGGCGCCGACGACTACCTGCCCAAGCCGGCCAGCGTCGGCGCGATCCTCGCCGCGATCGGCGTCGACGCGCCCGATGCGGCGGCCGCGCCGGTGCAGGCGCCGGACACGATGATGCCGCTGCGGCGCCTGGAGTGGGAACACATCCAGCAGGCGCTCAACGACACCGGCGGCAACATCTCGGCGACCGCGCGCCTGCTCGGCATGCACCGGCGTTCGCTGCAGCGCAAGCTCGGCAAGCGCCCGGGTCCCGAGCGCAGCGTGGTCGGCCTGTAGCCGAAGCTTTCTGTAGGAGCGGCGCGAGCCGCGACTGCGACGATGCAACTACGACGGAACCTGCGCGATGGCTGCGTCGTCGCAGTCCCGGCTCGCGCCGCTCCTACAGGTCGATCACGAAGCTGGCGTCGCGAGCGGGCGGACCTCTGCTTGCACCTGCTGCTCGCTGCGTTTGCCGTCCGCGTCTTCGAACAGCAGCGTCAGCGCGACCTTTTCGCCGGCGCGCAGCGGCCGCTGCAATCCGATCAGCATCAGGTGATAGCCGCCCGGCGCCAACGCCACCGCGCGGCCCTTGGGCAAGTCCAGCGACGCGACCTGGCGCATGCGCATCATCTGTCCCTGCATCGCCATCTCGTGCACTTCGACGTGTTCGGCCGCCGGCGAACGTGCGCCGACCAGGCGCAGGTCGCGCGCGGCGGTCAGGCGCATGAAGGCGCCGGTGGCCGGTTGTCGCGGCACGGTCGCGCGTACCCACGGCGCGTCGATGGCGACTTGCGCGCCGGTCGCGGACGCGGCGCCGGTCTGCGCGAAAGCGATCGGCGCGCACAGCAGCGCGGCGGCGAACAGGAGCGAATGGCGAAACGGGTTGCGCATGCGCGGCCTCACAGGATCTGGCGGATGTCGTCGACGCACTCGGCCGCGCTCTGCTCATGGCGCAAGGCCATGCGCAGCCGGCCGCGGGCGTCGTAGACGTAACTCAACGCGGAGTGATCGATGGTGTAGGTCGAGCCGGTCGGGACCTTGGCGTAGACCACGCGGAAGGCCTTGGCGGTTTCGGCGATGCGCTGCTCGCTGCCGCTCAGGCCGATGAAGCTCGGATCGAAGGCCTGGGTGTAGGCCCGCAGCACCTGCGGCGTGTCGCGTTCGGGGTCCAGGGTCACGAACAACACCTGCAGCCGCTGGCCGTCGGCGCCGAGCAGTTTTCGGATCTGCGCCGCGCGGGTCAGCGCGGTCGGGCATACGTCCGGGCACAGGGTGAAGCCGAAGAACAGCAGCACTGCGCGGCCGTAGAAGTCCGACAGGGTGCGTTCGCGGCCGTCGGGATCGCTGAGGCGGAAATCGCCGCCGAAGCCGGGGCGCTGGCTCAGGTCGATGCCGTGCAGCCGCAGTTTCGGCTCCTGTTCGCCGCAGGCGCTGAGCAGCGCGGCGGCGCCGGCCGCGGCGAGCAAGCGGCGGCGCGAGGGCAGGGCGGGATGGTCGCGCATGCGCAATCGCTTCGGTGCGGGGAGGCTCGCATTGCAGCACCGGCATCGCGCACGCGGATGTGGCTCAGTGTCGCAGCGGCGTTTTTGCGCGCGGCCGCGGCGCGCTCAGAGATCGCGCACCACCCACTGCCCCGGCAGCGGCGCATCGGCCACTTCCAGCGCCGCCTGCGCCACCTCTTCCGGCGAGCGCCCCGCGCGCCAGGCATCGGCGAGCGCGCGCAGGCGTTCGCGGGTGGCGCGGGTGTAGGCGCCTTCCATTTCGTTCTGCGCATCGGCGGCGAGCTTCTGCGGATACAGCGTGCGCGCGTCCTCGCTGCGGTTGAGCAGGGCGATCAGCCGCGCCAGCGCGGTGCGGAACGTCTCCGCGCCGAGCGCGGTGCGCTGGGTGCGCTGCAGGTGCCACACCGTCAGGTACTCCACCGGCCCGAGCAGCCGCCGCGGCGTGGCGCCGAAGAAATGCCCGGACAGGGCGCTGACCGCGACCGGCCCGGTCGCGTCGGGCAGGCGGGTCGCGCCCCAGGAGCTGAGTGCGCCGCCGGGCAGGTCCATGCGCCGCAGCGCGGTGCCGAAGGTGTCGGCGAGCAGGCGCTGGGCGCGCACGTCGTCGCTCTCGGCGACCACGCCGAGCAGGCGGATGAACAAAGGATAGCGGTCCTCGCCGAGCCGGCGGACCACGCGCTTGAGCACGCTGAGCCGGTACTCCGGGTCGCTGTGCGCGGCCAGCGCCGAGACCAGGCGGTCGGCGGCGGCGCGCAGGGCTTCGGGCGAGGGAGCGGCGTCGGTCACGGGAGCGGGGAACGGCAGCGAAGACGCCACTAGCCTAGCCGAGCGGGCCGGCGCCAGCGACGCGGGCATCCGCGAAGGCCGCGCTCGCGGTCCGGCGGATCATTCGGCGGGGCGCTTGCAGTCGCAGAGCCCGGCCTTGGCCGAGGCTGTCGCCGTCGCGCCGGCCACGGGCATTACCCGGGCGGGTGCGCCCCAGGCGGTCGGCGAATCGATAACTGACGAATCAAACGGTCAGCGAATCCAGCACCGCGTCGGCGCCGCGGTCGGCCGCGGCGGACAGGTCCAGCTGGCCCAGCTCGCGCTCCAGCCCGCTGTCGCCGGGCAGTTGCCGCTCGCCGGCCGCCACGCCGCGCCAGGCATCGGCGTTGAGGGTTTCCTCGCCCGGATCCCGCGCCGGCGGGGCATAGGCCGGAACCGCCTCGGCGACCGCGGCCGGCAGCGACGCGCCCTGCGTCGCCGGTTCGCGGACGCGCAGCGCTTCCAGCGTCTGGCTGTCGAGGCCAGCGCGGTCGATGCGCGAATCGGGGCCGATGCTGCTCATGCGGTCGGGGTGGGCGGATCGCCGTTTCGGGGGATGGACGCAATGTAGCCCCGCGGCCGCGACAGGGCCAACTCGGGGCGACCCTAGGTGTCCGCCGGGTGCCCAGGACGCATTCAGCCGCGCCTCGCCGAGCCGTCGCAAGGCCCGCGGCGATTGCTGACAGCCGCCACTTCCGGCCTGTGCGCCGCGTGCTAGCCTCGATGGCCTTCACCCAGCAGGGCCGCGCATGGCGAAGGACCAGGGCGCCGACAAGACCGAGCCGCCGACCCAGAAAAAGATCCGCGACGCGCGCAAGGAAGGCAACGTCGCCAAGAGCAAGGAGCTGACCAGCACCGTGCTGGTGCTGGGCTGGGTGGTGTGCGGCTGGCTGATGATGGACTTCATGCGGCTCAAGCTGATCCGCCTGTTCGAGGCCAGCCTCAAGGCGATCAACCAGCCCTTCGGCGACGCGCTGCGCGAGGTCGGCGGTTCCGCCTTCGAGACCCTGCTGTGGCTGACCCTGCCGCTGCTGGCCATGGCCGTGTTCCTGGGCGCGGTGGTCGAGTTCCTGCAGGTCGGCCCGGTCCTGTCGCTGGGCAAGATCAAGCCCAGCATGGACAAGATGAATCCGGCCGAGGGCGTCAAGAAGATGTTCTCGATGGACAACCTCGTCGAGCTGGTCAAGTCGGTGATCAAGAGCGCGGCGCTGATCGGCATCGGCGTGTTCGTGATCTACAAGATGCTGGCCCAGCTGATGCTGCTGCCGTACGCGCCGCCGGAGGCGATGGGCTCGGGCATCTGGCACGGGCTGGTGCGGATCGTGGTGTGGACGATCTTCGTGTTCTTCTTCGTCTCCGCCATCGACGTGTGGTACCAGAAGTTCTCCTACCTCAAGCAGTTGCGCATGAGCCGGCGCGACATCCAGCAGGAGGTCAAGGAGAACGAGGGCGATCCGCACGTGAAGAGCCGGCGCCGGCAGTTGCATCAGGAATGGTCGCAGCAGAACATGCTCAACGCCGTCCGCCAATCCAACGTCGTCGTGACCAATCCCACCCACATCGCCATCGCCCTGCAGTACGAGCACGGCATCACCGACCTGCCGATGGTGGTGGCCAAGGGCGAGGGCTACATGGCCGAGGCGATCAAGGCCGCCGCCGTCGAGGCCGGCGTGCCGATCCTGCAGAACATCGAACTGGCGCGCGGCCTGCACGAACGGGTGGCGCTGGACGAATACATCGGCAACGAATTCTTCGAGGCCGTGGCCGAGGTCCTGCACTGGGCCGAGGGCGTGCGCCGGCTGCGCGACGGCGACGACAGCGCGCCGGAACTGCCGCCGCCGCTCGACGACGAGCCGCGCTGACGGAACCTCCCTGTAGGAGCGGCGCGAGCCGCGCCGCGACAACGCAAGCATCGCGGACGTTTCGGCGCAATTGCGTCGTCGCGGTCGTGGCTCGCGCCGCTCCTACAAAAAGCGCATGCCGCGCCGCTACGCCCCGCCGAACGCCTTGTTCAAGGCCTCGATCAAGCCGCGATTGCCGGAGATGCGCTCCAGCACGATCTCGACGTACACCCCCAGCATCAGCAGCACGATCCAGGTCGCCAGCCAGGCCTTGATCGGCATGGTGATGGTGAACACGTTGAGCTGCGGGGCGAAGCGGTTGACCAGGCCGAACGACAGGTCGATCAGCAGCAGCACCACCATCGCCGGCGCCGCCAGCACCAGCAGCGCGGTGGTGAGATAGCTGAACTGGCCGACGAACAGCTCCATGCCGGCCGCGTGCAGGGTCGGGAAGAACGACACCACCGGCCACATCGCGTAGCTGGCCATCAGCAGGTCGAGGAACACCAGGAACGCGCCGCTGGCCATGAACAGCCAGGTCGCGAACTGCGACAGGAAGTTGCCGTGCAGCGAGGCCTGGTGGCCCTGGATCGGGTCGAACACCTGCGCCAGGGTCATGCCGACCTGGGTGTCGATGACGTTGCCGGCGGCGCTGATCGCCCAGAACACCATGCCGAACACGAAGCCGATCGACACGCCGATGAACAGCTCCTTGAGCACGATCGGCGCGAACTGCAGCGCGTTGAGCTGGTTCAGCGGCACCCCGTTCATCGCCACCGGGATCGCGATGATCGCCAGCGAGACCATGAAGCTGTTGCGCACCAGCGGCGGCATGTTCTCGTTGGTGATCAGCGGCAGCATCATGAACGCGCCGAGCACACGCGGCAGCACCAGCCCGAGCGCGAGCAGCAGGTTGCCGCCGCTGTCGATGTCGAGGGTCATCGCATCGCGCCCGCGTCGCGCATCGTCGCGCGCATCAGTGCCGGATCATGCCGGGGAAATCGAGGAAGATGCGGTCGGCGAAGGTGTACAGGGTGCCGCCGATCATCGACGCGGTGACGAACAGGGTCACCACGATCACGGTGAACTTGATCGCGTAGGCGAAGGTCTGCTCCTGCAACTGCGTCGCCGCCTGGATGAAGGCCACCACCAGGCCGACCACGGCCGCGGCCAGCACCGGCGGACCCGACAGCAGCAGGGTCAGCCACAGGGCCTGTTTGGTCAGTTCCAGCATGTCGCCCATGAGCAGGACTCGTTGTTCCGGAGAAAGGGGGCCGGGGACCCGGGTCCCGCAAAAGCCTGGCAGATCTGGCGCACTACGGGTCCCCGGTCCCAGGTCCCCGGTCCCGCCGACTCACCCGCCGTAGGTCAGCACCAGGCCGTGCACCAGCTTGGCCCAGCCGCCGATCAACACGAACAGCAGCAGCTTGAACGGCAGCGACACGGTGGTCGGCGAGAGCATCATCATGCCCAGCGAGAGCAGGATGTTCGACACCACCAGGTCGATGATCAGGAACGGCAGGAAGATCAGGAAGCCGATCTGGAACGCGGCGGTGAGTTCGCTGACGGTGAAGGCCGGGATCACCACGATGAAGTCGTCCACGCCGATGTCGGCGCGCGCGTTCGGCGGCAGCAGGCGCTGGGCGCTGCGCAGGAAGAACGCGCGCTCGGCATCGCTGGAGTGCTTGATCAGGAATTTGCGCAGCGGCTCCTTGCCGGCGTCCATCAGCTGCAGCAGGCGCGCGGCGTCCATCTTGCCGCCGAGCACCGAGGACGGCGTCGGCGCCGGGCGTTTCGCCGCCGCCGCGGGCTGCGCGCCGGCGGGGGCGGTCGCGGCCGCGTTCGCCGCGGGGGCGCTCGATGCCGCCGCCGCGGGCGCGGTGGTGGCCGCCGCCGCGGCCGGCGCGGCGTTGCCCGCGGCTGGAACCGCCGCGCCCGCGGGCGCTGCAGCCGGTGCCGCACCCGTCGCGGTCGTCGCGTTAGCCGCCGGCGGCGTCTGCGTCGCCGCCACCGTGGTCCCGTTCGCGCTGGCGTTGATCGCGTCGTGGGTCTCCAGGATCACCGGATACATCACGTAGATCGACAACACGATCGCCAGGCCGTTGATGACCACGTTCGGCGGCACCTGCTGCAGCCCCAGCGCGTTGCGCAGCAGGCTCAGCACCACCACGATCTTGGTGAAGGACGTCACCATCACCGCCACGAACGGCGCCAGCGCCAGGCTGACCACCGTCAGCAGCACCAGGGCCGGCGAGAACGAACTGAAATCCATGACTCAGCTCCAGGAGAGCAGGCGCACGCCCAGGGTTTCGCCGACCGCGACGATCTCGCCGCGGCCCGCATCGCGCCCGTTGGCGCGGATCACCACGTTGGCGCCTTCCAGCCGCGAGGGCAGGGCGAACACGTAGCCGGGCTGGAAGCCGGCCAGGTCTTCGTAGCGGCATTCCAGCCGGCCCAGGTCGAATTCCAGGCGGACCGGCACGTCCGGCCCGGTCGCGGCCTCCGGCGCGTCGGCGGCGGATTCGGGATCGCTCATCGCAGATGTCTCCTGGTGCGTGGAAAGGGTCAGGGGCGCGCCGTCGATGCGCCAGCCGTCGGCGACCGGCGCCAGCGGCCAGGCCAGCCCGGGCGCGAGCGCGCGCACCGGCGGCGGGCGTTGGTAGTTGCCGATCACCAGCACGTCGCCGGCGCGCAGCTGGCGCCATTGCGCGTAGCGCAGGCTCGGGCCGTCCCAGCTCAGCGTCACCGGCACCGGCAGCTGCGACCAGTCGCGGTACTGCTCGCCGTCGCCGCGCGCGCGCTCGAACGGTTCGGCGCGCAGCAGCAGCCGGTCGACCCAGCCCGGCGGAATGCGCAGGTGGCCGCGCGAACGCGCCTGGCCGGCACCGTCGAGGATGCGGAAGCCCAGCCACAGCCCGTCGTCTTCGCCGCCGCGCGCCTGCAGCTCGCGCAGCGAGGCGGCGCCGTCGTCGACCACCGGAATCAGCGCCACGTCGAGCGCCTGGCTGAGCTTCATCAGTTGCGATTCGTGGGCCAGGCTCCAGGCCAGCACGCGCGAGCGGCCGCGATAGCCGCTCCAATGCAGGCCGGTATCGGCGTCCAGCGCCAGGCCGCTGTCGAGCTGCAGCCGCACCCGCGCGCCGTCGCCTTCCAGCGTCACCGTTTCGCCGTCGATCGGCCCGGCGCGGAAGAACTCCAGCCAGCCGCCGCCTTCGCGCAGCGGCCAGCGCTGCGGCGCGCCGAAGAACGCGCACAGCGCCTGCGCCTGCCACAGCGGCAGCGCCGGCACCTTGCCGCGCAACGGCTGCGCGCGCGCGGCGAGGTCTTCGCCGGCGCGCGCCGGCGCGCCGATGTCCGCTTGCGTATCAGCCATGGCCCAGCGCCACCTTCATCAGTTCGGGCAGCGAGCGTACCCCGAGTTTGTTCATCATGTTCGATCGATGCAGTTCCACGGTCTTGACGCTGATGCCGAGCACGTCGGCGATGATCTTGTTCGGCTTGCTCGCGACCACCAGGTCCATGACCTGGCGCTCGCGCGGGCTCAGCCGGGCCAGGCGGTCGTCGCCGGCCTCGCCGCCGCCGGAGTGGCTGCGGGCGTGGGCCACGGCGGCGCGGATCGCCTCGATCAGCGCCTCGTCGCCGAAGGGTTTTTCCAGGAAGTTGGCCGCGCCCTTGCGCATCGCCTCGACCGCCAGCGGCACGTCGCCGTGGGCGGTGACGAACACGAGCGGCAGGCCGATCCCGCGCCGGCGCAGCTCTTCCTGCAACTGCAGCCCGCTCATCAGCGGCATGCGGATGTCCGAGACCAGGCACTGCGCGCCGCCGCCGTGGCGCTCGTGGCCGTAAGCGTCCAGGAACGCCGGCCCCGACGCGTACGCCTGCACCTCGAACCCGGCCGTCTCCAGCAGCCAGGCGGTGGACTCGCGGAAACCGTCGTTGTCGTCGACCAGGTAGATGCGGGCTTCGCTCATGGCGCGTGGCCTCCGGTGCTGCGCGCGCCCGGCAAGGCCGGGCCGCGGCGCGGCGCGAGGATCGTGGGAGCGGGTGGATGATGAGCGGACATATCGCGAGAGTTCTCGGTTCAGCGCGCCGGCGCGGGCGCGGAGGGAGCCGATTGCTGGGGCACTTGCACTACGTCGCCGCGCTCGTGCTGTTGCAGGAACAGGCGTTGATTGGCGTCGTAGACCTTGTCGAAAGACTGCTCCAGCGGCTGCCGGGCCGCATCCGTGGTTTTCGCGTCGCTGCGCAGGCTGGCCGGATCCGACGGGTCGCCTTGCACGACGAAGATGCGACGACCGACTTCCCCGGACTTGGGGTCGACGCTGAACACCACCGCGTCGGCCCGTTCGAACTGGCCGCGGTGATCGCGCTTGGTTTCCGCGAGCAGGCTCGCGGCGACGCGTTCATGCTCGCCTTCGGCCGCCGGACGGCCCGCCTTTTCGTACGCTTCCTGGGTTTTTTCGAGGATCTGCCGGTAAAGCGCGTGGTCCTGATGATCGGGCGCGCGCGGATCGGGCGCCGGTTCGACTTGCAATTGGGGCCCCGTTTCGAACCGGCTGCGGTTGCGATCCCAATGTTCGTGATCGTTCTTCCGGTCCCAGGCCGCATTGTCCTGGTAGTCGTACTTGCGCAGCGCCATGTCCGGGCCGAGCAGGTAGTAAGTGACGTCGTCGCGGTCGCTGAACACCTTGCGCGCGCCGCTCCAGTCGTTGTCCGACGGCAACTTGTTGATATCGCGGGCTTCGTCCTGGTCGGAGGTGGACGCCGTAGCCACGATCGACGGCGGGTGGTTGTGCACCACGCCGACCACGCGGTCGTTGCCGCCGGCCGCCGCCAAGGCTCGGCCCAACGGCGCCCGGTCGGTGTGGCCGGTGCCGAACAATGGCGTCGCTTTCAGTTCCCCGCTGTCGTCGCGATACAAGACCGCGACGTACTCGTTTTGCTTGTAATCGGGCTGCGAAAGGATCCGGTGCGTGACCTCTGACGCCAGGGCGTCGATCCGGTTTTGGTCTATGGGAGTCGGGACGGTCGACATGGGAATCCTTTCCTCAGGGAACGAGTTCGATCTGGCGATCGCTGTCGATCTTGAACCGGACCCTACCGCGCTTGTCGGCGTTGTTGTACGGCACGGTGAATTCGATCGTGCCCCGATCGCACCGCATCCAAGGGCGATCTTGTACCGCATCGGGCGGGAATTCGCGGTTAATCTCGCGCAAGGCGAGCGCGTCCAGGGCGACTCCGTCGATGACCAGGGCGCTCAGGCCGGAACGCTGTTCGCGGGCGTTGTCCGAGGTGACATAGCCTTCCACCACGACGTGCCGCCGCTTCAAGCCGGGCGAGTCCCGGCAGGACATCTTGAAGACATAGTCGATATCGTCCGCCGCCGCGGGTTCGGCGACGACGATGTCCTCCAGCGCCTCGGGCGCCGGTGGCGGGTTGGAGCGCGCGTGCGCGCAGGCGCAGCAAAGCGCAGCGATGCACGCCAGGAGGGCCGGTCGGAGCGCGCGGGCGGAATTCACGAACGAAACGGTCCTGAAGGCTGGGCGGGCGCCGGGCGCGAACGCCGCCCGCCCCGAGGGGAGCCACGATATAACCCGGCGCTCGGCGCCGACGGTCGTGATCTTTGTCATGTCCTGCCTGCCAGGGGCGTTCGAACCCGGGACCAGCCTAGCGCGCGCAACCCTCATCCCCGCGCCTCGTAACGCGGCAAGGTAAACCCGAACACGCTGCCGCCGCCCTCGCGCGGTTCGAAGAACAGCCGGCCTTCGTGGTACTCGATGATCGAGCGGCAGATCGCCAGGCCGATGCCGAGGCCGTCGGTCTTGGTGGTGAAGAACGGCGAGAACAGCTGGTCCTGCTCGGCCGCGCTGAGGCCGGCGCCGCGGTCGCAGACGCGCACTTCGACCTGCTCGTCCAGGTTCAGGCGCGCGTCGATGCGCAGTTCGCGCCGCTCCGGGGCGATCTCGCGCATGGCCTCGATCGCGTTCTTGACCAGGTTCAGCAGCACCTGCTCGACCATGACCCGGTCGGCGAACACCGGCGGCAGCGCCTCGGGCAGGCCCAGTTCGATGCGCAGGTCCAGGCGCTCGGCTTCCAGCCGCAGCAGTTCCAGCACGGTCTCGGCGATGCGCGCCAGCTCGTGCGCGTCGCGCCGCGGTTCGCGCGCGCGGACGAACTCGCGCACCCGCGAAATCACCGCGCTGGCGTGCTCGGCCTGGGTCCGCGCGGCCTGCAGCGCGCGCTCGACCTGGACCGGGCCGCCGGCTTGTTCGACCAGGCGCAGACTGCCGTTCACGTAGTTCATGATCGCCGCGAGCGGTTGGTTCAGTTCGTGCGCGAGGGTCGCGGCCATCTCGCCGACCGACATCATGCGCGAGGTGAACAACAGCTTCTCCTGGCGGCTCTTGTGCGAGGCCAGGGTCTCCATGCGTTCGCTGATGTCGACCGCGGTGAGCACGTCGGCGGCCGCGCCGGCGTGCTCGGCCCGGCCCCAGTGCAGCGCGTACCAGCGGCCGCTGTGCGGGGCGCGCACCTCGCGCGGGCGCGCGCCGTCGCGGGCCTCGCCGCGCAGGCGCGCGAGCAGCGCCTCGCGCCGCTCGTGCTCGGGCAGTTCGCCGAACTCGGCGCGGTAGCGCGCGTTGGCCGCGCGCAGCGCGCCGTCTTCGGCGAACACCGCGCAGGCGAACGGCACCGCGGCGAGCAGGCCGGCGTCCTCGCGCGCGGCGGCGGAGTCGGCCGCCGCAGCGGCCTTGGGATCGGGCTTGGATTCGGTCGGAGAGACCGTGCGGGAACCGGCGGAGCGCGAGCGGGCCATGCCTCAGCGTCCCTCGCGCCGCGGCCCGGCGGCGTGAAGCCGCGCGGGGCTGCTAGGGTATGTCGCCGCGCGCCGCCGCCGCAGTCGCGCGGCGGGTCGTTCGTTTCGTCCGTTCTTGAACCGGGTTGCGCACTCAATCGCCATGCCGACATTGCCCTTGCTGCGTTCTGCCGTTCGCCTGTGCCTCATCGCCGCCTGCGCGCCGCTGGCCGCGCTGGCCCAAGCCGCCGCGCCGGCCGCGAAGCCGGCGGCGGCTGCCGCGCCGGCCGCCGCTGCGCAGCCGCCGTCGCTGTTCCTCGAATTTGTCGCGATCGTGCTGCCGGTGGCGGTGGTGCTCGGCGGCCTGGTCGCGGTGCTGTACTTCCTGCGCAAGCGCCACGGCCTGACCGCGCGCGATGCGCCGCTGACGGTGCTGCAGGTCCTGCCGATCGGCCCGCGCGAGCGGATCGTGGTGCTGCGCACCCGCAGCGGCCGCGCGCTTGCGGTCGGCGTGGCCGGGCAATCGCTGAACCTGATCGCCGAACTGGATCCGGCCGACATTGCACCGGCGGCGGCCGCGCTGGGCGCTGCCGTACCGGCCGCGGCCGAGCAGACCGTTGCATCGGCAACCGTCGCCGCGACCGCGGTTCCCGCCTCGCCCGCGACCTCCCCCGCGGAGCGCGAATCGTGAGCGTTTCGCGCTTACGTTAGACGAATGCGTCGGTGCAATTGCGCACGAGTTCACAAAAACAACGACGAATGCGGGCGAAATTTAGCGCCGGGGAATGAAGAACGCGTGAGTTCATGCGCGCCGCGCGCGGAACCGGCTCGTTCACACAAGAGATGACAAATTGCACTTAGTATCGGCCGTCCGGACCGGCATCGTGTCGAGGACAGCGCCATGCGTAGGTGCTCAGGGATACATGGCAAAGCAGTGACGGCCTTCGACGTTTCATACTGCCTAGCCGATCACATGGCCGCTGCGCGCGGATCGCTTGCGCGACGCGGGGCGGTCGCCGCCGCGCCGGCCCCGGCCGGGCGCGAACCCGCGGGGAGCGGGATTTCCTAAGGGTTTTCGGGGCGAACGAATGCGTGGACTGCTGACTTCCTGGATGGCCACCGCCTCCGGCGCGCAACCGCGTCGGCGCGCGGGTTACAGCGACGTGGTGCTGGCCTTCGCCGCGGTCACCATCATCGGGGTGATGATCCTGCCGCTGCCGCTGGCGATCATCGACACCCTGGTCGCGGTCAACATCGCCATCGGCTTCGGCCTGCTGCTGATCGCGCTGTACATCCCCACCCCGGTCGCGTTCTCCAGTTTCCCCAGCGTGCTGCTGCTGACCACGCTGTTCCGGCTGTCGCTGTCGATCGCCATCACCCGCTCGATCCTGCTGGAAGCCAACGGCGGCCACATCGTCGAAACCTTCGGCAGTCTCGTCGCCGGCGGCAACCTGGTGGTCGGCTTCGTGGTGTTCCTGATCATCACCGTGGTCCAGTTCATCGTCATCGCCAAGGGCGCCGAGCGCGTGGCCGAGGTCGCCGCGCGCTTCACCCTGGACGCGATGCCCGGCAAGCAACTGTCGATCGACTCGGACCTGCGCGCCGGCCTGATCGACAAGGACGAGGCCAAGCGCAAGCGCCGCCTGCTGGAAGTGGAAAGCCAGCTGCACGGTAGCCTCGACGGCGCGATGAAGTTCGTGAAGGGCGACGCCATCGCCGGCATCGTCATCATCATCATCAATCTGCTCGGCGGCCTGGCCATCGGCGTGCTGCAGAAGGGCATGCCGCTCGCCGACGCCACCCACACCTATTCGATCCTGACCATCGGCGACGGCCTGGTCTCGCAGATCCCGGCCATCCTGGCGACGATCGCCGCGGGCCTGGTGGTGACCCGCACCGCCGGCGACGAGGACGACCGCCACCTCGGCGAGTCGATCACGCGCCAGGTCTCCGGCCAGCCGCGCGTGCTGCTGATCACCGGCTTCCTGGCGTTCGGCATGACGTTCGTGCCCGGCTTCCCCAAGCTGGTGTTCCTGATGCTGTCGGTCGTGCTGCTGGGCTTCGCCGCCTGGCGCTATCGCCACCATCACCCGGTGCTGCGGCGCGCGTTCAAGGTGCCCGAGGGCGAGCGTCCGGCCGAGGAAAAGACCGTCAACGAGGACGAGATCGCGCCGCCCGCGCCGCTGCAGCTGGAGCTGGCGCCGTCGCTGGCGGCCGCGTTCGGCGAGCACGCCGCGCGCACCCGCATCGTCGAGATCGCGCGGCGCCTGCGCGAGGAATACGGCGTGCCGCTGCCGGTGCCGGCGCTGAAGATTTCTCCCGACCTCGACGGCGACGACGGCCTCGGCGGCTATCGCCTGACCGCGTTCGGCGCGCGCCTGGCGTTCGGCCGGCTGTCGCCGAACGCGCAGTTCCGCCCGGCCCGCGCCGGCGACGCCAACGCGCCCAAGCTGCCGGGCTTCTTCCCGCCGCTGGCCGGCGAATGGACCGGCCAGGCCGGCGCCGACATCCGCGACGGCCTGGCCACGGTGAGCGAGCACTGCCGCGCCGCGCTGGAGCGGCGCCTGGGCAGCTTCATCGGCATCCAGGAAGCCTCCAACCTGTTCGGGCGGATGCAGCGCGACTATCCCGATCTGGTCAAGGAAATGCTGCGCGTGGTCGCGCCGCAGCGCGTGGCCGACGTGCTGCGCCGGCTGGTCGAGGAAGGCGTGCCGATCCGCAACCTGCGCGATGCGTTCGAGGCGATCACCGACGTCGGCGGCCGCGAGAAGGACGTGGTCCTGCTGACCGAATACGTGCGCGTCGCGCTCAAGCGCGAAATCGCCGACCGCTACGCCGACGGCGAACGCACCATGCAGGTGCTGCTGATCCATCCGGAACTCGAAGACCGCCTGCGCCAGTCGGTGCGCGTGGCCGGCGGCGCGACCCAGCTGGCGATCTCGCCGGAACTGGCCGGGCGGCTGGGCGCGGAGGTGCGCTCGCACCTGGCGCGACAGGGCGAAGGCATAAAGCCGGTGCTGTTGTGTTCACTGGACGTTCGCCGCCACCTGCGCAAGCTGCTGGAGATCGATTTCTTCGAACTGCCGGTGTTGTCCTACCAGGAACTCGCGCCCGATCTGCGGATCGTGCAGGCAGGCCAGGTCAACGCCTGAGGAGAATGAGCATGCACAGCGCGGAGCGCGTCCTTTCCCCCATTCATCGGCCGATCGGCCCGCGCGTATCGCGCGTCCCGGCCGCGCGCCCCGCCTTCGGCGGCGGCGTCTGAACAGGAGTCATCGCGATGATGTCCCACGATCCACATTCCACGCCTGAGGGCGCCTTTGAGGCGGGCGAGCCGCGCGCCGCCGAAGCGCCCTCGCCGCCGCCGCGCGCCGGCGACGGCATCCGCGCCGCCGCGCCGGCGGTCAGCGTGCTGCGCATCGTCTCCGGCCTGCACACCGGCGGCAGCCGTCCGCTGTCGGCGCAGGAAACGGTGCTGATCGGCAGCAGCGGCGATTGCGACATCGTCCTGTCCGATCCCAACGTCGCCCCGCGCCACGCCTTTCTGACCCGCATGGGCGGCACGGTCTCGCTGCGCGCGCTCGACGCGCCGCTGCGGATCGAAGGCCAGACGCTGAATCCCGGCGATCCGGCCGAGCTGGGCCCGATGCAGCGGGTCGACCTCGGCGGCGCCTCGTTCGCGGTCGGCGCGGCCGAGGACCCGGGCTGGGCGACGATGCTGCCCAACCTCGCCGACGCGGTGCGTCCGGCCAAGACCTCGATGCGCCACCTGCCGCTGATCGCCGGCCTCGCCGCGCTGTCGCTGGTGTCGGTGGCGATCGCCGCGGCGGTGATGCCGGGCTTCGAGAAGAAGCCTTCGCCGCTGGAACTGGCGCAGCCGCTGATCAAGGAATTCTCGATCGCCGGCGGCCGCCTGAGCGAAAGCCCGGACGGCACCCTGGTGCTGTCGGGCACGGTCAAGGACGCGGCCACGCGCGAGACGATCCGCAAGCGCCTGGCCACCGATGAAGTCGAGGCGCGGCTGGAGCTGCGCACCGGCGACGACATCGCCGCCGATGTGCGCGAAGTGCTGCGCAGCCAGGGCTTGGCGGTGCAGACCCGCTACCTGGGCAACGGCGATGTCGAGGTCAGCGGCCGCTTCGCCGATCCGGCGCAGTTCCAGCGCGCGATCGCCTCGCGCGCGATGCAGGACGTCAACGGCGTGCGCCGGGTGGTCCCGCGCAACCTCGACGAGAGCCACGCGCCGGCGGGCCCGGCGGTCGCCACGGCCGAGCCGGCCAAGCCCGCCGCGCCGGTGCCGCCGACCCGGATCGTCAAGATCGTGCGCGGCGACAGCCCGCACGTGACCGACATCGACGGCACCGACTACGCGGTCGGCGACACCTTGCCCGACGGACGCGACCTGATCGCGATCGGCGACAAGGCCTGGGCGCTGAACAAGACCACCGGCGTGAGCGAGCAGATCAAGGCGCAGCCGCTGACGGCCGAGGAACTGGCCCTCGCCAGCGGCGCGGCGCCGGCCACGGATGCCGCGGCCACGGCGGCCGCGCCCGCGGGTACGACGCCGGCCCCGGCTCCGGCCGCGCCGCAGGCGGCCAATGCCGCCGCGCCGAGCGCCGCCAAGCCGACCACTGCCGCGCCGAGCGCCGCGAAGCCGTCGGCGAGCGCGCGTCCGACCGTCGCCGAAGCGCCGCCGCGGCCGGGGAGTCGACAATGAACAGGGCGACCCCAGGGTCAGCACTAGCTGGTTTCACCCGCGCGGCGCCGATCTAATCCAACCTCGGCACCTTGCACCCATCGCCCGCTGAGACCTGAATAACTGCGATAGGCGTCAAGTTTCGCGACAAGTTTTCGGTGCCATCCGTTGTTCCACGCCATTGCGCGGCCTGGCCGCAAACGAGCAGGAGAGACGTCATGAGCAACAACGCAATCAACGGCGCCGGCGGTACCGCCGGCCTGGTCGGCACCTTCATCGCCGACGTCAACAAGAACGACGCCATCGGCAACGGCAAGGGCTCGCGTTCGGCCGGCGGCGGTGGCGGCGGCGGCATCGCGGCCGGCGGCGGCGCGGGCGGCAGCAACAGCTGGTACGCCGCGATGGCCAAGGCCTGGGGCTCGACCATGGACGCGCAGGCCTCGCGCATCACCGAACTGTCGGGTTCGATCGGTGGCGGCAACGACACGCCGTCGAGCATGATCTCGCTGACCTCGGAAAGCTTGCGCATGCAGTTCATCTCCAACAGCGCCTCGACCTCGATCAACTCGGTCGCCCAGGGCATCGAGAAGCTGGCGTCGAAGAACTGACCGGCGCGCGGCCCGACGTCTGCCGCCTGCCGTCGCGGCGCCCGGAACCCCGTGTCCGGGCGCCCGCGGCCTTCGCGGCGGCGCTGGCGTCGTAAGCCGGGCCAGGCCCGCATGCGTACCGACCCAACGCTGTCGAACCTACCGTTGCAGGAGACAGGTTCATGATCGAAGCCATTCAAGTCGCGGCCGAAGCCGCGCAACCGGCCGCCGCTTCGCCGGCGCAGTCGCCGCAGGCCTCCGCCTACGACATCCGCGAGTTCGCCGCCGCGTTCGACCGCGGTTCGGCGCCGGGTGCCGCCGGTGGGGTGCAGGCCGGCGGCGTCGCCCAGGCCGGCGCGGCCGAACCGTCGCAAGGCACCCGCGCGGTGCTGGCGGCGCTGGACAACCTCAACGGCGGCGCCGAGAGCATCGGCCAGGCCAGCCAGAGCATTTCGGCCAACGCCGCCGAACTGACCCCGGGCGAGATGATCCAGATGACCATGAAGTGCCACCAGTTCATGTTCACCTCGCAGCTGACCTCGAACGTCGCCAACCGCACGTCCGACGGCATCCAGCAGCTGTTCCGCCAGCAGTCGTAACAACGCAAGGCACATCACAACACGGGGGATGCATGGGTAGGGCGTCAGGCGTCAACGCAGCCGGCTTCAAAGCGGCCTGTTTCAAGGCGGCCGGCTTCAAGGCGGGAAGAATTCTGGCGGCCCTGCTGGCCTGCCTGCTGATCGTGGGGTGTACGCGCACGCCGCTGTACAGCCAACTCGACGAGCAGCAGGCCAACGAACTGATGGCGGCGTTGCTCGATGCGGGCATTCCCGCCGAGAAGGACCCCTCGCCGAGCAAGACCGGCTGGGAGGTCATGGTCAACCGCGGCGACATTCCCTACGCGATGCAGGTGCTCAATTCGCGCGGCCTGCCGCGTGCGCAGTACCGCTCGCTCGGCGAGGTGTTCAAGAAGGAGGGCTTTGCCTCCTCGGCGCTGGAAGAGAAGGCGCGCTACCTATACGGCCTGTCGCAGGAACTCTCGCGCACCCTGACCCGGATCGACGGCGTGGTCGAGGCGCGCGTGCACATCGCCCTGCCCGACCGCGACCCGCTCGGCGGCAACGTCCAGGATTCCTCGGCCTCGGTGCTGATCTTCGAACGCCCGGGCCAGAGCCTGCGCGACCGCGAGACCGACATCAAGGTGTTCGTCAAGGACAGCGTCGAGGGCCTGGACGACGTCAACAAGGTCACGGTGAAGTTCTTCACCGTGCAGTCGCCGCCGAAGGTGCACCAGGCCGCCGGCCCGCTCAACGCGGTGATCGGCTCGATCGACCTGAGCGCGGTGATCATCGGCGCCGGCGTGCTGGTGCTGCTGGCGATCGCGGCGTTCTTCTTCGGCCGCCTGCGCTCGCGCTTCTTCCCGCCGTCGCAGCCGCCGCCGCAGAGCAACGCGCGCGGCGGAGTGTGGAACGGATGAGCGCCGCGGCGCTGCGCGCGGTTCTGGCCGAGACCGATGCCAGTTGGCACGGTCTGGGCGAGGACGAGCGCATCGCCCCGGAACTGCTGGCGGCCGGGCGCGAGAGCGCGATCGGCCGCCGCCTGCTCGGCGCCTGGCTCGCCGCCGAGGCCGCGCCGGCACTGCTGGCGCCGCAACCGGGCGCGGGCTTCGCCGCCGCCGCGCTGCGCTGGCCGCGCGCGCGGGTGGAGCGGCTGGTGCGCGACCTGGGGGCGCTGGCCTACGCTCCGGCGATCCGCGCCGAAGTGCGGCGCGAGCCGGTGCGTCGGCTCAAGCAGGCGCTGGACAACGCCTACCTGCTCGCGCTCGACAGCCAGGTCTGGGACGGCAAGGTGCAGAACCAACTGGCCCTGCAGCTGGGCGAGCACCTCGACCGCGCGTTGCGCGCGGCCGACGATGCGCCGCTGTACGCCTTGCTCGACCTGCGCGGCCGCGCCGAACTGCGGCTGTGGGCCGAGCGCCGCGACCCCGGCCTGGCCGACTGGGCCCGCCTGCTGCTGCCGCGCCACCTGCACGACGAAGCGCCGGCGCTGGTCGCGCACCTGCCGCCGGACGTGGTCGAGCGGCTGCACACCCATCACGGCGCGCGCCCGCTGAGCGCTTGAGCGCGCGCCTCATTTCCGCCTCTGAATTCCTGCCTCCAAACCGGAACCGCCATGCCCGCCGATCCGCTCCGCTACGAAGCCCCGTCCGCCGCCGGCGCGAGCAACGTCGCCGACCTGACGGCGCGGCGCGACCTCGGCCGCGCCGCGGGCACGGTGGCGGTGTTCGAGCGCAAGCAGTTCGAGCGCGCGCTGGCCGGCACCGTGGTGCCGGCGCAGCAGTGGAGCCAGGTGGTCGAGATGGACCAGACCCTGGCCCGGGTCAACGCGCTCTACGACCAGGCCGGCGACGAGATCCAGCAGGCGCGCGAGGCCGGCTACGCCGCCGGTTTCGCCGAGGGCCTGGCGCGCGCGCAGCAGCAGATGGCGCAGCAGTTGGCCGACCTCAACGAGCGTCGCGCGCGGGTGCTGGCCGACGCCGGCAGCCGCGTGACCGAGCTGGCCTGCGCGATCGTGGCGCGGATCTCGCCCGAATTCGACGCGCGGGCGGTGGTGCCGCCGCTGGTCATGCAGGCGGTGGAGGCCGCGCAGGCCGAACAGTTCCTGTTGATCCGCGTGCACCCCAGCGTGCGCGAGGAAGTGGCCCAGGGCCTGGGCCTGGTGCGCCAGGCGCATCCGGTGGTGGGCGTGATCGAACTGGTCGACGACGAAAGCCTGGACAAGCTCAGCTGCGTGGTGGTGTCGGAAGTCGGCGAAGTGCGCGCCGGCGTGGCCCAGCAGATCGAGGCGATCCGGATCGCGCTGTCCGGCGCCGAGTACGGTGCCGAACACGGCGCGGAGCACGGCGGATGAACCCGCGCGCGCCGCTGTCGATGGCCACCGCCGCGCGCGCCGAGACGCCGGAGTGCGCGCGATGAGCAGCCTGCCGCGCACCGTATTGCAGCCGGCGCCCGCGCCGGTGCAGATCGATCCGTTGATCGCCGCGCTCGCGCGCGTGCCCAGCGTGGTGCGCGTGGGCAAGGTCGCCGAGGCCTACGGCACGATGATCCGCGCCACCGGCCTGAAGGCGATGATCGGCGAGCTGTGCGAACTGCGCAGCCCGCGCGACCGTAGTTTCCGCCTCGCCGCCGAAGTGGTCGGCGTGTCGCGCCAGTACACCCTGCTCACGCCGCTGGGCGCGCTCGACGGCGTCGCCCACGACACCGAGGTGATCGCCACCGGCCGCCAGGCCTCGGTGCGCTGCGGCGAGGGTTTGCTCGGCCGCATCCTCGACGCCAACGGCGACGCCATCGACGGCCGCGGCGGCTTCGGCCCGACCGTGCAGATGCCGATCTACGCCGCCTCGCCCAATCCGCTCGCGCGGCAATTGATCGACCGCCCGTTCGCCACCGGCGTGCGCGCGCTGGACACCGTCATCACCGCCGGCGTCGGCCAGCGCCTGGGCATCTTCGCCGTCGCCGGCGGCGGCAAGAGCACCTTGCTCGGCATGCTCGCGCGCGGCGGCGACGCCGACGTCAACGTGATCGCCCTGGTCGGCGAGCGCGGCCGCGAGGTCAACGAGTTCATCCACGACAATCTCGGCGAGGAAGGGCTCAAGAAATCGATCATCGTGGTCGCCACCTCCGACCGCCCGGCGCTGGAGCGCAGCCGCGCCGCCTGGGTCGCCACCGCCATCGCCGAATACTTCCGCGACCGCGGCAAGCGGGTGATGCTGCTGGTGGATTCGGTCACCCGCTTCGCCCGCGCGCTGCGCGACGTCGGCCTTGCCATCGGCGAGCCGCCGGCGCGGCGCGGCTTCCCGCCGTCGGTGTTCAGCCAGATGCCGCGCCTGTTCGAGCGCGCCGGCAACAACGACAAGGGCTCGATCACCGCGTTCTACACCGTGCTGATGGAAGGCGAGGACGGCGACGACCCGGTCGCCGAGGAAGTGCGTTCGATCCTCGACGGCCACATCGTGCTCTCGCGCAAGCTCGCCGCCGCCTACCACTATCCGGCCATCGACGTGCTGGTGAGCCTGAGCCGGACCATGCCGCGCGTGGCCGACGAAGCGCACCAGCGCGCCGCCGGCCAGCTGCGCAAGTACCTGGCCAAGCACCAGGACATCGAGCTGTTGCTGCAACTGGGCGAGTACAAGCGCGGCAGCGACGCCGACGCCGACATCGCGATCGAGAAGATCGAGCCGATCCGCAAGCTGCTCAAGCAATCGTCCAACGATCTGGCCGATTACAAGCAATCCATCGACGCGCTGCGCAGGTTGTTCGGATGAACAAGCAACGCTTCCCCCTGGCCACGCTGCTGCAGCTGCGCGAGCACCGCGTCGAGACCGCGCGCGCGCTGGTGATGGAGCGCCAGGCGCAGGTGCAGGCGCGGCGCGAGGCCTGCACCGCGATCGAGGGCGAGATCGTCGCCTTGAACCAGGAGCGCGCCAGCCAGCGCCTGCGCCTGCTCGATCCGCCGCCGGCGGGCGTGCCGTGGGCGATGGCGATGGCCCAGCGCGAGGCGCACGTCGATCATCTGGCCGAACTGGCCAACGCCGCGCGCCAGCGCCTGGCCGACGCGCAGGGCAAGCTGCGCGAGGCCGAGGCCGCGCTGGACGAGGCGCGCAAGGCCTTCTTCCGCGCCAAGTCGCGGCTGGAAGCGCTGGAGAAACGCCGCGACGTGTGGCGCAAGGAACAAAGCGCGATCGCCCAGCGCCGCGAGGAAGCGCAGTCGGCCGACCTGCTGCTGGCCGCGCGGCAACGTTCCACCCACCACAACTCCCCCTTCTGAGGTCGCCATGAGCACGATCCGCAACAGCTCCGCGAACGAAGACGCCAAGCGCGCCCAACAGCTCGCCCAGGAAGCGCAGTTGTCCGACCGCCAGCGCGCCGCGCGCCAGTCCGCGCCGGCCGAGTCGGTCGACCAGTTCCGCGAACTGATGCAGCAGCGCCAGGCGGTGGGCCAGAAGGGCGAACAGACCCTCGGCGCCCAGCCCGAGGACGGCCAGTACGCCGCCGGCGACGCCGCCGCGCAGGCCCTGCGCGGGCGCCAGCAGAACGCGCTGGAGCGCGGTCGCAACCAATACGCGCAGGACCAGACCGCGCAGAACCAGGCCGCCCAGGGCCAGGCGCGGCAGCACGGGGTCGAGCAGAAATCGCGCGACGAGCAGCGCTATTCGGTCGGCTTCGACCGCGGCGGCGGCGACGGGCAATCGTCCGAGCAGTCCGGCCTGTGGCTGGCGCAGCAGGCGATGCGCGCCGACCAGACCGCGCCGATGCAGGCGCCGGCGCCGACCTCCAACGCGGCGGCCTTCGCCGAGTTGGTCGAGCGCCACGTGCGCCAGCTCGCGGTCGGCGGCGGCGGTGCCGACGGCGGCGACGGCCAGGTGCTGCTGCGCCTGTCCGACCAGACCCTGCCGGGCACCGACCTGTTGCTGAGCAAGACCGCCGACGGCTGGCAGCTGCGCGCGGATTCGCGTTCGCGCTCCAGCTACGACGCGATCCGCGAGGCCGGTCCCGAGCTGATGCGCCGCTTCGCCGAGCGCAACCTCGGCCGGCTCAGCATCGACCCGCATTTCCACGACTGAACGCGGTCGCCCGGCGCCGTCGCGGCCGGCCGGGCCGCCCCGCCCTCTATGGACAACCCTGCAGGAGCGCATCGCCCCATGTCATCCCAAGCCAACACTGCCGCCGACGGCCGCCAATTCATCGACCAGCTGGAGGCCTCGTTGCGAGAGCAGCCGAACCTGGATGCGGCCGATCGCGACTTCCTGCTCAAGCACTTCCGCGACGCGTTCGAGAACGCGGAAGCCGGCGGCCGCGGTTTCGACCGCCAGGCCTGGGCCGACAGCGTGGCCGAGCTGGGTCTGGGCCAGGCCGAACAGGAGGCGCTGCTGGGCAAGTTCGACCAGGCCTTCGGCGGCCAAGACAACGAAGCCCGCGACCTGGGCGAGGAGTTCGTACGCCGGCTGGCCCGCGACGGCGAAGCCGGCGCGCACGCCTGGCTGCACGAGCAGATCGGCCAGATCAAGCGCAGCCGCGGCGCCAGCGCCGCGGTGCAGGTGGTGCAGGGCCTGCCGCCGCAGATCGGCAAGGTCGCCGCGGCGCGCAAGCCCGGCCCCTGGGGCTGACCCCGAGGCGGACCCTGGGGTCAACCCTAGCTAGGGCACGCCCCGACTTACGGCGCGCCGGCGGGCATGGAGAATGCGGATGTAAGCCGTAACCGCACCGCCGGACGGACGCTCGCCTACCCCGCGGGCCGGCGCCGGAAACCGATCGAACCATCCGAACTGATCCGATCCGCCTTCCGGCGGACCAACGAACCCACAGGGAGCAACGAAATGTCCACCTCCGATCTCGGCATTTCCATGACCAACGAGCGCATCGCCTCGGGCGAAGCTCGCAGCACCAGCGGCGTCAAGGCCGCCAAGGGCGGTTCCTGGTTCGAGGTGCTGGCCGCCGCGCTCGGCGACATCCTCGGCGACCGCGTCAACGCGATGATGGACGCCAAGAACCGCATGGTCGAGAACTACAAGGAAACCCTCGACCCGAAGAGCGGCGAGCAGCAGTCCAAGGAATACATGCGCGCGATGACCGACTTCCAGACCCAGAGCCAGATCTTCGGTATCGAGAGCAACGCGATCAAGAGCGCGCTCGATTCCATCGGCAACGGCCTGAAGGAAATCAGCAAGCGCTGAACGGCCTGTGCGCGCCGGTCGCGCGCGAGCCCTGAAGTGTGCGCCCGGCGGCTTGCGCCGCCGCGAAAGAACGCCAAGCTTGCCGCTTGGCGTTCTTCGTTTTTGCGCCCGCGGCGATGCGCCGCGACGCGGCGGGCCGAAGGAGGTGTGCGATGCGCGATCGAGCGAGCGTGGAACGGGGCGGGTCGGCGATGGGTCTGGAGTCGCGGGCCACGGGCATGCGGGTCCGGACGCCGCAGATCGACGGCTGGCGGGCGCGATGCCTGCGGGCCTGTCGTTCGAGCTTGCGCGCGGCGACGGCGCGATCCGTAGCGCTTTTGGCTGCCGCAGCGCGCGCGAAGCCGCTCGTGGCCGCGGCCATCGGCTGCGTCCTGGCCGCGCCGGCGCAGGCCCAGTTCGACGCCGCCGGACAGGCGGTGTTGATGCACCAGCATCAAGTCCATACCGGCAACGTGCTGTCGGCCGAGCAGGGCGCGCTCAACGCCGGCCGCGGCCGCGCCGCGCCGGGCGCGGTCGCGGCGAGCAGCGTGTGGTCGCAGTCGCTGACCGCGCTCGCGCGCGGCGCCGCGGGCGCCGCCGCCGCGCCGGATTCGGCCCTGCGTTTTCGCCGCGATCCCGCGCTGAGCGCGCGGGTCCAGGGCGAGCAGGCCGGCGTCGCGCTGAAAGGCCTGTCGATGACGCCGGCGCAGATGCGCGAGCGCTTCGACGCGCTGCTGCTGCGTTACGGCTACGCGCGCGACGATCTCGGCGACGTCGCCGCCGCTTATCTGGCGATGGCCTGGGAAGTCGCCAACGACCGCAACGCCAAGGATGTGCCCGGCGGCGAAGCCGGGTTGCGCAAGCAATTGCGCCGCGCCTTGCTCGCCAGCCCGGGGCTGCGCACGCTCAGCGATGCGCAGAAGCAGGAACTGGCCGAGCGCCTGGCCTATGCGGCGATGCGCCACGGCGTGAGCTACGAAGTGTATCGGCAGACCGGCGCGCGCCAGGAGTTGGTGTCGCTCGGCGAGCGCGTGCGCCGCGAGGTCGAGCGCCAGGGGCTGGATCTGCGTCGCTACGAATTGGTCGGCGGCCAGGGACTGAGCGCGCGGCGCTGAGGGCGCCGCGCTAAGCGCGCGTGGCGCATTTGGGAGCCGCTGCGCCGATCCGGCGCCGCTTGTGCCGGCGCGATTTCGTTCAAGGACGCTTGTTGATCCGTCGCCCCAGCCACCACGCGCCGGCGGCGACCGCGACGCCGAGCGCCAACGCAGCGCCGCTGCCGCCGGTCTGGATCCGCTGGCTGTCGAAGCTGCCGCCCGGCAGCAGCAGGACCACCGCCATCGCCAGGCACACGTAGGCGACCACGGTCAGCACCCAGAACAGCCACTGCAGCGCGCGCACGGCCTCGACTTCGGGCGTGTCGTCGTGGCTGGGACGGTGGGCGCCGCCGCGGCCGAAGCGCCACAGCCAGTGGGTCAGGGTGGCGCCGGAGACGCGGCCGCGGCCGGGCGCGCGCCGTGCCGCGGTGTCGCCGGTGTAGACCGATGCGTTCGGACCGTCGCCGCGCTGCTGCACGGCGCGGTCGTTGAGCGCCGCCGGCAGATTGCGCGGATCGTTGCTGGTGGTGTGGGTGCCGACCGCCGGCAGCGCGGCCGCGGTTTCCGACGGCGGCGCCGCGGCGGCCGCGGCGGTGTTGCCGGCCGCCGCGTGGGTGCCGGCCGGCAGGCGCGCGAGCAGGGCTTGCTGGGCGATCAACGCGTCCTGCGACAGCGCCGCCGCGGCCGGCGAGCCGGCGACGGCGTTGGGAACGACATTGGCGGCGGCGAGGGTCGAAGCCGGCGCGGCGCTGAGTTGGGCGGTGGTGGCGGCGCCGTGCGCGGCGGCGCCCGCGGCCGTGCCGCCGGCGCTGCCGCCGCTGGGCAACGCACCGCCGACCGAGGCCGGCAGCGACTGGCCCTGTGCGCCGGCGCTGGCGGCCGAGCCCGCCGCGGCCGGCACCGCGCCGCGATCGAGCAGTGCGTACTGGGCGGCGTTGAAGGCGCGCTCGGACAGGGTCGGCGCCGGGTATTGGGTCGGCGCGGGGCCGTTGCCGAACGGGTGGTTGTAGGCGCTCGGCGAGGAGCCCTGCAGCATGCGACTGAGCGGATTGTCGGGATTGATCAGCGGCGCGTTGCTGCCCGGCGCGGGCGCGGTGCCGACCGGCGTGTTGCCCAGACCGCCGCCGGGCAGCCCCGGCGTGCCGCCCGGGCCCTGACCGTTGGCGCCGGGCAGATTGTTGGACGGCAGGCGCGGCGATTGCGGGTCGTTGTCGCCCTCCCCGGGCGCCGACGGCATGCCGGGGAGGCCGGGACTGTTCCCGCCCAGCAACGGCAGGCCGCCGGGCAGGCCGGACGCGCCGCCGCCCAGGCCCGACAGCAGGTTACCCAGGGGATTGCTCGGGAAGTCGATGGACATGGCCGCACCCGCACGCACGATCGCCCGTTGCCGCAGGGACGTTGCTGCGACGGTAGCGCCGCGCCGCGGCCGCGGCATCCTCGGGGCGGCCCTAGGTCGGCGCGACCGATCGTGCATCTTGGCGGTGCCGCGCCGGGTTGCGCCAGGTCGCGCGTATCGGTCGCACACCTGGGCCGAATGCATCGATGAAGACCCGCCGACGAAACACGCGCGGATGAAAAACGCATCGACGAACGCGCTGCGCGAACGCGTCCCACAAAAGATTCTTGTATGCGGCGAAAGCCGCGTTTGCAGCGCGCCGGATGCGCGCGCATTCGACTTCGCAAACGTGGCAACGCAGCCGCGTTGCGCGCGTATTTCGTCTTGTTGCGCGCTTCGCCCGCGCGCACACTGTGTCCGCGTTCGCTGCCCGCGATGCAAGGTCGCCAGGCGAACGCGGCACCGACGTCCGCAACGCTCCCACACACCAGGAACCAAGATGAGCCGACTGCCCGGCCTCGATCTGCTGCGCGCGATCGCGATCGTTTGGGTGATGTTCTTCCACGCCGCCGGCCAGGGCCTGGGCTCGCCGTGGATGCCGATGTCGCAGTTCGGCTGGATGGGCGTGGATCTGTTCTTCGCCCTCAGCGGCTATCTGATCGGCTGGCAGGTGCTGCGTCCGCTGAGCGAAGGCCGCCGGCTCGATTTCAAGGACTTCTACCTGCGCCGCGCGCTGCGCGTGCTGCCGGCGTTCTGGACGGTGCTGGCGCTGTACCTGCTGTGGCCGGCGTTCCGCGAGCGGCCCGGGCTGGAGTCGGGCTGGCAGTTCTTCAGCTTCACCTTGAACCTGCTGATCGACTACGAACGCAACAAGGCGTTCTCGCACGCCTGGTCGCTGTGCGTGGAAGAGCATTTCTATCTGCTGTTTCCGTTGCTGGCGATCGCGCTGACGCGGCGGCCGGCGTTGTGGAAGGGCGTCGCCGCGGTGATCGCGCTGGCGCTGGCCGGCATCGCGCTGCGCGCCTGGGTGTGGAACGGCCTCGACGATAACGCCAACCATTGGGTCGAGCGCATTTACTACCCGACCTGGATGCGCCTGGACGGACTGTTGTTCGGTGTCGCGCTGGCGGCGCTGCGCGCGTACCGACCGCGCGCGTGGGCGGCGATGATGCGGCGCTCGGGCTGGCTCGCGCTGGCCGGCGCGGCGGTGCTGGCGGCGGCGATGTGGATCTCGCGCGAGCGCCTGGGCTTCGCCGCCTCGGTGTTCGGCTTCCCGCTGATCTCGCTGGCGATGGCGCTGCTGGTCGCCGCCGGCGCGTCCGAACAGCGCTGGACCGGCCGCCTGCGCATCCCCGGCGCCGGCTGGCTGGCGGCGGCGTCCTTCAGCCTGTACCTGGGGCACAAGGGCATGTTCGCGCTGATGGCCGGCGCGTTCGGCGAAGCGCTGGACGCGCGACCGCTGCTGGCCTTCTGCGCCTATGCCGCCGCCGCGCTGGCCGGCGGCGCATTGCTGCACTACAGCGTGGAGCGCCCGTTCCTGCGCCTGCGCGACGGCCTGATCCGCAGTCGCCGCGCGACGTCGCCGACGGCGAGCGAAGCGGCCGCGGCCTGATACACAGCGCGGGCGTTGCAGACGCCAAGATCTGCGTCGATCCGAATCTGAGCCGGCTCAACCGGCCGTCGGATTTGCGCCAACTCGAATCGCCGCGAATCCGAATCCGCCCCATTCCGGCGACACCCGGAATCCAGTTTGTCGTTGTCTCCAGCCGTTAGTTGTTCGCTGTTCGCTTTGACGCAACCCCAAGCAAAGCCGATGTTCCGCAGCCCCGGAGGGCGTGCGCATGGATGCGCACGCGCGCCATGGGGCAGGATGCCCCTTATGGCGCGGCCCCGCGCCCTTTTCGAGCCATAGTGGCTCTTGATCCGAAAAAACAAGGCCTTTTCTTTGGTTACTTTCTTTGTGGCTTCAGACAAAGAAAGTGACCCGGCCGCTTGCGGACGGAAGCTCTTGATGGTCGCTTGTCTTCACAAGTACGCACACGCAAAGGCGAACCCCACCGCGGCACGCCCCCTGTAGGAGCGGCGCAAGCCGCGACCGCGCCACCGCAAACACAGTGAACGTTCCGTCGTAGTTGCGTTGCCGCGGTCGCGGCTCGCGCCGCTCCTACAGTCGGATACGCGACTGAAGACACGCGGAGCCGCTCCCAAAAACCACCCGCCCTCAACCACGCCCACCCTCCGCCGCGAACGACCTCCGCAGCGCCACCGCCGCCGCCACCGCCCCCAGCGCCGCCAATCCCACCGGCCACGCCGCCGCCGGCCACCCGGCCGCCTGGACCACGCTGCCGAACAACGACGGCCCGATCACTTGGCCCAGGTAGCTGCCCTGCATCAACAGGCCGACCGCGATCGCGATCCGGCCCGGATCGCGTTCCAACTCGGCGGCGCCGCCGATGGTGGAAGCCGGCAACAACCCGCCGGCCAGCGCGAACAGCACGCACAGGCCGTAGGCGACGGTCGCGGGCAGCGGCAGCGCGAACACCGCCGCGGCCGACAGGCCCATCGTCGCGCTGGCGAGCGCGATCAGCCGCCAGCGCCGCGCGCCGCGGCGCAGCAACGCGCCGGCGGCGAGGTTGCCGAGCACGTTGGCGCCGATCGCCGCGCCGCTGAGCAGGCCGGCGCCGGCGGCGTCGACCTGCATGCGCTGCATCAGCAAGGTCGGCAGGAAGCTCAGCAGCGCATAGAACTGCAGCGCGTACAGCGCGAACGCCAGCGCCAGCAGCAGCGGGCCGCGCGCGCCGGCCACCGCCCACGCATCGGCGGCGATCGCCCGCCACGGCCGCGCGGCCGCGGCGCGCGCGGCCTGCGCCGACGGCGCGCGCACTGCCCAGTGCAGGGCCAGCGCCGCCGCCGCGCACAACAGCGCATTGAGTTCCCAATATCCGCGCCAGCCGTCCAGGGCGGCGCCGGTGGCCAGCGCCAGGGCCATGCCGGCGGGCATGTAGCAACTCCAGATCGCGAACACCACCGCGCGGTCGCGCGCCTGCGACAGCCGCTGCAGCACGCTCGCGCCGGCGACCGCGAACAGCAGGAAGCCGGCGCCTTCGAGCACGCGGGTGGCCATCAGCGCCGTCAGGCTATCGGCTTGGCTGCCGAGCGCGCTGCCCAGCGCCATCGCCGCCAGCCCGGCGACCTGCAGGCGACGGTCGCCCAGTCGCGCCACCAGCGCCCCGGCCGGCACGCTCGCGAACAGCCCGAGCAGGCCGAACACCGCCATCAGCCAGCCGCCGGCGCGCAGGTCCAGGCCGAGGTCGGCGCGCAGCGCGGGCAGGGCGATGGCGGTCTTGCCGACTTGCAGCGCGGCGATCAGCCCCGCGCCGAACACCGCGGCGACCGCGCGCCAGTCGGTCGAGGCGGCGTCCGCCTGGGCCGGGCGGTCGGGCGCCGTGTCGCTGGGCGGCTGCGCAGAGAAGGGCAGGGACGTCGATTTCATGCGCGCGGACCGGGTCGGAAACATGGCCGCCAGGGTGGGACCTCAAGCCCGCTTGAGGTCAATGCGGCGCGGGTGGAACGGTGTGGGGCCGCCAGTGAGCGCACGGGCGCGGGCAAGGCCGCTTCGACTCCCCTGGGCGCTGCTCCTGGCCCTGCCCCCAGCCCCGACCGCGCAGTTGCTGCATCAGAAGCGTGACTGAACTCGCATTTTCTGTATATTTTTGGTGATCGAAGGTGGGGCCGGGTGTCCGCACTGCGTTCGTACATAGGAGTGTCGGGAGGTCGGCGGCCTGCGATGGGGATCGCAGCCGGGCGGCGTCCCTCCGATCCGTCCCGCACCCCCCGGCGGCGGCGGAATGTCCACCACCACCATCGCGGCGGCTTCGGCCGCGCGTGCGTCACCAAGGGCGGGCCGGTCCCGCCGTTGCCAGGGGAGCCAATCGATGCACCGAACCCGCGCCGAACTCGACGGCGATCTGTGCCAACTCACCGCGGCGTTGCCGCTGTGGCGGCGTCATTGGAGCGACGACGCGGTGTTCTGGCCGCGCGTGGACAGCCTGATCGAACGCCTGCTGACGGTGACCCCGCGCGACGACCGCTGCCGGGTGGTTTCGCACATCAACCGCATCATCGCCGCGCAAGGGCTGGAACACGCGCCTTACGAGTGAGGTGCGGCGAGCGGGACGGGACGGCGAACTGCGGCGAATTTGGCGCATAGGCATTGGGAGAGAGCGAAAGCGCAATTTCGCTCTCTCCCAACGCCTGTCCGCTGTCTCCGCAGCGCCGCCATCCCCGCGGCGACCTCAGCGGTCGCTGCGCTTGAGCAACTCGTCGAGCAGCGCGCCCACGCGCGCGGCGTAGGCGTTGGGGGCGAAGCGCTGGGCGAAGGCGCGGCGCTGCTCGGCGTTGCCGACCACCGATTCGCGGCTGAGCCGGATCATCAACTGGGCCAGTTGCGGGCGGTCGTGCGGGTCGAAGCGCGGCATGTCGACCGGCGCCACTTCCTCCAGCGCGCCGCCCTCGGCCACCGCCACCGGGGTGCCGGCGGCCAGCGCCTCCAGCACCGGCAGGCCGAAGCCTTCGGCATAGGAGGGTTGCCACAGCCGTTCGGCGTCGTAGTACAGCCGCGCCAGTTCGTCGTCGGCGACCTGCTCGAACCAGTGCACGCCGTTGAGCCGTTGCAGTTCCGCGGGCACATCGGCGGGCGAGCCGACCACGACCAGGTCGGGGGTGTCGTAATGCTGGCGGCGCGCGTCCAGCCACGCGCGCAGGAACAGGTCGGCGTTGCGGCGCGGCTCGCGCGTGCCGACCAGCAGCCAGTAGCGCGGCGGCAGCGGCTGTCCCAGGCGGCTGCGCTCGGCCGGCGCCGGCATCGGCGCCACCGCGTCGGGCAACACGTAGAGCTTGTGCGCATGCGCCGGATACAGCCGGCCGCACTCGGCGGTGGTGTAGCGCGAGGGCGTCCAGATCGCGTCGGCGCTGGCGATGGAATGGCCGATCGCCGCCTCGTCGAGCATGCGTGCGGCCAGCGCGCGCAGCGGCGAGGACTTCGGCCGGCGCAGGGTCAGCTTGAACAGATCGTGCAGCAGCAGCACCTGGCGCACCGAGGCCGGCTTGCGCCACACCGGCAGGCCGCCTTCGGCCGCGGCGATGTAGACGTCGACCTGTTCGGCGCGCAGCGCCGCGGGCAGGAAGCCGGCCTCGAAGCGCCAGCGCCGGCGCAGGCCGGCGGCCGCACCGACGCTCGCACCGGCGCCCGTCGGGGCGGCCGCGGGCAGGTCGGCGGCGACCGCGATGGCGCGGTGCGGATGGTCGAGCGGCGCTTCGGTGAACAGCACCGTTTCGGTATCCGGCCGGCGCCGCAGCGCGCGCTCCAGCGCCAGCACCTGACGCGCCGGACCGCTGCCGGGCGCCAGGGTGGCGGCGCGGTAGTCCAGGCCTATGCGCATGCGGCCTCCACGGCAAAGCCCGCGCCGACACGCGGGGGCCGCGCGGCTGCAGGGATCGCGTTGGAGTGGGGAGGCTTCATGGGCGACGCGGGTCCTGGCAGGAAACGACTAACGGGACATGCGGCCGACTCAGCGCCTCTCCATTAGTGCGAACATCGTCACAATTATTATGTGATGAAGTGAGTTTCCGTGAGTCAGCCGCGCCGCGTTCGTTCATGAATTCACTGAACGATTCAAGGCCCGCCGGCAGGTCGCCGGCTGACGGCGCCATCACGGCCGGCTTGACACCCTGCGCGCGCCAGGCATCCACTATCGATGTTATTTAACCTTCTGGTTCAGTTATGCCTGCCGACTCGCTAAGCACCACCTTCGCCGCCCTCGCCGATCCGACCCGGCGCGCGATCCTGGCCCGCCTCGCCAGCGGCGAAGCCGGCGTGACCGAACTGGCCGAACCGTTCCAGATGAGCCTGCCGGCGATCTCCAAGCACATCAAAGTGCTCGAGCGCGCCGGCTTGGTCGCGCGCAGCCGCAGCGCGCAGTGGCGGCCGTGCCGGCTGGAGACCGCGCGCCTGCGCGAAGTGTCGGGCTGGCTCGACGAGTACCGCCAGTTGTGGGACGAGCGCCTGCAGCGGCTCGACGACTACCTGACCCAACTGCAGGCCGCGCCCGGTGCGCCGCATGACGATCCGCCGGCCTGAACCTGCCGCGTCCGCACCGACCTCGCGCGTTCGCGCCGCGGTGGAGCGCGCGCATGGCTGACGCCGGCCGGCCCGCGCGTGCACGTTCCGCCGCGGCCGGCGGCGCGGCGGCCGCGCCGACACGCGCGCCGTGCTGCGGCTTGCCGAGTCCGTTGGCCAGCGCGATCAAGACGACGGTGGCGTTGTCGGCGAGCGCTTCCGCCGCGACGCTTCCGGTTTCGGTTCGTCGCGATCCGAGCGCGAAGCCTCGGGGCTGAAATTCCTGCCACACGAGCACGCGGTTGTGGGAGGGCCTTCAGGCCCGACGCAGTTGGTTCAATTCGCCGCGATCTGATCGGAAAGCGTCGGGGCTAAAGCCCCTCCCACACGAGCCTGCAGTGTCGCGCGACTTTGCCGATTCGGTAATCGCCGATGACGCACCCGCACAAATAACATCGAGCGCGCGATGCATGCGAATACGGGCGTCGTCGCGTTGCGCGCTAACAAACCGCACAAGACCGTCGTCACCGCGCATGACGCGGTGCGCGCCGCCGGGCATCCGTTGGACATACTCCGCAAAGTTTCGCGCGCGCTAAACGGAACTGCGTCGAAGTACCGCGCGGACGTCGCGTATTAACGTCGCTGCACGCGTCTCCCACGCGCCGAGGGAGTGCGCCGCGTCGCCACACACGCCTGAACAATGCATCGACTCATCCGGGGACTCCACGCCGCGCGCCGCGCGGCGATCGACACTTCGCGCGATCGCGCACACGCGGCGCATCGTTCGCGATGTCCGCGCGCAGCCTTCGCGCTAGATGCGCTCAACGGCGCTCGCTGAGGTTTTCGACACTGCCGTCGTCCTTCGCAGCACATTCCCAGGGAATCCACTCAACAGGAGCCAGCCGCTCATGCCGCACGCCACTTTCAGCCGCGCGCCCTTGAACAAAGCGATCCGCCGCGCGCTGTTCGCCGCCGCCGTCGCCAGCCTCGCGCCGGCCGCGGCGCAGGCGCAGGACGCCAATGCCGCGCAGACCACCACGCTCGACCGCATCGAGGTCACCGGCTCCAACATCAGCCGCGGCGACATGGAGACCGCCTCGCCGGTGCAGTCGATCACCCGCCAGGAGATCGACCGCAGCGGCAAGGCGACCTTGGCCGAATACCTGCAGACGCTGACCTCCGACGGCGCCGGCTCGGTACCGCGCACCTACGGCACCGGCTTCGCGTCCGGCGGCTCCGGCGTGTCGCTGCGCGGTCTCGGCGCGGGTTCGACGCTGGTGTTGCTCAACGGCCGGCGCATGGCGCCGTACGGCCTCGCCGACGATGGCCAGAAAGTGTTCACCGACCTCAGCGTGATCCCGATGGACGCGGTCGAGCGGGTCGAGATCCTCAAGGACGGCGCCTCGGCGATCTACGGTTCCGACGCCATCGCCGGCGTGGTCAACATCATCCTGCGCAAGGAATTCAAGGGCGTGTCGGTGCGCAGCAGCTACGGCGTGTCCGGCGAAGGCGACGGCCAGATGGCCAAGGCCTCGGCGACGTTCGGCTTCGGCAGCCTCAACGACGACCGCTACAACGTCTACTTCAACATCGAAGGCGGCCAGACCGACGAGATCCGCGTCGCCGACCGCCGCGATCGCAAGTGGATCGGCACCGGCGACGCGCGCCGCTGGGGCTACAGCCAGACCAAGCGTTTCATGAACGGTTTCATCCTCGGCGACGACGCCTCGCCGTCGCCGGCCGGCAGCGTGCGCAATCCGATCACCGGGCAGTACCAGTCGCTGCCGGGCTGCGCGCAGTTCTCGCCGATCACGCCGCAGGACCCGAACGGCGGCTGCCTGTGGCAGTCGGGCCAGTTCAACAGCCTGGCGCCGGAAGAGAAGTACGTGAACCTGTTCGGCCGCGGCACCTTCGCGCTGTCGGACAACTTCGAGGCCTATGTCGAGGCCGGCTATTCGCGCAAGAAGAGCACCTTCCACAACACGCCCAACAGCGTGTCCGGCGCGTGGGGCTATCCCGGCGGTCCGGTCAACGCCGATTCCGGCGACGGCGCGGTGGTGCTGGGGCCGAACCATCCCGATAACCCGTTCCCGGGCCAGGCGGTGAACTTGCGCTATTCGGCGTTCGACGTCGGCCCGCGCATCATCCGCGGCGACAGCGAATTCAGCCGCGTGCTGGCCGGGATCAAGGGCACCGCCGGCGGCTGGGACCTGGACGTGGCCTACCTGCATTCGGAAAGCGAACTGACCAACACCCGCGACGGCTACCTGCGCTACAGCGCGGTGCGCGACGCGCTGACCAACGGCACCGGCCCCGGCGGCTGGTGGCGGATCGGCCAGAACGCCAACCTCAACAACCAGGCGCTGTACGACTACATCTCGCCGACCATCCACGCCGACGGCAAGACCACGCTGGACCTGTTCGACATCAAGGGCTCGCGTTCGCTGACCGAACTCAAGGGTGGTTCGCTCGGCATCGCCTTCGGCGCGGAATGGCGCCGGCAGAAGGCGCAGCTCGATCCGCAGACCTACACCGACACCGGCGACATCATCGGCCTGGGCTATTCGGCGTATCGCGGCACCCAGGAAGTCGCCGCGGCCTACGCCGAGATGGTGGCGCCGGTGCTGGAGAGCCTGGAGCTGTCGGCGGCGGTGCGCTACGACAGCTACAAGGGCGGCGACAGCGCGACCACGCCGAAGGTCGGCATCAAGTGGAAGCCGCTGCAGCAGCTGGCGCTGCGCGCGACCTACGCCGAAGGCTTCCGCGCGCCGAACCCGGCCGAGTCGGGCAAGGGCGGCCTTGCCGGCTTCACCGCCTCCGCCGACCCGGTGCGCTGCCCCGGCGGCAACCCGACGGCGGGCGCGAGCGTGCGCGACTGCGACATCCAGATCGCGGTGATCACCAGCCCCAACCCCGACCTCAAGGCCGAGGAATCCAAGAGCTACACCCTGGGCCTGGTGTTCGAGCCGACCAGCAACACCACCATCACCCTCGACGGTTGGGAGATCAAGCGCAGCAACGAGATCAACGTCGAGACCACCTCGGCCGCGGTCGCCGCCGGACGGGTGGTGCGCAGCGACAACAACCTGCCGGGCATTCCCAACTCGGGCACCTTGCTGGCGGCGCAGGCCGCCTACGTCAACTCGGCCTCGACCACGGTGCGCGGCATCGACCTGGACGTGCGCCAGGGGTTCGAGCTGGGCGGCTACGGCAAGCTCAACCTCGACCTGCAGTGGAGCCACATCAGCACCTACGAGCGCGAGGAAGAGGACGGCACCACGTTCGAGTACGCCGGCACCCACGGCAACTGCGACGTGACCAACTGCATCGGCACGCCGAAGAACAAGATCAACCTCGGCGCGACCTGGGAGATCGGCAACTTCGCCCTCAGCGGCGTGGCCAACTACATCGCCGACTTCAAGAACGTGACCGCCGAAGGCAACGCCTGCGCCAGCCGCTACGCCGACGGCACCCCGGCGCCGGGCAACGGCTGCCGGATCCCGTCGTTCACCACCTTCGACCTGTCCGGGCGCTGGCGCGCCAAGGACGGCGTGGAAGTGTTCGGCTCGGTGCAGAACGTGACCGACAAGATCGCGCCGCTGGATCCGCTGACCTATGGCGCGATCAACTACAACCCGATGCATTCCAGCGGCGCGATCGGCCGCTACTTCACCGTGGGGGTCAAGTACGACTTCCAGTAACCCATCCGCCCGCCGCTGACGGGCGAACCTGTCGGCCCACCCTCCAGTAAGCCGTTCTCCAGCCGTTTCGGGCTGTTCCGGCCCGCTCCGCGTTCGCGGGGCGGGCCTTTCTTTGTTGTGGGAGGGCCTTCAGGCCCGATGCCTTTCGGTCAGGTCGCCGCGATCGGAAACAAAAGCATCGGGCCTGAAGGTCCTCCCACGACCGCATGAGCCCATGCTGCCTTCCGCCCGGCCATGTCGATCCCCGCCGCCCCGGTTCGTCGCTCCGTCAAGGCCGGCGCTCCGCCGGTCGCGACGAGGACCACGACCATGAAATTCATGCTGATCGTCAAAGCCACGCCCGACAGCGAGGCCGGAGTCATGCCCGGCACCGAGCTGCTGGCCGCGATGGGCGCCTACAACGAGGAACTGGTGCGGGCCGGCGTGCTGCTGGCCGGCGAGGGCCTGCATCCGAGCGCGCGCGGCGCCCGGGTGTATTTCGACGGCCGCGCGCGGCGGGTGGCGGACGGGCCGTTCGACGCGCCCGGCGAACTGATCGCCGGCTTCTGGCTGATCCAGGCGCGCTCGCTGGAAGAGGCGGTGGAGTGGGTCAAGCGCGTGCCGAACCCGGACGGCGCGCAGTCGCAGATCGAGATCCGCCGCGTGTTCGATGCGGCCGACTTCGGCGAGGCGCTGACACCGGAACTGCAGGCGACCGAAGCGCGGCTGCGCGAGCAGGTCGGCGGCCGGCATTGAACCTGCGGGAAAGGCCTGCGCCGCGGCGCAGGCCGATGCCGTGGGAGGGCCTTCAGGCCCGACGCTTTTGTCGCAGGCGACGGCGAGCCGACCGTAAAGCATCGGGCCTGAAGGCCCTCCCACAACAGCGAAAGAAATCCGCCGGCCGTGTCGATCCACCCGCCGCGCATTCGTCGTCCTAGTGAAAGCGCGACCCACGCCTCCGCCGCGTCCGCGCCTTCCCTCATTCCATCCAAAGGAACCGCCACCATGCAACTCACCACTTACCTGTCCTTCGACGGCGACTGCCGCGAGGCGTTCGAGACCTACCAGACGATCCTCGGCGGCAAGATCCACGCGCTGATGCCGTTCGGCGACAACCCGGGTTGCGAAGGCCTGGCCGCCGCCGAGCGCGAGAAGATCATGCACGGCTGCTACGAACTCGACGGCTTCATGCTGATGGGCACCGACGCGACCGAACAGCACCCGTACCAGGGCGTGAAGGGCGCGCACGTCGCCTTGAGCCTCAACGATCCGGAACAAGCCGCGCGCATCTTCAAGGCGCTGGCGCAGGGCGGCAAGATCGAGATGCCGCTGCAGGAAACCTTCTGGGCGCTGGCCTACGGCATCCTCACCGACCGCTTCGGCGTGCCGTGGATGGTCAACTGCGTGCAGGCGATGGGCTGCGTGGACGGCGAAGGACACGGCCAGGCCGCGGCCTGACCGCGCGTTCGCGGCGACGGCGCGCGCGGTCCGACCGCCCGCTCCGCCGCCGCCGTTGCGACCGACCGGTCCCGCGCCGCGCGCGGGCCGCCGGCCCTTGCGAGCGGCCGCGCGAGGTGGTGTCATCCCTCGCCATGACGGCCACCGACACCCACCGCGCCATCGACGCCGTCTGGCGCATCGAATCGGCCAAGCTGATCGCCGGACTCACCCGCATGGTCCGCGACGTCGGCCTGGCCGAGGAACTGGCCCAGGACGCGCTGGTGGTCGCGCTGGAGAAATGGCCCGAGACCGGCGTGCCCGACAATCCGGGCGCGTGGCTGATGCAGACCGCCAAGAACCGCGCCATCGACCGGCTGCGGCGGCGCAAGCTGCTCGACCGCAAGCACGAGCAGATCGGCTACGAACTCGAATCCGACCAGGACGGCCACGAAGAGAAGTTCTTCGACAAGCTCGACGACGACATCGGCGACGACCTGCTGCGGCTGGTGTTCATCTCCTGCCATCCGGTGCTGTCGACCGAGGCGCGGGTCGCGCTGACCCTGCGCCTGCTCGGCGGCCTGACCACCGACGAGATCGCGCGCGCCTTCCTCGCCGCGGAGCCGACCATCGCCCAGCGCATCGTCCGCGCCAAGCGCACCCTGGCCGATGCGCAGGTGCCGTTCGAAGTGCCGCGCGGCGAGGAACTGGCGCAGCGCGTGTCCTCGGTGCTGGAAGTGATCTACCTGGTGTTCAACGAAGGCTATTCGGCCACCGCCGGCGACGACTGGATGCGGCCGAACCTGTGCGAGGACGCGCTGCGCCTGGGCCGGATCCTGGCCGGGCTGATGCCGAAGGAAGCCGAAGCGTTCGGCCTGGTCGCGCTGATGGAAATCCAGGCCTCGCGTTCGAAGGCGCGCACCGGCCCGGACGGCCAGCCGATCCTGTTGCTCGACCAGGATCGCTCGCGCTGGGACCGGCTGCAGATCCAGCGCGGCCTGGCCGCGCTCGAGCGCGCGGTGCAGCTCGGCGGTTCCGACGGGCCCTACGTGCTGCAGGCCGCCATCGCCGCCTGCCACGCGCGCGCGGCGACCGCGCAGGACACGCCGTGGGCGCGCATCGCCCAGCTGTACCAGCGCTTGGCCGCGCGCACGCCGTCGCCGGTGGTGGAACTCAACCGCGCGGTTGCGGTGTCGATGGCGTTCGGTCCGCAAGCCGCGCTGCCGCTGGTGGACGCGCTGCTGCAGGAGCCGTCGATGAAGCAATACCACCTGCTGCCGAGCGTGCGCGGCGACCTGTTGTTCAAGCTCGGCCGGCGCGAGGAAGCGCGCGTGGAGTTCGAGCGCGCCGCGGGCCTGACCCGCAACGCGCGCGAGCGCGATTTTTTGCTGGGCCGCGCGGCGGAGTGCGCGTGACCTCCGGCGCTGCATCGCCTCGATAGCCCCTGTAGGAGCGGCGCGAGCCGCGACCGCGACACCGCGCTTGCGACGCGACCGGCTACCCCGCGGTCGCGACTTGCGTCGCTCCTACAGGGGGCATTCGCGATATCCGAAGCGGCTCAATCGCGCGTGCTCGACTCCCAGGTCGCATGCATCACTCCCGGCAGGCGCCGCAATCGCTCCACCACCGCATCCAGCTCGGCCGCGACCACCGCGGTGCTGACCAGGATCGCGACGATCTGCGTCGCGGTCTCGCCGTGTTCGTCCACATCGACGTCGCCGACCGGATAGTTCGCCGCCTCCAGGTGATCGACCAGCCACTCGCGCGCCGCCGGCGCCGATTCCGGCGCCACGCTCAGCCGCACCTCGTAGGTCGCCTCCGACACGCGTTCGTCGATCGGCACGCGGTTGATCGCGTTGACCAGCGGCCGCAGCAAGGTGTTGCCGGCGATCACGAACGCGGTCAGCAGCGCGCCCTCGGCGATCATGTCCGCGCCGGTGCAGGCGCCGACCGCAGCCGAGCACCACAGGGTCGCGGCGGTGTTGAGGCCGCGCACGTTCATGCCTTCCTTCATGATCACGCCGGCGCCGAGGAAGCCGATGCCGGAGACCACGTAGGAGATCACCCGCACCGCTTCGACGCTGCCGGCCAGGCGCATGCCCAGATCGACGAACGCGGCCGCGCCGACCGCGACCAGCACGTTGGTGCGCAGGCCGGCGGTGCGTTGGCGGTACTGGCGTTCGGCGCCGATCAGGGTGCCCAGGACGAAGGCGGCGAGCAGGCTGGCGACGGTGTCGAGGAACGGCAGCAGTTGGAAGGTGTGCAGGAAGCGCATGGAGGCTCCGGGGGAGAGGTGCTGGAAGATCGTCGTGTCTGAGCGGAAGGCATCGGGCCTGAAGGCCCTCCCACGAGAGCTCTGAAGCCCTACCACAAGGACTCGGAAAGCTCTGCCGCCGAAGTTTGGCGGCGGCGGATGAAGGTTGTTGTGGGAGGGACTTCAGTCCCGACGCTTTTGTCGCAGGTCGCCGGACTCAGCCCGGATTGTCCAGGCTGAACCGGTCCGCCGCCTCGTCGTAGGCGAAATACTCCGCATAGCGCGCCCACGAGGTGACCGCGCGCACGGTCGCGGCGGCGTAGTCGGGCGACATGTGGTCTTCGAGCTCGTCGCGGAAGCGCCGCGCCGGCGCCTGGTGCGCGGCGCGCTCGTCCAGCACCCGGCGGATGTGCGCGGCCAGCGGCACGTGCGCGGCCAGCTGGCGCGCGAACAGGCGCTTGCGCGCATCGGTGTCGAGCGCGGCGAAGCGCGCGCCGGCCTCGCTCAGGCGCAGGTCGCCGTCGCCGAGTTCGGCCAGGCCGAGCAGCTGCAGGCTTTCGGCGATGGGAAACAGTTCGTCGACCTCCAACTGCAGTTGCGCCGCCAGCGCCGGCAGGTCGGCGTGGCCGCGGTACGGCGGCTCGGCCACCGCCTCGATCAGGCCGGCGATCAGATTGCTCGACACCGGCGGCAGCTCCATCGCCAACCCGCCGCGCGCGTTCGCGCCCGGATGCGCCGAGCCGGTCATACGCTCGTAGATCGCATCGACCAAGCCGCGGAAGGCCGGGTCGAAGCGATCGCGCGGCTGCGCCAACGGCACCTGGATCTCGTCGACCACCCGGCCCGGATGCGAGCCGAAGATCAGGATGCGGTCGCACATCAGCACCGCCTCCTCGATGTTGTGGGTGACCATCAGGATCGCCTCGATCGGCATGCGCCGTTCGGCCCACAGGTCGAGCAGGTCGCCGCGCAAGGTCTGCGCGGTGAGCACGTCGAGCGCGGAGAACGGCTCGTCCATCAGCAACACCTTGGGCTCGACCACCAGCGCGCGGGCCAGGCCGACGCGCTGGCGCATGCCGCCGGACAGTTCCTTCGGGTACGCGCTCTCGTAGCCGTCCAGGCCGATCAGGTCGATCGCCGCGAGCGCGCGCGGGCGCCGCTGCGCCGGCGCCACGCCGCGCGCTTCCAGGCCCAGCTCGACGTTCTGCAGCACGGTCAGCCACGGGAACAGGGCGAAGCTCTGGAACACCATGGCGATGTCGGCCGGCGCGCGGCTCAACGGCGTGCCGAGGAACTCGACCTCGCCGGCGCTGGGCCGGATCAGTCCGGCGATGGCGCGCAGCAGGGTGGACTTGCCCGAGCCGGAACGGCCGAGCAGGCCGACGATCTCGCCGGCGCGCAATTGCAGGTCGACGTGGTCGAGCACGCGCAGCGGTTCGCTGCCGGCTTTGGGGTAATGCTGGCTGAGGCCGCGCACGTCGATCAGCGGGCGCAGGCAGGTGTGCAGGGTCATGGCGAAACTCCTTCGATTCGGGGTGCGGACACGCGTGCGCTCAATCCAGGCGCAGGCGGCGTTCGGCGTAGGCGTACAGCGGGCGCCACAGGGCGCGGTTGAAGGCGGTGACGAACAGCGACATCACCGCCACGCCGAGCACGATGCGCGGGAAGTCGCCGGCCTCGGTGGCGCGGGCGATGTAGGAACCCAGGCCGTAGGCCTCGACCTTGCGATCGCCCCAGGTCACCAGCTCGGCGACGATGCTGGCGTTCCACGAACCGCCCGAGGCGGTCAGCGCGCCGGTGACGTAGTAGGGGAACACCGCCGGCCCGATCGCGCGCCGCCACCACGTCCACGACCGCAGCCGGTACACGCTGGCCGCCTCGCGCAGGTCGGTCGGCACCGCGCTGGCGCCGGCGATGACGTTGAACAGGATGTACCACTGGGTGCCCAGCACCATCAGCGGCGACAGCCACACGTCCGGGTTCGCGCCGGTGGCGAGGATCGCGATCACCGCCGCCGGGAACAGCACGTTGGCCGGAAACGCGGCGAGCAACTGCGCCACCGGTTGCGCGCGCTGGGCCCAGCGCGGACGCAGGCCGATCCACACCCCGACCGGCACCCAGATCGCGCTGGCGATGGCGATCAGCACGACCACCCGCAGCAGCGTCGCCAAGCCGCCGCCGAACGCGGCGCGCAGGTCGTCCGCTTGCAGGTGCTGGCGGCCGTAGTCGAGCGCGAGCCACGCGCCGGCCGCGGCGGCGAGCAGCAACGCGGCCAGCCACAGGCGATCGGGCCACGGCGACGCCGGCGCGACTACGCCGGCCGCGGCGACCGGCACGCGCGGCCGCAAGCGCAGGCATAGCGCGCGCTGCCACAGCCACGCCAGCGGCCGCAGCGCGCGCTTGCCGGCGCGGGTGCGGCGGATCAGCTCGTACATCCACGAGCGCGGCCGCTGCTGGCTGGCGGTCTGCTCGCTGCGGAACTTGTCGGCCCAGGCCACCACCGGCCGGAACACCAGTTGATCGCACAGCGCGATCACCGCCGCCATCGCCGCCACCGCCCAGCCGACCGCGGCGAAGTCCTCGCGCGCGATCGCCAACGCCAGGTACGAGCCGACGCCCGGCAGCGCGATGGTGGTATGGCCGACGCTGATCGCCTCGGAGGCGACGATGAAGAACCAGCCTCCGGACATCGACATCATCGCGTTCCACACCAGACCCGGCATCGCGAACGGCGCTTCCAGCCGCCAGAACCGTTGCCACGCGCTCAGGCCGAAGCCGCGCGCGACTTCGTCCAGATCGCGCGGCAAGGTGCGCAGCGACTGGTAGAACGAAAACGCCATGTTCCAGGCCTGGCTGGTGAAGATCGCGAACACCGCCGCGCATTCGGCGCCGAGCTGGCGGCCCGGGAACAGGCCGAGGAACGCGGCCACGGTGAAGCTCAGAAAGCCCAGCACCGGTACCGACTGCAGGATGTCGAGCGCCGGCACGATCAGGCGTTCGGCGCGCCGGCTCTTGGCCGCCCAGGTGGCGACGGTGAAGGTGAACAGCAACGAGGCCAGCATCGCCGCGAACATGCGCAGCGTGGTGCGCAACGCGTAGTCGGGCAGGCGCGCCGGATCGAGCGAGACCGGCGCGGCGTCGAGCGCCGCCAACGGCGCGCGGGTTTCCATCGCCGCGTGCGCCAGCGCCACCGCGGCGGCGATCAGCAGGGCGAAGGCGATCAGGTCATAGGCGTTGGGCCACCAGCGCGCGCGCAGCGGCGCCGGCGGAAATTGCAGGAAGGGACGGAACATCGGGACAGGCCTCGGAACGGCGGAGCGGATGCGCATCGCGGTGCGCACGGCGGTCGGAGCGGCGATCGCGGCGGTCGCGGCGATCCATGCGTTCTCGTCCCGGCGGTTCCTCGGCCGCGCCGGCGCGGGTCCAGCGGCATTCCAGGCGCCCGCTCTGCGGCGAACGCCGCCATGTCGCGACCAGTGCGCCGCGCGCGTCGGCGGCGTCGCGTTCGCGCAACTGCGCGCAGGCCAGGCGCAGCAGCGGCGCGATGGCGCGGTACGGGGCCTTGCCGGGCTGCGGGCGCAGGCGGTTGGCGGGGAAGTGCAGCAAGGTCATGGTGTGCTCCTTGCGGTCGCGCGGACCGTGCGTGAGCGCGCGTCGTTCAACGCAGCGCGAGGTTGAAGCCCAGGGTCAGCCAGGGGCCGCGCGGGTCGCGCGCGCGGTCGCCGAGCAACAGGTCGAGGCTGGCGTCGGCGCCGAACGCGCGGCGCAGGCCGAGCTGGCCGCCGAGGTCGCCGTGCGGATCGGCGTAGAGCTCGGCCAACGCGGTCCAGTCCGCGGCCAGCGCCTGCTCCAGGCCGACGCCGCCGGTGAGGCGCGCGCGGCCGTGGCGCGGCTGGTTCCAGCCGAGGTTGAAATGCCACAGGCGCGGGCCGCTAGGATCGGGGCCCAGGGTCAGCGGCAGGTTGAAGTTCCAGCCGTCGTAGCGGGCGCCGTTCCAGTTGGCGCCGAGCGACGCGGCCAGGGCCCAGCCGTGCGCGGAGGCGTGCAGCGTGCGCTTGGCGCTCAGGACCTGCGCGGCCGGCGCGTGCGGCGCGGCGTAGTCGCTGTGGCTCAGGCCGAATTCGGTGCCGGCCAGGTTGCAGGCCGGGGCGAGGGTCAGTTCGCGCGCCGGCGCCGCGGTTCGCAGCCAGCTTTCGAGCTGGCAACGGCCGCGTTCGACGGTGGCGGCATCGTCGACGTAGAGACTGGCGCCGGCGCGCGCGGCACCGACGTGCAGCGACAGCGCCGCGAACAGGCAAAACAGGGCGAAACGGAAGGGCATCGGCGCGCTCCGGACGAACGGAAACGCCAGCGGCCACCCGGAAGCGGTCTGGGTTTTGACTGCAGTGCGATGGGAAAGCGAGCGCGCGCCCGCACCGCGCGGAGCGGGCGGAGCATCGGTGATGGGTTACGTGCGACTCGGCTTCGTTCTGCGCGAACGGAGCCGACCTGGGACATCCCAGACCTGGAGCGATCCGTCAGCGCGAGCGCTGCAGCGAAGGTCTAGATCGACTGTCCAAGGGGGCCTCTGGAGGGCGGAAGGGGGTCGTGCGGGGCGCATGATCCTCGCCGATCGCGGCCGGGTCAACCCCGTTGCGCAGCGGCGACGGCGATTCGCCAGAACCGGTTCAGTCGCGGCTGTTACAAGGTTGCAGCGCCGCGCCGCGCCGCCGGCTGCCGAGCCGATCTGTGTCGGCGGCGTGCCGGTTCGGCCGACGCCGCCGTGCGCGCGCTTGCGCGGCCATGGATTCGATGTGGTGCGGCCGGCGTCGTCGTCGATGTCCGAGGCCCACGCTTCGCTCGTGATCGGGGCGGTTGCGACCGGCGTTCGCGCATCGCGACGTTGGCCCGCGTCGGATCGTTGCGGGTCGCCGCCGCAACGTTGCGCTGCTGGAATTCACACGCGACGAAACCGTCGGAAGCGGCGTTTTTATCGAATCGTTTACGCAAGCGCAGCGCGGCTTCGTCCACGATCCGCGGCAAGCGACGACAGGATGCGGACATGGACGCGGTTGCATGGACAGGACTGGCGATGCTGCTGGCGGCCAACGCGCTCGCCACGCGCAAGGCGTGGCGCTGCAGGCGGCTGAGGCCGGGCGTGCGCGGCGCGCTGATCGCAGGCGTGTGGCTGCTGCCAGTGTTCGGCGCGGTCTGGGCGTTGTTGGCGACCGAGCTGCCGGCGGTGCCGGCGCGGATGCGGGTGCGGATCGTCGCCGGCTCGCACGGCGCGCGCCGCGGACCCGCGGGCGAGGGCGCGGCGTTCTGGGCGCACGTCGGCGCGACGGTCGATAGCGGCGGCAGCGGCGGTTCGTATTGCGGCAGCGATTCCAGCGGCGGCTGCCATGGCGGCGGCGATGGCGGTAGCGGCGGCGATTGCGGCGGTGGTGGTGGCGATGGCGGAGGCGGCGGTTGCCATTGAGTCGCCGCTAGCGAGCTGTAGGCGCTGCGCAAGCGGCGGCCGCGAAACCGCAATTACGCCGCAAGCGCGATCTCGCGGTCGCGGCTTGCGCAACTTCTACAGTCGGATACGCGCTTGCATCCGCGCGCTCAGGCGCGCGCCAGCGTCGCCTCGATCAAGCTCGCCATCGTCGCCGCCGCATCGGCTTCGTCGATGCGCCCATGGGTCATCTCGCGCGACAGCGCCTCGCCGGCGCCGACGATGGCGACACAGCGCCGCTGCAGTTCGGCGTCGTCGACTTTCGCGTACGGCGCGAGCAGGCCGCGATAGAACTCGACGTAGGCCGCGGTGAGTTCGCTCTGCACCCGCTCCATTTCCTCGTCGCCCTTGAGCGCGGCGAAGATCGCGTGGCATTCCGGACCGGCGGTGCGGAAGCAGCTCATGTAGCTGGCGCCCATCAGCCGCGCCACGTCGCCCAGGCGCTTGGGCGTGCGCGCGAAGTCCTGCGCCGCGGTCGCGGCCTGGCGTTCGTCGATGCGCCGGTACAGCGCGATCAACAGGCCCGAGCGGGTGCCGAAATGTTCGTAGGCGATCGGCTTGCTGACCCCGGCGCGCTCGGCCAGCGCGCCCAGGCTCAGCGCATCGGTGCCTTGCTCGCGCACCATCGCCATCGCCGTTTCCAGCAGCTGTTCGCGCCGGTCGGCCTTGGACATGCGTTTGGCGGGAGCGGTGGTCATCGGTCGGCCTGTGCGGAGAAAGAACGCGCTTGACAGCGGCGCGAGGATTGTATCCTACTGTAGGTAACTTACCAATCGTAGCTTGTGCCGGCGCCATCGGGGCGCGGCGCCGGCGCGATGCCTATCGGATCGCGATCATGAACATTGCCACGGTTTCTTCCGCCACTCCCGCGCCGTCTGCCGCTGTCTCCGATGCGGCGGCGCTCGCGCCGGTGCTGATCGTCGGCGGCTCCGGCGTGGTCGGCGCGCAGGGCGCGCAAGCGCTGCGCCGGCTGCATCCGCGGCTGCCGCTGGCCATCGCCGGTCGCGACCGCGCGCGCGCCGAGGCGGTCGCCGCCCGGGTCGGCGGCGCCAGCGCGCTGGCGGTGGACCTGCAGCGCGAGGACCTCGGCCTGCCGGCCGACGCGCGTTTCAGCGCGGTGGTCGTGTTCGTCAAGGACGACACGCTCAACACCCTGAAGTACGCCTTGCATCGCCGTTTGCCGTACGTCAGCACCTCAAGCGGCTCGTTCGAGATCGCGCCGGAAGTGAGCCTGCACCTGCGCCATCCCGGCCGCTCGCCGATGCTGCTGGCCAGCCACTGGCTCGCTGGCGCGGCGACCCTGCCGGCGCTGCATTTCGCCGCCGCCCTGCGCCGGGTCGAACGCATCGGCCTGTTCGCCCTGCTCGACGAACACGACATGGGCGGTCCGGCCGCGGCGGCCGATTACGAGCGCCTGACCAGCGCCGCCGCCGCGCAGATCCTCGAGCGCGGCCGCTGGCGCTGGGTGCGCGGCGAGCAGGCCGCCGGCGCGGGCGTCAGCGTCGACGGCACGCCGATGCCGGCGCAGGCCTATTCGCCGATGGACGTGGTCAGCCTGGCCGCGGCCACCGGCGCGCATTCGATCCGGCTCGACCTGGCGCTGGGCGAAACCGCCAGCCGTCGTCGCGGCGAGGCGTTCTCCACCGAGATCGCGATCGAACTGGAAGGCGAGGACGCCGACGGCCGGCGCGTGCGCACCCGCCACGAACTGGTGCATCCGCAGGGCCAGGCGCCGCTGACCGCGCTCGGCATCGCCCTGGGCGTGGAACGGCTGCTCGGCCTGGACGGCGCCGAGGCGCCGGCGCCGGGGTTGTACACGCCGGACCTGTTGATCGAGCCGGGGTACTTTCTGCGGCGGCTGCAGGAGGCGGGGTTGCGGGTGGTGGAGCGAGGAGTGAGCGTGGAGGAGTGAGGAGCGAGAGAAAGCGGAGAGTGCGGGCGCGCTTTTGCTCGCCGTTCTACCGCCCCGGCGTCTGGGTCGTATATGCCGGGCCTGCTGATCGAGCCGGCGTATTTCCTGCAGCGGCGGCGCGAGGCGAGGCTGTGGGGGTGGAGCGAGGAGTGAGCGTGGAGGAGTGAGGAGCGAGAGAAAGCGGGGGAGTGCGGGCGCGGTTTTGCTCGCTCCTCGGTCCTCCACGCGCGCTCCTCGGCTCCTGCTACATTGACGCCGCAGGGGGCTGCCGAGACGCACCGAGGGGACGCAAGTGCAGCAAGCAATCCGACTGGCCGGCTTCTTCGCCGCCCATGGCGTGTGGTGCGTGGCCGACGGCGAGGACCTGATCCCTCTCTACGCCTTCGAGGACCCCGCCGGCGAGCGCAAGATGGTGCGCTACGCCGGCGAGCAGGTCGAAGACGCGGTGGCCGAAGCGCGCGCTCGGCTGGCCGCGAACCCGGACGGCGCGCAGCACGCGGTGCTGGTGCACGACGGCTTCCTGACGTTGCCCTCGGGCCGCACCGACGCGCTGATCCTGAGCGTGCGCGATTTCGCCGGCGAAGGCGCGCTGACCCTGGCCGTGCCGTACCGCAACGCCGCCCATCCGCTCGGCTTCGCCGTGCACCGGCCGAAGTTCCTGGACTGGCGCGGCGAGCAGGAGCCCGACTACGGCCAACTCGGCGAGGACTTCTTCGCCGGCGTGGAAGAACACGAGATGGGCGACCGGGTCTGGCAGGCGCGGCTAGACGATTCGATCTGAGGCCCGGGCGCCCGGGCCGCGGGCGTCGCCTGTGTCGCACATGCGCGGATGCGCGGCGGCATGTCCGAATCATGATCGGCATCGCATAAATTCCTGCCGTCGCGCAAAGCAATTGCCATCGGCCGCGAACATCATGGCGGGTCGCCCGCGGCCGCGGGCGGCACCGACTTCCGCCTGCCGACGCCCGCGCCCGATGACCGATCCGCAACGCCGCCGTTTCCTCATCGGCCTGACCGTCGGCGGCGCCGCGACCGTGGCCGGGCCGATCGCGTTATGGCGCTACACCGGCGGCCACGGCCACAGCCTGGGCGCGCCGCCGGACCTGCAATCGCTGCCGCCGGACGCGCGCTTCGTGCAGCCGCTGCGCCTGCCCGGCAGCGCCGGCCCGATGGCCGAGATCGATCTGGGCGCGCCGCTGGAACTCAGCGCGCAGGCGACGCAGTCGAACCTGTTCCCCGGCCCCGCCACCGCGCTGTGGGCCTACACCGCGCGTACCACCGCGGGCGAGGCGCTCAACCCGCTGCTGCGCGCGCGCCGCGGCGACAGCATCGACGTCGGCCTGCGCAACCGCTTGAACGAAGACACCACCGTGCACTGGCACGGCCTGCACGTGGACGAGGCCAACGACGGCAGCGGGCTGCATCCGGTCGCCGCCGGCGCCAGCCGCCGCTATCGCTTGCGCGTGGACAACCGCGCCGGCCTGTACTGGTACCACGCCCATCCGCACGGCCGCACCGGCGCGCAGTTGCAGCGCGGGCTGGCCGGCCTGCTGTTGGTCGAGGACGAAGAAGAACTCGCGCTGCGCCAGCGCCTGGGCCTGCGCTGGGGCGAGCGCGACCTGCCGCTGATGATCGCCGACAAGCAAGTCGATGCGCGCAACGCGATCGTCTACAAGGACGGCGCCGACGACTGGATCGGCAACCGCGTGCTGGTCAACTGGACGCCCGAGCCTTACCTCGATGTGATTCCCGCGTGGTACCGCTTCCGCCTCGCCAACGTGAGCAACGCGCGCATGCTGCGGCCGTGCTTCCTGCACGAGGACAAGCCGTTGCCGATGCTGTTGATCGGCGGCGACGGCGGCCTGCTCGAACGCGCCTGGCCGATCGACGACCTGTTCCTGGCGCCGGCCCAGCGCGCCGACGTGCTGGTCGACTTCGGCGCGCTCGCGCCCGGCGCCAAGGCGGTGCTGCGCAGCCTGGATTATGTGGCGATGGAGAACGAGGACGAATCCGGCGCGTTCGCGCCCGACCCGATGGGCGACCATCCCGGCGCGGTGGCGATGGGCGAGCCGCTGGACCTGATGGAGTTGCGGGTGATCGAGTGCGCGACCCAGCGTCCGCCCGCGCAACTGCCTTCGCTCGACGCGATGTCGGCCGTGCCGGCGCCGCCGGACACCGCCGGCTGGCCGGTGCGCGCGTTGCGCCTGCGCATGGACGAACAAGGCCGCTGGTTCATCAACGACTGGAACTTCCACCTCAGCGGCCACGAACCGGCGTTCACGGTGAAGCGCGGAACGCGCGAGGTGTGGGAGATCCGCAACAGCATGACCAGCATGCCGCACCCGATGCACCTGCACGGCTTCCAGTTCCGCGTGGTCTCGCGCGCGATCAGCCCGCCGGACATCCGCGGCCGCCAGGTCGCGCCGAACGGATTGACCGCGCAGGACCTGGGCTGGAGCGACACGGTGGTGGTGTGGCCCGGCGAGATCGTGCGCCTGGCGATCGACTTCTCGCAGCCGTTCCAGGGCGTGCAGCGCTACATGCTCCATTGCCACAACCTCGAACACGAGGACATGGGGATGATGCTGACCTTCGCCGTCGCCGACTGATCCCGCGCCGCCCGTTGCGTATTCCTTCTTTCGCGCTTCCCGCATTCCCGGAGTTCCGCCATGCCGCGTTCCCTGCTCGTCCTGTCCGCGCTCTCGCTCGCGCTCGCCGCCGCCCTGGTCGCCTGCGCGCCCAGCGGCGGACCGAAGCCGGGCGCCGCCGCCGCGCCGGCACCGCTGGCGGCGGCGGACGTGGCGAGCGAGAAAGCCAGGATCAGCTACGTGGTCGGTCGCGATTTCGCCCGCAGCGTCGAGCCGATCCGCGCCGAACTCGATGCCGAACTGGTGCTGCGCGCGATCCGCGACGCCCAGGCCGGCCGGCCGTCGCTGTTCGACGAGAGCGAAACCAAGCGCATCCGCGACGGCTTCAGCGCGCATCTGCGCGACAAGCACGATCAGCAGGTCAAGGCGCTGGCGGCGCGCAATCTCGCCGCCGGCGAGGCGTTCCTGAGCAAGAACGCGAACGCCGACGGGGTCAAGACCACCGCCTCGGGCCTGCAATACCAGATGCTGCGCGAGGGCAAGGGCGCGCATCCCAAGGCCAGCGACACGGTGCGGGTGAACTACGTCGGCACGCTGATCGACGGGCGCAAGTTCGAGAGCACCTACGACACCGACCATCCGGCCGAATTCGTGCTCGCGCAGGTGATGCCCGGTTGGACCGAGGGCGTGCAGCTGATGGCGCCGGGCGCCAAGTACCGCTTCTGGATGCCGCCGAAGCTGGCCTACGGCGAGCGCGGCCTGGCCGGGCAGATCGAACCGAACTCGGTGCTGGCGTTCGAAGTGGAACTGCTGGAGATCGCAGGCCAGGGCGCGCCGACGCACGACGAGTGAAACCGCGGCGTCAGAAGCTCGCGCGCACGCCGACGAGGTAGCGCTGGTTGCCGGCGCCAGCGCTGGCTTCCGCGCTCAGGCCCCACATCGCGTTGAACTTCAGCAGCGCGCCGACCGTGCCGCTGAATTCGCGCTCGTACACGTCGCCGTCGATGTAGTTGACCCGGGCCCAGCCTTCCAGATTCGGCGCCAGATCGTCGCGCAGGCCCAGCGACACGCGGTAATCGTTGCCGTCGATTTTCTCGCTGAAGCGCAGCGCGCGGTTTTCGAACTCGATGCGAGTGTTCTGATAGCCGACCTCGGCGGTCCATTCTGCGCGTTCGCCGAGCGCGCGGTAATAGCCCAGGCCGATGCCGGCCTGCTGCGCGTCCACGTCGAACTCGGCCAGCACGTCCTGGCCGGCGCGCAAGCGGTTGTCGCCGCTGCCTTTGTGCAGGCTGCCGGTCAAGAACAGTTGCGAGCCCAGTTCGACCGAACCGGCCGCGTACGCGCCGTCCACGTCGATATCGTCCAGCCGCAGCAGCGGATTGGAGCCAGCGGATTTCAGCTTTTGCGCGACATAGCCGGCGTCCAGGTAAGTGCGGCTGCGTTCTTGCGCGGGCGCGGGAACGGCAAGCAGGCAGAGCGCGGCAGCGAGTGCGGATTTCGACAGAACGGATTTCGATACAACGGATTTCGACGAAACGGACATGAACTTCCTCGGCAGAAAAGACGGGCGCGCCGCGCGGACGCGCCCGGGATTGCGATGACGGCGCGGGCCGCTGCGCTCAGCGCCGCAGCGCGTCGCGCAACAAGCCGCGCAGCCGCGACTGCGCTTGCGACACGGCGGCCGCCGCGGCAGCGGCCGGATCGGCGCAGCGCGGCGGCGGCAGCGCGGAGGCGGGCACCGCGATCGTCGGCAGCTCGGTGCAGGACGCCGCGTCCGCGCCGAAGCCGAGCGGCGCCAGCGGCGCGGCGACGTCGCGCGCGGCCAGCACCGCCGGCGAGGCGGGAAAACCCTCCCAGACCATCGGCGTGTGCAGCAGCTCGATCCGGCGCAGCGCCTTGTCGGCCGGCACGTGCACGACCCAGGTGCGGAAGCTGTCGCCGTCGAGCGGATCGCTGGCGCTGGCCGGCGGCGTGCCGCGCGCCTGGTTGAACGGGCGGAACCCGTCCTGGATCAGCACGTGGCGGACGCTGCCGTCGGCGTAGGTCGCGCGCAGCGTGTAGTCGCAACCGCCGTTGCGGCAGTACCAGAAGTTGACGCTGGTGTCGGGCACGATGCTGGCGCGCTGGGCCGCGTCGGTCGGGTCGATGTAGCGCAGCAGGTTGCCGGTGTAGCTCAGCGGCGGATAGATCTGGCTGACCTCGGGCGTGCCTGCGTTGCTCAGCGTCATCGCGATCGCGTACAGCGGCACGTCGCGTCGTTGCGGCAGGTTCTGATCGAGGCCGAACAAGCCGCCGCTGGTGGTGGCGGTGGCCGCCTCGACCCAGCGCCGGTCGATCGTGTCCCAGCGCCGGTAGCCGCTGGCGAAGGCCGCGTCCTGGATCACGCTGCCGCCGCTGTAGCTGCGGCGGCCGTCGGCGGAGCGCTGGGTCGTGCCCTCGAAGTAACGCTGGTACATGCCGGTGCTGTAGTCGGAGAAGGTGCTGAAGCGGTACTCCGGCGCCTGATCGCTGGCGCCGCTCTGCATCGGGTCTTGCTTGACGCAGCGGCCTTCGGCGTCGATCTGCCGCGGCGCGCCGTCGAAGGTATCGCCGCGGCAGCGCGCGTAGCGGGTCGAGGTGGTCGGCATGAACGGCGGCTGGAAGCGCTTGCCGACCGCGTCGTAGCCCCAGGCCGAACCGGCGAGGCTGCCGCCGGCATACGGATAACGGCCGGCGCGATGGGCCTCGCCCTGATGCGGCAGGCCCATGGCGTGGCCCTGCTCGTGAATGAAGATGCCCCTGTAGGCGTGATCGCCGGTGCCGACTTCGCCGCCGCCGAGGCCGCCGCCGGGAGACACGACGCGGCCGGCGGCGTTGAACAGGATCAAGGGCGCGTAGAACTGCACCGGCGCCGGCCGTTCGCCGTTGGCGTCGATCAGGCCGCCGAGCACGGCCAGCACCGACGACATCAGATGGAACTTGTCGGACACTGCGTCGGCGTTGTGCGCCAGATACGCCGGCTTGCCGCCTTGGGGCGGGACCACCAGGGTCGGCCAGATCGTCGCCTGCGCCGGATGGTTCTGCGCGATCAGGCGGGCCACCGGCCATTTCGCGTAGATCTCGTCCACGGTGGCGGCATCGGGCAGACCGGAGACGGATAGCGGCACCGAATTGTCCGGCGTCGCGCCGAACAGATAGAACGGCAGCACCCGCAGCACCGCCGAACTGTCGGCGCCGATCAGCGGCGCTTGCGCCGCGCCGGGCAGGTAGTTGTCGGCGCGCAGCCGCAACTGCAGCGCCGGCGTCATCCATGCGGCGGGAATGTCCGCGCTGTAGCGGTCGGTCGCATAGGCCGGCCCGGCGCCTTCGGTAGGCGGCAGTGCCGCGGGCGGCGCGACTTCGACCGCGCCGAGCAGCGTGCCGTCGGCCCAGCCTTCCAGGCGCACGTTGCGCGCATCGGCGGCCGACAACCGCAGCAACGCCAGCGCGGGGCGGCCGCCGATGGCGTGATAGGACTCGCTGGCGGCGCTCAGCGTCCAGCCCAGGCCCTGCGCGGGCAGCACATGCGTTTGCGCCAGTTCCAGCGCGGCGATGTCGAGCGCGGCGGTCGGCGCTTGCGCCAGCGGCGTGGCGCTGGCTTCGTTCGACGGCGCGCTGCTGCCGCCGGCGTTGACGGCGCGGACCATGAAGTAATACGTGCTGCCCGGCGCGAGCCCGGCGACGGTCGCCGCGGTGCCGGCGACGTTGCGCACGACTGGCGCGGCGCCTTGCGCGCCGGGCGCGAGGCCTTGGTAGATCTCGTAGCTGGTGGCGCCCGGCGCCGCGTTCCACGACAGCTCTACGCGGCCCACGCCCGCGCTCGCGATCAGGCGGGTCGGAGCGGACGGTGCGGCGGGGCCGGGCGTGCCCGGTGTTCCCGGCGTTGCGGGATTGGGGCCGGCGTTCGGCGCGTCCTTGCCGCCGCCACCGCCGCCGCACGCGACGAGCGCGGTGGCCGCGAGCAGGGACAGCGCCAGCGCGCGGAAGCGAAGAAGTTTCATCGGTACGTCTCTTGCGGGCGAAGCGCCGCGCGCGTCCTGATTGCACGCAAGCTCCGCTGGACTGAAAGAGGGATGGCGCATAGCGGCGACTCCCCTCGCGCATGCGGCCCCATCGTGAAGCGGCGCGGAAAATAGCACGAATCGCAACAGACGCTTCATCGGAAACTCGGCTTTCGCGGCGCGAAAATACGTACCGGCGCACGCAATGAAGCTCGAGCTGCGGATTACGCTTTAACTGCGTGCAATCCGCGCGCCAATTACGAGTAATAGACGTGCAACTCTTTCGGCCAGCTGGCTGGCGGAACCTGCTTCGGCATCGGGTGGCATCGCATGCGCAGCCCGCCGCCGCCTTACTGCCGGCGGGCGACCGCGCCGGCGGGCCGCGCGTCCGAATGCGATTGGCATCGATAAACTTCGCGGCGTTCGCGTCTTCGCGAATCGGAACGTTCGCCGAGGTTCGGCCGCAGGCCCCGGCCGAATCGCGACTTGTGACGTCCTGCGCGCTAACCCCCGCCGCACCCGCGCATTGCGTCGCAATCGTGTAGCAGTTTTCCGGCCAAACTCCGCAGCCATCGCGGCCGTCGGTCGCGATCCCCGCCTTCAGCCAACTCCACCGCCGGAGACAGCCAGTGACCGCCATCGCCCCGCGCGCCCCGTTGTGCGCCGCCCTCGCCACCGCCCTGATCGGCGCCGCTGTGCTAGCGCCGGCGCACGCCGCCCAGCGCACCCTGCAGCTGTCGGAAGACGCCACCCACAGCAAGCCGGTGAGCGCCGCGTCGGTGCGCGGCACGCCGCTGGCCAAGGCCGGCGCCGCCGACCGCGTCTGCGAAACCGGCGCCAAGTGGCTGCGCGTCGGCTTCAAGCAGCTCAAGCTGTCGGGTTACGACTCGCTGGTGCTGACCAGCAGCGGCGGCGACAAGCTGGTGTTCGAAGGCAAGCACTGGAACGACCGCAGCTTCACCACCCGCGCGCTGCGCGGCGAGTGCGTCGACATCCAGCCGTATTTCAGCCAGCCCGACAGCGCCTTCCAGCTCGACCGCTACGACTACAGCGCGGTCGCGCTGGACAAGGCCACGGTGGTGGTGGCCGGCGCGGGCGACATCTGCGACACCAGCGGCAACGCCTGCCAGGGCACCTCCGATCTGATCGTGTCGATCAACCCGACCGCGGTGTTCACCGCCGGCGACAACGCCTACAACAGCGGCACCCTGAGCGAATACAACAACCGCTACGCGCCGACCTGGGGCCGCTTCAAGGCGCTGACCAGCCCGTCGCCGGGCAACCACGACTACAGCACCACCGGCGCCAAGGGCTATTTCGACTACTTCAACGGCAGCGGCAACCAGACCGGCCCGGCCGGCGACCGCAGCAAGGGCTACTACAGCTGGGACGTCGGCGACTGGCACTTCATCGCCCTCAACACCATGAGCGGCGGCACCGTCGCCCAGGCCCAGATCGACTGGCTCAAGTCCGACCTCGCCGCCAACACCAAGCCCTGCACCGCGGCCTATTTCCACCATCCGCTGCTCAGCCGCGGCAGCTACTCCGGCTACAGCCAGGTCAAGCCGTTCTGGGACGCGCTGTACGCGGCCAAGGCCGACCTGGTGCTGGTCGGCCACGACCACAACTACCAGCGCTACGCCAAGATGGATCCGAACAAGGCCGCGGCCAGCGACGGCATCCGCCAGGTCCTGGTCGGCACCGGCGGGCGCGCGTTCTATGGCATCAGCGGTAGCCACGCGCTGCTGGAAGCCAGCAACGACAGCACCTTCGGCGTGCTCAAGCTGACCCTGACCGCGACCGGCTACACCGGCGACTTCGTACCGCGCGCCGGCAGCAGCTACACCGACCGTTTCACCGGCACCTGCAACAAGGGCAACGGCAATCCGCCGACCCAGACGCTGACCCTCAACAGCGTGCGCGACGTGACGGTGAAGTCCGGCGGCAGCCGCGACAACGGCGCCACTCTCTATGCCGACGGCAGCGACGGCGGCCAGGTGCTGCGCGGGCTGATGGGCTGGGACGTGTCCAGCGCGGCCGGCAAGACCCTCACCGCCGCGCAGGTGAAGCTGCAGGTCAGCGACCGCTCCGGCGGCACCTACGACCTGTACGCCGCGGGCGCGGCGTGGACCGAGTCCAACGCCAGCTACAGCGGCGTGGGCCTGGGCACCAAGATCGGTTCGATCGTGCCCAACGCGACCGGCGCGCAGTCCATCGCGCTCAATGCCGCGGGACTGCAGCTGGTCAAGAACTGGGCCTCCGGCGCGGTCGCCAACAACGGCGTGGTGCTGGCGTCGAGCTCCAGCGACGGCGTGGACTGGTCCTCGCGCGAGGGCACGAACGCGCCGCAGCTGATCCTGACCTACACGCCCTGAGCGCTACGGCCGTGCGAGCCCACGGCGCAGCGGCACAAACGAAAACGCCCGCGGACCGCGCGGGCGTTTTCTTTCGCAGGCGCCTCGATCAGGCGATGGCTTGCATGGCCGGACGCGCGGCATGCGTGCCCGCGCCGGCGCCGATCATCAGCTTGACCGATTCCTTGATGCGCTCGGCGCCGCCGAGCTTGACCGCGGCGATCAGGCGCTCGCCGATGGTCTTGGTTTCGTCGTTGCTGCTGGCGTGCGCGCCGAGGATCGCCAGGCCCTTCTCGGTGAGGCGGTAGCGCAGCGCCACGTGCACGAACGCAACTCCGTTCAACGACTCCTTGACGCAGGCCGTGCTGCGCACGTAACCCTCGTCGAGCAGCCATTCGAAGGTCGCGCCGCAGGCGAGCACCGCCTGCGCCATGGCTTCGCGATTGGTCGGGTCCAGGCCCGGCAGATGACGCGCCGATTCCTCGGCGTTGAAACGGGCTACGACGGGATGCTGCTCGAGCGCCGTCGCGCAGATGCGCGCGGTGGCGATGCTGAATACCTCGATGTTCTTCATGGATGACGCCCCCTGACGTCCTTGCTATTTACGAGGGCATTACGTAAAGGCCGCGTGATGAAAAATCACGAAAAATAGCGAAAAAACAAGGGTATTTTTTCGATCCGGTCCACATGAATTGTGATGCCCGGCGGTATACCCGTGACGCGGCATGACAAACTGACCCGGCGCGGCAGAAGCGTTACCCATTGCGGCAGCCGACCCGGCCGTCGCCGATCAGTTTGATGAACGGGTTTTGGTCCGGCCGCCCTCAGGATTTCGCCGGAACCAGTTCGATCACCGTGTCGATGGTATCGGCCGGCGTCCGCGGCATTGCGACCGCGAGCTCATCGCCGTCGCGGCGCACGCGCAGGGCCGTGCCGCCGTCGAGCAGGCGCGCCGTCCACCGCCCCGGCGCGCGCAGCCGCAGCTCGCCATCGGACGGTCGTTCGAATACGTGCAGATACAGCCGCTCGCCGGCGGCCGTGCGCTTGGCGGTGATCCGGCCCCATGCCACCTCGCCGAGCGGATTGGCGTTGGTGGCGTAGATCGATTCGCCGTTGCGACGCAGCCACGCGCCGATCTGCCACAGCCGGTCGACGCTGGCCTGCGGTACGCTGCCGTCGGCCATCGGCCCGATGTTGAGCAGCAGGTTGCCGCCCTTGCTCGCGGTGTCGACCAGGTCGCGCAGCAACTCGCGCGTGGACTTCCAGTTCGTGTCCAGCGCGCTGTAACCCCAGGTGCCGTTCATGGTCATGCACGCCTCCCAGTCCACGCCGGGCACGCCGCGCGCGGGGATGGCCTGCTCCGGCGTGGTGAAGTCGCCGTGGGCGCGGTCGAACCATTGCAGGCTGCCCTGCGGATCGTCGTAGCCGAGCGAGCGGTACAGGCGGTTGTTCATGACGATGCCGGGCTGGTCCTTGCGCACCATCGTCATCAGTTCCTGCGCGCGCCAGGTCTCGCCTTCGGCGCCGGGGTTGGAATAGTCCCACCACAGCACGTCGATCGGGCCGTAGCGTTCGACCAGTTCGCGCACCTGCGCGTGCAGGAAGTCCTGATATTGGCGCAGGTTCGCGCGCTTGGCGTACTCCGGGTCCTGCGCGTCGCCGGCCTTTTCCAGCGGATGCGGCAGCGGGTGTTCGAGGCGGGCGAAGTCGCGGTAGGGATAGGCCGGGTGATGCCAGTCGATCACCGAGTGATACAGCCCGACCTTGAGCCCCTCGGCGCGCGCGGCTTCGACGATCTCGCGCACCAGATCGCGTCCGGTGGCGTCCTTGGCGTCGAAGTCGCTGACCGCGCTGTCGTGCAGGGCGAAACCTTCGTGGTGCTTGCTGGTGAACACCAGGTACTTGGCGCCGGCTTGTTTCGCCAGCTTGGCCCATTCGCGGGCGAAGCCGGGCTTGGGCTCGAACAACGGCAGCATCTGCCGCGCGTACTCGTCGGTGGGCACGTGGGCGTTGCGCTGGATCCATTCGGCCGAACCCTTGACCGGTTCGCCGTTCCAGCGCCCGGCCGCGCCGGAGTACAGGCCCCAGTGCACGAACAGGCCGAAGCGCGCTTCGCGCCACCAGCGCATGCGCGCGTCGAACGCGGCCTGCGATTCGGTCGCCGCGGCGACCGCGGGCTTGGGCACGGACGCGGCCGGCGTGGCGGCGTGGGCCGCGCCGGCGAGCGCGGCCAGGCCGGCGGCGATCAAGCCTGCCAGGAGCGGGGCGGCGACGATCCGGCTGGCGAAAGGGGCGGCATGCAGCGGCGTCATCGGTGTTCTCCTCGAAGCGGGCCACGGCATCCCAGCAGACCGCGCGCGATGCGGTCAACCGGCGCTGCATCGCGCGCTTTCGTTTCGCCGCCGCGCGCGCGCGTCTGCTTTCGGATTGCGCGCGATTCGCCACGCATGCGCGATGTCCAAACAAATCCAAAGCGCGACAATCGCGGCGCAACATGGCGGCGCGCGCGATCGCCACTAGACTGCCGCGATCGCCGCCGCCTTCGCATCGCCATGGACCGTCGCCGTTTCCTGCTCGCCAGTTCCGCCTGCGCGCTTTCCGCGTCCGCGCTCGCGTTGGATGCGTCCGCCGCGACTGCGCCCGCCGCCGCGACGCCGAACGGCGCGCGCCCGCGGCCCACGCCGCAGCAACTGGCGTGGCAGCGCGAGGAGCTCGCGCTGTTCGTGCACTACACCGTCAACACCTACACCGATCGCGAGTGGGGCGAGGGCGACGAAGATCCGCGCGCGTTCGAGCCGACCGATCTGGACGCGCGGCAATGGGCGCGCGCGGCCAAGGCCGGCGGCTTCCGCAGCCTGATCCTCACCGCCAAGCACCACGACGGTTTCTGCCTGTGGCCGACCGCGACCACCGCGCACAGCGTGCGCAGCAGCCCGTGGCGCGACGGCCGCGGCGACGTGGTGCGCGAGTTCGTCGAGGCCTGCCGCGGCGAGGGCCTCGGCGTGGGCTTCTATCTCTCGCCCTGGGACCGGCACGAGCCGCGCTACGGCAGCGGCCGCGCCTACGACGATTTCTACATCGCCCAACTCACCGAGCTGTTGACGGACTATGGCCCGGTGGTCGAGGTGTGGTTCGACGGCGCCAACGGCGAAGGCCCGAACGGGCGGCGCCAGGCCTACGACTGGGCGCGCATCCACCGCACCGTGCGCGCGCTGCAGCCCGATGCGGTGATCTTCTCCGACGCCGGCCCGGACGTGCGCTGGATCGGCAACGAGCGCGGCGTCGCCGGCAGCACCTGCTGGGCGACGGTGGATCCGGCGCGGGTGCCGTATCCGGGCTTCGACCGGCCGTGGGTCGGCGAGGCGCTGCAGCAGGGCGACCCGCACGGCAGCGCTTGGCGGCCGGGCGAAACCGACGTGTCGATCCGGCCCGGCTGGTTCTGGCACGCGGCCGAGGATGCCAAGGTGCGCAGCGCCGACAACCTCATCGACCTGTACTGCAGTTCGGTCGGACGCAACAGCAAGCTGCTGCTCAACGTGCCGCCGACGCGCGCGGGGCGCTTCCACGACACCGACGTCGCCCGCCTCGCCGAGTTCGGCCGCAAGCGCGCGGCGCTGTTCGCCGGCGGCAACCTTCTGGCCGGCGCGCGCGTGCGCGCCAGCGGCGGCGCGGCGCCCGCGCGCGTGCTCGACGGCGACGCGGATTCGTACTGGCGCGCCGACGCGGGCGAGGCCTGGCTGGAGTTCGAGTCGGGCGAACAGATCGAGTTCGACCTGCTGTGCCTGCAGGAAGCCGTCGCCGAAGGCCAGCACGTCGCCAACCACCGTTTCGAAGCCTGGCGCGACGGCGGCTGGAAGACCGTGGCCTGGGGCACGACCATCGGCTGCAAGCGCCTGGAGCGGTTCGACCCGGTGCGGGCGCGGCGGCTGCGGCTGGTGATCGAGCACGCCTACGATCTGCCGCGGATCGCGACGGTGGCCGTCTACCGCGGCGCGTGAGCGGGGTTCTTGTGGGAGGGCCTTCAGGCCCGATGCTCTCGTCTCAGCTTGGGATGATCTGATCGGAAGGCATCGGGCCTGAAGGCCCTCCCACGAATGCCGAGCCTGAACGGCAGTTCAGCGGCAAGCGTGGTATCTTCCCCGCCAGAAGGGGAGTAGCTCCCGCTGTCGTCGCCGTCACTACGGGCTCACCGCCCCGGTGCGACAGGTGTCCGGACCGCCGATCGGTCGGCCGGATGCGAGCAAGACCTTCGCCGCAGCGGCGAAGGCATGTCTCCCGAATTCCCTCCGGACGACGCTTCGTGGCCTGCGGCCTCGAAACCGGCGCGCTTGCGCCCCCAACGTCTTGCGGGAGAGTCAAATGGAAACCATCGGCAGTCCGATGCTGTGGGGCGCGTTCGCCGCCTTCGTCGTCGTCGCGCTGCTCGTCGATCTGGTGCTGATGCGCCACGGCGGGCCGCACAAGGTCACGTTCAAGGAAGCGGCGTGGTGGAGCGTGGGCTGGATCGCCCTGGCGCTGGTGTTCAACGCCGCGCTGTGGTGGTACGTGAGCCGCGAGTCCGGCGCCGAGGTGGGCAACCGGATCGGCCTGGAGTTCCTGACCGGCTACCTCGTCGAGAAGTCGCTCGCGGTCGACAACATCTTCGTGTTCCTGATGCTGTTCACTTACTTCGCCGTGCCCGAGGAGCAGCGCCAGCGCGTGCTGGTGATCGGCATCCTCGGCGCGATCGTGCTGCGCTCGGTGCTGATCTTCGCCGGCGCGCTGCTGTTGGCGAAGTTCCACTGGGTGCTGTACGTGTTCGGCGCGTTCCTGGTGTTCACCGGCATCAAGATGCTGATGGCCGCGGGCAAGAGTCCGGACCTGGAGCAGAACCCGGTACTCAAGTGGATGCGCGGCCACCTGCGCCTGACCGACGACTACCACGACAGCAAGCTGTCGATCGTGCGCGACGGCAAGCGCTGGTTCACCCCGCTGTTCGCGGTGATCGCGCTGATCGGCGTGACCGACGTGATCTTCGCGGTCGACTCGATCCCGGCGATCTTCGCCATCACCGCCGATCCGTTCATCGTGCTGACCTCGAACGTGTTCGCGGTGCTGGGCCTGCGCGCGATGTTCTTCCTGCTGCAGGGCATGGCCGACCGCTTCCACCTGCTGCCGTACGGGCTGGCGACGGTGCTGGTGTTCATCGGCGCCAAGATGCTGCTGATCGATATCTACAAGATCCCGATCCTGGTCTCGCTGCTGGGTGTGGCGGCGATCATCGGCACCTCGGTAGTGCTGAGCCTGGTGCGGCCGCCGAAGCCGGAGGCGGGCGGGCACTGAGGCATTCAGTCCAGTCCTGAGCCGATAGCGGGCCGCGGCGCCGATGGGTACATTGGCGTCGCGGCCCTTTTCGTTGGCGGCCGCGCCGATCCGAGGCGCCGCCATGGCCAAGAACGCGACCGCCCGAACGTCCGCCCGCGCCGCGACCGCGCCGGCGGACGCCGCGGGCGCGAAGACGCCGGCGTCGAAGCGCGGGCCGCGACGCGGTGTTGCGAACGAATCTGCTGCGAACAAGCCTGCGCTGAAGAAGCCCGCCGCGGGCAAGGCGGTGGCGAAGAAAGCCGCGACCAAGCGATCCGTGCCGAAGGCCGCGGCGAAGATCGCCACCCAGACCTCCGCGGCGATATCGGCGCCGAACCGTTCGCGAACAACCGCACGCGCCGACGGCAAGACCACCGTGGCCGCGCGCAAGGCCGCGCAGGCCGCGTTCGCCGCGCAACCGCTGCCGGCGCGTTTGGAGCAGGCGCTGCACGCCCTGCGCGCCGCCGCCGACGCGCGTCACCGCGACGGCATGGCGCGCTTCGCGATCCCGAGCGAGCGCGCCTTCGGCGTGCCGATGGCCCAGGTCCAGGCCGTGGCCAAGCGCCTGGGCCGCGACCGCGCGCTCGCCGCGGCGCTGTGGGACAGCGGCTGGTACGAAGCGCGCCTGCTCGCCGCCTACCTCGACGACCCGGCCGCGGTCACCGCCGCGCAGATGGACCGCTGGGCGCGCGACTTCGACAACTGGGCGGTGTGCGACACCGTCTGTTTCGCCCTGTTCGACCGCAGCCCGCTGGCCTGGCGCAAGATCGAGCAATGGGCGCGGCGCGAGGACGAGTTCGTGCGCCGCGCCGCGTTCGCGCTGCTGGCGAGCAAGAGCGTGCACGACAAGAGCGCCGGCGACGAACCGTTCCTGCGCGGCCTGGACTTGGTCGAAGCGCATGCCGGCGACGCGCGCAACTTCGTCAGGAAAGCCGTGAACTGGGCGCTGCGCTCGATCGGCAAGCGCAACGCCGCGCTGCATGCGGCGGCCTTGCGCAGCGCGACCCATCTGGCCGCATCCGCCGACCCGAGCTCGCGCTGGAACGGCAAGGACGCGCTGCGCGAACTCAACGGCCCGGCCACTGCGCGCCGGCTGGCACGCAAGGCCTGACCCCCGGGGCGCAACGGCATCGACGACGGAAGTTGCGATAGCGCCCTGTAGGAGCGGCGCGAGCCGCGACCGCAGGGTAGCCGGTTGCGTCGTCCCTGCGGTGTCGCGGTCGCAGCTTGCGCAGCTCCTACAGGGGAAATTGCAGCGTCGCCGTAAGTTGTGGGCCCTCTGCAGGAGCGGCCCGAGCCGCGCCGCGGGTGGCTGGTCGCGTCGTCCTGCGGTGTCGCGTTCGCAGCTTGCGCCGCTGCTGCAGGGCCCGATCGTGGCTGAACATACGCACTGCGCGCGCGTTGTGCCGGTCTTGCGAACTGCGGTCGCGCCGCCGCGCGCAACGCTGCTGGATGCCGGTCGTCGAGGACAGTTTCCGCCCGCATTTCCCGCCCCCTGGGGCCGCCCCCAGGCATCGCCACGGCGGCCCCGGTGCTACGGTCTGCGGGTTGAATCCCAAGGCCCCCGCCATGTCCCTCTTCAGCCTCATCGATTCGGTCGCGCGCACCGTCCAACAGCTGGCCACGCAGCCCAAGCCGCTGCCGCCGGTGCACACCATCGCCCGCGACGAAACCCTGCCGCAGATCGCCGCGCAATACCGCGGCACGGTGCCGCAGGAGACCTTCGAACAGCAGATCAAGGACGCCAACCCGCAGGTGCTCAACTGGGAAGCGCTGTACCCGGACACCGAGATCGCGCTGCCGCCGGCCGAGCACGACGGCGCCCAGGTTCAGACCGTCGCCTACACCCAGCAGGCGACGGACAAGACGGACAAGTCGCCGGAAGTGCAGCGCGTGGACACCGCGGTCCAGGCCGATGCCGCCCATTCCACGCCGGAAACCCGCGCCGAGCTCAAGGCCGCGGTCAAGGCCGAGATGCAGTCGCGCTACCAGGCCGAATTCGACGCCCGCCCGACCGGCGCGGTGTACGACGCCAAGACCATCGACGGCTACGGCCGCAGCATCGCCGAGCGCTACGCCGACGATCCGGCCGCGCGCGCCGGCATCGAGGCGGTGAGCAAGGACATCCGCGTCGACCACGAAGTCGAGTTAACGGTGATGGTCGCCAACGCCGGCGATCCCAAGTCGGTGGTCGCCATCCTCAAGGACCAGTGGTCGAAGATCTCGCCCGAAGCGCAGCAGCGGCTGTCGACCAGCATCGAGCTGGGCAAGCTGATCAACGAGAAGATCGAACCGTACGTGGCCGAGCCGTTCAAGGGCGTGGATTCCGGCGGCGATCCCAAGGCGCTGATGGCCCCGGCCAACGAAGCCTCGCGGCGCCTGGCCGAACTGACCGACGGCTTGCCGCCGGCGCTGGCGCAGGCCGTGGTCACCCAGAACCTCGACACGGTGCTGCGCATCACCGAGGTCAAGCCGATGTACGCCGGCGGCAACAAGTTCGGCGAAGCGACGTCCTACGCCAACATGGCCCGGGTGTACGAATCGCTCGGCGACACCGGCGACGGCCCGCGCCTGCGTTCGGACCTCGCCGCCAGCTACGTCGGCCATTCCGGCGACTGGCGCGGGCAGGGCTATCCGTTCTCCGAGAACATTTCCAATGCGATACGCGACGGCGTCGGTCCCGGACTGGCGCTGGAGATGGCCAGGCAGCTGCAGGGCAAGGGCGAGAACGAACTGGCCGGCGTGTTCCTGCGCGGCGTGAGCCACGGCGCGGAGCTGCTGCAGCAGCGCATCGAGGGCAACCTCGGCCAGTACAAGGAGATGATGGGCGAGCTGGCGCGCTTGCTGAAGTACTCCGAAGGCCTGCCGCCGGACAAGTTGAACAAGGCGGTCAACGACTACCTTGCCGCCAAGGGCAAGGACGATCCGGACTGGTTGAGCAAGTACCAGAAACTGGAGAAGGACCTGGCCGCCGACGGGCGCCTGCTGCAGGAAACGCTGGGCGGCCTGAACGCGCTGCCGGCGCAGGTGAAGGCGACCAACCCGGAGTTGATGGACACGATCAAGTCCATCGCCAACGACGACGACACCCTGCAGGCCTTCGGCCTGGCCGCCGGCAGCGACGACCGCTTCCTGGTCGGCGAGAACGCCGATTCGACCGCGGCGCTGTTCGACGCGACCAAGGTCTCCAAGGAAGGCGCCGAGTACCTGAAGCGGCTCGCCAGCCAGGCGATCAACCAGAACGCGATGAGCGTGTTCGCCGGCGTCGATCCGGACAACCCGGCCAGCGTCGCCGACGGCAAGACCCGGCTGGAGGCGATGAGCCGGCAGTACTCCGGCGCGCTCGGCGCCGATGCCGAACAGTACCGCCGCGCGATCGGCGAACTGGAGAAACTGCTGGACGTGCCCGCCGGCGATACCCAGGCGATGGCGACCCAGCTCAACAAGTTCCACACCGAACTGCAGGGCATCGAGGGCTTCGGCGCCAAGCAGCCGGCCGGCATCACCTTCCGCGCGCTCGGCGTGGCCGCGGCCGGCCTGGCCTTCGGCAAGTCCACCGCCGACGCCATCTCCGATCCGACCTGGGCCAACCAGATCGCCGCGTTCGGCGACGCGGCCGGCCTGGTCAAGGACGCGCGCGACCTGCTGACCAACCCCGCCGCGCAGGCGGTGGACCGCAACTCGCCGGCGGCGATGGAAGCGCTGGAAAGCGGGCTCAAGCGCTTCGAGAACGTCAACAAGGTGCTGGGCGTGGTGTCGGCGGTGGGCGACGTGGCCAAGCTGGTCGACGCGCTGCTGTCCGACCGTCCGCTCAAGGGCGTGGAAGCCGGCCTGTACGGCCTGGGCGCGACCGGCACCGTGATCATGGCGGTGTCGACCGGCCCGGTCGGCGCGCTGGTCGGCTCGGTGATGATCGGCGTGTCGGTGTTCGGCCAGTCCGCGCTCGGCGATTACCGCGACAAGCAGGGCAAGGTCGAGGGCTCGATGAAGTTCCTGCAGAACGCCGGCTTCGACGCCGACGCCGCGGCGGTGCTCAGCGACCAGGGCGAGGACGAATACTACCTGTCGATCCCGACGGTGCCGTTGATCATGCAGGCCGCGCGCGACGACCGCATCGGCGCCGGCCGCCCGCTGGAAGGGCAGGCGGCGATCGACTACATCAACCAGATGCCGCGCGACAAGCTGCAGGTGATGGTCAACCAGTTGCGGATGGCCAATCGCTGAGGCTGTAGTGGCTGCGTCGTAGTTGCGGCGTCGCGGTCGCGGCTTGCGCCGCTCCTACAGGGGGGGATTGCGGCTGTGTCGGGGCGTGCCGTGAGTTTTTCCCGCTGCGATGCAAGCGGCGGATGCTCCCTGTAGGAGCGGCGCGAGCCGCGACCGCGGGGTAGCCGGTCGCGACGTATCCGCGGTGTCGCGGCTCAGCGCACCGCCGGCTCGGCCAGCTTCTCGTCCTTGAACAGCGCGACGTGCGGTACGCCGTCGGCGCCGATCCAGCCGCGGTACATGCCTTCGGTGTTGAACGGCAGGGCGAAGTCGCCGTTGGCGCCGAGCACGATCGCGCCGCCGTCGCCGCCGGCGGCGGGGATGTCGCGGTCGATCACGCCCTCGGCGGCTTCGCGCACGCTCTGGCCGGCGTAGCGCATGCGCGCGCAGATCTCGTGCGCGGCCACCGCGCGGATGTAGTACTCGCCCCAGCCGGTGCCCGACACCGCGCAGCGCGCGTCGGCGTAGGTGCCGGCGCCGATGATCGGCGAATCGCCGACGCGGCCGTAGCGCTTGTTGGTCATGCCGCCGGTGGAGGTGCCGGCGGCGAGGCGGCCCTGGGCGTCGAGCGCGACCGCGCCGACGGTGCCGAAGTGCTTGGCGGTCTCGATGTCCTCGTGGGCCTGGCCGGACGCCTCTTCCTTGAGCGCCTTCTGCAGCTGCTGCCAGCGCTTCTCGGTGCGGAAGTACGACGGATCGACCAGGGTCACGCCGGCTTCCTTGGCGAAGACCTCGGCGCCGTCGCCGACCAGCATCACGTGTTTGGACTTCTCCATCACCGCGCGCGCCAGGGTCACCGGGTTCTTGACCCGGTGCACGCCGGCGACCGCGCCGGCGCGGCCGCTGGCGCCGTCCATCACCGCCGAATCGAGTTCGTTCTTGCCGTCGTGGGTGAACACCGCGCCGCGCCCGGCGTTGAACATCGGCGCGTCTTCCAACACCACGATCGCCGCGGTCACCGCGTCCAGCGCCGGCTTGCCGGCGGCGAGCGCGGCGTGGCCGGCGCGCAACGCGTTTTCCAGCGCCGCGCGCGCGTCTTTCTGGTCCTGCTCGCTGAGGCCGGCGCGCTCGACGCCGGCGCCGCCGTGGATCACCAGCACGGGCTTGGGCGAGGCGGGCTTGGCCGCATCCGCGGCCCATGCGGCCGGCGCGAGCGCCACTGATCCCAGCAAGGCGGCGCAGCAGGCGCCACGCAGATCGAGGTGCAGGTTACGGCGCAACCAGTTCGTCATCATCGGCTCCATAGGACAGGTTCGGCAGCCGCAGGCCCTCGCGCGCGGCGTCGCCGTCGACGGGGTCCTCGCGCAGGATCAGCTGCCCGGATTCGACATCATAAAGCTCGACGAATGCCGGCCGCTCGACCTTGAAATCGCGCATGCGCAAGGCGCTGCCTTCGCCGATGCCGATCACCGGCACCGCGCGCTGGCTCAGCGGCTCGCCCTGGGCGAACACCCGCGCCGGCTGGCGCGGCTTGACCAGCCAGACCTTGCCGCCGTTGCCGCTGAACACGCTGCCTTCGCCGTGCGCGTCGATGCACAGCGCGGTGTATTCGTCCACGCCCAGGCCGACCAGATCGTGGCGGCCGTGTTCCTTCGACAGCCGCGCCAGGAACGCGATCAGCCGGCCCAGGCGCTGGCGCTTGCCGAAGTGGCTGTCGGTGACGACGTTGTGCAGGTACGGCAGGTGCAGGAAGTCGTCGACCATGGTCAGCTTCGGCCCGGCCGGATCGTCGAGCGCGGTCTGCGAGACCACGCTGCCGCCGTCCATCGCGCCGTAGGCGTACGCGCCGAGGATCGCCAGCCCGGCGCTGGTGCCGCCGATCGGCTTGCCCGCGCGCACGTGCGCGTCGAGCGCGCGCGCCAGCGGCGTGTCCTTCCAGAAACGCACGTAGCGCGATTGGTCGCCGCCGGCGATGAAGATGCCGTCGGCCTGGCGGACGATGTCGAGCACCTGCGGGTCGCTGGCGGCGCGGCGGTCCTGGAACACCAGGGTCTGCGCGCCGGTGATGCCGCCGATGTCGTCGAAGAATTCGTTCTGCGCCTCGACCGTGCCGGACGCGCGCAGGATCACGATGCGGCCGTGACCGGCGCGCTCGACCATCCAGGCGAAGGCCTCGCGCGGCCAGTCGCCGCCGCCGACCAGCATCAGCCCGGCGCGGGTCGGCTGCGGGCGCGGCGCGTCGAGGCGGCCGATTTCGTAATAGCGATAGCCGTCGCGTTGCGCGGGGTCGGCGCCGCCGGCGGGCGCCTGCGCGTACGCGCCCAGCGTCGCGCAGGCCAGCCCCGCGGCCAGCCACAGCCCCGCCAGCGTCTTGCGCCGCAACGCGGACAGGGACCACATCGACGAACTGCGCATCGCACGCTCTCCGAATCGGGATCTGTACATCACGACGAAGCAGGGCGGCGCGATCCCCCATCGACGATCGCCGCGCGCGCGGCCGACGCCCGAGTGGTGCGCCGCGCGCGGGGCTGGGCTAATGTCCGCGCATGGACACCGATCTGGACGCGTGGTTCGCCGCCGACATCCTGGTGCACGAGGCGGCGCTGGTGCAGTACCTGCGCCGGGTGTGGCCGCATCCGGACGAGATCCACGACCTGCGCCAGGAAGTCTATGTGCGCGTCTACGAGGCGGCCGGCAAGGCCCGCCCGCACCAGCCCAAGCCGTTCCTGTTCGCCACCGCGCGCCACCTGATGACCGACCGGCTGCGCCGCGGCCGGGTGGTGTCGATCGAGCCGGTGGGTGATTTCGAGTCCTTGAACGTCCTAATAGACGAGTGCTCGCCCGAGCGCCGGCTCGGCGCGCGCCAGAACCTGCGCCGCCTGGCCGAGGCCTTCGACCGCCTGCCGCAGCGCTGCCGCGAGGCGGTGTGGCTGCGCCGGGTCGAGGAACTGCCGCAGAAACAGGTGGCGCAGCGCATGGGCATCACCGAGAAGACCGTGGAGAAGCAGATCGCCAAGGGCATGCGCCTGCTGGCCGAGCACTATTTCGGCGGCGAGGCGCAGGCGGACGGGGCGGGTGCGCAAGGCCGGGCGTGGCGCGAGGCGGCGCACCCGTCCGCGACGGACGAAGGCACGCACGGACAGGACGGACATGGCAGGAAGCAGGGAGATTGAACAAATCGCCGCGCAGTGGCTGGCCCGTCGCGACAGCGGCGATTGGCCGGCCGCCGCGCAGGCCGAACTCGAGGCCTGGCTGGCGCGCGCGACCGCGCACCGGGTCGCGTTCGTGCGCCTGCAGGCGGCATGGCGGCAGGCCGGGCGCTTGCAGGCGCTGGCCGCCGGCGAAGACGGCGTGCCCGCGCGCGCCGCGTGGGACGAGGTCGCGCCGCCGCGCGCGCCGTTTACGAGTGCTGACGCGGGCGAGGATCGCGACCGCGTCGCGCCGCCGCCGCCGCGCGCCGATGCGCTGACGTTCCAGCCGCGGCGCGAGCCGGTGCGGGCGTCGCGCGGGCCCTTCGCCGCCGCCGCCGCCGCGGTCGCCGTTCTGGCGGTCGGGCTGGGCTGGGGCTGGCTGCATTACGGCGCGACCGAGCGCGCCAGTTACCGCACCGCCTTGGGCGCGACCGACGAAGTGGCGCTCGCCGACGGCTCGCGCGCGACCCTCAGCAGCGACAGCCGGATCGAGGTGGCGCTGTCGGGCGCGCGGCGCCGGGTCGAGCTGGCCCAGGGCGAGGCCTTCTTCGACGTGGCCAAGGACCCGGGCCGGCCGTTCGCGGTCGAAGCCGGCGCGCGCCGGGTGGTCGCCGTGGGCACCCATTTCTCGGTCCGCCGCGACGGCGCCGACCTGCGCGTGGTGGTCACCGAGGGCACGGTGCGGCTGGAATCCGAACCGGTCGGCGGCCACCCGCAGCCGACCACGCTGCTGCCGGCCGGCAGCATCGCCCTGGCCGGGCCGAACGGCGTGCTGGTGCGCAGCGTGGCGGTCGAGGAGGCCGAGCGCTATGTCGATTGGCGCCACGGCTTCCTGGTGTTCCGCGACACCCCGTTGGCGCAGGCCGCGGCCGAATTCAACCGCTACAGCGCGCGCAAGCTGGTGATCGCCGACACCGCCGCGGGCGAGTTGCGCGTCGGCGGGAATTTCCGCTGGTCGAACGCGGAGATGTTCGTCGGCCTGCTGGAACAGGCGATGCCGGTGCGGGCGGAGCGGCTGCCGGACCGGATCGTGCTGCACAGCCGCTGAGGGCGGCCCGGGTCGGCCGCAGTCGTGGACCGGACATCTTGGGAGGGCCTTCAGGCCCGACGCTGTTGCGCCGGGTCGCGGCCGACCGACCCGAAAGCCTCATGCCTGATGGCCCGGTGCCTCCGGCCGGATCGCTGCGTCGGAGCGAAAAGCTTCGGGCCTGAAGGCCCTCCCACAAAAGCCGGGCAGACTATGCCCCCCCCGCAGCCCCGGCCCAGCCGCCGCCGCATGCGGGATTTGCCGACTTCGTTCGTCTGACATACACAACGGCGCCGTACGAGCGCCGACGGGGAGAGGGGAAACCAATGGTGCGAGCTGTGCGTGGTGTGCGTGTGCTGCTGTTGGCGCTGGCCTGTTCGGCCGCCTTGTCCGCCCAGGCGCAGGGGGCGCCGGCGCGGGTCGACATTCCCGCCGGCGACCTGTCGGCCGCGCTGGACGCGCTGGCGCGCCAGTCCGGCGCCCAGTTCGTCTACTCCGCCGACCAGCTGCGCGGCCTGCGCACCGGCGGCGTCAGCGGCACCATGGCGGCCGGCGACGCGCTCGACCGGCTGCTGCGCGGCAGCGGCTTCGTCGCCCGCCGCGACCCGTCCGGCGGCCTGGTCATCGTCCAGGACGCGGCCGCGGCCAAGCCCGCCGCGGCCGCGCCGCGCGCGCCGGCGACCAGCGGCGGCGCCTCGCCGGAACCGCCGGCGGCGACCGACCTGGAGACCATTCAGGTCACCGGCTCGCGCATTCCGCGCGCGCAGATCGAGGGCCCGGCGCCGGTCACGGTGATGACCGCGCAGGAGATCAAGGCCAACGGCTTCACCACCGTGCCCGACGTGCTGCGGGCGATGACCCAGAACGGCGGCGAGACCCAGAGCCAGCAGTCCGCCAGCGGCGCCGACTTCTCGCCCGGCGCGCAGCAGGTCGACCTGCGCGGCCTCGGCCCCAACCACACCCTGGTGCTGGTCAACGGCCGCCGCATCGCCGACTTCCCGATGCCGTTCAAAGGCCGCAGCAACTTCACCGACATCTCCAACATCCCGCTGGGCATGGTCGAGCGGATCGAGATCCTGACCGGCAGCGCCTCGGCCATCTACGGCTCGGACGCGATCTCCGGCGTGGTCAACTTCATCCTCAAGAAGCAGGCCGACGGCACCACGGTCGACGTGCGCATGGGCGACGCCACCCGCGGCGGCGCCGAGTCGTTCGACCTGAGCGTGTCCAGCGGCTACAGCAACGACCGCTTCACCGCGATCTACGGCGCCGAGATCGTCGTGCAGAACCCGCTGTGGGCCTACGACCGTTCGCGCCAGGACTCGACCCTGGACGGCCCCAGCGCGGGCAGCCGCGCGCCGCGCCGCACCTTCCTGCGCACCAACTGGTACGACGAATACCTCGACCCGGAAGGCGCCTGCGACGGCGTCGCCGCGCTCAACGGCGGCAACACCTATCGCGCCTCGCGCCCGGGCTACGGCGTCGACGGCGAGGACGGCTATTACTGCGGCAGCGACCGTTCGATCGGCTACGGCACCATCTTGAGCAAGCGCCGCGGGCTCAACGCCTACGGCTCGCTGAGCTACCGCTTCGACAACGACGTGGAATGGTTCGCCGACCTGCAACTGGGCTACCACGAGCTGTCGATGTTCCGCGACGTGACCCAGTGGGTGTACCAGCGTCCCGACGGCGACGAGAGCGGTTATTTCTTCAACCGCGCCACCGACCAGCTCGAATACTGGCAGCGCCAGTTCACGCCCGAGGAAATGGGCGGGCTCAACAACGGCGACATCCGCACCCGGCAGAAGACCTTCAGCCTGACCACCGGCTTCAAGGGCCGGTGGGGCGCGAACTGGGATTGGGAAACCGCGCTGAGCCATTCGCAGTACCAGTCCACGATCAGCTGGCCGCAGATCGTCGCGGCCAAGGCCAACGCGCTGTTCCTCGGCCCGCAGCTGGGCACCGACGACGACGGCTATCCGACCTTCGACGCCGACCCTTCGCGCCTGTACCGGCCGCTGAGCCGCGCCGAATACGACTCGATCGCCGCGCGCACCGTCTACCAGCCCAAGTCGCGCACCGACACGCTGTCGCTGACCTTCACCAACACCGAGCTGTTCCAGATGCCGGCCGGCGCGGCCGGTTTCGCCGGCACCGTCGAAGCGGGCAACCAGAGCTACGACCTGCGTCCGGACCCGCTGGCCACGCAGTACTACTACTACAGCTGGCGCGACTCCAACGGCCGCGGCAGCCGCGACCGCTGGGCTGCGGCCGGCGAACTGCGCCTGCCCTTGTTCGAGCGGCTGAACCTCAGCGTCGCCGGCCGTTACGACCAATACCGCTACGGCGGCGGCAGCATCGACAAGTTCACCTACAGCGCCGGCCTGGAATGGCGGCCGCTGGACACGCTGCTGCTGCGCGGCTCCTACGGCACCGCGTTCCGCGCGCCGGACCTGCACTACGTGTTCGCCGGCGAAGGCAACAGCGAATCGGCGGCGATCGATTACTACCGCTGCCGCAGCGAAGAGCCGGGCGTGGACTACGCCGACTGCAGCTATTCCGACGAGAGCCTGATCGTCACCCGGCGCGGCAACCGCAAGCTCGATCCGGAGACCAGCACCTCGTGGACCGCCGGCGTGGTCTGGTCGCCGCTGGCGAACCTGGACTTCTCGCTGGACTACTACGACATCGACCTGCGCCACCAGGTGCAGGACCTGCGCGCCGACAGCGTGCTGCAGGACGAAGCCGACTGCCGCCTGGGCCAGCGTCCCGACGGCACCCCGGTGAGCGCGGGCTCGCCGACCTGCGTGGAAGCGCTGGCGCGGGTGGTGCGCAGCGCCGACGGCCGCCTGTACGGCACCTACGTCAACCCGATCAACATCGCCCGCGAGCGCACCAACGGCGTCGACTTCACCGCGCGCTGGCGCTGGGAGACCGCGGCCGGCGTGTTCCGCTTCAGCGGCAACTACAGCTGGGTGCGCGAGCACGAGAGCCAGCAGTACGCCGGCGACCGGGTCGAGGACCAGTTCGCGATCAACAGCGGTTTCGACATCCCGCGCAGCAAGGCCAGCGCCAGCGTGAGCTGGGAGCGCGACCGCTGGACCGCGACCGTGCACGGCGAGCGCCTGGGCAAGCTGCCCAACTACGATTCCTACAACGAAGCCTACGATCCCGAAGAGGGCGGCAGCCCGTGGATCGGCGCGACCTACCGCTACAACCTGTCGTTGCAGTACCGCTTCACCGACCACAACCAGCTGTCGGTATCGGTGACCAACCTGTTCGACAAGATGCCGCCGAAGGACGCGAGCTACACCGGCTATCCGTATTACGACGTGTCCTGGTTCGATGCGCTGGGGCGTCAGGTGTTCGTGCAGTACACGCACAAGTTCGGCGGGGCGGCGTTGTAAGCGCGCGACCGGCGCGGGCGTCGCCCGCGCCGAGGTATTCAGGGTTTGGCCTCTCGCCACAAGGATGGTGGCGAGGGGCTTTTTTATGGGCGATGGATAAGCGGCAGTTTCCCGCGCCGTCGTTCCGGCGAAAGCCGGAATCCATTTTGCCGTTGCCGTTGTTGTTGCCCTTGCTTTTGCTGTTGCCGTTCTGGCCCTCGCCTGAGGCGTATGCCTCGCAGACCCGGAGGGCGCGCGCATGGATGCGCGCGTGCGCCATGGGACAGGATGTCCCTTATGGCGCATCCCCGCGCCCGGTGCTGGACCTAGTGGCTTGTGACCTTAAACAAGCGTTTTTCTTTGGCTACTTTCTTTTGTCGCGCTGACAAAAGAAAGTAGCTCGGCCGCTTGCGGACGAAAGCTTTGGATGGTGGCTTGTCGTCGCGCGACACATCGATAACGGCGAAAGCAACAGCAAAGTCAACATGGGTTCCGGCTTTCGCCGGAATGACGGACGTGGGGTTGCGTATCCGACTGTAGGAGCGGCGCGAGCCGCGACCGCGCCAACGCAACTACGATGAAACTTTCGCCATCGCTGCGGTGGCGCGGTCGCGGCTTGCGCCGCTCCTACAGGGGGCGTGCCGCGGCGGGGTTCGTCTTTGCGTGTGCGCTCGCTTGACGACAAGCGAAGATCAAGAGCTTCCGTCCGCAAGCGGCCGGGTCACTTTCTTTGTCTGAAGCCACAAAGAAAGTAACCAAAGAAAAGGCCTCTTCTTTTTCGGATCAAGAGCCACTATGGCTCGCAGCGGCGCGGGGCCGCGCCATAAGGGGCATCCTGCCCCATGGCGCGCGTGCGCATCCATGCGCACGCCCTCCGGGGCTGCGGGACGACGGCTTCGGGCTTGGGAGCGAGCACGAGCAGCGGCAACCGCCACGGCAACAGCAGGAGCAAAATGGATTCCGGCTTCCGCCGGAATGACGGGAACGAGGACGAGGCGGGCCGGAGGAGATCTGCGCGGGTGCGAGCTTCACTCCGGCGTGCGCGCCACCACGAAGATGCGCCGGAACTCGAACCAGGTCGTGCCGTCGCCGCGCGGCGGATACGCCTCGTCCAGCATCGCCGCCAGCTCGGCGCGGAAGCGTTGCCAGTCGTGTGCGCTCAACGCCGCCTTGATCGGCCGCAGCGCGGTGCCGGTGATCCACTCCAGCACCGCGTTCTCGCCGTGCAGGCGCTGGGTGTAGCTCGTTTCCCAGGCGTCAACCTGGCAGCCCAGCCGCGCTAGCCGTTCGGCGTACTCGGTCGGCGCGTCGACCGCGCCTTCGTCGCGCAGGCCGATGGCGCCGAGTGTGTCGGCCCAGCCGGCGCTCGCCGCGAGCCGGCGCGTGAGCGCGTGTGAGGGGGCGTCGAAGTTGCCCGGCACCTGGATCGCGATCCACGCGCCCGCCGGCAGTTCGCGCACCCAGCGCTGCAGCAGTTCGCGGTGTTCGGGCACCCACTGCAGCACCGCGTTGGAGATCACCACGTCGGTGTCGGGCTTGGGCGTCCAGTCGCGCACGTCGAGCAACTGGGCATCGAGGCCGGCCTGGCGCGCGGCGGCGACCATCTCCGGCGAATTGTCGCTCGCCTCCAGCGCCGCCTGCGGCCAGCGCTGGGCCAGCGCCGCGGTCAGGTTGCCGGGGCCGCAACCCAGGTCGACGACCCGGCGCGGCTCGCGCGCGCCGATGCGCGCGGTGAGGTCGAAGAACGGTCGGCCGCGCAGGTCGGCGAAGTCGAGGTACTTGGCGGGGTCCCACATGGCGCGGCTCCAGGCGAAGAACGACTGTCGGCACTATAGGACCGGCGCCGGTGCGGGACTGTGCAGGCCGTGGCCGCATCGGCGCGCGCGCCGGTAGACTGCGTGCGCGCCGCGCCGGCGCGTTGGTCCGGCCCGCGCGAGCCTCCCGCCCGTGTCATGAACGAGCCCGCATGAATCCCTCAGAACAATGCCAGCGCGCCCGCGCCCTGGTCGGCCAGGGCCGCACCGACGAAGCGCTGCAACTGTACGACCGCGTCCTCGAAGCGTTCCCCGACCACGCCCACGGCTATGCCGACCGCGGCACCACCCACGCGATGCTCGGCGCGCACGAGCGGGCCCTGAGCGACCTGGAGCGGGCGATGGCGATGGGGCTGCGCGACGGCTGGCTGCTGACCACGTACGCCTCGGTGTTGCTGGCGCTGCGCCGTTTCGACGAGTCGCTGCGCTGCTTCGACCTGGCCATCGAGCTGGAACCCGGCCACCCCTTCGCCTACAACAACCGCGCGACCTTGCACATCGAGCGCGGCGATCACGCCGCCGCCATCGCCGACCTGGAGCGCTGCCTGGATTTCGGGCCCGACGAGGCGACCCGGCAGATGCTCGAACGGCGCCTGCAGGGCGTGCGGGCCTCGCTGGCTAAGACGTAACCCGGCGCCGGGGCGCCTGCCCCCGCAACGGGGTAGGCCACGGCCATCGTCCCGCCCGGGCCCGACACCCCCTCGAAACGGCGAAAGCCAGGCGGGACGGGCCTTGCGACGATCCGGGCCGGCCCCGGGAAGGCCGCTGCGAGGGCCGGCTAAACTTTTTCCGCGAAGTGCCGAGAAGTCCATTTGAGAGCCGCCCCTTGGCGGCACAAATGGAACGGGAAGGCACACATGGTCGCGATCGTCACAGGGAATGGACTCGGTCTGCAGGCGTCCTCGGCGCTGGGACTGGGCGGCAGGGGCCAGGTCGGCACGGCCGGATTCGGCAAGTCGGGCGAGCAGGTGTTCGTCAACGCCGCGACCGGCAACCTGATCCTGCGCGACCGCGACCAATGGCTGATGGGCCGCGGCGTCGACGCCGAGCTGTACCGGGCCTACAACAGCCAGGCGCAGCTGATCGGCGAAAGCTGGCGCGCCGGGGTCAGCAAGCAGGTCGGCGGCCTGACCGGGACGGCCAACACCGCCGGCAGCGTGGTCTACCGCACCGACTGGGACGGCAGCCGCATCGCCTACGCCTGGGACGCGGCGCGTTCGCTGTACGTGGCCGGCGAAGGCGCGGGCACCCGCGACACGCTGGCCTGGGACGCCGGCAACCAGCGCTGGACCTGGACCCAGGGCGGCAGCCAGCTGATCGAGCGCTACGACGCCAGCAAGAACGGCCGCGTGTTCGAAAGCGTCGACCGCGACGGCAATGCGACGAGCTACGTCTACAACGCCGCCGGCGCGCTCGGCGAAGTGCGCACCGCCAACGGCGAGATCACCTACCTCGACTACGACGGCAACGGCCGCCTCAGCAAGATCCGCACCGTCACCAACAACGGCAGCGGCCCGCAGACCTCGACCGCGGTGCGCTACGGCTACGACGGCGCCGGCCGGCTGAGCACGGTGACCCTGGACCTGAGCCCGGACGACAACTCGGTCGCCGACGGCAAGGTGTTCACCACCACCTACGGCTACGACGGCAGCACCGGCCGGATCGCCTCGATCACCCAGTCCGACGGCGCCAAGGTCGCCTTCGGCTATCAGTTGATCGACGGCCAGTACCGCGTGATCAGCATCGCCCAGACCAGCGACGTCGGCGTGCTGCGCACGACCACGCTGAGCTACGACACCGCCAACCGCCGCACCACGATCACCGATCCGCTCGGCCAAGACACGATCCTGGCCTACGACGCCCAGGGCCGACTGCTGCAGACCAGCAGCCCGGCGGTGAACGGCGCGCGCCAGACCCAGTTCTTCGGCTACGACGCCGCCGGCCAGGTGGCGACGATCCGCGACGGCCTGGGCAACGAGGTCAAGTACACCTACGACGCGGCCGGCAACCTGATCAAGCAGGAAGACGCGGTCGGCACGGTGGTCGAGCGCACCTTCGGCAGCGACAACCAGTTGCTGAGCGAGACGGTGTCGGGGCCGAATACGGCCGCGGCGACGACGCGGTATGTGTACGACGCCGAGCAGCACCTGCGCTTCAAGATCAGCGCGGAAGGGCGGGTGACCGAGTGGCGCTACAACGCCGAAGGCCAGGCCGTGTCGATGCGGGAGTTCGCCGAGGCCCGTTACGCCGGCGCCGACCGCAGCGAAGCGGCGCTGGCGGCCTGGGCCGGCGCCCAGTCCATCGGCGAGCAGGTCGATTACGGCTACGATTTCCGCGGCAACCTGACGCTGGAAACCCGCTACCAGACGCGCCTGCAGAACGGCGACGGCGTCAACGCCGGCGTCGTCTCCACGCGCTATGTCTACGACGCGCAGGGCCGCCTGCTGCAACGCTACAAGGGCGAAGGCACGGCGCAGCAGGATGTCGAGCAGTTCACCTACGACGGCCTGGGCCGGCTGCTGACCGCCACCGCGTTCGACGACAGCGTCACCGTCACCCAGTACGACGACGCGCAGCGCCGCACCATCGTCAGCTTCGCCAACGGCCTGGTGCGTACCTCCAGCTACAACCGAGCCGGCGAGCTGATCGCGGTGACCGAGTCCGGCAACGGCGGCACGGTGCTGTCGCAGGTGAACTTCCGCTACGACAGCGACGGCCGCCTGCGCATGAGCGAGGACGCGCTGGGCGCGAGGACGCACGTGCTGTACGACGAGGCCGGCCGCCGCGTGGCCGAGATCGACGCGGCCGGGGCGCTGACCGAGTACGTCTACGACGGCAACAACCAGATCGTGCGCACCACCCGTTACGCCGCGCCGGTCGACGCGACGGCGCTGGCGGGATTGGTCGACGGCAACGGCCAGCCGCGGCAGACCGCGACGGTTGGTGGCCAGACCGTCGCGCTGACGCTGGCGAACTCCGGCCTGCGTCCGGCCGCGGACGCGGCCAACGATCGCTCGCAGTGGCGGTTCTACGACGCCGCCGGCCGCCTGTCCAAGACCGTCGGCGCCGACGGCGCGCTGGTCGAGTACGCCTACGATGCGGCGTCGCGGCTGCTGTCGACGATGGCCCACTACAAGCGCGTCGACATGACCGCGTTCCTGGCCGCGCCGACGGCGGCCAACGCGGTGTCGCTGGGCACGGTCACCGACAAGTTCTTCGACCGTCCCATGCGCTACTTCTACGACCGCGACGGTCTGCTGCGCGCGCAGGTGGACGGCGATCGCTACATGACGGAAATCGTCTACGACGGCGCCGGCCGCAAGGTGCGCGAGATCGCGTACAACGGCCAGGTGCAGCTGACCGACGATGCGACCGTCGATCAGATCCGCCCCAGCCTGGACGGCACCGACCGCTTCCACGACTACCTCTACGACCAACGCGGCCTGCTGGTCGCCGAAGTCGACGGCGAAGGCTACGTCACCCGCTACGACTACGACAGCGCCGGCAACGTGTCGCGTCGCGTGCGCGGGCTCAAGCTGGCCCAGGTCGCCTTCCCGGCGACCACGCCGGTGCGGTTCGGCGGCAGCTTCACCGCCCGCGCCGGCGCCGGCGCCGACGGCGTGTGGCCGAAGGTGGAGGTGTGGGTCGACGGGGCCAAGGTGCAGACCGTCACTCTCAACAGCACCAGCAACACCTACAACTTCTTCGCCGATGCCGCGGTCGGCGGCAATCATCAGATCGCGCTGGTGGTGGTGGACGCCAGCAGCGAGCGCAAGGTCTGGATCGAGCGGGCCAGCTATGCCGGCGTGGCCTTCGATGCCGGCCTGGCCGCGGTGTGGGACGCCGGCGGCACCGGCGCCGACAGCGGCCTGGTGTCGGTCAGGCCCGCCGGTACCCAGCAGCTCGAAGCGCCCGGCGCGCTGCGCTGGATGGTGGCGCCGTCGAACCTGCTGGCGCTGACGGCCTCGGCCCCGGGCGTGCTGGAAACCACCGAGTACCAGTACGACCTCGACGGCCGCCTGCTCAAGCAGACCGAGTATTCGGCCAGCGGCACCACGCTGTCGACGTTCCGCTACGACAGCCAGGGCCGGGTGGTCGAACAGGTTCGCGACGATCGCAAGTCGCTGTTCCGTTACGACGCCTTGGGCCGGGTGGTGGCCGAACTGTCCGGCGAGGGCGCCAAGGCGCTGGCGGCGCTGGGCAGCGGCGCCACCGCGGCGCAGGTCGACGCGCTCTGGCAGGACCGCGCGATCCGCTACGCCTACGACGCCGCCGGCCGGCTGGCCTCGGTCACCGACGCGCTCGACCGCGCGACGCTGTACTACTACGACGCGATGGGCCGCGCGACCCATGTGGTCAATGCCGCCGGCGAAGTGACCCAGAAGCGCTACAACGCGTTCGGCGACGTGGCGCAGACGGTCTCCTATGCCAAGCGCCTGACCTCCGCCTCGCTGGGCCAGATGCACGGCGGCGCGCTCAGCAGCGCGGTGCAACAGGCCTTCGCCCTGCTCGAGGACGCGCAGGCCAGCCGGGTCGACCTGAGCTACACCATCGCCGGCGCGCTGAGCCGCAGCATCGATGCGTTGGGAAGCTACACCGACTACCGCTACACCGTCTTCGGCCAGCTCGAGCAGACCTCGCAGTGGACCGATCGCGCCAACCGCATCTCCAACAACGAGGCGCGCACGCTCTTCTATTACGACCGGCGCGGCAACCGCAACGCGCGGGTCGACGACGTCCTCAACAACGGCCGCACCACCACCGAAATCGCCAACGCGTTCGGGCAGGTCTACTTCGGCACCGCATACAGCCTGCGCCAGTACCTGACCAGCTTCGACCGCAACGGCCGCGCGGTGCAGCAGCTCGACGGCGGCGACGCCTGGGCCAAGATGACGTACGACGCCTTCGGCAACGTGCTCAGCCAGACCGACCGCAGCGGCAACACGACCCAATACAGCTTCACCGCCTTCAACCGCGAGGTGCGCACCACCACCGCCGAGGGCATCCAGACCGTCGTCAAGCGCAACGCCCACGGGCAGACGGTAGAGGTGATCGACGGGCGCGGCAACAGCACCGTCTATGAGTACGACCTCGACGGCCGCCTGATCCGCACCACCACGCCCGCCGGCACCGTGCGCAACGCGTACGACCAGGCCGGCCAGGTGATCGAGAGCACCGACGCGCGCGGCGTGCGCACCACCTTCGCCTACGACGCGGCCGGCCGCGTGCTCGAGCGCGTGGTCGATCCCGACGGCCTCAAGATCAAGACCACCTACGAGTACGACGCCAAGGGCCAGCTGGTCCGCGCGACCGATCCGCTGGGCATGGTCACCGAGACCCGCTACGACCTGGGCGGACAGAAGATCGCCGTGGTGGTCGATGCGGGCGAGGGCAAGCTCAACCTCACCACCGCGTACGACTACGATCCGCTCGGCCGTTTGCTGCGGGTCACCGAGGGCGCCGGCACCGCCGCGGCCAAGGTGACGCTCAACAGCTACGACAAGAAGGGCCAGCTGCTCAGCGTCACGGTCGATCCGGACGGGCTGGCGCTGAAGACCCAGTTCGCCTACTGGCGCGACAATGTAGTCGCCCGCACCGACGCCAACGGCAAGGTCACCCGCTACGTCTACGACGTCAACAACCGCCTGACCCATACGGTCGACGCCACCGGCGCGGTGGAGATCCGCGCCTACGACGCCGACGGCCGCCTGGCGCGGACCACGGCCTACGCCGGCCGGATCGATCCGGCCAGCGTGAGCGCGTATCCCACCGCCGCCGAGATCGAACAGAAGCTGACGGCGCAGGGCGAGGACCGCGTCGCGCGTTACGTCTACGACCGCGACGGCCGCCTGCGCTACGTGCTGGATTCCTACAACTACGTGGTCGAATCGGTCTACGACAACGGCGGCAACGTGGTGCGGACCGTCGCCTACGCAACGGCCGTCGGTGCGGCGGTAGCGGCCACGGTCGCGGACGTGGCGGCGGCGCTGGCGGCGCAAGGCGCCAGCGCGCACGCGGCCGATCGCGCTTCGCAGTTCGTGTACGACGCTGCCGGCCGGATGGTGTTCCAGCTCGATGCGAACCGCTATGTCACCCGCAACTATTACGACAGCAACGGCAACCTGACCGGACGGGTGCGCCACTACTGGCCGTATCCGGGCAATGCCGGCACCGGCCTGAGCGAACTGACGGCCTGGGCCGATCTCAACGAAAACGCGGCCTCGCCTCCGGTGTCGCGCCAGCGTTGGGTCTATGACGCCGCCAACCGGCTGGCGTGGGAGATCGACGCCGGCGGTTATGTGGTCGGCAACGTCTACAACGCCGCCGGGCAGCGGACCCGGCGAATGCAGTATCAGGAAGGCACCGAATATCCCTACACCAGGCCCGACGCCTACACCGACGCGGGCATGCGCGCATGGGCGACGAGGGTCACCGGCGGCGGCGTCTACACCTTCGCCAGCGCGACGACACTGTGGTTCTACGATGCCGCCGGACGCGAGGTGTTCTCGTTCGATGCGGAAGGCTACTTCATCGAAAAGCGCTACGACGCGCGCGGCAATCTCGAACGGACTATCCAGTACGACAAGCAGTGGCCGACCTATACCGGCGCGGCCAACACCATCACCGACGGCGAAACCGTGGCGGCTATCGCCGCCCGGGTGGCCGGCGGCGACGGCGCATCGACGCTGTACCGTTACGACGCCGCTGGACGGGTGCGCGACCGGGTCGACGCGCTCGGCGTGACCACCCGCTACGAGTACGACGGGCTCGGCCAAGTGACGGCCGAATTCCAGGCCTGGGGCACTGCGGCTCAGGTCGCCACGCGCCGGCGTTTCGATGCGGCCGGCCGCCTGCTGGAGCAGACCCGGGCGGCGGACACGGCCTTGGCCGCGCACACGCGCTATGTCTACGATGCGTTCGGGCAGGCGATCGCGACCATCGATCCGCGCGGCGTCGAACTGGCCGAATCGGATTCGGCCTGGGCGCTGGCACTGCGCAAGTCGATGGACTTCGTCAACGAAACCGGAGCGGCCTTGCGCGCCGCCGACCTGAGCCCGGCACAGCGCGCCGTGCTGTTGGATGCCTACACCAGCCGTGCGGTATATGACCGCCAAGGGCGCCTGATCCAGTCGATCGATGCGCTCCGCGGCACCGTGACCCGGACGTACAACGCGTTCGGCAATGCGGTCTCCGTGCAGGATGCGCTCGGCAACGTCGGTACGTTCTATTTCGATGCGAACGGCAACACGACCCACCAGGTCGATCCCGAGGGTTTCCTCACCGTCACCGAGTACGACTACCGCGGCAATGCCGTGGTCGTGCGCCGCTATGCCAACCGCACTTCGGGCGCGGTCGCGCCGGGTGCGCTGCCGGCGATTCCGGCGGGCGCGGTGTCGGAAACCCGCATGAACTACAACGGGCTCGGCCAGCTGATCTCGACCACCGATGCGGAAGGCAAGGGAGAGCTGTACGGTTACGACCAGTTCGGCAACAGGAGCTTGTTCACCAACAAGCTCGGCGCGAAGACCTCCTATTTCTACGACAAGCTCGGCCGGGTGGTGACCGAGGTCTATGACGTGACCGTGGTCGATCGATACAGCGGCGCGCCCAGGTCGCTGAGCATCCAGAACCGTTACGACGCGCGCGGCAACTTGATCCGCCGCGCCGAAGCGGTGCAGACGGCCGAAGAGCGGGTGACGGTGTTCGCCTACGATGCGCTCGATCGCGCGATCTCCAGCACCCAGACCGTGGCGACGGCGCAAGGCAGCGCCAACGCCAACGCGGTCGAGAAGAGCTTCTACGACGCGCGCGGCAACCTGGTCGAAAAGATCGCCGCCAACGGCGCGCGCACGGCGTTCTACTACGACGCCGCCGACCGCCTGATCGGCCAGGTCGGCGCCAACGGCCTGCTGACCCTCAACGACTACGACAAGGCCGGCAACCTGATCCGCACCCGTGCGTTCCTGACGCCGGTGGCGCTGCCGGCCGGCGCCACCGTGCCGGCGATTCCGAACGATCCGACCACCGGCCAGGCCAGCGCGGCGCGCGAGCAGACCTTCGAATACGACGCCAACGGCCGCCGCACCCGCGCGCTCACCCTCGGCGCGATCTTCGGCGACACCAACCAGCAGACCCGCAGCTACCAGCTCAACATCGGCCAGATCGAAGAGCTCTGGCACTACGACCTCGGCGGCCGCCTGATCGAGCACACCGACGGCAACCGCGGCGTCACCCGCACCTGGTACGACGCGCTGGGCAACAAGCGCCTGGAGATCGATGCGGAGGGTTACGGCGTGGCCTGGGTGCGCGACGCCGAAGGCAACGTGCTCAAGGAAACCCGCTACGCCACCCGCAACCCGCAAGCGCCGGCCGATGGCGCCGACCTGCAGGCCTATATCGACGCCTGGCCGGCCGCGACCGCAGACTCCGGCGCGCATCGCGTCACCGAATACACCTACGACCGCATGGGCCGGCGCCTCAGCGAAACGCGCCTGGGCGTGGAATACGGCACGGTCGATAGCGGCAACGGCCGCTTGACCCAGGCCACCGGCAGCGCGCTCACCCAATACGCCTACGACGCCGCCGGCAACCTGCTGCGCCGCACCGACGCCAACGGCAGCCTGTTCTCCTGGGAGTACGACAAGGCCGGCCGCAACACCGCGGTGATCTTGCCCGGCTTCGTCGATTACGAAGGCCGCAGCGTCAGCTCGCGCACCGAGTACACCTACAACGGCCTCAACCAGGTGGTGAAGGAAGTGCGTCGCGGCGGCGGCGTCGAGGCCGACCAGACCTCGACCTACGTCTACGGCAGCGGCGGCCGCTTGCTGAGCAAGACCGGCGCGATGGGCTACACCACCCAATTCGGCTACGACCTCGCCGGCAACATGCTCACGATGAGCTACCGGCGCACCGATTCCGGCGGCGGCCAGCGCACCGAGACCGTGCAGGTCGCCTACGACCAGGACAACCGCGAGACCAGCCGCGTCACCGTCGGCAGCGACGGCAGCCGCAGCGTCGAGCGGCGCACCCGCTACAACCTGTTCGGCGACGTCACCGGCCGCGGCACCGGCGCGAGCGGATGGCAGGAGGTCGCCGACTACGACCGCGCCGGCCGCATGTACCGCAGCAACATGGAAGGCGGGGTGATGCGGCTGTACGCGTACGACCGCAACGGCAACGCCACGGTCAAGATCGAGTCGCAGACCGCCGACCTGAGCGGGGTCGATCTCGAAACCGTCCGCAACATGTCGCTGGAGGACAAGGCGTCGTTGTTCAGCACGCTGACCCTGTACGACAAGCGCAACAACGCGGTGCAGGTGATCCAGGCGGCGATGAGCGCCGAAGGCCAGCGCCTGGGCCTCAAGCCGACTCCGATCAATCCGACCCGCCCGGGCGAGATCTCGGTCGGCGTGGGCGGGCGCATCGGCGCCGAACGGCAGGTGCCGAACCTGGGCGCCGCGCACGGCGTGATCCAGGCGCAGCCGGCGCTGGGCGATGTGAAGATGAGTTTCCAGGCCGAGGGCACGCTGAGCTTCGACTCGCACTACAGCGTTTCGTCGCTGGACGTGGACCTGACGGTCAACGTTCCGGATTTGACCTCGATCTTCGGCCAGTACGACTTGAAGGTCGAAGCGTTCTCGCCCACCACCATGGGCAGCCCGGTGGTCGGCTACGGCCTCGGCACCGGCCCGGTCACGATCCATCTCGACAAGAACAACGCCGCCAACGGCGGCCTGTTCGGGCAGATCCTGCAGCTCAGCAATCCGTACCGGATCGAGGTCGCCTTCCGCGTGCTGGTAGTGCGCAAGTCCGACCCGGGCAATCCGGTCCTCATCAGCCGCTACACCACCACGCCGGTCGACGTCGGCGGTGGCGTCATCGTCGAGCTGGAGGAGTACCAGGAACACGAGTGGTACTTCCAGGCGATCAGCGGCGACAAGTATTTCGGCTTGCAGTACCGCGCCCCAGACGAAGAAGCCTCGAACCTGCCGCAAGGCACCCAAGGCGGCGTGATCCTGCCGGCCGAGGCGATCCAGGCGTCGAACAGCGCGCAGGTCTATGTCCGCCCGATGGGTTCCAACGGCCCGTTCCAGAGCCGGCCGATCAGCATCGTCAACGACAAGGCGATGGTCGATACCGCCGGCCTCGCGGCCGGGCAGTCGTACGAAATGCTCTACGTGGTGGAGAACACCGACGGCCAGCTGGTGCGGCGCGAGCGCTACAACTTCGTCGCCGGCCCCAACCTCAGCGTCCAGCGCCTGGAAGACAACGAAGCGGCCTACTCGGCGGCGTTCCAGGCCAACGGCCTGGGCAACTTCGTCTGGACCGACGCCGGCCTGGACATGAGCGCGCTGCGCACCCGCGACGGCGTGATCCCCTACACCGCGATCGTCGAGTACCGCCGCAAGGGCAGCCAGGACCCGTGGGCGGGCACCGCGAACCTGCCGCTGCAACCGCCGCTCGGCACCGCCGGCAGCTACCGCTGGGACACCGCGGGCATGAGCGGCGACTACGAAGTCGTGCTCAAGCTGCGCGATGCCAACAACACCGTGATCGAGACCGTCACCGGCGACATCAGCGTCGGCGCCGCGCCGGCGGTGAACCTGGACTTCGCCAAGAACGCGCCGGTCATCAGCCTGGCCAACCTGCCGCCGAACGCGAGCTCGTTGAACCTGCAGGTGCTCGACGGCAACCGCGTCGCCGCCCAGGCCTTCAATCTCAGCGTGGTCAACGGTGCGCTGAGCTGGAACATCCCGCCGGAACTGCTGGCCGAAGTCGGCGACGGCGTGCGCAGCTACCGGTTGCTGCTGAGCGTGACCGACCGCATGGTCGATCCGGCGCAGACTTACGAGATCTCCGGCACCATCGAAATCGGCCCGCGCCGCCGGCAGGAAAAGCCGGTGCTGCAGCTCGCCGGCCACCTGTACTCGCTGACCCTGGACCCCAAGCAGGCCGAAGCCCAGGTGCTGGTGCTGCACTACCGTCCGGACGGCAACACCGCCGCGAACTTCAGCGAAGTGGTGGTGTTGCGCGGCGCCGACGGCAAGTTCCACTGGGACAGCGTGACCCTCGACAAGGGCATCACCTACGAGTACTTCTACGACGCGTTCCGCACCCTCGCCGACGCGCGCAACCCCGGCGCCGGCCTGAGCCTGGTGCGCAACACCGGCTATTTCTGGCCCGACCTCGACCGCCCGGCCAGCGAAGTGCGCTGGGAGTTCGGCACCATCCAGCCCTCGGCCAACCTGATCCACCGCTACCAGAGCTACAACGCCTTCGGCGAGATCGCCAGCGAGACCGACGGCAACGGCAACACCACCAACCTGAGCTACAACACGCTCGGCAAGATGGTGAAGAAGCTCGATCCGCTGGCGGAGATCACCTACGCCAACGGCTACGTGGCCACGGTGCGCAACCTGGTGGAGTACGTCTACGACCGGGTCGGCAACATCGTCGCCTACTACGACGCCAACCGGAACCTGACCACTCAGGCCTGGAACTACGGCAGCGCCAAGCCGACCCTGGTCGGCGAATGGCATGCCGACGGCGGCGCCAGGCGCTACGGCTTCGACGTGCACGGCAAGCAGCGCGTGGTCACCGACGAGATCGGCCGCACCACCAGCTACCGCTACGATGCCGGCAACCGCCTGATCTCGGTGACCCGTCCGAAGGCCGCGAACGAGACTCAGGCGCTGGAGGAAACCTACCAGTACGACGAGCTCGACCGGCGCATCCTGCATACCGTCTCCAGCCTGGGCCAGGACACCACCGACTTCGACATCGAAGGCGCCGTCAGCCGCGTGGTCAGCGCCGAAGGGCGCGTCACCCGCTACTCGGCCACCTGGGACGCGCAGGCCAACGGCGGCAAGGGCGCCTGGCACAAGGTGACGGTGCTGGCCAACAACAAGAGCTCGACCGACCTGGTCGACGCCAGCGGCCGCAGGCTGTCGCACGTGGACTTCGGCGACAACGCCTTCGTCTACGACTACAACCTCGCCGGCCTGCTCGCCAAGGCCGGCAACACGGTGTACGAGTACTACGGCAACGGCCTGATCAAGAGCCAGACCGACATCGTCAGCGGCATCCGCGGCTACTACGAGTACGACCGCAACGGCAACCGCACCTTCGAGGGCTTCACCACCCGCGGCGGCACCTGGGCCTTCCAGCAGTCCAGGGCCGAATACGACCAGCTCAACCGCCTGAAGAAGGTCATCGACCCGCGCTACGTCATCGAGTACGAGTACGACGCGCAGGGCAACCGCATCCACATGCTGTCCACGTACAACGACCCGGTGTCGGGCGTGCGGTCCCAGCAGGACTACTGGTATCGCTACGACAACATGAACCGGTTCGTCGTGACCATGGGCACGCTGGGCGAGAAGAACGAAGTCCGCGGCACCAGCGTGGACGACACCCGCGTGCAGGTGAACGAGGGCAGCGGCGACGGCGTGCTCCTGGCCTACGACCAGGCCAACCAGCGCGTGATGGCGCGTTACGGCCGCGACGGCCATACCGAGCGCTACGCCTACGACATCCGCGGCTACCTCACCGACACCACCATCGACGGCACGCTGCGCGCGCGCCGCGTCAACGACCTCGCCGGCCGCGTCGGCGATTACTACGAGTACGACGCCAGCGGCGCGCTCAAGAGCAGCACCACCCGCTACTGGGACAACGACAGCCTGCTGCTGCAGGAGCACGACAACCAGGCCAACAAGGGCACGATCACCTACCGCGACGCCGACGGCACCGTCACCTCGACCGAGACCTACGGCGAAGCGACCACGGTCACCACCACCTACACCTACCGCTGGTTCGACAGCGCCAAGCAGAGCGAGATCAGGGTCCAGGCCAGCAACGGCAGCGTGCGGGGCCCGTGGGCGCCGGGGTTCTCGGTGTTCGAGTACGACGACCTGGGCCGGATCAAGACCGCGCGCGACGTCAAGGGCGGGCGCGCGTTCTCCTACGAGACCGACGGCGAAGGCCGCATCCTGCAGCGCGACGAACTGCTGGGCGTCGAAGAGCGGCCGGACGGCAGCTTCTCCTCGGGCACCCAGAACCGCTTCCACAGCTACTACTTCTTCGACGACCGCCAGGTCGGCAACGCCGGCAACGACGGCATCGACCGCATCGACTACGCCAAGGAGCTGGCCCAGAACCAAGTCAAGCCCGGCGCCCAGAACGACGAGCGCCACAAGCGCTTCGCCCCGGTCTCCGGCACCGACTTCGACCAGAACTACCTGCCGATCAACAGCCTCTACCCGACCGCCGCGCCGGGCAGCTACATCGTCAAGGCCGGCGACACCCTGCAGACCATCGCCGCCGCGCTGTGGGGCGACTCGGCGATGTGGTACCTGCTGGCCGACGCCAACAACCTCGCCCCGACCCAGGCCCTGATTCCGAACACCGTGCTCACGGTGCCGAACAAGGTCGCCAACATCCACAACAACGCCAGCACGTTCAAGCCGTACGACGCGGGCTCGGCGATGGGCAACACCAGCCCGACGGTGCCGGAACCGCCGCCGCCGCCGGCGGCTAAGAAGGGGTGTGGTGGGTTCGTCAAGATATTGGCGGTGGTGGTGGCTGTGGTCGTTTCCATCTACACCGCCGGCGTGGCTTCGGGTGCCGGTTGGGGCTTCGTGGGCGCGATGTCGCAAGGTGCGGCGGTCATGGCGGGCGGCGCCAGCCTGAGTCTAACTGCAGGGACCATCATTGGTTCGGCTGCATTGGGCGGTGCGGTTGGGTCGATCGCCAGTCAGGCTGTGTTGATCGCTGGCGGCATGCAGGACGGTTTCAACTGGAAACAGGTGGGATTGGGCGCAGCGGGCGCGGCGATCACCGCCGGCATCGGCAACCTCGATGTGATCTCGAAGATCAGCAATGGCCTGGGCAAGGCCGTCGTTACCGCCGGCGCCAACAACGTCGCCAACCAAGCGTTGAACATCCTGACCGGCGAACAGAATGGCTTCGACTGGAAGGGCCTGGCGATTTCCGCGGTCGCGGCCGGGGTGTCGTACGGCGTGGGCGAAGGCATCGGCCGCGGCCAGTATGGCGGCAAGGACGCCTGGAAGGGCGCCTTGGCCAGCGGGGCGACCCGTCAGGACGTGGGGCTGTCGGCGATTCGCGGGTTCGCCCAGCACATGGCTGGAGGCATGGTCAGCGCGGCGGCCCGCGGCAACTTGAACAGCACGACATTGAGCGAGCTCGGCGCTAACGCATTGGGCTCGACGATCGGCAATGCGATCGTCGATGCCGCCGTCAATCGCGCCGTTGGACCGGTCCAGCCCGAAAGCTTGCAGCTCGAATCGATGCCGCTGTCCGTGGATATCGGCGACGGCCGCGGGACGCAGAGCCTGCGTATGGATCGACCGCCTGCGGAATCCCAGTCGGAACGGTTCCAGCGATGGGCCGTGGCGCGTGGGGCTCCGGCCATGGCTCCGGGCGAGGATCCTTCGTCTTACTACCACACGTACAGCGCCCTGACCGACAGATATAAAAATCTGTGGGAGCCTCGTATCGAGGTCCGGGCCAACAATGAGTGGGGCAACCGCTATTTCGTGGAGCAATGGTTCTCGGCGCGCGAAACCGGACGGGAAGCCCCTACATCCGCGATCGTTTCCGATCTGAACGCTTATCGGTCGCAGCATGCGATGCAGGCGCAGAACGCTTACGGGGAGTGGCTGAACTCGACATACACCGGTCCGCGGCGGTCCAGCGTCGGCGAGCGGTACATGCACATCACCGACGAACAGTGGCGTGAGTTCCGTTGGGAGAACTCCAAGCAGTTCCTGAAGTTCATGGGAGCGACTTGGGCCGCCGGCGCACTCGGGGCTGCAGGAACTCTCGTTCCGGTGTTCGGAGCCTTCATGGGCGGCGCCGGCATAGGTTCGGGTGCGCGGGACATCTACGACGGAAATTACGTTTCCGGAGGGCTGCAGATTCTCGGCGGGGTGCTCGGCGTGGGCGCAGCGGCCATCGAGATTCGTGGCGCCGTTTCCATGAAGGATTTGCTCTGGGCGCCGTTGGGCCCGCGCGGGCAGGCGGGTTCTTCGGGATTGATGGCGGGTGACGATCTGTCCAACGTCACTCAAGTCGGCGCAACGACGCGCGCCGAAGCATTTGCGATGCCGGGGCTGGAAGCTGCCGCTCGCTTGCGGGATACGGCCGGAAAAACGGTCAGTCTTGAAACGCCCGACGAGATAAACATGCTGCTGTATGGCGTGCTCCCCGGAGAGGGGTTGCCGGGTGCGGCAGGTGTCGCGATCGCGCGGCGTCCCACGTTCTCGGAAATCATCGATGCTTCAAAAAAGCACGGCGTCGAATTTGCCGTGACCTATACCCACGGACCTGGAAAGAATGGCGGCGGCGGCTTCTATACGCTCTATTCGGGTACGGCCAAGTCCGTGTCGGTCGGGCCTCGATCGAAAGATGTAATGCTCATCATGCACACCCATCCAGGCGGGGCGCGGATGGCGAGCGGCCGGAACTGGCGCAGCATCTACAATCGGGAAGAGGTCAGCAATCCGACTCCCCAGGACATCGCCATGGGGCGGGTGTACAGATCCGGCGACCAGTTCTCGCTCGATGGATTCATCGCAGCCGGGTCTCCGCAGCGTTCTTCGATCATTGTGCCTGCCAACGCCCCGCCGTTCCGCTTTAATCAGACCTCGACCAATATGGACTACGGTGTTGTCAACAACAGCAGAATTGTATACAAGCCCGGTCGAAGCTATATGTTCAATGATGGCAGCGGTTTGCGTTGACGGTTTTTTCTATCTTGAGGGCTTTTTCGATGTCGGAACATGATGAGTTCTCTACTTTTTCCCAGTTCGAAGTCTGGGGGCTGGTGGACCAGGACCGGATAATGTCCGCTGCGAAGTGGATGGTGGAAAAACTCGAAGTGCCGATTACCGTTCCACAAGCTTTTCGCGAAATGACGCAGGACATTTCGCAGGGGCGATACGTGAAGGTATTCGCGCCGGTGGGATGGGGGGCGTTGCCGGAACTGCTTGAGGATTTGCCCGATTTCGTGGTACCTGAGTCGGCCGTTTTTGTGGAATGGGACTGCAATCCCAACTCCGGAACCGAGTATTGCGAAAAGCATCGCCTCTATCATCAGCCGGGAGCCTGCCCACTCGATACGGGCGAGTTCATTCGGTAAAGGATCGGGCCCGATCCCTATGTCGATTTCAACCGCGACGCGAACGGCAACCGCAATGGTCTGTACGTCGCCAGCAACTCGGTGAATCCGGTCAGGCAGCCGTGAGCCGATCGCCATCGCGGTCGTTCCAGGGCACGGCCGCGATGGCGGATCGGTAGCGGCGTTGGTCGCGGCGATGCCGGCCTATGAGGCGCCCGCGCCTGCTCAGGGCTCGCGACACAAAGGCGGCAGGGTTGCCGCGCAGGTCAGAGCAGGGCGGTTGCGATGGCCGGCACGCTGCGGCTGCGACCGCCGGCGCGCTCCACGATTCGGATCGGCAATCGCGATTGTGGCCATCGCCGGCGCGTGTTCCAGTGCCCGCGCCCCTTCATTCCGAAGGGCTTTCAGGGAGGAACTACAATGAAACCCGCAATTTCCGTGGCGCTGGCCGCAACCTTGGCGCTGGCCGCGACTGCCCACGCCGGCGACAAGGCCAATGTGCCGGTGACCTTCAAGACCAACGCTCAGGGTCATACGATCGGCGCGTTCGGCATGGCCGGTACCGCGCGCAACAGCGCCGACACCAAACAGTCGATCGGTTGTTTCGTCAGTGCGCTCGGCAACAGCTTGCAGGCCGGGTGCGAGGCGCAGAACGCGGCCGGCGGCTACGTGAGTTGCACGACGACCGGCGCGGCGCTGGTCACGGCGGCGGGCGCGGTCGGGCCGGATTCCTACATCGATTTCAGCCACGACGGCGCCGGCAACTGCAACAGCATCTATGTCGCCAACGGTTCGTCGAACGCGGTCAAGCAACCCTGATCCGCGTGCCGCCGCGGCCAACGCCGCGGCGGCATCAATCCACCAACGCCCCGCTGGTCAGATTGAGAATCGCCGCGGTCATCGCCGCCGCCCGCGGCGAAGCCGCATACACCGCCGCCGCTGCGATATCGTCCAGCGTCGGCAACCGCCGCAGCGGCGTGCTCGCGGCCGCAGCGCGCATCATCTCGTCCAGGCTCATGCCCGCCGCATCGGCCTGGGGCTGAAACACCTCGCGCGCATGCGAACCGTGCTCCAAGGTTTCCGGAATCACATGCGAGCGCAGGCACACGCTGCGGATGCCGCGCGCGCCGAGTTCGCCGGCGAGGTGACGCGACAGCGCTTCCACGCCGGCGCAGGCGACGCAGTGGCCGAGGTAGCCGGGGCCGGTCATGCGCGACACCGGCGTCACCAACGACACGATCGCGCCGCCGTCGCCCATGTGCCGCGCCGCGGCCTGGGCGATCGCGTACTGGCTGCGGATGTAGCGGTGCACCGGCAGTTCGAAGTCGGCCAGGCTCAGTTCGGTGAACGGCACGCCCTGCACGTGGACGAAGCCGACGGCGTTGAACACGAGGTCGATGCGGCCGGCGCGTTCGGCGACGCGGTCGGCGTGGGCCGCGACCGCGTCGGAGTCGAGCGCGTCGAGGCAATCGGCTTCGGCGTCGCCGCCGGCCGCGCCGATCGCGGCCACCGTCGCGTCGAGCCGCTCGCGTCCGCGCGCGGCCAGGAACACCCGCGCGCCTTCGCGCGCGAACGCCCGCGCCACCGCGCCGCCGATGGCGCCGCTGCCGCCGTGGACCACCGCGACCTTGCCTGCGAGTTCGCCTTGCATAGTCTTCCTCGATCGGATGGGCCAGGTCGGCGGCCGGGACGCCAGTCGACACCCTGTCCTGGCTTGCTGTCAACCATGTGGTTAAATAGCCGCGGCCACGGGCGTTTCTGCTTTTCAGCCGGTTGCCCCGGCACAGAAAGACCCTTCTGTATCCGGAACGCCTTGCCGCCCGGGTACGGACAAATCGGCCCCTTCGCTCGTTCGCCCGCGACCGGAAATGAAAAGGACGTCCCAGATGAGTACCCAAGCCAATAGCCGACACGCATCGATCCTGGCCCTGCTGATGATCTTGGCCGCAGGCGCCGGCCCGGTCGGGGCCCGGAGCCCCGCGGTGGCCGCGCCTCCGCCTCCGGAGCCGTCCGGGCCGGTGCTGGAGGCGCCGCCGTTGCCGATGTCGCCGCCGCCGGCGTCCGCGTTGGAGCGCAAGGGCCCGGTCGACGTCAACGACTATGTCGGTTACCCCGCGACCCAGCCCGCGCATCGGGTAGGCGATGCGATCAAGGTCTTCGCGCTCAAATCGACCTGGGCCAAGCCCCCGGTCGCGAGCAATCCCCAGGCCGCGTCCAGCAATCTGCTGACCATCATTCCGGCCGAGGTGGTGGCGGTAAACCCGGAACGCAGCGTGCGCATCCGGGGCCTGCTGACGCTCGATGTCGACGGCAGGGAACAGACTTACCGGGTGTCCGGCCTGGTCCGCCGCCAGGACCTCGACATCGACAATGCGGTCGTTTCCAACCGGATCGCCGACGCCGGGCTGGAACTGGTCGACGACGGCGGAATGGATCCTTCGCGGCGCCAACGCACGATCGAGAACATGTACAAGTTCCTGAGTCTGCAGCGGGCGCGATGATCGGCAGGCCGCCGGGGAACTGGCGGAACGCGACCGCAACGACCGATTCTTTGCACTAACATGGTGCAATGCCCTCCGATCCCGCGCCCTCCACCGACCTCAGCCTCGATGCCCTGACCACTCCCGTGGCCTGGAGCGACGCGGCCGGCAGCCTGACCGGCTGCAACCTCGCGTTCTCGCGCTGGTTCGGCATCGGCGTGCGCCGGCTGCTGGGTTGGCCGCTGGCCGGGCTCGACGCCGACGGCCGGTTGGCGTTGGCGGTGGCGCGCGCGGGCGGCGACGAGGCGCCGCTGCGCATGCGCCGCATGCGCCTGCGCTACGCCGACGGCGAGGAGCGTTTCGCCGACCTGTGGTTGAGCCGGCGCGACGACGGCGGCTGGTTGCTGGAAGCGCATCCGGTCGACGAGTTTCCCGGCGACGACCCGGCGTTGTTGCTGCCGTCGGCGCTGTCGGCCTCGCTCAAGGGCCTCGCGCACGAGTTGCGCAACCCGCTGGCCGGTTTGAAGGGCGCCTCGCAACTGCTCGCGCGCCGCATCGACGATCGCGATGCGCGCGAGTTGATCGAATTGATCGACAGCGAAGTCGAGCGCCTCACCGGCCTGGTCGATCGCTTGCTGACCCCGGCGCCGCCACGCCCGCACGCGCCGCTCAACATCCACGCCGTGCTCGAACGCGTGCTGCGCCTGGCCGAGGCCGACGCCGGTTGGGCGGTGCGGCTGGTGCGCGATTACGATCCCAGCCTGCCCGAATTCGCCGGCGACGCCGACCGCCTGATGCAGGCGGTGTGGAACCTGGCGCGCAACGCGATCGAGGCCGGCGCCAACCACGTCCACCTGCGCACCCGGGTCGAGCACGGCGCGCGCGTCGGCGACAGCGCGCATCCGATCGCGCTGCGTCTGGAGATCATCGACGACGGCCGCGGCGTGCCCGACGAACTGGCCGAGCAGTTGTTCCTGCCGCTGGTGTCCGGCCGCGCCGAAGGCAGCGGGCTCGGATTGGCGCTGGCGCAGCAGGTTGCGCGCGAGCACCGCGGTTCGCTGACCTATCGCTCGCGTCCGGGCCACACCGTGTTCACCCTGCTGCTGCCGATGCATATCGAAGACAACGCCAGCGCGGAGACCGGCGCATGAGCGCGGCGCGCATCTGGGTCGTCGACGACGACCGCTCGGTCCGCTTCGTGCTCGCCACCGCGCTGCGCGAGGCCGGCTACGCCGTGGACGGCTTCGAGAACGCCGCCGACGCGCTCGACGCGCTGGAACAGCGCGGCGCGCCGGACCTGCTGTTCACCGACGTGCGCATGCCCGGCGACGGCGGGCTGGCGTTGCTGGAGAAACTCAAGGCGCGCGCGCCGGCGCTGCCGGTGGTGGTGATGAGCGCCTACACCGACGTCGCCAGCACCGCCGGCGCGTTCCGCGGCGGCGCGCAGGAGTTCCTGTCCAAACCGTTCGATCTCGACGACGCGGTGGCGCTGGCCGCGCGCACGCTCTCGACGAGCGCGCCAGTCGCGGAGCCGCCGCCCGCCGCCGATGCCGCGCCGGCCGATGCGCTGATCGGCGACACGCCGGCGATGCTGACCTTGTTCCGCGCCATCGGCCGGCTAGCGCAGGCGCCGCTGTCGGTGCTGGTCACCGGCGAAACCGGCACCGGCAAGGAGTTGGTCGCGCGCGCGCTGCATCGCGAGTCGCCGCGCGCGCAGCGGCCGTTCGTCGCGCTCAACACCGCGGCGATCCCGGCCGAATTGCTGGAAAGCGAATTGTTCGGCCACGAGGCCGGCGCCTTCACCGGCGCCCAGCGCCGCCATGTCGGCCGTTTCGAACAGGCCGACGGCGGCAGTCTGTTCCTCGACGAAATCGGCGACATGCCGCTGCCGTTGCAGACCCGGTTGTTGCGGGTGCTGGCCGAAGGCGAGTTCTTCCGCGTCGGCGGGCGCGAGCTGATCCGGGTGGACGTGCGGGTGATCGCCGCGACCCATCAAGACCTGGAAGGGCTGGTCGCGCAAGGGCGCTTTCGCGCCGACCTGCTGCACCGGCTGGACGTGGTGCGCCTGCGCCTGCCGCCGCTGCGCGAGCGCCGCGGCGATGTGGCGCAGTTGGCCGAGCGTTTCCTCGCCGCCGCCGCGCAGCGGTTCGGCACGCCGCTCAAACGCTTGTCCAAGCCCGCGCTGGAACGGCTGATGGCGCACGACTGGCCCGGCAACGTGCGCGAATTGGAGAACGTGTGCTGGCGGCTGGCCGCGCTGGCGCCGGGCGACGCGATCGCGCGCGAGGACCTCGACCAGGCGCTCGGCGCCGAACCCGCGCGCGCCGCCGATGCCGGCGAAGCGTGGGAGGCGCTGTTGTCGGCGTGGGCGCGCGCGCAACTGGCCGAAGGCCGCGCCAACCTGCACGCCGACGCGCGCGAGCGTTTCGATCGCGCGCTGCTCGAAGCCGCGCTGGCGCACACCGGCGGACGCCGCACCGAAGCGGCCGCGCGCCTGGGGTTGGGGCGCAACACGCTGACGCGCAAGCTCGGGCCGGGGCGCAAGCGCCGCTGAGGAGGGATGCGGTCTGAGTACGACCTCAGCGATACCGCTTCTGCGGGAGCGTGCTTCATGGCTGTTGTGGGAGGGCCTTCAGGCCCGACGCCTTTCGCTCCGACTCGATGAAGCTCGCCGCGGGCATCGTCCCGGCCGAGACAAAAGCGTCGGGCCCGAAGGCCCTCCCACAACAGCATCGGATCCGAGGGCGCTTCCACCACGGAATCGGCTCGCGAAAAAATTTCGCGCTGGACGATGCGCGTCCTGTCCGATCGCCGCATCGATGGCGCCATCGCCCGCATCGCCGCCATAATCGCGCGGCAAGGCCACCCCTACCGCGCCGCCACGCCATCGCGCTTCACCCGCGCTGAACCCAGGCCCAGCTAGCGTCGGTTCCACGACCCGGCGTCGCTGCGCGACGCCGCCGACCAGGAGCACCGCAATGAACGCGACTCTTCGCATCGCCGTCCTCGCCGCCGCCACCGCCGCGCTCGCCGCGTGCGGCGGCCAGTCCGTCAAGCCCACGCCGCCGCCGGCCGCGATCGCCAAGCCGGTGTCCACCGCCAGTTCGGCCAGCGTGGTGCTGGCCTCGGCGTCGGGCAGCCTGGTCAGCGGCAAGCTCAACGTGCGTCCGATGGGCGACGGCGTGCACATCACCGGCGAGATCGGCGGCCTCACCCCGAACAGCACCCACGCCATCCACATCCACGAGAAGGGCGATTGCAGCGCCGCCGACGCCACCAGCGCGGGCGGCCACTTCAATCCGGCCGCGCAGCCGCACGGCCAGGTCGATCGCGGCGCGCACCACGCCGGCGACATGGACAACCTCGTCGCCAACGCCGAAGGCGTGGCCAAGGTCGACGCGCACGCCAGCGGCGTGACCCTCGGTGGCGGCGCGCCCAACGACGTCGCCGGCCGCGCGGTGATCGTCCACGCTTCGGCGGACGATTACAAAACCCAGCCGACCGGCAACGCCGGCGCGCGCCTGGCCTGCGGCGTGATCAAGACCGGCCGCTGAACACAGGCCGGCCGTTGCAGCCGGCGCAAGCGCGACGCGTCCGCAGCGCGTCGCGCCGTTGCATCGCCCTCTCGCGCTTTTAGTGGGAGGGCCTTCAGGCCCGATGCCTTCCGATCCGATACCGCAAACCCCACAAGCGCCCATCGCCATGACCCACCTGCGCATCCGCGACGCCGCCCCCGCCGATTGCGACCTCATCGCGCAGTGGATGCTGGCGATGGCCTGGGAAACCGAACACAAGCGCCTGGACCCGGCCACCGTCCACGCCGGCGTCGGCGCCGGCCTGGCCGATCCGGCCAAGGCGCGCTACTTCGTCGCCATGCGCGAAGCGCAGACCGCCGGCCACGAGACCATCGCCGTTCCCGCCGGCACCTTGATGCTCACCCGCGAGTGGAGCGACTGGCGCAACGGCGAGTGGTGGTGGATCCAAAGCGTCTACGTCGCCGCCGAACACCGCCGCCAGGGCGTGTACGAAGCGCTGCACAGTCATGTCGCGGCGTTGGCGCAGGCGACGCCCGATGTCGTCGGCCTGCGGCTGTACGTCGAACGCGGCAACGCCGCGGCGCAGCGCACCTATCGCGCGCAGGGCATGGTCGATGCGGGCTACGACTTGTTCGAACAGGAATTCGGCGCGGGCGGGCGCAGTGCCGGCGAGTGAGTTTTCAGCGCGGGTGGTGGCGCGCAGAGCGGAACGGAAGGCGTCGGGACTGAAGTCCCTCCCACTAAAGGCGGCCACTGAGGCCGATCACTGAGGCCGACCGCTGAGGCCGTCTTGGCCCGCGCAGCGCGCGCTGCGCGATGCCGCGCGGCGGCGCCTACATTTCCTCGCGCGGCTGCTCGCCGTCGCAATGCACGAACGTCACCGGCACCCCATGCGCGCCGAGCACCGCCGCGATTTGCCGCAAGCGAGCTTCGAAGTGCTGGTAGCGGCGATTGAGCTTGTCGCGGCATTCGGCGGTGTCGCACGGGGCCTCGGGCGCGTAGCGCGCGTGCCAGGCGGCCGGCGAGAACAGGGCGATGCGGGCCTCGCCGTCGGCGTAGTGCACCAGCGGCTCGGGCAGGGCGTCGAGCCATTGTTCGCCTTCGGGCTGCAGCAGCGCGGTCTCCAGCAACGGCCACAGCGGGCCCAGGCCGGCGTGGTCGTACTGCAGGGCCATCATCGCGGCAAGGTCGTGCACGGTCAGGTAGCGGGCGTGCTCGACCTTGAGCCCGAACGCGGCCTGCGCGGCCAGGGCGGTGTCGGCGCCGGCCATGCCGCGTTCGAGCAGGCTGGATTCGAGAGTCTCGCCGACCCGGGCGACCAGCTCGGGCGAGCCGCTGAGCGCGAACGGCACCAGCCGCAGCGGGCCGCCGGCGAAGTCGGGCGAGGGCGTCAGCGCGCCGGGCAACTGGTCGTCGTGGGCGCCGAAGGCGATGACCCGGCCGGCCTGTTCGGCGCCGCGTTCGCGCGGGGCGCGCGCGGCGAGTTCGTCCAGTTCGCGGTGCAGCGGCCAGCCCGGGCGCAGCAGCTCGACCGGGTCGTAGTGGGCGCCGACCGTGACCAGGTCCAGCGCGGCGGTATCGGCGGCGAAGCCGGCCAGGTCGCGGGCGATCTTCTCCGACAGCGCGCCGGCGTCGTGGCGGGCGAGCGCGCTGCGCTGCACGGCGGCGTCGCCCTTGAGCTCCAGGGCGAGCGCGCCGAGGACGTGCAGGGGCGCGGCCGGGCCGCGTGCGGAGGGGGATTCGGAGGTCATGGTCACCGAGGATACGCTGGCGTTTGGTAGAGCGCGCTGGCGGCGCTACACTGAAGCCCATTATGCCCGCTCCGCCGGGTGGGCCCGCGTCAAAAACCGCACGAATTTCCCCGAAACCCGGTCTTCAGAGGTGCTGCCGATGCGTCAAAACCGTCCCGTCGCCGTGCTCGGCGGCGTGCGAATCCCGTTCTGCCGGCAGAACACCGCCTATGCGGACGTCGGCAACCTGGGCATGTCGGTGCGCACGCTGGGCGCGTTGGTCGAGAAGTTCGGCCTGCACGGCCAGCAGCTCGGCGAAGTGGCGATGGGCGCGGTGATCAAGCACAGCAGCGACTGGAACCTCGGCCGCGAGGCCGCGCTGTCCTCCGGGCTGTCGCCGCTGACCCCGGGCATCACCCTGCAGCGCGCCTGCGGCACCTCGCTGGATTCGATCATCACCATCGCCAACAAGATCGCCACCGGCCAGATCGAGGCCGGCATCGGCGGCGGTTCGGACACCACCTCCGACGTGCCGATCGTCTACGGCAAGAGCCTGCGCCGGCGCTTGCTGACCGCGGCGCGGGCCAAGACCACCAAGGACAAGCTCGCCGCGTTCAAGGGCTTCCACCTGCGCGAGCTCAAGCCCGAGTTCCCCGGCGTGGCCGAGCCGCGCACCGGCAAGAGCATGGGCGATCACTGCGAGGACATGGCCAAGCAGTGGAACATCTCGCGCGACTCGCAGGACGAGTGGGCGCTGTCGTCGCACCAGAAGCTCGCCGCCGCCTACGAGCGCGGCTTCTTCGACGACCTGGTGGTGAGCTTCCGCGGCGTCTCGCGCGACAACGTCCTGCGCGCCGACAGCACGCTGGAAAAGCTGGCCACGCTGAAGCCGGCGTTCGACAAGATCTCCGGCCGCGGCACCCTGACCGCCGCCAACTCGACTCCGCTGACCGACGGCGCCGCCGCGTGCCTGCTGGCCTCGGAAGAGTGGGCGCAGGCGCACAACCAGGAAGTGCTGTGCTATCTGCGCGACGCGCAGGTCGCCGCGGTCGACTTCGTCCACGGCGAGGGCCTGCTGATGGCGCCGACCGTGGCGGTGCCGGAGATGCTCAAGCGCAACGGCCTGACCCTGCAGGATTTCGACATCTACGAAATCCACGAAGCCTTCGCCGCGCAGGTGCTGTGCACGCTGCGCGCGTGGGAGAGCGAGGACTACTGCAAGAACCGGCTCGGCCTGGACGCGCCGCTGGGCCGGATCGATCCGGCCAAGATCAACCCGAACGGCTCGTCGCTGGCGGCCGGGCATCCGTTCGCCGCGACCGGCGCGCGCATCGTCGCCACCGCCGCCAAGGAGCTCAAGCAGCGCGGCGGCGGGCGTTGCCTGATCTCGATCTGCACCGCCGGCGGCATGGGCGTGGTGGCGATCCTGGAGCGTTGAGCGCCGGTTGAGCCCGGGCGCCGGCGATTGCGCAGGCGCCCGCGGCTGCGGCGAAGCGGAAAGGGCGACGTGGGAGGGGCTTCAGCCCCGATGCTTTTGTCTCGGCCGGGACCGGCCCTTGCGTGGCGGCGGATCGGAAGGTGTCGGGCCTGAAGGCCCTCCCACAACTGCAAGACCCTCCCGCAACTGCAAGGCTCTCCAAGAATTGCCGGGACCTCCGACAATGGCCGGGGCCTCGCTAAGACGGCGGGCTTCGCGACTGCGCGCCCGCGAGGCGGCTGCGTAGCGACGCAGCGGGAAGCCGCTGCGACAGCGCGACGACGTGGGAGGGACTTCAGTCCCGACGCTCTCGTATCCGCCGCGACATTCCCGCCCCACCGCGATCCCCAGGGCCGGCCCGCGCGGTTTGGGGCACAATGCCCACCCGCCACGACAAGGACCTGTCATGCGCCCGTACGCCCTGTTGCTGTTCGCCCTCGCATCGCTGCCGCACTCCGCCGCGGCGATGACGTTCATGGAAGCGAACTTCGTCTGCCCCATCGACGGCCAGCCGTTCCAGACCCGGGTCGCGGCGTCGGGCACTGCGTTCGGCCGCTACTTCGACGGCCAGCATTACGGCCCGATCGCCTCGCCCTGGCCGCTGCCGGTCTGCCCGGGCAACGGCTTCGTCGTGCTCGACCGCGAACGCCGCTACGGCGAGGCAGAATTGGCGCGCTTGCGCGAGTTCGTCGCCAGCGCGGAGTATCGCGGCTGGGTCGCCAACGACACGCCGTACTACCGGCTGGCGCGGCAGCAGGCCCTGCTCGGCGAGTCCGAGGACGCGATCGCGCAGAGCCTGTTGGTCGCCACCTGGGAGGCCGGCCCGCGCCGTTACCCGCGCTACGCCGAAGAAGCGTTGGCGGCCTGGCAGCGGCGCGCCCTGCGCGAGGCCGGCAGCGGCGGCTACGACACCCGCATGCTCGTCGGCGAATTGCAGCGCCGGCTCGGCCGTTTCGACGACGCGCGCGCGACCTTCGAGGCGCTGCGCGCCGACCGCGGTTTTCCCGGCAAACGGCTCGAGGCCGAGGAAGCCGACTACCGGCGCAAGATCGTCGAGGCCCAGCTCGCGCTGATCCGCGACCGCAGCGTCGCGCACGCGCGCCTGGACGAGAACGGCGAGATCGTCGATTTCTGACGGCGCGCGCCTGCCGGCGCAGCGCAGCTTCCGGCGCTCGCGTCGAGGCCGCATAGCGCCGCGACGCGAGCCAACGCGACCGCTGCGGCCGCGCCCGCCCTCAGACCATCGCCCGCGCCGCGGTGCGTTGCTGCTCTTGCTGCGGCGTCGCGTCCTCGCGCGGCTGCGCGCCTTGCGCGGCCATCGCCTGCAGCGAGTCCCGCGCCGGCGTTTCCAGCCCCTCGCGCAGGCCGACGTGGGCGTTGCGGTTGGCCGGGTCGGTGGGGTTGCCCTCGACGATGAAGGCATTGCCGCCGCCGGTCAGCACCGCGTCGACCTGACGGAAACCCTGGTCGCCGGCGAGCCGGGCCAGGCGCGCGCTGAGGTTGGCTTCGCCTTCGGGGCCGTAGCCGGCGGCGAGGCGCTGCACGCCGTCGCGGCACTGGTCGTGGATCGCGCATTGCGCGGGACTGAGCTCGCCGGGCCGCGCCGCGGCTAGCGCGACCGCGCTTTGGCCCGGCCGGTCCGCGGCGCCGGCGTCGGCCACCACCCACGGGCTGCTCATGATCGGGCGATTGCGGTTGGGGTCGGCCGGATGGAAATCGTCGCGCAGGTCCTGGCGGTGCAGGCGGGTCCTGCGCGCGTCGTTGAGGTCGTCCAGCATGCGCGGATTGGTGACTTCGCTGACGTGCGACACCATGCCGCCGCTGCTGATCTGGGTCCAACTGCGGTCGCGCTCGTTGTAGCTGAAGGTCAGCGGCGGGCCGCCGATGGTGTTCGGGTCGGTGGTGGCGTGGGCGCCGGTGGCCAGGCCGCGCGCCGCGAACAGCCGGCCGGTGTACGCGCCGCCTTCCCACACCGACATGTTCGAGGCGATGGAGCCGATGGTGTTGCCCAGCCGCGGGCCGCCGAAGTAGCCGTTGTCGAGCATGTTCGACCAGATGCGCTCGACCTCCCTTTCGCCGCGGCCGTTGCGCGCGGCTTCCAGCAGGGCGCGCGGCGTCCACGCGTCGGGATCGATGCGGGCGTTGTGGAAGGCGACGTCGTGCGAGCGCTGGACATCGCGGGCCGGCAGGTTGAGCGCCAGGTCCGGCCGGTTGTCGTTGAAATGCATCTGCCGGCGGCGCAGGTCCTGGTTGATCAGGTCGACGCCGAAGCGTTCCCAGTCGCTTTCGCGCAGGTTGCGCCCGTCTTCGCGCGCGCGGGTGTCGGCATAGATGTTGGCCACGCGCCCGGGCGCGTTGTCGTTGCGCACCACGCCCAGCGCGAGCCGGCCATAGCCGTCGGAATCCTCGTGCCGGGCGAGGTAGTTCCAGTACAGCTCGCGATTGCCGGTGCGGGCGTAGTGGCCGAGGACGTTCAGGTCTTGCTGGGTCAATCCGCTCATGTTTCCTCCCTGAAGTGGCGGCTCAGCGCGCGGGCGCGTCGCCCAGGTAGCCGTTGTCGAAGATCTCGCGGATGCGTTGCTCGATGCGTTTCCAGTCGCGCACGAAGATGCGCTGGTAGCTCACCCGCACGTTGGCGCCGTAGCGCGGCATCAGGAAGCTGTGCGAACAACTGGGCAGCATCGGCGCATCGAGCAGTTCCAGCCGGCCTTCGACGATGCGCGCGCCCTCGGGTTCTTCGCGCGAGGTGCATTTGATGACCGTGGTCAGCGTTCCCTGCGCGTCGCGGCCGACCAGCCAGTCGTTGTTGAACGGCGAGTGGCGCTGCGCGGCGGTGTCGCCGTGCTTGCCGTAGCGCTCGCGGTAGTACGCGTCGACCTTGGCGAAGTCGGTGTAGTACGGCGTCAGGCCATGGACCGGATCGCCGTGGATGCGCAGATCGGGGTTGAGCGTCGGGTTCTCGCGCCGCTCCTGCTCCGAATCGGTGTTGGAGATCAGGTCGCGCTCCAGGCTGGTCTGCAGCGGCACCCGGTCGATGTAATCGGGGCTGATGTCGATGTTGCGCGCGCGTTCGCTTTCGCCGCCGCTGAGGTAATGCGTGCCGGCGGGCAGCGGCGCCAGCTCCGGCCAGCGCAGGATCAGGCGCATGAAGCCCTGGGCGTCCTGGCCGCGCTCGATGTCGAAGTAGTTGGATGCAATGCGGAAGCGGTGCGGGCCGAGATTGACCTCGACCATGCGTTCGCCTGCGTTCGCGTCGGTGGGCGTCATCGGGCGGGAGGCCTCGGCGGCAGGGGGCGGGGCGGCGCCGGAACCGCAAGCGGCCGCCGCCAGACAGGCGATGGCGAGCAGCCAGGGCAGCGGTGCGCGCGGCGGGGTCATGAGCATCCTTACCTCGATCCGGACTCGCGCGGACGGCGAGGGCGCAGGGCCGAGTCTAGGTGCGCCGCCCACGGGGGTAAACCCGCGCGGCGGGCCGCGGACGGCCGCATCCGGGCCCTGCGCACGCGGGCGCCGGAGCGACGCTGCGGCATGAGGTTGCCGCGGCACGGGGCGGAGCGCGGCCGTCGGCCCTCGAATGCATGCCGAAGCTGCACTTTTCTGGGTACGAAATGTGCATCCCGTGACCCACGTCGTCCTCGTTCACCTTGCTGCTCCGGGATCGCGATTGTTGTGCATCCATTCGCGGTGGTACGGTCCTGGGGCGGTAAACCATACGCAAACGTATCCACGAGTGCAGGACCGGTCCTTGGGAGGGGACGAGCTCATGCGCAGGATTCATTCGTTGTGGCTGTCGTGTCTGTTGTTGTGCCTGTCCATCCTCGCCCCGGCCTACGCCGGCGGCTTCGCCGGCCGCTACGAGCGCATACCCGGCTGGGACGGCGCCGACATGGGCGCCTTCGTGATGGTGCCCAAGGACCAGGGCCCCGGCCCGTTCCCGCTGCTGGTGATGCCGGCCAGCTGGGGCGTGCCGAACCTGGAATACGTCGGCCGCGGCGGCCAGCTGGCATCGCAAGGCTACGTGGTGGTCAGCTACACCTCGCGCGGGTTCTGGGATTCGGCCGGCAAGATCGACATCGCCGGGCCGGGCACGGTCGAGGACGTCAGCGCGGTGATCGACTGGGCGCTGGCGAACACGCCGTCCAACCCGGAACGGATCGGCGCCAGCGGCATTTCCTACGGTGCCGGCATCAGCCTGCTCGCGGCCGAGCGCGACCCGCGCATCAAGGCGGTGGCTGCGCTCAGCGGCTGGGCCGACCTGGAGGCGTCGCTGTACGCCAACCGCACCGTCAGCCAGCAGGGCGCGGCCTTGCTGGTGGTGGCCGGCGCGGTCACCGGCCGGCCCGGGCCGGAACTGGCCCAGGCCACCGCGCGCATCGCCCTGGGCGATTTCGACGGCGCCGTCGCCGGCCTGCTGCCGGTCGTGCCGCAGCGCAGCCCGATGACCGAGGTCGCCGCGCTGAACCGCAACGGCACCGCGGTGCTGCTGGCCAACGCCTTCAACGACAGCCTGTTTCCGCCGGGCCAGTACGTGGATTTCTACAACGCGCTCAGCGGCCCCAAGCAGTTGCTGTTCGCCCACGGCGACCACGCCACCATCGAAGCGCCCGGCGCGTTGGGCCTGCCGAACGAGACCTACACCGCGGTGCAGCGCTGGTTCGACCATCACCTCAAGGGCGCCGACAACGGCGTGCCGCGCGAACCGGCGGTGCGGCTGAAATCGCAGGACGGCGACTGGCGCGGCTACGCCGACTGGAACGCGGTGCAAGCCGGCGCGACCGTGTTCGCGCTGAGCAAGCCCAGCGGCCCGATCGCGCCCACCGGCGAGTTGCGCAGCGCGCCGAGCGTGGGCTGGAACCACTCGATCCTGACCGGCCTGCCGACCGTGGCCGGCTCCGGCGTGGCCATGGTCAGCGGCTTCCTGCAATCGCTGCAGGTGGCGCCGGTCGCGTCGATCCCGCTGGTCGCGCGCGCCGGCGCGGCGGTGTGGCAGACGCCGGTGTACTGGAGCGGCGCGCAGTTGCGCGGCATGCCGCAGCTGCGCATCACCGCGACGCCGAGCCAGAGCGAGGTGAGCCTGTTCGCCTATCTCTACAGCGTCGACCTGCTCGGCACCGGCGAGCTGCTCAGCCACAAGCCGATCTCGTTGCGCGGCGCGCGCCCGGGCGTGGCGCAGAACCTCGACCTGCGGCTGGAAGCGACCAGCTGGGACATCGCCCCGGGCCGCCGCCTGGTGCTGGTGATCGACACCGTCGACGCGCGCTACGCCGGCGCCAGCCGCATCGGCGGCACGGTGAGCTTCAGCTCGCCGGCGTCGAATCCGGCGACGTTGACGGTGCCGCTGCGCTGAGCGCCAGTGGGAGGGACTTCAGTCCCGATGCCTTCGTATCGGCCGCGTCGCAACAGGCCGGCGACCTGAGCGAACAGCGTCGGGCCTGAAGGCCCTCCCACAAGAGCAAGCGGCAGTCGTAGGAGGGCCTTCAGGCCCGATGCTCTTGTCTCGGCTGCGATGAAACAGGCCGTCGAGTTGCGCGAAAAGCGCCGGGCCTGAAGCCCCATACCCGAGCCGGATCGCTGTTGTGGGAGGGACTTCAGTCCCGACGCTCTTGTGTCAGTCGCGATGGAGTGGGCAGCCATCTGGGCGAACGGCATCGGGCCTGAAAGGCCCTCCCACTGCATCCACACAGGCCGGCGACGCCGGCGCTCTTGTGGGCGGGGCTTCAGTCCGACGCTTCCTGTCGATCGCGAAGGAACAAGCGGCTACCTGGGCGAATGGCATCAGATCTGAAAGGCCCACCCACCACACCCGCACAGGCCGGCGACGCCGGCGCTCTTGTGGGAGGGACTTCAGTCCCGACGCTTTTGTATCAGTCGCGACGAAACCGCGCGCAATCCCGCGGTACCCGAAAACTCAGCCGCGCAACCGCGGCATGCCGAATTCGTCGCGCTCTTCGACCACCGCCTCGTCGAACAGTTTCTGCCGCAGGTCGCGTCCGGGCAGCTCGCTCGGCGCCTCGCCGCGCGCGGCGCGCAGGGCGTTGAGGTAGCTCAGCCGCGCGCGGCTTTCGTCGCCGGCCTGGGCGAAACCATGGCCGAGTTCTTCCCAGGCTTCGCTGCCGGCGCCTTGCGCGAGCGCGCGATGCAGGTAGGCCTCGGCCTGCGGCCACTGGCCCTGCATGCGCGCCAGCCGGGCCAGGCTCAGCAACAGGCCCGGGCTGCCGGGATGCCCGGCCAGCCAGCGTTCGGCCTGGGCGCGGCGCGCGTCCAGGCGGCCGATCGGCAGGCGGCCGTACAGCGCCGCCAGCGACTCGTCCCAGCGCGCGTCGAGCGCTTGTTCCAGGCTCTTGGCCGCGGCCTCTTCCCAGCGCATCTCGGCGGCGCGCTCGGCGTAGGCGGCCACCGCCGCCGGTTCGTTCTTGAGCGGCTTGGGCAGGCTTTCCCACAGGTCGGCCAGCACGTTCGCGTCGGCGGCTTCGCGCAGCGCGGCTTCGGCCCATTGCGCTTCCAGCCGGCTCAGGCGCGCGGTCGGCCAGGCGTTGTTCTGGCGCAGCGCGCCGAGCAGGCCGTAGGCCTCGCCGGCGCGGCCCAGCGCGGCCAGCGCCTGCGCGCGCAGGGCGAGTCCGCGCGGCGGCAGCGGCTGCGCGGCCGGCGCGTCGAGCGCGGCCAGCGCATCGCCCGCGCGTTCCTCGGCCAGCGCCTGTTCGGCCGCGGCCAATGCGCGCGCGACCGGATGGTCGGCGGCGATGGCGTCCAGGTGCTGCGCCTGCGCCGCGTCGTCGCCGCGCGCGGCGGCCGCGCGCGCGGCGCCGACCGCGGCGATCGCGGCCACGTCGCGGCTGCGCGCGGCCTGCGCCAGCGATTTCTCGGCCCGGGTCCAATGGCCCTGGTGCAGCGCATCCAGGCCGTCGATCAAACGCGCCCGCGCCTGCTTCTTGCGGTGCCGGCGCATCGCCACGAACGGCAGGCTCAGCGCCTTCCACACCAGCCACAGCGCGATCAGCCCGCCGACCAGCATCAACAGCGCCTTGGGCACGTTGGTGAGGTAGTCGTAGCCGCCGTAGGTGATCACCACCCGGCCCGGGTCCTGCAGCAGCAGTTGCGCGACCAGCGCGCCGAGCAGCGCCAGCACGATCCAAAACAGAAGATTGCGGAACAGGTTCATCGCGGCGCCTCCTTCCTCGGGGCCCAGTCGGTGCGTTCGGTGCGGGCGGCCGTCAATGCGCGGCCGTGCGCAGCTGGCGCAACTGCTGCAGTGTGGTGCCGAGGGTCGGAACCGTCAGTGAAAGCGGCATCGCCGCCAGTTCGCGCAGGCGCGCGAGCTGCTGGTCCTGCGCCGGCGAGGGCGGCGACAGGCGCTGCACCCAGTGTTCGGCGCGCTTCAGCGCGACCTTGTAGCCGGCCGCGTCGCGGCGTTCGGCCGCCGCGCGCGCGAGCGAGATTTCCAGTTGCAGCCCGGCCAGCGCGGCGGCGCGGTCGGCCGGATGCGAGGCCACGGTGCGGTTGACCGGCTGGGTCTCGATCAGGGTGCCGAACGCGCGCCGCCACCACGGCGACGGCTCGGCGGCGACCGTCTTGGCGGTGTCTTCGGGCAGGCTCAGGCCCTGCGCCAGCGCGTCGAGCTTGGCCATCGCCTGCATGCGCGGCTCGATGCCCAGTTCCTTGAGCGCGGCGGTTTCCTGCAGCAGGGTCTGGCGCAGGCTGAGGTAGGCCGGATCGTCGATGCCGTCGAGCACGCCGCCGGCGAGGAGGTAGGCGCGGCGCGCGCCTTCCAGGTCGCCGGCGATCTGCAGGCGCTGCTGGCCCAGGGTCAGCAGCAGCTCGGTTTCGTCCAGGCGCATGGCCTGGGCGCCGTGGCGGTTGGGATCGGCGAGCTTGGACACGCTGTCTTCGATCAGCGCCGCGCGCTGGCCGATGCCGTGCAGTTCGTCGCGCAGCACCCGGTTGGTGCTGTCGGCCTGGACGATGCGGCGGTTCTGCGCGTCCTGGTTGGTGCGCAAGGTGTCCACGCGCTGCTCCAGCGCCTCCAGGCGCTGCGCGCCGTCGGCGGCCTGCTCGCGCTCGCGCACCTCGCGCTGCTGCCACTCGCGCCAACCGAACCAGCCGCCGCCGGCGGCGACCAGCAGCGCCAACAGCAGCCACAGCCAGGCGGAGGAACCGCGACGCGGCGCGGCAGCGGTGGAGGGGGAGGTGGACACGGGATCGATGGGGTCGTTCATGACCCGGCCATGCTACCGGATGAACGGATCAAGACAGTCTTGACGCGGTCGCGCCGCGCTGCGGTCGGGCGGTTGGCCGGGATGGACGGCGGGCGGGACGGGCGGCGCTGACCGGGCCGTTGCGAGCGTGGCCGTCGCGAGTGCGGCCGTCCGCGCCGGCTCGCGTTTGGATCGGGCGGTTCCGATTCGGTGCGTTCGCTCGATCGCTGCGGCCGTCCCGGCCTGGGCGTTGCGGCCGCGGCCGGTTCGGTCCGTACGCGCCGACCTGAAAGATCCGAACGAGCCGTTTCGATCCGGCCGCGTCATCGGGCGCCCGTTGCATCGAGCCGCGACCGCGTCATTCCAGCCGAGCCGTTTCTGACCGATCCGAATTTGCCGGCGCTGTCGCGCCCGCCGGCACGGACAGGTCCAGCTGAAGAGACCCGCGAGCACGGCCGGGCCGAGCCGCATCGCCCGACCCGGTTTCAGTCGCGATCGCCGTGCGCCAGTGGCGCCAGCAACTCGCGCGCGCCGGGGCCGGCGGCGACGCCGACGTCGGCGAAGCCGGCGTCGCGCGCCGACTGCGCCAGCCGTTCGCTGGCCGCGCTGACTCTCGCCTCGCGCAGCCGCGCGGCCGCCGGCGGCGGCAACTGCGCGAGCACGCGTTGCAGCGCCTCGCCGCTGGACAGCGCCAGCAGCAGCGGCGCGCGCGCCTGGCTCAGGCGCGCGACCATGAACTGGTCCAGCCGCGCCGGCTCGCGCCGGTAGATGTCGGCACGCCGCACCTGCGCGCCGCGCGCGGCCAGCGTCGGCGCGATCACGCCGCGGCCGCCGGGCGCGGTCAGCAGGCCCACCGCTTCGCCGGCGTCGAAACGCTGCAGGCCGGGCAGGGCGAGCAGGCCTTCGCTATCCATTCGTTCGGGCCAACGCACATCGGCGATGCCGGATTCGGCCAAGGCTTGTGCCGTGCCGGAACCGACCGCGTACCACGCCTGGCCCTCGCGTTGCGGTGGCCGCGGCAACGACGGCGCGGCCGCGCGCGCATCGGCCGCGCACAGATCGCGCAGCGCGCGCGCGGCGTTGGGACTGGTGACCAGCACGTGCGCCGACTGCAGCGCCGAGGCCAGCGCCGCGCGCGCGACGGCGGTGTTCTCGCTGCGGATCGTCCATGGCGACAGCTCGATCAATGCGCTGCCGTATTGCGCTGCGATACAGCGTATCGCCTCGTTATCGTCACTCGGACGTAACGAGATCACGTACCATCGCGGCGGTGTCAGCGGCTCGCGGCTCATGCGGTCAGCTTCGCACAGCGCCGCGCGCGAAGGCAGCCGCCGGACGTCGCAGCGCCATTCGCACGCGTTTGTTCGCCAGGCGTTGTCGGCCTGGTCCGTAGTCCGCCCGGCGCTGGTTCGCCTGGCGTGTCGTTCCGCTCCTCAACATCTTTCGCACCGCGCTACCGACGCTGATGACTTTCGACGCCGCACTGCAACGCCTGCATACCCACTACCAGTCCATGCCGCCGGTGGCGGCGATGAACGTCGGCATTTCCGGCTACGACGGCAGGCGCCTGCGCCTGCGCGCGCCGCTGAGCCACCACGTCAACGACAAGGGCTGCGCGTTCGGCGGCAGCCTGGCCTCGGTGATGACCCTGGCCTCGTGGGGCCTGGTCTCGCTCGGCCTGGAGCTGGCCGAGCTGCGCGCGGAAGTGTTCGTCGCCGACAGCCAGATCCGCTACCTGGCGCCGCTGTTCGGCGACCTGGAAGTGCAGGCCGAACTGGCCGACGGCGCCGACTGGGACCTGTTCGTGCAGACCCTGCGCGGCCGCGGCCGCGCCCGCACCGGCCTGGTCGCGCGCGCGCTGCTGCCCGAGGGCGGCGTGGCGACCGAGTTCACCGCGCGCTACGTCGCCATCGCCAAGGCCTGAGGCGGTCGCGGGCCTGACGCGGCGCGGGCGTGCGGGTAGGATGCACGCCACACCGCCTTCGAGCCGGAGCCCGCGATGCGCCTCGTGAAGTACCTGCTGCTGTCCTGCCTGTTCGCGTTCGCCGTGGCCGGCTGCCAGACCACCGGCACCCAGAACAACCGCCTGACCGAGATGCAGTACGCCTATTCGGCGGCGGTGCGCTGGGGCGATTTCGAAGGCGCGGCCAACCTGATCAAGCCCGAGCTGCGCAAGCAGCTGGCGCCCACGCCGATGCAGCTGGAGCGCTACAAGCAGATCCAGGTGTCCGGCTACAACGATGTCGGCAGCGAGGTCGACAAGAAGAAGGGCACCGCGGCGCGCGTCGTCAACATCGGCGTGATCAACCGCCACACCATGGCCGAGCGCAGCGTGCGCTATATCGAGGCCTGGGAATGGGATCCGGTGGCCAAGACCTGGTGGCTGATCGGAGGCCTGCCGGATTTCTGGCAAGGCGAGTAAGGGCGAGGAAATAGCGCAGAGGAGCGAAAGCCGCTTTCGCTCACTCCTCGCTCCTCTGCGCTCCCCGCTCGCTCGGGCCCCGCAGGGCCCTTTTGCGCCCCGGCCCCGCCTAAGAGACAATCCCCGCCCCGCGAGGGCCGTGCCGGCCCCGCCCGAGCGTGAGCTGACTCCGTGAGTTTCGACGAATTGCTGGCGTTCGCCGGCCGCCACCTGTACCTGTCGCTGGGCCTGGTCGGCTTGACCCTGGCGCTGATCTACACCGAGACCGCGCGCCTGTTCCGCGGCTACAAGGCCCTGCGTCCGGCCGAGCTGACCCAGATGATCAACCGCGACAACGCCCTGGTCATCGACCTGTCGGCGATCGGCGAGTACGAAAAGGGCCACATCCCGGGCAGCCGCTCGGTCCAGCCGAGCCAGTTCGATCCGGAAAGCAAGCTGCTGGCCAACGCCAAGCAACTGCCGGTGGTGGCGGTGTGCCGCAACGGCCAGGCCTCGGCCGACGCGGCCAAGCGCCTGAAGAAAGCCGGTTTCGAGAAGGTCTACTGGCTCGACGGCGGCATCGCCGCCTGGCAACAGGCCGAGCTGCCGCTGGTCAAGGGCCGCAACTGACGCTGTCGCGGCCGCGCCGACTCGCCGGCTGACGCGGCGCGCGTCGGCGTATTCGCGCGGTCTTCCCGGCGAGGCCGCGCCCACGCCAGCGGCCGTCCCAATCCGGATCCGCGCCCGTCGCCGCTGTCGTATCGCCGCCACGCGCGCCGCTTAGGCTGGGCGCCGCGTCTCGCCGCCGGCGACCGCGCCGGGCGATTGTGTGAGGCGCGCCGGGGTTCCGGCGCGGCGACCGGTCCGCCCGCGTCGCGGGGACTTGATCGCGCCGCAATCGCCTCAATCCACCTTAGTTCCGCGGCCGATCCCGCGCCGCCGCCGCCGGGCCGTTTGGTCCCGGCGCGGGCGAGCGGGCATAATCGGCCTCTTTTCCGAATTTCATCTTGCTGGGGGAGTCACCACGATGTCCGAAGAAAACGTCAACGGCGCCGCCGCGCCGGCCGAAGCCGCAACCGGCCCCGCGTTCACCGTCGAAAAGATCTACGTCAAGGACGTCTCCTTCGAAGTCCCCGGCGCGCCGGCGGTGTTCGCCGAGACCCAGCAGCCGCAGCTGCAGCTGAACCTGTCGCAGAACGTGCAGCGCGTCGGCGACAACGCCTTCGAAGTCGTGCTCGGCGTGACCCTGACCTGCACCGCCGGCGACAAGCCGATGTACCTGGCCGAAGTGAAGCAGGCCGGCGTGTTCGGCCTGATCGGCTTCGACGAGCAGACCCTCGACGCGATGCTCGGCACCCATTGCCCGAACGTGCTGTACCCGTACGCGCGCCAGCTGGTCAGCGACCTGATCCAGGCCGGCGGCTTCCCGCCGTTCTTCCTGCAGCCGATCAACTTCGACGCGCTGTACGCCGAAGGCCTGCGCCAGCGCGCGTCCCAGGGCAACCTGGCCGACGCGGAAACCGCCGGCAACGCCTGATCCCGCGCACGCATCGGGGCCCGCCGCGCGCATGACTTCGCAGACCACGACTCCCAAGCCGCGCGTGGCGGTGCTCGGTGCCGGCTCCTGGGGCACCGCGCTGGCCGCCCTGATCGCCCGGCACGGTCATCCGACCGTGCTGTGGGGCCGCGACGCCGACGTCGCCGCGGCCATCGATAGCCGCCACGAGAACCCGCGCTACCTGCCGGGCATCGCCCTGCCGGATGCGCTGCGCGCCACCACCGACCTGCCGGCCGCGCTCGCGCACGCCGACCTGGTGCTGGTGGTGACGCCCTCGCACGCCTTCGCCGAAACCCTGCGCGCACTGGCCCCGCACCGGCCCGCGCACGCCGGCGTGGCCTGGGCGACCAAGGGCTTCGAGCCCGGCAGCGGCCGCTTCCTGCACGAAGTCGCCGAAGAAACGCTCGGCGCCGGCGTGCCGCTCGCGGTCGTCACCGGCCCCTCGTTCGCCAAGGAAGTCGCGCAGGGCCTGCCGACCGCGCTGACCGTGCATTCCGAGGACGCGGACTTCGCCCAGTCGGTGGCCGACGCGCTGCACGGCCCGGCGTTCCGCGCCTACACCGGCGACGACATGCTCGGCGCCGAACTCGGCGGCGCGATGAAGAACGTGCTCGCGGTGGCCACCGGCGTCGCCGACGGCATGCAGTTGGGCCTCAACGCCCGCGCTGGCCTGATCACCCGCGGCCTCAACGAAATGCTGCGCCTCAACCAGGCCATCGGCGGCCAGCCCGAAACCCTGATGGGCCTGGCCGGCCTCGGCGACCTGGTGCTGACCTGCACCGGCGACCTGTCGCGCAACCGCCGCCTGGGCCTGGCCCTGGGCCGCGGCCAGTCGATCGAAGACGCGGTGCGCGAGATCGGCCAGGTGGTCGAGTCGGTGCAGACCGCCGACGAAGTCATGCGCCAGGCCGAACGCCACGGCATCGAACTGCCGATCTCCAGCGCCGTGCGCGAGGTGCTGCACGGCCGCATCACGCCGTCCGACGGCCTGCGCCAGTTGCTCGCGCGCGAGCAGAAGCCCGAATACCCGAACGACCTGTTCGGTTGAGGCGCGCCGGGTAGTACGGAGCAAAAGCCCGGCGATGCCGGGCTTTTTCATGCCGCGATGCGCGTGCGATCCGCGGCGCGAACGCAGCGCGCCTCTTCGCCGCGACCGACACGCAAAAAAAGAGCCCGGCCTTGCGGCCGGGCTCCATCGCGACGATTCGAGGGAGAGAGAGAAAAGTGCGCGAGTGTTGCCGGAGTCTTCCCGGAGCGCTTTCTTAGAAGCTGAAGCGTGGACCGATGAAGAATTCCTTGTGGCCGCCGTCGACGAACTTGGCGTCGGCGGTGATGCCCCAGCTCTGGTTGAACTTCACCTGGGTGCCGACGCGGCCGTAGAACTTGCCGTCGTACTGCTTGGTCAGGTCGCCATAACGCTCGGCCTTGTCGAAGTCCTGGTAACCGGCGAAGGCATAGCCTTCCCAGTTCGGCGCCAGCGAACCGCGCACGCCGGCTTCGACGAAGCCGCCCTTGAACTTCTGCGAACCGCCGCCCAGGGCGTTGTCGAAGTCGTATTTGTTCTGCTCGTAGGCGATGCGGGTGACCAGGTCGACGCGGCTGCTCAGCTCGTGGTTGTAGCCCAGGCCGACGTTGAAGCGGTCGACATCGGTGCTCGGGATGCGGAACACGTTGCCGCCGATGTTGAGGTTCTTCGAATCGGTCTCCTGCTGGCTGTAGCTGCCGAAGACGTGGAAATTCGGGTGGAACGCGTACGAACCGGCGATGGTCCAGCCATCGGAGTCGGCGAACTTGTTCTTGGCGTCGAACTTGGCGTAGCCGGCTTCGACGTAGTTGTAGGAAATGCCTTCCGCGGCCGAAGCGGTGAACGGCAGCGCGGCGGCGAGGGTGAGGGCAAGCAATGCACGCTTCATGAAGGTCTAGCCTCTTATTGGTCTTATTCCGTTTCCACGCGCCTCGGGGTAAGGCGTACTTGTGGATTCGGTGTGCGCAGTATCGTCGCCGCGCTTCAATAGCGCCTGAATTTTTCCGGGATTTTTATGGGAACTAAACGTTCTGTTTACGGTACTTCGGATTCGGACTAGGCCTGAAGTCATGGTTTTCAAGGGGTTTTTCGCGTTTTTCGCGATGCAGCCTTGCTCGCGGCTGAACATCGCCGCGCATGATCGGCAAACCGCCCGGGCGCAAGAATCGGATGGCGCGCGCAGGCGCGCATCGCCAGCATGACGCTCGTCATCCGTATACGTTTGAGGGCGTCCGACCGATGCGAGCAGAGACCGACGCCGCGGCGGACGCCGCGCGCGATCCGCGCCAGCGCCTGTGCCGCCGCATCGCCGGCTACGACTGGGATGCGCTCGCCGCCGCGCTCGACGCGGACGGCTGGGCCGTGTTGCCGAAGCTGCTCGGCGCGCGGCAATGCGCGGCCTTGGCCGAGGGCTACGACGAGGACGCGCGTTACCGCAGCCGCGTGACGATGCAGCGCCACGGCTTCGGCCGCGGCGAATACCGCTACTTCCGCTATCCGCTGCCGCCGTTGCTGCAAACCCTGCGCGAAAGCTTGTACCCGCGGTTAGCGCCGGTGGCGACGCGTTGGAACGCGATGCTCGGGGTGGACGATGCGTATCCGGACACGCTCGACGCGTTTCTCGCGCGCTGCCACGCGGCCGGACAGACGCGGCCGACGCCGCTGCTGCTGCGCTATGGCGCCGGCGACTACAACTGCCTGCACCAGGACGTGTACGGCGCGCATGTGTTTCCGCTGCAGGTCGCGATCCTGCTGTCGCAGCCCGGACGCGACTTCGACGGCGGCGAGTTCGTGCTGACCGAGCAGCGCCCGCGCATGCAGTCGCGCGCGCAGGTCGTGCCGCTGCAACAGGGCGACGCGGTGGTCTTCGCCGTGCGCCATCGACCGCAGCGCGGCGCGCGCGGGTTCTACCGGGTCAACCTGCGCCATGGCGTAAGCGCGTTGCGCGCGGGGACGCGGCATACGCTCGGGGTGATCTTCCACGACGCGCAGTGAGCGGCGGTCGGGGTGGGAGGGCCTTCAGGCCCAATGCTTTTCGCTCGGGTCGCCGCGGTCTGGGACAAGAGCGTCGGGACTGAAGTCCCTCCCACAAGAGCGCCGGCAGATGAGGGGTCTGCGCAGAAGGTTCTTCAACCGTTCGCGGAAACGCGATTTTGCCGCTTGATCGGCCGCCGCGACGTTGCGTTCGTGCATCGCCCTGGCGTGACCGTCGCGCCGCCGCGGCAGCGTTGGCTTCAACGTCGCGCGGCCTGCGCTGCGCGCACCGGCCGCGACGCACGCCGCGCGGCCGCCTTCATGGACGCGTCGGCCTCAAGGAGCAGGACCATGCCGCTGCAGGATCAATCGTTCGTTCGCCGCGAACTCGACTTCCCCGGCGCCTTGCGCCAAGGCGCCAGCGGCGCGGCGGTGAAACGGGTGCAGGAATGGCTGGGCTTCCACGGCAACGGCACCCCCATCGACGGCAAGTTCGGCCCGGGCACCGAGCGCGCGCTGCAGGGGTTCGCCGCGCGCAAGCGCATCGCCTATGCCGGCGAAGTCGGGCCGGCGCTGTGGGCGGCGTTGACCGAACCGATGGCGCGGGTGATCGCCGCCGCCGCGCCGGCCAACAAGCCGTATCCGCAGCTGGTGCGCTGGTTCGCCGAGCAGCATCTGTCGGTCCATCCGATCGAGATCGGCGGCGCCAATCGCGGGCCGTGGGTGCGGCTGTACATGAAGGGCAGCGAAGGCGATTCGATGCTGTGGTGCGCCGGCTTCGTCAGCACGGTGCTGCGCCAGGCGGCCGAGCGCGCGCAGCGGGCGATGCCCATCGCCGGCAGCTTCGGCTGCGACGAACTGGCCGCGCAGGCCAGGGCGGCCGGGCGCTTCCTCGCCGGGCGCACGGTCGCCGGCGGCAGCCCGGGCTTCGGCGCGCTCGGCGCGTGCTCGGTGTTCCTGGTGCGCAAGAGCGCCAGCGACTGGGTCCACACCGGATTCGCCTTCGACGGCAATGCCGAGAGCTTCCTCAGCATCGAGGGCAACACCGACCACAAAGGCTCGGCCAACGGCTTCGAGGTCGCCCAGCGCGCGCGCAAGACCGCGGCCTGCGATTTCATCCGCCTGGGCTGACCGGCGGTCGGCTCCGGCGCGGCGCGGTCCGGCCCGCGCCGCCTTACCCGCGCCCGGCAGCGGCGGCGCGCACAAATTCCGGACGGAATCTCTTCACCCCGTATTGACGGCCCGGTCTGCCGCGCTTACCTTGTGTCGATAATGAAATGATATATCGTTTCATTTCACACTTTGAGCGTAGCAGGGGTCGCAGTGAGTACAGGCAGGCGGGGAGGCCGCGCGGCAGCGGCGGCGGGTATCGAAGCGCAACGACGCGGGAGCGGCGGTCCCGCGGCGGCGCGTCTGGGCGCGACGCGCTGGATCGCCGGCGCGGCGCTGGCGGCGTTCGCGCTGCCGGCCGCGCTGGCCCAGACCGGCGCGGCGCGGGCCGCGCCCGATCAGGACGCGATCGATCCGATCGCGCCGGCCGACGCTTCCGCCGGCGGCGCCACCCCCAAGCTGCTCGACAAGGTCACCGTCGAGAGCGCCGCCGCCGCGCCCTGGGACCGGCCGGCGCCGACCGCCTCGCGCCTGGGCCTGAGCGCGCGCGAAATCCCGGCCGCGGTCGAAACCCTGACCCAGGAGCAGATCCAGGCGCGCGGCCTGCGCGGCAGCGTCGAGGCGCTCAACGCCGCGCCGGGCGTGCTCGCCGGGCAGCTGCCGTCCTCGCCCGGCATGGCCTCGATGCGCGGCTTCAGCGGCGGCGCGATCGCGCTGCTGTACGACGGCGTGCGCCAGAGCGCGGCGCCGCTGGTGACCCGCGATTTCGATAGTTGGAGCTTCGAGCGCATCGAAGTGCTCAAGGGCCCCGCCTCGGTGCTGTACGGCGAGGGCGCGCTGGCCGGCGCGATCAACCTGGTGCCCAAGCGTCCCGACTTCGACGGCCGCGCGTTCTCGGGCCTGGTCGGGATCGGCAGCTTCGGCAGCCAGCGCTATGCGGTGGATTTCAACGAGCCGGTCGGCGAACGCCTGGCGCTGCGCGCGATCGCCAGCCACCGGCGCAGCGACGGTTACGTCGACGGCACCGCGAGCGAGGCGACCTCGGCGACCGTGGCCGCGCGCTGGCGGCCCAGCGATGCGGTCGAGGTCGATGTCGCGCTCGACCATTTCGAAGACGACTACGACACCGCCTACTGGGGCACGCCGCTGGTTCCGGCGGCGCTGGCGCGCGATCCGGCGTCGCTGGTGCGCAGCGCCGACGGCCGCGTGCTCGACCGTTCGCTGCGCCGGCGCAACTACAACGTCGACAACGGCCTGCAGGACTCGCGCGGCGACTGGCTGCGCACCCGGGTGGGCTGGCAGATCGGCGAGGGCCTGCGTTTCTCCAACGAGTTCAGCTACTACGACGCCAAGCGCCGCTGGTGGAACTCGGAAACCTATGCGTTCAACCCGCGCACTCGCCTGCTCGACCGCGGCACCACCCGGATCGAGCACGATCACCGCTTCTGGGTCGAGCGCGCGACCCTGTCGCTGGACGGCGATTGGGGCGGCCGCCGCAACCGTGCCGCGATCGGCGCCGAGGTCAGCGACGGCGACTTCGCGGTCATGCGCCGGTTCGGCACGACCACGGCGGTGGACCCGTTCGCGCCGCGGCGCGGATCGGCCGGCTTCGCCGACACCGCGGCCAACTTCCCCGGCGCCGGCAATCGCGTCGATTTCGATTCGAGCACCCGGGTGTACTCGGTGTTCGCCGAGGATGCGCTGAACCTCAGCGAGCGCTGGCTGCTGCTGGCGGGACTGCGCTACGACCGGATCGAGCTGGAACGGCGCATCGTCGACCGCAACACCGGCGCGCGCTCGCGCTTCGAGCGCAACTACGAACCGTTGTCGTGGCGGGTCGGTACGGTCTACGACCTCGCGCCGAAGATCCAGCTGTACGCGCAGTACAGCACTTCGGTGGCGCCGGTCGGCAGCTTGCCGCTGTTGTCGCTGGCCAACTCGCGCTTCGAACTGACCCAGGGCCGCTCGGCCGAGGCCGGGATCAAGAGCAGCGTGTGGGACGGCCGCGTCGATCTGGGCGCGAGCGCGTACTGGATCGAGCAGGACGATATCGTCACCCGCGATCCGAACAACGCGAACCTGTCGGTGCAGGGCGGGACGCAGTCTTCGCGCGGCGTCGAACTGAGCGCGGCGGCGTCGCTGACCCGCGCGTTGCGCATCGACGCCAGCATCGCCGCGCTCGACGCGCGCTTCGACAAACTGCGCGAAGCCGGCGGCGCCGACCGCGCCGGCAACGTGCCGCCGAACGTGCCCGAACGCCTGGCCCAGCTCCACGCGAGCTATCGCTTCGATGCGCTGCCGCTGACCGTCGGCGCCGGCGCCCGCTACGTCGGCCCGTGGTACGCCGACAACGCCAACCGCCTGCGCGTCGCCGGCCGCACGGTATGGGACGCCAGCGTCGCCTACCGGCTGCCGTTCGGCGAGATCGCGCTGTACGGCCGCAACCTCGGCGATGCGCTGTACGCCGACTGGACCGGCGGCGCCGCCGACCAGTTCGTGCTCGGCGCGCCGCGCAGCGTCGAGCTGACCTTGAGGGTGAACCTATGAACTCGACGAACGACGGCGCGGACGCGCTGCGACTGGACGGCGTGCGCAAGGACTTCGGCGAACGCCATGCGCTGCAGGCGCTGTCGCTGAAGATCGCGCCGGGCGAGGTGTACGCCTTGCTCGGCCCCAACGGCGCCGGCAAGACCACGACCTTGAACCTGATCCTGGGCTTCCTGGATCCGGATGCCGGCCGCATCGAGGTCGCCGGCATCGACGTGGCCCGCGACCGCCTCGGCGCGCGCGCCAAGATCGCCTACTTGCCGGAAACGGTGATGCTGCATCCGCAGCTCGATGCGATCGAGAACCTGACCTATTTCGCCTTGCTCGGCGGCCGGCGCATCGATGCGAACCAGGCGCGCGAGCTGCTGCGCCAGGCCGGCCTGCAGGAGGAAGCGCACGCGCGCCGCGCCGGCGGCTTTTCCAAGGGCATGCGGCAGAAGGTCGGCCTCGCCATCGCCTTGGCCAAGGACGCGCAGTTGCTGTTGCTCGACGAACCGACCTCGGGCCTGGACGCCAGCGCCGCCAACGATCTCTCGCACGGCGTGCGCGCGGCATCGCGCCGCGGCGTCGCGGTGCTGATGGCCACGCACGACCTGTACCGGGTCAAGGACGTCGCCCATCGCCTCGGCATCCTGCGCGCGGGCCGGTTGTTGACCGAGCGCCGCACCAGCGAACTGTCGGCGTCGCAGATCGAGGCGCTGTACCTGCAGGAACTCGACGCCGCGGACCCGGCGGGAGCGGCCGCCGCATGAGCGCGTCGCTGACCGGCTACGAGTGGACCCTGCTGCGCCGCGACCGGCGCGCGTGGTGGGCGCTGCTGGCGCTGGCCGCGCTGGTGTTGCTGGCGTTCGCGTTCGATCTGGCCGGCGTCGCCGCGGGCAACGCCGCCAAGAACGAGGCCGCGCGCGCCGAGCGCGCGCGCTGGTTGGGGCAGGGCGAGAAGGACCCGCATTCGGCCGCGCACTACAGCATCTTCGCGTTCAAGCCGACCCCGGCGCTGGCGGCGCTGGATCCCGGCGCCGAACCCTTCGTCGGCCAGACCGTGTGGCTGGAAGCGCACGTGCAGAACGACATGCTGTACCGGCCGCAGGGCGACGCCTCGCCGCTGCAGCGCGCCGGCCTGGCCAGCCCGGCCAGCCTGTTGATCGCGTTCGCGCCGCTGGTCGCGTTCCTGCTCGCGTTCACCGCGGTGGCGATGGATCGCGAGCGCGGCACCCTGCGCCTGGCGCTGGGCGCGGCGCTGCGGCCGCGCGCGATCGTCGCGGCCAAGGCGCTGGCGATCTGGTCGGCGCTGATGCTGGCGTTGCTGGCGCCGGTGGTCGCGGCTTCGGCCGTCGCCAGCGCCGCGCTCGGCGCGTTGAACGCGGACCTGGCGTTGCGCCTGGCGCTGTGGGCGGCGGCGATGGCGTTGTACCTGGGCGTGCTGACCGCGCTGGGCGTGTCGGTGTCGCTGCTGGCGCGCAGCGTGCGCGGAGCGCTGGCGCTGTTGTTCGGCTTGTGGATCGCGCTGGCGCTGGCGCTGCCGCGTTGGGCCAGCAGCGCGGTGGAAGCGGCGCATCCGCTGCCGTCGAGCCAACAGGTCAAGCAGCAACTGCAAGACGAAGCGCCGTCGTTCTGGACCGCCGAAGAGGCGAAGAAACACCGTCAGGCGCTGCTCGCGCAATACGGCGCCAAGGACGTGGGCGACATGCGGGTGGACGCGCGCGGCGCCGAGCTGGACTTGAGCGAGCGCCATTCGCATCGGGTGTTCGATCGCGTGCTCGGCGGTTTCTACGACCGCGTCGCAGCGCAGGACCGCGCGTTCGCCGCGTGGGGCTGGCTGAGCCCGGCGGCGGCGATGCAGAGCCTGTCGCCGATGCTGGCCGGCAGCGACTTCGGCCACCACCGCCGCTTCATCGACGCCGCCGAGCAATACCGGCGCGCGCTGGTCAACCGCATGAACGAGGACGTGATGGCGCATCCGCTCAACGGCGCGCAGCCGCGCCACACCAACGACGAGTCGCTGTGGGCGCAGGTGCCGCAGTTCCAGGCGCCTCAACCGGCGCTGGCGGCGAACTGGCGCAACGCCGCGCCGGCGCTGGCCGGCCTGTTCGGCTGGGCGGCGCTGGCCGCGGGCCTGCTGGCGCTGGCCGCGCGCAGGTTGCGGCCATGAGCGCGCAGACCGGACACCTCGGCGCGCTCGACCTGCCGGCCGCGCGCACCGCCGGCTTCGCCGAACTGCTGCGCTGGGAGTTGGGTCACGTCGGCCGCAGCCGCCTGCTGTGGGCGGTGCTAGGCCTGTTGTTCGCGGCGATGCTGTGGGGCGCGCACAGCGGCGCGGCGCTGCATCGCGAACAAGACCGCGCGATCCAGCGCAGCCGCGCCGCCGACCTGGCCTGGACCCAGCAGATCCTCGAACGCGCGCGCCGCTACGCCGAGCCGGCCGACGAGCCGGTGCCGTACTGGCAGGACCCGACCGACGTCGCCGGCTTCAGCCGCTACTTCCTGCGCGCCCACGCCTACAAGCCCAACCTGCCGTTGTCGCCGCTGGCGGTCGGCGGCAGCGATCTGATGCCCACGCGCCTGCCGGTGAAGCTGGAAACGCCGTTCGGGGTGGAGCCGGCCTACGACTTCGAGAACCCGCGCGCGCTCGGCCTGGGCCGCTTCGACTTGGGCTATGTGCTGGTGTACTTGCTGCCGGTCGCGGCGATCGTGCTGATCGGCCTGCTCGCGACCTTCGAGCGCGACCACGGCATGTTGCGCTTGATCGCGGCGCAACGGGTCGGCCCGCGCGCGTGGCTGGGCGCGCGCATCGCCGCGATCTTCGCCTGGCTGGCGCCGGCGGTGTTGCTGGGCGTGGCGGTGTCCTTATTCTCGGCCGGCGCCGATCTCGCCGCGGCCGTTCCCGAATTGATCGCGTCGGCGGCACTGGTGGTGGCCTACCTGGGGTTCTGGGCCGCGCTGGGTTTCGTCGTGGTGTCCGCGTGGCCCGGCGCCGCCGGCGCGATCAGCCTGATGAGCGCGGTCTGGGCGGTGCTGGCGATCGGCTTGCCGCTGCTCGGCAGCGGCGCGGCAGCGCGGCTGGGCGATGCGCCGGCGCCGATCGCCTACGTCGACGCGCAACGTCGCGCCAACGACGCCATCGCCGGCGAACGCGACGCGCTGCTGGCGCGCGACTTCCGCGCCCGCGGCGATCTGGCTGGCTCGCTCGACAAGCTCGGTAGCCTCGATTACGCGACGCGCATGACCTTCCTCGCGCCGGAGCTGGAACGGCGGCTGCAGCCGCTGCGCGACCGTCAGGAAAGCGCGCGCAGCGCGCGCGAGCGCCTGTCGCAGTGGGCCGGTTATCTGGCGCCGCCGCTGGGCATGGAACAGGCGCTGGCGCAGTTGGCCGGCACCGACGCGCAGCGCCATCGCCGTTTCGAGCGGCAGGCGGCGGGCTACCAGCGGCAGTTGCGCGAATGGTTCTATCCGCGCATCCAGCGCCAGATCTCCGCGCCGACGCCGAAGCCGCGCGCGGACAGCTACGGGCGGATGAACTTCCTCGAATTCGACGCGATTCCGGCGTACGCCTGGCACGACGCGCCAGCGTGGTCGCGGGTGGCCGGCGCGCTGCCGACCGCGCTGTGGCTGACGCTGTTGGCCGCCGCGCTGAGCGCCTGGGCGCTGCGGCGCCTGCGCCAGTGGCCGGCGGAGCTGTGACCATGCAGACACGGATCCCGACGCCATGGTTGTGGACCGTGGGCGCCGCGCTCGCGGCGTGCGCGGGTGCCGTCCAGGCCCAGCGCGCCGGCGACAACGCGGTGACCGCGGCCGAGGACGCGTTCGGCGCGACCCTCGGCAACGAGAGCATCGGCCTGTACAGCGCCAAGCAGGTGCGCGGCTTCTCGCCGGTGGACGCCGGCAACGTGCGCATGGACGGCATCTACTTCGATCGCCAGGGCACGGTGCCGCCGGCGCTGGTGGAAGGCTCGACGATCCGGGTCGGCCCGTCGGCGCTGAACTATCCGTTCCCGGCGCCGACCGGCATCGTCGACTATCGCCTGAAGAAGGCCGGCGACGAGCGCGTGCTCAGCGTGCTGGCCGCGCTCAACGCCTACGGCGCGCCGGCGCTGGAACTGGATGCGCGGCTGCCGCTGGCCGAGGGCCGCTTCGGCATCGCCGCGAACCTGGCGATCTCGCGCGAGGAGTATTACGACGGCGCCGACGCGCGTTACGTGCGTGCGGGCTTGGTGCCGCGCTGGCGGCCGAGCGAGAACGTCGAGATCCTGCCGTTCTGGAGCATCTCGCGCGGCCGCGACGAGGAAGTGGCGCCGACCATCCTGACCGCCGGTCCTTATCGGCCGCCGAAGATCGAGCGCCGCCGCCATTTTGGCCAGAGCTGGAGCGACAACGAATACGATAGCCGCAATTTCGGCGTGCTGGCCAAGGCGCGCATCGGCGCGGACTGGGCCTTCGCCGGCGGCGTGGTGCGTTCGATCAACGACCAGCCGCAGGGCTTCGCCGAGCTGTTCGCCGACACGACCCGCGAAGGGCTGACCCGTGAGCGCGTGGTCGCCGATCCGCGCCAGCGCTACGCCTCCACCAGCGGCGAACTGCGGTTGAGCCGCAGCTTCCGCGAAGGCCCGCGGCTGCACGTGCTGCATGCGGCGGTGCGCGGCCGCGGCGTCGACAACGAATACGGCGGCTCGGCGCCGGCGATCGACTACGGCTGGCGGCCGCTCGGCGAGCCGCAGCCTCAGCCGCGTCCGGACGCGTTCGAGTTCGGCGAGCGCACCCACGACCATGTCGAACAGTGGACCGCGGGCCTGGCCTACGAAGGCCGCTGGCGCGAGGTCGGCGAGTGGAACCTCGGCATCCAGCGCAGCCGCTACCGCAAGCGCATCGTCCAGCCGGGACTGGCGCCGGCGCTGAGCCGCGACGATCCGTGGCTGCCCAGCGCCAGCGTGTCGCTGCAGCTGAGTCCGCGCCTGGCGGTGTACGCCGGACATACCCGCGGCCTGGAGGAAAGCGGCATCGCCCCGGACGACGCGGCCAACCGCAACCAGGCGCTGCCGGCGATCCGCACCCGCCAGAGCGACGCCGGGCTGCGCTGGAAGCTCGGCGAGGACATGAAGCTGGTGGCCGGCGCGTTCGACGTGCGCAAACCGTACTTCGCCACCGACGAAAACAACGTGTTCGCGCCGCTGGCCGAAGTGCGCCATCGCGGCGTCGAGCTGAGCCTGAGCGGCAAACCCGCCGACAACTGGAACCTGGTCGCCGGCGCGGTGCTGATGCGGCCGCGGGTCAGTGGCGAGGCGGTGCGGCTGGGCCGGGTCGGCGACCGCCCCATCGGCCAGACCGAACAGATGCTGCGCACCGATGTCGAGTACCGGCCGCCGTGGCTGCCGGGCTGGTCGTTCGACGCATCGATGAGCCGCTACGGCGAACGCGTGGCCTCGCGCGACGGCCGCAACCGGGTGCCGGCCTATGCGCTGGTCGACCTGGGCGCGCGCTACCGCTTCCGCCTCGGCGACGCGCCGGCGAGCCTGCGCCTGCTGGTGGCCAACGTCGGCGACACCTTCACCTGGAACATCTACGGCAACAACAGTTTCGGCCTCACCGACGGGCGCCGCTACGTGGCCCAGCTGACGGTGGATTTCGACGGTTGACCTTCGCGCTGGGGAGATGCGCATGTTGCAACGGACCGAATCGAGGGACAGGCCGGCGCTGGAGCCGGCGAGCGCGGCGGCCGTGCAGGCGCCGCAGGCGGCGCTGCGCGTAGCCTGCAGCGGCGTGTGCCACGGCACCCTGGGCGAGTTGTGGCAGGGGCCGTGCGAGCACGAAGGCGAGCTGCACATCGGCCTGATCTCGCTGCCGGTGCGGCGCTACAGCTGGATGCATTTCCTGCCGGGCGAGGACGGCGACATCAAGCGCGATCTCGCCGGCAAGGACAAGTGCCGGCGCGCGATCGAGGCGTATCTGCAGCTGCATGCGGTCTCGCTGCCGCCCGGGCGCTTCAGCCACGACAGCGAACTGCCGACCGGAAAGGGCATGGCGAGTTCTACCGCCGACCTGGTCGCGACCGTGCGCTGCCTGGACCGGGTGTTCGGCCTGCGCACCACGCACGAGCAACTGACCGCGCTGTTGCGGCCGATCGAGCGCTCCGACAGCGTGTTCCTGGACCGCTACGCGCTCTACCTCAGCGGCCGCCAACGGGTGCTGCGCGAGTTCGCCCACGCGCCGCGGCTGCACGCGTGCTACATCGACGAGGGCGGCACGGTGGAAACCGAGAAGCTGGCCGAGCCGTTGCTGCGCCACTACCGGCGGCACCGTTCTTCCTATCGCAGCCACCTCGACCTCGCGCTGGAGGCGTTCGAGCGCGGCGACGCCGTCGCGGTGTGCGAGGTCGCCACCCGCAGCGCGCAGTTGGCGCAATGGGTGACGCCGAAGGCGCACCTGGACATCCTGCTGCGCCATCGCCGCGAACTGCGCGCCGACGGCCTGGTGATCGCGCACACCGGCAGCCTGCTCGGCTATCTGTTCGCGCAGCGCCCCGACAGCGCGCAACTGGGCGAGGTCTCGGCGTTCTTCGCCGGGCTCGGCCGGTCCTGCCGCCTGATCGAGACCGGGCCATGAACGCGACCCCCGTGCACGCCCACATCAGCGATGCGATCAAGGCGCCGGATCTGGTGCGGCTGGCGCCGAACCTGTACGTGGCGCGGTTCGAGACGATGAAGGTGTATTCGACCCTGGTCGCGGTCGAGCGCTTGCTCGCCAGCGGGCGGATCCGTCCCTGCGCGACGCTGATGGACAGCTCCAGCGGCATCTACGCGTATGCGCTGGCGCTGGCCTGCCACAAGTTCGGGCTCAAGTGCCGCATCGTCGGTTCCAAGACGGTGGACAAGACGCTGATGGTGCAGTTGCGCATCCTCGGCGCCACCGTCGAGCAGGTTGAGCCGCAAGCCACGCTCAAGCTCGACCAGAGCCTGCGGGTGGCGCGCATCCGCGAGTTGATGGCGGCCGATCCGGACCTGCACTGGATGCAGCAGTATCACGACGACATCCATTACTGCGGTTACGAGCCGGTCGCCGAGTTGATCGCCGCGGGCGTGCGCGGCGCGCCGCTGACCCTGGTCGGCGGCGTCGGCTCGGGTTGTTCCACCGGCGGGCTGGCCTGCGCCCTGCGCGAACATGCAGGCGATACCGAACTGATCGGCGTGCAGCCCTTCGGCAGCATGACCTTCGGCTGCGAGCACATCGAAGACCCCGGCATCATCATCGCCGGGATCGGCAGTTCGATCCCGTTCCGCAACGTGCGCCACGCGCTGTACGACCAGGTGCATTGGGTCTCGTTCGACTACGGCCTGTCCGGCGCCGTCGCGCTGCTGCGCGAACACGCGCTGTTCGCCGGGCTGTCCAGCGGCTGCTGTTACCTGGTAGCGCGGCGCGAGGCTCTGCTGCATCCGCAGCGCAACGTGGTGTTCCTCGCCGCCGACACCGGCCATCGCTATGTCGAGGGCGTGTTCGCCCATTACCCGGACGCGTTGGCGCTCGACGGGCTGCAGCCCACGCCGGTGCAGCGCCTGGACCAGCTGCGGCTGCCGTGGTCGGCGATGCGCTGGAACCGCGCCGCGTTCGAGCCGAACGTCCATCCCCTTCCCGCGACCGCGGCGCAGCCCGCGGCCGCGCACTGAACCCCTTTCCCACGGAGCTTCGCGCCATGGCGCATCTGTTGATGATCGAAAGCTGGGTCGGCGGCACCGGCCGGATCTTCCCGCCGGCGATCGCCCGGCTCGGCCACCGCTACACCTTCGTCACCCGCAACCGCGGCCACTACCAGGACCCGCGTTCGCGCGAGATCCATCCGGTGATCGAGCACGCCGACAACGTGCTGAGCTTCGACACCAACGACGTGCCGGCGCTGGTCGAGTTCCTGCGCGCCCAGCACGAGGCGCTGGAGTTCGACGGCGTGGTGACCATCTGCGACTACTACATCGGTACCGTGGCCGAAGTGGCGCAGGCGCTGAACCTGCCGCAGGCGTTCTCCGACAATGTGGTGATGGAGCGGCGCAAGGACCTGGTGCGCGAGGCGATCGAGCGCGCGTTCCTGCCGAATCCGAAGTTCGCCGTCGCCGGCGAGTGGGAGGCGGTGCGGCGCGAGGCCGAACGCATCGGCTATCCGCTGATCGTCAAGCCGACCGACCTGGCGTCCAGCGCCTTCGTCAAGCTGGTGCGCGACGAGGCGCAGTTGCGCGAGTCGTTCGACGCGCTGGCCGCGTTCCCGCGCAACTTCCGCGAGCAGGAGCGGGTGCCGCTGCTGTTGCTGGAGGAATACATGGACGGCGAGGAAGTCAGCGTCGAGGCCTGCACCTACCGCGGCCAGACCACGGTGATCGGCATCACCGACAAGAGCGTCACCGGCTTTCCGTATTTCATCGAAGACGGCCACATGTTCCCGGCGCGGCTGGAGCCGCCGCTGGCGCAGGAAGTCGAGGCGCTGGTGCGCGGCGCGCTGGCCGCGGTCGGCCACGACCACGGCCTGAGCCACACCGAGGTCAAGCTGACCTCGAAGGGGCCGCGCATCGTCGAGATCAATCCGCGTCCGGGCGGCAACTACATCGCCGAGCTGATCCAGCGCGTCACCGGAATCGATCTGCTCGATGCGCAGATCGAACTGGCGCTGGGCCGCGAGCCGGACCTGCGCCGGCGCGACACCGGCGTGGCCAGCGCGGCGATCCGGTTCCTGGTGCCGCCGCGCGCCGGCCGCGCGCTCGCGCTCGACGGCGCCGCCGCGCTCGACGCCGATCCGCGCGTGGCGCGCTACAGCCTCGCCGCGGTGGCCGGCACCGACGTGTCCGCGCCGATCGACAACGCCTGCTACCTGGGCCACGTCGTCGCCACCGACCCGGACGGCCCGCACGCGCGCGCCCACGCCGAGCGCGCCGTCGCCGGCCTGACCCTGCGCTACGCCGACGAAGCGGTCGCGCCCGCGGCCTGATTCGCGACCTGACTCGCGACCTGACTCGCGACGCAGCGACTTTTCGCCCACCCACCGAGCCCGACATGCGCACACCCGCCCCGACCACCGTCGCCGACCTCATCGAAGCCGTCCTGCGCGGCGCCCACGGCCCCGATCCCGCCGCGCTGCACGCGGTCGGCGCGTTCTGGGTCCGCCAAAGCACCCAGTTCCCCGGCACCGACACCAAGTACCGCAACTACTATCTGGTGCTGCGCGCCGAGTCCGCGTTTGGCGGCTGCTGCCTGGAACGCGACCAGCTCGACTCGGCCATCGCCGAGGAACTGTCCGGCCGCAGCCTGGCCGAGCTGCTGCGCGATCCGCGCACGCCGGTGCGCATCGCCGCGCTCGATGCGTACCTCGCGTTGGCTTATCCGCATCGCGAACAGGCGCAGGCGCGGGCGCAACTGCTGCCGCACGGCACGCCGCTGGAGCGGGCCAAGGCGCGCGACGCGGCGATCGCCGGATTGCTCGACATCCGCCCGGGCATGCGGGTGGGCCTGATCGGCGTGGTCAATCCGCTGGTCGAGGCGATCCGCGCACGCGGCGGCGTGTGCCTGCCGTGCGATTTCAACCTGAAACACACCGCGGACGGCACCGAAGTCGTCGCCGACATGGAACTGGTGCTGGCGCGGGCCGACATGGTCATCGCCACCGGCATGACCCTAAGCAACGGCTCGTTCGACCGCATCGTCGAGGTCGCGCGCGAACGCGACACCGGCCTGGTGGTGTACGCGCAGACCGGCAGCGCGATCGTGCCGCGCTTTCTCGGCCACGGCGTGTCGGCGGTGTCGGCCGAACCGTTCCCGTTCTCGCAGTTCAGCGCCGATCCGACCCCGATCCACCTCTACCGCGCCGACGGCCTCGGCGCGCGCGAAGCCGCCTGAGCGCGGGCATGAACGCCGCCGCCACGCCCCCCGCATCCGTCGCCGCGGGCCCGGTCCTGGACGAAGCCGCGCGCAAGCGCGCGCTCAACGGCCTGCTGGTCTACACCTTCTTCATGGTGGCCGGCTTCGCCATGCTGATGCCGCTGGTGGCGGTGCATTACGTCGACGGCGTGGGCATGGCGGCGGCCGCGGTCGGCCTGGCGCTGGCGGTGCGGCAGTTGCTGCAGCAAGGGCTCGCGCTGCTCGGCGGCATGCTGTCGGACCGCTACGGCGCGCGGCGCATGATCTGCCTGGGCGTGCTGCTGCGCGCGGCCGGCTTCGCAAGCCTGGCCTTCGCCGCCGACCTGCCGCTGCTGCTGCTGGCGATGGCGCTGTCGGCGCTGGGCGGGGCGATGTTCGAAGCGCCGTACCAGGCCAGCATCGCCGCGCTGACCGACGCGCAGTCGCGGCCCCGGTACTACGCGATCAGCAACTGGGTCAGCGGGGTGGCGACCACGCTCGGCCCGCTGCTCGGGGTGGCGCTGCTGCGCTTCGATTTCCGCATCGTCTGCCTGGCCGCGGCGGCGTGCTTCGCGTTGAACTTCGTCATCGCCCTGCGCTTGCTGCCGAAGTTCGAGATGCCGCCGCAACCGCCGCCGCTGCGCCACGGCCTCGGGCTGGTGCGCGCCAACCGCGCGTTCGCGGCCCTGGTCGGGTGGTTGATGCTGTATTGGTTCCTGGCGGTGCAGATCAACATCAGCTTTCCGTTGCTGGCGCAGAAACTGGCCGGCAGCGTCGACGGCGTCGGCGCAATGTTCGCGCTCAGCGCCGGCATTACCGTGGCCTTGCAGTACGGGCTGGTGCGCTGGCTGGAGCGGCGGCTCAGCGCGGCGCAGGTGTTGGTGCTGGGCGTGGCGCTGATGGCGCTGTCCACCGGCGCCATCGCCTTCGCCGGCTCGTATGCCGGATTGCTCGCCTGCGTCGCCGGCTACGCGCTCGGCGCGGTGATGACCCGGCCGACCCAGCAGACCCTGATCGCCGGCCTGGCCGATGCGCGCGCGCTCGGCACCTTCCTCGGCGTGAGTTCGCTGAGCCTGGCGGTCGGCGGCGGCCTGGGCAACATCGCCGGCGGCTGGCTGATGGACGTGGCCGCGGCGACGCAGCGGCCGTGGTTGCCGTGGGCGGTGTTCTGCGCGGTCGGATTGTCCAGCGCGCTGGGTCTGCACCTGGCCCCGCGCGGGCGCGCGGCGCCGTCGTAACGCTCGGGTCGCGCTCTCTCCCTTCCCCGTAGCGATACTTGCCCTCTCCTCGACTCCGGCGAAAGGAGAGGGCTCTTTTTATCGGCGAGCGTTTTCCGGCCTCGCAGCTGCGTGCGCCGCGCCCGCGGCTGCGCGGCTATTCGCCGCCGGCGAAGCCGAACTGCCGCCAGGCCTCGAACACCACCACCGCGACCGAATTGGACAGGTTCAGGCTGCGGTTGTCCGGCCGCATCGGCAGGCGCAGGCGCTGCGCCTGCGGCACCGCGTCGAGCACGTCCTGCGGCAGGCCGCGGGTTTCCGGGCCGAACAGGAAGGCGTCGCCGGCGGCGTAGCGCGGCGCGTCGAAGCGCTCGCGCCCGCGCGTGCTCAGCGCGAACAGCCGCGGCGGCGCGCCCTGCGCGGCGGCGATCGCCGCCAGCGCCGCGTCCAGGCCGTCGTGGACCTGCAGGCTGGCGTATTCGTGGTAGTCCAGCCCGGCGCGCTTGAGCTGTTTGTCTTCCAGGGTGAAGCCCAGCGGCGCGATCAGGTGCAGGGCCGCGCCGGTGTTCGCGCACAGGCGGATGACGTTGCCGGTGTTGGGCGGAATCTCCGGCTGGAACAGGATGACGTTGAACATCCGCGCATTATGCGCGGCGGCGCAACGCAGAAGCGCGCCGCCACCCCCTCGTGACCGCCGGCCCGTGCCGCGCGCGCCGCGGCCGGCCTAAGATGGCCGCCGGGCCGTCCGCGGCCGTCCTTTCACGACCGGAGCCGTCATGTCCCATCCCGCCTCGTCCTTCCCGCGCGCCGCCGCGCTCGCACTGGCCCTGGCCGCCGCGCTGGCCGCGCCCGCCGCGGCGCTCGCGGCCGAGGCCGCGCCGGCCCGGCCCGCCGCGGCGGTCAACATCGCGTACGACGAGTTCACCCTGCCCAACGGCCTGCGGGTGATCGTGCACACCGACCGCAAGGCGCCGATCGTCGCGGTCAACGTCTGGTACCACGTCGGCAGCAAGAACGAGCAGCCCGGCCGCACCGGCTTCGCCCACCTGTTCGAACACCTGATGTTCCAGGGCTCGGAGAACCACCGCGACGAATTCTTCGGCCCGTTCGAACTGGTCGGCGCCACCGACCAGAACGGCACCACCAACCTGGACCGCACCAACTACTTCCAGAACGTGCCGACCACCGCGCTGGACATGGCGCTGTGGATGGAATCCGACCGCATGGGCCACCTGCTCGGCGCGATCGACCAGAAGACCCTGGACGAGCAGCGCGGCGTGGTCCAGAACGAGAAGCGCCAGGGCGAGAACCAGCCCTACGGCCGCCGCATCAGCGCGCGCCTGTACGAGGCGCTGTTCCCGGCCGACCATCCCTACAGCTGGCAGACCATCGGCTCGATGGCCGACCTCGACGCGGCCTCGCTCGACGACGTCAAGACCTGGTTCCGCAGCTGGTACGGCCCCAACAACGCGGTGCTGGTGCTGGCCGGCGACATCGACGCGGCTACCGCCAAGCAAAAGGCGCTGCGCTATTTCGGCGACATCCCCGCCACCGCCACGCTCAAGGACCTGCCCGCGCGCATCCCCAAGCGCGCGCGCGACACCGAGGAGAACATCCCCGACCGCGTGCCGCAGGCGCGCGTCTACCGCGCCTGGCCGGTCGCCGAGTTCGGCGCCGCCGACGGCACCGACCTGGAGCTGTTCGCGCAGGTGCTCGGCGGCAGCGCCGCTTCGCGCCTGGACGAACGCCTGGTCCATCGCGACCGCATCGCCGACAGCGCCAGCGTGTCCTACAACGCCGCCGAGATCGCCGGCACCCTGGTGGTGGTGGCCAACGTCAAGCAGGGCGTGGAGCCGGCCAAGGTGCGCGCGGCCATCGACGAAGAGATCCAGCGCCTGATCGCGCAGGGCCCCAGCGCGGAAGAACTGGAGCGGGCCAAGACCGCCAGCCGCGCCGAATTCGTGCGCGGCGTCGAGCGCATCGGCGGCTTCGGCGGCAAGTCCGACGTGCTCGCGCGTTGCGCGGTGTTCGCCGGCAAGCCCGGTTGCTACCGCGACGACCTCGCCGCGCTCGACCGCGCCAGCGTCGCCAGCGTGCAGGCCGCGGGCCGCAAGTGGCTGGGCGTGGGTTCGCACACCATCGTGGTGGTGCCCGGCGACACCCCGGCGTCGGCGTTGCCGGAGACCGCGCGCGCCGCGCCGGCCAGCCGTCCGGCCGCGCTGCCGGCGCCGGATGCGCGCTTCAAGACGGTGAAGTCCGATGTCGACCGCAGCCAGGGCGTGCCGCAGACCCAGGCGTTCCCGGCGCTGAAATTCCCCTCGCGCCAGAGCGCGAAGCTCGCCAACGGCATCGAAGTGGTGCTGGTCGAGCGCCACGAAACGCCGGTGGTGCAGGTGCAGATGGAGTTCCCCGGCGGTTTCAGCGCCGACCTCGGCCGCAAGACCGGCACCGCCAGCTTCGCCATGGCGATGCTCGACGAGGGCGCCGGCGACTACGGCGCGCTGCAACTGTCGGCGCGCAAGGAAACCCTCGGTGCCGAACTCAGCAGCGGCGCCGCGCTGGATTCGGCCAGCGTCGCGTTGTCGGCGCTGAGCGACAAGCTCGAACCCTCGCTGGACCTGCTCGCCGACGTGGTCCGCCGCCCGCGCTTCGAGGCCGGCGAGATCGAGCGTGTGCGCGCGCAGTGGCTGGCCGGGATCAAGCAGGAGAAGGCGCGCCCGCAGACCGCGGCGCTGCGGGTGCTGCCGCCGCTGCTGTACGGCGCGGGCCACGCCTATGCGATCCCGTTCACCGGTTCGGGCACCGAGGCCTCGATCGCCTCGATCCAGCGCGAGGACCTGCTGCGCTTCCACGGCGATTGGCTGCAGCCGCAGCGCGCGCGCGTGATCGTGGTCGGCGACACCACCCTGGCGCAGATCGTGCCGCTGCTGGAGCGGCGCTTCGGCGACTGGAAGGGCGCCGCCGACGCTCCGGCCGCGCCGGCCCTGGCGACGGTGCCGCGGCCGAAGGCGCCGCGGGTGTTCCTGGTCGACCAGCCCGGCGCGATCCAGTCCAATGTCTATGTCGGCGAACTGACCGCGCCGACCGGCGACAAGGACGCGATCGACTTCGACTTCGCCAACGGCGTGCTCGGCGGCGAGTTCAGCTCGCGCCTCAACATGAACCTGCGCGAAGACAAGCACTGGGCCTACGGCGCCTACAGCGGCTCGGGCAGCGCGCTGGGCCAGCGTCCGTGGATCGCCCGCGCGGCGGTGCAGTCGGACAAGACCGCCGAGTCGCTGGCCGAGCTCAAGCGCGAGATCGAGACCTTCAGCGACGGCAAGCGGCCGATCCTCGACGCCGAGGTCGCCAAGGTCCGCGCCGCCAATACCCTGAGCCTGCCGGGCGCGTACGAGACCAACGACGCGGTGCTCGACCAGATCGGCGCCGACCTGCGCTACGGCCGCCCGGCCGACTACATCCTGCAGTACAAGGCGCGCAACGACGCGATGACCCCGGCGCTGGCGCAGGCCGCGGCCAAGACCCTGGACCCGGCCGCGCTGACCTGGGTGGTGGTCGGCGACCTGTCCAAGATCGAGCAGCCGGTGCGCGCGCTGGGCCTGGGCGAGGTCAAGGTGATCGACAACGACGGCAAGCCGGTGCGCTGAGCGCGGCGGCCGCGGGCCGGACGGCGGGCCGCCTGCGCGAGCAGGCGGCCCGTTTTCGTTGCGGCGCATGCGGATGGCGTCGCGCCGCCGCAGGCGTGCGCGCCGCGCGCCGCGACGCCGGGCTTGCCGCCGCGCGCGCGCCGTTCCTATCGTACTCAGCCGATTCCGGCGACAATGCCGCCCGGCTCACCGCACCCAACGAGGCTCCCGCATGCGCGCACCGGCAATCCTGCTCCTGGCCCTCAGCGTTTCCGCCTGCACCTGGGTCGACATGGCCCCGGGCGCGCAGAGCGTGCGGGTGATCTCCCCCGGCGCGGCGCCCTCGTGCGAGAAGCGCGGCGAGGTGCAGGTCGCGGTGAAGCACAACGTCGCCTTCTACGAGCGCAACGAACTGCGCGTGCGCGAGGAACTGGAAACCCTGGCGCGCAACGAGGCCCCAAGCCTGCAGGCCGACACCATCCAGGCGCTGGCCGCCCCGGCCGAGGGCGCGCAGCGCTTCGCCGCCTACCGCTGCGGCGCCGGCGCGGTCCCGGCGGCGGCCCCGGCCGCGCAAAACCCCGCCTCGGGCGGCGCCCAGACCTATCCCGTCGGCGGTTGAACGCAAATCCAAACGCCGGCGTACGGGTTTTTTGCGACGCAAAAAACTGCATAAGTGGCTGAAAAATAAAGGGAAATTCGCGTTCGGCAGGGTTCAGGTCGAGGCCGAAGCGTGACTTTCGCTGGTGCACAGGGGGCGCGAAGGCGCTAACCTGTCGCACTTTTCTGCCTGCCAAGGGTTCGCGCCCATGCTGTTCCAACACGTAGCCATCGCCGGCCTCGCCCATGTCGACGCGCCGCGAAAGCTGACCACCGAGGAAATCAACGCCCGGCTCAAGCCGACGCTGGATCGCCTCGGCATCAAGGTGGACGTGCTGCAGAACATCGCCGGCGTGCGCGAGCGCCGCCTGTGGGATGGCGAGGTCAAGCCCTCGGAAGCGGCCACCCTGGCCGGGGTCAAGGCGCTGGCCGACGCCGGCGTCGACGCCGACCGCATCGGCCTGCTGGTCAACACCTCGGTCAGCCGCGACTACCTGGAGCCGTCCACCGCCTCCATCGTCGCCGGCAACCTGCGCCTGGGCGAGAACTGCCAGAACTTCGACGTCGCCAACGCCTGCCTGGCCTTCATCAACGGCATGGACATCGCCGGCCGCATGATCGAGCGCGGCGAGATCGACTACGCCCTGGTCGTCGACGGCGAGACCGCCAACAAGGCCTACGAGAAGACGCTCGACCGGCTCTCGCGCGCCGACGTCACCGAAGCGCAGCTGCGCGACGAGATGGCGACGCTGACCCTGGGTTCCGGCGCCGCGGCGATGGTCCTGGCGCGCGCCGAACTGGCCCCGGGCGCGCCGCGCTACCGCGGCGGCGTGACCCGTTCGGCGACCGAGTGGAACCACCTGTGCGTGGGCGACCTGCACCACGACCGCATGGTCGCCGACGGCCGCATGCTGATGATCGAGGGCCTCAAGCTCGGCCAGAAGACCTTCACCGCCGCGCGCGCCGCGCTGGGCTGGGCGGTCGAGGAACTCGACGAATTCGTCATCCACCAGGTCAGCCGCGCCCACACCCAGGCCTTCCTCAAGGCCTTCGGCATCGACCCGAACAAAGTCATGACCATCTTCGGCGAGCACGGCAACATCGGCCCGGCCTCGGTGCCGATCGTGCTGAGCAAGCTGCGCGAGATGGGGCGCCTGAAGAAGGGCAACCGGGTCGCGCTGCTGGGCATCGGTTCGGGCTTGAACTGCTCGATGGCCGAAGTGGTGTGGTGATCGCGGGTTGAGCACGGCGCCCGCGGGCGCTGCGCTGTACCGACAAACGAACGGGTCCGTCGCTACAGCGCCGGGCCCGTTTTGTTTTTCGTGGTCGAGGGGTGTGGCGGCGGGCAAGCAGCGACTGCGCCAGCGATGGTCATATCGAATCGGCCTGTCCATCGTCCGGACAGGGGCCAGAATCGATTCCGCTGCCGCTGCCGCTGCCGCTGCTGCCGTTGCCGTTGCTGCTGTTGCTGTTGCTGTTGCTGTTGATTTTGCTCGCCCCCGAACTCACGCGCTGCCCTGCAGACCCGGAGGGCGCGCGCATGGATGCGCGCGTGCGCCGTAGGGGCATGGACGCCCCTTACGGCGCATCCCCGCGAAAGGTGCTGGACCTAGTGGCTTGTGACCTTAAACAAGCGTTTTTCTTTGGCTGGCGGAGTCAATGTCCAAGTGCATCACCCTGCGCCCGCGGGTTTTTGAGTTCCTCATAGAGCACCTCGACGGGCGAGCGCCTGCCCAGGCTACGACGGGGGCGGTTGTTCATTTCCCACGCCACCTCTTTGAGGCGCTGCGCAGAATGCACCGACAGATCGGTGCCCTTGGGAAAGTATTGCCGCAACAAGCCGTTGGTGTTTTCGCAGGTTCCGCGTTGCCACGGGCTATGGGGGGCGGCGAAGTAGATCGCTAAACCGGTGCGTTCGCTCAACTGCCGATGCGATGCCATTTCCTTGCCCTGGTCGTAGGTCAAGGTCTTCTTCAAACTTTCCGGCACGCCTGCGAACGCCGAGCTGAAGGCCTCCAGCACCGTGTGCGCGGTCGCGTCGGCGAGCTTGACCAGCTTGACGTACAAGGTGCGGCGGCAGACCAATACCCCAATCGCCGAGCGATTGTGCGCGCCCACGATCAGGTCGCCCTCCCAATGCCCCGGCATCAGGCGCTCATGCGCGGCCGGCGGCCGCAGGCGGATGTTGGGAAGATCCGGCAGATGGCCGCGGGCGTCGATTCCCTGGCGCGTGCGGCGGCCGGACTTGCGCCCCTGCCGCAGCAGACGGGGCACCTGGCGGCGCAATTCGCCGCGCGGCATCGCATAAATCGCGGTATAGATCGTTTCGTGCGACACGCGCAGCCAGGGCCGGTCCGGGTACAGATCCCGCAGTTTGTCGGCAATCTGTTGCGGCGACCAGCACCGTTCCAGCCAATAGCGCACGCGTCGCCACAGCACGGTGTCGCGTCGCAGCTTGCGGCGCACCCGCGCCCGTCGCCGCAGTCGCTGGGCCCGCCGGCCCGCCCGGGTCGCATCGTAGCCAGGGTCGAAACGGGGGCGTCCGCGCAGCGGCGGCCCCGAATGGGACCGAAACCCATTACGGCGCAACTCGCGAGCGATGGTGCTTTGCGCCCGACCCAACGTCTGGGCGATTTGCCGTCCGCTCGCCCCTTGGGCGATCAAGACCATGATGGCCCCGCGCTCTTCTGCGCTCAGATGTGAATACTGCTGGCCCATTCACAGTGCCTCACTGAGGTGATGCACTTGAGGTTAGAGACCAGCAACCAAAGAAAAGGCCTTGTTTTTTCGGATCAAGAGCCACTATGGCTCGAAACGGGCGCGGGGCCGCGCCATAAGGGGCATCCTGCCCCATGTCGCGCGTGCGCATCCATGCGCACGCCCTCCGGGGCTGCGGAACGTGTGCTTTGCTTGAGGTTGCGTCAAAGCGAACAGCAACAGCAACAGCAACAGCAACGGCAAGATTTTGTTGGGTCCGGCTTGCGCCGGAACGGTGGTGAGGGAGTTCGTCGCTGGCCGCCGTCGAGGCCGCTGCCGTCTTGATCCGTCTCGCGATGGCCATCGAGACTAAGGTCGCGGCATCGCCGGATTTCGGATGAAGAAGAGCGCCGTGCGCACGCCCGCACCACCGTTCACGAACCTCACGCTCGCGCGCTCCTTCACATGGCGATGATGCGCAATTCGACGTTGCCATCACGCACGGCGCAGCAGACTGCGTCCATACCCGTTCAGGGACGGCGGTCCGCGAAACGATCAGGTACGCCGCGGCGCCGCATGCATCGCCTGCCATTCTCAGGAGAAGACGCAATGCTCGGCATCATCATTTGGTTGATCGTGGGCGGCATCATCGGTTGGATCGCCAGCATGATCATGAGGACCGACGGCCAACAAGGCGTGTTCCTCAACATCATCGTCGGCATCGTCGGCGCCTTCCTCGGCGGTTGGCTCGGCGGGGTGCTCGGCATCGGCGCGGGCACCATCAACAGCGGCGCGTTCAACATCGCCGGTCTGGCGCTGTCGCTGGTCGGCGCGATCGTGTTGCTCGGCATCGTCAATCTGTTCCGGCGCGGCCGCGTGCGCTGAGCCGGGCGTCGGCCGCGAGCGCGGCGCTTCGCGATCCGCGTTCATGAAACGACGAAGGCCCGGCATCCGCCGGGCCTTCGTTTTGGGTGTCGCGGTATCGCCTAGTCGATCGGCCGCTGCGCGGCGCTACGTTTCAGGCGGGCGCGCTTCGTACAAGCCCGCTTCGAACAAGCTCGCGTCGAACAAGCCCGCTCCGAACAAGCCCGCTCAGGCCAGTTCGACCCACGCCGGCGCGTGGTCGCTCGGCCGGTCCCAGGTGCGCGGTTCGCGGTCGATGCCGGCGGCGACGCAACGCGCGCGCAGCGATTCGGACACCAAGGTCAGGTCGATGCGCAGGCCGAGGTTGCGGCGGAAGCCGGCCTGGCGGTAGTCCCACCACGAGAATGCGTTTTCTTCTTGCGGGAACAGCCGGAACGCGTCGTGCAGGCCCAGCGACAGCAGCCGTTGCAGCGCGTCGCGCTCGGCGGTGGAGGTGAGGATGTGGCTGTCGTTCCACACCGCCGGGTCGTGGGTGTCGCGCGCTTCCGGGGCGATGTTGAAATCGCCGAGCACGATCAGGTCGGGATGGCGGCTGAGTTCGTCCTGCACCCAGGCATGCACCGCATCGAGCCAGCGCAGTTTGTAGGCGTACTTGTCGGTGCCCACGTCCTGGCCGTTGACCACGTACAGGTCGATGATGCGCAGTCCGCCGACGGTGGCGGCGATGACGCGCTTTTGTTCGTCCTCGAAACCCGGGATGCCGATCTGCACGTCCTGCGCGGCTTCGCGCGAGAGGATCGCCACGCCGTTGTAGGTCTTCTGCCCGGCGAACACGCTGCGGTAGCCGGCTTCGGCCAGCGCGGTGTCGGGGAAGCGGCTGTCTTCGAGCTTGGTTTCCTGCAGCGCGACGACGTCCGGGGCGAACGCGGCCAGCCACTGCTGCAGGTGCGGCAGGCGCACGTTGAGGGAATTGACGTTCCAGCTGATGATTTTCATGGGCGAAGTGTAGCCGCGTTTGCCGCCGCGTCGTCGGCCGGCGGCCCGGTTTCGGGCGGCCGGGGCGCCGCGCCGGTCAGGGCGTGGGATCGGTGTCGCGGCTGTCCTCGCCGCCTTCGCCGCGACCCTCGCGCTGCGCGGCTTCGACGGCGGCGTTGAGGCGGTCCTGGTGCGCGTCGGTCGAGGAAGACGTCGCCACCGGCGGCCGGCCCTGCGGACACAGCGACAGGCGGATGCGCTGCGCGGCGGCCTCGCGCGCCGGCGCGGGCGTGGCGTTGCGGATGTTCGCCTGGTAGCGCTCGCCGTCGACGAAGGTCTCGCACGGCGTCTTGCCGAAAGCGGCGCGGTCCAGGCGCGCGCCCGCGCGCAGGTAGCCGTCGACGAGGTCGGCCAACGCTTCGGGGGCGTCGCTGTCGTCCAGCCGCTGCGGCAGCCGGGTGGCGAGCCGGTTGAGCGCATCGCCACGAGAGTCGGCGCGCAGCATCAGCGCGCCCATCTCCAGGCCGGTCGCGGCGAGCGCGTCGAGGCCGGCCTGGCTGCGCACGCCGTCCAGCGCCAACGGCGCCTGTTCGGAAGAAAAATCGTAGCCGGCCGCGATCCAGGCGCGCAGGCCTTCGTCGTGCCAGGTATCGGCGACGATCCGGGCGAGGTCGGTGTCGTTTTCGAGAAAGCAATCGCCGGCGGATTGGGCTTCGCGGGGTTGCGCGAATTCCAGCGCGCGCGCGGTCGCGTCGGCGTCGGTGCCGCGCCACAGGCGCAGCCAGCGGGGCAGGACGGCGACCGTTTCCTGGCGTTCGCTCAGCCGCACCAGCAGCGCGCCGAGCACGGTTTGCCGCTGCTCGCGCGTGCGTCCCTGCATCAGCGCTTCGGCGGCGTCGAACAAGCGCTCGCTGGACACGCGAACGGCGCCGCCGTCGGGTTCGGGCAACACCCAGTCGTCGCTCTTGCCGGCGCCGCCGATCAGGCACAGCGCGTGGCCGGGGCCGTACGCGCTTTCCAGCGGCGTCATCGCCGCGCGCACGCCGGCGCGGTCGCCGCGCGCGCTGGCCTCGATCAGGGCCGCCATGCGATCGCGCTGGACCTGCAGGCTGTGTTTGAAGCGGGCGCGATCGAACGCATCGATGCCGGCGAACACCAGCAGGGCCGGGAGGATGCCGAGCAGGCAACCGCCGAGCGCCGGGCCGATCGCGCGGCAGCGCGCGCCGTCGATCAGCGCCGCCACCGGGATCGCCGATGCCACGACGATGACGATGACGATCAGCAACAGGAACTCGCCCATGTCGGTCCGGGCCGAGGTGGCGGTGTAGTAGACCGTCAACGCCAGCGCGGCCAGCGGATAGGCCAGCAGCCAGCGGTAGAAGGCGCGGCGGCGCCGGCGCGCGGTCTGGTCGGGGCTGCCGTCCGGGGCCATGGTTCGAATCCTTGGAAAAAACCGTTCTACCGCACCGCCGCGGACGATGCCAGCGCGCTCACGCAGCGGCCGGCTTGCGCGGTTTCGGCGTGGGCGCGTCCGCCGCGCCCGGACACAGCACCGCGCGAATGCGCCGCGCCGCCGCCTGCCGCGCGGGCGGATCGTGCGGTTGCGCGCGCCGCTGTTCGCTGTTGTCGAACAACTCGCAGCTGGTGACCGGGCCGATCTCGCGCGGCCGCGCGCCGGCGGCGCGCAGCGCTTCGACCAGTTCGGCCTGCTGCGAAGGCTGCGACGAGGCGTCCAGTGCGGCGCTCAGGGAGTCGGCCTGCGCCGACAGCGCGTCTTCGCCGGCGTCGCGGTCGCTGCGCAGCAGTTCGGCGAAGCGCGGATCGGCGGCGAGCAGGGCGCGCAGGGTGTCGGTACTGCGCACCGCGCGCAGCGCGACGATGGCCTGGCCGCGGCCGGGCTCGAAGCCCAGGCCCGCGTCCAGCCACGCGCGCACGCCGTCGTCGCCCCACTCGCGAAGTACGCGTTCGGCCGGGTCGCCGAGCGTGCAATCGCCGTATTCCTCGGCCGGCGCGGACAATGGCAGCGGCTGAGGCGCCGGCTGCGGCAGCGTGCGCCGCCACAGCGCGACCCATTCGCCCAGGCGCTGCGGTTCGTTGCGGTCGGCCAAGGCGCGCAGGACGACCCGCAGGCTCGCCTGTTTGTCCTGCGCCGACGCCGGCCCGCCGACCACCGCCGCGGCCGCGGCCAGCAGTTCGTCGCTGGGCAGGTTCGGGCCGTAGCCGTGTTCGTCGACCCACAGCCATTTGACCAGGCGATAGCTTTCCCGGCCCTGCAGCATGCACAGCGTGCGCGCCGGGCCAGGGTTGTCGGGCAGGGCGTCGATGGCGGCGCGGATGCGCGCGGCGTCGCCGCCGCGGATCGTCGCCGACAGCGCCTGCACCTGTTGCTGGCGGCGTTCGAAATCGTGGCGGCGCGAGGACAGCACCGCGCCGAGGCCGAACCACAGCAGCAGCGGCGACAGCGCTGTGCCGGCGATCAGGGCGAGCAGGGCGTGGCCGGCGTGGCCGCGGCGACCGGCCCACAGCAGCACCGCGAGCGCCACGACGGCGGCGACCGCGGCGCCGACGATGCCCTGCAGCACGGTGTCGTAGGCCAGGCCGGTGTCGGCCTCGGCGTTGCCGACCCGGTACGCGGCCCAGGCCAGCCACAGCGCGCAGGCCAGCGGCGGCAGCGCGAGCGCGGTCCAGGTCGGCGCGTTGGAGCGCGGCGGTTCGGTGCGCGCGCGCGCGGCGGCGGGGCCTGGCGTTCCTTGCATGGGCGATGCGGTCCATCGGCGCGGCGGTACGCCGCGTCCGCATCATCGCATCGCGCGCCGGCGCGGCCTACTTCGCCAGGAAGCGGATCATCGCGTCGATCTTGCCCTTGTACGGCGGCTTGAGCAGGTCGCTGCCGGCCCACGGCCGTTGGTAGAACACCGGCAACAGCTTGCTGAAGGCGTCGAAACCGTTGCGGCCATGGATCGCGCCGATGCCGCTGGGGCCGATGCCGCCGAACGGCAGGTCGTGGGCGCCGAAGTGCAGCAGGGTGTCGTTGACGGTGACGCCGCCGGCCAGGGTCTGGGCGAGGATCTTGTCGACCTGGGCCGCGTCGCGGCTGAAGGGATACAGGGCCAGCGGCCGGTCGAGCCGGTTGATGCGGGCGATGGCCTCGTCGAGGCTGCGGTAGGACAGCACCGGCAGGATCGGGCCGAAGATCTCGTGCTGCATCACCTGCGCGTCGTCGCCGGGTTCGATCACCAGCGTCGGCGGGAACAGCCGCTGCGCGGCGTTGGCCTCGCGCGTGCTGCCGTCTTCGAACGGCTCGACCACCTGCACGCCGCGCGCGCGCGCGTCGTCGAGGTAGGACGCCAGCCGCGCGTACTGGCTGGCGTTGATGATGCGGGTGTAGTCCTGCGGCGCGGTCATGTCGCCGTAGCGCGCCTTCAGTTGCGCCAGCAGCGCCTCGACCAGGGCGTCGCGGCGCGCGTGGTCGACCAGGACGTAGTCCACGCCGATGCAGGTCTGCCCGGCGTTGAACCACTTGCCGGTGGCGATGCGCGCGGCGGCCTGATCCAGCGGATAGTCCGCGCACACCAGCGCCGGCGCCTTGCCGCCGAGTTCCAGGGTCACCGGGGTCAGGTTCGGCGCGGCCGCGGCCATGACCTTGCGCCCGACCGCGGTGGAGCCGGTGAACAGCAGGTGGTCGAACGGCAGCGCCGAGAACGCCGCGCCGAGTTCCGGCCCGCCCAGGGCGACCGCGACGCGGTCTTCGGGGAACACGTCGGCGAGCAGTTCGCGCAGGAACTGCGAGGTGCGCGGGGTGTGTTCGGACGGCTTGAGGTAGACGTGGTTGCCTGCCGCTATCGCCGACACCAGCGGCACCAGGGCCAGGTTCACCGGATAGTTCCACGGCGACAGGATGCCGACCACGCCGACCGGCTCGGGCCGGATCTGCGCGCGCGCCGGCCAGAACCGCCAGCCGACCGCGGCCCGGCGCGGGCGCATCCAGGCGCGCAGGTGCGACAGCGCGTGCTCGATCTCGGCCAGGGTGATCATCGCCTCCGAGAGCAGGTTCTCGTGGCTGGAGCGGTGGCCGAAGTCGGCGCGGATCGCCGCGTCCATCTGCGGAATGTGGGCGCGGAAGGCGTCGCGCAGGCGGATCAGGTCGGCGCGGCGCTGGGCGTAATCGGGCTTGCGCGCCTGCCAGGCGGTGCGCAGGCGTTCGCGGGTCGCGGCGAGGTCGGCGATGGGCGTGTCGGCGAGGATGTCCATACGCCGCAGTCTAGTACGGCCCGGGGCGGGAAAACGCGAACGCGGTGGGGCGGCAGAGGACAGGCGCGGGGGGCGCGGCGGTCGAGTTGGGAGCGCGGCGAGGCGCAGGCTTTTGTGGGAGGGCCTTCAGGTCCGATGCTTTCCGGTCCGATCGCCGCGATCTGAAACAAAAGCATCGGGCCTGAAGGCCCTCCCACAACGGCTGGGCCCTCCTGCAAGAACGAGGCCTGCCCGGATCGGGCGTTCCGCCGCCGCGTCCGCAGCGCGCCGCCGCCAGCGCTTACAATGCGCGGATGAGCCTGCGACCCTATCTCGACACCTTCCCCACCCTCGGCGAGCGCGTCTACGTCGACCCGGCCGCGACCGTGATCGGTGCGGTCGGCCTCGGCGACGACGTCTCGATCTGGCCCGGCTGCGTGGTCCGCGGCGACGTCAACTCGATCGCCATCGGCGCGCGCACCAACGTCCAGGACGGCACCATCGTCCACGTCACCCACGAAGGCCCGTTCACCCGCCCCGGCGGCCTGCCGACGGTCATCGCCAACGACGTGACCATCGGCCACGGCGCCATCGTCCACGCCTGCACCATCGATGAGTTCGCCCTGATCGGCATGGGCGCCAAGATCCTCGACGGCGCCCGCGTGTGCCGCTACGGCTTCGTCGGCGCCGGCGCGGTGATCGCGCCGGGCAAGGTGGTCGGCGAGGGCGAGCTGTGGCTGGGCAACCCGGCGCGGCTGGCGCGGCGGCTGAGCGAGCGCGAGATCGAGCAGTTGCAATACAGCGCGCAGCATTATGTGCGGTTGAAGGACCGCTACCTGGGCATGCCCGCGGCCTGAGCGCGCCGCTGCGGCGGCCGGCTAGCCAGGCCCGCCGGCCGCGTTTACAGTCGCGGCAGGGGAAAAGCAGGACTCAAGGAGTCATCGCTACATGGAAGATACGCAGAATCCGTACGCGGCGCCGACCGCGCCGCCGCCGCTGCCGGGCGAACTGGTCGACGATTCGGTCAAGGCCGACCGCGGCCTGCGCTTGGTCGCGCGGCTGATCGACGGCGCCTTGATGATGGTGTGCTTCGTGCCGACGTTCCTGGCCATCGCGATCGATCCCGGCAACAAGGAGCCCTCGGGGCTGCAGATGGCGATGATGGCGCTCAGCGTGCTCGCCGCGCTGGGGCTGTTCGTCTATCAGTGCGTGCTGCTGAACCAGCACTCGCAGACCCTCGGCAAGCGCTGGCTGAAGATCAAGATCGTGCGCAACGACGGCTCGCCGTGCTCGTTCGGGCGGATCTTCGGCCTGCGCATGTTCGTGATCGCGCTGATCGAACAGGTGCCGTGCCTGGGCGCGCTGTTCGCCCTGGTCAACGCGTTGTGGATCTTCGGCGCGGAAAGCCGCTGCCTGCACGATCTGATGTGCGATACCAAGGTCGTCAACGCCTGATGCTGGACACCTACCGCCAGGTGGTGACGCCGGAAGGCGTGGCCTTGCACCTGCGCGCCGCCGGCCCGGTGCCGCGCGCGCTGGCGTACCTGTTGGACCTGCTCGCGCGCGGCGCGATCTACGTCGCCCTGGTGCAGTTGCTGGCGATCCCGTTCGGCCAGGCCGGCGGCGCGCTGGTGATGCTGGCCAGCTTCGCCCTGACCTGGTTCTACCCGGTGCTGTTCGAAGTGCTGATGCAGGGCCGCACGCCCGGCAAGTGGGCGCTGGGGCTGCGCGTGGTCGCCGCCGACGGCGCGCCGGTGGGCTGGATGGCCGCGTTCGCGCGCAACCTGCTGCGGGTGGTGGACGCGCTGCCGCTGTTTTATGCGGTCGGGCTGGCGACCAGCCTGATCGATCCGTGGGGCCGGCGCCTGGGCGACATGGTCGCGCGCACCCTGGTCGTGCACGCGCCGCGCCAGGCGCTGCTGCACGAGGCGGTGGCGGCGCCGGCGGTGGCGCCGGACCAACTGCTGCTGGCGCACGAACAGGCCGCGGTGGTGGCCTTCGCCGAGCGCGGCCCGGGCCTGACCGCGGCGCGCCAGGCCGAACTGGCCGACCTCGCCGAGCCGCTGGTGCACGCGCGCGGCCAGGCCGCGGTGGCGCGCCTGTACGGCATCGCCAACTGGTTGCTGGGGCGGCGATGACCCGGGGCGGACGGCCATGAAGCAGGAACGATTCGTCGAACGCCACCAGGCCGAGTGGCGCGAATTCGAACTGTGGCTGGAGCGCCGCAGCGACAGCGCGCGGCGCGCGCGCTCGACCCGGCGCGAATGGTCCGGCATCCGCGACGACGAGATGCCCGCGCGCCACCGCCGCCTGTGCCAGCAACTGGCGCTGGCGCGCCGGCGCGGCTACAGCGCGGTGGTCACCGACCGCCTGCAGCAACTCATGCAGCGCGGCCACAGCGTGCTGTACCGGACCAAGCCGGCGCATCCGCGCCGCGCGGTCGAATTCCTGCTGGCCGGCTTCCCGCGCCTGGTCCGCGCCGAGTGGCGCTGCATGCTGGCCGCGGCGCTGCTGTTCCTGGTCCCGCTGGTGAGCATCTTCGTCGCCATCCAGATGAAGCCGGACCTGGCCTCGGGCCTGTTCCCGCCGCAGATGCTGGCGCAGTTCGAACAGATGTACGACCCGGCCTCCAAGCGCAGCCTGGGCCGCACCAACGAAGACGACCTGCAGATGTTCGCCCACTACATCGGCAACAACGTCGGCATCGGCTTCCAGACCTTCGCTACCGGCCTGGTCGCCGGGGTGGGCACGGTGTTCGTGCTGATCTTCAACGGCATCATGATCGGCGGCGTGGCCGGGCACCTGCAGGCGGTCGGCCACGGCGATCCGTTCTGGCGCTTCGTCGCCGGGCATTCGGCGCCGGAGCTGACCGCGATCGTGATCGCCGGCGGCGCCGGCCTGCGCATGGGCCTGAGCCTGATCGCGCCGGGCCAGCGCCGGCGCGTGGATTCGCTGATCCACGGCGGTCGCCGCGGCGCCAAGATCTGCATCGGCGTGTTCGCGATGCTGGTGTTCGCCGCCTTCGTCGAGGCGTTCTGGTCGTCGATCGCCAACATGCCGGCGTCGATCAAGTACGCGGTCGGCGCGCTGCTGTGGGCGCTGACCGCACTGTGGTTGCTGCGCGGCGGCCGCAACGCGGCCCACCAGGACGACGAAGACGCCGCATGAAGCTCGAAGCGCTCACCGTCGCCCTGCGCCCGCGCACCGCCTGGGAAGCCTGCGAACTGGGCATGGCCCTGGTCCGCCGCAACGCCGGCGCGATCTGGAAGCCGTGGCTGCTGGTGACCCTGCCGCTGCTGGTGCTGCTCAACGCCGCCGGTTGGGCGCTGGACCTGCTGTGGCTGTCGGGCCTGCTGATGTGGTGGCTCAAGCCCTGGTTCGACCGCATCCCGCTGTACGTCATTTCGCGCGCGGTGTTCGGCGAAACCCCGACTCCGCGCCAGACCGTGCGCGCCGCGCTGCGCTGGGGCGGGCGCTGGTGGCTGCCGTACCTGACCTGGCGCCGGCTCGGCCCGGCGCGGCCGCTGTACCTGCCGGTGGACCTGCTCGAAGGCGGCGACAGCGGCGAAGCGCGCCAGCGCCGCGCCGCGCTCGGCGCGCCGGTGTACGGGGTGTGCTCGCTGCTGACCCTGGTGTGCGCGAACTTCGAACTGGTGATGATCCTGGGGCTGGTGTTCGCCGGGATCATGTTCGTGCCCTTCGACTACCTGCCCGACACGTTCAAGTCGCTGTGGGACGCCTTCCTCGAACAGCCGCACTGGATGAACGCGCTGTTCAACGCGCTGGCCTGGATCGCGGCCAGCCTGATCGAACCGTTCTACGTCGGCGCCGGTTTCGGCCTGTACCTCAACCGCCGCACCGAGATCGAAGGCTGGGACATCGAGATCGTGTTCCGTCGCCTGCGCGCGCGCCTGAGCGCGGCGGCGGCGCCGGCGCTGCTGGCGCTGTGCGTCGGCGTCGGCCTGGGCGCGTGGTTGCCGCAGGCGATGGCGCAATCGGGCGCGGACCGTTCGGCGCAGTTCGAGGGCGGCGACGCGCCGGCGGCGGACCGCGAGACCGATCAGGCGCGCATCGAACGGCAGGCGCGCGAGCGCGGCGAAGCGGTCGCCGCGCAGATGCGGCGCGAAGCCGAGGCGGCCGCGCGCGACGCGGCCGGGGCGGTTAGCGAGGACGCGACTGGCGAAGAGACGGTCACTGAGGACGCGGCCAGCGAAGAGCCGGCCAGCGAAGAAGCGCAGGACGACGCGTCCTACGAGGAAGAAGACGCGCCGTCCTTCCCCAGCGTGCCGATCCGCGGCCCTGGCGAGAAGGCCGCCGACCAGCCCTCCACGCTCGACGGCCTGTACGGCCCGGCGCGCAGCGACGACCGTTCGCTGCGCAACGCGGTCGAGCAGGCGATGAAGGACCCCACGGTCGCGCCCAAGCAGAAGCAGACGGTGTGGAAGTCGCGCGCCGAGGCCGACAAGCCCAAGACCGAACGGCGCCGCGACTCGCGCGATTTCGACGGTTTCAAGGGCCTCAGCGGCGGCCTGGCGACCGGCCTGGAACTGGCGCTGTGGGGCGTGGTGGCGCTGGTCGTCGGCGCGCTGTTGTTCAGCATGGGCCGCTGGCTGGGCTGGTTCCGCGGCGGCGCGTTCGAGGAAGAACCGGCGCCGGGCGAGCTGCGCAACGCCGCGCTGGCCGAACCCGAGCCCTTGCCCGACGACATCCCGACCGCGATCCGCCGGCTGTGGCAGGGCGGCCGCGCGCGCGACGCGCTGGCGCTGATGTACCGCGCCGCGGTCGAGTCGATGGCGCAGCGCGCGCAGGTGACCCTGGTGCCCGGCGCGACCGAGGCGCAGTGCCTGCGCGCCTCGCGCAAACTGCCGCTGGCCGAGGACCGCGATGCGTTCGCGCGCGCGGTGCGGGTCTGGCAGTACGCGGCCTATGCCCAGACCCTGCCCGGCGGCGACGATTTCGACGATCTGGTGGCGCTGCTGAGCCGGCGCTTCGGGTGGGCCGCATGAGCCGCCAGGGCCTGATCGCGTTGGCGCTGCTCGCGCTGGTCGCGCTGCTGGGGTTCGGCGGCTACAGCCTGTGGCGCAAGGATTACGTGCGCAGCGAAGAGATGGTGGACCTGCCGCGCACCGGCGAGGCGGCGAGCAATCCGCTGTACGTGCTCAAGCTGGCGCTGGCCAAGGACGGGGTCAAGGTCGACGCGCGCCAGCGCCTGCTGCTGTCGCAGCATCCGCTGCAGCCGCGCGACACGGTGCTGATCTACCGCGACCCGCGCACCCTGGCCGCGCCGGACGCCAAGGCGCTGCTGGAATGGGTCGCGCGCGGCGGCCACCTGATCGTGCGCACGCCGCCGTGGCGCGAGCGCCTGGGCGAGGCCAAGGTGCCGGTGCTCGAGGAAGTCGGGGTGACCCTGCTCGACGCCGCCGACAACGAAGACAACGGCCAGCGCAGCGGCTGCGCCAATCTGTACGAACGCGGGCGCGAGTCGCAACTGGTGTTCTGCGGCGCGCGCCGCTTCTACTTCTACAACGCCGACGCCGCGCCCGAAGCGGCCTGGGGCGACGAGGACAGCGCCTACGTCTACGCGCGCCTGCCCTACGGCGAGGGCCGGGTCGACGTGCTGGCGGACATGGACTTCCTGTCCAACCGCGGCGGTTCGGCGCTGGCGGCCTTCGCCGGCGTCCGCCACGGCGACGACGAGGTCGCGCAGCCGTCCAACGCCGCCTTCGCCCGCCAGGTGCTGGCGCCGAACTACCGCGCCGGTACGATCCACCTGATCTACGCCGCCGACGTCCCGTCGCTGTGGCAGACCCTGATCCGCAACAGTTGGATGGCCTGGCTGCCGCTGCTGCTGTGGCTGGCGGCGTGGCTGTGGCAGCGCATGCAGCGCTTCGGCCCGCTGCGGCCGGCGCCGGCGATGGAGCGGCGCTCGCTGCTCGAACACATCGTCGCCAGCGGCGAGCACATCTACCGCTACGGCTACGGCCCGAGCCTGTACGCCTCGGTGCGCGCCGCGTTCCTGCTGCGCCTGCGCCGGCGCGACCCCTACGCCGCCTCGATCGAAGGCGAGGCGCAGGTGGAACTGCTGGCCCAGCGCTACAAGAACGAACCCGGCCTGGGACCGGCGCAGATCCGCGACGCCCTGGCCCATCCGCTGGCGCGAGACCACGCCGCGTTCCGCACCCGCATCGCCACCTTGATCCGCATGAGAAACCGACTATGAGCCTCGACGCCGCTCCGCTCGTCCCGATCACCGGCCCCGCGCTCGCCGAACGCGCCGCCGCCGTGCGCGATGAGGTCGGCAAGGCCTTCATCGGCCAGGCCGACGTGCTCGACCAGATCCTGATCGCGCTGCTCGCCGGCGGCCACGCCCTGCTCGAAGGCGTGCCCGGGCTCGGCAAGACGCTGGTGGTGCGGGCGCTGTCCAAGGCCCTGGACTGCGGGTACGCGCGCGTCCAGTTCACCCCCGACCTGATGCCCAGCGACATCAGCGGCCACGCGGTGTACGACCCCAAGACCGAGAGCTTCAACATCCGCCGCGGCCCGGTGTTCACCAACCTGCTGCTGGCCGACGAGATCAACCGCGCGCCGGCCAAGACCCAGTCGGCGCTGCTGGAGGCGATGCAGGAGCTGCAGGTCACCATCGAAGGCCACAGCTTCGAGCTGCCGCCGCCGTTCCTGACCCTGGCCACCCAGAACCCGGTCGAACAGGAAGGCACTTATCCGTTGCCGGAAGCCCAGCTCGACCGCTTCCTGCTGAAGGTGCTGATCGGCTACCCGACCCTGGCCGACGAGAAGCGCATGGTCGCCGCGGTGAGCCTGGGCCGCAGCGCGTCGGACTTCGATCTCTCGCAGGTGCAGCGCGTGCTCGGGCCGGAGGAGATCGTCGCGATGCAGCTCGGCACCGCGCTGGTGCGGGTGGACGAGGCGGTGATCGACTACGCCGTGCGCATCGTCGCCAAGACCCGCGACTGGGCCGGCATCGCGCTCGGCGCGGGGCCGCGCGGCAGCCTCGGCCTGGTGCGCGCGGCGCGCGCGCAGGCGGTGCTGTCGGGGCGCGACTTCGTCACCCCCGACGACGTGCGCGAGATCGCCAAACCGGTGCTGCGCCATCGCATCGCGTTGGCGCCGGAACTGCAGATCGAAGGCCAGTCCGCCGACGACGTGCTGCACGCGCTGCTGGCCACGGTCGAAGCGCCGCGGCAATGAGTCCGGCGCCGCCGCCGCTGCCCGCCGTCGCCGGCGCCGCGCCCGCGGTGCCGCGCGAGCGCGCGCAGGCGCGCCAGGCCTGGCCGCGGCCGTCGTTGCGGCTGGGCTGGCTGGCGCTGCCGTGCGCGGCGCTGGGGCTGGCGGCGAGCGCAGGCTGGCTGGCGCCGCAGTGGTGGCAGCTCGCGGCGTTGCTGGCGCTGGCGGCGCTCGCGCTGGACCTGTGGCGGGTGATGCGTGCGCCGACGCCGCGCGTGCAGCGGCGCATGCACGACACTTGGGCGATCGGGGTGGAGCGCGCGGTGACGTTGCAGATCGACGGCGACCGGCGCCAGCGCCTGGACGCGTTCGACCTGCATCCGGGCGGTTGGGCGATGCGCGATCTGCCGCGCCGGCTCGACCTCGCGCCGGGCCAATCGACGGATTTCGAATACTTCCTGCGCGCCAACAGCCGCGGCGATTTCCAGTTCGACGGAATCCAACTGCGGCTGCATTCGCCGTGGGGCCTGTGGTGGCAATCGCGGGTGGCCGGCGCGCCGCAGCGGGTGCGCGTGTTCCCCAATTTCGCGCCGCTGGCCAAGTTCGCGATGTTCAGCGCCGAACAGGCCTCGCGCCTGGTCGGCGCGCACGTCAAGCGCCGCCGCGGCGAAGGCACCGACTTCCACCAGATGCGCGAGTACCGCGTCGGCGACAGCCTGCGCCAGATCGACTGGAAGGCCACCGCGCGCGCGCGCCGGCTGATCTCGCGCGAGTACCAGGACGAGCGCAACCAGCAACTGGTGCTGATGCTCGACACCGGCCGCCGGTTGATGGCGCGCGACGGCGAACTCTCGCACTTCGACCACGTGCTCGACGCGGCGCTGGTGGTGTCGTACCTGGCGCTGCGCCAGGGCGATGGCGTCGGCCTGCTCGCCAGCGGCGGCCAGAGCCGCTGGGTGCCGCCGCAGCGCGGCGTCGGCGCGATCGACAACCTGCTGCGCGCCAGCTACGCGCTGCAGCCGCAGCCGGTCGCGACAGACTTCCTCGCCGCCGCCACCGAACTGTCGCTGCGCCAGCGCCGGCGTTCGCTGGTGATGCTGGTGACCAACCTGCGCGACGAAGACATGGACGACCTGCTGGCCGCGGTGCGGATGCTGCGCGGCCGCCACCTGGTGTGCGTGGCCAGCCTGCGCGAAGGCTCGCTCGACCAGGCGCTGGGCGACGAAGTCGACGACCTGTCCGGCGCGATCCGCGCCGGCGCCGCCGCGCAATACCTGGAACACCGCACCCAGGCCCACGAGGCGCTGCGCAGCCAGGGCGTGATGGTGCTGGACGTGGCCTGCGACCAGTTGGCGGCGTCGCTGGTGGAGAAGTACCTGGCGGTGAAGCGCGATCGCTTGCTGTAGGCCCGGTTCGCCCGCAGCGACGCGCGGCGTCCGCGTTCGGCGCTAAGGCGCGGTCGCCCGATCCAGTTCCAGCAGCCCCGCGAGCGCCTGCTCGCGCGATTGCCCGCACATCTCCGCCTGCGGCTGCAGGGACCCGCAAAAGCGCGGCCGCTCGGGCCGGCCGAACAGGCGGCAGCGCAGCTCGTCGTCGAGCTGCACGCACGGAATCCCGGCCGGTTTGCCGTGCGGCATGCCCGGGATCGGCGAAGTAATCGAAGGCGCGATGCAGCAGGTGCCGCAGCGGTCGCGGCACTGCATCGGCGCGCCGCTCAGACCGGCGACGGCGGGCGCTTGGCCAGCACCGCGGCGATCAGCAGGCCGGTGGACACCAGCGAGATCAGCACGTGCGCCACGCCGATCACGCTGTGGCCCAGCGAGGTGGAGCTCGCGCTGATGCCGTCGGCCATCGCCCGGTAGATCCAGACCTGCCCGAGCAGGCTCAGCGCCTGGCCGAACACCAGCAGCGCGAAGGCGGCCACCGCATAGGTCGCGCCGACGCCGATGCGCCGCCGCCACGACAGGCACAGCACGATGCCGGTGATGTAGGCGAGCAGGCTCGGCGTCATGAACGCCGCCTGGGACAGGATGGCGGGCAGCCAGTCGTTGAACGTCATGCGCGGCTCCTTGCCATGGGCGCGGCGAAGATGGGGGTTCGGTCGAATGCGGCGGCGAACGCTGCCGGCATCAGTCCGCGGTCACCAGCGTGCCCGCGCCCTGGCGCAGCAGCGCATAGACCGGATCGGTCTCCGGACGGCGGCGATGCCAGCGCTCGAAGCTCTCGGCGGCCTGCTCGACCAGCATGCCGAGGCCGTCGATGCGGTCGTGCGCGCCGGCGACCTTGGCCCAGGCCAGGAACGGGATCGCGGCTTCGCCGTAGCTCAGGTCCACGGCCGCGGTGCGCGGCGTGGCCAGGCTCATCGGCAGGCTCGGGAACTCATGTTCGCGCGCGGCCGAAGTGGCGTTGACGATGAGGTCGAAGTTGCCGAGGTTGCCGACGTCGTCGAGATAGCGCGGATGCACGCGGCCGGGCTGGCCGAGCGTGTCGGCCAGCGCGTCGGCGCGCTCGCCGGTGCGGTTGACGATGAACAGGTCGCCGATGCCGGCGTCGAGCAGCGCCGGCGCGACTCCGCGCGCGGCGCCGCCGGCGCCGATCAGCAAAGTGCGGCGCTCGCGCAGGTCCAGGCCGTGGCGTTCGGTGAGGTCGCGGATCAGGCCGACGCCGTCGGTGTTGTCGCCTTCCCAGCCGGTGGCGCTGCGGATCAGGGTGTTGACCGCGCCGGCGCGGCGCGCGCGCTCGCTCAGGTGGGTGCAGATGCTGGCGGCGCGGGTCTTCAGCGGCAGGGTGATGTTGGCGCCGAGGCCGCCCTCGGCGGCGAACTCGGCCAGGGCCACGTCGAAGCGCTCGGCGGCGGCGTCGATCGCCGCGTATTCCAGCGCGATCCCGAACTGGCGCGCGAAGTGCGCGTGGATGCGCGGCGACAGCGAGTGCGCGACCGGATGGCCGAAGACCGCGAAGCGCAGGACCGGGCTGGACGAACTGGAGTCGATCGACATGGGCGCGCCTCGTTAGACTGGTGACCCTTCCGATGGGAGCAAGACGCGCATGCGCCACGCCAGGGTCTGGTGGATTCCGAGTGTACTCCTCGTCTGCGCCGTAGCCAGCCCGCCGGCCGCGGCCCTGAACGAATTCGGCATAGAAGGCATGGGCGTGGTGTCGACGCCGCACAGCGAAGTGCGTGCGAGCGTGAGTCCCGACGGCCGGCGCATCGTCTGGGGCAGCGACCGTCCCGGCGGCCCGGGCGGGCGCGACCTGTGGCAGGCGACGTTGGTCGACGGCCGCTGGCAGAACCCCGAGCCGTTGCCGATCAACAGCGCGGCCAAGGACTACGACCCGATGTTCAGCGGCGACGGCCGCTGGTTGTATTTCTTCTCCGACCGTCCCGGCGGGCTCGGCGGCGAAGACCTCTATCGCGCCGCGGTGCGGCCCGACGGCGGCTACGGCCCGGCCGAGAACCTCGGCCCCGGCGTCAACACGCCGGGACGCGAGTGGGCGCCGGCGCCGAGCCGCGACGGACGCCACCTGCTGTTCGCCAGCGACGGACGCGGCGGCGCCGGCCGCCAGGATCTGTGGATCGCGCGCTGGGACGGCCAGGCGTTCGTCGATCCGCGACCGGCGCCGGGCATCAACACCGCCGCCGACGAATTCGACGCGACCTGGCTCGGCGACGGCCGCGCGATCGTGTTCACCCGCTCCGACGACGTCAACGAACAACCGGTGCGGCTGTACGTCGCGCAATGCGACGGCAAGCGCTATGGCGAAGCGGTGCCGCTGGGCTTGTCGTTCAACACCGCCGAAGGCTTCACCTACGGACCGGTGATCGACTGGAACAAGCCCGGCGAGATGCTGCTCAACGGCATGGCCAAGGCGCCGAAGGCGGGCAAGCAGGACATCTACCGGATCGCGGCGCCGGCGGTGACGGGGAAGGATGGATGCGTTGACCGTCGATAGAAGCAGCGACGCTCACACCAAAGGTTTTCCCGGTGTCACGCTTCGTCTCTTAGGGCCTTGTTGAGTTTTGTCACAGCCAATTGCATGCGAACGCTCCCTTCTTCATCGTGCCAAACAATGGTTGATGTCGGAGCGCAAAGAGCAGCAATGATCTTGCATGCCAAAAGAGCTTCTTCGCGAAGATAGTTTTTACCGATACTCCAGCTCTTCGAGTTGAAGTGAAGTAGATCGTGTCTGGTTGAGTCGATTTTGCTAATCGCCGCTTCAAATTCGACTTTCTGTTCGATAGCGAAATGAATAGGATGGGGATTGTCTGTCTTCGATAGCTTTTGGTAGAGCCCGGTCAAATTGTCCATGTACGGCAATGGGCTGGGTTCGTTTGTGCTCCAGGCTTCTAGCATTTTCTTTGCGGTACCGGGCTTCTGCACGAGAAGGGAGTCGCCATGTCTCAGGGCCAAAACAAGTGCGCCTTGCAAGCCGGAGTGCAGGGCGACCACAAACCATTTCCAGTACCTTTCATCTGAAAGGCTTAGTAAGAAAAAGATCGAAGCTAGCTCAACGGACGATATCGCATCAGATTCTGTGTCATATCTGATGTAATCGGCTTGCTTCATTGTCCGGCCTCAGCCCGCCTCGCGCATCCACTGCGCCGCATCCAATGCGAAGTAGGTCAGCACCCCGTCGGCGCCGGCGCGCTTGATCGAGGTCAGCGCTTCCATCACGCAGCCGCGTTCGTCGAGCCAGCCGTTGCCGATCGCCGCGCGCAGCATCGCGTACTCGCCGCTGACCTGGTAGACGAAGGTCGGCGCGCCGAATTCGTCCTTGGCCCGGCGCACGATGTCCAGGTACGGCATCCCGGGCTTGACCATGATCATGTCGGCGCCTTCGTCGAGGTCGAGCGCGATCTCGCGCATCGCTTCGTCGCTGTTGGCCGGGTCCATCTGGTAGGTGTACTTGTTGCCCTTGCCGAGCGCGCCGGCCGAGCCGACCGCGTCGCGGAACGGGCCATAGAAGCTGGAGGCGTACTTGGCGCTGTAGGCCAGGATGCGGGTGTGGATGTGGCCCTGGCTTTCCAGCTCGGCGCGGATCTGGCCGATGCGGCCGTCCATCATGTCGCTCGGCGCGACGACGTCGGCGCCGGCGGCGGCGTGCGACAGCGCCTGCTTGACCAGGGCTTCGACGGTTTCGTCGTTCATGACGTAACCGCTGTCGTCGATCAGCCCGTCCTGGCCGTGGGTGGTGTAGGGGTCGAGGGCGACGTCGGTGATCACGCCCAGGTCCGGGAAGCGCTGCTTGAGCGCGCGCACCGCGCGCTGGCACAGGCCGTCGTCCTGCCACGCGGCTTCGGCGGTCAGCGACTTGGCTTCCGGCGCGGTGACCGGGAACAGCGCCAGCGCCGGCACCCGCAGTTCGCTGGCGCGTTCGGCCACGCGCAGCAGTTCGTCGATCGACAGGCGCTCGATGCCGGGCATCGAGCCGACCGGGGCACGGCCGTCGAGTTCGTGGACGAAGACCGGGTAGATCAGGTCGTTCGCGGTGAGGACGGTCTCGCGCATCAACCGGCGCGAGAAGTCGTCGCGGCGCATCCGCCGCGGGCGGGTGTAGGGGTAGCTCATGGCGGCCTAGTCTACTCCCGCGCGGGGCGGGGGCCTGCGGCCGAGGGTCGCGGATGGGTGGGACAGCGCGTTGCGTCAACCGGATGCCGCGGATGCGGCAAAGCGCCCTGTAGGAGCGGCGCGAGCCGCGACCAACCGAAACGGTTTATGTAAGCGTCGGCGCCCGGAGCCTGCGGCGATCCCCAGAATCGCCCATGAGGGCTTGGAGGGCCGGTTTTCCGGTGGTTGCGCTTGCGTACGTCGCTTCGGTTGGTCGCGGCTTGCGCCGCTCCTACAGGAGGCTTCGGCTAGTCCGAGTAGACGCGGTAGCGCAGCGGCCGCACGTGGACGAGGCTGCCCGACGCCGGCGTCACCGCGTCCGGGGTCGCCACCAGGTCCAGCTCCAGCGGCCGCGCCTGGCCTTCCACGTTGAGTTCCAGGGTGATGCGCTCGGCCAGCCGGTGAGAAGACAGCACCCGCGCCGGCAGCCCTTCGCCTTCGCCGACCAGGCCGATGTCGTGCGGGCGCACGTACAGCCGCGCGCGGCTGCGGCTGTGCAGGTCCACCGGCAGGCGCAGGCCGTGGCCGTCGACGGACAGCTCGCCGCCTTCGGTCTGGCCGTCGATGACGTTGGCGCGGCCGATGAAATCGAACACGTAGGCCGAGGCCGGCGCGCTGTAGATCTCGTCGGGCGTGCCGATCTGCTCGATCCGGCCGTCCTTGAGCACGACCACGCGGTCGGCCAGTTCCAGCGCTTCTTCCTGGTCGTGGGTGACGAACAAGGTGGTTTGGCCGGTCTGGTCGTGCAGGCGGCGCAGCCAGCGCCGCAGTTCGACCCGGACCTTGGCGTCGAGCGCGCCGAAGGGTTCGTCGAGCAGCAGCACGGTCGGGTCGATCGCCAGCGCGCGCGCCAGCGCCACGCGCTGCTTCTGCCCGCCGGACAACTGCTCCGGATAGCGCGAGCCCAGTTCGGGCAACTGGATCAGCCCCAGCAGTTCGCGCACGCGCGCGGCGATCGCCGCCTTGTCCGGCCGCCGCGCGCGCGGCCGGCTGCGCAGGCCGAAGGCGATGTTCTCGGCCACGGTCATGTGCTTGAACAGCGCGTAATGCTGGAACACGAAGCCGACGTTGCGCTCGCGCAGGCTGAGCCGGGTGGCGTCGGTCTGGCCGAACAGCATCTGCCCCGAATCGGGTTGCAGCAGGCCGGCGATGACCCGCAGCAGGGTGGTCTTGCCCGAACCCGACGGGCCGAGCAGCGCGACCAGTTCGCCCGAGGCGACGTCCAGGTCGACCGCGTCGAGCGCGGCCACGTTCGCGTAACGCTTGGCGATGGCTTTGAGATGAAGGTCCATTCGGTATCCGCTCGATCAATTGCGCCGGTGCGATTGCGCCAGCGCATCGCCGTGCCGCGTTTCCAGCCACAGTTTCACCACCAGCGTCACCAGCGCCAGGCCGGCCAGCAGCGAGGCCGCCGCGAACGCCGCCGCGGCTTCGCCGCCGAGTTGCTTGTACAGCACTTCCACATGCAGCGAGAGGGTGTTGGTGCTGCCCATGACGTTGCCCGAGACCACGGTGACCGCGCCGAACTCGCCCATCGCCCGCGCGCTGCACAACAGCACGCCGTACAGCAGGCCCCATTTGATGTTCGGCAGGGTGACCTTGAAGAACATGGTCCAGGCGTTGGCGCCGAGCGAGCGCGCGGCGAGTTCCTCGTCGCTGCCTTGTTGCTCCATCAGCGGGATCAGCTCGCGCACCACGAACGGGAAGGTCACGAACAAGGTCGCCAGCACGATCCCGGGCGTGGCGAACAGGATCTTGAGGTCGTAAGCGTTCAATACGTCCTTGAGGAAGCCGTGGGTCGGGCTGAACAACAGCACCAGGCACAGGCCGGCGACCACCGGCGAGACCGCGAACGGCAGGTCGATCAGCGACAACAGCGCGCGCTTGCCGCGGAACTCGAAGCGGGTCAGCGCCCAGGCCGCGAACACGCCGCAGACCGCGTTGACCGGCACCACGATCGCCGCGGTCAGCAGGGTGAGCTTGAGCGCGGCGACGGTGTGTTCCTCGGCGACCGCGTTCCACCACACCGCAAGCCCGCTGCCGAACGCCGCGCCGAGCAGGGCGAACAGCGGCAGCACCACCACCAGCAGCATGATGGCCGCGGCCAGGCCGATCAGCAGCCAGCGCACCCAGGCCGGTTCCTGCAGGTGGTCGCGCTCAGCCATCGCGGCGGTTCCCGTGGGCGAACAGGGTCGAGGCGGCGTTGATCGCCAGCAGGCAGGCGAACGACATCAGCAACAGCAAGGTCGCCAGCACGATCGCGGCGGGCACGCCGCCGTCCTCTTCCAGGCGGATGGTGATCAGCATCGGCGCGATCTCGGTCTTCCACGGCAGGTTGCCGGAGATGAAGATCACCGAGCCGAATTCGCCGAGCGCGCGGGCGAAGGCGAGGGCGAAGCCGGTCAGCAGCGCCGGCAGCAATTCCGGCAGGATCACCCGCCGCAGCGTGGTCAGGCGCGAGGCGCCGAGCGAGATGGCGGCTTCTTCCTGCTCGCGGCCGAGCGCTTCCAGCACCGGTTGCACCGTGCGCACCGCGAACGGCAGGCCGACGAAGATCAGGGCGATGACGATGCCGGTGAAGTTGTTGACCAACTGGATGCCGAACGGCTGCAGCAGTTGTCCGACCCAACCGTTCTCGTCGTAGATCGCCGCCAGGGTGATGCCGGCGACCGCGGTCGGCAGGGCGAACGGCAGGTCGACCAGCGCGTCCATCAGGCGCCGGCCGGGGAAGCGGTAGCGCACCAGCACCCAGGCGATCAGCGCGCCGAACAGCAGCGCGGCGACCGCGGCGACGAACGACGCGCCGAAGCTGACCTTGAGCGAGGCGATCACCCGCGAATCGGAAATCGCGCGCGCCCAGCCGGCCCAGCCGAGCCCGCCGGAACGCAGGATCAGCGCCGCCAGCGGCAGCAGCACGATGAGGCCGAGCCAGGTCAGGCCGATGCCGAGGCCGAGCCCGAAACCGGGCAGGGGACGGCGCCAGCGACCGGAGGCCGGCAATGGGAGGGCTTGCTCGCTCATGTGGCGGTGGGCGGCAGAAGTTTTGAGGGACGCAGGGTGGCGACGCTATCGCGGTTTCCCGAACCGGTGGAAATGCGCGTTGGTTGTTTCGAGGTGCGCGATGGCGATATGGGGTCTGAGTCGGAGATGGCCGGGAAGTTCCGTACGGTGAATGGGCGGCGCCTGGTGGAAGAACCAGGCTGTTGTGGGGGGGCTTCAGGCCCGAAGCTTGTTTCAGATCGCCATGACCTGAGAGAAAAGCTTCGGGCCTGAAGGCCCTCCCACAACAGCACAACCCGGCTTCGACAGACAGCGAGCCGCGGCCGCGCCGGCTCTCGCACGCCGGCGCGGCCGCGGTCTCAGGCGGAACTCACTTGGGCTGGTAGATCTTGTCGAAGAACCCGCCATCGGAGAAATGCGCGGCCTGCGCCTTCTTCCAGCCGCCGAACGCGCCGTCGATGGTCACTTGCTTGACCGCCGGGAACTTGGCCAGCTCCGCCGCCGGCACCTTGTCGGGTTCGGCCGGGCGGTAGCCGTGCTTGGCCGCCAGGCGCTGGCCTTCGGGGGTGTAGAGGAAGCGCAGGTAGGCCTCGGCCTGCTTGCGGGTGCCGTGCTTGTCGACGTTCTTGTCGACCCAGGCCACCGGCGGCTCGGCCTTGATGCTCAGGCTCGGCACCACGATCTCGAACTGGCCGCGGCTGTTGGATTGATCCAGCGTCAGCAGCGCCTCGTTCTCCCAGGCGATCAGCACGTCGCCGATCTTGCGGTCGACGAAGGTCGTGGTGGAGCCGCGCGCGCCGGTGTCGAGCACGGGCACGTTCTTGAACAGCTGGGTCAGATACCCGGTGACCTTGTCGCCCTCGCGGAACTTGGTCGAGGCCCAGGCCCAGGCCGCCAGGTAGTTCCAGCGCGCGCCGCCGGAGGTCTTCGGGTTGGGGGTGATCACGCCGACGCCCGGCTTGATCAGGTCGTCCCAGTCCTTGATGCCCTTCGGATTGCCCTTGCGCACCAGGAACACGATGGTCGAGGTGTAGGGCGAGCTCTGGTGCGGCAGACGCTTCTGCCAGTCGGCCGGCAGCTGCTTGGCGTTGGCGACGGTGTCGATGTCGCCGGCCAGGGCCAGCGTCACCACGTCGGCCTCCAGGCCGTCGACCACGGCGCGCGCCTGCTTGCCCGAGCCGCCGTGCGAGGTGCGGATGTTGAGCGTCTCGCCGGTCTGCTGCTTCCATTGCGCGGCGAAGACCTGGTTGACCTCGGCGTAGAACTCGCGCGTGGGGTCGTAGGAGACGTTGAGCAGTTCGGCGTCCTTGGCCGCGGCGGTGCCGGCGGCGAGCGCCACGCTGAGCAGAACCCATCGGAATGCGGTTTTCATCGGTCGATCCTCTGCGAAGTGGCGTAAGTCCAATACAGCGTGTGGGGCGGTCGCGGCGTGGTGCGGCCGCGCATCAGAACGCGAGCTGGGCGCGGGTGAAGAACGCCTTTTCGTCTTCGCGGTCGCGGCCGTTGGCGGCGCCGCCGTCGAATGCGGTCTGAGTGTAGTTGGCGACCAGTTTCAGGTTGGCGGTGAGGTACCAGTTCAAGCCCAGCCCCCACGATCGCGCCGCGGCGGCGACCGCGTTGGGATCGGCGAAGCGCGGGAACGCGGCGTCGTCGATCTCCAGGCGGCCGTAGCGCGCGACCAGCTCGAACGCGCCCCAGCCTGCACTACCCACGGTAAAAGGTTGGTTAGGCCGGGCGACGCCGCGGTAGCCGGCGTCTTCGCCGGTGAGCACCAGGCCGGCGGTGAGCTGCCAGGCGCGGTGGTCGAGTTCCTCGCGCGCCGCGCCCACCCGCACTTCCTGGCTGGAGCTGACGTATTCGCCGAGCAGGCCGAAGGCGTTGCGGTAGAAGTACAGCTGCGGCGACCAGCGCTTGCTCGCGCCGTCGGCGAGCACCGTGCTGCGGTAGTTGAAGAACTGCGACTGCCCCGGCGTGCGGTAGCGCGGCAGGACATTGTTGCCGCTGCCGGCGCGGTCGCCGGCGCTGGCGCCGAGGCCGAAACCCAGGCCCTGCAGCGCGCCGCCGGCGTTCTTCCACGGTTCCAGGAAGATCCGTCCGGCGTATTCGAACTCGTTGTCGGGATTGGCGGTCGGGCTGTCGCGGCCGTCGACCGCGCCGTTGAACACGCCCAGCGCGTAGGACACGGTCGAACCGGCGAACTCGCCCTGCAGCTGCAGGCCGAGGTCGCGGTTGGGGGTGAGCTCGGAGGCCAGGCCCAGTTCGATCAGCCCGGTGGAACCGCTGGACTGCAGCCGCTCCAGGCCGACCGGACTCTTGAACTTGCCGACCCGCAGCGTCGCGCGCGGATCGAACTTGAGGTCGAGGTAGGCGTCGTTGATGGTGGCGCTGTCGCCGGCGAACTCGGGCAGGATCCGGAAGCCGACCAGCGAACCCCAGCTGCCTTCGATGCTCGGCTGGATCCGACGCCACAGGAAGGTGTCGTTCTGCGGCGCTTGCGAATCGCCGACGAAGAAGCGGCCGTCGGCCTGCAGCAGCGCCTTGAACTTGACTTCGACATCGCCCGGCGGCGGCGACTTGATCGACAGCCCCTTGCTCGCGCTCAGCGCCACCGTCGGCGTGCTGGCGGCCTTGGCCGCGCTGTCCTCGGCCTGCAGTTCGAGCTTGCGCTCGATGATGCGCAGGCGCTGGTCGAGATCGGCCAGGCCTTCGCCGCCGGCGTCGGCCGGCGCGGCGGTGCCCAGGCGCTGTTCGATCGCCTTGAGCCGTTGCGCCAACTGCTCGACCGTGAGTTCGGCCGCGTGCGCCGGCAGGCCGGCGGCGCAGGCCAGCGCGGCCCACAGCGGCGCGGCGGTCAGGCGCGCGAACGGGCGCGGTCGGCGGCGAACCTGGATTGGCATCGGTGTGCTCCTTTCATCGAAAACGGTGGAAGGGCCCGGTGGCGCGGACCACGGAACTGGCAGAAAAAACAACAAAGGTGTTCCCGATAGAAACCGCAGCCGCCCCCAGGCGTCCCCACGATCTCCCCAATAACAAAAGTCTTCGAGTACCCGCGCCCACCCCCCGGCGGCCGCGCTCTCAGTTCAACAACAGCGCCCCCTCACCCCCACGACTCCCCCGCCACCGTCACCTCCACCCGCTCGCTGCGGGTGATCTCGACGATCCGCGCGCCCTGCACCACCACCTCGATCCGTCCCGCGGCGAGTCCGCGCAGCGCCTGCAACAGCACGAACTCGCTGTCGCTGAGGTTGACGATGTTGATCTCCGGCTCCGGCGCGCGCCCGGCTTCGTAGCGCACGGTCGACACCTGCGCGTCGGCGCGCTTGCCGGAGGGCTTGCGCGCCCGGCTCACCGGCCGCCTCCGGGCTCGCCGGACAGGAAGGTGGCGTCGAGCAGGGCCGGGTCGATCGCCGCCGCGCCGAAGTCCGGCGCCAGCGCCAGCTCGCGCAGGCTGCGCCGGTCGAGCACGTGCGAGAGCGCGTCGCGGGCCTCGCGCATCAGCGCGCGCAGGCTGCAGGCGTCCGGGTCGGCGCAGTCGGCGCAGGGCTGGTAGGCGCTGACGCTGGCGCAGCGCACCGGCGCCAGCGGGCCGTCGATGGCGCGGATGAGGTCGCCGACCATGATCTGGTCGGCCGGCCGCGCCAGGGTGTGGCCGCCCTTCTGCCCGCGCCGGCTGTGGATGAAGCCGGCCTCGCGCAGGTCCACCAGGATCGATTCGAGGAACTTGCTCGGCGCCCCGCTGTGCTCGGCGATCGCCTTCGCCTGCAGGCGGCCGTGGCGCACCGCCGGCGCGGTCCGCCCGCTCTCGGCGCGCGCCAGCGCGCACATCGCGCGCAGGGCGTACTTGGCCTTCATCGTCAGCATTTCCCAGTCACCATGTAGGAAATGTGGCGCGGCGGGGCCGGGCGGGGGAAAAGGTATTGGGTGATGGGGATATGACGGGTGGGAATGTGGCGGGTGGGACCCGGGGACCCGGGACCCGGGACCCGGGACCCGGGACCGCATCCAGCCTCTGGGTCCCGGGTCCCCGGTCCCCGGTCCCGAACGTCGAAGCCAAACCGTTACGATGCCCCCGATGCGATTCGCCACTCCCCTGCCTCCGCTCGCCCGCACCTGCCTGACCGTGCTGGGCCTGCTCGCCGCCGCGTGCTGGCTGGGGCCGTGGCTCGGCCGCTACGGGCCGGTGCTGCCGGACTGGGAGGCGCTGTCGGCCGCGCCGGGCACGGCCGGGCACTGGTTCGGCACCGACGCCATCGGCCGCGACGTGTTCGCCCGCACCCTGGCCGGCGGGCGCCTGTCGCTGGGCATCGGCCTGCTCGCCAGCGTGGTCGCGCTGGTCATCGGGCTGGGCTACGGCGCGGTCGCCGGGCTCGCCGGCGGCTGGGTCGAGCGCTGGATGCTGCGCGTGCTCGACGTGTTCTCGGCGCTGCCGTTCCTGCTGGTGGTGATCCTGCTGCTGACCCTGTTCGACCGCTCGTTGTGGCTGTTGCTGGCGGCGATCGGCGGCTACGTCTGGATCGACCTGGCCCGGGTCATGCGCGCGGAGGCCGCGCGCCTGCGCGAGGCCGCGTTCGTACTGGCCGCGCAGGCCGCCGGCGCCAGCTTCGGCCAGCGCCTGCGCTGGCACGTGCTGCCCAACTTACTGCCGCTGGCGCTGGTCTACCTGGGCCTGATCCTGCCGCAGGCGATTTTGGTCGAGAGCTTCCTCGGCTTCCTCGGCCTGTCGATCGACGAGCCGTCCTCGAGCTGGGGCGGCCTGCTCGCCGAGGGCGTGCAGGAACTCGACAGCGCGCCGTGGACCTTGTTGTTCCCGGCCGGCTTCCTGGTCGCGACGTTGGCCGCGTTCCAGTTCCTCGGCGACGGCCTGCGCGACTGGCTCGACGTGCGCGGCCAGGCGCAGGCGCGCGGCGACGGGCCGGCGCCCGAGGCCGCGGCGGCATGAGCGCGCTGCTGGAACTGCGCGAACTGCGGGTGTCGCTGCCCGGGCGCGAACTGCTCGGCCCGCTCGACCTGGAACTGCGCGCCGGGCAATGCCTGGGCGTGGTCGGCGAAAGCGGCAGCGGCAAGAGCCTGACCGCGCTGTCGCTGCTGGGCCTGTTGCCGCCGCCGCTGCGCGCGCAGGGACGGTTGCGCGTGGACGGCGCGGACATCGCCTTGGCCTCGCCCGCGCACGCGCGCCTGCGCGGCCGCACCCTGGCCTGGGTGCCGCAGGACCCGCTGGCTTCGCTGCATCCGCTGCGCCGGGTCGGCGCGCAACTGGTCGAAACCCTGCGCGCGGTGCGCGGTTTGCCGGCCGGCGACGCGCAGCGGCAGGCGCAGTCGCTGCTCGAACGCGTGCAACTGCCCGAACCGGCCGCGGCGCTGGCGCGCTATCCGCACCAGTTCTCCGGCGGCCAGCGCCAGCGCATCGCCATCGCTTTGGCGCTGGCGACCGAGCCGCGCGGGTTGATCGCCGACGAACCCACCTCGGCGCTGGACGCGCGCATCGCCCGCGACATCCTCGACCTGCTCGACCGCCTGCGCCGCGAGGACGGACTGGCCCTGCTGTTGATCAGCCACGACCTGCCGCTGGTCGGCGCCTACGCGCAGCGACTGCTGGTGCTGCGGCGCGGCGCGGCGATCGAGCGCGGCGACGCCGCGCAGGTGTTCGCCGCGCCCGCGCAGGCCTACACCCGCGAGCTGATCGCCGCCGACCGGATCGCGCCGCTGCCGGCGCCCACCGCCGCCGACGCGCCGGTGCTGCTGCGCGGCGAGGGCCTGCGCATGCGCTACCCGCGCGCGCCGCGCGCCGCGTTGGACGGGGTCGACATCGAATTGCGCCGCGGCGAAGGCCTGGCCCTGGTCGGCGAGAGCGGCAGCGGCAAGAGCACGCTCGGCCGCGCGTTGCTGCGGCTGTTGCGCGGTGCGCAGGGGCGGGTGGTGTTCGACGGTGTCGACCTGGCGATGCTGGACGCCGCCGCGCTGCGCCGCCTGCGCGCGCGCACCGGCGTGGTGTTCCAGGACCCTTACGCCTCGCTGGACCCGCGGCTGAGCGTCGCCGAGATCGTGGCCGAGCCGCTGCGCATCCATCGCCACGGCGATGCCGGCGCGCGCCGCGCCCGCGCCGCCGAACTGCTGCGCGCGGTCGGTCTGGACGAGGCCATGCTCGAACGCTACCCGCACCAGTTCTCCGGCGGGCAGCGCCAGCGCATCGCCATCGCCCGCGCATTGGCGACGCGGCCGCAGCTGTTGGTCTGCGACGAAGCGGTGTCGGCGCTGGATGCGCACCATCGCGCGGCGGTGCTGCAGTTGCTGGCGCGGCTCAAGCGCGAGCACGGGCTGGCGCTGCTGTTCGTCACCCACGACCTGTCGGCGGCCGCCGCGGTGGCCGAGCGCATCGCGGTGCTGGAGGCGGGGCGGATCGTCGAGTCCGGCACGACGGCGCAGGTGCTGGCGGCGCCGGCGCACGCGCATACGCGGGCGTTGCTGGCGGCGCGCGCGACGTTGTGAAGTTAGCGCGCAGCGGCCGGATTCCGGCGCTGCATCGATGCCGGGGCGGTCGCGCCGCTCGCGCGGAACGCCTGCGTGGATCGGGTTCGTCGTAGTCGCGGCGGCGCGGTCGCGGCTTGCGCCGCTGCTGCTCGGGACGACGCGGTCGGCGGCTGAACGCGGCGATTCGGGCGTCGTCCGCCGCCGTGCCGCATGCCGGGACGGCACGACGCAGTCCGCTTTGCAATTGGCGCAAATCGCGCGTCGCGGCCGCGCTTGGCTTCCGCCGACACCGCAAGCCGCCGCCGCGCCGGCGCGGCGCGTGTGGCGGCGCGCGGATGCGGCCTCGCGCATCGGCGCGGTGAAGCGAATGCCAGGCCACCGGACAGCATCCGCCTGCTGCGTTGCAACAGCATGACCGCGAGCGTGCCGGAACTGGCGGTGTCGGTGAAGTAATTCGTACGTGTTTAGCCGTATAAAAGTGCATCAATTCGCTTTATGGTTGGCAAGGCCGGTGCCGGGGAGGGCGCGGTCTTCCGATCGAGCAGCACGCACGCCACGACGGTTCCGAATCGGTTCTTGTCAGTCTTAGGGGAAACAAGGAATGAATCGCAGCACCTTATTGGCGCTGGCCATCGCCAGCGTCATCGCTATGAACATGGCCGCGCCAGGGCAGGCGTTCGCAGGCAACAACTGCGACCTCAACGACGGCGTCGCGGGCAACGAAAACAGCGGCGGCAGCACCGCCAACGGCGTCGATGCGATCGCCTGCGGCCGCGGCAACAACGCCAATGCCGACGGCGGCGTCGCGCTGGGCCGCAACAACACCGTCGACGGCATCGACGCCCAGGCCATCGGCAACGGCAACTTCGCCGGCGGCGTCAGCGCCACCGCGGTGGGCGCCGACAACGCCGCCTCGGGCGACGAAAGCGTGGCGCTGGGGCGCGGCAACCAGGCCGCCGCCGCCAACGCCAGCGCGGTGGGCTACATCAACAGCGCCAACGCCCAGGACAGCAGCGCGCTGGGCAACTTCAACTTCGCCGACGGCGTGGGTTCCAACGCGGTCGGCCGCGGCAACCGCGCGCGCGTGGATCGTTCCAACGCGTTCGGCGGCGACAACGACGTCGGCGGCGTGGACGCGACCGCGCTCGGCAACAACAACGTCGCCAGCGGCGCGCGCAGCCTCGCCGCCGGCTTCGGCGCGCAGGCCGGCGCCGACGATGCGGTCGCGGTCGGCGTAGCCGCCAGCGCCAGCGGGATCAACAGCAGCGCCTTCGGCAACGGCGCGCAGGCCATCGGCGTGAACGCCACGGCCGTGGGCGCCTCGAGCGTGGCCGGCGGCGACGACGCCACCGCGGTCGGCCTGGGCAACCAGGCCGCCGGCGCGAGCGCGACGGCGGTCGGCTACGTCAACAGCGCGAACGTGCAGGACAGCAGCGCGCTGGGCAACTTCAACGTCGCCGACGGCGTCGGCGCGAACGCGGTGGGCCGCAGCAACCGGGCGCGCGCGGATCGCGCCAACGCGTTCGGCGGCGACAACGACGCCAGCGGCGTGGATGCGACCGCGGTCGGCAACGGCAACATCGCCAGCGGCGCGCGCAGCCTCGCGGCGGGCTTCAACGCGCAGGCCACGGCCGACGATGCCGTGGCGCTGGGCAACAACTCGGTCGCCAACCGCGCCAATACCGTGTCGGTCGGTGCGGCAGGCGCGGAGCGTCAAATCGTCAACGTCGCCGACGGCACCCAGGCGACCGATGCGGTGAACCTGCGCCAGTTGCAAGGCGCGGTCGGCGCCATCGGCGACGGTTTCGTGGTGCGCGGCGCCCAGACCGGTACCGACAGCGTGGCCGCCGGCGCGGGCAGCGCCGCCAGCGGCGTCGGCAGCAGCGCGCTGGGCAACGGTGCGCAGGCCATCGGCGTGAATGCGACCGCGGTCGGCGCCTCGAGCGTGGCCAGCGGCGACGACGCCACCGCGGTCGGCCTGGGCAACCAGGCCGCCGGCGCGAGCGCGACGGCGGTCGGCTACGTCAACAGCGCGAACGTGCAGGACAGCAGCGCGCTGGGCAACTTCAACGTCGCCGACGGCGTCGGCGCGAACGCGGTGGGCCGCAGCAACCGGGCGCGCGCGGATCGCGCGAATGCGTTCGGCGGCGACAACGACGCCAGCGGCGTGGACGCGACCGCGATCGGCAACAACAACGTCGCCAGCGGCGCGCGCAGTCTCGCGGCCGGCTACAACGCGCAGGCCACTGCCGACGATGCGGTGGCGCTGGGCAACAACGCGGTCGCCGATCGCGCCAACACCGTGTCGGTCGGTGCGGCCGGCGCGGAACGGCAGATCGTCAACGTCGCCGCGGCGACCCAGGACACCGATGCGGTCAACCTGTCCCAGCTCGGCCGGGTCATGGGCGTGTTCGGCGGCGGCGCCAGCTTCGCCGGCGGCGTGTTCGCCGCGCCGACCTTCACCGTCCAGGGCAGCGCGTTCAACGACGTGGCCTCGGCGTTCGGCGCGGTCGATGGCCGCCTGACCGACCTGTACGGGCGCATCGCCAACATTCCGGCCGGTCCGCAGGGCCCGCAAGGGCCGCAGGGTCCGCAAGGCCCCCAGGGACCGCAAGGTCCGCAGGGGCCGGCCGGCCCGGGCGGTTCGGGCGGCTCGCCGCTGTCGGCGAACTACGACGACGCCTCGCGCGGCACCCTGACCCTGGAAGGCGCCAACGGCACCCGCGTGGCCAACGTCGCCGACGCCACCGCCGCGACCGACGCGGTCAACCTGCGCCAGATGCAGGCCGGCGACGCGGCCGCGGTGCAGCAATCCAACGGCTACACCAACCAGCAGGTGCAGCAGGCCAACGCCCGCGCCGACGCCGGCGACGCGCGCACCCTGCAGTCGGCCAACAGCTACACCGACCAGCGCATCAACGGCCTGAACCTGGACTTCGGCAATTTCCGCGCCGAGGTCAACGACCGCTTCGAGGACCTGGACCGGCGCATCCGTCGCAACGGCGCGATGTCGGCGGCGATGGCGCAGATGTCGGCCAACAGCGCCTACGCCAAGCCCGGCCGCGGCCGCCTGTCGGTCGGCGCGGGCTTCCAGGACGGCGAGAGCGGCCTGGCCATCGGCTATGGCCGGCGCATCAACGATAACGTGTCGATCAGCATAGGCGCGGCGTTCTCGGGCTCGGAGAGCTCCGGCGGCGTGGGGTTCGGCGTCGATCTGTAAGTGATGGGGCTGCGGGCCCCAGGACCCGGGACCGGGGACCGGGGACCCGCAAAAGCAGGAAGGCCCGCTTCGGCGGGCCTTCCTGCTTTTCGCGGATCGTTTCAGCCGTGCAGTCCGGCGCGGTGTTTTACGCTCTTGCCCGGTCCCCGGTCCCCGGTCCCCGGTCCCCGGTCCCCGGTCCCCGGCCTCAGCCGTGCACCCCGTCGATCTCGACCAGCAACTCGTGCCGGCACACCGCCGCATGCACCAGGATCCGCGGCACCCGGTCGCCGTAGCGGCGGTCGAGTTCGGCGGCGACGATCGGCAGGTCGGGCAGGTCGCGCACGTACACCTTCAGGCGCGAGCCGGGGCCGAACGCGGGCGGCAAGTCGGGACGGTGCTGGCGCGCGGCGCCGATCAGGCTGTCGAAGTTGGCCAGGGTTTCTTCCAGTTGCGCCAGCACCGATTCGGCGTGGCGCGATTCGTGGCCGACCACGGCCGCGGTGCCCGACAGCAGCAGCGGCATCCGCGCCGGACCCGGCGGCAGCATCGCCCGGGCGAAGCTCGGCGATTGCGGACCGTACTGGCGCGGGTAGCGGTAGGCGCTGACCTGGCGCGGGTTCTCCAGCGGCGTACCCGGCGTGCGCGAGGCCAGCCAGTACACCTGCAGCCGGCGCGCGCCGTCGACGCGGCCGATCGCGGTCGCCGCCGGCAGGCGCGCGATCGGGAACTCGCCCAGGCCGGCCGCGCGGCCGACGCAGAACACGCGGTAGCGTTCCTCGTCGCCGTGGCCGAGGGTGATGCCGTCGAGGTAGTTCCAGATCCGCAGCAACTGCGGGTAGCCGCGCTGCGCGGTGAACGCGAGCAGCTTGCGGTAGAGGTATTCGGCGGCGCGGCCGATCTCGCCGTTGGCCGGTTCGCCCGGCAGCGGCGCGGGCTCGTCGACTTCGATCACGCCGAACTGCAGCGCGCCGTCCTCCGCCCAGGCCAGGTCGCCGTCGCGCCCGCGCGCGACCGGGCCGCTGCCGCGCCAGCGTTCCAGGCGGCGGTCGCCGACCGGTTCCAGCGGTACCCGCAGGTAGCGCGGGTCGTCGTGATGCGGGGCGTCGTGGCCGAAGCCGAACAGCGCCAGGGTGTCGTCCTGGGCCAGCGCCTGGGCCGGGTCGGCGTCGAGGTAGTCGACGTCCAGGCGCGGGCCGGCGACGGTCGCGGCGGCCGCGCTCATGCGCCGCCTCGCGGCGGCCGGGCGGCCGGGGCGGCGCGCGGCGCCGGGAGCGGGGTGGGGCGTACGGTCGGAACGGGCGCGGACGGCTCGGCGGAGCCGCCCGCGGCGAGGGCCGCAAGGGCCGTCGCGAACGCGGAAACGGAAGGCTTCATGCGCAAATGATAGCTCGCGGGCGGCGCCGGCCGCGCATCCGCGCGGTCGCAGGCGAACCCCGGCAACGCAGCGTTTCACTGGCGCAAGTGATTGATGCCGAAGCGTTTACCCGCGCACGGGCGGGCGTCGGCGGCGACCGTGCCGAAGCCGGCGGTTGCGCCGTGCCGCGCGATGAAGGATCGTGGCGCCCCTTGCGATAGCGGTTACGGAACACACGATGTCTGAACAAAGCCCCGCCGAACGCGAACTGGCGCAGCTGCTGGTCGAGAGCCTGAACCTGGAAGACGTGGCGCCGGAGCAGATCGATCCGGACGCGGCGCTGTTCAACGACGGCCTCGGCCTGGACTCGATCGACGCGCTGGAACTGGCGCTGGCGATCACCAAGCGCTACGGCTTCCAGCTGCGCTCGGACAACGACGAGAACCGCCGCATCTTCGCCTCGCTGCGCGCGCTGTCGAGCCACATCGAGCAGCACCGCGCCGCCTGAGCGCGCCGCGCGCGGGCGCGGCGTCCTTCCGCCGCCGGAGCCGATTTGCCGTGAACGAAGCAGCGTCCAGCGTCAGCGGTCCGGCGCGCGTGGCCTTGGCGGTCGCCTATCCGCTGCTCGCGCACTGGGCCAGCCACGACGGCGGCGGCGCGTTGGCGGCGTTGGCGCTGGCCGATCTGGTCGTGTTCGTCGTCCTCGACGGCCTGCTGGCGCTGCGCCCGGCGCCGTGGGCGATCGCGGCGGCGTTGCTGGCCGCGCTGGCCGCGCTGGCGCGCACGCCGTATGCGCAGATGCTGCTGCTGACCCCGCCGGTGCTGTTCAACGCCTGGCTGGCCTGGTGGTTCGCGCGCAGCCTGCGCGCGCCGCGCGAGGGCCTGATCACCCGGATCGTCGCCGCCCTGCACGACTGCGCGCCGCGCGACCTGGACCCGGCGCTGTACCGCTACACCCGCAGCCTGACCGCGCTGTGGGCGTGGACGATGGCGCTGCTGACCGCGGCCAACGCCGCGCTGGCGCTGATCGCGGTGCCCGACGGGTTGCTGGCGCGGCTGGGCTATCTGCCCTCGCCGTCGATCACCCAGGAGCAGTGGTCGTGGTTCGCCAACATCATCAACTACGGCGTGCTCGGCGCGATGTTCGCCGGCGAGTACCTGGTCCGCCGGCAGCGTTTCCCGGAGCGGCCGGAGAGCGGCTTCTTCGACTTCCTGCGGCGCATGGCCCGGCTCGGGCCGCGTTTCTGGAAGGAGCTGTTTTCCACGTGACGCGCGGCCGCGACGCGGCGGCGCCGACGCCGCGGACGCCGGGCGGGTGAACGCAGCGCTACCGGACCGGCCGGCGCGGCGCGCGCGGATCGCGAGAAAACGCTTGCAGCGCCGCCGTTCGGGCGCGTTTCACACACGCGTGTTTTATTCTTCGGGCTCCGCTGCCGCCCAAGCCGCCTGATGAACTTCGTCGTCGCCGCCGACCATCCCTGCCTGCCGGGCCATTTCCCGGACCGGCCGCTGGTGCCCGGCGTAGTGGTGCTGGAGCGCGTGCTCGACGCGCTGCAGGCGCAGCACGGCGTCTTGCCGGCGTTGCGCCTGCCGCAGGTCAAGTTCCTGCAGCCGCTGCTGCCGGGGCAGACCGCGCGGGTCGAGTTGGAGCGGATCGAGCAGGCGCGGATCGAGCAGGCGCCGGCCGACGCAGCGAAGGCCGAGCCGGCGCCCGCGCCGCCGCTGCGCTGGCGTTTTCGCGTGCGCCGCGGCGAGGAGCTGCTGGCCAGCGGCGAGATCGTCGCCGCGTCCGCGCCGCCCGCGGACGCGCGCGCATGAGCGCGTCGGCGCACTGGAAGGACCGGCCCGAGGGCGGCAGTCCGTTGGCCTATCGCGTCATCGCCTTCATCGCCCAGCGCGGCGGCCGCGGCGTGGCGCGGCTGGCGCTGTATCCCATCGTCGCCTATTACCTGCTGATGCGCGGGCCCGAGCGCCGCGCCTCGCGCGCCTGGCTGGCGCGCGCGCTGGAGCGCGCGCCGAGCCTGTTCGAGGTCGCCCGCCACATCCACACCTTCGCCGCGACCATCCTCGACCGGGTCTACATGCTCAGCCGCGGCATGGACGGCTTCGCGGTGGACGTGCGCGGCCTGGACTCGCTGGACCCGTACCTGGAACGCGGCCAGGGCGTGCTGCTGTTCGGCTCGCACCTGGGCAGTTTCGAAGCCTTGCGGGTGCTGGCGCGGCGGCGGCCGCAGCTGCAGGTCAAGGTGGTGCTCGACCGCGGCCACAACGCCGCGCTGATGCGCATGCTCGACGCGCTCGACCCGCAGATCGCCGCCAACGTCATCGACGCCGGCCAGGACGGGCCGAGCATCGTCCTGCAGATCAAGCACGCGGTCGACCACGGCGCGATCGTGGCGATGCTGGTCGATCGCGCCGGGCCCGGCGAGCCGGTGCAGGCCGCGCGCTTCTTCGGCGCGCCGGCGCGGTTCCCGACCTCGCCGTGGCTGGTCGCCGCCGCGCTCAAGCTGCCGGTGGTGCTGGCCTTCGGCCTGTACCGCGGCGGCGCGCGCTACGAGCTGGCGTTCGAATCCTTCGAGCCGGCGTTGCACATCGAACGGCGCGAGCGTCCCGCGCGGCTGGCCGCGCTGGTCCAGCGCTACGCCGAACGCCTGCAGCATCACGCCCGCAGCGCGCCGTACAACTGGTTCAACTTCTACGATTTCTGGCATGCCGATGACGCTTCCCATGTTCCGCCCGACGCTGCTCTGCCCGATGCTGGCCCTGCTGCTGGCCGCGACGTGGCCGCTCGCCGCGCCGGCTGAGCAGGCCGCCGCGCCCGCGCGCGTCGCCGACGAAGGCGCGCAGCCGGCCGACGCGGCCTGGATCCTGCCGCGCCTGGCCCAGCCGGTGCCGGCGCGCACCGACTTCGTCGAGGTGCGCGGCTCGGCCCTGCTCAAGGCGCCGCTGCGCGTGTCCGGCGAATACCGCCGCCCCGACCCCGGCACCCTGGTGCGCGAGGTGCGCGAGCCGTACCCGGAAACCACCACCATCCGCACCGGCGCCAAGCCGGGCCAGGGCGAGGTCAGCATCGCCCGCGCCGGCAAGCCGCCGCGGCGCTTCTCGCTGTCGCGCGCGCCGGAACTGGTCGCGCTGCAGGCCAGCTTCGGCGCCCTGCTCGGCGGCGACCGCGCCGAACTGGAGCGGCACTACGCGCTCGACGCGCAGGGCACGCGCAAGCAGTGGATCGTGGCGATGAAGCCGCGCGATCCGCAGGTCGCCGCGCGCGTGCGCGAGATCGTGCTGCTCGGCCGCGACGACGAACTGCGCTGCATCGAGACCCGCCCGGCCCGCGGCAGCGAGCAACAGCGCACCCTGCTCGGCAGCGCCGCGCGCGCCGCCGCCGGCATCGCCGATGCCGGCCAGCTGGCCGCGCTGTGCCGCAGCCACGGCCCGGCGCGTTGATGGCCGCGCCGATCCGGATGACCCCCGCCCGCCGCATCGCCTTCGCCCTGCTGTGGCTGGGCGTACTGGCCGTAGCCGGCTGGGCGATCGGCGCGCACCTGCAGCTCAGCGGCGACCTGCGCCGGTTCATGCCCAGCGCGCGCACGCCGGCGCAGAAGCTGCTGATCGACGAACTCGGCGAAGGCCCGGGTTCGCGCCTGTTGCTGCTGGCCATCGACGGCGACGCGCCGGCGACGCTGGCCGCGCAGTCGCAGGCGTTGCGCGCGGCGCTGGCGACGCAGCCGGCGTTCAAGCTGGTCGCCAACGGCGCCGGCCTGGGCCTGGACGCGGTGCCCGAACGCCTGCGCCCGTATCGCTACCTGCTCTCGCCCACGCTCGACGCGCAGCGCCTCGACGCCGGCTACCTGCGCGAACAGCTCGACAGCCGGGTGCAGGACCTGGGCTCGCCCGCGGGCGAGCTGATCGAGCCGCTGCTGCCGAGCGACCCGACCATGGAAATGCTGCGCGTGGCCGAGGCCTGGCAGCCGGCGCAGGCGCCGCAGACGCTGGACGGGGTGTGGTTCGATCCGGCCGGCAAGGAAGCGTTGCTGGCGGTGGAAACCCGCGCCGCCGGTTTCGACCCGGCCGGGCAGGAGCAGGCGATCGCCGCGATCCGCGCCGCGTTCGAGCGCGCGCGCGGCGCCAGCCCGACGCGGCTGACCGTCAGCGGCCCGGGCGCGTTCTCGCTGGAGATCGGCGGACGCACCCAGCGCGAGGCCAGCCTGATCGGCACCATCGACAGCCTGCTGTTCGTCGCCCTGCTGTGGCTGGCCTACCGCAGCTGGAAGGCGCCGCTGATCGGCGGCCTGCCGCTGGCGACCGCGGGCCTGGCCGGGCTCGGCGCGGTGGCGTGCATCTTCGAAGGCGTGCACGGCATCACCGTGGCGTTCGGCTTCACCCTGATCGGCGTGGTCCAGGACTATCCGATCCACCTCTACAGCCACCAGCGCCCGGGCCTGTCGCCGTGGGCCAGCGCGCGCAGCCTGTGGCCGACGCTGGGCACCGGCGTGGCCTCGACCTGCATCGCCTACCTGACCTTCTTCGTCTCCGGCGTCGATGGCCTGCAGCAACTGGCGGTGTTCACCATCGTCGGCCTCGCCACCGCCGCGCTGACCACGCGCTTCGTATTGCCGGCGCTGATCGATCCGGCGCCGCGCGACGTCGCGCAGTCGCGGCGGTTGGCGCGGGTGTGGAGCGCGCTGGCGCGCTGGCCGCGGCTCGGCGTGGCCAGCGTCTCGCTGCTGGCGGCGCTAGCCCTGGCGGTGGTGCTGTTCGTGCCCGGGCCGTTCTGGCAGAACGACCTGGCCAAGCTGACCCCGGTGCCGGAAGCGGCGCTGGCGCGCGACGCGCAGCTGCGCGAAGCGCTCGGCGCGCCGGACGTGCGCTACGTGATCGCGATCGAGGCCAAGGACGCCGAAGCCGCGCTGCAGAAGTCCGAAGGCCTGCTCGCGGAACTGCCGCTGCTGCGCCAGCGCGGCGCCATCGCCGGCTACGACCTGGCCGCGCGCTACCTGCCCAGCGCGCGCACCCAGTTGCAGCGCCAGCAGCGACTGCCCGAACCGCAGGTGCTGCGCGCGGCGCTGGACGCCGCGGTCGCGGCGACGCCGTTCCGCGGCGACGCCTTCGCCGACTTCCTGCGCGACGTCGAAGCCGCGCGGCATGCGCCGCCGCTGCGCCCGCGCGACCTCGCCGGCACCGCGCTGGCGGCCAGCATCGAAGGCCTGCTGCGCGAACGCGAAGGCCGCGCCACCGCGCTGGTGTCGCTGACCGGCCTGCACGATCCCGAGGCGGTGGACGCGGTGGTGCGCAGGCACGGCGGGCAGTTGCTGGATCTCAAGCAGGCGTCCGAATCGCTGGTGGCCGAATACCGCGGCCGGGTGCTGACCGCGCTGGCCCTGGCCGGCGTGCTGCTGGCGCTGGCGGTGTGGGTGGCGCTGCGCTCGCCGCGGCGGGTGCTGCGGGTGCTGGCGCCGATGGCGCTGAGCACGCTGCTGATCCTGGCCGCGCTGCGCGGCGTCGGGGTCGAGCTCAACCTGTTCCACCTGGTCTCGCTGATCCTCGCCGCCGGCCTGGGCCTGGACTACGCGCTGTTCTTCGACCACGCCGGCGACGACCGCGACGAACAACTGCGCACCCTGCACGCGGTGATCGTCTGCAGCCTGACCACGTTCATGGTGTTCGCGCTGCTGGCGCTGTCCTCGATCCCGGTGCTGCGCGCGATCGGCGCGACGGTCGCGCTCGGCGTGGTGTTCAACTTCGCGCTGGCCCTGCTGATCGTGCGCGAACCGGCGGCGATGGCGACCGCGGAGGAGGGCGCCGATGCGCAGCCGTGAAGCGATCGCCGCGCTGATTCCGCACCAGGGCCTGATGTGCCTGTGGGAAGAAGTGCTCGAATGGGATCCCGAGCGCATCGTCGCGCGCAGCGAAGGCCATCGCGATCCGGCCCATCCGCTGCGCGAGGGCGGGCGTCTGCATGCGCTGCACCTGTGCGAATACGGCGCGCAGCTGATGGCCGTGCACGGCGGCCTGCTGGCGCGCGCGCGCGGCGGCCGCGCCCGGCCCGGCGTGTTGGTCGCGCTGCGCGGCGTGGAGTTGCGCGCGGCGCGCATCGACGACCTGCCCGGCGCGCTGGAAGGGCGCGCGCGCCAGCTCGCCGCGGGCGAGGGCAGCTGGCAGTACGAATTCGAGGTCCTGCACGCCGGCGAGCTGCTCGCCAGCGGCCGCGCGGCGGTGATGGCGCGCGAACAGGAAACGGTCGACGACCACGCACGGGCGGACGCGGCGGCGACGCCGTCCGGCGCCGAAGGAGACGAACGATGAGCGCAGCGGACACGCCGGTGCGGCGGGCCCTGGTGACCGGCGGCAGCGGCGACCTGGGCGGGGCGATCTGCCTGCGCCTGGCGGCGCAGGGATGGCGGGTGATCGTGCACGCCAACAGCGGCGTCGAGCGCGCCGAGGCGGTGGTGGCGCGGATCCGCGCCGACGGCGGGCAGGCCGAGGCGGTGGCGTTCGACGTCGCCGACGGAGAGGCCGCGCGCGCGGCGCTGGAGCGCCTGCTCCAGGCCGGGCCGATCCAGGGCGTGGTCAACAACGCCGGCATCCACGACGACGGGCCGATGGCCGGCATGAGCGACGCGCAGTGGCGGCGGGTGATCGATGTGTCGCTGCACGGTTTCTTCCACGTCACCCAACCGCTGCTGCTGCCGATGGCGCGCACCCGCTTCGGCCGCATCGTCAGCGTGTCGTCGGTCGCGGCGGTGCTCGGCAATCGCGGCCAGAGCAACTACGCCGCGGCCAAGGCGGCCCTGCACGGCGCGTCCAAGTCGCTGGCGCGCGAGATGGCCAGCCGCGGCATCACGGTCAACGTGGTCGCGCCGGGAGTGGTCGAGGGACGCATGGCCGCCGAGGCGTTCGCGCCGGAGGCGATCAAGCAGATGGTGCCGGCCGGCCGCGCCGGCCGCGCCGACGAGGTCGCGGCGGTGGTCGCGTTCCTGTGTTCGGACGATGCGAGCTACGTCAACGGCCAGGTGATCGGGGTCAACGGCGGCATGATCTGAGCGCGTCGGCGCCGCCGGTCGGCCCGCGGCGGCCGCCGATGAATGCGGCCGCGGCCGCCATGGCGCGCTTCACCGCGCGGTCGGCCGCGGCGTACTAGCATGGCGCCAGGTCCGTCGATGGAAGCCGCCATGCGCACACCTCTTTTGCTGCTGGTCCTGGCGCTCGGCCTGAGCGCCTGCGCCAGCTCCCATGTGATCACCGGCCAGCCGCGGCCGCCGGTGCCGCTCGAGCAGGTGCGCGTGTACTTCGCGCCGCCGCCGAGCCGCTACGAGGAGATCGCCCTGCTGCAGAGCAACAGCGGCGCGTTCACCTACGGCGAGCAGAACAAGATGAATTCGGTGATCAACAAGCTGCGCGCCGAAGCGGCCAAGCTCGGCGCCAACGGCGTGTTGTTCCAGGGCACCCAGGACGGCGACGGCGGCACCGGCGTCAGCGTCGGCGCGGGCGGCGGCAGCTACGGCGGCGGCCGCCATTTCAGCGGCGGCGGCGTCGGCGTGAGCATCAGCCCGCGGCAGAAGTTCGCGCGCGGCGTGGCGATCTATGTGCTCAATCCGCCGCCGATGAGCGACCGCGGCCCGCAAGGCCTGCCGCCTCCGCCTCCGCCGTCCACCCGCTGAGCGCGGCTTTTGCGGGAGGGCCTTCAGGCCCGAGGCATTCGCGCTTTTGTGGGAGGGCCGTCAGGCCCGATGCTCTTGTGTCCGCTCGCCGGACAACGCCCGCAAGCCTCAGCGCGGCCCGGTCGACGCTTCGCGCCGCGGCGCGCTGGCGAATTCGCCGCTGGGATCGTCGATCAGCGGCGGATTGGCGCGGATGCTGCGGTACACCTCCGGCACCCGCCCGCGCCGCAGGCACTGCAGCACGATGTGCGAGGTGATCCGGCTGAAATCGCGCAGCGGCTTGAAGTGGCTGGCGCGGTAGGCCTGCTCGCCGTCGGCGTTGTAGCGCGATTCGATCGGCACCGAGACGCAGCGCGTGCCCAGCCGCTGCGCGGCCGACATCAGGATCTGCGCCTCGAACACGAAGTCCTCGCCCGGCACCCGCTCCAGCGCGGCCACCTCGGCCGGGTACAGGCGCTGCCCGCTCTGGCTGTCGGCGACCTGGTAGCCGGTGCCCCAGGCCACGCCCCAGTCGCCGAAATTATTGGCCAGCCGGCGATAGGTGGGCTGCGCCGCGCGCTTGCGCAGGCGCGCGCCGATCACGATATGGCCGGGATGGCGGTTGCCGCTGTCGATCAGGCGGGCGATGTCGGCGGCCGCGTGCTGGCCGTCGCCGTCCATGGTCAGCACCGCCGCCGCGCCGCGGCGCAGCGCTTCGGCGAAACCGTCGCGCAGGCTCGCGCCCTTGCCCTGGCGTTGCGGGTGGCGCAGCAGCACCGCCGGCAGGTCGGCGATGCGCTCGCCGGTGCCGTCGTCGGAGCCGTCGTCGATCACGATCACCAGCGCGCATTGCGCCAGCGCGCCTTCGACCACTTCGCGGATGCGCAGCGCTTCGTTGAGCGCGGGGATCACCACGGCGACGTTGTCGCGGTGCAGGCGCGCGCGCTCGGTGCGCGGGGCCGGCGCCAGCACCGGCACGCGCGTGCGCGAAGACGTGTCAGTCATGGTCCAGTTCCAGCCACAGGCTGCGGCCGCTGCCGGCGGGCAGGGCGATGCGAGGGACGGCGCCGGTCGCCAGCGCGTCGAACAAAGGCAGCATCGGCGCGCTGGCGTTGCCGGCGTCGCGCTGCAGCAGGCGGCCCGGCGCGGCCGGCGCGGCGGGCGGATCGCCGAGCCAGGCGTGCAGGCGCGGCGCGCCCGCGCGCGGCGCGCGGCCGAGCACCAGCGCCGCGCCGAGCAGGCCTTCGCTCGGCACCGCCGCGCCGAGCGGGCCGTAGCCGGCGCCGTCGTAGCCGGCCAGCAGCACCGCCGCTTCGCCGGCCGCCAATTGCGCCAGCGCATCGATCAGCCCTTGGGCGAAGCTCGCCTCCAGCGCGCTCAGCGCGGTGGCCGGGCGCATCGCGCCGACGCCGATGGTCCAGTAGCCGGCGGCGGCGTTGTGCACCGAGTTGTGGAAGCGGGTCGGCGAGATCGCGCGCGGATCGGCGGCCAGGGTCGCGCACATGTAGTCGGTGATCGCCATGTCGCCGTGGCTGGAAGCGAACACCGACGACAGCGCGGCCGGATCGCGTCCGGCCGCGGCGCAGGCGGCCGCGGCCACGTCCAGCGCCACCGCCACCGTCTCCGGCGCGCGCCGGCGTTCGTTGGCTGGCAGCAGTTGCGGCGACGGTCGCGCCGGCGCGTCCGGCGCCGCTTCGCCGCCGAGCGCGTAGGCGCGCGCGGCGTTCCAGTCGGGCAGGCCGCGGCTCCAATAGCCGACGCCTTCGATCGCGGCGGCGAGCGCGGTGGCGGGACGCGCGCCGGCGGAGTGGGCGGCGGCGCTCATGCGCGCGCGAACACCAGCGAGCAGTTGTTGCCGCCGAAGCCGAAGGAATTGTTCATGGCGTAACGGATCGGCGCGCGCGCATTGTCGAAACGGATCTGCGGGCCGTTGCCCGGATCGGGCTCGCGGCTGTTGAGGGTGCCCGGCAGCTCGCCCGATTGCAGCGCGAGCAGGGCGAAGGCGGATTCGACGATGCCGGCGGCGCCGAGCGTGTGGCCGGTCCAGCCCTTGGTCGAGGACGCGTGCAGCTGCGGCGGGAACAAGGACGCGACCGCCAGCGCCTCGACCTGGTCGTTGGCCGGCGTGGCGGTGCCGTGCAGGTTCAGATAACCGATCTCGGCGGCTTCGACGCCGGCGCGCGCGAGCGCGTCGGCCATCGCCAGGCGCGCGCCCTGGCCCTGCGGGTGCGGCGTGGACATGTGGTGGGCGTCGCTGGATTCGCCGTAGCCGCGCAGCTGCAATCCGGCCTCGTCCGCGCCGCAACGCTCCAGCACCGCGAAGCCGCCGGCTTCGCCGAGCGACAGGCCGGTGCGGTGGGCGTCGAACGGCAGGCACGGGTCGGGCGACACCAACTGCAGCGAATTGAAACCGAACAGCACGCTGCCGCACAGCGTGTCGACGCCGCCGACCAGGGCCGCGTCGGCGAGCCCGGCGCCGATCAGGCGCGCGGCCTGGGCGAACACCTTGGCGCTGGACGAGCACGCGGTGGCGACGGTGACGCAGGGCCCGCGCAGGCCGGTGGCCGCGGCGACGAAGGCGCCGGGCGAATGCGGCGTGTGCAGGTGCGCGCGCGACAGCGACGGCGGGAACCGCGGCGGATCGCCGCGCAAGCCGGCATAGGCTTCCTCGGTCGCGCCGATGCTGGCGGTGGAGGTGCCGACGATCACCGCGACGCGTTCGGCGCCATAGCGCGCGGCGAGCGCGGCGGCGGCTTCGACGACGCCGTCGTGCTGCAGGCTCAGCCAGGCCAGGCGGTTGTTGCGGCATTCCCAGACGGCCAGGTGCGCCGGCAGCGGCGCGTCTTCCAGGCCGTCGACGCGGCCGATCCAACAGTCCAGCGGCGCCTGCTGCGGCGCCGTGGTCGGGAAATCGTTGCGGCGCAGCCCGCCGCGGCGCTCGCGCAAGGCCCGCGCCTGGGCGTCCAGGCCGCGGCCCAGGGCGGTGGTCGCGGTGTAGGCGCGGATCGCCAGCGGCGGCATCGGTGGAGCGGCGGGCGTCACTGCGGCGGGCGGTCGGCTGGGATGGAGACGGCGAAAGTATAGCCAGCCGGGGCGCGCGGCGACGGGAGCGGAAAGCGTCGGGCCTGAAGGCCCTCCCACGACGAGAGCGAAAAGCCCTGCCGCCACCGGAGCGGAAAGTGTCGCGCCGGAAGCTGCTCCTGCGATCGGAGTGGACAGCATCGGGCCTGAAGGTCCCCCCGCCGGCGGAGCGAACGGCGCCGGGTCTGTAGGTCGTCCCGTCGCACGGGGCAGGCTGGCGTTCGCAGCGCGTTTGCGGGAAGGCCTCAGCTTTGGGTGGGAGCACCTTGGCCTTTGCAGAAGGACCTTGGCTTTTGTGGGAGGGCCTTCAGGCCCGACGCGCTCCGCCCGGCGCCCGCGAACCCTGGCCGCCGCGAGTATCATGGCGCCCGCGCCGCGCTCCGCGGCCGCCCGACTTGCGATCCCGCGCGCCCGCCTTGACCACCCGCACCGCCCACCGCCTGTCCCTGTTCGGCGACCGCGACATCCTGCAGGTCGCGGCGGTGACCGCGACCGCGTGCGCGCTCAGCGCCGGCCTGGTCTACCTGGGCTATTTCGTCCACGTGCTGCGGGTCGCGCGCAACGCGCCGTGCCGGCCCGAACGCGGCGAATGCGTGCTGCTGTTCGGCAAGCACGCGCCCGGCGGACGCCTCGACCGCGATTTCGAGGCGCGCCTGGATCGCGCGGTGTCGCTGTGGCGCGAGCGTCCGCCGCGCAGCGTGGTGCTGCTCGGCGGCGGCGCCGCGGACGAAACCAGCGAAGCCGAACTGGCCCGCCTGGGCTTGCTCGCGCGCGGCCTGGCCAGCGACGCGCCGCTGCGGCTGGAAAACCAATCGCGCGACACCCTGCAGAACCTGCGCAACGCGCGCGAACTGCTCGGCGAAGGCATGCGTTCGCGGGTGACCCTGCTCAGCAGCCGCTATCACCTGGCGCGCTGCGCCTGGTTCGCGCGCCGGCTCGGCTACGACTTCGAACTGTGCGCGGCCGAACCGCGTTTGCGCCTGGACGCGCGCATGCTGGTGCGGCTGGCCGGCGAGGCGGCGTATGTCTGCCTGAGCGACGTGGGCGCGCGCTGGGCGCGTTTGATCGGCAACCGGCGCATGCTGGCGCGGGTCAGTTGACGCGACGCGGCTGAATCGTTCATCGATCGCGGCGCTGCCGCGGCTTGCTGCAATCGCACATCCGCCGGCAATCCGCCCGCGCCGCGCGCAAGCGGCGAAAACCCGCTGTTTTCCGCGCTCCCGCGGCCGCCGCGCGCGACCGCGCGGCGTCTCGACGTTCACGTTCGGCTGAGAACCTGCTCACGCTTCTGGTGCCTGTGGGAAGCAAAAGCGTGAGCCTGGGCTAGAGTCGGAACGCCTCCGGGCCGTCGCGCGCGATCGCGCGGCGACGGTCGGCGGAGCCCGCGCCTGCTTCAGGCCATCAACGTCCGGGACCCACGCGTTCCGCGACGACATCACGTCAAGGAGAGCCGTATGAAGACCGCCAATGCCAAGTCCGCCGCGCCGTCGCCGAAGCTGGCGCCCGGCCAGCAGCAGAAGAAGACCCAGGGCCAGGGCCAGCAGTTCGCGCCGCGCTCGTGCTCGCGTTTCATCTACTGCGTCTGAGTCGCCGCCCGTCAGCGGCGCGCGGGCGCGTCCCGCGCAACGTTCCCCCGCCGCGGCCGTCGCCGCGGCTTCGCCACCGTAGGAGAACCGACCCATGAAGAAGCAAGCCGCCACCGTGAAGCCCGCCGCCAAGCCGGCCAACGCCGCGCTGAAGCTGGGCGAAGTGCGCAAGCAGGCGCCGGCCCAGGCCGCCTATCGCGCGTCCACCTGCATCCGCATCTACTGCATCCTCTGACGCCGATCGCCGCACCCGACGACGGCCGGCCGCGCGCCGGCCGTCGTTTCTGCGCCGCCGCGCGGCGAGGACGCGTGCGTCGCGGCCGCCGCCCGCCGCCGCCGTCCGCGTACGCCGCCGCGCGCTCCACGATGAGATGCCGCCGCGCCGCGCGATGACGTCCGCCCGCTCCGTTCCGCCCCCTTCGCCGACCCGCACCGCCTCGCGCCCGCAGCGCGACGAGGCCGGCGCCTTGCTGCAACGCTGGCTGTGCGCGCTGGAGCGCGGCGGCGACGCGTGGTGGTGGCCGCCGCGCGCGCGCCTGGGCGCGGGCGGTTTGCTCGAACCCGCACGCGCGTGGCGCGGCCCCGTCGATGCCGCGCGCCTGCGCGAGTGGCTGGCCGATCCGCGCCTGCGCGCCTGGCGCGTATTCCTGGCCGCGCTGGAGCGCGATTGCGCCGCGCTCGCGCGCCGCCACGCGGCGCGGGTGGCGCCGGCCGCGCTGGCGCTGGACAACGGCGACCTGCACGCGCCGGTGGTGCTGCAGGCGCTGCGCCACTGCCTGGCGCCGCGGCGCACGCGCCTGCATGCGCGGCTGCAGGCGCTGCGCGACAGCCACCGGCGCTTTCTCGAACTGTTCCTGCGCCGGCTGCGCCGCGACGGCGAGGCCGGCGCGCTCGGCGCCCACGGCCGCAGCGGCGCGGCGGTCGCGCTGTGGGCGCATCCGGAAGAAACCCACAACGGCCGCCAGCGCGTGCTGCGGGTCGAATTCGAGCGCGGCGGCGCGCTGGCCTACAAGCCGCGCCCGGCCGACGCCGAGATCGCGTTCCTGGCCGCGCGCGAACGCGCCGGCGTGTTCGCCGCGATCAACGCCCTGCCGGCCGCGGCCGGCCCGGTGCGATTGCCGACCCTGGACGCGTTCCACGGCGCGCCGCGCGCGCGCGATCGCGGCCGCTACCTGTGGCAGGAATGGATCGAACCGCCGCCGGCTTACCGCCGAATCCGCGGCGCCGACCGCGGCGAGCACGAGCGCGCCACCGTGCTGGCGCCGCGCGCGGCCGCGCAGCTGTGGCGCCGGGCCGGCAATCTGGCCGCGGCGTGCTTCGGTTTCGGCCTGGTCGATCTCGGCCCCGGCAACGTGCTGGCCGGCGAGCGCGACGGCGAGACCGTGCTGATCCCGGTGGACCTGGAAATCTGCCTGTTCCCGGTGCGGCGGCTGGAGGACACCGGCCTGGTCGTCGGCGAGCGCGACGAAGGCAGTTACGCGCCCGGGCTGGAGCGCGCCGGCCCGGCGCAGAGCGAAGGGCCGGCGCTGGTGTGGCTGCGCGAAGACGATCGCGCGCGGCTGCGCGCGGGCGAAGGCGCAGTGCCGGCCGGCGCGCCGATCGAGGCCGGCGGCTGGCGGCTGTGCGCGAACCGGCGGCCGTGGCGTCGCCGCGCCTCGCGCACGCTGGTGCGCGACCGCGCCGGCGCGGTCGGCTACGCGGCTTACTTGCCGGGCTTCCTGCGCGGCATGTTCGATGCCTGGATGCTGCTGCACTTGAACAACGAGCGCGTCGCCGACGAACTGCGCCGCGCGCTGCGCGGGGGCTGCACGCGGGTATTGCTGCGGCCGACCGCGGATTACCTGGCCGCGCTCGACGCCGGCGCGTTCGACCAGGGCGCGGTCGAAGACGCCGCCTCGGCGCGGCCGTTCAACGCCGCCGAACGCCGCCAGCTCGCGCGCGGCGACGTGCCGTATTTCTTTCGCCAACTGCGCGCCGATGCGCCGCTGTTGGCGCTGTCGCCGCCGCCGCAGTCGCGGCTGCAACGCGTGCCGTTGCGCGGGCCGCAACGCCCGCCGATGAATCCGGCGCCGGAGTTGCTGGCCGGGCCCGAGTTCGCGCCGCTGGACCTGTGCGTGGCGCTGCGCGACGCGGTCGCGCACGCGCTGGCCGACCCGGCGGCGCGGCTGCCGGTGTGCGGCGAACGCGGCGACGCGCGCCTGGGCGTGTGGCTGCGCTGGTGGGGCGCGCGCGACGGCGAGGCCGCGTTCGATTGGCCGGCGCAGGACCGGCGTCTGATCTATCGCTGGGAAGGCGAGTCGATGCACTTGCGGATCGAGGCGCTGTCCGCGCCGACGGCGAGCGACGGCGATCCGGTCGAGGACGATGCGCTCGACGACCCCACGCGGATCGCCGAGCGCCTGCTGCGCATCGACCGCATCGACGCGGCGCTGCGCGCGCCGTGGACCGCCAGCGGCTTCGCCGACGCCGCGCTGGACGCGCAGCTGCGCGAACGCGTGGATGCGGCGATGAGTTGGCTGCAGCGCGTGGTCGCGCGCCACGGCTGGCCCGGCCGGGCCCTGGTCGGCGCGGACGCCGCCGCGGCCGCGTGCCGGCTGTTGCAGCATGCCGACGGGCCGCGCGCGTTCCAGGACCGCTGCCTGCGCCTGGTCGAACGCGCCGCCCGCGACGGCGACATGAGCCTGCGCGAGCTGGCCTACCTCACCGACGCGCTGCGCGTGCAGCGCGGCCGCAAGCAGCGCTTCGGCACCAAGTTCCGCCGCCGCGGCGCGGCGCTGGAGCCGTGTCCGATCGAGCAGCCGGCGCAGGTCGACGCGCGGCGCCGGGCGATGGGGCTGGAGCCGCTGGCCGATTACGCGCGGCGCGTGCGCAGCGCGTTCGAGGCGGCGCCGGCATGAGCGCCTCGCCGCGTCCGGACGATCCGCCGAGCCAGGACGACACACCCGGCGTGGACTGGTCGCCGCTGTGGCCGCACTGGGACCGCCGCGCCGCGCTGGCACCCGGCGCCGGCGCGCCGCCGTTGCCGCCGCAGCGCGCGTTCGCGCTGATCGCGCGCGCGGCCGAACCGTTCCGCGCCGGCACCCGCTTCATGGCGCTGCCGGACGTGCGTTTTTATCGCGACGGCGCGCAGCTGCGCGCGCCCGGCGACCTGCTGCCCGGCGCCGAGGACCGCGACGATCCGCAACGCTATCTGCAACGGGTGCGCGAACGCCTCGACGGCGCGCGCTTCCAGTTGCGCGTCGCGCATCCGCTGTTCCTGGACTACCCGCTGTGGGCGCGCACGCGCGCGCTGCTGGCGCCGCTGTTCGCGCGCCTGGGCCTGCCGGCGCTGCCGGTCGAGGCGAGCCTGTGGATCGGCGACGCCGACGCGGCCACGCTGGGCCTGCGCCTGGCGCCGCGCCACGTGCTGATCCAGTTGCCGCTGCTGGGCGCGTGCGCGCTGCGTTCGTGGCGGACGCGGCCCGCGCCCGGGCGGGCGCCGGCGCAAAGTCTGCGCGCGCGGCCCGGCGAGGCGCTGTGTTGGCCGGGCCGGCACTGGCACGAACTCGGCGACGAAGGCGGTTGCCTCGGCTTGGCCCTGCGCGTGCCGGTGCGCGGCGGCGACGCGATGATCGCGGCCAAGGATGCGTTGGCCGACAGCGTCGACGCCGAGCTCGGCGCCGACGAACGCGTGGCGATGCTCGACTTCCCGCCGCCGCGCGCGCAGCGCGGCGCGACCGCGCTGGCGCCGCTGGCGCGGGTCGCCGCGGCGATGCGCACGGCGGTGGCGGCGGGCGAACTGGAACGCAGCGTGCGCGCCGGCTGGCTGGAACGCGTCAGCGCCGGCGCACTGGAACCGGTGCCGGTGCCGCGCGCGCCGTCGCGCCTGCGCGCCGGCGACGAGGTCGAGTGCGATCCGCGCAACCCGTTGCTGCGCCTGCGCGAAGACGCGGGTTGGCGCTGGGCGGTGGCCGGCCACAGCTTCGCGATGCCCGATCACCCGCGCCTGGATCGCCTGCTGGCGCAGCTGCGCAGCGGCGAAGCGGCGCGCGTTTCGGCGTTGTGCGCGCGCGAGTCCGGGCACGAATCCGGTCGCGGCGTCGATCCCGATCTGGTCGCCGTGCTGCAGCGCTTGTACGAGTTGCGCGGCCTGCGCCGCCGCGGCGACGTGGAGGACGCATGAGCGCATCCGACCCGCGCCGCAGCCCGCGCCTGCGCGAGACGCTCGATTGGCCGGCGTTCGTCGCGCAAGACTGGGACCGCCGCCCGGTGCTGTTCAAGGGCGTCGCCCACGGCCGGCCGTTCGCCCTCGACGAAGTGTTCCGCAGCGCCGTGGCCGCGGCGGCGCGCAGCCGCCGGCGGCTGCCGGAAGAGCCCGACAACACCGTGCTCACGCTCGGCCGTTTGCAGCAACTCGACCCCGCGCCGTGGATGCCGCGGCGCGAGGACGCGTCGCTGGACGGCTATCGCCAGCGCATGCTGGCCGCGCTCGGCGAGCGCCGCTACGCGCTGGTGATCAGCGCGTTCCACAGCTACCGCTGGCCGCTGTGGCGCAGCGAGCGCGCGTTCTTCGCGCCGCTGTGGCGCGAGGCCGGGTTGCCGGTTACCGGCGCGATCACCACCTTGTTCCACGGCAATTACGAATCCACGCCGGTCGGCGTGCACCGCGACCGCTTCGCCACCTTCATGGTGCCGGTGCAGGGGCGCAAGCGCATGCGCTTTTGGACGCGCAAGCCGTGGCGCGAGGCGATCTCGACCCTGCCCGATTACCGCGCCCATCTGCACAGCTCGTTCCTGGTCGAGGCCGAGCCCGGCGACGTGCTGTATTGGCCGGCCGACTATTACCACGTCGGCGAGAGCGTCGACGGCGGCGTCTGCACCAGCGTCAACCTCGGCGTACCGAGGCACGAGCACCGGCCGGTGTACGAACTGGAAGACCTGATGGTCGATCTCGGCCGCGCCGACGCGCAGATCGATCCGGCCGCGCAGTTGCTGCGCGCCGCGTTGCCGGCCGATCTCGCGGTGCTGGCGCCGGCGCGGATCGGCGCCGACGGCGTGCTCGCCGAGCCCTTGCCGCCGGCCTTGCGCGCGGCGCTGGACAGCGCGCGGGCGATGGCGGCGCCGGCGGCGCTGCGCACGCGGGTGCGCGCGGTGTCGCTGCAGCGCCTGTCGGCCGGCGGCTTCGAACCGCCGCCGGCGCGCGCGCCGGCGCGCGCGTTCGCGGCGGATGCGCGGGTGGCCTTGATCGATACCGTGCTGCGCCGGCGCGAGCCCGGCGGCTGGCGCTTCGCCGCGCACGGCCACGGCCTGCGCGTGGACGGCGAGGCCGCGGCCGAGCGCGCGCTGCTGGCGCGGCTGGACCCGGGCGCGCCGGTGCCGGTGCGCGAACTGCTGCGCGGCCGCGCCGGCGAGCGCCGCGCCGCGGCGGCGCTGTTGGCCTGGCTCGACGAATGCCGCGCGTTGCGCCGGCTGCGCGGCTGAGCGGTCCGCGGCGGCCCGGTTCGGGGTGGCACGGTCCGGCGCGGCACGATCCGGCGCGGCGCGGCGAAAAACTTTCGTCCGGCGAAAACTCGGCGCCGTGATCGCTGCCTGCGGCTTGTGTGACTGCGATCAGCCGGATGCAGCGTATCGGCCTTGCGCGGGCCGCCTCTTGCGCGAAGTTTTATGGCAGGCGCCGGCGCGCGCGGCGCTCAGCCGTCCTCGCGCCGCGCGCGCGACGGGCGCGGCGGCTCGTAGCGGGCGGCGTCCTGGCGCGCCATCGCTTCGCGCAGGTGCGCCTCGCCGCCCGAACACACCGCCAGCACCCGGCAGCGGCCCGGCGCGGCGGCGATGTAGGCGTGGCCCATGGCGCTGTCGAAATAGATCGAGTCGCCGGTCTCGAGTCGCGCCGGCGCGTACAGCTCGGTGTGCAGTTCGATCGCGCCTTCCAGCACCATCGCGAACTCTTCGCCGCTGTGCCGGATCAGTTCGCCGAACTCGTCCAGGCTGCGCGCGCGGACCTCGGCGATGATCGGCACCAGGCGCTTGTTGAGCAGTTCCGAAGCCGGATAGAGGTGATCGTAGTTCTCGGTGCGGATCGCATAGCCTTCGCCGGCGCGGGTGATGCTGCGGCGTCCGCTGAAGGCGTCGTTGCCGGCCGGCGGCTGGTTCGAGAACAACTCGCCGATGTCGACTTCCAGGCCCTGGGCGATGCGGGTGAGCTTGTCGAAGCTCAGCGACATCTTGCCGTTCTCGATCTTGGACAAGGTGGAGATCGGCAGCCCGGTGCGCGCGCCGATCTCGGCCAGGGTCCAACCGCGCTGGCGGCGCAGGGCGCGCAGGGCGACGCCGGGATTGGGAGCGGCGGCGGGCGCGGCGACGATGACGGTCTTGCTGCGCTTGGCGGGCATGGACGGGGCCGGAAAGGGGCACACGCGACTCTAGGGCGCGGGGCGGAGGCTTGCCAAGCGTGGCGGTCAAGGGATTGTGCGGATTGTGAAACGGGGTTGGTCGTTTTGAAAATCTGGCGCGGGGTGCGGGGTGCGGGACTTGAGCTGGAGGTCAGGGGTTTGAGCGGCTGGACTCGGCCTGGGGCGCAGGCGGGGGCTGGCAGGGGCGGGGCAGGAGTGGCCGCGGCTCGGGGCCTTCAGGCGGCGCGTTCGCGCGGGGCGGGCCAGCCGGGCGCCGCCGCCGATGCGTCGCCGCGGGCGCGTACACTGCCGGGCTGCCGTCGGCCCCGACGCCGGCGCGCGGTCGCGATGACGGATGTGCCGGGGCGACGCCCCGGGCGAGAGGGGGTTTTAGGGATGAGTGGGAAGGTCTGGGGCTGGGCGTGGCGCGCGAGTGCGTCGGTGGGACTGTGCTGGGCATTGGCGGTGGCGGCGCAGCCGCCGGCTTCGCCGGAGCCGGGTGCGGCGGCCGAGGCCGACCAGGCCGCGTCGCGGCCGGCTGCGACGCGGCCCTCGGAAGCGCGTCCGGCCGCCGCCGAGCCTGCCGCCGCGCCGCGCCTCCGGCGCCGCCGCGTTTCCGGCCACGACCACGGCGGTGCCGCTGACGCCGTCGCCCGCGGCCGCGCCGCCGCCTGCCGCGACCCCGTCGGGCGCGCTGTCCGCGCCGGCGCCCGTGGCCGTGCCGATCGCGCCCGCCGCCGCCGAAACCCGTCGTCCCGCGCCCGCCACGGCCGCGACGCCCCCGGCGCGCACGGGCGCGACGCCCGCACCGCCCGCGACTTCGACGCCCGCGCCGTCGTCCTCGACGCCGCGCCCGCCCGCGCCGACGCCCGCGCCCGCCTCCGGTTCGCTGCGTACGGCGACGCCGCCGCGCACGCCGGCCGCTGCATCCGCGCCGTCCGCGACGTCGACGTCCGCGCCGACGCCCTCGACGCCGCGCCCGCCCGCGCCGCCGCCCGCGCCCGCCTCCGGTTCGCTGCGTACGGCGACGCCGCCGCGTACGCCGGTCGCCGCGTCCGCACCGCCCGCGACGTCGACGTCCGCGCCGTCCTCCGGCAGCGCAGCGTCGAACCGTCCCGCCGCCACTCCGGCGCCGCGTAACGCCGCGCCTGCGCCGGCGGCAACGCCGCGCGCAACCACCGTTCCTGCACCCGCCGCGTCGCGCCCCGCCCCGACGGCCTCCGCCCCGGCCGCGCCGCGTCCCGCCGCGGCGGCCTCGGCACCGGCCGCGTCGCATCCCGCACCGGCCGCCTCGGCGCCAGCGCGGCGACCGCCCGCCGCGGCGTCCGAGCCGCCGCGCGGCCCCTCGGCCGCCGTGCGCGCGGCGACCACCGCGCCGCCGCCCTCGCGCGTGATCGTCGACCCGCCGGCGCCGCAGCGCCCGCCCGGGTCGGCGCCGTATGTCGCGCCGCTGTCGGGCGGGGTGATCCGCCAGGCCTCGCCGCTGGCCGAGGGCGGCATCGGCGACGACACCCAGGCGATCCCGCTGCGGCCGTTGCCGCCGCCCGCGCCCAAGCCCGCCGCGCCGCCGCCCGCACCCACGCCCGTGCCTGCACCTGTGCCCGCGCCCATACCCGCGCCCATACCCGCGCCGGTCGCCGCCGCGCCCAAGCCGGTAGCGTTGCCGCCGCCCGCGCCGGTCGCGGTGGCGCCGTTGCCGGCCGAGCCCGGCGTCGACGACGGCGGCGGCGAGATCCTGCTCGACGCCGACGCCAGCAGCGGCCTGGCGCCGACCCCGGCGCTGGTCTCGGTCGATGTCGAGGCCTATGCCGACGGACTGGTGCCCAGCGCCCTGGCCCGCGGCGGCCTGGCCGGCGCGGTGGTCGTGGTGGTCAAGGACGGCCAAGTGATCCTGGCCAAGGGCTACGGCTACGCCGACCGCGCCAAGGGCCGGCCGATGGACGCCGCGCGCACGGTGATCCGCCCCGGTTCGATCTCCAAGCTGTTCACCTGGACCGCGGTGATGCAGTTGGTCGAACAGGGCAAGCTCGACCTCGACACCGACGTCAACGACTACCTCGACTTCCGCATCCGCGATTACCAGGGCCAGCCGCTGACCCTGCGCCACCTGATGACCCACAGCGCCGGTTTCGAAGAATCGGCCAAGCACCTGTTCGCCGCCGACCCCTCGCGCCTGCGCCCGCTGCGCGCCTACCTGGAGACGGTGCAGCCCGAGCGCATCTATCCGCCCGGGCAGGTGCCGGCGTATTCCAACTACGGCGTGGCCCTGGCCGGCTACATCGTCGAGCGCGTCGCCCGCCAGCCGTTCAACGACTACATCGAGCAGCGCGTGCTGATGCCGCTGGACATGCGCCGTTCGACCTTCCGCCAGCCGCTGCCCAAGGGCCTGGCCGGCGACGTCGCGCTCGGCTACGCCGAGCCCGGCGCCGCGCCGATCCCGTTCGAACTGGTCAACGCCGCGCCGGCCGGCGCGCTGTCCACCACCGGCCGCGACATGGCCAACTTCATGATCGCCCAGCTCGACCAGGGCCGGTTCCGCGGCGCCGAGATCCTCAAGCCCTACACCGCGCAGGCGATGCAGCGGGTGGCGGTGCGGCCGATCGCCGGGCTCGACGCGATGACGCTGGGCTTCTTCCGCCGCGACAAGCACGGCCTGACCGCGCTCGGCCACGGCGGCGCGACCGAGGCTTTCCAGAGCAGCCTGGCGTTGCTGCCGGACAAGAAACTGGGTGTGTTCGTGTCGGTGGACGGCCCCGGCAAGGCCGGGCGCGCGCTGCATCGCGATCTGATCGACGGCTTGCTCAAGCGCTACTACCCCGAGCGCGGCGCGCCGCCGGCGACGCGGCTGACCGCGCGCCTGCACGGCAAGCAGCTGGTCGGGCGTTACGAGAACAGCCGCCAGTCGGCGAGCAACTTCCTCGCCATCGCGCGCCTGCTCGGCAGCGCGGTGGTGTCGTTGAACGACGACGACACGGTTTCGGTCTCGACCCTGCGCGCGCGCGACGGGCGGATCAAGCGCTGGCGCGAGATCGAGCCTTACGTGTGGCAGGAAGTCGACGGCGACAGCCGCCTGGCGGCCAAGCGCGTGGACGGCAAGATCGTCGCCATCGGCACCGACGACGCGCCGCCGGCGATGTGGCTGCAGCCGGTGCCGGCGTGGCGTTCGGCCGGCTGGATGCTGCCGCTGTTCTACGCGACCGTGGCGGTGCACGTGCTGGCGCTGTTGCTATGGCCGGCGGCGGCGCTGGTGCGCCGGCACACGCAACGTCAACTCAAGCTCGACGGACGCGGGCGCGACCTGCGTTTGCTGACCTTCTTCGGATTGATCGCGAACCTGCTGTTGCTGGCGTTGTGGGCGTGGATGTTGGGGCGCATCGAACTGTCGCCGCGGATGTTCGACGGCCAGCTCGACTCGGGCCTGCGCATGGCGCAGCTGCTGGGACTGTTGAGCGTGGCGGTGGCGGCGGTGTCGATCCTCAACGCGCGCCAGGCCCTGCGCCCGCCGGTGCACCGCGTGCGCCGCGCCTGCGCGCTGGCGATCGCGGCGGCTTGCGTGGCGGTGGTGTGGTTCGTGTTCGCGCTGCATACGATGCAGTGGTCGTTGGTGTATTGAGGCGGGAGCGCGGCGCGCGACGGGGGGCGGCGTGTGCGCCGGTTGTTCGTCGTAGTCGCAGTTTCGCGGTCGCGGCTTGCGCCGCTCCTACAAGGGCTTCGGTCGCAGCGTTTCGGCCCAGCACATGCGCACCGGCAGCGTGCAACTCCGTCATTCCGGCGAAAGCCGGAATCCATTTTGCCGTTGCCGTTGCCGTTGCTCGTGCTCGCCCCCGAGCACGATGCAGTCGTTCCGCCGCCCCGGAGGGCGTGCGCATGGATGCGCACGCGCGCCATGGGGCAGGATGCCCCTTATGGCGCGGCCCCGCGCGCCTTTCGAGCCATAGTGGCTCTTGATCCGAAAAAGATAAGGCCTTTTCTTTGGTTACTTTCTTTGTGGCTTCAGACAAAGAAAGTGACCCGGCCGCTTGCGGACGGAAGCCCTTGATGTTCGCTTGTCGTCACCCGTACGCACACGTAAAGACGAACCCCACAGCGGCACGCCCCCTGTAGGAGCGGCGCAAGCCGCGACCGCGCCATCGCGGCGATTACGAAAGTTTCATCGTAGATTCGTTGTCGCGGTCGCGGCTCGCGCCGCTCCTACAGTCGGACACGCGACCCCACGTCCGTCATTCCGGCGAAAGCCGGAACCCATTTTGACGTTGCTGCTGCTCTCACCGTTACCGATGTGTCGCGCGACGACAAGCCACCATCAAATGCTTTCGTCCGCAAGCGGCCGAGCTACTTTCTTTTGTCAGCGCGACAAAAGAAAGTAGCCAAAGAAAAACGCTTGTTTTAAGTCAAAAGCCACTAGGTCCAGCACCCGGCGCGGGGCTGCGCCATAAGGGGCATCCTGCCCCATGGCGCACGCGCGCATCCATGCGCGCGCCCTCCGGGGCTGCAAGGCGTGTGCTTCGCATGGGGTTGCGTCCAAGCTGACAGCAACAGCAACAGCAACAGCAACAGCAACAGCAACAGCAACAGCAGCAAGAAATTGTGGGTTCCGGATTTCGCCGGACCGCGGTGTTGCGGTAAGAGACGCCGCACGGCGCGGCAAACCGGCAAAGAAAAAGGCCGCGGCAATGGCCGCGGCCTTCGTTCATCCCGCGGCCGAAGCCGCGCGCGTCACTTGCCCTTGCGCTGCGGCACGTAGTCCTCCTGCACCGCCTTGGCCAGCAGCGACGGCGGCAGCAGGCCCTGGTCGAGCAGGAAGTTGTTGAAGCCCAGGCGGTCGAACTTGTCGCCCAGCGCCAGCTCGGTCTGCATGCGCAGTTCCAGGATGCGGCTGTAACCGTAGAAGTAGCTGCCGGCCTGGCCCGGCGCGTTGAACATGTAGCGGTCCAGCTCCTGCTTGGTCATCGCTTCGGAAAAACCGACCTGTTCGCCGAGGATCTTGGCCGCGCTGGCGCGGTCGGTCAGGCCGAGGTTGAGCATCGGGTCGAGGATCGCGCGCGCCGCGCGCAGCAGGCGGAACTGCAGCGCGATCAGCTGCCCGTCCAGCGGCTCGTACGGCACCATTTCGGCTTCGGCGTACAGCGCCCAGCCTTCGACGTTGACCGAGTTGAAGGCGAACATCGTGCGCGCCAGCGAGATGCCGCGCTCGACCATCGCGGTGAATTGCAGTTCGTGGCCCGGCCGGCCCTCGTGCGCCGACAGCGTCCACGCCGCCGATTCGTAGTTGAAGTCGTCGTAGTGCAGCGCCTTGCCGCCGGCGCTGGGCACCGCCACCGGCAGCACGAACTGGCCCTGCTGGCCGGTGTTGCCGACCAGCGGCGCCGGCAGGAAGTGCGGCGCCGGCTGCGCCGCCGATTCGGCCTCGCTGCCCAGGCGCATCACCATCGGCCGCTGCGGCACGTCGACGATCTTCTCCTTGCGGATAATCGGGTCGATCGCGTCGATGACCTTGCGGTAGCGGCCTTCGAGCTGGTCGTTGGGGATGGTGTCGGCCTTGAGCGCGCGGATCACCGCGACGTAGTCGTGCGGATCGGCGACCTTCAGGCCCTTGGCCTGGGCCACCAGCGGCGCCAGCTGGCGCATCGCCGCGCGGGTCTCCATGAACTCGACCTGGGCGCGCTGCATCAGCAGCTGCGGATCGACGTCGATGCCGAACTGCTTGAGCTGGAACGCGTACAGCTCCGCCGGCAGGCGCGCGTCGGCGCGCGCCTTCGGCAGCACCTGCTCGCGGGTCCATTGGCCGTATTCGCGCAGCTGCGTTTCCATCGCCGCGAGCGCCTTGTCGGCGCCGGCGATCTTGTACTTGACGAACAGCTTGCGGATGCCGGCGGCGTAGGTCTCGACGTTGGCCAGCGCCTGCTCGACCTCGAGCTTGGTCGGCTGCAACAGCGCCGGATTGCTCAGCCGCTCCTCGTAGCGCTGGCGCGCCAGCGCGGTCAGCGGCTGGCTGCCCGGCGCCTGGCCGACGTAGGCCTGCAGGCGCGCCAACGCCTTGGCCCGGCGCGCCGGCGGGGTCTGGTCGGACAGCAGCGCGTTCATGCCCGAGAACACCGTCTGCGGCGCGTCGAACCACGGCAGCATCAGCTTCTCGTTGAGTTCGCTGCCCCGCACGCTCTGGTCGATCGCGCCGAGCAGGATTTCCAGGTCCTGGCGCACGTTGGGATCGCGCTCGAGTTCGAGCTTCTCCTGCAGCTGCGCGCGCGCCTTGCCCATCGCCGCGCGGTAGCGCTCGGTCACGCCCGGGCGCAGGTCGCTGACCTTGTCGTCGTAGCCGGGGATGCCGAAGAAGGAGAAGCCCTCGGGCGAGAAATCGGCCTGGGCCTTGATCAGGATCTGGGTGTACTCGTTGCTTTGGTTGACCCAGGCCGGAACCGGCTTGGCGGCCTGGGCCGCGGCGGGCGCGGCGCCCGCCGCGGCGGCGAGGGCGGGGGCGCACAGCGCCAGGGCGATAGCGAGAACGAGCGGTTTCATGGCGGCGACCCTTGTCGGAAGTGCGGAAAGGAAAAGCGGCGGCTGACGCGCTGCGTTGGCCAGCATCGGCCGGCGGCCGCGCGCGGCCAAGCGCCGAAGGTCATGCGCGCGGCCCCGGGGCCGGCGCCGCGCGGCTCAGTGGTCGGCGGCGCTGCGCAGGTCGAAGCGCTCGCGCGGCGGGCCGAAGGCTTCGCCCTGCAGGCGCTGGTAATGCCAAGTGCCGCTTTCGAAGCCGCCTTGCACGTCGACGCTGCCTTCGCCGCGCGGGCCGCGCAGGAACACCACGAACGCGGCCCGGCCCTGCTCGCGCTGCTCGACCACGCCCAGCGGGATCCACTTGGTCTGGATCGGCTCGCCCAGGGCCTGGACCATGCCGGCGTCGCCGCGCACCCGCGCCATCGCCTCGCGATAGGGCGCGGTGTCCTTGACCGAAGACATCAACGCGTAGAGCGAGCCCAGGCCGATGGCCAGCGACAGCGCCATCATCACCACGAAGCTCAGCACCAGCATCAACACCCAATGCCGCTGCACCCAGGGTTTGCGGTATTCGGTTTCCATCGCGTCGCGTTCCTTGTCGTCGGTCGGTGGCGGGGCCGGGCGCTCAGCGCTTGAGGCAGCGCTCGAAGAAATCCTCGGTCAGGCGCAGCCGGTGCAGGTTGTCGCGCCCGCGCAGGCCGTGCTTGGCGCCGGGGTAGGTCATCAGCTCGAACGGACGGCCGCGCTGCTGCAGCGCGCTCATCAGCACGGTGGAGTTGGTGAACAGCACGTTGTCGTCGGCCATGCCGTGGATCAGCAGCAGGCGCGAGGTCAGCCCGTCCAGGTGTTCGAGCACGCGGCCTTCGCGGTAGCCGTCGGGGTTGCTCTTGGGCAGGCCCATGTAGCGCTCGGTGTAGTGGCTGTCGTACAGGCCCCAGTCGGTGACCGGCGCGCCGGCGGCGCCGCAGGCGTACTGGTCGCTGGCCTTGGCCAGCATCATCAGGGTCATGTAGCCGCCGTTGGACCAGCCGTAGACGCCGATCTTGGCGCCGTCCACCCACGGCTGCGATTTCAGCCACTTCACCCCTTCGAGCTGGTCGGCGATTTCGACCGTGCCCTGCTTGCGGTACAGCGCGCCGCCGAACGCCGCGCCGCGGCGCGGGGTGCCGCGGTTGTCGAGCGAGAACACCACGAAGCCTTGCTGGGCCAGGTACTGGTTGAAGTCCGGCGCCCAGACGCGCTTGACCGACTGCGCCGCCGGGCCGCCGTACACGTAGACCACCACCGGATAGCGTTTGGCCGGATCGAAGCCGGTCGGCTTGATCAGGCTGTAGTGCAGTTCGGTCTTGCCGTCGGCGGCCTTGAGCGTGCCGAACTCCAGCGGCCGCTGCGCCTTGAGGTAGGGCGCGTAGGGATGCTTGGGATCGCTCAGGTCGTTGGCGATCAGCGCGGCGATGCGGCTGCCGTCGTTGCGCATCAGCTCCAGCTGCGGCGGCGTGGTCGGGTTCGACCAGCTGTCGACGTAGACGCTGGCGTTCTTGGCGAAGCTGGCGGCGTGGATGCCGTCGTCCTTGGACAGGCGCTCGATCGCGCCGCCGGCCAGCGGCACGCGATAGATCTGGGCGTCGGTCGGGCGGTCCTTGCCGGCGGCGAAATACACCTGGCCGGCGGCTTCGTCGACCGCGAGCACGCTGTCCACCGGCCAGTCGCCGGAGGTCAGCGCGATCGCCTTGGCGCCGTCTTCCGACAGCAGGTAGAGATGTTCGTAGCCGCTGCGCTCGCTGTTCCACAGGATGCGGCCGTCGGCGAGGAAGCGCAGGTCGTCGTGCAGCGGCACCCAGGTCTTGCTGGTCTCGGTCTGCAGCGTGCGCTGCTGGCCGCTGGCCAGGTCGGTCTCGATCAGTTCGAGCGTGTGCTGGTCGCGCGACTGGCGCTGGAAGGTCAGGCGTCCGGCGTCGCGCCAGTCGACGCGGGCGAGGTAGATGTCCTGCTCCTTGCCCAGGTCGATCTCGCGCGGCGCGCCGCGGCCGGCGCCGATCGACGCCACCCGCAGCTGCACGCGCACGTTGTGGTCGCCCGCCGCCGGATAGCGCTGCTCGACCACGTCGGTGCGGTCGGGATAGACCTCGTAGCGCTTCTGCACCGGCACCGGCGATTCGTCGATGCGGGCGTAGGCGATGGCCGAATCGTCCGGCGCCCACCAATAGCCGGTGTGGCGGTCCATTTCCTCGTCGGCGACGAACTCGGCGACGCCGTTGCCGATGGTGTCGCTGCCGTCGGCGGTGAGCTGGGTCGCCTTGCCGTCGGCCAGGTCGATCACCCACAGATTGCGGTCGCGCACGAAGCCGACGTAGCCGCCCTTGGGCGAAAGCTTGGGATCGGTGGCGAAGCCTTCGCCGTGGGTGAGCCGGCGCACCGCGGCCTTGCCGGTCTTGGTCAGGTCGTACAGGTACAGCTCGCCGCCGAGCGGGAACAGCAGGCGCTTGCCGTCGGGCGACCACTGGTAATCGACGATGCCCGACAGCGCGGCGATGCGCTGGCGCTCGCGCCGCGCCTTCTCCGCGTCGCTGAGCACTTCCGCGCCGGGCAGCACGTCGTCGGAATCCACCAGCAGCGCGGTCTTGCCGCTGGCGATGTCGTAGGCCCACAGGTCCAGGCGGTTGCGGTCGCGCGGCTTGCCGCGCAGGAAGCTCACCTTGCTGCCGTCCGGCGCCACCTTGGGCTTGAGCAGGCTCGGCCCCGACAGCGGCGCGTCGCCGGTCAGCGCTTCCAGGGTCAGGCGGCCGTCGGCCGGCGCGGCGGCGGGCGGAGCGGCGAGGGCGGGCGTGGCGGCGGTCAGCGACATGGCGAGCAGGCAGGCAGCGAGGCGGCGGGGTGTGTTCATCGAATTGGGCGGTCCGTGGCGAACGCCGCCGGCGCGGGGCCGGCAGCGGGGCGGCTGGCGTTACTGCGGATGGGGCGCCGACGACCCCGGCGTACCGAACAGGTGCTTGCGCATCTCGTCGGTCATGGCCTTGTCGGCGCGGTATACCTTGCCCATTTCGTAGGCGCGCTGGAAGGCCGGGCGTGCGGAAAGCGCGTCGTGCCAGCGCTGCACCGCGGGGTAGCGGGCCAGGTCGACGTGGTGCCAGTCGTGCTCGCGGGCCCAGGGATAGCAGGCGAAATCGGCGATGCTCAGGGCCTCGCCAGCGATGAATTCGCGCCCGGCCAGGCGCTTGTCGAGCACGCCGTACAGGCGTTCGGTCTCGCGCTGGTAGCGGTCGATGGCGTAGGGCACCTTCTCCGGCGCGTAGCGGTTGAAGTGGTGGTTCTGGCCCAGCATCGGGCCGTAGCCGCCGACCTGCCAGAACAGCCATTCATCGACCTCGACCCGGCCGCGCAGGTCGGCGGGCGCGAACAGCCCGGTCTTTTCCGCCAGATACCGCAAGATCGCGCCGGACTCGAACACGCTGATCGGCGCGCCGCCGTCCGCCGGCGCATGGTCGACGATCGCCGGCATGCGGTTGTTGGGCGAAATGGCCAGGAATTCGGGCTTGAACTGGTCGCCGGCGCCGATGTTGACCGGCTCGATGCGATAGGCCTGGGGGCGGCCGGCGTCGGCGGCTTCTTCCAGGAACAGGGTGATCTTGTGGCCGTTCGGGGTGGGCCAGTAGTGCAGGTCGATCATGGGGGACGGACTCCGCTGAGTGGACGGGCGTGCGAAAACCGGGTTTCGCGGCAGCCGGCAGTGTAAGCGCGGCCCCGCGCGAGCGGCCGTTGCGGGCCTGGAAAGGCGCGTGCCAGCGCGCATGCGACGCGTGCCGCGCCTGAATGCGACGGCCGTTGCCATGGCGATGACGCCGTCGCCCGGCTACTCTTGGCCCCCCGCTACGCGGGAACCGCTCCCTTTACTACCGCAATCGATCCGCATGACCGACCCCAAGATCAACCGACTCAATCCCCTGCCGGCCCTGATCTTCAGCTCGCGCTGGCTGCAGCTGCCGCTCTATCTGGGCCTGATCGTGGCCCAGGGCGTGTACGTGTTCCAGTTCGTGCGCGAACTGATCCACCTGATCACCGACGCGGCCAACCTCACCGAGCAGGCGATCATGCTGATCGTGCTCGGCCTGATCGACGTGGTGATGATCTCCAACCTGCTGGTGATGGTGATCGTCGGCGGCTACGAGACCTTCGTCTCGCGCCTGCGCCTGGAAGGCCATCCCGACCAGCCCGAGTGGCTGAGCCACGTCAACGCCAGCGTGCTCAAGGTCAAGCTGGCGATGGCGATCATCGGCATCTCCTCGATCCACCTGCTGAAGACCTTCATCGGCGCCGGCAGCCTCGGGCTGCCGCTGTGCGGCACGCCGGAGGCCTACGAGATGGCGCGCGCGGTCGCGGCGATGACCGCCAACGGCACCCTCGACAAGGCGATGCGCTGCACCGACATCACCGAGCAAGGGGTGATGTGGCAGGCGCTGATCCACCTGTTGTTCATCGTGTCGGCGGTCGGCATCGCCTGGACCGACAAGCTGATGAGCGCCGGGATCAAGGCGGCCAAGAACGGGCATTGAGGCCGGGCCTGCGTCGCGGGCCGGCGTCGCCGGTTCGCGATGCGGCTTTCGTCGCGGGCGCGGTGTCGCGGTCGCGGCTCGCGCCGCTCCTGCAGGGGCGGCGTCCGGTTTCGTCCCAGACTGTAGGAGCGGCGCAAGCCGCGACCGCGCCACCGCGACAACGACGAACCCCGCCTATTCGCCGTCGCTATCGGCCGAAGCGCGCAGCGCCACCGCCGCCCGCGGCCCCATGATCGCCGCGCGCAAGCGCACCGCCGCGGCCTCCTGCGAAAACCGCAGCGCCTCGCCCTCGATTTCGATCCCCAGCGCCGCATAGTCGGCCTGCAGCGACGGAAACCCGGTCATCGCCGCATGCCGCGCGTACACGCGCGCCAGCGTCCCGCCGCCGCCGGCGCGGTCGAGCGCGGCGATGAAGGCTTGCGGCGCGCTGCGGCTGTCCTCGCGCAGGCAACAGCGCGAGTACGCCGCCAGCACTTCGTCCAGACTGCGTCCGCGTTCGCGCCGCAGGCTCAGGTCCGCGTCCAGCCAGAACGCCGCGCCGGCCCAGTAGATGCGCATGGTGCTGGCGCGGCTCCAGCCGATTTCGTCCATGCGCGCATCGCCGCCGGCCGCGCGGCCGCGGCGGAAGCCCGCGTCCAGGCGCCGCCAGGCCTCCTCGCCGTCGAGCAGGCCGGCGCGCGCGCGCAGCACGTTCTGGTAGTAGCTCGCCAGGCCTTCGGCGAGCCAGCGGCCGTCGCTGCCGAGGAAGGGATGGAACAGGTGCGCCAGTTCGTGCACCGCGGTCCAGTCCGCGCGCAGCTCGTCGCCGCTGGCGTCCTCGCGTACGTACAGCAGCACCGACACGCCGTCCTCGCGCTGGGTCTGGCCCCACGGCACCGGGCTGGGATCGCGGCCGCGGCGCGGCACCAGGCGGATGCGCACCGTCGCCTCGCGCAGCGGGAAGGCGTCGAACGCGGTCAGCTGGGCGCGCGCGCATTCGGCCAGCCATCGCTGCAGTTCTTCGGCGCGCGCGCGGCTGGGCGGGTTTTCGACGATCACCCGCAGGCGACGCTCGCCCACGCGCAGCACGCGTTCGCTCGGCGCGGCGGCGGCCTGCGTTGCGACTGGTTGCGCACGTGCGGGCGTGGGCGCCAGCGCTGCGGCCGCCAGCGCGAGCAACGCCGCGGCGGCGAGCGACCGGTTCATCGACATGTTCATCCGCGCACGCCGGCGCATCGCCACCTCGCCGCGCGGGAGGGTTCCCGCGCCCGGACCGCTACAATAGCCGCATGGACGTATCGCATCTGCTCGACGCTCTCAACCCGGCCCAGCGCGAAGCCGTTTCGGCGCCGCCGGGGCATTATCTGGTCCTCGCCGGCGCCGGCAGCGGCAAGACCCGCGTGCTGACCCACCGCATCGCCTGGCTCAACGAGGTGATCGGGGTGCCGACCCACGGCATCCTCGCGGTGACCTTTACGAACAAAGCCGCCGGAGAGATGCGCGCGCGCGTCGACGCGCAGCTGGCGCGCGGCGCGCGCGGCATGTGGATCGGCACCTTCCACGGCCTGGCCCACCGCCTGCTGCGCCTGCACTGGCAGGAGGCCAAGCTGCCCGAAGGCTTCCAGGTGCTCGACAGCGACGACCAGCTGCGCCTGGTCAAGCGCGTGGTGCAGGCGCTGGAGCTCGACGACACCCGCTTCCCGCCGCGCCAGATCGCCTGGTGGATCAACGCGCAGAAGGACGAAGGCCGGCGCCCGCGCAACATCCAGCCCGGCGGCGACGAGTGGCAGGAAGCGATGCTGCGCTGCTACGAGGCCTACCAGGAGCGTTGCGAGCGCGCCGGTCTGGTCGACTTCGCCGAACTGCTGCTGCGCGCGCACGAGCTGCTGCGCGACAACGCCGCGCTGCTGGCGCATTACCGGACGCGCTTCCGCGAGATTCTGGTCGACGAGTTCCAGGACACCAACGCGATCCAGTACGCCTTCGTGCGCGTGCTCGCCGGCGATTCCGGCCACGTGTTCGTGGTCGGCGACGACGACCAGGCCATCTACGGCTGGCGCGGGGCCAAGGTCGAGAACGTGCAGCGTTTCCTGCGCGATTTCCCCGGCGCCCAGACCATCCGCCTGGAGCAGAACTACCGCTCCAGCGCGAACATCCTCGACGCGGCCAACGCGGTCATCGCCCACAACCCCGACCGCCTCGGCAAGAAGCTGTGGACCGACACCGGCCACGGCGAGGCGATCGACCTGTACGCGGCCTACAACGAGATGGACGAGGCGCGCTTCGTGGTCGAGCGCATGCGCCAGTGGGTGCGCGACGGCGGCAGCTACGGCGACGTGGCCGTGCTCTACCGCAGCAACGCCCAGTCGCGCGCGTTCGAAGAGGCGCTGCTGTCGGAGCAGGTGCCTTACCGCGTCTACGGCGGCCAGCGCTTCTTCGAGCGCGCCGAAATCAAGGACACCCTGGCGTACCTGCGCCTGATCGCCAACCGCGCCGATGACGCCGCGTTCGAGCGCGCGGTCAACACGCCGACCCGCGGCATCGGCGAGCGCACCCTCGACGAGGTGCGCAAGCGCGCTCGCGGCGACGCGGTGGCGCTGTGGGAGGCCGCGCGCCGGGTCGCCGGCGAGAACGTGCTGGCGGCGCGCGCGCGCAACGCGCTGGCCGGCTTCGCGCTGATGATCGACACCCTGGAAAGCGACGTCGCGCAGATGCCGCTGCCGGAGAAGATCGACCACGTGCTGCAGCGCTCGGGCCTGCGCGAACACTACGCCAACGAATCGCGCGGCCAGCTCGATTCGCGTACCGACAACCTCGACGAACTGGTCTCGGTGGCCTCGCGCTTCGCCCGCAGCGACGAGGACGAGAACGCCGAAATGCCCGAGCTGATCGCGTTCCTCAGCTACGCCGCGCTGGAGGCTGGCGAGGGCCAGGCCCAGGCCGGCGAGGACGGCGTGCAGCTGATGACTTTGCACAGCGCCAAGGGCCTGGAGTTCCCGCTGGTGTTCCTCGGCGGGCTGGAAGAGGGCTTGTTCCCGAGCGGTCGTTCGACCGAGGAATCCGGGCGCCTGGAAGAAGAGCGGCGGCTGGCCTACGTCGGCATCACCCGCGCGCGCGACAAACTGGTGCTGAGCTACGCCGAGACCCGGCGCATCCACGGCGCGGACATGTACGGCGTGCCCTCGCGCTTCCTGCGCGAGATTCCCGCGCCGCTGCTCAACGAAGTGCGGCCGAAGGTGCAGGTCTCGCGGCCGATGTACCGCGCCGCGCCGCGCCGCGACATGGGCCACGCGCGCATCGACGAATCGCCGATCAAGCTCGGCGCCCAGGTGCGTCACGGCACCTTCGGTGTCGGCACCGTCACCGACTACGAAGGCGACGGTGCGCATGCGCGGGTGCAGGTCAACTTCGACGACGTCGGCAGCAAATGGCTGGTGCTGGCGTACGCGAACCTGCAGCCCGCCTGAGGCCTCGGTTCGCACCCGAGGCTTCGGCTTGCATCTGCACCTAAGGCCTCGGCCTGCAGTGGGAGGGCCTTCAGGCCCGATGCTTTTCGATCCAACGAAGCCGATCTCTCCGGCAATCTGAGCGAACAGCGTCGGGGCTGAAGCCCCTCCCACAACAGTCCGCCGCATGCGGGAGTTCCCCGCTCTTGTGGGAGGGCCTTCAGGCCCGATGCTTTTCTATCCGACGAAGCCGATCTCTCCGGCGACCTGAGCGAACAGCGTCGGGGCTGAAGCCCCTCCCACAACAGCGCGCCGCATGCGGGAGCTCCCTGCTCTTGTGGGAGGGCCTTCAGGCCCGATGCTTTTCTATCCGACGAAGTCGATCTCTTCGGCGACCTGAGCGAACAGCATCGGGGCTGAAGCCCCTCCCACAACAGTGCGCCGCATGCGGGAGTTTCCCGCTGTTGTGGGAGGGCCTTCAGGCCCGACGCTCTCCGATCCGACGCAGCCGATCTCCAGCGGCCCGAGCCAAGCGCACCGGCGCCGAAGCCATAACCGCTAGAACGCGTACCGCACCGTCAACTGGTACACCGGCCCCGCCTTCTCGCTCTCGCGCTCGTACTCGCCGTAATCGCGCCCGAGCTGATCGCCGAAGGTGTCGAACTTATGGAACGCCTCGTCCTTCGACGCGTCCAGCAGGTTCGAGCCGGTCAGCCGCACCGCGATCCGCGAACCGAAGCGCTTCTCCACGAATGCCTCCAGGTCGGCGCCGTAGTCGGTCGAGACTTCCTCGCCGAGCACGCGCGAATACGCGCCGCCCTGGCGCCGGTAGCTGGCGCCGAACGACACGCCCCACTCGGGCAAATCCTGGATGAAGCCGACGTTGAGCACGAAGCGCGGCTGGTTGTTGAAGCGGCGCTTGCCGAATCCGTCCTCGACTTCGCTGTCGAGCCAGGAGTAATTGAGGAACACGCCGGTGTGCTCCAGCCCCAGCGCGGTCAGCGGCGTCGACAGGTCGAACTCCGCGCCCCACGCGCGCCCGTCGCCGACGTTGGCGGCGGTGAACACGAAGCTGTCCGGATCCAACGCCGGATACCCCGGCGCGCCCGGGCCGGCGCCGGGGTGTTCGTCGAGGAACGCCTCGACCGCTTCCTCGTGGTCCTCCAGCGCCTTGGCGCTGGGACGGCCGGTGCCGGTCACTTCGATCAGGTCGCGCACCTTGCGGTAGAACAGGTTGAAGCCGACCACGCCGCGCTGGCCGAGCCGGCGTTCGTAGCCCAAGTCCAGGCCCCACGCGGTTTCCGGCCGCAACTGCGGATTGCCGACGAAGTCGTTGTCGCCGTATTCCTCTTCCAGCGTCAGCGGCAGCAGCTTGTCGAAATCCGGGCGGCGCAGGGTGCGCGCGAGCGAGGCGCTGATGCGGTCCTGTCCGGTCAGGTCGAAACGCAGGTGCGCCGAAGGCAGCAGCAGACTGTAGTCCTTGTCCTGGCGCTGTAGCGGCGCGCCTTCTTCACTGCGCAGGTCGATCCGCGCGCGGGTGGTCTCGTAGCGCAGGCCGGCTTCCCAATCCAGCCGGTCGCGCTTGCCCGACAGCATCGCGTACGGGTCGGCGCGGCGTTCCTGGATGCGGCTGCGCTGATGGTCGAACTCGGCGTACGGCGGCAGCGGCTGGCCTTCCTTCTTCGCTTTCACCTCGCTGGTGCGCAGCGAGCTGTCGCGGCGCTTGTCTACCCCGTCGACGCCGAACTCCCACCTGGCCACGCCGAACTCGCGCTTGTGCGCGAGCTTGAGGCTGAGTTCGCGGTCGCGCGCATCGGTGAGGATGCGCGTGCCTTCGAGGCCGTCGAACGACGGCGGCGAATCTTGGTTGTCGTAGCCGGTTTCCTGCTCGGTGTCGAAGCGGTCGTCGTCGAAGCGGGCGTAGCCCAGGTCGATCTCGCTGCGGCCGCCGGCCATGTCGAAGGCGTAGGACGCGCCGAGCACGAGATTCTTCTGGTCGATGTCGACCTTCTGGTCGTTGACCGACAGCAGGCGGTCGCGCGAACGGCTGGAGGGATGGTCGTACTCGCGCGAATGCTCGGTTTCGCTGCGGTCGGTGCGCACGTAGAAACCGTCCAGGCTCAGCCGGCCGCTGCCGATCTCGCGCACATAGGACAGGTTGCCGGAGGTGTCGGTGCCGTCGCGCACGTCGCTCTGGTCTTCGCGGTCGACGAAGTCGCCGCTCAAGGATTCGAAGCGGTCGCTGCGCTTGCGCTTGGGGTTGTGCCGGCCCTGCACGTTGATGCCGCCGAGCACGCGCCCGCCGGCGAATTCGCCGCTGCCGACCGCGCCGAGCACCGGCTTGGTCTTGCCGTCGTCGAAATGCATGGCGCCGGCGCGCAGATAGCCGCCGTCGAATTCGTAGGCGTCGCGAAGGACGATGTTGAGCGCGCCGGCGACCGCGTCGCCGGAGCGGTTGGCGCTGGGGCTGCGCACGATCTCGATGCGCTCGACCAGTTCGGCCGGGATGCGGTCGACGTAGAACGAACGGTCGCCGCCGGCGCCGGGCACCTTCTTGCCGTTGATCAGGATCTGGGTGTAGCCCGGGTCCAGGCCGCGCAGGCGCGCGCCGTCGTATTCGAGCACGTCGGAGACGAAGCCGACGCTGGGCACGCGCTTGAGCATGTCGCCGACGGTCAGCGGCTCGAAGCGCTGGAAGTAGTCCAGGCCGTAGCTCAGCGTCGGCGCGGTGGCGTCGCTGCGGTCGCGATAGGCGATGTCGCCGGTGACGGTGACGCGGTCGAGTTCGGTCGCGCGGCGTTCGTTGCCGGGCTCGACTTCGGCGGCGACGGCGGGCGCGCCGCAGGCGGCCAGCAGCGCGGCGCACAGCGCATGGCGGCGACGGAACGGGATGGACTGCATGCTGCGCATCGAAAGCTCGCCGGGCGAAAGTTGGCGAGCGTTGTAAGTCCGGGCGATGGCAGGACGATGACCGCGCGGGCGCGCAAGCGACGAACGGGCGCTGCCGTCGCCGCTGCGGCTGCGTTCGCCGCGCTTGTCATCAAAGCGGCACGTGACGGTTCTATAACAGCGGCAGGGGATCGTTTACGTCGTCCAAGCCATCCGGGTGTCGCGCATGCCGAAATTTTCCGTCCTCGCCGCCGGCCTCGCGGCGGCCGCGACCGTGGCCGCGCTGGTCAGTTGCGCCACGCCCCGGGCCGCGGGCGACGCCGCCGATGCGGCGCCGGCGATCGCCACGGACGCGCGGCCCGGCGACAACGAACCCGACCGGCGCGCGGCCGAGGCCGACGACCCGTTGCTGGCTCGATCCGGCATCGATCATCACGTGGTCGCCGAAGCGTTCCTGACCGCGTCCACGCCCGAGGACAACATCGATTCGCCGGCGGTCTGGCGCGCGCCCAACGGCCGTCTGTGGCTGTTGGCCACGGCCAAGCAAGGCGACGGTCTGGCGATCTACGACGGCGACAACGGCGAACGCGTCGGCCAGTACGGCCGCGGCGGCGCCGCGCCGGGCCAGTTCCGCCGGCCCAACGGCATCGCCGTGTTCGGCGACCTGGCCTTCGTGGTCGAGCGCGACAACCATCGCGTGCAGGTGCTGCAGCTGTCGCTGCCGCCGGCGCGCAGCGCGCAGCCGGGCGTGGCCGACAAGCGCACGCCGCAGCTGCGTCCGCTGGCCACCTTCGGCGAGGGCGCACTCCAGCAGCCGTACGGCCTGTGGGTGCGGCAGCGCGCGCCGGGCACGCTCGAAGCCATCGTCACCGACGCCTACATGGCCGGCGAGGACGGCAACGGCGATGCGATCGCGCCGCCGCTGGAACGGCTGGACCGACGCCTGCAGCGCTACGAACTCGCGCTCGGCGCCGGCGCGCCGCGGGTGCGCCACCTCGGCGCGTTCGGCGACACCAGCGCCGAAGGCGCGATCCGCGTCCCCGAATCGGTGTGGGGCGATCCCGCCCACGACCGCCTGCTGATCGCCGAGGAAGACCTCGCCACCGGCACCGCGTTGCGCGAATACGGCCTCGACGGGCGCTACCGCGGCCGCACCATCGGCCAGGGCCTGTTCAAGGCCCAGGCCGAAGGCATCGCCCTGTGGCAATGCGCCGACGGCAGCGGCTACTGGATCGCCACCGACCAGTACAAGGACCGCAGCCTGTTCCACGTGTTCGACCGCGCCAGCCTGCGCCACCTGGGCGCCTTCGCCGGCCGCAGCGTCGGCAACACCGACGGCGTGTGGCTGCAGCAGACCGGCTCGGTGCGCTTCCCCGACGGCGCGTTCTACGCCGTGCACGACGATCAGGCGGTGGGCGCGTTCGACTGGCGCGACATCGCGCGGACGCTGGGCCTGCGCGCGCGCTGCGAAGGCTGAGGAGCGAGGAGCGAGGAGTGAGCGGAGAGGAGTGAGGAGTGAGCAACAGCGGAGCAACCGCTTTTTCTCACTCCTCACTCCTCTCCGCTCACTCCTCCGCTTTCACCCGCCCGCGGCCTCGTTGAACTTGAACGACTTCAGGATCAGGTCGAAGCCGGGCTTGGCCTGGGCCAGGTCTTCATCGGCGCTCTGGGTGACCAGGAACGCGCTGCGGCGCGCGCCGGTGATCTTGTGGTACTCGCGCAGGTGCGGGACTTTCACCCCGCCCAGGCTCACCGTGTAGTGCTCGCGGATGGTGCCGTCGGCGAAGGCCGACAGATCGAAGCGGCTCTGCCGCTCCAGCGCGCCGGGCATCTGCTTGTCGGCTTCGGCCGAGAAGCTGCGGGCGAACTCTTCCAGCTCGCGATTGCGGTCGGACTGGACCATGGCGATGAACACCGCCGAGCCCGGGCTTTCCACGGTGAGGTAATGCACGCCGCCCAGGCGCTGATCGTCGGCGAGCTTCCAGTTGCCCGGAATCTGCACCTGCACGCCGAGGCGGTCGTAAGCCTTGGGCTGGGCGACGTTGGCCGCCGGTTCGCCGCAGGCGGCGAGCAGCGCGAGCAACGCCAGGACCAAACCGCGAACGCAGACAGCGCGCAAACCGGACATGCGTGGCATCGACTCCGTCCCTGCTGTAGTCGCCCCCTGTGGGCAAGGGCCACCCTAGCAGGCCCGCCGCCAGAACGCGCGTGCCGGACGGCCTCGATCGGCAAAGACGTGCGACCGCGGCGGCGCGGCAACGCGACGCGACACGACACGACGCGATCAGTGCGGGGCTGCGGTCGTCGCGGGCATGACGATAGGTGGGTTCGTCGCTGCTGGCTCTGCCGCGAATTTCCCAGGCCGTCATCCGCGCGAACGCCGGGATCCACGGCCTTCGGCATCGCCCGGCTCGCCAACCTCAATCCAGCTTGACCCCGAAGTGGAACGCCTCGATCCGCAGCCGCTCGCGCAGATAGAACGCGTGCGCGTCCTGCCGCTGCGTGCCCGAATCCAGTTGCAGCCGCGCGCAGCCCAGGCGCTTGGCCTCGGCCTTGAGCCAATCCAGCATCGTCTTGCCGTAGCCGCGGCTGCGCACGGTCTGGTCGACGATCAGGTCGTCCACGTACACGTGCAGCCCGACCGCGAGCATCTCCATGACCCGCCAGCAGGCGAACGCGCGCGGCGCGCCGTCGTCGTCGAAGACCACGGTGGCGCGGCAACCCTGGGCGATCTGGCGGTGCATCTGGGCGACGAAGCGGTCTTCGTCGAACTCGGGGCGCAGTTGCGCGACCAGGGGCCAGACCGCGCGCAGTTCGGTGTCGCCGGTGAGGGTGCGGATCGTGGTCATGGGGGCAGGAGTGAGCGGAGAGGAGTGAGGAGTGAGCGAAAGCGGCTTCCGCTCACTCCTCACTTCTCCGCGCTCGCTTCTCGCTCCACCCGCCTCACCAGCTGAACAACCTGAAGTACACCGGCGACACCGTGCCTTCGCCCTTGCTCGCGTCGAGCCGGCCGTCGCCGTTCTCGTCGACCAGGTAATAGGTCGGGCCGCGCGCGGGCACCACCTTGACCACGCGCAGTTGGCCGGCGACGCGGTACTCCTCGATGGTGTCGCCGTTCTCGACCGTGCGCGTGCGCACTTCGGCGTTGCTGAGTCCGGCGGTGGGGTCGGCGGCGTTGGCGGCGCCGCCGGTGCTGGCGCAACCGGCCAGGGCCAGCGCCAGCAGCGCGGCGGCGAAGGCGGCTCGGGGGGCGTGGGGGGCGCGCATGGCGGTTCTCCGGGGTGCAGGCTCACAGGATACGCCGCGCGGCCGTTAAGCGTGCGCATCCGTGCCCGCGTCCGCGCCGGCGCCCGCGTCCTCGCCGGCGAGACGCCAGGGCGTAGAATCCCCGCCATGAAACGACTCGTCCTGATCGATGGTTCCAGCTACCTCTACCGCGCCTTCCACGCGCTGCCGCCGCTGAGCAACGACGCCGGCGAGCCCACCGGCGCGCTGTTCGGCGTGGTCAACATGCTGCGCGCGACCTTGAACGAACGGCCGGACTACGTGGCCTTCGTGGTCGACGCGCCCGGCAAGACCTTCCGCGACGATCTCGACCCGAACTACAAGGCCAATCGCCCGCCGATGCCCGACGACCTGCGCGCGCAGGTGCTGCCGATGTGCGAGATCGTCGAGGCGCTGGGCATCCCGATCCTGCGCATCGACGGCGTCGAGGCGGACGATGTGATCGGCACCCTGGCCCGGCGCGCCAACGCCGAGAACATCGACGTCACCATTTCCACCGGCGACAAGGACTTCGCCCAGTTGGTGCGCGCCGCCGAGCCGGACCGCGCCGGCATCGTCCTGGTCAACACCATGAGCGGCAGCCGCATGGATTCGGACGAGGCGGTGATCGCCAAGTTCGGCGTGCGCGCCGATCAGGTGATCGACCTGCTGTCGCTGATGGGCGACAGCGTCGACAACATCCCCGGCGTGGAGAAGTGCGGCCCCAAGACCGCGGCCAAGTGGCTCGGCGAGTACGGCACGCTCGACGGGGTGATCGAACATGCTTCGGCGATCAAGGGCAAGATCGGCGACAACCTGCGCGCGGCGCTGCCGCGGTTGCCGCTGAACCGCCAGCTGGCGACGATCAAGACCGACGTCGAACTCGAACGCGGCCCGGCCGAACTGGCGTTGCGCGAGCGCGACGCCGACGCGCTGCGCGGCCTGTACGCGCGTTACGGCTTCAAGCAGGCGCTGCGCGAGCTGGAAGGCGCGTCCACCGCCAACGACATCGCCAGCGACCGCGCCGGCCTGCGCGCCACCGCCGCCGGCCACGCCCGCAGCGGCGGCGCGGCCGAAGCGCCCGCCCCGGAGCTGGCGGCCAAGGGCGACTACGAGGCGGTGACGACCCAGCCGCAGCTCGACGCGTTGGTCGCGTCGCTGCAGGCGGTCGAAGAATTCGCCTTCGACAGCGAAACCGATTCGCTCGACCCGATGCAGGCCAACCTGGTCGGCCTGAGCTTCGCCAGCGAAACCGGGCGCGCGGTCTATATCCCGCTCGGCCACGATTATCCCGGCGCGCCGGCCCAGCTCGACCGCGAGGCGGTGCTCGCGGCGCTGCGCCCGGTGTTCGCCGATCCGGCCCGGCGCAAGCTCGGCCAGCACGGCAAGTACGACCTGCACGTGCTGCGCCGCTGCGGCGTCGAGATCGCCGGCTACGCCGACGACACCATGCTCGAGAGCTTCGTCTACAACGCCACCGCCAGCCGCCACGACATGGATTCGCTGGCCAAGCGCTACCTGGGCTACGACACGATCAAGTACAGCGACGTGGCCGGCAAGGGCGCCAAGCAGATTTCGTTCTCGCAGGTCGCCATCGACGATGCGACCAAGTACGCCGCCGAAGACGCCGACGTGACCTTGCGCCTGCACCGCGTGCTCGGCGCGCGGCTGGCGGCCGAGCCGGCGCTGGAGAAGGTCTACCGCGAGATCGAAATGCCGCTGGTGCCGGTGTTGGCGCGGGTCGAGGCCAACGGCGTGATGATCGACGGCGACGAGCTGCGCAAGCAGTCGCAGGAGCTCGGCAAGCGCATGCTCGACGCGCAGCTCAAGGCGACCGAACTGGCCGGGCGCACCTTCAACCTGGATTCGCCCAAGCAGCTGCAGGCGCTGCTGTTCGACGAACTCAAGCTGCCGGTGTTGGTGAAGACGCCGACCGGCCAGCCCAGCACGAACGAGGAAGCGCTGGAGGCGATCGCCGACCAGCACGAACTGCCGCGGGTGATCCTCGACTACCGCGGCCTGGCCAAGCTGCGCAGCACCTACACCGACAAGCTGCCGGAGATGGTCAACCCGCATACCGGCCGCGTGCACACCAGCTACCACCAGGCCGGCGCGGCCACCGGGCGGCTGGCGTCGAGCGATCCGAACCTGCAGAACATCCCGATCCGCACCGACGACGGCCGCCGCATCCGCCGCGCCTTCGTCGCGCCGCCGGGGCGCAAGCTGGTGGCTTGCGACTACTCGCAGATCGAGCTGCGGATCATGGCCCATCTGTCGCAGGACGAAGGCCTGGTGCGCGCGTTCGAGTCCGGCGCCGACGTGCACCGCGCCACCGCCGCGGAAGTGTTCGGCAAGAAGTCGCTCGACGAAGTCAGCGGCAACGAGCGCCGCGCCGCCAAGGCGATCAACTTCGGCCTGATGTACGGCATGAGCGCGTTCGGCCTGGCGCGCCAGCTCGGCATCGGCCGCGGCGAGGCGCAGGACTACATCGCCCTGTACTTCAGCCGCTATCCGGGCGTGCGCGACTTCATGGAGCGCACCCGCCAGGACGCGCGCGACAAGGGCTATGTCGAGACCGTGTTCGGCCGCCGCCTGTACCTGGAGAACATCAAGGCCTCCAACCAGGGCCTGCGCGCCGGCGCCGAGCGCGCGGCGATCAACGCGCCGATGCAGGGCACCGCGGCCGACATCATCAAGCGGGCGATGATCGACATCGACGGTTGGCTGGCCGGACACCGCGAGCGCGCGCTGATGATCCTGCAGGTGCACGACGAACTGGTGTTCGAGGTCGAAGACAGCTTCGTCGAGGAACTGTTGGCGCAGGCCTCACGCCGGATGGCGGGCGCCGCCACGCTGCGCGTGCCGCTCGTCGTCGACAGCGGGGTGGGTATTAATTGGGACGAAGCGCATTGATTATCTGGAAGCCCTTGATTTTGCTGGGCTTGGTTTAATGAATCGGTCCTGAATCCAACAATTTATTAACTCCCATCTTCACGAACTATCCATGTGCCGGATGGTCATATAGGTCGCGACAGATGCAACGTCTGTCGCCGATCTCTCCCTCCCCTGGAGTGATCCCCCGGAGCGAACGACCCCTCCCCAGGTCTCGCTCCACCAGCCCCGCCGGCCCCCCCTGCCCGCGGGGCTTTTTATTTTCCGGCCGAAAGCCGCTGCGTCCGCGCAGCGGCTTTTGTTTTGCCCGGACGACGATTCCGCCGCGGCCGCCTGGGTATATTCGCAGTCGCAGATAACAAAGCGATTAAACGAAAGCGCTCACGCGGCAAATGCGATGGGTTTCGCGTGTTGCTTTGGAAAAAATTAGAAATGACAGATTAGCGCGTGAAACCGCCCGGGCCGCGGTAGCAGCGGCGCGGGCCGCGACCGCGAGATCGCGCTTGCGACGCAACCGGCCGCCCCGCGGTCGCGGCTCGCGCCGCTCCTGCGGGAAGCCGCCGCCGCTGCGCCTCAGCCGGCCTCGCCCAACCAGTCGCGCGGCGCCAGGAACTGCGCCAGCTTCGCCTCGTCGCTGTCGGCCTCCGGCTGGAAGCCGTATTCCCAGCGCACCAGCGGCGGCAGGCTCATCAGGATCGACTCGGTGCGTCCGCCGGACTGCAGGCCGAACAGGGTGCCGCGGTCGAACACCAGGTTGAACTCGACGTAGCGGCCGCGCCGGTACAGCTGGAACTGGCGTTCGCGTTCGCCGTAGGGCGTGTCGCGGCGGCGGTCCACCAGCGGCAGGTAGGCGTCGAGGAAGCCGTCGCCGACCGCGCGCATGTAGCCGAAGTCGCGTTCGAAGTCGCCGTGCAGGTCGTCGAAGAACAGGCCGCCGACGCCGCGGGTCTCGTTGCGGTGCTTGAGGAAGAAATATTCGTCGCACCAGCGCTTGTGCGCCTGGTAGCGCTCCTCGCCGCCGAACGGCGCGCACAGGTCGCGCGCGGTGCGGTGCCAGTGCTGCACGTCTTCGGCGAAGGGATAGAACGGGGTCAGGTCGAAGCCGCCGCCGAACCACCAGGCCACGGTTTCGCCGTCGCGCATGGCGCGGAAGTGGCGCACGTTGGCGTGGGTGGTCGGCAGGTAGGGGTTGTGCGGGTGGAACACCAGCGACACCCCGACCGCGCGCCAGGACGCGCCGGCCAGCTCCGGCCGCGCCGCGCTCGCCGACGGCGGCAGTTTGCTGCCGGACACGTCGGAGAAGCCGATGCCGGCCTGCTCGAACACGTTGCCGCCGCGCAGGATGCGGGTCCGGCCGCCGCCGCCCTCGGCGCGCTGCCACTGGTCCTCGACGAAGCGGGCGCCGCCGTCGGCGGTTTCGATGGCGGCGCAGATGCGGTCCTGCAAGCCGGAGAGGTAATCGCGGACGCGGTCGAAGTCGTTCATGGCGCGCATTCTAGCGATGCGCGGCGTGGATCGGATTGACCTGGGTCAAGCCGGTTCGGTTCGAGGCGGTGGTGGCCTGCCAGGGGCGACTTGCGCGGCAAGCGCGGTGACGCGGTCGCGGCTTGCGCCGCTCCTACAGGGAGCGGCCGTGGTTTCGATTCCGGGTGTAGGAGCGACGCGAGTCGCGACCGCGGGGCTTCGGGCTCGCGTCGCAAGTGCGGTATCGCGGTCGCGGCTTGCGCCGCTCCTACAGGGAGCGGCCGTGGTTTCGCTTCTGGGTGTAGGAGCGACGCGAGTCGCGACCGCGGGGCTTCGGGCTCGCGTCGCAAGTGCGGTATCGCGGTCGCGGCTTGCGCCGCTCCTACAGGGAGCGGCCGTGGTTTCGCTTCTGGGTGTAGGAGCGACGCGAGTCGCGACCGCGGGGCTTCGTGCTTGCGTCGCAGGCGTTGTTTCGCGGTCGCGGCTTGCGCCGCTCCTGCAGGGGTTCGTGGGCGGCCGTTACTTCTTCAAGGTGCGCTCGAACAGCTCGTAGATGCGCCGGTACTCGTCGTACCACGCGTCGGCATGGACGAAGCCGTGGCGCTCCAGCGGGTACGGGGCGATCTCCCACTTGTCCTTGCGCAGTTCGATGAGCTTCTGGGTCATCATCACCGAGTCCTTGAAGAACACGTTGTCGTCGATCATGCCGTGGGCGATCAGCAGGTTGTCCTTGAGCCCGGACGCGTACTCGATCGGCGAGGACTTCTTGTACGCCTCGGGATCGAGTTCGGGGGTGTTGAGGATGTTGGACGTGTATTCGTGGTTGTACTGCGACCAGTCCGAGACCGGGCGCAGCGCGGCGCCGGCCTTGAACTTGCCCGGCGCGCGGTACAGCGCCATGAAGGTCATGAAGCCGCCGTAGGAGCCGCCGTAAATGCCGGCGCGGTCGCCGTCGCCCTGCTTGTTGGCGACCAACCAGTCCAGGCCGTCCAGGTAATCCTCGAGTTCCGGGTGGCCCATCTGGCGGTAGATCGCGGTGCGCCAGTCGCGGCCGTAGCCTTGCGAGGCGCGGTAGTCCAGGTCGAGCACGACGTAGCCCTGCTGCACCAGCAGGTTGTGGAACATCTGCTCGCGGAAGTAGTTCGGGTAGCGCTCGCTGACGTTCTGCAGGAAGCCGGCGCCGTGCACGAACATCACGATCGGGTACTTCTTGCCGGGCTCGTAGTTCTTCGGCCCGTAGAACTTGCCCCAGACCGTGCCGGCGCCGTGCTTGGACGGGACCTGCACGTACTCGGGCTGGATCCACTCGCGCTGCTTGAAGCCGTCCTTGCGGGTGTCGGTGAGCTTGACAGTGTTCTCTCCGCTGGCATCGACCACCGCCAACTGCGGCGGCAGGTAGCTTTCGGAGTAGCGCACCAGCACTTTGCGGCCGTCGGGCGAGAGCGCGAAGCTCTCCACGCCGTCGAGCGCGGTGACTTCGCGCACGCCGCCGCCGTTGCGGTCGGCCGCGCAGACTTCGTAGTCGCCCGGCCACTTGCGGTTGCACAGGAAGAAGAAGGTCTTGCCGTCGGCGCCGAGCTGCGGGTCGGAGACTTCCCACTTGCCCGAGGTGATCGGCTTGGCCGCGCCGCCGTCGCTGACGTACAGGTGCGAGTAGCCGCTTTGTTCCGACAGCAGCCACAGGCCGCCGTCGGGCAGCCAGCCGAAGTCGTTGTAGTCCCAGCCGATCCAGGCCTTGTCGTTGAGGCGATGGCGGGTTTCGAGCGCGGCGCGGGCGAGGTCGACCGAGGCGATCCAGCGGTCCTTGTTGTCGGTGGCGCGAATCAGCACGCCGGCGTGGCGGCCGTCGTCGCTCCAGCGCACCGCGGCGTTGCGGCCGTCGCCGTCGGTCTCGATGCGCACCGGGCGGTCGCCCTTGAGCGGGTCCTTCTTGGCCGCCTTGCGCATCGCCGCGAGCGGGTCTTCGCCGATGCCCGGCAGCTTGTCGAACTTGAGTTCGCTGGCCTTGCCCGCGGCCACGTCGACCAGCCACAGCTTCTGCGGCAGCGGCTCGTTGCGGCCGACGCGGGTGCGCACTTCCTCGAACTCCTCGTAGCCCGATTCGGTCACGTACTTGGGCATCTTGCCGCTGGTACCGGGTTCGCCCTTCTTGTCCTGGGTGACCGCGAGCAGGTAGCGGCCGTCGGGCGACAGCGCGGTGTCGACGATCTCGACGTCGCTGCCGAGGTAGACCGCGCGCGGCGCGCGGCTGGGGTCGCTCTTGCGCCAGGCTTCGTCCTGCTCGCGCGAGGCTTCGCGCTGGGCGCGGTCGTTGCGCAGGGTGTCGATGGTGGACAGCTGGTAGTCGCGCAGCGCATCGGCCTTGGGCGCCTTGGCCGGGTCGTTCTGCGCCAGCACTTGCGCGGCCTGGCTCACGCCCTGGCCCGCGCGCCACTGGAACCACTGGTTTTCGGCGCGGAACACCAGGTTGCCGTCGCGCGAGAACTGCGGGCGCGCTTCGGCCTCGTTGCTGCGGGTGACCTGGGTCAGCGCGCCGGAGCGCAGGTCGCGCACGAACACGTCGCCGTTGCGGATGAAGGCCATGCGCGCGCGCTGCGCGTCGTAGACCGGATTGACCGCGTCGAGGTCGTTGCGCGCGGCGCCGTCGAGGCGTTGCGGCGCGCCGCCGGCGGCGCCGGCCTGCCAGGTGTCGCGGATGGTCGCGCCGTCGCGCTTGAGCTGGTACTGCACGCGCTGGCCGTCCCAGGCCCACCAGGCGCGTTCGACCGGCGGGCCGATCCAGTCCGGGTCGGCCATGGTGTCGGCCAGGGTCAGCGGCGCGGCGGCGCCGCTTTGGGCGAAGGCGGCGCTGGCGAGCAGGGCCAGCGGCAGGGCGGCGAGTCGGGCGTAGGCGAGGCGCATCGAACGGGCTCTTGGGACAAAGACGGGGCAGGGTAGCAGCCGGCGGCGGCGCGGCGGGCCGGTCGTTGGTCATGGCGGCGGTGCGGATTCGGGCGGGTTCGGGGCGGTTCCGGGTCGACGGACGGGGCCGGCGGACGATGCGCCGGCGTCGGGTTTGCGCGATCGGCGGTTTCGCGGCGGGCGCAAGCAGGGCGGAGAACTGGGGGCGACCGGGGCCGCCGCGGTCGGCGGCCTTGCAGGGGCGGCCATCCAGGGTTGGGTGGCGATGCCGATGCGGATTCGCGGGCCGTTGTGGGAGGGCCTTCAGGCCCGACGCTTTTGTCTCCGCTCGATTCGTATCCCGGATCGGAAAGCGTCGGGCCTGAAGGCCCTCCCACAAGGGCGGGCGCGACGCTGCGCTTCGGAGCGGGAGCGTCGCAGACGAACGTTCGCGCTGACGCGTGCCCGTCCGCGCCGATCCGCGCCCGTCCGCGCGATCGCGCGTCCGGCGCCGATGTCGCCCAATGCTGCCCAATGCCGCCGTTTGTCGCAGCGGCCGCGCGCGCGAATCGCGCCGGCGCATCGCGCGAATCGTGTCCGCCGCCGCGCGCGCCCCGCCGAGCGCTTGACCGGCCGCGCCGCGTATTCGGCGCCAGTCGCCGAATGTCGCAGTTTCAGGCCCCGACCACGCCGCGCTCACCGCCTTTGCGGTTTAAGTGCTCCCACGAGCCCGGCGCGCGCGGCGCATGCTGCGGCGCAAAAATGAACCCGACGGCGCACACCGCGCCGTGGAGGCACATCGCGTGGACGCCCTGCTGCTGTCGCGGATCCAGTTCGGCTTCGTCATTTCTTTCCACATCCTGTTCCCGGCCTTCACCATCGGCCTGGCCAGTTGGCTGGCGTTCGTCGAATGGCGCTGGCTGCGCACCCGCGACACCCTGTGGCGCGACCTGTTCTTCTTCTGGACCAAGGTCTTCGCCGTGTCCTTCGGCATGGGCGTGGTCTCCGGCATCGTCATGAGCTTCCAGTTCGGCACCAACTGGGCGGTGCTCAGCGAGCAGGCCGGCAGCATCCTCGGGCCATTGCTGTCGTACGAGGTGCTGACCGCGTTCTTCCTGGAGGCGACCTTCCTCGGGGTGATGCTGTTCGGCTGGGGCCGGGTCAGCGAACGCATGCATTTCCTGGCGACGTGCATGGTCGCGCTGGGCACGCTGATCTCGACGTTCTGGATCATCTCGGCCAACAGCTGGATGCAGACGCCGACCGGCCACCGCATCGTCGACGGCGTGTTCGTTCCCGACGACTGGTGGGCGATCGTGTTCAATCCCTCGTTCCCGTACCGCCTGGCGCACATGGTGCTGGCGGCGTTCATCACCACCTGCTTCGTGATCGGCGGCACCGGCGCGTCGTACCTGTTGCGCGGCATCCACGTCGAAGCCGGCAAGCGCATGCTCAAGGCGGCGGTGGTGTTCGCCGCGATCACCGTGCCAGCCCAAGTGTTCGTCGGCGACCTGCACGGGCTCAACGCGCGCGAGCACCAGCCGATCAAGGTCGCGGCGATGGAGGCGCACTGGGAGTCCAACCCGCCCGGCGAGGGCGTGCCGCTGATCCTGTTCGCGGTGCCCAACGAGAAGGCCGAGCGCAACGACCTGGAAATCGCCGTGCCCAAGCTCGGCAGCCTGATCCTCACGCATACCCTGGACGGCGACATCCAGCCGCTGAAGTCGGTGCCGGCCAGCGAGCGGCCGCCGGTGAAACCGGTGTTCTACGCGTTCCGGGTGATGGTCGGCCTGGGCATGGCGATGCTGGCGCTGGTGGCGTGTTCGCTGTGGCTGCTGTGGCGCCGGCGGCTGTACGAGTCGCGCGCGGTGCTGTGGGGCTGGCGGGTGATGATCATGAGCGGCTTCGCCGCGATCCTGGCCGGCTGGTACGTGGTCGAGATCGGCCGCCAGCCGTATGTGATCTACGGCCTGCTGCGCACCGCCGACGCGGTCAGCCCGGTCGAGGCGGCGAGCGTGATGACCTCGCTGATCGTGTTCGCGGTGGTCTATTTCACCGTGTTCGGCGCCGGTTTCCGCTACCTGGTCAAGCTGATCCGCAAGGGCCCGCATCCGCACGAGCCGCCGCCGCAGCGCATGCACGGCGACAAGACGCCGGCGCGGCCGCTGTCGGTGCCGGACGAATCCACCGAGGCAGGCGCGTGAGCGCGCCGGGCCAGAGCGGCGCCTGAGCGCCGCGGACGCGAGAGACGGAGAGCGACGATGGACTATTGGCTGCCGGTGATCTGGTTCGGCGTGATCGGCTTCGGCGTATTGATGTACGTGCTGCTGGACGGCTTCGTGCTCGGCCTGGGCATCCTGGCGCCGTTCGCCGAGGACGAGGACCAGCTCGACCACATGATGAACACCGCCGCGCCGATCTGGGACGGCAACGAGACCTGGCTGGTGCTCGGCGGCGTCGGCCTGCTGACCGCGTTCCCGAAGGCGTATTCGCTGGTGCTGTCGGCGCTGTACCTGCCGGTGCTGCTGATGCTGATCGCGCTGGTGTTCCGCGGGGTGGCCTTCGAGTTCCGGTTCAAGGCCCGGCGCGCCAAGGCGGCGTGGGGCGCGGCGTTCTCGCTGGGCTCGCTGTTCTGCGCGTTCGCCCAGGGGGTGATCCTCGGCGCGATCGTCGAGGGCATGCCGATGCAGGAAGGCAAGTACGTCGGCGGCATGTTCGACTGGTTCAGCCCGTTCTCGATGCTGACCGGCGCGGCGGTGGTGTTCGGCTACGCCCTGCTCGGATCGACCTGGCTGGTGCTCAAGACCGAGGGCCGGCTGCAGTACATCGCCCGCACCCTGGCGCGGCCGCTGGCGCTGGTGGTGGCGGTGTTCATCGGCCTGGTCAGCGCCTGGCTGCCGTTCCTGGACTCGCGGATCATGGCGCGCTGGTTCGAGGGCGGGAATTTCTACTGGCTGTTCCCGGTGCCGCTGCTGGTGATCGCCAACGCCTGGGCGCTGTGGCGCTCGGTGCGGCGCGAGGGCCGCGACGGCGATCCGTTCGTGTACTCGCTGGGGTTCTTCGTGCTCGGCTTCGTCGGCCTGGTGCTGGGGATCTGGCCGAACATCGTGCCGGGGCTGACCCTGTGGGAGGCGGCCGCGGCGCGCTCCTCGCAGATGTTCGTGCTCGGCGGCATGGTTATCCTGCTGCCGGCGATCCTGGGCTACACCTACTGGTCCTACCGGGTGTTCCGCGGCAAGGTCGCGGCCGACGCCGGCTACCACTGACGGCGGCGGCCGGACCCTCGCCCGGGGCCGGCGAAACGGCGCCGGGCGGCGCGGATCGCGGTCCGCGCCGGCCTACCACCCGCGGACGCGCCCCGCGCTGAACGCGGAAGTACGCGCGGCCCGAACGGGCGGGTATGCTGTGCGTCGCATCTTCGATGCATAAAAAGCAGTCTCCCCCGGCTGCATCGCCCGGCCCATGCAAGCCTACGTGTACAAAAGTCTGCGCAAGCCAGACACCTACGTATTCCTGAGCGCGCGCGACGATTTCGCGCGCCTGCCCGAACCCGTTCTCCAGCAACTGGGTTCGCTGCAATTCGTGCTCGAAGTCGAGCTGTCGCCCGAGCGCAAACTGGCCCGCGCCGACGCGGCTGCGGTGCGCGAGAACCTGGGTTCGCGCGGCTTCCACATCCAGTTCCCGCCGGTGCCCGGCGCGCCCGTCGCGGAGGCTGCGCAACCCGATGCCTGACGCTCCCACCTCGCGCGCCCTGTCGAAGGGCTTCGCCATCGCCCTGGCCGCCGGCCTGGCGCTGGCGTTGGCGACCGGCTTCGGCGGCACGCCGGCGGGGGCGGTCGTGGCGCTGCTCGGCGGCGCCCTGGCGCAGCCGGCGTTCGCGCTGGCGGCGCGGCTGTGGCGCCAGCGCGGCGACGCTTCGGCGCAGGCGCCCGACTGGAAGCCCGAACTGCTGAACCTGGCCGCGCTGTGGGGCGGTGCCACCGCCGCGACCGCGGCGCTGGCGGCATGGCCGCTGAGTTCGCTGCTGCAGACCGGCTCGTTGCTGGCCGCGCTGGGCCTGAGCGTGGTCGCCGGCCTGCTGCTGCTGGGGCTGTGGCGGCTGTGGCCGCTGTGGCAGGGCAGCGAGCGCGACGGCGCCGCGCTGCCGCCGCAATGGGCGCGTCTGCCCGACCTCGAGCTGGGCGCCTGGCGCGGCCTGGGCGTGGCCGGCATCGTCGCCAGCCTCGTCGCGCTGGTCCTGTTGCTGGCCTGGCCGGGCCTGCTCGGCGGCGGCGCGCGCTGGACCCTGGCGGTCGCCTTCGCCCTGGCCTCGCCGGCGCTGCACGCGCTGCTGCAGGCGATCCGCCCGGCCGACGCGCTGCCCGGGGCCGAGTTCGATCCCGAACTCGACACCGTCCACGGCCACGACGAGCGCCTCGACGGCGACGCCAACGAACTCAGCGACGCCGAACTGACGCAGGCGCTGTACGTCGCCGCGCGCGCCGGCAAGGTCGAGCGCGCGCTGGAGCTGATCGAGCTGGGCGCCGACGTCAACGCGGCGCCGCCGGGCGAGGACGGGCGCGACCGCCGCAGCCTGCCGGTGCTGGCCGCGGTGCTGCCCGACCTGCGCCTGCTGCGCGCGCTGATCGGCCGCGGCGTCGACCTCAACGCCGCCCACGCCGGCATGACCCCGCTGCTGGCCGCCACCCGCGACAGCTGGCACGGCCGCCCCGACGCGGTCATGACCCTGCTCGCCAACGGCGCCGACCCGCGCCTGGCCGACCACGAAGGCAACACCGCACTGCACCACGCCGCGCGCAGTTCCGACCCGGGCGTGGCCGCGCTGCTGCGCGACGCCCAGGCCGAGCTGGAGACGCTGAACCACGACGGCCTCAGCCCGCTCGGCGTGGCCTGCGCCAGCGGCAACTGGCGGCTGGCCAAGTTCCTGCTCGAGCGCGGCGCCAAGACCGAGCATCCCGGCGGCTCGCCGGCGCTGCTGGCCGCGGCCGGCGGCGACGAGGACGATCCGGCCGGCGTGCAGCTGCTGCTCAAGCACAAGGCGCGGATCGACGCGCGCGACGGCCAGCGCCGCAGCGCCCTGCACACCGCCGCCTTCGCCGGCCACCAGGACATCGTCGCGACCCTGCTCGCCGCCGGCGCCGACGCGTCCGCGATCGACAGCCAGCAACGCACGCCGGTGCTGGAAGCCGCGCGCGGCGGCCGCCCGGCGGTGCTGGAGAAGCTGCTCGAACACCTGCCGCAGGGCGGCGCCGAACACGCCAAGGCGCTCGACGCCGACGGCGCCAGCGCGCTGATCCTGGCCTGCCAGGCCGAGACCGCCTCGCCGCCGCTGGTGCTGCGCCTGCTCGAACTGGGCCTGGACGCGGAACTGCGCGACCGCCACGGCAAGCGCGCGGTCGACCGCGCCGCCGAGGCCGGGCGCTGGTCGCTGGTGGCCGCGCTCGACCGCGCCTATCCGCTGCCGGCCGCGGTCAGCGGCGAAGGCGACGTGGACGCGCCCGACGGCGAACGGGTGATCGTCGACCGCATGCCCGCCGCGCTGCTGCGCGACGGCCTGCGCGAGGGCCGCTCCAGCGAACTGACCGGCCTGGCCAAACTGCTGAGCCCGGCCGAGCTGGGCGCGCAGCTGCACGAAGAGGACGGCCAGGCGCCGACCGCCGAGCGCATCGACTGGCTGCTGGGGCAGGGCGCCGACGCCAACGTGCGCAACGCCGCCGGCGACACCGTGTTGTTCGCCCTGCTCGATCGCGCGCCCGGCTCGTTGCCGGCGCTGCATGCGCTGCTGCGCCGCGGCGTGTCGCCGGCCGGCCGCGGCGGCCTGGGCCGGTTCTTGGCCACCTGCTCGGCTGGCGAACAGGCCGCGCGCGGGCTGGAGCAGTTCGCCCTGGACCTGATCGAGCGCGGCGCCGACGCGTTCGCGCGCACCCCGGCCGGCGACCCGCCGCTGGCGATCGCGGTGCGGCTGGGCTGGGCGCGCCTGCTCGAGCGCCTGCTCGCCGCGGGCGTCGACCTCAACGCCCGCGACAGCCACGGCATGAGCGCGCTGCACCTGGCCGCGGCGCTGGGCCGCGAGAACATGCTCAAGCGGCTGGTCGCCCACGGCGCCGCCCCGGATCTGCTCGCCGCCGATGGCCAGACCCCGCTCGGCGTGGCGCTGGCCTCGGGCCGGCGCGACCTCGCCGACTGGCTGGACTGGCGCGGCTGGCCGCTGCCCAAGCGTCCGCTGCGCGCCGGCGACGTGCCGGCCGCGGCCATCGTCGGCGACGCCGACGCGGTGCGGCGCCTGCTCGACCTCGGCCTGTCGGTCGACGCGCCCGACAGCCAGGGCTGCACCGCGCTGCTGCGCGCGGCCGGCGGCGGCCACCGCGCCGTGGTCGACCTGCTGCTGGCGCGCGGCGCCGCCCCGGGCCGCGCGGCCAATTCCGGCGCCACCCCGCTGTCGGCGGCGGTGAGCATGCGCCACGCCGAGATCGTCGACCGCCTGGTCGCCGCCGGCGCCTCGCTGGAGCAGCGCCTGCCGGGCGACCTGACCGTGCTGATGGTGGCCTGCGCGCTGGGCCTGACCGACCTGGCCGCGCGCCTGCTCGCCGCCGGCGCCGACGTCCAGGCGCGCGACGCGCAAGGCCGCATGGCCCTGCACTGCGCGGCGATGTACGGCTTCACCGCGCGCGAACGCAGCCGCCTGGTGGCCCTGTTCGACACCCTGCTGCTGGCCGGCGTCGACGCCGACCAGTCCGCCGCCGGCGCCACCCCGCTGCTGCTGTTGCTGGGCGCGCGCGCCGAACCGGGCACCGCCGCCGACGAAGACGTGCTGATCGCCGGCCTGGAGCTGCTGCTCGACCACGAGGCCTCGCTCGACGTGCAGGACCCGCGCGGCTTCGGCCCGTTGCACCTGGCCGCGCTGCACGGCCTGCTGCGGGTGGTCCAGCGCCTGCTGCGCCACGGCGCCAACCCGGACCTGCGCGACGCCCTCAACCGCACCCCGCGCGAAATCGCGGTGATGCGCGGCTTCGTCGACATCGCCGCCGAGTTCGCCCCGGCGACCGCGGGCAATGGCAACAACGGCGGCGTATCGATGGCGCGGTTCCTGCGAGGCGGGCCGGGGAACTGAGCCGCCGCGCGGCGCTTGCGACGCGGGCTTGAAACCCCGCGGTCGCAGCTTGCGCAGCGCCTACAGCCGGAAACGAAACTACGGCCGCTCCCTGTAGGAGCGGCGCGAGCCGCGACCGCGACACTGCGCTTGCGACGCGAGCTTGAACCCCGCGGTCGCGACCTGCGTCGCTCCTACAGTCGGAAGCGAAACTATGGCCGCTGCCTGTAGGAGCGGCGCGAGCCGCGACCGCGACACTGCGCTTGCGACGCGAGCTTGAACCCCGCGGTCGCGACTTGCGTCGCTCCTACAGTCGGAAGCGAAGCGGCGGCCGCGATTGCGGCCCCGTTGTTCCGCGAGCCGGCTTCAATGCCGCGTGGCGCTGTCGCTCGGCACCGTCGTCGCCTGCTTGTCCACCATCCCCGCCAGCAAGCCTTCGCCGCGGTCGGCGTCGAACAGTTCTTCCAGTTCCTTGCGCGCGTCGCGCGCGCTCTGCAGCAGCGCGTCTTCGTCGTCGTGGACCAGGTACTGGGCGTTGAGCATGCGTTCGTCGAGTTCGCGGAAGCGTTCGACGTGGTTGCGCGCGGTCGCCGGCTCGACGCCGAGTTCGACCAGCACCTCTTCGCCGAGCTTGAGGCTGGAGTGGAAGGTCTCGCGCATCGGTTCGGCGCCGAGGTCCATCAGGTCCCAGGCGTGGCGGCGGTCGCGCGCGCGGGCGAACACCTTGGCCTTCGGGTACAGCCGGCGGATCGTGCGCACGGTGCGGATGCAGGCGTCGCGGTCGTCGATGGCGATCACGAACACCTTCACCTGCGCCGCGCCGGCCGAACGCAGCAGTTCCGGCCGGGCCGGGTCGCCGTAATAGATCATGTTGCCGAAGCGGCGCATGAAGTCGACCTGCTCGGCGCTGTTCTCGATCGCGATGAACGGCGTGCGCTGCGCCACCAGCAGGCGCGCGACGATCTGGCCGAAGCGGCCCATGCCGGCCAGCAGCACCTGCGGGTGATGATCGTCGGTGATCTCGTCGTAAGGCCGCTTGGGCTTGGGCGCGGGCTTGGCGTCGAGCACGCGCTGCGCGGCGATCATCAGCAACGGCGTCAGCGCCATCGACACGCCGACCGCGGCGATCAGGCGGTCGCGGGTCGGATCGTCGAGCAGCTTGGCCTTGAACGCTTCGTTGAACACCACGAACGCGAATTCGCCGCCGAGCGCCATCACCGTCGACAGCTGGAACGCGCCGCGCTTGTCCAGGCCGCCGGCGCTGACGCCGACCGCGAACAGCAGGGCGAACTTCACCGCCAGCAGGGTCACTACGATCGCGCCGATGGTCAGCGGCTCGTTCATCACCCGCTGCAGGTCGATGCTCATGCCCACGGCCATGAAGAACAGGCCGAGCAGCAGGCCCTTGAACGGCTCGATCTGCGATTCGAGTTCGTGGCGGAATTCCGAATCGGCCAGCAGCACGCCGGCCAGGAACGCGCCCAGGCCGGCCGACAGGCCCGCGGTCTGCAGGATCCAGGCCGAGCCGAGCACGGTCAGCAGCGCCGCGCCGGTGAACACTTCCGGCATCTGCGTGCGCGCCACCACCCGGAACACCTGGCGCAGCAGCACCCGGCCGCCGAACACCACCGCGGCGATCGCGCCGACCGCCTTGGCCACCGAAATCCAGTTCAGGCCTTCCACGCCCGCGGCCTTGCCGAGCAGCGGGATCGCCGCCAGCAGCGGGATCGCGGCGAGGTCCTGGAACAGCAGGATCGCGAACGCGAGCTTGCCGTAGTCGGCGGTCAGGCCCTTGCGTTCGGACAACAACTGCAAGCACACCGCGGTCGAAGACAGGGCCAGGCCGAGGCCGACCACGGTCGCGGCCTTCCAGCCCAGGCCGCCGCCGAACATCGCCAGCGCGCCCAGGGCGATGCCGCTGAGGATCACCTGCAGGCCGCCGGCGCCGAACACCGGCTTGCGCATCACCCGCAAGCGCGACGGCGACAGCTCCAGGCCGATCACGAACAGCATCATCACCACGCCGATTTCCGACGCGGCCAACACCGGCTCGGCGTCGGCGATGACCTTGACGCCGTACGGCCCGAGCACCACGCCCGCGGCCAGATAGCCCAGCACCGCGCCCAGTCCGAACTTGCGGAACACCGGCACGGCGATGACCGCGGCCAGCAGGAACAACAACGCAAGTTCGAGACCGCCACCGTGCATAGGCACCTCCGGCTGGGATTATGGCGCCTGCTGGCGTCGGATGGGGGAGAGGGATGGGACGCTGCATCGCCGACAACGGCCCGCTGGGGCGATGGATGACGCAACCGGTTTGCTATGGTTGCCGGCTCGACGATTTTCAATCGTCGTTGTTGCAGCGTCGTTTTTCGTTTTCGTCGAGCAAGGGAATCATGCGGCAAATGAAGGCAATGAAAGGATGGGCGGCGCTCGTGCTGATCGCCGCGCTGGCGGCGCCGGCGTCGGCCATGGCGCAGGGGCGCGCCGAGGTGCGCAAGCAGGCCGAGATGAGCATGGTGGTGACCGGCACGGTGCGCATCGCCGCCGACGGCCGGGTCGAGGACGTGAGCGTCGACCGCGAAGCGCAGGTGCCCGGCGACGTGGTGAAGCTGATCGGCGGCGCGGTGCCGCGCTGGCGCTTCGAGGCGCTGGCCGAACCCGCGCCGGCGGCCGAGGTCGCGATGACGCTGCGCGTGGCGGTACGCCGCGATCCGCAGGCGCAGACCGACGACGCGTACGTCATGCGCATCGTCAGCGCGAGCTTCGGCGAGCCCGAGCCGCCGTTCGACCATTCCACGCCGCCGCCGACCTACCCGACCCGCGCGGCGATGCAGGGCGTGCCGGCCACGGTGTACGTGGTCGCGCGGTTCGGCCGCGACGGCAAGGTCCGGGAGTCCTTCGTCGAGCAGGTCAATCTGTACCGGGTCGGCACCCAGGCGCAGATGGAGTGGTTCCGCAAGTCCTTCGCCGAGGCCACCCTGGCCGCGGTGCGGCGCTGGAGCATCGTGCCGCCGAGCCAGGGCGAGGAGGCGGGCAACGACTCCTGGCTGGTGCGCGTGCCGGTCACGTTCGTGCTGCCCGGTCACCAGGACAAGGCTTACGGGCAATGGGACGTGTACGTGCCCGGCCCGCGCCAGCGCGCGCCGTGGGCGCGGCAGACCGCCGACGCCGGCGTCGACGCCATGGCCGGCAACGGCCCGCGCCTGCTCGGCGGCGGCCGGCGGCTGCTCGACGGGCTCGACGGCAACGGCTGAGCCCGTCGCGTCCGCACCGATGCCGAACCAGCGCCTCCCTCGCGGAGGCGCTTTTTTTTGCTTGCGGTCGCGGTGTCGAAAAGGCGCTCGCGCAGTCGCGATGCCTGCGAACGCAGGTAGCGAAAATTACGTGCGGCCGCCGCACGAAATGTGCCGGTTTTGCGCAGGACGCTCACGGCCGCGTACGCCCGTCGGATACGCCCGTATCCGGCCGACCCATATGGAGATTTCGATGAAGACCCTGACCTTGCTGTTCGCGGCGCTGTTGCTGAGCGCGTGCAATCCGACCTTCGACCGTCCGCCGCTGCTGCATGCCGACGGCGCCGTCGCCGGCAAGGCCAAGCAGGGCGATGCGACGCCGCCGCGCGCAGCGGCGGCGCGGGCGGTCGGCTGAAAGCGAAGGCGGCGGCCGCGAAGCGCGGCGATGCGGCGGGAGCGGTCGCGGACGGGGCGGGGCGGGGCGGGGCGCATCGCCCCGGCCGACGGGCGGTAACGCTGAACGGGCATTCTTCAGGCCAAACCCGGGCGCCAACGTACGCTGACGAATTGCTGTCGTTCAGCTTCGAGGGCATCATGCGGGTTCGCCCGCCATCCCGGAGCTCCTCATCCCTAGTCGGGCTCGGCGACTCGTGAAGCAAATAGCACCGACATGGAGCCAGTGTCTATGAATGCCGCCGTAGTCGATTCACCCACCCCCGTCGGCGTCGCCGCGGCCGGGGACCCCGCCGCCCCGCGCTGGTACGCCGGACAGGGCGTACCGCTGAGCCAAGCCACCGCCTACACCGCATTGCTGCCCGCCGACGGCGAATGGCCGCGCGCGACGGTGATGCGCGCCTTCGTCGCCGACGCCCTGCAACGCAACGGCCTGGTGGTGGACGAGGACACCCTCGACGCCACCGTCGCCGCCGCGTCCGCGCCCGGCGGCGCCTTCGCCGACGCCGGCTTCGCCTGGAAGCTGCAGCCCGGCGAGAGCCGCGGCGAAGGCCGCGTCGCCCCGCCGTTCCAGGGGTACTCGCTGCAGGTGCCGGCGTCCGCGCAGACCGCGCTGACCGCCTACGCCAAGGACTGGGCCGCGCAGCACGACCCGCACGCGCCCGGCAGCGAAGACGCTCCGCTGCACAAGCTCAAGGGCCTGGCCGCCGCCGCCGGCAAGCCCGACGTGCTGGAAACCCTGGAAGCGCTGGACGCGGCGATCAAGGCCGGTTCCGCCGCGCAGCAGGCCGGCAAGCCGCTCGACGCGGTCGCGTTGAGCGCGGTGCTGGAATTCGCCACCCGCAGCGGCCACGAACGCGAGGCGGCCAAGCTGCTGGAGCGCTACACCGCGGTCAAGGGCATCACCGGCGGCGCGCGCGAGATCAGCCACAACGCAGGCCGCGTGTTCAACGGCCGCGACCCGGTCACCGGCAAGGCGCTGACCACCGACGACCGGGTCAACTCCGCGTTCGACCTGCTCAACGGCGGCTTCAAGCTCGCCGGCAACGTCGGCAGCACCGCGCTGCTGATGGGCGCGAGCAATTCGGGCCTGGTCGCCGGCCTGATCGGCGTCGCCCCGATCGGCATCGCCGTGGTCGCCTTCGCCGCCGGCGCCTACAGCCTGATCAAGCACATCCGCGAAGCCATCCTCAAGCCGCAGTGGGACGAGTTCCGCGAGCGCTTCCCGTTCGCCGAAGGCATGGAGCCCAAGCAGGCCATCAGCGGGGTGATGCGGCAGATCGCCGGCATGCCCACCGACGCCGGCAACGCCTTGTCCACCGCCACCCGCATCGTCGACGGCTTCGGCGGCAACGGCGAGACCCGCGAGCGTTTCCTCGCCTTCCTCAAGCAGAAGGTGCAGCCCGAGTCGCTGGTCGAGGCGCTGGCCAGCGGCCAGGGCCTGGAGAAGCTGACCCCGCAGCAGGCGATGCAGCTGGCGCAGGCGGCCAAGGGCGCGTCGAAGGAATTCCTCGACCTCGAGCTCAAGGACGTCAAGCGCTACGTCAAGGACCGCGACGGGGAACGCGAGCGCGGCACCTACCTGCTGCCCGACCCGCAGCGCGAGGTCGCCAACCGCAACACCAACAAGCTCGGCGGCGCGGTCGAGGAAGGCCTGCGCGTGGCCGGCATCCTGACCAGCGGCGCCAACGCGCTCAACGGCCAGTACCGCGACCTGCTCGACAAGGTCAAGGGCGTCGACCTGCCGAACAAACTCGGCGAGCAGCAGCAGAAGAACCTCGCCGCGGCGCTGGTGCCGGCCGCGCGCGAGGCCGGCCTGAACCAGGTCGATCACTTGGTGCCGAGCAAGGACGGCAGCCGCGTGTTCGCGGTGCAGGGCGAGCTGGATTCGCCGACCCGGCGCATGGTCGCCATCGATGTGGTCAAGGGCGCCGACCAGAGCATCGAGACCAGCAGCAAGCTGGCCGCGCACCACGCCGCCAGCGGCGACGGCCAGAACGCGCAGCAGAACCAGGTCGCGGGCGGCCGCGGCTTGTAATCGGCGCGCCGGCGCTTCGGCGCCGGAGTCCTCCAGGGCTCCGGCGCGGGCGCCGGCAACCCTCCACGGGGCCCGCCGGCCCGATGTTCTCCGTTCCGGTCGCGATGCGTACGACCGGAGTCCGATCGGAGAGCATCGGGCCGGCGGGCCCTGGCGTTTTCGCCGGTGTTTTCGCCGGCGTTCCGGCCCGACCGGGCCGACCGGGCCGACCCGCGTTGCGGATCGCCACCGCCTCGCCGTCAGCCCAGCCGCGCCGTCGCCCCCAGCGCGATCCGCCGCAGCTTGTGCGGATTGCGCTGCACGTACACGCCGAGGATGCGTTCGCCGTCGCTGTGGTAGGCCTGCGCCGATTCCAGCGCGTCGCCGAAGTAGCGCAACACGCCCAGGCGGCCGTTGATCGTCGCCGCCTGCAGGCGCAGGCCGCGCTCGCGGCGCAAGGTCGAGGCGAACAGCAGCCGGGCGATGCGCGGGCCGCCGACCATCGGCGCGGGGAAGGTGGCGACGATGCCGCCGCCGTCGCCGATCAAGGTCGCCGAGTCGTCCATCAGCGCGCTCATCGCGCCGAGGTCGCCGGCGTTCCAGGCGTCGAGGAAGCGCTGCATCAGCCGTCGGTGCGCCTGCGCCGGCACCCGGTAGCGCGGCTGCTGCTCGCGCAGCTGCGCCTTGGCGCGATGCACGATCTGCCGGCACGCGGCTTCGCTCTTGTCGAGGACGCGGGCGATCTGCGCGTAGTCGGCGTCGAAGGCCTCGCGCAGCAGGAACGCCGCGCGCGCCTGCGGCGCGAGCCGTTCCAGCACCGTCAGGAACGCCACCGACAAATCGTTGGCGGCTTCGTGCAGGTCTTCCGGTGTGGCCGGCGCGTCCTGGGTGAGCACCGGCTCGGGCAGCCACAGGCCGACGTAGCGCGCGCGTTCGGCGCGCGCGCGGCGCAGGCGGTCGATCGCGCGGCGGCTGGTGGCGACCGCCAGCCAGGCCTCGGCGTCGTCGGCCTGCGCGGCGCCGGTCTCGTTCCAGCCCAGCCACACGTCCTGGACCACGTCCTCGGCCTCGGCCAGCGAGCCGAGCATGCGGTAGGCCAGCCCGAGCAGGCGCGGGCGCAGGCGGGTGAAGCAGTCGAGAGCGCCGTCCATACACCGCTGAGTCGGATCGGGAGGCGCGATTGTGACCCAGGCGCACGCGCGCCGACCGTGGCGCGCGTCCGCGTCCGGCCGGCGCCTCAGGGCACCGGCATCAGCGCCGGCTTGCCGGCATCCTTGAGCAGCACCACCACGAACTTGGCCGGGCGCTTGTCGCTGGCGTTGCGGCCGACCGTGTGCAGGTCGCCGGGCGCTTCGTAGAAGCTCTCGCCGGCCTTGAGCTCGACCTCCTTGCCGCCGGCCACGCCCATCACGATCGCGCCTTCGACCACGTAGACGAAGGCGTGCGCATCGTGGCGATGGACCGGATCGGCGCCGCCGGGCGGGTATTCGACCGACAGCATCAGCGCTTCCTTGCCGGGATAGTCGGGCAGCGGTTTGCGCATGACCTCGGTCACGACCGGAGCGGGCGCGGCGTGGCCCGCGGCCGGCGCGGCGCCGTGGGCGGCGGCCGCGACCGGGCACGCGGCGGCGAGGAGGATGGCGAGGGCGGACAGGCGAGGGGACATGGGCGGCTCCGGGATGGCCGTTGCGGACGGGGCGCGCGCTGGGCGAGCGCACCGGCGGGTGCATTGACGGACCACGGCGGACGCGCGCGGCGCCCGCCGTGCGCGGGCTCAGGCGAGCTGGGCCTTGTCCAGGCCGAAGGCCTTGTCGTGGCTGCCCGGGGTCGCGCGGAACGCGACGTTGATGCGGTTCCAGGCGTTGATCGTCATCACCGCATAAGTGAGCTCGACGATCTCCTGCTCCGACAGCTGGGTGCGCACGCGGTCGTAGAGCTCGTCCGGCACGCCCTGCGGCGAGAGCTGGGTCAGCGCCTCGGTCCAGGCCAGCGCGGCGCGTTCGCGCGGGGCGAACAGGGTCGATTCGCGCCAGATCGCGACATGGTGCAGGCGCAGCGGACGCTCGCCGCGGATCGTGGCTTCCTTGACGTGCATGTCCAGGCAGAACCCGCAGCCGTTGAGCTGCGAGGCGCGGATGTTGACCAGGTCCAGCAGGGTGTGGCCGAGCGAGGGCTTCTTGGTGGCCATGCTGAAGTCGACGAGCTTCTTGAACAGTTCCGGGGACTGCTGTTGGTAATCCAGGCGCTGGGTCATGACGCAAGCTCCGTGAGGTGAGGTGCGGCGCGGCGGAAGTGCCGGCGGTTGGCGGCCAATCTAGGCCGGCGGCCGGCGCCGCGGTAGGCCGCCGCGCGGACGCGCGGTGTTGAGCGCGACGCACCAATCGCCGGGATGTCACAAACCCCGACGCTGGTTCGACGTATCGGGTATGAACCCGCATCCATCCGTTCCGCCGCGCGCGCGAGAAGATCGGCGCGCGAACCTGTCCGCCGTCGCCCCGGCCGCGAGTCGCCGCGACCCGTCCGCGGGTGCGGCACCGCCGCCGCATGCCTGCGCCGCGCCCGTCGCGCTCTCGCCGCCAGCGTCGCCGTCGCCGCTTTCGCCGGCGTTCTCCGCCAGCTACGCGGGCGTGGTCGCCTTCATCGCCGTCGCCACCGAAGGCAGCTTCGCCCGCGCCGCCGATCGCCTCGGCATCGGCCGCTCGGCGGTGAGCCGCAGCGTGCAGAAACTGGAAGGACAGGTCGGCGCGCGGCTGTTCTCGCGGACCACGCGTTCGACCTCGCTCACCCCCGAAGGTCAATTGTTCTTCGACCATTGCCGGCCCGGCATGGAGCGCATCGTGCAGGCGCTGGAAGACCTGCGCGAGCTGCGCGACGGCCCGCCGCGCGGGCAGCTGCGCATCGGCGCCGCGCCCGGCTTCGGCCGCAAGGTGCTGGCGCCGCTGCTCGGCGAATTCCGCCGCCGCCATCCCGGCGTCGCGATCGAACTGGTGCTGGACGAACGCACGCCGGAGCTGGCCGTGGACCGGCTCGACCTGGCCTTTCGCGACGGCCGTCTGGACGACAGCCAGGTCATCGCCAAGCGACTGATCCCGATGCAGTGGCTGGTGTGCGCCGCGCCCGACTACGCGCGCCGCCACGGCCTGCCGGCTTCGCCGGCGGAACTGGCGCGCCACGCCTGCCTCAACCGCCGCCTCGGCGGCGGCCGCCTGCGCGCCTGGGAGTTCAAGGTCGACGGCCGCGCGCAGGCGTTCGCGCCCGCGGCGGAGCTGGCGTTCAACGACGACGAACTGCTGCTGCACGCGGCCGTCGACGGCCAGGGCCTGGCGCAGCTGCCGGCGTACCTGGCGTGCGACGCGCTGCGCTCGGGCGCGCTGGTGCATTGCCTGGGCGGCTACGCGCCCGACGACGGCGGCCACTACCTGTGCTACCTCAGTCGCGAGCAACTGCCCAAGCGCGTGCGCGTCTTCATCGACTTCGCCACCGCGCGGGTGCGCGCGCTGGATCTGGACTGCGCGCTCGATCATGCCTGCGCCGCCGTGCCCGCGGCGCTGGCCGCCGCCGGCTAGCCGCGGCGATTGGTGCGCGCAGGGCAACGCCGCGCGGCCGCGGCGAGGGCTACCGCCGGCGCGGCCGGCTTCCTAGCATCGCTTGCGATCGGCCGGCGCCGCCCGCGCGCCGGCCGCCCTTATCGAAATCCAACCTGCGGAGGCGATCCATGAAATTCCTGGTCATCGGCGGTACCGGACTGATCGGCGGCAAGGTGGTGGCGCGGCTGCGCGCGGCCGGACACGAGGCGCTGGCCGCCGCGCCCTCGACCGGCGTGGACATCCTCACCGGCGCCGGACTCGACGCGGCGATGGCCGGCGCCGACACCGTGATCGATCTGGCCAATTCGCCTTCGTTCGAGGACGCGGCGGTGCTCGAATTCTTCGCCGCCGCCGGCCGCACCATCCTCGCCGCCGAAGCGCGCGCCGGCGTCGGCCACCACCTCGCGCTGTCGGTGGTCGGCACCCACAAGCTCGCGCAAAGCGGCTACTTCCGCGCCAAGATCGAACAGGAACGGTTGATCCGCGAATCCAACCGGCCCTACACCATCGTCCATTCGACCCAGTTCTTCGAGTTCCTGCCCGGCATCGTCCAGTCCGGCGCCGACGGCGAGCGCGTGCGCCTGCCGCAGGCGCAGATCCAGCCGATCGCCGCCGAGGACGTCGCCGCGGCGGTCGCGCGCCTGGCCCAGCAGCCGCCGGCCAACGGCATCGTCGAGATCGCCGGCCCCGAGCGCTTGCCGATGGCGCGCCTGGCACAGCGTTACCTGCGCGCGGTCGAGGACCCGCGCGAAGCCGTCACCGACCCGCACGCGCGCTACTTCGGCGCCGAACTGGACGACGGCACGCTGGTGCCCGAGGGCGAGGCCTGGCTCGGCGCGTTGGATTTCGACGCCTGGCTGGCGCAGTCCGGGCACGCGCGTCCCGCGCCGCGGGCTTGAGCCGCCGTCCGCCGCCGCCCCGACGCGCGCCGCAACCGGGCGTCGGCCGCATCCGCACCGCCCGCCTCAGGACCGTGGCCATGGCCCCGCTGCAAGCGCCGCCCGCCAGCCTGCTGGACAAGTACCGCGGCGACGCCAGCGTCGCGCTCTACACCGGGCGCGTCAGCGTGCGCGGCGGCGAAGCCGGGCACGCGCGCGCGTCGGGCAGCGCGCGTTCCGACGACGGCGCGCTGGCGGTCGAACTGCGTCTGCCGCCGGAGCTCGGCGGGCCCGGCGGCGGCAGCAATCCCGAACAGTTGTTGGCCGCCGGTTACGCGGCCTGTTTCCATGGCGCGCTGATGTTGCTGGCGCAGCGCACCGGCGTCGCCTTGCCCGAGTTCGCGGTGGACGCGGCGGTGAGTTTCGCGCGCGACCCCGCCGACGGCCTGTTCCTGCTCTCGGCCGAAATCCGCGTGCGCCTGCCCGGGCTCGACCGCGCGCTGGCGGCGGAGCTGGTGCGCAACACCGAACGCATCTGTCCTTACGCGAAGATGTTCCGCCAAGGCATCGAGCATGCAGTGACCGTCGATTGCGGTCCGGCCTGAGCCTCAAGCCGGTCGCGAACCTGCGTTATCCCTCCTGTAGGAGCGGCGCGAGCCGCGACCGCGAAACCTCGCTTGCGGCGCGAGCTTGAAGTGTCGCGGTCGCGGCTCGCGCCGCTCCTACAGTCGGAATCGAAACCGCGATGGGTTCCGGCGAGAGCGATCCCCAAAACGAAAAAGCCCTCGCGCGAGGCGAGGGCTTTTCGTGGCGAGCCGGACCGACTCAGCGCTTCATCGAGCTGAAGAACTCGTCGTTCGACTTGGTCGTCTTCATCTTGTCGAGCAGGAACTCCATCGCGCCGATCTCGTCCATGCCGTGCAGCAGCTTGCGCAGGATCCAGATCTTCTGCAGCAGCTCCGGCTCGATCAGCAGGTCTTCGCGGCGGGTGCCCGAGCGGTTGATGTCGATCGCCGGGTACACGCGCTTTTCGGCGATGCGGCGGTTCAAGTGGACTTCCGAGTTGCCGGTGCCCTTGAACTCTTCGTAGATCACCTCGTCCATCTTGCTGCCGGTGTCGATCAGCGCGGTGGCGATGATCGTCAGCGAGCCGCCTTCTTCGACGTTGCGCGCGGCGCCGAAGAAGCGCTTGGGACGGTGCAGGGCGTTGGCGTCGACGCCGCCCGACAGCACCTTGCCCGAACTCGGCACGACGTTGTTGTAGGCGCGGGCCAGGCGGGTGATCGAGTCGAGCAGGATCACCACGTCCTTCTTGTGTTCGACCAGGCGCTTGGCGCGCTCGATCACCATCTCGGCGACCTGCACGTGGCGCGCGGCGGGTTCGTCGAAGGTCGAGGAGACCACTTCGCCGCGCACGGTGCGCTGCATTTCGGTCACTTCTTCCGGACGCTCGTCGACCAGCAGCACGATCAGGTGCACGTCGGGATGGTTGTGGGTGATCGCGGTGGCGACCTGCTGCATCATCATCGTCTTGCCGGCCTTCGGCGGCGAGACGATCAGCGCGCGCTGGCCTTTGCCTTGCGGCGCCATCAGGTCGAGGATGCGGCCGGTGATGTCCTCGGTGGACCCGTCGCCGCGTTCCAGGCGGAAGCGCTTGCGCGGGAACAGCGGGGTCAGGTTCTCGAACAGGACCTTGTTCTTCGACGCTTCCAGCGGCTCGCCGTTGATGCTGTCGACCACCGACAGGGCGAAGTAGCGCTCGCCGTCCTTGGGGAAGCGGATGCGGCCGGAGAGGTGGTCGCCGGTGCGCAGGTTGAAGCGGCGGATCTGGCTCGGCGAGATGTAGGTGTCGTCCGGGCCGGCCAGGTAGCTGGCCTCGGCCGCGCGCAGGAAGCCGAAGCCATCGGGCAGGATTTCCAGCACGCCGTCGGCGGCGACGCCTTCGCCGTGGCGGGTCAGCACCTTGAGCAGGGCGAAGATCACGTCCTGCTTGCGCGCGCGGGCGACGCCTTCCTGGATGCTGAGCTGGTCGGCCAGGTCGAGCAGCTTCGGCGCCGGCATGCGCTTGAGGTCGCCCAGCGAGTACTGCGGGAAGCCCTCGGGCACCTGCGGGTGCGGACGCGGGACGAAGTTCTCGCCGTTGTCGCCGAAATCCTCGCCGCCGTTGCCGCCGCGCTGCTGCTGGCGGTTGTTGCGCTCGCGGTCGCGGCGGTTGCGGAAGCGGTCGCGGCGGTTGTTGCCGCCGCGGTTGTCGAAACCGCCGTCGCGCTGCTGGCCGCCCTGGTTCTGCTGGCCTTGCTGCTGCGACTGTTGCGGGTTGTTGTTGGCCGCGCCGCCGCCTTCGCCGGCCGGCTGGCCGTTGCCGGCGTGCTGCGGCGCGGCGGTCTCGGCGGCGCCGGAGGCGGCCGGAGCGGACTCGCCGGCGCTGGCGGCCGGGGCGGCGGCCTTGGCCGCGCGAGGCGTCGGCGCCGGAGCGGATTCGCTCGCGGGCATCGGCGCGGGAATCAGGGGGCTGGCATCGGCGACGACGGCCGGAGCGGCTTCGGCGGCCTTGCTGGCGCGCGGCTTGCGCACGCGCTTCTCGGCGGTTTCGCCAGCGTCGGGGGTCTTATCGGACAAGCGGAGGTTCCTCGCTAAGCGGCGAGCGCTCGCATCGGGCGAGCGGGACGTCAGGGACGTGGATGGATGTGATGAGTTGCTAGACGGGGTGCGGCGCGGGGACGCGAAGTCCGACGCCGGGTACCGCGAAACTAGCATTGCTGCGGGGCTGCGGCAAGATTCCCCAATCTTGCCGTTCACCTGACCGGGGCGGCTCGCCGGCCGGTCGGGGAGGGTCCGCGCCCGTGGCGGGCGCGGACCGGTCGCTGCTCAGGTCGGCCGGCTCAGATGGCCTTGTCGATCATCTGGGTCAGCAGGGTCTTGATGTTCGGCGGCGCGCCCAGCTGGGTCGAGTGGATCTGGCCGTCCTTGAACATCATCAGCATCGGGATGCTGCGGATGTTGAAACGCACGCCGAGCGCGGGATGTTCCTGCACGTCGACCTTGACCACCTTGGCGCGGCCGTCGTACTGGTCGGCCAGCTGCTCGACGATCGGGCCGATGGCCTTGCACGGGCCGCACCACGGCGCCCAGAAATCGACCAGGACGGGTTCGGACGACTGCAGCACGGTGGCATCGAAATCGGCGGCGCCAGCATGCAGAACTTTTTCGCTCACGGGGGTCTCCTGCGGGTGTCCAAACCATACGGAATGGACTAATTTGGAACGGAATGCCCAGGCGGGCCATGCCGGGCGGGGGCTTACGCTAAACTGGGGCGTTTCGTGGCGCCTTCAAGGCCCCTTCAAGGGCTGGGACACAGCGTATCGCGTGGCGCCACGGCCTCCTCGAACCGGTCTTCCCGACATATAAAACGGGGTCCGGCTCGGCCCCGGCAGTCTGCTTCGCCGACGCCACCCACGCAAGCGACACCCTACGGCGCCGAACCGGCGCGGATTCCGGAAACGCATGAGCGACAAGCCTTTAACCGATATCACGTTCTCGTCCTTCGACCTGCATCCGAGCCTGCTCGCGGGTCTGGAAGCGGCCGGGTTCTCCCGCTGCACGCCGATCCAGGCGCTGACCCTGCCGATCGCCCTGACCGGCCGCGACGTCGCCGGCCAGGCCCAGACCGGCACCGGCAAGACCCTGGCCTTCCTGGTCGCGGTCATCAACCGCCTGCTGACCCGCCCGGCCCTGGCCGAGCGCAAGCCCGAGGACCCGCGCGCGCTGATCCTGGCGCCGACCCGCGAGCTGGCGATCCAGATCCACAAGGACGCGGTCAAGTTCGGCTCCGAGCTGGGCCTGAAGTTCGCCCTGGTCTACGGCGGCGTCGACTACGACAAGCAGCGCGAGCTGCTGCAGAAGGGCGCCGACGTCATCATCGCCACGCCGGGCCGGCTGATCGACTACGTCAAGCAGCACAAGGTGGTCTCGCTGCACGCCTGCGAAGTGTGCGTGCTCGACGAAGCCGACCGCATGTTCGACCTGGGCTTCATTAAGGACATCCGCTTCCTGCTGCGGCGCATGCCGATCCGCACCGAGCGCCAGACCTTGCTGTTCTCCGCGACGCTGAGCCATCGCGTGCTGGAGCTGGCCTACGAGCACATGAACGAGCCCGAGAAGGTCGTGGTCGAGACCGAGTTCATCACCGCGGCCAAGGTCCGGCAGAAGGTCTACTTCCCCGCCGACGACGAGAAGATCCCGCTGCTGCTGGGCCTGCTGTCGCGCAGCGAGGGCGCGCGCACGATGGTGTTCGTCAACACCAAGGCCTTCGTCGAGCGCGTCGCGCGCGCGCTGGAGCGCGGCGGCTACCGCGTCGGCGTGCTGTCCGGCGACGTGCCGCAGAAGAAGCGCGAGTCGCTGCTGAACAAGTTCCAGAAGGGCCAGCTCGAGATCCTGGTCGCCACCGACGTGGCCGCGCGCGGCCTGCACATCGACGGCGTCAGCCACGTCTACAACTACGACCTGCCGTTCGACGCGGAGGACTACGTCCACCGCATCGGCCGCACCGCGCGCCTGGGCGCCGAGGGCGACGCGATCAGCTTCGCCTGCGAGCGCTACGCGATGAGCCTGCCGGACATCGAGGCCTACATCGAGCAGAAGCTGCCGACCGCGCCGGTCGACGCCGAACTGCTGGTGGCGCTGCCGCGTCCGCAGCGCGAGCTGCCGGCGGCCGAGGACGGCGAGGAAGAGAACGAGAGCATCGGCGCGATCTTCAAGGAAGCGCGCGAGCAGCGCGCGGCCGACGAACAGCGTCGCGGCGGCGGCGGCGGCGGTCGTGGCCGCAGCAGCGGCGGCGGCAGCGGCCGTAGCGGCGGTCCCGGCGGCCGCAGCGAAGGCCGTCGCGACGGCGCGCCGCGCAAGCCGCGCAGCGAAGAAGGCGCGGCCGCGACGGCCGGCGCCGAAGCGGGCGCGCCGCGTCCGCCGCGCAAGCCGCGCGTCGAAGGCGCGCCGGTCCAGGACGCCGCCGCGCAGGCCGCGCATCCGGGCGCCAGCCCGGCCGCCGAGGGCGAGCGCGCGCCGCGCAAGCGCCGTCGCCGTCGCGGCGGTCGCCGCATCGACGGCGCCGAGGGTTCGGCCAACGCGCCGCAGGCCGCGCAAACCGCGCAGCCGGCGGCCGCTTCGACGCCCAAGGCGGTGCCCGCGCACAAGCCGGCCGCCGCCGCGCAGCCGGCCCAGCCGCAGGGCCAGCCCTCGCTGCTGAGCCGCCTCGGCCGCAAGCTGAAGTCGCTGGTGGCGCGTCCGCCGCGCACCCAGCACTGAGGCCGGCCGGCGAAGCGGCGCGCGCCGCTTCGTCGCGCTCGCGGGCGACCCGGTCGTAAAGCGTCGGGGCTGAAGCCCCTCCCACAACAGCGCCCGAGCACGTCGGGCCTGTCGTGGGAGGGGCTTCGTGTTTTTGTGGGAGAGCGCTCAGGCCCGACGCTTTCCGTTGCGATGTTCCGGTTCGAGCCGCGCGCGGCCGATCCCGGATGAGGCCACGCCGGCCGCAGCGCGAACGCAAACCGAACCGCCGCGCCGAACCCCGATGTCTTCCGGCGATTCGCTCTGCGATACTTCCGCCATGACCGTCCTGCGCTTCGACAACGTCAGCAAACGCTATAGCAGCGGCCACGAGGCACTCAGCGAAGTCAGCTTCGAGGTCGCCGCCGGCGAGATGCTGTTCGTCACCGGCCATTCCGGCGCCGGCAAGAGCACCCTGCTCAAGCTCATCCACCTCAGCGAGCGGCCCAGCCGCGGCGCGGTGGTGTTCGCCGACAAGAACCTGCTCAAGGTGCGCGGCCGCCGCATCGCCCTGCACCGGCGCGACGTCGGCGTGGTGTTCCAGGACCATCGCCTGCTCGCCGACCGCAGCGTCGCCGACAACGTCGCCCTGCCGCTGCTGCTGCGCGGCCTGCGCCGCGGCGACATCGGCCGGCGGGTGCGCTCGGCGCTGGAGAAGGTCGGCCTCGGCGCGCGCGCCACGGCGCTGCCGGGCGAGCTCTCGGCCGGCGAGCAGCAGCGCGTCGGCATCGCCCGCGCGATCATCGGCGAGCCGCGCCTGCTGGTCGCCGACGAACCCACCGGCAACCTCGACCCGACCCTGTCGGCCGAGATCATGGCGCTGTTCCAGTCGCTGCCCGAACGCGGCACCAGCGTGCTGATCGCCAGCCACGACCTGGCCCTGGTCAAGCGCATGAAGAAGCGCGTGCTGGTGCTCAACCACGGTCGCCTGGTCGACGACATCGCCCCGGAGGACCTGGCCGAATGAGCGCTGAAGACTTCCGACCCGACGAGGATGGCGCAAGCGAGCGCATGGCCGACAAGCGCGCCGACGCGAGCCGCGCCGACCTGCGTCCTTCCGAGCTGCGCGCCGAACGCGCCGAGCCGGCGGTCGACGCCTCGGCGCAATCGCGCCTGGGCATGTGGCTGGACCATCATCTCTACAGTCTGGTCGCCAGCCTCGGCCGGCTGCTGCGCAAGCCCTGGGCGGCGCTGCTGACCATCGGCGTGATGGCGGTGGCGCTGGCGTTGCCGCTGGGCCTGTGGGCGGCGTTGAGCAACATCGAGCGCTTCGCCGGCGACGTCCAGCGTTCGCGCCAGATCAGCGTGTTCCTGAAGCCGCAGATCGAGGTCGAACGCGCCCGCGCGCTCGCCGAACAGCTGCGCGCGCGGCCGGACGTCGGCGCGGTGGACGTGCGCACGCCCGAGCAGGGCCTGGCCGAGTTGCGCGAGAAGAGCGGCCTGGCCGAGGCGCTGGCCGCGGTCGAGAACAATCCGCTGCCGAGCCTGCTGGTGGTCACGCCCAAGGGCGACGAACTGGCCCTGGCGCAATCGCTGGAGCAGTTGGGCGAGGCCGACGTGGTCCAGCACGACGCCGGCTGGCGCCAGCGCCTGGACGGCTGGCTGCGCTTCGGCACCCGCCTGGCTTGGGTGCTGGCGGCGATGCTCGGCCTGGGCGCGCTGCTGGTGGTCGGCAACACCGTGCGCCTGGACATCCAGTCGCGGCGCGAGGAAATCGGCGTGCTGCAGCAACTCGGCGCCACCGACGGCTTCATCCGCCGGCCGTTCCTGTACCTGGGCGCCTGTTACGGCCTGGCCGCCGGCGCGGTCGCGCTGGCGCTGCTGACCGCGGCCGACCACAGCCTGCGCGAACCGCTGGGCGCGCTGGCGCAAAGCTACGGCAGCCGCTTCGCCCTGCGCGGCTTCGATCCGCTGCAGGCACTGGGCATCCTCGCCGGCGCCGCCGCGCTGGGCTGGCTTGGCGCCGGGGTGGTGACCGGGCATTACCTGCGCCAGACCCGCGGCGGGCAGGACTGAGCCGCCGCAGGCGCTGGAGGCGCGGCGGCTGTAGGAGGGGCTCCAGTCCCGACGCTTTCCTGTCCGATCGCGGCGACCTCGGCGAACAGCATCGGGACTGAAGTCCCTCCCGCAACGCCCACCCGGATGCGGCCGGCGCACCGGCTTGCAGCGCAAGACTCGGAATCCGACCCCGCTTGCGCCTAGAATCGGACTCCCCCCCGCACGACCTGCGCTCCTTCCGCCCCGGCCGCCCGCGCCGCCGGACGCGCGTCCGGAGACGGTACCGCCCCGCATGCAAAGCCAGAACCTGCGACATTTCGACAACACCGCGCCGCGGGTGATGGTGGTGGACGGCTCCAAGCTGGTACGCAAGCTCATCGCCGACGTGCTCGCGCGCGAGCTGCCGAATGCGCGCATCGTCCAGTGCGGCACCATCATCGAGGCCAGGCTCGCGCTCGATCACGGCGAAGTCGATCTGGTCACCACCTCGCTGGTGCTGCCCGACGGCGACGGCATCGCCCTGGCGCGCGCGGTGCGCGAGGCCGCGGGCCAGGCCTACGTGCCGGTGATCGTGGTGTCCGGCGACGCCCAGGCCCATCTGGAGGCGCGCCGCTTCACCGAGGACGTCACCGACTACTTCGACAAGTCGCTCGGCCAGAGCGCGCTGGCCGCGTTCATCCGCGGCTACGTGCAGCCGCAGCCGATTCCCGGCGCGCGCGTGCTCTACGTCGAGGACAGCCGGGTGGTGGCGGTGGCGACCAAGCGCATGCTCGAACGCCATGCGCTGCAGGTGCTGCATTTCATCGGCGTGGAGGAAGCGCTCGAACATCTGGAAGCGCACCGCGCCAGCGGCCGCGACGGCGGCGACGCCGGCGCCGACCTGGTGCTGACCGACGTGTATCTGAAGGGCGAACTCGGCGGCAAGGACCTGCTCGCCCGGCTGCGCAACGACTTCGCTTACGGCAAGCGCCGCCTGCCGGTGTTGGTGATGACCGGCGACGCCAACCGCGACAACCAGAGCGAGTTGCTGCGCGCCGGCGCCAACGATCTGGTGCTCAAGCCGATCGAGGAACGATTGCTGGTGACCAAGACCTTGTTCCAGCTGCGCCTGTCGCGGCTCGGCACGCCCGCGGCGGTGCCGGCATGAGCGACGGCGATCGCGACATCAAGCTCGATCCGTCGTGGAAGTCGCGCATCGGCGACTGGTTCGCGCGCGAGGACATGCAGTCGCTGTCGCGCTTCCTGCGCGAGCGCAAGGCCGCGGGCGCGCGGATCTTCCCGCCCGGCCCGCAGATCTTTTCCGCCTTCGACGCCACCGCGTTCGACCAGGTCAAGGTGGTGATCCTCGGCCAGGACCCGTACCACGGCCAGGGCCAGGCCCACGGCCTGTGCTTCTCGGTCCAGCCGGGCGTGGCGGTGCCGCCGTCGCTGGACAACATCTTCAAGGAAATCCACCGCGACCTCGGCATCGTCCGGCCCGACCACGGCTGCCTGCTGCCGTGGGCGCGCCAGGGCGTGCTGCTGCTCAACGCGGTGCTGACGGTCGAGGAAGGCCGCGCCGGCGCGCACCAGGGCAAGGGCTGGGAAGGCTTCACCGACCATGCCGTCGACGTGCTCAACCGCGAGCGCGAGGGGCTGGTGTTCCTGCTGTGGGGCAGTTATGCCCAGGCCAAGGGCAAGGTGATCGACCCGCGCCGGCACCGCGTGCTCAAGGCGCCGCATCCCTCGCCGTTGTCGGCGCACCGCGGCTTCATTGGCTGCGGCCATTTCTCCGCCGCCAACGAGTACCTGCAGCGCAACGGCCAGACGCCGATCGACTGGGCGTTGCCGCCGCGCAGCGCGCTGTAGTCGTTATTCGCGTGAAGCGCCGGCCGGATCGGGCGCTGGCGACGCGCGAATGGGGACCGCAACGGGCCGATCGCAGCTCGTAGCCTTCAGTCCGCAGTCCGCAGTCCGCAGTCCGCAGTCCGAATTCCCGAATTCCCGAATTCCCGAATTCCCGAATTCCCGAATTCCCGAAGCGCTGCGCCGCCTGGCTCACTGCGCCGCCAGTGCATCCAGCAGCGGCTGTTCGTCGTCGCAGGCCGCCACCGCCAGCACCGTGGCCGAATCGCAGCCTTCGGCCAGGACGTAAGCGTGGCCCATGTCCGAGTCGATGTAGCTGCACTCGCCGGCGCGCAGCACGGTCGGATCGTAGAACTCGGTGTGCAGCGCCACCGCGCCGTCGAGCACGTAGACGAATTCTTCGCCGGGCGTGCGCACCAGTTCGCCGAACTCCTGCAGGCTGCGCGCGTGGATCCGGGTCAGCGCGGGGATCATCCGTTTGCGCCGCAGTTCCGCGCACAGCAGGTAGGCGTCGTAGTTGCGGCCGCCGATGTGCGGCGACTCGCGCAGCCGGCCGATGCTGCGGCGCGCCGTCACCCCGCGCTCGGCCGGCCGCGGCGCCGAGAACAGCTCGCCCATGCTCAGGTTCAAGCGCTGGCTCAACTGCACCAGCCGCTCGTAGCTCAGCGACAGGCGGTCGTGTTCGATCTTGGACAGCGTGGACAGCGGGATGCCGGAAAGCTCGCTCAACTGTTTCAGGGTCCATTGATTGCGGGCGCGCAGCGCGCGCAACAGGCCGCCGAGGGTCGGCGGGTGTGGCGATTTCATTCCTTTGTCTCCGCACTGCGATCGGGGCGTGTGGCCGGGCCGGAGGCGCGGGCAGGCCGAGGCGCCAAAACTTCCAAGCATCGGACCCAGCATCCTTTAGTCAAGTTTTTTGTGCGCCAGCCTCGGAAACCCGGGTGACCGGCGACACGTTCGCTCCGCGTCATGACGGAGCCGGGTAGGTGGAGCGGGAGCAGGGCAGGCCGGACGACTTCTGGTCGCAACCGATGTAGAGACGCAGGACCGGGCCAGTCGAGGACACGGTGTGCTCGCAGGCACCTCCAAGGCTCTTGCAGTGAAGAAAAACGGCTCGGACTTGTCTGAAAATTTGCATGACCCCCTGCCGGACAGATCGATCAATTTAGTGATATTGATCACATTTATATTGACCCGACAGGTCATTTGTCGACGTCACCGGTCGAAAAAAACGCACAAACCCCCTGCCTGCTGCCTCGCGCCCCGCTTTTCCGCTACCGCGTGTCTGGTGCACGGTCAATCCACCGATGTCCTCGGCCCCCGGGTTTCTCCGATGGGACAGGTGTCGGAAGTCGAAGGGTGCCGGACGGCAGCGATTACGCGTCCATATCGGCCATAAGGGGGCGGCGGAGTGATCAATTCATCCATACAACGCGTCCGGCTTTCTGCCCTGGGCGTGCCTCAATGGGCAGTGAAAGTCACCCTACGCATGCCTTTCGATTGCAGCGGCACAGCTCGGAGCGCAGCCGGTTCCCGTTCGCTCCGTACGCAGGCGGCCGACGCCGCGCGAACTCGCGGCCTGCGGCCGCAGCCGCGGACGGCCCTGACGCCGTCCGCCCATCGCGCCGGTCCGCCGGCGCGGCTTCAACGCACCGCCAAGGCTGCGCCGGCTCGCGCCGGCCGGTCCGGCGGCGCGATTGCGCCTTCGCCGCTACGGGCGTCGGCGATTTGCAGTCACTGATGTCAGCGTGAATCCTCCCAGCCACAACGTAAGGTGATTTCATGAAAGAGACCCGGCGTCGTATGACCCTCAATCTGGCCGGCAGCGAGATGCAGTTCCTCGAAGAGTTGTGCGTCCGCAAGGGCGTCAGCAAGACCGCGGCGATCCGTCAGGCCCTGCGCCTGTATCAGGTGGTCGAGGACCGAGCCGACAAGGGCAAGAAGATGTTCTTCGTCGACAACAGCACCAAGGAACGCTCGGAGCTGATGCTGCTCTGACCCCACCGCGGAACCGCCGACTCGCCGCACGCCCGGGCTGCGGCGGGCGATTCTCCGGCCCGAAGCCATGCGCCGCCGCTCGCGGTCGCCTGGCCGCCGTCACAAGCGCTGGATCCGTCGGGACGGGCGGATTCCCAGCCGCAGGCTTCATTCGTGGGGTTCCAGCGCGCGCCTGGACCGCGCGCTTCAGGCGAAGAACGCGCGCACGATCGCCGCCGCTTCGTGCAGGTCCGCGGGCGCATCGGCCGGCGGCGCGAGCAAGGCGAACGCGCAGTCCGGCAAGGCGGGCAGTCGCGGCGATCGCGCGATCGCCAGGCCCGGCCCGATCGCCGAGGCATTGAGACAACCCACGCCCAGTCCCGCGCGCAGCGCCGCCTGCAGCCCGGCCACGCCGCTGGCCTGGTGGGCGATGCGATGGGCGCTGCGATGCGCGCGCAGGCGTTGTACGGCCAAGCCATGCAGGCGGCAGTCCGGCGGCAACAGCACCAGCGGCAACTCGCTTTCCTCGCGCAGGTCCAGGCCCGGTGCGGCCACCCAGTGCAGGGCTTCGCGCCGCAGGGGCAGCGTCTTGGCGCGTTCGCGCGCGGCGCCGGTGCGCATGATCACCGCCAGATCGTGGCGGCCTTCGGCGTGGCCCTGGGCCAGCGCCGCGCTGAGTCCGACCTCGACCTGCAGCCGCAACTGCGGGCAGCGCCGGCCCAGTTGCGCCAGCAGGCCGGCGATCTCGTCGCTGCGGAAGTAATCGCTGATCGCCAGCCGCGCCTGGGTGCGGCGTACTTCGTTGCGCACGTCGTGCAAGGCCAGTTCGCCCAGCGCCAGCAGCTGGCGGGCGTGGCCGATCAGGCGCTGTCCGGCCGGGGTCAGGCCGACGCCCTGGCGCGAGCGCAGCAACAGGGCCGCGCCGGCGGCGGATTCGAGCTTCTGCAATTGTTCGCTGACCGCCGACTGCGAGCGGAACACGCGGCCGGCGCCGGCGGAGATGCTGCCGGCTTCGGCGACGGCGACGAAGGCGCGGAGCTGGTCGAGGTCGAGGCTGCGCATGGCGGCGTTACCGGGATAGCCGATGGATGAGCGGCGATCTTCCCGCTATTCCGATGGATGCGGCAAGCCTAGCCTGTACCTGCATCCCGGGGCCGAGTCATGCCGGCCCGCCGCAGAGAACCGCCGCCATGCCGCACCTGAACCTGCAGATTTCCGGCCCCGCCGATCCGGCGCTGGCGCGCCGCGCCAGCGCCCTGGTCGCCGACCTCACCGTCGAAACGTTGGGCAAGCCACGCGAGCTGATCGCCATCGAGGTGCGTTTCGTCGATCGCGCGCTGTGGTTCGTCGACGGCCGCAGCCTGGAGGAACTCGGGCGCAATTCGTTCTTTCTCGACATCAGCATCACCGACGAGACCAATACCAAGGACGAGAAGGCGCGCTTCATCGAGCGCGCCTATGCGCAGTTGTCGGCGCTGATCGGCGAAGTCCACGAGGTGTCGTACATCCACGTCGTCGATGCGCGCGCCGCCGCCTACGGCTACGGCGGCGCGACTCAGGAACGGCGCTACCAGGCCACGCGCATCGCCGCGCCGCGCTGAGCCCGCGGCGGCCGCCGGCCGTTGGGAACCTGTTGTGGTCGACAGGTCGCCATGAGCAGGCCGCCATTAGCGGGCCGCCATAAGCCGGCCGTCCCCGGCGTGCCGGCGGAAACGGGCCGCCCGCGCGGCCGCGCTCAGCCCGCGTCGGCCTGCGCGCGCAGCCACGCGCGCAGCGCCGCGAGGTCGGCGCGCTCCGCGCCCGGCGCCTGCACGAGCCAATGCGGGTGGCCGTCCAGCACCGGCCCGAACGGTTGCACCAGCGCGCCGGCGGCGAGGTCGTCGGCGACCAGGGCCAGGCTCAGCAGGGCCACGCCGTGGCCGGCGATGGCGGCCTGGATCGCATGGCTCTCGTCGGTGAAGCGCAGGCCGGCGTCGAAGTCGAGATCGCCGAAGTCGAGACCGTCGGCGCTCGCGCGTTCGCGCCAGCGCTGCCAGGTCGGCGTGTCGGCGGTGGGATGGCGCCATTCCGAATGCAGCAGCGCGTGCCGCTGCAGATCCTGCGGCACGCGCAGGCCCAGATGCGGACTGCACACCGGCGCGAAGCGGTTGTGGACCAGCGGTTCCGCGCTGAGCCCGGGCCAGGGGCCGCGACCGTAGCGGATCGCCGCGTCGGCGAGGCCGGCGTGCAGATCGACCGGGTCGTCGGATGCGTGCAGGCGCAGGTCGAGGTCCGGACACGCCTGACGGAACGACGCCATGCGCGGCACCAGCCACTTGGCGGTGAACGACAGCGTCGCCGACAGGGTCAGCGCGCGGCGCTGCGGCTGTGCGCGCAATGCCTCGACCGCGGCGGCGAAGGCGTCGAAGCCGTCGCGCAGCACCGGGAACAGGCGCTCGGCGGCGGCGGTGGGGACGACGCGGCGGGTCTGGCGTTCGAACAGGCGCACGCCGATGTGCTCCTCCAGGCCGCGGATCTGGTGGCTGATCGCGGTCGGGGTGACCGACAACTCCTGCGCGGCGCGCTTGAAGCTGCGCAGCCGCGCGGCGGCTTCGAACGCGCGCAGGGCGCTCAGCGGGGGCAGGCGGCGGCCGGACATGGCTGAGGACAGATCATCTATCGGTTGAGAAATCGGAGTTTGTCGCCCATCGAGGCCGCTTTCAATATGGCTCTCATTCCGGCGCCGCGCTGAAGTGGCGCAGCCCGACTCACCCATAGCCTGCGAGCCCCGCCATGACCCGACTGCTCCACATCGACTCCAGCGCCCGCCCCGGCGGGTCCGACACCCAAGCCCACGGCTCGCACAGCCGGCGTCTGAGCGCGCGCTTCGTGCGCCGTTGGCGCGAATTGCGCCCCGGCGACGACGTGATCGTTCGCGACGTCGGCCTGCACCCGCCCGCCCCGGTCACCGGCGGTTGGATCCATGCCGCCTTCACCCCGCCCGCGCAGCGCGAGCCATGGATGCGCGAGGCGCTGGCCGAGAGCGACGCGCTGGTCGAGGAATTGCTGGCCGCCGACCTCGTCGTCGTCGGCGTGCCGATGTACAACTTCGGCATGCCGGCCCAGCTCAAGGCCTGGATCGACAACGTCGTGCGGGTGGGCCGCACCTTCGGCTTCGACCGCGCGCGCGAAGGCGAGCCGTACTGGCCGATGCTCGCCGACCAGGGACGGCAGCTGGTGCTGTTGAGTTCGCGAGGCGACTACGGCTACGGCCGCGGCGAGCGGCTGGAGGCGATCAACCACGTCGAGCCCGGCGTGCTGACCCCGCTGCGCTATATCGGCATCGACGACGCGCATTCGGTCGCGGTGGAATACGACGAATTCGGCGACGAACGCCTGCGTGCGTCGATCGAGCGCGCCGAACGCGACATCGACGCCTTGGTGCAGCGCCTGACGGCCGAGCGTGCGTTGCGCGAAGCGGCATAAGCCGCGAAGCCCGCGTGTTGCGGCGGCGCGAGTCGCGAGCGCGCAACAGCGCTTGCGACGCGAGCTTGCGGCCGCGCGGTCGCAGCTTGCGCGGCTCCTACAGTTTGAAACGAAACTATGGTCGCTTCCTGTAGGAGCGGCGCGAGCCGCGACCGCGCCACCGCGCTTGCGACGCGGGGTTGAGGCCCCGCGGTCGCAGCTTGCGCAGCTCCTACAGTCGGAAACGAAGCTACGGTCGCTTCCTGTAGGAGCGGCGCGAGCCGCGACCGGGCTACTGCGCTTGCGACGCGAGCTTGAAGTCGCACGGCCGCGACCCGCGCAGCTCCCGGCGGTCGGAAACGCAGCCACGGCCGCCCCGGCCGGCGGGAACGGCTGAACGGCGATTGCGGTGGCGGGCTTGTGGTGGCCGCCGCCGGCCCCTACCTTCGCAAGGCCGCGGGCGCGTTTCGCGGCGAGCCGCCATTCCGGCGCGACCAGGCGAGAGGCGATGACCCAGGACTCCGATCCGTTGCAGCACCCGGCCGATGCGGCCGATCTCAAGCGCGCGGTGGCGCTGCTGGAGACGCCGTCGATCACCGCGCGCATGGCCGCGCTGGCCGGCGCGCCGATCGAGTTCGGCATGTCCAAGCTGCCCAAGTTCGCGCACGAGCGCATCCACAAGATCGTGCATGCGGCCTTGCACCGGGCCGCGTCGGCGGCGCTGAGCACGGTCGGCGACGCGCCGAGCAAGGGCGCGTCGACCAAGACCCACAAGCTCGCCGCGGCGGTGTCCGGCGCGGCCGGCGGGTTTTTCGGCATGGCCGGGCTGGCGGTGGAGCTGCCGGTGACCACGGTGATCATGATGCGCTCGGTCGCCGACATCGCGCGCAGCGAGGGCTTTTCGGTGTCCGAGCCGTGGGTGCGCGCGGCCTGCGTGGAGGTGTTCGCGTTCGGCGGCAACAGCAAGAGCGACGATGCGGCCGAGTCGGGTTATTACGCCTCGCGCGGGATGCTGTCGGAGCTGACCAAGGGCGCGACCCGCGAGCTGGTGCACCTGGCCGGCCATCGCGGCGCGCACGAACTGACCCAGGCGTACGCCAAGAAACAGACAGCGGCGTGGATGGCCAAGCTGATCGATACGGTGGCCACGCGCTTCGGCATCGTGATCACCGAGAAGACCGCGGCGCAGATCGTGCCGGTGCTCGGCGCGGCGACCGCGGCGACGATGAATGTGTTGTTCACCAATCACTACCAGGACATGGCGCGCGGGCATTTCATCGTCAAGCGGCTGGAGCTGAGGTACGGCGCGCAGGCGGTGGAGCGGGCCTATCGGCGGGTGAAGGCGGGCGAGGCGCTGGCGTTGCCGGAGCGGCTCGAGGGATAGGGCGCGGGCGAGTTGGAACGAGAGCGTCGGGCCTGAAGGCCCTCCCACGACAGCCTTGTGGCCTTCCACCGCGCAGCGGTTTGCATGGCGGGACGGCTTTACGCACGGCAGCGTTGCGCTTCGGCGGATGGCGCTGTCGTGGGAGGGCCTTCAGGCCCGACGCTTTCGTTCCCGATCGCGACGGCTACCCGGTCGCCTTCAGCGCCAGCGTCGTGCGCGTTCCGCGCTCGGCCTTGTCGAAGCGCAGGGTCCAGCCCAGGTGTTCGCACAGGCGCGAGATCAGGTCCAGGCCGATGCCGCCGCCTTCGCGGCCGCCGCGGGCGACGCGGGCGTAGATCGCGCTGATCTCTTCCGGCGTCATGCCGTGGCCCGGGTCGTCGATGGTCACGGTGGCGTCGGGGTGCAGGCGGATCGCGATCTCGCCGCGGTCGCTGTTCTCGATCGCGTTGCGCAGCAGGTTGCCGATCGCGGCCTGCACGATCGGCAGCGGCGCCAGGATCTCGCACGGCGGCAGCGGCGCCACCGCCAGGGTCAGGTCCTTGTCGCGGGTGAGGTGGCGGTGGTCCTCGACGATCTCCGGCAGCAGATGGTCCAGGGCGACGCGGTCGCTGCTGGCGCTCAGCCGCTTGGGGTCCTTGGCCAGCACCAGCAGCAGCGAGATCAGTTGCTCGACATCGCGCGAGGCGCGGCGGATGCGGTTGATCTGGTGGCGCGCGCCGGCCGGCAGTTCGTTCTGTTCCAGCGCGATCTCGGCCGCGCCGGCGATCACCGAGATCGGCGTGCGCAACTCGTGGCTGGCGCTGTCGATGAAGGCGCGCTCGCGTTCGACGAAACGGTCGTTGCGCTGCAGGTAGTCGTTGACCGCGTCGGCGATCACCACCAGCTCCGAGCTGGCCGATTCGGGCACTTCCACGCGCTGGCCCGAGCGGTCCGGGCGCAGGCCGCCGATGCGCTGGGCCATGTTGGTCAGCGGCCGCACCAGCCGGCGCACGCCCCAGCCGATCACCACGCCGAGCAGCAGCAAGGTGGTGACGGCGGAGCCGGCGATGGTCAACGCGAGGTCGAACTCGCGGTGCTCCATGTCGTCGATGTCCAGCGCCAGGGTCAGGCGGCGGCCGTCGATGTCGCGCACCAGGGTCACGTACTCGACGCCGGCGACGACGACTTCGTCGTGCACGCCCGGCGCCAGCGCCGCCAGTTCGCGCGGCGGCGGGCGGGTGGCGCTGTCGTACAGCGACAGCGCCTGGGTGTCGCTCCAGCGATAGTCCGGGTCGCTGCGGCTGCGCTCGACGAAGTAGTCCATCTCGGTGTTCATCAGCGAAGTCCACACCAGGTGTTCGGCGTGTTCGTTGACGAAGAAGCCCTGCACCACCACCGCGATGGAGAGCAGCGCGGTGTAGCCGAACAGGCCGAGCAGGATGCGCTGGCGCAGGCTCGAGCGCGGACGGGCCGGCGCCGCGGGACGGTCAGGCGTCGCCATCGGCCTCGGCATCCGCCGGCACGGCGAGGCGGTAGCCGACTCGCGGCAGGGTCTGGATCAGCTTGACCGGATACGGCCCGTCGACCGCGCGGCGCAACTCGTAGATATGCGAGCGCAGCATGTCGCCGTCGGGCGGACTGTCGCCCCATAGCGCGTGCTCCAGGCGCTCGCGGGTGACCGCGCCGGGGCTGGACTGCAACAGCACTTCCAGCAGCTTGCGGCAGGCCGGGTACAGGTGCAGCGAGCGGCCGCCGCGGCTGACTTCCAGCGTGGTCAGGTCGAGCTTGAGGTCGGCGACCTGCAGCAGCTTGCTGCGGCCGCGGCCGGCGGCGCGCGCGGCCAGGGCTTCGAGCCGCACTTCCAGTTCGGGCAGGGCGAAGGGCTTGGTCAGGTAGTCGTCGGCGCCGGCGCGGAAGCCGGCGATCTTGTCGGGCAGTTCGTCGCGCGCGGTCAGCATCAGCACCGGCACGTCGGAGCCGGCTTCCTCGCGCAGGCTGCGCAGCACTTCGCGGCCGTCCAGGCGCGGCAGCATCCAGTCGAGCACGATCGCGTCGTAGCGCTGGGTCACCGCCAGGTGCAGGCCGGTCGGGCCATCCGGCGCGGCGTCGAGGGTGTAGCCGCGCGCTTCGAAGTAATCGAAGAGATTGGCGACCAGGTTGCGATTGTCTTCCACTACCAACAGGCGCATGCGCCGGGTCTCCTGCCGCGGGGGCGGCGTGACGAGTGTGCCCCATTGCCGGGGCGTCGAGTGATGGGGCGCGCGGACGTCCCCGGTCCCGGCGCGGGCGGGCAGTGTGGAGACGGTGGCGTCGGAACGCAGTCGGTACAAGCGCCGCGCCGGCGCAACGCCGGCCGAATCTGAACGCAATGTCGGCCGTTTGCTCGGCTTCGCGGCTTTTTTGCCTGTTTAACGCGCCGCCAACCCGGTTCCGACCGCTCTCCGACAGCGCGGTTTCGATCATCCCCGCAGCCCGAAGCGCCCTCGCACGGGTCTTCCACGCCCGTCTCCGAGCCCGCTGCCGTCGATGATCCGTTCCGCTTCCAGGCCGCTGCCGTCGGCCCTTCCGCGCCCCGCCGTCCTGCCCGGCATTTCCGCCGGCATGTCGCCGCGCAAGTTCCTGCTGCTGCATGCGTTGTGGCCCCTGCTGACGCTGGCGGCGCTGTCGGCGTTGACCATGGGCCTGGGCGGCGACTTCTGGCTGGCCGACCGCTTCTACGCGCTGGAAGGCGGGCGCTGGGCGCTGCAGAACGCCTACCTGACCGAGCAGGTGATCCATCGCTTCGGCCGCGACGCCAGCACCGCGGCGTGGCTGGGCGCGTTCGCGTTCTGGCTGTACGCGCGCTCGCGTCCGGCGCTGGCGCCGTGGCGGCGGCCGCTGGCCTATCTGTTGCTGGCGACGCTGCTGGCGGTGGCGCTGGCGTCGGGCCTGAAGTCGCTGACCAACATGGATTGCCCCTGGGACCTGACCCGCTACGGCGGCGAGGTTCCCTTCTTCGGCCTGTTCGACCGGCGGCCGCCGGGGCTGGACCGCGGCGTGTGCTTCCCCGCCGGCCACGCCAGCGGCGGCTACGCCTGGATCGCGCTGTACTTCTTCTTCCTGCAGGCGCGCCCGCGCCTGCGCTGGGCGGGCCTGGCGACCGGGCTGGCGGTGGGGCTGCTGTTCGGCTTCTCGCAGCAGCTGCGCGGCGCGCACTTTCTTTCGCACGACGTGTGGACGCTGGCGATCTGCTGGTTCGTGGCATTGGCGCTGTACCTGGCGATGGCGCGGCGCGAGGCGCCGCTGGCGGCGGACGAGCGCGGGGCGCCGGCCGCGCGCGCAGCGCTGGAAGGAGCGGGCCGATGAACGCCATCGCCCGTCCGCAGCTGCGCTGGCCGGCGTGGCTGGCCTATCGCCCCGAGCTCAGCGTCGAAGCGATCGTCCTGATCGCCAGCGTGTTCTTCGCCGCCTTCGCCAACAACGCGTTCTGGCGCGCGGCCTCGGCCGCCGGCGCGTTCGCCAACGGCGGCGGCGCGTGGGTGGCGGCCTGCGTGTTCGTGGCCATCGTCGCGATCACTTCGCTGTTGCTGGGCGTGCTGTTGAACCGTTGGACGGTGAAGCCGCTGCTGACGGTGTTGCTGCTGGTCACCGCCGGCGCGGCGCACTTCATGAGCCAGTACGGGGTCTACCTGGACACCGGGATGATCCGCAACGTGCTGCAGTCCGACGGCAAGGAGTCGGCGGAGCTGTTCACCGGCGGGCTGGTGCTGCCGCTGCTGCTGTACGGCCTGCTGCCGGCGCTGTTGCTGTGGCGGGTGCGGTTGAAGCCGCGGCCGCTGGCCCGCGCGGTACTGGTGCGGCTGGGGCTGTTGCTCGCGTCGCTGGCGCTGGCCGGGCTGGCGCTGATGGGCTCGTTCCAGGACATCTCGGCGCTGATGCGCAACCACAAGGAAATGCGCCACCTGGTGACGCCGGCCAATTACCTGGTGTCGCTGACGCGGGTAGCGCTGGACGATTCGGCCTCGCGCGTGCGCGGCCGCACCCCGATCGGCACCGACGCGCGCGTGGCCGCCGGCCGCGCCGCCGGCGCCAAGCCGCGCCTGCTGGTGCTGGTGGTGGGCGAAACCGTGCGCGCGCAGAACTGGGGGCTCAACGGCTACCAGCGCCAGACCACGCCGGAACTGGCGCGGATCGGGCCGATCAACTTCCCCGACACGACGGCCTGCGGCAGCAGCACCGAGGTCTCGGTGCCGTGCATGTTCTCGCCGTACGGCCGCGCCAATTACGACAAGGATCGCATCCAGGGTTCGGAATCGCTGCTCAACGTGCTCGAGTACGCCGGCATCCAGACCCTGTGGCGCGACAACCAGACCGGCTGCAAGAACGTGTGCAAGGGACTGGCGTTCGAGACCTTCGAGCACGACACCGACCCGGCGTACTGCGACAGCGAGCGCTGCTTCGACGAAGTGATGCTGCGCGGCCTGCGCGAGCGCATCGGCGCCAAGCCGGGCGACGCGGTGGTGGTGCTGCACCAGCTCGGCAACCACGGACCGGCCTATTTCCGCCGCTATCCCGACCGCCTGCGGCGCTGGACGCCGACCTGCGACACCAACGAACTGGGCAAGTGCGACCGGCAGCAGATCGTCAACGCCTACGACAACGCGGTGCTGGCGACCGACGAATTCCTGGCCCGCACCATCCGCTACCTGGCCCAGGACACGTCGCGCGATACCGCGATGATCTACCTGTCCGATCACGGCGAATCGCTGGGCGAGAACGGGCTGTACCTGCACGGCGTGCCGTACGCGATCGCGCCCAAGACCCAGACCAAGGTGCCGATGACGATGTGGTTCTCGCCGGGCTTCGCCGCCTCGCGCGGGCTGGACCTGCAATGCCTGCGCGCGGAGTCGGCCAAGCCGGCGAGCCAGGACAACCTGTTCCACTCGGTGCTGGGGTTGATGCAGGTGGAGACCAGCGTGTACGAGAAGCGGATGGATCTGTTCGCGCCGTGCGTACGAAAGGCGGTTTGAGGGCTTCGATGGTGGGTGTGCGGTTTAGGCGGATGATTTCGGTTGCGTTGAGGGCGGCCTCGTAGTTGTGTTGTTGCGGTCGCGGCTTGCGCCGCTCCTACAGTCGGATACGAACCAGCCGAAGCCCCTGTAGGAGCGGCGCAAGCCGCGACCGCGACAACGCAACTACGTCGCCCCTTTGCCGTGATTCCGGCGGACGCCGGAATCCAACCGAAGCGACGAAGCTCCGCTGCCGCATCCCGAAGCAACGAATTCCCCACGCCGTCATTCCGGCGAAAGCCGGAATCCAACCGAAGCGATGCAGCTCCGCCGGCGCTCCTTAAAGCAACGAACCTCCCAAGCCGTCATTCCGGCGGAAGCCGGAATCCAACTGAGGCGACGTAGCTGAGCCGATGATCCTTGAGGCAACGAACCTCCCGAGCCGTCATTCCGGCGGAAGCCGGAATCCATTTTGACTCTGTTGTTGCTCTCGCTTTTGTCGTCGCTACGAGTGATGACAAGCGACCATCAAGAGCTTCCGTCCGCAAGCGGCCGGGTCACTTTCTTTGTCTCAAGCCACAAAGAAAGTAACCAAAGAAAAGGCCTTATCTTTTTCGGATCAAGAGCCACTAGGGCTCGAAAGGGGCGCGGGGCCGCGCCATAAGGGGCATCCTGCCCCATGGCGCGCGTGCGCATCCATGCGCACGCCCTTCGGGGCTGCGGGACGACTGCAGCGGGCTCGGGGGCGAGCACGAGCAACAGCAACGGCAACGGCAAAATGGATTCCGGCTTTCGCCGGAATGACGGTGTGGGGCGTTTGTTGCTTCTGTGAGCGGCGACAGCGCAACGCAACGTCGTCGCCTACCTCCGCCCGCGCTCAACTCGCGCCCCACCAGCGCCGATGCAGCACCCGCGCATGGCTGCGCCGCAGCCAGCGCCGCACCCGGCTTTCGTCCGCGCGATCGGGATACGGCCACGCCGCCGGCGACGTCTCCGACACCCAGCCGTTTTGCCGCCATAGCGCATCGTGCGCGGCGAAGTAGCCGTGGTTGACCAGCACCTCGAACTCGACGTCGAGGAAGCGGTCCAGGTCGGTGCGCAGGCGCCCGAGCACTTCGCGCACCAGCGCCGGGCTGTAGCCGTCGGCGCCTTCGTCGCGATAGCCGGTCAGGCTCCAGTACACGCCGCTGAACGATCCGCTCTCGGCCTGGCCGAAGAACAACCGCTTGCGCAGCGCTTCGGCCTGATTGCCGATGACCTGGGTGTAACGCATCAGCCGCGACAGCCACCAGCGCTTGCTCTCGAACACGAACGGGCCGCCGGCGTCGGATACCAGGACTTCGCGATAACGGCGCAGGCTGGGTTCGGTGGCGAGGTTGTCGTAGACGCCGCCGTCGCTGAGTTCGATCCGCGCGCGCAGCGCGTCGCCGTCGTCGCCGCGGTAGTCGCCGCGCTGGTAGTCGCCCGGCGCCGCTTCGAAGCGCACCGGGCCGAACACCGGCGGGAAGCACGAGGAGGCGGCGACCGCGCAGCTCAGCCGCACCCGCCGCGCGCCGTCGCGCAGATAGCCGGCGAGGTAGTCGCCGACGCGGCGGCGCGAGAACTCCCAGTTCACGCCGAAGCTCAGGTCGGTGGCGCAGAACACGAACGACGGACGCTCGGGCAGTTCGTCCAGATGGCGTTCGCCGAAGGCGCGGATGTAGCCGCGTTCGAGCAGGCCGATGCGCCACGACGGCTTGAGCCAGTTGAACGGCAGCGTCGCCAGCACCGGCAGGGTGCGGATGTCGCGCGCGGCGACCGCGCGGAACGGTTCGACCACCTCGGCGCGGAAGTCGATGCGGTCGCTCCAGGCGGCGAAGCTCTCGTCGCGGTCGCGGCGGGTGTCGAGGTAGCGGCAGGCCAGCCAGGCCGAAACGATGCTGCCGCCGGAAACCGAACTGATCAGGCTCAGGCCGGCGAGCAGGCCGGCTTCGTGCAGGCGCAGCAGGCCGCCGAGGTGGAACAGCGCGGCGCGGTAGCCGCCGCCGGACAGGCACAGGGCGCGGCCTTCGCGCTGGTTGACGCCGCTGTGCGCGGCCAGTTCGGCGCGGCGCGCCTCGCGGCGCACGCGCAGGCGCTCGAGTTCGACATCGCTGCTTTGCATGGGGGACGCCTCGGTGGCGGGCGGCGCGCACGGGCGCCGCGGGGCGGTCTGCCATTGTGCGCGCGGCTCGTCTCCGAGGCTGTGACTGGGCGAGGGCTGTGACTGGGCGCGTCGCGGTCGCGCCATGGCGCTGCGCTGCGCGCTTGCGCACCGCGCCCCGGCCCTTGCCAGTGGGGGCAAGGGCCGGGGCGCCCGCGCTATCCCCTATCCGGATAGCGAACTCAGGCCACGCGCTCCAGCGCCGGCGCGGCCGTTTCGCGCGCCAGCCGCGGCGATGGCAACAGGCCCCATTCGGTGAGCGCGCGGACCGCGGAGGCGCCGCCGTTTTCGGCGCGGATCTTCTCGCCCAGTTCGGCCGCCGCGCGCACCCGCTCGGGTTGCAGCGCCTGCGCCACCGCCTGCGCCATCTGTTCGGCGGTGACGGTGCGCCGGTCCAGCGCCGGCGGCGCCGCGCCGAGCGCGTGCATGCGCCGCGCCCAGAACGGTTGGTCGCCGAAGAACGGTACGAACACCGACGGCACGCCGGCGCGAGCGGCGGCCACGGTGGTGCCGGCGCCGCCGTGCTGCACGGTCGCGGCCATGCGCGGGAACAGCCAGTCGTGCGGCGCGGCCTCGATCACATAGACCTGGTCGTTCAAGCGTCCCGGATCGCAGCGCAGTCCGCCCCAGCCGGTCGCCAGCACCGCGCGCCGGCCGCTCAGGCGCACCGCGTCGAGCACCACCTGGGTCAGCGCCTCGGCGTTGTTGGCCAGCATGCTGCCGAAGCCGAAGTACACCGGCTTGTCGCCTTCGGCGAGGAAGTCGGCCAGCGCCTGCGGCGGCTGCCACACGTCGGCCTGGTCGAGGAACCAGCTGCCGGTGACCTTGACCTCGGCCGGCCAGTCGTCCGGCGGCGGCAGGATGTGGCGGCTGTAGCCGTACAGCACCCGCATGCGCTCGGGGTTCTTGTCGAAGAACGGCCCGTACCACGGAAACAGCGGCAGCTTGAGCTGCGGGCGGATCGCGCCGTTGACCGCGGGCTTGAGCGTGTACCAAGCCAGCAGCTTCATCACCGAGAACAGCGCCATGTTGACCGCGCCGGGGAACTCGCGCTCGGACCAGAACGACAGCGGCGAGAGCTTGCGCGACGGCGTGAACGGCTGCAGGTGGGCCTGGATGAAGGGAATGCCGTCGGCCTCGCCGATCGCCTTGGCCAGCTGGGTGACGATGCCGGTGCCGACCAGCAGCGCCGCGCCCTTGCACGCCGGGCGCGCTTCCTGCGCCCAGGTCGCCGCCCACTGCGCGAACTTGGCGCGGGTGTGCTGGACCAGGTACCAGGGGTTGAGCGCCTTGTCGACGGTCTCGGGATTGTTGGTCAGCAGGTCGCTGAAGTCGGCGCTGATCGCGGCGAATTCCAGCCCGGCCTCGCGCACCAGCGGCGCGAAGTTCTCGCTGGTGACGATGCGCACCGGATAGCCGGCGCGCTTGAGCGACTGGCCCAGGCCGATGCACGGGCGCGCGTCGCCCTGGGTGCCGACGGTGAAGATCACCACCGCGCCGGGCGTGGGATCGGCCGGTTGGGCGGCGATGGGAAGCGTTGCGGCGACGGCGGAAGCGGAAGCGGACACGTGCGTCTCCTTACGAATAGGCGGCGACCAGGGCCGCGGCCGCGGTCAGCGCGGCCGGCGGCGGCGCGTCGGCGCGCGCGGGCTGCGCGGGCGCGCCGTGCAGGCGCTCGCGCAACACCCGGCCGATATGCGCGGCGGCGCGCGGCTCGAGCATGGTCTGGTGGTGGCAATCGACTTCGTGCACCTCGAACCGTCCGGCCACGTGCGCCTGCCAGGCGTTGGCGCGGTAGTGCAGCAGGCCGTCCAGGTCGACCCGCTCCTTGCGCCGCGCGTCGAAGAACAGCACGTCGGCGTCGATGCGCTGCGGCGCGTAGCGGCGCGCCAGGCTCAGGTTGTTGCGGGTGACCGCGGCGACGTGCTCGATCAGCTTGGCGTCGTCCTTCAACACTTGCTGCACCAGCGGGTTCGAGAACACCTCGTACTCCTGGCACAGCAGCTCGGTCAGCGCGCGCATGTCCTGCGGCGCTTCGCGCAGGCGGTGGTGGAAGCCGAGGAACTTGAGCACGGCCTGGGCCTGCTGGGCTTCGTCGGGCGTCGCCGGTTCGGTGGCGAAGGGATAGGAATCCATCATCGCCAGCAGTTCGACCCGCTCGCCTTCGCGCTGCAGCTGCGCCGCCACCGCGTGGCCGATCAGGCCGCCCAGCGACCAGCCGAGCAGGCGGTACGGGCCGTGCGGCTGGACCTTGCGCATCTGCGCGATGTAGTCGGCCGCGACTTCCTCGATGCTGCCCGGCAGCGCGCCGCCGCGCAGGCCGCGCGACTGCAGCGCGTACAGCGGCAACTCCAGCTGGCGCAGCATGCCGGTGAAGGCCCAGCCCACGCCGGTGACCGGATGGATGCAGAACAGCGGCCGCTCGGGATGGGCGTTGCGCTCCGCCGCGCCGCCGCGCAGCGCCAGCAGCGCGCCGAGCGGATCGTTGTCGCCGCCGCTGCGCTCCAGCGCCGCGGCCAGGCCGGCGATGGTCGAGCCTTCGAACAGCGCGCCCATCGACAACTCGGAACCGAAATGGCGCGGCAGCGCCGCGACCAGCTCGGCCGCGGTCAGCGAATCGCCGCCGAGTTCGAAGAAGTTGTCGTGGATGCCGACGCGTTCGAGCTTGAAGATCCGCTGCCAGATCGTCGCCAGCTTGCGTTCGGCCTCGGTGCGCGGCGCCACGTACGCGCTCTGGCGGCTGCGCTCGGGCGGGCGCAGCGCCTTGCGGTCGAGCTTGCCGCTGGGCGTCATCGGCAACGCCGCCAGTTCGATCCACGCCGCCGGCACCATGTAGTCGGGCAGGCGCGCGGCCAGCGCGCGGCGCAGCGCGTCGGGCGCGGCGTCGGCGCCGGCGGCCGGCACCACGTAGGCGGTGAGCAGGGCGTTGCCGGCGGCGTCGCGATGCAGCGCGACCGCGGCCTCGGCGACCGCGTCGAATCCGCGCAGCTGGGTCTCGATCTCGCCGAGCTCGACCCGATGGCCGCGGATCTTGACCTGCTGGTCGGCGCGGCCGAGGTATTCCAGCGTGCCGTCGTCGCGCCAGCGCGCCAGGTCGCCGGTGCGGTAGAGACGGCCGCCGGGGCGGAACGGATCGGGCAGGAAACGCTCGGCGTTGAGCCGGTCGCGATTGCGATAGCCGCGCGCGACGCCAGCGCCGCCGATGTACAGCTCGCCGGCGCTGCCGGTCGGCATCGGCTGGCCGGCGGCGTCGAGCACGTAGACCTGGGTGTTGAGCAGCGGCCGGCCGATCGGCGGCGGCGCGCCGTTGCCGGCGGCCAGGACCTGCGCGTCGATCTCCATCGCGGTCGACCACACCGTGGTCTCGGTGGGGCCGTACAGATTGGTCAGGCGGCGCGCCTGCCGCACCAGCTGTTCGGCCAGTTCCGGCAACAGCGCTTCGCCGCCGATCAGCGCGTGCACGCGCTGCAGGCGCACGTCGGAGTTGGCCAGCAGCATCCGCCACAGCGACGGCGTGGCCTGCATCACGTCGATGCGCTGTTCGTCGATCAGCCGCGCCAGCGCCAGCGGATTGCGCGCGACCTCGGCGGTGGTCAGCACGGCGGTGGCGCCGACGGTCAGCGGCAGGAACAGCTCCAGGCCGGCGATGTCGAAGGTGATCGTGGTCTGCGCCAGATAGCGCTGGCCCGGTTCGGGCCGCAGTTCGCGCTGCATCGCCTGGAGGAAGTTCCACAGGCTGCGCTGGCCGATTTCCACGCCCTTGGGCACGCCGGTCGAGCCGGAGGTGTAGATGACATAGGCGCCGTGGTCGCCGCCGACCTCGGGCAGCGCCGGCGCGTCGGGCGCGTCGTAGCGTTCGTCCTGGGCGTGCGCGAACAGCAGCGGCAGGCCGCGTCCGGCGAACGCGTCTGCGAACGCGGGCGCGGTCAGCAGCAGGCTCGGCGCGGCGTCGTCCAGGGTCAGGGCGATGCGCTGCATCGGCGCGTCGGGATCCAGCGGCAGGTAGGCCGCGCCGGCCTTCCACACCGCCAGCAGCGCCGACAGCAGCACTTCGTCGCGCGGCAGCGCGATCGCCACGGTGTCGCCGGGGCGCACGCCGCGCGCGACCAGGCGCCGGGCCAGGCGGGTGCTGGATTCGTCGAGTTCGCGATAGCTCAATCGGGTCGTCCCGGCGATCAGCGCGACCGCGTCGGGAGTGGCGTCGGCCTGGCGCCGGAACTCGGCCAGCGCGGTGGTGTCGCGCAGCGGCGCGTCGGTGTCGTTCCACTGCGTCAGCAGGCGCGCGCGCTCGTCCGCGCCGAGCACGTCGATCGCGCCCAGGGCGATGTCCGGCGTTTCCAGCACCGCGTCGATCAGGCGCATCAGCCGGCGCTTGTGTTCGTCGAGTTCGGCGGCCGGGTACAGGGTGGGATTGGCGTCGAAGTCGAAGCTCAGGCCCTGGCCGTCGAGACGGTCGAACACGAACACGGTCAGGTCCTCGGCGGTGCCGTTGTGCAGGTTGCGCGCGCTGCCGCGGTGGCCGAGGAAGTTGTTGTAGTCGTAGGGCTCGATGTTGATGCCGAGCCAGGCCATGTGCTGGTCCGGGTTGACCAGGCCGAGGTCGCGGCGCAATTCCTCGAAGCGGTACTGCTGGTGGCGCAGCGCCGACTTGACCGTGCGCGAGGTCTGCTGGAACAGCTCGCTCATGCTCATGTCCGCGCGCATCTGCAGGCGGATGGCGACGACGTTGGCGACCATGCCCGGGGTGCTGCGCAGCGCGTGGCTGGCGCGGCCGGTGACCGGCATGCCGAACACCAGGTCGTGGGCGCCGCTGGCGCGGTGGTAGTAGGCGGAGATCAGCGCGATCAGCGCCTGCGGCAGGCTCACGCCGTTGTCGCGCGCGATCTGCGCCAGGCGCTCGCGCCCGGCTTCGGGCACGTGGCCGCTGGAACGGCGCAGGCCGCCGTTGTTGCGCACCCGCCGGCGCGCCAGGGTCACCGCTTCGGGCAGTCCGGCGAGTTGCTCCAGCCAGTATTCGCGGTCGCGGCGGTAGCGGTCGGAATCGCGATACGACGCCTCGGCTTCGATCAGCGACGCCAGCGTGCCGTAGCCGCAGGGCTCGGGTTCGACGCCGTCGCGGTAGGCGCAGTACAGCTCGTTGAGGCGCTTGGCCGCCATGCCGCCGCTGTAGCCGTCGTAGACGGTGTGGTGGGCGCGCTGGTACCAGCAATACAGGTCGTCGGCGAACTTGAAGATCGCGCCGACCCACAGCGGATCGTGTGCGAGGTCGACCGGGCGGTTGATCTCCGCCTGCATCCACGCGTCGGCGGCGGCGCGCGGGTCGGGTTCGGCGCTGAAATCGATGTAAGGCGTGTCGAACTCGTAGCGCTCGCGCACGATCTGGTACGGCAGGCCGTTGTGCTCGACGATGCGCGCGCGCACGGCTTGCGCTTCGTCGGCGAATTGGCGCAACGCGCGCTGGAACAGCGCCGGCTCGACCGGTCCGTGGATCTCCACCGCTTCGGCGATGTTCAAGGTCGCTTCGGCCGAGGCGAGCTTCTGTCCGACCCACAGACCGCGCTGGGCGGTGGTGAGCGGCAGGCCGTGGGCATGGAGTTCGTTCATGGCGCTTCCTCTGAGCCGGCGCCGGGACGCGCGCGCCCGCCGGCCGGCGGACGCGATGTCCGTCGGCGCGCGGTACCGGGTGCGCGCGGGCCTGCGGCCGACTCGTTCTTGCGAGTGGCCCCCTCTCCGTGTGTCAGCGAATGCAAAAAAATACAGCACGGCCGCGGCGCAGCGCGCCTGGGCAGGGCCTCTATCCGTGTACATCCGGCGCGAGCGGCGGACGGTGGGCCTTAGTTCTTATCGGTGTGGCAAAGGGGGGACGGAACAAACGATGCGGCATTCCGCCGCGACGGGCGGACGCGAACGCATCGAAAGGCGACGTTGCGCGGATGCGTTGTGCGGCGCCTTCGGGGTCAATATCCCCGAGCGCTCAAGTCATGTCCATCAAGGTGGATGAGAGGCATATCACAAGTCGAATATTTACGGGGGCGACGGTGAGAGACTTATCACAAGACGGATATGTGAAGGTTTTTCTACAGCGTCGGGTGTTGTCTTCGAGTTCGGTGGAGTTTGCGAAAAACGCGAAATTCCAGGGGAAAACGACCATGTCGCGCGATGTCGACGACTCGCGTTCAATCACGCGCGAGTTGTGATCGTGTCCGATTCGTTTCCGCTGAGCGCGAACGTGTTTTCGCGCGCGGCAATGGATTGGTTCGCATGCGAATGTCGATCGCGGTCGCAAGCGCGGGTGAGGATTGGTGAAAAATTATCCAGCCGGGAAAATGCGCGTCGGCGATGCGGCGGTTGCGTCCTCGCCGCTCGCGTTCGCGCCGGCGCCCGGCCCGACGCTCGGTTCGGCAATCGATCCGCCGGTCGATCCGGCGGTCACCGGCGGGGTTGGGTGCCGCCGCCCGGCGCGCGTCTGATGGAGTATGATGAGAACGGTTCTCATTTGGAGATTCGGCCCATGGCCACCCTGCAGCCCGCGGTGGCGGGCGAAGCCGATGCGCGCGCCGCCGCCGCCGCATCGGCCTTCCTCGCGCTGACGCCGGACCCGGCGCTGGACGCGGCCGCGCGCCTGGTCGCCGCGTACGGCGTCGCGGCGCTGCGGCTGGAGCGGATCGCCACGGCGGCGGGCCTCGACGAAGCCCAATTGCGCGTCCGCTTCGGTTGCGAACGGCGCCTGCGCGCGGCGCTGGAGCAGCGCTTCGCCGACGGTTTCGTCGCGCGCGTGCGCCAGGCCATGGACCGGTGCCGCGACGGCGACTGGGGCGGGCGCCTGCGCGCCTGGGTGCAGACGGCGGTGAGCGCGTATCTGGAGCAGGTGGCGCTGCACGACGCGCTGTTCCACGACGCGCACACCCACAGCAAGGGCTACGACCGCCAGGCCTGGCAGGACAATCCGGTGATCGACCAGTTGGTGGAACTGCTCGAAGGCGGCATCGCCGCGCGGGTGTGGGCGGCGCCGGATCCGCGCATGACCGCGGTGATCTTCTTCAGCGCTATGCACGGCGCGGTCGATCGCGCCATCGCCTGCGGCGACGCGCAGACGCGCCCGGCCGAGACCCGGCATCGCCTGGTCCAGACCTTGGTTGGCCATTTCGAGCGCAACGTGCAGTGGTGGTCGCGGTTCTGAGCGCGCGCCGCGCCGCCGCCGGGCGCGCGCGCCGCGCTCAGGCCGCGTCGCTGCGCAGCAGCCGCGCGGCCGCCGCGCGCAGGTCGAGGTCGATCGCGTCCCAGACCGCCTCCCCGCCGAGCGCGCGCGCCTCGCGCAGCGCCTGCAGCGCCGCCTCGCGCCGACCCAGGCGCAATTGCGCCTGGCCGAGCAGCAACGCGGCCAGCGGCGCGTGCTGCTGCCGGCTCCATTCCTGCGCCGCGCGCGCGGCGACGATGCAGGCGGCGTAGTCGCCGAGCCGGTACAGGGTTTCGGCCGCGCCGGCGCTTAGCCAGTGGCGGATGTCGTCGCTGCCCAGGCCGCTGTCGGCCAGGCCGCTGTCGGCCAGGGCGATGGCGCGGCCCCAGTGCTTGGCGGCCTGGCGATGCTCGCCGGCGGCCTGGTGGGCGATGGCCTGGTTGGCGAGGTCGAGCACCCGCGATTCGAGATCGTCGGGCTGGGCGTTCATATCCATATGGGTCGGGGTTCCTATCCTGGAGCCGGTCGCAGTGTGAACGAGCGTGCTTGCAACGGCGCGCGAAAACGCCGTCCGCGCTGTTGCCAACGCGGTGCGGGAGCGAAAGGGGTCATCGCCGCGGCGGCCGCGGCCGCTCACTGCAGATGGAACGGGCGCTCCTGCGCGTCGCCCGGGCCGGCTTCGGCCTCGCCGACGGCCGCGCCGTCGCGTTCGGACCACAGCCGCGGGCGCTGCGGCAGCCGCGCGACGAAGCGCGCGCCGCCCAGCGGCGAGGGCTCGACATGGACCGTGCCGCCGTGGCGTTCGATCACCTGGCGCACGATGCTCAGGCCCAGGCCGTAACCGCCGGTGGCGCGGTCGCGGCTGCGGTCGAGCCGGTAGAACGGCTCGAACACCCGGCGCCGGTCCTCGGCCGGGATGCCGACGCCGTCGTCCTCGACGATCAGCAGCCAGTCGTTGCCGGCCGGTTCGGCGGCGACGCGGATGGCGCTGTCGGCGTAGCGCACCGCGTTGCGCATCAGGTTGGAGAACGCGCGGCGCAGGCTGCGCGGTTCCACCGCCACTTCGTCCAGCTCCGCCGAGATCGCCCATTCGATCCGGGTGGCGCGGCTGCGCAGTTCGTCGGCCGACACGCCGGTGGAGGCGCGCAGGAACCCTTCCAGCTGCACCGGCTCCAGGCTCGGGCGCGGGCCGCTGCGTTCGAGCATGCCCAGGGTCAGGAGTTCGCCGACCAGCAGGTCGAGTTCCTCCACGTCGCAGCGCAGCGCGTGCACGCGGGCGCGCGCGACCCGGTCGTCGAGGGTGTCGGCGAGGTTGGCCAGGCCGAACTCCAACCGGGTGATCGGCGTACGCAGCTCGTGCGAGGCGGCGTTGACCATATCGCGCTGGGACTGGATCAGGCGGCCGATCTGGTCGGCCATGTTGTTGAAGAACACGCACAGCTGGCGGATCGACGAGCCGCCGCGCACTCGCGCGCGCGCGCCCAGGTCGCCGTCGCCGAACTGCGCGGCGGCGTCGCGCAGCCGCTCCAGGTCGCGCCAGTGCGGCTGCAGCCAGATCATCAGGCCCAGCAGCACCATCGCGAACACGGTGAGGTAGGCCACGTAACGGATCGGGAAGTCGTTCTCGGTATAGACGATCTGCACCGTGTCGCCGGCCGGCAGGCGCAGGAACAGGTGATGGCGTTCGCTGCCGACGTGGGTGCTGGCGCTGCCGAGGCGGGCAAGTTCTGCGCGGTTGCGCGACGTCAGCGCCCGCAGTTCCTGCGTCGTGACCCGGCTGTAGCGTTCGGGCGTGCGCCGGTTGAGTTCGGCCAGGCGGCGGTCGAGCTCGGCGCCCGCGGCATCGCCCAGGCGCTCGCGCAGCAGGGTCAGTTCGCCGACGAACTCGTGCCGCACCGAGGCCGAGTACTGGTCCGGGAACAGATAAGGGAACACCTGCTGCACCAGCAGGATCGAGCACAGCAGCAGCCCCGCCACGGTGAGGTACAACCGCACCAGCATCGAGAGCATTCAGTCCTCCCAGGCGATCGGGCTGAACAGATAGCCCCGTCCCCACACGGTCTTGATCTTGCGCGGCTCGTGCGCGTCGTCGGCGAAGTGCCGGCGCAGGCGCGAGATGCTGACGTCGACGGTGCGGTCGACGCCGTCGAAGCCGATGCCGCGCCAGCGCCGCAGCAGTTCGTCGCGGCTGAGCACGCGGCCGGCGGCCTGGGCCAGGATCACGAACAGGTTGTAGTCGGCGGTCTTGAGGTCGATCTCTTCGCCCTTCCAGCGCACCTGGCGCGCGGTGAGGTCGATCTGCAGGCCGCCGTAGCTGAGGATCGACGGCCCCGCCGCCTGCGGCTGGGCCTGGCTGCGGCGCAGCACCGCGCGCAGCCGCGCCAGCAGCAGGCGCGGCTCCACCGGCTTGAGCACGTAGTCGTCGGCGCCGACCTCCAGGCCGGTGACCTGGTCGAACAGGTCCGCGCGCGCGGTCAGCATCACGATCGGCAGGCTCGACTGCTTGCGGATCTGCCGGCACACGTCGAAGCCGTCCATGCCGGGCAGCATCAGGTCGAGCACGATTACGTCGGGCGGATCGTTCTCGATCGCGGGCAGCGCGAGGTCGCCGCGCAGCACCACCGAGGTCTGGAAGTCGTAACGTTGCAGGTACTCGGAGATCAGCCCGGCCAGACGGGCGTCGTCCTCGATCAGCAGGACTTTATTCATGGCCACCTCATGCGAGCCGGCATGGTAGCGCCGGGCGGTGTGGGCCGTGGAGGCGATACAAATAAACACATCTGCCGTTGAGGCTAGCGTCAGCCGGGTTTGCGTGTGTGAACATGGGGCACGAAAGGAGGCGCGCGATGCGGAGCGGAACCATGGAGACGATGCGGTGCGGGCGCGGACGGTTGCGGTGCGATGCGCGCGCGGCGGCCGGCGGGACCGGCGCGAAGGCGGCCCGGTCGCCGCGGAAGCGGACGCGATGAGCGCGGGCGCCGGCGCGGCCGCGCGCAGGAATGCTATCGCAGTCGCCGCGGTGTGGGTCGCGGGGCTGGCGTGCACCGTCTGGATCAACCGCGGCGGCGTCGCCTGGGGCCTGCCCGCGATCGCGGCCGCGGCCTGCGCGTGCTGCCTGGCGCTGGAGTGGTGGCCGCGCGCGTGGCCGGCGCGCGCGGCGCAGTCGTTGCTGTGGATCGCGTTGTTCTGCCTGGCCCTGGTGCCGCCGCTGTATACCGTCATCGCCGACACCGCCCTCGCGCTGAACCCGAATCGCTTCATGTGCGACGTCGGCGACCGCATGGTGCGTTGCGGGATGATCGGCATCGAAGCCTTGGCGGTGCCGTGCGTGGTGTTGGCGGCCGCGGTGGTTTGCCGAATCCGGTGGCGCGACGCCGAGGTGGAGCGGATCGCGACCGCGGTCGCGCTGGCGATCGCGCTGGTATGGACGGCGCTCGCGGTGGCGTACTGAGCGCGGCGCGGCGAGCCATGCGTGGGCGCGGGTGCGGAGGTTGGCGGCCTCGCGCCGGCGACTGAAAAAGCAACTTGACGGTTGCGTATTTGCGGTCCACTCTGGCCCGGCGATATGCATCCAAGAGGTTGCCAATGAACGCATCCACCGACCGCATCCAACGCCGCATCCTGCTCAAGGCTCCGCGCGCCAAGGTCTGGCGCGCGCTGGCCGACGCCGAGTCCTTCGGCCAATGGTTCGGAGTGAAGCTGCAAGGCCAGCGCTTTGCCCCCGGCGAGCCCGCGCAGGGCTACATCACTTATCCCGGCTACGAGCACCTGCTGATGCGGGTGGTGGTGCAGGCGATGGAGCCCGAGCGCCGGTTCTCGTTCCACTGGCATCCCTACGCGGTCGATCCGGACCACGACTACTCGCACGAGCCGCCTACGTTGGTCGAGTTCGCGCTCGAGGACGCCGACGGCGGCACCTGGCTGACGGTGACCGAGTCGGGCTTCGACCAGGTCCCGGCCGAACGCCGCGAGGAAGCCTTCCGCATGAACTCCGGCGGCTGGGACGAGCAGGTCGGCAACATCGCGCGCTATGTCGAGTAAGCCTGCCGCCGCCAAGCCGGCGGCCGCGTTCAAGGCGCCGGCGCTGCGGCGCTCGGCGCGGGTGTTCGACGCGCTCGGCGACGAGACCCGGCTGCGGCTGGTGGTGGCGCTGTGCGCCGGCGGCGCGCTGTCGATCGCCCAGCTCACCGCCGGCACCGACATCAGCCGCCAGGCGGTGACCAAGCACCTGCAGGTGCTGGCCGGCGCCGGGCTGGTGCGCGACCTCAAGGCCGGGCGCGAGCGCTTGTGGCAGTTCGAGCCGGCCGAGCTGGAGCAGGCGCGGCAGTCGCTGCAGCGCATCGCCGAGCAGTGGGACCAGGCGCTGCTGCGGTTGCAGGCGTTCGTGGAGACCTGAGGCGCGGGTGCGCGCTCAGCGGTCGGTGAGGTCCAGCGCCGGCCGCCGTTGTTGGCGGCAATAGCGCTCGTACGCGGCGCGCTGGCTCTGCGCGGTGGCGCGCAGGCGCACCGTGCCGCCGGGGCCGAGGAACTCGACCGCGCCCATCACCACCACCAGCGCGATCATCGGTTCGTCGCCGACGATCTTCCACCAGTCGACGTTGCCGGGCGGTTCGTAGACGTAATCGCCCGGTCCGATCAGTTCGCCGGTGCACAGCTGGCGGGTGCCGCTGAGGTTGTAGGCGTGGACCTCGCCGGTGTGGCGGTGCAGCGGCATCGCCAGGCCCGGGTCCATGCGCAGCAGTTCGACGAAGCCGCGGTCGTCGGCGAAGAAGCGCAGCGGCTTGGAGTACTTGCCGGGCGTGTCGGCGGGAATCCACGGCAGTTGCGCGCTGGCGCCGATGCGCGCGGGCAGGTAGTCGTGCAGGGCGTCGAAGCCGGAAGCCATGGCGGTTCCTCGTGGGGCGTGGGCGGCTGGGCTCAGCCGGCGATCGCGTCGAAATAGCGCTGGAACGAGGCATCCACCGCGGCGCGGCCGCCGCCGAGGATGTTGCGGCCCAGGCTGTAGCCGTACACGTCCTCGAACGCGAAGCGGTCGATGCGTTCGCGCATCGCGCGCACGTCGGCCGGCTTCATCGGGATGTAGTTCGGATAGCTGTACATGAAGGTGGTGTGGCGGCGGTCGGAGACGACCTGCAGCGCGTCGCCGGGGAACAGCGCCGCGCCGCGCGCGCCGTCGCGGCGCCAGTGCAGCGCGGCGCTGCCGTCGAAGTGGCCGCCGCAGCGGATCAGCACGACATCGTCCGACAGCGCCAGTTCGTCGCCGCGCCACCAGCGGATCGCCGGCGAGGGCCGCTGCACCCATTCGCGGTCGGCCTCGTGCAGGTAGATCGGGACGTCGCCGAACGCGCGGCTCCATTCGACCATCGATGCGTAGAAGTGCGGGTGCGAGATCGCGATCAGGTCGACGCCGCCGAGCGCGCGCAGCGCCTGCACTGCCTCGTCGGTGACCAGCGACAGCGTCTCCCACAGGAGGTTGCCGGCGCCGGTGGGCAGGAACATCGCGCGCTGGTCGATGGCGAAGCCGGGCGACATGCTCAGGCTGAGCACGCCGGCGTCGTCGTCGATGCGCAGGCGGTGACGCTGGGCCAGCGATTCCATCGTGGTCCAGCGCTGGCCGTTCCAGCCGACGTACTGGCGCTCGTCCTCGCAGACCGGGCAATGCGTGGGCGGCGCGGCGGATTCGGCGAACTGGGTGCCGCAGGTTTCGCAAATGGGGCAGGGCATGGCGGGCCTCGCGACAGGACGGGTTATGCCTGGCTTGTGTGGGAGGGACTTCGGTCCCGACGCTTTCCTTTCCGGTCGCAGCGATCGGGCACAAGAGCGTCGGGCCTGAAGGCCCTCCCACGACAGCGCGGCGTTCGGGGCTTGTCGCCCTGGCCGACTCGTGGCCGACTCGTGGCCGACTAGGGTTTGATGCTTGGCTTGGCTTGTGTGGGAGGAACTTCAGTCCCGGCGCTTTCCTTTCCGGTCGCAGCGATCGGGCACAAGAGCGTCGGGCCTGAAGGTCCTCCCACGACAGCGCGGCGTTCGGGGCTTGTCGCCCTGGCCGACTCGTGGCCGACTAGGGTTTGATGCTTGGCTTGGCTTGGCTTGGCTTGTGTGGGAGGGACTTCAGTCCCGACGCTTTCCTTTCCGGTCGCCGCGATCGGGCACGAGAGCGTCGGGACTGAAGCCCCCTCCCACGACAGCGGCGCGTCAGCCTTGCGCGCCCTGGCCGAACAGCGCCTGCCGCTCGGCTTGAGTGAAGTTGGCCGGCTTCGCGTACGGGTCCTCGACGCCGGCATATGCGCGTTGCGTCGCCGGCCGCGCGCGGATGCGTTCGAACCAGCGCTGCAGGTCGGGCGTGGCGGTCAGGTCGTGGCCGAGGCCGGCATGCGGCACCACCCACGGATAGCAGGCGATGTCGGCGATGGACAGTTCGTCGCCGGCGACGAACTCGCGCCCGTGCAGACGCCGGTCGAGCACGCCGTAGAGTCGCGCGGCCTCGCGGGTGTAGCGGTCGATCGCATACGGCACCGCTTCGGGCGCGTGCGCGCGGAAGTGCCCGGCCTGCCCGGCCATCGGGCCGAGCCCGGCCATCTGCCAGAACAGCCACTGCGTCGCTTCCAACTGCGCGCGTTCGCCCCGCGGCCACAGCAGTCCGGTCTTGCGCGCCAGGTACAGCAAGATCGCGCCGGATTCGAACACCGGCAGCGGCGCGCCGCCGTCGGCCGGCGCATGGTCGAGGATCGCCGGAATCTTGTTGTTCGGCGACATCGCCAGGAACCGCGGCGCGAACTGCTCGCCGGCGGAGAGCTTCACCGGCACGATCCGGTGCGCCAGCCCGGTCTCTTCCAGGTACAGGCGCAGCTTCAGGCCGTTGGGGGTGGCGGCGTAGTGGAGGTCGATCATCTCGGCGGCGTCCGCGGCGGCGAGGGGCCGCTTCCATGGAGCCAGCTTAGGAGTACGCTGGCGCCCGCGTTGGTCCAAATCGGACGGAATCCATGGAACCAGTTTTCGATGCCGCCGCGCCCGCGGCCGCCGATCCGGACGGCCCGGTCTTCGAGTTCCCGCTGGAGCTGCCGGCGCGCGGCCACGGCCAGCTGACCCACGAACTGCACCAGCAACTGCGCGCGGCCATCCTCGACGGCCGGCTCGCCGCGGGCGCGGCGCTGCCGGCCACGCGCCGGGTCGCCGCGGGCCTGGGCGTCGCCCGCAACACCGTGGTCGCCGCTTACGATCTGTTGATCGCCGAGGGCTACCTCGTGCCGCGCCGCGGCGCCAAGGCGGTGGTCGCCAACGTCGCCGCGCGCCGCGACCGGCGCGCGCCGCGGCGCCTGTCCGCCGGCCCGGAAGACCCGCGCCTGAACCCGCTCTGGCGCACTCCGTTCCTGCGCCCGGAGCCGCCGCGCGACCTGCCCGAGCGCTGCTTCCGCCTCGGCATTCCCGACCATCGCCACTTCCCGCACGAGACCTGGCGGCGGCTGTCGGCGCAAACGCTGCGGGCGTGGTCGCGGACCGGTTTCAGCTATCCGCCCTCGGAAGGCATCGCCGAGCTGCGCGAGGCGATCGCCCAGCACGTGGCGTTCGCCCGCGCGGTCGCCTGCGGCGGCGAGGACGTGGTGGTGACCTCCGGCGCACAGCAGGCCTTCGACCTGCTGGCGCGGCTGCTGGTGACGCCGGGCGAAACCCGGGTGGCGGTGGAGGAGCCCGGCTACCCGCCGGTGCGCGCCGCCTTCGCCGCGGCCGGCGCGCGGCTGCTGCCGATACCGGTGGACGAAGAAGGCCTGTGCGTGGACCTTCTGCCAGAGGACGCGCGGGTGATCAGCGTGACCCCTTCGCACCAGTCGCCGACCGGCGTGGCGCTGTCGCTGCGCCGGCGCCGCGCGCTGCTCGACTTCGCCCGCCGCCGCAACGCGCTGGTGATCGAGGACGACTACGACGGCGAGTTCCGTTTCGGCCACCGCCCGCTCGACGCGCTGCAGACGCTCGACCGCGACGGCCTGGTGTTCTACATCGGCACCTTCTCCAAGAGCCTGTTCCCGTCGCTGCGCAAGGGCTTCATCGTCGCCCCGCGCTGGGCGCGCGACGCGCTGGCGACGGTCAAGCACTGCGCCGATTCGCACAGCGACACGATCACCCAGTCGGTGCTCGCCGCCTTCATCCGCGACGGCCACCTGGCCCGCCACGTGCGCCGCATGCGCGCGGTGTACGCGCCGCGGCGCGAGGCGCTGCTGGCGGCGCTGGACGCCGAACTGGCGCCGTGGCTGCAGCCGATCCCGTGCGAAGCCGGCATGCACCTGGCCGCGCGCATCCGCGATCCGGCCCTGGCCCCGGCGATCCTGGCGCGACTGCCGCGGCACATGCCCGGGGCGCAGTCGATCGCCGAATACGCGATGAGCGCGCCGGCGCAACCGGCCATCGCGTTCGGCTACGGCGTCGCCGACGTCGAGCAGATCCGCCCGGTGACGCGCGCGTTCGCGCGTTCGTTGGCGGGCATCGGCGCGCAGTGAGCGCGATCCGCGCAGCCTGCGGTCGCTCCCTGTAGGAGCGGCGCAAGCCGCGACCGCGTTGCAGCCGTTCGCGCCGAAAGCATCGCCGCAGTCGCGTTGCTGCGGTCGCGGCGCGCGCCGCTTCTACATGGAGGCTTCGTGCAACGTCACCGGCACGAACCGCACCGGCCGCATCCGGCCGAAATCGCGGCGTGCGCCGCGGCGCACGCGCGGATTCGGATCGAGCACGCGCGGCGAGACCGGATCGTGCAGGTACACCACCCAATGCCAGGTGCCGTCCGCGCGCGCGTTGATCGCGACCAAGCCGTCGCCGTCGCAGTCGCGCCAGGCGCTCACCGCGCGTTCGCCGCCACTGCCGATGCGCAGCACCGCCAGCATCCGCCGCAATTGCCGCGCATCGGTCAGCCAGCCCTCGCGCGCCGTGCGCAGGCCGCCGCCGGCGCGATAGCGATACAGCCTCGGACCGATCGCCAGAGCCCGCGCCAGGGTGCGCGCCTGGGCATAGCCGATCCCGGCCAGCATCGCCACGCAGGCCAGGCCGCAGCCGGTTCGATCGTGTTGGAGGCGGCGCTGGAGCATCGGGCGCGGGCGTGGGCGACGCCCGGCAGCCTAGCACCGCGTCGGCCCGGACGCGCCGCGTCCGGGCCGATGGCGGTATCGCCGGAGCAAGCGGGCCGGGCGGCCCGCCCCTGCATCAATCGAACCGGTACGTCACGCTCATGCTGTAGCGCCGGCCGAGGATGTCGTAGGTGCCGACGCCGACTTCGCTCGGCGTGGTGCCCAGCGGCGGGTCCTTGTCGAGCAGGTTCTGCACCGCGAAGTTGACCCGCACGTTGTCGGTGAAGCGGTAGTTCACCCCGGCGCCGAGCAGCCAGTACGACGGCGCGCGCAGCACGTCGGAGGTCTCCACGGTGTTCTCGTTGTTGAACACCGAGGCGCTCAAGTAGCGTGCGTTCAAGTTCAGGCCGAGCTTGTTCTTCTGGTAGTCCAGGCCGAACTGGTACTGGCGCTCGGCCATGCCGATCTCGCCGACGTCGTCGTCGACGGTCACGCCGGTGGTCGAGCTTTCGAAGCGCTTGACCCACAGCGCGTTGGCGCTGAAGTCGAAACGGCCCCAGTCGCCGACGTCCCAACGGTAGGCCAACTCGCCGGTGATGCCCTGGAAGTGGATGAAGTCGCCGTTGCGGTAGCGCACCGCGACGATGTCGAACTGGCCGTCGGGCCGGCGCTGGATCTGCTGGCAGTAGTAGTTGGCGGTGTTGACGTTGCCGGCGTTGAAATCGGGATTGTCGTAGCAGGCCGACAGCACGTCGTTGACGCTCTGGGCGAAGATCTGGTCCTTGAGCTTGACCTCGTTGTAGTCCACCGCCAGGCGCAGGCCCTTGACGAATTCCGGCTGCCAGACGAAGCCGGCGGTCCACGAATCGGCCGCCTCGTTGCGCAGGTTCGGCTCGCCCTGGCGCGCGGCGCGCGAGTTGGCGCTGTTCTGCTGGAAGTCGACCGGGTTGAGCCCGTACTGCTGGTAGAACGCGGCGCAGTTGCGCGCGCGCGCGGCCGGATTCGGGCCGCCGGTGACGTTGCGGCGGTCGCAGGGATCGGAGGTGGCCTGGAACAGCTCCACCTGCGGCAGGAACAACTCGGTGATCACCGGCGCGCGCAGCGAGCGGGTCTTGTTGCCGCGGATCTGCAGGCCCTCGATCGGCTCCCACTGCAGGCCGTAGGTGTAGGCGTTGAAGCCGCCGTTGACGCTGTTGTCGACGCGGCGGAACTTGCCGGTGATGTCGAACCGGCGCAGGCCCGGGATGCCGGCGTCGGGCGAGACCAGCGGCAGCATCGTTTCGACGTAGTACTCGTTGGTGTGGTACTTGCCGTTGAGCGGCGGGATCGCGACCGAACGGCCGAGACCGCGGCGGGTGAAGTCGTTGGGGGTGAAGCCGCCTTCCTCGATCCGGTGCTCGTAGCCCAGCGCGACGTTGAGCGGGCCGCTCCACAGTTCGGCGACCGGGCCGCTGACGAAGGCGCTGAACACCTTCTGCTTCTGCTCGAAGTCGGTTCGCGCGGTGCCGGTGACGTAGCGGATCGCCTCGGCCGAGGGCCGGCCCTGGCCGAACAGGTCCAGCGGCACGCAGTTGGGATCGGCGATGGGATTGGAGTTGGCGCCGGCGCTGGCGGCGTACAGCGCGTTGCCGGCGGTCGGGTCGCACACCAGGCGGCCGCCGACGTTGCGCACGTTGATGGCGTTGATGAAGTTCTGCTGGTTCAGCGCCGTCGACGACGTGGTCGCCTGCATGCGCCCGTAGTTGGCCGAGATTTCCCAGTCGAACGGCTTCGACCACAGCTCGAAGTCGCCGCGCGCGCCGACCACGATGCGGTCGATGTCGGTCTCGGTGCGGTCCGGGGTCAGGCCCAGGTCGGCCGAGGTGCGGGCCAGACGGAAGCTGCGGATGCCCAGCGCCGACAGCTGCTGGCGCGCCTGGTCGTTGAGCAGCGGGTGGGTCGACTGCACGATCAGCGCGCTGTTGAGGCGGGTGCCGGCGGTGGTGTTGCCGGTGGTGCCGATGTCGGTCGGCGAGTAGGCATCGGCGTGGTAGTGCATCGCCTCGACGAACAGGCGCGCGTTGTCGGCGACGTCGTAATGGCCGACCACGTTGACCGTCTGGCGCTTGAGGCTGGTCAGCAGCGCGGTGATGTCGGCGGTGTTGAGGCCCTGGCCGCCGGAGGCCGTGCTGGTGCCGAAGTTCACGCCCGGGTCGTAGGGCACGATGTTGCCGTTCGGCGCGAACTGCAGATAGGTGCGCTCGCCCGGGCCGAAGCCGCGCAGCGCGCCGCCGGGCAGAGTGACCGCGCCGCTGACCGGCAGGATCAGGCCGCCGAAGGTGTTGGTGAAGGTGCGCGCGTCGCGGATCAGCACGGTGCCGGGGATGCCGTCGTTCGGGCCGGTGTCGAACGGGATGTTGCCGTGCACGCGGCCGTCGCTCTCGGGGTTGCGGCCGGGCTGGTTGGCGCGCATCTGCGCGGCGTTGGGATTGGCGGGGAAGGCGTAGGCGCGGGCGAAGTCGGTGCGGTCCGAGCGCAGCAGGCCCTGGCTGTCGTCGTAGGAGCCGCCGACCATGAGGTTGCCGCGGCCGTCGGCGAAATCGGCGCCGGCCAGGAAGCTGTAGCCCAGCCGCTCGTTGTCGCCGTGGTCGCTGATGCCGTAGTTGAAGTTGGCCTCCACGCCCTGGAAGCGGTCCTTGAGGATCACGTTGACCACGCCGGCGATGGCGTCGGAGCCGTAGGTCGGCGCGCCGCCGATGGCGACGTTCTCGACCCGGTCGATCATCTGCACCGGGATCGCGTTGAGGTCGACCTGGGCGCCGGCGGACGCGCCGAAGTTGGTCAACGCGCGCGAGGTCACCACGCGCCGGCCGTTGACCAGGGTCAGGGTGCGGTTGCTGCCCAGGCCGAAGCGGTTCACGAAATTGACGCCGCCGGCGAAGTTGGCCTGGCCGCCTTCCGGAGTCTGGCCGATGCCGAAGCCGACGGTCTGGTTGAGCGCGTCGGCGACGTTGGTCATGCCGCGCTCGCGCACCGATTCGCTGGACACCACGCTGGCCGGTTCGAGGGTGTCGAAGCCCGAGCGCGGAATGCGCGAGGCGGTGACCTTGATCCCCTCCAGTTCGGTCGCCTTGCGCTCGGCCGGCGCTGGCGCCGACGCCGGTGCGGCGGCGTCCTGGGCGAGCGCGGCGGGAGCGAAGGCCGGCGCGGCCAAGGCCACGGCCAGAGCGGTCAAAAGCGGGCGGCGCCGCAGGACGCGGCGGGTGGACGTGCTGATCATGAGAGCTCCCCGGGTCGGGCCGGCGCAGGCGGCCGGCGCACGCTCAGTACGCCCAATTCGGCAAAGCGGTCGCAAGCGCGAAAGCGACCGGAATCATTGCGAAACTGTGATGGAATGCTTGCTGTTACGTGCTGTTTCAGCCCAAAGGTGTCAACGCTTTCCCCGTTCAGGTGCCGGGAATGCACTTGAGTGGGGCGTCGGGTGATCGGGCTGGCTCGCAGGACCGCTTGGAACCGCCCGGCATGGGCACGCGAGAGGCCGGTTGGGTCGGTTCGGCCGGCAGGGCGATGCCCGGCCGCCCGCGGGAACTTTTCGCCCCGCTGCAGGTCTCATGAGGGCTCGCGAAAACCGGCCGATGCGGGTTCGGCCAGGGCTTCCCGGGCGCGGTGCCGGCCAGGTCCAACTCACTGATCCGAAAGGCTGTTTTCGCACTGGTGTCATCGCTTCACGACGCCGCGGCCACGTCCGCTCCGAAACACTCCCGCCAGTCTGAACGCCAGCCGTTTTTCCGCCGTCCTGGCCGTTCCAAACGCGCAACACTGCGGAACTTCCCCACCCTTTAGCAGTCCGATAGGCCGACTGCTAAGATCGCCGACATGACCTCTATCGCCCAATCCTCCGCTCTTGTCGCCAACAACCTGCCTGTGCCCAGCGCGCTCGGTTCGCTGGACGCGTACATCGGCGCGGTGCACCAGATCCCGGTGCTGACCGCCGAGGACGAGCAGGCGTTGGCCCGCCGTTTCCGCGACGAGGAAGACCTCGACGCGGCCCGCGAACTCGTCCATTCCCATCTGCGCTTCGTGGTCCACGTGGCCCGCGGCTACAACGGCTACGGCCTGCAGATCGGCGACCTCATCCAGGAAGGCAACATCGGCCTGATGAAGGCGGTCAAGCGCTTCGACCCCGAACAGGGCGTGCGCCTGGTCTCCTTCGCGGTGCACTGGATCCGCGCCGAGATGCACGAGTTCATCCTCAAGAACTGGCGCATCGTCAAGGTCGCCACGACCAAGGCGCAGCGCAAGCTGTTCTTCAACCTGCGCAAGAGCAAGAAGCGCCTGGGTTGGATGAACGCCGAAGAAGTGAGCCAGGTCGCCAAGGACCTCAACGTCTCCGAGCGCGAAGTGCTGGAGATGGAGTCGCGCTTGTCCGGTCGCGACATCGGCTTCGACGCCCCCGCCGACGAGGACGACGACCACGCCCCGCCGTCGCCGGCCGCCTACCTGCGCGCCGCCGAGGAAGACCCCTCGCAGAGCTACGAGCGCGAGGACGAGGAAGACAACCAGCTCGCGCTGCTGCGCGAGGGCCTGGCCGGGCTGGACGCGCGCTCGCGCGACATCGTCAAGCGCCGCTGGCTGGATGCCGACAGCAAGGTCACGCTGCAGGAACTGGCCGACGAGTACGGCGTCAGCGCCGAGCGCATCCGCCAGATCGAGGCCAACGCGCTGAAGAAGATGCGCGGCCTGTTCGCGGCTTAAGCGCGCGGCGGATCGGAACGACGAACGGCCCGGGGCGACCCGGGCCGTTTTTGTTTATGGGCGATCGGATCGGGCTCGGTTGTAGCTGGCTTGCTAGGCGCCGACTTGGTTGGAGCTGGCTTCGTTGGAGCTGGCCTCTTTGGAGCTTGCCCCATTGGAGCTGGCCTCGCGCTCCGGCGCGCGCCGTCGCCCCACCCGGGCAGCGGCGCGCTCAGCCGCCGGGCCGGGCGCCTTCTTTTTCCAGCGCTTGGTCCAGGAGCCGGTACAGCGCCTTGAGCTGCGAATGCGAACGCAGGCCGCCGCTGCGCACGCTCAGGTCGAGGGTGCGGGTCTCGGCCTGCAGGATGCGGGCGAGATCGGCTGCGGATAAGTCGCCGTCGCCGGCGCGGTCGGCCGCCGCCAGCATCGGATACAGCGGCGAATGCGGAAAGTCGCGCGCGGCCTGCGTCAGCATCGCGCGGTAGGCCGGGTCCGGCGTCGCGCCCGCGGCGGGGCCCGCGTGCTGGATGCGGCTGCGCGCGAAGCGTTCGTCGCGATAGCGCTTCCAGCCCAGTTCGTCGCTCTCGGCGAGGCCGGCGGCATCGCCCGCGCTTTGCTGCAGATAGGCCAGCACGCGCAGCGCTTCCAGATCGCCGGCCTCGCTGCGGGCGCGTTCGCGCAGCGTGTCGCCGTGACGGGCGAGCAGGGCGGCGAAATCCGGCGGCTGCACGGCGCGCGCCACCGCGCGGCCCAGCGCGACCCGTCCCAGCGCCGAGCTGGCCGGGTACGGATGGGCCGACGGCGGATGACCGCCGACGATCACCCGGCACCGCTCGAGGTCGTCGTAGCCGAAGGCCTGCGCGCTGTCGCGCAGCTTGGGCCACAAGCAATCCCATTGCTGGCGCTCGCGTTGTTGCGGACCCCACTGCGTGCGCGCCAGCGTGATCGCGGCGTCCTGCGCCGACGCTTGCGGCGCGGCGTTCCACCAGTCGCCGTGCCAATCGAACGAGCGCGCGAGCAGGCGCTCGAGCGCGACCCGGTCGCCGCCCGCGGCCTGGCGGTAGTCGCGGTCGAAAAGGCTCAGTTCGCTGGGGCCGCCGAAGACTTCGTACGACATCTTCTCGGCGCCGACGTGGTGCGAATCGACGTCGCTGTCGCGCACGATCGCGACCGCGCCGCGCAGGTCGCCGCGTGCGAGATGGCAATACGCGGCGACATAGGTGGCCGTAGCCGGGATGCCGACGGGCCCGGCGCGCAGTCGCGCCCACAACGGCAACGCGGCGGCGCAGTCGTCCTTGCGGGTGTAGTGCAAGGCCAGCTCGAACAGGATTTCCGGTTGCTCCGGCTGCAGCGCGTCGGCGCCGCGGTGCAGGCCCAGCGAGGCGTCGGGCGCCATCGCCCACAGCATGTTGCCGATGGCGAAGCGGCGCGCGGCACCGCCGCGCTCGGCGTAGGCGACCAGTTCGGCCACGGCCTGGTCGAGCCGGCCGGAGAACTGCAGCGGCAGGTGGCGCCGGCCGAAGTCGTCGGCGGCTTGCGATTCGGCGCCGACTTGGGCGAGGAAGTCCTCGGCCGACACACGGGTTGCCGCCGGTGTCGCGGCGGGCACGGGAGCCTGGAGTCCAGGCGGGGCCGCGTTCGCGCCGGCGCAGGCGGCCGCGGCCAGCGCCAGCAGCAACGCCGGCGTCGAACGGCGGCGCGGACGCGGGTACGTAGTCGGGGGCGGATTGCGCTGCGCGCTCATGCGGTCCTTCATCGGCGAGTCGCGTCTTGCGCGCGGGCCGCCAGCCTAAACCAATGCCCGCGCCCCGCAAGACCCGGATATCGCCGCCGCCCCGGCCGGCCTAACTTGGCACCGTCCCCCACACCGGAACCCGCGCCATGCACGCTTATCGAATCGACGGTCTCGCCCCGCACGCTTTCGCGCCGTTGTTCGCGCTCGACGACGACGCGCTGCGCGCGCACGGCATGCGCCGGGTCGTGGCGGATTCGCCGACCGGGTATCCCTGCCGCGTTTCGCTGGCCGAGGCCGCGCCCGGCGAGCGGTTGTTGCTGTTGACCTTCGAGCACCATGATTGCGACGGTCCGTATCGCGCCAGCGGCCCGATCTTCGTGCGCGAGGGCGCGGTGCGCGCGCCGACGCTGCGCAATCGGCTGCCGTCGATCCTCGCCACCCGCCATCTGTCGCTGCGCGCTTACGACGCCGACGGCTGGATGTTGCAGGCGCGCGCGCTCGAAGGACGCGACGCCGAGGCGGCGGTGCAGGAACTCTTCGACGATCCGCGCGTGGCCCGGATCCATGCCCACAACGCGCGCTACGGCTGTTTCCTGTGCGCGATCGAGCGCGAGCCCGCGCAGGCATGAGCCGGCGCCATTCGCGGTTGCGCCGGCGCGCAACTTCGCCGCCGCCGCGCCGCGCGGACGGTTGAGAACTGCAAGCCGCGTCGCAGCAATGCGGCGTCCTCCTTGCCGGCGCCCGCGCGCTGGCTCAAGACTGCGGCGCCGGCCGCGCCATGCGCCGGTCTAAAACCAAAAGGAGGGGGTCATGGAAGTGAGCAAGATGCTGATCGCGGCAGGCTTCGCCGCGGCGTTGTCGTTGGTCGCGGTCGCGCCCGCGCGCGCGGGGGATCTGAGCGGCGCGCAACTGACGTGCTATGTCGACACCTTCGCCTTCGACGTGCCGCAGGCGCAGTGGTGCCACAGCACCTGGACGCCGGGAACGGCGACGAATCCGTCGGTGGCGATGTTCGAGGTGACCGGCCTGGCGGCCGGCAACTACAGCTTCGCCTGGACCGATCTGGAAACCGGGCAGACGCCGTCGGGTTGCGGCAACGCGCAATACTGCATCGTTCCGATCGCCACCGAGACCCGCGGCGACGGCGAGGCGCGCGCGCGCGTGGTGGTGACCGACACGGCCACCGGCGCGCAGCGTTCGCTCGATGCCACGGCGTGGTACTGGGACGGCTACAACTGATCGCGGTCGCCGCGCGCGCCGGCGGCGAACGCCGTAGCGCGCGGCGGATATCGAATCACGCATATCGGACAAGGAGAGTTTCATGCGCATCAATACAAGCATCGGCCTGGGCGCGGTCGCGCTGGCGCTGGCCATGGGCCACGTCGCGCCGGCGCAGGCCGGCAACGTTACCGGCGCCGGCATGGTGTGTTACGTCGACACCTTCCGTTACGACATCCCCACTCCCGACACCTGCAGTTCGTGGTGGGTGCCCAACGGCGCGCACCACACGTCGGTGGCGGTGTTCAGCGTGACCGGCCTGCCGGCCGGCAACTACGGTTTCGTCTGGCGCGATCTGGAGACCAATGCGATCGTCGCGTCCTGCGCCAACCAGAACGCGTGCGCGGTGCCGATCACGACCGACCTGGCCGGCGACGGCGTGGCGATCGTGCAGGCCACCGTGACCGACCTGGACACCGGCGCGAGCCAGCAGGTGCAGGCGACGGCTTACTACTACGACGGATACACCTGAGCGGGCGCTTGGCCACGAACGAAAAAGGGCGCCCTCGGGCGCCCTTTTTTTACCGTGGCCTGCGTCGCCGCCCGGCCTGGACTCAGTCCTCGTCGTCGTTGGCGGACTTGTCGTCCACGCCGCCGAGGATGATGCGGGCGTGGCGCTGGTAGGTGTAGTACGCCCACGACCAGTTGAGCAGCACGATCAGGCGGTTGCGGAAGCCGATCAGGAAGAACACGTGCGCGGCCAGCCAGAACGTCCACGCCAGCACGCCGGAGAAATGCCAGCCGTGCAGGTCCACCACCGCGGCGCGGCGGCCGATGGTGGCGAGGTTGCCGAAGTCGACGTAGCGGAACGGCGGCGGCGCGGGCTTGCCGGCCAAGCGCGCGCGGATGGTGCGGGCGACGTAGCTGCCCATCTGTTTGGCCGCCGGCGCCACGCCGGGCACCGGCTTGCCTTCGTCCTGCTGCAGGCTGGCGAGATCGCCGGCGACGAAGATCTCCGGCCGGCCGGGCACGCTGAGGTCGGGCAGCACCTGCACGCGGCCGGCGCGGTCGCGCGGGACGTCGAGCAGGGCGCCCAGCGGCGAGGCCGCCACGCCCGCGGCCCACAGCACCGTGCGCGCGGGAACGAACTCGGCGCCGAGGGTGTAGCCGTTGGCGTCGATCGAGCCCACCGGCGTGCCGGTGGAGACTTCCACGCCGAGCCGCTGCAACTGCGCGCGCGCCTTTTCCGACAGCGATTCGGGAAAGCTCGCCAGCACCCGCGGCCCGGCTTCGATCAGGCGCACCCGCGCCTGCGCCGGATCGATGCGGCGGAACTCGCGGCGCAGGGTCTTGTGCGCGATCTCGGCCAGGGTGCCGGCCAGCTCGACCCCGGTCGGGCCGCCGCCGACCACGGCGAAGTGCAGCCACGCCGCGCGTTCTTGCTCGGTCTGCGCCGCCTCGGCGCGCTCGAACGCGAGCAGCACCCGGCGGCGGATGTGCAGGGCGTCGTCGAGGGTCTTCAGGCCCGGCGCGTGCGCGGACCATTCGTCGTGGCCGAAGTAGGCGTGGGTGGCGCCGCTGGCGAGCAGCAGGAAGTCGTAGCCGATGCGCTCGCCGTCGGCGAGGACGACGCAGCGCGCGTCGGCGTCGAGGCCGACGACCTCGCCCAGGCGCACTTCCGCGTTGGCCTGCTTGCGCAGGATGTGGCGCAGCGGCGCGGCGATGTCCGGCGAGGACAGGCCGGCGGTGGCGACCTGGTACAGCAACGGTTGGAACAGGTGGTGGTTGCGGCGGTCGATCAGGGTGACGCGCACCGGCGCGGACGCCAGTGCGCGGGTCGCCCACAGTCCGCCGAAGCCGCCGCCGACGATGACGACATGCTTGCGGGTGTCGGACATGGCGGCCTCCTCATCCGTTCAAGCGTTGCGCGAGCAGGTCTTCGAGCTTGCGCTGGTCGGCGGCGAAGCGGCGGATGCCGTCGGCGAGCTTGTCGGTGGCCATCGCGTCCTCGTTGTGCTGCCAGCGGAATGCGGCCTCGCTCAGGCGCTCGCCCGGCGCGGCGCGCGCGCCGTCGTCTTCGAGCGCGCGCGGCACCTCGCCGTCGCTGCCTTCCAGCTCGCCGAGCAGTTCCGGCGAGATGGTCAGGCGGTCGCAGCCGGCCAGCGCCAGCACTTGGCCGACGTTGCGGAAGCTGGCGCCCATGACCACGGTGTCGTAGCCGTGGCGCTTGTAGTAGTTCCAGATGCGGGCGACCGACTGCACGCCCGGATCGTCCTGCGGCGTGGCCGGCTTGGCCGCGCCGTTGGCCAGGTGCCAGTCGAGGATGCGGCCGACGAACGGCGAGATCAGGTACACGCCGGCTTCGGCGCAGGCCACCGCCTGGGCGAAGGAGAACAGCAGGGTGAGGTTGCAGTGGATGCCTTCGCGTTCGAGCTGCTCGGCGGCGCGGATGCCTTCCCAGGTCGAGGCGACCTTGATCAGCAGGCGGTCGCGGCCGATGCCGGCGGCGTCGTAGAGCTCGACGATGCGCCGCGCCTGGTCGAGGCTGGCCTGGGTGTCGAAGCTCAGGCGCGCGTCGACTTCGGTGGACACGCGGCCGGGGATCAGCTTGAGGATCTCGCCGCCGATGGCCACCGCCAGGCGCAGGCCGGCGTCGGCCACGCGCGCCTGCGCGTCGCCGCCGCGGGCCTGGGCGACGGCGGCGTCGATCAGCGGCGCATACGCGGGCAGGGACGCGGCCTTGAGCAGCAGCGAGGGATTGGTGGTGGCGTCGAGCGGGTGGAAGCGGGCGATGGCCTCGATGTCGCCGGTGTCGGCGACCACGGCGGAGAGTTGGCGCAGCTGTTCGAGTCGGTTGCTCATGGGCAGTGGGGTCTGTCGTTAGGTATCCGCGCCATTTTCGCCCATTGCGGTTAGCCCGTCATGAAACCGGCGCTATCTTCTGACTGGCGGCCGCGCGCATCGCCGCCCGCGCCGGCTTGCGCTAGGCTGGCGCGGACGGCCGCGCCGCGGCCGGGGAGCTGAGCGCATGGCCGTGGCCACGGAAGAAAAACGCATCGCCCTGTTGATCGACGCCGACAACGCGCCGGCGGCCAAGATCGAGGTGATCCTGGCCGAGGTCGCCCGCTACGGCGCGGCCAACGTGCGCCGTGCCTACGGCAACTGGAAAAGCCCGAACCTGAAAAGCTGGGAAGCGGTGCTGCACGAGTACGCGATCCGCCCGATCCAGCAATTCGCGTATTCCAAGGGCAAGAACGCCTCGGACATGGCGATGGTGATCGACGCCATGGACCTGCTGTACGCGCGCAACCTCGACGCCTTCGCGATCGTCTCCAGCGATGCCGACTTCACCCCGCTGGTGATGCGGCTGCTGACCGACGGGGTCAAGGTCTACGGCTTCGGCGAAAAGAAAACGCCCGAGCCCTTCGTCAACGCCTGCTCCAAGTTCACCTACGTCGAAGGGCTGGGCCAGCCGGCGGCGGAAGTGCAGGCCGACGAGACCGTGGCCACGGTGGCGCTGCGCAGCCCGCAGGACCTGCGCAGCGACACCCGCCTGGTGCGGATGCTGCGGCGCGCGGTGGAGGCGGCCAGCGGCGACGACGGGTGGTCGCATCTGGGCGCGGTCGGCAACCAGGTCGCCAACCAAGCGTCGTTCGACTCGCGCAATTATGGTTATCGCAAGCTCAGCGATCTGATCGAAGCTTCGGGGTTGTTCGAGACTCGCCGCAATAACAAAGTCGTGTGGGTCCGCGACAAGCCCAAGAGCAAGGCGGTCAAGGATGCGGCGAAGGACGCGGTCAAAGAGCCGGGCAAAGAACCTGACAAGGCCGGCGCGGGCAAGCCCAAGGTCAAAGAGGAAACGAAGGCGTAATCGCCCTTCGCAGCGAACGCGGCGGACGTATCGCCGGGATCGCGGTGTCGCGGCGGACGGCCGCTGTAGGCGCGACGCGAGTCGCGACCGTGGGGCGGCCGTTTGCGTCGCAGGCGCGGTTTCGCGGTCGCGACTCGCGTCGCTCCTGCAGGGGACGGGTGCGGCTCAGTAGAGATCGGCGGGGTCCACTTCGAGCGACCAGTGCACCTTGCGCGCTTCGGGCGCGGCGTGCTGTTCGAGCCGCTGCGCCGCCGCCGTCTCCCGCGAGCGTTCGGCTCAGAACGAAGCCGGACGCTCCCCGAGTATCCCGGGTGCGGCCCTTGCCTCACCGGTGGCCGGAACCTTCCTGCGTGTCAGCGGCCGCCACGCGAAGGCGCGGCCGGCGATTCGGTCGCCATTTCCGGTGCGGGCGCGGCCGGGGTCTGCGCGCGTTGCGCCGCTTCTTGCCGGTCGGCTTCGGCTACGGCCGACGCACGCAGGTCCTGTCCCGCCGGCTGCTCGCGCGCAGCGGCCAGGGCGGCGCGATCGCCGGCCAGCATGCCATCGAGCAGGTTCGACACCGCACTGGCGTTCGCAGTCGGCGTGGCAGCGGCAGGCGCGGCCGCCGCAGCCTGCTGGCGGCCCTCCTCCGGCTTGGCGCTGTCGGTAGCGGGCGCCGCGGCAGACGGATTCTGCGACGGCGGGAACGTGTCCGTCTTCAAGCGATGCAGCACGTCCGCGACATCGGGCTTGGGCGCGTCCAGGATGGCCAGTTCGAGGTCGCCCTTGGGGCCGGTCAGCTTCCAGGAGTTTCCGTCCCGATACCCATCGCTGAGGTCCTTGGGATCGTTGATGCCGTTGTGCTTGGCGATCAGCAGGGCTTCGGCGACCGTCTCGTAGGACGTACCCGCCGGCGCCAGCACCCGCAGCTTGTTGAACAGCGCTTGATCGCCCGGCGGGATGCCTTCCTTGAGTTGCTTGAACACCGCTTCCTGCTGGGCTTGCTCGGGCGTCTTCTCGCCCGTGGTCGCGCGCCCGTCGGTCCACGCCGGATTGACGAGGGCCTCGGCCATCTTTTTCGATTCGACTTCGACGTCCGCGCGCGTGACGGTGCCGTCCGGCCCGACCACACGGGTTTCCACGATCGGCCCGAACTGGCCGGTGCGCGAAGTGCGCTGGGCATGCCCGGCCATGACGGCTTGGCCTTTCTCGTTGGTCTGGATCCAGGCACCGTCCATGCCGGGACTCGGCTGCTTCAAACCCACCGTGACGCTGGCCTCGACGCCGATATCGCCGGCCTCGACGCCGACGCCGACGCCCACCTTGGTCTGGTTGGGATCCATGGGCAGCGCGCCGGGGCCGTGCCCGACCTTCGCTTCGACCCCGGGAATGGGCGTGGGCACCGAAACGCCGACCTCGCCGGTTTCCAGGTTCTTGGAAATGGGGCCGGCGCCCTGCGTGTAGCTGCCGTCGGTCAGGCTCACTTCCTGGCCGGCGCCGTTCTTGATCGAAATGTCCACATCGACTCCCGCCTCTTCCGGGGCGAAGGCCATGTTGCGGCCTTTGCGATGGGCATCGCGGTACTCGGCGAAGGGATCCGGCTTGGCCAGCGCGTTGCGCAGATAGCCGGCCTCTTCGGGCGGAATCATCTCGGAGATCTTCTGGGTGATCTCGGCCTGACGATCCTTCGGCATGAACCGGATGCTTTCGGTCAAGGTCTGGATATTGAGCATGCCGTCGGGCTCGACGCTGCGCGCGTACTCGATCATCTGGCGCGCGACGTTTTCAGTAGGCGCCCTGGCGATCCTTTCGGCGACATCGGCCGCTTCATCCATGCTTGCTGCTTCCTTCGCCATCGGGCCGCTCCTTGTCGTCTGGTGGATTTCGTTCGCGCGAACCGCCAGTGTGTCACGACGCACCCCGTTCATTATTCATCGCGCTGTACCTGTGGCTCGTTTCGCGACATTCCGCGCAGAGTGTCGGTTCTTCATTTACCTAAATACCGAATGGTCGCTCGCGGCATCCGTCGCCGGCCAATACCAAGGCCGCGCATGAAGCGCAGGATTCGGCGCATCGCGCCGAGCGCGCGGCGCAGGCGGCGCGCAACGCGGCGGAAATCGCTGGCAATGCGACGCGGCGCGAACGCCTCAATCGCGGTATTGCAGTCGATCCGCCGGCGACGCCGGGTGGGTTGATCTCGCTCAATGCGCTGAATCAGTTGGGTTCGATGCAGGTGGCGCCCAGCCGAGCGAACCAGACCGCGGCGCCCACGAATTACGCCGAGGTGGCCGACCGGACCTGAGCGCGAAGTCGGGGCGATCGCTCAGCGTCCCGCCCCATCGAGCGCGGCTTGCTCGCCGCCAGCGGGCCGCACCGCGCAATCGTGCTCGCCCAGGTTCCCAGTCGCGACAGCTGCTCCATCACCGGTCCAAAGGCCAGGCGGCCAAGGAACAGACCCACGATGGCGCGGGCAAGCCAGCGGCCAAAGGTAGGGACGAAAAGGGCTGGGCGGCGCGCAGAAATAGCTGTGCACTCGCTGCGTGCCTGCATTGCAACTGCATGTGGACTGCCGATTCGGCGCAGTGCGGGCACGCGCTCGCAACGCGGCGAAAAAACTTCAACCCGCGCTCAGGCGCGTGCGGTAGATTCCGCGGTTCCTCCCTGTCGCCGAAGAGACCCGCATGCATTTTTCTCCCGCCCGTTTCGCTCGAATCGCGGTCCTCTCGCTGGCGCTCGCCGCCGGCGCCGTCGGCGCGGCCGACAAAGTCGTCACCGTGCCGGTGAAGTTCGCCAAGGGAACCACCGGCACCACGGTCAAGGGCGCGATCAAAGGCTACGACTCGGTGGAGTACCTCGTCGTCGCCCGCGCCGGTCAGACCCTGCGCCTGACGATCTCCGGCAGCACCAACGCCAACGTCAACGTCTTTCCGCCGCGCGCGAACGGAACGCCGGACCCGGACGCGGACGGCCTGGAACTGAGCAGCGACTATCAGAACGGGCGTTCGAGCGAGAGCGCGGTATTGCCGGCCAATGGCACCTATCGCATCCAGGTGTACCAGTTCCGCGCCATCGCGCGCCGCGGCACGGTGTCGAAGTTTTCGTTGAAGATCGATATTCGGTGAGGGGCGGTTGGGGCGTGCGCGTATCGGCGTCTCATCGCAATCGAGCGTTCGCGGTCGCCGTTCGTGCAGCTCCTACTGTCTGAAGCGCAAGCGACCGGAGCCCCTGTAGGAGCGGCGCAAGCCGCGACCGCGCCGTCGCTGCTGCGGCGCAAGTTTCGTCGTAGTCGCCGGTTCGCGGTCGCGACTCGCGTCGCTCCTACAGTTTGAAGCGCAAGCGACTGGAGCCCCTGTACGGGCGGCGTGAGCCGCGACCGCGCCGCCGCTGCTGCGGCGTAAGTTCCGTCGCAGTCGCCGGCTCGCGGTCGCGACTCGCGTCGCTCCTACAGTCCGCGACGAAACCGGCCGGAGCCCCTGTAGGAGCGGCGCAAGCCGCGACCGCGCCATAGCGACTACGGCGCAAGCTTTGTGAAGGCTGCAGATCCGCGCCCGCAGCGCTTGAAGGAACAGCCGTGCCGGCGCGGCTCAGTACAGATCCGCCGGATCCACGTCCAGCGACCAGCGCACCTTGCGCGCTTCCGGCGCGGCATAGATCGCCGGCAGCGCGGCGTCGAGGGCGGCGTGCAGTTCGCGCCGTTGCGGCGCCGACAGGATCAGTTGCGCGCGCAGGTAGCCGGCGCGGCGCGGCATCGGCGCGGGCACCGGGCCGTTGATCTCCAGCGCGCTGCGCTCGATGCCGTCGTGGCGCGCGCGCTGCGCGGCCGCCTGCTGCAGCTCGCGCCGCGCCATCGCCAGGAACGCGTTGGCCAGTTCCACCTGCTGCGCTTCGGCGCGGATCAGCGCCATGTGCGCGAACGGCGGGAAGCCGGCGGCTTCGCGCTGGGCCAGCTCGACTTCGGCGAAGGCGTGGTAGCCGCCGGACAACAGCGTGATCAGCAGTTCGTGTTCGGGATGGTGGGTCTGCAGCACCACCTCGCCGGGCTTCTCGGCGCGGCCGGCGCGGCCGGCGACCTGGATCAGCAGCTGCGCGAGTTTTTCGCGCGCACGGAAGTCGGCGCTGAACAAGCCTTCGTCGATGCCGACCACCGCGACCAGGGTCAGGTTGGCCAGGTCGTGGCCCTTGGCGAGCATCTGGGTGCCGACCAGCACGCCCGGCGCGGTGCCGAATTCGGCCAGCAGCTTCTCCAGCGCGTCGCGTTTCTGGGTGGTGCCGCGGTCGATGCGCAGCACCGGGAAATCCGAGAACCGCGCCGCCAGCGATTCCTCGATGCGCTCGGTGCCGGCGCCCTGCGATTGCAGGGCCAGGCCGCCGCAGTCGGGGCAGGCGTCGGGCGCGGGGCGGCGGGTGCCGCAGTGGTGGCATTGCAGCCGGCGGCCGCCGGCGTGCACGGTCATCGGGGTGGGCTTGAGCGGGGTGCTGCAGCGCGGGCAGTGCGCGGTCCAGCCGCAGTCGTGGCACAGCAGCACCGGGGCGTAGCCGCGCCGGTTCTTGAACACCAGCGCCTGGCCGCCGGCGCGCAGTTCGGCGTGGATGCGTTCGAGCAGTTCCGGCGACAAACCCGCCTGCAACGGCCGCTTGCGCACGTCGAGCACGCGCACCCGCGGCGGTTGCGCCTGGCCGGCGCGGCGCAGCAGGCGCAGGTGGCCGTAGCGGCCGGCCTGGGCGTTGCGCAGCGATTCCAGCGACGGCGTGGCGCTGCCCAGCAGCACCGGCACGTCCAGCGCCTTGGCCCGGACCAGGGCGAAGTCGCGGGCGTGGTAGCGGATGCCGTCGAGCTGCTTGAAGCTGCCGTCGTGTTCCTCGTCGATCACGATCAGGCCCGGCTCGGCCAGCGGCAGGAACACCGCCGAGCGGGTGCCGACCGCGACCCGCGCCTCGCCGCGCGCGAACGCGGCCCAGGTGCGCGCGCGTTCGCCGTCGGCCAGACCGGAGTGCAGCGCGTGCACCGGCACGCCGAGGCGGGCGCGGAAGCGCGCCAGGGTCTGCGGGGTCAGGCCGATCTCGGGCACCAGCACCAGCGCCTGCTTGCCGCGCGCCAGGCAGTCGGCGATCGCGCGCAGGTAGACCTCGGTCTTGCCGCTGCCGGTGACGCCGTCGAGCAGCAGGCCGGTGAAGCCGGGCGCGGCCAGGATCGAATCGACCGCGGCCTGTTGCTCGTCGTTGAGCGGCGGGCCGGGTTGCGGTGCGGGCGCATGGGCGACGGCCGGCACCGCGACGCGTTCGGCGTGGCCGCGCTTGGCCAGGGCGCGGGCGGCGCTGCGCCAGTCCTCGAGCAGGTCGTCGAGGCGGTCTTCGTCGAGTTCGCCGTGTTCGTCGAGCAGGTCCGACAGCCGCCGCGGCTTGCCGGCGCGCAGGCCGGGCCGGGCGGTGGCGCCGGCCTCGGTCAGGCGCCAGGCCCAGGCATGGGTGTCCGGCAGCGGCTCGCCGTGGCGCAGCGGGCCGGGCAGGGCGGTGGCGAGGACCTCGCCGAGCGGGGCGTGGGTGTAGCGGGCCAGCCAGCGCAGCGACTCCAGCAACTCGCCGTGCAGCAACGGCTCCGGGTCGAGCCGGGCCAGCACCTGCTTGAGCGCGGCCGGGTCGGTGCCGGGCTCGGGCGCGCCGGTCTCGGCGACCAACCCGACCAGCTCGCGCCGCCCGAACGGCACCCGCACCCGCGCGCCGACCGGGTCGCCGCCGGCGTCGCCGGCCGGCGGCAGGTAGTCGAACAGGCGCGGCAGCGGCACCGGCAGGGCGATGCGCCAGACGGTGGGCGATGGGAGCAACGGGGCCTCGGGCATCGCATCAGTCTAGCGAGCGCGCCGGCCTGGGCGGCAGGCGGGACTTTGCCGGCCATTGCTGCGGGGCGCCTGACAAAGCCCGCGCAAGTGGCTGCCTGTTAAAGGAAATCGCGCTTATCCACATGGGTTGTGGATAAATCTGTGCATGGTGTGTCGGCAGGGCTGCGCGAGGGCGTTGAATCAAGCCCTCGGGTTAGGTTGGTGAAAAAATCGCCAATTGCAGGTTTTTCTTATGAATCATGTGCTTAGCCGTGAAACATCGCTGTAACAAGGGGGTTTGGTTCCGTGAAAGGGCGACGCATGACGGTTCCGTTACTGCTGTGCACAACCGGATTTTCGCGCAAGCCGCGTCCCGCCTCGCGCTGACGCGGTTTGGCGGTTTGTCAAGCAGTTTTGCGCACGTCCGGCATCGCTATGATGCGCCGTATGGTGAAGTCGTTCCGATGAGTTCCACACCCCCCGCCCCGGGGCCGTCCACCCCCCGAACGGACGCGCCCGCCGCCCCTGCCGCGCTGTCGGCGTTCCTGCGCGGGATCGAGCGCCGCGGCGCGGTGCTGGCCGAGTTGCAGGCCGGCGACGCCGCCGCCGGCGACGCCGCGCTGGTCGCCGCCATGGCCGGGTTCCGCTCACTCGCCGCCGAGACCGCATTGAACGAATGGCCGGCGCGCTTCTGGTCGTTGCTGCTGACCCAGCCCGGCCTGCGCCAGCGCACCGCGGTGGCGATCGCCCTGGACGCCACCGACCGGCTCGGCGAACTCGGCAGCGGCCCGCGCGCGGCGCTGCTGCTGCGGCTGGCCGCCGGCCTGGCCGAACCCGAGGCGGCGGCGGTACTGCACGTCGCCCCGGCGACCTACCGCATGGCCCTGCAGCGGGCGTTGCCGCGGCATGCCGACGGCCGCGCCGACCCGCAGGCCTGGCAGCAACTGCGCGAGCAGATCCACCGCCGGATCAAGACCTTGCCGCCGGAACGCCTGCAGCGTCTGGCGCAGGCGCGCGACGCCGCGCTGCGCAACGCCGCGCCGGGCGCCGTGCCGCCGGGACGGCGCGCGCCGGCGCCGGCGCGCCCGCGTCCGCGCTGGCTGATGCCGCTGCTGTGGAGCCTGCTGGCGCTGTGCGCGTTGGCCTTCGCCGCGACCTTCTGGTGGGCGGCCGGGCTGCCCGGCGGCTGGCTCAGCGACGGCCCCGACGGCGTCACGGTGGCGCCGCTGGCCGAGGGCAGCGGCCCGGCCGAGCGCTACAGCCGCGACGCCGGCCTGATCGCCGACGGCGACTTCGGGCTGCTCGCCGACCCGCAGGGCGAGGCGGCGTCGGCCGCGGTCGACTTCGACAGCTGGCTGGCCGCGCGCGACGCCGGGACGATCCCGGCGGTCGCCGCGCCGCCGGCCGAGCCGGCGGCGACGCCGGCCCCGGTGGGCAACGACCGCGCGGGCCTGGAAACCGATGCGCAGGAGGGCGAATGAGCCGGACCACGGTCGCGCGCACGTTCTGCTCCGGCGCGCGTTTCGGCGCGGCCTGGAGTCGCATGCCCTGGTTCGGTGTCGTGGCGCTGGCCACGACGCTGGCGCTGAGCGCGCCGGCGCGCGCGCTGCCGCCGGAACTCGAACGCAGCCTGGCCCGGCTGCCGGCGCCGGTGCAGGCGCGCATCCGCGCCAACGGCGCGCGCTGGGACGGCTGGAGCGAGGCGCAACGGCACGAATTCGCCCAGCGCGCGGCACAGTGGAACCAACTCGACGCGGCCGAACGCGGCGCCCGCCGCGAACGCTACCTGGCCTGGCAGGCGCTGAGCGCCGACGAACGCGCGCAGGCCCAGGCCGCCGCCGCGCGCCATGCCGCGCTGCCGCCGGAGCAGCGACAGGCGCTGCGCGCGCAATTCGACGCGCTCGACCGCAGCGAACGCCGCGGCTGGCTGCTCGGCCCGGCGCTCGGCGCGGACTACCCGGCGTTGCAGCCGCTGCTGGCGCAGTTGCCGCAGGAACAGCACGCGACCTTGCTGGCGGCGCTGCGCGGGCTCAGCGCGGCGCAGCGCAAGGACCTGGCGGTGCTGGTGCAGCGCACCCCGCCGCAGGAGCGCGAGCGCCTGCGCGCGGGATTGCTGGCGACGCCGGCGGCGCAACGCGGAACCTGGTTGCACGACGCATTGGCGCGCTAGACGCGGGTCGTTCGCGCGATCGCGCGGACAAGCCCTCTATTGCCATGGCCGGCCTGGCCCAGAATTCGCCGTCTTTGCGTTGTCGCGGTCGCGGCTTGCGCCGCTCCTACAGTCGCAAACGAAACCCACCGCAGCCCCTGTAGGAGCGGCGCAAGCCGCGACCGCGCCAATGCGATTACGACGAAACCGCGCGCCCGCGCCTCAACGCGGCAACACCCGCATCACCCGCCGGCTCGCGTCGAAGCGTCCGCCGAAGCGGGCCAGGCCTTCGCCGCGCATGCGCGGCGCGTGGTCGCGCAGGTAGGTCTCCAGCGCCGCCGCATCGCGCAGCCGGTAGCGCACGCACAGCGCCAGCCGCCCCGGCGCGGGCGCCGGATCGGCGAGTTCGTGCAGGTCCGCGCCGAGGAACCCCGGCAGCGCGCAGATTTCGTCGATGTGCCCGCGCAGCCAGGCGAGGAAGTCCGCGGCGACCGCCGCGTCCACGTCCAGCGATACCTCGTAGATGGTTTCGTCCGCGGTCGCGTGCATGGTCTGGATCTCCGAGTCGTGGTCGTGCGTCCGCGTCGCGTTCGGCGGCACCCGCGAGGCGTCGCCGTCGCCGCGCCTTACATCCGCACGATCGCCGCGGCCATGATCCCGGCCGTGGCCAGACTCATCAGGAAGAAGTAGGCGCCGCCGATCAGGGTGTAGCGCAGCAACGTCAGCGCCCAGCCGTTGGCGTAGACGCGCTTTTCCATCAGCAGCAGGTAGATCGGCATCCACAGCCACAACAGGCCGATGCCCAGGCCCTTGATCCAGGCGAAGCCGGCCCAGTGCGGCGCGATCGCGTCGCCCAGCAGCATCAGCACGAACATCGCCAGCAAGGCCAGGCACAGGTAGGTGTGGCTGTACAACGCCACCACCAGGTGTTCGAGGTAGCCGCGGCCCGAGCCGAGGTAGGCGATCTTCAGCAGCAGGGCGAAGATCGGCACCATCAGGAACAGCGCCGAGGGGATCGCGCCGATCAGCGCGTGGATGTACAGCGCCGGGTCTTTGGTCGCGCGCTGGAAATTGGCCTCGCCCTTGCCGACCTGGCGGTTGAGCCAGTCGTTGGCGAACCGCGGCCACCACGTCACCGTCAGCGGATTGGTCTTGGCGTCCCAGGGCTTGCCGTTGAACGAGATCGGATCGTCCATGCCGTCGCAGTCGGTCTCGCCGTAGCGCGCGCGGTCCTTGTCGTGGGCGCGGGCGCCTTCGCTGGACGCGGCGTGGCCGATCTGCAACTGGGCGATGCGGCAGCCGGCTTCGGCGTTGGCCACGCGGATCTGCGCGGCCAGGGTCGAGGCGTCGCGCAAGCCGGCGGCCTGCGCGGCGTGTTCGTCGCGCAACCGGGCGATGCGCGCGTCGCGCAGGCGCTCGACCTCGGCCAGGTCCTTCGCCGCTTCCATGCTGCCGGGCTTGGGCGCGGCGGCGAGGCGGTCGCCTTCGGCGCGTTGCGAGGCCACGTCCTGCGCGCTCAGCCCCTGCTCGGCGCGCAGCGCTTCGATGCGCTTGTCGGCCTGGCGCTGGACCCCGGCGATCGAGGCTTCGATGGTGCTGCGCGCCACCGGCGCGGCGGCGGCCGCGACGCGCAGCTCGCCGACGATGCGCGCGCGCAGTTCCTCGACCTCGACCACGCTCTGCGCGGCGCGCATCTGCTTCTTGACGTTGCCCAGGCGCACCGTGGTGCTCTGCGCGGTGTCGATGTCGAAATGGGTGGCGGTCTCGACGTGGATCGCGAACTGGGCGACGAAGAAGGTCAGCACCGAGGCGATCACGAACAGCCGCAGCGGCGGCAGGTAGCGCACGCGGTGGCCGGCGAGGTAGTCGCGCGCGACTTTGCCCGGAGACAGCAGATCGCGCAAAGTCCGGAACACGCGCCCGTCCAGGTGCCAGAACGACTCGAACACCTCCTCGACCGCATGGCCGAAATTGCGCACCGGGTTGTGCACCGACTGGCCGCATTCGTGGCAGTAATGCCCGTGCAGGTCGGCCCGGCAGTTCTCGCAGTGGCTCGGGCGGTCGTGGCCGTGGCCGTGGCCGGCCGACGCGGCCGTGGCTTCAGTGGTTGCGCTCATGTATCGAGAAACGAGGCTCCCCGGCCTTCACTTTCGAGCGGGTAAGATAGCCGTCCGCCGCGACCCGGCGCCAGCGCCCCGACCGGATGCGCGGCCGCAGTCGCCGTTGGTTTCCCCCCATGTCTGCGTCGTCCCCCTCCGTCTCGAGCCCCGGCCTGGCCCGGGAAATCCGTACTACCTTGGTTCTGGCCGCGCCGCTGGTCGCCGGCCACGTCTCCACCGGCCTGATCGGCTTCGTCGACAACACCCTGGCCGGCCACCACAGCACCACCACTCTGGCGTCGGTGACCATCGGCACCGCGTTGTGGTGGCTGCCGATGATGGTCCCGATCGGCACCCTGTTGTCGGTGCCGCCGTCGGTGTCGCAACTCGAAGGCGCCGGCCGCCGCGGCGAGATCGGCGCGCTGTTCCGCCAGGCGCTGTGGATGGCGCTGCTGTTGAGCGTGTTCCTGTTCGCGTTCCTGACCCTGATCCCGTACGCGTTGCCGGCGATGGGCATCGCCCCGGAAATCATTCCCGGCGCGCGCGAGTTCCTGCACGGCATCCGCTGGGGCGTGCCGGCGCTGACCCTGTTCTTCTGCATGCGCTATCTCAGCGAGGGCCTGCACTGGACCTTGCCGACCATGCTGCTCAGCGCCGGCGGCCTGCTGGTGCTGCTGCCGCTGGGTTATGTGCTGACCTTCGGCAAGTTCGGCCTGCCCGAGATGGGCGCCGGCGGCCTCGGCATCGCCTCGGCGGCGATGCTGTGGGTGCAGGCGATCGGCTTCTTCCTGGTCCTGCGCGCGGCCAAGCGCTTCGCCGACCTGCGCCTGTTCGAGCGCTTCGACAAGCCGCACTGGCCGACCATCCGCGGCCTGCTCGCCACCGGCCTGCCGATCGGGGTGACCGTGCTGATGGAAGGCAGCTTGTTCATCGTCACCGCGCTGCTGATCGGGCGGCTCGGCGAGGTGCCGGCGTCGGCGCACCAAATCGCGATCAATCTCTCGGCGCTGTGCTTCATGGTGCCGATGGGCCTGGCCGAGGCGACCACGGTGCGGGTCGGCCATGCCCTGGGCCGGCGCGACTACGCCGGCGTGCGCCGCGCCGGTTTCGCCGGCTACGCCATCGTCATCGGCACGCAGTTGTTCTCCGGCATCCTGCTGCTGAGCGCGAACGAGGTGCTGGTGAGCTTCTACACCACCGACGTCGCGGTCGCCTCGCTGGCCGCCTCGCTGCTGCTGTACTCGGCGATGTTCCAGTTCCCCGACGGCATCCAGGTACTGTCGGCCGGCGCGCTGCGCGGGCTCAAGGACACCCGCGTGCCGATGGTCCTGGCGGCGCTGGCGTACTGGGGCGTGGGCATGCCGATCGGCGCCGGGCTCGGGCTGGGCCTGGGCTGGGGGCCGAAGGGCATGTGGATCGGCCTGATCGCCGGCCTGACCGTGGCCTCGGTCCTGCTGTGCGCGCGCTTCCTGCGCTCCAGCCAGCCGCAGCGGCTGGCCGAGCGGATGGCGCGCGAGGCGCCGCACGAGGTCGATCCGCACGAGACCGGCTGCACCTGAGCGCGCCCGGACGGCGGCCGCCCCGGACCGGGCCGGCCGCCGCCGAGCGTTGCGCAGATGAACGGATTGCGGCCGAATCGCAACTTTTCCACCACCCTACGTTACGAATGGCGGGTGAAACCCCGCCCCGCGCCGGGTTAGTCTGAGCGCGTACACACGGAGCCTGTGCAAATGAACGAGACCCTCCCACGTCGCGGGCCGCTGGCCCGTTTCTTCGTAGGCGCCTGGGACGCGATGAACTTCACCCGCCGGTTGGTCTTCAACCTGGTGTTCTTCGGTTTCATGCTGATCGTGGTGCTGGCGATGCTGTTCGGCGGCAACACCAAGCCGTTCCAGGACCGCACCACCCTGGTGATCGCGCCGGAAGGCAACCTGGTCGAGCAGTACAGCTCCGACCCGGCCTCGCGCGCGCTCAACCGCGCCCTCGGCGACAAGAATCCGGAAGTGCAGTTGCGCGACGTGGTGCGCGCGCTGGACGCGGCCAAGAACGACAAGCGCATCGAGCGCGTGGTGCTGCGCCTGGACAAGCTCCAGTCCGGCGGCATGGCCGGCCTGCGCGAGGTCGCCGCCGCGGTGGCGCGGGTGCGCGCGGCCAAGAAGGAAGTGATCGCCTTTTCCGAGAGCATGGACCAGAAGCAGTACCTGGTCGCCGCGCAGGCCAACGAGGTCTATCTCGACCCGATGGGCGCGATGATGCTCGAGGGCCTGGGCCGCTACCGCCTGTATTACCGCCAGCTGCTGCAGGACAAGCTCGGCGTGGACGTGCACCTGTTCCGGGTCGGCGAGTTCAAGTCGGCCGCCGAGCCCTACATCCTCGACGCCGCCTCGGAAGAGTCCAAGACCGCCGACCTGTTCTGGATGAACGACCTGTGGCAGCGCTACCTGGACGACGTGGCCAAGGCGCGCAAGCTGCAGCCGGCCGCGCTGAGCGCGGCGATCGACGAACTGCCGGCGCGGCTGGACGCGGCCCAGGGCGACCTGGGCAAGTACGCGCTCGGCCTGAAGCTGGTCGACGGGCTGAAGACGCGCGAGGAAGTGGACCAGATCCTGACCAAGCGCGGCGTCGCCGACGAGGACGCCGACGGCGGCTTCCGCCAGATCGCGATGGACGCCTATCTGTTCAACCTCGACCGCGTGGTCAACCCGGCCGACAGCCGCCCGCAGGTCGCCATCGTCGTGGCCGAGGGCGAGATCACCGGCGGCGAGCAGCCGCCGGGCACCATCGGCGGCGTCTCCACCGCCGCGCTGCTGCGCGAGGCGCGCGACGACGACAACGTCAAGGCGCTGGTGCTGCGGGTCAACTCGCCCGGCGGCGAAGTGTTCGCCTCCGAGCAGATCCGCCGCGAGATCGTCGGCCTGAAGGCCGCCGGCAAGCCGGTGGTGGTGTCGATGGGCAACCTGGCGGCGTCGGGCGGTTACTGGATCTCGATGAACGCCGACCGCATCTATGCCGATCCCTCGACCATCACCGGTTCGATCGGCATCTTCGGCCTGATCCCGACCGTGCCGCGCGCGCTGGAGAAGATCGGCGTGCATTCCGACGGCGTCGGCACCACGCGTTTCGCCGGCTCCTACGACATCACCCGGCCGCTGGCGCCGGAAGTCGGCCAGGTGATCCAGACCATCATCAACAAGGGCTATGCCGACTTCACCGGCCGCGTCGCGCAGGCGCGCAAGAAGCCGGTGGCCGACATCGACGCCATCGCCCGCGGCCGCGTGTGGAGCGGCGCGCAGGCCAAGGAACGCGGCCTGGTCGACGAGCTGGGCGGCCTGCAGGCCGCGGTCGACGACGTCGCCAAGCGCGCCAAGCTCGGCAAGGCCGAGGACTTCCGCGTGCGCTACGTGGAGAAGACCCCGAGCCCGTTCGAGCGCTTCTTCGCCGGCTTCGCCGGCAGCGGCGCCGGCGCGGCGGTGCTGGGCCGGTCCGAGTTCGCCCACAGCCTGCTGATCAAGGCCGTGCCGCAGGCGGCGGCGGACCTGCGCTTCGTCGAGAACGCGACCAAGTCCGGCAACGGCGCGCCGGTGAAGGCGCTGGCGTACTGCTTCTGCACGCTGTGAGTTGAGCGCATCGCGGCCGGCGTCTTGCGCCGGCCGCGCAAACGAAAACGCCGCATCGTTCGCGATGCGGCGTTTTCGTTTCGGGGGGTCGTCGCGGCGGGGCGAAAAGCGTCGGGCCTGAAGGCCCTCCCACAACCGCCGTGCGAGCCACGGACCTGGGCTGTTGTGGGAAAGCCTTCAGGCCCGACGCCTTCCGCTCAGATCGCGCGGAACCTCACCCGCCCGCCGCGTCGATCGCATCGCGGGTGTTCTGCGCGCCCTGCTGGACGTCGCCTTCCACGGCCTTGGCCTTTTCGATGGGCTTCTGGATCGCGTCGCGCATCTGCGTGGCCTGCGGGTCCACCGGATGCTCCTTCTCGGGCGGCTGCGGCTTGGAGCACGCCGCCAGCAGCGCGGCGCAGGTCAGGGCGATAACGGCAAGGCTGGGCTTCATCGCGGCATCCTCTCGACGGTCTGGCCGGTATGCTACGCCGGTCGCGCGCCGCGCGCGCGGCGGCGAACGACCGCAAGCAACGACCGTGACGGAGGCAGCGATGGACCCCAAGCGTTGGCGATTGGACGGACAGCTCGCGCTGATCACCGGCGGCAGCGCCGGCATCGGCCGGGCGATCGCGCGCGAACTGCTGGGCTTCGGCGCCGACGTGCTGCTGGCCGCGCGCGATGCGGCCGCGCTGGAGTCGGCGCGCGCCGAACTGGTCGAGGACTTTCCCGATCGCGAGGTCCAGGCCTTCGTCGCCGACGTCGCCGACGACGAGCAGCGGCGCGAGCTGCTGGACTGGGTCGAGGACTTCGGCGAAGGCCTGCACATCCTGGTCAACAACGCCGGCGGCAACCTCAGCAAGGCCACCAACGACTACACCGAGGACGAGTGGCGGCAGGTGTTCGAGATCAACCTGTTCTCGGCGTTCGAGCTGTCGCGCTATGCGCACGCGCTGCTGACCCGGCATGCGGCCTCGAGCATCGTCAACGTCGGCAGCGTGTCGGGTTCGACCCACGTGCGCACCGGCTCGCCGTACGGCATGAGCAAGGCGGCGATGCACCAGATGACCCGCAACCTCGCGGTGGAATGGGCCGAGGACGGCATCCGGGTCAACGCGGTGGCGCCGTGGTACATCCGCACCCGCCGCACGTCAGACAAGCTGGCCGATCCGGACTATCTCGACGAAGTGTTGCTGCGCACCCCGGCCGGGCGCATCGGCGAGCCGGAGGAAGTGGCCGCGGCGGTCGCGTTCCTGTGCCTGCCGGCGGCGGCCTACATCACCGGCGAATGCATCGCGGTGGACGGCGGGTTCCTGCGTTACGGGTTCTGAGCCGCGGGCGCCGCGCGGAAGCTTTGGATGGCGATGCCGTAGGGCGAGGCCGTGGCGGCGATTTCGATCCGCCGGCTCGCGGTCAACCGCTCGTACATGGCGCGATCGCGCACGCACAGGCGCAGGCCGCGCAGCGGCGTGTCGCCCTGGATCCAGACGCGCCGCTTGCAGTTGCGGCTCCAGCTGGAATAGCGCGGATCGGCCGAGGCGACCGCGGTCAGCGGTTGCGGATCGGCCCCGCGGTGCAGCGCGATCGGCACGATGTCGAGCAGCGCGTACAGGCCGATCGCGACCATCATCGTCAGGATCAGGTTCATGCCGGTGAGCGGGCGGTCCGGCGCGAGCCGGGGCTGCCAGCGCTGCAGCGCGGCGAAGCATCCCAGCGACAGCGCCACGAGCAGCGCGTGCGCGGCCCATCGCATCCACGCGGCATCGCGCGAGTACTGGAAGGTTTCGGCGTATTCGCCGGACCAGACGATGCTCGCGCACAGCCCGGCCCAGGCCAGGATCAGTTCGATCCAGTACAGGCGGTTGATGCGGCGGACTTCGGCGGGGGCGGGATTCGACAAGGGCGCGCCGGGCTCAGGGCGATCCGCGGACTTTGCCGGCGGAGGCCGGGTTTGGCAAACGCGACGGGCGCGGCAGCGCCGCCGCCGTCACTGCTTGCCGCAGGTGCTCTCGACCACGATGCGCTGGATCCGCGCGTACTCGCCGGCAGAGGCGTCGCGGTCGTCGGCGCGGCCGAAGCGCAGCGCCGATTCGGCTTCGCGCAGGCGCTGCTTCCAGTTCTCGCACAGGCGCTCGTCGGGGATGCGCTGGCACTGGTCGTCGACCATCTGGCAGGCCACGCCGGCGCCGTTGCCGACGTTGCCCAGGCCGGTGGTCTGCAGCGGCGCGCAGCGCTGCGGCGGCGCGTCGGTGTCGCTGAGGTAGCGGCCGTTGTCGTAGGTGCGGCACTCGTACAGCGCCGGCGGCGGCAGCCGGTCGGCGTCGGCGATGTCGGCCTTGGGCAGCGGCGCGGGAGGCGTCGGCGCGGTCGGCGCCGGACGCTGCGGCGGCCGCGCCACTTGCGGCAGTTGCGAGGACACCGGCGGGTGCATCGGCGGCGCCGGCTGCGCTGGCGGCGGGTACTGGCCGGGGCCGGTGATCACCGTCGGCGGCGCCGACGACACCGGCGCGTCCTCGATCACGCGCTTTTCCTGGGTGCTGCCCTTGGGGCAGGGCACGTTGTTCTGCACGGTGAGCTGGCCGATCGCGTCGGTGCAGCGGTAGATCACCACCTTGCCCTGGGCCTGCGCGCCGGAAACGGCCAGCAGCAACATCCACAACCCCCACACGCGCATCAGTAAGCTCCGCAATCGGCGTTCAGGCGCGCGTCGATGACGCGCTGTTCCTCGGTGATCCTGGCGCGCTCGCTCTGCAGCGCGCTGTTGTAGCGGCGGTCGCCGGCCCAGCGCTGGTCGCGCAGCTGCGCGCAGACTTCCTGCTGCGGCAGCGGATGGCATTCGTCGCGCACCAGCTGGCTGCCGTAGTAGGCGCCGTAGCCGTAATCGTAACCGCCGGGCACGACATAACCGCTGTTGCGCGAATACGAGACGTGGCCGTGGCGGCCGCCGATGGCGATGCGGGTGGACGAGTCGGCCACCCGCACGCCGGCTTGCGGCGGCGGCAGGCCGGTGCCGAGCGAACTGTGCGAGGAAATGCCGCCGGAGTACTCGCTGCGCGAGTACGAACCGCTCGAATAGGAACCGTTCGGGTAGATCGGCAGGCCGTAGCCGAGGTCGACCAACGGCATCATCCGCGGATTGCCGTCGCCGTTGTCGCTGACGTAGCGGCTGCCGTCGGGGCGCACGCAGTCGTACATCGGCTGCGGCGCGCGCAGCACCACGACCTGGGTCGCCGGCGCCGGCGCGCGCGCGGCGGCCGGGGCGGGCGCCGGCGTCGGCGCGGTGGGACGCGGCGGCGGGTCCACCGGCCGGACCATGCTGACGGTTTGCTGGCGCTCGCCGCCGGCGCAGGGCGTATCGCGCAGGCTCAGCTGGCCGCGCGCGTCGGTGCAGCGGTAGATCAGCACTTCGCCGCTGGGCTTGCCCGCGGCGGCGGCCTGCGCCGCGGTCGGCCGGGCCGGGGTGTCGGCGGCCGGTGGCGCCGGCGCGCCCGTGGCCTGCGCCGCGCCCGCGGCGAGGCAGGCGAGGACGGCGGCGGCGGCGGCGATGCGGTGGCGCGGCGCGGAGGGCATGTGCCCATCTTGCGCCACCGAGGGGTTACGGAAAAGTCGAACGGGCGCCGTCCGGCGGCGGTTCAGCGCCGCCAGGCCAGTACCAGCACGCCGCCGCCGACCAACGCCAGGCCCAACCATTCGCGCGGCGACGGCCGCTCGCCGAGGAAGGCCATCGCGAACAGCGCTGCCAGCACCACGCTGAGCTTGTCCACCGGCGCCACTTGCGCGACCTCGCCGAGCTGCAGCGCGCGGTAGTAGCACAGCCACGAGGCGCCGGTGGCGAGCCCGGACAGGGCCAGGAACAGCAGCGAGCGCGCCGGCAGGCTGCGCGGGTCCACCCACTGCCCGCTCAGCGGCACCAGCAGGGCCAGCACGCACAGGATCACCACCGTGCGCACGAGCGTCGCATAGTCGGCCGAGATGCCTTGCACGCCGACCTTGGCCAGCACCGCGGTCAGCGCCGCGAACACGGCCGAAAGCAGGGCCCATATCGCCCAGGCGGGGAAGGAGGTCATGCCGGCGGCTCCGTTGCGCGATGCCGCGAACCTAGCGCCACGGCGGTCGCGGCGGTGTCGGAGCGGCGTGCGTCGATGCGCGCAAGCCGTCGTACGGATGCCGCAGCGCCCGCGCCTGGGCTATGACGCCGTCGCGCCCAGTCGCGCGCGCGCCGATGGGCCGTCGCCGCGCGCCGCTCAGCCGCGCAGCACCTCGCCGCTCAGCGCCACCCGGATCGGCGTCGGCGCGGCCAGTCCGCCGGTCTCGCCTTCGCACACGCCGTCGGCCAGCGCCAGCACGGCGCGGTCGAGCTGCTCGCGGCGGAACGCCGGCGGCTGGCCGGCGAGGTTGGCGCTGGTCGACACCAGCGGCCCGCCGTGGGCGCGGCACAGCGCGGCGGCCTGCGGATGCGCGCTGACCCGCAGCGCGACGCTGCGGTGTTCGCCGCTGATCCACGCCGGCACCGCCGGCGTCGCCGGCAGCGCCCAGGTGTGCGGGCCGGGCCAGCTCGCGCGCACCGCCTGCGCGCGTTCGGGCGGCAGCGCGTTCCAATCGATCAACGCGTCGAACTGCGCGACCGACGCGGCGATCAGGATCACGCCCTTGTCCACCGGCCGCTGCTTGATCGCCAGCAACCGCAGCACCGCGGCGCGGTCGAACGGATCGCAGCCGATGCCCCACACCGCTTCGGTCGGATACACCAGCACGCCGCCGCGGGCGAGCGCGGCGGCGGCTTGTTCGATGCTCAGCGAAGAGGCGGTCATGCGCGGGGCCCGGCGGCAAAAGCCGAGTGTCGCATGGTCCCGCCCCGGCGCTTCGCATCGGGCGCGTCGTTGCCCGCCCGATGCGGCCGTTTCAGTACGCGATCCAGGCGTCCTGCCAGGCGTAACCGCTGCCCGGGCGATAGGCGTCGTGGTCGATGTTGCACCAGCCGCCTTGCGGGAACGGCCGGCACGCGTAGCGCTTGCCGTCGCGGCCGAGCACCACGGTCTCGCCGGGCCGGTAGCGGCCGATGCCGTCGGGATAGGCGTAGTCGTAGCGGTCGCCGGGTTGCGGCGCGGGTGTCCGCGTTTCCAGGGCGAAGCGGCGGGCGACGCCGCCGAGGTAGACGCGGTTGGCCTCGGCCGGGGCGCGCGGCGTCACCACGCCGCCTTCGAGCACGCCGACGCGCGCATAGCGCGATTGCGCGTTGACCCGCTCGGCCAGGCGCAGCGGCCACGCTTCGGCGCCGGTCTGGCCGGCGCCGAGCGCGACCTCGATCCGTTCGGCGTCGCGCCCGTCGGCCTGGAACAGGCGCAAGGTCAGCACCGTGCCGACCGCCAGTTCGCCGCGCAGACCCAGCGCGCCGGCGTCGTTCCACTGCGGGCCCGGCCGGGTCGGCGGCGTGCCGGGTTCGCCGCCCGGCGGCGTGCTGGAGCCGGCGCCGAAGCGCACGTCCATGCAGGTGTAGAACGCTTCGGTCGAATCCGAGCGCTGCCAGGTGTTGTAGATCACGTGGCGGCCGCTGCGCTTGGGCAGCGGGCAGTCCAGGCGGTAGTTGCCGTCGCTGCCGAGCGGCACGTTGCCGAGCGTGCAGAACGGCTCCAGGTCGCTCCAGTGCAGCGGCCGCTCCGGGTTCCAGCCGTCGCGGGTGATGTAGAAAGTCCACGCGCGCGTGGCGTGCGGCGCGGTGCCCTTGAACAGGAACGCGAAGCGGCCGTTGGCGTCGGCCGCGATGGGCTGCGCCTGCCAGTCCGCGCGAGCGAGGTCGAGGCCGGCGAACGTCGGGTTGCCGCCGCTGCACAACTGGCCGTCGGGCACGACGGCGCGGTGGCGGCCGTCGGCGTCGGCTCGGTTGATGCTCATCCAGTCGTAGAACATCGCCGAGCCCGACACCTGCCAGGCCGCGCGGCAGGCCGGATCGGACGGATTCTCCGCATCGCCTTGCTTGCAGGCATAGATGCGGCTTTTGGGGTGGACCATGGAACCGTGCGCGCGAACGTCGCCAGCGGGCCACAGGAACGACAAGGCGAACAGCGCCAGCAGCGAAGGCGCAAGAGGAGCAGGGCGGGGCATGGAAGTCTCCGGGTGACGGGAAGCGGCGCGGGGGCGCCGGCGCGGAAATCTGGCGGCGGAGCGCGCCCCGGCGATGCGGTCCGCGCTCCGGATCCATGCTGGAAGATCGGTCGCCGTCGCGTAATCGGGCGATGGTCGAATAGGGTGAAAACGGCGCCTGCAACGAATGCGGATCGAGTGTGTTTCGATTGCGTGCGTACGGCATCGAGCGCGTGTGCGTTGAACGCGCTGTGCGTACTGGCGGCCGTGGAAATGCGAACACGCGAACGGCGGCCCGGTTGCCCGCGCCGCCGTTCGCGTGGTGAAACCGTCGCGCGTTCGCTCAGTGGCCGTGATGGGCGTGATCGGCCGGCGGCTGCGCCGAGGCCGGCAGGCGCACGTCGAAGGCGTAGGAGCGGTTGCCGCTGACGTAGACGCGGTTGTCGGTGCCGGCCTGCGCCTGCACCTGGCCGCCGCGCTGCTGGCCGATGCGGGCGAACTTGGCGCGCGCGTTGACCTGCGCGGCGACGCGCTGCGGCCACTGCGCGGTGGAGGTCTCGCCGGCGCGCAGCACGGTTTCGATCTTCTCCGCGTCGCTGCCGTCGGCGTTGAACACGCGCAGGGTCACCGCGGTGCCGGCCGGATAGTCGTTGATCACGTTGAGCGGGCCGGCCTCGCGCCACGGCGAGCGCGCGTCGGCGAGCGAGCTGGTGAAGTTGACGTCCATGCAGGTGTAGAACGCCTCGGTCGAATCCGAACGCTGCCAGGTGTTGTAGATCACATGGCGGCCGGTGCGCGCCGGCAGGGTGCAGGTGATGTGGTAGTTGTTGCCGGCCGACAACGGGATCGGCCCGGTCTTGCAGAACTGCTGCAGGTCGCCCCAGCGCAGGGTCGAGTTCGGGTTCCAGCCCTGCGGCGTCACGTAGAACGTCCAGTCCTTGGTCGCGTGCGGTGCGGTGGCGTAGAAGGTGAAGGTGTAGCTGCTGCCGGAGCGCACGGTGCTGGTCTGCCAATCGCTGCGCACGATGTCCAGGCCGCGGAAGGTCGGGTTGTTGCCGCTGCACAGCTTGCCGTCGGGCACCACCGCGCGGTGGTTGCTGTTGGCGTTGGCCTGGTTGATGCCGTTCCAGTCGTAGAACAGCTGCGAGCCGGCCACGGCCCAGGCGGCGCGGCAGGCCGGATCGGAGGGGTTTTCCTTGTTGCCCAGGTAGCACTTGTAGATCCGGCTTTGCGGATTGACGAACGTGCCGTGGGCGAAGGCGGTGGAGGCGGGCAGCGCGGCCGCGCACAGGGCGACGGCGGCGGACAGCAGGGTGCAACGCTGGATGCGGGTCATGGCGACTCCTGTCGATGGGCAATGGTGACGGGCCCCCCAACAGCTTCGCGATGGCGTGCTTCCGGCGCGATTGCGATCGCGTCTCGGGACGGGTGCGGCCGCGCGGCGGCGCCCCGGCGTTTATGCGGCCCGATCCTAGTGATCGCGGCCGGGCGATTCTGTGCGGGCGGTCGCCTGGAGGGACATGCGCGGGCGTGTGGCGGCGGTCGCGATGCGCGAAACGGGGGATGCGTCACGGATGACGGGACGGACTGCGACGACGCGTCGCTGGCGCGGAGCGAGCTTGTCTGCGACGTTTCGCGCGGTTGCGACCGCGAGGCGATGCCGAGCCGTCATTCCGGCGAACGCCGGAATCCATTTTGATCTTGCTGTAGCTGTAGCTGTAGCTGTAGCTGTAGCTGTTGCTTGTGCTCGCCCCTGAGCGCGATGCAGTCGCCTTGCAGCCCCGGAGGGCGTGCGCATGGATGCGCACGCGCGCCATGGGGCAGGATGCCCCTTATGGCGCGGCCCCGCGCCGCTGCGAGCCATAGTGGCTCTTGATCCGAAAAAACAAGGCCTTTTCTTTGGTTACTTTCTTTGTGGCTTCAGACAAAGAAAGTGACCCGGCCGCTTGCGGACGGAAGCTCTTGATCTTCGCTTGTAACCAAGCGCACGCACACGCAAAGGCGAACCCCACCGCGGCACGCCCCCTGTAGGAGCGGCGCAAGCCGCGACCGCGCCACCGCAAACACAGTGAACGTTCCGTCGTAGTTGCGTTGTCGCGGTCGCGGCTCGCGCCGCTCCTACAGTCGGATACGCAACCCCACGACCGTCATTCCGGCGAAAGCCGGAACCCATGTTGACGTTGCTGTTGCTTTCGCCGTTATCGATGTGTCGCGCGACGACAAGCCACCATCAAGAGCTTTCGTCCGCAAGCGGCCGAGCTACTTTCTTTTGTCAGCGCGACAAAAGAAAGTAGCCAAAGAAAAACGCTTGTTTTAAGTCAAAAGCCACTAAGTCCAGCATCGGGCGCGGGGCTGCGCCATAAGGGACATCCTGTCCCATGGCGCGCGCGCGCATCCATGCGCGCGCCCTCCGGGGCTGCGGAACGTGGGCCTCGGGCGAGGATGCGTCAAAGCGAACAACCACAGCTACAGCAGCAGCAACAGCAATAGCAATAGCAGTAATCGAAGCCGCGATGCTCATGCTTCATCCTGAGCACGCCCCCGCTTCGTCCCGACGCCATCGCCGCGCCGCGCGCGCCCTCGACAACAGCGCCGCCGCACTCATCGAGGCGAAGCCCGCGCTGCCTCCCGCGCCCCGCTGCGCAGCGCCACCACCGCGCCGGCGACGATCAGCGCCGCGCCGAACAGCGCCATCGGCGCGGCGACGCGGCCGAACAGCAGCCAGTCGAGCGCGGCGCTGACCGGCACCGCCACGTACATCAGCGGCGCCAGGGTCGAGGCGTTGTCCATGCCGCGGTAAGCCAGGTCGCGCAACGACTGGTTGCCCAGGCTGCATGCGGTCATGCCGAGCAAGGCCAGGGTCAGCACCCACACCGGTTCGGACGCGGCCCCGCCGCCCAGCACCGTGGCCCAGGGCGTGTGCGCCGCGCCGAGCAGCGCCAGCGGCAGGCTCAGCAGCGAGGCCTGGGTGTACAGCTTGAACTGGTTGCGCAGCGGCGGTTGGCGCTGCGCGCAGCGATAGAACAGCACCTGCGACACCGCCATGGCGACGCCGCCGGTCAGCGCGACCAGGGCCAGCGGGTCCAGCGCGCGGCCGCCCGGGCGCAGCACCGCGAGCACGCCGAGAAAGCCCAGCGCCAGCCCGGCCACGGTCGCCGGCCGCAGCGGTTCGCGCAGCCACAGCCACGCCACCAGCGGGATGAACAAGGGGCCGGTGTTGTACAGCAGCACCGCCTGCAACAGGTCGCCCTGGGTCGCGGCGAACACGAAGCAGATCTGCGCGATGACCGCGCACAGCGCGCGCAGCCAGCCCAGGCGGTCGGCCAGCGACCACGCCGCACGCCAGTCCGGCCCGCGTGCGAACGCGGTCAGCACCAGCACCGGCAGGACGAAGCGGCCCCAGGTGACCAGCTCCGGCGCCAGGCCGCGGGTGTAGCGGCTGAGCACGGCGAGCAGGGCCAGGGAGATCGACGCGGCCGCCATCAGGCCGGCGCGCAGGGGCAGGGAGCGGGAGGGCGTGGCGGCCGTGGCGGTCAGCTGGGCGGAAGACATGTGGTAAATCTATCCGCAGGTTCGCTATTGAAAAATCTCGTTTATCGAGAAAGGTGGTAAGTAAAAATGACCACAGGCATCGACGCTCCGGAACCCCGCGACGCCCCGCCCGCGCGCCGGCTGCCGCCGCTGCGCGCCTTGCAGGCCTTCGCCGCGGTGGTCCGCCACGACGGCATGCGCCGCGCCGCCGAGCACCTGCACCTGAGCCACGCCGCGCTGAGCCAGCACGTCCAACACCTGGAGGAGGCCTTCGGCCTGCGCCTGCTCGACCGCAGCGGCGGCCGCGCGCGGCCGACCCCGCTGGGGCGCGAGTTCGGCGAGGCGCTGATCGACGGCTTCGCCCGGATCGAGGCGGCGAGCGCGCGCCTGCGCCTGCGCGGCGACGAAAGCCGGCGCCTGCTGCTGGGCGCGCCGACCAGCCTCAGCGTGAGCGTGCTGTTGCCGCGGATCGAGGAGTTCTCCGCCCGCGCCGGATTCGAGTTGCAATTGATCTGCCCGGCCGGCGCCGCCGACCTCGCCCAAGCGCGCGTGCATGCGTTGCTGATGCATCGCGATCCCGGCGAACAAGGGCTGCGCGGCGAGCTGCTGTTCGAGCAAGCGCTGGTGCCGGTCGTCTCGCCCGCGTTGTACGCGCGGCTGGACCCGCAGCGCTGGTGGTTGGACCCGGTGCCCGGCGCGCGCCTGCTGCACGTGGTCAGCGAGGGCTGGCGCGAAGACTGGCCGGCCTGGTTCGGCGACGACGTCGCGGCCTGGCCGCTGCCGCAGCTGAGCCTGTCCTCGCCGATGCCGGCGATCAGTGCGGCGCTGGCCGGGCAGGGCATCGCCTTGCTGTATCCGCGGCTGATCGCGCAGCGGCTGCAACAGGGCGAATTGAACGCCTTGCCGCTGCCGCGCGCCGCGCCGGCCAAGCGCTTGTACCTGGCGTGGCTGCCGGAAGCCGAAGGCGCGGCGCGGCTGGGATGGGTGCGCGATTGGGTGGTGGCGTTGTTGCGCGGCGAGGAGGCGGTGTAGCGCGGCGATCGGGTGCAAGAGCGTCGGGACTGAGGTCCCTCCCACAAGAGCGTGCGGTCGTGGGAGGGACCTCAGCCCCGACGCTTTCGTTTCAGCCGGCCGCGCTCACATCGCCTGCGCGCGCTTGTCCAGTTCCTTGAGCTTGTCCAGGTCCGGCTTGTGCATCTTGCGCGCATACGCCGGCAGGCGCCGCGCCTTGGCCTGCACCTGTTCGCACAGTTCGCGCGCGCGGCCGAGTTCGCCCCAGCCGATCAGGCACTCGGCGTAGCGCGCATGCGCCTCGAAGCCGCTGCTGTAGCCGACCAGGGCTTCGAACTCTTCCTTCGCCTTGGCCCGGTCGCCCTGCGCGGCGACCGCGCGCGCATAGGCCAGGTGGCCTTCGGGCGAGCGGAAATCGGGGCGCTTGGCGATCAGCTCGTCGAGCAACTGGCGCGCCTGCGCCGGTTCGCCGGCTTCCAGCAGCGCGTGGGCGAGCTTGACCTGGATGTGCGGATCGTCGCGATGCACGCCGCCGAGCGCGGCGCGGTACAGCGGCAGCGCGTCGCCGGCGCGGCCGGCGCCGAGCAGGGCGTCGGCCAGGCGCAGGCGGTTGTCGGTGGTGGCCGAGGTGTCGAACGCGTCCTGCGCCTCGCGCAGTTCGCGGCCCGGGTCGAGCATGCGCCGCACGTTGCCGACCAGGGCGCGGCCGTGGCGGCTGTGGCGCTGCTCCGGCAGCCAGATGGCGAAGGCGTAGACCACGCTGCCGAGCAGCGGGAACATGAAGAGGATCATCAGCCAGTAGCGGTCCTGGCCGCTGCGCACGGCGTGGACGGCGAAACACAGGGCGACGAGCACGTGCAGTCCGAGGCCGAAGTACGGCATGACGCGATCCTTGCGAGGCGGGCGGCGGAAAGGGCGCAAGTGTCCGGGTTTTGCGCGACCGGCGCCAGCGCCGTGGCGACGGTCGCGGACGAGCGGTCAGCGCAGGCGTTCGAAGCGGCGCACCGAGCCGTCGATACCGAATTCGATCTGGTAGCCGACGCCGCCCTGGCCGGAAATCGGGCCGGTGGACCACTGGCCGCGCTCGCCGTCGTCGCGCTCGCCGGGGCCCGGCGCGACGCGGTCGGGCTGGTCGCTGCCGGGCTCGTCGCTGCCGCGCCCGCCGCCGGGCGGCGCATCGCTGTCCACCGCGCCATCGTCGCCGCGCCCGACGCTCCGGCGGTGGTCGCGGGTGTAGAACCACACGCCGCTGAGCCGGTCGTAGTCGGGATCGGCGAGCGCGCCGGGGACGCCGCGCGCGCGCTCGTACCAGTTCGCGCGCACCCGCGCCGCGGTGGCGAAATCGATCCGTTGCAGCGCAAGGTCGTCGTTGTTTTCGCCCAACGCGTCGCGCCACTGCGCGCAGCTGTGGCCCATCGCGTCCTCGCGCCGCCAGCGGCCCTGCCGATAACGGTAGGTGTGCAGCGTGCGCGCATCGCCCGGGTCGACGATCGCGATCTCGATGTCATCGTCGTGAAACAACGCGGCCGCATGCACGTGCGGCGCGCGCCCGGCGAACTCCGGCAACGCCGCCAGCGCGCGCTGGGCCTGGGTCAGCGCCGCGGCGTCGGCCAGCAACGGCGGCGGGCGCGAACAGCCGATCGCGACCAGCGCGAGCGCCGCGGCGACGGCGGGGCGGCAGCGGGCGAGCGCGGACGGGTGCATGGAGCGGCTCCGATGCGGTTGCGGCCCAGCATGCCCGATGCCGCCGCGGCATTGGTTACCGCGGCAACTAACGCGCCCTCGCGCGGTTTGAACGGCGGCATGCTGCAATGCACAAGCCTCTGCGCTAGCCTTGGACGAATGAACGTCATGACCGACAGCAACGACGAATCCTTGCGCGCGGCCGACCCGGCCGCCGACCGCGCGGCCGATTTCGCGCCCACCGACGCCCTGTTGCGCGAGGACGTCAAAACGCTCGGCGCCCTGGTCGGCGAGATCCTCGCCGAGCAACGCGGCCAGGGCTTCCTCGACGATGTCGAGCGGCTGCGCCGCGCCGCGATCCGCCGCCGCGAGGCCGGCGAGCCGGTCGACGCGCTGGCCGCAGCGCTGGCCGACATCGACCTGGAGCAGGCCGCCGATCTGGTGCGCGCGTTCGCCACGTATTTCCAGGCGGTCAACCTGGCCGAGCGCGTGCACCGCATCCGCCGCCGCCGCGATTACGAGCGCAGCGGCGCCGGCGCCCAGCCCGGCGGCCTGCGCGATTCGCTGGCGGCGCTGGCGCGGCAGGGCGTCAGCGCCGAGGAAGTGGCGGCGCTGCTGCCGCGGCTGCGGATCGAGCCGGTGTTCACCGCCCATCCCACCGAAGCGGTGCGGCGCGCGTTGCTGGAGAAGGAGCGCACCATCGTCGAATGCCTGGTCGCCGACATCGACCGCGGCCGCACCCCGGCCGAGCGCCGCGCCGACCGCGAGCGCATCCGCCTCGCGCTGACCGCGAGTTGGCAGACCGCCGAGGCGCCGGCGGCCAAGCCCAGCGTCGCCGACGAGTTCGAGCACGTCGGCTTCTATCTGTCCGACGTGCTCTACCGGGTGCTGCCGGTCTACTACGAAGTGTTCGAGGAGGCGCTGCGCGAAACCTACGGCGACGCGCCGGCGCTGCCGGACGTGCTTGGTTTCGGCACCTGGGTCGGCGGCGACATGGACGGCAATCCCAATGTCGGCGCCGACACCGTCGCCGCCACGCTCGCCGGCCAGCGCGCGCTGGTGCTGGGCGCGTACCGGCGCGATCTGGCTTCGCTGGAAGAACTGCTGAGCCAGTCGGTGCATCGCGTACGCGTCGACGACGCGGTGCTGGCCAAGGTCGAGGACTATCGCTACCTGTTGCCCAAGGCCGCCGCGCTGCTCAAGCCGCGCCACGCCGACATGCCTTACCGCAACCTGCTGGGGCTGATGTCGGCGCGGCTGCAGGCGACGCTGGACGAAAGCCTGCACGGCTATCCCGATGCGGCCGCGTTCCTGGCCGACATCGATCTGATCGAACGCAGCCTGGCCGCGCACCAGGGCGCGCACGCCGGCGGCTTCGCGGTGCGGCGCCTGCGCCGGCGCGCGGAATGTTTCGGTTTCCACCTGGCCGGGCTCGACCTGCGCCAGGATTCGGCCACCCACGACGCCGCGTTGGCGGCGTTGCTGGACCAGCCCGAGTGGGCCGCGCTCGACGTCGCCGCGCGCGCCGCGCGCCTGCATCGCCTGCTCGACGGCGAGGCGCCGCCGGCGCGTCCGGCCGCGCCCGCGGCGCAGTCGACGCTGGAAGTGTTCCGCGCGGTCGCGCGCCTGCGCCCGCGCTTCGGCGCGCGCGCGTTCGGCCCGTACATCGTCAGCATGAGCCGCAGCGCCGCCGACGCGCTGGCGGTGCTGGCGCTGGCGCGCACCGCCGGCTGCGCCGACGACCAGGGCCGAGTGCCGCTGGACGTGGCGCCGCTGTTCGAGACCGTCGACGACCTCGACGCCGCCGCCGACACCTTGCGCGCGTTGTTCGCCGACCCGGTCTACCGCGGCCACCTGCGCGCGCGCGGCGACCGCCAGGTGGTGATGCTGGGCTATTCCGACAGCGCCAAGGACGGCGGCATGGTCGCCTCGCGCTGGGCCCTGCAGCAGACCCAGATCGCGCTGACCGCGCTGGCCGCCGACAGCGGCGTGCGCATCGCCTTCTTCCACGGCCGCGGCGGCTCGATCAGCCGCGGCGGCGGCAAGACCGAGCGCGCGGTGATCGCCGCGCCGCGCGGTTCGGTCGACGGCTATCTGCGGTTGACCGAGCAGGGCGAGGTGATCCATCGCAAGTACGGCATCCGCGCGCTGGCCCTGCGCAACCTGGAACAGACCAGCGGCGCGGTGCTGCGCGCGACCCTGCGCCCGCGCGCGCCGGAGCCGCGCGAGGCCGGCTGGCGCGGCATCGCCGGCCGGCTCGCGCTCGACGCGCGCGAACACTACCGCGCGCTGGTGCACGAAGACCCGCAGTTCCCGGCCTACTTCCGCGCCGCCACGCCGATCGACGTGATCGAACGCCTGCGCATCGGCTCGCGTCCGGCCAAGCGCGCCGGCACCGGCGACATCTCCTCGTTGCGCGCGATCCCGTGGGTGTTCGCGTGGTCGCAGAACCGCGCCGGACTGACCGCCTGGTACGGCGTCGGCACCGGCCTGGAACGCGCCCTGGCGCAGCACGGCCGCGACGCGCTGGCGGAGATGGCGCGCGACTGGCCGTTCTTCGGCACCTTGATCGACGACCTGGAAATGGTCCTGGCCAAGTCCGACCCGGCGATCTTCGAACGCTACTCGCGCCTGGCCGAAGCGCTGCCCGAAGGCGACCTGCACGCGCGTTTCCACCCAGGCATCGCCGCCGAATTCGAACGCACCCGCGCCGCGGTGCTGGCGATCAAGGGCAGCGACGAACTGCTGCGCGGCGACCATCGCCTGCGCCAGTCGATCCGGCTGCGCAATCCGTATGTCGATCCGATCAGCCTGTTGCAGGTCGATCTGCTCGCGCGCTGGCGCGCCGCCGACCGCCCCGACGACGCGCTGCTGCAGGCGTTGGTGGCGACGGTGAACGGCATTGCGGCGGGGGTGCAGAACACCGGTTGAGGGCGGCGGCCCGTGCTGCTTGGAAACGGCGCGCCTCGGCGCGCCGTTTTCGTATCCGAAGCCCCTGTAGGAGCGGCGCGAGCCGCGACCGCGAATCCGCGAGCGCCGGCGCGACCGATTGCCGGGCGTGTTGTAGCCGGGTTGCGCTGGGTGTCGCCGGCGTATGTGGTGCCGCGGTCGCGGCTTGCGCCGCTCCTACAGGAAGGCCATGCGCGACGGTACGATCTGATACTATCCCCCAGTATCCAGCGACACCCCACCGGAGCCCGCCATGCCGCACTCCCCCGCAGAGAAAAAACTCGTCCTCGCCCGCGTGCGCCGAATCAAGGGCCAGGCCGAGGCGCTCGAGCGCGCGCTCGAGGCCGGCAGCGAGTGCGCGGCGGTGCTGCAGCAGATCGCGGCGATCCGCGGCGCGGTCAACGGTTTGATGTCGCAGGTGCTGGAAAGCCATATCCGCGAGGAGCTCGGCCAGGCCGTGGCCGATCGCGGGCGCGAGGCCAGCATCGACGAGATCGCCGCGCTGGTGCGCTCGTACCTGAAATAACGCTTCACCACGACTTGCGCGACGCTAGCCGCGCGCTTCCGCTTCCACCTCCCGCCACCAGGAGACCATCGCCCATGAGCCGGGTCATCAAAAGCCGCGCCGCCGTCGCCTTCGCCGCCGGCGAACCGTTGAAGATCGTCGAGATCGACGTGCAGCCGCCCAAGGCCGGCGAAGTGCTGGTGCGCATCCACGCCACCGGCGTGTGCCACACCGACGCGTTCACCCTCAGCGGCGACGATCCCGAGGGCCTGTTCCCGGCCGTGCTCGGCCACGAGGGCGGCGGCGTGGTGGTCGAGGTCGGCGAGGGCGTGACCAGCCTCAAGCCGGGCGATCACGTGATCCCGCTGTACACGGCCGAATGCCGCCAGTGCAAGTTCTGCCTGTCGGGCAAGACCAACCTGTGCCAGGCGGTGCGCGCGACCCAGGGCAAGGGCCTGATGCCCGACGGCACCACCCGCTTCAGCTACGAAGGCCAGCCGATCCACCACTACATGGGCTGCAGCACCTTCAGCGAGTACACCGTGGTGCCGGAGATCTCGCTGGCCGTGGTCAATCCCGAGGCGCCGCTGGAGAAGGTCTGCCTGCTCGGTTGCGGCGTCACCACCGGCATCGGCGCGGTCCACAACACCGCCAAGGTCCAGCCGGGCGACAGCGTCGCGGTGTTCGGCCTCGGCGGCATCGGCCTGGCGGTGATCCAGGGCGCGGTGCAGGCCAAGGCCGGGCGCATCATCGGCGTGGACACCAACGCGTCGAAGTTCGAACTGGCGAAGAAGATGGGCGCGACCGACTGCGTCAATCCGAAGGACTCCGAGCGCCCGATCCAGGAAGTGCTGGTCGAGATGACCGACGGCGGCGTCGATTTCAGCTTCGAATGCATCGGCAACGTCGAGGTGATGCGTTCGGCGCTGGAGTGCTGCCACAAGGGCTGGGGCGAGTCGGTCATCATCGGCGTGGCCGGCGCGGGCCAGGAGATCAAGACCCGTCCGTTCCAGCTGGTGACCGGGCGGGTGTGGCGCGGCACCGCGTTCGGCGGGGTCAAGGGCCGCACCCAGCTGCCGGGCATGGTCGAGCAGGCGATGAGCGGCGAGATCGACCTGGACCCGTTCATCACCCACACCTTGCCGCTGGAGCGGATCAACGAGGCCTTCGACCTGATGCACGAAGGCAAGTCGATCCGCACGGTGATCCACTTCTGAGGCGGCGATGAAGAACGTCCAGGTCGTCGACGGCGCGATCAACTGCGTCTACGACGTGTTCGCGCTCGACGATGCGGATTTCGCGTTGCTGTTCCCGCCGGGCCAGGACGTCGCCTTCATCGACGAAGTCCTGGCGCGGCATCCGCCGGCCGCGCTCGAACCGGTGTTCGAGCGTTTGTGGCGCAACCGCGTGCCCAAGCGCGAGGTCGTCGGCCTGCATGGCCTGCTGTTCTACCAACTCGACGAAAAGAAGCCGTTCTATCCGCAGCGCGTGGACGAACTGGCGGTCAATCCGAACGGATCCAAGCTGCGCCGCTGAGAGAGCGAACATGGAAAAAATCGAATCCCACGGCTGCTTCGGCGGCCGCCAGCAAGTCTGGAGCCACACCGCCACCACGCTGGGCTGCACGATGCGTTTCGGCGTCTACCTGCCGCCGCAGGCCGAGAGCGCCGATTGCCCGGTGCTGTACTGGCTGTCGGGCCTGACCTGCAGCGAACAGAACTTCATCACCAAGGCCGGCGCGCAGCGGTATGCGGCCGAGCACGGGGTGATCCTGGTCGCGCCCGACACCAGTCCGCGCGGCGAGAGCGTTCCCGATGCGGAAGGCTACGACCTGGGCATCGGCGCGGGCTTCTACCTCAACGCGACCCGGCCGAAGTGGGCGCAGCACTACCGCATGTACGACTACGTGGTCGACGAACTGCCGGCGCTGGTCGATGCGCACTTCCCGACCACCAGCGCGCGCGCGATCAGCGGCCATTCGATGGGCGGGCACGGCGCGTTGGTCATCGCGCTGAAGAATCCGGGGCGCTACCGCAGCGTGTCGGCGTTCTCGCCGATCGCCGCGCCGTCGCAGTCGCCGTGGGGCGAGAAGGCGTTTTCGGCGTATCTGGGCGAGGATCGCGAGGCGTGGCAGGCGTGGGACGCGACGGCGCTGGTGCCGGGCGCGCAGGAGCGGTTGCCGTTGCTGATCGATCAGGGCGGCGACGATGAGTTCCTGGCGAACCAGCTCAAGCCGGAGCTGTTGCGAGCGGCGTGCGAAGCGGCCGGGCATCCGCTGCAGTTGCGGCTGCGACCGGGGTACGACCACAGCTATTACTTCATCTCGAGCTTCATCGGCGAGCACCTCGCGCATCACGCCAAGGCCTTGTGCGGCTGAGGTTGACGACATCGCCGCGTGCGACAAGAGTCGTTCGTGCGATGGGGCGGCGGTGGAAGACGGGAGGCTATAGAAGCCCCGGGCTCCATCCTTCGCGGGGCGACGCCGCGCGGGCTTGGCGGGCGTCCCGCCAGGCCCGGTGCCGTCACAGGTCGTTATCCCTGCGAAAGCCGGGAGTCATTCCTGCTTGGCCCGCTATCGGCATATCGTAAAGATGACGGGAATGTGGCTTGCGAGGCGTCGAGCACGCGCTGTCTGCATTCGATATGCCACCAGGCGCAGAAAGTAAGAAGAAACTAAGCGGCTAATTCTTTCCTCGCTGCCGATCTGCAGTTTTGCGAGCAGTTCCGCATTGCGACCTTCTTCGAACGACTAGGTTGTCTGCGATACAGGATCGTCGCTTCGCGCCTAGCCCATCGTACGAGGAAAAACCATATGCGCATCATCATCAATGCATGGCCGTATGTATTGGCTGGGCTGTTGGCCGCGCCTGTCTCGTCCGCATTCGCCGTCGAAGACGTATCTTCCAATCTGGTGCGGATGCCGGTGGCCGAGCAGCGCCTGTCGGCCCGCGACCTCGCCTATGTCCAGCGTCAGCGCGAGGACCGTTCGATCGACTGGGTGACTTTGGTGCGTATCGATCCGCGGGTGCTGGAACTGGCGAAGTTCGAAATCGATCTGCACGACCGCAAGGTGGTTGTGCGCAAACAAGCTCTTCCGGAAAGCTTCGGTCCCAGGCCCGATCTTTGGCGGGGGCGCGCTGCGTTACCTGGCGATCCGCCGCAGTGGGATCCCGGCACTCTGCGCGACGTGAGGCTGTACAGGTTGGAGGGGGGCGGGATCCGGGGTTCTATATACATCGGCGATATCGTTTATTTGATACGCCCGTTGTCGCATGGAATCCATGCGCTGATCCGACAGGATCTTTCGCGGCTACACAGTGAAAAAGACGATGTCGGAGATCGCTCCAGGCCGGTAAAGCGCCCGCAACCCTCTTCGTTGAAGCCGTCTGCGGTATCGGAATCGATGCAAATGGAAACGGTCCGCGTGGCGGTTGGCTATACCGCGGCTGCATTGAACGGCGATCCGCTGGAGACGATGTTCGCAGATGTCAAAGAGTCGATTGATGTCGCTAACGAAAGCTTTACGGCCAGCAACATCGCGTTGCGCCTGGAGTTGGCGGCGTGGGCTGACAGCGCAGGCTACGCCGAGAGTGGTAACGGCAGCGACATACCTGCAGCTTTGGCCGCCCTGGTCGAGGGGCCCGACGGCACGCTGTGGCTACCGCATGCGGCTCGCGATGGCGAAAATGCCGATCTGCTCGCGATGGCGGTCGGCGCTGGAAACGATGCCATCTGCGGACAAGCGCAGCAGGTGGGAGCGAGCAAGGACACCGCTTTATTCGTGTTCAAACGCGGCTGTTTGCCGTCGCACACCTTCGCTCATGAAGTGGGCCATCTGCTCGGCGCCGACCATCAGCCCGGCGCGGCGCTCGATCCGCCGGTGTTCGCCTACGGTCACGGATTCCAGCGCCTGCCGGCGGAGGGCGTCGCGGGCTGGAGCACGTTGATGGCGACCGATTGTCCGCCGCAGCGCTGCCCACGGCAGAACTTCTGGTCGTCGCCGCTGCGGCAGCATCAGGGCGAGGCTGCAGGTTCCGTGGACACGCACGACAACGCGCGCGTGCTGACCGAGAACAAGGCACGGGTGGCGGCGTTCTATCCGCCGCCGCAAGCAACCAAAGGGGTGCGTGCCGGTGGTGCTGCTCCGCGCTACGTGCGCGCTGCCGGCCCTGACGGCCCTGACGGCCGGGCGATGCGTGCGATCGCCGAAGAACCGCGGCTCCGCATGCCGCAGTAGCGGCGCCGCAGTCGCGTCGGCGGCTTCGAAACGGGCCGTCGCCCGGACCGCTGACCGCTGACCGTTGTCCCTTCCCACGCTCGCGGGAGAAGGTGGTCCGAAGGACTCGTTCCTGCGAAAGCAGGGAGCCGGATCAGGGCTGCTTCAGGACTTCTTGGCCGCAGGCGGCGGCAGCGCCTTCGCGCTGACCTTGTTGCCCTCGGCCAACAACGCATTCGGCGCCAGCACCACGGTGTCGCCCGGGGCGATGCCGGTCAGCACTTCGATCTCGTTGCCGAGGTTGCGGCCCACGGTCACGTCGCGATACGTCAGCGTCGAACCCGGCGTCACCGTCGCCACCTGGGTGCCGGCGGCGCGCTGCACGACGGTCGAGACCGGCAACACCACCGCCGTCGCCGCGCGCGGCAGGTGCAGGCGGGCGCTGCCGACCATGCCCGCGGGGATGCGGCCGTCGGGGTTGGGCAGGCGCAGTTCGGTGCGCATCACGCCGGCGTCGCGCGACAGCGCGCGGGCGCTGCGCGCGACTTCGGCCTGGAACACCTGGCCGGGCAGTTCGGGGAAGCTCACTTCGGCCTGGAGGCCGTTGCTGATCTGCAGCGACACGTTCTGCGGCACGTCCACGACCACGCGCAGCGGGTCGAGCACGGCGACTTCGAACATCGGCACGGTGGCGGTGGCCGAATCGCCGACCACGCGGTCGCCGCGCTCGATGTTGCGCGCCACCACCACGCCGGCGAACGGCGCGCGCACCGCGGTGAAGGACTGCCGCTCCAGCGCCGAGGTCAGCCGCGCCTGGGCGGCGTTGCGCGCGGCCACGGCGACATCGAAGTTGCCCTTGCGGTCGCTGAAGTACTCCTTCGACACCGCGCCCGAGCCGATCAACTGCTGCGCGCGCTGGTAGTTGACCTTGGCCAGTTCTTCGTCGGCGTTGGCCTGGGCGAGCACCGCGCGCGCCTCGCGCACGGCCTGGTCGATTTCCGGCGCGGAGATCGTCGCCAGCACCTGGCCGGCGCCGACCTTGTCGCCGAGCTCGGCCTTGCGTTCGCTGACGAAGCCGGTCGCGCGCGCGTACAGCGCCGCCGATTCGCCGGCCTGGGCGCGCGCCGGCAGGCTCAGGTCGTAGACCGGCTCGGCGGCCTTGGCCTTGACCGTGAGCACTTCGGGCGTGGCCGGCGCCTGCGCGGTCTCTGCTTCGCTGCGGCCGCAGCCGGTGGCGGCGAACAGCACGAGGCCGGCGACCGCGGCGCTCAGCGCGGCGCGCGGCAGGGGAGCGAGGGTACGGAGGGGGCGGTTCATGCGTTGACTCCAGCGGGGGCGCCGGCGCCCGGGGCGGCGGCGGGGAGGTTCGTGGCGGCGGCGTCTTCGTCGCCGGCCGGCTTGCGGCGGCGGCCGACGACGGCGAGGATCGAGGGCACCAGGATCAGCGTGGCCGGGGTGCCGAACAGCAGGCCGCCGATCACCGCGCGGCCCAGCGGCGCGTTCTGCTCGCCGCCGTCGCCCAGGCCGATCGCCATCGGGACGATGCCCAGGATCATCGCGCTGGCGGTCATCAGCACCGGGCGCAAGCGCACCGCGGCCGATTCGTACGCGGCCAGTTCCGGATCGTGGCCGTCGGCGATCAGTCCGCGCGCGAAGCTGGTCACCAGCACCGAATTCGCGGTCGACACGCCGATCACCATCATCACGCCCATCAGCGCCGGCACGCTCAGCGGCGTGCCGGTCACGAACAGGCCGATGGCGGCGCCGGCGATGGCGATCGGCAGGCCGGACATGGCCACCGCCGGCTGGATCCACGACTGGAAGTTCACCACGAGTACCAGGAATACCAGGATCGCGGACATCACCAGGCCCGCGGCCAGTTCGCCGTAGGCGTTCTGCATCTCGCCGGCCTGGCCGACGATTTCGATACGGTTGCCGGGCTTGAGCTGGCCGTTCAACTCCTTGGTGATCGCGCTGAGCTTGTCGTAGACCGAGCCCAGGTCGGTGCCTTCGACATTGGCGATGACGCTGATGGTCGGCGCCAGCGTGGTGCGGGCGATGCTGGCCGGGACCTTGCGCGGCACCACCGTGGCGATGTTGCGCAGCAACACCGCTTCGCCGTTGGCGCCGATGCGCAGCGGCGAATTCATCAGCTGGTCGATGTCCTGCATCTGGGTCAGCGGCGCCTGCACCTGCACGGTGTACGCGATGGCGTTGACGGTGTCGGTCCAGTACACCGGCGAGACCGTGCCGGCCGAGCCGAGCACCGCCAGCACCGCGCGCGCGGCCTGCTGCGGGTCCAGGCCGAGCTGGGCGGCGCGGGTGCGGTCGATCTTGACCTGATACTCGGGCAGGTCGAGCACCTGGCGCAGCGAGATGTCGACCGCGCCGGGCACCTGGTGCAGGCGCTTCTCGATCTCGCGCGCCAGCGCCATGTTGCCGGGCACGTCGCGGCCGATCAGGCGCACTTCGAACGCGGCCGCGGCGGAGCCGGCAAGGGTGCGGCTGGTCGCGTCCGGCGGACGCTCGAACAGCTTGACCTCGGGGAAACGCTCGGCGATGCGCTTGCGGATCTTGACCAGGTAGTCGTGGCTGTTGGCGTGCGGCGAGCGCAGCTGCAGCATGATCTCGGCTTCGAACGAACCGACCACGGTGCTGTCGACCAGCGACAGGTTGATCGCGTCGGGCACGCCGATCTGCTCGTACACCGTCTGCAGTTCGTTCGGCGGGATGATCGCGCGTATCTCGCGCTGGATCTCGCTGAGCTTGGCCGCGGTCTCCTCCAGGCGGGTGCCGGTCGGCAGCCGCACCTGCAGGCGCAGCTGGCCGGCGTCGACCTGCGGGAAGTATTCGCGGCCCAGCGACATCGCCGCGCCGGCGCCGAGCGCGAACACCAGCAGCGCGGCCACGGCCAGCACGCCGCCGTGGTGGCCGAGCTTGACCAGCAGCGCGTGGTGCTTGTCGCGCAGCGAGTCGAGGCGATGTTCGACCTTGTGGTTGACGTTGAGCAGCAGCTTTTCCGGCGCCCAGCGCGGGTTGGCGCGGCTGCGGATGTCGGCCGGCAGCAGCAGGTAGCACAGCACCGGGATCAGCGTGCGCGAGAGCAGGAACGAGGCCAGCATGGCGAAGATCACCGCCAGCGCCAGCGGAGTGAACACCCAGGCCGACAGGCCGGTCATCAGCAGGATCGGGGTGAGCACGATGCAGATGGAGATGGTCGAGACCATTTCCGGGAACACCACTTCCTTGGCGCTGTCGATGATCGCGGTGCGCACGTCCTTGCCGAGCGCGATGTTGCGGTTGGTGTTCTCGACGTCGACCACCGCGTTGTCGACCAGGATGCCGATCGCCAGCGCCAAGCCGCCGAGGGTCATCACGTTGAAGGTGTAGCCGAGCAGATGCAGCATCGCGACGGACGCCAGCAGCGCCAGCGGGATCGCCGACAGCACGATCAGGCTGGAGCGCCACGAGCCGATGAACACCAGCACCACCAGCGCCACCAGCAGGCCGACCAGCACCGCTTCGTGCTCGATCGAGCCGATCGCGTTGTCGACGAACACCGACTGGTCGAAGATCGCGTGGATGCGCGTGCCCGGCGGCGCCGATGCTTCGATTTCGGGCAGGCGCTCGCGCACCGCGCGCACGATCTCGACCGCCGAGGCGCCGCCGAGCTTGATCAGCGCCACCGACACCGCGCTGGAGCCGTCCATGCGCGCCACATTGGTCTGCAGCGCGCCGCCGTCGCGGACCGAGGCGATGTCGCGCACGTAGATCACGGTGCCGGCGCGCGAGGCCACCGGGATGTCGAGGAACTCGCTGGCGGTGGCCGGGCTGGTGTCGATCGAGATCTGCATCTCGCGCGCGCCTTCGCGGATCGAACCCGACGGCAGGGTCGGGCTGCCGCGCTCCAGCGCCGCGGTCACGTCGGCCGGAGTCAGGCCGTAGGTCTGCAGCCGCGAGGGATCCAGGTCGACCATGATCTGCCGCGGCGCGCCGCCGTACGGCAGGGTCATGCGGATGCCGGGGATGGTCTGAATCTGCGAGCGCAGCTGCAGGCGCGCGTAGTCGTAGAGCTGGGCCTCGGTCAGCGAATCCGACGACAGCACCAGTTGCAGCACCGGCGTGGAGGAGACGTTGTTGCGCACCACCAGCGGCGGCGAGGTGCCCGGCGGCATGCGCCGCAGGATCGTCTGCGAGACCGAGGTGATCTGCACCAGCGCGCGGTCGAGGCTGACCGTGGGCTGGAAGTCGATACGCACGATGCTGGCGCCGTTGAGCGTCTCCGAGCGGACTTCCTTCAGGTCGTCGACGGTGTTGAGGATCGCCGCCTCGGAGAACGAGGTCATCTTGGCGGCGACGTCGGCGGCCGGCAGGCCGCTATAGGTCCACACCAGGTTGACCGATGGGATGCCGACTTCCGGCAGGATGTCGGTCGGCATCTTGCGCGCCGACAGCACGCCGAACAGCAGGATCAGGATCGCCAGGACGCCGATGGTGTAGCGGCGGCTCAGGGCGTATTGGACTATCCACATCGTGTCAGTTTCCGACGGCTGGATGAGTGGTGCGAAGTCTCCACGCAGCGCGGCCGTCGCGCAGCCGTACCGCGTGGAATGATTCGTATGCGTGCCGCAACGCTGCGGCGGATGCGTGGCCGGCAGCCGCGGCTTCGGCGCGTGCCGACGTCGCAACTGTAGGCGGCGCGTACATACGCGAGGCTGTCGCCGCGCTGACAAATTCGTCAGGCGCGCCGCGCCGGCGATGTCGGCGGGCGGCGGCGGATCGAACGCGTGGGGGCTGGCGTGCCTCGCTGGCTGGGCGGATCGGCGGCGCTCGCGCGCCGGCCCGCCGGCGGCTCCGGGCCGGCGCGCGGGCCGCGGCCGCCGCCGTCGCGCGCGACGGGACACCGGGCCGCCGCCCACCGGACCGCCTGCGCAGGGCGCAGCTCGAACCGCTGGGGGAGCGCGATTAAGGTAGGCCCGAAAGCGCGGACGCGTTAGTACATTACTGCCGCATCCTTGCACGATCCTGCAATTCGGCCGAAGCGGCACAGTCTCAGGACAGATTCATACCGATAATCGTGTCACCCCGACCGCCCACGGGAAGCCATGAGCGCCAGCACTTCCGCCGATACCATCGCACAGCGCGGGCATTGCGCCCAGCAGGCCGAGTTGGTCGACCGGATTGCCCGATTGACGGTCGCCGGCGACGGCGTCCACGGCACCGACGTGCGCCAGCTGCACCTGATCCGGATGGACCGGCCGACCGAGTGCTCGCCGTCGGTGTACGAACCGCGGCTGTGCGTGGTCGCGCAGGGACGCAAGGTGGTGACGCTGTCCGATCGCGTCTATCACTACGACCCGCTCAACTACCTGGTGGTGTCGGTGACCTTGCCGATGATCGGGCAGGTGGTCGAGGCGACGCCGGACAAGCCTTACCTGTGCCTGCGCATCGACATCGATCCGGCCGAGATCGCGCGCCTGATCGTCGATGCCGGCCAATCGCCGCCGGGCGAGCGCTCGCGCGAGGCGCGCGACGGCGTCGGCATGGACCTGGGCCTGTACGCGGCGCGGGTCAACGCGACGCTGATGGACGCGGTGCTGCGGTTGATGCGCCTGCTCGATACGCCGCAAGACCTGCCGGTGCTGGCGCCGATGGCGTTGCGCGAGATCTTCTACCGCGTGCTGATGGGCGACCTCGGCCATCGCCTGCGCGCGCTGGCGCTCAACGACAGCCGCTCGCACCGCATCGCCAAGGCGGTGACGATGCTGCGCCAGCGTTACCTGCTGCCGCTGTGCATCGAAGACCTCGCCGACGAACTGCACATGAGCACTTCGTCGCTGCACCATCAGTTCAAGGCGGTGACCACGATGTCGCCGTTGCAGTTCCAAAAGCATCTGCGCCTGCACGAGGCGCGCCGGCTGATGATGATCGACGGCATGGAGGCGGTGGCCGCGGCGCACCGCGTCGGCTATGAGAGCCCGTCGCAGTTCTCGCGCGAATACAAGCGCCTGTTCGGCGCGCCGCCGCGCGCGGAAGTGAGCCTGGCGCGCGGCTTGCCGCTGGGCTGAGGGTGACGCCGCGCCGAGGCCGGCGCGATCGTTTCCGGCGAAACCGTTTCGTCCGCCGCGCGGTCGGCGTCGCCTGGGTTTCTTCGCGCGCGGCATGGCCGCGGCGCACGCGGCGAGCGCTGTGCTTGCAACGCACCGCCGCGCGATCCCCCCAGTGCCGATTTCATGGCGATTCGTTCTTAGCGAAGTTCCACCCGTGAGTGGGGGGATTTCGCATGACGCGCGTTTGACTAAGGGAGCGCGCAACAAAGCCACGGAAAGCCGAAGTTTCAGGCGCTCGAACTCCACCTACATCCTTTCTTTCGCAGGCGCGCGGCCCTGAGGCCGGACGCTGCGAGGCGGACGGCTGCGCGCGGATGCAAGGCGCGGGCGTTCGTCCCATCGAACTCGGGAACGGTCCATGAAGAAGCTTTCTCCGAACAAGTTCGCCGTGCTCGGCCTGGCCGCGGCCTGCGCCTCGGTGCTGGTGTGGTCGCGCCAGGCGCCCGCGCCGCAGGCCTCGTCGCAGGCGCCGGTGGCGGGCGATTCGAGCCGCGCGTTGGCCGCGGCGCCGCCGTCCGCGGCCGCCAGCCTGCGTCCGGTCGCCTATGCCGCGCCGACGCCGCGCAACCCCGCGCAGGCCAAGCTCGGCGGCGGCCAGTTGCTCGAAGCGGTGCAGTCCTTCGCCGCCAGTCCGGCCGCGCGCAGCGCCGGTGCGGGCGCGGGCGGTCCCGCCTCGGGCAGCGCCGCGCGCAGCGCCGCGACCGCGGCGGCGCAGATCGCCGCGCTGGAGCGCGCCGGCATCCCCGGGCGCTGGCGCGAGGGCGAGAAGGTCAAGGTCAGCGTCGGCCTGGCGCTGAGCTTCGACGAACTGCAGAACCCCAGCCTGCTCGAACGCGCCAGCCACGCGCTGCGCGACACCTTGCTCGCCCAGGGCGTGCAGGCCGCCGCGATCAACGGCTCGCCCGCGCTGGAAGCGCTGGTGCCGCTGGACAAGCTGGAATGGGTCGCGGGCCTGAGCGAGGTCGCGACGGTGGGCCTGAAGGCGATCGCCGAGCCGGTCGCCTACACCGAAGGCGCGAACGCCAGCGCGCTCGATACGCTGCGCGCGTTCGGCAACTCGGCGGTGGTCGCGCAGGCGCTGCGCCGCGAACTGCGCGGCGATGGCCTGACCATCGCGATCATGGACCAGTTCGGCGACAACAACGGCCAGGTCGCGGCGCTGCAGGCCGGCGACAACTGGCCGGCGGCGGCGCGCCTGACCAAGATCGCCAGCCCGGCCGGCGCGTTCGGCTACACGGGCGAGTCGCACGGCAACGCGGTGACCGAGATCGTCTACGACATCGCGCCGAACGCCAGCTTCCGCGCCTACGACGTCTCCGGCAGCGACGCGGCCTGGGTGTCGGGCGTGCAGAACGCGGCCAACCTCAACGCCCAGAACGTGCCGCAGGGCGAGCCGCGCGCGCAGGTGATCACCGCCTCGCTGGGCTTCAACTATCCGTTCTCGCCGGGCGACGGCAGCACCAGCAACAGCGAGTTCAAGGGGCTGTACGACGCCATCGCCGCCGCCGCGGCCAACGGCGCGATCGTGCTCAACGCCGCCGGCAACCACGGCCAGCATTACTGGGACGGCGACAGCACCGCCGGCGCCGGCGCCAACGTCTATCAGAACTTCGGCGCCGCCAACCTCAATCCCGACGGCACCGCCCGGCCGTCCAACGTGATGGTGTTGCTGCCGACCGCCGGCGTGCTGGGCCAGCCCGCGGCGCAGGCGCAGTGCACGCCGGTGGGGTTAAGCGAACCGAGCGCGTCAACCTGGTCGCTGTTCGCCGCCATGGGTTGGAACGACTGGCAGAGCGCGACCAACGCCACCGACGCCGACTACCGACTGGAGCTGGTGCGCTGGCGCGACGCGGTGACCCAGCGCGTGTTCGATTGGTCGACCTGGACCTGGATCAACCCGACGCCGGCCGGTTGGGTGCAGGTGGCCTCGTCGGACGCCGCGCAGAACGGCGGCGCCGGCCAGCGCCCGATCGAACTGGTCAACTACAAGCCGCCGCAGGCCGACTCGACCGCGCTGTGCAACAACGCGTTCGCGGGCGCGCCGAACATCCGCGGCGGCATCTTCGGCGTGCGCATCCTGCGCAAGACCGCCGGCGCGGCCAACTTCCTGCGCATCATGGGCAGCAAGGCGATCGATCCGGAGTTCCGCTCCAACGAACGCTCGCTGTTGCCGCCGTCGGATTCGGCCAGCGCGATCACGGTGGCGGCGATCAACGCCGCGACTTCGGCGCTGGAGGCCTACAGCTCGCGCGGCCCGGTGCTCGCCGCCGGCGGCGCGCGTCCGGCCGGACAGGCCGCGGGCAACGCCAAGCCCGACCTGGCCAGCTTCGCGGTGGTCAGCACCGAGTCCAGCGCCGGCTTCAACGGCACCTCGGCGGCGGCGCCGCACGCCGCGGCGCTGGCCTTGCTCGGCCTGCAGCACCAGCGCCAGCTCACCGACGCGACCGTGCCCGCGGCGTTGCCGGCCAACGCCACCGCGGCGCAGAAGGCGCAGCGCGAGACCGAACTGCGCCAGCGCCGCGTCGACCTCGCCGACCTGACCTACGACTCGCTGGTCAGGGTCGCCGCCACCGGCGGCAACGACCTCGGCGCGGCCGGCTTCGACAGCAGCTTCGGCAACGGCCGGCTCAAGTTCCACGCCCAGTCGGCGGCCTGCCTGCTGGCGTCGACCTACGACGCCCGCTACCGCGCCTTGCTGCCGGTGCAGGCGCAGGGCCAGAAGAGCTACGACACGCTGGCGCAGGAGAACAGCGTGGCCTGCGCGGCGGCAGCGGCGGCGGCCGTCGCGCGCTGAGCACCGCAGCGGCGCGGACCCGTGCCGGGGCCGCGCCGTAGGGTCGGCGGCCCGCATCGTGCGCATGCGGCGCGGGTCGCACCCGGGGCGCCGGACTTCGGTCCGGCGCTTTTTTCGTTCGGCGTGGAGGTGGCGTCGGGCCGCGCATGAGCGGCCACGCCGAATCCGCGAGTCGGCGTCGCGAACCTCGCGCGCTCCCGCCTGGTCCGGACGGGCATCGCCGACGCTGCGGCGAGCGCGCTCGCGCCGCGTCGATCCGCGCCTGTCCGCGCAAATCCGCGCTGCGACGCAACAGCGCTCACTCATGCTCACATCGGCGCCGCCGCCGCCGAGGCGCGGGCCGCATCGCCCCACAGGTTCATACGCAATCGCGTCCACGCCGAGGACAAACGCGCCGGACGAGTTCGCGCTTGCGCGCCGCGCGCGGCTTTTGCTTGGCGCATCGCACTTTCGTCCGGCGCGCGCGGCTAGCGTGCGTTCCCGACGCGAAGCAGCCCGCGCTATGCCAGCCAGCCGACGTCGCCACGACCGCGCAGCGCGCGCGGCCGCGCGCACTGGCCCGGGCCGTCTCGCCGCGAAGCGGAAGCCTCCGCTTCGCTCATCGAGGAGCCAGGGGACCAGGACATGCCGCAGACCTTCCATACCTTCGCCGCCGGCGCGCGCGCGCCGGCGCTGCCGCTGCTGGCGGCGGCGCTGACGCTCGCGCTGGCCGCCTGCGGCGACGGCAACGTCAAGCCCGAAGCCGCCGCCCAGGCCACTGCGCAACAGCGGTGGAACGACGGGCCGCCGCCGCCGCCGCTGAGCCCGACCATTCCGCAGGACGTCAGCGTGCCGCAGGCCAACCCCGACCTGCAGGACCTGCAGGACGATTTCGACCTGCTGTCGTGGCAGTCCTTCGTCGCGGTGAACTGGCCGGCCGGGCCCGACGGCAATCCGAACACCGGCGCGACCATCGGCCCGGACGTGCCGACGGTGTGGGAGAACTGGAAGGAAAGCCGCGAGATCTTCCTGCCCGGCGGCGCGACTCCACCGCCGTGGGGCCAGGACACCCCGCCGCCGGCGGTGTGCAAGGGCCTGGGCGATGCGACCTTGCGCCTGACCCAGGTCGGCAAGACCCCCAACGTGCTCGACGAAAGCGGCGAGCCGTTCGAGACCGGCCCGTTGATCGACCAGAACGGCCAGTACGTGCGCTTCGCGATCCTGACCAACCGCGACATGTTCGACAACATCGTCGCCAACGGCCTGTACAGCACGGCCGGGCAGAAGAAGTTCGGCAAGCCCGCGAACTTCGCCCTGCCCAAGGGCTCGCCCAAGGTCGGCGCGATCATGATCAAGTCGGCGTGGAAGGTGCTCGGCGCCAACGACAACGCCGCCCGCTTCCACACCGCCAAGGCGCTGGTCTACACCAATCCCGACGAGAACGAGGGCGTGCAGGCGGCGTGCAAGCTGCAGACGATGGGCCTGGTCGGCCTGCACATCGCGCACAAGACCCAGAGCGCGCCGCAGTGGGTGTGGTCGACCTTCGAGCACGTGGACAACGTGCCCACCCAGGGCGAGCCGATCGACAAGCCGCGCTACAACTTCTTCGACAAGAACTGCACGACCTGCCAGGTCAACCAGCCGCCGCCGCGGCCGTGGAATCCCAACAACCCGCACACCGTGCCGACCCAGGTCATGCGCGAGATTCCGCTGACCGACTCGACCAAGCGGCTCAACGCGACCTACCAGGCGCTGTTGCAGAAGAACTATCCGGGCACGGTCTGGGCCAACTACGAGCTGATCAGCACGCAGTGGCCGACCAAGGCCAACAACCCGATCGACCCGACCGGCAATCCCGCGCCGAGCTTCCTCGCCAACGCCACCTTGGAAACCTACATCCAGGGCCGGGTGCCGCAGGCCTCGTCGAGCTGCATGGCCTGCCACAACAACGCGACCATGAACAACCAACTGCCTTCGGATTTCACCTACCTGCTGCAGCGCGCGCAATAAGGGGACAGCGACATGGTGTTCGACTACATGGATTACTTCGTCAGCATGAGCGTCGGCCTGACCGGCTTCGCCAGCGAGGCGATCGCGCCGGAAATCGATCCGGTCGGAATCAAGGCCGTCTACCTGCAGGCGTTCGACGAGAAACTGCCCGGCGGCATGGCCGAGCAGATCCTGCAGCGCTACAAGGCGCTGTTCGATGCGGCCGGCGGCAAGCCGGGCAACGAGGAGCAACTCGTCGGCCAGATGCTCGCCGGCAGCGGCACCTCGCCCGCGCAGATATTGGCGATGCGGCAACTGATCTTCCTGTGGTACGCCGGCGCCTGGCCGACCGTGCAGTACGACAACAGCCCCTCGCGCGGGCAGACCTTCAGCAGTGTGATCTCCGCCGAGAGCTACACCCAGGGCCTGGTGTGGCGGGTGATGCAATCGCATCCGATGGGCAGCTCGACCTACAACTACGGTTACTGGGCCGCAGACCCGCCGCCGCTGTCGGCCTATCTGGAGAATCCGGTATGAGCATCGTCACCCCTCCCGGCGGCTTCGACGTGGTGATCGTGGGCTCGGGCATCTCCGGCTCGATCATCGCCTACCAGCTCGGCAAGGCCGGCAAGAAAGTGCTGATCCTCGAAGGCGGGCCGCCGGTGCCCAAGAGCCGCGAGGACTACATGCAGACCTTCTTCACCGCCGACGCCAAGACCCCGGAGTCGCCGTACCCGCCGACCACCCAGGGCGCGAGCGGTACCGACAACCCGCTCGGCCAGCCCGACCCGGCCACGCTCAACACGCCGCGCTACACGGTGCTGCAGATCAATGCCTGGCAGGACCCGAAGCAGTGCTATTTCGTCTACGGGCCGCAGGCGGCGACCTCGGCCAGCGACCCGCAGATGACCTTCGCCTTCGGCAGTTCCTACGAACGCGTCGCGGGCGGAACCACCTGGCATTGGCTGGGTACCTCGCTGATGCACCTGCCCAACGATTTCCAGCTCAAGACCAAGTACGGCCAGGGCGTGGACTGGCCCGGAGGCGCGAACTTCTACACCCAGCTGCTGCCGTACTATCGCGCCGCGACCGAAGTGATCGGCGTGTCCAGCGACCGCGATCCGATGGTCGACCTGTACAAGACCTTCAACGTGCAGCCCAACGGCGTGTACGGGCCGGACTACGATTTCCCGATGCCGGGCATCGTGCCTTCGACCAACGACGCGCTGTACCAGCAGAACGTGACCGCGCTGAAGATCGACGGCATCCCGCTGTTCGTGACGCCGACGCCGCAGGGGCGCAACTCGCGTCCGGGCAAGCGCCGCCAGTGCGCCGGCAACACCAACTGCATCCCGATCTGCCCGATCCAGGCCAAATACGACGGCACCGTGACCCTGGCCCAGGCGTTGCAGACCGGCAACGTGCAGATCCAGTACCAGAGCGTGGCCAGCAACATCCGCCTGAAGGGCAACCAGGTCAGCGGCATCGATTACCTCAGCTACGACACCCAGACCGGGCCGTCGACCGGCGGCGGCACCGCGGTGGGCAAGCGCTACGTGCTGGCCGCGCACGCGATCGAGACGCCCAAGCTGTTGCTGATGTCCAAAGGCAACCCCGGTTATCCCAACGGCGTGGCCAACAGCTCCGACCAGGTCGGGCGCAACCTCATGGACCACGTGATGTACCTGGCCTGGGGCCTGGCCAAGAAACCGGTGTATGCCTATCGCGGGCCGCTGGCGACGTCCGGCATCGAGGCCGCGCGCGACGGCGCGTTCCGCAGCCAGCGCGCGGCCTACCGCATCGAGATCGGCAACGAGGGCTGGAACTGGGCGGCCAACGATCCCAACACCACGCTCGCGGATTTCGTGTTCGGGCAGAACAACAGCCAGCTCAACGGCGACTCGGTCAACGCGCAGGGAACCGCGCTGCGGTTCGACCCGACTTTGCCGGCGTACAGCCAGCTGTTCGGTTCCAAGCTGGCGACGACGCTCAACAACGTCTACATCCGGCAATTGCGCCTGGGCTACCTGATCGAGCAGGTGCCCGATCCCGACAACCGGGTGACCTTGTCGAGCCAGTACAAGGACCACCTCGGCCTGCCGCGGCCGCAGGTGACCTACCGCATCCGCGAGGACTACGTGCGCAACGCCTTCGTTTCGGCCAAGCAGGCATCGACGCAGATCTTCAAGGCGCTGGGCGCGACCGAGTACACCCGCGAACCGCAGAACGCGCAGCTCAGCGGGCCCAAGGCCTCGGCCACGACCTTCCGCTACCAGGGGCAGAACTTCATCTTCTACGGCGCCGGCCACATCATCGGCACCTACCGCATGGGCAGCAGCCCCAGCGATTCGGTGCTCAACGCGCGCCAACAATCCTGGGACCACGACAATCTGTACATGGTCGGCAGCGGCGTGTTCCCGACCACCGCGACCGCTAACCCGACCCTGACCATCGCCGCGCTGGCGCTGCAGGCGGCGGACAACCTGCTGCACGATCTGGGCTGAGAGGCGAAGGTTGCGAATGACGACGGCGCCCGGCGACGGGCGCCGTCGGCGTTTGCGCGACGGCCCCGATGCCGATGCCGCGACCGCCAGTGTCGGCGTTTTCGCGGTTGCGTCGTCGCGGCGCATTGCGCCGCTCGAGGGCGATTGTCGCGATGAATCAGACGAGTATCAGTGGGGAAATGCGATGTCGTTCGCGTTTTAATCCTTGAACTCGTCGGCAATCGGTCGCTGCCGATGGGTTCGCACTCCAGGGCCGGCCATCTCGCGGCCGGCATCGTTCCGACGGCGTCCGCGGTGCGCGGCGTCGCCCCTGCCGGATACTTATCGATGAAACCTCTCCCTACTGCGCGCCTGTGCGCGCTGGCCGCGGCGTGCGCGTGCGCTTTGTGGCTTGCTTCGCCGCTATCGCCCTTATCGGCGCCATCGCCGCATGCCGACGCGTCGCCGTCTTCGCCGTCGGTCCATGCCCGACCGTCGCCCGCGCACCACGCGCTTGCGCACGGGTTCTCCCGCGCGGCCGTGTTCCCGGGCGAAGCCGCGCCCGAACCGCGCAACGCGGCCCAGGCCAAGCTCGGTCGCGGGCAACTGCTGCACGCGTTGCAATGGTTCGAGCAGCGCCGTCGCGGCTCGGGCGCGCGCGCCGCCGACGCCGCGCTGCAGATCGCCGCGCTCGACCGGGTCGGGCTGCCGCCGTCGCATCGCGACGGCGAGAACGTCATGGTCGGCATCGACTTGGCGTTGCGGTACGACGCCGTCGTCGAGCCGGTCGCGCTCGCCCGCGCGAGCGCGGCGCTGCAGCGGCGCCTCGACGCCGCAGGCTTGCGCGCATACGCCGTCCCGGGCTCGCCGGCGCTGCTGGCGGCGGTGCCGTTGGCGCGGTTGGAATGGCTGGCCGGCCTGGACGCGGTGGCCGCGATCCGGTTGGCGCCGCAGGCCAACGCCGCCACCGTCAGCGCAGGCGTCGCGGCGAGCGGCGCCGAACTCCTGCGCGGGTTCGGCGAGGCCGAGCGCATTCCCGAAGCGGTGCGCCGCCGGCTCGACGGCGCCGGCCTGACCGTCGCGGTGATCGACAGTTTCGGCCGGTCGCGGGCGGCCTCGTTGCGCGAGGCCGGAGAATGGCCGGCGGCGGCGGATACGGTGGAAATTCCGGCCAACGGGCGCATCTTCGGCCATGCCGAGTCCTCGCACGGCAATTCGGTGACCGAGATCGTCTACGACTTCGCGCCGGGCGCGAAGTACCGCTTGTACGACGTCGGCGACCTGAACGACGAAGACGCGCCGTTCTCGTTGATCAACTGGACCCGCGCGATCCAGGACGCGGCCAATCTGGATGCGAACAACCAGCGCCTCGGGCCGCCGCGCGCGCAAGTGATCAACACCTCGTTGGGCGAGATCGGCAGCGCGCCCGGCGACGGCACCGGGGGCGCCGGCGAGGCGCAGGGCCTGTACCAGGCCATCGACGCGGCGCGCGCCAACGGCGTGGTGATGATCGTCGCGGCGGGCAATTCCGCTCATTCCTATTGGGACGGGCAGGCCACCGCGGGCGCGGCCGCTCCGGTGGCGCAGGACTTCGACCCGGACGACGGCGGCGCGGCGCCGGTAGAGGTCAATGTGCTGCGCCTGAGTCCGCTGCTGCGCAGCGATGACGACGCGGAACTCGCCAACTGCGTTCCGTTCTATGCCGACCCGGAGCTCGGCGCCCTGCATCTATTCCAACTGAGCCTGACCTGGAGCGATTGGCCAACGCGCTGGAGCAACGCCGCCAGCGATTACCGTCTGCAGCTGGTGCGCTGGACCGATGGCAGGAACGATCGACGCGACGGCGAGCGCATCGTCGCGCAGCCGGCGGGTTGGACGGTGGTGGCGCAAGCCGACGCCCCGCAGGACGGCAGGCCGGGCGCGCTGCCGACCGAACGCCTGTCCTACGCCGCGTCGGCGGCCGACCACACCCGGCGCTGCGACGCGGTGGTGGCGAATGCGCCCCCCGGAAGCGTTTCCGGCGCCGGCATCTTCGGCGTGCGGATCGTGCGCAAGACGCCGTCGGCCGGGCATTTCCTGCGCCTGTTCCTCAGTACGGTGCACGAACTGGAGCATGGGGTCATGGCGCGATCGCTGGACTCGCCGGCCGACTCGCCGCAAGTGTTGACGGTGGGAGCGACGTCGATGATCGATTTCATCGACGCCAGCTACAGCTCGCGCGGACCGGTGCTCGGTCCGGGCGGCGTCCTGCCCGTGGCGCCGTCGTCCGCGCCCAAGCCCGACCTGACCAGCTACACCATGGTCGCCACGCGCGGCGGCTACATGGACGGCACCTCCGCCGCCGCGCCGCACGCGGCCGGACTGGCGGCGCTGGCGCTGCAGCATCACCGGCAAGTGGCCATGATCGAAGCGCGCAAGGCGGCGCAGCGGCCGGCGGCGACACTGGGTTGGCACGCGGCGCTGGCGGAAACCAGCCTGACCGGCGTCATGCGCCCGGACGCGACGCCGTCGCAACGCCAGGCCCTGGCTCAGGTGCAACTGGACCGGCGCCTGGCCCTGGCCGACGCGACCGAACGCACTCTCAAGGCGGTGGCCGGCGCGCGCGGAAACCGCATGAGCGCGGAGCCCGTCGACAACGTCCACGGCTATGGATTGCTGCGGTTCGACGACCGTTCGCCGTCGTGCTTCTTCGCCCAGATGTACGCCGCCGATGCGAACGCGCGCGCGTGGCTGGTGCCGCAGTACCTGCAATACGCGCCGCTGCCGCCGGGCGAAGCCGCCTACGACGAGTTGCACGCGACCTATCTGGCCGATTGCGCCGGCGATTGAGGCCGCGTCCTGGCCGGGCCTGCGGGCCCGGCCTCCCGCGCGCTCGGGCAGCCGCGGCCTCAGCCGGCCTGCGCGTCGAGTCCGCGCAACAGCCGCTGCGCCACCTCGCGCAGCTGCGCCACCCGCTCGGCGCCGTCGATCAACTCGAACTCGACCCCGGTCAGCGCCAGCAGCGCCAGGATTTCCTCGGCGCTGTCGCCGCGCACGTGCAGCAGGCTGTTGCCCTCGTCGATGTGCTCGAGCACGCCGCACCACGGCGGCAAGGTCGGGGCGAGGGCCTCGGCGCTGCCGCGCAGGCGCACGCGCAGGCCTTCGCCGGTCATCACCTGGCTGATCGAGCGCTGCACGTAGGCGGCCACGTCCTCGGGGAACTTGCGCGGCACGAAGCCGCCGCCGCAGCGCAGGCCGCGGATGCGGTCGGCGCGGAACAGCCGCCAGTCGTCGCGGCTGCGGTCCCAGGCCAGCAGGTACCAGCGCCGGCCGCTGTTGACCAGGCGCAGCGGTTCGATGGTGCGTTGGCTGGCGCGGCCGCCGCGGTCGTTGTAGTCCAGTTCCAGCAGGCGATGGTCGCGGCAGGCGCCGGCCAGTTCGGTCAGGGTGTCGACATCGGGACTTTCCTGATTCTGGCCCAGGCTCAGGGTCACCGAGTACAGCGCGCCGACCCGGCGCCGCAGCCGCGCCGGCAGCAGCTGGTCGAGCTTGCCGAGCAGGCCGACCGCGGTGTCCTCGATCCGCGCCACGCTGCTGGCGGCGCTGCGCAGCGCCACCACCATCGCCACCGCCTCGTCGTCGTCGAGCAGCAGCGGCGGCAGGCTGGCGCCGGCGGCGAGCCGGTAGCCGCCGCCGACCCCGGCCGAGGCCTGCACCGGATAGCCCAGTTCGCGCAGCCGGTCGACGTCGCGGCGCACCGTGCGCGCGTCCACCTCCAGGCGTTCGCACAGCTCCGCCCCGGTCCAGTGGCGGCGCGATTGCAGCAGCGACAGCAGTCGCAGCAGGCGGGTCGAGGTCTTGAGCATGGGCCCAGTGTAAAACCCATTGAGGACATATCCTGTCCTCAAAGCGGGGTACTCTGGCTGCGAACCGGGCAACCGCCCCGCCACCACCCGAACCGGAGCCACCGCCATGACCGTCCAGACCTACCAGGCCAGCTGCCACTGCGGTGCGATCCGTTACGAAGTCGACCTCGACCTGGACGCCGGCACCTCGCGCTGCAATTGCTCGATCTGCGGCAAGCTGCGCAAGTGGGGCGCGATCGTGAAGCCCGACGCGTTCCGCCTGCTCGAAGGCGACGTGGCGCAGATGGGCGACTACCAGTTCGGCACCTTCAGCGGCCACCACCGCTTCTGCAAGCAGTGCGGCATCCACGCCTTCGGCGAAGGCGAACTGGAAGTGCTGGGCGGCAAGTACTACGCGATCAACGTGGCCTGCCTGGACGTGGACCACGCCGTCCTCGCCGCCGCGCCGGTGCGGTTCATGGACGGCCTGCACAACAACTGGTTCGAAGTGCCGGCGATGACCTCGCACATGTAAACCGCGCCGCACCCGCATGGCCTGCCTGTAGCAGCGGCGCAAGCCGCGACCGCGAACCCGCGACGACGACGAACCCCGCCGCCCCGCGAAAACGCGCGAGCGCTACCGGCGCCGAAACGGAAAAGCGCCTTGTCGCGACCGACAAGGCGCCCAGGACGATCCGAAGCCTTCGATCCAGATCCGATCACGGATAGATCAGCGGGCACTGGTAATAGCAGTGGTCGATGTTGATCAGCCGGCATTCGTCGCCGCCGCCCGCCGCCTGGCACCGCTCGATCTCGATCTGCTGGCAGTTGGAGACGCAGGCCAGGTCGTAGTCCTGGCCGGCGAACGCGGCAGCGGCGAAGCTCAGTCCGAACGCGAAGGTGCACAGCGCTGCCAGTTGCGTCTTTCGGGCCATGTTCCCACTCCTTGGATGCCCGGGATCGGGCGCGCCGAGCTTAGCAACCGCGTTGCGCGCCGCCGCCGCGCCGGCCGGCTTCAGCCGATGGATGGCGGCGCAGGTCCGGCGCATTGCGACACCGCTCCCGATCCGGACGATCGTGCGCTTGGCGCGCGGCGGCGTTTGCGCTGCACTGCCGAAGGATCGTCCGCATCGCCCGTGCGCGGCGGCGGGCGAATCCAGGACCGAACCCGCCCGCAGGCGCCGGCCATGCTTGTCGCCCTTCCCTCGGAGTCCGGCATGAGCGAGCACACCCCATACAGCGGCACCTTCCACGGCGGTTGCCACTGCGGCGCGGTTCGCTTCCGCGCGCAAGTCGATCCCGCCCAGGGCAGCGTGCGTTGCAACTGTTCGCTGTGCGCGCGCATACGGCGTTGGGCCGCGATCCTGGCGCCGTCGGCGTTCGAACTGCTCGAAGGCGAGGACGCCTTGGCCGACTATCGCTTCGGCCGCGGCGTGGCGCGGCACCGGTTCTGCCGGCACTGCGGCGTGCACGTGTTCGCCCAGAACCACGTCGAGGAACTCGGCGGCGACTACGTGTCGTTGAGCCTTGCCTGCCTCGACGTCGCCCCGCAATGGCTGGCGGCGGTGCCGGTGGCCTACCTCAACGGGCGCGACGAGGATTGGGAGCGGCCGCCGGCGGTAACGGCGCATATGTAAGCGGCGGGGTTCGTCGCGATCTTTGCGCCGCGGCGAAACCCGCGCATGCTTGGCGACGGTCCTCACGCGCGAATCCGATGGACACCCACGCTCTCAAGAAAGTCTGCCGCAGCTATCCGGGCGTCGAGGAAAAACTCCACGCCGCGCCATCGAACATCCTGGTCTACAGCGTCGGCGGAAAGTTCTTCGCCTACTTCAAGACCAGCGAACCCGAACGCTGGCGTTTCAGCTTCCGGGCCGACGCCGAACGCTTCCTCGAACTGACCGGCATCCCCGGGATCAAGCCGGCGCGTTTCATGGGCCGGCACCACTGGGTCACCGTGGTCGATGTACGCCAGATGCCGGCCGACTACCTGCGCGAACTGGTGGACTGGTCGTACCGGCGCGCGCTCGGCAACCTCAGCCGCAAGCGCCAGGCCGAGGCCTGGCACGGGGCCAGCGCGGCGGTGCGCGAGCGGCTCACGCCGGTGGCGCCGCCGAAAGCGCGCCCAAGGTCGCCAACGCATCCTCGATCCGCGCATCGAGCGGGTGGCCGTAGTTGAGCCGCAGGCAGCGGCCGTAACCGCGTTCGGCCGAGAACATCGGTCCCGGCGCGATGCTGATGCCGCGTTGCGCGGCCTGCCGCTGCAAGGCCAGCGCGTCGCGGCCCGGCGGCAGTTCGATCCAGAGGAAATAGCCGCCGTCGGGCCGGGTGACGCGGGTGCCGGCGGGGAAGTGCCGCGCCACCGCGTCCAGGTATGCGGCCTGCTGTTGCGCCAGGGTCTTGCGCAGCCCGCGCAGGTGGCGCTCGTAGCCGCCGCGCTGCAGGTAGCGCGCGATCGCCAGCTGCGCCGGCACGCAGGTCGCCAGGGTGTTGGTGAGTTTGAGCCGCGCGACCCGCTGGGTGTAGCGCCCCGGCGCGGCCCAGCCGATGCGGTAGCCCGGCGCCAGGGTCTTGGAGAACGAGGAGCAGTGCAGCACCAGCCCGCGCGTGTCGAAGGCCTTGGCCGGCGGCGCCGCGCGCGCGCCGAAGTGCAGCTCGCCGTAGACGTCGTCCTCGATCAGCGGCAGGTCGTAGCGCGCGAGCAGTTGCACCAACTCGCGGGTCTTGGCTTCGGGCAGGCTGGCGCCGAGCGGATTCTGGAAGCGGGTCATCGCCCAACAGGCCTTGGGCGCGTGGCGGCGGATCGCCGCTTCGAGCGCGCCGAGCTCGATGCCCTCGCGCGGATGGGTCGGCACTTCCACCGCGCGCAAGCCATGGCGTTCCAGGGTCTGCAGCGCGGCGTAGAAACACGGCGATTCGACCAGCACCGCGTCGCCGGGGCGGGTGGTCGCGGCGATGCACAGGTTCAGCGCTTCGATCGCGCCGTTGCAGACCACCAGGTCGCCCGCGCCGAGCTCGACGCCTTCGACCCGGTAGCGCAGGGCGATGTGGCGGCGCAGTTCGGCGTTGCCCGGGGTGAGGTCGTCGACGGTGCTGCGCGGGTCCAGGTGCACCGCCTCGTGCGCCATCGCCCGGCCGAGCCTGGCCAGCGGGAACAGCGCCGGACTCATGAAGGCCGAGCCCAGCGGCACGATCTCGCGCGCCATCGCCGACTCCAGCACGTCGAACACCAGCGCGCTGACATCGACCGGCCGCGACTCGCCGCGCGGCGCCGAGGCCGTGTCCGGTTCCGGCGGCAGCCGTTGCGCGGCCGGCGCGACGTAGTAGCCCGAACGCGGCCGCGACCGCACCAGTCCCTGCGCCTCGAGCAGGTAATAGGCCTGGAACACCGTGGCCGGACTGAGCTTGCGCGCCGCGCTCGCTTGGCGCACCGACGGCAGCCGCTGCCCGGGCCGCAGCAGCCCTTGCCGGATCGAGCGGGCGATGTCGTCGGCGAGGGATTGGTAGCGGGTCATGTCGGGGGGCTCGGGACCGGGGACCCGGGACCGGGGACCCGAAAAGCGGGGCGTTGACCAGGCTTGCCGTCCGGGTCCCGAGTCCCCGGTCCCCGGTCCCGTTCTCCAGCTTTTGTGCGACTGATCCGGTTTTTTGCTCCGAATCTGAGTCTACGCAATCTGAGCCGATAGACGAACAATGGACCCCGCAGCAAAGGCTGCGCAAGCGTCCAACGACATGAACCCGCAAATCGAACTCAACCTGGCGTTGATCCTGTTCATCCCCTGGTTCTCGATCCTGGCCTGGCTGTTCTGGGCCTACCCGCGCCAGCCGCGCTCGGCCGCGCGCACCGTCTTCGACAGCGCCAGCCTGGTCCTGGCCACGCTGGCGGCGTTCTGGGGCATGCACTGGGGCATGTACAACGCCGATCCGCACGCCGGCGCCATCTGGAAGCAGGTGCTCGCGACCTCGGTCGCCTACGGCCTGTTCCTGGCGGTGATGACCGCGGCGCTGCTCGCGCGCTGGCGCTGGCTGCGCGCACGCCGCGTCGCCGCCTGACTCTTCCGTTCCCCCATCGCCCATCCGGGCAAGGTCGCACCATGAAACTGCTGTTCGTCGCCGCGTTTCTCGCCGTGATCGTCTACAACCTCGGCGCCGGCCTGTACTACATGCTGGTCGACAAGGGCACCAGCAAACGCACCGTCAACGCGCTGACCCGGCGCATCGGTTTTTCCATCGCGCTGATCGCGCTGGTGGTCGTGGGCATCGCCACCGGCGTGGTCCAGCCGCACGGCGTCGGCGTCTGATCCGCGCCCGCGCGGACGCCGCCTAGGCGCGCGCCGGCGCCGGCGCGATATTAGCCGCGATGCCCTGCGACAGGGCGAGCGGAGCGGCGCCGGCATGGATTCGGCGGGGCCTGGGTCGGGTGGTTGGCGGCGATCGCAGCGGTCGTCGCGCAATGCCGGCTGGCGCGGCGCGGCGGGTGCCGGATCGCCGTCGGACTGGCTGCCGCCCGGCAGCGCTAGACTCGGCGCTCCCGCCCCGACCGAACGCGAACCATGACCGAGCCGCGCATCGTCCGCCGCGACGAACCGACCGAGTTCTACCTCAGCGAACGCTGCCACGTGGTCGAACACTGGAACTCGCCCGACGATGCGCAGGCCTCGATCGCCCGCATCCGGGTCGCGCCGGGCACGACCACGCAACTGCACCGCCTGCGCGGCACCGCCGAGCGCTATCTGATCCACACCGGTCGCGGCCGCATCGAAGTCGAGGGCCTCGCGCCGGCCGAAGTCGGCCCGGGCGACACCGTCTTCATTCCCGCCGGCGCCGCGCAGCGCATCGCCAACCTCGGCGACGACGACCTGATGTTCCTGGCGATCTGCACCCCGCGCTTCGTGCCGGAGTGCTATCAAAACCTCGAGTCGGCCGACGCATGAACGCCGTCGCCGCGCGACCCGAACTGAGCGAACGCTACCTCGGCTGCCTGCTCGGCCTGGCCTGCGGCGACGCGGTCGGCACCACCGTGGAATTCAAGGTGCGCGGCGATTTCGCGCCGCTGACCGACATGACCGGCGGCGGCCCGTTCGGCCTGCGCGCGGGCGAATGGACCGACGACACCTCGATGGCGCTGTGCCTGGGCGCGAGCCTGCTGCATTGCCGCGGCTTCGATCCGCGCGACCAGATGAACCGCTATTGCAACTGGCGCGCGCACGGTTATCTCAGCAGCAACGGCGAGTGTTTCGACATCGGCGCGACGGTGAGCGCGGCGTTGGACCGTTACCTGCGCAGCGGCGATCCCTACGCCGGCGATCCCGGCCCGCGCGCGGCCGGCAACGGCGCGCTGATGCGGCTGGCGCCGGTGCCGATGCTGTGGCGGCGCGATCCCGAGCGCCTGCGCCGCTACGCCGCCGAATCCACCCGCACCACCCACGGCGCGGCCGAGGCGCTGGATTGCTCGCGCCTGTTCGCCAGCCAAGTGCGCGCGGCGCTGATGGGCGCCGGCAAGGAAGCCGTGCTGACGCCGGCGATGCCGCCGCCGCAAAGCGAGAAAGTCGCGGCGATCCACGCGCGCGGCTATGCCGGCAAGCACGAGGACGAAATCCGCGGCAGCGGCTACAGCGTCGAGTCGCTGGAAGCCGCGTTGTGGTGCTTCCTGCATACCGACTCGTTCGAGGCCGCGATCCTGCGCGCGGCCAACCTCGGCGAGGACGCCGACACCACGGCGGCGATCTGCGGACAGGTCGCCGGCGCGTTCTACGGCGTGCAGGGCATTCCCGAAGCCTGGCTGCAGCGCCTGGTCATGCGCGAGGACATCGCAGCGATGGCGCAGGCGCTGCTGGTCTTGTCGGACGAACCGTTCGAGACGGCGGAGTAGCGCACGCCCCGCCGCCGCGGGCGGCTCAGGCCGCGGTCACGTCGCGCAGTTCCCAGCCGCTGCCGGCGAGCAGGCGCAGGCGGTGCTTGAGCACGGTGCCCGACAGCGCGGTCACCACGGTCAGGTCCATGCGCAGGTCGCGTTGTTCGCCGACGACGGTGGCGTTGGGGTCGGTCGCGCCGAGGCTGGGATCGACCTCGTCCGGATCGGGCTGCTTGGCGCGCCAGCGCTCGAACAGCGCATCGCTGCGCAGCGCGTCCTGCAACTGCGCGGCGAAGCCCTCCGAGCTGATCGCGGTGAAGGACAGATCGGCATCGCTGCCGCGGGCGCGGTCGGCGTCGGGAATGCTGAGGAAGTAACGGGTGGCCATTCGCATCTCTCGGTGAGTGGGCGCGTTCAGATTAATGAGCGACGCATGGGTCGGGCGTGAATGGGGTCGAAGGACCGCGCCTAAGCGATCCTGAATTCCAAAGCCCGTCATGCGCCGCGTTTGCCGACCCTGTCGGCCGGTGGATCTGTGATTGCCCGCGCAACCGTTGAGACGGGCGCGCACGACACTGCGCGGCCGATGCGCGGCCCCGGGCCGCCGTTCTACAAGGACGTAATTCATGATCACCGCAACCCGCGCGGGCGCGCCGCTGGCGGCCATCGCGCTGGCGCTCGCCGCCGGCACGCTGTGGGGATCGCTGGGACTCATCACCCGCGCGCTGCTCGGTTACGGCCTCGGCGCGGCGCAACTGGCGCTGCTGCGCCTGGGCGGCGCGTTCGCGATCACCTTGCTGGCCGCGCTGGCGATGCGCCGGGTGCGCGCGTTGAGCCTGCGCCAATGGGCTTGGCTGGCGGCGATCGGCGCGGTCTGTCAGGCGCTGGGCAGCGTGTCGTTCTCCGCCGCGGTCGACGGTGCCGGCAGCAGTCTCGCGATCGTGCTGCTGTGCATGGGGCCGCTGTTCACCGCCGCGATCAACCGCCTGTGCTTCGGCGAACGCCTCGACGGCGCGGCGTGGCGGCTGGTGCTGCTCGCGTTGTCCGGACTAGCGCTGAGCGTGCTGTGCGGTCGCGGCGAACCCGCCGCCGCCGGATTGTTCGCCGCGCCGTGGTATGTCGGTGTCGCCTGGGGCCTGTTGTCGGGCCTGTGCTACGGCCTGTTCCCGATCTTCGCGCGCGCGCTCGGTCCGCTCGACACCTGGGTGGTGGTGAGTTTCAGCCTCGGCCTCGGCGCGGCGTGCCTCGCGTCGCTGCACGGCGCCGCGCCGGCTGCGTGGCCGGCGCTGTCGGACGTTCCCGCGTGGCTGTGGATCGCGGCCTTGATCCTGATCCCGACCGTGTTCGCCGACGTGCTGTACGTGCGCGCGATCGCGCTCGGCGGACCGATGCTGGCGACGGTGTTCGCGCTAGTCGAAGTGCCGGCCGCGGCGCTGTACGCGCGCTGGTGGTTGGGCGCGCCGATCGTGCCCGCGCAGTGGTTCGGCATCGCCCTGTTCTGTTCCGGCCTGGCCGGGTTGGCGTGGCGCCGCGGCACGGCCGCGGCGGCGCCGGCGGCTGCGGCCGATCTTCCCGCCGTGCAACCGGAGACACCGTCATGACCATGCTGCAACGCCTCGCCCTGCCGCCCCAAACCGAACCCGCGTCCGCGCCCGCTGCGCCGGAACGCATGCAAGCGTTGATCGAGCGCACCCTGGAACTGGACCGCCACGTGCAACGGCGCGCGCGCGCCGATCTCGCCGCCTTGCCGGAACTGGCGCTCGCGCCGGACGCGCGCGCCGCGCTGGGGCCGAAGTATCCGGCGCGCGCGTTCGCTTACCTGGAGGAGCTGGATCGCGGCGACGACGATGCGCCGGCCGCCGAGGCGGCGCTGCTCGACGAGGCCGCGCGCTACTTCCGCGGCGCGATCCGCCCGCAGTCGCCGCATTCGCTGTTCAACATGGTGCCCGAGCCCAGCGTCGAAGCCACCGCCGCGGCCTGGTTGGCCACCGCGTACAACGCCAACAGCCTGATGGACGCGTTCGGCGGCGAAGCGCTGCTGATCGAGCAGCAGGTCGCGCGCAAGATCGGACGCTGGGCCGGCTGGCCGCAGGCGATGGGGATCTCCTGCAACGGCGGCAAGTTCACCATCATGTACGCGATCAAGTCGGCGCTGAGCCGGATCGCGCCGGAGTCGATCCGCGACGGCCTGCCGCGTGACCTGGCGATCCTGTGCAGCGAAGGCGCGCACTATTGCGTCGAGCACGCCGCCAGCCTGCTCGGCCTGGGCTCGGGCCGTTGCCTGCGCGTGCCCAGCGGCAGCGACGGACGCATGCGGCCCGAGGCGCTGCGGCGCATGCTCGACGAACAGCACGCGCAAGGGCGCCGGGTCGCGGCGATCGTGTGCTGCGGCGGCACCACGATCAACTTCAACTGCGAAGACGCGCGCGAGGTGCGCGAGATCGCCGACGCGTTCGCGCGCGAACGCAAGCTGCCCGCGCGGCCCTACCTGCACCTGGACAGCGTGATCGGCTGGCTGTACCTGAGCCTGCTCGACGCCGACGAAGCGCAACTGCGCGAGCGCGTGCCCGATCCGCGCAGCCGCGCGCGCATCGCCGAAGTGCTGCGCCGTCTGCGCGGCGTGGACGGCTTCGATTCGCTCGGCGTGGACTTCCACAAGGACGGCCTGTGCCCGTACGCGAGCAGCTTCTTCGTCGCCCGCGACCGCCGCTTCATGGACGAACTCGGCGACGGCAGTTATCGCTACGGCGAACAGGATTTCCAGTACGGCCAGTTCCGCGCTTACCGCTACACCTTCGAAAACTCGCGGCCGGGGCAGGGCATCCTGGCGGCGTGGATGAACCTGCGCCGGCTCGGCCGCGCCGGCTACGCCGACTACCTCGCCGGCCTGCACCAGGCGCGCGACGCGCTCGCCGACGCGCTGCAGCGCCACGGCCTGTTCCGCGTGCTCAACCGCGCCAGCCTCGGCTGGGAGCTGGTGTTCGAGGCGCCGTTCGCGCCGGACCTGCTGGCGCTGGCGCCGTCGCGGCAGGACCTCGCCCTGGGCTTCATGCAGGAGTGTTGGGACCGGGTCAACGCCGGCTACGACCTGCCGTTGTTCAGCATCGTGCCGGGCTATCGCATCGACAACGATCCCGATGCGGTCACCACCGGCTTCCTGCTGTATCCGATGCAGCAACGCAGCGACGCGCAATGGGATCGCGCGGTGGCGCTGATCGCCGCGCAGTTCCACGACTTCCAGGCCCGGCTGCGCGCGCAGCCGCGCGCGCTGAGCGCGAGCGCGTTCGAAAAACCCATTCGCTGATCGTCACTCCCCGAATCCGGAACCGCCGCCATGAACCCGATGACCGACCCCGCGCCGGCGCAGTCCGCGCCGCGCGACGCTTTCGCCTTGCTCAAGACCCTGGCCGAGCGCCACCGCGCGCGCCAGGACGCGCCTGGTTTCGCCGGCGCGCCGCTGTTGGACCTGTCGATCGGCAATCCCGATCTCGCCCCGGAGCCGCGCTGGCGCGAACGCCTGCAGCACTACGTCGGCCGCGACGACCTGCACGGCTACGGCGAATTCCGCGCCGACCTCAACCTGCGCCTGCGCGAGCGCTTCGCCGCCTACTACCAGCGCCGCTTCCTGCCGGCCGGCGCGCCGGCGCTGCTGGATCCGCAGCGCCACGTGGTCGACCTGCTCGGCTCCAAGGAGGGCATCTTCCACAGCCTGTTCGCCTGCCTGAAACCCGGCGAGGCGGTGTTGATGCCGGATCCGTCCTACACCGTCTACCAGAGCACCGCGCGCCTGCTCGGCGCGCGGGTGGAACTGTTCGCCTGCGACGAGCGCGGCCAGCCGCGGCTGGAGTCGATCCGCGCCGAGCAACTGCACGGCGCGCGGGTGCTGGTGATCTGCTCGCCGAGCAATCCGACCGGCATCGCGCTGTCGCCGGCCAAGCTCGACGAGGTGCTGGACTTCGCCCGGCGCCACGACCTGTACGTGCTGATCGACCGCGCCTACGCCGAGATCGCGTTCGAGCCGCCGCGCGGCGGCGTGCTCGGCGGCGCCGCGTTGCCGGCGCCGGGCGCGCTGGAGCGGGTGCTGGAACTGCACAGCCTGAGCAAATCCTGCGGCCTGGCCGGCTGGCGCATCGGCTTCGCTGCCGGCGCGCCGGCGTTGGTGGCGAAGATCCGCGCGGCCAAGTTCAACGCCGACTTCGGCACCTTCCTGCCGCTGCAATGCGTGGCCGCGGAGATGCTCGACGAGCTGGAAACCATCGCCGCGCGCAACAGCGCCGTCTACGCCGCGCGCATGCGCCGCTTCGTCGACGGCGCCGCCGCGCTGGGTTGGCGGATCGCGCCCTCGCACGGGACCTTCTTCCTGTGGGCGCCGCTGCCGCCGGGTTTCGAGGGCGACGATCTGGACTTCGTCGAAGCCCTGCTCGACGCCACCGGCGTGCTGGTCGCTCCCGGCAGCGGCTTCGGCCCGGGCGGCGCGGGCCGGGTGCGGATCGCGCTGGTGCAGGCCGAGGCCGTGCTCGACGAAGCGCTGCGGCGGCTGCGCGCGTGGCCGGCGTTGCGCCGCGACGCGGCGGCCTGAGCGCGCGCGCGGCCGATCCGGCCGCACGACGCGAGCCGCTGCATCGCACGTGAAGCCGACTCCATCGCGGCCGCATCCGTTCTGGATGCGGCCGCTGGCGACGCGTGGGCGCGAAAGCGCGACGCATCGCTCATGTTCGGCGGTCCTCGCATCGGCGTCGCATCGGCGCATTCGTACGGGCTCGTACGAAAGTGCTTAAGGTTTCACGGCTTGTGCATGACGCAGTCGCGCAAGCGTCGCATCGGAAAAGCGCGGCTTTTCGGTCGTCGAAGAGTCTTGTGCGCGCGATCGCATGCAGCGCCGCACCACGAAGCGATCGCGTCGCGTCGCCGATGGCGCGCGCATCGCGACGAGGTGCAATAAGAAGAATGCGGGCAGTCACAAACCCGCAACGGCAACGAAGATCGCGAAAGAATTGATGTAGGGTCCGGCGGGTTCGTCGCGTTATCGATACATGTCGGGGCGACTCGACGCATGTCGAAGCCAGTCAGTGCGAGGCGCCATGTCCGATCCATCCGTTCGCGAACATGCGGCGAGGATACTCGCCGAAGTCATGAAGCATCGGCGCAGTCCGGCGCGGTGCGCCTGCAAGGGCGCGCTGTGTTCCGACGCCTGCGTGCGGCCGCATCTGGATCGCGTCGCCAGGGCGGTCGAGCGTGCGCAGCCGATCGTTTTCATCCTGCCGTCGTTCCCGGGCAAGTCGCCGAACCCGGCCAAGGTGCTCGGCCCGATGCCGGACATGGCCGAGCGCGCGTCGCTGACCTTCCTCAATACGCTGTGCCGGAAGATCGGCGAGCGCCATGCGCCCGGTGCGCGGCTGATCCTGTGTTCGGACGGTCGCGTCTTCAGCGACGCGGTCGGACTGCACGAACCGGACGTCACCGCGTACCAGCGCGGAATCGAGTCGATCATCGAAGAACTGCGGCTGGAGGCGCTGAGCACCTTCAACCTGGACGACTTGTTCCCCGGCTGCGACTTCGCCGAGATGCGCTCGCGCCTGATGGCGCGCCACGGCCGGCCGCTCGACGACCTGCGCGCGGCGGTGCGCGCCGGCGGCGAAGCGCGGCAGATCTATTGCGGGATCACCCGCTTCCTGTTCGAGGACGCGCTGCGGCCCGACCTGGGCATCAGCCGCACCGCATTGCAGAAACTCTGCCGCGAGCGCGCCTATCACGTGGTGCAGCGGAGCAAGGCCTGGGACGGGCTGCTGGCGGGCGAGTTTCCCGATGCGGTGCGGTTGTCGATCCATCCGCAGGGCTGCGGCAGCGGCAAGATCGGCATCCACATGATGGCGACCGCGGACGAATGGCTGACGCCGTGGCACGGCGTCGCCGCGCTCGCGAACGGCAGCTTCACCTTGATCAAGCGGCGCGAAGCCGAGGCGGCGGGCGCGCGGATGGTGTTCCGCGACGGCCGGCCGAGCCATTACGTCCTGCGCGCGGCGTCGCCGCGCGACCCCACGGGCGCCGTCTGCGGCGCGAAGGAGCCGAAGTGAACTACCAGATGTCGCCGATGCAGCCGTTCGGCCTGATGCTGCGGCCCGCGGGCGGCGCGGTCGACGTGCGCGAGCTGCCGATCGCCGAGCTGCGCGAGCACGTTCGCCGCCATCGCCTGCTGGCGCTGCGGGGTTTCGGCTCGTTCGCCGGGGCGGAGGATTTCGCCGACTATTGCGAAGGCTGGGGCGAGGTCAGCCTGTGGCCGTTCGGCAAGGTGCTCGAACTGGTCGAGCACGAGGCGCCCGAGGACCACATCTTCGACAACAAGTACGTGCCGCTGCATTGGGACGGCATGTACCGCAAGCAGGTGCCGGAGTTCCAGGTCTTCCACTGCGTCAGCGCGCCCGCGGCGGCGCAGGGCGGACGCACGACGTTTTCCGACACCGCCGGCGCGCTCGAGCGCGCCGCGCCCGGCCTGCGCTCGCTGTGGAGCCGCGCGACCGGGGTCTATCGGCGCAAGATGGAGTTCTACGACAGCAAGACCATCGCGCCGGTGGTGACCGCGCACCCGGTGCGCGGATTCCCGGTGATCCGCTACAACGAGCCGCCCGCCGCCGACGCGGCCGGCTTCGTCAACCGGCCCGACCTGGAGTTCGTCGGCGTCGAGCCGGACGAACTCGGCGAATTCCACCGCAGCCTGCACGAGGCGCTGTACGCGCCGCAGAACCTGTACGCGCACGCCTGGCAGGACGGCGACGTGGTGGTCACCGACAACTACACCCTGCTGCACGGCCGCGAGGGCTTCGTCAGCGGCGCGCCGCGGCACCTGCGCCGCGTGCACGTGCTCGGCGATCCGCCGCTCGACAATCCGCACCTGGTGGCCTACGAATGAGCCGCGAGGACACCGACCTCGTCATCGCCGGCGCCGGACCGGTCGGGTTGCTGTGCGCCTACCTCGCGCAGCGCTGCGGCTTGCGCACGGCGATCGTGGACAAGACCGCGGGGCCGCTCGAAGCCGGACGGGCGGACGCGCTCAACGCGCGCACGCTGCAGCTGCTGGAGATCGCCGACCTGTTCGACGCGCTGTACCCGCAGGGCAAGACCTGCGACACCAGTTCGGTGTGGGCCGACGGCGCCTTCGTCTCGCGCCAGTCGGCCTGGTGGAAGGCGCTGGACGGCTGTTTCCACAAGCACTTCCTGATGCTCGGGCAGTCCCACCTGGAACGCTTGCTCGACGACAGGCTGAAAGCGCTGGGCGCGCCGGTGCTGCGCGATACCGCGGTCGAACAGGTCGAACTCGGCGAACGCGGCTGCCTGACGCGGCTGTCGGACGGACGGACGCTCGCATCGCGCTTCGTCATCGGCGCCGACGGCTCGCGCTCGCCGCTGCGCGAGGCCTTCGGCATCGGCTTCGAGATCCGCCGGCCGCAGCTGATCTGGGCGGTGATCGACGGGGTCGTCGAGACCGACTTCGCCAAGGTGCCGGAGATCATCGTGTTCCAGGCGGAGACCTCCGACGTGGCCTGGATTCCGCGCGAGGGCGACCTGGATCGCTTCTACGTACGCATGGACACCCAGGAATTCAGCTTCGAGCAGGCGGTGGCCAAGATCAACCGGGCGATGCGCCCGCACACGCTGCGTTTCAGCGAGGTGGCGTGGTTCTCGCGGTTCTCGGTCAAGGAGGCGGTGGCCGAGCGCTATGCGGTGGACAACCGGCTGTTCCTGGCCGGCGACGCCTGCCATATCCATTCCGTCAACGGCGGCCAAGGCCTGAACACCGGCCTGGCCGATGCGTTCAACCTGATCTGGAAGATGCACCTGGTGCTGCGCCACGGCGCCCCGCAGCGTCTGCTCGCGAGCTATCAGGACGAGCGCAAGCCGGTCGCTTTGGGCGTGGTGGAGACCTCGAGCCAGCTGGTGCATTCGACCAAGTACTCCAGCGGCAACACCCATGCGCAGGACTACGTGAAGATCGTCGAGCGGCGCGCCGGCTACATCACCGGCATGGGCATCGCCTACGGCGACGCCGCCGTCGATGGCGACGCCATCTGCGGCAAGCGCCTGCTGGATTTCATGGTCCGCCGCGGCGACGCCCTGGTGCGGGTCTATTCGTTGCTGGATTACCGGCGCTTCGCCCTGCTGCTGTTCGGCGATTGCCGCGAGCCGGCGGAGTTGCCGGCGTTCGTCGAGGCGATCCGGATCGACGCGCCGGACTCGCCGTACCCGGATGGGATGCTCCTGGTCCGGCCCGATGCGCATATCGCCGCGGCCGCGCCCGGCGACGGCGGCGCGGCGATCCTCGCCTGTCTCGATGCGTTGATGCAGCGCGAGACCGTGGCGATGGCCTGAGCAGCCGCCGCGCGCGCCGATCGTGCACGCCGACCGCGCGCGCGGCGATGCCGCCCCGACCGCGGCGAGGCTTACTCCTCGTCGTGGTCGTGCGCCTGATGCGGCCCGTGCCCCTTCGGGCAATGGCAGACCGAGGTCGGCCCGTACTCGGCGCCGAAGGTGCGGCCGTCGCGGTGGCGCTGCCAGTAGAAGAACGGCGCCTTCTCGGCCTTGTTGCCGATCTCGGCCATGTCCGCGTCGACGTCGAACAGGCGGCCGTCGACCATCACATAGCGGGTGTCGATGGTGGCGCGGATGTTCTCCAGCGGATTGGTATTGAGCACCACCAGGTCGGCCTTCTTGCCCGGTTCCAGCGAACCCAGCGACTTCGCCAGGCCGAGGTAATCGGCGCCGTCGATGGTCGCCGCGCGCAGCGCCTCGAAGTTGCTCATGCCGCCCTGGGTCAGCATCCAGATTTCCCAGTTCGCCGACAGGCCCTGCAACTGGCCGTGGCCGCCGACCTGGATCTTGATCCCCGCGTCGCGCAGCTTCTTGACCGACTTGGACACCTGCACATGCCAGTAGTCCCAATCCGGCGCGGTCTCGCGGCGGATCGAGCGCGCGTCGAGGGTCTCGCGCGGGAAGAAGCGGTTGAGCTTCTTGTCCTCCCAGACGTTGTCGCGCGCATACCACCAGTATTCGCCCGACAGGCCGCCGTAGCTGACCACCAGGGTCGGGGTGTTGCGCACGTCGGTCTGCCGCCACAGCTCGACCACGTCCTTGTACAGCGGCGCGACCGGGATGTTGTGCTCGATGCCGGTGGCGCCGTCGAGGATCATCGGCAGGTTGTGGTTGAAGGTCGAGCCGCCTTCCTCGACCACCAGCATGCCGAGCTCGCGCGCGGCCTGGTTGATCTGCTGGTGCTGCTCGCGCCGCGGCTGGTTATAGCTCTTGACCGAGAACGCGCCGTTGGCCTTCATCCGGCGCAGGTGGCTGCGCGCGTCGTCGAGCGAGTTGACCACCGCCTTGAAGTCGCCGTCGGCGCCGTACAGGATCGTGCCGGTCGAGAACACGCGCGGGCCGACCATCTTGCCGGCCTTGACCAGTTCGGATTCGGAGAACACGAATTCGGTGGTCGCCGAGGGGTCGTGCATGGTGGTGATGCCGAACGCGAGGTTGGTGTAGTACGCCCAGTTCTGCTGCGGCACCACGCCCTGGCCGAAGTGCGCGGCGTGCGCGTGCACGTCGATGTAGCCCGGCAGGATGGTCTTGCCGCTGGCGTCGATGCTGCGCGCGCCGGCCGGCACCGCGGTCGACGCGCTCGGACCGACCGCGACGATCTCGTTGCCGCGCACCACCACGGTCGCGTCCTCGATCACTTCCTGCGCCTTGTCCGCATCGCGCATGGTCACCACCCGCGCATGGGTGAAGGCGACGGTGTCCTTCGGCGCGTACACCGGCACCTCCAGCCCGACCGCGATGCCGCGCTCGTCGGACGAGGGCTTGGCGATGCTCGCCGGCGCGCCCGGCAGGAACGCGAAGGCCTGGTTGAGCGCGCGCGAGTGGTACTGGTTGCCGACCATCCAGTGCAGCGAACTGGAATCGGCCGACCAATGCAGATAGCTGCCGACGTCGGCGCTGACCGGCGCCACCGGCAGCGCCTTGCTGTCGCGGCTGAGTTCGACCGAGCCGGTGCCGGTCATCATCGGCGCGACATAGGCGTTGAACAGTTCGGTAAACGCGACCCACTTGCCGTCGGGGCTGAGGCTGATCGAATCGACGTACTTGAGGTTGAAGACTTCGCGCTCGTCCTCGCCGTTCAAGCCGACCGACATCAGCTTCTTCTTCAGCCCGCCGCCGGTGAGGTAATACACGCGGCTGCCGTCGGCGCTGAACTGCGGCGACTCGCCGCTGGCGGCCACGCGCGTGGGCTTGCCGCCGTCGGCGCTCATCACGTAGATGCCGCGGTCGACCGACCACAGGCTGCCGGTGAGGCCGCCGCCGCCGGTCTTGGCGTAGACGATGCGGCGCCCGTCCGGCGAGAAGCGCGGGCTGTAGAAGAAGCCCTTGTCCTGGGTCAGGCGCTTGCCGCCGCCGCCGCCCGCGCCGGTGACGTAGATCGCGCTGAGCGCGGCGTCCGACCACGTCGTGTAGAGCAGCTTGGATCCGTCGGCGCTGAAGCTGGGCTGGTATTCGTAGAGGTTGTCGTTGCCGGTCAGGCGTTCGGGCCTGCCGTCGGGGAGGCGCTTGCGCCACAGCTGGCCGACCGCGTGGAAGATCAGGGTCTTGCCGTCGGCGCTGGTGGCGACGTCGCGGATCATCTTCGGATCGAAGCGGCCGGCGTCGAGTTTCTGTTCGAAGCGCAGCGCCTGCGCCGCGGTCTGTTCGACGTGGGCGCTGAACGGAATCTGCGCCGGCTTGCCGTCGGCCATGCCCACGCGCCACAGCCTGCCCTGCGCCCAGATCACCACCGACCTGGAGTCCGGGGTCCAGGCGAAATTGGCGTAGGGGCCGAAGATCGCCCAGGCTTCCTGCATGTCGTGCGAGAGCCCGTCCCACACCGGCCGCGCTTCGCCGCTGGCGAGGTCGAGCACGTGCAGCACCGACTTCTCGCGGATGCGCTTGACGAAGGCCAGCGACTTGCCGTCGGGCGAGGGCTGCGGGCGCACCGCGCCGCCGGCGGTGTCGATCACCGTCGCGGTCTTGCCGGTCTGCCGGTCCAGGCGCTTGATCGCGTAGATGGTGTCGTGCGGGTTCTTGTTGTACTGGAAGCTCGGGCCGCCGGTGACGTCCTCGGAGAAGTACACGTAGCGGCCGTCCGGCGACACCGCCGGCTCGCCGAGGTCCTGCTGGTCGTTCTTCTGCTTGGTCAGCTGCAGGCCGCCGCCGCCCGCGGCGGCGTGGTAGATCCACAGCTCGCCGGCGCCGAGCGAGCGCTCGCCGGTGAAGTGCTTGCGGCCGATCAGGTACTGGCCGTCCGGCGTCCACGCCGGGTTGTTGAGCAGGCGGAAGTCTTCCTTGGTCACCGCGACCGGATTGGCGCCGTCGCGGCTCATCCGCCACAGGTTGTTGCCGCCGCCGCGGTCGGAGGTGAACGCGATCTGGCGGCCGTCGGGCGAGTAGCGCGGCTGCACGTCCCAGGCCGGGCCTTGGCTGATGCGCCGGGCCTGGCCGCCGCCGATCGGCAGCAGGTAGATGTCGCCGAGCAGGGAGAAGGCGATCTCGCGGCCGTCGGGCGACACGTCCAGGTCCATCCAGGTGCCTTCGTCGGTGTCGAAGGAGATGGTCTTGGTCGGGCCGTGGGCGGCGTTGACGTCCCACTTCTTCTCGTCCTTGTCGCCGGCCTTGGCCGCGCCCTTGGCGGTCGCCGCCGGCGCGCGCGCCGGGTCGGTGCCGGCGGGCTTGAGCGCGTCCTGTTCGAGCTGGGCGGCGGGCTTGTCGGCATCCTGGCCTGATTTGTCCTGGGGCGCCGGCGGCGGCGTCTGGGCGAAGACCGGAGCGGCGAGCGCGCTGGCGAGCGCGAGGGCGAGCAGGCGGTGGCTGGGCATGGAGCGGATACCTGGGACGGACAGTCCCGCAGGCTAACCCGGCGCGCGTGGTGCGGGCCTGGGCTGGAAGTCCTGTTCGCCGCGATGCGGGGCCGCCGCTGTCGTGGGAGGGCCTTCAGGCCCGACGCTTTCCGGTCCGATCGCCGCGATCTGGAACGGGGCCGCCGCTGTTGTGGGAGGGCCTTCAGGCCCGACGCTCTTCGCTCAGGTCGCCGCAGTCTGGAACAACAGCATCGGGCCTGAAGGCCCTCCCACAGCTCAGCCGTCCCAGGCCGCCTGTTCGGTCGCCAGCCCCAGCGCCAGCGCGCCCTTGCCGATGTTGACCATGCCGGTCAGGCTCATCAGGCTCTCGAACAATTCCACGCCGTGCTGTTCGCAGGCCAGGCGCAAGGTCTGGTAGCCGGGCAGGGCGCGCAGTTCGGCGAGTTCTCCGCCGTAGCTCAGGCACACGGTCGGTGTCAGCAGCTCGTTGCGGCTCACCCGCCGCGCGGCGAATTCCAGCAACTTCTGCGCCGCGGCCTCGTACGTCTTGATCTTGGCGATCGGGCCGGTCTCGCCGCGGTTGCAGTGCAGCACCGGCTTGATGTCGAGCGCGGTGCCCAGGGTCGCGCTGAGGAAACTCACGCTGCGGTCGCCGCGGTGGCGGGTGCGCGCGCGCAGGTAGTTGAGGTCGCGCGGGATCAGATAACCGTGGGTGGCGTTGACCAGTTGCTCCAGCCGCGCGCGGATCTTCGGCGGCGGCTCCTCGGCCGCGCGCATGCGCACCGCCTCGACCGCGGTGATGCCCTGCGCGGCGAACAGGTTCAAGGTGTCGATCACCCGCAGCGAGAACGGCGTGTTGAAGCCGGCGGCGCTGCGCACGGGCTTGTAGTCGTTGAGGATGGCGAAGCTGGCTTGGTTGGCGTTCTCGAACACCGGACTGCGGGTCTTGGTGATCGTCATGCAGAACACGTAGTCGTAGTCGATCGCCAGTTGGCTCACGAACAGGTCGCGCACCTGCTGCACGGTGAACGGCGTGGTTTCGGCCTCGAAGCCGCGTTCGGCCAGGTGCGCCTGCAGGAACTGCAGGGTGGCCTCTTCGTTGCGGTGGTCGGCCAGCACGGCCTGGCCGATGCGCACGGTGATCGGCAGCAGGTGGATGTGGTGCTGCTGGAGATACTCCAGCGGCAGGTCGCAAGCGGAGTCGACGACGATTCCAATGCGCATGGGTCCCCCCCCGGGTTCTTGGCGCGTGGCTATCGAATGTGACCGGCAGCATACCCGCGGCGACACCGGCCGCGCACTCACGCAGGCCGGCGACGGTCGGGCGTTCATTCAGGCCCGGCGCTGCACTCCGATGGGCAACTGCAGCAGCCGCTGCATTTCGGGATCTTCAAGCATTTCCGGATGTTGCAGCGCGTCAAGGGCGAAATCGTGTGCATCGTTGCCCCAGAACAGGTCTGATCCGATGCTCAGCGTGGGCACGCCAAATACACCGGCAAGCAGAGCCGCTTCGGTATTCGCGCGCAATGCGGTCTTCACCGACTCGCTGGCGAGCGCCTCGGCCGGCACGCCCAGGCCGGCCGCGACCGGGCCCAGCGCCTCGACGCTGTCTCCTTCGCGGCCCTGGCCCCAGATCCAGTCGAAGATCGCCTCCACCGCCTCGGGCGTGTTGCCGGCGGCCACGCTCAGGCGCAGCGACGCCAGCGGATTGAACGGATGCGCCGGCGGGAAGCGCAGGCGCACGCCCGCGCGCCGCGCCTGCCACAGCACGTGGCGATAGGTGAACTCGCGCTTGCCCGGGATTTCCGCCGGACCCTTGTGGCTGTGCGCGGCCAGCACCGCGCCGAACGCCACCGGCACCAGCGCGACCGGCCGCTGCGCGGCGAGCGCGCGCACCCGTTGCCACTGCAGGTAGGCGAACGGCGAGATGAAATCGAAGTACCAACGCAGCGCGGGGGCGCTCATCGCATGCTCCTTATTTCCAGGCGCCGAGGATCACGCCGTAGAGGACGAACTGGACGATGTGGTAGCCGCTGTCGATCATCCACAGCTTGAGGCTGCGGCCGGCGAAGGCGTAGTTGATGCCGAAGCTCATCGAGACGAAGAACAGGCCGACCACGAAACCGACGCCGAAGCCGTCGACCGCGGTGGCCTGCGGCGGCATCAGCGCGGCGAAGATGGTCGCCGACAGCAGCGCGCAGACGATCGCGGTGGCGAACACGCGGCCGGCGTGGGCGGGCTTGGCGTCCGGATCGACCCCGGCCTCGCGGCACCAGGTTTTCTTGAACAGGGGCCCGTACCACAGCCCGCCGAGGACGAACGAAGACGCGGTGGCGGCGGCGATGGCGAGCCAGTTGACCTGGTCGAGCGGGACGTTCATGCGGGGCTCCGGAGGCGGTGCTGAGGCGGTTGCGTGAGGCGGGCGCCCGTCCATGCGCGGCGGGCGCGCGACGGCGTGGCGCGCTGTGCGGCAAGCATACGCCGTGGCGGCGGGACGGGGCGTTCGCGGCGCGGGCGCCGGCATCGGGGGCGCGGGTGTAGGCGGTGTGGACGCAGGCGGCGCGTCGCGTCCGGCGCTGGCGCGAGCGCGTCAGGCTCGCGCGCGGCGGGCTATCGCCGCGGACCGGCGTCGGGCATTGTGCCCGGCATGACCGCAACCCTCGCCGCGCGCATTCGCGATTCGCGCATCGCCTCGACCGCAGCGTTGCTGCTGTCCTTCGCCCTGCCGTTTCTGTGGGCGCTTTCCACCACGCTCGTCTGGCAACTGGGCAAGCGGGTGCCCGGCAGCGTGACCGATACCGCGATCGCGTTTCCGTCCGGACTGGCGTTGATCGCGATCGTGCTCGCCGCATGGCTGATCGGCTTCGTCGCGCTGCGGCGCCGGGTCCGCTCGCAGCGGCGCGCGGCGTGGATGGCCAACACCGTGGCGGTGGCCGCCTTCTGCGTCTGTTTCACCTGGCAGTTCGGCAGCGCGGATTGGAACCCGCGGCCGGAAGCGGGGCTGACCAATTTGTTCCCGCTGCGGTTCGCCTTCGCGCTGGCGGTGGCGTATCTGGTCAGCGCCTGCGCGGCGGCGTATCTGGCGCCGCGGCAGCCGCGTTCGCCGCAGATGGGAGCGAAGACGGGAGCGCCGGACGCGCAGGCCTGAGCCGGGCGTCGCGGCGCGTAGGCAAATCCAGCGAATCGTTGAATCGCCGAATCGGCGCGGTCGTCCGCCGCGCCGCGCGCAACGCGGCCAGCGCTCAGGGCGCCGGCCGCGGCCGCTTCAGCGCCCCGCCGGCAGCGGATACGCGCGCGGCAGGCCGTTGTCCGGATGCAGGTAGCGATCGCGCAGTTCGGTCTGGCGGCTGCGCATCTGGATCGCGCGGCCGTCCATCCACACCTGCAGCGCGACGCTGGCGACGTCGAGCGGATCGCCGCTCCACAGCACCAGGTCGGCGCGCTTGCCCGGGGCGATCGCGCCGACTTCGCCGGCCACGCCGAAGGCTTCCGCGGGCACTCGGGTCAGCCCGGCGAGGCCGTCGGCCCAAGGCAGCCCGGCGGCGACCGCGTTGCCGGCCAGCTGGCGCACCTTGCGCGCGTTGTGCGAGGCGCCGCCTTCGCTGAAGCCCACCGCCACGCCGGCGGCGCGCAGGCGCGCGGCGTTCTCCATGCTGGCGCCGACCTGATCGAAATCGCTGGGCAGGTTCGACAGCGGATTGACGAACACCGGCACCTTGGCCGCGGCCAGCTGCGGCGCCAGCCGCCAGCCTTCGGCGCCGCCGGCGATGGCGATGCGCAACTGGTGCTTGGACGACCAGCGCAGCAGCTGGCGAATGTCGGCGGCGCGGTCGACGCCGAACACGATCCGGCCGCCGCCGCCGAAATACTTCTGCAGCGCGGCGCGGCCGGCCGGGGTCAGCAGCGCGGCGTGGTTGTCGGGGGTAATGCGGCCGCGGGTTTCGTCGATCAGCTGGTCGAGGATCATCCACTGCGCTGCGCGCGAGCTGCCGCTCAGGCCGAGGCTGTCCTTGCCCAGGCGCACGAACAGCACGCGCGGGCCGATCGGGTCGGCGCCGCCGTCGAGGCGTTCGACGCCGCCTTGGCCGGCGACGATGGAGCCGCCGGTGGCGGTGCCGGCGCCGAGCAGGGTCCAGCCGATGCCTTCGATCCGGGTCACCGGGATCAGCACCGAATCGGGGTTGTAAGCCAAGGTCACGTCGAACTCCGGCCGCACCGTCATTTCCTTGGTGTCGGCGCCGAGCGCGACGGTCTGGTCGACCGTGGACTTCTCGCCGGAGACTTCCTCCAGGCCGATCTCGGTGATGCCGCCGAACAAGGTCGGCGTGACCGGCTTGCCGGCCGCGTCGATCACCTGCGCGCCGGCCGGCGCGCTCAGGCCCTTGCCGACCGCGCGCACCACGCCGCCGGACACCAGCACGTCGGCGTTCTCCAGCGAGCCTTGCGCGCTGGCGGTGTGGACGGTGGCGTTGCGGATCAGCAGGTTCTGCGCGGACGCGGCGAAGCTGGCGCACAGCAGCGCGGCGGCGAGGGCGGTGCGCGTGGCACATGGACTGCTCATCGTGGCTCTCGCTAACCTCGTTCCAGCGAAAATTTCCGCCGTCATTCCGGCGAAAGCCGGAATCCATTTTGATTTTGCTCTTGCGTTCATCGCGCTCCGTCCACCTTCGCCGTTTGCGCGAGCAACAGCAAAATGGATTCCGGCTTTCGCCGGAATGACGGGTGAAGGAGACGGCGACGGGGGCTGCGAAAGCGCCGGCGAAAAAATCCGCGAAGCGAGCGGAGAGAAGCGGCTCATCGCACGTCTCCCGCCGCCGCGCCCTGCGCCGCCGGCTGGCCGAGCATGAAGTCCGACTTGGGTTGGCGCGAGGGATCGTTGCGGTCGTAGACCCGCGCGCCGTCGATATAGACCTGCTCGGCCTTGGCGTAGACGCTGAAGGGATTGCCGTTCCACACCACCACGTCGCCCATCTTGCCGGCCTCCAGGGTGCCGGTGCGCTCGCCGATGCCCAGCGCCTTGGCCGGGTTCTGGGTCAGCCAGCGGATCGCGCGTTCCGGCGCGATCTCGATCCCGGCCAGGCGCGCGTGCGCGATCACCTTGGCCGCTTCCTGGTTGAGCCGCTGGATGCCTTCTTCCGAATCCGAATGCACGATCGCGCAGCTGTTGGCCGGGCGGTCGACGATCGCGATGTTTTCCTGGATGCCGTCGAAGGCTTCCATCTTGAAGCCCCACCAGTCGGCCCACAGCGCGCCGCAGACGTTCTCGGCGGCGAGCCGGTCGGCGATCTTGTAGGCCTCCACGCCGTGGTGGAAGGCGCTGACCTTGAAGCCGAACTCCTTGGCCAGGTCGAGCATGGTGGTCATCTCGTCCGCGCGGTAGCAGTGGATGTGGACCAGGATGTCGCCCTTGATCGCGCCGGCCAGGGTGTCGAGCTTGAGGTCGCGCTTGCCGCCGGTGTCCTTCTCGCTGTCGCTCGCGGCCGGCGCGCCGGAACTCTGCCACCAGCGTTTCTTCGCCGGCTTGGCGGCCTTGGGCGTGGTCTTGCGCAGGTACTCGCTGGCGTCGATGAAGGCCGCGCGGTAGCCGGCGACGTTGCCCATGCGCGTGCCTGGCGAGACGTTGCGGCTGCCGTAGACGCGCTTGGGGTTCTCGCCGCAGGCCATCTTCAGGCCCCACGGCGCGCCGGGGAATTTCATCGCCTGGTAGCTGCCGGCAGGCACGTTCTTGAGGGTGACGCCGCGGCCGCCGATCAGGTTGGCCGAGCCGGGCAGGATCTGCAGCGAGGTGATGCCGCCGGCCAGGGCGCTGGCGAAACCCGGGTCTTGCGGCCAGATCGAGTGCTCGGCCCAGACGTTGGGGGTGACCGGGCTGGTCATCTCGTTGCCGTCGCTGTGCGCGCCGACGCCCGGGCTGGGGTAGACGCCCAGGTGCGAGTGCACGTCGATGATGCCGGGGGTGATCCACTTGCCGCTGGCGTCGACCCGGGTGGCGTCGCCCGGCGCGTCCAGGCGGCTGCCGACGGCGACGATCTTGCCGTCCCGCAGCAGCACGTCGGCGCCGTCCAGGCGCTGGCCGGTGCCGGTCAGCACGGTCGCGCCTTGCAGCAGCACCGGGCCGGACGCGACCGGCTTGTAGGTGCTGGGGTAGGGGTCCTGGGTGTAGCGCGAGGCGGGCGCGGGCGCCGCCGCCTGCACCGCGCCGGCGAGCAAGACCAGGCCGCAGCCGGCCAGGAAGGGTCGGAACATGGTTTCCCCCGAAGAACGCGGACGATGGCACTGGCGCCGGGGCCAGCCCCGGAACCGTAGCCGCCGCCCGCCACCGTGCCAACCCTGACGATGGTCATGGCCGTGCGACAATGGTCGGACTACAACAACAAAAAAGGGAAAACCCCATGAAAGACAAAGAACAGATCGTCGAGAACTGGCTGCCGCGCTACACCGGCGTGCCCCTGGACCAGTTCGGCGACCACGTCCTGCTGACCAATTTCGGCGGCTACCTGCACACCTTCGCCCGCCTGACCGGCGCCGAAGTGGTCGGCCTGGACCGGCCGATGCCGAGCGCCACCGCCGACGGCATCACCATGATCAACTTCGGCATGGGCAGCCCCAACGCCGCGACCATGATGGACCTGCTCTCGGCGATCATGCCCAAGGCGGTGCTGTTCCTGGGCAAGTGCGGCGGGCTCAAGCGCAAGAACGAACTCGGCGACCTGGTGCTGCCGATCGCCGCGATCCGCGGCGAGGGCACCTCCAACGATTACCTGCTGCCCGAAGTGCCGGCGCTACCGGCGTTCGCGCTGCAGCGCGCGGTATCGACCACCATCCGCGACCTCGGCCACGACTACTGGACCGGCACCGTCTACACCACCAACCGCCGGGTCTGGGAGCACGACGAAGCGTTCAAGGAACGCCTGCGCGCGATGCGCTGCATGGCCATCGACATGGAAACCGCGACCGTGTTCGCCGCCGGCTTCGCCAACCGCATCCCCTGCGGCGCGCTGCTGCTGGTGTCGGACCAGCCGATGATCCCGGAGGGCGTCAAGACCGAGGCCTCCGACGCCAAGGTCAGCGCCAGCTATGTCGACAACCACATCGGCGTAGGCATCGAGGCGCTCAAGCTGATCCGCCGCCACGGCAAGTCGGTGCGGCACCTGCGCTTCGACGAGTAAGCGCCACGCTGCGCCGCCGAGCGCGGCGCGGCGGCCCCGGCCCGCGCCGTTGCGTCGGCGCGGGTACGGCAATGACTGTCGGCACGAGCCCGCATCGGCCCGATAGGCGATGCTGCAGGTCCTCGGAGCGGTCGCGCCGGTCGCGCGCGCCCATCCCGCCACCTCTACGCGAGGCATTCGCATGCGTGCCGCATCCCGCTGGTTGCTTGGTTTGTGTCTGTGCGCTCCCTTCTTCGCCGCCGCACAGACGACCGCCGACCCGGCGCTTGAGCGCGTGCTGTCACGCTGGGACGGCGACGCCCGCGCCGACCTCAAGGCCGTGGTGGTGCTGCGCGACGGGCAACTGGCGGCGCAGCGCTACTACAACGGCAACGACGCGCAGTCGCTGCACGACATCCGTTCGGCCGGCAAGAGCGTGACCGCGTTGCTGGCCGGGATCGCGGCCGACCGCGGTCGCCTGCGCTTCGATCAACCGGCCGCGCGCTGCCTGCCCGGCGCGGGCCAGGCGCTGGCCGGCGCGCGCGTGAGCGATCTGCTGAGCATGCGCTCGGGCCTGGACGCCGACGACGAGAACCCGCAGTCGCCGGGCAACGAGGACCGCCTGGACGAGGCCGCAGACCCCGTGGCGTTCGCCTTGTCGGCGCCGCGGCGCGAGCCGCCGGGGACGCGCTACGTCTACAACTCGCTGACCGCGTACCTCGCCGGCCTGTGCGTGGAAGGCGCGACCGGGCAGCCGCTGGACGCGTTCGCCGACGCGCATCTGTTCGCGCCGCTGGGCATCGCGCACTGGCGCTGGCAGCGCGACGTCGGCGGCCACGCCAAGGGCCAGGGCAACCTGTCGCTGCGCGCGGGGGATTTCGCCCGCATCGGCCAGATGGCGCTCGACGATGGCCGCTGGCAGGGGCGCGAGATCGTGCGCGCCGATACCTTGCGCGCGATCCTGGCGCCGCGCGCGCGCATCGGCGCGGTCGATCCCTACGCCGACGAGTACGGCTACATGTGGTACCGCAAGCGCCTGCGCGTCGGTGCCGGCGAAATCCCGGTGGTGTTCGCCTCAGGCAACGGCGGCAACAAGCTCTACCTGGTGCCGTCGCTGCGCATGGTGGTGGCGATCCAGTCCAGCGCCTACGGCCGCGGCTACGGCCAGCGCCGCTCGCAGGACATCCTGCGCGCGCTGCTCGGCGCCGCGCCGACGCGCGCCGACGGAACTGAGAAATCGCGCTGAACGCTTCATGGATTGTCATAAAACCCCTATTTTTATAGGGGTTTTGCGACGCGCGACACGCGACATCCGAAGGCCTGAGACCCCCGGGCGCGACACTGTGCTCCACGACCGGAGGACAGGTCATGGAACAGCTCATCTTCACCGTCATCGGCGCCCTGCTCACCTGGGCCTTCTATTTCATCCAACGCATCGCCGAGCGTCGCGGTACCGTCGACGCGATCGAGCGCGGCAAGCAGTTGCTCGCGCTCAAGCAGGAACTGGACGGCGCGCACACCAGCGTCGAGGAACTGCAGCGCTTCGAGAGCCGCCTGATCGGCAAGGCCGAGCACGCCGCGCGGGTGGCCGACAGCTACGTCGGCAAGGCCGAGGCGATCGCCCGCGACCAGGGCGATGCCGCGGTCAGCCAGGCCGACATGAATCAGCAGGCCGTGGCCGAGCTCGGCCGCGAGCAGGCGCGCCTGGACGCGGTGGTCGCGCATCTGCGCGACCGGCTCGACGACGACGGCCGTGCCGCGTTCGAGCGCGTGCACGACGCCTGGATGGCGTTCCGCGAACAGCATGCGCGCTTCGTCGCCCAGTCGTATTCCTCCGGCTCGGTGCGGCCGCTGATCTACGCGGTGACGATGGAGAGCATCACCGTGGCCTGGATCAACGAACTGGAGACCCAGCTCGGCGAAGGCGCCTGATTGCCGCGCGGCCGGCGATCCCCCCTTGTAGGAGCGGCGCGAGCCGCGACCGCGACATCGCGCCTACGACGCAAGCGCGGTTTCGCGGTTGCGGCTCGCGCCGCTCCTACAGTCGTGCTTCGGGCTTCGGGCTTCGTGCTACGGTGCGGCCCTGTCCCCCAAGCCGGATCCGCCATGTCCGTCACCGCCCAAGAAGTCGTCGCGTTCTGGCGCGACGCCGGCCCCGACCGCTGGTTCGACCGCAGCGACCGCTTCGACCAGCAATGCCGCAGCGGCTTCCTCGAAGCGCATTTCGCCGCGGCGCGGCGCGAGCACGACGACTGGGTCGAACGCGACGCCGAGTCGGCGCTGGCGTTGCTGATCCTGCTCGACCAGATCCCGCGCAACGTGTTCCGCGGCAGCGCCCACGCCTTCGCCACCGATCCGCTGGCGCGCCATTACGCCCGGCGCGCGCTGGAATTGGGCCACGACCAAAAGATCGAGGCGCCGCTGCGGCCGTTCTTCTATCTGCCGCTGGAGCATTCCGAAGATCTCGCCGACCAGCAGCGCTCGGTCGAACTGCACCGCGCCCTGCCGCCGTCGGCCGACGGCAGCGATCCGGCGCAGTGGGCCGTGCAGCACCAACAGATCGTCGAGCGCTTCGGCCGCTTTCCGCACCGCAACCCGGCGCTGGGCCGGGCGACCACGGCCGAGGAGCAGGCCTATCTCGACGGCGGCGGCTTCAAGGGCTGAGGCGCGCGGCTGGTTCGGCGCGGCCGTCGCGCCGTGATGCGGATGCGGCCCGGCGCGGTCGAGGCGGATAGCGACGATACGCAGCGCCCACGCGCGAGCAAGAACGAAAAGGCCGCGTAGAAACGGCGCGGGGCGGCCAAGGCTGCGTAGAGACGACTCGGAGCGGCTGGCTCGCGCAAGAACGGTTCGCGACGGCCTGGGCCGCGCAAATAAACAATCGAGGCCGCCAGCTTCCGTAGAAACGACTCGGGGCGGCCAAGGCCGCCCCGAGTAAAAAAACACCGCGAAGCACGCTCAGCCCATCGAGCGCGAGCGGCTCTCGTTCTGCTGCTGGGCCAGTTGCTGGTCGCGCTGCGTTTCCTGTCCCCGCACCGAGCGGTCGACCTGCTCGGTGCTCGCCACCAGCGTCTGCTGCATGGCCTGCTCGGTCGGCACCGACACCGCGTTGTGGTGGACCGAGCGCGGATCGCCCTGGACCGCGAACAGGTGCTGTGCGTCCTTGCCGAGCACGACCTTGTCGATGTCGCGCAGGTTGCCGGCCACCGCAGCCGCTGTCAGCGCGCCGGCCGCGCGCGCGGTTGCGTCGTCGGACGGGCGGCCGTGGCGCGCGTCGATCTCGCTCATGCCGGCGAAGGCCTTGTTGAACATCGGGTTGTGCGAGTGGCCCGGTTCGTTGAGCAGCGGCGCGCCGGGCTGGCGCGCGTCGTTGGCGGACAGGCCCGGGAAGCGGATGTGCGGGATGTTGTTCTGCAACCGGTCCCAGCCGTCCTTGACCGCGCCGCGGACCTTGTCGCCGGCTTCCTGCAGGCGCTCGCCGGCGTCCTGCGCGCCGCGCTTGGCCTTGTCGTAGCCGTCCTGCACGCCCTGCTTGGCGCGGTCGTAGCCTTCCTGCACGCCGTGCTTGGCGCGGTCGTAACCTTCCTGCACGCCCTGCTTGGCCCGGTCGTAGCCATGCTGCACGCCCTGCTTGGCCTTCTCGTAGCCCTGCTGCACCCCTTCCTTGGCGTCCTCGTAGCGGTGCTTGATCTCGCGCTTGAGCACGTCGGGCATGCCCGCGGTCGGCTCCTTGGGCAGCTTCCAGTCCGAGAGGTCCTTGCCGTTGGTGATGACCGCGCGCATCTGGTAGATGTCGTGGCGGAACGAGTCGAACATGTCCTTGTTCTTGGCGTAGGTCTGCCGGTTCGCGTCGCTGAGCAGCGGCGGCCCGGAGATGTCGTTCTGCTTGTAGAACTGGGTGACGCTGTGCGGATCGAAGCCGACCTTCTTGATGTCGGCGGCGAAGCCGGCGACGCCCTGGGTGCGCGGGTCCTGCTTGTCGGCCAGCAGGTCCTTGGCGTCCTTGTCGATCGCGTACAGACGCACTTCGCCCAGGTGCTTGCTGGCGGCGCTGACGATGTCGGTGGCGCGGGCGTGGTTGACGATGTCGAGCTTGGCGCCCTTGGGCAGGTGCAGGTCGAGGCTGGCCGCACCGTAGGCGTTGAAGGTCTCGCCGTGCAGGCCGTACTTGGCCGCGGTGGCCTGGGCCAGGGTGCCGCCCTGCGAATGGCCGGTGACCGAGACCTGCGCGGCGTGGCCGTTGACCGGATAGCGCTCGGCCAGCTTCATCGCCACTTCGGTCAGTTCGTTGGCGTGCTTGATCTGCGGATTGGTGCGGTTGAGCACCATGTTGCCGTTGCCGCCGACCCAGTCCTGCACGGCGCTGGTGAGGCCGCCTTCGGAACCGCGGTGGGCGACCACGATCTCGCCGGACTTCACGTCCTGGTAGATCGTGCCCTGGTAACCGCTGGCGAAATCCGACGAGGTCTTGAGGACCTTGTACTCGCGGCCCTCGACGGAAATCTTCGCGCCTTCCTGTTTGGCGCGGTCCTGGTAGCAGTCGTCAGCGAGGGAGGCGTAGGCGCGGCTGGGCAGCGTCATTGTTCGATCTTCCTGGACTGGAACACGACCTCGAAGTCCTCGGCGGACGGCGCGCGCTCGCCGGCGAGGGTCATGGGATGGAACTCGATGGGATCCGGCGACAGCGCGAACAGCGACTTCGGCGCGAACGTGACCTGCTGCGCGCCGCTGACGATGGCCTCGTTCCAGGTCTCGGTGGAGAACACCGCCGGCTGGGCGGTGAGGGTCGCGCCGACCGCGGTGAGCTTCCAGTGGCACACGCCCAGGCCGTAGTAGTCCTCGTCCAGCAGCGCGTCGGCGAAGAATTCGGCGCGGTACTCGGTGTCGGAGACCTTGCGGAACTGCAGCGGCACGGTTTCGCTGGGGCGGTTGCGCACGCCGGCCAGCGCGCGGGTCTGGTCGAGCGGGAGGCAGGCGTCCTGTTCGGCGGGAATGTCGAACTGGGCGCTGCCGGCGACCTGCTCGAACGCGCGCGGCGCGTTGCGCACGGTCATCACGACTTCGTACTTGTGCTGCGGATTCGGATTGGCCTTGACCTGCGGCGGTGGCACCGGTTGCTGGCAGGCGGCGGTCGAAACGGTCATCAAGGTCACCACTGAGGCAAGAAGAAAGGACTTCATGGGCGGCATGCGCGGGGTCTCAGGACAGCGGCCGGCCGCGGCGCGCGCGCGCCGGGGCGCGCCGTCTCGCGGCCGGGGCCGTACTGCGATGGTCGGGGGAAGGAAGCGGTCGGCGCCGCGTGGGCGCGGCCGCGCAAGACGGCGCGAGCGGATGCGGGGACGCTGCGGCGGACCCAGCTCGCCGACGGCGAGACGGCCTGGCGCGCAACGCAGGCGATTCGTCCTGAATCCATGGTGGGGCTCGCCGCGCCCAGTTCCAGGCGCGTAGTGTGACGAGTATCGCTAAGCGGCCCGCGTGCGGCAAGCCAGGGCGGGATGGCGGCGCCTGGCGCGTGCGCGAACGTGTCCGGCACCGCGGTCGTCGGCCCGCGAGCGCGTTCGCGCTCGCCGCAAACGACGAAGCCGCGGCCCGGAGGCCGCGGCTTCGCGTGAAGGGACGAATCCGCGCTCAGTACTTGGCGATGCCGCCGCCCAGATCGGCCCAGGCGTCGATCCCGCCGACCACGTTGTAGACCTCGCGGAAGCCGAGCTGGCGGAACTGCTCCGCCGCCTGCGCGCTGCGCCCGCCGCGGTGGCACAGGAACGCGATCGGCACGTCCTTGGGCAGGCCTTCCAGCGCGTCGGTGCCGTGGTCGAAGGTGTCGAAGGCGACATCGGCCTGGGCCAGCGCGCGTTCGTCGGCCGGGCGCACGTCGATCAGGCGCAGGCTGCCGGCCTGCACGCGCTCGCGCACCTGCGCCGGCGCGATCGAACGCACCGCCGGCGGCGCGTTCGGATTGGTGATGACCAGGCCGCGGCCGCGTTCGTCGTCGGCCCAGTCGATCGACACGCCGTCGGCGCGGCGCGCGTTGATCCAGTCGGTCTGCACGCGCACGCCGTCGATCTCCACCGCGACCGCGTCGGCGTCGGCCGGCGCCAGCTGCAGGCGCACGTTGTGGCGCGCGTCGACTTCCAGCTGCACCGCATAGCCTTCGCCCGCGCCGGCCACCGCCTCGCGCAGCATCTTCGCCGCGGCCGGGCTGATCTCCAGCTTCGGCGGGCTGCGGTCGGGCGCGGCCAGGCCGAGCAGGCCGTGCAGTTCGCCGTTGCCGGCCATCTGCAAGATGATGTCGCTGCCGCCGACCAGCTGGCCGTCGATGTACAGCTGCGGGATCGTCGGCCACTCGCCGTAGGCCTTGATGCCCTCGCGGATCTCGCCGTCGCCGAGCACGTCCACATGCGCATAGCCCTGTGGCAGCAGCGCGTTGAGGGTGCCGGCGGCCTTGGCCGAGAAGCCGCACTGCGGCGCGTCCGGCGCGCCCTTCATGAACAACACGACGCGGTTGGACTGGAGCAGGGATTCGATGCGCGAACGCAGTTCGGGAGTGAGGGACATGGAGTTGGCGGAAGCTGACGGAAGTCCTGGGCACATGGGGGCGCCGGCGCGGCGATGCAAGTAGGCAGCGGCGGGCTGGCCTGGGGGCTTGCCGGCGTGGGAAGGTCCGCGAAGGCCCGAACGCCACGCTCCCCCGGGCGCGCCGTGAGGCCGTTGTGGCAGGGCCTTCAGGCCCAACGCTTTCGTTTCCGCCGCCGCATTCTCGCCACCGGCACAACCGCCCTGGCCGCCAGCCAAGTCGTCGCCGCCGCCTGCCTCGCCCGTGACGAAGCCTGCGCAGCCACCGTGCCCCGGCGCGCGCGCCCGGCTACGATGATCGCCCCCGCCGGAGTCCCCGTTCGCCGATGAACCCCACGGTCCCGCACCGCCCGCCGCGCCACCCCGAGGCCGCGCCGTGGCTGTTCGCGGCCTCGCAACTGGCCGTGCTCGGCCTGTGGTGGGCGGCCGGCTGGAAGATCGGCCTGGCGGCGCTGGCGCTGAGCCACGCGGCGATGCTCTGGGGCACGTTGCGCCCCGGCTCGGCCTTGTTCAGCCCGGTGTTGCGGCGCCTGCCCACGCGCGAGCCGGTGGTCTGGCTGACCATCGACGACGGCCCGTCCGACGACACCGCCGCGATGCTCGACCTGCTCGACGCGCACGGCGCCAAGGCGACCTTCTTCGTCGTCGCCGAGCGCGCGCGTGCGCGGCCCGAGCTGCTGGCCCGGATCGTGCAGCGCGGCCATGGCGTCGGCCACCACAGCGGCAGCCATCCGTCGGCCGCGTTCTGGCGGCTGGGCCCGGCGGCGATGCGGCGCGAGATCGAGGAAGCCGACCGGACCTTGCGCGAATTGTTGCCGGGCTATCGGCTGCAATGGTTCCGCGCCGTGGTCGGCATGGCCAATCCCTTCGTCGCGCGCGGGCTCAAGCGCTGCGGCCTGGCGCGGGTGGCGTGGAGCGCGCGCGGCTTCGACGCGGTGGCGGCGGACCCGGCGCGGGTGGTGGCGCGGGTCGAGCGCGGTCTGGCGCCGGGAGCGATCGTGCTGATGCACGAAGGCGCCGGGCATGGGCGCAGCGTGGAGACGATGGCGGCGTTGCTGGCGCGGTTGCAGGCGTTGGGGTATCGCTGCGTGTTGCCCGAAGTGCGGGAGTAAGCGTTCGTTTCGCGGGCGTGGCGCGATCATGCCGGGCCGCATTCGCCTTCATTCCAGCGAAAGCTGGAATCCATTTTGTTGCTGTTGCTGTTGCCGTTGGCTTGGACGCAACCCCGACCGAAGCCCTTGTTTCGCAGACCCGGAGGGCGCGCGCATGGATGCGCGCGTGCGCCGTAGGGGCATGGATGCCCTTTACGGCGCATCCCCGCACCCGGAGCTGGACCTAGTGGCTTTTGACCTTAAACAAGCGTTTTTCTTTGGCTGCTGGTCTCTAACCTCAAGTGCATCACCTCAGTGAGGCACTGTGAATGGGCCAGCAGTATTCACATCTGAGCGCAGAAGAGCGCGGAGCCATCATGGTCTTGATCGCCCAAGGGGCGAGCGGACGGCAAATCGCCCAGACGTTGGGTCGGGCGCAAAGCACCATCGCTCGCGAGTTGCGCCGTAATGGGTTTCGGTCCCATTCGGGGCCGCCGCTGCGCGGACGCCCCCGTTTCGACCCTGGCTACGATGCGACCCGGGCGGGCCGGCGGGCCCAACGGCTGCGTCGGCGGGCGCGGGTGCGCCGCAAGCTGCGACGCGACACCGTGCTGTGGCGACGCGTGCGCTATTGGCTGGAACGGTGCTGGTCGCCGCAACAGATTGCCGACAAACTGCGGGATCTGTACCCGGACCGGCCCTGGCTGCGCGTGTCGCACGAAACGATCTATACCGCGATTTATGCGATGCCGCGCGGCGAATTGCGCCGCCAGGTGACCCGTCTGCTGCGGCAGGGGCGCAAGTCCGGCCGCCGCACGCGCCAGGGAATCGACGCCCGCGGCCATCTGCCGGATCTACCCAACATCCGCCTGCGGCCGCCGGCCGCGCATGAGCGCCTGATGCCGGGGCATTGGGAGGGCGACCTGATCGTGGGCGCGCACAATCGCTCGGCGATTGGGGTATTGGTCTGCCGCCGCACCTTGTACGTCAAGCTGGTCAAGCTCGCCGACGCGACCGCGCACACGGTGCTGGAGGCCTTCAGCTCGGCGTTCGAAGGTGTGCCGGAAAGTTTGAAGAAGACCTTGACCTACGACCAGGGCAAGGAAATGGCATCGCATCGGCAGTTGAGCGAACGCACTGGTTTAGCGATCTACTTCGCCGACCCCCATAGCCCGTGGCAACGCGGAACCTGCGAAAACACCAACGGCTTGTTGCGGCAATACTTTCCCAAGGGCACCGATCTGTCGGTGCATTCTGCGCAGCGCCTCAAAGAGGTGGCGTGGGAAATGAACAACCGCCCCCGTCGTAGCCTGGGCAGGCGCTCGCCCGTCGAGGTGCTCTATGAGGAACTCAAAAACCCGCGGGCGCAGGGTGATGCACTTGGACATTGACTCCGCCGCTACTTTCTTTTGTCGCGCTGACAAAAGAAAGTAGCTCGGCCGCTTGCGGACGAAAGCTTTTGACGGTGGCTTGTCGTCGCGCGAAACATCGGTAACGGCGAAAGCAGCAGCAACGTCAACATGGGTTCCGGCTTTCGCCGGAATGACGGGCGAGGGGTTGCGTATCCGACTGTAGGAGCGGCGCGAGCCGCGACCGCGCCAACACAACTACGGCGAAACGTTCGTAATCGTCGCGATGGCGCGGTCGCGGCTTGCGCCGCTCCTACAGGGGGCGTGCCGCGGTGGGTTCGTCTTTGCGTGTGCGTACGGGTGACGACAAGCGAAGATCAAGAGCTTCCGTCCGCAAGCGGCCGGGTCACTTTCTTTGTCTGAAGCCACAAAGAAAGTAACCAAAGAAAAGGCCTTATCTTTTTCGGATCAAGAGCCACTATGGCTCGAAAGGCGCGCGGGGCCGCGCCATAAGGGGCATCCTACCCCATGGCGCGCGTGCGCATCCATGCGCACGCCCTCCGGGGCTTCGAGACGTGTGCTTTTCGTGGGGTTGCGTCCGAGCGAATAGCAACGGCAATGGCAACAGCAACGGCAAAATGGATTCCGGCTTTCGCCGGAACGACGGGCTGGCGTCGTGCGTGGGCGCGGTTCTTGCAGCCGGATGCGATGCGGCCGCAGCCCCTGTAGGAGCGGCGCAAGCCGCGACCGCGAAAATCCGATCGCGACGAAAGCCGTCCCGCGTCGCTGGCACCGGCAGGCGCGCCCGCCACCGCGAAGCAGGCCGCAACCCGCAGCCGATCACTCCCTCGCCGCGACGATCCGCCAGTTGTTGAACGGCGTGCGCCCGAACATCGGCGCGAACTCCACCCGCAAGCCGGCGGCCTGCAAGCGCGCGCGCAAGGCCTCGCCGTCGGGGTAGTAGCGCGGGGTCGCGTTCATCCAGCCCAGCGCGCGCGAGAACAGATCCACCGCGCGGGTCACCCGCGCGCGGCCGGTGCCGTCGTCCAGGCCGGTGCGGATCACCAGGCGCGCGCCGGGCACCAGCATCGCGATCATCGCGTCGATCGCGCGCGCCTGGGCCGGGTAGGGGATGAACTGCAGCACGTCCAGGATCGCCACGCTGCCGCGGTGTTCGGGCAGTTCGCGCGACAGGTCCATGACCGCGAAGCCGGCGCCGTCGAGGCCGACCCGGGCGGCGGCGCGGCCGGCGCGGCGGATCTTGGCGGCGTCGCTGTCGACGCCGCGGTAGGGCAGGGCGATGCCGTCGGCGCGCAGGGTATGGGCGAGCAGGCCCAGGCCGCAGCCCAGGTCCAGCAGCGGCGCGCGGGTGCCGCGCAGCGCCTGGCTGACGCCGGGGTAGAGCGGGTCGCTGCCGAGCTTGGCCCGGCTGTAGTAGTAGTCCCAGCGATTGCCGAGCGGATGCTCGGGCAGGTAGGCGCGGGCGATCCGCACGGCCTGGCCGGGGGGCATGGCTTGTACCGCTGAAGTCATTCGGGTCGGAGGTTCCCCCGGCGTCGTCGTCGCCGGTGCCCGCAGTGTGGCACCGGCCGGCCCCGGGCGAAAACCGCGGTTTGCGGCCGCGGCGGCGGGTATTACCAATGAACACATTCGTCGCCGCAGCGCGGGGCCGCGCGGCACGGCCGTCGAACGCTGCGAGAGTGGCGCGGGGCTTGGTTGCGCGTCAGGCGGGGCGCTTCAGGAGCAGCGCTTCAGGAGCAGCGCGCAACGGCCTGATCGGGACGAGGCCCCGGCGAGGCGGCCGCCGCAGTCCGGCCGTCCCGTGCCGCCGCTCAGCCCTGCCGCAACAGGCCTTCGGCCACCGGCAACGCCAGCTCGGTCCAGCGCGCGTACATCTGCGCCGAGGGATGCAGCCCGTCGTCGGCCAGCATCGCCGGCTGCGCGGCGAGTTCGCGCGAGAGCGGGGCGATGTCGACGAAGGCCACGCCGTGGCGCGCGCAGATCTCGCCGGCGGTGATGTTGAACACGTCGAGCTCGGCGCCGATGGTCGCCGCGCCGCGCTTGTCCTGGGCGCCGAACGGGGTCGCGCCCCAGTCGGGGATGGCCAGCGCCAGGACCCGGTCGGGCCGGCCGCGGGCGTAGCCGATCGCGCGTTCCAGCAGTTGCCGGTACTCGCCGGCGTACTGCGCGGCGCTGCGGCCGCGGTATTGGTTGTTGACCCCGATCAGCAGGCTGACGAAGTCCCAGTCGCCCAGCGGTTCGGCCAGGTCCAGCGCCAGCGCCAGCTCGTCGGTGGTCCAGCCGGTGGTGGCGATGATGCGCGGCGCGGCCAGCGCGACGCCGCGCGCGCGCAGGCCGGCGGCCAGCTGCACCGGCCAGCGTCCGGCTTCGGGCACCGCCTCGCCGATGCTGTAGCTGTCGCCCAGCGCCAGGTAGGACTGCGCCATCGGCGGCTCAGGCCACGGCGGCGCGCGGCGCGCCGGCGCGTTCGGCGTAGCGGTCGAGCACGCGCTCGATCCGACCGAACACCTCGCGCACGTCTTCCGGCTGCGGCAGCAGGGTCACGCGGAAATGGTTGCGGTAGGGCACGTTGAAGCTCGAGCCGGGGACCACCAGCACGTCCTCGGTCTCCAGCAGTTCCAGCGCGAACTGGTGGTCGTCGAAGCCCTGCGCGGCCGCGCCGGTCACCGACGGGAACGCGTACAGCGCGCCGGCCGGGACCACCAGCTGCAGGTGCCGGCTGGCTTCGACCGCTTCGACCACCGCGCGCCGCGCCTCGAACAGGCGCCCGCCGGGCCGGCACAGCGGGGTGATGGTGTCGGTGCCGTCGAGCGCGGCCTCGATCGCGAACTGGCCCGGCACGTTGGCGCACAGGCGCAGCGCGCCGAGCAGGTCCATCGCATGGTGGAAATCGCCGCTGGCGACCGGATCGCCCGACAGCACCGCCCAGCCGACCCGCCAGCCGCAGGCGCGGTGGACCTTGGACAGGCCGCCGAAGCTCAGGCACGGCAGGTCGCCGGCGATCGGCGCGACCGGCACGAACTGGGCGCCGTCGTAAAGGATCGAGTCGTAGATCTCGTCGCACATCAGCAGCAGCTTGTGCTTGGCGGCGATGGCGACGATGCGTTCGATCAGCTCGCGCGGATAGGCCGCGCCGGTTGGGTTGTTCGGGTTGATCAGCACGATCGCGCGGGTGCGGCTGGAGACCAGTTGCTCGATCTCGTCCGGATCGGGCAGGAAGCCGTTCTCCGGCTGGCAGCGGTAGTACACCGGGCGGCCGTCGTTGAGGATGGTCGCGGCCGACCACAGCGGGTAGTCGGGCGAGGGCAGCAGCACTTCGTCGCCGGGATTGAGCAGCGCGCGCAGCGACAGGTCGATCAGCTCGCTGACGCCGTTGCCGACGAACACCCGCTCGGGCGAGGCGTTGGGCGTGCCGCGGCGCTTGTGGAACGCGGCGATGGCCTCGCGCGCGGCCGGCAGGCCCTGCTGGTGGGTGTAGGGATCGGTGTCGGCGATGCGTTCGGCGATGGCGCGCTGCAGGTGTTCCGGGGCGCGGAAACCGAACGCGCCGGGGTTGCCGATGTTGAGCTTGATCTGCTTGCGTCCCTGGGCCTCCAACTCGCGAGCTCGCCGGGCCAATTCACCGCGGATTTCGTAACGGACTTCGGAAAGGCGTTCGCGGGTCTTCAGGGGCGGCAAGGACATCGGGGCGTCACATGGGAAAGTGGATGAACGTCCAGACTAGCCGAATCCGCCCTGGTAAACAGCCTGAATCGAGCTTCCCGGTACGGCGCGGGGCGCGAGCGGGCGCGGAAAAAGCCGAGCCCGGGCCGCGGTCGCGGTCGTGCAAACGTTTTCCCCAGCGATGTCCCTGGCCGGCGCGGATCGTTCCGGGCGCGCCGAAATCCAACCGCGCAACGGCAAAACCGGCGAGCGGGCTATGTAGAATCGCGCCATGCCCAACCGCCTCCCGCGCCTTTGATCCCCGAACTGGCCGCCTTGCAGGCGATCGGTTGGCCGCTCCCGGCCGAGCCGGCCGACGCAGTTCCCTCCGATTCCGCGCTGTCCGACCCTGGCCTGGCCGCTGCCGCAACGTCCGCGCCGCCCGGCGACGACCCGGCCTGGCGCCGGCTCCTGGCCGAGCATCCCCAGGCCCGCCCGGCGCGGGTGATCGAGCAGCACCGCAGCGGCTACGTGGTCTCCGACGGCCCCGACAGCGCCGGCTTCCCGGTCGATTCGCTGCCCGAGTGGCAGCGGCCGCGGTTCCCGCCGGAGCAGCGCCCGGGCGTCGGCGACTGGCTGCTGATCGAACGCGCCGGTTCGCGCGACAAGGTCGTGGCGCTGTTGCCGCGGCACAGCGCGATCAAGCGCGGCGCTGCCGGCGAGCACTACAAGCAGCAACTGATCGCCGCCAACATCGACACCGTGTTCGTGGTCTGCGGCCTGGACGCGGACTTCAACCCGCGCCGGATCGAGCGCTACCTGCTGCTGGTGCGCGGCGGCGCCGAGCCGGTGATCGTGCTGACCAAGGCCGACGCCGCGCTGGCGGCCGATCCCGAGGCGGTGGCGCTGGCCACCGGCGCGCTGGTCGAACTCAGCCAGGGCATCCAGGTGCGCGCGGTCAACGCGCGCGACCGCGACGGCGTGCTCGCGGCGCTGTCGCCGTGGCTGGGCCCGGGCCGCACCGTGGTGCTGGTCGGCTCGTCCGGCGCCGGCAAGTCGACCATCACCAACAGCCTGCTCGGCAGCGACAGGATGAAGACCGGCGCGGTGCGCGAGAGCGACGCGCGCGGCCGCCACACCACCACCCACCGCGCGCTGATCCCGCTGCCGTCGGGCGCCTGCCTGATCGACACGCCGGGCATGCGCGAGCTCAAGCCGACCGGCGAGGAAGACATCGGCGAGAACTTCGCCGATGTCGAGGCCCTGGCCGAGCAGTGCAAGTTCCGCGATTGCTCGCACCACCGCGAGCCCGGCTGCGCGGTGCGCGCGGCGATCGAGGCCGGCAAGCTCGACCCGCAGCGCTTCGCCAACTACCTGAAGCTGCGCGAGGAAGTCGCCGGCGCGGCCAATAAGCTGGCCAACCGGCGCGCGCAGAAGTCCGAGGAGAAGGTCCTCGGCAAGGCCCTGAACAAGCGCCTGGACGAGAAATATGGGCGGCACTGAGCGAGCGCCGCGCGTCTCCCGCGCCGGCTTGCCGCGTTCCGCGTCCCTCCCCTTTCCCCCGAGCCCAGAGGCCGCCGCATGAGCGCCCTCCCGATCGAACTGTCGCCCGACCTGCAGCACCATGCCGAACTCGACGCGCGCATGGTCCGCGCCGCGCGCGGGATCAAGCTGCTGACCATGGCCAGCTGGCCGGCCGGCCTGGAGGTGAAGTTCCTGGCCGACTACGCGCGCGGCGCGGCGACGCTGCCGGTCATCGACTATCCCAGGCACGACTTCAGCGAAGTCCGTGCCGAGCTGGAGGCGATCGCCCAGGCCGCCGATCCGGACCATCCGCTCGGCGAGTACCTGATCGAATCGGCGCATTCCTGGGGCATCGCCGCGCAGTTGCTCGAATGCCTGGGCACCCGCCGGGTCACCGATTATTCGGTGCAGCTGTTCGGCAAGCCCGACGTGGCGCTGCCGGGCCAGGGCCCGAGCACGCGCGAGGCCGCCAACCACTTCATTTCCATCGCCAACGAGCTCGACCGCGAACTGATGTCGCCGGCCGAGACCGTGCAGATCTCGGCGACCGCGCTGAGCCTGCAACTGCAGCGCGACCTCGACGACTACTTCGACAGCCGGGTGATCGACGTGGTGCTGGACCCCGACCTGATCGCCAAGGCCGCCGCCGGCGCCACCCGCATCCGCCTGCGCAGCGGCGCGGCCTTCAGCGACTACGACCGCCACCAGCTGCTGCAGCACGAAGCCTTCGTGCATTCGCTGACCGCGCTCAACGGACGCCTGCAGCCGGTGCTGCCGAGCCTTGCGCTGTCCTCGCCGCGCAGCACCGCGACCCAGGAAGGGCTGGCGACCTTCGCCGAACAGATCACCGGCAGCATCGACATCGGCCGGATGAAGCGGCTGAGCCTGCGCATCGACGCGGTGGCGATGGCGCTGGACGGCGCCGACTTCATCCAGGTGTTCCGCTATTTCATCGACGCCGGGCAATCGCCCGACGACAGCTTCGCCTCGGCCCAGCGGGTGTTCCGCGGCGTGCCCACCGACGGCGGCGCGGCCTTCACCAAGGACACCGTCTACCTGCGCGGCCTGGTCGGCGTGCACACTTTCTTCCGCTGGGCGCTGCGCCAGCAGAAGCTGCACCTGTGCCGCTGGTTGTTCGCCGGCAAGATGACCCTCGGCGACGTGCAGCGCTTCGAGCCGCTGTTCCAGGCCGGCGTGCTGGCGCCGCCGCGCTGGATGCCGCCGTGGATCACCCGCGCCAACGGATTGGCGGGGATGCTGGCGTTTTCGTTGTTCGCCAACCGCATCCGCCTGGATCACATGGCCGAGGGCGATTTCAGCGAGATTGGGTGAGGCCGAGAAGTGGTTACAGGAGAGTGAGGAGTGAGCGGAGAGGCGTGAGGAGTGAGCAACAGCTCCAAGCCGACTGCGCTTGCCGCTTTCGCTCACTCCTCACTCCTCCACGCTCACTCCTATGCTTTCAACTCATCTGCAGGCCGCCATTGACCGCGTAATCGGCGCCGGTCACGAACGCCGCGTCGTCGCCGGCCAGCCACGCGCACAGGCTCGCGACTTCTTCGGGCTTGCCGAGCCGGCGCACCGGCACCGAGGCGGCCAGGCGGTCGAGCACGTCGGGCGGGAACGCGCTGATCGCGGCGCTGGCGACGTAGCCCGGCGAGATCGTGTTGACGGTGACCCCGCGCGCGGCGAACTCCTGCGCCAGCGCGCGGGTGAAGCCGTGCATCGCCGCCTTGGCGGTGGCGTAGTTGACCTGGCCGATCTGGCCCTTCTGCGCGCTGACCGAGCCGATGTTGACAATCCGGCCCCAGCCGCGCGCGGCCATGCCGTCGACGACCTGCTTGGTGATGTTGAACAAGGTGTTGAGGTTGCCGGCCATGACCGCGTTCCAGTCGTCGCGGCTCATCTGCCGGAACAGCACGTCGCGGGTGCCGCCGGCGTTGTTGACCAGCACGTCGACCTCGCCGACCTCGGCCTTGACCTTGGCGAACGCGGCGACGGTGGAATCCCAGTCGGCGGCGTTGCCTTCCGAGGCGATGAAGTCGTAGCCCAGCTCGCGCTGCTCGCGCAGCCAGCCGGCCTTGCGCGGCGAATTCGGCCCGCAACCGGCGACCACGGTGTGGCCGCTGTCGGCGAGCTTGCGGCAGATCGCGGTGCCCAGGCTGCCCATGCCGCTGGTGACGTAGGCGATGCGGAGAGTCATGTGCGCCTCTTTGGGGCGAGGAGTGAGCGGAGAGGAGTGAGGAGTGAGCAAGGGCAGCAGCAGGAGCAGGAGCGCTTTTCTCACTCCTCACTCCTCTCCGCTCACTCCTCGTGGCCGTCAGGCGGCGAAGGGATACAGCGCGAATCCGAGCGAAGCGAACATCAGCACCAGCGACACCATCACCGCCCATTTCAGGGTGAATTTCTGGTGGTCGGCGAAGTCCACGTTGGCCATGCCGACCAACAGATACGTCGACGGCACCAGCGGGCTCAGCAGGTGCACCGGCTGCCCGGCCAGCGAAGCGCGCGCCATCTCCACCGGGGTGATGCCGTAGTGACCGGCCGCTTCCGACAGGATCGGCAACACGCCGAAATAGAACGCGTCGTTGGACATGAAGAAGGTGAAGGGCATGCTGGCGATCGCGGTGATCACCGCCAGGTACGGGCCCCAGGCGTCGGGGATCACCGCCAGGAAGCTGCGCGACATCGCCTCGACCATGCCGGTGTTGGACAAAATCCCGGTGAAGATGCCGGCGGCGAAGATCAGCGACACCACGGCGAGCACGTTGCCGGCGTGGTTGCCGATGCGGCGGCGCTGTTCGGCGAGGTCGGGATAGTTGATCACCAGCGCGATCGCGAAGCCGATCATGAACAACACCGGCAGCGGCAGCAGGCCCAGGATCAGCGCCGCCATCAGCGCGGTGGTCAGGCCGGCGTTGACCCACAGCAGCTTCGGCCGCTTGGTGTCCTCGCTGTCGGCCAGGGTCGGCAGGTTGTCGCTGGCGGTGTCGAGCTCGGGATTCCAGTCGGCGGCGTGGCCGTGCAGGGTCACGATGCCCAGGCGCTTGCGTTCGCGCAGGCCGAGGTACCACGCCAGCAGCAGGATGCTCAGCAGCGACACCACCATCGCCGGGATCAGCGGCACGAACACTTCGCTGGGATCCACGTGCAGCGCGGTCGCCGCGCGCGCGGTCGGCCCGCCCCATGGGGTCAGGTTCATCACGCCGCTGGCCAGGATGGTTACGCAGGTCAGGTTCAAGGCGTTCATGCGCAGGCGCTGGAACAGCGGCAGCATCGCCGAGACGGTGATCATGTAGGTGGTCGAGCCGTCGCCGTCGAGCGAGATCAGCATCGCCAACACCGCGGTGCCGACCACGATCTTGACCGGATCGCCCTTCACCAGCTTGAGGATGCGCTTGACGATGGGGTCGAACAGGCCGGCGTCGATCATCACCCCGAAGTAGAGGATGGCGAACATCAGCATCACGCCGGTCGGCGCGATCTTCTTGATCCCCTCGATCATCATCTCGCCGATCCCGGCGCCGAAACCGCCGGCGAGGGCGAAGGCGATCGGGATCACGATCAGAGCCACCAGCGGCGACAGCCGCTTGCTCATGATCAAGTACATGAAGGTGAGGACCATGCCGAAGCCGAGGATCGTCAGCATTATTGGCTCCGTAAAGCGGGAAGTGAGCGAAGAGGAGTGAGGAGCGAGCGAAAGCCGGAGGGGAGGGGAACGCGCTCTCGCTCACTCCTCACTCCTCTACGCTCACTCCTGTCTTAGAAGTCGTACTGAAACCGCCCCGTCACCGCGCGCGTGCGGTCGAGCGTCACGCCGGCGAGCCGATCCCGATTGCGGCTCTCGATCCAGTCGAGCATGAAGCGCAGGTTCGCGCGCAGGTGCCAGTTCACGCCGACGCTGGTCTGCTCCATCGACACGTCGCTGAAGTCGGCCGCACCGTTGAGGTGCTGCTTGCCGCGGATGGTGTCGTAGCGCGCCGCGACCACCCAGGCGCCGTTCGGGCGCGACGGCTTGACCCGGCCGAAGCGGCCGGACTTGGTGTCGTAGGGCATGTTTTCGCCGGTGATGAACCAGCCGACGGTGGCGTAAGCCGAGCGGATCTCGCCGCGCTGGCTGCCGTCGTCGAAGTCCGCGCCGCTGAGTTCGGACTGCAGGTAGACCGGGCCGCGCGCCAGTGCGAACTCCAGTGAGTACTTGTCGACGTCGGTGTCGAGGCCGCGGTTGAAGTTGACCAGGGTCGCGCGGCTGTTGTCGGACAAATGCCCGGCCGGGCGCGGGGCGATGCGCAAGCCGTTGGCGCCGTCGCGGCCCGGGTGATCGTAATACTCGCGCGCCAGCGACAGGCCCAGGTGCAGCGCGTCGCCGGTGTCGTGGCGCGGCGCCCAGGTGCCGCGCGCGCCGAACGCGCGGCCCTTGACCTGCCACACGTCGATGCTTTCCAGGCTGTAGACGCTGCCGCCGACGGTGTAGTCGTCGCGCGCGGTGATCCAGGCCGCGCCGAGGCGGTACAGCGGCGCGACGGAGCTGGCGAACATGCTGCGCTCCATGAACACGCCGTAGTTCGAGCTGATCCGGTCGTCGAGGGTGAAGTACTGCTTGAACTGGCCGACGGTGAGCTTGCCGGCTTTGAAATCGCGGGTGACGTAGACGTCCTTGGCCTCGACGCTGTCGCCCTTGAACTCGTCCTGCAGGCCGGCGAAGTCGCCTTCGATCTTGTAGCCCCAGCCGTAGAACTTGCCCGACACGTCCAGCCACAGCCGGCGCACTTCGGTGTCGTCGGGGTTCGGCGCGCCGCGGCGGTCGTTGTCGAATTCGGCGAAATCCCAGTGGATGCGGCCGCCGAGTTCGGCGGTCACGGGGCGATCGTCGGCGCCTTCGGCGGCCGCGGCGGAGCCGGCGGACGCGGCGAGCAGGCACAGCGCGACGCACGCGCCGGCGTGGGGGGCAACAGCCATCGATTTCTCTCCCGACCCTTCTTTTCCCGCCTCTTTTCGCGCACAACGGCGCGATGGGCGCTTATAGTTGGGTCGGCCCGGACGGCCTGTCCCAACCCCTCCAGCGCAGGCTAGGCGGTCGAAGCTGTCAAAGACCTGTCATGGCGTGGGTCTGTCGCGGCGCTTCGGAGATTCGCGGACGGCATCGGACTTCGACACAGGCAGAGGACTACACCGAGTGCGCATCCTGCTCGTCGAAGACAACGCCGACCTCGCCGACGCCATCGTCCGGCGCATGCGCCGCGACGGCCACGCGGTGGACTGGCAGAGCGACGGGCTCAAGGCCGACAGCGTGCTGCGCTACCAGGGCTTCGACCTGATCGTGCTCGACATCGGCCTGCCGCGGCTCGACGGCCTGGGCCTGCTGGCCGGCCTGCGCGAGCGCGGCGACGCCACCCCGGTGCTGATGCTGACCGCGCGCGACGGCATCGACGACCGCGTGCGCGCGCTGGACTCCGGCGCCGACGACTACCTCAGCAAGCCCTTCGATTTCCGCGAATTCGAAGCGCGCTGCCGGGTGCTGCTGCGGCGCAACCGCGGCCAGGCCGCCGGCACGGTGCAGGTCGGCGGCTTCGCCTTCGACGCCGGCGCGCACCGGGTCACCCTGGACGGCGAGCCCATCGAGCTGCCGAACCGCGAGTTCCGCCTGCTCGAGATCCTGATCGGCAAGCTCGGCCAGGTGGTCAGCAAGGACGAGATCGGCAACGGTTTGTTCGGCTTCGACGATGAGGCCGGGCCGAACGCGATCGAGCTGTACGTCGGGCGCCTGCGCAAGAAGCTCGCGAGCGCGCCGCTGCGCATCGTCACCGTGCGCGGCGCGGGCTACATGATCGAGGCCGGCGCCGCGGCCGAAGGCGGCGGCGATGGCTGAGCCCGCGCGCGCGGCGGCCGGGCGCCGCGATTCGATCCGCAAGACCTTGCTGATCTATCTCGGCGCGTTGTCGCTGATCGGCGCCGCGCTGCTGTTCCTGGCCGCGCGCAGCTACGGCCGCGCCGCCGCCGACCGCTCCTACGACCACCTGCTGATCGCCTCGGCGCTGTCGATCGCCGATTCGGTCGCGCTGGTCGACGGTCAATGGCAGGTCGACCTGCCGTACGCCGCGCTCGACCTGCTGGCGATGGCGCCGGAGGACCGGGTGTTCTACCGCGTGTCCAGCCGCGAAGGGCAGGCGATCACCGGTTACGCCGATCTTCCGGCGCCGCCGAGCCCGCCGCGCGACGGCCAACCGCGTTTGTTCGATGCGATGTACCGCGGCGAAAACACCCGCTTCGTCGCGGTCTCGCGCTGGGTCGCCGGCCCTGCCGCGCAGGGCCAGGCCATCGTCCAGGTCGGCCAGACCCGGCGCGCGCGCGAGGCCTTGGCTGACGACATGGTGCTGCGCGCGCTGGTCGCGATCGTGGCGCTGTCGCTGGCGGCGCTGGCGCTGGTGTGGATCGGGGTGTATCGCGCGCTGCGGCCGCTGCAGCGGCTGGAGCGCGAGCTGTCCGAACGCGATCCCTCCGACCTGCGCCCGGTCGCGCGCGAGGTGCCGGCCGAACTCGACCAGACCGTGGAATCGCTGAACCGCTTCATGGCCCGGCTGGCGGCCAGCAACGAAACTCTGCGCGCGTTCATGGGCGAGGCCGCGCACCAGATGCGCACGCCGCTGGCCGCGCTGCGCGCGCAGGCGCAACTGGCTCTGGACGAGGACGACCCGGCCGAGCAGCGACGCAGCCTGGAGACCATCGAGCGCAACGCCAGCCACATGAGCCGCCTGCTCAACCAGTTGCTCAGCGACGCCAGCGCGATCCACAGAAGCCATCTGCAGCAGTTCGAAACCGTCGATCTGGCCGAACTGCTGCACCAAGCGATCTTCGAGGCGGTGCCGCAGTCCGGCCCGCGCCCGGACCTGCATCTGGCGCTGACCAGCGAAGCGCTGCGCGTGCGCGGCGACGCGCTGCTGCTGCGCGAGGCGATCAAGAACCTGATCGACAACGCGCTCAAGCACGGCCGCGCGCCGCTGCAGATCGCCCTGACCGCCGCCGGCGAAGGCGTCGCCGCGCCGACGGCCGTGCTGACCATCGCCGACCACGGCCCCGGCATCGCCCCCGCCGATGCCCAGACCGTGTTCGAGCGTTTCGCCCGCGGCCGCGACGCCGCCGCCGGCGGCGCCGGCCTGGGCCTGGCGATCGTCAAGCGCATCGTCGAAAGCCACGGCGGGGCGATCGATCTGAGCAATCGCGTGGGCGGCGGGTTGGTGGTGACGTTGCGGTTGCCGAGGACAGCGGTATGAGAAGTGAGCTGAGAGAAGTGAGGAGTGAGAAAAATCAAAGGCGTGCCGGGAGGCGGGCTGGCGCGTGGCTGCGCTTTTGCCTTTTCTCGCTCCTCACTCCTCTCGGCTCACTCCTCATTTTCCCCGCCGCCGCCGCCCCCGGCGACGTCCAAACCTTCAAAAGCCCGCAAACCACCACCGCCCGCCTGCGCATCCACGGCTCGACCGACATCGAGAACTTCGCCGCGGTCATCGCCGACTACCAGAAGCTCAGCCCGGGGACCCAGGTCGAATACTCGGATCTGGTCGCCCAGGACATCTACCGCCGCTATCTGCGCTCGGCGCCGCGCGATCGCGCCGACCTGCTGATCAGCAGCGGCATGGATCTGCAGACCAAGCTGGTCAACGACGGCCACGCCCTGGTCCACCGCTCGCCGGCCACCGCCGGGCTGCCCGCGTGGTCGCAGTGGCGGCACGAGGCCTTCGGCATCAGCTACGAGCCGATCGTCATCGTTTACAACAAACGTTTGCTGGCTCCGGCGCAGGTACCGCGCACCCGCCGCCAGTTGCTCGCGCTGCTGCGCGACCCGAAGGCGAAGCTGGCCGGGCGGGTCGGCACCTACGATGCCGGCCGCAGCAGCGTCGGCTATCTGTTGGCGACCCAGGACCATCAGCTCGGCAGCATGGCCGGGGCCTTGCAGGCCGCGCTCGGCGACAACGCGGTGGTGCTGGAGGAGCGCACCGGGCCACTGCTGGACCGGGTCGCGCGCGGCCAGTTGGCCCTGGCCTACAACGTGCTGGGCTCCTACGCCCAGGCCCGGATCGACGCCGGCGCCCCGCTCGGCATCGTCCTGCCCGAGGACTACACCCTGGTGCTGCTGCGCACCGCGCTGATCCCGCGCGAGGCCGCCAACGCGGTCGAGGCCGGCCGCTTCCTGGACTATCTGATCTCGCCGCGCGGCCAGGCGGTGCTGGCCCGCCAGGTCGGCCTGCAGCCGATCCGCTCGGCTAGCGGCGCGCCGCTGGCGCCGCAGGCCGGCGACGGCGCGCGGGTGCGCGCGCTGCGGCCGATCCCGCTCGGGCCGGGCCTGCTGGTGTACCTGGACGCGCTCAAGCGCCGGCAATTCCTCGACGCCTGGCGCAGCACCGTGCAGCCGCAGGGCGCCCGGCCCGGGACGCCGCCGCCGTGACCGCGCGGCGTCCATACCCCGGCGTCGGGCCGGCGGGCCGGTTGGGCGAGACGGGCCGGCCGACCGGGCAAAGCCGGCGCCTGACGCGGTCGCCGCAACCCGGTACAACTCCAAAGTACTAATGAACAGGTGCCGGCGGTCGCGCGAAACCGTCCGACGCATCCATTAGACTGCTGATCCAATCCACTTTCGCGCCCCTTGCCACGGCTGCCTTTGCGATGTCCGACAACGATCTGAAAACCGCCGCGCTCGACTACCACCGCCTCAGCCCGCCGGGCAAGATCAAGGTCACCGCGACCAAGCCGATGGTCACCCAGCGCGACCTGGCCCTGGCCTACTCGCCGGGCGTGGCCTACGCCTGCGAGGCCATCGTCGAAGACCCCAACACCGCCAGCGAGCTGACCGCGCGCGGCAACCTGGTGGCGGTGATCAGCAACGGCACCGCCGTGCTCGGCCTCGGCGACATCGGCCCGCTGGCCGGCAAGCCGGTGATGGAAGGCAAGGGCGTGCTGTTCCAGAAGTTCGCCGGCATCGACGTGTTCGACATCGAAATCGACGAGCGCGACCCCGACAAGCTGGTCGACATCATCGCCTCGCTGGAGCCGACCTTCGGCGGCATCAACCTCGAAGACATCAAGGCGCCGGAGTGCTTCATCGTCGAGCGCAAGCTGCGCGAGCGGATGAAGATCCCGGTGTTCCACGACGACCAGCACGGCACCGCGATCATCGTCGGCTCCGCCGTGCTCAACGCGCTGGAGATCGTCGGCAAGAACATCGCCGAAGTGAAGCTGGCCACCAGCGGCGCCGGCGCGGCCGGCATCGCATGCCTGGACATGCTGGTGGCGCTGGGCCTGAAGCCGGAGAACATCCTCGCGGTCGACCGCGACGGCGTGCTCTACACCGGCCGCGGCAAGATGGACCCGGACAAGGAGCGCTACGCGCGCGACACCGACAAGCGCACCCTGGCCGACATCGTCGCCGGCGCCGACATCTTCCTCGGCCTGTCGGCTGGCGGCGTGCTCAAGCCGGAGATGGTCGCGACCATGGCCGACAAGCCGGTGATCCTGGCCCTGGCCAACCCGTATCCGGAAATCCTGCCGGAAGACGCCAAGGCCGTGCGTCCGGACTGCATCGTCGCCACCGGCCGTTCGGACTACCCGAACCAGGTCAACAACGCGTTGTGCTTCCCCTACATCTTCCGCGGCGCGCTCGACGTCGGCGCGACGGTGATCAACGAGGACATGAAGCTGGCGTGCGTGCGTGCGATCGCGGCGCTGGCGCGGATGGAATCGTCGGACCTCGGCGGCGCCTACGGCGGCGACGTGCCGACCTTCGGCCCCGAATACCTGATCCCGCGCCCGTTCGACCCGCGCCTGCTGGTGATGCTGGCCCCGGCCGTGGCCAAGGCGGCGATGGACTCGGGCGTGGCGACGCGTCCGATCGTCGACATGGACGCCTACGAGGAAAAGCTCAGCCAGTACATCTACCGCACCGGCCTGCTGATGAAGCCGGTCTACGACCGCGCCCGCGCCGACCGCAAGCGCGTGGTCTACGCCGAGGGCGAGGAAGAGACCGTGCTGCGCGCGGTGCAGACGGTGATCGACGAGGAACTGGCGTTCCCGATCCTGATCGGCCGCCCCGACGTCATCGACACCCGGATCAAGCGCCTGGGCCTGCGCATGCGCGAGGGCGTGGACTTCGAGTTGACCAACATCAACGACGATCCGCGCTTCAACGAGTATTGGCAGCAGTACCACGCGCTGACCGAGCGCCGCGGCGTGACCCCGGCGGCGGCGAAGAACCTGCTGCGTTCGCGCCCGACGCTGATCGCGGCGCTGATGGTCGAGCGCGGCGAAGCCGACGCGATGATCTCCGGCATCGTCGGCCGCTTCCACAAGAAACTGGGCTACCTGCGCAGCATCTTCGACTTCGACCCGGGCGTGTCCGGCACCTCGGCGATGACCGGCGTGATCAACGACCAGGGCGCGTGGTTCTTCCTGGATACGCACGTGCAGGTCGACCCGACCGCCGAGCAGATCGCCGAAGCCACCCTGCAGGCGACCTACCGCCTGCGCCTGTTCGGCATCGAGCCGAAGGTGGCGCTGCTGTCGCACTCCAACTACGGCAGCCACGACAATCCGTCGGCGGCGAAGATGCGCAAGGTCCGCCAGATCATCCAGCAGCGCATGCCGAAGCTGGAGATGGACGGCGAAATGCAGGCCGACACCGCCTGGGACGACCTGCTGCGCAAGCGCATCTTCCCCAACGCGACCCTGCACGGCCGCGCCAACCTGTTCGTGCTGCCGAACCTGGACGCGGCGAACATCACCTACAACATGGTCCGGGTGATGACCGATGGCGTCGCCATCGGCCCGATCCTGATGGGCCTGGACAAGCCGGCGCACATCCTGACCCCGGCCTCGACGCCCCGACGAGTGGTCAACATGACCGCCATCGCGGCGGTAGACGCGCAGATCCGCACGGCGCGAGAATCGGGCCGAAAGGGCCTGGCCGAGCTGGGCGGAGCCTGACCGGATGACCGGGCGGGCGAAGGGGGCGCACTGAACGCGGTACTGACCGAACTGCCAGCGGTGAGCGCGCTGCCGGTGCTGGAATCCGTGGCCGAACCCCGGCCGCGGGTCAGCGTGCTGTTGCTGTGTTTCCGCGACGCGGACTACATCCGCGCCGCGCTCGACAGCGCCTTCGCCCAGACCGTGCCGTGCGAGATCATCGTCTCCAACGATTGTTCCGGCGACGGCACCTTCGAGATCGCCGAGGAGCTGGTCGCCGCCTACCGCGGCCCGCACCGCGTGCACGTGCGCAAGACCGAGCGCAACCTCGGCGTCTCGGCGCACTTCAACGACGTGATGGCGCTGGCCAGCGGCGAGATCATCGTGATGATGGCCGGCGACGACATCGCCTACCCCGAGCGGGTGGCGACGATCGTGCGCGCCTTCGACGAGCACCCCGGCGCGACCGTGCTGGGCAGCGACTTCGACGCCATCGGCAGCCACGGCGAGCCGATCCGGGTCAGTTTCCGCCAGCGCCCGCAGCGCTACGACTTCGACTATTACGTGCGCATCGGCCGGCTGATCGGCCTGCTCGGCGCGACCATGGCGTTCCGGCGCGAGGTCTACGACCGCTTCGGCCCGCTGCTCGGCCCGATCGAGGACAACGCGCTGAGCCTGCGCGGCGCCTTGCTCGGCCAATCCTTGAACCTGCGCCAGCCGCTGATCCAGTACCGCCGCCACCCCGGCAGCGTCAGCGGCACCGTGTTCGCCCGCGACGAACCGCGCGCGCTGGCGACCCGGCGCCGCTACGAGCGCACCGTGCAGTTCTACCGCGGCACCGCCGACGACCTGGAAGCCTGCCTGCGCAAGATGCCGGAACTGCCGCGCAGCAAGCGCCGCCTGGCCGAACAGGTGCTGGCGATGTACCGCATCGAAGCCGACGCGCGCGAAGCGATCCTGCTGCAACCGCGCTGGCGCTGGCTCGGCCCGGTGCTGCGCGGCCTCGGCCAGCGCGGCCTGCGGCGCAAGAGCGCCGAACGCGCGCTCAAGCTGCTGCTGCCGCGGTCGTGGTTCGGGTTGCGCTGATTCCTGCAAGCGCCTGCTTGTCGTAGGAGGGCCTTCAGGCCCGATGCTTTCCTCTCAAATCGCCGCGCTACGCGCCAACTTCCTGTAGGAGCGACGCAAGTCGCGACCGCGGCCTCTGAGTTGCGACGCAAGTGCGGTTGCGCAGTCGCGACTTGCGTCGCTCCTACAGCTAGCCCAGATCGATCCGAAGCCCCTGTAGGAGCGACGCAAGTCGCGACCGCGCCAATACAACCACGACGCAACTACCGCGCGCCCGTCACCGCACCGAATCGACGTGGTAATCCGCATGCGGCCGCTCGAAAAACTGCCGCCCCAGCGCCTCGGCCGCCGCCATCGCTCCGTGCCGATCTTCGGCTACCGACCCGCGCCGATCCCCTTGCCCATGCACCGCGCCGACGAACTGCGAGTGGGTGTAGCGCGCGTACTCCTGCATCTGGTTGACCAGGCTCAGTGCGATAGTCGGATACATCTCCTCCGACGCGGTCAGCAGCGCCACCCGCTTGCCCTGGATGCGCTCGCGCACCCGCTGCGAATCGGGATAGCTGCGCGCCACATAGCAGAACATCCGGTCGAAGAACGCCTTGGCCTGCGACGACATGCCGTACCAATACACCGGCGAGGCCAGGGCGAACCCGTCGGCGTCGAGGAAATGCTCGAAGAAGAAATCCGCGTAACCGTCGTCGATGCGACAACGTCCGTGCTCGTCGCGGCAGTCGCGACAATCGCGCAGGAAGGTCTGCATCAGGTCGTCGGCGAAATGCAGTGAGGCGTCGAGGCCGGCATCCTGCGCTCCGCGCAGGGCGGCTTCGGCGAGCACGGCACTGTTGCCGTTGCGGCGGGGGCTGGCGACGAGGATCAGCAGGCGGCGGGGGCGGTCGGGAGTCATCGGTTGGCTGTCGTAGTGAGGGCTGGGATGAATCTAGTTCGCGACATCGACTGCCTCAAATGACGATAATTGATCCGACATGAGCCAGATTCAGGCCTGACGCGATGTTCGCCGAGCTCCCCCTGACCGCCCTGCGCAGCTTCGAAGCCGCCGCTCGCCTGTCCAGCTTCAAGGCCGCGGCCGAGGAGCTGCACGTCACCCCGACCGCGATCTCGCACCAGATCCGCCAGCTCGAAAGCTGGCTCGGCCGGCCCCTGTTCCAGCGCCAGCCGCGCGGCGTCGCCCTCACCGACGACGGCCGCCGGCTGTTTCGCGACGTCCACGGCGCCCTGCTTGAAGTGGCGCAATCCGTCGCTGCGTTGCGTCCGCGTCCCGACGCCGGCTGCCTGACCGTCACCACCTCGACCTCATTCGCCGCGCTATGGCTGGTGCCGCGGCTGGGCCGCTTCTACGTCCGCCACCCCGACATCGCCGTGCGCATCGACACCAGCGCGCAGGTGGTCGACCTGGAACAGAACGCCGGTGTCGACCTGGCGATCCGCTACGGCGGCGCGGTGCCGGCCCGCCTGCACCGACACGGCGGCCTGCGCGAATTCTTCGGCGTGTACGGCGCGCCGGGGCGGACGCAGGCCGAAGCGGCGAAGTCGTCGCCGACCTTGATCTCGGTGGAGTGGGGCGATTCGCAGCTGTACTGCCGCACCTGGGAAGCGTGGTGCGAACGCGCCGGTGTGGATTGGCTGCAACGCGCGCCGACGGTGCGGGCATACGACGAAGAGCATTACGCGATGTACGCCGCCGGTGCGGGGCAGGGCTTGGTGCTGGCGAGTTCGGTCGTCGTCGCCGGCAATCTCGCACGTGGGTTGCTGGAGGCGTATCGGCCGGAGATCGCGGTGCTGGGCGAGACTTACCACGTGCTGTGCGTGCCGGGGCGCGAGCGACATCCGCCGGTGCGGGCGTTTTTGGCGTGGTTGGACGAAGAGATGGAGGCTTCGGAGCCTGCGTCGTAGCTGCGGATTCGCGGTCGCGACTTGCGTCGCTCCTACAGCGGCTTCGGACCCACCTGGGCTACCTGTAGGAGCGACGCAAGTCGCGACCGCGCCAATTCACCGACGACGCAAGCCGCTGTTGTGGGAGGGCCTTCAGGCCCGATGCTCTTGTTCCCGATGGCAGCGACCTCAGAGAAAAGCATCGGGCCTGAAGGCCCTCCCACAACAGCAGGCCAGCACCTCAGCTCAACGCCATCTCCTTCGGCAACCACCCCAACGCAAACTCCCGCAACGCCCGCACCCGCGCCGAGCGCCGCAAATCCGGATGTATCGCGAACCACAACTCCGTCGGCACCTCCGTCAACGGCTGCGACACCCGCTTCACCCCGCCCGCCGCATCGGCGAAATAGCAAGGCAACAAGGCCTTGCCGACCCCGGCCTTGCACGCCGCCAACGCCGCAGGCAGCGAATTCACCCGCATCGCGATCCGCGCCTCGTCGACGTTCGCGCGCAGCCACAGCGCCGACGACAGATGCGACAGATTGTCGTCGAACCCGACCCACGCACCCTCGCTCAAGGCCTCGCGCTTGCCGACCTTCGCGCCGCTCGCCGCATACACTGCCGTCGCGATCGACCCCACCCGCCGCACCGACAACCCGCTCGGCATCAACGCGCACGCCCGCAGCGCCACATCCGCCTCGGGCTGCTGCAGGTTCACGAACGCATTCGACACCAGCAGATCGCAGCCGATCTGCGGATGCGCCGCGGCGAACGCCGCGCACAAGCGCGCCGCCACGTCCGCCAGCGTGTCCGGAATCGTGATCCGCAACCGCGCGCCGCCGCGCGCATCGCGCCCGGCCAACTGCCGCTGCAACTGGTCGGCATCGTCGAGAATCCGCTGCGCGCCTTCTATCGCGACCGCGCCGGCCTCGGTTGCCGTATAGCCCGTGCGGCTGCGCCGGAACAACGGCGTCCCCGCGCGCGCCTCGATCCCGGCCAGCCGCCGGAACGCGCTGGAGTGATCCAGCGCCAACGCCTTGGCCGCGCCGCTGAGGCTACCGTGCGCGCCGATCGCGCGCAGCAGTTCGAAGTCTTCCAACGACAGGCGGGCGGTTTGTCGCATGCGCAAGCGATCCTTGGGAAGGCGCCGTATTCCGCGCGCCGGGCCGGACGAGGAGAGTAGCGCCATCTCCTCACGGACCCCACCCATGAAGCTCTACTACACCCCGCACACCTGCTCGTTCGCCCCGCACATCGTCGCCCGCGAACTCGGCCTGCCGCTGGACCTGCGCCGCGTGCGTCTCGGCGCCGAGGCGCGCGTGCTGGCCGAGGACCGCGACTACCGCGAACTGAGCCCGCTCGGCTACGTCCCGCTGCTGCAGCTCGACGACGGCCGCCTGCTGCGCGAAGGCGTGGCGATCCTGCGTTACCTCGGCGACCAGGACCCGGCCGCCGGCCTCAGCGCCCCGCTCGGCAGTTTCGAGCGCGCCGAACAGGACCAGTGGCTGACCTTCATCAACTCCGAGCTGCACAAGACCTTCAGCCCGTGGCTGTTCCACCCCGAATACGGCGAAGCACCGGGCCGCATCGCCGGCGAGCGCCTGCAGCCGCGGCTGGCCCTGGTCGACCGGCACCTCGAAGGCCGCGAATTCCTCGGCGAACGCTTCGGCATCGCCGACGCCTATCTCTACACCGTGGCCGGCTGGGCGCGGTTGCTGAAGCTCGACCTCGCGCCGTATCCGCACCTGGCCGCATACCTCGCCCGCCTGGACCAGCGCCCGAGCGTGCGCGAAGCGCTGCGCGCCGAGCGCGAGGACGCCAAGCCATGAGCGCCGGGACCGCCTGGATCATGCTGATCGCCGCGGGCCTGATCGACGTGGCCTGGGCGCTGAGCATGAAGTTGTCGAACGGCTACACCCGGCCCGGCTGGACCGCGGTGTCGTTGATCGCGCTGGCCGCGTTCGTGTGGCTGCTGGGGCGGGCGTTGACGGCGTTGCCGGTGGGCGTGGCGTATGCGGTGTGGACCGGGATCGGCGCGGCGGGGACGGTGTTGATCGGGTCGGTGTTGTTCGGCGAGGCGATCACGCCGTTGAAGCTGGGCGGGGTGGGGCTGATCGTTGGCGGCATCGTGTTGTTGCGTAGCGCGCCGGCTTGAGGGTTCTCGGCGGACGGGTCGTCTCGCCGTAGTTCGGTTGTCGCGGTCGCGACTTGCGTCGCTCCTACAGGTAGCCCAGATGGGTCCGACGCCCCTGTAGGAGCGACGCAAGTCGCGACCGCGCAACCCTCCGCCGGGACCGAAACCTTCCGCTGCGCCCAAACCGCATCCCAATACGGATACTCCCGCACCCGCTCCACCAACCCCGCCCGCACCGGATTCATCACCACATACCTCGCCATAGCCACCAACCCCTCCTCCTTCCGCAACGCCCGGTCGTGATACGCCGACCCCCACACCGCCCAAGGCACTGCCGCCCCCATCGCCGCGCGAATCCGCCGCGAACTCGCGCACTTCAGCTGCCGCACCAACGCCGGCAACGACTCGTCCGGCCCGAGCTCAACCACGCCATGCCAGTGATCCGGCATCAGCACCCAGGCCAGCAGCGTCGATCGCTGCCAGGAGCGTCGGTCCAGCAGGGCGGCAATCGCGGCCTCGGCCAATCGCCCGTCGGCGAACCAGGCGGCGCGCCCGTCCGTCACGAAAGTCAGCAGATAAATCCGCTGCGCCTCCGAGACCCGGCCGCGCCGCAGCGCCGCATGGCCGCGAATCGGCGCGAGGGCCATCGATTCGTCCATGAATCCAGCGTCGGCGGGCGGCCCGGGACGCCAAATCGGGAAAAGCCGTCGGGCCGTGTCGGATTAAGCCCGGTAGGTATGTAGCGTCGGCCATCGAGGTAACGCGGTCGCGGCTCGCGCCGCTCCTACATGGGCTATCTGTAGGAGCGGCGCGAGCCGCGACCGCGCCAATACAACCGCCGGCGCCACCCACCACACGCCCGCGTATCCACCCAAACCCCCTAGCCAAAACGGACTATCCCACCCCTCCGACCACCTAAAGCAAGCCGATCCGTCGCCCCCGTTTGTTAGACTCGACACTCTAATCCGCCCCCACAAACACGAGGCGCGGCCACGGGGCCGCGAGATCGATGAACCAGCCGCTTGCCAGCTCCCTGCACGACCTGCTGCAGAACGACCCCGACCCGACCGAGACCCAGGAATGGGTCGAATCCGTCCAGGCGGTCATCGCCCGCGACGGCGCCGAGCGCGCCCACCAATTGCTGGAGGGCATGGTTGAAGTCACCCGCCGCGCCGGCGCCCACCTGCCGTTCCAGCCCACCACCGAATACATCAACACCATCCCGCCGCACCTGGAGGCCAAGAGCCCCGGCGACGCCGCGATGGAATGGCGCATCCGCTCGCTGATCCGCTGGAACGCGATGGCGATGGTCGTGCGCGCCAACCGCAAGCCCGGCGACCTCGGCGGCCACATCGCCAGCTTCGCGTCCGCGGCCACCCTGTACGACGTCGGCTTCAACCACTTCTGGCGCGCGCCCTCGGCCGACCACCCGGGCGACCTCATCGGCATCCAGGGCCACAGCTCGCCGGGCATCTACGCGCGCTCGTTCCTCGAAGGCCGCATCAGCGAATCGCAGATCGACAACTTCCGCATGGAAGTCGACGGCCGCGGTGTCAGCTCCTACCCGCACCCGTGGCTGATGCCGGATTACTGGCAGATCCCGACCGTGTCGATGGGCCTGGGTCCGATCAGCGCGATCTACCAGGCGCGCAACTGGAAATACCTCGAAGGCCGCGGCCTGATGCCGAAGTCCGACCGCAAGGTCTGGGCCTTCCTCGGCGACGGCGAGACGGATGAGCCCGAATCGCTCGGCGCGATCTCGGTCGCCGGCCGCGAAGGCCTCGACAACCTGATCTTCGTCGTCAACTGCAACCTGCAGCGCCTCGACGGCCCGGTGCGCGGCAACGGCAAGATCATTCAAGAGCTGGAAGGCCAGTTCCGCGGCGCCGGCTGGAACGTCATCAAGACCATCTGGGGCAGCTACTGGGATCCGCTCCTGGCGCGCGACACCACCGGCAAGCTGCGCCAGCTGATGATGGAAACCGTCGACGGCGAATACCAGAACTGCAAAGCCTTCGGCGGCAAGTACACCCGCGACAACTTCTTCGGCAAGTACCCGGAAACCGCCGCGCTGGTCGCCAACCTGTCCGACGAGGACATCTGGCGCCTCAACCGCGGCGGCCACGACCCGCACAAGGTCTACGCCGCGTACCACGAAGCGGTGAACACCAAGGGCATGCCGACCGTGATCCTGGCCAAGACGGTCAAGGGCTACGGCATGGGCGCGTCGGGCGAATCGCTGAACCCGACCCACGGCACCAAGAAGATGGACGACGAAGCCGTCCGCCTGTTCCGCGACCGCTTCAACATCCCGGTCAGCGACGAACAGCTGAAGGACGGCGCCGTGCCGTTCTTCCACCCCGGCGACAAGTCGCCGGAAATCGAATACATGCACGAGCGCCGCAAGGCGCTGGGCGGCTACCTGCCGCAGCGCCGGCGCAAGGCCAGCACCTCGCTCGACGTGCCGAAGCTCGAAACCTACGACCGCCTGCTTAAGAGCACCGGCGAGCGCGAGATCAGCACCACCATGTCGTTCGTGCAGGCGCTGAACATCGCGTTGCGCGACAAGCAGGTCGGCCCGCGCCTGGTGCCCATCGTCGCCGACGAAGCCCGCACCTTCGGCATGGAAGGCCTGTTCCGCCAGCTCGGCATCTACGCCCCGCACGGCCAGAAGTACAAGCCGGTCGACCGCGACCAGCTGATGTACTACCGCGAAGACACCACCGGCCAGGTGCTGGAAGAAGGCATCACCGAAGCCGGCGCGTTCGCGTCCTGGCTCGCCGCCGCGACCAGCTACAGCACCAACGACCTGCAGATGCTGCCGCTGTACATCTACTACTCGATGTTCGGCTTCCAGCGCATCGGCGACAGCGCCTGGCAGGCTGCCGACATGCGCGCGCGCGGCTTCCTGCTCGGCGCCACCGCCGGCCGCACCACCTTGAACGGCGAAGGCCTGCAGCACGAAGACGGCCACAGCATGGTCCAGGCCGGCCTGATCCCGAACTGCCGCAGCTACGACCCCACCTTCAGCTACGAAGTGGTGACCCTGTTCCAGCACGGCATGCAGCGCATGCTGACCGAACAGCAGGATGAGTACTGGTACCTCACCCTGATGAACGAAAACTACCCGCACCCCGACATGCCCGAAGGCGCCGCCGACGGCATCATCAAGGGCATGTACCTGCTGAAGGACGCCGGCAAGCCGAAGAAGGGCGAACTGCGCGTACAGCTGATGGGCAGCGGCACGATCCTGCGCGAAGCCATCGCCGCGGCCGAGCTGCTGGACAAGGACTTCGGCGTCACCGCCGACATCTGGTCCTGCCCGAGCTTCAACGAACTCGCCCGCGACGCGACCGACTGCGAGCGCTTCAACCGCTTCAACCCGGAAGCGAAGACGCCGCGTAAGCCGTACATCACCGAACTGCTGGAAGGGCGTCAGGGCCCGGCGATCGCTGCGACCGACTACATTCGTGTGTATCCGGAGCAGGTGCGCGCTTACGTGCCGATGCGCTACACCGTGTTGGGTACGGATGGGTTCGGGCGGTCGGATACGCGCGCGAACCTGCGGCGTCACTTCGAGGTCGATCGGTACTACATCGCCCATGCGGCCATTGCGGCGCTGGCGGCGGAAGGGAAGATGACCGGGAAGGATGTGGCGAGGGCTATCAAGCAGTACAAGATTGATGTGGAGAAGCCCAACCCCTTGGGAGTTTGAGCTCTACAACTGGCTATAAAAAAGGCGGCTCAGGCCGCCTTTTTTTCTGCACTCATCGACTGAGACAGCCCTAGCCTAAATTTCCAAAATTGCATTTCCTCCGGCTTGACGCCCCATGCTCCTGCTGTCCGGTAGTCCTTGTGAACTTAGAGATGTTTGATTCCTACGAGCGAACCCCAGATTTGGAGGCTGCCATCATTGCTATGGCAAACCACAACGAAACCAACAGAGGGGCCGTGTTTACTCGGCCCGAAGTGGTTGAGTCCATTCTGGATCTAGTTGGTTATTCGATTGATCGTGAACTACACACGATGAGGCTGTTGGAGCCTTCTTTTGGCGCCGGCGATTTTCTTCTGGCCGCTGTCAGGCGCTTGCTTGTTTCATATCAAAATTCTGGGGGCGCAACTGCGAAGGCCGGGAAAGACTTGCGGGATGCTATTCAAGCGGTAGAAATTCACGTCGAAACCTATGATCAGACCTTCTTGAATCTAAAGAACGTTTTGGTTCAATGGGGTATGCGCCCGCGTTCGGCGTCATATCTATGCAAGGCCTGGCTAATTAATGATGATTTTCTGCTTGCGTCGATAAAGGGGCGGTTTGACTTCGTTGTAGGCAATCCACCATATGTTCGGCAAGAGCGAATTAATAGCAGCTTGCTAGCGGAATACAGGCGTCGATATAAGACGCTGTTTGATAGAGCAGATCTCTATGTACCGTTTTTTGAAAGATCACTGGATCTTTTGAGCGATGATGGCGTACTCGGCTACATATGTGCGAATAGGTGGCTGAAGAATCGCTATGGTGGACCGCTGAGAGAGAAGATTTCCAGCGGTTACTGGTTGAAGTACTTTGTGGGGATGGAGAGTTTTAAAGCCTTCTTTTCGGACGTAATTGCATATCCTGCAATTACCATCATCCAGCGCTCAGAAAAGATTGGAGTTACGCGGGCCGTCGGTGGCGAGGGCGAATGTATAAGTTCGTTGGCTGCCATAACTAAAGCTTTGCGTTCGCGCGGAAGTGCTCGTGGAGTAGTCGAGGAAATAGTCCTCAAGCGCGATAGTGACGAGCCGTTGCTTCTGGATGATATTCCAAGGCTAGCTCTCTTACGCCGTATTGAGCGCGACTTCCACACTATCGAGCAGGCTCAATGTAAAGTTGGTATAGGTGTTGCTACTGGCTGTGACCGAGTTTATATAAAGCCACGAGGCGAACTTCCAGTTGAGTCCGAGCGGAAGTTGCCGATAGTGATGGCAAAGGATCTAATTGGCGGAGAGATTCATTGGGGCGAGAACGAGCTCTTGAATCCATTTGATGAGTCTGGAGCGTTGGTAGCGATTGACGAGTATCCAAAATTCAAACGCTACCTAATGAAGCATCATGGCCTGATTGCAGCTAGAAATGTTGCAAGACGTAATGAGTTAGGCTGGTTTCGTACTATCGACAAAGTACATCCCGAGCTGCTGAAAACGCCAAAAATATTGGTTCCTGATATAAAAGGTGAGGGGGTTTTCGTCATTGACGAAGGGAGGTATTACCCGCACCACAATCTTTACTTTATTACTTCGCGTGAGTGGGATCTTAGGGCGCTACAGGCCGTGCTGCGATCATCGCTAACCCTAATGACTGTAGCTACATACTGCACGAGAATGGCGGGAGGATTCCTTAGATTTCAAGCTCAGTACCTTCGCCGAATTCGTGTTCCTGCCTGGAATGATGTCGATTCCACCATGCGAGAGAGGCTAGTATCAGTGGCCCGTTCAAATTCGCAAAATGAGATTGATAAAGTGGTTGGCCAGCTCTTTGGGCTCAATAGCGAAGATGCAGAGCATGTCTCCCGTGTCGCAGCATCTATTCGTGCTAACAAAGGAAAAGTCGCATGAGTATTTCGTTGCTGCCGCCGAATTTTGACGATCTCACTAGAGCTGCCGTCGATAAGTTTTGGAACTCTAGGGGGAGTGGGGTTGTCAATATTAGTCAAGGAGGAGGTAGGGATGCCGTAGTTGGAGGCAAGAACATGGACGGCTTTGTGAGCATCGTTCACGCTATCGTTGAGCATTGTGGCTTGCCGGCAGATATTGTGCATGTGCGGAAATCACAGGTTGTTCTGCCGGGGTTCTTCCGAGCGACGAAGAACTGGGACGTTCTAGTCATCTATCAGCATCGATTGCTGGGTGTTTTTGAATTTAAGTCGCAAGTGGGTTCGTTTGGGAACAACTTTAATAATCGTAGTGAAGAAGTAATTGGCTCGGCTGCTGACCTTTGGGTCGCGCATCATCATGGCGCTTATGGTAGCCGCATGGAACCTCGGGTGAGCCCAGATGCCCAAATTGAGTTCGCGCTCGCTCCATCGGTTCAGTCGGATCCCCGCCCGCCATTTCTAGCTTGGCTCATGCTGCTGGAGGAAAGTGAGGCGTCCATGAGGTCGGTTAGATGCGATGAGCCACACTATCCAGTTTTTCCGGAGTTTCAGGGGGCGTCATATGCGCGCCGCTATCAGATTCTTTGCGAAAGGCTTGTAGAGCGGCAGTTGTATAGTGCAGCGGCTCTTGAGCTTACTGTAAAGGGGGAGCTAGAACATAGGGCTCTATCCCCCGCGACGAGTATACGTAATCTTTTTAGTGAATTTTCTGGAAGGCTTCTGGCGGCTCAGCACTCCTAAAGTCTGGCGGCATATGATTTTTCAACTTTGAAAAAAGCCGAGCTTAGCTCGGCTTTTTTATTACTTACTTCGGGAGCGCATTGCATCGGCTTAAGTCGTAATTTTCTGCTATAGACTAGGCCATAGAGAAGCTATGTAGGCGAGTTCAGCGTCGATCATCGGTTTAAGAGCCTTCTTGCCAGGCACGTACTCAAATGGTTTGGAATTCTTGACGTCGAGAACCACGACCTTTGCCTTGTTTTTTATCAGTGGTCTAAGGGACTTCTCCATCAGCTCCGTTATAATCTCAGTTCTCAGCTTTGTTAGCTTTTCCGATTTCATGTACATCTTGATGATGTAATTGGTGTCGTCAATCGTGAGGCCAAGTTCAGGATTGACAGAAATCTCTATTCCGAGATTGCTGTATGTTGTGGTGGGCGGCGGAAACCACGCGAGTGTTTTTTTGCCCCACCACTTACTATAACCCTTGATCATGCCGGGGTAGTGATCAAGACGTTTCGAATCGGCTGTCTTTAGAAGGATATTCTTTAAGTCTATTTTATCTCCATCTTGCTTGTGAAGCTCGACTACGCCGTCGCGGAATATCTTATAGAAATCTTGGGCGGGCCCATATTCGGGGCGGTTCTTGATTTGAGCCACTTTAGTGGCTTTGGGTGTTCCAGACTTAGATACAACATCAATGAAATCGGTTAAAGATATTCTCGTCATCTGGTGGGCTCTCTATTGATAGGTTCGTTCCTGGGTTTGCTCCTGGTGCGTAGCTGAAAATAGAAAATATTCCCATAAATAGATTGAGGAAATTGTTTTAGATGGGTTCCGGGTGTTAAGAAAATAGTGCGGCTTTCTGATTTTTATGCTCAAAGGCGTCCCGTGAAGCTCGGGGTCTTATGAGCATTAATTTATAGCCACGGAAACTGCGGGTGTGGTGTTCACGACCTGCTTCTATTTGCCACTCCAAAAGGTATATGGACTGACGGCAGAACAGACGCTACGGGGTCGAGATGCAATCGCTGATCGTCAAAAAATATGTGTGGCTTCAGTACCTGTAGGACTGCCTTTTTTTCTATTCCGCCAAGAAAAAAAGCCTCGTTAACCGTAATTTCCCATGCGCGCATCGTATTTATCACTCGCTCGTGTGATGGCGCGTTTCGCGCGGTCACGATGCTGACTCGTAGTTTTGGGCGGTAACGAGCGTCAGTATTGGCACGCTCCTGTTCCATTTTCTGGATGTGGGATATTTTCTTTAGAAACTCAGCCAAGAGGCCAGGAGGGTGGGGTATATTTATTCGCTCTTTCTCGTGATCGTGGAAATCAGCTAAATCTTTTGTTTCTTGATAGACGGCCTCTGCTTCATCATCTGCAATAACTCCATCAAAATCGAAAGCAATTCGTAGCTCGCTATCCGTGACATTGTCGGGCGAAGCGGTAGAAAGAACTTGGCCGGCTGGATAGCTCGCTAACATTGCTTGCTTTACGTCTAATTCATTGGCAGATAAAAATAAGCTGATGTCTAGTGCCGGAATATAGTCGAGAGGGGCTCTGCCTTGTAGAAAAACTGCCCGAGTCATAGGAAGGCCATGATGCTGAATGGATTTCATGACTCGTAATCCAGTGTCGGGATCGTTTCGAGACAAAAGTATTACTTCAACCGGCGGATTTTTAGGGTCCAACTCGTTGAGTGAAAGTAGTCGTCGGATGAACGGAAATGCCACGCCGTGCTTAAGTGGCACAGATTGATTGGCTCGTTGAAAATCACGATACGCCTCTTCGCCTTCTGTTCTGAACACATAGTCAGAGTCGGTAAGGTCAAAAAGTGCACTCGAAGCTAGTCCAATGACTAAGCGATTTTTCAGGTCGTATGGCATCCAGCCGTCCCCCTAGACGGACTCAACATTCATGTACAGAGCAGGGCAGATATGTACCGCCTGTCTGAGACTATGTGCTTTTGATGATGCTTTTCAAGAAGGTCGACGGTTGAGATGGCCATCGAAAATGGCTGGTTCGATGGCCGGTTTGCGGCTCACTTTGCGTTGCGTCAGTCCTTTGTCGTTCGGACGTTGGTTTTGATTGAGGCTTTGCGCTGCACTAGAGTGTGTAACCATCATGGCGGCGGCCAATGGATTACGTTTAACGTAATTACGATTATCGTAATTGACGGCGGTTGATTAAACCGCAACCCTCTTGCCGCGACCGACACAGGTCGTTACCGCCTATCTCCACTCGAGACAGGCTGTCTTAATGGGCTAAAGGCAGAAGGAGCTGGGCATGTCTGTGGGTTTGCCGCAAGAAACCGCCGCGGTCCGCATCAACCGCTACGAAAAGGGCGTCCACGACGCCGATCTGGCCACCGCGCGCCGCATCGCGCAGTCGCTGGGCGTGCCGCTCGCCTTCCTCTACGCCGACACCGACGTGCTGGCCGAGGCCATCCTGACCCTGGGCCTGCTGTCCAAGTCCGAGCAGCGCAAGGCCGTGGCCGACCTCAAGGCCCGGCTGGCGCAGGCGGGCGGGGCGGGCGGTGAGCCGACTGGGAAGTCCTAGCCGTGACGGGGCTCAGCGGGTCATCGGCCGATCGGGCGTAGGCGTGGGGTGCACCAGGGATTGGTCTACGGAGGCGGTCACTGCTTCCAGCGCGCGCAGCGAATCGTTCAGCGGAACCGTAGACGCATGCTGAGTTTCGACGTGCGAGCGTTTCTGGGCCGGGTCATCCAGCCGGCCCTCTACGGCGATGACGTTTCGACCGATTTCGCCGCCGGCGTGCTGGCTCAGCACCACATGATCGATCCGGCCCAGACCGTCGCGCTTCGCCTGCGTCGCCAGGCAACCCGCGATGCAGTCGAGGGCTTCTGGATTCAGTGAGCGGCCCTGTCGCTCGAAGGCCTCGCGCGTCAGTTCCCGCGTTTGCCGCCAGGACGCTTGGCTGTGCTCATCGCGCTCAGGGGCCGATCCGGTGCGAGGTTCATGAGGGGCATCCGGTGCTTGGCCCGGCAGTGGGTTGGATCGCCGGAAATATTCGTAGTCGCGCAGGTACAAGTCGCGATGTGTCAGTCGGCCGTCCTGGTTCTGATCGCTCAATGGCTCCGACCGCGTGTAGGGCCGATCCGCGATTTGCTTGGCGATCCGGTCGACCATGGTGGCGGAGTCCGCGCCCTGCTTCCAGTCGTTGTACATCTGTGCGAGCTCAAGTCCCGGCAAGTAGCCCAGGTCCTGCCAGCGCGCAGAGTACGTGGACTTGTCCTTGAGTTCGTCGATGATCGGGAACGCGTTGAAGATGGCCTGGGCTTCGAGCTTGCTTCGGTAGTCGACGTACTCCTCCTTGGAGCCGTCCAGCGGGAACTTGATCGCGGCCGTGTTGTAGCGGTCGTGGCCGATCTCGTGCGCCAGGGTCGTGAACATCGACTGCTCCATGAGCAGGAACTTTTCGGCGTCCGGCCCGCGGAGCGCGTCATAGGTATTGCTGCCTATTCGAATGACCGGGGGCTCGGTGGCTTGGTAGTACGGCAGGTCGAGGCGCTGCGAGCTGTCGATCCGGCCGTCTTTGCGAAAGAATTCCGCGAAATCTTCGCTGGCATGAGGCGATTGCCTGATCCATTGTTTCGTGCGTTCAGGCATGCGTGCAAATTCGGCACTGCCATCCAGGACGGCCAGGTCTTGACGATGCTTGGCGCTGCGGTCCGTGCTTTCCATCACTGCCCCGTTGTCCGTGGGTTCTGACACGGCTTGTCGACCGCATCTTCCGCGCCTAGGCTAACGTCATGGAACAGGGAGTGTCGATTCGTATGAGACGTCCTAAGATTCGCAGCCATGCAATCTGTGCGATTTTCTTGCTGTTATCTACAGGTTGCCTCAGTAAACCGGATGGAAATTCGGTGCGAAAGGAACATGTCGCCGCATTGGAAGCGCAGGACATTCTCCGGCTTCCGCTTGAGCAGGGAGCCGTTGGCTATGATCGCGTCGCCGAGGCTCTTCGTTCAGTGGTCCATTTCAAGGTGTTCCGGCAGGAACCGCCCATCCTGAAAGCTGCGGGATCGATCACGCTTACCGACGGAATCGTTGTGAGTGACGTAACCGTTGAGGACTATAAGGGACAACGGAAGTTGAGTTTGGCCTTCGACAGCGACAAGTGCTTCCCGCTCGCGCAAGTCGCGGGGATAACTGATGTGCAAATCGCGAAAGCTCTCCCGCAAGAGCACGACGACGAACACGGCCGCACCTTCACCACGAAGAGGAACGGCATGCTGGCGATAGTTTCTACCGCTGGACCCGGCTCCGAATGCGTAGGCTCCATTGTCCTGGCACAGTCGGGAGCCTGATCGAGATCCCTCACTGAGGTGCCCAACGCGCGCCGAACCGCGCAGTCGCTGGGCGTCCCGCTCGCCTTCCTCTACGCCGACACCGACGTGCTGGCCGAGGCCATCCTGACCCTGGGCCTGCTGTCCAAGTCCGAGCAGCGCAAGGCCGTGGCCGACCTCAAGGCCTGGCTGGCGCGGGCGGGCGGGGCGGCCGAACCGGCTGCGAAATCTTAGCCTCGCCGGAGGCGGGGTTAGCGGGTTAGCGGTCGATCGGGTGTAGGCGCGGAGTGCGTCAGGGATTGATCCACGGAAGTGGTGATTGCCTCCATTGCACGCAGCGAATCGCTCAGCGGAACCAATGCCGCGATTTGCGTCTCGACGTGCGAGCGTTTCTGGGCAGGATCGTCCAGTCGACCCTCTACAGCGATGACGTTCCGACCGATTTCGCCGCCGGCGTGCTGGCTCAACAGCACATGGTCGATCCGGTCCAGGCCGTCGCGCGCGGCTTGAGCGGCCAGGCAGCCGGCGATGCAATCCAGCACTTGGTCGCTGGGCTTTAGTCCATGCTGGGCGAATGCTTCCTGCGTCCTCTCGCGTGTGTTCCGCCAAAGCGCGTCTTCGGGGTTCGCGCTACCGTGATCGTTTCGCTGCGGCTGCTTCGGTTCCCCGTCGCTTCCTCGCCCGGACGGCTGAGCTTCGCTCTTAGGCCGCAGCACGCGCTCGAAGTCCCGTAGGTAGGCGTCGCGATGGGTCAGCACGCCGTTGCCGTCTTGATCGGTCAACGATCCGCCGAGGGTGTATCGCGTATCGGCTACTTTGCTGGCGATGGCTGAGACGACTTGCTTGTCGTTCAATTCGCCGCCGCTCCATTCGCGGTACAGCTTGGCCAGCTCCATACCATGCAGATACCCGATGGAATCGAAGGGCGCTTCTTTCGAAAACTCCGGCGTGTTCTTCAAATCTTTGAAGATCGGGAATGCATTGAAGATAGCGGTGGCTTCGATCTCGCTTCGGTACTGCACGTACTCGTCGCGGGAGCCGCCTGCAGGGAGGGGACGGGTGGTGTTGTCTTTGTCGTGCCCGATTTCATGGGCCAGCATTGCGAACATATGACGCTGCGGCCACGGGTTCGTGCCGTACTGGCGCAGGGCGGTCCATTCGCTCTCGTTCACTACGATCGCCGGTGGCGAGCTGGGGCGATAGAGCGGTTTGGATTGGCTGGGATCGGTCTGAATCGCGCCGCCCTTTTCGAAGAACGTGGCGAAGTCGGCCGTAGCGTTGGGCGAAGCGAGTATCCAGCCGCGAATGTGCTCCGGCATGGCCTGGAAGTTGCGGTTGGTTTCGAGGAAATCCCTTTCCTTTTGGCTCATCGGTCAGGCTCGATATGGATGTAGGAAACGCACTTTTCGTCGGATGTGGTGCTGAAGCTCACCATCACTCCGTTCCGGGTCGCGTCGTAAGTCTGTGGGCCGGGTGTCCGCTCTTGGGTGTGCGGTTTGGCTTGGGTAATTTGGAGCGCGCGCTCGGTTTGGAAACATGGCTCAGCCGCCACAGCCATCGACATAAAGTCGGGGGCGGCGGGCTCCAGCCAGAACATCGAAAGCACGTGCCGGTCTTGCAGCGTCTTGGGCTGGTTGTCGATGCGTTTCGAATCCGCACCCGCGATGCCGTACAGCTTCATCATTGCGGACCGAGTACGGTTTCTGCCTTCGATTCCGGTAAGCGGCGTGGTCAGCAATCGCTCGATCGTAGGCGCCTCATCCGCTTCGACAGTCGATGCGCAGCCGAATGCGGACGAAAGGACGAGCAGGGAGGCGATACTCCAAATGGCGGTCTGCCTTTGGCTGGCGACCTGCGGAGCTTCGGATTCAGTGCGGCAGGTGTCGGTCGTTGACCTCATGTATTCAGATCCTGTGAGGAGCCTGCGGCTGAGTTACACGGCGATAATAGCTCCGAATGATGGCGAGCGGCAGCCGGACGCGCGCGTATGCAGGCTCATAAAGGGCACGCAATCTCAACGCATATTTCCCAAATTTTCGCGCTCGGAGCGGGGCTTGAGTGGTTCGCTACTCGTTGCGAGCCGACTCGCTTATGCTCGCCCCATCTGTAAGGTGCAGCGGTGCACGGAATGCGCAACTTTCAGTTCATTTCGCTTGATTATCGTTCGGCAGATGGCGCGGGAGCGCTTACTTCCGATTCGCGACGGACTGCACCTCAATCGCGCCGTGCAAGTTCCGGATGGGATCGCAAGCGCCCAACGTTGCGCCATCTGCCACGATTCGCGCTAGCAGCGACACTTCTGGTGCTGGGCAGCGCCTGCGCTCACGAGCCCGCCCAGCCTTCTTCCGTATCCAACAAGGAGCAACACGACATGGCGTCGGCCAACACGTTCAAGCCGAGTTCGCTGGCCGAGCACCCCGACCTGACTCCAGCAGCGGTCTCCCGCAAATTCCTCAAATACTTGTCCTCGCTGCAAGGCGTGTCCGATTTATCGCCTGCCGATGTAGCCCGGGAACTGGGCATTCCGTTGAAGCGAACCGCATCCGGTGGCTACGCCTTCCGCATCGCAATACCCGACAGCGGATGGTCCTACGGCGTTGATTTCCTGGAATCCGCCGGCCTGAAGCGAAAAACCTTCAGCCTCGACTTCGCCAACGATCAGCGCGGCCGCGATGTGGGCCCGGTGTGCGAACTCGGGTTGAACGATGCCCTTGCTGAGCTGAGGCATGCCGGTTACGAGGGTGGCCCCGAGTTTGGCGAAATAGGGCAACTGCAGAACTACTCGCTTAGCAGGGGGGAGGTGAACATCATCATCCGCGAGTGGACGATGGCGGCTCCAGACGGCGGCACGGCCACGAAGACTTGCTTGGAATCCATTTCCGTTCACGGAGCGGATTGAATCAAGGCTGGACCCAACTCGCAGTTGGAAGCCGCCTGAACGATCAAGACGCAGCGGCATCATACGAAAGAATCAGCTGTCTTCCGAATGCGGTCGCTCTTTGCAGGACTTGATTCCAGCCCGCAGCGCCGTTTGATCTGCGCCACCTCATCGCGCCGCAACGGCGCCGCAGGCCCTTAGCGCCTGACTCCCCACGACAACCCGCGCGATCGTCCCCCAGAGCCGAACGTTTATCATCAGTGCGAGCATTGTGAGTGCGTGTGCACTTAAGCCACATATTTTCGCCATTTACTCCAAAGCGGTAGGCTGCCCTAACATAGAGCCCTCGATCCATTGCGTTTGAACTTGCAATACTCACGAAACTGGCTCACAAAGTCGGCCACGACAAGTTCAATACGGGTACTGTTAACTTCATGGTCGCCCCCACTCGCAGCCGCAACTCGGTGGCCTGATGGACAGGTCGGGATGGAGTAAGCCGTAGAGGCTTAATCCTTTCCCAGGCCGCATACACGCAGAAGTCGCACAGGAGTTTGTGATGACAAGGATGTGGATCGTGGTCGGCGACCCGACCTCCAGCGGCGGTCGAGTAATTTCAGGCTCGCCGTTCACCGATATCGACGGCAAGCCGGTATCGCGCGTTACCGATTCTGCAATCTGTCCGGTGCATAAAGGCGTATTTCCCATCGTCGATGGGGACAGCACGATGCTCGTTGACGGCCAGCCAGTCGCCCTGCACGGAAGTTCATTGGCGTGCGGTTGCAAGGTGCTCTCGGCGCTGCAGTCCCACGTGCTGGTGGATGCCGGCGGCGCTGCCGCGCCCGCCGTCACGCAGGCCCGCGGCGAGCGCATGCAGGCAGCCAGCGGGCAACACGTCCCTGCCGGGACATCGCCCGCCCCCGCGCCGGGAGCCACCGTTCCACCGCCGGGGCCGCCCTGCAGCATCACATCGCAAACGGTGGCCACCTCGCCATCGAACCGGGCAAGAACCCGGATAGGCGTCGCGGAGCGGGTGCGCCTGCGTTACAACTCGGGAGCCGCGACTTGGCGAATCGTGCGGGGCGGAGGCACGCTGTCGGCGACCAGCGGCTCAACCGTCACGTATACCGCCGGCGAAGCGGCCGCTCAGGTTGAGATCAGCGCGACGGGAAGCAGCGGCACGTGCTCGATCACCCTGGATGTAGTGGAGCCTGCGAGCTGGATCATGAAGCTTGCTGCCGGTCGGCCCAAAAAGCATCGCAACGGTCGCCCGGATTGTGGCTGGCTGGGTGAGTTCTTCGTGCATCCCACCGATGTGAATTTCGAGAACCTGCAGACCCGGGAAGTCGACTCCACCTGCACCGCGTCGGGCGGCATGGCGTGTCAGCACGGAAACAAGCACGGTAGCTATCCAGGCCCTGATTTCGCCAGCCCTTGGTTCCGCTTGACGGGACACACCGCCGATGGAACCACCGACTCCAGCCTGGACCAGATTTACTCCGGTGACTGCGGCGCCGGCAGCACCGGGACCGCCGTTCCGTTCACGGCGGGGCAACTGCATTTCGATATCCGAATGCAATGGCAGGTGTACGGAGCGACGACGGTTCACGATTTCCCACTGCAAGCGCAGGAAAGCCAGCTATTCGCCGATGGTCGCTGCGAAAGCCGGAAGGGCGGCCATACCGAGTCCATCCTGTACTCTGAACCGACTTCATGGTCATGGTAGGCACTTCATGCGCACGCGTACCTGTGTTCTTGTCGTTTCCTTGTTGATCCTGGTCCTGACCGGAGCCAAACCCATGACCGAGAATCAAAACAGGCTGGCCGAGGCCGCGGCATTGGCGACTCAGTTCCGCGATAAACGCGATGCCGAACCCTATCTTTTGGAGCGCAGTGCCGATGCATTGAGCTCGGTAGATCTGGACGGCGAGTCCGAAGCTACCCGGGCGCCGACGCAGCGGCTGGTGTTGCATGCGTGGCTGCAACTGCTGCATCAAATCGACGATGCGAAGGCGATCGGCTTCGATCCGACCCGCGTTCCCCCACGCAATGTATCTCCACCGCAGGAAGACGGCCGCGTTCTCCTGCCCGGCGCGGCGCCCGAGCAAATTCGGGACCCCTCGCTACGCGAAACCTATCGCCAGGCGTTGGAAAAGCATCGCCGCGATCAGATCAACTTCAACCGCCAGATCAACCTGAAGAAGACGGATGAATACGTCACTCCGTTCGCCGAGGATTTCTTGCGAGGGTATGCCCAGGGACGCCCGGAGCAGCAGGTCAGGGAAGAAATCGGCAACAGGGTGTCGTTTGAGCGAACGCTGGCGTTGCTGAAAGCGATATCGTCTTCGCCGTAAAGAAGAAAGCGAAAGCCAGTGGGTGGAACGGGGGCGCTCTTCCGCTTGGAGTACCACCGGACCAATGTGTTCTTGAAGGCTCAGGTCAAGGAATGAGTTGCGTGTTGGCGCGGCAATCACTCGCTTGTCGTGGCGCTGCTTGCGATAAGGGTGCCGGAGCGGGGACTTGATTCCAGCCCGAACCCCCGTATGATCTGCACCACCTCATCGCGCCGCAACGGCGCCGCAGGCCCTCAGCGCCTGCTCTGTCGACCGACTCCCCAGGAAAACCCGCTCGATCGCTCCCAGAGCCGATTCGGCGACGCACGCCTTTTCGTTGCTTTCCCCAACCCGCGGCCATGCCGCCCGATTCATGCACCCCGAACCTTCGCTCGATGCTTGGGTAGACGCCTTCATACAAATCAAAACGTTGCCGGAAGGCACGGACACCGGCTCCGATCATCCTTTGTGGTGGGCCGATGAGCGCACCATGTTCGTTCTCAGGCCCGTCGACTTCGAGACGATGTGGCAGTTCGTTACGGCCGTATTGGCCCGAAAACCGCCCGGGCATGTGCTCGGCTATCTGGCGGCGGGGCCGCTGGAAGACATGATCGCCCACTTCGGTGACCACTTCATCGAGCGGATCGAAGACGCGGCCCGGCGCGATCCGGCGTTCCGCGATTTGCTGCACGGTGTGTGGAAGAACAGGACGCCGGATGCGCTGTGGGAGCGGGTCAAGGCGGCTCGTGGTCCCGAACCTGAATGTGGCGATGGGCTCGACGTCCGGCCTGAGCCGTAGTTTCACGGTCCGGGAATTGTCTTGCCCCTGTCATGCCTGTCGCATCGAATCCGCGCAACGGTCCAGTTGCCGGGAGACGAGACATGGCGTCGATGCACAATTCGGCCGTAGGGCGAATCCTGGCTTTCCGTGGTAAGCCGATACGCTCTGTGGCCATGCTGTTCTGCGCGGTGGCGGCCTGCTCGCCGGCCGCCGCCGCGCAACCTTCGCCCTGGCGAACTCTCAGCAACGAGGACGGCATCCACCTCGAGGCGCGCCGTGTCGCGGGCGAGCGTTTCGACGAGCTTCGCGTCAGCACATCGTTGAAGGTGTCGCCAGATGCGGTCGCGGATTTTCTGCTCGGCAAGTATCTCGACGCCAGGAACAAGAACATCCGCCGGCGTTTTATCCAGCGCGGGCCGGAGGTGGTGGTGTGGGCGGATGTGCTGCGCACGCCGGTGGCGGATCGTTGTTATTCGATGCGCTTCGAGCGGCAGGACCTGGCCGACGGTGCGGTGCGGGTGAAGTTCGCGTCGCTGGACGAGGCCGGTACGGGGGCGGCGCCGGATTGCGTGGCGCTGCGTTCGCGCGGGGAATGGTTGATGACGCCGTCGGCCGGGGGGACGCGGTTGGTGTATGCGTCGTTGACCGATATCGGCGGCAATACGCCGGCGTTCATGGCCAAGGGGCCGCTGACGTCGGCGGCGGTGTCCAGCGTGCGCAAGGTGGTCGCGGGGGCGTCGGGGTTGGCGTTGCCGCGCGGGCTGGGCGATTGAGTGGGCCATGACGATGGAGGGGGCTGCGCATCGGCGCGGTCGGCCCCGTTTAGCGAAGCCATTCGAGCCGCGCCGGTCGCATAAAGCCGGTCTGTGCGCATTCGCGCCGTGGGGGCGCTGCTACCATCGGGAGCTCGCGCGACGCGACCCGTGTTCCTTCCCTGCGACAGGAGAACGACGATGACCCCGAAGAACACCATCTGCCTGTGGTACGACGGCGCCGCTCTGGAAGCCGCCGAGTTCTATGCGAAGACGTTTCCGGACAGCGCGGTGACCGCGATCCATCATGCGCCCGGCGATTATCCCGACGGCCATCAGGGCGATGTGCTGACGGTGGAGTTCACGGTGGCGGGCATTCCGTGCGTGGGTTTGAACGGCGGGCCGGCGTTCAAGCACGACGAGGCGTTTTCGTTCCAGATCGCCACCGACGACCAGGCCGAGACCGATCGTTTGTGGGACGCAATCGTCGGCAACGGCGGCAAGGAAAGCGCCTGCGGCTGGTGCAAGGACAAGTGGGGCTTGTCGTGGCAGATCACGCCGCGCGCGCTGCTCGAGGCGTTCACCGATCCGGACCGGGCCGCGGCCAAGCGCGCGTTCGACGCGATGATGACGATGGGCAAGATCGACATCGCCAAGATCGAGGCGGCGCGCAGAGGGTGATGCGGCTGCGATGACGGAGGCTTGCGGATCGGGCGGTATCGATCGGGCGGCGTTTCCCTGCGGTCCGACGATTGCCGTAGACCGGCGCCATCGCCGCGTCAGTCCATCTCCCCCGACCCGAACACCTCGTACCGCCCGATCCGTCCCACCTTCGCCGCCGCTTCCTGCACGTCCGCGCGGGCCAGCAACGCCTTGCGCGCTTCGCGATACGCCACATCCCCGGGCAACGGGTCCGGCCGCCGGAACTCCTGCAGCCACAGCAGCGTCTCCACGCGCTCGTCCTGCGTCGCCAGCAATTCGACGGTCAGCGCCGCCGCCTCGTCCAGCCTCTGCATCCGCAGCAGGCTTTCCAGGTAGACGCGCGGGCCGTCCTTGCGCTGTTCGCTGAGCTGGCGCAGGGCGCGGTCGGCGCCGCGGCGGTCGCCCTTGGCCTCGGCGGCGCACAGGCGCACGTTCTGCACGACCAGGCGCGCGTAAGCGTTGAGATCGGAGCCGATGCGGCCGAGCGCGGCGAGGGCGTCGTCGGGGCGTTGCAGGCTGCAGTACAGCGAGGCGAGGTTGATGGTCTGGCTGACGTTGGGCAGGCCGTCTTCGGTCAGGCGGCTGGCGCGTTCGAGTTCGGCCACGGCGTCGTCGCCGCGGCCGAGGCGGCGCAGCGCGATCGCGGCGGTATTCATCAGCCAGGCGCGTTGGTGCGGGTCGTCGTAGTCGCTGTCGCTGCGCTGGCCGGCCTCTTGGTCGAGGGCGATCACGGCGGCGTTGTCGCCGGCGGTCAGCAGCGCGTAGCTCAGCTGCACGCGGCTGTCGAGGCTGCGCGGGGCGAGTTCGGCCTTCTCGCGCTGGGCTTCGATCTGCCGGCGCGAGGCGTTGGCGATGTCGGTGGCCCAGCCGCCGTCCTGGGCGAGGAAGTCGAAGCGTTTGTCGATGCGCAAACGCACCAGCTGCATCGGGTCGACGATGCGCTTGACGACGGTGCGGGCCTCGTCGCGGCGGCCGCGTTCGACCAGCATTTCGACCAGGGCGAACCAGACCGGGCTGGCGTCGGCGGTGCGGTGGCTCCAGTTGGCGGCGTACAGCGCGCGCAGCAGGGTCAGGCGTTGCTCGGAGCCGTGCGGCAGCTCGGTCTGCAGGCGCGAGAGGATGTCGGAGTTCACTTTCGACAGCGATTCCGGCCAGTACTCGACCAGTTGCACGAAGGCGTCGGCGGCGGCCTCGTAGTGTTTGAGGTCGTATTCGACCAGTGCCAGCCGGTACCAATCGTCGGGGGTGTTCTCGGCCGCGATGGCCTGGCGGTAGAGGCCGATGGCGCGCGGCATATGGCCGGTGACTGCGGCGGCCTGGGCGGCGGCGGCGAGGGCGACGCGCCGGTCGCCGGCGCCCAGGACGGCGAACGCCGGATGCTTGAACACCTCGGCGAAAGCGGCGTCGGCTTGTTCGTAACGGCCTTCGCGCGAATGCGCGAGCGCGATGTTGATGCTCTCCAGGAACCGCGTGACCTCGGCTTCGACCGCGGCCTCGGTGTTGCGCGCGGTGGCGGGCTGCGCCGGCGCGGGCGCGGGCGGGGTTTGCTGCGCGGACGCGCCCGCGGAGGCGAGCGACAAGGTCAGGGCCAGGCCGCAGCCCGCGGCGCGAATTCGATGGTGCATGCATCCCCCAGACGGCAGGCCGGCGCGGCCGCGTCGGTCCTCGGCGGCCGTCGCTGCTGCGAACGGCGCGCCAAGCGGCCAAGCATACCGGTTGTCGTCGCGGACCAGGACCGCGTCGCGGCGCCTGCAGCGATACGGCCATAAGGCGCATGGGCGAGGTGTTGTCGATTCGTTGTCGCTTTCCGCAGGTAGCGCTCGCGCGGATCTTCGCGAGCGAGACCCGTCGCGCCGCGCGAACTGCATCGCGACTGTCGATTGTCGCTTGCGAACGCGCACGCGCGATCAAGCATGATGCAGCCCGCGATCGCGGCCGCGCACCGCGCAGTCGCGCGCCGCCATGCCGGCCCGCGCAGCGTCGCCGCTCACGCCGATCTCTCGGTATACACGTGCGCTGCGTCCAATTCCGCGGCTCCGCGCGCGCCGGAAAAACGAACGCACGTGCCAGGCGAACCTCGTTGCATCGGCAGGCTTTCATTCGCCGCGTCACGCAAATGCGTCGTCGCCGCGGCGAGAAAGCGCTTCCCGTCGAGATTTAACAAACCCGCCGCGCAAGCGCTGTCCGACGCGCGCGGGCGCGGGCGTTGGCTACACAGCAACTTCCGTTTTGCGGATCGGCGGGCCGCACAGGCCGGCCCGTGCAGCCGCGGCGCGCGGAACTGGGCGTGCGCATGCGACAGGGACTCATCGGCGAAGTTGCGGGCATCACTCATGGCCTGGACGACAGGACGTTCCACCCATCCTAAGGAGAGTGTGCGATGAGAGTTCCAAGCAAACACACGCCGTCCGGCGTGCGCTGGCTGCGCCGGCTCGCGATCGCGACCGTGCTGGCGGCGCTGCCGCTGGCCAGCGCGGTCGCGCGCATGACCGAGGCGCCGCGCAGTTTCGCGCTGCACGACAAGTCGCTCGACGCGGTGCAGCGCAAGACCCTGCCGAGCGTCGATCCGGCGCGGTTGCTGGCCGAGGACGAGATGCGGGCGAAGGCGGTCGGCGCGCCGCAGCCGCTGCGGTTCGCGGTGAACGCCGGCGTGACCTACGACACCGGCGGTTCCGGCACCTGGCACAAACTGCCCGACGGCCTGCTGTGGCGCCTGCGCATCCACACGCCCGGCGCGACCAACCACAACCTCGGCTTCACCCGTTACGACATGACGCCCGGCGCCAAGCTGTGGATCTACGATCCGGCCGGCAAGCACGTCGAAGGCGCGTACACGGCCAAGGACCGCAGCCAGCACGGCCGCTTGTGGACGCCGATGATCGAAGGCGACGAGGTCGTGGTCGAGCTGTTCGTGCCCAACGGCGCGGCCCAGCCGAAGCTGACGCTCGGCGCGGTCAACCAGGGCTATCGTGATTTCGCCGCCAAGAACTGGGACAAGCAGGGCAGCTGCAACAACGACGTGGTCTGCCCGGTCGCGGCCGGTTGGGGGCAGCAGATCCGCACGGTGGCGCGCTATCTGATCGGCGGCACCTCGCTGTGCAGCGGCCAGCTGGTCAACAACACCAGTTACGACTTCAAGCCGTATTTCCTCAGCGCCAACCACTGCGGCGTGACCACGGCCAACGACGACACCCTGGTGTTCTACTGGCAGTTCCACTCGCCGACGTGCGGCGCGCTCAGCGGCGGCAGCCTGGCGATCAACCAGACCGGCGCGACCTATCGCGCGTCGTATGCGCCGAGCGATTTCCTGCTGGTCGAGCTCAACGCGCCGCCGGTGGCGGGCTCCAATCCCTACTTCAGCGGTTGGGACATCAGCGGCACGGCGCCGGCCGCGACGGTCGGCATCCACCATCCCAGCGGCGACGAGAAGGCGATCTCGTTCAACAACAACGCGGTAACCTCGACCGCGTATCTGTCCAACACCGTCAGCGCCACTGCCAACCACTGGCGCGTGGACGCGTGGGAAAGCGGCACCACCGAGGGCGGTTCGTCCGGCTCGTGCCTGTGGGGCGCGAGCAGCAAGCGCTGCATCGGCCAGTTGCACGGCGGCTATGCCTCGTGCAGCGCGCCGACTACGTCGGATTGGTACGGCAAGCTCAGCGTGAGCTGGAACGGCGGCGGCACGCCGGCGACCCGGCTCAAGGACTGGCTAGATCCGACCAACACCGGGGTGATCGGCATCGACGGCGATCCGCACGTGACCACGCTCGACGGCGTGCGCTACGACTTCCAGGGCGCCGGCGAGTACACCGTGCTGCGCGATCCGGCCGGGGTGGAGATCCAGGCGCGGCAGACGCCGATCGCGACCTCGTTCAATCCCGGCGCCGATCCGTACAGCGGCCTGGCGACCTGCGTGAGCCTCAACAGCGCGGTCGCCGCGCGCGTCGGCAAGTACCGGGTGACCTACCAGCCCAACCTCAGCGGCCAGCCCGATCCCAAAGGCCTGCAGCTGCGCATCGACGGGCGGCTGGTGTCGCTGGGCACCGGCATCGACCTCGGCAACGGCGGCAGCATCAGCCCGACCTCGGCGCCGGGCGGCATCCGGGTGAGTTTCCCGGAGAAGTACAACCTGCAGGTGACGCCGGGCTGGTGGGCGTCGGAAGGCAAGTGGTACCTCAACATCGGCGTGACCCGCAAGCTGGCCGACGGCGCCGGCGGTGCCGGCGACAGCGAAACGCCGCTCGGCGGCATCGGCGCGCCGCTGGCCGCGCAGAGCTGGCTACCGCCGCTGCCCGACGGTTCGTCGCTGGGGCCGCGTCCGGCGACGCTGGGCGACCGTTACGAGCATCTGTACAAGAAGTTCGGCGAAGCCTGGCGGGTGAGCAACGCCAACACCTTGTTCGACTACGCGCCCGGCACCTCGACCGACACCTTCACCTTGAAGAGCTGGCCGAACGAGAACCCGCCGTGCAACCTGACCGGGCAGGTGCCGGTCAAGCCGCTGAGCCGCGAGATCGCGGTGCAGGAGTGCGCCATCGTCCGCGACGAGCGCATGCGCGGCAATTGCGTGTTCGACGTGATGATCACCGGCGAGCGCGGTTTCGCCCAGACCTATGCGCGCACGCAGGAGACCCAGGGGAAAGCCAAGGCGCAGGCCGAGGCGGCGCAGGGCGGCGCGTCGAAGTAAGTCCGCCGCGGCCGCGCCCGACGGGCGGGCCGCATCGCACGACAACGCCGGGGCCCGCCCCGGCGTTGTTTTTTTGCGCCCGCCGCCGCACGTCGCGACCGATGTTGCGCGACCGCAACACGAATCTGCCAACCGCGCGGCATCCGCCGGCGCGTGCGCCGCGCTAAGCTGCGGCCGTCGCGGCCCCCGCCGCGGCGGACTCTCGCGGAGCCGGCCATGGCCACGATGCGTTATCACGACGGGCAGGACGTGCGGTTGGGCGACGTGGCCAGCTTCGGCGCGCACGACACCTGCCGGGTGGTGGTGCTGATCGACGAACAGGCCGCGGTGGAGGGCTACATCGCCGACGAGTGGGCTTACCTCGGCGGCGGTTGCGTGCTGTTCGCGCACGACGCGGGGCTGGTGCACTATCCCGCCGACACGCTCGGCGACGACGCGGACGTGAGCCTGATCGAGCGCGCCTGAGGTTGCGGGTGCGCGGCGGGTTAGGCGAACCGGTCCCGCCGCGCGCGCCTCACAACGCTGCCGGTTGTTGCTGGGTCACGCAATGCACCATGCCGCCGTTGCGGTAGAGATTGCGCACGTCGATGCCGATCACCGTGCGCCCCGGGAACGCGCGTTGCAGGATCGCCTTGGCCTTCGCGTCGTTGGGGTCCTTGTATTCGGGCATCAGCACCACGGTGTTGCCGACGTAGAAGTTCACGTACGAGCCCTTGTAGCCCAGCGCGTAGCCGTACTCGGTGACCACGTCGTTCGCGGTCAGCGGCAGCTGCACGAAGCGGTACGGCTTGCCGTCGACGTCGCTGGCGGCGTACAGCCGCTCGATGTCGGCGCCGGACAGGCCCCATTCGCGCAGGTCGGCGCGGTTCATGGTGACGATAGTGTCGGGCAGGCCGAAGCGGGCGAAGCCGTCGACGTGCATGTCGGTGATGTCCTCCTTGCCGCCGTCCTTGCCGTCGAGCCAGATGAATTTTTCGACGCCGAGCTGGTCGCGCAGCACCTGTTCGAGTTCGGCTTCGCTCAGTTCGGCGTTGCGCTGCGGTTCGCGGGTCGAGCTGCGCGTGGCCAGCAGCGTGCCGCGGCCGTCGACTTCGATCGCGCCGCCTTCCAGCACCACGTCGTTCAAGTCGATGCGCGGCAGGCCGAGCCGCTGCGCGACCGCGGCCGGCACGGTGTCGTCCTTGCGGTACGGCGCGTCCAGGCCCCAACCGTTGAAGCCCCAATCGCCGATGGCGAGGCGGTCGTTGCGGTCGTAGACGAACAACGGGCCGTTGTCGCGCACCCACACGTCGTCGGTCGGACGGATCAGGAAGCTGACCCGGTCCAGCGCGACGCCGGCGGCGCCGAGCAGCTTGCGCACGCGCGCCTGTTCGCCGGCGTCGTAGACGACGATGTGCACGCGCTCGCTGGCGATCAGCGCGCGGGTCATCGCCACCCAGGTCGGGTCGAGGCGGTCGCGGTAGGCGCGGCCGTAAGTGTTGGCGTGCGGCCACTGCAGCCAGGTGGCGTCGTGGCGCGCGGTCTCGTCGGGCATGTAGCCGGACTGGGCGCGCGCGGCGCCGGGCTGGGCCAGGGCGGCGGCGAACAGGGCGCCGGCGGCGAGGGCGAGCCAGGCGGGGCGGGCGGCGGGGAGGGCGGCGGGGAGGGTCGGGGTGGGCATGGCGGCGGGCCTGCGGGTTGGGGATGCCGCGCACCTTAGCCAGCGAACCTGATATCCAGCTGATACCGCCCGGGCCCGGCGAAATCCGGTTCATGCAAGGCTGGCGCTGCGGACGCGCCCCGCCCGGATCGCCGCTGCCCCATCCCCCGTCATTCCGGCGAACGCCGGAATCCATCTCGATCTCGCTCTTGCGATCGACGCCGCCGCCCGTTCAAGCCCGCTCGCGCAAAACCAACTCCGCCCGTGCCCCGCCACCGGGCCGGTTCGACAATCGCAATTCGCCCCCGTGCAGCTGCGCCACGTGCTGCACGATCGACAAGCCCAGGCCGCTGCCGGGGCTGCCGGGCCCGGACACGAACGGCTCGTGCAGGCGCGCGAGCAAATCGGCGGGGAAGCCGGGGCCGCGGTCTTCGACGATCACCTTGCCGGCTTCGACCGCGACCGCGACGGGCGCGGCGGCGCCGGTCCGGGCCGAATGCACCAGCGCGTTCTCGATCAGGTTGCGCACCGCGGTCTGGATCAGCCGCACGTCGGCGTCCACCACCGACTCGGCCGCGTGGAACTCGATCTCGCGATCTTCCGGCAGTATCGCTTCGACCAGCAGGTCCAGCCGCACCGGCTCCTTGCTCGCCGGCGCGGCGGACGCATCCAGCCGCGCCAGCAGCAGCAGCTTGTCGACCAGGCCGGCGGTCTGCGCCGCGACGCGTTCGACCTTGGCCAGCACCTGCGCCGCCGGCTCGCGCCCGTCGTGCGCGGTCTCGCACAGCGCCTGCAGCCGCGCCACCGGCGTGCGCAACTCGTGCGCCGCGGCGGCGAGAAAGCGCTCCTGCTGTTCGAACGAGGCGATGGCCGGCCGCAGCGAGCGCCGCGACAGCCAGTGGCCGACGAGGACGCCGAACAAGGCGAAGCCGAGCGCGATCAGCAGGGTGCGGCGCACGAACGCGGCCTGCGCGTCGTCGCGCGCGGCGGGATCGGCCAGCACCAGGATCGTGGCGACGGGGCGGTCGCGTTCGTCGTAGGTTTCCTTGGCCTGCAGCAGGTACGGCCGGCCGCGGCGGTCGCGGCCTTCCAGCGCGCCTTCGGGGCCGTCGCGCAACGCCGCATCGGCGCTGGCGAAAGGATCGGCGAGGTCGAAGCGCGGCCGCTTCGGCGCCAGCAACACTTTCGCCGGTTCGTCGTTGCCGATCACCCAGACATCGGCGTCGGCGTCGAGCAAGCCGGGTTCCTTGCGCGCGGTTTCGTCGTGGAAGCGGCCTTGCGCGTCGAACCAGGTCAGCCCGTACACCGCGGTCGCGCGCAGGCGCAGGCTGGAGGCGAGATCCAACTGCGCCAGCCTCGCATGGGTCGCGATCGCCACCGCGCACAGCGCGGCGACGCACAGCAGCCAGGCCAGCGTCCACACCGCGCTCAGGCGCAGATGCAGCCCGCGCAGCAGACGCTCACGAGCGCGCGGCATCGGGCGCGTCCAGCCGATAGCCCGAACCGCGCACGGTTCGCAGCAGCGGCGGGTCGCCGAGCTTGCGCCGCAGCGTTGCGATCAGCACTTCTTCGGCGTTCGAGGCCGGTTGCTGTTCCTCGCCCCAGCACGCCGCGAGGATGGCCTGGCGCGGCACCGCCTGTCCCGCGCGTTCGGCCAGCAGTTGCAGCAGGGCGAATTCCTTCGGCCGCAGCGGCAGCGCGATGCCGGCGCGGCGCGCCTCGCGCCGGCCCAGGTCGACTTCCAGATCGGCGATGCGGATCGTGCTCGGCACGATCGCGCCGCCGCGGCGGCCGATGGCGCCGATGCGCGCGACCAGTTCGTCCATCGAAAAGGGTTTGACCAGATAGTCGTCGGCGCCGCCGGCGAAACCTTCGACGCGGTCGGCGACCGCGTCGCGCGCGGTCAGGAACAAGGCCGGGGTGGCGATGCCGCGTTGGCGCCAGCGTTGCAGCGCGGCGAGCGCGTCGCCGTCGGGCAGGGTGCGGTCGAGCACCAGCGCGCCGTAGGCGTAGGACTGCACGAACGATTCGGCCTCGGCGAGGTCGCCGGCTTCGTCCACCGCGTGCCCGTGCGCGCGCAGGCGGCCGGCGACGGCGTCGCGCAGATCGGATTGGTCTTCGAGCAACAGGACGCGCATGGGCCGCAGCTTACCCGCGCGGATGCACAGGCGGATGAAGCCGCGCGGCCGCCGGTCGGGCCGGACGCCGGATGCGCCAAGGGCGGCTCACCGCGGACGGGCGCAGGCGTTGGAATACTCGTCGGCGACCTGGGCAGTCAGTTCGCGCAGCCGCGCCCGCGGGTACCAACGCCCCTGCGCCATCACGCCCAGCGGTTGCGCAAGCGTGGCCAGGTCGTCGAGCGGATCGGACGCCGACAGCAGCAGGTCGGCGCGGTAGCCCGGCGCGACCCGGCCGGAGCGGTCGCCGCCCGGCCGGTGCTGGGCGATGAAGTCCCCGGGCGTGCGCGTGGCCGCGCGCAAGGCGCGATAGCGGCTCACGCCGGCGGCTTCCAGCGCGGCCAACTGCGCGTGCAGCGCCGCGCCGGGAAACATCCCGGGCACCACCGGCGCGTCGGTGCCGGTCATCAGCGGCAGGTCGGCGGCGGCCATGGCCGCGACCAAGCGCTGCAGGAACGCGAGCCGCGGCGCCAGCGTGCCGGTGCGCGCGGCATAGGCGTCGCCGCGCCGGCGCCATTCCAGGCGTTCTTCGGGCGCCAGCCAGCCCGCTTGGGTTTGCTTCAGATACGCTTCGGTCGCGCCGGCCTGGCCCCATTGCGAGGCGACCGCCGCATAGGTGGCCAAGTCGGCGGTCGCATAAGTGCCATGACGCTTGAGCGAGGCGACGACCGCGTCGATGCGGGCCGGATCGGGCAACGCGATGCCGTCGTCGTCGCCGGGGCGGAACAGCCAGCTGTAGAAAAACTCTTCGGCGTGCGCGACCGCGACCTGTCCCGCCGCGACCTGCCGTTCCAGGCCCACCGCGCTCAGGCCGTGCCCGATCACCTTCAATCCGCCGTCGTTGCCGGCGGCGATCAAGGCGTCGAACGCCGTCGCGTCGAGGTCGTTGTAGACCTTGATGAAGTCGAAGCCGTTGGCCTGCGCCAATTCGGCCGCCGCGCGCGCCTGCGCGGCGCCGCGCACCGCCAGATGCCCGTAGCGGTTCGAGCCGTCGACCATGAACGCGGCGTACACGCGCGGCCCCGGCAGTTCGCCGCGCTCGATCGCCGCGCGCGTCTTGACCGCGAACGCGGTCGGCGCCTCGCCCATGTGCAGCAGCGTGGTCACGCCGTGGGCGAGGTAGACCGCCATGTCCTGGCGGCTGTCCGAATGCGTGTGCATGTCCGCCAAGCCCGGCGACAGCCAGGCCTGGCCCGCGCCGTCGATCACCTGCGCATCGGCGGGCACGCGCAGGTCCGGACCGATCGCGCGGATGCGGCCGTCCTCGACGATCACGGTTTGGTCGCGCAGCACCCGTTCGCTGTCCATCGGCAACACGTGGACGCGAACGAACGCGACGGTGGCGGCGTGTGCGGCCGGGACGATGGCGGATGCGGCCAGCAGGCTCGACAGGACGATGTGGAAGGCGCGGCGCAGGGACATGTCGGCAGGACTCGGCAGGCAAGGGCGATTCGCGCGCGACGGATGCACGTCTTCGGCCGCGCCTGAGTATGATGCAAACCGGCTGGCGGACCATGTGCCGGCGATGCGATCGGCAAGCGAGAAGGCACGATGATCAGCGAACAGGAAGCCTGCGACCGGGTCCTAGCCCGTTTCGTCGATACCCGCGGCGCCATCGCCTCGTGCCGGCTCGACCCGCGCGGCGAGTATTGGGTGATCCACGCCAACGCGTACGAGTACGTGGTCAACGGCCGTTCGGAGCATTGCCTGATCGGCGACGGCGCCTATCTGGTGCATATCGCCAGCGGCCGCCTGACGATCACGCCCAGTTACGAAACCTGGCACGAGAGCATCCAGGACATCTACGACCTCGACGACGCGGCCGGCGCGCATTACGTGCTGCGTCCGGACTATGCGGCAGGCGACAAGCGCGCCATCGTCCATCTGCACCAACGCCTGGGCTGCTCGCTGATCGACGCGCGCTGGCTGCTGGAGGACGCCAATCGCAGTTGGCTCACCGGCACCGGGCGCAGCTTGCGCCAGGCACGCGAGCTGCTCGCGGCGCACGGCGTCGAAACACAGAGGGTCCTGCAGGATGAACTGCGGCACGCCTTGCTGTTGACGCCGCAGCAATGGACGCTGGACATGATGCTGCAGCGGCTGCGCGAGCGCGCGAGTCTGCGAAGCGCGGTCGTCCCGCTGCGGGACGCGATACCATGAAAATCTGCGGTTACCGCGAAGGCCATCGGTCCGGTCAAGACGCCCGCCCTGAATGGCTGGAGGAGGTCACCTTGCTTGCGACGCCCGCCGAATTGCGCCGCATCGCCGCCTTCCTCGCCGCGGCCGCCGACGAAATGGATCGCGTGGGGCCGGGCTACGGCCACGAACACCTGTGCGACCGCCAGCCGGGCTTCGACGATTCGCCGCAACTGGTGGTGGTCGATGCGGCCACGCCCAGCCTCTGACGCGGCCCCCGCGGGCTGCCCGGTCCCGGCAGCCCCGACCCGACCGACCCCGCAATGGCATCGCATGCTGCGATGCACAATAATGCTTCCATGACCCCCGCCCGTCCCGCCGCCGAGGCCGCCCCCGCGCCCGCCCCGATCCTGTCCCCGCGCCAGGTCGGCCTGATCCTGTTCGCCCTGGCCATGGGCGGCTTCGCCATCGGCACCAGCGAATTCGTGGTGATGGGCCTGATCACCGAGATCGCCCGGGCGATGGGCGTGGACGAGCCGCGGGTCGGCCATGTCATCAGCGCCTACGCGCTGGGCGTGGTGGTCGGCGCGCCGGCGCTGGCGATCCTGGGCTCGAAGCTGTCGCGCCGCAGCCTGCTGCTGGCGTTGATGGGCTTCTACGCGGTCGGCAATCTCGCCAGCGCGCTGGCGCCGGGCTACTACACCCTGGCGCTCGCGCGTTTCGTCGCCGGCCTGCCGCACGGCGCCTACTTCGGCATCGCCGCGCTGGTGGCCGTGCGCATCAGCCCGCCCGAACAGCGCGGCCTCGCGGTCGGGCGGGTGATGCTGGGCCTGTCGATCGCGCTGCTGGTCGGCAATCCGCTGGCGACGTGGCTGGGGCAGACCTTCGGCTGGCGCTGGGCGTTCGCACTGGTGTCGTTGATCGCGCTGGCGACCGTGGCGATGACCGCGCGCGTGCTGCCCAAGGGCATGCACGCGCCGCGCCCGGACGCGCTGGCCGAGCTGCGCGACTTCAACCGCAAGCCGGTGTGGCTGGCGCTGGGCATCGGCGCGATCGGCTTCGCCGGCATGTTCTGCGTGTTCGCCTATCTCGCGCCGACCCTGGTCCACGTCACCGGCGTGCGCGAATCCTTCATCCCGTTCGGGCTGATGGCGTTCGGCATCGGCGGCATCCTCGGCACGCTCGGCGGCGGCTGGCTGTTCGACCGGCTGCAGTTCCGCGCGGCCGCGTGGATCCTGATCTGGTCGATGGCGATCCTGCTGCTGTTCCCGCTGGCCGCGCGCTCGGTGTGGACGGTGCTGCCGGCGGTGCTGGCGGTCGGCACCATGGGCGCGCTGGCGACGGTGCTGCAGGCGCATCTGATGGACGTGGCGCGCTCGGCGCAGACGCTGGCCGCGGCGTCGAACCACTCCGCGTTCAATATGGCCAATGCTCTGGGGCCGTGGCTCGGCGGCATGGCGATCAACGCCGGCCTGGGTTGGACCTCGACCGGCGTGGTCGGCGCGATGACCGCGCTGGGCGGCCTGCTGATCTACTTCTGGGCGCGCGCGGATGCGCGCGCCGATGCGGTGCTGGCGGGCGGGGCGGAGTAGGCCCGTCCGTTTGCGCGGGGATGGCGCGCTTTAACCGGCGGGCGAATCCGCCGAGCGATCCGCCAGCCGCTCGATGTCGTGCAGGCTCAACGCCCCGTCCCTGATCGCCTCGACATCGCGCAGGATCGAATCGGCGTTGGCGTCGCCGGCGACCTCCGCCGCCTGCGCCGGCGCGGCTTCGGCGATATCGCCGGGAACACCCCAGCGCGGCCCGAACCGATAGACCGCGTAGAACATGACCCGCGCCTTGAACCCGGAGACGCCGCGGCACAGCATCGCGGCATGGAACATCCGGTGGGTGTCGCGCCAGGGCTGGGTTTTCACGATGCAATAGTGATCGTGCACGATGGACGGCTCGCGGTACTTGCCTTCGAACGGCCCGCCGATGACGCTCCAGAACGCTTTCGGGATCGAAGCGCCGTCGAGCCATGCGCCGGCCGGCACCGGCCATTCGACGCCCGAGGCAGCGACGTAGCCGATGGGTTCCAGCAGTTCCGCGCTGCGACCGTTCTCGTCCAGCGCGATCTTGGCCGGCAGGCCGACGAAGCGGCCGTAGTCGGCGGCGGCTTCGGCGACGACTTCGGCATCGCCGTCGGGCATCGCGGAGATTCGCGCGAGGACGTCGTCTAGGGTGTTTTGCATGGGCCTGCTCCTGGTTCGGCGAGGTGGATGGGAAGGGTTCGGTCGACCGCGGCGTTGGAATCCGTCGGGGCGGCCTGGCGCTCACTTGCGAGTTTTGGCCGGCTGGCCCCAGTCGCTGCTGGTGCCGCGGCATAGGGCCTTGTCCCAGGCCAGGAACGAGGATGCGATGCGGCGGGACTTAGGGTTTTTCGCGTAGCGGACCAAGGACTCGCACAGGCCTGGAAGCAGCCGGCACCGGTCGGCGTAGACGACGAGCGCCGTGCACCAGGCGTTCGGATTGTTAGACAGCCTGTAGTAGAACGTCGCAGGTTCCATCTCGGCCGGGCGTATCGACATGCGCTCTAAGAGGGGATCGACCGCGTGGCGCATCATGGAGCTCGCGACGCCGTTCTCGCACAGCGCGAGCAGCGCCTCGCGCAACGGGCGGTAGAACTCCGGCGTGAGTCCGCGGAGCAGCAACACCGCACTGTTCAGGCCTGCCATGGTTGTGGGTTCCACCGCGATGCCAGTGCGCATTTTGTTGAAGAGCTGGTTCACCTGCGCGATCGGTTTGGCATGCAGCGCGTCGAGCCGGGACTGAAGATCGCGCAGGTGCGCCTCGTTCGCGCGGATCAGCCTGGCCGGCGCGAGCTGGATCATTCGCTGTCGCCAGTCGGATTGCACGACCGCGATGCCGGCGTCGAACAATTCGATGGTCTCAGGCAACCGCCCGTGGATCGGGCACAGCAGCGTCCTGCCCGCGGCGTCGGTCTTGAGCGCTTGCGAGCGCATGCGCCCGGCCATGATCGGCTCGCCGCTCATAGTCTCGGCGACCGCGATCAAGGCCGGCAACGTACTCAGCCCGGGCCCCGTGGCCGTCTCCGATGCGTTGCGCAGAAGCGCTGCATGCGGAGTCGACAAGCGCCCGTATGCCTGCAACGCCAGCCGGGTGATCCAGTAGATCCGCGACAGCGCCTCGGGCCCGATGCTCTTTCGGACCAGCCAATCATCGGCTTCCCGCTTAAGGATGGCGTCGATGTCGGTGATTTCTTCGTCCCATTCGCCGAGATCGGCCTGCGCCTGGATCACGAACGTGGGCGGCAATCCGGGCGGTCGGGTCGGGCGTGCGAGATAGAGATCGAGCGCTTCGCGGGCGCGGTCGGCCTTGACCATCTGCGCGCCTTCGCCCGCGCGCTTGCTGCGCTCATCGCCTTCGAGGTAGCGCTGCCAGTCGCTGTCGCTCATGTCGTCGATGCTGCTACGCGCAACGCTACGCGCAACGCCGGGCGCCACGCTGCCGACCGGTGGGGCGAGCCGGTTGCGCAGATCCGCGGGCAGTTCTTCGATCACGTCGCGCAGGACCGTCTGCACGGATGCGAGATCGCGCGGCACGGTGTAGGGATGGCCGAGCACGGCGAGGTGATACAGCGCCAGCGCGCGGTCGTCGGCGGAGCGGCGGCGCAGGTGGTGGATCGCCGCGGACTGGCGGACATCGCGTTCCAGCAGCGCGCCTTCGGGCGTCGCGGCGAGCAGCTTGAGCGCGAAGGCGCGGATCTCGCGGTTGAACGGAACGGTTTCGGAGCGCAGCGTCTGCCGGGTCAGCCAATAGGTGGAGGCGAGCGCGTCGAACACGCGTTTGGCCTTGGCGGTCGCCGCCTTCGCGTCCGCCGGTTTGCCTGGCCCGGGTTCGCGCTCGCTGCGGTCCACCGCCGGGATGACCACTTCTTCCAACAACTTGGCGGTGACCACCGGCGAGTAGGTCGCCGCAAGCACGTACGGGCGCGCGATCGGATCGCGGACGTGGGCGACGACGCGTCGCAGGAGGTAATTGCGGGCGCTGTCGGCATCGATGCGGCTGTCGCGATGCGCCCTGCGCACGCTCTCGCGCAGTTCGGCCTCGCCTTGCAGCAACGCGTCTGCGGTGATCCGCAGGAGCAGGGGATTGCCGGGTACCGCGGCGGCCGCTTCGGCCGCGGTCGTCGGGTCTTCCACGCCGCAGTTGCGCAGCAGTTGCTGCGCTTCGGCTGGATCGAGTTCCGGCAGGCCGATCGGCGTTTCGATCCGGGCGCCAGTGTCCTTGAGCCGGGACAGCAAATTGTTCGCGGCGTGCCCGAGGTCTGGGTCGTCGGGCGGATCGCGGCCGGCGATCACCAGCCTGAGGTCGCGCGCGCCGGCTTCGCTGTGGAGGAAGCCCAGCCAGGACACGAGGCTGCTGGCGACATGGTCGCTCTGCGCGAGCACCAACTCGGCGGTGTCGAACACGATCAGGATCGGCCCGGCCACCATGTCGGGGGCCAGCAAGCGATAGAGAATGGAGCCTTCGTCGGAGGCCGCCTGCGAGGCCACCGACTCGGCCTTGAGCATCGATTCCGGCCGACTCGACTTGATCCGCTTGCGTGGTCCGCCGCGCGAGAGCCCCGCGTCGTGCTGCACCAGCGCGGTGTCGCGCAGGGCGGGGAGCATGTCCGAAGCGCGGTCGAAAACCGCCGGGACGGAGCGCGCCAGTTGCTCGACCAGCGCGATGTTGAGCGTCACCATGCGGGTGGGATCGATCGCCGGTTCGTCGAAGTCGATGCGCACCACCGGCACCGGTTCGGCCCGCTGGCTCAAATCGCGTTGCAGGAACGACAACAAGGTGGTCTTGCCCGCACCGCCGCCGCCGTACACGTAGGCGACGCTCAGCGGCGTTTGCGTCGCTGCGGTGGCGAAGCCGATCAAGCGGGCGAGGGTATCGCGGTGGCTGCGCCCCACCATCGGGTCCCGGGTCATTCGCCGCAGGTCGGCGTCCAGGGCCCTGGACGCCAACTCGCCGGCGATGTGCTGCGCGCCGACGGCATGGCGCCAACGCTCGCCGAGCCAGTCGCAGGCGTTGCCCAAGGCGGCCAGGACGTCGGTACCGAGCGCGGACAGCGGCGGTGCGGCATCGGCCAGCGCGATCCGCATGGCGTGCAGGACCGGGTCGTGGTCGTCGCCGCGGAAGCTTGCGCTCGCCGCCGCGCGCAGTTGCGCGTCGTCGCGGCGCGCCAACTCGCGCTTGCGCGCGGCGAGCGACAGATACCACTGGTTCGGGCGGGTCTGCACCGCGGTTTCGACCTCGGCGGCCAGCGCGCCGAGGATCGCCATGACGTCGTCCGGCGAATTCGGTGCACCGATCAGGTCGAGCGGCCGCGCCCAGCCGCGCAGCGCGAGCCTGAGCCGCAGGCGGTCGGCGCCGTCGTCCGCGCCGGCGCGCCCGGGGAAGATCGGCGGGACGTTCGATTCGAATGCCGTCGCTTGCGCGTATTCGAGTTCGGGAACGGTCGGCGTCATGACAGCGCGGCCTCCAGTTCGATCGCCGCGCGCACGGCGGCGACCATTTTCATCGGTTCGGCAACGCCGACGACCGCGCTGTCCACGTATTTGGCGATCTCCGCTTGCTTCGGGGCGGGCTTGCCGCGCGCGCTGGCCAAGTGCTTGGCGTAGGTGCGGAACTCGGCGGCGGTGATCGGCGCGAGTTCGCTTTCGGCGATTTTCACGCTGTCCGTTTCGGGACGGCTTTCCATGCGGTCGATCATTACGCTGCGCTCGTAGTCGTCGAGCCCGATCAGCATCACGCGGATCCAGCCGGCGGCCGCCAGGATCGCGATCAGCTCCACCCAGTTGGTGCCCACGAAGCGGTCTTGCCGGCCGGCGGGGCCGAAGTCGATCGCCACGTAGCAGGTGCGGGTGCCGCCGGCCGAGCGATCGCGCAGTTCGCCGAGGAAGTCGTCGATGGCGCGGTAGCGCACGCTCGCGGCCGCGGTGCGGTAGTCGGAGGCGTTGGCCGCGGCCGCGTGGCCGGTCGCGTCGCTCCAGGCCATGTCGTTGGTCTGGGTCGGGTTGAACACCACCAGATCCGCGTACGGATCGAGCTTGCCGCGCAGCAGGTGGATGCAGAAGCTTTTGCCGACGCCGGGCGGGCCGTGGATCAGGCACAGCCGCTCGTCCGGAGCGGCGCTGTCGATCCACTTCTCCACGTCGGCGCGCGCGAACCACGGGTGATACGCCGGCAGCGAGTCAGTCGCGTCCGGATCGCGGCCGCGCAGCGCGGCTTCGACCGAGGCGCGCCATTGCGCTGCGCCCGCCTCGCCGGCCAGCGCCGTTCCGGCGCGGTACCAGCCGTCGACCAAGGCCGGATCGCGGAACTCCAGGCTCGGCGAGCTCGCGACTTGCTTGAGCGGGTCCTTGCCGTCGCGGCATTGATCGCGGCGGATCGCGGCGATGCTGATGCCGCGGTTGCGCTTGACTTTCGCGTCGTCCTCGCTGTCCAGCGTTCCCTCGTGCAAGCCCGCGACCTGGCCCTCGTGATTGATGCAGCAACCGCCCGACATGCCCGCGGCCACGTTGGCGCGGTGCAGCCAGCGTCCGGAGCCGGGGTCGATATCGGTCACCAGGTCCACGTCCATCATCAGGGCGTTGCCGCCGGGGAATCCGAACGCCCAGCACGGCTTGCCTTGCTTGACCGCCGCGGTGTCGACGACCTCGACCGGACGTAGATGGCTCACGCGCTGCGCCAGCCGGATCAGGGCGTAGTCCAGGCAGGTGTCGGCCGGCGCGGCCAGGGAACGTTCGAGCAGGTTCGGCGGCCTGCCGTGCGGCAGCGCGTGCGAAATCAGGGCGACGGCGGCCGGCCGGATCGCGAGCGTGGGATGTTCGCGCTGGTTGGGCTTTTCGCGGAAGTGGAAGGCCAGTCCGTTCTTAAGCGTCGACGCCCACCGCCCGGTGGCGGCGTCCACGTCCATCACCACGTGGGCCGCGGTCAGGATCAGATCCGGCCGCACCAGGAAGGCGGTGCCGAGCTGCTGGAACACCGGCTCGGTCCTGACCACGATGGCGCAGGCGTCGCGCGCCTGCAGCAGCGGCAGCAGAATGTCCGCGTGCATGAAGCCCTTGTCGGGATTGGTCATGCCCTGCATCAGGCCGTAGTCGCCGACCTGGTCGAGCATCTGCGCGATCTCGTGGTCCGGGCGTTGCGCTTTCTGCTCCCAGTTGCCGATCGCGACGGCCAGGCGGTCCAGGAAATCGTGATCGTGCGCGCGCTTGAACGCTTCCAGCCGCAGGCTTCCGGCGGCGCTGGCGACGATGACTTCCCAGGCCGGCGCGTGGCGCGGGCGCACGCTGACGTAGCAGTTGCCGATGAATTCGTCCGAAAGCCGCGTCCAATCCGCCAAGGCCTCGGCGCGGCTGTAATCCGCTTGCACCACCGCGACCATCTAGAACCGCGCTCCGATCGCGCTCAACGCGTTGCGCTCGGCGGCGAAAGACAACGCGTAGTTGCTCGCCCCGGTGGTGCCGCCGAAATGCAGGGCGAAGCTGGGCGTGCGGTCGTCCAGCCAGGACATCAGCAGCGAGCCGGACGCGCCGCCGAAGGTGGTGGCGTCGTGGCCGATCGCGCGCCGGCCCTGGTCGAGCGCATGGCTGCCCAGCGGCAGGGTGAACTGGCCGGGCGCCAGCCGCTTGACGCCGAAGCGGTTGCCGAACAGCACGCGCAGGACGAAGTTCCAATCCACGTCCTTGCCGTCCTGCAGCGCGGGCTGGGCCGGAAAGCCGATCAGCGCCAGCGACGAAATCGCGCCGGTGGCGTAGGCCGCGTCGGCGCTGAGCAACGGAACCGGGTCGGGCAGCGCCGGGCTGTCGGGCAGCGGTTCGATCCGCGCCACCGCCGCGTCGATGCCGTGGAAGGTGCTGCCGTAGCCCTGCGGCAACGCCACTTCCACGATGCGGAACCGGTGGGTGCGCAGCGAGCAGGATTCGCCGACGAAGTCGATTTCCAGCCAACCGTCCACGCTCAGGCGATCGCCGTTGCGGGTCATCGCCACGCCGTAGTTCTGCTGCGCCTGTTCGATCACGTGGTAGTTGGTGAGGATCAGGCCGGCGTCGCGGTCGATCAGCGTGCCGGTGCCGACATAGCGCGACGCGTGGCCGTTCTGCGGCTGGATCCGGCCCACCGCCGCGGCCAGCTTGGCGATGCCGAGCGCCTGGGCGGCGGCGACGTTGCCGGCCCAAGAGCCGATGAAGCGGTCGTTGGGATCGATCTCGCCGTCGCACAGCAGGAAACTCGGGCGGGTGCCGTCGCTGATGATCACCGCCTCCATGGCGCAGCCTTCGTCGGCGTCCAATTGCAGATCGCCGCGCTGCAGCTTCACCAGGCCGTTCTGCGCGTGGATGAGCAATTGTTCGCGCGCCGCGCGCCACAGCGCGGCATCGACGCCGTCGGGCGGCGTGGACAGGGCTTGCTCCACCACGTCAAGCGTCTGTCCGGCCGGCGCCGCCGCCGCGGCGACGCCCCCGTCCATCATCGATTCGGCCTGCGCATCGCGCGCGCGCGCGCCCGCGGCCAGCAACTTGGCCAACTGCCTGATCCGTTCCTGCTCCATGCCTTCCCCCTGTGCGTTCCCTGGCTTGCGCGTTACCGATCCAACAGCATCGCCTCGACGTCGAGATAGCAGGGCGGTTCGCCGTCCGCCGCGCCGTCGGGCCGCACCGCCTCGGCGACGACTCCGCCGGCGTCGACCAGCCGCATCGTCCGGTAGCGGCCCTGCTCGAAGATCAGCCGCACCGCCTGGAAGCCGAACACCAGCGGCACTGCGCCCTCGAAACTCACTGTGGAACCGCTCGCCGCCGCGGCCGCGATCTTGACGTTCGCGCCGATCGCGTCCTGGATCACCGGCAGGTTCAAGCCCAGCGACTGCTTGTTCGAATCCTTGGCGGCGACATTGATCCGCTGCGCCTTGAGCGTGCTGGTGACGACGTAGACCTGGTCCTGTTCGAGCATCTCCGCGACCGCGCGGGCATGCGGGTTGACCCGCGAGGCGGCGAGGAACCGATCGATCAGCGCCAGTTCGCTGTTGTTTTCCAGGGTCGAGGAGAATTCGAACTGGACCGTCGCGGCGCGGGCGAAGGCCGCGTCCACCCCCAAGGTGGAGCCGCCGAGCGCGGAAATGATTCCGCGCAATACGCTCAGGCCGAGGTCGACGTCGAGATCGGCCGACTGGGTGCCGGCGATGTTGGGGCCGGGGCGGTCGGCGCTGACCGGCGGCGCCGGCGGGCCGTCCGCGGCGGCGTCGAAGACCGACAGCAGTTCGCCCAACCGCTGCAGGCGCTTGCTCTTCTCGACCAGCAACTGGGTGGGCCGCAGATCCGCGCGCGGCAACTGGACCACGTTGTAGCCCTTGGACTTGAGCGCGCTCAGGGAGGGGTCTTTACAACCGGGAAGTATGCTCATGCCCTGGCTCCCAATCCGTTGGATGCGGCCGCGGATTCCTGTGGCGCGGTACGCGCGACAGGGGCCGGCTCTCGTCCATTCGTAACGCAAAAAACCGCGGCCACGGGCCACGCGCGGCCGCGCGAGCGATTGCAGTCGCCGCGATCAACATCGCCGCCCGGTGCGGGCAAGCGAGGTTGGACGGTAGACCTGTCCAGCGAGCGTGTGGATACTGCGGCCGCGAACTCGACGCACGGCCGCCGCGCCCACGAACGGAGGTCGTGGGGCGGCCGGCCGCGTCGCGTCGCGCGCTTACGGCGTCTGCACCAGACGCAGGCTGCGCAGCAGTTCTTCCAGGCGTTCCTGGCCGCCGACGTCGGCCCACACGTTGTACAGGCAGCGCTGCCCCGCGACTTCGACATAGGCGATGTAGCCCGGGCCGGTGCCGCCGCTGAGGCCGTAATGGGCGCTGCTGCCGTCGGCGAAGGTCAGCGAGTTGGGGAAGGTGTAGCCCTTGCCGTCGAGGTCCAGGCCGGTGCCGGCGACGCCGTAGGCGCTGCGCTGGCCGGGCAGGTCGTAGGCGACCGCCCAGCCGTCGGAGAAGTTGGCGCGGCGCACGGTCACGCCGGGCGTCTTCTCGCCGCCGACCAGCGCCAGCGGCGCGCAGCGGGCGCGGTTCTTGGCCTTCTTCCACTCGGCGAGATAGACCGCCGGCACCGCGCTGGCCGCGACCCGCGCGGCGTCCCAGGGCGCGCGCTGCGCGCCGGCCGGCTTGCCGGAGGACGAGAGCGTCGCGGCCGCCGGCACCGGCTTGCTTGCCGGAGCGGTCGAGCCGGTCGGGCCCGGCCGGGCCGCCGGCACTGCAGCGGCCGGAGCCGTCGGAGCGGCCGCGGCCGGCGCCTTCGCCGGCGCGCGCGCCGCCGGAGCGGGATCGGTGTTGTGGACGCGGAACCGCGGCTTGGTCTCCTCGGCCTGGACGCCGAGGGTGAGCAGGCCGATGGCCAGCGCGAGCAGGGACGGTGCGATCTTCATGGCGTTGCTGTCGTTCCTTGAAGCGGGGAGGTCGCGGCCATGGCGGCGGTGCGCCGACGGGCCGAGCGGGTCGATTCTAGCCGCTACGGCCAGCGCCGGCCGCCGGGCTTTTCCCGATCGGGCGGCAGCGGCCGCCTTCCGGCCCCCGGCGCGGGCGTACTAGACTGCGGTCCATGCGAAATCCATTACAAGAACAGCTGCTCAAGGCCGGCCTGGCGAAGAAGTCCCAGGCCACCCAGGCCGTGCGCGAGCAGAACAAGCAGCGCCAGGCCAAGAACCCGCAGGCGCCCAGCGCCGAACAGGCCGAGGCCGAACGCGCCCGCGCCGAGAAGGTCGAGCGCGACCGCGCGCTGGAGGCGCAGCGCAAGGCGCAGGCGCGCGCGCACGAGCTGCGCGCGCAGATCCAGCAGATCGTCGAGCAGGGCAAGGTCAAGCGCAAAGGCGAGATCGCCTATCGCTTCGACGACGGCGAGGCGATCAGGACCGTGTACGTCGATACGGCGCTGCGCGCCCAGCTGGCCAGCGGCGCGCTGGCGATCGTGCGCCATGGCGAGGACTACGAACTGGTCCCGCGCGCCGTCGCCGAGAAGGTGCGCGAGCGCGATGCGGCGATGGTGGTGCTCGATCATGGCGCGTCCAAGACCGCGCCGACCGAGCCGCTGAGCGAGGACGATGCGTATTACGCGCAGTTCCAGGTGCCGGACGATTTGGTCTGGTGAGATCGGGCGCGGCCTGTGGGGGCGGGGTGGGACGTGGCGATTTGAAACGCAAGCGTCGGGACTGAAGTCCCTCCCACGGTGCGCTGGATCGGGGGACGCGGCGAAAGCGTGGCGCCCTCAGGGAAACGGCGGATCGCACAGCTTGCAGTCGGCGCCGTAGCGTTCGTCCTGTTTGCGCGCGCGCGCCACGACCTGTCTGGCATGGGCCTGGCGCTTGAGCGACAGCGCGTCGCGCGGGGCGCCGTAGCGGAAGGCCAGTGTATAGAGCGCGTCGGCGTTCTCCATCGCGCCGCCGGACAGGTGCAGGATCGCCCAGTCGCGGAACAGGCTGGCGACCACCGGGTCCGGCGGTTTCACGAATTGCACGCGTTCGTGCAGTTGGTAGCTCAGGCCGCTGTCGAGGTCCGATCCGATCAGGGTGCTGCCGGCGTTGCCGGGCGGCATGCGGGTCGGGAAGGGCGGCACCAGCGCCGACGAGAATTCGAAGCCGAGGATGGAGTGGCGTTGCAGCCAGCCCGGGTCCTTGGCCGCGGCGATCTTGGCTTCGAGGATGCGCACGTGCAGCCATTCGCTGCGCCCGTGTTCGTTGGCGTCGCGCTCGATGCCGATACGGATCCAGCGCAGCGCGGTCGCGTCGCGGCCCATCAGTTCCAGCGCGGTGCCGAGGTTGGCAGCGGTTGCGGCGCGGCCGGGATAAAGCTTCTCGATGGCGACGAACAGCTCGGCCGCGGCGATGGGTTTGCCCTGGTGGATCAGCAGCACGCCCAGGTCGTTGAGATTGGCGAAATCGGGCCGGGCGCGCGCCGCGGCGATGCGCCGGCCGACCCGTTCCCGGTCGGGCGGTTCGGGCGTCATCGTCTGGATCAGGAAATCGCCGAGGACCCAGTCCGGCGAGAAGCTGCGCCCGCTGCGGTCGGTGCCGACTTCGTTGATGCAGGCCGACGCGGCCGGCGCCAGCGCGAGCAAAGCCAGTGCTACGAACGTGCGGAGCGCTTTCATCGCCGTTTTTCCCTGGCTCGTCCGTGAGTGTGCCGGGCCAGTGTGCCAAGCCGCGCGGCCAGCGTCATCCACCGTCCGGCGGCCGGCACGGGGCACGCTTGCGGCGGCGGCACCAGTGCGGTGAACTGAGCCGGGTTTCGTTGCAGGATCGCCGCATGGCCGTGTTCCGACTTCCGATCCGCCTGATCCGCGAGCGCTTCGGCGGCGACAATTTCGACGATGCCGGCGATTGGGTGGACGGCTGGTTGCGCGATCGAGGCGAACGTCGGTATCGCATCGAGTATTCGTTCGATGCCGAGCACGCCAATCCGTGGTTCCACGCGATGGTGATGCAGATCGACGGATTGTCCGATGCGGTGGGCGAAGCGCTGCGGCGGGGATTGGCCGAGGAAGGCTTGGGCGATTGAGCGGGGTAGGGCGGTTGCGGCGTGGATGCGGTGGCGCGGTCGCGGCTTGCGCCGCTCCTACAAGGGCTACGATGCGGGTTGGTTTGGGGCGGGAGAGGGCTTTGCATACTTATATCGCGCTGTTGCGCGCGGTGAACGTCGGCGGCACCGGCAAGTTGCCGATGGCCGAGTTGCGCGCGATGTGCGAGGCGCTCGGCTTCGGCGAGGTACGTACCTACATTGCCAGCGGCAACGTGGTGTTTCGTACCGGCTTGAGCGCGGCCAAGGCCAAGGCGGCGCTGGAAGCCGCGCTGCACGCGTACGCCGGCAAGCCGGTCGGAGCGATCGTGCGCAGCGCCGACGAGATGGCGCGCGCGCTGGCGGCCAACCCGTTCGCCCGCGCCGCGCCGAACCGCGCGGTGCTGATCTTCCTCGACCAGGCGCCGCCGGCCGATGCGCTGGCGACGGTGCGCCATCGCCAGGACGAGGAACTCGCGCTCGGCGAACGCGAGATCTACGTGCACTACGGCGAGGGCATGGCCGATTCGAAGCTGGCGATTCCCGCGGCCAAGGCCGGCACCGCGCGCAACCTCAACACCGTCGCCAAGCTGATCGCGATGGCGCGCGAAGCCTGAGCCGCGCGCGGCGACTCAGTAGCGGAACTCCTGAGTCACCCAGCGCAGGTCGACGCCGCCTTCGGCGAGTTCGGCCAGCACCTGTTCGGTGTAGCGCCGCGGCGGGCAGTAGTGGCTGCTGTGGTCGGTGATCGCGAGCAGGCGGCCTTCGCGCGCTTCCAGTTCGCCGGCGCCGGCCACCGGCTGGCCCTGGCCGAGGCTGGAATGGTGGAACTCGCCGACCCGGTGCTCGGGCGCGGAGTAGAGCGCGCCGTCGCCGTGCATGACGAAGATCGCGCGGCCGCGGCCGCTCCAGTGGGTGTAGGCGTCGCGGGTGTCGAACAGCGCGCCGTCGGCGCCGTACAGCAGGCCGTCGCGGATGCGCACGCGGTAGCCGGGCAGCTCCGCGTCGCTGAGGTAATGCACGTGGGTGCCGTGCCAGACCCGGTTGCCGGGCAGGTGCTCGCCTTCGAACTGGGGCCGGCGCGGGGTGGTGAGGTATTTGTCGCTCATGCGCGGATGCTGGCGCAGGCGCCGCATTCGTTCAAGGTCCGTGCGCCGCGAACCGGGCCTGGGCCTTGGCAAGCAAGGCGGCGTTGAGCCGCTCCAGCCGCTGCTGTTCCCGGTCGCCCGCCTGGATGCGCTCGATCAAGCGGTTGTAGGCGTCCAGGTCCTGCTGCCGGGTGAAGGCCAGCCCGCCGTCCTGCAACTGGATGCGGGCGCGCGCGCGTTCGACCAGGTCGACGATCTGCAGGCTCAGTTCGGCGGTTTCGCGCTGGTTGCGCACCATCTGCTTTTCCAGCGCGGCGCGCTCGCTGGCCGAGCTTTGCATCTGGCCGAGCAGGGTATCGCGTTGCGGCAGCTGGCTCACCAGGACCTGGGAGCGCTGGCGCAGCTCGCTGCGCGCCTGCTCGGCGATCGCGGCCGAACGGTCGATCAGTTGCATGTAACGCTGGGCCGCCTCGCGGCTGGCGCGGCGGCCGGCCGCGCTGGCCAGGCGTTCGGGCGCCAGCAGCTGGTCGAGCTGCAGCGCAGCGACCTCGGCCGCGACTTCTTGCTGGCGCTGCTGCGTGCGCGACGCGACATCGCGCAGCAGGGCGTTGAAGCCGCGCAGCAGTTCGGTGTTGTTGCGCGCCGGGACGGTGTTCGCGGCCTTGGACGCGCGGCCGGTGAGCGGGGCGGCGGTTTTGCCGTTGGCGAGGCGGCGTTGCTGTTCGATCAATTCGTTGCCGGTCGCGCGCAGGGCGGCGAGTTCGCGCTCGTTGTTCTGTTGGCGCTTGACGCCGACGTACACGCCGGCGCCGAACAATACGGCGAGCACCACTGCGGCGCCGATCAGACCCCAGACCAGCCAGATTTGGCCCTGGCCGCGCTGCGCGGCGATGCGGCGCGGCGCCGTCCGGCCGCCGGTTCGTACATTCGCGAACATCCGGTGTTTCCCCTGTACGGGCGGCGCAGCCCCCTGCGCGCCAATCCCGGCGCGAGTATCGGCGATGGCGCGCAGCGCGGCCAGCGTCGCATCGATCGGCTTGACCTCAAGCGCGGTCGAGGGACTACCTTGGCCGTACCCGATCACCGGACGCCCTGCGATGTCTCCACTATTGCACGACCTGCCGCGCTACCTGCAACGGCTGGGCTTCGACGCGCCGCCGCCGCCGACCCTGGCGACCCTGGCCGCGCTGCAGCAGCGCCACAGCGCGCAATTCGTGTTCGAAACCGTGGCCAACCTGACCCGCGCGCCGATCGCGCTGGACCTGGATTCGCTGCAGCGCAAGCTGCTGCACGACGGCCGCGGCGGCTATTGCTACGAACTCAACGGCCTGTTCCAGGCTTTGTTGCGCGAACTGGGCTTCGACCTGCGCGCGGTCGCCGGCCGGGTGGTGATGGGCGGGCCGGAGGACGCGCTGACCGCGCGCACCCACCTGGTCGCGCTGGTGCGGCTGGACGGCGCGGACTACCTGGCCGACGTCGGTTTCGGCGGCATGGTGCCGACCGCGCCGCTACGGCTGGATTCGCGCGAGCCGCAGGCCACGCCGCACGAACCGTACCGGCTGGACCTGCGCGACGACGGCTACCTGCTGCGCGCCGAGGTCGGCGGGCAATGGCGCGCGCTGTACGTCTTCGACCTGCAGCCGCTGGCGCCGATCGACCTGGAGGTCGGCAACTGGTACGTCAGCGCGCATCCGGCCTCGCCGTTCCGCGACCAGTTGCTGGTCGCGCGCACTGGGCCGGGTTGGCGCAAGACCTTGAACAACGCCAGCTTCGCCGTGCATCGCCTGGGCCAGGACAGCGTGCGCCGCGAGCTCGACGGCCCGCGCGCGGTGATGGAGGTGCTGGAGCGCGAGTTCGGCCTGCGCCTGCCGCCGGGGCCGGACGTGGAGCGGGCGCTGGCGCGCAAATTCGAGGCGGCGACACGGCCGTAGCTTCGCTGGCGCGGTTGGACTTGCCCGGCGGGCGCGCTCAGCGGCGCAGTCGGTCGATTTCCTGCAGCGCCGCCTGGGTGCGCGCGCGGCGCTGCACGTCGATGCTCTCGCTCTGCTGCAGGAACGCGCCGATCTCGGCGATGCTGCGGTTGTATTGCTCGGCGACCAGCGGATCGGCGAAGGCCAGGCTGCCGTCGTCGCGCACTTCGATACCGTCGCGGTGCGCGTCGGCGAGGTCGTAAATGCGCTCGATCCGCTCGATGATCGCGCGCCGGTTCTTCATCAGCGCGGCGTCCTCTTCGCTCTCGCGCGCGAGGTTGCGCTGGAACTCGGTCATGATCGCGCGGCCGTCGGGGCCTTCGCCGGTCAGCGCACGCAGGCGCAGGGCGAGTTCGCGCTGGCTGGCCTGCTTGACCGCCAACGTGTAGTTGAGCAGTTCGGCGTACTCGCGGTTGGTGCGGCGGGCGGCCTGGGTGGCCTTGGGGCCGAGCAGGGTTTCCGGCAGCAACTGCTGCTCCAGGTGCAGGCCTTCGATCCGCTGCTGGGCCTTGGCCTGGCGGTAGCGGCTCTTGTCGCCGACCTCGCGCAGGACGATGCGCATGCCCTGCATCAGCGACTTGGCGTCGCGCGCGGGCGCCAGCGCGGTGGCGGCCGAAGGTTCGGGCCGGTCGAGCCTCTCGCTGCCGTCGGGCTGGTTGAGGCGCTGCTGTTCGCGCAGCAGAAGTTCGCGGCTGTCGGCGGCGTCGTTGTGGGCCTTGCTGGTTTGGGCGATGAAGTCGCTGACATCGTCGCTGGCCATCGACAACACCAGCAGCGTGATCAGCATGCAGGCGCCGATGAAGAGGATGCGGGTGGCGGTGCCGTTGGCGCGCCACATCTGCCAGACCGACGGCACCCCGCCCAACGGCATCGGAATCCCGCACTGCGGGCAGCGCAGGGCGTTGGGCGCGATCGGCCGTTTGCATTTTCGGCACTGGGCGTACAACGGCCGGTCTCCGGAGGGGCGGCCGCGCGCAAGCGGCGCGGGCCGAGGGTGGGCGCGATTATCGGTCAGGCCCGGGGCGCGCAGCCAGCCCCGGGCGATGGCCGCGCAAACGCATGCGGCGGCGCAACGACGGACATCGGCGGCGTCGCGATGGCGCGAACATCGCGTTAGCGGCAGGTGAGGCCCGCGCCGGCGCGGCCGAAAACCGCGGCGGCGCCGCTTCAGTTTCCGCGATGCGCTGGCGCGAACGCCGCGGCGCGCGCACGCGCGCGGCGATGTTCATCCATGGTTCGCGCATCGCGCCGGGACCGCGAGGAAAATCGGAACTCCCCCATCGCAGGAGCCTGTCATGAGGAGCAAGCCGATCCCGCCTCGCCCCGTGCCGCCTCGCCTGGGCGGTCGTATCCTGCTGGCGCTCGCCCTGGCCGTCGCCGGCGCCGGCCTCTCCGCCGGCGCGCAAGTACGCGAGAACCAGACCGCGCTGACCGAGCACGACGTGCGCAACCGTCTGGCCGAGCGCGGATACACCCGCGTCAACGACCTGGACTTCAGCGGCGGCGTCTGGCGCGCGGACGCGCGCAGCGCCGACGGCAATCGCGTGCAGGTCGCGTTGGACCCGACCGACGGCCGGATCTACCCCGACGAACAGGTCGCGCAGCTGAGCCGGCGCGACATCCAGGCCTCGCTGTCCGCCGCCGGCTACACCGACATCCACGACCTCGACTACCGCGACGGCCTGTGGCTGGCCAAGGCCGAGGATCCGGGCGGCCGCGATGTCGAACTGCGGCTGGACCCGGACAACGGCCGCATCGTCGGGGTCGACAAGGATTGAGGCTTCGTGGCTGCGCCAGGCGGCCGCCTTGTTCGCAGGGCGGCCGCTGCGTTGTCCGGGATGTGCGGCGAAGCCGTTGACGCCGACGCCAGGGCGGCCGTTACAGTGAGACTCCTCGTCCCGCTCTCCGGTCGTCGCATGTTCCGCATCGCTTATCTGGAAGAGCGGCACAACGTGCTCGAACTGGAGGAACGCCTGGTCGCCGAGGCGTTGGCCCCGCGCGGCGTCGAAATCCGCCGCTACACCCGAAAACACATCGACCGGCGCAGCCTGCCGCTGGACGAAGACTGTTTCGTGATGGGCACGGCGCCCAGCGTACACGGTGCGATGAAACAGCTCGGCATTCCGGTGCCCGCGCCGCACGATTACCCGCAGGCGCTGCAGCCCTGGCTGCATCGCCGGGTCTGGCGGGAGACCTTGGGCGCGGTGGAGTCATGGGTGTCCGAAGGCGCTGCGGGCAGTCTGTTCGTCAAGCCGGCCGACCGCCTGAAGACTTTCACCGGGCGCGTGTTTTCGCATCCGGGCGACCTGTATTTCCTGGGCGGCGGGTCGCGCCGGCAATCGGTATGGTGTTCGACGCCGGTCGGATGGCGCTCGGAGTTCCGGGCCTATGTGATCGGCGCGGACGTCATCGCGCTGGATCACTATGCCGGCGACCCGGATGTGCGGCCGTGCGAGCGCGCCATCGCCGAGGCGGTGCGGGCCTACCACGACAGCGGCGAGGCGCCAGCCGGTTACGGCATCGATTTCGGCGTTCTGGACAACGGCAACACTGCGTTGGTGGAGGCCAACGACGGCTACGCGCTCGGCGCCTACGGCATCGCCGCCGATCGTTATGCCGAATTGCTGATGGCGCGCTGGGCGCAGCTGATGGCTACACGCCTGCCGGTCGGGAACTGACCGAACGTTCTTTCCGGCGCGGCAAGGGCGGCTCGACAGCAACGATTTTTTTTCGCCGCCCTTGTCGATTCCTGCGATCCTGGCTCGTCGCTGTCATGAGCAGGCGGGAACGGAACCCGTTCCGGCGCCCGCCGCCCCAACCTCGATCCCTTATCGGAGCTTCGCCATGACCACCCACGCGCAACTGTTCGTCAATCTGCCGGTGCAGGACCTCGACCGTTCGGTCGCCTTCTTCACCCAGCTCGGCTACAGCTTCAACCCGCAGTTCACCGACGAGAACGCGACCTGCATGCTGCTCGGCGAGAACCTGTTCGCGATGCTGCTGGTGCGGCCGTTCTTCCAGACCTTCACCCAGAAGGAGCTGATCGATCCGCAGCGCCAGGTGCAGACCCTGGTGGCGTTGCCGGTGCCCAGCCGCGAGGAGGTCGATGCGCTGGTGGACAAGGCGGTCGCGGCCGGGGCCAAGGCGCACGCGCCGAAGGACTATGGCTTCATGTACCAGCGCGCTTACGACGATCTGGACGGCAATACCTGGGAGATCTTCTACATGGACGCCAATGCGGAGCCGAGCGAGGCCTTGGGTTGAGAGAATCCGGCGATCTGAGCGGAAGGTGTCGGGACTGAAGTCCCTCCCACGGGAGCGGTCCCTTTCGCAGGAGCGTTGCCTTCCGTAGGAAAAGAAAAAGCCCCGCGATCGCGGGGCTTTTCGTGGCAGGGCCTTCAGGCCCGATGCCCTTGTTTCAGCGACCGGCGAGCATCACCGCGCCGCGCTGCGCGCGTCGGCCTTGAACTCGCGGTTCATCCAGTCGTCGATCAGCCGCTTCTCGTAGCGCAGCGGGTCGGACTCGGTGGCGCTGCGCGGGCCCATCAGGAAGCTGAGGTCGCGCAGGGTGCGTTCGCCCTGTTCGATCACCTGGCCGTTGGCGTCGGTGAGGGTGAAGCTGAGGGCGATGCGCGGCGGGTAGATGTCGCGGACGAAGCGGGTGTCGTCGAACTGCGGACCGTGCCAAGGCTCGTAGTCGCCAGCGCGCTTGATGTCGGTGATGTCGACCGCCAGGCGCTGGCCGGGCGCCAGTTCGCGTTCGCCGCGCTTGCGCACGTGCTGGGCGATCTGCTCGACCCAGTTGCCGCGGCGCGCGTCGAAGCGGTTGCGGCTCTGGCGGATTTCGGCGAACTGCTCGGGGTTCTCCCAGCGCACGCTGACCGGGCCTTGTTCGGGCAGGGCGCGCGGGGCGTCGGGATCGGTGACGGTACGGGACTTGGCGCCGGCGGCGCCGCTCGCCAGGACGGCGGCGGCGGCCAGGGCCAGCCAGGCGGTTCGGAGTGTCATGACGCTCTCCGTGAGTGGATTCGCCCCCGATTCTCCGCCTGCCGCGCGTCGCAGGCCAGTGCGGACCGGGCGGTGTTGGCGGCAGTTCACGATGCCGGCCGCGGCCGGCCCAGGCGCCGTTCGCGGGCGGCGGCGGTGGCGCTATTCGCAGGCGCGGCCGTCGCCGTCGCGGTCCAGGCGGCGCGAATAGCCCGGATCGCCGCGCAGCAGCGGCGCCGCGCCGGCGGCGCGGGCCGCGGCGCAGTTGGGGTAGGCGGTCGCGCCATGCGTGTTGCCGCCGCCGGCGGCATCGACCGGCAGCGGACGCAGGGCGCGCCGTCCCGGCGGCTGCAGGGCGGACCCGCCCCGGTCCAGCGCCGCCGTGGCCGGCGCGCTGCCGCGATGGCAGTGATAGCCGCCGTTCCTGCGGTCGTGGTGGCAGCCGTGTTTGTCCAGCCCGCCGCCATGCGCGGGCGCGGCCGGCGGCGCGGCAGCGAGCACTGCGAGCAGGGCGGCCAGCGCGGTGCGCCGGCGCCGTTCGTGGATCGGTTTCATCGTGTCCCCCGTCTGCGCGTCAACGCGGCGGGGGACGCGAAGCGGTCATGCCGCCCGGCTCAGCGCGAAACCTTGGCGCGCGGCGTGAAGTCCAGCCGCCGCCGTTCGACGATGCGGCCGCCGTCGCGCCGGCCCTCGACCAACTCGTAGCCGAGCAGGGCGTAGACGCGCTGGCCGGCGAAGATCGGGCGGGCGTCGCCGTACCAGTCCACGCAGCTGACCACGCAACCGTCGTCGCGGCGCTGGCCGGCGTCGGCGCTGGAGGCCAGCGCGCCGGCCGCGCTCAGGTCCAGGCGGCGATTGCGCAGGAACAGCACGCGGGCGCCGCCGTCGCCGTCGTCGGCGATCACCGGCAGTCCGAGCAGGCCGTTGTCCGCGTCTTCGGGGCGGTAGAAGAAGCCATGGGTGCGGTCCTCGCTCTGGGTGGCGCCGGTTTGCAGGTGGTGGCCGGCGACGCGCGCCGCCGCGCCCAGGCGCAGGCTGGTGAAATGCAACGCGCGCGTGCTGACCTGTTCTTCGTCGTCGCGGTCGGTGCCGATCAGGATCGCGTCCGGGCCGAGCGCGTCGACGCGTTCGACCGCGTGGGCCAGCCGCAATGTCGACACCGGCTCGCGCCGGGCATAGCGCAGGGCAAAGGCCCGCTTCACGTCGACACCGTCCTTATCGCCCCAGTCGCCGCCGAAGCCGAACACCAGCCAGTCGCCGATGAAGCGCGCGTGCAGGTCGTAGTCGTAGATGTTGGCCTGCGGCAGCGGGCGGTAAGCGGCGCGGTGGGCGATGCCGCGGCCGTCGCCGAACTCGCTCAGGCGCACGCGCAACAGGGCGAGATCGCCGGTGCGCGTGCGCGAGGCCCACATTGCTTCGCCCTCGGCGTCGTTGCCGACCAGCACGTTGAGCCAGCCGTCGCGCTGCAGGAACGACATCTGGTCGACCGGCGAGCCGCTGGCGCGCAGCGCGCTGGGCGGGCGGCCGTCGAGCGGCATGCGGAACACGGCGGCGTTGGGCCGGCCGGGGTGGTCGGGATCGGGGTCGCGCGAGGTCCAGACGTAGACCGCGTCCTCGGACACGTAGAAGGTGCGGCTGTCCGCGCCGAGCACCGCGCTGGAGCGGCAGCGCATGCGCGGGCCGCCGAGTTCGCACTGGGTCACGGCGTGCAGGGCGACGTCGTGCGGGTCGAGCAGGCCGGGCGCGGTGTAGATCGCGGTGGCCGGCAGGATGCGGCGGAAGTCGGCCGGGGTCGCGCCGCTGCGCCAATGGCGCAGCGCGGGCAGGCGCGCGTCGGGGCGGTCGGTTTCGTAGTCTTCCAGCGACATCGGCGCGTAGAAGATCAGGGTCTTGCCGATCAGGCGGCTGGCGTAGTTGCGCGCCGAGTAATAGTCGCTGCTGCGCAACTGGTAGGTGGCGCGATAGCGCAGGCCGCCGTCGGCTTGCAGGTCGAACAGCCCGATCTCGGTGCCGCCGCGGTCGTAGCTGTAGCCGATCACCACCACGGTGCCGTCGGCGACGAGCATTTCGTCGTACCAGGTGTCGCTGGGATCGGAGCCGGGGGCGAAGGCGTCGATCGACGACACCGCGCGCAGGCGGTCGCCGCCGGTGTCCACGGAGAACAGGCGGCCGCGGCGCAGGACGATCAGGTAGTCGCCTTGTTTCTTGACGATGTCGCCTTCGTCCACGCCCTGGGTCTGGACGTTGGTGATGGTGTCGGCGGACGGCGACTCGGCGGACGGCGACTGGATGCGCGAGCCGGTGACCTGGATGCGGTCGAGGGTGGTGCCTTTGTTCGCCGCCGCCGCCAGCGGGGCTGGGACCGATGGCGCGGGCGCGGCAGGCGCCGCCGGCGCGTCCGCTGCGACTGGAACGGGCGGCGCGTAGTGCCGGCGCGAAGCGTTGGAGCCGAGCAGGCGCGCCATCGCGCGGCGGAATTCGCGCTCGCTGGCGAACGGCTTGAGGGTCTTGCCGGCGGCCGCCGCGGCGGGAGGGCGGGCCGCCGCGGCCGGCGTGGCGGCCCGGCCGACGGTCGGGGCCGCCAGGGCGAGCAGGGCGGCGGCGGACAGCGCCGCGGCGAACAGCGATTTCATGGAGTCGTCCTTGTGGTCCGGGCGAGGACGCCGCGGCCGGCGGCCGCGGCGGATATCGCCATCAACGTCCGTGTCGGCGCCGTGGGGTCGGCGGCGGCGCGCCGCCGGCCGGCTCAGGCGTCGAAGTGCTTGCGCACCGCTTCGAAGTCGGCGACCGGGCGCACCTCGATGCGGCCGGTGCGGCTCCACGGGAACGCCTGGGCGATGCGCACGGCCTCGTCCATGTCCGCCGCCTCGATCAGGTTGAAGCCGCCCAGGTATTCCTTGGCCTCGGCGAAGGGGCCGTCCATGAAGGTGGTGCGGCCACCGCGGGTGCGCAGCGACACCGCCTGCGCCGGCGGCGCCAGCATCTGCGAGTCGACCAGCTGGCCGCTCTCGCGCATCTCGTCGGCATGGCGGATGCAGCCGCGCATCATGGTCGCGTACTCGCCGTCGGGCAGGGCTTCGATCAGCGCATCGTCGTTGTAGATCATCACCAGGAACTTCATCGGGACCTCGGCAGCGGGGGCGGGCGTTCGGCCGGCAGGATAACGCCAGGAGCGCAGGGCGATGCAGTGACAAAACGCATGCGGGTTCAGTTGCCGCGGGCGAGTGCCGGGGGCGGGCTGTTGTGGGAGGGGCTTTAGCCCCGACGCTTTTGTTTCCGCGGGCGAGCGGCTCCATGGGACTATGTTCAGGGCTGAGCGGAAAGCGTCGGGACTGAAGTCCCTCCCACAAAAGCTGTCCCTCCCACAAAGCTGTCCCTCCCACAAAGCTGTCCCTCCCACAAAGCTGTCCCTCCCACAGAACCACAGGAACAGCCCCCTCCGCGAAATCGTCCCTCCCACAGCCGCCGTCCCGTCCATGTCTACCGAGTTCGTCTGCCGCCCCATCGCCTACCTGCGCTCGCCCTACGCCCAGCGCATCGACGCGCCGCACCAGTCCACGGTGGTGGCCGGCACCGAAAGCGGCGCGGCGGTGCAGGCGCGGCTGGAGTTCGTCGCCGATCTGCCGCCGGCGGCCTACGCCGACCTGGCCGGGTTCGAGCGGATCTGGCTGATCTTCGCGTTCCACCGCAGCCAGGGTTGGAACGCGCAGGTCAAGCCGCCGCGCGGCGGGCCCAAGCGCGGGGTGCTGGCGACGCGCTCGCCGCACCGGCCCAATCCGCTGGGGTTGTCGGCGGTGGAGTTGGTGGCGGTCGAGGACGGCGCACTGGTGCTGCGCGGGGTCGATCTGCTCGACGGCACGCCGGTGCTCGACATCAAGCCGTACGTGCCCTACGCCGACGCGTTCGCCGGCGCGCGCGCGGGTTGGATCGACGACATCGACGCCGACCAAGGCCGCCATTCCGCGCCCGGCCCCAAGCGCCCGCGAAGGCCCGCGCCGGGCGCCTGAGGCCTTGCAACGTCGATGCGCCGGCGTGCGTCTCAAGCCTTGGGACGCGGCTGTGCATGCTGTGGCCCGCTGCCTTGACGGAGCGTGGTCCCGGCGCTAGTTTCCCAACCGGTTAACTACCACAGCTCCACATAAGATCGATCCAAACCATTTGCGGTCCGTGCCGTCCGGCTTCGGTTCGCCCCGGCTTCGCAGCGCCGGGGGCCGCGGCGCGGCGTTTCCTCGCTCAGGAGTTCCGACATGACGTCCGACGGTTCCAGCACGCTCGCGGTGGCGCCCGCGCGCACGACCCACCGTATCGAAGAGCGCAGCATCACCCTGCAACGCATCATCCACGCCCCTCGCGAGCTGGCGTTCCTGGCCTGGACCGACCCGGTCCACGTCGCCCGCTGGTGGGGCCCGCACGGCTTTCGCAGCGTGGTGCGCGAGATGGACGTGCGCGTGGGCGGGCAGTTCCGCATCTGCATGGTCGGGCCGGACGGCGCCGAGTATCCGATCAAGGGCGTGTACCGGCAGATCCTCGAACCCGACCGGCTGGTCTACACCGACGACTGGGACGACGAGCGCCCGCCGCAGCCCTCGGAGGTGACCGTCGATTTCGCCGAACAAGGCCCCGAGGAAACCCTGTTGACCGTGGCCATCGTGTTCCCCGACCGCGAGGAACGCGAACTGGCGCAGGAGATGGGCACGGTGCCGGGCTGGAGCGATTCGTTCGAACGCCTGGACGCCTACCTCGCCGAGCGCTAAGCCGGCGCGGCGTCGCGGCACTCCGCCGCGGCCCCGCCATCGCCCGCAAGCGCCTGACAAATCACCCTGGCGGCCGCCGCCGCGCGCCCGCACTGTTCCATCCGTGCGCTCGTACCCACACGCGCCGCGCGCGCCGGCGCCGTTACCATCGCAGCGCCCGGTCTTGCCCCGTTGCCGACCGTCCTTCGCCGCCGCGCCGTCCCCGGCGCCGCGCCACCTCCACAGCCGCGCCGCGCGCGGCGACCGCGGAGCCGCCATGCCGCCACAGACCCCCGCTTCCCCCATGCCCGCCGCCGACGCCATCGTGTCGATCCAGGGCCTGACCAAGACCTACGCCGGCGGTTTCCAGGCGCTCAAGCGCATCGACCTGGACATCCGCCGCGGCGAGATCTTCGCCCTGCTCGGCCCCAACGGCGCCGGCAAGACCACCCTGATCAGCATCGTCTGCGGCATCGTCAATCCCGGCGAGGGCCGGGTGCTGGCCGACGGCCACGACATCGTGCGCGACTATCGCGCCGCGCGCGCGGCGATCGGGCTGGTGCCGCAGGAGTTGCACACCGACGCGTTCGAAACCGTGTGGGACACGGTCCGCTTCAGTCGCGGCCTGTTCGGCAAGGCGCCCGATCCGGCCTATCTGGAAAAACTGCTGCGCGAGCTGGCGCTGTGGGACAAGCGCGGCGAGAAGATCATGGCCCTGTCCGGCGGCATGAAGCGGCGCGTGCTGATCGCCAAGGCGCTGTCGCACGAGCCGCGCATCCTGTTCCTCGACGAACCCACCGCCGGCGTCGACGTGGAACTGCGCCGCGAAATGTGGGCGATGGTGTCGCGCCTGCGCGAGAACGGCACGACCATCATTCTAACCACCCACTACATCGAGGAGGCCGAGGAAATGGCCGACCGGGTCGGGGTCATCAACAAAGGCGAGATCGTGCTGGTCGAGGACACCCGCGCGCTGATGCGCAAGCTCGGCAAGAAGCAGCTGACCCTGCAACTGCAGGCGCCGCTGGCCGCGCTGCCGGCCGGACTGGCCAACGACGCGCTGGCGCTGTCGGCCGACGGCAACGAGCTGGTCTACACCTTCGACGCCCAGGCCGAGGACACCGGCATCGCCGCGCTGCTCAAGCGGTTGGCCGAGCACGGCATCGAGTTCAAGGACCTGCGCACCGCGCAGAGTTCGCTGGAGGAGATCTTCGTCGAACTGGTCAAACGACCGCGCACGGCGGCGCAGGAGGCGCGGGCATGAACCTGCATGCGATCAAGGCGATCTATTTCTTCGAGATGCACCGCACCTTCCGCACCCTGATGCAGTCCATCGCCACGCCGGTGCTGTCGACGTCGCTGTACTTCATCGTGTTCGGTTCGGCGATCGGCTCGCGCATGGTCGAGATCGGCGGGGTCAGCTACGCGGCCTTCATAGTGCCGGGCCTGATCATGATGTCGCTGCTGACCGAGAGCATCTCCAACGCCTCCTTCGGCATCTACCTGCCCAAGTGGTCGGGTACGATCTACGAACTGCTGTCGGCGCCGGTGTCGTTCATCGAGGCGATCTGCGGCTACGTCGGCGCGGCCGCGACCAAGTCGGTGATCCTGGGCACGCTGATGCTGATCACGGCGCGGTTCTTCGTCGACTTCGAGATCGTCCATCCGCTGTGGATGATCGCCTTCCTGGTGCTGACCGCGGTCACCTTCAGCCTGTTCGGCTTCATCATCGGGGTGTGGGCGGACGGCTTCGAAAAGCTGCAGATGATCCCGATGATGATCGTGATGCCGCTGACCTTCCTCGGCGGCAGCTTCTATTCCATCGACATGCTGCCGCCGTTCTGGCGCTCGGTGTCGCTGTTCAATCCGGTGGTGTACCTGGTCAACGGGTTCCGTTGGAGCTTCTACGGCAAGTCGGACGTGGACATCGGGCTGAGCGTGGGGATGACCGCGGGGTTCATGGTCTTGTGCCTGGTGGTGGTGTGGTGGATCTTCCGGACCGGCTACAAGCTCAAGAGTTGAACGCGGCGGTCTAGTCGGTCGGAGCGCGTCCCTCATCCCACCCCCTCTCCCGCAAGCGGGAGAGGGGCTTTGAGCGGCGCTGCGAATGTGTTCCCTCTCCCGCTTGCGGAAGAGGGTCGGGGTGAGGGGATGAGCGCCGCAGACGCGAGTTTCGCCGCAGCCGCCGACGGCGCCCTCACCGAAAACCGCCCGACACGGGAAAAACCGGGAAAAGCGGCAGCCATTCGTCGCGACCGAACCCTGCCGTATACCCGACCCGCGGAGTATGCTGCGGCGGTCCCGGCCCGGCCGCGTTGAGCGCAGCGCGGTCGTCGCGCCGGACCGCAGCCGGAGCCACCGCGGATGCCCAACGACCACCAGCAACTCCACCGCGGCCTCAGCGAGCGCCACATCCGCCTGATGGCGCTGGGCGCCGCGATCGGCGTCGGCCTGTTCCTGGGCTCGGCCAACGCGATCAAGCTGGCCGGCCCCGGCATCCTGCTGGCCTACCTGCTCGGCGGCGGCGCGATCTTCATCATCATGCGCGCGCTCGGCGAGATGGCGGTGCACAACCCGGTGGCCGGTTCCTTCAGCCGCTACGCGCGCGACTACCTCGGCCCGCTGTCGGGCTACCTGACCGGCTGGAACTACTGGTTCCTGTGGCTGGTGACCTGCGTGGCCGAGATCACCGCGGTCGGCGTGTACATGCAGGTGTGGTTCCCCGGTTCGCCGCAATGGGCCTGGGCGCTGGCCGCGCTGGTGGCGATGGGCTCGGTCAACCTGATCACGGTCAAGGCTTACGGCGAGTTCGAATTCTGGTTCGCGATGATCAAGGTGGTGACCATCGTCGCGATGATCCTCGGCGGCCTGGCGATGATCGTGTTCGGCCTGGGCAACAACGGCGTGGCCATCGGCATCTCCAACCTGTGGGCGCACGGCGGCTTCTTCCCCAACGGCGCGCAGGGCGTGCTGATGTCGCTGCAGATGGTGATGTTCGCCTATCTCGGCGTGGAGATGATCGGCCTGACCGCGGGCGAGGCGGCCAACCCGGCCAAGTCGATTCCCGACGCGATCAACTCGGTGTTCTGGCGGATCGTGATCTTCTACGTCGGCGCGCTGTTCGTGATCCTGTCGCTGTACCCGTGGAACGAACTGGGCACCACCGGCAGCCCGTTCGTGCAGACCTTCGAACGCCTGGGCATCCGCGAGGCCGCCGGCATCATCAACTTCGTGGTCCTCACCGCGGCGTTGTCGTCGTGCAACGGCGGCATCTTCAGCACCGGGCGCATGCTCTACAACCTGGCCCAGCAGAAGCAGGCGCCGGCGGTGTTCGCGCGCACCTCGCCCGGCGGCGTGCCGCGCGCGGCGATCCTGGTGTCGGTGGCGGCGCTGCTGATCGGCGTGGCGGCGAACTATCTGGCCCCGGCCAAGGTGTTCGTGTGGGTGACGTCCATCGCCACCTTCGGCGCGATCTGGACCTGGGGCGTGATCCTGGTGGCGCACATGAAGTTCCGCGCCCGCCTGAGCGCGGCCGAGCGCGATGCGCTGGCGTTCAAGGCGCCGATGTTCCCGGTCGGCTCGTGGATCGCGCTGGCGTTCCTGGTGCTGGTGATCGGGCTGATGGCCTATTTCCCGGACACCCGGGTGGCGTTGATCGTGGGACCGGCGTTCTTGGTCCTGTTGACGGTGCTGTTCTACGCGTTGGGGTTCCATCGGCGCGCAGCGGTGGATTGAGCACCGCGGCGACGGCGCCGGACCCAGGCGGCGCGAGCTTCGGCTCGCGCCGCTTTGCGTTTAGGGCGGCGCTTCCGTAGCTGCGCCGCCATTCCGGCGAAAACCACCATCCGTTTTGATTTTGCCGTTGTCGTTGCCGTTGCTTTTTGCTGGGACGCAACCCCAAGCAAAGCACACGTTCTGCAGCCCCGAAGGGCGTGCGCATGGATGCGCATGCGCGCCATGGGGCAGGATGCCCCTTATGGCGCGGCCCCGCGCCACGATGAGCCATAGTGGCTCTTGATCCGAAAAAACAAGGCCTTTTTTTTTGGTTACTTTCTTTGTGGCTTAAGACAAAGAAAGTGACCCGGCCGCTTGCGGACGGAAGCTCTTGATCTTCGCTTGTCGTCACTCGTGCGAACACGCAAACGCAGAGCCCACCGCGGCACGCCCCCTGTAGGAGCGGCGCAAGCCGCGACCGCGCCATCGCGGCGATTGCGAAAGTTGCGTCGTAGTTGCGTTGCCGCGGTCGCGGCTCGCGCCGCTCCTACAGTCGGATACGCAACCCCTCGCCCGTCATTCCGGCGAAAGCCGGAACCCATTTTGATCTTGCTGCTGCCTTCGCCGTTATCGATATGTCGCGCGATGACAAGCCACTATCAAGAGCTTTCGTCCGCAAGCGGCCGAGCTACTTTCTTTTGTCAGCGCGACAAAAGAAAGTAGCCAAAGAAAAACGCTTGTTTAAGGTCACAAGCCACTAAGTCCAGCGTCTTGCGCGGGACTGCGCCATAAGGGACATCCTGTCCCATGGCGCACGCGCGCATCCATGCGCGCGCCCTCCGGGGCTGGGCGACGTGGGCCTCGGGCGGGGTTGCGTCACAGCGAAGAGCAACTGCAAGAGCAGTGGCAACAGCAACGACACCCGAACCTGGTGGCTTCGCGACCTCGGAGCCGCCTCCCTCGGAGGCGGCGCATTCGAATGTCTCGTCGCAACGGACGCATCCGCCGAGCGCGCGGCAGATGCGTCCCAACGACGCCGGTTTACTCGCCGGCCGCGACGGACCCGCCGCCCGGCGCCTTGGCCTGCAGGCTGCGCGCCGTCTGCGCCAGTTGCAGGAACTCGCCGCGGTAACCGTTGCGATCGTCCCCGCGCGCGCTGCGCGCCAGGCCGATCACGCCGTCCCAGCCGAAACCCGGGCCCAGCCGCTCGCCGCCGCGCAGCATCTCGCCGAAGCCGGCCACGGCCGCGGCGAAGCGCATGCGTTCGCCGGGCTGCGCGGCGATGTCGCGGCGCATCAGCGGGCTCTCGATCAGGCGGCTGCGGTCTTCGCCCGGACGCTTGTAGCGCAGCTTCAGCAGCGCCAGCTCGTCGGGCTTGACCGCGCCGGCGGGCTTGGGCGCCTCGTCCTTGGCGTAGCGCAGCGGGTCGCTGGCCTCGCCGCCGGAGCCGACCAGGGCCAGTTCGTACAGCGCGGTGACGTCGTGGCCGGCGCCGATCTCGCCGGCGTCGACCTGGTCGTTGTTGAAGTCCTCGCGCTTGAGCAGGCGGTTCTCGTAGCCGATCAGGCGGTACTCGGCGACCGTGGCCGGGTTGAACTCGACCTGCACCTTGACGTCGCCGGCGATGGTCATCAGGGTCGAGCCCATTTCCTCGACCAGCACCTTCTGCGCTTCCAGCGCGCTGTCGATGTAGGCGTGGTTGCCGTTGCCGACGTCGGCCAGGCGCTCGGCCATGGCGTCGTTGTAGTTGCCGGTGCCGAAGCCGAGCGTGCTCAGGGCGATGCCGCTCTTGCGCTGGTCGGCGACCAGGGTTTCCAGCGCCTGCTGGTTGGCCACGCCGACGTTGAAATCGCCGTCGGTGGCCAGCAGCACGCGGTTGATGCCGCCGTCGATGTAGGCCTGGCGCGCGGTCGCGTAGGCCAGCTGGATGCCTTCGCCGCCGTTGGTGGAGCCGCCGGCCTGCAGGCGTTCGAGCGCGTCCATGATCTCGCCGCCGTGGTCGCCCGGGGTCGGCGGCAGCACCAGCCCGGCCGAGCCGGCGTAGGCCACGATCGACACCCGGTCTTGCGCGCGCAGCTGCGGCAGCAACTGGGCGAAGGCGCGCTTGAGCAGCGGCAGCTTGTCGGGTTCGTCCATCGAGCCGGAGGTGTCGGCCAGCAGCACCAGGTTGGCCGGCGGCAGCTGCTCGCGCTCCACGTCGTAGCCCTGGATGCCGATCTGCAGCAGCACGCGCTTGCCGTTCCACGGCGCCGGCGCCAGCTCGGTGGTGACCTCGAACGGCACGTCCTTGGATTCCGGGCGCGGGTAGCCGTAGTCGAAATAGTTCACCAGTTCCTCGATCCGCACCGCGTCCTTGGGCGGCAGTTCGCCGGCGGCGAGCATGCGCCGCACGTTGGCGTAGCTGCCGGTGTCGACGTCGATGGAGAAGGTCGAGACCGGCTGTTCGGCGGTGCGGTGGATCGGGTTGGGCTCGATCTTCTCGTAGTTCTCGGTGTTGGTTGCGGGCGCCTGCGCGGCCATCGGCGGCTCGGGCGCGGAGACGTACTCCACGGCGGCGGCATCGGCCGATTCGGCGCGCTCGACCTTGCGGCTGCAGCCGGCCAGGGCCAGGGCGACGGCGAGGCCGGCGACGAGCAGGCCGCGCGCGGGGAGAGGGGAACGGGGGCGAATGCGGAGCGGGGAACGCGACGACATGGTGATCCTCCAATGATCGGTTGTGCGTCGGTGAACTGCAGGCCGCGGGCCGTGCGGGCCGCGCCGCGGCCTTCGTGGCCGGTGGCGGGGCCGTCCCTGGACGGCGGCGATCGGACGCTACACCAAGCCGTCTTCGCTTTTCGTTATGACGCAGTTCGCTTTTTTCGCGGACCGTCGGCGCGGCACAATGAGCACCCCCGCACGGCGGGGCCGCGCACCGGGGAACGCGCGGCCGCGCCCGTCGCGCCGATTCCGCCCTGTCGCCTTCCGCCCACCGCATGACCGAACCGCGTCCCGATCTGACGGCGCTGCTGCAGCGCGCCCACGCCGCGATCGCCCAGGCGCGCGACGTCGAGGCCGTGCGCCTGCTGCAGCGGGTGCTCGAATGCGATCCGGACAACGTCCACGCGCAGTACCTGCTGGCGATCCAGCACGCCCAACTGGGCCTGTACGACCGCGCCGAGCAGCGCCTGCGCGCGGTGCTGGCGCGGCTGCCGGAATTCGTGGTCGCGCGTTTCCAACTGGCGCAACTGCTGCTGATGCGCGGCATTGCGAGCGATGCGCGCCAGTGGCTGCGGCCGGTGCTGGACGCGCCGGCGCCGCTGGGCGACTACGCCCGCGCCCTGGACGCGGCGGCGGCCGGCGAGGCGGCGCGCGCCTGCGCCTTGATCGAGGCCGCGCAGCGCCTGCCGCAGCCGATCCCGGAACTCGCCGCCGACATGGACCGATTGCTCGCGGGCCTGCGCGCGGCGCCCGCAAACGCAGCGGGAGGGACCTCAGCCCCGACGCCGCCGGCCCGGGTCGCGGCGACCTGAGACGAAAGCGTCGGGGCTGAAGCCCCTCCCACGAAAGCTCGCGCGGCGGCGAAGGCTTATTCGGCGTCGGGCGCTTCGGTGAGGTAATAGGCCTCGACCGCGCCCTTGTGCTTCATCGTCATCGGGTTGCCGCGGCGGTCGAGCGACTTGCCGACCGGCAGGCGCACCCAGCCTTCGCTGATGCAGTACTCCTCGACGTTGCTGCGCTCCACGCCGTTGAAGCGGATGCCGATGCCGCGTTCGAGCACGGAAGGGGCGTAGAACGGGCTGCGCGGGTCGTTGGAGAGGCGGTCGGGCGGGGTATCGGTCATGGCGGCGCTCGTGCGTGATGGACTGCGCGCCGGCGCGGACGCGGCCGGCGCGGCGCCTAGGATACGCGCGCGCGCCGGCACGGCCCAGCCTGGGCGACGCCGGCGCACTGCGCGGCGCCATAGAATGGCGCCGACCTCCAAGAGGGCGGTGCCCATGAACATGGCGGCGGCCTGGATCCTGGCGCTGGGGCTGGCGTGGCCGGCCGCTGCGGCGGCGCAAGACATCGAGACCGGCGGGCGTTTGCGCGTGGCCGGATTCGGCCGCGTGGCCTGGCAGCCGGACCTGTACGAACTGGCGTTCGCCGCGGTCGGCGACGGCGCCGACGCGAACGCCGCGCGCGAACGCTTCGAGCCGGCGCAGGCGGCGCTGCGGCGGGTGCTCGACGCCCACGCCGGCGCCCTGGCCGGGCGCGCGCAGGACCCGCCGCGGTTGCAGTCGCGCGGGACCCAGGCGGCGCCGCAATGGCGCTTCTCCAGCCGTTTCGCCGTGCGCGTGCGCGGCGAGGCCGCGCTGGTCCGGCTGCAGCAGGCCCTGGCCGAGGCCGGCGTGGCCGAATTCGAACTGCGGTCGTTCTCCGAACGCCTGCCCGAGTACACCGAGCAAGCGCAGCGCCTGGCCCTGCGCGACGCGCAGCGGCGCGCCCTGGCGACCGCGCAGGAACTGGGCTGGCGTCTGCGCGGGGCGCGCGCGGTGAAGTTCCTCGACGAGCGTCCGTGGTGGTCGCCGCAAACGCCGACCGCGCGGCAGTACGGCGCGCGCGCGTACGACTATGCGGCCGAGGCGCCGGCGCAGACCGGCGAGGTGACGGCGCAGGCGGAGGTGGAGTTCGAGTATTCGCGCTGAGCGGACAGGACAGCGTCGGGCCTGAAGGCCCTCCCACAAGAGCGGCTGTTGTGGGAGGGCCTTCAGCCCCGATGCTCTCGGATCCGGTCGCTTCGACCGCCCGAACGCCAAACCCCGTCCTTGGTCGAACGCCGCGATTGAGGCAGCATCGACGCTTCGCGCCCACCGGAGCCCACGATGCCCCTGCGTTCCGCCCTGCTAGCCTGGAGCCTGCTCATGAGCGCCGCCATCGCCCACGCCGAGACCGCGCCGGTCGAATTGTTGGTGGGCTGCTACACCGGCGGGCAGTGCCAAGGCGTCGGCCGCTATCGCTTCGACCCGGCCAGCGGCCGCATCGATCCGCGGCCGCTGGAAACCATCGTCACCGACAATCCGTCGTGGTTGACCGTCTCGGCCGACGGCGCGCGCCTGTTCGCGGTCAACGAGAACGGCCCGGCCTCGCCCGATCCGGTCGGCCGCGCCAGCAGCTTCGCGCTCGGCCGCGGTGCCGCCCGCAGCCGCGCGCTGTCGCGCGCCAACACCCTCGGCGACGATCCGGCGCACGCCGCGCTCGGCCGCGACGGGCGCTACCTGTTCGTGTCGAACTACTCCGGTGCGCAGAGCCCCGGTGGCAGCCTCGCCGTACTGCCGGTCGATGCCGACGGCCGTCTCGGCGCGGCGGTGCAGGTGCTCGGCCATCGCGCCAGCCAGGCCGATCGCGAGCGCCAACTCGGCCCGCACGTGCACGCCGCCGCGCAATCGCCCGACGGCCGCTACGTGTTCGCCGCCGACCTCGGCGCCGACAAGGTCTATGCCTATCGCTACGACCCGGCGCGCAGCGCCGAGCGGCCGTTGCTGGCCGCGACGACGCCGTGGCTGGAACTGCCGGCCGGCAGCGGGCCGCGCCACCTGCTGTTTTCCGCCGATGGCCGCCATGCCTATCTGACCCTGGAGATGAGCGGCGAGATCGTCGCGCTCGATCACGACGACGGCCGCCTGCGCATCGTCCAGACCCTGGCGCTGGACCCGGGCCGGCGCCAGGGCAACGCCGCCGCCGCGCTGCACCTGTCGGCCGACGGGCGATTCATCTACGCCAGCAACCGCGGCGAGGACAACCACATCGCCGTGTACGCGGTCGATCCCGGAGACGGCCGCCTGCGTCCGCTGCAGCGCCGCGCCAGCGAAGGCCGCGGGCCGCGCGAATTCGCGCTCGCGCCGGACGGGCGCCATGTGGTGGTGGCCAACCAGCACAGCGGCAATCTGGTGGTGATCGCGCGCGATCCGGCCAGCGGCGAACTCGGCGCGACGGTGCAGACCTTGCCGATGGTGTCGCCTTCGGACGTGAAGTTCGTGCCGGGGCCTTCGCGGTAACCGTAGCTTGAGGCTGTTGCGTCGGGCTGCGGCGATTTGATCGGAAGGCATCGGGCCTGAAGGCCCTCCCACAGGAGCGGGGGCGCCGCACGGCGACAACGCATCGTCCCGCCGGCGCGGTTGCCGCGCGCGCCGCCGATGGCGTGCAATGGCGCTCTCCCCTCATCTCAGGAGTGCGGCATGGAACACCGTTATCTCGGCCGCTCCGGCTTGCGCGTGCCGGTGCTCAGCTTCGGCACCGGCACCTTCGGCGGCCACGGCGATTTCTTCAAGGCCTGGGGCCAGACCGACGTGGCCGAGGCGCGCCGCCTGCTCGACATCGCGCTCGAAGCCGGCGTCAACCTGTTCGACAGCGCCGACATCTATTCGCGCGGCGCGGCCGAGTCCATCCTCGGCGAAGCGTTGCAGGGCCGCCCGCGCGACAGCTACCTGATCTCGACCAAGGCCACCTTCCGCTTCGGCGACGGCGAGAACGAGGTCGGCTCCTCGCGCCAACACCTGCTGCGCAGCGTCGACGCCTCGCTCAAGCGCCTGGGCACCGACTACATCGACCTGTTCCAACTGCACGGCTTCGATGCGCGCACGCCGATCGAAGAGACGCTGTCGACCCTCGACGATCTGGTCCGCGCCGGCAAGCTGCGCTACCTGGGCGTGTCGAATTTCTCCGGCTGGCATCTGATGAAGTCGCTGGACCTGGCCGAGCGCCACGGCTGGAGCCGCTACGTCGCCCACCAGGCCTATTACTCACTGATCGGCCGCGACTACGAATGGGAGCTGATGCCGCTGGGCCTGGACCAGGGCGTCGGCGCGGTGGTGTGGAGCCCGCTGGGCTGGGGCCGCCTGACCGGCAAGATCCGCCGCGGCCAGCCGCTGCCGGACACCAGCCGCCTGCACGCCACCGCCGACATGGGACCGCCGGTGGAGCAGGAGTACCTGTACCGCGTGGTCGACGCGCTCGACGAAATCGCCGCGCAGACCGGCAAGACCGTGCCGCAGATCGCGCTGAACTGGCTGCTGCAGCGGCCGACCGTGGCGACCGTGGTGATCGGCGCGCGCAACGAGGAACAACTGCGGCAGAACCTCGGCGCGGTCGGTTGGAATCTTACCCCCGAGCAAGTGGCTACGCTCGACGCCGCGAGCGCGCGCGATAAGGCTTATCCGTACTGGCACCAGGCCGGTTTCGCCGAGCGCAATCCCTCGCCGGTGTGAATCTCGCGGCGCCGCGTAATCTACCTGTAGGAGCCGCGCGAGCTGCGACCGCGGGGCGTCCGCTCGCGTTGCAAGTTTCGTCGTAGTTGCGTTGTCGCGGTCGCGGCTTGCGCCGCTCCTACAGGGGCTGCGGTGCGCGGCGAAAAACGAAAACGCCCGGCATGCCGGGCGTTTTCGCGACCCTCCCCAGGATCCGCAACCTCAGCCCGCGTCCTTCAGCGTGAACGTGCCCGGCAACTTGGTGTCGCGCTGGTCGCCCCACATCATCATCGACACGAAATCCTCGCAGCCCGATTGGCCGCGGCGCGAGATCGCCGCGAACACTTCGTCCGGGGTCTTGGCGATGGCGATCTGTTCGCTCAGGTCGTTGGGGAACGGCGTGATCCGGCCCGAATCCAGGTCGCGCAGGCGCTCGCCGCCATGCTGTTCGCCGCCGATGTTGCCCACGCTCTCGCGGGCGCGGTCGCGCAGCGCCATCAGGTTCTTGTCGGTGAATTCGAACTGCAGGTGCTGGTCGCCGTCGAATTTCTTGTTGAGCTGCTCGGGGTGGTACGACGAGTTGAAGTACGAGGCGGCCACGTCGCTGGTGTTGGGCAGCACCAGGGTCCACTGGGTGGAATCCTTGACCGGCTTGCCGTCGGCGCCGACCTGGAACTGCACGTCGGTGGTCTGGCCCATCGACTGGTAGCTGTTGGTCTGGTCGACCGTGCCGTCCTGCCACACGTTGCGGGTGATGGTGAGCTGGCTGCTGTTGCCGATGCCCATCGACACCGGGCCCAGGTCGATGCCCAGCCGCGCGGCGTGCTCGGCGTTGAACACTTCGGTGGTGCCCGAGCGCTGCACGCCCGGCGGGTTCCAGTCCGGCACCTTGCCGCCGCTCATGAACGCCTGGTAGGCGTCGCGGCCTTCCTGGGTGGACAGGTCGATGCGCGCGGTGTTGAGCGAGCGGGTCTCGCTGCTGGTCTCCACGCTCAGGCCGATCGAGTACGAGCCGACCTTGCCCAGGCCGAACATGGTCGCGTTCTCCACTGTCTCCATCGGGCCGGCGTAGACCTCGACCACCGAACTGTCGACCTTGCGCACGCCGAAGCCGGCGCCGTCGAGTTCGGTGTGGGTGCCGCCGATGCCGACGTAGGACTTGTAGTTCAGGGCGAAATCCGAGCCGGTCAGGTTCTGCCCGCGCATCAGCACCGAGGTGCCTTCGGGCATCGCCAGCGGATCGAGCGGATTGGGCATGCCGCTCATGTCGCCCTTGTCGAGCTTGGCGCCCTGCTCGGGCGTCACCGTCGCCTCGTAGCTCAGCCGGGTGCCTTCGACCTCCATGTAGTGGCCGAGCACCGGCGGCGCCTTCAGCGCGGCCTTGAGCAGCTTGGAGTTGTCGACCAGCTCCTTGACCCCGTCGGGCACCTGGTTGAAACGGTCGGCGTACTTGTAGAGCTTTTGCAGCGGCGTCTTCGCCACTTCCACGCCCGCTTCGGTGTGCAGCTGCACCGAGGCCTTGAACTGCTGGGTCTGCTGGAAGTCCACGCCGGTCTGCACGTCGGACAGTTCCACCTTGCCCTCGGCGACGATGTCGGACTTGAGCTGCGGCGAGACCACGCCGGGCGTGCCGATGCCGACGACCGGCGTGCTGTAGGTGACCGACATGCCGGGGTTGATCGCGTACGACAGCACGTCGCCGGGCATCAGCTTGAGCAGTTCGTAGCTGGACGCGACCTGCTCGGGCGTAGGCTGGTCGGGCAACTGCACGCCCAGGGTTTCCAGCGCGCCGCGCACCGTCGGGAAATCGAGCTTGGCGACTTCGCTGGGCTTGGCGTCGCCGCTGTTGGTCAGGTAGGCCGGCACGTCGGTCGGCTTGTCGGTGGCCTCCACGACGATGCGCTGCAATTCCTTGACGTAGGGATTGCTGTCGAACGCGTCGCGCGACTGCTGGTACTCGTAGTTGGCGGTGGCGCCGTTGAGGCCGCTGTTGCGGAAGTCCTCGAGCTTGGGCTCCATCCGGTCCAGCGCCGCCTGCGCTTCGGTGCGGCGGGTGGTGTTGAACTCGCTCACGCGCGGCCGGTAGATCGAGTCGTAGACCTGCGAGGGCATGCTCGAGGACAGGTCGCTGTTCTTCGGCAGCGGCAGGCCGTGGATCGCGCGCACCGCTTCTTCGGGCGTCTTGGCGTCCTGCGGCGGCGGGGCCGGCGGCGGCGGCGGGGGCGGCGGCGGAGGTTCCGGCGCCGGCGCGGCCTGGGTCTTGGCGGCGTCGAGGATGGCCTGCCGGTCTTCCGGCGGCAGGTTGCGCAACAGTTGGTAGTTGACGCCGTCGATGCCGCTCATCGCTGATCCCTCGTCTTGGCTTGGGGGCGCCGCGAAGCGCCCAGGCCGCCACGATAAGAGCGCGTGTTCAGGTTCGGAACTGGGGGTAACCCTAGAACTGGAACAGACATGACAACCGTCACCACGGCAGGCACGACAGCCGATGTCGGAGCCGGCGCGCGGGTTCGGACCACCGGGTCCGCGCGGCCGCGCGCGAGCGGCCGCGTCCCAGGCCGTCGCGTCGCGAGTCCGTCGCGGCCGCGGCAACGCACTCGCAGCGGCGTCGCAGTCCGACGCCGGGCCGAGCCGCGCGGCGCCCGCGCCGCCGCGACCCGGCCCGCCACCGCGCTCAGCCGGCCTGCTTCATCGTGAACCCGCCGAGCAGCGGGGCATCGTCGCCGGCGCGCACGATCGCCAACAGGGCGGGGGCGACGTGGCCGGTGTCGCCATTGCTGGAGATCGTTGCGAACACTTCGTCGGGCGTGTCGGCGACGGCGATCTTCTCGATCACGTCGCCGGGGCCGAGCACGCCGCGCCCCGCATCCAGATCGCGCAGGCGTTGTTCGCCGTCCGCGCCGCCGTCCGCGACCACGGCCTGCCGCGCTCGCTCGCGCAGGTCCAGCAACTGGTCGTCGCTGAATTGCATCTGCAGGTGTTGACGGTGCTCGAACTGCCGGCCCAACTGCTTGGGATCGAAGGCGGCGTTGAAATAGCGGGCCAGGGTCGGATCGGTATCGGCCAGGGTCAGCGTCCACTGGCTGCTGCCCGGCGCTTCCTTGCCGTCGGCGCCGATCCGGCACTTGAGTTCGGTCGCCATGCCGCCGGCGGATTGGTAACTGGCCTGCCAATCGGCGCTGCCGTCCTGCCAGGTGTTGCGGGTCAGGGTGACCTGGCTGTTGCCGCCCAGAGCCAGCGACATCGGCCCCAACTCGATGCCCAGGCGCTTGGCGTCCTCGGCGTTGAACACCTCGGTCTTGCCGGAGCGCTGCACGCCCGGCGGATTCCAGTCGGGCACCTTGCCCGCGCTCATGAACGCCTGGTAGGCGTCGCGCCCTTCCTGGGTCGACAGGTCGATGCGCGCGCTGTGCAGCGAGCGGGTCTCGGCCGAGTTTTCCATGCTCAAGCCGACCGAGGCGGTGCCGACCTTGCCCAGGCCGAGATACGACGCGTTCTCGGCGGTCTTGATCGGTCCGGCATAGACCTCCACCAGCGCGCCTTCGAGCTTGCGCACGCCGAAGCCGGCGCCTTCCAGTTCGGTGCGGCTTTCCTTGCCGCCGCCGTAATAGCGGTAGTTGAATTCGAATTCGTGGCCCTTGAGCTGCTGCCCACGCATCAGCACCGAAGTGCCTTCGGGCATGCCCAACGGGTCGAGCGGATTGGGCAGCGCGGCCAGGTCGCCCTGATCGAGCCGCTGGCCTTGCGCCGGCGTCACCGTCGCTTCGTAGCTCAGGCGCGCGCCGGCGAAGTCGGTGTAGCTGCCGGCGAGCTTCTCCTCGCGCATCGCCCGCTGCAACCGCGGCGAGTCGGCGATCAGCCGCTGCGCGCCTTCCGACACCAGGCCCAGGCGTTCGCTCCAGCGGTGCAGGCCATGCAGCGGCCCGGCCTTGCCGGCCTCCACGCCGGTCTCGCCTTGCATCTGCACCGAGGCCTTGAACTGCTGGGTCTGCTGGAAGCCGACGCCGGTCTGCACATCCGACAGCTCGACCTTGCCTTCGACCGCCAACTGAACCTGCGGGCGCACGCCGCCGGCCGACGGCATCGGCGCGCCGACTTCGCCGGCATAGCTCACCGACATGCCCGGATTGATCGCGTAGGCGAGCAGATCGCGCGGCACGGTCGCGAGCAGTTCGTAGCCGGCGGCGATCTGCGCCGGCGTCGGATCCGGCGGCAGGTCCACGCCGAGCGCATCGAGCGCTTGCTTCATCGCGTCGGGTTGCAATCCGGCGAGCGCGTCCTGGCCGAGCGGCGCCTGCGCGCCTTGCGCGCGTTCGAGGTAGGCAGGCAGTTGCGCGGCGGGTTGGCGGCACTCGTCGACGATGCGCTTGAGCTCGACCACGTAGGGGTCTTTGTCGAACTCCGCGAGGGTCTGGGCGTAATGGTTGTCGGCATTGCCGGCGCCGTCGCGCTTGGGCGTGAGCCGCTCCAGCGCCGACTGCGCTTCGCCGCCGCGGGTCTTGTTGAATTCGACCACGCGCGATTGGTACAGCGATTGCGCGGTCTGCGCGTCGAGGCCGCGCAGGTCGTCCTGCGTCGGCAGCGGCAGCGCGTTGATCGCGCGCACCGCTTCGGCGGCCGATCGCGCCTGCGCCGGCGCGATCGCCGCGGCCACCGGGGGCGCGGGCGAGGGTTCGTTGGGCGTGGGTTGCGCGGCGGGCTGGAGGATGCCGGCGCGATCGTCTTCCGGCAGGCTGCGGAGCGCCTGCCACTGCACACTGCTGAGTCCACTCATGGGTTCGGTCCTTCGTCGGGGGACAGGACGCTTCATGCGTCCGGGCGATGCGGGGCGGTGCCGCGCACGGCTACCGCGGGCCGCAAGATAGAAGAACGCGAAACATGCCGGTACTGGGGACAACCCGCAGGGCCCGCGCCATGACGCGCCGCACCCAAGCGCCGTCGCAGCCGGCCATGGATTCGCCGCAACACGCACTCCTTGGGTGATAGACGTCGCGGAACCGAACACTGCCCGCGCAAACCGCGGCGGCCAGCACTTGCGCGACAAACAAATGCAGTACAAGAGCGGCGCGGGAATTTTTAATTCTCTCGGGGATAAACAACATGAATGAATATTCCGTTACCCGGCGCGCGCGCCGGCGGCCGCTGTCGCGCGCGCTTTGCGGCCGCATCCTGTCGGCCAAGCCGCTGTCGTGCTTGTCGTTGGCGTTGTCGCTCGCCTGCGGTTTCGCCGTCGACGCGCATGCCGCCGAACGCGCGAGCGCCGCGCCGCAGGACCCGGCGCTGGCCCAGCGCCTGCGCCTGGAAGAATCGCTGTCGCGCATCGACCGCCAGCTCTACACCGGCTATTTCCGCCAGGCGTACGCGCGCTATCCGTCGATTCCGGCCGGCACATTGGAGGCGGTGGCCTACGTCACCACGCGCTGGCAGCACCTGCAGCCCGATGGCGCCGGCTACGGCGAGCAGCACCAGCACATGCCGCGCGCCTACGGCGTCATGGGCCTGTACCGCGGCGAGGGTTTCGCCGATCAGGTCGGCGAGGGCGCGCGTCTGCTCGGCGTGCCTGCGCAACGGGTGATGCGCGATCCGGCCAGCAACATCCTCGCCGCCGCGGCCTTGCTCGACCGCGAACTGCGCGCCGATGCGGTGAACGCGAAGTCGCCGGTGGAAGCCACCCGTGCCGCGCTGGAGCGCTACGCCGGCTTCGCGCCCGCCGGCGCCGGCGCCGCGGCCAAGAGCGCGGTGCAGGCGCATGCGCGCGCCAGCTTCGCCTTCGACGTGCTGTCGGCGCAGGACAAGGGCGTCAACGACCGCGGCATCGTCGTGCCCGAACGCGCGGTGGCTTGGGAACGCGCGTTCGACGCGCCGGCGCTGCTGCGCCTGCGCGCGCCGTTCGTGCGCCTGGACGTCGCCGCCGACAAGGTCGAAGCGCTCGGCACCGACAACGGCTGGCGCATCGATCCGCTCGACGAAACCCTGCGCGCGCCGGCCGGCTCGCGCAGCGAGGCCGCGGCGGCGGAGAAGAGCACCGACTATCCGCCGGCGCTGTGGGTGGCCTCGCCGTACCACTCCACGCGCACGTCCTACGACTCGGTCACCATCCACACGATGCAGGGCTATTACGCCGGCAGCATCTCGTGGTTCCAGAACAATCCCAACAGCGTCAGCGCGCACTATCTGATCCGCAGCTCCGACGGCCAGATCACCCAGATGGTGCGCGAGAACCGCGCGGCCCATCACGTCGGCGTGCACAACAAGACCACGCTCGGCATCGAGCACGAAGGCTTCATCGCCAACGCCAGCTGGTACACGGCGGCGATGTACAACGCCTCGGCCGCGCTGACCCGGCACTTCTGCGCGACTTACTCCGCGATCGGTTGCGCCAGCGCGTTCAAGGGCCCGGGCGGCACCGGCATCAACGTGTTGCCGGCCAGCGTCAAGGTCAAGGGCCACCAGCACTACAGCAGCCAGACCCACACAGATCCCGGCCAGTACTGGGACTGGGCGCGTTACTACAACCTGCTCAACCCGGGCACGCCCGGCGGCGGCAGCGTGATCGACAGCTTCGAAAGCTCGGTCGGCCACTTCGACAGCGCGCCGGCGTATTCGGGCAGCACCACCGGCATCTCCGCCGCGTCGCTGGCCGAGCGCAACTGCACCACGCGCAAGAACGGCGAGTGCTCGTTGCGGGTGTTGCTCAAGGACGATGCGGCCAGCGCCAACGCATGGGCGGTGCGGCTGCTGTCCGGTGGCGGCAATCCCGGCAGCAACGCCGCGCTGACCCGCGCCGGCGGCAAGGTCGGCGTCTGGGTCTACACCGGCGCCAGCGGCCTGAGCGCGGCGGTCGGCATCGACGACAGCGACGGCACCGAGCGTTCGGTCGCGCGCGCGATTCCGGTGAACACATGGACTTACCTGGAGTGGCGCCTCGACGACGCCGCCCAGTGGGACGCGTGGGTCGGCGGCGCCAACGGCGCGATCACCGCGGCCACGGTCAAGCTCGACGCGCTGTGGCTGTACCGCGACCAGACCTCGTTCGACGTCAACGTGTACCTCGACGACGTGCAAGTGAAGAACTGAGCGCCCGGCGCGCCGGCCGCGATCCCGCGGCGGCCGGCGCGCCGGTTCTCTCCGAAGACCCGCGATCGCGCTTGCGCCGTTGCGGGAGGGCCTTCAAGCCCGACGCGTCCCGCTCCACTCAGGCCGAACCCGCAGACCCGCGTCACCGGGAATCCGCATGAACGATCCGCACTCATCGTCGCCGCGCCGCGCGTCCACCTGGCTGGCGATCCTCGCGCTGCTGCTGGCCGGCGCTGTCTTCGCCGCCCAATGGGTGCGCGAACGCGCCGCCGCGAACGCGCCGCTCGCCGCATCCGCGGCGGCGTCTTCGCAGCATCCGCTCGGCGCCGTTTCCAGCGACCGCCTGTTGCGCATCCGCGTGCGCGACAGCGTCGACGGCGGCGCGCTCGACGCCAACGTCAGCGTCCATCCGCTCGATGCCGGCGCGCAGGTGCGCGCGCTCGCCGCCGATCCGTCCGTGCGCGGCGCGCGCAGCGCCGCCCTGGCCGCCGGCGAATACGAACTGCGCATCGGCGCCGCCGGTCACCAGCGCCTGAGCACGCGCGTACGCATCGATGCCGCGCAACCCTTGCCGTTGACGGTGTGGCTGCCGCCGACGGTGTCGTCCGATGCGCTCGACCGCCTTGCGCTGAAGGCCGCGGCCTGCGCGCGCTGCGCTGTGTTCAGTGGCCGCGTCTTCGACGCCGCCAGCGGCGAGTCGCTGGCCGGCGCGAGCGTGCGCAGCAGCCAGGGCGGCCGCACCCGCAGCGACCGCGACGGCTATTTCGAACTGCCCGCGCAGCTGCCCGTCGACGCGTCCGCCGCCGATGCGCTGCCGGCCACGCTCGATCTCACCGTCGAATCGCCCGGCCATCGCGGCCGCGTATTCGCCGGCCTGCCGCTGCTCAACGACGCGCGCGCGCTGATCGTCGATCTCGAACCCGGCCAGGGCCTGACCCGCAGCGACCGCCGCCACGTGCAGCAGCGCGCCCGCGCCAGCGCCGACCTGCAGCGGCCGATGCCGGCCGCCGACGCCGCGCAGGCGCGCGCCGATGCGGACGCCGCCGCGCGCCCGCTCGACCCGGCGCGCCCGGCGACGGTCGCGCGCGCGCAAGCCCTGGCCGCGCAATCGGCCAACGTGCCGGTGCCGGCCAGCATCCGCGTCGGCACCAATTGTTCCGGGCGCTCGTGCAGTTCGGTGTCGGTGTACGCGTTCGAGGACTACGTCGGCCGCGGCCTCGACGAAGAATGGATCGCGTCGTGGAACCCGCAATCGCTCGCCGCCGGCGCGGTCGCCTATCGCAGCTACGCCGCGTATTACGTCGCGCACCCGATCAACAGCCGCTACGACATCTGCGCCAGCACCTCGTGCCAGGCCTTCGACGGCGACAGCGTATCGGCCACCGTCGCCGCCGCCGCGGCCACCCGCGGCGTGGTCCTGACCCGCGACGGCGCCAGCGCCGCCTTCAGCGAGTATTCCTCGGAAAACAACGCCTGGGACGATCCGTCCGACGGCCTGTCCTGCGTCAACACCGACCTGAGCTGCGGCAACGGCCGCAACGGCTCGCCGCGCAACGGCTGGCCGTGCCTGTCCGACGAAGTCGGGCGCGGCCGCGGCTGCTTCGGCCACGGCCGCGGCATGAGCCAGTGGGGCACCCAGCGCTGGGCGGCGAACAACGGCCGCGACTGGCGCTGGATCGCCAACCACTACTTCAACGGCAACAACGCGCCCGCCGGCCAACGCAACGCCTACCTCGCCAACGACGGCGCCGGCCCGGGCCCGGGCGCGGTGGTGCTGGACGATTTCGAAACCGGCGTCGGCCGCTTCGACAGCGCGCCGACCTATTCGGGCAGCACGGTCGGAATCTCCGCCGCCTCGCTGGCGCAGCGCGACTGCGCCACCCGCCGCAACGGCGCGTGTTCGCTGCGGGTGTTGCTCAAGGACGATCCCGGCGTCGCCAGCGCCTGGTCGGTGCGGCTGCTGTCCGGCGGCGGCACCCCGGCCAACAACGTCGAGCTGATCCGCGCCGGCGGCAGGGTCGGCCTGTGGATCTATACCGGCGGCAGCGGCCTGCGCGCCGCGCTGAGCGTCGACGACAGCGACGGCACCGAGCGCAGCGTCGAACGCGCGATCCCGGCCAACCAATGGACGTACCTGGAATGGACGCTCGCCGACGACGCGCACTGGAACGCCTGGGCCGGCGCCAGCAACGGCCGCATCGACGCCGCCGGCGTGCGCCTGGACGCGGTCTGGCTGCTGCGCGAACAGACCAGTTTCGACGTCAACCTCTATCTCGACGATGTGCAGATCGTCCATTGACCCCCGCCACCACCGTGCCGCCCGCGCGGCGGCCACCCACCCAGGAGCCGCACCCGTGAACGTCCGAGCCAACCGTTTCCGCACCCGCAGCGCGCTGGCGCTGCTGGCCTTCGCCTCGCTGTTCGGCACCGCCGCGCAGGCCGCGCCGACCTTCCAGATGCCGTTCCCCTGCGGCCAGGTCTGGGAGGGGCAGACCCGCACCAACCACAACCCGCAGAACTCGGTCGACTTCAACCGCGCCAACGACGAGGGCGACACCGTCGTCGCCGCGGCGGCCGGCACCGTCAGCGTGGTGCGCAACCTCGGCAGCACCAGCTACGGCAAGTACGTGGTGATCGACCACGGCGGCGGCTGGAGCACGCTGTACGCGCACTTGAACTCGTACTCGGTCTCGGTCGGCCAGAACGTGGCGATCGGCAAGTCCATCGGCACCGTCGGCAGCACCGGCGGCTCGACCGGCCCGCACCTGCACTTCGAACAACGCCTCAACGGCGCGGCGCAGAAGATCAAGTTCAACGGCGCGCAGATCGCCTACTGGGGCAGCGCCAGCTACACCAGCCGCAACTCCTGCGGCGGTGGCGGCGGCGCGGCCGGCACGGTCAACACCAGCGGCACCCCGTTGAACGTGCGTTCGGGTCCGGGCACGTCGTACTCCATCGTCGGCAGCCTCGCCGACGGCGCGCAGGTGACGATCCAGTGCCAGACCACCGGCACCTCGGTCAGCGGCACCTACGGCACCAGCAATATCTGGAACCGGATCGGCAGCGGTCGCTTCATCCCCGACGCCTACACCTACACCGGCTCGGACGGACGGGTGGCGCCGAACTGTTGACGGCGCGCCGCGCCGGCGTTCGCTTCGTTCGCGAAGCGGGCGCCGGTCGTTGCGTTGAAGGCGGGGACTCTCAAGTCCGCTATGGCGGCGAATGGCGCAATCCGCCAAGGCCGCCATGGCGGCGCAAGCCGGAATCCATTCGGATCCGGTTGCAGCGACGTCCCGCGAAACCGAACGCCGCCAGCCGTTATCCTGCCGAAATGCGCACGCACCGCCACTCCGCATGAACCTCAAGCAGGCCTTGCCGATCGCCGTGGTCTCCGCCGCGATCGGCGCCCTCGCCGGCGGCGCCTACGTGCGCCATCGCGATCGCGTCGAGCCTGCGCCGGCGTTGGCCGCCGCGCGCGCGGACGCTGCCGCCGCGCCCGCGCGCGACGATGCCAGCGTCCACGGCGGCGGCGAGGCCGGCTCGCCGTACCCGCGCTATCTCGCCCTCGGCAACGGCGCTCCGGCCAGCTTCGAAGCGCTGCGCAAGCGAGCGGCGTCCGATCCGGCGTTCCTGCAGGACCTGCTGCAGCGCTTCCGCAACGACCCCCAGCCCGACGCGCGCGGCGAACTGCTGGCGCTGCTGCAGGCGGTGGGCGGCGAGGACGTGCTGCGCTACGCGCTGTCGCTGGCCGCCAGCACCCGCGGCCAGGACGAGCGCGCCGGGCTCGACCTGCTCGGCGGCTACTCGCTGGAGCGCGCCGAGGTGCGCGAGGCGTTGCTGGCGAAACTGCGCGCCGGCGGCGATGCGCAGCGCGAAGTCGAACTGATCCGCCTGTTGACCCCGGCCGCGGTCGCCGACGAGGACGCCGCGCCGGTGGCCGCGCAGCTGGCGACGCTGGCGCGCGACCCCGATCCGGAGGTGCGCGCCGAGGCGGTGTTCCAACTGGCGCAGTGGGCCGATCCCGTCCAGGCCGAAGACGCGCTGCACCGCGCCCTGCTCGACCCGGCCGCGGCGGTGCGCAGCAAGGCGATCAACGCCGTGGCCGGCTCGCACGCGCGCAGCGAGCGGCTCAAGGACGCGCTGCTGGCGATCGCCGCCGACCCGGCCAGCGCGCCGGGCGACCGCGGCGCGGCCGCGCTGGCGCTGCAGGACTTCCGCCTCAGCCGCGCCGAGTACGCCCTGTGGAAGCGCGCCCAGGCGCGCGCCGACGCCGAGAGCGGCGAGGGCGGCTGAACCGCCCGGCGCGCGCCGACGATCGGATTCGCAGCCAGGACGTGACCGTCGGCAGAGAAAGACACACGCCTGAACGGATTTGGCTGAACGGGGCTTGCGAGCGGTATACGCAGAAAAAGCCATCAGAATCAAGCGGCTAGCCTGTCGGATGTGTCCCCAGGGGCGAATTCAGCCAGGCGCGGAGGGTAAATTTCCTGCTTCGGACCGATTGATTTTCGCCGCGCAGGCCACTACGGTGTGCGTGCTGAGTTAGTCAAGGGTCACCGTAGGTCGTGACCCGATGCCGTAGATCGTCGATCCATAGATCCACTCCATCGTCCCACGCTTCCTCCTTGCGACCAGCTCCAACGCCGCGAAAGCGGTACTTCAACATTATGTTTCAAGGAGTTAGCAAACATGGCTGATCGCGAGACCGGCACTGTCAAGTGGTTCAACGATGCCAAGGGCTTCGGCTTCATCTCCCGCGAGAGCGGCGACGATGTGTTCGTGCACTTCCGCGCCATCCTCGGCAATGGCTTCAAGAGCCTGCAGGAAGGCCAGAAGGTGTCCTTCATCGTGACCCAGGGCCAGAAGGGCCTGCAGGCCGATCAGGTGCAGCCGCTCTAAGCGGCCCGCCTGCCAAGGCATCTGCTCAAAGCAGTTCGAAAAGCCCGGCGCAAGCCGGGCTTTTCTTTTGCGCGTCCGCCGGGCCCGCCGCCGCGCAACCGGCCGGCCGCGTACTTTCCTTTGCCCGTCGTCGGCGCGACCATGGTGCGCCCGATCCCGCGAGCGCCGCCGATGCTGCCCGATAACGAGTCCGACTACGAAGACGACGGCCACGACTTCGCCGGCGACGACGGCGAGGACCTCGACGACGAGGCCCTGGTCTGGCAGCTGCTGCTGCTGATCAACCCCGGCGACGAAGACACCGCGCTGCAGCAGTTCGCCCGCTACCGCGAGGCGCGCGAGGAAAGCGGCGACGAGGACGAGCCGGTCGACACCGTGCGCGAGGCGATCGACTGGACCTCGGGCTTCTACGTCGACTGGAAGGACACGCCGAGCTTCGTCGATGTGATCGACCAGCTCGCCGCGCGCTGGAACCTGCGCATCGACTGGGGCGTGGAAGACCCGTCCGACGAGGACTTCCTCGACGGCGTCGACGTCCCCGAGCTGATGGCCATCGCCTACGACCGCCTGCGCGAGCACGGTTACACGCTGTGGAACTACGACACCGGCGGCGACGCGTACGCGGGCTGGATCGCGTTGCGGCGCGACGACGAGAACATGAAGGCGGTGGCGAGGGGGCTCGGGATCGACGTGCAGCCGGCCAACGAGGCGTTCTGAGATTCGTCGGGGCTGAGGCAAGAGCGTCGGGCCTGAAGGCCCTCCCACAGAAGCAGGCCCTCCCGGGAGCAGGTCCTCCCCTGCCGGCGAAGACTGGCGCGCTCCTGTGGGAGTGCCTTCAGGCCCGACGCTCTTGTTCCAGCCGCTGCGATCCTTCAATGCTTGCAGAACGCCGCCACCCGCGGATGCCGCTGCTCGAACGTCCCGAGCTTGCCGAACAGTCCATCGAAGTAACCCACCGCGATCGCCACCACCTTGCGCAGCTTGTGCTCCTCGCACACCAGCACGCAGGCCACCTGGTGCAGGGTCAGCAGTTCGATCAGCCAATGGATCGACCAGCGCGAGGCGTTGGAGCGCAGCGCGTGCACCGCGTTGCGCGAGGCGTAGTAGCGGCGCCAGGCGACGTGGTTGCTGGTCGAGAAGATCCCGCGCTTGACGTACTGGCCGACCTGCTGGCGCATCTCCACCGCGGCGTTGACCAGCACCGGCACGCCGTTGCGGGTCGCGCGCAGGCCGTATTCGATGTCGACGTACTCGATGAAGTAGTCTTCGCGGAATTCGCCGATGCGCGCGAACGCCGCCGCCGACACCGCCGAGCCAGAGGAAATCACGAACAGCGTCGGCACCAGTCCGTCGCGGCGCTCGTCGATGCGCTCGGGCTTGGGCATGCGCGGCTGCGGCGCGAACACCGGCAGGTAGCGGCCCAGGTTCACCTCGAACACCTTGGGTCCTACGATGAAGGCCTCGCCGTCGACGCGGGCGCGCGCGCAGGCGCGCATCATGCCGTCGAAGAAGTCCGCGCCGAGCTGCGAGTCCTGGTCGAGCAGGAACACCACCTCGCGGCCGGCCGCGTACAGCGCGGCGGCGCCGCGGTTGTAGGCGCCGGAGATGCCGCCGCGGTTGCCGTTGTGCAGCACCTCGATGCCGCGCGCGCGCAGCCGTGAGTGCAAGGCCGCATCGGCCTGCGGCGAGTTGTCGACCGCGATCAGGTGGCGGCAGGCGGCGCGCACGCGTTCGAGATGGTCGACGTGCTCGGGCTTGGGTTGCCACAGCACCGCCACCGCGCCGTAGGAATCGGGATCGACCGATGCGGGCGCGCGCGCGCCGGACGGGCCGTCGGCGCGATCGGCCGGTTCGTCGTCCACGCGTGGAAAGCCGGCGTCGTTCATGCCGCCGCCCGCAACGGTACGGCGTCCGCGGCGGGCGCATGCGAGCGCTCGCGCAGCAGGCCCATGGCGATCGCGCGGACGCGGTCGACCTGTTCGCGCGACAGCGAGGCGGTGTCGCAGGTGAAGACGAAGTCCAGCTCGCCCGCGTAACCCGAACTCAGGATCGCGGTGGTGCTGCGCCACGGCAGGCGCGCGGTCGGGCTGTAGACGGTCTCCACGCGGAAGCCCGGGTAGTCCTGCGGAATGTCGATGCGGCCGATGTTGGAGATGGTGGTGTCGAACTTGTCCAGGTCCGAGCGGCGCTCGGCGACGAACTGGGCGAAGATCGAATGCATCATCTCCAGGCCGATGAAGTATTCGTGCACGTTGCGGCTCATGCGCTCGACCTTCTGGTTGAGCCGGCCCTTGAACGCGCGCGCCTGCGCCCAGAACGCGGCGTCGTCGACGCGCTCGGGCGGAAGCTGCGTGTCCAGCGGGACGATCGCGCCCGGCGAGGCCGCGAACAACTGGTCGGGCAGGATCAGCGGCAGGAACTTGCGCACGTCGACCGGGGCGAAGATCTTGCCGGTGGCGGCGGCGCCCTTGACCGTGCGGAACGCCAGCGAGAACGCCACCGACATCGCCGCGAACACGGTCACGCCCTCGGCCTTGGCGCGCGCGGCCAGCGCGGCGGTGTCCTCGCGCGAAAGCTTCCAGTGCAGGACGAAGAACTCGCCCTGCGGCACCGGCGGGCGCCGGCGCCGCAGCGAGAAGAACAGCCGGAACGCCAGCGCCTTCCAGCCCGCGCTGCGGCGCACGCGGCGGTCGTTGATCACCTCGGCCGGCAGGATGTCGGCGAGCGCGTTGAAGCCGGTGTGGACGCCGATGTCGAGCTCCGGCTCGGCGCACAGCGCCAGGATCTCGCGCAGCAGGGTCAGCATCGACATGCCGTCGCAGATCACGTGGTGGCAGGCCAGCAGCAATTCGCCGACCTCGCCCTGGGCGTCGCTGCCGCGCACCCAGGCCAGCCGGATCAGCGGCGCGTGCGCGCTGTCGAAGCGGGTTTCGCGTTCCAGGTGCGACTGGCGCTGCCATTCCTCGGCATCGACGCGTTCGGCGATGCGCAGCGGGATCGGCGCGGGATCGTCCTCGCGCACGATGGTCGGCGGATCGCCGTCCTCGATCGAGCAGCGCAGCATCGGGTGCTTGCGCTGGACCCGGTCGAGCGCGGCGCGCAGCCGCTGCGGATCGAGCGCGCCGCGCACGCGCGCGGCCTGGACGATGGTGAAAGTGGCGTCGCGATCCACGTACATGACGCGTTCGCACAGCATCATCTTGCGTTTCATCGGGAGGGCTCGTGTGGGGAGGCGGAAGCGTTGCGGGGTGGGGCCCTCACCCCAACCCTCTCCCGCGGACGGGAGAGGGGTTCTGGTTCGATCGGCAGTTGCGGCCGTCAGCAGTCAGGAATCACCGCGCCGCTGTTGTCGCGGGCTTCGTCGTTGCCCCAGCGGCTGAGGTAGTAGGCCGAGACCCAGGCGCCGGCCGGGCCGACGTCTAGATCGGTCTTGAGCCAGTAGTGGTTGTAGGACGCGCCGTTGCGCACTTCCTCGCCCCAGGCCTTGCAGTAGACGTAGTTGGTGCCCTGGTTGAGCGTGCCGACCGGGGTCAGCGTCGACGGCCACTTGTAGCCGGTGGCGTTGGCGAAGGTGTCGACCCAGTACTTGCCCGGCGGATTCGGGTTGCCGCCGCCGCCGTTGATCAGGTTGTAGTAGTTCGCCCACGGGAAGTACTTGCCCGGGTCGTAACGGTTCTGGTTGCCCGAGAGCATGCCGTGGCCCTTGACCCGCACGCTGTCGGGGACCAGGTGGAATGTGTCGTAACCCGGTCCCTTCCAGGCGCTGGCGCAGTTGACGCCGCGGCGCGCGCAGATGCTCTTGGTCAGCCGCGCCGACGCGTTGACCATCGCCGCCGACCAGTTGCCGGCGTCGGCGGCGCGGCCGTCGTGCTCGATGCCGACGGTGTAGTAGTTATGGTTCTTGGCGTGCCAGGCCTGGTGGTACTCGCGCACCATCTGGGTGATCTGGCCGTCGGACTTGCGGATCAGGTAGTGCGCGGAGACCTGCGCGCTGGGGTTCTGGAACCACGAGATCGAGCCCGCGTACGAGCCCTCCATGGTGTGCATGATCACCGCGCTGGCCTGGTTGGAGGCGGTGCTGTAGTTGCTGGAGCTGGCGGGGTTCCAGATCGCCTCGCCGAAGTCCACCGCTTTGGCGCCGACGTCGGTCGCCGGCGCCGCCGCGCGCGCGATGTCGCGGCTCAACGCGGGATTCAAGCGCACGCTGTCGTCGGCGCCATCGAGCAACAGCGCGGGCGCGCGCAGCTTGCGCAACTGCGCGGCATCGAACGCGCGCTCCAGCCGCAACGGTTGCGGCGCGATCTTCACCCCTTGCGCGTCCACGCCGTGCTGCAGCGTCTGCAGCACGCCGTAGGCGAAGCTCTGCCGCGCGTAGTCGGCGATGCCGCCGTTGCTGGCGCCGTAGCCGGCATAGCGCGCGAGCGCGGCGGCCATGTCCTCGGGCTGGGCCAGCGCGCGGCTGCGCTTATCGGCCTGGCTCGCGCCGAGCGCGCGGTCGAGCAGGGCGGCGGCGGCGAGGATGTTGCTTTCCGGATCGTCGATCACCTGCTGCGCGGTACGGCCGGTCAGGCGCGCGCCTTCGCCGACCTGGTCGGCGAAACCGCCGCCGTGGTACAGGCCCATGACGCCGTAGGAGCGCGGCATGTGCAGGTCGTTCGGGTCCTGCGCTTGCGGGCGCACGTGCACCCAGTTGGTCTCGCTGTAGGCGATGGCTTCCAGCGCGCCGGCGGGCAGGTTGGGGTAGCGTGCGTAGGCGCGGCGGAAGTATTCGGGATAGGCCGCGCGCGCGACCTGCGCGGCGACGGTGGCGTTGGCGCGATCGAGTTCGAAGCGCAGCGCGGCCGCATCGGGCGTGGCGGCGGCGCTCAGCGGGCCCAGCAACAAGACGCCGCCGAGGGCTGCGGCGAGGGTGTGCGAATGCATCGGACGATCTCCTTCGGACGCGGCCGCGGGCGGACGCGTGTTGGCATGGCAAGCATGGATCCCGTGCGTTCATTGTCTTGAGCGGGCAAGCGCGTTACGTGATCGCCTGCCGGAAACCGTCGCGAGATGACACGGCGATCTGTGCCCGCGTTTCCATATCCGGCGTTTGATCGCGCGCACGCTTGTCGGTTCACGCTGGTGAACGCGCGCGCGGCGGTGGATCGATGCGGTCGCGGCGCTCGCGACGGGCTTGCGAGGCGTCGTGCGCGCGGTGGCGCGCGTAATGCGATGTGGGCTAGAACGCGCCGATGCGGTCGGCGCGCAAGCGGATCACGGCGAACGCGCGCGTCGCGTCGCGATGGCGCGGCCGATGCGCGGCAGCGCGCGCGGTGTCCGGCTTACCAGCTGTCTTCGAGGTAGCGCGGCTGGCAGGCCATGCGTCCGCCGGCGATCAGCACCAGCAGGCAACCGCCGAGCATCGCGAACGGCCACACCCAGCCGTGGCTGAGTTCGTGCAGCCAGCCGAACGTCAGCGGGCCCAGGCAGCTGAGCGTGTAGCCCAGGCCCTGCATGAAGCCCGACAGCGCGGCCGAGCCGGCCGGCGTGCGCGTGCGCAGGTTGATCAGGGTCAGCGCCAGCGGGAAGGTGCTCGGGCCCAGGCCGATCAAGGCGACCCACAGGAACGTGCCGTGCATCGGCGCCAGCAACAGGCCGGCGAAGCCGCCCAGGTAGCACAGCACGCAGGCCAGCACGATCGGGAACGGATTGGCGATGCGCACCGCCAGCGCCGGCATGGTCAGCGCGCTGATCATGCCCAGGGTCGAGAACAGCGCGACCATCGCGCCGCCCAGCGCGGGGCTGCCGCCGGCTTCGACCAGCAGCTTGGGCAGCCAGGTGAACATCGAATAGGTCACCAGCGAGGTCATGCCGAACATCAAGGTCATGCCCCACGCCACCGGCGAGCGCCAGACCTTGCCGCGCGCCGCGGCGGCCGGCAGTTCCGGCGCTTCGTCGCCGCCGGCGACCGCGCGGTCGTGGGCCTGCGCGAGCGCGCGCGCCTGCGCCGAGCGGCCGCGCGCTTCCATCCACAGCACGCTGATCCACGGCAGCGCCGCGGCCGCGGCGACCAGCGACCACGAGGCCAGCGAGATCCGCCAGCCGGCGGCCTGCGCCAGCGGCACCGCGGCCAATGCGGGCAGGATCGTGCCGAGCTGCAGCACGGTGATGTAGGCGGTGCTGACGGCGCCGACGCGGTCGCCGAAATAGCGTTTCACCAGCGGCGGCAGCACCACGTTGCCGATGCCCATGCCGGCCAGCGCCACCGCGTTGGCGGCGAGCAGTTGCCAGGTGTCGCCGACGAAGCCGCGCGCGAGCAGGCCCAGCGCCGCCACCGCCATCGCCAGCAGCGCCGCGCGCTCCAGGCCGATGCGATGGGCCAGCGCGGGCGTGGCCACGCCGAACAGCGCGAACGCGGCGGTGGGGACCATGCCGAACACGCCGGTCATGGTCGCGCCGAAGCCGAATTCGCGGCCCAGCGCATCCAGCAGCGGGGTCAGCGAGGTCACCGCGGTGCGCAAGGTGAACGCCGACAGCACGATGCCGGCCAGGACCCAGGCGCGTCCCTGCCAGAGCGGGCGGACGGCGGAAGCGGGGACGGCGTTGGCGCTCATGGCGGAAGGCTTCGACGGTTGGATTGCGGGTACGACGAGCGGCGCCAGGCCGCGCGCCGCGCACGTCGCGGTTCGCTCGGGCGCGCCGGCGCGGCGCGCGGTGGGATCGAATGAATCGGGGAAGAGGCGGGCGACAGTGTGGCCACAGCGTGCGGTCCGCGCCAGCGCCGGTGCGGCAACGGTCAGTTGCGGCAAAGTCGCCGGCCGTTTGGGCTGCTGTCGTTGAACGAGGCCGAATCGGTGTTGCCAGCGCACGCCGGCGCTGGCGAAAGAACCCTGAGGACGACGACGCGATGCGCTCGTGCCGGCGCCGGCGCCATGTCGATCGCCGCTCCCCACGGACAATGGAACGCATCGATCCGCCGGTGCGGCCGGCCCGGTCTTGATGGAGGCCGGCGCCGGCCGCATCGTGAAGGCCAATCGCCTAATCGCGCGCTGCGCGGAGCCTTGCCATGAATTCGACCGCCGTTTCCCCCACCCCGAAGGTCAAGATCGATTTCGTTTCCGACGTGGTCTGCCCGTGGTGCGCGGTCGGCCTGAATTCGCTGGAACAGGCCATCGCCCGGCTCGACGGCGAGGTCGAGGTCGAACTGCATTTCCAGCCGTTCGAGCTCAATCCACAGATGGCGCCGGAGGGCGAGAACATCGACGAGCACCTGGCGCACAAGTACGGCCTGGGCGCCGAGCAACTGGCGAGCAACCGCGAAGCGCTGCGCCAGCGCGGCGCCGCGCTCGGCTTCGCGTTCGGCGAGCGCGACCGCATCTACAACACCTTCGACGCCCACCGCCTGCTGCACTGGGCCGGCACCGAGGGCGCCGATGCCGAGCGCGCGCTCAAGCACGCGCTGCTGAAGGCCTACTTCACCGACGGGCGCGACGTGTCCTCGCGCGAGGTGCTGGCGGCGGTCGCCGGCGAGAGCGGCCTGGACGCGCAGCGCGCCCGCGCCGTGCTCGATTCCGACGAGTACGCGCAGGACGTGCGCCAGCAGGAACGCTTCTACCAGGAGGCCGGGATCAGCGCGGTGCCGTCGGTGATCATCAACGACCGCCATCTGATCCAGGGCGGGCAGCCGGTGGAGCAGTTCGAAGCGGCGTTGCGGCAGATCGCGGCGCAGGGCGGCGGGCGCGGTTGAGGTTTCGCGGCGGCGTCGCGTCGATTCGCGCCGGTTGAAAACAGGATGACGACGACGGCATCGCCTTGAGCGATGCCGTCGTCTTTCTTGGCGCGCGCCGTGCTTGTTGCTTGGTCGCGCCTCATCGTCGCCAGTCCCGTGTCCGCAGACGCCGGCCGTTCTCTTCGCGCCTCCCGCATCGCAGCACGCCTCGCCCGCGCGCGGTGACCGCCGCCCGTTTATACCGAGACCTTACGAGCGGATCGCGCACGCGGCCGCCGTCGTGGCCGCGCTTGCAACAACGCTGCCATCGCGGCCCAGGCAAGCTCCGGCGTTCGCCCAGACGCCAGGACCGTTGCCATGCTCCGACCCGCTTCCTCCACGCTGCGCCGCGCCGTGCGCGCGGCCGTCGCCGGCCTCGGCCTGCTCGCCGCCTTCGGCGCCAACGCCGCCGCGCTGTCCGCGGCCAATGCCGCCGACCGCGCCGCGCTGGCCCTGCGCTGGGCGCCGGTGCACTACCAGGACGTCGACCAGACCGGCGGCCATGCCCTCGGCGGTGCCGCCGACTACATCGCCCGCTACGACTTCGACGGCGACCTCGACGCGCGCAACAACTGGGACCGCGCCGGCCAGCCCGCGTACCCGCTGGCCGCCCACGCCTATTACTCGGTGGTCGAGACCGCGACCCACTGGTACATCACCTACCTGTTCTTCCACCCGCGCGACTGGACCGACTCGTTCTTCGACACCGAACACGAGAACGACGCCGAAGGCGTGATGTTCGCCATCGCCCGCGACGGCAGCGCCTACGGCACGCTCAAGGCCGCCGTTACCGTCGCCCACACCGATTTCTTTTCCTACGTCCCCGCCGGCAGCGACTGGACCGGCAACGCCGAGAACGTCGACGGCAGCCTGTCGTTCCTGAGCTACCTCGGCGCCCCGCACCCGGTGACCGCGCAGGAAGCCAAGGGCCACGGCCTCAAGGCCTGGCCCGCGTACGACATCAAGGGCGACGGTGTCGTCTACTACCCCTCGCTGACCGTGGCCGAAGTCCCCTCAAGCCCCGACGACCGCGACGTCAAATACAAACTCATCGACATCTTCGAACCCGGCGGCATGTGGGACCAGCGCAACAACCCGTCGCTGTTCGCCGGCTACGGCAGCTTCGCCGGCGACAAGAGCGGCGGCTGCGGCAGCGGCGCGATCGGCTGCAGCGTAAACGCGGCGAACGCGCCGTGGGGCTGGGACGACAGCAACGACGGTCCGGGGCGCGGCGCGCTGGCGACGGATCCGGTGGGGTTGACGATGAACTACTTCCGGATTCCGGAGGCGGTGAGCGGGGCGTATAGCTATAACCCGTATCGGTGACCGCTTCGCGGCGTCATATGCCGGCGGAGCCCGTCGGCACCACGCCGCATCGAAGTGTGATCGCGTCTGCATGAATACATCTGGCCGTATCGTGCACGCACAAAGCCGGCGTGCGCGACGCGTAGCATCGCGCACGCTGCGCTACCGACGCGCGTTCCGGGCGACCGGGACATGACAGTGGCGCATCCATCGCCAGGATCTTGAAGTGGCGGGAACGCCGGCGTCGCCGGCTCGAACGGAGATGCATCGAATGGGGCGGCGAATGGATCGGGCCAGGATCGCGGGTGTGGCGACGCTCATCGCGGGCATGTCGGTGGTGGGGACGGCTCAGGCGCAGGTGGCCGAGTATGTCTACCAGGCCAGCCGATACATGCCGCAGGGCGAGAGCCAGAACTTCACCAATCTGGCCGACGCCGAGGCGTACATCCGGGTCGAGCCGGCCACCCCGCGCGGCAACGCCTTCCTTCGCAAAGCCAAGACGCTGGCGCTGGGCGATGGCGAGGTCCTGCTGCAGTACGAAGTGCCCCGGCGCACGTACGAGACTTACCTGGGTGGCTACTACGACGGTCACATGAGCGGAAACGCGACCGACTGTTCCGGGCAGAAATGCCGCAGCGAAGAGGAGATGGTCGCCGCCAGCATGCGCGCCTATCCGCTGTCGGGTTCGTATACCCCGACCCTGCGCGGCGCATACCTGTCGCCGCCGTTCCAGATGTGGGGCAGCAACGGCCGCAACGCCCATGTGATCATGAATGCGGTGCAGTACAGCGGCGGAACCATTCCGAACGAACGCCAGATAACGGCGACCAACGCCGCGGGTCATTCCTATACGTATCGGATCAACCGCACGGACGTCTATCAGTGCCACGAACTGTTCACCGCGGTGGACAACACGTTCGGCGAGCCGCATCGCGGCGCATGGCCGATGATCTGCATGAATACCGCGCAAGGCAGCATCCGCGTCCGGTTCAAGCAGCGCGCGCCGTTCTGCCAGGCGCCGAGCGATCGTCCCGGCAATCCCTGCGCCGCGGATTTCGGCAACAAGGAATATCGCGAGGACGATTTTTCCTGGGACGGGTTCGACTTCCGGCGCGCCTACAACTCGATCGCGGATTTTCCGCTGTCGTCGGGTTTCGGCGACAACTGGTCGCATACGTTCTCGGACCGGTTGATGTTCGACAACGCCGGATACGCCACCTATTGGGTCAGGTCGGACGGGTACGTCGAGCGCCTGTATACGGTCGAGTCCGGCAAGCACGTCTATTTTTCCCCCAACACCTCGAATCTGACGCTGACCGCGCCGGTCAAGGCGCCGGCGGACCCGGCGGAAGGCGTCTGGAAGCTCAGCGCGCCGGGCCAGCAGGTCACCTGGTTCGACCGCCAGGGACGAGTGCTGCGCAAGCAGATCGCCGGCACGTCGGTGGATCTGCAGTACTGCGGCGGGACGGAACTGGGCAGCGACGAGTGCCCTTCGCAGGATCTCGTGCGGCGCGCGGTCAATTCGCGCGGCCGCGTCCTCGAGTTCGCTTACACGGTGTTGCCCGGCACCGGCACCGTACAGGACGTTCGCCTGGCATCGATCAAGTCCGAAGGGCGAGTCAGGATCCAGTACGTTTACGACCCGCAGGGGCGCCTGACCTCCGCATGGCGCGGCGGCGTCGCCGGAGCCGGGCGTCGCTACCTCTACGGCGAAGCGGGATGGCTGTGCAAGAACGCCAGCGGCGCCGCGATCGCCGGATGCGACCCGGCCAAGTTCCCGAACCACCTGACCGGGATCGAGGACGAACTGAGCGTGCGCTTCGCGAACTATTCCTACGACGACAAGGGGCGGGCGACGGTCAGCGAACACGCCGGCGGTGCCGGTCGCGTCGCGATCGACTATGTGTCCGCGACGCAAAGCCGCGCGACGCTCGCCTCCGGCGCGGTGCGCACCTTCGGCTACACCAACGAAGAACTGAAGAAACTCTCCGGCGTCGCCACCACCGGCGGCGCGGGCGACGCCGGCCAGTCCGCGTCGGTGAGTTACGACAATCGATGGCGGGTGGCCTCTACCGGCCAGGCCGGCGGCGGCCGGTCCGGTTTCGGCTACCAGGGCGCGAATGAGGTCAGTTTGACCGAAGGGCTCGGCGAGAACGGCGAGGCGACGCCGCTCACGCGCACCACCCAGACCGATTGGAACCTCGCGTACAACGAAATCGGCGAGCGGCGGGTGTTGAACAGCGCGGGCGCCGTCGTCTCGCGCAAGAACTGGACCTATAACGAACGCGGCCAGCCGCTGGTCGCGACGGACATCGATCCGGCCAGCGGGCAGCAGCGCGCGACCACGACGGCGTACTGCGAGCAAACGGACATCGACGCGGGCCGCTGCCCTGTGCTGGGCCAGATCGTGTCCGTCGACGGTCCGCGCACCGATGTGGCCGACATAACCCGCTACTCGTACTACCCCGCCGATGCGGCCAACTGTTCGGCGACGCCGTCGACGGGCTGCGACTACCGCAAGGGCGACCCGTGGAAGACCACCGACGCGTTGGGGCGCTCGGTCGAGGCGCTGCGCTATGACGCGTCCGGCCGGGTTCTGTCGAGCAGGGACGAGAACGCGGTGGTGACCGATCGCGAGTACTCCGACCGCGGCTGGCTGGTGGCGAGCAAGATCCGGGGGCCCGACGCCGGCAGCGAGACGGACGACCGCATCACCCGTTTCGAGTACTGGCCGACCGGCCAGGTCAAGAAGACGACCTTGAGCGATGGTGTGTCGTTGACCTATGGCTACGACGCGGCGCAGCGCTTGACGGATGTCGCCGACAACGCGGGCAATCGGATCCGCTACACGCTCGACAACGACGGCAAGCGCATCAAAGAGGAGACCTTCGCCGCGGCGGGCGCGTTGAAGCGGGTCTTGTCGAGGGTCTACAACGCGATGGGACAGTTGCAGGCGAACCAGGACGCGGCGCTGCATGCGATCACGTTCCGCTACGACGCCCGGGGCAATCAGGACCGCCTCACCGACGCGCTGGGGCGCAGCAACGACCGCACCTACGACCCGCTGAACCGGCTGGTGCGGACCCTGCGCGACGTCGGCGGTCTCGCCGTCGAAACCAAGTTCGAGTACGACGCGCTCGATCGCCAGGTCAAGATCGTCGATCCGAAGGGATTGGAAACCGTTTATGGCTATAACGGCTTCGGCGACCGAATCCGCCAGAGCAGTCCCGACACCGGCGTCACCGAGTACGCCTTCAACGAGGCCGGCAGCGTCGCGTCGAAGCGCGACGCCGACGATGCGCAGGCCCACCGCTACACCTACGACGCGCTCAACCGGCTCAGGGCGATCCATTATTCCCAAGCCGCGGCCGCGGATGTCGAGTACGACTACGACGCGGTCAACGCCGAGTGCGGGGCCGGTGAAACCTTCGCCTTGGGGCGGTTGACGGCGGCGCGGGCCAACGGCACCGAACTGAGGTACTGCTACGACCGCTTCGGCCAGGTCGTACGCAAGGTGCAGACCGTATCGGGGCGCGCGCTGACGGTCGGCTATGGCTACACGGCGGGCGGTCGTTTGCGTTCGGTGACCTATCCCGGCGGCGCTACGGTCGACTACGTGCACAACGCCCAGGGTCGCGTGTCCGAGGTGGGCGTGGTTTTCCCGGGCGCAACCCGCCAGGTCTTGCTCGGCGCCATCGCCTACGAGCCGTTCGGCCCCGTCGGCGCGTGGCAGTACGCGAACGGCCGCGTCTTGCGCAGGACTTACGACCAGAATTATCGCGCCGAATCGATCGTCGCCCAGGGCGGCGCCGGTTTGTCGGTGCGTTATGGATACAGCGATCCGGGCGAGTTGGCCGAGATCGTGGATCCTGCGAGCGGCGCGATCCTGGCCAAGTACAGCTACGACGCATTGGGCCGCTTGACCCACACGCGCGATGGCGCGACCAATGTCGCATTGGAGACCTATGCCTACGACGGCGTCGGCAACCGCCTGAGCCTGACGCATGGCGGAGTGACGACCGGCTACGGTTATGCGCCCGGCAGCCATCGTTTGGCGAGCGTCGGCGGCAGCGCTTTGCAGTACAACGCGGTCGGCAATCCGATCGCGATCGACCGGACCGGGCTGGGGCTCGGGTACGACGGCGCCGGGCGGATCAACGAGGCCAAGCGCAGCGGCGCGGTGGTCGCGACCTACCGCTACAACGCCAAGGGCGAGCGCACGACGGCGTCGAGGCCAGGCGTCGCCCAGGACCTGGACTCGATCTACGACGAGGAAGGCAACTGGCTGGGCGACTTTTCCGCGTCGCAGGCGGGCCGCCAGATCGTGTGGCTGGCCGGCGCGCCGGTCGCGCTGTTCGACGGTACCGGCGCGGGCAGCATCCACTATGTCGAGCCCGATCGCGGCGGATCGCCCAGGACCGTGGTGGATCCGGCGCGCAACGTGCCGGTCTGGTCCTGGCCGGTCAACGGCGAGGCGTTCGGGGCCGGCACGCCGGATCAGGATCCCGATCGCGATGGAACCGGCTTCGTGTTCGATCTGAGGTTCCCGGGCCAACGCTACGACGCCGCGCTCGGCGCCAACTACAACTACATGCGCACTTACTTGCCGGAGTTCGGGCGCTATGTCGAAAGCGATCCGATCGGCCTGCGCGGCGGAATCAGCACGTACGCCTACGGCAACGGCGATCCTCTGGGCCGGTCGGACCGCTACGGGCTGCTCTCGGGCGCCGACATGGCGCTGGTCAGGCATTTCCTGGGCTTCTCCAGCGGCCTGGACCCGGGGCGGTACCTGGACATTTCCGCCTGGTGCGACGACTACGTCGCCGACCCGGAGGTGGCCTCGGCGACCCACTCGCTGCAGAACGACGTGCGGCACCGCACTCGACAGCTGGCGGGCACGTTGAGTCCTGGGCAATCCGTGCAGTTCACCAAATCCCGCCAGGACGATCTGTACGTATGGTCGATTTATTCGTTCGGCAACGGCCTTTTCCACAGCCAGACGGTGAACTGCACCATCATGGGGGCGGCGAACTGTTGCGCCAGCGCGTTCTGCCGCTCGGGATACGGCGCCCTGGACTACTTCAAGGACCCCGTGGATCTGTGCCAGACCGGTGGCGCGTGCGGCAACGTGCAGAACGTCGGCGGCACGCCTTTCTGGTTCGGACTGTCTTGCAGCGGTATGTTCTCGCTTTCGGAATGCAGGAACGCCGGATGAGCGGGGCCAAGCGTTGCTGAGACCGCGCGCGCAGGCCGCGCGCTGATGACGGAGACCGTTCGTTGACCGGATCGCAGTCGCCGCGCGGCGCCGACGCGCCGCGCAAGAATCTGCGTTACTTCTTCCTCGTCGCCTGCGGCGCGGCAGCCTGCGTGGTGCTTATCTCGGTACTGCGCACGCTCTGGTACGAATGGATGGGGTTGCGGCCGCAGATGTCGCCGAGGATGTTCATCGTGTTCTCGCCGATCCTGGCGGCCGCCTACGCGACGGTAGCGCTGGTGTGCGAGGGGCTGCTGGCGCTGCTCGCGCCGTCGTTCACCGGCGCGCGGCCTTTCGCGGTCGGCGCGAGCTACGGGCTGTTGTTCATCGGCCTGATCCGCCCGGAGCTGTGGCTCGTGCTGGCCGTGGCCAATCCGCTGGTCCTTCATGCGGTTCTCTGGAACCGGCGCAGGAGAGCGCTGCATGGCGGCGCCGGGTCGGGGCTCACGCCGGGGCCTTAGTCCCGGCGATCCGCGAGGCATGGGCTGAGGCACGGGCGACAGTGCCCAGTGCGGACCCGGGAACCGGGTGGCGCATCCAAGGTGCCCGGTGGAAGAGTCGCCAAATGGTGCTTTGCACAAAAAAACACACCCTTCTGCACGACGAACGGGCGCTCGCGCCGCTTGTGTTGATTGACCATTCACACTCAAAAAAAGAGAATGATCGTTCATTCTCCGCAGTGCCACCGATCCATCCGGCCGCACCACCGACCTGAGGCTCCCCCAATGCCGTCGCGCAAGTCCATGTCCTACAAGGCAATTTTCACTGTTTCCGCGCTTGCGCTGGCCCTCGCGGCCTGCGGTAAGGGCGGCGATCAACAAGGCGGCCCCGGCGGGCCGGGCGGCCAGAAGGGCCAGGTCACCGTGGTGACCCTGAAGCCCGAGACCATCACCCTGACCCGCGAGCTGCCGGGCCGGACCAGCGCGTCGCTGGTCGCGCAGGTGCGGCCGCAGGTCAACGGCATCGTCGAGAAGCGCCTGTTTACCGAAGGCGGGCTGGTCAAGGCGGGGCAGCCGCTGTACCAGCTCGACGACAAGACCTACGCGGCCGACGCCGAGAACGCCAAGGCCACGCTGGCGCGGGCCGAGGCGTCGCTGAATTCGGCCCAGCTCAACGCGCGCCGCTCGACCGAGCTGGTCAAGATCGACGCGGTCAGCAAGCAGGACGACGAGAACGCGACCGCGACGCTGAAGCAAGCCCGCGCCGACGTCGCCGCCGGCCGCGCCCAGGTCGCCAGCACCGGGGTCATCCTCGGCCGCGCGCGCATCGTCTCGCCGATCAGCGGCCGCATCGGCAAGTCGGCGGTCACCGCCGGCGCGCTGGTCACCGCGAATCAGGCCGATGCGCTGGCGGTGGTGCAGCAGCTCGATCCGGTGTTCGTCGACATCAGCCAGTCCAGCGCCGAACTGCTGGCCCTGCGCAAGCAGATCGCCGCGGGCACGCTGAGCGAAGCGAGCACGCCGGTGCAGATCCTGCTCGAGGACGGCAGCCGCTACGAACACGACGGCAAGCTGGCGTTCTCCGAGGTCACGGTCGATGAAGGCACCGGCAGCTTCCTGCTGCGCGTGGTGGTGCCGAATCCCGACAACATCCTGATGCCGGGCATGTACGTGCGCGCCCAGGTCGGTACCGGCGTGCGCCAGAATGCGCTGCTGGTGCCGCAGCAGGGCGTGACCCGCGATCCCAAGGGCAACGCCACCGCGCTGGTCGTCAACGCCAAGAGCGAAGTCGAGCCGCGCGAGATCAAGGTCGGCCAGGCCATCGGCGACAAGTGGCTGGTCGAGGGCGGGCTGAAGGCCGGCGACAAGGTCATCGTCGAAGGCCTGCAGAAGATCGGCCCCGGCATGCCGGTGGACGCGACCGAGAAGGGCGCCGCGCCGGCCAAGCCGGCGGCCCCCGCCGCCGCGCCGAAGCAGTAATCGGAGACATTCATGGCACGGTTCTTCATCGATCGCCCCATCTTCGCGTGGGTCTTGGCGATCATCATCATGCTCGGTGGCGCGATCGCGATCACCCGGCTGCCCATCTCGCAATATCCCACCATCGCGCCGCCCACGGTCGCGGTGAACGCGTCGTATCCCGGCGCCTCGGCCAAAGCCGTCGAAAACTCGGTGACCCAGATCATCGAGCAGAACATGAAGGGCATCGACGGCCTGATGTACATGTCGGCGACGAGTTCGTCCGACGGCCAGGCCTCGGTGACGCTGACCTTCGAAAGCGGCACCGATCCGGACATCGCCCAGGTGCAGGTGCAGAACAAGCTGCAGCTGGCCACTCCGTTGCTGCCGCAGATCGTGCAGCAGCAGGGCGTTAGCGTGTCCAAGGCGAACTCGTCGTTCCTGCAGGTCATCGGCTTCGTGTCCGAGGACGGCAGCATGAACGGCGCCGACATCGCCGACTACGTGGCCGCCAACTTGGTCGACCCGCTCGCCCGCGTCAACGGCGTCGGCAGCACCCAGCTGTTCGGCACCAAGTACGCGATGCGGATCTGGCTCGATCCGGACAAGCTCAACACCTACAAGCTGACCCCGACCGACGTCATCAACGCCCTGCGCGCGCAGAACGCCCAGGTCGCGGTCGGCCAGCTCGGCGGCACGCCGTCGGTCAAGGGCCAGCAGCTCAACGCCACCATCACCGCGCAGGACCGCCTGCAGACCGCTGAGCAGTTCAAGCAGATCGTGGTGCGCGCCAACAGCACCGGCGCGGTGCTGAAGCTGTCCGACGTCGCCCGCGTCGAGCTGGGCCAGGAGGACTACAGCACCATCGCCCGCTTCAACGGCAAGCCGGCCACCGGTATCGCGATCTCGCTGGCGACCGGCGCCAACGCGCTGGCCACCGCGCAGGCGGTGCAGGCCGAGCTGGAGCAGCTCAAGCCCTCGTTCCCGAAGGGCCTCAAGGCGGTGACGCCGTTCGACACCACGCCGTTCGTGCGCGTGGCGATCGAGGAAGTGGTCAAGACCCTGCTCGAAGCGATCGTGCTGGTGTTCCTGGTCATGTACCTGTTCCTGCAGAACTTCCGCGCCACCCTGATCCCGACGATCGCGGTGCCGGTGGTGTTGCTGGGTACGTTCGGCCTGCTCGCGCTGTTCGGCTACTCGGTCAACATGCTGACCATGTTCGCGGTGGTGCTCGCCATCGGCCTGTTGGTCGACGACGCCATCGTCGTGGTCGAGAACGTCGAGCGCGTGATGAGCGAGGAAGGCCTCTCGCCGAAGGAAGCCACGCGCAAGTCGATGGACCAGATCACCGGCGCCCTGATCGGCATCGGCCTGGTGCTGTCGGCGGTGTTCGTGCCGATGGCCTTCCTCGGCGGCGCCACCGGCGTGATCTACCGCCAGTTCTCGGTGACCATCGTCTCGGCGATGTTCCTGTCGGTGCTGGTCGCGATCGTGCTGACCCCGGCGCTGTGCGCGACCATGCTCAAGCCGATCCAGAAGGGCCATCACGCGTCCGACAAGGGCTTCTTCGGCTGGTTCAACAACAAGTTCGACGCCGGCAACAAGAAGTACCAGGGCGTGGTCCACGGCATCGTCACCCGCGCCGGCCGCTTCATGATCGTGTTCGCGGCGATGGCCGCGCTGATGGGCGTGCTGTTCTTCCGCCTGCCGTCCTCGTTCCTGCCGCAGGAAGACCAGGGCTTCTTGTTCACCATCGTGCAGGCCCCGGTCGGCGCGACCCAGGAGCGCACCGGCGAAGTGCTGAAGAAGGTCGAGGACCAGTTCCTCAACGACCCGGCCGTGGATTCGCTGTTCACCGTGCAGGGCTTCAGCTTCGCCGGCAACGGCCAGAACGCGGGCATGGCGTTCTCGCAGCTCAAGCCGTGGGAAGAGCGCGCCACCAGTTGGGGCGACCGCTTCAAGTCGTGGATGAGCTTCGGCAAGAACCCCGCGCCGGACAACAGCGTCAACGGCGTGGTCGGCCGCGCGATGGGCAGCTTCATGCAGATCAAGGACGCGTTCGTGTTCGCGCTGGCGCCGCCGGCGGTGTTCGAACTGGGCAACTCCAACGGCTTCGTGTTCTACATGAAGGACAACGGCGCGCTCGGCCACGATGCGCTGGTGGCCGCGCGCAACCAGTTCCTCGGCATGGCCGCGCAGAGCCAGCTGCTGCAGAACGTGCGTCCCAACGGCATGGAGGACACCCCGCAGTTCCGCGTCGACGTCGACAACCAGAAGGCCGCCGCGCTGGGCCTGAGCATCGCCGACATCAACTCGACCCTGCAGGCGGCCTGGGGCGGCCAGTACATCGACGACTTCGTCGACCGCGGCCGGGTCAAGCGCGTCTACGTGCAGGCCGATGCGCCGTTCCGCATGGTGCCCAGCGACTTCAACCGCTGGTACGTGCGCAACGACAAGGGCGAGATGGTGCCGTTCTCGGCGTTCGCCACGACCCGTTGGGAATACGGCTCGCCGCGCCTGGAGCGCTACAACGGCGTGTCCGCGCTGGAAATCAACGGCGAGGCCAAGCCGGGCGTGAGCTCGGGCCAGGCCATGGCCGAGGTCGAGAAGCTGGTGGCGCAGTTGCCGCAGGGCATCGGCCTGGAGTGGACCGGCCTGTCGTTCCAGGAGCGCCAGGCGGGCGCGCAGACGCCGCTGCTGTACACGCTGTCGCTGCTGATCGTGTTCCTGTGTCTGGCGGCGATGTACGAGAGCTGGGCGATCCCGACCTCGGTGCTGCTGATCGCGCCGATGGGCATCCTCGGCACGGTGCTGGCGACCTGGGCGCGCGGCATGGAGCGCGACGTGTACTTCCAGGTGGCGATGCTCACCACGGTCGGCCTGTCGAGCAAGAACGCGATCCTGATCGTGGAGTTCGCCAAGGAGAACCTGGAGAAGGGCATGGACCTGATCGAGGCCACGCTGGCCGCGGTCCGCGACCGCCTGCGCCCGATCATCATGACCTCGCTGGCGTTCGGCCTGGGCGTGTTGCCGCTGGCCCTGGCCTCGGGCGCGGGTTCCGGCGCGCAGCGCGCGATCGGCACCGGCGTGCTCGGCGGCATGGTCGTGGGCACCTTCCTGGGCATCTTCTTCGTTCCGCTGTTCTTCGTCGTGGTCGAGAAGATCTTCGTCCGCAAGAAACACGCGCCCGCTGAGCACAGCGCCCAAGGAGCGCAGAGCCATGAGTAAGTTTTCGACCCACGCCCTGGCGCTGGCGATCGCCCTGGCGGCGACCGGCTGCGTGAGCCTGGCGCCCAAGCTGCCGGCGCAGGAGGCCGGCATCCCGGCGCAGTGGCCGCTGCCGCCGACCACCCAGTCCTTCGTCGGCGCGCAGCCGCTGACCTCCGATCCGGCGGCGTCGCAAACCGCCGCCGCGAGCGAAGGCGCGGCGGTGGCCGACATCGGCTGGCGCGATTTCTTCGAAGATCCGAACCTGGAGCAGCTGATCGGCCGCGCGCTGGACAACAACCGCGACCTGCGCGTGGCCGTGCTCAACGTCGAGAAGGCGCGCGCGCAGTACCGCATCCAGCGCGCCGACCGCTTGCCCGCGTTGAACGCCACGGCGCAGCTGCGGCGCACCGGCGGCGACAACCAGCAGGTCGTCGACGAGTACCAGGCCGGCGCGTCCATCGCCAACTTCGAGCTCGACCTGTTCGGCCGCGTACGCAGCCTGAGCCAGTCGGCGCTGCAGCGTTACTTCGCCGAAGAGGAGGCGCGCCGCGCCGCCCAGCTGAGCCTGATCGCCGAAGTCGCCAACGCCTACCTGACCCTGGCCGCGGACCGCGAGTTGCTGTCGGTGTCGGAGGCGACGCTGAAGAACCAGCAGTCGGCTTACGACCTGACCCAGAAGCGTCGCGAACTCGGCGCGGTCTCGGGCCTGGAACTGAGCCAGGCGCGCACCCAGGTCGAACAGGCGCGCGCCGATGCGGCGCGTTACGCCGGGCAGGTGGCGCAGGACACCAACGCGCTGAACCTGCTGGTCGGCGAACAGGTCGATCCGGCGCTGTTGCCGAGCAAGCTCACCGCCGGCGTCACCGGCCTGGCGGCGTTGCCGCAGGGCCTGCCGTCGGAGGTGTTGCTGCGCCGTCCCGACGTGCTCCAGGCCGAGCACCTGCTGCGCGCGCAGAACGCCAACATCGGCGCCGCGCGCGCCGCGTTCTTCCCGTCGATCAGCCTGACCGGCTTCCTCGGCAGCGCCAGCAACGAACTGTCGGGGCTGTTCGATTCCAACACCCGCAGCTGGCTGGTCAATCCGGTGGTCAACATCCCGATCTTCCAGGGCGGCAAGCTGCGCGCCAACCTGGCCTCGGCGAAGGCCGACCAGAAGATCGCGCTGGCCCAGTACGAGAAGGCGATCCAGGCCGGCTTCCGCGACGTGTCCGACGCGCTGGCGCTGACCAAGACCCTGGCCGAACAGCGCCAGGCGCAGGAAGCGCTGGTTGAGGCGGCCGCGCGCGCCGACCAGTTGTCGACCGCGCGCTACAAGGCCGGCCGCGACAGCTACCTCAACCAGCTCGATGCCCAGCGCACGCTGTACGGCGCGCAGCAGGGGCTGGTGACCACGCGCCTGGCCGAGCAGAGCAATCGGGTCGCGCTGTACAAAGTGCTCGGAGGTGGCTGGAACGAGCGCAGCCAATGAGCAGCCCCGGCAACACGACCGCCAAGCCCAGCGCCAAGGCTGCCGCGCGCGCGCAGGCCCAGCGCGAGCGCATCCTGGTCGCGGCGCAGCGATGTTTCGTCGTGCACGGCTTCCACGCCGCCAGCATGGCCAACATCGCCGAGACCGCGGGCATGAGCGCGGGGCTGATCTACCGCTACTTCAAGGGCAAGAACGACATCATCCTGGCCATCATCGAGCGCCAGCTCGAAGAGGCTCGGGCCGATGTGGCCAAGCTCAACACCAGCAGCGACTTGGTCGGCGGGATCGCCGAGGTCTTCCAGCAATGGCAGGCCAACGATCCCGGCATCACCAGCGCGGCCTTGTTCCTGGAGCTGACCGCCGAAGCCACGCGCGATCCGGAGATCGCCGCGGCCACGCACGCCTCCGACAAGGTGTTCCGGGCGGACCTGGCCTCGTGGTTCGCGCGCAGCGCCGCCGAGGGCGGCCTGGGCGTGCCGCAGGACCAGGTCGGCACGCGGGTGTTGATCCTGCAGTCGTTGATCGAAGGATTGGCGATGCGCGCGATCAGCCAGCCCGACCTCACCGTCGATCAGGTCAAGACCGCGTTGAGCCAGTTCCTGCCGAGCCTGTTGACGGCGCAGGCCTGAGACGGGGCCGGTCCGGCCCGAAGCGATAACGAAACGAGCCGCGGTCGCGAGACCGCGGCTCGTTTCGTTTCGATAGCGGCGAATGTAGGGTCGCACCCTGTAGGAGCGGCGCAAGCCGCGACTGCGGCAACGCAACCATGACGAAGCTCGCGGCGTAGTTGCGTTGTCGCGGTCGCGGCTCGCGCCGCTCTTGCAGGAATGCCGCGCGGCTATCGCGCAAGCTGTTTGGCCAGACCGCCCAACGTCTTCAACGCCGCTTCCATCGCCCGATCCCACGGCTGCCCGCAGCTCAACCGCACGTGGTGGGTGTAATCGCCGCGGTTGGAAAACAGATGCCCCGGCAGGATGCCGATGCCGCGCGCCAGCGCCGCTTCGAACAAGGCCTGGCCGTCACTGCGTTCGGGCAACTCCACCCACAGCGTCATCCCGCCGGCCGGTTCGGCCACGCAGGTGCCCTCGGGCCAGTGGTCCAGCAGCGCCTGCCGGTAGGCCTGGGCGTTGCCGGCCAGGGCGCGGCGCAGGCGGCGCAGGCCGCGTTCGATGTCGTGGCGGGCGAGGAAGTCGATCAGCGCCATCTGCGGCAGGGTCGCGGTGGCGACGGTGGAGAAGCTCTTGGTGCGCAGCAGCTCCGAGCGCCGCCGGCCGCCGAGCATCCAGCCCACGCGCAGGCCGGGCGCGAGGATCTTCGAATACGAGCCGCAAGTGACGACATGCTCGCCGTCGTCGTAGCGGCGCAGCGGCGCGGGCCGTTCGCCCGAATAAGCCAGTTCGCCGTACAGATCGTCCTCGATCAGCACCGTGCCGTGCGCGGCGCAGGCGGCGACGATCTCGCGCTTGGCCGTCTCGCCGGTGAGGCTGCCGAGCGGGTTGTTGAAGTTCGGCACCAGCAGCGCCGCGCGCACGGCGTGGCGTTCGAGCAGTTCGCGCAGTTGCGCCGGATCCAGGCCGCGGCCGGGATGGTTGGGGATCTCCAGCACGCGCAGCCCATGCGCGGCCACCGCCTGCAACAGGCCGTGGTAGGTCGGCGTTTCCAGGATCACGATGTCGCCGGGCCGGGTCAGCGTGCGCAGGGTCAGGCTGATCGCCTCCATCGCGCCGGCGGTGACGATGACTTCGTCCGGATCGACGTCCACCCCGCATTGCGCGTAGCGCTGGGCGATGCGCTCGCGCAGCGCCGGCAGGCCCTGCGGCACGGTGTAGCCGAGCGCGGCGACGGGATCGCGGCGCATCGCCCGGGTCACCGACGCGGCCAGCGCGGCGCTGGGCAGCAGCGACGCGGCCGGGGTTGCGGCGTGCAGCGGTACCAGGTCGCGGCGCGATTGGACATCGAGTACGCCGAGCAGCGCCGGATTGCGCATCGGCGTCGGCGCGCGCGCGAGATGGCGCGCGCGGTGGCTGCGCAGCGGCGCCGCCGGCGCGGCGCGCACGTAATAGCCCGAGCGCGGCCGCGCCTCGATCAGGCCTTCGCGTTCGAGTTGCTGGTAAGCCTCGACCGCGGTGGCCAGGCTGATGCGCTGATCGCGGCCGAGCCGGCGCAGCGACGGCAGGCGTTCGCCGGCGCGCAGCACGCCGCGCTGGATCTGCCGGCGCATGCGCTCGGCGAGGCGTTCGTAGAGCAGCTCCTGGGACATGACGAACCTCGCGACTGGAAAGCCCCGCTCCCGCTTGCGGGAGAGGGGTTGGGGTGATTGCGCGGCCGGCGATGCGCTTGCCCTCACTCCGACCCGATCCCGCAAGCGGGAGCGGGAGCAAGACAGCGGGTGAATCTGTATTGGTCGAAATTCATCCTAACTGAATCTGTATCGGTCCACGGCCCGGACCTACCCTGAGTCTCCCGCCCCCGTCCGTCCCCCTATGAGCACCGTCACCGCCACCGCGCCGAGCGCCGATTCGCGCACCGCGCTGATCCAGCTGCTGATCGCCGAACTGCTGATCGGCTCGGTCGGCGTGTTCGTGCACGAGAGCGGCCAGGACGCGATCACCTCGGTGCTGTTCCGCTGCGTGTTCGGCGTCGTCTTCCTGCTCGCCTGGGGTTGGGCGCGCGGGCTGTTCCGCGGCCTGCTCGGCGAGCGCGCGCTGATCCGCTCGGCGGTGTTCAGCGGCGTGCTGCTGGTGCTGAACTGGGTCGCCCTGTTCGCCGGCATGCAGCGCTCATCGATCGGCGTGGCGACGATGGTCTACCACTTCTTCCCGTTCGTGGTGCTGGGCCTGGCCGCGGCGTTCTATGGCGAGCGCAGCCGCGTCGCCGACATCGGCTGGACCGCGATCGCCTTCGTCGGCGTGCTGTGCTCGGCCGATCCGTTCAAGCTGCTGCGCAGCGCCGACAGCGGTTACTTGATCGGCGTCGGCCTGACCTTCGTCGCGGCGGTGCTGTGCGGCGCCTCGTTGCTGCTGTCGCGCCGGATCAGCCGCGAGCGGCCGTTCGCGGTGGTGCTGATCCAGTGCCTGGTCGGGGTGGTCATGCTGGCGCCGTTCGCCGACTACGCCAAGGTCATGCTGCCCGGCGCGCACTGGTTCTGGCTGGCCGGACTCGGCCTGATCCACAGCGGCGTGTGCTACGTGCTGTTCTATTCGTCCTACCCGCGCCTGCAGGTGGCGACGATCGCGGTGCTGGCCTTCATCTATCCGGTGGTCGCGCTGCTGCTGGATTACGCGGTCTACGGCCACACCCTGGCGCCGGTGCAGAGCCTGGGCGTGGCGCTGATCGTGCTCGGCACGCTCGGCGTCAACCTCAAGTGGCGGTGGCGCCTGCGCGCGCAGCCGGCGCGCGCGTGAGCGCGCCGGCCCGGGCGGGCGCCGCGCCCGCGCAACGGTATACGGTTGCGGCGACGACGGTTTTCTCGACCCGGTCCGCCCATTAGCGGATCCGCCGCGCCCTCGCGCGCGGTGGCCGGCACAAGGACGCGCCGGTGGGACTTTGTCGCGCGACGCCCATGCTGTGAATGCGGTCACGCGCGTTCAGTCGCGAGCGGCGTTCGTCGCCGGTTCGTCGCAGGGCGCTCACGCAGCGGACGAACGAATGCCTGCGATCCCGATTCGCGTTTGCGACATCGCTCGCGTTTTGCGCGTGCGGATTCGACTTTTGCCGAACTCCCGCGCGATAAAAAACGTTATCGTCGAGATGCAAAAGGGATGCCAACGGATTCGTCCATGCCGCCTCGAAACGTCGATCGGTTCAGTTCCATCAGCGCAGAAGAGGCCAGCGGGACCGACGCCGCGTCGGCCGCCGCGACCGCCGCCGTCCAGGCCCTGATTCCCCACCGTACCCGCGAACTGGCCATCACCTATGGCCTGGGCGCGCGCCTGCACCACGGCGAGCGCCATTGGGACGACATCCGCGACGAGCTCGCGCGCGGCTGGGAACGGCTGCGCGGGGCCGAGCGCGCGTCGTGGTCGCAGGTCGAGGCCGACGTCGAAGGCGCCTGGCGGCTGGTCCTGGCCGACTGAACAAAAAAACGCCGCCCTCGCGGGCGGCGCAAAGTACCGCAATAAACCCAACGCAGATCCTGGCTCAGCCCTTGATGCAGACCACCTGGCGCAGGGTGTGCACCACCTCGACCAGGTCGGCCTGCGCCGCCATCACCGCCTCGATCGGCTTGTACGCCGCCGGCGATTCGTCGATGACCGCCGCGTCCTTGCGGCATTCCACGTGGGCGGTGGCTTCGCGGTGCTGCTTGAGGGTGATGCTGCGGCGCGCCTCGGCCCGGCTCATCACCCGGCCGGCGCCGTGGCTGCAGCTGTGGAAGCTGTCGGCGTTGCCCTTGCCGCGCACGATGTAGCTGCGCGCGCCCATGCTGCCGGGAATGATCCCGAGCTCGCCCTCGCGCGCGCTGACCGCGCCCTTGCGCGTCACCCACAACGGCTCGCCGAAGTGCTGTTCGCGCTGGACGTAGTTGTGGTGGCAGTTGACCGCGGTCTTGTCGAGCTGGAACTTCGGCAGCTGGATGCGCATGGCGTGCAGCACCCGGTCCATCATCGCCTCGCGGTTGTGGCGGGCGTAGTCCTGGGCCCAGCCGACCGCTTCGACGTAGTCGTCGAACAAGGGCTCGCCTTCGAGCAGGAAGGCCAGGTCCTTGTCCGGCAGGTGGAAGCCGAGCGTGCGCTTCTCCAGCTTGATCCGCGCCAGCTCGATGAAGTAGCTGCCGATCAGGTTGCCGGTGCCGCGCGAGCCGGAGTGCAGCATCACCCACACCGCGCCGGCCTCGTCCAGGCACAGCTCGATGAAGTGGTTGCCGCCGCCGAGCGTGCCGATCTGCTTGTCGAGCTTGTCGGTGCGCAGCTTGCGGTGCTTGGCGTGGATCGCGTCCAGCCGCGTCGCCAGCCCCGACTTCGCCAGCCGGGTGGCATGGCTGTCGGGCAGGCGCCGGTGCTCGCCGCCGCGGCCGTTGCCGACCGGCACGCAGTGCTCGATCGCCGCGCGCACGCGGGCCAGGCTGTCGGGCAGGTCCTGGGCCCGCAGCGTGGTGCGCACCGCGGCCATGCCGCAGCCGATGTCGACGCCGACCGCGGCGGGAATGATCGCGCCGCGCGTGGGCACCACCGAGCCGACCGTGGCGCCCTTGCCCAGGTGCACGTCGGGCATCGCCGCGACCCAGGGGCCGACATGGGGCAGGGCGGCGATGTTGCGCAGCTGGCGCTTGGCGCCCTCGTCGACCGGCACCCCGCGGATCCAGGCCTTGACCGGTGCCACGCCTTCGTCGGCGTGGAGCAGTTCGTAGTGTGAAGTACTCATGGTTCAGTGTTCCTTGTGTTGTTCGCCGAAGTACAGCGGACCGCGGCACTTGCGCGGGCGCTCGCGCCGCGTGGCGGTCCAACGCGGGTCGAACGGATCGGGCCCGTCGCCGTTGCGCAGCCGGTATGCGATCAATTCGGCCTGGCTCAGCTGACGCTTGCTGCGCGCATAGACATCGCAGCGGCCGTACAGGCCGCAACGCTTGCCCGCGCACGAGCCGACCTTGTCGCGCAGCAGCGCGTCGAACGCCGGCACCGGCACGCAGGCGCCGGGCTTGCGCTTGCTGGGACGCGGCGGCGGCACCGGCGCGAGTTCCACCCGGTACCAGATGCCATCCACCCGATGCAGCTGGGCGGTGTCGTCGAGCCGGCGCACGCCTTTGCGCCAACCCGCTTCGCGCGCCCGCACTGCGAGCAGATGCTCGCGGCGCCGCCGGGCACGGTCGGCCGCGGCTTCCTCGTTGCGCATCAGGCAGCCGTTGCGCGGGTCCACGTACAGGTCGCAGCGGCTGTCGGCCAGGGCGACAACGCCGCCCCAATCGCGTGCGACGCACAGCCGGCCGCCGATCTCGAGCACGTCGACGGCGACGAAATCGCGCAGGTGTTCGTGGATGTGCTGCTGCACGGTATTGCGCCGGTCCACGCCCTTGCACAGTTCCGAATAGACCGCATCCCAGCGGCGTCCGGCCTGGCGCTCCAGCCAGCGCTGCAAGGGGCGCAGGTTCTCGTTGAGCCATTTGCGGCTTCTGCCGCGCGGGCGCATGCCTTCGCAGGCGCGACGATCGTCCGGCTCGCGCGGTTGGCGCCCCGGCTTGGTCCAGCCGGCGCCCGTGCGCGGCCGTTCCACGATCACTTTGTACATATCGCTTCGCATAGGGATTTCGTATCCGATAGTCGGCCGCGCGCGGCTTGCGTTGCGCGCACGCGACCCTGCGCCGCCCCGTTCGGGGCGGCGTTCGCGTTGGCTCACGCTGTCGCGCTATCGGAACCCGGACGGCGCGATGCCGTCCGGCCCTGCGTTTCAGCCGTGGCCCTTGAGGCTGACGAGCTGCTTCATGACTCCCTCCAGACCGCCGAAGACGGTCAGCTTGTCGATCTTTTCGGTGATTTTTTCCAAGGCCTCGAGTTCCTTCAGGCGCATCAGCACCGGAGAGTCCTCGATCAGCTTGGCGGTGTTGAGCAGGCTGCGGGTCGCGTTGGCTTCCTCGCGGCGGCGGATCGTGTTGGCCTGGGCGGTCTTCTCCGCCTGCACCACGGCGTTGAGGATCTCCTTCATCTCGCCCGGCAGGATCACGTCCTTGACGCCGACGCCGAGCACGTCCACGCCGATCTCGGCGCAGGCGCCGCGCGCGCTGGCGAGGATGTCCGCATCGAGCGAGGCCTTGTCGCCGAGCAGTTCGTCCAGGGTCTTGGACGAGACCGCCTTGCGCAGGCCGTACTGCAGCTCGCGGTAGACGTGCTCGGCGTACTTGGCGACCTTGGTGCGCGCGGCCACCGGCGAGGCCACGCGCACGCTGGCGGCGAGGTTCACACGCAGGGTGACCTTGTCGCGGGTCAGCAGTTCCTGGCCCGAGACTTCCATCGCCTGCACGCGCAGCTCCACGGTCTCCACCGCGACGTTCTTGCGCAGGTTCCAGAACGCGTAAGCGCCCGGCGCCAGCACGCGCACGAACTTGCCGTCGACGAACAGCAGGCCGGCCGACTCGGTCGGCACGGTGCCGTGCGCCGCGACGCGGTCGAGCTGGGCGATCTGGCGCAGGCCGTCGGCGACTTCGCGCTCGATCTCCAGGCCCTCGCCCAGTCGCAGCGTGCGCACCTCGATCGTCGCCAGGCCCTTCCAGTACAGGCGGCGCAGACCCGGCGCCAGCACCTCGGCGTAGCGGCCGTTGCGCAGCACCAGACCGACTTCGTCGTTGCCGATGTCGGCGAGGACGAAATACTCGGACAGGCGCTCGCCGAGGCCGGCGATCAGCGCTTCGCTATCGTTGCCGGCGTAGGCGCTGTTGCCGATGTTGCAGTGATCCAGGGTGAGCTCGTCGCGCAGGTCGCGCAGCCTGTGCACGCCCGGGCCGAGCACGCGCTCGATGCGGCGGTTGCGGTAGACCAGGACGCGCTCGGCATCGCCGACCACGACCTTCTTCGTCCAGAACATGAGTTTCTCCTTGGGTTCGGGTGTGGTCCGATCCGTGGTGTGGGCCGCTGCGACCGAATCGGTGTGTCGCAACGGCGCGGTGGATCGCGTCGGCGACGCGAACGGCGATAAACGCGAATCTCGGGTTCCGTCGCGCGAGCGCGGCGGAAGGCAATAGGGTGGGAACGCCCCTGGCGTCGTCGTCGCGGACCGCATGCGCGGCGGGCGTGGCGCGGTCGGCGCCGGCATCGCCACGTCCGTTGTGGCCGATGCCGTGCGCCGGGCGCCATCGCTCGCCGGGCATGAAGCCGGCGGCATCGCCGCTGCGACGTTCCTTCGCGCGTCCCGTGCCGGCGATGCGAAGAGGAACGCCGCGCGGGGCGTTTCCCGGGTCGGAACTTTCGTTCCGCGTTCAACGACTGTCGTTTCAGGACAGTGGATAGCGGGAGTCGAACCCGCGACAACAGCATCATTTGCTGCGCTCTAACCGTCTGAGCTATATCCGGCAGAGAAGGTCGGAATCGAACCGACGGCCTGCGCACGAGGCGCCGCTCTAACCGCTGAGCTACTTCCCTAGGTTGGAGCCCCTCCACGCACCGCGGCATACGCCACGGCAGGGCCGCGCGCACCGGGCCGGTCGGAAACCGGCGCCGCTGCGGTGCGTTTCATCGGGTGCTGCCTATTGCCGCCCGTCTCCGGACGGCAATCCATTCGGGCGCAAGCGCCCCTGTTGGTTTCTTTCGCGCACGCACCGCCCGTGCCGAAGCATCGGGGCACAGCGTCTTTCGACGCCTCGACGGCCGATCCCCCTTCGTCTCGGATGCTTCGGGGGTATGCGGAAAGAGCGATTTTTAAGGTGATTTCCTGCAGCAAGTCCTTTGCCGACGCCCGAAACGAAAACGCCCCCGGAGCGAGCTCCGAGGGCGTGGGCTTCCTCGGAAGATCGGGGCGACCGATCTTCCTGGAATGGAAGATCAGTGCGGGGTGCGCGTATCCCGGCCGCGACCGCGCGGGATCGACGCGCACGCAAACGTCGCCGGGCTGTGCCCTTGCGCGTTGTGCTTGGCGATGTTCGATTCGATGCGCATGAGAAGGCGGTCGGAAGGTGTGGGGAAGATGGGCGCGAACTTTACGCGGGGAAAATTACCCTTGCAAGACCGTTCGTCGTTTTATGAGCGGATGTTTTTCGCGGCGCGCTCGCGGTCCGCATCGCGCATGCGCTGGACGAGGCAGCGCGCATGCGCGCGTATGACGGCCTCGCTCTGTTCTTCGCCTGCAAGCGCAAGACCGGCAGCGGGCATCAGACTGCGTCGAGCGTGGCCAGAAACTCGGCGGTGTCCAGCACTTGCGCGAACTCCGCGCGCAGGGTCGCCAGATGCGCGGCGCTGATCGCTTCGGCCGCGATCGTCGCGCCCGCGCCGTCGTCCAGATCGAAACAAAAACAGGCGTCGCCGATCACCACGGTGCGATAGCCGAGATTGCTCGCCATGCGCGCGGTGGTGGACACGCACATGTCGGTGCTGACGCCGAACAGCACCACGGTGTCGACGCCGAGCCGGCGCAGGCGCAGGTCGAGGTCGGTGCCGATGAAGGCGGCGTTGACCGACTTGGCCACCACCGCTTCGTCGGGCCGCGGTTCGAAGCCGTCGCGAAAGGCGTTGCCGGGATGCCCGGGACTCAGGCTCGATCCGGGCTGCACCGAATCGTGGCGCACGTGGATCAGCGGCCAGCCGCGTTCGCGCCAGGCCGCGAGCAGGCGGCGGCCGTTGGCTTCCATGTCCGGGTTGTTGCGGCGGCCCCACGGCGAATAGTCGAAGCCGCGCTGCACGTCGATGGGGATCAGGGCGATGCGTTGGCGGGTGGCGGTCATGGCGTGGATTCGAATGGGGCGGGACGCGCCATCGTGGCCGCTCGCCGCGGCCGGTCTCAACCCGGCAGAATGACGGCTCCCGCCGGCGCCGCGCCGGCCGCGACGCTACGGACCGACTTGGCATGAAGACCCTCGACGAGATCGACCGCAAGCTGATCGCGTTGCTGCAGGACAATGCGCGCCTGTCCACCGTCGCCCTGGCCAAGGCGGTGGCGTTGTCGCGCAGCACCGTGCAGGAACGCCTGCAGCGCCTGGAAGCCAGCGGAACCATCGCCCAGTACACCGTGCGCCTGGGCAGCGGCGGCGATCCGCTGCGGGCGTGGCTGCTGTTGCGCTACGCCGAGGGTTTCAGCTGCGACGACGTGGTGCCGCTGCTGGCGCCGCTGCCGCAGGTGCGGCTGGCGCACAGCGTGGTCGGCGACACCGATCTGATGGTGTTGGTGGAAACGCGTTCGCCGGGCGAATTGGCCGATCTGCGCGAACGGGTGATGGGGCTCAAGGGCGTGGACGATGTCACCACGGTGCCGGTGTTGCGCACGGTGTTGGATCGGCTGTGAGGCGGCGGGCTGGCGCCGGCGGTTGCGGCGTCGCGGTCGCGGCTTGCGCCGCTCCTACAGGTAGGCCATGCGGGAGCGGCGCGAGCGGTGGTCGCGAAGTTTCGGCGGCCGGCGTTACTCGGAATCGATCTGCGCCAGATTCAGCACCCAGTCCGGCACCGACGGTTCGCCGGCGAAGAAACCCGCCGGCCGCTTTTCGCCGATCGCCCAGCGATGCAGCCAACTCGGGCCGGCCGGGCCGGTGTAGGCGTCGGCGCGCTGGTAGGCCGGGTCGCGCATGGCTTCGTCCAGGCCGATGAAGCGGTAGCCGCGCTTGCGCGCCATCGCGATCAGGTCGCCGTAGCTGTCGGCGTTGAGCGCGTTGGCGTGGATCAGCCACACCTGCGGCAGGTTGTAGCCGAGCAGCGCGACCGACTGGCGTTCGTAGTAATCGAGCTTGCGCCCCATGTACTTGACGTAGTCGCGGCGCAGGCGCGCCTTGAGCCGCTGCGGGTCGTTCTTGGCGCTGGGCTTGACGCCGGCGGGCAGCGGTTCGTCGGCGCGCAGGTAGGCGGCGGCCCAGATCCAGTCGGAATTGTCGACCGTGACCGGGGCGATGCGGTAGCCGTGCTGGTCGAGGAAGCGCGCAAGCGCGGCCTTGTCGGCGGCGCTGCGGCCGGCGCGCAGGTAAGGATGGCGGAACCAGCGCGGGGCTTGGCCGCGCGTCTGCAGCAGCGGCCGCAGCTGGCGCTCGCCGCGCAGGATGTCGTCCTGGTAGGCGGCCAGGCCGACCGCGTGCAGGTCGGAATGGCCGTAGGTGTGGTTGCCCAGTTCGGCGCCGGCGTCGAGCCAGTCGCGCAGCATCGCCAGCCGCGCCGGTTGCGGCTGGCCGTCGGCGTCCAGCTTGCCTTCGTTGACGAAGCCGACCACCGGCACGTCGGCGCGGCGGATCGCGGCGATCAGGCGGCGGTGGCCGTCGAGGATCGACTCGGTGGAGACCACGGGCAGCTGCACCCAGGGCAGGTCGTCCACGGTCAGGGCGATGCGCCGGTCCGGCGGCGGCGCCTGGGGCTTCGAGGCGGCCGCCGCGGCGGCCGCGGCGATCATCAACAGGCAGGCGAGCAGGCAACGCAGACGGGCGGACGGGCGCATGCGGAACGATCCGGTCGGGATGGCGCCGATGATGGCCGCGCCCGCGGCGCATGACCAGCGACTTACGGCGCATCCCGGGCCGTTTAGCTCGCGCTGTGGGTGGTTGACCGGTCTTTCGCGCCGGCCGCACGGCCGCGCGCGGGCCGCGTCGTCAATCGAGCTTGCGCACGATCACGTAGTAGGCCAGGTTGCCCAGGCCGACCGCGCCGAACAGCAGGGCGAAGGTGCCGGCGGTGGCGTCGCGCCAGCCGGCCGCTTCGATGATCGCGAAGGCGATGGCGAGCAGCACCAGCACGATGCCCCAGCGCAGCGCGCCGTGGCGGCGGCGCTGGTCTTCGTCGCGGGCGAGCGAGCGCAGCAGTTCTTCGCTGCCGGCGCTCTGCGCCAGCTTGCCGCGCACGCGCGCCTCGACGACGACCTTGATGGCGAAGGCGATGCAGACGAACAGGGTGATGGGAACCAGGATATCGGGCATGACGGCGGTCTCTTGGGTTCGTGTCCGGGTGACAGGGGCGGATGGGGCGGGCCGTGAAGAGGGTTGCCGCGGGCGGAGCCGGGCTTCGGGGCAAGAGATACGGCCGGCCGCGGGGCGGTTGCAGCGGTCGCGGGCGACGGGGTGACAGTCGTCACACCCGGGCGGGCGCGGCGGGCACTGCAACCGTGCGCGCCTTGCCCGCATCCTCGCTGCGATGACCGGTAACCCCGCCCCGACCGACGACCGCGCCCTGGTCGACGCCGTCCTGTCCCGCCAGCCGGGCGCGTTCGAGCGCCTGGTGCGCGAGTACCAGGGGCTGTGCTGGCACATCATCCAGCGCATGGTCCGGCATCCCGACGACACCCGCGAGCTGTGCCAGGAAGCGTTCCTGCGCGTCCACCAGTGTCTGCACCAGTACCGCCACGAGAGCGCGTTGAAGTCGTGGATCGGCCAGGTCGCCTACTCGGTGGCCAAGCGCCATCTGGAACGCAAGCGCATCCCGATCGTGGAGGCCGCCGCCGACGAGGACGCGCTGTCGCCGCTGGAGGCGGTCAGCGACGGCTTCGACCTGGAGGCGGCCTGCGCCGACGAGGAGATCGCCGCCGGCCTGCACGCCGAGATCGAGGCGCTGCCGCCGTTGCAGCGCACCCTGTTGACCCTGTATCACCTGGAAGAAGTGCCCATCGGCGAGATCGCGCAGATGACCGGCCTGGCCGAGGGCACCATCAAGAGCCACCTGTTCCGGACCCGGGCGCGCCTGCGCCAGCGGCTGGAAGCGCGGCTGGGAGAGATCGCATGAACCGCAACGACGATTCCGACGCGCGCCCGGGCGGTTCGCGTCCACGCCCGCCGCATTCCGAGGCCGCCGACGCGCGCGAGTGGGCGCTGCAGGAGCGCGCGCGCGAGGACGAGCGGCGCGGCGCGCCGATGAGCGAGGACGAGCCGCGCCTGGCCCAGTACCGCTTGCTGAGCCGGGCGCTGCGCGCGCCGCCGATGGAGCCGATCCCCTACGGTTTCGCCGAACAGGTCGCGCGGCGCGCGCAGGCCGCGGCCGAGGCGGGCGACGGCATCGAACGCTGGCTGCAACGCCTGCTGTTGCTGGGTTTGGCGGTGGCCGGCGCGAGCCTGATCGCGGGCGGCGCGAGCGAATGGTTGCCGGGCGTGGACGCGGCGCTGCGGCGCTTGCCGTCCGGCATCGTCTCGTGGGGCGCGCTGGCCGGCGCGTGCTGTCTGCTGAGCTGGGGCTGGAGCGCGCTCGCGCGCGCGGCGGGCCTGGAGCCCGGCGCATCGGCGCGCGCGGCGTGACCGCCGCCGCGCGCGGCGACAACGCCGCAGCGCGACGAATGTGAGCCCGCGCATGCTTCGAATGCGGCCGCGCGCAAGCCCGCGCCGCTGCCCGGCGCACGCGCGCCGACCCGCCGCGGCTGCGATCGCGGCGTCGGAAATCGCGAAAAACCCCGCTATTTCGCTGTATCGCGACCGGGTGCGCAGTTGCCCCGCCGCATGCGCCGTGTGCGTGTCACCCAAGTAACAGCCATCGCCCGACCCCCTGTCCAGACTCGCCTGCACTGCAGACGACAGGAGGGGGACCGTGATGGATGCGAACGGACGCGAGCGTGTCGATACCGAGCAGTTTCGCCCAGCGCCGGCCGGCGCCGCGCAGGACCGCGGCGCCGCCGGCGGGCCGTGCGCGGACTTCAAGCTCGCCGACCAGATGTTCACCGAGGCCTGGCGCAGCAACCTTCCGGAACTGGAAGCGCGCGCGCGCCGCTTCGCCGAGGGCCAGCGCGACCGCGCCGAGGAACTGCTCGGCAACGCCGCGATCAAGGCCTTGCTGTTCATGCGCCGGGCGCCGCACACCATCACCGATCCGGGCGGGTTCCTGTTCGTGGTGCTGCGCCACGTGTTCCTCGACAGCGTGCGCCAGCGCAGCCGCGACCGCGAAGTGTTCGACCGCCACCGCGAGGTCGACGGCGAAGGCGGCGGCTTCGCCCACGAGGGCCTGTCGGCGCTGCAGAAGCTCGAGCTGGAGGAGCAACTGGAGCGGGTGGTGGCGGCGGTGGCGCGAATGAGCCGCAAGCAGCGCCGGCTGTTCGCTTACCGCTTTGTCGAGGAATTGCCGTATCCGGTTATTGCCGAGCGTCTGGAAATGAACCAGCCGTTGGCGCGCAAGCACGTCGAACTGTTGCGCAACCGGCTGCGGGTGGCGGTGGGACGCGAGTGAGCGCGCCGGCGCGGCGGTTCACAAGGGCCCCGGGCCCGCGTTCCACCCCATACAAACGCAACCGAACGCACGCGACCGACTCCGCAACGCATCTCTCACCAAGGACAGGCTCATGGCCGACCCCGTCAACTCGCAGATCACCGATGCCGTTACCCAGACCAACGTCAAGGTGGTCGCCGAGGCGCCCGCGCAAGCCATCGCCTCGCTGTACCAGGTATCCAGCCATTCCACCGGGTTGGCGCTGCAGAACGCGGTGCACAGCCAACAGGTGCTCAACCAGATCTCCAGCGCGGTGGTGTCCAAGGCCGTGCAGATGATCATGGCCGTGGGCGACAAGTAAGGACGCAGCGCGGCGCGCCGCGCCGACGGCGCGGGCGATACGGGGCTGACGTGCGTCCGGGAGGACAGCGATGAAACTGGATTGGGACGAAAACGAACAGGCGGGCGCCGCGCCCGCCGCGCACGGCGGCGGCCCCGGAGCGGGGCCGGACGCGGATGCGGAGACGGGCGCGGCGCGGGGGGCGGCCGACGGCGCCGCGGCGGCCGCTGCGGCGGCGGCTGCGGCCAAGACCGCCGACGGCGACGCTAGCGACGGTACGCCGCCCGCGGCTGCGAAGACCCTGCCCGACGATGCCGGCGGCGCGGGTGCCGGCGGCGATGCGGGCAAGGCGAAGTCCGCCGGCGCAGCGGCCGGCGATGACGCGCCGGCGGCCGGCGCTCCCGCCGCGGGCGCTCCCGGAAACGATGGCTCCGGCAACGGCGCGAATGGGGACGGCGCCGGCCCGGGCAACGGTGGCGGCGGCAATGGCAGTGGCAGTGGCAGTGGCAGTGGCAGTGGCAGTGGCAATGGCGGCAGCGACGGCGCCGGCAGCGGCGACGACAACGGCAGCCGCCTGCCGCAGTCGCCGCTCGCCGCCGCGCGCGGCCGGGCGCTGACCCGCAGCAAGGCGATGATGAGCGGCAGCGCGACGCCGCCGGACACCAGCGCGTTGAACACGCAGATCGTCCAGGCGGTGCAGTTCAGCAACGCCGAGACCGCGTCCTACGCGCCGGCGCAGATCGCCACCAACGCCGACATGATGATCAGCCAGGCCGCCGGCTTGGTCGCGCAGTCGGCGGCGGCCTACTTCGACGGCGTCACCAAGATCGCGCTGGCCAGCCAGGGCGTGCTGATGAAGCAGCTCACCCAGGACATCGTCGCCGGCAAGGTCACCAACGCCGCCGAGGACGCGATCGGCATACTCGCCACCGATGTGTTCATGGGCGTGGCCGCCGCGGTCGCGGCCGCGGCTGGGGCGATGGAGGCCGAGTCGGCCAAGTTCGCCATCGACGCGATCGACTCGAGCATTTCCAAGTACACCTCGGTGCTGCAGAACAGCGGCGCCAAGTAGCCCGCGGCGGCGCCGGGCCGGTCCTTCGATACCGCGCCGGCGTCGCGACCGAACCGCCCGCGGCCACCGGTCCGCCTTGCCGCCGGACCGGTCGCGCCGGACGCGGGCGCACCCGCAGGGCGCGCCTGCCCCAACGACGGCTGCCGGCGCCCGCATGCGGCCGCCGTCGCCGCGTCGCCGCGCCGCAGGGGCCGCCCGCCACGCTCTTCCCGCCCGCCGAGTCGGCCTGATCGGCGCCCTCATTGCGTATCGCATGACGTGTAAGACGGAGTTCGCGATGGACGAGAATCTGCACTATCTACTGCACCAGGAACTGGACGGGCTGTTCGATCGGCCGTCGGCCGGCGCCGGGACGGGCGACGGCGCGCCGTCGCCGGCCGCGTTCGCGACGCAGGCCGAGCCGTCCGCGGCCGTCGCGGCGCAGCCCGATCGCGACGCCGACGACGGCGCCGGGCCGGCGTTCGAACCGACCCGGGCCGAGCGCCTGCGCGATCCGAAGCTGCTGCAAGCGCTGGTACGCCTGCTGGGGCTGCACGCATGAGCGCGCCGACATCGACGCCAGCGCCTGCCGCCGGCGGCGCGCGCGAGGAGCTGGACCAGGTCGTGCGCGATTTCGCCCGCGCCCAGCTCGGCCGCGAACTCGGCCAGGACGAACAGCAAGTGCTGGCGGCCTACGTGGCGCTGGTTGACGCGCAGTCGCCGGCGCCCGCGACGGCGTCGCGCGGCGAGGTCGGCAACCTGTTCGACAGCGAACGCCAGCAGATCCAGGAGGTGATCCGGCAAAGCCTGCAACGCGCCCAGTCCGCGGTCGCCAGCAACGCCCGCGCCGGCGAGGCCGCCGAACGCGAAGTGCTGGGCGTGGTCGAACGCGCGCAGTCGCTGCAGGACCTGATCCCGCCCAAGCCGGCGCCGGGCGCGCCGGCGCGGACCGCGCCGGCCACGCCGATGGAGCAGATCGCCGTGCGCCTGGGCGAATTGGTGCGCGAGGAAGTGCAGGCGTGCTTCCAGCGCGAGATCGGCCCGCTCGCGCGGCAATTGCAGCAAGTGATCGACGCCGCGCGCGCCAACGGGGTCTTGCCCGATAGCGACGCGCCCGCGCAGGAAAACGACGGTTCCGCGTCCTCCGACGAGTCGCGCGCAACCGCCCCGGACAGCGCCGACGCTGTTCGCCCCGACCGCGACAACAACTCCGATTCCGCCGCTCAGGCGAACGGCGGGGTCGCTTCACAAGGCAAGGCATGACTCGTTAATCAGCCATGTACGGCAGCGGCCGTACTTCACTTTCCAAGGAGCTCGATATGGCATTCCCGACCGCCGTCAACGATCAAATCACCGATGCCGTCACCCAGTCCAACGTCAAGGTCATCGGCGAAGCGCCGGCCTTCGCGATGGGTTCGATCTACCAGTCGATGGCCCACTCCACCGGCATCCTGTTCGAGAACGCCGTGGCCGCGCAGCAGCAGCAGAACTCGCTCTCGCAGGCGGCGGCCAACCAGGGCGTGATGCAGATCTACAGCGTCGACACCACCGCCGCCGCCGGCGCCACCGAGAAGGTCGCGCAGACCGGCGTGTCCGACAACCTCACCAGCCTGCTGACCGTGCTGCGGGCGTTCAAGTAAGGCCGGCTCGGCGCCCGATCCGCGCGATCGGGCCACGCGGCGCCCGCCCGGCATGAGGGCCGGCGTCGCAGCCTAGCCCCAACCCGATACCGAGGAGCGTTCCATGGCATACCCCACCGCAGTCAACAACCAGATCACCGACGCCGTCACCCAGTCCAACGTCAAGGTCATCGCCGAAGGCCCGGCCTTCGCGATGGGCTCGATGTATCAGGCGTCGGCCCACTCCACCGGCATCCTGTTCGAGAACGCGATCGCGTCGCAGCAGCAGCAGACGTCGCTGTCGCAGGCCGCCACCAACCAGGGCGTGATGCAGATCTACACCGTCGACACCACCGCCGCGGCCGGCGCGACCGAGAAGATCGCGCAGACCGGCGTGGCCGACAACCTGACCAGCCTGATGACCGTGCTGCAGTCGTTCAAGAGCAATCCGTACGGCCCGTAAGGCCCGCGCCGCGCGATGCCGGGCCGGAACACGGCTCCGGCATCGTCGCTGCCGCATCCCGGCCGCGCCTGGCCGTGGCGAGCCGATTGGAATCGACCCGGGCCGCACGCGCTTCGCACTCAGCCGCTTCGCACCGAGCCGCTTTGAATCGAGCCATTTTGAATCGAGCCGTTTCGAATCGAACCGCTTCGAGCCGAACCGTTTCGAGCCGAGCCGCTTCGGACTGACTCGCTTCGAACCGACTCGATTCGAACAGTTTCGCCCCGGATCGATCCGCGTCGGTTCGATCCGATCCGATCCGAACCCAGCCGAGCCGCATCGATCCGCGCGCCGCGTCCGCGGCGCGGATCGCCGGTCGCTTGCCGCGTCCGCGCCGTGCCGACGTCCACAGGGGGCGTTATGAATCCTGCCACCGGCCGCGCCCGCGGCCGTTCCGGAGCCGGCTGCCGCGGCGTCCGGGCCGTCCTTCGCCTTGCCCGCCGCAACCCGCGCCGATGCGCGGGTCGGCCGGCCGCCGCGCCGTGCGCGCGGCCGGGCGCATGGCCCTGAGCGCCGCCGACGGCGCCGCGGTGCGCAGGCGCCGCTGGGGCCTGGACCGCTGCGCGCTGCTGCGCGGCCTGCCGGTCACGCTGCTGGAACACATCGCCCGCCACAGCAGCGAGGCCAATCTGGAAGAAGGCGACGCGCTGTTCTTCAAGAACGATCCCAGCGACTGCCTCGCCTTCGTCGTGCACGGGCGCATCTACAAGCTGCTGTACGGCCCGGACGGACAGGAGCTGATCGTGGACACGATCGAGAGCGGCGAGACCGTCGACGAGACGCCGCTGCTGGACACCCACGCGCACACCTTCACCGCGGTCGCCTACAGCCCGACCCGGGTGCTGCTGCTGCCGCGCCGGCACTTTCCCAGCCTGACCAACGATCCGGTGGTGATCGAGCGCGCCCACGCCTCGCTGTGCCTGCGCCTGCGCCAGGCGGTGGAGAGTCTGGAGACGATGTGCCTGCACCGGCTCGAATCGCGTCTGGCGCGTTACCTGCTGTCGCTGATGCACAACCAGCCGCAGCCGCGCGGCGGCGATTTCGAGGTGGCGCTGCCGCCGACCCAGAGCATCCTGGCGGCGATGGTCAACGCCAGCCGGCCGAAGTTGAACGCGCAGTTGCAGACCTGGCACCGCAGCGGCCTGGTCAGCCGCAAGCGCAACATCCTGCGCATCAACGACATCGACCAGTTCCGCTGCAAGGCCTACCTGGGCCGCGACTTCGAGCGGCCGGGCGGCCGCGCGCGCGCCGGGTCCGCGTGGCGCAACGCCTGAGCGCGGGCGCCGGCGGCGCGCGCGACGACGCCGACCGCTCGCGCGGCCGGCGTCGCGGGCCACGCCCGCACGCGGGCATCAGCCGTTGCGGCAGGCGTCGCGCGGCAGCGCGCGCAGCAGTTCGCTGGCGTCCTTGAGCAGCCCGTCGAAGTCGTTCTTGTTGTCGGCCGGGCAGAAGTCCTTGAGCCGGGTGCCGTTGGAACGGTACTCGACCTGGAACACCGCCTTGTTGCGCTTGATGAATTCCTTGTAGCCGCCGCATTCGTCGTGCTGGTTGCATTCCTCGTTGAGCGCCCAGTCGGCGAACGCGGCCGCGTACGGCGCCATCTCCGGCCCGTTCTTCAGGCCCATCGACAGGCCGCGCGCATGCGCCGCGTCGACCAGCAACTGCAGGTAGTGCAGCGAGTCCTCCATGGTCAGGTCGAAGCCGGTGTTCTCCTCGCCCTGGTTGAAGGAGTCGTCCAGGTCCGGCTCGACGCCGTCGCAGCCCTTGGCGCGGGCCTTGTCCAGGCGCGCGGTCATGATCGGCATCAGCGCGTCGGTCATGCGCACGTCGATCCAGTACTCATCCTCGAAGCCGTCCATCGGCTTGCCGATCAGGCCGGGCACCTTGCGGAACTCGGCGGCGTCGGCGCGCTGGATGTTGTAGCTGCCGACTTCGGTGTAGCACACCACGTAGATGCCCTTGGCCTTGAGCCGGGCGACTTCGGCGGCGGAGGTCGCGTCCAGGTCGATGTCGAGCATCTTCTTCGGATTGGCCAGGCCGTCGAGCATCGAGGTGTTGGCGGCGCGGCCGTCGAGTTGCCAGTTCCAGCTGGTGCCCGGGGTCAGCGGCTTCCAGGTCGGGGCGGCGGCTTCGGCGCGGACGGCGGCGTGAGCCTGCGCGTGGACGCCGGGGCCGCAGAGCGCGGCGGCGAGGGCCAGGGCGATGAGCGCGAACTTGTTCATTGCATCTCCAGAATCGGAATGTAGGGAATCGGACGGAGGGGACGTGCGAGGCGGACCGCGCCGCCCGCGGCTCACGCGCCGTCGCGCCGCGCGCCAGCGGCGGATCGGTCGCGGCCGGCCCGGGCGCGCGAGCGCCGGGCGGCGATGGGGGATGGGGGCGACGTCGGCGGCGCGCAGCGGCTCCTGCCGTGCTTCCTGCGCGCGTGGATTGCGATTGCGCGGCCCGGGCGGCGGGGCGCGAACGCCAGGGGCGTCGCGCGCCGTCGCGGCCCCGGGGCCGCCCGCGGCCGGCCCGCGACTGCGGCCCGACCGGGGACGCCAGCATCGCGGCGGCGGCCGGCAACGAAACCGGCGCGACTTCTCAGCTTGACCGACGCTTACAAATCCCGCGCGCCGCGGCGGCCTCGGTGAACAGGCGGCGGCCGCGGCCGCGACCGGAATCCACGTCCCAGTTCCGCGCTCGCCGCGCCGCCATCGGTGCCGGCGCCGGCCGGCCGACCGTATACCGTGGGCTATCCTCCACAGGCTGAAAACACGTTGCTGAGGAAATGGAACGGTCCTGGCGCCTACTCTGGCAGACCCTGCTGACCCTGCTGGGTTTGAGCGCAGCGGCGTTGGCGTGCGCGCAGCCGTTCGTGGTCGCGCGGCTCGGCCCCGGCGCCGACCCGCCGTTGGCGCAGGTGCTGGCGGGGCGCTACGACGCGCGCTTCGCGCCGGTGGCCGGCGAACGCATCGCCTATCCCGATCGCCGCATGCAGTGGCTGCGCCTGACCGCGACCGCCGACGTCGGCGAAGACCAACTGCCGCAACTGGTGATCGACCAGCCCTACCGCAAGTTCTTCGACATCTGGCGCCACCGCGACGCCGACCCGGTGCGGCGCGCGCTGCACGGCCGCGGCAGCGAGTTCCAGCATTCCTCGCGCTTCGTGGTCTATCCGCTGGAAGGCGGCCTGCGCAAGGGCGAGGTGATCTACCTGCGCACCTACGCGACCGAGTTCACCCCCTCGACCCTGCGCATCGAACCGCTGGCGCAGGTGCACCGCGAGGACATGGGCCACGTCGCCCTGCGCAGCGTGGTGCTGACCGCGCTCGGCGCGACCGCGATCCTGGCGTTCGGTTTCTGGGTCGGCCTGCGCGAGCGCGGCTACGCCTACCTGTGCCTGACCCTGCTGGTGCAGACCGTCAACCTGGCGGTGGAGGGCGGCGAGATCCGCATGATCCCGTGGCTGTACGAGGTGCTGCCCAATCGCCGCACCAACGTCGTGCTGAACACCGCCGCGACCCTCGCCAGCGTGCGCTTCCTGATGTTCTACCTCGACCTGCGCACCACCCAGGCCGGAGTGGCCAAGGTGCTCAACGTCTGCAGCTGGGTGCTGGGCGCGTTGCTGGCGGTATCGCTGGTGCAGACCTGGAAGCTCAGCGCCAGCTTCGGCAACCTGGTGCTGCTGGTGCTGATCGGCGCGGTGTTCTATGCCTGCGCGGTAGCGATTTCGCGGCGCCAGCACGAGGCTTATTTCCTCGCCGGCGCCTGGGTGCCGTTGCTGGCGGTGCTGGTGGTGCTGGTCGGCGGCTTCCAGAAATGGTGGCCGATGTTCGCCTGGCTGGAATACGCCTATCCGCTCGGCCTGGTGTTCGGCGGCCTGGGCCTGCTGCTGGGCCTGGCCGCCAAGCTGCAGAAGCTGCGCGAGGACCACGACACTGCCAAGCACCGCGCCACCTACGACCGCCTGACCAGCGTGATGAACCGGCAGGCGATCGAGCAGAGTCTGCGCGAGGCGATCCTCGAAGCCCATCGCAGCCGGCGGCCGCTGACGGTGGTGTTCTTCGACATCGACCACTTCAAGCGCATCAACGACGAACACGGCCACAGCGCCGGCGACGAAGCCTTGCGCACGGTCGCCGAGCGCACCCGCAACCGGCTGCGCGCGACCGACCTGTGCGGCCGCTACGGCGGCGACGAGATCCTGGTCGGCCTGCCCGGCACGCGCCTGGAACAAGGCCTGGTGGTGGCCGAACACCTGCGCCGCGCGGTCGGCGCCAACCCGCCCAGCGTGCACGGCCGCGCGCTCAACCTGAGCCTGAGCATGGGCGTGGCCGAACTGCGCCCGGGCGAGAACTTCGACCAGTTGCTCGAACGCGCCGACGCGGCGCTGTACGCGAGCAAGGCCGGCGGCCGCGATCGGGTCACCGTGCAGCGCGCGGCGATGGAGGAAGTGGCGATCTGAGCCGCCGCGGGCCGGCGCTGCGGCGCCGGCGAAGGCGTCCGGCCGGTGTTCAGGCGTTTCAGCCGGCCGACTAAACTTTTTCCGCGAAGTGCCGAGAAGTCCATTTGAGAGCCGCCCCTTGGCGGCACAAATTGGAACGGGAAGGCACACATGGTCGCGATCGTCACAGGGAATGGACTCGGTCTGCAGGCGTCCTCGGCGCTGGGACTGGGCGGCAGGGGCCAGGTCGGCGCGGCCGGGTTCGGCAAGTCCGGCGAACAAGTGTTCGTCAACGCCGCGACCGGCAACCTGATCCTGCGCGACCGCGACCAGTGGCTGATGGGCCGCGGCGTCGACGCCGAGCTGTACCGGGCCTACAACAGCCAGGCGCAGCTGATCGGCGAGAGCTGGCGCGCCGGGGTCAGCAAGCAGGTCGGCGGCCTGACCGGGACGGTCAACACCGCCGGCAGCGTGGTCTACCGCACCGACTGGGACGGCAGCCGCATCGCCTACGCCTGGGACGCGACGCGCTCGCTGTACGTGGCCGGCGAAGGCGCGGGCACCCGCGACACCCTGGCCTGGGACGCCGGCACCCAGCGCTGGACCTGGACCCAGGGCGGCAGCCAGCTGATCGAGCGCTATGACGCCAGCAAGAACGGCCGCTTGTTCGAAAGCGTCGACCGCGACGGCAATGCGACGAGCTACGTCTACAACGCCGCCGGCGCGCTCGGCGAAGTGCGCACCGCCAACGGCGAGATCACCTACCTCGACTACGACGGCAGCGGCCGGCTGAGCAAGATCCGCACCGTCACCAACAACGGCGGCGGTCCGCAGACCTCGACCGCGGTGCGCTACGGCTACGACGGCGCCGGCCGGCTGAGCACGGTGACCCTGGACCTGAGCCCGGACGACAACAGCATCGCCGACGGCAAGGTGTTCACCACCACCTACGGCTACGACGGCAGCACCGGCCGGATCGCCTCGATCGCCCAGTCCGACGGCGCCAAGGTCGCCTTCGGCTACCAACTGATCGACGGCCAGTACCGCGTGGTCAGCATCGCCCAGACCAGCGACATCGGCGTGCTGCGCACGACCACGCTGAGCTACGACACCGCCAACCGCCGCACCACGATCACCGATCCGCTCGGCCAGGACACGATCCTGGCCTACGACGCCCAGGGCCGACTGCTGCAGACCAGTAGCCCGGCGGTTAACGGCGCGCGCCAGACCCAGTTCTTCGGCTACGACGCCGCCGGCCAGGTGGCGACGATCCGCGACGGCCTGGGCAACGAGGTCAAGTACACCTACGACGCGGCCGGCAACCTGATCAAGCAGGAAGACGCGGTCGGCACGGTGGTCGAGCGCACGTTCGGCAGCGACAACCAGTTGCTGAGCGAGACGGTGTCGGGGCCGAATACGGCCGCGGCGACGACGCGCTATGTCTACGACGCCGAGCAGCACCTGCGCTTCACGATCAGCGCCGAGGGGCGCGTCAACGAACTGCGCTACAACGCCGCAGGGCAGCAGACCGCCAAGCTGAGTTATTCGGAAGGCCGCTACGCCGGCGGCGACTACAGCGAAACCGCGCTGGCCGCGTGGGCCGGCGCCAACGCGCGCATCGGCGAGCGCACCGACAGCGAGTACGACTTCCGCGGCAACCTCAGCAAGCTGACCCAGTACAGCACGCTGGCCGCCGACGGCAACGGCGTGATCGACGACAAGACGATCCAGACCCGCTACGTCTACGACGCCCAGGGCCGCCTGCTGCAGCGCTACGCCGGCCCCATCGCCGCGCCGGAAGTCGAACAGTTCGTCTACGACGGCCTGGGCCGGACGATCCGCACCACCGGCTTCAACGACGCGGTGACGATCACCCAGTACGACGACGCCCAGCGCCGCACGGTGGTGAACTTCGCCAACGGCCTGGTGCGCACGTCGAGCTACAACCACGCCGGCGAGTTGATCGCGCTGGCCGAATCCGGCAGCGGCGGCACGGTGCTGTCGCAGGTGCGCTACCACTACGACGCCGACGGCCGCCTGCGCATGAGCGAGGACGCGCTCGGGGCGAAGACCCACGTGCTGTACGACGAGGCCGGTCGCCGGGTGGCCGAGATCGACGCGGCCGGCGCGTTGACCGAATACGTCTACGACGCCAACAACCAGGTGGTGAAGACGCTGGCCTATGCCAACGCGGTCGGCGCGGCGGCGCTGGCGGCGTTGCTCGATGCCGAAGGCAAGCCGAAGCAGACGGCGAGCGTCAATGGACAGACGGTGGCGCTGACCTTGGCCAATTCGGGGCTGCGGCCGGCGGCGGATGCCGCGGCGGACCGACCGCAATGGCGGTTCTACGATGCGGCCGGTCGCGTGATCAAGACCGTCGGCGGCGACGGCGCGTTGACCGAGTACGAATACGACGCCGGCTCGCGCCTGATCCGCATGCAGGTGCACGGCGCCGCGGTGAAGATGTCGGCGTTCCTGGCGGCGCCGACGCTGGCCAATGCCGTACCCGAACGGACGATCGACTCCCGCAGCGTGACCACGCGTTACTTCTACAGCGCGGATGGACTGCTGGTCGGCGTCCAGGAAGGCGCCAACGGAATGAACGGGGGCGGCGGCTTCACCGAGACGATCTACGACGGCGCCGGGCGCAAGATCAAGACGATTGGCTACGCGACGCCGACCACGCAAAGCCTGCGCATGACCGGAACGCTGGAACAACTGCGCCCGGGATCGAATTTCAAGGACATCCACAACTACTACAACTACGACAGCCGCGGCCTGTTGGTCTCGCAGATCGACGGCGAGGGCTACCTGACCCGGTACGAGTACGACGCGGCCGGCAACGTCTCGCGCCGTACCCGCGGCGAGAAGATCCCGCCGGCGGCGCTGGGCCTGCCGCAGACGATACAGGGCAGTTTCACCGCCCGCGCGGGCGCCAATGCGGGTGGAACCGCGCCGGCCATCGAAGTCTGGGTCGACGGCATCAAGGTCAAGGACATCCCGCTGTCGACGACCGATACCGTCTATAGCTTCAATGCCCAAGTCGTGGCCAACGCCAATCACCAGGTCTCGCTGGTCTATCGGAGCGCCGGCGCCGAACTGTGGCTGAGCGCGGCCAAGTTCGCCGGCGTCGCCTTCGACGCCAACGGCCTGTCGATGTGGGATGCCGGCGGCACCGGCGCGCAAGCGGGCACCGCGACCGCCCGGCCCGCCGGCGAAGCGCACGTGACCGGCGACGGCGCATTCCGCTGGGGCGTGTCCGCGACCCAGGGCCTGGCCGCGCTGACGGCCACGCCCGGCTTGATCGAGCGCACCGACTACCGCTACGACGTGGAAGGCCGGCTGCTGTTCCAAACCGAGTTTTCCAGCAGCGGCGACGTCGATTCGCAGCGCAGCTACGACAGCCTCGGTCGGGTGACGACGGAACGGCGCGGCGATCGCAAATCGCATTATCGCTACGACCTGCAAGGGCGCGTTGTCGCCCAGCTCAGCGGCGAAGGCGTCAAGGCGCTGGAAGCGCTGGGCCCCAACCCCTCGCAGACGTCGGTCGATGCGGTATGGGCCGACCGCGCGGTGCGCTACCAGTACGACGCCGGCGGCCGGCGCACCGCGATGATCGATGCGTTGGACCGCTCGACGCTCTACTACTACGACAGCCTCGGCCGCCTCACCCATACCGTCAATCCGCTCGGCGAAGTGACCGAGCAGCGCTACAACGCGTTCGGCGACGTCGCCCAGACCATCGTCTACGCCAAGCGCCTCACGTCGCTGTCGCTGGGACAGATGCACGGCGGCGCGCTGACCCCGGGCGCGCGCGACGCCATCGCGGCGCTGGACGATGCGCAGGCCAGCCGCACGACCCTGAGCTATGCGATCACCGGCGCGCTGGCGCGGTCGGTGGACGCGCTGGGCGCCTATACGGAATGGACGTACACGACCTCGGGAACGGTCGAGAAAGTCGACCGTTGGAGCGATTACGCCCGGACCTACGCCAACTGGATTCAAACCGTCCGCAGCTACGACGGCGCCGGCCGGCAGAACACCGAGACCGTCGATGCGACCGGCGCCGCGCCGCTGGGCTTGATCGACTGGCAGATCCGCGACGCGTTCGGCCGGGTGACCAACACCCAGACCAGCGACATCAAGGGCGTGGTCCGCCACGCCGTGTCGGTCGCGTACGACCGCAACGGCCGGGCGACCATGGGCTTCGACCGCTCGTATTCGTTGCCCAGCTACATGCTGAGCTACGACGCGTTCGGCAACGTCCTGACCCGCACCGAGTACACGGCCACCGGCATCGCCGGCAACACGACCTACGCCTATACCGCGTTCAATCGCGAAATCCAGGTCACCACGGCCGAGGGCGTGGTCACCAAGAGTCGTTACAACGAGCACGGCCAGATCGTCGAGTTGATCGACGGCCGCGGCAACGCCACCGTGTACGAATACGATCTCGACGGCCGCCTGATCCGCACGACCTCGCCGGCCGGCACGGTGTCCACGGTCTACGATCAGGCCGGGCAGGCGATCGAGACCGTCGATGCGCGCGGCATCAAGACTGTATTCGAATACGATCCGGCCGGGCGCGTGTTGACCCGGACGCTCGACCCGGACGGCCTGGCGATCAGGACTGCGTACGCGTACGACGCCAAGGGCCAGCTGGTCCGCACGACCGATCCGAACGGCAGCGTGACCGAGACCGGCTACGACCTGCGAGGCCAGAAAGTGTCGGTCGTGGTCGACGCGGGCGAGGGCCGGCTCAATCTGACCACGACCTTCGCATACGACGCGCTGGGGCGCACCGTGCGCACGACCGCAGGCGCGGGTACGAGCGCGGCCCAGGCGACCGAGCATCAGTACGACAAGGCCGGCCGCGTGATCGCGACCGTCGCCGATCCCGGCGGCCTGGCGCTGACGACGCGCTATGCCTACGACGCGGGCGGCAATGTGGTCGCGCGCACCGATGCCAATGGCCGCGTCACCCGCTACGTGTACGACCGCGCCGATCAGCTGTTGCTCACCATCGGCGCGGACGGCGCGGTGGAGCGGCGCGACTACGATACGTTCTCGGGCGCGTTCGTCGGCATCACCCGCTTCGCCAAGGCGATCGACCTGACCGGGCTGGACGCGGCCGTCACCGTCGAGCAGATCCAGGCGCGCCTGCAGCCCAGCGCCAGCGAGGACCGCACGCTGCGCCAAGTGTTCGACCGCGACGGGCGCCTGCGCTATGCGATCGATGCCTTGGGCCATGTGACCGAATCGGTCTACGACGCCGGCGGCAACATCGTGCGTTCCATCGCCTACGCCACCCCTGTCGCGCTGACCGGCGTGGCGACGCCGGCGAGCGTCGCCGCCGCGTTGGCGGCGCAACCCGGCGTCTTGCATGCGGCGGACAGGATCGCGCGCAATGTCTACGACGCCGCCGGGCGCCTGGCCTTCCACATCGATGCCGGCGGTTATCTCACCCGCAATCGTTACGACGCCGGGGGCAGCCTGGTCGCCAGCGCGAAGTTCGCCGCCGTCTATCCTTCCGCGGGCGGCGTCGATGCGGCCAGCCTGGAGGCATGGGCCGCGGCGCAGCCGGTCGAGCAGGTCGCGGAAAACCGTTGGGTGTTCGACGCGGCTGGGCGCGCGGTCTGGCAGATCGACGCAGGCGGTTTCGCCACCGGCAACACTTACGACGCGGCCGGGCTGTTGCGGGCCAGCGTCAGAATGTGGCGGTCGGTCAATGGGCCGTATCAGGGGCCCGCTGCCTACACGGTCGAAGCGATGGATGCGTGGGCCGCTCTGATGGGCGGCCCCAGCCGGCTGTCCAACCCGACCACGATGTGGTTCTACGACGGCGCCGGCCGGGCGATCTTCAGCTACGACGCCGAGAACTACTTCAACCGCAGCGAGTACGACGCAGCTGGCAATCAAATCGCCACCACGCGCTACGAGCGCAGGTGGGGCCGCTCCGGCGACCGCGCCATCGCGCTCGGCGATACCGTCGCCGGCCTGCGCGCGCTGGTCGATGCGATGGGCGAAGGCGAGCGCACCACCCGCTTCGGCTACGACGCGGCCGGGCGCATGTCCGAGTCCGTGGACGCCGCGGGCGGGGTGCGCCGTTACCAGCGCGACGGGCTCGGCCAGGTGCTGGACGAATATGCGGCCTGGGGCACCGCCGCGCAGGTCGCGACCCGGCGCAGCTACGACGTGGCCGGACGGATGGTCGAAGAAATCCGCGCCGCCGACACCGCCGCCGCGGCGACCTCGCGCACCGTCTACGACGGGTTCGGCCAGGTCGTGGCCGTCGTCGACCCGCGTGGAGTCGAGCTGGCCGAATCCGACTCGGCCTGGGCGTTGGAAACGCGCAAAAGCCTGGGCTACGTCAACGAGACCGGCGCGGCCCTGCGCGCCGCCGACCTCGGCCAGGCGCGCCAGGACGAATTGCGTGCGCGCTACACCAGCCGCAGCGTCTACGACCGCCTCGGGCGCGCGGTCGAAAGCGTCGATGCGCTCGGCGCGAGCGTGACGCGGATCTACAACGCCTTCGGCAACGCCGTCGCCGTGACCGATGCGTTGGGGAACACGGGCTATTTCTACTTCGATGCGCTGGGCCGGACGACCCACCAGTTGGACCCGGAGGGCTATCTGACCCGCACCGAGTATGGATTCCTCGGCCAGCCGGTCGCCGTCACCCGTTTCTACGAGCGGGTCGGCGCGGTTCCCGCGGGCACCGAACCGCCGTCGGATCCGTCCGGCGCGGCGGCGGTCACCCGCATGGCGTACGACCTGCTCGGGCGCCTGGTCGGCACCACCGACGCGGCCCAGGCGGTGGAGACCTACCGCTACGACGCGTTCGGAAACCGCAGCGAGTACACCAACAAGCTCGGCGGCACCAGTTCGTACCGCTACGACATGCTGGGCCGGATGGTGGTCGAGCGCCTGCCGATCGACGCGCCGTCGTGGTGGGACGGTACTCCGACCGCGGTCGCCAACTATTTCACCTACGATGCCCACGGCAACGTCGTCTACAAGAAGGAATCGGGCGACAGCGCGGATCCGCGCATCACGACCTACAACTACGATGCGTTGAACCGGATCAAGGTCGCCGGCGTCTACGCCATCAACGACGACGGCACCGCCGGCGGAAACTACGATCAATTCATCTACGACGCGCGCGGCAACGTGGTGGAGAAGTACAGCGGCAACAATGCCCGTACGGTCTACTACTACGACGCCGCCGACCGCCTGGTCGGCCAGGTCGATTCCAACGGCCGGCTGACCCTCAACGAGTACGACAAGGCCGGCAACCTGATCCGCACGCGCGCGTTCGTGAATCCGGTGGGGCTGCCGGCGGGCACGGTGTTGCCGGCCATTCCGCTGAATCCGGCCACCGGCCAGCCCAGTCCCGCGCGCGAGCAGCGCTTCGCTTACGACGCCAACGGCCGCCGCATCCAGGCCACCACCGTCGGCGTGGTGCACGGAACGCTGCGCGACGGCGTCGATGCGGACGGGAACCCCGAGCGCAGCTACGCGATCGACGGCAGCGACATCGTCGAGCGCTGGACTTACGACGGCAACGGCCGCGCGGTCTCGCACCGCGACGGCGCCGGCAACCAGACCCGCACTTACTACGACGCCCTCGGCCAGAAGCGCCTGGAGATCGACGGCGAAGGGTTCGGCATCTCCTGGGAGCGCGACGCCGAAGGCAACGTGCTCAAGGAAGTCCGCTACGCCGGGCGCTGGCAGCCGCCGGCGATGGCGGCGGCTGCGACGTCGGCCAACGGCGAAGCGGAAAACCTGATTCTGTACTGGCCGCGAAGCGCCGACGATCGCGTCACCGTCTACACCTACGACACGATGGGCCGCCGTCTCACCGATTCGCGCCTGAGCGTGGCGCACGGCAGCGTCGATCCGCTTACCGGCCGCCTGACCGAAGGCTTCGCCAATGCGACCGCGACCTATGCCTACGATGCGGCCGGCAACCTGCTGCGCCGCACCGACGCCAACGGCAGCGCGTTCGGCTGGGAATACGACAAGGCTGGCCGCAACACCGCGGTGATACTGCCGGGTTTCGTCGACTACGCCGGCCGCAGCGTCGTCGCGCGCACCGAGTACGCCTACAACGGTCTCAACCAGGTGGTGAAGGAGCTGCGCCGCGGGACCGGCAGCGACCAGGACCAGGTCGCCACCTACGTCTACGGCAATGGCGGACGCCTGCTGTCGAAGACCAATGCGTTGAACCACACCACTCGCTTCGGCTACGACGCGATCGGCAACATGACCTCGATGAGCTACCAGCGGACCGATTCCGCCGGCGGCCAGCGCACCGAGACGGTCCAGGTCGCTTACGACCTGGACAACCGCGAGACCCACCGCGTCACCGTCGCCAGCGACGGCGGCCGCAGCGTCGAGCGGCGCACGCGCTACAACCTGTTCGGCGACGTCACCGGCCGCGGTACCGGGCCGAGCGGCTGGCAGGAGTACGCCGAGTACGACTACGCCGGCCGCGTGCTCAAGAGCAACATGGACGGCGGCGTGACCCGCCTGAACATCTACGACGGCGCCGGCAACGCGGCGGTGCGGATCGAGTCGCAGACGATCGACCTCGCTTCCGCGGGATGGACGCTGGAGCGCGTGCTCGGCGCTTCGGCGGAGGAATCGGCGCAGCTGGCGACGACGCTGACCCTGTACGACCGCCGCAACCAGGCCGTCGACGTGATCCAGGCGGCGATGACCACCGCCGGCGAACGCCTGGGCCTGAAGACGGTGACGGTGCAGCCGGTGCGGCCGGGCCAGATCCAGGCGACCGTCGGCGGACGCCTGGGCGCGCAGGCGCGCACGCCGGCGCTGGGCGGCGCCGACGGCTCGATCGCGATCACGCCGTTCTCGGGCTCGCTGGGCCAGGTCTCCGGCGTCTACAGCGATCGCGGCTGGGCGCAACAGAACGGCGGCGAAACCTCCGACAACTGGCCGCCGGATCTGATGAAGTACGGCGTGTTCGTTCCCGACATGACCGCGGCGTTCGGCGAATACGACGTGCGCGTGGTCATCGAGGGCACCCAGACCGCGTATTCGGTGGATCTGCAACGGATCGTCACCGAGCCGCTGTCCGGGCAGGGCTATCTGTACAGCCCCAACGGCGGCGCCAACCTGACCGTCGATGTGCCGGTCGGTCTGTTCAATCTGCGCAACGGCGACAATCGCGAAGTCCATGTGAGCTTCGCGCTCAAGGTGTTCGTGACGCCGAAGGGCAGCGGCGGCGGCCGCGAGCTGGAACTCGGCAGCAAGACGGTCGGCGCCAGGCTGACCTGGGATCGCGACTGGAACTGGAACACCGAGATCCGGATCGACTACACCCTCGGCCGCACCGATCTCAACGTCGCCCTCGACCTCGGCACGCCGAGCGAGTTCTCGCCGGACGTGCTGCAGCTGCCGATCGACGGCTATCGCGCCGACGTCTCGCCGCAGGTGTACGTGCGCGCGAAGGGCTCGACCGGGCCTTACCAGGCCCTGGCGGTGCAGCGCGACTTCCAGCAAGGCAAGGCCACCGCCGACATCGCCGCGCTGGCCGACGGCCAGTACGAAGTCCTCTACCTCGCCACCCGCAACGACGGCACGCTGATGCGGCGCGAGGCGTACGACCTCACCGTCGGCGTGAGCCAGTCCGTCACCCGGGTCGCCGAGGCCAACGACAACACCTTCCAGAGCAACGGCGTCGGCACCTTCGTGTGGAGCGCAGCCGGCCTGGACATGAGCAACCTGCTCACCCGCCGCAGCGAAGCGCCGAGCAAGGTCGTGGTCGAGTACCGCCGCAAGGGCAGCCAGGACCCCTGGACCGGCACCGCCGCGCTCGGCGGCCTGCCGCCGATGGCGACGCCGGGCAGCGTGCGCTGGGATACGACGGGATTGAGCGGCGACTATGAGGTCGTGCTCAAGATGCTCGACGCGCAAGGCGCGACGATCGAGAGCGTGGCCGGCGAAGTGAGCGTCGGCGCGGCGCCGCGGGTGGCGATCGACTTCGCCCACGACGCCGACGTCGTGCGCCTGGGCAACCTGCCGCCGAACGCGTCCTCGGTCGATCTGAAGCTGTTGAACGACGACGGCAGCGTGGCCTGGTCCGCGCCGGGCCTGGCGGTCGCCAACGGCCAGCTGACCTGGCCGATTCCGGCCGAGATCCTCGCCGCGGCCGGCGGCGGCGTGCGCCGCTACCGTCTCGCGCTGACCTTCACCGACAACCTCGTGGTGCCGCCGAGCAGCTACACCGCCGCCGGCGCCATCGAAGTCGGCCCGCAGCGCCAGCCCGCCGCGACGATCCAGGTCGACGGCCACCTGTACACGCTCAACCTCGATCCGCAGCAGCCCGAAGGACAGGTGCTGGTGCTGCATTACCGTCCCGAGGGCGACGTCAACGCGCCGTTCCAGCAGGTGACGATCCTGCGCGGCGCCGACGGCAAGTTCCGCTGGGACAGCCTGGGTCTGAATAAGGAAGCGACTTACGAGTATTTCTACGACGTCTTCCGCACCCTGGCCGATGCGCAGAATCCGGCCGGCGGCCAGAGCCTGGTGCGCAATAGCGGCTATTTCTGGGCCGACAACGACCGTCCGGCGACCGAAGCCAGCTGGGAGTTGCGCAACTTCGAACCGTCCTCGCTGACCATCCACCGCCGCCAGGACTACAACGCCTTCGGCGAGATCGCGAGCGAGATCGACGGCCGCGGCAACGCCACCGCGCTGATCTACAACACCCTCGGCAAGTTGGTGCGCAAGACCGATCCGACGGTCTGGATCACCCACGCCAACGGCTTCCGCGAGCAGGTCAATCCGACCGTCGACTACGTCTACGATCTGGCCGGCAGCGTGGTCGCCTACCGCGACGCCAACGGCAACCTGACCACTCAGGCGTGGAACTACGGCAGTGCCCAGCCGACCTTGGTCGGCGAGTGGCATGCCGACGGCGGGGTCAAGCGGTTCCAGTACGACGTGTTCGGCAACCAGCGCGTGGTGGTCGACGAGATCGGCCGCCGCACCAGCTACGGTTACGACCTCGGCAACCGCCTGATCTGGATCGAGCGTCCCAAGGACGCGAGCGAGAGCGGCAGCATCGTCGACAGCTACGCCTACGACGAGCTCGACCGCCGCATCCGCCATACCAGCAGCCTGCTCGGCGCCACGACCACCGATTTCACCATCGAAGGCGAAGTCGGCCGCGTCGTCAGCGCCGCCGGCCGCACCACCACCTACACCGCGACCTGGGACGCGCAGGCCAACCACGGCAACGGCGCCTGGCGCCGGGTCATGACCGACGCCAACGGCCGCAGCACCACCGACCTGGTGGATGCGCTGGGCCGCAAGCTCAGCCACCTCGACCTGGGCGGCCACGCGTTCGCGTACGAGTACAACCATGCCGGCCTGCTCAGCAAGTCCGGCAGCACCGTGTACGAGTACTACGCCAACGGCCTGATCAAGCGCATGAGCGACAGCGCCAGCGGGATCAAGGGCTATTACGAGTACGACGAGAACGGCAATCGCACCTTCGAAGGCTTCACCGGCAAGGACGGCAACTGGGCGTTCCAGCAGTCCAAGGGCACCTACGACGCGCTCAACCGCCTGATCAAGGTCGAAGACCCGCGCTACGAAATCACCTACGAGTTCGACGCGCAGGGCAACCGCATCCGCATGCACTCGCTGTACCGCGACGGGCTCAACGGCGCGACCCGCGAGCAGGAGTACTGGTACCGCTACGACAACATGAACCGGTTCGTGGTGACCATGGGCCAGCTCGGCGCGGACAACAAGACCCGCGGCAGCAGCGCCGCCGACACCGGGGTGAGCGTGTGGCAGGGCAGCGGCGGCGACGGCGTGACGATCGCCTACGACGCGGCCAACCAGCGCCGCTCGGCCCAGTACGCGCGCGACGGCCACCTGGAGCGCTACGACTACGACGCGCGCGGCTACCTCACCGACACCACCATCGACGGCGTGCTGCGCGCGCGCCGGGTCAACGACCAGGCCGGCCGGGTCGGCGACTACTACGAGTACGACGCCAACGGCGCGCTCAAGAGCAGCACCACGCGCTACTGGGACAACGACAGCCTGCTGATGCAGGAGCACGACAACCAGGCCAACACCGGCACCATCACCTACCGCCTGAACGACGGCACGGTCGACTTCACCGAGACCTACGGCGAAGCGACCACGATCAAGACCAGCTACGACTATGTCTGGTTCGACGGCGCCAAGCAGACCCAGATCATGGTCCAGGCCAGCAACCAGAGCGTGAAGAACTGGGCGCCGGGCTTCTCGCGCTACGTCTACGACGAGCAGGGCCGGATCAAGCTCGCCTACGACCAGGCCGGCAACCGCGGCTTCGCCTATCAGGTCGACGGCGAAGGCCGGATCCTGCAGCGCGACGAACTGATCGGCGGCCAGGTCGACGCCAACGGCAACGTCAGCAACGCCCAGCAGAACCGCCACCACAGCTACTACTTCTTCGACGACAAGCAGATCGGCAACGTCGGCAACGACGGCATCGACCGCATCGACTACGCCAAGGAACTGGCGCAGAACGAAGCCCGCGCCGGCGCCAAGAACGACGACCGCCACAAACGCTTCACCCCGGTGGCCGGCGCCAATTTCGACGAGAACTACCAACCGATCAACAGCCTGTACCCCACCGCAGCGCCGGGCAGCTACATCGTCAAGGCCGGCGACACCCTGCAAGGCATTGCCGCCGCGCTGTGGGGCGACTCGGCGATGTGGTACCTGCTCGCCGACGCGAACGGCCTGGCGCCGAACCAACCCTTGATCGCCAACACCGTGCTGACGGTGCCGAACAAGGTCACCAACATCCACAACAACGCCAGCACGTTCAAGCCGTACGACGCCGGCTCGGCGATGGGCAACACCAGCCCGACGGTGCCGGAACCGCCGCCGCCGCCTTCGGCGAAGAAGGGGTGCGGTGGGTTCGTCAAGGTGTTGGCGGTGATCGTGGCGGTGGTGGTGACGATCTATACCGCGGGCGCGGCGGCGGGCTTGATGGGATTGACGACCGGCGCTTCCACGACGTTCGGGGCGGGTCTGGCCGTATTGGGAGGGACCGCCACGGCGGCGAGTGGCTTTGCCGCTGCGGCTGGTGTCGCGGCCGCCAGTTTCGCCGCTGCGGCGGTTGGCGGCGCCGTGGGCAGCATCGCGAGCCAAGGCGTGATGATCGCGGGCGGCCTGCAGCAAGGATTCGATTGGAAAGGCGTCGGATTGAGTGCGCTCGGCGCCGGCGTGACCGCCGGGCTGGGTACGTCGGGCGCGCTGAAGAGCGCTCTCGACAGTGTTGGCAAGGTCGCCGGCGGCTTTGGGCGTGCGGTCGCTTCGGGTGCCGTCGATAGCGCGATCACCAGCGGGCTTGCGTCGGCGCTCGATGTAGGCAGCTTCAGTTGGAAGAGCGTCGCGATCTCGGCGGTCAGTTCGGGCGTTGGGTACGCGGTTGGCCAGGGGATCGGTCGTTTGCAGTACGGCGGTAAAGCGGATTGGGAAACCGCGCTGAAGGACGGCACGGCCCAGAAAAATATCGGCAAGAAGTTCGCCCGGGAAACGATCAGCGGCTTCGCCGGAGGCGTCTTCAGTGCGGCGGCGCGCGGCAATCTATCCGGCTCAGTTCTTGTCAGTGTTGGCCTGGACGCATTGGGTAGCACTATCGGCCATGGAGTGGCCGGTGCCGTCGCCGATCGTAACGCCATCGGTCCGGTACAGCGTCAAGCCATAGATATGCCAGGTATGAGCCTGGACGTCGAGGACGTTTCCTTGGTTCTGGGGGATGTTTCCGATCCGTTCTTCGAAACGTCGGCGTCCACCAGCGGCATAGGGCGCGCGGATTTCACGGATGTCAGGTCTTCGATTTCAAGTTCCTCCAGCATTGTCGATATCGAGCCGGTCACGGTTGTCGGCCAAAAGCTCACGGCGCAAGAGTTGCGTTTGCTAGACATGCAGGATGATGCCTACGAGCGTTTGGCACTGGTCGAGGCGATGCGGTCGGATCGCCGTGTGTTCAATCAAGTGATCGGAGACATAAAAAACAATGGTTGGGACTCGCCCTACATGGCGATCGCTCCCCTCCATATCGCAGATCTTGGGTTGCGTTACAAATCGCCCAGCGGACTGGGCGATTGGATTTCCCAGAACTCGGATACCTATTATCGTGCGGTCGATGGGGCGGCCAACCTTACGCTGGCCATATCGGATAAGGGACTTCAGGCGCTCGGCTATCCACACAACCCCGACCATGTAAGCCCTTACTTGAAAGAGATCGACGCTGAGGGCGTCTATTTCTTCATGAACCCGGAGGGGGTGGACAAGATTTCAGGCCGCACGATCGCGACGTTGAACGCCACCGGCTATATCGATTCAAGAACGTTCGATTCGGTCGGGTACGCCATGGCCAGCGAGCGCTTTGATCGCGCGACGCTGATCGCCGGCCTGGCCGACGTCGGACGGCGAATCGCCATTAATCCAAGGGGGTTCGTCCACGGCGTTAAATCCATATTCAATAGAGGCGCGAGAGTCAGTGGTGCCCTGGCAGAAATGGGCGCCACGCAGCTTCAACGTCTGGGTAGCGCCCTCTCGGGCGTGTTCAGTCGTACTTTCAACCGGGTTGCGCCGCTGTCCGCGCCGGAGCTCGAGGGCTTGCAAGCGATCGGCTTAACGCGAAGCCAGATAAGCAGTTTGATGAAGGCCACAGGAGGCGACCTCTACGTATTTAGAGGGACGAGAGCCGATGCCGTAGTGGCAGGTGGCGAGACATCAAGTAAGCTGGCGGTGACGCCGGTCACCATCGATCCCTTGCGAGCAACCGTATTCGCGCTAGGGCGGGAAGGCGCAGGAAAAGTGCCCGGGGCAGTCTTCTTCGGATCGCGTACGGAGTTAGGTGTCGAACTGGGTATCGGCAACGTACCGATGGGGCAGTCGACTTCGTCACTGGTGCAACTGGAGCTAGAAATGGGGGCGATCACCACGCCCAGTCATTTTGCCGCGGCGGCGCCCTATAAGATATCGGCTCAGGGCTCCGCCAGGATCCTTGAAGACATGGGGCTTGGGGTGCAGAGGAGTATATCTACGGAGAACATATCGGCCGTGCTGCGTCAAACTCCGATGATGACTCCAAAGCAGGTTTCTGACTATTTGGTTCGTGCAAAAAAATTGAGCGGAGAGGGTGGCTGATCATGATTGCAGGCGACTTGCGTCGTTTCGAGATAGAGGATGTTGTTCCCTACAAGGATGGTATTGGGCTCATGGGGCGTTGCATCAGCGGTCCCGTGCGGGTCGGTGATGTGTTCGTCTGTATTGGCAAGATCGAAGCGGAAAGGAACGAAATGGGTGAGGTCGTGGTAAAAAAGCAGCCCGGTATGCCCATCAACATGAAGGTCCTGGAGATTATCTATTTCAATAGATCGGTCGAGGAGTTGGCGGTAGGTTGTTCGGGCGGCCTCTATGTTGTAGGCGAGGGACGTGAATTGCTGGCTGCGCGCCATGAGGTTTCCAGCTCTCCATAGCGTGATCCATGTCGCATGGGCGCTGAGTGCTTCCGTTTGCGGTTGGATGGGGAGCGGGGCAGCGATCGGTTTCAGCGCGCTATTTTGAGGTTTCGATCTGCCCGCCAGGCCCATGTGGAAATGCCGGCGTCGGCGTGCGAGCGCTGACACGTTTCACGAATGAATGCGTATGAGGTCGAGGGTGGCCTTCAACCATTAAAAATTCCAGTTTTCTCCGGTCCGGAATCGGTCATGCGCGGGCAAATTCTATAAATTCACTGTCAAGGTTCCCGAAGGGTTCCAGGGCAAGCCGCCGGAGTTCAAGATCATCGATCCCAAGACCTATCGGCCGGGAACGGTCAAGAGTAACGAGACGTTCTTCGATCCCTACGGGCAAAAGATCCGCTACGAAGGCGGCAAGTGGGTTCCTGTCAAATGAGGTTTTCCATGGCTGCGGTTGATGTTTTCGCCGAGATCGTTCCTGGGAGCGGTGCCGGAGGGTACTTGTTGGGGCAGTAATTCGCGCAGGTACGATCCTCCATAGGAGAATGCGAGGCCTGGCGGAGCGACGAGACGACCTTGGACGATGCGGTTGTGTCCACCGCCGGCTGGCTCTTGGTTACCCAGGACCAGCTGGGCGGTGATCGGTCCGCTGCGACGCTCTATTACGGCAACGGAGCATTGGAGCTGAGTTTCGACGCGCAAGGGGTGCTTGCTTACATACGCGCGTCTTCCGGATACAAGGGGAGCGTATTCGGCGATCTGACGATCGGATCGAGACTGGTATTGATTCAGAAGCATCTCGGTTTGATTTTCGACGATATCGATGAGCTCTTCCGTCCTGGGAGCGGGCAGCCCGTCGGCGGTATCGTCTTTTTCGGAGAAGCGGCTTCGTTGGATGATGAGCCGGAGCAGTTGATTACCGGCATCGCCGTTCATCTGAATTGAGATTCGGCGCTCGCAATGGCCTTGCATGAATCAATGGCGGCTCGGTGCGCACGGATCGTCGCCAGCCGCTAGCGCGGCCCCAAGGACTGTTCGTCGCGCACTTGCGTCGATGGCTCATGTCGTGACGATCGCGATGGCGAAGCGGTGGGCCTTCATGCTTGCTCCTGCGATGAAGGACTCGCGAATCCAAGCGTCAGCGGCGGACGACGGACGTCGTCCGCCGCTGAAAATGCGGTGGGAAGCGATTTAGCCGTGACCCGTGGCGGACGCGATTGCGGTGCTGCGGTTCCTGGCGCCGCACTCAGGCCCGCGAACGACAGCCCGCCAACACCTTACGGACCACTTCGCATCCGCTCTGCACGCGATGCGGAAGCGCCGACGCGAATCCGAACACCAAACCGCCGCGCCCGCTCTCGCCGTATTTCGACAAGGGATGCACGACGATTCCTGCTTCGGCGCACGCCGCGCTGACGGCGCGATCGTCCAGCCCGGCGGCCGCATCGGTGAACCGGGCCGCCACGTGCATTCCGGCCACCGCGGGGCCGAAGTCCAGCCACGGCCGCAAGACCTGCGCGTGTTCCAGGAACGCCAAACGCCGCTGGTCGTACGCCGCCCGCGTCTTGCGCAAATGCCGGCCGAGGTGGCCTTCTTCGATGAACGCCGCCAACACGCCCTGCATCAGCAGCGCGGTATGCCCGTCGGCGATGTGCTTGGCATCGACGAACGCGTCGACCAGCGGCTCGGGCACGATCGCGTAGGCGATGCGCAAGGCCGGGAACAGGATCTTGTTGAAGCTGCCGATGTAAACGACGCGGCCGCGTTCGTCCATGGCCTGCAGCGAGGCGATGGGGCGGCCTTCGTAGCGGTAATCGCCGTCGTAGTCGTCTTCGAGCACGTAGGCGTCGCGCTCGTGGGCCCAGTCGAGCAGGGCACGACGGCGCGATAGCGAGAGTTCGACGCCCAACGGGTATTGGTGCGCGGGCGTCAGATAGGCCAGGCGCGCGTCGGGCGCGGCCGCGAGGCCGGCGGCGACATCGAGGCCTTCGTCGTCGATGGGGACGTCGACGATGTCCAGACCGGCGCTGCGCAGGCCGTGCCGCGCCGGCGGGTAGCCCGGCGACTCGCACCAGGCGCGGTCGCCGGGATCGGCCAGCGCTTTCGCCGCGAGTTCGACCGCTTGCTGCGTGCTGGTCACCACGACGACCTGCTCGGCCGAGCAGCGTACCGCGCGCATCGCCGAGGCGTGCGCGGCGATGGCGCGGCGCAGCGCGGGCAGGCCGTTGCTCGCGCCGTAGTGCCAGTAGTCGTCGCCGCTGCGCGCGGCTTCGCGTTGCAGCAGGCGATTCCAGGTCTGGCGCGGGAACAGGTCGGTCGGCGGCAGCGATGGCGTGAACGGCGTGGCCGCGGCCGGCGCGTAGTGGCCGGGATACACGCGCAGCGCTTCGGCACGGCGCGAAAGCCGGCGAGGAGCGGTGTCCGGGAGCGCGACGCGACTGCTATCAGGACGCAGCGGCGGCGCGTCGCGTTCGGGCAAGCGCGCGGCGACGAAACTGCCGGCGCCGCGGCGGCGAACGATGTAGCCGTCGGCGACGAGTTGGTCGAGCGCCCAGTCGACGGTGTTGCGGGCGACGCCGAGGTCGTGGGCCAGCGTGCGCGCCGACGGCAGGCGCGCCTCGGGCGGCAGCGCGCCGCTGAGGATCGCGGCGCGGATGCGTTCGCCGATGCGCGCATAGGCCGGCTGGCCGGCCTCGGGCTCCAGTCCGGTGACGTCGACGCTGAACACGGAGCCGGCATGCTTGGCCATGCCGATAGCGTAGCCCGCGCGGGCGAGGGCCGCGCATGATGGTTGTCATGACCTCGCCTCGTCGCCGTGCGCACCTGCGCGGGAACCGCCGCGGAGCGCGGATGGCGCGGCGTCTTCGGCCGTGGCGACCGGCTCAGCCGCCGACCCGCGTGTGCTCCATCGTCCAGTTCGTCTCCCACGCCTTGCCGTCGCGCGAGAACGCCTGTTCCCAACGCGCGTGGTCGGCGTCGATGCGGGTCCAGAGGAAGCGCACCTTGACCGGGCGGCCTTCGTCGCTGTCGTCGCCGTAGAACACCCCGCGGTCGCCGTCGAAGCCGCCGGCCACCGGCGGGAACAACTGGCCGGTGCTGCTGTTGATCCAGTACAGGTACCAGCGTTTTTCGGCGAGATTGAACACGCGCACGGTCATGCCCTGCCAGCCCTTGGTCGGGAACGCGCCTTCGTCGAGGTTGACCACGCCGCCCATGCGGCTTTCGCAGCGCAGCGAAGCGGGGAACTCGTCCCAGTCGTCGCTGCCGACCCAGCGCTGTTTCAGGCGGCGGTTGCGGAAGGTCCACTGGCCGACGAAGAAGTCGAAGTCGCGCACATCGCCGGTCGGCAGCGCGATGTCGGTTCCCGGCAAGGTCTTGGCGCCGGCGGCGGCGAAGGCCAGCGGCGACAGACCCAGGGCGGCGGCGCCGGCGCAGGCTTGCCTGAGGACGCGGCGGCGCGACGGGGAGCGGGGTGCGTGCATGCGGGCGGCTCACGAAGACGGGGCTTCACGGTGCGCGTTGCGCGTGGGCTGCGACAGGGCCATTAAGCCGTGCCGCGTCCGGCCAGGATCGCCGCGGCCGCGCGGCCATGGCGCATACTATGGCGCAGGCTGCGCGCCGCCCGTAGTCGCGCGCCTGGTTGTCTCGCCGTCGCAATGCGCCGCTGTTCCCTTCCGCCGCTCTTCGAAACCGAACGCCTGCGATGACCGAAATCTCCCGCCTCGACCGCCTCATCGCGCAACTGCGCGTGCACCTGCGCAAGCAAGGCGGCGCCACCGCCGCGCGCCAGCCGCGACAGGAAGGCGCGCCGGCCCGCGAGGCCGGACGGCAGTCGCCGCTGCAGGCGGTGCAAGCGCTGAAGGCCGCCGGCGTGGGCGACGAGAAGGTGCTGGTCGGGCGCCTGGTCGAGGGGCTGCTGGCCGAGGAGTTCGGCGACGAACTCGCCAATTCGGCCGAGTTCCATCAGACCATCGCGGTGGTGGTTTCGGTGCTGGGCGAGGACGTCGAGGCCTGGGCCTTGTGCCGGGCCTGCGTCGAGGAAGCCTGAGCGCCGCGCTGCGGCTAGCCGTTACGGGCCGCAATAGCTCCACGGGCGCCGCGGGTCAGCGGATCGTCGCCAACGCGCCGAGTTCGCCGCCGCCGCCGCTCTGAGTCGCGGCCTGCGGCGCGGCCGGCGCGACGGCCGCAGCCGCGGCCATCGCGTCGCTCGTGGCGTTCGCGGACGACTGTGCGGCGGCCGGCGCGGGCTTCGCCGCCGCCGCCGCGACCGCCGGCAACAATCCCCACCGCCGCATCACGTCCTGGATCCGGCGCATGTACGCCTCGCCGATCTGCGGCGTTTCCGAGTGATACGCTGCGACCGCCTTCCAGGTGGCGCCGTACTTGTCGACCTTGCGCCGCAACAGCCACGCGCCGACGTAGGCGTTGACGCAGGGGTCGAACAAACGGTCGGGGCCGATGCCGTAACGCGAGAGTTCGCCGCCGTGCACGGTGTTGATGCCCATCAGGCCGATGTCGCGGGTGCTGTTCTTGTTGTGGTTGACCGTCTCGGGTTTCATCCGCGATTCGTGGTACGCGATCGCGCGCAGCACGTGCGGATGCACGCCCTGGTAGCGCGCGGCGTCGTCGATGCAGTCGGCCGCGGCCGGCGCGGACGCCAGCAGCGCGGCCAGCGCCAGCGAGGGCGCCAACGCGCGCCGTCGCGGCGGGAGACGGTGGGGATTCATGCGCGGACTCAGTGATCGCGGCGGTCGAGATAACCGCCGAGCAGCAGGTGGCTGCCGTTGCCGAGATCCTCGTCCGCGCCGTCGCCGGTGTCGTGGTCGGTTTCGGCGACGGCCGGCACCGTGCCGAAGCCGGGCACCGGCGCGGGCTCGTCGGCGGCGACGATTTCGTGCGACTTCTCGATCAGCGACTGCACGAACGGCGACAGTTCGGGATGTTCGCGGTTGCCTTCCAGGCCGCGCTGCAGGAACGCGCGCGCCTGCTCCGGCTGGCCGGTCACCAGCAAGGTCAGGCCGCGGGCGAAGTCGCCCAGCGCTTCGTGCTCGCCGAGCTGGGTCAGCGGGTGCCACACCGCGATCGCTTGCGCCGCGCCGCGATGGCACAGCTCCAGGTAGCCGAGCATGAAGCGCGCCGCGTACAGCTCCGGCGCCATCACCACCGCCTGGCTGAGGTCGGCGAAGGCCTGCGGATAGGCGCCCTGGCTGGCGTAGACCGAGCCGCGCAGCAGCGCCAGGCGCGCATCGGCGGGATGGCGCGACACCGCGGCGTCGAGCAGCGCGAGCGCTTCCTCGTCGGAACGTTGCATCGCCGCCTTGATCGCGTCTAGGGTGTCGTCGTCGCAGGCGATGGGGTAACGGTCGTCTCTCATGTCGTGGTCCGCGATGGGGAATGGGGTTGGATCTTCTCGCGCAGCTGGCTCAGGGCGGCGCGGTGGATCTGCGAGATGCGGCCCTTGCTCAGGCCGAGGATGCCGGCGATCTGTTCGAACGGCAGCGAATGGAAATAGTGGTAGCCCACGACCTTGGCCATGTCCGCCGGCAGGCGGTCGACGGCCTGGCGCAGGCTGCGGCAGGTCTGCTGCCAGGCGACCGCGGCATAGCCGTCGTGGCGGTCGGCCTGCTCGCCGTCGGCGTACATGCCGGTGCCTTCGAGCATGTGGCCGATGGCCAGGCCGACCGCCAGTTCCGACAGCGCGTCGAGCTTGCGTCCGGCGGGCTTGCCGTCGCGGCCGCCGTCCTTGAGCGAACTCAGGCGGTCGCGCTGCAGCCGGCGCTTGAGCGAGATCTGTTCCTGCGCCTCGCTGAGCTGGCGCAGGCCGTCGAGCACGTTGCCGGTGATGCGCGGGGTGCAGAAGGTCTTGAAGCCGGCGCCCTGCTGCGGATCGTAACGGTCCATCGAATCGAGCAGGCCGATGTAGGCCAGTTGCTGGTAATCGCGGAACTCGACCTCGCGGCTGTGGCGGCCGCCGTAGATGCGCGCCGCCAGCGCCTGCGCGTACGGCTGATAGCGCAGGAACAGGGCCTCGCGCGCCGCGGTCGAGCCGTCGCGCCGCAACGCCGCCCACAGCGCCGCCTCCGCCGCGGGCGCGGCGTCGTCTTCGGCGGCGAGGGCGGGCGGCGCGGTCATTTGAAGCTGAGCACCACGCCCTGCAGGATCAGGCTCCAACCGTCCACCAGCACGAACATCAGCACCTTCAGCGGCAGCGAGATCGTCGCCGGCGGAACCATCAGCATGCCCAGCGACAACAGCACGCTCGACACCACCAGGTCGATCAGCAGGAACGGCAGCAGGATCACGAAGCCGATCTGGAAGGCCACGCGCAGTTCGTTGAGGATGAAAGCCGAGGTCAGCTGCAGCATGCCGACCTGCGCCGGTTCGTCCGGCAGCGGCTTGCCGGAGATCTCGTACATCAGCTTGAGCTCGTCCTCGCGCACCTGCCGCAGCATGAAGTCCTTGACCGGCGCGCTGCCCTTGTCCAGCGCGACGTCGAGCGCCATCTGCCCGCTCATGAAGGGTTGGTAGGCCTCGCTGTTGACCTTCTCCAGGGTCGGCAACATGGTGAACACGGTCAGCAGCAGGCCGAGGCTGATCAGCACCGGCGTCGGCGGCGTCTCGGGCATGCCGAAGGCGTGGCGGATCATCGACAGCACGATGATGATGCGGATGAACGCGGTCATCGAGATCACCAGCGCCGGCACGATGCTGAGCAGGGTCAGCACGGTGGCGATGCGCACGCTCTCGCTGGTGCCGCCCTTGAGCGCGCCGAGCACGGCGCCTTGCTGGACGAACGGATCGGGCACGGCCGGCGCCTGCGGCGGCGCGGCGGCCATCGCCGAGGCGGCGGCGAACACGCCCATCAGCAGCGCCAGCAACAGCAGGCGGCGATGGCGGACGGAGAAGGCGGTCATGGCGCGGGCGCTCCGTCGCTGGCGTCGTGGGAAGCGGGCTGCGCGCCGGCGTCGCGCGGCGGCGCGGACGCTACAGGCGCCGGCGCGCCGGCGGGCAGCACGGTCACGTGCACGGCGTTGTCGCGCGTGGTCAGCAGCAGGCGCTGGTCCTGGTAGGCCAGCACGTGCACGGCCGTGCGCGGGTCCACGCGCAGGCTTTCCAGCAGCGCCAGGTCGCGCGCGGGGCCGACGCTGAGCCCGCGGAAGCGCGAGCGCAGCAGGAAGATGGCGGCCACGCCCAGTCCCAGGCACAGGGCCAGCGACAGCGCGACGCGCAGGTAGTCGATCTGCATGGACATAGTTCGGTATCCGGGCCGTCCGCGGCGGCGGACGGCGCGCTCAGGCGGCGCCGAGTTCCTTGATCCGCACGCCGAAACGATCGCCGACCGCGACCACTTCGCCGCGCGCGACCACGCGTTCGTTGAGCAGCACGTCCACGTCCTGCAGCAGGTGCTGGTCCAGGGTCAGCAGCGAGCCGGCCTGCAGCGCCATCAGTTCCTTGACCGTGAGCCGGGCGGTGCCGAGCTGGATTTCGACCTCGACCGCGATCTCGCCGAGCATGTCCAGCGGGATGCGCTGGCCGGGCGGTTCGGCGCCGGCGCGTTCGCCGGCGGGCGCGGCGTGTTCGGGAAGGTCGATCTGCATGATGTCGATTTTGCTGACGCCGAGCGGGGTGTTCATGGGGTTCGCTTCTGCTGGAGGGTGGTGAGCTCGATCGAGAGCCGCTGCTGCGCGCGTCCCGGCCGGCCGTGGGCGATGGTGCGCGGCGCGACGCCGTCGGCGTGCAGGCGCAGCGCGATCGGTTCGTGCAGCGACTGCGCGGTGGTCAGCACGTCGCCGACCGCCAGTTCGCTGAGCTGCAGCGCGGTGAGCCGGCAACGGCCGAGCACGGCCGAGAGCCGCACCGGGTTGTCGCCGAGCGCTTCGGCGCGCGCGGCGGGCGCGGCCGGCTTGGCCGCCGGCGCGGCGCTCAGCGGCCGCGTCCAGGCCAGTTCGGCGGCGCAATACAGGTCGAGCAACTGCGGATCGCGCGCGGTGCCGATGCGCAGGCGCACGCCGCCGGCGGCGAAGCCGGCGCCGTCGCCCGGCAGGGTGCGCTCGAAGCCGGCGCGGGCGCCGGACGCGCTGTCCGCCAGCGCGTCGGCCAGGCGCGCGAGCAGCGCGTCGAGCATCTGCGCCTGCAGCGGCGCGAGCAGCGCTTCGGGCACCTGCGCGTCGGCCTGCGCCGACAGCGCCATCGCCGCCAGCGCATGGCGCTTCCACGCGCCCGGCTCGGTCTGCGCCGCCAGCGAGGCGCCGGCGCGCCAGCATGCGCCGCCGTCGGCGCATGCCTGGCCCGGCGCGAACGCCTGTGCGTCGAGCACGTCGAACGCGCCGGCGTCGAACCATTCGTCCTGCCAGGCGCGCAGCGCCGGCGCCGCGCGCTCGCGCAGCCAATCGGCGTCGGCCTGACCGAGCGGACGCCAGCGCGGCGCCGCTTCGGCGCCGCGCGAGGAAACATCGGCCGCGGCGCTCATCCCTGGCCGCTCTTCATCTGGAACAGCTGCATGATCATCTCGTTGGCGGTGCTGATGACCTGCGAGGACGCCTGGAAGCCGCGCTGGATCAGGATCAGCCGGCCGAACTCGGTGGACAGGTCGACGTTGGAAGCCTCGATCGCGCCCGAGGAGAGCGTGCCGGCGCCCTGCTTGCTGGCGACGTAGGCGGGGTCCGGCAATTGCGAGGCGTCGAACACGCCGTCGCCGAGCTGGATCAGGCGTTGCGGGTCGGCGAAGTCGGCCATCGCGATCTTGCCGAGGGTTTCCTTCTGGCCGTTGGAGTAGTCGATGACCAGCGCGCCGGTGTCGTCCACGCGCATGCCCGACATCGTGCCGGGGCCGTAGCCGTCGGTCTTGGCGACCTTGAGGTCGGAATTGACCGTGGGCCCGAACACATAGGCGATGTTGGCGAAGTCCAGGGTCACCTCGCTGGTCATGCCGTTGCCGGAGGTCACCCGGATCGCGACCTTGTCCGCGCCCGGCTCGATGGTCGAGTTGATGAAGCGGATCTCGCCCTGGCCGATGGTCTTGTTGTCCTTGTCGATCAAGGCCACCTGCCAGCGCGCGGAGTTGTTGCCCAGCGGCGGCGAGATCAGGTCGCGGGTGATCTTGACCGTGGTGACGATCTTGGTGCCGGAGGCGTCGTACATCTCGACGTTGGCGATCGAGAAGGTTTCCGGCGCGGTGCCGGTGGGCGGGTTGTTGCCGCTGCCGGGCTGGTTGGGATTGACGTTGGACTGCAGCCTGCCTTCGATCTTGACCGTGGCGGTCGGCTTGGCCGAACTGGTGCGCAGCTTGTCGATCAGGATGTTGGCGAGCTTGCCGTCGGCGCCGAGCGTGGTCAGCTCCATCTTGCTGCCCTTCTCGCGCACGATGCCGTCGTCGTCGATGACGAACTGGCCGGTGCGCGCGTAGCGCACCTTGCCGTCCTGGAGCAGGGCCAGGAAGCCGGGGCCGTCGATGCCCAGGTCGAGCTGGCCGTCGCTGCGGCGGATCTCGCCCTGCTTGAAGTTGAGCGCGCCGTAGCCGTATTCCACGCCGCTGCCGCCGCTGGCCACGCGCGCCGAATCCGGGCCCTGGCCGAAGAAGCGCTGGCCGTAGTACAGGTCGGAGAAGCGGGGCGTGGTGGTCTTGAAGCCGGGCGTGTTGAGGTTGGCGACGTTGTTGCTGATGGTCTGCAGACCCTTGGAATGGGCGGTCAGGCCGCTCATGCCGATGTAGATGCTGTCGAGCATGTCGGTGGCTCCTTCAGCGCACTTGCACGATTTGGGACAGGGAGGCGTTGGCGAGGAACTCGCCGCCGGCGGTGGTGATGGTCAGTTCCGGCGCGCCGTTCTTGAACGAGACGTTCTTGACCACGCCCGACACCAGCGCCTCGCCCTGCTGCACGTCGACGCTGCGTCCGAGCAGGCCCAGGGTCTGGGTCGCCGATTGCACGCCCAGCAGCTGGTCCATCTTGTCGGTCAGCTGGCGGCTCTGCTCCAGCGAGGTGAACTGGGCCAGCTGCGAGACGAACTCGAAGTTGTCGACCGGCTTGAGCGGGTCCTGGTAGGTCAGCTGGGTCAGGATGATCTGCAGCAGCGACTGCATGTCCAGGCCCAGCGAATCGATGCGCTGCGAGGTGCCGGCGCTGCCGCCGCCGCCGCTGATGGGACTAATCGCCATGTGGTGTTTCCCCTTGGAAAAGGCTTGCGTCGGTTCCGTCGATGGTCAGGCGCATCAGGCGCGCGCCGTGTTCGTGCAGCACGCGCGCCAGCGCGCGCCTGAGCAGGTCCGCGTCCAGCGGGCGGTCCTCGCGCAGGCGCAGCGCCAGGCCGAAGCCGCCGGGCGCGGCGAGCAGGCTGAGGCGGTCGCCGGCGGATTCTTCGCGTTGCGGCGCGGGGTTCGCGTGGAAGACACGCGTGGCGTCGGCGACGGCGTTGTCCGATCCGGTCGCCGCGCCGATGCCCACGCGCGCCGGCGGCGTCGCGACGAAGGCCGCGAACGCGGCGGCGTCGCCGTTGCCGCGCGCGGCCGCCGGCATCGCGACGGCCGGCGCCGCGGTGCTGGCTTCGACGATGTCGCGCAAGCCGTACTGCGGCGTCGGTTCGGCGCCGCCCGCGGGCAGGTCGGGATCGCGCAGGTAGGCGAGCGGACGCACCACCGCCGGCGCGGCTGCGGCGAGCGGCGCGCGCGCACCGGCATGCGGCGTGGGCGCCGAGCCCGGCGCGCCGCCGGCGGCGGCGCCGGACCACATGTCCTGCTCCAGCCGTTGCACCAGTTGTTGGAACGGCCCGCGCTCCTGGCCGCGCGGCGCCGCGCCGTTGGCGGGCGCGGGCAGCGGCGGCGAAGCCGGTGCGGAGATCTTCATGGCGCGGCTCCCTGGGCGTGTGTCGATGTCGCTTCGTGCAGCAAGGCGTTGTGCCGCTCCAGCGCGGCATCGCCGAGTTTTTCCTCGCGCTTGCGCGTCAGCGCGGCGCGTTCGCGCGCGACGTCCGCGTCGCTGCGTTCGGATTGGGTGCGCAGGCGCAGCAGTTCGCGCGCGAACGCGTCGACGGCGTCGCCGGCCTGCCGCTGCGCGACTTCGTTTTCGTCGCAGCGGCGTTGGGCCTCGCCGGCGAGCGAGCGCCAGCCGGCGATCGCGGCCAGATCCAATCCGGCGCCGCGGTCCAACGCGGCCCGCCATTGGGCCTGGAGGCCGTCGCGTTCGGTCAGACTGGCCTGGCAGGCCTGTTGCGCGCGCTGCAGTTCACGGCGCAGCCCAGCCGCGTGCAGCTGCGCCCGATCCAGGCGCACGCGCTGCAGTTGGGCGATGGACTCGAACTGGCGCAGGCGGTCGCGATTCATCGCGCGCTTCCTTCGCCGGCGGCGAGCAATGCGCGCAGGCGCTCGACGCTGGCCGCGGCGTCGTCGGCCTGGCCGCTGTCCTGGCGCAGGAAATCGAGCAGCGCCGGGCGCGTGCGCAAGGCGCGGTCGAGTTCGGGATTCGTGCCGGCCGCGTACAGGCCGGATTCGACCAGGGTGCGCGAGCTTTCGTACAGCGACAGCTGGGCGATCGCGGCCTTGGCCGCGGCGCGATGCTCGGACGAGGTCACCTGGCCGAACACGCGGCTGATGCTGCGCGGCACGTCGATGGCCGGATAGTGGCCTTGTTCGGCCAGCGCGCGGGTCAGCACGATGTGGCCGTCGAGCAGGGCGCGCAGGGTCTCGGTCATCGGATCGTCGATGTCGTCGCTCTCGGCCAGCACCGTCATCAGCGCGGTGATCGCGCCGCCCTGGCGCAGCGCGCCGCAGCGTTCGATCACCTTGGGCAGGGCCGAGAACACGCTCGGGGTGTAGGCGCGGATGGTCGGCGGCTCGCCCGCGGCCAGGCCGATCTCGCGCAAGGCCAGCGCGTAACGGGTGATCGAATCCAGCAACAGCAACACGTGCTTGCCCTGGGCGCGGAAATACTCGGCCAGCGACAGCGCCGCGAGCACGCTGCGCGCGCGCAGGATCGCCGGCTGGTCGGAGCTGGCGACCACCATCACCGAACGCCGGCGCGCCGCGTCGTCGAGCGAATGGCGCCAGAAATCGTCGGCCTCGCGGCCGCGCTCGCCGACCAGGCACAGCACGCATACGTCGGCCTGCACTTGGCCGGCGAGGTCGGCCAGCAGCGTGGTCTTGCCGACGCCGCTGCCGGCGAAGATGCCGGCGCGCTGGCCGACGCCGAGGGTCAGCAGCGCGTCGATCGCGCGCAGCCCGCTGTGCAATGGCGCGCGCGGCGACAGCCGGTCCAGCGCCGAGGTCGCCGCGCCGGCGAGCGGCCAGTCGCGTTCGCAGTCGCCGATGGCGCCGCCGCCGTCGAGCGGCGCGCCCATCGGATCGACGATGCGGCCCAGATAGCCGGGGCCGACCGGCAAGGTCGCGCCGACGCGCAGCGCTTCGACGCTGTCGCCGACGTGCGCGCCGGATACCGCGCCATACGGCGCCAGGGTGATGCGGCCGGTCTCGACTTTGGCCACTTCGGCCAGCAATTCCTGGCCGCCGCCCGCGCGTACCCGGCACAGCGAGCCCAGCGGCAGGCCGGGGCCGTCGGCCTCGATGAAGGTCGGCATGATCCGGGTCACGGTGCCGAGCCGGGTCGCGGTATCGACCCGGCCGATCGCATCGAGCAGCGCGCGCAAGGCCATGTCAGTCGCCCTCGCGCAGTTGCGCGAACGCCGCGTCCAGGCGCTCGCGTTGCGATGCCAGGCCGAGGTCGAGGCGGCCGAGCTTCAGCCGGACCACGCAGCTGCCGGCCGCGCGGGCGGGATCGGCGTCGATCCGGCACGGCGGCAGCGCGCCGTGGCGCGACAGCGCGGCGCGCAGCGCCGGCTGGTCGGGGAAGTCGGCGTCGGGGAAGTCCTGGGCGGAGACTTCCACCGCGAGCACGCTGTCGTGGCTCAACGCGGACAGGTGATGGGCGAGGGTGCGCGCGACCAGTTCGGCGTGGAGCGAGCCGTCGCCGACGATCCGCGCCAACGCCGCCTGTGCCAGTTGCAGCGACCAGTCGCGGGCGACGTCGGCCAATTGCGTCTCGAAGCGCTGCTGCGCGCCGGTCACCGCCTCGGTCAGCGCCTGCACGCGTTCGTCGTAGCGCTGCTGCGCGGCCGCCTGGCCGGCTTCGGCGCCCTGCACGCGGCCGCGTTCGAAGGCTTGCTTCTCGCGGCTTTCGGCGGCCTTGGCCTGGCTCGCCAGTTGCGCCTGCGCGGCGGTCAACGCGTGTTCGAGTTCGGCGATGCGCAGCGCCTGCGCATCGGGCGCGGCGACGGCCGCCGACGCAGGCGTGGGATAGCGCACGGTCGAACGGCGTTCGCCGCTGACCGCGACGGTGCCGGCCTTGATCACGCCGTTTACAGGCGGGCCGTTCAAAGGCGGGCCGTTCACAGGCGGGCCGCTCATGCGCGCGCGCTCCGCCGCCACAGCCGCGACAGGCCGCGCGGCGCGGTTTCCGCCGGCGCCTGGATCGGTGCGGGCGCAACTTCGCGCGCGGCCGCCAGCGCCGCGTCATGCAGGGCCCGGCGCGCGGCCGGGCGCAGCCGCAGCGGCGCGGCCGCGGCGCGCAGGCTTTCGCGCCGTGCCGGGTCCGGCAGCGCCTGCAAAGCGGCCTCGCGCGCGGACGCGTCGAGGCTCGCCAGCACGCTGGCGGCGACGGTTTCGGGCAACTGCGCGAGATAGTGTCCGAACGCGGGCGGAAGCGACGCGGGCGCGGCCTCGGCCGCGGCCTGCGACACGGCCGGCAGCGCGCCCAGCGCCGACTCCGGCAACGAGCCGCTGGCTTCGGCCAGCAACGGCCGCAGTTGCGCCTGTTCGCGCGGATCGAGCTGCGACCAGATCGCCTCGATGTCCTCGATCGAGCATTGGCTCAGACGGCCGACGGTGCGGCGCAGCTCGCGTTCGGACTTGCCGCGCGCGCCGTCAGGGCGGATCGTTTCAAGGCCGGACATGCGCGTCTCCCTGTTCCTGCAGCAGCCGCTTCAGGCGCGCGGCGAATTCCTCGCGCTCGTGCTCGCTGAGCCGGCGCGCGGCGGGCTCGCGCCGGCGCAGCGCGCGCCAGGCGACGCCGCCGACCAGCAGCAACACGCCGGCGGCGCCGAGCAGGGCCGCGTCCTTGGCGGCAAACGCCGTGGCGTTCGCGGTGGCGGCCGAAACCGGCTGCGCGCGCGGCGCCGCCAGCGCGGGCAGCGCCGCAACCGGCGTCGCCGCGGCGGCCACCGGCAGGGCCGGATCGCGGACCACGATCGACACCACGTCGCCGCGCTTGCCATCGATGCCGGCCGAGGCCGCGACCACCGCCTGCACCTTCTCCACCACCTCGGCCGGTTGCTCGCGCTCGAGCACGATCGCCACGCTGAGCCGGCGCACCGTGCCCGGCGCGCTGACGATCTGTTCGAGCACGCGGTTGGTGCGCACCGGCGCGGCCGGCGCCGCCGCCGACGACGACGCGGGCAGCGGCGGCAGCGGATCGGCGGCGCCGGGCGCGGCGGAGGCGCCGGCCACCACAGGCAGCGGCGGCAGCGCGCGCGGCGCCGCTTCGGCCGGCGGCGCGATGCCGGTCTCGCGCGTGGTCTGGACCTGGTCGAAATTGATCTCGGCGTTGACGCTGACGGTGGCGCCGGTCTCGCGCAGCACCCGCGCCAGCTGCTCGGAAATCTTCTTCTCGTAGCTGCGCTCGATCGCCTGCTTGAGCGCGAACTTGGGATCGGAGACGTCGCCGATCTCGTCGGCGGTCGCGGCCGCGCCGCGCTGGTCGAGCACGATCACGTCGCCCGGCGCCATCCCCGGCACCGAGGCGGCGACCAGCTTCTGGATGCCGCGGATGCTGTCCTCGCCGAGCGGCGCGCTGCTCTTGGGGAAGATCGTCACCGACGCCTTCGGCTTGACCTGGTCGCGGCGGAAGATCGACGACTCCGGCAGGGTCAGGTGCACCCGCGCCATGTCCACTTCCTCCAGCGACATCAGCGTGCGCGCGACCTCGCCCTGCAGCGCGCGCTGGTAGTTCACCTTCTGCGCGAACTCGGTCAGGCCCAGGTCGGAGTCCTTGAACAGCTCCAGGCCGACCACGTCCTGCAGGCGCAGGTCGGCGCTGCCGAGCTTGATCCGCGCGGCCTTGGACTCGCCTTCCGGCACCAGGATGGCATTCGCGGCTTCGTCGTAGCGGTAAGGGATCTTCTCCTTCTCCAGCTCCTTGACCACCGCCGCCGCATCCAGCGGCTTGAGCCCGCGGAACAGCACGATGTAGTTCGGGCGCAGCATCAGGTAGCCGCCGAGCAGCAGCGCGAAGATCAGCAGCGACAGCGCGACGGCCACCGCGATCTGGCGTCGGCGCGGGTCGGCCTGCAGGCGCGCCAGCCAGCCGCCGGCGTTTGGGGTGTGCGTGGCGGTATCCATGTCAGAGCTGCATGCGCATCAGTTCTTGGTAGCCCTCGACCAGGCGATTGCGCACCTGCAGGGCGAAATGCAGCGACATGCGCGCCTCTTCCAGCGCGAGCATGACCTGGTGCGGCGGCGCCTGGCCGTCGAGGGCGAAGGCCTGCACGGCGCTTTCGGCGGCCTGCACCGAGGCGTCGGCGTGCATGACGTTGGCCAACAACATCGAACCGAAGTCCTGGCCGGCGGCGTGCGGCGCGGCGGCCGGCGCGGCGGCTTGCGGTGCGGCCGCGGCCGCTTGGGCCGCGCTCAGCGCGGCGATGGCGTCGATGCTCACGGGCTGTTGCCTCCGATGTCCATCGCGCGCATGAACATGCTGCGCGCGGAGTTGTACATGACCACGTTGGCCTCGTAGACGCGCTGGGTCTGCACCATCAGCGCCATCTCGCCGGCGTGGTCGACGCCGGGGTAGGCGACGTTGCCGTCGGCGTCGGCCAGCGGATTGGCCGGTTCGTGCACGGTCCGCGGCGGCGCGGCGGTGGCTTGCACGCCGTAGCTGCGCGCGCCGGCGAGCGCGCCGGGCGCGTGCACGGTGTAGCCGCGCGCGGCGTCGCCGAGCGCCTGCTCGAAGCCCGACGCCGTGTTCGGGCCGGACACCAGCCGCACCGGCTGGTAGCCCTCGACGCCGGCGCCGCGCGCCGAACTGGCGTTGGCCAGGTTCTGCGCGATCACCTCCATGCGCAGGCGTTCGACGTCCATGCCGGAGCGGGCGATGGCGAAAAGCGTATCGCTCATGGCCGTCAGCTCCCGCGGATCGCCAGCTGCTGCATCTGCAGGCTGCGGTTGAGCATGCCGATCAGCATCGCGTAGCGCGCCGAGGTCTCCGAGGCGATGGCGATCTCCTGGTCGATCTTGACGCTGCGTTCGGCCGGGTCGGCCGACGCGGCGACCCGCGGCTGCAACGCCGAGAGCTCGGCGGCGCGCTGCGGCGGCGCCATCGCGGCGGTGGCCTGGGCCAGCTCCTGCAACTGCCCTTCGAAACTCACCCGCACCGGCACGAAGCCGGGCGAGGAGGCGTTGGCGACGTTGTGCGAGGTGGCGACCTCGCGCAGGTGCAGGCCGTCCAGGGCCTTGCTTACGATCGCTTCGAGTACCGGCGATGTCATGGTGGTTCCCCTGTGGGTTCTGTGCGGTGCGTGCGGTTACTGGACGACCAGGTCGGCGTGCAGCGCGCCGGCGGCCTTGATCGCCTGGAGGATGGCGATCACGTCGCGGGTGCCGACCCGCGCGCGGGCGAGGCTGGCGACGAGTTCGGCCACCGTGGTCTGCTTGTAGGTCTGGGCGACGCGCTGGCCGCTCTCGTCCACGTCCAGGCGGCTGTTGCCGACGATCAGGCTGCGCACCGAGTCGTCGGCGACGCCGATGAAGTTGGGTTGCGAGGCGGTGTATTCGGTGTCGATCGACACGCGCAGGTCGCCGTGCGAGATCGTCACCGGCGAGATGCGGGTGTCGCCGCCGGCGGCGACGGTGCCGGTGCGTTCGTTGATGACGACCCGCGAGGCCACGTCGGGCACCACCGCCATCGCCTCGATCGAGGCGACGAAAGCATTGAGCCGGCCCGGATCCTGCGGCGCGCGGATGCGCACGGTTTCCGGATCCAGCGACACCGCCGCGCCGGCGCCGAAGGCCTGGTTGATGCGCGCGGCGATGCGCTCGGAGGTGACCGCGTCGCTGTTCTTGAGCACGTAGTCCACGCGCCCGTCCTGCGCGGCGATCTGCGCGCGCACCGGCACTTCGACCGTCGCGCCCTCGGAGACCACGCCGACCGTGGGGTGGTTCTTCTGCCGCAGGTTGCCGTTGCCGTCGAAGCGGTAGCCGCCGACGGTGACCGGGCCCTGCGCCAGCGCGTAGGTGCGTTTGTCCGGACCGCGCAGCGCGCTCATGATCAAGGTGCCGCCGGCGATGCTGCGCGCGTCGCCGGTCGAGGTGACGTTGACGTCGATCTTGTCGCCGATGTTGGACGTGGCCGGCAGGGTCGCGGTGATCATCACCATCGCCACGTTGCGGCTCTGGATCTGATCGAGCGGCACGGTCAGGTCGAACTGCGACAGCAGGTTTTGCATGGCCTGACGGGTGGCCTGGTTGCGCGGCGCGTCGCCCGAGCCGGCCAGGCCGGTGACGATGCCGTAGCCGACCAGCATGTTGTCGCGGCGGCCGAGGAAGCGGCCGAGGTCCTTCAGCCGCACCGAACCGGTGGCGGCGTCTTCGGCCGCGCGCGCGGCGGGCGCGGCGACGGCCAGCGCGACGGCGAGGCCGAACGCGACGAGAGTGTGCTTGTACACGGCGAAATTCGCGTTCATGAGGTTCACCACAGCCCCAGCCAGCCGAGGATGCGCGGGATCAGACCGGGCTTGGTGCGGTCGCTGACGTAGCCGTCGCCGGTGTAGTCGATGCGCGCATCGGCGATGCGGCTGGACAGCACGGTGTTGTTCTGGCCGATGTCGTTGGGGCGGACCTTGCCGGTCAGGCGGATCTGGGTCTTCTCGCCGTTGATGTTGATGCGCTGCTCGCCGGAGATGGCCAGGTCGCCGTTGGGATAGGTGCCGGTGACGGTGGCGCTGATCTGCGCGAGCAGGTTGCCCGAGCGCTGGATCTGGCCGCGGCCGCCGTAGCGGTCGCCCAGGCCGACGCTGAAGTCCGAGCTGGTGTCGCCCAGGGTCTTGATGTTGCCGCCGATGCCGACATCGGTCTTGGTGGTGGTGTCGGCGGTGTTGCGCGCGCTGGAATTCTCGTAGACCAGGATCGTGACCAGGTCGCCGACGCGCTGGGCGCGGCGGTCGGAGGTTGGCGGCTGGAAGCTTTCCTCGCGGTACAGATCGGCGGCCGCGGCGATTCCCGCGAAGGGCGCGGCGATCGACAGGACGAGCAGCGCGCCGGCCAGCGGCGTGCGGTTGCGGCGGTTCATGGCGTTTCCCCGGGGCGGGACGAAGGCGGAAGCGGAAGCGACGGAAGTGCGGGAACGAAGACGGGATCGGCGGCGGAAGACGGCGCGGTCACCACCGCGCCGTCGGCGAGGGCGACGCGCACCGGCGCGCCGGGCTTGCTGTCGCGCGCGGCGACGCCGCCGCGCGATATTGCGATGGCGCCGTCGCGGTAGATGAGCGCGACCTTGTCGCCCTGGCGCAGATCGGCGAGCAGGGTCGGCGCGACCGGCGCGATCGCCGCGCCGGCGGCGAGATCGGCCGGCGCGCGCACCAGTCCGGCGTCGCGGTCGTAGTGCGCGCGCAGCACGGTGTCCTCGCGTCCGCAGCGCGCGCTGCGCAGGTCCGCGGCGACGAAGGCCTGGCCGCGCGCGACCGCGCGCAACACGCGCATGCAGGCGCGCTCGCCGGCGGGCGCGGGCGCGGCGACGTCCGCCGCGGCGACGTCGACCGCGTCCGCGGCCCGATCCAGGCGCACGCCCGCGGTCGCCGCGGCCGGCGCGGCGGCGAGGACGCACAGCAGCGCGGCGCGCAGGCGCGGCGACGACGGCGGGAGCGCGACGGCGGCCATGTTCAGCGCTTGAGCCCGTTGGCGATGCCCATCAGCTCGTCGCCGATCTGCACCAGCCGCGCGCTGGAGGCGTAGGCGCGCTGATAGATCATCAGGCTCACCATTTCGTCGGCGAGCTTGATGTTGGAGGCTTCGCTGAAGCCCTGCGCGACCAGGCCGGCCTTGTCCTCGCCCGGCACCGAGCGGGTCACCGACAGCGCGTCGTCGGGCAACGCGTACAGGCCATCGCCGAGCGATTCCATGCGTTGCAGGTCGGCCGGCACCGCCAGCTCGATCTGGCCGATCTCCACCGGCGTGCGCTCGTTGCGCAGGGTCGCGGTGACCATGCCGTTCTTGGCGATGTGGATCGCCTCGGCGTCGGCCGGCACCGCGATCATCGACGCCAGCGGCAGCCCGTTGGCGGCGGCGAGGAAGCCGTCGGCGCCGATGCGCAGGGTGCCGCCGCGCCACAGCGTGGTGCGGCCGTCGCCGCCGGCCAGTTCCAGGAAGCCCTCGCCCTGCACGGCGATGTCCATGTCGTTGCCGGTCGGGCGCAGGTCGCCCTGGGCGAACACGTGCAGGGTTGGGTTGGCCATCACCCCGGCGGCGGCGCGCTTGACCTCGTCGGCACCGGCCGCGCCGTTGGCGGCGTCGGCGCTCAGCAGTTCGGAGAACGAGACCGTGCCGCGCTTGTAGGCGGCGGTGTTGATGTTGGCGACGTTGTTGGCGACCGTCTCCACCGCCTTGCCCTGCGCGTCCAGTCCGGTCGCGCCGATATAGAAAATTCCGTTCATCGCTTACATGCCTCCGAGGCGTTGCAGTGCGCTGCCGACCATGTCGTCGTAGGCATGGACGAGCTTCTGTGCGGATTCGATGCGGCGCATCGCTTCCATGATCTGGACCATGTCGTCGCCGACCGAGACGTTGGCCGCTTCCAGGTATCCCTGCTGCACCGCGCTGGCGAGCGCGCCGCCCTGCGCGCCGGGCAGGCGCTCGCTCATGCGCGCGTCGCTCGGCGCGGCGAAGGCGTTGCCGCCGGCGCGGGCGAGGCGTTCGAGTTGGTCGAACTCGACCAGGCGCACCGCGCTGGCCGGGTTGCCGGCGTCGACCACGGTGCCGTCGCGCTCGAGCTTCCAGTCTTCGCCGGATACGGTCACATCGCCGCCGCCGGCGGCCTGCAGACGCCAGCCCTGCGCGGTGACCAGGCGGCCTTCGCCGTCGCGGTGCAGCGCGGCGGTGCGCGCGTAGACGAAGCCGCGTTCGGTCGCCAGCTGCAGGAAACCCGGGCCGGTCACGCTGAGGTCGTAAGGGTTGCCGGTGTGCTGCAGCTTGCCGGCGGCGAAGTCGGTGGCGCGGCGCACCGCGCGGCTCGCGGCGGGCGCCTGCGCCGCGCCTTCGCGCAGCTCCGCGTCCGGCGCGATCCCGGCGGCGGCGTCCAGCGCCTGCTGCTGCAGCTGCTGCGCCGCTTGCGCGCCGAGCACGCTGTGGAAGGCGAGTTCGCGCTTGAAGCCGGGCGTGGCGACGTTGGCGATATTGTTGGCCGAGACCTCCACGCGCTGGGATTCGCGCGCGATCATCTGGGTGGCCGTCAGCATCAGGTTGTCCATGGCGATCCTCAGGCGGCGACGGGTTTGAAGGAGACGGGCGCGGCGGACGCGGTCGCGTCGGCCGGCGCCGGCGGCAGATCGGCGCCGACGGTGCCGAACGAGGTCAGGCTGATCGAATGCGGGATCTCGCTCATCGACAGCACCGCCAGGCGCGGCGCGACGCGGCGGCTGAACTGGCGCAGCGCGCGGCGGATCTCCGGCCGGCACAGCAGCGCCGGCGACAGGTTCTTGCGCATCATCGCTTCGTTGAGCTTGAGCAGCCGCGCCAGGAAGCTCTCGGCCAGGCGCGGATCGAGCACGAAGCCGTGGCTGGCGTCGCCGGCCTGGGCCAGGCTCTGCAGCATGCGGTTCTCCACCGCCGGATCGAGGGTCAGCACCGACAGCGTCTCGCGCTCGCCCTGCAGCGCGCGGCAGATGCCGTGGCCCAGGCGCCGGCGGATCGCTTCGACCAGCCGCGCCGGGTCTTTCTCGTGGCGGCCGTTGTCGGCCAGCACCTCGACGATCAGGTCGATGTTGCGGATCGACACGTTCTCTTCCAGCAGCCCTTGCAGCACGTGCTGCACGTCGCTGACCGCGAGCACGTTCGGCACCAGTTCCTCGACCAGCCCGGGCTGGCGCGCGCGCACGCCTTCGAGCATGGCCATGGTCTCCGCGCGCGTCAGCAGGCCGGCGATGTTGGCCTTGATCACCTCGATCGCGTGGGTGGTCAGCACTGTCAACGGATCGATCGGGGTGTAGCCGAGCTGGCGCGCCTGCGCGGCCTGTTCGTTGTCGATCCACACCGCCGGCAGGCCGAACGCCGGATCCTTGGTGGCGATGCCGGCGAGCTTGCCGGCCTTGTCCGAGGCGTGGATTGCCAGGGTCTTGTCGGCGTGCACGGTGGCGTCGGCGTAGCGGTCGCCGAACAGATAGATGCGGTAGTCGTCGGCGCCGGGCATCGCTTCCTCGCGGAAGGTCACCGCCGGCACGCTCACGCCCATGTCCTTGGAATAGTGCTTGCGGAACGAGGCGATGCGGTCGGTCAGCACGCTGCGCATCGGCAGCCAGGCCGCGGCCAGGGCCGGGCCGAAGGCGATTTCGATCGGCGCCACCGCGCCGGCCGCGGCGGCATCGGCCGGCGCGTCCTCGGTCTCGGCGGCCGGCTCGCTCCTGGCCGCGCGCTGGATCTTGCGCACCAGCAGCCAGATCGCCAGCGCCACCACCGCCAGGATCGGCAGCGGCCACTTCGGCATGCCCGGCAGCAACAGCAGCCCCATCAGCGCCAGCACCACCATCAGCTGGATCTTGGGGAAGCGCACCATCTGCCGCACCACTTCGGCGCTGAGCTCGTTGTCGGACGACGAGCGGGTGACGATGATGCCGGTGGCGACCGAGATCACCAGCGCCGGCACCTGGGTGACGATGCCGTCGCCGATGGTCAGCAAGGTGAAGGTGCGCAGCGCGTCGTGCCACTGCATGCCCATCTGCGCCACGCCGACCGCCCAGCCGCCGAAGATGTTGATCAGCAGGATCACGATGCCGGCGATGGCGTCGCCCTTGACGAACTTGCTGGCGCCGTCCATCGAACCGTAGAAGCCGGCTTCCTTTTCCAGTTCCTTGCGCCGCCGCTTGGCCTCGTCCTGGTCGATCAGGCCCATGTTGAGGTCGGCGTCGATGCTCATCTGCTGGCCGGGCATGGCGTCGAGCACGAAGCGCGCGGCCACTTCCGACACGCGCTGGGCGCCGGCGGTGACGACCACGTACTGGACCACGATCAGGATGAAGAAGACGATCAAACCGATGACGTAGTTGCCGCGCACCACGAAGTCGCCGATCGAATGGATCACGTTGCCGGCGTCGGCGCCGGACATGATCAGGCGGGTCGCGGCGATGTTCAGCGCCAATCGGAACAGCGTGGCGATCAGCAGCAGCGACGGGAAGGTGGAGAAATCGACCGGCCGGGCGACGTAGAACGTCATCAGCAGGATCGACAGGGCGAACGCGAAGTTGACCAGGATCAGCAGGTCCAGCAGCGCCGGCGGGATCGGGATGAACAGGATCAGCAGGATCCCGAGCACCGCGCCGACCAGCGCAAGGTCGGCGTGGCGGCCGAGCCTGCCGAGCCAGGTCTTGGAAGCGAGCGCGGTCATGCGCACGCCTCCGCGCCGCGGCGCAGGCGCAGGTACAGCTGGGCCACGTCGCGGTACAGCGCGTCGGGCACCTCGCGCTCCAGCGGGATCTTGTGGAACAGCTGCCGCGCCAGCGCGCGCGATTCGATCACCGGCACGCCGTAGACGAAGGCCAGCTTGCGCAGGCGCAGGGCGAACTCGCCGGAACCCTTGGCGACGATGGTGGGGGCAAGCATCTTGGTCGGCTCGTACTTCAGCGCGATGGCGTAATGGGTGGGGTTGGTGACCAGCACGTCGGCGCCGCGCACGTTGCGCATGCTCTGCGCGCGCTGCAGCAGCTCGCGCGCGAGCTGCTTGCGCCGCTGCTTGATGCGCGGATCGCCTTCGCGCTGCTTGTGTTCCTGCTTGATCTCGTGCTTGCTCATGCGCATGCGCCGGGCGAACATGCGCCGCACCAGGATCTGGTCGATCGCGGCGAACACCGCCGCGGCGAACAGGAACCACAGCAGCAGCTTCAGGCCGAGCGAGGACAGCGACACGGCGATGCCGGCGGCGTTGCGGTCGGCGTCGGCCAGGGTGCGGGCGAGCTGCCAGATCAGCAGCAGGCACAGGCCGCTGTAGACCAGCATCTTGAAGCAGGCCTTGGCCGCCTCGATCAGGGTCTGCAGCGAGAACACCCGCTTGAAGCCCTGCATCGGGTTGAGCTTGGACATGTCGGGCTTGATCGCCGCGGGCGCGAACAGCAGCCCGGTCTGGGCCAGGCTGGCGACCAGCGCGCCGAGCGCGACCACGCCGATCAGCGGCGCGATCGCGGCGACGGTTTCCAGCATCAGCCGCTGCAGCCAGTGCAGCAGCGCGCGGCCGCCGCCGTCGAGCGCGGCGGCCTCGGCCAGCGCGCGCGCGTTGAGCGCGCCGAGCCGGGCGAACAGCAGGTCGCCGCGCGCGTACAGATAACCGGCCGCGCAGGCCAGCGCCGCCACCAGGCCCAGTTCCTGGCTCTTGGCGATCATGCCCTTCTTGCGCGCCTGTTCGAGCTTGTACGGCGTCGCCTGCTCGGACTTGTTGAGATCGCTCTCGCTCATGGCGCGCCCGCCGGGCCGAGCGCGGCCATGAAGTCCAGCGCGTGGCGGATCAGCCGCAGCGCCACCGGCGCCAGCAGGCCGGCGGAGAGCGTCAGCATCACCAGGGTGGCGATGGTCTTGACCTGCAGCCCGAGCATCAGCGCGTTCATCTGCGGCAGCGCGCGCGAGAGCAGGGCGATGGTGAGGTCGATCAGGAACAAGGTGACGGTGACCGCGGCGATCGCGCCGAACGCGGTGCTCATCAGCAATCCCAGGTAGCCGATCAGCGCCTGCGGCGTGCCGGCCATGACCGGCAGTCCGATCGGCATGGCGTGGGCGCTGGCGGCCAGCACCCGCACCAGTTCCAGGTGGCCGTTGCTGGCGAAGAAGATCGCCGCCGCGGCCAGCGAGAAGATCGTGCCGAACAGCGGCGACTGCGCGCGCGTGGAGGGGTCGATCACCAGCGCCAGGCCGTAGCCGGCCTGCACGTCGAGCACGCGCCCGGCGAAGGACAGCGCGGCGAACGCCATCTGCAGCGCCACCGCGAACGTCAGGCCGATCAGCAGTTCCGACAGCGCCGACAGCACGAACGCGCCTTCGCTCGCCGGCAGCGCCATCGGCAGCACCGGCGCCAGCAGCGCGGCCAGCGCCAGCACCAGGCACACCCGCACCCGTTGCGGCACGCGCACCAGCGAAAACGGCGGCGACAGCACGAATACCGGTCCGATCCGCAGGGTCAGCAAGGCGATCGCGGCGACATAGGCGTTCATCGCGTCAGCCCAGGTTGGCGATGCTCTTGAACAGCTCGGTGGCGAAACCGGTGAGCCGTCCCAGCATCCAACTGCCGAGCACGACCACGATCACCACCGCCACGCCCAGCTTGGGCACGTAGCTCAGGCTCATCTCCTGCAATTGCGTCACCACCTGCACGATGCTGATCAGCACGCCGACCAGCAGCGTCGCGATCAGGATCGGCGAGGCGATCAGGAAACTGTTCCAGAACAGCTGTTCCATCAGCTGCAGCGCTTGGTCGGCCGACATGGGTCCCCCTGTGGACGGTCGCGGCCGCTCAGTCGCGCGCGCCGTGCGAGGCACGGCGCGCGATCAACTGGGCGATGCTCGGGCCGTCTTCGCCGAGCGGGCGCTGCAGCATCTGCTGGTACAGCGCGGCGCCTTCCTGCTCGCGTCCGCCGCGCGCCAGCAACAGGCTGCGGGCGTAGGTCGCGGACAGGCAGTTCGGGTCCAGGCGCAGGGCGACTTCGGCGCGGTGGCGCGCCTGCTCGTCGTGTCCTTCGAAGGCATCGACCACGGCCAGCGCGCCGGTGGCTTCGGCGAAGCCGCGATCGGTCTGCAGGCTGCGTTCGAAACGCTCGCGCGCCTGCGCCGGCTGGCCGGCCATCAGATAGGCCCAACCGGCCGACAGCCAGGAACCGGCGTGGCTGCGCAGCAAGGTCGCGGCGCGGTCCAGGCGCGGCGCGGCCGCGGCGAAGTCGTGCTCGGCCAGGCAGGCCAGGCCTTCGCCGAGCTGGGCGCGGCCGCTGGCCGGATCGGCTTCCAGCGCCAGCGCGAAACGTTGCCGCGCGGTCGCGGTGTCGTCCTCGTGCAGCGCCAGCAGGCCGAGCACGGTGAGGCCGCCGACCGAGTCGGGCGCGAGCGCGGCGTAGTGCTGGGCGCGCTCGAATTCGTCGGCGTCGAACAGCGCGGTGGCGAGCAGGCCGCGCACTTGTTCGCCGGCCTGCGGATGCTGCGCGTAGCGCTCGCCGAGTTCGACGACGTCATCGAGCCGGCCGAGGTGGTACAGGCACAGCATCTTCAAGCGGATCGCTTCGGCGACCTGTTCCAGCACCGCGTCGTCGAGCCCTTGCAGTGCCTCTTCATAGCGCGCCTGCATCGCCACCGCATAGGCGTGGTTGAAGCGCAGCTGGGGATCGTCGAACTCGGTCAGCAGGCTGGCGAACTGCGTTTCGGCTTCGTCGAAACGGCTGGCCGACATCGCCGACAGGCCGGCGAGATTGCGCAGCGACGGCGTCGGCGCGGCATGCCGCGCATAGCGCGCGATCAGCGCATCGCATTCGTCGAGGTGGCGGGCGTCGAAGGCGGCGGAGGCGGCGTCGGCGAGCAGGCCGAGGTTGTCCGGGTCGGCCTGCAGGTACTGCTGCAGGCGCTGGTGCCGCGCCGTCAAAGCGGCGAAATCGGGAGCTGCGCTCATTGATCCGTGCGTCCTTGTACCGGGTTTCACAAATGTGAATAAAAAGTTAAAGCGCAACGCTTTGACGCTATCGTAACTTTTCGGATCGAGTAAATGTGATCCCAATCGTGATTCATACTCGGTCTTTGTCCTGATTGTTTTCTATTTAGGATCAATGGCTTGACGATTGGAGAACAAATTTGTGACGAAATTCCGTTTATCTGGCATTAAATTTTGTGACGCCAGACGAACGGATGCGCTGTGCTTCGGCCCTGCCGTCTGTCCCCGTTACCGTCGCCGCGGCTGCGGGGCGGCCCAGCGCAACAGAGCCGGCTCGGCGCCGGCCGGTTGCAAGCCGCGCTTCAGCCGCTTCAGGCAATGCGCTCGCGATCCGGGGCGAGCGCCTTGCCGATGCGCCGAGGCCGTGCGCGGCGCATCGATGCCGATCGCCGCGCGCGCCGCCGGTTCGTGAGCGCTCATGCAGGCGCTCGTTCGCCGCGCATCGTTGTCCGCTGCGCAGGCCTTCGCACGTTCGCGCGCCGGCCGGCGCAATCGCAGACTCCCATCGTCGCGTCGCAGAGAACGAAACTGATCGCCAGCCCAACGCCGATCCGCCGCCGCGGTCGGCGTCGGCATAATCCGGGCCGCCGTCGCAGGCAGTGCATCGGCGCTCGGCTAGGCTGGACGCATCGTCCTCGCACGTCGCCGACGCAGGCCCGCCATGAGCACCCCATCCGTTTCCGCCGCACAAGCCGACCGCGCGATCCAGGCCATCCGCGAGGCGACGTTCTTCGCGCTCAGCGAAGGCGACCGCTACACCGCGCTGGGCCGCAAGGCGGTGGCGAATTCGTTCTACAACCTGCTGCCGATGCTGGCGGAGATCCGCAAGGCCATCGTCGAGGACGGCGCGCCGGCGCAGGCCAACGACGACGCGCCCGACGACGCGCCGGTGGGTTGAGAAGACCGGTCGAGCGCTCTCGTATCGATACGATTCGCCTCGCATGGAGGCGCTCGTCGCAGCGCGCTCTGCCGCGGCGCGCCTGATCGAAACTCGCCGGCGGCCATGCGCCGATTTCAGGCTGCAATCTGCCCGGCCATGACAGGCTGCCGCTGCGCACGCAGGCCGATCGAACCCGCACCCGCCAAAAGACAGGGTGACCTCCGCCCCGCGGTTCGCGTCGGCAGGCCGCGCTAGGCTGCGCCGACCGCAACGATGGAGGCGTGGCGATGTTGGGTATTGCAGGCAAGGCGGCGTTGGCCGCGACTTTGATGTGTGCGGCCGCGGCCGCGGCAGCGCCGCAACCGGTTTGGGCGGCAGCGCCCGCCAAGCCGGCCGGCGCCGATGGCGCTTCCGCGCCGGCCGAGGCAGCGCTGCCGCAGGGCGCGGCGCTGGACGAACTGGTCGCCGGACTGGATGCGCAGCTGTTCGACTCGTTCAACCGCTGCACCGATCCGGCCCAACTCGCGCGCCATGGCGCGCTGTTCGACGAGAAGGTCGAGTTCTATCACGACCTTGGCGGCGTCACTTGGACCCGCGAGGCGATGGTCGACAGCGTGCGCCGCAACGTCTGCGGCAAGTTCCGCCGCGAGCTGGTCGCCGGCAGCCTGCGCGCGTATCCGATTCCCGGATTCGGAGTGATGGAAATCGGCGAGCATCGCTTCTGCAAACCCGACGGCGGCGCCTGCCACGGGCGCGGCGAGTTCGTCATGGTCTGGCGCCGCGACGGCGAGCGCTGGCGGGTGACGCGGGCGTTGAGCTACGCGCATCGGGCGGTTGGGGAGCAGGAGTGAGCGCAGAGGAGTGAGGAGTGAGAGAAAAGCGGCCTTCTCGCTCCTGATTCCGGCGCGCTTACAGGAGTGAGAACAGCGGCTTTTCTCTCACTCCTCACTCCTCTGCGCTCACTCCTCGCGCGCGCCGAGCGCGCGCTCATGCGTAACCGGCCGCGCGGGCGATGCGCCACAGGCCGCGGCAGAAGGCGGTGTCGCCTTCGACGATGTAGTGCGCCTGGCCGTAGCGGCGCAGCGCTTGTGCGTAGATCGCCGCCGGGCGGGCGTCGCCGACGATGGCGATTTCGCCCTCGCCGGGGTCGGCGGCCTGGGCGGCCAGGCATTCGTAGCCGATCAGCAAGCCCGACAGGAACGCCGGCAGTTCCTCGGCCGGCGCGGCGTCGCGCACGTGGCGGGCGCGCACGCCGAACAGCTGGTGCAGCCAGTCCGGCTGCGCGCGCGCCGTGTCCAGGCCGAGCGCGAAGCCGCGTCCGGACCAGGCCTGCGCCGGCAGGCCGCGGCCGAGCAGGCTTTGCTCAAGCAGCAGCGAATAGAGCTCGCCGGTCGGGTAGCTGGAGAATCCGACCACGGCTCCGGCGCGCAGGCGCAGCCATTTGCTGTGCGCGCCCGGCGCGACCGCGCGCGCGGTGCCCGGCGGTACGCCCATCGCCTGGGTTTCTTCGCCGCGCATCACGTCGGCGAATCCGGCGGCGGCCGCGTCGATGCCGAAACCGGCGACCGCGGGGCCGCACACGCCGGGCACGATCGCCGCGTGGCGGCCGCGGAACCGCAGCGGCTGCAGCATCGCCGCGATCGCATCGGCATCGGCCGGCAACGCTGCGTACGGCGCCTCCTGCCAGCCCTGGCGCGCGCCGACCATGCCGGCCAGCAGGATCGGCGCGCGTCCGTCGTCCAGTTCCGCGCCGAGCAGTTCGTCCAGGGCGGCGGAGAATTCGTCGGCGTTGGCCAGCGCGGCCATGCCGCGCGCGCTGTCGCGGGTGGCGAGCACGCCGCCGTGGCTGTCGAAGGCGTGGGCGCGGACCCGCGTCGGTCCCCAGTCGACGCCGATCAGGGCGATTTGCGGGCCCGGCGGCGTGCGCGCGGCGGCCGCGCGACGGCCGAGGCCGGGCGCGAACGCGGCGTCGTCGGCGCGCCCGCGCAAGGCCAGCGTCGGTGCGGCTTGCGCGCCGTCCGGATCGACGCCGTGCGCGAGCGCGCGGTCGAGGCATGCGTTGCCGAGATCCGCGCCGGCGCGCGGCGCGGCCCCGACGGCGCGGGTGGAAGCCGCGGCGGTCGCCGGCGCGAACGGATGCGGATTCATGCGCGCACCGTCCCCGGCGCCGGCGCCGACGGCGCGCGTTCGAGTCCGACCGCGGCGCGGCGCGCTTTCTCCAGCACCGCCGGCTGCTGGCGCAGCGCCACGGCGATGGCGAGCATGTCGGCCAGCGCCAACTGCATCAGTTGGGCCACGCCGGGCGAGTACGGCGTGGCCGCGCTCGACGGCGGCAGCAGCAGCGGCACGTCGGCGTCGCGGCTCAGCGGCGTGCCGGCGGCGGTCAGCGCGATCGTCCGCGCGCCCTGGCGCCGGGCGATGCGCGCGCAGTCGGCGATTTCCGCGCTGCATCCGGACAGCGAGATCGCCAGCAGCGCGTCCTGCGCGCCGAGCAGGCCCGCGGCCAGCCGTTGCGATTCGCCGTCGCTGTGCGCGCTGGCGGCGATGTCCAGGCGCTGCAGGCGCAGGCACGCCTCTTGCGCGACCGCCGCGCAGCCCGGGCCGACGCCGATGCAGCACACCCGGCGCGCGCCGGCGATCAGCGCCGCGGCCTCGTCGAGCGCGGCCGGATCGGTGCGTTCGCGCATCTCGTCGAGCGCCGCGGCGATGCTGTCGCAGACCTTGTGCACCAGCAGCGCCGCGCCATCGCGCTTGTCGATGGTGACCGCCTGGTACGGCACGCCGGCGGCCAGGCTGTGGCTGAGCCGGCGCTTGAACTGGCGCAGGCTGCCGCAACCGACCGCGCGGCTGAAGCGGGTCACGCTCGGCTCGGACACGCCGGCGCGCGCGGCCAGTTCGCGGATGCTGGCGCCGGCGGCGAAATCCAGTTCCGCCAGGACCACGGCGGCGACCTTGCGTTCGGCCGGGCGCAGCGCGTGCAGCGCGCCGCGGATCGCCGGGATCAGGTTGTCGGACACGGGGCTGCGCTCCTCATTGGCGGGGCGGTCAGAAGAAGGTGTTGATCGCGCCGACGACGCGGTAGCTGTCGTCGCTGAGCAGCATCAACGGCCATTTGTCGAAGGTGGTGCACGGGTGCGAGATGCCGACGGCGACCAGGTCGCCGACCTGCAGCGGATGCTCGGGCGGCAGTTCCAGATACGCGTGTTGGTCGTTCATGCGCGCGATGCGCGCCTCGCGCAGCGGCCACGGCGCGGGTTCGCCGGGACGGTGCCATTGCAGCGGGCGCGGCAGTTCGACGTCGTAGGACGCGTCGCGCTTGCCCAGGGTCAGCAAGGCCAGCCCGGGCTCGGGCCGCGACTGCACCATCGCCCACAGTTCCAGCGCCGGTTGCAGGCCGTGGCGGAACTCGGCGCCGTGGCGGGTGCGCATTTCCTGTTGCAGACCGTGATAAAGGCCGTGGTCGGAGGTGAGATAGCAGCCCGAGCGCAGCACCCGGCGCAGCGGCCGCGACAGGCCGTCGAGGCCGGCGAAGGCGTCGGAGACCAGATCGAAATAGGCCGAGCCGCCGGCGCTGATCAGGATCTCCTCGCCGTCGAACAGGCCGGCGCGGTCGCAGCGGCGGGTGGCGTCGAGCATCTGCGCGAGCAGGTCCTGCACGCATTGCAGGTCGGCGGCGCGGTCGGCGCCGGTCCACAGGCCTTCGTAGCCTTCGATGCCGGCCAGGCGCAGGTGCGAGGCGGCGGCGACTTCGCCGGCCAGCGCCAGCGCGGCGTCGACGCCGCGCGCGCCGGTGCGGCCGCCGGACAGGCCCAGTTCGACCAACACCGGCAGCCGCCGCTGCGGCGCGTGCCGGCGCACGACCTCGTTCAAGCGCGTCGCGCCGGCGCTGGAATCGACCAACACCCAGGCCTCGAAGCCTTCGTCTTCGCGCAGCAGCGCCGCCAGGCTCTCGATGTCGGCGTAGGCCACCGGTTGGTTCGCCAGCAGCACCCGCCGAACCCCGAAACGATGCGCCACGCGCAGTTGCGGAACCGTAGCCAGGGTGATCGCCCAGGCGCCGGCGTCGAGCTGGGCCTGGAACAGCTGCGGGCTCATCGTGGTCTTGCCGTGCGGCGCCAGCAGCGCGCCGGCGCGTTCGGCGAATTCGCGCATCCAGCGCAGGTTGTGGTCCAGCGTCGATTGCCGCAGCACCGCGACCGGATACGACAGGCGGCCGTCGAGCACGCAATAGCCTTGCGCGGCGATCCGGTCCTGCGCCAGCGGCGCTTGCAGCGGCAGGCCTTTGACGCCCGGCAACAGGGTCTGGCTCTGCAACGCGCGCAATGCTTCGTTCATGGTCGTCTCCGGAGCGCCGGCGGTCGGGTGGGTTGGCCGGCGCTGCGCAGGCGCGACGGCCGCGCCGAAACGCATCATCGGCGACGCGCGGCCGCGGGTCTGTGCGCCTGCGCCCGCGCCTGGACGCGGCCGATGCGCGCGCCGCGAACATCGCCGCGGGCCGCGACGCGCTCATGCGACGCCCGCCGATGGATGCGCGGCGCCGGCCGACCCGGCGCGCAGCGCCGCGCCGAGCGCGTGCAACTGGTGCGGCCGCAGCCGGCCGTAGTGATAGAACGCGACATCGCCGATGCCGGCCGTCTGCAGCGCGGCCAGCGCCGCGGCGAGCGCGGCGCCGTCGCCGAGCTCCGGTGGGCCGGGGCGCAGGATCGCGCGCACCCGCGCCGGATCGTCGACGCGCTGGACCGCGTCGAAGGCGTCGGCGGCCACGCGCGCGGCGTCGGCATGGTCGAGCCGCACTTCCACGCCGTCGCAAGCGCGCGCCAGCGCGGCGAGCGGACTGCCTTCGAGCCAGGCGTTCGCGCTCGGCCGCCGGGTGGTCGCGATCGCCCAGACGTCGCGGTCGCGCGGCAGGCGCGCGCGGATCGCAGCGACGGCCTCGGCGACGCGTTCGTGCCGCAACCTCAGATACGTCGCCAACTGCGGCATCTCCAGCAGGTCGGCCAGCAGCCACGCCGCCGCCTGGTCCGCCGCGGCGTCGACCGGCGCGGCCAGGTAGGCGTCGACGCGCGCGCGCACCCGCGCCGCCAGCGCGTCGGCGTCGACATCGGCCGCGCCGGCGCGCTGCCGGCAGTGGCTGCAGAAGCACAGGCTCAGCAGCGCCTCCAGCCACAGGTTGCCGCGCGCCTGGGCGAACTCGCGCGCGTGGCCGTGCGCATAGGACAGCCAGTTCGGCGCTTCCAGCACCAGCCCGCGCAGCGGCAGGCGCGCGCAGTCGGCGCTCAGCGCCAGCGCGTATTCCAATGCCGCCGGCGACGACGGACACAGGTGGTGGGCGTAAGCGTCGCCCCAGGCGTTGCGCACCACGTGCAGCGGATGCTGAGCGGCGAGGCGGGCGTTGTGCAGCAGCGGCAGCTTCGCGCGCAGCTGCAGGCGTCCGTCGGCGGCGAGATCCTCGACCGCGTGGCGCAGCGCCGGGTCGCTGTGGGCGACCGGCGCGATCTCGCCGTAGCCGCGCGGATCGGGTTCGAAGCACACCGTGCCTTCTTCGGCGAACACCACGCGGCTGCCGCGATGCTGCGCGGCGACGAACTTGCTTGCGCGGCCGCCGAGCGCCACGGTCGCCGCGGTCAGGCCCAGCCCGAGCGCCTGCGCGGCGAACTCGCGCGCGCCCTGCGACGCCACGTCCCAGGGGTAGACGTAGAGCGAACGCAGCGCGGGCGGACGGCCGAGCAACATCTTTCGATTCCTTGTGGTTTTCAAGCGATAACTTTCGATATTGCCGAGGGCTTTCGAGCGCATCCTAATGAATTCGATACTTATGCCACATTGTGCGGCGCAAAATGCATCCCGGATACTCGTAATATATTTTATCGAAAGAAATTAGAAAGATTTTCCGGGCGAAATATTTCGATTTTGCCCGCGCCCGCGCGCAACGCACGATCCTTCTTTCCACCGCACCGCATCCATCGAGGCACCCGCATGAACCGACGCGACTTCATCGCCAGCTCCGCGACCGCCGGCACCCTGCTCGCCGCCAACGCGTTCGCCCCGGCGCTCGCGCGCAAGCGCTCCACGCTGCGCCTGGGCATGATCGGCACCGGCATGCGCGGCCAGGTCCTGCTCAAGGAGCTGGTGCGCCGCGACGATGTCGAGGTCGTCGCGCTGTGCGACATCGAGCCGATCATGCTCGGCCGCGCGCTGGCGATGATCGACAAGGCCGGCAAGCCCAAGCCGGCGACGTACGGCGACGGCGGCGACGTCGAGGCGTACCGCAAGATGCTCGCCAAGGGCGGGCTCGACGGCGTGATCGTCGCCACGCCCTGGGAGTACCACGCGCCGATGGCGATCGCGGCGATGCAGGCCGGCATCGCGGTCGGTTGCGAGGTGGTCGCCGGCATCACCCTGGACGATCACTGGCAGGTGCTGCGCACCCAGCTCAAGACCGGCACGCCGTACATGCTGCTGGAGAACGTGTGCTATCGCCGCGACGTGCTGGCCGTGCTCAACATGGTGCGCCAGGGCCTGTTCGGCGAACTGGTGCACCTGCAGGGCGGCTACCAGCACGACCTGCGCGCGGTGAAGTTCAACAACGGCAATCCAGACCAGCCTTACGGCAGCGGCGTGGAGTTCGGGCCGAAGGGATGGTCGGAGGCGCGCTGGCGCACCGAGCATTCGGTCGAGCGCGACGGCGACCTGTACCCGAGCCACGGCATCGGCCCCTGCGCGATGGCGGCGAACATCCATCGCGGCAACCGCTTCACCTATCTGAGCGCGATGTCGAGCAAGCCGCGCGGGCTGCACGACTACATCGTCAAGAAGGCCGGCGCGGACCATCCGAACGCGAAGGTCAAGTTCAAGCTCGGCGACCTGGTGACCACCCAGATCGCCTGCGCCAACGGCGAGACCATCGTGCTGCAGCACGACACCTCGCTGCCGCGCCCGTACTCGCTGGGCTTCCGCGTGCAGGGCACCGACGGGCTGTGGATGGACGTCAACGATTCGATCCACATCGAAGGCAAGAGCAAGCCGCACGAGTGGGACAAGGCCGAGGTGTGGCTGGACAAGTACGACCATCCGTTGTGGAAGCGCCACGGCGCGACCGCCGCCGGCGCCGGCCACGGCGGCATGGACTGGTTCGTGATCAACGCCTTCGTCGAGGCGCTCAAGGCCGGCGCGCCGATGCCGATCGACATCTTCGATGCGGTCGCTTGGAGCGCGATCACGCCGCTGTCGGAGCAGTCCATCGCCGAGCACCGCACGCTGGAGTTCCCGGACTTCACCGACGGCAAGTGGAAGGACCGCAAGCCGATCTTCGGCTTCGACGAGCTTTACTGAAGCCCGCGCGCGCCGCCGTCCGCGCGACGGCGGCGCGTCAGCGCGCCGGCCCCCACTGGCCGCCGCGATGCAATGCGCGGTAATCGCGCGGCGCCATTCCAACCATCGCCTTGAACTGGCGCGCGAACGCGCTCTGGTCGGTGAAGCCGCAGGCCAGCCCGACCTCGGCGATGCTCGCGTCGCCGCACAGCTCGCGCATCGCCGCTTCGATCCGCAGCCGGGTCAGGCTCTGCTGCGGCGTGAGCTGGAACACGCGCTGGAAATGCCGCTCCAGCTGCGCCACCGACAGATCGGCGAGCCGCGCCAGCGCGGCGATGCGCAGCGGCCCGGCGTAGTGCGCCTGCATATGTTCCAACACCCGCCGCAGCCGCTCATAGGTGGGATCGCGCCCGTCCGGCGCGCCGAGATCGCGCGACAGCCCGACCAGGCCGCGGCCGCCGTCGGGCAGCGCCAGCGGGCGCTTGCCGGTGAGGCACCAACCCGGGCGGCGGTTCGGATACAGATGCACTTCCAACTGGTTCTCGATCGTGCCGCCGTCGAGCACGCGCCGGTCCTGCTGGGCGTAGCGCGCGGCCAACCGCGCCGGAAACACTTCGGCGACGTCGCGGCCGATCACCTCCTCGCGCCGCTTCAGTCCCAGCCGTCGCACCAAGGTCAGGTTGGCGTGGGTGTAACGGCCGGCCTCGTCCTTGACGAAGAACACCACGTCGGCGAGCGCGTCGCACAAGGTCTGCATCAGTTCGGCGTCGATCCGCACCGGATCGGGCTGGAGCGCGGGCAGGGCAGTGGCCATGGCGGCAGCGGCGGGCAGGCAGTGGAGACCCCGCCGATTATGCCCGCAGCCGCGTCGGCCATTGTGCCGAATTCCGCATCGGCGACCGGCAAGCCCGTCTAGACCTCCAGGCGCCCGCGACGCGAGCATGAGCGGATGCACAGCCTCGACATCATCGACTCGCACACCGGCGGCGAACCCACCCGCGTGGTGGTCGCCGGCTTCCCCGACCTCGGCGGCGGCAGCCTGGCCGAACAGCGCCGCCGCTTCGGCGAGCGATACGACGGCTGGCGCAGCGCGATCGCCTGCGAGCCGCGCGGTTCCGACACCGTGGTCGGCGCGCTGCTGCTGCCGCCGCAGTCGCCCGGCGCCTGCGCCGGCACGATCTTCTTCAACAACGTCGGCACCCTGGGCATGTGCGGCCACGGCACCATCGGCCTGGTGCGCACGCTGCAGTTCCTCGGCCGCATCGAGCCGGGCGAGCACCGCATCGACACCCCGGTCGGCACGGTCGGCGCGCGCCTGCACGACGACGGACGGGTGTCGGTCGACAACGTCGAAAGCTGGCGCCACGCCGCGCAGGTGAGGCTCGACGTGCCCGGCTACGGCGCGGTGTGCGGCGACGTGGCCTGGGGCGGCAACTGGTTCTTCATCGTCAAGGTCGCGCGGGTGATCGCGCTGACCCACGTGCGCGAGCTGAGCGCGTTCGCCGAGGCGATCCGCACCGCGCTGGAGGCGGCCGGCGTGCGCGGCGCGGACGGCGCGCAGATCGACCACATCGAACTGGAAACCGCTTCGACCACGCCCGGCATCGACGGCCGCAACTTCGTGCTGTGCCCGGGCCTGGCCTACGACCGCTCACCGTGCGGCACCGGAACCAGCGCCAAGCTCGCCTGCCTGGCCGCCGACGGCAAGCTCGCGCCGGGCGCGCTGTGGCGCCAGGAGAGCGTGCTCGGCAGCGTGTTCGAAGGCTCGTACCGCAGCGGCGAGCGCGGCGTGCATCCGACCATCACCGGCAGCGCCCACATCACCGCGCGCGCGCAGCTGCTGATCGACGAAACCGATCCCTTCGCCTGGGGCATCGGCGCGCGCTGAGCGCGCCGCCTAGCGCGCCATGGCCAGCTACGACCTCATCGTCCTGGGCGCCGGCATCGTCGGCGCGGCCTGCGCCGAGCGCGCGGCCGGCGAGGGCCTGCGCGTGGCGGTGGTCGAACCCGGCCCGGTCGGCGGCGGCGCGACCGCGGCGGCGATGGGGCATCTGGTGGCGATGGACGACGATCCGGCCGAGCTGGCGTTGTCGCGCCTGTCGCTGCGGTTGTGGGAGCGCTTTGCCGACCTGCCGCTGGCCGAATTCAGCCGTTGCGGCACCTTGTGGGTCGCGCGCGAGCCGCGCGAACTCGACGGCGTCGCGGCCAAGGTCGCGCGCCTGGCCGCGGCCGGAATCGAGGCGCGGCCGGTCGGTGCCGACGAGTTGTACGCGCTGGAGCCGCATCTCACGCCCGGCCTGTGCGGCGGCATGTTGGTCGCGGGCGAAGCGGTGGTGTATCCGCCGCGCGTCGCCCAGCACCTGCTGCAACTGGCGTGCGAACGCCAGGCGCAGGCCTACCTCGGCCGCCGCGCGGTCGCGCTGACCGCGCACGGCGCGCGCCTGGACGACGGCAGCGAGCTGCGCGGCCCGGTGCTGGTCGCCACCGGTTGCGCCCTGCCCGAACTGCTGCCGCAACTGCCGATGCGTTCGCGCAAGGGCCATCTGGTCATCACCGAGCGCTATCCCGGCCGCATCCGCCATCAGCTGCTGGAACTCGGCTATGCCGACAGCGCCCACGGCGACGCCGACAGCAGCGTCGCCTTCAACGTGCAGCCGCGGCCGACCGGGCAGATCCTGATCGGCTCCTCGCGCGAGTTCGGCGTCGAAGAGCGGGCGGTCTCGCCGCCGATGCTGCGGCGCATGCTCGAACGCGCTTTCGCCTTCGTGCCGATGCTGCGCGAATTGCAGGCGTTGCGGGTGTGGACGGGGTTCCGCCCGTGCACGCCGGACGGCCGCCCCTACATCGGCGCGTTCGCGCCGCGCCCGCACACCTGGGTTGCCGCCGGCCACGAAGGCCTGGGCGTGACCACGGCGCTGGGCACGGCGCAGTTGCTGGTCGAGCAACTGCTCGGCCGCGCGCCGGCCATCGACCCGGCGCCGTACGCGCCGACGCGGATGCTGCGATGAGCGCCGCGCCGGTTCGCCTGGACATCGACGGCGTCGCGGTCGAGGTGCCCGCCGGCGCCAGCGTCGCCGCCGCGGTGGCGCTGGCCGCGCCGCATTTCCGCCGCTCGCGCAGCGGCCAGCCGCGCGCGCCGCTGTGCGGCATGGGCGTGTGCTTCGAATGCCGGGTGCGCATCGACGGCGTCGAGCACCAGCGCTCGTGCCTGGTGCCGGCGCGCGAGGGCATGCGGGTGGCCTGCGATGACTGAGCGCTGCGACGTGCTGGTGGTGGGCGCCGGCCCGGCCGGGCTGGCGGCGGCGCAGGCGGCCGCGTCGCACGGCGCGCGGGTCGCGCTGGTCGACATGCAGGCCAACGCGGGCGGACAGGTGTGGCGGCGCGATGCGCGCCGGCCCGCGCCCGATCCGGCGCGCGAGCGCCTCGACGCATTGCTCGCCGGCGCACGAGTGCGCTGGCTCGGGCAGGCGCAGGTGGTCGCGGCCGAGCCCGGGCAGGTGCTGGTCGAACAAGCCGGAACCGCCATCGAACTGAGTTACGGCGCGTTGGTGCTGGCCACCGGCGCGCGCGAATTGCTGTTGCCGTTTCCGGGCTGGACCTTGCCCGGCGTCACCGGCGCCGGCGGCCTGCAGGCGCTGGTCAAGCAAGGCTGGCCGATCGCCGGCCGGCGCGTGCTGGTCGCCGGCAGCGGCCCGCTGCTGCTGGCCGCGGCCGCCACCGCGCAGCGCCACGGCGCGCGCGTGGTCGCGATCTACGAACAGGCGCCGGCCGCGCGATTGCACGCGTTCGCGCGTCGGCTGTGGCGCTGGCCGGGCAAATTGGCCCAGGCCGCGGCCTTGCGCGCGCGTCTGGCCGGCACGCCGTATCGCACCGGCCGCTGGGTCGTGGCCGCGCACGGCGAAGGCCGCGTGGTCGAGGCCGAATTGAACGACGGCGAACGCATCGCGGTCGACCAACTCGCGGTCGGCTACGGGCTGGTGCCGAATCTGGAACTGGCGCAGCAACTGGGCTGCGAGCTGCAGGCGCACGGCGCCCATGCCTGCGTGCGCGTGGACGCGCTGCTGCGCACCAGCGTCGCTTCGGTGTACGCCGCCGGCGAGGCCTGCGGCATCGGCGGCCGCGACTGCGCGCTGGTCGAGGGCGCGATGGCCGGCCACGCCGCCGCCGGCGCGGTCGAAGCCGCGCGCGCGCTGCAGCCGCGGCGCGCGCGTTCGCGCGCGTTCGCGGCGTTGTTGCCGGAACACTTCCGGCTCGATCCGAGCGTCCTGGCCGCGGCGACGCCGGACGCCTTGGTATGCCGCTGCGAAGACGTGCGCCTGGGCGAGATCGACGCCCACGCCGACTGGCGCGCGGCCAAGCTCGCCACCCGCTGCGGCATGGGCAGCTGCCAGGGCCGCATCTGCGGCGCCGCGCTGGCGCAATTGCGCGGGCCTGCGTTCGCGCCCTCGCTGTCCGCCGCGGGCCCGCGTCCTCCCGTTTTCCCCGTGCGCCTGGCGGCCCTGGCCGCGCACGGCGCCGCGCCGCACGCGCCGCCGCCGGCGGCGTCCGAACCGATCACGCACTCAGTCCCACAAGGAACCGTTCCATGAGCACTGCTTCCATCTGGCGCGGCGTCATCCCCGCCATCACCACTCCCTTCCACGCCGACGGCGCGATCGACCACGACTTCCTCGCCCGCCACGCGCGCGAGCTGATCGACGCCGGCTGCACCGGCATCGTCCCGCTGGGCTCGCTCGGCGAGGCGGCGACGCTGAGCTTCGACGACAAGCTGGCGATCCTGCGCACCCTGGTCGCCGCGCTCGACGGCCGCGCGCCGGTGATCCCGGGCATCGCCGCGCTGTCCACCGCCGAGGCCGTGCGCCTGGCGCAGGAAGCCAAGAAGATCGGCTGCGCCGGCCTGATGGTGCTGCCGCCGTACGTGTATTCGACCGACTGGCGCGAGATGAAGGCGCACGTGGCCGCGGTGATCGCCGCCACCGACCTGCCGTGCATGATCTACAACAACCCGGTCGCGTATAAGACCGACTTCTCGCCCGAACAGATCGCCGAGCTCGCCGGCGAATTCGCCAACGTGCAGGCGGTGAAGGAATCCTCCGCCGACGTGCGCCGCTTCGCCGCGCTGCGCGCGCTGCTCGGCGACCGGCTGGAGCTGCTGGTCGGCATGGACGACGCCATCGTCGAAGGCGTGGCGATGGGCGCGACCGGCTGGATCGCGGGCCTGGTCAACGCCTACCCGAAGGAATCGGTGCGCCTGTTCGAGCTCGCCCGCGACGGCGGCGCGCCCGCGGCGGCAGCGTTGTACGCGTGGTTCCTGCCGCTGCTGCGGCTCGACACCGTGCCCAAGTTCGTGCAGCTGATCAAGCTGGTGCAGGCCCAGGTCGGCATGGGCGCCGAGCACGTGCGCGCGCCGCGCCTGCCGGTGACCGGCGCCGAGCGCGACGCCGCGCTGGCGGTGATCGAACGCGCCCAGGCGCAGCGTCCGGAGCTGTGACGATGAGCGCGCGCGAACCGGTGTTGGTGGGCGGGCGCTGGCAGGCCTCGCTGGACGCGGCCGGCGAGTTCCGCGCCTTCGACCCGACCCGCGCGGTCGAGGTCGGCGCGGCGTTCCCGATCTCCGGCGCGCAGGACGCGCGCGCTGCGTTGGCGTCCGCGTGCGCGGCCGCCGAGGAACTGGCCGCGTGCGCGCCCGCGCGCATCGGGGCCTTCCTCGACGCCTACGCTGCGGCGATCGAGGCCGACGGCGAGGCGCTGGTCGAACTGGCGCACCTGGAAACCGCGCTGCCGGCGCGGCCGCGCCTGGCCGAGGTCGAATTGCCGCGCGCCAGCGGCCAGCTGCGCCAGGCCGCGCGCGCCGCGCGCGAGCGCAGCTGGACCCAGCCGATCATCGACACCGCCGCCGGCCTGCGCTCGCACCTGGCACCGCTGCGCAAGCCGGTGCTGATCTTCGGGCCGAACAATTTCCCGTTCGCGTTCAACGCGGTCGCCGGCAGCGATTTCGCCTCGGCCATCGCCGCGCGCAATCCGGTGATCGCCAAGGTTCATCCCTCGCATCCGGGCACCAGCCAGCGGCTGGCGCAGCTGGCGCACCGCGCGTTGCTGGACGCCGGCCTGCCGGCGCAGTCGCTGCAGGTGCTGTATCACCTCGATCCCGCGCTCGGCCTGGAACTGGCCGGCGACGCGCGCCTGGGCGCGCTGGCGTTCACCGGCAGCCGCAGCGCCGGGCTCGCGCTCAAGGCCGCGGCCGACGCGGCCGGCGTGCCGGCCTACCTGGAACTGTCGAGCATCAACCCGGTGTTCCTGCTCGAAGGCGCGTTGCGCGAGCGCGGCGAAGCGCTGGCGCAGGAATTCTTCGCCTCGTGCACGCTCGGCGTCGGCCAGTTCTGCACCAACCCCGGCGTGGTGGTGGTGCCGCGCGGCGAGGCCGGCGACGCGTTCGTCGCCGCCGCAGCCGCGCGTTTCGACGCCGCGCCGGCCGGCACGATGTTCTCGCAAGGCGTGCTCGATCACCTGCGCGCGGGCGTGGCGGCCTGGCGCGCGGCCGGCGCGCAGCCGCTCGGCGGCGACGTGGCGGCGGACGGCGAGGGCTATCGGGTTCGGCCGGCGCTGCTCGGCGTCGACGCGGCCGCGTTCGTCGCCGACCGCCGCCTGCAGAGCGAGGCGTTCGGTCCGGCCAGTCTGGCGGTGCGGGTCGACGGCATCGACGAGGCGTTGCAGGTCGCCGCGGCGCTGGAAGGCAATCTCACCGGCACCATCTACGGCGGCGACAGCGCCGCGGACGACGACGACTGGCGCCGCCTCGCCGGCGCGTTGCGCCCGCGCGTGGGCCGGCTGATCGACGGGCGCATGCCCACCGGCGTCGCGGTCAGCGCGGCGATGAACCACGGCGGCCCGTATCCGAGCACCGGCCATCCGGGTTTCACCGCGGTCGGCATGCCCAGCGCGATCCGCCGTTTCGCCGCGCTGCATTGCTACGACCACGTGCGCCAGGACGCGTTGCCGGACGAATTGCGCGACCGCAATCCCGGTGGCCTGTCGCGTTGGGTCGACGGCGGCTGGACCTTGGACGACATCGCGACGAAGACGGACGGAACGACGGCATGAACGCAGCGGCGCAGATCGGCGGACTGACTCTGGAAACGGCGCGCGCGCGATTGGCGCCGTGGACGCAGCGCGCGCCGGCGATCGGCGCGGAGGAATACCAGCAGCGCCTGGAACGCGCCCGCGCGCTGATGCGCGCGCACGGCTTCGACGCGCTGCTGGTCAGCGCCGGCGCCTCGCTGCGCTATTTCGCCGGCGTGCCCTGGGGTGCGAGCGAGCGGCTGGTGGCGCTGCTGCTGACCCTCGACGGCGATCCGCTGCTGGTGTGCCCGGCGTTCGAAGCCGGTTCGCTCGCGCACGTGCTCAAGATTCCGGCCCAGGCGCGGTTCTGGGAAGAACACGAAGACCCGCACGCGCTGGTCGCCGCGGCCCTGCGCGAGCGCGGCGCGCGCCGGCTGGCGCTGGACCCCGGTGCGGCGTTCGCGATCTTCACCGGCCTGCGCGCGGCCGCGCCGCAGCTGGAACTCGGCGACGCCGCGGCGATCGTCGACGGTTGCCGCGCGCGCAAGTCGCCGGCCGAGCTGGCGCTGATGCAACAGGCCACGGCGATGACCCTGCAGGCGCATCGTCTCGCCGCCGGCCTGGCCGAGGAGGGCGTCTCCACCGCGACCCTGCGCCGCTTCATCGACGAAGCGCACCGCGCGCTCGGCGCCGACAACGGCTCGACCTTCTGCATCGTCCAGTTCGGCCGCGCCACCGCGTTCCCGCACGGAATCCCAGGCGAGCAGCAGTTGCGCGAAGGCGAGCTGGTGCTGATCGACACCGGCTGCGCGGTGCAGGGCTACCACTCCGACATCACCCGCACCTACATCTGCGGCCGCGCCGACGACGACCAGCGGCGCATCTGGGACCTGGAACACGCGGCCCAGCGCGCCGCGTTCGAAGCGGTGCGTCCCGGCGTCAGCGGCGAAGCGGTCGACGACGCGGCGCGCGCGGTGTTGCAGCGCGGCGGCCTGGGGCCGGACTACCGTCTGCCGGGCCTGCCGCACCGCACCGGCCACGGCTGCGGGTTGAGCGTGCACGAGGCGCCGTACCTGGTGCGCGGCAACCGCGTAGGGCTGGAGATCGGCAACTGTTGCTCGAACGAGCCGATGATCGTCGTGCCGGAGCGGTTCGGGGTGCGGCTGGAGGATCATTTCTTCGTCACCGAAGACGGCGCGCGTTGGTTCACCGAGCCGTCGGTGGCGATCGACCGGCCGTTCGCGGATTAATTCGCATGCGGGGCTAGGTGCGCCGGCGGTTTAGGATGCGTGGTCGCGGCTCGCGCCGCTCCTACAGTCGGAGACGAAACCGACCGAAGCCCCTGTAGGAGCGGCGCGAGCCGCGACCGCGCCCCTCCAACCGCCGGCGCAACCCGCCAACGCGCGGCAACCGTTCGTTCCGAACTGCGTATCTGCGCGGCCGATCAAGCTTTGCGCTCCCGACCATGCAATGCGGCACTGGCCGCGCCCGTGCGGTCCGCGTTTCGCTGTGGTCCGCGCCGTCGCCGGGGCTCGCGCCCTGCGCGCGGCGCGTCCCCTGAACACGCCGTCCAAGGAGGTTCGCATGTTCCGCGCAATCCGCATTGGCTTGTCCCGTTTCGCCGCCGCGCCCCGACGTTTGCTGGCCGTGGCGCTGTTGTCGCCGGCGCTGTCGCTGCTCGCCGCCGCGCCCGCGCTCGCGGCGACGCCGCAGGCACCGGCCGCGGCGCCCAAGCGCTTCGACCTGCCGCCGACCACCGGCCCGTACAAGGTCGGCACCTTCACCCTGCACATCGTCGACCGCGCGCGCGCCGATCGTTTCGTCGGCGGGCCGCGCGAGTACATGGTCACCGTCAGCTATCCGATCGCGCCGCACGCGCGCGGCGCGCGCGTGCCGTGGCTGGAACCGGCGCTGGTGCCGGAATGGAGCGCCACCGCCGCCGGCTACGGCATCGCGCCCGAAGCGGTCGACTGGGCCGGCGCGCGCCGGCCGGCGATCCAGGGCGCGCCGCTGCTGCGCAACCCGCGCGGCTGGCCGGTGGTGCTGTTCTCGCCTGGCCTGCAGTACTTCCGGGAACTCTATAGCTCGCTCACCGACGATCTGGCCAGCCACGGCTACGTGGTCGCGTCGATGACCCACACTCATGAAGCCTTCTACACCGCGTTTCCGGGCGGGCGCGTGGTGCGCGGCCAGGACTTGGTGGAAACGGTGGAATCGACCCAGATGTGGCTCGACACGCGGGTCGGCGATTCGCGTCATCTGCTCGACGCGCTGACGCTGTCGAACCGCGGGTTCTATCCCGGCGCCGGACACGGCCGCCTGCCGCCGGGCTGGCGCGGCGGGCTGGACCTGGCGCGGGTCGGTTTCCTCGGCCATTCCTACGGCGGCACCACCGCGGCCGAGACCATGTTCTTCGACCGCCGTTTCGACGCCGGGCTGGATTACGACGGCCGCCTCTCGACTACCTACGGCCCGCCGCAGGACCTGCCGTACGGCCCGACCCTGGCCGCGCGTTTCGGCCTGGACCGGCCGTTCCTGCTGGTCGGCGCCGGCGTGCACAGCCACCTGGATTCGCACGATCCGTCGTGGCCGCAGTTCTGGGCCAGCCAGCGCGGCTGGAAGCGCGAGGTCAACGTCGCCCGCGGCGAGCATTTCACCTTCAGCGATTTCACCGCGGTGCTGCCGGCGCTCGGCGACGCGGTGCCGCCCGGCTTCGGCGTCGCCGTCTACGGCAGCCTGCCGCCGGCCCAGGCCGTGGCCGCGACGCGCTACCACAGCCGCGCGTTCTTCGACCTGCACTTGAAGGGCCGGCCGACGCGCTTGTTCGACCGCGGCAGCCCGGCGTATCCGGAGTTCCGCCCGGTGCCCTGAAACAGCTGGCTGCGCAAAGACGCGGACAGCGAGCCGGTCGGATCCGGCTCGCTGCTCGCTGCTTTTCGCTGTTTTCTAGCCCTAAAGACATATCCGCGGGCACGCGGATTCGCGCATCATGGGCGAGTCCGTAACCGCAGGGTCCCGCGATGCCTTCGATCCGTTCCGTATTCGTGCGCGCGCCGCTGGCCGCGTTGTCCGTGGCCGTGCTGATGGCGCTCGCGCCCGCGTCCGCGCTGGCTGCGCAAGCCGCGCCCGCCGCCGCCGACAAGGCCGCCAGCGCGGCCGCCGACAGCGCCGCGGCGCGGTTCAAGGCGCTGTACACGCGCGAATGGAAATGGCGCCAGGCGCAGTTCGCCGGCGGCGACGACGAGGACGGTCCGCAGGGTCAGCCGGCCGCGCGCCTGCCCAAGGTCGATCCGGCCACCCAGGCCGAACGCGAGCGCTATTGGGCGCAGGTGCTCAAGGAACTCGACGCCATCGACGCCAAGCAGCTCGAAGGCGAGGACCCGGTCAACCTGGAAGTGTTCCGCCAGCAGATCCAGAGCCTGCTCGCCAACCAGCGCGTGCGCCAGTACGAGATGCCGTTCAACAGCGACAGCGCGTTCTGGACCAACCTGGGCTTCACCGCGCGCCGTTCGTTCCGCGACGTCGACGGCTACGAGCGTTACCTCGGCCAGCTGCGCGACATCCCGCGCTATTTCGACGAGCAGATCGGCAACATGCGCGCGGGCCTCAAGCGCGGTTTCAGCGTGCCGCGGGTGACGCTGACCGGGCGCGACGTGTCGATCAAGGAAGTCGTCGACGCCAAGCTCGAGGACAACCTGCTCTACACCCCGTTCAAGAAGATGCCGGCCACCATCCCCGCCGCCGAGCAGGCGCGCCTGCGCGCGGAAGCGGCCAAGGCGATCGACGCCTCGGTGTTGCCGGCGTACCGCAAGCTGCTGCGTTTCATGCAGGACGAGTACACGCCGCAGGCGCGCACCACCCTGGCCGCGGAGAAGATGCCCGGCGGCGAGGACTACTACCGCGCCAAGATCCGCGAATTCACCACGCTCGACCTGACTCCGCAGCAGATCCATCGGATCGGCGTGGAGGAAGTGGCCAAGATCCGCGCGCAGATGGAGCAGACCATCGTCAAGACCGGGTTCAAGGGCACGTTCCCGGAGTTCCTGCACTACCTGCGCACCGATCCGAAGTTCTATCCCAAGAGCGGCGACGAACTGCTGATGCGCGCTTCGTGGCTGGCCAAGCGCGTGGACGCCGAGATCGGCAACTACATCGGCCTGTTGCCGCGCCAGCGCTTCGCGATCAAGCCGGTGCCGCCGGATCTGGCGCCGTTCTACACCGCCGGCCGCGGCGGCCGCGACGTCTATCTGGTCAACACCTACGACCTGCCGTCGCGCCCGCTGTTCAACCTGCCGGCGCTGACCCTGCACGAATCCGCGCCGGGCCATTCGCTGCAGATGTCGCTGGCGGCCGAGCACGAGGGCTTGCCGGATTTCCGCCGCTACACCTATATCTCCGCCTACGGCGAGGGCTGGGCGCTGTACACCGAGAAGCTCGGCATCGAGATGGGCATGTACGACACGCCCTACGATTACTTCGGTTACCTGACCTACCAGATGTGGCGCGCGAGCCGTCTGGTCGTGGACACCGGCGTGCACCACCTGGGCTGGACCCGCGAGCAGTCGCTGGCGTTCCTGCGCGACAACACCGCGCTGAGCGAGCATGAGATCGAGACCGAGGTCGACCGCTACATCGGCTGGCCGGGGCAGGCGCTGTCGTACTACCTCGGCCAGATGAGCATCGAGCGCTCGCGCGCCAAGGCCGAGCAAGCGCTGGGCGAGGACTTCGACATCCGCGCCTTCCACGACGCGGTGCTGGCGCTGGGCTCGGTGCCGCTGCCGGTGCTGGAGCGGCGGGTGGACCGGTTCATCGAGGAGAGCCGGGCCAAGGCGGCGGAGAAGAAGCGCGATGCGGCGGCGAAGAAGAGCGCTGCAGCGGGGTGATCGGGTGGCTCGATCGAGCGGTGTGATGCGACAGCGCGATCGAGCGGCGTGATGCGGCGGCGTGATGCAGCGCTATCTCATGCTGCCGCGCCCCCACCTATCGTCATTCCCGCGAACGCGGGAATCCAGGGCTTCATCGCTACAGTGCTTTGAAGTCCCTGCGGCGTGCGGGTGGAAGCAAAGTCAAAATGGGTTCCGGCTTTCGCCGGAATGACGGTGTGAGGACTGCGCGGCGGGTCGATGAACAGTCCGATATGCGGTGGCGCGGATGCAGCGCTCGACCCTCTTGCCGCGACCTCGCCTACCGTCATTCCCGCGAACGCGGGAATCCAGGGCTTCATCGCGACAGTGCTTTGAAGTCTCTGCGGCGTGCTGGTCGAAGCAAAGTCAAAATGGGTTCCGGCTTTCGCCGGAATGACGGTGTGAGGACTGCGCGGCGGGTCGATGAGCAGTGCGATATGCGGTGGCGCGGATGCAGCGCTCGACCCTCTTGCCGCGACCTCGCCTACCGTCATTGCCGCGAACGCGGGAATCCAGGGCTTCATCGCGACAGCGCCTTGAAGTCTCTGCGGCGTGCGGGTCGAAGCAAAGTCAAAATGGGTTCCGGCTTTCGCCGGAATGACGGTCGTGGGGGCTAGACGGTATGCGTTGCGACGCGACGCCGTCGGTCGCGCTCAGTCCGCAACCGGCTGCGGCAATCCCCACGGCTTCCACACCGCCCGATACTGCGCCTGCGGCAACAGCACGAACAGCGGCCGCGCCTGCGGCCGCAGCCACGCCAGCAGTTCGTCCATCGCCGCGTCGCTCATCGCCGTGCAGCCCGCGGTCGGTTCGCCCGGCGCGCGCTGCAGGTGGGCGAAGATGCAGCTGCCGGCGCCGGGGACGTGCGCCGGGTTGTGGGCGATGACGAAGCCCAGGCGGTAGCGCGGATCGCCGTCGGCGTGCAGGTCGCGGCGCATCGGTTCGGTCGAGCCCTTCACCGCTTCGTCGCCGACCCGGCGCGCATCGACGATGCGGTCGTACAGCGGCGAGGCGGGCACGTCGATGCAGTAGTGGCTGGCGCTCATCGGCGCGTACGCCAGCGCGGTCTGCGCGGTTTCGGCGTAACCGAACGCGGTGCCGACCGCGAACATGCCGGCCGGCGCGCGGCCGTCGCCTTCGCGCTTGAGCGGTCCGCCGTCGTCGGGCGCGGCGCGCAGGCCGCGGCCCCAGGCGGCGCCGTTGCGGCCGATGCTGACCGCGACCGGTTCGCCGACCGCGAGCCATTGGCCGCCTTCGAACAGATAGCGCTGCAGGCGGCCTTGCGTGGCGTTCCAGTCGGCGGTGGTGACCAGCACCAGCTGCGGCTGCGCGGCGCCGTCGCCGGCGCGGTCGGCGCGGGTGCTTGCGCAGCCGGCAAGGGTCATGGCGGCGGCGAAGAGCAGGGCGGGGGCGTAGCGGGGCATGGCGGATTGGTTCCTGGAAAGTGATTCGCCGGGTGCGACGGGTTTGCGTCGCTTTTTGTAGGAGCGGCGCGAGCCGCGACCGCGACATCGCACCTGCGGCGCAAGGTTCGTCGCGAGCGAGGTGTCGCGGTCGCGGCTCGCGCCGCTCCTACAGGGAGATCGCGCGGCATCGCGGTCGACGAGATGTGGAGATCGCGCGGCAGCGCGGTCGATGGGATGTGGAGATCGCGCGGCAGCGCGGTCGCAGCGGTGTGGGGATCGCGCGGCATCGCCAACGATCCGCCTCAGATGTCGAGCATGTCCTGCACCCGCTCGGCCTGGCGGTCGAGCTGGCGCAGCCGGTCCTGGCCGCGTTCGCACAGCAGCACGAAGATCAGGTCGAGCAGGTGTTGTAACGCGCTGTGGTACAGCAGCGGTTCGACGTGCGCGCGCTCATCGTGCGCCGACACCAGCAGCGCGTGGTCGGCGTGCGCGCGCAAGGGGTTGGGCGTGTGCCGGGTCGCCGAGACCACCCGGCCGCCGCTCTCGGCGAAGCTGCGCGCCAGATGGCATAGCGAGGTCAGCTTGCCCTGTTCGGACAGCACCAGCAGCACGTCGCCGGCGCCGGCGCTGGCGGTGCTGGCGGCCATCAGCACCGGATCGAAATGGTGGATGCCGAGGATGCCGATCATCGCCAGCTTCATCGACAGCGCGCGCGCCGGCACGCCGTCCTCGCCCAGGCCGATCACGTAGACCCGGCGCGCGTGCTGGATCAGTTCGGCGATGGCCTCGATGCGCTCGGGCGGATTGATCAGCCGGGTCTCTTCCTCGGCGCGGGCCTTGCCGTGCCACAGCCGTTCGGCCAGGGCCTGGTTGGGATCGGCCGGCGCGGCCTGGGCGCCGGCGCCGTCGTCGTGGCGGTCGCCGCGCGCGATCGCCTCGCCGATGGAGAACTTCAGGTCCGGATAGCCCTTGAAGCCGAGCTTCTGGCTGAACTTGACCACGCTCGACTGGCTGATCCCGAGCGCGTTGGCCAACTGCTGCGAAGAGTAGTCGCGCAGCAGGTGCGCGTTCTCCAGCAGATAGTCGGCGATGCGGCGTTCGATCGCCGACATCTGGTCGCGTTCTGAGCGGATCTTGAGCAGGGGCGACATCGGCAGGGGTCCGGTCCCGGGCGCGGCGGTGTGGGCTACAGCGTAGCCGGCTTCGCGCGAGTGCGCAGGTCAGGCGGCGGCCAGCGTCTCCAGGCCGCGGATCTCGCGGATGCCCAGGCCCGGCGCATCGGTGACGGTGATCTCGGACTCGTTGAAGATCACCCCGCCGTCGACCGGGTTGAACGCGCACAGCGAGGGGCCGTCGAGGTCGACCTTGGTGATGACGTTGGACTTGGCCACCGCCAGGTGCACCGCCGCGGCGACCGAGATCGAGGTCTCGATCATGCAGCCGATCATGCATTCCACCCCGTACATCGCGGCGATGTCGGCGATCTGGATCGCCTTGGACAGGCCGCCGGTCTTCATCAGCTTGATGTTGATGATGTCGGCCGCGCGCATGCGGATCAGGTCGATCACCTCGACCGGGCCGAACACGCTTTCGTCGGCCATGATCGGGGTGTGGACGCGGTCGGTGACGTACTTGAGCCCTTCCAGGTCCTGCGCCTTGACCGGTTGTTCGACCAGTTCCAGCCGCACGCCGGCGTCTTCCAGCGTCTGCAGGGCGTACACCGCCTGCTTCGCGGTCCAGCCCTGGTTGGCGTCCAGGCGCAGCAGGGCGCGGCCCTCGACCGCGGCGTAGATCGCCTTGACCCGCTCGATGTCGACGCCGATGTCCTTGCCGACCTTGATCTTGAGCGACTCGAAGCCGCGGTCCACCGCGGCGATCGAATCGGCGACCATCTTCTCGATGTAGTCCACCGAGATGGTCAGGTCGGTGGTGATGACCGGATCGCCGCCGCCGAGCATCTTGTACAGCGGCGCGCCGTAGAGCTGGCCGAACAGGTCGTAGACCGCGATCTCCACCGCCGCCTTGGCGCTGGAGTTCTTCTCGATCGCGCCCTGGATCAGGCCGGTGATGCGGTTGAGGTTGGCGATCTCCTGGCCGATCAGGCGCGGCGAGATGAACTTGCGGATCGCCTCGACGATGGAGCCGTGGGTGTCGCCGGTGATCGGCGCGGTCGCCGGCGCCTCGCCGTAGCCGACGTGGCCGGTGTCGGTGTGGATGGTGACGACGATGTCCTCGACCGTGTCGACCGTGCGCAGCGCGGTCTTGAACGGCGTCTTGAGCGGAACCCGCAGCATGCCGAATCGGATGTCGGTGATCTTCATGTGTCGATGGTGTCGTGGGGTGCGTCGTGTTCGGGTGAGGCGCCGGGCGCCGTAGAAGAAGGTAAGCCGGTCCGGTCGCGGAGGCGAGCGGCGCTTCGCGACGAGCCGTTTTTATGTGGGAGGGCCTTCAGGCCCGACGCTTCTGTTCCCGGTTGCGGTGGCTTGGAAGAAAAGCGTCGGGCCTGAAGGCCCTCCCACAAGAGCAGGCTGCATCGGGGCCGAAGGCCTTCCCACAGGGGCGGCGCTCATGGACGAATACGTTGAATGCTGGTGATCCGGTCCACCGTCGGCTGCTCCTTGTTGAACAGCAGCGGCACCAGCGGCGTCACCGAGACGCCGTTGAGGTGGACCCGGGCGAGGTCGCCGGTGCGGTCGCGGAAGGTGATGCCGGTCGTGTCGTGGATTACGTACGGCCAGCCGTCCTCGTGCCCGACCACCATCATCACGTGGCCGGGGATGTAGATCAGGTCGCCGACCTCCAGGGTCTTGACGATCTTCAACCGTTCTTCGTGGCCGAGCGTTTCGTCCAGGTCGATGCGGTTGTAGGCCGGGCTCACCGCCTGGTCGCGGGTGTTGCGCGGCAACTGCACGCCGAAGCTGCGGTAGATCTCCGAGACGAAGCCGCTGCAGTCGCGGGTGTTGTAGGAATGGCCCCAGCCGTAGCGTTCGCCGAAGAACTTGAAGCCCTGGCGGACCAGGTTGGCCTGGGTCAGCGGCAGGTAGTCCGCCGCGGTATCGGCGGTGCGCGGCAGCAGCGCCGGCGAGAACTTCAGCGTGCCGTCGGCGTCGCGGTACGGCAATTCGATCACGTGCGACGCGTAGTGATGCTGGCCGTTGACCGGCCGGTCCGCCGGCCAGTCGGCCAGCAACGGCACGCGCACGCCCATCTCCAGCTGCACGTCGGAGACGCCGGGCTGCTCGGGCGTGTGCACGGTGCGCGCGGTCGCGCCGGTGACGACCAGGTATGGCGTCTTGCGGGTGTAGGCGAACACCGCCGCCTTGTCGCCGAGCGCGACGCGGTCCTTCTCGACCCAGGCCGCGTACAGCGGGCTGACCACGAACCAGTACTTGCGGTCGCGGCTCTCGTGCGCGACCGCCACCGGCGTGCCCGGGAACAGCGCGCTTTCCTGGAAGCGGTCGATGTCGGTGTCGCCGCGCGAATTGAACACGCGCATGCGGGTGGGGAAGGTGCGCAAATCGGCGCGGCGCACCACCAGGCCGTAGCGGACGGCTTGCTGCGCGGGAATCGCGTCGAGCGCGAGTTCGGCGTCGAAGCCTTGCAACGTGGCGGCCGGGACGTCTTCGCCGCGTTCGTCGAACAGCGGTTCGTCGCGCGCCTGCGAGATCGCTGCGATCCATTCGCGCACGCGCTCGCGCGGCAGCGTCGCCGGCAGGCGCTCGATGTCGTGCACGGACGCGTCGAGCTCGGCCAGGCGCGCGTTCTGGCGGGCGATGGCGCGGCCGTCGAGGATCACCGCGTCGGGCCTGCGCTGCTGGCGGATCCAGTAATCGGCGTTCAATTGCCCCTCCTCGATGCCGATCACGCCGGTCGCGGGAATGCCGCGGTCGCGCGCGGCGCCGGGCGCGGTGCTAGGGCTCTGCGCGAACAGCGTGCCCGACAGCAGCGCCGATGCTGCGATGCAGCGCGCGAGTGCGCGAAAGCGGGTGGGGCGTCGGCGGCTCGGGGCGGTACCCATCGCGTCAGGCTCCGGCGGGCGCGCGCGGTCGGCGGGCGCCGTCACAGGGCGATGCCGGACGTCCGGCATCGATGCCGGGCGCGCCGCGGCGCGTCCGGGGTCGAGCCGGAGAATACATGCTTCCTAGCGAAAATAGATACGGAATAATTTATTGACCGCCTTTCTTCCACATGTTACACAGCCATGAACCGATGGCCCCGCGTGGGTGACACAGGTATGGATCCCGTGACTGACCTGCTGTTTATCGCTCCCCGCGCGAGGGCCATCGTCTCTCCCGGCGGACGCTGGCGCCCGTGCGCGCTGGCGTTCGGCCTGATCTTCGCGCTGCCGGCGCTGGTGCTGGGCCTGCGCGTGTCGGTCGGCCCCGCCCAGGCGCAGGCGCGCGCGGCCGACGAGGCCGCGGCGCGCGAACTCGATGCCATCGTGGCGCTGATCGACGCCGGCCGTTTCGACGATGCGCGCGCTCGAATCGATGCCGCATCGCAACAGCCCGGCGTCGACGAACGCGAACGCGCCGCGCTGGCGTTCCAGCGCGAGCGCATGCGCCGCATCCGCCTGGACTTCGGCCTGGACCGGGCCGAGGCCGAACAGAAGGTGCGCGCGCAGATTCCCGATCTCAAGCGCGAAGAGTTCGACGCCTGGGACCGCCAGGGCCTGCTCGAATCGATGACCATCGACGGCGACAAGCGCTACTTCAACCGCGCGCCGTCGAACCTGTTCCGGCTCAGCGCGCAGGCGCTCGCGCGGCGGCGGCCCGATGCCAAGCCGTTGAGCGCGGGGCCGATGGAAACGCTCAACGATCATCAGCGCGAAGTGCGCGACGACGCGCTCGAACGCGGTTACGGCGCGCCGCGGCGCGTGCGCATCGTCCAGTCGCTGACGGTGAAGGCCGACGCGGTGCCGGCCGGCAAGACGTTGCGCGCATGGCTGCCGTATCCGCGCGACCTGCCGCATCAGCAGGAAGACATCCGTTTCCTCGCCAGCGCGCCGGCCGCGCACAAGATCGCGCCGGCATCGAGCCTGCAGCGCACGGTCCACTTCGAGCAGCCCGCGCAAGCCGGCAAACCGACGAAATTCGAGGTCAGCTACGAGCTGACCGTGTTCGGCCAGTACCGGCGCATCGATCCGGACAAAGTCGCGCCCGCGCCGGACAACGGGGAAACCCGCGATTACCTGGGCGAGCGCCCGCCGCACATCGTGTTCACCCCGGCGCTGCGCGAATTCTCGCGCAAGGTCGTGGGCGCGGAGAAGAATCCGTACCGGATCGCGCAGAAGCTCTATGCCGCGGTCGACGCGATCCCGTGGGCCGGCGCGCGCGAGTATTCGACGATCTCCAACATTTCCGACTACGCGCTGCGAGCCGGCCACGCCGACTGCGGCCAGCAGACCCTGCTGCTGATGGCGCTGCTGCGCCTCAACGGCATTCCGGCGCGCTGGCAGTCCGGCTGGGTCTACGGCGACGACGGCTATACCAACATGCACGACTGGGCCTGGCTGTACCTGGCCCCGTACGGCTGGCTGCCGGTGGACGTCACCACCGGCCGCTTCGAATCGCCCGATCCGCAACTGGCCGGCTTTTACCTCGGCGGCCTGGACGCGTACCGGGTGGCGTACAACGACGATTACGGCCGCGGCTTCGTCCCGGCCAAGCGGTTCGATCGTTCCGAGACCGTGGACTCGCAACGCGGCGAGGTCGAGTGGGAAGGGGGAAATCTCTACTTCGACCAGTGGGACTACGACTACAAAGCGCAGGTGCTGACGACGAAGCAGTGACGCGGCGCGGCACCGCCCACATCAGTTAGGGGAGGAAGTGCGGCAATGAAAGGCAAGAGCTTTCGCAGGTCCGGCTTGTGCGTGGCGATGGGGATCTGCCTCGCATCGATGATGCTGCCGGCGCTGGCGGCCAACACCGACGGTTCGCTGTCCGGCCGCGTCGCCGCCGGCGCCGAGGTCACCGTGCGCAATGCCGACACCGGCTTCACCCGCACGGTCAAGGCCGATGCGCAGGGCAACTACCGCTTCCCGTTCCTGCCGATCGGCACCTACCAGCTGCAGGCCAGCAAGGACGGCCAGGCGGTCGGCGAGACGGTGCAGGTGGTGGTGAGCCTGGGCAACGAATCCAACGTCAGCCTCGGCGGCGCCACCGACCTGGCCGCGGTGCAGGTGATCGGCTCGCGCGTGATCACCCCGGTGGACGTGCGCTCGACCGAATCGGCCACCAACATCACCAAGGCCGAACTCGAGCGCGTGCCGATCGCCCGCGACGCCCAGGCGGTAGCGCTGCTGGCGCCGGGCGTGGTCCAGGGCCAGTACGGCGGCGCCTCGTTCGGCGGCTCGTCGGTGTCGGAGAACGCGGTCTACATCAACGGCCTCAACGTCACCGACTTCTACAAGCGGGTCGGCTTCTCGACCATCCCGTTCGGCTTCTTCAAGGAGTTCCAGGTCAAGACCGGCGGCTATTCGGTCGAATTCGGCCGCACCACCGGCGGCGTGATCAACGCCGTCACCCAGTCGGGCACCAACGAGTTCAAGTACGGCGCCGAACTGGTGTGGGAGCCCAAGTCGCTGCAGTCCACCGGCGACGACCACTACGACCGCCAGGGCCGGGCCTACCGCATCTCCAGCAAGGACAAGTACGACCGCACCAACCTCAACGTGCATGCGTCCGGGCCGCTGGTGCGCGACAAGCTGTTCTTCTACGCGATGTACGAGTTCCGCGACTACCAGCCGCAGAGCACCAACAACGCCGGCGGCACCTTCTTCGACGGCAAGTCCGACAAGGGCTTCTGGGGCACCAAGCTCGACTGGCAGATCAGCGACCGCCACCTGCTCGAGTTCCTGGCCTTCTCCGACAAGAACGAGACCACCACCGACAACTACGACTTCACCACCGGCCGCCGCGGCGTGCGCAGCAACACCCAGTACAGCGAGGTCGGCGGCGTCAACTGGGCGCTGACCTACACCGGCTACCTGAGCGAGAACTTCTCGATGAAGGCGCTGTACGGCGAGAACAAGCGCGACCGCATCGCCAGCAGCCTCAACGACCAGGACTGCGACGCGGTCCAGGACCGCCGCGACGGCAGCCTGCCGCAGATCGGCTGCGTGTCCTCGGCCCAGGTCGAGAACGGCGCCGACAAGCGCGAAGCCGCGCGCCTGGACTTCGAGTGGCAGCTCGGCGACCACCTGCTGCGCTTCGGCCTGGACCGCGAAACCAACACCTCCGACAACGAGAGCTTCTATCCGGGGCCCTCGCGCAAGTTCTACCAGATCTATCCGACCGCGCCGGGCACCGAACTGGAGAACGGCGGCATCGTCCCGGCCGGCGTCGTGGCCTACGTGCGCGCGCGCCAGCAGGAGGTCAGCGGCACCTTCGAAACGATCAACTCGGCCTATTACCTGGAAGACAACTGGCAGGTCACGCCGAACCTGATGCTCAACGCCGGCGTGCGCGTGGAGAGCTTCGACAACAAGAACGGCGCCGGCAGCACCTACATCAAGATCGACGACATGATCGCTCCGCGCGCGGGGTTCTCGTGGGATTTCCGCGGCGACGGGCGCTCGAAGGTGTTCGGCAACATCGGCCGCTACTACCTGCCGCTGGTCAACCAGATCAACGTCAAGCAGGCCGGCGCCTTCCTCGACGAGCGCACCTACTACGCGTTCCAGGGGCTGGAAGCGTTCGAGCGCAACGGCACCACGTACTACCGGCCGATCCTCGGCGCGCAGATCGGCCCGATCGACAACAGCCAGGGCGACGGCACCGTCGGCGACCTGCGCAGCGAGGTCGACCGCGACCTCGATCCGGTCTACCAGGACGAGGCGATCCTGGGCTACCAGGCCATGTTCGGCGACACCTGGTCGTGGGGCGTGCGCGGCATCTACCGGCGCCTGCACAACGCCATCGACGACATGAACATCTCGTCCAACGGCATCGTCTGCAACGGCAAGCGCAAGGACATGGGCTATGTGATGGCCAACCCGGGCAAGAACGTCACGCTGTACACCGACACCGACTGCGACGGCGTCAACGACGCCTACGTCACCATCGACACCTCGCGCGCGGGCTGGGCGGTGTACGACGCCAACGGCAAGTACCTGGGCGAGCGCGGCTGGGTCAAGCCCAAGCGCACCTATCGCGCGCTGGAGTTCATGCTCGACCGCGCCTGGGACGACAAGTGGGCGTTCAACGCCTCGTACACCTGGTCCAAGAGCGAGGGCAACGCCGAGGGCCCGTCGAACTCCGACTTCGGTTTCGACAACACCAGCCGCACCGAGTCCTTCGACGATCCCTACGTCAACCTCGACGGCGACGGCCCGCTGCCGAACGACCGCCGCCACCAGCTCAAGCTGCGCGGCGCCTATGCGATCGACGACCACTGGACCGTGGGCGCGACCTTGAACGCCCAGTCCGGCCGCCCGATCAACGCCTTCGGCATGGGCACGCCGTACGACCGCCGCATCTACCACAGCTTCTACGTGTGCGTGGACAAGTGCACGCTGCCCTACGACCAGCGCGTATACCAGCTGCGCGGGCGCGGCGCCGGCGGGCGCACGCCGTGGATCTACGACGTCGGCGCCAGCCTGACCTATCAGAAGTCCTTCGGCGCCGCCGACCTGCGGGTCAAGCTGGCGGTCTACAACCTGCTCAACCAGCAGCGCGCGGTGGAAGTGGACGACTCCTACGAGACCGGCGTCGGCGTGGTCAACAAGTTCTACGGCCTGGGCACCGGCTACCAGAACCCGCGCTACGCCCAACTGACCGTGTCGGTGGATTTCTGAGCCGCGCGGCGTGAACCGCGTTGCCGCCTCGTGCTTTCGGGCGGCCCCGGCAGAACGGGGCCGTCTTCGTTCTACCTCGACAGGGCCGGCATCGCTGTCCCGCGCGATCGCGGGCATCGGTTTGCTTGGCGCGGCCCTGTTCTTTTCTTCGTCCGCGCCGGCGGCCGCGCACGACCCGCGCGCCGCCGGCCTGGACCGCCTCGTCGACGAAGTGCAGGCACGCTACCGCCTGCCCGGATTGGCGGTGGCGGTGGTCGAAGACGGCAAGGTGGTCTATGCGCGCACCGACGGCGAGCTGGTCGCCGGTTCCGGGCGAAAGATCGGTCCGGACGCGCTGTTCAAGATCGCCTCCAACACCAAGTCGATGACCACCGCGCTGCTGGCGCGGCTGGTCGATGCGGGAAAATTGCGCTGGGACGACCCGGTGACGAAGCATCTGCCGGATTTCCGCATGCACGAGGACTGGGTCACCCGCGAAATGCAGGTCCGCGACCTGCTGATCCACAACTCCGGCCTGCGCGCCGGCGCCGGCGACCTGATGCTGTGGCCCGAGCCGAACCGCTTCAGCCGCGGCGACGTGATCCACGGCCTGCGCTACCTCAAGCCGGTGCACAGCTTCCGCTCGCGCTACGACTACGACAACCTGCTCTACATCGTCGCCGGCGAAGTCGCCGCGGCCGCGGGCGGGGCGCCGTACGAGCAGTTGCTGCGGCGCGAAGTGTTCGCGCCGCTGGGCATGGACGGCTGCCGGGTCGGCGCGTTCGCGCGCCGCGACGCGGCGCCGCTGGCGCAGCCGCACGCACGGCGCGAGGGCCGCTACGTGCCGGTGCGCGAGGACGGCGACGCCATCGCCGCCACGCCGATGGACCCGGCTGGCGGCGTGCGCTGCGGCCTGGACGACATGACCCGCTGGCTGCGCGCCTGGCTCGATCCGGCCGCGTACTCGCGCGACGGCCGGCCGTGGCTGTCGGCGCAGCAGCGCGGCGAACTGTGGCGCGCGCAGATGCCGATGACCCCGACCCGGCGCCAGCGCGAGTGGTCGGGCACCCGTTTCGCCGCCTACGGCTACGGCTGGCGGCTCAGCGACTTCGACGGCGAATTCAAGGTCGCCCACACCGGCACGCTGATGGGCATGTACTCGCTGACCGCGCTGCTGCCCGAACGCAAGGCCGGCTTCGTGGTGCTGATCAACGGCGACGCCGGCGACGCGCGCAGCGTGTTCGACCAGGTGTTGAGCCAGCGTTACACGCGGATGCGCGACGGCCGGCCGCGCGGGGAGCGCGGCGTGGCCTGGTACGCCGACGCGATCGAACGCGAGGCGGCCGCGCCGGCCGCCGGCCGCGCGCCCGACACTTCGGCGCGGCGGCCGGCGCAGCCGGACGAGCTGCGCGGGCGCCTGGGCGTCTACCGCGATCCGTGGTTCGGCGAGGTCGGTCTGTGCGCGCGCGGCGGCGAAGTGGAATTCGCCTCGCGAAAGTCGCCGCTGATGACCGGTAAGATCGTCCGGGTCGGGCCGCGCCTGCTGGTCGACTGGGACGCGGAGGAAGTCGACGCCGAGGCCTGGATCGACTTCGCCGCCGCGGCCGAGCCAGCCGCCTTCAGCATGAGCAAGCTCGACCCGGATGCCGATTTCAGCTACGACTATGAAGACCTGGCGTTCGCGCGCGTCGGCGATTGCGGTTGAGGCCTGCGCGCTGCTGGTGCTGATCGGCTGCGTCGCCGCGGTGCGTTCGCCGCAGGCGCGGACCGGGCCGGCGCCATCGCCCGCGCCGGCCGCGGCCGCGGCCGCGCCGGTGGCGGCGGTCGCGCCGACCATCTCCACCGCCCAGGACGCCGCTGCGGCCGGCATGGTCGAGATCCGCAGCCTGGTGCCCGACATCGACCTGGAGATCCGCTACGCCGGCGGCGACAACTTCGTCGGCCGCCCGGTCGCCGGCTACCTCGGCGCCGCGTGCTACCTGCACCGGCCGGTGGCGCAGGCGCTGGCGCGGGTCGAGCGCGAACTGCGCGCGCAGGGGCTGCGCCTGCGCATCTACGACTGCTACCGCCCGGTGCGCGCGGTGCGCGACTTCGTCGCCTGGGCCGCCGATCCCGACGACCAGAAGACCAAGCCGCGCTACTACCCCACGCTGGACAAGAGCCGGCTGCTCGGCGACTACATCTCGCCGACCTCGGGCCACAGCCGCGGCGCGACCTTGGACCTGACCCTGCTCGAACCCAGCGGCGAGGGCTACGCGCCGCTGGACATGGGCACCGGTTTCGATTTCTTCGACGAACTCGCCCACACCGATGCGCCCGGCGCGAGCCTGGCCCAGCGCGGCCACCGCCAGCGCCTGCGCGCGGCGATGCAGCGCGAAGGCTTCGAGAACTATCCGCTGGAGTGGTGGCACTACACCTTCAAGCCGGAGCCGACGCCGCGCACGGCGTTCGATTTTCCGGTGAGGTGAGCGGGGCGGGAGCAGGGGCCGTGGAATCGGAACGCAGGCCGCCGGAAGCGGCGCCGCGTCCGATCCCAAGCCGTCGTTCGTGGGTGGCCGCAGGGGTCGATGGAGGCGAAGCGATGAGCGATGCGATGAACGTAGCGATGCCGGCCGCCGCCACCGGGTGGAGCGGCGGACGTCTCGCCGTCGTCGTCGCCGCCTGCCTGGGCGCGGCCGCGTGCGCCGGCGCGCCGCAGCGCGCGGCGGAGCAGGGCGCCGACGACGCGGCGCGGGCCGAACAGGTCGATGCCTTGCTCGCCGATTACCGGGGCCGCGTGCCCGGCGCCAGCGTGCTGGTGCTGCGCGACGGCCGGCCGGTGCTGCGGCGCGGCTACGGCATGGCGGTGCTCGAAGACGGCGTGGCGGCAGCGCCGCGGACCAACTACCGGCTGGCGTCGGTCAGCAAACAGTTCACCGCCGCCGCGGTGCTGTTGCTGGCCCAGGACGGCGCGCTGGACCTGGACGATCCGATCAAGCGCTGGCTGCCGAGCCTGCCCAAGGCCTGCGATGCGATCACGATCCGCCAGATCCTCAGCCACCAGTCGGGCCTGATCGACTACGAAGACGTCATGTCCGCGCGCTTCGACGCCGACGCCCGGCAGATGCGCGACGCCGACGTGCTGGCGACGCTCGAAGGCCAGGACCGCACCTACTTCGCGCCGGGCGGCGGCTACCGCTACAGCAACAGCGGCTACGCGCTGCTGGCGCTGACCGTGCAGAAGGCCTCGGGCCGTTCCTTCGCCGCCTTCCTGCGCGAGCGCATCTTCGCCCCGCTGGACATGCGCGACACCGTCGCCTACGAGCGCGGGGTGTCGCAGGTCGCGCACCGCGCCTACGGCTACAGCTTCGAAGACGGGCGCTGGCGGCGCACCGACCAGAGCCCGACCAGCGCGGTGCTCGGCGACGGCGGCATTTATTCGTCCATCGACGACCTGGCCAAGTGGGACGCGGCGCTGTACGACGGCCGCTTGCTCAGCGACGCCTCGCGCCGGCTCGCGTTCGCGGCGCACACGCCGACCGACGTGGCCGAGGTCGGTTACGGCTACGGTTGGCGCATCACCGGCGAGACCTTGTGGCATTCGGGCGAGACGATCGGCTTTCGCAACGTCATCGTGCGCTGGCCGCAGCGGCGCCTGACCGTGGCGATGCTGAGCAACCGCAACGATCCCGAGCCGTACCGGACGGCGTTGAAGATCGGCGCGTTGTATCTGCCCTGATCCCCCGACGGGTCAGGCCTTCTGTAGGCGCGGCGCGGCGCGAGCCGCGACCGCGACACCTCGCTTGCGTCGAAGCCTGCGGCGTAGCTGTGGTCTCGCGGTCGCGGCTTGCGCCGCTCCTACAGGGGGTTCCGGGGGATTCGCGCCATGGGCGGAACGCTGCGGGCCGGGACGGCCGGCCATTTAATGCTTGCTATTAAATAGCGCGCTATGTAAATTGCGTCCCATGAAGACGCGCACCGCCCCCGCCAATCCGCCCAAGCCGACCCTGCTGCTCGACGACCAGTTGTGCTTCGCCCTGTATTCCACCGGGCTGGCGCTCAACAAGGTCTACCGCAAGCTGCTCGGCAAGCTGGAGCTGACCTATCCGCAGTACCTGGCGATGATGGTGCTGTGGGAGCGCGATGGGGTCACGGTGTCGGAGATCGGCGAGCGCCTGTTCCTGGACTCAGCCACGCTGACCCCGCTGCTCAAGCGCCTGGAGGCCGCCGGCTTGCTGACCCGCACCCGCGCCGCCAGCGACGAGCGCCAGGTGGTGATCGAGCTGACCAAGGCCGGCCGCGCGCTCAAGGCCAAGGCCCGCAGCGTGCCCGAGGGCATGGGCTGCGCGCTGGAAGACTGCAGCATCGACGAACTGACCGCGCTCAAGGCCCAGCTCGAAACCCTGCGCGCCAGCCTGATCGCCCATTCCTGATTCTTCCATTCCTGATTCTCCCAATCCTGCCCCCGCCGCGACGAACATGCGGACGCAGCCACGATATAAAAATAGCAAGCGATTCAATAGTCAACGATAGAAACCGCACCACCCGCCGCACACCCTTCCGATCCCTCGATCCCCACTCCCGGAGCACCCAACCATGTCCCTCGAAAAAGTCCTCTACACCGCCCACGCCCACGTCACCGGCGGCCGCGACGGCCGCGCCGTGTCCTCGGACAACGCGCTCGACGTCAAGCTGACCACGCCGCGCGATCTCGGCGGCGCCGGCGGCGACGGCACCAATCCGGAGCAGCTGTTCGCGGCCGGCTACTCGGCCTGCTTCATGGGCGCGATGAAGTTCGTCGCCGGCCGCGACAAGATCGCGTTCCCGGCCGATGCGTCCATCGACGGCAGCGTCGGCATCGGCCCGCTGCCGACCGGCTTCGGCATCCAGGCCGAACTGAAGATCTCGCTGCCGGGCCTGGCGCGCGAGCAGGCGCAGGAGCTGATCGAGAAGGCCCACATCGTGTGCCCGTATTCGAACGCGACCCGCGGCAACATCGACGTGACCCTGACCCTGGTCTGAGCCGCCGACGTCCGCGGCGTTCGCGCCGCGGCGCGCCGCAACGGCGACTCGCTCACGAAACCCCGGACGCGCGAGCGTCCGGGGTTTTTTCGTGCGCGGCCGGCGCGGCGCCGGCGAAGCGCTGCCGACGGCAGTTTCGAAACGGGCAACCCGCTGCAAATTCCTTTCGCGAAGGCATGACATCCGGTGAGCGTGCGTGATCCCCGTACAGACGCATGAATGCGCTCAGCAAGCCGTGAGCGAGAGTGAGTTTTACGGAATTTTTCTGCTCATACACTGCGGCCGTTCGTTCACGCGATCCAAGCGTTTCGTTGTTTCCCCCCTACCGGAGCCGAACGCTCCGCAACGCTGTCGATAGCGGTTCGGTCGCAGTCGGATGCACCGGGAAACCTGCAGCCCGGTCCATCGCCGGCACGAGCGCGACGACGCAGATCGCGAAGGCCCTCGTCCTTCGCTAGTCCGCCCGTTCCGGCATCCGCCCGTGCGATCCGTACTGCAGGCATGCAACCAGCAGATCGGAACCAGCAGTTCGGAATAAACGGAGGATCGGTCATGTCCGCTCGCGCGCAACGTCGTCTTCGCTTCCATCCGCTCAGCCTCGGCGTCGCCCAGGCGATCCCGTTGTTGCTGGCCCTGCAGTTCTACAGCGGCAGCGCCGCCGCGGCGTGCACCCCGGCGGTGCCGACCGATGGCGCCACGGTCAGCTGCACCGGCGTGCCGATCCTGCTGCCGCCGAATCCGAATTCGTTCCTGAGCAACGCCAACAACCTCAACGCGACCGTGCAGAGCGGCGCGATCATGAGCACGTTGCCGGGCGGCACCGCGATGACCTTCGGCGGCAACGGCCTGAACCTCACCAACCTCGGCGCGATCGACGCCAACGCCTTCGGTTCGCTGGTGCTGGCGCGCGGGCTGATGGTCGGCAATACCGTCGTGCCCGCAGCCGGCAACGTCGTGATCGACAACCAGGGTCTGATCGAAGGCACCTTCGACGGCACCTTCGGCCTCGGCGGTTCGGCGATGGTGGTGGCCAACACCGGCACCACCACGATCACCAACTCCGGCACCATCGGCATGAGCGCGCTGGGCCTGTTCGATCCGATCAACTCGATCGCGGTCGGCATCTACGGCGGCGGCAACGTCAACTTCACCAACACTGGCACCATCACCGGGCGGGTCGCGTTCTCCAGCCCGACCGCCGGCGGCAACACCTTCGTCAACGTCGGCACCATCAACGGCAGCGTCTCGCTCGGCACCACGTTGAGCAACGACACCTTCGTCGCGGTGACCGGTTCGAGCATCAACGGCGGCCTGGTGCCGCTGCCGGGCGTGACCATCCCGACGCTGTCGATCCCGCCGAGCTTCCTGACCTACGCCGCCGGCGGCACGGTCGACGCCGGCATCGGCGGCAGCGACACCCTGGTGCTGCAGAACACCGCCGCCGGACCGGGCTCGGGCAACGGCGGCGCCGGCACGATCTCGGCGGCGCAGTACCTCAACTTCGAGAACCTGACCCTCAACAGCGGCACCTGGACCCTGCAGGGCGCGGTGGTCAGCGGCAGCGCCACGCTCAACGGCGGCACCGCGATCTTCGACAATGCGCTGTCGTTCGGCACCGGCACGCTGACCGGCAACGGCGGCGCGATCCAGGCCTCGGTCGGCGGCCTGACCTTGGGGCAGAACGTCAATCTCACCGGCGGGCTGATCGTACAGGGCGGCAACAACCTCACCCTCGGCGGCACCGTCAGCGGCGCCGGCGGCCTGATCAAGAACGGCGCCGGCACGCTGACCCTGGCCGGCAACAACAACTTCAACGGCGGCCTCGCGCTAAACGGCGGCGGCTTGACCCTGGGCACGGCCAACTCGCTCGGCACCGGCCTGTTCCTGGTCGGCGGACCGGCCCAGCTCAATACCGCGTTCACCGGCACGCTCACCAACCAGGTGCAGCTCAACGGCGCGCTGACCCTCAACGGCGCCGGCACCCTGACCCTGGGCGGCAACATCAACGGCGCCGGTTCGCTGACCCTGGCCAGCGGCAATCTCGCCCTGACCGGAGCCAACAACTACACCGGCGGCACCATCCTGCAGGCCGGCTCGCTGCATCTGGGCAACAGCGGCGCGATCGGCGCCGGCGCGCTCACTGTCAACGGCGCCGCCAGCCTCGCCGGCGCGGCCGGAGTCGCGCTGGGCAACAACGTCGTCCTCAACAACACCTTGAACTTCGGCGCCGGCGGCGGCGCGCTGACCCTCAACGGCACCATCAGCGGCGCCGGCGGGATCAGCATGGCCGGCGTGCCGGGGCTGACGCTCAACGGCGCCAACAATTTCGCCGGCGGCTTCAACCTCGGCGGCGGCGCGCTGACCGTCGGCAACAATCTCGCCCTGGGCACCGGCGCGGTCACCGTCAGCGGCGCCGGTTCGCTGGCGTCCAACGCCGGGGTCGGCCTGGCCAACAACTTCAACCTCAATGCCGGCCTGTCGATCGGCGGCGCCAGCAACCTCGCCCTCAACGGCACCATCAACGGGCTCGGCGGGCTGACCAAGAACGGCGCCGGCAACCTCACCCTCGGCGGCGCCAACAACTTCGCCGGCGGGTTCAACCTGCTCGGCGGCGGCCTGACCGTCGGCACCAACACTTCGCTCGGGCTCGGCGCGCTGACCGTCAACGGCGCGGCCACGCTCAACGCCAACGCCGGGGTGAACCTCGGCAACGCGGTGGTGCTCAACGCCGGGCTCGGCATCGGCGGCGGCAACGACATCGCCCTGGGCGGGATCGTCAGCGGCGGCGGCGGGCTCAGCTACAACGGCACCGGCACGCTCGCGCTCAACGGCGCCAACAACTTCGGCGGCGGGGTCAACCTCGCCGGCGGCACGCTCAGCGTCGGCAACAATCTCGCGCTCGGCCTCGGCGGGCTCAACGTCGCCGGCAATGCCAACCTCAACGCCGGCGTGCCGGGCATCAATCTGGGCAACGGCGTCACCCTCGGCGCGGGCGCGACGCTGGGCCTGGGCGGCGCCAATTCGCTCGGGCTCGGCGGCGCCATCGGGGGCGGCGGCGGTTTGTCGATCAACGGCGCCGGCACCTTCACCCTCGGCGGCGCGAACACGTTCGGCGGCGGCGTGAACCTCGCCGCGGGCAACCTGTTGCTGGGTACCGACACCTCGCTCGGCGCCGGCGCGCTCAACGTCGGCGGCAACGCCTCGCTGGCCAGCACCGGCGCGGCCTTGAACCTGGGCAACGCGATCAACCTCGGCAGCGGCGTGGGGCTTACCGTCGGCGGCGCGGCGAATCTCAGCCTCGGCGGCGGCATCAACGGCGGCGGTTCGCTGGTCAAGACCGGCGCCGGCACCCTGGCCTTGAACGGCGTCAACGGTTTCACCGGCGGCGTGAGCCTGCAGTCCGGCACGTTGTCGCTCGGCAACGCTTCGGCGCTGGGCATCGGCGCGCTGTCGGTGGACGGCGCGGCCTCGCTCAACGCCGGCGCGGCGATGACCCTGGGCAACGCGATCAACCTCAACGCCGGGCTGAGCCTCGGCGGCGGCGTCGACCTGAGCTTGAACGGCGCCATCGGCGGCAGCGGCGGGCTGAGCTTCAACGGCCCGGCGACGCTGAGCTTGAACGGCAACAACAACTTCGGCGGCGGCCTCGCGCTGGGCGGCGGTTCGCTCAGCGTCGGCAGCAACACCGCGCTGGGCACCGGCGCGCTCAACGTCGGCGGCAGCGCCAGCCTCAGCGCGGGCCTGCCCGGCGTCGCGCTCGGCAACGCGGTCAATCTCGGCGCCGGCGCCACCCTCGGCATCGGCGGCGGCAACAGCCTGAGCCTGGGCGGCACCATCGGCGGCGCCGGTGGCCTGGCGATGAACGGCGGCGGTACCTTGACCTTGAGCGGCGCCAACAACTTCGGCGGCGGCGTCGCGCTCAACGCCGGCACGCTCGGCGTCGGCAACAACCTCGCGCTCGGCACCGGCGCGCTCAACGTCGGCGCGAACGCGGCGCTGACCGCGACCGCGCCGGGCATCGCGCTGGGCAATGCGGTCAACCTCGGCACCGGCGCCACGCTCGCCATCGGCGGCGGCAACGACCTGGCGCTCGGCGGCACGATCGGCGGTGGCGGCGGGCTCGGCTTCAACGGCACCGGCACGCTCGCGCTCAACGGCGCCAATACCTTCGGCGGCGGCGTCGCGCTCGGCGGCGGCACGCTCAGCGTCGGCAACAATCTGGCGCTGGGCAGCGGCACGCTCAGCGTCGGTGCCAGCGCCGGGCTCACCGCGGGCGCGCCCGGCATCGCGCTGGGCAACAACATCGATGTCGGCGCGGGCGCGGTGCTCGGGCTCACCGGCGCCAACGCGCTCAACCTCGGCGGCGACATCGGCGGCGGCGGCGGTTTGTCGATCAACGGCGCCGGCGATTTCACCCTGACCGGCAACAACAGCTTCGGCGGCGGCGTCGCGCTCGGCGCCGGCAACCTGCTGCTCGGCGGCAGCGCCTCGCTCGGCACCGGCACGCTCGCGGTCACCGGCAACGCCAGCCTCGCCAGCACCGGCGCGGCGCTGAACCTCGGCAATGCGGTCAACCTCGGTGCCGGCGCGGCGCTCAGCCTCGGCGGCGCGGCCGACCTGACCCTGGGCGGCGCCATCGACGGCGGCGGTTCGCTGATCAAGACCGGCGCAGGCGCCTTGACCCTCAACGGCAACAACAGCTTCGGCGGCGGGCTGAACCTGCAGGCCGGCACGCTCAACGTCGGCAGCGACACCGCGCTGGGCACCGGCACGCTCGGCGTCAACGGCGCGGCCACGCTCAACGCCGGCGCGGCCGCGAACCTGGCCAACGCCATCGACCTCAACGCCGCGCTCGCCATCGGCGGCGGCGCCAACCTCGGCTTGAACGGCGCCATCGGCGGCAGCGGCGGGATCAGCTTCAACGGCCCCTCGACCCTGACCCTGGGCGGCGCCAACAGCTTCGGCGGCGGCGTCGCGCTCGGCGGCGGCACCCTCGGCGTCGGCACCAGCACCGCGCTCGGCACCGGCGCGCTCAACGTCGGCGGCAGCGCCAACCTCAGCGCCAGCGCGGCCGGGGTGAACCTGGGCAACGCGGTCAACCTGGGCGCCGGCGTCGTGCTCGGCGTCACCGGCGGCAACGACCTCGCGCTGGGCGGCAGCATCGGCGGCAGCGGCGGGCTGGCGATGAACGGCAGCGGCGCCTTGAACCTCGGCGGCGCCAACAATTTCGGCGGCGGCGTCGCGCTCAACGCCGGTTCGCTCGGCGTCGGCAGCAACACCGCGCTGGGCACCGGCGCGCTCAACGTCGGCGGCAGCGCCGGCCTCAGCGCGATCGCGCCGGGCATCGCGCTCGGCAACGCCGTCACCCTCGGCGCCGGCGCGCAGCTTGGCATCGGCGGCGGCAACGACCTGAGCCTGGGCGGGGTCATCGACGGCGCCGGCAGCCTCGGCTTCAACGGCAGCGGCACGCTCGCGCTGAGCGCAGCCAACACCTTCGCCGGCGGGGTGAACCTCAACGCCGGCACGCTGAGCCTGGGCAACAACGCCGCGCTCGGCACCGGCGCGCTCAACATCGGCGGCAACGCCGCGCTGACCTCGGCGCTGCCGGGGCTGGCGCTGGCCAACGCGGTCAATCTCGCCGCCGGCAGCGCGCTGAACTTGAACGGCAACAACAGCCTGGACTTCAACGGCACCGTGTCCGGCAGCGGCACCCTGGTCAAGAACGGCAGCGGCGCGCTCGGCCTCAACGGGCAGGTGGTGGGCTTCAGCGGCGGACTGTCGATCCAGGGCGGCACGCTCAACGTCGCCAACGCGATCACCGCGGGCCTGGCGTCGGCCGCCGGCACCACCGCCAACTTCAGCGGCGGCGCGGACTCGCTGACCGTGACCGGCGCGGTCGCCGGCGCGGTGAACCTCGGCGCCGGCAACGATTCGCTGACCTCCAGCCTGGCCAACCTCGCCGGCCTCACCGGCGCGATCAACGCCGGCGCCGGCAGCGATACGTTCGCGGTCAACGGCAGCGGCGACGGCGTCCTGCCGGCGGCGGGCCTGAGCGGCTTCGAGAACCTCTCGCTCGCGCCCGGCGGCACCCTGGTGTTGCCCGGCGGCGCCAGCGGTGCGTTCGCCGATTCCAGCATCGGCGGCAATCTGGTGCTCGACGGCAATCTCGGCGGCAACGCCTCGGTCGCCGCGGGCGGCGGTCTGATCGGCGATGGCGCGCTGGCCGGTGCGTTGACGCTCGGCGGCACGCTCGCGCCGTCGGGCCTCGCCGGCGCCAGCGGCGCGGCCGCGGGCACCGGCGCGGTCGGCGCGTCGCTGAACGTCGCCAGCCTGACGGTCAACCCGGGCGCGACCCTGCAGGTGCGCCAGAACGGCGGCGGCGCCACCGACAGCGTCGTGGTCGCCGGCAACGCGGCGATCAACGGCGGCCAGGTGGTGGCGATCCCGCAGGCCGGCAGCTACGCGCCGGTCACCGATTACCGCATCCTCGACGCGTCCTCGCTCAGCGGCGCCTTCACCGGCGTCAGCCAGACCGCGCTGCCGTTCCTCGACGCGGCCTTGTTCGTGCAGGGCAACGACGTGTTCCTGCGCTTGAGCGAACACGACGCCGGCGGCACCGGCATCCGCTTCAACCAGTTCCCCGGGTTGAGCGCCAACCAGCAGGCCGTGGCCAACGCCCTGCAGGCCATCGCCGACCGCAACAGCGGCCAGCTGCCGACCCTGATCGCCGCCGCGCGCGGCCTCAGCGCGGCGCAGGCGCCGCGCGCGTTCGACACCCTCAACGGCGAAACCTACGCCTCCATCGCCAGCGCCCAGCGCTACAACGCCGAGCAACTGCAGCGCAGCGTGGCGCGCCAGCTGGACCTGGCGCGCGACAACGGCGTCGACGAGGACAGCACGCTGGGCACGCTGTGGGCCACCGCCTACGGCGGCCGCGCCGAGTTCGACGGCGAGCGCCTGGCCGGCATCGACAACACCGTCGGCGGCCTGGCGATCGGCCTGGAAGGCTCGCCTGGCGCTCATTTCCGCTTCGGCGGCCACATCGGCATGGCCCATTCGAAGATGGAAACCGACCGTCGCGACGACAAGGTCGACGGCGACCTGTTCAACGTCGGCATCCACTGGCTGTACGCGCCCGGCGCGTTCTGGACCCAGGGCGCGGCCGGCTACAGCTACGGCAGTTTCGACGCCGAGCGCGAGATCGCGGTGGGCGTGTACAACCGCCGCACCCAGGCGCACTTCAGCAACGACGGCGCGTACGCGATGCTCGAAGCCGGCTGGCGCTGGGACGGCGCCAGCGTGCGCATCGAGCCGTTGCTGGGCGTGTACTACAACAAGGTCGAGTCGGTGAGCTTCCGCGAGCGCGGCGCCGGCGACGCCGACCTGCTGGTGTCGGTGGCCAGCTACGACACCACCACCGCCGGCGTCGGCGTGCGCTTCTCCGGCGCGCCCGGCAACGGCGCGCGCAAGTGGAGCCCGACCGCGGACATCCGTTACCTGCACGACCTGCAGGACGACCGCCCGTACGCGCGCAACGCCTTCGCCGGCGCCAGCGTGCCGGGCTTCGCCACCACCGGTTTCGCCGCCGAGCGCAATCGCTGGAACGTGGGCCTGGGCCTGCAGTACCGGATGGGGCCGGCGAGCAGCGGTTTCCTGGAATATCGCGGCGACCTCGGCAGCGACGATCGCGCGCATTCGCTCAACCTCGGCTTGCGTTTGGGCTGGGGCGCGACGCCGGCGATGGCGGCGGCGCGCGCGGCGCCGATGGCGACGCCGACGGCGGCCGGGTGGGCGGCGCAGGGCGCGTCCGCGCCGGGCGCCGCGGCGACGGATTCGGGGTCGGGGTCGAATTCGAGTTCGAGTTCGAGTGCGTCGACGAAGGCGGCGGGTGCGGCTGCAGCGGGTGCGGCCGCTGCAGCCGATCCGGCGGCGGCTTCGGCGCCGGGCGCCGGTTCGGGCTCGGGTTCGACGCGCGGCGCGGCCGCCGTGGCGGCGACGGCCGGCTCCAATGCAGCAGGCTTCAATGCAGCAGGCTCCAATACGGCCGGCTCCAGTGCGGCGAGCACGAACGCCGCGTCCGCGACGTCGTCGGATCCTTCGCGCGCCGGCGCCTTGGCCGCGGCCGGCGGCGGCGCAGCGGCCACGGCCGCGGATGCGAAGGTTGGTAGTGGCAGCGCCGGTTTCGGCCAGTGCAAGCTGCGTCCGGCGGCGAAGGCCGCGCCGGCGCGCCCGCTCGCCAAGGCCAAGCACGGCGGCGCGCGCCCGATCTCCAAGAGCAAGCGTGTCGCCTCGCGCGGCACCGGCAGCAAGGCCAAGCCGCGTCGTCCGGCGACGCGGCTGGCCGCCGCGACACCGCGATCCGTCCCTCCGTCGGGCGCGGTGACCCAGCCGACGACCTGGTGCGACGAGGCTTCGGCCCGTACGCCGTAAGCACGGGCCGGAAGCATCAGCGCCGCCGGACGGGTGGCGCTACCGGCTCCGGTGCGCTGGACCGGGGCCGGTAGTCGCTTTTATCGCCATGCGCGGACGAAGCATCGGCAGGGGACGGCATCGCCGCGCGAGCGGCGATGTCGTTTTGTGGCGGATCTCATCGCTTCTGCCCAAGCCAGCGCTGTTGTGGGAGGGCCTTCAGGCCCGATGCCCCGCGCCGCGGTCGCCGCGATCCGAAACCCGAGCCCCAGGTCCGAAGCCCGTCCCACACCCACGCGGCTCAATGCACGAACGCCGCCCAGCGCGGCACCCGCGCGATCAGCAGGCGATCCAGCGCATACACCAGCAACAGCGACGCGCCCAGCAGCGGAAACGCGATCCCGCAACCGAGCGCGATCCACGCCACCGTGCGCAGCCGCGCCGGCGCGGGCGCCGGCGGTGCGCCGAGGCGGCCGCGCGGCCGCCGTCGCCACCACATCCACGCGCCGCTCGCGCTCAACACGACGATGCCGATGCACGGCAGCAGCATGAGCAACTGGTTGGCGCGGCCGAAGTAGCGGCCCATGTGCAGTTGCACGCCGAGCTCCACCGCCTGCGCGCCCAGGCCGTAGTCGGCGAAGCCGGTGTCGCCGGCCACCGCGCCGCTGTAGCGGTCCACGTGCACGGTGCGCTGGCCCTGCGGCCGGTCGGGATAGACCACCGCGGTGTAGACGCCGTCCGCGCCGCGCGGCAGCGACAACCGATAATCGCCGCGCAGCCCGCTCGCGGCCAGGGCGCGGGCGACCGCGTCGATGCCGACGTCGCGCGCGCCGCCGTGGTGGCCGCGATGCTGCGCGTGCGAGGCCGGCAGCGGCGCGTCGCGCAGCGTCCACGGCGCATCGGCGACCGCCGCGCCTACGCGCGGCGCTGGCGCGGCATGGTGGCGATGTTCGGCCGGATAGCCCCATCCCAGCGGCTGCAAACCGGCGCGCAGCAACTCGCCCCACACCCCGGCCCAGGGTAGGCCGGTCAACACCAGGAACACGATCAGCGCCGCGGTCCAGGCGCCGACGCTGGCATGCAGGCTGCGCCAGAACGTACGGCCGCGCGCGCGCCAGCGCGGCCACAGCGCGTCGCGCCAGCCGCGTTCGCGCGGCCACCACAGGTAGGCGCCGGTGGCGACCAGCAGCAGGGCCCAGCACGCGGCCAGTTCGACCAGCGCGTCGCCGAACCGGCCGAGCATCAGCGAGCCGTGCATGGTGTCGGCGAAACCCACCAGGGTGCGGGTGTAGACGAAGGCGCCGTGCACGCGCGCGCTGCCGGGATCGACGAACACGCGCAGCGGTTCGCCCTGCGCGGGCGTCACGAACACCTGCGCGGTGCGGCGCGGATCGGACGGCAGGTCGATGCGGGTGACGATGCCCGGATAGGCCGCGCGCGCCGCGTCGATCAGCTGCGACGGCGGCAGGTCGGCGCGCCGTTGCGGCGCGGAGCGCAGCGGCGCGTGCAGCGCGTCTTCGATCTCGTCGTGGAACAGATACACCGCGCCGGTCAGCGCCAGCATCAGCAACAGCGGCATGACCAGCAGGCCGGCATAGAAATGCCAGCGCCAGACGCTGCGGTAGAACCCGCGCTGGCGCGCCGTCGCGCTCATCGGAACGCGCGGGTGTAGGTCAGTTCGACGCTGCGCGGCGCGCCCAGGTAGACCTGGCGCGTGCTGTAGCCGGACCAGTCGGCGTAGAACGCGTCGGCGAGGTTGCGCACGCGCAGGGTGTAACGGCCGCTGGTGCCGTTCCAGTCCACCGCCGCGTCGGCGACGGTGTGCGCGCGCACCCGGAACTGGTTGGCGTTGTCGGTGTAGAAATCGCCGACGTGGCGCAGGCCGAGATGAAAGCTCAGCGGCAGGCCGTCGAGGCGATACCAGGCATCGACGCTGGCGGTGCGTTCGGGCACGTTCGACGGGCGGTTGCCGCTGCGGTCGGCGCCGCCGGCCTCGCGCAGGCGGTCGAAGCGCGAGGACAGCAGCGCGGCGCTGGCGTCGATGCGCAGGCGCGGCGCGGCCTGCGCGCTCAGCGACAATTCCACGCCCTGCGCGGACTGGCGCCCGTCCTGCACGCTGATCTGCGGCTGCAGCGGGTCGCGGGTGAGGATGTCGTCCTGGCGCAGTTTGTAGGCGGCCGCGGTCAGGCGCAGGCGCTGGTCGAACAGTTCGCTGCGCAGGCCGACTTCCAACGATTCGCCGTGGCTGAGGTCGAACGCGTTGTTGCGCTGGTTGATGGTCAGGAACGAACTGACCGGCAGCACCGCGCTGCTGTACTGGGCGTAGAGCTGGGTCTGCGGGCGCAGTTCGAACACGCTGCCCAGGCGCCACGACGTCGGCGAGAACTCGCGGCCGAAGCCGCTGCGCAGGCCGCTGTCGAGATCGAGGTTGCGGCGCCGCAGTTCGATCCGCTCGTGGCGCAGACCGGCCACCAGCAGCCAGCGCTCGGTGAGGTTGAGCGCGTCCTCGGCGAACACGGCGGCGACTTTCGCCCGGGTGCTGAAATCGTTGCGGCCGTCGCCGTAGTCGAGCGGATTGTCGGGCGGCAGCAGGCCGCGTTCGTGCGCCAGCAGATCGACCGAGCCGGCGTTGCCGAAGCGGCGCAGGTTGAAGAAGTCGGTGTCGCTGTATTCGAAACCGGCCGCGAACAGGTGGCGGCGGCCGCCCACGCGGCCCTCGTGGCGCAGGCTCAGGCGCTGGTTCCACACCCGCTGCTCGTGGTGGATGCGCGCGGCGCTGCGCTGCAGCCGGCCGCTGGCGGCGTCGTAGGCGAAGTCTTCGCTGTTGTCCCAGCGCCGGCGCGCATCGTAGACGCTGGCCTCGTTGCTGAGGTTCCAGGCGTCGTTCAAGCGATAGTCCAGGCGCGTGCGCAGCCACCATGAGCGCGAATCCATGCGGCCGTCGCGGACGTTGTAGTTGCGGTCGCGCGCGGCCTTGTCCACCACCAGCCCCAGCGCGTTGTCGACCAGGGCGCTGGGATCGGCGGCGACCTCGGCCGGCACCAGCGGCGCGCCGAAGTAGGCGGTGTCGAAGTCGTCGCGCTGGTAGTCCAGCGCCGCACGCAGGCTCAGGCGCGCATCGGGCTGCCACAGCAGCGAGCCGCCGAAGGCCTGCGCCTGCGAGGCGGTGTCGTCGATGTAGCCGTCGCTGCGGTTGGCGCTGAGCACGCCGCGCACCGCCACGGTGTCGCCCAGCGGCGCGTTGCGGTCCAGGCCGAGCCGGGCGCTGCCGTGACTGCCGTAGCCGAGCAGCAGCTCGCCGCCGCGGCCGTCCAGCTGCGCGCTCTTGGGGACGAAATTGATCGCGCCGGCGAGCACGCCCTCGCCGTACAGCACCGACGCGGGACCCTTGAGCACCTCCACCCGTTCGAACTGGAAGCTGTCCCAGTTGCGCGAGGAGAACCCCGAACTGGTCAGGCGCACGCCATCGAACAGGTACGACACCGCGCCGGACGCGAAACCGCGCATCGAGGCGACGCCGGGCTGGCCGGGCAGGTTGCCGGCCATCACCCCGGGCATGGCGCGCAGGATCTCGACGCTGTCGCGCAGGCCGCGCGCCTGGATCGCTTCGGCGTCGAGCAGGTCGAGGGTCGCGGGAATCTCGGCCGGGTCCAGGCCGAGCCGGCTGGCGCTGGCGACCGAAGCGGCGCGCGCGTCGCGGCGTTCGGCCTGCACCCGCACGGCGTCGAGGTCCACGGCTCGGTCGGAACGGGCGCGGACGCTGTGCGTTGGTCCGGCGTCGGCCGGCCGCGGACCGATCGGTTCGGCGTGCGCGTCCGGCGCCGGCAGCGCGGCGGCCGCGAGCGCGAGCGCCGCGGCGCGCAAGAACGATGAAGAAGACAGGCGATGGGTCGGCATGGCGAGGCGCGGGACGGCTCGGGCGCGGCGTCGGCGGCGCGCGGGAGGAGGGGAGGGCGGCGCGCGCCACCGGCGCGTCGTAGCGCGAGGAACGGGAAGCGAGGGCAACGCGGGACGCGCGGGACGCAGCAAGGCCACGTGCTGCGGCCGCCGCAGATGCTAGGCGAGCGGCCGCGCCGGCGGCTGCGGCAAGTTGCCGCACTGCGCCCGGCGGGCGCGCACGTGCGGCGCAACCGGCGCGGCGCGAATCGGATTAGCATGCGCGGTCGCTGTCACTGTCCGTACACCTCATCCCGGGCCGCGCCGCCGTGGCGCCGCCGCTATTTCGGAAGCCGCCGCCATGCCCCAGGTCGAAGGTCCGTTCCAGGTCAAGTTGAGCCCGCAGCCGCTGCACGCGGCCGCCGAGGGCATGTTCGGGCGGATGGCGCTGGACAAGCGCTTCGAGGGCGCGCTCCAGGCCGACAGCCGCGGCGAGATGCTGGCGGCGACGACCGCGGTGCCGGGCTCGGCTGGCTACGTTGCGCTGGAGAAGGTCGACGGCGCGCTCGACGGCCGTCGCGGCAGCTTCCTGCTGCTGCACAGCGGACTGATGAATCGCGGTCAGGCCGAGCTGACGATCGTGGTGGTGCCCGATTCGGGCAGCGGCGAACTGGAAGGCTTGAGCGGGCGGATGAAGATCGATATCCGCGAGGGCGGGGCGCACTTCTATCGGTTCGAGTATGCGTTGCCCGGGGTGGAGTGAGCGCGGCGGGCCGAGCGAAGAGCGTCGGGCCTGAAGGCCCTTCCACAACGGCCGGCTGCTTTCACGGCCTGCCGTTTTTCCTCGACAGCTCGGTTCTCCCATAGCGACCTGATTCCCCCGCAGCGGCCCGACCCTCGTGCTTCTGTGGGAGGGCCTTCAGGCCGACGCTCTCCTGTCCGGTCGCGACACACCCGCACCCACCAGCCCCATGCGGCAAAGACGCCGCCGCCCTTCTCAAGCACCATCTGCGGGACGAACCGTCGCGGCCGCGCCAGCGCCGCCGTGCGCGATCCGTGAGACTTTGTGCGCCTTGCCCCGCCAGCCGGCCGCGCCGCCCGATGCGCCGCCGTCGCCAGGGTCGCGGCGCTCCCGCCGCACTCACCTGCCCGCCGCGCCGAACGCGGCGGCGCCTGCCTGCGATCGCCCATGCGTAGCCAAGCTTTGCTGCTGTCCCTGCTGTTCGCCGGCACCGCCCTGCACGCCGGCGCCGCCGCCGCGCAAGGCCGCGAGGCCTGCACCAACGGCCACACCCGGCTGCCGCCCACGGTCAACCTGCGCCTGGACAACGACCTGTTCGGCGGCCAGGACCAGGGCTACAGCAACGGCATCCAGCTGACCCTGGTGTCGCCGAATCTCGCCGACTACACCGACGATCCCTGCATCCCGCGCCTGGCGCGCTGGATCAACCGCCGCCTCGACGCGCTGCAGCCGCCGCAGGGCTACGAGCAGCGCAACATGATCGCGACCTTCTCCCAGGGCATCTTCACCCCCACCGACTACAGCCGCCGCGACCTGATCCGCGACGACCGGCCCTACGCCGGCGCGCTGCTCGTCGGGCTCGGCTACAACGCGCGCACCGGCGATTACCTGCGCACCACCCAGTTGCAGGTCGGCATCGTCGGCCCGTCGGCGCTGGGCAAGCAGGTGCAGAACGCGGTGCATCGCGCCCTCGGCGACGAAACCTTCCAGGGCTGGGACAACCAACTGCACGACGAGCCGGTGTTCCGCATCGTGCACGAGCGCATGCGCCGGTTCGCGCCGAAGGACGCGCACGAGCGGCGTTGGGGCTGGGACGCGATCGGCCACTACGGCGGCAGCTTCGGCAACCTGGCCACCTACGCCAACGCCGGCATGGAAGTGCGCTTCGGCCTGCGCCTGCCCGACGATTTCGGCAGCACGCCGCTGCGCCCCGCCGGCGAGAACACCGCGCCGACCGAGCACTACAACACCGGCGACCGGCCGTTCGCCGCGCACCTGTTCCTGACCAGCGACGCGCGCTGGGTGCTGCGCGACATCACCCTGGACGGCAACACCTTCCGCGCCAGCCACAGCGTCGACAAGCGGCCGTTCGTGGCCGAAGTGGGCTATGGCGTGGCGCTGATGCGCGGACGCTGGAAGTTCGCGTTGGCGCGTTACCACAGCACGCGCGAATTCGAAGGGCAGAAGCAGACGCCGGTGTTCGGCAGCTTCACCGTGAGCCGGGCGTTCTGAGGGTTCGGTCCCGGCCGACAGGAAGGCATCGGGCCTGAAGGCCCTCCCACAAAAGCAGGCCCGTCCCGCTCTTGTGGGAGGGCCTTCAGGGCTCTTGTGGGAGGGCCTTCAGGCCCGATGCCCTTGTATCCGCCGAGGGTGCGCTCCAACGCATCCCTCAATACGCCGCCTTGCCCATCCGCGGCCACGCGCCGATGGTCGCCGCCCGCAGCAGCCATTCCACCGGCCCATAAGCGAAGCGGCGCAGCCACGCGCGGCTCAGCCACAGCTGCGCGGCGAACAGCGCCAGCACGATCGCCAGCGTCGCCGCCGGCGATACCCGGCCCATCCAGCCCAGGCCGTAGCCGGTGAACAGCAGCGCCATCGCCGTCGATTGCAGCAGGTAGTTCGACAAGGCCATGCGTCCGGCCGGCGCCAGCCGGTCGGCGATGCGCGCGCCGCCGCCGGCGAACCACGGCAGCGCCAGCGCGGCGTAGGCCAGGCTCAGCAGCGGCGCGGTCAGCAGGCTCAGCGCCAGTACCCACAGCTGCACCGGCTCGGACACCGGCCACGCTTCGATCGTGCCGAGCGCGAGCGCGGCGGGCAGGCCGACGGCGAAGCCGACGCGGCGCAGGCGCCGCAGCAGCGGACGGTAGTCGTCCAGGCGCGCGGCGAGAGTGCGGCGGCCGGCGGCGAGGCCGTACAGGAACATCGCCAGCGCGCATGGCGCCTGCAACGCCAACAGGATCGGCCAGGCGCTCGTGAGTGCGTCCGCGCGCGCGGCGAGCACGCCGGCGGGCGCGCCGGTGAAGCCGCGCAGCACGGCCTGCGCCTGCGCGGCCGCATCGGCGGCTGGCGCGGGCTGCAGCCACGCCAAGACGCCCAGCGCGGCCCAGGCCAGCGCCGTTGCGACGATCAACCCGTGCGCGATGCGCAACTGCGCGGTTTCGCCGGCGCGGCTCAAGCCCAGCAGCAGCGCGCCCATCAACGCGTAGGTGGTGAGGATGTCTCCGTGGAACAGCAGCGCCGCGTGCAGCGCGCCGATCAGCCACAGCCCCAGCAGGCGCCGGCCCATGCGCGGCGCGAACGCCTGCCCGGCGCGTGCGGCGGCGGCTTGTTGCAGGCTGAAGCTGTAGCCGAACAGGAACGAGAACAGCAGGTAGAACTTCATCTCGAACAAGGTCGCGACCAGCGCCGCCACGATGCGGTCGAGCGGCGCGGAAAACGCCGGGTCGGGTACGCCCAGTCCCCACCATGGCGAGGCGAACACGCCGACGTTGACCAGCGCGATGCCGAACAGGGCCAGCCCGCGCAGGGCGTCGAGGTGTTCGATGCGCGCGGCGCGTACAGCGGAAGCAGGAGGGTGCATGCGCGGGCCGCGATCGGAGACGGGCGCATGGTGCGGCGCGCGCCAGGGCCCGGCATCGGGCCTGGGGCGGGCCGGATCCCGGACGTTTGGCGGATCAAATGCACGCGGAACCTGGAATACTAGCGATATGGACGAAACCGCCGCACGCCCGACCCCGGCCGCACGCGCGCCGACGCGGCGCTGGTGGAGCGGGCTGTTCTGGAAATGCCTGCTGTCGATGCTGACCGCGTGCTGGATCAGCACCATCTTGTTGTCGCTGCTGGGCGTGTACCTGTTGCGCCGGGAACTGCGCGACGACATGGCGCCGCCGGCGCTGGAAACCTCGATACGGCGCGAACTCGCCCAACTCGGGCCGATGCCGGACCTCGCCGCGGTGTCGCCGGCGCAATGCCAGGCCTTGCTGCAGGGCTTGCTGGTCCGCGTGGTCGGCATGGACACGCCCAAGTGGATGTACTCGCACAGCTTCGCCGGCGGCGCCGCCGACGGCCGCATCGCGATCCGTTACCGCGACCGCGACGGCCGCGTGTGCCTGTATCCCGAGCGTCCCAGCGCGCCGCTCGCGCGCGCGCTGGAGCAGGCCGGACAGGACGTCGCCGCCGACGGCATCGCCGCCGCGCGCACGCTCGACCGCGACGGCGACTGGGTCAGCGTCGCGGCCCTGCCGCTGGCCGGCGCGCCCGGCGCCAGCCTCGGCGTGGGCCAGCACGCCGCCGACACCACCGCCACGTTCCTGCGCATGAGCTCGGGCGAATCCGGCGACATGGTGTGGCTGGCGTTCTACCTGCTGGTGATCAGCGCGATGGCCTCGGTCGCGGTGGCGACGCTGCTGACCCGGCGCATCGGCCACGCCGAACAGGTCGCCGACTCGTGGGCCGCCGGCGGTCTCGACGCGCGCATCCACGACCGCGGCCGCGACGAATTCGGCGGCCTGGCGCACCGCTTCGACCGCATGGCCGACGCGCTCGGCGAAGTGATCCAGGTGCGCCAGCAACTGGCGGTGTCGGAGGAACGCAATCGTTTGGCGCGCGACCTGCACGACACCGCCAAGCAGCGCAGTTTCGCGCTCGGCCTGCAGTTGAGCGTGCTCGACCATTTGAACGGCCGCGACGGCGAGGCCGGGCGCGATCCGCGCCAGGGCGCGCTGATCAAGGCCGCGCTCGGCCTGACCGGGCAGTTGCAGCGCGATCTGGCCGACGTGATCCAGCGCTTCACCGCGCCGACGGTGGCCGAACAGGGCCTGCGCAAGGCGCTGGAAGACACGTTCTCGCACCTGCTCGGCGGCAGCGGCATCGAATGGCGGCTGCTGCTGGACGGCGTCGCCGAGCGCGGCGTCGGCGCGCATCACCAGCACGCCGGCCAGCTGCTGCTGATCGCCACCGAGGCCGCGTCCAACAGCCTGCGCCACAGCGGCGCGCGCCGGATCGAAGTGGTGCTCAACAGCGCCGACGAACGCTACGGCTGGACCATCCAGGACGACGGCTGCGGTTTCGCCGTCAACGAACATGAAAGCACCGGCATGGGCCTGGGCAACATGCGCATGCGCGCGCGGACCCTGCCTGGCGGGCGTTTCCGCATCGCCAGTTCCGCCAGCGGCACGGTGGTGACCGTGTCCTTCACTCTGCCCGCGCCGCAAGGAGAATCCGCATGAGCACCTCGGTCCTGCTGGTCGACGACCACGAAGTGGTGCGCAAGGGCATCCGCAGCCTGTTGGCGCTGACCGACGATTTCGAGGTGGTCGGCGAGGCCGCCGGCGGCGCCGAGGCGATCGAGCGCGCGCGCGACCTGGCGCCGGACCTGATCGTGATCGACCTGATGATGCCCGACGTCGACGGCGTCGAGGCGATCCGCGCGATCAAGAAGCTCAGCCCGCGCAGCGCGATCGCGGTGCTGACCTCGACCGACCAGGACGACCTCGCCTTCGCCGCGATCGAGGCCGGCGCGCAGTCGCTGCTGTTCAAGAGCATGCTCGGCGACGAGTTGCTGACCACGCTGCGGCGCATCGCCGGCGGCGAGGCGGTGATCCATCCCTTCGTCGCCCAGCGCATCCTCAAGGCGGTGCGGCGCAAGCGCGAACCGCGCGAGGACCCGTTCGCCAGCCTGACCGAGCGCGAGCTCGACGTGCTGCGCAAGCTCGCCGAAGGCGGCAGCAACGCGCGCATCGCCGCCGCGCTCAACATCGGCGAGAAGACGGTCAAGTCGCACCTGGGCAACGTGCTGGCCAAGCTGCACCTGGCCGACCGCACCGAGGCGGTGGCCTTCGCCTGGCGGCGCGGGCTGATGTCGGGCGAACGCGACGACGACTGAGCCGCGCGGCGGCTCGCTCTTGCAGGCGCGGCGCACGCCGCGACCGCGAAACCGCGCGTGCGTCGCAGGCGGAGGCCGCGATCGCGCCGTGCGCGCATGCGCCTGAAAACGCCGCGAACCTAAGCGCGCTCGCCATTTCATGTGTCTTTGGTCATGTCCACATGCGCGGAAATGTGGGTAGGGTGGCAGCGTTAAAACCGCGTTAGTGTTGTTAGAGGCCGCCCTAGCGGCCCGTTCTCGTCTGCGATGCCATCAGCGCATCCGCCATTGACCAATGGCGTCCGCAAGGACGTCTTCTACATGACAGGGGTTCATCAAGAAGATGCAAGGCTCCAATCGCGCAATGACGCGCAAGCACGTTTTTCCGTCGCACCGCTCCCTTTCCCGCTCCCTGCTGTGCCTGGCCATCGCCGGCGGCCTGCTGGCCGGCGCCGGTTCCGCCGCGGCGCAAAGCGCCAACGGCCAGACCGGCGATCCCGACAGCTGGCATAGCGAAGAATTCGACGCCGACTGGGGCCTGAGCGCGATCAACGCCCAGTACGCCTACGCCCGCGGCCTGACCGGCAAGGGCGTGCGCCTGGGCGTGTACGACAGCGGCACCGCGCTGGCGCATCCGGAGTTCGCCGGCAAGGACAACCGCGCGGTGATCATGGCCGAGCAGCTCGAAGATGGCAGCTTCTGCAGCAACACCAGCGTGCTGACCGGCCCCGGCGCCTGCTTCTACAGCCGCGGCGACGAGGGCCAGATCTCGTACACCGGCTTCAACGCCAACGTGCCGGAGAACATCCGCCGCATCATCATGTCCGGTCCGTACGTGCAGCCGGGCTGGGAGTTCAACACCCACGGCACCCACGTCGGCGGCACCATCGCCGCCAACCGCGACGGCAACGGCACCCACGGCGTGGCCTTCGGCTCCGACCTCAGCGTCGCCAAGTGGTCGTTCAACGCGGTGCAGGAATGGCAGCGCACCGCCACCGGCTACAGCGTGGTGCGCATCCCGCGCCCGAGCGCCGACGACGCGACCATCGCCCGCATGTACGCCGACATGAATTCGCAGGGCGTGCGCGCGCTCAACCACAGCTGGGGCCTGGCGACCGAGCCGGAAACCCTGGAAGACCTCGACGGCTATCTGTTCGAGCCGGAGAACGAGTCCTACTTCAACGTGTTCGGCGACGCCTCGCGCGCCAAGGGCATGCTGCAGGTCTGGGCCGCCGGCAACCACAACGAGGTCGTCACTCCCGAGACCGCGCCGCAGGCCGGCCTGTACGCGAGCCTGCCGCGCGCGTTCAAGGACCTGGAGCAGTACTGGCTGACCGTGGTCAGCGTGAACCAGGAACTGACCCTCAGCGATTTCTCGATGCGCTGCGCGCAGGCCGCCAACTGGTGCGTGGCCGCGCCGGGCTCGGACATCGCTTCGACCTACCTCGGCGGCGAAGGCTCGCTGCAGGGCGGGCTGGTGCGCAACCCGGACGGCTCGCAGTCGTTCAATATCACCGCCGGCACGCCGACCTACGAGTACGGCCTGCTCAGCGGCACCTCGATGGCGACCCCGCACGTCACCGGCGCGCTCGGCCTGCTGTTCGAACGCTTCCCGTACATGACCGGCGCGCAGGTGCGCGACGTGCTGCTGACCACCGCCACCGACCTCGGCGCGGCCGGCGTGGACGAGGTCTACGGCTGGGGCCTGATCGATCTGAAGAAGGCCATCGACGGCCCGGGCCAGATCCGCGTCGACACCGACGTGATCGTCGACCGCCTCGCCGGCGGCGCCAAGGTCTGGGAAGGCAAGGCCTGGGACGACTGGCGCAACGACATCGGCGGCACCGGCGTGCTGACCAAGTCCGGCATCGGCTGGCTGCGCCTGAGCGGCGACAACAGCTTCGGCGGCCTGCACGTGCGCGAAGGCGTGCTGGAACTGACCGGCGACAACGTCTACGCCGCGCAGGTCGACGGCGGCACCCTGGTGGTCAACGGCACCCTGACCACCGCGCAGCTGCCGGTGCGCGCCGGCGCCGGCCTCGGCGGCAGCGGCCGCATCGTCGGCGACGTGCGCGTGGAAGGCGCGGTTTCGCCGGGCAATTCGATCGGCACCCTGACCGTGCAGGGCGACTACGCCCAGGCGGCCGGTTCGACCTATGTCGCCGAGCTGTCCGCCGGCGGCCAGTCCGACCGCATCGACGTGACCGGCAAGGCCGTGCTCGAAGGCGGCACGCTGATGGTCCTGCACGCGCCGGGCCAGTACATGCTGGGCCAGAACTTCAACCTGATCAGCGCCGCCGGCGGGATCAGCGGCCAGTTCGCCGCGCTCGACCAGACCGCGTTCTCGCCGCTGCTGAAGTTCGGCCTGAGCTACGGCGCCAATTCGGTCGGGGTGGAAGTGACCCGCGGCCTGTCGCTGGCCGGCGCGGGCACCACGCCGAACCAGATCGCCGCCGGCGCCGCGGCCGACCGCCTCGGCGTGGGCCAGGGCATTCCGCAGCCGCTGACTCAGCTGTTCCCCGCGCAGGCCATCGCCGCGCTGGACACCCTCAGCGGCGAAGGCCACGCCAGCCTGCGTTCGATCGCCATCGACGACGCCCGCCACGTCCGCGACGCCGCGCTGGCGCGCGCGCGCAGCGGCCGCGCCGAGTTCGCCGCCGACGGCGAGGGCGCCTCGCAGGGCGCCTGGGCGCAGGTGCTGAAGTCCGGCGGCACCCTGTCCGGCGACGGCAACGCCGCGCGCAACGAGTACAGCGGCTCGGCCACCCTGGTCGGCTACGACTACCGTTTCGCCAACGGCTGGCGCATCGGCGCGCTCGGCGGCAGCGCCCGCACCGACAACGACAGCGAGCGCCAGGACAAGGGCCGGATCAAGAGCACCCAGCTCGGCGTCTACGCCGGTCAGAACTGGGGCCGCATCGCCCTCAGCGCCGGCTACACGCACGCGCGCCAGGACCTGACCCTGGACCGCCGCATCGGCTTCAACGGCTTCGCCGACCGCACCCGCGCGTCGTACGACGGCCGCACCCAGCAGGCCTTCGTCGAAGGCGGCTACCGCTTCGGCAACGAACGCTGGGGCCTGGAGCCGTACCTGCAGGTCGCCAAGCTGCGGGCCAAGACCGACGCGTTCCAGGAAACCGGCGGCGCGGCCGCGCTGAGCGGCGCCAGCGCCGAGAGCGAAGTCGACCTGGCCACCCTGGGCGTGCGCTTCAACGTCGACCTCAAGGGTTCGCAGCAGGACCAGAGCTGGCTGAGCCTGCGCGGCGGCCTCGGCCGTCGCCACGCCAGCGGCGACCTGACCCCGGTCACCCAGGTCGCCTGGCGCGGCGGCAGCGCGTTCGCCGTCGCCGGCGCTCCGCTGGCCGACGACTCGACCCTGGTCGAAGCCGGCGTGGCCGCGCGCCTGAGCGCCAACGGCCTGCTGGAGTTGAACTACAGCGGCCAGTTCGCCAACGAAGGCAACGACCACGGCTTCAACGCGCGTTACTCGCTGCGGTTCTGAGCGATCGCATCCGGCGACGGATGCACGAAGCCGCGACGGCGTTGCCGTCGCGGCTTTTTTTGTACAAGCGCGTGGGGATTTTTGCCATCGACGGCGCAGGGATCGTTGCAGCGATCCGCCGTTTCGCAGGCGGTTGCCGCGCGATTGCGGCCTGGAGCGGCTATCGGCGCGCGCGCCGGCTCATGGCTGGGCTCGCGTGGCGCCGGCTTGGCGTTCGTGGTGTTGCTCGCGCTCGCGTTCCTGGGTCCGCAGCTGCGCCTGCTCCTGATCGAACCGCAGCGTGTCGCGCAGCGTGTCCTGCAACGGCGGTGCGGGCTGTGCCAGGTTCACGCCGGTGTGGAAACCGGGCACGGTGCGATCCATCCACAAGGTGGCGCCGACGACGCCGACCGGCCCCAGGTTGTCCGCATCGCGGATGCCGTTGCGCTTGGCCGCCAGCACCCCCGCCGCGAGTTGTTCATCGGTTACGCCGTCGGGCACGCTGGCGCGGATTTTCGCGATCATCGCCCGATCCTCGCGCGGGAAGCGCGACAGGTCCACGGGCGGTTCGGGCTCGTGCCGGGCATCGGGTCGGACGTGTTGGGGCGTCTGTGCGGCGTCCGGTTTCGAGGGCGGCGCTCGCTGCGCATCCTGCGCCAGCACCTGCTGGCGCGCCTGCAGAATCTCTTCCGTGCTGGTGACCGCGACCAAGCGATTCACGCCATCCACGCCGCGCCGATAGTGCGCGACCGCGCTGTCGGCGCCGTACGCCCCGTCGCGCGGTTGCAGTTGCAGCGCGCCCGGCCCGGCGATGCCGTGCTGCTCGCGGGTGCGTTGAACCGCCAGCTCGATCGCCCGCTGCCATTGCGGCGTGAGTTCCGTCCTTTCGCCGGTGACCCGGTACTGATGCAGCAGCTGGTTCTGCTGCCGCTGTTGCTCGGTCGGCGCAGGTCGCGCTTCGAGCGCGGCGATGCGCGCATCGAAGCGCTGCAGCGACGGTTCGCGGGCGGCCTGGGTCAAGTCCAGTTCCAGCGCCAGATTGCCTTGCGCGACCCGGCCGCCGCCGCTCCATTCCCCGTCCGCGCCGCGTCGGTAGCGTTGCCCGTCGGAGCCCTGCGCTTCGTCGGGCCGGGGCCGCGCCCACTGCACCGCGGACGGAACCTCGACGAAGTCGCGCGAGCGCTGCGCGGCATGGCTTTCCAGATAGGCGGCGGCGACGGATTCGCGCCCATTGGCGATGTTGTGCTGGATGCGTACGACGGCTTCGCGGTTGAGCTCCGCGGCGCGTTCGGGCGTAGCGATCTGCTGTTGGTACACGCCGCGCTCGCCGGCGCCGGTCACCGCGGTCTTGACCAGACGTTGCCATTGTTCCGTTTCCGGGTCGCGCCGCCAGTTCTGGTTGTCCAGGCCGCGCCGATCGCCTGGCCCAGCCGGAACATCGAACGGGTCCTGAGGCCTCGGCGTCTTGGCCAAGGCCAGCTCGACCGCCCGGGCGCTGGCGTACGCGCCCAGCTCGCGCGCTTTTTCGTAGCCGGCGCCGAGCCGGCCCTCGACCGGATCGTCGCGACCGTCGGCGGTCTTGTCGATCCGTTCCTCGCGCACCCAATTGCGGCCGTCGAACGTCCAGACCACGCCCTGCCGATCGGTCTGCCGGGTGATGTCGCGGTTTTCCTTGAGGTCCACGGCTTTGTCGAAGGCCTTGCTCATCAGCATCGCGTCGGCGACGACGATGGCGGCCGGCAGGTAGCCCGACGTGCCCACGGTCGCAGCGGCGGCGCTGCCGCCCAGCCAGCCGCCGACATTGCGCGCCACGGCATGGCTGGCTTCCGACTGCGCCGCGGCCGGATTGTCCTGCTCCAGCAGCTCGGCGACGCGCGTGGCGCTGGCCGTCAGGTCGGCCCCGGTCGCCAGCAGGCCGCCGGAACGTATCAGCGTGTTACGGGGCACCTCGCCGATCAGCAATTGCGCCGAGGCGTATCCGCGTTGCCCGCCGGGAGCGCGCACGGACGCATCGCCTTCGGCGAGATCGGCCACGGCTCCGGACAGGGCGGTGTCGAACGAGTTCAGTCGCGGGCTGTCTTTGAAGACCGGTTGGTTCTGGTAGCCCGCTAAGTGTTGTTTGTATTCGGCCTCGGCGATGAAGCCGTCGCGATAGGATCGGTCCAGCAACTCGGCGGTGGTCGTCGTCTGCAGGCCAGGCAATTCCCGCTGCAACTGGCGTTGGATCTGCGGCGAAACGAAGTGCTTGTCGTCGGACCAGACGACGGTGTCGCGACCTTGCGTGTGCTCGCGCGCGGCGATCTCGATCAGGGAACGTTCGCCGGCGTTCTTGGCGAGCCGGGAGCGCTCGTCGGGGTCGGTGGCGGCCCTGAGTTCTCTTTCGGTGTCGGGGGCTTCGAGGACCGGGATCTGCCGATCGGCGATGTACGCGAGAAGCTCACGATTGAGAGGGCCGTTGCGTATTTCCAGGCGTACGGTATTGGAGATGGCCAGTTCGTATCCTTCGGCCTTCGCGACATCCATGTAAGTGTCCAGCAACTGCGAGCCGCCTGCGCGATAGGCGTAGACCAAACTGCTCGTGTCGGACAAAAAGTAGTTCGTCATGGCCCGACCCTCCCTGGTCAGACGCGATCCGATTTGACGTAGTCGCGGAACTTCCCGAAGAGTTCATCGCAGTCGGGGAAATCCAGGTCCGGCATCCATTGCCAAATCAGATGGCGGACCGCCAGGGCGAGATCGGGCTCGATCTCGTTGAATTCCTTTTCCTGGCGCAAGAACTCGGCGTAGTCTTCCGGCCTTTTTTCAAGGAAGTAGCGAGCGAAGGCCACGATCTCGTCGTCGTGCCATGTCCGCAGCCGCGCTTGCTGCTCTTTCGCGACCAGGTAGCCGGCTAGCGCATTTTCGTAGATCGCCTCATCGCTCACGCGTCTCTTGCCAGGGCCGGTCAGGACCCGAAGGATCCTGGTTCTGAGGCCTTCGTCCTCCAGCGCGTCTATCTTGGCTTGGAGCTCAGGGCTGATTGGCATGGTGTGGCTCCTTGTCGCCCGACTGTTCATGCATCAGGTTGGGTTTGAGTTTCTTGGGAGTTGTTGGCGAACGTTGAGAAGGGTGATGCATAACGAGGAGCGCTCGCCGAGCGGGATGGCAGAAGGTCGCGTTGCCCTGCTGCCGGCGCAGCGTAACCTTCAGAAAATTCGTACAGCGGGTTCGTGTGATGGATCGTTTCCGAGCCGAAGATTGGATCGCTTTTAGATCGGGCGTCAACACGCATTAATCGCGAGCCGCTGACGATGGCGATTCGCCCGGAGCGAAGCGGATGACAAAAACGATGATCTTATGTGTGTGCTTTGTGCCGACGTGGCGCCGGCCATAGCATTCCGGCAACAGGGCATGCTGATTTTTCCTTCAATAGGTGTAGTGGCAATGACGTCGTCGCCAACGTTGCCAACCGGCCGGCGGTATCTACGGCCGCCGCCGCACTGCCCCGCATGAGACATCCCGATCCGCCGGGCGTTCAGGGACGGAACGGATAGCAGTTCTGCTCGCAATGCGCACAGCCACGCCCCGTCCGGATCGGCGATCATGGCCGCTCCCGGCGCCGCCTCGCCTTCTACCCATGGAGCCCCGCATGATCGAACCGTCGTCGTTGCTGGCGTTCGCCGGCCTGGCCCTGGTGATGGTGCTGACCCCGGGGCCGAACATGGTGTATCTGGTCTCGCGGTCGATCTGCCAGGGTCGCCGCGCCGGGTGGACGTCGCTGGCCGGGGTCGCGGTCGGCTTCGTGTTCTATCTGCTGGGGGCCGCTTTCGGCATCACCGCGCTGCTGTTCGCCGTGCCCTACGCCTATGACGCGTTGCGTTTCGGCGGCGCGCTGTATCTGCTGTGGTTGGCGTGGCAGGCGATCAAGCCGGGCGGGCGTTCCCCGTTCCAGGTGCGCGAACTGGCGCCGGACAGCCCGCGCCGCCTGTTCGCGATGGGGCTGTTGACCAGCCTGCTCAATCCCAAGGTGGCGGTGTTCTACCTCGCGCTGCTGCCGCAGTTCATCGACCCGGCGCGCAGCGTGATGCCGCAGTCGTTGCTGCTGGGCGCGGTGCAGATCTGCATCAGCGTCGGCGTCAACGCGCTGATCGTGGCCGCCGCCGGCACGATCGCCGCGTTCCTGGCCGGGCGCCCGCGCTGGATCGCGGCGCAGCGCTGGGTCATGGGCGGGGTGTTGTCGGCGCTGGCGCTGCGCATGGCGGTGGATTCACGCCGCTGAGCGGCCGCTCCCGGCCCCCGGCATGGGGCGATGCGGCTGTCGGAGACCTTCGGGCCCGACGCTCTTGCCTTTGTGGGAGGGCCTTCAGGCCCGATGCACTCGTCCCGGCTCGCTCGAGCCCAACAGGAAGACATCGGGCTCGAGAGCCTTCCCACAACCTCTCACGGCGCGCGCCGCGCGGCCTGGTCGCGCGCGCGCTGGATGATCGCCCGCACCTGGGCGCGGTCGCGGTGGCGCGAGATCGCCACCGCGCCCAGCGCCAGCGCGCGTTCGCGCATGTGCGCGGTGACGTCGTAATGGCAGCCGCTGGGCTTGTCCTGGAACGACACCCGCGGTTTGCCCAGGCGCTGGGCGAATTCGTGCAGCTCCTCCAGCGTGTCGGCCATCAGGTGCGCCCAGCGCTCGCCGCGCCAGGGCCACACGGCGTCGTCGACGTAGACGGTCATGGCGTTCTCCTGCGGGACGGGCGGGGCTTGCGCGGCATGGGCATCCGGGGAGCGGCGGCGTCGCGGCGCGACAGGACGCGCGCAGTATCCGACAATCGGCCCCGGGCGAGCGACACCCCGCGCCCGCCGGAGGCCGCATGCACCTGTCCGCGATCCACCACGTCGCGATCATCTGCGCCGACTACGAGCGCTCCAGGCGCTTCTACGTCCAGATCCTCGGGCTGCGCGTGATCGCCGAAGCCTGGCGCGAGGCGCGGCGCTCGCACAAGCTCGACCTGGCCCTGCCCGACGGCGGCCAGATCGAGCTGTTCTCGTTTCCCGACCCGCCGCCGCGTCCGTCCTATCCGGAAGCCTGCGGCCTGCGCCACCTGGCGTTCCGCACGCCCGACCTCGACGCCTGCATCGCCGGCCTGGCCGCGCACGGCGTCGCGGCCGAACCGGTCCGCGTGGACGAATACACCGGCCGGCGGCTCACGTTCTGCGCCGATCCGGACGGCTTGCCGATCGAGTTCTACGAAGGCTAGAAGCGAGCGCAGAGGAGTGAGGAGTGAGCGACAGCAGCGCTCGCTCTCGCTCCTCACTTCTCCACGCTCACTCCTCGCCCTTCATTTCGAGTTCTACGAAGGCTGAGAAGCGAGCTCAGAGGAGTGAGGAGCGAGCGACAGCAGCGCTCCCTCTCGCTCCTCACTCCTCCACGCTCACTCCTCGCCCTTCATTCCTGCGCCACCGCCAGCCCCTGCGCCCGCCACGCCTCGAAGCCCCCGGCCAGCGGCCGCACCCGCTTGAAGCCGCGCCGGCGCAGTTCGCGCGCCAGCGTCGCCGCGGAGGCTTCGCTGGGGCAGTCGCAGTAGACGATCACTTCCTCGCGCCGCTGCGGCGCGATGCCGCTGAGCGACTCGTCGGCGAGGGTGGCGACGAAGATCGCGCCGGGAATCCAGCCCGAGGCGTCGCGCTGCTGGTGCGGACGCACGTCCAGGATCGTCGGCTCGGAGCCGGCGTCGAGCAACTGCGCCAGTTCGGCGACCGAAATCCGCGCCATGCGCAGTTCGCGCAGGAACAGCCAGCGCTTGAGCAGCTTGTAGCCGATCCACGCGGCCAGCATCGCGGCCAACGCGATCAGGCCATAGCGGCCGAGGGTGTCGAGCCGTTCCAGCAACTGGTTGACCGCGCGGTGGAAGACCGCGCCCAGCGCCACCGCCGCGCCGGCCCACAGCAGCGCGCCGAGGCCGTCGTAGAACGCGAAGCGGCGCGCGCGGGTGCCGGTCTCGCCGGCCAGCACCGTGGCCACCGCGGCGAAGCCGGGCACGAACTTGGCGACCACCAGCGACGGCGCGCCCCAGCGCGCGTAGAGGCTGCGCGTGGTCAGCACGCACGAATCCGGCGACAGCGACAGCCGGCACATCAGCCGCAGCAGGCGCGCGCCGATGCGGCGGCCGCCGAAATACCACGCGCTGTCGGCCAGCAGCGCCGCCAGCGTCGCGGTCAGCAGCACCGGCGGCAACGCCAGCCACAGGTTGGGTTGGTGGTCCACGGCCACCGAACTGGCGACCACGATCGGCGGATACGCCGGTACCGGCAGCCCGCCCTGGTCGAGCAGCACGCAGACGAACACCACGAGCAGGCCGTAGTTCTCGATCAGGTGCAGCAACGCGTCCATCCGGGGTCCTGGGCATGGCCGGCGCGGCGAGGAGGGCGGCGCGGCGATGGCGTGAAGTCTCCGCGCGCGTCCGCGGCCGCGCAATCGCACCGCGGGCACGGATCGTTGCAGGCGCGACGCCGCCGCTGCGCGGCCCGGCAGGCGCGGGCGGAACCGGTCTGCGTGGCCGGCGACGGGCGCGGCGCCAAGTGCGGTCGTGGCGCATAGGGCGCGGCGCCGCCCACCGGCATCACGCCGCGCTACCGCGGCCGGGCCTAGTGTCGTCGTCCGGGCCGTGCCGGATCGGCGGCCCGCAGCCCGTCTTCGTTCGTCCGATGGAGCCGTCGATGCGCCTGGAAGGCAGCCAGGAAACCCTGCTGATCACCCTCTACGCCAAGGCGATGGACAACCGCGCCGCGCATCCGGTCCTGCACGATCGCCTCGCCGACGACCTGGTCCGCCGCATCGATTACGACTTCGAGCGCTTCGGCCTGGGGCCGCTGGACATCCGCGGCCTGGCCCTGCGCTCGTTGGCGATCGACAAGTGGACGCGCGCGGCGCTGCAGTCGCGCGCCGACACCCTGGTGCTGCACCTGGCCTGCGGATTGGACTCGCGCATCTACCGGGTCGATCCGGCGCTGGACGTGGACTGGCTCGACATCGACTTCCCCGCGGTGATCCAGCTGCGTCGCGAGCTGTTGCCGCAGCGGCTGGGCCTGTACCGCACCCTGGCGACCAACGTCATGGAGCCGGACTGGATCGGCCGGCTCGACCGCGACCGGCCGGTGCTGGTGATCGCCGAGGGGCTGTTTCCCTATCTCGACGAATGGCGCGCGCGCGAACTGGTGCGGCGCCTGGTCGAGCATTTCCCGCAAGGCGGGCAGTTGCTATGCGATGTCTACAATCGCCTGGCGCTGCGGCTGCTGCGCCACGCGCGCATGATCCGCGCCACCGACGCGCGCATCGGCGAATGGGGGCGCGAGGGCGCCGGCGGCGTGGAATCCTGGCATCCGCGGCTGCAACTGGTCGACGAGGCGCGCTACACGCAACTGCCGGAAATGGCCGCGCTGCCGTGGACGCAGCGCTGGGCCATCGGCCTGTACGAGCGCTCGCGCTGGCTGCGCGAGCTGGGCCGGGTGGTGCGCTACCGGTTCTGAGCGACGCGGCGTACGCGCTCCGGTATCGCTTCCGCACCGTCTCGCGCCGCGGCTCAACCCGCCAACGCCGGATCCGGCTTGCGGAACGCGATCGCCAAGCGGTTCCACGCGTTCATCGCGATCGCCGCATACGTCAGCGCGACCAAATCCGAATCGGCGAACTGCGCGCGCGCCCGCGCATACACCGCATCGTCCACCGGCGCCTGGTCGAGCGGATCGCCGACGTGGGTGATCGCCTCGGCCCAGGCCAGCGCCGCGCGCTCGCGTTCGCTGAAGGGCCCCTCCGGCCAGACCCGCAACAGGTGCAGGCGGCGATGGCTCTCGCCGCGTTCCACCGCCTCGTCGGTGTGCGCGCGGATGCAGTAGGCGCAGCCGTTGATCTGCGAGACGCGGACATTGACCAGATCGACCAGCGACGGCTCCAGGCCGCTGTGTTCGATGTACTTGCGCAGGCCCAGCAGGGCCTGGGTGCCGCGCGGGTCGACCTTGTTGTAATCCAGGCGGGCGGACATGGACGGGCTCCTCGAAACTTGCGTCGTGCGACGCGGTGGACGCAGGCTAGGCTGTTCAGTGCTGAAATACATTTCCCCACCGATGCAATCCGGGCTTGCACGAATGAACAACCGCTCCCGCCTCGCCGCCGTCGCCGCGCCGCTGTCCTGGGACGACTATCGCTTCTTGCTCGCGATCGGCCGCGCCGGCTCGCTCAACGGCGCGGCCAAGCGCCTGGGCGTCAGCCATCCCACCGTGTTCCGGCGCGTCAACGCGATCGAGCGCGCGCTCGGGGTGCGCCTGTTCGAACGCGCGCGCGAGGGCTATGCGCCCACGCCCAACGGCGAGGAAGCCATCGCCGCGGCGGCGCAGATCGAGGAACGCATCGCCGCGACCGAGCGCCGCCTGGCCGGCCTGGACGCGCGTCCGACCGGCACGGTCCGCCTGGCCACGGTCGAGCCGCTGCTGCACCGGGTGCTGCCGCCGCTGCTGGCGCGGTTCCGCCGCGCCCATCCGGGCATCGTCGTGCAGGTCACCGCCGACAACCACACCCAGGACCTGTCGCGGCACGAGGCCGACCTCGCCCTGCGCCCTGGCGGCGAGCCGCCGGAGGGGTTGGTCGGGCGCAAGCTCGCGCGCCTGGCCAGCGCCGTGTACCGGCCGCGCGCGCTGCGTCTGCCGCGCGGCGCCGGGCCGCAGGACCTGGACGGCTACGACTGGCTGCTGCCCGCCGGCAACCTCGCCCACATCGCCATGGCCCAGTGGCTGCGGCGGATGCAGTACGACCGCCGCGCCGTGTTCAGCGCCAACAGCCTGCTCGGCCTGCGCGAGGCCGCGGTCGCCGGCCTCGGCCTGACGGTGCTGCCGTGTTACCTCGGCGACGGCGAGCGCGGGCTGGTCCGGGTCGGCGACCCGGTCGAGGCGATGGGCGCCGACCTGTGGCTGTTGCAACACCCCGACCTGCGCCGGACCGAGCGCGTGCGCGCGCTGGCCGAAGCCCTGCGCGAGGGCGTGCGCGCGCTGCAGCCGGACCTGTCCGGTCGGGCAGGTCCGATCGGGTAGGTCCGACCCGGCCAAGTCCCGCCCGGACCGCCTAGCGCGGCCCCGGGGTAGCGACCGTGAAGCAGGTCCACATGAGCAAACGGCATCACAAGTCCACCGTAGCGTTTGAAACCTGTGACGCGTGGCACGTCGGATTAGGAAAATTCCTACACGCTGTAGAGCACTCCGACGACAGTTTCTATTGCGCGCAACAAGCATCTTTTGAATCGCTCGACGGCACTACCGAGTCACAGATCCGCCAGGAAGCGGACATCCCCCAGACCGGGCCGGCTGAACTTTTCAACAAGGATGACCCATGTTTCGCGTGGAACTGAAGCAACGCGACGGCGGCGACGATAGAGCGCTGACCGCGGCGGTGGCGGAAATCGAGCAGGAGTACCGCAGCGCCGAAGCGGCGCTGAAGTCCGTGCTGCCCTCGGCGCGGAAGTACGCGCTCCAGGCCGGCAAGGGCTTGTGGCTCCGCGTCTTCTACAACGGCGACTCGCAGCCCGTGTTTGGCACGTTGGTTCCCTAGGGCCGGCGTGCGGTTTGCGCCGCCCGGCCGACAGGACGTCTGGCCGGGCGGCGCGGGCCTCCGCCGCCGCGTCGGCCCTTCGCACCCCCTCCCGCCCGCACCGCCCGCCTCGCGTGGGGCGAAGCAGCCGGCTTGAGTCATAGGTCGCGGTCGCATCCCCAGGTCGACCCCGACCCTCCCCAGCGGCCGCGGCCTATGACTCAAGCCGGTTTCCTCGTGCGCTGCCCGCTGCGGGCGGGGCGCAAGCCGCGACCGCGACATCGCGCTTACGACGCAAGCGAGGTTTCGCGGTCGCGGCTCGCGCCGCTCCTACAGGCGGCACACCTGACCGACGCCGCGCGCGCGACACAAGCCAACCCCAAACCGAGATCGCTCAGAGCGGATCCAGCCAGCCGCGGGCGATGGCGGCGTCGACGTCGTCGGGCGTGTCCAGGTCCAGTTCCAGTTCCGGCGCGCGCAGGCGCCACACCGCGCCGTCCGGCGCCTGTGCCAGGGCGGCGCCGAAGCCGCGGTCGCCGCGCACGCCGGTGGCCTCGCGCCACAGCTGTGCCGAGATCAGCGCCGGCACGCCGAGCGCGCCGGCATGTTCGGTCGCGGCGCAGCCGGCCGCGGTGGCGCCGTCGCGCAGGGCCAGCAGGTGCGCCAGCTCCAGCGCCGGTTGGTCGCAGGCCAGCACCAGCACGGCGCCGTCGAATCCGGCCAGCGCGCGCGCGGCGGTGGCGAGGCTGCTGGCCATCCCGTCCTGCCAATCGGGATTGAGCACGCTCTGTGCCGCCAGGCCGTCGAGTTCGGCGCCCAGGCGTTCGGCGCGCGCGCCGAGCACCACCACGGTGCGCGCCGCGCCGCTGGCCAGTGCCAGCCGCGCGCCGCGCCGCAGCAGGCTTTCGCCGTCGCGGCGCAGCAGTTGCTTGGGCTGGCCGAGGCGGCGGCTGGCGCCGGCGGCGAGCAGCACGGCGGCGAAGTCCATCGTTCAGTCCGCGCCGTGGCGGTGGCGTTGCAATTGCGCGGCCACGCTCAGGGCGATCGCCTCGGGCCCTTCGCCGCCGAGCGCCAGGCCGATCGGCGAATGCAGGCGCGCGGCCAGCGCGTCGCGCGCCGCCGCCGGCAGCACCCGGAACAGGTCGTCGCGACGGCGTTGCGGGCCGAGCAGGCCGACGAAGCCGATGCCCTGGCCGCCGTCGCCGCCGAGATGTTCCAGCGCTTCGCGGTCGAGTTCGAAATGGTGGTGCATGACCAGCGCGGCGTCGTGCGCGCGCGCGGTCGCCAGCGCCTGCGCGGGGCTGCGCGCGAGCGCGTGGTCGGCCAGCGCCGCCAGCGCGGCCCAGCGCGGGCGGCGTTCGACCAGGGTGGTCATCCAGCCGAGCGTGCGCAGCAGCGGCAGCAGCGTCGGGGTCTCCGGGCCGGCGCCGAGCACCAGCACCGACGGCGGCGCGGCGATCTCCAGGCGCCAGCGGCCGGGTTCGGCGGCGCCGGGCGCGGACGGCCACGGCAACGACGCCGCCGGCAGGGTCCAGCGCTGGCGTTCGTCGCCGACCGCCGCGGTCAGTGCGCCGCCGGCCTGGAGGTCCAGGCGCAGGTCGCCGTGGCCGCGGCGCCATTCGTCCACCAGCGCCGGCCAGTCGCGCAGGCCCGCCAGCGGCAGCAGGGCCAGGCGCAGGCGGCCGCGGCAGCCTTGCGCGGAGCCGGCGAACAGGTCTTCGTCGCTGCGGGTGTCGATGTCGATCCAGTCGATGCCCTGGGCGGCCGCGGCTTCGGCGGCGCGCTGCTCGATCTCCGGCTCGACGCAGCCGCCGCTGAGCCAGCCGATCTGGCCCTCGCGCGCGCCGAACAGCGCCATCGCGCCGGCGCGTACGTAGGTCGAGCCTTCGGTCTCCAGCACCAGCGCCAGCGTCGCCGGGTCGCCGCGCGCGGCCGCGGCGGCGCTGGCTTCGAGCACCGCGCGCGCGCCGCCGGGCGCGCTGCGGGGGGAAGAACCGGGTTCCGGCGAATCGGCCATGGAGGGCGACCGTGGGCGGGGTAGGGTCGAGTCTAGAACGACTGCGGCGGCGCGGCATGCCGCCGCCGTCGCGGCGCGCCGGCGGCGGCGCGCGAACGGCAGTTTCAGGCAAGCCGGCGCGCAGGGGTTTCTCCCGTCGCCGCGACGCCGGGGCCGATCCGGCGGACGCGTATACCGCTTCGGCCTGCAGTCCTGGGCAAGCCCGGGCCGGATCGCCCGGCCGCGACGCCCGTCATGCATCGCCGCAGCGGCGCCGCGGCGCGCTGGCATCGGCGGCGAAGCCGGGTGTAGGCTCGGACCACCCCAGCCGCCGCGAGGGACACCGATGAAGCTCAACGTCAACGGCATCGACCACGACGTCGACGCGCCGCCGGACATGCCGTTGTTGTGGGTGCTGCGCGACCTGCTGCACCTGACCGGGACCAAGTTCGGCTGCGGCATCGCCCAATGCGGCGCCTGCACGGTGCACGTCGACGGCGCCCCGCGCCGCGCCTGCGTGACGCCGGCGGCCACGGTGCAAGGACGCAAGGTCGTCACCATCGAGGGCCTCGGCCGCGACGGCCCGCATCCGGTGCAGCGCGCCTGGGCCGAGATCGACGTGGTCCAGTGCGGCTACTGCCAGTCCGGCCAGATCATGTCCGCGGCCGCGCTGCTGGGCAAAGTCCCGCAACCCACCGACACCGACATCGACCAGGCGCTGTCCGGCAACATCTGCCGCTGCGGCACCTATCCGCGCATCCGCGCGGCGGTGCATCGCGCCGCGCAGATCGCCGGCGGCGGCGCGACGGCGTTCGATCCGCCGACCGCCGCGAGCGCCGTGCCGCTGCCGTTGCCGGTGCTGCGCAACGTCGAAACCGCCTGATTCCCGCTCCGCGGCCGCGGCCCGCGCCGCCGCCGCATGCGTCTGCAAGGAGGTGGCTGTGAACACCCTCGATGCGCCCTCGCGGCGCCGGTTCCTCAAGAGCGGGGCGACGATCGGCGGCGGCCTGGTGGTCGGCTTCCTCGTGCCCGGCGCCAAGCGCTTCGCCCAGGCCGCGCCGGCGGCGGCCGCCGCCGTGTCCGCGGGCTTCGCGCCCAACGCGTTCCTGCGCATCGCCGCCGACGACACCGTGACCGTGCTGCTGTCGCACTCGGAAATGGGTCAGGGCATCTGGACCGGCCTGGCGATGCTGATCGCCGAAGAGCTCGACGCGGACTGGTCGAAGATCAAGGTCGAGCACGCGCCGGCCGCGCCGGACTACAAGCACACCGCGTTCGGCATGCAGATGACCGGCGGCTCGACCAGCACCTGGAGCGAGTTCGAGCGCTACCGCATGGCCGGCGCCACGGCGCGCACGCTGTTGCTGGCGGCCGCATCGAAACGGCTCGGCGTGCCGGCCGAACGCTTGCGCACCGAGAACGGCGCGGTGATCGACGGTTCGCGCCGCCTGCGCTACGGCGAACTCGTCGCGGCCGCCGCCGGGCTGACGGCGCCGGCGACGCCGCCCAAGCTCAAGGACGCCAAGGACTGGAAGATCATCGGCAAGCCGACGCGGCGCCTGGACGGCCCGGAGAAGATCGACGGCCGCGCCAAGTTCGGCATGGACGTGCACTTCGACGGATTGCTGACCGCGATGGTCGCGCGCGCGCCGGTGTTCGGCGGCACGGTGAAATCCTTCGACGACAGCGCCGCGCGCAAGGTGCCCGGCGTGCGCGACGTGGTCCGGGTGCCCAGCGGCGTGGCCGTCGTCGCCGATCACTACTGGGCGGCCAAGCAGGGCCGCGACGCGTTGAAGATCGATTGGAATCCCGGCCCGAACGCGGACGGACTGGACGACGCCAAGTTGCGCGCCGAGTTCGCGCGCCTGGCCGCGGCCGGCGGCGGCGCGGTCGCGAGCCGCGCCGGCGACGCCGACGCCGCGTTGAAGGGCGCGGCGAAGGTGATCGAGGCCGAGTACCACGTGCCGTACCTCGCGCATGCGCCGATGGAGCCGCTCAATTGCACGGTCAGGATCGGCGCGGACCGCTGCGAGGTCTGGACCGGCACCCAGTTCCAGACCCTGGACCAGGCCGTGGCGGCCAAGATCACCGGGCTTGCGCCCGAGCAGGTGCAGATCCACACCACCTTCCTCGGCGGCGGTTTCGGCCGGCGCGCGACGCCGAGCTCGGACTTCGTGTCCGAAGCGGTGCATGTGGCCAAGGCCGCGGGCAAGCCGGTCAAGACGGTGTGGTCGCGCGAGGACGACGTGCGCGGCGGCTACTACCGGCCGATGTACCTGCAGCGGGCGCGCATCGGCCTGGACAAGCAGGGCCGGCCGGTGGCGTGGAAGCAGACCCTGGTGGGGCAGTCGATCATCACCGGCACGCCGATGGCGCCGATGCTGGTCAAGAACGGCGTCGATTCGACCTCGGTCGAGGGCGTGGCCGATTCGCCGTACATCCAGGGCGTCAAGGACCACTTCGTCGAACTGCATTCGCCGCAGACCGGGATTCCGGTGCTGTGGTGGCGCTCGGTCGGGCACAGCTACAACGGCTTCGTCATGGAGAGCCTGATCGACGAAGCCGCGCACGCGGCCGGCCGCGACCCGGTCGAATACCGGCGCGCGTTGCTCGGCGAGCATCCACGGCACCTGGCGGCGTTGAACCTGGCGGCGGAGAAGGCCGGTTGGGGTTCGAAACTTCCGGCCGGACGCGCGCGCGGCGTGGCCGTGCACGAATCCTTCGGCAGCTACATCGCCCAGATCGCCGAGGTCTCGCTGGAGGATGCGCCCGGCGGCAAGCGCATCCGCGTGCACCGCTTCGTCTGCGCGATCGACTGCGGGCTGGCGGTCAATCCCGACGGGGTGCGCGCGCAGATGGAATCGGGCATCAACTTCGGCCTGGGCGCGGCGCTGTACAGCGAGCTGACCTTCCGCGACGGGCGCGTGCGCCAATCCAACTTCCACGATTACCGGGTGCTGCGCATGGACGAGGCGCCGGCGATCGAGGTGCACATCGTGCCGAGCGCGGAAAAGATGGGCGGCGCCGGCGAACCGGGCACCGCGCCGGTGGCGGCGGCGGTGGCCAACGCGGTGTTCGCGCTGGGCGGCACGCGCCTGCGCGAGCTGCCGTTGCGGGTGCCCGCGTGAACCGGCCGGCCCGAGGAGAATCGACGATGCGCGCAACGCCCCTGATCCTGACCGCGCTGGCCCTGGCGCCGTTGCTGGCGGTGTTCGGCGCCGGGTCCAAGCCCGCGCCCGCCGGCGAAGCGCGCGCGGTGGCCGCCTTCGCCACGGTGCAGAAGGTGTTCCAGCATCCGCGCTGCCAGAACTGCCACATCCCCGGCGACCAACCGCTGCAATTCGACGACGGCCGCCCGCACGCGCAGGGCGTGGTGCGCGGCCCCGACGGCAAGGGCGCCGCCGGCCTGCCGTGCTCGACCTGCCACGGCGAAGCCAACCTGCCGGCCAGCTACGGCCCCGGCGCGCCACCGGGCGCGCCGCACTGGCAACTGCCGCCGCCGCAGCACAAGATGGCCTGGATCGGCCTGCCCGCGCCGCAGCTGTGCGCGATGATCAAGGACAAGGAACGCAACGGCGGGCGCGATTTCGCCGCGCTGATCAAGCACGTCAGCGAAGACAAGCTGGTGCTGTGGGGATGGGCTCCCGGTGGCACGCGCGCGCCGGTGCCGGTGGCGCACGATCGGTTCGTGGAGGCGTTCAAGACTTGGGCCGATGCGGGCGGGCCTTGTCCGAAGGGATGAGTCGCTGCGTGGCGTCGCGATCCAGCTGTAGGAACGGCGCGAGCCGCGACCGCGAAACCTCGCTTGCGTCGTAAGCGCGATGTCGTGGTCGCGGCTTGCGCCGCTCCTACAGGGGCTTCGGGCGGTTTTGTGTTCGGTTGCGGGCATTGCGCGAGACGCGATCGCGCTGGCGGGAATGCGTTGTGCCTAACCGCGACTCTCCCAGCGAAAGCCGGAATTTGTTTTGCCCTTGCTCTTGCCGTTCGCCCGGACGAATCTCTACCTGAAGCCCATGTTCCGCAGCCCCGGAGGGCGTGCGCATGGATGCGCACGCGCGCCATGGGGCAGGATGCCCCTTATGGCGCGGCCCCGCGCCACTTTCGAGCCATAGTGGCTCTTGATCCGAAAAAGATAAGGCCCTTTCTTTGGTTGGCGGAGTCAATGTCCAAGTGCATCACCCTGCGCCCGCGGGTTTTTGAGTTCCTCATAGAGCACCTCGACGGGCGAGCGCCTGCCCAGGCTACGACGGGGGCGGTTGTTCATTTCCCACGCCACCTCTTTGAGGCGCTGCGCAGAATGCACCGACAGATCGGTGCCCTTGGGAAAGTATTGCCGCAACAAGCCGTTGGTGTTTTCGCAGGTTCCGCGTTGCCACGGGCTATGGGGGTCGGCGAAGTAGATCGCTAAACCAGTGCGTTCGCTCAACTGCCGATGCGATGCCATTTCCTTGCCCTGGTCGTAGGTCAAGGTCTTCTTCAAACTTTCCGGCACACCTTCGAACGCCGAGCTGAAGGCCTCCAGCACCGTGTGCGCGGTCGCGTCGGCGAGCTTGACCAGCTTGACGTACAAGGTGCGGCGGCAGACCAATACCCCAATCGCCGAGCGATTGTGCGCGCCCACGATCAGGTCGCCCTCCCAATGTCCCGGCATCAGGCGCTCATGCGCGGCCGGCGGCCGCAGGCGGATGTTGGGTAGATCCGGCAGATGGCCGCGGGCGTCGATTCCCTGGCGCGTGCGGCGGCCGGACTTGCGCCCCTGCCGCAGCAGACGGGTCACCTGGCGGCGCAATTCGCCGCGCGGCATCGCATAAATCGCGGTATAGATCGTTTCGTGCGACACGCGCAGCCAGGGCCGGTCCGGGTACAGATCCCGCAGTTTGTCGGCAATCTGTTGCGGCGACCAGCACCGTTCCAGCCAATAGCGCACGCGTCGCCACAGCACGGTGTCGCGTCGCAGCTTGCGGCGCACCCGCGCCCGCCGACGCAGCCGTTGGGCCCGCCGGCCCGCCCGGGTCGCATCGTAGCCAGGGTCGAAACGGGGGCGCCCGCGCAGCGGCGGCCCCGAATGGGACCGAAACCCATTACGGCGCAACTCGCGAGCAATAGTGCTTTGCGCCCGACCCAACGTCTGCGCGATTTGCCGTCCGCTCGCCCCTTGGGCGATCAAGACCATGATGGCGCCGCGCTCTTCTGCGCTCAGATGCGAATACTGCTGACCCATTCACAGTGCCTCACTGAGGTGATGCACTTGAGGTTAGAGACCAGCGTCCAGCACCTTGCGCGGGGATGCGCCGTAAGGGGCATCCTGCCCCTACGGCGCACGCGCGCATCCATGCGCGCGCCCTCCGGGTCTGCGCAGCTGGCGCCTCGGGTGATGAGGGGAAGCGAAGGCAACAGCAGTTGCAACGGCAACGGCAAAAGGGCTGCAGGTTCCATGCGTTCGGATTTCGGCGCCGATACCCCGGACTCAAGCATGCGGCGCGTCGCACGCCTCGCCCTCGCACGCCTCGTTCTCGATCTGCAACGTGCAATGCTCGATCCCATAACGCTCATCGAGCAGCTTCGTCAGCTCCCGCCGCAACGCCTCGCCATCCGTCCCCGGCGCCACCACCAGGTGCGCGGTCAATGCCGGGGTGCTCGAACCCAGCGACCACACGTGCAGGTCGTGCACGCCGGCGGTCGAGGCCAGCAGGGCGCGCACCGCGTCGAGGTCGATGCCCTTGGGCACGCCCTCCATCAGCACGTTGCCGGCTTCGCGCAGCAAGGTCCAGGTGCGCGGCAGCACCCACAGGCCGATCAGCACCGCCAGCACCGGGTCGATCCAGGCCCAGCCGGTGTAGCGGATCGCGATCGCGCCGGCGATCACCGCCACCGAGCCGAGCATGTCGCTCCACACTTCCAGGTAAGCGCCCTTCATGTTGAGGCTCTCGCCGCTGCCGGCGCGCAGCAGGCGCATCGCGATCAGGTTCACCGCCAGGCCGAGCGAGGCGATCACCAGCATGCCGGTGGTCGCGATCTCCGCCGGCTTGGCGAAGCGGCCGGCCGCTTCGTAAAGGATGTAGCCGGCGACGACGAACAGCATCAGGCCGTTGGCCATCGCGCCCATCGCTTCCATGCGCGCGTAGCCGAAGCTGCGCTTGGCGTCGGCCGGCCGGCGGCTGAGCCGCACCGCGGTCAGCGCGATCATCAGCGCGACCGTGTCGGTGCCCATGTGCGCGGCATCGGACAGCAGCGCCAGGCTGTTGGTGAGGAAGGCGCCGATCACTTCGGCGATGAGGAAGCCGCCGGTCAGGCCCAGCGCCCACCACAGCGGTTTCTCGTGGCGGATCGCGGCGGTGCCGTGGTCGTGTCCGCTGCCCATGTCGATTCTCCGTCAGTGCGGGCCGCCGCCGGGCGGCGACGGCCCATTCAAGCGCGCCGCGCGTGAGCGGCGCGGCATGGACGCGGGCCGCATTCGCGCGGCCCGCGCGGGACCGGCGTCAGTGCGCCGGCGCGGGCTCGCCCGGCGGCAGCGCCGCCGGCGTCGGTGCCGGCGTGTCGCCGTGGCCGCCGCGCTCCTCGTTGCGGTGCAGCCAGCGGTACAGCACCGGCAACACCAGCAGGGTCAGCAGGGTCGAGGAGACGATGCCGCCGATCACCACGGTGGCCAGCGGCCGCTGCACTTCCGAGCCGGCGCCGACGTTGAAGGCCATCGGGATGAAGCCCAGCGAGGCCACCAGCGCGGTCATCAGCACCGGCCGCAGGCGGCCGAGCGCGCCGTCGACGATGGCGTTGTCGAGCGGGTCGCCCTGTTCGCGCAGCTTGCGGATGAAGGCGATCATCACCAGACCGTTGAGCACCGCCACGCCCGACAGCGCGATGAAGCCGACGCCGGCGGAGATCGACAGCGGTATCCCGCGCAGCCACAGCGCGATGACGCCGCCGGTGAGCGCCAGCGGCACGCCGCTGAACACGATCGCGGCGTCCTTGGCCGAGCCGAAGGCCATGAACAGCAACGCGAAGATCAGCACCAATGTCACCGGCACCACCACCGCCAGACGCTGACTGGCCGAGATCAACTGCTCGAAGGTACCGCCGTAGCCGATCCAGTAACCCTCCGGCAGCTTCACCTGCGCGTCGATGCGCGAGCGCAGGTCGGTGACGAAGCCGCCGAGGTCGCGATCGCGCACGTTCGCGGTCACCACGATCCGGCGCTTGCCGTTCTCGCGGTTGATCTGGTTCGGGCCGAGCACCGACTTGATCGTCGCCACTTCGCGCAGCGGCACCGTGCGCGGCGCGCCGGCGAGCCAGGTGGCGTCGCGGCTGGACTCGTCGCGGTCGGCGGTGCCGGGCGGCAGCGGGATCGGCAGGTCGGCCAGCGCGGCCGGGTCCTGGCGCAGGTTTTCCGGCAGCCGCACGACCAGGTCGAAGCGGCGGTCGCCTTCGAAGAACTGGCCGGCCACTTCGCCGCCGACCGCGGTCGCCACGGTCTCCTGCACCGCCGCCGGGTTCAGCCCGTACACCGCCAGCGCGCGATGGTTCGGCTCGATGCTCAGCATCGGCAGGCCGGTGACCTGCTCGGTCTTCACGTCCGCCGCGCCCGGCACCTTGCGCGCCACCGCCTCGATCTGTTGCGCGACCTTGAGCAATTGCTGCAGGTCGTCGCCGTAGACCTTGACCGCGACGTCGGCGCGCACGCCCGAGATCAACTCGTTGGTGCGCATCTGGATCGGCTGGGTGAACTCGAAGTTGTTGCCGGGCAGGGTGCCGGCGATGGCTTCGATCTCCTCCATCAGCGCGTCCTTGGACTTCTTCGGGTTCGGCCACTGCTTGCGCGGCTTGAGGATCAGGTACGCGTCGGCGACCGATGGCGGCATCGGGTCGCTGGCGACTTCCGAGGTGCCGATGCGGCTGAACACCCGCTCGACCTCGGGCATCGCCAGCAGCGCCTGCTCCAGGTGCTTCTGCATCGTCGTCGACTGGGTCAGGCTGGTGCCGGGGATGCGCATGGCCTGCACTGCCACGTCGCCCTCGTCGAGGCTGGGGACGAACTCGGTGCCCATGCGCGTGGCGATGAAGCCGCTGACGATGACCAGCGCGGCGGTGCCGCCGACCACGATCGCGCGGCTGCGCAGCGCCCAGGCCAGGGCCGGCTCGTAGCGGCGCTTGAGCCAGGCCATGGCCTTGTTCTCTTTCTCGTCGACCTTGCCGCCGAGGAAGATCGCCACCGCCGCCGGCACGAAGGTCAGCGACAGCAGCATCGCGCCGGTCAGCGCCAGCACCACGGTGATCGCCATGGGGTGGAACATTTTCCCTTCGATCCCGCTGAGCGCGAAGATCGGCAGGTACACCGCGGTGATGATGCCCAAGCCGAACAGGCTGGGGCGGATCACCTCGGCGGTGGCCTTGGCGGTGAGGTCGTAGCGTTCCTCGCGGGTCATCTCGCGGCCGAGCGAGTGCTGGGCCTCGCCGAAGCGGCGCAGGCAGTTTTCGATGATGATGACCGCGCCGTCGACGATCAAACCGAAGTCGAGCGCGCCCAGGCTCATCAGGTTGCCCGAGACGCCGCCGCGGACCATGCCAGTGATGGTGAACAGCATCGCCAGCGGAATCACCAGCGCGGTGATCAGCGCGGCGCGGAAGTTGCCGAGCAGAAGGAACAGCACCACCACCACCAGCAGCGCGCCTTCGACCAGGTTCTTGGCGACGGTGGCGATGGTGCGGTCGACCAGCGAGGTGCGGTCGTACACCGGGCTGGCGCTGACGCCCTTGGGCAGGCTGGCGTTGGCGACCTTGAGCTTCTCGGCCGAGGCCTGGGCGACGTCGCGGCTGTTGGAGCCGACCAGCATGAACACCGTGCCGAGCACGACTTCGTGGCCGTTCTGGGTGGCCGCGCCGCTGCGCAGCTCCGGGCCTTCGCCGACCGTGGCGACGTCGCGGATGCGGATCGGCACGCCGTCGCGGCGGTCGAGCACGATCCCGCCGATCTGCTCGATGTCGACGATCTGCCCGGGCACGCGCACCAGGAACTGCTCGCCGTTGCGTTCGATGTAGCCGGCGCCGACGTTCTGGTTGTTGGCCGCCAGCGCGTTGACGATGTCGCGCTGGCTCAGGTTCAGCGCCATCAAGCGCGCCGGGTCCGGGGTGATGTGGATCTGCCGGGCGAAGCCGCCGGTGGTGTTGACCTCGGTGACGCCGGGGGTGTTGCGCAACTGCGGCCGGATCACCCAGTCCTGCAGCGTGCGCAGGTCGGTGGCGGTGTAGGCGCTGCCGTCGGGCTTGCGCGCCTTGGGGTCGGCGTCGACGGTGTACATGAAGATCTCGCCCAGGCCGGTGGCGATCGGCCCGAGCTGCGGTTCCAGCCCGTCGGGAATCTGCGACTTGAGCTGTTGCAGCCGCTCGGTCACCTGTTGCCGGGCGAAGTACAGGTCGGTGCCGTCCTTGAACACCACGGTGACCTGCGAAAGCCCGTAACGCGAAAGCGAGCGCGTGTAATCGAGCTTCGGCAGGCCCGCCAACGCGGTCTCGATCGGAAAGGTGACCCGTTGTTCGGCCTCCAGCGGCGAATAGCCCGGCGCCTGGGTGTTGATCTGCACCTGCACGTTGGTGATGTCGGGGGTGGCGTCGATCGGCAGCTTGGTGAAGCTCCACACGCCCAGGCCGATCAGCGCCACGGTCAGCGCCAGCATCAGCCAGCGGTGGCGGATGGCGAAGCCGATGATGCGCTCCAGCGCGCCGGCCGGGTCTTCGCCCTTGTTCGCGGGCCGCGGCTCAGTGCTCATGCGAGGCCCCCGACTTTTCGATGTCGGCCTTGATCAGGAAGCTCTGCTCCACCACCACCTGCTCGCCGGCCTTGAGCCCGGACAGCACTTCGGCGCGGCGCGCGTCGCGGCGGCCGAGCTTGACCGGGCGCGCGCTGTAGCGCTCGCCGTCGCGCACGAACACCACATCGCCGTCGTCCATGCGCTGCAGCGCGGTCAGCGGCACCGCCAGCGCCACCGGCTGCTGCTCGACCGTCACCCGCGCGTGCACGGCCGAGCCGGGACGCCACAGGCCGTCGGGGTTCTTGATCGAGGCGCGCGCGACCGTGCTCTGGCTGGCGGTCGCCGTGCCCGGCAGGATCCGGTCGATGACCGTGTCCACGCCCTGTTCCTCGCCCATGCGCATCACCGTCACCGGCAGGCCCGGGCGCAGGTGCGAGGCGTCGGCGCCGAACACGTGCAGGTCGACCCACAGCGTCGACAGGTCGGCGATCTCGAACAGCGGCGTGCCTTCGACCGCGACCTCGCCGACCGACGCGTTGCGCGCCAGCACCACGCCGGAGATCGGCGCAGAAATGCCGTAGGTGGTCAGGCTGAGGTTGCTGTCGATGGTGGCGAGCGTCTGCCCGGCCTTGACCGCATCGCCGATGTTGGCGCGCAGCGAGCGCACCGGGCCGGGGTAGCGCGCGGTGATGCGCGCCACGCGGCCTTCCAGCGGCGTGATCAGGCCCTGCACGTCGTGCTCGTCGGCGACCGTGCCGGGACCTGCCGCCGCGGCGACGATGCCGGAGCGGCGCGCGATCTCGTTCGGGATCGTCGCGGCTTCGGGCGTTTCTTCGCCGCCGCCCTTGCCGGGCACGCTTTCGCCGTGACCGGCTTCGCCTTCGGCTTCCTTGTGCGCGTGGCCGCTGTCGCCTTCGTCGGCATGGCCTTCGTCGGCGTGGTCGTCCTTGCCTTGCGCGGCGGCGGCCGGCGCGGCCTTGTCCTGGTCGGACGCGCCGCCGCAGGCGCTCAGGCTCAGGGCCAGCAGGCCCGCGGCGATCAACAGTTCGGGCTTCATGGCGTGGCTCCTGCGGGGGCGGTGGTGACGGCGAGGAAGGGCTCGCCGGTGAGGCGCTGGATCTCGATCAGCGCCAGTTGCGCGTCCAGCGCGGCGTCCAGGCGTTGGCGCCGGACCGCGACGCTCTCGGCCTGCAGCAGGGCCAGTTCCAGATAACTGATCGCGCCGGCGCGGTAGGCGTACTCGGCGGCTTTCTCCGCGCGCTCCAGGCGCGGCAGCACGTCTTGCTTCAAGCGTTCGGTTTCCAGCGCGCCGAGGCGATAGCGGCCTTGCGCTTCCACCAGCGTGGAGTACAGCGACAGACCCTTGGCCTCGCGCTCGGTTTCCAGCATCGCCAGCTCGGCCTGGGCGCCGCGGATGCCGGGTTCGGCGCGCGCGGCCGCGCCCAGCGGCATCGACACGCTGGCGACGAAGCCGAAATCGCCGTTCTCCTGCTGCCGGCGCAGGCCCACCTGCCAATCCACGTCGGCCTTGGACTGGGTCTGGGCCAGGCGCACGCGCGATTCGGCGATGCGGCGCTGGTCGACGAAGCGGGTCAGTTCCGGGTTGCGTTCCAGCAGGCTCGCCAGCGCGGTCGCGTCCTGGACCTGCGGCAGCGCGAATGGGTCGCCGGCGACCGCGGCGAAGCCCGGATCGCGCTCGCCCCACAGCGCCGCGAGGAACTGGCGCGCGGCCAGCAACGCGCGCTGCGCGCGGCTGCGGTCGAGTTCGGCGCGGGCCAGCTGCGCCTGCGCGGTCAGCAGGCCCGATTCGGGCGAGGCGCCGGCCTCCAGGCGCACCCGCGCCGCGGCCACCGCGCGCTTGCGCTGGGCGATGTCGAACTCGGCCAGTTCGATCCGGCGCTGTTCGGCGACCACGGCCAGATAGCGGCGCGCGGTTTCGGCGAGCAGGTCCAGGCGGCGGCCTTCGCGGTCCACCGCGAGCGCGTCGATGCGGCTCTGGGCGAAGGCCCGGCGCGCGTCGAGCTTGCCGCCGCGTTCGAACACCGAGGCCAGGGTCAAGGTGACTTCGGCCGCCTTGGTCCCGCTGAGCGCGCCGGTGCCGAGCGCGTTGTCGATCGACGCGCCGGCGACGTAGGCGGGCTTCTGCGCGGCGATGTCGCGCTCGGCTTCGAGCACGCTGCGCTGGTTGCCGAACAGGCGCAGGTCCGGGTGGGTGTCCTGGATCCGGCCGAAGGCGTCGTCGAGGGTGAAGACCGAGGCAGCGCGCGCGGACGCAGCGCGGACGGAACCGCGCTGGGCGCCGGTTTCGGCGTGGATGCCGTCCTGCGCGCCGGGCGGCGCGGCGGAAGCGGCGGGTGCAGCAACGGGCGGCCGCGCCTGTGCGGAAAAGCACAGCGCAGCCGTCAGGACGGCCAGGGCCGTCGGACGCAAACGCATGGGGTTGTCTCCTGAATCGCTGTAGACGCCGCGGCCTCGAGGGCGCGGCGAGAGCGGACGTCATGTCCGTGCCGGCGGGGCCGGCGGCGACTCAGGCGTGGATCGGCGGGCGCAGCGGTTGCGTGGGATCGGCCGCGACGAAGGCCGTGGCGCGCGCTGGCAGCGGGCTCGCGGGGGAGGGGGCGAGCAGCCCCAGCTCGATGCGCGGCAGCAGGGCGGCCTGCACGGCGCAGCAATGGGTGAGGTGGCGTTGCAGGTCGCCGCAGCCGTCCTGGTCGGGCAGGCCGCCGGCGTGGGCGGCGTCGAACACCAGGGCGGCGTCCGGCACCAGGTCGTCCAGTTCGCTGACTTCGCCGGCGAAGGCCAGCACCGGCTTGAACAGCATCACCGCGATCAGCACCCCGAAGACGAGGTGGCGCATGACGTTGGCGAGGGCGGACCGGGCGGGCATGGGCGCGATCTTAGAAGCCGGCGCGCGCGCAATACAATTTCACCGGGGCGCAGATCGTTCAGTCTGAGCCTGCATTTCGTGCGCCAGGCAGCGCTATCGCGCGCGCGGGCCGCGGCGCCTGGCGCGGACGCGCGCCTGGGCGCCGCGATGCCGCGACCTTGCGCCGCAGGCGCCAGTGGACCGATTGCGCATCGCGCCGGCGTCGCGCCCCCGCGATAATCCGCGCCGCGCGGCAGGACGCTGGGGCGCGGACGGCACGGCCGCATCCGCCAGGAGCGGTCAATGCGGTGCATTCGCCGCGTCATATCCCGGCCCTAATCTGCGCGCGCATCTGGCGGTCCGTAGTCCGCAATTCGCATTCTGCAGTCGGTGGTACAGGGGGTTGGCAGTGAAGTTTGTGATCGAGCCGGCGCGCATCGTCGCCGCCGGCCAGGGCCCGGGCGCGCGCCGCAGGAATGGCGCGTGGGGATGGCAGGACGCCGCAGCCGGCGTCGCCTTGGGTCTGGGGCTGGCGATCTTGTCGGGATGCGGTTCCGGCCAGCCGGCCGCGTCCGAATCGGCCGCCGCGGCGCCGGCGGCCGCGCAGGACGCCGCCGACCGCGCCGCGCCGCTGCCGCCGGCGCTGGACGAACTCGATGCCGGCGGCCTGCGCGACCGCGCCGCGCGCGCGCTGCGCGAGCAACGCATCCACACCCCGGCCGGCGACAGCGCGGTCGACTATTACCTGGCCCTGCGCGAGAAGACTCCCGGCCACGCCGACGTCGCCGCCGCGCTGACCGAACTGCAGCCGTACGTGGTGATCGCCGGCGAGCAGGCCCTGGCCGACGGCGACCTGGCCGAATCGCGGCGCCTGACCGATCTGCTGGCGCGCATGGACCCGCAGGCGCCGGCGCTGCCGCGCCTGCGCGAGGGCCTGCGCAGCGCGCAGGGCGAACAGGAGCGGCGCGCGCGCGAAGACGCCGAGCGGCTGGCGGGCGAACGCGCCGAGGCCGCGACCCTGGCCCGCGCCCAGGCCGCGCAGCGCACCGCCGCGGCCAACGCCGCGCTCAAGGCCCAGGCCAACGCCAGCGCGGCGGCGGCCGACGAGGCCGCAGCGCGCGCTTCGACCCCGCCGGCGCCGGTGCCGCATCCGGCCGCGTCCGCCGCGCTCGCCCCAGCCGCCGCCGCGGCAGCAGCGACGCCGGCCGCGCCCAAGCCGGCGGCCAAGATCGCGCCGCGCCTGATCGCCGACGCCAGCCCGCGTTACCCGTCGGTGGCGATCACCCGCAAGCTCGAAGGCAGCGTCGAGGTCGCCTTCACCATCCAGCCCGACGGCAGCACCGGCGCGGCGCGGGTGCTGTCCTCGCAGCCGGCCGGGGTGTTCGACGAGGCCGCGCTGTCGGCGGTGGCGCGGCTGCGCTTCGAAGCCAGCGGCCAGAGCCATCCGGCCCGGCGCACCTTGAACTTCAGGCTGCCGCGGCGCTGAGCGCGGGCCGCGCGCAGCGGCTCGCGGCCGGTCGCACGATCGGCCGGCGCACGAGCGGCGGGCCGGACCACGAACCGCCCGCCGCGCCGGCGCGTGCCGGACGGGCCCCGGCCCGGCGCCGCGGTTGGCGCGGTTGGCGCGAGCGGCCACAATGCCGCGCATGGACAACGCCACCTCTGACGCGGCCGTCGCCGCCCCGCTCGAAACCGTCGAAATCGAAACCGGCCCGCAGCCGGCCTGGACCGTGCTGTGGCTGCACGGCCTGGGCGACAGCGGCGAAGGCTGGGCGCCGGTGGTGCCCGAGCTGGTGCGCAAGGGCTGGCCGGCGCTGCGCTTCGTGTTCCCGCACGCGCCGGTGCGGGCGGTCACCATCAACAACGGCGCGCGCATGCGCGCCTGGTACGACATCCGCGATTTCCAGGACCTCGCCAACCGCGCCGACGAGGCCGGGGTGGAGGAGTCGGTGGCCCAGGTCGAGGCGCTGATCGCGCGCGAGGCCGGGCGCGGCGTGCCGGCTGCGCGCGTGATCCTGGCCGGATTCTCTCAGGGCGGCGCGATCGCCCTGGCCGCGGGCCTGCGCCGGCGCGAGCCGCTGGCCGGCCTGATCGCGCTGTCGACCTACCTGCCGATGGCCGACCGCCTGGTCCGCGAGGCCGCGCCCGCGGCCAGCGCGCAGCCGCTGTTCATGGCCCACGGCAGCTACGACCCGGTGGTGCCGTTCCAGGGCGGAGAGATGGCCGCCGCGCGCCTGCGCACGCTCGGCTTCAGCATCGACTGGCACACCTATCCGATGGCGCACCAGGCCTGCGCCGAGGAAATCGACGCGATCGCCGCCTGGTTGTCGCAGCGCTTCGCCGCCGCCTGAGCCGGCCTGTCTGAGCCCGCCCATCCGAGCCCGCCTGTCTGAGCCCGCCGCCGAACCGCGCGCCCATGGCCGACCTGCGTAGCGGCACCGCCGCGAGCGAACCCGAGCCCTGGCTGCCGGACCTGTGCCGGCTGCCGCGGCTGGTGGTCATGCTGAGCATGGCCGAGCTGATCGTGATCGTGCTGGCGCTGGCCCCGGACGGCAGCGCCTGGAACCTGAGCCGGTTCGTGTCCTCCAGCGCCTTCGCCCTGTGGCTGGCGCTGGCGATCTCGGTGCTGCTGTGCGTCTCGCGCCGGCAGCTGTCGCGGCTGCCGCCCGGGCTGGGCGGCTTCATCGCCACCGCCACCGCCGCCGCCATCGCCGCCGCGGTGGCGGCGGTCACCCATTGGATCGACTCGGTCACCGGGGTCGGCCTGATCCCGGCCGGCACCACGTTCGCGCGCTTCGTCGGCGGCACCGCGGCGATCGCGATCCTGGCGGTGAGCGTGGTGCTGCGCTACCTCTACGTCAACGACAGCTGGAAGGCGCAGGTCCGCGCCAACGCGCGCGCCGAGGTCGAGGCGCTGCAGGCGCGGATCAAGCCGCATTTCCTGTTCAACAGCATGAACACCATCGCCGGGCTGGTGCGCAGCGACCCGGCCGTCGCCGAGCGGGCGGTGCTGGACCTGTCGGATCTGTTCCGGGCCGCGCTGGGCGCGTCCAAGAGCGATTCCAGCCTGACCGAGGAGGTCGAGCTGGCCGAGCGCTACCTGGCGATCGAGCAGCTGCGCCTCGGCGAGCGGCTGCGGGTGGTCTGGCGCAAGCGCGAGCCGCTGCCGTGGAAGATGCCGCTGCCGCGGCTGGTGCTGCAGCCGCTGGTCGAGAACGCGGTCCTGCACGGGATCTCGCGCCTGCCCGGCGGCGGCGAGGTCGAAATCGAGCTGACCCAGCTCAGCGACCACCTGCTGTTGCGCATCCGCAACCCCGCCCCGGCCCCGGCCGAGGCCCGCGCCGGCGCCCGCCATGCCCAGCACAGCATCGGCCAGCGCCTGCGCTATGCCTATGGACCCACGGCGCGGATGACCGCAGGATGGGACGGGGGCTACTATCTGTGCGAACTGCACGTGCCGACCGGGGTGGAGGCGCAGAGCCGATGAAGGGTGCGAGGCTGGCCATGAGAGTGGTGATCGCTGACGACGAACCGTTGGCGCGCGAACGCCTGCGCGGGCTGCTGGCGCTGCGGCCGGACGTGGAGGTCGTCGCCGAAGCCGCCGACGGCCAGCACGCCCTGCACGCCTGCGCCGAGCACCGGCCGGATCTGGTCCTGCTCGACATCGCCATGCCCGGCATCGACGGCCTGGAGGCCGCGCGCCACCTGGCCGCGTTCGAGCCGCGCCCGGCGGTGGTGTTCTGCACCGCCTACGACGCCCACGCGCTGTCGGCGTTCGAGGCCGAGGCGATCGATTACCTGGTCAAGCCGGTGCGGGCCGAGCGCCTGGACGCCGCGCTCGAGCGCGTGCGCACCTTCGCCGCCGGGCGCGAGCGCGCCGGCGACGGCGAGACCGCGCCGGGCCAGGTCCGCAGCCACCTGTGCGCGCGCCTGCGCGGCAGCCTGCGGCTGATCCCGATCGAGGACGTGCATTACCTGCACGCCGAAGAGAAGTACGTGATCGTCCACCACGCGCGCGGCGAGGACCTGATCGAGGAATCGCTCAAGTCGCTGGAGGACGAATTCGGCGAACGCTTCGTGCGCATCCACCGCAACTGCCTGGTGGCGCGGCACGAGATCGTCGAACTCAAGCGCAACGCCGAGGGCCACGTGCAGGCGATCCTGCGCCACGGCAAGCAGCCGCTGGAAGTGAGCCGGCGCTGCGTGGCGTCGCTGCGCGAGACATTGAAGCACCTGTGATCGCGGCGCGGGCGATGGGCCCGCCTTCTCGCTTGAAAACCGGTCGCCCCCTGTAGGCGCTGCGCAAGCTGCGACCGCGGGGCTGCCGTTTGCGTCGCAAGCGCAGGATCGCGGTCGCAGCTTGCGCAGCGCCTACAGGGGCTTGCGTTGCGACAGCGCGGACCGGCACACACCGCGCCTCGACCGCAAGCCCCAAGCCGTTCTTCCCGCGAACGCGGGAATCCAGAGCCTTCAGCGCCATCTCCCCAACCGTCATTCCCGCGGATGCGGGAATCCAGAGCCTTCAGCGCCATCCCTCAACCGTCATTCCCGCGAACGCGGGAATCCAGAGCCTTCAGCGACATCTCCCCAACTGTCATTCCCGCCTTCGCGGGAATGACGGCCTGGAGGGCGATGCCGCCCCTTGTTCGATCACGCGCCCCGCCGCGCCTTCCCGGCCCCCTTTGGCCGCAACCCGCCGCAGCGGCGATAATGCCGGCATGAAGACCCTGCGCATCGCCACCCGCAAGAGCCCGCTCGCCCTGTGGCAGAGCGAGCATGTCGCCGACCGCCTGCGCGCCGCGCACCCCGGCCTCACGGTGACCCTGGTGCCGATGAGCACGCGCGGCGACGAGGTGCTGGACCGCTCGCTCGCGGCGATCGGCGGCAAGGGCCTGTTCCTCAAGGAGCTGGAACTGGCGATGCAGCGCGGCGAAGCCGACTGCGCCGTGCACTCGCTCAAGGACGTGCCGATGGAGCTGGAACCCGGCTTTGCCCTGCCGGCCGTGCTCGAACGCGCCGACTACGCCGACGCCTTCGTCAGCAACCATCACGACGGCATCGAGAACCTCCCGCCGGGGGCGCGCGTGGGCACCTCCTCGCTGCGCCGGCAGGCGCAGTTGCGCGCGTTGCGTCCGGACCTGCAGCTGCAGGACCTGCGCGGCAACGTCAACACCCGCTTGGCCAAGCTCGACGCCGGCGACTACGACGCCATCGTCCTGGCCTGCGCCGGCCTGCAGCGGCTCGGCCTGGACGCGCGCATCCGCCGCCGCCTGGAGGCGCCGCACTGGCTGCCGGCGCCGGCGCAGGGCGCGATCGCGGTGGAATGCCGCGAAGACGACGCGGCCACGCGCGCGCTGTGCGCCGCGCTCGACCACGCCGCCACCCGCACCTGCGTCGAGGCCGAGCGGGCGATGAACCGCAGCCTGCACGGCAGCTGCCACGTGCCGGTCGCCGCGTATGCCTGGCTCGACGGCGAACACCTGCGCCTGGACGGCCAGGTCGGTAGCGCCGGCGACGGCCGCAGCGTGCGCGCGCACGGCGAAGGCCGCGGCGACGCGCCGCAATGCCTGGGAATCGAAGTGGCGGGCCGGCTGCTGGAGCAGGGCGCGGGCGAGTTCATCGCCGCGTCGCTGCAGGGCGGGCTTGGTGAAGACGACTGAGCAGGAGGGGGCCCCGATGCTTTCGTGTCCGATGCTGCATGGCGACCTGAGCGAAGAGCGTCGGGCCTGAAGCCCCTCCCACAACAGCCGCGCAAGCCGCGGGGCTGTTGTGGGAGGGGCTTCAGCCCCGACGCTTTCGTGTCCGCTGCTGCGTGGCGATCTGAGCGAAGAGCATCGGGCCTGAAGGCTCTCCCACAACAGCCGCGCAAGCCGCGGGGGGCTGCTGTGGGAGGGGTTTCAGCCTCGACGCTTTTGTGTCCGCTGCTGTGCGGCGACCTGAGCGAAGAGCGTCGGGCCTGAAGGCCCTCCCACAACAGCCGCGCAAGCCGCGGGGGCTGCTGTGGGGGGCTTCAGCCCTGACGCTTTTGTGTCCGCTGCCGCGCGGCGACCTGAGCGAAGCCATCGGCCTGAAAGCCCTCCCGCCGGGCTCAGAACCGCCGGATCAGTTCGATCGAACTTTCGGCGCTGTCGGTGCCGCCGCCGCCTTTGTTGTCGTGGCGGATGGCGAAGTCGGTTTCCAGTTTCCAGTTCGGGTACAGGTCCACGTCCAGCCGCACCGACTGTTTGACGAAGGTGTCGCCGCGGCCGCTTTCGACCTGCACGCGCTGGGTCCAGCGGGCGCGGTCGGTGAGGCGCTGGCCGAGGTTGAGCTCGCCGCGGAACACCGCGCCGGTGCGGTTGATGCCGTCGTCGTACAGCGGCGCCAGGCGGTAGCCGGCGCCGAAACTCAGGCCGATCTGGGTCGGGCCGTCGCGCATGGCCTGAACGCCATAGCGGGCGCCGATGCGGTGGTCGTTGGAATACATCGCCCGGCTCTCGCGCGAGCTGGCGGGGGCGCTGACGCCGCCGATGCCGACGCGCTGCTGGCCGGGCAGGAACACGTTGGGCCGCAGCGGCGGCAGTTCGGCCGGGTCGATGTCGGGCAGGCGCTGCTTCGGCGCCATCGCCACGCGCCATTCTTCGTCGCCGCAGCGGGTCGAAAAACAGTACAGGCGCATCTGCGCCGGATCGCTGGCGATGGCGATCAACGTCGGGTCCCCGCCGAAGGCGGGATTGGGCAATGTGACCAGGGGCGCGCCGAGCAGGGCGAGCCCGATTGCACCGAGCATCGTCTGGAAGCGGTCGTGGAGACGGCCCAGCATAATGCCATGGAACCGGTTACAGGACGGCGACCGACGTGCGCATCGGACAGCTTTTGGTCACGCAAGCGGTGCATTGGTCCGATTCGCCGTGCGGGCCGGGCCACAACCCACGCCGGGCGGTCGTCGATACCAGGAGCCGCGTCCTGTAAGCGCCACGGGCGCGAAACTAAATGTGAAGATCATCGCAATATTCAGGCCGTTTAGCCTGATGCGACCGGCTTTCGAGGCGTCGCGGCCTCAGTAGTACAGCGTCACCAGGTGGCGGGCCTGGGCGAAGAACAGCCAGCGCTCGACCAGGGCGCCAGTAAGCACCGACAGCGCGGCGACGGCCATCAGCGGCGCGGTCGCCGCCGGCAACGCCAGCGCCAGCGCGGCCAGCGCCAGCGGCAGGGCCGCGAACAGCGCCAGCGCGATCGCGCGCAGCTTGGCCGCGTGCTTGCGCGCCAGCACATAGCCCATTTCGCGGGTGAGGTAGTTGTCCTGCGTGTGCGGGCGTTCGAACACCGATGGCGCGCGCGCCGGCAGGCCGATCGCCTCGCCGCGCGTGACCGGCAGCCGGTCGCGGTCGATCGCGCGCCAGTAACGCCATTTCAGCAGCGCGGTCAGCGGCGCCAGCGCGAGCACCGCCCAGGCCGCGACGCGGCCGGCGGCGAACGAGGCCGGCAGCGCCGCGAGCAGGGCCGCGCCGCTGAGCAGGGCGAAGGCCAGGTACACCGGCACCACCAGCGGATGACGCCAGGCCGGGATCGGCGGCAGCGAGGCGTAGATCATCGCCGTGCACGCCACCGTCAGCAGCGCGCACACCGCCAGCGCCGCGCCGGCCAGCGCCGGCCATGCCGGCGGCAGCGCGCGCTGCGGGTCCAGCGCCAGCAGCCAGCCCAGCAGCGCCAGCGCAGGCGCATAGGTCAGCAGCGCCATCACGCCCTCGCGCGACAGCCACGAGGTGCGCCATTGCGAGAACGCGCGCCAGGCGCGCAGCGGCTTGCCCAGGTGCGCGGTCGAACTCAGCAGGCCGATGGTGACCAACACCAGCGAGGCCAGCAGGCCGGCGCCGAGCGCGAACGACGGAAGTTGCGGCGCGCCGCGCAGACCGGCGTGCTGCAGCAGCGCGAGCGCGCCGAGCCAGGCCATCAGCCCGTAGCCGGCGCCGGAGAGGGTGGTGAAGAAAATGACCGAGAAAGCCGGATGCATGGGTCAGCGAAGGCCAGCGGCGAGAGGAGTCGAACGCGCCGACGGCGGGCGGATCGACCGGGACATCGCAGGCAGCGAAGCGTCGGCGCGGGCGCGGTCCGTCCGGATCAAGTACGGGGTCGGCAGGTTCTGCTCGGGCACAGCCCGATCTGCGACGATCCGGCGCGCGCGAGTCGTGCCGGCCCAAGTCGAGTCCGCGCGAGCCGCGCCCGCCCCGATCCGCCGCGAGCGCCGGAGCGCGCGCCGCCACGCGCCGTGCCGCGCACGCCGCAATTCTCCGCGCCGTGCGGACTTCATCGCGACAACACCCGGTCGAGCCAGCGCAGCACCGTCGGCAACGCCTGCGGGTCCAGCGCTTCCTCGCGTTGCGGCGCGTCGGCCTGCGCCTGGCCCGCGCGGCGCGGGCGCGGCGGCAGGTATTTGTTGGTCGGCTGGTAGCCGAGCTGCGCCATCAGGTCGACGCCGCCGCGTTCGGCCACCAGCTTCGACACCGCCGACTCCGGGTCGCCGAGGTCGCCGAAGTGGCGCGCGCGGGTCGGGCAGGCCTGCACGCAGGCCGGCTGGCGCTCGGCCTCGGACAGGTTTTCGTTGTAGATGCGGTCGACGCACAGCGTGCATTTCTTCATCACCCCTTCGACCGCGCTGTACTCGCGCGCGCCGTAGGGGCAGGCCCACGAGCACAGCTTGCAGCCGATGCACTTGTCCTCGTCGACCAGCACGATGCCGTCTTCGGCGCGCTTGTAGCTGGCGCCGGTCGGGCACACGGTGACGCAGGCCGGCTGCTCGCAGTGCAGGCACGAACGCGGGAAGTGCAGGGTCATCGCCGGTTGCGGCGCGTCGGCGACGGCAGCACCGGCGGCGGCACCGGCATCGCCGGCGACGCCGCAACCACCGCCGGCCGGCGCGTCCTGCGCCGCCAGCTCGTAGCTGTGCACGCGGTTGAACCAGACCCCGCTGGGGTCTTCGCCGTAAGGACGCTCGTCGGTCAGCGGCGCGGCGAAACCGCCGGCGTTCCACTCCTTGCAGCTCACCGCGCAGGCATGACAGCCCACGCAGGTGTCCAGGTCGATCACCAGGCCGAGTTTCTTCTTCGACGGCGGCGGCAGCGCGGTCATCGCCGGCGCCCTGCGAACACCAGCCACAGCCCCAGCGCGAACACCGACAGGCCCAGCGCCACGCTCGGCAGCAACGCCACCATCGCCGGCGTCGCCGCGGCCGGCGCGGCCGGGTCCAGGCCGCCCAGGCCGAGCAGGAACACCACCGCGACGCCGGCCAGCATGCACAGCAGGCCGGCGAACACTCGCGCCGCCCTCATCGCGATGCGCCCGTCGGCGCGGCCCGTCGGCCGGTGTTTGCAGCGGCAATCATGGTGCGCTCGCCTCCCTGGCGTTGGTGCGGCAACGACGTGGTTCATCGCTGTCGCCGGAACTCTACGCCGTAACGCAGCGGCCGGTCATCGGCGGCCGGGCCCGGCAACGGTTCGAACTGCGGCCGCGACTGCGCGTCGCCGGCGGCGTCGGCCTTGCGGATCGCCACGCGCAGGTCGAACCACGCCGCCTGGCCGGTGACCGGGTCGGCGTTGGCGTAGTCGCCGCGCGGCGTCACGTCGCTGATCAGATGGTTGAGCAGGAAGCCCTTGCGCCCTTCCGGCGCGTCCTTGTCGAGCTTCCACGCGCCGCGGCGCTTGCCGATCGCGTTCCAGGTCCAGACCGTGTCGGGCTGGACGTTGCCGGCGAACTTGGCCTGCACGCGGATGCGGCCGTGGTGCGATTCGACCTCGATCCAGTCCTCGTCGGCGATGCCGTGGCGCGCGCCGGTGTCCGGATGCAGGTACAGGTAGTTGCGCGCGGCGATCTGGCGCAGCCAGGCGTTCTGCGAGCCCCAGGCGTGGTACATGAACATCGGCCGCTGGGTCACCGCGCTGAGCGGGAAGCGCGTCGCGCCGTCCTCGACCTGCGCGCCTTCGAACGGCTCGTACCAGATCGGCAGCGGATCGAAGTACGTCGCCACGCGCTCGCGATGCTGTTCCGGCGGCTGCTGCGCGCCGTGGCCTTGCGCGGCGAGGCGGAATTTCTGCAGCGTCTCGCTGTACAGCTGCAGCGCGATCGGATCGGCGTGGCCGAGGAAGCCCAGCTTCTGCGCCCAGTCGAGATAGGCGCGGTTGCTCATCTTGAAATAGCGCGCCGCCTCCGGCACGTGGCCGCGCCAGAAGCCGCCGTTGTCGATGTAGCGCTGCAACTGCTCGGGATTCGGCGGGCCCTTGGCTTCGAGTTCGCCGCGCTCGCCGCGCCAGCCGGCGAGCAGGCCGACGCCGGGCGCGCGTTCGTGGCGGACGATGTAGTCGGCGTAGTCGCGGTAGCGCGGGCTGCCGTCGTCGAGGGTCATGCCGGGCAGGCCGATGCGCGCGCCGAGGTCGAGCAGCACCGACTGGAAGCCGCGCACGTCGCGCGGCGCTTCGTCCTCGCGCAGGCGCTGGCTGGCCGCGTCGACGATCGGATGGCGGATCGCGTCGCAGGCCGAATCCGCGTCGGAGATCGGCCGGTCGAGCAGGCTGATCGCGTCGAAGCGCTCCAGGTAGGTCGTGTCCGGCAGCACCAGGTCGGCGTAGGCGGTCATCTCCGAGGCGTAGGCGTCGGCGTAGACGATGTGCGGGATGCGGTACTCGCCGCTCTCGTCCTTGTCGGTCAGCCAGCCCATGGTCTGGCGGGTGTTCATCGCCGAGTTCCAGCTCATGTTGGCCATGAACATCATCAGCGTGTCGATCTTGTACGGATCGCCGGCCCAGGCGTTGCGGATCACGCTGTGCATCATGCCGTGCGCGGACAACGGGTAGCCCCAGGAGAAGGCATGGTCGATGCGGCGCGGGTTGCCGTCGGCGTCGACCACCAGGTCCTCGGGGCCGTGGACGAAACCCAGCGGCGCCGCATCCAGCGCGCCGTTGGCCTGACGCTGTTTCCCGGGACGGTTCGGCGGCGGGATCGGCTTGGGATAGGGCGGCTGGTAGCGGAACGAGCCGGGCGTGTCGACCGCGCCGAGCAACAGCTGCAGCAGGTGCAGCGCGCGGCAGGTGTGGAAGCCGTTGCTGTGCGCGCTGATGCCGCGCATCGCATGCAGGCTGACCGGGCGCCCGACCATCTCGGCGTGCTCGCGGCCGTGCGCGTCGGTCCAGGCGACCGGCAGGCGCACGGGATGTTCGAACGCGGCTTCGGCCAGTTCGCGGGCGATGCGGCGGATGGTGTCGGCGGGAATGCCGCAGCGTTCGGCGACGGCGTCGGGCGCGTACTGCGGATCGAGGTAGCGCTCGGCGACGAGGTGGAACACCGGCACCGCGCGGCGGCCGTCGGCGAGCGCGTATTCGCCGACCACGGCCGGCGAGACGTCCACCGCCTCGGCGCGCTGCGCGCCGCCGGAATTGCGGTCCCAGCACAGCGCGCGGCCTTCGCCGTCGCGCGCGAACAAGCCATCGTCGGCCCCGCCCGGATTGCGCAGCACCAGCCAGTGCGCATTGGTGTAGCGCACCAGATAGTCCAGGTCGATCGTGTCGGCTTTCAGCAACTCGTGGATCAGCGCGAACGCGAACAGCCCGTCCGTCCCCGGCCGAATCCCGATCCACTCGTCGGCGATCGCGCCATAGCCGCTGCGCACCGGATTGACCGCGACGATCTTGGCCCCGCGCGCCTTGAGCTTGCCCAGGCCGAGCTTGATCGGATTGGAGTCGTGGTCTTCGGCCACGCCCCACATCATGAGGTAGCGCGAATGCTCCCAGTCGGGCTCGCCGAATTCCCAGAACGAGCCGCCCAGCGTGTACAGCCCGCCGGCGGCCATGTTGACCGAGCAGAAACCGCCGTGCGCGGCGTAGTTGACCGTACCGAACTGCTGCGCCCACCAGCCGGTCAGCGCCTGCGACTGGTCGCGGCCGGTGAAGAACGCCAGTTCGTCCGGATTGCGTTCGCGGATCGCGCCGAGCCAGCCGGCGGCGATCGACAAGGCTTCGTCCCATTCGATCTCGCGGAACTCGCCGCGGCCGCGCTCGCCGACCCGCAGCAGCGGCTTGCTCAGCCGCGCCGGCGAGTAGTGCTGCATGATCCCGGCCGAGCCCTTGGCGCACAGCACGCCCTGGTTGACCGGATGCTCGGGGTTGCCCTGGATGTAGCGGATGCGACCGTCCGCCAGCCACACCTTGATGCCGCAGCGGCAGGCGCACATGTAACAAGTTGTAGTCTTGACCGTATCGCCGGGCGAGGGCGACAGGTCGAGCGCTGGCTCGGACGGAGCGGGCTGTCTCATGCGGCCATTGTGCCTACTGCGTCGCACTCAGGCGAGCGCGCCGGCGCGGCTTGTCGCTGCTGCGGCGGTGCGGACATACTGCGACGCGCGGCGACGCGCCCAGGGAGCGACAGGGAATGGATTTCGTATTCGGGTTCGCCGCCTACGGCGGACCGATCTGGACCGCCGCGTTGCTGGCCTGGGTCGGCTACTGCGAGCGCGTGCGCCGGCCCGGCTTCAATCGCTGGCATCTGGCCGCGATCGTCTCCGCGGCGCTCGGCGTCGGCGCCTTGTTCGTATTACAGAAAATGGGCGCGGCGATGCGCGCGACGGGCGGCTGAATGCGCGACCCGCGTCGCCGCGGTCGCAGTCCATGCGACCGCGCCCGTGTCTAATGTCACTTCACCGCCGGCGCCTCGATCCTGATACTCGGATCGTTGTAACGCGAATACTTCAAAGTGGAGGTATAGGTCTTGCCGCCGACCTCGGCCACGTTGACCGCCTGCACCGGGTAGCCGGTGTCGGCAGCCACCCAGAAGGTCGAGGAGGTCTTGTTCGGTTGGCTGTTCTCCACCTTGTACTTGCGCGTCGCGGTGCCGGCGAGGGTTTCGCTGCCCAGCGCGGCGACCTTGAGCGTCTGCAGGTTGCCCAGCACCTTCTCGCGGCTGCGCGTGCCCGCCACGCCGCCGCCGGGCGCGGGTTGCTTGCGGGTCTTGCCTTGGACGGTCACGTACATGGTGTCGCCGATCAGGACCTGGTCGCCCACCGCTCCCAGCCTCACGCGCATGCGGTCGGGCGCGACGAAGTCGGTCTCGGTAGCCGCGCCGGGGCCCATGCTCATGCTGGCGTGGTAGCTCTTGGCGGCGAGGAACTTGTCCACCGCGGCGACCACCTCCTCCTTCGGCCCGGCGACGGCCGGGTGGGCGGCGGCCAGACCCAGCAGTACCGCCGCCGGGACCAGTGTTGCGGATAATGACGTCTTGATCACGTAGGATCCTCAGGTTCGATGGTGGCGGCCGAACAGCGGCCGGTGCCATGCTAGTTCTGTCCCCACCGCCTCCACCACATCTCGGCCGACATGGAACGTATCGAACGCATTCACGCGTTGCACCGGATTCTCACTGCGGCCAGGTACCCGGTCACAGTTCAGCGGCTCCAGGAGGACCTGGAATGCTCGCGGGCGACCGTCTATCGGGACCTGGCCTATCTGCGCGACTACCTGATGGCACCGGTGGTCGGCAACGGCGAGGCGGGCTTCCGCTACGACACCAGCGAGGGCGACCGCTTCGAGCTGCCCGGCCTGTGGCTGAGCTCGGAGGAACTGCACGCGCTGCTGGCCGCGCAGCAGTTGCTGATGCGCAGCGGCGGGGGCGTGTTGTCGAACGCGCTGGCGCCGTTGCAGCAGCGCATCGAAAAGCTGCTCGACGAGCACGCCGGCGGCCGCCGCCTGCCGGTGGAGCGGGTGCGGGTGATCCCGCACCGCACCCGCCGCCAGGACGAGACCGCGTTCCGCACGGTCGCCACCGCGGTGCTCGACCGCAAGCGCCTGACGTTCGAATACCGCGCCCGCTCCACCGACGAGCGCACCCGCCGCAGCGTCTCGCCGCAGCGGCTGACGCACTATCGCGAGAACTGGTACCTCGACGCCTGGGACCACGAGCGCGATGCGCTGCGCAGCTTCTCGGTCGACCGCATCAGCGCGGCCAAGATCGGCGAGGACGCGGCGCACGACGTCGCCGACGACGAACTCGACCAGCACCTCGCGTCGAGCTACGGCATCTTCTCCGGCGCGCCCAAGGGCTGGGCGACGATCCTGTTCAGCGCCAAGGCGGCGCGCTGGGTCGCCGACGAGCACTGGCATTCGCAGCAGCAGGGCCGGTTCCTGCCCGACGGCCGCTACGAGCTCAAGGTGCCCTACAGCGCCGGGCGCGAGCTGCTGATGGACGTGATGCATTACGGCAACGACGCCGAGATCGTCGAGCCGGTGGTGCTGCGCGAGCAGGCCAAGACCATGCTGGAGCTGGCGTTGAGCAACTACGGCCGCTGATGGCCGGCGCCGATATTCCGCGCGCCGGCCAGACCGGCCTGGCCGAGCAGGGCGAACCCGTCGCCCTGGTGCTCGGCGCGGGCGGCGCGCGCGGGCTGGCCCAGATCGGGGTGATCGAGGCGCTGCAGGCGCGCGGCCTGCGCATCGTCGCGGTCGCCGGTTCCTCCAGCGGCGCGCTGGTCGGCGGCTTGTTCGCCGCCGGCAAGATGGGGGTCTACCGCGACTGGCTCTACAGCATGAGCCGCACCGACATGCTGCGCCTGCTCGACCCGGTGTTCGGCCAGCCGGCGCTGTTCCGCGGCGACCGGCTCATGCACGCGCTGCGCGAGCTGATCGGCGAGCCGCGCATCGAGGAATTGCCGGTGCAGTTCACCGCGGTCGCGGTCGACCTGCTGCGCCAGCGCGAGGTGTGGCTGCGCGAAGGCGACCTGTGGGACGCGATCCGCGCCTCGATCGCCATCCCCGGCGTGTTCACCCCGTACGAGCTGCACGGCCGCGAGCTGGTCGACGGCGGCCTGCTGGCGCCGCTGCCGATCACCGCCACGCGCCTGTCCGACGCGCACCGGCTGATCGCGGTGGACATGCATGGCTGGCCCGACCAGCCCACCGGCGCGCTCGGCCGCCATGCCGGCGCCGACGAAGCGCGGCACGCGCCGGTGCCGGCTTCGCAGATCGTCTCGGTCAAGCCGCCGCCGCTGACCCGCTGGTTCCGCCGCAACCAGCCGGTGACGGTCGACCCGCCCGAAGACGCGCCGCCGCACGAGCTGAGCTTCAGCGAACTGATGGCGCGTTCGCTCGACACCATGCAGGCGCAGATCGCGCGCGTGCAACTTGCGCTGGACCCGCCCGAACTGGTCATCCGCATTCCGCGCGACGCCTGCCAGTTCTATGAATTCTGGCGCGCCAAGGAATTGATCGAACTCGGCCGCGAGCAGGCCGAGCAGGCCCTGGACAAGGCCGGGTACTGAGCCGGCCGCCGCCGCGGAGACGGCGGTCCCGACGAGCGGTCGCCGATATCGCAGCCCCTGAGACGCCGCGGCGGGAAGTTGGACTCACCACGAGTTTCCACTTCCACGCTTCCGGAGTCCGGCCATGACCGTCCTCGAAACCGCCCGCCGCGCCGATTCCCCGTCGGCTTCCTCGTTCGATGGCGGGTTCGATCCCGAGTTCGGCGGCGACCTGCGCGCCGCGCCGGATTGGCGCGCCGACCTCGGCACGGCCCTGGGCTACGCCACCGCCGTCGGCGCGCTGCTGGTGCTGATGCTGCCGGCCGCGCGCGGCTCGCACGCGCTGATCGGCTGGCTGCCGCTGTGGCTGGTCGCCATGCCGGCGTTGGCGTGGTGGGCGCTCAACCGTTTCCGCCTGCCGGCGTGGGGCGAAGCGCAGGAACCGGCCGCGGCCCAGCCCGCGCGCCGTCGCCGCCGCGGCGCGATCCAGGCGCGCCGCCGCAACCGTCCGGCCGCGCCGCGGCCGTTGCCGCGGGTGGCCTGAGCGATCCGGGCGCGGGCGGCTTCGGCGCACGGCCGGCCGCCGCGGTGCGGCCGTAGCGCGGGCCACCGGCGTCCTACAGGGATGCTTCGAACCGAGGCGCCGTGGACAGGGGCGCCCCGCACCGGGCCGCTGCAAACGCATCCGCTGGCGACGGCCCCGCCGCGGACCGGCGCGACCGCCGACGACGCGGCCGCACGCGAGCGATTTCCCCGCTAGCGAAGCGGTTTTCGCGACCTCCGCCGCGGCGCCTTCAACGCGCCAGACCCGGCAACTCCCTACATGACCAAGGACAGGGCGGCCGCCCCGGCGCCCTGTGCTAGCGTGGCGGCCTTCCTATGTCCCGGAACCGCCATGCCCAAGTTGTCCCAGAGCTGTCAGTCCCTGTTGTTCGCGGCCGGCCTGGCCGTGGCCGCCAGCGCGGGCGCGGCGCCCGCCCAGGAGAAGAACGCAGTGACCGATGATCCCTACGCCTGGCTGGAAGACGTCAACGGCGCGCGCGCGATGGAGTGGGTGAAGGCGCGCAACGCCAAGACCGAGGCCGAGCTGGCCGCGACCCCGCAGTTCAAGCAGCTCGAAGCCAGCATCCTCGCCGTGCTCGATTCCACCGCCAAGATCCCGGCGGTGGAGAAGATCGGCGACTACTACTACAACTTCTGGAAGGACGCGCAGCACCAGCGCGGCCTGTGGCGCCGCACCACCCTGGCCGAGTACCGCAAGGAACAGCCGGCGTGGGAAACGGTGATCGACCTGGACGCGCTCAACCGCGAAGAGAACGAGCAGTGGGTCTGGCACGGCGCCGACTGCCTGCGGCCCGATTACCAGCGCTGCCTGGTCGCGCTGTCGCGCGGCGGCTCCGACGCCGACGTGACCCGCGAGTTCGACCTGGCCAGCAAGACCTGGGTCAAGGACGGTTTCTTCCGTCCCGAGGCCAAGGGCAGCCTGGGCTGGATCGACCGGGACCACGTCTACGTCGCCACCGATTTCGGCAAGGGCACGATGACCACCTCGGGCTACAACCGCACCGTGCGGCTGTGGACGCGCGGCACGCCGATGGCCGACGCCAAGCTGGTGTACGAGGGCAAGGACACCGACATGTCGGTGGACGCCCACCACGATCCGACCAAGGGCTTCGAGCGCGACTTCGTCCGCCGCACCCTGGCGTTCTACAACGACGAGCTGTACCTGCGCGGCAAGGACGGGAAGCTGACCAAGGTCGACCTGCCCAACTCGGCGATGAAATACGCCTATCGGCAGTGGCTGATGGTCGAGCTGCGCGATCCGTACGAGGCCGGCGGCAAGAAGTACGCGGCCGGCAGCCTGCTCGCGATCGGCTTCGACGACTTCATGGCCGGCAAGCGCGACTTCACCACCGTGTTCGCGCCGACCGACACCACCTCGCTGGCGAGCTCGGCCTGGACCCGCGACCACCTCGTGCTGAACGTGCTCGACGACGTCAAGTACAAGCTCAGCGTGCTGACCCCGGGCCCGGGCGAGTGGAAGCGCAGCGAGTTCGTCGGCGCGCCGGCGTTCGGCACCGTGACGGTGTCGGCGGTGGACAGCGACGACAGCGACGCGGTGTGGCTGTCGGCCTCGGACTACCTGACCCCGACCACGCTGGCGCTGGCGCAGATCGGCCAGAAGCCGGAAACGCTGAAGACCAACCCGAGCTATTTCGACGCGTCCAAGGACGTGATCGAGCAGCACTTCGCCTCGAGCAAGGACGGCACCCGCGTGCCGTACTTCGTGGTGCGGCCGAAGGACCTCAAGTACGACGGCAAGGCGCCGACCCTGCTGTACGGCTACGGCGGCTTCGAGATCTCGCTGACCCCGAACTACTCCGGCAGCATCGGCAAGGGCTGGCTGGAGAAGGGCGGCGTGTACGTGGTCGCCAACATCCGCGGCGGCGGCGAGTACGGCCCGCGCTGGCACCAGGCCGCGCTCAAGGCCAACCGCCACAAGGCCTACGAGGACTTCGCCGCGGTCGGCCGCGACCTGATCGCGCGCAAGATCACCTCGACCCCGCACCTGGGCGTGCAGGGCGGCAGCAACGGCGGCCTGCTCACCGGCAACATGCTGACCCAGTACCCCGAGCTGTTCGGCGCGGTGGTCGTGCAGGTGCCGCTGCTGGACATGAAGCGCTACAGCCACTTGCTGGCCGGCGCCTCGTGGATGGCCGAGTACGGCGATCCGGACACCGCCGACTGGTCGTTCGTGCAGACCTTCTCGCCGTACCACCTGTTCGACGCCAAGCGCGAGTACCCGCCGGTGATCTTCATGACCTCGACCAAGGACGACCGCGTCCATCCGGGCCATGCGCGCAAGATGGCGGCGAAGATGCTCGATGCCGGCAAGAGCAACGTGCGCTACTACGAGAACATCGAAGGCGGCCACGGCGGCGCGGCCAACAACGCCCAGTCCGCGCACATGAACGCGCTGGCCTACACCTTCCTGTGGGAGCAGCTGGCCAAGTGATCCGGCCGGCGGCGACCGCGACGGGTTCCGATCATGGACGGGCGCCTTCGGGCGCCCGTTCTTGCATCGGTGGGGCGGGTTCGCGCGAAGCGCGCAGTGCGGCCGCGACAAACGGGCTTCAAGCTGCGACGCCTCTTCCCGCCCCGTCATTCCGGCGAAAGCCGGAACCCATTTTGACCTTGTTGTTGCTTCGCTGCGTTGGCCGGAGAAGGGCAAAATCAAAATGGGTTCCGGCTTTCGCCGGAATGACGGTTCTGGAGTTGCGGGCTTGGAAAACCGAGCTTCGCGAAGCGCCGGCGCAGCCGACGGCGTGCCGCTCTCCGGCGGCCGCTCGGCCCTCGCGCTGCCGCAACCCACGTCCCAGTTCGTGTTTCCCCGCGCTCCACCCCGCGCCATTGAGGAATAATCCGGCGGACCCCATATGAAACCTTCATTCTTTACCCTAGCGGCCACGCTCCTGATGACCACGACCCTCAACGCTCCCGCCGCCGGCCTGCCCGCGCCGCCGGTCGCGGCCAAGCAGCCGCACGCCGTCAAGGCGCCGCACGGCGCGCAACGCCAGGACGAGTACTACTGGCTGCGCGACGACAAGCGCAAGAACCCGCAGATGCTGGCGTATCTCAACGCCGAGAACGCCTACGTCGACGCGGTCATGAAGCCGCTCAAGCCGCTGGAGGACAAGCTCTACGGCGAAATCGTCGGCCGCATCAAGCAGGACGACAGCTCGGTGCCGTACCGCGAGCGCGGCTTCTGGTACTACACCCGTTTCGAGACCGGCCAGGATTACCCGATCCACGCCCGCCGCAAGGGCGACATGGACGCGGCCGAACAGGTCATGCTCGACGTCAACGTCATGGCCAAGGGCAAGGACTACTTCAACGTCGGCGCGATGGAAGTCAGCCAGGACAACCGCATCCTGGCCTGGGCCGACGACGCCGTCGGCCGCCGCCAGTACGTGATCCGCTTCAAGAACCTCGACACCGGCGAGATCTATCCCGACGTCATCGAGGGCGTGTCCACCGACCTGGTCTGGGCCGACGACAACAAGACCCTGTTCTACGTCGAGAACGATCCGGAAACGCTGCTGACGGTGCGGGTCAAGAAGCACGTGCTCGGCACCCCGGCCTCCAGCGACGCGCTGGTGTACGAGGAGAAGGACGACAGCTTCTACATGGGCATCGGCCGCACCCGCGACGACGCCTACCTGTGCATCGTGGTGCACAGCACCGTGTCGAGCGAGACCCGCTGCGCGCCGGCCGCCGATCCCAGGGAGTTCGCCGTGCTCGCCCCGCGCGAGCGCGACGTCGAATACGACGCCGACCGTCTCGACGGCCGCTGGGTGATCCGCACCAACGCGCCCGGCGCCGACGGCAAGCCGGCGCCGAACTTCAAGCTGGTGACCGCGCCCGACGGCGCGCGCTCGCGCAAGGAATGGAAGGACTGGATCGCCCACCGCGACGACGTCTTCATCGAGGGCTTCGAACTGTTCGACGGTTTCACCGTGGTGTCCGAGCGCGCCGAAGCGCTCGAACGCCTGCGCCTGATCCACAAGGGCGCCGACGGCAAGGACGGCAAGGAAGAGTTCGTCAAGGCCGACGAGCCGGCGTTCTCGATGGGCCTGTCGGTCAACGCCGAACACGACACGCCGTGGCTGCGTTACACCTACACCTCGCTGACCACGCCGGCGACGACCTACGAGCTCAACACCGTCACCGGCGAGCGCAAGCTGCTCAAGCGCCAGCCGGTGATCGGCTACGACCCGGACAAGTACGTCACCGAACGCTTCTGGGCGACCGCGCGCGACGGCGTCAAGGTGCCGGTGTCGCTGGTCTACAAGAAAGGCTTCGAGAAGAACGGCAAGGCCGCGCTGCTGCAGTACGCCTACGGCAGCTACGGCATCTCCAGCGATCCGGGGTTCTCCGGCACCAACGTCAGCCTGCTCGATCGCGGCATGGTCTACGCCATCGCCCATATCCGCGGCGGCCAGGAAATGGGCCGGCAGTGGTACGACAACGGCAAGCTGTTCAAGAAGCAGAACACCTTCAACGACTTCGTCGACGTGACCGACGCGCTGGTCAAGGCCGGCTACGCCGCGCCCGACCGCGTCGCCGCGTACGGCGGCAGCGCCGGCGGCCTGCTGATGGGCGCGATCTCCAACATGGCGCCGGACAAGTACCGGGCGATCCTGTCGCAGGTGCCGTTCGTCGACGTGGTGACGACGATGCTCGACGCGAGCATCCCGCTGACCACCAACGAGTACGACGAGTGGGGCAATCCGGAGAAGAAGGATTACTACGAGTACATGCTGTCGTACTCGCCCTACGACAATCTGAAGCAGCAGGCGTATCCGGCGATGTTCGTCGGCACCGGCCTATGGGATTCGCAGGTGCAGTACTGGGAGCCGGCCAAGTACGTGGCGCGGCTGCGCACGCTCGACACCGGCAAGTACCCGGTGCTGTTCCGCACCAACATGGACGCCGGCCATGGCGGCAAGTCGGGCCGGTTCCGGCGCTATCGCGAGCAGTCGGAGATGTTCGCGTTCATGATCGACCAGTTGCGGGTGAGCCACGAGGTCGAGGCGAAGTGATTCGCCGCGATTGAGCGACGACGGGCCCGGCGCGAGCCGGGCCTGTTCGTTTGTGGGGTGGCGTCGCGATCTGAGCGAAGGGCGTCGGGCCTGAAGGCCCTCCCACAAGAGCGAAGTGCATCGGGCTTGAAGGCCCTCCCACAACTAGTGAAGAGCGTCGGGCCTGAAGCCTCTCCCACAACAGCCGCCCGCGGCCTCGGTTCGAGCGGCTGTCGTGGGAGGGGCTTCAGCCCCGACGCTCTTGTTCCAGCTCGCCGCACCCCCGCTGCAACCCCATCGCGCCACCCCGCATACTCCCGCCATGTCCGTACCCCCGCCTCCCCAGGACGCCGCCGGCCCCGCGCCGACGCCGCCCTCAGCGACCGAGGCCGCGCCGACCCCGCCGCCCGCGCGCCCCAGCCGTTTCCGCTGGGCCTGGTGGCTGCTGGCCTACGCCAGCCTCGGCCTGGGCATCGTCGGCATCGTCGTGCCGGGCCTGCCGACGGTGCCGTTCGTGCTGCTCTCGGCCTACGCCGCCGCGCGCGGCTCGCAGCGCCTGCACGCGCGGCTGCTGGCGCACCGCCAGTTCGGCCCGATGATCCGCGACTGGCAGGCGCACGGCGCGGTGAGCCGCCGGGCCAAGCGGCTGGCGGTGTCGATGATGGCGCTGTGCGCGGCGATCATGTTCCTGACCTCACCGAAATGGTGGATGGCCGCCACCGGCACCGCGATCATGACCGTGGTGGCGATCTGGCTGTGGCGTCGGCCCGAGCCGCCGGCCGGTTGAGCGCCGCGCGCGGCGCCGCCCACGACGCCCTGGTTCCGGCCTGGCGCGCCGCCGAGCCGTCGTCGCATCCAGCCTGAACCCGCACCCCGACGCCGCTCCCAGTCCCCGCGCCCCGGGTTCGTTTCGGTCACCCCCGCGGGCTACACTTCGGCCATGAATGCACGCCTCGCCCCGCTCCTGATCCCGGCCGCGCTGACCCTGGTCCTGGCCGCCTGCGGCAACAAGGGCCCGCTGGTCCTGCCGACCGCGCCGCCGCCGCCCGAGCCGCCCAAAGCCAAGCCCGGCGAAGTGCCGGTGACCATCTCCAACGCCAACGCGCCGCCGGTGGCGACCGACCCGCGCAAGAAGGGCGCGGCGGTGCCGTCGCTGGACCAGGTGCTGACCCCGCCGCCGGCCGAAGGCACGGACAAGGACAAGCAGGACGCGACCGACGGCGCCGACAAGCCGGCGCAGGACAAGTCCGCCGAGCCGGTCCCCGCCAGCGGCCAGGGCGATGGCTGAGGCCGCCGCACCGGCCGCGCCGCTGCGTTTCAGCAAGATGCACGGCGCCGGCAACGACTTCGTCGTGCTCGACCTGCGCGGCGGCGGCGTCGCGCCGGACGCGCAACTGTGCCGGCGCCTGGCCGACCGCCACGTCGGCGTGGGCTGCGACCAGATCCTCACCGTCGAAGACCCGCTCAGCGCCGGCGCGGTGGCGTCCTACCGGATCTGGAACTCCGACGGCTCGGCCTCGCAGCAATGCGGCAACGGCGCTCGCTGCATCGCCGCCTGGCTGGTGCGCGACGGCGCCGCCGCCGACGGCGACTTCGCCGTCGACAGCCCGGCCGGCCGCCATCCGGTCGCCGCGCTCGGCGAAGGCCGCTTCCGCATCGACATGGGCCGTCCCGAATTCGATCCGGCGCGGATTCCGCTGCGCGGCTACCCCGCGCGCCAGGACCAGTACGTGCTCGACGTGCACGACACCGTGATCGGCTTCGGCGCGGTGTCGATGGGCAACCCGCACGCGGTGATCGAGGTCGACGACGTCGACGCCGCGCCGGTGGAGACCATCGGGCCGATGCTGCAGTCCAGCCAGGAATTCCCCGAATCGGCCAACGTCGGCTTCGCCCAGGTGCTGGCGCCCGACCGCATCCGCCTGCGCGTGTACGAGCGCGGCGTCGGCGAGACCCTGGCCTGCGGCTCCGGCGCCTGCGCCGCCGCCGCGGTGCTGATGCAGCGCGGCCGCATCCAGCGCGAAGTCGCCGTGCAACTGCCCGGCGGCGAGCTGCGCATCGCCTGGCCCGACGCCGAGTCGACGCTGTCGATGTCGGGGCCGACCGCATTCGTGTTCGAAGGAGAGTGGAATCGATGAGCGAACGATCCGGCGACAAGCCGACCGAGCTCGGCGCCCATGAAGTCGCCGCGTGGCTGCGCCGTCACCCGCGTTTCCTGCAGCACTTCCCCGACCTGTCGATGAGCCTGGTGGTGCCGCGCGAGGAAGGTTCGGCCGCCTCGCTGGCCAGCTACCAGCTGGAAGTGCTGCGCGACAAGAACCGCGAACTCTCGCGCCGCCTGCACGAACTGTTCGGCAACGCCCAGGAGAACGAGCGCCTGGCCGTGCGCACCCACCAGCTGACCCTGGCGCTGATGCGCCAGTCCAACGCCGGCGACACTTTGCGCGCGATGGCCGCGAGCCTGGCCGAGGACTTCAACGGCGACCTGGTCCGGTTGATCGTTCTGCGCCGCTACGACGGCGTCGCCGACAGCGAGTGGTTGCAGACCATCGAGGACGGCGACGCGCGCCTGCAGCCGTTCCGCGACGCGCTCGCCGACGGCGAGCCGCTGTGCGGCCGCCTGCAGCCGGAAAAGCACGCGGTGCTGTACGCCGATCGCGCCGCCGACGTGCAGTCCACCGCGCTGTTGCCGCTGCCGGGCGTGGGCCTGATCGCGGTCGGCAGCCGCGACGCCAACCGTTTCTTCCCGGGCATGGGCACGCTGTTCCTGCGGATGATGGGCGAATCGCTCGCCGTGGCGCTGCGCCGCTTCGATTGAGCTGGGGCGGCGGCGGATGCGGCCGATGCGGCGCCGCGACGCCGCGTCCGCGCGCGGCGGAGTAGGATGCGCGGCATGAATCCGGTCGACGCCTTCCTCGATCACCTGCGGGTGGAAAAGCGCATGTCCGCGCACACCCTCGACGCCTACCGGCGCGACCTCGATGCGCTGACCGTGTGGACGTTGCAACACGCCGGCGGCGACGTGCTCGCGCTGCAGGCCGAGGACATCCGCGCCTTCATCGCCGCCGAACACCGGCGCGGCCTCACCCCCAAGAGCCTGCAGCGGCGCCTGTCCGCCTGCCGCAGCTTCTATGCCTGGCAGGTCAGGCAGGGCGCGCTGGAGGCCAGCCCGGCCGCGCCGATCCGCGCGCCCAAGGCGCCGCGCAAGCTGCCGCAGGTGCTCGATCCCGACGAAGCCAAGGCCCTGGTCGAAGTCGACACCGACGCGCCGCTGGGACTGCGCGACCGCGCGCTGCTGGAGTTGTTCTATTCCTCCGGCCTGCGCCTGAGCGAGCTGTGCGCATTGCGCTGGCGCGACCTCGATCTCGACGACGCCCTGGTCACCGTGCTCGGCAAGGGCAACAAGCAGCGCAGCGTGCCGCTGGGCTCGCACGCGCGCGCCGCGCTGGGCGAATGGCGCGCGTCCACCGGCGCGGCCAACGACGCCTTCGTGTTCCCCGGCCGCGGCGGCGCGCAGATCAGCGCGCGCGCGGTGCAACTGCGGGTGCGCGCGCTGGCCCAGCGCCAGGGTTTGTTCAAGCGCGTGCACCCGCACCTGCTGCGGCACTCCTTCGCCAGCCACATCCTGGAATCCTCCGGCGACCTGCGCGGCGTGCAGGAACTGCTGGGCCATGCGGACATCTCGACCACGCAGATCTACACCCACCTGGACTTCCAGCATCTGGCCAAGGTGTACGACGCGGCGCACCCGCGGGCCAAGCGCAAGCGCGAGGAGTGAGCGGAGAGAAGCGAGGAGTGAGCAAGAGCCTCGCGTCCCGCTTTCGCTCACTCCTCGCTTCTCTCCGCTCACTCCTCCGCCTCCGGGGGGCTTGACTGCCCGCCCGGCGCCCCCATCCAAGGGCTATCCCCCGGAGGTCGCCATGGACCCGAGTCAGAATCCCAACGTTTTCCACGCCACCACCATCGTCTCGGTCCGCCGCGACGGCCGCGTCGCCATCGCCGGCGACGGCCAGGTCACGCTCGGCCATACGGTGATGAAATCCAATGCGCGCAAGGTGCGCCGCCTGGGCCGCGACGGCCAGGTGCTGGCCGGTTTCGCCGGCGCCGCCGCCGATGCGTTCACCCTATTCGAGTTGTTCGAAGCCAAGCTCGAAAAGCACGGGCAACTGACCCGCGCCGCGGTCGAGCTGGCCAAGGATTGGCGCACCGAGCGCCGCCTCGGCAAGCTCGAAGCGCTGCTCGCGGTCGCCGACAAGGAAACCTCGCTGGTCATCAGCGGCACGGGCGATGTGATCGAACCCGAAGACGGCATCGTCGCGATCGGCTCCGGCGGCATGTACGCGCTGTCGGCCGCGCGCGCGCTGATGGCGCATAGCAGCCTCGACGCCCGCGGCATCGCCACCGAGGCGATCAACATCGCCGGCGACGTCTGCATTTACACGAATCGCAATGTAGTAGTGGAAGAGCTGTAGAAAAGAGCGGAGAGGAGTGAGAAAAAGCGGTTTCCTCGCCCCGTCTCCCGTTCATAGCGCACGCCACTCACTCCTCATTCCTCTGATCTCACTCCTGCCTCTATGAAACCCGACAACAGCCACGCCACCATGACCCCGCGCGAGATCGTGCAGGAACTGGACCGACACATCGTCGGCCAGCATTCGGCCAAGCGCGCGGTCGCCATCGCCCTGCGCAACCGCTGGCGCCGCATGCAGCTGCCCGCGGAACTGCGCAACGAGGTGATGCCCAAGAACATCCTGATGATCGGCCCGACCGGCGTCGGCAAGACCGAGATCGCGCGGCGCCTGGCGACGCTGGCGAACGCGCCGTTCGTCAAGGTCGAGGCCACCCGCTTCACCGAGGTCGGCTACGTCGGCAAGGACGTGGAGCAGATCGTGCGCGACCTGGCCGACACCGCGGTCAAGCTGTACCGCGAACAGGCCAAGGTGCGCGTGCGCGTGCAGGCCGAGGAACGCGCCGAAGACCGCATCCTCGACGCGTTGCTGCCCAAGCGCGTGCCCGGCGGTTTCGGCTTCGGTTCGGAAACCCCGGCCGCCGACCACAGCGCGCCCGACAGCGACACCCGCGCCAAGCTGCGCAAGCAACTGCGCAGCGGCGAACTGGACGAGCGCGAGATCGAGATCGAAACCGCGGTCAACCTCGGCGGCGTCGACATCATGGCGCCGCCCGGCATGGAAGAGATGGGCCAGCAGCTGCGGCAGATGTTCTCGCAGGTGTCCGGCGGCAAGACCCACAAGAAGCATCTGTCGATCAAGGCCGCGCGTCCGCAACTGATCGAAGAGGAAGCGGCCAAGCTGGTCAACGAGGACGACGTGCGCGCAGCCGCGATCGAGGCCTGCGAGCAGCACGGCATCGTCTTCATCGACGAGATCGACAAGGTCGCCAAGCGCAGCGAGGCCGGCGTGAGCGGCGGCGACGTCAGCCGCGAGGGCGTGCAGCGCGACCTGCTGCCGCTGGTGGAAGGCTCGACGGTGAGCACCAAGTACGGCGCGGTCAAGACCGACCACATCCTGTTCATCGCCTCCGGCGCGTTCCATCTGGCCAAGCCCAGCGACCTGATTCCGGAGCTGCAGGGCCGCTTCCCGATCCGGGTCGAGCTCGGCGCGCTGAGCAAGGACGATTTCGTGCGCATCCTGACCGAGCCCAAGGCGGCGCTGACCACGCAGTACGTCGAGCTGCTGCGCACCGAAGGGGTGACGCTGGAGTTCACCGGCGATGCGGTGGACCGCTTGGCCGAGATCGCCGCGCAGGTCAACGAGCGCCAGGAGAACATCGGCGCGCGGCGCCTGCACACGGTGCTGGAGCGCTTGCTCGATGTGTTGAGCTACGAGGCGCCCGATCGCGATGGGCAAGCGGTGACGATCGATAAGGCGTACGTGGACCAGCACTTGGGCGAGTTGGTGAAGGACCCGGATTTGAGCCGGTACATTCTCTGATCGCGTACAGCGGCCCTCACCCCAACCCCTCTCCCGCCAACGGGAGAGGGGCTTTGACTGCGAAGGTTGGATAGCGACGAGGCCGTTCCCTCTCCCGCTTGCGGGAGAGGGCTAGGGTGAGGGCAAACGGGACCAGCAGAAAAACAAGCGCCGTAAGGCGCTTTTTTATTGACAGTCCTCTCCCGCTTCGCGCTCTGCTACCGTGTCGCCCCATGGACGACCCCGCACCCGCACGCGCGCCACGGACCGACGCAGCACCTCCGCACTCCGCCTCGCCGCGAACCGTTCTGGTCGTCGGCGCCAACGGCTTCCTCGCCGGCTACCTCATCGCCGCCCTGCGCCGCCACGGCTGGCGTGTGCTGCGCGGCATCCGCGACGGCGGCCGCGCGCTGCGCGAGGACGAACGTCCGGCCGACCTCGCCCGCATGACCTCGCCGCAAGACTGGCGCGAGACCCTGCGCGGCGTCGACGCAGTGGTCAACGCCGCCGGCATCCTGCGCGAAACCGGCGCGCAGACGTTCCAGGCCATCCATGTCGACGGCCCGCTGGCGCTGGCGCGCGCCTGCGCCGACTGCGGCGTGCCGCGCTTCGTCCAGCTCTCGGCGTTGGGCGAACCCGCCGACGGCGAATTCATCGCCTCCAAGCACCGCTTCGACGATGAGCTGTTGAAACTGCCGCTGAGCGCGGTCGCACTGCGTCCGTCGGTGGTCTACGCGGCCTCGGGCTCCTACGGCGGCACCTCGTTGCTGCGCGCGCTGGCCGCGTTTCCGGGCCGCCAGCTGCTGCCCGGCGACGGGCGCTGGCCGTTGCAGCCGGTCGCCGCCGAGGACCTGGGCGAGATCGCCGCGCGCGCCGCGGGCGGCGCGCAATCCGGCGTTTACGAGATCGGCGGCCCGGCGCCGCTGAGCCTGCGCGAGTACCAGTCGACCTGGCGGCGCTGGCTGCGCATCGACGGCCGCGGCGCGGTGTTCTTTCCCGAAGCGCTGGTGAGCCTGCAGGTGGCGATCGGCGAACGCCTGGGCCGCGGCCCGGTCGGCGAAACTATGTGGCGCATGCTGCGTCGCGGCAACATCGCTCGCGCCGACGCGCATGCGCGCGTGCGTGCCGATTTCGGCCACGCGCCGGCGGCGCTGGCCGACGCATTGGCGGCGACGCCGAGCCAAGTGCAAGACCGCTGGCAGGCGCAGCTGTATTTCCTCGCGCCGACCTTGCGCCTGGCCATCGTCGCGCTGTGGCTGATCTCGGCCGCGGTCGGCTGGTCGACGCCGGCGGCGACGATCGAGGCGATGGTCGCCGGCTCGCCGCTGGCGGCGTGGCAGCCGGTGGCGCTGGCGCGCATCACCGGCGCGCTCGATGCGGTGTTGGCGCTGGGCCTGCTGATCGGCTGGCGGCCGCGCGCGATGCTGGGATTGATGGGGATCAGCGTACTCGCCTACACCCTGGCGTTCGGCGCGCTGCTGCCGGCGCAGTGGCTGGATCCGCTCGGCGGGCTGGCCAAGAACCTGGTGGTGCTGCCGGCGCTGGCGGTGGCGTGGGTGTTGGCGGACCGGAGATAAGACGATGGCGTACCTGTGGGTGAAGTGGATTCACGTCCTGTCCTCGACCCTGCTGTTCGGCACGGGCCTGGGCATCGCGTTCTTCTTCTGGATCGCGCACAAGCGCGGCGATGCGAAAGTCATCGCCGAGACCGCGCGCACCGTGGTCATCGCCGACGCCTGTTTCACCGCGCCGGCGGTGCTGGTGCAGTTCGGCACCGGCGTGTGGCTGGCGCTGTACCTGGGCATTCCGTGGTCGCTGTTCTGGCTCAAGACCGCGTTGATCCTGTTCTTCGTGGTCGGCGCGTGCTGGCTGCCGGTGCTGTGGCTGCAGGCGCGCGCGCGCCGGCTCGCGGCGCAGGCGGCGGCCGCGAACGCGCCGTTGCCGGCGAGCTACCACCGCACGATGTTCTGGTGGTTCTGGCTCGGCTGGCCGGCGTTCTTGAGCGTGGTGGGGATCTTCTGGTTGATGGTTTTGAAGCCAACCGCAGCGATGTAGCTCCGCCGCGGCAACCCGAAGCCGCGAACACCCGGCCTCTTTTCCAGATGGAGGCCTGCCGCTCGCAACCCCGTCATTCCGGCGAACGCCGGAATCCATTTTTTTTGCTGTTGCTTGCGCTCTTGCGAAGAAACGGCAATGGCAAGATCAAAATGGATTCCGGCGTTCGCCGGAATGACGGGTTTGTGAGGTCCCGGCTTTCGTCGGAACGACGCGTCCGAGAGGCCTCGGCGTTTGCTGGAATGACGGGCCCGCGTGGTCGACTTTCGCCCGAACAACGAACGGATTCGGCGCCGCGATCGCTCAGCGTCGCAACTCCAGGATCAGCCCCACCGCCACGAACTCGTCGCACCCCGCCAGCCGCCCTTGCCGGCGCTCGATCTCGACGAACCCCTCGGAGCGATACAGCGCGATCGCCGGGTCGTTGCCCAGCAGCGCCTGGGTCGACACCACCGGCCCGGAGTGCGCGAGCGCGTGGCGCAGCAGCGCGCGCCCGACGCCCTGGCGATAACTGTCGGGGTCCACGTACAGCCAGTTGAGCGAAGCGCGCTGGAACGCGACGAAGCCGCGCACCACGCCGTCGACTTCGGCCACGTCGAGACGGCCGTCGAACAGCCCCTCGCTGTGCGCGGTGCGCGCCAGGTTGCGGAACGCGTCGACGCTGGCGCTGCGCTGCAGTTCGTCCAGGCGCGCGCGGTCGTGGATCTGGCACAGGCGCGGCCAGTCGCTGAGCCGGTAGGCGCGGATCGACAGCGGGGCGGGAGCGGCGGCCATGTGCGGGCGATTCTGCGCCCGCTCCCGCGGCTTGCCCAGTGACGGGTGTAAGCGCCCGGCGCGCGCCGGCGCGGCTTCAGCGCGCGTCCGGCCGGCGCTGGATCAGACAGACCGCCTCGCGTCCGCCGCCCGGCTTTGGCCGGTACAGCGCGACGTAATCGCGCGCGGGGCCGGCCGAACTCCGCAGGGCGACATAGGTGGCGTCTTCGTAGCTCAGCGGCAACGCGGTGGTGGTGCGGGTCTGGAAAAACGCGTCGCCGCCGGGCAGGCCCGGCAGCGGCGCCGGCACCGCCTGCTGCAGCGGTTGGCGCCGGCTCCAGGCCGGGCTGCGCAGGTCGTCGCAGTGCGACAGCGGCGGCCGCGTGCCGTCCCATTGGCACGGAACGGCCTGCGCCGCCGCGGCGCCCGCGCGCGCCTGGAATTGCTGCGCCGACGCGCCGGGCACCACCAATAGAGGCGAGGCGTACCACTCGCCTTCGTCGCGGGCGTCGCCCAGGTACACCCGGTCGATCAGGCCGTCGTTGTCGAAGTCGAAATCGAACGCGCGCCATGCGCCGTGCGCGAACGCCAGCGCGTCCGGCATCGCCGTGCCGGCGGGCGCTTCGCTGGCGGCCACGCGGTGCAGCGGCGCGTCGGCGTCGTCGCCGCGGCGGAACGGATCGAACGCGTCCCAGCTGAGCGCCAGCTGGCGCTCGGCTTCGGCGCAGACCGGACCGCGGTCGAGCAGGCGTTGCAGGCCGTTGGGCGCGGCCGCGGCCGCGGCCTGCGCCGCCGCCTGCGCCGTCGCCGCGGCGGCGGCGTCGGGAAATTCGCCGGCGTCCACCGGCAGCGCCGCCAGCGTTTGCTCCGGCGCCAGCAGCGGCCCGCAGTCGCCGTTGCTGCAGTCGTACACGGCGTCGCCATCGACGCGGTAGGTCCATGGCGTCGGCGCGCTTTCGCAACGGCTGCGCACCTCGCGCTGGTCGGCCACGCGGCGGTCGTCCAGCCATAGCGAGAAACTCGCCGACGGCTGGCCGCTGCACGGTCCGGCCGGCGGCGGCGGTCCGGCCTGCACGCGCACGCGCAGGCTGCCGCCGTCGGCGAAGCGGCATTCGCCGCTCTGGCCCACGGCCAGGGCCAGGCTGCGCGGGCGGTCGCGGTCGCTGTCGGTGAAGGTTTCCAGCAGCGGCCGCTCGCAGCCGCCGCGCGCGGGCAGTTCGGTGCGCACCAAACTGGCCTTGCGGCCGTCCGGCGCCTGGCGGCAGATCAGCGCGATCTCGGCGGTGGCGCCGCAGTCTTGCGGCTGCGCGGCGGCCGGCGCCAGCGCGGCGGCGGCCAGCGGCAGCAGCGGCCAGAGGCGGCGCGCGCGCATGGAAATTCCGTTTTCCGCGGTCATGGCGGCGGCTCAGTCTTCGCCGATGTCCTCGTTCCAGACTTCGGGATTGGCCGCGATGTAGCCGCCGAGCAGGTCGATGCATTCCTGGTCGGCCAGGTCGATCACCTCGACCCCGCTCTCGCGCAGCCAGTCGATGCCGCCGCGGAAGTTGACCGATTCGCCGACCACCACCGTGCCGATGTTGAACTGGCGCACCAGCCCGCTGCAGTACCAGCACGGCGCCAGGGTGGTGACCATGATCGTGTCGCGGTAGCGGCGCTGGCGGCCGGCCTTGCGGAAGGCGTCGGTTTCGCCGTGCACCGAGGGATCGTTCTCCTGGATGCGGCGGTTGTGGCCGCAGCCGAGCAGGCGGCCGTCGTTGTGATAGAGCGCGGCGCCGATCGGGATGCCGCCCTCGGCGATGCCCTGGCGGGCCTCGGCGACGGCGGTGGCGAGCAGGGCGCGGTAGTCGGGGGTGGCGATCATGCGGGGCTCCGGTGCGTATCGCTGCGCAGTCTGGCGCGCCGGCGCGTCCGGGTCGAGGGGCGGCGAATCCTTTCGCGCCGCGCCGGCCTCTTATGGGTACGCGCGAAATGCGCGGGACACACTGGAGTGGAGCGATGCACTGTGCGATGCAGCGCGCGCCGTTGGCGCGCGTGTGGGAGGTGTCGGCCCGGGTCCTGGGCCTGTGGATGCTGTGGTTCGGCGCGATGCGCGCGTTCGATTTCGAGATCGCGGCCCTGGCCCAGTTCTTGAGCGCGAGCGGGCTGGCGGGGTTGGCGTCGCAGGCGGCGTGGCTGAGCCCGGCGCTGGGCGCGCTGGAATGCGCGATCGGCGCGGCGTTGCTGGTCGCGCCCGCGGGCCGTTGGCGCCGCGGCGCGGCGCTGGCCGCGATGGCGTTCTGGGGCACCGGCCTGCTGGGCTTGCTGAGCCCGGCGGCGTGGATCCACCAGCCGCCGTACGACGGTTTCCCGATGATCGGTTCGGGCCAGACCCTGCTCAAGCACCTGGGCATCGCCGGCCTCGCGCTGGGCGTGTTCGCGCACGAACGCGGCGGCGCGCGCGCGCTGTGGACGCTGTGGGCCGGGCAGTTGCTGGTGCTGGTGTGGATCGGGCTGATGAAGTTCACCCAGGTCGAAGCCGAGGGCGTGGCCGGGCTGATGCGCTCCAGCCCGCTGTTTTCCTGGCTGTACGGGCCGCTGGACGTGCAGGGCGCGTCGAACCTGATCGGCGCGGTCGAACTGGCGACCGCGGCGTCGATCGCGCTGTGGCCGTGGCGGCCGCGGCTGGCGCGCTGGGGCCTGTGGGCGGCGGTGGCGACCTATCTGCTGACCAACAGCTTCCTGTTCACCCCGCCGGGCTGGCAGCCGGGTTACGGCGCGCCGTTCGTCGGCGGTACCGGCCAGTTCCTGCTCAAGGACCTGTTGCTGCTGCTCGGCGCGCTGGCGTTGCTACGCGCGGGTGCGGCCGCGGGCCGCGGCGGATCAGCCGGCGCCGCGCCCGCGCCGTAGCAGGTCGATGTGCGGGATGCCGTCCTCGACGTAGGGCTCGGACGCGGGCTCGAACCCGTAGCGGCCGTAGTAGGCCTGCAGGTGCGATTGCGCGCCGATCTGGATGTCGGCGCCGGGCCAGCGCCGCTCGATCTCGATCAGCGCCGCCTCCAGCAGCGGCCCGCCGAGGCGCTGGCCGCGGAACTCCGCCGCGGTCAGCACCCGGCCGAAGCTGACCTGGGGATAGCTCAGGCCGGCCGGCAGGATGCGCAGATAGGCCGCCAGCCGGCCGTCGCCGGCGCGGCCCATCAGGTGCACCGCCTCGGGATGGCGGTCCTTGCCGTCGGGATCGAGGTAGACGCAGTCCTGCTCGATCACGAACACCTGCGAGCGCAGTTGCAGCAGCTCATAGAGCTCGTCGAGGCTGAGGTCGGCGTAGCGCTTGGCTTGCCAGGTCACGGTCGCGGTCATCCCCGCATCATGCCAAAGCGGGCGGCCGGCGGAGCGGGGCGGGGCTAATCCTTTTGGGGGATTTTTCCCGCGGGAAGGAGGACTTTCGTGGGAGGGCCTTCAGGCCCGATGCTTTGGTCGCAGGTCGCCTCGGTCCGAAACAAAAGCATCGGGCCTGAAGGCCCTGCCACCAGGGCAAAGCCCCGGCCCGGCGGCCATGCGATAATCGCGCCCATGAACGAATCCAAGCCCCAGACCGACGACACCACCCACTTCGGTTTCCGCGACGTGCCGCGCGAACAGAAGCGCAAGTTGGTCGGCGAAGTGTTCTCCTCGGTCGCCGGCAACTACGACCTGATGAACGACCTGATGAGCCTGGGCATCCATCGGGTCTGGAAGCGCTACTTCACCGCCACCGCCCAGGTCCGCCGCGGCGACCGCGTGCTCGACCTGGCCGGCGGCACCGGCGACATCGCCGCGCTGTTGCGCGACCGCGTCGGCGACAGCGGCAGCATCGTGCTGGGCGACATCAACTACGACATGCTCAAGGTCGGCCGCGACCGCATGACCGACCGCGGCCGCGTGTCCGGCTTCGAATACGTGCAGTGCAACGCCGAGGCGCTGCCGTTCCCGGACGCCAGCTTCGACCTGGTCACCATCGCCTTCGGCCTGCGCAACGTCACCGACAAGGACGCCGCGCTGCGCGAGATGCTGCGCGTGCTCAAGGTCGGCGGCCAGGCGCGGGTGCTGGAGTTCTCGGAAGTGAAGGCCGACTGGTTCAAGCCGATCTACGACTTCCACTCGTTCAACGTGCTGCCGAAGCTGGGCAAGCTGTTCGCCAACGACAGCGAGAGTTACCGCTACCTGGCCGAGAGCATCCGCAAGCATCCGCCGCAGGACGAACTCAAGCGGATGATGGTCGATGCCGGATTCGCGCGGGTGGACTACAAGAACCTGTCGGCGGGGATCTGCGCGGTGCATACGGGCTACAAGGCCTGACGCGTTCGCGGTTCGCGCAGACCAAAACGCCGGGCATCGCCCGGCGTTTTTTGTTGCGGCGGGCGTTTGTCGGGGCATGGCGCTGAAGTCTCTGGATCCCCGCGTTTGCGGACATCCAGGGCTTCACCGCGACGAAACTCGTGGGAGGCGCTTCAGCCCCGACGCCTTCCGCTCGAATCGCCGCGAACCGGCATCGAGACCTGCGCCCCACCGCGTATCAGGCCGAAAACCCGCCATCCACCGAAATCTGCGTGCCGGTGATGAACGCGCCGCCCGGCCCCGCCAGATGCGCCACGGTCGCGGCGATGTCGTCGGCAGTGCCGAACTCGCCCAGGGGCAAGCCGCCGCGCTGGTGGTCGGCGCCTTCGCCGTCGGCCGGATTCATGTCGGTGTCGATCGGCCCCGGCTGCACCGTGTTGACGGTGATCCCGCGCGGGCCGAGGTCCTGCGCCAGGCCCTTGCTGAGCCCGACCACCGCGGCCTTGCTCAGCGAGTACAGCGCCATCCCCGGCGCGCCGACGCGTTCGCCCAGGCAACTGCCGATGGTGACGATGCGGCCGCCGCGCGGCAGGTGCTTGGACGCCGCCTGCGCCGCCACGAACGGCGCGCGCACGTGGATCGCCATGACCCGCTCGTAGTTCTCCAGCGATTCGTCCTCGAACGGGCCGTAGGTCCAGACCCCGGCGTTGTTGACCAGGATGTCGAGCCCGCCGAGTTCGGCCACGGTGCGCTCGACCGCGGCGGTCACCGCCTGCGCGTCGGCGCTGTCGGCGGCGATGGCGATCGCGCGGCGGCCGTCGGCGCGGATCTGCGCGGCGAGGTCCTCGGCGCGCTGGGCGGAGCTGACATAGGTGATCGCCACGTCGGCGCCGTCGGCGGCGAGACGGCGGGCGATGGCGGCGCCGATGCCGCGGCTGGCGCCGGTGACGAGAGCGACTTTGCCTGCGAGAGGAAGGGTCATGTCTAAAGTTCCGAATGATGGAATAACGGTACAAGGCTAGCCGGGCTGCGACCGTCGCGCCAGTGCGCGTGGCCGGGACGCTGCATATCGTGGCGCGCATCGCAGACCGTCCGGCGGGGCGGGCCCGATCCGGATTCTGCCCGCCCGCGGCGCACCCGTTCCGGGCCGGTCGCGCGCCCGCGCCGATGCCGGTCCGCCGCCGCGGCGCCGCGCGAGCGCCGCCCGCGCCGACTGCCAAGATGCACAAGCCCCGGCCCGGGGCGAGGCGCTACACTCGGCCATTCACCGGCTTCCGTGGTTTTCCGATGCGCATTTCGACCCTCTCCGTCTGTCTCGTCGCGGCCCTCGCCGCCGCCGGCTGCTCGCGCGAATCCGCGCCGGCCGCCGATTCCAGCAAGCCCGCCGCGACCCCGGAGGCCAAAGTGAGCGACACCGCCGTTGCCGCGGCCGACCGCGACGAACACTCCTACGCCCAGCCCGACCTGGTCCGCATCGACGACCTCGCGCTGGAGCTGAAGGTCGATTTCGCCGCCAAGACCCTGGCCGGCAGCGCCACCTACACGCTCGACTGGACCGATCCCAAGGCCAACCAGCTGGTGCTGGACACCCGCGACCTCAAGATCGACAAGGTCACCGGCGAAAGCGCCGACGGCAAGTGGCAGGACCTCACGTTCGCCCTGGCCGAGGCCGACAAGACCCTCGGCAGCAAGCTCACCATCGACGCGCCGCAGCGCAACAAGCGCATCCGCGTGGCCTACCTCACGTCGCCGGGCGCGTCCGGCCTGCAGTGGCTGGAGCCGTCGATGACCGAGGGCAAGAAGCAGCCCTTCATGTTCAGCCAGTCGCAGCAGATCCACGCGCGTTCGTGGGTACCGCTGCAGGATACGCCGAGCGTGCGCTTCACCTACACCGCGCACGTGACCGCGCCGAACGACGCGATGGTGCTGATGAGCGCCGACAACGATCCGAAGGCGGCGCGCGACGGCGACTACAGCTTCAAGATGCCGCAGAAGATCCCGTCGTACCTGCTCGCCATCGCCGCCGGCGACCTGAGCTTCCAGCCGATCTCCAACCGCAGCGGCGTGTGGGCCGAGCCGGCGATGGTCAAGAAGGCCGCGACCGAATTCGCCGACACCGAAAAGATGATGGAGACCACCGAGAAGCTCTACGGTCCCTATCGCTGGGAGCGCTACGACATCCTGGTGCTGCCGCCGTCGTTCCCGTACGGCGGCATGGAGAACCCGCGCCTGACCTTCGCCACCCCGACCGTGATCGTCGGCGACAAGTCGCTGGTGTCGCTGGTCGCGCACGAACTCGCGCACAGCTGGTCGGGCAACCTGGTCACCTTCAGCAGCAGCAAGGACGGCTGGCTCAACGAAGGCTTCACCAGCTACGTCGAGAACCGCATCGTCGAGTCGCTGTACGGCAAGGAGCGCGCCGACATGGAGAACGTGATCGGCCGCAACGAACTGGCCGCCGAGTTCAAGACCATCGATCCCAAGCTGCAGGCGCTGGCGCTGAAGCCGGGCACGCTGAAGGATCCCGACGACGCCTCCAGCGCGACCGTCTACACCAAGGGCGCGTGGTTCCTGCAGTTCCTCGAACAGCGCTACGGCCGCGAGGTGTTCGACCCGTTCCTGCGCAGCTACTTCGACCACTTCGCGTTCCAGTCGATCCCGACCACCAAGTTCGTCGAATACGCCAAGGCCAACCTGCTGGCCAAGCACCCGGGCAAGGTCAGCGAGGCCGAGCTGGACGAGTGGATCTACGGCCCGGGCATCCCGAAGTCGGCGCCGGCGACGGTGTCGCCGCGCTTCGACGCGGTCGACGCCGCGCGCAAGGCCTGGGTCGACGGCGGCACGCTGCCCGCGGCCGCGGCGTCCGCGAAGTGGAGCACGCAGGAGTGGGTGCACTTCATCGAGGGCATGCCCGAAACGCTCAGCGTCGAGCAGCTCAAGGCGCTGGACGCGGCCTACAAGTTCACCGGCACGCCGAACGGCGAGATCGCCCAGCGCTGGTATCCGCTGACGGTGCGCAGCGGTTACCACGATGCCGACAAGGCGATCGCCGCGTTCCTGGAAAAGATCGGCCGGCGCAAGCTGATCATGCCGACCTACACCGAACTGGCGAAAACCCCCGAAGGCCTGAAGCTGGCCGAGGACACCTTCGCCAAGGCCAAGCCGGGCTACCACCCGATCACCACCGGTTCGGTCGAGGCGGTCATCGCCAAGGCCAAGCCGGCGCCGGCCGCGGCGGCGGGCCAGTAAGCGCGCAGGGCGCATGCGCAAGTCTCGCGCCCTGCTCGGGACGGCCGCCCTCGTGGCGGCCGTCTTGCTGTGCGCGCTGGCGATCTGGCTGTGGCCCGATCCCTACCGCGTGGTGTTGGCCGACTACGCGCGCCAGCGCTGGCAAGCCGGGCTGACCCGCAACGCGGCGAAGATCGACGATCACCGCTGGGTCTACGCCTACAACGACGACGCGCCCGCGAACGCGCCGACCGTGGTGATGATCCACGGCTTCACCGGCAGCAAGGAGAACTGGTACCCGCTGGCGCAACGCCTGCGCGGCCGCTACCGCCTGTTCGCGCCGGACCTGCCGGGCTGGGGCGAAAGCGAGCGCAAGGCCGGCGGCGACTACGGCTTCCTCGCCCAGAGCGCGCGCGTGGCGCGCTTCATCGAGCAAGTGGCGCGCAAGCCCGGCAGCGAGGTGGTGCTGCTCGGTCATTCGATGGGCGGCGGCATCGTCGCGCTGACGACCGCGCGGCATCCGCACGACGTGGACCGCATGGGCCTGTTCGACGCCGCCGGCGTGCGCTTCAACGACAACGCCTTCGGACTGGCGGTGCTGCGCGGCAAGAACCCGTTCGCGGTCGACGATGCGGCCTCGCTGCAGCGCTACATCGACATCGTGTTCTACGACGACGCGGCCAAGCCGGTCATCCCGTGGCCGGCCAGCCGCATCTACATCGACAAGCGCCGCCGCGACGCCGCGTTCGAGCAATCGGTGCTCGACAAGATCGGCCGCAGCGACGAGCGCTTCCTGCCGGGCATCGAGGCCGCCGGCATCCGCCAGCCGTCGCTGCTGTTATGGTGCGCGCAGGACGTGGTGATCGATCCCAGCGCGCTGGACCTGTACGCCGCGCGCCTGCCGCAGGCGCAACGCGTGCTGCTGCAAGGCTGCGGCCATATGTCGATCGTCGAACGCCCGCAACAAGCCGCCGAGGCGGTGAACCGACTGATAACCGAGGCCCGCCCGCGATGAACGTCCGTCAAGCCACCGCCCTGCTCGCCGCCGCGATGATCCTGGCCGGTTGCGACAAGCCCGATCCCAAGGCCGCCGAAGCCGCCCTGGCCGCGCAGAAGGAACAGGCCGCCGCGGCCGAGGCCAAGAACTTCGACAGCGCCTACGCCGAGCAGAAGTGGGACATGGCCGCCGCCTACGGCGAGATCGTGACGTCGAAGTACGCCGGCACGCCCACCGCCGAACGCATCCGCGCCCAATACGAGGAAGCGCAGGGCAAGGCCAAGACCGCGCGCGAGCAGCGCCGGGTCGAATCGCTGTGGTCGTACATGAGCACGCCGGTCAAGCTGGCCAAGGGCAAGGACGGCACCCAGCTGTCGGCCTCGATCTATGCCAAGGCGAACGTGGAGACCGACGGCAGCACCCCGCGCCCGGTGCAGCTGATCTTCCGCGACCATCCCGACTGGGGCCGCAGCAGCTACCTCGTGCTGCAGGTCGGCGACTTCAACTGCTACGGCGGTTGCAAGCTCAAGGTCGGCATCGACGGCAAGGTCAAGACCATGGCCGGCAGCCGGCCCAAGACCGACGAGGCCATCGCCATGTTCGTCGAGGACGAGCGCGCGCTGTGGCGGATGCTCGGCGGGGCGAAGGAATTGAGCATCGAGTTTCCGGTCAAGGCCGGCGGCACCCGCACCGCGACGTTCGAGGTGGGCGGGTTGAAGCCGGAGAAGATGCCGGGGTGGAAGTGAGGCGTCGTCGCGGCGTCATCGGCAAACCATAGGCAGCGAGCGGCGGGGGACGAATGGATTCGCTGAACAAAGGACGGTTATTCGCGCTCGCGCTCGCGTTGGCGCCGATGGCGGCAGCTGCGCAAACCAACGAGCCGCAGCCGGGGACGCCTGCCGAAAACCAGGACTTCAAGGTCGAAGTCGAACCGCCCAAGGCCGGAAGTCTGCGCGCCCAGGCGCTGGCGGCGCTGGAGCAGACGGAGACATTGACCCTGTACTCGCTTGAACCTTGGCAAGCACCGCGCGTCCCTACTGCCTGGCACAAACTGCCCGAGGCGAAACGATCCGGGCGGATAGACGCTTTGTTCGAAAAGGATCGGCGCCGATGGTGCAGGGGGTACGCCTGCATCGATGCCAATCGTGTCCTTGGCCGCGTGGAAACCAGCGGCGCCGACCGCCTTGTCGTGCTGCAGGCCGCCCGCGAATCGCTCGGCAAGGTGCCAAACTTCGGCTATGCCTGTGGTGCGGTGTACCGCCATGCGCTTGCATTCGCCGACCAGGCGCATCGATACGAAGTCCTGTTGTGCTACCACTGCGGGCAGGTCAAGGTCGTGGTAGACGGCAAGCAAGACAGCGGCGACGGCCAGGCTTACGAAATGAGCGACCTGCGCGCGATCAACGCGATCCTGACCCGCGCGGGCGTGCCGTTGTCCAAGGACGCCGATGCGAAAGGTGAGGACGAATAGCGGCGTCCGGACAGGATGCGATGGCGGACGCCCGGTCGTATCGGCGTCACGCTGAATCCAGTCGCGACAGCGGCGCCGACGCTATGGCCAGGGCCTGGGCTACTGGGGAAGAATGGTCGCGCAGCCATGGACTCGGCCGCACACGGATCCGCTCTCATGCCCGATAAACTCACTCTTGCCCGTTGGCGCCGCATCGCCAGGCGTACTTTGGCTATCGCTGTGGCCGCGCTGGCGCTGAGCATAGCCGCGCGCTGGTGGTTCCTGCACTGGCAACCCGACCGCACGCGTTACCCGCTGCGCGGCATCGACGTGTCGCACCACCAGGGCGCGATCGACTGGCGCGCGGTCGCGCGCGACGACGTCGCCTTCGCCTACCTCAAGGCCAGTGAAGGCGGCGACCACCGCGACCGCCGCTACGCGGCCAATGCGCGCGACGCGCGCGTGGCCGGCGTTGCCGTCGGCGCGTATCACTTCTTCACCTTCTGCCGCGACGGCGGAGCGCAGGCGGCGAACTTCCTCGCCGCCGCGCCGGCCGCCGCCGACGCGCTGCCGCCGGCGGTGGATCTGGAATTCGGCGGCAACTGCGGGCGCCGCCCCGACGGCGCGGCGATGCGCGCCGAGCTCGATGCGTTCCTGGCGGGGGTGGAAGCCGCTTACGGCAAACCGGCGTTGCTGTACGTGACCCCGGAATTCTTCGACGCCTACCGCGCGGCGCTGCCGTCGCGGCCGCTGTGGCGGCGCGCGATCCTGCGCGCGCCGGATTCGCGCGCCGCGTGGACGCTGTGGCAATACCACAACCGCGCGCGGGTGGCGGGCATCGACGGGCCGGTGGACCTCAACGTATTCGACGGCGACGCCGCCGCGTTCGCGCGTTGGCGCGACGCGCACGCACAACCGCGCGATCCGCCTGCCGGAGCGGCACGAGCCGCGAGCGTGCAATAACCGGTCGCGTCGAAGGTTTCGTCTTAATTGCGGATTCGCGATCGCGGCTTGCGAACGCTGTTGTGGGAGGGCCTTCAGGCCCGATGCCTTCCGCTCAGGTCGCCGCGATCCGAGACGAAAGCATCGGGCCTGAAGGCCCTCCCACGACAGCCAAGTCTTCCAAGAAGCGGCGAGGGCCCAAAAAAATCCCGGCCGGAGCCGGGATTTTTCGGGTGTCGCGAACGCCGCTGCGGTTACAGCGCGTAACCGAACTGCTGGCGGAACTGTTCGGCGAACTCGGCGTAGTCGAAGCGCTGGTTCTGGGTGCCCGGATGCTCGACCTTCAGCGCGCCCATCAGGTTGCCCATGCGGCCGATGGTCATCCAGTCGTAGCCCTTCTCGATGCCGAAGATCAGGCCGGCGCGGAACGCGTCGCCGCAGCCGGTCGGATCGGTCACGCGGCGCTCGTACGCCGGCGGGATGGTGTAGGTCTCTTTCGGCGTGTGGATGATCGCGCCGCGCGGGCCGAGCGTGGTGATGTAGGCCTTCACCCGCGACACGATCTGCTTCTCGTCCCAGCCGGTGCGGGTCTGCAGCAGGTTCGACTCGTAGTCGTTGACCACCACGTAGTCGGCCTGCTCGATGAACGCGCGCAGTTCTTCGCCGTTGAACAGCGGCATCGCCTGGCCCGGGTCGAAGATGAAGGGAATGCCGAGCTCGGCGAATTCCTTGGAGTTCTGCAGCATGCCCTCGCGGCCGTCCGGCGCGACGATGCCGAAGGTGACGCCGGCGACGTCGCGCACGTGGTTGCTGTGCGAGTTCGACATCGCGCCGGGATGGAACGCGGTGATCTGGTTGTTGTCCAGGTCGGTGGTGATGAAGCACTGCGGCGTGAACTGCTCTTCGAACACGCGCACGCAGTCCAGGCGGATGCCGTAGGACTCCAGGTGCGCGCGGTACGGGCCGAAGTCCTGGCCGACGGTGGCCATCGGGATCGGATCGCCGCCGAGCAGCTTGAGGTTGTAGGCGATGTTGCCGGCGCAGCCGCCGAACTCGCGGCGCATGCGCGGCACCAGGAACGAGACGTTCAGGATGTGGACCTTGTCGGGCAGGATGTGGTTCTTGAACTGGTCCGGAAACACCATGATGGTGTCGTAGGCCAGCGAGCCGCAGATCAGCGCAGACATGTAGGTTCACCCCGAAGATTGTTATTGGTCGCGTCGTCGTCGCGGACGGAAAAACCGGCAAGCGCCGGTCCGCGAATGCAAGAACGGGCGGTTTGTGGCCGCCCGGCGGCGGTAGCGTAGCGGCTGGACGCGCGCGCGGCCAGTTTTTTGCGTGCCGGGGGCGCGTGGATGGCATCGGGATCGCCTCGAAGCGGCGAAGTCCGGCCCCGGGATCGGCCACGGCGCCGGTCGCGCGGCGGGGACGGGGCGCCGTGTGGACCGCCCCGAGGCATGGGCCCGGCCGGTGCCGGGGGCGACCCCGGACCCCGCCCCGGACCCGGTCCCCGACCGGCCCCGCCAGGTCCCCGGCCTAGGGTTATCCCCAGGGTCCCGGGCCGCTCCGGGCGGGCCTTGGCTGAATAGCCGGCGGCGCCCGAAACCGTTGATTTTCCTTGCTCGCAGGGGGGGCGATTGCTAGGCTAACGGCCCCGCTCCGCCCCCATTTTTGACGGCCCAATCCCCCGATGTTCAAGAAGTTTCGCGGCATGTTCTCCAACGACCTGTCCATCGACCTGGGCACGGCGAATACCCTCATTTATGTGCGCGGCCAGGGCATCGTGCTGAACGAGCCGTCCGTGGTCGCGGTGCGCCAGGACCGCATGATCGGCGGCAACCGTACGGTCGCGGCGGTGGGCGGCGAGGCCAAGCAGATGCTCGGCCGTACCCCGGGCCACATCACCACCATCCGGCCGATGAAGGACGGCGTCATCGCCGACTTCACCTATACCGAGGAAATGCTCAAGCATTTCATCCGCAAGGTGCACAAATCGCGCTTCCTGCGCCCGAGCCCGCGCGTGCTGGTGTGCGTGCCCTGCGGCTCGACCCAGGTCGAGCGCCGCGCGATCAAGGAATCGGCCGAGGAGGCCGGCGCGCGCGAGGTCTACCTGATCGAGGAACCGATGGCCGCGGCGATCGGCGCCGGCATGCCGGTGACCGAGGCGCGCGGCTCGATGGTCGTCGACGTCGGCGGCGGCACCACCGAGGTCGCGGTGATCGCGCTCAACGGCATCGTCTACTCGGCCTCGGTCCGCATCGGCGGCGACCGCTTCGACGAATCGATCATCAACTACGTGCGCCGCACCTACGGCACCCTGATCGGCGAAGCCACCGCCGAGCGGATCAAGCTCGAGATCGGCTGCGCCTACCCGCAGGAACGCGCCAGCACCGTCGAGATCTCCGGCCGCAACCTCGCCGAGGGCGTGCCGAAGATGGTCACCATCAATTCCAACGAAGTGCTCGAAGCCCTGCGCGAGCCGCTGTCGGGCATCGTCTCGGCGATCAAGCTGGCGCTGGAGCAGACCCCGCCGGAACTGTGCGCCGACGTCGCCGAGCGCGGCATCGTCCTGACCGGCGGCGGCGCGCTGTTGCGCGACCTGGACCGCCTGATCAGCGAGGAAACCGGCCTGCACGTGCAGGTGGCCGACGACCCGCTGACCTGCGTCGCCCGCGGCGGCGGCCGCGCGCTGGAGCTGGTGGACATGCACGGCAACGAGTTCTTCGCGCCGGAGTGATCCGGCTGCCGATCCAACCGCGCGGCGTGCGCGGACCGCGTTTCCCCCGATGCGGTCCGACCATGCGCCCAGCGCGCGCTGCAGTGGCTAAGATTCAAATCCGGCTCCATCGTCACGCGCGCAGCGAACTTTCGCTGCGTTCGCGTTTCTACTCCCTCTGATTCCAACGGCGACCTCCCGGCCCGATGCCCCCTTACGCCGGCCCACCCACCGCAGCCCGCAGCGGCGAAGTCGCCGACACCTTGCGCCTGATGGCCTACCTGGCGCTGGCGCTGACCCTGATCGTGCTCGACCACCGCGGCGGCTGGCTGAGCCAGGCGCGCAAGCAGGCCGCGACGCTGGTCGCGCCGCTGTGGGCCGTGGCCGGCTGGCCCGGCCGGCTGGTCGAACGCGTCAGCGACGACGCCGGCACCCTGAGCCAGCTCACCGACGAGAACCGCCGCCTGCGCAACGAAGCGCTGCTGAACCAGGCGCGCATGGCCCGGCTGCAGTCGGTCGCCGCCGACAACCAGCGCCTGCGCGGGCTGTTGGAAGTGGCCGAGCGCGGCAACCTCGACGTGGTGCTGGCGCCGATCCTCGACATCGACCTGGACCCGTCGCGACAGCGCCTGATCCTCGACGCCGGCAGCCGCGAGCGCCTGCGCGTGGGCCAGAGCGTGATCGATGCCGGCGGCCTGATCGGCCAGGTCACCGGCATCACTCCGCTGCACTCCAGCGTGCTGCTGATCACCGACCCCTCGCACGCGGTGCCGGTCAACGTCGCCCGCAACGGCGTGCGCCTGGTGGTGTACGGCGAAGGCCGCAGCGACCGCCTGACCCTGCGCAGCGTGCCGCTGTCCAGCGACGTGCGCGTCGGCGACGTGGTGGTGACCTCGGGCCTCGGCGGGCGCTTCCCGCCGGGCTTCCCGGTCGGCACCATCGCCGCGCTCAAGCCCGACGACAGCCGCGCGTTCCTGGTCGGCGAAGTGAAGCCGGCCGCGCAGCTCGACCGCGGCCGCGAAGTGCTGGTGCTGCTGTCGCTGCCGCCGCCGCCGGTGGACACGCAGGACTTCGACACCCAGCCGGCGGTGGCCGAGACCGCCTCGGCCTCCACGCCCGAAGCCCAGGCCGCGGCCGAGCAGGCCGCCGCGCAGCGCCTGAGCGAACTCAAGCAGCGCAAGCCCAAGGCGCGCAGCGCGACGTCGCCGGAAGAACTGAAGTCTGAAATCGAACCGGCGCCGCCGGCCGACGCCGCGGGCGCGCGTTCCGGCGCGGGCGCCAACGCCGCGGCCGGCAGCCGCAACGCCGCCGCGCCCGCCGCGCGCCCGTCGGCGCAGCGCGCGCCGGCGAACGCGCCCGCGACCTCGGCGCCGCCCGCCGCCGCGCGCCCCCAACCGCGCAACGCCCCACAGGAGCCGCAGCGATGACCCGCGCCCGCCACCACTGGGTGCTGCCGGTCAGCCTGATCGCCGCGCTCGCGCTGAGCCTGCTGCCGATGCCGCAGGTGCTGGCGCCGCTGCGTCCGTTCTGGCTCGGCCTGGTCCTGGCCTATTGGGTGATCGAAGACCCCGAGCGCGTCGGCCTGGGCTTCGCCTTCATCGTCGGCCTGTGCGGCGACCTGGTCTCCGACGGCCTGCTCGGCGAACAAGCGCTGCGGCTGGTGGTGATGGCCTTCATCCTGCAACGCTTCCGCGCGCGGCTGCGGTTCTTCCCGCTGTCGCAGCAGGCGCTGGCGATCGGCGGCCTGATGCTCAACGACCGCATCGTCACCGCCGTGGTCCACATGGTCCTGCGCGAACCCTCGCTGCCGACCACTTACTGGTTCGCGCCGCTGGTCGGCATGGCGCTGTGGCCGGTGATCTTCCTGCTGCTCGACGCGCTGCGCCTGGGCACCTGGCGGAGGCGCTGACATGGGCCCGCGCCGCCGCCTGCTCAACCGCCGCCCGCGCGTGCTCAAGAACACCGCGGCCGAGGCCGACCAGTTCCGCCTGCGCGCCGCGGTCGCGTTCTTCTTCGTCCTGATCGGCGTGGTCGGCCTGGGCTTCTGGTACTTCCGCCTGCAGGTCTGGCAACACGACGACTATGCGATGCGCTCGGAGCAGAACCGGGTCAAGCTGCGCCCGGTCGTGCCCGGACGCGGCCTGATCTACGACCGCCGCGGCCGCATCCTCGCCGACAACGTCCCCGCGTTCCGGATCGAAGTGACCCCGTCGGAAGCCGGCGACAGCGAAAAATGGCTGCCGCAGCTGGCGCGGGTGATCGCGCTGACCCCCGAGGACATCTCGCGCTTCGAAGCCGAGCGCAAGGCCACCCGCGGGTTCAAGCCGATCGTGCTGAAGCTGCGCGTCAGCGACGAGGAAGTCGCCGCGTTCGCGGTCGACCGCTGGCGTTTCCCCGGCGTCGAGCTGGTGTCCTACCTCAATCGCCGCTACCCGTACGGCGAGCTGTTCGCGCACGTGATCGGCTACGTCGGCCGCATCGACACCAAGGACCAGGAAGCGCTCGGGGTCAACGCCGGCGTGCTGACCCACATCGGCAAGACCGGCCTGGAGCGTTCCTACGAACAGCAACTGCGCGGCCAGGTCGGCTACGAGCAGATCGAAACGAATGTCGACGGCCGCCCGATCCGCCAGGTCGGCCACGTACCGGCCAAGCCCGGCGCCGACCTGCGCCTGAGCATCGACCTGGACCTGCAGCGCGCGATGGTCACCGCGTTCGGCGACATGGACGGCTCGGCGGTCGCGGTGGACCCGCGCACCGGCGAAGTGCTGGCGATGGTCAGCCTGCCGAGCTACGACAGCAATCTGTTCGTCAACGGCATCTCCAGCGCCAACTACAAGGCGCTCAACGAAGATCCCTCGCGCCCGCAGTTCAACCGCAACGTACTCGGCGGCGGCCCGCCGGGTTCGACGATGAAGCCGTTCATGGCTTTGGCCGGCCTCGACAGCGGCGCGCGCCGCGCCGAGGACAAGATCCTGTCGACCGGCGAGTTCCACATCCCCGGCCAGAAGCGCGGCTACCGCGACTCGCACGGCGGCGGCCACGGCTGGGTCGACCTGCGCGAATCCATCGCCCAGTCGGTCAACACCTACTACTACAAGCTCGCCCTCGACATGGGCATCCAGAAGGTCGACCAATACATGCTGCGCTACGGCTTCGGCCAGAAGACCGGCATCGACCTGCTCGGCGAGAACGTCGGCATCCTGCCGTCGCCGGAGTGGAAGGCCAAACGCAACAAGAAGGAAGGCTGGTACCCGGGCGAAACCGTCATCGCCGGCATCGGGCAAGGTTACTGGGTGGTGACCGCGCTGCAGCTCGCGCGCGGCACCGCCGCGATCGCCGACGGCGGCACCTTGCGCCAGCTGCACCTGGTGCGCGAGATCCGCACGGGTTACGAATCGCCGTGGCTGCCGAAGGAACTCAACGAACCGACGCGCATCACCGACAACCCCGCGCACTTGCAGGCCGTGCACGAGGGCATGGAATCGACCATCCACGGCGGCCGCGGCACCGCGCGGATCATGGCGCGCGGCGCGCCGTACCGCATGGCCGGCAAGACCGGCACCGCGCAGAAGGTCAGCCGCAAGGGCAACGTCAGCCTCAATCCGCATTCGCTGCCGTACCACCTGCGCCACCAGGCGCTGTTCGTCGGCTACGCGCCGGCCGAGAACCCGACCATCGCGGTCGCGGTGGTGGTCGAACACGGCGGCTACGGCGGCAGCACCGCCGCGCCGATCGCGCGCAAGATCTTCGACGCGTGGCTGCTCGGCAAGATGCCCGAAGCGCCGGCGGGCAAGGACGGCAAGCCCGCGCCGACCGTGGCCCCGCTCGCGGTCGCGCCCGGTTCCGCGCCGACCGTCTCGCCCGGCCAGGCGCCGGGCGAAGGCGCCGCGGTGCCGGCCGAACTCCAGGTCGTGGCGGTGCCGGTCAACGGCGCCTGGGCCAAGGCGGTGGCGATGGCCAACGCCCGCGTCGCCGCGCAGCCGGGCCACGTGCCGCAGGCCGCGGCCGGCGCCGAATCCGGCCTGCAGGCGAACCTGCCCGGCTACGTGCCGCCGCCCGAACCGGCCGCCGACGGCGCCGCGGCGCCCGCGCGCCACGACGACGCCCTGATCGAACCCAACCTCGACCCCGAAGACGACGACGTGAGCCCGACCGTGGAGCCGCAGCGGTGAGAGTGATCCTGCGCTACCTGTGGGACCTGGGCCTGCGCTTCACCCGCACCCTCGACCTGATGATGCTGGCCGCGCTGCTGGCGCTGATGGTCATCGGCCTGGCCGTGCTCTACAGCGCCGGCGAACATTCCACCCGCATGGTGTTCGCCCAGGGCTCGCGCTTCGCCGTCGGCCTGGCCGCGATGTGGGGCCTGTCGCGCATGTCGATCACCCAACTGCGCAACTGGACCCCGGTGATCTACGCCGTGTCGATGATCCCGCTGCTGGCCGTGCTGGCGGTCGGCACCGGCAAGCACGGCCGCCACTGGATCGACCTGAAAGTCTTCTACTTCCAGCCGGCCGAATTGCTCAAGCTGAGCCTGCCGATGATGGTCGCGTGGTATCTCAACCGCCAGCAACTGCCGCCGAAGTTCCTCAACGTGCTGGTCGCCGGCGTGCTGATCGGCGCGCCGACCGTGCTGATCCTGCTGCAGCCCGACTTCGGCACCGCGATGCTGGTCGGCATCAGCGGCGCGTTCGCGCTGTACCTCGCCGGTCTGTCGTGGTGGTGGTTCGTCGCCGCCTTCGGCGCCGTTTCCGCGATCGCCCCGGTCGCCTGGTTCTGGCTGCTGCGCCCGTACCAGAAAGACCGCATCCTGACCTTCCTCAACCCCGAGACCGACCCGCTCGGCACCGGCTGGAACATCATCCAGTCCAAGATCGCCATCGGCGCCGGCGGCATGACCGGCAAGGGCTGGCTGCAGGGCTCGCAGTCGCACCTGAACTACCTGCCCGAACACACCACCGACTTCATCTTCGCCGTGCTCAGCGAGGAATTCGGCTGGGTCGGCGTGATCACCGTGCTGACGCTGTACCTGTTCGTCGTCGGCCGCTGCCTGTGGATCGCCGCGGGCGCGCGCGACGGCTACTCGCGCTTGATCGCCGGCGCGTTGGGGCTGGCGTTCTTCGTCTACGTGATCGTCAACGGCGGCATGATTTCCGGGTTGCTGCCGGTGGTGGGCGTGCCGATGCCGTTGTTGAGCTATGGCGGTACGTCGGCTGTCTCGCTGCTCGCCGGCCTGGGCGTAGTCATGGCCGTACGCGCTCACAAACCCGTACACGGCGGCCGCTAACCCGCATGGCCCACCTGTAGGAGCGGCGCAAGCCGCGACCGCGAACCCGCAACAACGCCGCCACCGACACCCATGTTCTACAGCCGCCAGGGCGAATACCTGACCGTCAGCCGCATCACCGGCCCGAGGCACAACTTGCTGCAACTGCGGCTCACGCAAGACCCGAATGCAGAGCCACGGGTCGAACGCATGCCCGCCGTGGGCACTTGCGTACACGGCCCTTTGTCCGATCAAGCCGTACTCGACGCCGTCATGGCCGGCATCGCCCACGCAAACGCCGAATTGGGCACCGCCTACGCCATCGACCGCGCCCGCTTTATCGACAACGACTGCCCGCCGGAAGGCGTCTACGGGATGCTGGCCGCGCTCGTCATTCGTCGCCTGCACTCGGGCGGCGAATTTGTAGCGAGTTGAATCGGCAGTCGGCGAAGGGCGTCATCTGGCTGTAGGGGCGGCGCAAGCCGCGACTGCGAACTACGCCGCCCCGTGGAATCTGATTCGGACGATATGCGCCGGCCGCATGCCATAGCTTCAGTCCTGCATCTTCACTCCTCGTTTTGCGCGCCCCGGCGTCGGCGCACCGATCGCTGCCTGGTGGGCTCTGTCGAGCGTCTCATCATCCGGCGACGCATCGCCCGCCAATTGCAGCGCCAATTCGGGATGCTCCCGGCAGAACCGAGCGTTCGCGGCTAGTTCGCTCCAACGTTGAGCCGATGCCAACTCGTCGTCCGCTCTTTCGAGCAAGCAACGTTGATGATTTGGAGATAGAGGGTGCTCCAGTGCCTCCAATGCGACATCCAGTAGATTGCGTGCCTCGCCAAGCGCACGGAAGTGCAGCCCTGAAGCCTTGGTTTGCAGGTACTCCAGAACACTCACATCTAGGCATGCGAGATGGGTCTGAGCTAAGTGATCTCGATCAGATTCCAATAGTTGGAGTAACTGATGCGTAGAGCATGAAGCGGTTGTGATGTGAGACATAACGGTTCTCTCCGAGCTGACAGAAGGCGAGCAGCCGCGCCGGGTCGCTCTGGTAGGCATCATCGCGACCAGTACGCCGAGACAGTTATATCTGGTTTTCCGATATCTAGAAAGTAGATATAGCGTCTTTGTGGTCTTCGTTACAGCAAGGCCACAAGAAATGCCTAAGAAGTCGGTACATCAGGACGAGCACGCAATCCTTGTCCGGTTGCTCAAAGAGATGAGGCAAGCCTCAGGCATCACACAAGTAGCTCTTGCCGAGGTGTTGGGACGATCTCAATCTCATATAAGCGATATCGAAAGCGGCACGCGCCGTTTGGACTTGATCCAACTCCGGGAATACTGTGCCGCTTGTAATGTCTCGTTGAGCTCCTTTGTGAAACGTTTCGAATTGGCGATCCGATGAGGTGATTTTAAATTTTACGTCTTTGTGATCGCCGTCCTGTAGCTAATGTTTAGGAGGGGGTATGCCTACAGAATTTACGCCTGCGAATGCCGAGCCAATTATGAGACTGGATCTTGGCGATAACGGAGGTGCTCTTGCCCCGTTAAGCTACGAAGAGCTCATCGATTGGATTAAAGATAATGAAGGGCACTGGAGTTGGCTAAGAAATAGATCGTTTGGCAGCCACGATGCAGTGTTGCGGGACCCGCTTGTTTTGTTGGAGAAGGCTCTCAGGAATGCTCAGGAAGCTTTGAGTATGATGCAGGGCAACCCTGATCATTCAAGGAACTTGCTCAAGTCCGTCGCCGACAGCATTAATGAGGTTTACGTAAATCGAGGTCTACCACATATAAGCACACCGATATTTATCAGGGTCGATGAGGTTCGCTCCGCCTACGGCGATCTGGCGGCGAGCTTCTATACTGCCGCTCGAATGGATAGGCCTGGAACGACTTATCAGCCCAGCGAGTTGAGTGCCTGGAAAGGGTTGGTAGAAGCAATTGGGGACAGATATGGAGCGTTGGACTCTGAAGGTGGCAATGTTCGAGCTATTGAAAGCTCGATTGATGACCTGAGGGGCAGGGTCGAAAATTTGCTCGGGGACGGGCGCTCTAAATACGATGAGCTTCATCGCAACTATGAAAGCATCGTGCTGGAAATTAGTGCTCAGAAGGAAGGTCAGCTCTCCGATTTCGAAGCCGCTCAGAATGGTAGGGGCGAGGAATTTGGAGTGCTTGTAAGCGAGCACAAGCGGGAGCTTGAGGCGCTGAGAAAAACATTTCGAGAGGAATTGGCTCTTCGCGCCCCTGCTGAATACTGGACGGGAAAAAGATTCGCGCATCGCTGGATGGCTGCTATTTCTGGATTTTTCTCTTTTATTGCTATTGTGGGTTGCGCATATTTTCTATCGGTAGAGGTGAAGAGCATACTTGATAATACGAAAGTTGGAACTGTTCCAGACTATTGGCGCGTTGCTGTGCTGGCGCTGATAAGTGTTTTTGCTGTCTGGGCGGTTCGATTGGTCGTTAGAATTTTCCTGAGTCACGTGCATTTGGCGACTGACGCGTCCGAGCGAGTTGTGATGCTCAAGACGTACCTATCATTAATTGAGGGCGGGCAGCTAAAGGCTGATGCAGAGCGGCAGCTAATTCTGAATGCGTTGTTTCGTCCAGCATCTGATGGCATCGTGAAAGATGAAGGGGTTCCTCCATCTTTCTTAGATATACTGACTAAAACAAAGTAGGTCCATTCAAGTGGTTAAGCGTGTTTGGCTCCCTCGCAGTCACGGCGCCCTTTGCGTTAATCACAACTGGAGGCGGCAGGACTTCGGGCCGGCCAAGTCGAGCGCAAACAGGGGTTCGGTAGATTGCAACCAGATCGCAGGTGCACGGAGATACGCAAACAGGGTCAGAGTAGCCTTTCTCTCTATAAGTCGAAAAAGGCTACTCTGACCCTTCTCTAATGGATGGTTTATTGGATTTTTGCTGGTTTCGTGCCTTTCTGAGCTGGTTTTCTCATTCGTGGGCAAGTGGGGAGTAAAAATGGATTTTATTGGTTTTGTTAATGGAATACCTGCGCCCCTATGGGGGTTGGCTGGGACGGTCGTTGGCGTGTTTGGAACTTTAGGCGCCAACTTTCTTTCGAATCGCAGCAACGACAAGCGATTTGTGCGGCAGCTAGCGCACGATGCCACGCAGAAGGCTAAAGACCGCGCCATGCAACTGCGCCGCGAGGTTTATCTCACTGCCGTTGATGAAGTAGTGGCGGTAGGTGAGTTGCTGGGAAGATTGGCGGTCCTTGATCCAACCGATAGTGTGGCATTGACTTCAAAATTCAATAGTTTTGCTCGGGCATGCAGTCGAGTGCAACTGGTTGCTAGTGAGCGCTCAAGATTCAAGATCGCTGAACTTTCCGGAGCTTACGCTGGTATTTTTTTGGAATTAATGGGGGAGGCGAGCGTAGCCCACAAACTGAAAATGGAGATCGATATTAATCGCGAGAAGTATGGGGATCTCCAGTCCGAGCGTACTAGGCTAATAGCCGCCATGCGGGATGTAGGGGAGCTGAAAGACTCGAAACATCATCTAGGTTCGCTATTGCGCTCCTTTGATTCAACAACATCTCCATTAGAGATTGTTGCGACGGAGTACTTGATCCTCAGTGATAAACATAATAATGCGCTCACTGCTTATGGTGCGATGGTTGGCGTGAAAATGGCCGAGGTTATGGGCCTGCAGGCGGAGGTTACTGCGCTACTCCGATCTGAATTTGATTTGGATGTCGATCTGGATAGTATAAAAAGGCAGGCTGAAGAGCAGCGACAGCGAGTCTTACAGGCATCCGAAGCTTTTTTGAGGCGAGTTAAAGAGTAAGAAAGAGAGTGCGCAAGTTCTATTTTTATGCCTTGGCGCAGACTCAGTCTGAGTTAATCGCAAGCCGCGCAGGCTCACCGCAAACAGGGGTGACGCAAACAGGGGGCTGAGCAACTGGCGGTGCATCCGCGCTTTGTGTATCTGTGGAAGCGGCAGGGGCGATGGATTATTGCCCGGGTGATCAGTTACGGGCATGTCGCAGGCGACTGAGGCATAAGGCCGCCGGATGGCGGTGTTGCGTCGCGATCCGGACTCGGTTGTGCCAACGTAAGGACAAGATCAGAACTCCGTAAAGCGAATTTGGCTTCGGATACGGCAAACCAACCTTTCGCCCAGGCAGACGACGATATGCGAACTAACTAAAAGGACTATCGGCTCAGCATTCATGATTTCGCTGCTTACGTTCTGAGCGGCGACTCTCTCACCGTCACTGACGGGAAGCGAGCCACGACTTACAGCCGCTGTCGTTGATGTCGGGACTAAAGGAAGGGATTCCCGAGGAACAACACGCCACGTGCGATTCGCCCCACACATCGAAGGAACCCGCCATGCACCACTCGCGTCTTTGCGCCCTTCTGATCGACTGCAACACCTCCGACATCGACCGCGCCGCCCGATTCTGGGCCGACGCGCTGGGCCGTCCGGTGGATCCCGATCATCCGGGAACCCGTGGCCCTTACCGCATGCTGGAAACGCCGCCGGATGAGCCGATCGTGCAGATTCAGAAGGTCGACCACGAGAGTCGGGTTCATATCGATATCGAGACCGACGATATTCCAGCGGAGGTGGCGCATCTTGAGGCGCTGGGCGCAACGGTGGTCGACCGCCTGGAACGTTGGGTGGTGATGCAGGCGCCTACAGGGCAGCGGTTCTGCGTGGTGCGGGTGCAACGGCCTGGGTTTCCGAAGAACGCGACGGCCTGGGATTGAGCACGGACGCGGCAACCCATTCGAAATTAGTCCCCACCTTTATCGAGTAACGGCTAGATCGTGCCCAACGAACCGCTCAACGTCCTTTTCATCTGCAGCCGCAACCAATGGCGAAGCCCAACGGCCGAAGCCGTATGGCGCAATCACCCGGACCTGCGGGCAAGGTCCGCCGGCACCAGCCCCAGCGCGCGCCGGCGCGTGTCGGCCGACGACATCCGCTGGGCTGGCGCTATCTTCGTCATGGAAAAAAAGCATCGATCCAGGTTGCAGGCCGAGTTCGGCGAGGCCATCGCCGACAGGCCCATCCACGTGCTTGACATCCCGGACGAATATCAGTACATGGACCCGGAACTCGTCGATCTGCTCAAGGCCTCGGTCGGCTCTATCCTCGGGCTGCCGTAGCCTGTTGCCTTCGACTCTGGCGCTGGGTGTCTCAGCGTTTGCCCGCGCCTGCGTAACCACCGTTCAAGGCGGACACCTCACCCGCCGCGCCCAGGCCCGCGCTCCGTCGTGAACTTCACCGCGCGCTTCGCAACGCCTCCGCTCCACTGCGTCTGCACCACCAACTCGTGATCCCCCGCGGTGGGCGCGTCGAGCCAGCGCTCGCGGCCGTGCCCGATCTGCACGCCGTCGAGCCACCACGTCAGCTTCTCGTCGGGCAGCGGCTGGCCGGCGCTGTCGGTGAGGTTGCCTTGCAGCTGCATCGGACGGCCGACGCGGAACGTCCCGCCGTTGGACGGGCTGACGATGGCCAGCACCGGCTCGCGCTCGGGCAAGTCCACGTCGACCGGTTCGGATTCGCCGGAGTGGAAGCCGTCGTGCGCGATCAGCCGGACCTGGATGCGATTCGCCGGCAGGCCCTGTAGCGGCAATCGCGCGTGGTCGCCGCGCAGGCCGACGGCCAAGCCGTGCCAGGCGTCCTTGTCCTCGCGGCGCCATTGCGCCCAGACGTCCTTGATGTCCGCGGTATCCAGCTTCCATTCCAGTGCGAGTTCCTTCTCGCCGCTCACGTTGGCGGCCACACCCGTGAACCGTGGCGGGTGCGCGCTGGCCTTGCGGCTCCAGGTCTGTTTGTCCGGCCCGTCGATCCGCAGCGCTGCGCCCGGCGCGACGTTGCGCAGGTAGGCCCGAAACGCGAACGGCGGCGCGTCTTTGTCGCGATGGTCATGGCCGCCCCCGCAGCAACAACCGCCGCCTTGCGGTTCGCGCCGCATCAGCACCGCGCGCGACAACATGCCGCCTTGCTCGTCCAGCAGTTGCGCGCTCCATCGGGTCGGCACGCCCAGCGCAGGCGCGGCCACCTCGATGCGCGCGACGGATTCGACTTCGATGCGTCCGTTCTCCAGCACCCGGCCCTGCACGGAGATCACCGGCGTCATGCGCCATTCCGGGCCTTGGTAGCGCCACGGCGGGTCGGGCCACCACAGGTGTTCGAGGTTGAACGGCCGCTCCAACGGCGGCACCAAGGGGAAGTCCGGCGGCAGCCATTCCGGCGCCAGGCGCGGATGGTTGAGCAGGCGTCGATGCTGGTACAGCGACATCCAGCGCGGCCGGCAATAGCTCATGTAGTCGGAGATGAGCTGGGGGTCGTGGATCGTGCCGTCGCGGATGTCCAGGCCGAACTCGCCGATCGAAGCCGACGCGTACGGCTCGTAGGTCGGATAGTCGGGATCGGTGTCGCCGGCGGCGCCGCACGGGGTGTGCTGGAAACCGTAGCCGTGCCCGGTTTCGTGCAGGAAGGTCTGCTCGTTGCCGACCGCGGCCGCGCCCAGTCCGTCGTCGCCGCAGCCGGGCACGCCCAGCGGTATGCCGGCCGGCAACAGGCCGTAGTACACGACGTCGTCGCGATTGCCGTCGTTGTCGCGCAACAGCGACATCCAGGCGAGCAGGCTATTCCAGTTGTCCGAGCACTTGCCGGGCGCGGTGCGCGCATCGTCCAGCGGCGTGAACCAATTCATGTTCGAGCAGACCGCGAACGAACCGGTGGCCTGTACCGGCATCGCCGCCAGCGCAGTCGCGGCGGTGTTTTGCAGATCCGCCAGCGTCGGCGCCGCCAAGGTCAATCGCATCACCGGCGCGGTCGGCGTCGCCGGTGCCGAGGTGCTGTCGCCGTCGTAGGCCACCAGAATCCCGCGCACGCGCAGCGTCTGCACCAGGCGCACGCTGACTTCCACCGATTTCTCGCTGCCGTCGTGGTCGGTCAGGCGCGCGGTCAGGCGCAGCGTGCCGTACAACTCGTTGGCCGGTATCACGAAGTTTAGGCTGCGACCGAGGTTGCCGCGTTCGGCGCGGTAGTTGGGGAACTGTTCGGCGCCGACCGGGCCGCCCTGCGGCGCGTAGGTGCCGACCGGCTCGTAGTCGCGCAAGCGATTCCGGCGCGACACTTCCAGCGTCCCGGTGACGTTGACGATGTTGCCCAACAAGCCCGAGCGCACATACACGCGCACCCATGCGGCCTTGAACGCCACCAGTTGCACCGAGTTGTCTGCGCCGCGGTCGGCCGCATCGGTCAGGTGCTCGTTCGCGCGGTGGTATTGGATGGCTTGGGTGATTTCGATACCGGTGACCCGCGCCGACCACAGGCGATAGCGGTCGACGAAGGATTCCTGCCACGCGCGTTGGATGCCGGTGGCGATCTGGTCGAGCAGACGGGGAGGCATGGCAAGGTCCTTTTGCGGGATGCGGCGCAGCGTCGGCCGCTCGCGCACGCAGGTGCGCAAGACCGATCCACGCGCTGCGCATTGCGGTCCGATGGCGGGGCGGATGCAGGTGACGCCACTGGGTACAACGCGGGCATTCCGGCCTACCGGACATCCGGCGGGCGTGCAACGGTGCAACACCGCCGCGAGCGAAACAGGAGGCGCGGCGGACTTGCGCAAGTCGATCGCGCCTTTTGTCAGCGAACGAATACACGGTGTGGCCGCCGAGCGAATGGCCAACGGCGGCGCGGGGATTTTTGTCGAGGCATCGCTACCGCTGGTGGCGCATCCGCGTTTCGTCCATCCGTGGACGTGGCAAGGATATGGCTGGGGAATGCCCGGGTCATCGGTTACGGGCATTGACTCGCAAGGGCTGGCCGGTACGTCGGCGCTGCGTTTCACTGCTGCAGCGATCGGCTGGGGACGGTGGTCTGTTCAAACGAGCGCCGCACGCCATCGCGGCTGCGCGCGTTGCCGCTGGCCCGGCCCTGCGGCCGCTCGCCTCCCGATTCCCCCACTCGACAGATAAGTCCCGCGCCGTGGGCGCCCCGGCGATAGCGTGCGATGGCATCCCCACCGAGGCTCCGCCCATGCTGACGTCGAGCGATTTCATCCAGGCCCTGCGGTCGGCTTTCATCGTCTATGCGTTGGCCATGACCTCGACCGGCGCGGCGCTGCGGTTCGCGCCGGACGATGCGCGGCAGGCGCGGGCGCGCACGCCGGCGGCGCTGCGTCTGGTCTAAACCATGCCGTCGTCGCTGGCAGCTGAGTTCGGCCAGCAGCGCGCTGCGACGGAGGCGCGGACGGGCGGGCCGCTGCCGACCGGGTTTCGCGTCCACGCAGGCAACTGCGCCGCGCCGGCCACCGAGGTCTTGCCCGCGCAGGCGGGCGCTCACGGCGCATTCGTGGCCGGCGCGCTGGCCGGCCTGCCTTGACCATCGCCGGGAGGCGCGCGCCGCCGCTGCGGATCAGTAACCGCCGCGGCCGAGGAAACTCGATCCGATCGTGCACTGCTTGCCGCAGGCGTTGCACTTGTTCTCGGCCGCCTTGAACGTGGCTTTCTCGCTGTCCGACAGCTTGGCGACCTCTTCGCCGAACTCCTTGGAGCCGACGCGCGCGCGGTGCATCAGGCGCTCGGTCACCAGCGTGGCCTCCATCGCCAGTTCGTACATGCCGTCGCAATGCTTGTAGCAGAAGCCGTCGTGCACCGAGACGGTTTCGCGCGCGCCGACCACGCCGGCCTTGACCATGAGGTCCTTGCAACTCCTCGACGCCTCGGAAAGGTAGCTGTTCATGGCGCAATAGCCGTCCTTGCAACTCATGCCGACGTCGCATTGGGCGATGGTGTTGGCGTCTTCGCCGCAGGCGCCGCCGAGCTGGCGGGTGACTTTGTTCTTGGCGGCCGCGTCGGCGGCCAGCAGGGCGGCGATCAGGAAAGCGCAAAAGGCGAGAGTGCGTCGGCTCATGGTCTGCTCCGTGGAGGAAAAGACGGACGGCGCGCGCCGCGACTGCGGCTTGGGGGACGACGGCGCTTGCGCGCGGGGGACTGGCCTTGCGATGGACGGCGGCGGGCGCCGTCGCCGCGATCTTAGGCGTGCGGCGACCGCGGCGAGTGTGATTGGCGTTGCATCGTGAGCGGCGGTGAGGCGGCCGCGCGCCGCGGGCTCCGGCGGCGCGTGCTTTTCGCTAAGCTGGCCGCCAGCGCCCGCACGGAGGCCTTCGCGCCGCCATGACCGACCTCAGCATCGAGACCACCCGTTTTCGCGAATGGGCCGGGGCCGGCATCGTTCCGCGCGAAGGGCAATGGGAATGCGACTACAGCCAGTGGCCGGCCTGGCACCGCGCGGTGCTGGCCTGGGTGCAGGGGCGCCATCCGCGCGGTTGGTCGGACGCGGAGGTCGGCCACGTGCTGTACGCGATCGCCCGCGACAACGACGCGCAGTACCTGGTTCGCGAGATCCGCCGGTTGCGTCCGGGGACGCTGCGCTTCCTGGCGCGCGCCTCGCTCGCCCACGGCGAGATCGACGCGCGCTGGCAGTTGGCGGTGGAGTTGGGACACCTGAGCGGGGACGAGGAAGCGCAGGCGTTGCTGTTCGCGCTGGCCAGCGATCAGGACGAATACGTGCGCCGCCGCGCGACCCGCTCGCTGGCCGGCCTGGGCGTGCGCGCGGCCGAGGAACTGGCCTGGGCGGCGTGGCATCGGCCGGACGAATATCAGGAGTGGGCGCGGATGTCGGCGCTGGAGTGCTTGCGCGAACTGCAATCGCCGCGGTTCGAGGCGTTGCTGGCGGAGGGGCTGCGCGATGAGCGGCCGTTTTTGCGCCAATTCGCCGAGCGGTTGCAGAATGCGCGGTAGCGGCCGCGCACGGCGGCCGACCCGCCCGCTCTGACTGGATGGATCCGGCTCGATGGAAAACGCTCAGGAAATCCGCTTCTCGCTGGCGTTCGGCTACTGGGACCGCGCGCGCGCCACCCTGGCGCTGATCGCCGAACGCCCGGTGAGCCTGTGCATGGCGCTGCTGTGGCCGTTGTGCGGCGTCGGCCTGGCGGCGTTCGCGTTGGTCAAGGGCCGGCCGATCACCGGCGAGCTCGCCCTGGCCATCGCGCTGCTGTTCGCGTTCGTCCCGGCGATGGTGCTGCTGGGTACGGCGATGACGCACTACTTCCATCGCCAGTCCCGCGAGCCGTTCACCTACACCTTCGACGGCGAAGGCATCCACGTCGCCGCGGTGACCTACGACTTCACCCACAAGTGGCCGGCGATCTTCAAGGTCAAGCGCAAGCGCTGGTTCCTGATGTTCTTCTTCTCGCCCGGCTGCGCGCACTGCATTCCGTTCCGCGCGATTCCCGACTCCGCGGTGCAGGCCGCGCTGGTGTCGATGGCCGCGGCGCACGGCGCCGACGTGCGCTCGGCCTGAGATCGAGCGCCCGTTCCGATTCGTCGCGCCACTCCCGCCCCTCCCTCTGGATAACCGAATGTCCACGCCGCCCGACCGCATCGAAACCCTCGTCACCCGCGACGCCTGGGTCAAACCCATCGGGATCACCCTGCAGGTCCACGTCGTCGGCACCGCGTCGGTCGGCTCGATGGCGGCGGTGCGCAAGAGCAAGGAACTGGTCGCGATCCAGGATCTCATGCGCGGCCTCGGCGTCGGCGATGACAAGATCCGCATCGACTCGCTGACCTTCGCCGCCGGCGAACGCTGGTTCTCCGGTTCCTCGGTCGAGATCGACCTGGAGATCCGCGACGTGCCCGCTCAGTCGGTGCCCGAGGCGCTGGGCGGGCTGGCCTCGCTCAAGGGCGTGTCGCTGCGCGGCATGCGCCGCGAATACGGCGCCCTCAGCGCCGAGCGCGACGAATTGCTGCGCGCCGCGGTGGCCGAATCGATGCGCCAGGCGCGGCTGATCGCCGATGCCGCCGGGCTGCGGCTGCGCTCGGTGCACAGCCTGTCGCAGCAGTGGGGCGAGCCGAACGACGACAACGACCACGCCTACCCGATGGCGCGCGGCGCGCGCGCCAAGCTGGCGATGAGCGCTGACGACATGAAGGGCTATCAGCTGGTAGAGAATCACGAAGGCAAGCTGAGCCTGACAGTGCGGATGGAGTTGCGCGTCGGCGAGTTCGGCGAGGGGATCGGCGGCACCGAATCGGGAGGCGGCTGATGCGCTGGCTGGCGGTCGTCGCGCTGTCGGTCTTCTCGCCCGCGGCGTTCGCCTTGAGCGTCGTCTGCGCCGATCGCGGCTATCCCAAGGATCTGCCCGATCCGATCCGTTATGAGGTCTCCGAACATCCGGCCACGGATGCGGACGACGCCAAGACCGAAGTCGAGTATTTCGTACTGCTGGCCAAGCAGGTGGACGGCAAGGACCTGGACGTTGCGCGGATGGAAGTACTCGACGGCGAGGAGGTGGTGTTGTCGACGGGGCTGCGTACCCACGCGCATGAAGTCTTGGGTTGGGGCGATACCTATTTCGCAGTGGTGCGCACGACCGACACGCGCCGCAGGATCCGGATCGTGGCGACCTACGATCCGGTCTGCCGCGTCACCTTGCGGCAAACGCTGTCGCAGGATCACGCCGGCGCCGAGCCCGCGCCGGGCAAGCGCTGAGCGCGCCCGTTCGGCGGCCGATGATCGTCGCCGCCGACGCGGTCGCGCCCTGGCGTTGCGAAAAGGGGTATCGTCCGGCCCTGTTAGGCTTCTCGGTGGGAGCGCTGGCGATGACCGCAAAGACGTCCAAATCCGCAGCGAAGGCCGCGGCCAAGCCGGCTGCAAAGCCGGCGACGAAGACGGCAAAGGCGAAGGCCGGCAAGCCGGCCGACGTAACGCCCGCGTCCCGGCGCAAAGCCACGGCCGCGAAGCCCGGCAAAGCCGCGGCTCCCGGGCCGCGATTGCTCTCCGGCGGCAATCCGCAGATCCCCAAGGGCTACGGCGACGCCCCGGTCCAGGCCTATCTCGACGCGGTCCCGGGCTGGAAGCGCGAGATCGCCCGCCGTCTCGATGCGCTGGTCGAACGCACCGTGCCCGGCGTGGGCAAGGCGGTGAAGTGGAACACGCCGCTGTACGCGGTGGAGGAGGGCCATTGGTTCCTCGCCATGCATTGCTTCGACCGTTATCTCAAAGTCACCTTCTTCCGCGGCGCGGCGCTGGACCCGCCGCCGGCGCACGCATCGAAGATGGCCGACGTGCGTTATCACCATATCCACGAGCACGATCCCTTCGACGAGGCGCGACTGGCCGATTGGATCGCGCAGGCCAGCCGCCTGCCGGGCGAGCGCATGTGAGCGCCGCCGGCTCCGAAGTTTCGACCACGACCGCAGGAACCAGCGCATGAGCAAGAACACCGGCGCGGACGCCGCGCCCACCGATGTCGCCGCATCGCGGCTGATCGACGAACGCATCCAGGAACTCGCCGACTGGCGCGGCGAGACCTTGGCCCAAGTGCGCAAACTGATCCGCGAGGCCGATCCGCAGATCGTGGAGGAGTGGAAGTGGCGCGGGGTGCCGGTGTGGTCGCGCGGCGGCATCGTGTGCACCGGCGAGACCTACAAGAGCGCGGTCAAGCTGACCTTCGCCAAGGGTGCGTCGCTGCCGGACCCGAAGGGCTTGTTCAACGCCAGCCTCGACGGCAACACCCGGCGCGCGATCGACATCCACGAAGGCGACAAGATCGACGGCAAGGCGCTGCAGGCGCTGGTGCGCGCGGCGATCGCCTTGAACGCGTCGAAGAAGAAGTAACCGCCGCGCGCGCCGCGGCGCTTCGCGCACCGGGTGGCCGGTGCCGGCCGTCTCCGGCCGCGCGGATTGCGGCCGCATGACTGGCGCCGGCGCCTGCCACCGATGCTGAATGCGGGGTCGCGTCGCGGTTCAGGCGGTTTCATAGTCCGTCCATCAGCGCCTGCGGCCCCGCGGCGCGTTCCGCCACGTTTTCTGGCTAGACTGCGCGCGGATCAACGCACCCACGGACGAGCATGCGCTACCCCATCTACGCCGCCCTGCCGCTCGCGCTGCTGCTGGCGGCCTGCAAGCCGGCCGCTTCCGCCGCCGATGCGGCCGCCGCGGCCAAGGCCGCGCCCGCGCCGGCACCCGCCGCAGCCAAGGCGCCCGAAGCGACCTCGGCGCCGGCCGTTGCGCCGGTCGTGCCGACGCCTGCGGCGACCGTCGCCGAACCCGAGATCGCCCAGTCCTTCTCCAAGGACATGACCTACAGCGACCTGCGCAAGCGCCTGCTCGGCGCCGGTTGGCTGCCGCTGCGCGATCCCGATTGCCGCGGCAACGTCGGCGGCGAGGCGCGGGTCTGCACGTATCTGCCCGAAGTCGAAGGTTGCAGTTCCGACGGCTACTGCAAGATGTGGTTCGCCAACCGCGACCTCGGCCTGCGCGTGCGGGTCGGCACCTACGGCCCCAACGACCGCGGCAACACCCTCGGCAACGGCACCGCCACCGCGGTGCGCTACTGGGAGTTCGTCGGCCTGGATGCGCCGGCCGCGGCGGCGTGCCCCTCGCGCGATTTCGACCAGTTCCTGACCCGGTTCGCGGCCGATCCGGCGCTGGCGCGCCAGTTCACCGCGCCGCTGGTCAAGGTGGTGGAGCTGCGCTCGGACGAGGACGGCGACGTGCCGCAGCCGGTGTACGTGCTGGGCTCGGCCTATCGCGGCTTCGATGTGCGTTATCAGAACGGCGCCTACCACTTCGTCTACGAAGGCCAGCCGGACAAGCAGCCGCTGAAGTTGAACGTGTCCAAGCAGGGCGCGAACGCGCGCCTGGTCGCCTACCGGCTCAACATGTCCGAAGGCAATTCGTACCGTTTCGAAGACAAGGGCGGTTGCTGGAGCCTCACCGAAGACCCCGAGCCGCCTTCGCCCTGAGGCGCGCGGCCGGCCCGCATTCAACCACCACCGGACTCACCAAGGATCAGGAGAGCAGTCATGAGCGGAAGGTACCGCATCAGCGAGAGCGTCGACCGTCATGGCGGGCGCGAGGACGTGCACAGCTTCGAAGACCTGGAAAAGCACCATCCCAGCGCCGGGCGCGAGGACGGGCGCGACTACGAGGTCATCGGCGGCAAGCTCGAGGAAGTCCGCCATCTGTCCGACGGGCGCACCTTCATCAAGAAGGATTTCATCCTCTCGCAGGACACCCCGGGCCCGGTCAACATTCCTTCGCCGGTCGCCGGCTACGTGCACCGTCTCAACGACGGCACCAACACCGTGCAGATCTACGATCGCCCGTTCGGCGAGGCCGGCGCGGTGCGGCTGGGCCAGGTGCTGCACATGGCCCACGGCTCGACCTTGCCCGAAGGCGCGCGCGTGGAGTACGGCCAGCCGCTGGGGCGCATGGGCGATGTCGGTTCGCCGGGGTCGATCCATGCCCACGTCGAAGTCGAGCGCGGCCAGTTCCAGAACTACGTGCGCGACATCGACAACGGCACCATCCAGCCGGGCACGATCTCGCCGATGCGCGACGGCGTGCTGCGCCGCGGCGAGCAAGGCGCCGAGGTGACCCAGTTGCAGGAGGCGCTGAACCGCAACGGCGCGCAGCTGCCGACCAACGGCGTGTACGGCCCGCAGACCGAGGCGGCGGTGTCCGCGTACCAGCGCTCCAAGGGGCTGGAGCCGGTCGACGGCATCGCCGGCCCGCGCACGCTGCAGTCGCTGGGGATCGCGACGCAGGCGCAGGCTCTGGCGCCCGCTGCGCCCGCTGCGCCCGCGCCGGTCGCGCCGGTCGCGCCGACGCCTGCCCCGGCGCCCGCGCCGGCCGCGACTACTCCGACGCCGACGCCGAGCCCGACTCCGGCAACGCCCACGCCGGCGACGCCCGCCGCGCCCGCCGTCGCCGCGGCCACGCCGCAGTTCCGCGACAGTCCGCTCAGCGCGCTGATCTCCGGCGGCGAGGGCGGCTACAACTCGTTCAACCGCGGCCGCGCCGGCGACGCCAATGGCGCGCAGATCGACTTCTCGAACCTGACCGTCGGCGAAGTCATGCGCCGCCAGCGCCTGCACGAGACCAACCCGGGCCATCGCGACGAGCTGTTCGCGGTCGGCAAGTACCAGATGGTCCCGGGCACGATGCGCGAGACGGTGGAACGGCTCGGCATCGACCCGAACGCGCGTTTCACCCCGCAGCTGCAGGAGCGCATGTTCGCCGACTACCTGGTCGACGAAAAACGCCCGCAGGTGCGCGCGTTCATCACCGGCGACGGCAATCCGCAGTCGCTGCGCGGCGCGCAGCTGGCGCTGGCGCAGGAGTTCGCCAGCGTCGCCGATCCGAACACCGGGCGCAGCTACCACGACGGCGTGGGCGGCAACAGTTCCTCGATCACCGCGGCGCAGTCCGCGGCGGCGCTGACCCAGATGCGCGAGCGCTACCAGCAGAACCTGCAGAGCGGGATGTCGGCCAACGAGGCGTATCGCGAGGTCTCCACCGGCGATCGCAACAGCGGCTATCCGTCCGTGCTCGGCGGCGCGTTGCGCGAGGGCCGCGGCCGGCCCGACGACGTGCGCGAACTGCAGGCCGCGCTGAACCGCAACGGCGCCCAGTTGCCGGTCACCGGCACCTTCGACCGCCCGACCACCGACGCGCTCAAGGCCTTCCAGCGCAGCCACGACCTGGAGGACGACGGCATCGCCGGCGCCAAGAGCCTCAACGCGCTGGGCATCGGCCAGCCGGTCCAGGGCCAGCCAGTCCAGGGCCAGACGCAAACCGCGCCCGCGCCGGCGCGCGAGCAGCCGCAGGGCGCGACGCCGGCTCCCGCTACCGCCGCGCCGGGCGCGACGCCGGTCGCGCCGACGCCGCAGACCCGCGGCGCGGTCGAGCCCACGCCGATCCGCCCGGCCGCGCCGCTGCTGTCGGATGCGAACCATCCCGACAACGGCATGTACCGCCAGGCCGTCGCCGGGCTGGAGAAGCTCGGCCCGCAGGCCGGCTTCGGCGGCGACCGCGACAAGCTCGAGCGGGCCGCGGCGACGATGGTGTACGAGGCCAAGGTCAGCGGCTTCGACAAGATCGACCACGTCGTCGCCAGCGCCGACGGCCAGCGCCTGTTCGCGGTGCAGGGCGAACTGCAGGACCCGAGCCACCGCCGCGTCGTCGCCGACAAGGCCCAGGCGGTCGGGCCGTCGGTTGAGCAGACCACCCAGGCGCTGGCCCAGGACGTGCCGGCCAACGCGCCGCTGCGCCAGGATCCGCAGCAGACCCAGGCCAAGGCCATGGCGCAGTAACGCCCCGCGCGCCGCGCCGTCCTGCGCGGGCGGCGCGGCGGCGCGGATCCGCCGCGGTGCGCGTCGGGCCGCGGCGCGGCTCGGGCCGCAACGTTTCCGGCCGACGCCGCTCACCACGTACACTCGCCTGCGCAGGCGGCGCGGATCGCGCCCGCCCGCGCATCGCCTCGCGATCGCGTCGCCCCCGTGGGCGCCGCGCGCGCGTCGGCGTTGTTTCCGCACCGGCGCGGGCGCCTGCCGCCGCTCCGAACGTTTTCGCCTTTCTCCGACCGTATTCGATGCCATCTGCCCAGGACATCCGCTGTTCGTTCGCCTTCACCCCCTGGGAACGCGTCCGTCTCGCCGCGGTGCTGACCTTCCAACGCAAGCTGTTCCTGGCGTTCGCGCTGGCGTGGCCGGCGGTGGGCCTGATCCTGGCGATCCTCGCCCTGGCCGGCGGCGTGCCGGTCGGCGCGCCGCTGTGGCGCATGATCGGCTTGTGCATCGTGTTCATCCCGGTGCTGCTGGCGCTCAGCGCCGCGGCCGGTTTCCTGGTCCGTCGCGGGCCGCAGGAGCCGTTCAACTACGTGTTCGACCGCGCCGGCGTGCACGTGTCCACGTCCGCGTTCGCGCACACCCATCCGTGGTCGGCGATCGTGCGGATCAAGCGCAGCCAGGGCTTCGTGCTGCTGTTCTTCGCGCCGCGCCAGGCGCACGCGATTCCGCTGCGCGCGCTGGCCTCGCCGCAGGACGAGCAGGCGCTGGTCGCGCTGGCGCAGGCCGCCGGCGTGGGCGCGCCGCGGGCCTGATGCATATCCGCGCGCTGCGGCCGGACGAGGCGCCGGCGCTGCTGGCGATCTTCCGCGCCGCCGTGCGCGTAACCGCCGCACGCGACTACGCGCCGGAGCAGATCGAAGCCTGGTCGCCGGCGCAGTGGCCGCCGGCGCAATGCGAACGCTGGATCGAGCGGGTGCGCGCGCTGCATCCGTTCGTGGCCGACATCGACGGCGTCGCCGCCGGCTACGCCGACCTGCAGGACGACGGCCTGATCGATCATTTCTACGTGTCGCCGGACTTCGCCCGCCGCGGCGTCGGCGCCGCGCTGATGGCCCACCTGCTCGCGCTGGCGCGCGAGCGCGGGCTGCGCGTCGTGCATTCGAACGTCAGCCGCACCGCGCAGCCGTTCTTCACCCGTTTCGGATTCGACATCGTGGCGCAGCAACGGCCGGTGGTGCGCGGGGTCGAAGTGCCGAATGCGCGGATGCGCGCGGTGTTGGCCGAACCGGAAGATCGGCGATGAGTTTCGACCTCGACCGCGCCCATCGGCACAGCGCCGGCCATCGCGCCGAGTTGCTGGCCAGCGAGCGCTGCGGCTGCTTCTATTGCCTGGCGGTGTTCTCGCCGCAGGCCATCGACGAATGGATCGATGCGGCGGACGACGCGGACGCCGACAGCGACGACAACGAGACCGGTACGACTGCGCTGTGCCCGGTCTGCGGCATCGATGCGGTGATCGGTTCGGCGGCCGGTTTTCCGCTGCAGCGCGAATTCCTGCACGCGATGCGCGCGCGCTGGTTCGGCGGCGTGGACTGACGCCGGCATGGACGCCGCCTTGCTCGCCGCCACCGGCACCCTGCGCTACAGCCCGCAACTCGGCCACGGCGGCCACACCCGCCGCGACGGCGGCAGCACGCTGTGGTGGCTGATCGTGGACTGCGATCCGGAGCTGGGGCGCTACCTGCGCCATCAGTTCCTGCTGGGGCATCGACGCACGCGCCAGTTGCAGAGTCCGCTGTGGGGCGCGCATATCTCGGCGATCCGCGGCGAGCGGCCGCCGCGCGAAGCGCTGTGGAAGCGCTGGGACGGGGCGACGGTGGCGTTCGAATACGACCCGGCGGTGCGCGAGACCGACGGGTTCGTGTGGTGCCCGGTGCGCTGCGAGCGACTGCTTACGTTGCGCGAGGAACTGGGGTTGCCGCGCGAGCCGCAGCCGGGCTTGCATCTGACCATCGGCAATAGCCGGGTGGGCGGGGTGGAGTGAGAGGTTGGGGCGGCGTGGGGCGCTGAGCGGAAAGCGTCGGGACTGAAGTCCCTCCCACAAAAGCCAGGAAGTCCCTCCCGCAAAGCAGGAAATGCTTGCCACAAAGCAGGCAGGCCTTCCTTACGAAAGCGGTAGGCCGCTCCTGCGGAAGCACTGAGGACGATCCCGTGCGATCCGGGGCGGGCGGGCCGGGTCGGGGAGAAAAGTGGCCCGCTGTTCATGTTTCTGTGCCGGCCGGAGGCGCCCGCACTTCGCAAACCCTACATGAATAAAATCGGTTAAGTCCCGCAATGCCAAGGTTTTTTGCCCCGCAATCGCGTGCTACTCTCGCGCCGATGACCCGACGCCATACCGCCCGTTGCGCCTTGTTCGGCGCGCTCACGATCGCGTTGGCCGCCTGCGCTACGCAGGCGCCGATCGCGCCCATCGCTTCGGCCCAGGCCGCCCCGCCGGCGACCCCGGCGTCCCGGCCCGCCGCTCCGGCCGCGCAGGCTCCGGCGCCGGTCAAAGCGGCCACGCCCGTGGTCGGCACGCCCGCGTTGCCCGAGCCGGTGGTGCAGATGCCGCTGGAGCAGGCCCGCGCCCAGTTCGTCGCCAACACCGCGATCCAGTACGGCCTGGAGCCGGCCTACATCGAGTCGGTGCTGGCCAAGGCGCAGATCAAGGACGCCATCGTCGCGGCGATGTCGCGGCCGGCCGAAGGCAAGCCGTGGCGCGATTACCGGCCGATCTTCATCACCCAGGCGCGCATCGACGGCGGCAAGGCCTTCCTCGCCGAGCATCGCGCGCAGCTCGAGCGCGTGCAGGCGCAGACCGGCGTGCCGGCGGAGATCATCGTCGCCATCGTCGGCGTCGAGACCAGCTTCGGCAAGAACACCGGCAAGTACAACGTGGTCGACGCGCTGTACACGCTCGCCTTCGCCTATCCGCGCAGCGGCGACCCGGCCAAGCTCGATCGCGAGAACCGCCGCGAGGCGTTCTTCCGCGGCGAACTCGGCCAGTTGTTCGCGCTGGGCAAGGAAGAGGGCATCGACATCACCACCCTGACCGGCAGCTACGCCGGCGCGATGGGCTGGGGCCAGTTCATGCCGTCGAGCTACCGCGAGTTCGCGGTGGACGGCGACAACGACGGCAAGCGCAACCTGTTCACCGACCTCGACGACGTGTTCGCCTCGGTCGCCAACTACTTCGTCAAGAAGGGCGGTTGGGTGCGCGGCGGCCCGGTGGTCGCGCGCGCCGGCCGCGATCCGAGCGCGCAGGACTTCGTGCCGGAGAACATGGACCCGGTGTACTCGCTGACGGACCTGGCCGCGCGCGGCTACCGTCCGCTGACCCCGGTGGCGTCGACCGAGACCGCGACGCTGCTGAATCTAGATGGGGTCAACGGTCCCGAATACTGGCTCGGTTTCCGCAACTTCTACGCGATCACCCGCTACAACATCTCCAAGCATTACGGCATGGCGGTGTATCAGTTGGCGGAAGCGATCGCCGGACGGGAGAATCCCTTGGCCACCGCGATCGCACCCGCTGTCCCCGCCGCGCCCGCCGCCGCGCCGGCGCCCGCCGCCAAACCCCAGGCGCCGCGCCCGTGAGCGCGGCCGGCCCGAAGCGGCCGTCGATCGATTGGATCGGACGGCTGGTCGTCGCCGCGCTGCCGCTGGCCCTCGCGGCTTGCGCCAGTTCCCCGAAGAAATCCAGCTCGCAGGCGCACGCGCTGCCCGACCGCGACCGCGTCCACAGCTCGGCCCTGGCCCACTCCGGCGGACGCAAGAAATCGCCGTACGCGGCGGCCCAGGAAGACCTCAGCAAGCGCGGCAACTACAAGGCCGGCGGCCTGTACGCGCCGGGGGTCAAGGACACCACGCCGGACTACATCCCCGACGTCGATTCCATTCCCGAGCCCGAAGTGGTCGCCGAGGCGCGCTCGCAGTTCGGCAACCGCTCGCCGTACGTGGTGCTGGGCAAGTCCTACAAGGTGCTCGACTCGCACGACGACTACGTCGAGACCGGCACGGCGTCCTACTACGGCCAGAAATTCCACGGCCGCCGCACCTCCAACCTGGAGGTGTACGACATGTACGCCTTCACCGCCGCGCACAAATCGCTGCCGCTGCCGAGCTTCGCCCGGGTCACCAACCTGGACAACGGCAAGGCGGTGACGGTGCGGGTCAACGACCGCGGCCCGTTCCACGACGGCCGCGTGATCGACCTGAGCTACGCGGCCGCGGTCAAGCTGGGCATCACCCAGCGCGGCACCGGCCGGGTCGAGGTGCGCGCGCTGCATCCGGGCGAAGCGCCGCCGCCGATGTACGCCAGCGCCGCCAACAATCCGCCGCCGGCGCCCGCCGCCGCGCCGCCCAAGACCCCGAGCGAGAAAACGCCGAGCGCGATCGACCGGTTGGTCTCGGCGATGCCGATCGCCAGCGCCAACGCCGGCGAACTGCCGCCGGGCGTGCGCATCGCCACCGGCAAGCCGACGCCGATGAACGCGGCGTCCGCGCCGGTCAAGACCACGGTCGCGACCGGCAAGCCGGCGCCGGTCGCGGCCGAGCCGGCCAAGACCACGGTGGCCACCGGCCAGCCGGCGCCGGCCAAGACCGTCGCCAGCGCCGCCCCGGCCGCAGCAGCCGGCAAATCCGGTCCGCACGACTACCGCTTCGACATGATGCAGAACGGCAAGTCGATGACCGCGGACGAATTCGACGCCTGGATGAAATCGCGCCAGGTGCGCGTCGCCACCGGCCAGCCGGTCGCGCCGGCGCCGGCGAAGGCGCTGACCAAGGCCGAGAAGCGCGCGCTGGAGAAGCAGCAGCGCGAGCAGCAGAAACTGCTGGCCAAGCAGCAGAAGGAACAGCAGCGCGCCCTGGCCGAGGCCGAAAAGGCGGCGAAGAAGGCCGGCAAGGCCGCGCCGGCCACCGCCGTCGCAGCCGCCTCGCAGACCGCATTGCCGGCGCCGCCGGCCGCGCCGCCGCCGCCGAGCCCGGCCAAGGCCGCCGCGGTGGTCGCCGCCGCGACCCCGGCCGCGGGCGACGTGACCCTGCAGGTGGCCAGTTTCTCCGCCCGCAGCAACGCCGACCGCGCCCTGGGCATGCTGCGCGGCGCCGGCATTTCCGCGGCCCGGCTGCTCGACGGCAACTCCTCCAGCGGCCAGAAGATCTGGCGCCTGCGGGTCGGCCCGCTGCAGGCCGATGCCGCGCCGGAACTTGCGGCCCGCATCGTCGGTCTGGGCTTCGGTCAGCCGCAGCGCGTGCGCGACTGAGCGCCGCGCAGGCGGGCAGGGCGGCCGGGAACGGCGGCGTCCGGCCTACGACCGACTGAACCCGCCCTGCCGGCCGAACCGGCCGGCGGCTGCAAGCGCCGCGCATCTCAGGCACGATGCACGGCTCGCGGACCGCGGCAGGAAGGCACGGTCCGGCCACTTTCGACGGTGGCCGCCAGGACGGCGGCGCCGACCTCCAAGCCTTGCGGCCGGCACGGTACCGGTCCCGGAGACAGTTCAACGATGAGTTCCCGCTTTAAGAGAATGGCCCCGCGCGCGGCCGCCTTCGCCGCGCTGACCTCGGCCTTCCTCGCCACCGCCGTCGCCGGCCTGGCTTCGGCCCATGCGCCCGCGGCCAAGCCCGCCGCCGCTGCCGCCACCCCGGCCGCCGCGCAGCCGCCGGCCAGCGATTCGCTGCCGGTCCCGCCGCCGCCGCAGATCGCCGGCACCGCGTGGGTGCTGATGGACGCCGCCAGCGGCAACATCCTGGCCAGCCATGAGCCCGACATGCGGGTCGAACCGGCCAGCATCACCAAGGTCATGACCAGCTACGTGATCGCCGCCGAGATGGCCGGCGGCAAGGTCAAGGACACCGACCAGGTGATGATGACCGAGAACGCCTGGCGCAAGGGCGGCGCGGCCACCGACGGCAGCTACTCCGGCTTCGAGGTCAACAAGACCGCGCCGCTGGTGGAGATGGAAAAGGGCATGGTGGTGCAGTCCGGCAACGACGCCGCGATCGCCCTGGCCGAGCACGTCGCCGGCAGCGAGGACGCGTTCGCCGCGCTGATGAACCAGTACGCCGCGCGGATCGGCCTGAAGAACAGCCACTTCATGAACCCGCACGGGCTGTCGCAGGAGAACCACTACTCCACCGCGCACGACCTGGCCCTGCTCGGCCGCGCGCTGATCCACGACTTCCCGACCGCGTACTCGTACAACAAGATCAAGGAACTGAAGGTCGGGCCGATCACCCAGCCCAACCGCAACCTGCTGCTGTGGCGCGATTCCTCGGTCGACGGCATCAAGACCGGCCACCATTCCAAGGCCGGCTATTGCCTGATGGCCTCGGCCCAGCGCGGCGACCAGCGCCTGATCTCGGTGGTGATGGGCTCCAGCTCCGAAGCCCAGCGCGCCAGCGACAGCCAGGCCCTGCTCAACTGGGGCTTCCGCTTCTTCGAGACTCACAAGCTCTACGACGCCGGCAAGGCCATCGCCAAGCAGAAGGTGTGGAAGGGGCAGAGCGCCGAAGTGCAGCTCGGCGTCGCCGAACCGCTGCTGGTGACCGTGCAGCGCGGCAAGTACCCGCAGCTCAAGCCGAGCATGGACGTGCCCAAGACCCTGGTCGCGCCGATCAAGAAGGGCCAGGCCATCGGCATGGTCAAGGTCATGCTCGACGGCAAGGTGGTCGCGCAGCGCCCGCTGGTGGCGCTGGCCGCGGTCGAGGAAGGCGGCTTCTTCAAGCGGCTGTGGGACGAGTTCTGGATGTGGTGGGAGTCGGACTGAGCTTCGCTCCCCCCGCGATGAAAAAGGCCGGCATTCGCCGGCCTTTTTTGTTGTTGTGGGAGGGCCTTCAGGCCTGAAGTTCTTGTTTCGGATCGCCGCGACCTGGGCGAAAAGCGTCGGGCCTGAAGGCCCTCCCACAAGAGCGAAGAGTATCGGGCCTGCAGGCCCTCCCAAGCTTTCAGCGCTTGGCCGCCGGCAGCTTGCCGAGCATCGCGCCGCGGAACTTCGTCGCCAGCGCATGGAACCCGGCCTCGGTCGGGTGCATCTCGTCGAACCACTGCCCCGGCTGGGTCAGCGTGCCGCGCAGGTCGACGTAGTCGAACACCGCGGCGAAACGCGCATCGGCCTTGAGCGCGCGCAGCACGTGCTGCTCGAAGCCGTCGATCAGCAGGCGCGCGAACGCCGGCCGCTCGGCCTCGGCGATGCCCTGGATGTACGGCCCGATCCACGGCCCCACGCTCTTCTTGAGCAGCGCCGCCACGCCGAGGTTGCCCGGCGTCAGCGCGCCGGCGCGGCCGATCAGCAGCGGGTAGTCGTAGGTGTGCGCGAGCACCGGCACGCCCGGCCGCGCCGCGATCGCCGCCTGCAGGAACGACGCGTAGGCCTTGCGCACGGTCTCGTACTTGCCGCTGTCGAGCACGCGCTGGAACGCCGCCTGCGCGCTCAGGCCGCTGCGGCTGCCGAGGGTGCGCTTGAGGAAGCCCTCGACGAAGTCGTTGCCGCCGGCGCTGAGCAGGATCAGGTCGAATTCGAAATTCGCATACCAGCCGATCAGGTCGTCGATGTTGTCGCGCACGAACATCGAGCGCTTGGGATCGTCGGGATTGCGCGAGGCGTGGTCGCCGCTGCGTTCGGCGCGGAAGAACAGCCCGCCGCGGCCGAGCAGCGGCACCCCGCGTTCCTCGTCCTGCGGCGCGGGCGAGACGATCCAGTCGAGCAGGTTCATCGCCAGCGGCGTGGAGAACCACGAATCGCCCTCGCAGAACACCACCGGCGTATGCGCCAGCGCGCCGCGGCGCTTGAGCTGCTGGTACAGGGCGCGGAACTGGCCGCGCAGGGGCAGGGCGACGGACTGGCTGGCGGGCATGGCCGGGCTCCGGGAGCGATTTGAGTGCCAATTTACCGCGCGTTGTGCGCAAAAATTGAGACTGTCCGGTTGCCGAGGCCGCCCCTCGCCGGCGCGGCGTGGGCCGCGGCCGCGCCATCGTGGAGACGGCGTCGCCGCGGTTTCGCGATCACGGCTCGCGCCGCTGCTACAGCGGCCGCGGACCCGCGGCGGCGACCCGCTCGCGCCAGCGCCGCTTCTCGATCCCGCGCACGTTCGCCTCGCCCGCCAGCGCGTCCAGGTACGGCATCAACCGCAGCAGTTCGTCGTCGTGCGCGTCTTCGCCGCGGTATTCGCTCACGCACACCAGGTTGCCGTAGTTCTGCGCGTGCTTGCTCGGCGTGTCGTCGATGGCGATCAGCCGTTCCAGCCGATAGCCGTGGGTCTTGAGCTTTTGCAGGCGCTTGCGCTAGAGGTGCTCGCCGGTGTTCCAGTCGCGGCTCAGCGAACAGCGCTCGCTGGCCCACAGGAAGCGCAGCGACTGCGGCGGGAACAGTTCGGCGCAGACCGCTTCGGCGTAGAGCCGGCCGGAGGAGGTCCACACGCCGATGTCGTAGCGCGCCAGCACGTGGTCGAGGAAGGCCTGCAGGTGCGGGCGGCGGTAGACGTGGTAGTCGAGGGCGCGGAAGTCGGCCGCGCGGTCGAGCTCGACGTCGCTGGCGTGGATCAGGGTCTCGTCCAGGTCCAGCATCAGCGCCAGGCGGTCGCCGCTGGGCGGCGTGGGACGGTCGCGCGCGATCACGGCGCTGGCGCCGGCGCGGCGGCCGGCGCCAGCGCACGCGCCTGGCGCCACAGCCCGTCCAGCAGCGGCCAGGCGTTGCGGTCGCAGGCGCGGTCGCGGGCGTAGTAGCGGCCGTCGATGCAGGCTTCGAAGAAGGCCTGGCGCAGGCGGTGGCGATCGGCGCAGAACACCGAGCTGCGCTGCGGCGCGGACCACAGCTCCGGCGCGCTCAGCGCTTCGCGCAGCGGCGCCAGCGCGGCCAGCGGCAGTTCGCGTTCGGTCGCGGCCGCGCCGGGGGCGAGCGCGCGCAGGCGCGCGCGTTCGCCGTCCAGGCGCAGGTCGAGCCGCCAGGTCTTGCGGTCCGGGCCGCCGATCAGCACGGCGTAGCGCTGCCGGATCGGCGCGTCGTCGGTCTGTGCTGGGGCCGGCGGGCGGGCGAAGTCGGGCGGCAGGCGCTCGGCTTCGACCTCGTCGGCGCCGCAGCTGGCGGCCAGGGGCGGCTCGCCGGCGGGGGCGAATTGGGAGGATTTGCGCAGCAGTTCGCGGATGTCCGGGCCGGTCGCTTCCATCGGCTGCGGCGGCAGCGCGATCCAGCCCTCGTGCTCGGGCTTGCGCAGGGCCGGCACCGCCACCGCCAGCACCGCCGCGAACAGCAGCAGGGCGAGCAGGCCGGGGGCCTTGAGGCGGATCGAATGCTGGCGGTCGCGCGGACCCATCGTGGCCTGACTGCGGAACGGGAGCCCCACGTTAACGTTTGTCGCGCCGTTTCGGCAGGGCATGGGCGCCACCGTCGGCGCGGCCGCGGCCATGCCGAATCTGGCGGCTGCGGCCGGGCCGCCGCCGCCGCGCGCCCGGTGCCGCGCCGCGCCCGCGTTCCACCAGCGCAATGCCGCCGTCCCGCCGCCGCGCTTGGGTTGCCCTGCGCACGGACCCATAATGGCGGGCATGGACATTCATTCCGACAACCCCGATCACGGCTTCCAGTTCCCCGGCACCTTCGAGCTCAGCGCGATGGGCGCCGCCGAGGCCGGCCTGGAGCGCGAACTGCCGCGGCGCCTGCTCGAAGCCGGGATCGACGTGGAAACCGAAACCATCCAATGGAAGCATTCCTCGACCGGCAAGTACGTGTCGATCCGGATCAGCTTCCGCGCCGCCGACCGCGCCCAGTACGACCTGGCCCACCAGGTGCTGCGCGACCATCCGGAAGTGAAGTGGACGCTGTAGTCGACGCCGTCGCCGAGTTCTTCGGCGCCCCGTCCGCGCCGCCGCGCGCGCAGTTGCGCGATCTCGGCCGGCAACCCTACGAACCGGTATGGCGGGCGATGCAGGCCTTCACCGACGGCCGCGACGGCGACACCCCCGACGAGCTGTGGCTGGTCGAGCACGATCCGGTGTTCACCCTCGGCCAGGCCGGCAAGAACGAGCACGTGCTGATGCCGGGCGACATCCCGGTGATCCACGTCGACCGCGGCGGCCAGGTGACCTACCACGGTCCCGGACAGATCGTGCTGTATCCGCTGCTGGACCTGCGCCGGCTCAAGGTCGGCGTGCGCGAGTACGTGGACCGGATCGAGCAGGCGGTGATCGACACCCTCGGCGAATGGAACCTCGAAGGCGCGCGCCGCGACGGCGCGCCCGGCGTGTACGTGGCCGGGGCCAAGGTCATGGCCCTGGGCATCCGCGTGCGCCGCGGCTGCACCTTCCACGGGCTGGCGTTCAACATCGCGATGGACCTGTCGCCGTACCAGCGCATCAACCCCTGCGGTTACCAGGGGCTGCAAGTGACCTCGGTGCTAGACTTGGGCGGCCCCTCGGGCATGGACCAGGTCAAGCCGGTGCTGGTGGCGAACATCGCGCGCCAGTTCGGTTTGAGCGTCGAGGATGCGGCGCCGTTGAATTTCGGCTGACCCAGCGCGGCACGACGCGGCAGGCGTCCGCGGCCCTCCCCCAGCCCTCTCCCGCCAACGGGAGAGCGGGTTCAATCTCCAGAGTCGAAGCACACATGAGCGACACCGCGTCCAAGACCATCCCGCTCACCGTCGTCGGCGCGGCCGATCCGGTCGCGAATCCGGCGGTGCTGCAGTCCACGACGATGACCCCGGGCGCCAAGCAGCTCGGCGGCGACAAGATCAACCGCTCGCCGGTGCAGTTCGCCGACGCGCCGGTGCTGCGCAAGCCCTCGTGGATCCGCGTGCGCATTCCCTCAGGCAATTCGGTCGCCCAGCTCAAGGCCAAGCTGCGCGAGAACCGGCTGGTCACGGTGTGCGAGGAAGCCAGCTGCCCGAACATCCACGAGTGCTTCGGCCACGGCACCGCGACGTTCATGATCCTCGGCGAGGTCTGCACCCGCCGCTGCTCGTTCTGCGACGTCGCCCACGGCCGGCCCAAGCCGCCGGACCCGCAGGAGCCGGTCAACCTGGCCAACACCGTCGCCGACATGGGCCTGAAGTACGTGGTGGTCACCAGCGTCGACCGCGACGACCTGCGCGACGGCGGCGCCCAGCACTTCGTCGACTGCATCGCCGCGATCCGCGCGCAGAGCCCGCGCACCAAGATCGAAGTGCTGACCCCGGACTTCCGCGGCAAGGGCCGCATGGAGCGCGCGCTGGAGATCCTGGCGAACAACCCGCCGGACGTGTTCAACCACAACGTCGAAACGGTGCCGGACCTGTATTCCAACGTGCGCCCAGGCGCCGACTACCAGTGGTCGCTGACCCTGCTGCAGAAGTTCAAGGCCCAGCATCCGAACGTGGCGACCAAGTCCGGGATCATGCTCGGCCTCGGCGAGACCATGGAACAGGTGCAGGCCACGCTGCGCGACCTGCGCGCGCACGACGTGGACATGATCACCATCGGCCAGTACCTGCAGCCGACCCCGCACCACCACCCGGTGCTGCGCTACTGGACGCCGGAAGAATTCAAGGAACTCGAGGTCTACGGCATGTCGCTGGGCTTCACCCACGTCGCTTCGGGGCCGCTGGTGCGTTCCTCGTACCACGCCGACCGCCAGGCCATCGACGCCGGGTTCGCGGTGGCGTAAGCCGGGCGGCGCGGTCGCCGGCGGGCGAGGGCGGGGCGCCGGCTCCGCTGCGCGATCCGCCGCCGATGCGCCGCGGTCCGCCATGACGAAAAAGCCGACGCGGATGCGTCGGCTTTTTCGTTTCCCGATCCTGGCGACCGCGCCGGTGCGCGGCGTCAGCGTCCGCCGTACTGCTGGGTCGGCTGCTGCTGTTGTTGCTGCTGCTGTTGCTGCTTCTGCTCGTAGGTCTCGGTGCGGTTGTGCGAATCCAGTTGCTGCACGGTGCCGCCCATGTCCGCCGCCGGCTTGCCCGCATCGACTTGGGCGCGGAAGCCCGGAGTGCTGCCGGCGATGAAGATCTGGCCGTCCTGCAGCGCGACCTTGCCGATGTCGGCGGGTTCGCGCATGCCGCCGCGCTTGGCCGCCAGCACCGCCTCGGCGACCTTTTCGTCGCTGACCTGGGCCGGCAGGCCCGAGCGCAGCTTGTCGTACATGTCGCGGTCGGGGTGGTCCTTGGGAAACGGAATGCGCGGATGGTCGAGCGCGTGGCTGACGTCGCGGTTGACCTTGGCGACGTCTTCCTTGGTCATCAGCTCGCGCTCGGGGTCGCCCTCGCGGCGTTTCAGGCGCGGGTCGTCGGGATAGAGCTGGCCGATGCGCTTGTCGTCGAGGCCGGTGATCAAGGTGCCGTTTTTGACCGCCTCGTAGCAGCGCTTGGCCAGGTCGTCCTTGCCCGAGGCCTCGTCGCCCAGGCGCCGGCCGACCTCGTTGTTCCACAGGTCCATGCGGTGTTCGCGCGGATCGTTGGGATGCTTGGAGCCGATCTCGTTGTCGTCGCCGTAGCTGCGCGAGATCCATTGCTGGCCCGCCGCCAGCTGGGTGGTGCGGCCGCTGGTGTAGGCGTGGCGGAACGCGTCGAGGGCATCGTTGTGGCCCTGTCCGGCGAAGCTGCCGTCGGGCCGCCGCGCCAGTTTCTCGCCGCTGAGTTGCTCGTAATAGCGGTAGGCGTCCTGCTCGATCCCGCGCTTGAGGTCGCTCATCGGATTGTTCATGGCGTCGCCGCTCCGTCGGCGAGTTGGAATTCCACGGTGTCCTTGTAGCCGGGGTACTTCTTCTTCAGCACCAGCTTGTCCTGGCGGCCGATGCAGCGCTCGGCCGGCGAGCGCGCGACGTAGGGCTCGGCGACGAAGTAGTCCTCATAGCCGAAGCGGAACACCTTCTCGGCGCCGGCGCCGGTGAACTTGAGTTCGAGCTGGTCCTCGCGCTCGAAGCACAGCTGCTGCCAGTCGAAGTCGGTGAGCTGGGCGGCGTCGACCACGGCCGAGTCGCGGCCTTGCAGCAGGTGGGCGACTTGTTGGGTGAAGTAATGCTGGGCGTCGTCGGACTGGGACATGGGGCATCCGCTCAAGAGGCAGGTGGAAAGGGCGGCGAACAGGGCGAGGCGGGTCAGGCGCATGGCGGGGTCGGCGCGGTTGGGATCGGTGTGCGGGCGGCCGGCGGGCGCGGACCCGATACGAACGGGACGGCGGCGGCGATCGCGCCGGCGCGGCGCGGGCCGGGCGCGGATGCGTCCGCGCGACGGCGGGCGCAGGCGGAAGGGTCCGGTTCCATGGGGACTCCACGTGCGGGTGGGCGGCAGGCCGGGCGCAAGCGCCGCGCAGCCATTCCTTTTGCTCGGCGCCAACATAGTCGAGCCCGGTTGGGGCGGCAAGCCCGATCCGGCTCGACCGGCTCGGCCGGCCCGGCCCGAGCCGGTTCGCGCCCGCCCGATCCGGCGCAATGCCGCGCCCCGCCTGGCTTCGCGCGGTCCGCGGCGCGGCCCGGCGAGCAATCTGAACCGGATTCACCCCTGCAACACGCATTTGCGCCGGCTCGCGTGACAGGGCCGGCAACTTTCGGCACTGTGGGCTTGTCCAACGCCGCATCATCCTCCCGCAGCACCCGACAAATCCGGCTCCCCCAGCCGGGAAGACTCCGCGATGACTCCCAAGAACACGCGTGCCCTGACCCTGTTCGCAGGCCTGCTGCTGACCGCCCCGCTGGCGCTGCTGGCCCGGCCCGACGGCGCCGCCGCCGCGGCCACCGTCTCGACCCTGCCCAACGCGCCCACCGCCGACCAGGCGACCGCGGCCAAGCTGGTCTACGGCCTGCTGTCCGACAGCCGCTACGCCTACCGGCCGCGCGCGCTCGACGACGCGCTGTCGGCCGACATGTACAAGCGCTACCTCGAAGCGCTCGACCCGAACAAGCAGTTCTTCACCGCCGCCGACATCGGCCGCTTCGACGCGTTCAAGACCAAGCTCGACGACGCGATCAAGAGCGGCGACCTGACCCCGGCCTATTCGATCTTCGCCACCTACCGCCAGCGCGTCGACGAACGCGTCGCCTATGCGCGCGGCCTGCTCAAGCAGAACGGCAACTTCGACTTCAGCGGCAGCGAGCGCTACGACTACGACCGCAAGGAAGCGCCCTGGGTCGGCGACACCGCCGCGCTCGACGCGCTGTGGAAGCAGTCGGTGCGCAACGACTGGCTGCGCCTGAAGCTGGCCGGCAAGAAGTCCGACGACATCGCCAAGACGCTCGACAAGCGCTACGCCAACATGGGCAAGAGCATCGGCGAGCTCAAGGGCGAGGACGTGTTCCAGACCTTCGTCAACAGCTACGCCAACGCGATCGACCCGCATACCGACTACCTCACGCCGAAGTCGGCCGACAACTTCAACATGACCATGTCGCTGTCGCTGGACGGCATCGGCGCGCAGTTGCAGAAGCAGGACGACGTGGTCGCGATCCGCGAAGTGATCCCGGGCGGCCCGGCCGCGCGCAGCAACCTGGTCAAGCCCGGCGACCGCATCGTCGGCGTCGGCCAGGGCGACAGCGGGCAGATGGAGGACGTGATCGGCTGGCGCATCGACGATGTCGTCGCCAAGATCCGCGGTCCCAAGGGCAGCAAGGTGCGCCTGGACGTGATCCCGGCCGAGGCCGGCCAGGACAGCAAGCCCAACCGCATCGTGCTGGTGCGCGACAAGGTGCGCCTGGAGGAACAGGCGGCCAAGTCGGAAATCATCGACATTCCCGCGGCCGGCGACGGTCCGGCCAAGCGCATCGGCGTGATCAAGCTGCCGGGCTTCTACCAGGACTTCGAAGGCCGCCGCAAGAACGCCAACGACTACGCCTCGGCGACCCGCGACGTGGCCAAGCTGCTGGTCAAGCTGCGCGCCGACAAGGTCGACGGCGTGGTCCTGGACCTGCGCAACAACGGCGGCGGTTCGCTCAACGAAGCCATCGAGCTCACCGGCCTGTTCATCGATCGCGGCCCGGTGGTGCAGGTGCGCGAGGCCGGCGGCCGGGTCAGCGTCGAGAGCGACAGCGACACCGGCATTGCCTGGGAAGGTCCGCTGGCGGTGCTGATCAACCGCGGCTCGGCCTCGGCGTCGGAGATCTTCGCCGGCGCGATCCAGGACTACGGTCGCGGCCTGGTGATCGGCGAGACCACCTTCGGCAAGGGCACCGTGCAGAACATGCTCGACCTGGACCGCTGGCCGGCCAACGAGGGCGCGCGCTTCGGCCAGCTCAAGCTGACCATCGCCCAGTTCTTCCGCGTCAGCGGCGGTTCGACCCAGAACAAGGGCGTGGTGCCCGACCTCGCCTTCCCGGTGTCGGTGGACGCGACCGAGTACGGCGAGAGCACCTACGACAACGCCCTGCCGTGGACCAAGATCGCCTCGGTGCAGCACACCAGCTACGGCAACTTCGCGCCGTTGCTGCCGAAGCTGGAAGGCCTGCACACCGCGCGCATCGCCGGCGACAAGGAATTCCAGTGGTGGTCGCAGGACGTGGCGCAGTTCCGCGAGGAGCGGGCCAAGAAGTGGATCTCGCTCAACGAGGCCGACCGCCGCGCCGAGCGCGACCGCGAGGACGCCAAGCGCAAGCAGCGCCAGGAAGAGCGCAAGACCCTCGGCCTGGCCCTGGACCCGCTGGCCGACGACGCCAACGACGATGGCCTGGCCTCGTCGGAGCGCGACATCGTCAAGGACGCGGCGCGCGAGAAGCTCGCCGACAAGCGTCCGGACCCGCTGCTGCGCGAATCGGCCTCGATCCTGGCCGACGCGGTGCGCCTGCTCAACGCCGACCGGCAGCTGTCGGCGCAGGTCTTGCCGACCGCGACCCGGCCGGGGCATTGGGCCGACTGAGCCCGAGCGCTCGCCCGCGACACCGAAAGCGCGCCGAACGGCGCGCTTTCTTTTTGCGTTCCGCGAAAGTTCCGTAGCCCCCTGTAGGAGCGGCGCAAGCCGCGACCGCGACATTCGGCTTGCGGCGCAAGGTCGAGACATCGCAGTCGCGGCTCGCGCCCGCTCCTACAGGGGAGGGGTTGCGGACGCGCTCACCATTCCTGCTGGTAGGAGCGGCGCAAGCCGCGACCGCGCCGCTCCGGTCCCGCGCAGAACGCTTTGGCCGCCCGCGCCATTGGCGACCAAAAACCCACCCACGCAAGATGCGGATAGCGACCCCGCGCGCGCCGGCCTAGTCTTGCCCCATGAACGCCAAAACCCCCACGCGCAAGTCCGGTCCCGGCGCCGCCGATCAGGCGGCGGCCGGCGCTTCGTCCAACGCCGTTGCCGGCGACAAGCTCGAACGCGCCCGGCAGTTGCTCGACGGCGGCGAACTCTCGCTGACCGAGCTGTCGGCCGCGGTCGGCCTGAGCCCGTCGCACCTGCAGCGCCGCTTCAGCGCGCGCTTCGGGCTCAGCCCGGCCGAATACCTGGCCCAGCGCAAGCTCGGCAGCCTGCGCAACGCGCTGCGCGAGGGCAACGACGTAAGCGCCGCGCTCTACGACGCCGGCTACGGCTCGCCTTCGCGCGTGTACGAGGCCGGCGCCGCGCGCCTGGGCATGACCCCGGCGCGCTATCGCGCCGGCGGCGCCGGCGAGCAGATCCGCTGGAGCGTGACCCGCACCGCGCTCGGCCTGGCGCTGGTGGCGACGACCGCGCGCGGCATCTGCATGGTCGAGCTCGGCGACGACGCGGCGGCGCTGGAAGCGCGGCTGCGCGAGGAGTTCCCGCGCGCGGCGCTGGAGCGGGTGGACGCCGGTCGCGACGAGTTCCTGGCGCCGCGCGTGCAGGCGGTGGCCGACACGCTCGGCGGCGGGGCGGGCGAGGTGCCGGTCGACCTGATCGGCACCGCGTTCCAGAAAAAGGTCTGGGATGCGTTGATGAAGATCCCGCCGGGGCAGACCCGCAGCTACGAAGAGGTGGCGCGGCAGATCGGCTCGCCGCGCGGCGCGCGCGCGGTGGCGCAGGCCTGCGCGAGCAACAAGGTAGCGGTGGTGGTGCCCTGCCATCGGGTCGTGCGCGGCGACGGTTCGCTGGGCGGGTATCGCTGGGGCTTGCCGCTCAAGCAGACGCTGTTGCAGCGCGAGCGGGCGGCTTGAACCCACCGCGTTGTCGGATGCAGCGACTGCAGGAGCGGCGCGAGCCGCGACCGCGATACTTCAATCTTGCGCCGCAGGCCGGATGTCGCGATCGCGGCTCGCCCCGCTCCTGCAGGGGCGGGGGCGGAACGTCGCGATCCGGGCGAAAAGCGTCGGGCCTGAAGGCCCTCCCACAAATGCTCGCTGAGGTTGCTGCGGAAGGTGCCGCTTCTGACGGGGCTGCTTCTAAAGGGGCTGCTGTGGGAGGGCCTTCAGGCCCGACGCCTTCCGCTCAGATCGCCACGACGCATCCGCCCAGCCTCACCCACCGCCGCGCCGCTTGCGCGCCGCGCGCGGCGCATCGCGGGTCGGCAGCTCCAGCCCGTGCTTGACCACGTCGAACACCAGGTGGGTGTCGTAGCGCTTGACGTTGCCTTCGTCGAGGAACAACCGGTCGACCACCTGGCGGCAATGGGCGACGCCGGTGGTGGCCAGGATCACCAGATAGTCCCACTCGCCGGCCAGGGTGTAGCACTGCTGCACCTCCGGCGCGGCGCGCACGCGGGCGTGGAAGGTGGCGTTGCCCTCGGCCGATTCGCGCTCCATGGTCACCCACACCGCCGCCAGGGTGCTGCCGAGCGCGGTCGGGTCGAGCACCGCGACCTGGCGCATCAGGCCTTCCTGGCGGTAGCGGGTCATGCGCCGCTGCACCGCGCTGGGCGACAGGCCGATCGCGTCGCCGAGTTCGCTCAGGGTCGCCGAGGCGTCTTGTTGCAGCAGTTCGAGCAGTTTGTGGTCGAACTCGTCGAGGACCAGGGGGGCGGAATTCATGCAAGATTTTTGCGTCGGCGCGGGCAATTATTCAACCGCAATTTGACTGACATCGATACGCTATTCTCGCGCATCGGTCCTCAGGAATTTTTATGTGCCGCCGCGCGCTCCCTGCCCCTCCACAACGGACGCCCCCGGGATGTCCCGGTACGTGACGCAAGCCGCCGCGCCCGAGCAGATCGGCGAGATCCTCGCGCTGATCCGCGAACACGGGCCCAACCCCTGGAACTACCTGCCCGAGGTCGAGCTGGCCACGCACCTGGCCGGGATCCGGCGCGGGCGCACCCAGGCGATGATCGCCGTGGCCGACGGCGCGATCGTGGCGGTGGTCACGTTCGAGCCCAGCGACGCGTTCCATCGCTACCAGCCGGCCGGGCGCGAGATCGCCTGGCAGGGCCACGTCGGCGAAGCGGTGGTGCACCGCGCGCACCGCGGCCAGGGCCTGGGCTCGCGGCTGCTGACCGCGGCGGTGGCGCGGATGCGCGCGATGGGACTGCGCGAGATCTACATCGAGCGCCACGAGGATAACGAGGGCTCGGCCGGGATGATGCGCAAGGCCGGTTTCGAGGTCATCGACGTCTACGACGATCCGCGCCGGCGCGTGGTCGGCAGCGGCCGCACCAGCGTGTCGCGCCTGCTCGCGCTGGACTGAGCGGGCAGGGCGCCGTCGCCGTGCGGCGGCGCTGCGCGGTGCGGCATCGGGACGCAGGCGTGTCGCGCGGGAACGCGCGCGTGTCGCCGGCGCCGCGAGGATGCAGCGCCGCGGCGCGCCGGCAAAGAAGCCGAGCCGCGTTGCTCGGGCGGCGCAGCGCTGCGCGCCGGTACAGGTGCGCGGCGCCGCAAACGCGAGCCCGCAGCGCAGGGACGCGACCGCGCCGCGACACGCAGCCGTCGCCGCGCGGACTCAAGATTGGCTACAGGCTGACTCAAGTTTTTCTCGCTCCTGTTTAGCCCGCAGGCGCGTCAAGCTATCGCGCTTTTCTCCCCGTTCCGTTCGCCCCTCCCCCGCGAGTACCCGCATGAGCGCCCCCGCCGCCCCGCCGTCCGACCCGCGCGCTCCCGGCCCGCTGGCCGTCGCCTTCGCCCTGGCTTCGGTCTACGTGCTGTGGGGCTCGACCTACCTCGGCATCCGCTTCGCCCTGGAGAGCTATCCGCCGTTCCTGCTCGGCGCGGCGCGCATGTTCCTGGCCGGCGCGATCATGTGGGTGGTGCTGCGCAGGCGCGGCGTGCCGGCGCCGACGCGCAAGCAGTGGCGCACGTTGTGGGTGCTGTCGATCTTCATGGTGCTGCTGTCCAACGGCCTGGTGAACCTGGCCGAGACCCAGGTCGATTCGGGCCTGGCGGCGATCGCGGTGGCGTCGATGCCGCTGTTCGCGGGCGTGTTCGCGATGCTGCGCGGGCGCCATCCGTCGAAGATCGAATGGGCGGGTTTGGCGGTGGGTTTCGCGGGCGTCGTTTGGCTCAACGCCGGCGGCAAGCTGTCGGCGTCCACGCTCGGGCTGGTGTGCCTGATCGTCGCGCCGATCGCCTGGGCCTGGGGCTCGATCTGGAGCCGCGACCTCGACCTGCCGTCGCCGTTCATGACCGCCAGCGCGCAGATGCTGACCGGCAGCGCGTGGATGCTCGGCGCGGCCGCCGTCACCGGCGAGCGCATCGTGCAGGTGCCGACCTTCGGCGCCACCGCGGCGCTGCTGTATCTGGTGGTCGCCGGCTCGATCTTCGGCTTCACCGCCTACATCTGGCTGTTGCACCACGTGCGTCCGGCGCTGGCGACCAGCTACGCCTACGTCAATCCGCCAATCGCGGTACTGTTCGGCGCGCTGCTGGCGGGCGAACGTTTCACCTCCCACGACCTGGGCGCCATGGCGGTGATCCTGGTCGGCGTGGTCATCATCACCCTGGCCAAGGCGCGCGCGGCCAAGGCCGCGCCGGTCGCGGCCGCGGTCGCGTCCGCGCCGGCCGTCGTCGCCGCGAGCGAACTGGAGAAATCGACATGAATACCGGCACCGACCGCCGCGGGTTGTGGATCGCGGTCGCGTCCTTCGTGCTGTGGGGGCTGATGCCGCTGTACTGGCACCTGCTCAACTCGGTGCCCTCGCTGATGATCGTGGCCCACCGCATCGTCTGGAGCACGCTGCTGGTGAGCGCGTGGCTGTGCTGGAAGAACGGCCGGCAGTGGCTGAGCGAGGTGCTGCGCGAGCCGCGCAAGGCCGGCATGCTCGCGGTCAGCGGCTGCCTGATCGCGTTCAACTGGGGGCTGTACATCTGGGCGGTCAACGCCGGCCACGTGATCGAGACCAGCCTGGGCTACTTCATCGGTCCGCTGGTGAGCGTGATGCTCGGCGTGCTGTTCCTCGGCGAGCGGCTGCGTACGGTGCAGTGGCTGGCGATCGCGCTGGCCTTCGCCGGGGTGCTGTGGCTGACCCTGCAGCACGGCCGCCCGCCATTGATCGCGCTGGGGCTGGCGATCTCGTTCGCGGTCTACGGGCTGGTGCGCAAGCTGGTCGCGGTGGAAGCGGTGACCGGCCTGGGCGTGGAGAACGTCTACCTGTTCCCCGCGGCGCTGGCGCTGATGACCTGGGGCGAAACCCAGGGCATGGGCGGCTTCTTCGGCGGTTGGGGCCTGGGCATCGACGCGCTGCTGGTGATCGCCGGCGCGCTGACCGCGCTGCCGCTGATCGGCTTCGCCTACGCGGTGCGGCGGGTGTCGCTGACCGCGATCGGCCTGCTCCAGTACGTGGCGCCGACCCTGCAGTTCCTGATCGGCTGGCTGGTGCTGCGCGAGGCCTTCGACGCCAAGCGCGCGATCGGCTTCGCGTTGATCTGGGCGGGGCTGGCGGTGTTCGCCAGCGAGGGCGTGCTGCGCTCGCGCCGGTTGGCGGCGGCGACGAACCCGGCCTGAGTCAGCCGAGCAAGCCTTCGCTCCAGGCCCGCAGCACGACGTAGCCGAGCGCCACGGCGAGCGCGATGCCCGCGCGTACCGGCGCGGTCTCGCGCCAGCGCCGTTCGCGCGCGCGGCAGCGCAGCTGGCGCCGCAGCGCGGCCAGCTGCGGGTGCGCGTCGTCGGCCGCCGCGTTCGCGATGTCGTTCGCTGCGTTCGGGCCGTCGTTGGCCGGCGCGGCGATGCGCAGGGGCGAAGCGGTCAGCAGCTCATCGATCTCGGTGTCGTCCATCTGCGGCTGCCAGCCGTCCACGAACGGCGCGGCAACGCGCCGGCGCAACGTCGTCGCGGCGACATAGGCCGGTTCGGGCGCGATGCCGTACAGGTCCAGCGGCAGCAGCAGCGGCGCGAAGCGGCGGCCGGCGCCGTCCAGGCCCGAATAGCGACGCCGCCAGGCCGGCACGCGCGCGATGTAGCGGGCGGGGTCGCGCACCAGCAGCTGCAGCCCTTCGCTGTCGGTGTCCAGCACCCGCATGCGGTAGCGGCGCAGGCCGACCACATCGGCCCAGGCGATCAGGCCGAAGTCCGGCGAGCGCACGCCGGCGGCGTCGATGCGCAGTTCGCCTCGCGCGCCGCGCGCGCGCCAACGCCACAGCGCGCCGATTCCGAACGCAGCGGCGAGCGCGCCGGGAATCAGCGCCAGGGCGATGCGGCCGCGCGCGAGCTCGGACCACGCCAGCCCGCCGCACAACGCCGCGAATGCGGCCAGCGCGGCCAGCGTCCACGCAGGGTCGGCGCCGACTCCGCGCACTTCGCCGTCGCGCAAGGCCTCGCGTACCTGCGCATGGCGCCGATCGGCCGCGTCCAGGTCGATGCGCCAGGCCGCGATCGCGCAGGTGCCGGCGGCGGCCATGCCGGCCAGCAACAGCAGCAGGCCGAGCCACGGCGAATGCCCGTCGGGCCGCACGCCTTCGAGCGCGAACATCAGGGTGAGCGTGCCCAGGACCACGGCGGCGACGTGGTACAGCCGCTTGCGCATGCTGGCGCTCATTCCGGTCCCCGAACACGATGGCGTTGGCGCAGCCTAGCGCGCGCCGCGTGGCGGCCGCCAGCGCCTTTTCCGCCGCGCGGGGCGCATGCGCGCGACCTGCGCGAGGCGCGCGCAGCGCGATGCGACGCGGCGCGCCGCGCGTCACGAAAAAGCCCCCTTCGGCGAAGGGGGCTTTCGTGTCCGCGCGATGGCGATGCGGTTCGAGCGGCGCGGCTTACAAAGCCCGCAGCGCCGAGGTCACCGGCAGCGTCGCCGCGCGCAGCGCCGGGAACAGGCCGCCGACGAAGCCGATCGCCAGCGCCCACTTCAGCCCGCTCCACAGCAGTTCGCCGGTGACGCGGAAGTCGAAGGTCAGCTGGCCGACGCCGCCGGCGATGGTCGAGGCGGTGTAGCCGTTGAAGATCGCCCAGGCCAGCACGCCGCCGATCAGGCCGCCGACCAGCGCCAGCAGCATGGTCTCCAGCATCACCGCCACCACCACCGGCAGGCCGCGGAAGCCGATCGCGCGCAGGGTCGCGATCTCGCGCGCGCGGGTGGCGACGGTGGCGAACATGGTGTTGAGCGCGCCGAACACCGCGCCGATGGCCATGATCGAACCGACCACGATGCCGATGACCCGGATCACCGTGGTCATGCCCTCGGACTGCTTGGCGAAGTAGTCGGCGGTGGTGGTGACGTCGACCTGCAGGCGCGGGTCGCCGGCCAGCGCGGCCTTGAACGGCTTGAACGCCTTGGCCGAGGTCAGCTTGGCCACCACCGCGTTGCGCGAGGCGCCGCGGCGGTAGGTCGCGGCGACCATCTCGGCGTCGGCCCACACTTCCGAGTCCATGGCGTCGCCGGACTTGAACACGCCGACCACGGTCCACTGCTCGCTGCCCAGGCGGATCTGCTTGCCGACGTCGAGGCCGGCGAACTGGCGCTGCGCGCCGCTGCCGACCACCACCTCGCGCTTGCCGGTCTCGAACTTGCGGCCCTGCACGATCTTGACCTGCGGCCGCACCAGCCAGGCGCGGTCGCCGACGCCGCGCAACTGCACGCTGCCGTCCTGGTCGGGCGCGCCGCCCTTGATCGGCAGGTTGGCCGCGACCACGGTCTCCGGCGAGGCCAGCGGCCGGCCGTCGGGGCCGCGGGAGATGCCCTGGGCCTGTTCGATCACGTTGATGCTGGCCAGGTCCAGGGTCGACATCACCTCGGCCGCGGACGCGCCGCGCAGCACCAGCACCGTGTCGGCGCTGCCGGTGCGGGCCAGGGTCTGGCGGTAGCCTTCGGCCATCGACAGCATCGCCACCAGCACCGCGACCACGCCGGCGATGCCGATCACCACCACCGAGGACGAACCCAGGCGCTGGCGTAGCGTGCTGATGCCGACGCCAGCGACCGAGGCGGCCTGCTGGCCGCTGCGGGTCAGCAGCATCCACAGCGCGACCAGCGCGGCCAGGCCGACCAGCACCGGCCACGGCGCCACCGCCCACAACGCCAGTCCGGCGATCAACGCCAGCGCGGTCAGCAGGCCGCGGCCGAACGATAAGAGCTTCTTCATGTGCGGTCTCCGTTAGCGCCCGGCCAGGGCGTCGACGATGTTCAGGCGCATCGCCCGGATCGCCGGCAGCGCGCCGACCACCAGGCCGATGGCGACCATCAGGCCCAGTGCCAGCGCCCAGCTGTGGCCGCTGATCGGCGGGATGTTGATCGCGCCGCGGCTGCCGGCGCTGACGATCGGGCCCATCAACCGCGCCAGGGCGACGCCGATGACGCCGCCGATCAGCAACAGCAGCACCGATTCGGCCAGCACCAGCATCAGCACGTTGCGGTCGGGAAAGCCGATCGTCTTGAGCACCGCCAGCTCGGAGGTGCGCTCGCGCACCGCCTGGGCCATGGTGTTGCCGGTCAGCAGCACCAGGGTGAAGAACACCGCGCCCATGATCGAGCCGACGATCAGGCCGATGTCGGCCATCTGCTTCATCCAGTTCGCCGCCGACGCCGCCTCGGTCTGGGTCTTGCTCTCGTGGTCGGAGTTGGCCGAGATCGCGTCGATGGCCTTGGCCACGCGGTCGGCCTGGTTCACGTCGCCGACTTCGGTGATGTACCAGCCGACCTGGCCGCGGTTGTAGGGATTGGAGTCGTCGAAGTACTTCCAGTGCAGCAGCACCATCTGGTCGTACCAGCCGCCGGTCTTCTTGTCGGCGGCGGCGATCGTCCCGACGATGTCGAAGTTCCAGTTCTTGCTGCCGTCGCTGTTGGGGAAGATGGTCGACTGCAGCGGCAGTTTCTGCCCGACCTTCCAGCCGAAGCGCTGCATCAGCTGGGCGCCGACCAGCACGCCGGTGCGGGTCTCGTCGAAGGCCTTGCGCTGTGCCTTGTCGACCTGGATCTCCGGATACAGGTCGAGGTAGTTCGACGCCACCGCGAAGCTGAAGATCTGGTTGTGCGGATCCTGGTAGGCGCCGCCGAACCAATTGGCGTAGGACACCTGCTTGACGCCCTGGACCTGGGCGATGCGGTCGTTGAGCGACATCGGCAGCGGCTGGATGAACGACAGCCGCGAGCCGGTCTGCAGGCGCTTGGCGCCGTTGGCGCTGTTGCCGGCCTGGTCGAAGCTCTCGCGCACGCCGTCGAGCAGGCCGAACAGCAGGAACGCGGCGACGATCGACAGCAGGGTCAGCGCGGTGCGGGTCTTGCGCCGCATCAGCTCGGCCCAGATCAGATGGAAGTACTTCATGGCCCGTCCCTCCGGCTCAGTGCGCGTCGGGCTGCTGCTCGACCAGGGTGCCCTTGTCGAGGTGCAGGGTGTGGGTGGCGTACTCGGCGGCCTTCGGGTCGTGGGTGACCATGACGATGGTCTTGCCGTGTTCGCGGTTGAGCAGGCGCAGCAGGCCGAGGATGTCCTCGGCCGACTGCCGGTCGAGGTCGCCGGTGGGCTCGTCGCAGATCAGCAGGGTCGGGTCGGAGACGATCGCGCGGGCGATCGCCACGCGCTGCTGCTGGCCGCCGGAGAGCTCGTTCGGGCGATGGCTGCGGCGCTCAGCCAGGCCGACCAGGGTCAGCGCGATCTCGGCGTTGCGCTTGCGCTGGGCGGCGCCCAGCGGCGACAGCAGCAGCGGCAGTTCGACGTTCTTCTGCGCGGTCAGCGCCGGCATCAGGTTGTAGAACTGGAAGATGAAGCCGACGTGGCGGCTGCGCCACTGCGACAGCTGGCCCGGGATCATGCGGTCGATGCGCTCGCCCTCGACGGTGATCTCGCCGCCGCTGGGGTTGTCCAGGCCGCCGATCAGGTTGAGCAGGGTGCTCTTGCCCGAGCCGGACGGGCCCATCAGCGCGACGAAGTCGCCCTTGGCGATGTCCAGGTTGATGCCGTGCAGCACTTCGACCTTTTCCGGGCCGCGCTGGTAGGTCTTGGTGAGGTGGTTGATCGAAACCAGGGTGTCCATCTTCGACGTCCTCGGGTGTGCGGATGCGGGTGAGCGTTGCCAATGCGGGGCGGTGCGGCGACGGGCGCGGTGCGGTCGGTACGGTGCGGCTCGAAGCGGTGCAGCTCGAAGCGGTGCGGCGCGAAACGAAGCGGCGGAGGTCGGAGCGCGCGCGGGCGCGCCGGTCGCGGACCCGTGGAACGCGCGCGTCGCCGCGACGGCCGCGCGCAACTGCGGTGAATGCGCGCGACTGCGGTGGATGCGCGCGCCGCGGCGTGGGGCCGCCGGCGCGTGGTCTGCCTCAGTGCCGGGTCACGGCGTCATTGCGTATCCGACGAATCGGCGCCGGCGTTTTCGACACGGACCTTGGCGCCGTCGGCGAGCGAATCGGGCGGGTCGAGCACTACGTTCTCGCCGCCGACCAGGCCGGCGGTGACCTCGCGGTCGTCGCCGAGCTTGCGGCCCAGGGTCAGCGCGGCCTGGCGGGCCTTGCCGTCCTCGACCACGAAGGCCACGTCCTTGCCGTCGCGCTGGGCCAGCGCGGCGTTGGGCAGCATCGCGCTGGGCTTGGCCGGGGCCGCGCCGGCGGGCTTGGCGGCTTCCAGGAAGCTCACCCGCACGCCCATGTCCGGGACGATGCGCGGATCGCGGCTCTTGATCGCGATGCGCACCTTGACCGTGGCCTTGCCGCGGTCGGCGGTAGGGATGATGGCGATGACCTCGGCCGGGATCTTCCAGTCCGGGTAGGCGTTGAGCGTGGCCTCCACCGGCATCTTCGGCTGGACCCGGCCGATGAAGGCCTCGCCGACATCCACTTCGATCTCCAGCGAATCCATGTCGACGATCGTGCCGATGCCGGTGCGGGTGAAGCCGCCGCCGGCCGACAGCGGCGAGACGATCTCGCCCGGCTGCGCGGCCTTGGCGGTGACCACGCCGGCGAACGGCGCGCGCACCACGGTGTTGTCCACGCCGATGTCGGAGATGCGCAGCGAATCGCCGGACACCTTGACGTTGCGCTGCGCGGTCAGCAGCTGCGCGCGCAGCGAGTCGCGCTGGGCGACGGCCTGGTCGTACTGCGAGCGCGACACCAACTGCTGCTGGGTCAGCCCGGCCAGGCGCCCGGCGTTGGCCTCGGCCTCCTTGAGCTGGGCCTGGACCCGGGCGACGTCGCTCTGCGCGGCGGCGAGCTGGGCGGCGCTGAGTTCGCGCTGGGCGTTGGCGTCGATCGGGTCCAGCGTGGCCATGATCTGGTTGGCTTCGACCCGCTGGCCTTCCTCGATCATCACCTCGCGCACCTTGCCGGTGATCTTGGCCGAGACCGTGGCGATGCGGCGGGCGACGATGTAGCCGGTGGCGTCGAGCACCGAGGCGCCCGCGCCGCCGCTGCCGGCGCCGATCGCGGTGACGCCGGCGGTGCGGACCTGGACGCCGGCGTTGCGGCCGAAGACGAACCAGCCGGCCACCGCGGCCAACACCAGCACCAGCACGATCGCGCCGACGATCAGGCCGCGGCCGGGGCCCGACGGCGGCGCCGGGCGGTTGCGGTCGATGCGGAGTTCCTTCAGCAGATCGGCGGATGCGCTCATGTTCCCAACCAAGACGCCAGATGCCGCCTAGTGTGACCGGGGCGCGCGCGCGATCCAACCTGCTTAAAGTCAGTTTTTGTCAGCGCCGCTGTCGCCGGCTGCGGCTGACACTTGTCATGGCCGCGACATGGCGGTGCCGGCGGCGCCGGCGCGCGGTCGCGGCTTCGCGCCGGCGCAACGCGAAACGGCCGCCGCCGGGAACCCCGGCGACGGCCGTCTGCGGCGCGCGGCGTCGGCTCAGTAAGCCGACGGGTTCGGATTGAACTGCACCGGCACCCGCACATTGATGCAGCCGCCCACCGGCAAGACCAGCCCGGCGATGTTGACCGCGGCGTCGCCGGCCGCGCCGCCGCCGGACGGACAGGTGCCGTTGCCGGTGCCGGTGCAGCTCCAGGGGCCGGACAGGCGCGCGCCGTTGGGCAGCGGATCGCTGAGGGTGGCGCCGTTGGCCACCGCCGGCCCGGCCGCGTTGCAGGCGCTCAGGGTGTAGATGGTCGAGGTGCCGGGGGTGTAGGTCGAAGACACCGGATCTTCGGTCTTGATCAGGCTCAGGCTGACGTTGACCGCGATCGGCGACGGCGTCTGCGCGCACTGCGCGTTGCCGGCGGCCGGGCAGGCCGGCAGCGGATCGGGATCGCCGCCGCCGGCCACGCCGACGTGGTTGACCGGCGAGCCGGTCGCGGTGGCGGCGATGGCGACGTTGAGGCGCACGCTGGCGCTGTCGCCGGCGGCGATCGGCGCGGTCGGGGTGAAGCTGCAGGTGACCGTGCCGGTGGCCGGCAACGTGCCGCAGTTCACCGCGCCCTGCGCACTGGAGGCGGAGACCAGGCTGAAGCCGGCCGGCAGGGTGTCGGCGATGGTGATCGCGCCGCTGGTCGCGCCGCTGCCGCTGTTCTGCACGCCGATGTTGAAGTAACCGTCGCCGGCCGCGCCGGTCTGGCCGGCGGCGAGCGCGCCGACCACCGACTTGCTGGCGGTGAGCTGCGGCTGGACCACGGTCAGCACTTCGTCGCCGACCAGGTTCACCAGGTTGTTGGTGTTGCCGATGCTGGCGTTGGTGTTGTGGTAAACGCCGACGGTGGCGGAGGTGACGTCGACGGTGACCTGGCAGGCGAGCTGGCCGCCGTTGCTGGTCGCGCCGTTGACGGTGGCGTTGTTGACCGCGATCGAGCCGCTGCCGGCCGCTGCGGTCACGGTCATGCTTCCCAGCGTATTGCTCAAGGCGCCGCCGGCCGGGCAGTTGGTGCGCACGTTCGGGGTCGGCGCCACCACCACGTTGGCCGGCAGGGTGTCGGTGAAGCGGATGCTGTTGGTGGTGTTGACGCTCTTGTTGGTCAGGTCGAAGGTCAGCGTCGATACGCCGCCGACGTTGATCGTGGCCGGGGCGAAGCGCTTGACCAGGTCGACCGAACTGACCGCGAAGGTGATGCGGTACTCGGCGACGAAGCTGGACGCGCCGCTGGGGATGTTCCACTGCGCCGCCATGCCGTTGTCGGTGTTGGCGTTGGTGTCGATGGCGTTGCTGAGGTTGCCGCCGGCGGTGGTGCAGCTGCCGCTCTGGGTGTTGCCGCCGTTGCAGATCTGCCATTGCGGAAAGGTGTAGCTGCCGCTGAAGTAGCGGTCCCAGTTCGGCGTGCCCGACGAGGGCTCCCACCACAGCGCTTCGAATTGGGTGCCCTTGGCGACGCCGACCAGATCGGGCCGGCCGCTGGTGTTGCCGGGGCTGGTGCGGCTGAAGCCCGGGCCGTTGTCGCCGCCCTGCAGGTAGGTATCGACGTTCTGGTAGAAGCGGATCGTCGCGCCGCTGGCGGGCATGCCGCTCAACGAGACCCGGCGGGTGAACCAGGCCTGCGGGACGATGTAGCTGTCGACGATGGTCAGGGTGATGTTGGTGTCGGCCGCGTTGCTCGGCCGCAGCACGGTGGTGGTCTGGTACGGCGAGGCCGGCGTGCCGGCGCCGGTCAGCGCGCTCTGCGAGACCTGGTTGAACAGCGCGAACGCGGCCTGGGTGGCGTTGTTGGCGTTGTTGTAGACCCGCACCGCGCCGTTGCCGCGGTCCACCCGCAGGTAGACGCTGTTGAACAGGCTGCCGTTGCTGGGCGTGGCGCCGGCGTTGTAGACCTGGTCGGCGTTGCCGAGGCGCACCTGGAACTGGCTGTTGCTGCCCCAGATCACGCGCAGACCGTCGGAGCCGTCGGTGAGCACGCCGCCGGTGGCGTTGGCCTGGCGCTGGCTGTTGGCGCCGCTGGCCAGGACTGGGCCGGCGAACGCCAGCGCGAGAGCGCACAGCAGCGCGCCGGCCTTGCGGCCGAAGTGGGTCGAGCGATTCATGGATTCCCCTGTTGCGAGCCTTACTGCGAAGGTTCGGGCGCTGAGGCTGCCTGGCGGCCCTGGGCCCAGGCGCAAGGCCTGAGCCTGTTTCAGTGATTCATGACACTGAATTGATGTGCCACAAATCACATTTTGTATGAACGACGGCGCCGGCGCCAGTCCCCTGGGCGACCCGGAACCGAAACGAATCAACGCGGTACGAGGAGCGCAGAGGACACCGGCCGACGCGGCAAAGCGTGGCGGGGCGGGAGGCGGGCTTGGGAGCCGGCAGGGTGGCGCGAATCCGCCGGGCCTTTGTGACCAGATCCGCCCTGCGTTGGCGTGGATGAAAGCTGGGGAGCGTCGCTGGGCCGCCCGCCGGCGTCGTGCCAGCGAAGGCGGGCATCCAGGGCTTTATCCAGGCAGGGCGCTGAAATCTTTGGACTCCCGCGTTCGCGGGAATGACGGCCGGGGAGCGTCGCGGCGCAAGCCCGCTGGCGTCCGCATCGCGCGGACCGGGCGCGATCAGCGCGCCCGCGCCTGCCGCAGTTCCGCCAGCCGCGCGCGCACCGCCTGCGCCAGCGCCGGCAGGCTGTCGTAGCTCGGGATGCCGTAGCGCTGGGCGACGATGTCGACGTTGCCCTTGCGCCAGAAGCCGTCCGGGCAGGCCAGCAGGACCTTGTCCGAGCCCGCGTGCAGGCCCAGTTCGAGCAGGCTGACCGGCGCCTGCGAGCCCGGCGCCAGGTACATCGCGATCACGTCGGCGCGTTGCAGGGCGGTGAGTTCCCACTCGACCTGGCGCCGGAACTCGGGTTCCTCGGCGACCGGCTTCCACGCCGGGTTCCAGTCCTCGCGGCGCGGGTTGAGCAGCACCACGCCCTCGTCGGCCAGTTCGCGCGCCAGCTGCGCCTGCCAATCGGTGGTGCCGCCCATGTCGATGCTGCCGGCCAGGAACACCTTGAGCCGGTCGTCGGCCGGCACCGGTTGCGGCGAGCGCACCAGTTGCGAGTTCGCCGGCCGCGCCAGCGCCGTGCCGTCGCGCGCCTGCGCGGCCGAGGCCGGCTGCGGCGGCCGCGAAGCGGCCTGGTCCGAATCGATCCGCCCGGTCGGGTCCGCCTGGGTCATGCCTGCGATCTCCGGTTTCGTCTTCGCGCCCGCGCAACCGACCGCGAGCGCGGCCGCGGCGGCCAGCGCCACCATCATGCACACCGACGGGTACGTCATCCGCCGTCCTCCCGCGCCGCCGGCCTCAGCCGGCCGCGCGCGCCTTGAGCATGGCGAACACCGCGCGCAGGCCCTGGGCCTCGCCGCCGGCCGGGCGGCCCGGGCGGTCGGCGTCGTTCCAGCTGTACACGTCCAGGTGCGCCCAGGCCAGGTCGGCGGGCACGAAGCGCTCCAGGTACAGCGCCGCGGTCACCGAGCCGGCCATCTTCGACGGGCCGCCGTTGGCGATGTCGGCGATGTGGCTGGTGAGGTAGCGCAGGTACGGACGCCACAGCGGCATGCGCCAGACCGGGTCGCGCTGGGCGGTGCCGGCGTCGAGCCAGTCCTGCGCCAGCGCGTCCTGGTTGGAATACAGCGCCGGCAAGTCCGGGCCCAGCGCGATCCGCGCCGCGCCGGTGAGGGTGGCGAAGTCGAGCAGCAGCGCCGGCTTGCGCTCGCCGGCATAGGCCAGCGCGTCGCACAGCACCACCCGGCCTTCGGCGTCGGTGTTGTCGATCTCCACGCTGGTGCCCTGGCGGGTGGCGATCACCTCGCCCGGGCGGAACGCGTTGGGACCGACCGCGTTCTCCACCGCCGGCACCAGCAGGGTGATCCGCAGCGGCAGCTTGCGCGCCATGATCAGTTCGGCCAGGGCGATCGCGTGCGCCGCGCCGCCCATGTCCTTCTTCATCCAGCGCATGCCGTCGGCCGGCTTGAGGTCGAGGCCGCCGGTGTCGAAGCACACGCCCTTGCCGACCAGGGCCACGTGCGGGTGCGCGGCGTCGCCCCAGTCCAGCGCGATCAGCCGCGGCGCGCGGTGCGAGGCGCGGCCGACGGCGTGGATGGCGGGAAAGTTCTGCGCCAGCAGCTCGTCGCCGGCGATCACCTCGATCCTGGCGCCGTGACGCTCGGCGATCCCGCGCGCGATCTGCTCCAGTTCGTCCGGGCCCATGTGCTCGGTCGGCGTGTTGACCAGGTCGCGCACGCGCATGCTGGCGGCGAGCACCGCGAAGACTTCGTCGTCGAAGCCCTCGGCCAGCAACTGCGCCGGCGCGCGCGGCGGCGCCTTGTAGCGGTCGAAGCGATAGCTGCCCAGGCCCCAGCCCAGGCGCAGCGCATCGCGCACGCCCGGGCCCAGCCCGGTCGGCGCGCGCCAGCTGCGCGCCGGCAGCGCGAACGGCGCGTGGCCGTAGGAATACGGATCGAGCGGATCGCCGATGCCGATCGCCGCGCCGAGCAGTTCGCCGTCGGGACCGGGCACCAGCACCACGGTGCCCGGCGCGCCGTCGAAGCCCTGGGTCTGCACCCAGGCGGCGGAGGCCGGCGGCAGCGCGTCGCGCCAGGCGGCGAAGTCGACGCGGCCGACCAGGTCCAGCGGCAAGGCGCCGCTGGCGGAAGAGGTGAAGCCTAGGGGTTCGGTCATGCGCAGGTGGTGTCCGTGCGGGACGCGCCGTCGACGACGGCGCGGTCCAGGGAGGTGCGATCCAGCCAGTCGGCCAGCTCGGTAAGGGTGGAGAATTCGAGGTCCGGGCGCGGATGCTGGCCGGGCCACTGGCGCGCCTCGCGGTTGATCCAGCAGGTGCGCAGGCCGGCGCCGCGGCCGCCGACGACGTCCATCTCGATGTCGTCGCCCACGTGCAGCACCTGCGCCGGCTCGAACTCCAGCCGCGCGCAGGCGGCGTGGAAGATGCTCGCGTCGGGCTTGGCCCGGCCGTGCTCGCGCGCGCCGAGCTGGAAGCGGAACAGCGGCATCAGCCCGATCCGCTTGAGGTCGGCGTTGCCGTTGCTCAGCGCCGCCAGCGGCACCCGCGCGGCCAGCCGCGCCAGCGCGGCCTCGCTGTCGGCGTAATGCTCGACTTCGCAGCGCGCGGCGAAGAAGGCGTCGAACGCCGGCTCGGCCAGGGCGAGGTCGTCGCCGGACTCGCGCAGCATGTGCTGCAGGGTCAGGCGGCGCTGGGTGGTGTAGTCGTGGGCCAGGTCCGGGCGCTCGCCGGCGATGCGGTCGCGCAGCGCGCGCACCGCGTCGATCGGGTACAGCGCGGCGGTGCGCGGCGCATGCGTGCGCAGCCATTGGTCGAGGACCGCCTCGGCGCGCACCATCACCGGCGCGATCGGCCAGATGGTGTCGTCGAGGTCCAGGGTGATGGCGCGGACAGGGAAGTTCATGGCGGCCATTTTAGCCTGCCGCGTCCGCGCCGATGGACGACGCGCGTCGCCGTGCGCGGCGATCGCCGCGTTCAGCCGCCGCGCGCCAGCCGGTCGGCCTGCTTGAGCAAGTCCGGCAGCCGGTGCGCGCCGGCCATGCGCGCCACCGCCGCGCGCGCCAGCGCCGGCTCCAGGCCGGCCGCGGTCACGTACAGCGGCCGCGCGCCGCCGCGCAGGACCTCGGCTTCGGCCGGGGTGTCGACGAAACGGGTCTTGGCCACGCCGACCACCGCGACCCGGCGCTGCAGCGACTCCCACAAGTGCGCGCCCAGGCCCGGGCGGCCGGCGCCGTCGAGCCAGGCGTGGCCGTCGACGACGATGCACTCCGGCGGCGCGTCCAGCTTCGCCAGCAACGCGGCCAGGCACGGCAGTTCGCGGCGGTAGAACGCGCCGGGCTGGTAGTCGGCGACCGCGTCGATGTCGGCGGTCAGCGTCGCCGCCGCGAGCGCGTCGCTCCAGTCGGCGAACAGCACCCCGGCCGCTCGCGCGCGGCCGTCGAAGTAATGCACGTCGGTGGCGAGGATCACGCGCCGCTCATTCCAGCAGCCGCGCCCAGCCTTCCAGGCCGTCGATGCGCGCCAGCACCAGCTTCACGCACACCAGCAACGGCACCGCCAGCAGCAGGCCGACGATGCCCCACAGCCAGCCGAAGAACATCAGCGCCAGCATCAGCACCAGCGGCGACAGGCGCATGCGCCGGCCCAGCACCAGCGGCGTGACCACCTGCGATTCGATCGTGTGCAGGCCCAGGTACAGCCCGGCCGGCAACAGCGACGGCCCGAGTTGGTCGAACGCGACCAGGCCCATCACCAGCATTACCGCGACCCCGATCAGCGGGCCGACGAACGGGGCGAAGTTCAGCAGCGCCGCCATCGTGCCCCACAGCAGCGCTTCCTGCAGCGGCGTGCCCAGCGCGTACAGCGCGCCGGCCAGGGCCAGGCCCAGGCCGGTGTTGATCAAGCTGATGGTGAGCACGTAGCGCGAGATCTCGCGCTCGATCGAATGCAGGATGTCGATGGTGAGCTTCTTCTTCTGCTGGCTCGGCAGCAGCGCGATGGCGTTGCGCTGCAGCGATTCGCCGAACACCATGAAGAAGAACGTCAGCAGCACCACCGCCAGCACCTGGGCCAGGCGTTTCGGGGTGGAGGTCAGCGCGCGGTAGGGGTCGTCGAGTTCGGTCTTGACCACCTGCACCGGTCTGGCGGTGTTCTCGCCGCCGGCGGCGCGGGCGAAGTTCTGCGCGGCGCGGTTGGCGTCCTGGAACGGCTTGGTCATCTGCCGCAGCTTGGGGCCGACCTGCTTGAGTTCCTTGGGCACCTGGCGCACCCATTCGCCGGCCGGCTCGGCCAGCTGCAGGGTCAGCGCGCCGGCGACGGCGAGGCCGCCGACCATCACGATCAGCGCGCCCAGCAGCCGCGGCAGGCGCAGCTTGCCGAGCAGGCGCAGGATCGGATTGCCGACCAGGGCGAAGAACGCGGCCAGCAGGATCGGCAGCAGCAATTCCTGCGCCGCCCACAGGGTGTAGCCGAGGGCGAGGGTGGCCAGGACCAGCAGCGAGACGGGGCCGCGCGGGCGTGGCGGTGTCGCCGCGGGTTCGCTGGCGGGCGGCGGGACGGCGGTGGCCGGCGGGTTGGGAGCGGAGTCGGACGGGGTCAAGGCGGCAGCGTGCGGTGAGCCGGCGCAAACTGTGCGCTCTTGCGTGTGTAGGCGCCAGCGGGATTTCGGGGCTTGCGCGTTGGTATCGGGCTTGGGGGGCTACGCGGGGATCGGGGCTGCCGGAGCCTGCGCGGGACATCGGGCTTGCCGGGGCTTACGCGGGGCCTCGGGCCTGCCGGAGTCCCTCCCGGGCCAAGGCCTGCGGCAAAGGCCCGGGAGGGACTCCGGCAGGCCCGAGGCTGCGGCTTTCGTGGGCTATGGAGGGAAGTGCTGGGCGCATGGGGCATGCGTGTTGATGCGATGCATGCGGCCTGCAAACAAGCAGGACCTCAATAGCGGTGGAGGACCTTGGCCCGGGGAAGCTCCCCGCAGGCGTTTGCCGCAGGCCCTAGCCGGCGGGGAGCTTCCCCGGGCCAAGGTCCGGAAGCCCGAAGTCTCGCCCCACCACCTATAGCGTCAGATACACGAAAGTCTCGCTCTGGCCCCGGACGACGTCCGAAGCCCGATCCAACCAATCCGCGACCAACCCCCAACGCCTCACAAACCGAATCAAGCCGCGCTGCGCTCCGCAGCCGCCTGCGCGCCATCGGCCGCCTGATCCGCCGCGCGCGCCGCCCGCCCCGCCTGACCGGCGGCCTGACCCGCCTGATCGGCCGCTTCCTGCGCGCCTGCGCCGGCGAACAGCCCCGACAACAGGCTCACGATCTGCATCAGATTGCCGCTCTTGACCGCGATCTTGACCGGCTCGGCGCGGCCCATGAAGAAGCCCGACACCAAGCCGGCGATCACGATCCGACCCGGCGTCCACGCCTCGCGCCAGGAACGCTGCAGCACCTGCTTGCGTTCCTGCACTTGCTCATAGCGGCCTTCGAGCAGCCGCTCGCGCTTGTCCACGCGCCGCTGCAGACGATCGAACCGGCTCATCGCGCCTCCTGCCGACGCGCGCCGGTGCCCCGGTCGTCGTCATCGTCGTCGTCGTGGCCCAGCCCCATCCGCCGCAACTGCCGCCGCGTCGCCGAGAGCCGGGTGTGTTCGAAATAACGCAGCGCCTGCCAGCCGCCGATCGCGGTGACCACCAGGCTCAGGCCGGCTGCGGCCGACATCGAGGCCAGCCACGACCAACCCAACGCGCCCTGCAGCAGCGCGATCAGCGCCGCCATCAGCAACAACCAGGTGGACGCGCCGAACACGATCGCCACCGCCACCCACATCAGCGCCCGTCCCAGCGCGCTGCGGGCCAGGGCGAGATCGGCGATCAGCAGGCCGCGCAGCGCGCGGCCGGTGTCGAGCGCGGCGGACAGGCCCTCGCGGCCCGCCTCGCCGATCTCGCGCACCGCCTCGTCGATCGGCAGCGGCCCCTGCCGGGGCTCGCCGCCATCGGGACCCGCGGCGTGCGCCTGCTCGCCGTGGGGCGCGTCGCCTGCGCTCACTTGTCGCCGCTGCGCGCGAGCTTGGCGATGATGAAGCCGGCGGCGAAGGCCACGCCGAACGACGCCAGCGGACGCTCGCGCACCAGCTCGGCGGCGCTTTCGATCAGGTCGCGGCCCTTGTCCATCAGCGCATCGACCTGCTCGCGCGCCGCGCCGCCGGCGTGCTCGGCCGCGGCGATGCCGGCCAGCGCGCTGTCGGCGAGATCGGACTTGACGTTGGCCTTGCCGAGCTTGAGCTCTTCGCCGGCCACGCCGGCCGCGCTGCGGATGGCGTCGCCGGCATCGACGGCGGCCTGCTTGAGGTGGCCGCCGGCCTGGCCGAGGTTGCTCTTGACGTTGTCGGTCGAGGTGGGGGTCATGGTGTTTCCTCCGTGTTGCTCCGTAGTGCTGCGGGAATGAACCGCGGAACGGGTCCCGGGTTCGGCGGGCCGTGACAAGACCGGGCGATGTGGCTGCCCTCGACGGCGATGAACGGGTGACGCGCGCTGCGGCCGACGGGCGGTCGCGTGCGCTGGATCTGCATGTCTGCCACGAACCAGGCGCGCTTGCCTGGAATGGATGGGCGGGCTTGCGGGTCGATCTTAGCGGGCCGATGTTAACGGCCCGCGTGCAAGGTCACGAGGACCGCGGCCCTAGCGGATGGCCAGGTTGCCGACGCCGTTGCCGCGCTGCACGCGCAGGATCAACTGTGCCGGAGCGCGCGTGAAGCTCGCGCGGAAACCCGGAAGATCGTCGAAGTTGCCGCTGCTGGCCGCAAGAACGATGTCGTCCTTGCGCAAATCGTTGGCCGCCGCGCGGCTGCCGCGGGTCACGCTTTCGACCACTACGCCCGACAATCCGGATTGGCGCAGGCGCTCGGGCAGCTCGCCGAAGGTGGCGCCGGCCAGGCGCGGATCGAGATCGGCGCCGGGCATCGAACGCGGCTGTTCGCGCAGGCTCGCATCGAGCTGCAGCGCCTGGCCGTCGCGGCGCACTTCCAGCGCGATCTTGCTGCCGATCGACTGCAAGCCCTCGAAGTTGCGCAGCGCGTCGCGGCCGTCGACCCGCTGGCCGTTGGCCGAGAGGATCACGTCGCCCGGGCGCAGCCCCGCCGCCGCCGCCGCGCTGCCGGCGAACACGCGCGAGACCAGCGCGCCGCGCGGTTCGGCCAGCTTGAGCGCGGCCGCCAGTTGCGGAGTCACGTCCTGCGATTCCAGCCCCAGGGTGCCGCGGCGCACGACGCCGTTGTTGGCGATCAGCTGGTCCTTGATGTTGCGCGCCAGGTTGACCGGGATCGCGAAGCCCAGGCCGATGTTGCCGGCCATGCTGCCCTGCGGGTTGAAGCTGGCGGTGTTGATGCCGACCAGCTCGCCGTTGAGGTTGACCAGCGCGCCGCCGGAATTGCCCGGGTTGATCGAGGCGTCGGTCTGGATGAAGTTCTGGTAGCCCAACCCGCGCAGGCCGCTGCGGCCGACCGCCGAGACGATGCCGGAGGTGACCGTCTGGCCGATCCCGAACGGGTTGCCGACCGCGACCACGAAGTCGCCGACCCGCAGCCCGTCGGAATCGGCCAGCGAGATCGCGCTGAGGTTCTGCGCCGGGATCCGCATCAGCGCCACGTCGGTGTCCGGGTCCGAGCCCAGGAACTCGGCCTTGACCGTGCGCCCGTCGGCGAGCGTCACCGAGACCTCGTCGGCGCCCTCGATCACATGATGGTTGGTCAGCACGTAGCCGTTCTTGGCGTCGACGATCACGCCCGAGCCCAGCGATTCGTTGATCCGCTCCTGCGGGATGTTGGGGAACATGCGGCGGAAGATCGGATCGTTGGCGAACGGGTTGCGGATGCGCACCGTCTGCTTGGTGTGCACGCTGACCACGGCCGGGGTCACCCGCTGCAACATCGGCGCCAGCGACGGCAGCGCCTGGCCGGCGACCGAGGCCGGCAGCGCGGCCGCGGCCGGCACGGTGATCGAGGGAATCGGCGGCGGCGCGGCCTGCGCCGGCGCTTGCAAGCCTTCGCGCACGGCGGTGGCGGCGAAGCCGCCGAACGCGGCGGCCAGGGCGAGGGTCAACAGGGTCGGCAAGGGACGCATCGTGTCGCGGTTCCGGAAGTGCGTGGAAGAAAGGGCGGTGCGGTGACGAAGACCGATCTCAGCAATCGTGTTTCAGCAATCGTGGCGGCGGCGCCCGGCTTCAAGCGCGCCGTGCCGGGCTTGGACCGCGCCGGCCGCGCCGCGTTCCGCACGACGGCGTCCGCCCCGCTGCGCCGCAGTGTTGGAGAGCGGCAATAAATAACCGATGAAGTGGCCCTTGTGGCGATGCGCGAAGCCGATCCGTGCCGAGGCGCACCGGCGAAGTGCCTCGGCGTTGCAGACCGACTGCGCCGGCGCTGCGATTCGGGTCGCGGCGATGACAGCCGAAGCGTGATAGTCATCAACAAGCCGTTGACTTCCGCAGACGCCGGGCGTAGCGTGACTCCCCTGCGAGGCCACAACATGTAGTGGTCGGCCCCGCAGAGGGAGCCCAAGCGTAGGGGTTCGGCTTGGGAAAGTCTTCACGTCTCCTTGAGGCAGGACATGCTCATGACGAGAGCGGACGCGAACCTCGCAATGACACTAATGGCCGCACGCGGCGCGTAAGCCAACGCGCCGTGGGCTTCGTCGTCGGCGGGGGGCTGACGACGGGCCGCGAACGACCCCGCCCCGGGCTCCTGCCGCCCGAGCGGATGCGACAACCCGCGACGACTCCTACACACGTGAATCGATACACAACACGTCAGTGAGGAGCTACGTCCCGGGACACAAAAAGAACGTCCCGATTACCGCTTCGACCTGCTTCACCGATCCAGCACCAACGACGTAGCGAGCGCAACACCGTGCCCTTGACCCGGCACGCCGCAACACGACGATCCCCGGTTACCTCGTACAAAGAAACCACCGGCGGCGGGCGCAACCCAACGGCCCGCCGCCATTGAAGGAGACGAAACAGGCATGAGCACCGTGCGCCTCGAGGCGGTCAAGAACCCGGCGGCAGAGCAGGAAATCGCGCTGCAGCCCGCGTCCCAGGACATCTGGGACAAGAAGTACCGGCTCAAGACCAAGTCGGGCGAGGCGGTCGATGCCGATATCGACGGCACCTACCAGCGCGTGGCGCGGGCCCTGGCCGACGCCGAGCCCAACGCCGAGAAGCAGCAGTACTGGTACGAGCGCTTCGTCTGGGCGCTGCGCCGCGGCGCGATTCCCGCCGGCCGCATCACCTCCAACGCCGGCGCGCTGGAACACAAGCCGGCCACCTCGACGATCAACTGCACGGTCTCGGGCACCATCGAAGATTCGATGGACGGGATCCTGGACAAGGTCCACGAAGCGGGCCTGACCCTCAAGGCCGGCTGCGGCATCGGCTACGAATTCTCGACCCTGCGGCCGCGCGGCGCCTTCGTCGCCGGCGCCGGCGCCTACACCTCGGGTCCGATGTCCTTCATGGACATCTACGACAAGATGTGCTTCACCGTGTCCTCCGCCGGCGGCCGCCGCGGCGCGCAGATGGGCACGTTCGACGTCAGCCACCCCGACGTGAAGGACTTCATCCGCGCCAAGCGCGAAGACGGCCGCCTGCGCCAGTTCAACCTGTCGCTGCTGATCACCGACGGCTTCATGGAAGCGGTCGACAGCGACGCCGACTGGCCGCTGGTGTTCCCGGTCAACATCAAGGAGCGCGGCGACCTCGACCTGGACGACGCCAACGTCGTGGTCTGGCGCGACTGGCCGACCCACCGCAACTACATCGTCCGCGACGACGGCCTGGTGGCGTGCAAGATCTACGGCCACATCCGCGCGCGGCACCTGTGGGACATGATCATGGTCTCGACGTACGACTACGCCGAGCCGGGCTTCATCCTGATCGACCGCGTCAACGAGATGAACAACAACTGGTGGTGCGAGACCATCCGCGCCACCAACCCCTGCGGCGAGCAGCCGTTGCCGCCGTACGGCGCCTGCCTGCTGGGGTCGGTCAACCTGACCAAGTTCGTGCGCAACGCCTTCACCGACCGGGCCGAGTTCGACTGGGAGGAATACAAGGAAGTCGTGCGCGTGTTCACCCGCATGCTCGACAACGTGGTCGAGGTCAACGGCCTGCCGCTGGAGCAGCAGCGCAACGAGATCATGCGCAAGCGCCGCCACGGCATGGGCTTCCTCGGCCTGGGCAGCACGGTCACGATGCTGAAGATGAAGTACGGCTCGGCCGAGTCGTGCGAGTTCACCGAGCGCATCGCCCGCGAAATGGCCGTGGCCGGCTGGGAGATGGGCCTGGCGCTGGCGAAGGAGAAGGGTCCCGCGCCGATCATGGACGAGATCTTCGCCGTCACCGCCGAGATGCTGCGCAAGCGTCCGGAGATGAAGCGCGACGGCTGGCAGGTCGGCCAGGACATCCCGGGCAAGGTGCTGCACGCCAAGTATTCGCGCTACATGCAGCGCGTGGCCGAGGCGGCGCCGGAGCTGGTCGACGAACTCGCCGACGTCGGCTCGCGCTTCACCCACCACAGTTCGATCGCGCCGACCGGCACGATCTCGCTGTCGCTGGCCAACAACGCCTCCAACGGCATCGAGCCGTCGTTCGCCCACCACTACAGCCGCAACGTGATCCGCGAAGGCAAGAAGTCGAAGGAAAAGGTCGACGTCTATTCCTTCGAGCTGCTGGCCTACCGCGAGCTCATCAACGCCCGCGCGATGCCGTTCAGCGACGAGCCCGAGGCCAAGCTGCCGGACTACTTCATCGCCGCCGACGACATCTCGCCGAAGGAGCATGTCGACGTCCAGGCCGCCGCGCAGAAGTGGGTGGACTCCTCGATCTCCAAGACCGCGAACGTGCCCACGGACTACCCGTACGAGCAGTTCAAGGACATCTACCGCTACGCCCACCAGCAGGGCCTGAAGGGCTGCACCACCTTCCGCTTCAACCCGGCCGCCTTCCAGGGCGTGCTGGTCAAGGAAGCGGACCTGGAGAACACCACCTACCGCTTCGAGCTCGAAGACGGCAGCGTGCTCGAGGTCAAGGGCAACGAGCAGATCGAGTACGACGGCGAGATGCACACCGCCGCGAACCTGTTCGACGCCCTGAAGGAAGGCTATTACGGCAAGTTCTGACGGCGCGCCCGCCGTGCGCGGCCGGCCCGGGGCCGGCCTGCGCGAGGCGGGCATTCGCGTTCAGGCGGCGGCGCGCGAAACCGCGGCCCGCGGCGGGAAATCCGGACGCGGACCACGGTCCGCCGCCGCGCCGGCGCCGTCGGTCGAAAGCGGCGCGCGCCCTCTGTTTTTCTCGCGCGCCGCGGGTATAGCATCACTCCGGCAACACCCCGATTGCTGCACCTGACCATGCGTACGCCAAGACAAGCCCACCAGGAGGGCACCAATGAGCAACGGTAACGGAGTGACCGCGACCCTGACCCAGGCGGCGGAGAACGTGAAGGAAACCGCGAGCAACCTCGGCAGCGCCATCGCCACGCGCGCCGAGGAAGCGGTGGCTTCGGTCAAGCAGACCGCCACCCGCGCCCGCAAGGCCGCCAAGAAGGCCGTCGGCACCGCCAAGAAGAAACTGGCCAAGGCCAGCGCCGAGGCCAAGAAGGAAGTGAGCGCGCTCAAGGCCAAGGCCACCGGCAAGAAGGCCGCGGCCAAGAAGACCGCGAAGAAGGCGGCCAAGAAGGTCGCCAAGAAGGTCGCGACCAAGAAGGCCGCCGCCAAGAAGGCGGTGAAGAAGGCGGTCAAGAAGGTCGCGGCCAAGAGCCCGGCCAAGAAGGCCGCGAAGAAGGCGGTCGCCAAGAAGGCCCCGGCCAAGAAAGCGGTGAAGAAGGCCGCCGCCAAGAAGGCCGCGAAGAAGGCCCCGGCGAAGAAGGCCGCCAAGAAGGCCGCCAAGCGTTGAGCCGGCGCCTGGCCGGGCGCGCCTTCGCCGAGCGAGCCCCCGCCAGGCCGGCCTGAGTCCCTCTCCCGTCGCACGGCGGGAGAGGGCAGGGCGGTTTCCCGCCCGGCAACGAAGTTCCTCCAATCAGCACCAGCAGCGCAGCAACGCAGGAGTCGGGCCGATGGCCGTCAAGATCGAAAAGAAAATCAAGGGCTACAGCGTGGTCACGCCGGAAGACAAGGCCAAGGAAGCGGCGAAAGCGGCCGCGGCCAGCGCCGCGTCCGTGAAGGCGGAAGAACTGCCGACCGCCGACGTGATCCAGATGCACGAACGCATCGAGCGCCCCGAGATCCTGATCGGCTCGACCTACAAGATCAAATCGCCGCTGTTCGAGCATGCGCTGTACGTGACCATCAACGACATCGTGCTCAACGCCGGCACCGAACACGAGTCGCGGCGTCCGTTCGAGATCTTCATCAACTCCAAGAACATGGACCACTTCCAGTGGATCGTGGCGCTCACGCGCATCATGTCGGCGGTGTTCCGCAAGGGCGGCGACGTGACCTTCCTGGTCGACGAGATGAAGGCCGTGTTCGACCCACGCGGCGGCTACTTCAAGGCCGGCGGCGTGTACATGCCCTCGCTGGTGGCCGAGCTCGGCGCGATCGTCGAAGACCACCTCAAGTCGATCGGCATGATCCACGACCCGGAAATGAGCGACTCCCACCGCGAACTGATCGCCGAGAAGCGTCGCGCGTACGAAGAGCGCTCAAAAAAAAACGCTGACACCGGCGCCTCGATCACCGTAGTCGCCCCGCGCAACGAAGACGTGACCGTCACCGGCGACGGTGCCAGCTTCCCGCCCAGCGCGACCATGTGCCACAAGTGCAGCACCAAGGCGGTGGTGATCATGGACGGATGCGCGACGTGTTTGAATTGCGGATATTCGAAGTGTGGGTGAGGCGGGGCGGTTGATCGGCTTGGCTTGGTCCGTGCGGTAAGCCACACGCTGCGATTCGGGCTGTATCGGGTCGCTGTGTGGGCGGCCCGCAAGTCGCTGCCGGGCAGTCGCGCACGCGGAAGCGGCCGGCGCCGCAGTTGCGCAAGCTAATGCTGCTGAAAAAGGGCTCCTAGGAGCCCTTTTTTATTGCCGCAGCGTCGGCAATGTCGCGAGTTGCGTGGCGCGCCCGGGTTTTCTCTGCCGCGTTCCTGATGCGACCGACCGAACGTTGTTCAGCATAGTCAGCGGGTGTGAGTCCAAGCCGCGGTCGACCGGGTCTCGATAGCCACGCTGTCAGGCTGACAGGCGTTGGCGACCGATCTCGGCGCGGCGACTCCGCGACCGCGCCGACGTCATCTTCGGCGGCCGTGCGCCTGTCGCCTCGGTGGTGGCGCTTCACCGAGACGATCTGTCGATGCTCCCCCGTTCAAGCCAAGCGACTGCCCAGGACGAAGCCGTGCTGAACGACTCTGGGGCGAGTCGAGCGGGATCGGCCGCGGGGTCGGCATTGCACGATCGCGGCACCGAGTCTCACTTTCGGATACGTCAGTAGGGGCATGCTATGGCGCTTGCAGGAGTTCAGTAGTCGCGTCCAAGGATCAGGATGAATTCGTTAGCCGTCGTACCCGCCGTATTTCACCCGCTCATCTCCGCCGTGCCCGGCAACGCCGACCGCCGCATCCCGGGCGCGGGTTCCGATGCGTTCTCGCCACCGCGCATCGCATGCCGCGAGACCGTCGCGACGGAAGAACGAGGCGCAACGCGATGAACGCCTCGACGGGAGACCTCAGCGGCGCCCTGCAGGTGGCCCGCGTGCTCAGGCGACTGCGCGAGCAGGTGCAGCCCGGCGAGCTGGGCGCGGAAAGCGTCGAGCAATTCGTTCGCCGCTACTCGCGCGTGCGCGCGCCGACGCTCGACCTGAACCTGCGCAGCGGTTGCGACCCGGCCTGGCCGCAAGCCTTCGACGAGGAGAAGCAGCGCCTGCTCGCGGCGCTCGCCGGCGAGGACGTGGCCGGTATCGAACACATCGGCAGCACGTCGATCCCGCAGCTGGCCAGCAAGGACATCCTCGACATCGTGGTGGCGATGCGCGAGCCGGCGGCGATCGAGCGCACGGCCGCGGCGCTGGCCGGGCTGGGTTACCGGGCGCATGGCGAAAGTCCGATCGACGCCGGGTTCTCGTGGCATTGGCGGATCGGGCCCGACGGCGGCCGCTCGTTCGTGGTGCACACCTGCGCCGCCGACAATCCGCGCTTCGCCGAAGTCAGGAACTTCCGCGATTTCCTGCGCGCCTTTCCGCACGAGCGGCAACGCTATGTGGAGCTCAAGCGCGAACTGGCGGCCGCGCCGGGCCAGACCTGGCTGGAATACAGCGCGTTGAAGAAGATCCTGGTGGTACGCATCACCGCGCAGGCCAACGCCTGGCGCGCGGCCGGCGGCGGGGTTTGAGCCTGGATGGGACGGTATCGCGGCCGGGCCGGGAGCGCGCGGGCATGAGCGTCGGCTCCGAGCTGATCGCGCTGCACTGTATCGTGCGTCGCGAAGTCGTGCGGATCCTGCGGCTTTGGCTGCAGACGCTGGTGCCGCCGGCGGTCTCCACGGCGCTGTACTTCGCGATCTTCGGCAAGCTCATCGGCGACCGCATCGGCAGCGTCGAGGGCGGGGCGAGCTACCTGCACTTCATCACGCCCGGGCTGGTGATGATGTGCGTCATCACCAGCAGCTACGGCACCGCCTCCAGTTCGTTCTTCTTCGTCCGCTTCAACCGCGCGGTGGAGGAGATGCTGGCGTCGCCGATGCGTAACCGGACCATCCTGCTGGGCTACGTCGTCGGCGCCCTGGTGCGCAGCCTGCTGGTCGGCGCGATCGTCGTCGCCATCGCGCTGGCGTTGGCGCCGTCGCTGCCGCTGGCGCATCCGTGGATCGCCGGCCTGTCGGTCCTGCTGGCCGCGACGATCTTCTCGCTGCTGGGTTTCATCAACGCGCTGTACGCGAAGACGCTCGACGACATCGGCCACGTCACCCACTTCGTGCTCACGCCGCTGGCCTACCTGGGCGGCGTGTTCTATCCAATCGGCCTGCTGAAGACGCCCTGGCAGGAGATCGCGCAAGTCAATCCGCTGGCGCACATGATCGGCGCGTTCCGCTACGGCGTGCTCGGCACCGGCGCGCCGGGCGTCGGCGTGTCGATCGCGGTGATGCTGGTCCTGACCCTGGGCCTGTCCGCGCTCGCATTGTTCCTGCTCGGCCGCGGCGTGGGGACGCGCACTTGACCCTCGCGATCGACCCCGGCCTGGTCGCCGCCGCCTACGAGCGGCCGGTGTATCGCGACGACCGCCACGACGTGCGCGTGCGCGACGTGATCGATCTGCTCCAGGCCGCCGGCATGCGCGTGTTCGTCGTCGGTGGCGTCCCGCGCGACTGGCTGCTCGGCTTGCCCGGGAGCGACATCGACCTGTGCGTGGACGTGTCCGTCGACGAGGCGCTGCAGCGATTGCGCGACGCCTATCCCGACATCGACGGCGTGCGCATGCACAACCAGCGCTTCGGCGTGCTGCGCTGGGGCGATGAGGCCAGCGGCGGCGTGGAGATCAATATCCTGCGCAGCTGCGAGGACATCCGCAACGGCGACATGTGGAGCACCGCCTTCGTCCCGCGCGCCGATCTGATCGAGGACGCGCGGATGCGCGACTTCTCGGTCAACGCGTTCTACTACGACTGCCGGGACCAGGCGCTGCTCGATCCGTTGGGCTGCGGCGGCGACGACGTGCGCGCCAGGGCGCTGCGGCTGATCGCCGACCGGCGCGTGCTCGACTCCGGCTACCGCATCACCTTTCGTATCCTGCAGTTCCTCGGCCGTGGCTACGCGGCCACCGACAATGTGCGCGCGTATCTGGACGAGCGCGCAGACCGCGACATCCAGGGTATGGGCGCGCGCATCCACACCTGGGTGTCCAATCACTTTCCGTCCGACGACGCGCGGCGCGCCGAGTTCCGGCGATCGCTCTATGCCCATGCGCGACAGCCGGCTTCGCACGCGGTGTTGGACCGCCATTTCCCCTGCAACGCCGGCGTGGACGGATCGGCGTCGCCCACGCCCGCTGGATTCCGCCGCGCCTTCCGCGCCGGCCTGCGCGACGCCCAGGGCCATCTGCTGGGCGGCACCGAGGTGCTGCACCTGGTGCCGCATCGCGGGCGCCTGTTCGCCTCGCTGTCGTACAAGTTGAACGATTATCGGCCGGACGATCCCGACACCGGTGCGCAGATCGCGGTGCTCGACCGCGCCGACGGCGACTGGCGGCTGGCCCACGGCTACGAGCGCGTGCATTGGCGCGCGACGCTGGAATCGGTGACCTTCACCGAAGACGGCCAGGGACGCAGGCTCGACGCGCCCGTCGCGCTGCTGCTCGCCGCGCCTTCGGACAGCCGCGGACATGTCTATGTCGACAGTTACGACGACGACAGCGGCCAGTGGACGCGCATTCACCTGGGCAGCGGCTCCGGCGCGGGCAGCACCCGCAGCTTCTTCGTCCATCGCGACACGGCGACCGGCCAGGAGCGGGTGTTCGCCGGCACCGCGCCGACCGGCATATTCAGCGGCGTCTACGATCCGGGCGTGCCGGGCCGCATCCGCTGGGACGACACGGCGGAACTGTCGGGCCGCACGCGTCGGCCGATGTCGTTCGCGCGATGCAACGGCCAGTTGTACGTCAGCATCAAGCCCGACATCTACCGGCGCATCGACGGCCCGGCGCCGCGCTGGGAAAAGGTCTACACCATCGGCCTGCCGCTGGTCGTTCCCAGCAGCGGTTTTCGCGGGCTGACCAGCGTGCCCGATCCGGCCGGACGCGGCGAAGTGCTGTTGGCCGCGCTGGAAGGCGACCTGTGCCGGGTGGTGCGCATCGATCCGAACGACGGCTACCGCGAAACCCTCGAACTGGACGTCATCGATTTCCTGGAGCGCCACTGGGGTGCGCGTCCGACCTACGCGGTGGCCGCCTACGACGACTTCACCCCCGTGCCCGATCCGCGCGGCGGCGCGCCGCGGCTGTTGTGCGGACTGGGCGCGACCTACAGCACGCAGCTCGACACCCACCCGGCCGACGCCTGGGTGGGCGACGCGTGGTATCTGGTGCGCGACCCCGACGGCGCGCGTTACACCTTGGGGCGCGTCGACGATCCGGACGCGCCCGCCGTCGCCGATCTCGTCGCCGCGCGCAGCTTCGCCGCGTCGCCGTTCGCGTCGGGCCTGTGGTACGTCGGCGGTTACGACCCCAACGCCAAGCGATGCCGTCAGACCGCCTGGGTGTTTTCGGCATCGACCGAAACCCTGCTCGCTGAACGCACGCGATAACGATTCGGGTCCCGCCGATCCGAGGTTCGCGACGGACGAATTCTCGTTCGGCGAGACCCGCGCGGCCTACCTTGTTCGCAACAACGCGTCGTCGCGGAAGTCTTCAAAGGTTTCGTGATGTCGTTCCTGATCGATGGTGATCGCGATTAGACAGGTGTATTGAATTCCCGCGTTTTCGGTGCCTATAGTCGTCACGTATCTTCAACAAATCGCAGCGCGTCCACCGGCAGGCAAGCCAAGGGGCGCGACGGCGTTGCTGGATGCGCACATGCGTTGGCCGCGCTTGCGGCCGATTGGAATTGCTTCTCGACACGGACGTCCATGAACTCCGATTTGCTAGCTCTCCAGCCAGCGCTTTCGGGCGCGGAGCTTGTTTCGTCAGACTCCCGTTCAAGCCCTGTCGATCCGAGCCCTGTCGATCCAAGCCTCGCCGATCCGAGTCTTGTCGAGGCTGCGCCTTCGAAGCGGCTCGCCGAATACCTGGCCCTGCAAGGCTCGACGACCTTCTTCCTGCAAGCCGTCTCCGGCCATCCGGTCGAAGTCGAAGTCCTGCACCAGAGCGTCGAGACGCATCCGAATCGCGGCGACATCCTGCGCCGGCATGCACGCCTGTACGTGCGCCATGCGCGCAACATCGTGCTGGTCGCCAAATCCGAGATCGCACTGTCGCGGCTCGATCCGGGGCAACGACGGAAACTCATCGAGCGCAGCGAAGGCATCGGCAAACTGCTCGATCCGGGCAATCTCGGCCTGCTCGAAAAGAACGACATCGAAGTCTCGCGCGTACCGGCGCCGCACAGTCTGCAGACCGCATCGGACTGGGCCGTCTCGCGTTACTTCTCGCTGAAGTTCAACGGCGAGTGTTGCGGCGAGATCCGTGAAATCCTCAACAACGAATCGCTGGAGCGCGCACGATGAACGCGGTCGAACGCGCGCGCCGGACCGGGCGCGACTGGACGCAGGCGCTCGCCGACAGCGCCAGCGTGGTGCGCCTGGGCGGCGAATCGATTTCGGCGAAGGACTTGTTGGCGCGCGGGCGCGCGGGCTGGCGGGCGCATGCGGCCTGCAGCTTTCCGGCGCTGCGCGGGATCGGCGACGTCGACATGCTGTCGCTGTTGCTGGCCGCCGTCGTCGACCGGCGCCCGGTGCTGCTGTGCGCCGCGGACGCGACCCCGCCCGCCATGTGCGACGGTTCGATCGGCGCCGCGGCCGAGGCGCGCGCGACGGACGCGCCGGGCGAACGCGCGTCCGCGACCGGCGAACGCGAGCGGTGCCCGGACGGATTGGCGGTGCTGTCCTCGGGCACGCTCGGAACTCCAAAAACCATCTGGCACGACCCGCGCGACCTGCTCGCGACCGCGGCGCTGGTGATGCGGCGGCTGGCGCTCGGCGCGGACGACCGCGTGCTGGTGACCGTGCCCCTGCACCATATGTACGGCCTCGGCGCGGCGTTGATCCCCGCGCTGCTGGCGGGGGCGCAGGTGCATCTGCTGCCGAAGGCCAACCTGCTCAGCTTCAACGACGCGCTGCGCGCGGCCGCGCCGAGCTGGGTGTACTCGACGCCGCATCTGCTGCGCACGCTGGTGCAGCGCAAGCAAACCGCTATCTCGCCGCCCTGTAGTCTGGTGCTGGCGGGCGACGGCATTCCGGAGCCGCTGCGCGCGCAGGCGCAATTGGTGTTCCAGCGCGTCTTCGACCTGTATGGAAGTTCCGAACTGGGCGTGATCGCGATTTCCGGCCCCAACCAACCGCGCGCGCTGCATCCGCTCGATGGCGTGCGCGCGTTCGCGGCCGAAGCGGGCGCCGAACAGACCCGGCTGCTGGTGCGCCATCCGCACGCGGCCACGCATATCGCCCAGACCGACGCGCCCATCGCCCTGCCGCAGGCATGGGACACCGGCGACATCGCGATCTTCCACGACGAAGGCGGCTTCGCGATCCAGGGGCGGGCCGACCTCAGCCTCAATCGCGCGGGAAAGCTGCTGGTTCTGGCCGATCTGGAGCGCGCGATCATGGCTTGGCCCGGCGTCGATCTCGCCGTGGCGATCGCGCTCGACGAAGACAGCGCCGCCGGCAAGGCCATCGCCGTGGTGATCCAACCCTCGTCGCCGGCGCTGACCGTCGACGCCCTCAAGCAGCATGCGGCGGACACGCTGCCGGTGTTCGCGCGGCCGGACCGCTACGCGCTCGCCGCCGAGCTCCCGCGTCTGAGCAGCGGCAAACCCGACCGCAACACCATCACCAAGGACTACCGCCATGGATAAATCCCGGGTCATCGACATCCTCAAGCAGATCATCGCCGAGGATCTCGACCTCAACATCGGCTACGACCAGGTCGACGACGCGGCCTCGTTCCTGGAGGACGGCCTGGCGCTCGACTCGATCAGCATGGCCGAGTTCATCAACCTGCTCGAACGCCGGTTCCAGATCCGCATCCTCGACGAGGACCTGGAGTCGGCGACGTTCCAGTCGCTCGACAACGTGGCCGCGCTGGTGCAGAAGCGGCTGGCCGAGAGCGCCTTCGAGGTCGGCGCGTGATGGAACCGCTCAAGATATCGCTGGTCGGCGACGCCCCGCCGCCGCTGGCCGAAGCGCCGGCGGACTATCGCGGCGAAACGCCCAACCGCAACGGATTCGTCGTCGCCTGGCCGCCGCAACGCTATTGGAAGTCCGCGAGCGAAACCGACCTGACCTCCGAGAAGCCGTTGCACCTGTATTTCCATATTCCGTATTGCCTGCAGCGCTGCCGCTACTGCTTCTACAAGATCGAGATACTGTCCGACTCCTCGCATGCGCAGCGCGAGCGCTACGTCAGCGCGCTGTGCCGGGAAATCGAGCTGGTCGCCGACGCGCACCGGCTGCGCGGGCGCGCGGTGCGGTCGATCTACTTCGGCGGCGGCACGCCGAGCGTGATTCCGCCGGAGCAGCTGGCGCGGATCAAGCGGACCATCGAGCAATGTTTCCGCCTGGAAGATCCCGAGTTCGTGTTCGAGATCGAACCGATCACGCTCAACAACCGGATGATCGACGGCCTCGCGAACCTCGGCGTCAACCGCATCAGCTTCGGCATCCAGTCCTTCGACGACCGCGTCGTCGCGCTGACCGGCCGCCACGACACCGACGAGAAGAACTCGCGGGCGATCGAGCGCGCGCTGCAGACCGGCGCGGTGGTCAACGTCGACCTGCTGGCCGGGCTCGAAGGCGAGACGATGGACAGCTGGCAGCATTCGATCAACCGCGCCATCGCGCTGGGCGTGCATGCGGTCACCGTCTACAAGATGGAGCTGTATTCCAACGCGCACTACATGAGCGAGATCCGCCAGGGCAAGCTCTCGCTGCCGAGCGAGGACGAGGAACTGGCGTTCGCGCGCTGGGGCCTGGACCGCTTGCGCGATAACGGCTATGCGCCGTCCACCTATTTCACCTTCACCCGCGAAGGGAAGTACCCGCAGCACCACATCATTAGCCGCTGGCGCGGCGAGGATCTGTACGGCTTCGGCGCCTCCGCGTTCGGCACCGTGGCCGGGCATGCGCGCCAGAACGTCAGCGAGATCGACGTCTACCTCGAACGCGTCGAGAGCGGCCGCATTCCGACCCAGCGCGTGCTGGAACTCAGCAGCGCCGACCATATGATGCGCGACCTGGTCATGGGCCTGAAGACGACCGTGATCGATCTCGACGAGTACCGTCGCCGGCACGGCCTGCGCCTGGATCACGCGCTGGCCGACGAGATCGCGCACCTGTCGCGCGAAGGCCTGGTCGCGGTCGAGGACGGCCGTCTTCGCCTGACCGACGAAGGCATCGTCTACGGCGACTACAGCGGCCGCTACCTCGGCGCCGGGCTGCGGCGGGTGTTCACCGGCGACACCAAGCCGCTGAGGGCCTGACGACCGCATGCTGATCACTCCGGATTTCGTCTTCATCCACATGCCCAAGACGGGCGGCACCTTCATCGTCAGGATGCTGCAGAAGGTTTACGGCGACGCGGCCGTGGAAACCGGCCGCAAGCACGCCACTTGCGACGAGATCCCCGAGGCCGAGCGCGGCAAGCCGATCGTGTCGGTGATGCGCTCGCCGTTCGACCGCTACGTGTCGCAGTACCACTACGGCTGGTGGCGTACGCAGCCGCAGGAGTACTGCGATCCCGCCACGATCCGCGCGGACTTCCCGCGCTATCCGGACGTCGGCTTCGCCGACTTCGTGAAGATCGCCAATCGGTTCTTCGTCAACGTCCACCGCGGTGTCGCCACCGGCTACGAAACGCCGCATTTGCCGCCGGCGCTGACGCCGGGCTGGCACACCGAGCAGTTCGTGCGCTTCTACTGCCGCGACTCCCGCCAGGCCTTCGCCGGCCTCACCGAACAAGCGCTGCAACGCGGCCGCGCGGAACCGTACGAATATCCGGTCGAGTTTCTGAAGACGGAAACCTTGAACGACGGCCTGGCCGACCTGCTCGCCCGCTTCGGGGTCGGTGCCGCGCAGGCGGAGGCGGTACGCATGCATGAACGGGTGCTGCCCGAACAGGCGCACGAGACCCGCGAGCGCGCCGATGCCGACGACTACTTCGACGAAGCGCTGCGCGATTTCGTCCTGCGCAAGGAAAGTTTCCTTTTCAATCGTTTCCCCGAGTACCGGGCGGTGACCGCATGACCGACGCCAACGACGACACCCGCATCGCCCTGGTCACCGGCGGCAATCGCGGCATCGGCCTGGCCGTGTGCGAAGGCTTCGCGCGGCGCGGCGTCCGGGTGTACATGGGCTGCCGCGACCTCGACGAAGGGCGCGCGGCGATCAAGCGTCGCGGGCTCGCCGGCGTCGAGCCGATCCGGCTGGATGTGTGCAGCGAAGCGTCGATGGCCGCGGCGGTCGGCGCCATCGCCGAGGCGCACGGCCACCTCGATCTGCTCGTCAACAACGCCGGCATGTCCGTAGGCGTGCGCGACAAGCCCAGCGATGAGAGCCTGGCGCAGGCCCGGGCGACCTTCGACGTCAATTTCTTCGGTCCCTGGCGCCTGAGCCAGCTCGCGCTGCCGCTGATGCGCGGCCGGCCGCAGGCCCACATCATCAACGTCTCCAGCGGACACGGCAGTTCCACCCGGATCGAAGGCAACAACCTGGGCTATCGCAGTTCCAAGTCGGCATTGAACGTGCTGACTCAGGCGATGGCGGCGGAACTCGCCGACAGCGGCATCCGCGTCAACTGCATGACTCCCGGCTGGGTGCGCACGAAACTGGGCGGCATCGCCGCGCCGCGCTCGCCCGAGGAAGGCGCCGACACGATCCTGTGGCTGGCGCTCGACGGCGGCGGCGAGACCGGACGGTTCTACAAGGACAAGGCGCTGTTCCCGTGGTGAACTCGCCCAATCTGTTCGTCGTCGGCGCGCCGCGCTGCGGAACGACCTCGCTGTTCGCCGCGTTGAAGCAGCACCCGGACGTGTACGCCTCGGTGCTGAAGGAGCCGCATTTCCACGCGCCGGACCTGCCCGCGCAGCCGCATACGGTGTCCGATCCCGACGACTATGCGCGGCTGTTCGCCGCGGCCGGCGATCAGCGGATTCGCGCGGAAGCCTCGGTCTGGTACTTGTACAGCCGCGAAGCGCCGGTGCGGATCGCGCGGCACCATCCGGACGCGCGCATCGTGGTGCTGCTGCGCAACCCCGCGGACATGGCGATCAGCCTGTACGAGTTGTACCTGCGCACCGGCAACGAAGCCGAGACCGATCCGGAATCGGCCTTGTTGCGCGCCGGGCAGACCCGCTTCGCCACGAGCTATTTCCCGTTCGGCCTGCATTACCTGCAGCTGATGGACTTCGCCACGCCGCTGGCGCGCTGGCGCGCATGCTTCCCCGGCGAGCGCATGCGCGTGGTGCTGTTCGACGAGTTCTATCGCGCGCCGGAAGCCGGCTTCCGCGACCTCGCGCAGTGGCTGGGGATCGACCCCGAGACCGCGGTCAGTTTCGACGCCCGGCGCGCGCGCGAGGCCGTGCGCATGACGGCGATGAAGCAGTTGCGCGAGCTGCCGGACCACCTGCGCCGCAAGCTCAATCCCGACGCCTCGCGCCTGCACTCCGGCAAGGCGTCGATGGCGATTCCGGCGACGCTGCGCGCGCGCTTGCGCGAGCATGCCCGCGAAGTCAACGCCGGCTTCGCGGCGGCCGCCGCGCGGCCGTGGCCGCAGGCCTGGTAGCGGCCGGCGGTCGCCCCCGCCGGAACAGCGTCCGGCGGGGGCGGGCAACGCGGTCAGTAGAGAACGAATTCCTCGCGGATCAGGCGCGGCGAGGCGCTCTTGACGCCGGCGATGGCGGACAGCTTCTGCATCGCCTGCAACGCCTGCGCGACGCTGGCGTACTCGATCACGCCGTTGCCGCCGAGCGCGGAGGAGTACTTCAGCTTTCCGCCGGTGTCGCGCACCGCCTCGTTCAGCGCGCCGATGTGGCTGACATAGACGTCCAGCGACGAGGTCACCACGACCGGCACGCCGCTGTCGGACATCGCCACGGCCATGCGCGCATCGCCGCCGGTGGCGACGGCGGCGGCCGACTTCGCCGCTCCCAGTTTGACGGTGTACTTGCCGATCGCCGGCTGCTGGCGCGCATTGGTCTTGCCGATGGCCGGGGTCGCCTGGGCCTTGGCGGCGGACGGTTCGAGCACGGCATCGGGCACGACGCGAAAGCGCATCTGGCCGATGGTGAACGATTCGCCGGTGGCCGATTGCTGCAGGGCCTTGGCCGTCGGCATGGTCTGGGCGATGGCCGGCGCGGCCAGCATCGCGCCCAACAACGACAGATAGAGAATGGAGTTCTTCATGATCAATGCCCCAGAACGCGGATTTTGAAGGATTGGAGCGCGCCCTTGGAGGCCGCGTCGGCGAGCGGAACGTCCGCGACCTCCAGGGTCCAGACCCCTTGGCCCGGCTCGTCGAGGAAGGCGTTGCTGGCGATGAACGGGATCGAATAGCCCGGCGAGAACAGATCGCCGGAGCCGTAGCTCATGGCCGGCATCACATGGCTGCGCGTGCCGCTCGGCGAGATCAGCACGAACTGCAAGGGCAGCGGCGCGCCGCTGGTGATGGCGTAGTCGGTCGTCCAACCCAGCTGGATGCTCTCCACCTTGCGCACCGCGCTGGCGATGGAAATCTTCAGCGTCGCCGGCGCCGCGGGCGAGCCGATGGCCGGCGCGCTGGCCGGCTGCACCTGCTGCCAGCCGCTGTCGACGAGCGCGGGCAGCGGCTTGAACGTCCCCGCCCTGGTCACCGCGGCGGTCGCATCCACCAGACCGTAGCCGTACCAGTTGCTGAAGGGGCGTCCGGCCGCATTGGTGACCCAGCCGGGCACCAGCAAGGTCCCGTTGGGATGCTTGACCGCGGGCTGGCCCGGATCGACCTTGCGCGCGGTGGCCGCCAGGATGTACTTCACATCGCGGAAGCTCAGCTTGGGATTGGCCTGCAGCACCAGCGCGGTCACGCCGGCGACGGTCGGCGAGGCGGCCGAGGTGCCGTTCATCATGCCGGTGTAGTTGCAGCTGTCGTCGATGGTCGACTGCGCCGAATCCAGGTCGTTGACCCGTTCCAGGTTCCACGCGTTCTTCGGCAAGTAGTTGTTGAAGCCCTTCGCGCAGCCGGTCAGGTCGGTGGTGACGATGGCCGGATCGACGCGGGTCGCGCCGGCGACGTTGGAGTACTTGCGCTGATGGCCGTACTCGCCGCCGAGCCCGGACACCCACAGCGCGGCGCCGGGCGACGAGTAGCTGGAGCGCTTGCCGGCCGCATTGACCGCGGCCACGGTGATCACGTTGAACAGGTTGTTGCGCTGGTCCAGGCCGGTCTGGCTGCAGCCGACGTTGTAATCGATGACGTCCTGGCCGCACAGGTTGAACCCGAAGAAGGGCACGCTGGCGTAGCCGTTGCCCGCGGCCTTGACGTAGACCGTGCCCAATCCGTTGCGGGTGGCCGACATCGGACGCTCGTACGCCGCGACCTGGTCCTGGGTGAGGCCGAGCACGAACGCCGGCGAGCCGCCCCAGCTGTTGTTGGACACGGCCACGTCCTTGGATTCGGCGCCGTCCCACCACGAGTAGACGATCTTGTCCTCCGACAGGCCGCCGGATTCGCCGAAGCCGTTGAAGCTCTTGAGCCTCGCCGCCGGCGCCACGCCGCGCACGCCGATGCCGTTCCAGCCGACCGCGCCGATGATGCCGGCCACGGCGGTGCCGTGCGAGCCGCCGGGACTGGTCGGGGTCGGATCGTGCAGCGGGCGGCCGGGATCGAAGTTCCTGGAACCGTTCGGGACCATGTTGGCCGCGAGGTCCGGATGGGCGATTTCCACGCCTTCGTCGAGCACCCCGACGACCACGCCCTTGCCGCGGACGTTGTAGTCGTGCAGGTCGTCGATGCCCAGGTCGACCGCGAACGCCGGCTTGGAATCGCCGAGCACGCTCTGGCCGTAATTCATCAGATGCCACTGGTAGCGATACAGCGGATCGCCCTGCTGCGCCTGCGCCTGCGCGGCGCCGCTGCAGGCGATGGCCAGCAAGGCCAGGCTCAGCGTGGTTTTCTTATCGATAGGGTGTCGCATGCCGCCAACTCCTTGAAAATGTCATGAGAGATGTCGCGAACGCGCTGTGCCTTTCGCATCCGCGGCCTTCGCCGCGGACGCGCGGTCCGTGCGTGCGGATCGCTGGAACGGGTTCAGCCGCGGCGACGCATCGCCGGACGTGTCACTGGTAGATCATGGTGAAGGTGACGCTGCTGTTCGCCGAGCCGGCGCTGGCGGCGTCGGTGGCGTAGTACTGCGCGTAATAGCGCAGCGCGGCGCCGCCGGTCTCGACCGCGACCTGCTGGCTGTTCTGCAGCGCCAGCGGGTTGCCGAGCAGCACTTGCGAGAAGTCGGCGTTGAGCACCTGCAGCTCGACGTTGGCGGCGGTGCCGGTGCCGCCTTCCAGGGTCAGGTTGTTGTTGCTGGTGTTGATGGTCGGACCCGGCTCGAAGAAGGTCTGGACCAGCGTGGTGCTGGCGTCGCAATCGGCGACGCGGATGATGAAGGGCGTGCGGCCGGCGACTTCGCCGGCGGCCGACAGCGCCGATACCGCCACCGCGGGCAGCTTGACCCGGATGTCGGCCGGCGACGGCCCGTTGGTGAGCACGCAGGTCGGCGCGATCACCGAGCCTTCGAAGTGGATCGTACCGTCGTACGCCGACGCCGCCGAAGAGGCCGCCAGCAGCGCAACGCCTGCGAGCACAGGGAACAGTTTCATCGAATGATCTCCGTTTCCAACGAATATGAATGGCTTGCGCCTGAAGGAAGCCGCTTCCCCCTCGCTTAGAACGCGTTGCTTGGATGCTCCCCCCACCTCCGCTTTCGCCCGCGACAGCGGCCTGCGCATTTTTCGTTCCGCGCACTCACCCGCAGGCAACGTAACGTGCGCATACGAATTGATGATCAGGCATGGATTTTGCTCATCGTGGATGCGCGCCGGCCGACGGATTCATGGCGTCGGCGACCGGTGCCCGTGCACCGGGCGCGACAACGCCGATGCCTGCGGCGGTCGCGCGGCGCATGCGATCTCGCGGTGCAACATCGATGCGCATGCATCTGGAGAACTGCGAGGAAACACACAGTTCAAATACAACGCCCATCGCCTGCGCTCGGACACCGCGCGAAATATCGGGTATCGATACATCCGAGCGATTGCATCGGGTTGCGCTTCACGCATTGCGTCGGCAGCCCGGAGCGCCGAAGCCGGAAGCGGGCAGAACCGCTGGATGTCCGTTCCCGTCGTGCGGCCGCGAGCCGCAGGCTGCGCATTCGCCGGTGGGCGAGCGCGATTCCAGCGACATCACGTCATGGAGTAAACAGTTCATGCATCGAACGACGATGAAAGTAATGGCCGCCGCACTGTTCGCGATCGGTGTGGCGATCGGCGGCGTTGCCAGCGCGGAGCCCGTGCCGGGGCAGAGCTGCAGCCCCAACGGAAAATCGGAAACCGCCGTCCACGGCAATTGGCGCTACTACTACCGGTGTACGGGCAACAAGTGGATGCTGGAAAAGGTCTGCCCGATCGGCGGCGGCATCTGCTACGCGCCGTAACCGCTACGGCCGGCTGCGGCCGCAATGCGCATGAGTCCGTCCATCGGCGGTGCGCGGTGTACCCCTGACACCGTCCCTTTCGCCGATGAGGCCATGCGTTCTCGAAAGCGTCCCGCGTCTGCGCGGGGCGCTTTCGATCTCTGTCAGCCCGAACGCGCGCCGAGGCGATTCGCGCGGAAGGTCGCTTGCCGGACCTGCGCGAGGGGAACGCGAGGGGAACGAGAAACATCGCTCACATCGCCGCGCAAGATGCGGCCGGCCGAACGGCCGATACCGGACACCGGACACCGGACCGGCGCGGCATGCCGTCGGCTCGGCCGCCAGCGTAAAGTAGCGGACCGGATTCGCCCGCACGCAAGGAGTCGGCCATGCCCGCTGAAGATATCCCGCCGGCGCCCAGCGCGGGCAGGCGGTGGCTGCGCATCGCCGCGATGGGACTGGCGGCATTGGCGATTCTCGCGGTCGCGGCCTGGGGCGCGGGATTGATCGCGTTCCAGTTCCCGGGCGCGGCGCTGCTTCGCAACGGCCTCATCGTGTTGTGGTGCCTGCTCGGCGTGGCCGCCTGCGTGGCGCTGCCGTGGCGGCGCCGCGGCGCGGCGCGGCGGCCGGCGCTGATCGCGTTCGCGGCCGGCTTCGCCGCGTTGCTGGCCTGGTGGTCCGCGATCGCGCCCTCGCAGGACCGCGACTGGGCCGACGACGTCGCCCGCCAGTTCGATGCCCAGGTGCGCGGCGACCGGGTGGTGCTGCACAACGTGCGCAATTTCCAATGGCGCAGCGAAAGCGACTACACGCCGCGCTGGGAGACCCGCGAATACGATCTCTCGCGCCTGTCCTCGGCCGACCTGGTGCTGTCGTACTGGATGGGGCCGGACATCGCCCACACGCTGGTGTCGTTCGGCTTCGACGACGGCCAGCGGCTGGTGTTCTCGCTGGAGATCCGCAAGCAGCGCGGCGAAAGCTTCTCCGCGCTGGGCGGCTTCTTCCGCCGCTTCGAGCAGGTGTTGGTGGCCGCCGACGAACGCGACATCGTGCGCACCCGCAGCAACGCGCGCGGCGAAGACGTGTACCTGTATCGGCTGAACGTTCCGCCGCGGACGCTGCGGCCGATGTTCCTGGGCTTCCTCGCCAAGGCCGATGCGCTGCGGCGCGCGCCGTCCTTCTACAACACCCTAACCAGCAACTGCACCACGGTGGTATTCGAGATCGCCCGCCACGTCGTCCCGGACCTGCCGCTGGACTATCGCTTGCTGGCGGCCGGCCACTTCGCCGAATACGTCTACGACCAGGGCGGGCTGACGCCGGGATACAGCTACGCGCAATTGCACGAGCGCGGCTACGTCAATCCGCGCGCCCGTTCGATCCCGGCCGACGCCGCGGACGCGGGCGCTTACTCGCGCGCGATCCGGCGCGGCGTGCCGGGGATTGCGGCGGCCGAAACGGCGCCCTGAGGCCCGGCCTCAGCCGCACTCCAGCAGCAGCGGCGACATCGACCGGCCGTGCGGGTGCATGCCGGCGAGGCCGTGGATCGCGCCGGCCAGCCCGGTCATCAGGCCGGGAGTAAAGGCTTCGCGGGTCATGCCGCCGACCATGCCGTGATGCTCTTCCATCGCCGAGACGATCTGCGCGGTCGCGTCGGCGCCGTCGTCCGCCGGCATGTCCGGATCGAGCGCCGCGGCGCGGGCCAGCAGCTCCCACAGCGAGAAGTCGCCGTGGCAAAGCGTGTGCGAGAGCCCCCAATGACCGCGCGACGCGGCAACGGCGCGGCGCAGGTCGCGCAGATGCCGCGGCGCCGCGGTGCGCGCATAGAGATCGGCCGCGGCCAGGCCGATGCCGACGCTGCCGCCGCACCAGGTGTGGATGTCGGCGCGGCCGGAGGCGGGTTCGCGCCAGTTGCCCGCCGCTGCGTCGAACGCGCCGTCCTGGAACGCGAAGCCGGCCGCGGCCAGCGCGTTCCAGCGTTCGCGGTCCGCGGCGCTGCCGGCGCCGGCGAGCGTCAGGCGGGTCAGCGCCCAGGCGATGCCCGCCGCGCCGTGGGCGAAGCCGGCGACCGGCTCGGCGAACGCCGCCGCGGACCAGCGCGCGCCGCGCTCGTCGACGATGGCGGTCGCCTCCAGGTGCCGGCCCGCGCGCGCCGCCAGTTCCAGCCAGCGCGGATCGCCGCTGCGCTCGGCGAGCCCGAGCAGCGGCACGATCGCGCCGCTGCTGCCGTCGATGAGGTCGAGCGAGCGGTCGGCGTCGAAGCCTTCGGCCTCGAGCTTGCCGGCGTAGACGAGCGCGTGCTCGAGCAGGTCGGGGCGTTGCAGCAGATCGTGCAGCCGCAGCCACGACCAGATGCGGCTGCCGTAGCCGCTGAAGCCGCCGGCGCTGTCCAGGCGTTCGGCGGTCATCCGCGCGAGCACGCGCAGCGCGCCGTCGATGGCTTCCTCGACGCCGGCGACGGGATCGGCGCGGCCGTGCGCGACCTCGCGGCGGTAGCCGGCCAGCGCGACGGCGACGCCGCCGAGCCCGGAATAGATGTCCGACTGCAGCGGGTGCACGTGCCAGCCGGTGCTGCTCGCGCCCGGGGTGATCCAGGTCGCGGAGCGGTCCTCGCCGTACACCGCCAGGCCCAACAAGCGCTGGACCGCCTGCGCGGCCAGCGTGCGTCGGCGCGGTTCGAGGTCTTCGGCGTGCGGCCGGCGCGCGCCGTAGCGCGGCTGCCCGTCGTCCGGCGGCGCGTTCGCGGACGCGTTGGCGCGATGGTTCAGCTCGGTCACCACCAGCGCGCTGCGGATCGTCATTTCTTCCAGATCCACGCGCATAGCGCGCCAGCTGCCGAGCGCCGCATCGACCCGCTCAGGCGTCAGCGCGGAGGCGAATACCGGGATGTCGGCGTGCAGCAGGTCGTCGATTTCGCGGTCGATCTCGTGCATCGACGACGGCGCGGCGGGCATGACCGCGGCGTTGCGCACGAACAGGTCGCGGGCGCGCTCGACCGCCTTGGCTTGGTCGTGCAGCGACGCCGGATGCCAGAGCATGCGGCCGATCTCGAAGTAGGCCTTGGTGGCGCGGCGGATGTCGCGCACGCCGCAGCCGACGAATCCGCGCATGAGCGGCGCGAGCGCCGCTTGCGCGTCGAGTTCGCGCAGGCGCGCGCTGGTTTCCAGGAACGCGTCGCTGATGCCGTCCCAGTAGCGCGACAGCTCCGGCCGCGGGCTCGGGTGGTTCTGCGCCGGACTGACGTCGACGCTGATGATTTCCAGGTGCGCGTCGGTGGTGCCCTCGCGCGCGATCACCGGCGCCAGCACGCGCGGCTGCTCGCCGGGCAGGGCGCCGGCGGCGGACAGGTCGACCTTGTCGAAGCCGAGCGTCGGCGCGCGCGAAGGCACGATGCCGGTGCGCAGCACCGAGGTGCGGATCAACTCGCGCGCGAGGTCGTGTGCGTCGCCGTATCCCGACGGCGCCGTGCCGTGGGCCGACGCGAACAGGCTTTCGACGTCGACCACCACCGGCGTCGGACCGACGGCGATCAGGTTTTCCAGATGGATGTCGGTGCCGCCGAGCAGGCGCAGCACCGCTAGCCACTCGCCCAGGCCGCGGTAGAAACGGCGCAGTTCGTCGTCGCCGTCGCAATAGCGGTGGGCGACGTGCGCGGCCCAGCCGTAGTCGCCGCGGTCGATCACCGCGGGCACGCGGATGCGTTGCGGGTCGGACGGGAACAGGCGTTCGAGAAACCCGTCGAGCGCCGCGTCGATGCGCAGCGAACGCGGCTTGTACATGACCTGGCCGCCTTCGAACGACAGCCGCGCCACCGCTTGCCCGTGCGCGTGCAGATCGCCCAGGCCGAGCGAGATTCCGGTCAGCCGTCCGGCGGGGCGGCCGAACAGCGCCGCCAGCGATTCGCGGTCGCGCGCCAGGCGCCCGATCAAGGTCGCCGTTCCGCCGCATTGTTCGTCCAGCACCCGCGTCAGCCGCGCGCGCAGGTTCGGGTAGCGGCGGTCGAGGTGGCGGCCGAAGTCGTCGTGCCGGCAGCGGTCGACGAACCGCTCGAAACGCGCGGCATCGTCGCCGTCGCCGAGTTCGCCGGCGCTCTTGGCCGCATACAACTCCAGCAGCAGCACGCGGTTGAGCTTGAGGCGCGCGTTGCCGTGCAGCGCCTCGACCGCGGCGGCGTGGATGCGCGCGGCCTCTTCGCCGTCGATGGCCGGCGACAGCTGCGCCAGGGTCGCGGCGAGCCGCGCGCGCGCGGCGGCGCAGAAATGTTCGACGATCGGCGCGAAGCCGCCAGCGGAGCCTGCATCGGTCATCGTGTCGTCCATGAGCGGGAGCGCCCGCGCCGCGCCGGCGCGAGGGCCCGGGATTGCCGGGCGGCGCGCAGCCAGGCTCGGCTGCGCGCCGTTGTCGCGGAGAAACTCAGGCGCAGAAGCAGCAGGCGGCGCCGATGCAGGTGATCGCGGTGCGGGTCGAGAACATATTGGCTTCGTTCGGGGACGTCAGCGCGTCCTCGGTCGCCGCGGCGCCTTCGATGTACAGCGGGCCGGCGGGATTGCTGAGGCCGTCGACGCTGTCCGCGCCGTTGAGCCAGTCGGACACATGGTCGTCGTTTTGCATGTCGCCACTCCTTCGGTTGTGGTATCGGAAAAGCCCGGCGGACGGAGGCTGTCCAACACGCACACAGCGCTTCCTTGCCGGACATCGGTCTGCGACTTCCTTGAGCATCGCGGCGCTTTCGCGCGGTTGCGGACGCATCGTCCGATCCGGGAAAACGCCGCGTCCGCATCCTCGCGCAGGTCGAAAGCGTTTGTCCATAATTGGTGCGGCGCGGCAAGAAAACTTACAGTGCGTTCGCGCCGAAGCGGCGGGAAACTGTGATCGCGATACGCCCGCGCCACATCGTCATTGGCGACAACGGCCGCGAACCGCGCCGCAGCAATCGATCGATGAGGCAATCCCATGAGTGAAGTGTTCGTGCTGCAACATCTGTACCGCGCCTGCGACGGCGACGAAGAATCCAAGCTGCTCGGCGTCTACAGTTCGCGGCAGCTCGCGCATCGCGCCGCGCAGCGCTTCGGCCGGCAGCCTGGTTTCCGCGAATACGCTGAGATCGTGAGCGACGGCGACGGCGACGGTTTCTACATCCAGGCCTGTCGGCTGGATCAGGACTCGGACGGCGGCTGGAGCGAAGGCTTCGTGCGCGAATGAAACCGGCGCCGATGGCCGCCGCAGCGCGATTTTTGCGTGGCGCACGCGAGCCTGTACGAGGTCGCGCCGACCGTGACTTGTGGCAGGCGTCGCCCGGCGCGAACGGCGCACACTCGCCAGGGCGCCGACCGCCGCGCGCGGCGGCGGCAGGATGCCCGAGTCCAACGACACCATGGAGTAATCGATGCGCTGGTTCGAAATCGCGCTGGTTTCGCTCACTGCCTTCACCGGGCTGGTGTGGCTGCTCGACAAGCACTGGCTGGCCAGGCGCCGCGCCGCGCGCGCGGGCCTGCTCGACGAAGGCGAAGAGCCCTGGGTCGTGGATTACTCCAAGGCGTTCTTCCCGGTGCTGCTGGTGGTGCTGGTGCTGCGCAGCTTCGTCGCCGAGCCGTTCCGGATTCCGTCGAATTCGATGATGCCGACCCTGCTGACCGGCGATTTCGTGTTGACCAACAAGTTCGTCTACGGCCTGCGCCTGCCGATCAGCAACACCAAGGTGCTGCCGCTGGGCGCGCCCGAGCGCGGCGACGTGGTGGTGTTCCACTCGGTGCAGCGCGCCGACGTCAACCTGATCAAGCGCGTGGTCGGGCTGCCCGGCGACCGGGTCGAGTACCGCGACGGGCGGCTGACCATCAACGGCGCCGCGGTGGCGTACCAGCCTGTCGGCGTCTACACCGGCCACGGCAGCGGCGCGGAGGCGACCGGCGCGCAGGAACTGAGCGAAACGCTGGGCCGGCATGTCCATCGCGTGCTGCTGCGCCGCGACCTGCCGCAGCCGCTGCTCGCAGAAGGCGAGTGGACGGTGCCGGCGGGGCAGTACTTCGTCATGGGCGACAATCGCGACAACAGCGAGGACAGCCGCTATTGGGGCTTCCTGCCCGAACGCAATCTGGTCGGGCGCGCGTTCCTGGTGTGGCTCAATTTCGACGACGGGTTCGACTTCGAGCGGATCGGCACCTCGATTCCGTGAGCGCGCGACGCACCCCAAAGTCATGACTTGCGGCAGTGAGCGGGGCCGACGATCGGGCGCAGACTCGGCGCTGCCCGCGTTTTCCTCGCCCGAGTCCGCCCATGCGCAAACCGCCGTTCGCTTCGCCCACAGCCGGTTCCCGTCTTCGTCTGCGTCTCGTCGTGCTGGCCGCCTGGTTCGCCGTCGCCGCCGCGGCGAGCGCCGCCGAGCCCATGGTCGAGCCCGACATCCGTACCGACGACGTCGACCGCTTCTATGCGCTCTACGCCGCGACCGACGGCAAACCGGACGCGGCGCAACTGGATGAGTATCTCGCCCAAGGCACCGACAGCCTGAAGCAATTCGCCCAGTTGCGGCGGGTCACCGGCGAGCGCATCGCCGCGCAGATGGCGGCCGACCCGGCGATGTACCGCGACGCGCGCGAATGCATGAAGCTGCTGCCGCGAGTGAAGCGGCGGGTGGCGGCGTCGCTGCGCACGCTCGGCGAACTGTATCCGCGGTCGAAGTTTCCGCCGGTGGCGATCGTGGTCGGCCGCGGCAAGCCGGTCGGCATCACCAACCCGGCCGGCGTGACCATCGGGCTGGAGGCGCTGTGCGCCGCGGACTTCATGAACCCCGATCCCGAAGACCGCTTCGTGCGGGTGATCGCGCACGAATACGCGCACATCCAGCAGCCCGCCGCAGCCCAGGACCTGGAACCCGGCGACCCGCGCGCGAGCGTGTTGGGCATGTCGCTGACCGAGGGCGGCGCGGAGTTCGTCGCCGAGCTGATCGCCGGCGGCGTCGCCAACCCGGGGCTGGCGGTGCGCGTGCGCGGCCGCGAGCGGGACGTCGGCGAGGCGTTCCTGCGCGAACAGGACGACCGCGACTTCAGCCGCTGGATGTTCAATTACCGCAAGGGATCGGACGAGCCTTACGACCAGGGTTACTGGGTCGGCTACCGCATTGCCCGGGCCTACTACGAACGCGCCGCGGACAAGCGCGCGGCGTTGGCGCGGATACTGGAAATGCCCGACGCGAAGGCGTTCTTGCGCGAGAGCGGGTGGGTGCCGGGGGAGTAAGCGCGGGGAGCGGCGGAGGGCGCGCGTTCGAGGGCGCGGCGATTTGAGCGGAAAGCATCGGGCCTGAAGGCCCTCCCACGGTGATGCAAGGCATCGAGCCTGAAGGCCCTCCCAGGGACGCAGGGCATCGGGGCTGAAGGCCTCCCATAGCGACGCAAGGCATCGGGCCTGAAGCCGCTCCACGGCGCAGCCGTGGCGGAGGCGGCGAAGGCGCGGCTTTGCCGCATTTGCCCGCACGTCGCCATCGTTCGCGGCGATCGCGCCGCAGCGCGCACAGGGCCTGAAATTGGCGTGAAACACAGGTGACATACCTTGCCGCGGCGCGGAGAATACCGCCCCCGCTGCCGGCCCCGCGCCAGCCGGACGCATTCGCAGCCAGGCGCCACGAAAGGATCCCACCCCCATGTCCGTTGTTTCCGCCGCACGCCTGCCGCAGCGCAGTCGCGTCGCCGATCTCCATTCCCGTCGCCCGCTCGCGCGCAAGACCGCGCTGGCCAGCGCCGTCGCCAGCCTGCTGCTGCTCGGCGCCGCGCTGCCGGCCGCCGCGCAGCAGGCGGCGGAGGCCGACGCCCCGCCGGCGCGCGCCGCGGACGCCAACGCCACCCAGCTCGACGCCATCACCGTCACCGCCGAGCGCCGCGAGCAGAACCTGCAGGACGTGCCGGTCTCGGTCGGCGTGGTCCAGGGCGACGCGATGCGCGCCTTCACCGCCGGCGGCGACGACACCCTGCTGGCGCTGTCTGGCAAGGTCCCCAGCTTCTACGCCGAGACCACCACCGGCCGCATCTTCCCGCGCTTCTACATCCGCGGCCTGGGCAACATCGACTTCTACCTCGGCGCGTCGCAGCCGGTGTCGATCATCCAGGACGACGTCGTGCTCGAGCACGTCGTGCTCAAGTCCAACCCGGTGTTCGACGTCGACCAGGTCGAAGTGCTGCGCGGCCCGCAGGGCTCGCTGTTCGGCCGCAACACCACCGCCGGCATCGTCAAGTTCGACAGCATCAAGCCGAGCCAGGACTACTCCGGCCGCCTCAGCGCCAGCTACGGCAGCTACAACACCGTCTCGCTCGACGGCGGCGTCGGCGGCCCGATCAACGACGTGCTGTCGTTCCGCGTCTCGGCCCTGTACCAGCACCGCGACGACTGGGTCGACAACACCTACACGGGCGCCAGCGCCGACGGCACGGTGTCGCCGAAGAACGACGCGATGGGCGGCTACGACGACCGCAACCTGCGCGTGCAGTTCCTGCTCGAGCCGAGCGAGAACTTCTCGTTGCTGGCCTCGGCCCACGCCCGCGATTACGACGGCACCTCGACCCTGTTCCTGCGCAACGCGCTGCGCAAGGGCTCCAACGAAGTGTTCGGCGCGCGCGACAAGGTCGCCTACGACGAAGCCGGCGACAACCCGCAGGCCTACAAGACCTACGGCGGCTCGGTGAAGGCCACCTGGCGCTTCAACGAAATGTCGCTGACCTCGATCAGCGCCTACGAGACCACCTCCGGCTACAGCCGCGGTGACACCGACGGCGGCGCCGCGGCCGACTATCCGTTCAACGGCCAGCCCAACGGCTACGGCCAGTCGATGGGCCAGGTCCGCGACCTCGACCAGCTGACCCAGGAAATCCGCCTGGCCAGCGAGAGCGAGGCCGCGCTGCAGTGGCAGCTCGGCGCGTTCTACTTCGACGGCCGCGACACCACCGACTTCTACCAGCGCGCCTGGTTCCTCAGCGGCAACGCGCGCAACCCCAACAACTGGGTGCGCCTGCGCAACAGCAACACCTCGTGGGCCGCGTTCGGCCAGCTGAGCTACAAGTTCGGCGACAAGTTCACCGTCACCGCCGGCGTGCGCGAAACCCGCGACAGCAAGCGCACGCGCCTGCTCAAGACCGCCGACACCGTCGCCGGCGTGTCCACCTACAAGGGCCGCCGCGACGTGGAGATGGCCGACACCACGCCGAGCTGGGACCTCAGCGCGATGTACGAGATCACCCCGCAGGTCAGCGTCTACGGCCGCGTCGCCCGCGGGTTCCGCGGCCCGACCATCCAGGGCCGCTCGGCGGTGTTCAACGCCGACTTCACCACCGCCGACTCGGAAACCATCCTGTCGTGGGAAGCCGGCGTGAAGTCGAGCCTGTTCGACAACCGCCTGCGCCTGAACGCCGCCGCGTTCACCTACACCGTCGACGACATCCAGCTCAACGGCAACGACTCCAACGGCAACGGCGTGCTGTTCAACGCCGACAAGGCCCGCGCCTACGGCGTCGAAGCCGACCTGGACTGGCGCCCGATCCCGAACCTGTCGATCACCGCCGGCGCCAGCTGGCTGCACAGCGAGATCCAGGACAAGCGCGTCTACGCCCAGGTCTGCGGCCTCAACGGCCAGGTGGTGTGCACGGTCAACGATCCGACCATCAAGATCGGCTCCAACGTGTTCGCCCAGATCGACGGCAACCCGCTGCCGAACGCGCCCAAGTACAACCTCAGCCTCGGCGCGCGTTACGACATCCCGGTCAGCGACGCCGGCGCGTTCTTCGTCGCCACCGACTGGAACAAGCAGGGCTACACCAGCTTCGTGCTGTACGACTCCAAGGAGTTCAACTCGCGCGGCAATTTCGAGGGCGGCCTGCAGGTCGGCTACACCGGCGGTTACGGCGCCTACGAAGTGGCGCTGTTCGCGCGCAACATCACCAACGAGAAGAACCTCAAGGGCGTGATCGAGAACTACATGGCGGCGGTGTACAACGAGCCGCGCGTGGTCGGCGTGTCGCTGAACCTCAAGTGGCCGTGATCGCGCGCGCCGGCGTCGGCCGGCGGCTGCGATCCTGAGTTCGACCCGGACGGGGCTCTTCGGAGCCCCGTTTTTTTGGGGGCTGGGCGATAAAGAGCGAAGGCGAAGGCAAGGTCAAAATGGGTTCCGGCTTTCGCCGGAATGACGGGGTGGGGGTTTTGCCTCCACTTCATTGCCGAGGTGGAAATTTCGCCTCCACCTCCCGTCATTCCGGCGAAAGCCGGAACCCATTTTGACGTTGCTTTCGCTTTACCCAGCCCCGCAACCCACGTCCGAACCGCGGAACCCATCACCACCCCGCGCATCCCGCCACCCGCCGCAAACCCCGCCGCTTGCCCGCGCCTTACGCAAGCGCCAAGCTCCCCCGTCATCCGTCGAGCTTCGGGAGCCGCCTTGAACGCATTCGCCTTGCGCCCCTGGAGCCTGGGTCTGGCCCTGTACGCCGCATGCCTGGGCAGCGCCTTCGCCGCCACGCCGGCCGCCGCTGCGCCGCCGCCGCCCGCGGCCGAAGCCGCGTTCGACGACGGCCCCTATATCCGCTACGGCGACGGCGAACTCATCGCCCGCTGGGTCTGCGCCGGCAAAGTGCTCGAGCGCCGCTACCCGGCCGCGCGCTACCCCGCCGCGCGCTGGCCGGTGCGGGTGCCGCCGCGCTGCGGTTTCGAGCGGCCGATCCTGGTGCGCGCGCCGGCGCAGCCACCGGCCGATGCGGCGGACGCCGCGGCGGCGCGGATCGCGGCGCTGTCGGACGTGCACGGCCAGTACGACTTGCTGGTGCGGCTGCTGCAGGCACACGGCATCGTCGGCCGCGATCTGCGCTGGCGCTACGGCCGCGGCCATCTGGTCGTGGTCGGCGACGTGTTCGACCGCGGCCCCAAGGTCAACCAGGCGCTGTGGTTGCTGTATTCGCTGGAACAGCAGGCGCGCGAGGCCGGCGGCGGCGTGCACTACCTGATCGGCAACCACGAGGCGATGGCGCTCGGCGGCGACCTGCGCTACGTCAATCCCGGTTACCAACGCAGCGCCGCGGCGCTGGGCGAGACGTACCCGCAGCTGTACGGGCCCGACAGCGTGCTCGGCCAATGGCTGCGCACCCGCCCGGCCATCGCCCGGGTCGGCGGCCTGCTGTTCGTGCACGGCGGCATCTCGCCCGACTACCTCGCCGGCGACGGCGACATCGAGCGCGGCAACGCCCTCTACCGCGCCTCGCTCGGCACGCCCAAGGCGGTGTGGCAGGACGATCCGCGGTTGTCGCCGCTGTACAACGGCAAGACCAGCCCGATCTGGTACCGCGGCTATTTCACCGACCCCGCGCTGCAACGCGAGCAGGTCGATGCGATCGCGGCCCGGCTCGGCGTCTCGCGCATCGTCGTCGGCCACACCACCCACCACCACATCGCCAGTTATTTCGATGGCCGGGTGATCGGCGTGGACAGCGGGCTCAAGAACGGCGAGAGCGGCGAGATCCTGCTGGTCGAGGACGGCCGCTTCAGCCGCGGCGCGCTCGACGGCGGCCGGCTGCCGCTGCTGCCCGGCGAGCGCCTGCGCGACGAAGACTGAATGCGCTCGCGCGGCGGCCGTGCACCGCGCGCGTCGCGAGTGTGCGCGGCGTCGGGCCGCCGCGGCGAAGCCGATCGGAAGATGAGCGGACGGCCCGAAACTGCAATCTGCCGTTCGCATGCCTGCGTTATCCTCGCGCCGCTTGCGCCGGCGATGCCTCGCCGCGCATTCATACGACAGGAGCGGCAAGGATGAACATGCGCAAGTCGGGTCGGGTCGCGGCGATCGCGGCGTTGTGGGGCCTGGCGCTGGCCGGCGCGGCGTTGCCGGCAGCCGCGGCCGATTGGGTCCACAGCGGGCGCTACCAGTACTTCAGCGAAGGTCCGCTCGGCGGCAACGGCTCCAACGGTTGCCAGAGCGGCGCCACGCCGCTGGCCTCGGGCGATTGCATCGCCGACCCGGGTACCGGCTGGGCCGCCAACTTCAACGCGGCGATGGCGGCGGCCGACGCGGTCGAAGCCACCGGCGTGTGCGTGCTGGGCTACCAGTACCCGTCCTCGTGCCGTTTCGCCGGTTATGCCCTCAACGGCCAGGGCGTGTCGGCGAGCGAGAACTTCTACGCTCCCAACGACCTGCCGCGCCCCTGCGTCGCCGGCACCCACGCGGTGGCTTACGTGATCTTCCGCCGGGTGGTCGACGCCCAGGACGGCAGCGCCGACGACCGCGGCATCGAAAGCGACTACTCGGCCGACGAGTACCAGTGCCGCTGAGCGGGCGAGGGCGCGGCCGCGGGCCGGTCCTCGAACGCCATCGGGGCTGATCGCTCCCGCCTTCCAGCGCGGGCCCGCGCCGCGTCAGCCGCGGCTCACGCCTGCGCGTCGGCCGCCAGCGCAGTGGCGATGCGCACCTCGCCGCTCAGCACCTTGTGGATCGGGCAGGCGTTGGCGATCTGCAACAAACGCTCGCGCTGTTCTTCGCTGAGTTCGCCGCGCAGGACGATATGGCGTTCGATGTCGGTGCCGGCGGCGGGCTTGCCGGCGGGATTGAAGCGCAGCGTCACTTCCACCTGCGCCAGCGGCCACTGCTTGCGTTCGGCGTACATGCGCACGGTGATCGCGGTGCAGGCGCCCAGGCTCGACAGCAGCAGGCGCTCGGGCGAGGGTGCGCGGTCGCCGCCGCCGACTTCGGCCGGTTCGTCGGCCTGCCAGCGGTGCTCGCCGTCGTCGACGAAGCTGACCGCATAGGGTGCGGCTTCGCCGCGGGCGTGGACGGTGGGGACGGTCGAATCTGTCATGGCGGTTTCCTTCGGTCGGAGACGGCCGCTGCGGGGCGGCGAGAACGACAGTAAGGCCGCGGCGCGGGCGACGACAGGGGGCGCGGGCGCATGCAGCGTTTCATGCCGCGAACGCCGCGGCGTCGGCGGATGGGGTAGGCGTGGCTTAGCGGCGTTGTGGTGCGGCGCGGATCCGCGCCGTCGTTGCGGTAGAGCCGGAATCCTTTCGATGTTCGCCGGATCGATGTCCGGGCGAGCATGCGTGCGCACTTCGCAAGCATGCACGTAGCAAGCCTATCGCGATGACGCCCTGGGCTCCCGCTGTCGCGGGAACGACGTAGGTGGGGCGCCGCGTTCTTGCCCGCGCCATCTCGCTGAGTCGAAGTCCAAAGAGTTCAGCATCGCGCTTCGACCGAGTCGGGTCCTCGCCCTCGCGGGAACGACACGGGTGGACTCGCCGCATCCTCACCTACCGTCATCCCCGCGAACGCGCGGATCCAGATACTTCAGCGCCATGCTTCGGCGGATCTCCTGTTCCCGCCTCGCAGCTACGACGCCGCGCCGACTTTGCGTTTCCGGTCCGATCGCCGGTTTCCCGCGTGACCGCCTGTGCTTTTTTTCCGCCGCGCGGCCACAACCTGAAGCGTGGCCTTGCCTCCAGGTCGCGCTGGCCGGAGCCGGCATGCGATCATCCGGCGCAGCTAACGCAAGCCGTCACCAGAGCAGTAGGCAATGTTCGACCGCAGTCATCTGATCGCACACTGGCGCCAGGCGCCGCCGGCGCCCGCGGGCGCGCTGGACCTCGTGGAATTCGGCCCCGGCGATTTCTCCCAGCCGGCCTCGGGCCAGGCCATCGGCGTGGTCCGCGGCGAACGCGCGAAGTTCGCCGAACCGTTGCATTTCTGGATCGCCGCGCAGCGCGCCGGCGAACGCTTCGGCGCGCGCATCGACGGCGCCCAGGCGCATCCGGGCGAAATCCGCTACATCGAGGCCGCGCTGTGCCAACCGATCGATCGTGCGGTGTTCGCGCGCATCGTCGGCGAGTACGCGGCGATGCTGCGCGCGCCGCTGCCCGCGTTCGTGCGCGAGCCCGAAGGCTGGCGCCGCGGCCTGCGCATGTACCAGCAGTTCAACGACGTGGCGGCGCTGGTCGAGACCGACCGCCACTACTTCGTGTTCGCCTGGACCTTGTCGGGCTGAGCCGCGGGCGCGCCGCCGACGGCGCAGTGCCTGGCTGCGAATCGCGATCCGCACTCGCAGTCGGCAAACCAAGTCCCGTAGCCGCCCTTAAAACTTGCGACCCGCAAGCCATGGTCCACGCCCCAAGACATCGTCATTCCGGCGAAAGCCGGAACCCATCTTGATCCTGCTCTTGCGCTTACCGCACGCCCACCCGCAAACCGATCACTGCAACCGTATCGCCAGATCCCGCCGCCCCACCGCCTCGTTGCCGCTGTAGTCGCGCGCCACCACCCGCAAGGTGTAGTCGCCTGCGGCGAATTCGTTCGGCAGCCACAGCCCTTCGCTGACCCGCCCGCCGCGCACGGTGTTGCTGAGCACATAACGAAAGCGCGTCACCGCGCTGCCGTGCACGGTGATGCCGCTGCCCGGCGCGTAGATCGTCTGGGTCGCATCGTCCGGCGGCAAGCGGTCGAATTCGATGTTCATGCGCGGCGTCTCGTAGCCCGGCAACGGCTTGCCCTGCGCGTCGAGCCATTGATAGCCCACGGCATACAGTCCCAGCCGCCGCCGCGGCAGATTGTCGTCGACCTGGTCCCAGCCTTCGGCGACGAGCTGCAATCCCGACAGCGCGCGCGGCACGATCAAGCGGCCCTCGCGCTTGTCCTTCAGCGGCTGGCCGAGCGCATCGAGCAGTTCGATGCGCTCCAGCCGCGGCGGCACGTGGTCGGCGTAACCGACGAAGTTCAGCGCGATCGCGTTGCGCTCGAAGCCGCTCGGCCCCAGGCTCAGGTGCACGTGCGCCATCGGATTGATCGTGCCCAGTACGTCGCCGACGGCGAAGCGGGTGCCGCGGCGCAGGCGCATGCGTTCGAGCTTGCCGTCGTCGCCGTAGACCGGCTGGAAGCGGTCGGTGTCGAGCGGCTCGCCCTGCGCGGTGCGGCCCACGCGCATGTGGATGTAGGACAGCCGGCCGAGTTCGGCGCCTTCGCCGAGATTGCCGAAACCCCACGACGCCACCGGCGCGGACACCTTGGCATCGGCGATGGCCAGCACCTGCTGGCCGATGTCGCCGCGGATGTCGAGGCCGCCGTGCAGGTGGTGGCGGCTTTCGCCGTAGCCGTCGCCGCGCACCTCGCCGAGCGTGCCGACCACTTCGTGCCAGCCGTCCTGCGGCTTCAGCGGCCAGCGCCCCGCGGTGTCGGGCAGCGGATCGGCGTCGGCCGGGCCGACCGGCCCGTTGGCCGGCGGCGCCACCGCCGGCGCGGCCGGCGCGATGCGGTGCACGCGGTGGCCGTTGGCGTCGTTGAGGTACAGCGAGCCGTCGTCGGCCAGCGCCAGCCCGGCCGGGCGCGACAGGCGCTGGTCCTGGCTGTCGCCGCTGATCAGCGCCCAGTTGCCGTCGGGGCGGATCTGCAGCACGCCGCCGAGCGCCTGATCGGCGACGTAGAACCAACCGTCGTGGGTGATCGCCAGCGCCGCCGGCCGCACCAGCGGGCTTCGATTCGATTCGCCCGGCGCCAGCGCCAGGGTCGCGACATCGCCGTCGGGCTCGACCCTGCGCAGCGCCTTGTTGCGCGTATCGGCGACCCATAGCAGGCCGCGCGCATCCAGCGCCAGCGCGGTGGGCGTGTCGAACTGGGCGATCGCCGCCGCGCCGTCGGCGAAGCCGGGACGGCCGTTGCCGGCCAATGTGCTCACCGTGCCGTCGGGCTCGATCACGCGGATGCGGTCGTTGTAGGTGTCGGCGACGAACACCCGCCCGCGCCGGCTCACCGCCACGCCCATCGGCCCGTCGAACCGCGCCTGCGCACCGGGCCCGTCGCGATAGCCGGGCGTGCCGTCGCCGGCCAGCGTGCTGACCACGCCCTGCCGGGAAATCTTGCGGATCGCGTGATTGCCGGTGTCGGCCACGTACAGATTGCCGTCGCCGTCCAGCGCCAAGCCCGAGGGCGTATCGAACGCCGCGGACAAACCGGAGCCGTCGACGAAGCCTTCCTTGGAACCGGCGACCGTGGCCACGCGTCCGTCGGCGCCGACCATGCGGATGCGGTTGTTGTCGCCGGCATCGGCGATGTAGAGCGTGCCGTTGCCGGTGCGCACCAGACCGTAGGGATCGTCGAAGCGCGCTTGCGCCTTGGCGCCGTTGCGCAGCCCGCGCACGCCGTCGCCGGCGATCCATTCCACCTGCGAACTCCAGTCGAACGGCGTGGGCGGCGGCGGTGCCGGCTTGGGCGCGAGCAAGCCGCCGGGCTTGGGTTCGAACACGAAGGTCGCGGCGAGCGCGAGCGCGGTGACGCCGACGGCGAGCAGGATCCAGGGTTTGCGGGACATGCGGTTCCTCGGGGCGCGCGCCGCATCGCGGACGCGGCGCGCTCAAGCGCCCGATTCTATGTCAGCGCGTCTGGGTCGGTGCGCAGCATGTCCGCGCTGCGTCGCGTCGCGCCGCGCATCGCCGCCGCGCCGTCGCTCACGCCGTGCCGATCCAGTGCGCGGCCAGAGCGCGCGCGCAATCGGCGAGGATCGCGCTGCGCTGTTCGTCCTCGCCCCGGGCCTGGGTGAGGTAGGTGACGACGAACACCGGCTTGCGCCCGGTCGGCCAGACGATGGCGATGTCGTTGGTGGTGCCGTTGCCGCTGCCGGTCTTGTCGCCGATGCGCCAGTCTTTCGGCAGGCCCGCGCGCAGGCGCTTGTCGCCGGTCTTGTTGGCGATCAGCCAATCGGTTAGTTGCTTGCGCGAGGCCGCGCCGAGCGTGTCGCCGAGCAGCAGCGTGCGCATGCTGGCGAGCATCGCGTTGGGCGAAGTGGTGTCGCGCGGGTCGCCGGGGATCGCGGTGTTGAGTTCGGGCTCGTTGCGGTCCAGGCGCGTGACCGCGTCGCCGATGCCGCGCAGGAACCGGGTCAGCCCGGCCGGATTGCCGACCAGCGGCAGCAGCAGGTTGGCCGCGGGATTGTCGCTGAGGGTCATGGTCGCCTCGCACAGCTGGGCGACGCTGGCGTCGCCGCCGGCCTCGGCGATCGGCGCGGTGAACGGCGCATGCGGCAACAGCGCCGACTTGGGCACGGCGATGCGCTGCTGCAGGTCGAGATCGCCGCGGTCGACCTTATGCAACACCGCCGCCGACAGCAGGAACTTGAACGTGCTGCACATGGCGAAGCGTTCATCGCCGCGCAGATCGAAACGACGGCCGTCGCCGGTATCGAGCGCCGACACGCCGAGCCGGCCGCCGCTGCGCTTTTCCAGTTCCGCCAACTTCGCCCGCAGCGCCTCGTCGGCCGGCGCCGGCTTGAGCGCGGCGGCGCCGAAACTGGCGAACGCGCCGCCGGCGAGCAGGGCGGTGCCGGTGAACTGGAGGAAATCGCGTCGTTGCATGGGGGAACTCCGTCGGGGCGAGCCGCGATTATTCGCAGGCCCGGCGTGATGCCGCAAACGAGGATTTCTCGCGGGAGGCAAAAGAAATCCTTGCGGCATGGGGAGTTTGCCGAAGCGGGCCGATGACACGGTGAACCGTCGTCCGAATTGGGTTGCAGCGTTGTTCCAACGCAACGGCTGTAGGAGCTGCGCAAGCTGCGACCGCGACAACGCAACTGCGACGAACCTTTCGCCGCGCCCGGCAACCCCGCGGTCGCGGCTCGCGCCGCTCCTACAGGTAGCAATCGCGGCTGGCGCTGTTCAGTGCGCCCGCACGCCGGACGATGCCTGCGGCACCTCGCCGTCCGCGTGCGCCCGGCGCTGCTGCGCGAACAGCCGCCAACTGAATGCCGCCAGCACCAACACGCCGAACCCGCCGTACCACCACAGCCACGCGAACCCGTGCACTAGTGCCGCGTGCGCCACCACGCCCGCTTCGCCGCCCAACCCGAGCTTGTGCACGGCTTCGAGATCGCCGACCGCGATCCGAGCCGCCAGTGCGCGCAGTTGCCCGCCGCCGAGCGACGCGCCGACCGCGCCACGCAGGTGCGAGGCGATCCCGGCGATCAGGATCAAGCCCATCAACGCGATGTTGATCGCCAAGGTGATCAACCGCGCGCTCATGTCGATGCCAGACGCCATCCCGGTGCGCGAAGCCGGCACCGATCCGGTCGTGGTGTTGCTGACCAAGGTGTTGGTCAGCCCCAAGCCGATCCCCGACAACACCGCGCCCGGCAGCAAGGTTTTCCAACTCGCCGCCGCCGGCAGGCTGCCGGCGTACATCGCCAGGAAGCCGACGCCGATCAACGCCAGTCCCGCCGGAATCACCCGCCCCGCGCCATGGCGCTGGGCCCAGCGCTCGGCCAGCGGCGGCATCGCCAGGGTCGGCACGGTGTAGGCGAGCAGGGCGGTGCCGGCGCTGACCGCGTCGTAGCCGAGCGCGCTCTGGAAGTAGATCGGCAGGTAGATCATCAGCGGCCAGAAGCTGAAGTTCATCCCGATCGAGCCCATGATCGCGCCGGAAAACGCGCGGATGCGGAACACGCCGAACTCGAACATCGGATGCGGATGGCGCCGTTCGATCCGCACGAACGCGGCCAAGGCCGCCACCGCGGCGACCAACACGCCCAACAACATCGCATCGGCATAACCCGTCTCCGGCGCCTGAGTGATGTAGAACGTCAGCCCCAGCACCGCCAGTGACAGCGTCGCCAGCCCCGCCACGTCGAGCCGATGGCTGTGCGGCTCGCGCGATTCCTGCGCGCCGGCCATCACCATCGCCCAGGTCAGCGCCGCCAGCGGCGCGTGCACCAGGAACACCCACGGCCAGCTCGACAGCGCGACGATGCCGCCGCCGATGATCGGCCCGAAGCCCAGGCCGAAGCCGAACACGATGCCGAACACCGCGAACGCGCGGCTGCGCTCGCGGCCTTCGCGGAACTGGTGCGAGAGGATCGCGAACTGGCTGGTCAGCATCGCGCCGCCGGCCAGTCCCTGCAGGAAGCGCCCCGCGATCAGCACCGGCATGTTCGGCGCCAGCCCGCACAGCAGCGAGGTCAGGCCGAACGCGATCGTGCTGATCACGAACACCCGCCGCCGCCCGTAGCGGTCGGCGAAAGTGCCGGCGGCCATCAGCACCGTGGTGCAGGCCAGGGTGTAGGCGTTCATCACCCACTGCAGGTCGCGCAGGCTGCCGTGCAGCTGTTTTTCCAGGGTCGGCAGGATCACCGGCACGCTGGAGATCTCCAGGCCGAACATCAGCGCGGCCAGGCTGATCGCGCCGAGGGCGAGCGCGTTGCGTGTCGAGACGGACAAGGTCATTGGGGGCATCCGTTGAAAACGTCGGCGACGCGCGGGCGAGCGGACGCGCCGCGGGCCCGCGGGCTTCGCGTGTGGGGCAGGGTGGGGCGCAAGGGCGCGTCGGGGCCTCAGCCTCGCGCGGGGCTGCTGCCAGCGTCATGGCGGGGACGGCCGCGGCGGCCGGCCGCCGGAGCGCGGCGCAGCGTCCCGGCGGCGCAGCCATTGTGTTCCCCGGTCACTCATGAGGGAAATGATTTGATTTTGTAGAATCCATCACCCGCCATCATCAATCGCGAGGCCCCCGCGATGGATTTCGACCCGACCCTGCTGCGCACCTTCGTCGCCGTCGTCGAAACCGGCGGCTTCACCCGCGCCGGCGAACGCCTGCACCTGACCCAGTCCGCGATCAGCCACCAGATCCGCCGCCTCGAAGACCAGGTCGGCCGCGCCTTGCTCCACCGCACCACGCGCCGGCTGACCGTGACCGAAGACGGCGAAGACTTCCTGCGCCACGCGCAACAGATCCTGCATTCGCTCGAAGCGCTGTCGCGCCGCTTCCAGCCCTCGCCGATCGCCGGCAGCGTGCGCTTCGGCGTGCCCGAGAACTTCATCGGCGACCGCCTGCCGGGCCTGCTGCGCCAGTTCGCCTGCGCGTTCCCGAACGTGCGCATGGACGTCAACGTCAGCATGAGCATGGACCTGCGGCAGATGGTCGACAACGACGAACTCGACATCGCCGTCGTCATCGGCCTGCCCGGCCGCAACGGCGAACAAGTGCTGCGGCGCACGCGCTTCGTCTGGGTCGCCGCCGACCACTTCGACATCGGCGCCGGTCGCTCGCTGCCGTTCGCGTTCTTTCCCTCGCCGTGCGTCAACCGCCACATCGGCGTCTCCGCGCTCGACGGCACCGGCGTGGACTGGCATGTCGTGTTCACCTCGCCGAGCCAGCAAGGCCTGCTCGCCGCCGTCGCCGCCGGCCTGGGCATCACCGTGATGATCGAAGACGACGTCGAAGCGGGCATGCGCATCGTCGACGGCCACTACGGCCTGCCGAAACTGCCGCCGGCCGAATTCGTGTTGCTGCGCCGCCCCGGCGCCTGCACCCCGGCGGTGGCCGCGTTCGGCCGCATGATCGAAGAACTGCCCGACAGCGCACCGACGCCCGCGCGCACCCTGCGCAGCGCCTGAGCTAAAGCCCAGCCTGTGCCCTTGCGGGAGGGTCTTCAGGCCCGACGCTCTTGTTCCAGTTCGCCGCGACCTGAGCGAAAGGCATCGGGCCTGAAGGCCCTCCCACAACAGCCGGGGCCGCTCCCCACACGATGCGACCGCAGCCGCGCTTCCCCCTGTAGGAGCGGCGCAAGCCGCGACCGCACCCACCGGCGCCACCCTCAATGCCGACGCCCTCGCGAAAATCGCCGCCCGACCATACCCGACGCCGCCCGCCGCACCCCCACGGTCGCGGCTCGCGCCGCTCCTACAAGGGCTTCCGGCTCCCCCACGAACCCCACCCCAAGAACCAATAGACCCGTCACGCGCCCCTGGCTAGTATCGGCCGACCACCCCTGGGGCCCCACCTATGAAATTGATCGCCACTCCGCTGGCGGTGCTTTGCGCCGCCGTCCTGTCGATGCCCGCCTACGCCGCCAAGCCGGCCAAGGCGCCGAAAGCGCCGAAGGCCCCGACCTTCGACACCAAGCGCCTGTCCGAGGAAGTGAAGACGCTGTCCTCCGACGACTTCCAGGGCCGCGGCCCCGCCACCGAGGGCGAGACCAAGACCATCGATTACCTGGTCGCGCAGTTCAAAGCGGCCGGCGTCCAGCCCGGCGGCGACCTCAAGGACGGCAAGCGCCTGTGGACCCAGGCCGTGCCGCTGCTGCGCTCGCAGATCGCCGGCACTCCGACTTTGTCGTACTCGATCAAGAAGAAGGCCCGCCCGCTGACTCAGGGCAACGAGATCGCCGTGCGCGCCGCGCTCGACGGCTCCAAGACCGTCGCCATCAAGAACGCCCCGCTGGTGTTCGCCGGCTATGGCGTCAGCGCGCCCGAGCGCCAGTGGGACGACTTCAAGGGCGTCGACCTCAAGGGCAAGATCGCCGTCGTGTTGATCAACGACCCGGACTTCGAAACCGGCAGCGGCGACTTCGGCGGCAAGGCCATGACCTACTACGGCCGCTGGACCTACAAGTACGAAGAAGCCGCGCGCCGCGGCGCGCTCGGCCTGCTGATCGTGCACGAGACCGACCCGGCGTCCTACGGCTGGGCCACGGTCAAGAACTCCAACACCAACACCATGTTCGACGTGGTCCGCGACAACCCGCGCGCGACCCACCCGACCCTGGAAGGCTGGATCCAGCGCGACACCGCCGTCGCCCTGTTCAAGAGCGCCGGCCTGGACTTCGACAAGCTCAAGAAGCAGGCCCAGACCCGCGACTTCAAGCCGGTGACGCTGAAGAACATCAGCTTCTCGGCCAACTACGCCGTCGACAGCGAAGTGATCACCTCGCAGAACGTCGTCGGCCGCGTCGAAGGCAGCAAGCGCCCCGACGAAACCGTCATCTACAGCGCCCACTGGGACCACCTCGGCATCGGACAGCCCGACGCCAAGGGCGACACCATCTACAACGGCGCCGTCGACAACGCCACCGGCACCGCCGCCCTGATCGAAATGGGCCGCACCTTCGCCAAGGCCAAGAAGCCGCAGCGCTCGGTCGTGTTCCTGGCCGTGACCGCCGAAGAAAAGGGCCTGCTCGGCTCCGAGTACTACAGCGCCAAACCGCTGTACCCGCTGGCCAAGACCGTCGCCGTCATCAACACCGACGCCCTCGACCCCACCGGCCCCGCGCGCGACTTCACCACCTCCGGCAGCGCCAAGCAGGAACTGCTCGACGAACTGATCGCCACCGCGCAGAAGTGGAACGTCACCTACGCGCCCGACCCCAAGCCCGAGGCCGGCCACTTCTTCCGCTCCGACCACTTCCCCTTCGCCAAGCGCGGCGTCCCGGCGGTGTCGTTCGGCTCGGGCGAGGACAAAGTCGACGGCGGCGTCGCCGCGGGCAAGGCGGAAGGCGAGGCCTACGTGAAGGATCGTTACCACCAGCCGGCGGACCACTGGGAAGCCAGCTGGAACTTCACCGGCATGGCGCGGGATCTGCAGATTCTCTACACGTTGGGTAACGATCTGGCGAATTCGAACCGGTGGCCGAATTGGGCGGAGGATTCGGAGTTTCGGGCGGCTCGGGATGAGAGTGCGGGGGAGCGGCCGGCCAAGTAAGCAAGAGTCGTAACGTCATTCAGTGGCGTCAATGAAAACGGCCGCGGAGTTCTAACTCTCGCGGCCGTTTTTTATGGAGCGGACTGACTGTGGGGAATGCGCGTCGATGAGCTAAGTTTCGGCATCGAGTCATAGGCTCGACCATCAAGCAGGCATCCATTGGCTTTCTTTGTGTGTTTTCGTCCACGGTCCCCTCGCGTAAGGGCTCGCGTTTGCCCACGGCAGCCCGGGATTCCCGCATTTCGCCGAGCCGGTTCTATATCCTTCCCACTCCCCGGATCACGGAATGGATCATGGCTGGCATCGGCGCACTGACGTCCTTCAAGTTCGTACACGCGATCCATACCTACGGACTGACGCCCAAGGCCGAGCGTGAGGGCAGGGCTGCGCTGACGGTGCCCGAGCGCGTCGTCCTGTTGGCGTGGTGGGCCAGGGGCGTGATCGTCGAGGGCGGATTCGCGCAGTTGTATGCGTCGTCCGCCGACCTCGACGAGGTGGCGGACGCGTTCAAAACGGTGGGCGCCGAGGCGGCGTGGCAAGCCTGTCTGGATGCAAAGGCCGTGTTCCCCGACGGCCCGCCGCCCGGCAAGCCCGATGAGCGGGCCGAACGGATGAAGCCGCTTGCGTCCGGCGATGAGGCCGGCGCGCTTTGGGACGCGCAAGACCGCGCCGTGCGTTCGCTTGGCGAGGCCTTCGACGACTGGGTGGCGGCGTATGTTCGGGAGCACCAAGAATCGTTCGTCGGCTCGCTGGTTTCGCCTTGGGTGACGTTCTTCCATGGGGCCGGATCGGCCGGTCTCTTCGAGGTGCCCGGCCCCGATAAGCCTGGTATCTATCCATACGAAGCCAATCGCGGTCCGGCGCATTACGAAATGGGGCTGGCGCTCGAGAGCGAAGGCAGCGCCTGGTGCTGGTTGCGGCAGAAGGACGGGACGCGGCTGCGGTTCCGCGTGGTCGGCCGGCACGATGGCGGCTTGGTGCTTGAGGACTTCTCACCAGAGTGACGAGCGCCCCGCCGCGAGGCGGGCGCGAAGCCGACGCGCCTGCCGGCCCCCTCGTCTCCTGCAGGTGCTCCCGCCACGGCGGCTTTGCTCCGGACGTTCATAGACCCCGTCAGCGCCTCGCACAGCCGGACGTGCACAAGTTTTGAGTCTTTTTTCCATTCGCGAAGCCAAAAAAGCTTCACGCGAGTCGTGAATTGCCTTATCGATGGACAAAATTGGTTCTCGCGAGTCCCTTCTTGGCTCAAGCGAGTCCGAAATTTCCTCACGCAAGTCCCGTTTTGCTCTATCGATGTCGCAAATTCGCTTACGCGAGTCCCGAAAAGCTCCTCGCTTAAGCCGATTTTCTTCATGCGAGCCCCGAATTTGCTTGGCGTTGAGCGAAAGAGGCTCACGCGAAGCCGCGCGAGGCTCAACGCAGAGCAAAAACGGCTTGCGCGAGACTAAGCGAAGCTCTCCGGAGGGCAAAAAATCCTTACTTGAGTCGTAGCGTGTCGCTTCGGAGCCACGCGTCGCGAAGAAGCGCCGCCGGACCGGTGCACGCGACAGCGGAATCCGCCTACGAAATCGTCCTCCGGCCCGGCACATGCATCGTGTACTCCGATGACATGAGCTGGCACTGATGTGCTGATTCAGCAGCGGCGAAGGCGGTTCGGGTCTGGCAGTAACCAACGGGTACTTCCCGCCGGGGTCCGGGCGGCCTAAGGTAGCCGCCAGCGTCACAGGAGAAAGCGCATGCGATTCGCTCAGGGACGTTCAGGTCGTGGCTTGGCTCAACGGCTTTTGCGAACCGTGGTGCTGGCAGGGGTAATGACCTCGCTCTTCGCTTGCGCCACCGAGGCGGAACCACCGGCGCCGAGTGTGTCCCCCGCAGCCGCGCAGATTTCCCCAAAACCGCCCGAATCGCGTCAGGCGTCGGTGGCGAAGAGCGCGCATGGCGCATTCGCTTGCCCATCCCAGCAGTTCGATGTGTTCCTGAAAGAGTTCGTCAACAGCGCGGATCTGCAGGACACGTTTTCGGCGCGCCGTATCCGCCATAAGTATCCCTACTACTGGAAGCACAACACCCAGCCCGGCGATCCGGCGCACCCGAAGTGGGTGGTGGATGAGGAGGCCGGTCCGGCACGGGTCAAGTACCGCTACGACGCGGCGAGCGAGCGTTTCATATGGTCGGGCAAGAAGCTGAAGCCGGGCCAGCGATGGAACAGCATTCAAGCGGACGAAACGGACGTGTCTTACGCCGGGCTTCCTCTCTTCCGCATCCGCCGCGTGACGGATGTCCGCTATGAGGTCGAGTACGACGAGGGCGATATCGACACCTACGAGTTGACCTCTGGCTGCTGGCGCTTTGTGGAACGTTGGGAGCGCGAAGCGATCGTAGAGTGCAAGTGGCCGGACGAGTGCCGCGCACAGCGCGAGCATGAGGCGCCAATGAGGTGAGGTTCTTTCGGCAGCTGGAAGGGGGCGATCATGGACGATGGGGAAGGCACGCCGTATCGGGTCGAACAATTGGGCCCACCGCGTGGACGTGCGGGCTTGCAGGTCAATGAGCCGGTTGCGGACTTCGATGGCTTAGCCACGCATCACCCTGGCGACAACAGGCGGGCGCGATTGCAAAACGGTTTGGTCGTGGATGGGCAGTCCGGGCGGCTCCACGCGTTCATCAGCGGCGAGATCCAGGAAATCGAGATGGCCCGCGGTGGTCGCGATTTCCAGGGGTTGAAACCGGATCAAGTCCTGCTGAAAAAGGACTTTCTTCTCGAGGACTCCACCGAGCCCCGCGGCGCCGGCCGCGATGTGGATGTGCCGTCGCCTATGGACGGCTATGTCCAAAGAGTCAGTCGAAGCCAGGGGTTGGTCGATATCTACGACCGCAAGGATGGCGACCTGATCGCTCGCGTGCGGCATATGAGCAAGATTCCCGATCTGGAGGGCAAGCAGGTCGTTTACGGTCAGACGCTGGGTCAGCAGGACGATGTCGCTACCAAAGGCAAGCACGTCCACCTGGAGATGGACACCCGTTACTACCGGCAGTTCGAGAACTACCTTGCCGATTTGACGGAGGGACGGTTCAAGTTGGAGCCCGAGCATCGGGTGGACATTCGCCCTCGGGCCGTGGTGGACGACGGCGCATTGCGGTTGGGGGAGTCCAGTTCGCGCATCCGCGATGTGCAGGAGCATCTGAACCGTTTGGGCCACATCGGTGCAGACGGCGATCCGTTGGAGGTCGATGGCGTGTATCGCTTGAACATGCAACGTGCGGTGCTCGATTACCAGCGTGAGCAATGCGTGCCGCAGACCGGCGATATCGATAGGCACATGTTGCAAGGCATCCCTGCGAAAGCGCCGCCGACGTTCGACCCCGCGCTCGAGGGGATCTCGCCCCAGGAGGCGCCATTCGCCCCGATGCCTCATCCGTTTGGAGCGGGCGCGGACGACCGTCCATGCGCGCCACCGACCCCGAGACAGATCGAAGAGGCCGGTGAGCGCCGTAGGCCGCTCGATCCCGTGTTCTCCGCAACCTCATCGCCGGGAATGAGCGATGCTCTGGTGCAATCTTTGCGAGAGCGATTGCCGCGGGCGTTTTCCGTTCAAGGCGCTGTTCCGGCGGATGCGGATATGGATCGGATTGCTGTGCGCTTGGCGGTCGAATGCCGCCGTCAAGGTATCGAGCGTCCGGATCACGTCGTTGTTGGGAACCCGGCGGCCGATGGTTCTGGGCGCCATGTATTCGCGGTCGTGGGAGACTTGGCCGATCCGGCGAATCGCCGTGTCGATGTGGCAGGCCAGGCTGCGGCGCGGACCGCTGTCGAGGAGTCGCTGGGCAAGTTGGAGGAGATCAAGGCTCCGATGTTTGATATAGCTCAAGAGACAGCGGTGCAGGAACTACAGAAAAGCCCGCTGGTACGGGGCTAACGAGGCAATGGTCGCTGCGATTCCTGGGGGGCAGCTACAGCGGTTTTGGTACGCGTAGCCCCAAACCGGGATACGCTTCCGCGCGGACCATGCCGCCTCCGACCCGATGACCGCCCAACGACCCTATCGCCTCACCAACGAATGCGAAGCCTTGGACTTCTCCGGTCTGCACTTGTACCGGGTCCTGGCGCATGTGCCCGACAGCGAATCGGGTTGGGACATGCGGCAAAGCTACCGTACGCTGGCGACGCCGAGCCCGGACACGAAGATCCGGTGCTCGGCGCTGTGGTCCGGTTATATCCCGGTCTACCGAGTGGATGCGCAGGCTCGGTTCTGGCTGGTGGAATTCATCTATCCCCTTGAGAAGGAGCGGCCGCCCGAGAGCGTGAACGAGCCGATCCAGGGCGATGCATGGCTTTTTTTCTGCGAGCGGTTCGGCGGGCCGGCCGTGCATGTCCCCGTCAAGGACGGCGTCGTGCGAGGGCGGGAGGAATGGATGTTTCAGTTGGACCGGGAGCGTTTTGTGGTGGGGAGCGAACTGGAAGCCGGAGCGTGGCCTCCTTCGTCGAATGGGCGTCGATACTTCTAGAGAGCCGGCGGAAGGCTGGATTCGCTTTGTACGAGCTTCTACCCGCTTTACAAGTATCGCACTTGCGAACGCCAGCTAATTCGCAGGCGTTGCGGATGCGGTGCCGGGTGAGCGAGTCTTTCCAGCGGCCGTGCCTCACCTGCCCGGGCCCAAGGAACTGGAGACAGACGCCATGATCGCCTACCGCTTTGGTCCGCACAGCGCCGACGAACTGAGCTTTTGGTTCGATCGAGTCGGCGCCGAAGCCATGCTGGCCGCCATGCGGGCTCTCGCATCGGCGGATCGGGAGGAGGCCAGCGAGGATCTCGTGGCGACGCGCTTGCATGAGGCCTCGGTCGCTGTGGCCCGCATCGTGCTGGCGCGCTCGGCCGAGGATGCGATCGTCAAGTCCGAGACCGCGGTGCGCTTGTCAATGGCTGATTAAACCATCGACTACGCGATGTTCAAACTGCGCGAATTTCTCGCCACTGGCGATTTCTCGCCGGCCGAGTTCGCGGCCTTCGTGCGCGAGGGCCGCAAATACGACACCCAGGTCTATTTCTGCAGGCTCGACGAGCAGACCGCGCTGCGCGACGGCGGGTGACGGCTTCCGGGCGATGTCGGGCCGTTGCCATCTGTGACCGAACGCAGATAACGCGCGCCTGATCGGTGTCTCGCCCATGCCATGATGAATCGCCCGCGCAGTGGAAGCGCTTGGTGCGCATCGACTGCCGGCGCTCATCGTCATTCAAGGAGGAAGTACATGCTTGGCAAGAAGCTGAAAGTCCTGGCCGCGGGCCTGTTCGCTCTCGGGGTGTCCGCGTCGGCGCATGCGGCTCTGGTCCAGACCGTGCGCCATACGACGATCTGGGGTTTTCCCGCGCCGCACAGCCGCGATGTGGATGTGTGGTGCGAGCCCGGAGAGGTAGCGACGGGCGGCGGCTACAAGACCTTCGATGCGCTCGATCTTTACATCTCCAAGAGCGCGCCGATCTCGAACAATGGCGTGCAAGGCTGGGGCATTCGCTATACCAGCGCATATCCCTCGCCCGACAGCGCCATCATCGCGACGGCTTACGTGGTCTGTTTGAAGCAGCAGTAAGCCGCTGCATGGATCGTTGCGGTCAGGTCGGAACGGCGTCGCGGAAGCGGCGCCGTTTCTGATGCGAGGTCGAGCGCAGCCGTTTGTGATGAGAGGGATGCGGTTCCCGCGTTTTCGGGCCGATGCGTCAGTGCGGCTTGAGCGTAAGGCGTCGGGACTAAAGTCCCTCCCCCAGTGGGCCGGCTCGTGTGGGAGGGGCTTTAGCCCCGACGCTTTTCGGTCCGATGCGGCGAGGCGACCTGAGCGAAAGGCATCGGGACTGAAGGCCCTCCCACGTCAATGCGCGTGGCCGTTGCGCTTGAGGTAGGCGGCGGCGAACGGATCGAGTTCCATGTCGCCGAGGTCGGCGTAGTCGGTCTCGCGGTAGTCGCCGGTGGCGGTGAAGGCGGTTTCCGCGCCGACACGTTCGAGCTTGACCAGCTTCAATTCGTAGAAGCCGGTATCGCCCGCCTTCGGTTTCGCCGATCCGGTGCGGTAGTACGCCGGCAAGCCTTCGCCAGCCAGCCATTCCAGCGTAATCGCTTGGCCTTCGGCGCTCTCGCCGCGATAACGCTCGGCGCTCAGCCCGAACACCTTGGCCGAGCCGTCGCGCTTGAGCTTGTCGCGCAGTTGCGGATTGATCGGGCTCGCCAATTGCTCCCACTGCGGCATGCGGCCGGTGGTGCGCAGGTCGCCGGGCGCCCAGGCGATGCTGCGCTTCTCCGCGGCGAACAGTTCCAGGCGGGCGATGCCGTCGGGCGTCTGCCGCCACAGTTCGACCGGTTCGCCGGGCTGGCGGTATTCGATGCGGTCGGCGCTGCGGATCAAGATCAAGCTGCGTTCGCCGCGGGCGTCGCGCACTTGGTACTCGGCGACCAAGGCTTGCGCATCCAGTACGACCGTGGGCGCGACCACCGTATCGGCGACGACGCCGGGCGTCGCGTTCGCCGCGGCCGCGTCGCCGGCCCACGCGGGACCGGCGAGCGCGCATGCGAGGGCGAGCGCGAGGCCGCCACTCGCCGCGACCCGCCGCACTGCGGCGGCGGGTCGCTTCATTGCGGGACGCATCACCACTCGAACCATGACGTCTCGGCCGATCAAAACCCGACCGATCACAGCTTGGCCTGGTTGCGCGCCATACCCGCGCGCAGGTCCTCTTCCATCAGCGGCGCGGCCAGCGCGCCGCGGCCGCGCGGGAAGCCGTTGTTGCAGTAGCCGAACAGGGTGCACAGGAACACGCTGGTGTTGCGCTGCGACTGGGCCATGACGTGGAAGATCGTGTTCTGTTCGACCACGCCCTGGAACGCGTGCGCGCCGGGGCCGCGGGCGTAGATGCCGACGTCTTCGGCGGCGTGGGTCTCGTCGCCGAGCGGCACGGTCGCTTCCTGCAGGAAATCCGGGTGCGCGGTGTCGATGCCGCTCAGGTCCGGACGCGCGTTCGGGCCGCGGTAGCCGGGGCCGTTGACGTAGCCGAGCGTGGTGTAGGGCTTGCCGTTCTTGTCCAGCGCCAGCTGGCCGTTGGTGACGACCTTGCCGAGGATGTCGTTGCCGCGGTCCGGGTAGCCGGCGACGGTGAAGGTGTGGCTGTGGTCGGCGGTGACGATGATCAGCGTGTCGCGCTCGTCGGTCTTCTTCAGCGCGGCGCGCACGGCGTCGGACAGGGCGATGGCGTCGGTCAGCGCGCGGCTGGCGTTGCCGGCGTGGTGGGCGTGGTCGACGCGGCCGCCTTCGACCATCAGGAAATAGCCCTTGCGGCTGTTGTTGCTGAGCACGTCGATGGCCTTGGAGGTCATCTCGGCCAGGCTCGGTTCCTTGCCGGTGTCCTTGGCGCGGTCCTGCTCGTATTCCATGTGCGAGCGCTCGAACAGGCCGAGCAGGTGGCGGGTGCGGCGCGGGTCGATCGCGTCGAACTGGGCCTTGTTCCAGACGTAGTTCGCGCCGGGGCGCTTGCTCCATTCCTGCGGCAGGTTGCGGCCGTCCTTGCGCCGGCCGGCGGCGCCGGCGTCTTCCGGGTCGCTGACGGTGCTGGGCAGGAAGTAGCTGCGGCCGCCGCCGAGCGCGACTTCCAGGCCGTCGCCGTAGGGGAATTCGATCAGCTGGCGGGCGATGTCCTTGCAGCCGTTGGCCTTGGCCTCGGCGCTGAGTTCGGCGTCGCTTTCCCAGTCGCGGTTGGGCGTATGCGCGTAGGTCGCCGCCGGCGTCGCGTGGGTGATGCGCGCGGTGCTGACGATGCCGGTGGCCAGGCCCAGCGCCTCGGACAGTTCCAGCATGGTCACCACGCCCTGGCCGCGCGCGGACGCGCAGTCGCCGTACTTGGCCTTCTGGGTCACGCTGAGCACGCCCTGGTTGGTCTTGATGCCGGTGACCATCGCGGTCATGGTCGGCGCCGAGTCCGGGGTCTGGCCGTCGACCGAGTAGGTCTTGGACAGGCTCACGTAGGGGAGCTTCTCGAACGAGAGGAAGTTCTCTTCGCCGCTGCCGCCCTTGAGCTGGCCTTCGCGGATGCGCGCGGCGGCCACGGTGGAGATGCCCATGCCGTCGCCGACGAACAGGATCACGTTCTTGGCCTTGAACGGCAGCGGGCGCAGGTTGGCGCCGGCGCGCGCGGTCTCGGCGCCCTCTTCGAACCAGCGCTGCGCGCTTTCCGCGCGCGGCGGCGCCTTCGGCGCGGCCTGCTTGGGCGCGGCGACGACCGGCAGGGCGATGAGGGTGGTGCACAAGGCGGCGCCCAGGACGGTACGGACGGGCAGGGCGGAGCGATGCGAGGTGGCGCGCATGAGGGCAGGGCTCGGTGGTTCGGGGGAGCGGCCACTGTCCGGCGGCTTGATTGCAGTCGCATGACTGACTGGGAAGCGCATCGCAGAAGCGTGACCGGGATCGTGACTGCGAACGTTGCCTGCTCCGTCGTGCGGCGTACGTCCCGATTCGACTGTCCGGGTTCGCGTTCGCGCACCGATAACTTGGGCGCTTGTAACCGCAAATGTCCTTGTTGTCTCGATCCGTCCGGCATGCGCGGACGGAGCGACGCACTCGGCCAGGACGCCAGGGTGCACAAGCAATCCGTCATTTATCAAGGAAGCGAAATGAACAAGAAGTTGCTGCCTGTCGTGCTGTGTGGGTTGATCGCCGCACCGTTGTCGGCCTGGGCCGAGGATTCGGAGAAGGAAAGCCCGCCGGAGGAATGGGAGCTCGCCGAGCGCAGCGATCCGATGACCGAGCCGGTCAAGAAGTTCCTCAAGGTGCTGGAGGATCTCGACCGCCGCTATCCGGACAGCGCCAAGATCGATGTCGCCCGCTTCATGGAAACCGAAGGCGAGGCGGTGGCGCAGGCGTACTGCAACGTATTGGGCTTCGATGGCCCTTGCGTGCCCGAGGACCGCAAGGGCGACGAGGTGTTCGTCGCCTACTCGCCGGAACACAGCGCAGCCAAGCGTGCGTTGGGCTGGTGGGACTGGCTGACGATGCGTTTCACCAATGTAGGCATCATTCCTCATAACAACGCGTGCCCGGCGGGCTATGCCTGGACGGAAATCCGCATGGACGATGAGGATCGCCGAAACGCCAACCGCCGCGAGGGCTGGATCGGCGCGACCGTGTCGAACGCCAACACGTCCTGGCGTTTTTGCAAAGTCAGCACGTTCAAGTCGATGCAGTACCGGCCGCTGCCCCAGGCCGGAAACCGCTATGACTATGCGGTGCTGAACATGGGCTTGTTCTGCCCGTCCGGCGCGCGTCGCTACACGCGCATGCAGACCAACGAAGTTTGGGGTAATCAGAACGGTTCGTACGGCGGAGTATTCCCGAACTTCCGTGTTTTGAACACTTGGTTCACGCTTTATTGCCACTTCGACGGGGGAGCTTCGTCTGCTCTGGGCCACATGACGACCTTCCCGCAGCACGGTTTCGCGCACGGTGTGTTTGCTCCGCTCTCGATGCCGACGCATCCTTTGGGCGCCGGTTACGTGCACCAGGACGACGAGGATCTTGTCAACTGGAACTCGTGGTTGCTCGGCAGCCCCGACGAGATCATGGGTGGCGGGCGCAACACCTTGCGTTACCTGATGCGCGTCGAGTGAGCGTAAGGGTACGGATCTGAGGTCCGGGGTCCAAGCCTGAAGGGCGCGTCGCGCCGTGGTCTCCGTCGTTCCTTTGTGGGCGGTGGAGGTTCGCGGCGCGATTTTTCGTTCGGCCTCGCGTCGATGCGCGAGGTCCGGTTGTAGTGACTTCGCCAGTTGCGACCGCGACAACGCGCTTACGACGCAGGTGGCTATCTCGCGTTCGCAATTGTCGTAGCTCTTGTATTGAGCATCGCGGGGTGGCTTGGCCGGACAATTGCTAGACTGCTGCCATCTCAGTCCCGATGTCGCCATATGGCCCGGTCCCGCCCGTGCAAGCCGCTGCCCTACCGCCTGCACGCGTTGCACGAACTCGAGCGCTGGGCCGCGGGATTCGCCGGCCGTTTCCCGTCCGCGCGCGAGTTGAGCGAGCATCCGCGGTATTGGAACTGGAAGCTTCCGTTCGATGCGCGCTTGTTGCAGGGCGAGAACGCAGCGGCGCAGGCGACGCGGCGCGAGTGCGCGCAGCGCCTCATCGATGCCTGCGCCGCGCTGCTGCGGACCAAGCCGGATTGGGCGGCGGGTGTGCGGGTGACCTGCACGATCTGCGTGCCCGAGGTCTGGGGCAGCGAGTTGTGCATCTATCTCGACGAGGATTACTGGCGCAGCCATGTCGAAGCCGACGCGTCCGGGGTGGCCGCGATCGTGCCGATCCAGGGACGCTCGCTGGCGTCCGAATGGGGGTTGGCGTTGCCGTCGGGGATGCTGGAGCGTGGCGTCGAGTGCCGGTCCGGCGATGAGAGCGCCCGCGAAGAACAGTGGCGCTATGGCGAAGTGGCGCCGGTCGGCTGAGCGGATGGTCCGCTGGTGTAGGAGGGCCTTCGGGCTCGATGCTCTTCGCTTCGATGCGACGCAGCACCTGATCGAAAGGCGTCGGGACTGAAGTCCCTCCCACGGGAGCCGCGCCTTCTGCCGGTGGTTTGCTGTAGTGGGAGGGCCTTCAGGCCCGATGCTTTCCGCTTCGATGCGGCGAAGCGGCTGATCCAAAGGCGTCGGGACTGAAGTCCCTCCCACGGGAGCCGCGCCTTCTGCCGGTGGTTTGCTGTAGTGGGAGGGCCTTCAGGCCCGATGCTTTCCGCTTCGATGCGGCGAAGCGGCTGATCCAAAGGCGTCGGGACTGAAGTCCCTCCCACGAGAGCCTCGCCTTCTGCTGGTGGTTTGCTGTAGTGGGAGGGCCTTCAGGCCCGACGCTTTCCGCTCCGACGCCGCGCCGTCAACCACCTCGCGCTATTGCGCCGTGGCCTCAAGCAAATACAGCGCGATGTTGTCGAACAACACCGCCGTCCCCTCGCGCCGTTCTTGCAGCGTCTGCAATCCATCGAAGAACGCCAGTTGTTCGGTGAACACCATGCGCGTGCCCGCGTCGCCCGGCAGGAACTGCACCGTCGCCAGCGAGGCGGTCAGTCGCTGTTCGTCCACGTCCATCGAGAAGCCGTAGACGATGCGGTGGTCTTCGACGATGTCGAGGTAGTGCCCGTGGAATCGATGGATCGCACCGCCCGGGCCGCGGTTGACGATGACTTCCTCGCCGCCGGGACGGAAGTCCATGCGGTGCTCGATCGTCGCCATGCCGTCCTGGCACGCGCTCCAGGCGCGCTTGGCCTGCGGGTCGGCCCAGGCCCGGAATAGTTTGCGCGGGGACGCGGCGTAGGTGCGTTCGATGGTGAATTCGCCGTGCTGCACGCTGCGTGCGTTCATGCCTCGTCCTCGTCGGGTTGGCTCGCCAGGTAGCGTTCGAGCGCGTCGAACTGCGATTGGTAGCGCGCCTTGCGTTCGGCGATCCAGGTCTCGACCAGGGCCAGCGCGTCGGGCGCGATGCGGTAGGTGCGCACGCGGCCGCGTTTCTCCGACGCGACGATGCCGCCGGATTCCAGCACCGCGAGGTGCTTGACGACCGACGGCAGCGCCATCGCCAGCGGCTGGGCCAGCTCCGACACCGAGGCGGGACCGGCACTGAGGCGATCGATCATCTGCCGGCGGCTGGCGTCGGCGAGGGCGTGGAACAGGCGGTCCAGCCGCGCGGGGTCGGGCTCGCGCCGGCGCGGGGCGCGCACGCTCATCGCTGCACCCAACCCGGCGGCAGCAGCTCGTGGAACGGATACAAGTGAAAGTAAGGCCGCGCTTCGAACAAGACGCGTTCGTACGAGGGGCGCGCCATCAAGCGGGTCAGGTAGGCCATCAGGCGCGGATGATGGCGATGGAACGGCTCGACGATCTCGGCATAGAACAGCGCCGGCGCCGCGGCGCAGTCGGCCAGGGTGACGTCGGCGCCGCAGATCCAGTCGTCGGCGAGCTGGCGCTCGATCATGTCGTAGGCGGTCTGCAGGGTGCGCCGCGCCTGGCTCACGCCGAGATCGTCCTGGTCCTTCTTCTTGAGCATGAAGTCGGCGACGATCTTCTGCATCGGCGCCTGCACGTAGAGGTCGAAGAATCGGTCCCACAGCCGCACGTCCAGGCGTGCGTCGGCGTCGGCCGGCAGCAGCGCGCGCGGGCCGGGGTAGTGCTGCTGCAGGTACTCGACGATGATCGAGGTCTCCGGCACCGTGCGCCCGCGCGCCTCGTCGCGCAGCACCGGCATCTTGCCGACCGGCCAGCGTTCGAGGAACTCGGCCTTGCCCGCAGGATCGGCGAGGTCGACCAGATGCGCCTGGAACGGCGTGTCGTTCTCGTACAGCGCGATCAACACCTTGTGGCAGAACGAGGCCAGGGGGTGCGAATACAGGTGCAAGGACATGGCGGGCTCGCGTGGCGGGGTCGATTGTTTCCCGATTGGGTAAGTATTGCCCTGGCCCTCGGACGATTGCAAGAATAATTTCCCGATCGGCTAAGCATTGGCGGCGGCCGCGGCCCACCGGCTAGAGTCCGCGTGCGCGGCGCGGCCGCGCGGTTTCGGCACGGGCGGAGCGCGGATGCGGACGGAACGGCTGGTGGTGGCGAATGCGCGCGGCAAGTACCTGGCGTTGCTGCTGTGCGCGCTGGCGTTCGTCGCCATCGGCGCGCTGATCGTGTTGCGCCAGCCCGGCCTGGGCGGTTTCCTGATCGGCGGCGCGTCGATCGCGTTCTTCGGCGCCGGCGCGGTGCTGTTCGCGTTCCAGTTGCTCGATCGCCGGCCGCGATTGATTCTTGACGACGACGGATTGAACGACCGCACCCTCGGCGTCGGCATCATCCCGTGGCGCGATATCGCCGATGCGCGGTTGTTGACGGTGCGCGGCCACGCGTTCGTCTGTTTGGAACTGCGCAACCCCGAGCATTGGACGGACAAGCTGTCGCCGCGCCAGCGACGCCTGGCCGCGCTCAACCAGCGCATGGGCTACGCGATGCTCAACGTGAATCTGGCGGGCGCGGCGGTCGATCCGCAGGCGGTCTTGCAGCGGATCCTCACGTATTCGGCGATGTACGAGCCGGGCAGGGGTTGAGCGTCGCCGTTGGGTCCGGTGAACCGCGCTGCCGCGTCGTCGATTGTTTTGGCACACTGAACGCCGCACCGGATACGCGACACTGCGCGAATGGACATCGCCTTGCTGCAAGACACGCTCGCCATCGTCAGCCGCCGCATCGGCGTGGCGGTGTACGACTTCGATTTCGCCTTGTATTTCCGCTGCAGCCATCCCTCGTTCTTCGCGCCGGAGACGCCCTGCGTGTTGCGCGTCGGCGCGGTCGAAGACTACGCCGTGCGCTATGCCGAGTTGACGGAACTGGGCCTGCGCCCGGTCAACTCGCCGGCCGAACACGACCGCGCCAGCGAGCTGGAGCATTGGTATCCCTTGCTGCGGGAGATGACCCCGCGTACCCAGGTGTTCGACGCCTTGCCGCCAGAGGAGCGCATCGAAGCCGAATTCGCCTGGCCGATCTTCCTCAAAGGCTCGCGCCAGACCAGCAAGCACAACGCCAAGCTGTCGGTGATCGGCGACCGCGAGCACTACGCCTGGGCGGTGGAACAGTATCGGCGCGATCCGGTGCTGCATTGGCAGCGCCCGGCGGTGCGCGAGTTCGTGCCGCTGGCGCCGGTCGCCGGCGGCATCGCCGGCAAGGTGCCGGCCTCGCTGGAGTTCCGCAGTTTCTGGTGGCGCGGGCGCTGCGTGGGCTGGGGACGCTATTGGCATCAGGCCCCGCCTTACGCCTGCGACGACATCGAAGCTGGGCTGGCGCTGGCCGCCGAGGCGGCGCGGCGGCTGCGGGTGCCGTTGCTGGTGGTGGACTTCGCCAAGACCGCGGATGGGCGCTGGATCGTGATCGAATGCCACGACGGCCAGGAGTCGGGCTATGCCGCCGCGTCGCCGCGGGCGATCTGGGACGCGGTGTTGGCCTGCGAAGCCGGCGCCGATGGCGCACGCGCGCGATGAGCGCGCTGCGGGGCGGCGGCGCTGGCGTTCGCGACCGGCGGCTGCGGCGTGCTGGATTCGCGCGAGCTGTGGTCGTCGGGACGGTACGTGGTGCTGTGGATCGACGCGCCCGACCAGGCGCACCTGGCCTATCGCATCGACGACACCACGACGATGGGCCTGTCCGATCCCTGCGTGTCGGCCGTGGCCGAGAACGCGGACTACATCGCGATCGGACAGCGGCCGCCGCAATCGACCAAGCGCCCGCTCTATCAACTCTTCGCCAAGCGCGCGCCCGCGCCGCGCGCGCCGGCGGCGACGCCGCTCGGCGAGCCGATGCCGCAGCGTAGCTACGAGCCGCTGGCGCGGCGGCTCGGGCTGCCGCCGATGCAGGCGCTGGGCGTGTGGGACGCCTGCGGTTGGGAGAACTGAGGCGCGGGTCCGGCCGTGCCGTGCGGCGGTCGACACTCCACCGCGAACGCGGTCACAATGCGTTGGCGCTGCGATGGGGCGGCGAAAGGGGACACCGCATGGCCGGCCGCGCGCATCCGATGCAGGCGAAGTACCTGTTGGCGCGGACCGCGCTGCGGGACGCGACCTGGTTCTTCGACACCTTCGGCGGCGCCGACGGCAGCGGCTGCCTGGCGCGTTTCTGGGAACTGGTCGGCAGCGAGTTGCCCGAGCACGAGCGGGTCGCCGCGCAGGGGTTGGCGGCGCAGGGCCTGGCCCTGGACGACGGCTCGCCGGCGCTGTTGCTGAGCCTGCCCGCGCCGGAACGCAACGATGCCCATTTCGTCGCCGCGGTCGCCGGCTCCGGCGGCGTCCGGGTGTTCTGCCTGGAGCGTTCGCTGAGTTTCCCCGAGCAGCGCGAGTGCACGGTCATCGCCGAATTGGCCGCGGACCATCGAGCGAATTGGGGCCACGGCCCCGCGGCGGACGCTGGGGCGTTCCTGGCGGCGGTGGAGGCGATCGTCTCCGGCGCGCGGCCGGGGCCGATGGCGACGGTGCCGATGCAGTTGGCGTAAGCGCGGGCGCAATGCGGCGCCGCCCCGCCGGCCGTCGCGAGGCCTAGCGCGCCCGGTTGCGCTCGGCGCGTCCGCGCGCGGCCTTGCCGCGTTCGGCCATGGCGCGCGAGCCGGCCAGGATCATCCGCACCATCGCGCTCATCTGTTCGATCAGCTCGGGGTCCTTCTCGCGCGGCATGTCCATCGCGGTGGCGCCCATCGCGAACACCAGCCGGGTGATCGAGCGCGCCACCAGCGCCGGTTCGTACAACTCGACCTGGTCGAGCGCGGCCAGCCGGATCAGGTCGACGCGCAGCTCTTCCTCGAAGAACGACAGTTCGCGGTCGACCGCGCGCTTGAACGCGTCCGAGCCGACCGTGCCCTCGCGCAGCAGCACGTGCAGCAGGCGGTCATCGGCGCGCAACTGTTCCATGAAAGCCTCGATGGAACTGCGCACGATGCTGCGCCGGGTGGTCAGCCGATGGCGGGCCTCGCCGACGATCTTGCGCAGCGATTGCCCGGCCAGGTCGATCAGCGCCACCGCCAGTTCGTCGGTGTCGCGGAACTGGCGGTAGAAGCTGTTCGGGGCGATGCCGGCCTCGCGCGCGACCTCGCGCAGGCTCAGCGAAGACACGCTGCGGTGCGGGCCGACCAGCTTCAGCGCGGCGTAGATGATGTCCTCGCGCGAAATCGTCGCCTTGCGGCCCGGGTGACTGTCGACGTCGATGTCGGTGGAAAGGCGTTGGGTCACTGGGCGGCGGCGCGTGGACGGGCAGCGCACATGATACTCCCGTTGCTGAATTAATATACGGTTGTGCACACATCTGTGCGGATATCTGTATAGTGCCCCCATGAACGCTGCCGTCCGCCCCGCCGCCGCCCGTCCGCGCAGCCGCCTGCGCCGCCTGGTTTCGCCCTTCGTTTCGCCGCAAGTCTTTGATTTCTGGGCCTCGCGCTTCCATCCGACCTGGTCCTGGGAGCGCCCGCTGGCGCGCATCGTCGGCCGCAGCGAGGCCTCGGCCGACGCGGCGACGCTGCTGCTGGCGCCGAACCGGCACTGGCGCGGCGCGGTCGCCGGCCAGCACCTGCTGATCGGCGCGCGCATCGACGGCGTGCTGGTGACGCGCAGCTACAGCCTGTCCGCCGCCCCGCGCGCGGACGGCCGCATCGAGATCACGGTCAAGGCGATCGAGGGCGGCAAGCTCAGCGGCTACCTGCATCAGCGCGCGCGCATCGGCGAAGTGCTCGAACTCGGCGCCGCGTTCGGCGAGATGGTGCTGCCGCAGCGCGGCGACGGCGCGCGCCTGTTCCTCGCTGCCGGCAGCGGCATCACCCCGCTGATGGCGATGGTGCGGGCGCAGGCCGCGCGCGCCATGCCGCAGCCGCTGACCTTGTTGTATTGGGCGCGCCGCCGCGAAGAGCTGTGCTTCGTCGAGGAACTGCGCGCGCTGGCCGCCGCGCATGCGAATTTCCAGGTGCGTTTCCTGCTGACCCGGCAGGAGCCGCAGGCCGCCGACGAAGACGCCGGCCGCATCGACGCCGATCTGCTCGCGCGCCACGCCCGCGACCTGCGCGAACGCGCGGTGTTCGCCTGCGGCCCCGGCGGTTTCGTCGAAAGCGCGCGCGCGCTGGCCGACGGCGCCGCGCGTTCGTTCGCCAGCGAAGCCTTCACCCCGCCGCCGCGCGAAACGCGCGAGGACGGCCACGCCCAGGTGGTGCTGGCGCGCAGCGGCCGCACGTTCGAGCTGCCGCGCGGCGAATCGCTGCTGACCGCGCTGGAAGCGCAGGGCTTGAAGCTGCCCTCGGGCTGCCGCATGGGCCTGTGCAACACCTGCGCCTGCGGCAAGTCTTCCGGCGCCACCCGCCATCTGCATACCGGCGAGCTGCACGCCGAGCCGGCCTCGGCGCTGCGCCTGTGCGTGAGCGCGCCGGCCGGCGATCTCGTCCTCGACCTCTGACGTACTTCCTTCCTCCGAGCCCCGCATGAGCAAGCAACGCAATCGCGCGCTGAGCGCGCAGGAACTGGACCGCTTCGGCGAAGAACTCGACGCGCTGCGTGCGCGCACCCTGGCCCAGGTGGGCAAGGTCGACGCCGACTACATCCGCCGCGTGGTCGCCGCGGTGCGCTGGACCGGCCTGGCCGGTCGCGCGCTGCTGTACGTCGGCGCGATCGGCGGCGCGTTCGTGTCGTGGCTGCTGTGGCCGGCGTGCGTGCTCGGCGCGCTGCTGCTGGCCGCGTCGAAGATCATGGAGAACATGGAAGTCGGCCACAACGTGATGCACGGCCAGTACGACTGGATGCGCGATCCGCACCTGGACGGCCGCAGCTACGAGTGGGACATCGTCGCCACCGGCGACAACTGGCGCAAGACGCACAACTACCAGCACCACACCTGGACCAACGTGCGCGGCATGGACGACGACATCGGCTACGGCCTGCTGCGGATCTTCCCGGAGCAGCGCTGGCGCCCGTTCTACCTGCTGCAGCCGCCGATCGCGGTGGTGTTCGCGCTGCTGTTCCAGTGGGGCGTGGCGATCCAGGAACTGCGCGTGGGCCGCTGGCTCGCCGGCAAGACCACGCACCGGGCGATGTGGCGCAAGTTCGTCCCGGTCGGGCGCAAGATGGGCAAGCAGTTGTTCAAGGACTACGTGCTGTTCCCGCTGCTGGCCGGCCCGTTCTTCCTGCCGGTGCTGCTCGGCAACCTCGTCGCCAACGGCATCCGCAACGTGTGGACCTACGTGGTGATCTTCTGCGGCCACTTCACCCACGACGTGGAAGTGTTCCCGAAGGAATCGGTGCGCAACGAGTCGCGCGGGCATTGGTACCTGCGCCAGCTGCGCGGTTCGGCCAACCTGACCGGCGGCAAGGCCATGAACCTGATGACCGGCAACCTCAGCCATCAGATCGAGCACCACTTCTATCCCGACATCCCGGCCTGGCGTTACGCGTCGATGGCGGTGGAAGTGCGCGAGATCTGCGCGCGCTATGGCCAGCATTACGACACCGGCTCGCTGCCGCGGCAGTTCGCCGAGGTCAGCTGGCGCATCGTCCGTCACGCCTTCCCGAGCCGTCCGCGCAAGCGCCGGCCGCTGGTGCGGGCCGAGGCCTTGGCCGAAGCGCAGGGCTGAGCGCGGGGATGAAGGGCGGGCGAGGAGTGAGTGTGGAGGAGTGAGCGAAAGCGGGTTCGCGCGCTTTTCGTTCCTTCGCTCGTTTCTCCCCTAACGGTGCGCGAATCCTCCGACGCCTCGCGGTGTCGGGGGATTTTTCGTTTCGGGCGTTGCCGGCGGTGAAAGGCGAGGAGTGAGCGCAGAGCAGCGAAAAGCGAGCGAACCCGCTTTCGCTCACTCCGCACTCCTCTACGCTCACTTCTCGCGTTCCATCCCGACCGCACGCGAATCCCCGACGCCGTGCGGCGCCGGATCCGCAGCGCGCGCCCCGGGCTCGGGCCGCGACGCCAGCGACTCGGCGATGCCGACTTCGCCTTCGAACCGCCCCACGCTCGTCGCCGGCCGCTGTTGCTCGATGGCGTGGGCGAAGATCACCGCCGGGTCGGCTTCGAGCTTGTCGAACAGGCGCTGCAGGTTGGGGTAATCGCGGCGGTCGACCACGTCGTGGTACTTGGTCCAGCGCGCGATGCCGATGAAATAGGCGTCGGCGAGGGTGCGGTGTTCGCCGAGCAGCCAGGGTTGGTCGCCGAGCATGCGTTCGAGTTCCTGGTGGGCGTGGATCACCCGCGCGCGGCCGTAGGCGGTCAGCGCGCGCTGGGTCGCTTCGTCCGACTCGTGCTCCAGCAGCCACCACAGCGACGCGAACGAGTTGAAGAAGGTGGTGTTGAGGAAGGCCAGCATGCGGTTGAGCCGGTCGAATTCGCGCGTGCCCTGGGCGAACGAGATGCCGGCGTCGAGCGCGCCGGGCAGGGCGCCGACGTGGTTGAGGATGGCGATGCTCTCGCTGAGGAAGTCGCCGCGCGCGGTCGCCAGCGCCGGGCTCTCGCGGACCGGATTGATCGCGGCGAAGGCGTCGGTCTGCATGTCTTCGGGCATGTTCACCCGCGCCAGGCGGTAGGGCTGGCCGGACCATTCCAGCGCGACGATGGAGCCGAACGAGCAACCGGAGGGGACGCCGTAGTAGAGGATCGGGGACATGCTGGATTCCTTGGGCTGGAGTGGCCGCGGCGTTCGCGGCGGGTGTGGCCACTGTAGGAATGTGGACTTCGGCCGTGTAGTCGGCGAAAAGTGGACGCAAAGTCCATACATGTGTACTTTGCGGGCCATGTTGAACCTAAACGACCTCGTCCTGTTCGCCACCGCGGTGGAGAGCGGCGGCTTTGCCGCGGCCTCGCGCCGGCTCGGCGTGCCCAAGTCCACGATCAGCAAGCGCGTGGCCGCGCTCGAGGACGAACTCGGCGCGCGCCTGATCCACCGCACCTCGCGCAGCTTCGTGCTCACCGACACCGGCCGCGATTTCCACGAACACGCGCGCGCCGCGCTGATCGAGACCGAAGCGGCCGAGAACGCAGTGCGCCGCTTGACCGCCGAGCCCAGCGGCAAGGTCCGCATCACCTGCGGCGTGCCGACCGCGCAGGACTATCTGGCGCCGCACCTGCCGGCGCTGGCGCGCGCGTATCCGCGCCTGCAGGTCGAGATCGACGTCAGCGACCGCTTCGTCGACCTGGTCCAGGAGGGCTACGACATCGGCGTGCGCAGCCACTTCGCGCCGCTGCCGGATTCGGGATTGATCCAGCGCCAGGCCGCGGTCGAGGCGATCGTGCTGGTGGCGGCGCCGGCCTATCTGCAGGAACGCGGAACGCCGCAGTCGGCGCAGGAGCTGGCCGGCCACGACGGCTTGTTGACCGGGCCGGGCAACACCGCCTGGACCTTGTGCGCGGACGGCGGTGAGCGCGTGGTGGCGACGCCGCGCGCGCGCATGGTCGCCAACGAAGGCCGGGTGCTCGCGGCGGCGGCGGTCGCGGGACTGGGAATCGCGGTGCTGCCCGAGCGCTTGTGCGCGGCCGAACTCGGCGATGGGCGCCTGCTGCGGGTGCTGCCGGGCTGGAACGCGGGCACGGTGACGACGAGCCTGTTGATGCCGCATCGGCGCGGGCAGTTGCCGGGCGTGCGCGCGACGGTCGAGTTCCTGGTCGAGTGCCTGTCGCGGTGATGGTGGGGCGGCTTTAGCCGCGATGTTTTTCTTTGCGGTGCTGCGCAGCGATCTGGGACAAAAGCATCGGGCCTGAAGGCCCTCCCACGACGGTTCTGTGGGAGGGCCTTCAGGCCCGATGCTTTCCTGTCAGGTCGCCACGCCGCCTCAATCGTCCGCATCCTCCGCCACCGCGATCGCCAGCCCGCGCTTGACCAGGCTCAGCGCGACATTGGTGGTGAAGCGCCGCACGTTCGGATTCTCCGCCACCAGCCGCAGCATCAGCGCGTCGAAGGCCTCGGTGTCGGGCGTGGCGACCACCAGCACGAAGTCGGCCTCGCCGGTGACGTAGAACGCTTGCTGCACTTGCGCGCACTCGGCCAGCCAGCGGCGCAGTTGCGCCAGCAGTTCCGGCCGCTCGCGCTCGACCTGCAGCGAGACCAGGAAGAACGTCGGCTTGCCGACCTGCCTTGGATCGAGCACCGCCGCGTGGCGCTGGATCACCCCGGCCTCGCGCAGCCGCCGCAGCCGGCGCTGGATCGCCGAAGGCGACAGGGCCACCTGTTCGGCCAGGCGCTCGGCGGTCTGGTCGGCGTCGTCCTGCACCAGGTTGAGCAATCGGCGGTCGAAGCGGTCGAGTTTCATGGCCGCCATCTTAGGGCCGCCGTCCCCGCTGCGGCGCGACGCGCGGACCCGGATCGGCGCCGGAAAACCGCGCGCGGGCGGCAGCGGACGCGGCGCAAACGCGCGGCCGCGCCGTTAGCCTGATGCGCCCCCATCATCGGAGGCGCCATGCGCCTGCTGTACCAGACCCACTCGCCGTTCGCCCGCAAGGCCCTGGTGTTCGCCCTGGAAGCCGGCCTGGGCGAGCGCATCGAGGTCGTCCACCACGAGACCAGCCCGACCCTGCGCAACGAGGCGGTGTATGCGCAGAACCCGCTCGGCAAGGTACCGGTGCTGCTGCGGCCGGGGCTGGCGCCGATCTTCGACTCCGACGTGATCTGCGCCTACCTGGACACGCTGCACGCCGGCGCGCCGTTGATTCCCGCCGACGGCGAAGCGCGCTGGCACGCGTTGCGTCTGCAGGCGGTGGCGCAGGGGCTGGCCGATGCCGGGATCAAGGTGCGCTGGGAAACCGTGCGCCGGCCCGAGGCGCTGCGTTACGAAGTCTTGCGCGAGGGCTACACGCAGAAGCTGGTGGAAAGCTACGACTGGCTGGAGCGCGAACTCGATATCGATTCGCCTTTGCATGTCGGCCATATCGCCGTGGCCACCGCGTTGAGTTGGCTGGAATTCCGCGAACTGCCCGGCTTCCGCATCGGCCGGCCGCGGCTGGCGGCGTGGCAGGACGCGTTCGAGCGGCGCGCGTCGATGCGGGCGACGCCGTTGTCGGGGCAGACGCACGACTGAGCGATGCAGACACCCTGGTTTCAGATCCAGTAGGAGGGCCTTCAGGCCCGATGCCTTCCGATCCGATGCGGCGCAGCGACCTGAGCCAAAAGCGTCGGGGCTGAAGCCCCTCCCACCAGAGCGAGCCGTCGCATCGAAAGTTTTTGTGGGAGGGCCTTCAGGCCCGACGCTTTCCGATCCGACGCAACGCAGCGACCTGAGCCAAAAGCGTCGGGGCTGAAGCCCCTCCCACCAGAGCGAGCCGTCGCATCGAAAGTTTTTGTGGGAGGGCCTTCAGGCCCGATGCTTTCCGATCCAGCGCGACGCAGCGACCTGAGCCGAAAGCATCGGGGCTCAATCCCCTCCCACCAGAGCGAGCCGTCGCATGGAATGCTTTTGTGGGAGGGCCTTCAGGCCCGATGCCTTTCGATCCCACGCGACGAAGCGACCTGACCCGGGAGCGTCGGGGCTGAAGCCCCTCCCACAAGAGCAGCCTTGCTCGCAAATGCAAGCCGTCGCGTCAGTTGTGTCGAATGCTTTTGTGGGAGGGCCTTCAGGCCCGACGCTTTCCGATCCGAGGCGACGAAGCGACCCGAGCCAGGAGCATCGGAGCCGAAGCCCCCTCCCACCAAAGCGACCCATGCGCCAAAGCCCCGGCTACTCGCGCACCCGCTCCAGATGCGCCAGCGAGCGCTCCGGCGGCCCGAACAGCTGCCCCAGCGCGCCGCGCAGTCCGCGCGCGCGCCAGGCGTCGGCGAACATCGCGATCCATTCGTGGAAGGTCAGCCGGATCGGGTTGTGGCTGCGGATCTGGCCGACGATGCCGTACTCGCACGGCGTGGCGGCGTCCTCTTCGACATAGGTGCCGAACAGTTTGTCCCAGACGATCAGCACGCCGGCGTAGTTGCGGTCGATGTATCGCGGGTTGCGCGCGTGGTGGACGCGATGGTGCGAGGGCGTGTTGAACACCTTCTCCAGCCAGCCGAGCTTGCCCACCGCTTCGGTGTGGACGAAGAACTGGAAGGCGAGGTTGATCGCCACCACCGCGACGATGTGCTTGGGCTCGAAGCCGATCCACGCCAGCGGCAGCCAGAACACCCACATGCCCGAGATCGGGTAGGTCAGGCTCTGGCGGAACGCGGTCGACAGGTTCAGCCGTTCCGAAGAGTGGTGGGTGACGTGCGAAGCCCACAGCCAGCGGACGCGGTGGCTGGCGCGGTGGAACCAGTAGTAGAAGAAATCCTGCGCCACGAACAGCGCGGCGATGGTCCACACCGAGGCCGGCAGGTCGAACAGGCGGTGGGCGTAGACCGCGTAGTACAGGCCGATCACCAGCAGCCAGGCGATCGCGTCGCTGGCCTGGTGCATCAGCGCCAGCGCCGCGTTCGACAAGGTGTCGCGCAGGCTGTACTGGCCGGGGCGGCGTTTGCGCCAGTACCACGCTTCCAGCGCGATCAGGGCCAGGAACACCGGCGCCAGCGCCAGCAGGATCCACTCTTCCATCAGCGCCGCTCCTCGCGCCAGGCGCCTTCCAGCGCCTGGGCCATGCGTTCCAGGCAGCGCCGCATCGCCGCGCGCATGCAGCCGCGCAGCAGCGGCGCGGCCAGCGGCCAGGCCAGCGGCGAGGTCAGTTCGAAGTCGTAGCGCCAGGCGACGCGGGTGGCGTTGCCGCCTTCGCTGCGGTCGGCGGCGAACTCCCAGCGCGCATGGCCCGCGCGCGCCAGCCACGCCAGCGGCGGCCGCAGCCCGTCGAGGGTGTAGGCGTGCAGGTGCGGCGGCTCCAGTGCGGTGATGCGCTCCATCAGCCGCGAGCCGTCGCTGCTTTCCAGCGAACGCAGCGCGCCGACCGCGGGCGGCGCCAGCGCGGTGATGCGCACGAGCGCCGGGATCGGGCCGTAGCCGGGGAACAGGGCGGGGAAGCGGTCGCTGTCCAGCGCCAACGCGAACACCGCCTCGGGCGGCGCGTCGATGCGGCGTTCGGCGGTCAGGGACAGGCGCATGGGGCGAGTCTAGGAGCGGGTCGGGAGGCTGTCCACACGCCGGCGTACGTTCTGCGCCGCAGGCATACTTCCGCCGGCGAAGCCCGCATCGTTCCGGGCGCGATCCCTGTCCATGCTCCCGCCCGAGTACGCCGAGTTTTTCGATCCGATGCAGTTCAACGTCTGGGTCAAGATCGACCCGGCCAAGGTCGTGGGCGCCTCGGCCTGGTACGCGCAGCGCAGCGAGCACGCCGGGGGCAAGAGCGTGGCGGCGCGCTATCTGGACTGCCGCGACGCGGCCAGGCGCGGCGAGTACGTCAGCCTGGAATGGATCTTGCACCTGCGCCAGCTGCCCGACGCGCTCGACAGCGTGCCGGACTTCGCGGTGCCCGGCTCGGCCATCGTCAGCGACGAGCCGATCGTTCCGGACGCGCAGACCCCGTTCTGCGAAACCCACGGCATCCTGTTCACTGCGCGCCTGGGTTGCTCGGTCTGCAAGGATCCGGTCTGGCACAAGATGCCGCCGGGCCTGCGCGAGCGCCTGCATCGCGGCGAGTTTCCCTGACGCCGCTCCGGCTTCAGGCCTGCGCGAGCCACGCTTCGACCAACGGCGGCACCTTCTCGACCGCGGTCCCGCGCAGGAAGCGGTAGTGATCCGGAATCTCCTGCTGCTCCGGCGAGACGAACACGCGCTCGGCCCGGTCCCGCGCGTGATCGACCAGCCCGGCCGCCGGCCACACCGTCAGCGAGGTGCCGATCGCCAGCACCTTGTCGGCTTGGGCGAAATGCCGCGCCGATTCGCGCAGATGGCGCACGTTCTCGCCGAACCAGACCACGTCCGGGCGCAACTGGCTGCCCAGTTCGCACAGGTCGCCGATTTCGATCAGCGCGCCGGTCATCGGGTAGACGCGCGATTGGTCGGCGCTGCTGCGCGCCTTGAGGATCTCGCCGTGCACGTGCAGCACCTGACTGGAGCCGGCGCGCTCGTGCAGGTCGTCGATGTTCTGGGTGATCACCACGACGTCGTACTTCTCTTCCAGCCGGGCGATGGCCGCGTGCGCGGCATTGGGCTGCGCGGCCAGCACGCCGAGCCGGCGCTCGTTGTAGAAGCGCAGCACCGTGGCCGGGTCGCGCCGCCAGCCCTCGGGCGAGGCCACGTCCTCGAGCCGGTGCTCGTGCCACAGGCCGCCCATGTCGCGGAAGGTCTTGAGCCCGCTTTCGGCGCTGACGCCGGCGCCGGTGAACACTACGATCTTGGGTTTCATCCGATGGCCGTCCCTGCAAGCGAAAAACGCGCCCGTGCGGGCGCGTTTCAACCATAGCGCGGCGCGGCGCATCTGCCCATGCCGCCGGTCCGCGATCGATGGCCGGCGCGCGAAGCGATGCCTATGATCGAACCGGACCGCAGGAGAGCCGCATGAATTTCCGTTCCTTGACGCTGGGATTGGCCCTGGGATCGACCGCGCTGGCGCCGGCCTGGGCCGGACCGGGCGACGCGCCGGCCGGGCGTTATCTGGTCCGCGACGTCACCGTCGTTCCGGTCGACACCGACGAAGTGCTGGCCCATCGCAACGTGCTGATCGAGGACGGGCGGATCGTGCGGATCGCGCCGGCCGGCCAGCGCTTGCGCGCGGACGCGGCGCAGGTGGTGGACGGGCGCGGCAAGTACCTGGTGCCCGGCTTCGTCGACGCCCACGTGCACATCGCCACCGAAGGCGCGATCCGCGACAGCAAGGACCCGGCGATCAACGGCCTCGACCTCGGCGACGGGCACGACTACGACCGCCAGGCGATGCTGGCGTTCCTCAAGGCCGGGGTGACCGGCGCGGCCAATCTCGGCGGCAGCGCCGGCAGCGACGACGACCTGCTGCGCCTGCGCGGCGAGATCGACGCCGGCCGCGAGATCGGCCCCAAGCTCTACGTCGGCAAGCGCATCAACGGCCCGCGCGCGGCGGTCGCGGTGCGCCCCGACGGCAAGCCGGTGCCGGCGTCCAGGCCCGAGGCGCCGACCACCGCCGCCGACGGGATCGCCGCGGTGCGGCGTGCGCGCGAACGCGGCTACGACTTCATCAAGCCTTATCAGTTCCTCAATCGGCAGACGTATCTGGCCGTGGTCGAGGAAGCGCGGCGGCAGGGCTTCGTCACCACCGGCCACCTGCCCGAACTGGGCTGCGCGAGCTGCGCCGACCGCGCCTTCGCCTTCGCCCATCCGATGACCAACATCGCCCACAGCGAGGAACTGGCGCGCTTCGCCCGCATCGGCAGCGACCTCGCACCGGCCGAGATCGAGGCCCTGGCGCAAGCGGTCGCCGACAGCGGCGCGTCGGTGACGCCGACCCTGGTCACCCTGCGCACCATCGTCGCGATGTACGTGCAGCGCGAGGTGCCGGCGGTGCCGGACGGCTGGCAGGACACGGTCGATCCGGTGACCCGGCTGGACTGGACGCCGCCGGCCAACCGTTATCTGAGCCAGGCCTTCCGCGACCAGGAGGGCGCCGACCGTTTTTCCGCCGGTTACGACTTCGCCCGGGTGCTGACCCGTGCGCTGTGGAAGCGCGGCGTGCCGCTGACCGTCGGCACCGACGCCGCGCTGCCGGGGCTGGCGTTCGGCGTGTCGGTGCGGCAGGAGATGATCGAACTGCGCGAGATCGGCCTGAGCCCGCTGGAAGTGCTGCGCGCGGCCTCGCTCAACGCCCACCGCCTGTTCGACCCGCAGGCCGGCAGCGGCGCGGTGCGCGAAGGCGAGCGCGCGAACCTAGTACTGCTCGACGCCGACCCGCTGGCCGACATCCACAACGTCGGCAAGGTCGCCGGCGTGTTCGCGCAGGGGCGCTGGCTGTCGATCGCGCAGATCGATCGGCAGCTGGCGCAAGGCGAGGCGTTCGAGCGCGGGCTGCAGCGCCAGATCGAGCGGCGCAAGGCGGACGCGGCGAAGCAAGTGGCGCAGTAGATCGCGAAATCGGCGGCGAAACCCGCGGCAGGGGCTTCGCCGCCGACGCCGGCGTCGCGGCCTCAAAACGCCGCCGCCATCGCCTGTTCGAGCGAAACCGTCCAGGCGCGGCCGTCGGCGACGAAGTACAGCGTATCCCCGCGGCCATCGATACGCTCGGGCCGCAACGGCGCGCCGTCCTCGCGGCGCAGCTCGAAGCGGGCGAGCTCGGCGCAGCGGCCATCGTCTTCGAGCCGGAACAGCGCCGCCTCGTGGCCGCGACGCGGATGGCGGTACATCAGCGCATGGCGCCCGCGCACCGCCATCGCCTGGGCGCCTTCGAACGGCGGCCGCCAATGCCCGGCGAGGCGCCGTTCGCGCAGCAGCACCAGGGCGAATTCGGTGTAGTAGCAGAGCCAGGTTTCGCGTTCGTCGGCGACGTTGAGCGCGTAGCAGTCGCAGATCGTGTCGAGGCCGTCCTCGGGCTGGTACTGGTACGTGTTCGCGCCGTGCGCGTCCCACGCGGCCAGGCCGCAGGCCGAGACCGGGTCGTCGCCGAACACGCCTTCGTCGAAGTAGCCGGTCCAGATCGCGCCGCGCGGTGTGGTCTGCAGGTGTTCGATGCCGTCGCCGAGGGCGAGTTCGCGCAGCAACCGCCCGTCGCGCGAATACACCCGGCCGGCGCTGCCGCCGGAGCGCGCGCACGCCAGCAGCAGGTCGTCGCCGAGCGGCTGCAGTGCGTGCACGTTGTAGCGTTCGCCGTCGATGCGCAGGTCGAGCACGCATTGGCCATCGAGCCAGGCGCGGGCGCGGTAGTCCTGCGGCCGGGCGGGGTTGATCTTCGGATACGACGGCCCGGGCCCCGCGGTGCGGTAATCCACCGGCTTGAGCGCATGCAACGCGTACAACGCGCGGTCGGGGCCGGCGCCGAAGGCGACCAAGGCGCCGGGGCCTGCGGCGAAGTCGACGAGCAGGCGGACGTGCAGCGGGCGGATCATGCGGGGCTCGTTCCGTGAGTCGGCGGCCATGGTAATCGCGAACGGCGGTGCGGAAGCGCGGCCGGCGGATCATGCGACGTGGAGCGGGCGACTTGGATCGGGCGAATCGGAGCGGGCGAATCGGAGCGGGCGAGTCGGAGTGGGCGAGTCGGAGTGGGCGGGGGCATCGATGCGCGCCGGAACCGTTCGGCCGGATCGCGCGAGCGGCTGCAGCCCATGGCCGGCCCGGCGCGGGCCGCGGCCGCGTTCCGAGCGCGCGCCGCTGCGCTACAATGGCCGCGCAGCCGCAACGGCTGCCGTCCCGCGGCGCATCGCCGCACTCTCCCCCGGATCGTTCCGCGTCGCGCAGCCCCTGGCCGCGCGACGCCGGCGGCTGGGCGAGCGCGCGGTACGACCGCTTTGCCGTTTCGCCACAAGGAGCGACTGTGACCCACGACCATGGATCCGTCCTGCGCGCCGCGGCGTTCGCCGCGCAGCGCCACCGCCGCCAGCGCCGCCACGACGCCGAGCGCAGCCCCTACATCAACCATCCGCTGGCGCTGGCCGACATCCTGGCCAACCTCGGCGGCATCGCCGATCCGGTGGTGCTGTGCGCGGCCTTGCTGCACGACACCGTCGAGGACACCGCGACCACGCTGGAGGAGATCGAACTGGCGTTCGGCGCGCGCGTCGCCGCGGTGGTGGCGCAGGTCAGCGACGACAAGTCGCTGCCCAAGGCCGAACGCAAGCGCCTGCAGATCGAACATGCGCGGCATATCTCGCCCGAGGCCCGGCTGGTCAAGCTGGCCGACAAGATCTGCAACCTGCGCGACCTGCTGCAGTCGCCGCCGCCGTGGACGCGGCAGCGCAAGCGCGAGTACTTCGACTGGGCGGCGCAGGTGGTTGCCGGGTTGCGCGGCGTGCATCCTGTACTGGAAGAGGAGTTCGATGCGGTGTATGCCAGGATCGATGAGTTGGGCGATAGCGTCTGAAGCTTGGCGGTTCTTGGTTTTCGTTCTTGCGCTGGACGGCGATCCGAGCGGAAAGCGTCGGGGCTGAAGCCCCTCCCACAAGAGCGGGTCTGGGCGACGAAGCGGCGCGGGTTTTGTGGGAGGGCCTTCAGGCCCGACGCTTTTCGGTCAGAAGCGACATCGCGATCCGAGCGGAAAGCATCGGGGCTGAAGCCCCTCCCACAAGAGCAAGCCTGGGCTAGGCGCGCGGCGCGGGTTTTTGTGGGAGGGCCTTTAGGCCCGACGCTTTCCGGTCCGAAGCGACATCGCGATCCGAGCGGAAAGCATCGGGGTTGAGGCCTCTCCCACGGTAGACTGCATTCCCCTGTTTCCGGCTTCCCGCATGAGCGCTTCCGAATCGCTGACGCTGTCTCCCATCGTCGCCGGCTGCTGGCGCATGGCCGAATGGAAGCTCGATGCCGCCGGGCGCCTGCGCTGGATCGCGCAGGCGGTGGAGCTGGGGATCGACAGCTTCGACCACGCCGACATCTATGGCGATTATTCGGTCGAGGCGCTGTTCGGCGAGGCGCTGGCGCTGCAGCCGGGCCTGCGCCAACGTATCCGCCTGGTCAGCAAGTGCGGGATCAAGCTGACTTCGGCGCAAAGGCCGACGCATGCGATCAAGTCCTACGACAGTTCGCGCGCGCATGTGCTGGCCAGCGTCGAGCATTCGCTGCGCGCGCTGCGCACCGATTACCTCGACCTGTTGCTGATCCACCGTCCCGACCTGTTGATGGACGCCGACGAACTGGCCGCGACCTTCGCGCAGCTCAAGGCCGCGGGCAAGGTGCTGCACGTGGGCGTGTCCAACCACACCCCGGCGCAGTTGGCGCTGCTGCATGCGCGGCATCCGCTGGCGACCCACCAGGTCGAGCTGTCGCCGCTGCACTTGCCGCCGCTCGACGACGGCACCCTGGAGCAATGCCAGGCGCTGCGACTGCGGCCGATGCTGTGGTCGCCGCTCGCCGGCGGCCGTTTGTTCGGCGGCGGCGACGAGCGCGCCGAACGCGTGCGCGCGGTGCTGGCCGACCTCGGCCGCCGCCACGGCGGCGCCTCGGTCGCGACCATGGCCTATGCCTGGCTGCTGCGCCATCCGACCCGGCCGTGGCCGATCACCGGCAGCGGCCGCGAGCAGGGGCTGCGCGACGCGGTGGACGCGTTGCGGATCGAGCTGTCGGCGCAGGACTGGTACGAGGTCTGGCAGGCCAGCGCCGGGCGCGAAGTCGCGTAAGCGCGTCCGCTTCGCGTTCTCCCCGTGCTCCCTGTAGGAGCGACGCGAGTCGCGACCGCGACACCGCAGCTACGACGCAAGCGCGGTTTCGCGGTCGCGACTCGCGTCGCTCCTACAGGCGCCTATCGCCGCATCACACCGGCCCGACCGCCTGCTGCACGTCCTCGGGGAAGTCATCCATCCCCATGATCTGCCGCACCTCGATGGTCTCGTTGTCCGCGCCCGGGCAGCGCCGGGCCCACGCGATCGCTTCCCCGCGCGAGCCGACCTCGATCACCCAGTAGCCGCCGAGCACTTCCTTGGCTTCGGGAAAGGGGCCGTCGACCACCCGCGAGGCGCCGCCGCGGAAGCTGACCCGCGCGCCCATCGACGGCGGGTGCAGGCCGTCGAGCGCGCGCAGCACGCCGGCCTCCTGCAGGGCCCGGTTGTATTCCATCATCGTCGCGATCCTGTCGGCGCTGGGCAGGGTGCCGGGTTCGGCGGATTCGTAGCCCTGGGGAATCATCAGCATCATGAAACGCATGGTCGGTCTCCTGGATGGGTGGCGCGGATCGGTGGGCGGGCGGCGGGTCCGGTCGGTTGCGGCCGTTCCCGCGCGCTCTTGCCATGGCGACGAACCGCGGCGGCGCGGATCGACACGGCCTCGGCGCTTCGCTTCGGCGCGGGCGATCGGCCGCGCCGCAGAACTGAATCGAATCTGTCTCGCGCGTGCCGGCCGATGCCGGCAACCGCACCGGCCTTGCTTACCATCGCCGCTTCATTGACCTGAGGCGGGCGGTGATGGGCGCGGCGCATGGACACTTCGGCCGGACTTCCGGCGCGATCCTGGGATTGACGTTGATGATCGTGGCCGGCGGCGTCGACGCCGCGGCCAAGCCGGGCGCGCGCAAGCCGCCCAAGCCGGCGCCGGACGCGCGCCTGGACGTCTACGCCGAGCCCGGCGAGCGCATCGACATCGGCGGCGGGCGCAAGCTCAACCTGCGCTGCAGCGGCCAGGGCCGGCCGACGGTGTTGCTGGAAGCCGGCTTCGGCTCCGATTCGCTGGCCTGGGCGCGGTCGCAGCCGCAGATCGCCGAACGCAACCGGGTCTGCGCCTACGATCGCGCCGGCCTGGGCTTCAGCGACGGCGGCCCGCTGCCGCGCGACCTCACGGCCGACGTCGCCGACCTGCACGCGCTGATCGAGGCCGCAGACCTGGACACGCCGCTGATCCTGCTCGGCCATTCCTACGGCAGCCAGGTGGTGCGCCGCTACGACGAGCTGCACCCGAAGAAGGTCGCGGCGCTGGTGCTGGTCGATCCGCCCGAGCAGAACGTCGGCGAGTTCTCCGCCTCCTACGCCAAGACCGAAGCCGCCATGGCGCCGCGCATGCTGGCGATGTACCGCGCCTGCGAACAGGGCGCGCGCGAAGGCCGGCTCGGCGCGGCGCGGCCGCCGGCCGAGCTGCGCAACTGCTTGCGTCCGCCGAACCCGAACTACAGCGACAAATTGAACGCCGCGATCCGCGCGTGGCGCTCCAAGCCGACGTTCTGGGAGACGGTGATCACCGGCTCGCAAGACCGGCTGTCGCTGTACGGCAGCGCGGTGGCCAAGAGCGAGCGCCACGACGGCAAGCCGGTGATCGTGCTCAGCGCCGAGCAGCCCTACGCCGGCGCGCCGGCCGACGACCTCAAGGCGCTGACCGCCGCGCGCGAGCAGACCCACCTGGCGTTGATCGGCACCTCGCGCTACGCCAAGCGGGTGACCATCGCCGACAGCTCGCACGACATCCCCAACGACCAGCCGGCGGCGCCGGCCATCGCCGTGTTCGAGGCGATGCAGATGCGCAAGCAGATGGGGCGCTGAGGCGGCGGCTGTGGGAGGGCCTTCAGGTCCGATGCTTTTGCCTCAGATCGCCGCGGTCCGAGCGAAAAACATCGGGCCTGGAGGCCCTGCCGCAAGAGCGGCCGCGATTCCCGCCCGATGCGGAACGCTGCGTCCCCTTTATTTCGCCCGATCCGCTCACACTTCCTTACCGCGACGGGCACCAAGATCGCCTGTCCCGCGGCGGCGGCGAACCGCGCCGCGATCACATCGAACGCGATCACATCGAACACGAAACATTGGGAGACGACATGGAACTGGGCATGGTCGGCCTCGGCCGCATGGGCGCCAACATGGCCGAACGGTTGGTACGCGGCGGGCACACGGTGGTGGGCTTCGACCCCGGCGCCGCGGCGCGCGAACAGGCCGCCGCGCGCGGCATCGGCGCGGCCGCGTCGCTGGCCGAACTGGTCGCGGCGTTGCCGGCGCCGCGCACGCTGTGGCTGATGGTGCCGGCCGGCGCGGTCGACGCGACCCTGGCCGAACTGCGGCCGCTGCTGGCCGCGGGCGACACCGTCGTCGACGGCGGCAACTCCAACTACAAGGACACCGTGCGCCGCGCCGGCGAACTGCTCGCGCACGACCTGCACTACGTCGATTCCGGCACCAGCGGCGGCGTGTGGGGGCTGCAGGAGGGCTACAGCCTGATGATCGGCGGCGAAGAGGCCGCGGTCGAACGCCTGCGGCCGATCTTCGAAACCCTGGCGCCGGCGGCCGAGCGCGGCTGGGGCCGGGTCGGTCCCAGCGGCGCGGGCCATTTCACCAAGATGATCCACAACGGCATCGAGTACGGAATGATGCAGGCCTACGCCGAGGGCTTCGCGATCCTCGGGCGCAAGGCCGAGTTCGGCCTGGACCTGCACCAGATCGCGCAGATCTGGCGCCACGGCAGCGTGGTGCGGTCCTGGCTGCTCGACCTCAGCGCCGACGCGCTGGGCAAGAACCCGGACCTGCAGGGCATCGCGCCGTACGTGGAGGATTCCGGCGAAGGCCGCTGGACCGTCGCCGAGGCCATCGACCTCGACGTTTCCGCGCCGGTGATCACCGCCTCGCTGATGGAGCGCCTGCGCTCGCGCGAAAAGGATTCCTTCGCCGACAAACTGCTGGCGGCGATGCGCAACGAATTCGGCGGGCATGCGATCCGCAAGGAATGAGTGCGGCGGGTCCGTGGCGACCTGAGCCGAAAGCGTCGGGACTGAAGTCCCTCCCACATAGCTCGGCGCTCCTGTGGGAGGGCCTTCAGGCCCGATGCTCTTCGATCCAACGCGACATGGCGACCTGAGCCGGAAGCGTCGGGACTGAAGTCCCTCCCACACAGCCCAGCGCTCCTGTGGGAGGGCCTTCAGGCCCGACGCTCTTCGATCCAAACGCGACATGGCGACCTGAGTCGAAAGCGTCGGGACTGAAGTCCCTCCCACATAGCTCGGCGCTCCTGTGGGAGGGCCTTCAGGCCCGACGCTTTCCGATCCGATCCGATGCGGCATCGCGATCCGAGCCAAGAACCTCCGCACCGCCGCCCCGCTACCGGCTCGCGCGCGACACCCCACCCGCGAATGCAACCGCGGGCACGCGTATACCGCGACTGCGCGCACCCGCCGCGCTAAGACCAAAGTCGATCTGCGAACCCGCGCATGAGCGTTCATGCGCGCGATGACGGCGGTCGCGCTTTGCCGCGTCCGCCCGCGCTAGCCTGCTTGCGCCCGCGGCGGCGAAGCATGCGCGCCGCCGCGGTTCCCATCGACCGCGCGAGCGGCGCCGTCCGCGCCTGCTGCGCTCCTCTCTCCCGCCGCCGTCGCGGCGCGGGCGCGCCGCGCCCGCGTGCGGCGCCGCCTGCGCGGTCGCCCTTCGACGTTTCGTTCCGTTCCGGAGACCTCCCATGCAGCAAGCCCACGCCCGCCCGCGCCGCGGCGGCACGCGCCTCGCCCTGGTCCTGGCCGCCGCCGCCGTCCTCGGCGTCCCGCTCGCCGCCCAGGCCGCGCCGAACTATCCCTTCGCCAGCCACCGCCAGGCCTATGTCGCCGGCACCCTGAGCCCCAGCGTCGGCCGCGCCGCCGCCGACCAGTCCACCGCTTCGTTCTACCGCACCTGGAAGCAGCGCTACCTGGTGCCGGCCTGCAAGGCCGGCGAGTACCGGGTCAAGGCTTCCACCGCCGACGCCTACGTGGTTTCGGAAGGGCAGGGCTACGGCATGCTGATCACGGTGATGATGGCCGGCAACGATCCCGACGCGCAGGCCTTGTTCGACGGACTGCACCGCTACAACCGCGGCCACCCCAGCAACCAGAATCCCGCCCTGCTGGCCTGGGCTCAGGACGTCAACTGCAAGAACGTCGCCGGCGCCGATTCGGCCACCGACGGCGATCTCGACATCGCCTACGCGCTGTTGCTGGCCGACCTGCAATGGGGCTCGGGCGGTTCGATCAACTACCTGGCCGAAGCGCGCAAGGTGATCGCCGCGATCCGCAGCAGCAACGTCAACGCCAACACCAAGCTGGTCACCCTCGGCGACTGGGTCGACAGCGGCTCGCCGAACTACTACAACGCCACCCGCAGCTCGGACTGGATGCTCGGCCACTTCCGCGGCTTCGCCAGCAAGCTCGGCGACAGCTACTGGACCGGCGTGCTCGACGCGCACCAGAACCTGATCGCGAAGATGCAGAGCAGTTACGCGCCCAACACCGGCCTGCTGCCGGACTTCATCGTCAACACCAACACCACCGCCAAGCCGGCGCCGGCCAACTTCCTGGAAGCCGACACCGACGGCTGGTACTCGTGGAACGCCGGCCGGGTGCCGTGGCGCATCGGCATCGACGCCGCGGTCAGCGGCGACAGCCGCTCGCGCAACGCCGCGCGCAAGCTCAGCCAGTGGATCAAGGTCAAGGCCGGCAACAACGCCAACAACGTCCGCAGCGGCTACAAGCTCGACGGCACGGTGACCGAGAACTACAACAGCACCTTCTTCACCGCGCCGTTCGCGGTCGCCGCCACGGTCGATACCGATCAGGCCTGGCTCGACAAGCTGTGGACCTACATGGCCAGCGGCGGCACCAGCGACTACTACGGCGACAGCGTCAAGCTGCTGTCGATGCTGGCGGTGTCGAACAACTGGCTCAAGCCCTGAGCGAACCCCGGCACGGACGGATTACAGGCGGGCCCGCGCGCGCAGCGCGGGCCCGTCGGCATGGCGGAGCCCCGCGGACCCAGCAGGCCGATTCGGCAAGCCGCCGGATGGGGTTCTAGGTCGAAAGGCTATGGAGTTGTGGCGTCGATCTCATTTAGGATCGGTTGCCGATCGCGTTGGGGAACGCATCGCAACGCGGGTCCCCACGCGGGTCGGCCACACACCATAGGAAGGCGGGCGGCGCTTCGGCGGCCGCCCCCGCGGCGTTCGCGCCGTCATCGACTACAGCAAAGGGAGCCATGCGCAAGATGAAGTCGAACCGGTTTTCGTTGAGCCGCTGTCTGGCGGCTCTGGTCCTGGCCGGCGTGTGTGCGGCAGCGGCCGCCTCCGGCGAGTCCCAGCCCTTCGACGCGGCCGCGGTGCTCGCGCAGCAGAAGCAGATCCGCGGCGATGTCGACGCCGGCCGCGGCGACTACGCCAAGCTTGATCCGGCCCAGCGCCAGGAACTGCGCACGCGCCAGGACCGTCTGGAGGCCTCGTTGCAAGGCCGCAGCTACGACCAGCTCAGCGCAGCCGAGCGCGAGCAGGCGCAGCAGGACCTGCAATGGATCCGTCAGGCCGGCGGCGCGGCCGCGCCCTCTGCCGCGACCGCGACCGCGGCGGCAGAACCGGAGGAAAAGGTCCGCTGCGAGCGCGTGCGCGCGATCGGCTCCAACCGTACCGAACGCGTGTGCACGACGGCTTCGCAACGTCGCGAAGCGCAGAAGAACCGGGTCGAGCCCGAGCTGCACCAGGCCGGCACGCGCTGAGCCCGACGGCCACGCGCGCTGAGCCGCCGGGATGGTTGCGGCTGGGCGCGGTCGCGGCCGGAGATCCGCGCGCCGCGCAGCCCGACGGCTGCGCGGCGCTCGTCTAGAGCGCCCGACTCAGTCGCAACACCGGCACGGCTGGCCGTTGCCGGGATTCCACCCCGGCAGGCCGCCGCAGCGGTCCTGGCAGACCTTGAGGCTGCACAAGGCGCGGTTCGGCGGCGCCGACGAGGCGGCCTGGACGGCGAATCCGAATCCGAACGCGGCCAGGGCGAAGGCGCCCAGCCAGAGGCGGGCGCTGCGGTGGGTGCGGAAGAGCGGCATGGCGTGGCTCCTTGCGGCACGATGGCGCGGCAGGCCCGCGCGTGGCGACTGTAGGCGCGCGCACCGCCGGCAACCGGCGACCGCGTCACCGAATGCGGGCGCGATGACACTTGTAAGGCGCGGGTCCTGCGCGGGCCCGTGCAGAGCGGGCGGCTCGGAGCAAGCCCGCTAGCCGCAGGTCCGCTCGGAGTAGGCCTGCTCGCAGCAGGCCGCCTCGGAGCGGGCCTCCTCGGAGCAGGCCCGCTATGAACGAGCCCGGGCCCGAACGGGCGCGGCCGCGCCGGCGCCGCGCCCGGCATGTTCTACACTCGGGTTTTCGCCGCCGCCCGCCGCATGACATCGCGCAGCCTTCCTTTGTCCGCCGTCCTCTGCGCCGCGCTCGCGCTCGCCGGTTGCGCCAGCGCGCCGCCGCACAATCCGCTGGCGCAATGGCGCGGTTCGCCGAACCACAACGAGCGGCGCGCGCAACTGATCGTGCTGCACCACACCCAGATGGACAGCGCCGAGCAAGCGCTGCGCACGCTGCAGACGGCGAACTCGCAAGGCCGGGTCAGCGCGCATTATCTGGTCGGCGAAGACGGGCGGATCTATCAGTTGGTGGCCGAGGATCGCCGCGCCTGGCATGCCGGCGCGGGACGCTGGGGCGAGATCGGCGACCTCAACTCGGTCTCGATCGGCATCGAACTCGACAACGACGGCAGCGAGCCGTTCGCTGAAGCGCAGATGCAAAGCCTGTTGCGCCTGCTCGACGACCTGACCCGGCGCTTGGGCATCGATCGGCAGGCGATCCTCGCCCACGGCGACCTCGCGCCGAGCCGCAAGAGCGATCCGAGCGTGCTGTTTCCATGGAAGCGCCTGGCCGATGCCGGCTTCGGCCTGTGGCCGCGCGAACCGCTCGCGCCGCCGCCGCCGGGCTTCGACCCCTGGGCCGCGCTGCGCCTGATCGGCTACGACTTGCGCGATCCCGGCGCGGCGTTGGCTTCGTTCCACCGCCGCTTCCGCGGCAACGAAGCGCGCGAGTGGCAGGCGGGCGACGCGGAGGTGTTGTACGACCTGCAGCGGCAGTTGCTGGCGCTGCCCGAGGGCGCGCCGCCGCCGTTGCCCGCGCCGCCGTTGCGGTGAACCGCGGCCCGTAGGTGCGGCAACCTGAGCCGAGAGCGTCGGGGCTGAAGCCCCTACCATAAGTGCCCAGTGGTGCTCGCAGGCACTTGTGGGAGGGCCTTCAGCCCCGACGCTTTCCGATCCGCCGACCAGACCAGACCCGCGCCGAACCGAACCGAACCGAACCGCGCCACGCCGCTCAAGCGACCGCCACCGCCTCGATCTCCACCAGCCAGCCGGGATTGACCAATCCAGCCACCTGCACCCGCGTACGCGCCACCAACCGCGGCTGCTCCGGCGTGCCGAACCATCGCGCGTACGCGCGCGAGAAGCCTTCGTTGTCCATGCGCCCGCCGAGCGCCGGGTCGCCGACCACGTACACGCGCAGTTGCACCAGATCGCCCATCGTCAGTCCGAGCCCGCGCAAGCTGCGTTGCAGTTCGCCCAAGGTCCCGTCGGTCTGGGCGAAGGTATCGCCGTAGGCGGCGATGCTGTCGGCCGGGGCCGAGGCGTCGATCACCGGCGGCGTATGCCCGCTGAGCAGCACCAGTTCGCAGCCCGGCGGCAGCGTCGCGGCGGCCAGGAACGGCAGCGCGCCGCCCGAGGCGAGCAGACGGTCGCCGGCCTGCGGTCCCTGCGCGTGGCCGTCGCCGCCGTCGAAGCGGTGCCGGCGCACGGTTTCGCCCGCGCCGCTCATGCTGCCGCCTCGGTGGCGAGTTCGTAGGGCATCGTTTCGCGCGCGTTGCGCAGGGCCAGCGCCCACCAGCGCAGCCGCGCCAAGGCCGTGTCCATCGCCGCGTGCGCGGCCTGCGGCTCGCGCAGTTCGCCGTCGGGGCCGAACTGGCGCCAGGCGTGGGCCAGGCACACGCCGTCGCGCAAGGTCGCCGCGTGCAATTCGCCGAACACCTGGCGCAGCTGCTCGATCGCGCGCAGCCCGCCGGAACTGGCGCCGTAGCTGACGAAGGCCACCGGTTTGGCCCGCCAGGGTTCATAGCAGGCGTCGATCAGCGCCTTCAGCGCCGCCGGATAGCCGTGGTTGTATTCGGGTGTGACGATCACGAACGCGTCGGCGGCGTGCAGGCGCTGGCGCAGTTGCTGCAGTTGCGCCTCGTCGGCGCGGCTGGGGCGGCCCGACAGCGGCCATTCGACCGGATCGATGCGGTCGACGTCGAAACCGCCGTGGCGGGCGATGCGGCGCTGCGCCCACTCGCCGACCACGTCGCAGAAACGCCCTTCGCGCGCGCTGCCGTAAACCAGCGCGAGGCGGAGATTGGAAGCCATGGCAAAGCACCTTCGGGGGAAGTGTCCCGCAGGCTAATACCTCAACCAAACCTCAGGTCAAGCGCGTCCCGCCCGAAGCTCCTGTAGGCGCTGCGCAAGCTGCGACCGAGACACCGCACAGCCGTCGTCATCGCCGTCCCGCGGCCGCGCTCGCGCAGTTCCCGCAATGAGCGAAACCGCCGCGACCACACGGCAGCTTCCGGCGCGCGCCGCAGCTTGTAGATCACCGCGCCCACCACCAGCGCGATCGCCGCGGCGATCAGGTTCTTTACGCTGGCGCTGGCCAGCAGCCCCAGCGACAGCACGATCGCCGCGATCGGGATCAACGGCCCGCCCGGCAGGTGCAGCGCGCCCTCGCGGCCGCGGTGGCGCTTTTGCAGCACCAGCACCGACACCGCGGTGCCGATGTAGGTGCACAGCCGCGCCACCACCGACAGCAGCGCCAGCTGCTGGAACGAGCCGGTCAGCGCCAGCGCCAGCGCGATCGCGCCGAGCAGCAGCACCGCCCGCGCCGGCGTGTGGAAGCGCGGATGGATCGCGCCGAGCGCGCGCGGGCCGTAGCCGTCGCGCGACAGCGCCAGCAGGTAGCGCGGCCCCATCATCACGGTGTTGCTGTTGGTGCCCAGGATCGAGATCGCCGCGCCGACGGTCAGCACCAGCGCCAGGCCGGTGCCGCTGAAATGCGCGGCCGCCTCGGCCAGCGGACTGGTCGACTGGGCGATGCCGGGCAAGGTGCCCAGGGCGACGAGCTGCACGGCGAAGTAGACGATCGTCACCAGCACGATCATGGTCAGCAGCGCGAACGGCACGTCGCGGCGCGGGTTGCGGTATTCGCCGGCCGCCGCGGGCAGGTTCTCGAAGCCGGCGTAGGCGAACAGCAGCAACAACGCCGCTTCGCCGAGGTGGTCCATCGGCAGCGGCGCATCGGAATGCAGCAACGCGGGATCGAAGTAGAACGCGCCGATCGCCACGAACAGCACCAACGGCACCAGCTTGCCGATCGCCAGGGCCACGCCGGCGCGCGCGGCGGTGCGCACGCCCAGCACGTTGATCAGCACCAGCAGGCCGAGCGAACCGGCGACGATGAACACCCGCGCCGGCCCGGCCTTGGCCGCGGGCCAGAACAGCGCCACCGCCTCGGCCAGGCCGTTGCTGAGCGAGGCGGCGGTGGAGATGCGGGTGACCAGCAGCATCCAGCCGACCTCGAAGCCGGCGAACGGGCCGAACGCCTCGCGCGCATACAGGTAGCCGCCGCCGGGCTGGTCGAAATAGCTCGCCGCCTGCGCGTAGCACAGCACCAGCAGCGCCACCGCGAAGCCGGCCAGCAGCACCGCCCACAGGCTGGCCGGCCCGAGCAGCATCGCCGCGGTCGCCGGCAGCAGGTAGATGCCGCTGCCGATCACGTCGTTGATCGACAGGCCGACGATCTGCCAGCGGCTGACCGCGCGCACGGTGCCGGCGTCGCCGGGGGCAGGGCTGGGGTTGGACAGGGAAGGGGATGCGGCAGGTACGCGGACGGAAGTCGGCTCGCTCGACGGCTGGCTCAAGACGTTGTTCCCCTCGCTCGGTGGCGGGCGGCGCGCGCGGCGGCCGCGATGGGCCACCTTAGTGCCAGCGCCGCGCCGACCGCAATGCGCACTGCGGCATGTGCCGCCGCCGCATCGGCATGAGCGCGGCGCACGGCTCGAGGACACATGCCGGCGCGCATGAATCCGCCGCGTTCGTAAACGTTTTGTTTCGTTCAGGCGGCGCGTGCGGACGCCGCAGCGGATTAGCGATTAGCCGATCACGCTTTCATGCGCGATCGCGTCGCGGCCTAGCGCAGCCGCCGCCACGGCTGGTTAAAGAAACGTAGCCGTGGCGCTCGCCGCCCCGTTTGCGTTCATCGCGGTGACGGCAGTGTGCAGCCCGTGCCGTCCCACTTCCCCTGCGGCACGCGCAGCCGGCCGCGGCTGCGGCGGCCCCCTCGGTGTTCCCCCGCACCGCGCCGCAGCCGCGGCCGTAGCCATGAACCGGCCGAGCCGCGGCCCCGCGGGCCGGCCGAACCAACCAAGAGGTGCATGCTTCCATGAAGATCGATCTCCGCACTGCCGCCTACGCTTCGATCGTGCTGGGCGCGCTGTCGCTCGCCGCGTGCGCGAGCAAGGGCGAAACCACGCCGGACGCGCCGGCGTCCTCTTCGAGTACGCCGTCCAGCGCCCCGGCCGACGCCGCCACCGCGCCGCCGCCGACCAGCGGCGACGGCGGCTGATTCCCGCGCCCGGCCGCCGGAGCGGGCGGCCGGGCCCTGTTTTCGCGGGCGCGGTGCGGCCGGGCGAGTCGGCGGCGTCGCGCCCGTTTTTTCGGGTCGAGGCAAGTCTGGCGTGCGGTCGGAGAACGCCGCGGCTCAAGCCCCTCCCGCGTAGCGCCGTCCTCGACAAGCGGGCAACGACAACGACGGCGGCGGGAGGGGCTTGAGCCCCGGCGCTCTTAGCGCGGTGGGAGGGCTTCGGCCCCGAGGCTCACGGTTCGGGTCGCTGCTCGGCGTCGGATCGGAAGGCGTCGGGCCTGAAGGCCCTCCCACAAGAGCGGTTTTCCCGACCAGCGGCGCGGCCAGCGCGCTTTTGTGGGAGGGGCTTCAGCCCCGACGCTTTCGGCTCGGGTCGCCGCACGGCATCGGATCGGAAGGCGTCGGGCCTGAAGGCCCTCCCACGAGAGCGGTGTTTCGGCCGGCGGCGCGACAAGCGCGCTTTTGTGGGAGTGCTTGAGCCCGAGGCTTTCGGCTCGGGTCGCTGCGCGGCAGCGGATCGGAAGGCATCGGGCCTGAAGGCCCTCCCACCAGAGCGGTACACCGGCCGGCGGCGCGACAAGCGCGCTTTTGTGGGAGGGCTTCAGCCCCGACGCTTTCGGCTCAGGTCGCCGCGCGGCATCGGGCCTGAATGCGCGTAAGCGCAGTTGCCCGCAAGCTGAATGAACGTTTCGCCCGGCCCCTGACTTCCGGCGCTGTCCGGGCCGCCCCGCGGCCCTAGAATCGCGCTCCATGACCGCCCCCGCGCGCCCCCGCACCCTGGTTCTGCGCTTCGCCGCCGCCTTCGCCTTGCTGGCGCTGGCGAACACGGCCGTGCAGGCGCGCACCGTGTACCGCTGCGTGCGCGACGGCACCGTCAGCCTCGCCACCGCGCCCGAACCGGGGTCGCGCTGCGAAGCCAAACAGATCGACGACAACGCGGTGAAGCTGCCGAACCTGTGGGGCGAGCTCGGCGTCATCAACGGCAACCTCTACGAGCGCCAGCAGGACGGCAAGACCGTCTACAGCACGCGCAACCTGCCCGGTTCGGTGCGGGTGATGGGCTTCAGCGTGGAAACGCCGCCAGGCGAGCCGGCGCATCCGGGCCTGGGCAAGGTCGGCAAGCCGCAGTTGGACAAGTTCGCCGCGCAGTTCCGCAGCGCGGCCAAGGCCAACGGCCTGGACGACGCCTGGTTGCGCGCGATCGCCCACGCCGAAAGCGGCTTCGACGCGCGGGCGGTGTCGAGCAAGGGCGCCCAGGGCGTGATGCAGCTGATGCCGGACACCGCGAAGGAATACGGCGTGGTCGATCCGTTTTCCTCGGACGAATCGATCAAGGCCGGCGCGCGCCACCTCAAGTCGCTGCTGCGGCGCTACAACAACGACCTGACCCTGGCCACGGCCGCCTACAACGCCGGCATCGGCACGGTGACGCGCTACCGCGGCGTGCCGCCGTATCGCGAAACCCAGGAGTACATCGCCAAGGTCGAGGCGCTGGTGCAGCGCTATCAGTTGGCGTTGGGGACGCGCAAGCCGGCGTTGCGCGCGGCGCAGTGAAGCAAGCAGGAGTGAGCGCGGAGGAGCGAGGAGCGAGCGAGAGCACAAGCGCGCGGGCGCAGCAAAGAAAAAAGCGGGCTGAAGCCCGCTTTTTCTTTGCTGCCGCAGAGCAAGCGCGAAGCGCCGCAAACGCTCGCTCCTCACTCCTCCACGCTCACTCCTGCTTCAAAGAGGCGTAAGCCGCAGCAACCGCGCATTCGTCCCATCCTCGAGCAACCACACATCGCCATTAGGCCCTTGCTCGACCTCGCGGATGCGCTTGCCCATCGGATAGCGCTCGGCTTCGGCCGCGGTATTGCCGTTGAACTTGACCCGCACCAGCGCCTGCGAGGCGAGGCCGCCGATCAGGCCGCTGCCGGCCCAGTTCGGGAAGCGGGTGCCCGAGTAGATCACGAAGCCGGCCGGCGCGATCACCGGGTTCCACCACGCTTCCGGCGCGTTGAGGTCGGGGCGGGTGTTGTGGCGCGGGATCGGCGTGCCGTCGTAGTGGTCGCCCTGCGAGACCAGCGGCCAGCCGTAGTTGGAGCCGCGCTCGATCAGGTTGAGTTCGTCGCCGCCCTTGGGCCCCATCTCGTGGATCCACAGCTTGTTCTGCGCATCGAACGCGATGCCGAGCAGGTTGCGATGGCCGTAGGACCACACCGTCGCGGCGACGCCGCCGCGGTTATAGAAGGGATTGTCGGTCGGCACGCTGCCGTCGTCGTTGAGCCGGATCACCTTGCCCAGCGGCGAGTTGAGATCCTGCGCGGGGTCGAACTTCTGCCGCTCGCTGGAGGTGATCCACAGCTTGTGGTCCGGGCCGAACGCGAGGCGGTGGCCGTAGTGGTTGCTGCCGCTGAGCTTGGGCTGGCGCCAGAGCACCTGCAGGTTGCTCAGCGAGCCGCCGGAACTGGTGAGGTTGAGCTTGGCGCGCGCGACGGTGGCGCCGGCGGTGCCGCTGGTCGTGCCTCTCTCGGCGTAGCTGATGTAGATCAGGCTGTTGGTCGCGAACTGCGGATGCAGGATCACGTCGCCGAATCCGCCCTGGCCGCCGTAGGCCACGGCCGGCACGCCGGTGATGGTCTGCGCGCTGCCGCCGATGGTCAGCACCTTGAGCACGCCGCGCTTCTCGGTGACCAGCAGGCGGCCGTTGGGCAGGAAGGTCATCGCCCAGGGTTCGTTGAAACGCGCCACTTCGGTGGCGGTGAACGGGTTGGCCTTGGCCGCGCCCGCGTCGTCGGCCGGCGCATCGTGCGCGCTGGCGGTGGTGGCGGCCGCGGACAGGGCCAGCGCGGCAACGCACGACAGGCATAGCGTCTTGAGTTTCATCGGAAGTCTCCGGCGTGGGCGTGAGGGGAGGCCGGCCGAGAGTGCCACCCGCCGCGCGCGCGATCTTGCGACCGCCTCGGCAGTTCATCGCCGCCGTGCAGGCATGGCGAACGATCTTCAACCGCGATCACGCGCGCAATGTGGCTTGCGCGCTAGGAAATCGTAAGCGCGCGAGATGGCCGCGCGCAGGCGCCCGCATCGGTGCTGTACGCAGGTCACGCGATTGCTGCGGCTGCGCAAACCCTCCGTGCCGGGGCCCTGCGGCGAACGTGCGTTCGCACGCGTAGCGACCGATGCGCGTGCGCCGCCGGCGCCCGCGTGAGGCCATCGCGTTCGCGGGCCGGTATCCGCCCCGGCGCGCGCGATCTTCAGGCCAGCGCCTTGGGCGCGTCGAACGGCAGCAGTTCCACTCCTTCCGCGCGTGCCAGCACCCGCGCCTCGGCCTGGCCGAGCAGCTCGCGGTCGCCGTCGATCACCACCAGGATGCGGCCGCCGCGGATGTGCGCATCGAACTTGCGCCGGATCGGATCGGGCAGCGACGAACCCACCAGCGCCGAGGCCCAGCAACCGACCATCGCGCCGGCGGCGAGCGCGGCGGCGGTGCCGGCGACGGTCAGGCCGATCGGCGTGACCACCACCGCCAGCAGCCCGGCGAGCAGGCCGGCGGCGCCGCCGTAGCCCGCGCCGCGCAGCGCCGCGGGCATCAGGTCGGTGTCGGCTTCCTTGCGTTCGTCGGGGATCGATTCCAGCTCGATGTCCGAGCGCGCGATCAGCAGGATGTCGTCGTCGCGCACGCCGGCCTCGCGCGCGGCGTCCATCGCCGCCTGCGCGCTGGCCAGGTCGGGAGTACTGAATACATGACGGGTCTTCATGTCGCCCTCCGCGCGCCGCCGTCGCTGGCGTTCGCGAAGGAACGCCGGTCGCACCCCGGCCGGGCACGGCGGCGATGCCTGCACGGCCGTGGCGAAGCCAGCGTCCGCTGCCGCGGGTTAACGTGCGGTGAGATGCGCGGCGCCGTTCGTCGGCCGGTTCGCGAACGCTGCCATGCGCGCGAACCCGCTCCGACCATGCTGCGGTGCGGCGCCCGGCCAGCGCCGTCCGGGATGAGGATCGTCACTGGACGCGACCGCGCCGGCCGCGCATCCTGCGGCCGCTATCGCACCGTTCCTCAAGTTCTCTCATGGAGTCGCCGCATGCTGCCCAGCGTGGAAGCGCATTGCCCTTATTGCGGCGAACCGATCGAGCTGCTGGTCGACGATTCCGCCGGCGATCAGCGCTATATCGAGGATTGCCAGGTCTGCTGCCGCCCGATCGTGGTCGCGGTGAGCGTGGACGAGGACGGCGAGCCGCGCGTGGATGTGTTCGCCGAGAACGAAGCGTGAGGCCGACGCCGACGATGGCGCTGAGCCCGGCTGCGTGCGGCTTGGCCGCCGCGCCGATTTCGGGGTGCGGCACGCGCGGCGAGAGCGGCGAGCCGTGGGCGCCGGATGGGCATCCGACCGCGTTCGCGCGCGATCCCGCCGGCGAACGCTCTGGCGCACGCTCGCTGCGGCGCGACGATCCCCATCGGCCGCCGCGCTGCCCGGTGCCGCGTTGAGCCCGCCGCAGTTGTCGGCGCGCGCGCTCAACCGCGCGCTGCTGGCGCGGCAGTCGTTGCTCGAACGCAGCGCGCAGTCGCCGCTGGCGATGGTCGAACGCCTGATCGGACTGCAGGCGCAGGCGCCGAACCCGCCATACCTGGGCCTGTGGACGCGGTTGCAGGACTTCGCCCTCGACGACCTGACCCAGGCGATGCGCGAGCGCCGCATCGTCCGCGCGACGATGATGCGCGGCACCTTGCACCTGGTCGGCGCCGACGACTACCGCGCCCTGCGCCCGGTGTTGCAGCCGGTGCTGCAACGGCTGTCGCTGGCCAGCGGCCACGCCAAGGCGCTCAAGGGCTTGGACCTGCACGCGCTGCGCCGCGCCGGCTTCGACGCGCTGCGCGCCGCGCCGCTGAGCGCGACCGCGCTCGGCGAGGCCTTGCGCGCGCAGTGGCCGCAACACGATTGCGACGAACTGGCGCGTCTGGTGCGCAATCTCGAACCGCTGGTGCACGTGCCGCCGGCCGGCACCTGGGACTGGCACAAGCCGGCGGCGTTCGCGACCGCGCTGGATTGGCTCGGCGCCGCGATCGCCGACGCGCCGGACGAGGACGCCGTCGACGCGATGGCGCTGCGCTACCTCGGTGCGTTCGGGCCGGCCAGCGCGCGCGATCTCGCGGCGTGGTCGGGCCTGGCCGCGACCAACCAGCGGCTGCAGCGCCTGCGTTCGCGCCTGTGCGTGTTCCGCGACGAAGACGGCAGCGAGTTGTTCGACCTGCCCGACGCGCCGCGGCCGCCGCCGGAACTGCCGGCGCCGCCGCGCTTGCTGCCCGAATTCGACAACGTCCTGCTCGCCCACGCGCGGCGCGCGCGCATCCTCGACGAGGCGCTGCGGCCGGCGGTGTTCAGCCGCAACGGCCTGGTCGCGGCGACCGTGCTGGTGGACGGCTTCGTCGCCGGGGTGTGGAAACTGCAGCGCGATGCGCGCACGGCGATGCTGACGATCTCGCCGTTCCGGCGCCTGGCGGCGGCGGAGCGCGCCGAACTGGAGGCGCAGGCGGCCGATTGCCTGCGCGTGGCCGCGGCGGATCGGGAGCGGCACGAGATCCATTTCGCGCGGGTGCAGCGGCCGGTGTAGCGGCGTCGCGGCTGGTACGAGAGCGTCGGGGCTGAAGCCCCTCCCACAAAGCACTTCCGCAAGAAGCCCTCCTATCAATAGCGAACGCGTCGGCGCCGCGTCGCGAGACGGTTTCGACAGCGCTGTTGTGGGAGGGACTTCAGTCCCGACGCTCTCGCGCCAGCCGCGATCCACCCACCCACCGCACCGCGTTTTCGTAAACGTTGTGTTGCATTCAGCCAAATCCATCGAACGAAGCGCTAACGATTTGCCGCTGCGAGTCACGTTTCGTCGTAGCGCGTCGCCCCGATCGGGGCCGCGCCTAACCGCTGCGCGCCGCGCTGTGGTTAAGCCAACGTAGCTTTAACTCCCGCGTCCGGTGATCGGTTCAGAACCGGATCGGCAAGGTGGCCCCGTGCTTCGCAGCACCACATGCCGAGCGGTCGCCGACAGACGAGGCGTCGATCGCGCAACAACGGCCCACCCAATACGAGGAGAACCGACGGATGAACATCAAGTCCCGCAAGCCGCTGATCGCCGCCCTGGCCCTGACCGCCGCGCTGGCCGCACCGATGGCGTTCGCCCAGTCGGCCACCGAGCAGGCGCCGCCGACCGGCGATGCCGCGACCCCGGCCGCGACCGCCCAGGAACCGGCGGCCGCGACCGCCGCGCCGGCGCCGACCGCGCAGAAGAAGAGCTGGGCCGACGTCGACACCGACAAGAGCGGCAACCTCAGCAAGAACGAAGCCGCGGCCGTGCCCGCGCTGAGCCAAGTGTTCGAGCAGGCCGACAGCGACAGCAACGGCCAGCTGACGCCGGACGAATACAAGAACTACGTCGCCAAGGCCCAGTCGGGCGGCGGCGCCAGCAGCAGCGGCGGCAAGTAAGCGCGGCTGCGCCACGGTCAGGGCGGCCGAACTCTCTCCGGCCGCCCCCTTGGGGTGCAGGATCTTCCTGCGTTGTACGAAGGGCGGCCTCGGCCGCCCTTCTTTTTTGCGCGTATTCGCGCGCCGGCGCCGGGCGGTTGTTCGGTCCGCGCCGGGTTCGCCGCGGCGCATCGCCGGCGCGGGTGCGCGCAACGCAAATGCGGGATAATCCGCGCATGAGCGCACCCCTTCGCATGATCGGCTTCGACGCCGACGACACCCTCTGGCGCAGCCAGGACTATTTCGACCAGGCCCAGCTCGATTTCGAGCGCATCGTCGGCCGGTACGTCGACCTCGGCGACGCGCGCCTGCACGAGCGCCTGTACGAGATCGAGAAGAACAACATCGGCGTGTTCGGTTACGGCGTCAAAGGCATGACCTTGTCGATGATCGAGGCGGCGGTGGCGATCACCGGCCAGCGCATCGCCGCGGCCGACCTGCACCGCATCGTCGAACTCGGCAAGGACCTGCTGCGCCATCCGGTGGAGATGCTGCCGGGCATCCCCGAGGCAGTGGCGGCGATCGCCGCGGACTTCGAGATCGTGCTGATCACCAAGGGCGACCTGTTCCACCAGGAGGCCAAGGTCAAGCAGTGCGGCCTGGCCGACCTGTTCCGGCGCATCGAGATCGTCAGCGAGAAGGACGCCGGCACCTACGCCCGGCTGCTGCGCGAGTTCGGCCTGCCGGCGGCGCAGTTCGCGATGATCGGCAACTCGCTGCGCTCGGACATCGCGCCGGTGCTGGATCTGGGCGGCTGGGGCATCCACATGCCGTACCACACCACCTGGGCGCACGAGACCGAGGCCGAGGTCGCCGCCGACGCGCCGCGCCTGCGCCGCGTCGCCGGCGCGGCCGAGCTGCCGCAGGCGGTGCGCGAACTGGCGCGCGCGGCGCAGGCCGCGTGAAGCAGGCCGCGTGAAGCAGGCCGCCTGAAACACGCCGCATGAAAACGGTACCGGCCCGATGCCGCGCCGCGGCCGACGGCAACCGCGACTGAGCGGCCGTGAAAGCGGCGCGAACGGTTAAAAACCGGTTCACCGAGACGGCGGCAAAGTCGCCTTGCCCGCCGACGATGCGGGCATCCCCCAGGAGACCGCCATGACCGCTCTTTCCCGCTGGTTCGCTCCCGTCGCCCTCGCCGCCGGTCTCGGTGCGGCGGCCTTCGCGCTGCCCGCGCCGGCGCGCGCCGACGACCTGACCCGGGTCATCGTCGATATCGCCGACGTGATCGTGCGCAACAACACGCCGTACTGGCGCTACGGCAACTACGGCTACAACGACCGCCTGATCGTGGTGCGCGACCGTTGGGGCCGGCCGACCTACTACCGCAACGCCCCGCGCTACGTCGATTACCGCTATCGCCCGGCGCCGCCGCCGCGCTACTACGCCAACGACCGCCGCTACTACGACCGCGACTGCAATCGCCACGGCAAGTGCCGGACCACGTACTACGACGCGCGCTACGACCGCCGCCACGACAATCGCTGGGACAACCGCTACTACGATCGCGGGCGTGGCCATGGCCATGGCAACGGCCGCTGGCGCGATCGCCACGACGATTGAGTCGGTGCCGTTGAACCGGCGCGGTTGAACCTGCGGCGTCCGGCCGCTGGCGCAGGGCCGCGGCCAGGCAAGCTCCACGACGACGGCGCCCCGGTGGCGCCGTCGTTGCATCCGGGCCGCGTCCGCTGTCGCGGCGGCTCCCCGGCCCGCGCTCGCGCCAATGCCTGCGGACGGTGATAGCCTGCTTTCCCCGCGGCCGCACCCGGCGCCCGCGCCCCGTCCGCACGAGGTCCTGCATGTCCCAGGTTTCCGTCCACGCCCCCGCTTCCACGCGCCTGCGCGGCGCCGCGTTCGCGGCGGCGCTGCTGGCCGCGCTCGCGCTGCCGGGCACGGCCGCGGCGGATACGCTGACCTGCAAGCTCAAGTTCTCGATGTCGGGCTGGTCGGTGTTCTACAAGACTTCCAGCGGCTCGGGCACGATCCATTGCAGCAACGGCCAGAGCATGAGCGTGAAGATCCGCGCCAAGGGCGGCGGCCTGACCGTCGGCAAGTCGCGGATCGATCGCGGCACCGGCGAGTTCGCCGGTGTGCGCCGGATCTCCGACGTACTCGGCAGCTACGCCACCGCCGAAGCCCATGCCGGCGCATCGCGTTCGAGCAAGGCCCAGGTGATGACCAAGGGCGAGGTTTCGCTGGCCCTGGCCGGCACCGGCCAGGGCTGGGACCTGGGCGTGGCGTTCGGCAAGTTCACGATCTCGCGCTGATCGCAGCGACTGCGCCGCGGCGGTGCCATCGTCGGATCGAACCGTGCCGGCGTTCGTTTCGACAGGGTCGCATGGGCCAGTGCTGACTGGATCGCGAACGCGCCGTGGCTGCCGGCTGAACTGGCCGCGCGCGCTGCGTTGATCCCCCGCGCCGCCGGCCCGATTTAGCAAGCACGCGCAGCACACACGACAGCGCCCGCGACGAAACGCGTCGCCGCCGCGAGGAGCCCGCCATGCCGCATTCGCTGAAACGAAAATTCTTCGCCCTGACCGCGTCGCTGGCGACGCTGCTCGGCACCTCGGTGCAGGCGCAGGACCTAGCGCCGGCGTGGCAGCCGCGCAGCGGCGATGGTTGGGTGGACGCGTGGCTGGGCGACATCAACCGCTACGGCGGGCGCTATCGCGAGCCGTTCGTCGACGAGATGGTGCGGTACTACGGCGCGCCGCGCGAACTGGTCGGCGAACTGCTCGATCGCCGCCGCTGGACGCCGGGCGATGTCTACTACGCCTGCGCCATCGCCCAGGTGCTGGGCCGCCCGTGCCGTTACGTGGTCGACGAATGGGACCGCGACCACGCCGACGGCTGGGGCGCGGTCGCGCAGCGGCTCGGGATCAAGCCCGGCTCGGCCGAGTTCCACAAGCTCAAGCGCGGCTTCGTGCCGACCTACGACCGCTGGGGCCGGCCGATCCTGATCGACAGCGAACTGCGCCGCGATTTCCCCAATCGTCCGTTCCGCGACGTGGAGACGCCGGCGCCGGCCAAGGCCAGCGATGCCAAGGCCAAGGACGCGAAGGCCAAAGACGCGAAGGGCGGCGACGCGGCCAAGCCCGGCAAGGGGCCGGCCAAGCCGCACGGCGGCAAGCAGACCCCCGCCAAGGGACCGGCAGGCAAGGGCGCGGCCGGCAAGGCCCAGGACTGAGCGCGGGCGCAACGCGCACCGCACGACGGCGGCTTCAAGCCGCCATGCTTGAAGCCACCGTTTTGGTTCCCGCCGGGCACATGCGGCTTTGGTCCAGGCGCCGGGTCGCGGCGGCGCGGCTATGATCGCGGCATGAGCGATCCTTCTTTTCCCACCGTCGCGGTCGAGCCCGTCCGCATCGTCGAGTACGACCCGCGCTGGCGCGCGGATTTCGCCCGCCTCAACATCGAATGGCTGGAGCGCTGGTTCGTGGTCGAGCCGATCGACCGCGAGGTGCTCGGCGATCCGGAAACCCACCTGCTGGCCGGCGGCGGCCGCATCCTGTTCGCGGTCGGCGCGGACGAGCGCGCGCTCGGCACGGTGGCCTTGCTGCCGTACCCGGACGGGACGGTCGAACTGACCAAGATGGCGGTGGCGCCGGGACTGCGCGGCGGCGGCATCGGCCGGCGCCTGATGGGCGGCGCGATCGACGCGTTCGCGCAGATGGGCGGGCGCGAACTGTTCCTGGAATCGAGCACCAAGCTGGCGCCGGCGTTGAAGCTGTACGAGAGCGTCGGCTTCCGCCATCGCCCGGCGCCGCGGCCGGGTTCGCATTACCAGCGCGCGGATGTGTACATGGTGTGGGAGGCGCTGCCTGCCGGTTGAGGGGCGGTTTCGACGCAGTGCCCGCAGTCGCATCGCGAGCGTGCAGGTGCGTGGTCGCGGCTTGCGCCGCTCCTACAGGGAGCGGCCGTAACCGCGAACCGGCACGGAGCGACTGTAGGAGCGGCGCAAGCCGCGACCGCGAATCCCGGTCGACGCCGCCGCTGCGAGGCCGCGCACAAGACTCAGGCCGAAACCTCCTCGCCCTGCCGCCGCTGCAGATCCCACATCTGCGCATACACGCCCTGCATCGCCAGCAATTGCGCATGCGTCCCGCGTTCGAGGATGCGCCCGGCGTCCATGACCAGAATCTGGTCCGCATCCATCACCGTCGACAAACGATGCGCGATCACCAGGGTGGTGCGGCCTACCGCCAATCGGTCCAGCTCGCCCTGGATCGCGCGCTCGGACTTGGAATCCAGGGCCGAGGTGGCCTCGTCGAAGATCAGGATCGACGGGTTCTTGAGCAGCGCGCGGGCGATCGCCACGCGCTGTTTCTCGCCGCCCGACAGCTTCAGGCCGCGCTCGCCGACCGGGGTGTCGTAGCCGTCGGGCAGGCCGACGATGAACTCGTGGATGTGGGCCGCGCGCGCGGCCGCCTCGACGTCGGCCTCGCTGGCCTCGGGCCGGCCGTAGCGGATGTTGTAGCCGATGGTGTCGTTGAACAGCACCGTGTCCTGCGGGACGATGCCGATCGCGCCGCGCAGCGAGGACTGGCTCAGCGCGCGCAGGTCGGCGCCGTCGATCTCGATCGCGCCGGTATCCACGTCGTAGAACCGGTACAACAGCCGCGCCAGGGTCGACTTGCCCGAGCCGGAGTGGCCGACCACCGCCACGGTGGCGCCGGCAGCGATCTCGAAGTCGACGCCGCGCAGGATCTCGCGGCGCGGGTCGTAGCCGAAGCGGACCTGGCGGAAGCGCACCGCCGGGCGGGCGCTGGCCAGCGCTACGGCGCCGTCGGCGTCGCGCACGTCCTGGCGCTCGTCGAGCAGGCCGAACAGGCGCTCCATGTTGGTCAGCGCCTGCTTCACCTCGCGGTACATCATCCCGAGCATGAACAACGGCGCCGACAGCTGCAGTAGATAGGCATTGACCAGGACCAGATCGCCGACGGTCATGCGGCCCTCGGCCACGCCCTGCGCGGCCAACCACATCATCGCGGTCACGCCCAGCGCCACGGTCAGGCTCTGGCCCAGGTTGAGCACGGCGAGCGTCTTGATCGACATCACCTGCGCGTTCTCCAGGTGGCGCAGGTTGTCGTCGTAGCGCAGCGCTTCGTGCTCTTCGTTGTTGAAGTACTTGACCGTCTCGTAGTTGAGCAGCGAATCGACCGCGCGCTCGTTGGCGCGGGTGTCGGCCTCGACCGCGGCGCGGTAATAGCGCGTGCGCCATTCGGTCACCGCCACCGTCCACAGGCCGTAGAGCAGCAGCGTGCCGATCGCGATCGCGGCGAAACGCCAGTCGTAGATCCACACCAGCACCGCGGTCACCAGCGCCACTTCGATCAGCACCGGGACGATGGTGTAGAGCGTCCAGTCGAGCAGGTCGGAAATCGCGCTGCCGCCGCGCTCGACGTCGCGGGCGACGCCGCCGGTGCGGCGGGCGAGGTGGAAGCGCAGGCTCAGGCCGTGCAGGTGGCGGAACACCTGCAGGGTCACCTGGCGCGAGGTCCGCGCCATCACCCGCGCGAACACCACCTGGCGCAGTTCGGTGAACAAGGTCACCCCGACCCGCGCCGCGCCGTAGGCCAGCAGCAGCGCCACCGGCAGCAGCACCGGTGTGACCGGCACGTTGAGCCGGTCGATGAGCTGCTTGAGCGCCATCGGCACGTACAGGTTCAGCAGCTTGGCGGCCAGCACCATCAGCAGGGCCAGGACGATGCGGCCCAGATACGGACGCAGGTACGGCAGCAGCGAGGCCAGCACCGACCAGTCGTCGCGGCGGCCGTCGGCGCGGGCGACCGGCGCGGCGCCGTCGCGGGCGTCGCCTTCGGCGGGAGGATCGGTGGGAGGCGGGACGGCGCTCATGCGGTCGGGTCGCGGGGAGGGAACGCGCGAGCATAGGACCTCAAGCGCGCTTGCGGTCAACTCGGGGGGGGGCGCCGCGCCGCGGCGGCGCCGGAACACGGTGCCGAACCGGGCGAACGCGCGCGCCGGCGCGGCGCGCGCTCGAAAACCGCGCCGTCGCCGTGGCATTCTGGGCGCCCCGCGCGCTGGGCGCGCGCGTCCGCCCGTACCGGCGGGCCCGTGCGGGCTGCGCCGCTGCAAGGAGCAACAGGCATGAATGCCGTCCGCCGCCGTTTCGTTCCCCGTTTGGCCGTCCTCGCCGCGCTCGCGTGCGCCGTGGCCGCGCCGCCGCTGGCCGCGCAGTACCCGCGCAGCTATCCGACGCCGCCGGCGTCGGAGCTGCCGCAACCCGAGCAACCGCCGCTGCGCGCCTGCTTCCTGCTCAGCGAGCTGGGCGGCAGCGAACTGCGCCGGCGGCCGGCGCAGGGCTGCGATCGCCAGGTCTCGCCGGCGGCCACCTTCGAACTGGCCGCGGCGCTGGCCGCGCTGGACGCCTCGGTGGTGCGCGCCACCGGCGCCAGCAACGGCCAGACCCTGGAATCGGCGCTGGCCTATTCCTCGCCGGAATACTTCCGCGACATCGACCGGCAGATGGGCGCGACCCGCATGGGCGAATACCTCAACCGCTTCGGCTACGGCAACGCCGACACCCGCGGCGGCGGCGAGTACTGGAACGGCGGCTCGCTGCTGATCTCGCCGAACGAGCAAATGCGTTTCCTGCAACGCCTGTTCGGCGACCAGTTGCCGGTGTCGCGCCAGTCGATGATGAGCGTGCGCGAGAGCCTGGAGCCGCCGGGCTACGTGGTGTCCTCGCGCGGGCGGGTGATCGCCGCGGCCGGAGCGATGACCGGCGGCGTGCCGCCGATGATCAAGACCGGCGCGGTCGATGCCGGCAACGAATCGGTGCGCTGGCAGGTCGGCATGCTGACCCGCGACAACCGCAAGTACGTCTACGTCAGCTGCGTGACCGGCCCGCTCGGCCTGGCGCAGAATGCCGCCGAGATCGTGGCGAGCCACGAACTGCGCAACGCCGGCGTGCAGTGACCGTCGCGCGCTGACGCGGCGTTCGCCGCGCCCGCGCGCCGGCGCCCGCCGCTTCAGCCCGCGCGAACGCGTTCCCAGTCCAGGCCGAAGCGGGCGAGGTACTTGCGCAGCCGGTCGGCATCGTTGCTGCTGGCCTTGTTCGCGCGCGAGATCGCGAACAGCTCGCGGCCGGCCTGCGACAGGCTCTTGCTGCGCCGGCATACCGTCAGCACGTCGTCCAGCTGGACCCGGTCGAAGCGGTCCAGCTGCGCCGCCGCATGCGCGCCGAGCAGTTCGTCCAATGCCGAGACCGCTTGCGCGCCGTGCCACTGCGCGCGCAAGCGGCCGATCTCTTCCTCGACCAGATCGGCGCGGATGCGCCCGCCCTCGGCCAGCGTCGCCAGCCGCATCACCGACGCGCCCAGGTCGCGGAAATTGCCGCTCCAGCTGGCTTCGCCGCTGAGCGCGAAAGCGAGGTAGCGTGCGCGCGCTTCGCGGTTGAAGGTCACCCGCTGGTGGTTCTCGCGCGAATGCCGTTCCAGTTCGAACTCCAGGTTCGGCTCGATGTCCTCCGCGCGCTCGGCCAGGCCGGGCAGGCGGTAGGTCCACAGGTTCAGGCGCGCCAGCAGGTCTTCGCGGAAGCGGCCGTCCAGCACGCTGGCCTGCAGGTCGCGGTTGGTGCCGGCGATCAGCTGGAAGTCGCTTTCCACTTCCTTGTCGCCGCCGACCGGCAGGAAGCGCTTTTCCTCCAGCGCGCGCAGCAGCATCGCCTGTTCGTCCAGGCCTAGCTCGCCGATCTCGTCGAGGAACAGCAGGCCCTGGTGGGCCGAGCGCAGCAGGCCGGCGCGGTCGGCCGAGGCGCCGGTGTAGGCGCCCTTGATATGGCCGAACAAGGTGCTCATCGCGCCGTCGCCGCGCAGGGTCGCGCAGTTGACCTCGACGAAACGGCCGGGCAGCTGGTGCTTCTGCTTTTTCAGGTCGAACACGCGCCGCGCCAGTTGGCTCTTGCCGGCGCCGGTCGGGCCCATCAGCAGCATCGGCGACTTCGAGCGCGTGGCCACCGTTTCGATCTGCTCGATCATGCGGTTGAACGCCGGGTTGCGCGTGGCGATGCCGCTCTTGAGCAGGTCGCGGTCGTGCAGGCGTTGCTCGGCGAAGCGTTGGGCGATGCGGTCGTAGCGCGACAGGTCCAGATCGATGATCGCGAAGCTGCCCGGCGAGCGGCCGTCCTGCTTGCGCGGCGGCGCGGTCTGCAGCAGCCGGCCGGGGAACAGCCGGCTTTCGGCCAGCAGGAACCAGCAGATCTGCGAGACGTGGGTGCCGGTGGTGATGTGGACGTAGTAGTCCTCCTCGTCCGGGCGGAAGTCGTAGCCGCGGACGAAATCGTCGAGCACGCCGTAAACCGCCTCGAAGTCCCAGGGGTCGCTGAGGTAGAGGTCGTGGCGGCGGATGTCGCTTTCGGGCGAGACCTGGGCGAGGTCGGCGGCGACCTGCCCGGCGAGCCGGGCGAAGCGGCGTTCGTCGGCGAGCAGCTCCATGCGGTCGAGCAGGAAGTCCTCGTGCATGCCGAGCGAGACGGTCGGGCGCCATTTCTCCCAGCGGCCGGCGCCGGAGGCGGCGTCGAGTTGGGTGCCGAGCATGCCGATGACGACCTGGCGCTTCATGGGCTATCTATTTGGATAAATTTATATCTCAAAGTATAGGAACAGATCGAAGTAGATAGCGAGCGTCGGCGGGCTGATTGACCTTAAATCTTTCAAAAACAACAGGTTGATTCGCGGTTGGGAAAGTTGGCACGGCCATTGCGTTAGTCCTGGCAAGTCCCGAACGCGAGTGCCCGAAGGCCAACCCCTCGGCGCCTCGCCTCGGATCGTTACCGCCGCGAGGCGGGTGCAGGCGGCGACACGGACGGTCGCCGCAGCGGCGCAAGGACGCGCCGCGACGCGGATGCACGGAACGCTTCCGCGCGGCGGACCAGGACGGTCCGCCGGCCGCACGCGCCAAGGAGGTGCGAGGCGGCGCAGGGAAGACGCCGGCGGGCCAGGGTGGCCCGCCGGCCCGGTCTGGACCAACGATGCATCACGACAATTCAACGGCTCGAACGAGCCACGGGCACGAAGCCCGAACCGCAGGAGCTGCACCCATGAACGCCAACGCCAATGCCCACTACGACGTCATCCACGACCCGGGCTCGGTGCCGATCAAGCACTGGACCCGCGGCGTGCCGCTGGAAGACGAAGCGCGTCGTCAGCTGCAGAACATCGCCAAGCTGCCATTCGTGCACCGCTGGATCGCGGTGATGCCCGACGTGCACCTGGGCAAGGGCGCGACCGTGGGTTCGGTGGTGCCGACCCTCGGCGCGATCGTGCCGGCCGCGGTCGGCGTGGACATCGGCTGCGGCATGATCGCGGTGCGCACCACCCTGGTGGCGAACGACTTGCCGGATCAGCTCGGCCCGTTGCGCGCGGCGATCGAGAAAGCCGTGCCGCACGGCCGCACCGTCGGCCGCGGGCTGCGCGACAAGGGTGCGTGGGCGAATCCGCCGACGGCGTCGCTGCAGGCCTGGGAACGCTTGCACGAGGGTTTCGACCGCATCGTCGCCAAGCATCCCAAGCTCGAGCGCAGCAACCACTTGAGCCACCTGGGTACCCTCGGCACCGGCAACCACTTCGTCGAGGTCTGCCTGGACGAGGAACAGCGCGTGTGGTTCATGCTGCACTCCGGTTCGCGCGGCGTCGGCAACGCCATCGGCAGCCACTTCATCGAGTTGGCCAAGCAGGACATGCGCCGCTGGATGATCAACCTGCCGGACCAGGATCTCGCCTACCTGCCCGAAGGCAGCGACCATTACGCCGACTACGTGTTCGCGGTGGACTGGGCGCAGCGGTTCGCGCGCGACAACCGCGAGATCATGATGCGGCATGTGGTCGACGCGGCGCGCAAGGTCATCGCCAAGCCGTTCGAGGCGCAGGCCGAGGCGGTCAACTGCCATCACAACTACGTCAACCGCGAGCATCACTTCGGCAAGGACGTGCTGGTGACGCGCAAGGGCGCGGTGAGCGCGCGCAAGGGCGAGCTGGGCATCATCCCGGGCAGCATGGGCGCCAAGAGCTTCATCGTGCGCGGCCTCGGCAACGCCGACAGCTTCCATAGCTGCAGCCACGGCGCCGGACGCGTGATGAGCCGCACCGAGGCCAAGAAGCGCATCAGCCTGGAAGAGCACGCCCGCGCCACCGCGCACGTGGAATGCCGCAAGGACGCCGACGTGGTCGACGAATCGCCGGCCGCCTACAAGCCGATCGACGCGGTCATGGCCGCGCAGAGCGACTTGGTCGAGATCGTGCATACCCTGCGTCAGGTCGTGTGCGTGAAGGGCTGATCGGCGGATGGACGCGAACGGCGGATTGAACCGACACAGCGGGCGGCGCGAGCCGCCCGCATCGAATCATGCAAGGAAACGACAGCGCGCGGCGGAGCCCGCGCGCGCGCGAAAGACCATGGACAAGAAAATGGAAATGATCGAAATCAGCGGCGCGACCGGCGGCGGCCAGCTGCTGCGCACGGCGCTGGCGCTGAGCCTGTGCACCGGCACCGCGTTCGAGATGCAGCACATCCGCGCCAAGCGCAAGCGCCCGGGCCTGATGCGCCAGCACCTCACCGCGGTCGGCGCGGCCGCGCAGATCGGCCGCGCCTACGTCGAAGGCGCGCAGCTCGGCGCGACCACGCTGCGCTTCGTCCCGGGCCAGGTGCAGCCGGGCCGCTACCGCTTCTCCATCGGCACCGCCGGTTCGGCGACGCTGGTGCTGCAGACGGTGCTGCCGGCGTTGTGGGCCTGCGATGCGGCCTCGGAAATCACCGTCGAGGGCGGCACCCACAACCCGCTCGCGCCGAGCGCCGACTTCCTCGCCGAGTGCTACCTGCCGGCGCTGCGCCGGTTCGGCGTGGAGACCGCGTTCGCGCTGCACCGCCACGGCTTCTTCCCGGCCGGCGGCGGCTGCGTGCAGTTGCGCGTCGCGCCCGGCGCGGCCTTGCGCCCGGCGAGTTTCCTCGAGCGCGACCCCGCGCCGCGTCTGCAGGCGACCGCGCTGTTGGCGTCGCTGGCCGACGCGATCGGCCAGCGCGAGCTGCAGGTGCTGGCCGGGCAGCTGAAGTTGGGCCCCGACGCGTTGCAACTGCGCCGCGCGCCGACCGCGCAAAGCCCGGCCAACGTGCTGATGCTGAAGATCGGCGGCGAAGGCCAGCACACCGAGCTGTTCGACGCGCTCGGCGAGCGCGGCGTCGGCGCCGAGCAGGTCGCCGCCGGACTGGCGCGGCGCGTGGGCGAGTACCTGAGCGCGGATGCGGCGGTCGGCGAGCACCTGTCCGACCAGTTGCTGCTGCCGATGGCGCTGGCCGGCGGCGGCGAGTTCACCACCGCCTTCGTCAGCGATCACCTGTCGAGCAATGCGCGCCTGATCGAGAAGTTCCTGCCGGTGGAGATCGACTGGGTCCAGCAGGGCAAGCGCTGCTGGCGGGTGACGGTGAACTCGTGAACAAACATAGCCACGGCGCAAACGAGCAGGCCGCGCGGCCCCACCGCGCGGCCTTTTTCATGGTGCGGCGCTCGTGTCCGCCGATGCCGCGTTTTCGATAGCGCGCCTCAGTAGTTGGCCGGATTGGAACTGAAAGTCACCGGCACGCTGACGCTGACGCAGCCGCCGACCGGCAGCACGATGCCGGCGACGCTGATCGAGGTATTGCCGGCGGCGCCGCCGCCGGAGGGACAGGTGCCCGGGGTAGGGCCGCTGCCGGTGCAAGTCCAGCCGGTGGTCAGGGTCGCGCCGGCCGGCAGGGTGTCGGTGATGGTGGCGCCGTTGGCCGGGTCCGGACCGCTGTCGTTGCAGGCGTTGAGGACGTAGATGGTGCTGGTGCCGGGCGTATAGCTGGTGCGGCTGTCGTCCTTGCTGAGGCGCAGGCTCACCGACGGCCGCACCACCGGCGTGCTGGTCGGGGTCGAATCCGGGCAGGGCGTGGCCAGGGTGCAGTTGGGGTCGCCGCCGCCGGCGACGCGCGCGGTATTGACCAAGGGCCCGGTCGCGGCGAAGGCGACGTTGACGGCGAACGAGAAACTGGAACTGCCCGCCGCGGCGATGGCCGTGTTGCTCTGGCAGGTCAGCACGTTGCTGGCCGCGGTGCAGGCCCAGTTGGCCGCGTTCGCGCCGCCCAGCGCGACCGCGCCGTTGGGCACGCTGAGCCCGGCCGGCAGCGCGTCGGTGACGGTGAGCTGGCCGACCGTGGCGACGTTGCCGGCGTTGGCGACGGCGATGGCGTAGGTGCCGGTGCCGCCGGCGGTGAAGCTGGCCGGCGTGGCGGTCTTGTCCACCGACAGGTTCACGCAGTCCACCGCGAAGTTGACGCTGGAGCTGTTGTTGGCGGTGTTGATGTCGCCGAAGCGGTCGCTGTTGGAGAAGGCGACCGTGGCGGTGTTGGTCACGGTGCTGTTGCAGGTGGCGTTGTTGGCGAGCGTGCCGGTGACGGTGAAGGTCAGCGTGCCGCCGGGCAACAGCGAATAGCCGCCGGTCACGGCGATGTTGCCGCTGCCGTTGGCCGGACAGGTGGAGCCGGCGCTCGCGACGCAGCTCCAGCTGACCCCGGTGACCTGGGCCGGAAAGCTGTCGGCGATGTCGGGCGCGTCGGTGCCGGGGATCGTCGGCGCCTGGTTGCCGGCGACCACCGGGTTGATGTCGTTGTTGCTGACCACCAGGGTGTAGGTCACCGGTTGGCCGCGGCGGATGCGCGGGGCCGAGACGGTCTTGACGATGCCCACGTCGGCCGGCACCGAGGCCAGCATGTTGCGGATTTCGTGGATGTTGTTGAGGCCGCCGGTGGACGCGGCATAGCCCATGCGCAGGTTGGCCGGCGCGGGATAGTTGAAATTGACGTTGTTGAGCAGCACGGTCTGGGTGCCGCCGGTCGGGCCCTGCGAAACGGTGACGGTGTAGCCCGGCTGCGGCGTGTTCGGAATCAGCGCCACCATCAGGTGGTTGCTGGTGGGGCGGGTGGTGACGCTGGGCGAGTCGATGCCGCCGCTCACCGCGGCGTTGGCCAGCCAGCGGTAGCTGTCGCTGGCCGGGCCGCGCAGCACCAGGCGGTCGGACTGGCTGCCGGGGCTGCCGCTGGTGGACGGGCAGCCGCCGGTGACGCCCGGCAGTTGTCCGGAGAAGTTGCCGAACTCGTCCAGCCCCAGGCCGAGGTAGGCGCCGTTGCCGCCGCAATAACCCAGGCTGCCGCCGGGGCTGCCGCCCATGGTGCCGGTGGCGTCGTAGAGGAAGAAGGTGGTGCCATCGGCGCCGTTGCCGCCCCAGTTGACGTAGTCGAACTCGACGGTGACGCCCTGGGTGGACGGAAACGAGCCGCCGGTGTACAGCGCCTGGCCCTGGTGATTGTTGAGGTTGGTGGTCAGGCGCAGCCAGCCGCTGCCGTTGGCGTCGTTGACGTTGTTGGGGATGGCGCCGTAACCGCCGGTCAGGATGCCGCTGCGGTTGGTGCCGGGATTGGTGCCGGTGATGGTCCAGCCCGCCTCGGTGTTGTTGCGGAAGGTCGAGGAGACCTTGAACTGGGCCTGCGCGGCGGGCGCGAACAGCAGCGCCAGCGGTAGCCCGAGCAGCACCCAAGGTGCCGCCGGGCGCAGGCCGGCGTTGCGCGAACAGCGATCGTGTCTATGCATAGCGTTGCGGCTCAGGAGCCGACGTCCCCCATGGGCGCGTCCGGGCGCGATTCGCACGCTCCGCTCAGCGAGATGAAAAACGCGTAAAAACGTGCGCTCGTTGTGCAGGAAAGTTCGCTGGGTCGCAATTTTCGGGCGACTGGCGGCACGTTGGGATGCCCGGCGCGGCGCCGCCGCCGTAGCGGCCGGCGCGGGTGGGGAAGGTGGGCGCCGTGCCTGCGGCTGGCGGCGAGCCGTTGCGCGACGCCGGGCCGACCGAGCGGCTGCCACGCTCACCGTCGCGGCGAGGCCCGCCCTGCCTGGCCGGCGGCCGTGCCGGCCCCAGGCCTTACAATGGCCGCGATGATCCCGACCCCGCCCACCGCCGTCTCGCCCGCCATCCCCGCGCCGCAGGTCCGCCTGTCGGTGGCGCCGATGATGGACTGGACCGATTCCCACTGCCGGGTCTTCCACCGCGCCATCGCCCCGCATGCCCGGCTGTACACCGAAATGGTGCATGCCAACGCCGTCATCCATGGCGACCGCGAGCGGTTGCTGGCGATGGATCCGGTCGAGCACCCGGTCGCGCTGCAACTCGGCGGCAGCGAGCCGGCGTTGCTGGCGCAGGCGGCGCGGATCGGCGCGGATTGGGGCTTCGATGAGGTCAACCTCAATTGCGGCTGCCCGTCCGACCGGGTCCAGGCCGGCCGCTTCGGCGCCTGCCTGATGCGCGAGCCGGACCTGGTGGCCGAGTCGGTCGCGGCGATGATCGGCGCCTGCGCGGTGCCGGTGACGGTGAAGTGCCGGCTCGGCGTCGACGACGAGCACCGTTTCGAGGTGTTTCTCGACTTCGTCGACCGGGTCGCCGCCGCCGGTTGCCGCAGCTTCGTCGTGCACGCCCGCAACGCCTGGCTCAAGGGCCTGTCGCCGAAGGAGAACCGCGAGGTGCCGCCGCTGCGCTACGACTGGGCTTACCGGCTCAAGCGCGAGCGGCCCGGCTTGCAGGTGGTGGTCAACGGCGGCATCGCCGACCTGGCCGAGGCGACCGCGCACCTGGAGCATGCCGACGGCGCCATGCTCGGCCGCGCCGCCTACCACGATCCTTACCTGCTGCACCGCCTCGACGTCGCCTGGTTCGGCGGCGCCGAACGCAGCCGCGCCGAGCTGCTGCGCTCGCTGCGGCCGTACGTGGAGGCCCAGCTCGAGCGCGGCGTGTTCCTCAAGCACATCGCCCGCCACTTGCTCGGGCTGTTCCACGGCGAGCGCGGCGGGCGCGCGTTCCGCCAGATCCTCAGCGAAGGCGCGCACCGGCCGGGCGCCGACTGGGCGCTGATCGAGCGCGCGCTGGCGCTTACCGAATCCTTCGCCGCGCGCGATGCCGCCTGAGGCCGCGGCGCCGGCGCGAGGCCTGTCGCGTCGCCCGATTGCGTACCTGTCTGCGTGGCGCGCCGCGTCCGCGGCGACGCGGTCGCGCCCGATGCCGCGCGCCGAGCGGCCGGGCCGCGACCGCGACCCTGACCTGGGCCCGAGGCCGAGCCCCCAAACGAGCCAGAGCCAGCACCCGAGCCGGAACCCGAGCCGATGATCACCCGCGACCCGCACGCCTTCTTCGAGCACGCCCGCGACCTGGCCCCGGACTTCGGCTCGGCCATCGCCCGCGCCGCGTTCCTGGTCGCGCCCGACGGCTTCGCCCGCGCCGAGCAATCGGCCGGCGACAACCGCTACATGGCGCAGGCCCAGGCCTTCGACGCCGGCCGCGCCGGCGCCCAGCACCGCGCCTTGCACCAGGCCCTGTCGCAGGTCCTGCCGACGGTCTGCTTCGCCGGCGACCCGGAGACGCCCGACGCGCTGTTCCCCAACAACGTCTTCGCCACCGCCCGCGCCGCCGACGCCGCGCCGCGCTACCTGGTCGGGCGCATGCGCCACCCGGTGCGCCAGCGCGAGGCCGCGCGCAGCGACATCCGCCGCTTCTTCGAGGACGTGCTGGGCTACGAGGAAGTGGACCTGTCGCAGCAGCCGCACCCGTGCGAACTGACCGGCGCGATGGTGATCGACCGTTCGCGCGGGCTCGGCTACGCCGGTCTGTCGGAGCGCTGCGACGAACGCGGCGCGGCGCTGATGCACCGGGCCTTCGGCCTGCGCGCCACCTTGCTGTTCGACCTGGCGCAGGGCGAGTACCACACCAACGTGGTGCTGGCGGTGCTGGCCGGACGCGCCGCCCTGGTCAGCCCGGCCGGCTTCGCCGATCCGGCGGTCGCCGCGGCCATCGCCGGGTTCTACGGCAGCCGCGGGATCGTGCTCGACGCCGCCGAGCAGGCCGCCTTCGCCGCCAACGCCATCGCCCTGTCGACGTATACGCTTTGGATGAGCGCGGGCGCGGCCCGGGCCCTGCGCGATGAGACCCGGCAGGCCCTGGCCTCGGCCGGATTCGCGGTGGCGACGGTCGAGCTGGACGCGATCGAGGCCGCCGGCGGCTCCTTGCGTTGCTGCGTCGGCGAGGTGTTCTGAGCATGGCCGGGCGCCGCCGGCCGACCGCACGGCCCCGCTGTGACGCGGGTCCGGGCGGGCTGAATGGCGCCCGGGGGGCGCCGGAAAAGTTCAGATCGGATTCACCGCTGCGTTTCGAAAATGCCGGCACGTCGCTTATTCGCCGCTACATCGTTCCGCTGGGGGCTAGTCCGAACGCCATGCACATCCGCTCCGCCCGCGTCCCGTCGCTGCTGCTCGTCGCCTCGCTGGCGGCCGGCAACGCCTGGGCGCAGCACGACGGCGAGCGCTGGCGCGGCCACGACCGGCGCGAAGGCCAGCAGCAGACCCTGTCCGATTCGGTCCGCCGCTTCGAGAAAGAAAGCGGCGGCGGCCAGGTCCTGAGCGCGGAACGCGTCCCCTTCGACGGCCGCGACGTCAATCGGGTCAAGGTGGTCGATTCCAGCGGCCGGGTCCGGGTCTACATGGACGATCCGCAGCAGCGCGGGCGCCGCGACGACGACCGCCCTACACGCCGCGACGACAACAATAACGACTAACCTTCGCTCCGACGGTCCGCAAAACGATCCTGTCGGGCCGAAATCATCAAGGGAGTGCCCATGCGAATTCTGCTGGTCGAAGACGAAGCGCCGCTGCGCGAGACCCTGGCCGCGCGCCTGAAGCGCGAGGGCTTCGCGGTCGATGCCGCGCAAGACGGCGAGGAGGGCCTGTACATGGGCCGCGAAGTGCCGTTCGACCTGGGCATCATCGATCTGGGCTTGCCGAAGATGTCGGGCATGGAGCTGATCAAGGCCCTGCGCGACGAGGGCAAGAAATTCCCGGTGCTGATCCTGACCGCGCGTTCGAGCTGGCAGGACAAGGTCGAGGGCCTCAAGCAGGGCGCCGACGACTACCTGGTCAAGCCGTTCCACGTCGAAGAGCTGCTGGCCCGCCTCAACGCGTTGGTGCGCCGCGCCGCCGGCTGGAGTAAGCCGACCCTGGAGTGCGGTCCGGTCATGCTCGACCTGGCCGCGCAGACGGTCAGCGTCAACGGCGGCAACGTCGACCTGACCAGCTACGAGTACAAGGTGCTGGAGTACCTGATGATGCACGCCGGCGAACTGGTCTCGAAGGCCGACCTCACCGAGCACATCTACCAGCAGGATTTCGACCGCGACTCCAACGTGCTGGAAGTCTTCATCGGCCGCCTGCGCAAGAAGCTCGATCCCGACGGCGCGCTCAAGCCGATCGAGACCGTGCGCGGCCGCGGCTACCGTTTCGCCATTCCCCGCAGCGGCGACTGAGCCGCTCGTCCGCCGACCGCGCACGTTGACAGCATTCGCGCGGCGGCGATCCAATAGACCGCCGCTTTCGCGGCGGCATGCCCGCTTCCCGGCCGAGACCGCGCCGGCGGCGGTTTCCCCAGTTCGGTCCCAGGAGCAGTTCGGACCCATGCGGCCCGCGCCATCCACCGCAGCGGCCCAGGCGGTCGCGACGGCCACGACTGCCCGGCGGTCGCCATGAGCTGGGGCCAGCCGCGCTCGCTGCGCGCGCGCCAGCTGCTCGCCGCCAGCCTCGGCCTGCTCGCCTTCCTCGCCCTGGCCGGCGTGGCGCTGGACCGCGCGTTCCTGGAAACCGCCGAGAACAACCTGCGCCAGCGCCTGACCAGCTACGCGCTGGCCTACGCCGCCGACACCGACTTCGGCCGCGGCGGCGAGATCATCCCGCCCTACGACCCGCCGGACCCGCGCTTCGACCGCCCGGGCAGCGGCCTGTACGCCGAAGTGATCCTGCCCAACGATCATTGGGACTCGGTGTCGGCGCAGGGCCCCGTGCTGCCCAACGGCGGCATGCTCAAGCCGGCCGAGGAGTCCTTCGAGGGCCCGCTGCCGCTTACCGAGATCAACGGCAAGCCCGGCGAGGCCTATCGCTACGGGCGCGGGCTGATCTGGAGCGTCGACGGCGATCCCAGGAGCGAGTTCCAGTACACGATCCTGATCCTCGAAGACACCAGCGCGCTGCGCCATCAGGTCGGCGTGTTCCGCCAGGCGCTGTGGCGCTACCTCGGCGGCGCCGGCGTGATCCTGCTGTTGCTGCAGGCGCTGATCATGCAGTGGAGCCTGCGTCCGCTGAAGCGCGTGATCGAGGAGCTCAAGCGGGTGCAGCGCGGCATGGCCTCGCGCATGAGCGAGCGCCACCCGCGCGAGCTGGAGCCGCTGACCGAGAGCATCAACGCCTTCATCGAGAGCGAGCGCGAGAACCTGGACCGCCAGCGCAACACCCTGGCCGACCTCGCCCACAGCCTGAAGACGCCGCTGGCGGTGCTGCGCGCGCGCCTGGACGACGACAGCGGCGCGCAGATGGACAAGGAACTGCGCGAGGACCTGGACCTGCAGCTGCGGCGCATGAACGAGCTGGTGTCCTACCAGCTCGCGCGCGCCGCATCCGGCGGCCACGCGCTGTTCGCCGCGCCGATCGCGATCGAGCCGCACGCCGAAGAGATCGTGCGCGGGCTGGAGAAGGTGTACGCGTCCAAGGGCATCCTGTGCGAATTCGATCTCGCCGACGGCGTGCAATTCCACGGCGAGCCGGGCGACCTGCAGGAACTGCTCGGCAACCTGCTGGAGAACGCGTTCAAGTGGGCCAATTCGCGGGTGCTGCTGACGGTCAAGCCCGGCGAGACCGCGGCCCAGCGCCGCCCCGGCCTGCTGCTGGCGGTGGACGACGACGGCCCGGGCATTCCGGCCGAGAAAGTCGCGAAAATCCTGCAGCGCGGCGTGCGCGGCGACGAGCGCGTGCATGGCCACGGCATCGGCCTGGCGATCGTGCAGGATCTGGTGCGCGGGTATCGCGGCACGCTCGACGTCACCGCGTCGGAAGAGCTCGGCGGCACGCGTTTCGAGGTGAAGCTGCCGCCGGGGTTGTAAACGAGGCGTCTTCGGGCGGAAGCGTTTTGGGGCGGCAAGCCTTTCGGGTGCGACGCTTTCCGATCCGTCGCGATGAAGGCTTTGGCGATCTGAGCCGAAAGCGTCGGGGCTGAAGCCCCTCCCACAAAAGTCTTGCTTGCACCGCGATCGCGCAGCGCTCATGTGGGAGGGCCTTCAGGCCCGATGCTTTTCGATCCGCTGCTGTGCGGTATCGAGCGGTCTGAGCCAAGAGCGTCGGGGCTGAAGCCCCTCCCACAAAAGGCTTGCTTGCACCGCGATCACGCAGTGCTCTTGTGGGAGGGCCTTCAGGCCCGACGCTTTCCGATCCGTTGCTGTGCGGTATCGAGCGGTCTGAGCCAAGAGCATCGGGGCTGAAGCACCTCCCACGAAAGTCTTGGCCGCATCGCGATTGCGCAGCGCTCTTGTGGGAGGGCCTTCAGGCCCGACGCTTTCCGATCCGCAGCGATGAAGGTTTCAAGCCGACTGAGCCAAAAGCATCGCGCCTGAAGCCCCTCCCACAAACGCTCAGGCGAACGGCGATTCGCCGTACAGACGGCGCAAGTGGTCGGCTACCTGCGGCATCGCCTCGCGCAGCAAGCGCGGATCGCTGAAGTGGTATTCGGTGGCGACCGCGAAGAATTCCTCCGGCGCTTCGCCCGCATACGGGTCGATCACGACCTCGCGCCCGCTGTCGACCGCTTCGATGAAAGCGTCGTACGCGCTTTGGAAGTCGCGCGCCCATTCGCGCTGCCACGGCCGCGGCAGCGGCGGGGTGCCGTCGAGCGCGCCGTCGAGCGCGTCGAGCTTGTGCGCCATTTCGTGCGCGGCCACGCAGAAGCCCGCGCGCGGGTCGGCGCAGTCGGCGACGACGTCGGCCCAGGACAGGATCAGCGGCCCGGCCTCCCAGGATTCGCCGATCAGCTCGTCTTCCCATTCGTGCAGCACGCCGGCCGCGTCGAGGTGGGTGCGGCCGACCCGGAACGCGTCGGGATAGACGATCAGCTGCGACCAGCCGCGCAAGCCTTCGGCGCCGAACTCCAGCAGCGGCAGGCAGCACAGCGCGGCCAGTTGCGCGCGCTGCAGATCGCCGAGCTCGAACTCGCCGATCGCGCTGATGGTCTTCTCGTGCAGGAAGCGCGCGCTCAACTCGCGCAGGCGCTCGCGCCGCGGCGCGTCCAGGGCTTGCGCCCACGGCACGGCGGCGACGGTGTCGCGCCACAGGGCGTCGTCGATGGCGGCGGGGCGCCGCAGTCGGCGCAGGAATTCGAACAAGGGAAAACCGGTGGAAAGCGGGCGGCGCGCTCAGTTCAGCGGAACATGCCCGGCAGGAAATTATGCCAGCGCGGCGACTGCAGCCGGTTGCCGGCGTCCGAGTCGCTGTGCACGCTCGGCTTGGCCTTGGTGTCGCGCGCGGTCTGCGGCGCGCCGCCGTTGCCGCCGCGGGCCTGGGCGCGCGCGGGCGCGTCCTTGGCCGCGCCGCCGGACGAGCAGGCGTCGTTCGGACTCAGCTTGTTGACCTCGCGCGCGCTCGCCTGCGCCACGGCCAGGCTCGCGGACAGGAACAGCAGGCACAGGCAGATCCGTAACATGGCGGAATCCTAGGGGCGGCGCGGCCCGTAGGGCTGCGGCAGTTGCCGACTATAACGCGAAAACCGTACCGAATCCGGCGGCTCGGGCGGCGGCCTATTGTGCGTTGCAGCAAGACGTGGCACGCATTTGCGCCAGACTCGCGTTCATGTCCGCCTCCCGTCCGCCGCTGACCGCCCCGGCCCTGCGCCGGGCCCTGATCGCCGGCGCGCGCCGGGTCATCGCCGGGCGCGAGGCGCTCAACCGCATCAACGTGTTCCCGGTCGCCGACGGCGACACCGGTAGCAACCTCGCCCACACCCTCGGCAGCCTGCTGAACGGGGCGCTGAGCCGGCGCAGCCGGCACATCGGCGAACTGCTCAAGCGGGTCGGCGACGACGCCATCGACGGCGCCCGCGGCAATTCGGGGGCGATCCTGGCCCAGTTCCTGTTCGGCGTGGCCGAGTACGCGCGTGCCCAACCGGAGCTGGACGCGGCGACCCTGGCCGCGGCCGTGCGCCACGGCGCCGGCAACGCGCGCGCGGCGCTGGCGCATCCGGTCGAGGGCACCATCCTCAGCGTCATCAACGCGTTCGCCGACGCGCTGGACGAGGCCGCGCGCGCCAGCGCCGACGGCGACCCGCGCCCGGGCTTCGCCCGTGCCCTGGCCCAGGCGCGCAGCGCGCTGGCGCGCACGCCGCTGCAGATGGCGGTGTTGCAGCGCGCCGGGGTGGTGGACGCCGGCGCGCAGGGCTTCGTCGACCTGCTCGAGGGCATCGCCGAGTTCGTCGACGGCGGCCCGCGCGCGCTGCGCGTGCGCGGCGCGGGCGCGGCCGCCAACGACGGCTGCGGCGCGGGCCACGGCGACGCGCTGCCGGTCGCGCACGACGCGGTCGATCCGCTGCGGCGCTGGTGCAGCGAATGCCTGTTGCTGGGCGAGAACCTGCCGCGCGAGGCGCTGCGCGACGAACTCGAAGCGCTCGGCGCCGACTCGCTGGTGCTGGCCGGCGGCGCCGCGCGGCTGCGCGTGCACGGCCATGTCGGCTCGCCGCAGTCCTTGTTCGACGCCTGCGCGCGCTTCGGCGCGGTCGAAGGCATGAAGGCCGACGACATGCTGGCGCAGCAGCGCAGCATCGAACACCCGCAGGCGCTGGCGGTGGTCACCGACAGCGCCGCCGACCTGCCCGAGGAACTGGCCGAACGCTACCGCATCGCGGTGGTGCCGGTGCGGGTGTCGGTGGACGGGCGCGATTATCTCGACAAGGCCGGGCTGAGCACGGCCGAGTTCTACCGGCGCATGGCCGCCGGCGCCGACCTGCCGCGCACCAGCCAGCCGCCGCCGGGCGATTTCCGCCGGGTGTTCGATTTCCTCGCAGGCCATCGCCGGCAGGTGTTGTACGTGGGCCTGTCGCGCGCGGTTTCGGGCACGTTGCAGGCCGGCGAGCAGGCGGCCGCGCGCAGCGATGCGCAGCGGGTGCGGGTGTTCGACACCGGCAACGCCGCTGGCGGGCTGGCGCTGCTGGCCTGGCGCGCGGCCGAACTGGCCGCCGACGGCATCGCCCTGGAGGCGGTGCTGGCCGAACTGGAGCGGCTCAAGCCGCTGACCTCGACCTGGGCGATGGCCCGCGATATTTCCCACGCCGTGCGCGGCGGCCGCATCCCACCGTGGGCCGGGCCGCTGGTGCGCTGGACCGGGCTGACCCCGATCGCGCGGATCCGCGCCGACGGCCGCCTGGGCGTGAGCGGCGGCGTGTTCGCCCGCGCCGGCGCGCCGGAAGCCTTCGCCGGCTACATCGCCCGGCGTACCTCGCGCCGGCAGCGCTGGCGCGCCATCGTCGGCCATTGCGACGCGCGCGCCGACGGCGAGCGCCTGCTCGAAGCGCTGCGGCGGCGGCTCGACCTGGAGCAGGCGTTCCTGGTCGAGACCGGGCCGGCGCTGGGCGCGCACGCCGGGCGCGGCGCCTTGCTGGTGTCGCTGCAGCCGGTGCCCGGCGCGGTGTGAGCGCTCCTGTGGGCGGGCTCTCAGGCCCGATGCTTTTGTTTTCGGTTCGCGGCGATCCGACCGGAAAGCGTCGGGCCTGAAGGCCCGCCCACAGGAGCGCAATTCCCGCCGGCTCCCGCATAATCCGCGCCATGCCGTTTTCCGATCTCGCGCCCTCGTTGTCCGCCGCCATCGCCGAACCGCGCTCGCTGGCGCTGTTCGCCGCGGCGTACGCGCTGGGCTCGGTGTCCGGCAGCCTCGTCCTGGGCAAGCTGCGCGGGGTCGACATCCGCACCCAGGGCAGCGGCAACGCCGGCGGCACCAACGCGCTGCGCACCCAGGGCGCGCGCTTCGCCCTCGGCGTGGTCGCGATCGACATCGGCAAGGGCGCGCTGGCCGCGTGGCTGGCGCTGCGCTACGCGCCGCTCGGCGACGGCCTGTCGGTCACCGCGCACGGTTACCTGGCCGCGTTCGCGGCGGTGCTGGGCCACGTCTGGCCGCTGTGGCACGGCTTCCGCGGCGGCAAGGGCGTGGCGACCCTGGTCGGCGGCCTGTTGGTGCTGTGGCCGTTCGTGACGCCGGCGCTGCTGCTGGTGTGGGGCGCGACCATCGCCCTGAGCGGCTACGTCGGCCTGGCCAGCGTGATCGCCGCGCTGAGCCTGCCGTTGCTGGCTTGGTACAGCGACGCCGACGCGCCGCGGCTGTGGTTCTGCGTCGCCGCGGCGGCGCTGGTGCTGTTCACCCATCGCGGCAACCTGGCGCGCCTGCGCGCCGGCACCGAATCGCGCTTCTCCCGCGCGCGGTTGCTGCATCGCTGGCGCCGGGGCTGATGGACGATCGCGCGTTGTTGCAGCGGCTGATCGCCGGCCCGGCCACCGGCGATGCGCTCGCCGCGGCCTCGGGCCAGACCCGCGCCGCGGTGTGGAAGCGGATCGAAGCGCTGCGCGAGGCCGGAGTGGCGATCGAAGCCAAGCCCGGACGCGGCTATGCGCTGTCGCAGCCGCTGGACCTGCTCGACGCGGCCGCGATCGAGGCGGCGCTGTCGGCGCCGGCGCGCGCGCGCCTGGATTCGCTGGACGTCGCCTGGAGCATCGATTCGACCAACAGCGAACTGCTGCGCCGGGCCACGCCCGCGCGCGGCGCGGCGGTGCTGTTGGCGGAACGCCAGACCGGCGGCCGCGGCCGTCGCGGCCGGGTCTGGGCCTCGCCGCTGGCGGCGCACCTGTACCTGTCGCTGGCGCGCGCCTTCGGCGGCGGGCTGGCGCGGCTGGGCGGGCTGAGCCTGGTCGCCGGCATCGCCGCGGCGCAGGCGCTGCACGCGCTCGGTTTCGCCGCGGTGCGGCTGAAATGGCCGAACGATCTGGTCGCGCTGGACGGCGACGGCCTGCGCAAGCTCGGCGGATTGCTGGTGGAAGGCGGCGGCGAATACGCCGGGCCGGCGCGCGCGGTGATCGGCCTGGGCCTCAACGTGCGCATGCCGGCGGCCGCGGCGGCGCAGATCGACCAACCCTGGTGCGATCTGGCCGGGTTGGCCGAACTGGCGGGCGCGCGGCCGCCGACCCGCGACGCGGTCGTGGCGGCCTTGCTCGACGCGCTGCTGCCGGCGCTGGACGAATTCGACGCGCAGGGACTGGCGCCGTTCCTCGACCGCTATGCCGCATTCGACGCGCTCGCCGGGCAAGCGGTCGGCGTGCTCGGCAGCGATCGCGAGCACCGCGGCGTGGCGCTGGGACTGGCCGACGACGGCGCCCTGCGCGTGCGCCTGGACGATGGCGAGGAACGCCGCTTCCACGCCGGCGAAGTCAGCGTGCGCCGCGGCGGAGCCACGCGTTGAACGCCTGGCTGTTCGACCTCGGCAACACCCGGCTCAAGTGCGCGCCGCTGCGCGCCGACGGGCATCCCGGCGATGCGCTGGCGCTGCCGCATCGCGAAGAGGACATCGCCGCCGCGTTGGCGCAGGCGCTGCCGCGCGAGCGCATCGACGTCGCCTACCTGGCCAGCGTCGCCCATCCCGCCCAACGCATGGCGGTGCTGCAGGCGCTGAGCGCGCGCTGCGGCCGCATCAGCATCGCCCGCACCCAATCGCGGTTCCGCGCCGGGGGCTTCGGCGAGGTGCGCATCGCCTACGCCGAGCCGCGCAAGTTCGGCGTCGACCGTTTCCTCGCGCTGCTCGGCGCGCACGCGCACGCGCGCGGCGCGAGCCTGATCTGCGGCGTCGGCACCGCCTTGACCATCGACCTGATCGACGCCGACGGCCTGCACCACGGCGGTTTGATCGCGCCGTCGCCGACGCTGATGCGCGAAGCGCTGCACGCGCGCGCGCCGCAGCTGCCCGAGCACGGCGGCCGCGCGCTCGACTTCGCCGCCGATACCGAGGACGCGCTGGCGCCCGGCGCCGACGGCGCGGCGATCGCGCTGATCGAGCGCAGCCTGGCGCGCGCGGCGCAGCGCCTGGGCGCGCCGCCGCGGCTGTTGCTGCACGGCGGCGGCGGCGAGGCGCTGATGGCGGCGCTGCCGATGGCGCAGGCCGCGCCCGCGCTGGTGCTCGAAGGCCTGGCGATCTGGGCCGCGGTCGAAACTCCGCGCTGAGCGCGGCAGGCTAGAATCCCGGCATGCTCATTCGCGCCCTCATCGTCCTGTTGGCCGCTCTCAACATCGGCGTCGCCGCGTGGTGGATCGCGCGTCCGGCGCCGCCCGCGCCGGTTGCGGAAACCCTGCCGCCGGGCGTGGCCCGGCTGCGGTTGGTCGACGAGGGCAAGCGCGTTGCGGCGGCCAAGCCGGCGCTGGCGGCCGGCGCGGCGGGGCAGGGCCAGCCGCTGCAAGCGCGACCGCTCGATGGGGCGGGTGCCGGACTCAAGCCTGGCGAGGCCAAGACGGCCGAAGTCAAACCGGCGGACAGCAGCGTCGCGCCAGCCAAGCCGGGCGAAGACAGAGCCGGCGAAAGCAAGGCGGGTGAGAGCAAACCGCTCGCAGGCGAAACCGCCGCCGTGCCGCCGCCGCCCGCACCGGCGGTGCCGGCCGCGAAGCCGCAATGCTTCAGCGTCGGCCCGTTCGCCGATGTGGCCGCCGCCGATGCGGCGCGCGCCAAGCTCGTGCCGCTGGCGCAGAAAGTATCGAGCCGCACGCTGTCGGGCGGCGGCAATTCGCGCGGTTGGCGGGTCTATCTGCCGGCCGCCAGCGCCGAGGCCGCGCAGGCCACCGCGCAGCGCATTCGCGCGGCCGGCTTCAACGACCTGTTCGTGATGAGCGGCGCGGAGGCCAACGCGATCGCGCTGGGCCGTTTCCGCAACGAGGAATCGGCGCGCAAGCGCGGCACGGAACTGGCCGCGGCCGGGTTCGCGGCCAAGGTCGAGGCGCTGGGCGAAAGCAACGGCCAGGTCTGGCTCGATGCGGCCACGGTCACCTCCAAGGGCGAAGCCCTGCGCGTCGCCGCCGGCGCGCAACGTTGGCGCGGCATTTCCTGCGACAAGGTGCGCTGAGCGCCGCCGCGGCGCTCGGCTTGTCCCGCGGCCGCGCCGGCGCGATACAATGGCCCGGCCGGCGCGCGCAGCGTAGCCGGTCCCGCGTTTCGCTGCCGCTTTAGCTCAGTTGGTAGAGCACTCGCCTTGTAAGCGAGCGGTCGTCCGTTCGATTCGGACAAGCGGCACCACGTGAATCCGAGTAAAAACAACCGCCCGGCCGCACCATCCGAAGGCCGCTCGCGATCCGGGCCAACGTCGAAAACGCCAAGCGCCCGCACGTTGCGTCCCAGCTTCGCCCGCAGGGCTGCCCGACCCGGAACCGCGTCTCCAGACGCTGTTCATCGCGCGATACCCGCTGCGCATCTCCCGCGAAACCAACACTCATCCCAGTTCGGCCTTTGCCGTCCCGGCCGCTCGGCGGCGCCACCATGGCCCGCTCACTGCGCAGCCTCTAAAATGCCCGCATCGTCGGCGGCCGCAACGGCCCTGTTGCGGCGATCGCGCGGTGCCGCCGGCACTGGCGCGTTCACCTAACGATGCCGCGCCGTGGCTAGTCCGGCGCGGCGCAGAGGACATTCGCATGAGTCGCACTTATCCCCTCGTTTCGCTGATCGGCGCGCCGACCGACGTCGGCGCCGGCCACCGCGGCGCGCGCCTGGGGCCCGAAGCGCTGCGCATCGCCGGTCTCGGCGAGGCGCTGGTCGCGCGCGGCGTCGACGTGGTCGATCGCGGCAATCTCGACGGCCCGCGCAATCCGTGGCAGAAGCCGGTCGCCGGCTACCGCCATCTGGCCGAAGTGGTGGCATGGAATCGTGCGGTGATGGACGCCGTCGGCGCGGAACTGCGCGTCGGCCGCCTGCCGATCCTGCTCGGCGGCGATCACTGCCTGGGCCTGGGTTCGATCACCGCGGTCGCGCGCTATTGCCGCGACACCGGCAAGCAACTGCGCGTGCTGTGGCTCGACGCGCACGCCGACTTCAACACCAGCCAGGTCACGCCCTCGGGCAACATCCACGGCATGCCGGTGTCGTGCCTGTGCGGCATCGGCCCGGAAGAGCTGACCCGCCTCGGCGGCGATGCGCCGGCGATGCGGCCCGACGAGATCCGCCAGATCGGCATCCGCTCGGTCGATCCGGGCGAGAAGCAGCTGATCCAGCAACACGGGCTGGACGTCTACGACATGCGCTACATCGATGAGATCGGCATGCGCCGGGTCATGGAGGAGGCGCTGGAAGGCGTGGACGAAAACACCCACCTGCACGTCAGCTTCGACGTCGACTTCCTCGACCCCAGCATCGCGCCGGGCGTGGGCACCACGGTGCCGGGCGGTCCGAACTACCGCGAGGCGCAGCTGGTGATGGAAATGATCGCCGACAGCGGCCGGATGGGTTCGCTCGACATCGTCGAACTCAACCCGATCCTGGACAAGCGCAACCGCACCGCCAAGCTGGCGGTGGACCTGGTCGAGAGCCTGTTCGGCAAGTCGACCCTGATGCGCGACTGAGGCGCCGGCGCGCGGATGAATCGGCGCTGAGGGAGGCCGCTGCACGCCGGCTTCACGTTCGCTCGCGTCTTATCCGGACCCAGGACGCGGCCGCTGGCGCGGCCGATTCGCTATCCGCAACGACGACCCAAGGAGTTCCCATGAAGCGTTTGACTGCCCTGCTGCTGCTGGCCCTGTTCTCGATCGGCTCCCTGACTGCGTGCAACACCATCGCGGGCGCGGGCAAGGACGTGAAGAAGGCCGGCGAGAAGGTCGAAGAGAAGGCCGAGGACGTGCGCGACGGCAAGTAACGCGCGCCGGGCTCCTGACGAGCGACGACGAAGGCCGGGGCGACCCGGCCTTCGTTTTTTTTCGCTTGTCGTTTTGGCGGTTTGCGCCGCAGGTCGCGATCGCGGGCTGAAGGATTCAAGGCGTTCATCGAGGTCAAGCAGGGGCTAACGCAATCGTGACCGTCCGCGAATGCGTCCGCTGCGAAGCTGTCCTGGCGATACCGGCCGACGGCGAGCGCATCGCTGCGAGTGCGAAGCGCGACGCGGGCCGCGAGGTTTTCCCCCAACCAGGAGTGGAACGATGAACAAAGACATCATTGCCGGCAAGTGGACCCAGCTCAAGGGCAAGGCCAAGGCCAAGTGGGGCGATCTGACCGACGACGTGTTCGATGTCGCCGAAGGCAATTCCGAATATCTGGCCGGAAAGCTGCAGGAGCGCTACGGCTGGGAACGCGATCGGGCGGAGAAGGAAGTGCGTGAGTTCGGCGAGACGTTGAACTGAATGCTTTATCCGGTTTCAGTGCGTTGAATTGCGCGCGTTGATCCGGGGGCGGGACGGCGGGCGAAGGTGCCCGCCGTTCCGTTCGCGGCCGTAGCGGTGTTGGGTCGCGGCTGTGGAGTGGGGACGGTAGGCCGGGCGACGCCCGGCTTTTTTGCGGGCGGCTGCGGCGCTATCGCGATTGGGGCGTCTGGGGATGAGCGGAGATCCGAGCCGGGCTGCCGTTGCGGTGCGGTTTGGGTTGCCGCCGTCGTTGTTTTGGAGCCGCTCGGGTGTGGCGCCATTCTCACAGCGCGTCATTTCGACGAGAGCCGGCGTCCAACCGAAGCGACGCGGCTCCGCCGATGCTCCTTGAAGCAACGAACCTCCCAAGCCGTCATTCCGGCGGAAGCCAACCGAAGCGACGTGGCTCCGCCGATGCTTCTTGAAGCAACGAACCTCTCAAGCCGTCATTCCGGTGGAAGCCGGAATCCTTGAAGCAACGAACCTCCCAAGCCGTCATTCCGGCGGAAGCCGGAATCCATTTTGACTCTGTTGTTGCTCTCGCTTCTGTCGTCGCTACGGGTGATGACAAGCCACCATCAAGAGCTTCCGTCCGCAAGCGGCCGGGTCACTTTCTTTGTCTTAAGCCACAAAGAAAGTAACCAAAGAAAAGGCCTTGTTTTTTCGGATCAAGAGCCATTATGGCTCGCAGCGGCGCGGGGCCGCGCCATAAGGGGCATCCTGCCCCATGGCGCGCGTGCGCATCCATGCGCACGCCCTCCGGGGCTGCGGAACCTGGGCCTCGGGTAGAGATGCGTCAAAGCGAACATCAACGGCAACGGCAACGGCAACGGCAACGGCAACGGCATCAGCATCCGCTGAGGCGACAGCGGTTGGTCGGATGGGCTCACCACCGGCGCGGCGGCGGGTCGGCGACGAAGCCTTCGGGGAAGGCGCGCGGGGTGTCGGGGCGGTAGGCGCGGTCGGGGTAGCGCGGCACCACGCCGCGCGCGACCAGGGTGGCGTAGTCGTCGTAGCGCAGTTCCACCACTTGCGCGGGGGAGCGCGATGCGCGGACGAATTCGGTTTGCGACACCGGCGACCATTCGCGCGCGCCGTGGCCGGTGCCGATGGTCTGCGCCTGCGCCGCGGTGTCGGCGGCGACCGATTCGCGCGCGCGCTCGGCCGGCGCGGCGGGTGCGGCGTTGCCGGCGGCGCGGCCTTCGGCCTTGGCCGCGCCGTTCTCGTTGCGCGCGTACGGCGGGTACGGGTAGGGCGACGGGGTCGGGTAGACCGGGCGGTAGCGCTGGCGTTCCTGAAACACCGCGGCGCCGATCACGCCGACGTTGGCGGGCCGGCCGGTGCGCGCGGCGTAGCTGTCGCCCAGGTCGGTGAAGACGAACTGGGCGACGTCGTCGAGCGACTTGCGCCAGCCGTTGATCTCGGTGGATTGCCAGGCGTCGAGCACGTAGCCCGATTGCGCCGGGCTGGCGGTCTGGCCGCTGACCGCGTTGACCCCGTCGACCGACAGCACCACCAGCACGCGCTCACCGGTGTTGTTGGTGAGGCGGACCGTGTAGCGATGGCCGGGCGTGCCGGCGATCCACTGCTGGCCGCGCCAGGACCAGTTCGGCAGCCAGTCGCCGTTGTCGCGGTCGATCACCGCCACGTCGACCAAGGGCCGGGCCTGGACCGGGGTGCAGGCGCCTGCGGTCAACGCGGCGGCGGCGAGCAGGGCGAATGAGCGGAACATGGCGGATCTCCTGTGGGGCCGCGCGCGGCGCGGCGGGGCCGGGGTCGCAGGTTGCTAACGCGGGGCCGGTGCGGGCGGGGTTAGGCCGTGCGGTCGCGGGCCCGCCTGTGCCGCCGCCGTTGCCGACGGTTTAGCCGCGGGCGACGGTCCGGCTTGGCGACCATGCGCCTACCGCCCGCAACCGCCCGCGCCGATCCGCGCCGGCGTACGCACCGCGCGCGACGCGAGCCGCTACACTGGCCTGTCAGGCTCCATCGCAGATTTCCCCATGACCCAGACCCGCGTCCTCACCGGCATCACCACCTCCGGCACTCCCCACCTGGGCAACTACGTCGGCGCGATCCGCCCGGCGGTTGCCGCCAGCCGCGACCCGGGGGTGGAGAGCTTCTACTTCCTGGCCGACCTGCACGCGCTGATCAAGGTGCAAAAGCCCGAGCGCGTGCAGCGCTCGACCCTGGAGATCGCCGCGAGCTGGCTCGCCTGCGGCCTGGAGCCGGACAAGGTGTGGTTCTACCGGCAGAGCGAAATCGTCGAGATTCCCGAGCTGGCCTGGTTCCTGACCTGCGTCGCCGGCAAGGGCATCCTCAACCGCGCCCACGCCTACAAGGCCGCGGTCGACAAGAACCGGCTGGACGGCGAGGACGACGATGCGTCGATCACCGCCGGATTGTTCATGTACCCGGTGCTGATGGCCGCCGACATCCTGGTGTTCAACGCGCACAAGGTGCCGGTGGGCCGCGACCAGATCCAGCACATCGAGATGGCGCGCGACTTCGGCCAGCGCTTCAACCATCTGTACGGCGAGCATTTCGTCCTGCCCGAGGCGCTGATCGAGGAAAGCGTGGCGACGCTGCCCGGCCTGGACGGGCGCAAGATGAGCAAGAGCTACGACAACACCATCCCGCTGTTCGCGCCGCGCGAGGAGTTGAAGAAGCTGATCTATTCGATCGTCACCGATTCGCGCGCGCCGGGCGAGCCCAAGCCGACCGAGGGTTCGGCGCTGTTCCAGATCTATCAGGCGTTCGCCAGCGAGGAAGAGACCGAGGCGATGCGCCGCGCGTTCGCCGAGGGCATCGCCTGGGGCGAGGCCAAGCAGGCGCTGTTCGAGCGCATCGACGCGGAGATCGCGCCGCTGCGCGAGAAGTACGAGGCGCTGATGGCGCGGCCGCAGGACATCGAGGCGTTGCTGATCGACGGCGCGCGGCGGGTGCGCGAGCGCTACGGCAAGGCGAACATGCAGCGGCTGCGCGAAGCGGTCGGCCTGCGCGACCTGTCCAACGCCGGCGGGCTGTCGCTGGCGGAGGAAACCCGGGCCGCGGCGGTGGCGGCGTTCAAGCAGTACCGCGAGGCCGACGGCCGGTTCTACTTCAAGCTTGCCGTCGGCGACGAGGTGCTGCTGCAGAGCCGCGGTTTCGCTGCGCCCAAGGACATCGGCCAGCTGATCGGCCGGGCCAAGAGCGAGGACTCGGACGCGCTGCTGGGCGCGCTGCTGGCGGCGAGCGAGCCGGTCGCGGCCGATGCGCGCGCGCGCGTGGCGCAGGCGCTGCAGGCGATCCGCGAAGCCGAAGAGGCCGCGCGCCAGGCCAAGGCCGCCGCCGCGCAGGAGCGCGCCGCTTCGTGAGCCGCTTCGTCGAGCTCAACCTGGCGCTGATCCTGTTCCTGCCGTGGTTCGCGATCCTCGGCGCGCTGTTCTGGCTGTATCCGCGACGGCCGCGCAATCCCGCGCGCAAGCTGTTCGACGCGGTGTCGCTGGCGATATCGGTGTGCGCGTTCGTGCTGGCGGTGCATTGGGCGCATCTGCACGCCGGGCGCGAGTATGGGGCGATGTGGCCGCAGATCCTGGCCACTTCGCTCGGCTACGGCGTGTTCCTGGCGGTGCTGACGGTGGCGTTCGCGCTGCGCTGGCGCTGGTTGCGCGGGGTCAAGGACTATCGCGAGTAAGCGCTCGGTTCGGGCGGCGAGGCCTTCTGTGGCAGGCCCTCTGTGGCAGGGTCTTCTGTGGGAGGGCTTCTGTGGGAGGGCCTTCAGGCCCGATGCTTTCCGATCCGCCGCGGTGAAGCCGCAAGCGATCTGAGCCGAAAGCGTAGGAGCTGAAGCCCCTCCCACGCCAACAACCGCCACCGGCCTGCAGATTCCGACCAAAGCCGCATCGCCGCGCATGCGCGCGCCGGCCTAGACTGGGGACCGGTCACAGCCCCGCCATCGCCCATGAGCGCAGCCACCGCTTCCGCCGCCGAACACGGCGTGATCACCGTCGACACCGGATTCCAGCGGCCGTCGTTCGACGCGGCCTATCTGGTGGTCGAGAACGGCCGCGCGGCCTTCATCGACTGCGGCACCCAGCATTCGATTCCGGCCCTGCTCGCCGCGCTCGACGCGCAAGGCTTGGCGCCGGCCGACGTCGATTGGCTGATCCTCACCCACGTCCATCTCGATCACGCCGGCGGCGCCGGCGCGCTGATGCGGCGCTTGCCGAACGCGCGCCTGGCGGTGCATCCGCGCGGCGCGGCGCACATGATCGATCCGGCGCGGCTGGTCGCCGGCGCCACCGCGGTGTACGGCGAGCAGGAGATGGCGCGCAGCTACGGCGAGATCGTGCCGGTGCCCGCCGAGCGGGTGGTGGTGGCCGGCGACGGCCACGTCGTCGACCTGGCCGGCCGCGCGTTGCTGTGCGTGGACACGCCCGGCCATGCCCGCCATCACCTGTGCGTGTGGGACGCGCGCAGCCGCGGCTGGTTCACCGGCGACACCTTCGGCCTGTCGTATCGCGAATTCGATTCGCCGCGCGGGCCCTTCATCCTGCCGACCAGTTCGCCGGTGCAGTTCGAGCCCGAGGCGCTCAAGCAGTCGATCCGCGCGTTGCTGGCGCGCGATCCGGCCGCGATGTACTTGACCCACTACGGCCGGGTCGGCGATGCGCAGCGGCTCGGCGCGGAGCTGATCGAACAGATCGACGACATGGTGCGGATGGCGCGCGCGGCGCAGGTCGGCGGCGAGGGCATGCACGCGCGATTGACCGCGGCGCTGGCCGATTACTACGCGGCGCGGGCACGGGCGCATGGCAGCGCGTTGAGCGATGCGCAGGTGCGGGCGGCGCTGGCGATCGACGTGGAGCTCAATGCGCAGGGGCTCGAGGTGTGGCTGGCGCGCGGCTAGGGCGCGGATGGGAAGACGCCATGGATCCCGGCGTTCGCCGGCACGATGCGCAGGCAGGGACGGCGGGCGCGGGCCGGTCGGTGCGGGCTATTAGGCGCGAAAGCGGCATAACCGCAAGCGCCGCGGCGGGTCGCAGGTCGCGCGCGGCGGGCCGGCGCACGAGCCCGGCTGGCGGCTGAACCGCGGGCGCGGCCGCCCGGCCGCCGTCACGATCGTTGAATCGTCGCGGCAGTACCCTGAACAGGCCCGAGCCGAGACGTTTACCGCGACCGTGTCCCGTCCCCGCCCGCTGCATATGGTGCCCGACCCGCCGCCGCCCACGCCGGCCGACGAGGCCGCGCGGCTGCTCGCGCTGGACGCCTACGGCCTGCTCGACAGCGTCGCCGAGAGCGCCTACGACGACATCGTCCGCCTCGCCGCGACACTGTGCGACACGCCGGGCGCGGCGCTGGCCCTGCTCGACCGCGAGCGGGTCTGGTTCAAGGCGCGCATCGGCGTGGCGCCGAGCGAGCTGCCGCGCTCGCATTCGATCTGTTCGGAGCTGATCTGGCAGTCGCAGCCCGGCCGCTTGCTGACGATCGACGACGTCGGCGGCGATCCGCGCTTCGCTCCGCTCGGGCTGAGCCTGGAGGACGGCCGCGCGCTGCGCTTCTACGCCGGCGCGCCGCTGTGGACGCCCGACGGCCATCCGCTCGGAACGGTGTGCGTGCTCGACGCAGTGCCGCGGCGATTGCGCCCGGCCCAGGCCGAAGGCCTGGCGGCGCTGGGGCGGCAGACCCAGCACCTGTTCGAGCTGCGCCGCTACGCGCTGGAACAGCGCCGCCTGCTGTCCGAGCGCGAGGCCTTCGCCCTGCAGATGGAAAGCGCCCAGGCCGACCTGCTGCGGCGCAACGAGCAACTGCAGCACAGCGCCAGCCACGACGCGCTGACCGGCCTGCTCAACCGCAGCGCGCTGGCGCAGCTGCAGGGCAGCCCGGACACCGTGCACCGGCTCGGCCGCGCGGCCTACACGCTGATGCTGATCGACGTGGATCATTTCAAGCAGGTCAACGACCGCCACGGCCACCTGCTCGGCGATCGCGCGCTGCGCGCGGTCGCCGATGCGGTGGCCGCCTCGATCCGCGACGACGACGTCGCCATCCGCTACGGCGGCGAGGAATTCCTGGTGGTGCTGCCGGGCACGCGGCTGGCCGACGCGGCCGAGGTCGGCGAGCGCATCCGCCGGCGGGTGGCGCGTTCGTCGCTGCCGTTCGCGCTGACCGTGTCGATCGGCATGGCCGCCGGCGAGCCCGGCCGCGACGGGCCCGAGCAGGTGTTCGACCGCGCCGACCAGGCGCTGTACCGGGCCAAGGCCGGCGGCCGCGACCGCCTGGTCGCCGACGAGGGCTGAGCGGCCGGTCGCGGCGACGCAATGTTGACGCAATGCCGGTGCGGACAATCGAGGCCAAGACTTGGATCGGAGCGTTGCCCGCATGAGCCAGCCGCTGTCTCCCGCCGCCCGCGCCGCCGCCGTTCCCGCGCGCGGCGACTACTGGTCGTTCCTGCGCTCGTGGTCGCGCGCGCCCGGCCGGGTCGGCGCGATCGCCCCGTCCGGCGCCGCGCTGGCGCGGCTGATCACCGCGCAGATCGACGCCGATACCGGCCCGGTGCTGGAATTGGGCCCGGGCACCGGCGTGTTCACTCGCGCCCTGCTCGAACGCGGCGTGGCCGAGCGCGACCTGACCCTGGTCGAATACGGCCCCGAGTTCGCGCAGATGCTCGGCGAGCGCTTCCCGCAGGCGCGGGTGCTGTGCGCCGACGCGCGCCGGCTGCGCCGCGCGCGCCTGTTCGGCGCGGCCGGCGCCGGCGCGGTGGTCAGCGGCCTGCCGCTGCGCAACCTGCCGCCGCGCCAGCGCCTGGCGGTGCTGCTGGGCGCGTTCGCCCAGCTCGGCGAGGACGGCGCCTACTACCAGTTCACCTACGGCCTGAGCTTCCCGCTGCCGCGCGCCTGGCTGGAGCGTTACGGCTTCAAGGTGCAGCGGCTGGGCGCGGCGCGGCTGAACCTGCCGCCGGCCTCGGTGTACCGGGTCACCCGTCGCCGCGACTGGCGCCTGATGGGCGTGTGAGGGCGCCGCGTGTGAGGGCACCGCGTATGAGAGCAGCGCATGTGAGAGCACTGCGTGCAAGAGCGCCGCGTGTAAGAGCACCGATGGCACGGTACGCGGCGGGCGCCGGCGGGCGATGATCGGCGCATGCGCATCCTGCTGATCGAAGACGAACCCGAACTGGCCGCGGCCCTGGTCGCCGCGCTCAAACGCTACGACATGGTCGCCGACCACGCCGGTAGCCTGGCCGAGGGCGAGGCGGCGGCGGCGAGCCAGGCGCACGATGTGATCGTGCTCGACCGCGGCCTGCCCGACGGCGACGGGCTGGCGCTGATCCCGCGCCTGCACGCGCGCGGGCTGGACACCCCGGTGATCGTGCTGACCGCGCGCGGCGAGCTCAGCGACCGCGTGGTCGGGCTCGACGCGGGCGCCGACGACTATCTGGTCAAACCCTTCGCGGTGGAAGAACTGCTGGCGCGGCTGCGCGCGCTGCGCCGGCGGCCGCCGCGCGCGGAGACCGACAGCGTGCGCATCGGCCGGCTGGCATTCGACCTGGACGCGCGCACCGGCGAAGTCGACGGCCGCGCGCTGGAATTGCCGCGGCGCGAATTGTTGCTGCTGGAAGCGCTGCTGCGCCGGCGCGGCCGCACCGTGCTGCGCGAGACCATCGAGCAGGCGGTGTACGGCTACGACGACGAGATCCAGTCCAACACCCTCGACGCCCACGTCTCGCGCCTGCGCCGGCGCCTGGCCGAGGCCGGCGCCGGGGTCGAGATCCACGGCATCCGCGGGGTCGGTTATCTGCTGCGCGAAAGCGCGCTGCCGGAGGGCGCATGAAGGCCGCCCCGTCGCTGCGTGCGCGCCTGCTGTGGCGGATGCTCGGCCTGCAATGCCTGTTGCTGACCGCGTTCGGCGTGCTGGTGGCGCTGAGCCTGCACGCGGCCAACGTCGCGGTCGACGAGGACAACGCGGTGGAAGTGCTGCAGAACGCGCTGCAGCGCGACGCGCACGGCCGCCTGAGCCTGCGCGATACCGCCGACCTGCGCGAGTTGCGCGAGGAAATGCCGCGGCTGTGGTACGTGATCCGCGACGAAGCCGGGCGCGAACTGCGCCATGGCCCGGTGCCGGCCGAGTTCGCCGGCATCGGCGGCGCGCTCGACCGGGTCAGCCAGGCGCGATTGGGTTACCTGTTCGGCGACGACCGCATCGCCGGCGCGCGGCTCAAGCGCGTGGACGCCGGCTTCGGCGAGGTCCGCATCCTGACCACCGAGAAGGGCCGGGTGATGTCGGCCTCGCGGCTGATGTGGATGGCGCTGTCGCTGTTCGCCACCTTGATCCTGCCGTTGCTGGCGGTGATGGCGCTGGTGACCGCGATCGCCACGCCGATGGTGGTGCGCTGGTCGCTGCGCAGCCTGGAGCCGGTGATCGCGCAGGCGCGCGCGCTGGACGTGGAACGGCGCGGCGCGCGCCTGCCCGAGGCCGGCGTGCCCGACGAGGTGCGGCCGCTGGTGAGCGCGGTCAACGGCGCGCTGGCGCGCTACGACGACGGTTTCGAGCGGCGCCGGCGCTTCCTCGCCGACGCCGCGCACGAGTTGCGCACGCCGATCGCGATCCTCAGCGCGCGGCTGGAATCGATGCCGGCCTTGCCCGAGCGCGAGCGCCTGCTGCAGGACGTGGCGCGCATGTCGGTGCTGGCCGAGCACTTGCTCGACCTGCAGCGCCTGGACCGGCCCGAGCCGCAGTTGGAAGCGCTGGACCTGGGCGAGATCGGCCAGCGCGTCGCCGCCGACCTGGCGCCGCTGGCGATCGCCGCGGGCTACGAACTGGCGTTCGACGCCCTGGCCAGGCCGGTGCCGGTCAACGGCGACGCGCTGGCGCTGGAGCGGGTGCTGGTGAACCTGGTGCAGAACGCGATCGAGTACGGCGGCAACCGCGGCACGGTGACGATCCGGGTCGCGATCGAAGCCAGCGACGGCGTGGTCGAGGTCTGCGACGAAGGGCCGGGCATTCCGCCGGCGCACCGCGAGCACGTGTTCGAACGCTTCTTCCGCCTGCAGCCGCACGAACGCGGCGCCGGCGTCGGCCTCAACCTGGTGCGCGACATCGTGCGCCTGCATCGCGGCGCGGTCGAGGCGACGGACGCGCAGGGCGGCGGCGCGTGTTTCCGGGTGGCGCTGCCGTTGGCGGCGGCTCGCGGCAAAGGCGAGGGCTGACGTGGGAGGGCCTTCAGGCCCGATGCTCTTGTCTCAGCCGCGGTCGGCGGATCGGAAAGCATCGGGTCTGAAGGCGCTCCCGCCACAGTCACTCCCAGACGTTCGGCGCCGGGCCTTTGTCCGGGTGATGCATCTTGACCACGCAGAAGCGATGCCCGGTCGGCGCTTGCATCACCCACCAGCGTTTGACGAATTTGAGCTTCTTCGCGCCGAGTGTTTCCAGGCGCGCGGCTTCGGCGTCGAGGTCGTCGGTTTCGATGTCCAGGTGCACGCGCGAGGGGTGATCGACCTTCTGCACCGCGACGTACAGGTGGGTGGGATGGTCGGGCAGGCTGACGTAGAGCGCGCCTTCGTCGTCCTCGACTTCGCCCGGGGCCAGGCCCAGCGCGCCGCCCCAGAAGCGCGCGGCCTGGTCGATCTCGCCGGTCTCGCAGTCGATGATGAATCCGGCCAAGCGGCTGCGGTGGGCCATGGCGGTCTCCTGTGCGGGTGGACGGCCAGCCTGCCTCGTTCGCTGTCGCGGCGGTAGTGTCGATGCGCGGGTTCGGCGCGGTGGAGGCTCGCGTTCGTGACCGTTGCCGTCGAATGCGGCTGGGTGCGGGGTTGCGCGGTGTCGGAGCGGAAAGCCTCGGGCCTGAAGGCCCTCCCACAAGAGCAGGCGACAGCGCCGCTGTTGTGGGAGGGCCTTCAGGCCCGATGCTTTTGTGTCCGATCGCGCCGCCCATCCCTCTCCCCGCAAGGAGAGGGACGGACGCGAGCCTCAGTTGGCCCGGGCCAGATCGTCGATCATCGCCTTGAGGAACCGCGCCGCCTCGCCGCCGGTGCAGGCGCGGTGGTCGAAGGTCAGCGACAGCGGGATCACCTTGTGCGATTCGAACCCGCCCATGACCGGCGTCATCTGGTGGCGGCCCTTGCCGGCGGCGACGATCGCGACCGTCGGCGGCACCACCACCGGGGTGGCGTAGCGGCCGGCGAACATGCCGAAGTTCGACAGCGAGATGGTGTAGCCGCTGAGTTCCGACGCCGGAATGCTGCGGTCCTCGACCTGCGCGCGCAGGCGGTTGATCGCCTCGCGCACGCCGCGCGGGTCGAGCACGTCGGCGTTGCGCAGCGCCGGCACGAACAGGCCGTCGTCGGTGTCCACGGCGATGCCGATGTCGACGTGCGGATGCAGGGTGCGGGTGAGCTTGTCGCCGTCGAACCAGGCGTTGAGCGCGGGCACGGTCTTGCACGCGACCACGATCGCGCGCACCAGGCGGCCGGTGATGTCGTTGCCCGGCAGCCAGGCGTGGATGTCGGCGTCGTCGGCGAGCGTGGTCGGCACGACCTTGCTGTGCGCGTCGGCCATCACCCGCGCCATGTTGCGGCGCACGCCCTTGAGCTGCTCGGGCTGGCCGGTGACGGCGGCGCCCGGCGGCTGGGTGCGCATCGGCCGGCCCGACTGCGACAGGGTGCTGCGCGCGGGCGCGGCGGCGGGCGCGGGCGCCTCGGCGACGGCGGCCGCGCGCGGCGCGACCGCGGCGGCCGGTGCGGAACCGATCTTGGCGGAGCCGTCGGCGGCGGCGCGCTTGACGTCGTCGCTGCTGACCGTGCCGTCGGCGCCGGTGGCGCGCACGCGACCCAGGTCGACGCCGAGCTTGCGCGCCAGCGCGCGCACCGCCGGCATCGCCTTGACCCCGCCGACCGCGACCGCCTGCTCGCTGCGCACGGCGTCGGAGGACTGCATCGCGCCGACCACGGTGCCGCTGTCGGCGCGCTCGTTGCCTTCGGCCTTGGCCGGCGATTCTTCGGTCTTGGCGGGAGCGGGCGCGGCCGCCGGCGCGGCATGGCCGCCGCCGTGGTGGTGGCCGGTGTCCTGGCCGTCGGCGCGCTGCGGCATGTTCGGATCGATCTCGAACTCGGCCAGCATGGTGCCGGTGACGATCACATCGCCGGCGGCGCCGGCCAGCTTGAGCACCTTGCCCGACACGGGCGAGGGCACTTCGACCACCGCCTTGGCGGTCTCCATCGACACCAGGGTGTCGTCGAGGCGGATGGTGTCGCCGACCTTGACCGCCCATTCGACGATGGTCGCGTCGGGCAGGCCTTCGCCGAGGTCGGGAAGCAGGAAGGTCTTGGTATCGCTCATAACTCGTCGGTCTCTTGAGTAGGTTGGCGACGCGGCGGGGCCGGCGTCGTCCTTGGCATCGGCGCGGTCAGGCGCCCTCGGCTATCGTTTGCAGGTGGCGCGCCGGGACCCAGCCCTGCGCGCCGTCGTCGCGTTGCGCCCACCACCATCCGCCGTGCTCGTCGATCAGGCGCAGGTCCTGGCCGGCGGCGACGTCGAGCTCGCGCGCGTCGTAGTCGCGCAGCGCCTGCGCGCGGCCGTCGCCGAGCGGGCGCAGCCAGCGCAGCGGCGCCCAGCCGGCGCGGCCGTCGTCGAGCGTGGTCCAGGCGAACGCCGGCCATTCGTCGTCGCGCTCGCCGAGCCGCACCACCGCGCCGCGCGCGAACGCGATCGGGTCGGGGTACTGGCTGCGGTAGTCGGCGAGGACGACGGCGCGCATGTCAGCCGTGGCCGAGCGTGCGCTTGGCCGCGGCGACGATCTTGTCGACGCTGGGCAGGTACTTCATTTCCAGGCGGAACAGCGGGATGTGGGTGTCGAAGCCGGTGACGCGCTCGACCGGCGCGAGCAGGTCGTACATCGACTCCTCGGCCAGGCGCGCGGCGATCTCGGCGCCGAAACCGGCGGTCTTCGGCGCTTCGTGCACGATCACGCAGCGGCCGGTCTTGGCCACCGATTCGGCGATGGTGGCGAAGTCCAGCGGCTTCAGCGTGGCCACGTCGATCACTTCGGCGCTGATGCCTTCGCCGGCGAGCTTGTCGGCGGCTTCCAGGGTTTCCTTGACCTGCGCGCCCCAGCTGACCAGGGTGATGTCGCTGCCGTCGCGCAGCACGTAGCACACGTCCAGCGGCAGCGCCTCGCCGTCGTCGGCGACGATTTCCTTGTACTGGCGGTAGATGCGCTTGGGTTCGTAGAAGATCACCGGGTCGGGATCGCGGATCGCCGCCAGCAGCAAGCCGTACGCGCGCGCCGGCGAAGACGGCAGCACCACGCGCAGGCCCGGCACGTTGGTGAACAGCGATTCGTTGGCCTCGCTGTGGTGTTCCGGCGCGCGGATGCCGCCGCCCCACGGCACCCGCAGCACCAGCGGGCAGCTCAGGCGGCCGCGGGTGCGATGGCGCAGGCGCGCGGCGTGGCAGATCAGGTGGTCGAGCATCGGATAGACGAAGCCGTCGAACTGCGCTTCGGCCACCGGCTTCATGCCCTGCGCGGCGAGGCCGACGCTGAGGCCGGCGATGGTGGTTTCGTCGAGCGGCGTGTCGAGCACGCGTTCGCTGCCGAAGATCTGCTGCAGGCCGGCGGTGGCGCGGAACACGCCGCCGTTGACGCCGACGTCCTCGCCGAGCACCAGCACGCTCGGGTCGTTGCGCATCTCGTACGCCAGCGCCTGGGTGATCGCTTCGATCAGGGTGATCGCGGCCGGCGTCGCGGCCGTCTGCGCGGTTTCGATCTTGCTCTGGGTGGCGGCGTTCATCGACGGTTCTCCTGCAGCGCCTGCTCGCGTTGCGCGGCGAGGTCCGCCGGCATATCGCCGTAAAGGAAATCGAACATCGCCTCGACCGGCTGCACCGGCGTTTCCAGATAGGCGTTGATTTCGACGTCGACCTTCTTGCCGCATTCCTCCAGCCAGGCCTTTTCCAGTTCTTCGTTCCACACGCCCTGGTCGGTGAGGTAGGTGCGCAGGCGCGGCATCGGGTCGCGCGTCCACGCGTCCTTGACCTCGGCGTCGTCGCGGTAGCGGCGCGCGTCGTCGGCGGTGGTGTGGTCGTGCAGGCGGTAGGTCATGAACTCGATCACGCTGCCGCCGTCGCCGTTGCGCGCGAGTTCGGCCGCGCGGCGCATGCCTTCGAGCACCGCGATCAGGTCGTTGCCGTCGACCTGCAGGCAATGCAGGCCGCCGGCGATGCCCTTCTGCGCGAGCGTCTTGGCGCCGGTCTGGGCCTTGCGCGGCACCGAGATCGCCCAGCCGTTGTTGATCACGCACAGGATCAGCGGCAGTTGGTAAGCGCCGGCGGAATTGAGCGCGGCGTAGAAGTCGGTCTTGGACGAACCGCCGTCGCCGCAGCAGGCCACGGCGAGGTTCTGTTCCTTGCGCAGCTTGAACGCCAGCGCGGCGCCGGCGGCGTGCAGGCATTGGGTCGAGATCGGCACCGACCAGGCGAAGTCCTTGCGCGGACCGGCGAAGTCGTTGCCGCGCTCGTCGCCGCCCCAGTACATCAGCACTTCGCGCGGCTGCACGCCGCGCATGAACTGGGCGCCGTATTCGCGGTAGCTCGGCGCGAACACGTCGTCGGGTCGCATCGACGCGCCGATGCCGACATGGGTGGCTTCGTGGCCCAGGCACGCGGCGTAGGTGCCGAGCTTGCCGGTGCGCTGCAGGGCGATGGCCTTGCTGTCGAAGGTGCGCACGAACAGCATCTGCTTGAACAGCGGCAGCAGGGTGTTGGCGTCCTTGAACGCGTCCGGGATCTGCGCGACGGGCTTGCCGTCGGCGCCGAGGTATTGGAGGTATTCGATTTCGAACGTCGCGGCGACGGTCATCGGGAGAAGGTCCTCACGGGTGGGGATGAGGTCCGAATCGTTCCGGTCCCGGATCCAGTGCCGGGCGCGCTGGTCAGCTTCAGACGGCTGGGTCCGGAGACCGTCGTGAAGCGACGGAGGTTCCGGGCCGGGCTAAAGCCGCGGCGCCCCGCGTTCGATGCTGGCGGGGCGCTGCGTCATGGCGCGGATGATACCGAAAGCGGCGTTAAGCGCCGTTGCGCGCTGCGGCATGCATTGCGCAAGGAAAAACGCTAGGCGTCGCAATTCGCGCGGTTCGCGGCGGCGCGGGCGGCCTCGGCGAATCTCCGCGCGGGCCGGGGTTTTCTCATGCGCGTCCGGCAGTTAGGCGCGGGGCGCGTGCGCGATGCGGATGCGTTCGCGGGCCACCGTACCGTATCGGACTGACGACCGGCGGTGGCGCGTGCAGGCCAGCGTAGCGTGCGGGCGCCGCGTGGCGGGTGGGCATCGGTATCGATGACAAGCGCGCGGCCTGCGACGAATCGTGCCGTTCGGCATGGTTCGCGTGCGGCGGACTTTGCACCCGCCGCTCGCTGGCGGCGCGCGGCGGGTGCATCGATGCCCCAACCGCCCGTATCGGCAAATGCGCCGTGGGCGAAACGCGCCGTGGGTGAAACGTGCCGTGGGTGAAACGCGAACTCCGGCAGGCGGCCGGAGTTCGCGGGCGATCGCAAGTCGGTGGTCGCGCACCCGCGCGCGGCGTGGCCGGACGTCGGCCGCTGCGCCGCGCGCGGATGCGCGAGGCCGAGCGCGATCACATGTCCGAAACGACGCAGCAAGGATCCGGCGGACCGGGGGTATACACCGCCTGGATCGTGCCCCCCGCGCTGTTGTTGTCCTGCTGCGTATCGATGGAAGTGGCGTCGGCCGAAACCGCCAAGGTCACGCCGTAGTTGATGAAGTTCGGCACCAGCGCGGCCGGACCGGTGATGGTGAACACCGTGCTGGCGCCGACCTCCAGCGTCGTGGCGTTGCAGGCGAAGGTGTTCTGCTCGCCGCTCGCCAGCGGGTCTTCGCAGGTCCAGCCGGCGGGCACCGGGAAGATCGCGTTGGCGAAGGTGGGCGTACCGTCGCCGGACGGCGCGTCCAGAGCGCTGACGCGGCTGGAGGCGCTCAGCGAGGAGATGGCGAAGCCGACGCCGACGTTGCGCGCGCGGCTGGGGCCGCGGTTGGTCACGGTGACGGTGAAGACGTAGCTCTGGTTCGGCGACACATACGACGGATGGGAGAGGCTCACCGCCACGTCCGCGCGCGGCGGCGGGATCAGGTAGGCCACCGACGGATCGCGCAGCGATTCGCGCGCCGGCGAATCGGCCTGTTCGCGCAGGTACTCCGGCTTGCCCATATTGATCCTGGCGCGCTGGATCTCGATCGCCGAGGTCGCGCCGACCATGGCTTCGTTGACCAGGATGTGGTCGAGCTTGTGGCCGAGGCCGTCCAGGAAGGACGAGTAGCGCAGGTTCTGCGGGATCAGGCTGGTCAGGTTGGCCAGGTTCGGCTCGACCAGGTCGGCGCCGTCGCCGGGCACGCCGGTGGTCTCGTCCGGGCTCGGCGCGCCCGCGACCACGCCGAGCACGTCGGCGTAGCCGTCGTTGAACTCGGGCGCGTTGAAGTCGCCCAGCACCGCCAGCCGGGTGTTGGGTTCGGCGCTCTGGCGCTGGTTGACGTAGCCGGCCAGGAACTCGGCCTGGCGCTGGCGCTTGAGCCGCACCTGCTGGCCGGCCAGGTCGTTGGCGACGATGCCGTCGGCCGGATGCTGGCTCACCAGCACCGCGCTGAACGGGAACGCCAGGCCGTCGGGGTAATGCGCGACCGCGTCGAGCACCAGCGGCGGGCGGTCGTTGAGCCGCGAGGTGTTGCCGTCGGCGCCGACCCAGTACGTGTCCTTGCCGATCTGCGCGACCTGCAGCACCTGCACGCGCGGCTTGCCGGGCAGCACGTCGGCGGTCTTGACCAGATAACCCACGTCGAGCCCGAGCGCGTCGTTGCCTTCCAGCAGGTGCGCGGCGTACTGCGGGCTGGGCTGGCCGGCGGCGACGGCGTCGGCGTTGATGCGCGTCGCCAGCGCCTGCAGCGTGGCGAGGTTCTCCACGTCGGTGAAGCCGACCACGTCGGGCTGCTTGAGGTAGCCGCGCACCGCCAGCGACAGCTTGGCGAGGCGGCGCTCGAACGCGGCCACGCTCAACACCGGCTCGGCGATGCCGGCGGCGTCGGTCGCGTCGAACAGGCGCAGGGCCGGGAAGGTGGCGATGGAGACGCCGGGGCCGTCGGTGAGGTCGACCTGCGCGGCGGGAACCAGGGCGATGGCGCCGTCGGCGAGCTCGTAGCCGCCGTAATCGGGCGTGTTCTCCGAATCCAGCAGCAGGACATAGCGGCCATCGACGAAGTCGACGACGCCGTGCGCGTCGATGACGCTGGTGTCCTCCGACAGGTTCATCTCCTTGTGGCCCTGGGTCGAGGTGGCGTCGAGCACGAGCGTCTCGTAGTGCCAGTCGCCGGATTCGACGTCGCCGCCGGGCGGAAACGGATCGCCGTAGCGGATGCCCGGCGTGCGCAGCGGCGTGGTGCCGGCCGCGGTGACGTACATCAGCCCGCGGCTGCGCGCGCGCGCCTGGGCTTCGTCGAGGATGCCGTCGGCCGGCGCGATGACGCGCAGGGAATGCACGACCATGCGCATGCCTTCGTAGCGCTCCAGATCGCCGCTGGCGACGGTGGCGAGGTCGCGGACCTGGTCGGGCAGGGGCTGATCGGTTTGCAGCAATGTGATCAGCGGCGAACCGGCGATCTGGGTGCGGGTGCCGCGGCCGGCCTGGCCGATCGGTGCGTACTCGACCACGGTGCCGCTGACCCGCACCCGGTTGCCGATGCCGGCGCTGGCCGGCGGCTCGAAGCCGACCGCGACGTAGATCGCGGACGGGGCCGGGCCGGGCTGCGAACCGGCGCCCGACTGCAGGAAGAAGCCGTCGGCGCGGCGCGCGGTGACGATGCCTTCGACCGTCACCGGCAGGCCGTTGAGCGGCGAGACCGGGCCGGTACCCTGCACGGCCTCGATCGCGGTGATCGCCATGTCGTCGTTGTTGATGGTGACTTGCGCGGAGACGTCCGCGCCGGTGGCGCCGGCGAGGTTGGAGACGTCGACGAAGAAGGTTTCGTTCGGCTCCGGCGCGGTGTCGCCGAAGATCGGGACGTTCAGCGTGGTCTCGCTCTGGCCCGCGGCGATGCTGGCGTTGCCGGCGGTCTGGGCGTAGTCCTCGCCGGCGCGGGCGCTGCCGTCGCGGGTGGCGAAGGCGAAGCTGGCGCCGCCGGGGCCGGCCGGGCGGTCGAGCAGCACCCGCACCGTCGCCAGGGTCTGGCCGGCGTTGCCTTCGTCGAGGGCGAGGTCCTGCATCCGCAGTTGCGGCAGTCCGCCGCTGCACAGGCGCGCCGGCGAGGCCGAATTGCGCGCCGCCGGCGTCGCGGTTTCGAAGTCGGCGCCGTTGTCGCCGGTGTCGTTGCAGCCGCCGTCCTTGCGCGCGGCGGCGGTGGTCACCGTCAGCACGACCGGCAGCGGCCGGGTTTCCGAGCAGGTGGCCGAGCCGCTGATGCCGACCGCGTCGATGCGCGGCGACGGACAGGCGCCGCTGAGCGCGCCGTTGTGGTCGACCAGCACCAGCTTGCCGCCGCTGGTCTGCATCTGGATCGTGCCGACGGCGTCGGCCGCGGGCAGCGGCGGCAGGCCGGCGACGCCGCTGCTGGCTTGTTGGATCAGGTAGTAGCCGCCCGGCGCGATGCTGCCGGACAGGGCGGTGCGCTGCCACGGCGCCGGGCTCGGCGCCAGGTTGTACTGGATCGACCAGCCGTTGAGGCTGACGGCGGTGTCGCCGTTGTTGTGCAACTCGATGAAATCGTGCGAGTAGCTGGCGCCGGCGCTGCCGCCGCCGCCGTAGACCTGGCTGATGACGACCCCCGCCTGGGCCGAGCCGGCCGCGGCGAAGGCCAGCGCTGCCGCCAGCAGGCGGCCCCCTGACTTGTTCATGGCATTCCCTGTTGACTGGACCGACGCTCCTGCGGCGGTGCGCAGAGTGTGCCTGACCGACGTCGCAGATTCGGCGATGCGGCGGCGCCGCGGCGAAAAAAATCCGCGGCGATGGCGGGCCAAAAAAAAGACCCCGGCCGAAGCCGGGGTCTGGGTCGTCGCTATGGGCGCGAGGCTCAGGGCGAGAAGTTGGCGAGCAACAGCACCCGCGCGAACGCGGTGGCGCCGCCCTGCACGGTCACGTACCAGGTACCGGCCTGCGGCACGGTGGAGAACACCGCTTCGTTGTTGCCGCTGCGGATCGAACGCAGGTCGTAGTCGGTCGCGCTCGGACGCGCGCCGCGCTTGGCGTACAGCGAGACGTCGCCGGTGCCGCCCTGGGTGATGATCCGCAGCCCGCGCGCGCCGGCCGGGATTTCCAGGCGGAAGGTCTTGGCTTCGCCGGCGGCGCCGCCGAGTTCCACGGCCTTGCCGTTGAGCAGCGCCGGGGTGCCGTCGTCCTGGGCGATCACCGCCACGCTGGCTTCGGCCGCGTTGTTGCCCGCGACCGCGTCCTGCGAGGTGGTTTCGCCGCTGACCGCCAGCTTGACCGTCTTGCCGGCGAGGTCGGCGGTGGCGTTGGCCGACAGCGCGAAGTTGGCGTTGGCGGCGTTGGCCAGGGCGCCGGTGCGGCAGGCGACCGAGGTCTTGCCCGAGGCGATCTGCGGTGCGTCGCAGGTCCACTCGGCCGGCTTGGTCACGCTCAGCGACGGCAGTTCGGCGTCGAGGGCGAAGCCCACGCCGACCGCGTCGGCGCGGCCCGGACCGTGGTTGGTCGCGACCGCGGTGTAGCCGATGCTCTGGCCGACCTGCACCGAGGCGGCGCTGGCGGCCGCGGTCACGCCCAGATCGGCGATTTCGCGCGGCACCAGGTAGGTCACCATCGGGTCGTGGTCGGACATGCGCGTCGGCGAGTTGGCGTCGGCGCGGTTGGCTTCCAGGTAGTCGGCGTTGATGCGGGCGTGGGTGAACTTGATCGAGCTGGTGGCGACGACCATTTCCTCGTTGACCAGGGTGTGGTCGAGGCTCTGGGCCTGGCCGTCGAAGCTGTACGAGTAACGCTCCATCGGGTCGATGGTGCTGGCCAGGTTGATCAGGTTCGGCTCGACCAGGTCGGCGCCGTCGCCGGGCACGGCGGTGGCGTCGTCCGGGCTGGGCGCGCCGATCACGGTGCCCATCGCGTCGGTCAGGCCGTCGTTGAACTCGAACGCGTTGAAGTCGCCGAGCACGATCAGGCGGGTGGCCGGGTTCTGGGTCTGGCGCTGGTTGACGTAGGTGGCCAGGAACTCGGCCTGGCGCTGGCGCTTGAGGCGAACGCGGTCGCCCTCGCTGCCGACCTCTTCGGCCTTGCTCAGCGAACGCTGGTGCACCACCACCACGGTCAGCGGGAACGCGCGGCCGTCGGCGTAGTGGACGACGGCGTCGAGCACCAGCGGCGGACGGTCGTTGAGCTCGTCGCTGTTGCCGTCGGGCTGCACCCACAGGGTGTCCTTGCCGACCTGGGTCACCGCCTGCACTTCCACGCGCGGCTTGCCCGGCAGCACTTCGGCGGTCTTGATCAGGTAACCCACGTCGATGCCGCCCGGATCGTTGCCTTCCTCGAGGTAAGCGACGTAGTTCGGGTTCGGCTGGCCGTTGGCGACCGCGTCGGCGTTGATCTTCGCGGCCAGGTCCTGCAGCGTGCTCAGGTTCTCGATCTCGACCGCGCCGAGGATGTCCGGCGTCTTGAGATAGTCGCGGATGCCGATCGAGGCCTTCTGCTTGCGCCGCGCGTAGGCGTCGGCGGTCGGCAGCGGTTCCTTGATGTTCGGATCGTCGACGGTGTCGAACAGGCGCTGCATGTTGTAGCCGGCGACCGACACCGCGTTCGGATCGACCGTCTCCACCGACGGACGCGGCTGCGGCGCCGGGGTCACGTTGAGCGACGCGCCGGGTTCGATCAGCAGGGTGTAGCGGCGGAAGCTGTAGTCCAGCGGGCCGACCAGGCCGGCGATGACCGTGCCGGCGGCGAACTCGAGCTTGGCGCCGCCGATCGCGTCGCTGTTGACGACCATCAGCTCCGGGTTGCCGTCCCAGCGCGGGATCGGCGGGACGGTGCCGGCCGGCGGGTTGGTGCCCGGCGGGATGCCGGCTTCGCGGAACGGCCGCGGCACGTCGCCGATGACGCCGTAGAAGAAGCTGCGGTTGGTGCTGGTGAAGTTGGTCTCGTTGACCGAGTTGGCCTGGTTCGGCGCGGTGACCTTGAAGCTCTGGATCGCCACGCGCATGCCCTCGTACGGCTCCAGCGCGTCCAGCGGCGAGGTCGGCTGCACCACCGGCAGCACCACCGGCACCGGCAACGGCGCGGTGCCGATCTGGTTGTAGGTGGCGAAGGTCAGTTCGGTCAGCGGCAGCTGGCCCGGGTCGGCGGCCGGAATGTACTCGGCGACCGTGCCGGTCACGCGCACGCGGTTGCCGACGGCGACGGCCGCGGTCGGCGCGGAGCTGGTGAAGACGTAGATGCCCTCGGAGGTCATCGGGTCGGCATCGGCTTCGGCGTCGGTGGTCTGCAGGTAGAAGCCGTTGTTCTTGCGCGCGGTGACCACGCCTTCGGTGGTGACGACCTGGTTCTCCAGCGGCGACTTGGCGCCGTTGCCCTGGATGTCGTGGATCGCGACCACGGTGACGTCGTCGTTGACGATGGTCGCGGTGGCGTCGACGAAGCCAGGCGCGGCCGGGGTCGCGCCGCTGATATTCTGGAACCGCAGCTTGAAGGTTTCGTTGGCTTCCGAAACGGTGTCGCCGTTGACGCTGACCGCGACGGTGGCGCTGCTCTGCCCGGCCGGGATGGTGCCGGCGAGATCGGACACGGCCGCGTAGTCGCTGCCCGCGGTGGCGGTGCCGTCGATGGTCGAGGCCTTCCAGCTCACGCCGCCGGCGCCGGCCGGCTGGCTCAGGCTCACGGTGAAGGTGAACACGGTGGTGCCGCTGTTGCCTTCGTCGGCCGAGACGTCGGCGACGGTGAGCGCGGGCAGCACCGGGCCGACGCCGCCGCACACGAACGCCGGCGAGGCGCTGTTGCGCGGCGAGGTGGCGGTGATGGTGGCGATGGAGAAGTCGGCGGCGTTGTTGTTGGTATCGACGCAGCCCTTGTCGTTGCGCATCGCCGAGGTGGAGTTGCTCACCACCGGGGTCGGCGCGTTGGCTTCGGCGCAGTTGGCGGTGGGGCCGACGCCGAGCAGATCGATGGTGCCGGCGGGGCACGCGCCGCTGAGCGCGACGATGTTGTTGACCAGCGCGACCTTGAAGTTGGCGCCGGACATGTTGATCGCGCCGACCGAGTCGGGCGTGGGCAGCGCGGGCTGGCTGCCGGCGCCGTCGCCTTGCTTGACCAGGTGATAGCCGCCGGGCGCGATCGAGCCGTTGAGCGTGGTGACTTGCCAGCTGGTGCCGGTGACCGACGCGTACTGCACGCTCCAGCCGGTCAGGTCGACCGCGGTGGCGCCGTTGTTGTGCAGCTCGATGTAGTCGCTCTTGACCGGTGCGCCGGAGTTGCCGCCGCCGCCGTAAGCCTGACTGATTACGACCTGCGCCTGGGCCGTGCCGGCCGAGGCGAAAGCCAATACCACCGCCGCCCAGAGGCGGCTCGTGTTCTTGTCCATGTAGTTCCCCAAGTGAGCGTCTGCCGGCCTCCCCGGCCGCAGACAGCTGGATTGTGCACGAATACTCACTTTCTGGCGTTGCAGTGCGATGACGCAGTGCGAGTTCTGCCATCGGTAATGTGCACGTAATCGTTTTATGCGACGCCGCGCGATGCAGTGCAGCATGCGCGGACGCGCCCGGCCCGTGGTTCGGCGCGTGCCCGGCAGTGCGCCGCCGCACCCCTCGGTGCGGCGGCGTGGCGCCTGTTCAGGGTTTTACGGCGCCGGTGCCGCGGTCAGCCTCGCGCTGGCCTGGGCGGCGTTGTTGCCGGGTTGCGGATCGGCCGATTGCGCGGTCGCCGACGCGGCCAGGGTCAGGTCGGTGCCGGCTTGGTCGGCGTAGGTGAGCACGAACAGGCTCAGCGACGCGCCGCTGTCGCGCCACATGCGCGGCGCCGAACACGCCGCGCTGGTGCGGCCGGCCTCGATCTGCGGCGCGCCGCAGTTCCAGTCCGGCGGGGCCTGCACGCGCACGCGGTCGAAGGCCTGCGACAGCGCCATGCCGACGCCGACGCCATGCGCGTCGTCGGGCCCGAGGTTGTCGACAACCACGCGGTACTCCAGCCATTGGCCCGCGGTAGGCGGCTGCGGCGCCTGCACCGACAGCGACAGATCGGCATGGGTGCGCGGCAACAGCCGCACATGCAGCGGATCGACGTTCGCCGCGCGCAGTTCGCTGCCGGCCTGGTCGCGCGCCGTCGCCGGCTGGCCGGCGTTGATGCGCGCGTGGCGCAGCTCGATCGCATCGGTGGCCGCCACCAGCCGCTCGTCGGCGAGCGCGTGCTGCAACTGCTGGCGCGAGCCTTCGACGATGGAGGAATAGCGTTCGCCGTCGGCGCCGGTGGCGGTCAGCGCGATCAGGTTCGGATCGATGCGATCGATGCCGTCGCCCGGCACCAGCGTCCACAGCGGATCGCTGGGCTTGCCGACGAGCGTGCCGACCGGATCGGTGTAGCCGTCGCCGAAGCCGTAGCCTTGCAGATCGCCGAGCACCAGCAGCGGCAGCGCGTTCGCCGCCTGTTGGTGCTGCTGCACCCAGCGCGCGAGGAAATCGGCCTGGGCGTGGCGGCGCAAGCGCAGCGCGCGGCCTTGCGCGTTGTCGGCGTCGCTGCCGTCCAGCGGCGCCAGCGCGGCCAGCAGCACGCGCAGGCGGAACTCGGCGCCGTTGTCGCGCACCGTCGCGTCGACGAACTGCGGCGCCTGCTCGAACAGCGGCATCCAGTCGCCCGACGGCAGCGCCAGGGTTTCCTCGCGGCCGATCTGGACGTGGCCGTCGAGCAGCACCCGCGGCGCCGGCCCGACCTGATCGCTGCGCAGCAGGAAGCCCAACTGCAGCGGCGAAGCGCTTTCCAACGACACCGCGCGATAGTTCGGATTCGCCTGGCCGGCGGTCGCCGCGCGTTGGTTGAGCCGTTGCGCGAGGCGTTCCAGCAGCGCGCGGTTCTCGACGCCGCCGATCGCGACGATGTGCGGCAGGCGCAGCTTGCCGGCGATGCCTTCGGCGAGCTTGTCCAGGCGCCGCTCGACCGCGAACGGCTGGCTCGCCGGCTGGCCGGAGTTGGGCGGACTGATTTCGTCGTGGAACGCGCCGAGGTCGTAGTACGCGACATCGACCGGCGGGCGATACGGATCGGCCGCGTCGACGCCGCTCGGCGCTGGCGCCGGCGCGAGCGCGAGCAGCGCCTGGTCGGCCTGCTGGATCACGGTGTAGCGGCCGCTGCGTTGATCGAGCGGACCGACCGCGTTGCCCACGCGCGCGCCGACGGCGACATCGAACGGCGCGCGGCCGGTCGCGGCGCTGTCCACGCCGATGGCCTCGGGATTGCCGTCCCAGCGCGGGATCCAGCCGGCCGGCGCGCCGTTGTCGCGCACGCCGTAGCGCGCGCCGGGTTCGCGCATCGGCGGCGGCGCGTCGGCGGCGCCGTCGAGGAGATAGAACACGCCGTCGCTGACCGTGGTTTCCAGGCCCGCATCGGTGCGGCCGCCGGTCGCGCCGATCACGAGGCGGTCGTCGAGCTGCACGCGCATGCCTTCGAAGGCTTCGTAGCCGGCCGCGCCGAGACCGGGATCGGGTTGCAGCCGGACCAATGCCGGCGGCAGCGGCTGGCGCACGTTGCCGACGTTCTGCGCCGGGTTGGTGGCGACGATGGCGGTCATCGACGCGCGGTCGGGCTGATCGCCCGGCGCGTACAGTTCGGCGACGATGCCGACCGCGCGCACCCGCAACGCCTGCAGGTTGGGATTCGGCGCGGTGCCGGTCTGCACGAACAGCGCTTCGGAGGTCAGCGGATCGGCGTCGGCTTCGGTCGCCGGCGCCTGCAGGAAGAAACCGTCCTTGACGATCGCGGTGACGATGCCTTCGACCTGGACCTGCTGGCCGAGCATCGGCGAGCGCTCGCCGCGGCCCTGGATCGCGTGGATCGGGGTGATCAGCGGATCGTCGTCGAGGATGACCGCTTCGGTGGCGAGGCTGGCGCTGCCGTCGGCGGCGCGCGCGCCGGCGCCCAGGTCGATGCGCAGCTTCACGGTTTCGTCGGCTTCCGGCACGGTGTCGCCGCGCACGGGCAGGGCGAACCTGGCCGCGCTCTGGCCTTCGGCGATGGTGCCGGCCAGGTCGATCGGCAGATAGTCGGCGCCGGCCGTGGCGGTGCCGCCGTCGACGCTGAGCGCGCGCCATTGCGCGCCGCCCGCGCCGGCGGGACGGTCCAGCTTCAGTTCGAACTCGAACGGCGCGTAGCCGTCGTGGCCTTCGCTGCGCGCGACGTTCGCCACGCTCATCGTCGGCGGCGGCGCGGTGTCGTCGTTGAGGAGGGTCGCGACGGTGTCGAGGTAGTCGCCGTTGGCGGTGGTCGCGCCGGCGTGGACCTTGATCTGCAGGGGCACGGTTTCGTCGGCTTCGACCTCGCTGTCGCCGCGCACCGGCAGGACGAAGCGCGCCGAACTCTGGCCGGGCTCGATCCGGCCGCTGAGATTGATCGGTGTGTAGTCCGCATCCGGCGTGGCGGTGCCGGTGCCGCTGACGTGCACGGACCAATCCACGCCGGCGGGTCCGGCCGGAGCGTCGAGCTTGAGTTCGAATTCGAACGGGGTGACGCCGCTGTGGCCTTCGGCCTTGGCCACCGGCTGCACGCTCAGCTTCGGCAGGGTCGGCGCGCAGACCAGGCGCGCCGACGCGGCGTTGCGCGGGGCGGCCGAGGCGACCGAGAAATCGGCGGCGTTGGACTGGCTGTCCTGGCAGCCGTCGCTCTTGCGCAGGTACGCGTTGAGCGGCGAGACGACGGCGGCGCGCGCGCTGCCTTCGTAGCAATCGGTCGCGCCGTAGCCGAACAGATCGACCAGTCCCGCTTGCGCGCTCGGACAGGCGCCGGCGAGCGTGCCGCCGCCGGACAGCAGCGCGAGCTTGCCCGACTGCGGGGCCATGCTGGTCGGGCTGCTGAAGTTCGACGTCGGCAGCGCGCGGCCCGCGGTGGTGGTGCCCATGCGGATCAGGTAGTAGCCGCCGGGCGGCAGGGTGCCGCTGATCTGGGTGCGCTGCCAGCCGCTGCCCTGCTGCGCGTACTGCAGGCTCCAGCCGCCGAGATTGACGGTGGCGTTGCCGGTGTTGTGCAGCTCGACGTAATCGGCGTGATAGCCGTTGGCGCCGGCGTTGGGATAGACCTGGGAGATGACGACCTGGGCGCCGGCGGTGCCGGACAAGGCCACGGCGATACCGGCCGCGAGTGCGCGGCTAGCGAGTTTTTGCATGGAATCCCCTTGAAAGTGCGCCTGCAGACTGGACCGTTGCGACGGTGGGCAGGCGCGACCATTTTAGTTTTCGCGCGTCGCACCGGCCGCGACCGCGTGACCGGCGTCGCGGACGCGTCCGCGTTCGGCGCGGCCGGCGCTCGATGCGACAGCGGCCGCGCAGCGCGCGGTCGCGGAGCAAGCCGTCGTGAAGCAAGCCGTCGTGAAGCAAGCCGTCGTGAAGCAAGCGGTCGTGGAGCAAGCCATCGTGAAGCAGGCAGCCGCGGAGCGATGCGCCCGCGTGCGGCGCGAGGCGTCGCGATGCGGCCCGTTCGCGGCAACCGAGCGCGCCTCCGGCTGCGGTCCGGATGCGCTACGCTTTGCGCCCCTGCCGTGCCCGGCGCTTGCCGCCAAGAGCCCCCGATGTCCGTAGAGAAGAACCAGCGCGAACTGGAAGACGGTATCCATACCGACCTGCAGGGACGCATCACCTACGGCGGCTATCTGCAACTGGACAAGCTGCTGTCGGCGCAGCGCCCGCTGTCGCAACCGGGCCACCACGACGAGATGCTCTTCATCGTCCAGCACCAGGTCTCGGAGCTGTGGATGAAGCTGATCATCCACGAGCTCAGCGCCGCGCTGGCGCACCTGCGCCGCGACCAGGTCTGGCAATGCCAGAAGATCCTCGCGCGCTGCAAGCAGGTGCTGCGCCTGCTGACCGAACAGTGGTCGGTGCTGGAGACGCTGACCCCGTCGGAATACATGGGCTTCCGCGAGACCCTGGGCCCGTCCTCGGGCTTCCAGTCGCTGCAGTACCGCACCATCGAGTTCATGCTCGGCAACAAGAACGAGGACATGCTCAAGGTCTTCGCCTACGACCCCAACGGCCAGGCCGACCTGGAGCGCGCGCTGGCCGCGCCGAGCCTGTACGACGAATTCCTGATGTACCTGGCGCGTTTCGGCCATGCCGTGCCGGCCGCGCACCTGCAGCGCGACTGGCGCCAGCCGCACGTGGCCGACGCCGAACTGCAGCCGGTGTTCGAGCGCATCTACGAGAACACCGACGTGTACTGGCGCGAGTACGCGCTGTGCGAGGACCTGGTCGACCTGGAGAACCAGTTCCAGCTGTGGCGCTTCCGCCACATGCGCACGGTGATGCGCATCATCGGCTTCAAGCGCGGCACCGGTGGCTCCAGCGGGGTCGGCTTCCTGCGGCAGGCGCTGGAGCTGACCTTCTTCCCGGAACTGTTCTCGGTGCGCACCACCCTGGCCCCGGCCGGGGGGTATGGGGCCTGAGACAGCGTCTGCGGCGGCGTCGCGGCGGAGCGGAAAGCGTCGGGGCTGAAGCCCCTCCCACAAGCGCCAGTTCCCGCCGGTGCCGGCTGTTGTGGAGGGGCTTCAGCCCCGACGCTTTTGTGCCAGCTCGCCGCGCAACAAACCGCAAACCATGACAGTTGTCACCCGATAGCGGCAAGAAGCCCGCCAGAAGCCGGACTTTCCCGGCCCGCCCGGCGCAAAATCCTCGCCCGTTCAGGCATTTGCAGGCACGAATGTTGCGTCGCAACACGCGCCCCGCACCTTCACGAATGTTTGACGCCGCCGGCCTGTGCCGGTAAATCTCCCCGGCCCGTGCCGTCGGCGTGGGATTTTCATTCAGTTTCCACACGACAGGGGACACCGCATGAGCGGAGCCGCGATACCGACCCAGGGCCAGGCGCCCATTCCCGAATTCTCCACGCGGCTGGGCCATCCCAAGCCGTTGTGGATGCTGTTCATGACCGAATTCTGGGAGCGCTTCGCCTTCTACGGCATCCGCTGGGCGCTCGTGCTGTACATCGTCCACCAGTTCCACGGCGGCGACGCCGCCGGCGAGGCGCCGGCCAACCGCGTCTACGGCGCTTACCTGGCCCTGGTCTACGCCGCGGCGATCTTCGGCGGCTACGTCGCCGACCGCATCCTCGGCTACCAGCGCTCGATCCTGCTCGGCGCGGTGATCATGTCGGCGGGCTTGTTCATGATCGCCTTGCCGAACGAGCAGATCTTCAAGCTCGGCCTGGCCACGATCATCTGCGGCAACGGCCTGTTCAAGCCGAACATCTCGACCATGGTCGGCAAGCTCTACGCGGTCGGCGACGAACGCCGCGACTCGGGCTTCACCATCTTCTACATGGGCATCAACCTCGGCGCGATGCTGGCGCCGCTGCTGACCCAGTACCTGGCGCAGAAGATCTTCGGCAGCGAATCGCTGCCGGACTACAAGATCGTCTTCATCTCCGCCGGCATCGGCATGCTGATCAGCCTGGTGTGGTTCTGGTTCGGCCGCGCCGGCCTCAAGGGCATCGGCGTGCCGCCGGAAGGCCAGCAGGATCCGCGCAAGGTGCTGTACGTGTTCCTCGGCGCGGTGGTCGCGATCCCGGTCGTCTACTTCCTGCTCGCCATGGGCGCCGGCGCGCTGCAGGGCGTGCTGACCGCGATGTTCCTGGGCCTGTGCGGCCTGTTGCTGGCCGAAGGCTTCCGCGAAGGTTCGCAGCAGCGCGACAAGGTCGTCGCGATGCTGATCATCTTCACCTTCAACATCCTGTTCTGGATGTTCTTCGAGCAGGCCGGCAGCTCCTTCACCTTCCTCGCCGACAAGATCGTCGACCGCGACATCTTCACCGGCGGCCTCGCCGACCTGGTCTACAGCCTCAGCGGCGAGCGCGTGTTCCCGACCGCGTGGTTCCAGTCGGTCAACTCGGTCGCGATCATCACCCTGGCCCCGCTGATCGCTTGGATCTGGGTGGCGATGGGCAAGGCCAATCCCTCGATCCCGCGCAAGTTCGGCCTGGGCCTGATCTTCAACGGCCTGGCGTTCCTGCTGCTGATGTTCGCCCTGGGCAGCCTGCTGGACAACGGCAAGATCCCGTTCTGGACCCTGTTCGCGGTGTACTGGATCCAGTCCATCGGCGAGCTGTGCCTGTCGCCGATCGGCCTGTCGATGGTGACCAAGCTGGCGCCGGTGCGCCTGGTCGGCTTCGGCATGGGCGGCTGGTTCCTGTCGACCGGCATCGGCAACAACCTCTCGGGCATCTTCGCCGGCCACGTCAGCGGCGAAGGGGGCATGACCACGACCTCGGCGCTCGGCGGCTACACCTTCGGCTTCTGGGCCCTGGTCGGCGCCGGCGTGCTGCTGTTCCTGATCGCGCCGCTGGTGCAGAAGCTGATGCACGGCGTGAAGTGATCGCGCCGCGGGTTTGAACGCGAAAACGGCGGCCGCTTGGCCGCCGTTTTCGTTCGTGCGATGGTGCGCGACAGGCGAGGCACAAGGAGCGCCCGCGATGAACGTCGGCATCTTCCACTGGCTGATCCTGTTCGTGCTGATCGGCGGCGCGGCCGGCACGGTGTGGCTGATCTCTTACCTCGCAAACCGGCGGAAATAGACCCGCAGCCGCAGCGCCCCCCGTAGGAGCGGCGCAAGCCGCGACCGCGACAATGCAGCGACGGCGAAACCGTCGTCGCTGCGCCGCAAGCCGGGTTGTTCGGTGCGGCCGTCGTGGCTGTGTTTTCGCGGTCGCGGCTTGCGCCGCTCCTACACGGCGCAACCGGAACTTCAGCGCGATTCGGCCGCCATCTGGGCCTCGGCCTGCATCTCCAGCTCGTCCAGTCGGTCCAGCAGCCGGAACAGCGCGTCGCGTTCGGCCGTCTCGATCCCGGCCAGCAGCCGCTGCTCGAACGCCAGCGCCATCGGCGCGACTTCGTCGTAGATCCTGTAGCCGTCCGGCGACAGCCGCAGCACCGAGCGGCGGCGGTCGTCGTCGTGGGTGTCGCGCTCCAGCCGGCCGGCCTCGGTCAGGCGCGCCACCGCGCGGCTCACCGCCACCTTGTCCATCGCCGTGCGCTGGGCGACCTCGTTGGCCGACAGCTCGGGGAAGCGCCCGAGCACCGCCATCACCCGCCATTCGGTCACGCTCAGCGCGTAGCGCTCGGAATAGACCCGGGCGATCGCGCCGCTGACCCGGTTCGACAGCACCGACAGGCGGTAGGGCAGGAAGTGGTCGAGGTCGAGCTCGGCGTGACGGCCGCTGGCGCGCGCGGCCGCGCGCTGCGGCGCGGCCGGGGCCTGTTCAGGCGCGCCGGTCGCGGACGGAGCCGCGGCCCCGGATTGGGAAGTCGGTCGATTCATGTTGCGCTATGCCTTGCTTATGGTTTCATTTGAAACTATAACGGCTACTTTCCTGAGGCCGCCCGCAGCGGACCCGCCCGCCACGTATCGAGAACAATGCCATGAATGCACAGCCCAACCTCGGCATGCAGGTCACCACCTTCGAAAATCCGCTCGGCATCGACGGCTTCGAGTTCGTCGAGTTCGCCGCGCCGAAGGGCCAGGGCGCCCTGCTGCACGACTACTTCCGCAAGCTCGGCTTCAGCGCCGTGCTCAAGCACAAGTCGCGCCCGGTCACCGTCTACCGCCAGGGCGGGGTCAACTTCCTGGTCAACGAGACCCCCGACAGCTTCGCTTCCGCGTTCGCCGAAGCCCACGGCCCCTGCGCCAGCGGTTTCGCGATCCGCTTCAAGCAGCCGGCCGGCGAGGTGCTCAAGGCGGTGCTCGCCAACGGCGGCGAAGCGGTGACCGACCGCGCCGACACCCGCGTGATCGACGCGCCGGTGGTCAAGGGCATCGGCGACTGCATGCTGTACCTGGTGGACCAGTACGGCGACAAGGGCGACGCCTACGCCGACTACGAGCCGATCGCCGGCGCCGAGCAGAACCCGACCGGGTTCGGCCTGACCTTCATCGACCACCTGACCCACAACCTGTACTTCGGCAACATGCAGAAGTGGTCGGACTACTACGAGCGCCTGTTCAACTTCCGCGAGATCAAGTACTTCGACATCAAGGGCGCCAAGACCGGCCTGGTGTCGAAGGCGATGACCGCGCCGGACGGCATCGTGCGCATCCCGCTCAACGAGTCCAACGACCCCAAGAGCCAGATCAACGAATACCTCGACGCCTACAAGGGCGAGGGCATCCAGCACATCGCCTGCTTCACCGACAACATCTACGACACCGTCGAGGCGATGCGCGCGCAGGGCGTGGAGTTCCTGGACACGCCGGACACCTATTTCGACGTGATCGACATGCGCGTGCCCAACCACGGCGAGGACGTGCCGCGCCTGGCCAGGAACAAGATCCTGATCGACGCCGATCCGGAAACCCACCAGCGCAAGTTGCTGCAGATCTTCACCCAGAACGCGATCGGCCCGATCTTCTTCGAGATCATCCAGCGCAAGGGCAACGAAGGCTTCGGCGAGGGCAACTTCCAGGCCCTGTTCGAGAGCATCGAACGCGACCAGATGAAGCGCGGCGTACTATAAGCGCTCCTCCTCGCAAGGCTGTGGACATGCTCAAGGAACTGATCGACCTGTTGACCTGCCGGGAACTCGATCCGGAGGAACTGGCGGAGCTGGTGGCGTCGATCGAAAACGCCGGCGACGATCCGGACCTGGACTGGATGGACGATCCCTCGCCGGAAGAGCTGATCCAGAACGCGATCGTGTTCAAGCTGGTGAACCACCTCGCCGTCGGCGACAAGATCGACGAAGTGCACGAGCAGGTCAGCGATTTCTTCGCCGAGCCGCTGGCCGATTTCCCGCGTCACGCCAATGGGCGCGGGTATCTGCCGGACGAGTACTTCGCCTGGCTCGACCCGCTGCTGGCCGAGCGCGGCAAGGACGGCGGCGGTTATCGGTTGATGCTGCTCGACGACAGTTTCAGCGACCAGTTGAACGCCTTGCTGGTCTGGCGCAAGGACACCGCGCGGGTGCTGGAACTGGCCGGCGCGCTGGCGCTGTCGATCGAGTCGTCGACCGAGCGTTCCCTGGGACACCGCCCGGTCATGTGAAGACGGCGGCCGCGCCGGCGCTGGTGCGCCGGTGCGCGGCCGCGAAGATTCGAAACGGCGTCGTCGAACGGCGGCGCCACGCCGCCGACGCGCGCGGCGATCAACCGCATAGCGAGTCCGATAGCGAGCCCGTATGAGCACCGCAGCCAACGACATCGACAACGTGATCCCGATGCCCAGCACCGACTCCGTGCGCCAGCGCCCGCGCGGCTACATGAGCGGCTTCGGCAACGAATTCGCCACCGAAGCCGTCGCCGGCGCGCTGCCGGAAGGGCAGAACTCGCCGCAGCGCGCGCCGTTCGGGCTGTACGCCGAGCAGCTCAGCGGCACCGCCTTCACCGCGCCGCGCAAGGAAAACCGGCGCAGCTGGCTGTACCGGATCCGCCCGGCGGCGATGCACGGCGCGTTCTCGCCGTTCGCGCAGCCGCGCTTCCACAACGACTTCGGCGACGGCCCGGTTTCGCCCGACCAGCTGCGTTGGGACCCGCTGCCGCTGCCCGAGAGCGAGGGCGAGGTCGATTTCGTCGACGGCCTCTACACCATGGCCGGCAACGGCTCGGCCGCCGGCCAGCACGGCTGCGGCATCCACCTGTACGCGGCCAACCGCTCGATGCAGGGACGGTTCTTCTACAACGCCGACGGCGAGACCCTGATCGTGCCGCAGCTCGGCCGCCTGCTGATCGGCACCGAACTGGGCGCGCTGGAAGTCGAGCCGATGGAAGTCGCGGTGATCCCGCGCGGCATCCGTTTCCGGGTCGAACTGGTCGACGGCGCCTCGCGCGGCTACGTGTGCGAGAACTTCGGCGCGCTGCTGCGGCTGCCGGACCTCGGCCCGATCGGCTCCAACGGTTTGGCCAATCCGCGCGATTTCTCCACCCCGCACGCGTCCTACGAAGACCTGGAAGGCACGTTCGAGCTGGTCGCCAAGTTCCAGGGCCACCTGTGGCGTGCCGACATCGGCCATTCGCCGCTCGACGTTGTCGCCTGGCACGGCAACTTCGCGCCGTACAAGTACGATCTGCGCCGCTTCAACACCATCGGCTCGATCAGCTTCGATCATCCCGACCCGTCGATCTTCACCGTGCTGACCTCGCCCAGCGACACGCCCGGCACGGCCAACATCGACTTCGTGATCTTCCCGCCGCGCTGGCTGGTGGCGCAGCACACCTTCCGCCCGCCGTGGTTCCACCGCAACGTCGCCAGCGAGTTCATGGGCCTGGTGCACGGCGTGTACGACGCCAAGGCCGGCGGCTTCGCCCCGGGCGGCGCCTCGCTGCACAACTGCATGACCGGCCACGGCCCGGACGCGGAGACCTTCGAGAAGGCCTCGCACGCCGACTTGAGCAAGCCGCACGTCATCACCGACACCATGGCCTTCATGTTCGAGACCCGCGCGGTGATCCGCCCGGCTGCGCAGGCCTTCGACGCCGCGCACCGCCAGCGCGACTACCAGGCCTGCTGGGCCGGATTGCAGAAGCACTTCGATCCGGTCGGGCGCGACTGAGCGCGGCGGCGGCGCAGCCCCGCGCAGACGGCTTTTGTGGGAGGGACTTCAGTCCCGATGCTCTTGTTCCAGTTCGCCGCGGACTGAGCCGGAAAACGCATCGCGACTGAAGTCCCTCCCGCTTCGTTTCTCACTGCGTTCACGCAAAAACGCTAGGCTGCTCCGGCCTTTCGCAACGCGCCCACTGCGCCGGAGTCTGCCGATGTTTCCCGCTGCGAACGCCCGTGTTTCCCTGCTCGCCGCCGCGCTGCTGGCGCTGGGCCTGAGCGCCTGCCAGCGCGAACCCGCACCCGCGCCGAAAGAGTCGGCCAGCACCGCGCCCGCGGTCGATCAGGCGCCGGCGGACGACCAGCCGGCCGAGAACGTGCCGCCGGCGACCGCGCCGGCACCGACGCCGCCGCCCGCGTCCGGCGCGGGGCTGGCGCGCTTCGACGGCTACGGCGAGATGCGCTTCGGCATGACCGCCGCGCAAGCCAAGCAGGCCTGGGGCGGCGAGCTCAAGGGCAAGCCCGACGAAGCCGGCGGCTGCTATTACCTGCAGCCGATCTGGGGCAGCGATCCGCGCGAGTTCGGCTTCATGGTCGAGGACGACAAGTTCGTGCGCGTGGACGTGGGCAACGACAAGGAGATCGCGCCCGGCGGCGGCAAGAAGGGCATGAGCGCCGACGAGATCGGCACGCTCTATGCCGGCCGGGTCGAAGTGCAGCCGCACAAGTACGAGCAAGGCGCCCAGGTGCTGCGGGTCGGCGACGCCAGCGGCGGCGTGCTGGTGTTCGAGACCGCCGGCGACGGCAAGGTGGCGCGCTGGCGCATCGGCATCCCGCCGCAGGTCGATTACGTCGAAGGCTGCTCCTGAGGCGGCCGGGCTGGGCATAATCGGCCGATGGCGCCGGGGCCGAACGCCCCGCCGCCGCGCCATCCAGAGCCACTAGGGGAAGAACGCCATGTTGGAAGCCGTCGGCTTGTTCGTGCTGGGCCTGTTGTTGCTGGCCCTGGGCGGCGACTCGGTCGTCAAGGGCGCCTCCGGCCTGGCCCAGCGCCTGGGCATCTCGCCGTTCGCGGCGGGGTTGGTGCTGGTGGCCTTCGCCACCTCGTTACCGGAGCTGGCGGTTAACCTGCAGGCGGTGGTGCGCGGCCAGCAGGCGCTGGCCTTGGGCAACGCAGTCGGCAGCAATATCGTCAACTTCGGCCTGACCCTCGGCCTGGCCGCGCTGGCTGCGCCGCTGACGGTGCGCTGGCGCGCGTTGGCGCCCTTGTTGCTGGTGCTGCTGCTGGGCACCGTCGGCGTGATCGGCCTGGGCCTGGACGGCGCGTTGAGCCGCGGCGAGGGCCTGGCGATGCTGGCGGTGTTCGTCGCCGTGGTGGTGTTCGCCACCGTGCGCACCCGCCACGAAAAGCCCGAAGTGCAGGACGCCATCGCCGCGTTCGCGCAGACCCAGACCCACCTCGGCCTCAACCTGATCCGGCTGCTGATCGCCGCGGTGTTGCTGCACCTGGGCGCTTATCTGATCGTCGGCGGCCACGGCCTGTGGAGCCTGCACGCGCCGCTGCCGGCCGCGGCCGGCGGCTTCGGCTCGCCGAACGCGGCGATCATCGGTGCGGCGATGGGCCTGTCGCCGCTGCTGGCCGGGCTGCTGCCGGTGGCGATCGGCACCGCGCTGCCCGAGGCCGCCGCCGCGGTCGCCGCGGCGCGGCGCGGGCAGGGCGAGATCGTGGTCGGCCATGTGATCGGATCGAGCCTGTTCAACCTGCTGTTCGTGCTCGGCGGCATGGCCGCGCTGCGCACGCTGCCGTTGCCGGCCTCGTTCGTGCGCTTCGAATTGCCGGCCGCGGCGGTGTTCGCGCTGATGCTCTATCCGATGCTGCGCGGCGACCTGCGCATCACCCGGCGCGAGGGCGCGGTGCTGGTGCTGGCGCTGCTGGCGTGGATCGGGCTGGAACTGGCGATGCTGGGCTGAGCCCGCTTCGGCGCGGCGCCCGCGCCTGCGCCGAGCCGGGCGTCCACAAACCCCATGCAAGTCTCGCGCCTATAATGGCGGGATGAGCGAAATCACTCCCACGCCGCGGTTGCCGCGACGCGCGTTGCGCGCGCTCAGCGAGTTCTTCCGCCTCGAAGCCGCCGGCGGCATCGTCCTGATCGCCGCCGCGGTCCTGGCCCTGGTCGCCGCCAATTCGCCGCTGCAAGCGGCCTACGAAGCCTTCCGCGAGATCCCGGTGCAGGTGCGCATCGGCGCGCTCGACATCGGCAAGCCGCTGCTGCTGTGGATCAACGACGGCTTGATGGCGATCTTCTTCCTGGTCGTCGCCCTGGAGATCAAGCGCGAAGCGCTCAGCGGGCAGCTCGCCGAGCGTTCGCAGCTGGTGCTGCCGCTGGTCTGCGCGATCGCCGGCGTGGTCGCGCCGGCGCTGCTGTTCTTCGCCCTCAACCGCGACGACGCCGCGGCGATGCGCGGCTGGGCGGTGCCGACCGCGACCGACATTGCCTTCGCCCTGGGCGTGCTGGCGCTGCTGGGCTCGCGCGTGCCGGTGGCGATGAAGCTGCTGTTGTCGACCATCGCCGTGGTCGACGACCTGATCGCGATCCTGATCATCGCGTTCTTCTATTCGCACGGCCTGTCGGTGACCGCGCTGGTGTGGGCGGCGGTGGCGCTGGCGATGATGGCGCTGCTCAACCGGCGCGGGGTCAAGTCGCTCGGCCCGTACCTGGCGCTGGGCGTGGTGCTGTGGGTGTGCGTGCTCAAGTCCGGCGTGCACGCGACCCTGGCCGGCGTCGCCACCGGCCTGCTGATCCCGCACGTCGACAAGACCAACAACATCGACGACGACAAGGAACACTCGCCGCTGGAGACCCTGGAGCACGCGCTGCATCCGTGGGTGGCCTACGCGATCCTGCCGCTGTTCGCCTTCGTCAACGCCGGCCTGTCGCTGGGCGGGATCGAGATGAAGGACATGATGGCGGCGCTGCCGATGGGCGTGGTGCTGGGCCTGGTGGTCGGCAAGCCGGTCGGCATCGTCGGCGCGGCGCTGCTGATGCGCGCGCTGGGCTGGGCGCGGTTTCCGGCCGGCATGGACCTGCGCGCGATGGTCGGCCTGGGCCTGATGTGCGGCATCGGCTTCACCATGAGCCTGTTCATCGCCTCGCTGGCCTATCAGGACCCGGTCTTGTACGAAGAGGCCGTCCTCGGCATCCTCGGCGCCTCGCTGCTGTCGGCGGTGATCGGTTATGTCTGGCTGCGCGCGGTGTTGCCCGCGCGCGGCGGCGCCCAGGGCTAAGAACGAACGGATGAAACACGCATTGGTGTTCGGCGGCAGCGGCCAGATCGGCCTGCCGCTGCTGCAGCGGCTGTACCACGATGGCTGGCGGGTCACCGCGATCTCGCGCGGCGAACAGACCGACCGGCCCGGCCTGCATTGGCTGCGCGGCGACCTGGAACGCATGCCGGAACTGCCCAAGCGGGTGGACGCGATCTTCAGCTGCGGACCGCTGTTGAAGTTCGCCAAGTGGTACGAGACCTCGGGCATCGAGGCCAGCCGCGTGGTCGGCTTCGGCTCGACCAGCGCCGAGACCAAGCGCGGCTCGGCCGACGCCGAGGAGCGCCGGGTCGCCGCCGAGCTGCGCGAGGGCGAGGCGACCTTGTTCGCCGCCGCGCAACCGCGCAGCGACGCGGCCACGGTGCTGCGCCCGACCCTGATCTACGGCGCCGGCCGCGACGCCACCCTGACCCGGATCGCGCAGCTGGCCCAGCGCCTGCGTTATTTCCCGCTGCCGCGCGGCGCCAACGGCCTGCGCCAGCCGGTGCACGTGGACGATCTGGCCGACGCCGCCTTCGCCGCGCTGGCGGCACCGGCGAGCTTCGGCAACACCTACGCGGTGCCCGGCGGCGAGACCCTGAGCTACCGCGACATGGTCGCGCGCACCCTGGCCTGCCTGCGCCCGCCGGTGAAGCTGATCGAGCTGCCGTCGCCCTTGTTCAACCTCGCCCTGCTGGCCGCCCAGGCCAGCGGCCGCGCCACCGGCCTGGGCGAGGCCGCGGTGCGGCGCATGCGCAGCGACATGGCGTTCGACGCCGGTCCCGCGCAGCGCGACTTCGGCTATGCGCCGCGGCCGTTCCGGCCGAGCGCGCAGATGTTCGAGTCGCCGCGCGGCTGAGCTCGCGCCCGCAAGGGCAGGGCTGTTGTGGGAGGGCCTTCAGGCCCGATGCTTTGGGCTCAGGTCGCGGCGATCTGAAAGAAGAGCATCGGGCCTGAAGGCCCTCCCACAACAGCCCCTCAAGCCCGCTTAAGCGCGCGCGACTTGGCCAGGTTGCGCAACGCGATCAGCAACACCCCGCCGAGCACCATCGCGCCGCCGACCCACAGGCTCGGCCCCGGCCGGTCGCCCCAGAACGCGATGCCCAGGCCGATCGCGATCACCGGCGCCAGCAGCAGCCACGGCGTGATCTGCGCGACCGGATGGCGCTGCACCAGCACGTAGTACAGGCCGTGGCCGAGCAACGAGGACACGAACGCGGCGTAGGCCACGCCGGCCCAGGCCACCCAGCCGACGTGCGGCAACGCGGCCACGCCGCCGGGCTCCAGCGCCAGGCTGATCGCCAGCAGCGGGGTCACCGCGATCAGCGCGGTCCAGCCCTGCTGGCTGAGCATGTCGAGCCCGCGCAGGCCTTTCATCAACACCGTGCCCAGGGCCAGGAACGCGGCCGAGACCAGCATCAGCACCACCGCCAGCGGGTGGTCGAGCACCATCGGGTCGAAGCCCAGCACCAGCACTCCGCAGAAGCTGATCGCGATCGCCGCGCCGGTGCGCCAGGCGAAGCGCTCGCCGAGCAGCCACCACGCCAGCAGCGCGGTCATCGGCACATAGCTCTGCATCACGATCGCCGGCGAGGACAGGTCGCCGGCGGCCTTCAGCGCGCTGAAGCTGAGGCCGAAATGCAGCACGCCGATGCACAGGCACACCGCGATCAGGCGCGGCCACTGGCCGGGCGCGGGGCGCTTGAGGAAGAACGCCAGCGGCAGCGCCAGCAGGGCGAAGCGCAGCGCGGTGAACAGGAACGGCGGGATCTCGCGCAGGGCCAGCGCCGAGGTCAGGAAGTTGATCGCCCACGACAGGACGACGAGCAACAGCAGGAGCAGATCGCGGGCGGGCATGGCGGGAGCCGGTGGGCTATCGTGGCCGCCTTGCGGACGGACGCGAATGGCGTGATGGGGCGGCTATTGTGAAGGAAGCGATGCAGGCTGCGGGACCGATGGGCTGGGGACTGCTGTTGCTGGCGGTCGCCGTGTTCGGGCTGGCGCCGGCGGCGTGGCTGCTGCAGGCGCGGGTGGCGCGCGCGGTCGGCGCGCGGCCGGCGTTCGGCGCGGCGCTGTGGACGGTGCTGTTCGCGGTGGTGCTGTGGGCGATGCTGGCGGTGGCGGCGTTGATCGCCACGCACGCTTCGGCGATCGGTTCGGGCGCGCCGTTCGCGGCGCTGGCTGCGGCGTTGTCGTGGCTGGCGCTGGGCGTCGGCGTGCGGCTGTATCTGCCCGATCCGGCCGGCGCCAAACTGGCGTGGCGGCGCGCGTTGTGGGCGGCGCTGCCGGCGGTGGCGCTGCTGTGGGCGGAGGCGGTGCTGGTGCCGCGGGCGCTGGAGTGGGGCGGCCTCGGCTGAGGGCAATGCGGCGCTACGGGATCGCGGTCGGTCGATTGTCGCGGTCGCGGCTCGCGCCGCTCCTACAGTCGGATACGAACCGGCCGAAGCCCCTGTAGGAGCGGCGCAAGCCGCGACCGCGACGCTGCAACGACTGCGACAACCCGACGGTTGCGACAACCCAACGACCGCGACAACCCGGTCACCGCGCCACCCGCCGCACCCGATACCGCCCGGCGACATCGCCACCGCAACGGAGAACAACCGCGCATGGACATCGCTATGGTCGGCAAGGTGGTCCTGGCCGCGCTGTGTGTCGCGCTGGTGGTCGTGGCCTTGTTCCTGTTCTGGCTGCAGCCGGTGGCCTGGGTGTTGCGGCGCTTGGCGCCCCGCGCGCTGGGCGCGCCCTTGCGCGACGGCGCGGCGATGGTCGCGGTGCAGTTCGCGCTGATGTCGATGATGCCGGCCGCGCTGACCTGGGGGCTGTTCGGCGCGCAGGCGCCGCCGTGGGCGCAGGCCGTGGTGGTCGCCGCGCTGCCGTGGCTGGGCCTGGTCCTGGGGCTGCGCCTGGCGGTGCGCGACGGCGAGCGCGGGCCGCTGTCGTGGCCGCGCGCCTGCCTGCTCGCGGTGCCGGCGGCGCTGGCGTGGTGGCTGGCGACCGCGCTGGTGCTGAGCGTGCCGCTGCTGCTGGGCTGGCTGACGCCGCCGATGCTGCTCGGCGGCTGAGCGCGCGGCGCGCCGGCCGCGCGCGGCCTCAGTACGACCAGCCGAGCTTGCGGTAGAGCTTGGCCAGCACCCAGGCCGGGCCGATCAGCAGGTAGGTCAGGTCGGTCAGGAAGCTCGGCTTCTTGCCTTCGATCTTGTGGCCGATGAACTGCGCGATCCAGGCGACCACGAACACCGTCACCGCGGTCCACAGCAGCGCGCGGATGCCGAAGGTTTGCGCGATCCAGTGGGTCAGCAGCGCGAACAACACGAACTGGACCAGCATGCCCAGGCCGAGCGCGCGCGAGGAGCGGTAGTAGAACAGCATCGCCGCGAACATCGGCAGCGCGGCCCAGACGCCGGCGCGGAACATCGGGTCGGGCGAGGGAATGCACCACAGCAGCGCGATCACGCTCCACAGGATCGCCGGCACGGCGAACACGTGGATGCGCTGGTTGGTGGCGTTGACGTGGTCGCCGGAATAGCTGGCGAACCAGCGGTCGATCGGGCGGTCGGCGACGGCGGCGGAATGGGCGAGGGTGCTCATGGACGGCTCCCGTGGGCGAGAAGCGGGCGTGCGGCCCGCGCGGTGGCGGACGCGCCGGCGAACGGCGCGCGGCTGTGGCGGTGCGGCGCGACGGGCCCGCGGCCCGGCGCAGCGCTCAATGCGCCGCCGATTTCGAGAATAGCTGGATCACCAGCACCCCGGCCACGATCAGGCCGATGCCGGCGAGCGCCCCGGCATCGAGCTGCTGTTTCATGAACAGCCAGCCGATCAGGGCGATGAGGACGATGCCGACGCCCGACCAGATCGCGTAGGCGACCCCGACCGGGACGGTCTTGAGCACCAGCGAGAGGAAGTAGAACGCGACCCCGTAACCGGCGGCGACGACGAGCGACGGGCCGGTCTTGGTGAAGCCTTCCGAGGCCTTGAGCGCGCTGGTCGCGATCACCTCGGCGGCGATGGCGACGGCCAGGTACAGGTAGCCGGGATTCATGCGGGTACGGGTCTGCGGCGAGGGGGATCGGCAGGGTAGCGCGCATGGCCGGGGCTGGCACGGACTCGACGGGACTGGCCGCAGTGTCGCGCGCGGCGGCGGCGGGGTCTGTAAACCAGGCGACAGTTCGCAGGCGGGGGGCGCCGAGGCCAGGTCGGCTGCAGCGTCGCCGGACGGGGTTCCCGGGCGGCCGATTGACCGCGTCGCGGCTTGCGCCGCTCCTACCGTCGGACACGCACCGGCCGAAGCCCCTGTAGGAGCGGCGCAAGCCGCGACCGCGCCAACGCGGACCACGGCGCGACCTTACGCGGCCACGCGCACCCGCACGCAACGACCGCGCCCCGCATGTAACAACACCCCCGCAACGAAACAGGGCCGCTCGCGCGGCCCTGTACGTTCGATTCCAGCTCAGTCGACCGAAATCCCGGCCAGCTTCTGCAAGGCTTCGGCGTACTTCGCCCGGGTCCGTTCGATCACCTGCGCCGGCAGGCTCGGACCCGGCGGGGTCTTGTCCCAGTCCAGCGTCTCCAGGTAATCGCGCACGAACTGCTTGTCGTAGCTCGGCGGGCTGGTGCCGACCTGGTATTCGTCGGCCGGCCAGTAGCGCGAGGAGTCCGGGGTCAGCATCTCGTCCATCACGTACAGGCGGCCGTCGGCGTCGGTGCCGAACTCGAACTTGGTGTCGGCCAGCAGGATGCCGCGCTGCGCCGCGTAGTCGGCGGCGTAGCGGTACAGGCGCAGGGTCGCGTCGCGCACGGCCTCGGCCAGTTCGGCGCCGACGGTACGCACCGCGGTGTCGAAGTCGATGTTCTCGTCGTGGTCGCCGACGGCGGCCTTGGTCGAGGGGGTGAAGATCGGCTCGGGCAGCTTCTCGGCCTGGCGCAGGCCGCCGGGCAGGGCGATGCCGCTGATCCGGCCGGTGCGCTGGTAGTCCTTCCAGCCGCTGCCGATCACGTAGCCGCGGGCGATGCATTCGATCGCCACCGGCTTGAGCCGCTTGGTCACCACCGCGCGCTTGGCGTACAGGCCGGCGTCCACGCCCTCGGGCAGGACCGCGGCGACGTCGATGCCGGTAAGGTGGTTGGGAATGATGTGCGCGGTCTTGCCGAACCAGAAATTGCTGATCTGGCAGAGCATCTCGCCCTTGCCCGGGATCGGGTCGGGCAGCACGACGTCGAAGGCGCTGAGGCGGTCGGTGGCGACCATCAGCAGGCAGTCGCCGCCGGGCGTCGCGCCGGCGGGCAGCCGGTCGGCGGGAAGATCGAAGACATCGCGGACCTTGCCGCGGTGGCGAAGAGGCAGGCCGGGCAGTTCGGATTGCAGCAGCGTGGTCGTCAACGTGGGGACCCCTGATGGCGTAAGGCAACGACTCCCCGCGCGCCTGCGCGCCTGAGCGGTCGTTGGCCGGGGCCGTCCGGGCCGCCCGGGTTCGCGCGCGTGCGTGCGCAACGGGGCCGGGCAGTGTACGCCGCTTGCGGCCGGCGTGCAGGCCCCCCGGCGGGCGGGTCGCGCGCGCATCGGCCCGGATCGCGCCGGAGTGCCGCGAAGCGGCCTGGAGCGGCCCGCGCCCGGTCGTTTCCGACGATCCGCCCTGGCCCGGGCCCGCCCGGCGGCCCCGCGCCGGCAGCCGCCCCGCTAAGATGCGCGGCGAAGGGCCGCGGCGGCCCGCAGCCAGGACCGGACGCGGCCCCGATGAAGCAGAACTGGTACGGCAAACTGCTGGGATTCTGCGTCGGCCTGGCGCTGTCGCGCGGCAACCCCTGGGTCGCCCTGGTCGGCCTGCTGATCGGCCACGCCGTCGACACCGACTGGTTCCGGCTGCGCCGCGACGACCCCTACGCCACGCTCGGCCTGGACCGCGAGGCCAGCGACGCCGAGATCGACAAGGCCTACCGCCGCCTGATCTCGCAGCACCACCCCGACCGCTACGCCAACGACCCGGCCGAGGCCCGCGAGCGCGCCGAGGCCCGCGCGCGGGAGATCAACCGCGCGTACGACCGGATCCGGGCGCTGCGCAAGCGCCGCGGATGAAAAGCTGAGGAGTGAGCGGGGAGGAGTGAGGAGCGAGCGAAAGCAGGCTCTTTCTCACTCCTCGCTCCTCCCCGCTCGCTCCTCGGCTTTTGCAGGCAAAGCCCCCCGGCGCGACAATAGCCATCTCCCCGCCAGGCCCCGTCCATGACCACGCAATCCACCGTCATCGCCCCGTCCATCCTCTCGGCCGACTTCGCCCGGCTCGGCGAGGAGGTCGACAACGTGCTCAAGGCCGGCGCCGACTGGGTCCATTTCGACGTCATGGACAACCACTACGTGCCCAACCTGACCATCGGCCCGATGGTCTGCGAAGCGCTGCGCAAGCACGGCGTGACCGCGCCGATCGACGTGCACCTGATGGTCGAGCCGGTCGACCGCATCGTCCCGGACTTCGCCAAGGCCGGCGCGACCACGATCAGCTTCCACCCCGAAGCCAGCGCGCACGTGCACCGCACGATCCAGTTGATCAAGTCGCTCGGCTGCAAGGCCGGGCTGGTGCTCAATCCCGGCACGCCGCTGGAGGTGCTGGACTGGGTGCTCGACGACCTCGACATGGTCCTGCTGATGTCGGTGAACCCCGGCTTCGGCGGCCAGAGCTTCATCCCCTCGGCGCTGGAGAAACTGCGCCGGGTGCGCGAGCGCATCGACCGCAGCGGCCGCGCGATCCGATTGGAGATCGACGGCGGGGTCAAGGCCGACAACATCGGCGAAATCGCCGCCGCCGGCGCCGACACCTTCGTCGCCGGCTCGGCGATCTTCAACGCGCCCGACTACGCCGACACGATCGGGCGGATGAAGGCGGCGGTGGCGGCGGCGCGCAAGTAAGCGCCGCGGCGGCAGCGCGGCCGATGCCATCGGCGTCGGTTGCGTGCGGAGGCGGCCGCCGCTAGCGGCCGCCGTATCGCGATCGTTTCCGACCCGGCGGCGCATACGACCCGTCGGCGCCGCGCACCGCGCACTCGGCACGGCTCGCCGCGGCCGGACGCACCGCTGTCGCCATCGCGCCGCGCATGGCATCGTGCCCGCATCCCCGCCGACCGGATGCGCCGCGATGAACACCTGCGACCTGTGCGACCGCCACGACGCGCGCGTGCGCGTGCTCGACCTGCCGCTGCGCGACTTCGGCGGCCGCATCGGTTTCGCCGGCATCGTCAGCACGATCAAGGCCTACGAAGACAACTCGCGGGTGCGCGAAGCAGTGGCCGAACCCGGCGCGGGCCGGGTGCTGGTGATCGACGGCGGCGGTTCCTCGCGCCGGGCCATGCTCGGCGACCAGCTCGCCGCGCAGGCGGTGGCGAACGGTTGGGCCGGGGTGGTCGTGTTCGGCGCGATCCGCGACAGCGCCGCGATCGGCGCGATGGCGCTGGGCGTGAAGGCGTTGGGCACCTGCCCGCGCAAGACCGACAAGCACGGGCAGGGGCTGCGCGATGTCGCGCTCGCGTTCGGCGGGGTGTCGATCCGTCCGGGCGATTGGGTGTGCGCGGACGAGGACGGGGTGGTGTTCGCGGACGAAGCGTTGGAGTGACGCGTGGTTTCGTCGTGGCCGCGGTTTCGCGGTCGCGGCTCGCGCCGCTCCTACAGTCGGATACGGACCGTCCGCAGCTTCTGTAGCGACCGCGAAACCGCGACTGCGTCGAACTTCGCCCGAAGGCCAGCGCCGCACCCCACCCGCGAACGACCGTCCGCAAACGAAAAGACGCGGACCTTGCGGCCCGCGTCCCGGAAGATTTGGAGGCAATCCCGCCTCCGCCCGTCGTCCCTGATATGGCCTCCTATATTCCGGATCGGCCATGACACGTGTGTGACAGACTTGGCGCATCCGTACATTCATCCGTTCCTCGCGCGCGGCTGCTAGCCTCGCCGCGCCTTCCCACCGGAGAACCGCGCGCATGACCTCGCCCCGCTGGCGCCTGATCCTCAACGGCAAGTCCGCCGGCAACGACGACGTGCGCAAGGCCGTGGCCGCGCTGCGCGACCGCGGCGTCGCGCTGGACGTGCGCGTGACCTGGGAAGGCGGCGACGCCGAACGCTACGTCGCCGAGGCCATCGCCGACGGCGTCGACACGGTGATCGCCGGCGGCGGCGACGGCACCCTCAGCGAAGTCGCCACCACGCTCGCCCATCGCGACGAAGACGCCGACGCGCTGCCGAGCCTGGGCCTGCTGCCGCTGGGCACCGCCAACGATTTCGCCAGCGCCGCCACGATTCCGACCGATCCGGCGCAGGCGCTGGACCTGGTCCAGCGCTGCCCGCCGCGCCCGGTCGACCTGCTGCGGCTGCAGGCGCCCGACGGCCTGCACTGGGCGGCGAACCTCGCCAGCGGCGGTTTCGGTACCCAGGTCACCCTGGAGACCGACGCCGGCCTCAAGAAGATGCTCGGCGGCCTGGCCTACGTGGTCACCGGCATCGCCAAGCTGGGCAGGATCGAACCGATGCGCGCGCGCGTGCACGGCGAGGGCTTCGAGTGGGAAGGCGACTTCATCGCCCTGGGCATCGGCAACGGCCGCCAGGCCGGCGGCGGCCAGGCGCTGTGCCCGGACGCGCGCATCGACGACGGGCTGCTCGACGTGACCGTGGTCCCGGACCTGTCCGGCGAGGTCGGCGCGACGGTGCGCGCCTTGCTCACCGAAGGCCAGCACGCCGCGCTCGAACGTATCGCCGCGCGCGCGCAACTGCGCTGGGTCGAGATCGAATCGCCGCAGCCGCTCAACCTCAACCTCGACGGCGAGCCGGTCCAGTCGCGCCACTTCCGCATCGACTGCGCGCCGGGCCGGGTGCGTATGCACCTGCCGCCCGGCTGCCCCTTGCTGAGCGAGCCGGCCGCGGCCGAAACCCTGCCCGGCGCGGCCGTGCACGCGACGGCGTCCTGACCGTCGCGCACGGCGCGCGAAGTCGGGTACAGTGACGGCCATGCAAGCCTGGGCGAACCCGCATTCCTTCTGCGCCGACGTGGGTTGGCGATGGTGGCCGTCGGTCATCACCGCTCCTGCCCACTCGTCCATGAAGGAATCCCCGCGTGATTTCGCACGAACTCTTCCAGCAGCAGGCCGCTGACGGCTACACCCGCATCCCGGTCGTGCGCGAGGTCCTGTCCGACCTCGACACTCCGCTCTCGGTCTACCTCAAGCTCGCCGACGGCCCGCACACCTACCTGTTCGAATCGGTCGAGGGCGGCGAACGCTTCGCCCGCTACTCCATCATCGGCCTGCCGGCGCAGCGCGTGTACGCCTTCGCCGGGCACGCCTTGTTCGTCACCGAAAACGGCGAACTGGTCGACAGCCGCACCGTCGACGATCCCTTCGCCGAAGTCGAGCGCCTGCGCGCCGAGCACAAGGTGCCCAAGATCGACGGGCTGCCCGGCTTCGCCGGCGGCCTGGTCGGCTGGTTCGGCTTCGAGTGCATCCAGTACATCGAACCGCGCCTGGCCGGCGGCGACAAGCCCGACGAACTCGGCACGCCCGACATCCTGCTCATGCAGAGCGAGGAAGTCGCGGTGTTCGACAACCTCAAGGGCCGGCTGTACCTGATCGTCCACGCCGATCCGAGCCAGCCGCAGGCCTATGCGCGCGCCAATCGCCGGCTCGACCAACTGGTGCACCGCCTGCGCATCGGCGGCCCGGGCTATCCGGAAACGCTGGATTCGGTCGGCCTGGACGAAGGCGACTTCGTCTCCGGCTTCACCCGCGAAGGCTTCATCGACGCGGTCGAGCGCTCCAAGGAACTGATCCGCGCCGGCGATATCTTCCAGGTGGTGCTGTCGCAGCGGCTCAGCGTGCCGTTCAAGGCGCGCCCGGTCGACGTGTACCGCGCGCTGCGCGCGTTGAACCCGTCGCCGTACATGTACTTCCTCGATGTCGGCGGCACCCAGGTGGTCGGCTCTTCGCCGGAAATCCTGGTGCGCCTGCAGGGCGAGGAAGTCACCGTGCGCCCGATCGCCGGCACCCGCCCGCGCGGCAAGAACGTCGAGGAAGACCACGCGCTGGAAGCCGAACTGCTGGCCGATCCGAAGGAGCGCGCCGAGCACCTGATGCTGATCGACCTCGGCCGCAACGACGTCGGCCGCGTGTCCAAGGCCGGCACGGTGGAAGTGGGCGAGCAGTTCGTGATCGAGCGCTACAGCCACGTGATGCACATCGTCAGCGAGGTCACCGGCCGGCTCAAGGAAGGCATGAGCTACGCCGACGTGCTGCGCGCGACCTTCCCGGCCGGCACCGTCAGCGGCGCGCCGAAGATCCGCGCGCTGGAAGTGATCCGCGAGTTCGAGCCGGTCAAGCGCAACGTCTATTCCGGCGCGGTCGGCTACATCGGCTGGCACGGCGACGCCGACACCGCCATCGCGATCCGCACCGCGGTGATCCAGGACGGCCGCCTGCACGTGCAGGCCGGCGCCGGCATCGTCTACGACTCCGACCCGCAGAAGGAGTGGGAGGAGACGATGAACAAGGGCCGCGCGCTGTTCCGCGCCGTGGCCGAGGCGGCGCGCGGGCTGTAACTCCCGCGCAACGCCCGCGTCGATGCGCGCTGCCCTGCGGCGGCGCGGGCAGAGGCGGTGCCGCCGCTCGCGGGTCTAGGCGAGGTGTCGGGAGAAGTCGTCGTGTATCTCGGCGATGTCCGGATCCATGTGATCCTTGCACGCCGCGAGCAAGCGCCGCAGCGCGTGCGCGAATCCCGCATCGAGCAGCAGTTCCGCCAGCCTGCGCAAGACGAAATCGTCCTCGCGCGCCAGATACCCGTCCATGACGCGTGCGACCGCGTCCTCGACCACGCCGCGGCTCGAGGTGAAACGGGCGGCGTAGCGCACCAGCGTTTGCCTGGCGACGATGAGGTCGTCGAGATTCCCGTCCACGGCGAGGTCGACGATGGCCGGCGCCAGTTCGGCGAGTTGCGCGTCGCTCAGCGCGCCGGCATCGTCGCGCAGGAATCGCAGCGCGAGGTTGCGTTCGGACGCGCAAGCCAGGGCTTGCGCGAGGATGTGCGCGAAGTCCGCGTGTTTTTTCAGGTGGAAACGGCAGGCGAGCAGCGCGGCGTCCGCTTCGCGCATCGCGCGCCATTGGCTGGGGAACGCGTTCGCATCGTTCATCGCCGCACTGTAGCAATTCTCCCGGCAGGCCCCGCGCCGTCGCGGGATGGCGCCCGCGACGGCCAGACCGTGGCGTCCATCGCGACCGCGGCGTCGCCGGCGGCTTGTCCGCGCGCTGCGTCGCAGAACCGCGCACGCCCGGATTAAAAAAAGTTCATCCGCCGGAAAGGCCCGGGGCAGGGCCGCGGGCGCACTCTGGCTTCGCGATGGGGCCCACCCCACCGGTCCAGACCTCCCGCCCCATTCCCCAGGAGCCACACCATGAACGTCCGCAACGTCCTGCTCGCCGCCGCCCTGACCGCGTTCGCCGGTTCCGCCTTCGCCGCCGCCCCGGCGGCCGCCGGTTCGACCGCCGCGCCGGCCGCCAAGACCGCGTCGCACAAGCACAAGAAGCATCACAAGGCCTCGAAGGCCAAGGCCGCCAAGGCCGCAGCGGCTCCGGAAGCGGCGCCGGCCTCGAATTGATCCTTCGCGAGCCTGCTCCCCCGAGCCCCACGCATCGTCGGCGTGGGTGTGACACCCCGCCGGCGTGAGCCGGCGGGGTGTCTTTTTTCAAGGGAGATGCTCGCCGCCGGCGCGAGTCGGCGGGGTATCTTTTTTCGCAGGCGGGGCGTGCGGCGTCCGCGCCGCATTCGCGCCTCACCCACCGGCCCGCGCGCTATCCTGTCGGCGCCCCTTCCTGCACCGTCGCGCTTTCGGAGGCGGTATGCGCGTCCTGCTCGTCGAAGACGATCCCCACACCGCCGGCTTCATCGCCAAGGGCCTGCGCGAAGACGGCCATAGCGTCGATCACGCCGGCAACGGCAAGGACGGCCTGTTCCTGGCCACCACCGAAAGCTACGACGCCATCGTCCTGGACCGGATGCTGCCGGGCCTGGACGGGCTGACCCTGTTGCAGACCCTGCGCGGCGCCGGCAACCGCACCCCGGTGCTGCTGCTGACCGCGCTGGGCGAAGTCGACCACCGCGTCGAGGGCCTGCGCGCCGGCGCCGACGATTACCTGGTCAAGCCGTTCGCCTACGCCGAGCTGTCCGCGCGCCTGGACAGCATCCTGCGTCGCGGCAGCGCCGGCGGCAGCGAGCCGACCCGGCTGCGCGTGGCCGACCTGGAACTGGACCTGCTCAGCCGCGAAGCGCGCCGCGGCGACAAGCGCATCGAACTGCAACCGCGCGAGTTCCGCCTGCTCGAATACCTGATGCGCCAGGCCGAGCGCGTGGTCACCCGGACCATGCTGCTGGAGGCGGTGTGGGACTACCACTTCGATCCGCAGACCAACGTCATCGACGTGCACATCAGCCGGCTGCGGCAGAAGATCGACCAGGGCTATCCGCGGCCGTTGCTGCACACCGTGCGCGGCGCGGGCTACCGGTTGGGCGCGTGAGCGTCGCTGCAAAGCGCGCCGCCGCGCCCGGCGCGCCCGCGCGCGCGACCGGCCGCCGCGCCGTTCGCGCCGGCGCGGACGCCCGCGCATGAGGCTGATGCCGCGCTCGGCCAGCGCGCGCCTGGCGCTCGCGGTCACCGCCTCGTTCCTGCTCGCGTTCGTGCTGCTCGGCATCGGCGTGCACTACGCGGTGTCGGCGATGCTGACCCAGGACGCGCGCGACCTGGTCCGGGTCGACGCCGCCGGATTGGTCGAGATGTACCGCGACGACGGCCGCGCCGCCTTGCTCGGCGAACTGCGCGACCGCATCGACGCCGACGAAGATCCCGACGCGGTGTACGCGCTGACCGCGCCTGACGGCCGCGTCGTCGCCGGCAACGTCGCGTTGCCGCGCCACCACCGCGGCGCGCGCTGGATCGAATTCACCGAGCACCGCGCCGACGGCGACCTGCGCGTGGTCGCGCAACTGCAGCGGCTGCCCGACGGCACCACCCTGCTGACCGGCACCCGCACCCGCAGCCAGGACCGCTTCCTCGGCCTGATGCTGCGCACCGCGCTGGCCGCGCTGCTGGTCGCGGCGACCCTGGGCGCGCTGATCGGCTGGCTGACCTCGCGCTGGGTCTCGCACCGGCTGCGCCACCTCGACGACACCGCCGAACGGGTCGGCAGCGGCGAAATGGCGCTGCGCGCGCGCCTGGACGGCAGCGACGACGCCTTCGACCTGTTGGCGCGGCGCTTCAACGCCATGCTCGACCGCATCCAGGACCTGCTCGACGGCGTGCGCCACGCCACCGACCACATCGCCCACGACCTGCGCACGCCGCTGACCCGCCTGCGCAACCGCCTGGAAGAACTGCGCCGGCGCGAACCCGGGGTCGAGGCCGGCGCCCAGCTCGACGCCGCCATCGGCGAGACCGACCAACTGCTGCATTCCTTCGGCGCGCTGCTGCGGCTGGCGCGGATCGAAGCGCAGCCGCCGGTGCACGACGAACCGATGCTCGACCTCAGCGACCTGGTCCGCGACGCCGCCGAGCTGTACACCCCGATCGCCGCCGAGCGCGGCATCGCGCTGACGCTGGACCTGCCCGAACCCGGCGTCGCCGGCCTGCGCGGCGACGCCGACCAGTTGTTCCAGATGCTGGTCAACCTGCTCGACAACGCGGTCAAGTACGCCCCGGCCGACACCGAGGTCGGCCTGGGCGTGCAGCGCGAGCGCCACGCCGTGGTCGTGCGGATCGACGACCGCGGCCCCGGCATCCCCGCGGCCGAGCGCGAGCGGGTGTTCGACCGCTTCCACCGCCTGGAAGCGCACCGCGGCTCGCCGGGCACCGGCCTGGGCATGAGCCTGGTGCGGGCGATCGCGCACCGCCACGGCGGGCATATCGCCCTGCTCGACAACGCGCCGGGGCTGCGGGTGCGGGTGACGCTGGGCGAGGCGGGCGGGCAGGGCGGCGCGGGCTGATGGAAAACATCGCGACCCGCAGACGCCCTGCTAGGCATTGCAAAGGGGCTGGCCATTTCACGTCCCGGCAGCCGCTGCGGAGCCAGCCCGCGCGGTTACGATGACTCGGTCACGCTAGCGGCATGAAGGCCGCGATATGTACCGGATGCAAGGCGGATCGGGTATTAATATCGGTCAAGGAACGGGTGTGGGGACATCAGGAGAAATATGTCAGTGCAGGAGGCATTGATCGCCGGGTCGGCCGACCTGTTCCGCCACGTGACGGCGGACAAAGCCGAGTTCTACCGCGCGATCATGGCTGTGTTCGCCGCAGCCAAGCGCCAGTACCGCCTGCAACTGCGTCCTGAGGAAGTTCTGGCGGAGGCGGATTGGCCCGGTGCTCCACCGGCGCGCGAGGAAGTGGCGGCAGCCCTGGTCCGCCTGAGCGAGTGGGGCAATCTCGAATCTCAGCCGGACATGGCGCGCAAGCAGACCTTGGCCGACTTCTATCGCGCCCACAGCATCTACCGTCTCTCGCGTGGCGGCGAGGCGGCGGAGGCTGGCCTGGAAACGTTCGCCAGCAGCCTGCGCCATCGGGCTGAACTGCAGACCGTGGCGTTGGAGGACATCAATAGCCGCCTGCAGGCCTTGCGTCAGCTGCTCGATTCAGCGCCTTCCTCCGAACAGATCGATGTGCCCAAGGCGCACCAGATCCTGCGCGATCTGGTGCGGGTGTTCGAGGACATGACCAGCAATGCGCAGGCGTTCATGGCCAAAGTGGCGCGCGGCCTCGAACTGCGTCAGGCCGATGCCACCGACCTGGTCGCCTACAAGCGCGAGCTGATCGACTATCTCGAGCGCTTCATGTCCGATCTCATCCGTCGATCCGACACCATCGCCGCGCTGCTGCACGGTTTATCGGCGCGAATCGACGAGGTACTGCATCCGGTGGCTCAGCGCGAGGCGCGCGACGCGGCGCCCGGCGATGCCGAAGGAAGAGCCGGCGAGGCCGGGCGGCGCCTGGACGCGTGGCGTGAACGTTGGAAGGGGTTGTGCGGTTGGTTCCTGAACAGCGGCAACGAGCTGCCCCAGGCCGAGTTGTTGCGCGCTCGCGCGCGCGCGGCGATTCCGCAGCTGCTGGGCGCGATCGCCGCCGTCAACGAACGGCGCAGTGGCCGCAGCGATCGTTCCGCCGATTTTCGCGTGCTGGCGCAATGGTTTGCGGCTTGCGGCAGCGACGACGACGCTCATCGGCTTGCGCGCGTGGCGTTCGCATTACACCCAGCACGGCATTTCTCGCTGGATCTGGCCGAGGACGACGTGCCGGCCAACACCTCGTGGCTGGATGCGCCGGCGCTGACCATCAACCCACGCTTGCGCGAGTACGGCGAGGCCGCCCCGCGCGGCCCCCTGGCGCGGATACGCGACCGCAGCCGGGATCGTGAGCTAATGGCCAGGCAACTTGCCGAGGAGTCGCGGCAGGTCGAGGCCGCGCGGCAGCGCCTGGCGACCGGCCGGCCGACCCGCCTGTCGGAACTGGGCGAACTCGATCCGCATGCATTCGGCTTGTTCTTGGCGTTGCTCGGCGAAGCGCTGGCTGCGCAGGACGATCCGGAGCAACCGGTAGAACGCCAAACCGGCGATGGGCTGCTGTCCGTTCGAATGGAGCCGCTGGCGGCGGACAGCCGTGCTCGAATCCGGACGCGGGCCGGCGTGTTCTCCGGCCGCGACCACTTGCTGACGATTCGGCCGACGCGGGGGGCGGCATGAGTCCGCGTCCACCCCACCGCCGTAGCCGTTCGGTCGGCGAATGGCAGCAGACGCAGCAACAAGATGAATTCCGTCGCGCCCTGCGCGCGCTGCTGATGTGGCCGCTGATGGCGTCGGCCCACCCCGAATTCTCGGCCGTGCGGCGCCAGGCCGAGCGCCTGCGCGAATGGTTCGCGCGCGAAGCCGGATGGCCGCTGCAAGTCGATCGCGAAGGTGCGCGCCTGTACAAACGCCCGGCCAACGTTTCCGATCCGAGCCGTGGTCTGCCTGGCTACGACCGCCGCCGCTATGTCCTTCTGTGCTTGGCTTGCGCGGTGCTGGAGCGCGCCGACCCTCAGATCACCTTGCGCCTGATCGGCGAACGCGTGGTGCAACAGGCCGGCGACCACGCGCTGGCGGAGCAGGGTTTTGCGTTCACGCTGGGTACCCCGGGCGAGCGCCGCGAACTGGTCGCGGTATGCCGAACCCTGCTCGATCACGGCGTGCTGGAGCGCGTCGCCGGCGAAGAAGAGAACTTCGTCCGCGAAGGCGTCGGGCAACAGGCCGATGCGTTGTACGACGTACACCGGCGGCTCCTGGCCGGCTTGCTTGCGGCCGTGCGCGGCCCATCCACCTGGAGCGCCGAGGACGCGCCGATTGGACTTGAGGCACGGCTGCATGCGCTGCTGGCCGGATTCGAGGTGGACAGCGAGCAGGGGCGTCGCGACGCGATGCGTCATCGCCTGACGCGGCGGCTGCTCGACGATCCGGTGCTCTACCTGGACAGTCTGGACGAAGAGACGTACGGCTACTTCGTCAACCAGCGGGGCGTGCTTGCCGCGCGCCTGTGCGACGCGACCGGGCTGGTGGCCGAACAGCGAGCCGAAGGCCTGGCTCTGGTCGACGAGAGCGGCCAGCTCACCGACGTGGCGATGCCTGCGGAAGGCACGGAGGCGCATGTGACTTTGCTGGTGGCGGAGTACCTGGCGACTCGCCTGCGTCGAGCGCGGGTACCGATACATGTGGCCGAAGCCGAGATCGCCTCCTTCCTGCGCGAAGCCGCTGCGCGCTATGGCAAGTTCTGGCGAAAATCGGCGCGTGCCCCCGGTGCCGAGCGTGAACTGACCGACATTGCCGTGGAGCGGTTGTGCCGGCTGGGCTTGCTGACGCGCGTCGACGGCGCCGTCCTCCCGTTGCCTGCGATCGCCCGTTTCGCCCTGGGCCGGACCGAAGTGCGAGATGCGGCCGGTACCGCCTCCTTGCTTCCGCTTGCCGCCGATCCATGACCGACCATCTGCAGTTTTTGGAATCCTCCCGCCCCGCGTTGCCCGAGCCGCGTCGCGAGCGTTGGCAGCCGCTGCGCCTGGGCCTGATCGAACTGTTCCACTACGACAGCGAGGAGTTCTGGTTCCACGACGGGCACCTGCTGCTGCGGGGCAACAACGGCTCCGGCAAATCCAAGGTGCTGTCGCTGACCCTGCCGTTGCTGTTCGACGCGCACCTGCGACCGTCGCGGGTCGAACCCGACGGCGACGCCGGTAAGAAAATGGCCTGGAATCTGCTGATGGGCGGCCGTCACGATCGCCGCATCGGCTACAGCTGGATCGAGTTCGGGCGGCGCGAGCCGGACGGACGCGTCCGCTATCTGACGTTGGGCGTTGGCTTGTTGGCGGTCGCGGGACGCGCGCAGGTGGAGAGCTGGTTCTTCCTGCTCGAGGGCGGCGACGACTCGCCGGATCCGCGTATAGGCCAGGATTTCTGGCTGACCACGGCCGATCGCCACGTGCTTACCCGCGAGCGCCTGCGCGAGGCGCTGGCAGGGCGCGGTCTGATGTTCGAGCACAACGTTCCGGGCTATCGTCGCGCCGTGGACGAGCGCTTGTTCCACCTCGGCACGCACCGTTACGCGGCGCTGATGAATACGTTGATCCAACTGCGCCAACCGCAGCTGTCGAAGAAGCCCGACGAGAAAGGATTGTCCAACGCCCTGAGCGAATCCTTGCCGCCGCTGCCGGCCGACCTGCTCGGCGACATCGCCGAAGCGCTCAATCAATTGGAAGAGGATCGAACGCAACTGGAAGACATACGCAGGTTGGAGCAGGCCGTGACCCGCTTCGAGCAGCGTTACCGCATCTACGCGGGCATGCTGGCGCGGCGCCAGGCCCGCGAACTGCGCCAGGCGCAAACCGGTTTCGATAACGCCAGCGAGGCGCGCAACCGCGCGCAGGGCGAGTGCGAAGCCACGCGGTCCAAACACGAGGCGGCCCAGGCCGATGCCGAGGCGGCTCGGCAGGCTTGGCTGGCTGCACGCGAACGCTTGGAGACGCTGCAAAGCGATCCGGCCAACCAGGACGCCAATCGTCTCGCACGCGCCGAGACGGATGCCGACCAACGCAAGGGCGAAGCGGCTGCCGCGGGCAAGCGCGGTGTCGATACGCGGGCGTCGTTGCTGCGCGAAAGTCAGCAAAGCCAGCAGCGCGCCGATTCCGCCGCGCGAACGCGCCGCGAGTTGGAAGCCCGTCGCGCCTGGGCTTTCGACATGGCCGTGGCGGTCGGCCTGGATGGCGAATTCGTCGGGCACGCGCTGTTCGCTGCACAGGTCGACGCCTTGGCGACCGATCCATCGGTGTCCAATGCTGGCTTGGAGGCGGCGATCCAGCGTCGCCGCGGCGAGATCGCGTCGTTGCGGCGACGCCATGCCGAGGTCGAGCGACGACATGCGGTCTTGCTGGAACGGCAAAATGCAACGCAGGAGGCGCGCAACACCGTGGCGGACGTGGTGGCGCGCCGTGAGCAGGCCGACCTCGAAGCTGAGCTGGCTGGCGAGTCCTTGGTCCAGGCCTGGACCGCGTATTGCGACGACCTGCGTCACCTGCGATTCGATGCCGACGCACCGTTGCAAGCGTTAGCCGAGTGGGTCGCACGTCCAGAGGGCGAGAATCCGGCGAGATCCGCGCTGGATGGCGCACGCAGGATGGCTACGCGGCTCCAGGCCGGGCGCGAGGCGGATCTGAACGCGCAATGCCAGGCGCAACGCCTGCGGCGCAGCGCACTGGACGCCGAGCGCGAGCGCCTGCTGGCTGGAGAAATCGCCAGTCCGCCGGCACCGCAGACACGCGCCGCCGACGTGCGCGCAGACCGTAGCGGCGCGCCGCTGTGGCAAGCGGTGGATTTTCAGGCGCAGCTCGGGACAGAAGAGCGGGCCGGGCTGGAAGCGGCCTTGGAGGCTTGCGGCCTGCTCGATGCTTGGGTGTCGCCGCGGGGCGAGCTGATCGGCAGCGACGGCGAAGTGTTGCTCGACAGCCATTGGCAGCGCCGTGCCGCTGTCGCCGGCGGCAATCTGGCCGAGGCCTTGTCGCCGACGCCGTCGGACGATAGCGGACTTGCGCCGGAGGCCGTCGCCGGACTGCTGGCCGGCATCGCCTATGGACCGCTGGATCGTTCCGATGCCGAGGGCTGGGTATCGCCTGATGGACGGTTCCGCCTCGGCGCGTTGGCCGGCGCATGGCGCAAGCCCGCGGCCACCTATATCGGCCACGCCGCCCGCGAGCGAGCCCGGCGCGAGCGGATCGAGGAGATTGCGGCCGAACTCGCGGAACTGGACGTCGCCGACGCGGCATCGGCACGGCAGCTCCAGGCGCTGGAGGACGAACGCGACGAAGCCGAGCGCGAATGGCGCGAGGCGCCTTCCGATCAGCCGTTGCAAGAGGCCATCGCTGCCGCGATGCTGGCCGCCGGCGAAGCCGAGCGCGCCTATGCGCGATTGCAACGGGCCGAGAATCACAGCCGGGAAGCCGAAGCGCTGTGGCTAACCTCGCGCGAGGAATTGCACCGCACCGCTACAGACCTGCGCCTGCCGGCCGAGTCGGAGCGCCTGACGGAGCTGGAACAGGCGCTGCACGATTGCGAGCGGGCGCTGAACGCGTTGGTTCAGGCGGCGCGCGATTGGAGGAGCGCGTGGCCCGAGCATCTGCTGCAGCAGCGGCGTGAGGTGGATGCTCGGCAAGCGGTCGAACAGGCCGAGCAGGCGCGGATCGAGGCCGAGGAGCAGGCCACTCAGGCGAGTGCCCATCTTCAAGCGCTGCGCGACTCGATCGGACAAAAAGTGGAGGAACTGCGTGCCCAATTGTCGGCCGCACGCGAAGAAGCCCAGCGCGGCGAAGAGGCATGGGATCGGCGCCGCAACGACGCTAGCGCTGCCGACAAGGAGCATGCCGTCGCCAGCGCCCACGCCGAACAGGCCGCGCAGGTACTCGCCGAACGCAGCGCCGCCAGAACGGCGGCGGTGGAGCGCCTGCATGGGTTCGCTGTCAGCGGGCTGCTGGTCTCGGCCCTGCCGGACCAGGAGCTGCCTGCGCAATGGAGCATCGACCCGGCGCTGAGCCTGGCCCGACGTATCGAACAGGCCCTGTCCCGGATCGACGATAACGACAGCGCCTGGGGCAGGGTGCAAAAGGGCATTTCCGAAGACCTGGGCGAACTGCAGCGCGGCTTGGGCGCGCTCGGCCACCAGGCCATTTCCGAACCCAGCGATTTCGGCCTCACGGTCTCCATTCAGTACCACAATCGCGCCGAGCGCCCGGAAACCCTGGCGCGCTTGCTGGCCGAAGACATCGCGCAGCGCAGCGAGCTGCTTTCTGCCAAGGAACGGGAGGTGCTGGAAAACCATCTGCAGGCGGAGATCGCGGCGCAGATCCAACGCCTAATGCGCGATGCCGGCGAGCGCGTCAATGCCATCAACGCCGAATTGCACAAGCGTCCGACGACTACCGGCGTGCGCTACCGCCTGCAATGGGAGCCGCTGTCGGTGGAGGAGGGCGCTCCGGTCGGGTTGGAACGAGCTCGCCAGCGGCTCCTCAATACCAGTGCCGACCTGTGGTCGCCCGAGGAAAGGCGCACGGTCGGCGAAATGCTGCAGCAGCAGATCGACGCCGAGCGGGCTCGTGCCGAGGCCGATGCCATCGGCGGCAGTCTGCTCGACCAGCTCGCGCGTGCTCTCGATTATCGGCACTGGCACCGCTTCCGCATCCAACGCCTGCAGGACGGACAGTGGCGCAAGCTATCCGGGCCGGCCTCCAGCGGCGAACGCGCGCTCGGCCTTACCGTGCCGCTGTTCGCGGCCATCGCCAGCTTCTACGAACACGGCGGCAGCCAGTTGGCCCCGCGGCTGATGCTGTTGGACGAGGCCTTCGCCGGCATCGACGACAGCGCCCGCGCGCACTGTATGGGCCTGGTGCGCGAGTTCGACCTGGACTTCGTCATCACCAGCGAACGCGAGTGGGCTTGCTACGCGGAGCTGCCTGGGGTGGCGATTTGCCAATTGCAGCGGCGAGAGGGCGTCGATGCGGTGTTCGTCTCGCGCTGGTTCTGGGACGGGAACGCGCGGCGTATCGAAGATGATCCGGACCGCAGGTTTCCGCCGACATGAGCACGCCGGATGCACGTTTGCGGCGCCTGTTGGGCGGCCCCGAACTGGCCGTCGTTCGGCAGAGATTGCGTCGCCAGTTTGAGCGCATCGAATCGGACACGCCACTGGTCTCTGTGCGTCTGGATCAGCTCGATCCGGATGCGCACCGCGCGCTGTGTCAGTTGAGCGGAAAGCCGTCGCGCCTGTCGCGCTCGATGACCTTGAATATCCCCGACCTGGACGCGCGCCTGCGCAGCGCGGGCTTGGCCGATTCGCTGCGTGACGCACTGGAGCACCTGGATGGCCCCATCGTTTCGCTGGCCGGATCGCGCAGGGAACTCCAATCCCGCTGGGCCGCGGTGGCTAAAGCGCCTGGTCTGGGTCCACGGTTGCGGGCTTGGTTGGATGAGTCGCCGGCAGCGACGGGGCTGTTGAAGCGACTGGGGCGCGATCCCGAGCGCGCAGAAGCTCTGTTGGTCGCGGCCGATGCCGTGCTCGAACGCCTGCCGGCTACGGGTATGCCGCGCTCGCAACTGGCCGCCGAGACTCTGGGCGATGCTCATGCGTTGGATTCGGGGAAATCCGTCGCCGCGCTCGTACTGGCTGGATGGCGCTGGCATGAGGGCGCAGCCGCGGGGCAGACCAGGGCTGAGTCCGAGCAAGCATGGGTTGGACGGACAGCGGGCGAGGACGCCGATGCCGACGTCGTCATCGAGCGCCCGCGTGACGTATGGGCGCGGGCTGGGGTGGCGGTCAGCGAACTGGCGCGTCCGGTCTTGTTCCTGAATCTACCGGTCCCGTATGGCGGTCGTTGCGCCTGGATTGCAGGAGAGCCCGGCTATCTGTCGTTGCGGCAACTGTTGCGAGATCGGCCGGCCTGGCCGGTCGCCGGTAGATCCATCCACGTCTGCGAGAACCCGGATATCGTTGCCGTTGCCGCCGACCGTTTGGGAGCGACCTGCGCGCCGCTCGTGTGTACCGACGGCATGCCGGCCGCTGCGCAACGTATCCTGCTGGGCCAGTTGGTCTCTGCCGGAGCGCGGCTTTGGTACCACGGCGACTACGATTGGCCCGGCATTGGCATCGGCAACTTCGTTATCCGTACCTGGCGGGCAGCGCCGTGGCGCTTCAGGGCGGTGGACTATCGGGTCGCGGTCGCGCAAGCCCCGTCACGGGCACGAAATTTGGTTGGGGGCATGGTCGAGGCGCAGTGGGATGCCGAACTGACAGCCGCGATGAGCGAGCGGGGTTTAGCCATTGCCGAGGAAGCCGTCGTGGGTCAGTTACTCGACGACTTGCGCCTGGATATAGATCGGTGATCGGTATTGGGACCGGCAAAAAAGCGTGTTCTGGCGCGAGCAAGCAACGCATGTTCTGGCGCTCAATCTTGGAGAAAAGCGAAGGCGGAGTGAGGGGCTGGAGAGGAGGGGGGTTGCGGAATTTCTGTCGCATATATTTGACATTTTTTCTGTGCGGTCTATGATGCCTGCATGACCGCCCTTCTTGAACTTGGACTGGCTCTGCGCCGACGTCGTGCCGAGATGGGGCTCAGCCAAGCGCGAGTCGCGGTGCTTAGCGGCTTATCGCGTCAGACAGTGAACCAGTTGGAGATGGGCGCGGTGCCCGACCTAGGGCTCAACAAGGCAGAGCGGCTGGCTGAGTTGCTTGGACTGTCCCTGCGGGTGGAAACGGGGCTCGCCTCGCCGTCGCGTCTCCCGAGCCGCATGTCGCCCCTCGCGCGGGCGGCGGCAACCGCCAGCGTGAGCTATCGCAGCGAACTGCCGGCGGACGAGCTCAGACGCATGCTGAGTACCGGCGAGGTGCCGGATCGGTACGCGCCGCACTTGCACGCGCTTCTCGATGACGCCCCAGTGTCCTTGCTTGCTGCGCTGGCGGGGCAACTGCAGGAAGAGTGCGGATATGCCCGTGAGCAGGTATGGAAGCGCTATCGCAGCCTCGCGCGACGAGTGAAAAGCCTGAGAGGCCTATGGCAATGAGCACGCTAGACCTGGAGCGCTCCGGGCCATGGCGGGAATTGTTCGAGCGCGCGTTGGAGCTGACTGCGGAACTGGAACGCCAAGTTCCCGGTGCGGCTTGGAGCTTTGGCGGCGGGACCGTGCTGATGCTGCGCATCGATCACCGCCAAAGCAGGGACATCGACCTGTTCGTGCCGGACCCGCAGTATCTCGGTTACGTCAGCCCGAGGTTGAACGATGTCGCCGAGTCGATCAGCGCCGACTATGAGCAGGCTGCCGAGTATCTCAAGCTGTTCCTGCCAGGCGGGGAGGTCGACGTGGTCGTCGGAACGCCGTTGACCGAGCAGCCGTTCGATCTGGTCGAGTACCGCGGGCGTACGATCAAGGTCGAAACCTCGGGCGAAATCGTCGCCAAGAAGATGTGGCATCGGGGCGATCGCGCCAAAGCGCGCGATCTGTTCGATCTGTGCGCAGTCGATCGGGCCGAGCCTGAGCAGATCGAGGCTGCCAAGCCGTGGATGGCCCGGCACGGCGCTGCGTTCCTGGACGGTCTGAGCTTGCGAGAAACCCTCCTCAGGCGTGAGTTCGAAGAAATAGACGCAATCGGTCCGCGAATGAGCTTCGAAGAGTGTTTCAGTCAGGCCGAGCGCATCATCCGGCCGGTGCTTCGCGGAACAGGCGCGTAATGCGAGCAGCACTTTACTGCGGCTCCTGCCCCGCGCATGGCCAGAGCTTTTCCTCGAAATCGAACTCCAGTTGTCGAGGCATTCGTGCCGCTCTTGCGCGACGCCAGGCCCGCAAGCTTGAGGCTGGGGCGGGTGGGGCGAGCAGCAATGCATGCTGGCGAGCGGTAACCTGTCGGGCGTGAGCGCAACGTCGGTAAGCGTATGAGAGCGAAATAAGCAAATGGCGGGCGACGTGGCGCATGCGATTGCCGAAATGATCCAGCAGCGTGAGATATGCGCTCGCCAGCGAGTGTTGTTCGTTCGCTTCCGAAGGAGGCAATGGCTTTGCCTCTACCGCGAGTAGCAGGGACAGCGGATCGTGCCCATCGTCGCTGGCGAGCGAGTTCAGGAGCGGATGCGCGGCTCCTGATGAGTCGTCGTCTCGGCAGGCATGATCGAGCCTGATGGCGCGGCGGACGTTCACGTCCGTGTACCGGACCAAGTGCTGATACAGGTGGCTCAGCAGAAGATTGCGGAACTCGGGGTCGCCGAAGTCTATGGGCAGCCGCAGCCGGGTCGCCATTGTGTTGGCCATTACCCAGGCTTCGTTGACTACGTCGTGATAGCTATGCTCACGTAGGGTGTGGCTGGCGATTCTCCTCAGGTCTTTATGGTGTTCGCAGATGAACCGGTCGAACTCGTCCACGCAATGCTCCACGTCGACAGCGGCATCGGTCCAAGTAAGGGCGTGACGTGACAAACGTGTGGCGATTGGAGATGGGTGCGATTACGAGCGTTTGGAGTGTGTCGGTGTGCCATGTCGTTTGTGCTCTAGAGCTTAGGACGCGCTTTTTCTGGATGAGGCGATGGCTTCCCTGCGAGGCGACTTCCAAAGGGCGGTCGTCGCCGATCGGCGGCAGCCTGTGAAACTGAGAGGTGAGCGGGTCCAATGAGCGGGTCCAAGTTTTCGTGCCCCCAGGATGTGCCGGGTTTGGCTCTGTCCGGGCTCCGTTTGCCTGGCCCTCTCGCCCCGCCGGCCCCGCAACGGTTACAGTAGCCGCATGATCCCCCGTGCGATCCCGACGAAATCCCCGCAGACCGGCCTGGGCTGGCGATGGTGGCGTAGCGCCTCCGTCCGCCCGCTGCCGTCTTCCGAGGATTTCCCGCGTGACCCCGCCATCGCCTTCCCGCCCCGCGACCGCTGACCGCGGTCGGCGCGCCCGCCGCGCCGCCGCCGTTCTCCCGCTGCGCGACGCCGCGGCGCCATCCTTCCCGCACCCGGACCCGGGTCCCGAATCGGTCGCAAGGACCGCTTCGCGGATCGCACCGGGCGTCGCCCGCGCACGCGATAATGCCGGCCCCATGGGCGGCCGGGGACGCCGCCGGGGACGGGCGCCGCCGCGGTCCCGATCCGTACCCCTGTCCCCGCGCCGGCGCGTCCGCCGGCGCGCCCGCTCGCTCCACCCCGGCTCCACCCGCACCCGAGGCGCGTCATGTCCGTCCTGATGATCGACAACTACGACAGCTTTACCTACAACCTCGTGCAGTACCTGCAGGCGCTCGGTAGCGAGGTCGAGGTGATCCGCAACGACGAGCTGACGGTGGACGAGATCGAGCGGCGCGCGCCGCAGCGCATCGTGATCTCGCCCGGCCCGTGCACGCCCGACCAGGCCGGGGTCTCGCTCGAGGTGATCCGCCGGTTGGGCGCGCATACGCCGATCCTCGGCGTTTGCTTGGGCCACCAGAGCCTGGGCCAGGCCTACGGCGGCCAGGTGATCCGGGCCAAGCGGATCATGCACGGCAAGACCTCGGCGATCCGCCACCAGGGCGCGGGCGTGTTCGCCGGCTTGCCCGACGGTTACGAGGCCACCCGCTACCACTCGCTGGTGGTCGAGCGCGAAAGCCTGCCCGACGGCCTGGAAGTCACCGCCTGGACCGAGTACGAGGACGGCGGCTTCGAGGAAATCATGGGCCTGCGCCACCGCGAGCACCCGGTGGAGGGCGTGCAGTTCCATCCCGAATCGATCAAGACCGAGCACGGTCATGCGTTGCTGCGAAATTTCCTGCGGCGCTGAAGCGAAGGCGCGCGCCATGAAGGCAACGAACGGCGGGAACGTGGACGGCGGGCAACGATGGCGAGGGTCGCCCGTCGCCGCATCGCTCCCGTAACTCCTGCATTTCCCGCTCCCCACTTTCGGTTCCGACACCATGACCCCGCAAGAAGCCCTGCAACGCACCATCGAACACCGCGAAATCTTCCACGACGAAATGGTCGCGCTGATGCGCACGATCATGCGCGGGGAAGTCTCGCCGACCATGACCGCGGCGATCCTGACCGGCCTGCGGGTGAAGAAGGAAACCGTCGGCGAGATCGCCGGCGCGGCGACCGTGCTGCGCGAGTTCGCGCGGCCGGTGCCGGTCGCCGACCGCAGCCACCTGGTCGACATCGTCGGCACCGGCGGCGACGGCGCGCACACCTTCAACATCTCCACCGCCAGCATGTTCGTGGTCGCCGCGGCCGGGGCCAAGGTGGCCAAGCACGGCAACCGCAGCGTCTCGTCCAAGTCCGGCAGCGCCGACGTGCTCGAAGCGCTCGGCGCGGCGATCGAGCTGCAGCCCGAGCAGGTCGCGCAGTGCATCGAGCGCGCCGGCATCGGCTTCATGTTCGCCCCGGTGCACCACCCGGCGATGAAGGTGGTCGCGCCGGTGCGGCGCGAGATGGGCGTGCGCACGCTGTTCAACATCCTCGGCCCGTTGACCAACCCGGCCGACGCGCCGAGCATCCTGATGGGCGTGTTCCATCCCGACCTGGTCGGCATCCAGGTGCGCGTGCTGGAAGAGCTCGGCGCCAAGCGCGCGCTGGTGGTGTGGGGCCGCGACGGCATGGACGAACTCTCGCTCGGCGCCGGCACCCTGGTCGGCGAACTGCGCGACGGCCAGGTGCGCGAATACGAAGTGCATCCGGAGGATTTCGGCATCGCCATGGCCGCCAGCCGCAACCTGCGGGTCGAGGACGCGGTCGAGTCCAAGGCGATGGTGCTGCAGGCGCTGGAGAACCGCGACGGCCTGCCGCGCGAGATCGTCGCGCTCAACTCCGGCGCGGCGCTGTACGTCTCGGGCAAGGTCGAGAGCATCGCCGAAGGCATCGAGCTGGCGCGGCGCACCCTGGCCAGCGGCGCGGCGCGGGCCAAGCTCGACGAGTTCGTCGCATTGACCGCGCAACTCGCAGGAAAATAAACGCCGCTCGCCGCCCGCCAACACCGCAAGCCTTCCCGCCCCAGGAGCCAGCATGTCCGCCAGCTTCGCCAAATTGCCGGCGCCGCCGTACTACGCGGTGATCTTCAGCTCCCTGCGCAGCCCCGGCGATGACGCCGGCTACGGCGAAGCCGCCCAGCGCATGGTCGAGCTGGCCGCGCAGCAGCCCGGCTTCCTCGGCGTGGAATCCGCGCGCGGCAGCGACGGCTTCGGCATCACCGTAAGCTATTGGCGCGACGAGGCGGCCATCGCCGCCTGGAAGCGCCAGGCCGACCACGCCGCCACCCGCGCCTACGGGCGCGAGCACTGGTACGACCATTTCGAATTGCGCGTGGCCAAGGTCGAACGCGCATATGGGAGCAAGAGCAAGGCATGAGCGACATCCTCAACACCATCATCGCGCGCAAGCACGAAGAGATTCAGCAGCGCTCGCGCGTGCGTTCGCTCGACGACCTGCGCGCGCGCGCGCGCGCCCAGGCGCCGGCGCGCGGGTTCGTGCAGGCGATCCGCGACAAGCACGCCGCCGGCACCGCGGCGGTGATCGCCGAGGTCAAGAAGGCCAGCCCGTCCAAGGGCGTGATCCGTCCCGACTTCCATCCGACGCAGATCGCGCGCAGCTACCAGGCCGGCGGCGCCGCCTGCCTGTCGGTGCTGACCGACGTCGACTTCTTCCAGGGCAGCAACGCCTACCTGGCCGAAGCGCGCGAAGCCTGCGCGCTGCCGGTGCTGCGCAAGGACTTCACCGTCGACCCGTACCAGGTCTACGAGGCGCGCGCGATCGGCGCCGACGCGATCCTGCTGATCGTCGCCGCGCTCGAGGACGGCCCGATGATCGAGATGGCCGGCCTGGCGATGGACCTGGGCATGGACGTGCTGGTGGAAGTGCACGACATCGACGAGCTCGAACGCGCGCTGCAGACCGATTGCGAGCTGATCGGGGTCAACAACCGCAACCTGCGCACCTTCGAGGTCTCGCTCGACACCACCCTGGCGCTGCGCAGCGCGGTGCCGCGCGACCGCACCCTGGTGACCGAAAGCGGCATCGCCACCGCCGGCGACGTCGCGCGCATGCGCGAGGCCGGCGTGGAGACCTTCCTGGTCGGCGAAAGCTTCATGCGCGAGCGCGATCCCGGCACGGCGCTGCAGCGCCTGTTCGCCGCATGAGCCTGCGTCCGGCCGCCGCCGGGCGCTTCCCGGCGGTGCGCGAAGGCGCGCCGCTGGTGGTGTTCGACTTCGACCACACGCTCTACGACGGCGACTCGGGCAGCCATCTGTTCGCCTGGCTGATCAAGCGCTCGTGGTGGCGGATGGCGCTGGCGCTGCTGATCACGCCGCTGGCCGGGCCGATGGTGGCCTGGCTGCGCACGCGCCGGGTCGGCATCTCGGCTTATGTCTGGGTCGGCACGGTCGGGATGAGCGGCGCGCGCACGCTCGACGCCGCGATCGACCGCTACGTCGCCGGCCACACCGAGCAGATCCGCGCCCGCCTGCTGCCGATCGCGCTCGACGTGCTGCACCGCCACCGCGAACAGGGCGACCAGGTCGTGGTCGCCACCGGCGCGCCGCCGGAACTGGCGCGCGCGATCCTGGCCTTCGTCGCCCACGAGGACGTGCCCGTGGTCGGCACCCTGGTCGGCCCACGCCTGGGCGCGCTCGGCGCGCGCCGCCACTGCCACTCGCACATGAAGATGACCATGCTGCGCGAGGCTGGCTTCACCGCGCCGGTGGAGAGCGCCTACTCCGACAGCAGCGCCGACCTGCCGCTGCTGCAGGCCGCGCGCAAGCCGGTGGTGGTGAACCCGAAAGCGCGCCGGGTCGAGATGTTCCAGCGCGTCCTGCCGCCCGGCACCCCGATCCTGAATTGGGGTTGCCCTGGCCGCAGCGGCGAACCGGTCGGTTCCGCGGCAGGCTGAGTCGGCCCGCGGCTTCGGCCCGGGGTCGGCGATCCGTTGTTGTGGGAGGGGCTTCAGCCCCGATGCTTGCGCTCAGGTCCGGCGATCGGACACAAGAGCGTCGGGGCTGAAGCCCCTCCCACAAAAGCGAAATCGCTGCGGCTTGCGGCGGCGAGCGGATCGGATGAAGCCGGATGCGGACCACAGGGCTGTTGCGGAAGGCTGTCGTGGGAGGGCCTTCAGGCCCGACGCCTTGCGCTCAGGTCGCGGTGATCGGACACAAGGGCATCGGGGCGGAAGCCCCTCCCACAAAAGCAGCCCCCATAAAAGCAGATCGCCGCGACAAGCGCGGCGATTGGGCGGCGGGAGCGGGCAGGGCCGAACCTAGTCGCCCAGCGTCTTGACGAACTTCAGCGACCCGTCGGCATAGCCGCAGCGCCGGTAGAACTCATGCGCCTCGGTCCGCGACACGTTGCTGGTGACCTCGACCCGGCTGACCCCGTCGCGCCGCGCGCGGCGCTCGACTTCGCGCAGCAGCTGCCTGCCGATGCCCTGGCCGTGGCAGGAACGGGCCACCACCAGCGCGGTGATCCGCGCCAGCTCGGCGCCGTGGGTCAGCGAGTAGCGGGTATGGCTTGAAATCAGCCCGCAGGCGTGGCCGTCGATCTCGGCCAGCAAAAGGTAGTGGCGCGGATCCTCGCGCAGGTGCGCGATGCGCTCGATGGCTTCGTCGCGGGTGCACGGGTAGCCGAGCTGGCTCAGCAGCTCGGCCACGTCGCTGGCGTCTCCCGTTTCCGCCAGCCGCACCGTGGGTGCGGTCTGGTCGGACGGGGCGGCGCGTCCCATCGGGGCTCAGCGGGTCCCGTAAAGGACGACGGTCTTGCCGCGGGCGTGCAGCTTGCCGTCGGCCTGCAGCTTCTTGAGCACGCGGCCGGCCATTTCGCGCGAGCAGCCGACCAGGCGCGAAAGCTCCTGGCGCGACACCCGCAGCTGAGTGCCCTGCGGATGGCTCATCGCCTCGGGTTCCTTGGCCAGGTCGTGCAGGGCGCGCACGATCCGGTCGGTCACGTCGAGGAAGGCCAGACGGCCGGCCTTGCGACTGGTATCGAGCAGGCGCCGGGAAATCTGCGCGCCGATCGCATACAGCAGCTTGGGCGCGTCCAGCGACAGCCGCGTCAGCAGCAGGTCGTAGAGGCGCTCATGACCGATCTCGGCCAGCTCGCAGGTGCTGCGCGTGCGCAGGATCACCTCGCGATGGTCGCTCTCGATGAACAGGCCGAGTTCGCCGACGAACTCGCCGGGGCCGAAGTAGCCCAGGACCAGTTCGCGGCCGTCCTCTTCCTCGGTAATGATGCTGACCGAGCCGGAGACGACATAATAGAGGGTGCTGGCCGGGTCGCCGGGGCGGAACACGTCCGTACGGGACGGGTAACGCCGACGGTGGCAGTGGGCCAGGAAACGTTCGATCGTTGCGCCGTCGGGCAACAACGGGCTGTTGGTTCGGCGCAGTGCGGTCAAGGGAGCTACCGGGTTGGCGGACATTGGGGATTTGGGCTTTTTGTTTTCGACCGAGCTTAGGGCGATACGGCCGCTGGGGCAAATCCTGCCGCCGAAAATCCCGCTCCGATAGGGACCTGTGATGGAAGTTCAGCGACGGTCACGCTTTTGTCACCGACTTGGCCCAAAAACGCAGTGCGTTTCCCCCCGGGGCTAATTGCCTCATAATCGCGGCCCTCGCCGTCCCTCCGGAATCTTCCTACAGTGGTCAAGCCGTTGCCGCGCCTGCGGTTGCAGGGTTTCAACAACCTCACCAAGGCCCTCTCGTTCAATATCTACGATGTCTGCTTCGCGGCCTCCGAAGACGAGCGCCGACGGTATATCGAGTACATCGACGAGGCGTATAACGCCGACCGCCTCACCCAGATCCTGACGGATGTGGCGGAGATCATCGGCGCGAATATCCTGAACATCGCCCGCCAGGACTACGACCCGCAGGGCGCGTCGGTCACGATCCTGATCTCGGAAGAGCCGGTGATCGACAAGAAGGACGCCGGCAAGGAGATCATTTCCGACGCCGTGGTCGCGCACATGGACAAGTCGCACATCACCGTGCACACCTATCCGGAAACCCATCCGGACAACGGCATCGCGACCTTCCGCGCCGACATCGACGTCGCCACCTGCGGGGTCATTTCGCCGCTGAAAGCCCTGAATTACCTGATCGAGAGCTTCGAGTCCGACATCGTGGTGATGGACTACCGGGTGCGCGGCTTCACCCGCGACATCAAGGGCCGCAAGCACTACATCGACCACAAGATCAACTCGATCCAGGACTACCTGGCCAAGAACATCAAGTCGCGCTACGAGATGATCGACGTCAACGTCTACCAGGAAAACATCTTCCATTCGAAGATGCACCTGAAGGAATTCGACCTCGACACCTACCTGTTCGAGGAGAAGGCCAAGAACCTCTCGTTCAAGGAGCGCATGAAGATCGAGGCGCGGCTCAAGCGCGAGATCGAAGAGCTCTACCACGGGCGCAACCTGGCAGACTGAGGCCGGGGCCCGGCGCCGCGGGATCGCCCCAGGGCGGTCCCGCGCGGATGCGAAAAGGCCGGCGCGAGCCGGCCTTTTTCGTGGGCGGGTTCAGGCGGTTCTCCGGCCGGGCCCGTTCAGGCGCGTCCGGCCGGATGCTTCGCTTCGATCCGAAGCCCCTGTAGGAGCGGCGCAAGCCGCGGCCGCGCCGCTCGTCGGCCAGCGCGGGCACCGGAGGCGTGTGGTCCTGAAAGACAGGGCAGTGGAGCGGTCGGGGAGGCGGCGGGGTGGAGCGGTCGCCGGTCCGGAAGTCCTCGGCGGTGACAGGGCCGCGTCGCGGCTTGCGCCGCTCCTACAGGTAGCTACGGCCGGTTCGGCGGCGGCTGTAGGGGCGGCGCAAGCCGCGACCGCGCCAGCAGGCGGCCGGCGCAAGCAACGCCTCCGCGGCGGACGTCGAGCGGCCTCGATCAATCGCCCCGCGCCTGGAACGCCGCCCTCAAAGCCGGTAAGCCACCGCCTTCATCACCTTCGACGCCGCCGCCATGATCGTCGGCACCGGCATCGGCAGGATCCGCGCCCCGGCCGCTTCGGCATTGGCGGCGTGGCGGGCCTCGTCGGCCTTCATCGTGCGCAGGATCGCGCGGCTGCGCTGGTCGCCCTCGGGCAGCGACTCCAGGTGTTCGTCGATGTGCGCCTCGACCTGGCGCTCGGTCTCCACCACGAAGCCCAGGTTCCAGCCGTCGCCGCGCAGGCCGGCCAGCGCGCCGATGGCGAAGCTGCCGGCGTACCACACCGGGTTGAGCAGGCTCGGGCGGCTGTCGAGTTCGCGCAGGCGGTCGGCGCACCAGGCCAGATGGTCGGTCTCTTCCTGGGCGGCGTGCAGCAGGTGCTCGCGGGTGGATTCGTCGCGGGCGACCGCGGCCTGGCCGCAGTACAGCGCCTGGGCGCAGACCTCGCCGACGTGGTTGATCCGCATCAATCCGGCCGAATGGCGTTTTTCCTGCGGTTCCAGCACCAGTTCGGCGGTGCTGCCGGCTGGATTCGGGCGTTCGGCCAGCGGCGCGCCGAACACGGTGTCGAGGGCGCGCTGCGCTTCGCTGAGCACGCGATCCAGGGGGCTGAGGGCACGGGCGTTCATGCGCCGATTCTACGGCGGGCGCGGGGTAGAAGTCGGTTAAGCGGGGTGGACAAATCGTCCCGGGCGCGGGCCACGGGTTCCTGTGGGAGGCCTTCAGGCCCGACGCGTTGCGCTCAGCCCGCCGCGGACCCGTCGTCCAGGCACTCGGCCAGGAACTCCAGCGGATGCAGCACCGGCGCCGCGGTCGCGTTGGCGAGATGCAGCCGGCAGCCGACGTTCGCGCTCAACAGCCTCGTCGCCCCGCTGCGTTCGAACTGCGCCAGCAGCGGCGCGCGGTACTCCGCCGCACGCGCCGGTTCGGTCAGCATCTGCGTCCCCGACGCGCCGCAGCAGCCGAATCCGGCATCGAGTTCGATCACCTCCAGCCCCGGCACCGCCGCCAGCAACCGGCGCAGCGCCGGCACCGACTTGACCACGTTGCGCTGCGTGCACGGCAGGTGCAGCGCGACCCGCTGCGGCGTGCGCCGCCAGCGCAGCGCGCCGGCGCGTTCGGCCACGAACGCCAGCGCGTCGGTCGCGTGGGCGCCGTCGCCGAGCGCCCGGCGCAGGCTGTCGTGGCAGCCGCTGGCGAGGCTCAGCACGGTGCCGCGGCCGGCGAAGGCGGCGCGATTGCGCGCCGCCAGCGCGGCCGCGGCGGCGGTATCGCCGGCGTGCTCATGCAGGGCGCCGCAGCAGCCTTGGTCCGCAGCGATGTCGAGCTCGATGCCGAGGCCGCCGCACAGCCGCGCCAGCGCCGCGCGCAACGGCGCTTCATAGGCGCCGGCGACGCAGCCGACGAACAGCGAAACCCGCGCCGTCGACGCGCCGGCCCGGCGCGGCAGGGCGCGAACCCGGCCTGGCGGCCGCGGCAACGGTCGCGCGGCGGCCGGCAGCAACGGGTAGGCGGCGCGGTAGACGGCCAGGCCCGCGGCGAGCGCGCGCGGCCGCGCCGCCAGGCGTTCGACCAGCCGCTGGCGCCAGCCGGCGGGGCGCCGTTCGCGCTGGCGGCTGCGCGCGGCGACCAGCAGGCGGCCGTATTCGACCCCGGCCGGGCATACCGCCTCGCAGCTGCGGCAGCCCAGGCAGTGGTCCAGGTGGGTGTCGGACGCGGCGGTGGCGGGGATCGTGTCCAGCGCCCAGGCCCGGGCCAGGGCGATGCGGCCGCGCGGGGATTCGGCTTCCAGCCGGTCGTGGCCGTAGGTCGGGCAGGCCGGCAGGCACAGGCCGCATTGCACGCAGCGGTCGGCCAGCGCCGCCAGTGGATCGCTCTGGACCGCAGCCGCTGCGAAGCCCCCGGGCGGGGCGGTCGGCAAGGCCCCGGGGCCTGGCGGAGCGGGCTGCGGCGGGGCGGCGGACATGGGCGCGATGCTAGCATGGGCGGTTCGGCGGCCCGTTCCGCCGACTTGCACGCAGCGCGGACGGCCGCTATCATTCCGCCTCTTGCGTTTCGTATTCCACAACGCGAGGCGAAGTTCCGCCGCAGGTTGCCCGCCTGGGCCGCGACCGGAACCAGCCCGACCAGGCACCCATAGCAGACTCTCAATGAAGACCTTTACCGCTAAGAACGAGACCGTCCAGCGCGACTGGTACATCGTCGACGCGACCGGCAAGACCCTCGGTCGTCTCAGCACCGAGCTGGCCCGCCGCCTGCGTGGCAAGCACAAGCCCGTCTACACCCCGCACGTCGATACCGGCGATTACCTGGTGGTGATCAACGCCGAGAAGATCGCGGTCACCGGCAACAAGCTGCAGGACAAGATGTACTACCGGTTCACCGGCTACATCGGCAACCTGAAGAGCGAGACCCTCGGCCAGGCCCTGGAGCGCCACCCGGAGCGCGTGATCGAAATCGCGGTCAAGGGCATGCTGCCGAAGAACCCGCTGGGTCGCGCCATGTACCGCAAGCTCAAGGTGTACAAGGGCTCCGAGCATCCGCATGCCGCCCAGCAGCCGCAGCCGCTGGACATCTAAGGTAAAGGCACGAATATGGCTATCCAGCAGAATTACGGCACCGGCCGCCGCAAGTCCTCCACCGCCCGCGTGTTCCTGCGCAAGGGCGACGGCAAGATCACCATCAACCAGCGCTCGCTCGAAGAATTCTTCGGCCGCGAGACCGCGCGCATGATCGTGCGCCAGCCGCTGGAACTGACCCAGTCGACCGACAAGTTCGACCTGACCATCACCGTCGCCGGCGGCGGCATCACCGGCCAGGCCGGTGCGATCCGCCTGGGCATCGCCCGCGCGCTGGTCGAGTACGACGAAACGCTCAAGGGCGAGCTGCGCAAGGCGGGCTTCATGACCCGTGACGCGCGCGAAGTCGAGCGTAAGAAGGTCGGTCTGCACAAGGCGCGTCGCGCCACCCAGTTCTCGAAGCGCTAATCTTCGCAGGCTGGTCGTTCCGCGGCTTCAAATTGTTTTTGCAGTCGCGGAATTTTGCGCTAGAATCCGTTTTATAGCCCCGTCGCCAAGCGGTAAGGCATCTGACTCTGACTCAGACATTCGGTGGTTCGAATCCATCCGGGGCTGCCAAACAAGATCGCTGAGGACCGCAAGGTTCCAGGCGCAACAAAAAACCCGCCGCGAGGCGGGTTTTTTGTTGTCCGCAGTCGCGGATCAGCCTGTGCTCCCTGTAGGAGCGGCGCAAGCCGCGACCGCGACACTGCATCCATCGCGCAACCGTTCGCGGGCGCGGCATCCGCGATGTGCGACATCGCGCACGTCCGTTTTCCTCGGCATTCGCCGCGGCCGCGTCGCGGCTTGCGCCGCTCCTACAGGGGGCTCCGGGACGCTTCAGTCCAGCTCGCGGATCAGGCTGATTTCGTCGCGCAGCGGGATGCCGTGGCGGCCGATGAGCGCGATCGTCGGGTCGGCTTCGCGTTCCAGGTCGATCGCGCCCGGCACCAGTCGGTACAGACGGAAGCCGCGGCGCTGGTAGAAACGCAGTGCGTCGAGATTGTCGTTGGTGGTGCGGGTGAGCAACCGCCGCAGGCCGAGCGCGCGGGCGCGCTGCGCGGCGCGTTCGATCAGGGCCGTGCCGAGGCCGGCGCGCGGACGCACGGCGTCGAGGGTGACGATCTCGCAGTGTTCGCTTTCGTCGAGCAGGGTGATCAGCGCGGCGATCCCGCCGGCGTCGCGGGCGAGGAAGCCGGGCAGGGCGGCGGCGTCGATGGCGCGGCCGTCGAGCAGGATCGTGGCGCTGTTCCAGCGTTGCCGCAGGAATGCGCGCACGGCGTCGCGGTCGCCCGGTTCGAGCGTGTGCAACGCACTGGGTCCGGCGACGCGTGTGGTGGATGGGGCGTGGGAATCCATGCCCGAACTCTACCCAGCGCCGCGCCATGCGGTGAGGTCGGGTCTGGCGACTGCGGCCCGCGGCTCCGCAGGCCCTCGGCAAGCGGCCGGCGCTGGCCCACAATCGCGTCTGTCGCGGGCGCCGGCCGCGACTGCGCGAGTCGGCCGGCAAATCCGTTACACTTGAAACCAATTGCGCTCCCGAGCGGGGAGCGCCGGTACCGACTGCACCGAATCGAGGCCTGGATGAAACTCGGAACCCTGAAGGAAGGCGGCCGCGACGGCACGCTGATCGTCGTCGCGCGCGACCTGAGCTGCGCCGTGCGCGCCACCGGCATCGCCGACACCCTGCAGCGCGCGCTGGAGGACTGGTCGAACGTGGCGCCGCGCTTGAACGCGCTGTCCGACGCGCTCCACGAGTTCCGCGCCGACGGCGTCTTCGCGCTCGACTTCGCCGCCCTGGCCTCGCCGCTGCCGCGCGCCTACGAGTTCGTCGATGGCAGCGCCTACCTGCCGCACGTCGAGCGCGTGCGCCGCGCCCGCGGCGCCGAGGTGCCGGAAAGCTTCTACGTCGATCCGCTGATGTACCAAGCGGTCAGCGCCGGGTTCTACGGCCCGCGCGATCCGGTGCGCGTGCCCGACGAGGCCTACGGCATCGACCTGGAGGCCGAAGTGGTGATCGTCACCGACGACGTGCCGATGGCGGCGACGCCGGAGCAGGCCGCCGGCCACATCCAGTTGGTCGGCCTGGTCAACGACGTTTCGCTGCGCAACCTGATCCCGAACGAGCTGGCCAAGGGCTTCGGCTTCCTGCAGTCCAAGCCGCGCTCGGCGCTGAGCCCGGTGTTCGTGACCCCGGACGAGCTCGGCCCGGCCTGGATCGACAGCAAGGTGCACCGCCCCCTGACCACCCACATCAACGGCGAATGGTTCGGCGCGCCGGAAGCCGGCGTGGACATGCAATTCAGCTTCGCCGAACTGGTGGCGCACGCGGCCAAGACCCGGCCGTTGTCGGCCGGCACCATCGTCGGCTCGGGCACCGTCGCCAACGAGGACACCTCGCTCGGCGCGTCGTGCTTCGCCGAGAAGCGCACGGTGGAAACGCTGGAGCACGGCAAGCCGCTGACCCCGTTCATGAAGTACGGCGACACCGTGCGCATCGAGATGTTCGACGCCGCCGGCGCCAGCATCTTCGGCGCGATCGAGCAGCGCATCGAGAAGCCGTAAGCGCTTCGCCGGCGCGCGTACCCGCTACGCTCGCACGACCACAGGGGAACGGGCGCGGCCCCGCCGCGTCCGCTCCCCTTTTTTGTTGCGCCGCGCTCCCGCCTGACGGTGGCGGGCGCGGGACGAACGGCGATGCGCGCGCCGTCGCGCCCGGCTAAGGTGCCCAACGCGCATACGCGGACGCGCGTGCGGGCCGCGCCGCTTCGGTTCCGCACCGACGCTCCGTCGCCCCGCTTCGCCCGTTGCATTCCGCCCCAACGAGTTCCCAGCAAGGTCTACCGGTGAACGATCAACTGCGTCTTCATTCGTACTGGCGCTCCAGCGCCTCCTATCGCGTGCGCATCGGCCTCAACCTCAAGGGCCTGGAGTACGAGACCGTGCCCGTGCACCTGGTCCGCAACGGCGGCGAGCAGCACGATCCGGCCTATCGCGCGCTCAACCCGCAGGGCCTGGTGCCGGTGCTGCAGCACGGCTCGCGCACGCTGACCCAGTCGATCGCGATCCTGGAGTACCTCGATGAGGTCTGGCCGCGGCCGAACCTGTTGCCGACCACCGCGCGCGACCGCCACCGGGTGCGCGCGATCGCCCAGACCATCGCCTGCGAGATCCACCCGCTCAACAACCTGCGCGTGCTGCAGTACCTGGACGGAACCTGGAACGTGCCGCAGCCCGAGCGCGAGGGCTGGATCAAGCACTGGATCGTCGAGGGTTTCACCGCGGTCGAGGCGATGCTGCGCGAGCATCCGGCCACCGGGGTCTTTTGCGAGGGTGACACGCCCGGGCTGGCCGATTGCTGCCTGATCCCGCAGCTCTACAACGCGCGCCGCTTCGGCGCGCCGCTGGAGGCGTTCCCGACCCTGCTGCGGATCGAGCGGGCCTGCCTGGAGCTGCCGGAGTTCGATCGGGCGCGGCCGGAGAACCAGCCGGATTGTCCGCCGGCCTGAGGCGCGGCGGGCTGGGACAGGCCGGGCGGCTGTAACAAAAGCGTCGGGGCTGAAGCCCCTCCCACAAAAGCCGACTTCGCGGCCAAGGCTTTTGTGGGAGAGGCTTCAGCCCCGACGCTTTCCGCTCCGCCGCGACGGACGCTGCAACGAAAACGGCCGCCCGAAGGCGGCCGTCCTGTTTCCTGCCCGGCGATCGCTCAGTGCGCCGCCGACGCGTCGTACATGTCCGCATACGGATCGTGCTCGCCGGTGCCGCCCTCGGACAGGCGGAACTTCAGCGCCAGGCCGTCGCGCGAGTCGGCCGCCTTGAGCGCCTCCTCCATCTCGATTCTGCCTTCCTTGTACAGGCGGAACAGGCACTGGTCGAACGACTCCATGCCGTCTTCCAGCGACTCTTCCATCGCCTGCTTGATCTCGTGCACCTGGCCGCGGCGCATCAGGTCGCGGATGTGCGGGGTGTTGATCAGCACCTCCGCGGCCGGAATGCGGCGCCCGTCGGTGCCGACCACCAGGCGCTGCGACACCACCGCCTTGAGGTTCAGCGCCAGGTTCATCAGCACGTTCTTGTGCGCGGCCTCGGGGAAGAAGTTGAGGATGCGCTCCAGCGTCTGGTCGGCGTTGTTGGAGTGCAGCGTCGCCAGGCACAGGTGGCCGGTTTCGGCGAAGGCGATGGCCGCCTCCATCGTGGTGGCGTCGAGGATTTCGCCGATCAGGATCACGTCCGGCGCTTCGCGCATCGCGTTCTTCAGCGCGTTGTGGAAGGCGTGGGTGTCCAGGCCGACCTCGCGCTGGTTGACGATCGACTTCTTGTGCTTGTGCAGGTACTCGATCGGGTCCTCGATGGTGAGGATGTGGCCGGCGGTGTTGCTGTTGCGGTGGTCGATCATCGAGGCCAGCGTGGTCGACTTGCCCGAGCCGGTGGAGCCGACGATCAGCACCAGGCCGCGCGGGGCCATGATGATGCTCTTGAGCACCTGCGGCAGCTGCAGTTCCTCGATGCTGGGGATCACGCTGCGGATCGCGCGGATCACCATGCCGACTTCGCCGCGCTGCTTGAACACGTTGATGCGGAAGCGGCCGGCGTCGGGCAGGGCCAGCGCCATGTTGAGTTCGAGGTCGCGCTCGAACTGCGGGACCTGGCCCTCGTCCATCAGCGAGTAGGCGATCTTCTTGACCATGCCCGGCGGCAAGCCGGTGTTGCCGAGCGGGTACAGGCGCCCCTCGACCTTGATGTAGACCGGCGCGCCAGTGGTCAGGAACATGTCCGACGCGTTCTTTTCCGTCATCAGCTTCAAGAAATAGCCGATGTCCATGCGTTCTCACCCCGTTGTTGACGCCGCGAGCCGTTGCAAGCAGGCTGGCGGCTTGACGACAATGTTCACCGCGCGTCTTCCCTTCCGCACGGCACTCCCCAGAATGTCCGCAAGCTTCGCACAAATTCGTTTGCCGCTGCTGGCCGCAGTTCTCGCTTCGACCCTGGCCGGTTGCGCCTCCACGCCTCCGCCGACCGGCGAGCTGTCCGCCGCCCAGCAGGCGGTCATGCGCGCCGACGACGCCGACGCCGACCAGTACGCGCCCCAGGACCTCAACGCCGCCCGCAGCGCGCTCAGCGCGGCCCAGGGCGCGTTGTCGCAGGGCAAGGCCGAGGACGCGCGGCGGCTGGCGCTGCGCGCGTCGGCCGAGGCCGACCTGGCCTTCGCCCGCAGCAAGGAGGCGCTCACCAATGCCGAGCTCAACCAGCGCCGCAACGAGGTGGCCGAGCTGCGCCGCCGTTTGCAGGGAGGTGGCCAGTGAGCCGGCGTGAGTCGCTCCTGCGCGCCGGCCTCGCCGTCGCGCTCTCGCTCGCCGCGTCGGGCGCGGCCGCCGCGCCGGCGGACGATCCGGAGCTCGCCCGCCTGTCGCAGCGCCTGACCGTGCTCGAGGCCAGCCCCGACACCGCCCAGGTCGGCACCTTCGAGCGCTACCGCGCGCGCCAGGCCATCGACGCCGCGCGCGAGGCGCGCAGCCGCGACCGTCCCGCCGCGGTGCAACTGGCCGACCGTCGGGTCGAGACCGCCGAGATCGTGGTGCGCACGCAGCTGGCCCAGCGCGAGCTCGACCGCCTGGACCGCGAGCGCAGCGAACTGCTGGTGGAAGCCAGCCGCCGCGACGCCGACCGCGCCCGCGCCGAGGCCGAGCGCCTGCGCGTGCAGGCGCAGATCCAGGCCGAGGAGGCCGAGCGCCTGCGCCAGGCCGCCGACCAGGAAGCCGCCGCGCGCCAGCAGGCCGAGGGCCTGCTCGACGACGTCGCCGGCAAGCAGGCGGCCAAGCTGCGCGCCGCGCGCGAGCGCGACGCCGAGCTGGCGCGCAAGGAAGCCGAGCTGCTCGGGGTCGAGCCGCCGCCGGCGACGCCCAAGCCGAAGCCGAAGAAGAAGTGAGCGCGCGGGGCCGGGCCCCGGGCGCTGCGAGCATCGCCGACGAGCCGGGCCTGCGCCCGGCTCGTTGCGTTTGGCGCCGCGGTTTCGGATGCGAAGCGACCGCTGGCGTAGCGCCTTTGCGCGCCGACCCGAACGCTTTTGTGGGAGGGGCTTCAGCCCCGACGCTCCCGTGTCCGGCCGCCGCGATCCGAACGCAAAGCGTCGGGGCTGAAGCCCCTCCCACTGGGCCGGGCCCGGCCGGCGGATAGGCTCGCCCGACCGGCGGCCAAAGCCAGGCGGGGCCTGGGTTTGAGCGCGGCGAGCGCACAACGGGGTCGCGTTGGGTGTGCCTCGGAAAACCAAGAAAAATCAGCCGCTTGTGCCATCGCGCCGCCATTCGTCGGCGATCTTGCCGGAACCTGAAACCGCTTGCATCGCACCCTTGCCGGAACCGAAATGCAGGAGTAGGGTCGGTTATCCGAGCGGCGCGAATAACGCTCGGCGAAGAGCCAGGCCGATGACGCAAATACCCCTTCAGCAGGAGTCCGGTGCCGCCCACGAGGGCGCGGCCGGACTTCGTGAAGCCGGCGCCGCGCCCTGCCTGACCGACCATCTCACGCTCCCCCGTAACGCCCTGGCCGCAAGGCCGGGGCGTTCGCATTCGTGCTGAAGGAGGCTTTTCATGTTCGAAGAACGACCGCAGCCTGAAATCGACGCGCTCATCAAGAGCAACCCCGAGTTCAAGCAGCTCTATCAGCGCCACAAGGACCTGGACAAGAAGGTCATGGACGCCGAACTCGGCGTGTTGCCGATCGACGACACCACGCTCGGACAGATGAAGCGCGAGAAGCTGGCCGCGAAAGACCGCCTGCTGCTGCTGTACGAACAGCAACACCACTGAGCCACCGCCCGCGCCGCCACGACGGCGGATGCGGGTGCGGACCCCCGGCGCTGCGCCGGAGGTCCGCCGGCCGGCGCGGAGCCGGTCATCGATCCAGGGCGGGGCCGGTCCAGGCCGCCTCGTTCTCGAAGCCGGTGCCGACCCGCGGCGCGGCCTCCAGACTCAGCGCGGGCGGCGGCGGCCATCCTCGTCGGTCGCCGCCGTCCGCGGCTGATACTTGCGAATCCGGACGATGGCTTCGGGCAGCCGCCTGCTTCGGCGGACTGTCCAGGGGCCGGCCGTCTTTAGGCGGGCCGCTCTTGTGGGAGGGGCTTCAGCCCCGACGCTTTCCGCTCGGATCGCAGCGACCGGGCACAAGAGCGTCGGGGCTGAAGCCCCTCCCACAAGAGCTCCCAGCCGGAGCCGTCTTAGCTGGCCTGGACGCCGGCCCCTGGCGCCCTGCCTCGGCCGCCGCCGTCCCCCGCCGCCGCGCGGCTGGCTAGAATGGCGCGATTCGCCGCACGGTAGCGGCTCGCAGGAATCGCATGGCCATCCACAACTCGGTACTCGAACTCATCGGCAACACCCCGATCGTCAAGGCCCAGCGCCTGGACACCGGCGTGTGCGAGCTTTATCTCAAGCTCGAATCGCAGAATCCGGGCGGCTCGATCAAGGACCGCATCGGCCTGTCGATGATCGAGGCGGCCGAGAAGGCCGGCAAGATCAAGCCCGGCGACACCCTGGTCGAAGGCACCGCCGGCAATACCGGCATCGGCCTGGCCCTGGTCGCCCAGCAGAAGGGCTACAAGCTGCTGCTGGTGGTCCCGGACAAGATGAGCCGGGAGAAGATCTTCAACCTCAAGGCGATGGGCGCGCAGGTCGTGCTGACCCGTTCGGACGTGGCCAAGGGCCATCCGGACTACTACCAGGACCTGGCCGAGCGCATCGCCCGCGAAACCCCCGGCGCCTACTTCATCAACCAGTTCGGCAATCCCGACAACCCGGCCGCGCACGAGTTCGGCACCGGGCCGGAGATCCTGGCGCAGATGGGCGGCCAGCTCGACGCGATCGTGTTCGGCTGCGGCAGCTCCGGCACCATGACCGGCCTGTCGCGCGCCTTCGCCGAGCACTCGCCGACCACCGAGCTGGTGCTGGCCGATCCGGTCGGTTCGATCCTGGAGGAGTACATCAACCGCGGCACGCTGTCGGACAAGTCCGCCAGTTGGATGGTCGAAGGCATCGGCGAGGACTTCCTGCCGCCGATCTCCGACTTCACCCGGGTCAAGAAGGCCTATGCCATCGCCGACAAGGAAAGCTTCCTGACCGCGCGCGAGCTGCTGGAGAAAGAGGGCATCCTCGGCGGCTCCTCGACCGGCACCCTGCTGGCCGCGGCGCTGAAGTACTGCCGCGAACAGACCGCGCCGAAGAAGGTGCTGGTGTTCGTCTGCGACACCGGCAACAAGTACCTGTCGAAGATGTACAACGACTACTGGATGCTCGACAACGGCTTCATCCAGCGCGACCAGCACGGCGACCTGCGCGACCTGATCCTGCGTCCGTATTCGCAGCGCGATACGGTCGTGGTCGGCCCCAACGACCTGTTGGTGACCGCCTACCAGCGCATGAAGCTCTACGACGTATCGCAGCTGCCGGTGATGGACGGCGAGCAGATCGTCGGCATCGTCGACGAGAGCGACGTGCTGCTGCACGTGTACGGCGACGAGTCGCGCTTCCGCGATCCGGTCTCGACCGCGATGGTCAGCAAGCTCGACAAGATCCAGGTCGGCGAGCCGATCGAATCGCTGCTGCCGGTGTTCGACCGCGGCCATGTCGCGATCGTGGCCGACGGCGACCGCTTCCTCGGCCTGATCACCCGCATCGACCTGCTCAACTTCCTGCGCCGCCGGGTGCAGTGATCGCGACCGCGCCGGCCGCCTCCGTGGCGGCCGGCGCCTCTCCCGGCCGATGCCGGCCGGGCGCCGCGGCGCGGAGGCCGGCGCACGCGGCCGCGGCGATCCGCCGCCTTCCTGAATCCGCGTTCAGCCTGCGCCCCGATTGTCTGGCCCGGGCCGCAGGCGCGGGCTCCGTCACAGTGCCACTGCATGCGCGCTGAAGTGCCAACGCGTGAACCCGGAGCCTCACGCAGGCGATGTTAGAATTCACGGTTACGCCTATTCGGCCGAATTCCCGGCCGTCATACAGCGCACGGAACCGAATTCGATGAGCCACCAACCGCCGCAAGACGGCTCGCGCAAGCCCGGCCTGGGCACCCTGGCGATCCACGCCGGCCAGTCCCCGGACCCCAGCACCGGCGCGGTCATGCCGCCGATCTACGCGACCTCGACCTACGCCCAGAGCAGCCCCGGCCAGCACCAGGGCTTCGAGTACTCGCGCAGCCACAACCCGACCCGCTTCGCCTACGAGCGTTGCATCGCCGGCCTGGAAGGCGGCCGCCGCGGCTACGCCTTCGCCTCCGGCCTGGCCGCGACCTCGACGATCCTGGAGACGCTCGACGCCGGCAGCCATGTGATCGCCATGGACGACGTCTACGGCGGCACCTACCGCCTGTTCGAGCGCGTGCGCCGGCGCAGCGCCGGGCTCGACTTCAGCTGGGTCGACTTGAGCGACGCGGCCGCGTTCGAGGCGGCGATCCGCCCCGAAACCAAGCTGGTGTGGATCGAGACCCCGACCAACCCGCTGCTGAAGCTGGTCGACATCGCCCGGATCGCCGAGATCGCGCGCAAGCGCGGGCTGATCGTGGTGGTCGACAACACCTTCTCCTCGCCGATCCTGCAGCGCCCGCTGGAACTGGGCGCGCACATCGTCATGCACTCGGCGACCAAGTACCTCAACGGCCACTCCGACATCGTCGGCGGCATCGCCGTGGTCGGCGACGCGCCGGAACTGGAAGAGCAGCTGACCTTCCTGCAGAACGCGGTCGGCGGCATCCAGGGCCCGTTCGACAGCTTCCTCGCCCTGCGCGGCCTGAAGACCCTGCACCTGCGCATGAAGGCGCACTGCGAGAACGCGCAGGCGCTGGCCGAATGGCTGGAAACCCACCCGAACGTCGAGAAGGTCCTGTACCCGGGCCTGAAGTCGCATCCGCAGCACGAGCTGGCCAAGCGCCAGATGCACGGCTTCGGCGGCATGATCAGCCTCTACGTCAAGGGCGGCATGGACGGCGCGCGCCGGATGATGGAGCGCTGCCATCTGTTCACCATCGCCGAATCGCTCGGCGGCGTGGAGAGCCTGGTCAACCACCCGGCGGTGATGACCCATGCCTCGATCCCGCCCGACCGCCGCGCCGCGCTCGGCATCGGCGACAACCTCGTGCGCCTGAGCGTGGGCGTGGAGGACGTGGCGGACCTGCGCGACGAGCTCGAGCGGGCCCTGGCGGGTTGAGGCCGGTGGCCGCTTCCGCCGACGCCACGCCGGACCGATCCTCGGGCCAGACCGCGATGTCCAGCGCCGATTCGGGAATGCTGCTGCTCGGGCTGTCGGCGTGGGTGCGCCGGCAGTCGTGGCTGCGCGCGCTGTACCGGCGCTTCCCGCAGCGCCTGCGCGACAAGGTGTCGTTCATGCTGGCCGCGCGCGCCAGCCGGCGCGCGCGTTTCGCGCATACGCCGGCGTGGTCGCGCGCGCTGCCGGAGCAGGCGGCGATCGCCGCGCCGGCCGCCGTGCGCGACGACACGCCGGGCGTCAACATCTTCGCCTACCTGCGCGGCCAGTTCGGTCTGGCCGAGAGCGCGCGCATGTACGGCCGCGCGCTGATCGAGGCCGGCTATCCGGTCGCCCTGCACGACATCGCCATCGACCTGCCGCACGGCCTGGCCGACCGCAGCCTCGACGCCCACATCGGCGAAGACGCGACGCACGCGATCAGCATCATCTTCGTCAACCCCGATTACCTCGACGAGGCGCTGCGCCACATCGGCGAAGCCAAGCTCAAGGGGCGTTATCTGATCGCCTGCTGGTTCTGGGAGCTGGAGGAGATTCCGGCCGACTGGCTGCCGGCGCTGGATCAGGTCGACGAGATCCTGGTCGCCACCGAGTTCGTCGAGCGCGCGTTCCGGCGCGTGACCGCCAAGCCGATCCTGCGCGTGCCGCTGCCGTTGTGCCCGGTGCCCGACAGCGGCCTGACCCGCGAGGACTTCGGCCTGGCGCCGGAGCGCTTCGTGTTCCTGGTGACCTTCGACTTCAATTCCTGGATCCACCGCAAGAACCCGTTCGCGGTGGTCGAGGCGTTCCAGCGCGCGTTCCCGCCCGAGCGCGACGACGTGCAGCTGTTGCTTAAGTCCAGCAACGGCTACCGTCATCCCGACAATTTCCTCAGCCTGCTGGCGCTGGGCGCGCGCGATCCGCGCATCGTCGTGCGCGACGAGGTGATCGATCGCGCCCACGTGCACGCGCTGCAGCGCTGCGCCGACGCCTACGTGTCGCTGCACCGGGCCGAGGGTTTCGGCCTGGGCCTGGCCGAAAGCATGGCGCTGGGCAAGCCGGTGATCGGCACCGGCTGGTCCGGCAATCTGGAATTCATGGACGAAAACGACAGCTGCCTGGTCGGCTATAGCCTGGTGCCGGTCGGCGAGGGCGAGTACCCGCATCCGCCCGGCGCGATGTGGGCGCAGGCCGATGTCGAGCAGGCCGCCGCGCACATGCGCCGGCTCGCCGACGATCGCGCCTTCGCCGCCGAACTGGGCCGGCGCGCGCGCGAATCGGTGCGGCGCACGCTGGCGCCGCAGGCGGCCGCCGACGCCATCGCCGCGCGGCTGCGCGACATTTCCGCGACCCTGGCGCGCGACGCCGCGCCGTCGCGTCCTGCAATCGAGGGGAGTCCCTGATCATGGTGGGTATGTTCGGCGCCGCCTGGCGCTACCGCGGTTTCATCGCCTCGTCGGTGGTGAACGAGTTCAAGGCGCGCTTCTCGCGCAGCACCTTCGGCGCCTTGTGGATCATCCTGCAGCCGCTGGCGCAGGTCATCATCTTCGCCACGATCCTGTCCAACGTGCTCGCCGCGCGCCTGGAAGGCGTCGACAGCAAGTACGCCTACGCCATCTACCTGATGTCGGGCATCCTGTGCTGGTCGCTGTTCGCCGAGATCGTGCAGCGCCTGCAGAACGTGTTCATCGACAACACCACCCTGCTCAAGAAGATGCAGTTCCCGCGCATCGCCCTGCCGGTGATCTCGGTCGGTTCGTCGCTGGTCAACAACATCGCGCTGCTGTGCGTGGTGATGGTGATCCTGCCGATCCTGGGCGTCTATCCGAACTCGCATTACCTGTGGCTGCCGCTGCTGATCGCGCTGACCGTGGCCCTGGCCACCGGCGTGGGCCTGATCGTCGGCGTGCTGAACGTGTTCGTGCGCGACGTCGGCCACGTGATGGCGGTGCTGCTGCAGTTCTGGTTCTGGGTCACCCCGATCATCTATCCGATCAAGATCGTGCCGTCCGGGTTCAAGGCCTCGCTGGCGTTCAACCCGGTGGCGCCGCTGGCGATGGCCTACCACGACGTCATCGTCTACGAGCGCGCGCCGCAGCAGAGCCTGGTGATGGTGGCGGTCACCGCGGCGGTGCTGCTGGCGATCGCGATGTTCCTGTTCCGCCGCGCCTCGGCGGAAATGGTGGACGTGCTGTGAGCGGCCCGGTGATGGTGGTGGAGAAGGTCGGCAAGTCGTACGTCGAGTACGCCAGCGAACTGCAGCGCTTCGCGCGTTGGTTCGGCATCCCGGTCAAGCCGCGGCACGAGCACTGGGTGATCCGCGACGTGTCCTTCAGCGTCCACCAGGGCGAGTCGATCGGCATCATCGGCCAGAACGGCGCCGGCAAGAGCACCCTGCTGAAGATGATCACCGGCACCACCAAGCCCAGCGCGGGCCGGGTGTCGGTGAACGGCCGGGTGTCGGCGCTGCTGGAGCTCGGCCTGGGCTTCAACGGCGAGCTGACCGGCCGCCAGAACGTGGTCCACGCCGCCGGCCTGATGGGCCTGCCGCAGGACAAGATCGAGGAATTGATGCCGCAGATCGAGGACTTCGCCGAGGTCGGCGAATACTTCGACCAGGCCGTGCGCACCTATTCCAGCGGCATGCAGATGCGGGTCGCGTTCGCGGTGGCGACCGCGGTGCGGCCGGACGTGCTGATCGTCGACGAGGCGCTGTCGGTCGGCGACACCTACTTCGTGCACAAGTGCTTCAAGCGCATCCACGAGTTCCGCGACGCCGGCACCACGCTGCTGATCGTCTCGCACGACGCGGTGGCGATCCAGGCGCTGTGCGACCGCGCGATCCTGCTCGACGGCGGCAAGGCCGTGCTCGACAGCGATCCCTACGAGGTCTTCGACTATTACAACGCGCTGATCGCCCAGCGCGAGAACAGCTCGGTCAAGACCGAACTGTCCAAGGACGGCAAGGTCGCGACCGAGTCGGGCACCGGCGAGGCGGAGATCGTCGACCTGCAGCTGCTGGACGAGGGCGGCGCGCCGGTCGAGTTCGTCGGCGTCGGCCATCCGGTGACGCTGCGCGCGCGGGTGCGCGTGCACCAGACGCTGGAGCGGCTGGTGTTCGGCTACATGATCCGCGACCGGTTGGGACAGGCGCTGTACGGCACCAACACCCACCACACCGGCCAGGCCAACGAACAGTTGCAGGCCGGCAGCGAGGTCGAGTTCCGGGTGCGTTTCCCGGCCAATCTCGGCGTGGGCACCTATTCGTTCTCGGTGGCGCTGACCGGCGCGGAAACCCACTTGCAGAAGAACTACCAATGGCGCGACCTCGCGCTGGTGTTCACCGTGGCCAACCTGGACAAGCCGATGTTCGTAGGCACCGCCTGGATTCCGCCCGTCATCGAAGTGGCCGCTTCCGCGGCGCCGGCGCGACCGGAGGCGGTGCGATGAACCAGGCCCTGGACCCGCTGGACGTCGATGCGGTCATGCAGGCCGTCTCCGCGCGCCTGCGCGAGGCGATTCCGGTCGAGAGCGACGGCGTCGCCGGCGCCGACGGCGCGGTCGAACGCATGCGCAGCCAGCTCGATCGCGCGTTCGCGCGGCGCGGCGGCGACGGCGAGGAACTGCAGCACTGGCGCTCGGTCACCCATTCGATTCCGGTCAAGCGCGAATACGTGCTGTCGGAACTGCTCGGCCCGGCCGACGCCAGCTTCGTCGAGATGGCCTATCGCGTGGTGTTGCGGCGCGAGCCCGATCCGGACGGCTTCAACTACTTCCTGCACGAGCTGCGCTCGGGCCACACCACCAAGGTCGAGGTGCTCGGCGCGCTGCGTTGGTCGGAAGAGGGCATGGCCAAGCAGGTCCATATCGACGGGTTGATGCTGCCGTACAAGCTGCAGCAGTGGAAACGCAAGCCGGTGTTCGGCCGCGCGCTGTCGTGGCTGCACGGAGTGGCGCGGCTGGGCAGCCTGTTCGACCGCCAGTACACGATCGAAGCGACCCAGGCGCGCGAGGCGCACGAGCTGGGCCGCCACGTCAATCTGCTGATGGACGAGTTGAAGCAGGTGCGCGGCCAGCAGGCCGGGTTGCTGCGCAACGTCGCGCGGATGATGCCGATGTTCGAGCGCATGCACGCCGCCGAACTCGAGCGCGAGCGCTTCCAGCCGACCATGGACAAGCTCTACGCCGATTTCGAGGACGAATTCCGCGGCTCGCGCGAGCTGGTGCGGGCGCGGATCGAGCCGTACCTGGACTGGGTCCGCGAGGCCGGCGCCGGCGGCGCCGACGCGCCGGTGGTCGACATCGGCTGCGGCCGCGGCGAATGGCTGGAACTGCTCGCCGAGCACGGCCTGCAGGCCAGCGGCATCGACCTCAACCGCGATTTCGTCGACAGCTGCGCCGGCACCGGCCTGAAGGTGGTCGCCGGCGACGCGGTGGACGTGCTGCGCGAGATGCCGGAGGGTTCGCTCGGCGCCGTCACCTCGATGCACCTGGTCGAGCACCTGCCGTTCGAGCGGGTGGTGGCGCTGATCGACGCGGCGCTGCGCGCGCTGCGGCCCGGCGGCCTGCTGCTGCTGGAAACGCCGAACCCGGAAAACATCATGGTCGGCTCGCACTACTTCTACATGGACCCCACCCATCTCAACCCGCTGCCGCCGGCGATGCTGCGCTGGGTGGTGGAGAACCGCGGCTTCGCCGAGTCGCGCATCGAGCGCCTGAGCGCGCACCGCCCGCTCAACGCGCCGCCGTTGCTGCCGCCGGAAGTGCCGGGCTCCAAGTCGCTCAACGACATGTTGTGGAGCATGCACATCGCTCCGGACTACGCCATCGTGGCGAGGCGTCCATGAGCGCCGCGAACGCCGCGGACGCGCCGCGCCGGCTGCTGGTGACCGGTGGCAGCGGATTCGTCGGCCGCTACGTCGAGGCGGCGGTGCGCGCCGGCGATTTCGGCGACTACGAATTCCACACTCCCGACCAGGGCTGGGACATCCGCGACGCCGAGGCGGTGAACCGCGCGGTCGAGGAACTGCGTCCGCACGCGGTGCTGCACCTGGCCGCGCAGAGCTTCGTGCCGCGCTCGTTCGAAGACCCGCGCGAAACCTTCGAGATCAACACGCTGGGTACGTTAAACCTGTTGCAGGCGCTCAAGCGCGCCGGGTTCGACGGGCGCCTGCTCTACATCAGTTCCGGCGACGTGTACGGCCAGGTGGCCGAGGCGCAGATGCCGGTGACCGAGGCGCTGCTGCCGGCGCCGCGCAATCCCTACGCGGTCAGCAAGCTCGCCGCCGAGCAGCTGTGCCTGCAGTGGCAGCGCAGCGAGGGGCTGGACGCGATCGTGCTGCGCCCGTTCAACCATATCGGCCCGGGCCAGGGCCGGCAGTTCGTGCTGCCGGCGCTGGCCAGCCAGGTGGCGGCGATCGCCCAGGGCCGGCAGGCGCCGGTGATCGAGGCCGGCGACATCGACACCACCCGCGATTTCACCGACGTGCGCGACATCGTCGCCGCCTACGCCGCGGCCTTGCGCGACGGCGTGTCCGGCCAGCTGTACCTGGTCGCCTCGGGGGTGGAGCGCAAGGTGCGCGACCTGCTCGAAGCGATGTGCCGGATCGAAGGCGTGCAGGTCGAGGTCCGCCAGGACCCGGCCAAGCTGCGCCGCGCCGAGCAGCGGCGGATGGTCGGCTCGGCCGGCGCGCTGCGCGAGGCGACCGGTTGGGCGCCGCGCATCCCCATGGAACAGACCCTGCAAGACATTCTTCTCGATCAGCGGAACCAGTCATGAGCAACAAGAACGCATTGATCACCGGCATCACCGGCCAGGACGGCGCCTACCTTTCGCAGTTGCTGCTGTCCAAGGGCTACGGCGTGTACGGCATCCTGGCGCGGCGCAGCTCCGACACCCTGTGGCGCCTGCGCGAGCTGGGCATCGCCGACCAGGTGACCCTGCTCGACGGCGACCTGACCGACCTGTCGTCGCTGATCCGGGCGATGCAGACCTCCAAGGCCGACGAGGTCTACAACCTCGGCGCGCAGAGCTTCGTCGGCTCGTCCTGGCAGCAGCCGCTGCTGACCGCCCAGGTCGACGGCGTCGGCGCCCTGAACGTGCTGGAGGCGGTGCGCATCGTCAACCCGCAGGCGCGCTTCTACCAGGCCTCCACCAGCGAGATGTTCGGCCTGATCCAGGCCGAGATGCAGGACGAGACCACCCCGTTCTACCCCCGCAGCCCCTACGGCGTGGCCAAGCTGATGGCGCACTGGGCGACGGTCAACTACCGGGAAAGCTTCGGTCTTCACGCGTCCAGCGGCATCCTCTTCAACCATGAGTCGCCGCTGCGCGGGATCGAGTTCGTCACCCGCAAGGTCACCGACGCCGTCGCCCGGATCAAGCTGGGCCTGCAGAAGGAGCTTCGCCTGGGCAACATCGACGCCAAACGCGACTGGGGCTTCGCCGGCGACTACGTCGAGGCGATGTGGCTGATGACCCAGCAGGAGCGCGGCGGCGACTACGTGGTCGCCACCGGCCAGACCACCACCGTGCGCGACATGTGCAAGATCGCCTTCGGCCACGTCGGCCTGGACATGGACGCGCACCTGGTGATCGACGAGAAGTTCTTCCGCCCGGCCGAGGTCGACGTCCTGCTCGGCAACCCGGCCAAGGCCAAGGCCGCGCTGGGATGGGCGCCGAAGACCTCGCTGCAGCAGCTGATCACGATGATGGTGGACGCGGACCTTCGCCGCCTCGGCGCGCGGTAAGCGCTACCGCCGGCTCGGGGGAGGGCGGGCCGGCGGCGATCCAAAGATTTAAAGGAATGACCGGAACTGGAAATGGCAGAGAAGCGACGTAAGCTACTGGCGATCAACTTCTTCCCGGCCTTCGTGCCGCCGCGGAGCGGGGGAGAGCAGCGTTACTACATGCTGTATCGCTATCTCAGCGAAGCCTTCGACGTGACCCTGCTGTCGGCGACCTACGCCGACGCCAAGACCGAGACCATCGAGCACTCGCCGAGCTTCCGCGAGATCCGCGTGCCCAAGCCGCGCGAGGCCGACCAGATCCACTGGAAGCTCGACAACGAACGCATCGGCCCGGAATGCTCGGGCCTGGCGTTGGCGCTGGCCGGCGAGTTCGATACCGAACTGGGCCGGCGCATGGGCGAGCTGGTGCGCGCGGCCGACGTGGTCGTGCACGAGTCGCCGTTCACCCTGCCGTACGACCGCGGCGCCGGCAGCGACGGCAAGCTGCGCATGTACAACGCCTACAACGTCGAGTACCGGCTCGCCGAGCAGATGTTCGAGGGCGAGATCGGCCGCCGCGGCGCCGCGTTCGTGCGCGAGCTGGAAGCGCGCCTGCTGGGCTGCTGCTCGGCGCTGCTGGCGATCAGCGAGGAAGAGCGCGGCGCGTTCCACGACGCGTTCGGTTTCCCGTCCGAGCGCATTTTCCTCGCGCCCAACGGCTACGAGCCGGTCGCCGCGCCCGAGCCGGCGCCGGCGCGCGAGCGCTCGGCGCTGTTCCTCGGCAGCGCGCATCCGCCGAACGTGGAAGCGCTGGCGTTCATCGCCGAGGAACTGGCGCCGGCGCTGAAGGACGTCACTTTCTATGCGCTGGGCTCGGTCTGCAAGGCCTACGACAAGCCGGTGCCGGCCAACGTGAAGCTGCTGGGCTTCGTCGACGCGGCCGAGAAGGACGCGCTGTTGTGGCGCTGCGGCGCGGCGATCAACCCGCTGCGCAGCGGCGCCGGCACCAACCTGAAGATGCTCGATTACATGGGCCACGCCGCGCCGGTGCTGTCCACGCCGATCGGCGCGCGCGGCCTGGAGATCGAGGCCGGCACGCAGGCCGCGATCAGCGAACTCGACGGCTTCGCCGGCGCGTTGCGTGGCCTGCTCGACGACGCCGGCGCGAGCCGCGCGCTGGGCGAGCGCGGCGCCGGGTTCGCGCGCGCGCGCTACACCTGGGAAGCCATCGCCGCGCGCAGCGCGCAGGCGATCGCGCAAACGCTGTCGGCGCCGGCCGTCGCCAGCGCGCGCAAGCGCATCCTGGCGGTGTGCGACTACGAAACCCACCGCGCCGCCGGCGGCGGCCAAGTGCGGATCAACGAACTGCTGACTGAGCTGGGGCGCGAGTTCGACGTCACCCTGCTGTGCCTGAACAACGGCGAGAGCGAGGAGCGCTGCACGATCGCCCCGGGCGTGGTCCAGCGCTCGATCCCCAAGACCGCCGCGCACCGCCGCGAGGACGTCAAGTCGCTCAAGGGCTACAGCGTGTCGGTGGCCGATCTGGTCGCGGCCAAGCACTGCCTGGACAACGAAGCGCTGCTGGCGGCGTTCCGCGAGGAGCTCGCGCGCGCCGATCTGGTCGATTTCGAGCACTGCTTCCTGGCGCCGCTGCTGTCGCTGGTGCCGCAGGCGATGCCGGTGGTGCATTCCTCGCACAACGTCGAGGCCGAACTCAAGCGCGAACTGCTGGCCTCGCGCGAGGACGGCGACAAGTGGATCGAGCTGGCCGAACAACTCGAGCGCGAGGTCGCGTCGCGCGCCGACCTGGTGTTCTGCGTGTCCGACGCCGACGCCGCGCGCCTGCGCGAGCGCTACGGCGCGCGCCGGGTGCTGACCGTGGAGAACGGCGTGCGCCTGCCGCAGGTGCACCGCAACGGCCTGGCGCGCGAGGAGCGGCCGGAACAGCCGCCGCTGGCGGTGTTCGTCGGCAGCGCGCATCCGCCGAACGTGCGCGCCGCGCAGTTCATCGTCGATGAGCTGGCCGCGCGCAACCCGCGGGTCAACTTCGCCCTGGTCGGCTCGGTGTGCGAGGCGATCGACGTGGCCGAGGTACCGCCCAACGTGGCCCTGCTCGGCTTCCTGAGCCTGGCCGACAAGCAGGCGCTGTTCGCGCTGGCCGATCTGGCGGTGAATCCGCTGTTCGAAGGCGGCGGCTCCAGCCTCAAGGTACCCGACTTCCTCGCCGCGGGCCTGCCGCTGCTGACCTCGCCGATCGGCGTGCGCGGATTCGGCGGCCTGCGCGCGGGCACCCACTACATCGAGGCCGGTCCCGAGGCGATGGCCGAGTGGATCCCCAAGCTGTGCGGCGACCGCGGCCTGAGCGCGCGCATTTCCGCCGAGGCCATGGACTACGTCGCCACCCATCTGGACTGGCGCGTGCTCGGCGGGCGCATGCGCCGCGAGTTGCGCCAGTTGATCGGCCGCGACGGCCCGTGCCGGATGCTGGTGCTGACCTACCGCTTCGGCGAACCGGCGCGCGGCGGCGCCGAGGTCTACCTGCTCAACCTGCTGCGCGCGCTGGAGAAGCGCGAGGGCCTGGAGATCGACGTGGTCGCTCCGGCGGTCGGGCCGATCCACGACCGCCTGCATTTCTCCGCCGACTACGAACCGCCGACGGCGACCGACGGCGTACCGACGATGAAGGGGCAGGTGCGCCTGTTCCGGCCCGATCCGCCGCCGGCGGACCGCTTCGCCCAGGCCGCGATCCTGAATTCGGCGTGGATGCAGGAGTCGCTGCGCATCGGCGCCGATCTCGCGGTGGACATCGGCCCGGGCCTGCTCGGCGGCTGGAACTATCCCGAACGCAGCGACGGCCGGGTGGTGCGCTGGACCGGGCGGATCGCCCAGGCGCTGCTGCCCGAGGGCAGCGAAGGCGTGCGCATCGCCGGCGTGGCCTTGCAGCCGGTGCGGGTGTCGGTGCGCGTGGACGACATCGAACTGGAGGCCAAGAACGTCTCCGGCCGGTTCTCGTTCCGGCATGCCTTCGCCGGCCCCGGCACCTTGCTCGAGCTGCGCGTGTCGGCGTTGATGCACAGCGAGGACGATGCGCGCGAACTGGGCGTGATCGTGTCCGCCATCGATGCCGTCGGCGCCGACGGCGAGACCGCCGCGATCGACCTGGGCGAGGGCATGGAAGAGCGCGCGCGCCGCGCCGCGCCGGAGCGCTGGATCGGCGAACTGATCGCCGCGGCCAAGCGCCGCGCGCGCGACGTCGACCGCCGCTTCTGCAGGATCCGCGGCCCGCACAGCGCCGAGATGGAGCGCTGGCTGGATCGGCATGCCGCCGATTACGACGTGATCCTGGCCCAGGGCGTGCCGTTCGCCAGCTCGCTGCTGGGCGTGCGCACGGCGGCGCGGCACGGGCTGCCGTCGATCGTGCTGCCGCATTTCCACATGGAAGACCGCTACTACCACTGGCGCGATTTCTACGACGCGTTCGCCGCCGCCGACCGGGTGCTGGCGTTCCCCGAGGAAAGCCGGCGCGCGTTCTTCGACAAGGTCGGCGCGCATTCGGTGGGCATCGCCGGCGGCGGCCTGAACGCGGCCGACTTCGCTCCCGACTTCGTCGCCCGCGGACGCGAAGCGTTCGCCCGCCTGCACCGCGGCGAGCGCCCGTTCGTGCTGGTGCTGGGGCGCAAGACCGCGGCCAAGCATTACGCCGCGACGGTGCAGGCCTGCCAGCGCCTGAACGCGGCTGGCACCGGCGTCGACGTGGTGCTGATCGGCCCGGACGACGACGGCGCGCCATTGGCCGGCGAGGGCGTGTATTACTATGGCCCGCAGCCGCGCGAGGTGGTGGTCGGCGCGCTGTCGCAGGCGCGCTGCCTGGCCAACATGAGCGAAAGCGAGAGTTTCGGCATCGTGTTGCTGGAATCGTGGATGGCGGGCCGCCCGGTGGTCGCGCGCGGCTCCACCGCCGCGTTCGCCGAGCTGGTCGAAGAAGGGGAAAACGGGTATCTGGCCGACTCGGTGGACGAGTTGGCCGCGCAACTCAAGCGTTATATCGACGATCGCGACCTGGCCGACCGGCACGGCGCGGCGGGACGCGACATCGCCCGCGGCTTCGGGTGGGACGGGGTGGCAGACAGGCTTTGGGACATTGTCTCGGGAGTTTTGGATGAACGACGTTTCGGCGCTGCACGAGAGGGTGCTCCACCAGCTGCATAGCAAGAGCATCCACGATCCCGATTTCCGGGCCCTGGACTGGATCGGGCGGCAGATGCGGCCGCTGCGCACGGTGCTGGATGTCGGCGCCAACGGCGGCCAGACCGTGGCGACCCTGCGCGCCGTGCTCGGCGGCGACGTCGCGATCCACTGCTTCGAAGCCAACCCGCGGCTGTGGCCGGGGCTGGACCGCATCGCCGGACTGGCCGGCGGCGCGATCGAGATCCACCGCTGCGGCCTCGGCGCCGAGCCCGGCGAACTGACCTTGCTGGTGCCCTCGGTGGACGGCGTGGTTTACCTGGAAGAGTCGTCGCTGGACCCGGCGCAGTTCGACAAGCCCTGGGTGCGCGAGAAGTACCAGGAGCGCGGTGGCCTGGAACTGGAATCGGTGCGCGTGCCGATCGTGCGCGGCGACGATTTCCAATTGCAGCCGGACCTGATCAAGGTCGACGTCGAAGGTTTCGAAGCGCAGGCCCTGCGCGGGCTGGTCGAGACCATCCGCCGCTGCCGGCCCGCGCTGCTGGTCGAGAACAGCGACTGGCACAACGTCACCGAATTGCTGGACGGGCTGGATTACGCGCCTTATCGCTGGGAAGGCGAGGGCATGGCGAAGTTCCACGGCGCCTGCACCAACACGTTCTACCTGCCGCGCGAGCTGGCGCTGGAGCTGATCGACGCCGCGCCCGAGCCGGCCGGATCCTCCGCCGAATCCTCCGCCGAACCGGCGGTCGCCGCCGGCGGCTACGACGAAGCCAGCGACGTCGCCGCCCACCGCGCCGAAGTCGATTACGCGTTCGAAGTGCTGGCGCAGTGCGGCGCGCTGCCCGCCGCCGATGCGCTGGTGCTCGACGTCGGCGGCGGCGCCGGCGCGCACAGCGCGATGATCGCCGGCCGGGTCGGCCGCATCTATTGCAGCGACTTCAGCGACCAGAACGCGCGTTTCGGCGGCGAACTGGTCAAGCTGCTGCAGGAAAAAGCCCAGCGCAACGGCTACGAACTGCCGTCCGGGCGGCTGGAGTTCCACCGCGTCGACGCGATGGACCTGATCTACCGCGACGGCCTGTTCGACGCGATCTTCTCCTTCGATGCGTTCGAACACATTCCCGATCCGGCCAAGGCCCTGAGCGAGATGCTGCGCGTGCTCAAGCCCGGCGGGACGATCTGCATGAAGTTCGATCCGATGTGGACCTGCGACAGCGGCAGCCACTTCCAGTACCGCGTGCCGGAGCCGTGGCAGCACCTGCTCAGCGACGACGAGGAATTCGTCGCCGCGCTCAAGCGCGCCGGCGGCAGCGATGGCGAGGCCGAGGAATACCGTTATGCGATGAACCGCCGGCGCCTGGCCGACTACCGCGCGGCGTTCGATTCGGTGCGCGCGCGGGCCGAGTTCCTGCACGAGTCGGAATGGGCCGGCTGCGCGCATCCCGACGGCGAGGCGCATCCGAACTTCGCGCGCTGTCTGGAGCGCGGCTACACCCGCGAGGAACTGCTGCTGCGCGGCATGCGCAAGGTGATCCGCAAGCGCGGCTGAGGCCCGCGCCGGCGGCGGGCGGGCTCAGGGATCGACGGTGAGGTCGTAGTGCAGCGGCCCCACCCCGGCCGCTTCCAGCGACGTGCCGTCGGCGTCGGTCAGCACCAGCTTCAGCAGCACGCGGCCGGCGGCCGGCGGCGCGACCAGGGTGAATTGCTCAGCGCCGGACACGCCCGAGCCGACTCCGGTCTTGCGCTCGATGGTCACGGTCGGCGCGCGCGCGGCATAGGTCGTGGGTTCCAGCCAGCTCGCCGACAGGCGCAGGGAATCGGCGGTGCCGGCGGCGAGCCAGACTTCGCTGCCGTTGCTGATGCTGATGCCCAGGGCGAACGGCTGGCCGGCCTTGACCGGGCCTTCCAGCTTCCAATAGTTGAGCTTGATCTTGCCGACCGACGACTCCGGCACCGCGCCGAGCTTGTACTCGGTCTCGGCGACCGGGCCCGGGATGTCCGGCGGCTTGCACGCGCACAGCGCGAGGGCCAGCGCGGCGGCGGCCGCGCCGGCGCGCAGCGGACGCGCTCGGGCCGCCCAGGCCGGGGACGGAAGGGAGGATCGTGCGCTCATCGGGTCGGTCTCCTGCTGTGCCAGGCGCACCCCGCGAGGCACCGCGCAAGGCCGCCGCCGGTTTGTCCGGGAGCCGGCCGCTGGCTATAGTAAGTCGTTAATTCTACGCATAAAGCAGGCTTGAATGAGCAGTATCCAGGGGGCTTCGGCGGACTCCGGCGCGAACCCGCCACGCGACTGGCCGTTGTCGACCACCGCCTGCATCCTGGCGATGGTCGCCGCGTTCTACCTGCTGCTTTCGCGCGTGGCGGCGCTCGGCCCGCCGATGGTGTTCGCCGACGAGTACAGCTATGCGGCGTGGTCGTACTGGGTGCTGCACCGCGAGGTCATGCCCGGGCAGGCGCCGCTGGTCAACAACTGGTTCTTCTCGCTGCTGTATTCGCTGGCGCATTCGCGCGGCGGCGAGTTGATCGTCAAGGCGCGCCTGCTCAACGTGCTGGTCACCGCGCTGGCGATCGTGCCGCTGTACCGCATTGCGGTCCAGGTGTACCGGCCGCGCGGCGCGCTGCTGCTGGCGATCGCGTTCGCCTGGGCGGGGCTCGGCGGCTACATCGCCTTTTTCATGCCGGAAAGCCTGTTTGCGGCCTTGTACGTGGGCCTGCTGTCGATGCTGTTCGCGTACCTGCGCCAGCCGCGCGCGTCGCTGCTGCTGTGGGCGGCGTTGCTGCACGGGCTGTTGATCGCGACCAAGCCGCACGGCCTGTTCCTGTTGCCGCCGTTCGCGCTGCTGCTGGCCGTGTACGACGCGCGCACGCGGCGCGTGGGCTGGTCGGCGTCGGCGCTGGCCATGGCGGGCTTGTATGCGGCGGCGACGGTGGCCAGCTATGTCGCGCTGGAGAGCGCGATCTTCGGCAAGCTGGTGCTCAATCCGTTCGGCGGCCACTACGGCGCGCAGTCCTCGGTCATCGAGAACGGTCTGAGCCCGGCGCTGCTGCTGAGCAAGGGCATCGTGGCGCTGCGCAACCATTTCGCGTTCCTGGCCACGCTGATGTCGCTGCCGCTGCTGCTGGTCGCGGTCAGCGCGGTGCGCAACCTGCTGCGTCCGCAGGCGCTGGAGCCACAGTTCGCCTGGATGCGTCCGGCGGTGTGGTTCGTGCTGGCCGGCTTCGGCTGCTTCTTCGCGGTGACGCTGGTGTTCTCCGCCGCGGTCGCCGGCACCGGCATGTACGAGAGCCTGGACCGCGTGCACGGCCGCTACTACGAATTCGCGCTGGTGCCGCTGCTGATGTACGCGGTGCTGGTGGCGTCGGTGGAATGGCGCCTGTGGAGCCTGCGTCTGCGCCTGGCGGTGGCGGCGACGGTGCTGGTGGCGTCGTCGGCGGGCTACTGGTGGCTGCTGCGCGAGGTCTACCAGTACCACACCGATTTCGCGCTCGGCCTGTCGGCCTTTGATGACCGCTTCATCCGCTACAACTGCATGCTCGCCGCGTGGGCGGCGCTGGCGGTGTTCGTGCTGCGGCCGCGTCATGCCGGCAAGGCGATCCTGGCGGCGATGGTGCTGTACCTGGCATGGAACAGCACTCAGGTCGACAAGGTCCGGCGCGGGGCCAACCAGCCCGGCGCGATCGACCGCTACGGTGAGCGCATCGACCGCGAGGGCAAGCGCTCGGGCCATCAGTTCGCCTTGTTCAGGCAGCTCGACGCGGACGCCTACCGTTCCGCGTTCTACATGATCGGCGACGGCACCGCGATCTACCTGCAGCCGGGCCAGGAGTTCGACTGCCGCCTGATCGAGGGGCCGTCGACCGTGATCGCGCTGCACGGGATCGGCGTGCCGTGCGGGCTCACGCCGCGCGAGGACGAGGACGGGATCTCGCTGTCCTCGACCGAGCCGTCGAAGCCGGCCCCGGCTCCGGCTCCGGCTCCGACGAAGTAGGCCGGCCGCGCCGCGCGGCCCGGGGTGCCTTGGCGCCCCGGCGCCGACGCCTGGCGGCCCTAACTCCCTGATTTACGTACCTGTCCGGTTGCGATCGGCTAAGATGGCCGACCTGCCGGCGGCGGCCGCCGCTTCGGCCCGCCCCTGCTGCAAGCCGCCCTGGAATTCCGAATGACTCGCGACGCGAACGCCCCATGCTCCTGGACCAGCGGCATCGCCGTGGTCATCCCGAGCTACAAGGTGACGCGGCACATCCTCGGCGTGCTCGCCGCGATCGGCCCGGAGGTCGATGCGGTCTACTGCGTGGACGACGCCTGTCCCGACAACAGCGGCGAGTTCATCGAGCGCAACGCCACCGACCCGCGCGTGCGGGTGCTGCGCAATCCGCACAACCAGGGCGTGGGCGGGGCGATGATCACCGGCTACCAGCAAGCCATCGCCGACGGCGCCACGGTGATCGTCAAGATCGACGGCGACGGGCAGATGGATCCGGCGCTGCTGCCGGCGTTCGTCGCGCCGATCCTCGCCGGCGAGGCCGACTACACCAAGGGCAACCGCTTCTGGGACCTGGCCCAGATCCGGCAGATGCCGCTGGCGCGGCGCATCGGCAATCTCGGCCTGAGCTTCATGGCCAAGGCGTCGACCGGCTACTGGGACGTGTTCGACCCGACCAACGGCTACACCGCGATTCACGCCCGCGTCGCCGCGATGCTGCCGTTCAACAGCATCAGCAAGCGCTATTTCTTCGAGACCGACATCCTGTTCCGGCTCAACACCGTGCGCGCGGTGGTGATCGACGTGCCGATGGACGCGCGCTACGGCGACGAGACCAGCGGCCTGAAGGCCTCGAAGATCTTCTTCGAATTCCTGTTCAAGCACGCGCGCAACCTGGGCAAGCGCGTGGGCTACAACTACTTCCTGCGCGACCTGTCGCTGGCTTCGCTGGAGCTGCTGGCGGCGGTGCTGCTGCTCGGCTTCGGCCTGGGCTTCGGCGGTTGGCACTGGGTGCGTTCGGTCCAGGCCGAAAGCGCCACGCCGGTGGGCACGGTGATGATCGCCACCGTCGCGGTGGTCTCGGGCCTGCAGTTCCTGCTCGCGTTCTTCGGTTACGACATCGCGTCGGTGCCGCGGCGGCCGTTGTCGCAGCTGCTGGCCCGGCGTCCCTTGATCAAGCGCATTTCGCACGATGAGTGAGGCGCGGCGCGCGGACGCGGCATTTTTGGCTCGGCCGCGGGCGCGACCGGCATGATGGACGCAATGGGTAGGTGGCCCTCGCGCGCCCCGATACACTCGCAGGCTGAGCGGCGGCGCCGGTAACGAGAGGAAAGCGAACGTGGAAATCCGTCCGGTCGGCACCGACGCCGCGGCATTGGCGAGCTACGAAGCGTTGTTCCGCGCCTGTTTTCCCGGCGCCGGGCATCTCAACGCCGCCTACCTGCAATGGCTGTATGCGCGCAATCCCGCCGGCACGGTGATCGGTTGCGACGCCTGGGAAGGCGAGCGGCTCGCGGCGCATTACGTCTGCGTGCCGGCGCAGGCGGTGGTCAACGGACGCGCGATGCGGACGATGCTGTCGCTCAATACCGCGACCCACCCGGATTTCCAGGGCAAGGGGTTGTTCACCCGCCTGGCCGATGCGACCTACCAGCTCGGCGCGCAGGCCGGCATCGGCGCGGTGTACGGCGTGGCCAACGCGAATTCGACGCCGGGTTTCCTGCGCAAGCTCGGCTTCGCCCTGGTGCGGCCGCTCGATGCGCGCGTCGGCTTCGGCCGGATCGAGCGCGCGGCGCCGGTCGCCGCGGCCGACGGTTTCCGTCGCGACTGGTCGCAGGCGGCGCTGGAGTGGCGCATCGCCAACCCGCAGCGCGCCTATCGGCTGGTGCGCGCGGGCGACGGCACGATCGGGGCGGAAGCCGCGACCGGCAAGCCCGGCCTGCTGGCCTGGGACGAACTCGCGCTGCCGGCCGGCATGCCGTCGCCGGCGCGCTCGCCGGCGTGGGCGATGCGCCTGCACCTGGGGCTGCGGCCCGGCGGCGGACGTCCGCAGGGGCTGTGGTTCGAGATTCCGCAGCGCCTGCGTCCGAGCCCGTTGAACATGATCTTCCGTCCCTTGGCCGAAGGCGTGGCGGTGCCCGCCGCGGACTCGGTGCGCCTGGGACAATTGGACTTCGATGCGTTCTGACGTTCCCGCACAGGCGCCGCCGTTGCTGGCGGTGTTCGTACACCCCGACGACGAATTCGCCGCGTTCCCATGGCTGCGCCGCGCGTTGGCCGAAGGCCGCGCGGTCGATGCGGTGTGGCTGACCGACGGCGGCTGGGGCGGGCAGGACATGGCCCGCCGCCGCGCCGAAAGCGTCGCGGTGCTGTCGGCGTTGGGGATGGACCCGGCGCGCATGCATTTCTGCGGCGAGCAATGGGGCATCGCCGACGGCGGCCTGCATCTGCGCCTGGACGAGGCGGTGCCGCGCGCGCTCGAGCGTTTCGGCTCGGTGCGCGGCGGCGAGGTGTTGATGCCGGCCTGGGAAGGCGGCCATCACGATCACGACGCCGGACACCTGGTCGGCATCGCCGTGGCGCAGGCGCGCGGCGCGCGCATGTGGCAGTTCTCGCTGTACCACGGCGAAGGCCTGCGCGGCCCGTGGTTCAAGGTGCTCTCGCCGCTGCCGGACAACGGCGCGAGCGAGGTCCTGCCGACGACGCTGGGCGAGCGCCTGCGCTACGCCGCGGCGTGCCTGGCGTACCGTTCGCAGTGGAAGAGTTTCGTCGGCCTGTTGCCGTTCTATCTGTGGCGCATGCTCGGCGCCGATGCGTTCCGGCGCCAGCCGGTTGATCCGCGCCGCACCGCGCAGCGGCCGCACGCGGGGGCGATGTTGTACGAGCGCCGCGGCGGCCCGAGCTGGGCGCAGTTCGCCGCGGCGACCGCCGCGCACCGGCAGGCCTGAGGCGCGCCGGCGCGGTCGCGACGGGCGGCCGTTGCGGACGCCCGTCGCCAGCGCCTATTCCAGCGCCGCTTATCCCAGCGCCGCTTAGCCCAGCGCGGTTTCCAGTTCCGGCAGCAGCTTGAACAGATCGCCGACCAGGCCGATGTCGGCGATCTCGAAGATCGGCGCTTCGCCGTCCTTGTTGATCGCGACGATGGTGCCGGCGTCCTTGATGCCGGTCAGGTGCTGGATCGCGCCGCTGATGCCGACGGCGACGTACAGCTCCGGGGCGATGATTTTGCCGGTCTGGCCGACCTGCAGTTCGTTCGGGACGTAGCCGGCGTCGACCGCGGCGCGCGAGGCGCCGACCGCCGCGCCGAGCTTGTCGGCGAAGTCGTAGATGATCTTGAAGTTCTCCTGCGAGCCGACGCCGCGGCCGCCGGAGACCACGCGCTTGGCGCTCTGCAGGTCGGGACGGTCGGACTTGCCGGCGGCCAGCCCGACATAGCGGGTGTGGCTCGGCAGGGCGGCGTCGACGGACGCGGCTTCGACCGCGGCGCTGCCGCCGCCGGCCGCTTCCGGCCACGACGCGGTGCGCACGGTCGCGACCACGGCGTGGTCGGCCGGGGCCTCGACGGTGACGATGGCGTTGCCGGCGTAGATCGGGCGCTTGAAGGTGTGGCTGCTTTCGACCGCCATCACGTCCGAGACCTGGGCCACGCCCAGCAGCGCGGCCACGCACGGCATCAGGTCCTTGCCGAAGGTGGTCGAGGGGCCGAACACGTGGCTGTAGCCCTGCGCCAGCGCGGCGACCTGCGGCGCCTGCACCTGGGCGATGGCGTTGGCGTTGGCGGCGTTGGCGACGGCCAGCACCTTGTTCACGCCGGCGATCTGCGCGGCCTGCGCGGCGACGCCGGCCGGATCGGCGGCGAGCACGACGATGTCGATGGATTCGGGCTTGAGCGCCTGCGCGGCCGACACGCACTTGGCGGTCGACGCGTTGAGCTTGCCTTCGAGATGTTCGGCGACGATCAAAACCTTGCTCATTGAAGAATATTTCCCAAATTTGAAGATGAGTGGCTTCGGCTGCAGGAGGTCATGCTTCCATAACCCCGCCGCATCCCGCTGCGCGGGACGCGGCAGCCCCTTGACTCAAGGGGCTTTACAGCAACCCCTTCTGCTTCAGTGCGGCGACCAGTTCGGCCGCGTCCTTGACCATCACGCCCTTGCTGCGCTTCGGCGGCGGCGCGTAATGGGTGGTCTTGAGCGTGTCGCCGGCGTCGACGCCGAGGTCGGCGAACTGGATCGTTTCCAGCGGCTTGCTCTTGGCCTTCATGATGTCCGGCAGCTTGATGAAGCGCGGCTCGTTGAGGCGCAGGTCGGTGGTGACCACCGCCGGCAGGTCGACTTCCAGGGTTTCCAGGCCGGCGTCGACTTCGCGCGTGACCGTGGCCTTGCCGGCTTCGACGTCGAGCTTGGAGGCGAAGGTGGCCTGCGGGCGGCCCCACAGCGTGGCGAGCATCTGGCCGGTCTGGTTGGCGTCGTCGTCGATGGCCTGCTTGCCGAGGATGACGATGTCCGGCTGTTCCTTCTCGATCAGCTTGAGCAGGGTGCGCGCGGCGGTCAGCGGCTGGATCGGCTGGTCGCTGACCACGTGGATGGCGCGGTTGGCGCCCATCGCCAGGCCGTTGCGCAGGTGCGCCTGGGCGTCGGCGGGGGCGATGGTGGCGACCACGACTTCGGTCGCGATGCCCTTGTCGCGCAGGCGCAGGGCTTCTTCGAGGGCGATTTCGTCGAACGGATTGGCCGACAGCTTGACGCCGTCGGTGACCACGCCGGAACCGTCCGGCTTGACCTGGATGCGGACGTTGTAGTCCACCACGCGCTTGTAGCCGACGAGGATCTTCATCGTGCGGGATTTCCTTGTGGGGGGTGTCCGGCCGGGAGCGGCCGACAGCCCTCGATTCTAGCGGAGACGGCCAGCCGACGCAGGTCGGCCGGTCCGGCCCCCGTCGGGCCCGGGGCCGGGCGAGCGCGGCGCGGGCGGCCCGCGCCGGCTCCCGGCGCGACCGCGGGCACGCCCGCAACGGGCGCCGGTCGCAGCCCGCCCCCGGCGCGGCGCCGGCGGACGGGCGGCGAGCGCCGCGGTCGCCGGCGCTGCTATCGTGGCGCGCGGTGCTGCGCGAGGGGATCGCGAGCGCCGGCGGGGGCAAGCCGGCGGACCGACCCGGCACAGTGCGCCGCGGCCGCGGTCCTGGCCGCATCCGGTCCGCGCCCGGGCCCGTATTGCGTTCATACCCCGACAGGCGCGCCCCGACGGGCAGCCCCGCACAGGCACGGCTAAGGAGAAGGCTGGCGATGAAGTACCTCAAGGCGTTGGCGGCGACGTTCGCGTTCGTGCTCGTACTGCTGGCGGTCTACGCCGCGCACGTGCGCTACGGCAAGGTCGACGTGGTGCTGTACAGCGCGGTCCTGGACGCGGCCCTGGCCGCGGCGATCGTCGGCGGCGGGCTGTTCGCGCTGAAGGCCTTCGCCGAGTTCAGCCGCTTCGAGAAAGTGCAGATGCTGTGCCTGTGGATGCTCGGCGGCTACGCCTTCGCGATCTCGGTGCCGACGGTGATCGACCGCTCGCTGTCGTTCTACCTGCTGGAGAAGATCCACCAGCGCGGCGGCGGCATCCACGTCGACCGCCTGCACCACGTGGTGACCCAGGAATACATGGTCGAGCACCGCCTGATCGACGTGCGCCTCACCGAGCAACTGCAGTCGGGCACGATCGAGGTGATCGAGGACTGCGTGCGCCTGACCGAGCGCGGCCGCGGCCTGGTCGGCTTCAGCCGGTTCTTCCGCGGCAACCTGCTGCCGCGCCAGCGGCTGCTGCTGGGCGAGTATTCCGACGACCTCACCGATCCGTTCCGCAACAGCGTGGCCGACGTCAGCTACCGCTGCGCGCTCAGCCGCCGATCCGGTACTGCGCGGCCGAGCCCTCCAGGATCAGGATCTGCGCGCCGGTCCAGGCCTCGCCCGGCTCCAACCGCACCGGCCGCAGCACCTGCGCGGCTTCCACGCAGACGAAGCGGCGATGGCCGCCGGGCGCCAGGTCGGCGATGCCGGCGGCGAGCGCTTCGCCGGGATTCCACACCACGGTGTCGGCGAAACCCTCGGCTTCGCAGCGCAGCATCTGCTCGCCGTCGGTGATGCGCAGCGGGCGGCGGGTGTCGGCGTAGATGCGGTCGACCTCGCCGTCGAAGCGCACCGGCGCGTCGCTGGCCGGACAGGCCGCGCCGGCCCGGGCGCTGTCGAGGTAGGGCCGGTCTTCCAGGCCGTGGACCAGGGTCGTGGCGATGTCGCTCACGGCCAGGTAGGTGTGCAGGGCGGCGCTGAATTCGAACGCGTTGCGGTCGCGGTTGCGCACGCTCAGGGCGATGCGCAGGCGGTCGGCGCCGGGCTCGATGTCCAGGCCGGCCTCGAAGCGGTGCGGCCAGTGGCGGCGGGTTTCCTCGCGGTCGGCGAGGCGGAACGACAGGCGCGCGGCCTGCGGATCGGCCGGTTCGGCCTCCCAGGTCAGGGTGCGGGCGAAGCCGTGGCGCGGGCCGTCGCCGCGCTCGCCGAACTGCGGAAAGATCACCGGCACGCCGCCGCGGATCGCCTTGCCGGCGCCGAAGCCGGCGTTCGGGCTGAGGTACAGGCGCTCCTGGCCGCGGCAGTGCCAGGACAGCAGGTGGGCGCCGAAGGCGCTGGCTTCGACCCGGGCGTCGCCGGGGCCGTTCAGGATCAAGGGGGCGGGCAGGGCAGGCGCGTTCATCGTTCCGTCCATGGGGAGGCGAAATTCGCCAGCATGGCGGCGCGGGCCGCGCCAAGCTGGCACGCCGGTCATAGTAACGGGCGCTCGACAGGTGCGGTTTAGCGGTCGTGAAGCCGGGGAGAACGGGGCTTCGGCTATCCTTGGCGCCCCTTTCCGTTCCGAAATCTGGAGCCAGGATGCTTCACCCCGTCGTATTGAGCGGAGGCAGCGGCTCTCGCCTGTGGCCGCTGTCGCGCCAGAATCAGCCCAAGCAGTTCCTGTCGCTGATCGGCGACCATTCGCTGTTCCAGGAAACCCTGCTGCGCGCCAACGCGCTGCCGGACACCGGCGCCCCGGTCACCGTCTGCGCCGAAGACCACCGCTTCATGGTCGGCGAACAGCTGCAAGGCATCGGCGTGGCCAACGGCGCCATCGTGCTGGAACCCAGCGCGCGCAACACCGCCCCGGCGATCGCCCTGGCCGCGCTGCACCTGGTGGCCGAGGACCCGGCGGCGACCATGCTGGTGCTGCCGGCCGACCACCTGATCGAAGACGTCGACGCCTTCCGCGACGCGGTCGCGCGCGCCGCCGTGCTGGCCGAGCAGGACTGGCTGGTCACCTTCGGCATCACCCCGGACTATCCGGAGACCGGCTACGGCTACATCGCCCGCGGCGACGCGCTCGGCGAGGGCGGGTTCAAGGTCGACCGCTTCGTCGAAAAGCCCGACCTGGCGACCGCCGAGAGCTATCTCGCCGCCGGCACCTATGCCTGGAACTCGGGCATGTTCCTGTTCAAGGCCCAGCGCTACCTGGACGAACTGCAGGCGCTGGCGCCGGCGATCCTCGCCGCCGCGCGCGCCGCCTACGCCAAGGCCAACCGCGATCTCGACTTCATCCGCGTCGGCAAGGACGAATTCGCCGCCAGCCCGAACGATTCCATCGATTACGCGGTGATGGAAAAGACCGCGCGCGCCGCGGTGGTGCCGGTCAGCTGCGGCTGGAGCGACATCGGCTCGTGGTCGTCGCTGTGGGCGGTGGCCGAGCGCGACGCCGACGGCAACCGCTACGAGGGCGACGTGATCTCGGTCGACACCCGCGACAGCCTGGTGCGCGCGTCCGACCGGCGCATGATCGCGACCATCGGCGTGGAAGACCTGGTCATCGTCGATACGCCCGATGCGACCCTGGTCGCGCGCAAGGACCGGGTGCAGGATGTCAAGACGATCGTCGACAAGCTCAAGCAGGCCGGGCGCCAGGAACATCTGTTCCACCGCAAGGTCTACCGGCCGTGGGGCAACTACGACTCCATCGACATGGGCGAGCGTTTCCAGGTCAAGCGCATCGAGGTCAAGCCCGGCGGCGTGCTGAGCCTGCAGAAGCACCACAAGCGCGCCGAGCACTGGATCGTGGTGTCGGGCGTGGCCGAGGTCACCTGCGACGACAAGGTGTTCGAACTGCGCGAGAACCAGAGCACCTACATCCCGCTGGGCAGCGTGCACCGCCTGCGCAACCGCGGCACCGAACCGGTCGAGCTGATCGAAGTGCAGTCCGGCAGCTACCTGGGCGAGGACGACATCGTCCGGCTCGAGGACGTGTACGGGCGTTCGTAAGGGCTCGGCTGTTTTCGATGCATTGCGAAGACCGGCCCAGGCCGGTCTTCGTTTTTTAAGGCGCGAGAATCTGCGTGATCCACCTGTAGGAGCGGCGCGAGCCGCGACCGCGACAACGCAACTGCGCCGCAACTCTCGTCGTAGCCGCGTTGTCGCGGTCGCGACTTGCGTCGCTCCTACAGGAAGGCATCGAAACTTAGCCGGCGCCCGACGTCGCCAGCAGTTCGTCCAGCACCTGCGCGAACCGCTCCGCGCTGCCCGGCGCGTGGGCGAAGAACAACGACGGTTCGCACAACTCCAGTTCCAGCACCTGCGGCAGCCCCTGCGCATCGCGGATCAGGTCGACCCGCGCATAGGCCAGCGGCTCTTCCAGGTCCAGCCGCGCGCTGGCGGCGTTGAGCGCGTGCAGGGCGACGGTGCGCTCGTCTTCGCCGGCCTCGCGCGCGGCGATGCGTTCGACCGCGCGCAGGTTCAGCGCGTTCTCGCGCTGCAGCATCGCGCCCTTGCGGATGGCGTGGCTAAAGCCGCCGTTGAAGTGGATCAGCGCGGTCTCGCCGTCGCGGTCCACCGCGGCCAGGTAGGGTTGCAGCATCGCGTCGCGGCCTTCGTCGAGCAGCCGCGCCAGGTGGTTGGCGGCGGCGAACTCCTGCGCGCGCGCATAGCGCTGGGTGTCGCGCGAGCCGGCGCTGACGGTCGGCTTGACCACGAACTCCTCGGCGTCGGCGTGCGCGGCCAGGAATTCCTGCAACGCCGGCAGCGGATCGCCGTCGGCGCCGACGAAGGCGGTCGGCACCACCGGCACGCCGCGCGCGGCGAGGTCGGCGAGGTAGCGCTTGTCGCTGTTCCAGCGCAGCACCGGCCAGGGATTGAGCAGGCGGCTGGCGGCGTCGACGCGCTCGCACCACGCCAGGAACTCGCCGTAGCGGGCGCTGTAGTCCCACGGCGAACGCAGCAATACGGCGTCGTATCGGGCCCAGGCCACGCTGGGGTCGTCCCAGGCGCGGATCTCGGCGCGCAGGCCGCGGGCGAGGCAGGCGGCGAGCAGCGGCGACAGGTCGTCGTCCTGTCCGGCGCTGGCGATGGCGGTGACCAGGGCGAGTCGGCTCATGCCGCAAGTCTAGCCTTCGCCTGCAATCCAGGCACAGCCGTTGCGCTGTGCGGGCATTGCCCGAAAGTCCGCTGCTGCCGCGCGCGGCCGCGCGCTAAACTGGGCGCATCCCTCACAGGAGCTGTCCCATGGCCGACGCGGTCGCCGCCAAGAGCAAGTTGTATCCCAACGCACACGACGCGCTGCAGGGCGTCGTCGCCGACGGCCAGACCCTCGCGGTCGGCGGCTTCGGCCTGTGCGGCATTCCCGAGGCGCTGATCGGCGCGTTGCGCGACAGCGGCGCCAAGGGCCTGACCGCGATCTCCAACAACGCCGGCGTCGACGGTTTCGGCCTGGGCCTGCTGCTGGAAACGCGCCAGATCAAGAAGATGATTTCGTCCTACGTCGGCGAGAACAAGGAGTTCGAACGCCAGTTCCTGTCCGGCGAACTGGAACTGGAATTCAACCCGCAAGGCACCCTGGCCGAGCGCCTGCGCGCCGGCGGCGCCGGCATCCCGGCGTTCTTCACCCGCACCGGCTACGGCACGGTGGTGGCCGAAGGCAAGGAAACGCGCGAGTTCGACGGCCACCACTACGTGATGGAAACCGCGCTCAAGGCCGACGTATCGCTGGTCAAGGCGTGGAAGGCCGACAAGGCCGGCAACCTGGTGTTCCGCAAGACCGCGCGCAACTTCAATCCGGCCTGCGCGATGGCCGGCAAGGTCTGCATCGTCGAGGTCGAGGAACTGGTCGAGATCGGCCAGCTCGATCCGGACCAGGTGCACCTGCCGGGCATCTATGTCGACCGCATAGTGGTCAACGCCACGCCCGAGAAGCGCATCGAGCAGCGCACCGTGCGCGCCTGAGGCCGCCGCCCCTTTCTTTGAGGAATTCGAAATGCCCTGGACCCGCGACGAAATGGCGCAGCGCGCCGCGCAGGAACTCACCGACGGCGCCTACGTCAATCTCGGCATCGGCCTGCCGACCCTGGTGGCCAACTTCATTCCCGACGGCATGGACGTGTGGCTGCAGTCCGAGAACGGCCTGCTCGGCATCGGCCCGTTCCCGACCGAAGACGAAGTCGACGCCGACCTGATCAACGCCGGCAAGCAGACCGTCACCGCGCGCGCCGGCGCCAGCTACTTCGGCAGCCACGACAGCTTCGCGATGATCCGCGGCGGCCACATCGACCTGGCCATCCTCGGCGCCATGCAGGTCACCCACCAGGGCGACCTCGCCAACTGGATGGTGCCCGGCAAGATGGTCAAGGGCATGGGCGGCGCGATGGATCTGGTCGCCGGGGTCAAGCGCGTGGTGGTGCTGATGGAGCACACCGCCAAGAACGGCGAGCACAAGATCCTGCCCGAGTGCACCCTGCCGCTGACCGGCCTGGGCGTGGTGAACCGCATCATCACCGAACTGGCGGTGATGGACGTGACCGCCGACGGGCTGGTGCTGGTGGAGACCGCGCCGGGCGTCGGCGAGGACGAACTGCGGGAAAAGACCGGCGTGCCGCTGCGCAAGGCCTGAGCCGGGCCGCGCCGCCGGACCGATGCAGAAGCCGCCGCGAGGCGGCTTCTGCGTTTGCGGCGCCGGCCGCGCCGCGGGCGGGGGGCGGGGGCGGTCGGCCGGCGATCGGCCGACGCGGGACCGGCCCCGGACCGGCCCCGGACCGGTGGTTCACGTCCGCGCCGGCCAGCGCCCGGGCGCCTGAATCGGGAAACCGCGGCGCTGAACAGCGGCCGATCGCCGGCGTTGCCGCCGCCGCATGCGAAAACTGTGCGCAATGGTGGATTGCTTCGCTTGCGTGACAGCGGCCGGCGGCGTTCAGCCCGTTGCAGTCGCTCGTTCATCCATGCAGGATGCGCAGCGCAGTTCAACTCGAAATCGGTCGGTTCGTCATGCGTCGTACGTTCTTGGTGGGAGCCGTGGCCTTGATGGGGGCCGCGGGCTGGTGGGGATGGGGCGAAACCTCGCAGCGCATCGCGCAGGCCGGCCCGCCGGCGGCGCCGCAGCCGGCGGCGCCCGCGGGCTTCGCCAGCGCAGGCGCGAGCGCGGCTCAGGCCCGCGACGGCTTCCGCGCCGTGCCCGCGCCGTTGCCGCAACGCGCCGCCGCCGGCTTCGCCGCCGCCCCCGACCGCGGCGATCTGGTCGATTACTCCGCCAAGCCGCAAATCCTGAGCGACGGTGCCTACACCTGGCATCGCGCCGGGCTCAGCGAGCGCCATGCGCTCGCCGCCATCGCCAGCGGCCGCTTGCGGGTGACCACGCCTTCGGGCCAGACCCTGTCGTTCCGCTACCAGCGCCATGTCGAGCACGACAGCGGCGACTGGACCTGGATCGGCCAGGTCGAGGACGGCGACGCCGGCAAGCAGGCCATCGTCACCTTCGGCGCGCACGCGGTGTTCGGCGTGATCGACCAGCCCGGCAAGCCCTCGCTGAAGCTGACCATGCGCGACGGCGCCTCTTGGCTGGTGGAGACCGATCCGGTGCGGTTGGCGCTGACCGGGCAGGAAGCCTCGGTGCAGGCCGACGACTTCAAGATCCCGCACGCGGCCGAGCAGGCCTACAGCGGGCCGGTGGCCGCAGCCGCCGCGGTGTCGGCCAACGCCGCCGGCGGCGCGGTCGCCACCATCGACGTGCTGATCGGCTACAGCAACGGTTTCGCCGCGGGCCTCGGCGGCGCCTCGCAGGCGGTGACCCGGGTGAGCAACCTGGTCGACATCACCAACGAGGCCTATCGCAACAGCCAGACCGGCGCGCGCCTGCGCCTGGTCGGCACCTTGCAGGTCAACTACACCGATAGCGGCGACAACGGCGATACGCTCGACGCGCTCAGCGGGGTCAACGGCGCCACGATCGATCCGGCCTTCAACGCCCTGCGCGCCGCGCGCGAGGAATACGGCGCCGACCTGGTTTCGTTCGTGCGCAAGTACGACCGCGCGACCCACAACGGCTGCGGCGTGGCCTGGATCATCGGCGGCGGCCAGCAGGCCTATACCGCGCGCTCGGCCAATTCGGGCTATTCGGTGGTCAGCGACGGCCGCGAGGTCCAGGGCGGCACGACCTATTTCTGCCGCGAGGAAACCTTCGCCCACGAGCTGGGCCACAACCTCGGCGCGCAGCACGACCGCGCCACCGCGTCGTCGGGCGGTTCGCTCAAGTACGGCGCCTTCGCCTACTCGTTCGGCTACAAGACCAGTGCGGCCGAAGGCAATTTCTACGACATCATGGCCTACGGCGATTCCGGCCAGACCGCCTACCGCGTGTTCTCCAATCCGCGCGTGAACCTGTGCGGCGACCGCGCCTGCGGCGTCGAGGGCCAGGCCGACGTGGCCCGCACCTTCGACCAGACCGCGCCGATCGCGGCCACGTTCCGCGCGACCAAGGTCGGTTCCGGCGCGCGCAACGACTTCGACGGCGACGGCAAGTCGGACGTGTACTGGCGCAACTCGGCGACCGGTTCCAACGATGTCTGGTTCATGAGCGGCGCCTGGCTGGCGCGCGCGGCCACCGTGCACGTCGAGCCCGACCAGGCCTGGCAGGTCGTCGCCACCGGCGATTTCAACGGCGACGGCCGCTACGACGCGTTCTGGCGCAACTCCGCCACCGGCCAGACCTTCGTCCACCTGATGGACGGCGGCCGGGTGGTGTCCTCGGGCTACTCGACCCTGGTCGCCGACGGCAACTGGAAGATCGTGGCGACCGGCGACTTCAACGGCGACAAGCGCACCGACCTGTACTGGCGCAACAGCGCCACCGGCGCCAACGACGTGTGGCTGATGAACGGCCTGCAGCCGAGCAGCGTCGCCACCGTGCACGTCGAACCCGACCAGAACTGGCAGGTGGCCGGCGCGGGCGACTTCAACGGCGACGGCATGGCCGACATCTTCTGGCGCAACGCCGCCAACGGCCAGAACTACATCCACCTGATGGCCGGCACCCGCGTCATCGCCGGCTCCGGCGCCGCGCCGCTGGTGGCCGACCGCAACTACCGGGTCGCCGCGATCGGCGACTTCAACGGCGACGGGCGCAGCGACATCTACTGGCGCAGCAGCGCCAGCGGCGAGTGCTACGTCTGGACGATGAGCGGCATCGCGCCGAGCGTGGTCAACCTGGCCCACAACGAGCCCGACCAGAACTGGCAGGTCGCCAACAGCGGCGACTACGACGGCGACGGCCGCGACGACATCTTCTGGCGCAACCGCAGCACCGGCCAGAACTACGTGCACCTGCTCGACGGGCCGACGGTGAAGTCCGGCGGCGGCGTGTACACGGTCGGCGACATGAACTGGAAGATCGTCAGCCGCTGACGGCGGCTGCGGCGGCGGCGGCTGCGATCCGGTTCGATTCGGTTCGGTTCGGTTCGGTAGCGTCACGCCGGCGCCGCGGATCGCCGGCGGAGCGGATGCGTCGATGCGGGCGTGCGGTGTTGAAGCGCGAGCGCACCGGCAAGCGCGTTTCGCCAGCCTGCTTCGCGCGCCCGGACTGCGCACGCATCGCGCAAGGGCGACCGCAAAAACACAAGAGGCGCGGCAACTAGGTTGCCGCGCCTCTTCGTTTGCGGGCCTCGCGCGCGCCGTCGGCGCGCGCAAGCGACCAAGCTACATGTTCTGGTAGTTCGGCCCCGACCCGCCCTCCGGCGTGACCCAGGTGATGATCTCGTACGGGTCCTTGATGTCGCAGGTCTTGCAGTGCACGCAGTTGGCGGCGTTGATCTGCAGGCGCTTGGCGCCTTCTTCCTCGACGATCTCGTACACGCCGGCCGGGCAGAAGCGCGTGCACGGGTTGCCGTACTCGCTCGCGCACTGGGTCACGCAGACGTTGGTGTCGGCGACCTTGAGGTGCACCGGCTGGTCTTCGTCGTGCTCGGTCGCGGCGAAGTACACGCCGGCGAGGCGGTCGCGCGGGGCGAGGGTGCGGTCGGCGTAGTCGCGCTTGGGCTGTTCGGCCTGGCCGAGCTTGTCCAGCGAGGACCAGTCGGCCTTGTTCTTCAGCGTCCACGGCGAGCCGCCGGCGGTGACCGTTTCCCAGGCCGCGTTGAGCATGCCGAACCAGAAGCCCTTCTTGAAGCCGGGTTTGATGTTGCGCACCTTCTTGAGCTCGGCCATCGCCTCGGACGCGCGCAGCTTGGCGTCGAAGCCGGCGCTGTCGAGCTGCGGCTGCGCGGCCAGATGCTCGGCGGCGAGCATGCCCGAGCGGATCGCCTGATGGGTGCCCTTGATCTTGGGCACGTTGAGCAGGCCGGCGGTGTCGCCGATCAGCAGCGCGCCGGGCATGTCGAGTTTCGGCAGCGACTGCCAGCCGCCGGTGACGATGGCGCGCGCGCCGGACGAGACCAGGTTGCCGCCTTCCAGCAGCGGCTTGATCAGCGGGTGGTTCTTCCACTGCTGGAACGCTTCCCAGGGCTTGTAGTCCGGGTCGCTGTAATCCAGGCCGCTGACGTAGCCCAGGGCGATGCGGCCCTTGTCCAGGTGGTAGAGGAAGCTGCCGCCGTAGGTGCGGCTGTCGGCCGGCCAGCCGACGCTGTGCACGATCTTGCCCGGGGTGACGCGATCCTCGGGGACCTGCCACAGCTCCTTGATGCCGATCGAATAGCCTTGCGGATCGCTGTCGGCGTCGAGCTCGAAACGCTTGATCAGGCGCTTGGTCAGATGGCCGCGCGCGCCTTCGGCGAACACGGTGACCTTGGCGCGGATGTCGATGCCGGCGGTGAAGCCGGGCTTGTGGGTTCCGTCCTTGGCGATGCCCATGTCGCCGATGCGCACGCCGGCGACGCGGCCGTCGGTGTCGTGCAGGGTTTCGGCGGCGGCGAAGCCGGCGTAGATCTCCACGCCGAGGGCTTCGGCCTGCGGCGCCATCCACGCGCACATCGCGCCGAGGCTGACGATGAAGTTGCCGTGGTTGTTCATGTCCGGCGGCACGATCGGCGACTTGTAGCCGCCGGTCTTGGTCATGAACCAGAACTCGTCCTGCCCGGCCGGCACGCAGATCGGCGGCGGGTTGTCGCGCCAGCCCGGCAGCAGCGCGTCGAGCGGGCCGGGTTCGATCACCGCGCCGGACAGGATGTGCGCGCCGATGGTGCTGGACTTCTCGATCACGCAGACCGACAGCTCCGGATTGAGCTGCTTGAGCCGGATCGCGAACGCCAGGCCGGCCGGACCGGCGCCGACGGTGACGACGTCGTACTCCATGACGTCGCGTTCGATCTCGATGGCTGGCGTGTCGGACGGGACCGTGCCGGTCGGCTGTTCGCTCATGCTGGCGGTACTCTTGCGTGCAATCCGGCCATTGTCGCGGGTTTGCCCGGCAGGCGCCATTTCCGCTGGCGCGATTCGCGGCGGCGCGCGCGCCCGCGACGCGCAAGCACGCACGTTCGCGGTGTGTTTGAAACGATTTCCAGCCGGATCGGTGCGGCCGGGTATGGAGGCCCGCCGTCGCGCGGGCCGGCGCGGGCGGGCACAGGAATCGGATCGCGGCCGCCGCAGCGCGCGTGCTAGCGTGCCGACCGATGCCGCCGACCCGCCTGCCGCTGCAAGACGCCGACCTGGCCTACGACCCGCACTGGCTCGACGCCGACGCGGCCGATGCGCTGTACGCGGCGGTGCTGGCGCAGGTCGCGTGGGAAGTGCACCGCATCCGCCTGTTCGGGCGCGAGCACGATTCGCCGCGGCTGAGCAGTTGGATCGGCGACCCCGACGCGCGCTATCGCTATTCCGGCGCCGAGTTCCGCCCGCAGCCGTGGCCGCCGGCGCTGCGGCCGGTGCGCGAACGGCTCGCGCGCGAACTCGGCGCAGCGTTCAACAGCGTGCTGGCCAACCGCTACCGCGACGGCCGCGACGCGATGGGCTGGCACAGCGACGACGAACCCGAGCTCGGCCCGGCGCCGGTCATCGCCTCGCTGAGCCTGGGCGCGCGGCGGCGCTTCGCGCTCAAGCACCGGCGCGATCCGTCGTTGAAGGCGGCGCTGGAACTGGGCCATGGCAGCTTGTTGGTGATGTCCGGGCCGACCCAGGCGAATTACCGACATGCGCTGCCGCGGACCGCGCGGCCGGTGGGGGAGCGGATCAATCTGACGTTCCGGGTGATTGCGCCGCGGCGGTAATCGGGGGCGCGGCGATCGGAGCGGAAGGCGTCGGGCCTGAAGGCCCTCCCACGAGACAAGGCGTCGGGTCTGAGGCGCTCCCACAAGCGCGAACGCGTCGGATCTGAGGCGCTCCGACAAGAGCGGACGCGCCGGGTCTTAAGGTCCTTAGCCGAGAGCGAATGCGTCAGCGCAGCGGACTCAGCGCGACAAACGCCATGCGACAAACGCGAACGGCCGCGCTCGCGCGCGGCCGTCGCCGTGGTTCCGAGGCGTGCCGGCACGGCGGGCGGCACGTGTCCGATCAGCGCTTGTGGCTGTTCTCGTGCGCGTCGCCCGACGCCAGCGTCCAGCCGGCGATCTCGCCCGTGCCCGCGGCCAGCGAGCGCTCGAACGCGGCGACCACGTCGCGCACTTCGGTCGTCGCCGCCGGCGTGGACTGCAGGAAGGTGCGCGAGGCGACCACTTTCTGGTCGACGGTGTGGAACAGCTTGGCGTTGATCTCGATCACCGCCGACGGCACCGCGTTGCCGGCGTAGTCGGATTCGAACCGGCGCAGGTCCAGCACCAGCTTGTACTCGGCGCCGATGCCGCTGCCTTGGCGCGCGACGGCGGCGATCTTGCCCGAGTCCTCCAGCGTGCGCAGCAGCGCGTCCTCGATCATGTTGCTGGGCAGCTTGGCCCAGGCCGCGCCCTTGTAGACCTGGACTTCGTCGCCGCTCGGGCGCACCGCGATGCGCAGGCTGTCGATCATGCGCGCCGCGCTCGGCACGCTCACCGACAACTGCCAGTTCGCCTGCGGCCAGGACGGATCGGCCGGCACGCGCGGGTCCGGCGCGTACTGCACGGTCGGGGTCTTGGGCTTTTCGTCGAGGATCGAGCAGCCCGACAGCGCCAGCGCGGCGGCGAGGCCGGCGCCGAACAGGCGCAGCGGCGCGGCGGAGAAGGGGCGTAGCGCGCGGGTCGTCGGCATGGTCGTGGCGTTCGCGTGGCGGCGGTCGGGGCGGCGGGTCGCGGAGTTCATCGGGCGGCCTTCTCGGGCTCGAATTCCTTGGCGGCGTCGCGGCCGAGCAGGTAACGGGTCGGGTTGCTGTCGAGGCGGTCGCTGATCCGGCGCAGGTCGCGCACCAGCGCGCGCAGTTCGGCCAGGGTCGGGCCGAGCTGGGCCAGGCCGTCGTTGGCGAAGCTGCTGATCGCGGCGCGGTTGTCGTTGAGGATGCCGTTGGCGCCGGAAGCGGCCGAATCGAGCTTGGTCAGGGTGCTGTCGAGCTTGTCGATGACGCCCGGCAGCTTCTGCGCCAGTTCGCGGTCGACGCTTTCGACCGCGCGGTTGGTGGTGGCCAGGGTCTGGCTGAGCTGCTCGCTGGACTTCTTGGCGTTGGCGATCAGGTCGCGCAGGTCGCCGCGCTGGTCGGCGATCGAGCCGGTCAGCGATTCGATGTTGGCCAGGGTCTTGGACACGTGCTGGACGTTGTCGTCGCTGAGCACCTGGTCCAGGCGCGCGACCAGGCGGTTGGCGGTGTCGGCGATGTTCTGCAGCGCCGAGGCCTCGGTCTGGATGATCGGCACGTCGCCGTTGCCGGACTCGGCCAGGCGCGGGCTGTTGGGGCTGCCGCCGGTGAGCTGGATGATCGGGGTGCCGGTGATGCCGGTCAGCGACAGCTTGGCGCGGGTGTCGGTCTTGACCGGCGCGTCGGCCTGCAGGCGCAGCTTGGCGATGACCCGGCGCGGATCGTCCGGCGCCAGGCTCAGCTGCTGCACCGTGCCCACGCCGATGCCGTTGTATTGCACGGTGCTGCCTTCCGACAGGCCGGTGACCGGCTCGTTGAAGATCACCGCGTATTCGCGCCAGCTCTTCTCCGAGGAGTACTTGGCCGCCCACAAGGCGAACAGCAACAGGAACAGCGTCACCACGATGGTGAACGCACCGATCAGCACGTAGTTGGCCTTGGTTTCCATCAGGCACCTTCGAACGGCAGAGCCACGGCCGGCATCATGCCAGCCAGGGGTAGGTGAACAGGGTGAAATGCACGAGGTTGAGGCCGAAATGGGCCAGCACCGCGGCGGCCAGGCCGCCCTTGCGGTAGGCCCAGCCATAGGCCAGCCCGGCCAGCGTCGCCGCCAGCGCGAACCGCCAGCCGCCGCCGAGATGGACCAGCCCGAACGCCAGCGCCGTGACCGCGATAGCCGCGTGCGCGCCCCAGCGCTGCGACTGCCAGCGCCGCTGCAGGCTTTCCTGCAGGTAGCCGCGGAACATCGCTTCCTCGGTCAGCGCCACCAGCAGCAGGTTGTTGAGCGCCCACAGCGCGCCGAACCACGGCCACTTCGGCGCCCAGGCGAGCAGGCCCAAGGCGACGCCGAGGCCCAGGCACAGCGCCGCCGCGGCCGCCGCGCCGGCCAGGCCCGCGCCGAGCGAGGCCGCCAGCGGCCGTTCGCCCGGGCCGTACAGGCGCAGCAGCGGCCAGCACAGCAGCAGCCAGAATCCGGCCAGCGGCTTGTCGAAGTTGAAGTACAGCGACATCGGCGCCGAGCCGGCGCTGAGCGTGAGGTCGGCGAGCAAGCGCGGATTGTCGAAGCCCGGCAGCAGGTGCAGGCCGAGCGCGAACGCGGTCAGCACGAACACCACGTGACCGCCGATGCGCGCCGCACGCGGCCGCGCCGGACGCACCAGCCATGCGGCCAGCGCCAGCAACGCCAACGCGGCCAGCGCCGGCGGCGCGAGCAGGCCGCGCACGAACGCCGCGGCCAGCGCCAGTCCCAACAGCGCCAGCGTCGCGATGCGCGCCTTGCGCCACCACAGCGTCGCCGCGGCCGCGCACAACAGCCCCCAGATCGACACGCTCCACAGCGTGCCGGTATCGGCGAGCAAGGCGTTCATCGCGCCGCTGCATCCTCGTCCGCGCCGTGGGCCGGGTCGCGCTTGCCGGCACCATCGTGCGTGCGGCTGGCGTGCGCGTCCCGGCCATGTTCGTTCTTGTCGCGCGCCACCTGCGCCGCGCGCGCGCGCGGGCCGTGGAAGTATTCCTGCACCCACGGATGGTCGAGCTTCTCGACCTCTTCGATCGGTGCGCAGGCGATGACCTTCTTGTCGGCCAGCACCGCGATGCGGTCGCAGATGGCGTACAGCGTGTCCAGGTCGTGGGTGATCAGGAACACGGTCAGGCCCAGCGCCTGCTGCAGGGTGCGGATCAGCCGGTCGAACGCGGCCGCGCCGATCGGGTCGAGGCCGGCGGTGGGTTCGTCGAGGAACAGCAGCGGCGGGTCCAGCGCCAGCGCACGGGCCAGGCCGGCGCGCTTGCGCATGCCGCCGGACAGCTGCGACGGCAGCTTGTCGATCGCGTCGGCCGGCAGGCCCGAGAGCTTGACCTTGAGCAGCGCCAGTTCGTAGCGCAGCGAGTCGGGCAGTTCGCTGTGGTACTCCTTCAGCGGCACCTGCACGTTCTCGCCCACGGTCAGCGAGGAGAACAGCGCGCCGTCCTGGAACAGCACGCCGGTGTTGCGCTCGATCTCGCGGCGCAGTTGCGGGTCCGGGTTGCGCGCGTCGATGCCGAGCACTTCGATTTGCCCGGCGTTGGGCTTACGCAGGCCCAGGATCGAACGCATCATCACCGACTTGCCGGTGCCCGAGCCGCCGACCACGCCGATGATCTCGCCGCGTTTGACGTCCAGGTCGAGGCCGTCGTGGACCACCTGCTCGCCGAAATGGTTGACCAGGCCGCGGATGCGGATGATGACGTCGTCGCCGGCCTCGCCGTCGGCGCGGGCGGTCGGGACCGCCGGGGAATCGGCGCTCGTCACCGTGGCGTCTCCGCGTCGCGCTTCGCGATGGCCAGGCTCACCAGCCCATCTCCATGAACCAGATCGCGAAGAACGCATCCAGCACGATCACCAGCGAGATCGACTGGACCACGCTGGAGGTGGTGCGCTCGCCGACCGACTGCGCGGTGCCCTTGACCTGCAGGCCTTCCAGGCAACCGATCAGGCTGATCAGCAGGGCGAAGATCGGCGCTTTCGACATGCCGACCAGGAAGTGGCGCAGCTGCATGGTCTCGTGCATGCGCGCCAGGTATTGCTGCGGCGGGATGTCCAGGCCGTAGGCGCCGACGGTGAGGCCGCCGAGCAGGCCGGCGATCATGGCGACGAAGGTCAGCAGCGGCAGCATCACCAGCAGCGCCAGCACCCGCGGGATCACCAGCAGGTCGACCGGGTCCATGCCCAGGGTGCGGATCGCGTCGACTTCCTCGCGGCTGACCATCGCGCCGATCTGCGCGGTGAACGCGCTGGCGGTGCGGCCGGCCAGTACGATCGCGGTCAGCAGCACGCCGAACTCGCGCAGGAAGGCGATGCTGACCAACTCGACCACGAAGATGGTCGCGCCGAAATCCTTGAGGATGGTCGAGCCCAGGAACGCCACCACCGCGCCGACCAGATAACACAGCAGCGCGATCAGCGGCACCGCGTCGAGGCCGACCTGCTCCATGTGGTGGACGGTGGCGGTGGGGCGGAAGCGGCTGGGGTTCTTGAACAGCCGCAGCATCTTCACCAGCGTTTCGCCGAAGAAGGCCACCAGCGCCAGCACTTCCTTCCAGTTGTCGGTGACCGCGAAGCCCAGGCGTCCGAGCGCGGCCTGGAAGCCGTACTCGCGCTTCTTCTTCGGGCGCTCGTCGGCGACGTCCTCGATCGCGCTGACCAGCGCGCGGTGGCTGTCGTGGAAGCGGAACACCGCGTCGAAGTCGAGCTCGTGCCGGCGCGCGAAGCGCATCAGCTGCAGCACGCCGACCGAATCCAGGCGCTGTACCCCGGTGGCGTCGACCTCGGCGACCTCGTGCGGCGCTTGCTTGAGCGCGGCGCCGACGGCCAGCGCGTGCTCCAGCGTCCAGCAGCCGGAAAGGCGCAAGCGCGAGGGCTCGCTGCCCTCGGTGGTGAGTTCCGGCGCTTGCGTGGTCGGTACGGTCATAGGGCCTCGGGCGGCAGCATACAGGCTGCCGGCGAAGCTTCAATACACATCCGCTACCGAACCGAATGGCGGATGCGGCCGCTCAGGGGTAGGGCTGGGGCTCCGGCGGTTGCACCACGCAGTTCTGGCAGCTGGAAACGCTGCAAAAAAAGCTCAGCGTGCTGGGCAGGCACGGTGAGCAGTCGTCGGGGTTCATGCGCTGCAAGGACAGTACTTTGTTCATGAACGTGTTCTCGTCGTGAGCGCGGCCGCGTACGGCCGCGCACAGAGGGCTCCGCCAGCCGCGGACTGGCGAAGACCCGGATCAGGTGCCGATTACGGCAGCTGCGGGAGTTCCTGCTGCTGCTGGTTGGTGCAGTTCTGGTTGCTGGCGGCGCTGCAGTGGTTGCTGACCGTGCTGGCGGCGGCGGCGCGCTGCTGAGTGTTTTCCAGGCTCTGCAGCGAGAGGACCTTGTTCATTTGTGAAACTCCTTTTCGATAGTGCGGAGCGTTGATGTCGCGCCGGCTGCGGGCTCCGCGTCCGCAGGCGGCGAGTAGGGCGCCCGCGGCTAGGCCGCGGGCGAGGCGTATTCGGGCATGGGTTCGCGCTCGCGCTCGCGGTCGTACTCGGGCGCGGGTTCGGGCGCGAGCGCCAGCGGCACCGGCGCTTGCGGCACCGGCCGCACGCCGGGTTCGATGTCCAGTCGCTGGCTGAAGCGCGCGGCCATCTCCGGTTCGTGCAGGGCGACCACGCACACCGCGTGCGAGGTTTCCTCCAGGATCAGGCGCAACAGTTCGTCCTTGGACTGGATGTCGACGCCCGACAGCGGTTCGTCGAACAGGTACAGCGCGGCGGGCTTGCTCAGCGCCAGCAGGATCGCCAGCCGGCGCTTCTCGCCGTCGGACCAGTGCCCCGGCACTTCCTGCAAGCGCTCCAGGTTCAGGCCCAGGCGCTGCGCCAGCCCGAGCAGGCGGTCGCGATCCAGCGGTTTGCGCGCGTCCAGCGCCAGCAGCCGGCTCGCGCTGAGGTGCGGGAAGCGCGGCGGCGACAGCGCCAGGCTGATCGGCGAGGGCGTGCGCAGTTCGCCTTCGTGCTCCATGCCGTTGCCGGCGATCAGGCCGAGCAGGGTGCTTTTGCCGGCGCCGTTGGGGCCGAGCAGGATCAGGCTGCGGCCGGGTTCCACCCGCAGGTCGATCGGGCCGACGCTGCGCTGCGCGTCCAGGCGCAGCGACAGGCGCCGCAGCTCCAGCGCCTCGCCGCGCGCGTCGCGCCAGGCGTTCTCGTACCAGCGGCCGGGCGCGCGCGCGCAGAAGCGTTCGAAGCGGCGGATGCGGCCGTAGTGGATCGGCAGGTTCGGCAGGCGTTCGGCGAATTCGCGCAGCGAGCCGACCAGTCGCCAATACGAAGCGGTCAGGGCGAAGAACGCGCCGATCGAGAGCTGGGCGTAGATCACCACCATCGCCGCGGTCAGGATCACCAGCAACTCGGCGGTGGTCATCATCATCCGGGTGTCGCGGCTGACCTTGGCCCGCGAAGCGCTGAGCGCATAGGCCGAGCGCTGATACGGCAGGAACCCCAGCGCGATCGAGCGGCGCACCCGCCCGAGCAGGCGGAACGGCGCGAACAGCGGCAGCGCGTCGAGGTTCTCGCTGAGCCGGGCGATGGCCTCGTTCTTGCGCCGCTCCACCCGCACCGCCGCGGTCTGGGTCGAGCCGAAATCGCGCACGGTCATGTACAGCACCAGCGGCACCAGGATCAGCAGCGGCAACACCGCGAACGGCGAGACCAGGCTGCAGAACACCAGGGCGAAAATGCCGCCGGCGAGGATGCCGATCGCTTCCAGGTCGAACTGGACCAGTTCGGTGAGCTGCGCGGGTTCGGCGTGCAGGCGGCCGAGCAGCTTGGCGCCGGCGTTGCGGTCGCGGCCGATGCGCTCGGCGTAGAGCGAGGCCGCGGCGCGGTCGATCAACCGCGCCTGCAGCGTGTAATGCACGCGCGCCTGCGCCAGTTGGTTCTTCCACGACAGATAGTGGACCACCGCGTAGATGCCGAGCATCGCCGCCAGCACCGCGGCGAGGCCGGCGAAGTCCTTGGCGACCAGGTGATCGACCATGAGCTTCTGCAGCAGCGGATCGCCGAAGGACCAGCCGAAGGTAACCAACAGGTGCACGGCGAAGATGCGGTACAGCGTGCGCCGCCGCCAGCGCATCTGCCGGATCGGGAAGCGGAAGCACAGCGCGATCACCCGCGCGACGTTGCCGGCCCGGCGCGTCAGGCTCACGCCGCTTCTCCGGCGGCGTACGTGTCGGCGTCGAGCGCGCCGGCACCGAGCGCGTCGGTGGCCGTCGGGCCGGCGCCCGACACAGCGGCGCCGAACAGGGCGACGCTGGGCAGAGCGAAATCGTGCAGGACGCGCGCCCCGCCGGAACGCGCGCGCAGCAGGCACAGGCCGACGCCGGCCGAGCCGGTGGCGAAGTCGCAGCTCAGCCGCTGGCTCAGCGCGCCGGGGAAGGCCAGGCCTTCGTCGGTGCGGGTGGCGAACAAGGCGATGCCCTGCAGCACTTCGTCGAGTTGATGGCGGAAGCGGGCTTCGCCGGTGACCAGCCACAGGTCGTGCAGGAAGTCGGCGATGCCGGCCAGCCCGTCGAGCTGGCCGACGTTGACCGAGAGCTTGCTGAAGGCCGAATGGGCCAGATCGCAGGCCACGGCGAGGTAGTCCGGGCGCTGGTCGAGCACGCCCATGCGCAGCAGCACGCCGCCCATGCCCGCCGCGCCGTTGGACCAGTACGGCATCAGCCGCATGTCCTTGATGTCCACGCCCCACTGCAGCCGGCCCTTGGCGTCGGTGACCGCATGCGCGAGCACGTAGTCGATGGCGAGCCGGGACAGCTCGCGGCTGCGCGCGCAGTCGCCGGCGCGGGCGTATTCGGACAGGAACCAGGCGATGCCGGCGATGCCGCGCAGGTAGCCGTACTGGACCCGTTCCGCCTGGGCGCCGGTCTTCCAGTGCACGCCGTGCTCGCCTTCGATCGCGGTGCGGTGCAGATAGCCGGCGCAGTCCGCGGCCAGCGCCAGCGCGCCGCCGGCGCCGTTGCCGTGCAGCGACAGCGCGGCCAGGCCGAGGCCGGCTTCGCCGGCGAACAGGTTGGCGCTGCGGTAGCGCAACGGGCTCGCCGCGGCGCGCTGCAGCAGCGCGCCGGCGATGCCGGTGCGGCCATGCAGGCCGTGGTACGCGGCGATCCCGGCCAGGCCGCTGTACAGGCCGATCTCGCGCACCTGCTCGCCGAGCAGGCGTTCGTCGGCGAGCGCGGCGGTCAGTTCCGCCGGCAATTCGCGCCCGGCCGCTTCCAGGAACAGGGCCACGCCGGTCGCGCCGTACGCCAGGTTCCATTTGCCGGTTTCGTACAGGCTCGGATCGCCCGGCCACACTTCGTTGGCCGACAGGCCGCGGTAGGACGCGAGAATGAAATCGGCGATGCGCTGCGGCGCCTGCGGATCGTCGGCCAGGCGCAGCGGCTGCGGACGCGGCGCGGCCAGCGGCGCGCGCTGCAGCTTGAGTTCCTGCGGCGGGCCTTCGAGCTGTTCGGCCAGGCGTTCGCAGATCGCCGTGGCGGCGTCCGGGTCGGCGCGCAGCAAGGCGTCGATGAGGTCGTAGACGTCGCCGGGCAGCCCGCTTTCGTAGACCAGCCGCTGCGCCAGTTCGCGATCGGACAGGATGCCCATCGCGGTCAGGCCCTGCAGCGGCATGATCGCCGAGAGCACGCATTTGCCGAGCGCGTACCAATCGTCTTCCGGCGCCAGCGCGCCGCGGCGCTTGCGTTCGGGGTTCTCGAAGCCCTGGGTCGCCCACAGCGTCTGCCACGACGAGCGTTCGTCGACGGCGACCACCGACTCGACGTCGATGACCTTCACCTGGTGGGTCTCGACTTCGATCAGGAAGTTGTTGGGCGAGACGTCGCCGAACATGACCCCGTGTTCGTGGCCGCTGCGGATCAGCGCGATGGCGTTGCGCGTCACCGGCACCAGCGCCCGCAGGAACGGCAACACCGGGCAGGTGCCGCGCACGAACGGGCCGAGGAAGATCTCTTCGCGGACGAAGTACTGCATCCACGTCGGCCAATCCAGGTATTCCTCGGCCAGGAAGGTGTGCTCCCATTCCTTGAACAGCGCATACGGCCTGGGCGCGATGTTCAGCGGTTCGAGCAGGCTGAGGATCGAGTATTCGTGGCTCACCGCTTCCGGCGCGGCGATGTAGCTGCCTTCCGCGCCGCGCCAGCCGGCGTGCGGGCGCGCTTCCTTGAGCACGACGGTATCGCCGGTTTCGCGGTCGACGGCGGTGTAGATCCCGCCGCTGTTGGAGAAGTAGATCGCTTCTTTAACTTCGAAACGGCCGCCCAGGTAGGGCGAATCGTCTTGCGGCTCGGGTTCGTGCTCGCGCTCGAACGGATCGGCCACCCACTCGGGCAGCTGGAACATCGGCTCGCGCTTGTCTTCGACCGCTTCGCCGTCGGGGCTTTGGATCATGTGCGCGACTTCGCCGTCCGCGCCCTGGCTTTTGACGCTGGTCAGGCCGCCGTAGCGGTAGAACACCACGCGCGAGCGCGGCACGCGCCGGTCGGTGAGGATGTAGGGGCCGTCGTAACCGGCCATGGCCTCGCGCAGGCCGGCGGCGAGCGCGAGGAAGTGATCGTGGTCGCGCGGGTAGACGGTGAAGAATTTGGCCGAGGCGGTGCGGGCGAAATTCTTGGAGTTCATCATCTCCAGCAAGTGCCGGTCGGCGACGAACTTGAACCCGGCGCGCTCGCGCGCCAGCACCTCGACGACGGCGGCGACCTGCTGTCCGAGCCGGGTCAGATCCGGCGAGACGTGCAGCTTGAAGCCCTGCGCCGGCAGCGTTTCGCCGTCGGGCATGGCCTGCAGCCAGAACGACCAGCGGTGCAGGCTCCAGCCCGGACCGAGGCGTGCGGCGACGACGTCGTGCCAGTCGGACAGATGCGGGTAGGAGTCGATCGATTCGAAGAATCGCGACTTCACCATCATGTTCTGCAAATGCATGCCTCTCCCCTGAGGACTTCCGTTGCGCAGCGGATCCCGCCGCGGCTCGACGCAGCGGCGCGTCCGCGTTCCGCGGACGAAGCGATCCGGTCCGATTGTGTGTGTTGCGCTGCGCGCGAGGGCTTATCGCCGAAGGGGAGTTCGGCCGCGATCGGCAGAGGCGGAATCTTTCGCCGCTATCGATGCAAGGATGCGTTCTCGCGAACGCGGTGCCTGGTGCGCAGTGGTTTCGACGTCCTGTCTGTTGTGTCCTTGATGAACTCAGAATCGTTTGCGCGTGTATCGCTGTCAATCGTAGCGCCGTGTCTTTTATGATGTTTTTTCGTGATTTTCATCGCGAATCAAGCAATGTGCGAAATCGCGCTGCGCAACACGACCGTACGTGTTTTCCAGCATGTTGCGCGCGCGAAACATCATGGCTCGCAGTGGATCAAGGCGCGCGCAACACTTGCATCGGGTGCACCCGCGATGCGCGCAGCGCCGGCGCGATGCTGGCGAGCAAGCCGGCCGACGCCAACGCCGCGAGCACCGCGGCGATGGCCAGCGGGTCGGCCGCGCTGACGCCGTACAAGAAGCCCTGGATCAATCGCGACAGCGCCAGCGCCGCGATCAGGCCGATCAACAGGCCCAGGCCGACCTGCAGCGCCGCGTCCTTCAATACCAGCCGCAGCAGGCTCGCCGGTTGCGCGCCGAGCGCGGCGCGCACGCCGAACTCGTGCTGGCGCGCGCCGACCACGACCGAGGTCACCGCGTACAGGCCGATCGACGCGAGCAGCAGCGCGATCGCCGCGAACACGCCGACCAGCAGCAGCGCGAGGCGTTGCTGGTCGGTCGTGCCGGCAACCACCGCGTCCATGCCGCGCACGTTGGCGATGGGCTGGTCCGCGTCGATCTCGGCCATGGCCGCGCGCAGCTGCGGCTCGTAGGTCTGCGGCGCGCCGGCCACGCGCAGCGCGTAGTTGAGCGGGGCGAAATCGCGCAGGGTGGTCCACACCTCGTCGGAAATCTGCGCCAGCGGCACGTACACCACCGGCGGCGGCGCTTCGCCGGGGCCGTACTGGCGCACGTCGCCGACCACGCCGACGATGCGCATCGCCACCGTGCGTTCGCCGCGGTCGGGTCCGTGCAGGATCTGGCCGAGCGGATTGCCGCTGAGATAGCGCTGGGCGAAGGACTCGCTGACCAGGCACACCGGCTCGCCGCCGGCGCGGTCGCGATCGTCCAGGCCGCGTCCGGCGCGCAGCGGGACGCGCAGCGCGTCGAGGAAGCCGGCGCTGACCGGCCGGTACTGCGGCCCGATCTGGCGGCCGTCGGCGAGGCCCACCGGCATGTTGAGCTGCGAGCCGGTCGGCAGGTTGGTCGAGGCGCCGACCGCCTGCACCCCGGGCAGCCGCGCCAGCCGTTCGAGGAAGCGCCGGGTCTGCCGCTCGACCGCGGCGGTGTCGGGATACAGCGTCTTCACCGGCGACAGGCTGAAGGTCAGCACCGGCGCCGCGTCGAAACCCATCGGCGTGGTCGCCAGCGAATAGAGATTGCGCGAGAACAGCGCGGCCGCGGTCAGCAGCACCACCGCGATGGCGATCTGCGCGACCACCAGCGCGCGGCCCAGGCGACCGGCCGCGCGGCTCCAGCCGCCGCGGCCGCCGCCGACCAGCTCCTGGGCGAGGTTGGCGCCGCGTCCGCGCCAGACGCCGAACAACGCCGCCAGCGAAGCGACCGACAGCGCGGTGACCGCCGCGAACAGCCACGACAGCGCGGTGAAGCGGACCTGCGCGCCGCGCAGCCATTCCGGCGGCACCAGCGCCGCCATCAGGGTCAGCGCGACCCAGGCCAGGGCCACGCCGATCAGCGCGCCGAGCGCGCCGATCAGCGCGCCCTCCATCAGCGCCGGCAGGACCAAGCGCGAAGTCGGCGCGCCCATCGCCGCGCGCACCGCGGTCGCGTGGCTGCGGGCGATCGCGCGCAGCGCCATCAGGTTGGTCAGGTTGATCGCCACGATCAGCAGCACGCAGGCGGCGGCGCCCGCGAACAGCAGCAGGGTCGCGCCGGACGTGCTGGTGAAACTGTGCTTGAGCGGCTGCGCGTCGAAGCGCTGGTCGGCGAAATTGCGGTAGGCGTTCTCGCCGATCGCCGCGCGGCGTTCGTTCAGCGCGGCCTTGATCGAGGCGTCGGCCTGGGCGCTGAGCGCGCCGGCGTCGACGCCCTCGCGCATGCGCGCGACCAGGAACTCGTTGGTCGCCGCCGACTCGGGATTCGACGGCAGCTGCATCGGCAGCATCAGGTCGAACGCGATCGGCCACTGGAAATCGGCGGGCAGGATGCCGACCACGGTCGCCGGCCGGCCCTCCAGGCGCAGGGTGCGGTTGAGCAGGCCCGGATCGCCGCCGAAGTGGCCGACCCAGAACGCGTGGCTGACGATGACCGCGGCCGGCCCGTTCTTGCGGTCTTCTTCGGCGCTGAAGTTGCGGCCCATCGCCAGCGGTTGGCCGAGGGTGTCGAGAAAGCCGCGGTCGGCGCTGACCGTCGCGGCCACCACCGGCGCCTGTCCGCTGGAGAGGTTGGTGGTGGAGCGGTAGCCGGTGATCAACCCGGCCGAACGCAACTGCGGCAGCTCGCGCAGGCGCGCGAACAGCAGTGGCGAGGCGACGTTGGTGCCGTCACCCTGGGCCGCGCCGAGGGTGACCAACTGCTGCGATTGCGGGAACGGCAACGGCCGCAGCAAGGCCTGGTCGATCAGCGAGAACACCGCGGCGGTGGTGGCCACGCCCAGCGCGAGCGTCGCCGCGGCCAGGGTCAGGTAAGCGGGGCGGCGCAGCAGCGCGCGCCAGGTCTGCCAGGCTTCGGCGATCGCCACGTCGGCTCTCATCGCGCGCGCCTCAAGCTTCGGCCAACGCCGGCATGGCGTCGTAGTGATGGCGCAGGCGTTCGAAGGCGTCTTCGTCGACGATCTTGCCGTCGAGCATGTGCACGATGCGCTGCGCGCGCTGGGCGAAGGACGCGTCGTGGGTGACCATGCACAAGGTGGCGCCGGCGCGGTGCAGTTGCTCCAGCAATTGCACCACCGCCTCGCCGTTGCGGCTGTCGAGGTTGCCGGTGGGTTCGTCGGCGAGCAGGATCGCCGGCTGTCCCGCCAGCGCGCGCGCCACCGCCACGCGCTGTTGCTGGCCGCCGGACAGCTGGCCGGGGTAGTGCTGCAGGCGGTGGCTCATGCCGACCAGGTCCAGCGCCTCGCGCACCTGGCGCTTGCGCTGGGCCTTGTCGATGTCGTCGCGGTAGGTCAGCGGCAGCTCGACGTTCTCCTCGACGCTCAGATCGGCGATCAGGTTGAACGACTGGAAGATGAAGCCGATCTGGCGGTTGCGGATGCGCGCGCGCTCGGCGTTGCCCAGTTCGGTCACATCGCGTCCCTGCAGCCAGTACTGGCCGCCGTCGGCGCCGTCGAGCAGGCCCAGCAACGACAGCAGGGTCGACTTGCCGCAGCCGGACGGGCCGGTGATGGCGACGAAATCGCCGCGCGCGATCTCCAGCGAGACCTGCGACAGGGCGTGGGTCTCCAGTTCGTCGGTGTGGAACACCTTCTGCAGCGCCTGCAGGCGGATCAGCGGCTCGGACGGGCGGTCGTGCGATTGGGCCACGGGGACAACTCCGGTTAGCGGATGCGAAGGGCTTCGAACTGGTTCCACTGGCTGGTGTCGGACAGGATCACGCGGTCGCCGTTGCGCAGGCCGGCGAGCACCGCGATGCGGTCGCTCGACGCCGCGCCGTAGGTCACGCTGGTGCGCCGCGCCACGTCCGCGCCGGCGGGCAGCACGAACAGGCTGGACACGCTGTTGGGCGCGGCCAGCGGCGGCCGGCCGATGCTGACCACGTCCTTCTGCAGCCCGAGCACGATGCGGCCGTCCACCGACAGGTCCGGGCGCGCGCCGGGCGGCAGCTTGGCGGTCAACTCCACGTCGATGGCGACGCTGCCGTCGCGCACCGCCGGGTCGATCCGGCCGATGCGGCCTTCGACCACGCCGTTGTGGGTATCGATGTTGACCGGCAGGCCGAGCACCAGGTCCTTGGCCTGGACCTCCGGCACGCTGAGCCGGGCCAGCAGCGCTTCCGGCCGCGCCACCCGCGCCAGGTTGGCGCCGGCGGCGACCTGTTGGCCGGGTTCGGCGACCACCTGTTGCAGGATGCCGGAGATGCCGGCGACGACCACCAGCGAGGCGGCCTCCTGGCGGGCGATCTCCAGCGCGCTGCGGGCGCCGTCGCGCTGGGCCTCGGACGCGCGGATCTGCGCCTGCACGTTTTGCCGGAACGCGGCGAAGCGCTTGCGCTGGATCTCCAGCAACTGCCGGTTCTGGTCGGCGGTGATCGTGGCCTGTCGCGCTTCCAGCCGCGAGATCACGCCCTTCTGTTCGCCGAGCACCGAGGCGTCGGCCTTCATCTGGTTGATCCGGAAGGTCGACTCGGCCTCGGCCAGGGTCGACTCGTGGTCGAGCAGTTCGGAGGTCAGCGCGGTGCGCTTGGCGGCGACGTCGGCCTCGGCGCCGGCCAGCGCCGCCTCGGCCTTGCCCAGGTTGGCGGCGGCGGCCGGATTGAACAGGCGCAGCACCACGGTGTCGGGTTCCACCCGCGCGCCGGGCAGCACCACCACCTGTTGCACGGTGGCGGTGGTGCCGGCGGTGATCCAGCGGATGTCCTTGGGCACCAGGGTGCCGCTGGCGCGGATCTCGACCTGCATCGGCCCGCGCCGGGCGTCGTCGATCCACACCTGGGTGCGGGCCACGCTCGGCATGGCCTGGCCGAGGTTCCACAGCGCCGCCACGGCGCACAGCGCCAGCCCCGCGGCGGCGGCCAGCGCGAGGCGGTGGCGTTTCCAGAACGGGCGGCGGGCGGCGGGCGACTTGGCGATGTCCATGCGGGGTTCCCCGCAAGGAGCGTGCCAGCGCCGATGAGCGTCTAAGTGCCTGATCCTGCGTCGGAGCGATACCGCGACCGTCCGGAATCGGACATCGCACCGTCCGTTTGCGGTCGCGCCCGCTACGGTCGCGGCCGCTACGGTCGCGGCCGCCGCCGGGCCGGCGCCGCGCCGCTCATGCCGCCCACAGCGGCAGTTCCAGTTCGGCCACCGCGCCGTCGTGGCCGTCGTCGCGGTTGCGCAGGCTCAGCCGGCCGCCCTGCGCTTCCACGATCTGCCGCGACAGCACCAGGCCGATGCCGGAGCCCTCGGGCTTGGTGGTGAAGAAGGGCACGAACAGATTGTCGCTGGCCGGCAGGCCGTGGCCGCGGTCGAGGATGCGCACCAGCGCGCGTCCGTCCTCGGCGCTCCAGCGCACCCGGATCTCGTCCTCGCCGCCGGCCTCGGCGGCGTTGCGCAACAGGTTGATCAGCGCCTGCTGCAACTGGTCGCGGTCGGCGCGCACGCGCAGGTCGTCGCCCTCGTCCAGGACGATGCGCGCGCCGCAGCGGTCCAGCAGCGCGGCCGCATCGGTGCAGGCCGCGCGCAGCGACACCGCGTGCGGCTGCGGGCGCGGCAGCCGCGCCAGCGCGGCGTAGCCGGCGATGAAGCGCTGCAGCGACTGCGCGCGCTCGCCGATCAGGCGCAGGCCGGCGCGGACGTCGTCGCCGGCGTCGCCGCGTTCGATCAGCCGTTGCAGGGTGTCGGCCAGCGAGATGATCGGGGTCATCGAATTGTTGATCTCGTGGCCGAGCACCCGCAGCAGGCGTTCGAACGCCTGCGTTTCTTCCTCGCGCAGGGCCTGCTCGATCGGCTGCACCACCAGCAGGTGGCCGGCCAGGCTGCGGCTGCGCAGCGGGCTGTGGGTGATCTGCCAGCGCCCGCCGCGGGCCGGGAACTCGTACGCGCGCACCCGGCTGGCCGGGGCCTCGGGGTCGGCGCGCATGAGCTCGCCCAGGCCCAGTTCGCTCCAGGTGCGGCCGACCAGCGCGGTCGCGTCGGCGCCGAGCAGGCGCGCGCCGGCCGGATTGATCAGCTTCAGCCGGCCGTCGGCCTCGAAGGTCAGCACCGCGCCGTCCAGGCCGGCCAGGGTCTTGCTGAGCAATTGCAGGGTTTCGTGCAGGTCGTGGCGTTCGCGCTGCAGGTGGTCGGCCAGGGCGTTGAGGGTGGCGGCGAGCTCGGCGTAGCCGCCGGGGCCGGCGGGCGGCCGCACGCGCACGCCGTAGTCGCCGTCGCGCAGCGCGTCGGCGAGGGTGCCGAGCGTGCGCAGGCGGTGCGGTTCGCGCGGGCGCAGGCTCAACGCGATCGTCGCGGTGAGCGCCAGCACCAGCGCCATCAGCGCCGCGCCGACGAACCCGTCGGGGCGCCCGGCGATCAGCACCAGGCCCAGCGCCGCCAGCGCGGGCGAGGCGATCGCGGCGGCGGCGAGCAGGGCGCGCGAACGCATCGGGTCAGCGCTCTTCCGGCGCGCTCAGGCCGTGCTTTTCCAGCCGCCGGTACAGGCTCTGGCGGGTGATGCCGAGCTGGTCGGCGGCGCGCTGCAGGTTGCCGCCGTGGCGCTCCAGCGCTTGCCGGATCAGGCGCGCTTCGGCCTGTTCCAGGGTGGTCCGGCTCCAATCCGGCTCGTCGCCGTCGGCGATGCCGCCGCGCAACTGCAGCTCGGCCGCGTCCAACTGCGCGCCGCGCGCCAGCAGCGCGGCGCGTTCCATCGCGTGGGCCAGCTCGCGCACGTTGCCGGGCCACGGGTAGCGCAGCAGCGCGCGTTCCGCCGCCGCGGTCAGCACCGGCGGCTCGCGTCGGTAACGGGCCGCGGCCTGGGCCAGGTACAGGCGCGCCAGCGGCACGATGTCGGCGTCGCGCTCGCGCAGCGGCGGCAGGGTGATCTCGAAGGTGTTCAGGCGGTACAGCAGGTCCTGGCGGAAGCGGCTCTCGCGCACCTCCTGGGCCAGGTCGAGGTTGGTCGCGGCGATCAGGCGGACATCGGCGCGCTGGGTGCGCGAGGAACCCACGCGCTCGAACTCGCCGTCCTCGACCACGCGCAGCAGCGCCGCCTGCTGCGCCGCCGGCACGGTGCCGATCTCGTCGAGGAACAGGCTGCCGCCGTCGGCCAGCTCGAAGCGGCCGGCGCGCTCGGATTTGGCGTCGGTGTAGGCGCCGCGGACGTGGCCGAACAGTTCCGATTCGAACACGCCCGGCGCCAGCGCGCCGACGTTGACCTTGACGAACGCGCGCGCCGCGCGCGGCGACCACTCGTGCAGCTTCTGCGCGATCAGGGTCTTGCCGGTGCCGTTCTCGCCCAGCAGCAGCACGTTGGCGTCGGTGCCGGCGATGCGCCGCAGCGATTCGACCGCCGCGCGCATGCTCGGCGATTCGGCCACGAACTCGCCGTCGTGCGCCAGCAGCAGCGTCTGCGCCGCGCTCAGGCGCTGTTCGTTGAGATGGCTGCGGTGCAGCGCGATCTGGGTCGCCAGCACCTGCAGCAGGCGCACGTTGCTCCACGGTTTCTCGATGAAGTCGGCCGCGCCCACGCGCATCGCCTCCACCGCCAGGCCGACGCTGGCCCAGGCGGTCATCGCCAGCACCGGCAGCTGCGGCGCCGCCGCGCGCAGGCGCGCGATCAGCTGCAGGCCCTCGCCGCCGGAGGTGGTGTCGCGGCGGTAGTTCATGTCGACGATCGCGGCGGCGTACTGCGCGCTTTCGATCCGGGCCGCGGCCTCGTCCGGCGAGGCCGCGATGTCGGCCTGGTAATCGTCGGACACCAGCAGCAGGCGCAGCGCCTGGGCGACGTCGGCGTCGTCCTCGACGATCAGCACGCGCCGCGGCGGCGCTGCGCGCGCCGGCTTGCGTGGGCTGTGGCTGACCGCTGCGTCGTCCATGGGCCGGTGGTCGGTGGAAGGGGCGGAATGCGCCGCGCCGCGATGCGCGAGCGACGGCCCAGCATGCCCTGTCGCTGCGCAGATGGCGAGCGCGCCGCCGCTGCCCAAGCGCGCGCGCGCGTGCCATGCTTTGCCGATATGTCCGTCCCGCATCCGCTCAGCGCCACCAGCTACGCCGCCCGCATCGCCTTCGTGGTCGAGCTGGCCGAACGCCTGCACAGCTACGGCACCACCGCGCAGCGGCTGGAGGGGGCGGTCACCTCGGTGGCGCAGAAGCTGCGGCTGGAGTGCGAGCCCTGGTCCAATCCGACCGGGCTGATCCTGACCTTCAGCGACCCGCAGCGGCCGATGGGCGACAGCGACACCACCCGGGTCATCCGCCTGCCGCCGGGCGAGAACGATCTGTACCGGCTCAGCGAGACCGACCGCATCGCCGAGGACGTGATGGCCGGGCGCCTGGACCTGGCCGCCGGCCACGCCGCGCTGGAAGCGCTGGACCGCCCGCGCACGCGCCGCTGGCGGGCGATGCAGGTGTTCGGCTACGGCCTGGCCGCCGGCGCGGTGGCGGCGCTGCTGCGGCTGCCGTGGCTGGACATCGGCGTGGCCGCGGTCAACGGCCTGATGATCGGCCTGCTGGTCGACGTGTCCGGCCAGCGCCCGCGACTGCGCGAGGCGCTGGAGGCCATCGCCGGCATGTTCGCGGCGGCGGCGGTGGTGCTGGTGGCCAACTTCGTCGCCCCGCTGAACCAGAACACGGTGATCATCGCGTCGCTGATCGTGCTGTTGCCGGGTATGGCGCTGACCAACGCGGTCAACGAACTGACCAGCCAGCACCTGGTGTCGGGCACCGCGCGTTTCGCCGGTGCGGTGACGACGGTGGTGAAACTCGCGGTGGGCACGGTGATCGGCCTGTACCTGGCCGACCTGGTCGGCCTGGAACCGGTGGTGCGCGCGTGGCGGCCGCAGGACGGCTGGGTCGAATGGGCCGGGCTGGCGGTGGCCTCGTACGCGTTCGCGGTGTTGTTCCGCGCCCATCGCGCCGATTATCCCAAGGTCATGGCCGCGGCCGCCGGCGGTTATCTGATCTCGCGTTTCGTCGGCCTGGCCTGGGGCAGTCCGGCGGGAATCTTCCTGGCCGCGCTGGTCATGACCGCGCTGGGCAACGCCTACGCGCGCTGGGGCAACCGGCCCGGCGCGATCCTGCGCGTGCCCGGCATCATCTTGCTGGTGCCCGGCAGCGTGAGCCTGCGCGGGCTGCTGAACATGCTGCAGCAGCAGGACGTGCAGGTCGGGCAGGACGCGGTGCTGGCGGTGGTGAATATCCTGCTGGCGCTGATCGCGGGATTGATATTCGGGAATCTGTTGTTGCCGTCGCGGCGGAATCTGTAGCGCGCGATGGGGGATCGGGCGCGTTGATTCGTCGCGGCTCGGGCGGCGTGTTCGAAAAAGACGGGAGCAAATGAAAACGCCGGCTCGAGGCCGGCGGTTTCGGGGGATTTTGCTTTTTCGTCCCGATTACTTGATCAGGAAGTCTTCCAGCTTCTTGCCCTGGGCGGTGTACGCCGCCAGCCAGCGCGGTTGCTTGCCGCGGCCGGTCCAGGTTTCGCCGGTATTGGCCGGGTTGCGGTACTTCGGCGCGACCTTGCCCAGCGGCTTGCGCGCCTTGCGCGCGGCCGGGGCGGCGCTCTTGGCGGCCTTGGCCGGACGGCCGGCGCGCGCGGCGGGAGCGGCGCCGCCGAACAGTTCTTCCAGGGCGTAGCCTTCGGCCTTGAGCAGGGCGACGACTTTCTTGCGCACCGCGGCCAGCGGTTTGCGCTTGTTGAGGGTGGTCTTGCGCTTCTTGGCCTGGCTGATCAGATTTTCCAGTTCTTTCGCGGACAACGCAGAGATGTCGATCGTCATGGAGCCTCCGGGAGTATGGTCGGAATAACGGCCAGTCCCTGGCGCGCGGCAGCATAGTAAAGGCAGGGCCGGGGCGGCGTAAATGCCGAACGGGATATTGCCCGGCATATTTAACAGGTGGCGCGCGGTATTCCTCGGCGCCGGCATGGGGGTAAATCGAGGCGCCGGCTGCGATGGGCGCGAGAGCGCGAGGGTGCTGGAAACGCAGCGCACCAGTGGGCGGGCGGCGGCTTGGGGCGAGGCGAGGCGGGCCGAATCCTCGGCGGCGGCATTGCTGCGGCGCGGTATGCCGCGGTTATGGCGGTTGGATTTCGCACAACGCGACCGCGGTTATCTAAATCGGGCACGAAACCTGCTTGGGCAAGCCGGGCCGGGTTCGGTCGCAGCCGAACCCGGTCGCGTCCGGCGGGCGCCGGGAAAATCCCCGGCGCCGCGGCGGACTCAGGCGCCGGCGCCGATCCGCGCCAGCACCGCGGCGCGGTCGAGATTCTCCGCCGCATCGCTGCGGCGGTGGCGGTATTCGAAACTGCCGGCGGCCAGGCCGCGCTCGGACACCACCACGCGGTGCGGAACGCCGATCAGCTCCATGTCGGCGAACATCGCGCCGGGGCGCAGGCCGCGGTCGTCCAGGGCGGCGTCGACGCCGGCCTTGAGCAGGTCCTGGTACAGCGCCTGCGCCGCCTCGGCCACGCCCGCATCGTTCTTGGGATTGATCACGCACACCACCGCCTGCCACGGCGCCATCGCCTCGGGCCAGGCGATGCCGGCGTCGTCGAAGTTCTGCTCGATCGCCGCGGCGACGATGCGCGACACGCCGATGCCGTAGCAGCCCATCGCCGGCGTCGCGGCCTTGCCGGTTTCGTCGAGCACGGTCAGTTTCATCGCCTCGGCGTACTTGCGGCCCAACTGGAACACGTGGCCGACCTCGATGCCGCGGGCGATGCCGAGCGTGCCGCGGCCGTCGGGCGAGGGATCGCCGGCGACCGCGTTGCGGATGTCGGCGATCTCGTCCGGCTCGGCCAGATCGCGGCCCCAGTTGACCCCGGCGAGGTGGTAGCCGTTGTCGTTCGCGCCGACCACGAAGTCGGCCATCGCCGCAACGCTGCGGTCGGCGACGATACGGATCGCGCGCACCGGCTTGACCGGCCCCAGGAAACCCGGCTGCGCGCCGAGGTGTTCGAGGATTTCCGCTTCCGTGGCGAGGCGATACTCGGCCAGGCCGGCGAGCTTGGACAGCTTGATCTCGTTGACCACGTGGTCGCCGCGCACCAGCGCCAGCGCGAACTGCGCCGCGCCGTCGGCGTCGACGCCCACGATCGCCACCGACTTGACCGTGCGCTGCAGGTCGATGCCGAGCAGCGCGGCGACGTCCTCGCAGGTCTTCTGCACCGGCGTCTCGACCTTGCGCAGGTCCTCGGCCGCGGCCGCGCGCGGGCCCGGCGAGACCGCCTCGGCCAGTTCGACGTTGGCGGCGTAGTCGGAGCCGTCGGAGAAGGCGATCGCGTCCTCGCCCGAATCGGCCAGCACGTGGAACTCGTGCGAAGCGCTGCCGCCGATCGCGCCGGTGTCGGCGAACACGGCGCGGAACTTCAGCCCCAGGCGGGTGAAGATGCGGCCGTAGGTGTCGTACATGTTGCGGTACTCGCGGCCCAGGTCCTCATCGCTGAGATGGAAGGAGTAGGCGTCCTTCATCAGGAACTCGCGCGCGCGCATCACCCCGAAGCGCGGGCGGATCTCGTCGCGGAACTTGGTCTGGATCTGGAAGAAGTTCACCGGCAGCTGCTTGTAGCTGGCCAGTTCGTTGCGGGCGAAATCGGTGATGACCTCTTCGTGGGTCGGCCCGACGCAATACCACGCCTCCTTGCGGTCCTTGACCTTGAGCAGCTGGCCGCCGAATTTCTCCCAGCGGCCGGTTTCCTCCCACAGCTCGCGCGGCTGCACCGCCGGCATCAGCACCTCGATCGCGCCGGCCGCCGCCATCTCCTCGCGCACCGCGCGCTCGACCTTGCGCAGCACGCGCAGGCCCAGCGGCGACCAGGTGTACAAGCCGGCGGCGAGCTTGCGGATCATGCCGGCCTTGAGCATCAGCTTGTGGCTGACGATCTCGGCTTCGGCGGGCGTTTCCTTGCTGGTGTGGAGGTGGAACTGCGACAGGCGCATCGGTCGGGATTCGTGGGCTGGGAAAGGGCGACAGTGTGCCATGCGCGCGGCGCGGGCTGCCGCGGCTGCCCGTGCGGGCGCGGTCGGCATGCGCGGCGCGCGGCGCAACACCGCGTCGCCGGGGCTCGGGGCCGTGCGCGGGGCCGCGGCCGGCGGCGGGCGAAAAAAAACCGCCGCGCGAGGCGGCGGTCTGCGGCGGCGAGGCGCGCGCCGGGCGCGCCCCGCGGCCCGGGTCAGGCCTTGGGTTCGCCCGTTTGCCCGGCGGCGGCCGGCGCCGGCGTGCAGTAGGCGCGGATCGAGGCCTCGGCCAACTGCACCTGGGCGGCGCGCTGCTGCGCGTCGAGCGCGCTGTCGGGCTTGCCGTCGCCGTCGTTGTCCACGCCGACCTGGGCCGAGCTCTGCAACTGCTTGAGGTTGGCGCGCGCGGACGTGCACTGGCTGTTCTCGGCCGGCGCGCTGGCGGCGGCGGTCTGGCTCGGGGTGCCGCTCTTGTTGCGGATCACCCGGTTCTTGACCTGGCCGCTGCCGGATTGGGCCGGCGGGGGCGAGTCGGAATAGTGGGTGACGCCCTGGGCGTCCTTCCACTGGTACAGGTCGGTGGCGGCGGCCGGGAAGGCCGTCAGGGCGGCCAGGATGGCGCCCAGGCCCAGCGCCGGCAGGGCGCGACGGGCGGAAATGCGGGACGTGCGGGACATGGATGGCTCCGGAAGCGGGGCAGCGGAACGTCGGAAAACGCGGACCAGGCCGCGGTACGGCGGGGGGAAACGGAATTGCAGCATCCTGCCATGACGACGGCAAGCGCTACACTTCCCAGTTATGGAACCCCAACCCACGCCCCGCCCGCGCGGACGCGGCATCTACCTGCTGCCCAATCTGTTCACCACCGGCGGCATGTTCGCCGGTTTCTACGCGATCATCGCCGCGACCCAGGGCCGCTTCGACGAGGCCTGCGTGGCGATCTTCGTCGCCGCCATCCTCGACGGCGTGGACGGCCGGGTCGCCCGGCTGACCAACACCCAGAGCGAATTCGGCGTGCAGTACGACTCGCTCGCCGACCTCATCAGCTTCGGCCTGGCGCCGGCGCTGGTGATGTACCACTGGGCGCTGGAGGCGACCAAGCTCGACGGGGGCATCCCCGGCAAGATCGGCTGGGTCGGCGCCTTCCTCTACGCCGCCTGCGCGGCGCTGCGCCTGGCCCGGTTCAATTCCCAGGTCGGCCAGGTCGACAAGCGCTGGTTCATCGGCCTGGCCAGCCCGGCCGCGGCCGGACTGGTGGCGAGCTTCGTGTGGACCTGCCACAGCTTCGACCTGTCCGGCGAGGAACTGCGCTACGCCGCGCTGGCGGTGACCGTGCTCGCCGGTCTGCTGATGGTCAGCCGGGTGCGCTACGTCAGCTTCAAGGGCAGCGGCCCGCGCAACGACCGGGTGCCGTTCCTGGCGATCCTGGTGGTGGTGGCGGTGCTGGTGGCGATCGCCATCGACCCGCCGCGGGTGCTGCTGGCGATCTTCGCGCCGTATGCCTTGTCCGGGCCGGTGCAGGCGCTCTGGCGCCGGCTGCGGCGCACGCCGGAAACGCCGTCGCCGCCGGCCGGCGGAGCGGGGGCGGCATGAGCGGGCTGTGGGACGCGCAGCAGCGCGAGTGGCTGCAGGCGATGGGCTACTCGGTGCTGGCCCTGGCCGGCGACGAGCCAGCCGCGGCCGCGCCGTCCCGCGACGCAGACGAGGACGCGCGCGCAAGCGAGCGCGATCGCGTCGGGGCCCGCGCCCCGAACGAGACGCCGAACCGCGGCGCGCCCCGCGCCGACCGGCGTGCGGACGAACGCAGCGAACCGGTGCGCGGCGATGGCGGACGCGCGAACGCCGGCGCACAGGGACAGCGCAACCAGGGCGCCGAGAGCGCGCTGCTGCGCAACCTGCTGCGTGCCGCCCGGCGCGCATCGGGCGACCCCGAGGTGCAGGCGCTGTTCGATCCGGACGCCCTGCGCGCGCCCGCCGCCAAGCGCGCGCTGTGGCCGCGCCTGCGTGCGCTGCGCCGGGGCGCGCGCGGATGAGCGCGCTGGCGCCGGACCTGGAGGACGCCAGCGCCGCGCCGGCCGGACTGCGGCCGATGCGCGAGGACGACCTCGACGCGGTCCACGCCATCGAGATCCGCGCCTACGAATTCCCCTGGACCCCGGGCATCTTCCGCGACTGCCTGCGCGCGGACTACCCGTCCTGGGTGCTGACCGACGCCGGTCGCGTGACCGGCTATTTCCTGATGAGCGTGGCCGCCGGCGAGGCGCACGTGCTCAACGTCTGCGTCGCGCCGGAAGCGCACGGCCGCGGCCACGGCCGCCGGCTGCTGCGCGCGCTGCTGCGCATCGCCCGCGGCCGCGGCGCCGAGCGGGTGTTCCTGGAAGTGCGCCCGTCCAACCCCGGCGCGATCGCGCTGTACCACAGCGAAGGTTTCAACGAGATCGGCCGCCGCCCGCGTTACTACCCGGCCCGCGGCGGGCGCGAGGACGCGCTGGTGATGGCGATCGAATTGCTCGCGCAGGAGTGAGCGGCCGTTGGGGGAGGGCCTGCGGACTCGATGTTTCGTGGGAGGGCCTTCAGGCCCGATGCTCTTGTGTCGGATCGCCGGGCGCTGATCGGAAGGCGTCGGGGCTGAAGCCCCTCCCACAAGGGCGAGCCCCGGGCTTCGGGGCAGCCGGGTGATCGTGGGAGGGCCTTCAGGCCCGACGCTCTTGTGTCCGGTCGCTGCACAAGGCCGAAGGCCGACCGCCGGACGCATACGAAAAAGCCGCGACCAAGTCGCGGCTTTTTCGCCGATCCCAAACGCCCGGATTCAGTCCAGCTTGCGCCGCTGCGCCGCCAGTTCTTCCAGCATCGCGGTCCAGTCGACCAGGCGCTTGCGCTCCTGTTCCACCACCGCCGGCGGCGCGTTCTGCACGAAGGTGTCGCTGGCGAGCTTGGCCTTGCACTTGTCGATCTCGCCGGCCACGCGCTTGCTTTCCTTGTCCAGGCGCACGCGCTCGGCGTCGAGCTTCTCCGCCGGCAGCGGCACCAGCAGGATCAGTTCGCCGACCACCGCCGCCGCGGCCGGCGGCGCGGACGCCGCGTCCTCGACGAACTCGATCCGGTCGAGCTTGTTGAGGAAGCGCAGCTGCGAGGCGAAGCGCTCGCTGCGCTCGCGGTCGCTGGCGTCGCCCTTGGCCAGCAGCAGCGAGACCGCGTCGGACGGCTTGACGTTGAGTTCGCTGCGCACCTTGCGCAGCGCCGACACCATCGCCTTGAGCCACTCCACGTCGGCCTCGGCCTGGGCATCGCCGCCGGCGATGTCGGCGGCGCGCGGGTACGGCCGCAGCATCACCGTCGCCTCGTCCAGGCCGAGCTTGGGCGCGATCTGCTGCCACAGTTCGTCGGTCACGAACGGAATCAGCGGGTGCAGCAGCGACAGCAGCCGTTCGAGCACGTACAGCAGGGTGTGGCGGGTGCTGTCGGCGGCGGCGCGGTCCTCGCCCTGCAGCGCCGGCTTGGACAGTTCGACGAACCAGTCGCAGTAGGCGTTCCAGGCGAATTCGTACAGGCTCTGGGCGAGCAGGTCGAAGCGGTAGGCGGCGAAGTGGGCCTGCGCCTCGTCCGCGGTCTTGGCCAGCTGCGCCAGGATCCAGCGCTCGGCGTCGGTCCTGGGCTGCGGCGCGCCGGAGAAGCTCGCGCCCTCGGTGTTCATCAGCACGAAGCGGGTGGCGTTCCACAGCTTGTTGCAGAAGTTCTTGTAGCCCTCGGCGCGGCCGAGGTCGAACTTGATGTCGCGGCCGTGGGTGGCCAGCGCGGCGATGGTGAAGCGCAGCGCGTCGGCGCCGAACGCCGGGATGCCTTCGGGGAATTCGCGGCGCGTGGCCTTTTCGATCTTCTCGGCCATCTTCGGCTGCATCAGGCCCGAGACGCGCTTGGCGACCAGGTCCTCGAGCGGGATGCCGTCGATCAGGTCGAGCGGATCGAGCACGTTGCCCTTGGACTTGGACATCTTCTGCCCGTCCTTGTCGCGCACCAGGCCGTGCATGTACACGTCCTTGAACGGCACCACGCCGACGAAATGGTCGGTCAGCATGATCATGCGCGCGACCCAGAAGAAGATGATGTCGAACCCGGTGACCAGCACGCTGGTCGGCAGGTAGCGCTCGAAACCGCGCGCGCCCATCGCCGCCTCGTCCGGCCAGCCCTGGGTGCTGAACGGCCACAGGCCCGAGGAGAACCAGGTCTCCAGCACGTCGTTGTCCTGGCGCAGCGCGACGTCCGCGCCGAGTCCGGCGCGCGCGCGCGCGTCGGCTTCGTCGCGGCCGACGTAGATCGCGCCGGCGTCGTCGTACCACGCCGGAATGCGGTGGCCCCACCACAACTGGCGGCTGATGCACCAGTCCTGGATGTTCTCCATCCAGTGGCGGTAGGTGTTGATCCAGTTGCCCGGAACGAAGCGCACCTCGCCCTTTTCCACGATTTCCAGGCCGCGCGCGGCCAGGCCGTCCATCTTCACGAACCACTGGTCGGTCAGGTAGGGCTCGATCACCTGGTTGGTGCGGTCGCCGCGCGGCACTTGCAGCTTGTGGTCCTTGGTCTCGACCAGCAGGCCCAGCGCTTCCAGGTCGGCGAGCACCGCCTTGCGCGCGTCGAAACGGTCCAGGCCGACGTACTTCGCCGGCGCGTTGCCGTTGACCTTCGCGTCGAGGGTGAAAATGTTGATCAGCGGCAGGTTGTGGCGCTGGCCGACCGCGTAGTCGTTGAAGTCGTGCGCCGGGGTGACCTTGACCACGCCGGTGCCGAACTCGCGGTCGACGTAGGCGTCGGCGATGACCGGAATCTCGCGCTCGCTCAGCGGCAGCTTCACGGTCTTGCCGATCAGGTGCGCGTAGCGCTCGTCGTCGGGATGGACCATGACCGCGGTGTCGCCGAGCATGGTTTCCGGACGCGTGGTGGCGACCACCAGCGTCGCGCTGCCGTCGCTGAGCGGATAGGAGATCGACCACAGGAAGCCGTTCTCTTCCTCGTTGACGACTTCCAGGTCGGAGATCGCGGTCTTCAGCACCGGGTCCCAATTGACCAGGCGCTGGCCGCGGTAGATCAGGCCCTGCTCGTGCATGCGCACGAACGCCTCGACCACCGCGTTGGACGCGATCGGGTCCATCGTGAACATCGAGCGCGACCAGTCGCCGGACGCGCCGAGGCGGCGCATCTGCCGCTCGATGGTGCCGCCGGAGTGCTGCTTCCACTCCCACACCTTCTCGATGAAGCCGTCGCGGCCGAGGCCGTCGCGGGTCAGCCCTTCCTGGCCGAGATTGCGCGCGACCACCATCTCGGTGGCGATGCCGGCGTGGTCGGTGCCCATCTGCCACAAGGTGTCGCAGCCGAGCATGCGGTGGTAGCGGATCAGCGCGTCCTGCAGGGTGTGCTGGAACGCATGGCCCATGTGCAGGGTGCCGGTGACGTTCGGCGGCGGCAGCAGGATGGTGTAGGCCGGCCCCTCGCCGCGCGGCTTGAATACGCCGCTGCTTTCCCACTGTTCGTACAGGCGGGCTTCGAACTGTTTGGGATCGTAGCTGGACTCGAGGGACATAGGGTCAGGGCAGGCAATGAAAGGAATGGGAAAGGCGGGGACAGCGCGAGCGGTGAAATCGTTACGTCGAAGGTGAGGGCGAAGGCCGTGGCGAACAACCATTGCGGTTAGCTCCCATCGCCGTCGCGCCTCGCCGTGCGGCTACATGTCGTGCTTGTTCAATTGCAAGCCGCGCGCCTGGTACTGCTTCCAGCGCTCGCGCAGCGGGCCGCGCGCGCCGTCGTCGGCGGGGACCACCTCGAGCACGCGCTCGAAGCCGTCGGCGACCGCGGCGTCGCGCAGGTTGATCACCAGCGCGCGCAGCGCGGGGTCGTGGTCGGGCGCGGCGATCAGCACGTCGGCTTCGTCCTCGTCCTCGTCCATGCCGGCGATCTGGTGCGGGATGTAGGCGTCCTCGCCCATGTCCCACAGCATGTCGTCGAGCTGCTCGGCCTGCTCGGCGCTGCGCGCCAGGATCAGGGTCGGCAGGCTGGCGGCGTGGGCCTTGCGCGCCAGTTCGCACACCAGGCGCATCGGCTCTTCTTTGAAGCGCGGCGATTGGATCAGGTAGAAGTCGGCGCGGGGCATGGGTGCCTACTTTGCGGAGGGAAAGAGGTCGTCGAGCGCGTAGGGTTCGTCGTCGTCGGGCCACAGCAGGCGGTGTCCCTGCCGCAGCTGCGCCTGCAGCATGCCGCGGGCGAAGCCCATCGCCAGGACGATCGCCTGCCAGGCGTCCACGCCATGGATCTCATGGCGCGAAGCCGGGCCGGAGCCGCTGTCGAGCTCGACCGCGCAGACGCAGTCGTCGCGGTGGGTCCGCGGCTGGCCGATGCGGACCCGCACCGTCGCTACCGAACCATCGGCCGCGACCCTGCGCAGACGGCGTTCGGCCAGCCACATGCCCGTGCGCGGCGCTCAGGCGCCGCCGCGCTCCAGCAGCCACTGCGACAGCATGCCGACCGGCCGGCCGGTCGACAGGCCGCGCTTGCCTTCTTCGCTGGCGACGCCGGCGATGTCCAGGTGCGCCCAGCGCTGGCCTTCGGCGAAACGGGCCAGGAAGCAGCCGGCGGTGATCGCGCCGGCCCAGCGGCCGCCGATGTTGTAGACGTCGGCGAAGCTGGATTCGAGCTGGGTCTGGTATTCGTCCCACAGCGGCAGGCGCCAGGCGCGGTCGAACACCTGCTCGCCGGCGCCGATCAGCTCGGCCGACAGGTCGTCGTGCTTGCTCATCAGGCCGGTCGCGAACTTGCCCAGGGCGACCACGCAGGCGCCGGTCAGGGTCGCCACGTCGAGCAGCGCCTGCGGTTCGAAGCGCTGGGCGTAGGTCAGCGCGTCGCACAGGATCAGGCGGCCCTCGGCGTCGGTGTTGCCGACCTCGATGGTCTTGCCGGACATGCTGGTCAGCACGTCGGACGGGCGGTAGGCGTCGGCGTCGGGCATGTTCTCCACCGCCGGCACGATCACCACCAGGTTGATCGGCAGCTGCATGCCCACGGCCGCGACGAACGCGCCCATCACCGAGGCCGCGCCGCACATGTCGAACTTCATCTCCTCGATGCCGCCCTGGACCTTGAGGTTGATGCCGCCGGTGTCGAAGGTGATGCCCTTGCCGACCAGCACGTACGGCTTGGCGTCGCCGCCGTTGCTGTACTTGAGCACGATGAGCTTCGGCGGATTGGCCGAGCCGCGCGCCACCGCGAGCAGCGAGCCCATGCCCAGTTCCTGCATCTGCGCGCGGTCGAGCACTTCGCACTCGGTGTTGGCGAAGCGGTCGGCGAACTCGCTGGCCTGCTGCGCCAGGTAGGCCGGGTTGCAGACGTTCGGCGGCAGGTTGCCGAGCTCGCGCGCGAACTGCACGCCGGCGGCGATGGCCTGGCCGTGGGCGAGCGCGGCGGTGTCGCCGCCGCTGATGGAGAGCTTGCGCAGGCCCGGCTCGTCCTTCTTCTTGCCGAGCGTGGCGGTGTAGCGGTAGCAGGCGTGGTCGGCGGCGATGGCGGCCTGGCGGATCGCCCAGGCGGCGTCGCGGCCGGCCACGGGTTCTTCGCTGAGGGTCAGCAGCGCGTGCGCGACCGGGCCGGCCTTGAGCGCGCGCGCCGCGTCGCCGACCGCCTTGAGGTATTGGGCCACGCCGAACTTGCCCGGCTCGCCCAGGCCCACCACCAGCACGCGCGGCGAGGCCACGCCGGGCACGTCGTGCAGCAGCGCGGTCTTGCCGGTCTTGCCGCTGATGTCGCCGCGTTCCAGCAGCACGGTCAGGCGGCCGCCGCTGGCTTCATCCAGCGTTCGCGCCGCAGCGGTCAGGGTCTTGTCGGCGAAGGCGCCTACCACGACGCAATCGGTTTGGGCGGCGGCCGCAGCGTCGCGGTTCAGGTCGAATTCGAGGGTCATCCAACAGATTCCCGAGCAGATAGGAAGGTGAGTACGTACAATCGTCCGGCTATGCCGAGGCCGATCCTGAGAACGCATGCCCTGCGGCATGCCTTGCGGGGCGGACCGCGGAACCGGCGGAAGGCCGGCGACGCGGGGCGCGGAAGGATTCGCGACCGGGGCCAGGCCCGCCATGGCGTTCCGGGACCGGAATCGGACCGGTCGCCGGGCGGCGAGGGCAGGCCAGCCGTCGAACGAACCCCCGAGTTTAAAGCAAGCCCGCCCGATGCCGAAGCCCATTCCGAAGCGCGCCCCCACGCCTCATGCAGAAGCTTGACCGTTACCTGACCGGCGAATTCGCCCAGGCGATCTTCGCCACCCTGGTGGTGCTGCTGATCGTCTGCGTCGGCGGCGCCTTCACCGACGTGCTCGAGGACATCGCCAAGGGCAAGGTCCCGGCCGGGTTGATGCTGGTCCAGCTGGGCCTGGTCCTGATCAAGTGGCTGCCGCTGATCCTGCCGCTGGCGCTGCTGCTGGGGCTGATGCTGGGCATGGGCCGGCTGTACCGCGATTCGGAGATGCCGGTGATCGCCTCGGTCGGCGTCGGCCCGCGCCGGCTGCTCAGGCCGCTGCTGCTGGTAGCCGGGCCGATCGTGCTGCTGGTCGGCGCCTGCTCGATGTGGCTGGGCCCCTGGGCCGACCGCTCCTCGCGGGCGATGATCAACGAGGCCAATCGCAGCCTGGTGGTGGCCGGGCTGGAGCCGGGCGCCTTCACCGGCCTGCCCAACGGCAACGGGGTGATCTACGTCGGCGGCATGTCCAACGACGGCAAGAGCTTCGACCGGGTCTTCATCTACCGCGCCAAGCCCGACCGCCGCGACGTCACCACCTCCAAGACCGGCCGCCTCACCGTCGACGCCAACGGCGAGCGCTACCTGACCCTGGACGACGGCTTCGAGGTCGAAGGGCCCGACAACGGCGACCTCAACTACCGGCTGATGCGCTACAAGCGCAACGACGTGCTGCTGCCGGCCAACGAGGACCGCTACGATCCCAAGTCGCCGGAAATGCTGACCACGCTGCAGCTGATCGGCGATCCGCGCCGCGAGGCCAACGCCCAGCTGCACTACCGCCTGACCCCGCCGCTGATGGCGCTGGCGTTCGCCCTGCTGGCGATCCCGCTGGCGCGCAGCACGCCGCGCCAAGCCCGCTACGGCAGCATGCTGATCGGCTTCCTGGCGTACCTGATCGGCTTCAATTTCATGATGATGGGCACCGGCTGGCTCGAGGACGGCAAGATCCCCGGCCCGCTCGGCCTGTGGTGGCTGAGCGTGCCGCTGCTGGCGGTGGCGTCGTGGATGTACCTGCGCGACGGCCGGGTCGGCCGGCGGAGGGCGGCGGCATGAAGCCCTTCCCGAAGATCCACGACATCTATGTCGGCCGGGTGGTGCTCAGCACCGTGCTGCTGACCTGGGCGGTGCTGCTGGGCCTGGACTTCATGCTCAGCTTCGTCGGCGAATTCGGCGACATCGGCAAGGGCCGCTACGGGATCATGCAGGCGCTGGCCTACATGGCCCTGACCGTGCCGCGCCGCGCCTACGCGCTGTTCCCCTACGCCTCGGTGGTCGGTTCGCTGATGGCGCTGGGCCAGCTGGCCTCGACCTCGGAGCTGACCGTGCTGCGCGCGGTCGGCCTGTCGCGGCGCCGGCTCAGCATCGCGGTGGCCGGCGCGCTGGCGCTGCTGACCCTGCTGATGGTGTTCAACGGCGAGACCCTGGCGCCGGCCGCGCAGCGCCGCGCCGAGAGCCTCAAGGCCGCGGCCAAGTCCAACAACCAGGTGGTCGCCGAGTACTCCGGCCTGTGGGCGCGCGAGGGCGACGTGATCCTGGCCGCCAGCCAGGGCCAGGAGCGCAGCCAGGGCGCCGACCGCTGGCTGGAACTGCGCAACGTCAACCTGTACCAGTTCGGCGCGGACGGGCGGCTGGTGTCGATCGCGGTGGCCGGCGTGGCCGAGCACCGCCCCGGCGGCTGGCTGCTGCGCGACGTCACCCGCACCACCTTCCACGAGAAATCGGCGGAGAAGAAGCACATCGCCGAGGAACGCTGGGAGTCCAAGCTCGACAGCTCGGCGCTGATGAGCGGCACCAACCGGCCGCGCTACCTCAGCGCCACCGCCCTGCACAAGGCGATCGAGGATCGCCAGCGCAACCAGCTCGACGCCGGCGAGTTCGAGGCCCACTACTGGGGCCGCTGGTTCTACCCGCTCAACGTGCTGGCGCTGTGCCTGGCGGCGGTGCCGTTCGCCTTCGGCAGCCTGCGCAGCGGCGGCATGAGCAAGCGCTTGTTCATCGGCATCGTGTTCGCGTTGATGTTCTGGCTGCTGCAGAACCAGTTCGTCGAACTGGCCAAGGTGTTCCGCTTCGACTTCCGCCTGGCCTATCTGATGCCGACCGTGGTGATGCTGTCGGTGTCGGCGTTCTTGTTCCGACGACGGTCGGGCTAGCCGCTGCTTTTTGTAGGAGCGGCGCGAGCCGCGACCGCGATGCCGCGGCCGCGACGAAAGCGGCGAGGTCCGTCGCTTCGCGGGAACCTGAGTTTCGCAGTCGTTCGCAGTCGTTCGCAGTTGCGCGGTCGCGACTCGCGTCGCTCCTACAAGGGGCGGCCGATCAGCGCGGGCGCTTGGGCAGGCGCGAAGTGCGCGTGCCGCTGGCGCGGTCGTGCCAGGTGAGCCGGTCGCGGTCGAACCAGGCCCACCAGAATCCCAGTCCGCCCAGCGCCAGCGACAGCGTGCCGACCGCGTAGCGCAGCCACAGCGCCTTCCAGCCCGGCACGCCGCCCTCGGCGGCGCCGACCCGCAGCCGCCACGGCCGCATCCCCAGTGTCTGGCCGCCGCGGCGCCAGCTCAACGTGGCGTAGCCGCCGGCGGCGAGCCAGCACAGCGCCCATTCCAGGAACCACCAAGCGGTCAGCGGCCGGATGTTTTCGTGGGTGTCGTGCCCGGCGACGGTGAAGGCCGCCACCATCACCGCGCCGATCAGCATCCACAGCGCCAGCACCGGCCAGAAGTCGTAGAACAGCGAGAGCAGGCGCCAGCCGATCAGGGCGGCGGGGCGGTCGGGGGCTGTGGCGGCGGCGGGTTGAGTCATCGCGGCAGGATAAAGGCAGGAGTGAGCGTGGAGGAGTGAGGAGTGAGCGAAAGCCGCAAACGCCTGCTTTCCGCTTTCGCTCACTGCTCGCTCCTCCACGCTCGCTCCTGTGCCCTAAGCTCGCCCCATGACCTCCACCCCCGCCGACCGCCGCACTCTCGCCATGGCCTTGCCGCCGCTCGAGCAAGCCGATGCCGATGCGATCGCCTCGTTCCTGGATGCGATCTGGGCCGAAAGCGGCCTCGCCCAGCAGACCCTGCACAGTTACCGCCGCGACCTGGAGGGGCTGGCGCGCTGGCGCGAGGGGCGCGGGCTGGCCGGCGCCGACCGCGCGGCCTTGTTCGATTACCTGGCCTGGCGCACCCGCGAGGGCTATTCGCCGCGCAGCAATGCGCGGCTGTTGTCGGCGCTGCGCGCGTTCTACGCCTACCGGCTGCGCCGCGGCCTGCGCCGCGACGACCCGACCGCGTTGCTGGCGCCGCCGAAACTGCCGCGCTCGCTGCCCAAGGCGCTGGCCGAGAGCCAGATCGACGCGCTGCTGGCCGCGCCCGAGGTCGAACAACCGCTGGGCCTGCGCGACCGCGCCATGCTCGAACTGATGTACGCCTGCGGCCTGCGCGTCAGCGAGCTGGTGCAGTTGCCGGCGACCGCGATCAACCTGCGCCAGGGCGTGCTGCGGGTGATGGGCAAGGGCAGCAAGGAGCGGCTGGTGCCGCTGGGCGAGGAGGCCCAGCACTGGCTGGAGCGCTACCTCGCGCAGGCGCGGCCGACGCTGGCCGGCAAGCGCGCGCTGGCGCCGTTGTTTATCGAGCCCAGCGGCGAAGCGCCGAGCCGGCAGGCGTTCTGGCACCTGGTCAAGCGCTACGCCGCCGCGGCCGGCATCGACCCCGCGCGGATCAGCCCGCACGGCCTGCGCCACAGTTTCGCCACCCATTTGCTCAACCGCGGCGCCGACCTGCGCGCGCTGCAGTTGCTGCTCGGGCACAGCTCGCTGTCGACCACCCAGATCTACACCCTGGTCGCGCGCGAGCAGCTCAAGCGCCTGCACGCGAAACACCATCCGCGCGGCTGATCCGGCGTCGCGGCGTCTGTCGGCGGCGTGCGCGCGATCGCCTGCGCGGGGCGGGGCGGGGCGGCGAACGGCGACGCTGGCGCACCCGCCGTGATCGGACTCACGGAACGTCGGAATGAGCGCGCGGCCCGCGACCGGCGGTTGAACTCCGATCCGCCGCGGGCGGTCGATTCGCCCACCCGCCAAGGAATCCAGGCCATGAAACGCATCCTGCTCGCCATGCTCGGCGTCGCCAGTCTGTCCGCCTGCGCGCAGGCGCCGCAGGGCGCGGTCGCGAACCCGGCGGAGGCCGCCAAGCCGGCCGTCGCGGCCGCGATGCCCGCCACGCCCGCTACGCCGAAGGTCGCCGCCGGCAGCGCCGAGGCGCGCGCGGTCGCGGCGGTGCGCTCGCTCAACGCCGCGGTCGCCATCGACAAGGTCGGCCCGGCGCCGATGCCGGGCTTCCGCGAGGTGGTCGCCGGCACCCAGGTGGTCTATGTCAGCGACGACGGCGACTACCTGTTCCTGCCCGGGCCCGGCGGGGCGCTGTTCAACCTGCGGGCCAAGCGCAACCTGACCCAGGACACCGTGGCCGGCCTGCGCCGCGACCTGCTCAAGGCGATCCCCGCCAGCGAGCGCATCGTGTTCGCCCCGGCCAGCCCGAAGTACACGGTCACCGTGTTCACCGACGCCGAATGCGGCTACTGCCGCAAGCTGCACAGCGAGATCGCCGAGTACAACCGCCAGGGCATCGCGGTGGAGTACCTGGCGTTCCCGCGCATGGGCCTGGGCACCGAGGACTACAAGAAGATGGTGTCGGTGTGGTGCGCGGCCGACCGGCGCAAGGCCCTGACCGAGGTCAAGGCCGGCCGCGACCTGCAGGCCCGGCAGTGTCCGAACACGGTCGAGCAGCAGTACCGGATCGGGCTGCAGGCCGGCGTCGGCGAAACCGGCACGCCGACGGTGCTGACCGCCGACGGCGTCCAACTCGGTGGCTATGTCCCGCCGGCGCGGCTGCGCGAGGCGCTGGACCGCCTGGCGGCCGAGGCCAAGGGGGCGGCGAAGGCGCCGCCCGCGGGCGGCGCTGGGCCGGCGTCGGCGGCTGGCGGCGCGTGAGTCGCGGAGGCTGAATCCCGGCGATCGAGTCCCGGCGCACACGTCCCGGCGCTCCCGTCCCGAGGCCCGGGTATCGCCGCCCGGGCATCGCCGCATCGCGCTCGCCGCATGCGGTTCGCGCCCACAGGGGGCGGCAACAGGCGGGCGGCAAGACGCCGGCCGGGCAAGGCTCCGCCCGTGCGGCCGCTGCCGCTCCGGGCCCGCGCCGGCGGCGTGCCCGCCCGCACCGCGCCAGCGTTCGGCCGGCGGCCCAAGGCGCGCGCGGCGGGCCCTAATCCGGCCGGACCCGCCGCGCGGCGACGATTCCAATCCGCGACCGATGCCCGCCCAAGCCCGCGTGACCCGGGTCGCGGAACACGAACTGCAAACCCCCTCCATGCCACAATCGGCCGAACCTAACGTCCCCCGGGCGGTCCAACGCCCCATCGCTCCCGCCAAGGATTCACAGCAAATGAAGCGCATCCTCTTCGCCGTGCTCGGCGCCATCAGCCTGTCCGCCTGTGCCCAGGCGCCGCAGGGCGCCGCCGCCGCGGCCAAGACCGATCCGGCCAAGGCCGACGCCGCCCAGCCGGCGGTGCCGACCGGCAACGCGCCCAAGGTCGCCGCCGGCAGCGCCGACGCGCGCGCGGTCGAAGCCGTGCGCACGCTCAACCCGAAGGTCGACATCGACAAGGTCGGCCCGGCGCCGATGCCGGGCTTCCGCGAGGCGGTGGTCGGCGGCCAGGTGGTCTACGTCAGCGACGACGGCCGCTACCTGTTCCTGCCCGGCTCCGGCGGCGCGCTGTTCGACACCAAGGCCAAGCGCAACGTGATGGAAGACACCCTGGCCGGCATGCGCCGCGACCTGCTCAAGACCATCCCGGCCAGCGAGCGCATCGTGTTCGCCCCGCCGAACCCCAAGCACACCGTCACCATCTTCACCGACGTGGAATGCGGCTACTGCCGCAAGCTGCACAGCGAGATCGCCGAGTACAACCGCCAGGGCATCGCGGTGGAGTACCTGGCGTTCCCGCGCATGGGCATCGGCAGCGAGGACTACAAGAAGATGGTCTCGGTGTGGTGCGCGACCGACCGCCGCAAGGCCCTGACCGACGCCAAGTCCGACCACGGCGCGGTGTCGTCGAAGCAGTGCAAGAACTCGGTCGAGCAGCAGTACGAAGTCGGCCAGCGCGCCGGCCTGACCGGCACCCCGATGATCCTGAACGTCGACGGCGTCCAGCTCGGCGGCTACGTGCCGCCGGCGCAGCTGCGCGAGGCGCTGGACAAGCTGGCGGCCGAGTCCAAGACCGCGGCCAAGCCGGCCGCGGCGGTGGCGACCCCGGTCGGCGGCCTGTAAGCCCGGCCCGCCCCGGCAGCTTTGCCCGAAAGGCCCGCGCGAGCGGGCCTTTCGCCGTTTTCGGCCCGCCCGCGGGCATCCCGATGGCCCCCTGCAGGAGCGGCGCAAGCCGCGACCGCGACCACGCAGCCGCCCGCGCAAGCCGCGACAGGCCGCGATTTCACCGCACATCCGGCCAACGCCGCCCGCCCAGGCCGCGCGGTCGCGGCTCGCGCCGCTCCTGCAGGGGCGGCCGAACCGTCGATCCCATCCGGCCGTTCGTTCCCAGAGCCCCGACCCCGAGCCCCGCCGGCCCTTCGGGTACAATGACGGGCCCTGCGTTGCACGGTTCTTCGGACATGATCGTCCTCGAGGGCCCCTCGGCCCTGTCTTCGTTCCGCCGCCAGCGGCTGCAAGCCCGCCTGTCCGCCCTCCATCCCTCCGTCCGCCTGCTCGATGCCTGGCCCGTGTACTGGGTCGAGCCCGAGCCCGGCCGCGCGCCCGACGACGCCACCCTGCGCCGCATCCTGCAAGCCGAAGCGGCGCAGGCCGCGCGCGCCGACGGCGCCGTGTCGCGCTACGCGACCCCGCGCCTGGGCACGCTGTCGCCGTGGGCCAGCAAGGCCACCGAGCTGCTGCGCGGCGCCGGCCAGCCGGTCAAGCGGGTCGAACGCGGCCTGCGCTACGACCTGGCCGGATGGCCGGAAGACGCCCCGACCCAGGGCGCGCTGGCCAAGGTCCTGCACGATCCGATGACCCAGTCGCTGCTGGAAGCGCGCGACGACGCGGCCGCGTTGTTCGCGACGCCGGCGCGCGGCGAACTCGAACGCATCGCCCTGGACGAACTGGAAGCCGCCAACGCCCGCCTCGGCTTGGCCCTGGCCGAGGACGAGATCGCCTACCTGCGCGAGCGCTACACCGCGCTCGGTCGCGCCCCGGCCGACGTCGAACTGATGATGTTCGCCCAGGCCAACTCCGAGCACTGCCGGCACAAGATCTTCAACGCATCCTGGACCCTCGACGGCCGCGACCAGCCGCAGTCCTTGTTCAAGATGATCAAGTACACCCACGCGCAGACGCCGGAGAACACGCTCTCGGCGTACAGCGACAACGCCGCGGTGGTGGAAGGCTATCCGGCGCGCCGGTTCCGCCCGCAGCCGGGCAGCCAGGCCTATGCGGCCGAAGCGCAGGTCGATTCGGCGTTCTGCATCAAGGTCGAGACCCACAACCATCCGACCGCGATCGCTCCCTTTCCAGGAGCGAGCACCGGCAACGGCGGCGAGATCCGCGACGAAGGCGCGACCGGCCGCGGCGGCCGTCCGAAGGCCGGCCTGTGCGGTTTCAGCGTCTCGCACCTGCGCATTCCGACCCTGCCGCAACCGTGGGAAGGCGCGCGCGCGCTGAACCCGCGCATGGCGCCGGCGCTGGAGATCATGCTCGACGGCCCGATCGGCGCGGCGGCGTTCAACAACGAATTCGGCCGGCCCAACCTGGTCGGCTATTTCCGCAGCTTCGAACTCGGCCAGGGCGAGATCGCCCGCGCCTACGACAAGCCGATCATGCTCGCCGGCGGCCTCGGCGCGATCGACCGCGTGCAGGTCGCCAAGCGCGGGCTCCAGCCCGGCCATGCGGTGATCGTGCTCGGCGGCCCGGCGATGCTGATCGGCCTGGGCGGCGGCGCGGCCAGCTCGGTCGCGTCCGGCGACAGCGACGAGTCGCTCGACTTCGCCAGCGTGCAGCGCGACAACCCGGAGATGGAGCGCCGCTGCCAGGAAGTGATCGACCGCTGCGTCGCGCTCGGCGACGCCAACCCGATCGACAGCGCCCACGACGTCGGCGCCGGCGGTTTGTCCAACGCGATCCCCGAACTGCTGCACGACTCCAGCCTCGGCGGCGTGATCGACCTGGCGCGCGTGCCCAGCGACGATCCCTCGCTGTCGCCGATGCAGCTGTGGTGCAACGAATCGCAGGAGCGCTACGTGCTCGGCCTGCCGGCCGACCGCGTGGCCGACTTCGCCGCGATCTGCGAACGCGAGCGCTGCCCGTTCGCGGTGGTCGGCTATGCCACCGCCGAGGAGCATCTGGTCGTCGGCTACGGCGCGACGGTCGAGAACGCGCGCGAAAGCGGCCGCGACTGGCCGATCGACCTGCCGATGGACGTGCTGTTCGGCAAGCCGCCGAAGATGCACCGCGACACCCGCCACCCGGCGCCCGCGCCGTGGCCGGAGCTGGACTGGAGCGGCCTGGACCTGCGCGAAGCCGGTCTGCGCGTGCTCGCCCATCCGACCGTGGCGGCGAAGAACTTCCTCATCACCATCGGCGACCGCACCGTCGGCGGCCTGGTCGCGCGCGACCAGATGGTCGGCCCGTGGCAAGTGCCGGTGGCCGATTGCGCGATCACCCTCAGCGGCTTCGACGGTTTCGTCGGCGAAGCGATGGCGATCGGCGAACGCACCCCGCTGGCCCTGCTCGACGCGGCCGCGGCCGCGCGCATGGCGGTCGGCGAAGCGATCACCAACCTGTGCGCGGCGCCGGTGGAATCGCTGAACCGGATCAAGCTGTCGGCGAACTGGATGGCGGCCGCATCGCACCCGGGCGAAGACGCGTTGCTGTTCGACGCGGTCAAGGCCGTCGGCATGGAACTGTGTCCCGAGCTCGAACTGAGCATTCCGGTCGGCAAGGATTCGCTGTCGATGCAGGCGCAGTGGAGCGGGGACCGGGGACCGGGGACCGGGGACCCGGATGCCGATGCCTCTACCGGTCCCGGGTCCCCGGTCCCCGGTCCCGTGACGCACAAATCGGTGTCGCCGGTGTCGCTGATCGTCAGCGCGTTCGCGCCGGTGGTCGACGTGCGCCAGCAACTGACGCCGCTGCTGTCGCGCGAAGCCGAGACCGAGCTGTGGCTGATCGGCCTCGGCGCGGGCAAGCAGCGCCTGGGCGGTTCGGTGCTGGCGCAGGTGCATCCGCACGCCGGCGCCGGCAATGCGTCCGACGGCGGCGGCCTGCCGGCGTTCGCCGGCGCGCCGGGCGAGAACGCGCGGCATGGCAGCGGCGTGCCCGATCTCGACAGCCCGCAGCGCCTGCGCGATTTCTTCGAACTGATCCGCGACGCGCGCGAGGCCGGCCTGCTGCTGGCCTACCACGACCGCAGCGACGGCGGCGCGTTCGCCGCGCTGGCCGAAATGGCGTTCTGCTCGCGCCTGGGCCTGGACATCAGCCTCGACGGCTGGGGCGAGGACCCGTTCCGCACCCTGTTCAACGAAGAGCTCGGCGCGATCGTGCAGATCCACGACGAAGACCGCGCGGTGTTCGCCGACCTGGTCGCGCGCCACGGCCTGATCGACTGCGCCCAGCGCATCGCCAAGCCGACCACGGCGCCGTCGGTGCGGGTCAAGGACGACGGCAAGATCCTGGTCGAATGGCGCTGGGACGAGTTGTTCGACGCCTGGTGGTCGACCAGCCACGCGCTGCAGAAGCTGCGCGACAACCCCGACTGCGCCGACGAGGAACGCGCGCTCGCGCGCGACTTCGCCGCGCCGGGGCTCAAGCCGAAGCTCAACTTCGACCCGAACGAAGACATCGCCGCGCCGTTCGTCAACACGGGCGTGCGGCCGAAGGTGGCGATCCTGCGCGAGCAGGGCGTCAACGGCCAGATCGAAATGGCGGCCGCGTTCGACCAGGCCGGTTTCGAAGCCTTCGACGTGCACATGAGCGACCTGATCTCGGGCCGCTTCGACCTCGCCGAGTTCAAGGGCTTCGCCGCCTGCGGCGGCTTCAGCTACGGCGACGTGCTCGGCGCGGGCCGCGGCTGGGCCACCAGCATCCTGGAACGCAGCGCGCTGCGCGACGCCTTCGCCGCGTTCTTCGCGCGCGAGGACAGCTTCTCGCTGGGCGTGTGCAACGGCTGCCAGATGCTGGCCCAGCTCAAGCCGATCGTGCCCGGCGCCGAGCACTGGCCGGTGTTCCTGCGCAACCGCAGCGAACAGTTCGAAGCGCGCCTGGGCCTGCTGGAAGTGGTCGAATCGCCGTCGCTGTTCCTGCGCGGCATGGCCGGCTCGCGCATCCCGGTCGCGGTCGCGCACGGCGAAGGCCGCGCCAGCTTCGCCGACAACCTCGACCAGAGCGCGGCCGACATCGCCCTGCGCTACATCGACGGCGACGGCCGCGTGGCCGAGCGCTACCCGCTCAACCCCAACGGCTCGCCCGACGGCATCGCCGGCCTGAGCAGCCGCGACGGCCGCGCGACGATCCTGATGCCGCACCCCGAGCGCACCCTGCGCGCGGCCAACTTCAGTTGGGCGCCGAAGGACTGGGCCGGGGATTCGCCGTGGCTGCGGATGTTCCGCAATGCGCGGGTGTGGGTCGGCTGAGACGCCGCGCCGGCAACGAAACGACGGGCGCCCGCGAGGGCGCCCGTTTTCTTTTGAGGGCGGCGTCGCGGGCGTTGCGTGGTCCCGCAAGCGCGCTTGGCCCGCGTCCGCGGCCATGCTGGAATCGGCCATGCTGGAATCGGTCGTGCCGGGAGGGCGCGGGAGGCGGCCATGATCGTGCTGGATTACTACGACGGCCCCTTGCAGGGATTCGCCCGCGGGGCCTTCGGCGCGGACTGTTGTTACTTCCAGATCGTGGCCTGGAGCCGATGGAACGATTACCGCCTGTTTGCCGTGGTGGCGATCGAGCCGGAGACGTTCCAGCGCGTCGCCGACGCGCTGGCGCAAGCCGATGCCGGGCGCCCGGGCGCGGTCGGGCCGGCGCGATGGGCGTTCGCCGACCGCGCCACGGCCGTGCAGATGGATGCGTTGTTGCATCGCTGCATCGAACAGGCGCACTCGCCTGGCTTCCTGTGCCTGACGGACGCGGCGGCGACCGCGCCGCTGGCCCGCGTGACCACGGACGAAGCCCTGCGCCGCCGCGTTGGCGCGGCGCTGTCCAGCGGCCGGATGGCGGATTTGCGCGAATGGCGCGGCGTGGTCCGGCCGCCGGCCGAGCGTTGACGACGAAGGCGGGCCAGGGCGCCCGGATGCGACCCGCCGAGCGCAGCCATAACGGCCCGCCTGCGGCAAGCCGGCTCCCGTGGCGACGGCCAAAAGAAATGTGACCGCGGCTTTAAATCGGTTGGGGTAATTCTGGTTCTCGCGTACTGAAACGTCCGCGTATTAATGTTGCCGATTCGTCCGCAGGCGCCCGCGCCACGGGCTTTTCGCGGCTTTGCCGGAACTGGCAAACAGCGCGATCGAAACTGCTAAAGTCAGGAGTCACCCGCGACTGGGTGAATGCGCAGGAGCGTGATGTGAATGCTGTAGCCCACACTACCGATGCGGATGCCGGCGCCGAACCCGGCGCGGCCGTGGCCGCGGACGGCCAGGCCGCGGTCGACGCGCGCATCGTCGACGCGTTGCTGGCCAAGGGCCGGCTCAAGGACGCCGACCTGGCCCGCGCGCGCCGCCTGCAGGAGGAAACCGGCGGCAGCCTGCTGGCGCTGCTGGCCCGCCTGGGCCTGGTGTCCGAGCGCGACCACGCCGAGACCGTCGCGGCGGTGCTGGGCCTGCCGCTGGTCAGCGTCAAGGACGCGCCGGAGCTGCCGCCCGAGGGCGTCAGCCTGACCCCGAAGTTCATGAAGCAGTTCGCCGTGTGCCCGGTCGCCGAGAGCGAGACCCACGTCGATGTGCTGATGGCCGATCCGCAGGACGGCTACCAGCTCGACGCGCTGCGCCTGGCCAGCGGCGGTCGCCAGATCCGCCCGGCGGTGGCGCTGCGCGCCGAGGTCGGCGACCTGGTCGAGCGCTGGTTCGGCCAGGGCCGCAGCGCCATGGGCGCGATCGTGGAGACCGCCGAAGGCGAGGGCAGCGGCGATCTCGACGACGTCGAGCACCTGCGCGACCTGGCCTCGGAAGCGCCGGTGATCCGGCTGGTGAACCTGGTGATCCAGCGCGCGGTCGAGCTGCGCGCGTCCGACATCCACATCGAGCCGTTCGAGAACCGGCTCAAGGTGCGTTATCGCATCGACGGCGTGCTGGCCGAGGGCGAGAGCCCGCCGGCCAACCTGACCGCGGCGGTGATCAGCCGCATCAAGATCATGGCCAAGCTCAACATCGCCGAGCGCCGGCTGCCGCAGGACGGCCGCATCATGCTGCGGGTGCAGGGCAAGGAGCTCGACCTGCGCGTGAGCACGGTGCCGACCGCGCACGGCGAGTCGGTGGTGATGCGTCTGCTCGACCGCGAAACGGTGGTGTTCGACTTCTACAAGCTCGGCTTCACCGACGAATTCCTGCCGCAGTTCCAGAAGGTGCTCGACCAGCCGCACGGGATCATGCTGGTGACCGGCCCGACCGGTTCGGGCAAGACCACCACGCTGTACACCGCGCTGAGCAAACTCAACACCAGCGACGTCAAGATCATCACCGTCGAGGACCCGGTCGAGTACCAGATCGAGGGCATCAACCAGATCCAGGCCAAGCCGCAGATCGGCCTGGACTTCGCCCACGCCCTGCGCTCGATCGTGCGCCAGGACCCGGACATCATCATGATCGGCGAAATGCGCGATCTGGAGACCTGCCGGATCGCGATCCAGTCGGCGCTGACCGGCCACTTGGTCTTGTCGACGCTGCACACCAACAACGCCGCCGGCGGCATCACCCGCCTGCTCGACATGGGCGTCGAGGACTATCTGCTGACCTCGACCATCAACGGCATCCTCGCCCAGCGCCTGGTGCGCCGGCTGGAGCCGACCCATGCCGAGAAATACCCGGCCTCGCCCGAGGAAATCGAAAAGTTCTCGCTGCGCCGCTACCAGCCCGAAGGCGAGATTTATCTGTACCGCCCGCGCGGATCGGCGCTCGCGCCGAGCGGTTACCACGGCCGCACCACGATCATGGAGTTCCTGGTCATGAACGACGAACTGCGCCGCGCGGTGATGCGCCATGCCGGCATGGGCGAGATCGAGCAGATCGCGCGCGAGACCGCGAGCATGCGCACCATGTACGAGGACGGCATCGCCAAGGCGCTGGCGGGGCTGACCACGATCGAGGAAGTGCTGCGGGTGACCGAGGACGCATGAAACGGCTGTTGCATGGCCTCGTGCTGCTGTGCGGCCTGGCCGCGGCCGATGCCGTGGCCGGATGCGCGGCCGCGGAAGAAACGGTGGCGACCTGCCGCATCGAAGGCCAGCAGAAGCAGGTGTCGATCTGCCTGTACGAAGACGAATCCGGGCCGATGGACGTGGCTTACCGCTACGGCCCGGTGCAGGGCAAGGAAGAGCTGGTTCTGCGCGTGCCGCTGATGGAACTGGGCTACCTGACCGCGAGCGGCGCCGGCGTGACCGTCGACGAGACCGCGATCTTCGCCAGCGGCGACCATTCCTACCGGGTGACGTTCGGATTCCGCGACGGCCGCAAGCCGGATCCGTCCGCGCTGCACAAATTCGGAACCGTGCAGGTGCTGCGCCAGGGCGCCACGCTCGCCGAACTGGCCTGCGCGCCGGAAACCATCGTGCGCACGCCGGACCTGCTGCTGGAGCGCATGCGCGAGCGCGGGCGCACGCACGCCTCCGACGGCACCACGCTGAGCAACTACGACATCGACCGTCCCGGGCCGCTCTCCGAAGCGGCGCCGTGCGCGCGCAAGAACGACGTGGACACGTGCTGGAGCTTGGGCGTGTCCGCGGCGCGCGCCGGCGACCTTGCGCTGGCGCTGGGGTATTACGACAAATCCTGCGACGCCGGTTTCGTCACCTACGGCTGCTACGACGGCGGCAAGCTGTACCTGCACAACCGCCAATTGCGCGATTACGCCAAGGCCTACGAGCGCCTGGACCGCTCCTGCAAGGGCTCCGATCCCGGCCAGGCTCCGTATGCGTGCAAGTACCTGGGCTGGATGCACCAGACCGGCATCGGCGCGAAAAAAGACAACGCGGAGGCCTGGCGCTTGCTGTCGGCCGCCTGCTTCGTCCGCGCCGAGGAACCGTTGATCGACGGCGAGGGCTGCGACCTGCTCGCCAAGACGATCCTGATCGGGCATCCGCTAGGCGATGCGCAGGCGCAGCGCAACAGCGTCGGCAGCGGCTACCTGGTGTATCTCGCGCTGGCGATGGGGTGCACCGACGCCGCGGACACCGTGTGCGCGAAGGCGAAAGCCATGCTCGCCGAGGCCAAGGCGGCGCGCGCCGCGTGGGTCGCGTATTGCGAAGAAGACAGCGGCGATTGCGCCGGCATGCTCCAGCCGCAGGAGAACTTCAGTGCTACCCTCTCGCAGCGCGAACGGCTGTTCGCGCACTACCAGGATGCGCTGAAAACGCTCGGCGCGCCCTGAAGGATTCCGCCCTCCATGCCCCTCTACCGTTACCAAGCGCTCAATGCCCGCGGCGAATTGCTGGATGGGCAGATGGAAGCCGGCGGCGTCGCCGAGGTGGTGGCTCGCCTGCAGGAGCAGGGCCATCTGCCGGTGGACACCCGGCTGGCCAGCGAGGGCGGCGGCGGTTCGAGCTGGCGCGGGCTGTTCAAGCCCAAGCCGTTCACCGGCGCGCGCCTGGTCCAGTTCACCCAGCAATTGTCGACCTTGCTCGGCGCCGGCCAGCCGCTCGATCGAGCGCTGACCATCCTGCTCGACCTGCCCGAGGATGAGGCGGCCAAGAGCACGGTCGCCGACATCCGCGACGCGGTGCGCGGCGGCACGTCGCTGTCGGTGGCGCTGGAACGCCAGCACGGCACGTTCTCGCGCCTGTACATCAACATGGTCCGCGCCGGCGAGGCCGGCGGCAACCTGCACGACACGCTGGCGCGGCTCGACGACTACCTCGAACGCAGCCGGCAGATGCAGGGGCGGGTGATCAATGCGCTGATCTATCCGGCGATCCTGCTGCTGATGGTCGGCGCGAGCCTGCTGTTCCTGCTCGGCTACGTGGTGCCGCAGTTCGGCGCGATGTACGAAAGCCTCGACGCCGAGCTGCCGATGTTCACCCAGGTGGTGCTGTGGGCCGGCACCTTCGTGCGCGACTGGTGGATCGTGCTGATCGCGGTGCCGGCGCTGGCGCTGCTGTGGTTCGACCGCAAGCGCCGCGACCCGGCGTTCCGCGAGGCGCTCGACGAGTGGCTGCTCAAGCGCAAGTTCGTCGGCCCGCTGATCGGCAAGATCGAGACCGCGCGGCTGGCGCGCACGCTCGGCACCCTGGTGCGCAACGGCGTGCCGCTGATGACCGCGATCGGCATCGGCCGCAACGTGCTCAACAACCGCGTGCTCGCCGCCGACGTCGACGCCGCCGCCGAAGAGGTCAAGAACGGCGTGGCGCTGTCGACCGCGCTGGCCAAGGGCAAGCGCTTCCCGCGCCTGGCCCTGCAGATGATCCAGGTCGGCGAGGAATCCGGCGCGCTCGACGCGATGCTGATGAAGACCGCCGAGACCTTCGAGCAGGACACCGGCATGGCCCTGGACCGCATGCTGGCCGCGCTGGTGCCGGTGGTGACCGTGGCCCTGGCCGGCATCGTCGGCACGGTGGTGATGGCGGTGCTGTTGCCGCTGTACGACCTCACCAACGCGATCGGTTGAGCATGCCCGCCGCTCCGGTCGCCATACCCGCGTCCGTCCGCCGCCGCGCCCCGCGCGGCACGCCCGCACGCCGGTTTGCCGCGCTGCGTCACACCGGTACGCCTGTTCATGCGCGCGGATTGAACGCAGCCTGTACCGCGGTGTCCAAACCGCGAACTTTGCAAATGCGCGCGGAACAGAATCCTAGCGACCCCGTCCGCGTGCGCGAGACGTTCGCAGGCGAAGCTGGACGCGACGGCTCCGCCGGCGCTGTCCGGCCGCACGACCCTTTGCACCACCACCCCATTCGACCGCAGCCCCGGCAGGACCCCTCTGCCGCCAACAACGGATGACGACGACGATGCGCAACCTCCGCTCCATGACCCGCTCCCCGTCCCCGGCCCGCCAGCAGCAGGGCATGAGCCTGATCGAGATCATCATCGTGATCGTGCTGATCGGCGCGGTGCTCGCCTTCGTCGGCAACCGCGTGCTCGGCGGCAAGGACCGCGGCGATTACAACCTCGCCAAGGGCCAGATCCAGACCCTGGCCGGCAAGGTCGATTCGTTCCAGATGGACACCGGCCGCCTGCCGGGCACGCTGGACGAACTGGTCAAGCAGCCGGCCGACGCCAGCGGCTGGCTCGGTCCGTACGCCAAGGAAACCGAGCTGAAGGACCCGTGGGGCCATCCGATCGAATACCGCCAGCCGGGCGAGAACGGTCCCTACGACCTGGTCAGCTACGGCAAGGACGGCAAGCCGGGCGGCAGCAGCGTCGACGGCGACATCAAGAACAACTGAGCCGGCGATAGATGCACGGCGCGCGGCACAGTCCCTCCGCCCGCGGAGGGCGTCGGGGACCGGCCGCGCCAGCGGCCTGCGGCGCCGTGGGCGGTCTCGCGCCGTCGTCGCCGGATGCGCCGCGCCGCGGCGCGCACCCGCCGCGCGCGCGCCTGGACGGACTGTCGCCGCGCGCGCGCCAGCGCGGCATGTCCCTGCTCGAAATCCTGCTGGTGATCGCCTTGATCGGCGCCATCGGCGTGCTGACCGTGGCCGCGCTCAACGGCGGCGTCGCCGGCATGCAGCTGCGCTCGGCGTCCAAGCAGGTCGCCGCGCAGCTGCGCTACACCCGCAGCCAGGCCATCGCCAGCGGGCGTTCGCAGAAGTTCCTCATCGATCCGGCCGCGCACACCTGGAGCGCGCCGAACGGCCGCAGCGGTGAGATTCCCAAGGACGTCGGCATCGTCTTCACCGGCGCGCGCGACGTGCAGCCGCGCCGCGGCGAAGGCGCGATCGTGTTCTTCCCCGACGGCGCCTCCACCGGCGGCCGGGTCAAGCTGCACGCCAAGCAGGCGGCCTGGAACGTCGATGTCGCCTGGCTGACGGGCGAGGTCAAGCTCAAGCGCGGCGAGGCGCCGCGATGAGCGCGCGCGCCTTCGCTCCGCGTTCGCCGCGCCGCGCGCGCGGCTGCGTCCGCGGCGCGCGCCAGCGCGGCTACACCCTGCTCGAGGTGATCGTCGCCTTCGCCCTGCTGGCGATGGCGCTGACCCTGCTGCTGGGCTCGCTGTCGGGCGCGGCCAAGCAGGTGCGCTGGTCGTCCGACGCCGGCCGCGCCGCGCTGTACGCGCAATCGTTGATGGACCAGGTCGGCGTCGGCCAGCCGGTGCGTCCGGGCCAGCGCAGCGGCGAGTTCGAGAACGGCCGCTACCGCTGGACGCTGGGCATCGCGCCGTGGCGCGATTCGCAGTTGCCGGCGTCGAACCAGCCGATCGATCCCAACGCCATGCGCCTGTTCGAAGTGCAGCTGGCGGTGGAGTGGGGCGAGGGCGGCGGCGGCCGCCGCTTGCTGCTGCGCACCTTGCGCAGCGGCAACGCCGGCAACGAGGCGCAGCTGTGAGCGGCGTCGGCGCGGGTCGCGCTGTCGCGCCGCGCCGTCGCGCGCCGGCGCGCCGCGCGTCCGCGCGCGGCTTCACCCTGATCGAAGTGCTGCTGGCGATGGTGCTGCTGGTGGCCGGACTGGCGCTGGCGTTCGCGACCCTGTCGGCGGCGACCAAGACCGCCTCGCGCGGCGAGGCCCTGGCCCAGCGCAGCGAGCGCGAGCGCGCGGTCGAGAACTTCCTGCGCCGGCGCATCGCCGCGACCCGGCCGATCCCGTTCGCGTTCGACCAGAGCACGGCGGTGCCGCAGCGCTTCGTCGGCGAGCCCGACCGCCTGCGCTTCGTCGCCGACCTGCCCGATTACCTCGGCCAGGGCGGGCCGTACCTGCACGACTTCGCGATCGAGAGCGACGGCGACCAGGCCCGGATCGTGCTGAACCTGTCGATGGTGCTGGCCGGCGAAACCATCAAGGACGAGCGCCCGCGCAAGCCCGAAGTGCTGGTGGAGGGGCTGAAATCGGCGCGCTTCCGCTACCGCACCCTGGACCCGCAGCGCGGCGAGCTGGGCGAGTGGCAGGAACAATGGCAGCAGCCGGAGCAATTGCCGCTGCTGGTGGAAGTCACCCTCACCGACCGCGACGGCCGCGCCTGGCCGCCGCTGGTGGTGTCGCTGCCCCTGGCCTCGGCCGCGGGCGGCGGTTTCGTGCCGGAGTTGTGATGGAGACCGGCATGGGCGATCGGGAGACGACGAAGCGGCTGCGCGGTGCGGGCATGGTTGCGCGGCCGCGCGTGGAGCGCGATGTCGCTTTTGCCGGACCTTCGAGAACCCGCGGTGCGGCGCTTCTGTTGGTGATGTGGCTGGTCGCCCTGCTGACCGCGCTGATCGGCGCGTTCGCGCTGACCGCGCGCACCGAGAACCTGCAGGGCCGGGTGCAGGTGCGCGGGCTGGTCGCGCACAACGCCGCGCGCGCCGGGGTCGAGTACGCGTTGACCCGGGTGGCGATGAGCGACCAGAAGCTGCAGTGGCTGCCCGACGGCCGCCCGAATCGCTGGCGTTACGGCGATGCGCAGCTGGAGATCAAGATCGTCGACGAGAACGGCAAGGTCGACCTCAACCAGGCCGACGCGCAACTGCTCACCGCCCTGCTGCAGGCGACCGGAAAGATGGAGCAGTCCGAAGCGGCGCGACTGGCCGGCGCGATCATCGACTGGCGCGACGCCGACACCCTCACGCAACCGGCCGGCGGCGCCGAAGATGCCGATTACGCGTCCGCCGGGCGTCCCTATGGCGCCAAGGATGCGGAATTCGAAAGCGTGGCCGAACTCCAGCAGGTGCTGGGGATCAGCCCGGAGCTGTATGCGCGGATCGAGCCCCTGGTCACGGTTTACAGCGGCCGTACGCGTCCCGAGCAGGCCTTCGCGGCGAAGGAAGTGCTCGATGCTATGGGGTTGAACGGCGCCGACCTGGTGCGTCAACGAGAAAGAAACCAGCCGGGGTCACAATTGCAGGGTGCCGGTGCGGGCGGCGTCGGCGGCGGTCTCGTCGGCGAACGCAGCGGCACCTATAGTATCGAGAGCCGTGCACGGCTGACGGATGGCCGCGAATCGGTGTTGCGGGTGGTCGTGCGAGCGGGAGGGGGAGCGGTGCCGGGAATGCCTTATACCCCGCTGCGTTGGGAGGAGGGAGCTTCAACACGATGAACTCGCAAGTAGCCGAAGGCCGGTTGGCCGCCAACCGGTTGCGAAGTCTGAGCGCGCGCCTGGCGCCCGGCGCGGGCGGCTTTTTCTCTTGGTGGGGCCGGACCCTGGCCTCGTGGCTGCCGCTGCGCACGCGCCAGGCCCTGGGGGTGGACCGCGGCCGGCTGCTGTTGCAGGTCGACGGCGGCGCCCAGGGCGGCGCGATCCGCTTGCGCCTGCAGCAGGCCGATCAGGTCCAGGAACTGGCCACGCTGCCCGATCTGTCCGCCTGGAATTCCGGCGCGCCGGCCGATGCCGCCGCCGATCCGCTGGCGCCGCTGCTGCCGCCGCGCATCGGCGAGCTGCCGCGCTGGCTGCTGCTGCCGCCGGCGACCAGCCTGCGCCGGCGCCTGAACCTGCCCGCCGCCGCCGCCGACCGGCTGCGCGACGTGGTCGGCTTCGAGATCGACCGGCAGACCCCGTTCACCGCCGAGGCGGTCGCGTTCGACGCGCGCGTGCTGGCGCGGCGCGACGGCGACGGCCAGATCGAGGCCGAACTGGTCGCGGTGCCGCGCCAGGCGCTGGACCCGCAGTTGCACGCGATCGGCCCGCTGGCCGCGACCCTGGCCGGCATCGACGTGGCCGGCGCCGACGGCGTCCCGCTCGGCGTCAACCTGTTGCCGCCGGCGCAGCGCCGCGCCCGTCGCGACCCGTTCCGCTACTGGAACCTGGCCCTGGCCGCGGTCGCGCTGCTGGCCCTGGCCGCGGGCATGTGGCAGGTGCTCGACAACCGCCGCGCCGCGATCAAGGACTTGCAGCAGACCATCGCCCGCAACGCCAACGCCGCGCGCCAGGCCGCCAGCCAGCGCCAGGAAGTGGTCGACCTGATCGAAGGCCAGGCCTTCCTCGACCGCACCCGCGCCGCGCGCCCGAGCACGGTGCAGATCATCGACGAACTGAGCCGGCGCATGCCCGACAGCACCTACCTGGAAAAACTCGCGATCGAGGACGAGAGCCTGCTGATGATCGGCCTCAGCCGCGAGGCCTCGTCGCTGATCGGCAAGCTGCAGGGCACGCCGCTGTGGCGTTCGCCGGCGCTGACCGGCGCGGTCCAGCCCGATCCGGCCACCGGCCGCGACCGCTTCACCCTGACCGCCGAGATCGGCCCGCCCAAGGCGCAGAACGCGGAGGGCGCGCGTGGCCCTTAACGCTACCGGCTCCCGCCTGCGCCAACTCACCGCCGACCGCGAACGCTGGCTCGCCCTGGGCCTGCTGGTCGCCGCGCTCGGCATCGCCTACGCGGTGCTGATCCACCCGTGGTGGACGGTGCCGATGATGGAGGCCGACGACACCCTGCACGGCCTGCAGGAGCGCGAACTGCGCCAGCGCATGGAGCTGCAGCAGGCGCCGCAGGTCGCGCAGCTGCTCCAGCGCGTGCGCCAGCAACAGTCCAGCCGCCCCGGCTTCCTGCCCGAGGCCACCGCCGAACTGGCCACCGCCGGCCTGGTCCAGCGCCTGGAAACCGTGGTCCAGCAGGCCAGCCCGGGCAACCGCAGCTGCGGCATCGTCAACCGCTCGCCGCTGGCCGAGCCGCGCCGCGACCGCTACGCGCGCGTGGTCGTGCAGGTGCGCCTGCGCTGCGGCGCGCCGGAGACCGCGGCGGTGCTGCACTCGCTGGAAAGCGGCTCGCCGCGGCTGTTCGTCGGCAACCTCAACCTGCTATCGACGCGCGGCTACTTCGTGCCCGGCAGCGCCGGCCCGGCCAACGACGGCGGCCTCGACGTGAGCTTCGACCTGTACGGCTACCTGCGTCCCAACCCCAGCGCCGCGCCGGCCAACGCGCGCGGCGGCAACAACGCCAACGCCCCCGCCGGAGCCGCCGATGCGCTTTGACGACGCCAGCCCGCGTACCTGGCTGCTGGCCACCGCGGCCGGCTGGGCGCTGCTGACCTGGGTGCTGGCGCTGGCCGGCATGGGCCGCCATGTCGACCCGTTGCCGCGCGACCCGTCGCTGGTCAAGCCGCTGCCGCAGGCGCGCAAGAGCCCGCCGGACACGCTCGGCCCGCTGACCCAGTACGGCGAAATCGCCGCGCGCCCGTTGTTCGTCGACGACCGCCGGCCCAAGCCGTTCTTCATGCAGGGCAAGGGCGAAGGCGAGAACCAGCAGGCCGCGTTCGACTACCTGCTGACCAGCGTGCTGATCACGCCGCAATTGTCGATGGCGATCCTGCAGCCGGCCGATGGCAGCGAGTCGGTGCCGGTCAAGCTCGGCGAGGTGCCCGAGTCGCATCCGGCCTGGCGCCTGACCTCGCTGGAGCCGCGCCGGGCCGTGTTCGAAGGGCCGGAAGGGCGGCGCGAACTCGACCTGCGCGTGTACAACGGCCAGGGCGGGCAGCCGCCGACGGCGATCGCCGCGCCGCCGACCGCCGGCCGTCCGGTGCCGCAGCCGCAGCCCGCGCCGCCGAACCGCCCGCCGCCGGCCAACGCCGCGCCGGTGCAACAACCGCAACCCCAGCCTCAACCGCAACCGGCCGAAGCCTCGGCGCCGCTGACCGAGCAGGCGCAAATGGAAGCCATCCGAAAGCGCATCGAAGCGCGACGTCAGCAACTGCGGCAGCAGCAACAGCAAGCCGCCCAACCCCCGGCCAATTCGCCTTAAGACTGGCACGCAGAGTGGAACGCATGAAGCAACGAACCCAGCAATTCGCCACCCACGCCCTGGCCGCAGCGATCATCGCCACGCAACTGGCGTCGTGCGCCAGCGTGGTTTCCCCGAGGATCAAGCGCGAAGGCGATCCGCAGGCCATGAACGGGACAGGCGGGGAGCAGGCCGGCGTGCGCATGGTCCGCAACGGCGTCGAGCAGGAGCCGCTGCCGGTCCAGGCCGAGGACGCGGACGGTCCCAAGGCGCAGATCCGCCGCGGCACCGGCCGGGTCATCAACAACTCGGTCGCGGCCAAGCCGCCGCCGGGCCTGCCCGGCACCACCGGCACCGCCTCGTTCAACTTCGAGGGCGAATCGCTGCACGCGGTGGTCAAGGCCATCCTCGGCGAGATGCTCGGCCAGAACTACGTGATCGCCCCGGGCGTGCAGGGCACCGTGACCCTGGCCACGCCCAAGCAGGTCAACGCCGCCGAGGCGATGAACCTGCTGGAGATGGTGCTGAGCTGGAACAACGCGCGCCTGATCTACAGCGGCGGCCGCTACAACATCGTGCCGGCCGACCAGGCCCTGCCGGGCAACGTGTCGCCGCGCACCGGCGGCGCCGAGAACGCGCGCGGCTTCGAGGTGCGCACGGTGCCGCTGAAGTACGTTTCGGCGACCGAGATGGAGAAGATCCTCAAGCCGTACGCGCGCCCCAACGCCATCGTCAACGTCGACAACGCGCGCAACGTCATCACCGTCGGCGGCACCCGCCAGGAGCTCGAGCACTACCTGCGCACGGTCGAGGTGTTCGACGTCGACTGGCTGTCGGGCATGTCGGTGGGCGTGTTCCCGCTGCAGTCCGGCAAGGCCACCAAGGTCGTCGCCGACCTGGAGAAAGTGTTCGGCGAACAGGGCAAGTCGCCGGTGTCGGGCATGTTCCGCTTCATGCCGATCGAGGGCGCCAACGCGGTGATGGTGATCACCCCGCAGGCCGAGTACCTGGACGACATCAAGGACTGGCTCGACCGCATCGACAGCGCCGGCGACGGCATCCAGCTCTATACCCAGGAGCTCAAGTACATCAAGGCCAAGGACCTGGCCGACCGGCTGGCCGAAGTGTTCGGCGCCGGCCGCAGCGGCGGTGGCGGCGGCGAAGGCGCGCCTTCGCTGATGCCGGGCCTGGAATCCACCGAACTGCGCGACGGCGGCAACGGCACCTCCAGCGCCGACATCGGCAAGAGCGACGACAGCGGCAGCGGCCTGGGGTCGAGCGGCAGCAGCGGCGGCGGGCTCGGCAGCGGCGCCTCGCTCGGCCAGCGCCGCGCCGGCAACGGCGCGGTCACGCTGGAAGTCGACGGCGCCAAGGTCGGCGTGGCCGCGGTCGAGGAAACCAACTCGATCCTGGTGCGCTCCACCCCGCAGGCCTGGCGCTCGATCCGCAACGTGATCGACAAGCTCGACGTCATGCCGATGCAGGTGCACATCGAGGCGCAGGTGGTCGAGGTCAACTTGGCCGGCGAGTTGAGTTACGGCGTGAACTGGTTCCTGGAGCAGGCCGCCACCGACAACGGCTTCCCCAACCTCGACCGCCGCACCAATCCGAACGTGCCGCTGAAGTGGAGCACGATCGCCGCCAGCATCGGCGGGGTGAAGGGCCCGGGCATGTCCTGGTCGCTGGTCAAGAACGGCGCCGCCGCGGTGATCAGCGCGCTGGATTCGGTGACCGACGTGCACGTGCTGCAGACGCCGTCGGTGTTCGTGCGCAACAACGCCGAGGCCTCGTTCAACGTCGGCACGCGCATCCCGATCGAGTCGGTCTCGGTCAACACCGGCACCAGCAACAACAACACCTACAGCCAGGTGCAGTACCTCGACACCGGCGTGATCCTCAAGGTGCGCCCGCGGGTGAGCCGCGATGGCATGGTGTTCATGGACATCGTGCAGGAGGTCAGCGCGGCGGTGCCGCGCGCGGCCGGCGACGCCTCGACCAACGTCTCCATCGACACGCGCAAGCTCAAGACCGAGGCGGCGGTGCAGAGCGGCGAGACCGTGCTGCTGGCCGGCCTGATCAAGGACGAGAGCAACCGCACCGGCAGCGGCCTGCCGGGGCTGAGCCGGATTCCGGTGGTCGGCGCGCTGTTCGGCCGGCAGGGTTCGGCGACGCGCCGCACCGAGACGGTGATCCTGTTGACCCCGACGCTGGTGCGCAACCCGCAGGAATCGCGCGGCCTGACCGACGAGTACACCCGTCGTTTCCGCGCGATGGAACCGCTGAATCCGAAGCCGAAGAAGAAGTAAGCGCCGCGCACGCGCGCGCACGCCGCAACCGGGGCCGGCATCGCCGGCCCCGTTTTTTTTGCGCTGCCGCACGGCGCCGGCGGGTCGCTGCCGCCGCTCGGATCGCGCACCGGCGCGCGCGGCAGGTCGCCTTGCGCATCGCGCCGCATCGCCGCCGCGCCGGATCGCCGCCGCATCGCCGCCGCACCGCGCGCCGCGCGCTCTGACGCCGCCATCACCCGCGGGCGGCTGCGATCGCGCACACTATGGGCCGCCCCATACCGACGCCCCGATGGCCGATCGCCGCACGCTCCCGCCGACGCACCGCCGCGCCGCCGCTTTCGCGGCCAGCGCCGGCCGCGTCCCGGCGGCGCCGCGCAACGGTCCGGCGCGGGCAGGCGCCATGCGCGCGGCCGCCGGTTGCGGCCGCATGGAGCCGGGACGATGAGCGACCTGCCGATCGTCGTGGTCCCGGTCGGCGTCGACGACGACGCGCTCGACGCCTGCCTGGCCGCGCTCGACGCCTGCACCCCGCCCGGCGCGCGGGTGTGGCTGGCCGACGACGCCCAGTCCGGGCCGCGCGGCTACGCGATCGTCGAGCGCTGGCTGCGCAGCACCCGCTTGCGCGCCGACTACAGCCGGCGCCAGCGCGGCATCGGCGAAGTCGCGCACCTGGACGAAATCCTCAAGGCCTGCGGCGACAGCGACGTGGCCGTGCTCGCGGCCGACGCGGTGCCCGCGCCGGGCTGGCTCAGCCGGCTGCAGGCCAGCTTCGCCGCCGACGGCGCGATCGCCACGGCCACGCCGTGGTGCAACGCCGGCGAGGCCGCGGCGTGGCCGCGCATCGGCGAAATCGAACCGATGCCCGACGCCGGCGACGCCGAGCGGCTGGCGCGCGCGCTGGCGCAGATGCCGGCCGCGCACCCGGAACTGCCGGCCGCGGTCGGCCACGCGGTGCTGCTGCGCGGCGCCGCGCGCCGCCGCGCCGGCGGCCTCGACGCGGAAAGCTACGGCTCGTGGTACGCCGCGCTGACCGATCTTTCGCTGCGCCTGTCCGGCCTGGGCTGGCGCAACGTGTTGTGCGATACCGCCTTCGTCGCGCGCGCCGGCGAGGGCCGGCCGCACGACGGCGACATGGACGCGCTGGCCGCGCGCTGGCCCGACTGGCATTCGCGCCTGGCCCATTTCCTCATGCAGGACCCGCTGCGCGACCTGCGCCAACGACTCGCCGACCGCCTCAGCGAGGTCGGCCCACCGGACATGCAACGTGATCTCTTCCTCTGACCCGGCCGCGTCCGCGCCGGGCGCATCCGCGCGCGCCGGCGCCGCCGCGCCGTTCAAGGCCGTGGTGGTCAGCTACCGCAGCGCCGCCACCATCGAAGACTGCCTGGAGCGCCTGCGCGCTTGCGACGGCGTCGGCGCGATCCGCGTGGTCGACAACCAGTCCGACGACGGCACCCTCGACATCGTCCAGCGCCAGGCCTCGCTGGACCCGCGCCTGCGCTTCATCGCCAATCCCGACAATCCCGGCTTCTCGGTCGGCTGCAACCAGGGCGCGGCCGACCTGGAACCGGCGGCGGACGGCGACGACTGGCTGGCCTTCGTCAATCCCGACTGCATGGTCGAAACCGACACCCTGCGCCGCCTGCACGCGCTCGGCGCAGGGCTCGGCGATTGCCTGCTCAGCGCCGACCTGGTCAACGAACAGGGCGAGCGCGACGCCGCCGTGCGCCGGCGCGATCCGGACTTCGCCGCGATGCTGGCCGGCATCGCCCGGCCGTGGGCGGCGCCGAAGATGGCGGCCGCGCCCGACGATGCGCTGGCGCTGCAGCACGTGCAGGCCACCTCGGGCGCGCTGATGCTGATGCCGCGGTCCTTGTTCGCGCGCATCGGCGGCTTCGACGAAGGCTACCGCCTGCATGCCGAAGACCTCGACCTGTGCCGGCGCGTGCGCGAGGCCGGCGGGGCAGTCGCAGTCGCCAACGGCGTGCGCGTGGTGCATGTGCGCGGCGTGTCGAGCCGCTCGCGGCCGTTCTTCGTGGAATGGAACAAGCACCGCGGGCTGTGGCGCTATTTCCGCAAGTTCGAAGCGCCGCGGCGCGGCGCGCTGGTGCGCGCGGGCGTGTTCGCGGCGATCTGGCTGCGGTTCCCGATCGCGGCGCTGCGCGCGGCGTTGCGCTGAAGACGATGTCGTAGGCGGAGTTTTTTGTGGGAGGGACTTCAGTCCCGATGCTTTTGTGCCAGATCGCTACGACCTGACCGAAGAGCGTCGGGACTGAAGTCCCTCCCACAACAGCATCGGGGCTGCAGCCTCCCAAAGGCTTTCGCGCCTACAACTCCATCAGGTCCCGCCCGATCACCAGTTCGCCCTTGAAATGCGGCGCCACCGCCGCGCGCCACACGTCGTCGGTCAGCGCCGGATCGCCGCCCGGGACGAAGTGATTGAGCACCAGCGTCTTCACTCCCGCCTCGCTCGCCACCCGGCCGACCTGTTCGGCGGTGGTGTGGCTGTCGAGCAAGTGCTGGCGCAGCCGCGCGGCTTGCGCTTCGCTGGCGATCAGCTTTTCCAGCGCCGGCAGGTACATGACCTCGTGCACCAGCACGTCGGCGCCGCGCGCCAGTTCGATCAGCGCCGCGCTCGGGCGGGTGTCGCCGGAGAACACGATCGAGCGGTCGGCGGTGTCGAAGCGATAGGCGAACGCCGGTGTCAGCGGCGGGTGCTCGACCACCGCCGCGCGCACCCGCACGCGTTCGTCGCGCACGACCTCGCCGCCGGCGCGCAGCTCGTGCGCGCGGATCAGCGTGGCCGGATCGACCCGGCCCTCGTCGGCGATGCGGGTGCGGATGTCGGTGGCGTTGAGGCGCAGGAACTGCCGGGTCATGCGCTTGAGCGGCGGCGGCCCCCACGCGTCCACCGGCGTGCGCAAGTCCGCGGCCCAGGCGAGCAGCAGCAGGTTGCCGTAATCGGCGTTGTGGTCGGAATGGTGATGGGTGACGAACACGCCGCGCAGCGCGCCCAGGCGCAGCCCGGCCAGGGCCAGCTGGCGCGCCACGCCGTTGCCGCAATCGACCACGTAGACCGCGCCGTCGACCACCACCGCGCTGGCCGGCGCGGCGCGCAACGCCTTGGGCGTGGGGCCGCCGGCGGTGCCGAGCAGGATCAGCCGGGTGCCGGCTCGCGCCGGCGTGCCTGCGTCCGCCGGTGTCGCCGCAGCGGGTGGCGCGGCCGCGGCCAGAGCGGGCAGGGCGGCGGCGCCGAGCGCGGCCAGCGAAGCGGCGAGGATGCGGCGGCGGGCGGGATCGTCGGGCGTATGCATGCGCGCCAGCTTAACCGCCGGGCCGCCGCGACGGTCCGGCGCGAAAGCGACGCGCTTCGCGTTCGCCGCGTGCCGGCGGCGTGAGGCGCGCCATCACGAACGCGTTCGTATAGTCGGCCGCGACGGGCCCGGCGCCCGGAGCAGGGGGCGGGATGCCGATGTCGTTGCTCAGCAAGCTGTTCCGCGGACGCCGCCTGGCGCGCGCCGATGCCGGGGTTTGCCCGGCGCCGCTCGACCTGCACGCGTTCACCGAACGCTATGCGCAGGCCTTGCGCGCGCTGTGGCCGCAGGCCCGCCTGCGCGTCGGCCACGGCGCGCGGCTGGCCGATACGCGCATCGACTGGAGCCTGCCGGACGGCTTCGCCGCAACCCAGTTCGTCGCCTCCGGCTACCGGCGTTATCTCGATGCGCCCGAAGCGCTGGAGCGGGTGCTCGCCGAACAGGTCGAGGCCGCGCGCGAGCTGCAGCGGCGCCACGCGCTCGGCGCGCAAGCCGGCGACGACGACGCGATCCTGCCGGTGCTCAAGACCCGCGGCTGGCACGAGGTGGCGTTGCAGCAGGCGCGCGCGATCGGCGGCGGCGCGGGGATCGCGTTCGTGGTCGAAGCGTTGGCCGGCGACCTGGTGTTGAGCTTCGTCGAAGACCGGCCCGATTCGATGGATTACCTGTCGCCGACCGAGGCCGAGCGCCGCGGCCTGGACCCGGACGCGTTGCGCGCGCGCGCCTTGCGCAACCTGCAGCGGTTCCTGCCCGAGCTGGAGATCGAGGGCGGCGACGGCCGCTATGTGCTGCGGTTGGACCGCAACTACGACGCGAGCATGGCGCTGCTGTTCGACCACTGGCGCGAGCGCGCGCCGGTGCGCGGCGAGCCGGTGTTCGCGATCGCCGCGCGCGACGAGCTATGGCTGTGCGGCCGCGACGACGACGAAGGCGTGCAACGCCTGGGCGAGGCCGCCGCGGAGATTTCGCGTACCTCGGCCTACGGCCTGTCGTCGGCGCTGTTCGTCTGGCGCGACGGCGCGCTGCGCGTGCTGGAGGACTGCACGGGGCGCGCGCCGCTGCGCGCGGACGACCGGCGCGGCCGCAGCGTTGCCGCATTGCGATGCGGCGTTATAGTCGGGCCACCCCTGACCACAAGGAACCGGTCGTGTCTTTCTTCAGCAAGTTGTTCGGCCGCAAGCCGGCCGCGCCCGCGGCGGCGCAGGTCCTGGATCTGCAGGCGTTCTCCCAGCGCTTCGCCGGCGCCCTGCGCGACGCCTTCCCCGACGCCCACATCCGCATTCATCCTGGCGCGCAGCACGAAGCGCGCATCGAGTTGGCCTTGGCCGACGGCATCCGCGCCAACCTGCAGGTCGGCAACGCCTACCAGCGTTATCTGAACGCGCCCGAGGACCTGGAGGCGACGCTCGCCGACCAGATCGCCTCGGCGCGCGAGGTGCAGCGCCAGCTGTCGAGCGAGGACGCGCAGGCCGGCGAGGGCGTGGTGCTGCCGGTGATCAAGACCCGCGCCTGGCACGAGGTGGCGATGCGCCAACTGAGCGCGTCGCAGCCGCAGGCGGCCTCGCCGTTCGTGATCGAGCCGCTGGCCGGCGACCTGGTCGTGACCTACGTGCTCGACACCCCGGCGTCGATGAGTTTCCTCTCGCCCGAGCAAGCCGCGCAGCGCGAGCTGCACGGGCCGGCGCTGCGCGCGCACGCGCTGGACAACCTGGCCCGGCGGCTGCCGGAACTGGAGATCAAGGGCGGCGACGGCCGTTACGCCGCTCGCCTGGACCGCAATTACGACGCCGGCATGGCGCTGCTGTTCGAGCGCTGGCGCGAGCGGGTGTCGCTGCGCGGCGAACCGGTGTTCGCGATCGCCGCGCGCGACGAACTGCTGATGTGCGGCAGCGACGACGGCGAAAACCTGGCCTCGCTGCGCGGCATCGCGCAGGAGATCGCCGGCAGTTCGGCCTACGGCCTGTCGGCCGGCCTGTTCGTATGGCGCGACGGCGGCCTGCGCGCGTTCGAGGATTGACGGCGGCTTCGATCCAGAGCGCTCTCGTGGGAGGGCCTTCAGGCCCGACGCTGTTCTTTCAGATCGCGATCCGCTCGCCCCATTCGCCCGCGCCGCGGCGCCTTCAGCGGTGCCGGTTGATCTCGTCGCGCAATTCGCGCGCCGCGTTCGCCGCCGCTTCGGCGTAATCGGTGCCATTGGACGCGTAGAGGATCGCGCGCGAACTGCTGATCATCAGCCCGGTGCCGTCGGCGCTCTTGGCGTTGCTGACCACCGCGCCGGCGTCGCCGCCCTGCGCGCCGACGCCGGGCACCAGGAACGGCACGTCGCCGACGATCGCGCGCACTTCGCGCAACTGCTCCGGCCAGGTCGCGCCGACCACCAGCGCGCAGTTGCCGTGTTCGTTCCAGTCGCGCGCGACTTTCTCGGCGACGAGCTGGTACAGCGGCCGCCCGCCGACGTCGAGATCCTGCAGGTCGCCGGCGCCCGGATTGGAGGTGCGGCACAGGATCACCACGCCGCGGTCGGCGCGGTCGAGGAAGGGCTGGACCGAATCGCGGCCAAGATACGGATTCACCGTCACCGCGTCGGCGCGGTAGCGCTCGAAGGCTTCGCCGACGTAGTGCTGGGCGGTGCTGCCGATGTCGCCGCGCTTGCTGTCCAGGATCACCGGCACGTCGGGGTGGTTCGCGTGGATGTGGGCGATCAGGCGCGTCAGCGCGTCTTCGGCGCGCAGCGCGGCGAAGTGGGCGATCTGCGGCTTGAACGCGCAGGCGTACTGCGCGGTCGCGTCGACGATGTCGCGGTTGAACGCGAACACGGCATCGGCGTCGGCGGCGAACGCCGCCGGGAACTTGGCCGGCTCCGGGTCCAATCCCACGCAGACCAGGGTGTCGGCCTGTTGCCAGCGGCGGCGCAATGCCTGCATGAAGCTCATGGGGGATTCCTTCGTGGTGCGGTGGGGAGAGCGGAACGGCAAGGACGTAAAGCCGAGGTGTCTGAAGCGGAAGCGGCTAAAGCCGAGGTGCCTGAGCGCAACTTCCGATTCCGTCATTCCGGCGAAAGCCGGAACCCATTTTGATCTTGCCGTTGCGGCATCAGAAATAAAGAGCAAGAACAAAATCAAAATGGGTTCCGGCTTTCGCCGGAATGACGGGGCGGGGAGTATTCGATCTTTCGCCGGAACGACGGGGTGGGAGGTATTCGATGTTGGGGCGCTACGGTGCGGCTATGCCGCTCGATCAAGTCACCACGATCGGCTCGCCCGAGGTCACCACCACCGTGTGCTCGAACTGCGCCGCGAACCCGCGTCGGCAGATCATCGCCCAGCCGTCCTCGCCTTCCTGGGTCTGGGTGCAGTGGGTGGCCAGGAACGGTTCGACCGTGATCACCATGCCTTCGTGCAGGCGGCGGGTGTCGCGCGCGTCGTAGTAGCCGGGGATGTTGCCGGGCGCTTCGTGCAGGGCGCGGCCGACGCCGTGGCTGCCGAGGTTGCGGATCACCCGCAGCCCGTGGCGCGCGGCCACCGCTTCGACGGTGCGGCCGATGCTGTTGATCAGGTTGCCGGCGCGCAATTGGGCGATGGCGGCGTCGCGCGCCTCCAGGGTCGCGTCGAGCAGCTTGCGCTGCGCCGCGGTCGGCTCGCCGACCACGAAACTGCCGCCGGTGTCGGCGAAGTAGCCGTCGAGTTCGGCCGACACGTCGATGTTGACCAGGTCGCCCGCGCGCAGCACGCTGCCGTCGGGGATGCCGTGGGCGGCGACCTGGTTGATGCTGATGCAGGTCGCGCCGGGGAAGTCGTAGGTCAGCTGCGGTGCCGAACGCGCGCCGGCCTCGCGCAGCATCGCCGCGCCGATCGCGTCGAGATCGCGCGAGACCGCGCCGGGCACCGCGGCCTCGCGCATGGTGGTGAGGATCGAAGACACCAGCGCGCCGGCGCGGCGCAGGCCTTCGAGTTCGAATGCGTGCATCAGGGTCATGGCGACACCTCGGGCTGCGGTGCGGACACGCAGGCGTTCAGGGCTACGGTCGAAGCGGCGTTCGCGATCGCCATCGCAATCGTCTTCGCCGCGGCGCGGTTCAGGCCTGGCCGCGCTCGTCCAGCGCCTTGCGGATCTTGACGTCGGTCTTGTACTGGCTCAAGGCGTACACCGCCCAGATCGCCGCCGGCAGCCAGCCGATCAGGGTGATCTGCAGGATCAGGCAGACGATGCCGGCCAGCGGGCGGCCGATGGTGAAGAACACCAGGAACGGCAGGAAGATGGCAATGATCAGTCGCATGCGTCGAGTCCTTTTGTCGGGCGGCGGCCCCGGCGTTCGTGCGGGGGGCGCGCGCTACAAAAAAAACCGGCCGCGCCCGTCGTGAGGGGAGCGCGGCCGGCCGTTCTACTTTACCGCAAGCCGGGCAAGCCGCCGCAGCGGCTTACTTCAGCGCCTTGAAGCGCAGGCGGTGCGGCTTGGCGCCTTCCTCGCCGAGGCGGCGCTTCTTGTCTTCTTCGTACTCGCGGTAGTTGCCCTGGAAAAACTCCACGTGCGAGTCGCCTTCGAACGCCAGGATGTGGGTCGCGATGCGGTCCAGGAACCAGCGGTCGTGCGAGATCACGAAGGTGTTGCCCGGGAACTCGAGCAGCGCGTCTTCGAGCGCGCGCAGGGTTTCCACGTCGAGGTCGTTGGACGGTTCGTCGAGCAGCAGCACGTTGCCGCCCTGCAGCAGGGTCTTGGCCAGGTGCAAACGGCCGCGTTCGCCGCCGGACAGGCTGCCGACCATCTTCTGCTGGTCCTGGCCCTTGAAGTTGAAGCGGCCGATGTAGGCGCGCGACTGGATCTCGATGCCGTTGATGTTGAGGATGTCGAGGCCGCCGGAGACTTCGTGGAAGACGTTGTGGTTGCCTTCCAGCTTGTCGCGGCTCTGGTCCACGTAGGCCAGCTTGACGGTCGGGCCCATGTCGATCTCGCCCGAGTCGGGCTTTTCCTGGCCGATGATCATCTTGAACAGGGTCGACTTGCCGGCGCCGTTCGGGCCGATGATGCCGACGATCGCGCCCGGCGGCACGACGAAGCTCAGGTTGTCGATCAGCAGGCGCTCGCCGAACTTCTTGGAGACGTTCTTGAACTCCATCACCTTGTTGCCCAGGCGCTCGCCCGGCGGGATGAAGATCTCGTTGGTTTCCTGGCGGCGCTGGTAATCCACCGCCTGCAGCTCTTCGATGCGGGCCAGGCGCGCCTTGCCCTTGGAGCGGCCGCCCTTGGCGTTCTGGCGGGCCCACTCCAGTTCCTTCTGAATCGCCTTCTGGCGGGCCTTTTCCTGGTTGTCTTCCTGCTTCAGGCGCTCGTCCTTCTGCACCAGCCAGTCGGTGTAGTTGCCCTTCCACGGAATGCCGCGGCCGCGGTCGAGTTCGAGGATCCACTCGGCGGCGTTGTCGAGGAAGTAGCGATCGTGGGTGACCGCCACCACGGTGCCGGTGTAGCGGGCCAGGAACTGCTCCAGCCATTCCACCGACTCGGCGTCGAGGTGGTTGGTCGGTTCGTCGAGCAGCAGCATGTCGGGCTTCTGCAGCAGCAGGCGGCACAGCGCGACGCGGCGCTTCTCGCCGCCGGACAGCTTGCCGACCACCGCGTCCCACGGCGGCAGGCGCAGCGCGTCGGCGGCGACTTCGAGCTGGTTTTCCAGGGTATGGGCGTCGCCGGCGGCGAGGATCGCCTCCAGCCGCTCCTGTTCCTTGGCCAGCGCGTCGAAATCGGCGCCGTCCTCGGCGTAGGCGGCGTAGATCGCGTCGAGCGCGGCCTGGGCGTTGAGGACCTCGCCGACGCCTTCCTCGACCGCTTCGCGCACGGTCTTTTCCGGGTCGATCTGCGGTTCCTGCGGCAGGTAGCCGACCTTGATGCCGGTGGCCGGGCGCGCCTCGCCGGTGAAGTCGGTGTCGACGCCGGCCATGATCTTGAGCACGGTCGACTTGCCCGCGCCGTTCAGGCCCAGCAGGCCGATCTTGGCGCCGGGGAAGAACGACAGCGAGATGTCCTTGATGATCTGACGCTTCGGCGGCACGGTCTTGCTGACGCCGTTCATGGTGTAGATGTATTGCATGCGGACTCCGAAGCAGAGGCGCGCCTGGCCGGGCCCGGAAGGGGCCGCGGGGCGGGGCGGGGGGCGTTGCGAACAGCCGATTATCCCGCAGCCGGGTGACGGGTTCCAGCGCGGGGGCGCCGGGCGGGGTGAATCCGGAGGCGCCGGCCCGCCTGGACAGGCCGGGGCCGGCTTCTGTGGGAGGGCCTTCAGGCCCGATGCCTTTCGCTCAGATCGCCGCGACCCGAGACAAGAGCATCGGGCCTGAAGGCCCTCCCACAAGAGCCGGCCCCGCCGCCGGGCTTACAGCCAGACGATCAGGGCGATCACCGCGGCCACCGCGGCGTACTTGAAGAAGTAGTAGGCGCCCTTGCTGCGTTCCTTCAGCGCCTTGGACTTGAGCCGCAGGGCGTAGAAGTACTTGAAGATCTTGTTGATCGCGCCGGTCTTGTCGCCTTCGCTGTTCGGCGAGGCGCCCGCGGCGATCAGGCGCTTGGCGATGAAGCGGTTGAGCCCGCGCGCCCAGGCGAAGCGCATCGGCCGCTCGATGTCGCAGAACAGGATGATGCGGTTGTGCTGCGAGCCGTTCTGCGCCCAGTGGATGTAGGTCTCGTCGAACATGGTCCATTCGCCGTCGCGCCAGCTGTAGCGCTGGCCGTCGACGTCGATGAAGCAGGCGTCGTCGTTCGGCGTTTCCAGGCCCAGGTGCAGGCGCAGCGAGCCGGCGTACGGGTCGCGGTGCGGGCGCAGTTCGCTGCCCGGCGGCAGTTCGGTGAACATCGCCGCCTTGACGCTGGGGACCTCGCGCAGCAGCTGGGTGGTGACCGGGCACAGCTCGGCGGCCGAGGGATGGGCCTCGTCGTACCACTTCAGGTAGAAGCGCTTCCAGCCGCGGCGGAAGAACGAATTGAAGCCGACGTCGTTGTACTGGTCGGCGGCCTTGATCTGCTGCATCTCGCGCAGGTGCAGGGCCTCGGCGCGGACCTCGCGCCAGCGCGCGCGCAGCGGCTCGAGCTCGGGGAAGTGCTCGTCGGGCTTGAGGTACGGGGTGGTCGGCACCTTCGAGCAGGCGTACATCAGCACGTTGATGGGGGCCATGAACGTGGAATGGTCCAGCAGCTGCCGGCCGAGGCGGTGACGGACCCGGCCGCGGAAATGCACGTAGACCGCGGCGGCCAGGAACAGGAAGACGAAGACCCATTTCACGGTCGGGACATCCAGGGTGCGGGCGGGCCGGCCGGGCGGCGGCGGGCCGTGGGTGGGGAAGGGCGGGGCCATTGTCCGCCCCGGGCGGGGCCGGCGGGAGCCGCGCTTTGGCGGTTGGCCGCCATACGCCCCTAGGCTAACATTTCAAGTCTTACGTCAAGCCGCCCGGGCAGGTTTCCTCGGGCCGCGCCGCACAGATGGGGCCGCCCGGCCCGAGATTTCAAGCCCGGGCGGGCCCGCGCCGGCGCTGTCCGGGCCCGTGGGCGCCCTGGCGCGAGTCCTCCCCCCTCCCGTCCGCTCAATCTCCCGAGGCCCGCGAATGTTCCCCAGCACCACCCATATTGCCGGATTCGACGACGAACTCGCCCAGGCCATCGCCGACGAGGCCCGCCGCCAGGAAGACCACGTCGAACTGATCGCCTCGGAGAACTACGCCAGCCCGCGCGTCCTGGAAGCCCAGGGCAGCGTGTTGACCAACAAGTACGCCGAGGGCTACCCGGGCAAGCGCTATTACGGCGGCTGCGAATACGTCGACATCGCCGAGCAACTGGCGATCGACCGGGTCAAGCAGCTCTACGGCGCCGACTACGCCAACGTGCAGCCGCATTCGGGCTCGCAGGCCAACCAGGCGGTGTACTTCGCCCTGCTCAACCCGGGCGACACCATCCTCGGCATGAGCCTGGCCCACGGCGGCCACCTCACCCACGGCGCCAAGGTCAACGCCTCGGGCAAGCTGTTCAACGCGGTGCAGTACGGCGTCAACGACCAGGGCCTGATCGATTACGACGAAGTCGAGCGCCTGGCGCTGGAGCACAAGCCGAAGATGATCGTCGGCGGCTTCAGCGCCTACTCGCAGGTGGTCGACTGGGCGCGCTTCCGCGCCATCGCCGACAAGGTCGGCGCGTTCCTGTTCGTCGACATGGCCCACGTCGCCGGCCTGATCGCCGCCGGCGTCTACCCGAGCCCGGTGCCGCACGCGCACGTGGTCACCTCGACCACGCACAAGACCCTGCGCGGGCCGCGCGGCGGCATCGTCGTGGCCAAGCGCTGGGACGGCGCGGTCGGCGAGGGCGAGGGCGCGGTGGGCTTCGACGACATGCAGAAGAAGCTGCAGAGCATCGTCTTCCCGGGCATCCAGGGCGGCCCGCTGATGCACGTGATCGCGGCCAAGGCGGTGGCGTTCAAGGAAGCGCTGGAGCCGGAGTTCAAGGCCTACCAGGCGCAGGTGATCAAGAACGCCCAGGCGATGGCCAAGACCATCATCGCGCGCGGCTACAAGATCGTGTCCGGCGGCACCGAGAACCACCTGATGCTGGTCGACATGATCGGCAAGGGCATCACCGGCAAGGACGCGGAAGCCGCGCTCGGCCGCGCCCACATCACGGTCAACAAGAACGCGGTGCCGAACGACCCGCAGAAGCCGTTCGTGACCTCGGGCCTGCGCATCGGCACCCCGGCGGTGACCACCCGCGGCTACAAGGAAGCCGACTGCGTGGCGCTGGCGGAGTGGATCTGCGACGTGCTCGACAACCCGAAGGACGAGAAGGTCATCGCCGGGGTGCGCGAGAACGTGACCAAGCAGTGCGCGCAGTTCCCGGTGTATGGCTAAAGCCGTTCTCCGGGCGGCGGCGCCCGGCTGGCTTGCGTGCGTGAGCGCGCAAGCCGCCGAAGCTCCGCCGGGCGGAGACGCCGCGCCGTCCGCGGTCGTATCCAGGACGCTGACGCCGGCGAAGGCGAGGGCGAACGCGGCGAGCGTGGTCGCCCCACCGTCGCCGCCGTCGAACAGTCCGGACTTCAGCCAAGACATCGGCATGACCGAGACCTACTACATCCCGGCCTGCCGCATGGGCATGCCGGGCGGCGCGTACCGGGCGAGTTGGCGCGAGATTTCGGATTTCCACGACAAAAACGGCGTTGCGTGGTTGTCCGAGCTCGACCGCCATGGGGCGCCAGACTGGTATGCGCGACCCGGCAGCCGCGCGCCGGAGCCCGACAATCGTCCCGACGCGGTGTATCCCGCGGCGGCCGGCGGCAAGGTCGGCGAGGTCGTGGTGAAGGTCGTCATCGACGCCAAGGGGCGCACCCGCGACGCGATGGTGATCTGCAGCAACGACACCGTCTTCGACGCGCCCGCGCTCGCGTTCGCCAGGAAAGTCGTGTTCAAGCCGGCGCTGCGCGATGGCCGGGCGGTCGCCGACTATGGCAATGTGTCCATGCGTTTTTATCCGGACGGGCCGCAATACGGGTTCCGGCGGCACAAATGACCGGTCCCGGACGCCGCGGCTGTCCACTTGCGTATCGACCTACGGTGTCTTGATGCATTGCCCTTTCTGCCAGCACCACGACACCCGCGTGATCGACTCGCGCGTGTCCGACGACGGCGCCACCATCCGCCGTCGCCGCGTCTGCGAGGCGTGCGGCGAGCGCTTCAGCACGATCGAGACGATCGAGTTGAAGTTGCCGGTCATCATCAAGGGCGACGGCCGCCGCGAGGCGTTCGACGCGCGCAAGCTGCGCGCCGGCTTCGACCGCGCGCTGCAGAAGCGGCCGGTGTCGGAAGAACAGATCGAGGCGGCGGTGCGCGCGGTGGTGCACCAGCTGCGCATGACCGCCGAGCGCGAGCTGGCCTCGCGCCGGGTCGGCGAGTTCGTCATGGCCGAGCTGCGCAAGCTCGATCATGTGGGTTATGTGCGTTTCGCCTCGGTGTACCGCTCGTTCGAGGACGTGGCCGATTTCCGCGAGGAGCTCGACCGGCTGGAGCGCGATGCGCCCGGCGACGGGCAGTTGCCGTTGCTGGGCGGGGACGATCCGCGCCCGGATCGGAAAAAGCGCTGAATTTCCGGCGCGGGCCGGGCGGCCCGCGCGCCGGATCGAATCGTCGGATTCACGCGCTGAAAGGAGCTCGCGCATGTCGAATGCATACCGATCCGCGTTGCTGGGCCTGCTGCTGGCGTTGCCGCCGGCATCGGCGTCGGCGCAGGCCGCGGACCCGATCGAAGAGCGGCAGCGCGCGCCGTTGGCCGGGCGCTACGCCTTGCAAGGCTCGCCCGACCCCGGCTCGGAACTGCTGCTCAAGCCCGACGGGCGTTTCGAATGGAGCTTGCGCTCCGGCGCGATGGCGCAGTCCGCCACGGGGCGGTGGAACGTGGGCGCGGGCATGGTCGTGTTGACCGCGCAAGCGCCGGCGCAGCCCAGCGCGCTGTTCTCGCTCGACGAGGTCGCGCCGTGGAACGCGGGCGCGCAAAAGCGCCTGGACGAGTTCGCCCAGGAGCGCTACCAGGCGCTGACCGAGGACGCCTGCGGCTATCTGCGGACCTACCGGGTCGGCCTGGAGCAGAGCGAGCTAGGCGCGGCCACGACGGCCGCGGCCGATCCGGGCGGCCCGACGACCCGACGCAGCGGCGCCGAAGGCGAGTTGGCGCCGGCGCTGGCGGCGCTCGAGCAAGCGCGGCTGGCGCTGGAAACCGCCGCCGCCGTGGTCCGGCCGATACCCTGGCAGCGGCCGCCGAGCGCGATCGAAGCCGCGGCCGCGGCTGCGCAGGCGGCTGCGACCGGCGTGGATCGCGACGGCCAGGACACCGCGGATCGCGCCGCGCAGACCTATCTGGCGCGCCTGCAACAGGCCAAGGAGCTGCACGCCGCCGCCGGCCGCGCGCTGCCGGCGCTGCGCGATCCGCGCTTGGGCCGCGAGCGCTGCCTGGACCCGGCCGCCCAGGCCGACCCGTCCGGCGGCTATGCCGTCGTCGTCGGCGATCCGGCGCTGCACGCCCGCGCCGAGGGCATCGGCGTCGAGTTCGTGTATTCCGACGGGCGCAGCGAGCGCAGCGAAACCAGTCCGGGCGGCTGGGCGCTGGCGGTGCGGCGCGCGGGCGCGCGACTGGAACGGGTGGTCCTGCAAGCGCCGGACCGGCCGGGCGAAACCTTGGCGCTGGACGAACGCCGCGGCCGGATCTTCGCGGTGCGCCTGGACAGCGCCGCGGCGATGCCGGCGCCGTTCGAACAACTGATCCTGAGCCAGGACGATGGCGATCTGATCTCGCCGCAAATACGGGGTCGTTATGTACGCAAGTGAAGTTTCGCGGACGGGCGCGATGAGCGCTGCGGGCGACGCGCGGCTTCGGCGTCTGCGGTTGAGCGCCTGCGCATCGCTCGCGATCGTCTGCGGATCGTTCCTGGCGGGCGCTGCCTTTGCCGCCTGCAAACCCGCCGACGCCGCGCTCGCGGGGCAGTACGCCTCGGGCGCGCCGACGCCGCTCAGCCTGCGCCTGGACGCGGACGGCCGCTTCCGCATCTACGACCTGCCGCCGCCGCTCGCGGACATCGCCGGTTGCTGGCAGCGCGAGGGTGCGCGGGTGGTGTTCGCGCCGGGCGCGGACGGCGACAAGGACGGCATCGAACGGGTGTTGCCGGATCCGCTGACCCAGGCCGATCTGGACAAGGTGCGCGGCGACGGAATCCAGACCTTAGAGCAGGCGGTGGATGCCGGCCTGCTGCCGCCGGCGCGGTGGTGGGCGCATCAGCCCAGGAAACCCGACGAACCGCTGCGGGTGAAAGTATTCGATCCCAGGGCCGGCATCGCCGCGGGCGAGACCAGGCTGAGCCTGCGTCTGGCCGATGGCCGCGAGATCGAAGCGAGCCCGGGCACCGGCGACGGCGAGTTCGAAGTCGCGTCCTTGCCCGCGTCCGCGGCCGTGACCGCCATCGGCGTACGCTTCGCGTATCCGCCACAGCGCACGCGCTGGGTGGCCACGACCGATTCGACCAAACAGCTGTACCTGATCGGATTCGACGCGCTGGCGATCGGCGCGATTCCTGGAGGTCCTTTGGCCCTCGACGTTCAAGCCGACGGCAGCCTGCTCGCGGACCCGCCGGACCGCCTCCACTTCAAGCGCACGCCATGACCGCGAACTTCACCGCCACCGACCACGCCCACATGGCCCGCGCCCTGCGCCTGGCCGAGAAGGGCGCCTACACCACCAAGCCCAATCCGCTGGTCGGCTGCGTGATCGCCCATGGCGAGGACGTCGTCGGCGAAGGCTGGCACGAGCGCGCCGGCGAGCCGCACGCGGAAGTGCACGCGTTGCGCGGCGCCGGCGAACGCGCGCGCGGCGCCACCGCTTACGTGACCCTGGAACCGTGCGCGCACACCGGCCGCACCGGGCCGTGCAGCGAGGCCTTGATCGCGGCCGGCGTGGCGCGGGTGGTCGCGGCGATGCGCGATCCGTTCCCGCAGGTCGACGGCGCCGGCTTCGCCAAGCTGCAGGCCGCCGGCATCGCGGTGAGCAGCGGGCTGATGGAGGCGCAGGCGCGCGCGCTCAACCGCGGCTTCCTGTCGCGGGTGGAACGCGGCCGGCCGTGGCTGCGGGTCAAGCTGGCGGCGAGCCTGGACGGACGCAGCGCGCTGGCCAGCGGCGAATCCAAGTGGATCAGCGGCGAGGCCTCGCGCCAGGACGTGCAGCACTGGCGCGCGCGCGCCGGCGCCATCGTCACCGGCGCCGGCACGGTGCTGGCCGACGACCCGTCGCTGACCGTGCGCCTGGGCGACGCCACGCCGTTCGTGGCGCCGCTGCGGGTTGTGCTCGATCCGGGCCTGGCGACGGTCGCGCGCGGCCGCGTGCGCGAGGGCGACGCGCCGACGCTGTACCTGCACGCGCCCGACGCCAAGCCGCCGCGCGGCCTCGACGCCCAGCTCGCGGCGGTGCCGGTGCGCGAAGGCCGCATCGACCTGGAAGCGGTGCTGCGGCTGCTCGCGCAGCGCGAGGTCAACGAGATCCAGCTCGAAGCCGGCGCGACCCTGGCCGGCGCGTTCCTGGCCCAGGGCCTGGTCGACGAAGTGCTGCTGTACGTCGCGCCGGTGCTGCTCGGCGAAACCGCGCGACCGCTGTTCGACGGCCTCGGCATCGATGCGATGAGCCGCAAGTTCCAGCTCGACGTGATCGACGTGCGCCGGCTCGGCGACGACACCCGCGTGCTGCTGCGGCCGCGCGCGCCGGTGGTCTGAGCGCGGGCCGCGCGAGCATGTCCGCCGCCGGCCGCAGCGAACGCGAGACGCCGCGCGCGGCGATCGCGTTCGACGCAGCCACCGGCGCCCTGCACCTGGGCGCGATGGTGGTCGGCGCGGACATCGCCATCGACGCCTTGCCGCCCGGGTTCGAGCCCGGCGCGGCGCAAACCGTCGAAGTCGCCGGCCGCAGCGTGTCGTGCCGGTTCGCCGAAGCCGATTGGCGCGACGACGCGCCGGGCGAGCGCGGCCGCCGCGTGCAGCTGCGGCTGCGCTTCGAAGACGACGTCTGGGTCAGCGCGTTTTGCGTCTTGCGCGGCGCCGGCGCGGCCGCGCACCGGCACTGGCTGCTGCGCAAGTTCGGCGCCGCCGAAGGCGTCGTCGTCGGCTGCCGCTGGGGCGTGGCCGAAGACCGCAGCGGCGACTGCCACGCCTTCGTCCACAACCGCAACTGGCGCTGACCCCGGCGCGAAAACCCGCAATCTCCCTGTAGGGGCGGCGTCCCACGGGGATTTCCTTCGGTCACAAGCCGCGACTGCGCCCCGCCGCCGCAGCGCAAGGCCCAACGCCGCAGCACCCCTCCGGTTATCCTCGCCGCATCGTTCGCAACGCGCCGCCCTCGCGGCCGCGCACGCAACGCGGAGCCGCCCATGCAGCGCAACGACTTCAAAGACCACTTCTCCGCGATCGCCGACAGCTACGCGACTTCGCGCCCGGAATACCCGGACGCCTTGTTCGACGCGATCGCCGCGCACGTTCCCGCTCACTCCGAAGTATGGGAACCCGGCTGCGGCAGCGGCCAGGCCACGCGCGGGCTCGCCGCGCGCTGGGCGCGGGTGCACGCCAGCGACCCTAGCGCGCAGCAGTTGCAACGCCATTGGGGGCACGCCGCGGCGATGCGCGGCGAAGGCAACGTGCGCCTGAGCGTGGCGCCGGGCGAGCGTTGCGAACTCGACGACGGCAGCCTCGGCTTGGTAGCGGTGGCGCAGGCCTTGCACTGGTTCGAACGCGAACGCTTCTTCGCCCAGTGCGAGCGCGTCCTCGCGCCCGGCGGGGTGCTGGCGGCGTGGTGCTACGGCGATTTCGAAATTCCGGAGGGCATGGACGCGGCGGTGTCGGCGTTTCGCGCCGACATCGACGGCTATTGGCAGCGCGAGAACGCCGAAGTGCGCGAAGGGTACGCCGGCTACGGCTGGCCGTTCGAAGCGCTGCCGGCGCCGGCGCTGTGGGTGGGCGCGCGCTGGGGATTGGCGCGCTTCCTGGGCTATCTGAATTCGCTGTCGGCGAGCGAGCGCCGCAAGCTCGCGACCGGCGAGGACCCGGTCTACGCCCACCGCAGCGCGCTGAGCCGCGCCTGGGGCCCGCCGGACAGCGAGCGCGAGTTGCGCTGGCCGCTGACGCTGCACCTGCGGCGCAAGCCGGTCTGACCGGCGCTTGTGGCAGGGCCTTCTGTAGTAGGAGGGCCTTCAGGCCCGATGCCTTTGTCTCAGTTCGCCGCGTGCTGAACGGAAAGCCTCGGGCCTGAAGGCCCTCGCACAACAACCCGGCGCCCGCCAAAACAGCGGGCCGGCCCGCGGAACACAGCATCCGACCGCCCCGGACAACCGGCCGGCCGGCGCCCGGGTGCTAAACTGCGCCCCGCCGGCCCAGGCCGGCACCACCAGTAACGTCTTCAGGGCGGGGCGAAATTCCCCACCGGCGGTAGGCGCCTTGCGCGCGAGCCCGCGAGCGCCCGAGCGACCCGGTTTCCTGTCAGGAAGCCGCGCCGCGCGGGGTCAGCAGATCCGGTCGAATGCCGGAGCCGACGGTCACAGTCCGGATGAAAGAAGACGACTGCGCGCGAGCCCGTCCGCGAGGACGGGCGAGAACGGTTCCCGCGGCCCCGCGCCGCGCGTCGTGCGTTGTCCTTCGCGCCTTGAGGCGTTTTTCGCTCACCACTTGCGGGAAACGTTTCATGATCACTCTCCACAGCACTGCCGCGTCGGCGCTCCGCCAGGAGGTCCGCTGATGTTCACCGGCATCATCGAAGGCGTCGGCCGCCTCGTGTCCACCCAGCCCATCGGCGGCGACGTGCGCCTGCGCATCGCTACCGGCAGCCTGGATTTCTCCGAGCCCAAGCTCGGCGAGAGCATCGCGGTCAACGGCGTCTGCCTGACCGTGATCGAGTTCGGCGCGGATTGGTACGACGCCGACGCGTCGACCGAAACCCTCGCCCTGACCACGCTCGGCGCATTGCAGGCCGGCGCCAAGGTCAACCTGGAACGCGCGATGCGGCCCAGCGACCGGCTCGGCGGCCATTTGGTCAGCGGCCACGTCGACGGCGTCGGCGCGGTCGAATCCATGCGCGAGGACGCGCGCGCGCAGCGCTGGCGCTTCCGCGCGCCGGCGCCGCTGCTGCGCTACATCGCCAAGAAAGGCTCGATCTGCGTCGACGGCGTCAGCCTGACCGTCAACGAAGTCGACAGCGAAGGGTTCGAGGTCGCGCTGATCCCGCACACCGTGGCCAACACCGCGTTTTCCGACAGCGCCGTCGGCGCGCCGGTGAACCTGGAGATCGACCTGGTCGCGCGTTACGTCGAGCGCCTGCTCGGCGAGCGCCCCGGCGCCGGCGGCGCGGAGGTGTCGGCATGAGCTTCGCCACCGTCCCCGAACTGCTCGAGGAAATCCGCGCCGGCCGCATGGTCGTCATCGTCGACGACGAAGACCGCGAGAACGAAGGCGACCTGATCATGGCCGCCGAGCTGGTGCGTCCGGCCGACATCAACTTCATGGTCACCCACGCCCGCGGGCTGGTGTGCCTGTCGCTGATGCGCGAGCGCTGCCTGCAACTCGGCCTCGGCCCGATGGTGCGCGACAACACTTCGCCGCACCACACCAACTTCACCGTCAGCATCGAGGCGGCCGAGGGCGTCACCACCGGCATCTCCGCCTACGACCGCGCCCACACCGTGCGCACCGCGGTGCGGCCCGACGCCAAGCCGTCGGATCTCGCCCAGCCCGGCCACATCTTCCCGCTGATGTCGCAGCCCGGCGGCGTGCTCAGCCGCGCCGGCCACACCGAGGCGGCGAGCGACCTGGCGATGCTCGCGGGCCTGGAGCCGGCCGGCGTGCTGGTCGAGGTGCTCAATCCCGACGGCAGCATGGCGCGGCGCCCGGAGTTGGAGCAGTTCGCCGCCGAGCACGGCTTGAAGATCGGTTCGATCGAGGAACTGATCCGTTATCGCCTCGCCACCGAGCACACGGTCGAGCGGGTGGACGCGCGCGAGATCGAGACCGAGCACGGCCCGTTCCGCTTGCTGAGCTACCGCGACCGCCTGACCCGCGCCGTGCACTTCGCCCTGCAGCGCGGCGAACCCGACGCGGACGCGCCGACCTTGGTGCGCGTGCACGTGCAGAACCCGCTGGCCGACGCGCTGCACTGGCGCCGGCCCGACTTCGGCCCGGCGGTGGGCGACGTGCTCGCCGCGATCGCGCGCGAAGGCCGCGGCGCGCTGGTGCTGCTGTCCGACCACGCCGACCCCGACGCGCTGCTGGCGCGGGTGCGCGAGCAGCCCGGCGCGCACGAGCCGCACGCCGGAGAGCACGACGAAGCGCCGGCCGCGGCCGTGCCGCCGCCGACCCGCGGCCACGCCCTGGCCGAATGGCGGCGCAACGGCGCCGGCGGCCAGATCCTGGCCGACCTGGGCCTGGGCAAGCTGCGCGTGCTCGGCACCCCGCGCAAGCAGATCGGCCTGGCCGGGTTCGGGCTCGAGGTAGTCGAGTACGTGGACATCGCCCGCCTGGGCTGAGGCCCGCGACGCCACCCGCGCGCCCCCGGCGCGCGGGTGGCGGTCCCCAAGGACTGCGCCCCGGCCCCGGCGCGGCCCGCCATCGCCCCCCAACCGGTAGACTAAGCCCCCTTACGTCCGCCCCCCGCACAGCGAATCCCGCCATGCCCCATTACGAAGGCGACCTGCGCAGCCCGCCGGGCGCGCGCTACGCCATCATCGCCAGCCGCTGGAATCCGCGCATCACCGATACCCTGGTGGCCGGCGCGCGCAAGACCTTCGCCGAGCACGGCATCGCCGAGGACGCCATCGACGTGGTCCGCGTCCCCGGCGCCTGGGAATTGCCGGTGCTCGCGCGCCGCCTCGCCGCCGCCGGCCAGCACGCCGCGGTGGTCGCGCTGGGCTGCGTGGTGCGCGGCGACACCCGCCACTACGAACAGGTCGCCGACGGTTGTTCCGACGGCCTGATGCGCGTCTCGCTCGACTACGGCCTGCCGATCGCCAACGGCGTGCTCGCGGTGGAACGCCACGAGGACGCGGAGAACCGCGCCGGCGGCAGCCACGGCAACAAGGGCGAGGAAGCGGCGCTGGCCGCGTTGGAAATGAGTCATCTGCTGGAGCAACTGCCATGAATCGCCGCCGTCCGGATGGCATCGACCCCGTCGCGCGCTCGCGCGCCCGCCGCCGCGCCCTGCAGGCGATCTACGCCTGGCAGATGACCGGCACCCGCGCCGACGAGGTGATCGCCCAGTTCGCCCACGAACAGGCCCACGAAGTCGCCGACCTGGCCTACTTCGAAGACCTCGTGCGCGGCGTCGCCCGCCACCAGGAGGACGACCTCGACCCGGCGCTGGCCCCGTTCCTCGACCGCGAGATCGAACAGGTCGACCCGATCGAGCGCGCCGGCCTGCGCATCGCCGCCTACGAACTGCGCCACCGCCTCGACGTGCCCTACCGCGTGGTCATCAACGAGGCCATCGAGTCGGTCAAGCGCTTCGGCGCCGAGCACGGCCACACCTACGTCAACGGCGTGCTCGACCGCGCGGCCGCGCAGTGGCGCGCGGCCGAAGCGGCCGCCGCGGCCAAGAAACGCTGACGCGGTTGGGGGGGCGTAGAAGTGAGCGTAGAGAAGTGAGGAGTGAGCGAAAGCGGAACCGCTCTTGCTGGATTCGCGCCCGTTTGCTTCTTGCTCACTGCTCACTCCTCTCCGCTCGCTTCTAGCCTGATGGCCGAATTCGATCTGATCGCTGCGATCCGCGCGCGCGCCGCCGCGCTCGCGGACGCGCGCGGCGACGTCGCGCTGGGCATCGGCGACGATGCCGCGCTGTTGGCGCCGCCGGCGGGACGGCAGTTGGTCGTCGCCACCGATACCCTCAATCGCGGCGTGCATTTCGCCGACGACGCGGCGGCCGGCGACATCGGCTGGAAGTCGCTGGCGGTCAATCTGTCCGACCTGGCCGCGATGGGCGCCGAGCCTGCGTGGTGCACCTTGTCGCTGTCGCTGCCCGACGGCGATGCGCGCGCGCGCGCCGCCTTCGTCGAGGGCTTCGCCGACGGCTTCCTGGAACTGGCCGCGCGGCATCGCGTGGCCTTGGTCGGCGGCGACACCACGCGCGGGCCGCTGTCGGTGTGCGTGACTGCAATGGGCTTCGTCGAACCCGGCTGGGCGCTGCGCCGCGATGCGGCCGGCGTCGGCGACGAGATCTGGGTGACCGGCACGCTCGGCGATGCCGGCGCCGCATTGGCGTTGGATGGGATCGAGGGCTATCGCGATTTCGCCGTGCGCCGCATCGACGGCGCCGATGCGGGCGCTGGCGTCGACAACGAAGCGGACGCCGCCAGCGCGTGGCTGTACCAGCGCCTGCGCCGGCCGCAGCCGCGCGTCGCCGCCGGTCGCGCGCTGCGCGGCCTGGCGCGCGCGGGCATCGATGTGTCCGACGGATTGCTCGCCGACCTGGGGCATGTCTGCGTCGCGTCCGGCGTCGGCGCTTGCCTCGATGCGGCGGCGTTGCCGTCTTCGCCCGCCTTGCTCGCGGCCTGCGCCGAGGACGCGCGCCGCGCGCTGCAACTCGGCGGCGGCGACGATTACGAACTGTGCTTCACCGCGCCGGCGCGCCAACGCGACTCCATCGCGCGCGCGCTGGCCGCCGCGGACACGCCGGCCGCGGTGATCGGTCGGATCGAGGCCGAGCCCGGCGTGCGCGTGCGGCTGGCCGACGGCGCGATGTGGACGCCGTCGAAGCGCGGCTATCAGCATTTCGGTTGAAGCGACGCCCGGAAGCGGCTTCGGGCCGCGCGCGCGGCTCTTACGGGAGAAGCCTCGGCCCTGGCGCTTTTGTGCCCGTTCGCGGCGATCTGAGCGGACAGCGTCGGGACTGAAGTCCCTCCCACGAAAGCTTCGAGACGACGCCTCGCCGTCGGGTCGCCTGGCGATAGAGCAGCCGCAAGCGCGCCGCATGGCGTCCGGCTCTTGTGGGAGGGGCTTCAGCCCCGATGCTTTTGTATCAGCTCGCAGCGATCTGAGCGGACAGTGTCGGGACTAAAGTCCCTCCCACGAAAGCTTAGAGACGACGTCTCGTCGTTGGGTCGCTTGGCGATGGATTGGGCGCAAGCGCGCCGCGTCGCGTTTGGCTCTTGTGGGAGGGGCTTCAGCCCCGACGCTTTTGTATCAGCTCGCAGCGATCTGAGCGGACAGCGTCGGGACTAGAGTCCCTCCCTCGAAAGCTTAGAGACGACATCTCGTCGTCGGGTCGCTTGGCGATGGATTGGGCGCAAGCGCGCCGCGTCGCGTCCGGCTCTTGTGGGAGGGGCTTCAGCCCCGACGCTTTCGTGCCCGTTTGCGGCGATCTGAGCGGAAAGCGTCGGGACTGAAGTCCCTCCCACGAGAGTCAAGGCACTGACTCTGTCATCGAGCCATGGAGCTGCAACCTCGGCGCGACGCGAGGATTCGCACGCCGTCTTGCCTACTTTGCCGAAACCGATTTCCGCTCGCGCACCCTGCCATCAGTTGGGTCGGCGCGGCGAAAAAGTTCAGACCGTTTTCATCGCGCCGATGCAAGCCTGAACGCCTCTCTCCACGGATCGCCCGCATGCGCCGGATCGCGCCGACTTCTCCTCGTTCGCGTCGGCGCCGGATCGCGTCGGCCTGCGCCTGCGCCGCGCTCGCGCTCGGCCTGGGCGGCTGCGGCGCGGTGCGCACCATCGTCGGCATCAACACCGTCCATCTGGAGCAGGCGCGGGTCGATTCGATGCAGATCGATCTCGCCTCCGGCGCCGCCACGGTCTGCCCGCGCGAGCGCGTGCAGATGCACGTCGTCGTCGGCGCGCAGTTGCCGTCGCAGCCCGCGCCGTTGCTCTACGAAACCTGGCGCGGCAGCAACGGCACCCGCCGCAACGGCATGCTCGATTTCCGCAACTTCGCGTTCAACAGCGAACAGGGCCGGTTCGACGAACTGGGCTGGTTCGCGCCCAATCCGGACGTGTTGGCGACCGTCGACAGCGGCTTCGCGATCGGCGCGAATCTGATCCATCCGAGCGCGCAGTTCGCCCGGACCGCGCACTATCCGCCCAGCTACGACTGCATCGCCGCCGTCGGCGCGCCCGGCGGCGGCGGCGCGCAGGGCCGCGACGGCGGTTACGGCGACAGCGGTCACGACGGCCACGACGGCGGCCACGGCGGCCGCGGCGGCTATGGCCGCAACGGCGGCGACGGCGAGCCCGGCGGCGGCGGTTACGACGGCCCGCACCTGCGCGCGTACGCGACTTACATCGCCACCGGCCGCTACCCGAAACTGCTCGCGGTGCGGGTGGAAGGCGACTTGCAGGACCTGGTGCTGGCGCCGGCCATGCGCGCCTTCACCGTGATCGCTAGCGGCGGCCGCGGTGGTGCGGGCGGCGACGGCGGCAGCGGCGGCGCGGGCGGCGACGGCGGTCGCGGCAGCGACGACAAGGACCGCCCGGGCCATGGCGGCGATGGCGGCGACGGCGGCGATGGCGGGTACGGCGCGCCGGGCGGCCACGGCGGCGACGGCGGCGAGATCGAACTGATCTACGACCGGCGTTTTCCGGAACTCGCCGAACTGCTGCGCTTCGACGTCTCCGGTGGGGGCGGCGGCAGCGGCGGCAGCGCCGGTTCCGGCGGCAGCGGCGGCGACGGCGGCCGCGGCGGCCTGGGCAAGGGCCGCGACGGGCACTCGGGCGACTACGGCAGCAGCGGACCGGTCGGTCCCAGCGGACGCCCGGGCCTGGCGCGGATGCGGGCGGGCGATGTGTCGGCGCAGTTTCGCGGCTTGCCGGGCGTGAAGCCGTTGTAGCGCTACCGAGGCGCGCGCGCCGTCGGGTTGCGGACGCGGCGTCGGCACGTGTGCGCCCGCGCGGGACAGAGGCGGTGCTGCGTTCGCGATTGCGCGAGCGCTCTCGCCACGGCGGCATGCGTTGCGCAAAACACAAGCGACCGCCGCGACCGCCGCGCCGGCCGCAGGCTTAAGAACGTTTTAACCGCGAGAATGCGAGTCTGATCGCCGACCGTCGCCATCGCACCCGCCGAGATGGATTTCATGCGCCGTGCCGTCAGTTCGCCGTTTGTTTCTTCATTCGCGTCGTCGCGCGTTCCCCTGCGCGCGATCGCGCCCGCGTGGCCGCTCGCGATCGCCGCGGCGCTCGCACTGAGCGGCTGCGGCGCGGTGCGCACGCTCGCAGGCGTCAACACCTTGCGCCTGCACGATGCGCGGGTCGATGCGATGGAAGTCGAGATCGGCGGCGGCGCGCGGGTCATCTGTCCGCGCCAGCCGATGCAGATGCACGTGGCGGTGTCGGCGCAATGGCCCGGGCAAGCGGCGCCGGCGACGTACGACACCTGGCGCGGCGCGCCGGGCATACGCCGCAACGGCAAGCTGGATTTCGCCGATTTCGCGTTCGCCAGCGAGCAGGGACGGTTCGACGAATGGGGCTGGTTCGAGCCCAATCCCGATGTGCTGGCGACGGTGGACAGCGGCTTCACCATCGCCACGCAGCTGCTGCATCCCGAATCGCCGTTGCGCCAGACCCAGCACTACGACGCCGACTACAGCTGCATCGTCAGCGTGGGCGCGCCCGGTGCGCCCGGCCGTGCCGGCGCCGATGGGGCCGACGGCGCTTCTGGCGGCAGCGGCGGCAGCGGCCAGCGCGGCGGCGAAGGCGGTTGGGGCGACAGCGGCGGTCCCGGCGGCAACGGTTACGACGGCCCGCAACTGCAGGTCTATGCGACCTATGTGCGCACCAAGCGCCATCCGAAATTACTCGCGGTGCGCGTGCGCGGCGATATGAACGACTTCGTGCTCGCGCCGGCCGACCGTCCCTTGGCGTTGGTCGCGCGCGGCGGGCAGGGCGGCCGGGGCGGCAGCGGCGGGGCCGGCGGCGAAGGCGGCAGCGGCGGTAGCGGCGCCAGCGCCAGCGACGACCGCAACGGCAACCAGGGCGGCAGCGGCGGCGATGGCGGTCACGGCGGTTCCGGCGGCGATGGCGGCGTCGGCGGCAACGGCGGCGCGATCGAGCTGGTCTACGACGCGCGCTATCCGGAGCTGGCCGGGCAGCTGCTGCTCGATGTCGACGGCGGCCTGCCGGGCGAAGGCGGCACGGCCGGCTCGTCGGGGCGCGGCGGTTCCGGCGGTTCCGGCAGCGGCGGCTCGGGCGGCAGCGGAAACTCGGGCAATTCGGGCAACTACGGCCGCTACGGTTCGGCCGGGCAGGCCGGCCGCGCGCGCGCCAGCGCCGGCGAGGTCGCGCGCTATTTCCGTTCGGTTCCCGGGATCGAACTGCTGCCCGATCCGCGGCGCTGACGCGCGCGCGGCTCAGGCGTCGGGCAGCAGCTTGCCCGGATTGAGGATCGCGTCGGGATCGAACACGGTCTTGAGTTGGCGCATCAACGCCAGCGTCTGCGCGCCCACCGCCTGCGGCATGAAATCGCGCTTGGCCAGGCCGATGCCGTGTTCGCCGGACAAGGTGCCGCCCAGCGCCAGCGCCAGTTCGAATACGCGCCCCATCGCGGCATGGGCGCGCGCGCTCTGCTCCGCGTCGGCCGGATCGAACAACAGGTTGACGTGCAGGTTGCCGTTGCCGGCGTGGCCGAAGCACACGATCGGCAGGTCGAACTCGCGCGCCAGCGCCTGCACGCCGTCGACCAGTTCGGGAATGCGCGAGACCGGCACCACCACGTCTTCGTTGATCTTGCCCGGCGCCAGCGTGCGCAGCGACGGCGACAGCGCCTTGCGCGCGGCCCAGAGTTTTTCGCGCGCGGCTTCGTCGGCGGCGTCGTCGAGCGACAGCAGGCCGTCGCCCGCGGCCGCGCGCTTGAGCGCGTCGATGGCGTGGTGCAGGGTGTGGGCGTCGCCGTCGGCTTCGATCATCAGCAGCGCGCCGGCATCCAGCGGCAGATCGGCGCCGCCGACGTCGCGGGCCAGGCGCACGCATTGGCCGTCCATGAATTCCAGCATCGACGGCGTCACCGGTTGCGCCATCAGCCGCGCCACCGCCTGCGCCGCCGAGGACACGTCGCGATAGACCGCGCGCAGCGCCGCGCGCGCCGGTGCCGACGGGGTCAGGCGCAGGCTGGCCTCGACGATCAGCGCCAGCGTGCCTTCGCTGCCGACCAGCAAACGATGCAGGTCGTAGCCGGTCGAACCCTTGGTGGTCGCGGTGCCGCAGACGATCAACTCGCCCGCGCCGGTGATCGCGGTCAGCGCCAGCACGTTGTCGCGGCTGGCGCCGTACTTCACCGCGCGCGGGCCGCCGGCGTTGCAGGCGAGGTTGCCGCCGACGCTGCTGTAGGCGGCGCTGGTCGGATCCGGCGGCCAGAACAGCCCGTGCGGCTTGAGCGCGGCCTGCAGGTCGCCGTTGAGCACGCCCGGCTCGACCACCGCGCAGCGGTCGCCGGGACGGATGTCGACGATGCGGTTCATGCGTTCGAATGAGACCACCACGCCGCCGGCGACCGGCACCGAGGCGCCGGTGGTGTTGGTGCCGCGGCCGCGCGCGATCACCGGCACGCGTTCGCGCCGGCACGCGCGCACCAGCGCCTGCACCTGCTCGCGCGTGCGCGGCAGCGCGACCGCGTCGGGCAGGGCGAGACGGCGCGAGTTGTCGTAGGCGTAGGCCAAACGCTCGCCCGGATCGGTCAGCCAGGCCTCGCCGAGCAGCTGCGCCAGTTCGGCGTGCAGCGCCGGCGGCAGCGGCGCGCCGGCGTTCACTGCGCCGGATCCTGTCCAGCAGGCTCCTGTCCAGCACGTCCCCGCCGCGGCGCGGTCGCGGCCGGCGCGCGCATCAGCTTGCGCAGCAGCGCGCCGACGATGCCGAGCGACAGCGCGGGCAACACCACCCATTGCGCCTCCGACCACAACACTTCCAATCCGCGCGCGCTGAAGAAGCGCGCGCCGATCGGCGAGACCTCGATCGGCCGCCACGGCGCGAAGATGCGCGCGTCCGACCACGGCCAGTACAGGGCCACGCCGAGGCCGCCGTCGGTGAGCGCGTCCAGCAGCGGATGCGAGGCCGCGCACAGGAACAGCCACCACGCCGCGCGCCAGCGCGGTGCGCGCAGCCATGGCGCGGCCAGCGCGCCGAGCGCGGCCAGGGCCGCGGCGAACGCGAAGGAATGGCTGGCGCCGCGATGGCCGAAGTCGTCGGCGTAGGCGATGCCGAGCTTGAACGCGACCACGTCGGCGTCCGGCAGCATCGCCGCGAGCGCGCCGGCGGCGAGCAGGCGCGGGGAAATGCGCTGGCGTCCGAGCGCCAGGCCCAAGGCCAGCGGGACTACGGCGTGGGTCATCACGGTCGGCATGCGGTCGGGTCCGGGAGCGAGTGTGAGCGCGGGTGCGGCGGGAATGCGGGCGATCGCGCGCGAGAGCGGATCGCGGCGATATCAATCGTCGGCGCGGAAGGCGTCGCGCAGCCAATTCAGTCGCGGCCGCTCCGGATCGCCTTGCGCTTCGACCACATCGAAACGGCAGGCGCGGTCGGCAAGCGCGCGATGGCGTTGCAGGAACGCCAGCGCGGCGAGCACCAGCTTGCGCCGCTTGCGCGCGTCCACCGAGACCGCGCCGCCGCCGTAGCGGTCGTCGCGGCGATAGCGCACTTCGACGAAGACCACGGTGTCGCCGTCGAGCATCACCAGGTCCAGCTCGCCGACGCGGAAGCCGGCGTTGCTGGCCAGCGGGCGCAGGCCGTAGCCGAGCAGGTGGTCGCGCGCCGCGGCTTCCACCGCGGCGCCGCGCCCGCGCGTGCCGGGGTCAGCGGCGCGAGGCATCCGCCAGCGGCACCGCGACGCCGCTGCTGAAGGTCGACCACGCCGGGGTGCGCAGCACGTTGCCGAAGCCGTCGATGCGCAGCACGCCGGTGGCGCCGGCGACGTAGGCGTCGGAGCGGCCGGCCAGGCGTTCCAGATACGCGCTGAGCTGCCAGGCGTCGTAGCCGAAGGCGAACAGGCGCGCGGCCGGGCCGCGCGCGGTCGGCAGCTGCTGGGCGGTGCCCACCGCCGGCGGCAGGCCGCGGATGCCGCCGCTGATCCAGGATTCGGACGGGAAGGCGATGCCGTCGAGGACGCGGTCCTGTTCCGGCTTGCCGGTGCCCAGCAACAGCTGCGAGGTCGCCGCGCGCGGCTTGTCGGCCAGTCCGGACAGGGCCAGCTTCGGCACCAGGGTGCGGCCGACGCTGCCCTTGACCGCCAGGAACACGGCATCGACGCCGCCTTCCTTGGTCACGAACGGGGTGAGGTCGGCGGTGCCTTCGCCGATGGCGTCGGTGACCGCCGCGCCGCGGCCGCCCAGGCGTTCCTTGAACGCGGCGACCGCGCGGCGCTGGCTGTCGTCGTCGCCGGCGATGACCAGCACGCGCTTGGCCTTGCGCTCGACCAGGTAGTCGGCGGCGGCGGTGCCTTCGTCTTCCGGGGTCAGCGAGAAGCTGACGTTGCCGCTCGGCGGCGGCGTGTTGCCGCGGTTGAGCGCCAGCACCGGCACAGGCAACGCGTTCTTGCCGAACAGCGCGCTGACTTCGTCGCGGCCGAGCGGGCCGATCACGAAGTCGTTGCCCTCGGCGGCGGCCTTGTCGTAGGCCGACAGCGCGCCGGCCGGGGTGCCGGCGGTGTCGTAGAAGTGGATCTCCGGGCGGCGCCGGCTTTCGCCGTAGTAGGCGGCGAGCAGGCCGTCGCGCACTGCGGCGGCGGCGGCCGCGGCCGGGCCGGTGCTCGGCAGCAGCACCGCCAGCTTGACCGGCGGGCGATAGCCGTCGGCCTCGGCCGGCGGGCGCTGGGCGGAGTGGAAGCTCCAGTCGGAGGTGCGGTCGAACGGGCGCGGCAGCGGCAGGCCGCGCTTCATCAGCGCACGGCCGACGAAGTTGTACAGCGGGTCGCCTTCGATCAGCGCGTTGGCTTCGCGGCTGAGGGTGGCGTCGTCGAGCTGGCCGAGCAGGCGCTCGATCTGGCGCTCGTTCTCGCTGCGTTCGGCGCCGCTGAGCGAGGCGTGGTTGCGCGCCAGGTGCTGGGCCTGGGCGACGATGGGATTGGAGGCGGCGACGGTCGCGACCGGGCGGGTCTCGACGCTGGCGCAGCCGCCGAGCACGGCGGTGGCGGCCAGGGCGCAGAACATCCATGTGAGAGCGGGCCGGTTCTTGCTTCGATTCATCGGCTTGCGTGCGCCGCGGGCGGCGTTCCTGTGGGACCGGGTAGGATTCTACCCGGCCCGGGCGACGCGGATGCGCGCCGGGGCCGCGCCGTTCAGTCAGATTCCCGCCCGCTTCCGAGTCGGTCCCGCCCTACGATGCAAACTCCCGGCACCCTGCACATCGTCGCCACCCCGATCGGCAACCTCGGCGACCTGTCGCCGCGCGCGCTGGAGACCCTGCGCACGGTCGCGGCGGTCTGTGCCGAGGACACCCGCCACACCCGCCAGCTGCTGTCCCACTTCGGCCTGGAGCGGCCGCTGCTGGCGCTGCACCAGCACAACGAGGAGCAGCAGGCGGCGCAGTTGGTGGCGCGGCTGCAGGCGGGCGATTCGTTGGCGCTGGTGTCGGACGCGGGCACGCCGCTGGTCAGCGACCCGGGTTTCCGCCTGGTCCGCGCCGCCCGCGCGGCCGCGATCAAGGTCTCGCCGGTGCCTGGCGCCTGCGCCGCGATCGCCGCGCTGAGCGTGGCCGGCCTGGCCTCCGACCGCTTCGCCTTCGAGGGCTTCCTGCCGGCCAAGGCCAGCGCCCGCCGCGAGCGCCTGGGCAAGCTCGCGGCCGAGCCGCGCACCTTGTTGTTCTACGAATCGGCGCACCGGATCGAAGAAGCCCTCGACGACATGGCCGCCGCGTTCGGCGGCGCGCGCGCGGCGGTGCTGGCGCGCGAGCTGACCAAGCTGTTCGAGACCGTGCTCGACGGGCCGCTGGAAGCGCTGGCGGCGCAGGTCAAGGCCGATCCGAACCAGCGCAAGGGCGAGTTCGTGGTGATCGTCGAGGGCGCCGGCGACGATGCCGACGCCAAGGTGATCGAAGGCAAGCGGCTGTACGCCAAGCTCAGCGAACACCTGCCGCCGTCGACCGCGGCCAAGCTCGCCGCGGAATTGAGCGGGGCGCCGCGCAAGGCCTTGTACGGCAGCGGCGGCGACTGAGCCGGCTCAGGAACGGCGCTTGCGCAGCGCGCGCATCGCTTCGGCCAGCGGCCGCAGCAGCTCCGGCGGGGCCAGCACCTGGAAACTCCAGATGTCGTCCGACAGCAGCAGCGGCAGGCCGTGCACGCGCAGCACGGTCTCGCCGCCGTCCAGGCCCAGGTTCTGCTCCAGGACGAATTCGGCCGAGCCGCCGATCGCGTCCAGGCCGCGCCTGAAATCCTCGCGCAGCTGCGTTTCGCTCCAATCGGGCAGATAGTCGGCGAGATCGTGCGCGTCCAGCAGGCCGTGCCGACGCAGCATGCCGCGCGGGTACAGCGGGTAGTGGTCTTCGGGATCGACGGGGTCGCTCATCGCGGTCGCGCGGCCGGTACGGGGGCGGCGTTCACTTTAGCGCTGCGGGGCCGGCGCGCTCGTGCGACAATGCGCGCCGCAAAGTGGGCCAGGCAGTCGCGTCATCGGGTCGCAAGATCCGGTGCCGAGGAAAGTCCGGGCTCCACAGGGCACGGTGCCAGGTAACGCCTGGGCGGCGCGAGCCGACGGAAAGTGCAACAGAGAGCAGACCGCCGAACGGCTTCCTCGGAAGCGCGTGGTAAGGGTGAAACGGTGCGGTAAGAGCGCACCGCGAGTCCGGCAACGGACCGGCACGGCAAACCCCACCGGGAGCAAAACCAAATAGGGAGGTCATGACGCGGCCCGCGTCGCCTCCGGGTAGGTTGCTTGAGCGTAGCGGCGACGCTGCGCCTAGAGGAATGACTGTCCACGACAGAACCCGGCTTACAGGCCCACTTTGCGGCTTTTTTAGGCGAAGCCCCAAAACCCAAGTTTGCTGCGCAAACTTCGGGCGCCGGCTATGAGCTTCCAAATCCCCGCCCCTTCGGGGCGCCCCCTTTACCAAAGGGGGCTCTCCTGTAGGTAGGGGCGTTGTGATTTGGAGAGAGGGCTGAATGCAGAATCAAAATGGGTTCCGGCTTTCGCCGGAATGACGGAGTGGGGAGTGCGCCGAACCTCCACCACCGTCATTCCGGCGAAAGTCGGAACCCATTTTGATTCTGCCGCTCGGTTGCGCTTCGTCCCGCTCACGCCTCAAGGCGAACCGGTCGCCCGCGCCCGACGCACCTCACTGCGCCGCGCCGATCTGCTTCAGGAACGCTTGGTTGTCCCAAAACAGCCACTCCTCGACCATCACTCCGTTTTCCCAGCGGCCGAAGGTGGCCATGTCGAGCTTGAACGGTTTATTGGTCGGCGCCAGGGTCTTGCCGTCGGCCAGCGCCATCGGGCGGGTGAAGGTGCCTTCCATCACGCCGGTCACCGCGGTCAGGTTGCCTTGGGCGACCTTGATCGGATGCAGCTTGATCCGGGTGTCGGGGGCGAATTCGAACTGCGGCTTGAGCGCGGCGAGGTGCGCGTCCAGGCCGGTCGTGGTACTGCCGTCGGGGTAATGGACGAGGATGTTCAGGGCGTGGCTGCGGTGGAAGTGGTCCCACTGCTGGCCGCTGTAGTGGACGAAGTCGAGTTCGTCGAAGGTCTGCAGGTTGCGGTCCTGCTGGGCCTGCTCGGCCTGCAGGCGCTTGAGCACGGCGGCGTCGGCGCGGGCCGCGGTCAGCGGAACCTGGGCCGGCTGCGGGCGCGCGCAGCCCGCGACGGCCGCGGCGATCAGGACGACAAGGGGCAGGGCGGCGCCCCGCGGGAGGGGTCGGAAGGGGCCGATCGCGCGCATTGTGGATAACTCCGGGACAAGTCGTCGCCACGCTAGGGCGAGGCACGTCAAATGAATGTCGAGTCCTCCCTACGCCGGCGAATTGGACGCTGCACGTCCAGCCCCATAGCCGAGGCCGATCATCCTTTGCATTCCGATGCTTAGCGCCGATTCGCGCAAACCGGCGCAATTTCAGCAGGGTGAAGAAAATGTGACGGCGCTCGCGCCAGGGTCACTTTGTGACGTTAATAGTCTCAAAACCTGAGACGAAACAACGCTTAGTGGATAAGTCTTGAATAAGACTCTGAAGTTCTTCGCAAGCCATTGATGCGCCTAGCGAAATTCAGCCAGGAAAGTTGTTGACAACCCGTTGCGCCCTGCTAATGTGGGCATCCGAGGGAAAACCGGGGTTTTTGTGGTTTTCGGAGGCCAGTCGTCCCGGTCGGTAGGGACGAATGAACGAGGCGACCCGTCCGGTAGAGACGGGAGCCCACAAGGTGCGCAATGTTCCAGGGCGAGACCGCCATCACGATCGACGACAAGGGCCGGCTGGCGGTGCCCACCGCCTACCGCGAACTCGTCGCGCGCGAATGCGACAACCGCCTGGTCATCACCTACAACCCGTTCGAGTCCGGCTCTCTCTATCTCTATCCGCTGTCGATCTGGGAGCGCGTGCGCGATCAGGTCAACAAGCTGCCCAAGGCCAAGGCGGTCAACCGCACGATGCAGCTCAAGCTGGTCGGCGCCGCCGCGTTCGTCGAACTCGACGGCAACGGCCGCATCACCGTGCCCCCCAGCCACCGCGCCGCGGTCGGCATCGAGAAGAAGGCGGTGCTGCTGGGCATGGGCGACAAGTTCGAACTTTGGAGCGAGCAGGCGCATCACGCGCAGATCCGTCAGACCATCAGCGACGACGATCTGAGCGACGAGCTGCTCGACCTGCAGCTATGACGGACGGTGGCATGGAACGCACTCACGCGCGATCCGGCCACCTTCCCGTGATGTATCGGCAGGCGCTGGAAGGCCTGCGGGTGCACGGGAACGGAGCCTATCTGGACGGCACGTTCGGACGCGGCGGGCATGCCCGCGGCGTGCTCTCCCAATTGCAGGCCGGAGGACGGTTGCTGGTGATGGACAAGGATCCCGAAGCGATCGCCGTGGCCGAACGCGAGTTCGGCGCCGATCCGCGCGTGTCCATCCATCGCGGCAGCTTCGCCGAGCTCGCGCATTGGGACGCCACCGCCGGCGGCCTCGACGGCGTGCTGCTCGACCTGGGCGTGTCCTCGCCGCAGCTCGACGTGGCCGAGCGCGGCTTCAGCTTCGGCAAGGACGGCCCGCTGGACATGCGCATGGACCCCGACAGCGGGCAGAGCGCGGCGCAGTGGCTCAACAGCGCCGCCGAGAAGGACATCGCCGACGTGCTGTGGACCTACGGCGAGGAGCGCCAGAGCCGCCGCATCGCCCGCGCGATCCTGGCCCGCCGCGCCGCCCAGCCGCTGGCGCGCACCGCCGAACTGGCCGAAGTGATCGCCCAGGCGATGCCGCGCGGCGACCAGAAGATCCATCCGGCCACGCGCAGCTTCCAGGCGATCCGCATCTTCATCAACCGCGAGCTGGCCGACCTGGAAGCCGGGCTCGACGCCGCGCTGGCGCGGCTGAAGCCGGGCGGGCGGCTGGCGGTGATCAGCTTCCATTCGCTGGAAGACCGCATCGTCAAGCAGTTCATCGTGCGCCATTCCAAGGCCCCGCCGAGCAACCGCCGGCTGCCGGTCGAGATCGCGTTCACCCCGACCCTGCTCGCCGTCGGCGGCGCGCAGAAGGCCGACGAGGACGAACTCGCGACCAACCCGCGCGCGCGCAGCGCGGTGCTGCGCGTGGCCGAAAAGCTGGGCGCTGCGGGACCAGGGACCGGGGACCGGGGACCCGGCAAGGCCGAGGCGGACGTTTCTGGGCATTCGCGGGTTCCGGGTCCCGGGTCCCCGGTCCCGAGCGCAGGAGGCGCGGCATGATGCGCCTGCTGCTGATCCTGTTGATCGTCGCCAACGTCGCCTCGGCGCTGCTGGTGGTGTTCGCGCGCCACGAGCACCGCCAGCTGTTCGTGCAGCTCAACAAGCTGCAGCGCGAGCGCGACGAGCTCAACATCGAATTCGGCCGGCTGCAGCTGGAACAGGCGACCTGGGCGGAGAGCAACCGCATCGACCAGGTCGCGCGCGAGCGCATCGGGATGCGGTTCCCCGAGGGCGCCGAAACCGTGGTGATCCGGCCATGAGCGGCGCGCGCAAGAATCGCGGCAACGGCCGCAGCGGACCGCTCGACCGCGTGCTCGGCGCGCGCGCCGGCCGCGGCGGCCTGGACCGCCTGGTCGAGAACCTCGGCGACGGCTTCGCCCGCCTGCGCGAGGAGCGCGGCCGCGGCAACAAGCCGCGCGGCCGCAACCTGCAGTTCAACCTGCGCAACCGGCTGATGCTGGTCGGCGGCGCGCTCGGCCTGTGCGCGGTCGCGCTGGTCGCCCGCGCGCTCGACCTGCAGGTGATCAGCAACGACTTCTATCGCCAGCAGGGCGACGCGCGCTCGCTGCGCGAGATCCCGATCCCGACCTCGCGCGGCATGATCACCGACCGCAACGGCGAGCCGCTGGCGGTGTCCACGCCGGTGGAGTCGGTGTGGGCGAACCCGAAGGAACTGGCGAAGAACACCGAGCGCCTGCCGGAGCTGGCCAAGGCGCTGGACGTGGCCCCGGACGAACTGGCACGCAAGCTGGCGCAGCGTTCGGGCAAGGAGTTCATGTACCTCAAGCGCCGCATCAACCCCGACGAGGCGCGGCAGATCCTGGCGCTGAAGGTGCCGGGCGTGTTCTCGCAGCGCGAGTTCCGCCGCTTCTACCCGCAGGGCGAGGCGATGGCGCACGTGCTGGGCTACACCAACATCGACGACCGCGGCCAGGAAGGCCTGGAACTCGCGTTCGACCACGAGCTGCGCGGCAAGCCCGGGACCAAGCGGGTGATCCGCGACGGCGCCGGCCGCATCGTCGAGAACGTCGACCTGGTGCGCAGCGCCGAGCCGGGCAAGGACCTGACCCTGACCCTGGACCGCCGCATCCAGTACCTGACCTACCGCGAGCTGCGCCGCGCGCTCAACGACACCGGCGCGTCCAGCGCCTCGGCGGTGGTGCTCGACATCGAGACCGGCGAAGTGCTGGCGATGGCCAACCTGCCGACCTACAACCCGAACCTGCCGGGCGCGGGCAACCGCGACACCCACCGCAACCGCGCCGTCACCGACGTGGTCGAGCCGGGTTCGACGATGAAGCCGGTCACCGTCGCCGCCGCGCTGAGCAAGGGCTCGGTGACGCCGCAGACCCTGGTCAACACCACGCCGGGCTGGATGCCCAACGGCCGCTACCGCATCACCGACACCCACAACAACGGCGTGCTGACCGTCACCGGCGTCATCACCAAGAGCTCGAACGTGGGTGCGGCCAAGCTCGCGCTGCCGCTGCCGAACGACTACTACTACAACTTCATCCACAACTTCGGTTACGGCAGCAAGCCGGGCAGCGGCTTCCCGGGCGAGTCCTCGGGCCTGCTCGCGCCGCCGCAGCGCTGGAGCGGCACGACCAAGGCGACCATGTCCTACGGCTACGGCCTGTCGGCCACGCCGCTGCAGATCGCGATGGTGTACGCGGCGATGGCCAACGGCGGCAAGCTGATCGCGCCGACCTTCGTCAAGGGCCAGCGCAACGAGGGCAAGCAGGTGCTCGAACCGGTCGTGGCCGGCGAGATCATGCGCATGATGCAGACCGTGACCGAGCCGGGCGGTACCGCCAAGCAGGCGGCGATCCTGGGCTATCACGTCGCCGGCAAGACCGGCACCACGCGCAAGTTCAGCGCCACCGGCGGCTATTCCAAGAAGTACGTGTCGCTGTTCGCCGGCGTGGTGCCGGTGGAGAAGCCGCGTTTCTCGATGGTGGTGGTGGTCAGCGAACCCGATCCGACCAAGAAGGGCTACTACGGCGGTTCGGTGTCCGGCCCGGTGTTCCGCAACGTCATGGACGGCGCGCTGCGGCTGATGGACGTGGCGCCGGACGACATCGAGACCTGGATGGCGGTGCAGGCCGCGGCCGAGGCCAAGCGGCAGAAGCAAAACGGCGGCAAGCCGGTGGGGCCGGTGGTGCCGGCGTCCACGCGCTCGGCCGCCAAGCCGCCGCTCAGGCCCGACAACGCGCCGATCGCCGCGGGCCTGCCGGCGACGGTGGCCCAGGCCTCCACGCACGGAGGCGCGCAATGAGCCGCTCGATGCTCCTGTCCGAGCTGCTGCCCGACGTCGCCGGTATCCCCGGCGATCTGCGCATCGGTGGGTTGGTGATGGACAGCCGCGCAGTGCGCGCGGGCGACGCTTTCGTCGCCATCGCCGGTTTCGGCGCGCACGGGCTCAAGTTCGTCGAGCAGGCGCGCGCGTCCGGCGCGGCCGCGATCCTGTTCGAGCCGCCGGCGCCGGACGACCTGCCGGCGCCGGCCGACGCCATCGCCGTGCCCGGGCTGCGTTCGCGCCTGGGCGAGATGGGCGATGCCTTCCATGGCCGTCCCAGCGCGTCGATGCGCGTGGTCGGCGTCACCGGCACCAACGGCAAGACCTCGACCGTGCAGCTGATCGCGCAGGCCTGGCACCTGCTCGGCCTGTCCTGCGGGACTATCGGCACGCTCGGCGCCGGCCTGTACGGACAGGTCGTGCCGAACGGCTTCACCACCCCGCTGGTGCTGCCGTTGCACGAGCTGCTGGCCGGCATGCGCGACGCCGGTGCGCAGGCGGTGGCGATGGAAGTGTCCTCGCACGCGCTCGACCAGGGCCGCGTGGCCGGCGTGCATTTCGACGTCGGCGTGTTCACCAACCTCACCCGCGACCACCTGGACTACCACGGCGACATGGCCAGCTACGGCGCGGCCAAGGCGCGGCTGTTCGGCTGGGACGGGCTGAAGGCGGCTGCGATCAACCTCGACGACGAGTTCGGCCGCGAACTGCTCGCGCAGCTGCCCAAGCGCGTGCGCGGCATCGGCCTGAGCTCGCGCGGCCAGGCCGGCGCGAGCGTGCGCGCGGACCGGCTGAGCTTCGACAGCCGCGGCATCGGTTTCGACCTGGTCGTCGGCGGCAAGGCCCACCCGGTGGCCTCGCGCCTGCTCGGCCGCTTCAACGTCGACAACCTGCTGGCGGTGGCCGGCGCGCTGTATGCGTTGGAGCAGGAGCCGGCGACCATCGCGCGGGTGCTGTCGCAGCTCGAACCGATCCACGGCCGCATGAACCGTCTCGGCGGCGACGGCCGCCTGCCGCTGGTGGTGATCGACTACGCCCACACTCCCGACGCGCTGGAGCAGGCGCTGGCCTCGCTGCGCGCGCACGCGCAGGCGCGGCTGATCTGCGTGTTCGGCTGCGGCGGCGAGCGCGACCGCGGCAAGCGCCCGCAGATGGCGGCGATCGCCGAGCACGGCGCGGACCTGGCCATCGTCACCGACGACAACCCGCGCGGCGAGGACGGCGACGTCATCGTCGCCGACATCCTCGAAGGCTTTCGCGACCCGCAGCGCGCGCTGGTGCTGCGCGACCGCCGCGCCGCGATCGAGCGCGCGATCGCCGAAGCCGGCCCCGACGACATCGTGCTGGTGGCCGGCAAGGGCCACGAGCCTTACCAGGAAATCCACGGCGTGCGGCATCCCTTCGACGACACCTTGATCGCGCGCGCCGCGCTGGAGGCGCGGGCGCCGCACATGGATGTGCAAGTGCCGCGCGCCCAGGATGGGCAGGAGCGGCCATGAAGCGCTTGAGCCTCAGCGAGATCGCGCGCCTCACCGGCGGCCGCCTGCGCGGCGACGACGGCGGTCGAGAGAGCACGATCGACGTCGTATGCACCGACACCCGCGCGCTGCCGGCGCAAGGCGCGGCGCTGTTCGTCGCGCTCAAGGGCGAGCGCTTCGACGGCCACGACCATGTCGCCGGGCTGGCCCACACCGCGGTCGCCGCGGCGCTGGTGTCGCGCGAGATCGACGCGCCGATCGCCCAGGTGATCGTCGCCGACACCCAGCAGGCGCTGGCCGATCTCGCCGCCGGCGTGCAGGCGCAGCGCGCCGGCAACACCGTGGTCGCGATTACCGGCAGCAACGGCAAGACCAGCGTCAAGGCGCTGACCGCGGCGATCCTGGAGCGCGCCGGCAAGACCTACGCGACCCCGGGCAACCGCAACAACGAGATCGGCCTGCCGCTGGCGGTGCTCGACGCGCCCGAAGACGCGCGCTATTCGATCTACGAGATGGGCGCCGGCAAGCCCGGCGACATCGCCTATCTGGTGCGGGTGGCGCGGCCCGACGTGTCGCTGGTCAACAACATCGCGCCGGCGCACCTGGAGCGCATGGGCAGCCTGCTCGGCATCGCCGACACCAAGGCGGCGATCTACGACGCGCTGGCGGACGGCGGCGTCGCGGCGATCAATGCCGACGACGCGTTCGCGCCTTATTTCGAGCAGCGCGCGGCCGGTCGCCGCGTCATCCGCTTCGGTCTGGACGCCAGCGCCGAGGTCACCGCGCGCGACGTGCGAGTGGCGCCGGAAGGTTCGACCTTCACCTTGGTCGCGCCGCAAGGCGAGGCGCAGATCGCGCTGAAGCTGGTGGGCCGCCACAACGTCCGCAACGCCCTGGCCGCCGCGTCGCTGGCGCTCGGCGCGGGCGTGTCGCTGCAGCACATCGCCGACGGCCTCAACGCTGCGCAGCCGGTCGACGGCCGCCTGATCACCCACCGCTTGCCGGGCGGCGCGGTGCTGATCGACGACAGCTACAACGCCAACCCGGGCTCGACCGGCGCGGCGATCGACACGCTCGCGGAAATGGGCGGCGAAAACTGGTTAGTGCTCGGCGCGATGCGCGAGATCGGCGACGAAGAAATCGCCATGCACGCCGAGATCGGCCGCCGCGCCAAGGCCGCCGGCCTGCGCCGGCTGTACGCGCTGGGCGAGCTGCCGGCCGCGGCCGCCGCCGCGTTCGGCGACGGCGCGCGCACGTTCGCCAGCCACGACGAACTGGCTGCGGCGCTGGCCGCGGAGCTCGCCGCCGGCGTGCGGGTGTTGGTGAAAGGTTCGCACAGCAGTGCGATGGACAAGATCGTGACGGCGTTGTTGTCGGCACACCGGCCGGGGGAGGGCACGACGCATGTTGCTTGAATTGACTCGATGGCTCGAACAGCTGCAAAGCCTGTTCAACATCTTCGGGTACCTGACGTTCCGCGGCATCCTCAGCGCGCTGACCTCGCTGGCGCTGTCGCTGTGGTGGGGCCCGGCGGTGATCCGCAAGCTCGGCCAGCTCAAGGGCGGCCAGCCGATCCGCAAGGACGGCCCGCAGTCGCATTTCTCCAAGGCCGGCACGCCGACCATGGGCGGCGCGCTGATCCTGTTCACGGTGATGGCCTCGGTCCTGCTGTGGGGCGACCTGCGCAACAAGTACGTGTGGATCGTGTTGCTGGTGATGCTGGCGTTCGGCGCGATCGGCTGGTACGACGACTGGATCAAGATCGTCAAGCGCGATCCCAACGGCCTGAAGTCGCGCTGGAAGTACCTGCTGCAGTCGATCTTCGGCCTCGCCGCCGGCCTGTACCTGTGGCTGTACGCCGACGTGCCGGCGGCGACGACCTTCTACGTGCCGCTGTTCAAGTCGGTGGCGCTGCCGCTGGCCGGTGTCAGCTTCGTGGCGCTGGCGTATCTGTGGATCGTCGGCTTCTCCAACGCGGTCAACCTCACCGACGGCCTCGACGGCCTGGCGATCATGCCGACGGTGCTGGTGGCCTGCGCGCTGGGCATCTTCGCCTACGCCTCCGGCCATGCCGAGTTCTCCAAGTACCTGCAGATCCCGGCGGTGCCGGGCGCGGGCGAACTGGTGATCATCTGCGCCGCCATCGCCGGCGCCGGCCTGGGCTTTCTGTGGTTCAACACCTACCCGGCGATGGTGTTCATGGGCGACATCGGCGCGCTGGCGCTGGGCGCGGTGCTCGGCACCATCGCCATCATCGTGCGCCAGGAACTGGTGCTGGTGATCATGGGCGGCATCTTCGTCATCGAGACGCTGTCGGTGATGATCCAGGTCGCTTCGTTCAAGCTGACCGGCAAGCGCGTGTTCCGCATGGCGCCGATCCACCACCACTTCGAGCTCAAGGGCTGGCCGGAGCCGCGCGTGATCGTGCGCTTCTGGATCATCTCGGTGGTGCTGGTGCTGGTCGGCCTGGCCACCCTCAAGGTCCGCTGATGGAAAACACCGCGCGCCAGGCGACCCGACTCGAAGCGATCCACGGTCGTTACGACCCGTGGCTGCTCGCCGCGTCCGCGGCGCTGGCGTGCGTGGGCGTGATCATGGTCGGCTCGGCCTCGCTGGGCGTGGCCAACACCCACGAAGTCGATCCGTTCTATTTCCTGACCCGCCACCTGATGTTCCTGGCCATCGGCCTGGGCCTGGCGTTCTGGCTGATGCGCACCGAGCTCAAGACCATCGAGCAGCACAACCAGTGGCTGCTGCTGGTGTGCGTGGTGCTGCTGGTCGCGGTGTTCATCCCCGGCATCGGCCGCCAGGTCAACGGCGCCAAGCGCTGGATCAACCTGGCGGTGATCGGCTTCCAGGCGGTGGAAGCGGTGAAGCTGCTCTACATCGTCTGGCTCGCCAGCTACCTCAAGCGTTTCAGCGAAGACATCTCGGCCACCTGGGGCGCGATGCTCAAGCCCATCGGCGTGGCGGTGGTGCTGGTCGGCCTGTTGCTGATGCAGCCGGACTTCGGCTCGTCCTCGCTGCTGCTGGCGATCACCGCCGGCATGCTGGTGCTGGGCGGCGTCAACATGCCGCGCATGTTCGGCCCGGTGCTGATCGGCCTGCCGGTGCTGGCGGTGATCGCCATCGCCGAGCCGTACCGGGTGATCCGCCTGACCTCGTTCATGAATCCCTGGAGCGACCCGTTCGGCACCGGCTACCAGCTGACCAACGCGTTGATGGCGGTCGGCCGCGGCGAATGGACCGGCGTCGGCCTCGGCGCCTCGGTGCAGAAGCTGCAGTACCTGCCCGAAGCGCACACCGACTTCATCATGGCGGTGATCGCCGAGGAATTCGGCTTCGCCGGCGTGTGCGCCGTGGTCGGCCTGTACGCGCTGCTGGCCGGCCGCGCACTGTGGACCGGGTTGAAGTGCGTGGAGATGCGCCGCCACTTCTCCGGCTATGTCGCGTTCGGCATCGCGCTGTGGATGAGCCTGCAGAGCTTCGTCTCCATCGGCGTGAACCTGGGCCTGCTGCCGACCAAGGGCCTGACCCTGCCGATGATTTCCTACGGCGGCTCCAGCATCCTGATGAGCTGCGCCGCGCTCGGCGTGCTGCTGCGCGTGTCCTACGAACTCGACCGCGCCCAGCGCCAGGTCGCGCGCCTGCGCGGCGAAGCCGCCGGCAGCGCGCCGGCGACGGCGAGCCCGGCGCCGGCCGCGGCCGCTGCGGGCGCCGCGCGCGGCACCAGCCGCCTGCGCGACCGGGTCGAGCCTTCGCTCGGGAGGACCGCATGAGCGAGCGTCCCGTGTTGATCCTGGCCGGCGGCACCGGCGGGCATATCTTCCCGGGCCTGGCCGTGGCCAAGGCGCTGCGGGCGAGGGGCGTTGCGGTCGCCTGGCTCGGCGCCGACGGCGGCATGGAAACCCGGCTGGTGCCGCAACACGGCATCGAGATCGACACGCTCGCGATCGGCGGTGTGCGCGGCAAGGGCGTCGCCACGCTGTTGCGCGCGCCGTTCCGGCTCGCCGCTTCGGTGCGCGCGGCCGGCCGCGTGCTGCGCCAGCGCCAGCCGCGCGCGGTGGTCAGCTTCGGCGGTTACGCCGCCGGCCCAGGCGGCCTGGCCGCGCGCCTGGCCGGCTTGCCGCTGGTCGTGCACGAACAGAACCGCGCGCCGGGCCTCACCAACCGCGTGCTGTCGCGCTTCGCCCGCCGCGTGCTGACCGGTTTCCCGGACACCTTCGGCGACCACGACGAGGTGGCCGGCAATCCGGTGCGCGCCGAGATCGCCGCGATCGCGCCACCGGCGCAGCGTTTCGCCGAGCGCAGCGGCCCGCTCAAGCTGCTGGTGCTGGGCGGCAGCCAGGGCGCGCGCGCCTTGAACCGCGCCGTGCCCGAAGCGGTCGCCGGTTTGCGCGGGCGGGTGCCGTGCGAGGTTCGCCACCAGTGCGGCGAGAAGATGCTGGCCGATGCGCAGGAGGCTTATGCGAAGGCCGGCGTCGCCGCTTCGCTGGAGCCGTTCATCGCCGACATGGCGGCCGCTTACGCCTGGGCCGACCTGGTCGTCTGCCGCGCCGGCGCGCTGACCCTGGCCGAGCTGTGCGCGGCCGGCGTCGGCAGCGTGCTGGTGCCGTTCCCGCAGGCGGTCGACGACCACCAGACCAAGAACGCGCGCTATCTGGTCGACCGCGGCGCGGCGCAGCTGCTGCCGCAGGCCGGCGACGACCTCGGCGCGCGGCTGTCGGCGACCATCGAGATCCTGGCCGAACGCGGCGTGCTGCTGCAGATGGCCGAGGCGGCGCGCGCCATCGCCAAGCCCGACGCGGCCGAGCGCGTCGCCGATGCGGTGCTGGAGGTGGCGCGATGAAGCGTCCGCATTGCGGAAACGCCGCGGGCGTTCGCGCGATCGAAGGCCGCGCCTTCTTCGCGGCTTCACGCGCTGTGCGTACTCTGCGCGCCCCTTCAGGCCTTCGCGACATGACCACTTCTCTTCTGCGCAACTCCCATCCCTCGATTTCGGACCTCACGCCATGAGCACCGCCCTGCGCCGCCGCCTGCAGCACACCGGCGACCTGGCCAAGGCGTTCCCGCGCGTGCACTTCGTCGGCATCGGCGGCACCGGCATGAGCGGCATCGCCGAAGTCATGTGCACGCTGGGCTATCAGGTGTCCGGTTCGGACATGGCCGACAACGCGGTGACCCGCCGGCTGGCGTCGATGGGCGCGACCGTGCACCGCGGCCACGCCGCCGCCAACGTGCTCGGCGCCGACTGCGTGGTGGTGTCCAGCGCGATCAAGCGCGACAACCCCGAACTGATGGAAGCGCGCGCCCAGCGCATCCCGGTGGTGCCGCGCGCGGAGATGCTGGCCGAGCTGATGCGCTTCCGCCGCGGCATCGCCGTGGCCGGCACCCACGGCAAGACCACCACCACCTCGCTGGCCGCGAGCGTGCTGGCCGAGGGCGGCATCGACCCGACCTTCGTGATCGGCGGCAAGCTGCTCGCCGCCGGCGCCAACGCCGGCCTCGGCGGCGGCCAGTGGCTGGTGGCCGAGGCCGACGAGAGCGACGGCAGCTTCCTGCGCCTCAACCCGCAGATCGCCATCGTCACCAACATCGACGCCGATCACCTGGAGAACTACGGCGGCGACTTCGCCAAGGTCCAGGCCGCGTTCGAGGAATTCCTGCACCGGCTGCCGTTCTACGGCCTGGCGGTGCTGTGCATCGACGACGCCAACGTCGCCAAGCTGGCCGCGGAGACGCCGCGCCACGTGATGACCTACGGCTTCGCGCCCGAGGCCGACGTGCGCGCCGAGGACGTCAGCCAGGACGGCGGCGCGATGCGCTTCGCCCTGTGCCTGCCCGACGCCACCCGCACCGCGGTGACCCTGGCGCTGCCGGGCCGCCACAACGTGCTCAACGCGCTGGCCGCTGCCGCGGTGGCGTGGCAGCTCGGCGTGCAGCCCGAGGCGATCGCGCGCGCGCTGGAGAAATTCGCCGGCATCGGCCGCCGCTTCAACCTGCTGGCGCAGATCAAGACCGACAAGGGCGCGACCGTGCAACTGGTCGACGACTACGGCCACCACCCGAAGGAACTGGAAGCCGTGTTCGCCGCCGCCCGCGGCGGCTGGCCGGACAAGCGCCTGGTGGTGGCGTTCCAGCCGCACCGCTACAGCCGCACCCGCGATCTGTTCGACGACTTCGCCGCGGTGCTGTCGTCGGTCGACGCGCTGGTGCTGACCGAGGTCTATCCGGCCGGCGAAGCGCCGATCGCCGGCGCCGACGCCAAGTCGCTGGCGCGCGCGATCCGCGCGCGCGGGCGCATCGACCCGGTCGTGGTCGGCGCCGCCGGCGACCTCGCCGGCGTGCTGCCGGACGTATTGAACGACGGCGACCTGCTGTTGCTGATGGGCGCCGGCGACATCGGCGCCGCGGCCCAGCAGTTGGCCGCCACCGGTTTCCAAGGAGAGTCGAAGTGAGTGTGAAGTTCGCCGCGCTGCGCGTCACCGACCCGGCCGTGTTCGGCCGCGTCGCCGTGCTCATGGGCGGCACCAGCGCCGAGCGCGAGGTGTCGCTGGATTCCGGCCGCGGCGTGCTCGACGCGCTGCGCTCGCGCGGCGTGGACGCGTTCGCGGTCGACGGCATCCCGGCGTTGATCGAGCGCATCCGCGTCGGCGGCGTCGACCGCGTGTTCAACATCCTGCACGGCAACAAGGGCGGCGGCGAAGACGGCGTGCTGCAGGGCGTGCTCGAGGCGCTCGGCGTGCCCTACACCGGATCGGACGTGCTCGGCTCGGCGCTGGCGATGGACAAGATCCGCACCAAGCAGGTGTGGATCGGCTCGGGCCTGCCGACCCCGCGCTTCAAGCGCATCGCCAAGGGCGACGACGTGCATGCGGCGGCGCGCGAGATCGGCCTGCCGGTGATCATCAAGCCGTCGTGCGAAGGCTCCAGCGTCGGCGTTTCGCGCGTGCTCGCCGATGCCGACATCGACGAAGCCGTGGCCCTGGCCGCGCGCTATCCCGGCGAGATGCTGATGGAGCAGATGATCGTCGGCGACGAGCTCACCGTCGCGGTGCTGATCGACGGCGAGGGCTACACCGCGCTGCCGTCGATCCGGATCGTGCCGAAGGGCGAGTGGTACGACTATCATGCCAAGTACATCGCCGAGGACACCCAGTACCTGTGTCCGGGCCTGGACGGCGCCGCCGAAGACGAGATCCGCCGCCTGGCGATGCAGGCCTTCGTCGCCGCCGGCTGCAAGGGCTGGGGCCGCGTCGACTTCATGCGCGACCGCGACGGCCGGTTCTACTTGATCGAGGTCAACACCGCGCCGGGCATGACCAGCCACTCGCTGGTGCCCAAGGCCGCGCGCCAGGTCGGCATCGAATACGACGAACTGTGCTGGCGGGTGCTCGAAGCCACCGTGGTCGCGGGAGGTGGCGCGGCGTGAACGCCCTGCTGCGACTCGTCGGATGGGCATTGGCGCTGGTCCTGGTGGCGCTGCCGGTCGTGGCCGTGTTGAACGGCTGGATCGGCGCGAACCAGTGGCCGCTCAAGCGCCTGCGCGTGACCGGCGAGTTCGAGCGGGTGGACGCGGCGTCGCTGCGCAAGACCTTGCTGCCCTACGCCCAGCGCGGTTTCTTCGCGGTCGACCTGCCCAAGGCGCAGGACGCGGTGTCGAAGTTGCCGTGGGTCGAGCGCGCCGAGGTGCGCAAGCGCTGGCCGGACGTGCTGGAAGTGACCGTGGTCGAGCACAAGCCGTTCGCGCGCTGGGGCGAGGACCGTTTGCTGTCGGAGCAGGGCCGCCTGTTCCCGATCGGCAAGGACCTGCAGGTGCCCGACAAGCTGCCGCGGTTCGGCGGCCCCGAGAGCCGGGTCGCCGACGTGGTGGCGCTTTACAACGAATCGCGCGAGCTGTTCGCGCCGGTGGGGCTGGAAGTGCGCGACGTCGAAGTCGACCAGCGCGGCAGCTGGACCATGGGCCTGAGCAACGGCGCGCGGATCGTGATCGGCCGTACCGAGCAGCGTTCGCGCCTGAGCCGCTTCGTGCACATGCTGCCGCAGCTCACCGCGCAGAAGGCGCAGGTGCTCGAACGCGCCGATCTTCGCTACACCAATGGTTTTTCGCTGACGTGGGCGCCCGCGCAACAGGCGCCGGCGGCCGCACCGAAGCAGCAAGGACAGTCATGAACCGCAAAGGCGACAAGTCGCTCATCGTTGGCCTCGACATCGGCACCTCCAAGGTGGTGGCGCTGGTCGGCGAGTACACACCTTCCGACGGCCGGCCTGGCAACCCGATCGAGGTGATCGGCATCGGTTCGCACGAATCGCGCGGGCTCAAGCGCGGCGTGGTGGTGGACATCGAATCCACCGTGCAGTCGATCCAGCGCGCGATCGAGGAAGCCGAGCTGATGGCCGGCTGCGAGATCCGCTCGGTCTACGCCTCGATCTCCGGCAACCACATCCAGTGCCGCAACTCGCAGGGCATCGCCCCGATCCGCGACGGCGAGGTCACCTACGGCGACCTCGACCGGGTGCTGGAAGCGGCCAAGGCGGTGGCGATCCCGGCCGACCAGAAGATCCTGCACGCGATCCCGCGCGACTACGTGCTCGACGATTCGCAGGAAGGCATCCGCAACCCGGTCGGCATGACCGGCGTGCGCCTGGAGGTGCATGCGCACCTGGTGGTGTGCGCGCAGTCGGCCGCGGCCAACATCAGCAAGTGCGTGCAGCGCTGCGGCCTGCAGGTCGACGACCTGATCCTCGGCGTGCTGGCGTCCAGCAATGCGGTGCTGACCAACGACGAGCGCGAGCTCGGCGTGATCCTGGTCGACATCGGCGCCGGCACCACCGACATCGCGGTGTTCGTGCAGGGCGCCATCGCCCATAGCGCGAGCCTGCCGATCGCCGGCGACAAGGTCACCGAGGACATCGCCCACATGCTGCGCACGCCGACGCCGGAGGCCGAGCAGATCAAGGTCCGCTACGCCTGCGCGCTGGCGCAGATGGCGACCGCCGAGGAATCGATCCAGGTGCCCAGCGTCGGCGACCGGCCGCCGCGGCGCATGCCGCGCCACTCGCTGGCGCAGGCGGTGCAGGCGCGCTACGAGGAGATCTTCGAAATGATCCAGGCCGAACTGCGCCGCTCGGGCTTCGAGCACCACGTGCGCGCCGGCATGGTCCTGACCGGCGGCGCGGCGAAGATGGAAGGCGTGGTCGAGCTGGCCGAGGAAATGCTGCAGATGCCGGTGCGCGTCGGTATTCCCCAGCACGTCACCGGCCTGGGCGAAGTGGTCGGCAACCCGGTCCACGCCACCGGCGTGGGCCTGCTGCTGATGGGCAGCCAGATCGAGAACCCGCGCCGTCCGGTGATTTCGACCGGACGCGCCGGCAGCTTCCTGAGCAAGTTGAAGAACTGGTACCGCGGCGAGTTCTGATCGCCGCGGTCCGGGATTGAAGTTCGTTTACAGCAAAGGGCAACGCGGAACAGGGCAAACAGGGAAGTCGTAACGAAGCGGTACGTCGTTTAGTTGTTCAACATAAAAACCATAAACGCCGGGAAGGTGATGAAGGGTCGGATCGCATGTTGCGAATCCCGCAGTCCCCATCCCAGATCCCGGCTCAAAGAGGACGAGGACATGGCACATTTCGAACTGGTTGAAAAAATGGCCCCGAACGCGGTCATCAAGGTCGTCGGTGTGGGCGGCGGCGGCGGCAACGCCGTGGCGCACATGGTCAGCGGCAACGTCGACGGCGTGGAGTTCATCACCGCCAACACCGACGCGCAGGCGATCAAGAACTGCGGCGCCAAGCTGCAGCTGCAGCTCGGCAGCAACGTCACCAAGGGCCTGGGCGCGGGCGCGAATCCGGAAGTCGGCCGTCAAGCCGCGCTGGAAGACCGCGAGCGCATCATGGACGCGCTGACCGGCGCCGACATGGTGTTCATCACCGCCGGCATGGGCGGCGGCACCGGCACCGGCGCCGCGCCGGTGGTCGCGCAGCTGGCCAAGGAGATGGGCATCCTGACCGTCGCCGTGGTCACCAAGCCGTTCCCGTTCGAGGGCCGCCGCCGCATGCAGGTCGCGCTCAAGGGCATCGAGGAACTGAGCCACCACTGCGACTCGCTGATCACCATCCCGAACGAGAAGCTGATCACCGTGCTCGGCCGCAACGCGACCATGATCCAGGCCTTCCGCGCCGCCAACGACGTGCTGCTCGGCGCCGTGCAGGGCATCGCCGACCTGATCGTGCGTCCGGGCCTGATCAACGTCGACTTCGCCGACGTGCGCACGGTCATGAGCGAGATGGGTCTGGCGATGATGGGCACCGGCGCCGCGCGCGGCGACGACCGCGCCCAGGCCGCGGCCGAATCGGCGATCCAGAACCCGCTGCTCGACGACGTCAACCTGGCCGGCGCCAACGGCATCCTGGTCAACATCACCGCCGGCCCGGACTTCACCATGGCCGAGTTCGACGAAGTCGGCCGCACCATCGAGAACTTCGCTTCCGAAGACGCGACCGTGGTCATCGGCACCGTGCTCGACCCGGACATGCAGGACGAGGTCAAGGTCACCGTGGTCGCCACCGGCCTCAACCGCGTCGCCGCCAAGCAGTCGGTGCGCGGCCATGGCAGCAGCCATGGCTTCGAGCGCGAAGCGCAGCGCGCGCCGATCCAGCTGGTGCGCAACGCGACCACCGGCCAGCCCGAGTTCTCGGCGATGGACGATGTCGGCCACGCGCCGATGCCGAGCTTCGGCGGCAACCTGCGCGGCAGCGCCCGCCAGGAGCCGACCGGCCCGGCGGTCGCGGACTTCGGCAGCGACAACAGCTACCTGGACATCCCGGCGTTCCTGCGCCGCCAGGCGGACTGAAGGCGAGAAGCGAGCGTAGAGGAGTGGGAAGAGAGTAAAGCGGCGCTTTCGCTCACTCCTCGCTCCTCCGCGCTCGCTCCTGCTCCATCCCCGGACCGGACTCGTCCCCGGTCCCCAGGGCACCTTGCCCCGGCGCTCAGGCGTCGGGGCCTTTGGGCCGGTCGGCCCGGAAAGCGGGCCGACCGGTCAGTTTGAATCGCGCTGTTGACAACGGCGGGACAGTGTGTCCTTTCCGTTCAGGTTCAGGAACCCGCGTGCTAACCTTGCGCGGTTTGATAGCGACCCCAATCAGCTATTCCGCCCCTGCGAGCCGCTCCGGCCGCGCGGGCTGATCGCCATAAGAATCCAACCCGTTTTCGCGGAAAGCCCCATTCCCATGTCGCGCCAGCGCACCCTCAAGACCGTCATCCGCGCCACCGGCGTGGGCCTGCACAGCGGCGAAAAGGTCTTCCTGACCTTGCGCCCGGCGCCGGTCGACACCGGCATCGTGTTCCGCCGCACCGATCTCGATCCGGTGGTGGAGATGCCCGCGCGCGCCGATCTGGTCACCGAGACCACGCTGTGCACCGGCCTGACCTACGGCGCCGGCAAGGTCATGACCGTGGAGCACCTGCTCTCGGCGATGGCCGGGCTGGGCATCGACAATTGCTATGTCGAACTGTCCGCGCCGGAAGTGCCGATCATGGACGGCTCGGCCGGTCCGTTCGTGTTCCTGCTGCAGTCCGCCGGCATCGCCGAGCAGGACGCGCCCAAGCGTTTCATCCGCATCAAGCACCCGGTGGAAGTGCGCGACGGCGACAAGATCGCCCGTTTCGAACCGTTCGACGGTTTCCGCCTGGGCTTCACCGTGGTGTTCGACCACCCGGCCATCCCGGCCTCGCAGTCGCGCGCGCAGGTCGAGTTCTCGACCCAGAACTACATCCGCGAAGTCAGCCGCGCCCGCACCTTCGGCTTCATGCGCGACCTGGAATACATGCGCGAGCGCAACCTCGGCCTCGGCGGCTCGATGGACAATGCGATCGTGCTCGACGAATTCCGCGTGCTCAACGACGACGGCCTGCGCTACGCCGACGAGTTCGTCCGCCACAAGATCCTCGACGCGGTCGGAGACCTGTACCTGGCCGGCCACGCCATCATCGGCGCCTACGAGGGCTACAAGTCCGGCCACGCGCTCAACAACAAGCTGGTGCGCGCGCTGCTGGCCGAGCGCTCGTCGTGGGAGCTGGTGAGCTACCCGGAGACCGAGGCGGGCCCGGTCGCGTACGGCGGCGAGGCCGCGTTCGCCTGACGCTTCGCTGAGAGTGAGCGTAGAGGAGTGAGGAGTGAGCGAAAGCCGCCCCGCTCACTCCTCACTCCTCCACGCTCACTTCTCGGCTTCATCCCGCGTTCCAAGCTGAACGCGCGTCACCCTCGGCCCATGACGCCGACCCGAAAAAGTCAGGAACGTTAACCAGATCACACTCGTGAACGCGACGTGACGGGTTAACGTATTTCTAACGAAACTTTTCCGGAATGCTTCCGATCGTTTAACAACCCCCGGGGATCGGGCCAGTAGGATGCCCCGACCCGGCTCTCGGCCCCTATCGGAACGCCCCCCCGCGCGAACCGCACCGAGCAGTCAGTTGGCGTCGCCGCGGCCCTTGGAACCATCGGGGCCGCGCAGCGAATCCAACGCGGCCTGCAGCGCTTTCTGCGTCGCGGCCGACAGGGGTTTGGCCTGTCGCACCGGTGCTGCCGCCGGCTGCGGGATCGTCGTCTTGACGACGAGTTCGGCCGCTTTCAGCCCGACGGACCGGGCTGCGTCGAGCATTTCCGGTGCGGCCAGCCGCAATTTGGCGCGCCACACCGGAGCATCGACGACATACACGAGCCTGCCGCGTTCGAAGTTGGCCAGCCGCGCGTGCGCGGCGAGCGAAGGCGGCAGGTAGGGGCGTAACCGAAGGTCCAGATCGTCGAGCCACAGGGCTCGCTTGATCGGGTTGCCGGCGGTGTCCTCCATCAACGCGTCCAGAGCGATGCGTGGAGTGGAAGGGCGGCGCGAGGGCGGCCTTTTGGGCTTGGAATCAGACATCGGACTCATGACCTATCAATCCATCGTAGAGCACACGCGCGAACGGCTGGGGCATTTCTTCCAGCAGTGCGGCCGGGCCGGCGCCCGCCGTCCCGCACTGGCGATCGCGCTGCTGCTGGGCACCGGCGTTTGCGTCGGCGCCGGCGCCGGCATCGCCGACAACCGCATGCTACGCGCCGAACTGGCGCAGCAGCAGACCCAGATCGTCGCGACCCGCCGCGACGCGCAACGCGAGATCAACGCCCTGGCCGCGCGCATGGGCGAGCTGCAGGCCGAGGCCAACCGCCTCAACGCCCTGGGCGAGCGCCTGACCCGCATCGGCCAGCTCCAGGACGGCGAATTCGACTTCAACAAGCCGGTCGGCGTCGGCGGCGCCGGCCCGGTCCGCGACATGTCCAAGCCCGAGCTCGACACCGGCATGGACCAGCTCAAGCAGCAGTTCAAGGCCTCCGGCGAGCAGCTGACGGTGCTGGAGTCGCTGCTGTTCAACCGCCAGATCGACATGAACGCGGTGCCCTCGCGCGCCCCGATCGCCAACAGCTACATCACCTCCGGCTTCGGCGGCCGCGCCGACCCGTTCAACGGCGGCGCCGCGTTCCACAAGGGCATCGATTTCGAAGCCGACGTTGGCGACCCGGTGCTGGCGGTGGCCGACGGCGTGGTCAGCTACTCGGGCGTGCGCTCGGGCTACGGCAACGTGGTCGAGATCGACCACGGCAACGGCTACGTGACCCGCTACGCGCACAACTCGCGTCTGCTGATGAAGGTCGGCGAGCTGGTCCGGGCCGGCCAGGAAGTCGCCAAGGCCGGTTCCAGCGGCCGTTCCACCGGCGCCCACGTGCATTTCGAGGTGTGGGAGAACGGCCGGGTGGTCAACCCGATCAAGTTCCTCAACCAGCAGTCGCCTTTGCGCGGGTGAAGCGGACCGCTTGCGAGCCACTGGCTCGCGGTCCGCTGAACGCCGGCCGCTCCTGCGGCCGGCCGGGTACGCAAGCCGCCGCTGAAGACGGGCTCGCGAACCGTGGAATTGGGCAAAGTCCCACATTCCGCCGTCGCTTTTCCCCCTTGATACCGTTCAGGTCGCCCCCCACGCTAGAATGCGTGTGGCCAAAGACCAGGCTCGATCCGATCGGGGGCGCATGGCGCCCCCGATCGCGTTTTACGCCCCCTGTTTTGCGGGGTTCGGACGCGGAGATCGGCCGGTCTGCTGGATTCCTGGGGAACTTGCCGGCGGCAACGCGTTCTTAACACGTCCCGCCCGCGCAACCCCGTTTCGCTTTACACGGACCCGTCATGCTCAACAGCTTGCTTACCCGCGTTTTCGGCAGCCGCAACGATCGCCTGCTGCGCCAACTGCAACGATCCGTCGTCAAGATCAACGCGCTCGAGCCGGAGATGGAGAAGCTCTCCGACGCGCAGTTGCAGGCCAAGACGCCGGAGTTCCAGAAGCGCATCGCCGAAGGCGAGCCGCTCGACAAGCTGCTGCCGGAAGCGTTCGCGGTTTGCCGCGAAGCGTCCCGGCGCGTGCTGGGCATGCGCCACTACGACGTGCAGATGATCGGCGGCATGGTCCTGCACCTGGGCAAGATCGCCGAGATGCGCACCGGCGAAGGCAAGACCCTGGTCGGCACGCTGCCGGTCTACCTCAACGCCCTGGAAGGCAAGGGCACCCACGTGGTCACCGTCAACGACTACCTGGCCCGGCGCGACTCGGCCTGGATGGGCAAGCTCTACAACTGGCTCGGCCTGAGCGTGGGCGTGGTCTACCCGGGCATGAACCACGCCGACAAGCACGCCGCCTACGCCGCGGACATCACCTACGGCACCAACAACGAATTCGGCTTCGACTACCTGCGCGACAACATGGCGCTGTCGAAGGACGACCGCTTCCAGCGCGGCCTGCATTACGCGATCGTCGACGAAGTCGACTCGATCCTGATCGACGAGGCGCGCACGCCGCTGATCATTTCCGGCCCGGCCGACGAATCGCCGGAGCTGTACATCAAGGTCAACCGCATCGTCCCCTCGCTGAGCCGTCAGGAGAAGGAAGATGGCGACGGCGACTTCTGGGTCGACGAGAAGGGCAAGCAGGTGCACCTGTCCGAGGCCGGCCAGGAACACGCCGAGGACCTGCTGCGCAAGGCCGGCATCATTAGCGACGAAGACTCGCTGTACGCCGGCCAGAACATTTCGGTCGTGCACCACCTCAACGCGGCGCTGCGCGCGCATGCGATCTACCAGCGCGACGTGGACTACATCGTGCGCGACGGCGAGGTGGTGATCGTCGACGAATTCACCGGCCGCACCCTGCCGGGCCGGCGCTGGTCCGACGGCCTGCACCAGGCGGTCGAAGCGAAGGAAGGCGTGCCGGTCCAGCGCGAGAACCAGACCCTGGCGAGCATCACCTTCCAGAACCTGTTCCGCATGTACAAGAAGCTGGCCGGCATGACCGGCACGGCGGACACCGAGGCCTACGAATTCCAGAGCATCTACGGCCTGGAAGTGATCGTGATCCCGACCAACCGTCCGGCCCAGCGCAAGGACCACTCCGACCAGGTGTTCCTCAACCGCAACGGCAAGTACCGCGCGGTGCTGGCCGAGATCCAGTCGGCGCACGAGCGCGGCCAGCCGGTGCTGGTCGGCACCACGTCGATCGAAGTGTCGGAAATGCTGAGCCAGCAGCTCAAGGCCGCCGGCGTGCACCACGAAGTGCTCAACGCCAAGCAGCACGAGCGCGAGGCCAACATCATCGCCCAGGCCGGCCGGCCGGGCGCGATCACCATCGCCACCAACATGGCCGGCCGCGGCACCGACATCGTGCTCGGCGGTTCGCTGGAGTCCGAGCTGGCCGACCTGGCCGCGCAGAACAACGGCGAGCCGGTCGACGAGGTCACCCACAAGCGCCTGAAGGGCGAGTGGCAGCAGCGTCACGACGCGGTCAAGGCCTCCGGCGGCCTGCACATCATCGGCACCGAGCGCCACGAATCGCGCCGCATCGACAACCAGCTGCGCGGCCGCGCCGGCCGCCAGGGCGACCCGGGTTCCTCGCGCTTCTACCTGTCGCTGGAAGACAACCTGATGCGCATCTTCGCCGCCGACTGGGTGCAGAAGGTGATGGCGCGCATGGGCCTGAAGGAAGACGACATCATCGAAAGCCCGCTGGTGACCAAGCAGATCGCCAACGCGCAGCGCAAGGTCGAGGCCCACAACTTCGACATCCGCAAGAACCTGCTCGACTTCGACGACGTCAACAACGACCAGCGCAAGGTCATCTACGGCCAGCGCGACGAGTTGCTGGAAGCCGAGAGCGTGCAGGAGAACGTCGACGGCATCCGCGGCGACGTGGTCGCCGAGCTGGTGCAGCGCCACGTGCCGGCCGATTCGGTCGACGAGCAGTGGGATCTGCCCGGCCTGCAGGCTGTGCTGGCGTCCGAGTTCGGCGTGCAGGTGCCGCTGGTGGAGACCGCGGCCAAGGCCGAGGAGCTCGACGCCGAAGGCGTCGCGCGCCAGGTGCAGGAGGCGGTGGACGGCCATTTCGCCGCGCGCGAGCAGCAGCTCGGCACCGAGACCATGCGCATGCTGGAAAAGCACATCATGCTCAACGTGCTCGACCAGAACTGGAAGGAGCACCTGGCGCGCATGGACTACCTGCGCCAGGGCATCCACCTGCGCGGTTACGCGCAGAAGCAGCCCAAGCAGGAATACAAGAAGGAAGCCTTCGAGCTGTTCTCGGAGATGCTCGACAAGGTCAAGCGCGAGGTGGTGACGATCCTGGCGCGCGTGCGCATCCAGAGCGAGGAAGAGATCGCCGCGCTGGAACAGCAGGAACGCGCCCAGGCCGAGTCGCAGCTGCGCCAGATGCAGTTCCAGCACGCCAGCGCCGGCGGCTACGGCGCCGACGAGGAAGCCGAGCAGGTGCAGCTGGCGGAAGACGCGTTCGCCAATGTCGGCCGCAACGATCCCTGCCCCTGCGGCAGCGGCAAGAAGTACAAGCATTGCCATGGGCAGTTGGGCTGATACGGCCGCGACCCGGGATTCGGGATTCGGGGTCGGCGAGAGCGCCGATGCCGATCCCGAGCCGCCCGCGGCGGTCGCGAGCGCTGTTGCCGAATCCCCGGCCCCGAGATCCTCGGCCCGCCGGATAGAAGTCGTCGCCGGCGTGATCCGCGACGCGCGCGGCCGGGTCCTGCTGACCCGCCGCACCGAAGGCCGCGATCTGGCCGGCCTGTGGGAATTCCCGGGCGGCAAGCGCGAGCCGGGCGAGACGCCCGAGGCGGCGCTGAGCCGCGAGCTGCACGAAGAGCTCGGCATCGACGCCGAGATCGGCGCCGAGGTGATCCGGGTGCCGCAGATCTATCCCGACAAGCGCCTGGTGCTGGACGTGCGCCACGTGCGCGCCTGGCGCGGCAGCGCGCGCGGCCGCGAGGGCCAGGCCCTGGCCTGGGTGCCGCCGCACAAACTGGCCAGCTATGCGATGCCGCCGGCCGACCGTCCGGTGGTGGCGGCGCTGGAGCAGCCCGAGCGTTATCTGGTGACGCCGGAACCCGAAGACGACGGCGTCTGGCTGGCGGGCCTGTCCACGGCCCTGGCCGCCGGCGTCAGGCGCGTGCAACTGCGCGCGCCGGCGCTGGCCGCCGGCGACCGCGCGCGGTGGCGGCAGCTCGCCGCTGCCGCGGCCAAGCGCTGCCGCGCGGCCAAGGCCGAGCTGCTGGTCAATGCCGATCTCGAACTGGCGCTTGAGCTGGGCCTGGGCCTGCATTTGCGCGCCGCGCAACTGCGCGAGCTGGGCGAGCGCCCGCTCGCCGCCGGCCTGCCGTTGGCGGCGTCCTGCCACGATGCCGACGAGTTGCGCGCGGCGCAGGCGCTGGGCTGCGACTTCGCCGTGGTCGGCTCGGTCAAGCCGACGCCGAGCCATCCGAGCGTGCTCGGGATCGGCTGGGAAGCGTTCGCGGCGCTGCGCGAGTCGGTGTCGTTGCCGATCTATGCGATCGGCGGGCTGGGGCCGGACGACCTCGCCGAGGCGCGCCGGCATGGCGCGCAGGGCGTGGCGGCGATCCGCAGCTTGTGGCCGGGTTGAGGATCAAGCGGCAAGGACGGACCAGCGGTGCGCGCAAGGCCGTCGGCGAAAGCGCTGTTTGTTCGCAAGGTCCGGACCGGCGCTGGGGTCGGATCGGAAAGCGTCGGGCCTGAAGGCCCTCCCACAACAGCCGAACCCCTGTCGCCGCGTCGCGACAGAGCCCGCGGCTTTTGTGGGAGGGCCTTCAGGCCCGACGCTCGTGTTTCAGCTCGCCGCGCTCAATCCGCCGCGGCCGCCATCGCCCGATAGCGCCGATCGAGCGCCTCGACCTGCGCCTGCAGCGCGTCCAGCGACCCGTCGTTGACCACGATGTCGTCGGCGATCGCCAGCCGCGCCTCGCGCGTGGCCTGCGCGGCGATCATGCGCGCGGCCAGTTCGGCATCGATGCGGTCGCGCTGCATGACCCGCGCCTGCTGCACGGCGACCGGCACGTCGACCACCAGCACCCGCTCCAGCCATGGATAGGCCTCGCGGCCGCCCTCGGCGAGCAGCGGAATCGCCGCGATCGCGTAAGCGCCCGGCGCCTGCGCGCACTGCGCCTGCAGCATCGCCCGCACGCGCGGGTGGACGATGGCTTCCAGGCGCTTGCGCGCGGCGTCGTCGTTGAACACCAGGCGCCGCATCGCGGCGCGGTCCATGCCGCCGTCGGCGTCGAGCACCTGCGGCCCGAACGCGGCCGCGACTTCGGCCAGCCCGTCGCTGCCGGGCGCGACCGCGGCGCGCGCGGCGAGGTCGGCATCGGCGACTGTTACGCCCAGCGCCTCGAAACGCCGGGTGACCTCGCTCTTGCCCGAGGCCACGCCGCCGGTGACGCCGACGCAGAACGCGGCCATGGGTTCAGCGCAGTCCGGAGTAGGACAGGTAGGCCTGCAGCAGACTCTCGCCCCAGAAGAACACGATCCAGCCGGCGATGGCCAGATACGGCCCGAACGGGATCGGCACGCCCATGTCGCGGCCCTTGATCGCCAGCCAGATCGAACCGATCACAGCGCCGACCAGCGAGGACATCAGGATCGTCGGCAGCACGCCCTTGAGCCCGACCCAGGCGCCGATCGCGGCGAGCAGCTTGAAATCGCCGCCGCCCATGCCGTCGCGCGGATCTTTGACCCGTCTGACCACCACCTGGTACTGCTTGTAGATCCAGTTGACCAGCCACAGGCTGCCGAAGCCGGCGATCGCGCCGAGCACTGCCGGTTTCACCGGGAAATACAGGTTGTCGCTGGCGGCGACGATGCCCAGCCACATCAACGGCAGGGTGAGGCTGTCGGGCAGGTACTGGGTGCGCAGGTCGATCCCGGACAGGATGATCAGGAAGCTGGTGAACACCATCGCCCCGAAGCCCTGCCAGCCGAAGCCGAAGCGGGCGACGCAAGCCACCATCAGCAGCATGGTGATGAACTCGACCGCCGGGTACTGCATCGAGATCGGCGTCTTGCAGTGCCGGCAGCGACCGCGCAGCGCGAGATAGCTGAACAGCGGAATGTTCTCGAACCAGGCCAGCTGGTGCTTGCAGTGCGGGCAATGCGAGCGCTCGACCACGATCCCGGGCGGCGGCGGGTCGTAGACCTCCGGCAGCTCCAGGATTTCGCGCGCGTCCTTCTTCCACTGCCATTCCAGCCGCTTGGGCAGGCGCAGGATGACGACGTTGTAGAAACTGCCGAGCAGCAGCCCGAGGCCGGCCGCGAGCGGGTACCCGAGGCCGGGGTTCTGGTCTAGGAATGCCATGTGCGCAGGATATCGCCGATCAGATCGTGGCGGCCAGCTTGAAGATCGGCAGATACATCGCGATGACCATGCCGCCGACGATGACGCCCAGGATGATCATGATCAGCGGTTCGAGCAGGCTCGACAGCGCGTCGACGGCGTTGTTGACCTCCTGCTCGTAGAACTCCGCGACCTTGACCAGCATGGTGTCGAGCGCGCCGGCCTCTTCGCCGATCGCGGTCATCTGGATCACCATGTGCGGGAACAGGTTGACCTGTTTCATCGCCATGTTGACCTGGTAGCCGACCGAGACGTCGTCGCGGATGCGCAGCACGGCCTTCTCGTAGACGACGTTGCCGGTCGCGCCGGCGACGGTGTCGAGCGCTTCCACCAGCGGCACGCCGGCGCGGAAGCTGACGGCCAGGGTGCGGGCGAAGCGGGCGATGGCCGCGTTGTGCAGGATCTGGCCCACGATCGGCAGCTTGAGCATCATCCGGTCGATGAAGTGGGAGAACGCCAGCGAGCGGTTCTTGGCCATGACGAAGGCGACGCCGGCGCCGACCACCAGCAGCAGGACGGCCCACCACCACTGGATCATGAATTCGCTCATGCCGATCACCATCAAGGTGAAGGCCGGCAGATCCGCGCCGAAGCTCTGGAACGTCGCCTTGAACTGCGGCACCACGAACACCAGCAGGATCGCGCTGACCAGGATCGCCACCGCGATGACCGTGGCCGGGTAGTACAAGGCCTTCTTGATCTTGCCCTTGAGGGTTTCGATGTTTTCCTTGTACGTGGCCACCGTGTCCAGCACGGTTTCGAGCACGCCCGCCGATTCGCCGGCCTTGACCAGGTTGCGGTAGAGCTCGTCGAACTGCACCGGATGCCGGGACATCGCCTCGTACAGCGACAAGCCGCTTTCCAGATCGGAGCGCACCGCGTTGAGCAGGGTCTTCATGCGCGGGTTCTTGTGGCCCTCGCCGATGATCTCCAGCGAGGTCACGATCGGCACGCCGGACTTCAGCATGGTTGCGATCTGGCGGCTGAAGATGGCGATGTCGGTCGCGGTGATGCGCTTGCCGGAGGCGCCGAACAGCGGCTTGGCCTTGGGCTTGACCACGGTCGGGGTGATGCCCTGGCGGCGCAGCTCGGCGCGCAGCAGGTTGGCGTTCTTGGCCGCCTGCTCGCCCTTCATCTTGATGCCGCGCTTGTCGGTGCCCTGCCAGACGAACAGGGCCAGGGGATTTTCGCGGCGGACCTGGGGGGCGGTCTTGCTGGCGGCGCGAGTGGCGGAACGGGTCGCGGACATGGGTTAGTCCTTGGTTACGCGGTTGATTTCGGCCAGGCTGGTGACGCCGTTGAGCACCTTGACCAGCGCCGAACGGCGCAGGTCGCGCACGCCCGACCTCGTGGCGGCGGCGGCGATCTGCATCGCGTTGCCGCCTTCGAGCACGATCGCCTGGATTTCGTCGGTCATCGGCATGACCTGGTAGATGCCGGTACGTCCCTTGTAGCCTTCGGTGCAGTCGGGGCAGCCGACCGGTTCGAACAGGGTGATGCCGGCGGCGACTTCCTCGTGGGTGAAGCCTTCGGCCAGCAGCGCATGTTCCGGCAGATGCACTTCGCGCTTGCAGTCGTGCAGGCGCCGGGCCAGTCGCTGGGCGATCACCAGGGTCACCGAGGAGGTGATGTTGTACGGCGCCACGCCCATGTTCATGAGACGCGCGATGGTCTGCGGGGCGTCGTTGGTGTGCAGGGTGGACAGCACCATGTGGCCGGTCTGCGCGGCCTTGATCGCGATTTCGGCGGTCTCGAGGTCGCGGATTTCGCCGACCATGATCACGTCCGGGTCCTGGCGCAGGAAGCTGCGCAGCGCGGCGGCGAAGGTCATGCCGCGCTTGACGTTCATCTGCACCTGGTTGATGCCCGGCACGCGGATTTCGACCGGGTCCTCGACCGTTGAGATGTTGCGCTGCTCGTCGTTGAGGATGTTGAGCGCGGTGTACAGCGACACCGTCTTGCCCGAGCCGGTCGGGCCGGTCACCAGGACCATGCCGTAGGGCTTGACCACCGCGCCGACGAACAACTCCTTCTGGTCGTCCTCGTAGCCGAGCTTCTCGATGCCCAGGCGGGCGGCGGAGCCGTCGAGGATACGCAGCACGATCTTCTCGCCGAACAGGGTCGGCAAGGTGCTCATGCGGAAGTCGATCTGCTTGGTCTTGGACAGGTTGAGCTTGATGCGGCCGTCCTGCGGCACGCGCTTCTCGGCGATGTCCAACTGCGCCATGACCTTCAGGCGCGCGGCGATGCGCGAGTGCAGCTTGTTGGGCACCTTGGCGACCTGCTTGAGCAGGCCGTCGATGCGCAGGCGCACGCGGTAGTCGGTTTCGTAAGGCTCGAAATGGATGTCGGACGCGCCGCGGCGGATCGCGTCGACCAGGACCTTGTTGACGAACTTGACGACGGGAGTGTCGTCGCCCTTGGCGTCGATGCCGCTGTCGCCCTTGGTCGACAGGTCGTCGTCCTTGCCGATTTCCAGCGTTTCCAGGCCTTCGCCGTCGCCGACCGTGTCGCCGAGCGAGTCGGAGGTCTCCAGCCAGCGATCGAGCGTGCGCCGGATCAGGTCCTCGTCGACCAGGATCGCCTCGACCGCGGCGTTGGTCTGGAACTTGATCTCGTCCAGCGCGGAGGTGTTGGTCGGATCGGACAGGCCGATGAAGATCTTGTTGCCGCGTTTGAACAACGGCAGGGCGTTGTGCTTGCGGATCAGGTCTTCGCCGATCATGCGCACGGCCGCCTGGCCCGGATCCATCGCGCTGGGATCGAACAACGGCACGCCGAACTCGACCGAGTGGGCGGCCGCGAGCTGGTTCGGCGTGACCAGCCGGTGTTCGGTGAGATAGGCGGCGATCGGCTTGCGCTCGCTGGTCGCCGCGGCCAAGGCTTCGCGGGCCCGCGCGTCATCCAGGGCGCCGTCCAGCACCAAGCGCCGGGCGATGCCGGTGATGCCGACCAGGTTGGCTGTCGTTGCCACGGACATGGTGCTGATTCCCCTTCTATCCCCTGCAAACTCTACCGCAAACCCTCCCCAAGGGTTCCGGCATCATCCAGTATCGCCTAGGGCGCCTGCGGCGTGGGGCATTTCCAGCCCGAATCGTCGAACACGGTCACAACTTCCTCGGCCTTGCGCAGGTTTTCGGCGGCGAGGCTGTTGTTCTGGCGCCGACCCGGCACGGCGAGCCCGCCCAGGTCGGTCAAGGTTTCGAACAGCATCGCGGTGGACACCAGGCGCTCGCGGTAGCCGCGCAGGTTCTGCAGGTGCTGCGGATGCCCGGCCGCGTAAAGCGGCGACGCCCAGAACAGCGAGGCCACCGAATGGCTCTGCCGGCTCGACTGCCCGTGCCCGCTGTATTGGCGGCAATCGTCGAACAGGGCCTCGCCGTGGTCGGAAGAGTAGAACAGCCACGACTCGACGTCCGGATGACGTTCGAGCGACTGGATCGCCTGGTTCAAGAAGTGGTCGGTGAACGCGATGGAATTGTCGTAGGCGTTGGACAGCACTTCGCGATCGCCGGGGTCGAACAGGCGCGCGGGGCGGTCGCGCGGGCGGTCGGGCAAGTAGCGGGCGAACTCGGCCGGGTAGCGGTTGGAATACTGGAAATGGCTGCCGAGGGTGTGGATGACCACGAAGCGGTCCCTGTCTTGCGGGGCGCGCAGGATCTTTTCCAGTTCCGGGATCGCGGCGGTGTCGGGCTTGCCGTGGCTGGTGTAGTCGACCGGATTGAGAAACAGGACCCGGTCCGCCTCGTAGGCATGGATCGAGATCGGCGATTCGAAGAAGCCGACCGGCGCCTGCAGCGAGATCCAGGTGGTATGGAAGCCGGCTTCCTTGAAGGCGGTGACGATCGACGCCTCGTCGAACACGGCGGAGGTGTTGCTCGGCGGCTTTCTGCTGACGATGGTGGGGACCGCCTGGCGGCTGTAGCTCCACGGCGACAGCATGTGTCGGAAGGCGATCAGGTCGTGGCGCGCGCCCAGCCGCGGGGTCGTGTCGCGCGCATAGCCATTGAGGCCCCAGCGGTCGGCGCGCGAGGTTTCGCCGATCACCAGCACGAACACCCGCGGATGGTCCGATTTCGCGCCGGTCGCGCCGAAGCGGAAGCGTTGATTGCGTTCGTAGGCGACCTTCAGGGCATGCCTTTCGCGGAAGTAGTCGGTCACCACGAAGGGCAGTCCCGCGGGGAAGGCGCCGCGCAGGGCTAATCCTTGGCCGTAGATCTGCGCAGGAAAGATGGCGTCGTCGCCCTCGGCGTCCGCCGCCGGGGTGCTGACGAAGGCCAGGGCGGTCAGCGCGGCCGAGCCGGCGAGGCTGTAGGCGAGAATCCGCCCGCGTCGCCGTACCGGCATCGCCGGCGGCGCACCCGGCCATGCGGCCAACGTCAGCAGGGCGACCGCGGCCCAGCCTGCGATGAGGCCGGACGGCAAGGATCCGAGCAAGTCGCGCGCTTCGGCGGTATTGGTTTCGGCGATCAGCGACAGGCTGTTGGCGTTGATCGGCCAGCCGTAGTCGGTGATGAAGCGGATCTCCAGCAAGGCGATGGCGCTCGTTCCGGCCAGCAGCAGCAAGGCCGCGCGCGGGAAGCGCTCCAGCAAGGCGTACAGCACCAGCAGGCTGAGCGCGCTGGCGCCCATCACCGTGACGCGTTCGCCTGCGTTCAACGCGATGTTGGAGTACAGCAGCAAGGTGATCGCGGGGGCGAGGCAGGCCAGGAACAGCAGGCCCAGCGCGAAATCGCGCAGCCGCCCATAAAAAAGCCCCGCCATGCGGCGGGGCTTCGGGTCTTGCACCAACACTAAGCGCATCGATCAGACGATCGACGGATTAGGTGGCCTTCGGACGGCAGGAGGACGGCAGCTGCGAGACCTTGTCGCCGCCGGTGCCCTTGCAGGCCCAGTCGATCGCGGTCTTGTCGGTGTTGGCGGTCGGGGTCAGCGTGAACACGATCGGGGTGGTCGCGCCGGTGCCCTTGGTGGTCACGGTGATCACGCCGGCGTCGCCGATGGCGATGGTCTCGATGTACTTGGTGCTGTCCTTGGTGAAGGAGTACGAGACGTCGGCGGTCTTGATCTTGTCGACGCCCCCATTGTCGTTGGCGGCTTCGGCGACGGCCAGCTTGGCGGCGGCGGCGACGTTCAGGCCTTCGGTGGCCTTGGTGCGGACCTGGTAGTCCTGGTAGGCCGGCAGAGCGATGGCGATCAGGATGCCGAGGATCGCGATGACGATCATCAGTTCGATGAGGGTAAAGCCTTGCTGCTTCTTCATGGTGTATCCCCTAGGAGTGTGGTTGCTTTCACGTGCCAGAGCGCGTCAGCTTTCGGTCCATCGAAGGTGCCTGGCGATCTGTCCGTGCACGGAATGACTACGCACAACCCGTGCCAAGTAGGGCTTCCCGTGGCACCTGCTCCGAAACTGCTAGGGCAGTCACGCATCGGGTCGTCTCCAGGCCGGGCAAGGTGACGTTTTGGGTCAGTGCGAGGGTGGCCGGGGTGACGAAACGCGTCATGTTGATCGGCCTGGCAGTGAAAATGTGAAGGAAGTCGAAAAGCGCTGGTCGTTGCCAGGCATGCCGGCCGGGCTCGCGGCCGATGCGCGGCCTGGCTGCGTGACAGTAGGCGATGCCCGATGGATGGTGGCTGGCCGGTAACGAGCCAGTGGTATGGCGCGATCAAGTCAGCGGATGCAGGCCACGACGGGTCGGCAACGGACAGGTACGCCGGCCTGACCTGACTTGGCGAAGCAGGCGTGCAATGGCCGCAGCGGCGGCTTGGACGGAGGTTCGATGAGCTGCCGGGATGCATGTCAGCGCGGCGGATTCGGGCGCCGCGAAGCGGCTGGCTGCCGGCGCTTGATGCCGATCGACTATGGCCGGGAGCCGCCCTTGAGCTGGCGCGCGCGGCTCTGGCTTCGAGGACGGTGATTCGCCGGATGTGAGCCTATGGCGTCGCCTGTGGCCGGCGCCGGGCCTGGGACTATCTATCGCCGCTCCAACGTCTTCGGCATCGAAAGCAATGCCGGCAGAAAAAGAAATGCCGGCCCACAGGGCCGGCATTTCCTGGCAACTACCTTAAGGTCAAAGGCGCGCTGTTGCCAGCAGGCGAATGATTAGTTCGTGGGCGCAGCGGGGGTGTTCTTCCGGCACTCGCCCGGGACCTGCGACATCTTGGCGCCGCTCTTCACCGAGCAATCCCAATCGATGCGGCCGCTGTCTGCGGAGGGGGTCAGGGTGAAGGTAACCGAAGTACCGCCGGTACCGGTGGCGCCGCCCACCGTGACCGCCTCGATCTTGCCGGTGCCCGCTTCGATTCCCACGCTGTTGCAGTACTTGCTGGCGGTGAACTCGTAGCCGTGGTTGTCGGCCGTGATCGCGGCCAGGCCGCCGCGGTCCTGGGCGGTTTCCGAAACGGCCAGCTTGGCGGCCGCGGCGAGATTCAGGCACTCGGCATTCTTGGTGCGGATCGAGTAGTCCTGGTAAGCCGGCAGGGCGATGGCGATCAGGATGCCGAGGATCGCGATGACGATCATCAATTCGATCAGGGTGAAGCCGTGTTGCTTGTTCATATGTATCCCCTAAGTGGTGTCGGACGTTGCGGGCGCCGGCAGGTACAGCAACCGCGGGTATCCGGCGGTCGTGCGAGTTGCTGGTGCGTAGGGAGTTACGCAGGCTCCGTGCCAATTAGAAGTTGCGTGTAATTGCTGTGTAGAAATTGCACTTATATGGGCGCACTTCATACGTCTATTGCCGAAGCAACGAATGGGGACATGCGATGCGAAAGCGCCGCTGTGTTTCCGGGCGCGCGCGAAGTGAGGTATTTGTCGCCATAAGCGCGTACCGAAGGCACTCGCAAGCGAATGCCTCGGACGCCTGCTGCCGTGCGTCGGCTCGCTTGGCTGGTCGCGCGGCGCCCGCCCGCGCCCAGCCGTCGATGCTCCGTCGGCGACCTTCGAACCCGCGTCGGCCACGCGCAGGGTCGTGGCTGCGGTGCCCGGCCCGGCCGCTGCGGCCGATCCGCATCGTCCAGCTGCGTGGTGCCGAGGGTTTCGCGCTCAGGCGTGCCGGCTCTGCCGTTGGAACGCGCTAACGAAAAACGCCGGCCCTCGCGGGCCGGCGTCTTGTCGCTGCTTCAGTTCGATCCGGCCGTAATCGCCGGCGCACGCTGCGGCTCAGTCGATCCCGAGCTTCTTCAGCTTATAGCGCAGCGCCCGGAACGTAATGCCCAGCGCGGCCGCGGTGCGGGTCTTGTTGTAGCGGTTCTCCTGCAGCGCCTGTTGGATGGCGGCGCGTTCGATCTCTTCGATGTAGGACGGCAGGGCGCTGGTGGCGGTGTCGCGCGGGTTGAGCGTGCGCGGGTCGACCGCGCCCGGGGGCACGGGCTGGCCGGCGGGCGGCGGGGCGGCGCCGGGGGCGACGGCGCCCGGCGGGGCCTGGGTGGCCAGGCGCGGCAGGCGCAGGTCGCCGGCGCTGAGGACTTCGCCTTCGGCCAGGGCCAGCGCGCGTTCGAGGATGTTCTCCAGTTCGCGCACGTTGCCCGGGAAGTTGTAGGCGCGCAACGCCTCGAGCGCGTCGTCGCCCAGTCGCGGCACCGGCCGGCCCTGGTTGCCGGCCAGGCGGTGGAGGATCTTCGCGGCCAGGCCGGGCAGGTCGTCCAGGCGCTCGCGCAGCGGCGGCACGCGCAACTCGATGACGTTGATGCGGTAGTACAGGTCCTGGCGGAAGCGGCCTTCGGCGACCAGCGCGGCCAGGTCCTTGTGGGTGGCCGAGAGGATGCGCACGTCCACCGTGACCTCGGCTTGGGCGCCGACCGGGCGGATCGATTTTTCCTGGATCGCGCGCAGCAGCTTGACCTGCATCGCCAGCGGCAGCTCGGCGACTTCGTCGAGGAACAAGGTGCCGCCGTCGGCGGCCTGGAACAGGCCCGGCTTGTCGGCGTGGGCGCCGGTGAAGCTGCCCTTCTTGTGGCCGAAGAATTCGCTTTCCATCAGCTCGGCCGGGATCGCGCCGCAGTTGACCGGCACGAACGGGCCGTCGGCGCGGCCGCCCTCGGAGTGGATGGTGCGCGCGACCAGTTCCTTGCCCACGCCCGATTCGCCGGCGATGTACACCGGCGCCTGGCTGCGCGCGACCTTGCCGATGGTCTGGCGCAGCTTGATCATCGCCGGCGATTCGCCGTACAGGCGCGAGCCGACCGCCTCGCTGGCGCTGCGGCGGGTCTCGTGCAGCTCCAGCGCGTGGCGCACCAGGTCGCGCAGCACCGACAAGTCGACCGGCTTGGCGACGAAGTCGAACGCGCCGGCCTTGAGCGCTTCCACCGCGGCCTCGACGTTGCCGAAGGCGGTGATCATCGCCACCGGAGTGTTGGGATGCTTCTGGCTGATCTCGGCGACCAGGTCCATGCCCGAGCCGTCGGGCAGGCGCATGTCGGTCAGGCACAGATCGTAACGATTGCGCAGCAGCTGGCTGCGGGCCTCGTTGAGGCCCGACGCGGTATCGCAACGCAGGCCCATGCGGCCCAACGTCATGACGAGCAACTCGCGGATATCGCGTTCGTCGTCGACTACCAATGCACTACGGGTTTCAGCCATTACGCCCTCCACCGCCCACGATAACTTAACGAACCTGTCGCGGCCAAGACGCTGGTGGCACGTTTTCTGCTTGCCGTGCGCGCAGTCACACTGTTCGCTCAGGCCGGCGCGAGCGCGCTGGCGCCGGCCAGGCGGATGCGGAAACAGCCGCCGCCGCCGGGTACCGGCACGTAGTCGAGCGAGGCCTGGTTGGCGCGGCACAGCTCGCGCGCGATGTACAGGCCCAGGCCGGTGCCGTGCGCGGAGGTGGTGAAGAACGGCCGGAACAGGCGTTCGGCGACCGAGTCGGGAATGCCGGGTCCGCGGTCGAGCACGTCGATCGCCGGCAGCCCGACGTCGTCGAAGTACACGTGCACGCTGACCCGCGCCGGTTCGCCGGGTTGGCGGCCGTAGGTCAGCGCGTTGTGCACCAGCACGGTCAGCGCTTGGTGCAGCTGGCGCGGATCGACCAGCGCCGGCGCCTGCGCGTGCGCGCCGGTGGCGCGCAGGGTGTCCTGCTCGATCGGGTGGATGGCGCGGTACTCGTCGACGAACTGGCGCACGAAGCCCATCAGCTCGACGTGCTCGGGCTTGGCCGGCTCGCGCCGGGCCATGCCGAGCACGTTCTCGACGATGCCGTTCATGCGCGAGCCCTGCTGGCGGATGATCTCGAGCAGGCGCCGGTCGGACACGGCGATGTCGCGCGACTCCTCCAGCAGTTGCACCGCGTAGTTGATCGCCGCCAGCGGGTTGCGGATCTCGTGGGCGAGGCTGGCGGAAAAGCGGCCGAGCGCGGCCAGGGTGATCGATTCGGCGCGGCGCGAGACCAGCGAGGTGTCGTCGAGGAAGATCAGGGTCTGGTCGCTGCCGGCGAGCAGGCGGGTGAAGCGCGGCACCACTTCCGGCAAGTCCGGCGCCAGCCGCAGCGGGCTTTCGTCGGGGCGGCCCTCGACCCGCCAACGGCCGAGCCGGCGCGACAGTTCCGGCGAGGCGATCGCCAGCACCCGGTGGCCGTGCTGGCCGCCGTTGTGCTCGCCGTTGTCGCCGAGCAGCAGCATCGCCGCCTCGTTGGCCAGGCGCAGCCGGCCTTCGCCGTCGACCAGCAGCACCCCGGTGCGCATGCGGCGGATGATGAGTTCGTTGATCTCGGCGTAATTGGCGGCTTCGGCGCCGCGGCGCTCGGCCAGTTCCTGGCTCTCGCGCATCTGCCGGCCCAGGGTGCTGGTCAGCAGCGCGATCGACAGGTAGCCCAGGGCGAACATCACCGGCTCGGCGACGGTGCGGCCGAGCGCCTCGTTGCCCAGTTCGGTCCACAGCCATTCGCCGACCAGCCCCAGGCAGGCGGCGATCGCCGCGCCGATGCCGAAGCGGGTCGGCAGCAGCAGCGCGGCGGCGCCGACGTTGAACATCAGCATCAGGGCGATGCCGGTGCCGGCGCCGGGCAGGGCGTGGATCGAGAGGATGCCGAAGAACAGGTCGCAGGCGATGCCGGCGAAGACCTGGGCGCGCAGGTCGCCGCGGCGGCCGAACACGAACAGCAGGCTGGCGATGAACAGATAGGACAGCGACAGCGAGCGCGCGAACAGGTCGTGGCGCGGCGCGCCGATCAGGTTCTCGACCGGGCCGAACAGGAACAGCACCAGCAGCGCCGCCTCGAGCAGGCGGTAGAGGGTGAAGAAATACAGTTCGCGGCGCAGCGCGGAGTCGGCATCGGCCGGAGCGACGGGGGCGAGACCTGACGGCAAGCGGGTTTCCCTGCGCGGGCGGAGTATCGATCAGTATAGGGCGGCTGGCCGGCGCGGGCGGGATTGCCGCAGGGCGGTCTTGGGGGCGGGCGGGCGCAGGCCTTGCGTTTGCAGCGTGCCGGCCTTGCCGGATTTGGCCACACGCCCGCGTGGGTCCGCGGCGGCCCCGGCCGCGACCGCTGCCCAAGTCCCGTCCGGACCGGTCGCAGCCCGGGATGCGAGGCTCCGCCGGTCGGCCCGGCCGCCCCGGGTTTTGCTCGCCCCGCCGCGATCGGCGACAATGCGGCCCCCTCGCGCCCGCTCCGGCCCCCGGCCGTGCGTCCGCGCGGGACGTCTTTCACTCCCCTCGGTGACGCATGAATTTCCACGAATATCAGGCAAAGCAGCTGTTTGCCGACTACGGCATCGCAGTGCCGGCCGGGCGCGTTGCGCGCACTCCCGAAGAGGCCGTCGCGGCGGCCAAGGCCATCCCGGGCGACCTGTGGGTGGTCAAGGCCCAGATCCACGCGGGCGGCCGCGGCAAGGCCGGCGGCGTCAAGCTGGCCAAGAACTTCGACGAAGTGAAGCAGTACGCCCAGGCCATGCTGGGCACCAAGATGGAGACCTACCAGTCGGCCGGCGTCGCCCTGCCGATCGATACGGTGCTGATTTCCGAAGGCACCGACATCGCCAAGGAGCTGTACCTGTCGGTCCTGGTCGACCGCTCGACCAAGTCGGTCACCTTCATCGCCTCGGCCGAAGGCGGCGTGGAGATCGAGAAGGTCGCCGAGGAGACCCCGGAGGCGATCAAGACCATCCACGTCAACTACGTGCAGGGCCTGCAGGCCTACCAGTGCCGCGAGCTCGCGTTCGACCTGGGCCTCAACGCCAAGCAGGCCGGCCAGCTGACCAAGATCATGCTGGGCCTGTACAAGCTGTTCAACGAGAAGGACCTGGCGCTGGTCGAACTGAACCCGCTGGCGATCCTCACCAACGGCGACCTCGCCGTGCTCGACGGCAAGGTCAACAGCGACGACAACGCGACCTTCCGCCACAAGGATCTCGCCGACATGCGCGATATCCGCCAGGAAGACGAGACCGAGGTCAAGGCCAGCCAGCACGACCTCAACTACGTCACCATGGACGGCAACATCGGCTGCATGGTCAACGGCGCCGGTCTGGCCATGGCCACCATGGACGTGATCCAGCTGGAAGGCGGCTCGCCGGCCAACTTCCTCGACGTCGGCGGCGGCGCCACCAAGGAGCGCGTGACCGAGGCGTTCAAGCTGATCCTCAGCTCGGACAAGGTCAAGGCGATCTTCGTCAACATCTTCGGCGGCATCGTCCGCTGCGACATGATCGCCGAGGGCATCATCGCCGCGGTCAAGGAAGTCGACGTCAAGGTGCCGGTGATCGTGCGTCTGGAAGGCACCAATGTGGAAGCCGGCAAGGAACTGCTGAAGAACTCGGGTCTGGCCATCACCCCGGCCGACAACATCAACGATGGCGCGAAGAAGGCGGTTGCCGCCGTCGCCGGCGCCTAAGAACAGACGCAGCGGCCTGCCCCCGCGCCTAGCCCCTTGAGTCAAGGGGCGACCTCGACGCGAAGCGGCGAGGTGGGGATGTGGAGGCATGCGCCGCGGACGCCGACGCAGTCGGCGCCCGTTCTGTCCGAAGACGCCCAACAACACGTTTGCAGGGACTTACCAAAATGTCCGTTTTGATCAACAAGAACACCAAGGTGATCGTGCAGGGCTTCACCGGCTCGCAGGGCACCTTCCACGCCGAGCAGATGCTCGAGTACGGCACCAAGGTCGTCGGCGGCGTGACCCCGGGCAAGGGCGGCACCCAGCACCTGGGCCTGCCGGTCTTCAACACCGTGCGCGACGCCGTCGAAGAGACCGGCGCCGACGCCTCGGTCATCTACGTGCCGCCGCCGTTCGCGGCCGACGCGATCCTGGAAGCGGCCGACGCCGGCATCAAGGTCATCGTGTGCATCACCGAGGGCATCCCGGTGCTCGACATGCTGCGGGTCAAGAACACCCTCAACGGCTACGACGACGTCGTGCTGGTCGGTCCGAACTGCCCCGGCGTCATCACCCCGGGCGAGTGCAAGATCGGCATCATGCCGGGCCACATCCACAAGCCGGGCGTGATCGGCATCGTCTCGCGCTCGGGCACGCTGACCTATGAAGCGGTCAAGCAGACCACCGACGTGGGCCTGGGCCAGTCGACCTGCATCGGCATCGGCGGCGACCCGATCAACGGCACCAACTTCATCGACGCGCTGAAGTGGTTCCAGGACGACCCGCAGACCGAAGGCATCATCATGGTCGGCGAGATCGGCGGTTCGGCCGAGGAAGAAGCGGCCGAGTTCATCGCCCAGTACGTGACCAAGCCGGTGGTCGGCTTCATCGCCGGCGCCTCGGCGCCGAAGGGCAAGCGCATGGGCCACGCCGGCGCGATCGCCTCGGGCGGTTCGGGCACGGCCGAAGGCAAGTTCGCGGCGATGGAAAAGGCCGGCGTCACCACGGTCAAGTCGCCGGGCGACCTGGGCGCGGCGATCGCCAAGCGTCTGGGCAAGTAAGTTCGGCGTCCGGGCCGGAGGTTTCGGCCCGAAGCCGGGAAAAAGCCGCCTTCGGGCGGCTTTTTCGTTATGTGTCACAGAAGTGCTACAGTGGCGTCCGGCCCGCCTGGCGGAGACGCCCGATGTCCACCACCACGATCCGCCTCAGCGACGAGCTGAAGTCGCGCATCGCCGACGCCGCCGAACGCGCCGGCACCACGCCGCACGGCTTCATCCTCGGCGCGCTGGAGGAGAAGGTCGGCGAGGCCGAGCGCCGCGCGCAATTCCTGGACGAGGCGCAGGAGCGCTGGCGCAGTTTCGTCGCCGACGGACAGGCCCTGGAGTGGGGCGACATGCGCGACTATCTCGGTCGCCGCGCGCGCGGCGAGAACGCGTCGCCGCCAGCGAAGAAGCCCTTCGGGCGCAAGCCGTGACCCGAATCGTCCTGGCGCCCGCCGTGGCCGAGGACTTCGCCCGGATTCTCGATCATCTAGACCGCCACGATGCGGCAAGGCGCGAGCAGCGCATCGACGGCATCCTGCGAGCGATCGACGTACTGAGCGACAATCCGCTGATCGGCCGGCCGGCCGAAGCGGAACTGGGCGAACTGGTCATCGGCCGCGACGTCAGCGGCTATGTGGCGCTGTACCGCTACCTGAGCGAATTCGATACTGTCCTGATCCTGGCGATCCGGGCCCAGCGCGAAGCCGGTTACGCGCCGCCCTGAGCGCAGCGAGTTTCCGATCCGGCGCGGACCACACGGTTCGCGCCGGCTTTCCACTCCCATTTGTGAACGCCGAGTCCCGCATGTCCGCACCCCTGCGCATCGCCCTGGCCCAGTTCGATTTCCCCGTCGGCGCGGTCGACGGCAACGCCGAGCGCATCGCCGCGCTGATCGCGCAGGCGCGCGACGAGCACGGTGCCGACGTGGTGCTGTTCCCGGAGTTGGCGATCAGCGGCTACCCGCCCGAAGACCTGCTGCTGCGCCCCAGCTTCCTCGCCGATTGCCAGGCCGCGCTGGAGCGGGTGGCCGCGGCGACGCACGGCATCGTCGCCGTGGTCGGCTGGCCGCAGGCGGCCGGGGCGGTGGTCTACAACGCGGCCAGCGTGCTGCGCGGCGGCCGCATCGAGGCGACCTATCGCAAGCGCGAACTGCCCAACTATGCGGTGTTCGACGAGCGCCGCTACTTCGACGTCGACCCCGACGGCGAAGCGGTCGTGTTCGACGTCAAGGGCGTGCAGGTCGGCGTGGTGATCTGCGAGGACCTGTGGTTCGCCGAACCGCTGGCGGCGACGGCGAAGGCCGGCGCGAGCCTGGTGCTGGTGCCCAACGCCTCGCCGTTCGAGCGCGATAAGCACGCCCAGCGCGACGCGCTGCTGGACCTGCGCGCGCGCGAGACCGGCGTGGCCCTGGCCTATCTCAACGTGGTCGGCGGCCAGGACGCGCTGGTGTTCGACGGCGCCTCCGTGCTGGCCGACGGCGACGGCAACGTGCATGCGGCCGCGGCGGCGTTCGAGGACCACTGGCTGGTCGCCGACTACGACGACGCGAGCCGGCGCTTCGTGCCGGTGTCGTGGCCGGTCGAGCACGAGGAAAGCCGCGACGCGCTGGCCTGGCGCGCCGTGGTGCGCGGCACCCGCGACTACTGCCGCAAGAACGGTTTCGAGAAAGTCTGGCTGGGCCTGTCGGGCGGCATCGATTCCTCGCTGGTGATGGCGATCGCGGTCGATGCGCTCGGCGCTGAAAACGTCGTCGCGGTGCGCATGCCCTCGCGCTACACCGCCGACTTGTCCAACGACCTGGCCGCCGAGCAGTGCGCGAGCCAGGGCGTGCGGCTGCTGGCGCTGCCGATCGAGGCGCCGTTCCAGGGCTTCCTCGACACCCTGGCCGAGGCCTTCGCCGGCAAGCCGGTGGACGTGACCGAGGAGAACCTGCAGTCGCGCACCCGCGGCGCGCTGATGATGGCGATGAGCAACAAGTTCGGCGGCCTGCTGCTGACCACCGGCAACAAGAGCGAATACGCGGTCGGCTACGCCACCATCTACGGCGACATGTGCGGCGGCTACGCGCCGATCAAGGACCTGTACAAGACCGAGGTGTTCGCGCTGGCGCGCTGGCGCAACGCGGTCGCCGGCTCGCCGGTGATCCCGTGGGCGGTGATCGACCGGCCGCCGTCGGCGGAACTGCGCGAGAACCAGAAGGACCAGGATTCGCTGCCGCCGTACGACGTGCTCGACGCGATCCTGCTGCGCTACGTCGACCAGGAGCAGTCGCGCGAGGAGATCGTCGCCGCCGGGTTCGATCCCGCGACCGTCGACCGGGTGCTGCGGCTGGTGCGGATCAGCGAATGGAAGCGGCACCAGGCCGCGCCGGGGCCGAAGGTGTCGCGGCGCGCGTTCGGGCGCGAGCGGCGCTATCCCATCACCAATCGCTATTCCGGCTGACGTCGCTGCCGGGTTTCCCCCTGTAGGAGCGGCGCGAGCCGCGACCGCGACAACGCAACCGCGACGAAACCGGCGACGCGCAGCGTCGCCACGGGCGCGCGCCGAGGGCGGAACAGTATCCGGCCGGCGGTTGAGGTCGGGCTGCGGCTCGCCTGCACGGCCGAGCGCTCGCGATCGATCGATGCACGGCGCGGCCACTGCACCGCATGTTCGCTGTTGCGTCGTGGTTGCGTTGTCGCGGTCGCGGCTCGCGCCGCTTCTACAAGGGGGCTGCGGAAACGAAAAACGCCGCCCGGAGGCGGCGTTTTCGTTGCGGCGAAGGCGGGAGGCTTACTCGCCCTTGCCCGCCTGCTCGGCGCGCTTGGCTTCGAGCTTGTCGCGGTTGTCCACCGCCGAGCGCTCGCCCGCGAACGGGTTGAGCTTGCGCAGGTTGCTCGGGTAGTCCGGCCAGTCGCCGGTCAGCGCCGGGTGGCCGGCGTCGTTCTGCTGCAGCACGCGCTTGGCGTCGGCGGCCAGGGTCGGGTTGGCCAGACCTTCGTAGGACTTCATCAGCACCGCCACCGCGTCGTTCTGGTAGCCGCTCTGCGGGTAGGTCTCGAGCAGGTACTTGGCGCGGTCGGCGGCGGCCACGTAGGCGGTGCGGCGCAGGTAGTACAGCGAGACGTCGAGCTCGTGGCGGGCGAAGGTGTCGCGCAGCACGATCATGCGCTTGCGCGCGTCCTGCGCGTAGCGGCTGTTCGGGTAGCGCTCGACCACGATCTGGAAGTCGTTGTAGGCCTGCATCGGCGTGGCCAGGTCGCGGCGGCTCACGTCCAGGCGCCAGACCTTCTGCAGGAACACGGTGTCGCGGCTGGAATTGACCAGGCCGCGCAGGTAGTACAGGTAGGCGATGTTGCGGTGGGTCGGGTAGGTGCGGATGAAGCGGTCGATGCTGCTGATCGCGTCGTCGTGCTTGCCCGACTTGTACTGGGCGTAGGCGGTCTCGATCAGGGCCTGCTCGGTGTAGGGGCCGTACGGGTACTGGGCGACCAGGCGCTTGAAGCTGAGCTCGGCCGAGGCCCAGTTGCCGTTGGTCATCGACTTGTGGGCCTTCTCGTAGATGGCCTCGACCGGCTGGCCCTCGTCGGCGTCCTTGTTCTTCTTGAACATCTTGCCGACCCGCGAGCAGCCAGTGCCGGCCACGGCGACGATCAGCAGCAGGGACACCAGGCGCACGACGGCGCGGGACGGGGTGGAACGTTCGGTCATGGCAGGCATCGACAGGCGCCGGAGGCACGAAGAGCCGATAATAGCAGTCCGCGGGTCCGAGCCCTTAACCGGACCCGTCTTCCCTCACTCACCCCCGAAGCCGCGATGACCGACTCCCGCCAGACCCTGACCGCGACCGTGCCCGACGCCGCCGCCGGCCGCCGCTTCGACGCGGTCCTGGCCGAACTGTTCCCCGATTACTCGCGTTCGCGCCTGGCCGCCTGGATCAAGTCCGGCGACGCCCGCCTGAACGGCCGCGAGGCGCGTCCGCGCGACCCGGTCCAGGGCGGCGAGGCGGTCGAATTGAACGTGGTCCTGGACACCCAGACCCACGCCGTGGCCGAGGACATCGCCCTGGACGTGCTGTACGAGGACGCCGAGGTGATCGTGCTCGACAAGCCGGCCGGGCTGGTCGTCCACCCCGGCGCCGGCAATCCCGCCGGCACCCTGGTCAACGCCCTGCTGCACCGCGACCCGTCGCTGGCCGCGCTGCCGCGCGCCGGCATCGTCCACCGCCTCGACAAGGACACCTCCGGGGTCATGGTGGTCGCGCGGACCCTGCCGGCGCACACCTCGCTGGTCGATCAATTGTCCGCGCGCGAGGTCCACCGCCAGTACCTGGCCGTGGTGGTCGGCGCGCTGGTCTCCGGCGGCACCGCCAACGCCGCGATCGACCGCCACCCGCGCGACCGCCTGCGCATGGCGGTGCGCGAGGACGGCCGCGAGGCGGTCACCCACTTCCGCCTGCGCGAGCGTTTCCGCGCCCACACCCTGCTGGAATGCCGCCTGGAAACCGGGCGTACCCATCAGATCCGCGTGCACATGCAGCACCTCAAGCACCCCATCGTCGGCGATCCGCTGTACGGCGGCCCGCTCAAGCTGCCCAAGGGCGCCAGCGATTCGCTGGTCGAGACCCTGCGCGGCTTCAAGCGCCAGGCGCTGCATGCCGAGACTCTGGAGTTCGTCCATCCGATCAGCGGCGAACCGGTGCGCTGCACCGCGCCGGTGCCGGCCGACATGCTGCAGCTGGTCGCCGAACTGCGCGAGGATTCGCGCGCCGCGGCCGAGGCCGGGCGGTGACCGAGCCCACGGCGAATCCTTGGATCGACGCCGACTGGCCGGCGCCGCCGGGCGTGCGCGGCTTCGCCACGGTGCGCCGCGGCCTGGGCGTGTCGCAGGCGCCGTTCGACGCGTTCAACCTCGGCACGCTCTACGGCGAGCAGCGCGACGATCCGGCCGCGGTGCGGCGCAACCGCGAACTGCTTGCGCAGGCCGCCGGCCTGCCGTCGGCGCCGCGCTGGCTGCATCAGGTGCACGGCGCCGGGGTGGTCCGCTTCGACGGCGAATCCGCCGCGGGCGAAGCCGGCGGCGGCGAACCCGAGGCCGACGCCGCGGTGACCTCGACGCCCGGCACGGTGCTGGCGATCCTCACCGCCGACTGCCTGCCGGTGCTGTTCGCCGCGGACGACGGCAGCGAAGTCGGCGCTGCCCACGCCGGTTGGCGCGGGCTCGCCGACGGCGTGCTCGAAGCCACGGTCGCGGCGATGCGCAGCGAGCCCGCGCGCCTGCGCGCCTGGCTCGGCCCGGCCGCCGGGCCGCAGCGCTACGAGATCGGCGCGGAGGTGCGCGACGCGTTCCTCGCCGTCGATGCCGCGGCCGACGCCGCGTTCGCCGCGACCCGGCCCGGCCACTGGCGGGTCGACCTGTACGCGCTGGCGCGGCAACGGCTGGCGCGCGCCGGCCTGCGCGCCGACCATATCCGCGGCGGCGGCTTGTGCACGATTTCCGAACCCGACCGCTTTTTCTCCCACCGCCGCGACCGCCGCACCGGCCGCATGGCGACTCTTGTCTGGATGCAAACACGATGACCCAGCCTCTGGCCCAACGGACGGTCCTGTTGCTTTCGCTGTCCCTCGCCGCTGCGTTCGGCGTCGCGCCCTTCGGCGCGCGCGCCGACGACGGTTGCGGCGGGCGTTCCTACGACTTGCTGCTGGCCGCCTATCCCGGTGCGGACAGCGTGACCGGCGACGAGGGCGAATTCCTGCGCACCGCGGGTTCGCCCAAGCGTTGGATCAAGCTCGACGACGTCGCCTGCAAGGTCTGGCCGGCCGCGCCCGGCAAGACCCTGCTGGCGGTGCGCCTGCGCCACGACGAGGCCAGCGGCGACGTCGACACCGCCGATCTGGAGGTGCTGGTGGCCGACTCGGCCAAGCCGCGCATCCTGCAGCGCTACCGCGAGCGCGAGCCGCTGGTCTCCGACGCGATGCGGATCTCCTCGGTGACCTTGGACACCGCGCGCTATCGCCTCAACGAGGCCACCACCGCGTTCGGCGTGCGCGTGACCTACAGCGGCTCGTCGCGGGTCAATCCGTACGAAAACACGGTGCTGAGCCTGTACGCTGCCGACGGCGACGCGCTGCGGCCGGTGCTGAGCAACCTGGAGGTGTCGCTGGATCGCGGCGAATGGGACGGCAACTGCACCGGCGAGTTCGAGAGCGTGCAGCGCACCGTCGCCATCGACGCCAAGCGCGACCACGGCTATGCCGGCTTGCGGATCGACACGGTGTCGCAGGCGCGCCGCAACGCGTCCCAGAACGACGACTGCGAAGACATCTCCGCGCCCAAGCGCAAGAGCAGCCAGCGCCTGGGATTCGACGGGCGCGGGTACGCGGTTCCCCGCGAACTGCGCGGGCTGTAGTGGGCGCAGCCATGACCAACCCTTCGCGCGACGCGTCGCGGCTCGGCGCGCGCGAGGGCCTGTACCCGCGCGTGCTCGGCGTGCGCTTCGTATTGTTGCCGCGCACGCTGCGGCTGATGCACGGACGCAGCGGCCGGCAGACCTATCGCGGCGAGGCCAAGGTCGAGCGCGGCAGCGGCCTGTGGTCGCGACTGTTCGCGCGCATCGTCCGTCTGCCCGCGGCGTATGCCGGTCCGATCGAGGTCGAAGTCGTGGCCGGCCCGCGCGGCGAGACCTGGACCCGGCGTTTCGGCAAGTCCAGGATGCGCTCGCGCCTGGCCGGGCGCGACGGACTGGTGCTGGAACGCCTGGGCCCGATGCGCTTCGCGTTCGCCCTGGAGCCGGTCGGCGAGGCGCCCGAGGCGGCGCTGGCGCGCACGGTGTCGGCGCACACCGGCGATTCGATCACGGTCTCGTCGGCGGCGCTGCCGGCGGCGGCGATGGGCGCGCCGACGAGCTACGGCATCGCCGGACAGGCGGACGAGGACGGCATCGGCAACGAACCCGGCCTGGTCTGGCGCCTGGTGCGGGTGCGCGCCTTCGGCCTGCCGCTGCCGGCGGGCTGGTTCGCGCGCGTGCAGGCGCGCGAGTTCGAGCGCGAGGGGCGCTATCACTTCGAGGTGGATGCGCAGCTGCCGGGCGTGGGCTTGCTGGTGCGCTATCGCGGCTGGCTCGACGTCGGCGAGTGAGCGGGGTATGGGATGCGGGGTGCGGATGCGAGATGCGTGGTGGACCGCGTATTCCTCCCCGTATTCCCCCGATCCGTCATTCCGGCGAACGCCGGAATCCATTTCGACGTTGCTCTTGGCCTTCGACCGTTGCCCGCGCAGGAGCAAGATCAAGATGGATTCCGGCGTTCGCCGGAATGACCGGGTAGGTGGTTTCGGCGGGGCTGCGTCGCTCCGGTCGGCTTTTGCCGGAATGACGGGGCAGGTGCGGGGCTTCGGGATGGGTGCGGCGGGGCTGCGCGACTTCGGTTGGCATAAGCCGATAACCCATCCATCGCCGCGAAAACGCCCCGGCGCCTTCGATTGCCGGCACACTCACGGTTGCGAACGGATCGCAGGCTTGGCCGGCACGGATGCGTCCCTTCCGCGTTGCCTTTTGCGAGTACTGCCGATGCGTTTCAAACGCCTTGTTTCGATAGGGTTTCGTCCTGGTCTTGCGGACGTGGCCGCGTTGAGTCGTTGGTCGAGGACTGGCTGGGTGGACGGGGGACGCGGACGGTGAACGTCGAATCGAGAAAGTCGCAGCGCTCGTGGATCGTCGCCGGCGACCTCAACGGCTTCTTCGGCCTGGTCGTCGACAACCTGTCGATCCTCGGCTTCATCGCCGCGGCCCTGATCGGCATCTTCGGCTTCCCGGCCGAGGTCATCTACACCCGCATGTTCCCCGGCACCGCGTTCGGCGTGTTGGTCGGCAATCTGATCTACACCGCGATGGCGCGGCGCCTGGCCGCGCGCAGCGGACGCGACGATGTCACCGCGATGCCGCTCGGCCTGGACGCGCCGACCAGCATCGGCATGGCCCTGCTGGTGCTCGGCCCGGCCTTCGTCGGCTTCAAGCAGGCCGGCCTGGACGAGGCCGCCGCGGCCGACGCGACCTGGAAGCTCGGCATGGCCTCGCTGGTGGTGATGGGCGCGCTGAAGTTCGCGCTGTCCTTCGCCGGCGACGCGGTGACGCGGATGATCCCGCGCGCCGGCCTGCTCGGTTCGATCGCCGGCACCGCGCTGGTGCTGATGGGTTTCCTGCCGCTGATCGAGACGCTGCGTTCGCCGCTGGTCGGGTTCATGACCCTGGGTTTGCTGCTGTACGTGCTGGTGGCGAAGGGCAGGCTGCCGGTGAAGCTGCCGGGGGTGTTCGTCGCGTTCGTGTTCGGCACTGCGCTGTTCTACGGTTTCGGCGCGCTCGGCCTGGGCGCGCCTGGCTTCCATTGGCCGACCCCGCAGCCGCTGCAGCTCGTGCTGCCGCTGCCGACCCTGGGCTTCATCGAAGGCCTGCCGCACACCGTGCCGTTCCTGCCGCTGCTGCTGCCGTTCGGCCTGCTGATGATCGTTGGCGGCATCAACGTCAGCGAAAGCGCGCGCGCGGCCGGCGACGATTACCGCACCCGCGACATTTTGCTGGCCGAGGCGTTCTCGACCTTGGTCGCCGGCTTCGTCGGCGGCGTCGCCCAGACCACGCCGTACATCGGCCAGCCCGCGTACAAGCACATGGGCGCGCGCAGCGGCTACACCCTGCTGACCGGCTTGTTCATCGGCCTGGGCGGCATCCTCGGCATCGTCTCGGGGCTGGTGCAGTGGCTGCCGCTGGCGGTGCTGGCGCCGATCATCGTCTACGTCGCGCTCGACATCACCACCCAGGCGTTCCAGGCCACCCCGGCCAAGCACGCCACCGCGATGGTGTTCGGCTTCCTGCCGCCGATCGCCTACATGCTGTCGATCAAGACCGGCAACCCGGCCTGGATCGATCCGGCCCGCCACGCCGAGCTGACCGGCGCGCTCGACGGCCACGGCCTGCCGGAACTGGCGGTGATCGTGACCCTGGGCAACGGCTTCATCATGACCTCGATGATCTGGACCTCGGCGGTCGCGGCGATGGTCGACGGCCGCCTGCGCCGCGCCGCGGCGTTCCTGCTCGGCGGCGCCGCGCTGGCGCTGTTCGGGATCATCCATTCGGTCGATCCGCGCGGCGGCGTGTACCTGCCGTGGGCGCTGGAGGGGCTGCAGAAGGTCATCGCCTGGCAGTTCATCGGCGCCTACCTGGGGCTGGCGGCCTTGCTGATCCTGCTGTCCTTGCAGCGCGACCCGGTCGCGCCGCCGCCGCCGCAGGCTTGAGAGCGGCCGCGCGCGGCCCCAGATTTTCTTTTCCCTCACACCGGCCCACGCCATGTCCCTGCAGAACGAACTCAACGCCGTGCCCGGCGTGACCGCGCAACCCGAGGCCGCGACCCGCGACTTCGTGTTCAACCACACCATGCTGCGGATCAAGGACCCGGCCGCCTCGCTGGATTTCTACACCCGCGTGCTCGGCTTCACCCTGGTGCGCAAGCGCGACTTCATTGATGCCAAGTTCAGCCTGTACTTCCTGGTGCTGGTCAACGACCCTTCGCAGATTCCGGCCGAGGAACCGGCGCGCGGGCAGTGGCTGCTGAGCCAGCGCGGCGTGCTCGAACTGACCCACAACCACGGCACCGAGAACGACGCGGACTTCGCCTACCACCACGGCAACAGCGACCCGCGCGGCTTCGGCCACATCTGCGTGTCGGTGCCGGACGTGGAAGCGGCCTGCGCGCGCTTCGAGCAGCTTGGCGTGGCGTTCCAGAAGCGGCTCACCGACGGGCGGATGAAGGACATCGCCTTCATCAAGGACCCGGACGGCTACTGGGTCGAGATCCTGCAGCCGACCTCGCGGGTGTGAAGCGGCGGGACCGGGGACCTGGGACCCGGGACCCGTAGAGCAAGCCTTTGCGGTTGCTGTTGCCGGTCCCCGTCCCGGCTTGAGGCATCCGCCAATGGGGCGAAATCTTGCAGCCGACATCGCGGGTTTGAAGCGGCGGGACCGGGGATCCGTAAAGCAAGCAGTTGCTGATGCCGGTCCCGGGTCCCTGGTCCCCGGTCCCCGGTCCCGGCTTGAAACACCCGCCAAAGTCCGCATTAACAGCTCATTCGCGGCCCGTTCGGCAGACTCGCGCGGCAGCCGCCACCTACCTTTCGGAGAACCCTCCATGCGGATGGACAAGCTGACCTCGCGCTTCCAGCAGGCTTTGCAGGACGCGCAGTCGCTGGCGGTCGGGCGCGACCACAGCGTGATCGAACCGGCGCACCTGCTGACCGCCTTGCTCGACCAGAGCGGCGGCAGCACCCGGCCGTTGCTGGCCCAGTCCGGCGTCAACGTGCCGCTGCTGCGCGAGCGCCTCGGCGAGGCGCTGGAAAAGCTGCCCAAGGTCAGCGGCCAGGCCGGCAACGTGTCGCTCGGCAACGATCTGGCGCGGCTGCTCAACGTCACCGACAAACTGGCGCAGCAGCGCAACGACGCGTTCATCGCCAGCGAACTGTTCCTGCTCGCCGCGCTCGACGACGGCGGCGACGCCGGCCGCGCGCTCAAGGCCGCGGGCGCGACCAAGGCCAAGCTCGAGCCGGCCATCGACAAACTGCGCGGAGGCGAGAGCGTGCAATCGGAAAACGCCGAAGACCAGCGCCAGGCGCTGGAAAAATACTGCATCGACCTGACCGCGCGCGCCGAGAACGGCAAGCTCGATCCGGTGGTCGGCCGCGACGAGGAGATCCGCCGCACCATCCAGGTGCTGCAGCGCCGGACCAAGAACAACCCGGTGCTGATCGGCGAGCCCGGCGTCGGCAAGACCGCGATCGTCGAAGGCCTGGCCCAGCGCATCGTCAACAACGAGGTGCCCGAGGGCCTGCGCGGCAAGCGCGTGCTCTCGCTCGACATGGGCGCGCTGATCGCCGGCGCCAAGTTCCGCGGCGAGTTCGAGGAGCGGCTCAAGGCCGTGCTCAACGACCTGTCCAAGAACGAAGGCCAGGTGATCCTGTTCATCGACGAACTGCACACCATGGTCGGCGCCGGCAAGGCCGAGGGCGCGATGGACGCGGGCAACATGCTGAAGCCCGCGCTGGCGCGCGGCGAGCTGCACTGCATCGGCGCGACCACGCTCGACGAATACCGCAAATACGTGGAGAAGGACGCCGCGTTGGAGCGCCGCTTCCAGAAAGTGTTCGTCGGCGAGCCGACGGTCGAGGACACCATCGCGATCCTGCGCGGGCTCAAGGAGCGCTACGCGGTGCACCACGGCGTGGAGATCACCGATCCGGCCATCGTCGCGGCGGCGACCTTGTCGCACCGCTACATCGCCGACCGTCAGCTGCCCGACAAGGCCATCGACCTGATGGACGAGGCGGCCTCGCGCATCCGCATGGAGATCGATTCGAAGCCTGAGGAACTCGACCGCAAGGAGCGCCGGCTGATCCAGCTCAAGATCCAGCGCGAGGCGTTGAAGAAGGAGAAGGACGCCGAGTCCAAGCAGCGTCTGGCCGACCTGGAAGCCGAGATCGCCACGCTCGAACGCGACTTCAACGACCTGGAAGAGGTGTGGAAGGCCGAGAAGGCGACCTTGCAGGGCGCGACCAGGATCAAGGAGCAGATCGAGCAGGCCAAGCTCGACCTGGAAGCCGCGCAGCGCACCCAGGACTTCGGCCGCATGAGCGAGATCCAGTACGGCAAGCTGCCGGAGCTGGAGAAGCAGCTCAAGGCCGCGCAGGAAGCCGAGACCCAGGGCTTCAAGCTGCTGCAGGACAAGGTCACCGCCGAGGAGATCGCCGAGGTCGTGGCGCGCTGGACCGGCATCCCGGTGGCGAAGATGCTCGAAGGCGAGCGCGACAAGCTGCTGAAGATGGAGCAGGCCCTGCACGCGCGCGTGGTCGGCCAGGACGAGGCGGTGCGGGTGGTGTCCGACGCGGTGCGGCGTTCGCGCGCCGGCCTGTCCGATCCTAATCGCCCCAGCGGTTCGTTCCTGTTCCTCGGCCCGACCGGCGTGGGCAAGACCGAGCTGTGCAAGGCGCTGGCCGAATTCCTGTTCGACTCGTCCGACGCGATGATCCGCATCGACATGAGCGAGTTCATGGAGAAGCACGCGGTCAGCCGTCTGGTCGGCGCGCCTCCGGGCTATGTCGGCTATGAAGAGGGCGGCTACCTCACCGAAGCGGTGCGGCGCCGTCCGTACAGCGTGATCCTGCTCGACGAAGTCGAGAAGGCGCATCCGGACGTGTTCAACATCCTGCTGCAGGTGCTCGACGACGGTCGCCTGACCGACGGCCAGGGCCGCACCGTGGATTTCCGCAACACGGTGATCGTGATGACCTCGAACCTGGGCTCGCAGATGATCCAGGAGCTCAGCAACGACAACACGCCGGAGGCCTACACCCAGATGAAGGCGGCGGTGATGGGTGTGGTCCAGACCCACTTCCGTCCGGAGTTCATCAACCGCCTCGACGACATCGTGGTGTTCCATCCGCTGGAAAAGAGCCAGATCCGCGAGATCGCCAAGATCCAGCTGCACGGTCTGGAGAAGCGCCTGGCCGAGCGCGGCTTGAAGCTGTCGTTGAGCGAGGCGGCGCTGACGTTGATCGGCAACGTCGGTTTCGACCCGGTCTACGGCGCGCGGCCGCTGAAGCGCGCGGTCCAGCAGCAGATCGAGAATCCGCTCGCGCAGAAGATCCTCAGCGGCGAGTTCGTCGGCGGGGACACGATCCAGGTCGATGCCGCGGGCGGGCATCTGGTGTTCGCCAAGGGCTGAGGCACTCCGGTTGTGAGGCAAACGAAAACGGCCCGCGATGCGGGCCGTTTTTTTGGCATCGGCGCGATCGCGCCCGAAGTATCAAAGCAGCGGTGCGACCTGCAGCAGCGCCCAGACCGCGCCGGGCAGGTACAGCAGCGCGGCGATCGCCAGCGGCCGGGCGCGCAGCAACGGGCGGCGCGGCGCACAGCGACAGTCCCGCGCAGAGGATCGACAGCGCGGGCAGCGCGAACAACGCCCAATCCAGCGCGTAGACCGCGATCTCGCCGCGCGCGTCGCGCAGGTGCTGGCGCAGCGGCAGGGGATCGGTGCGGCGCAGGTCGCGGTCGAGATGGATGGATTCGCCGCTGCTGTCGACCAGCCACCATCCGCCGGCGTCGTCGGACGCGAACATGCGGCTGGCCAGGCCCTGCGGCCATCGCGCCACGGCCGGCAAGGCCGCCATCGCCTCGATCGTGGGCCGCCGCGCATCGGTGACATGGACGCGGTCGCGCTCGTCGGTGTACCAGGTGAGCGTGCGCGCGCCGGCCCGCTCGGTGATCGCGCGCAGCGAAGGTTCGGCCCATTGCGCGCGCCGCTGCGGCGCGACATCGACGACGAAGCGTTCCTGGCGCACCGTCCGCATGCCGTCCCAGGGCGCCGGCGCGGCCAGCGTGGGCTTGCCGTCGGCGCCGATCGCGGGCGTGTCGCCGCGGCCGAGCGAGAGGCCGATCGGCGAACGCAGCCGGCCCTGCGCGACCAGGTCGAGGTCGAGATCTTCGAGCGTGCGTCCGGGGAAGGCCGGCGCGACCGGTTCGCCGCCTTCGGCATGCGCGCGGCCGGCGTACTCGAACACCCAGCGCGCGCCGGCGCGGTAGGCGATCGGTGGAGTCGGGCAGTCCGCGCCGCAGGCCCGGACCGCGATGCGTTCCTGCCTGCCTGCATCGTCGAATCCGACCACCTTGACCGGCCCGCGCAGGCCGTGAGGGTCTTGCCCGGTCAGCGGCACCAGCGCGAGTTCGAGCCGGTCGCCGACCCAGGCCGCGGCGAGGTAACGGACGCGGCCGAGTTTTTCCGGTGCGCGCGCCCAGCCGTCGGCGCCGGCGATGCCGACGAAGGCGTCGCCCTCGACGGCCCGCTGGAACACCAAGGCCAGCCGCCGCCCGGGCCCGGGCGACAGGCCCAGGGTCAGCGGCGCTTCGCCGCCGTCCGCCAGCGGCCAGCGCAGCGTGGCCGTTCGCCGCCGCGGATCGAGGAAGGCCCAGCCGCTGCCCAGCGCCGGGTCGTGGCAGGGAACGATCGCGCCGCCGTTCCACAGCGCCATGTCGAGTTGGACGTCGGCCAGCCGGCAGCCGCGGAAAGGATAGCCGCCGGCATCGGCCGGTGCAGGCGGCGAACCGTCGGCCCGCTGCCAGCGCATCGGCTGCGGGCCGGTGACCGGTGCGCTGGCGAGGACCAGCGCCCAGGCGACGGCGGCCAGGGCGAACGCCGCGAAGAGCAGGGCGGCGACGGCCGGGGCGAATGCGCGAGGGCGCGTCGCGGCGGGGTCCGCAGTTCGGGGCGTGGGGTTCATGGCAGCCTTCCGGTCGCGTGGATCGCGCGGTGCGTCTCATTGGACATCGCGCGCAAGCCTGCCGCGACGGACATGGGCCCGGCAACGCCGGCCAGTGCGGCGTCGCCGCCGGGCCGTCGCGGCGGTGCCTGTTTTACCGCCCGATCCGGGCGATTTCGCGCCACCGCGCCGCGCCGCCCCACCGGCAAAGCAACGGCGCGCGCCGCCGCCGTCCCGGCGCAGGACTCGGCATCAGCGCGCGCCGGCCGCCGCCTTGCGCGGCACGATCCCCAGCGCCTGCTCGATCTCGCCCGGATCGAAGCGCTTGCCGCCCTTGAACACCGCATCGACCTTGCGGATGTCGCGCATGTCCTTGAGCGGGTCGCCGTCGATCAGGACCAGGTCGGCGTACTTGCCCGGCGCGACCGCGCCGCGGTCCTTGTCCACGCCCAGCACCTGCGCCGGCGTGAGCGTCGCCAGGCGCAGCACTTCGGCGTTGGGGATGCCGGCGCGCGCATACGCTTCCAGTTCGGCGTGCAGCATGTAGCCGGCCATCGCGTCGGTGCCGGGCAGGATGGTCACGCCGGCGTCGTGCAGCGCCTTGAGCAGCTTGAGCATGCTCGGGAACGCCTGCTGGTAGGCCTCTTCCTTGCCGTGCGGCGGCTTCAGCGCGCCCCAGCTGAGGTTGCGCCGCGCCTGCGGCGGCAGACGTTCGGCGACGCCGCGCAGGCCCGGCGGGGTCTTGTCGGTGGGATCGCCGCCGAACAGGTCCTCGCCCAGCGCCATGGTCGGGTCGAGCACGGTGCGGTGGCGCTTGAGGAAGTCGATGAACTCGCGCACCTTCGGCGCTTCGGGCGGGTACTCGTGGGCGTGTTCGGCGACCGCGGTCAGCCGCTTCATGCCCTGGGTGTCCTCGACCTTGGGGTACATGAAGTTCAGCTCGACGTAGATCATGTGCTGCAGTTCGTCGGCGCCGCCCTCGATGAACTGGCGCGCCGACATCGTCGCCGGCACGTGGCCGCTGTAGCGCAGGCCGCGGGCGTGGGCGCGGTCGGCGATCACCGGCACCAGTTCGGGCTTCAGCGAGGAATAGCTCTTGATCTGCATGTAGCCGCGGTCGGCGTAGAAATCCACCGCCTTGACCGCTTCCTCGGGCGTGGACACCAGCATCTTGGTCGGGCCGGCGTAGGGGCCGGGGCCGTCGATGAAGCCGGCCTTGAGCACGCGCGGGCCGATCTCGCTGCCGGCGTCGAAGCGTTCGACGCGTTGCAGGAAGGTGTCGAAGTTGTTGGCGATGTCGCGCGCGCTGGTGACGCCGGCGGCGATGTCGAGCGCGCCGTCCTCGGTGCTGCTGTAGTGCTTGTGCACGTCCCACAGGCCGGGCATCAGGAAGCGGCCGCGCGCGTCGATCGTTTCCGCGCCGCGCGGCGCGCGCACCTGCGCGTCGGGGCCGACCCGGACGATGCGTTCGTTCTCGATCAGCACGCTGGTGCCGGCCTCGACGCTGAGGTCGCGCGGATCGAACAGGCGCGCGTTGCGGATCAGCAGCGGGCCCTTGGGCGCATGGGTGAGGCGCTGGGCGAAATCGGCGCCCCAGCGCGCGCCGGCGGCTTCCTGCAGCTCGGTCAGTTTCGCCACCGCCGGTTCGAACTCGCGGTCGACGGTGACGAACCAGCCCGAGGCGGCGATGGTCGCGGCGGTGCGGCCGTCCTCGCGCAGCCAGACCATGCGCGGGGTGAAGTCGAGCCCGAGGATGCTGTAGAGCTGCAGCGTGACCGTGCCGTCGCGGCCGGCGATGGGGTGTTCGCCGACGCGTTCGATCCGCGCCTCGCCGGCCGGCAACAGCTCGAGCGTGCGCTGCGGCGCCTTGAGCAGGGCGCGGGCGAGCGCGCCGGTGGCTTCCGGGGCGGCCTGCAGCGGCAGGAAGAACGCCGGCGCGGTCAGCGCGCGCTCGCCGCTTTCGCTCGGGTTCTTCCAGCGCGCGCTGCCCGATTCGGCCCGGTAGCTTTCCTCGAACGGGGTCAGCAGGTAGTCGTTGCCGCGGCCGCTGTACTCGCGCAGGGTGCCGTCGTCGTTGAGGCGCCAGCCGGTGCTGCTGCGGTCGCCGCGGCCGCGGTCGGTGTAGTGGAACTCGACCCGGACCGAGCCGTCGTCGGCGGTGGTCACTTTCTGTTCGCCGGCGCTGCGGCCTTGCATCAGCACGGCGTAGTCGCGGGTGGCGGGCGCGGCATGCGCGCTCAGCGCGGCGGCGAGGGCGAGGGACAGCGACAGCAGGGCGATCGGGCGCATCGAAGGGCTCCGGGGTGGCGTGCTGGTGGCAGGACGGTACCGATGCGGTATAGCCGATCTGCGCGGCGCGAGGATGTGCCGGCAGTGGGGACTCGCGTGCCGACGGGTGGTCGCCGGCTTTGTCGGAAGGTCTTGTGGGAAGGCTCTTGTGGGAAATCTCTGTGGGAGGGCCTTCAGGCCCGATGCTTTTATCTCAGGTCGCGGCGACCTGACCGGAAAGCATCGGGCCTGAAGGTCCTCCCACAAAAGCATGAAGGCCATCCCACAAGAGCATGCAGCCCTTCCCACAAAAGCAGCATGCAGGCCCTCCCGCAAAAGCGCGAAGGCCCGGGACTGGGCCCGGGCCTTCATGCGCTCAGGTTTCAGCGCGCCGAGCGCCTCACCACTTGTAACCCACCTTCAAGTACGCGAACGCGCCGTTGAACCCGAACGGCGAGGCGGTGTTGTACGGCAGGTAGTTGCGGGTGCCGCGCACCAGCTTGGACTCGTCGGGGTATTCGTTGAGCACGTTGTCGCCGCCGACGGTGAAGTCCCAGCGGTCCAGGCGGTAGGTCGCGGCCAGGTCCAGGGTCCACTTGGCACTGAAGGTCTGGTCCTGCAACGGGTCGCTCGCGTGCAGTTCGGTGAACTCGCCGTAGCGGGTGGCGGTGGCGGTGAGGTTCCAGTTGCCGCTCTTCCAGTCGCCGGCGAGGAAGAACTTGTCGCGCGGCGCGCCCTTGGTGATGCGGCCGATCTCGGTGCGGCCGATGCGCACCGCGGCCGGGTCGATCGCCGCCAGCCGCGGCGGGTTCGGCGCGATGTTCTCGATCTCGGTCTTGGAATAGTTGTAGCCGGCGGTGGTGCTGAGCTTGCCGTTGCCGACGTCCCAGCCGTAGGTCGCGATCAGGTCCACGCCCTGGGTCTTGGTGTCGACCGCGTTGGTGAAATAGCGGCCGCCGCCGATGCCGGGATAGCCGTTGGCCTGCAGGTAGTTGCGCACCGCGGTGCTGGTCAGGTTCTCCGACAGCAGGATGCGGTCGTCGACCTTGATCTGGTACGCGTCGAGGGTGATGTACAGGCCGTCGGCCGGCTGCAGCACCAGGCCCAGGCTGTAGTTGGTCGATTCCTCTGCCTTCAGCGGTTCCGAACCCAACGCCACCGCGGCCGGGTTGTCGACGCGGAAGGTGCCGATCTCGTACGGCACGCCGCTGATGAAGTTGGTGGCGATGGACTGGAAGTACTGCTGCTGCAGCGACGGCGCGCGGAAGCCGGTGGACACGGTGGCGCGCAGCGCGACCGCGTCGGTGAAGGCGTAGCGCGCCGACAGCTTGCCCGAGGTGGTGTCGCCGAAGTCGCTGTAGCTCTCGTAGCGCGCGGCCAGGCCGGCGGAGAACTTGTCGGTCAGGTCGCCTTCCACGTCGAGATAGAACGAATAGCTGTGGCGGTCGAACTCGCCGGCGTCGCTGGCGCGGAAGCCCGAGAACACCTGCGCGCCCGGCAGCACCTGGCCGTTGGACGCGGGCACGCCGCCGTTGGCGTAGGACAGGAACTCGCCGGCGCGCTGGCTGAATTCCTCGCCGCGCCATTCCGCGCCCCAGGCGAAGGTGATCGGGTACTTCCAGCCGAAGTCCACCGGGCGGGTGAAGTCCAGGTTCAACACGTGCTGGGTCACTTCCAGCGCGCCGGCGTAGAACTTGGTCGGCGAACTCGGGCCCAGGCTGCGGTTGAGCGTGTTCTCGATGTCGAAGGTCAGGCCGTTGTGGCCGTAGTTGTAACTCAGGTCGATCTGGGTGCCGCCGGCGGTTTCGCTGCGCACGCCGAACACCGCGGCGCGGTCCTTGCTGACGTTGTGGATCTGCGGCAGGAAACCGTTGGGATAGATCGAGGGGATGTTGCGCGGATCGGCGGCGAAGCGGAAATAGCCGTTCGACAGCACGTCGCGTTCGCTGTAGCTGCCGAAGGAATAGAACGACAGGTAGTCCACCGGCTTGAATTCGCCGTTGTAGGAGAACGCGCCGTGGTCGATCTCCGGATCGCCGTAGCGCTGTTCGACCACGCCCTGGAACGGCCGCGCGCGGTTGGTGTTGTCCTGGTGGCCGCCTTGCGCGGCCAGGCGCAGCCAGCCGCGCTCGCCTTCCAGGCCGAGGTCGCCGGAGAGCTGGTACTGCTCGCCGTCGCCGGCGCTGTACTGGCCGTAGCGCGCGGCGATCGAGCCGCCGCTGCCGGAACCCTTCAGCACCACGTTGACCACGCCGGCGATGGCGTCGGAGCCGTACTGCGCGGACGCGCCGTCGCGCAGCACTTCCACTCGCTCGATCGAGGCGATCGGGATCGCGTTGAGGTCCACCGGCGAAGAGCCGCGGCCCTGGCTGCCGTTGAGGTTGATCAGCGCGGTGGTGTGGCGGCGCTTGCCGTTGACCAGCACCAGCACCTGATCGGGCGCGAGGCCGCGCAACTGCGCCGGGCGCACCGCGTCGGTGCCGTCGGTGATCGCCGGGCGCGGGAAGTTCAGCGAGGGCAGGGCGCGCGACAGCGCGGTCGCCAGCTCGACCGTGCCGGTGGCTTCCAGGGTCTCGGGGGTGATGATGTCGATCGGCGCGGTCGACTCGGCGACGGTGCGGTCGGACACGCGCGTGCCGGTGACGATGACCTGGTCGAGGGTCTTGGCGTCGGCCTGGGCGGGTTGCTGGGCCAGGACGGCGGGGGCGGCGGTCAGGCTCAAGGCGATGGCCAAGCCGAGGGCGAGCGGGTGGCGGACGCGGAGACCGGGGCGGGCGAGCGTGCGGCTGGCGTGCATGAAGACTCCTGCATGGGGGACTGACAGCGATGTCATCCGGGTTTAACACGGTCATAACAACCCGGTCAATGAAGCGGCCAGGAACCGGCTAACGCAAGTAATCAAAAAGTGGTAGGCGCCTCGTTTTCGGCGCTGCGCCGCGGATCGCGGGCAAAAAGAACCGCCGGTCGCATATGCGCGGCGAGCCGGCGGCCGGAAAACGAACAAGGATCGGGGGTGTGGCGCGGGGCCCGATCGCACGCAGGCCCGCCGCCAGCATGGCCGCGGATGCGGCGACGATTGAATAGGACCGGTCCGAAACAGGGCCGCGTGCTGGCGGTGCCGTTCGCTCGCCCGGGCGTCGCGACTGTTAAGATGCGCGCGCTCAAGGTGATCGCCGGCACAGTCCGGCGATTGAAACGGGAATCCGGTCGCGCCGCGGGTCTGTTCGCCAGAACGGTCCGCGCGCTCAAGCCGGAGCTGCCCCCGCAACGGTAGGCGAGTCCACGCACCGCAACGGCCACTGTGCTTCATGCATGGGAAGGCGCGGCGCCGGAACCTCGGACAAGGACGCTCGACAGGTTCCACTCGCAAGCCCGGAGACCGGCCTGGAGCGCGAACCGACCGGCGGCGGGCCTGGTGGCGGAGCGAGCGCGCCTGTGCGTGTCCTTCCGCGCTGTTTTCGCGCCGGTCCCGACCCTTGTCGGCCGCGCGGGAGAGCGCGGCCCTGGAGACCCGCAGGCCATGCAGCACCGCTTCGTCCGTTCCCCGCGCCGCGCGCTCGCGCCGGCCCTGGCCATCGCCCTGTCCGCCGCGGCCGCCACCGCCCCTGCCGCGCCGGCGGTCGATCTCGACCAGGTCGTGGTCACCGCCACCCGCACCGCGCAGACCCAGGACGCGACCCTGGCCGCGGTCACCGTGATCGACCGCGCCGACATCGAGCGCCTGCAGCCTTCGTCGCTGCCGGACCTGTTGCGCGGCACGCCGGGCGCGTCGCTGGCCAACAACGGCGGGCCGGGCAAAAGCACCTCGCTGTTCCTGCGCGGCAGCGAATCCGATCACGTGCTGGTGCTGGTCGACGGGATCAAGCTCGGTTCGGCCACCAGCGGCGGCGCCTCGCTGCAGGACATCCCGGTCGAGCAGATCGAGCGCGTGGAGATCGTGCGCGGCCCGTTCTCCAGCCTGTACGGCTCGGAAGCCATCGGCGGCGTGATCCAGATCTTCACCCGCCGCCCGCAGGGGCCGTTCGCGCCGAGCTTCAGCGTCGGCATCGGCAGCAACAAGACCCATCGCGCGTCCGCCGGCGTGGCCGGAAAGGGCGAGCGCGGCTGGTATTCGATCAACGCCGCGCACGAGGACACCGACGGCATCGACGCCTGCCGCGGCAAGCCGTCGCCGGGCGGCGCCGGCTGCTTCACCTATTCGCCCGATCGCGACGGCTACCGCAATTCGTCGCTGACCCTGCAGGGCGGCTACCGCTTCAACGAGCAGTGGGACGGCGAGGCGCGGGTGTTTCGAGCCGAGGGTTACAACGAATACGACGGCAGCCAGAACAACCAGGCCGACACCGTCCAGCAGGTCGCCGGCGCGAAGCTGCGCTACCGCCCGAGCGACCGCCTCGCGTTGAGCCTCAACGCCGGCCGCAGCTGGGACCTCAGCGAGCAATACAAGGACGGCAAGTACTCCAGCACCTTCGACACCCGCCGCCAGCTCGGCTCGCTGCAGGGCGACCTCGGCCTCGGCGGCGGCCTGCTGAGCCTGGGCTTCGACTGGCAGCGCGACGAAGTCGAAAGCAACACCGCCTACAAGCGCGACGCGCGCGTGCTGCGCGGCGCGTTCGGCCAGTACCAGCGCGAGTTCGGCGCGCACGCGCTGCAGGCCAGCCTGCGCCGCGACGACGACAGCCAGTTCGGCGGCGAAACCACCGGCAGCGTGCTGTGGGGCTGGAACTTCGCCGACGCGCTGCGGCTGACCGCGAGCTACGGCACCGCGTTCAAGGCGCCGACCTTCAACGAGCTGTATTACCCGGGGTACGGCAATCCGGACCTGGGCCCGGAAACCTCGCGCAGCTTCGAACTGGGCCTGCGCGGCACCTTCGGCGAGGGCGGCCGCCAGGTGTGGTCGCTCAACGCCTACCAGACCCGGATCGACGATCTGATCGCCTACGACGCCTCCATCGGCCTGCCCGGCAACGTCGACCGCGCCCGCATCCGCGGCCTGGAAGCGGCGCTGGACACGCGCGTGGCCGGCTGGGACCTGCGCGCCAGCGCGACCTGGCTGGACCCGCGCAACGACAGCCGCGGCGGCTACCGCGACAACATCCTGCCGCGGCGCGTGCGGCAGAGCGCGCGCATCGACCTGGACCGCCGCTTCGAACTCGACCGCGGCGACGCGTTCTCGCTCGGCGCCAGCGTCTACGCCGCCGGCCAGCGCTACGACGACCTCGCCAACAAGCGCGAACTCGGCGGCTACGCCCTGGCCGACCTGCGCCTGGGCTACGCGCTGGGCACGGACTGGAGCGTGCAGCTGGCGGCCAACAACCTGTTCGACAAGCGCTACGAAACCGCGGCCTTCTACAATCAGCCCGGACGCACCTACCTGCTGAGCCTGCGCTACCGTCCCAACCGCTGAACCCGCCCGCGCCGGCCGCGCGCGCGGCCGGCCCCGACCGAGAGACGACGATGATCTCCACGACCCAGTCCCAGCCGAACCGCCCGGCCCCGCGCCGGCACGAACTGCGGCCGCTGCTCGCGGGCCCCGCGCAACTGGCGATCCTGGCCGTGCTGCTGACGCTGATGGCCGCGACCCGTTTCCACGCGGTCGGCAGCGCGCTGCACCTGCCGGACGCATCGATGGCGGTGTTCTTCCTCGGCGGCCTGTACCTGCAGCGCCACCGGCTGTTCGCCGGGCTGCTGGTGGCGGCGGTGGCGATCGACTACATCGCCGTGACCGGGCGCGGGCTGAGCTTCTTCGATCACTACTGCGTGACGCCGTCGTACGCGTTCCTGCTGCTGGCGTATGCGGTGCTGTGGTACCTGGGCCGGGCCTGGGCGCCGTCGATGGCGGCGCGGCCGCGCGCGCTGGCCGGCGCGCTGGCGGTGGCGCTGGTCGCCGCCAGCGCCTCGTTCCTGATTTCCAACGGCGCGTTCTACTGGTTCGGCGGCCGTTACGCCGATCCGAACTTCGCCCAGTACATCGAGCGGGTCTGGCGCTGGGGCCCGTTGTTCGTCGGCACCACGATGGCCTATGTCGGCGCGGCGTTGCTGGCGCATGCGCTGGTCGCGCGTTTCGCCCGTCCGCGCGGCGCCGCATCCGGCCCGCGCCACTGAGAAGGAGAGCGTCATGAGCTTGTTGCTTCCGCCGAGCCAGGCCGCGCTGCCGCTGCGCGCGCGCAACGGCCAGATCGCCGCCGCGCTGGCCTTGGCCGCGCTGATGGTGTGCACCCGCGGCCAGCACTTCGCCACCGTCGATGCGCTGCCGAGCGCGTCGTGGGCGGTGTTCTTCCTCGCCGGCGCGCTGCTGCGCCCGGCCTGGTTGTTCCCTGCGTTTTTCGTGTTGTCGTCGTTGCTGGACCTGGCCAGCCTGGCGCTGGGCCGGGTCACCGACTGGTGCCTGTCGCCGGCGTACTGGGCGCTGGCGCTGGCCTACGGTGCGTTGTGGTGGGGCGGGCGGATCTATGCGCGCATGCACCGCGACCGCCTGGCCACGGTGCCGATGTTGGCGCTGACCCTGCTGGCGACCTCGGTGGTGGCCTACCTGATCTCCAAGGGCGGCTTCTATTTCCTGTCCGGCCGCTATCCGGACGCGAGCTGGGCCGGGTTCGTGGAGCGCATCCCGCGCTACTACCCGCGCGCGCTCGGCACCCTGGCCGGCTACGTCGGCGCCGGCTTCGCCGTCTACGCCGCGGCGCGGCTGATCGAATCGCGCCAGCGCGCCGGAGCGGCGGCATGAGCGAGGACAACGGCGACCGCGCCGGCTTCGCCGCGGCCAGCGAGGACAAGCACCGCGAGCGCATGCAGCGCAAGAAAGAATTGATCGACCGCAAGGTCGCGCGCGCCACCATCGAGCGCGGCGTGCTGGTGGTCAACACCGGCAACGGCAAGGGCAAGAGCTCCTCGGGCTTCGGCATGCTCGCGCGCTCGCTCGGCCACGGCTTCAAGTGCGGCGTGGTGCAGTTCATCAAGGGCAGCTTCGCCACCGGCGAGGAAGCCTTCTTCCGCCGCTTCGAAGAGCTCGACTACCACGTGATGGGCGAGGGCTTCACCTGGGAAACCCAGGACAAGCAGCGCGACATCGCCGCCGCGCAGGCGGCGTGGGCGGTGGCCGCGCGCATGCTCGGCGACGAGGCCTACGACTTCGTCCTGCTCGACGAACTCAACATCGCCCTCGCGCACCGCTACGTCGCGGTCGACGACGTGCTGGCCGCGGTCGCCGCGCGCCCGCCGCGCCAGCACGTGGTGATCACCGGCCGCGGCGCGCCCGATGCGCTGATCGAGGCCGCCGACACGGTCACCGACATGCGCGTGGTCAAGCATGCGTTCAAGGCCGGGATCAAGGCGCAGAAGGGGGTCGAGTTGTGAGCGTTGCGGGACCGGGGACCCGGGACAGGGGACCCGTAAAGTCCGGAGCCGAGCTTGGAATCGACTTGGCAGATCCCGGGTCCCGGGTCCCCGGTCCCGGCCACTGCCCAGCCCTGCTGGTCTCCGCCCCCGCTTCCGGCCAGGGCAAGACCAGCGTCACCGCCGCGTTGGCGCGCTGGCATTCGCGCCAGGGGCGGCGGGTGCGGGTGTTCAAGACCGGGCCGGACTTCCTCGATCCGATGGTGCTGGAACGCGCCAGCGGCGCGCCGGCGCAGCAGCTGGATCTGTGGATGTGCGGCGAGGACGACGTGCGCGCGCGCCTGCATGCGGCCGCGGGCGAGGCCGATCTGATCCTGATCGAGGGCGTGATGGGGCTGTTCGACGGATCGCCGTCGAGCGCCGATCTGGCCGAGCGCATCGGCCTGCCGGTGCTTACGGTGATCGACGGCTCGGCGATGGCGCAGACCTTCGGCGCGCTCGCGCTCGGGCTGGCGCGTTACCGCGAGGGGCTGCGGGTGTACGGCGTCGCGGCCAACCGCATCGGCAGCGCGTATCACGCGCAGTTGCTGCGCGAGAGCCTGCCCGGCGAATTGCGCTGGCTCGGCGCGTTGCCGCGCGATCCGGCGCTGGCGCTGCCGGAGCGGCATCTGGGCCTGGTCGCGGCGGGCGAACTGAGCGATATTGACGCGCGCCTGGACGCGCTGGCCGATGCCTGGGCCGCGCACGCCGACGCCGAGTTGCCGCCGGCGGTCGCCTTCGAGCCCGCGCAGGCGCCTGCGGTGCCGCCGCGCCTGCGCGGCCGCCGCATCGCGGTCGCGCGCGACGCGGCGTTCTGCTTCCTGTATCCGGCCAACCTGGAACTGCTGCGCGCGGCCGGCGCCGAGTTGGCGTTCTTCTCGCCGGTGGCGGGCGAGACGCTGCCCGAGTGCGACGCGGCGTGGCTGCCGGGCGGCTATCCGGAACTGCACCTGGACGCGCTCGCGGCCAACGCCGCGTTGCGCGACGCGCTGCATGCGCACGTCGCGGCCGGCAAGCCGCTGCTGGCCGAGTGCGGCGGGCTGCTGTACTGCCTGGACGAACTGACCGACCGCGACGGCCGCGGCGCGGCGATGGCCGGCCTGCTGCGCGGCCACGCGCGCATCGGCACGCGTCTGGCCGCGCTCGGCCTGCAGTCGGTGGCGTTGCCGGAAGGCGAACTGCGCGGCCACACCTTCCACTACGCCCAGGCCGAGGTCGCCGCGCAGGCCATCGCGATGTCGGCCAACCCCAACGGCGGCCCGAGCCGCGAAGCGGTGTACCGGCGCGACCGCATGAGCGCGAGCTTCGTGCACTTCTACTTTCCCTCGAACCCGGACGCGGCCGTGCGGCTGTTCCAGGCATGAGCGCGCAGGCGCTGGCGTGGACGATGCTCGGCGGCGTGTTGCTCGACGCCGCGCTGGGCGAGCCGCGCCGGGCCCATCCGCTGGTCGCCTTCGGCCGCCTGGCGCGCGCGCTGGAAACCGCGCTGCACGCCGACAGCCGCGCGCGCGGGCTGGCCGCGTGGACGCTGGCGACGCTGCCGCTGACCGCCGCCGCCGGCTGGCTACATTGCGCGCTGTGGCAATGGTCGGCGTGGACCGGCGGCGCGTTCGCCGCGCTGGCGCTGTACTTCGCCATCGGCCTGCGCAGCCTGCGCGAGCATGCCGTGCCGGTGGCCGATGCGCTGGACGCCGGCCGCTTGGAAGACGCGCGCGCCGCGGTCGGCCGCATCGTAAGCCGCGACGCGCACGCGCTCGACGCCGAACGCGTCGCCGCCGCGGCCACCGAGTCGGTGCTGGAGAACGGCAGCGACGCGGTGTTCGCCGCGTTGTTCTGGTTCGCCCTGCTCGGGCCCGCCGGCGCCGTGCTGTACCGGCTGAGCAACACCCTCGACGCGATGTGGGGCTACCGCAGCGAGCGCTACGAGCGCTTCGGCTGGGCCGCCGCGCGCATCGACGACGCGCTGAACTGGGTGCCCGCGCGGCTGACCGCGCTGACCTATGCCGCGCTCGGCGACGGCGCGCGCGCGCTGCGTTGCTGGCGCGCGCAGGCGCCGCGGTGGGACAGCCCCAACGCCGGCCCGGTGATGGCCGCCGGCGCCGGCGCGCTGGGCGTGCGCCTGGGCGGCGACGCGCCGTATCGCGGCGTGTGGGAATCGCGCCCGCAGTTGGGCGAGGGCGCGACGCCCGATGCCGGTTCGATCCGCCGCGCGCTGGCGCTGGTCGAGCGCGGCACCGCGCTGTGGCTGCTGGCGGTGGCCGTAGCCGCGTTCGCTCTGGCGGGGTGGCGGCATGCTTGAACACGGCGGCCGCCTGCTGCGCGCCGCGCAGCGTTACGGCATCCCCGCGGCGGACTGGCTCGATCTGTCGACCGGCATCAACCCGCAGGCCTGGCCGGTGCCGGAGATTCCCGCGCGCGCCTGGCAGCGTTTGCCCGAGGACGACGACGGCCTGGCCGAGATCGCCGCCGCGTATTACGGCGCGCCACAGACGCTGCCGGTGGCCGGTTCGCAGGCGGCGATCCAGGCCTTGCCGGAACTGCGTTCGCCCGCGCGCGTCGGCGTGATCGCGCCCGGCTACGCCGAACATGCGCATGCCTGGCGGCGTGCCGGCCACGCGGTCGAAACGCTGCCGGCGCATGAGTTGCTGGCGCAGCGCGGGCGCCTGGACGCGGTCGTGCTGATCCATCCCAACAACCCCGGCGGCGAGCGCTTCGAACGCGAGGCCTTGCTCGCGCTGCACCAGGATCTCGCCGCCCGCGGCGGCTGGCTGCTGATCGACGAAGCGTTCATGGACGCCACTCCCGAACGCAGCCTGTGCGGCGAGAGCGCGCGCGACGGCTTGATCGTGCTGCGCTCGGCCGGCAAGTTCTTCGGCCTGGCCGGCGCGCGCGCCGGCTTCGTCTGCGCCGCGCCGGCGCTGCTGGCGGCGCTGCGCGAGCGGCTCGGCCCGTGGACCCTGACCGGCCCGGCGCGCCACGTCCTGCGCCACGCGCTGGCCGACCGCGACTGGCAGCGACGCATGCGCGCGCAGCTGCAGACGCAAGCCGAGCGCCTGGCCGCGATGCTGCGCGCGCACGGCCTCGCGCCCAGCGGCGGCAGCGCGTTCTTCCAGTGGCGGCGCGATCCGCGCGCCGAGCAACTGCACGAAGCGCTGGCGCGACGCGCGATCCTCACCCGCCTGTTCGAACAACCCGCCAGCCTGCGCTTCGGCCTGCCCGGCGGCGAAGACGAATGGCGGCGGCTCGAAACCGCCCTGGCCGAACTCGGAGACTGCTTGCGATGAGCGAATCGTGCGGACCCGCGCGCGTGTTGATGGTGCAAGGCTGCACCTCCGACGCCGGCAAGAGCGCGCTGGTCGCGGCGCTGTGCCGCTGGCTGCGCCGGCGCGGCGTCGCGGTGGCGCCGTTCAAGCCGCAGAACATGGCGCTGAACTCGGCGGTGACCGCCGACGGCGGCGAGATCGGCCGCGCCCAGGCGGTGCAGGCGCAGGCCGCCGGGCTGGCGCCGCACACCGACTTCAACCCGATCCTGCTCAAGCCCAGCAGCGACACCGGCGCGCAGGTGATCGTGCACGGCCGCGCCGTCGCCCAGCTCGACGCGCGCGCCTACCACGACTACAAACGCGTGGCGATGGACGCGGTGCTGGCCTCGCACGCGCGCCTGTGCGAACGCTACGCGGCGGTGGTGGTGGAGGGCGCGGGCAGCCCGGCCGAGATCAACTTGCGCGACCGCGACATCGCCAACATGGGTTATGCCGAAGCGGTCGACTGCCCGGTGATCCTGATCGCCGACATCGACCGCGGCGGCGTATTCGCGCATCTGGTCGGGACCCTGGCGCTGCTGTCGGACAGCGAACGCGCGCGGGTCGCGGGTTTCGTGATCAACCGCTTCCGCGGCGACATCGGATTGCTGCAATCCGGGCTGGATTGGCTCGAACGCGAGACCGGCAAGCCGGTGCTCGGCGTGCTGCCCTACCTGCACGGCCTGCATCTGGAAGCCGAGGACGCGCTGCCGCGCGCGGCCGACGCCAAAGCCGGCGCGCGCCTGCGCGTGGCGGTGCCGGCGTTGCCGCGGATCAGCAACCACACCGACTTCGACGCGCTGCGCGCGCATCCGCAGGTGGACTGCCGCTTCGTCGGCCCGGGCGCCGCGCCGCCGCCGTGCGACCTGATCGTGCTGCCGGGCTCCAAGGCCACCCGCGCCGACCTGGCGTGGCTGCGCCGCAACGGCTGGGCCGAGGCGATCGCCCGCCACCTGCGCTACGGCGGCCGGGTGATCGGCATCTGCGGCGGCTTGCAGATGCTCGGCCGCGCGGTGCACGACCCGCACGGCATCGAGGGCGAGGCCGGTTCCAGCGACGGTCTGGGCTGGCTCGATCTCGACACCACGTTGCAGCCGTACAAGCAGCTGCGCAACGCCAAGGGCCGGTTGAGCTTCGCCGACGCGGTCGCGGAAGGCTACGAAATCCATTGCGGCGTCAGCGCCGGCGCGGGCTTGCAACGGCCGGCGTTGCGCCTGGACGACGGCCGCGACGACGGCTCGATCAGCGCCGACGGGCAAGTGCTCGGCACCTACCTGCACGGCGTGTTCGATCATCCGCAGGCGCTGGCCGCGCTGCTGGGCTGGGCCGGGCTCGAACAGGCCGAGCCGCTCGACCTGCGCGGCTTGCGCGAACATTCCATCGACCGTCTCGCCGATGCGGTCGAGCGGCATCTGGATACCGCCGCACTGGCCCGGCTGTTCGGCCTGGGCGCGGACCGCGACACGCAACCACGCGAGGAGAGCGCATGCGCACCCTGATTCTCGGCGGCGCGCGCTCGGGCAAGAGCGCGCTGGCCGAACGCCTGGCCGGCGCCCACGCCGACGTCGTCTACCTGGCCACCGCGCAGCCGCTGGACGGCGAGATGGACGCGCGCATCGCCCACCACCGCGCGCGCCGGCCGGCGGCCTGGGGTTGCGTGGAAGAGCCGATCGCGCTGGCCGATGCGCTGCGCGCGCACGCCGCGCCGCAGCGCTGCGTGCTGGTGGACTGCCTGACCCTGTGGCTGAGCAACCTGCTCGGCGCCAACGATCCCTCGCTGTTCCATCGCGAACGCGCCGCCCTGCTCGACGCCGTGCCCGCGTTGCCGGGCACGGTGCTGTTCGTCAGCAACGAAGTCGGCCTCGGCGTGGTGCCGATGGGCGAGTTGAGCCGGCGCTTCGTCGACGAGGCCGGGCGCCTGCATCAGGCGCTCGGCGAGGTCTGCGAGCGGGTGGCGTTCGTGGCGGCCGGCCTGCCGCTGGTGTTGAAGGGGCCGGCGTTGTGAGCGGCGGTGATCGGAGCCCTGCGGATGCGGAGAACGCGGACTTGAACGACGAGACTTCCTGGTGGTTGCGCGAATGCCTGCGCGTCGACGAGGACAGCGCCGCGCAAGCGCGCGCGCGCCAGGACCAGCTGACCAAGCCGCCGGGTTCGCTCGGCCGGCTCGAAGAGCTCGCGGTGCGGCTGGCCGGATTGCAGCGCAGCCAGCGGCCGTCGCTGCAGCGGGTGTGGATCAGCGTGTTCGCCGCCGACCACGGCGTCGCCGCCGAGGGCGTGTCGGCGTTCCCGCAGGCGGTCACTGGCGAGATGCTGCGCAACTTCGCCGGCGGCGGCGCGGCGATCGCCGTGCTCGCGCGCAGCCTCGGCGCGAGCCTGGACGTGGTCAACCTCGGCACGGTCAACGACCCCGGCCCGATCAAGGGCGTGCACCGCGCGATCGTCGCCGCGTCCACGGCCAACTTCTGCGAAGCCGCGGCGATGACGCCGGCGCAGCTGTGCGCCGCGCTGGCCGCCGGCGCCGCCAGCGTGCGCGCCGCGCGCGACGCCGGCGCGCAGTTGTTCGTCGGCGGCGAGATGGGCATCGCCAACACCACCGCCGCCGCAGCCCTGGCCAGCGCGCTGCTGGACTGCGCGCCGGCGCGGCTGGCCGGCGCCGGCACCGGCCTGGACGCGGCCGGCATCGCCCACAAGACCGCGGTGATCGAACGCGCGCTGGCCCTGCATGCCGACGCCGGCAGCGACTGGGAACGGTTGCGCCGGCTCGGCGGTTTCGAGATCGCGGCCCTGACCGGCGCCTACATCGCCTGCGCCCAGGTCGGCGTGGCGGTGCTGGTCGACGGCTTCATCGCCACGGTCGCGGCGCTGGCCGCGCAGCGGCTCAATCCCGGTTGCGGCCCGTGGCTGCTGTACGCGCACCGTTCGCACGAACGCGGCCACGCCGCGCTGCTCGACGCGCTGGACGCGCAGCCGCTGCTCGATCTCGGCCTGCGCCTGGGCGAGGCCAGCGGCGCCGCGGTCGCGGTGCCGCTGCTGCGGCTGGCCTGCGAACTGCATGCGGGCATGGCGACCTTCGCCCAGGCCGGCGTGTCGGGCGCGAACGGTTCGCACAGCGCCCCGGCGGCCGCGCGCGCGTGAACGCACGCGCACTCGCGCGCGATGCGACCGGCGTGCGGCATATTCCCTTGCCGGCACACCTGCGGGCATCATCCGGTTCTTGCGCCGATTGCCCGTTCTTTCACCGACGCGTACAAGGACCGACGCCGCGATGAGCATCAACCCCGTGCACCTGGACCTGCTGCGCCACGGCGATACCGGCCACCGCAGCTATCGCGGCCAGCTCGACGACAGCCTGCTGGAACTGGGCTGGCGGCAGATGCGCGACGCCGTGCTCGGGCGCGAATGGGACGCCATCGTCAGCTCGCCGCTGCAGCGCTGCGCCGCGTTCGCGCAGGAATTGGCGCAGGCGCGCGGCCTGCCGTGGGCGCTGGAGCCGCGCCTGCGCGAATACCACTTCGGCGATTGGCAGGGCCGTCCGGTCGACGCCATCGCCGCGCAGGAAGGCGAGGCGCTGGCGCGGTTCTGGGCCGACCCGGTGGCGTATCCGCCGCCCGGCGCGGAGCGCTTCGACGACTTCGCCGCGCGCCTGACCGCGGCCATGGACGACATCGCCCAACGCCACGGCGGCCGCCGCGTGCTGGTGGTGACCCACGGCGGCGCGATCCGCCTGCTGCGCTGCATCGCCGCCGGCCGCCGCTACACCGACCTGCTCAACATCGACGTCGCCCACGCCTCGCTGCATGCGGTCAGTTGGCCGCCCAAGCCCGCGCGCGACGGCGCGGCGGCGCGCGCGCAGGCCGATCCGGTCGACGGGTGATGCGCGCCGCGCTGGCCGCGATCGGTTTCCTGACCCGGATTCCGGTGCCCGCGCGGGTCTTCGCCGATGCCGACGCGCAGCGTCGCGCGCTGGCCTGGTATCCGCTGGCCGGCGCGCTGATCGGCCTGCTGCTGTGCGCGCTGGCGTGGAGCTTGCAGACGCGGCCGCCGCTGTTGTCGGCGGCCTTGCTGCTGATCGCCTGGACCGCGCTGACCGGCGCGCTGCACCTGGACGGGCTGGCCGACACGGCCGACGCCTGGGTCGGCGGCCTGCGCGCCGATCCGCAGCAAAGCCGCGCGCGCACCCTGGACATCATGAAAGACCCGCGCAGCGGTCCGCTGGCGGTGACGGCGGTGGCCTTGCTGCTGTTGCTGAAATTCGCCGCGCTGGCGAGCCTGCCGGCGCCGGCCTGGGCCGCGCTGCTGCTGGCGCCGCTGCTGGCGCGCGCGGCGCTGACCCTGGCCTTCGTGACCACCCCGTACGTGCGCAGCGGCGGCCTCGGCCAGGCCTTGGCCGGCGCGCCGCGCGCGGGCTGCATCGCCGCGTTGATCGTCAGCGCCGCGGCCTGCGCGTTGGCCGGCTGGCGCGGCGCGCTGGCGTTGGCGGCGGCGCTGCTGGTGTTCGCGCTGTGGCGGCGCGCCTGCCTGCGCCGGCTGCAGGGCATGACCGGCGATACCTGCGGCGCCCTGGCCGAGCTGACCGAGGCGGCGGTGCTGGCGGCGCTGGCGCTGTCGTACTGATTCTCCGGCCGGAGTCGGCCAGAGCAGGCGAGAACCGGCGAAAGCGCAAGATAGGAACCGCCGCGCGCCGCCCCGGCTGCGATGCTGGCCGCCATCCCACCGCCGAGTGCGAGGAGCAAGACCATGCCTCCCGTCAAGGATTCGCCCGCCGCCGCATCCGTGGCCGATACGCCGGCCGTCGCCGCGCCGGCTGCGCACGCGGTCGAAGCGCATGCCGCCCCGGCGACCGTCGTCGCCGCTGCGCCGGAGTCCGGCCGCACCGCCGCCGCGCCCGCGCGCGCCGCGCTCAAGCCCGGCACCCGCGACGCCCACCACCGCCGAATCCAGCGCGCGGTGGCGCTGATCGAGCAAGCCATCGCCGCCGGCGAGGAGCCGCCGGAACTGGGCCGATTGGCCGAAGCGGCGGCGTTCTCGCCGTTCCACTTCCACCGCGTCTATCGCGCCATGACCGGCGAGACCACCGGCCAGACCGTGGCCCGGTTGCGCCTGCTGCAAGGCCTGCGCGTGCTCGCCGACGGCGGACGCAGCGTCACCGACGCCGCGCTCGCGGTCGGCTACCAGACCCCGCAGGCCTTCACCCGCGCGCTGCGCCAGGGCGTCGGCGGCACCCCGAGCGAACTGCGCGCCGAGCCCGAACGGCTATGGCGCGAGATCGACCGCCTGGCCCAGCCGCCCGCGCCGGAACACGGCGAGGCCGCGCCGCTGCGGGTGGAAGTGGTCAGCGTGGAGCCGTTCCAGGTCGCCGCGTTGCGGGTGACCGGCGCTTACCCCGAACAGAACCAGGGCTACGGCCGGCTGTTCGGCTGGGCCGCGCAGAACGGCCTGCTGGACTCGTTGCGCGGCCTCTACGGCATCCCGTTGGACGACCGCCGCGACGTCCCGCCGCAGGCTTGCGCCTTCGACTGCATGCTAGCCTTGGGCGCGCCGTTCGGCGCCGACGCCGGCGAGGGCATCCGCCTGCAGGTCCTGGGCGGCGGACGCTACGCGCGCGTCCGCCTGGTCGGCGCCTTCGACGGGCTCGAAGCGCTGACCGACGCCCTGCTCGCGCGCTGGTTGCCCGAGAGCGGCGAATCGCTGCGCGACGCCCCGCTGTTCCACGAATACCTGGACGACCCGGACGAAACCCCGGAAGCGGTGCTGCGCACCGATATCTACCTGCCGCTGGCCTGACCGGCGCGCCGCCGCGGCCGAACCCATCCCGCGAACCGCATCCGCGCGAAAACCATGGCGCGGCCGATGCCCCCGTTTCGACGCCGTTTGCGGCTGCCCCCTGTAGGAGCGGCGCAAGCCGCGACCGCGCTAATGCGAACGCCATCGAAGCGATCCGGAGCCGTGAACGTCGCCCGCCCGGGCAGCATGGCGCCGGCGATTGAGTTGTCGTGGTCGCGGCTCGCGCCGCTCCTACAGTCGCTGCGCCGCGGCTTCGGTTGCCCCCTGTAGGAGCGGCGCGAGCCGCGACCGCGCCAATGCGAACGCCGTCGGACCGATCAGGAGCCGTGAACGTCGCCCGCCCGGGAAGCATGGCGCTGGCGATCGCGTTGCCGCGGTCGCGGCTCGCGCCGCTCCTGCAGGAACCAACCGATCAGGCGCCGGCGGCTTCCAGGCGCGCTTCCAGTTCGGCGACCTTCGCTTCCAGCGCGGCGATGCGTTCGCCCAAGGCCGACTGCGCGGCCGGGCTCGCCAACGCCGGATCGGCGCCGGACGCGGCGGAGGTCCATTGCGGTTCGCCGCACAGCAGGTGGCCGTAGCGGTCTTCGCGCTGGCCGGACTGGCGGCCGAGCAGCTTGACCAGCGGCGGCTGGTGTTGGGCCAGCCGTTCCAGCGCGTATTGCACGTCGCCGGCCGCGTCGAACTTGGCCATGCGGTCGCTGCGGCTCAGCAGTTCGTTGACGGTCTGCGGGCCGCGCAGCATCAGCAGGGCCAGCAGCACGGTCTGCGGACGGGTCGCGTCGAGCGCGGTGCCGGCGCGGTGGCTGTAGCGTTCGGCGCGCGGGGAATGGTGCGATTTGACCCAGCCGCGCGGCTCCAGCTGGCGCAGCGCATGCGCCACCTCGCCCTGTTCCAGATTGGTGACCGGATCGCGCGAGGTCTTCTGGTTGCAGGCGACCACGATCGCGTTGAGGGTCAGCGGGTACACGTCCGGCGTGGTCGCTTCCTTCTCGATCAGCACCGCGACCACGCGCGCCTCGGTCGGGGTGAGTTGCGCCTCGACGGCGGCGGCTGGGGTGTCATCGGCGGCGGACGGATCGATATCGCTCATGGCTGCGGTTCGCGGGCGGCGTGGAAGGAGGCGGCGCAAGCGTATCGCGCCGCGGGCCGCCACGGACATCGCAGTCCGCGGCGGCGGGCGGACAGGCGCGGGCCGTCCGGGCTTAGAACGGCCGAGACCAGGACGGCCGAGGCCAGGCCGTCAGAGACCAGGCCGGCGCCCTCACGCCAGCGCCGTCGACGGCGGCAGGTGGCGCTCGCCGCGGTACACCGGCGCGGCCAGGACCATCTCGGCCAGGCTGTGCGCCAGCTCGCGCTCGGCCATCACCGCGCCGTCGGCGCCGTGCTCGATCAGGTGCTTGACCTCGTTGTCGCTGTGGGCGCGGGCGACGATGCTCAGCCCGGGGTTGATCTCGCGCAGCTTGGCGATGATCTCGCCGGCCTCCAGCGCCTGCGGGATCGCCAGCATCGCCGTGGTCGCGCGCTCGGGCACCGCTTCGCGCAGCACCCGCGGGTCGACCGCGTTGCCCAGGATCGCCGGCAACCCGGCCGCGCGCGCCTTGGCGATCAGGCTTTCCTCGCCGTCGATGACCACCATCGGCACCTTCTGCTCGCCCAGCAGGCGCGCCAGCTCGCTGCCGACGCGGCCGTAGCCGATCAGGATCACGTGGTTGTCGATGTCGGCCGGCACCGGCGGCGCATCCTCGCCGCGGGCTTCCTGCGCCGCCGCGGCTTCGCGCGCGTTCTTGCGGTCGAGCCAGGCGAACAGCAGCGGGTTGACCACGATCGACAACAAAGCGCCGGCCAGGATCAGGTCGTGGCCTTCCTTCGGCAGGATCTCCAGGTCCATGCCGAGGCCGGCGAGGATGAAGGAGAACTCGCCGATCTGGGCCAGGCTGGCCGAGATCATCAGCGCGGTCGAGCTCGGCTTGCCGAACGCGCGCACCAGGGCGTAGGCCGCGACCGACTTGCCGATCACGATGATGGCGAACACCGCCAGCACTTCCAGCGGCTCCTGGATCAGGATCTGCGGATCGAACAGCATGCCGACGGAAACGAAGAACAGCACCGCGAACGCCTCGCGCAGCGGCAGGGTCTCGTTGGCGGCCTGATGGCTGAACTCGGATTCGTTGAGCATCATGCCGGCGAAGAACGCGCCCAGCGCGAACGACACGCCGAACAGCGTGGCCGAACCGAACGCCACGCCCAGCGCGATCGCCAGCACGCACAGGGTGAACAGCTCGCGCGAGCCGGTGCCGGCGACGCGTTCGAGGATCCACGGGATCACCCGGCGGCCGACGATCAGCATGAAGGCGACGAAGGCGCCGACCTTGGCCAGGGTCACGAACAACTGGCTCCAGATCTGGCTGGCGTCGCCGGCTTCGCCCTTGAGCAGGCCGGCCAGCGCCGGCAGCAGCACCAGGGCCAGCACCATCGCCAGGTCTTCGACGATCAGCCAGCCGACCGCGATGCGGCCCTTGGCGGTTTCCACCAGGCGCCGTTCTTCCAATGCGCGCAACAGCACCACGGTACTGGCCACCGACAGCGCCAGACCGAACACCAGGCCGGCGCCGTGCGACCAGCCCAGGTAATACGCCATGCCCCAGCCCAGGGCCGTGGCGACCGCGATCTGCAATACCGCGCCCGGTAGCGCGATGGCCTTCACCTCCAGCAAGTCGCCGAGGGAAAAGTGCAGGCCGACGCCGAACATCAGCAGGATGACGCCGATTTCCGCGAGCTGCGGCGCGAGCGTCTGGTCGCCGACGAAGCCGGGCGTGAAGGGGCCGGCGATGACGCCGGCGATGAGGTAGCCCACCAGCGGCGACAGCCGCAGGCGTTGAGCGATCATTCCGAAGATGAAGGCCAGGACGAAGCCGGCTACCAGGATCGCGATCAGGGACGTGTGGTGCATCGGCTCTCCTGTGGTCTGGTCCTTGCAAGAATGTGCGCTGAACCGGTCAGATGCAAGGTTTTCCGGTGCGATTCATGCTCGCAAACGATTGTTTCTGCGAGATTTTTCCGCGAAGACGCGGCGCGCGGACGAGAGCCGGACGCACCCGCCCGGGCCCGCGCGGCAAGGCCTGCAGCCGAGTGGGGACAGCGGGTTTTATGCCTGCGCGCCGGTCGCTCCGGCGTGATGCGCGAGGATGAACCGGGATTCATCCCCGCGTCGTCGCGACGGCGGCGGTGGGCGGATTTGCGCGGGAGGCGGCCGGGAATGCGCGGGCGGACGGGTCGCGCCCGCGCGTTGGCCGGGGTCTGAGACCGCGCGATCGGCGAGTGGTTCCCGCCAACCGAAAGCACGAGCGTTCGCGTTTCCCGCCGCAGTCCCTGTAGGAGCGACGCAAGTCGCGACCGCGCCAACCCAACCGCGACGAACGCGGCCATGAGCGGAAAACCGCACACCGCAACTCACATCGCCGCGCTGGCCCGTATCGAAGCCACCGCGCGACATCGCCCGCGCATGCGCGCTTAACGGAACGTGGACCCACGCCCGCTAGCATCGCCCGCAACCTGACGCATGCCCCCAACGCGGGCGAGGAGCACGCGATGCGCCACCTGACCACGCAGATCGACGGCACCGACATCTTCTACCGCGAAGCCGGCCCCGCCGACGCGCCGGTGCTGCTGCTGCCGCATGGCTATCCCTGTTCCTCGTTCCAGTACCGCCGCCTGATGCCCGCGTTGAGCGACCGCTGGCGCACGCTGGCGCCGGACTTCCCTGGGTTCGGCTACAGCGGCACGCCCGATCCGCAAGGCTTCGGTTACGACTTCGACGCCTACGCCGACTTCCTCGCTAAGTTCGCCGACCGGTTGCGGTTGAAGCGCTACGCGCTGTGGCTGCACGACTACGGCTCGCAGATCGGCCTGCGCCACGCGATCGCGCATCCGCAGCGCATCGCCGCGCTGATCGTGCAGAACGGCGACATCTACGAAGACGCGCTGGGCCCCAAGTACGCGACGATCAAGAGGTACTGGGCCGACCGCTCGCCGCGCAATCGCGCGCCGCTGGAGGAAGCGGTCAGCGAACAGGGTTTTCGCGACGAGTTCGTCGGCGAGGTGAGCGACGAAGTCGCGTCGCGCGTCGCGCCGGACCTGTGGAAACTGCATTGGCCGCTGATGGACACGCCGGTGCGGCGCGCGGCGATGGTCGGCTTGATGGACAAACTGGAAGCGAACCTCGACTGGTTCCCGCGTTATCAGCGCTACCTGCGCGAGCATCGCCCGCCGGCGCTGATCGTCTGGGGGCCGCGGGACGGCTACATGCCGGCCGCCGCGGCGCGCGCGTACCTGCGCGACCTGCCCGACGCCGAGCTGCACCTGCTCGACGGCGCCGGCCACTGGCTGCTGGAAACCCATTTCGACCAGGCGCTGCCGCGGGTCCGCGAGTTCCTGCAACGCGCGCACGGGTGACGTCCGCTGCGCCGTGGGCATAAAAAAGCCCCGCCGGACGCGGGGCTCGGAGTCGGCCATCGGCCGCGGCGAACGCGTTACTGCGCGCTGCGGCGCGCCTGCGGCCGGCGATCCGCGAGGTCGCGCGCCTGCGGCAACGGATTTTCGACGATCGCCGGCGACGCCGACAGGCGCGCCGCGCGCGGATTGTTGCAGAAGGTCTCTTCGCACAACTGCCGCGATTCTTCGCAGGCCTGTTCCTTCTCCGGCGTGTCGGCGCGGCTCATGCAGCGGACGAACAGCCAGGGACAATCGTTGCAGGCCGCGAACGCGCTGGAGATCGGCAGCAACGCGGAAATGGCGGTGACGGTGGCGAGCAGTACGGGGGGCAGCAAGCGAGACTTGAACATGACGGTCCTTCCCATGGTCGCGCCGAGTCGTTCGGCCCGCCGAAGGTAGCACCGGGGTCGCGTGGGTTTTGGGCGCGTCGCACAAAACCGGGCCGAAAGCCGCCGCGCCGCCGATCCCGTCGGCGACGCGGCGCTGGTTTCACAACGCCCGGGAGGCGGCGCGCGCCGCCTCCCGCGCCGTCACCACTTGTACCCGACCTTGGCGTACGCGAACGCGCCGTTGAACCCGAACGGCGCGTAGCTGGTGTACGGCAGCTGCCCGCTCTCGCTATTGGCGTAGATCGCCTCGTCCGGGTATTCGTTGAGCACGTTGTCGCCGCCGACGGTGAACTCCCAGCCGTCCACCGCATAGGTCGCGGCGAGGTCGAGCGTCCACTTCGCCGCGAAGGTCTGGTCGCGGATGCCGCTGGGGTCGTCGTTGAAGGTGTGGAACTCGCCGTAGCGGGTGGCGGTGGCGTCGAAGCGCCAGCCGTCGCGCTTCCAGCTGCCGCCGAGGAAGAATTTGTCGCGCGGCGCGCCCTGGGTGATGCGGCCTTGCTCGACCCGGCCGATGCGCTGCAGGTTCAGGCCGCCGGCGGTCAGCTGCGGCGGGTTCGGCGCGATCCGCTCCAGCGTGGTCTTGTTGCGGTTGTAGCCGGCGGTGAGGTCGAGCGTGCCGCCTTTGATCTCGAAACCGTAGCTGCCGACGATGTCGAGGCCGCGGGTGCGCGTGTCCACCGCGTTGGTGAAGTAACGCCCGCCGTTGATGCCGGGGTGGCCGCGCGCTTCCAGGAAGCTCGCCACCGCCGGGCCGCGCAGGTTCTCCGAGAGGATGATGCGGTCGTCGATGTCGACCTGGTAGGCGTCGACGGTGATGTACAGGCCCTCGGCCGGCTGCAGCACCAGGCCCAGGCCGAGGTTGGTCGATTCCTCGGCCTTGAGCGGCTCGGCGCCGAGCGCGACCGCGGCCGGGTCGTCGACGGCGAAGGTGCGCACCTGGAACGGGTTGGGATCGCCGAGCACGATCACGGTCTGGGTGGACTGGTAGAACTGCTGCTGCAGCGACGGCGCGCGGAAGCCCGTGGACACGGTGCCGCGCAGCGCGACCTTGTCGGTGAAGGCGTAGCGCGCCGACAGCTTGCCCGAGGTGGTTTCGCCGAAATCGCTGTAGCGCTCGTAGCGCGCCGCGGCGCCGAGCGAGAGCTTGTCGGTCACGTCGGTTTCCAGGTCCGCATAGAACGAGTAGCTGTGGCGGTCGCGGCGGCTGGCGTCGGCCGGGGTGAAGCCGGGGAACACCTGCGCGCCGGGCGCGCCGGGCTCGGGGCCGGCGATGTAGGAGGCCGGCTCGCCCGCGCCCTGGTCGAATTTTTCGCCGCGCCATTCCGCGCCGAAGGCCACCGTCAGCGGGTACTTCAGCCAGCCCACGTCGAAGGCTTTGTCGAAGTCGGCGTTGAGCACGTTCTGGGTGGTTTCCAGCGTGCCGATGTAGAAGCTGCGCGGCGAGGCGGCGCCGAGGGTGCGGTTGAGGCTGTGGCGCACGTCGAAGTCGAGCTGGTTGCGGCCGTAGTTGTAGCTCAGGTCGAGGTTCCAGCCGCCGGCGGTTTGTCCGCGCAGGCCCAGGACGAAGGCGCGGTCCTGGCTGAGGTTGTCGATCTGCGGCAGGAAGCCGTCGGGATAGACCGAGAGGATGTTGTTCGGATTGCCCGGCGCGCGGTAGTAGCCGTTGGAGATCGCGCGGCGGCGGCTGGCGGTGCCGAAGGAATAGAACTCCACGCCCTCGGCCGCCTGGTAGCGCGCGTTGTAGGCGAACGCGGCCTGGTCGATTTCCGGATCGCCGTAGCGGTGGACCACGCGGCCCTTGGGATTGCTGGTCGGCGTGACCGGGCCGAGGTAGGGACGGGCGCGGTTGGTGTTGTCGCTGTGGCCGCCCTGCGCGGCCAGGTGCAGCGCGCCGTTGTCGCCGAGCTTGAAGCCGGCGTCGCCGGACAGCTGGTACTGCTCGCCGTCGCCGGCGCTGTACTGGCCGTAGCGCGCGGCGACCGAGCCGCCTTCGCCGGCGCCCTTGAGCACGATGTTGACCACGCCGGCGATGGCGTCGGAGCCGTATTGCGCGGATGCGCCGTCGCGCAGCACTTCGACGCGTTCGATCGCGGCGATCGGGATCGCGTTGAGGTCGACCGGCGAGGAGCCGCGGCCGATGCTGTCGTTGAGGTTGATCAGCGCGGTGGTGTGGCGGCGCTTGCCGTTGACCAGCACCAGCACCTGGTCCGGGGCGAGGCCGCGCAGCTGCGCCGGGCGCACCGCGTCGGTGGCGTCGGTGATCGAGGGGCGCGGGAAGTTCAGCGAGGGCAGGGCGCGGGCCAGCGCGGTCGCCAGCTCGACCGTGCCGGTGGCCTCCAGGGTCTGCGGGGCGATGATGTCGATCGGCGCGGTGGACTCGGCCACGGTGCGGTCGGACACGCGCGTGCCGGTGACGATCAGGGTGTCGAGGTTGGTCGGGTTGGCGCGTTCGGCGTCGGCCGGGGCGTCGGCGGCGGCCACGGGAGCGGCGAGGGCGAGCAGGACGGCGCTGCTGAGCAGGGACAGGCGGCGGTGCATGAAGACTCCGGGCGGTGCGAACGGGGAACGTCGGGCCGAGCGAACCCGCGCGGCCGGCCCGGTGGGGCGGTTTGCCGCGAAAGGCGATCTCGTTGACGCGTGGGGGCGGTCTGAGGCCGGCGTCTGGATTATTCGATGCCGGCCCGGCGCGCGGCCGAACCGATCCTCATGAGCAAATGCCGATCAGTCATGCGACCATATCGGCATGATTTCCTTCCGTGATTTCGCCCTTCGGCGCGGCGAACGCCTGCTCCTGTCCAATGTCGACCTGGCCCTGCACGCGGGCTGGCGGGTCGGCGTCATCGGCCGCAACGGCACCGGCAAGTCCTCGCTGTTCGCGGCGATCCAGGGCGAAGTCGAGGCCGACCGCGGCGACATCGACGTGCCCAACCGGGTGCGCATCGCCAGCGTCGCCCAGGAAACCCCGGCGCTGCCCGATCCGGCGCTGGACTTCGTCCTGTCCGGCGACATCGAAGTGCACAAGGCGGTCATCGCCGAGCGCGAGGCGGTCGAGCGCGAGGACTGGGAGGCGGTGGCCGAGGCCCACCACCGGCTCGAGGAGATCGGCGGCTACGACGCCACCGCGCGCGCCGGCAAGCTGCTGCACGGCCTGGGCTTCAGCCCCGACACCCACGAGCGCGCGGTCAAGGAATTCTCCGGCGGCTGGCGCGTGCGCCTGAACCTGGCGCGGGCGCTGATGATGCCGTCCGACCTGCTGCTGCTCGACGAACCGACCAACCACCTCGACCTCGACGCGGTGCTGTGGCTGGAGCAATGGCTGCTGAAGTACCCGGGCACGCTGCTGATGATTTCGCACGACCGCGAGTTCCTCGACGGAGTCAGCACCCACACCCTGCACCTGCACGAAGGCAAGGCCAAGCTCTACGTCGGCGACTACACCGCGTTCGAGCGCCAGCGCGCCGAGCACCTGCGCCAGCAGCAGATCGCGTTCGAGAAGGAACAGGTCGAGCGCGCCCACCTGCAGAGCTTCATCGACCGGTTCAAGGCCAAGGCCAGCAAGGCCAAGCAGGCGCAGAGCCGGATGAAGCGGCTGGCCAAGCTGGCCGGCACCGAGGCGGTGCGCGCCGAGCGCTCGCTGCGCATCGACTTCCCCGAGCCGGCCAAGCTGCCGCACGCGCTTCTGCGCCTGGTCGAGGCCGATTGCGGCTACGGAACGCACCAGGTGCTCGGCAACGCCAGCTTCATCATGGAAGCCGGCGACCGGGTGGCCCTGCTGGGTCCCAACGGCGCCGGCAAGTCGACCCTGGTGAAGACCCTGGTCGGCGAAATCCCGCTGCTGGCCGGCGAGCGCAGCGGCCATCCGGACCTGCGCATCGGCTACTTCGCCCAGCACACGGTCGAATCGCTGCAGGAAGGGCGCAGCCCGATCGACCACCTCGGCGACCTCGCTCCGGGCGTGGCGACGCAGCAGCTGCGCGACTTCCTGGGCAAGTGGAATTTCCCCGGCGACCGCGCGTTCGAATCGGTCGACGGCTTCTCCGGCGGCGAGCGCGCGCGCCTGGCGCTGGCGCTGATCGCCTGGCGCAAGCCCAATGTGCTGCTGCTCGACGAACCGACTAACCACCTCGACCTGGACATGCGCGAAGCGCTGGCCGAGGCGCTGAGCGACTTCGACGGCGCGATCGTGCTGGTCTCGCACGACCGCCACCTGATCGGCCTGGTCTGCGACACCTTCGTGCGCGTCGCCGACGGCGTCGCCCAGCCGTTCGACGGCGACCTCGACGCGTACGCGGTGTGGCTGCGCACGCGCGAAGACAGCGGCGAGGGCAAGAAGGCCAAGGCCGCGCCGGCCGTCGCCGCGGCTGCGGCCGCACCGGCGGCGGGCAAGCCGGGCAAGAAGGTCAACCCGGTCAAGCTGGCCGAGGCCGAGAAGCGCGTGGCCGAGCTGGAATCGAAGCTGCACACCCTCGACATGGACCTCGCCGACCCGACCAAGTACGCCGGCGGCGGCGACAACGCCAGCGAACTGGCGCGCCAGCGCGAGGCGATGGCGGCGGAGCTGGAAAAGGCCGAGGCGGCGTGGATGGCGTTGTACGACGGCGCTTGAGGCGGCGGTTCGACGGTTGCGATTCGGGGCCGGGTTCCGAACCGCCCGAGCTTGCGCCGCCGATGCGCTTGGGGGCGGCCAGTCCGATACGCCCCGACCCGCACGCCACTTAACCCGTACGCCCTCATAACCCGTGCACCCCCATAACCCGTGCACCCCCATAACCCGTGCACCCCCATAACCCGTGCACCCCCATAACCCGTGCACCCCCATAACCCGTGCACCCCATAACCCGTGCACCTCATAACCCGTGCACCCCATAACCCGTACGCCCTCATAACCCGTACGCCCTCATAACCCGTACGCCCTCATAACCCGTCATTCCGGCGAAAGCCGGAACCCATTTTGATTTTGCTTCTGGCATTCGCGAACGCACTCCCGTTCGCGCGAAGGCTCACGCAACGGCGAAGTCAAAATGGGTTCCGGCTTTCGCCGGAATGACGGGGGTGAAGTATTCGTGGCGCCCGCCGCGCCCGCCGTGCCCGCCGTGCCCGCGGTGCCGACGAACACGCGCAACGCCTGCATCGCGCCGCCCCGGCTTGTCGCCCTCTCCACACCCGACCCCCTATCGTCCCGCCCTGATTTCGCACCAGGGGGCCGCATGAGCCGCGAACTGATCTATCTGCTGCTGATCTTCGGCCTGCTGGTCGTCCCGCGCGCGCTGCAGCGCTACAAGATCCCGGCGCCGCTGACCTGCCTGCTGTTCGGCATCGTCGCGATGCTGGCCTGGGGCGACAAGTCGCACGACACCGTGGTGGCGATGCTGGCCACGCTCGGCATCTCCTCGCTGTTCCTGTTCGCCGGCCTGGAAGTGGAGCTCAGCGCGCTGCGCAAGGGGCTGTGGCCGCTGATCGCGCACCTGGTGATCCGCACCGCGACGCTGTTCGGCGTGGGCTGGCTGGCCTGGCGCTATGCCGGCATGGGCTGGCAGGCCGCGGGGTTGCTGGCGCTGGCGCTGCTGACGCCGTCGACCGGTTTCATCCTCGACAGCCTGGCCCGGTTGGGCCTGGACGAGGAGGAGCGGTTCTGGGTCACCAGCAAGGCCATCGCCGGCGAACTGCTGGCGCTGGTGGCGCTGTTCGTGGTGCTGCAGGCCGGCGATCCGATGCGCATGGCGCTGTCCTCGACCGCGTTGATCGCGATGCTGATCGGGCTGCCGCTGGTGTTCGTCGCGCTCGGCCGCTGGGTCGCGCCGCATGCGCCTGGCTCGGAGTTCTCGCTGCTGGTGATGGTCGGCATGATCGCCGCGTTCGCCACCGCCAAGCTCGGCGTCTACTACCTGGTCGGCGCCTTCGTCGCCGGCCTGATCGCGCGCCTGCTGCGCGAGCGCATGCCGCGCCTGGCCTCGCACGAGAACCTGCACGCGGTGCGGCTGTTCGCCTCGTTCTTCGTCCCGTTCTACTTCTTCAACGCCGGCACCAAGGTGCCCAGCGGCGCGCTGAGCTTCGAGGCGCTGGGGCTGGGCCTGCTGCTGACGGCGGTGGTGCTGCCGCTGCGGGTCGGGGTGATCTGGCTGCAGCGGCGCGCGCTGTTCGGCGAGAAGCACGGCGCCAGCCTGCGGGTGTCGGTGGCGCTGGCGCCGACCCTGATCTTCACCCTGGTGCTGGCGGCGATCCTGCGCGACCGCTTCGCCCTGCCGGACGCCTGGTTCGGCGCGCTGCTGCTGTACGCGACCCTGACCACGATCCTGCCGTCGCTGGTGTTCCGCACCCCGTTCGACGTGGACCCGGCCGAGGACCATGGCCCGGTGCATCCGGACGACGCCGGCGACCGCCGCCGGCGCGCCGCGGCGGCGGGCAACGCCGCCGCCGAGCCGGAACCGACCGCCGTCCCCGCGGCCGCTGTGGCGCCCGCGGCCACGGGCCCGGCGACCGCCACCCGGGCCGATCCGCACCCGCCGGGCGGCTGACCCGCCGGCGCCGCGGGCGTTTCGGGCGACCGGGACGCCCGCGCGCTTGCATCGGCGGCCACGAGCCCCAAACTAGCCAGCCTGAGTCGGCTTCCCCACGTTTCCCGCCATGCCCATCTACGCGTTCCAGTGCAATGCCTGCGGCCACACCTTCGACCGCCTGCAGAAGCTCTCCGATCCCGATCCGACCGTGTGCCCCGAGTGCGGCGCCGAGCAGGTCGGGCGCCAGCTGACCGCGCCGCAGTTCCGTCTGGCCGGCGGCGGCTGGTACGAGACCGATTTCAAGAAGGACGGCGACAAGAAGCGCAACCTCGCCGGTGAGGGCGGCAGCGGCGGCGCGGCGACGGCCAAGCCGGCCGAGGCGAAGACTGAAAAGAAGGCCGACCCGGCGCCCGCGGCCGCGCCGGCTCCGGCGAGCAAGCCGGCGGCCAGCGGCGGCAGCTGATCGCCGGACCGAGTTCGGACTTCCGCAAAGGGCGCCGCAGGGCGCCCTTTGCCGTTGTAGGAGGGCCTTGAGGCCGCCTTACCGTTGACTTGCGGCATCGGCCTGCAGAGCCGAGCTTGCTTTCCTTGTGCCTTGTGGGAGGGCCTTCAGGCCGGATGCGTTCCGGTCGGATCGGAGCGGCCTGATCCAAAAGCATCGGGCCTGAAGGCCCTCCCACGAAATCGCCTAGAATGTGCGGTCCCGGCCCCCGGCCGGCGAGGCGCTCGCAGCCCGGCTTCCGCCGCGGCCCCCGCGGGCCGCCTGCGGCAAACCCCCACGATCCAACGATCGGCCCGGCCGATCGATCAATCCGGAGCTTCCATGCGTACCCACTTCTGCGGCCTCGTCGACGAGGCGCTGATCGGCCAGACCGTCACCCTGTGCGGCTGGGTCAACACCAACCGTGTCCAGAGCCACGTGGTGTTCACCGATCTGCGCGATCACGAGGGCGTGGTGCAGATCGTGGTCGATTCCGACATGGGCGAGCTGTTCAAGACCGCCGGCGATCTGAGCGTGGAAAGCTGCGTGCGCGTGACCGGCAGCGTGCGCGCGCGCGGCGCGGCCAACGACAAGATCCGCAGCGGCAAGGTCGAAGTGCTGGCCGAGCGGATCGAAGTGCTCAACAAGGCCGAGCCGCTGCCGTTCCACGCCCACGAGAACGCCGGCGAGGAAACCCGCCTGACCTACCGCTACCTGGACCTGCGCCGTCCGGAAATGCAGAAGATGATGCGCACCCGCATCCGCCTGGTGCAGTCGCTGCGCCGCTGGCTGGACGAGCGCGGCTTCCAGGACATCGAGACCCCGATCCTGACCAAGGCCACGCCCGAGGGCGCGCGCGACTTCCTGGTCCCGGCGCGCATGCACCCGGGCGAGTTCTACGCGCTGCCGCAGTCGCCGCAGCTGTTCAAGCAGATCCTGATGGTGGCCGGCTTCGACCGCTATTACCAAATCGCGCGCTGCTTCCGCGACGAAGCGCTGCGCGCCGACCGCCAGCTCGAATTCACCCAGCTCGACATGGAGTTCGCCTGGGTGTCCGAGCGCGACGTGCAGGACACCGTCGAAGGCATGATCCGCGAAGTGTTCAAGGACACCATCGGCGTCGAGCTCGACGCGCAGTTCCCGCGCATGACCTACGCCGAAGCCATGCGCCGCTACGGCTCGGACAAGCCCGACCTGCGCATCGGGCTGGAATTCGCCGACATCGCCGAACTGGTCAAGAGCTGCGAGTTCAAGGTCTTCACCGATTGGGCCAACCACGCCGACGGCCGTGTGATCGCGCTGCGCGCGCCGGGCGCGGCCGGCTGGTCGCGCAAGCAGATCGACGAGGCCGGCGCGCACGCGGCCAAGCACGGCGCCAAGGGCCTGGCGTGGATGAAGATCGAGGACGCGTCCAAGGGCCGCGAAGGCATCAATTCGCCGATCGCCAAGTTCTTCGACGACGCCACCCTGGCCGCGATCGTCGAGGCCGCCGGTGCGCAAACCGGCGACGCGATCTTCTTCGGCGCCGCCGACTACAAGACCGCCAGCGACTTCATGGGCGCGCTGCGCCTGAAGCTCGGCAAGGATCTCGGCCTGGTCGGCGAAGGCTGGAAGCCGCTGTGGGTCACCGACTTCCCGATGTTCGAGTGGGACGAGGAAGTGCAGCGCTACGTCGCCCTGCATCACCCCTTCACCGCGCCGGCCGTGGACGACATCGCCGACCTGCGCGCCAACGCCAAGACCGCGGTGTCGCGCGGCTACGACATGGTGCTCAACGGCAACGAGATCGGCGGCGGTTCGATCCGCATCCACCGTCCGCAGATGCAGTCGGCGGTGTTCGACCTGCTCGGCATCGGCGCGGAAGAGGCCGAAGCCAAGTTCGGCTTCCTGCTCGACGCGCTCAAGTACGGCGCGCCGCCGCACGGCGGCATCGCCTTCGGCATCGACCGCATCGCCGCGCTGATGGCCGGTACCGAATCGATCCGCGACGTCATCGCCTTCCCCAAGACCACCACCGCGCAGTGCCTGATGACCGGCGCGCCGTCGCCGATCCCGGACGCGCAGCTGGCCGAAGTGCACGTGATGGTGCGGCCGAAGGATCCGGCCTGATCCACCCGCGGCGGTCCGCTGCGAACGCCGGGCCGCTGCTTTAGTTGTCGTGGGAGGGGCTTCAGCCCCGATGCTTTCCGATCCGGTCGTGATGATCTGACCGAAAAGCATCGGGGCTGAAGCCCCTTCCACATTCGGAATCCGCCGCAACCTCGCCCGAACGCCCGCCATGTCAGCGAACTTCCGCATCCGCCGCGCCGCGCCGGCCGACACCGCCGCCCTGGCCGACATTTCCGCCCGCAGCTTCGTCGAGACCTTCGGCGATTCCTATCCGCCCGACGACCTGTCGCGCTTTCTCGCCGAGACCTATTCGCACGACGCCATCGGCGCCTTGCTGGCCGATCCGCGCTACGGCGCGTGGCTGTTGGAGCGCGACGGCGTCGCGGTCGGCCACGCGCTGGCCGGCGAGTGCGGCCTGCCGCACGCCGACGTCGCGCCCGGCGACGGCGAGCTCAAGCGCCTGTACGTGCTGGGCGAGGCGCAGAACGGCGGCTGGGGCGGGCGGCTGTTCGAAACCGCGCTGGCCTGGCTGGAGCGCGACGGCCCGCGCACGCTGTGGATCGGGGTGTGGTCGGAGAACTACGGCGCGCAGCGGTTCTATGGGCGCCACGGCTTCGAGAAAGTGGGGCATTACGAGTTCGTCGTCGGCGCGACCCGCGACCACGAGTTCATCCTGCGCCGCAGCGCCGCGCCGCGATAACCGCAAGGGCTGACTGTAGGAGCGGCGCAAGCCGCGACCGCGCCGATACGAACGCCGGCGTCGCCGTCGTGGTCTCCGGACGTTGTCCGCCCGGGAATGCCTGCGCCGACGCATGCGGTTTAGCGGTCGCGGCTCGCGCCGCTGCCACAACAAGTCGGCGCAGCCGCGCGGACGCGCGGCTACGCCGACGCCGCATCACTTCGCGTCGAGCAAGACGTTCAACGTGGTCGCATCGAGCACGCCGCGCTTCTGTCCGAGCTTGAGCAGCATCGATTCCAGGTCGCCGGCCGCGGCCGACACCCGCGTCGCCGCGGTCGCCGACTTGAACTCGGTGGCGACGGCCGTGTCCACGCTCAGATTGCGGCCTTTGACCGTGACCGCCTGCGGCCGGGCCTTCGCGGCCGAACCGCCGACGTGTTCGATCAGGATGCCGTTGTAGCCCAGCACCGGTTCGGTCGCCGCGCCCGCGCGCGCCGGCGCGGACATGGCATCGCCGAGGCGGCTTTCGATCGCGCGCAGCTGGGACGGATCGGTCACCGTCAGCTCCGGATTCGGCCGGCCCGAATACACCAGGTAGGTGATGCGCAGCCCCGGCGCGTCGGCGGCCTGGGCGAACAGCGGCGCGGCCAGCAAGGCCGCGGCGAACAGGGTGGCGAAAGAACGCGTGCGCATGATTCCTCCTTGACCGCGGGCGATGGACGCGGGGACGGGCTCAGTTGATCTGCTCATGGCCGCTCCCCTCGATGCTGTCCGACCAGACCCGGTAGAACCCGCAGAAATCCGAGTACGGCCCGCGGTTGGCGGTGCGCGGATCGCCGATCTCGTTGCCGGAATTGTCGCGGTTGGTGGCCGCGGTCTGGCCGGGCTTGTGGGTCCACTTGCCGTTGGCGTCGCGGCGGTACCAGTGATAGTCGTAACCCGGCGCCACCACCAGCGCGGCGATGTTCTTGTAGCTGGCGGCGTTGATCGCGGTGTCGGCGACCGGCTCCAGGCCGTCGCGCTCGGCCGCGGCGCGCACCGCCGCGCAGCTCAGCGAACTGTATTGCGCGCTGGCGGCGCGGCCGGGCTGGGCGAAGGTGTTGGTGGCGCGGCCGTTGGCGTAGTTGTAGCAATTGTTGTAGCGCTGGCGGGTGCCGCCGTCGTTCCAGTAGGTCGGCTGATAGTTGGTGCGGCCGGGGAACATGATGTCGCCCAGGCCGCCGCTGGCGTCGGCCGGCAGCGCGCGGTTGTAGACCAGCACTTCGTCGGCGCGGTCGTTGAAGCGGTACGAAGGCGAGCTGATGTGCCCGCCGATCATGAACGGCCGGGTGGTGTTGTCGAGGTTGCCGGCCATCGGCGTCGGCTGGCCGGTGGCGCGGCGTCCGTCGACGTAGAACGAGATCGTGTACGGCGCGCTGCTGCGGTTGACCACCGCGGCGATGTGGTGCCAGCGGTTCGCCGCGAGGCTCACGCTGCCGTCGGAGACGTAGTTGCCCCACGTGCTGCCGTCGTTGAGCTGCAACAGCACGTTGCGGCCCTGGTCGATGCCGAACGAATAGCCGCGGCCGCTGCCGTCGCCGCGGTTCTCGATCAGGGTCTTGACCCCCGACGAGCCCGGCGCGGCCAGCCGCACCCAGGCGGCGACGGTGAAGCTGCCGGTGCCGACGTTGAGGTTGGCCGAGTTCGGCACTTCGATGTACTTGCCGCCGCTGAGGTCGGCGGCGCTGCCGAGCCAGCCCCAGGACGAGGCCGCGCCGCCGATCACGCTGCCGTTGCGGCCGTAGCCGCTGGTGTCGGGGGCGCTGGTGCCGGACAGGTCCAGGTGCCATTCGCCGACCAGACCGTTGCTGACCCGCGGCGGGGCCGCCTGCGCGGCCAGCATCGGCGCGAGCGCCACTGCCAGCGCCAGGAACCACGAGGATCGATTCATAACCGCTCCATGGTGCGCGCCCACGCCGGGCGCCGCGCGAATCTAGTGGGGCGCCCGCGCGCGCGAACGTGATAGCGCACGCGGATCGGCCGCGGTCCGCGCCGCGGTTACATGATGTTTCGCGCTTATGTGCGCCGCGGCCGCTGCGAAACGCGACGCGGGCCGCGTCGGTTCAGCCGGCCCAGGGCAGCGCCTGTACGGCCTGGCGCAGCGGGCCGGGCCAGCGCAGCGCGGCGGCGGCCGGCGCCGGCGCCGCCGGCGCGACGGGCTGGGTGCAGCGGCAGTCGATCCGGCGCGGCGAGACCCAGCGCGCCGGCGACCACTGCATCAACTGCGGGTAGCTGCGCTCCAGCCGGGCGCCGGCGCGGTCGAGGAACATGTGCACCGGGTGCAGCGGTCCGGGATGGCCGGGCTGGGCGCAGGACACCGGCGCCACCGTGTACATCGCCACCGCCGCGAGCAGCGCCGAGGCGAGCACGTTGGCGATGGGCAGGGCGGGGGAGCGCGGGGCCATGCGGGGTACCGTCGGCGGCGGGTGGCGCGCATCCTGCGATGCGGGCGCCGTGCAATATTTGCACGGTGTCACAATATGAGTGCCAGCCTGTTTCACATTTGTCTTTCGATGACATCCATCGCATTTTCATGACGGATATCGCATCGACAGGGCTTGACTGCCCTGGCAGGGCGGCTCGCCCGGCTGCCCGGGGCGGGGCTGGGTCGAGACGCGGGCCTGGTTGGGCCGCGTCGAACCGTGAAGCCGGTACGGCTTGGCTGAACGATTGTAACCGCGCCGCCCGCGCGACTTCCGTGACAGCCTGGCTTCGCGCTACCGCCGCCCACCCGCAGCTGAGCGCCCGCCCGCCGCCCGCGCCGGCCCCCCTTGGCCCCCGCCGGCGCCGACCCGATAGTGACCGGGTCCCCGCTCACCGCCGCAGGCCATGGCCCGAACGCCGAATCTCCGCAGGATCGTGATGTTGCACGGCATCTGGATGCCCGGCGTGTCGATGGCCTGGCTCGGCGCGCGCCTGGCCGCGGCCGGCTTCCAGCCCGAGACCTTCGCCTATGCCGGCGCTGCCGCCGGTCCGGACGCGGTCGTGCCGAAGCTGGTCGACAGCCTGCGCCGCGCGCCCGCGCACGTGCTCGCCCACAGCCTGGGCGGCCTGATGACCCTGCGCGCCCTGCAACAGCATCCCGACCTGCCGGTGCGGCGGGTGGTGTGCCTGGGCTCGCCGCTGCTCGGCAGCGCCGCCGCCGACGGCCTGTCGCGCCACGCCTGGAGCGCGCCGATGCTCGGCCGCGCCGCCGCGCTGCTGCTGGAGGGTTGCCCGCCGTGGCAGGGCCAGGCCCAGGTCGGCTTGATCGCCGGCCGCACCCCGCACGGGCTGGGGCGCTGGTTCGGCCGTTTCGACGGCGACAGCGACGGCACCGTCGCGGTCGCCGAGACCCGCCTGGCGGGGCTGGCCGCGCACGCGGTCATCCCGGCCAGCCACAGCGGCCTGCTGTTCTCGGCGCAGGCCGCGCGCATGACCGAGGCCTTCTTCCGTCGCGGCCGCTTCGGCGACTGAGCGGCCGGCCCGGCGCACGGGCGTTCGCCGCCGCCCGGCGGAACGCGTTTTCGAGTCCGCGACCAGGACCGATCGGGTAAAATCGCCCGCTTTCCAGACACAAGCCGGTAACGCCATGGGTAGAGGTCCGTCGATCGAAGCACGCAAGAACGCCGAAGACGCGCGTCGCGGCAAGATCTTCACCAAGATCATCCGCGAGATCTCCGTGGCCGCGCGCCGCGGCGGCGGCGATCCCAACGGCAATCCGGCGCTGCGCACCGCGGTCGACAAGGGCCTGTCGGCGAACATGTCCAAGGACGTGATCGAGCGCGCGATCAAGAAGGCCACCGGCGCGCTGGAAGGCGTGGAATACGAGGAAGTGCGCTACGAGGGCTACGCCCCCGGCGGCGTGGCGGTGATCGTCGACTGCCTGACCGACAACAAGGTCCGCACCGTGGCCGACGTGCGCCACGCCTTCAGCAAGTTCGGCGGCAACCTCGGCACCGACGGCTCGGTGTCCTTCATGTTCGCCAAGCGCGGCGTGCTGTGGTTCGAGGCCGGTTCGGACGAAGAGAAGATCACCGAGGTCGCCATCGACGCCGGCGCCGACGACGTGATCGTCTATCCCGACGACGGCTCGATCGACGTGCTGACCGCGCCCGACGCCTTCGCCGTGGTCAAGGCGGCGATGGAAGCCGCCGGCCTCGCGCCCGGCCAGGCCGAAGTGACCTTCCGAGCCGACAACACCAGCGCCGTGGACGGCGAGACCGCCCAGCAGGTGGTCAAGCTGCTCAACTGGCTGGAAGACATGGACGACGTGCAGAACGTCTATTCCAACGCCGACCTCGGCGAGGACGCGTATGCGTAGCCGCGGCGCCCAGGGCCGCGGCCGCGCCGAGCGCGCGACCGCCCCGGGCACCGCGCTGCGCCAGCGCTAGCCGATGGCGACTTCCACAACCCGCAGCCCCATCGCAACCCGCAGCCCCACCGCGGCCAGCGTGCGCATCCTGGGCATCGACCCCGGCTCGCAGCGCACCGGCCTGGGCGTGATCGACGTCGCCGCCGACGGCCGCTGCACCTACGTGGCCGCGCGCGCGCTCAAGCTGCTCGACGCCGAGGACTTCCCCTCGCGCCTGGGCCTGCTGTGCGAGGGCCTGGAAGCGGCGCTGGACGAGTTCGCGCCGACCCAGGTCGCGATCGAGACGGTGTTCATGGACAAGTCCGCGACCTCCGCGCTCAAGCTCGGTCACGCCCGCGGCGCCGCCCTGGCCACGGTGGTGCGCCGGCGCATCCCGATCAGCGAGTACCCGCCGCGGGTCATCAAGCAGTCGCTGGTCGGCCGCGGCGCCGCCGACAAGCAGCAGGTCCAGCACATGGTGCGGCTGTTGCTGAATCTGCCCGAAGTGAAGCTGCAGGCCGACGCCGCCGACGCGCTTGCGGTCGCGCTGACCCATGCCCATATGAGCGCCACGGCCCAGCGCACCGGCATCGCCACCCACCAGCTGCGCAGGCGCGGCGCCTGAGATGGCCGCCGTCCGGGTCGTTGCCGCGTCGTGCGCGGCGCGCGGGGTAGGGACCCGCGCGCGCGACCGCGTTGTCCTTCGTAGCCGTCCGCGCGTTTCTTCCTCTTTCTTCCTCGTTTCGCCGCGCGCCGGTCATGGCGCGCGGCATGGTCTTTTCGGAGTCGCATCGTGATCGGTCGCCTCAAAGGCATCCTGGCGCACAAGCAGCCGCCGTGGCTGGTGGTCGACGTGCATGGCGTGGGCTACGAGCTCGAAGCGCCGATGAGCACGTTCTACGACCTGCCCGACGTCGGCCGCGAGGTCGCCTTGTTCACCCATTACGCGCAGAAGGAAGACAGCGTTTCGCTGTACGGCTTCCTGCGCGAGAGCGAGCGCCGGCTGTTCCGCGACGTGCAGAAGGTCAGCGGGATCGGCGCCAAGATCGCGCTGGCGGTGCTCTCGGGCGTGTCGGTGGACGAGTTCGCGCGCCAGGTCCAGGCCGGCGACGTCACCGCGCTGACCCGCATCCCCGGCATCGGCAAGAAGACCGCCGAGCGCATGGTGGTGGAACTGCGCGACCGCGCCGCCGACCTCATCGGCGCCGGCGCGACCCTGCCCAGCGGCGGCCTGCCGGCCGATCCGCAGAGCGAAGCCGTGATCGCCCTGCAGCAACTGGGCTACAAGCCGGCCGAAGCCGCGCGCATGGCCCGCGAGGCCACCGCCGCCGGCGACGATGCCGCCGCCATCATCCGCAAGGCGCTACAGTCCGCGCTGCGTTGAGCCCACGGCGGACACCGCCCGGAATCTGACGACAATGTCTTCTACCGTTCCCTCTTCCGACAAGCACGCCAAGCACGCTCACGGCCACGACGGCGCGAACGGACACGGCTCAGGCCATCACGGGCCCAAACAGGGGCTTCCCGGGCTGGTCGTCGGCGCGATTGGCGTCGTCTTCGGCGACATCGGCACGAGCCCGCTGTACACGCTGAAGGAAGCGTTCTCGCCGCACTTCCACCTCACCAGCAACCACGACACGGTGCTCGGCATCCTGTCGCTGGTGTTCTGGGCGCTGATGATCGTGGTGACGGTCAAGTACGTCACCATCATCATGCGCGCCGACAACGACGGCGAAGGCGGGATCATGGCGCTGATGACCCTGGCCCAGCGCACGCTGGCCAAGGGCGGGCGCTCGGCGTACGTGGTCGGCATCCTCGGCATCTTCGGCGCCTCGCTGTTCTTCGGCGACAGCGTCATCACCCCGGCGATCTCGGTGCTCGGCGCGGTCGAGGGCCTGGAGGTCGCCGCGCCCGGCCTGCACCGCTTCATCGTGCCGATCACCGTCTTGATCCTGGTGATGGTGTTCCTGGCCCAGCGCTTCGGCACCGAGAAGGTCGGCAAGGTGTTCGGGCCGATCACCATGATCTGGTTCGTGTCGCTCGCGGCGATCGGCGTCTACAACATCATCCAGGGCCCGGAAGTGCTCAGGGCGCTCAACCCGATGTGGGGCGTGCGCTTCTTCATCGAACACGGCGCGCAGTCGGTGCTGATCCTGGGCGTGGTGGTGCTGGCGGTGACCGGCGGCGAGGCGCTGTACGCCGACATGGGCCACTTCGGCGCCAAGCCGATCCGCTACGCCTGGTACATCATGGTGCTGCCGAGCCTGATGCTGAACTACCTCGGCCAGGGCGCGTTCGTGCTCAACCATCCGCGCGCGGTGGTCAACCCGTTCTTCGAATCGGTGCCGTCGTGGGCGCTGTACCCGATGATCGTGCTGGCGACGATGGCCGCGGTGATCGCCTCCCAAGCGGTCATCACCGGCGCCTACTCGGTGTCGCGCCAGGCCATGCAGCTGGGCTACATCCCGCGCATGCAGATCAAGCACACCTCGTCGAGCACCATCGGCCAGATCTACGTGCCGTACATCAACTGGATCCTGGCGATCGCGGTCATCACCGTGGTCCTGGCGTTCCGCAGCTCGACCGCGCTGGCCACCGCCTACGGCATCTCGGTGTCGGCGACGATGCTGATCGACACCCTGCTGCTGGCCCTGGTCGCGCGTGCGCTGTGGCCGCGCTGGCGCAAGTGGGTGCTGCCGCTGTGCGTGCTGTTCTTCGTGGTCGACGTCGGCTTCGTCATCGCCAACGGCGCCAAGTTCTTCGACGGCGCCTGGTTCCCGCTGGCGCTGGGCCTGATCGTGTTCACCCTGCTGCGCACCTGGCGCCGCGGCCGCGAACTGCTGCACGAGGAAGTGCGCAAGGAAGGCATCTCGCTCGACAGCTTCCTGCCAGGCCTGATGCTGGCGCCGCCGGTGCGGGTGCCGGGCACGGCGATCTTCATGACCGCCGACAAGGGCGTGGTGCCGCACGCGCTGCTGCACAACCTCAAGCACAACAAGGTCCTGCACGAGCGCAACGTGTTCCTGACCGTGGAGACCCTCGGCGTGCCGTACGCGCCGAAGGAGAAGCGGCTCAAGATCGAGGCCATCGGCAACGACTTCTACCGCGTGCTGATCCGCTTCGGCTTCATGGAAGTGCCCGACGTGCCGCTGGCGCTGATGCGCTCGTGCGACGCCGGCGGCATCTACTTCGATCCGATGGACACCACGTATTTCGCCAGCCGCGAGACCGTGGTCGCCAGCCGCCACCGCGGCATGCCGATCTGGCGCGATCGCCTGTTCGCCTTCATGCACCGCAACGCAGCGCCGGCGACCGGGTTCTTCCGCATACCGGGCAACCGCCTGGTCGAGCTGGGCGCGCAGGTCGAGATCTGAGATGGCCGGCAGCGTCCTGGACTGGCGCGTCTATGGCCGCGCGCCGAGCCTGGACACGTTCTGGGACGAGGCCGGCAACCTCGGCCAGGCCGCGGCCGGCGCCGACGACATCGCCGCGACTCAGGCGCGGCTGGGGATCGAACTGCCGCCGTGGCTGCGCGCCTTGTACGCGCGCTACGACGGCGGCGCGGTGCGGATGGCGCGGGCCGCGTCGCTGCACAGCGAAGACTGGATCGATGCCGACTGGCTGGTTCCGCGCGCGCGGCTGCTGCCGCTGGCCGAGTGGTTCTCGCTGGCGGAGCTGCGCCGGCGCGAGGACTACCGCGACGACGCCTTCGCTGCGCTGGCCGCCGACGACAGCCGTCTGATCGCTATCGCCCTGGGCGAGGACAACGGCACTCTCTGCCTGGACTACAGCGCCGGCGGCGAACCGCGCATCGTGCTGACCGACCAGCGCCAGCGCCTGCGCGAGTATCCCGATCACACCGCGTTCCTGGCCGACCTGGTCGAAATCCAATACTGGAACCCGGCCCTGCAGGCGCGCCACGACCCGCGGCAACGACTGCGCTGCGACCCGCGCCCGCCGAGCCTGGACACGTTCTGGAGCGGCCCGGGCTACTGGGCCGACGCCGCCGCGCCGGCCGACGAAGCCGCGCTCGCCGCCGCCGAAGCGCGCCTGGGCCTGCGCCTGCCCGCGCTGCTTCGCGCGCTGTACCTGCGCCAGGACGGCGGCAGCACCGAATTCGTCTGGGCGCCGCTGCGGCGTCAGCCGTCCTGGCACCTGTACGACTGGGAAAGCGTCGTCCCCGGCGACAGCGTGGCCGCGCTCGCCGACCTGCGCACGCTGGCCGACTGGGCCGCAGATTTTCAGGGCAGCGATGCGCTGTACGGCTTCGTCCGCAACTACGCCGGCTGCGAGCGCCTGTTGATCCTGGCCTCGCACAACATCGAATGGCTGCTGTGCCTGGACTACCGCGAGCGCGGTCCGCAGCAGGAACCCGAGGTCGTGTATTTCGAATACTTCGGCGAACTGGTGGCGAACTATCGCGCCCGCGACTTCCACCGCTTCTTCGCCGACCTGCGCCGGGGCGAACTGGAGTAGCCGCGGCCGGCGCCCGGCGGTTCGCGCCGCGGCGGGGCGGCGCACTTGTCCACAGCGCGTGCCGCGTCGATCCGATGGCTCGCGCCACTGCGCCCGCGCCCCGTCCCATGCGAACATAGCCGCATGAACGATCAGCGCATCATCGGCTCCGGCGCCACCCGCGAAGACGACGCCCTGGAGGCCTCGATCCGGCCCAAGCGCCTGGACGAATACCTCGGCCAGCAGCCGGTGCGCGAGCAGCTCAAGATCTACATCGAGGCCGCCAAGCACCGCGGCGAGGCGCTCGACCACGTGCTGATCTTCGGTCCGCCGGGCCTGGGCAAGACCACGCTGAGCCACGTCATCGCCAACGAACTGGGCGTCAACCTGCGCCAGACCTCCGGCCCGGTGATCGAGAAGGCCGGCGACCTGGCCGCGCTGCTGACCAATCTGCAACCGCACGACGTGCTGTTCGTCGACGAAATCCACCGCCTCTCGCCGCTGGTCGAGGAAGTGCTGTACCCGGCGATGGAGGACTACCAGATCGACATCATGATCGGCGAGGGCCCCGCGGCGCGCTCGATCAAGATCGACCTGCCGCCGTTCACCCTGATCGGCGCGACCACCCGCGCCGGCCTGCTGACCGCGCCGCTGCGCGACCGCTTCGGCATCGTCCAGCGGCTGGAGTTCTACAACGCCGAGGAACTGACCAAGATCGTGCGCCGCTCGGCGCAGATCCTCGGCATCGCCTGCGAGGCCCAGGGTGCGGCCGAGATCGCCAAGCGTTCGCGCGGCACCCCGCGCATCGCCAACCGGCTGCTGCGGCGGGTGCGCGACTACGCCCAGGTCCGCGCCGAAGGCCACATCGACCGCGCCGTGGCCGATGCGGCGATGGCCATGCTCAAGGTCGACCCGGAAGGCTTCGACGACCTCGACCGGCGCCTGCTCAAGATCATCATCGATTCCTTCGACGGCGGTCCGGTCGGGGTCGAGTCGCTGGCGGCCGCGCTGAGCGAGGAACGCGGCACGCTCGAGGACGTGATCGAGCCGTTCCTGATCCAGCAGGGCTACCTGATCCGCACCGCGCGCGGCCGCATGGCCACCTCGCGCGCCTACCGCCACCTCGGCCTGGACCCGCGCGAGCGGCCGGGCGAGCCGGGAGAACTGTTCTGATGGCGACCGCTTCGACGCCCGCCGCGGCCGGCCCGCGCGGAGATCGCGCATGAGCGCGCCCGAGCCGGGTTCCGGCGCGGTTCCCGGCTTATTCAGTTGGCCGACACGCGTCTATTGGGAAGATACCGACGCCGGCGGGCTGGTGTACCACGCCCAGTACGTGGCCTTCATGGAGCGCGCGCGCAGCGAATGGGTGCGCGCCCTGGGCTACGCCCAGGACGGCCTGCGCCGCGAGCACGGGCTGCTGTTCGTGGTCGCCGGCATGCAGATCGGCTTCCTCGCGCCCGCGCGGCTGGACGACGAACTGCAGGTCACCGTGCAGCTCGTGCGCTGCCGCCGCGCCAGCCTGGTCTTCGCCCAGCGGGTGATGCGCGGCGCGCAGCGGCTGGTCGAGGCCGAAGTGAAGGTCGCCGCGGTCGACGCGCAGCACCTGCGCCCGTGCCCGATCCCGCCGGCGCTGCACGCGCAGCTGCAGGCGCAGGAAGCGCCGTAACCGGACGCGTTGCAGGCGGCTTCACGCACCCGGTAGTAAAACCCGCGCCATCCCGATTCCCAGCTTCGTCCCCACCTGCTTCCCCCCACCGCTTCAACCCCACGACACCCTGCGGCCCGTTGACTCCCGACGCGCCGCACGCCCCACACAAGCCCGCGCGCCGGGCGACGGAGAACCGAGCATGACGTCATCGCTGATCGCGCTTCTGGCCACGACTGTGCAAGCCTTGCCGGAGGAAGCCACCCAGGCGGTGACCCAGGGCGCCGCCGCCGCCGGCCAGGCCGCCGCGGAATTCAGCCTGCTGGACCTGGTGATCAAGGCCAGCCTGCCAGTGCAGTTCATCATGGCGCTGCTGGTGGTCGCCTCGCTGACCTCGTGGTTCATCATCTTCCGCAAGTGGAAGGTGATCCGCCGCGCCAAGGCCGAGGCCGATCATTTCGAGGAACGCTTCTGGTCGGGCGCCGAACTGTCCAAGCTCTACGCCGGCACCACCGAGCGGGCGCGCAACATCGGCGGCCTGGAGGCGATCTTCGAGGCCGGTTTCCGCGAGTTCAACCGCGTGCGCCAGCGCCGCGGCGTCGACGCCCGCGCCCAGATCGAAGGCGCCCAGCGCGCCATGCGCGCGACCGGCTCGCGCGAGGTCGACGGCCTAGAGCACAACCTGGAACTGCTGGCCAACATCGGCTCGACCTCGCCGTACATCGGCCTGGTCGGCACCGTGTTCGGCATCATGGTGACGATGCACTCGCTGGTCTCCGCGTCCAAGCAGGTCGGCATCGCCGACGTCGCCCCGGGCATCTCCGAGGCGCTGCTGGCGACCGCGATGGGCCTGTTCGTGGCGATCCCGGCGGTGTGGGCCTACAACCGCTTCGCCACCGGCGTGGAGCGGCTGGCGGTGCGCTACGACGCGTTCTCCGAGGAGTTCTCCTCGATCCTACAGCGGCAGGCCCACCTGGACGAGTGATGCGGGCGATCCGTTCCGCACCGCACAGCCCGCGCCGCGGGCGCGCGCCGGGCGCTACGACGGCGCCGCGCCCCGCCTGATCAGGCGCCACCAGAGGAACCCGCCATGTCCGGCACCATCCGCCGCCCCAACAAGCGCAAGCTCAAGGCCGACATCAACGTCGTGCCGTACATCGACGTCATGCTGGTGCTGCTGATCATCTTCATGGTCACCGCGCCGCTGCTGACGCTCGGCGTCGACGTCGACCTGCCCAAGTCCAACGCCAAGTCGAGCAACACCAAGACCGATCCGGTCGTGGTCCAGGTCGACGAAGCCGGCAATTTCTTCCTCACGGTCAAGGCCGGCAACAAGGAAGCGGTGACCGCGCAGGACCTGGCCGCCAAGGTCGGCGCCATCGTCAAGCAGAACGACAAAGAGAAGCTGCAGGTCTACATCGCCGGCGACGGCCGCGCCAATTACCAGCCGGTCATGGATGCGATGAACATCCTGCAGAGCGCCGGCGTCGAGAAAGTCAGCCTGATCAGCCAGCCCGAGAAGGGCAGGAAATGAGGGAGACCCGCGCCGACTCGGTCCAGGCCGCGATCCTGGTCGTGCTGCTGCACGGCCTGCTGATCGCGGCGTTGATCGTCAGTGCGCTGCTGAACTGGAACAGCGGCGCGGTGTCGGCCGCCGGCTCGCCGGTGTCGACCGAACTGGCCGAGATGAGCGACCTGTCTGCGGCGATGCAGCGCACCCTGCGCAGCAAGGTCGAGCCGGTCCCGCAGCCGCAGCCCGAGCCGGAGCCCGAAGAGGCCGAGCCGCTGCCGCAACCGGTCGCCGAGCCCAAGCCGCAGGATGCGGTGTCGCCGCAGCAGCAGTCGCCACAGGACTTCATCCCGGTGCCCGACGCCACCAGCCAGGAGCAGGTGGTCGACACGCCGACGCCGAATCCGGCCGAGGACAAGAAGCTGCAGGACGCCAAGGCGCGCCAGGAGCAGGTCGACCTGACCGAGCAGAAACGCCAGGAAGAGGCGCAGCAGAAGCAGCGCCTGGCCGAGCAGCAGGAAGCCGAGCGGCAGAAGAAGCTCGAAGAGATCCGCCGCGAGCGCGCGCGCCTGCAGCGCGAGCAGAACCTGGCCGAGCAGAAGCTGCAGCAGCTCGCCGACCGCCGCGCCAGCCAGGCCAGCCAGACCGCCGCGGCGACCGCGCCGGCGCAGCAGGCCGGCAACCAGGGCACCGACACCGGCCTGCTCGCGCGCTACCAGGCGGCGCTGCAGTCGGCGATCAAGAACAAGTGGACCCGCCCGGATTCGGTTCCGCTCGGCGCGGCGTGCCGGCTCAACATCCGCCAGTTGCCCGGCGGCCAGGTGATCGCGGTGGAAGTGATCGAGCCCTGCGCCTACGACGAGGCCGGCCGACGCTCGGTCGAGGCCGCGGTGCTCAAGGCCCAGCCCTTGCCCTACGCCGGCTTCGAGAGCGTGTTCCAGCGCAGCCTGATCCTGAACTTCCGCGCCGAGGACCGCTGATGCGCGCCGCGGCCCGCTCGCTTGCGCGCATCGCCGCCGTGGCCGCCGGCCTGGCCGCGATGCCGGCCCTGGCGGCCCTGGCGGCCGAGATCGGCCGCGCCTGCGACACGCCCGAGCACTGCCTGCCGCAGAACCAATTGCGTTACTACGAAGTGCTGCGCCAGGCCATCGGCCAGCACTGGCAGGCGCCCGCCAGCGCCGCCGCCGACAGCGCGTGCACGCTGGAGCTGACCCAATCGCCGGGCGGCAAGCTGGTGTCGGTGCGCACGATCCAGCCCTGCGACCTCGACCCGGGCGGCCGCGACAGCTTGCTGGCGGCCGCGCGCGCGGCCAGCCCGCTGCCGTACCAGGGCTACCAGCAGGTGTTCCGGCCGGTGTTGCGGCTGAGCCTGCGCGTGGCCGAACCCGACGATCCCAAGGAACGGGAAGAGAGCCGGCTCAAGCGCTGGTGGCAGCGCATGCGCGATCGCTGAACGCGGCAGCCGAACGCGCCGCCGCACGGCCGTGCCACGCCGTGCCGTGCCGCTTCGGGCGGTCGGCTGAACGGGCGGCCGGGCGGGCAGGGCGCTTGCCCCGCTGCGTCGCTTGCTGCCGATCGCGGGCGTTCGCTGCACGTTTTGTGCGCCATTCGCCCGCGTCCGGACGCCGCTAACGCACTGAAACGTAAATTGACGCCGGGTTTTGAGCCCACGTTCACCCAACAGCGTTAACAATGCCGAACCTGAACAAACCCCCGTTGGATTCTCACGGAGTGCCGATGAAACGACCCCTGCGCTGGCTGGCCACGCTGCTCGCCGTCCTGCTTCCCCTCGCCGCGTCTGCCCAGCAGAAGGGGTTGGAGATCGACATCGTCGGCGGCCTGGCTTCGGCCACTCCGATCGCCGTGGTGCCCATGCCGTACCAGGGCGGCGGCGCGGCTCCGCCGACCGACATCGCCGAAGTGGTCCGCAACGACCTCAACCGCTCCGGCCAGTTCCGCGGCCTGCCGGTCGAGCAGATGGCGGCCAAGCCGACCCGCGGCAGCGAGATCAGCTTCCCCGACTGGCGCGCGCTCAACCAGGACTTCATCGTGGTCGGCCGCGTGCTCGACGCCGGCGCCGGCAGCTACCGGGTCGAGTACGAGCTGTACGACGTGGGCAAGCAGCAGCGCCTGCTCGGCTTCGCCCTGACCGCGCGCGCCAACGCCATGCGCGACGTCGCCCATCAGGTCGCCGACGCGGTCTATGAGAAGATCACCGGCGTGCGCGGCGCGTTCTTCACCCGCATCGCCTACGTCACCGCGACCGGCGTCGGCCGCGGCAGCAACTACGCGCTGATGGTCGCCGACTCCGACGGCTACAACCCGCAGACCGTGGTGCGCTCGCCCGAGCCGCTGCTGTCGCCGTCGTGGAGCCCGGACGGCAACCGCCTGGCCTACGTCAGCTTCGAGGGCGGCAATTCCTCGATCTACATCCAGAACATCGGCACCGGCAGCCGCGAACTGGTGGCCAAGTTCCGCGGCATCAACGGCGCCCCGGCGTTCTCGCCCGACGGCCGTCGCCTGGCCCTGACCCTGTCGCGCAGCGGCAACCCCGAGATCTACGTGATGGACCTCGGCAGCAAGGCGCTGACCCAGCTGACCAACCACTTCGGCATCGACACCGAGCCGACCTGGTCGGCCGACGGCAACAAGATCTATTTCACCTCCGACCGCGGCGGCAAGCCGCAGATCTACTCGGTCGCGACCAGCGGCGGCAGCGCCACCCGGGTCACCTTCCAGGGCAGCTACAACGCCAGCGCCAGCGTGTCCTTCGACGGCAAGAAGATCGCCACCGCCCAGGGCGCGGGCAACACCTACCGGATCGCGATGATGGATTCCAGCACCGGCGGCGCCCTGTGGAGCACCCTGTCGCCGGGCTCGCTGGACGAATCGCCGAGCTTTGCCCCGAACGCCTCCATGATCATTTATGCTGCGCGCGAAGGACGCCGTGGCGTGCTCTATGCCGTTTCCGCCGATGCCCGGGTGCGCCAGCGCCTGGTGCTCGCCGACGGCGACGTGCGCGAACCGGCCTGGGGGCCCTACCGCCTGCCGCGCTGACGCGCCGGCGGGCCCTCATCGCGCCGGCTCGCAGCCGCGCCGGTAGCGCCGAGCACCACGCCTGCAACAGCTCCCCGAACGACTCCTGCCCCACGTTACACACTGACGAGGAATACCCATGAACAACGCTGCCCGCATCCTGCTCGCCGCCGTGCTCTGCACCGCGGCCGTCGCCTGCTCGAAGAAGGTCAAGGAAACCGCGCCGACCGATACCGGCCCGGGTTCGACCACCACCCAGCCCGGCGACAGCACCGGCCCGGTCGCCTCCGGCGCCTACGGCCCGAACGACCTGGACACCGATGCCTGCCTGCGCCAGCGCGTGGTCTACTTCGACCTCGACCAGGATTCGCTGAAGCCGGAGTTCCAGGCCATCGTCGGCTGCCACGCCAAGTACCTGCGCGACCGTCCGTCCTCGCGCATGACCCTGGAAGGCAACGCCGACGAGCGCGGCAGCCGCGAGTACAACCTGGGCCTGGGCGAGCGTCGCGGCAATGCCGTGTCGTCGGCCATCCAGGCCAACGGCGCCTCGGGCAGCCAGATCACCGTGGTGTCCTACGGCGAAGAGCGTCCGGTCTGCACCGACTCGAACGAAGACTGCTGGGCCAAGAACCGTCGCGTCGAGATCGTCTACACCGCCAAGTGATCGGCGGCTCGACTTTCCGAAGCAACCCAGACGAGGCTGACCCGCGATGCTGAAGTCCGCAGAGCGCAAGTTCGTACTAGCCTTGGCAGTCGTGGCGGCCCTTGCGGCCGCCACGCCCGCTTTTGCCCAGCGCGCGAGCCTGGCCGACCGGGTCGCGGTGCTGGAACAGCGCGCGTCCGACAACCAGGCCAACATGGACCTGCTCAACCAGGTCAACCAGCTCAAGTCGGAAATGCAGGCGCTGCGCGCGCAGGTCGAGGAATTGCAGCAGCAGAACCGCCAGCTGCAGGAATCGGGCAAGGCGCAATACCTGGACACCGACAACCGCCTCAACCGGCTCGAAAGCGGGGCGCCCGCCGTCGCCGCGCCGGGTCCGCAGGCGTCCGCCGCCAAGCCTTCGCCGCCGTCGCCGGCGGTGAAGGACAGCGCGCCCAGCGTGCACGGCGATCCGGGCCTGCTGGCCCAGGGCGGCGACGAGCGTGCGGCCTACGACGCCGCGTTCAACGCGCTCAAGGGCGGCCAGTACGTCGAATCGGCGCGCCTGTTCCAGGAATTCCTGGCCGCGCACCCGAACGGCACCTACACGCCCAACGCGCTGTATTGGCTGGGCGAGAGCTACTACGTCACCCAGAACTACCAGCTCGCGCAGGAGCAGTTCCAGTCCCTGCTCGACCGCTATCCGACCCACGACAAGGCCGCCGGGGCCCTGCTCAAGGTCGGCCTGGCCCAGTTCGGGCTGAAACAGGTCGACGCCGCCGAGCGCACGCTCGCCGACGTGGCCAACCGGTATCCCGGTACCGACGCCGCGCGCACGGCCGCCGATCGCCTCAACGCGATCCAGCTGAGCCGGCTGCGCAACTGAGTCCCATCGTGAACGCTGCCGTTGTCTCCGAGACGGCCGCCGCGCCGTCCTCCGAGCGCTTGCGGCTGACCGAAATCTTCCTGTCGCTGCAAGGCGAATCCGACAGCATCGGCTGGCCGACGGTGTTCGTGCGCCTGACCGGCTGCCCGCTGCGCTGCCAGTACTGCGACACCGCCTACGCCTTCCACGGCGGCGAGTGGTGGACGTACGAGTCGATCCTGGCCGAGGTCGCCAGCCACGGCGCCCGCCACGTCTGCGTGACCGGCGGCGAGCCGCTGGCGCAGAAGCGCTGCATCGAGCTGCTGAAGCGCTTGTGCGACGCCGGCTACGAGGTCTCGCTGGAGACCTCCGGCGCGATCGACATCGGCCCGGTCGATCCGCGCGTGTCGCGCGTGCTCGACATCAAGACCCCCGACTCCAAGGAAGCGCACCGCAACCTGTGGAGCAACCTCGCGCTGCTGAGCGCGCGCGACCAGATCAAGTTCGTGATCTGCAGCCGCGAGGACTACGAGTGGTCGAAGGCGATCGTCGCCGAATACGGCCTGACCGCGGTGTGCGCGGTGATGTTCTCGCCGAGTTTCCACCAAGTGCGCCCGCGCGACCTCGCCGACTGGATCGTCGCCGACCGCTTGCCGGTGCGCTTCCAGCTGCAACTGCACAAGATCCTCTGGGACGACGAACCCGGACGCTGAGCGCTCCGGCGCTTCGCGCTCATGTGGGAGGGCCTTGAGCGGCCCGACGCTGCGCGCTCCTGTGGAAAGACCTTGAGCCGCCCGGCGCCGCGTGCTCTTGTGGGAGGGCCTTCAGGCCCGACGCCTTTGTGCCAGATCGCCGTGCCACGACCGACGCCCGCACGACGCGCCGACCATTCTCGCGCCGCCGCCCCTTGCACAGGACGACGGCGCGAAACTCCGCGCGCATCGCATCGCTCCCGCTGCGATGCCCTCAAACAAGCCACCATCGAAGCGGCCCGCGGACACGGTCGGGCGCGTACCGCCCGACCGAGCCCTTTCGCCCAAGCCCGCTCAGCCGCGGTCGGCGTTCATGACCTTGGCCCAAGCGCGGACGAAGTCGTCGACGAACTTGCGCTTGGCGTCGTCGGACGCATAAACCTCCGCCACCGCGCGCAGTTCGGAGTTGGAGCCGAACACCAGGTCGACCGGCGTCGCCGTCCACTTCGCCGCGCCGGACGCGCGGTCCTTGCCTTCGTACAGACCCGGCGCCGCGGCCGACTTCGACCACACCGTGTCCATCGACAGCAGATTGACGAAGAACGCGTTGTCGAGCTGCCCCGGCGTGGCGGTAAGCACGCCGGCGTTCGAACGGCCGGCGTTGGCGCCGATCGCGCGCAGGCCGCCGACCAGCGCCGTCATCTCCGCCACGGTCAGATCGAGCGCGTCGGCCTTGTCGACCAGCGCCGCGGCCGGATCGAGCCCGGCCGCGGCCGTGTAGTAATTGCGGAAGCCGTCGGCCTTGGGTTCGAGATGAGCGAAGGAGGCGACATCGGTCTGCTCCTGCGCGGCATCGACGCGGCCCGGCGCGAACGGCACCGTCACCGCGTAGCCGGCCTTGGCCGCGGCCTGCTCGATGCCGGCGTTGCCGCCGAGCACGATCAGGTCGGCCAGCGAGACCTGCTTGCCGGACTTCGCGAACTCGCGCTGCACCGCATCGAGCTTGCCCAGCACCTGCGCCAGCTCGGCCGGATCGTTGACCGCCCAGCCGCGCTGCGGTTCCAGCCGCAGGCGCGCGCCGTTGGCGCCGCCGCGCATGTCGGTGCCGCGGAAGGTCGACGCCGAGGCCCAGGCGGTGCGCACCAACTGCGGCGCGGTCAGGCCCGAGGCCAGCAGCCGCGCCTTGAGCGCGCGCTGGTCCGCCTCGCCGAGCGCAGCGAAGCCGGGCTTGGGCAGCGGGTCCTGCCAGCCGAAGGTCTGGCTGGGCACGTCCTTGCCGAGGTAGCGCGCCTGCGGCCCGAGATCGCGATGGGTGAGCTTGAACCACGCGCGCGCGAACGCGTCGGCGAACTCCTGCGGATTCTCGTGCCAGCGATCGGCGATCTTGCGGAAGCCGGGGTCTTCCTTGATCGCGATGTCGGTGGTGAACATGATCGGCGCGTGGGTCTTGCCCTTGATGTGCGCGTCGGGCACCAGCCGCGCCGCGGACGCGTCGGTCGGTATCCACTGGGTCGCGCCGGCCGGGCTCTTGGTCTTGACCCAATCGAAGCCGAGCAGGTTGTCGAGGTACTGGGTGGTGAACTTGATCGGATTCGCCGACCACGCGCCTTCCAGCCCGCTGCTGACGGTGTCTTCGGCATTGCCCTTGCCGCACTTGTTCTCCCAGCCCAGGCCCTGTTTCTCCACGCCCACGGCGGACGGTTCGGCACCGACGCATTGTTCCGGCCTGTGCGCGCCGTGGGCCTTGCCGAAGGTGTGGCCGCCGGCGATCAGCGCCAGCGTCTCTTCGTCGTCCATCGCCATGTTGCCGAACGCGCGGCGGATGTCGGCGGCGGCGGACATCGGATCGTGGTTGCCGTTGGGGCCTTCCGGGTTGACGTAGATCAGGCCCATCTGGGTCGCGGCGAGCGGGCCCTTGAGGTTGCCCTTCGCGTCGCGGCGCCGGTCGGTCATCATCTTGGTTTCCGGCCCCCAGAACACCACGTCCGGCTGCCAGGCATCGACGCGGCCGCCGGCGAAGCCGAGGGTCTTGAAGCCCATGTCCTCGAGCGCGACGTTGCCGCTCAGCACCATCAGGTCGCCCCACGACAGCTTGCGTCCGTACTTCTGCTTGATCGGCCACACCAGCCGGCGCGCCTTGTCGAGGCTGACGTTGTCGGGCCAGGAGTTGAGCGGGTCGAAGCGCTGCTCGCCGCCGTCTGAGCCGCCGCGGCCGTCGCCGACGCGATAGGTGCCGGCGCTGTGCCAGGCCATGCGGATGAAGAACGGGCCGTAGTGGCCGTAGTCCGCCGGCCACCACGGCTGCGAGGTGGTCAGGGTCTTGCGGATGTCGGCCTTGACCGCGTCGAGGTCGAGGCTGGCGAACTCCTTGGCGTAGTCGTAGTCGGCGCCGTAGGGATTGGACTGCGTCTCGTGCTGGCGCAGCGCGGACAGATCCAGCGTCTGCGGCCACCAGTCGCGGTTGCCCATCGCCGCCGGCGCGGTCGGCGCGGGGATCTGGGCCGGCGCGGCCGCAGCGTGCGACGGGGTCGGCGTCGACGACACGGCGATGATGGCCGAAGCCAGGATCGATACGGCGATTGGGTGGCGCATGGTTGCCTCCTTCAGGCAGGAAAATTCCGCGAGATGCCGCGGTCGCGGCCTCGCGATCGTCGCGGTGTCGGCCGCGGCGGGTCAGTCGGCCGGCTGTTGCAGGTAAGCGATCAGCGCCGCGCGATGTTCGGCCTTGGCCAGGCCGTTGAAGGTCGGACACATGCCCGGATGCGTGGTCCGCGGCGACTCCAGGAACGCGTCGAGCCTGGCCGGGCTCCACTTGAAATCCTGGCCGCGCAGTTCGCTCGCATAAGCGAAGTGCGGCAGCGACGCCGCCGCGCGGCCGACGATGCCGTTGAGGTGCGGACCGGTCGCCGAGCGGTCGGCGGCATTCGTCGAATGGCACGCGGCGCAGCGGATGAAATGCTGTTTGCCTTCCTGCGCCGACGGCGCCGGTCCGGTCGACGAGGCGACGGCAGGGAACAGCGCGATGGCGATGGACATCATCGTCGCCGGCAATGGATACCGCCTCATGCGCTCGCCCCTGGTTGCGTCGGATCGAGCGTTCGCTCGAATGGGCGCCATGATTAGGCCCGCGTGGCCATCGGGAAAAATTGATTGTTCCGATGGTGGCTATCGACGGTTTCTATGAAAAAGTTTTCCAATGGACGAACGACGCAGGAAATGCGCGCGGCGTAGCGGAAATTTTTCGCACGCATCGACAAATGAACGATGGCGGCCGCGGTTTTCGATTCGCGCGCTCGCGTGTGCGCGTGCGCGGATTCGAGAGGTTCATCGGTAGTCGCTCGTGACGAAGCTTGCAGGTTGCGCGGGCTCGGGTTCGCGCGTTGCGACGGATGCTGCGATGCGTGCGCGCATTTGCGCCGGGTCGGATGCGGTTGTTCGCCGCGCCGACAGCGAGGGGCACGCCGGCGTCGCTTGAAGCGAGCGCGGCTACGGGTCGGGTCGTCGCGACACAACAAGCGCGTCGGACTTCCCACGCCGGCGGCGCGGCTGGCTTTGCGCCCGGGCAAGCCGGTTCCGGGCGGGGCGACATCGATGCGCCGATGCCGCGAGCACGCACCCGCAAGCGGCCACGAATCCGCCTGGCAGCCGGCCAAGGCAGGCATGAACGCCGCGGGCGCGGTTGCGGTAACCTTGCGCGGGACATCGGGCGCCCGTGCGCCTCGGCGTCCGGCGGCCCCTGGCTTGGGATCGCACCGCTGCGGGGCCGCCCGCGACGGGCCCGAGCTTCGCCGCGACGCCTCGGAGCCCCGCACTGCCGCGGCGCGCCCGCGCGGGGCCGGCCGAAGCCTGGTGCCCAAGCCGGCGCCTTCGCCCGGAACACCTAAGTTATTGATCAACCTGATATGCCGGGTGGCGCACCTGCCGCCGAACCCGCTGCCGGAGTCTTGTCGAAATGAAAAAAGCCGTCGTCCTCGTCTCCGGAGGCATGGACTCCGCCGTCGTCGCCGCCATTGCCCGCGAACAGGGTTTCGTCGTGCACGCGCTGAGCGTGCGTTACGGCCAGCGCCACACCTCCGAACTCGACGCCGCTGCGCGCATCGCCGAATCGATCGGCGCGGCCGCGCACAAGACCGTCAGCGTCGACCTGCGCAGCATCGGCGGCTCGGCCTTGACCGACGAGAGCATCCAGGTGCCGCTCGACGACGACGGCCACCCGGTCGGCCAGGACGCGGCCAAGGACGCGATCCCGGTGACCTACGTGCCGGCGCGCAACACCATCATGCTGTCGATCGCGCTCGGCTGGGCCGAGGTGCTCGGCGCCAACGACATCTTCTGCGGCGTCAACGCGGTCGATTACTCCGGCTATCCCGATTGCCGGCCCGAGTTCGTCGAGGCCTTCGAGCGCCTGGCCAACCTCGCCACCAAGGCCGGGGTCGAGGGCGCCGGGCTGCGCGTGGTCGCGCCGCTGCAGTTCCTGAGCAAGGCCGACATCGTGCGCGAAGGCGTGCGCCTACGCGTGGATTTCGGCCAGACCGTGTCGTGCTACAAGGCCGACGACGCCGGCCGCGCCTGCGGCCACTGCGACGCCTGCCGCCTGCGCGCCGAAGGCTTCCACGCCGCCGGCGTGGCCGATCCGACCCGCTACGTCTGAACAGGCGCGGGGCAGGGGCCTGACTCGGGCCCCGTCCTGGGCTAGAATGCCCGGCTCCGGCGCGTCCGGAGCCTTGCAGCCACTGCATCGGGTCGTTAGCTCAGTCGGTAGAGCATCGGACTTTTAATCCGCTGGTCGATGGTTCGAATCCATCACGACCCACCATTCCCCCGCGGTCAAACCGCGTCTCTCCGCCACAGTCCCTCGTGAAAAGGCCTTATTTTCGGCCTTTTCGTCGTTGGCCTGTGGACTTGTCAAATATCCACAACCCTCAATTTGGCGAAAATTTCGCCAAATTTTCTCTGTTTTCTCCCCTCCTATGGACTGCAAACCAGTGGATTGGTTTTTAGGGGGCCTATAGATCAATGGGTTACTCGTTGATTTTTCAACGAGTTTTATTCTGAACAAACATACGTGCCGGATTCTAACCAGCAACCAATGCCTGTTCCGCGACATGGTGCAGGGTCAGAACCCGAGTTTGCGTTGGGTATTGACATCGTCATTCGACGTCCTATCTTCGCCCGCCCAAGTCGCAAATCTGGTGAGGCCTCCAAGCACGCGCATCGCGGATGCTGGTTTCCATTTTGCTCCTACGGCCTCCGCGAGCATCGCGCCGGCCAACTCTCTATCCCCGTTTGCTTGCCGTAGCGACTCGATGGCTATTTGAACTATTGATTGCTGAAGGATCGCTTTTTTCGCCCTATTGAGGAGTTCCACTTCGGAATCCCACCGGCCCTGCAGTTCAATTACATCAGTGCTTGCGTCGATTAGTCCGAGAGCAGAGGCGTCGGAGGCCGCATTCCGAAGCCTCATGGTTTCTAGCTCAGCTTTGCTCACTTGGCCTGCGCTAAGAACTTTCTTCAATAGTTCTTGTAGGCGCGCTGGTGATGCGCTACCCAGAAATAGGCCAGCCATGGACTTCCCCGATGCGAGAACACCCAACTGCGCGCCGGTGCCGTCTGCCCTTCCTATCCCTCGTGGTCTCAACTCTATCAGCCCCGCAAATAGTAGCCAGCTCTTCAAATTCGCGGCGTACTGACGCAAGGTTGCTTCCGAAAAAACGGTATTTCTAGGTTGCTGATCATCGAAGAATTGCATCCACGTTTCATAGCTGACGATTTGATCTTTGGACCAAGAGCGCTCGATTGCTCGATTAACCACGTGCCTGGAAAGTTGGTTGCGAGCAACAATAGCGACCGCAGTAGGCGACAGATTTGTCAGGTGGCTTGGTAGCTGGTAATTTCCCGCGCCGTCAGCGTCAACCAGCTGTAGTGCCACTAAATCACCCAGAAGATTGAATGTCGGGCCTTCCTTCAACGACAGCCTCAACGCCAAGCTCGCCGCAGATAGAGGGCCTTCCTTTTTTAAGACGTCCAGTGCTCTTGCGCCGACTGGCGGTGTTCGTTGAAATGTTCTGGTCCAGGGAATCTGGGGAACTCGTTCTTCTATTAGGTAGTCTCTAAAGATATCCCAATAGATCACGTAGTTCATGCCGCTCCTAACCAGCAGATGCTGATTAATGAGTAAGTTTGTCGTGTCTCGAGAGAAGCTCTCTTCTACTTCGGCTACCGGCACCGGTGCTTTGGCCGCAACGAACTTTAGACAGCGAAGATGCTCGTCTTTTAGCTGTTCTAAGTCTTCTTTAAAAAGCTGCTCAATATCTAGCTCTCGTTCAAGTAGTAGATATTGAGATTCGTGCGTTGATACTCGTTGCAATACATGAACTAGGAGTTTTTTGAGAAGCCAAGGCAATCCCTGGCATTGCTCGGCCAAGCGAGAGCGTACCGCCCGGGACAATTTTTTCCCTATGGCTTTCTCAGCTTTCGAAATTACACGATCGATTTCGCCGCGCCCAAACTCACCCACCTTGAATGTCTTGCGACGATCTGCCAGCTCATGCCAGAGATGATATGCAGGGTGTTGCTGGGGAAGGGAGACATCGGTCTTCCATGCGAAACCTAAGACGATGGGGGCTTGCGCGGAATCAATGTCTAGAGTCAGGTCGCGGACGGCGTTGAATACTTCAAATAAGCTTTCCTTGGCAAACAGCTCTTCAAACTGGTCGAAAAGTAAGACGGCGACTCTACCTGAATCTCGTAATTGTTCGATTGCTCGACGGACATCGGGTGAATCGAGAGGTTCGCGTAAGCTGTGGATTTTGAGTGCATTCTTCTTATTGGGTGCACCTCGACTCAGTGCGTCTTTCAGCGCCAAGCGGAGGGCTTCCGCGACGAAAGCCGCGTTACTGGCAGATCGAGAGTCAACGGCAGTGATAGAAGCGTTTCCAATGCTGCCCGAGCCGGCTTTATGTACCAGTTTCAGTGAGAGCGAACTTTTACCCCATCCGCTAGGCGCAAGTACTGAAAATGAGCGCGTAGAGGTTGCTCCGACGCGCACGTGTTCAATGAACGTCGAAATGCTTTTGATAACGTCATCCCGCCCAACGAAGTCAATTGGACGTGCTGGCCGAGGATCCTCCCAGGCATCTCCCGCGATTACCCTGGCCACTGGGGCTCTAACAACTGGAATGATCTTTTTTGCCACTTCGCTGCCAAGTGACAGTGGCTGTAAGGCAGCGTACCTCGGCGCTGCTTGGGCTACAGACAGCGCTTCTTTCTGATTTGATGGGTGCCCAGTTCGCGCGTCGAAGACGGCATAACGAGTAGGAATTCCATCCTCAAGCAATTCAACCAGCCACGAAAGGCGGGCGGGTGTTACTACTAAGCTCCAGTCTCCAATGTCTTGACCATCAAGGCGATGAAGAATGGTGAGCGGATCAACAATGGTTCGTTGATCAATTAAGACATCTATGGTGCGAGTAGGGGAATACCATACGAACTTTCGAGCGTGTTCTGGATCATGTTGAATTTCATCCCACAGCCCTTTGCCATCCTTGGTTAAGTCGCTGGTGGTGAAGAGCCAGCCTTGGTCAGCTCTGCGGAAAACAACATTTCCCATGAGCTTGGTAATTACGTCTGCTGATATTGGATCTCTATGAGCCTTGCATTCAACCAAAATAGTGGTTGGTCTATCCTCACTTTTCGCTAAGATATCGAGTTCCATACCGGTGACTCTGAGCCGCTGCTCTGCTCTAAGTCGCATCGGCTTGAGAATTTCGACAATGAATTCCTCGTAGAAAGTCCCCTTGTCGTCATTGCTCCAGTCGGCCGGCACTGAAAATAATAAGTGGCGCATCTCAGACATTCCATTCCCCTGTGTGCCCAAGGCTGAACTTTAGCTCGCGGGCGAAGGGCTTACTAGGGTCGTTGCATCCAAGGTCGCACGTTCCTGATGCGCAATCCTCTATGATTCTGTTCGTCCGAGCGCATTGCACGCGACAACCGGGTGGATCCCCAGGACTTCGTCGACGTCTCGCGGCCACGGGCTTTGGCATAGGGGGACGGTGGGAGTTCCGTGTCGACGCGTTGCTTCACTACCTGTGGAGCTAAACTCTGTGAATGCTCAACGACATTGAACGTAAGCGTGCCGAGAAGACCATCGCGAGGCTTCTAAGACCTCGCCACGGTACTCACGTGAAGTCTGGCGGGACCATACTCTACCGAGTGATGGGCCAGGCCATCGAGATCTACTCTGCAAGACCGGCTTACGACGATCCTGGCGAGATCATCGAGATCCCGATTGTCAAGGTTCGGTACGTTCGAACGCGGCAAGTCTGGCAACTTTTTTGGTTTCGGGCTAGCGGTAAGTGGCAGGGGTATGAGCCAATGCGTGAAGCAGGAGACTTGGCGGAACTCGTGGATGAGGTCTGGCGTGACCCCTATTACTGTTTCTGGGGATAGCTCTCGTCCGTGAGATGCACTTCGCCTCGCGCAGTCAGGTGTCAGCCTTGCTTGACGAGTCTCCGTTTACCGATTGAATTTGTCTTCCGAGCGGTTGGCTTTGCCAAGCCGGGGATTAGGAAGTCAGTGGGGTGCTGTCCAAATCTGATCTTTTTGGCTAGCCAACGCGGCATGCTCCCTCGGCCAGACCAATAGTTGCGCTCATTGTCTGGATCGCGATACTTGGGCGCGACCTTGTTCGGCTTGCGGCGCGCTCCACGCGTTCGTCGAACCGGCTGGGCTGCCGGCTGATCGCCAAAGAGTTCCTCGATCGTGTAGCCGTGGCGGGCGGCGAGCGCGATCGCTTGCCGACGCACAAGTACGGCGGCGCGACGCTTTGATAGCAGCTTTTTTCGCTTCTCTGCGGCGGCCAGGAGCGAAGTCAGTTCGCGAAGATTGAGCTTGTCGATTTCTATATTCATGTCGCCAAGCCTCCAGTCATACGAGCAGCGTGTCAACCGAGGGGAAATCAAATGGAGAGGTATAGCTCGGAGTACGAGGCGCCGGATGCGCCGCCCGATGAGAATGCGCTCAAACTGATTGCAGTACTTCGGCCAGGTCAGATCCAAGGGATCGATACGGCCCTGCTCAACGCCTGCGACCATCGCTGGCGCAAGGTCGCTTGGGTTGTCGGCACCGTCATGGACAACATGCCTGACCGCGTGCCGGGCATTCCCGATAGCTTCTACGCTAAGCGCGTGGCGGAGATGGTGGCCACGGGGCGCCTTGAGGCCCAAGGCGACCTGTCGCGGATGCGTTACAGCGAAGTGCGGCTCGCTGCTGGCGTCGTCCGCTGAGCGACTAGCGCCACTCGCCGCGGCGAGCATCGAGCAGCTTGAGGCCTTTCCGCGGCGCGTAGCGCCAATGGTCAAACGTCGCCTCCTGCATGATGCACTTCGCCTCAATGAGCTTCGCATCGCGCTTGATGCAATGGCGATATCGCGGGCCGTACCAGTCCATCATGCTCATGCCCATCGGCAGGTTCTCGATGAGCCAGTAGCCGGTGAAGGTGTCCGGTGTGTACGTGACGTGGTCCAGAGCCTCGAACACGGTCATTCGATTGCTATCGAAACGCTGCTGGCGCTCGGCGTGTTCGCGCACGAAATCGTCGTAGCTAGGAATCGCGCTCTTGTCCGCGCGCCAGTCGTACCAGCGAGTCTTGATGCCGATCTGATCCCACCGCGTGATCGCGGCGATGAGCGCCTCCTTGAACGGCGCGAAAACCCACTCGCCCGGTCGCAAGAATGTCAGGTCACTCTCTTCGCCTGTGCCTGTCGCGGCGTAGGGTCTCTCGCTCAGTTGCTTGCGCAATAATTCTGCTTCTTCACGCTCGCTTTTTGCTCGGAAAAAAAGAGCATCGCCCCAGAGTGACTTCCCGCGCGGCAACTCCACGCTGGCCGGGTCCTTCCCAATTTCACTGTGCAACATGGTCTTGCCACGCCCCTGTGTGTCTTCTCTAGATATTGATGCGCCAGCCTACACCCGCCGCTCTCAAGAAAGCGTAACGGTAGTTAATAGATGGATCACACAGCTTCCGAGCTTGGCGGCAGCGCTCAAGGCCAAGACGTATGCGCCGTCAAGCCAGAGCTAGGTCGCCTGCATCGGCCCAGTTCAGCGGCCCGCAGCGAGGGCCAAGCTCAAGGCGCCAACCAGAATGTTTCGATCGATGATGTGCCGCCCAGGTTGGGCCGAACGATTCCTCGACAGACAGCAGCTTCCGGTGCACCAGGCGCCCTGGATTGCCCCACTCATCCCGCTCGCGAACTTCCTCGATGATCGCGAAGGACTTCTGATCGCTGTAGACGACAGGTTCACGACGCGTGCGCAGGCGGCACTCGTAGCGGGATACACAAATGCCGAAGTTGGCGTGCGCGGGGCGGACCATTTTTCTGTCTCAATACTTCGGTGTGCGCCCCAGGATCGGGTGGCTGGCCGCGAGCAGCTTGCCGTTCGCTCCGGCGGAACGTCGGGAAGGTACCGGCCCCCAATCTCACCGCCCGCGACGTGAGCCGTGCGTCCAAGGAGCGCAAAAGGAGCGCATTTTTAACATCTCCTTGGAAAATTCCAAGATCGACCTGCTAACTGTGTCGCGTCAGTCGTGATTGGGCTTGACGCCGCCCGGCGCGTCGGATCAATCTCGCCGGGCAAGACCGCAGACCTAAGGGAGCCGCCAACGATGGCGTCCCCGACCGCAACACACTTTGGATGATCGAGCCCAATCGGCAGTAACTCCATATCGCCCAGGATGGGTGGTACGGCCCGACAGTTGAACACGGACGGTTATGTCTTATTGCTCACGCGCCGCAAGCATCCCGAACTGCCTAGTTGGCGGAGCGGGTGGTGTGCGTGGCTGAGACTAACCTCGTCCGAATTCGAAGTTCTTCCCTCAGGACATATTGCAATGACCCAAGCCTCCCGCCCCGCTGAGCCCACTTCCGACTTCCCCTGGCCGTTGACTTTCAGTTCCTTTGCATTCGGCGTGTGGGTATTCAACACGCTCCAGGCCAACGTCATCTTTCAGGGGCGTCAGTTCGTCCCTGACGAACAACTGTTGCAGCCGTCTGGCCAGCACCCTTCGCCAGACTGGAAAGACCGATGGTCTGCGAGCTTCATCGTTGCGGAGGACATGATGCCTCCTACGCCGGTGGAGATCGCCTGGAGATCGCTAGACGGCACTGACCATGCCACGGTACTCGATTTGATCAATGACATCTTTCCCGGATGGGATGTCCGCCACAACGTTACCAAGGCGGAAGTGAATGAGGATTGGGCGCGGTACGACAAGGCGGTTCCCGACATCCTCCTGGAAGTCAATGATCGAGCGATCAATATATACATGCGCGCGACGGTGCTGACCAAGCTCCCCCCCGTTTCAGATCGCCCCGACAATTTCAGTCGCGAAGATCTGATTTCCGTCTGGACGAGGACATTCTGAGGGGCGAGACATGGAAAGTCAGAAGAAGCAGAAGGTTCAGTTGGGCGAGGACGGCCTGCCGAACGACGATGTAAGGCACTACACCGCGTCTCCTTCGCACCTCAGTAGCTACGATCAAGCCGCCGACTCGCTTTACAAGTTCAAAGTTCCCGCGTTGTTAGACACGCGGAATCCGCACTCGTACCTGCTTGTCGGATTGATGGACGGCACTGGTAATGACGTGCATCAGGACGCGCTACATGCTACGAACGTTGCCCGGTTCGAGACCCAGCTGCAGCAGCTGAGGCGCACCAGCGTAAATATCGATGTCGAGTACATCGAGGGGGCAGGGACGCAGACTAGCCTGCGTTCGCAGGTCTACGATGGGGCCCGCGGAAGCACTAGTCTTGACCGCGCCGAGATCATGTACGATCGATTGGTTCGCAGCGCGAATAGGATCTATAACGCTGACCCGCGTGCGGAAGTGTCCTTGCACATCGAAGGCTTCAGCCGAGGCGCCAGTCAGGTTCCACTACTCGCGCGCATGATCCATGATCGTGGCATCCCAAATTATTCGAAACCGGAGTACGTGAGAGACGATGCGGGCAACGTCACCAAGACGTATCCGCATTTTCACAAGGCGCCGGGTCAAACAGCTATGTCGGTGGGGCTTTATGACCCCGTCCCCACCGGAACAATGGAAATGTTAGACCGACGCCTGCCGCCGTCGGTTGTCTCTGGTTTCCAGATCAATGCGGCGGACGAGAAGCGCGGAACGTTTCCGGTAGATCGAATCATTCCTAAGGGGATGTCGGAGGACGGGAGATTCCTGAGTGTTACCGTCTCTGGGGCGCATTCCGATGTTGGCGGGAGCTACCTTCGAAATGGCTTGGGTACCCGAAGCCAGAACTTGATGACGGATTATCACAACAGTCTTTTCAGCGAGCCTTTGCTGAATCGCTTGCCCGAGACATACGATCCTCGTCTCAATGTAATCCACCGTTCGGAAGAAGGTGGTGTGTTCAAGTACTTGCAGTACGTGTCGTCCGCCCAGCGCGATACGCCTTCCGGCGAAGTAACCATCTTGGCGCGTGACTACTCTCATTTGGCGCCGCCGGGACAGGTTGTGCATGCGCCGCTCCAGGGCCCCGAGGCGCTTGGCGAAGATGTGGCTGGTGTGTCCGCCCGTGCGCGTCCCGTCGTTCGTTCCATCCCCGCCCAGATGACCGCTGCTCCAGCGGAAGAGCAAATGGCTCAGGTCTTGGCCAGGGGATCTAATGTGGAGGTCACGCCTTATCGTGAACCGATGCATCTAACTCCAGGCAACAGAATGGCCTTGGGGCTAGGTGCCGCAGGTGCGGCCGCCAGCTTAGTCGATGCATGGGGTAGCGCCGAGCGAGCTAGTACCTTGCTCGCGCAGGACAATCCGCTCGCGGCGCAGTCCGCTCTGACGCATTACGTCGCGCGCGGTACAGGTGGGTGGGTCGGCGGCGCTGTGACCGGCCTGGCCGTTGGCTGGGAGACGGGGCCCGGTGTGATCGGCTTCGTTGCAGTCGGTGCGTTGGCGGGCAGCCACGTCGGGGAGAACGCGGCCAAGTGGTGGGACAACAAGCAAATTTACGAACAGAAGGACAAGCAAGGCGTCGAGTGGGAGTACAACGGGCGGCAGTGGCTCCGTCAGGAGCAGGCCGATCTCAGTGACAACGGGATCAGGGCCCCGACTAAGCAGTCGTTCTCGGCGCTACCGGACAAAGAGCGCGAACTCAACTTTCTGGCAAGCAACGCAGCGACCAAGCTCTCGCTCGGCAATGTTGAGCCGCCCAGAGACCCCTACAACCTCCCGGCAAACGAAACCGATGCGAAGAGCCTCGGGGACGCGAACTGGAAGCGCGATGGAGAGACTGGAAACTGGCAGCGCGAGACCATCGTCGCGAGAATGGACCGCGGTCATCCGCTAACGCGCACCGACACCGCCTCGCCGGAGCGCGCTGACGAACTGGATCGCGATGCCGAGCAAGTCATCAAGGCGAACATCGCGAGCGGCCCGGCGCCCATCGCCGCTCGATACGAGCTCGCTTATAAGGCGTATGGGTGGCAGTCCTTCGGCGACACTCCGGCGGCCGTAACCACCGCGCTAGACAACGCCGAGCAGCTGACGGCCTCGAACAAAGAGACGTACCGTCGCGGCCAGGATGGTCAATGGCGCACCGAGGGTGGCGAACTCGCCCAGGCGCTGGAACGAGTCGAAGCTGAAAGCGATCACAGGCGGCGACAAGATCATGGCGCGCTTCATGCGGCAGGACTTCTTCGAGTACACGCCGCAGTTCAAGCTGGTCATCGCCGGCAACCACAAGCCGGCGATCCGCAACGTGGACGAAGCGATGAAGCGGCGCTTGCACCTGATTCCCTTCACCGTCACCGTCCCGCCCGAGCGACGCGATGGGGATCTATCGAGGAAGCTGCTGGCGGAGCGAGAAGGCGTTCTGGCCTGGGCGGTCGAGGGCTGCCTGGAATGGCAGCGTAATGGCCTACGGCCGCCAAAATGTGTTCTGGACGCTACCGACGAATACTTCGAGTCGGAAGACGCGCTCGGGCGATGGATCGAAGAGCGGTGTCAGGAACACGCACAGTCGAAAGCGCTGATCGCCGACCTATTTACAGACTGGAAGGACTGGTGCCTGGCGAACGGGGAGTTTTCGGGATCGATCAAGCGCTTTTCCGAGATGCTCGAATCCCGTCGCTACGATCGCCATCGAGGCGGAAAAGGCGCGCGTTATGTCGTCGGCCTGAGCTTGCGGCCAAAGAGCTTCGCTCGCTACGCAGGCTAATTGAATCAGACAGTTACCTCGGTGGGTGACGCATGTGACACAGCTGCTAGTTACCCCTCGCGTGTGCGCGCGCACGCACATACAGGGGATAACCGGAAACCATGTCACATGCGTCACCCGCCCAACCCAAGGATGCATGATGAGCAGTACGACATTGGCGCTGGACCTGGGCACGACGATGGGCTGGGCGCTGGCGCGCGGCGGCCAGATCGCCAGCGGCACGCAGGCGTTCCGGCCGGGTCGCTTCGAAGGCGGCGGCATGCGCTACCTGCGATTTGGCCGTTGGCTGGACGAGACGCTGGCCTTCGTCGGCCAAGTCGAGGCGCTTTACTTCGAGGAGGTGCGCCGACACCGCGGTGTCGATGCGGCGCACGCTTACGGCGGTTTCCTGGCGCAGCTGACGGCCTGGTGTGAGCAGCACCGGATTCCGTATCAGGGTGTGCCGGTCGGCACGATCAAGCGGTTCGCGACCGGCAACGGCAACGCCAAGAAGGACGCCATGATCGCCGCGATGCAGCGGCGCGGCCATGCGCCCAGCGACGACAACGAGGCCGATGCGTTGGCTCTGCTGCACTGGGCGCTGTCGCAGGGAGCAGAAGCATGAGCACGGCCTGGAACATTCAGCGCGTGACCGACCGATTCCAGGAGGCCGCCATCACCGCGCGCAGACTGCCGCCGGTCCGGGTCCAGGGCTATGCGGCCTTCTGGCCGGACATCAACCGCCAGTCGTGGGAGGGCTATGCCGACGAGCGCATTGTCTTGCGGTTCACTGCGTCGCCCGGCGCGATCGACCGTTTTGGCGAGACGGTGCGCTGGCTGAAGTGGTTGGACGAGGATCAGCGCCGCCTGGTTTGGCTGCGGGCGCAGTACGTGCCGTGGCGCGAGATTTGCAACCGGACCGGGCTGATCCGCAAGACAGCATGGCGACGCCATCAACACGCTCTGGCGTTGGTCGTTGTGCAGTTGAACGGCAAGCTGCCAAGAATTGTTGATACCTCAGCTTTGCAGGGGCAGAAAACGCAGTCTCATCTGCCGTGATACCCATTGCCAGTCGTGCGTTCTTGGTGCTGCATCGGCCACGTTACACTCAGCTTCGAGGCCGACTTGAGGCAGCGAACAGAAAATCGCGCGTTGATAAACCGCACTTATTACCGTCAGGACGCGGGACCAAGACATCATCGGGAGATTTACCAGACGGTAGTATGTGGCGCGCAATATATCCTCGGCGTCGGCAGGCAGGCGGCCGCGCACTGCCGAGTCGATGCCGAGCGATACAGCAGAGTTCAGTTCGTTCGAACTGAACATGTCGGCATTCGGAAGGAGGTCTGTGTTCTCCATCCAGTAGCACCGTTCCGCCTCAATGTCGAATGCGCGTTGTCGAGCAGAGTCGTCGTTCGACGTGTAAGTGACCATGTTGAGAGCATCCCTTGTTCAGTAAAAGCGAGGCGCAGCCCTTGAGGACGGCCAACAGCGCCTGACAAAAGGGTTGAGCAGCAGGTATGGCGGAGCTGCCTAAGGGAACCGCACTTCCGAAGCGAGGACTTCGGGCAAGCGGCATATCTGCCACCATACGCTAAAGCGAGCACCGGACCGCGCCGTCGGTCCGAGAGTGATGCCACATGCGCTGTACAGTTCAGCTGGCGACGCAGTGAACTGAGCAACAAGGAGGTCATTGGATCCTGCGTTATCCACGATTACCCAGGATCATGATCGCGGTCGTTATCGGGTGTCCCAAAAACCCCGGATTTGCCCTAGCCTAGATCCCATGCTGATGCGGGTATGTCCGACACGTGGTGATGTAAGGCGCAGCAGCAGGCGGCGGCTCAACTAGGGCCGCCGCCTTTTTCTTGGCTCGTTGGTGCATCGATCTCGGGCACGGGCTCCAGGCCGAAGCGGTGCAAAAACTCGACGGGAATATCGGGTTGTCCGGGGCCCGTCCAGTCGAACGCCACAACGACGCCGTCCATATCCTCACGCTCGATCACCGGCGAGCGGACGCCGGGCACGGCCTGTAGTGCGATCACCGCTAGCTCTTCAATCGGTATGGCGACGAGCATGGCGTTCCAGGCTCTGCGGACTTTGATCCACGTCTGCATGATGGCCCCTCCCCATAAGGGGATCACGTAGAAGCTGAACGAGTTAGGTCACGGTCTGGTCGAACTCCGTTCGCTCCAGGCCGTAGCGGTCCAGGTGGCGCCGCCGATGCCGCAGGCACCGCGATTCACAGATTACCGCGGCGTCGCGGTCATCCCCATTCACGGCACCTTGGTGCAGCGGACGGCCGGTCTCGAAGCGTTATCGGGCCTGACGAGCTATCAGGCGATCGCGCAGCAATTCGATGCCGCTCTGGCCGATCCTGCGGTACGGGGCATCGTGCTCGACATCGACAGTCCCGGCGGCGAGGCCGCCGGCGTGTTCGACCTGGCCGACAAGATCCACGCGGCTCGGCAGACTAAGCCTGTCTGGGCAGCCGCAAACGATGCCGCCTTCTCGGCTGCCTATGCGCTAGCCAGCGCGGCCAGCCGGATCTTCGTGACCCGCACCGCCGGTGTCGGCTCCATCGGCGTGATCGCACTGCACGTTGACCAATCGCGCCGCGATGCCAACGCCGGTCTGAGCTATACCCCGATTCTGGCCGGCGCCCGGAAGAACGACGGCAGCCCGTATCAGCCGCTGTCGCCTGAGGCGCGCGCGGCGATCCAAACCGAGGTCGACCGCCTCTACGAGTTGTTCGTCCTGACAGTAGCGGAGCAGCGCGGGTCCGCGGCGGAAGCGATTCGCGCCACCGAGGCCGGCTTGTTCTTCGGCCAGGACGCGCTCGATGCCGGCCTGGCCGATCGCATCGGCACGCTCGGCGACGCCGTGCAGCAAATGCACACCGAACTGGACGCCGTCGCGCGTCCCCTATCCCTGGAGTCCCCCACGATGTCCACCAGGGGCTGCAAGGGCGCGAACTTAGTCGGATGGAACGGCGGCTCGTTTGGGAGGCAATGGCGGCGGCGGCGCGATCGAGGCTCCCCGGCTTTCTCTGTATCAACTTGGGCAGCACGTTGCTCGGTAACGAAGCCGCGCTCAGCTACTTGACGGAATTGGCAGCGCGCGCCGGACTGTCACCAGGTCGAGTCATCTTGGAGTTCCCCGAACACCTGCCGATTGATGTACCTGCATGGGTGGCGAGCCACAAGTTGCTGCGGGCGGCGGGCTTTCGGACCGCGTTGGATGATCTGGGCGCGGGCTACGCCAGCCTATCGGTCCTAGCCGCTTACGTCCCCGACGTTGTGAAGCTCGACATGCGATTGGTGCAGGGCGTCTCGGACTCGGCGCAACGGGTCCGTAGAAAGCTGGTTGGGCACGTCGCAGCGATGGTGCTGGATCTGGGCGCGGAGGTCGTTGCCGAGGGCGTGGAGACGCCAGAGGACGCCGAGACCTTGCTGGAGCTCGGTGTCTACCTTCAGCAAGGTTACTTGCATGGCCGACCGACAGTCCCGATCGATGCAGGCGGAGATGAAACTACTGGCGCGACGGAGTCGGGGGCTTTGGTCCCGTGATCGGGAACCTCTCGTGGCCGTTATCCCACGCCGCTTTGATCGAATATGCGCCGCTCGGGGATTGGATTTAGGCCCTCTAGCAGTCCCCCACAATCAACTTCAAGCTGCAGCAGGGTTCCTTCACGGAGGACACCAGCATGCTCATCGGCGGCCCGTCAAAGTTGGACGCGTCGCATCTGCCGGACTGCCGCCCGCAGCGATTATCAGGTCCATCAACGGCGTTTACAGGAGATAAGTACTTTTAGTGTCATCTGGGAAATCCAACGTCGCGCCTCCCGTTTTGCTGAACAGACGAAGTTTTGGGTCAGATGGAAGAATTAGGAGTAGTGTAGGTTTCTCCACGAGACTGGTTCTGTGGTTCATGCGATGGACGATCAGGAAAATCAGGGAATCGACTGTCGATTGGCGCAGGCCATCAGTGAAAATGCGGATGCGGTGGTGATAGCCGAAGCGGTTGCCTCGCTCTGGCTGGAGTTCGAAGCGGCCTTGCAGCCCATCATAGGACCCGCCGCCGTCACTGCGCTGTATAGGCGCAGCCTGAATCTGGCGAGTGCTACGACTCCCGGGTTCAATCGGGTGTCGACTTCCTCCGCGGAGGGAAACGACGTAGACGGGCTTCGCGAATACCTCACGCAATGCAGCGCAAGCGACGCGTTGACGAGTGGAAGCAGTTTCCTGCGCACCTTCCATGAGTTGCTCGCCAGTCTGATCGGCCCTTCATTAGCTCAGCGGCTCTTATGCCCCGTGCCGATGGATCCTCTTAGTGATTTACCGCCGCAGGATGTCCCCCCATGAGCAGCAAAGTGACCATTACCCGTTTGGCCACTGGGGTCCCAGGCTTGGACGCAGTCTTGGGTGGCGGCCTACCCGAGTACTCCTTCAATCTCATCGCCGGTCCTCCCGGATGCGGGAAGACGACGCTTGCACATCAGATCATGTTCGCCTTGGCGACGCCGCGCCGTCCGGCATTGTATTTCACGGTTCTGGGCGAACCCCCGCTCAAGATGCTCCGCTATCAGCAGCAGTTCGGGTTCTTCGACGACACGGCGATCAATCGCTCTGTGCGGTTCGTTAACCTCGGCGAAGAGATCCAGGCCGGAAGTCTCGATCGCGTACTGCAACGAATCGAAGCTGAGGTCGAGAAATCCGGTCCCGCCCTCGTTTTTGTTGATTCGTTCCGGTCCGTAATGCTCGCAGGTGTTTCGGCAGGCGATCGGATCGCCGATCTGCAGCACTTCGTCCAGCGGCTGGGAGTCGCAATGACCGGCTGGCAGGCGACTACCTTTCTGATCGGGGAGTACTTCAACGACAGCGAGGCCAACCCGGTGTTCACCGTGGCCGATGGATTGATCTGGTTGCGGCAAAGCGTGCAGCGCAATTCGATGGTACGGAAAATGGAGGTGCTGAAGATGCGCGGTCAACCCACCTTGCCTGGCCTGCATACCTTCCGCATCGGCCCGGAGGGCATCGAAGTATTCGCGCCGGCCCTGATCGCAGCGGCTATGGACCGTGGCGCCGGCACCAAGCCGCGGCTGGGGATGGGCGATGCGACTCTGGACGAAATGCTTGGAGGTGGCTTGCCCCAGGGATACTCGTTGCTTGTCGCGGGACCCTCCGGCTCGGGAAAGAGCATCTTGGCCTCGGCGTTCCTGAGCGAGGGGGATCGCGTGGGAGAGCGGGGTGTGATCGCCGTGTTCGAACAGCAACCCAATCGTGGTCGTAACGAACGACTGATCGAACTGATCGAGACTGGACGCGTGGGTCTGGTCGATAGCCGTGCCAGCGATCTGTCCATAGACGAGGTGATTCTGCTGTTGCTCAAGGAGGTGGAACGTCTCGGTGCCACGCGAGTGGTCATCGATTCGCTCTCGGCGTTCGAACTGGCGCTGGCGCCGACATTCCGCGAGGATTTTCGTCAGTCTCTGGCGCGCTTAGTTTCCGCGATGGCTAAGGCTGGTGTAAGCCTGCTGATGACATCAGAACTGGAGGACCGCTATACCGACTTGCGCTTTAGCCCCTATGGCACCGCGTTCCTGACCGACGCCATCATCGTGCAGCGCTATGTCGAGATCGATAGTCGCTTGTTGCGAGTTATCGCGGTAGTAAAAGTTCGGGCCAGCGCCCATTCAAACGACTTGCGGTTGTATGAAATCGATAGCGATGGTCTACGGATTGCCGGACGACTGGACGATCGCGAGGGCCTTCTCGGGGGGCGACCTACCCGCAAAGCCGGCACGCATGGTACTTGCGATGACGATCGTGGCTAGATTCGGATCTGGGCTCCGCCGCCGCGGCAACCGCAAAGCGGTTCGAGGCGGTTGCGAACAGGCAAAGATGCAGAAGGCCGCGAGGGTCCTGGCGGCTCGGATTCAAAGCGTCTCGAACGCGTATGCCCGTTGCAGCGCGGCCCCAGCCTATCTGGTGGCGGTCAATGAGCAGCTCGTTATCGCCGCCCTGCAAGCGCGGCAGGAGTCCGATGCCGCCGCCCACAAGCTCGACGAGGCGGTTCGGTCGGTCGGCATGGATTCCCTCACCTTGCTGCCCAATCGCGAGCGCCTATCAGAGCATTTCAGTGCCGCGATAGCGAACTCTCGTCGTTATGGTGGGCTCGTCGCATTGCTGTTCATAGATCTGGACAACTTCAAGTGGATCAACGATACGCTCGGTCACGCCGTCGGCGACGAAGTATTGCGGATGGCCGCGCATCGGCTCGCGGCCGTGACGCGGGAAGGTGACATGATCAGTCGCTACGGCGGAGACGAGTTCCTGATCTTGTTGAGCAGGATAGGAGACGCGTCAGACGCCGGCGCAACGACCGAAAAGCTCATCGATGCGCTGGGGGTTCCGTGTCGAATGGGGGCGCATGTCCTGCGTTTAACCGCGAGCATCGGCATCAGCCTTTTTCCGGCTGATGGAGATGATGTCGAGAGCTTGATCGACCGGGCTGATACCGCGATGTATCGCGCCAAACAAGGACAAAAGGGGCGGGGAAGGTATGCCTTTTACCGGGATCACGCAGTGCGCGAAAGCCCGGGCGATAACCGTGTGGAAAGGCAGCAGGTCCGGCCATTTTCCCGTTATCAAGCGGCAATTGTTCAACCCGGTGTGCGTATCGATCAGCTTCAGGAAGCTAACGGCGAGTTGGTGCTGGCCGCGTTGAGTTCCCGTCAGTCGCAAGTCACGGCCGAAGCTGCGTATCAGCATCAGCAACAGGCGATGGCAATGGTTGCTCATGAACTGCGCAATCCTCTAACGCCGATTCTGATCGCCGCGACCATGCTGAAGTCGGAGAACGCGAGCGAACGGATTGATATGCAGCGCATCATCGAACGCGAAGTCATGCATATCTCACGATTGATCGGTGACTTAGTCGATGTGGCGCGGGCAAAAAGCGGAAAGTTTCAACTCGATCGACGCCCCGTTGACATGGTTCTGATCGCCGAACAGGCTGCCGAGTCCTGCCGTTCGGCTATGGAGGCACGTCAGCAGCGCTTCTTCATCAGTGTCCCGCCGGAGCGGCTCATGGTCGACGGAGATGCGGGCCGCCTCACCCAAGTGCTGCGCAACCTGCTGGATAACGCATCTAAGTACACGCCCGAACAAGGCGAGATCGTCTTGTCGGTCCGTCTATTGGATAGCCAGATCGAAGTATGTGTGGTTGACAGTGGGATAGGCATCGCGCCGGAGTCGCTGACAAGTGTCTTCGAGCCCTTTGTTCAGGAGGTCCGCGCTGTCGGAGTCAACGGCACGGGGTTGGGAATCGGTCTTGCCGTTGTGCGCGAACTAGTGCTTGCGCATGACGGTCAGGTCACCGCGGTAAGCGGCGGTTTGGGCGCGGGAACGCGCTTTGTCGTAACACTGCCGTCAATGGGGCCGTTGTGAGGCAAGGAGATATGGGCTGTGCCGTGACTGCTTTGAGCGTGCGCGGCATGGCGACGTTTCCGTTCTTCCGCCGCTGAATCGCAAACCTCGGGTTCTGTGGCACGGCACTCGACCCCTCGACCGCGAATGCCCCTTGCCGACCCAAAGAGCGGTGCAGGTTGATGTCCCTGCGTCGACTATCCGGCCACCGAAGGAGGAGCAAGCCGTTGTGCACTTGGCGGGATATTGACCCGATCTATTCCGTGTATGGCCGCGTTGACGGCGTACAAGTCAGGCAACACGACTTTTCCAACACCTACAATCACCTGCTTGTTTACGGATTGGACGGATAGGGTATTTCCGTCTAGGGTCTTCAACGAATCCCAACGTTCAAATTCCGCGACCGTCTTCCGCTTCGGCACGATGTGATAACTTATTAAGTCGATCAGCTGCTTCTTGTTCTCTGGCAAAACGAGTGCATCAAAGTAGCCCTTTGGCAACTTTTCGAATGCGGAATCGATGGGAATGAATGCCGTGAAGGGGCCTTTCCCCTCCAGGGTTTCTTGGAGCCCCGACTGTCTGACCGCATCACAAAACAGAGCGAATGAGCCCTGTTCCGCGGCTACTTCAAGGAGATTCTTAGGGGGCTCTTGCGTCATTGTGTCGCCCGATATTGGGACCAGTGTGCATAGTAGCGATTGGGTGAAGTTCATCGGTGGACTCTTGGTGATCGGGCGCCATCGGGAAATGCAGCTGATCTATAGTCGATGGCGGCTTAGATCAGGGTGTAGGCTGTCGGCGATGAGTGGATATCAAGTGAGTCAGTCAGCTATTAATCGACGGCCTACCGTTCAGAAACGGGCGCCGGAGTGCGGTAGGTGACGCAGCCCGCGGCACCGCGAACTGCGTAACTGGCGACACGGTGGCGATGTGCCTGGGCTCTGGGCGCTACCAACCGCGTAGAACGACGGTGGTGAGGAGGAGGCAGCCTGTTATGACGGTTGCCCAATACGAAAACATCATTGAGCAGCGATTGTCGTTGCAGTGTGCGTGGCCATTGTGATCCAGACTGAAACGGAAATTTTTGTCACGCAAGTAGAGCATCGTAGCGCGCGCGCTGAAGCGGGCCAGGGGCGCCCTAGCTTCGGCCTTGAAGTGTGCGAGTTGGGTCGGATGGCGGTTCCGCATTAGCCGCCAGAACCTGGCTTGAATGAAAGACTCCGCGGACAAGGCGACTACGAAGCCGCAAAGGGCAATAATCGTGAGAACGTTCATGTTGAACTCGGCAGCGAACTTCCCAGTCGCACTGCGCGAGCGCCCTGAACGCTGTCGACGGGGGCGGTGTGGAAGTACCAGCGCCACGGCGTTGCATAGAACAGGGCGGGAGGCGCGATCGCCGCCACGGGCCAGCCCTCGTTCTCCGCCGCCTGTTGGGCGAGCATATCCAGACACGGCGCCGCGTCTGCGCCGGCGTGCGCGAGGGAGGCGGATGATCGATTGTGCGTCTTCACGCTGATGCTCCTGTGTGAGTGACATCGGCCATTGGCCACAGCCTCCGGATTGCCGGAGGCAGAACTCAATGCGGAGACAAGGATAAGTAGAGCGCGGCTTGAGCAGCCGTTGCGGCATTGCGCCGCAGCACAAGTAGCATGGGCTTTCCTTCGTTACACGTGCGTGATCGCCGGCAGGTGGTAGCGCGCTTCATGGGGTTGCTGTGTGTCAGCAAGCGATCCGCCAACGGGTGGTGGCTTTGGGCGCTAGCCCGGTCTTCGCGCGGTTCATGCGCACTGTTAACGCCACGGCTGCGAGCGTATTGCCATCGCTTTACACCGATACGGAAGATCGCGATATGAGCAAGCTACGCGGCAACGCGCCTGCGGGCGAGGAAGTCTGGACGGCGCGCGGCGAGTTGCGCAATCCCGCCGATCGTTCGGATCAGCCGGGACAATGGGCGCCTGAGCGCACGGAAGAAGCAGCGACCGCAGCGTCCGTCGACAAAACCGATCACCATGCCCGCACACCCGCGCAAAGTGCCACTCGAAAGCCAGGCGCAGGACGTCGACAATTCGCCCAGAAGGACGACATGAGCGGAGGTGGTTATGAGCTCGAAGCGGTACACCGATGAACTCAAGATCGAAGCGGTCCGGTAGATCGTGGAGTAGGGTCGGCCGGTGGCCGAAGTGGCCGAGCGACTGGGGGGCGGTCCACTCTGGGGCAGGGCCCGCGCCTTCGCTACCGGCTTGATCCGACCGCCGGGAGGGACTGGGCAGTTAGCCCGCGGTCGACTTGGTCTGCCTGTCCGGGCAGGGCGGCACCGACAAGTCGACATGATTTAAGATATCTCTGGATAACCGGGGGTAACCTTGGATAATCAAGAGAGTTGGATTCCGGTTGCCCACGCTCCACCATTCCATCGCGGTCTAACCGCGTCTCTCCGCCACACCCCCTCGCGAAAAGGCCTTATTTCCGGCCTTTTGGTCCCAGGCCTGTGGACTTGTCAAATATCCACAGCCCCGGATTTGGCGAAAATTTCGCCAACTTTTCTCCGTTTTCTCCCTTCCTGTGGACTGCCGACCAGTGGATGGTTTTTCGGTGGCTTACGGATCAATGGGTTACGGCTGGTCTTTTCAACGAGTTTTATCGCGATCAACCTGCCGTGCAGGATTGCAATTGACTACCAGGGCTATGCGCCGCCATCTGCGCCAAGTGAAGCTGCGATCTGCTCTAGGAGGTGCCCGGTGGCGTTGCGATCTCCCGCTCCAAGCTGTCGGTCTATGTCGTTGAGCTCGTATGCTCTCGCACGAAGCCTATGCGCTCTGTCACGCAGCGCGCGTGCGATCCCCACACGTTCGTCCAACTCATAAAGCAACAAGTCCTCATGTCGCTCTGTAAGGCGCCGGATCAGCCACTCGGCCTCATGTTGGCTTCCTGAGCGCACAGCCAGCGCGCACAGCGCAAACATCGCTTGCTCAAACGTAGCCCAACCACGAGCCAACCGTCCGCCTTCGATCCCCCAATTGAGTAGTAAGTCTCTGACGGTTTCATATGCGTCAGTACCGTCGCGGTCCTGTGCCGTTGCTCCTGCGCGGAAGAGCAATTCTGTATAAGAGTGGCTCTCCAGAAAATTCGCGACTCCATCATCGAAGCGTATCCACGTTAAAATGGAAGCATATCTATCGGCTTCGTCCCTCATCGCTTCCACTAGGTTTTGCGGGCAAGCCGGGCCACCCGCGAGCGCGAGCAAGATTTCCATCGCATCTGTCGTGCCGTGAAGCATGTCGAACGCCAACGATGAACGCTGGCCAATGGTGTGAATCAAAAGATCTTTGTGTGGACGCCTGCTTACTTTGAGCAGCGTGTAGAGATTTCGAATGATGGTTGGCGCGTGCTCGTGGTCGGCTGGAGCCGCAATGGCGGCATTGACAAGGAGGTTTATCCCCGTCGGAAGCGACGAAAGTTGCGCCGTGGAGAAGTAAGGGGATAAGTAGTCGGAATGGGATCGTAGGTCTTCGGGGCTTGTGCTGAAGATGGTCGCAGCACCGTATGCAGCCAATGCAATTTTTTCCAGCGTGGATTCTATCTCTTGCTGCCGCTGTAAAACTTGTAAGATTAGATCGGCCAACTGCTCCATCGCTGTCTGTGTGACAGGGCGCTGGTTAGAGTTCAATGCTCCAATCGCAGCGATTACCCCAATTCGCTCGACAATCCCTCTGATCTGATCCGAAGGAGCGCGCGCAAGAACGGCGCGCGCTACGTCACCAAGGCCTCGAGCGCCGAGCATCATCACATCAGGTAGATTCTGCCTGGCGACTTCCTCTAGGGCGGACTTCAGGTACCCCACGGCCAAATTTGTGTGATGCCTGCTCGCGCCTTCCTGCGGATAGTCGATAAACGTGTAGACGGCAGCAAGGCCGGTGAACGTTCGGATGGTCTGATTGATGTGTTGTTCATCGCGACGTGACAGCGCCAATTGAAAGCTCTGCTTTACCTGCTCCAGCGTCGAGTTGATGAAGCCGTCGGTGGCTCTCGGTTCATCGATGAAGCCGTTGTGTGCGAAAAAAGTTCGACCTTTGGCGGCTACGTAAGCGCCATTGATCTTTACGATGGACAGGATCGCAAACTGGGATACTTCATAGTCACCGCTCTGAGCGTACTGTCTTGAGTACGATACAGCTGTGCGAACGCCGTCTTCGGCTAGGCGTGTCCAATGAGGGTGGTCGTTGAAAAATGACAGGCGAGCATAATCGTACTGCGATTCTCGCCTCTGGGTTTCCGGGTCCAACTCAAACAGTGGCCCCATTCGTAGGGCGCGCTTACCCCATGCGAGGAGGTCGTTTCTTACCACGCTCTGGACTATCTTGAGCTGCTCAATGGGATTGATGAGAGAAAGTGCCCGGCGATACGCGTAGAGGAAAAGGCCCAACATCGTGCCAATTCCCCAGCACATTGCGAGCAGTGCTGCCGACGCGTACTTGGCACTAGGGATTAGGGACAAGAACGTGATCGCAACCGCGACAACGAATGAGAAGAAGAACGAACCTAGAAGCCGGCGATCCGAGCTAAGTCTGCGAAACAAGCCTTGAGGCATTCGTTCAACGTTGATCTGGATGGCGAACAGAACGATGGAGAAAGCAATTGCCGCCGCGCCGATCGATGCGCTCCCCACGTTCAAAAATAGCGACTTGATCGCTGCGAGATCATCCTTGGTGGTTAGATAAGTTTCTATCACTCGTACTTGTAGCGGCTCCGCAACTAGTGCTGTCGCGGACGCTGCAAGCAAGAAAATAACCGCTCGGGCCACCCACATTTTGCGACTGGCTAGGTCGATGAGTCGATCGCGCTGCACGTACCTTGTGCGGACGAGCTCAGCTTTCTTCAGCCTGGCGTACTTTTTGGAGTGTTGAACCAGCTCGCCCCATGACTTTCGGATGGCCGCTGTCATTGCGTCGTACCGCTTGGAAAGCTCTGGCTTCCGCATACCCCCCCTCGGGCCCTGTCCCTGGACTGAAAGCGCTTTCGAGCAAGCATACACCGGGTATGCGAATCTAAGGAGCTACTCGCAGTTGCTAATCCATCGGGGTGGGCGGCTCCAGCAAGCGTCAAGTTACATTTCGCCCGTCGAGAACCCGCAATACTTTAGGCATTGACCGGCGCCAATAGTCGAAAGTGGCTTCCTGGATCGTGCACTTCGCCTCGCGCGGTGAGGGGCAGCCTTGCTTGACGAGTGTCCGCTTGCCTACTGAGCTGGTTGTGCGAGCGGTGGGTTTCGCTATGCCCGGAATCAAGAAATCAATGGGGTGCTGGCCGAACCGGAGCTTTTTCGCTAGCCAACGCGGCATGCTCCCTCGGCCTGACCAAGTGTTGCGCTCGTTTTCTGGGTCGCGGTACTTGGGCGCGACTTTGCTCGCCTTGCGGCGTGATCCCCGCTTCCGTCGGATCGGAGGGGCTGCAGGCTGCTCGCCAAAGAGTTCTTCTATCGTGTAGCCATGTTTTGCAGCAAGAGCGACCGCTTGCCGACGCACCGAAGCGGCGGGGCGATGCTTTGATAGAGTTGCTTTCGCTTCTCCGCAGAAATAAGAAGGGACGTCAGCTCCCGTAAGCTAAGTTCGTCGATATTGAAGTTCATGTTTTCCATGATTCCAACTCCGCCCATGCGCCTGTCAAGCAGCCTCGGCTTCAGCCCGGTGGGCGCCAGATGTCAATTTAACGACACGCCGGTAGGATGAGAGCCCCCCTTGCGAGAAATGTCGTGACCGAATCGGCGATACGTGGCACCTGCCATTGCGGCACGGTAGAAATCGTCCTCCGCGCATTCCCGCCGACGATCACCGAATGCAATTGCTCGCTTTGCCGCCGCTACGGCGTGCTTTGGGCCTACGTCGAAGCTGATGTGAGGATCAGTTCCACAGCTCCGTCGCCATGAAGCCCATCCGGTGATAGGTTTTCGTCGTACGCAACGAGTTCCTCATGTAGTAGCACGCTGACATCTCCATCGTCGTAGGCCATGGCATATGCCATGCCGCCTATTTCTTGCTTCCTAATGAACAGCGGGGTGGGCCATTCTTCTATGGAGAAGTTAGGCGTATGGCCAATAGTAGGCCAGAGTCCCTTCTTGATGGAGATGTCACCAGAACGAAGCACGATGAGGGCATATGCGGCGGAATGCGATTCGACCTCATCCATCGTGCTTGGCGTATCCCGCTGTGGCCCGAAGTAATGAGCGACGATGATTCCGCCTTTTTTGCTTTTCCTGGTGACGACGCCTGTAGCGAACCCCCCGTTTCGCAGGGGGACCGCAAACCACGTGCCCTCGCTGTATTTATGCCTCACTTTCCTTGGGTTCCTTGGTTTTGAGGTTGCTTGCGCGATGAGTTGGCGAGGCTATGGCGTATAGGTATCAACTCAGCGAAATTGCAAGAGCGCTCGATGGGGTGGCAGTCCTCGTTTGGCCCGCAACTTTGGGAGCAGGTTGATCGATGCGCTGCCGTAACGCACCTTCCGCCGAAAAAAGAAAGGCCCCGTTGCCGGGACCAAGAAATCGGGATTGCTCGTTTCGCAAGTTTTAACCAAACTTTCGGTCGCGATACTCGTCCTGGATTACGCCTTCGTTGACAAATTTGTCGCTAGAGCAGCCCAGCTCATTTTGAGCGTAGGCTAACGCCTCTCCGGGAGCTAGAAAGTTTTCGGTCGAGCCGTGAGGTGGGTCTGGATCAACGTAGCTGAAGGCATAGACATCGAGAAAATCTGGCCTGCCCTCGTCGAATCGCTCGATCAGCGATACGTCAAAGCTGCCCTCTTTGGTTGGAGTGACGCTGACATATCGAATCACTGTTGTGCCATAAGCAGGGGCAATTTCGATCAATTGATCGACCACTCGGCCGCGCCTCAGTGCAGAAACAGCATCATCAAAAGTTAGATGTCTCATGATCACGGTCCGGGTGGTGGATTGCCCATTTCTTGGCCACGAAGTTGCCAGTGTAGATTGGCATCCTCGGCACGCATTTGTGGTGTGACGCCTTGATTGTACTTATTTGGATGTGCGCCAGGTATGGCAGAGTGAAACGGTTGTACTTCATGGATGGCTGAGCCAGGCATTTGATCTGCATGATGAAGTTCAAGGGGCACTTCTTTACCCGCTGCGTTTCTCATCGGTATGAAGTCCAATGGTCCCTTGCCTTCTGCGGCGCGCATCAAGTCGCGTTTAGTCCATGGTCCAAAAAAACGTTGCGCGAGAGCTTTAACTCCTAAACCAATTGCTCTTAGGTCGATTGCTCCCACACTAGCCGCCACGACAGGGCGTCCTTCGGGGCCTGCTGGAGTGAAGAGCAGCCCTAGGCCGACAAACGCCATGGTAGGCTCGTCTGAGCCTGGGTTTTGTGCTGCAGCTCCGAGCGCGCGAACATCGCTGCGCACTCCGCCAACGATGCCACTTCCGGCCTCTAGTAGACGATCCAAAGCTGTTTTTCGTTGTTCAGCTTTTTGTTCAGCGTTAGCCTTGTCTATGGATGTCTTATCCATCCTCCCATCGGGATCAACGAATTGGTACGGATTATTCCCGGCGTACTTATAACGATTGAAGTTCCCGCCCGTAACCGCGTTGGCCGTGACCGGGTCGACACTTAAGAATCGCCCAACGGTCGAGTCGTAGTACCGCTGCTGCATGTAGGTCAGACCGGTGCGTCCATCCATCACATGCCCGGTATAGCCAACGCCGTCGTAGCTGGGCTTTCCGATCGCAGCACCGTAGGGTTCCCACTCGGTCCGCTCGACCACTTGGCCTGCGCCATTGGTCACGGCGACCGGGCTGCCCAGCGCATCGGTGTGGTAGTACTTCGTCTCGACCGTGCTGGTCGCGCGATTCCAGTCGACGGTCGCCAGCAGGCTGCTGCCCAAGTAGATGTGCGGCCGGTTGATCTCGGGGTAGTTGTCGTTCGTGGCCTCGTTTGCGTGCCCTTCGTAACGGAACAGCAACTGCCCGCCTAAGTTGTAGAAGGAGTTAGTGAACTTCGTGTCCGCCTGGTTCGACTGGCTCAGTCGGCGGCCGTAGGCGTCGTAGACGTAGGTTTCCTTCCCCGGCGTCCGACGCAGGCGATTGCCATAGTCGAACTCGTACGCTTGGCCGTTCTTGTTGTTCAAGTTGCCCTGAACGTCGTAGCCCAGGCCGACCACGCTCGGCCCGTTCTCGCCCTCGCGCAGGTTGGTCAGCTGGTTCTTGTCGTTGTAGACATAACGGTGGTTCTTGACCCCGCCCAACGACCAGCCGCGCAGGTTGTCGACCGCGTCATAGCTGAAACGATGCCAGCAGTCGCCCCCGAAGTTGCACGAACCGACCGTGGACAATCGATCCAAGGCGTCGTAGCTCATCCAGCGGCTGTAGTGATCACCGCGCAGGCGATCCAGGATCTGGCCGACGTTGCCGTTGGCGTCGTAGCCGGTCTCCAGGTCGAGCGCGCCCACATCGGCGCTGCGCGATGGCAGCCGCCGGGCGTTTTGGGTCATCGTGTGCACGATGCCGTTGCCGTAGGTGAACTGGCGAATCGCGCCGTTCGGGTAGTAACTGACGCCGGAAGCGTAGGTTCGGCCGACCGAGCTGACGTTGGTCTGCTGCCCCAGCGCGTTGACCGCGTAGTTTACCTGCGTGCCGTCCGGAACGGTGTAGCTGATGCGGCTGCCGTTGGCGTCGTAGCCGTTGTCGCTGCTCCAGACCGCGCCGGTCTGCAGCGTGACCGCTTCGTTGCTCAACAGCCGCCGCTTGTTGTACTGGTAGCGGTTGACGATGAGGTTTTGTCCGGTGCCCTCGTTGTCCGTGGTGATCTCGCGGGCCAAGCCGTCGGGATAGTAGTTCCAGACCTGATTGCCGCGTCCGGTGGGGAAGCTCAGGGTCTTGAGCCGGTTACGCGCATCGTACGTGCGGGCCACGACGCGGCCAGAGGCGACGGCTTCGGCCCGATTGCATTGGTTCGGATCGGGCAGGTTCAGGCCAGCGGCCGACCACAGCAGATTGCCGGCCCCGTCGTACTCCATTACCGTCGCGCCGATCTCCGGCTCGATGGTCTTGCACAGTTGCTGGCTCTGGTCGTAGACGTAGCGACGCGAGATCCGCAGCGGCGCCGGAACCTTGTAGGTGCCGGAGTTGCCGATGAGCCAGTTCCCGGCTCCAATCGGCGATACGCCATGGATATAGATGCCTTGGTTGGCGTAGGCCTCCTGCTGCGCAGGCGTGATCGGAGCCGAGAACCGATAAGCCGTGCCCTGCGCTTGGCACGCCGCGGCGATGCCTGGATCGCTGGGCAGCGAAGCCAAGGGACGCCGCGGCTGGATGCAGGCGTTCCGCGACAGCAAGGACGCCACCACCCTCACCGTGCTGTTCGAAGACACCGCCGCGATGCTCGGCCTGCTGCTCGCGTTCGCAGGCATCGCCCTGTCCCAATGGACCGCGGACCCGCGTTACGACGGCTACGCGTCGCTCGGCATCGGCGTGGTGCTCGCGGTCACCGCGATCCTGCTCGCGCGAGAGACCAAGGGCCTGTTGCTGGGCGAGGCCGCGCAGCGCCAGGTTGCGGACGACATCCTGCGCATCGCCAACGCCGACCCGGCGATACGCCGGGCCAACGGCGTTTTGACCCAGCAGTTGGGTCAGGAATCGATCATGGCGGCCTTGAGCGCGGACTTCCACGATGCCTTGACCACGCCGCAGATCGAAGCCTGCATCCTGCGCCTGGAAGCCGCGGTGCGCGGCGAGCATCCGGATGTGGTCGTCTTGTTCGTCAAGCCGCAGACCGCGCAGACGTGGGAGCGGCGCAGGCTGCGGCTCGAAGCGGAAGCCTGAGCCGTCGGATACGGATGCTGTGTCCCGTCCCGCCGGCTAGTCGTCGTCGGTGAAATCCTCGTCGGTGTCGTCCGGGTATGCCGATTCGTTGTCCGCTGCAGCGGGTTCAAGCAAGGTGTAGTCGTCGCGGGTCTTGTCCTGGATCGCGCGGCCGACCGGATACGCATCCAGCGCGGGCAGGCGAAGCCCCTTCAACGATACGCCGGGAAACCAGGCGCCCGGCTTCAACCAGCGTTGCCAGCGGTCGGTAGGAACGAACACCGGCCCATCCTGGGTCAACGGCGCGGGGATCGCCGGATTGGGGCCGGTCAGCAGGGTGAAGGTGTAGAGCGCGGGCCCGTCGCGATCCCAGCATTCCCACAACCCGGCCAGCAACAAAGGCTCGCCCGAACGCGCGTGGATGAAGTACGGCCGCGCCGGCGCAGAGTTGCGGTCCCATTTGTAGTAGCCGCTGATCGGCACCACACAATGCTGCGACTGCCACGCTCGCCGGTACATTCGGCTGCGCGCGGCGCGGTCCAGGCGCGCGGTGACGGTGGTGTAGCGCGTCTGCGGCGACGGCGACCACGGCGGCACCAGGCCCCAAACGCATTCGCGCAGGCGCGGGCCGTCGGGCAGGCCGAGAACGGCGAGGGCGGTGTCGTGGCCGGCGATGTTGTAGCGGTCGGGCGTGGCCCGCAGCGCATCTGCGAAGGCGGGAAAAGTGGCCGACGCCCAGTCTGTTTCGGCCGAAAGCGCCTGCACGAATCTACGCATACCCGCGAGCCTGCTGCGGTGCGGCGATGCGGGACCGGACGAGCGCGCCGAGATGCCTGACCGACACAACCTACTCCGGCTGCGAGTCGCTGGGATGGTGAACGCCATCGCTGACCGGCACCGGATCGAGCAACAACGGATCGACACCTTCCAGGCAACCGACGTTGACGCCATATTCGTTGGGATCGGAGCGCCGCTGGTGATGAGTGTAGACGCCGCACACCGAGCAGAAGTAATGCTTGGCCGTCCGGGTATGGAACTGGTAGAGCCTCAGCGCTGCATGTCCCCGAACGACTCGTAGATCGGGCAGTGGCACCGTTGCCGCGATTGCGCCCCGGCGACGGCATAGCGAACAGTCGCAACGGTGCGGATCGACGATGCCGTGCGGCAGCCGCAGCTCCAGTTCCACCGCGCCGCAATGACAGGTGGCGCGATGGACCGGCCCGATCGTCGTGGCCCCGACGGATCGAATGCGTGTCGCGCTCACGAGGCTTTTCCTTGGCCGTTTGAGCGTCGGTTGCGCCAGGCCAGCATCTGTCCGACCAGCGCGGTCGCCAGCAGGCAACTGTTGGTGACGACGAATACCCAGTTGTCGAGCAGGACGCTGTACACCACAAATCCCAGCGAGGCCGCACATTGTCCGATGAACAGCCAGCTCGATACGCCCTCCTGATCTGGGCTACGGGCTTGCTTCACGATTTGACGCACCAAGGTGGCGATCAGCACGGCGGAGGAGATCCATCCGATCCAGTCCGGTTGCATGGGGACAACAGCCTCCAGTCTTGGGTGTATGGCGGGGCTCGTTCCACCGCGGGCGGTAGATCCGGCAGACGGCAGTCGTCACTGTGCGTTGCCACGCTCCTTAGCCGCTGCAGCGGTAGTCGAATACGCTGCAACGCCCTTGGTTAGGGATTTGCGAAGGCGACCGCCCGCCGCGAAGACGTCGAACGAACACCCGCCGGGCGATGAAGCTACGAAGGCTGGCGCGGCCATCGAGGTGGGGCATGGGCATCCTGGAACGAAAGCGTTGGACACGTCGGCAGGTCGGCGCCTGGTTGCTCGGCGCTGTCCTGACGACCGCCTTGGTGGCATGGGTCGCGGTGAACCTGGCCGGTCCGGAAAAGCGCATTCAACGCCTGCCGGAGCATCGCTACGGAGTCGAAGACCCCCAGTTCCGGCGCGAAATGTCGATCATGCTCGGGCCGGGCATCGTCGCCGGCAATGAAGTCGTGGATCTGCAGAATGGCGACGAGATCTTCCCGGCGATGCTGGAGGCGATTGCGGCGGCCCGGCGTTCGATCACCTTCGAGACTTACATTTACTGGTCAGGCGAGGTCGGCCGGAATTTCAGCCGCGCGCTGGCCGAGCGCGCACGCGCCGGCGTCGAGGTGCGCTTGACCATCGACTGGCTCGGCAGCGCCAAGATGGATACGGACTTGCTCGATGAGATGCGCAGCGCCGGGGTGCAGATCGAGCGTTATCGCCCGCTGGACTGGTACAGCTGGGACCGGTTCAACAACCGGACCCATCGCAAGCTCCTGGTGGTCGACGGCGCCGTGGCCTTCACCGGCGGTGTCGGCATCGCCGACCAGTGGCGGGGACATGCGCAAGACCCAGAGCATTGGCGCGAGGCGCATTTCCGCCTGCGTGGTCCGGCGGCGGGACAATTCCAGGCCGCCTTCAACGACAACTGGATCAAGATGACCGGTCGGCCTCTTTCAGGGCCGGCCTATTTTCCGGCGTTGGCGCCGGTCGGCGGCGCAGACGCGCAGATGTTTCTCAGTTCGCCCACCAGCGGCAGCGAGAGCATGCACCTGATGTACTTGATGGCGCTCACCGCCGCGCGGCGCTCGATCGACCTGTCTGCGTCGTATTTCGTTCCGGACGAACTCATCGTGCAGGCGCTGCTGCGCGCGCGCTTGCGCGGTGTACGCGTGCGCATCCTGGCCCCCGGCGAGCACACCGATTCGGAAACCGTAAGGCTCGCCTCAAAGGCCCAATGGGGCGCCTTGCTCGCGGCGGGCGTCGAATTCCACGAATATCGGCCGACGATGATGCACGTGAAGATGTTGATCGTGGACGAATACCTCGTATCGGTGGGTTCGACCAATTTCGACATCCGATCGTTCCGGCTCAACGATGAGGCCAGCCTCAACGTATACGACCGCGGATTCGCCCAGCGCATGCGCAGGGTGTTCGAGAGCGATCTGGCTCGGTCCCGCCCCTACACGCGCGACGCCTGGCTGCAGCGGCCGTGGCATCAGCGCGTCCGCGAGGCCTTGGTCCGCCCCTTGCGTTCGCAGCTGTGAGGCAGGCGCGCGGTGGCTGCGTGACCGGCTTGCGATCGCGGTGGCCCCAGATGCACGCATCGGTCGAAATTCCGATGGTCGCTCACCGCCTGCCCATTCCGGGAATCGCGGATCGTCATGAAAGCGTCGCCGCGGCAATCGAGTCTGCGCCGGCTTAGACGGTCATGGATGCAGCGAACGCGACTGCGCGCAGCGCGCATGCACCGACTGCTTGAGCACCGCGAGGGCCACCGCAGTGCGGCGCCGGCTCGGTGCGGCGACGCAATCGGCGGGAATCCTCACCGTCAGGTCGCGCATGTGCGCGTCGATCGCGGTGGCTGCGATGCATACGTCAGTCGAAATGCCGGTGATGGCCACTTCGCGGCAGCCGCAATGCTCAAGAAGCACAGCCAGCGGCGTGGAATGAAAGGCCGACTGTTTGGGCTTGAGCACGTAAAAGTCGTCCGCCTCAGGCGCCAGCAAGTCCGCTATCGGCGCGCCGCGGCAAGTCTCGTGGCGGCAGACCGCGACCAGTTCGCGGAAATCGGCGTGCCACTGGCCGAAATTGTCGTTAGCGTAGATCACAGGCGCGCCAACGCGTCGGAAGCGGCGCTTCAGCGCGGCGATCCGGCGCGCGGCCGGCAGCGCCTGCTTGAGTAGCGCCTGCCCGTCCGCGAAATCGAGGAAGTTGAACATATCGACGATCAGCAGGGCGATCTGGGGCGGAGCGGCGTTCGTCATCGATCATCGATTCCGCGACGGCTTGGAGGTTGGCGAAAGCAAGCTTTCGGAAAAGCTGCCTCCCAACAGGTTAGCGCGCCGCGAAGATTGGGGCGGCGGCGCTGGATTCACTAATCTAAGGCGGCGGTAATTTACGCGATGGGGCCTTACGATCGCTAAGTACGGCGCTGGCGATCAACCCAAGGCCTAACAAACAAGCAATCAGGAATAAAATCAGGGCAAGAGCGGGATAGCCGAATAGCATGTACGGTGTGTCGATCCGCATGATGATCGCTGAGGCCATGATCAATGCCGAAGCGATCGCTCCGGTGCTGATGCGGTTGGCGATTTTCTGCAGCGCTTCCATCAGCCGCGATTCCTCCAGGCCCGCCACAGATACCTGCAGGCGGTTATCAGCCAGCAGCGACAGCAGCGCCTGCAGTTTGCGCGGTCCGTCGCGCAGCAGGCCTTGCAGTTCCAGCGACTCGGCCGCCAGTCCGGACAACGACAGCGAACGGGTCAGGCGCTGGCGCATCAGCCGCTGCAGGTGCGGGCGCGCCACCGCTTCGATGTCGAGCTGCGGCGCGAGCGCGTGCGCGACCTGTTGCAGATTCAACAAGGTGCGGCCGAGCAGGCCCAGTTCGGCCGGCGGCCGCAGTCCGCAGGCGACCGAGATGCGCACCACTTCGATCAGCAGGCTGCCCTCGGCCAGGCCGTCGTCGGCCTGGCGCACGGCGTAGCGGCCGACCAAGTGGCCGATCTCGCGCCGGTAGCGGACCTCGTCGAAACTCTCCAGCCGCACCGCCACGCCGATGGCCTCGCTGGCGGCGTCCTCGCCGCGGCCGTCGAGCGCGGCGAGCATGAACTTGAGCAGGCGCTCGCGCCGCTGCGGCGGCACGTGCACGATCATGCCCAGGTCGATCACCGCCAGCCGGCCGTCGCCGGCCAGCAGGACGTTGCCCGGATGCGGATCGGCGTGGATCTCGCCGTGCAGGTAGGTCTGGTCGAGGTAGGCGCGCAGCAGGTCGGCGGCCAGGCCACAAAAGTCGCGCTCGGTGCGCAGCAGGCCCGACAGCGCGAGTACGCTGCGGCCGTGCACCAGGTCCATCGTCACCACCGCAGGTGCGCACAGGCTCCAGACCGGTTGCGGCACGTACAACCCGGGATACGGCGCCAGATGCCGGGCGAACCGTTCCAGGTTGCACGCTTCGGCGCAGTAGTCCAGTTCGCCCAGCAGGCTGCGGTGGAATTCGTCGAGCCAGTCGGCGAAATGCACGCGGCGGCCGGTCTGGGTGACCTTGTCGGCGGTGCGTGCGAGCCGGCTGAGGATGTCCAGGTCGGTGGCGATGACGTGTTCGATGCCGGGCCGGCGCACCTTCACCGCGACCTCGCGCCCGTCGCGCAGGCGCGCGCGGTGCACCTGCGCCAGCGAGGCGCTGCCCAGCGGTTCGGGATCGAAGTCCTTGAACGCCTTGGTCAGGCGCACTTGCAGGCTGTCCTCGATCCGCGCGCGCACCACGTCGTAAGGCAGCTGCGGCTCGACCCGGTCGTGCATGCGGCCGAGCGCGCGGTGCACGTCGGGCGGCAGCAGGTCGGGGCGCGTGGCCAGCGCCTGGCCGAGCTTGACGAAGGCCGGGCCCAGCGATTCGAGGTCGCGCACGAACGCCTCGGCGTCCGGCGCCGCGCCGGGCTGCGGCGCCAGCGCGTTGCCGTGCGCGGACGCCAACTCGGAGAATGCGGCGATGTGCCGGTACTTGGCGACGAAGGCGAGGATGCGCGCCGCGCGCAAGGCGCGGTTGTCGCCACCGGTGCGGGCGGGAGTTTCGCTCATGGGCGCGCCGCCGGATCAGCCGTTCGCACGCAGGTGCCGTTCCACCGCGTCGACCGATACGCCGACCGCGGCGACGGCCTCGCGCAGGCGGCGTTCGTCGACGCCGAAGCGCTCGGTCCAGTAGCGCAGCTCGTGGGCCTGCTCCAGGCTGATGCGTGCGCGGTCCTGGGGGCCGCGTCGGTCGCTGTCGTCGCTCATGCCGGTCTCCTGTGGGTGGGGTGTGGATTCACGAGCGCTGCGGCCGGTCGTGGCCGAACAAGCGTTCGATGCTGCCGCGGATGCGCGCGCCGACGTAGCCGTAGTCGATCGCGCCGGCCTGTTCGAGCACCCGCGCCACGGCCTGCTCGAACTCGACCTCCAGCACTTCGCGCTGCGGCGGATCGTCTATCCACGCCTGCACGGCGCTGTCGAGCCGGTCGAGCGCGCGTTCGAGCCCGGCGCGGGCGGGTCGGTCTTCGCGATCCATGGCGCTAGGGTGCATGACGGCCCAAGGCAGGCGCGGTGGCCTGCGGCATGAACAGGCGAAGCAAACCGCGTGCCAGCGCCGGCATGCCTCGACGCCGGCGCCGGGCGCGCGACGCACTGCGCAAATCGCGGAAAAGACCGCGCTGCGCGCGCCGCCTGGGCGATCTGCGCCGAGCCCGGCCACGCAGGTCCCGGAATATTTTTCGCACTGCGCAATCCTTGCCGCGCCAACCGCCGCTCAACTGCGCAAGTTGACCGGAATGGCGTTGGCGTAACGGCTTTCGCTGAACACGCCCACGCGCTCGCCGAATTGCTTGAACACCAGATCGACGCGTTCCTCGCCGACCACCAGCCCGCGCACGCGCACGTCGTCGATGCCTGGCGGCAGGCGCGGGCGGTCGACGTGGACCACGCCGTGCTCGCCGTCGATCTCCACGCCGAGGCAGGCCTGCAACAGCATGAACGGCGAACCCGCGGCCCAGGCCTGCGGCAGGCAGGCGACCGGGTAGGGGATCGGCGGCGCGCCCGGCCGGCGGGCGAAGCCGCAATACAGTTCGGGCAGGCGCATGTCGAAGTGCACCGCGGTCTCGAACGCGCTGCGCAGCAGGCGCGCGGCGGTCTCGCGGCCGTGCTGGCGGGCGATGCCGCTGGCGCACAGCGCGCTGTCGTGCGGCCACACCGAGCCGTTGTGGTAGGACATCGGGTTGTAGCGCGGCTGGCCCTTGGCCAGGGTGCGCAGGCCCCAGCCGGTGTAGAACGCGTTCGACAGCAGCCGCTCGGACACCGCATGCGCGCGCTGCGCATCGGCCAGCCCGGTGTAGAGCAGGTGGCCGGGATTGCTCGCCAGCACTTCGCACAGGCGGCCGTCGCCGTCCACCGCGAGGCCGTAGTAGCCGGCCTCGGGCATCCAGAACTTGTCCTCGACCGCGGCGCGCAGGCGTTCGGCGCGAGCGTCCCACGCGTCGGCGGCCGCGTCGCCGCGGCGGCGGCCGAGTTCGGCCATGGCGCGCAGCGCGGCGAAGGCGTAGCCCTGCACCTCGACCAGAGCGATCGGCCCCGCCGGGATGCGGCCGTCGGCATGGAACACCGAATCGCCGCTGTCCTTCCAGCCCTGGTTGGCCAGGCCGCTGGCCTCGGCGCGGGCGTAGTCGAGCAGTCCCCAGGGATTGGCGTCGCAGACGCGTTCGATCCACGCGGTCGCCGCGCGCAGCGCCGGCCACAGCCGGTCGATGAAGGCGCGATCGCCGCTGCGCTTGGCGTACGCGCCGGCGAGCATCACGAACAACGGCGTGGTGTCGACGCCGCCGTAGTACAGGCCGAACGGCAGTTCGCGCAGGCTGGCCATTTCGCCCTTGCGGGTCTCGTGCAGGATCTTGCCCGGCGCCGAATCCAGGAACGCGGAATCCTCCTGCGCCTGGTGATCGGCCAGGAACTGCAGCACGCCGCGGGCCAGGCCCGGATCGAGCCACAGCGTCTGCAGCGCGGTGATTACCGCATCGCGTCCGAACGGCGTGGAAAACCACGGAATGCCGGCGTAAGGGTATGGCCCGCTCGGCAGTTCGCTGGTCAGCAGCGCCAGGTCCGAGCGCGAGCGCCGCATCCATTCGTCGAACAGCGGCCCGTTGCTGCCGATGTGGGCGCCGCGGCGGCGGCGGTGGCGCATGCGCAGGCGCGCCTGGGTCGCGGCCTGGCGGAAGCGCGCGCGCGAGGGCGCGGCGTCGTCGCTGTCGATGCCGGCTTCGACGTACAGCTCGCCGTGGCCGCCGGGCTCGATCCGCAGTTCGATGTCCAGGCCGGCGCCGTCCTCGGCGCGCGGCGCCTGCGAGAAGGCGATGAACGAACTGCGAAGGACCCCGTCCAGGCCGCGGTACTGGAAGCGCCGGCGGCTGCCGTCGTCGCGGGTGGCGAGCATCTCGCCGCGGGCCTTGCGCACGCTGCCGCGCACTTCGAACATGTCGCGGAAATCGGCGGCCAGCTCGAACCGCAGCGGCAGCAGCGCCGGGCGCGAATCGTAGTTGGTGCAGGCGATGCGCTCGTACATGCGCTCGCCCAGCAGCAGGCGGGTGCGGGCGATGTGGACCAGTCCCTCGGGCGTGCCGGTGTCGCCGATCGGCGACAGCGCGCGGTTGGTCAGGTGGGCGACGAAGAACGCGTTGTCGCGCGAGACCGCGGCGCTGAGCAGGGCCGGACGGCCGTCGCCGATGCCGAGCCGGTACACGCTCAGCAGGCGGGTGTCGTTGTGGAACAGGCCTTCGGCCGGGCCGGCGATGTCGCCGTAGCCGTTGGCGATGAGGAAGCTGTCGCCGTCCTTGAGCACATGGCTGGTGTAGAGGGCGGCGGTGGCGGCGGCGTCCATCGGCGGGCCTCCGCGCTCAGGCGCTCAGCTGCAGCGCGCGGCCGCCGCGTCCGGCCAGGCCGGCGTACAGGTCGAGGTAGTCGTGGGCCATGGCCGCGGCGGAGAAGCGCCGTTCGAATACGCTGCGGATGCGCGCGCGGTCGTAGCCGACGACCGTGGGCACCGCCGCGGCCGCGGCTTCGACCGAATCCACCACCGTGCCGGTGACGCCTTCGTCGATCACCTCCGGCACCGAGCCGCAGTTCCAGCCGATCACCGGCGTGCCGCAGGCCATCGCTTCGATCATCACCAGGCCGAACGGTTCGGGCCAGTCGATCGGGAACAACAGCGCGGCGGCCTGGCCGAGGAAGCCGGCCTTGTCGGCGTCGCCGATCTCGCCGACGAACTCGATTCCCGGCGCGTCCAGCAGCGGCGCGATGACGTCGCGGAAGTAGTCGCGGTCGGCGCGGTCGATCTTGGCCGCGATCTTGAGCGGCCAGCCGGCCAGGCGCGCGATCTCGATCGCGCGGTCCACGCGCTTTTCCGGCGAGATGCGGCCGAGGAAGGCCAGATACCCGCCGGCCGGTCGCGGCGCGAACGCGAACAACTGCGGCGGCAGCCCGTGATAGACCGTGCCCAGCCAACGCGCCTGGCGCAGCGGCCGGCGCTGGTGATTGGAGATCGACACCAGCGGATAGCGCGGCCAGCGTTTGTACGCAGGCGCCATGTCCTTGTGGTCCAGGCGGCCGTGCAGGGTTGTCAGGGTGCGGTCGGCGCAGTCTTCGAAGAACGGGAAGTGCAGCAGGTCGACATGGAAGTGCAGCACGTCGAACTCGGCGGCGCGGCGGCGCACTTCGTGCATCTGGCTCAGGTGCGCGGCGAGGTTGGCGGTGTTGGACGCGAACGCGCCGGTATCCAGTCGGATCGCGCAGTCGCGCACCGGCGCCAGTTCGGCGCGGGTGGCGGCGTCGGCGGAGGCGAATAGGGTCACCTCGTGGCCGGCCTCGACCAGCGCATCGCACAGGTGCGCGACCACGCGCTCGGTACCGCCGTACAAGCGCGGCGGGACCGCTTCGTAGAGCGGGGAAATCTGCGCGATCTTCATAGCGTGCCTTTGCTGAGCAGGGAGCCGGGGGCGAGCAGCGGCGCGGGCGCCAGGGCGGCCAGGCCGCGCGCGGCCATGCTGGGCGATGGCGATGGCGATGGCGCGGCGCGGGCTTCGCCGCGGACGCCGTCCTGGGCCGGCGCGGGCGCGGTCTCGGCCAGCGCTTGCAGGAAGCCGCGGCGCCAGGCGCCGATGTCGCTGGCGCGCAGGCTCGCCATCATCGCCGCCCAGCGCTCGCGCCGTTGCGCCAACGGCATGCGCGCGGCCGCGGCCACCGCGTCGGCGACTTCGTCGGCGTCGTGCGGATTGACCAGCAAGGCCTCGCCGAGTTGGTCCGCGGCGCCGGCGAAGCGCGACAGCACCAGCGCGCCGGGATCGGCCGCGGCTTGGCTGGCGACGTACTCCTTGGCCACCAGGTTCATGCCGTCGCGCAGCGGCGTGACCAGGCCGACCGCGGCGCTGCGGTAGAAGCCGGTCAGCGCGCTGTGCGGGTAATCGTGGTTGACGTAGCGGATCGGGGTCCAGTCCGGGCGCGCGTGCGCGCCGTTGACGTGGCCGGCCAGCGCTTCGAGCTCGGCGCGCAGGCTGCGGTATTCGGGCACGTCGCTGCGCGAGAGCGGTGCGATCTGCAGGTAGGTGAGCTGGCCGCACAGGTCCGGATGACGCTGCAGATGGCGCTCGAACGCGCGCATGCGCTCGGGCAGGCCCTTGGAATAGTCCAACCGGTCGACGCCGATGACCAGCCGCCGGCCGCCCAGGCTGTCGCGCAGGCGCCGCACTTCGGCCAGGGCGGCGGCGTCGGCGGCCTGCGCGGCGATGGCGTCGGTGTCGATGCCGATCGGGAAGGCGCCGATGCGGGTCGTGCGGCCCTCGTCGCCGCGCCAGCGGCCGCCGCCGAGCGCGCGCAGGCCGGCATGGGTTTGCAGGTATTCGGCCAGATGCGCCGCGTCGGTCCGGGTCTGCAGGCCGATCAGGTCGTAGGCGCGCAGCGGGTCGAACAACTCGCGGTGGTGTGGCAGGGTCGCGGCGAGATCCGCGGGCGGGAACGGCACGTGCAGGAAGAAGCCGATGCGGTTGTCCACGCCGAGCCGGCGCAACTGCGCGGCCAGCGGGATCAAGTGATAGTCGTGGACCCAGATCGCGTCGTCGCCGCGCAGCTCGCGCGCCAGCGCGCGGGCGAAGCCGGCGTTGACCCGCTGGTAGCCGTCGCTGCACTCGCGTCGATAATCGACCAGATCGACGCGCGAATGCAGCAGCGGCCACAGCACCCGGTTGGCGAAGCCGCGGTAGTAGGCGTCGACATCGTCCTGGCTTAGGTCGAGCGTGGCGTAGTCGATGCCGCGTTCGCGGCAGCGCTGCGGGATCTCGGTGGCGGCGCCGCTGCGGCCGCTCCAGCCGAACCACAGTCCCTCGCTCTCGCGCAGCGCGGCCTGCAAGGCGATGGCCAGCCCGCCGGGGCGTTGCGCGCCGGGCAGGGCGACGCGGTTGGACACGATCACGGTGCGGGGCATGTCAGCCGGCCTCCGCGGACACGCCGAGCCAGGCGCGCACCTGCGCCGGATCGGCGAGACGGTGGCGCGCGCCGGTATCGTCGCGTTCGCCGACCAGCACGCTGATGCCGCCGTGCGCGTTGACCATGGCGAAGCCGGGTTCGTCGGCCGGATCGTCGCCGGCGAACACCGGTACGCGGCCGCGGAACGGCGCCAATCCCAGCAGCTCGGCGATGGCGCGGCCCTTGTCCATGCCGTCGGGACGGATTTCGATGCCGTGCGCGCCGCGGTGTTGGCGATAGCCCGGCAGGCGGGTCAGCGCGGCATCGGCGAATTCGCCCATGGCCGCGGCCGCTTGCGGCGCGGCGCGCCAATGCAGGTTCAGGCAGGGGCCGTGCGCTTCGATGCAGGCGCCGGGATAGTCGAGGGCGAAGCGCGCGGCTTCGCCGGCCAGCGCCAGCATCGATTCCGGCGGCGCCGGCGCGCGCAGCGGCGCATGCGCGCTGCGCCGCTCGAGCCCGTGCATGCCGCTCAGGCACAGGTCGGCGCAGTCCGGGAACAAGGCCTGCAGCGATTGCAGCGAGCGGCCGCTGACCAGGGCCAGGGCGCCGTCGAGTTCCGCGGCCAAGCGGAGCAATCGCTGCGGCAATTGCGCCGGGACGCGGGCGAGATGGGGAGCGGGCGCGTGTTCGAGCAGACAACCGTCGACGTCGAGGAACAAAGCCCAGTCGGGCGCAGGCGCCGGCGGCGCGGTGCGCAGAGTGCGTATCGAAGCCATGAACTCATCCTAACCCCGCGGATGTAATGGATCGGTTCAAGGATTCGCCCGAGAACGCACGGAAAACCGCGGAAATCCGCGCGAAAACGACGGTGTCGGCAGTGTCTGCGCGAAGCTTTTTCCGCAGCGCGAAATTGTTTCGCGGCCGCGGCCTGGCCCGTCGCCGCGCGCCGGGCTCTGCGCGCGGCGACGGCGCGGACGCTCGGCGAGGTGGCACACCGTTTGCGTCGCTCTTTCGTCGGGATGCTTCGTTCGCGCATCCGCGCGCACCGATACGCCTTCATTCGAGACGGAGGAGACCTCATGCACAGGAGCCGACTGGCGCAACTGGTGATCGACTGCGAGACCACCGACCCCGACTGGGCCGCGCAATTCTGGGCGCAGGCGCTGGGTTGCCGCATCCAGGCGATCGGCGACGCGGCCGACGAGATGTACCGCCGCCTGCTGGTGCACGCCAACCAGCCCTGCCTGTTGGTGCAGGCGGTGCCGCACGCCAGCCGCGTGCACCTGGACATCGAGACCGACGATGTCGAGGCCGAAGTGGTGCGGCTGGAACGACTCGGCGCGGCGCGCATCGCCCAGGTCAAGCGCTGGTGGGTGATGGCCGCGCCGACCGGGCAGCGCTTCTGCGTGTTGCCGCCGCAAAGGCAGGATTTTCCGGCGCACAGCAACGTGTGGCGTTGAGCATGGCGGCCGCGGCGTCAGGTTGGACGGCGATGCCGCCGTTCGCCAAGCCGACCAAGGCGCCGGTGCCGCGCGCCAGCCTGCGCGCACTGCGCGCGCAGGCGGCGCAATGCCGCGCCTGTCCGCTCTGGCGCGAGGCCACCGCCACCGTGTTCGGCGAAGGGCCGGCGCGGGCGCGGGCGATGCTGATCGGCGAGCAGCCGGGCGACGAAGAAGACCGCAGCGGGCGGCCCTTCGTCGGCCCCGCCGGACGCCTGCTCGACCGCGCCCTGGCCGATGCTGGGCTGGACCGCAAGACGCTTTATCTCACCAACGCGGTCAAGCATTTCAAGTTCCAGCGTCGCGGCAAGCGCCGCATGCACGATCGCGCCAACGCGCACGAACAGGAGGCTTGCCGGATCTGGCTGGCGGCGGAGTGGCTGCGGCTGAAACCGCGCTGGGCGCTGGCGCTGGGAGCGATGGCGGCGCAGACCTTGTTCGGCGCCGCGTTCCGGCTCAGCCGCGAGCGCGGGCGCTGGATCGCGCTGGACGCGCGCACGCGGGCGATGGCGAGCTGGCATCCGTCCGCGATCCTGCGCTCGCCGTCGTCCGTCCGCGAGCAGCGTTACTGCGAACTGGTCGCGGATTTGCGCCGCCTGGCGCAGGCCTTGGACGAGGACTGATCGCAGCGGTTCGCAAGCGCCTGTGCGCGGCGGGCGATGCGGCAACCGATGGCGCGGCCGCGAACAATCTGCATGGGTGCGCAACAGTTCCCGTTCGCTGGCGCCGTCGTCGCCCGGACGAGGGCGGCCGGGATTGGCACGCGACTTGCGGAAGCTCCTGTTACAGGCCTTGGACGCGCATCGGCTGGATCGGCGCATGCGCATCGCGATGATCGCTGCCAGCCATCGGCGACGACCCTCGGCCGCTCACCTACAGCGAGGTTGCATATGAACGAGCCGGTTTCCCGCACGCCGCCGCCGCAGGCCCAGGACCAACAGCCCGGGCAGCAATCGCAGATGGTTCCGCCGCCGCTGAGCATCCGCGAAAGCTATCGCGGCAGCGGCCGACTGCGCGGCAAGGTCGCCTTGATCAGCGGCGGCGACAGCGGCATCGGCCGCGCGGTCGCGCAGCATTTCGCCCGCGAGGGCGCCAAGGTCGCCATCGCTTACCTGAACGAGGACGAGGACGCCGAGCGCACCCGCGAACTGGTGATCGCCGAAGACAGCGATTGCATGCTGATCCGCGGCGATCTCGGCGACCCGGCGCGCTGCCGCGAGGCGGTCGCCAAGACCGTCGGCGCGTTCGGCCGGCTCGACATCCTGGTCAACAACGCCGGCGAACAGCACGAAGTGGACGAGCCCGAGCAGCTCACGCCCGAACAGGTCGAACGCACCTTCCGCACCAACATCTTCGCCTACATCCACCTCGCCACCGCCGCGCTGGAGCACTTGCCCAAGGGCGGCAGCATCATCAACACCGGCTCGGTGACCGGCGTGCGCGGGCACGAGAAGCTGATCGATTACGCCGCGACCAAGGGCGCGATCCACGCCTTCACCTTCTCGCTGGCGCAGGCGGTCGCCGAGCGCGGCATCCGGGTCAACGCGGTCGCGCCCGGGCCGATCTGGACGCCGCTGATACCGGCCAGTTTCTCGCCCGACGAAGTGGCGCAGTTCGGCAAGTCCACGTTGATGAAGCGCCCCGGCCAGCCGGCCGAAGTGGCGCCGGCCTACGTGTACCTGGCCAGCGAGGAGGCGTCGTTCGTGACCGGGCAGACCATCCACATCAACGGCGGAGGACACATCAGTGCGTAAGCGCAAGCAAGCCCGCGACGATGGCCGCAGCGACCAAGTCGCCGGCACCGCGGAATTCAAGGCCGTCGCGCACGAGGCGCTGCGGCTGGGGGCGCGCGCGCTCGACAAGGGCCGCGCTTGGTTGAACCACATCGGATCCGACGACCTCGGGAGCGAAGACATGACTCAGCGACAAGATTCGAACGGCCGCGACAGCGAATCCCGGCGCCGCCCCGGTGGCGAGGACGAGCAATACCGCCGCCGCGCGGCGCGCGGCGAGGAAGGCGAGTCGTGGATGCACGACAAGGAGCGTCAGGCTGCGCGCACCGGTTACGCCGACTACGCCTACGATCCCGCGCGCGGCCGCGGCCGCGAGTACGGCCACGCCAGCGCCGACGACCACGGGCGCGGCGGCGAATATGCGCGCGAATACGGCGCTGGCGCCGACGCCGGCGAAGGCGGCCGCGGCTACGGCGAATCGGACGCGCGTTCCGGTTCGCGCATGCCGCGCGACTACGGCCGCGGCTGGCGCGAAGACGGCGCGCCGCGCGAGCGCGGCCAGCACGAGGCGTATGCGCGCGAGCCCGGCGAGCGCGGGCTCTACGGCGCCCATGGCCCGGGCGTACGGCCGGCCGATCCGCGCGGCGATGCGCACTACGACAGCGGCTGGCGCGCGCGCGGCTTCGACGAGCGCTCGCAGTCGGTGGGCTGGGAGGACGATCGCGGCGATGCGCCCGGCGGCTCGTCTCCGCGCCAGGGCGATCCGCGCCACGGCTACTACGTCTACGGCGGCGAGCGCGAGCGTCGGCACGACTACGACGAATTCGACCCGCGCCGCGGCCGCCACGACGACTACCGGCCCGGCCGCCGGCGCATGGGCGAGGGCTACGGCGAGTCGTCCGGCTACGCCGGCGGCGAGTTCGCCGGTTCGGGCTACGGAGCCGGCTTCGAGCCGAACCGCGAGTGGTCGCGCGAACGCGCCTTCGATGCGCAGTCGGCGTATCGGGAGCAGGGCATGCCCAGCCACCGTGGACGCGGCCCGCGCAACTACGCGCGGCCGGACCCGCGCATCGAGGAGGAGCTCAACGAGCGCCTGACCGAAGACGCGCTGGTCGACGCCAGCGACATCGAGGTCAGCTGCAGCCAGGGCAAGGTGGTGCTGAGCGGCGAAGTCGATGATCGCTGGATGAAGCACCGCGCCGAGGACATCGCCGACGCTTGCGGCGGGGTCAAGGACGTGGACAACCGCCTGCGCGTGCGCGGCCGCGAAAGCGCGACGCTCGCGGCGGATCCGCACCGCGGCGGGCGCGGCGAGAACGCCGGCCGTTTCGGCCCGACGCCGGCGGCCAAGACGCCGGCGGGCCCGGCGTCCGTGGCCCAGGGCAGTGGCGGCGGCGCCGGCGGCAACGCCGGTGCGGGAAGCAGTCCGGGCACCGGCGCCGGCACCAGCGGCGCTGCGCCGGCCGGTGGCGGTTCTTCTACGCCGCAACACTGACGCGGCGGCCGCACGATCCGCGCCGCGGCCGCAACCGGCCGCGGCGCGGTGCTGTTCGCGGCGCGCAGTTGTTCGCGGGGCCGGCGGGTCGCGCCGCTGCGCGCCATCTCCCGGCCGGACGTCCGCGTCGGCATGGCGGCGGCCGCGCATCGAGCGGTCGCGCCCAGAGCCACAGTCGTTCGCGACGGTACGAAGCTGTGGGTCGCGCCGCGCCGCCTTCGCGTCCTCTGCGAACCCGGAGGATGCCGCGCAAGCGACACAACGCGACGTTCCGCCCTGCCGCCCGCGCTCAGGACTTCGACGACGCCTGGCCCAGTCCGCGCTGCAGCGCCGCCTGGATGCGGTCGATCGACGCCGGTTTGATCAGGTGTTCGTCGAAACCGACCTTGCGGGTGCGTTCGCGGTCCTCGGCCTGTCCGTAGCCGCTGTACGCGATCAGGTACGGCGTGCGCGGCGCCGCGCGCAACGCCCGCGCGACGTCGTAGCCGTTGAGCGGGCCCGGCAGTTCCAGGTCGCACAGCACCACCTCGGCCGGCTCCTCGCTCCATAGCGACAGCGCCTGTTCGCCGTCGCCGGCGACGCGCACCCGGTGGCCGTCCAGCGCCAGCAAGGTGGCCAGGGCATCGGCGGTGTCGGCTTCGTCGTCGACGATCAGCACCCGGCCGCGCCGCGCCGGCGCGGCCGCGGCGGGCGCGGGCGCGGGCGCGGAATCGGCGGAATCGGCGGCATCGGCGGCGGGCGCCGCGGCCAGCGGCAGGCGCACCTCGAAACACGAACCCGAGCCCGGCCCGTCGCTGCGCGCGGCGACCTGGCCGCCGTGGCGCTCGACCAGGGTCTTGACGATGCTCAGGCCGAGCCCGAGCCCGCGCGAGCGCCAGTCCGGCGTCTGCACGAACGGTTCGAACAGATTGCCGGCGATATCGCGGTCCAGGCCCAGGCCCTGGTCGCATACCTGCACGCCCAGGCCGGCGGCGCCGTCGGACAGCGGCGCGCGCTGCAGCGACGCGCCGATGCGCTGGCCCGGCTCGCTCGCCTTGATCGCGTTGGAGACCAGATTGTCGAACACCTGGCGCAGGCGCGCGCGGTCGCCGTAAACGGGCGCGAGGTCGAGTCCCTCGATCGGGTCGAACACCACGCCGGCGGCGTCGGCGCGGGCCAGGTTGTCCTCGCGCACTTCTTCCAGCAGGGCGCGCAGATCCACCGGCTCGCGGCGCAGTTCCATGCCGCCCTGAGTGACCCGGGCGATATCGAGCAGGTCCTCGACCATGCGCTGCACATGGCGGTTCTGCCGCGCCAGCGTCGCCAGCGCGCGTTCGCGCTGCGGCGCGTCCAGGTCGGTGCGCTGCAGCAGTTCGCCGGCCGCGGCCACGCTCGAGAGCGGATTGCGCAGTTCGTGGCTGAGCACGGCGAGGAAGTGGCTGACGCGTTGGTTGGCCGCGGCCATCATCTCCAGCGCGCGCTTCTGGTCCTCGATGTCGGTGCTGGCGCCGTACCAGCAGCGCAAGCGGCCGTGCGGGTCCAGCAGCGGCTGCCCGCGCACGATGTGCCAGCGGTACTGGCCGTCGCCGGCGCGGCGGAAGCGCAGTTCGACGTTGAGCGGGCGGCCGTTGCGGATGGCTTCGTCCCAGCTGCGCAGGCCGTCGGCGAGATCGTCGGGGTGGCAGATGTCGCGCCAGTCCTGGTCGCCGCCCAGGCCGGTGTATTCGTACCAGCGGCGGTTCTGGTAGCGGATCGAGCCGTCGGGCTCGGCGATCCAGACCATCTTGGGCAGGTTGTCCAGCAGCGCGTGCTGTTCGGCTTCGGCGTGGCGCAGCTGTTCTTCGAACACACGCCGCTCGTGCACGTCGCGCAGGCCGCCGATCCATTCCAGCACCTTGCCGGCGTTGTCGGTCACCGGCACCGCGCGCAGGACCACGTGGCGCGCCTCGCCGTGCGCGCTGAGCACGCGGAATTCCAGGTCGAGCAGTTCCGGCTCGGCCGCGCGCAGATGATCGTGCCAGGCCGAGCGCACGCGTTCGCGGTCGAGCGGATCGACCGCGCCGAGCCAGCCCTCGCCGCGCGCCTGCGCGCGCGCCTGGCCGGTCAGGTCCTCCCAGCCCGGCGCGTCGAGCAGGCGCCCGGCGGCGTCGGCGTACCAGACCATGCCGGCGCCGGCCACGGCCAGGCTGCGGAAACGGCGTTCGCTGGCCTCTACCCGGCGCGCCGCCTCGACCCGGGCGGTCACGTCCAGCGCGTGCACCACCACGCCTTCGATCCCGTCGCCCTCGGGCCGGTGCGGCACGAACTGCACGTCGAAGTGCCGCTGCGCGCCGCGCCGCGACAGTTCCACCGGGAAGCGCACGGCCTGGCCGGCGAACGCGCGTTCCAGCAACGGCAGGTACGGCGCCAGCTCCGGCGCCGGATGCGCATCGCGCAGCGGCAGGCCCTGCAGCCGGCGGTCGCCGAACCAGCGGCGGTAGGCGCGGTTGCACAGGCGGTAGCGCTGGCGCGCGTCGACGTAGGCGACCAGCGCCGGAATCCGGTCGATCAGCGCGCGCATCAGCAGGCGCTGGGCGCGTAGCGCCGCGTCGCTGCGCTTGCGTTCACCGATGTCCAGCGCGAGCAGGGCGATGTCGTGTTCGGACAGGGCCTCGCCGGCGAGCAGCATCCACGACGGCTCGCCGCCGCGTTCGGGCAGGGCCACTTCCACCGGTTCGAACGCGCCTTCGCTGCGCAGCCGCTGCAGCAGCTCCGCCGGGACGCCGAGTTGCTCCAGCGACTGCGTGCGCATCGGCGCGGACTCGTCGGCCGCCGGCGCGAGCATGCGCTCGAAGCCGGGGTTGGCCCACCAGCGCCGGCCCTGGACATCGGCGAAGCACACGCCCCACAGGTCGGTGTCGAACACCGCGCGCAGGCGCCGTTCGCTCATGCCTTCCTCGGCGCCGCGCGGTTCGCGCAGGAACACCGCGTGGCCGGAGAACGCGTCGCGCGGCCCCTGCAGCGGCACCGCCTCGGCCTGTAGCGATTTGTCGCCGGCGCCGCGCAATCGCAGCGGCCCGGCGCGGTCCGGCAAGGCCTGCGGCCAGCCGTCGAACACGTCGCCGGCCAGGCGCCCGCGCGCATGTTCGGGGGCGACGTCGAGCAGACGCCCCGCGGCAGGGTTGAGATAGAGCACGCGTGCGTCGCGACCGATCAACGCGACGCCGTCGCCGACCTCGGCCAGCACCACCGACCACTGTTCCTGCTGCAGGCGCAAGCGGCTGCGCCGCAGCCGCAGCGCCGCGGCGATCCATACCAGCGCGCTAGCGCCGAACAGGAACAAGGCGCAACCGGCCAGGCCGATCTGCCCCCGCAAACCCGGCCAGAACACGATCGCCGCCAGCGCCGCCGCCACCGCCACGGCGCCGCCGCGCACGCCGTCGTACCAAGCCGCGAGCGCGACCAGCAGGTACAGGCCGAGCAGCGGCAGGACGTCGTGGAGATCCTGGCCAAAACGCGCGTGCCCCAACGCCAGCACCGCGGCCAACGCGGCGGCGGCGAGCACTTCGCGCGGCCGCAGCACGGCCGGGGTGGAGGCGGACATGGCTAGCCGCGCGGCGGCGCCTGCTCAAGCAGCGCCGCCGCGCGCGCGCAGGCGCCGCGCGCGCGTTCGAGGTTTTCCTGCGCCTTGACCACTGCGCCGCCGGCGAGCACCGCCTGGGCCGCGGCGCAGGCCATGCTGGCGGTATTGAGTTCGTTGCGCAGACGGTGGATCCAGCGCGCGGGGTCGAGCGCGGGCGCGGCCGCCTGTTCGGCGGGCGCGGGCGGCTGCGCGCCGGACTTCGGATCGGGCCGCTCGGGATCGTGTGCGTTCACCTGCTTAGTCCACCTCGCTCGGTCCGGGTCGTTCAATCCACTTCGCAACCGGCTTCGCGCAGGCGCGCGATCTGGTTGTGTACGGTGCGCACGCTCACGCCGAGCGCGCGGGCGGTGCGGGTGCGGTCCTGGCCGAAGTGGGCCAGGGTCTTGAGCAGCATCTCGCGCTCGATCTCGGCATAGCTCATGCCGACGCTGAAGCGGACCGTGCCGGGGTCCTCGGCGGCGGCGCGCAGGCGGCGCGCGCCGGGCACGATGCGCACTTCGTCGCCGGGCGCGGTCAGGAACGCGCGGCGTACCGCGCTGCGTAGTTCGCGCACGTTGCCGGGCCAGGGATGCGCGGCCAACGCGCCCTCGCTGCCGGCGGCCAAGCGCTTGCGCGCACCGTGCTCGGCATTGAGCTCGTCCAGGGTGGCGTGCGCGATCAGCACGGCGTCGCCGCTGCGGCTGCGCAGCGGCGGCAGGTCCAGGTGCACGTCGGCGAGGCGGTAGTAAAGGTCTTCGCGCAACGCGCCTTCCTCGACCGCGCGCAGCGGATCGCGGTTGCAGGCGGCGACCACGCGCACATCGATCGCGATCTCGCCGGCGCCGCCGACCCGGGTCAGCGTGCCGGATTCGAGCACGCGCAGCAGGTAGACCTGCAGCGCCGCCGGCATTTCGGTGATCTCGTCGAGGAACAAGGTGCCGCCGTGGGCCTGCTCGAAATAGCCGCTGTGGCGGCCCGCGGCGCCGGTGAAGCTGCCGCGTTCGTGGCCGAACAGATGGCTGGCGAGCAGGTCCGGCGCGATCGCGCCGCAGTTGACCGCGACGAAGGCGCCGCCGCGGCCGCTGAGGCGGTGCAGGGCGCGCGCGGCCAGTTCCTTGCCGGTGCCGCTTTCGCCGCTCAGCAACACCGACAGTGTCCAGGGTGCGATCCGCCGCAGGTCCGCGCCCAGCCGCTGCATCGGCGGCGAGCGCCCGATCATCCCGAGCGGATCGGCCGCGCGTTCCTCGCGTCCGCGCGCGGCGACACGGTCGAGCAATTCGCCGAACTGTTCCGGCACCAGCGGCTTGACCAAGTACTCCATGATCGGCCGCGCGACCGCGCGCGCCGCGGTTTCCACCGACGGATGCCCGGTGACGATGGCGATCTGGCCCGACTCGGGCAAGGCGTCTTCGTCGAGCAGTTCGAAGCCGCTGCCGTCGGGCAGGTCGAGGTCGAGCAGCAGCAGGTCCATCAGCGCAAGTTGCGCGAACCCGCGCGACTGCTCCAGCGAATGCGCCAGATACGGGGTGTAGCCGTGCGAGCGGGCGAAGTCCGCGGCAGAGCGGGCGAAGTCCTGGTCGTCGTCGACGATCAGCACCGTCGGCGCGGCGCCGGCGGGCGAAGCCGGCGTACCGGTGTACGCGAGGTCGTTGGGCACGGGCTGGCGATCCTGTCTGGGGAAACCCTGTTTGGGGGCTGGCCCTGTCTGGGTGCTGGCCCAATCTGGGCGCTGAGCCATCGCGAGACAGGGCGCGGGACGCTCACAGGGCACCGTAGCGCCGCGCCGGTTAAGCGAATGTTGGCGGAAAATGATTCGCGCGTGATGAAACATTTGCGCCGTCACGTTTCGCTGCGCCGGCCGCGGCGAACCCGCGAGCCCGGTAGGCGCGCAAGTTTTTATGGCGATGCGCGGCCGCCGGCGCGGCTGGCACGGGAGTTGCGTGGTCCTGGTGGCGAGCCGCGCATTCCTGCATCGGCTGCGTCACCGAGGAAGGCTCAATGCACAGGCTGCCGCTCGATCGTAACGATTTCATTCCGCTGCCGGCGGCCGTGCCGCTGGGGCCGGGCTTGTCGCAGCGCGCCGGCCAGACCGCCGCCGGCGACGGCGTGGCGCAGGCCGCGCACAGCATCGACGAACTGCGCGCATCGGTGTACCCCATGGCGCCGGAGGTGATCGACATGGAGTCGGAATTGGGCTATTGGCGCGGTCACTACCGCGGCCTGCCCGGCGGCAGCGCGCTGCGCTACGGCGACTACGAGCCGGCGGTGAAGCTCGGCATGGACGCCTTCATGCGCAGCCGCGGCCGCGGCATCGACGACATGGAAGACGAACTTGAGGCCTGCTACCGCCGCACCCGCGGCCTCAGCCGGCTGGATTGGCAGCAGGCGCGCGCGGTCGTGCGGCTGGCCTGGAACCATCTGCACCTGCGCGGTCTGAAGGCGTGAGGGCAGGGCGATGACGGGCGCGGCCGCGGCGTCGATCCTGGCCACCGCGGCGGTGCCGGCGGCGGCGTCGTTCGACTGGAGCGCGGTGCGCGGGCGCTTGCTGGCCGAGCTCTACCGGTTCGTCGCCGCCGCGCCGCTGCTGCTGCTCGCGCTGCTGCTGACCCTGGCGGCATGGTGGTTCGGCGGATGGCTGGCGCGGCGTGCGCTCATCGACCGCCTGGCCGGCGCCAACCCGTTCCTCAAGAACCTGCTGGCGACCACGCTGCGCGGCGGCTGCGCCTTGCTAGGCCTGGCCGTGGGCCTGCAGCTGATGAACGCCACCGCGATCGTCGGCGCGCTGCTGGGCACCGCCGGCGTGGTCGGCATCGCCTTGGGCTTCGCGTTCAAGGACATCATCGAGAACTACATCGCCGGGGTGCTGCTGAGCCTGCGCCAACCTTTCCGCCCGCACGATCACGTCCGCATCGCCGAGCACGAAGGGCTGGTGATGGCGATGACCGCGCGCGCGACCGTGCTGATGACCCTGGACGGCAACCAGCTGCGGGTGCCGAACGCGATCGTGTTCAAGAGCGTGATCCTCAACTTCAGCCAGAACCCGAGCCGGCGCTTCGAGTTCGACCTCAGCGCGCCGTTCGACGGCGCCCTGGAGGCGACGCAGGCGCGGATCCGAAGGCGGGTGGAAGCGGTCGACGGCGTGTTGCGCGAGCCCGACGCCGAGGTCTTGCTGGTCTCCAGCGGCGACGGCAAGGCCGGCGTGCGCGTGCGCGGCTGGATCGACCAGGGCCGCAGCGATATCGACCAAGTGCGCAGCGCCGCGCTGCGCGCCGCGACCGCAGCATTGCAGGCCGATGCGGCCGCGCCGGCGCCGGCCGCGGCGGCCCGTCCCGGTGCGCCAGAGCGCACCCGCCAGCATCTGTTGCGCGCCGGCGAGGCTGGCGCGGGTTCGCGCGATCTGCTCGATCCGGCCGCACCGGCGGAGTGACGCGGGCGGCGTGCATTCGTTAGCTCGATCAAGGCTGCGGCCCGATGCGATGACGCTCCGCTAGCGCCGCGAAACCTAGCGTGGGGCGATGACGAGAAGTTTCAAGCGCTAGAACTCAAACTGTGCAAGCACCTGCGCGAAGATCGTACGATCATGCTAGGCGTAGGGGGAGCGGACTGCGGCTCGCCGCCGGGGAATGGGTCTTCCCGGAACATAACGTGGAATTCTGCGAAGTGCCGGTTCCATTTGCCAGGCAGGGCGGCCAACTCTTCTAAGCTCCAGCTACGGGAGCACGGCAGGTCTCAGTCCTTGGCCAGCGCGTCGATCAGATCTGAGACCGCTCGCGCGACATCGGGATTCACGCTGGACAGTCGGGCGAGCTTTCGCTCCAGCTCGGAGAAACTTCCGTCGGCGTGCGTATGCGCACCTTCCACCAATGACTGTGCATATTTGCACACTCTTAGTGCGTGTCCATCTAGCTTAGTGAAGCGACCTGCCGCGATACGGGACACCTGCGACGCGTCTATCTGCAGCACTTTGCCAATAGAAGATCTATTGATTCCAGGTAGTTCCATGGCTTTGTGCAAGAATTCCATGGCGCGTTCGCGGTTCATGTGGAAAGTATGCAAATTTGCACATATACTTGCAACCGCATAAGGAAGGAGCCTGAATGGAACTCGCCTCACTCGGTGCGACTGCTGATTCCGACCCATACGTCTCGTTTGAGGCGTGGACTCGTCAGCGCAAGATTGTCTCCATCGGGAGCAATGCTGGCGCAGAGCCTTTGCCCTTCCAGGAATGGCACCACTTCAAGGAGGCGTTCGCGCCTGAAGTGGTGGCGCGGGCGGTACGCGAAAGTCATCGCCCGGTTACGACATGCCTTGATCCATTTGGGGGTTCTGGTACCACCGCACTGGCCAGCCAGTTTCTCGGCATCTCGCCGACGACCATTGAGGTCAATCCTTACCTGGCTGATCTCATCCAAGCCAAATTGCGTGCATACAACCCTGATCTCTTAGCGCAGGATTTTCGTCGCATCTTGGCGATCACCTCTCGTAAGGCCGGCGATGTGCGTCGACTTGGCAAGCTTCCCGCCACCTTCATCGAATCGGCAAGGATCGAACGCTGGGTCTTTAATAGTACCGTCGCTCGTCGTATAGCTTGTCACCTGGAAGCCATCGACACACTACCGAATGTACAGCATCGAAGACTCTTCCGCGTCTTACTTGGCGGAATGCTTGTGGCCGTGAGCAATGTCGTCATCAATGGCAAAGGGCGTCGCTATCGGCGTGGCTGGGAAGAGCGTCGCACGGTACCCGAGATGGTAGATATGCTATTCAAGCAGCGCTGCCAAGCTGCCATCACGGAGATCCATGAGCATCGATATCGCCGGCATCGTGGCCACACGGTGCTACGCGGCGACTGCCTCCGCAAGCTTTCCAAAGCACCGCCGTCAGATCTTGCGGTTTTCTCGCCTCCCTATCCAAACTCCTTCGACTATACCGACGTCTACAACGTGGAGCTTTGGATGCTGGGCTATCTGAATAACGCCGATAGCAATCAGAAGCTCCGCAAGTCCACGCTGTGCTCCCATGTGCAATTAAAGCGGGAGTACCTCCCGGCACCTGCCGGCTCGCTTCGGCTTGCTAGGGCGCTGGGTAAGCTGCAGCGAGAGCGCGACAACCTGTGGTCTCCTTGGATTCCAGACATGATCGGTCACTACTTCCATGACATGTGCAAGGTCCTTGGTCGCGTAGGAAACCGGCTGACCCCGCGTGGCGAAGTCTGGGCAGTCGTAGGCGACAGTCGTTACGCCGGAGTCCAGATCCCTGTCGCGCGCATCCTGGCCGATTACGCCCCGATGTTGGGTTATCAGGTAATCAACATTGAGCCGTTTCGCTCGATGCGCGCCTCAGCCCAGCAAGGCGGTCAGCACCAGCTTGCCGAATCTCTGCTGGTGCTGCGGAAGGCAGGCTAATGCGGCAGGAGAAAGCAGACTTGACGTGGCGTGGTCCCGATGAAGGGCGCTACTTATTCGTTGCTGCTTTTTTCGCGGCTTTTTTTCTGCCCTTCTTGCTCGTCTTGGCGTCGACCTTCTTGCCCTTCCCTATACCGGTCATTGTGGCCGATTTAGTCTTTGCGTCGACTGGGGCCTCCATTGCGTAACGACGCAGGCGTACGTTCTGGTCATCAGCCAGCTTATCCAGATCTTTCATCTCATCGGTACGATCTTTGCGCCCATCAAAGACGCACGTGTAAACGGCCTCTGTGTCGCTGCGCCGATAGTCATTCGCCTGCTTGATGCCCGAGGTTATCCATTGCCTATGGTAGGTAGGGCCCGCACCCTCAACCAGAACCTTTAACTCAAGCATGGTCGTAGTGTAAGGCTGGAACGGTGTGCCCGGTTGCGAGGGCCACATGACCCTGACATCACACCGCCCTCCCTTTCCAACGAGCTCTTCGTCGACGATCCCCCGAAGATGCTTATAAGAGGCGCCGAGATAGATGATTAAGTAGCTTTGAATGCGCTGTTCGGGGTTGGGTTGTAGCTTGTACGGATCTTCTTTGCCCACCCACACAAATTTTGCTATTGGGTTTTTTGCATAAAGCAAGCTGGTCTTATGGAACTCAAGCACATCGTCTTCGATCCGCTTTGCGGATAGTGGCTCCTCAGATAGGCGAGAATCGTAGACGACAGGATTCGCGCACCAATCCTCGATATCAGCACCGGGCAGATGGTACATCATGCGTTTCTGGGATAGCTGTGCGATAACAAATACATCGTTCGCACTCAGATGGTCTACGGCTAGTGCAAATGCGTTCTGTAGCGAGCTGATGGAAGGGCGCACCGTATAAGCTGCACGGAAGTTCTCATTGCCCAGAATCAAACCCTGAGTCTGTTGGTCATGTGCACCAGAAAAGAATCGACACCACTGCATCTCAAGACCACTGAGGCGGGGCCGTTCAATATCCGGTGCTTCGCTAAATACGAACATCACAATCTGATTAGGGCTGATCTCACTTTTCTCAAGTGGATTCTTATTTGCAGTGAGCCAGTCTTCGAACCAGTTCTGGCAGTGCTGGATGAACCGCAGAGCGGGGTCGCCTGAGGGTGTTGCCTCAACCGACTGTAGTGTTTGCAGTTCATCTTCTGAGATCTTTTCAACTGCGCTATCGTTGCTTGCCATCAGGCCACCTGCGCGCTACGGCGGAGTAGTAACGACTGATAAGCGGCTACAACGTCCCGTCGATTGTAGGCTCCTTGCTGATCCAGACGCTCCTGGATCGTGCTCAGCCCTTCCACTGTAGGCGTTCGTTCACCAGGGACTTCCTGAAGCTCCAACGAGTCGCCAAGACGCTTCAATGCCCTGCGATATGTCAGATCCGCACTCAAGATGCTGTCGAGGGCGCTTTCCGCTTGAGCCATCACGCCAACGTGTTGGGTTGCTGAGGCGGCCGCCAAGCACATGTCGAGGAGAAAGCGATATAGGCGGGCACCGGTGATCGTTTCACGCATGATGCGCGCCACCTCTAGTCCCTTCAAAGTAGGGCGGAAGTAGCCTTCAAACTGAAGATCTCTCAGTGCTGGATGCGCTTTGAAGTCTCCCACCGATACCATCCCCCCCATCACCAAACCTCCTAGCGCAACGTGCGCCTGGCGGTAGTAGGGCCCTTGGGGTGTACGCCTAGCGCGTTGCCTCAATGGGTCGATGGCGTAGTAACGACTTGATGCAAATGACATGAAGAGCAAGGCGTGTAACCGCTCTCGCGATACTTCGGGAAGCCCAGCAGCCTCGTTAGCAACAAGGAGGAATAGCACCCATCGGGTGAAGAAGAGCCGATCATGATCGGCCACGGTGATCGGTTTGCGCTTAGCTGCCAAGGTAGCTCCTCAGCTCGCTGGAGAGCTTCTGCTTCGCTTCGTCATCCTTAAGAACGCCGGGTTCCTCGGCAAGCTTCATTAGATCGATCAAGCGACTGTGCTTGGCTTTAGGCAGTTTTCGCACGGTACCTTTGTTGGACACCAGTCCCAGCAGGGCCGGAATCATCGTTGTCCCATTTACGTTAGAGGTCGCGATCAGCAATCGCTTCCCTTCCTCGGGTGAGAACTTGCGGATCATCTGAGCGGCACGTGCCATAAACCAGGAATCCAAACTGGCCTCTGGGGTTTCCATTACGAGCATAGTGGCTCCGTCATCAGCCACCATATCCAGCAGCGTCATACGGAATGCTAGATCCAGGAACTCTTTTTGAGACTCGGACACGCTTGTTGCAGTGAAGCGATCGTGTACAGCCAGATGGGTGCTAGACGTCATCGCGATGCGAAAGGTAGGTAGATTTACCTGCGCCGCGCCCGTTGCGACCTTGAACCGATGGTTGCGCGTGAACTTTACCGAAACACTTTCATGAAGGAACTGTTCAGCGTAACGCTGCAGACGGTTCCCAAGATCACTCTCTAATGCACTCATCTCTAAGGTGAGCTTATCGATCTGCCGTTTGTACTTGACACCCAAGTCCGCGCGTTTCTCGGCGAGTGCGTCCAGTGCCAGCCGCTCCGCCTCTAGGTCGGCTAGAAGTGGGGTCTGAGCGTCATCAGAGGCAACGGGAAGCTGAGCATTGAGCTGCTCTACCCGCATCATCAGCTCATGACGCTTTGCTACGATGGGTCTTATATTAGTCAATGCTGCCGCATAGGCTTGGTCTTGGTCTTGTAGCGACCTCTGTTGGGCGCCTATATCCAAGCGCAATGATTCGACCTTCTGTTCGATCTTCTGCAGCACTTTGGCGGTTATCGGAACCACATTGCTGTTTTTTGTCTTTACAAGTGAGGTGTTGCACACGAAGCAATGCTGCTCACGTAGTCGCTTGCTTATGTTTTCTACCTCGCGCTTTCCGCCCTTGCCACAGACAAAGCAGCCTAGATTTGATCCCAAGCCTTGCATGAGCATCTGGAACTTATCGTCCAAACTGGGAAGGGCCTGAGCTATAAAGGCGGCATCCTGATGATGGAAGGCGTGAGTCTCTTGATCCAGAGAAATTAACAATGATTCGATTCTGCGATCGATTTCCTCTCGCTGACTCACTAGGCTGGTGACATGGTCGTTGGCTGTCTTGTAGCTACGGTTGATTTCTTGCAGCTCAACACTTGCCGCCGCGAGCTTGCCACGAACATCATCCAGATCGACGTTCTCAATCCGGTTCTGTGCCCGAGCCAGTTCATACCGGTCCTTACGCTGGTTGTACTGATACGTGCGGTTTCGATAATCGGTATCAACGCCCTGGATGTCAGAGTAGAGCTTGTTTAGACTTTGGCCGATCTTCTCATCGACGAAAAGCATCTTGAACAGCTCAAGCTGCGCGGTCGGCGACCACAGCAGTGGAAGCCGCTCTTCAGTAAAGAACTGAACGTAGCGTACGACCATGTGGAAATCGTATGCGTTCGCCAAGCCCGACAGTTCGGCCATCAAGGCGAGAAAGCCCTGGGGATCCGGTGTGTCCACGGTCCTGCCGCCGATCAGGAGCTTTGTGATTTCCAGATTGGTCAGGCGACGGGTAACGGTGACTTGTTTTCCACCAATCCGGAATGTCAATGTGGCTGTAGCGTTAGGTTGTAGTACAACCCCAGCCCTATCCTGAAAGAAACCAAATTTTTTGGCTGTGACAAGGCTTCGGCTACTAACTAGGCCCATGTCGCGGGCAGACTTGGCGGGATTGGTTGGACCCACTAGCATACGTAATAACAGATTCAGCAAGGTGGTTTTGCCAATGCCGTTGATGCCGGCAATGACCGAAACGCCCTTGTCGAAAGCCAAGTCTAGGCCTTGCTTGTTCGAGCCTGGATACAGCGGGTAATTCAGTACTCGCAGCCGTTCGACGACTGGAAGATGAATTGCTGAGCGCATCAACTTCTCCCTGAGTGCTCGTTTGTCCCCTACGAGCGTCCTATATCTATCGACCAGATTGGTCCGCTGATCATTCGGGCTAGAGCAGAATAGAAGGATAGCTTTAGCCTGTTCAAGGTAGCCACATCAAGATTGCTGTTGTTAAAAGTGAGGCTGGGTAGGCTGGCCGGTTGTGACGCCGGATCACGTTTAGCTATTCCGCCGCTTGGCGCCCGACCTGCATTACAACGTCGCATCGCTGCCCGCGCGTCGTCGCTTTTGCGCCTCTAAAGACGTGCACGTAGGTCGTCAGCGCCCGGGCCAGTCCAACGTGCGATGGAGCCGCGCGAACGTCGGCGAGTTGTCCCTTACCTGCCGTCCCAGGTCCAGCAGATGACCGCGCAACCCCGCGGCGCCCGGGTCACCAGCACAGCCCAGTGGCGATCGAAACTGAAGGCACGCTCGGCATCGGAGGCGTCCCAGGTTTCACCCACTTCGAGGGCATCGAGCAGGGCGGCGGCGCGGGCCTTGGCGCGACGGATCGAGAGCGGCATCGCGGCGAGCTCAGGGCTGGGGGCCGCGCGGCGATCGGGCGCGCGGTGTGCGGCCGGTGGGGGCGGGGCAGCCTCGGCGTGGAGCCGGTCCAGCGCGGCTAGGCCGGCGGGGCGCCCGCGGCGGTAGGGGCGCGGGGGCGGCGCGGCGTCGGCGATGCGCACCTCGACCGCGGCCGCGCGCAGGGTCCGCAGCAGGGCGAGGGCGGTGTCGATCCGGGCGAAGCGGCGGGCGCCGCCGCGTTTGGCCGTCAGCACGGCCTCGTGCAGGCCGTACTGCACCGACAGGACGTAGCCGTCGGCGCGGCCGTGCAGGGTGTAGCCGCGCACGGCGCCGGCGCGGGCAAGCTCGGCCAACGTGGCCTAGGTCAGCGCTTTCATCGCCGCGGGCGCCCGACACGGGGGGATTCGGGAGACGCTACGCCCGGCCCTGGCCGCCGACAAGCGGCGGGGCGGGGGCGTCGGCGGACATAACCTGAGACTAAGCGTAGCGTGCATGTCTTGTTTCCGTGACTAGGGCTTAATGCGCCGAAGGAGGCCACGCCGAACGACTCGGTAGCGAGTCAAACCCGCAATGGAAGCCTTAGCACAGACATGCGAGTAAGCGTATAACTGTGGATAATTCTGAGTAACGAGCGGTCTGCTCGCGTCGATCCTTTTTACCTTTGGTCCCGAATCTGTCTCCTTGAGATCTATAGTCGATGGTGATCCTGAAAGAACAGCACGAAGCCTTCGCGCGATTCTTTGCCGAGCCCACGCGCGAAGCGTTGCGCGAGCTGCTGCGCCGAAATATGGGCGAGACCGACTACCTCGACTTCAAGGCCGATTGGCCAGTACTCCAGAAGCTCGCCCGCCACGTGCTAGCCCTGGCTAACTCAGGCGGTGGCGCATTGGTCGTAGGCGTAACACAGGAGGCTAACGGCTCATTAGTTGCTGGCGGCATGGCTGCCATTAAAGACAAGGCACAACTGATTCCGCCCTTGAGTGCCTACCTTCCTAAGGCTTTAGAGTATGAAATCCTAGACTTCACTTTCGCCGCGTCGGAGTATGAGATGCTGGTGGGCAAGTCCTTTCAGGTGCTGTTGGTCGAAGACACACCCAAGCATCTTCCGTTTCTAGCGTTGAAAAAGGCCGAAGATCTTCGTACCGGCGCCATCTACGTTCGGATGGGAACCACCTCAACGGAAGCCGGGCATGTGGAGCTGCAAGAAGTCATCAATCGGCGCATCGAGTCCGGCCATTCCAGCCAGCCTGAGCTAGAGCTCGACAAACACTTGGCGCAGCTGCGTGCACTCGATGAGCAGCGTGATGGCAACGACAGTTGGATTAGCGAATTCTTGCGACACCACGAAAGCCGCTTTGAAGACCGCCAGTCCTCCGACTACAAGAATTTAATCGAACATGCCTACGGGCTCAAGAAACAGCTGATCTTGCGGCTGCTGGGCTTATAAGACCAGCAACTGGCGCGTGTGCTCGAAGCGCAGGACTGAGTTGATGCGTGCCGGCTTGGTGGTTCTATACTCGGTGCGCGCGCTTGAGGCATCGGCGGCCTCTCAGGCCGCGGCGACGCCTGCCGTCAGGCGCTCGTGTCAGTGCCACGGCGTCAGCATCCGCTGGGAAATGCAACCGGCTGGAGGGGCGTTGTGGCGTGCCAGACGCCGTCAGCGACATCCGTCGCGGATGTCACCGCGGAGAGCCGGCCGAATTCCGTGAACACTTCATGGGCAAAGGTCTCGTGGGGCTTCGTAATCAGGCCCTGCATGCGCTGCTGGCAGTTGGCGGCGAAATTCGTGGAACGTCCGTGGCCGGACTCGACCAGTTTGACTCGCACGCTGGCCGCCTTGAGCTCATGCTCCACTTTACGATCGCCAGGACGAACTCGTCGCCTTCGTTGAGGCCTAGCCCCAGATGAGCGTTACGGGGAGGGTGAAGGGCATGCCGACGACGCTACCGCTAGACGTCGCAATTAGTGAGAATGCTCACGCATTCAGCTAGGGAAGGGGCCATACGCTGAAATCGCGTTCCGCTTAAGTATGGGCTTTCGAAAAGACGGTTAATTATGAACAAGGACTTGGACGGACGATCATGGATATTTCAGCCAAAGACCTGGATCGCCAGGTCAGTCGATCAATCTACTTCGCTGTTGCACTTATTTCTTTGTCGATTGCGGCGTATCCCCTGTACTTCTGGGTTTTTGAAGGAGGACATCGCGCAGATGATCCCGAGGTATGGGGGCAGTTCGGCGATTATGTTGGTGGGCTATTGAATCCTTTGATCGCATTCCTCGCATTTTATTGGTTGACGCGGTCAGTTCTTCTGCAGCGGCAAGAGCTCGTGAGGGTGCAGGAGGAACTTAGTAAGTCCGCATTGTCGCACGAGCGGCAGGTGCGGCTTTCAGAAGGATCTGCACGTATTGGCGCGTTGGGCGGAGTATTGGCCTCCGTGAACCAGGACGTTAGTGCTCTGAGGGCCGAAATTAACTTACTGGAGGCGAAGGTCGAGCAATTGGTCGGCCCCAATCCGAATGCTCGTCCCCCAATGGGCATCCACGTGGGGCTTGAGCGACAGGCGCAGCAACTACGTGCGTCATTGAAAGAGCTGATTGCCCGTAGGGATGGACTTGTTGATCGAATCAACGCGGAATTGGACAGCTTGACCGCGTCTACGTCGATCTAATGCCGGCCGCGCGAAGCTAGCCTCGATTACGAAATCCGCTGTGCGGCTCTATTATGGGCCGGCCCGGCACAATTGCGCCTAGAGCTCCCACGCTGGCTAACACGATCTTGCGCGAAGCCGAGCCGCCCAGTTGGCTGCATCCACGCTGCCTGTCCCGCGAGCTCGCCCCAGGTAGCACCTGCGCCGGGCGGCGACGACCTTGCTGGTGAACGACCCTAAATATGGGAAACTAGTGCCTGGCGAGGAAAAGAAGGGCCTACTGGGTGTATCCGAACATGCTAAATGGCTCAGCAGCGGGACGATAATGGTGCTCATGTTCAATCTATGGGCGATGATTCCAAGGGGTTCTTGCACGTGTTCTATATGGCGCCCGGAAATATACTGAATCTTTAGCGCTTTGGTTTATGCGACTAGGAGTTCTTCAGCTGGCTGGCCCAGAACTAGGCGAAATAGCACATGCCGGATCCTCAGATTTTTGGGGCTTATGCCGGCTTCGACGCTTCTGCCGGGCCGGAAAGTGACGGGGTCGAATCCCGGCGGAAGGGGGTGATCACCAGCGGTGGGCCTCATGCCCACGTGCAGACTGCTCTGCCCCGGCATTCCTCTTGGATGGCGGGCAGGTTGGCGGCCGTCCACCGGCCGACGAAGTACTGCACCTGGCGCTGGCTGCTGGCCGGGGAGTGCAGCTGTTTCGGGCCCTCCCGGTGCTGGGCAACGGTGGTCCGCCAGCGGCCGTCCCATTCGCGGTTCACGCCCCCCCCCACTATGAAGCCGTGGGGGCTCTAGGACCAACATGTGCCTGCCGAACTGGCGCCAGGCCAATTGCTCGGGTAGGGTGAAGGGCATGCTTGCGATGCTACCGCCGGGAGTCTCAATCGGTAAGACAGCCTAGGATCATCGCCTGATTCGCCGGCGAGCTACGCCAGGCGCAAGTTTCATTGGCGAATCATTTTTTTCTGGAGTCGCGTATGGACCGTGCACTAACTGTGGACGAGCTAATCGAAAAACTCCGCGGATACTCTGAACTCGGTTTGGGGGATGCCAAAGTGCTTGCCGTTCCCGCAGGTACCGCTGTGGAGAACGTCTTTGGGCCAATCACGTACACCAACCAAGAAGGGCGTGCGGTCCTGCTCTACGCCAAAGCTTCTGCAGATTGAGCGCTGGTACAAAGGTTGAGCACCGCTGCAGAGGCGTCATTATCCACTCGCCTACAAGGCACAAGCGCCAGCCTCAACAGCACAAAAAAGGGGGGCTAGCGCCCCCCTTCCCTAGTGTTGCAAGCCGTCAGAAAAGCTTGATGGCGGTAAGCACTGTCAGCAGCAATCCGACAGGCAGACCGAGCTTCAGTGCGAATTTTCGACTGAAACCTCGGCGGCTTTACCAGCTGGCTGACACGCTAAGTTTGACCATAATGGTCCCCTTCTCGTATGTGCCCCGGGCCCAAAGGGTCGTTAATCGGGGCTCAGCCAGTTGGTGGGATTAGGCCGTTCAGACGGCGACAGGGCCCGAACAACTTCGACCGTGCCTCCAAATTCTCACAGAGGTGTTGCTTTGGGAAGAGCAGGCCGCACTCACGGAATTGGGTAGAAGCGAGTGCCGATCGCGTCCGCGTCGGTTTCCACCATCACGTCATGGAGGAACTTGCGCTTGCTCACCCGGATTAGGCAGCGCAAGCCCGTTTCATCATATGTCTCGAGGCGCACCAGCCAATCATCTCCAAAGTCGATGTAAACGGGGCAGGTGGCGTCTAGCCAGGTGCGGTGCGGGCGGACCCACACGTACTGGTGATGCCCTTCGTAGGATGCGAGCACTTCGGCCTCGTGATCCCGCAAGAAATTCATCAGGCCACCTCGCGCTGTCGCCTTAGTCAATGTCGGATCGTGTTTCCGACATTCCGACAATCGCAGGAAGATGCCGCGGTTAGACCCATGTTGTTTCGGTCCAGCGGGGAGCCAGATCAGATCTTGCGCGATCACAGACTTGGGGGCGGGCAACTCATGTTCTATCGAAAAGTTTTTGCGGAACCCACTCCCATCCACGACCCAAACAAGGTTCCCATAGAATGCCTCGCGAGAGAGACGCTCTGCGTCGGTCATCGCGGAGTGCTGCACCTCAATAACTATCCCTGTGGGAGTCTTAATGTCTGAGCGGTGAATCTCGCCGTCGGGAGCCAAATGGCTGATCTCGCGGCACGCTTCTGGAAACAAGTTTTTCCAGGCGCGATGCCAAGGCGTCTCGTTCTCCCACCACGGATCGCAGTCGCGCCTACTGGCATGCGCCCAGTGATGCATTACACGTGGCCCGCATTTGGCAACCGTTGCCGAGCCACATGTTTGACATGTGCCGCGGCCATAGGGGAACGCCTCTTTTCGGCTGCCATCAACTAGGGCGTATTGCATTAGGTGGTGTCCGAGAGGTCTGGAGAGCCTAGCCAGTTTGACACAGGGTCTTTGCACCGAGCGAGATTGATGCCAATCACTTCAGCGGATGGCAAAGGTTCCCCGGGCGGTCTTGACCAACTGCACCTCCCAGCAGCCCCAACGGCTTCCAACTGCTGCCATAGAGACTTGGAGCCGGGGTTTGCCGGCTCCAGCAACCCCCAAAAGCCTCCAATCGCACTCATCACTCCCTATAGCCCTCACTAGCACTTCTAACGGGGAGCAGCAGAGTGATGTTACTCAACGCAGGACAGCTAGGGATCTGACCTGCGGACTCTTTCGCCCAGGGGCGTCTACGAGCCCTTGGTCGATTCAGAGAGGCTGTTAGAGATTCTGCTTGTCCTAACGATGTGGCTTTCTCCGTTTCGAACAACAATAGTCGATTGATGGGCGAGACTTTCAGCGATGCGGGGGGCGGGGTGAAAAATTACATGGCAACGTGCTGCGCGATAGCTATATCAGCGTCTCTGGTCGGTTGCGTGACAGGAGGCCGGCCGGAGCGCATTGTCAAAAGTACGGACGTTTTCCCCCAAAAAGTCGTAGAAGAGGCATTCAAGGAGCTGGCCGCTGTTGATGCGTCAACCGAGAGCCCTCCTGAAAAGCGTGCTACGCGTGACCGGAATACGATCAAGCTGCTCGCTGCGATTGATCTGAGATACACCGAATACAAGCCAAGACTCTTAGAGCAAAGTCAGCAAGTTTCAATATTCAGGGATATGGGTACTCTGATGATGACTATCGCTGGCGCATTGACCGAATCCGCCGGTGTGAAGCAGAACTATCTCCAAGGAATTGCGCTAACTACCGGGGCTGCTGATATATACAATGAGCGAGTGATGTTCAAGCTAACGGCCGGCGCAATAGTCGCGCAGATGGACGCCAGTAGGAAAGCAAAGTTGGCAGATATCTATGATAGTTTGGAGTTTCCGATTGAGCAGTTTCCGGCGATGGCGGCTCTTAACGCGGTACTGGATTACTACGAAGCGGGAACTCTGCAAGGTGCGGTTGCAGCAATGCAAGCCAATGCGAAGGACCAGCAATCGACCGCAGACAACCGGCTTCGCGCTAATCGTGATAAACGGCTTCGGAATCTTCAACAGTTAGACCAAGGTCCAGCCCCTCCTTCAAACTAGTATCGTAAGGATTGCGCTAGGTCGGTGCGTCCGGGAAGGCCTCCCACCCTATGTCGCACCCACGAAACCCAGCGATGGCAACGTTGGATAAGCCAAGTCTCAACTTCGGAGGAGAGTGCAGAGTCGTTGGTGAGTTTTAATCTACGTGGTCCTTGCAGAAGACCGCTTTGGCCTATCCGGGCAGTTGATTGCTTTTTGCTAACCAGTACGGCCAGTGAACAGGCGGAACTCCAGTTCGCTGAAGAAACTGCGATCGTAGCAACTTGGGTCTTGAACGCTGCCATGCGCAGCAATTTGGCGTCGGAGGGAGAACATGCAGCCGTGGGATCCATCAGCGTTGATAAAGCTTATAGCAGTGGTCGGCAGCCTCTGTGGGATGCTGTATGGGGCGAGAGGGGTCTTCATGCGACTGAAGGAAAAGCAGCAAGGATTCGGCCCAAGCTCTCTCCACGCACTTGCAATTTCATTTTTTCTGCCCGTTCTGGTGATCGTGGCGCTCGTGTCAGGTCTAGAGTCGCAGGCATTGGCGGCGCTTCTGGGAACCGTAGCCGGCTATGTTCTCTCAAGTGCGAAGAAGGATGAGTAGCGTGTCGAAACCGTTTCAGGCCAACCCATAGAGGTAGACACGGAGGAACGAACCGTGTGTTCAAGTCGCTCCGCGGATTGGCTTGGATGCAGCAGTCGGCCAACTCGCGCGAGATGATCGCGCCTCAGTGCGCGGCGCGGCGGTAGCGCGGCCGATCGCGGTTCGCAGCGCGGGCGCCCGCCGCCGCGACCTAGTCGTCCAGGGGGGCATGCGCCGGCGGGCCATCATGATTTAAGATATCTCTGGATAACCGTAGGTAACTCTGGGTAATCAAGAGAGTTGGATTCCGGTTGCACACGCTCCACCATTCCCTCGCGGTCTAACCGCGTCTCTCCGCCACACCCCCTCACGAAAAGGCCTTATTTCCGGCCTTTTCGTCCCAGGCCTGTGGACTTGTCAAATATCCACAGCCCCGGATTTGGCGAAAATTTCGCCAGCTTTTCTCCGTTTTCTCCCTTCCTGTGGACTGCCGACCAGTGGATGGTTTTTCGGTGGCTTACGGATCAATGGGTTACGGCTGGTCTTTTCAACGAGTTTTATCGCGATCAACCTGCCGTGCAGGATTGCAATTGACTACCAGGGCTATGCGCCGCCATCTGCGCAAGTGAAGCTGCGATCTGCTCTAGGAGGCGCTCAGTGGCGTTGCGATCTCCGGCTCCAAGCTGTCGGTCTGGCGACTGCCTCTTTCTTTACAGTTACCTTCACCGGCTTCTTCGTCGTCTTCGCGGCCGCTTTCTTCGCAGCTGAAGCCGCCTGCTTTGCCGCCGGCTTCCGACTGCGCTTTTCACCCTGTTTCGTTGTCGGCGCATGCTGGGCAAGCACATCGTGCGCCTGCTGTTTCGTCATGCCGCGGACGATAGCGAGCTTGTCGATCGACTCTTGACGCGGTCTCGCGTGTCCGTTCTCCCAGAGGTAGATAGTCTGGCTGCTGACACCGAGAAGCGGCGCAAACGCCTCGCGCGTTAGCGCAAGTCGTTTCCGCAGCTTTTTCAGGCCTCCTGCAGAGAAGCGCGCGCGAGTGGCTGGTGCATCTTCGGCGCGCTCAACGACTACGCGCGAGCTATTGATTCGGCTGCCGCTGGCAGTGGTCTTCTGCAGCTTGAGCGCATAGAAGTCGTCCGCTTCCGACGTTAGAGGAGCCGCCTTCCTTCGGGGACCTACCCGTTGAGCGGGAGCGGCGGTAGCGACCGACGAACCTATCCGATTACCGCAGCCGCACTGACCGCACGTCGGCCGGATGCGGCGGACGACGTGGCGTCGAAATCTCGCAAGTCGCCAGTGATGATCCACTGCGCCCTTGAATGCTCCAGAGACGAGAGCGCGCGCTCAACTGGATCCATGAGCAGAGGCGGCTGGGATTTCGGTATGCATGACACATAGCCATCGGCCACTGGCCTTAATCCAGGTAGAGCTGTCGTACACGTCCATCTCGTTGGTCTCTCCGTCGATCGCCACTGTTTGCGCTACGCGATAAGTGATGATCGCTACCTGATCCGTCGGAAACAGAACCTCCATGTCCGAGAAGCTGTAGTCGACCAGCTTCACTCGGTCGCTGCTCGCCATTTTGATATACGCCGCGCGGTCGAACTTGATGACCCCGTGGGTACTGATCGTGAGGGCCGGCTCGGTCAGCAACTCGGCGGCTATGTTCGGTTGCCCGTCCAAGATGGATTGCCAGAAGGCTTTCTCCAGTCGCTCGATCTCTTCGTTCTGTGTCGAAGTGCCCATGACAGGTCTCCACGCGAAGCGGTGCGTACAGCCCACACCCGCGCGCGTTTTCCACTTGTGAGCAGCGCGCGAAACGGTACGTAACAACCGGTCGGATGATGCCGAGCCATTCAAGGCATGGGTACGCGCCCGGGTCGCGGCACGCGTCTGTTAACGGTGAGGATTCGTCATGCCAGAACAATCGCGGATCCGTTGAGCCTTGGTCCCCGTCGAGTTGCTCTAAATAGGCGTCCAACACGTTGGAAATCCAAAGCACCCCGCACTAGTGCTACTGCATGGGGGGCATAGCAGCGCTCTATTCGACTCTCATGGACGCATTGGCGTTGTCGGAGTCGAATCACGCAAGTTTCGCCATGATCACGGCCGGATCCAACCGACCTCGGCGCAATTGGAAATGCTCAGGTGATACACGTACGGCTCCTCGCCGAGGATTCGGGTCTGATCCGGGTGTACCGGCGAATACTGCACGCGAAGGAAGTAGCGCTGTCCGCCGCTGAGCTGAGCATGGGTTTTCATCGCGATATTTTCGGGCCCGCGCTCGGAATAACTGCAGCAATCTGGATTGGCGCGCTTGAACGATGCGTAGTCGGAATAATGGAAGCCGTTGTCTTCAATGCGTATGACGGCTCCGCCGACACCGGTCAGGCGCTGTATGTTTCGTTCGCGCAGGAAGCTGTAAACCGCACGATTTCGCCCATCTTCTTTGATGAATTCCCACCTCGTAAAGCAAAAGCCGGCGTACTGCCCGACCGGGCGACCGAACACAAGCAGCAGCGCCGCCGCGGCGAGGCATAGATACCACCGTCTTGAAGTGCCGGTGGCGCGTAAAGGCGTGGTGTCGGGCTTAGTATCCGACATTGGCTGTGTGCTCAAGGGTGATCTTGATCAGTCGACCGACGCAAAATGCTTCAATGGAAACAGCAATACGGTCATGTGGAGATCTTTCAATATCAGTGCGGCAAGCAGGAACATACTGACGCCGACGACTGAGCGCGGACGCAGCAGGAAGAGGCGGAATGCCGCCAGCGACGCATCTGCACGAAGAGCGCGTAATGTATGGGGCCGACGGTTTTTTTGTCTGAAGCGAGTATCTTTACCGATTGTGCGCGCGTTATGGGCTCATCGTGAAGTCCGCCCAGCGTGGCGGGCCCGCGGGCGCCCGCGGCGGTGCCGCGAAAGAGGTCAAAGCGTTCCGGCCAAGGGCCGGAACGGTCCATGTGGTGATGGAATACAGCATCGCTCCCTCGGCGGTGCCGGCGGCTGCGGGGAAATAGCGATGTCGGATTCGCAATACGAGCCCGCCGATGCGGCGCCCGACGAGGCCGCGCTCAAGCGGATCGCGGCGCTTCGGCCGGAACAGCTTCAGGCGATCGATGCGGTGTTGATGAACGCCTGCGATGGTCAGTGGCGCAAGGTGGCCAGCGTCGTCGGCCGCGCGATGGGCGGCATCCCGGACCGGGTTCCTGGCATCCCCGATGGCTTCTACGCCGCGCGCGTTTCCGGGTTGGTGGCGCGTGGGCTGCTGGAGTCCCAAGGCGATCTGTCGCGGATGCGGTACAGCGAAGTTCGGCTGGCGATGAAGCCTGCCGGTTCCGTGTAACGGCTGGAGCCTCGGGCCGATACCGTTTCGCCGCCGATGGCGAGCTTGCGCGCGATGGGCAAGCGATGCGCGGGCTGACGAGGCGGTTCGTTTCGGCTACGGTGCGAACCAGCGATGCCGCATTGTTCACGCGAGGGATAGCGATTGGTCCGTTCCAGTAAAACAGCGGCTCGGAATCCGACGGCCGGGTCTCCTCCCCCGGAGTTGGCCGCGCGCGAGCCTATTTTTCAGGAGGTGCTCGGCGAGGATTGGCATCGTCTCGGCGAGGTCATCAGGTGCCACTATTTCCTGCGCGCTTTCAGCGACGACTCCATCTGCGTCAAGGGAGTGATGCGCGAGGTCTGGCACAGCGCGATCGCGAAGTGCCTGATCCCGCCCGCGCGGGTCTTCGGCGCGTTGGTGCCTTATCGTGGGACGGACGTGCCGATCGAGGTCCACTACAACGTCAGGCCCGACGACGGGACGATTCATTGGGATCGCGTGTTCCATTTCGCCGGGCGCCCGCCGTTCCATTTCCTTTCTTACATGGAGCATGTCGGCGGCAACGACGTGATCGAGTTCATCCGTTTCGGCGTTGGGATGCGGCTGAAGGTGACCGCCGAGGACGGTGCGCTCGTGTTCCGCGACAAGGGCTATATCTGGCGTATGTTCGGCGTCGACGTGCCTTTGCCGTTGGGGCTCCTGCTCGGCCGCGCCTATATCGAGGAGCGGCCGGTGGATGCGGGGCGCTTCAGCATGCGCATGACGCTGACCCATCCATTGTTCGGCGAGCTGTTCCGTTACAGCGGCGATTTTTCGGTCGGCGACTGATCCGGCGCGCCGGCGACGGTCCTGCGCAATATCGCGCCGCGTCCGCCGACGGGGCGTTTGCCCGTGGCGCCGGCGAGCAGGTCCGTCATGTGGGCGATGCGTCGGTGGTGCTCCGCCAAATCATCGCAACGAGCCAGAACGAGAACAGCTGGACCGTCTCGGCCACGGTGGCGTCGCATTTCACCCGAGCCTTGCGGGTGAGCGGGTGCTCCGGCTCGATGGTGCCGACCACGGTGTCGCCGAGCAGCAGGTGATAGTCCCGGACCAGCAAGGTCTGTGGCTTGAGCAGCAAGACGGTCCCGGTGTGGGTCAGGTCGAACGAGCGACCCAGCATGCCGCGCCTCTTCGCGGTGGCGACGGTGTTGCCGTCGCGTTCCAGGGTCCAGCTTGCATCGAGCCAGCCCTGCTTTCGAATGTCGAACCTGACCTCGTCGATTGCGATGGCGCCTCGATCGGAGAGCGGCTCGAATGTCAACTCGGCGGTGCCGAGCTGGAGGCCGGATACCGAATAGTTCCAGGAGAAGACCGAGTGCGGCGTGCATTCCAGCATCGGGATCGGCCTCGGCGCTGCGGGGAGATCAGACTATCGCGTTGAAGGCGGGGCCGCTATCCGCCGCAGCCCTGAGTCCGCGCGCAGCGTCCACGCGCCGCTTGGGTTCTTGCCGGGGAGACGGGGCTTTAAGTTGCCCACGAAGTTGTAGGCGCCGCCACGGCTCCGGGCTTCGGCGAATCGACGCGGCCGCCCGCTCGATGTTCGGCTAAGCCCACCTGCGCAAGCCGCGCCAGTACATCGCCAGCGTGGCGTCGTCGAGCGTCGGCGCGGCGAGATCCAGCTCCGTAAGCGCGGCTTCGGTGACGGCAAAATCGAACTGCACGCCGGAATCCCGCAGTGGCGCGGCAGCGGTGTTCTTCGGTCGGGCCGCTGCGTCGATAGCCTCCTGAACCAAGGGCAGGATCGGCAAACAGGCGCCTGCTGCATGGAACTCGGCGATGCGGCGCAGCCATTGTGCGTGGGCAAGCAGTTCGATCGGTTCGCCGAACGCGGTCGCATACGCCTGGAACAATCGTTCGATCGGCACCGGCCGGGTGGAGGCAAGATGAAAGATGCCGCCCGCGTGCCGATGCGCCTGTGCGAGCGCGACGATTGCCTGGGCGACGTAGTCGACCGGCAGCAGCGCGACGCCGGCTCCGTCATCGATATACCCGGCCTTCATTATCGAGGCGCTGTGCATCAAGCGATGCAGTCCCTGCCTTTCGTCGTAGCGCCCTTGCTCGCGGTCGCCGGCGACCAGGCCCAAACGAAAAATGGTACAGGGCAGGCCGCGTTCGCCGGCCAGCGTTACCAATCGCTCCGCGACCCATTTGCTGGCCGCGTAACCTTCCGCGTGTGGATGCCGCTCGATTTCGATCGATGTGTGTTCGTCTATTCGCGCGTTCTCGGGCCGAGGCGTCGCGTGGCTGAAGACGCCGAGCGTGGACACATGATGGAATGTCTTCGGCCGGCCCTGCATCGCCAAACGCAACAACTCGCGTACGCCGTCGACGTTCGCGGGTTTGGCGCTCGCGTAGTGTTCGAGGTGGTTCATGCTTGTTCCGTTGTGGAACACCATGCCGACCTCGGCGCCTATCCTCGCTAGGTCCCGCGCCGACAAGCCCAGCGATGGACTGGCCAGGTCGCCCGCGCAGACGACGATGCGGGCCTCGTCTTCGGGCTTCCACAATCGCCAACGCTGCATGGTCGCACGCAAGCGCAGTGTAGCCTCGGGCGCGTCTGCGCCGCGAACCAGGCAGAACACCGTCGAGGACGTGCTGTCGAGCAACTGGCGAAGCAGGAAGCGGCCGATGAACCCGGTCGCTCCGGTCAGCAGGATCGCTGCGTCCGCCGCGTCCGTCGGCGGCGCCGTTAACCACTCGGGCGCGGCGGGAAAATCGTCGTCCAGCGATCCATCGGGTTGCAACGATACAAAGCGCTCGCGGCCGTCGTCGCCGTAACGGATGCGTTTGGCCTGCCTGGCCAGCGTTGGCGCTGCGAATACATCGCCGGTGCGCATCTGGCAACCGAACTCGGCGGAGATCCGTCGCGCCAGTTGCATCGCTAGCAGCGACTGTCCGCCGAGGTCGAAGAAGTTCGCGTCGGCGCTGATCGAGGCGGGCGGCAGCTTGAGCACCGCTGCCCAGATTTCGGCGAGCGCGCGTTCGAATGCATCGCGCGGTGCGATGTAGCGCGTGTCGGCATCGCCGGCGGCCAACTCGTGCACCGGCAGCGCCTTGGCATCGAGCTTGCCGTTGCCGGTCAACGGCAGCTGCGCCAGCTCCATCGTCGCCTGCGGCAGCATGTACTCGGGCAGCGCGCGACGCAGTCCTTCGCGCAGTTCGGCCAGGAACTCGGCCTGCGGCTGCGCGCGCGCGTCCTCGTGGCGCACCACCCAGGCCAGCAGGCGGCGCTCGGCGCCGTCGCCGTGCGCCAGCACCGCGGCGTCGCGTACGCCGGCGTGTTCGCGCAGGCGGTTCTCGATCTCGCCCAGTTCGATGCGGAAACCGCGCAGCTTGATCTGGCGGTCGCGGCGGCCGATGAATTCGATCCGGCCGTCGTCCAGCCAGCGGCCGTGGTCGCCGGTGCGGTAGACGCGTTCGCCCGCGCGCCAAGGATCGTCCAGGAACTGCTGCGCGGTCAGCTCGGGCCGGTTGACGTAGCCTTGCGCCACGCCGGCGCCGCCGATCCAGATTTCGCCGAGCAAACCCGGCGCGCACAGTTGGCCGGCGGCATCGACGACGTACATCGTGGTGTTCGATATCGGCCGGCCGATCGACAGCCGCCCGGCCGCCAGTTCGGCGTCGTCGGCGGCGGGCATCCAGGCCGAGGACAGCACCGTCGTCTCGGTTGGGCCGTAGGCGTTGACGTAGCGGCAGCGCGCGCTCCACGCGCGCGCCAGCTCGACGGTCGGCGCCGAACCGGCGGTGAGGATGCTCAGGTTCGCCGGCACCTGCGCGGGGTCGATCTGCTGCAGGTACGGCGGCGGGAACGCGGCGAAGGCGATGGCGTGTTCGCCCAGATACGCGGCCAGCGCGCGCGGTTCCTGGATCAGTTCGTCCGACAGCAGGTGCAGGGTCGCGCCGGCCAGCAGCGCGCCGAAGATCTCGCCGATGGACGCGTCGAAGGTGTGCGGGGCGAACTGGGTGAAGCCCTGGCCGCGGCCGTACAGTCCGGCGCCGCCGAGCCACAGGCTGAAGTTGACCAGGTTGCGATGGCTCAGCGCGACCCCCTTCGGCGTGCCGGTGGTGCCGGAGGTGTAGATCAGATAGGCGGTGGACTCGCTGCTTTGCGGTTCGGCGTCTTGCAGCGCTTCGGCGTCGGCATTGCTGTTCGTCGCCGCCGCATCGATCTCGTCCAGGCACAGCGCGCTCAAGCCGCTGCCGTCGGCCAGCGCCGCATGCGCGCGCACGGTCAGCAAGCGGCCGATGCCCGCGTCGCCGGCGATGAACGCCAGGCGCTCGGGCGGACAATCCAGCGCCACCGGCACGTAGGCCGCGCCGGCGCGCATGATCGCCAGGATCGCCGCGATCAGCTCCGGTTCCTTCGGCAGCGCCAGCGCGACCCCGTCGCCCGGGCGCACGCCGCCGCGGCGCAGCCACGCCGCGACCTCGGCGACCCGCGCCGACAGCCGGCGCCAGCTCCAGCGCTCGTCGCTGCAGACGATCGCATCGCCGTCGCCGAGCGCCTCGGCTTGCTGCTGGAACAGTTCGTGCGCGCATGCGTGCAGCGGGTAATCGACCTCGCTGCGGTTCCATTCGCGCACCGCGCGCTCGCGCTCGTCCGCGCTCAGCGGCGACAGCTGGCCCACGCGCTGGTCGAAACCGTGGGCGAAGCCGGCCAGCAGGTGGCCGAGGCGGTCGAGCATCGCGCGCGCGGCCGCGTCGCCGAACTGGCGGCTCTGGTAGGCCAGCTTCACGGTCAGGCGCGAACCCGGGTAGACGATCAGGTTCAGCGGAAAATCGCTGCGCTCCACCCCGCGCGCGTCGAGCACGCGCAGTTGCTCGCCGTCCATGCTCGGCAGGCTGCGGTCGAGCGGGAAGTTCTCCACCACCACCAACGCGTTGAACAGCGCCTGGCCGGCGCGCGCGCCGCAGGCGCGCTGGATCGCCGCCAGCGGCAGGAAGCCGTGGTCGCCGTGGTCGAGCTGCATCGACTGCACCTGGCGCAGCCACGCCGACAGCGTCTGCGCCGGATCGATGCGCAGGCGCAGCGGCAGCGAGTTGATGAACAAGCCGACCATGCGCTCGATCCCGTCGAGCTCGGGCGGACGGCCGCTGGTGGTGTAGCCGAACAGCACCTCCTCTTCGGCGCTGTATTTGCTTTGCAGCAGGCCCCACGCGGCCAGGATCGCGGTGCCCAGGCTGACGCCTTCGTGCTTGAGCGCGCGGTCGAGCTGCGCGGTCAGCGCGACCGGCAGCTCCAGCACGTGCGCGCGCTGCTCGCTCGGGCCGGTGGCGTCGGTGTCGGCGTCGTCGTCCAGGCGCGCGCTGAGCGCGGCGCTGGCGGCCAGCGGCAGGCCGTCGAGGTAACGCTGCCAGTAATCGGCGGCGGCGCCGTGATCGCGCGATTCCAGCCACGCGATGTAGTCGCGGTACGGCGGCGGCGCTGCGTCTTCGTTGTGGCCGGCGTAGACCTGGAACAGCTCCTGCGCCAACAGCCCCATCGACCAGCCGTCGATCAGCGCGTGGTGGTGGGTCCAGGCCAGGCAATGGCGGCGCGCGTCCAGCCGCGCCAGCAGCACCCGCATCGGCGGCGCCTCGCCGAGCGCGAACGCGCGCCGGCGTTCGTCGTCGAGCGCGCGTTCGAGTTCGACTTCGCGTTCGTTCTCCGTCATCGCGCTGAGGTCGATCTCGCGCCACGGTAGCGCGACCTCGCGCATCACCGCCTGCAGCAGGCGTTCGCCGCCGCGGTCGAGGAAGGCGGTGCGCAGCACCGGATGGCGCCGCACCAACTCGACCCAGGCCGCGCGCAGGCGCTGCGGATCGGCGCCGTCGAGCGTCAGCCGCAGCTGGGTCAGGTACACGCCGTCGGGGTTGGCGCCGTCGCTCATCAGCAACAGGCCCTGCTGCATGCCGGTGCACGGATACAGATCCTGCAGCGCCGGGTAGTGGCGGCGCAGGTCCTGCAACTCGGCGGGGGTGCAGTCGGACAGCGACCATGGCGCATCGGACGTGTCGTCGTCCTCCGTGCCCACGCCGGCGCCCGGACCGCCCTCGTCGTCGGCGATCTCGGCCAGCGCGCGCTCCAACTGCGCGGCCAGAGCGGCGATGCTCGCGGCCTGGAACTGGCGTTCGCTGTAGTCGATGCGCAAGGTCAGCGCGCCGTGTTCGACGCCGCCTTCGACCCCGAGCGCGTGGCTGCGGCGGCGACGCGCGCCGATGCGGCTGCCGCCGCGGTCCGGATCGAACGCGCCGAGGTAGTTGAACAGCACCTGCGATTCGCGGCCCTCGCGCGCCTGTTCCAGATCCTCGTCGCGGGCCAGTTCGTTCAACACCCCGAAGCCGATGCCGGCGTGCGGCACCGCCGCCAGCGCCGCGCCGGCGGCGCGCAGCTGGCCGCGCAGGTCGTCGCGCAAGCGCTCCAGGCGCAGCGGATACAACGCGGTGAACCAGCCCACGGTCTGGCTCAGGTCGACGCCGTCGAAGCCCGGCACGTCGCTCAGATCCGGGCGGCCGTGGCTTTCCAGATCGATGCGGATCGCATCCACCGATTGCCACTGGCCCAGCGCGCGGCCGAGCGCGGCGGTCAGCAACTCGTGGATGCGCAGGCCGTGGCGCGACGTGGCCTGGTCGAGCAGGCGCCGGGTCAGCGCCGGCGGCAGACGCAGCTCGTGCTGGCGGCTGCTCGACTGCGCCGGCGCTTCGTCGTCGCCGTCGAAGGCCAACGCGCCAGCGGGCGCGCGCAACTGCGCCAGCCAATAGCGCTTCTCGGCGTCGAGCTCGCCGCTGTAAGCGTAATCGTGCAGGCGCGCGGCCCAGTCCTGATACCCGGTCGCGCCCTTGCGCGCCAGCCGCACCGCTTCGCCGCGGCCGAGCTGGTCGAGCGCAGTGGCGAGGTCTTCGGCCAACACCTGCCACGACACCACATCGACCACCAAATGATGCATGACCCACAGCAGCCGCGAGCCGTTGGCGTCGCGCAGCCACAGCCAGCGCAGCAGCCGGCCCTGCTTGATGTCGAGCTCGGCCATCGCCGCGTCGACCTGGGCGTGGATGTGCTCGCGCGCGGTCGCCGGCGCCTGTGCGGCGTCGCCGTCGATCTCGACGATGGCGTCGTCCCAGGCCTCGGCCGACAAGGCCTCGGCGCGGTACTGCGCCATCCAGCCGCCGGCGCTTTCGCGGAACTTCAAGCGCAGCGCGTCGTGACGCGAGACGAGGGCCAGCAGCGCCGCCTGCAGCTGCGCGCGGCCGATGCCGTCGGCCAGCGCCACGTCGGCGTATTGCACGTAGCGGCCGTGTTCGGCGCGGTCGCGCTGCAGAAAACGCCACTGGATCGGAAGAAGGCGCTGTTCGCCCGTGGCTGCCGTCGTCGCAGCGGTGCAAGCAGGATGATCTTCGCGATCCGCTCCAAGCGAACTCCGCATGGAGCTTTGCGTTGTCGCCGGCGCGAGTGCGTCGTCCATGTTCTCGCTGCGAGCGACATTGCATTGTGCGCCATCCGGCGCGCGGGGCGTGAGGCTTACCATGACAGCTCCATTGTCATTAGATTGAAGCCTTCGATCGCTTCGGCGTCACGACGAAGTCGTCTGCTCGATCGGACTCTAGATCGAAGACACTTCCGACTTATTACATGGGAAATCATGGCGCTGAATATCGCCAACGCTTGCCTTGCGCGGGAACTGTGAAAAACTTCGCCTTTCGCCCGTGCGACGCCTCACTTTCATCCGCGCCGGCGCTATCGGCCGACGGCAAGCGCGCTCGCCAGCGTTTGCTGAAAGAAAAGCTGCGTTTTCTCGCGGCCACGCCGACCCGCTTGCGGGTGGCGCCTGCGAGTAAATGGACGAAGCGCAGCGGCATCGGGCTGAGCGCGATGCACTCGATCTTTGAAACCGCCCTCGGGTTTTGCAGGCGGTCGCCGGCGGTTTAACCCGCGCGCCTCGCTCGGCGCAGCTCAGCCCTGCTTGACGAGCGTGCGTCGGCCTATCGAATTGGTCTTGCGCGCGGTCGGCTTTGCGAGGCCGGGAATCAGGAAATCGGTGGCGCTGCGTCCATGCTTGGTTTTCTGCGCCAGCCAGCGCGGCATCCGGCCCCGGCCCGACCAGGTATTGCGCTTGTTGTCGGGATCGCGATATTTGGCGGCCACCTTGCTCGGCTTGCGCCGCGGGCTGCGCTTCTTGGCGGCCATCTCGGCGACGGGCTGGTCGCCAAAGAGTTCTTCGATCGTATAACCATGTTGGGCGGCCAGCGCGGCGGCCTTGCGGCGCACCAGCGCGGGCGAGCGGCGCTTGGCCAGCAGTTGCTTGCGCTGCTCCGCGGCGCTCAGCAGGGCGGTCAGTTCGCGCAGGCCGAGCTTTTCGATATCGATATTCATCCGCCAAGGGTCCGGCCATGCCTATCGGGCTGTCAAGCGACGCTGCCGCCGGCCCGCGGGGCGCGTTCGCGCCGGGGCGGCAGTCGCCGCTCGTCGGCGGCAAGAATGGGTGGGTCTTTGGGGCGGGTTTAAACCGCGTCGGATGTCGGCGAACGAGGCGTCGCAATCGAAAACCGGCCGAGGGCGAACGAGCGAACCAGCGAACCGGCGGCCGGCCGCGCCGGAGAATCCGCTCTCGCGAAACGAACGAGCGTATTGGAACGGGGCGAGTTGAATACCCTGTCAGGCCGCTACAGATAAACACAGCGCGGCTGGCGCAGGGGATATTCGCGGCCGCGGCGGGGGCGTTACGCTCGCGACGCGCGCAGAGGCGGCTGCGGGCATTATCGAGGTTTCACCACAACGGACTCCGCCATAACGAATCAGGGGGATTCTCAATGAAACATCAGATCGCGACCGCGGCTTTGGCGCTCATCCTCGGCATGGCGACGATATGGCCGGCGCAGGCGCAGGAAATCTGCCTGCCCGAACTGAATCCGCAAGACAGCGCGCAGAGCTGCGGCGGCGACCCGGGCGGCGGCGGTGGCGGCGGCGGTACTCCGGGGTATGTACTGCAAGGCGTCATCCAGAACGAGGGCTACACCACGGAAGGCGCCGTGCCCGGAGGCAAGCGGCTCAAGATCCGCGCGTACTCGCGCCTGGCCGACGCCAGCAACGATCGCGTCGATGCCCACTACATCAACGTTCGCTGCAACGCCTACGATCCCTACGGCCCCGGCTACACGAGCGACTACGACGAAGAGAACAACGGGGCGCTGGTCGATGTGAAGTTCGCCTCGAATTCGGTGCAGGGCGAGTTCCGCACGGTCAGGGTCGTGTGCACGCATCACGCGCGCTTCGGTTTCCTTACCTACGATACGACCAGCAGCGCGGAGATCGTCGTGCCGCACTGATCGTCCTGCGCGCGCGCTTCCAAGGCCCCGGAAACGGGGCCTTTTTGTTGTAACTGTCGATGGCTCGATCCCGGCGCGATCTGTCCGCGCAACTTCGCGGGTCGCGCGTCGCGGGCCGGCACGCCCGCGCGGTTCGCGGATTATTCTCGCGCCGCGTCCGATCCGGGTTCGCGGCCGCCGCCGCTGGAATCGGGACAGGCCGCGCCTGGCGCGTCGGACGGCGATGCGGGATTCGGCAAGATCCATGCGCGTTTGCCGGTGTCGTCGTAGACCACGCGCAAGCGCCGCAGGATTCCCAAGCCGATATTGGTGGTGCCCCCTTCCATGAAACGGACCTCGGGGTGCTCCAGCCGCAGCGGCCCGACGCACAGCGAGCCTTGCAGACGCGCCGAGAAAATCGGCTGGCGCCCGGCCGCGGAGATCGCGTAGCCGATCCGCACCGGTTCGGCCTGCAGCGCGACCTGGTCCTTGTAGCGCATCGGCAGGATCAGCGCGCTGTCGTTGCCGCTGTCCAGCTTCGCCGGCAGGCGCAGCGCGCCGAAATCGAGCACGACCGCGGGCAGCCGGTCCGCCTGGTACGGCAGCGCCGTCCCGGCCGGGGCGTTGTCGTCCGAACGCGGCGTCAGCACGAGGCGGCTGCCGGGCCCGTCCATCTCGACGAAATGCTCGGGAAAGCTGTTCGGACCGAAGATGCCGATCTCGTCGGGCTGGTCGTAGGCGAGCGCGGTCGCGCGCGCGTCGGCGATGGCGACGCCGCCCAGGCGTGCGTCCTTGATGAAGGTGTCGTGGCCCGGCACCGGCTTGCCGGTGCTGCCGTCGACCGAGGGCGAGGGGCCGGTATCGGGCAGGCCCGGCGCGGCGGCTGCGGCGCGCCGCGTCAACAGGCCGAAAGCCACATCGTCGGCGCGCGCGCAGCGGTTACGATCCGGACATGAGCTTGCGCCGTTATCTGCAACTGGACGTGTTCGCCCACCGCATCGGCGCCGGCAATCCGCTGGCGGTGGTGTTCGACGCGCAGGGGCTGGACGATGCGGCGATGCAGTCCTTCGCCGCGTGGATGCATCTGCCGGAAACGGTGTTCCTGCTGCCGCCGGGACCCGGCGCGGACTATCGCGCGCGCATCTTCACCCCGACCCGCGAACTCGACTTCGCCGGCCATCCCAGCGTCGGCGCGGCCTGGGCCGTGCTCGACGCGGGCCGGGTCGCGCCGCACCGCGATGCCATGGTGCAGGAATGCGCGGCCGGGCAACTGCCGGTGCGGATCGTGCACGACGCGACCGGGCCGCGGGTGTCGGTGCGCACGCCGCGCGCGCGGCGGATCGAGCGCGCCGGCGAAGACGATGCCGCGCGCCTGGACGCGGCCTTGCGCGGCCTGGCGTTGGCCGATCACGCGACCGGCGCGCTGGCGCCGGCGTTGTGGGACAACGGCGTGCGCTGGTGGCTGGCCGAAGCCGGCGACGCGCGCGCGCTGCGCGAATGGCGGCCCGATCCCGCGGTGCTCGCCGCGATCGCCGAACTCGGCGGCGATGCGCTGGGACTGGCCGTGTTCGCCGCCGGCGACGTGCCCGGCTGCGCGCGCACCGTGCGCGCGTTCTGCCCCGGCGACGGTTTCGCCGAAGACCCGGTGACCGGAAGCGCCAACGCCGCTATCGCCAGCGCCCTGCTCGAGGCCGGGCGGTTGCGGGCCGGCGAGGGCTATTGCGCCAGCCAGGGCCGCGAGGTCGGGCGCGACGGACGGGTGGAACTGCGCGTCGACGAGGACGCCGCGGTCTGGGTCGGCGGACGGGTGCAGGCGGTGATTCGCGGCAGCGTGGAGTGGTGAGCGCGCGAATTGCCAATTTGGACTTGCATGATGCGCGCGTCGCTGTTTACGTAAAAACGCCTGGATGTGTCCAAATTTGGATAAATCGGCACGGGATTTGAGCCCAAGCCGGGCCATTGCCTCGTGCAAGCCCGTCGGTCGAGGGCATCGCCCGGGGTAGCGCGCGAGGCTGGATGGCGGGGCCGGATTAATCGACTTCGTCACAATTTCAGGTTGCGATTTCGGGCGCCGCCCGCTCGATAGCCACCCCAGCGCAGAACACGATGAGACGGACCTGTCCGCTGCTTTGCCGGAGGACGCGTTTCTGCCCGCCGCAATGAACCAAAATCACTGTTTCTCACCAGAAATGCCGGCTATCGGAAATCTTCCGAGGCCTCATCGCTGCGGGCGTTTTCGTCACGCGCCCTTAACGATAAACAGGCGCAGCCTGTCCGCGATACACACGAGATCCGCACCTCGAAAGTGTGTTATCGGCGCTCAGCCGGTGTCGCCCCCGCGGACGCAGGCGTAGCGGTCCAACCTCAGGCACGAGCAGCGCAAGGCTGCATTCGGAGGACGTGATGGACACCTGTGGCATTCGCAAAGCCCTTTCCTACAGCCTGCTCGCTGCGTGCATCTTGACGGTCACGGTGGCGACGACCGGGTGCTCCGGTTCGGGCGGGGTCAAATCCAGCTTCAATCCCAATCCGGGCGGCCCCGGCGGCCCTGGCGAGCCGGGCGGTCCCGGTGGTCCGGGCGAACCGGGCGGTCCTGGTGGTCCCGGTGGTCCGGGCAATCCCGGCGGCCCGGGCGATCCGGGCGGTCCCGGTAATCCGGGCGGCCCCGGCGGTCCGGGTGGTCCGGGCAATCCCGGCGGCCCCGGCAATCCGGGTGGTCCTGGCGGCCCCGGTGGCCCGGGCGGCGCCTCGGCGGGCAATCCGCTGGGCTCGATCATCACCACCACCGGCAATCTGGTCACCGGCATCGGCAGCGGCGTGAGTTCGCTCGGCGCGCAGATCCCGAACCAGGCCCTGCTCGGCGGCAACAATCCGACCACGCAAGGGCTGGCCAAGGTCGTCGACGACCTCGGCAAGACCGTCAGCGGCCTCGGCACCGCCACCAGCAGCGGCCTCGGCCAGATCGGCAACATTCCCAATCCGGTCGGCACCACCGTCGGCGGCGTCGACAACCTGGTGGTCAACGTCGGCACCACGGTCGGCGACCTCGGTGCGACCGTGGCCACCGTCGGCGCCTTCCAGGGCTCGCCGATCCAGCCGTTGACCAGCGCGGCCGGCGGGCTGGTGTCGGGCGTCGGCGGCGGGGTCAAGGACCTCGGCGGCAAGCTCGGCGGCGTGCTCGAAGGCCAGGCCGGGCAGCAGCTCACCGGCGCGGTCAGCCAGATCGTCACGCCGGTGGCGGGCCTGTTGCAGGTCAACGGCGGCACCGCCGGCGGTACCAGCGGCGGCGGCAATCTGGTCGCGAACGCCTCGCGCGGCGTCGGCGGCGTGGTCGGCGGCGTGGCCGCGGCCGGCGCCGGGCTCGGCGCGGCGATCGGCGGCGCGCCGCTCCCGGGCGGCGCGGCGGGCGTGACCAACGTGGTCGGCGGCGCGGTGACCGGTCTGAGCGGCAACATCGGCACGGTCGGCGCGGGCATCACTGCCGGGCTCGGCAATGCCGGTTCGATCGCCAACCCGGTCGGGGTGACCGCGGCCGGCGCGACCACCGCGGTGGCCGGCGTCGGCACCACGGTCGGCGGCGTCGGCACCGGACTGGCCAGCGCCGGTGGCGGCACGCCGTTGGCGCCGGTGACCGGTCTGGTCGGCGGCGCGGTGGCCGGCATCGGCAGCGGCGTGAATCAGGTCGGTACAGGCGCGACTGCGGCGGTCAACGGGCCGCTGCAGCCGGTGACTCAGGGGCTGAGCACGGTCGTCAACGGCGTGGCCGGGGCGACCGGGCTCAACAACGCGAACGGCGGCCTGCTCGGCGGCGTGGTCGGCAGCGTGGGCGCTGCCGGCGGCGATGGCGGCAAGGGCGGCCTGCTCGGCACCGGCTTGCTCGGCGGCAAGAAGGGCGCCAAGCCGTAAGCCGGCGCCGCCGCGCGGCTTGCGCTGCGGCGATGGTGCGATCGACCGCGCGGGAACGGCCATGCGCCGTTCCCGCTGCGGCGCCAAGCCCCGGATTCGCAGCATGGATCGCAGATACAGATCGAACATCCGGATGGGATAGGCCGATGCGCGCCGGCTCCACGACGCGCGCGCATCGGCATCGCGGCGCTCCGCGGCGCCGCTTGCGCAACACCCGATCGCACACAAGAAAACTTGAGGGGCCGCGCATGGGCACAGGGCTTTGGGGGAAGCGCTATCCGCTCGCGCTGGCATGGGCCGCGTGTTTGTCCGCGAACCTGCCGGCTCACGCCCAGACCGTTCCGCGATTGCCGGCCACCGGCAATCCGCTGCAGACCTTGCCGCAGGCGCCGCTACCGAAAACGCCGCCCAAGGTCGAGACCACGGTGGCGCCGCAGCAGAATCCGGCGATGGCCGCGTTCCTGGCGCTGCAACTGGTGCCGTCGCGGTTCGAGGTGTCCGGGGTCAAGTCGGTGCCGTTCGACGATGTGATCGCGCTGTTCAAGCCCTTGGCCGGCCAGCGGATCACCGTCGCCCAGTTGCTGACCGCCGCCGAGGCCTGCACCAGACTCTATCGCCAGCGCGGCTATGCGCTGTCGTTCTGCTACGTGCCCTCGCAGGACTTCGCCGACGGCGCGGTCAAGGTGGTCGCGGTGGAGGGCTATGTCGCCCAGGTCCGCGTCAACGGCAAGGTCGGCGGACTGGAGCGCAAGATCCGCGCGATCGCCCAGCGCATCGTCGACGACCGGCCGCTGCGCCAGGCGACGTTCGAACGTTATTCGCAGATCCTGGGTTTCCTGCCCGGGGCCAAGATCGGCCTCAACGTGCCGGCGCCGACCACCACCGACGGCGCGACTTCGCTGGAGATCAACGTCCAGGCCAAGCGCTACGACGCGACCTGGGCGCTGGAGTTCAACCACCCCGGCACCCAGGGCCTGGCCACGCTCAATCTCAACGCGTTGACCGCGCTGGCCGAGCAATGGAGCCTGGCGGCGCTGTATCCCGACGGGCGCGGCAACGAGCGCTTCTACAGCGCCGGCTACTCGCAACTGTTCGGCAGCGACGGCTGGATCGGCCGCGCCGAAGGTTCGCGCTACCGCGGCGTGCCGGCGACGCAGACGCCGCTGCCGGCGTTCCTCGACCATCGCGTCGAGCAGGACCGTTATGCGCTCAGCGCGCGCTATCCGCTGAAGCTGGAAGCCGAGCGCTCGCTGTTCCTGTCGCTGGGCGCGTACGCGGCCGACCAGTCCGACCGTTACCTCAACACCCTCAACGACGCGCGCCTGGAGCAGCGGTCCAAAACCCGGGTGCTGCAGGCCGGGCTCGACTACGCGCGCGCCGGCAAGGATCGCGCGCGCCAGGTCGGCGTGCAGATCGCGCGCGGGCTCGACGCCTGGGGCGCCAAGGCCGAGACCCTGACCAACATCGGCGGCGCGATCCTGCCGTCGGCCAGCGACGTGGCCTTCACCAAGTACAGCCTGGGCTATGCGCAGAGCCGCGCGTGGAAGAACCAGCGCTACCTCGCGGTGCTGCGCGCGACCGCGCAGTACAGCCGCGAACGCCTGCCGTCCTCGGAGCAGATCAGCTTCGGCGGCAGCCGTTTCGCGCTGGCCTACGACCCGGGCGAGACTTCCGGCGACCGCGGCTGGGGCGTGGGCCTGGAGCTGAGCCGCAACTTCCAGCCGCAGCTGCGCTGGCTCAAGACGGTGTCGCCGTATTTGAGCGTGCAGCATGCGCAAGTGTCGCTGAGCGACGGGCGCCGGCCGTCGCCGAATCGGCTGGGGACGGCGGCGGCGGGGGTGCGGTTGTCGGACGGCAAGCATTACAACGTGGATTTCGCTTATGCGAAGCCAACGGCGGATCTGCCGTTGGAGACGGACGATCGGAAGCCGCGGTGGAATTTGAACTTTGCGTATCAGTTGCCTTGAGTTTGGGGCTGGGGGCGGTCTTTGGTGAGGGGGCGGTGGGATCGAAGCTTCTGGACCAACCGAAGCGACTCCGCTCCGCCGACGATTCCTGAAGCCACGAACCGTTCAAGCCGTCGTTCCGACGAAAGTCGAAATCCATGTTGATGAAAAAACACCACAGAACTGGCTAGGCCGCCCAGTTGCGGGTGATTGCTTCCAAGAGGGCGCACTACAGGAGTTGACCGAACCTGAGAAGGCCGTACAGGCTATTGGTGCTGGAGGCCAACTGTGACCGAGAGAGACCGGAAAAGCGATGACATCGAGTCGAGGATGATCCTTGTCGAAGGGGTTCTTCGTGAACTTCATCTTGGAGAAGGTCGCGAGAACCTATTGCAGAAAATCGACGGCCACTATCGAGGGAAAAGCGCTCTTGCTGGGGCGTCCGCAGGGGCTGGGGATCTGTTCGGACGAGCCGCGAATGCGGCCATGCTGGCGATGTGCGACGGGGAGGCCGCGCAGAATTTTGCATGCATCATTGACGGGCAAGTGGTTTGTGGCCAGTTCGCGGGAGCTCAGTTGTTGAAAGAGGGTAACTGCGTGCGGATCGCGGCAGAGCGGAATGGCGATGCGATCGTGGCGCGCGGCATCTTGGATGAAAAACAGGGGCTGGTCTGGGTTGAGCATCCGTGGGGAGGCGCGGCAGAGATGCTCGCAAACTGGAAAATTGCCCTATGGTGCTTCGGCTTCGCGTATGTACCCTTGACGCTTCTGAGTTGGTTTCAGGGGGCGGGAAGTTGGAGTTTTTGGGAGTTCCAACTCTTTATCGTTGCGGCTCTTGTGTTGCTTTGCGGTGGCCTCGCCCTGTGGGCGAACAAGGGCATGCGAACACTTTCTGCCCGTTCCACGGAGGTTTTTCGCCTGCTCGGTTTTTCCTCGCCAGAGAGGGTCAATCTAAACAAATATCAGGTCTCGCTCGTGGAGTCGCGAAAGCGTATGAAGCTGATTTCGGCGAAGCGGAAGGAGTTGCGCGAAGGAACCTTCACGTTGCCACCGAAGGCCCCCATTCTGAATGTGTCATCCGAGCAACTCAGAAATACACACGACTACAAGCAAGCCATTGAGGATGGCAAGCTTTCAATGGCATCGGTTGGATCATGAGATTCGCGACCTGGGAAGCCTGTTGCCCAAGGCCAACAAGCCCAGTTGTGAAGTTGGCTGGGTTCGACATAAGTAGTGGCCCGCCCTGCCGGCACCGACGCCAGGGAGGTTCATGAGGCACGTCGAATGGCGCCACGCCATGGAGCCTCGAAGGCCTGAACGCCGCGCGGCTGTCCGAGCAGGCGCGGCTCATCAAGCTGCAGCTGTCCGCATCGGCGTCGCGGAACGCCGTCTTCGTCGAGCGCTTCACCGGGACCGAAGGCATCTTTGCTGTTGCGCTTGCCTTTGCTGTCGCTACGAGTGACGACAAGCCACGATCAAGAGCTTCCGTCCGCAAGCGGCCGGGTCACTTTCTTTGTCTGAAGCCACAAAGAAAGTAAGCAAAGAAAAGGCCTTGTTTTTTCGGATCAAGAGCCACTATGGCTCGCAGCAGCGCGGGGCCGCGCCATAAGGGGCATCCTGCCCCATGGCGCGCGTGCGCATCCATGCGCACGCCCTTCGGGGCTGCGGAACGACTGCAGCGGGCTCGGGGGCGAGCACGAGCGACGGCAGTTGCAACGGCAACGGCTCGATCAAAATGGATTCCGGCTTTCGCCGGAATGACGGTGCGTGGGGTTGCGGTTCGGCGCGGTCGATGTTCGCGGTTGCCGCTTTTACGCGATCCCTGCAGTCGGAAACGAAACCGGCCGCAGCCCCTGTAGGAGCGGCGCAAGCCGCGACCGCGGTAATGCAACGACGACGCAAGATCCATCGTCGCCGCTTCTGCACGGAAGGTTCGCCTATGCCGCAGCCGTACCTGCGTCGCCGCGCTTCAAGCCGTTTACCGCAAGGCGCAATCCTGGCGGCGATGGGCCGCCAGGCCCGGCGCCGTCACTCGTGATCGAGCAAATGCTGCAGCACCGCCTCGCCATAACGGTCGAGCTTGCTCGCGCCGATGCCGGGAATGCGCGACAGGTCGTCCAGGTCGTCGGGCGCCTGTTCGGCGATCGCGCGCAGGGTGCTGTCGTGGAAGATCACGTAGGCCGGCACGTTCTGTTCGCGCGCGGTGGTCGAGCGCCATTCGCGCAGGGCGTTGAAGCGCGACAGCGCCTCGGGCTCGAGGTCGGCCATCGCCGCGGCCGCCGCCGCGCCGCCGCCGCTGCCGCGGGATTTCCTGGCGCCGGCGCCGCGCGCGGGCTTGGCGGTCTCGCTGCGGAAGCGCAGGCTGCGTTCGCCGCGCAGCACCGGGCCGGCGTCGGCGGTCAGGCGCAGGGCGCCGTGGCGTTCGATGTCGGCTTCCAGCAGGCCGCCGGCGACGAGTTGGCGGAACACGCTGCTCCACTGGCGTGCGTCGAGGTCGGCGCCGATGCCGAACGTGCTGATGTCCTCGTGGCCGAAGCGCGAGACTTTCTCGGTGGTCTGGCCGCGCAGGACGTCGATGACGTGGCCGGCGCCGAAGCGCTGGCCGGTGCGGTACACGCACGACAGCGCCTTGCGCGCGGCGGTGGTGCCGTCCCAGCTCTGCGGCGGTTCCAGGCAGTTGTCGCAGTTGCCGCATTCGCCGGGATGCGGTTCGCCGAACCAGCCGAGCAGGCCCTTGCGCCGGCACTCGGTGGATTCGCAATAGCCCAGCAGCGAATCGAGCTTGCGCAGCTCCACCCGCTTGCGTTCTTCGCCGGCTTCGCCTTGCTGGATCAGCTGGCGCAGGCTCACCACGTCGCCGAGGCCGTAGCACAGCCAGGCGTCGGCGGGTTCGCCGTCGCGGCCGGCGCGGCCGGTTTCCTGGTAGTAGCCTTCGATCGACTTGGGCAGGTCGACGTGGGCGACGAAGCGCACATCGGGCTTGTCGATGCCCATGCCGAAGGCGATGGTCGCGACCATGACCACGCCGTCTTCCTGCAGGAAGCGGCGCTGGTTGGCGGCGCGCGATTCGGCCGGCATGCCGGCGTGGTAGGCCAGGGCGTGGATGCCGGCGGCGACCAGTTGCTCGGCCACCGTCTCCACGCGCCGGCGCGAGAACGCGTAGACGATGCCGCTGTCGCCGCGATGGGAGGCGAGGAAGTCGAGCAACTGGCGGTTGCCGTTGTCCTTGTGGACCACGCGGTAGCGCAGGTTGGGGCGGTCGAACGAGCTGACGAAGCGCTGCGCGTCTTCCAGGTTGAGCCGTTCGGCGATCTCGCGCTGGGTCGGCGCGTCGGCGGTGGCGGTCAGGGCGATGCGCGGGATGTCGGGCCAGCGCTCGTGCAGGATCGTCAGTTCGCGGTATTCGGGGCGGAAGTCGTGGCCCCATTGCGAGACGCAGTGGGCCTCGTCGATGGCGAACAGGGCGATCTTGGCGCGGTCGATCAGGTTCAGGCAGCGCGCGGTGAGCAGGCGCTCGGGCGCGACGTACAGCAGGTCGAGCTCGCCGGCCAGCAGCTCGCGCTCGATCCGCGCGGCGTCGTCGGCCGACAAGGTCGAGTTGAGGTAGGCCGCGCGCACGCCGAGCTGGCGCAGCGCCTCGACCTGGTCCTGCATCAACGCGATCAGCGGCGAGACCACCAGGCCGCAGCCTTCGCGCACCAGCGAGGGAATCTGGTAGCACAGCGACTTGCCGCCGCCGGTCGGCATCAGCACTAGGGCGTCGCCGCCGTCGATCACGTGCTGGACGATCTGCGCCTGTTCGCCGCGGAACGCGGTATGGCCGAAGACGCGGTGGAGGATTTCGAGTGCGGGGGACGACATGGGCCTAGTTTAGCGGCGCGGCCGCGCGCGGCGGTCGGAGAATGCGCGGGGCGCGGGGTCGGACGCCGTCGCGGCGGTGGGTCGGGGGCTGCCGACGGCTCTTGTGGGAGGGCCCTCAGGCCCGACGCTCTTTTTTCAGGTCGCGGCGATCGGAGCGGAAGACATCGGGCCTGAAGGCCCTCCCACGAAAAAGCCCCTCCCCGCCGGGCGGGAGAGGGGCTTCGGGGGAGCCGGCCTGCGCCGCGCCGGTTCCCGGGCCGGTCACTGCAGCAGCGAGCGCAGCATCCAGGCGTACTTCTCGTGGGTCTGCAGGCGCTGGGTCAGCAGGTCCTCGGTCGGCGCGTCGTCGACGTCGTCGGCCTGGTCGAGTACCTTGCGCGCGGTGCGGCACACCGCTTCGTTGCCGACCACCAGCTGGCGTACCATTTCGCGCCAGTCGGCGGCGTCGGTCAGGCCCGGTTCCTCGGGGATCGAGGACAGGCGCACGAACTCGGCGTAGGAGCCCGGGGCGTTGAAGCCCAGGGCGCGGATGCGCTCGGCGATCTCGTCCAGCGCGGTCCACTGTTCGTTGTACTGGGTCTCGAACATGACGTGCAGGCTGTTGAACATCGGCCCGGTCACGTTCCAGTGGAAGTTGTGGGTCTTCAGGTACAGGGTGTAGCTGTCGGCCAGGAAGCGCGACAGGCCCTCGGCGATCTTCTTGCGATCGGCCGGCGAGATCCCGATATCGATCGAGGGGCCGCGGTCGCCCGGGCCCGGCGAGGCCGCCGGGTTCACCGGCGCCTCGGCGCCGCTCTTGCCCTTGCCGGGCTTGGTCTTGTCGGACTTGTTGGACTTGGCCATGTGCGACTCCTTCATTGGGGGAGGTGGTTCCGGCGATCCGGACCGTTCCTGGATGGGGTCCGGACTTTGCGGCGACAATAGGCGCAGTCGCCGCGGAAGTGAAATGGTTTGTTTTTAGCGCTGCAATGCAGGCGATCTATCGATGAATACCAGCCAATCCCAACAGTCTAGGCAGGCCGATGCGAGCGCTGCGTTACGGCAGGCGCGCCGCGCCATCGACGGCGCGCTGAGCCGCGACCGCGGCCGCCTGCACGGGCTGTGGTCGCGCTGGAGCGGCAAGCCCGCCGACGCGGCCGCGCAGGAGGCCTTCGCCAAGGCGCTGGCGGCCTCGGTCGCGCAGCGCCAGGCGCGCGCGGCGGCGTTGCCGCACGCGCCGGTGGATCCGGCTTTGCCGATCGCGGCGGAAGCCGAGCGCATCGTCGAGCTGATCCGCAAGCATCCGGTGGTGGTGATCGCCGGCGAGACCGGCTCGGGCAAGACCACCCAGCTGCCCAAGCTGTGCCTGGCCGCCGGCCGCGGCGCCGCCGGCCTGATCGGCTGCACCCAGCCGCGCCGCATCGCCGCGCGCGCAGTGGCGCGGCGCGTGGCCGAGGAACTGAACACCGAGCTCGGCGGCGCGGTCGGCTATCAGGTGCGCTTCAACGAGAACGTCGGCGAGCGCACCGCGGTCAAGTTCATGACCGACGGCATCCTGCTGGCCGAGATCCAGTCCGACCGCTTCCTGTCGGCCTACGACACCATCCTCATCGACGAGGCGCACGAGCGCAGCCTCAACATCGACTTCCTGCTCGGCTACCTGAAACAGCTGCTGAAGAAGCGCCCGGACCTCAAGGTCATCGTGACCTCGGCGACCATCGACACCGAGCGCTTCGCCGCGCATTTCGACGGCGCGCCGGTGGTCAGCGTGGAGGGGCGCGGGTATCCGGTGAGCGTGCGCTATCGGCCGTTGGACGATGCGGGACCGGGGACCGGGGACCCGGGACCGGCAGATCGCCGCAGCGCTTCCGGTCCCGGGTCCCGGGTCCCAGGTCCCGCACTGAGCGTCAACGACGGCATCGTCGCCGCCTGCGACGAAATCAGCCGCGAAGACCCGCGCGGCGACGTGCTGATCTTCCTGTCCGGCGAGCGCGAGATCCGCGACGCCCACCAGGCGCTGGAGCGGCGCAAGTACCGCGAGACCGAAGTGCTGCCGCTGTACGCGCGGCTGTCGGTGCGCGACCAGGACCGGGTGTTCAACCCGGGCCCCAAGCGCCGCATCGTGCTGGCGACCAACGTCGCCGAAACCTCGCTGACCGTGCCGCGCATCCGCTACGTGGTCGATCCGGGCCTGGCCCGGGTCAAGCGCTACAGCCCGCGCGGCAAGCTCGACCGCCTGCACATCGAACCGATCAGCCAGGCCAGCGCCGACCAGCGCAAGGGCCGCTGCGGACGCATCAGCGAAGGCACCTGCTACCGCCTTTACAGCGAGGCCGATTTCGAATCGCGGCCGCAGTACACCGACCCGGAAATCCGCCGGGCCGCGCTGGCGGGCGTGATCCTGCGCATGCTGTCGCTGGGGCTCGGCGACATCGAAGCCTTCCCGTTCCTGGAGCCGCCCGACAGCCGCGCGATCGCCGACGGCTGGCAGCAATTGAACGAGCTCGGCGCGGTCGACGAGCAGCGCAAGCTCACCGCGACCGGGCGCACGATGGCGCGCCTGCCGGTGGACGTGAAGCTGGCGCGCATGTTGGTGGCCGCCAACCAGCACGGTTGCCTGCGCGAGATGATCGCCATCGCCGCGTTCCTGGGCATCCAGGACCCGCGCGAGCGCCCGTCCGACCAGCGCGCCGCGGCCGACAACGCGCATGCGCTGTTCGCCGACCCGCGTTCGGAATTCGTCGGCATCCTCAAGCTGTGGGACGCCTACCAGCAGGCGCACGAGGAACTGACCCAGTCCAAGCTGCGCGGCTGGTGCGAGAAGCACTTCCTCGGCTTCCTGCGCATGCGCGAATGGCGCGAGCTGCATCGCCAGCTGAAGCTGCTGTGCGTGGAGACGGGACTGGGGACCCGGGACCCGGGACCGGAAATCGCGGACTCCGCGGGTCCCGGGTCCCCGGTTCCCGGTCCCGAGGCCTACGCTCGCCTGCACCGCGCGCTGATCGCCGGTCTGCCGACCCAGATCGGTTTCCGCGGCGACAAGGGCGTCTACGACGGCCCGCGCGGGCGCAAGTACACCTTGTTCCCCGGTTCGCCGCTGGCGAAGAAGCCGCCGCCGTGGCTGCTGTCGGCGACCCTGCTCGACACCGAGCGGGTGTGGTCGATGACCAACGCCGCGATCGAGCCGGAGTGGGCGATCCAGGAGCTGCCGCACCTGCTCGCGCGCCGCCACCACGACCCGCGTTGGTCGCGTTCGCAGGGCCGGGTGGTCGGCAGCGAGCAGATCAGCCTGTTCGGGCTGGTGCTGGCGCCGAAGCGGCCGATCCACTATGGCGCGCTGTATCCCGAGGAAAGCCGCGCGATCTTCGCCCGCGACGCGCTGGTGACCGGCGAGATCAACACCCGCGCCGGGTTCCTGCCGCGTAACCTGGCCGTGTTGGCCAAGGCGCGCGAAGAGGAAGCCAAGCAGCGCCGCGCCGGGCTGGTGGTGGACGAGGAATGGATGGCGCAGTGGTACCTCGACCGCTTGCCGCCGCAGGTCCACAACGTCCAGGCGCTCGACGCCTGGTACCAGAAGCTGGCGGCGAACGAGAAGGCGGCGCTGGAGTGGAGCGGCGACGACCTGATGATCGGCGGCGAGAGCGAGGCCGCGCGGTTCCCGCCGTACCTGCAACTGGGCCAGGCCCGGCTGGCGGTGGGCTATCGCTTCGAGCCCGGCGCGCCCGACGACGGCATGACGTTGGCGGTGCCGCTGCACTTGCTCAACGCGCTCGACCCGGCGCAGCTGTCGTGGCTGGCGCCGGGCTTCGTCGCCGACAAGGCCGCGGCGCTGATCAAGTCCTTGCCGAAGGCGCTGCGGCGCAACTTCGTGCCGGCGCCGGATTTCGCCAAGGCGTTCTACGAAGCCCATCCCAAGCCCGAGGCCGACGATTTCGTCGGTGCGCTGGCGCGGTTCCTGCGCAAGCTCGGCGGGGTGGAGATCGCGGCGACGGATTTCGACGCCGCGTCGATCGAAGCGCATCTGCGCATGAATCTACGGTTGCTGGAATACCCGGCCGGCGGCGACGGTCGCCGCGGCAAGGGCGAGCCTAAGGGCGAGCCGGTCGTGCTGGCCGAGTCGCGCGACCTCGACGAGCTGCGCGCGCGTTTCGGCGAACGCGCCGCGCGCGCGTTCGCCGCGCGCGCCGCCGACGGCCTGGGCCAGCGCGGTTTGACGACGTTCCCCGAGCAGCCGATCGCGCTGTCGGTGCCCGGCGCCGCCGGCGTGCCGGCGTTCCCGGCGCTGCACGACGACGGCGACAGCGTGTCGCTGCGCGTGCACGCCGAGCGCGACGCGGCGCTGCGCGCGCACCCGCGCGGGGTGCGGCGCCTGCTGGCGCTGGCGCTGGTGGAAAAGCTCAAGCAGGCGCGCAAGCAGCTGCCGATCCAGCCCAAGATCGGCCTGTTGTATGCGGCGATCGAATCGGCCGCACCGCGCCAGGAGCGCGATTCGCTGCTGCGTCGGGCCCAGTCCGGCAACGCCGCCGGCCGCGCCGCGCTCGACCGTCCGCGCGACGGCGACCGGCTGCGCGAGGATCTGGTCGACGGCGCGGTGCAGTCGCTGCTCGGCGAGGACGCCGAGTTGGTGCAGGTGCGCGATGCGGCCGCGTTCGAACAACGCCGCGACGAGGTCGCGCGCAAGCTGTTCCCCGAGGCGATGGAGCGCTTGCGCCAGGCCGAGGCGATCCTGGCGGCGGTTGCCGAGGTGCGCGCGCGTCTGGAATCGCCGCTGATGGGCTGGGCCAGCGGCAACCTCGACGACATGCGCGCGCAGCTGGCGCGGCTGACCCCGCCGGGCTTCCTGCGCGACGCGCCGACCGCGGTGTTGACCGAGTACCCGCGCTATCTCAAGGCGCTGGCGACCCGCGGCGAGCGCGCACTGCGCGATCCGGTGCGCGACCAGGCGCGCATGCTCGAACTCAAGCCCTTCGTCGACGCGCTGGACGCGGCGACGGCGGCGGGCGAGGGCGGCGACGCGGGCTGGCAGGCGCTGCGCTGGGACATCGAGGAACTGCGGGTGTCGTTGTTCGCGCAGGAACTGGGCGTGCGCGGCGGTGTGTCGCCGAAGAAGCTGGCGCAACGGCTGGCGGCGTTGCGCGGTTGAACCGCGCCGTTGCCGAACAGCTGGTGTGGGAGGGCGGCTGTGGGAGGGCCTTCAGGCCCGATGCTGTTTTTTCAGGTCGCGGCGACCTGAGCGGAAAGCATCGGGCCTGAAGGCCCTCCCACAAAATACGAAGGCGGCCCTGAGGCCGCCTTCGTCGCATACCGCCGGCCGCTGCCATGCGGCGGCGCAGCTCACTCCACCCGCCTGACCTTGGCCTTGGGCGACTGGCCCTCGACCTGCAGGTACCACGTCGAACCGACCATGCCCGGCGCGATGGTGACCTTGGGCGCGGCGAGCGGCTTGCCGAGATAGAGCGAGCCTTCGATCACGCGCCAACGCTGGCCGTTCTCGAGCTCCAGCACGGTGCCCACCGACCAGCCACGGAAGGCGCCGTCCTTGAGCTGGGCGACCACCGGCTCGCGCGCGGCGGCTTCCTCGGGCAGGCCGCGGCGCTCGGCGCGGATCTGCTTCACCGCCTCCTGCACCTGCGCATCCTGGTCCTGCGCCAGCAACTGGTCGAGCAACTGGATCTGCTGCGGCGACAGGGTATCCAGGCCGGTGGCCTTGAGCTGCTCGGCGCTCAGGCGCTGCTGCAGCGGAACGTAGTGGCGCTCGGCGGCGTGGGCGGCGGGAGCGAGGACCGCGAACGAGACGGCGAGGGCGAGCGAGCCGGCCAGGGCCGACGGGGACAGCACGCGCATGACGGAACTCCGGAGCGAAGGGCGATGACGGAAAGCGGCGGGGACGGACGGAATCACTTGACCCGGACCACCTTGGCGCGGGTGTTGTAGCCCTGCACCGACAGGTACCAGGCGTTGCCGATCACGCTCGGCGCGATGCGCACCTGCGGCGAATCCAGCTTCACCCCCGGCAGGTCGGCGCTGTCGTCCTGGCGCCACTCCTGGCCGTTGTCGAGCACGTAGGTCTGGCCGCGCGAGAAACCCTCGAAGCGGCCGGTCATGCGCGCCACCACCGGTTCCCGCGACGGGCTCTTGTCGAAGAAGCCGCGGCGTTCGTGCGCGGTCTCTTCCTGGGCCTTGACCACGGCCTTGCTGGTCTCGGTGTCGAGGGTGCGGTTGAGCCAGGCGTTCAGGTTGGCCAGTTCTTGATCGTCGAGCTTGTTCAGGCCGGCGCTCTTGAACTGCTCGGCGCTCATCTGTTGCTGGATCTTCTGCTGCGCCAGCGCGGCCGGCGCGGCCAGGCAGGCGGTCAGGGCGAGGGCGACGGCGAGCCGGCGCGGCAGGGGGACGGCGATTGCGGACATTCGTGCGGTTCCTCGGTGCTGTTCCTCGGGACGGATGCTCGCTAGTGTAGACGCTAGCTCCTCCCGCTTCTCCACTCTCCCACGCAGTGAACGCTTCCGCCGAGCCGCCCGAACCGCCCCTGTCCGACCTCCTGGCGCTGCCCGCGGCGGCGGCCCTGTCCGCGCCGCTGCGCGCCGGCTTGCTGGCCGCCGCGCACGCGCCGCAGGCGCGCGACGCCGCGCTGGACGCGCCGGTGGTGGTGGCCGCGACCCTGGACGCGCTGGCCCTGCTCGGCGCCGACGGCGACACCGTCGCCGCGGCGTTGCTGCACGCCTATCCGGGCTGGGCCGCGGCGCTGGGGCCGGGCTGGGAGCGCGAGCATCCGGTGCTGGCCGCGCTGCTCGACGGCCAGCGCGCCGCCGAGCAGGTCTGGGCGCTGCACGCCGAACCCGGCCGGCGCTCGGGCAGCGAAGGCCTGCGCCGCTTGTTGCTGGCGATCGTGCGCGACCTGCGGGTGGTGCCGATCCTGCTGGCGCGGCAGCTCGCGCGGCTGCGCCACGCCGACCGGCTGCCGCCGCAGACCCGGCGCGAACTGGCCGCGCTGACCCGCGACATCCACGCGCCGCTGGCCAACCGGCTCGGCATCTGGCAGCTCAAGTGGGAACTGGAAGACCTAGCCTTCCGCCACCTGGAGCCGCAGACCTACCAGAAGATCGCGCGCCTGCTCGACGAAAAGCGCGTCGACCGCGAGCGCTACATCGAGAACGTCAAGCGCGTGCTGCGCGAGGCGATGGACGCGCAAGGGGTGACGGCCGAAGTCGCCGGCCGGCCCAAGCACATCTACAGCATCTGGAAAAAGATGCAGCGCAAGGACGTGCCGATCGGCGAGCTCTACGACCTGCGCGCGGTGCGGGTGATGGTCGACGACCTGGCCTCGTGCTACGCCGCGCTCGGCGTGGTCCACGCGCAGTGGACGCCGATACCGAGCGAGTTCGACGACTACATCGCCCGGCCCAAGCGCAACGACTACCGCTCGCTGCACACCGCCGTGGTCGGGCCGGAAGGCAAGACCCTGGAGGTGCAGATCCGCACCCACGAGATGCACCGCCAGGCCGAACTCGGCGTGGCCGCGCACTGGAAGTACAAGGAAGTCGGCAGCCACAGCGCCGACGCCGCGTTCGACCGCAAGATCGCCTGGATGCGCCGGCTGCTCGACACCAAGGCCGAGGGCGGCGGCGACGAGGCGCTGGCCGGCGAACTCGATACCGAACTGATCGAAGACCGCGTCTACGTGCTCACGCCGAAGGGCGAGGTGATCGACCTGCCGGCCGGGGCGACGCCGCTCGACTTCGCGTACCACGTGCACACCGAAGTCGGCCATCGCTGCCGCGGGGCCAAGGTCGACGGGCGGATCGTGCCGCTCGACCACAAGCTGCGCAGCGGCGACCGGGTCGAGATTCTGACGGCGAAGACCGGCGAGCCGCGCCGCGACTGGCTGGTGGCGGCGAACGGCTTCCTCGCCAGCAACCGCTCGCGCGAGAAGGTGCGCACCTGGTTCCACAAGCTCGACCGCTCGCGCAACGAAGCGGCTGGGCGCGAGTTGCTGGACAAGGAACTGCGCCGGCTCGGCCTGCTCGGCGCGGAACTGGCGCCGGTGCTGGAGCGCTTCAGCTTGGCCAGCGACGGCGACCTGTACGTGCAGGTCGCGCTGGGCTACCTCGGCCCGCATCAGGTCGGCCGCGCGCTGTTGGAACAAGAGCGCGCCGCCGCGGCACCGGCCGCGCCGCCGGCTTCGACCAGCCTGATGGCGGTGTCGGCGCGCAAGCCGGCGGGCAAAGCCACCGACTTCACCATCGAAGGCGTCGGCAATCTGCTGGTGCAACTGGCGCGTTGCTGCCAGCCGCTGCCGGGCGAGCCCATCGTCGGCTACCTGACCCGCGGCCGCGGCGTCAGCGTGCACCGGCCCGGCTGCGCCGCGTTCGAACGCCTCGCCGCGACCCAGCCGCAGCGGGTGCTGCCGGTGGAGTGGGGGCGCAAGGGTTCCAGCTACGAGGTCGACATCGAAGTGCTGGCGCTGGACCGCAAGTGGCTGCTCAAGGAAGTCACCAACGTCATCGCCCAGGGCAACGCGCACGTGCTCAGCATCCGCAGCGACGTCGAGCGCAACGGCTCGCAGGTGCGGCTGCGTTTCCGCCTGCGGGTCGGCGACTACGGCCAACTGTCGAACCTGCTCGGCAAGCTGTCGTCCCTGCCCGGCGTGGAGTACGCGCAACGCAAATAGCGGTTGCTGCGGGAGGGCCTTCAGGCCCCTGCTGTCGTGGGAGGGCCTTCAGGCCCGATGCTTTCCGCTCCGGTCGCCTCGCGCCCCGCCGACATCGCCCTTCAAAACCCGCACCACAAGCGCGACCCCTGTCACGATCGTCATGCGCACGGCGCTATCCTGTGCGCCGTGAATCCCCGCCCGCCCGCCACGCCCGAACTCGCCCCGGTCCACCCGGGCGGCGCGCGCATCGAGCCGGCGGCCGGCGACTGGACCGCACTGGATTTCGACGCCCCCCGCCGCGCGAGCGATACGCCGGCCGCGCCCTCGGCGTTGCGCTTGTGGCTGTCCCGGCACTGGCTGCGCATCGCGCTCGGACTGGCCGCCGCGGGCGTGGTCGCGGCGCTGGCGGTCTGGCGCCAGCCGCTGTCGGAATGGGTGTGGCCGGAAACCCGCCTGCAGCGCCTGCGCGAACAAGCCGGGCAGGCGCTGTCCGAAGGCCGCCTGAGCTCGCCCGACGGCCGCGGCGCGCGCGAGCTGTACGAGGCCGCGCTGGCCCTGGACCCGGACCGCAGCGACGCCCGCGCCGGCCTCGCCCGCACCGGCGAGGTCGCCTTGCAGCAGGCGCGCCAGGCCATCGACGGCAGCCATTTCGAATTCGCCCGCCAGCGCATCGACCTCGCCCGCGATCTGGCGGTGCCGCGCGCCCGGGTCGAGCCCTTGGCGCAATTGCTGCGCCAGCGCCAAGCCGTCCACGCCGGCCTGGACCGGATGATCGTCGCCGCCGCGGCGGCGCGCGAGCAGGGCCGCCTCGATGGCGCGCCCGATGCGGCCCTGCCGCTGTACCTGCGCGTGCTGGAGCTGCAGCCGCAGCGCAACGACGCGCTGGAAGGCCGCGACGACACCCTCGCCGACCTGCTGCAGCAGGCGCGCCAGGCGCTGGAACGCGGCGAACTGGTGCGCGGCGCGCAAGGCATCGCCCGCGTCCAGGAGGCCGACCCCGGCCACGCCGATCTGCCCGACAGCCTGACCTTGCTGGAATCGCGGCTGGAGCGTCGCCGCGCCGAGGCCGCGCAGGCGCTGCGCCGGAACAAGCCCGACGTGGCCTTGGCCGGCTACCGCGACCTGCTGGCGGTGCGGCCCGACGACGGCGCCGCGCGCGAGGGCCTGCTCGCGGTCGCCGGCGTGCACGCCGAGCGCAGCGAGCGGCTGGCCGCGGATTTCCGTTTCGCCGAAGCCGAGCAGGAACTGGCGCTGGCGCGCGAAGTCGCCCCGACCGCGCCGGCGGTGACCTTGGCGCGCCAGCACCTGGACCGCGCGCGCGAATCGCGCAAGCGCTTCGACCAGGAAACCCCGCTGCGCCGGCGCCAGTCGCTGCAGCGCCTGCTGACCGAAGCCGCCGCCGCCGAACAGCGCGGCGACCTGCTGACACCGCCCGGCGACAGCGCCTACGACAAACTGCGCGCGGCCCAGGCCATCGCCCCGGCCGACCCGGCGGTGCGCGCCGCCGCCGCGCGGCTGCTGCCGGCGGCCAAGCGTTGCTTCGAACGCGAGCTCGGCGGCAACCGGCTCTCGCGCGCCGGCGAATGCCTGGACGCGCGCCGCGCACTGGAGGGCGGCGGCGGTGCGGTGCGCGAGGCGTCCGCGCGCCTGGCCCAGCGCTGGATCGGCGTCGGCAGCGAACGCCTCGGCGCGGGCGAACTGCACGCCGCGCGCGCCGCGCTGCAGGCGGCGCGTTCGCTCGACGGCAATGCGCCCGGGCTGGCCGAACTGGCCGCGCGGGTGCAGGCGGCGGGGGCGGCGAGCAATTGAACCGGTAGTTCGCGGCGATCGGGTACACGAGAGTCGGGCCTGAAGGCCCTCCCACAAGAGCGAGCAGCGGGGGCTTCCTCGCCGGACCGAGCCGCCTTGGCTCTTGACCGGCCTGCTTTTGCGCTTGTGGGAGGGCCTTCAGGCCCGACGCTCTTCTCCCAGGTTGCCGGACGCCTCCAAGACCTGCCCCCGCGCCTGGGCGATAATGCGCGCATGCCCCATCGCTCCCGCCCCATCCCCACCTTCCCGACCCAGCGCCGCCGCGCCGCGGAGCCGCGCTGACATGACCGCTCCCGTCGTTCCCGCCTGCGCCGATGTCTGCGCGGCGATCGTCACCTATCACCCGCAGATCGAGTTGCTGCGCGACGTCGTCGCCGCGGTGCGCCCGCAGGTCGGGCGGGTGCAGATCTTCGACAACGCCAGCCCCGGCGCCGACGTCGCCGCGCTGTTCGAGGAACTGCGCGCGCAGGGCGTGCAGGTGCTGCGCAGCGACCGCAACGTCGGCCTGGGCAGCGCGATCAACCACGCCGCGCGGCTGGCGCGCGAGGCCGGCTTCGCCGAGATCCTGCTGATGGACCAGGACAGCCAGGTCGGCGCCGGCATGGTCGCGACCCTGCAGCGCGCCTTGCGCGAACTGCGCGCGCAAGGGCCGGTGGCCGCAGTCGGCCCGCAGTTCCGCGACCAGCGCACCGGCGAGATCGCGCCGTTCGTGCGCATCGCCTTCCCGATGAACCGCAAGCTGTTCGGCGGCCCGGGGCAGGCGGTGGACTGCGATTTCCTGATCACTTCCGGCACCTTGCTGCCGCTGGACGCGCTCGACCGCGTCGGCGGCATGGACGAAGGACTGTTCATCGACAACGTCGACATCGAATGGAGCTCGCGCGCCCGCCATCGCGGCTACAAGCTCTACGGCATCTGCGACGCGCAGATGCAGCACCGCATCGGCGAGCTGGTGTCGATCAGCGGCCTGCTGCCCTCGTGCAAGCTGGTGGTGCACAGCCCGACCCGGCTGTACTACATGATGCGCAACCGCGTGCTGCTGTACCGCCGCGCCGAAGTGCCGCGGCGCTGGGCCGCGCAGGACCTGCCGCGGCTGGTGCTGAAGTTCGTCGGCACGGCGGTGTTCCTACGGCCGCGGCTGGGCTACCTGCGGGCGATGCTGCGCGGGCTGCGCGACGGCATCGGCGGGCGCGATGGGCCGATGCCGCGGGATTGAGCGCTTGAGGCGCTGAGCGATGGCGCCGCGAAATTTGGTCCGAGTTTCCGCGCCTGCGCGAGCCATGGCGTCGATGCTGCTACGCCTCTGTCCAAGGCGATGATCGTTTCCTTACTTCGTCATTCCGGCGAAAGCCGGAACCCATGTTGACGTTGTTGCCGCTTTCGCCGTTACCGATGTGTCGCCTGACGACAAGCCACCATCAAGAGCTTTCGTCCGCAAGCGGCCGAGCTACTTTCTTTTGTCAGCGCGACAAAAGAAAGTAGCCAAAGAAAAACGCTTGTTTAAGGTCAAAAGCCACTAAGTCCAGTACCCGACGCGGGGCTGCGCCATAAGGGACATCCTGTCCCATGGCGCACGCGCGCATCCATGCGCGCGCCCTCCGGGGCTGTGGGGCTGACGTTACGGCTCGGAGGCGAGCGCCAGCAACAGCAAAGGCAACGGCACTGATCGACGATGCGGCGAAGGACGATCCTGGCGTCCGTCCAGAGCGCAGGGGCGCCGCCGCCATCGCCATAGCGCCGCAACCGGCCACACGGCCACCCGGCCCATGCGTCTCGCCCGGCAGCCGACCACCCCCGACTTTGCCGATTCCGCCTCCTGGCCTGAACCAAACCCCAATCGCGGGGTCTGACCCCAGGTCGCCCATCCCGGGCGCCGCCGGCGCGCGCTCCGGACGCCTGCGCTAGACTTGCCCGCGACTCAAGACACAGCATCTCCGTGGCCCGAATCGATTACGACGAAGACGAGCGCGACGACAACGACGGGCAGGGCGCCAAGCCAGGCTGGCGCCGGCGGCTGGTGACCTGGACCCTGGCCGCGGGCGGTCTGGGCCTGGGCTTCCTGATCCCGTACACGCTCTACCTCAACCACGAGGTCGGCGAGCGCTTCGGCCAGCTGCAGTGGCAGATCCCGACCCGGGTCTACGCGCGTCCGCTGGAAGTCGCGCCCGGCGCGGCGCTGGATGCGGCCACGCTCAAGACCGAACTCGACGCCGCCTCCTATCGCGAGGACGGCGGCGAGCGCCCGGGCACTTACGCCCGCGAGGGCGGCCGTTTCACCATCGCCAGCCGCGGCTTCGACGACGTCGACGGCACCGTGCAGCCGCGCCGGATCGAAGTCAGCATCGCCGGCGGCCGCGTCGCCGCGGTGCGCGACCTGACCAGCAAGAAGGCGCTGCGCACCGCGCGGCTGGACCCGGCGCGCATCGCCACGCTGTACGGCCAGAAGCAGGAAGAGCGGCGGCTGGTGCGGATCGAGGAGGTGCCCGAGCTGCTGGTCACCGGCTTGCAGGCGGTCGAGGACCGCGACTTCAACCACCACTTCGGCATCGACCTGTCGGGCATGGCGCGCGCCGCGTTCAAGAACGTCGCCGCCGGCCGCGCCAAGCAGGGCGCCAGCACCCTGACCCAGCAGCTCGCGCGCAGCGGCCTGCTCGGCATCGGCCAGGAACAGACCCTGACCCGCAAGGGCAAGGAAATCATCTACGCCCTGCTGATCGAGGCGCGCTACGACAAGCGCACGATCCTGGAGGCGTACTTCAACCAGGTCTATCTCGGCCAGCGCGGCTCGCAGGCCATCCACGGCGTTGCCGCGGCCTCCGAGTTCTGGTTCGGCCGCGACCTGCGCGACCTCAACACCGAGCAGATCGCGCTGCTGATCGGCATCGTCCGCGGCCCGTCCTATTACGACCCACGGCGCAATCCCGAGCGCGCGCTGTCGCGGCGCAACTTCGTGCTCGGCGAGATGCACGAGACCGGGCTGATCGCCGAAGCCGAATACCAGCGCGCGATCAAGACGCCGCTGGAGATCAGCCAGAACCCGGGCAACATCGCCGCCAACCGCTTCCCGGCCTACGTCGACCTGATCCGCCGCCAGCTCGCCCGCGACTATCCGGCCGACGCGCTCGCCGGCGCCGGCCTGAGCGTGATGAGCGGGATGCAGCCCTCGGCGCAGGCGCAGGCCGAAGGCGCGGTCGCACGCACGCTCAAGAGCCTGGACAACAAGCGCCGGCCGCCGCTGCAGGCCGGCCTGGTGGTCACCGACGTGCACAACGGCGAAGTGGTGGCCGTGGTCGGCAGCCGCGAGTTCACCCAGCCGGGCTTCAACCGCGCGGTCGAGGCGCAGCGTCCGGTCGGTTCGTTGCTCAAGCCGTTCGTGTACCTGCTGGCGCTGGCGCGGCCGAGCGAGTTCAACCTGTCGACCTGGGTCGACGATTCGCCGGTGACGGTCAAGCTCGGCCGCGGCCGCAACTGGAACCCGGGCAATTCCGACGGCCGCAGCCACGGCCTGGTGCGCATGGTCGATGCGCTGGCGATGTCCTACAACCAGGCCACCGTGCGCATCGGCATGCAGGTCTCGCCGGAAGCCGTCGGCGAGCTGACCCAGAAGCTGGCCGGCATCCAGGCGCCGAACAATCCCTCGTTGATCTTGGGCGCGGTCGATCAAAGCCCGTACGCGATGGCGCAGCTGTACCAGTTCCTCGCGTCCGGCGGCGAAGTGCAGCCGCTGCACGCGGTGCGCGGCGTGCTCGACGCGCAGGGCAAGGCGGTCAAGCGCTACGACAAGGAACCCGCGCCGGCGCAGGAAGGCGACGCGATCGCCGCGCGCCTGATCACCATCGCGCTGCAACAGGCCGTCACCAACGGCACCGGCCGCCAGCTCATCGGCGACGGCCTCGGCAAGCTGCAGCCGGCCGGCAAGACCGGCACCAGCAACGACGGCCGCGACAGCTGGTTCGCCGGCTGGACCGGCGACCACCTGGCGGTGATCTGGGTCGGCAACGACCAGAACCAGACCACCGGCCTGTACGGCGCCACCGGCGCGATGCGGGTGTGGTCGGCGATCTTCTCGCGGCTGCCGACCGCGCCGCTGCAGGTCACCGACAAGGGCATCGACTGGCAGCCGGTGGTCGGCAGCAACAGCACCGACGCGGCCTGCCCGGGCGCGCGCCGGTTCCCGTTCGTGGCGGGCTTCGCCCCGCAATACGCGCCGTGCCCGCAGCCGGAGCCGCAGGCCGAGGAATCCGGCGGCGGCTGGCGCGAATGGTTCGGCATCGGCAAGGACAAGGACGAGTCTGCGCGCGAGCCGGCGCCCACTCCCCCGTCCCCGGAGCAGTAATCGATGATCCGCACGACTCAGCGCGCCGCTCGCCGCGGCGCCGTCCTCGCGGCGCTGACCGCCGCAGTCCTGGCCGCCCTCGCGGCCTGTTCGGTCGCGCCGCCGCAACCCTCGGCGCTGGCCGAGGCCAACTTCAACGGCGAGGCCGCGGTGGCGCAGGTGCGCGCCGCCGGCGGCGCCGCCGCGCGCGAACTGGACGTGCAGCCGCTGCGCGACAGCCAGGTCGAGGACCTGCGGCAGAAGGCCGAGGTGCTGGAGAAATCGCGCAAGTACCCCGAGGCCGCGGCCGCGCTCGACCAGGCGCTGCAGATCAACGCCGACGATCCGGCGCTGCTGCAGGAGCGCGCCGAGGCCGCGCTGTTGCTGCATCGGCTCGACGACGCCGAGCGTTTCGCGCAAAAGGCCTACGACGGCGGCTCCCAGGTCGGCCCGCTGTGCCGCCGCCACTGGGCGGCGATCGCGCAGGCGCGCCAGGGCCGGCTCGACGGCGTCAACGCGGCGATGAAGCTGGCCAAGCGCCAGGACCACTACGACGCCCTGGTGCCGCAGCGCGACGGTTTGATCAGGTCGCGCAAGCAGGCGCAGGACAAGATCGACGCCTGCACCGTCGCCGCGCCCGCCAGGTACTGACGCTTCCATGCAACCCAGTCGCCTCGGCGTCGCCAGTCGGGCCGCGCTGAGCGACGGCGGCGAGATCGCGCGCAAGCTCGAAACCTTCGCCCCGCGTCCCGCCCAGCAGGACCTGTCGGCGGCGATCGCCGACGCCTTCGAAACCCGCGAAACCCTGCTGGCCGAGGCCGGCACCGGCACCGGCAAGACCTTCGCCTACCTGGTGCCGGCGCTGCTGTCGGGCCTGAAGACCATCGTCTCCACCGGCACCCGCGCGCTGCAGGACCAGCTCTATCACCGCGATCTGCCGCGGGTGCGCGACGCGCTCGGCGTCGGGGTCAAGACCGCGTTGCTGAAGGGCCGCGCGAACTACCTGTGCCGCTATCGCATGGAGCAGGCCAAGGGTGAGCCGAAGTTCTCTTCGCGCGACCTCGCCGCGCAGTTCCAGCGCATCGTCGCCTGGTCCGGGCGCACCCGCCTCGGCGATCTGGCCGAACTGGAAGCGCTGCCGGAAGAATCGCCGCTGCTGCCGATGGTGACGTCCACCGCCGAGAACTGCGTCGGCAGCGAATGCCCGTTCTACGCCGATTGCTTCGTGGTCCAGGCGCGCCAACGCGCGCAGGCGGCCGACGTGGTGGTGGTCAACCACCATCTGCTGCTGGCCGATCTCGCGCTCAAGCAGGAAGGCTTCGGCGAGATCCTGCCGGGCGCGCAGGCGTTCGTGATCGACGAGGCGCACCAGCTGCCCGAACTGGCCGCGCAGTTCTTCGGCGAGGCGATCAGCGCGCGCCCGCTGGTCGAGCTGGCGCGCGACGCGCTGGCCGAATGCAAGAGCGTGACCGGCGCGTTGGCGAGCCTGCAGGTGCCCTCGCGCGACCTGGAGCATTCGGTGCGCGCGCTGCGCACGGCGATGGACGAGTTGCCGGTGCGCGGCACCCGCCGCCGCGCCGGCGAAGTGCCGGCGGTGGAGGACGCGTTCGACAACCTCGATGCCGCGCTGGCCAACCTGCGCGACGCGCTGGAGCCGCTGCGCGGCGCCGCGCCGGGCTTCGACAGTTGCCATGCGCGCGCCGAGGAATTCATCGAGCGGCTGCGCCGTTGGCGCGGCGCGGCGGTGCCGCGGCCGGCGCCGGAACCGGAAGAGGACGACGATTTCGCGCCGCCGCGGCGCGAGGTCGCGGCCGAGGCCGAAAACCAGGACGCCGTCGCCGCCGCGCAGGACGCGAACGCGCAGGCCGAGGCGGCTCCCGCGGCGATCCCGGAGGAAGGCCGCGACGGCAGCGTGCTGTGGTACGAACTGACCGCGCGCGGCTTCCGCCTCAGCCGCACCCCGCTCGACGTCGCCGGCCCGCTGGCCGCGCACCGCGAGCGTTCGCGCGCGGCCTGGGTGTTCACCTCGGCCACGCTCGCGGTCGGCGGCCAGTTCCAGCATTACGCGCGCAAGCTCGGCCTGTTCGAGCCCAAGACCCTGCTCGCGCCGAGCCCGTTCGACTGGGCCACGCAGGCCTTGATGTACCTGCCGCCGGGCCTGCCCGACCCGGCGGTGCGCCACTACAACCAGGCCCTGGTCGAACGCCTGCGGCCGGTGCTGGAAGCCTCCGGCGGCCGCGCCTTCGTCCTGTTCGCCTCGCACCGCGCTTTGCGCGAGACCGCCGAATTGCTCAAGGACGGCCCGTGGCCGCTGTTCGTCCAGGGCGAAGCGCCGCGGCACGTGCTGCTGGAGCGCTTCCGCGCTTCGGGCAACGGCGTGCTGCTCGGCGCGGCCAGCTTCCGCGAGGGCGTGGACGTGGCCGGCGAGGCGCTGAGCGTGGTGGTGATCGACAAGCTGCCGTTCGCCGCGCCCGACGACCCGGTGTTCGAGGCGCGCCTGGACGCGATCCGCCGCCGCGGCGGCAACCCGTTCCGCGACGAACAGCTGCCGCAGGCGGTGATCGCGCTCAAGCAGGGCGCCGGCCGGCTGATCCGCAGCGAGACCGACCGCGGCGTGCTGGTGCTGTGCGACCCGCGCCTGCACAGCAAGAGCTACGGCCGCACCTTCCTCGACTCGCTGCCGCCGCTGCCGCGCACGCGCCGGGTCGACGACGTGGCCGACTTCTTCGCCGGCCGCCCGCTGGCACTAGAATCGGCCTCGTCCGCGCCGGCCGACGGCGAGGACTATTACTACCGCTGAATGCGGTCGTCGCCAACGAGGTGGGCCATGAGCGAGCAGGAGCCGGCGCGCAAGCCGCGCGTGCACGGATTGGGCGGAGTGTTCTTCAAGGCGCGCGATCCCGCCGCGCTGGCGCAGTGGTACCAGCGCCATCTGGACCTGGACGTGCAGGGCTGGGGCGGCGCGCTGCTGCGCTGGCGCCGCGCCGACAGCGGAAGCGATGCGGTCACGGTGTGGGCGCCGTTCGGCGAGGACAGCGAGTACTTCAAGCCCAGCGACAAGCCCTACATGCTGAACCTGCGCGTCGACGACCTGCAGGCGACCTTGCAGGGGCTGCGCGAGGAGGGCTGCCAGGTGCTGGACCGGTACGAGGAATCCGAGCAGGGCAAGTTCGGCTATGCGCTGGACCCGGAAGGCGGCCTGCTGGAGCTGTGGCAGCCGGCGCCGGGGTACTGAGCCCTTTTGTGGGAGGGCCTTCAGACCCGGAGCCTTTGTCTCGGATCGCCGCGGCCTGAAACAAGAGCGTCGGGCCCGAAGGCCCTCCCACAATAAGCCACCAGGCGAAGGCCCTCCCACACGCGCCCATCCGCGCGATAATCGCCGCGATGAAACTCCTCGCCTTCGAAACCTCCACCGAAGCCTGCTCCGTCGCCCTGTGGCTCGACGGCGAGGTGCGCGAGCGCTTCGAGCTGGCGCCGCGCCGCCATGCCGAACTCTCGCTGCCCTGGGCCGAACAGTTGCTCGCCGAGGCCGGGGTGAAGCGCCGCGAACTCGACGCGGTGGCGCTGGGCCGCGGCCCGGGCGCGTTCACTGGCGTGCGCCTGGCCATCGCCCTGGCCCAGGGCGTGGCGCTGGCGCTGGACGTGCCGGCGATCCCGGTCTCGACCCTGGCCGTGCTCGCGCTGCGCGCGCAGGCGCTGGCCGCTGGCGCGGGTCCGCAGCGCGTGCTCAGCGCGATCGACGCGCGCATGGGCGAGGTCTACACCGCCGCCTTCGAACTGCGCGACGGCGAGCCGTTCGCGCTCGACCGCGAAGCCGTGCTCGCGCCCGACGCCGCGCAACTGCCCGGCGACGGCGCGCCCGCCGACGGCTGGCTCGGCGTCGGCACCGGCTTCGCCGCCGCCGACGGCGCCCTGCGCCAGCGCCTGGGCGCGCGCTTCGCCGCGATCGACGCCGAGGCGCTGCCGCACGCCGCCGATCTCGCCCGCCTGGCCGCCGCCGCGTACGCGCGCGGCGAAAGCATCGCGCCCGAGCGGATCGAACCGGCCTACCTGCGCAACAACGTCGCGCTGACCATCGCCGAACAAGCCGCGCTGCGCGCGCGCTCTTCGTAACCCGGCGCGCCGTCGCCCGGATTTCCCGGCCGCATCCTGCCCCCGAGGACGAACCATGAAATCGCTGCGCCTGCTTTCGCTGTTGTGTTGCGCCGTGCTGGCGCCGCTCGCGTCCGCCGCTGAGCCGGCCGAGGTCTGGCGCGGGACCGTCGGCGCCTTGCCGGTGGCGATGAGCCTGAGCCGCGGCGACGGCGCCGAGGTCTACGGCCAGTATTTCTACCTCAAGCACCTGCGCGACCTGGAACTGCAAGGCAAGCGCGACGGCCAGGGCCTGCACCTGGAAGTGCGCAGCCGCGACGACGCGGTCACCGAGCGCTGGGAGCTGAGCGAAAAGGACGGTGCGCTGGAAGGGCAGTGGCGCGCCGGCAAGCGCACGCTGCCGGTACGCCTGCAGCGGGTGGACGCCGAGGCCCTGCGCGCCGGCCGCGACGGCGAGCGCTATCGCCGCGCCGGCGACGACGTGTCCGCGTTCGACGCGCTGCGCATCGGCGAATTGAACCTGGAGAAAGCCAAGACCCAGCAGTTCCAGGGCCATCGCCTGCAATGGTGGCGCGAACCGCGCACCGGGGTGGAACTGTTCACCGTCGAAACCGGCCTCGACGAGCCGGCGCGCGCCCGCGTCAACCGCATCCTCAGCCAGCGCCTGTGGCATACCGCCATCGACGCGTTGCAATGCACCTCCGCGGCCAATAGCGAGTTCGACCTCACCGTCACCCCGCGCCTGTTCGACCGCCGCTTCCTCAGCCTCAGCCTGATGACGAGCTACTACTGCGGCGGCGCGCATCCGGACTTCGGCGACTCGCCGTTGACCATCGACGTGCGCGAGGGCCGCGAACTCGCGCTGGAAGACGTGCTGTGGCTCGGCAAGGGCGCGCCGCCGCGCCGCACCGGTCCGGGCGATTACGACAGCCCCGGCTACAAGCGCCTGGACCAGTACCGCGAATCGACCCTGGTGCCGTGGACGATCAAGACCCTGGCCGGCCTGCACCCGCGCGAGATGATGCCGCCGAAAGGCGACGACGAAGACGGCTGCGATTACTCCGACCCTGGCGTGTGGGGCACCTCGATCTGGTACCTGACCCCGGACGGCCTCTACCTCGGCCCGTACTTCGCCCGGGTCGCGCGCGCCTGCGAATATCCGGACTGGTCGCTGGTGCCGTGGAAGCTGGTCGAACAGCATCCGGGGCCGGCGCTGAAATGACGTCGCCCAGCTTTCGCTACCTGCGTAACGACGAGGAACTGGGCTGGAGCGGTTTCGAGGCCTACTTCGACTACCTGGCCGGCATCCGCCAGCGCCTGGGCGAAGCGTTGTATGCCTTCGCCGCCGATTCCGACCGCTACGGGCTCCACGCGCGCGGCTCGCTGCACGACGCCTGGCTGCAGCGGCTGGCGCTGGCGCCAGCGGACGCGTGCGCGCAGCGGCCGCGCATGGGCCTGGAACTGGATCTGCTCGGGCCTTGGCACGATCGAGTCCTGTGCCTGCGCTACGACGAGGTGAGCGCGTATTCGTTCGTCCAGCCGCCCCGCGACGGCGATGCGGCACAAGACCTGCTCTGCCACGAATTGCGCCTGGACCCCACCGGCGAATGCCTGGAGCATTTCCTGCAGTTCGACGACGGCTTGTGCATCCTGGTGGCCTGCCGCTCGATGCGTTTCGAAGAAAAAATGCTGGAACCGCCGGTGCAGCAGTGATGCGCCGCGCGCCTACTCGTCGACCAACGACCCGCCCGGCAGGAAGTTCCAGGTCCGGGTCACGTGCAGGATGTCCGGGTTTTCTTCGGTCTTCGGCAGCGGCGGGTAGGGCTCGGCCAGCCGGGCGATGCGCAGGGCCGAGTCGTCGAGCAGCCGGACGCCGCTGCTGCGCACGATGTCGGCGCGCTCGACGCTGCCGTTGCGGCGCACCGCCACGCTGATCACCACCTGCCCGGCGAGCCGGCGCCGGCGCGCTTCGTCGGGGTAGTTGAGGTTGCCGACCCGCTCGACCCGGTCGACCCATTCGCGCAGGTAGCCGGCCCAGGCGTACTCGGTGGTGCTGGCGGAAACGAACTTGCGGGTCGGGCGCTTGGCGTAGCGCTCCGAGCGCATGTGGATCTCGGCCGCCAGCCGCGCCATCTCGATGTCGTGCTCGATCTTGCGCTGGCCGTTCGGCAAAGGCCGCTCGGCCGGGGTCTGGGCGATGCGCTCGCGCGCGGTCGTGGTCTCGCCGCGGGTGCTGCTGACCACGCGCGCGGTCGGCTGCGGCTGCGCCGCCGGCGATTGCGCGCGCAGCGCCATCTGCGCCACGCCGGCCTCGGCCTGCGGCGACGGACCGGACTGGTTGTCGCGCGGGCGGGTGCTCTTGTCGTGCTCGCCGCCGCCCTGGTTGTTGGCCTGGGCGAGGAAGTCGGCCTGCTTCGGCGTCAGCGCGGTCTGGGTCTGGGTCAGGATCACGTCGAGCGTCGGCACCACCGGCGCGGCCCTCTCCAGGGTGTAGCCGACGCCGAGCAGGAAGATGCCGTGCACCAGCACCGACAGCACCATGGTCGCGCTGAAGCGCTGCGGTTCGGCCAGGCCGCCGCCGGGCAGGTGCGGAACGCCGGCGCTCATGCGGCGGACAGGCGGGCTTCGATGGCGTCGAACAGCAGGCCGGCGATGTTGAGGCCGAATTGCTCGTCGAGTTCGCGGATGCAGGTGGGGCTGGTGACGTTGAGTTCGGTCATGTAGTCGCCGATCACGTCCAGGCCGACGAACAGCATGCCGCGCTCGCGCATCTCCGGGCCGACCTGAGCGGCGATCCAGCGGTCGCGTTCGCTCAGCGGGCGGCCTTCGCCGCGGCCGCCGGCGGCGAGGTTGCCGCGGAACTCGTCGCCCTGCGGGATCCGCGCCAGCGCGTAGTCGACCGGCACGCCGTCGACCAGCAGCACGCGCTTGTCGCCGTCCTTGATGTCGGGCAGGAACTTCTGCGCCATCACCAGGTGGCGGCCGCCGTCGCCGAGGGTTTCCAGGATCACGTTGAGGTTGGGCTCGCCTGCCGCGGCGCGGAAGATCGAGCGCCCGCCCATCCCGTCCAGCGGCTTCAGCACGGCCTGGCCGTGGCGCTGGACGAAGGCCTTGAGCTCGCCGGCGTCGCGGCTGACCAGGGTGTCGATGCAGCACTGCGGGAACAGCAGCGCGGCCAGCTTCTCGTTGTAGTCGCGCAGGCCCTGCGGATCGTTGACCACGAACGCGCCGGCGCGCTGGGCGACCGACAGGATCTGGGTGTCGTGCAGGTACTCGGCGTCGACCGGCGGGTCCTTGCGCATCAGGATCACGTGCGCGCTGCCGAGTTCGATCTGTGACCAGTCTCCCAATTCGTGCCAACCGTTTTTATCGTCGCGCACGCGCAGCGGCGCGACGTTCGCCAGCGCGCGGCCGCCGTCCAGGCTCAGGCCGCCGGGTTTCACGTACCAAAGGCGGTGGCCGCGGCGCTGGCCTTCCAGCAACATGGCGAAGGTGGAGTCCTTGGCGATCTTGATCGACCCGATCGGGTCCATCACGACGACGATGTCCAACGGCATGGCAACGGAATCCTCAAAGATTGACGGGATGGTAGCAGGCAGGTCACCGGTATCTGTCATGATGTAGGGGTCGCAAACGGCCGTGCAGCGTCCATTTGCGACACGCAGCGATCAGGGCGACCGCCTTGCGCGGAAGGGGACGATGGCTTAGGTCGAGGGAGCGGCCGCCGGCAACAGCGTGACCGCCGGCAAGTTCGTCCTGCGATCTGATCGGCTTGCGTATTCAGTTTCCGGGCGCGGAATGCGTGCTTGACAGCCTGCGTGCGGCTTGAAATAAAGACGGCTTCGCAACGCCCCGGGGATTTCAAGGCGTTTGCAATGGGGGATACAAAGAATGCTCGACGAGGTTCGTAGCGGCAGCCTCGATGGTCTCAGGGTCATGGTGATCGACGATTCCAAGACCATCCGTCGAACCGCCGAGACGCTGTTGAAACGCGAGGGATGCGAGGTGGTCACGGCCATCGACGGATTCGAGGCGTTGGCGAAGATCGCCGACCAACAGCCGCAAATCATTTTCGTGGATATCATGATGCCGCGTCTGGACGGCTATCAGACCTGCGCGCTCATCAAGAACAATCATCTGTTCAAGGGCACGCCGGTCATCATGCTGTCGTCGAAGGACGGCCTGTTCGACAAGGCGCGGGGCCGCATCGTCGGTTCCGAGCAATACCTGACCAAGCCATTCACGCGCGAGGAACTCCTCGACGCGATCCGCAAGCACGTACACGCCTGACCGGGGGGTAGGGCACCATGGCACGCATCCTGCTTATCGAGGACTCTGCGACGGACACCGCCGTCCTGACCCAGCTGCTGCAACGCAACGGTCACGAGGTGTTCGCCGCCGGCAGCGCCGAGGACGGCATCGAGGCGGCCAAGCGCGAGTTGCCCGACCTGGTGATGATGGACGTGGTGCTGCCGGGCATGAACGGTTTCCAGGCCACCCGCGCGCTGAGCCGGGACGAGCAGACCAAGCAGATCCCGGTGCTGATCGTCAGCACCAAGGCCATGGAGACCGACCGCGCCTGGGGCATGCGCCAGGGCGCGCGCGATTACATCGTCAAACCCCCGCGCGAGGACGACCTGATCGCGCGGATCAAAGAACTGCTGGATAAGTGAACCGATGATCTTGAAGACGCCGTTCGATGTGCTGAGCGATTACGAGCGCCGTTCGCTGGCGCACGTGGCCGGTCTGCCCGAACAGCTCGACGCGCCGGGCCTGTGGCGCGGGGTCGGCTACCGCATCGGCGCGCGCCGGCTCGCCTCGACCTTCGCCGAGGTGGTGGAAATCCTGTCGCTGCCGCAGCTCACCCAGGTGCCCGGCGCGCAGCCGTGGATGCTCGGGCTGGCCAACGTGCGCGGCAGCCTGCTGCCGATCGTCGACCTCAAGCAGTTCCTGGAAGGCGAGCGCACCGTGCTGCACGAAGGCCAGCGCATCCTGCTGGTGCGCCAGCCCGGCGGCGACGTCGCCGTGCTGATCGACGAGCTCTACGGCCAGCGCAGCTTCCACGAGCACAACCTGCTGGCGCTGGAAGACGCCGAGGCGCTGGTGCACGGCCGCTACGCCCATTTCGTCGAGCGCGCCTACCGCGTCGACGACCAGGCCTGGGGCGTGTTCAATCTCGACCGCCTGGCCCGCACCCCCGAATTCCGACAAGCAGCGGCCTGACGCAGCCGCTTCCTCCAACAAGACCGCACGCACGTACACCCGAGGTTCCCGAACCATGAGCACTGTGATGGACAACGCCGGCAAGAGCCGCATGCTGGGCGCCAATACCTGGCTGATCGTGCTGGGCATATCGGTGCTCGTGTTCGGCGTGAACACCGGCTACGCGACCTGGCAGGCCGCGCGCCTGGGCGGCGCCAGCTCGGCGGCCTCGCGACTGCAGGTGAACTCGCAGAAGCTCGCGGTGCAGGCGCGCGAAGCGGTCGGCGGCAACAAGGACGCGTTCGCCGCGTTCAAGACCACCAAGGCGGCGATCGACGAGGACGTCAAGTCGCTCAACGACAACTACGGCGGCACCACCGGCGTGGCCACCCCGATCGAGACCGCGACCAAGACCTGGGAGCCGATGGGCAAGAGCGCCGACCAGGTGCTGGCCTCGGAGAAGGCGGTGCTGGCGCTGGCCGGCAACGCCGACAGCTTCGCCGGCCGCGTGCCGCAGCTGCAGGCGCGCCTGGACGAACTGGTGCGCGCGATGTCGGCCTCCGGTTCGCCGTCCTCGCAGGTCTACATCGCCCTGCGCCAGGTGGTGCTGTCGGCGACGATGGCCCGCCGCATCACCGAAATCCGCGCCGGCGGCAGCGGCGCCGGCATGGCCGGCGAGGCGCTCGGCCGCGACGCGATCGTGTTCGGCAACATCCTCACCGGCCTGCGCAAGGGCGACTCGTCGTTCGGCGTCAACGCGCTCGGCAACTCCGGCGCGCTGGCCGCGCTCGGCCAGGCCGAGGCGCTGTGGCTGGAGATGAAGAAGGACCTCGACGCGATCTCGGCCAGCTCCAAGGACCTGTTCCAGGCCCAGGCCGCGGCCGAATCGATCACCGGCGGCTCGGACAAGATGCTCGCCGACAGCCAGTCGCTGTTCACCGCGCTGACCTCGTTCGGCTCGCTCAGCGACTCCAGCTTCCTCGGCAATATCTGGCTGTCGATCATCTCCGGCCTGGGCGCGCTGGTCGCGATCGCCGGCTTGCTGTTCTCGCTGAACTACGCCCAGCAGCGCCGCTACCAGACCACCAAGGAACTCAACGACCGCAACCAGGAGGCGATCATGCGCCTGCTGGACGAAATGGGTTCGCTCGCGGAAGGCGACCTGACGGTGAAGGCCACCGTCACCGAGGACATGACCGGCGCGATCGCCGACTCGATCAACTTCGCGGTCGAGCAGCTGCGCAGCCTGGTGCAGACGATCACCGACACCTCGGTGCAGGTGGCCTCCAGCGCCCAGGAAACCCAGGCCACCGCGATGCACCTGGCCGAGGCGGCGGAACACCAGGCGCAGGAGATCAACTCCGCGTCGGACCGCATCAGCGAAATCGCGGCCTCGATCGACCAGGTATCGAAGAACTCGGCCGAGTCGGCCGACGTGGCGCAGCGCTCGGTGCAGATCGCGACCAAGGGCGCGGGCGTGGTGCGGCAGACGATCCAGGGCATGGACTCGATCCGCGACCAGATCCAGGAGACCTCGAAGCGTATCAAGCGCCTGGGCGAAAGCTCGCAGGAAATCGGCTCGATCGTGGAACTGATCAACGACATCTCCGAGCAGACCAACATCCTCGCGCTCAACGCGGCGATCCAGGCGGCATCGGCGGGCGAAGCGGGCCGCGGCTTCGCGGTCGTGGCCGACGAAGTGCAGCGACTCGCGGAACGCGCGTCCAACGCAACCAAGCGAATCGAGACGCTGGTCCAGACAATTCAGTCCGACACCAACGAAGCTGTCAGCTCGATGGAGCAGACGACCTCCGAAGTGGTCGCCGGTGCGCGATTGGCCGAGGACGCGGGCACCGCGCTGGGCGAGATCGAAAAGGTGTCGTCGGACCTGTCGAACCTGATTCAGGGCATTTCCAGCGCCGCGCAGCAGCAGTCCAGCGCGGCCTCGAACATCACCCAGACGATGAACACCATCCAGCAGATCACCTCGCAGACCTCGCAGGGCGCCAACCAGACCGCCGCGTCGATTGGAAACCTCGCGCAGCTGGCGGCGGACCTGCGCCGCTCGGTGGCCGACTTCAAGCTGCCGGCCTGACGCGGGCAGGAGCCGCAGGAAGCGCGGGCACGGTTGTTGCAAGGCAGACAGCGGCTCCGATACAGACATACGAAAGGGTTGTACCGAGGATGAAGCGTCCGACACATCGCTGGCTGAGCCACGCACCGCGTCCGCGACGCGGCCGCGCCGACGGGCGGAGCGCGCCATGACCGCCTTGCGCGAAGCCATCGACACCACCACGCTGGGCTGGATCAAGCCCGAGCTGGACGAAACCCTGCGCCAGGCGCGGCAGGAGATCGAGGCGTTTGCCGAAGATCCCGCCGACGCCGCGCGCATGCGCGTGTGCGCGAATCATCTGCACCAGGTGCACGGCACCCTGCGCATGGTCGAACTGTACGCCCCGGCGATGGTCGCCGAGGAAATGGAGCGGCTGGCGCTGGCGCTGCAGCAGGGCGGCGTGCACGACCGCGACGAAGCCTGCGCGGCGCTGATGCGCGGCGTGGTGCTGCTGCCGGATTACCTGGAACGCCTGCAGGGCGGTCACCGCGACATCCCGATCGTGCTGCTGCCGCTGCTCAACGAGCTGCGCGCCACCCGCGGTGAGTCCGGGCTCAACGAAAGCGTGCTGTTCGCGCCCAACCTCGACCGTCCGCTGCCGGCGCACCTGCCGCCGCCGCTGCCGGTCGGCGCGGCCGGCGGCCGCAACGCCAGCGCGCCGCACCTGGCCTCGCTGCGCGAAGCCCTGGCTGCGTGGCCGGAGGACGGCGCGCCGGGCAAGGTCGTGCAGCTGGCTTCGGCCATCGACGGCCTGCTCGCCGAAGCCGTGCTGGAACCGGTGCGGCGCATGCTGTGGGTGGCTTCGGCCGTGGCCCACGCGGTGCGCGACGGCGCGCTGCCGCCGACCCGCGCGCTGCGCCAGGCCTTCGGCGGGGTCGAGCGCGAAGCGCGCCAACTGCTGTCCGACGACGGCTTCAGCGCGCCGCGCGGCGAACCCGCGGCCGAGCCGACCCGCCAGCTGCTCTACCACGTGGCCCACAGCGACGGCCGTCATCCGGCCCTGGACGACCTGCGCCAGACCTTCGAACTGGCCTCGCAGCTGCCGAGCGAATCCGAACTCGAACACGCCCGCGGCAGCCTCAGCGGGCGCAACCGCGCGCTGCTCGACACCGTCGCCGCGGCGATCAAGGAAGACCTGCTGCGGGTCAAGGACGCGCTCGACCTGCACCTGCGCACCAACCAGACCGACCCGGGCGAACTGCGTCCGCAGGTCGAGGCGCTGGCGCGGGTCAGCGACACTCTCGGCATGATGGGCCTGGGCATGGCCCGCACCGTCGTGCTGCAGCAGCGCGACGCCATGAACGAGATCGTCGAGGGCCGCCGCGCCGCCGACGAAGGCACCCTGCTCGACGTCGCCGGCGCGCTGCTGTACGTGGACGCCTCGCTCGACGACCAGGTCAGCCGTCTCGGCCTGCCCGAGGACAAGGCCGAAGAGGACTTGCTCGCCGGCGAGGCGCGCAAGGTGCTCGACGTGGTCGCGCGCGAAGCCATCGCCAATTTCGGCGACGCCCGCCAGTCCTTCGTCGCCTTCGTCGAGACCAAGTGGGACCACGAGGAACTCAGCGAAGTGCCGCGCGTGCTCGACGAAGTCGCCGGCGCCTTGCGCATGATCGAACTGCCGCTGGCCGCCGATTACCTCACCGGGGTCAAGCGCTACACCGAAGTCGAGCTGATCGGCCGCCGCCGCGTGCCCAGCGGCCAGCAGCTCGACACCCTGGCCGACGCATTGGCCAGCCTGGAGTACTACCTCGAAGCGCTGCGCGAGCAGCGCCCGAACCGCGACGACATCCTCGACATCGCCCGCCAGAGCCTGGAAGCCCTGCGCTACTGGCCGCTGCCGGACGTGATCCGGATCGAGCCGCCGGCCGAGACCGCCGCGGGCGTGCCAGACGCGAACGCGCCGGCCACGAGCGCGCCGGCGCAGTCCGCCGCCGCGTCGCAGCCGCCGGACGCCGAGGCCCTGCCGCCGCAGATTCCGGTCGCGCCCGAATGGGGCCTGGCCGAGATCGAAGCGCCGCGGCGCGCCGACGGCGAGCCGCTGTCGATCGATACCGAACACGGCGCCGCCCAGTACGCGTCCGCGTTCGACGCCGAGCCCTCGCAGGCGCCGGCGGCCGAACCGGCCGACCTCACCGAACGCGTGTCCGGCGGGCTGGTCAACACCGCGCTGGTCGAAGCGGTGCCGTCGGCGCCGCCGTCGTTCCTGACCCCGTCCGGAGGCGCCCACGGCGGTTTCGAACAGGTCGACGACATCGACGACGAAGTGCGCGAGATCTTCCTGGAGGAATTCGAGGAAGAGATCGGCAACCTCGAACAGCTGTTGCCGGCCTGGCGCGAAGCGCCGGACGACCTGACCCGGGTGCAGCCGGTCCGCCGCGTGTTCCACACCCTCAAGGGCAGCGGCCGCCTGGTCGGCGCCAAGACCCTGGGCGAGTTCAGCTGGAAGATCGAAAACCTGCTCAACCGCGTGCGCGAGCACGGCCGCGTCGCCAGCCCGCAAGTGCTGGACCTGGTCGATCACGCCTACCGTGCGCTGCCGGCGTTTTACGCCGCGCTGCGCAACGAGGCGCCGCTGAGCGTCGACGTCGCCGGCCTGGAAGCGCACGCCGACCTGCTCGCCAGCGGCGAGGAAGCCTTCTATCAGCCGCCGGCGCCCCCGGTCGAGGCTGCGGTCGAGGAAGCCGCCGCGGCGCCGGTCGCCGACGGCCCGTACGTGCCGGCCTCGGTCGACCCGGTGCTGCTGGAGATCCTCGACGGCGAAGTCGCCGGCCACCTGGTCACGATCGAATCGTGGCTGGCCGCCGCGCGCGTGCGCCCGCAGCCGGCCAACGACGCGCTGCAGCGCTCCATCCACACCATGAACGGCGCGTTCGCGATGACCGAAGTGCCGGTCATCACCGACGTCACCGGACCGACCGAAGCCTACGTCAAGCGCCTGCTCGCCAGCGGCGCGCCGGCCAGCGCCGAGGGCGTGGCCGCGATGGACGCGGTCGCCGCGGCGATCCGCACCACCATCCAGGCGCTGAAGTCGGCGACGCCGCACGTGCCGCTGTTCCTCGGCCTGCCCGAGCGCATCGCCGCGCTGCGCGACAGCCTGCCGGACGCGCGCCTGCCGATGATCGCCGACGAGTTCGACGCGGGCTTCGACCAGCCGGCGAGCGAAGTCGCGGGCGAGCTCAGCGCCACCGACCTCAGCGCGTTCCAGGGCGAAGGCCCGGGCGGCGCCGAAGTGCCGGAGGGCCGCAGCGACGGCCGCGGCACGTCGGAGTTCACCATCGACTTCGCCTCCTTCGCCGGGTCGCTCGGCCAGAGCGACGCGACGCTCGAGCGCGAAGCGGCGCAGCGCAAGGCCGAAGCCGAGCGCCTGGACGCCGAACGCATTGCCGCCGAGCAGGCCGAAGCCGAGCGTCTTGAAGCCGAACGCGTTGCCGCCGAGCAAGCCGAGGCCGAACGTCTCGAAGCCGAACGTATTGCCGCCGTGCAGGCCGAAGCCGAGCGTCTCGAAGCCGAGCGCGTTGCAGCCGAGCAAGCCGAAGCCGAGCGTCTCGAAGTCGAGCGCATTGCCGCCGAGCAGGCCGAGGCCGAACGTCTCGAAGCCGAACGCGTTGCCGCCGAGCAGGCCGAAGCCGAACGTCTCGAAGCCGAGCGCGTTGCCGCCGAGCAAGCCGAAGCCGAGCGTCTCGAAGCCGAGCGCGTTGCCGCCGAGCAGGCCGAGGCCGAACGTCTCGAAGCCGAGCGCATTGCCGCCGAGCAAGCCGAAGCCGAGCGTCTCGAAGCCGAACGTGTTGCCGCCGAGCAGGCCGAAGCCGAGCGTCTCGAAGCCGAACGCGTTGCCGCCGAGCAGGCCGAGGCCGAGCGTCTCGAAGCCGAACGCGTTGCCGCCGAGCAAGCCGAGACCGAACGTCTCGAAGCCGAGCGCATTGCCGCTGAGCAGGCCGAAGCCGAACGCCTGGAAGCCGAGCGTACCGCCGCCGAACAGGCCGAAGCCGAGCGTGTCGCGGCGCAGAAGGCCGAGGCCGAGGCCGACCGCCTCGCCGAAGAAGAACGCCTGGAATACGAACGCCTGGAAGCGCAGTACGCCGCCGAGGCCGAAGCCGCGCGTCTGGAAGCCGAACGCGCCGAGACCGAAAAGGCGGAGGCCGAACGTCTGGCCGCCGAGCGTGTCGCGGCGGAGCAAGCAGAAGCTGAGCGCCTCGCCGCCGAGCAGGCGGAAGCCGAACGCCTGGAAGCCGAACGCGTCGCCGCCGAGCAGGCGGAAGCCGAACGCCTGGAAGCCGAACGCCTCGCCGCCGAACAGGCCGAAGCCGAACGTCTGGAAGCCGAGCGCGTCGCTGCCGAACAGGCCGAAGCCGAACGCCTGGAAGCCGAGCGCGTCGCTGCCGAGCAGGCCGAAGCCGAGCGTCTGGAAGCCGAACGCGTCGCCGCCGAGCAGGCCGAAACCGAACGTCTGGAAGCCGAGCGTCTCGCCACCGAACAGGCCGAAGCCGAGCGCCAGGAATACGAACGCCTGGAAGCGCAGTACGCGGCCGAGCGCCTGGCCCGCGATCAGGCCCAGGCCGATGCGCTGGAGCCGGCCTACCTGCACGATGCCGCGCACCTGGACGAACAGGCGCCCGCCGCCAACGACGAAGCCGAGCCCGCCATCGCCGCGAGCACCGTCGCCGGCGTGTCCGCCGCGCTGGCCGCGGCGTTCGCCAAGGCCGCCAACGCCGATCCGGATCCGGACCAGGCGCTGGACTTGAGCGAGCTCGATCCCGAACTGGTCGACATCTTCGTCGAAGAAGGCGGCGACCTGCTCGACCACTCCGACGGCCTGCTCGCGCAGTTGCGCGAAACGCCGGGCGAGCGCGAACTGTTGGTCGGCCTGCAGCGCGACCTGCACACGCTCAAGGGCGGCGCGCGCATGGCCGGCATCATGGCCGTGGGCGAACTCGGCCACGTCATGGAGTCGCTGCTGGAATCGGTGGTCGACCACCGCACCGAACTGGGCCGCGACAGCGTGGTCCTGCTCGAGCGCGGCTTCGACCGCCTGCATGCGATGGTCACCCGGGTCGGCCAGCGCAAGGCCATCGCGATGCCGACGGCGTTGATCGCGATGTTCGAGGCGCGTTCGCGCGGCGAACTGAACCTGGGCACGATCGAGGCGCCCGCCGCCGTCGCCGCGCCCGAGCAAGCGACTGTCGACGACACCGGCCTCAAGCCGCTGTCCGCGCCGATCGTCGACGCCGCGCCGCTGGCCGACGACGACGACATCGGCGTGCGCGCCCCGCAGGAGCAGGTGCGCATCCGCGCCGACCTGCTCGACCGCCTGGTCAACTACGCCGGCGAGGTCGCGATCTACCGCGCCCGCCTGGAACAGCAGCTCGGCGCGTTCCGCGGCGCGATCGCGGAAATGGCGCAGACCAACCTGCGCATGCGCGACCAGCTGCGCCGCCTGGAAATCGAAACCGAGGCGCAGATCATCGCGCGCTACCAGCGCGAGGGCGATGCCGGCGAGCATTCCTTCGATCCGCTGGAACTGGACCGCTTCTCGACCCTGCAGCAGCTCTCGCGCGCGCTGTCGGAATCGGCGGCCGACCAGAACAGCCTGCAGATCACCCTCGACGACCTGACCCGCCAGTACGAAACCCTGCTGCTGCAACAGTCGCGCGTCAGCTCGGAGCTGCAGGAAGGCCTCATGCGCACGCGCATGGTGCCGTTCGATACGCTGCTGCCGCGCCTGCGCCGCGTGGTGCGCCAGGCCTCGAGCGAACTCGGCAAGCAGGTCGCGCTGAAGCTGGAAGGCACCCAGGGCGAACTCGACCGCAACGTGCTCGAACGCATGACCGCGCCGCTGGAACACATGCTGCGCAACGCGGTCGCGCACGGCCTGGAAACCCCGGCCAAGCGCCGTTCCGCCGGCAAGGTCGACGAAGGCACGGTACGCATCGCGGTGCGCCGCGAAGGTTCGGAAGTGGTGCTGGAAGTCGCCGACGACGGCGCCGGCCTGGACCGCGCGGCGATCCGCCGCCGCGGCGAGGAACGCGGGCTGGTCCGCAGCGACGCGGTGCTGTCCGACTCCGACCTGGACATGCTGATCCTGGAGCCGGGCTTCTCCACCGCCGACGAGGTCAGCCGCCTGGCCGGCCGCGGCGTCGGCATGGACGTGGTCGCCAGCGAAGTGCGCCAGCTCGGCGGCGCGCTCGACATCCAGTCCACGCCCGGCCAGGGCGTGCGCTTCACCCTGCGCCTGCCGCAGACGCTCGCGGTCACCCAGGCGGTGTTCGTGCGCATCGGCGACACCACCTTCGCCGTGCCGATCGCCTCGGTGCGCGGCGTCGGCCGGCTCTCGCGCGACTTGCTCGACCAGGGCGACGTGGCCTACCGCTACGGCGGCGAGGACTACCACGTGCACGACCTCGGCGTGCTGGTCGGCCACGCGCCGGCCAAGGCCGAAGGCCAGTTGCAGATGCCGTTGCTGCTGATCCGCTCGGGCGACCTGCGCGCGGCGGTGTCGGTGGACCAGGTCGTGGGCAACCGCGAAATCGTGGTCAAGCCGGTCGGCCCGCAGGTGGCCTCGGTGCCGGGCATCTTCGGCGCCACCATCATGGGCGACGGCCGCGTGGTGGTGATCCTCGACGTCGCCCCGCTGGTGCGCCGCCGCACCGCGCAGTTGCTGGACTTCGCCCAGAGCGCGCCGCCGCCGGCGGTGCCGGTCGAGGCGCGCAAGGTGCCGCTGGTGATGGTGGTCGACGATTCGGTCACCATGCGCAAGGTCACCGGCCGCGTGCTGGAGCGCCACAACTTCGAAGTGGTCGCGGCGAAGGACGGCATCGACGCGCTCGAGCGCATGGCCGAGCGCGTGCCCGACCTGATGCTGCTCGACATCGAGATGCCGCGCATGGACGGCTACGAATTGGCCACGCAGATGAAGGCCGATCCGGTCCTGCGCAACGTGCCGATCGTGATGATCACCTCGCGCAGCGGCGAGAAACACCGCCAGCGCGCGTTCGAGATCGGCGTCGAACGCTATCTCGGCAAGCCATACCAGGAGCCGGAATTGATTCGGAACGTGTTCGAACTGTTGGGAATCGCGCGTCACCATGGCTGACGGCGATCGTCGTGTAGTGTTGTTGGCGCGCGCGGGCGTGGCCTGCGAGCGCCTGCGCAATGCGCTGGTCGAGGCCGGCGCGCAGTTGGTCCTGGAAGGCGATCCGACCGTGCTCGACCCCAAGGCGCTGGATGCGGCCGACCCCGACGTGGTCGTGGTCGTGCTCGATCCGGCCGCCGAGGATGCGCTGGACCGGTTCGAGAACCTGCTGGTCGATCCCTCGATCGAAGTGATCTTCGAAGAGGCCGAACTGGCCGCCGCGCGCGAAGGCTGGGACGCGGCGCGCTGGGCGCGCCACCTCACCGCCAAGCTGCATCGCCACGGCGACGTGCTGCCGCCGGGCCGCGAGCCCGAGCAGCCGGCGCCGCCTGCGCTGCAGGCCGAGGGATTCCAGCGGCCGCAGCAGGAAGGCTCGCCGCTGGCGCAGGAACCGTCCGAAACCCAGGCGCCGGCCGCCGGCGACAACGTGCTGGCGTTCGTGCGCCCCGGCGCCGCGCCCGCGCTGGCCGCCGCCGAGTTCGCGCCGGCACCGGCCGAGGTCTCGGTCGATGCGCCGTCGTCGCGCGAGGATGCCGCGGCCGCCGAATACACCCTGGACATCGCCGAGCCGGCGGCCGAATACGTCGAGTTCGACGACGGCGCCGCGCGGGTGCAGTTCGACGCCGCCGAACCCGCGGCCGCGGCGCAGCCGGACCCGGACGCCGCCGGCCTGGATTCGATCGGTTTCGACCAGGGCGCGCTCGATGCGAGCGCGCTCGACTCGACCGCGCTCGACGCGGCCGATCTGGATGCCGCCGATCTGGATGCGGCCGATCTGGACGCGGCCGATCTCGACCCGGCCCGCCTCGACTCGATCGACTTCGAGCCCGCCGGTTTCGAAGCGCCCGCCAGCGAGCCCTCCAGCCACGCCGCTGCTCGCTTCGATGCCGCCGATTTCGGCGAGATCGAGGAAATCGAAGCGGTCGAAGCGCTGCCCGCGTTCGATCCCGGCGACGAACCGCCGCCGGTGCCCGCGGCGCACGCCAGTTTCGATCCTGTTTCGGCCGAATTGCCGGCCGATCCGCTGTCCTTCGGCGGCGAATCGCTGGGCGAGCTCGACCGCGTCGCGCCGACCGGTTCGGCCGGCGACCGCGTGCTGACCGAGCCGCCGCCGCTGCCCGACGAGGCGCGCGAGTTCTTCGCCCGCCAGGCGCTCGGCCCCGGCGACGAATCCATCGGCGCGAGCGCGCCGGCCGCGTCGCGCGACAGCAACGATCTGGAATTCGACTTCTCCAACCTGACCCTGGAAGCCGGCGATTACTCGACCCAGGTGCCGGGCGAAGCGCAGCCGTTCAACGGCCAGCGCCACGACTGGCAGGCCGAAGGCGCCGACGCCGGATTGCCGCCGCTCGACGAGGCCGGTCTGGGCGAGATGGAAATGTGGCGCGCGCCGGCGCCCGGCCAGGTGCAGGAACTGGTCGACCTGGACGCGACGTTCGCCGCGAGTGGCAACGAGGCCGGCGCCGGCCTGGACTTCGACGACGGCAGCGTGCCGCCGCCGTTGCCGCCGGCGACGCCCGCCCGTAGCTTCGACAGCACGCTGGAGTTCGCCAGCGACGAACCCGCGCCGGCGCAGCCCAAGGGTCCCGCCCCGGTCGCGCCGTCGGTGCCGGATTGGTCGTTCGCCGACGAAACCAGCCTGGTCGAAGCCGCGACCGGCCAGAGCGGTGCGCATGCGCCGCCGGGGCCGCGGCACGACCTGGAAGAGATCGAACGGCGCATCTCCGGCCTGGAGCTGGTCGCCGACGGCCCGGCCGAAGCCGACGCCGTCGCCAGCGGCGGCCGCGGCGGCGCGGTGCTGGTGCTGGCCGGCATCGGCGGCCCGGACGCAGTGCGCCAGCTGCTCGGCGCGCTGCCGGACAACTTCGACCGTCCGGTGCTGGTGCAACAGCGCCTGGACGGCGGCCGTTACGACAAGCTGGTGGCGCAGATGCAGCGCGCCACGCCGGTGCTGGTGAAGCTGGCCGAAGCCGGTGCGCGCACCATCGCCGGGGTGATCTACATCCTGCCCGCCGGGATCGGCATCGAGGTCTCCGACAGCGGCATCCAGTTCGCCGAAGGCGGCGAAGTGCTCGAGGTCCTGCCGGCCGGCGACAGCGCGGTACTGTTGTTCAGCGGCGCCGAACCGGCCCAGGTCGACGCGGCGATGGCGCTGGCGGCGAACGGCGCGATGGTCGCCGGACAGGCGCCGGACGGTTGCTACGACGCGGCCGCGGCCAGCGCCGCGATCGCGCGCGGCGCCGGCAGCGGCCAGCCGGCCGAACTGGCGGCGCGGTTGGCGGCGCGCTGGTCGCGCCAGTGATCGCGGGCGCGGGTTTGCGCGCCGGCTGACGGGCGCGCGGATGCGCGGGCCCGGCATCGCCGGCCGCGATCGCCACCGGCGATCCACGCGGGACGCGCGTCCCGCGTTGCGGCCTTCACCGCCGCCGCAGCGATGCGGCGCGCGGGCGACACCCCGGCGGCGCGCGCGCGCCGCTACCGTCCACACGGCTCCGCCCGGCGGAGCTTCAGCCACACGGCCGCGCGCGACGCGGCGAGGAACCGCGCGATGTCCAACGAAACTCCCGATCGCGACGACGCCGCGGCCGACCCGGCCGCCACGAACGAGGTCGCGCAGGCCGTGGCCCACGACGGCGCGCCCGACGACGGCGCGCTCGCCCAGGGCGCCGCCAACGACATCCGCGGGGTCATGATCCAGGTGGCCGGCGCGCGCCTGCTGCTGCCCAACGCCACCATCGCCGAGGTGCTGTCCTACGCGCCGCCGGCGCCGATCGCCAACGCGCCGCGCTGGCTGCTCGGCCAGATCCGCTGGCGCGGCTGGAGCCTGCCGATGATCGCCTTCGGCGAACTGTCGGGTCTGGCGCGCGAACCCGGCGGCCTGGGCAGCAAGGTGGTCGTGCTCAAGGCGCTCAGCGCCGCCTCGCGCCTGCCGTACTTCGCGATGCTGACCCAGGGCTTCCCGCGCCTGGTCACCGTGTCCGCGTCCGGCCTGTACCTGCAGAGCCGCGAGGACGAAGCGCTGCCGCTGGGCGTGCAGGCGCGGGTGCGGCTCAACGACGACGCCGCGCTGCTGCCGGATCTGGAAGCGGTCGAGGCGATGATCGGCGAAGCCCTCGCGCAAGCCGCGTGAGCGCGGCGCCGGCGCAGGGCCCGGCGTCCGCCGCCGCGCCGCGCGCGCCGTCGCCCAAACGCTACGCCTCGGTCGACGCCCTGCGCGGGCTGACCGTCGCGGCGATGCTGCTGGTCAACGATCCCGGCGACTGGAGCCACGTCTACGCGCCGCTGCTGCATTCGGACTGGCACGGCTTCACTCCGACCGACCTGGTCTTCCCGATGTTCTTGTTCATCGTCGGCGTGTCGATCGCACTGGCGATGCTGCCGCGTCTCGACGCCGGCACGCCGAGGCCGGCGCTGCTGCGACCGGCGCTGTGGCGCGCGCTGCGCATCTTCGGCCTGGGCCTGCTGCTGCACCTGATCGCGATGTGGGTCGTCGATCGCGAGTTCCTGCGCGTGCCCGGCGTGCTGCAACGCATCGGCCTGTGCTTCGCCGCGGCCGCGTGCATCGCCCTGTACCTGCCGGCGCGCGCGCAATGGGCGTTGTGGGGCGCGCTGCTGTTGGGCTATTTCGGCCTGCTCGCCGCGGGCGGCAGCTACGAACCGTTCGTCAACATCGCCAGCCGCATCGATTTCGCGATCTTCGGCGCGCACGTCTACCAGATCGACCCCGCCAGCGGCCGCGGCCACGATCCGGAAGGACTGGTCTCCACGCTCGGCGCGCTCGCGACCACGCTGCTCGGTTTGCGCGCCGGCGATTGGCTGCGCCGCGGCCGGATGCGCGCGTTGTGGGTCGCCGGCGCGATCTGCCTCGGCGCGGGCTGGGCGCTCGGCCTGCTGCAGCCGATCAACAAGAACCTGTGGACGCCCGCCTACGTGCTGTGGGCCGGCGGCTGGTCGTGCTGGATCCTGGCGCTGTGCCACGTGCTGGTCGACCGCAGGGGCTGGCCGCCGCTGGGGCGCGCGTTCGGCGTCAACGCCATCGCCGCGTACGCCGGTTCGGCGCTGCTGCTGTACCTGCTGATGGCGCTGGGCTGGCTGGAGCCGCTCTACCGCCACGGCTTCGCCGACTGGATGACGCCGCGGTTCGGCCCCTACCTGCCGTCGCTGGCGTTCGCGCTCGCGTTCGTCGCGCTGTGGTGGCTGGTGGTGCGCGCGCTGGATGCGCGGCGGATCTACTTCAAGATCTAGGCCGCGCGCCTCGCCGCAGCCTGCGGCGAATCTACTGATCGCGAGTGCCCTAAGGCGAGCAATCGGGCACGGAAGCCCGCGCTCAAGATGAACGCTGAGTGATGTTCGTCACGCTTTGGTTGTCGCTGCAACCATTGCCGAGAGATTTTTTCGCTCGAACACGTCCTAACCGCTTTCGCGTGCCGGGCGGCGGATTCGTGGGTGCCGCATACGCTGCGGCCGCGTTGGGCCCGTGTGCCACGGCGCCGTGGCGGTGTCCGGCATCGATGCGGTGGCGCATTGAGGCTCGGCCTTTTTTCGCGCGCTCGACCGCACGCCGCAGTATGCAAGTCCGACGCGACGCCGCCGCTGTGCCGATGGCACCACGCATGCCGTACGCGCACGCGTAAACGATGCCAACCCTGCGTATCCGCAGCGCATCGCGATTTTTTCCTGCTGGACAAGGCGTTTTCGTCTCGCTATCGAAGACCCGCAAGCAAATGTCTCGCGATGCGACGGGGAGCACGGAACGCATCGCGAAACACAGGGGGCAAGGGGAGGGGGAGCGGCACGGCGACGGCGCACAGGCGACGGACGTCGGCCGCACCGTGCGAAAGGCGCCGCGTCGATCCGGTCGACGCGGCGCCCGACGCGATCGTTCCAGCCCGCCGGCTTCGATTTCCAGTTACGGCCCGGGAGGCTGCATGCGATTCGAACGAGTGTGTTGGGGCGCGCTGTCGTGGTTGGCGCTATCGCCCGCGTGGGCCGCCGACGGCGGCTACAGCGTGCTGGGCGACTGGCCGGTCAAGGTGGTGAGCGAATCCGGGATCGAAGCCGGGCTCAAGGGCAATTTCAGCTACGACGTCGCGCGCTTCGACGGTGCGCCCGGCTTCGCCGACGGCGACGCCTGGCGCCGCCAGGAACTCAACGCCTACGTGCGCAAGCCGGGCGTGTTCGAGCTGACCCTGGGCTACGACCTGCACAACGAGGTCTGGCTCGACAACTTCGTGCGCGTCTCCGGCGCCGCCGGCGACCTGCGCATCGGCCAGTTCAAGACTCCGGTGGGCTACGAGGAAAGCGCGGTCGGCACCACCGCGACCACGTTCATGGAGCGCGCGCTGCCGGTGACCGCGTTCTACGCCGGCCGCCGCCTCGGCGTGGACTGGACGTACGAGAAGATCCCGAACTGGTATCTCAACGCCGCCGTCCAGGCGGGCGGCGATCTGCTCGGCGACAACCACGGGCGCACCCTCGGCGCGCGCGCGGTGTTCAATCCGGTCAAGGACGACGCCCAGGTGTTGCACCTGGGCCTGTCGGCCTCCAACGAGAAGCGCGACGACGACACCCTGCGCCTGCAGGTGCGCCCGGAAGCGTTCCTGACCGCGCGCCGGCTGGTCGACACCGGTGCGTTGAACCGGGTCGAAGGCATTTCGCGGTACGGGCTGGAAGCGATCTGGCAGCGCGGCCCGCTGCTGCTGCAGAGCGAATACCTGCGCATCGGCGTCGACCGCTACGGCGTGGCCGACTACAGCGCCGACGGTTACTACCTCGCCGCCTCGTGGGTGGCGACCGGCGAGAAGCGCGGCTACAAGAGCGGCGCGTTCGGCAACGTCAAGCCGAGCCGCGCCTGGGGCGCGGTGGAACTGGCCGCGCGTTATTCGCGCATCGATCTCGACGACGCCGGCGTCGCCCTCGGCGGCCGCCAGAGCGACTGGACCTTCGGCGCCAACTGGTACATCGGCCAGCACTTCAGGCTGCAGTTCAACTACGTGTGGACCGACGCGGCGCGGCGCGGCGTCGAGCTGGATCCGGAAATCGCGCAGTTGCGCGCACAAGTCTATTTCTGAGCCGACGGGGAGTCGCGCGCTATCGCGCCGGCTCCGCCGACGCGCATTCACAGGGGGATGAGGCTATGAAAGACAAGAATGCTGACAGCTTCTGGAAGCGTTATTCGGCGTTGCTGGCCGCGCTCGCGGTATCGCTGCTGATCGCGGCGGTGATGACGGTGCTGAGCGTGCGCCTGGGCGAGCGCATCGGCCAGGGCGTGGTGATCCGCGACGTCGGCGGCAAGCAGCGTACCGCGTCGCAGATCGGTTTGCGCGTGATGCTGGAAATGGAGCGCGATCTGCGCAACGGCGAGGTTCCTTCGCCCGACCTGATGAAGGAACTGCGCGACAGGACCACGCGCATCAACAACACGATCAACGCCTTCTACAAGGGCGGTACGATCCCGGAAGAGAAGGGCAAGAAGCCGCTGGAGCCCGATGGATTCTCCGACGAGATCGTCAGGACCAACCAGGAGATCGACAAGATCTGGCGGCCTTACAACGAACGCATCCAGCGCGTGCTCGCAGCGCCGGCCCCGGATCCGGCGCTGCTCGCCGAGGCGATCAGCTACGGCCGCACCGCGATCGTCGAACTGCAGAGCAAGTTCACCACCCTGGTCGACAAGACCCAGACCCAGAACGAAGTCGACAGCCACGACTTGACCCTGGTCCAGAACGTGGGCGCGGGCCTGCTGCTGCTGAACTTCCTGTTCACCATCTTCGTCGCCCTGGGCCGCCTGCGCGCTGGCGACCGCGCGGTCGCCCAGTCGCACAAGCAGACCGACGACATCCTGGCGACGGTGAAGGAAGGCCTGTTCCTGGTGTCCAGCGACTTTTCCATCGGCGCGCAGATGTCGCGGGCGTTGCCGGAGGTCATGCAGCGCCGGATCGAGCCGGGCATGAGCCTGATCGAAGTGCTGCGCCCGATGGTCGCGGCCTCGACCCTGGAAGCCACCCGAGACTACCTCGGCCTGCTGTTCGGCAAGCGGGTCAAGGAAAACCTGGTCGCCAGCCTCAACCCGCTGTCGGAAGTGCCGGTGGCCGGCGGCAGCGACGGACGCGGCCAGGCCCAGCCGCGCTACCTCAATTTCCAGTTCAACCGCGTGCAGGAAGGCGAGGGCACCGTGCACTTGCTGGTGACGGTGTCGGATGCGACCGAACGGGTGCGCCTGACCCAGGAAATCGCCGCCGCCAAGACCCGCACCCGCGAGGAGATGGAAAGCCTGTTGCGCGTGCTCAGCCGCGATTCGGCCGAGGTGCGCTTCTTCCTGCACCGCATCGGCGTGGTGCTCGAACGCATCAACGACGATCTGCGCCAGGCCGCGGCGCGCCGCGGCGGCACCGACTACCTGGAACTGGTGCATGCGATCTTCCGCGACGTGCATTCGCTCAAGAGCGAGGCGGCGGCGCTGAATCTGGAGATGCTGGAGGCGCTGGCGCACAACTTCGAGGTCGACTTGATCGGCCTGCGCGACCGCGGCGAGGTCGAGGGTTCCGACATGGTCAAGATGACCGTGCACCTGGACGACATGTTCGAGTGCGCGGCGACGATCCGCGAGTTCCTCGACCGCATCGGCGGCGACGCCGCGCGCGCGCCGGCCGCGACGACGCCGGCGCAGCGCCTGGTCGAAGGCTGGAGCGGGCTGGCCGAACGCATCGCCCACGACCAGGGCAAGCAAGTGCGGTTGCAGATGCAGCTCGAGGGCCTGGAACGGGTGCCGGCGGAAACCCTTACCGCCTTGCGCGCGATCGGCCTGCAACTGCTGCGCAACGCGGTGGCGCACGGGATCGAGCCCGCGCAGGAGCGCGCCGCGCTGGGCAAGCCGGCGGCCGGGGCGATCGCCTTCCGCAGCGCCGACGCCGGCAGCCGCCAGATCGAGCTCAGCGTGCGCGACGACGGCCGCGGCATCGACGTGGCGCGGGTGCGCGCGGCGCTGGCGGCGTCGGGGCGCTACACCCAGGAGCAGATCGAAGCGCTGAGCGACCGCGACGCGATGATGAAGATCTTCGAGCCCGGCGTGTCGACCGCGGCCGACGGCGGCGACCGCGACGCCGGCCACGGCGTCGGCATGGATGTGGTGATGAAGCAGGTGCGGGCGATGGCCGGGACCATTTCCATGTCGACCAAGGTCGGCGCCTACACCGAGTTCCGCATCCGCCTGCCGGTGGCCGAGGCCAAGCCGGCGCCGGCCGCCGCCGCCGACGGCGGCGACTTCCAGCTGACTTTCTGACCGGGAGAACTTGATGAAACTGCTGATCGTCGACGACTCCAACGTAATCCGCCAACGCATCGCGCGACTGGCGGGCGATGCGCGGCTGCCGAACCTGGAGATCGTCGGCCAGGCCCGCAACGGCGCCGAGGCGCTGAGCCTGTTCGTGCGCCACCGCCCCAACGTGGTGACCATGGACTTGACCATGCCGGAGCTGGGCGGCGTGGAATGCACCGAACAGATCGTCGCCATCGACGACAACGTCAACATCCTGGTGGTGTCGGCGCTGAGCGACAAATCCACCGCGATCACCGCGCTCAAGAAAGGCGCGCGCGGATTCCTCTACAAACCTTTCACCGAAGACCAACTGGTCGAGGCCCTGCTGGAGATGCTGCCTACATGAGCGACCTCAACGAAACCGAGATCAAGGTCTTCATCGACGCGGTCACCAACTACTTCAACCAGCTGACCCAGGAACCGGCGAACGTGCGCGGCGCGTTCCTCGACGACAACGGCGGCACCGCTCCGGTGTTCGACTACAGCGGCCAGATCGCGGTCAGCGGCCAGTTCCGCGGCACCATCACCGTGTCGGCGCCGCGGGCGATGATCCGCCACCTGCTGCTGGCGCTCAACGAGAGCGACCAGTCCGACGCCAACCTGCGCGACACCATCGGCGAGCTGGCCAACACCCTGGCCGGCAACGCGCGCAAGCACTTCGGCGGCGAAATGGAGATTTCGGTGCCGCGCACCGCGGCCGGCGCGATCGGCGGCTCCGGCTCGCGCAAGCGGCCCTACGTGATCATGGTGAGCTGGAAGACCTACAGCGCTTCGCTGGTGGTGGATATCGAGCGGCTGGAATAAGCCGCGGGCGGTTTCGCGGAGCCGGCTCCGGCCGCACACCCGTCGGCGGGTGGAATCCCCCCTGATGCGCCGCGTCGAACGGGGTTGGAACGTGCGGTGCGGTCGGGGCCGGTCTTCGCGATCTGAAGCGGGCGCGGCGAGCGCTTTGGTGGACTGCGTCGCGGCGGTGGCGCCGCGGCGATGGACGTCGCAGCGGGAGAGCGGCTGCGGCGGCGCTCGCGTCCGCCGCGCCGCCGTCGCGCGGTCGCCGCGGCGCGAAAGGAGCAGGCGATGAGCGAACATGCGAACGATCCCGAGGGCGGCTCGCGGCCGCCGCTGGCGGCCTTCGCCGTCGCCGCGCTCGGGCTGGCGCTGACGGCGGCGGCGCTGACGGCGTACTCGGCCGAGGGCCTGGCGGGCGCGGTGCGGTTGGCGTCGGTGCGTTACAGCCTGGGACTGGCCGCGCTCGCCGGCGCGGCCGTGACGGTCGGTGCGGTCGCGTTCCTGGCGCTGGGGCCGTTGCGCCGGCAGCGCGAAGAGCAGGCCGAACGGGCGCAATGGCGCGCGCGTTGCGAAGACCTGCTGCACGCCTTTCCCGATGGCGTGTGCCTGATCGATGCGGATTTCATCGTACGCGAACCGGTGTCGCCGTCGCTGTCCGCGGCGCTGCGGTGCAAGCTGTGGCCGGGCATGGATCTGGTCGAGACGCTGCGGCCGCTGCTCGCCGCCGAGACCGTCGAGGCCCTGCGCGCGTACCTGCGCCAGTGTTTCGCGGCGCGCGCCGGCGCGTCCGCGCCCGGGCGCAACCCGCTGCAGGAGGCGACGTTTCCGGGGCCGCCGTCGCGGCCATCGCAATGGGGGTTCCGCTTCGAACCGGTGCGCCACGGCGAACGCGTCGCTTACCTGTTGGTGATCGCGACCGACATCGGCGAGCGCCAGCGCATCGCCCGCGAACTGGCCGGCGCGCGGATGCGCCTGCGCGCGCAGATCGACGGCTTGCTGCGCGCCTGTTTGCGCGACGGGTTGCAGATCCGCAGCTGCCTCGGTCACGCCGACGCCGCGCTGGAACGCGCGCGCGTGCGCCTGCCGCGCCTGTGCGCCGCCGTCGGCGCGGCGGAACGCGAGGCCTCGCTGCGCAGCCTGTTGCAGGAGGCGCGCACGATCAAGCACGAAGCCGCCGAGATCGAACTGGAGCTGCTGGAGACGCCGGCCCACCACCTGGAGTTGGATCTGCTCGACCTGCTCGAAAGCGCGGCCGCGGCGCGAGCCGGCGACGAGGGCGCGCGCCTGACCGGGCACCTGGAACTGTTGGTCGAGCGCATCGCGATGGTGCGCGATTTCGTGGTCGGCCTCGACGCGCGCGCCGCGCGCAAGAATGCCGAGGAACGCACGGGCGAAGCCGGTGGCGAGCGCGCGCACGGCGGTGCAGTGGACGGCGGCGCAGGCAGCGCCGCGGGCGGCGCGGCGCTCGCCCGGCCGGCGCCGAGGACGGCCGCGGCGCTGCCTGCGCCGACAGCGCCGGCGGCGGTAGCCGAACCTGGGCCGGCGGCCGCGTTCGTGGCACGTCTGCGTCGGCCCGCCGACGAACCGGGATCGCAGGCGGTCGCGCACGATGCACGTGTGGCGGCCGCGACGACGGCGTCGGCATCGGCGGTCGCTACGGCGGACGTGGCGAAGGCCGACACGACGCCGGCGACCGGGCGGATGCCGACGACGGACGCCCCCGCCCTCGCGATGCGGCCAAGCGCAGCCGCGCCGACAACGGCGACGCCGCGGCCTGCGTCCGCGCCGGCCGCCGGGATCGCGCCGGCGCCGGTCGCTGAACGCAAGATCGCCGCACCGGTTCCTGTTTCGATCTCGCCGCCGCCTGCACGGCTTGCCGATGCGGCCATCGCTGCGCTGGTGCTTTCGCCGCAGCGCAGCGAAGCAGCGCAAATGCGCGCGCACGTTTCGAATCGCAGCGGCAATCGCGATGCGAGCGGGCCGAACAATATCGGGCCTGAAGGCCCTCCCGCATCGCCATCCATGTCCATGGACGCGCTCGCCGCCGCTTCGACCGATGCCGCCGATCCGTTCGCGCTGGTGCCGTTGCTGGCTTTGTCGGGCGACGGCGAGGCCGCGCTGCCGGCCGACCGGGCCGCCTTCGTCGATTGGGCCGCGCTGGCGCGGCGCCTCGCCGGCGAACAGGGCAAGGCGGTGCGGGTGGAGGCCGTGCTCGATCCGTTCCCGCGCCTACCGCCGGAGCGGGCGGCGATGCTGCGCGATGTCGGCATGGAACTGGTCGCCAACGCGGTGCTGCACGGGATCGAGCCGATGTCGGCGCGGCGCCGGCTCGGCAAGGACCCGGTCGGCGCGGTCCGCCTGACGTTGGGCTTCGACGAACGCGAGGGTTGGCTGTTTTGCGTGCGCGACGACGGTCGCGGCGTCGACTTGGCGCGGCTGCGCGACGCGCTGGTCCGCAGCGGCGCCTGCACGCCGGCCGAAGCGGCGCGGCTGAGCGAACGCGAGGCGATCGTGAAAGTATTCGAACCCGGCGTCACCACGGCGATGCAGGCCGAGGGCGCGCGCGGGCACGGCCTGGGACTGCCGAACGCGGTCGAGCGGCTGCGCGGCCTGCAGGCGAGGGTGTCGCTGGTGACCGTGCCGGGGCGTTCGACCGAGGTGCGGATCGCGTGGCCGCCGGGGTGAGGTTCGCGGAGAGCTGAGCGAAGAGCGTCGGGCCTGAAGGCCCTCCCACCAAGCGATACTCGCGTCCACGGGGCGGTGCCGCGCCCAGCGACGACCTCAAGGCCCAATGCTTCGTGGGCCTTCGAGTTACATGCGTTCGTGGCGGGCCCAAAGGCCCTCCCACCATGCAGCCATCCAGCCCGCAGGCGCGGCCGAGCCCAGCGACGAGCTGACGTCCCACGCTTGGTGGGAGGGCCTTCAGGCCCGACGCTTTCCTGTCAGCCGCGACAGCCCCTCAAGCCAGATCGCCGAACCGCGCCTGCAACGCCGCGATCGCCGCCAGCCCCGCGGTCTCGGTGCGCAGGATCCGCGGCCCCAGGCGCAAGCCCTGGAACCCCGCGGCGCGCAATTGTTCGCGGTCGAGCGGCGACCAGCCGCCTTCCGGCCCGATCGCCAGCAGCACCGGCGCGGCCGCGTCCGCCTGCAGGGTCGAGAACGCCAGTTCGCCGTCCGGGTCGAGGATCAGCCGCAGTCCGCCCGGCGCCAGCGCCGTCAACGCCGCCGCCAGCGCCAGCGGCGCGGCCACCTCGGGCACCGCCGCGCGCCCGCTCTGCTCGCAGGCCGAGGCGACCACGCTGCGCCAGTGCGCCAGGCGCTTGTCGGCGCGCGCGGCGTCGAGCTTGACCTCGCTGCGTTGCGACCACAGCGGATGGAACGCGCTCGCGCCCAGTTCGGTCGCCTTCTGCAGGATCAGGTCCATCTTCTCGCCGCGCGCCACGCCCTGCAGCAGCACCAGCCGCAGCGGCGATTCGCGCGCGATCTCGTGCGCCGAGTCGATCGCCACCCGCACCTCGCGCTTGCCGATCACGCTGATCCGGCCGTGGTAATCGCGCCCGTCGCCGTTGAACAGCACGCAGGCGTCGCCGACTTCGTGGCGCAGCACCCGCGCCAGGTGGGTGGCCGGGCCTTCCGGCAACGCCACCTCGCGCCCGGGCGCCAGATCGGTTTCGACGTGCACGCGGGTCAGTCTCATGCGTCGGCCTCGGCGATGGCGTGGTCGATGGCCTCGCGCGTGGTCCGCGCGAGCAGTTGCAGGGCGTCTTCGTCGACGCAGTACGGCGGCATCCAGTACAGCACGTCGCCAAGCGGGCGCAGCAGCACGCCGCGCTGCAGCGCGGCGCGGTAGGCGCGCAGGCCGATACGCGCGGCCGGATCGAACGGCGTGCGCTTGTCGCCGCCGCGGGTCAGTTCGAACGCGACGATCATCCCGGCCTGGCGCAGTTCGGCCACGTGCGCGTGCGCGCCCAGCGGCGCGGCCAGTTCGGCCATGCGCGCGCCGGTGGCGCGGTTGCGCGCGATCACATCGTCTTCGGCGAAGATCGACAGGCTCGCCAGCGCCGCCGCGCACGCCAGCGGGTTGCCGGTGTAGCTGTGCGAATGCAGGAACGCGCGTTCGCGCGAGTCGTCGAGGAAGCCGTCGTAGATGGATTGGGTCGCCAGCACCGCCGCCAGCGGCAGCGAGCCGCCGGTCAGGCCCTTGGACAGGCACAGCAGGTCGGGCATGACCCCGGCCTGCTCGCTGGCGAACATCGTGCCGGTGCGGCCGAAGCCGACCGCGATTTCGTCGGCGATCAGGAACACGCCGTGTTCGTCGCAGATCTCGCGCGCCAGCCGCAGGTATTCGGGATCGTGCATGCGCATGCCGCCGGCGCACTGCACGCGCGGCTCCAGGATCATCGCGCAGACCTGTCCGGCATGGCGTTCGAGCAGTTCGCGCAAAGCCTGGGCGGCCTGGCGCGCGCGCTCGGCCGGGCTCTGGCCCGGTTCGCACTCGTAGGCGTCGGGCGAGGGCGCGAACAGCGACTCGATCAGCAAAGGCGCGTAGACGCGCCGGTACAGCGGGATGTCGCCGACCGCCAGCGCGCCGAGGGTTTCGCCGTGGTAGCCGTTCTCCAGGGCGACGAATTTGGTCCGGCGGTCCTCGCCGCGGTTGCGGAACCAGTGGAACGCCATCTTCAGCGCCACCTCGACCCCGGCCGAGCCGTTGTCGGCGTAGAACACCTTGGCCAGCGGCGCGCGCCCGGCCTGGCGCGGGGCGATGGCGAGCAGGCGTTCGGCCAGTTCCACCGCAGGCGGGTGCGAGACGCCGGCCAGGATCACGTGTTCCAGGGTCCGCGCCTGCTCGGCGATGGCCGCGGCGATGCGCGGCTCGGCGTGGCCGAAGATATTGGTCCACCAACTGGAAATCGCGTCCAGGTAGCGGTGGCCGTCCTGGCCGATCAGCCAGGGCCCGCGGCCGCTGGCGACCGGCAGCAAGGGCAAGGTGTGCGGGTGTTCGCGCATTTGCGTGCACGGGTGCCACAGCACGTTCAAGTCGCGTTCGCGCCAGGCGTCCGCCGCAGCGTTGCCGGGCTCTGCTAGCATCTGGGGGTCGTGAGTGATCTCTCGCATCCTCCCATTATCGTGCCTTTTCGCCTTCCGCTCATCGCGCGCCCGTGCGCGCCGTCCGGGCCCGGAGCCGCGCCATGAGCCGGCGGCTGCCGATCGTCCACAACGTCGTCGAGCACGACGCCTCCGGCTACCGGATGGAATCGCTCGACCTGGAGTTCTCCAACGGCGAACGCCGCCGCTACGAGCGCCTGCTCGGCCGCCCGCGCGCGGCCGGCCCCGGCGCGGTGATCGTGGTGCCGATGCTCGACGATGAGACCGTGCTGCTGGTGCGCGAGTACGCCGCCGGCGTGCACCGCTACGAGCTGGGCCTGGTCAAGGGCCGGATCGACGCCGGCGAGAGCGCCGTCGAGGCCGCCGACCGCGAGCTCAAGGAAGAGGCCGGCTACGGCGCGCGTTCGCTGACCGTGCTGCGTTCGCTGAGCCTGGCGCCGACCTACATGATCCACCAGGCCTATCTGGTGCTGGCGCGCGATCTTTATCCCGAGCGCCTGCCCGGCGACGAACCGGAGGAACTGGACGTGATTCCGTGGAAGCTCGACCGCTTGCACGAACTGATCCTGCGCGAGGACTTCTCCGAAGGCCGCAGCATCGCCGCGCTGTTCATCGCCCGCGAGTGGCTCCGCCACGGCGAGCCCGCGCCGCCGCCGGCCGAGACCGTCGATCCGGCGGCCGGCGCGGAGATCGCGCCATGAACGCGCCGGCCGCTCCCGCCTTCCATGCCGACGCCGCCCTGGTCGAAGGCGCCATCGCCATCGCCCGCGTCGCGGCCGCGGCGATCCTGGACATCTACGACGGCGAATTCGCGGTCGAGCGCAAGGCCGACGCCTCGCCGCTGACCGCCGCCGACCTGGCCGCGCACCACGCCATCCTCGCCGGCCTGGCCCGGCTGACCCCGGACATCCCGGTACTGTCGGAGGAATCGGCCGACGAAGTCGGCGTCGAACAACGCCGCGGCTGGGAACGGCTGTGGCTGGTCGATCCGCTCGACGGCACCCGCGAATTCGTCAAGCGCAACGGCGAGTTCTCGGTCAACCTGGCCTTGATCGAACGCGGCGAACCGGTGTTCGGAGTCGTGCTGGCGCCGGTCGGCGGCGCGCTGTGGCACGGTGCGCGCGGCGGCCACGCCTATCGCCGCGACGGCGAGCAGGAGCGTCGCATCCAGGTGCAGGCGCCGCCGGCGCAGCCGCTGCGGGTGGCCGCCAGCCGCTCGCACCACAGCCAGCGCAGCGACGACTTCCTCGCCCGCGCCCACCGCGAGGCGCCCGGCGGCATCGCCATGGTCAGCCTGGGTTCGTCGCTGAAGTTCTGCCGCATCGCCGAGGGCTCGCTCGACCTGTATCCGCGCTTCGGCCCGACCAGCGAGTGGGACACCGCGGCCGGCCAGTGCGTGCTCGAAGCCGCCGGCGGCGAACTGCTGGACCCGCAAGGCCGGCCGTTCCGCTACAACCAGCGCGACAGCCTGCTCAACGGCGACTTCATCGCCCTGGGCGACGCCTCGCTGCCGTGGAGGGCCTGGCAGGATGGCTGAGGTGCTGAACCTGCCGCCCGGCATCGCCGGCCTGCTCGAGATCATGGCGCGGCTGCGCGATCCGCAGCGCGGCTGCCCGTGGGACGTCGAGCAGACCTTCGCCACGATCGTGCCGTACACCATCGAGGAAGCCTACGAAGTCGCCGACGCGGTCGACCGCGGCGACCGCGACGCGCTCAAGGACGAACTCGGCGACCTGCTGCTGCAGGTGGTGTTCCACGCGCGCATGGCCCAGGAAGAGGGCGCGTTCGGGTTCGATGACGTGGTCGCGGCGATCAGCGACAAGATGGTGCGCCGGCATCCGCACGTGTTCGGCGAGGCCAGCGTCGAGGACGCGCAGGCGCAGACCGCGGCCTGGGAAGAACTCAAGCGGCGCGAGCGCGAGGCCGCCGGCGAGGCCGACGCCTCGGCCCTGGCCGGCATCGCCCGCGGCCTGCCGGAATGGCAGCGTGCGGTGAAGCTGCAAAAGCGCGCCGCCACGGTCGGCTTCGACTGGCCGGCGCCGACGCCGGTGATCGCCAAGCTGCACGAAGAGATCGAGGAAGTGCGGGTCGAATTCGACGCGGTCGCCGCCGCGCCCGACGATGCGGCCGCGCGCGACCGCTTGGAGGAAGAGATCGGCGACGTGCTGTTCGTCTGCGCCAACCTCGCCCGCCACGCCAAGGTCGACGTCGGCGCCGCGCTGCGCCGCGCCAACCTCAAGTTCGAGCGCCGTTTCCGTGCGATGGAACTGCAGGCCGCGCAGGACGGCATGGCGCTGGCCGAACTGCCGCTGGAGCGGCAGGACGACTATTGGGAACAGGCCAAGCGCGCCGAGCGCGGCGAGTGAGCGCGGCGCGGCGGCCGGCGACCTGAGCGAAAGGCGTCGGGCCTGAAGGCCCTCCCACAACCGCCCGGTTCGTGCATTTCCCGCGGGGCCGCGCTTTTATGAGAGGGCCTTCAGGCCGACGACAGTCCTGTTCACGCATTCCTCGGGGCTGCGCTTTCGTGGGAGGGCCTTCAGGCCCGACGCTTTCCTTTCCGGTCGCCGCCATGCTCAAGACGCTGTTGCTGTTCTTGCTGACCGCCGTCGCCGAAATCGTCGGCTGTTATCTGCCGTACCTGTGGCTGCGCAAAGGCGGCAGCATCTGGCTGCTGTTGCCGGCCGCGGCCAGCCTGGCCTTGTTCGCCTGGCTGCTGACCTTGCATCCCACCGCCTCGGGCCGGGTGTATGCCGCTTACGGCGGCGTCTACGTGACCGTCGCGATCTTCTGGCTGTGGTGGGTCGATGCGGTCAAGCCGAGCCGATGGGACCTGCTCGGCGCCGCGCTGTGCCTGGCCGGCATGGCGGTGATCATGTTCGCGCCGCGCACCGCCTGACGCGCACGGCCTGGGTGGTTGCGGGACGGGCTTCAGCCCCGCTGCCGTCGCTCCAGGTCGCTGCGACCGGAGCCCTGCGGGAGGGCTTCAGCCCCGCTGCTGTCGCTCCAGGTCGCTGCAACCGGAGCCCTGTGGGAGGGGCTTCAGCCCCGACGCTCTTGTTTCAGTCCGCGGCGACCGGACCCGAAAGCGTCGGGGCTGAAGCCCCTCCCCCAGTTGAAGCGCCCGTCGCGCCGTTGCAGCATGGCGCATCGCACGCAGGAGGCGGACATGCGCAAGCTCAACGGATGGATCGCCGTGTTGACCCTGGTGCTTCTTGGCTTCGGCTCCGCGCACGCGGGCGAAGAGGAACGCCTGCTCGTCTTCGTCGGCGAAAAGATCTCGGTCGCCGAGTTCAAGCCCGAACTGCCGCCGAACACGGTGATGATGGATGCCGTGTTCAAGGCGAAGTTCCGCGTGCGCCAGGTGGTCTACGGCCGCTACGACGATGGGGTCATCGAGTTCGACGCCTACGATCATTTCGGCGTCCCCGGATTCGCCGAGTACCCGCATTCGCTGTTGTTCGTCTTGCGACAAGACGATGGGTTCGTGCAGCTGAAGTACCAGTACGTGCCGGTGTTCCGGACCCGCAGCGGCGAATGGAACGGCTGCGGCCCGGTACGCAATCGCGACGACCAAGGCCGTAGCTACCTCGCCAAGGCGCAGCCGGTCGCGTTCGCCGAGGAGGCCTATCTGCGGTTGTCCCCGGAGCGCCCGCGCGAACTCGATGCGAAGAGCTATCCGCGTCGGGATTTCCGTATCGAAGGCGACCGCGCGTATTGCCTCACCGGCAGCTCCCTGCGCGAGCTGTTCGAGCTCAAGAAGCAGGCGGCGCTGAAAGATGAGGGATGGTTCGGCGGGAACGGCGCGGCGCCCGGCTCGCGCTGACGCCGGCGCGGCCGTGCCGCCCGCCGGCTTGATCGGCGCCGGCAACGGCGCGAGGATCGCAGGTCTGGAGCGCATCGCCGCGACCGGGGCGGTCGGAGTGTCGCGAGGGCGACATTCCGCGCCGGCGCCGCCGGCTAAGGTGCGCAAGGCCGTGCCGCGAGGCGCGCAGCGATCAGGGAGATTCGGCCATGTCCAACCGCTTCGCCAGCTTCCGCGAGTTCTACCCGTTCTATCTCAGCGAACACAGCAACCGCACCAGCCGGCGCCTGCATTTCATCGGCAGTTGCGGGGTGCTGGCGCTGCTGGCGCTGGCGATCGCGCAGGGGCGGCCGTGGCTGTTGCTGGCCGCGCTGGTGTGCGGTTACGGCTTCGCCTGGATCGGGCATTTCTTCTTCGAGAAGAACCGGCCGGCGACCTTCAAGCATCCGCTGTATTCCTTCGCCGGGGATTGGGTGATGTTCAAGGACATCCTCACCGGCAAGATCAAGTTTTGAGCCCGCCGGCGGCGCCCGCGCGGAGCCGGTTCCGATGCAAGGACGCTCGCGCGTGAAAGCCGCACTGAAGAACCTCGCGTTCGCCGGCCTGCTCGCCGGCCTGTTCCCCGCTTTCGGGCCGGCCGGCGCGGTCGCGCCGGCGGCGCCCGACCTGCCGCTGCGCGTTTCGCCGTGGCTGGAGCAGGCGATGGACAGCAAGACCTGTCCGCTGGTCGATGTGCGGGTCGACGCCGCCGGACAGGCGGGACGCGCCGCAAACGCGCCGTCCGCGCGCGTGGCGACCGTCTGGCTCGCGCGCGAGGACGACGCAGCGGATCCGTCCGCGTGGCCTGCGCTGTATCTGTCGCTGGGCGGGCGGCCGCTGGCGCTGCGCCGCGAAGGCGCGGCCACCGACGTCGAAGCGCAGTCGCTGCGCGATCGCCGCGGCCCGGCGCTGCGCTGGTCGGCGCCGGCGGAGCGGGTTTCGGCGCGGTTGTTGTTGCAGGCGCCGCGTCTGTACGTCGAAACCGGCGAGGGTTGGCGGCCGGTGCCGCCCGGGCGGGCCGCGCAGGCGCGCCAGGGCGAGGATCCGACCCGCACGGTCTGGAAGGGCCGGCTCAGCCTGGACCTGCGCGGCCGCCGCTGGGAGCGCGAAGTCGAGGTGGTCTCGATCTGCGGCCCATGACCGCGCGGCCGGTTGCGCGGCAGCGCGCGCCGAACCGCCGCGCTCAGCGTTGCGGCAGATGGCGTGCGATCTCGCGCAGCGCCTGCGCGGCGGCGCGCGGGTGGCGATCCTGCGCGGCCAGCGCGCGCCAGCGGGCGAGGCCGTCGCACGGCGCCATCAGGCGACGCAGCCAGCGCGCCGCGTCCAAGCCGCCGGGCAGGTCGGGATCGTCGGCCGCCGCGGCGGCGCAGGCCTCGACGGATTCGACGAAGTAGCGCCGGCCGCGGCGCAGGAAATGCACGCCGACCCGGCCGCCGAGCAACACCGCGCCCTGGTCGGCGCCGCCGAACTCGAACCACTCGATCCGCAGCGCCGGCCGCCGCCGTGCCCGCCAGCGCAGCACGGTGGCGAGCGGCAGCGTGCGCGGCCACGGCGCGAGACTGGCCGCCAGGTACGCCCCGCGCAGATAGAACGGCTTCAGGGTCAGCGCCTGCCAGCCGCCGCGATGCGGCAGTCGGGCGTCGCGTTCGAGTTGCTGGACCGGCCCGGGCTGCAGGCTCGAACGCTGCCAGCCGTGGGCGAGGGCGGCGTCGAGATCCCACTGCGGGTCGAGCCCGAACGAGGCGGTCGAGAGCAGCCGGCCGTGGTCGACGAATTCGGCGAGCAGCGCGTGCAGGCTCAGCGGGATCGGCGATGGCGGCGCGGTCGAATGGGGCACGGTCACGGCGGCAATAAGGTCGCGATCCCCTCGACCGCCCGCAACGCCGCGCGCCGCTGCCGGCCTTTGGGATTCTGCGCGGCCCGCGCGAGCCAGTCGGCCGAGCGCTCGCAGGGCTGCATGCCGACCAGGGTGCAGTCCAGTTCCTCCAGCGCTACCCGGTCGTCGCCGCTGCCGACGATGCGCGGCATCAGCGAGGTCACCCGATAGCGGTCGCCGTTGCGGGTGAAGCAGAACTTCACCGACCGGTCGACCAGCACCGCGCCGTACTCGGCGTTGAAGGTTTCGAACAGTTCCACCCGCGGCGCCGGCCGGCGCCGCGACAGCCAGCGCAGGATCGTGGCCAGCGGCGGGCCGGGCAACAGGTCCAGTTCGCTGTTGAGGTAGCGGCCGCGCAGGTAGGTCGAGCGCAGGCTGGCCGGCACCACCCCGCCACGATGGCGCAGCAGGACGTCGCGTTCGATTTGTTCGTAAGCGGCCGGGCGCATCGCGGCATGCTTGAAATCGCCGGCGACCAGCTCTTGCAGGGACTGGTCCGGGGCGAACCCGAACGCGGCGGTCGAGCGCAGGCAGCCGTGCTGCAGGTATTCCTCGATCACCGCCTGCAGGCTCAGGCCGGTGCGCAGCGGCGGGATGGAAGCGTCCTTGTGGGCCATCGTCGGCTGGGTCCGTCCGGGTTGGAACGCGGGAAGATCGATCCGGAACGGTCGATCCAGGCGATCAATACAGGAAGGTCATTCCAGGAAGATCAGCCAGGCCGCGACCACGATCAGCCCGAACCCGGCCCAGTGGTTCCACTTCAGCGGCTGGCCCAGGTACCAGATCGAGAAGCAGGCGAACACCAGCAGGGTGATGACCTCCTGCATGCCCTTGAGCTGCGGCGCCGAGTAGACCGCGCTGCCGAGCCGGTTGGCCGGCACCTGCAGGCAGTATTCGAACAGGGCGATGCCCCAGCTGACGCCGATGGCGACCGTCAACGGGGCGGATTTGTACTTCAGATGCCCGTACCAGGCGAAGGTCATGAAGATGTTGGAGCCGAGCAGGAGCAGGACGGGGTAGACCAGGGCGGACAGGCGATCGGCGGGCATGCAAGGGCCGGAAGGGGTGGTGTGTGATGGCCCTACAGTATCGCCTTCACGAACCGTCCACCTTGTGGAGGGCACTCTTCACAAAACTGAAGGACGCCGGAGGGGCTGCATGCAGGGTACGAGAGACGGGGGCCTGGTCCTCATCGTCGAAGACAACCGCAATATCTCCGAGATGGTCGGCGAGTACCTGGAAAGCCGCGGCTTCGAGGTCGATTACGCCGCCGACGGCCTGGACGGATACCGGTTGGCGACGGAGAACAGCTACGACGTGGTCGTGCTCGACCTGATGCTGCCGCGCATGGACGGCATCGAGGTGTGCAAGAAGCTGCGCGAAGAGGCCCGCAAGTCGACCCCGGTGCTGATGCTGACCGCGCGCGACACCCTCGACGAGAAGCTCACCGGCCTGAGCGCCGGCGCCGACGACTACCTGACCAAGCCGTTCGCGATCCAGGAACTGGAAGCGCGCCTGCGCGCCCTGATCCGGCGCGAGCGCCGCCAGGTCGGCGGCGAAGTGCTCAAGGTCGCCGATCTGGTGCTCGACCCGGCCAGCCTGCGGGTCACCCGCGGCGGCAGCGAACTGCAGCTCTCGCCGATCGGCCTGCGCCTGCTGACCATCCTGATGCGCGAATCGCCGCGCGTGGTCAGCCGCCAGGAGATCGAGCGCGAGATCTGGGGCAACGGCCTGCCCGATTCGGACACCTTGCGCAGCCACCTCTACAACCTGCGCAAGACCATCGACAAGCCCTTCGACAAGCAGCTGCTGCACACCGTGCAGAGCGCCGGGTACCGGGTAGCGGATATTTCGCAGCCGCCGGACTGATTGGACCGGTTCGCCGCCACCGCCATGCCGCAAGGGCTACCGCGCAAGATCAAGCTTGCGTTCATTCTGCAGGCCTTGATCGGCAGCATAGCGATCACGCTGGGCATCCTCCTGGCGGGTCTGGCGGTGCGCCATGTCGTCCTCGAACAGCGCATGCAGCGCGAAGCCGACGACTACTGGGACGGGCGCAAGCGCGACCCGGAGTACCCATTGCCGCGCACCTCGACCACGCGCGGCCACTTCGTCCCCACCGGCGCCAGCGACTCGGTGCTGCCGGCGCAGATGCGCGCGGTCGGCTCGGGGCTGCACAACCTGCCCGGCGGCGGCAAGGTGGTGCTGGTGGACCGGCGCGAGGCCGGCAGCTTCTATCTCGTCTATGCGACCTCGCTGATCGACGAGGCGATCCTCTACACCGGCCTGTTCTCGCTGCTGTTCTCGCTGCTGACCACGTACCTGATCTCCTGGCATACCTACCGCACCTCCAAGCGGCTGGTGTCGCCGGTGAGCTGGCTGGCCAACGTGGTCTCGCAATGGGACCCGCGCGATCCCGACACCAGCCTGATCGAGCCGATCAAGTTTCCCTACGACCCCGGCAGCGAAGTGCGCCGGCTGTCGAGCGCGCTCAGCGGCCTGGCCGAACGCGTCAGCGACTTCGTCCAGCGCGAGCGCGATTTCACCCGCGACGCCAGCCACGAACTGCGCACGCCGCTGACCGTGATCCGGGTCGCCACCGACCTGATGCTAGCCGACCCGGACACGCCGGTGCGCGCGCAACGCTCGCTGCTGCGGGTGCAGCGCGCCGGCCGCGACATGGAGGCGGTCATCGACGCCTTCCTGATCCTGGCGCGCGAATCCGATGTCGAGCCGCAGTCGGAGGAGTTCGCGGTGCGCGACATCGTCGACAACGAGATGGAACGCATCCTGCCGCTGCTCAACGGCAAGCCGGTGGAACTGCACCTCTACGACGAGGGCGGCCCGCGCCTGACCGCGCCGCCGCACGCGCTGGGGGTGATGATCGGCAACCTGCTCAGCAACGCGGTGCGCTTCACCGACAGCGGCCGCATCGACGTGCGCCTGAGCCGCGACGGCATCGAAATCCGCGACACCGGCATCGGCATGTCGGTGGAAACCCTGACCAAGGCCTTCACCCCGTTCTACCGCGCCGATTTTTCCGCCGGCGACGGCAAGGGCATGGGCCTGTCGATCGTGCGCCGGCTCGGCGAGCGCTTCGGCTGGCCGGTGACCCTGACCAGCGCGCCGGGGCAGGGCACGACCGCGGTGATCCGGTTCAAGCCGGGCTTGCCGCCGCCGCTGGCGCCGATGACGCCGCCCGCGCCGGTGCCGCGGGTGCCTGAGGCCTGAGTTCGGGCGCGGGCACGGGACGCCGCCTGCCGCAGCCGGCTGTGGTGGGAGGGCCTTCAGGCCCGATGCTTTCCGCCCAGATCGCGGCGATCCGACACAAAAGCATCGGGCCTGAAGGCCCTCCCACAAGAGCGATGCGACGCTCCGCTTCGCCGCGGCATCCATGAACCGACGCTGCTTGCCGCCGCTTCGCGCCCGCGCTCAAACTGAACATCGGCAGCGCGCCCCGCGAAACCGCCGCATTCGCTGTCAACCCCATTCAGTCCCGCGCGTTCGCACCCGCAAAGCCCACTGTCCCGAAGCCATGAGCGCAGCCCAGCCGTCCACGCCCCGCCCCGCGTCTTCCCTGCGCCCGCGCAAGTCGCCCTGGCCCAAGCGCGCCGCCATCGCCGTGGCGGTGCTGGTCCTGGCCGGAGCCGGCTGGCATTTCTACAGCCAGCGCAGCGCCGAGGAAGCGGCCGGCGCGTACCGCACCGCCAAGATCGAGCGCGGCGACATCCGCGTGACCATCTCCGCCACCGGCGCGCTGTCGGCGATCTCCACCGTGGACGTCGGCAGCCAGATCTCGGGCCAGGTCATCGACGTGCTGGCCGACTACAACGACCACGTCACCAAGGGCCAGGTGATCGCGCGCATCGATCCGAGCACCTACGAGGCGCAGATCAACCAGGGCAACGCCCAGGTCGCCAACGCCCGCGCCTCGCTCGCCACCGCGCAGGCGACGCTGCGCAACGCCGAGCTCGATTACCAGCGCAAGTCCTCGCTGGTGAAGGACCAACTGATCGCACGCAGCGACGCCGACCTGGCCCGGGCCGCGCTCGACCAGGCCCGCGCCCAGCTCAACGGCGCGCAGGCGCAGATCGAGCAGCAACTGGCCTCGACCCAGACCTCGCGCCTGAACCTGCAGCGCACGGTGATCCGCGCGCCGGTCGACGGCGTGGTGCTGACCCGCAGCATCGAGCCCGGCCAGACCGTGGCCGCGAGCCTGCAGGCGCCGGTGCTGTTCCAGATCGCCGAAGACCTGTCGAAGATGGAGATCGTGCTGGCCATCGACGAGGCCGACATCGGCCAGGTCAAGCCGGGCCAGGCGGTCAACTTCACCGTCGATTCCTTCCCCGACCGCAAGTTCCGCGGCGCCGTGCAGCAGGTGCGGCTGTCGGCGACCAACACCAGCAACGTGATCACCTATCCGGTGGTGGTCGCGGTCGACAACGCCGACGGCGTGTTGCTGCCGGGCATGACCGCCAACGCCGAGATCGAGGTCAGCCACCGCGACGACGTGCTGCGGGTCGGCAACGCCGCGCTGCGCTACAAGCCCGACGACGATGTCGCGGCCGCGCCCGGCGCGCCCGCCGGCGGCGCCGGCGGACAGCGCGGCGGCCTGGGCGGCGACCTGCCGCGCGTGGCCGAACAGCTCAAGCTCGACGCCAACCAGCGCGCCGCCTTCGACGCCGCGCTGGAGCAGATGAAGCAGCGCATGGCCGCGCGCGCCGGCGGCGCGGCCGCGGGCGGCGCCAGTGGCGGCCCGCCGGCGGGCGGCGCGCCCAACATCATCATGGGCGGGCGCGGACCGGGCGGTGGCGGCGGCAACAACAACAACCGCAACCGCGCCGCCGGAGCGGTCTCCGGCGCCGCGCGCCAGCGCATGCTGGAGCGCTTCAACCAGCAGTTCGGCGCGTTCCGCGCGCTGCTCAGCGACGAACAGAAGCAGAAGTGGGACAGCGAAGTCGGCGCCCTGGTCAGCGCGCGCCGCGCGCCGCTGTACAAGCTGGTCGGCGGCAAGCCCGAGGCGGTGACGGTGCGGGTCGGCGCCAGCGACGGCAGCTGGACCGAGGTCTCGGGCAACATCAAGGAAGGCGACGAGGTCGTCGTCGGCACCGGACGCGGCGCGAAATGAGCGCCGTGGCCGCCACGCCGGCCGCCGCGGTCATCGAGACGCGCGCGCTGGGCAAGGTCTATTCGCCCGGCAGCGAGGCCGAAGTGATCGCGCTGCACGGCGTCGACCTGCGCATCGCGCGCGGCGAGTTCGTCGCGATCATGGGCCCGTCGGGCTCGGGCAAGTCGACCCTGATGAACCTGATCGGCTGCCTCGACACGCCCACCAGCGGCGTGTACCTGTGCGACGGCGTCGATGTCGCCACGCTCGACAAGGAAGAGCGCGCGATCCTGCGCCGCGACAAGATCGGCTTCGTGTTCCAGGGCTTCAACCTGCTGCCGCGGATGAACGCGCTGGAGAACGTGGCGATGCCGATGGGCTACGCCAACGTGCGCCACGACGAACGCGCGCAGCGCGCGCAAGAGGCGCTCGAAGCGGTCGGCCTGGGCCAGCGCGCCGGGCATCGGCCGAGCGAGCTGTCCGGCGGCCAGCAGCAGCGCGTGGCGATCGCGCGCGCGCTGATCAACCGCCCGCCGATCCTGCTCGCCGACGAACCCACCGGCGCGCTCGACACCCGCACCGGCGAGGAGATCCTGGCGCTGTTCAAGAGCCTGCAGGCGCGCGACCACACCGTGGTGCTGATCACCCACGATCCCGACGTGGCCGCGCACGCCGACCGCATCTTCGTGATGCGCGACGGCGAACTGCACGAGCAGGAGCGGGAGCCGGAGCAACAGCAAAAGCGAGACCTGGAGCGATGAACTTCTTCGAAGTGCTGCGCACGGCGGTGTTCGCTCTGCGAGGCAACTGGCTGCGCAGCGCGTTGACCTCGCTCGGCGTGATCATCGGCATCGCCGCGGTGATCGTGATGGTCTCGGTCGGCCAGGGCACCCAGTCGGAAATCGACAAGCTGGTCTCGGGCCTGGGCTCCAACCGGCTGGACATCAGTTCCGGCGGCGGGGGGCGCGGCACCGGCGGCGTGCGCCTGAGTTCGTCGAGCTTCTTCACCCTGACCGAGGCCGACGCCGAGGCGATCCGCAACGAAGTGCCGGAAGTGCAGTACGTCGCCGCCTCGCTGCGCGGCGGCACCCAGGCGGTGTACGCGGAGAACAACTGGTCGACCCAGTGGCAGGGCGTGCAGCCGGATTTCTTCGACATCAACGGCTGGACGATCGGTTCGGGCTCGAACTTCGAGGCGCGCGACTACGGCAGCGGCGCCAAGTCGGTGATCCTCGGCGAGACCGTGCGCCGCTCGCTGTTCGGCGACGAGGACGCGATCGGCCAGACCGTGCGCCTGGGCCGGGTGCCGTACACGGTGATCGGCACGCTCAACCCGAAAGGGCAGGGCGGCTTCGGCCAGGACCAGGACGACGTCGTGCTGGTGCCGCTGGAAACCGGGCGCCGGCGCATGCTCGGTGCGATGGGCCTGCCCAACGGCGCGGTGATGCAGATCGCGGTCGGCGTCGGCCGTGCCGAGGACGTGTCCTACGCGCAGGAGCAGATCGAGGGGCTGCTGCGCCAGCGCCACAAGATCCAGCCCGGCAGCGACGACGACTTCAGCGTGCGCAACATCGCCGAAGTGGTGGCCACCCGCACCCAGACCACGCGGCTGATGTCGCTGCTGCTCGGCGCGGTGGCGACGATCTCGCTGATCGTCGGCGGCATCGGCATCATGAACATCATGCTGGTGTCGGTGACCGAGCGCATCCGCGAGATCGGCCTGCGCATGGCGGTCGGCGCCGGGCCGGGCGACATCCAGCGCCAGTTCCTGGCCGAGGCGATGCTGATCTCGCTGATCGGCGGCGCGCTCGGCATCGCCATCGGTATCGTCGGCACCTTGCTGGTCGGCCGCATCGGCGCGCTGCCGGTGGCCTTGAACGGGCAGGTGATCGCGCTGGCGGCGGGGTTCTCGATCGCCACCGGCCTGTTCTTCGGCTACTACCCGGCGCGCAAGGCCTCGCAGCTGGATCCGATCGAGGCGCTGCGGCAGCAGTAGGCCGCGCGACGGCGCTCGACGAAACCTCACCCCGTCATTCCGGCGAAAGCCGGAATCCATCTTGATCTTGCCTTTGCGTCTGCCTTCCTGCGGCAGGCAGCAGCAACTGCAAAATGGATTCCGGCTTTCGCCGGAATGACGAGTGGGGGTTTCGTCGGAATGACGGGTGAGGGTTTCGCCGGAATGACGAGTGTGGAGAGTCCGGCCCAGGAGCGGCGGCCAAGCCGCACGACGTCGCTTGCCTCCCCCGAAACAACGCCCTGGGCCGCCTGACTACAACCACAGGCACGGGCAAGACAGCACCGGCCGTGCCATCGTGGCGGCGTCGGACGGCGCAGCGGAGCGGGCATGAAGAGAGAGTGGCTGGGACTATTGCTGGCAATGTCCGCGCTCGGCGCGCCCGCGGCGTTCGCCGCAGCGGACGCCGCGGCGGCCGCGCCGACCACGGTGATCGTGCTCGGCGTCGACCACGCCGCGCAGTTGGTGTCCGAACGCGACCGGCCGGCCTTGCTCGACGCCTTCCTCGACCGCGCGAAGCCCGATGCGATCTGCATCGAGCGCACGCCCGAGGCCTTCGCCCGCGGCGATTTCTACGAGTTCACCTACGAAGCGCAGGACGTCGCGGTGCCGTTCGCGCGCCGGCGCGGAATCGAGCTGTGTCCGATCGATTGGGAACCGCCGGTGGAAGACCAGCGCCTCGGGTTCGGCCTGGCGCTGGATGCGCCGCCGGAACTGCGGCCGCTGAACGGCATGTTCGGTTTCCTGAGCTTCGCCGCGCCGTCGCTGCAACGCGACCTGTTCCACGCCGACGATCCGGCCAAGCTGGAAAAAGTGACGAACTGGGCGGCGACGCCCGCGGCCAAGGCCCGGCACGACCTGCCGCGCCGGCTGTATCTGTACCGCACCTACCTGCAGGCCCAGCGCGTCGCCGCGGCGGCGCGCGCGCATCCGGGCGGGCGGGTGGTCGTGGTGGTCGGCGAGTTCCACAAGCGCGACATCGAGGCGATCCTCGCCGACGAGCCGGGCCTGCGCCTGGTCCAGCCGTCCAGCCTCGGCCGGCCGAGCGAGGCCGAGGCCGCCGCGCACGACCGGCCCGAATACCAGGCGGCGATCGCCGGCTTCAATCTGCTCGGCGTGCAGGCGGCCAGCGGGGCGGTGGACTACGCCTTCGTCGGCCGCGCGCTGGCGGCGCTGGAAGCGGGCGGCGCCACGCCGCAGACGCGGCTGCTGCGGGTGCGGCTGGAACTGCGGCAGGGGCGGATCGCCCGCGCCGAGGCGATCGCCCGTTACCGCGCCATCGCCGCCGAGGCCGGCGCGGCGCGGTTCGGCTGGACCGGGGTCAAGGACGCGGGCCGGGTGGATTCGTGGTTCGATCCGTTCGGCAATCTCGACGTGCGCCGGCGGGCCTTGCTGGAGGCGGCGCGCGAGACCTTGGCACAGGGCGATGCGGCGGCGGCCTCGGTCTTGCTGGATCAGTGCGCGGCCGGGTTGAGTCCGCGCCAGCAGGAACAACTGCGCGGCTACTGGCGGCGCGACATCGAACCGCGCGAGCGGTCGTAAGCTTTTGTAGGAGCGGCGCGAGCCGCGACCGCGAAACAACGCCTGCGACGCAGGTGCGGTGTCGCGGTCGCGGCTCGCGCCGCTCCTACAGGGAGCGACCGCAGCCCTGGCCGGGCTGGCCAGCTACCTGAACCGCAGTGGCCGGCGGCACCGGTTCGACAGGTCCAGTCGCTGCCCCGCAACCGCCACGGTGGGACCACCCGCGCCCCCGCCGCCGGGGCGGCCGGGCCGGGCTTGTGGCAAAATCGCGGGCTTGTGGCGGCCGTCGGCCGCCGTCGCCGGGCCGGTCCCGGCTTCAGGACCGAGAACGCCCGCCCATGCCGACCACCCCGTCGTCCCCGACCGCGCGCGCCGTGCGCGCCGCGGCCCCCGTCTGCGGCCAGGAGCGCCGGCATGGCTGACGAATACGGGCACCTGCCGCGCGGCCCGGGCCGCATCCTCAAGGCCGCGACCTGGTCCATGCAGGGCCTGCGCGCGGCCTGGCTGCACGAGTCCTCGTTCCGGCTGGAGGTCTACCTGTTCCTGGTGCTGGCGCCGGTCGGCTGGTGGTTCGGCGAGACCGGGGTCGAGCGCGCCCTGCTGATCGGCTCGATCCTGCTGGTGCTGAGCGTGGAACTGCTCAACTCCGCGGTCGAGGCGGTGATCGAGCGCTACGGCCCGGAATTCCACGAACTCGCCGGCCGCGCCAAGGACATGGGCTCGGCCGCGGTGTTCGTTTTGCTGATGAACGTGCTGCTGGTGTGGGCCGCGATCCTCGGCCCGCGCCTGTGGCACCACCTGATGGGCTGATCGCCCCCGCGGGGAGCGCATCGCGCATCGCCAGGACGGCGCCCCCGCGCCGTCCGTCCCGGGCCGCCCGACGCGGCGCGCCCGTGCCCGCGGCCTCGCCGCGGGCGCTACACCCAACACTCTTAGAGGTATGCCGCACGTGATGGAAATGCTGACCGATCCGCAAGTCTGGATCACCTTGTTCACCCTGAGCGCGATCGAGATCGTGCTGGGCATCGACAACCTCGTCTTCATCTCGATCGCGGTCAGCAAGCTGCCGTTCGACCAGCGCGAGAAAGCGCGCAAGTTCGGCATCGCCGTGGCCTGCATCACCCGCATCGCGCTGCTGCTGACCCTGGCCTGGCTGGCCGGCCTGACCGCCGACCTGTTCACCGTCGCCGGCATCGGCGTCTCGATCCGCGACCTGGTGCTGATCCTCGGCGGCGCGTTCTTGCTGGTGAAGGGCTCGATGGAGATCAAGGACCTGATCGTCGGCGAGGAAGACGCCGACGACGTCCACACCAAGCCGGCGGCGTCGTTCATGATGGTCATCGCGCAGATCGCGGTGATCGACATCGTGTTCTCGCTGGACTCGGTGATCGCCGCGGTCGGCATGGCCAGCCACACCCCGGTGATGGTCGCCGCGATCCTGCTGGCGGTCGGCGTGATGCTGCTGGCGGCGCGTCCGCTGGGCCAGTTCATCGATTCCAACCCGACCATCAAGATGCTGGCGCTGGCCTTCATCGTCCTGGTCGGCGCGTTCCTGATCCTCGACGGCCTGGGCATCCACATCCCGAAGGGCTACATCTACGCGGCGATGGGTTTCTCGGCGCTGGTGGAATGCCTGAACCTGTGGGCGAAGAAGCGCGCGGCGCGGCGGCTCACCGCCGAGTAAGCGCGAGGTCGCGCCAGACCGCGAAGGCCGGCGAGCGATCGCCGGCCTTTTCGTTTGTGCGAGGGGCCGCTTTTGTGGGAGGGACTTCAGTCCCGACGCTCTTCGGCCGGGTCGCAGCGATCCGGCCGAAGAGCGTCGGGACTGAAGTCCCTCCCACACAGGCAGAAGCCGCAGTCCCGGTCGCGAGCTTCATCACGCGCCGTCCATTGCGCCGCCCCGCGCCCGGTGCTGCAATGCGGCCGTCATCCCGCCGGAGTGCCGTCGCCATGTTCCGTCCCCTGATCGTGCTCGCCCTGGCCGTGCTGCTGAGCGGCTGCGGCTACAACACCATCCAGCAGAAGGACGAGTCGGTGAAGGCGGCCTGGTCGCAGGTGCTCAACGTCTACAAGCGCCGCGCCGACCTGGTGCCGAACCTGGTCGCCACGGTCAAGGGCTACGCCAGCCACGAACAGCAGGTGCTGACCCAGGTCACCGAGGCGCGCGCCAAGGTCGGCAGCATCAACGTCAACGCCGATGATCCGGGTTCGCTGCAGCAGTTCGAACAGGCCCAGGGCGAACTGCGCGGCGCGATCGGCCGGTTGCTGGTGGTCAGCGAGAACTATCCCCAGCTCAAGGCCGACCAGAGCTTCCTGAGCCTGCAGACCCAGCTGGAAGGCACCGAGAACCGCATCGCCGTGGAGCGCCAGCGCTACATCGCCTCGGTGCAGGACTACAACACCTACATCCGCCAGTTCCCGACCAACCTCACCGCGAAAATGTTCGGCTACGCGACCAAGCCGAACTTCACCGTCGAGAACGAGGCGCAGATCCAGCAGGCGCCGACGGTGGACTTCGGCGCGGCGCCGCCGGCCGCGCAACCGGCGGCGCCGCAGCAGCCGGCTTCGCAACCGCCGGCTTCGCAACCGCCCGCCCCGCAGCATTGACCGCGCGGCGATGAGCATGGCTCCGCGCCGACCCTCGCGGCCGTGGGCGGCGCTGCTGGCCGCGCTGTGGCTGTGCGCCGCGCCGCTGGCCGCGCGCGAGCCGGCGCCGACCACGGCAGCGCGGCCGGCCGAGGGCGTTGAGACCGTCGCAACCGACGCGGCGGAAGCAGCCGACGCGCGCGGCGCGCCGGTGCCGAAACTGACCGGCCCGGTCGTCGACCTCACCGGCACGCTCGACGCGGCCGCGTCGTCGCGCCTGAGCGAGCGCTCGCTGGAACTGCAGCGGCGCAAGGGCGCGCAGTTGATGTTGCTGATCCTCGACAGCACCGGCGGCGAAGACATCGCCGCCTACGCCGGTCGGGTGTTCGCGCAGTGGCGGCCCGGCCGCGCTGGCGTCGACGACGGCGTGCTGATCGTGGTCGCCAAACGCGACCGGCAGATGCGCATCCATCTGGGCCGCGGGCTGGAAGCGACGATCCCGGACGCCACCGCGCAGCGCGTGATCGACGAAATCCTGGCGCCGGCGTTCCGCGACGAGGATTACCCCGGCGGGCTGGAACGCGCCTACGACGCCTTGATCGGCTTGGTCGACGGCACGCCGCTGCCGGAGCCCGAGCCCGACCGTCTGCCGTGGCCGTTGCTGATCTTCGCCGGCGTCATGGTCTCGCCGTTCGTGCTGATCCCGCTGTTCGGCATGCGCGCGGCGTGGCGCACAGGGCCGGCGGCGTTCTTCGGCCGCTGGGCGCTGATCGCCGTGGTGGCGGTGGCCGCCTATTTCATCACCGTGCCGAAGCTCGCGCCGGACCTGCCCGAGTGGCAGCGGTGGATGCCGATGGCGCTGCTGACCTACATCGCGTCGGCCTTCGCCTGGGTCAGCGCGTTCGCCGGCAGCGACGGCGGACGCGGCCGGCCCTGGGACGATCGCGACGAAGAACAGCGCCGGCGGCGCCGGTCGTCGTCGAGTTCGTCCAGCTCGAGCGATTCCAGCAGCTACTCGGGCGGCGGCGGGAGCAGCGACGGCGGCGGCGCCTCGGGGCGTTGGTGATGGCGGCCGACGGCGCATCGCTACGCGCGCGGCCGCTTCAATGCGGCGCGATGATCGTCGCATTGCTGTGCCTGTTCGCCTGGGCGTTGGCGCTATCGGCGCAGGCCCGCGCGCCCGCGCCGGCGAACGCGGCTCCAGTGCTGGATGCGCCGGTGCAGGATATGGCCGGCGCGTTGCGGCCCGACACCCGCGAAAAATTGGAGACGCGCGCGCACGAGTTGCGCGAACGCAAGGGCGCGCAACTGCAAGTGCTGATCGTCGCCAGCACCGCGCCGGAATCCATCGACGCCTATGCCCAGCGGGTGTTCGACGCTTGGGTGCTCGGCCGTCGCGGTATCGACGACGGCGTGCTGCTGGTGGTCGCGCGCGACGACCGCCGCGCGCGCATCCAGGTCGGCTACGGATTGGAAGGGCGCATTCCCGACGCGGCCGCGCGCGACGTGCTGTCCGCCTACCTGCTGCCGCACCTGGCGCGCGGCGAGTACGACGCGGGCGTGGACGCGGCCAGCGCCGCATTGGCCGCGTTGGTCGAACAAGAGCCGCTGCCGGCGCCGGCGGCGGACGCGTATGCGGCCGCCGCGTCGGCATGGAGCCCGCTTGCGCGGATCTGCGCGCTGGGCGCCGCGTTCGCTTTGGTGCTGGGTTGGTGCGCGCAGCGGCGCGGCTGGCCGCTGGCATGGGCCGCGCCGGCGGCGTTGTTGCCGCCCGCGGTGGCGGCCTGGGTGTGGAGCGGGCCGGCGTGGCTGTGGTTGCCGCTGCTGTGCGGCGCGGTCGCCGGCGCGCTTGGCCTGGCCTTGCCGCGCTGGCGCTGGTTGCGCAGCGTGGCCGGCGCGGCGGCGGTCGGCCTGGCGGTCGCGGCGCTCGGCGCGGCGCTGGTGCGGCGCGGCGTGCCCGCGCCCGGCGACATCGGTCTGGGCGCGGTGGCGGTGCTGTTCGCCACGCCGTTGCTGGTCGGCGCGATCGCGCCGCCGATGATCGCCTGGCAGGAGCGCGGCCGGCTCGGCTTCGCGTTGCGCGTCGGCGCGTTGGCCGCCATCGCCTGGCTGGCGTGGCGCGTGCTGCTGCGCATGACCGACGGCGACCTGTCCGGCCTCGGCGGCGGCGGCTGGCTCGGCGTCGGCCTGTTCGCTTACCTCGCCTGGGTGCTGGTGTTCCTGCTCAACGGCGAGATCTGGGGCGGGCGTTCGCGCAAGCGCGACGGTCGTGGCGGGCGCCGGCGCAACGGCGATAGCGAACGCGGGCAGCGTTCCGGCGGCGCGGGACCGAGCCATTCGGGACCGAGCCGTTCTGAATCGAGCGACTCGGGCGCCGGCGACACCGGCTGGTCCGGCGGCGGCGGACGCAGCGGCGGCGGCGGAGCGAGCGGATCATGGTGAGCCTGGGCGCGGTGGTCGGACCGAACCTGCGCCGCGTGCTGTTGGCGCTGGGACTGTGCTTGCTGGCCGCGACCGCGTTCGCGCAACAGCTCGCGCCGATCCCGCCGCTGGACTCGCCGGTGGTCGACACCACCGGCACCCTCGACGCCACCGCGCGCGCGCAGCTGGATGCGCAGGCGCGCGCGCTGCAGCAGCGCAAGGGCAGCCAGCTGCAGGTGCTGATGGTGGCGACGACGCGGCCCGAGGAGATCGAGCAATACGCCGTGCGCGCGTTCGAGCAGTTCAAGCTCGGCCGCAAGGGCGTCGACGACGGCGTGCTGGTGGTGGTGGCCAAGGACGACCGGCGCGTGCGCATCGAAGTCGGCTACGGCCTGGAAGGCGCGATCACCGACGCCCAGTCCGGCCGCATCATCCAGGAATACCTCGGGCCCAAGTTCCGCACCGGCGACTACGCCGGCGGCCTGATCGACGCCACCGCGATGCTGGCGCGGCTGATCGACGGCGAACCGCTGCCCGAACCGATGGGCGCCGGCGGGCAGGGCGCCCAGGGCGGCGGCGACGGCGGCGGCAACTGGGTGATGGTGCTGGTGCTGGCGATGATCGGTTCGGCCCTGGTCCGCGGCGTGCTCGGCGGCGCGCCGGCGCTGTTGCGCGCGCTGATCGGCGGCGCGGGCGCGGGCGTGGTCGCGTGGCTGCTGTCGATGTCGTGGGGGCTGGTCGCGCTGGCGGTGGCGGCGGGCTTCTTCTTTTCCCTGTTCGGCCGCGGCGGCGGGCACTACGTCAGCAGCGGCGGCTGGGGCGGGTACGGCGGCGGCTGGGGCGGTGGCGGCGGTGGTGGAGGCGGCGGCGGTTGGTCCGGCGGCGGCGGTTCGAGCGGAGGCGGCGGCGCCTCGGGGAGTTGGTAATGCGCGCGCTCAGGCATCTGTTCGCGCCGTCGGCGCGCTGGCGTTTCCCGCCGGCCAGCCTGCGCCGCATCGCCGAGGCGATCGCCGCCGGCGAAGCGCACCATGCCGGCCAGCTGCGCTTCGCGGTGGAATCGCGGCTGGGCTGGCGCGACTTGCTGGCCGGGCGCGACGCGCGCCAGGCCGCGCGCGCCGCGTTCGCCCAGCTCGGGGTGTGGGACACCGCCGGCAACAACGGCGTGCTGTTGTATCTGCTGCTCGCCGATCACCGCATCGAGATCGTCGCCGACCGCGGCTACGCGCGCCGGATCGGCGACGAGCGCTGGCAGGCGGTGTGCGACGGCATCCAGCGCGCGTTGGCGGCCGGCGAGGCCGAGGCGGCGGTGCTCGGCGGCATCGCCGCGTTGAACGAGATCATGGCCCAGGCCTTCCCGCGCAGCGGCGCAGGCGCCGGCAACGAACTGGCGGACGCGCCGGTACTGCTGTAACGCGGTGCGGTCCGCGGCGGGCGCCGGTCGGCGCGCGCCCGACGGCCTCTAGCAGGCGCTGCCCGAACGCCGCCCGAACGCGACGCGGCCCGCGCTCCAGCGGCCGCAGCCCGCACCCTGCGCGCGGGCGCGCTGGGGCACAATAGGTCGGTCTCCCGCTCCGTCGAGCGTCTTTCCGAGCCCGTCCCGCCGCATGATCATCCTGCACCAGATCGATCCGATCGCGATCTCCCTCGGCCCGCTGCAAGTCCACTGGTACGGAATCATGTACCTGCTGGGCTTCGTCACCGCGTGGTGGCTGGGGCGGCAACGGGTCCGCGCCGGGCGCTTGCCCGGGGTCGGCGAGCAGGCCTACGGCGACCTGCTGTTCTACGCCATGCTCGGCGTGGTCCTGGGCGGCCGCATCGGCTACGTGCTGTTCTACGGCTTCGCCGACCTGATGCGCGATCCGCTGATGCTGCTGCGCATCTGGGAAGGCGGCATGAGCTTCCACGGCGGCCTGCTCGGCGTGGTCGCGGCGATGTGGTGGTGGTCGCGCAGCCATCGCACCCATTTCTTCGACACCGCCGACTTCATCGCTCCATTGGTGCCGCCGGGGCTGGGCTTCGGCCGGCTCGGCAACTACATCGGCGGCGAGTTGTGGGGCAAGTTCACCGACGGCGGCTGGGGCGTGGTGTTCCCGCGCGCGCCGGAGTTCGCCAACTGGAGCGCGCAGCAGCTGCAGACCCAGTTCGCCGCCGGCGCGCTGGAGCGCTACGCGCGCCATCCCTCGCAGCTGTACCAGGCGGCGCTGGAGGGGCTGACCATGTTCGCGCTGCTGTGGTGGTTCTCGCGCAAGCCGCGTCCGCGCTATGCGGTCTCGGGCCTGTTCGCGCTGCTGTACGGCGCGTTCCGCTTCCTGGTCGAATTCGTGCGCGTGCCCGACCAACAGCTCGGCGACCACGGCTATCTCGCCTTCGGCTGGTTGACGATGGGCCAAGTGCTGAGCGTGCCGCTGATCGTGCTCGGCCTGTTCTGGCTGTGGCTGTCGACCCGTTCGCCGACCCTGCAACCGCAACCGCCGGCGGCCGAGCCGGCCAAGGGCTGAGCCGTGCGCCAATACCTCGACCTGCTGCGGCACGTACTCGAACACGGCGCGGAGAAGTCCGACCGCACCGGCACCGGCACGCGCAGCGTGTTCGGCTGGCAGATGCGCTTCGACTTGAACCAGGGCTTCCCGCTGGTCACCACCAAGAAACTGCACCTGCGCTCGATCGTGCACGAGCTGCTGTGGTTCCTGCAGGGCGCGACCAACATCGCCTACCTCAAGGACAACAAGGTCAGCATCTGGGACGAATGGGCCGATGCCGACGGCGAGCTCGGCCCGGTCTACGGCAAGCAGTGGCGGAGCTGGAGCGACGGCGCCGGCGGCGAGATCGACCAGATCCGCTGGGTGGTCGAGGAGATCAAGCGCAATCCCGATTCGCGCCGGCTGATCGTCAGCGCCTGGAACGTCGCCGACCTGCCGAAGATGGCGCTGATGCCGTGCCACGCGCTGTTCCAGTTCTATGTGGTCGACGGCAAGCTCAGCTGCCAGTTGTACCAGCGCAGCGGCGACATCTTCCTCGGCGTGCCGTTCAACATCGCCAGCTACGCGCTGCTGACCCACATGGTCGCGCAGGTGTGCGGGCTGGGCGTCGGCGATTTCGTCCACACGCTCGGCGATGCGCACCTGTATTCGAACCACTTCGAGCAAGCGCGCGAACAGCTCGCGCGCGCGCCGCGCGCGCTGCCGCGGCTGAAGCTCGATCCGACGGTGACCGACCTGTTCGCGTTCGGCTACGACGACATCGCCATCGAAGGCTACGACCCGGCGCCGGCGATCAAGGCGCCGGTCGCGGTCTGAGCGCGGCGATGGCGCGCGTCGGTCCGCGGCTGGCGGCGTGGCTGCTGTTGTCGCTGGGCCTGACCGCCTGCGCGCGCCCGGCCGCGCCGGCCGCCAAGGACGAACGCCCCGCGCCCGCGACCGCAACCGTTTCGCCGCGGCCGCCTGATCCGCCCATGGCGCCGCCCCCCGTGCCCGAACCGGGCGTGCGCGCCGAGCCCGAAGCCGTCGGCTCCCTGCCCGACGGCAGCGCGACCGACGCGGTGCGCGGGCTCTACGACCTGCACATGCAGCTGCGGGCCAGCGGCCTGCCGGTCGGCGAGGACCTCGCGCGCTACCGGCCCTATTTGTCGCGGCATTTGCTGGCGTTGATGGCGCCGGCCGCGCGCGAGCGCGACCGGATGATCGCCGAGCAGCCCGGGCTCAAGCCGCCCTACCTCGAAGGCGACATGTTCACCGGCCTGGACGAGGGCGCGACCGGCTACCGGGTCGGCGCGCGCACTGCGCTGGGACCGGGCCGCGAAAGCGTCGAACTCGAATTCGTCTACGACCGTTCCGAGCCGCCGGTGCGCTGGCGCGGCCGCGCGCTGATGCTGCGCGAGGACGACCGCTGGAAGCTCGACGACGTCGAGTACGGCGATTTCGACGCCGGCACGACCGGCGAATTCGTGCGCAGCGGACGCTTGGCGGATTGGTTCGAATGAGCGTCCGCCGGGCGGCCCGGCGGCGCACACCGCGCGCCTGCGCGCGCCGCCGCAACGCAAGCCGCCACAACGCAAGCCGCCACAACGCAAGCCGCCGCAACGCAAGGAGTTCCGCATGACCCTGCAGCTCAGCCTGATCGCCGCGCTCGACCGCAACCACGCCATCGGCCGCGACAACGTGCTGCCCTGGCGCCTGTCCGACGACCTCAAGCGGTTCAAGGCGCTGACCCTGGGCAAGCCGTTGCTGATGGGCCGCAAGACCGCGCAATCGCTCGGCCGCGCGCTGCCGGGCCGGCGCAATCTGGTGCTGACCCGGTCCGGCGAGGTGCCGTTCGCCGGCATCGAGGCGGTGGGTTCGACCGAACAGGCGCTGAAACTCGCCGCGGCCGACGGCGCCGCCGAGCTGTGCGTGATCGGCGGCGGCGAGGTCTACGCGCTGTGCCTGCCGTCGGCGACGCGGTTGTATCTCACCCGGGTCGACACCGAAGTCGCCGGCGCCGACGCGTTCTTCCCGCGCCTGGACCCGGCCGAATGGCGCGAGACCGCGCGCGAGCGCCATCGCGCCGACGAGCGCAACGAATTCGATTTCGAGTACGTGGATTACGTCCGCCTGGGCATGGATTGACCCGCGCGGCGCCGGCCTCGCTCAGGGCCGGGCGCCGGGTTCTTCGCGGGCCGGCGCGGGCGCGCCGTCCGCATCGTCGTCCGCGTTCAACGGCAGCAGGAAGCGGTGCTGCGTCGCGCCCGCGTCCGTGCCTGCGTCCGCGGCGGCGGACCAGTCGGCGAACGCGGACAGCGGCGGCTGCGCCTTGCGGGCCGCGTCGCCGAAGCGGGCATAGGCCGCGGCGTCGCCGGACAGCGAGCCGATGCACAGGTGCGGGCCGCACTCGAACCGCTCGATCTCGAGTTCGAGCCGGGACGCGGCGACGGTCCGTTGCAGCAGCGAACGGTAGCGCGCCGTGCGCTCGCGCGCCTCGGCGCTGGCGGCGCTTCGCGCGCGCAGCTCGGCCAGCATCGTGTCGAAGGCGCGCCCGACGATGCGGTCGCTGGCGCTCGGGCCGGTCGCGGTCGCGGCAGCAGCGGCGGTGTCCGCGGCGGCCGCGGCGCGTTGCGCGGTCGCCCGCGCGGCGGCCTCGGCCTCGATCTGCGACTGGCGCAGGTTGGTGCGCACGATGTCGGTCAACACCAGCGCCGCGATGACCGCGGCGCCCATCAGCAGGATCGGGCCGGGCCTGCGCCGGCGGTACTCGCGCGCATCGATCTCGGCCGCGAGCCGGCGATTGGGGCCGCCCTGGCCCGGCGCGGGCGTCTCGGGCGAGTTCATCGGCTGGCGACCGCCGGCGGCAGCCGCGGGCGATAACGGCCGGTGACGGCATAGGCGAACAGCACGTCTTCCTCCTGCGTGCCGCGCGCGATGTTGTGCAGGATCAGCGGCCGGCGGCGGTCCCGGGAGCGGCGGTCGGAGACGATGCCGATATGGGTCTGGCCGCGGCCGAGATCCCAGGTCACCACGTCGCCGGCGCGGTAGTCGGCGGCGTCGGCGCTGACCGGCAGCGACCAGCCCTGGCGTTCGAACCAGCGGCGCAGGTTCGGCACGCGGCGGTGGTCGATGCTGCGGTCGGTCGCGCTCGCCCGCCACAGCGACGGGTAGGCGGCGAAGTTCGCGCGCATGTCCTCGTGCACGCGCTGCTGCAGGTCCAGGCCCTGCACGCGCAGGGCGCGGATCACCACGTCGGTGCAGACGCCGCGGTCGGGCGCGACGTCGCCGCCGGGGTAGCCGAGCCGCACGTAGGCCGGGTCGTACAGGCGCACCACGCCGACTTGCGCGCGCGCGGCGGCGACCAACGGCGGCGACGGCTTCGCGGGCTCGGCGGCGGCAGGCGGCGTAGCGTCGGCGGCCGAGCGTTCGGCCGGCGGCGAGGCGGGTTGCGAGCAGCCGGCGGCGAGCGCGGCGATGAGCAACGTCGCGACGGCGCCACGCCACGCTGCGGATTCGCCGCCGGCGCGCGCGCGCGCCGGCGATGCGAACGGCCGCGTCGCGGCTTCTAGCGACTCCGCACGCGCCGGCCCGGGCGCGTTGGCGCGACCGGCCCCCGCGACGAGCGCGGGCGGTGGCGATTGCTGCGTTCGCGGCCGTCCGTGGCGCATGCGGGTCTCCGTCAGCCCGGCTGGCGCGGCGGCCGCGGCCGCGGCGGATTCGCCGGCACGTCGCGGCCGGGCACCTGCACCAGCCGCAGTTCGTCGGTGTCCAGCTGCAGCGCGGTGAGCTTGCCGCCCCAGACCGCGCCGGTGTCGATGGCGTGCACGCCGTGGCCGATGAACAAGCCCAGCGTCGACCAATGCCCGCACACGATCTTCAGGTCGCGCTCGGCCCGGCCCGGCACTTCGTACCAGGGATACAGCCCCACCGGCTGGGTGCCCGGCGCGCCCTTGTCCTCGAACGCGATGCGGCCGCGCGGCGTGCAATAGCGCAGGCGGGTGAAGATGTTGATGATCGCGCGGTGGCGGTCGATGCCGGCCAGCTTGGGATTCCAGGCCGGGCGGTCGCCGTACATGTTCTTGAGCAGGCGCCGGTACTGGTCGCCGTGCAACCGTTCCTCGACCTCGCGCGCGTGGCGCTCGGCCATCGAGGTGGTCCACTTCGGCGCCATGCCGGCGTGCACCATCATCCAGCCGAGCGCGCGGTCGGCGTGCACGAGTTTCTGCATGCGCAGCCAGTCCAGCAGCGCTTCGCCGTCGTCGGCCAGGACGATGCGCTGCAGGTCGGGGTTGACCTTGCGCTTCTCTTCCTCGGTGCGCTGGCCGATCGCCAGCAGCGACAGGTCGTGGTTGCCGAGCACCACGGTGCTGTGCTCGCGCAGCGAGTGCACCAGCCGCAGGGTTTCCAGGGATTGGCCGCCGCGGTTGACCAGGTCGCCGCAGAACCAGAGTTTGTCCTGCGCCGGGTCGAACTTCAGCCGTTCCAGCAGCCGCTGGGTGGCGTCGTAACAGCCTTGCAGGTCGCCGATTGCCCAAACGCTCATGTGCCGTCCGCGCTCAGTGCAGGGTACGCGGGATGGTCAGGGTGAACGTCGGCACCGGCGCGTCGAAGCGGGTGCCGTCGTCGGCGACCATCGCGTACGTGCCTTCCATCGTTCCCAGACTGGTCTCCAGCACGGCGCCGGAGGTGTATTCGAAGTCGTCGCCCGGACGCAGCCACGGCTGCTCGCCGACCACGCCGTCGCCGCGCACTTCCTGCACCTTGCCGTTCGCGTCGGTGATCACCCAATGGCGCGAGATGAGGCGCGCGGGCACGGTGCCGGCGTTGCGGATGTGGATGGTGTAGGCGAACACGTAGCGATCCTGCTCCGGAGCGGATTGGTCGTCCAGGTAGCGGGTCGCCACGTCGATGTCGAAGACGTATTCGGTGGGGCGGTTCATGGCGGCAGTTTAAGCAAAGCGGGGATGAAGCGGGAATGAGCCGTCGCGGCGGCGCGCGATGGCGCGGACGGACGAAAAAACGCGACCGCGGCGGCGCCGCGCGGGCAGGCGCCGCCGGGCCGCGGCGATGGCGGTCCGCTAGCTCGCGGAGGGATCGGGCAGGACCTTGTCGTGGGCGCGCAGCCAATTGGCCAGGCGCACGAACTGCGCCACTTCCAGTTGCTCGGCGCGCGCGTCGGGACGCACGCCGGCGGCCTCGATCGAGGCGCCGTCGCAGACCAGCGAGAGCGCGTTGCGCAGGGTCTTGCGGCGCTGGCCGAAGGCGTCGCGGACCAGGCGCGCGAACAGGGCGTGGTCGTCGATGCCGATCCGCTCCGGCGCCAGCGGAATCATCCGCACCACCGCCGAATCGACCTTCGGCGGCGGCCGGAACGCGGCCGGCGGCACGTCGAACAGCGCGATCACCTGGCAATAGGCCTGCAGCATCACGCTGAGGCGGCCGTAGACCTTGCTGCCGGGTGCGGCGGCCATGCGGTCGACGACTTCCTTCTGCAGCATGAAATGCATGTCGCGGATCGCCGCGGCGTGTTCCAGGGCATGGAACAGGATCGGCGAGGACAGGTTGTAGGGCAGGTTGCCGACCAGCCGGATCGGGCCGCCGTTGTGCGCCAGCGCGCTGAAATCGACGGTGAGCACGTCGCGATGGATCACTTCCAGCGTGCCGTGCGCGCGCGCGGTCTCGGTCAGCGGGAAGATCAGGTCGCGGTCGAACTCGATCACGGTCAGTTCGCCGTGGCGGTCCAGCAGCGGGAAGGTGATCGCGCCCTGGCCGGGGCCGATCTCGACCAGGCGGTCGCCGGGCTTGGGGTCCACTGCGTGCACGATCATCGCGATGACGTTGGCGTCGTGCAGGAAGTGCTGGCCCAGATGCTTTTTCGCCTCGGGCTTGAAGCCCTTGGCGTGGGTCTTGGCGGTGCCGGTCATGGCGAGCCTCCGGGCGGGTTGCGGTCGCTGCGGGTCGAGCGGATGTGGGCGATGCGCGCGCAGGCGTCGGCCGCGGCGATCAGGCTGGATGGATCGGCCAGGCCGCGCCCGGCCAGGTCGAGCGCGGTGCCGTGGTCGACGGCGACGCGCGGGTAGGGCAGGCCCAGGGTCAGGTTCACCGCGCGCTCGAAGCCGCTGTACTTGAGCACCGGCAGGCCCTGGTCGTGGTACATGGCGACCACGGCGTCGAAACCCTGCAGTTTGGCCGGCAGGAACGCGGTGTCGGCGGGCAGCGGGCCGATCAGGTCCAGGCCTTCGCCGCGCAGCGCGGCCAGGACCGGTTCGATCACTTCGATCTCCTCGCGCCCCAGGTGCCCGGCTTCGCCGGCGTGCGGGTTGAGGCCGAGCACGGCGATGCGCGGGCGCGCCAGGCCGAAGTCGCCGCGCAGGGCGGCATCGACGATGCGCAGGGTGCGCGCCAGCGGCTCCGGCGCGATCGCGTCGGCGACGTCGCGCAGCGGCAGGTGGGTGGTGGCCAGGCCGACCCGGACGATGTCGTTGGCGAGCATCATCACCACCTCGCAGCCGGCCTGTTGCGCCAGCAGCTCGGTGGTGCCGGTGTAGGCGATGCCGCCCTCGTTGATGACCGCCTTGTGCACCGGGCCGGTGATCACGCCGTCCAGGCGCCCGTCCAGGCAGGCCTGGGCGGCGTCGCGCAGGGCCTGGATCACCGCCGCGGCGTTGCCCGGCTCGGGCGCGCCGAAGGCCGGCGGTACGGGATTGGGGATCTCGACCACGGCCACTTCGCCCGGCGCCCGCGAGGGGCGGTCCGGCGGCAGCAGGGTCAGCGGCAAGGCGAGCGCGTCGGCCGCGGCGCGCAGGCTGCGCGGGTCGGCGTAGCAGATCAGGTCGTAGTCGCGCGGCCGCTGCAGCAGCCGCACGCACAGCTCCGGCCCGACGCCGGCCGGCTCGCCCGGCACCAGCGCGAGCCGGGGCGGGGTCACGTCAGCCGCCCTTGGTGGGCAGCGTGGTCTCGGTACCCGGTTGGTTGCCTTCCGAGCCCTTGCCCATGCGGAAGTCGACGTAGGCCTCGCTGCGCTTCTCGCGCAGGAAGCGGTTCCATTCCTCTTCCAGCTTGCGCCGGCCGATGGTCTCCTGGACCTGCGCGCGCTTGCTCTGGTTGGACACGTCGCTCTCGCGCGTGCCCAGGCGCTGGACCACGTGGTAGCCGGCGGTGGTGTGGATCGGCTGCGAGACTTCGTTGTCGGCCAGGGCCGCGACCGCGCCGCCGAACTCGGGGCCGAATTCGTCGCGCATGAACCAGCCCAGGTCGCCGCCCTTGGACTGGGTGCCGAGGTCTTCGCTGCTTTCCTTGACCACGTCCTCGAACTTGGCCCCGCCGGCGATGCGCGCGCGCAGGGTCTCGGCCTTGGCCTTGGCCTGGGCTTCGGTGGTCTGGTCGTTGACGCGCACCAGGATGTGGCGGGCGTGGTACTGGGTGACCATCTGCGGGCCGGACTGCGAGGCGTCGCGCACTTCGACCAGCTTGAGCAGCTGGAAGCCGCTCGGCCCGCGCAGCGGCGCGGTGACCTGGCCGGCCTTCATCGCCTTCATCATGTCGGCGAACGCGGCCGGGATCTCGTCCACGCTGCGCCAGCCCAGGTCGCCGCCTTCCAGTGCGTTGGGGCTGTCGGAATAGCGCACGGCGGCGGCGTTGAAGTCCATCTCGCCCTTGTCGATCAGCGCCTTGACGCCGTCGACCTTCTTCTGCGCGGTGGCGATCTGCTCGGCGGTGGCGCCTTCGGGCAGGGCGATCAGGATGTGGGCCAGGTGGTACTGGGTGCCGGTGTTGGCCTGCGCGGCCAGGGCGGCGTCGATTTCGGCGTCGCTGACCGAGACCCGGGTCTGGGCGAAGCGCTGGCGCAAGCGCTGGACCAGCAGCTCGTCGCGGATCGAATTGCGGAAGTCGGCGTAGGAGCTGCCGTCGCGGGCCAGCTGCTGGCGCAGCTGGTCGACGCTGAGGCGGTTGGACTGGGCGATGCCGGCGATGGCCTGCTCGATCTCCTGGTCGGTCACGCGCACGCCGGTGCCCTGGGCCTGGGCGACCTGCAGCTTGAGCAGGATCAGGCGCTCGAGCACCTGCCGTTCGAGCACGTCGCGCGGCGGCAATTGCTCGCTGCGGCCGGCGTACTGGCCGAGGATGTTGGCGACCGCGCGATCGAGCTCGGTCTTGAGGATGACGTCCTCGTCCACGACCGCGGCGATGCGGTCGATCGGCTGCAGCTCCTGGGCCTGGGCGACGCCGATCAGCAGGCCGGTGGCCAGGACGCCAGCGGTCAGGGCGCGGGCAAAACGATTGTTCATAGGGTCGGGTCGAGGATGGCCTCGTCGCCGCCCGGACCGCGGTTTTCGCGGCTGATCGAGGGGGACGGAGGCGTCAAATAGAGGTCGTCGCGGTTGTAGCCGAGAATAGCACGGCGCAATACCCGCTCCGTGTTCTGGCCCGCCGAGCCTAGGCCCTTGAGTTCGAACTCCACCTGAAACGAGCTGTTCAGGTCTTCGGAGCGGTTGCGCTGGTAGCGACGGGCGATCGCGCGCACCGCCAGGCAGCAGCTTTCCCACTGCACGCCGGCGATCTGCTCGAGCGGACGGCTGTCCTTGATCGAGTAGTAGTAGCGGCCGACCACGCTCCAGTTGTCGTTGATCGGGTACAGGAACGACACGTCGGCCTGCTCGTACTGGTCGGCGATGTCGCTCGGCGAGCCCGGCGGCGCGGCGAGGTTGCGGCGGTAGCGGTAGGCGAAGTTGACCACGCCGCTGTTGCGGAACAGGTAGCGCGCGCGCAGGGTCGCGACGTCCTCGCTGCGCAGGCGCGGGTCCCACTGGTAGGTGGCGTTGATGGTCCAGCGGTCGGTCGGCGAGACGCTGACGTCGGCGACCCAGGCCGACTTGCCCTGCTTGATCGGCGTTTCGGCGCCGGCGACCACGCGGATGTCGTCGAAGTACTGGATCTGGCCGATGCTCGCGGCCAGCCGTTCGCGGCCGTCCTCGGAGTTGATCAGGCGGGTGGTCAGCGCGGTGGTCAGCTGGTTGGCGTCGGTCTGGCGGTCGGCGCCGGAGTAGCGGTTGTCGCGGAACAGCGCGCCCCAGCTGAACGACATCGGGTTGGTGTCGAACAGCGGGATCGCGTCCTGGTCGCGGTAGGGCGCGCGCAGGTAGAACACGCGCGGCTCCAGGGTGTGCACGTAGTTGTCGCCGCGGATCACCGTCTCGCGGTCGAAGTACAGGCCGGCGTCGATCGAGGTGATCGGCAGGCTGCGGGTCGGCGACTTGTCGTAGAAGCTGCGCACCAGCTCCGGCGTCTTGACCGTGCCGGGGTTGTTGGCGATGAAGCTGTTGGCGCGGGCGTCGGCCATCTGCGCGGCCATCTCGCCGTCGAGCTCGTAGGCGGTGTAGCGCCAGGCCAGCTTGGGCCGGATGAACCAGGCCGCGCCTTCCAGCGGGAAGCTGATGTAGGGCTTGACGTCGAAGCGGCTGCCGCCGGGGATGCTCTGGCGCCGGCTCTCCGGGATCCCGGGGGTGGGGTCGTTGGCGACGAACTTGAGGTCGGCGTGCTGGAATCGCACCGCCTCGGTGTCCACGCCGGTTTCCAGCCACGGCTGCACCGGCTGCGCCCAGTGGAAGGTCGCGCGCGGCAGGCGGTCGAAGGCCAGCGAGTTCTCGCGCAGGGTGAAGTCGGCGAGCTGGTTGTGGTCGGCGATGATGCTCGCGTCCCAGTAGCGGCCGCGGCCATACAGGCCGACTTCGCTGCGCAGCGAGATCGTCGACTGGCTGTACAGGCTGTTGCTGAAGTCCTGCAGGTAGTACTTGTCGCTGACCCAGGCCAGGTTGGCGCCGGCGTACCAGGTGCCGTCGAAGCGGTGCACGCCCTTGAACGCGAACTCGCCGCGGTTGTCGCGCGGCATGTCGTCCTTGGGGATGGTCGGCAACGGGTCGCCGCTGCGGATGTAGTAGGTGTAGCGGTCCGGATCCTTGCGCGAGAGATCGTCGCGCGGCATCCAGTTGACGTAGGTCTCGCCCGAACCGTTCTCGTACAGCCAGCGGAACTCCACGCCCAGGCTCGCGCCGCGCCGGCTCATGTAGCGCGGGAACAGGGTCGCGTCGTAGTTCGGCGCCAGGTTGAGGTAGATCGGCTGGCGCCAGTCGAAGCCGTTCTTGCCGGACATGCCGATGTTCGGATACAGCAGGCCGGTGCGGCGGCGGTCGTCGACCGGGAACATGAACCACGGCACGTACAGCACCGGCACCTTGCCGATGCGCAGGGTGGCGTTGCGCGCCACGCCCATGCCTTCCTCGGTGTCGATGTCGATGCGGTGGGCGCGCAGTTCCCAGGCGCGCTGGTTCGGCGCGCAGGTGGAATAGGTCGAGCTCAGCAGCGAACCCTTGGCGCCGTTGAGTTCGATCCGCTCGGCGCCGCCGTTGCCGCGGCGCGAGGTCAGCTGGTACTCGACGTCGTCGATCTGGTGCTTGTCGGCGTTCTGGTCGCCCTCGGCGTGCTCGGCGACCAGGCGCATGCTCGAGTCCTGGTAGCGGACGTGGCCCTCGGCCGTGTACTTGCCGCTTTCCTGGTTGTAGCTGAGCTTGTCGGTGCCGAGGAACTGGTCGCCGCGGCTGAGGCGGACGTTGTCCTGGACGACGATGTTCTGCTCGTCGCCGGCGCGCTCCAGGGTGCCGCCGTCGATCGCGGTCGGCTGGCTGGCGCGCTGGTCGGCGGTGCCGGTCGGGGCGGGGGCGTCGTTGAAGGACGGGACCGCATCGATCAGCGGGCACAGTCCCCAGTTCTCGTTGTCGTCCGCCGCGTACGCGGGCAGGGCGATGGCGATGCAGAGCGACAACGGGAGCAGGCGGAGGGGTTTGCGCACGCGAGCATCCGGCAGACGGGGAAAAACGGCGGTTAGCTTGCCCCATCCCTTGCAAGCGGGCAACGCGAACGCCATCTGGGAGTCATCGGCGTTCATCTTGCAAGTTTCGCCGGACCGGCCGGGATTCCCCGCCGATCGCGCCGGCAACGCGGCGCCGTCCACCCAGGAGGAGATCATGAGCCAGCACCCCGTCCCCGGCCCCGACGTCCCGGTCGAGAAGACCGAAGCTGAATGGCGCGAGCAACTGTCGCCGGAGCAGTACGCGATCTGCCGCTGCTCGGCCACCGAGCGGGCGTTCACCGGCCGCTTCTGGAACCACAAGGACGCCGGCACCTACACCTGCGTGGCCTGCGGCGAGCCGCTGTTCGCCTCGGACACCAAGTACGACTCGGGCAGCGGCTGGCCGAGCTACTACCAGCCGATCCGGCCCGAAGCGGTCAGCGAGCATGCCGACGAGAGTCACGGAATGCGCCGGATCGAAGTCAAATGTGCGCGTTGCCAGTCGCACCTGGGGCACGTATTTCCGGACGGCCCGCGCCCGACCGGGTTGCGTTATTGCATCAATTCGGCGTCGCTGGATTTCGAAGCCAAGCCCGAAGCCTGATCGAGCCGGCCGAAGCCCCCTGTAGGAGCGGCGCAAGCCGCGACCGCGGGGTGGCCGTTCGCGCCGCAAGCCGAGTTATCGCGGCCGCGACCCGCCCTCACCGGGGCGCGCCGCTCAGGCCAGCATCGCGCCGACGTGGGCGACCGCGCTTTCGCGCAGCGCGGCCAGGTCGTAGCCGCCTTCCAGCATCGACACCACCCGCCCGGCCGCATGGCGCTCGGCGATGGCGACCAGTTCGGCGGTGAGCCAGGCGAAGTCCTCGCCGTCGAGTTCGATCTGCGCCAGCGGGTCGCGCTTGTGCGCGTCGAAGCCGGCCGAGATCAGCACCAGCTGCGGACGGAAGCCGTCGACGATCGGCAGCAGGCGCTCGCGCCAGACCCGGCGGAAGCCGTCGCTGCCGGTGCCCGTCGGCAGCGGCGCGTTGACGATGTTGCCGATGCCGCGCTCGTGCGCGTAGCCGGTGTCGGGATACAGCGGCAACTGGTGCGAGCTGACGTACAGCACCCGCGGATCGCTGTCGAAGATCGCCTGGGTGCCGTTGCCGTGGTGGACGTCGAAGTCGATCACCGCGACCCGCGCCAGCCCGTGCTTGTCGCAGGCGTGGGCGGCGGCGACGGCGATGTTGTTGAACAGACAAAAGCCCATCGCCGCATGCACGGTGGCGTGGTGGCCGGGCGGGCGCACCGCGCAGAACGCGCGGCGGTCCTCGCCCTTGAGCACGCTGTCGACCGCGGCCACGCCGGCGCCGGCGGCGCGCAGCGCGGCTTCGGCCGAGCCCGGCGCGAGCACGGTGTCGGGATCGAGCTGGACCGGGCCGTCGACCGGCGTGTCGAGCACCAGCGCCAGCAGTTCGTCGGAATGCGCGCGCAGCAACTGGCCGCGGCTCGCCGCCGGCGCCTCGCACCAGTGCAGGCGCTCGGCGAAGGCTTCGCGCAGGGATTCGGTCACCGCCACCAGACGCAGCGGCCGCTCGGCGTGACCCGGACCCGGGTCGTGGCGCGTGCAGGCCGGATGCGTGTAGACGCGCACGGTGCGGTCAGGCCTTGCGGCGCTCGTGGTTCCAGGTGACCTCGCCGTGGCCGCCGGCGCGGGCCAGCACGCGCGCGATCACGAACAGCAGGTCGGACAGGCGGTTGAGATAACGCACGGCCTCGGAGCGGATGTCCTCGACCCGCGCCAACGCCACGGCCTCGCGCTCGGCGCGGCGGACCACGGTGCGGGCGATGTGGCAGCGCGCCGCGGCCTCGCCGCCGGCCGGGAGGATGAACTCCTTCAGCGGCGGCAAGTGCTCGTTGTGCGCGTCGAGCCAGTGTTCGAGCCGGTCGATGTCGGCGGCGAAGATCGCCGCGTGGCCCGGGATGCACAGCTCGGCGCCGAGGTCGAACATCTGGTGCTGGATCGACACCAGTTGTTCGCGCACCTCGTCCGGCAGTTCGGCGGCGAGGATCAGGCCGATGGTCGAATTGGCTTCGTCGACCGTGCCGTAGGCGCCGACGCGGGCGGAGTCCTTGCCGGTGCGGCTGCCGTCGCCGAGGCCGGTGGAGCCGTCGTCGCCGGTGCGGGTGTAGATCTTGGAGAGGCGGTTGCCCATCGGGTCGGTCGGTCCGGCGCGCGGCCGATCAGCGCTTGCGCGCGTCGTCGGACTGCGCCGGCAGCGCGGTCTTGCTGGCCGAGGCCGCGATCGCCTGGACCACCGCGGCGATGCCGACGTAGGTCGCGGTGGTGCGCAGGTACGGCAGCAGCCATTCGAAGTAATTGGCGGCCCAGCCGGCGACGCTCTTGTTCTGCACCGAATCGGAGATCCAGTAGAAGCTGCCCTGGCTCAGCAGCTGGCACACCGCGACCGAGGCCAGCAGCGCGACCGCGGCGGTGGCGAGCGTGCTCCAGCTGCGCTTGTAGTTGCGCGCGACGAACAGGCCGCCGGCCCACATCGCGAAGTACGCCGGGACCAGGAACCAGTACGCGGCCGAGACGCAGTAGTGGTCCCAGAAGCTGATGCCCATGCGGCTGATCACCGCGTAGTCGATCAGCACCGCCAGCGCCATCAGCGCCGGGAACGCCCAGCGGGTCCAGTTGCGCAGGTAGAAGCCGCCGATGAAGAACACCGCCCACGACGCGTCGGGGATCGGCGTCCAGTGATTGACGCGGGTGGCGACCATCAACACGGCCAGCAGGGCGAGGATCAGGCTGTTGCGGGTGTTCGGCTTCATGGATCGGGCTCCGGACGCGGCGGCGTCGATGCGGCCATTCTAAAGAAGCTGGGGGCGAATGTGCCGACTGGGTCGGGGCTTGGGGCTAAGTGATTGATTCCGGTGGGCTGGTCGGAAAGCGTCGGGCCTGAAGGCCCTCCCACAAGCGCCTTGCAGGCTGGCGCTGGGCACCGTGCCGTCGCCCGAAGCCCGGGCTGTGGTGGGAGGGCCTTCAGGCCGCCCAATGCTTTTGTGCCCGATCGCGGCGCTGCGACATCCGCGAACACCCGCTTAGCGACCGCGCCAGTATCATGAACCCCATGACTTCCGACGCCACGCCGCATTCTTCCGCCGGCGCGCCCGACCCCGCCATTCACGCCAGCCACGATGTCCTGATCGTCGGCGGCGGCCTGGTCGGCGCCAGTCTCGCCATCGCCCTGGACCGCATCGGCCTCGACGTGGGCCTGGTCGAGGCCGCCCCGCCCGGCGCGCTGCCGGCGGTATTCGACGAACGCAACCTCAGCTTCGCCGAAGCCACCCTCAACGCCCTCGACGCGCTCGGCGTGCTGGCCCGGCTGCGCGCGCCGACCGGGCCGATCCGGCGCATCCACATCAGCCGCCGCGGCGATTTCGGCCGCACCGTGCTCGAAGCGCAACGCTACGGCCGCGAGGAGTTCGGCCGGGTGGTGGTGGCGCGCGACTTCGGCGAAGCGCTGGAAGCGCGCCTGGCCGAACTGCCGCGGCTGCTGCGCTACCGGCCGGTGCGGTTCGTCGGCCTGGCCGACGGCGGCGACGGCTGGCGCGCGGTGCGGCTGGCCGACGGGGCGGGGGAGCGGACCGTGCGCGCGCGCCTGCTGGTCGCCGCCGACGGCACCCGCAGCGGCGTGCGCGAGGCGCTGGGGATCGGCACCGAGGAACACGACTACGGCCAGACCCTGTTCGTCGCGCGCCTGCGCGGCGAGCGCGCGCCCGACGGCACCGCCTACGAGCGCCTCGGCCGCGATGGCCCGACCGCGCTGCTGCCGCGCGGCGACCGCCATTACGGCCTGATCCACGGCGTCGCCAGCGACGATGCCGACGCGGTCGCCGGGCTCGACGAAGCCGGTTTCCTGGCCCGCGTGCAGGACGCGTTCGGCTGGCGCGCCGGGCGCTTGCTCAGTTGCGGCGCGCGCAGCCTGTATCCGGCGATCCGGGTGCTGGCGCAGCGCACCGTCGCGGCGCGCGCGGTGCTGGTCGGCAACGCCGCCCAGACCATCCACCCGATCGGCGCGCAGGGCTTCAACCTGGGCCTGCGCGATGCGATGACCCTGGCCGAACTGATCGAAGACCGGCGCCGCGCCGGCGACGGCGATTGCGGCAGCGACGCGCTGCTGGCGCGTTATCTGGAACGTCGGCGCGAGGACCGCGAACGCACCGTCGGTTTCTCCGACGGGCTGGCGCGGCTCAGCGCCAACGACACCGAGCTGATGCGGCCGCTGCGCAGCCTCGGCCTGTTCGCGTTCGACCGCCTGGCCAGCGCGCAGTCGTTCCTGGTCGGCGGCGCGATGGGCTACCGCGGCGACGTGCCCGCGCTATGCCGCAACGACCGCGCCGCCGCGGTTTCCGGTGGCGAACGCGGAGGCCGCGCATGAGCCGGCGCGAGATTCTCGACGTGGCGGTGGTCGGCGCCGGCGTGGTCGGCGCGGCCGCGGCGCTGGCGTTCGCCCGCGACGGTTTCGACGTCGCCCTGGTCGAAGCGCGCGAACCCGCGCCGTGGTCGCCGCTGCGGCCGGACCTGCGCGTGTATGCGTTCGCGCCCGACAACGCCGCGCTGCTGCAGGACCTTGGCGTGTGGAGCGCGGTGCGCGACGCGCGCGCGCAGCCGTATCGCGCGATGCGGGTGTGGGACGCGGCCGGCGGCGGCGAGATCGCCTTCGACGCCGACGCGTTCGGCCGCCGCGAACTGGGCTGGATCGTCGAGAACGGCCTGCTGGTCGACCGGCTGTGGGCGGCGCTGCCGCAGGCCGGCGTGCAACTGCATTGCCCCGAACACGTCGAGGCGCTGGAGCGCGATGGCAGCGACAGCGTCGGCGTGGCCCTGGCCGGCGGCCGGCGCCTGCGCGCGCGGCTGGTGGTCGCCGCCGACGGCGCCGAGTCGAAGCTGCGCCGGCTGGCCGGGATCGAGGCGCCCGCGCACGACTACGGCCAGCGCGGCCTGGTCGCCTATGTCGACAGCGAACGCAGCCACGAGGCGACCTGCTGGCAGCGCTTCCTGCCGGGTGGGCCGGTCGCGTTCCTGCCGACGCAGGGCGACGACGGCGCGCGCGACCGGCGCAGTTCCATCGTCTGGACCCTGCCCGACGCCGAAGCCGAGCGGCTGTTGGCGGCGGACGACGCCGCGTTCCTGGGCGAACTCGAACGCGCCTTCGCCGGCCGCCTGGGCGCGCTGACGAAAGTGTCGCCGCGCGCCGCGTTCCCGCTGCGCCGACAACTGGCCCAGCGCTACGTGTCCGGGCGGGTGGCGGTGATCGGCGATGCCGCCCACGTCGTGCATCCGCTGGCGGGGCAGGGCGTCAACCTCGGCCTACGCGATGTCGCCGGGCTGCGCGCGAGCCTGCGGCAGGCGCGCCGCCACGGCGCCGATCCGGGTTCGCCGCACCGGCTGGCGCGTTGGGCGCGCGAGCGGCGCAGCGAAAACGCGCTGGCGGCCTACGGCTTCGACGGCTTGAACAAGCTGTTCTCCAACGACGACCTCGCCGCCACCCTGGCGCGCGGGCCGCTGCTGGGGCTGGCCGGCAAGCTGCCGCCGCTGGCGCATTTCTTCTGGCGCCGCGCGGCGGGGGTATGAGTGGGTTGGCGGCGGTGAAGTCAAAGTCAAAATGGATTCCGGCTTTCGCCGGAACGACGACTGGGAAGTTGCGCGCCCGACGTGGAATGAAACGACTCCCTCCTGCCGTCGTTCCGGCGAAAGCCGGAATCCATTTTGATTTTGCGCCCGCTGGCCCCTGGAAACGCCGCACGAAGCGCTGCGCAGCGCTCGCCTGCGCGCTGTGGCCTGCGTTGTCGCTGGCCACGACCCAATGCCCGCCGGAATACGGCGAGAAATCGCTCGCGTTCTGGGCGCTCGGCTGGACCGTGTTGGGCCTGTTCGCGCTGCTCGGTCTGGCCTTGCCCGTCGTCGCCGTGCGCAGCACGCTCGGCCGCGGCGGCTGGCTGCGCGCGGCCTGGATACTGCTCGCCTGTCTGGCGATGCTGGGCTGCTGGATCGCCGGATTGTCGATCTTCGGCGTGTACTTCGTGATGGTGTGCTGACGCGCGCTCAGTCTTCGTGGAACTGCTGGCGCGGATTGCTCAGCAGGTACGCCGACACCGCTACCCCGACCAGGGCCACCGCCATCACGTAGTAGGCCGGCGCCATGCCGCCGAAATGCGGGGCGAGGTAACCGCCGATCAGCGGCGGCGTGGCCGCGCCGAACACCGCGTAGGCGACGTTGTAGGAAAACGACAGCCCCGAGAACCGCACCGGCGCCGGGAACGCGGCCACCATCACCGCCGGGATCACCCCGACCACGCCGACGAACACCCCGGCCAGCGCGTACAGCAGCAGGAAGTTGTGCGCGCCGTGGTTGAGGTCGTAGTACAGCGCGAAGCTGCTGACCAGCACGCCGAGCGAACCGATCAACAGCGCGCGGCCGCGGCCGATGCGGTCGACCAGCCAGCCGCCGCCGATCGCGCTCAAGGTCAGGAAGAACGCCGCCAGGCTGTTGCCGAGGAAGGCGCGCGAGGGTTCCATCTTGAACGCCTGCTGCGCGATGGTCGGGGTCATCAAAATGATCACCACGATCGCCGCGGTCAGCAGCCAGGTCACCAGCATCGACAGCACGACGCCGGCGCGGTGCTCGCGCAGCACCTGCTTGAGCGGCAGTTCGCGTACCAACTGGCGGCTCTCGCGCATCGCGGTGAACACCGGCGTCTCGCTGAGCCAGCGGCGCAGGTACACGGCGAGGAAGCCGAACACGCCGCCGAGCACGAACGGCGCGCGCCAGCCCCAGTCCAGCACCTGGGCCGGCGCCAGCCAGGTGTTGACCGCGGTGGAGACCAGCGAGCCGATCAGAATGCCGGCGGTGAGCCCGGCCGACAGCGAGGCGCAGGCGAAGCCGACCCGGCCGCGCGGCGCGTGTTCGGCGACGAAGGTCCACGCGCCGGGCACTTCGCCGCCGATGGCGATGCCCTGGACGATGCGCAGCGCCAGCAACAGCAGCGGCGCGGCGATGCCGATCTGCGCGTAGGTCGGCAGCAGGCCGATGAACAGCGTCGGCAGCGCCATCAGGAACACGCTCAGGGTGAACATGCGCTTGCGCCCGGAGCGGTCGCCGAAGTGGGCCATGATCACCCCGCCGATCGGCCGCACCAGATAGCCGGCGGCGAAGATCCCGTAGACCTGCAGCGTGCCCAGCCACTCGGGCGTGCCGACCGGGAAGAACAGCTTGCGCAGCGTCTCGGTCAGGAAGACGAAGATCACGAAATCGTAGAACTCCAGCGCGCCGCCCAACGCCGACAACAGCAGCGTGCGGGTGTCCTTGCGGCTCAGCGGCGGGGCGCCGGCGGGCGCGGCGGCGACGGCGTCGGAATGCATCGGCGGCGGCGGATTCATGGACTGCGGCGGACTCGGGCGGGACTGGCATCGCACTATGCCGCAACTGCGCGCGCGCACAAACGGGGCGCGGCGGAACACAGCCTAAAGTAGTAGTGCGGGTTTCGCCGCGGCGGTGCTAGAAACCCTGCAGCAGTTCTGCAGGATCGGTTCGCATGTCGGGTTTTCAGCTGTTTTCCGGTGATTTTTCGCGTCGTTCGTTGACGTATCGAGTGTGTGTTTTGACCGCATCGGTCGTCGCGGCGCTGGCCTGCGCACTGGCCGTCGCGCCCGCACGGGCTGCCGATTTCGAGTTGGCCGACGGCCGCATCCAGGGGCAATGGAACACCCGCATCGTCGCCGGCACCGCCGTGCGCACGGGCAAGGCGCAGCCGCACTTGCTCGGCAAGGGCTACGCGTCCGACGGCCGGCCCAAGGGCGGCACCGGCGCCGACACCGCCGACGACGGCAATCTCAATTTCGACCGCGGCGACGCGTTTTCCAGCCTGTTCAAGATCGTGCAGTCGGTGGACCTGAAGTACCGCGAGGTCGGCCTCAACCTCAGCGCGCGCACCTGGTACGACGCGACCCTGGATCGTAGCGAGGTGCGCCAGGGCAACGTGCCCAACGGCTTCGATCCATCCGCGCCGCTCAGCGACGCCGGATTCTCGCGTTCGAACCGGTTCTCCGGGTTCCTGTGGCTCAACGCGTATGCGTACGGACACTTCAAGCTCGACGACGACAGCGCGCTGGACCTGCGCGTCGGCAAGCAGGCGGTGAAGTGGGGCGGCGGCGTGTTCTTCAGCGGCGTCAACCAGATCAATCCGGTCGACTACACCAGCTTGCGCCGGCCCGGCACCGACGCCGCCAGCGAAGCGCAAATCCCGGTGGAGATGCTGTGGGCGAAATGGACGCTGGATTCGAAGCTGAGCCTGGAAGGTTTCTGGCAATGGAACTGGCGGCCGTCGGAGTACGACCCCTGCGGCACCTTCTTCTCCGGCAGCGACCTGGGCATCGAGCGTGGCTGCGCCGGCATCCAGTCCAACGCCTATTACCCGCTCAACACCGCGTCGGCGGGCGCGGGGCCGTGGCTCAGCGACGGCTTCATGCAATCGATGGGCGCGATCCTGCCGCGCGACCGCGACCGTTACGGCAGCGACCGCGGCCAGTACGGGCTGTCGCTGCGCTATCGCGACGAGGCCAGCGGCCGCGGTTGGGGCGCCTACTACCTGCGGATCAACTCGCGCGCGCCGTACTTGGACGCGACCGTCATCGACCCGGCGCGCACCGATCCGACCCTGGCGCCGCGCCTGATCGCGGCTGGCGTGCCCGAGGCGTACGCGCAGTTGTCGGCGCGGCTGTCGACGATCCGCGAGATCTGGGAATACCCCGACGACATCCGCATCCTCGGCTTGAGCGCGCAGGCCCGTTGGCGCGGCTGGCAGCTCGGCGCCGAGCTTTCGCACACGCGCGGCCAACCGGTGCAACTCAACACCGCCGACATGTTCCGCGCGCTGACCAGCAACGGCGGACCGATCGGCGCGCGCAACGCGGCGCTGGCGCCGGGCGCGGTGCTGCGCGGCTACGACCGGGTCGACAAAGACCAAGCGATGTTGAACGTCCAGCGTGCGTTCGCCGGCGTGTTCGGCGCGAAGCAGGCGACGCTGGCGGGCGAGGCCATGTACAGCCGCGCGGACTTGCCGGGACTGGACCAGGCGCGCTACGGCCGCGGCTTCCATTGGGGCTTCTCGCCGCAGGGCTACGGCGGCGCATGCCCGCCGATCCAGAATCCGCGCGGCTGCCTCGACAAGGGCTTCTACACCCGCAATGCCTGGGGCTACCGCTTGCGCGCGCAGCTCGATTACGCGGTCGGCGCGGATTGGACGGTGTCGCCGATGATGAGCTTCGGCCACGACGTGCGCGGATTCGCGATCGACAATCAGTTGGTTGAGGACCGGCGACAGCTGACGCTCGGCGTGACGGCGAAGTACGGGCAGCGCTACTTCGCGAGTTTCGGTTACACGGATTACGCGGGCAGCGCGCATTACGATCCGTTGGCGGATCACGATTATGCGAGCGTGGCGGTGGGGGCGATGTTTTGAGCGTGGTGCGCTGAGGCGATGCGGGTTTTGCGGTGTGGGGCGTGTGGCTTCGTTGGTCCACGGCAGCCTGGATTTGATGGGCGCGAGTACATCGATGCGTTGCGCTTTTTGCCGTCATTCCCGCGAAAGCGGGAACCGGGGGTTCTCGTGCGAGAAGGTCCGAAGTCCTGAACTCCCGCTGCCGCAGAGACGGCGATGCGATGGTTGCGAGGTGGTTGTGTTGTCGCAGTCGCGGCTTGCGCCGCTCCTACAGGGAGCGGCCGGGGCTGCGCTGGCGCTTGTGTGTTTTTTGCCGTCATTCCCGCGAAAGCGGGAATCCAGGGCTTCTCGTGCGGGAACGTTCGAAGCCCTGGATCCCGGCCTTGTCGGCGCACGGTGGTAATTGCGGCGCAGCTGCATTGCCGCGGCCGCGGCTCGCGCCGCTCCTACAGGAACGGGCCGCGGCGGTCGCGGGGAATCAACGGCGCCAGGCGTTGACTTCGTCGACGCTGATGCGGCCGTCGGCGTTGACGTCCACGGCCAGGAAGTTCGCGCTCAGCGCGCCGTGCGCGCGCGATTCTTCGCGGCTGATCGCGCCGTCGCCGTCGAGGTCGAGCGCGGCGAAATCGACGCTGCGGCCGTCGCTGGGCGGGGCGACGACGCGGTCGGGCAGGCGGTTGGCTTCGGCGGTGGCCGCGGCGGCGGCGCGGGCGACGCTGCCGGCATCGGCGGCGACGGCGTTGGCGGTGCGCGCCTGGTTCATGGCCGCGCGCGCCTGCACCGCGGCGCCGGCGGGGTTGCTGCCGGAGACCGCCGCGGCCTGCGCCGAACGCGCTTCGTCGGCGGCGCGGATCGCCTGTTGGGCGGCGCTGCGGGCATCGGCGGCGGCGCGCTCGGCCTGTTGCGTGGTGGCCTGCGCGGCGATCGCGCCGCGCGCGCTGGTCGCGCCTTGCTCGCGGGTCTGCACCGCGGCTTCCGCGGCCAACTCGGCGCTGGCGGCGCTGTCGCGCGCCTGCATCGCGCTGCCGGCGGCGACGTCGGCCTTCTCGACCGCATCGTGCTTGGACTGCACCTTGCCCGGCACCTGCGCGTTGGCGGCGCCGAGGGCGAAGGTCGCGGTCAGGGCCAGGGCGAGCAGGGTCTGTCGCTGGATCGCGTGCTGTCGCATGGGAAGGCCTCGCGTTTGTGGGGACGGGGCGACGCTAAACCCGGCGCGATCAAACCCGCGTTAATCGGCGCAACCGGCGATGAACGCAACGCCGCGCGCGCATGCGTGCGAGCGTCCGTAGCGCGCGCATCCGCACGGAAACGCCGGATCGGCGGTTGCGCGCCGGCGTTGCGGCGGCGCTCAGCAATGTCGCGGCGGCATGAACGTCGCGGCGTGCGGCGCGAGCGTCTCCGAGCGGCGCGCCGGCCGCCGTCCCGCGACGGCGCGGGATCGCGATTGTTCCTGCAGCGACAGGCCGCGCGCTCAGCGCGGCGCGGCGAATACGGTGATTTCTTCGCGGTCGTGATAGAGCTGGCGCGCACGCACGATCATCGGCCGGTGGGTCTGGTATTCGAACGCTTCCAGGCACACGCGGGTTTCTTCCCAGCGCTTCTTCATCGGCAGCTTGAGGTTGAAGATCGCGTGCCGGCACCAGTTCTCGCGGAACCACGTGGCCATGCGCTCGGCCACCCGCGCCGGCGACTCGACCATGTCGCAGACCATCCAGTCGAGCGTGCGCTTGGGTTGCCAGGTGAAGCCGTCGGCGCGCAGGTGGTCGACCCGGCCGCTGTCTAGCAGGGCCTGGCGCAGCGGGCCGTTGTCGACCGAGGTGACCTTCATGCCGTTGCGCATCAGCACCCAGGTCCAGCCGCCCGGCGCGGCGCCGAGGTCGGCGGCCTGCATGTTGTCGCGCACGCGGCGCTCGCGCTCGTCCGGGGTCAGCAGGGTCAGCAGCGCTTCCTCGAGCTTCAGCGCGGAGCGGCTGGGCGCGTCGGGATGCATCTTCAGCCGCGGGATGCCGAGCGGCCACGGCGCGCCGTCGTCGGGATCGGCCTGGGCCAGCACGGCGTGGTCGCCGGCGAGGAAGACCACGTGCAGGCGCGGCTTGCGCGGATCGTCGTGCTTGCTCAGCCAGCCGGCCTTGCGCAGCGCCGGGCGCAGCGCGTTGCCGAAGCTGCGGGCGAGGCCGGCCAGCGGTTTGCCCTCGTCGGAATCGGGGTGCTCGACCCACAGTTCGCCGAACGCGACCGGCTCGCCGTAAGCGTCGAGCGCGGCGAGGATCGGGGCGATGCGGTCGCTCGGGTCGAGCCCGCTCAGGTTGGCCAGCCGCACCAGCTTCTGCCGGGCGAAGATCAGCGCCGACCACGGCAGCGCGCGCGAGGCGGCGGCCGCGTCCTCGACGATGAATTCGACGTAGCCGCTGTTGCGCTGGGTACGCGCGTAGCCGGGATGGCCGGCGTTGGCGGCGCGCTCGCTCAGTTCGGCGGCGAGCTCGGGTTCGAACCCGGCGCGGCACAGGCAGAACAGGGCGGAATCGGTCATGGGGCGCGGCTCGGGGGCGGGTGGGGGGAAGTGAAGCACAGGCGGCGGCCGTCGGGTGGACGGCGCTAGGGGCGGCTTGGAGGAGATGCGCTCGGCGCCGTCATTCCGGTCTTTTCGACCCCGTCATTCCGGGTTCTTTCGGCTCGGTCTTTTCGACACCGTCATTCCGGGTTCTTTCGGCTCGGTCTTTTCGACACCGTCATTCCGGCGAAAGCCGGAACCCATTTTGCCGTTGCTTTGGCTTTCGATTGGGACCGCAAGAGCAAAATCAAAATGGGTTCCGGCTTTCGCCGGAATGACGGTGTTTTGGGGCTTTCGGCGACGCTTGGGGTGGCTACGGCTAAGCGATTACAGGTTGCGGCTGCGCGATTACGGCGTCGGCCGCAGCGACCGCAGCCGCCGTCGTTCAATACGAAACGCCGCTCTCGCCGTACTTGCGCAGCACCTCGCACGCGGCCTCGCGTTGCAGGTCGCGGCGCACGGCGATGCCGCGGCGTTCGAGTTCGCCGATCCAGTCCGCCGGCAGCGGGCCTTCGTCGAACTCGGTCAGGCGCATCACGTCTTCCGAGCGCGCGCCGATCAGCAGGTTGTTGATGCCGGCCCAGAAGCTGGCGCCGTAGCACATGCAGCACGGTTGCGCCGAGGTCGCCAGGGTCATCGGCCCCAGCTCGTTGAGGCGGAACTGGCTGACCGCGGTCTGCGCGCACATGAAGGCCATCATCTCGGCGTGGGCCACCGAGCAGTTCTGCGGCACCACCCGGTTGACGCCGACGCCGACCACGCGACCGTGGCCGTCGAACACCGCCGCGCCGAACGGGCCGCCGGTGCGCAGTTCGACGTTGCGCCGCGACAGTTCCACCGCCAGCGCGACCTTGTCCTCGTCGCTGGCGTAGACGCGGCTGCGGTCGACGGCTTCGTCGATCCAGTCCGGCAGCAGCAGCTGCACCTGGCGGGTCAGCGGGTTCTGGATCTTCGTGCTCATGGCTGCGCGCTCATTCCTTGCTCGCCCAGGTGTCGCGCAGGGTCACGCTGCGGTTGAACACCGGCGCATCGCTGCGGTGGTCGTAGCGGTCCGCGACGAAATAGCCGACGCGCTCGAACTGGAACGCCTGCTCCGGCGCGGCCTGCGCGGCCGACGGCTCGACGTAGCCGACGACGCTGCGGCGCGAGTTCGGATTCAGGTGATCCTTGTAGGTCTTGCCGTCGCTGTCGTCGTCCGGCGCGGCGACGTCGAACAGGCGGTCGTACAGGCGGATCTCGGCCTGGACCGCGTGGCGCGCGCTGACCCAGTGGATCGTGCCCTTGATCTTGCGGTCGGCGCCGGCCATGCCGGGGCGCGACTCGGGGTCGAGCGTGCCGCGCAGTTCCGTCACGCGACCCGCCTCGTCCTTGATCACTTCGTCGCAGCGCAGGATGCCGGCGCCGCGCAGGCGCACTTCGCCGCCCGGGATCAGGCGCTTGAAGCCCTTCGGCGGGACTTCCTCGAAGTCCTCGCGCTCGATCCACAGCTGGTTCGAGAACGGCACCTGGCGCGCGCCGAAGCGCTCGTCCTTCGGGTGGTTGGAGAAGTGCAGCGACTCTTCGTGCGCATCGTCCAGATTGGTGATGACGAGCTTGAGCGGATCGATCACCGCCATGCGCCGCGCCGCGGCCGCGTCGAGGTCTTCGCGCAGGCAGCCTTCCAGCACCGAGTAGTCGATCACCGAGTTCTGCTTGCTCACGCCGAGGCGCTCGGCCCACAGCCGGATCGCGGCCGGGGTGTAGCCGCGGCGGCGGATGCCCTGCAGGGTCGGCATGCGCGGGTCGTCCCAGCCGTCGACGAGCTGTTCCTGCACCAGCACCATGAGCTTGCGCTTGCTCATCACGGTGTAGTTGAGGTTGGCGCGCGAGAACTCGATCTGGCGCGGGATCGCGGCTTCGTTCGGCAGGCCCTTGGCCAGCAGCGGCGCCAGCAGTTCCGGCGAGTTCGGCAGGTCGACCTTGGCCACGCACCAGTCGTACAGCGGGCGGTGGTCCTCGAACTCCAGCGTGCACAGCGAATGGGTGATGCCTTCGCAGGAATCGCTGAGCGAATGGGCGAAGTCGTACATCGGGTAGATCGGCCAGGCGTCGCCGGTGTTCTGGTGGGCGACCTTCTTGATCCGGTACAGCGCCGGGTCGCGCAGGTTGATGTTGCCCGAGGCCATGTCGATCTTCGCGCGCAGGGTGCGCGCGCCGTCGGCGAACTCGCCGGCGCGCATGCGCGCGAACAGGTCGAGGTTTTCCTCGACGCTGCGGTCGCGGTACGGCGAATTGCGGCCCGGCTCGGTGAGGTTGCCGCGGTAGGCGCGCACTTCCTCGGCGCTGAGGTCGCAGACGAACGCGTCGCCCTGGCGGATCAGCTTCTGCGCGGCCAGGTAGAACACTTCGAAATAATCCGAGGCGTGGCGCAGTTCGGCCCAGTCGAAGCCGAGCCAGCGCACGTCGTCCTGGATCGCCTCGACGTACTCGGGGTCTTCCTTGGCCGGGTTGGTGTCGTCGAAGCGCAGGTTGCAGCGGCCGCCGAACTCGCGGGCGACGCCGAAGTCCAGGCAGATCGCCTTGGCGTGGCCGATGTGCAGGTAGCCGTTGGGTTCGGGCGGGAAGCGCGTGCGCACCGCTTGGTGCTTGCCGCTGGCCAGGTCGTCGCGAACGATCTGGCGGACGAAATCCTGCTTCTGCGCCGGGGCGGCATCGGTCGGGGTTTCGGGGGCAAGGCGGGACGGATCGGCGGACATGCGGCGCGGCATCTTCGGAAAAGGGAGAAACGGGAGTTTAGCCGGTGCGGCGCCGGCGTGCCTGGGCGGCCGGCCATGCGCGCCGCGCCGGCGGGCCGGTTTGCCGGTCGTGCCGGCTCGCCGATCGTTGCGCGACCGGGACGCTTTCAGCGCGCGGACATGACGAAAGTGGGTGCGTGCGGCGCGCGGTTGCGGCGTATGCTGGCCGCAGACCCGCCTGGCCTGCCGGCCGAAGGACGCGACGATGCGAGTCGTCTACGAAGCCGCCCACCTGATCGACGCCCATCTGGTCCGCCATGCGCTGGAAGACGCCGGAATCCCGGTGTTCCTGCGCGGCGAGGCCCTGATCGGCGGCATGGGCGAGCTGCCGCTGTTCGGCGCGGTGCAGGTGTGCGTGCCGGACGCGGCCTGGCCGCAGGCGGACGAGGTGGTCCAGGCGCTCGCCCTGGGCGACCCGCCGCCGCCCGAGCCGGAGCCGCAGGCGGCGATGCCGCCGCCGGCGTGGCTGCCGGCCTGAGCGGCGCCGGCGCCGCTCGCTTGGGCGCCTGAGACGCCTGCCGCGGCCCGGATCGCGGCCGCGCCGGTGCCGTTCCGGCGTCCACCACCCCCTTCCCGACCCCCTCGCGCTCGCTGCGGCGCGGCCGGCGAGCGCCGGCCGGCCCGCGCCGGACGCTCCGTCCGCGGCGTGCCGCGGATGGACCATCGGAGTTTCGCCATGTTCCTGGCTATCGCATTCGCACCTATCGCCTTCGCACCTATCGCATTCGCACCTATCGCATTCGCATCGCCGACCCTCGCGCCCGCGGCCGCGCACCGCCGCGGCGCCCGGAGGCGCGCATGAGCGCCTCGTCGTCCGCCTCGTCGTCCGCCCCCGCCGCCGGCTCCGGCGCGCCGCTGCTGCAGATGCTGCTCGGCGCCAGCGTGATCAGCAGTTCGGCGGTGTTCGTGCGCTGGGTCGACATCGGCCCGGGCGCCTCGGCGTTCTGGCGCATGGGCCTGGCCGCGATCATCCTGCTGCTGTTGCTGGGCCAGCCGTGGCGGCGCGAACGCCTGCGGCTGTGGCGGCCGCAGCCGCGGGTGCTGGGCCTGGTGATGCTGAGCGCGGTGTTCATGGCCTTCGACCTGTGGATGTGGCACCGCTCGATCGTCTATGTCGGGGTCGGCCTGTCGACCCTGCTGGCCAATTTCCAGGTGTTCGTGCTCGCCGGCGCCGGCGCGCTGTTCCTCGGCGAGCGCGCCGGCTGGAAGCTGTGGGTCGGCCTGAGCCTGGGCCTGGTCGGGCTGGCGCTGCTGCTGGCGCCGGGCTGGGAGCACATGGACGCGCGCTTCCGTCTCGGCGTGTTCTTCGGCCTGGCCGCGGCGCTGGCCTACGGCGGTTTCCTGCTGGCCTTCCGCGCCGCCCAGGCGCGCCGCGGCGACACTCCGAACGAGGCGCTGCAGTGGTGGCTGTGCCTGGGCTGCGTGCTGGTGCTCGGGCTGACCGTGCCGCTCGGCGGCGAGAGCATGTGGCCGCAAAGCGCGCACGACTGGCTGATCCTGGCCGCCTACGCCGCCATCGCCCAGGTGCTGGGCTGGCTGGTGATCGGCCGGGCGATGCCGCTGCTGCCGGCCGGCATCGTCGGCCTGTGCCTGCTGCTGCAGCCGCTGCTGGCCTATGTCTGGGACGTGCTGATCTTCCACAAGCGGCTCGGCGGGCTGGAGCTGCTCGGCATCGGCCTGTCGCTGGCCGGCATCTTCCTGGGACTGGCGCGCGGCGACCAGCCGCTGTTCGCGCGCAAGCCGCGTTGACGCGCGCCGACGCCGCCGGCGCGCACAATCCCGTCATTCCTTCAGTTGCCCATGCCCCGATGACCGATTCCCTCGTCCCGATCCAGCGCCTGATCCGCAGCGTCGCGGATTTTCCCAAGCCCGGCGTCACCTTCCGCGACGTCACCCCGCTGCTGGCCGATGCCGGCGGCTTCGCCCGCTGCATCGACGCGCTGGCCGAGCCCTGGCAGGGCAGCGGCGTGCAGGCGGTGTGCGGGATCGAGTCGCGCGGCTTCATCTTCGGCGCGGCGCTGGCGCAGAAGCTGCACGCCGGCTTCGTGCCGCTGCGCAAGCCGGGCAAGCTGCCGCCGCCGCTGGTGACGGTGGAGTACGAGCTGGAATACGGCCGCGACAGCCTGCAGGCGCGCAGCGACGCGCTCAAGCCCGGCGAGCGCACCCTGATCGTCGACGACGTGCTGGCCACCGGCGGCACCCTGGCGGCGGCGCGCGAGTTGGTCGAGCGCCTGGACGCGGTGTTGGTCGGCGCCAGCGTGCTGATCGAACTGCCGGCGCTGAACGGACGCGCGCGCTGGAGCGGCGAGGCGCCGGTGCATTCGTTGCTGCGTTATTGATCGAGGTTGCGGCGCGGGCGCGAAAGCCCGGGGTCGCGACTCGCGCCGCTCCTACAGGGAGCGGCCGACGCACCCACCGCCCCTGTAGGAGCGGCGCGAGCCGCGACCGCGCCACCGCACTGGCCGGCGCCATCCGCGACCCGCCGCGTTTCTCCACGCCGAAGCGCGAAGAAACGCGGCCGCGACGCTCAAGGCGTCCCGCAGCGATACCGATCCGTTTCGATGAATCCATTGCGCTGCGAGATCTCGCGGTCGTAGCAGCCCTGCGTGCCGTAGCTGCGGTGGCGCTGGGTCGAATGCCCGGTCGCGTGCCGCTCCGGCCGCGGCACGCCGTAGTTCCAGCCGGCTTCGCCTTCGAAGCGGTTGCGCTTGACCTGCGCCGCCGCCGGTTGGCCGCGGCCCGGGCTCTGCAGCAGGTCGGCGTCGTCGAAGATCTTCATCGTGGTGACGATGCGCTGGGCGCTGCCGGACGGGACCACGCGGATCGCGCCGTCGAAGCCGAAGCGCTGGGCCAGCGTCGACACCGTCGGCAGGCCGCGGCCGAGCCGGGTCACGGTCTGGGTGTCGTTCCACTGCGCCTTGATCCCGTCGGGATTCTCGTCCGCGCCCCAGGTGTGCAGGCCGTCGTTGCCGACGATGCGCTCGACCGTGGTGTATTCGCGGCCCTTGGCGGTATCGACATAGCCGGTCGCGCGCAGGCGGTGGCCGCCGCGGGTGTCGACCTGGAAGGTGCCGTCGGGCTTCGCGCTGTAGTTCGAACGCGCCGCCAACGGGGTCAGCTCGTAGCTCAGCAGGCGCCCGCCGGTGGCGCCGCGGCGCGGGTCGGTCCAGGCCTGCAGGTTCGGTTGCAAGGTCCAGCCGGAGGCGCCGTCGGGCAGGTTGGCGACGCGGAAGCGCACCTCGTGCGCGCGGCCGTCGTTGACCAGGCCGATGAACGGGGTGAGGTCGTAGCGGATCGGTTCGATGTTGAACGCGCGCGGCGCCGGCAGCACGTACCACAGGAACGGGTTCGACCAGCCGCCGGTGTAGATGTGTGGATACGGCATGGCGATGCCGGCGACGCGGCCGTCGATCAGCACCTGCACTTCGCGGTAGGAGCCGTGCTGGGCCGGGCAGGAGTAGTTCGCTTCCGGCGGCGCGGTGAAGTACCAGAACTCCTCGCAACCGCCGCCGGAACCGGTGGCGTAGACCTCGCCGAGCCAGCGCGTGGCGTTGGCCGGCAGGGTGTAGTCGCCGACCAGGTCGCCGCCGTCGCGGCGCGCGTTCGCCAGCGGCGCGACCCGGTCGGCGCTGGCGACCGCGGGATGGCGGCGGTCGGCGTTGTAGAACACCACCCGCGCCTGCACGTAGATCACCCCGGTGTAGGTGTCGTTGACCACGTTGCCGAGCGCCATGCGCACCTGCTGCGGGGTCTTGAGCAGGGCGGCGTAGTCGCTGAGGTCCTTCTCCACGTGCCAGGCGATGCCGTCGCGCGACGGCTCCGGGGTGCTGGTGGAGAACACGGTGACGCCGCCGATTTCCATATGGCCGAGGCGGTCGTACTGCACGCCCTTGACCTGTCCGTCCATCTCCAGCACCACCTTGCTCCACGGGCCGGGGCAGGCCGCGGGCGGGGCGATCTGGCCCAGGTGCCATTCGAAATCGGCGAACGCGGTGTCGAGGATCGGCACCGTGCAGCTGCGCGTATCCGGCCGCGCCACCGCCGGATCCGCGGTGCGCGGGTCGTCCCAGTCGCTGCCGAATTCGTCGGCGGCTAGCGCCGGCGCGGCGTTCAGGCCGAGCAGGGCGAGCGCCAGGGCGCACCCGCGCCAGCGGGCGCTGCGGGAGGGCGGGTTCGCGACCGTAGCGAGGCCGGGATTCGGGCGGACGGCGGGGCGTGCGGGCATCGCGGGCATCCTTTGCGGCAGGCGGGGGCAGGGCGCGGCGGCCGGCGAGCGCCGGCGCAGTGTCGAGCTTCCCGCCGCGCGCGGGCGCGGACAAGCCGCGCCGCCGCTCGCCGGCCTTGAATCCTGCGACCTGCGCCGCATTTCATTGCCACGGCGGCGATACCGCCACAGCCCGCACACGGAGGCAGACGATGACCGGTTCCTTCATTCCCGGTATTGGCGCGTTCAAGCAGCGCATGCCGCAGCGCGAAGACGCGCTGCCGGGCCGCGACACGCCGCTGCCGCTGCACAACGCCCATTACCTCAGCGGCGCCAAGCTGCGCGATGCGTATCCCGGGCTGGCGCGGGTGCAGTTCGGGCTGGGTTGCTTCTGGGGCGCGGAGCGCAAGTTCTGGTCGCTGCCGGGCGTGGCGGTCACCGCGGTCGGCTATTCCGGCGGCTACACCCCGAACCCGACCTACCGCGAAGTCTGCAGCGGCCAGACCGGCCACGCCGAGACCGTGCTGGTGGTCTACGACCCGGCCAAGATCGCGTTCGACGACCTGCTCAAGGTGTTCTGGGAAAGCCACGATCCGACCCAGGGCATGCGCCAGGGCAACGACGCCGGCACCCAGTACCGTTCGGCGATCTATTGCGAGGACGACAGCCAGTACCGCGCCGCCCTGGCCAGCCGCGACGCGTTCCAGGCCAGGTTGCGCGAGGCCGGCTTCGGCGAAATCACCACCGAGATCACGGCCCCGCCGGCGCCGGAGTTCTATTACGCCGAGGACGACCACCAGCAGTACCTGGCGAAGAATCCGGCCGGTTACTGCGGCCTGGGCGGCACCGGCGTGAGTTGTCCGATCGGCGTGGCGTGAAGCCGGGAGTCGCGGCTAGGCAACGGCGCGGCTAGGCAACGGCGCGGCTACGAAACGGCGCGATTAGGCAACGGCGAAAACGCGGGCGTCGCGATCCGCGCCCGCGCGACTGGCTGGCGCCCGAACCGATTCTCCGTTTCGCATTCCCGCTCGCGTACGCGGCCTCAAGCGAAATCGCGCGCGAACATCGCCCGCATCTGGGCGATGCCGTCGGCCTGCTCCGGCGCGACCAGCCACAGGCAGGCTTCGGCGAAGGACACCGGCGAGGTGCCCGGCGCGGTTACGATTCCGCCGGTGCTGACGCAGGCCTGTTCGCGGTAATGCGCCTGCCCGCTGTAGCCGGGCACCGCGTCGAGATAGCCGGGTTCGTTGCTGGTGTGCGCGCGCTCGTTGAGCAGCCCCGCCGCGGCCAGCGCGCGGGTGCCGCCGCAGATGCCGGCGATGGCGCCGCCGCGCGCGGCGCGCTCGCGCAAGGCCTGGACGATCGGCGCCGGCGCGGGCGCTTCGTCCCACAACGGGCTGCCGGGCACGACCCACAGCTCGCCGTCGCCCGGATCGAGTTCGGCCAGGCGCCGCTGCGGCTGCAGGCTCAGCCCGCCCATCGTGGTCAGCGGCGCGGCGTCGATGCTGGCGCTGATCACGTCGATGCCGAACCAGGCATGCGCGGCGCCGGCGAGCGGCCCGTATTCCCAATCGGCGGGACGGTCGATCATCAGCAGGACGATGCGCTGGGTCATGCGCGAAGGCTCCGGAATGGGGCGCCCATCGTCCCCGCGGTCGCCGCGCGCTGCCAGTGACGCCCGTCAGGCAACGCGAAGATCGCGTCGTGGCGAGGGCTCGCCCGGTCGGCGCGTGGTTCGCTCGGGGCCGCGCCGGCGGACGCCGCGCTTGTCCACGCCGCCCCGTGCTCGAACGCCTTGGATGGCAGGGCCGGCGCCGGCTCGAACGGGGCGTTGCCGGACACCCGCGCTAGCGAAACCGCGCCCGCTCAGCGCACCTCGCGCGCCGGCTTGCGCTTGCCGCCGGCGACCGGCGGCTGCAGCAGCGAGGCCGGCAGCTTGCGCAGTTCGTCGGCCAACTGCAGCAGGAAGTCCGACATCGCCGAACTGCGCCGCCACAGCATGCCGATCTGCCGGTGCGGCGGCGTGCCGCTGAAGCGCAGCAGGCGGATGTCGGGCGAGTTCGGCACCGGCGGCTGCACCGCCAGGGTCGGCAGCAGGGTGATGCCGACGCCGGCGGCGACCATCTGCCGCAGCGTTTCCAGGCTGGTGGCGCGGAAACCGTCGCGCTCGTCGGCGCCGGCCAGGCGGCACACGTCCAGGGCCTGGTCGCGCAGGCAGTGGCCCTCTTCGAGCAGCAGCAGGTGCTGGTCGTCGAGATCGTGCAGGTCGAGGCTGTCGCGCGCGGCCATCGGATGCTGCTGCGGCACCGCCAGGATGAAGGGTTCGTCGAACAGCGGCTCGACGTGGAGCTGGTCGTCGTGGATCGGCAGCGCCAGCAGGCCGGCGTCGAGGCGGCCGTCGCGCAGGCGGGCGAGGATCTGGTCGGTCTTCTCCTCGACCAGCAGCAGCTCCAGGCGCGGGAAGCGCTTGCGCAGGTTCGGCACCACGTGCGGCAGCAGGTACGGGCCGAGGGTCGGGAACAGGCCCAGCCGCACCGTGCCGGCCTCCGGGTCCTGGCTGCGGCGCGCGATCTCGCTCATCTGTTCGACGTCGGCGATGACCTTGCGCGCGCGCTCGGCGATGTCGCGCCCGACCGGGGTCAGCATCACCCGCCGCGGCGCGCGTTCGACCAGCGACACGCCCAGTTCGTCCTCAAGCTTCTTGATCTGGGTCGAAAGCGTGGGCTGGCTCACGAAGCTGGCCGCGGCGGCGCGGCCGAAGTGCTTGTGATCGGCGAGCGCGACCAGATATTTGAGGTCTCGAAGGTTCATGGCCGGGCTGTCAATTGAGGATGGCTATCGGCATAATAGGAACAATTCATTTCAGTAATCAATTGCTGTAGCGCAACATACGCAGCATAGGTTGTGCCTAGCGACGTGTTGATCCTGTCGCGCCCCCCTTTACCACCCATCCCATCCCATCCAGGAGATACCCGCATGCTTTCGATCGGCGAGAAGTTCCCGAAATTCAAGGTCAAGGCCACCGTCGGCATCGACAACCTCGACACCGCCTTCGCGGACATCGACAACGACACCTACAAGGGCAAGTGGCTGCTGGTGTTCTTCTATCCGAAGGACTTCACCTTCGTCTGCCCGACCGAGATCAAGGGCTTCGGCGACCTGAACCAGCAGTTCCTGGACCGCGACTGCCAGGTGCTGGCCGCGTCCACCGACAGCGAGTTCGTCCACCTGGCGTGGCGCAAGGACCACAAGGACCTGCGCGACCTGCCGTTCCCCATGCTGGCCGACATCAAGAAGGACCTGACCTCGGCCCTGGGCATCCTCAGCGAAGACGGCGTCGCCCAGCGCGCCACCTTCCTGGTCGACCCGGAAGGCATCATCCGCTTCGTCTACGTCACCGACGGTTCGGTCGGCCGCAACCCGCAGGAAGTGCTGCGCGTGCTGGACGCCCTGCAGACCGACGAGCTGTGCCCGTGCAACTGGAACCAGGGCGACAACACCCTGAAGGTCGCTTGATCCACTGAGCCGACGGCGCGGGCCGCCCCCGAAACGGCGGCCCGCTCCGCAGCCTCTCGACCTTCGGGCGCGTGCCCGCGGCGCCGGATTCCGTGACCCGGCGCCCACCTGGTTCCACCTGCGCCGCCGGCTCGCCGGCCGCGCAGTCTTCTTCGGCACCACCCCGCATGCGGCCGGTCGCACCGGCCTCCCTCCCCTCCGTGCGGGTGCCTGCAGCCGGGGTTCGCCCCGGCTGTTTTTTACACCGCTGCATCGCGCCGCTGCGCTACGCCCTCGACGAGTTCCCAGCCAGCCGTGCGCCTGCGCACGCCCGCCAGGCGCTCGCGCGCGCCCGCTGCGCGGCCGTCCCCCGATCCGAGAATTCAGGAGCTTCCCGATGAGCCTCACCGATCTTCGCAATTCGCTGCCCGACTACGCCAAGGACCTCAAGCTCAACCTCGACAGCGTGCTCAGCGACGCCGGCTCGCAGGGCCTGGACGCCAAGCAGATCCGCGCCATCGCCCTGTCGTGCGCGATCGCCTCGCGCTACAAGCCGCTGACGCAAGCGGTGGAAGCGTTCGCCGCCGAGAAGCTGTCGGCCGAGGAAATCGCCGGCGCCAAGGCCGCGGCGGCGGTGATGGGCATGAACAACATCTATTACCGCGCCACCCACCTGATCCAGAACGAAGAGTACGGCCAGTTGCGCGCCGGCCTGCGCATGAACGTCATGGCCAACCCGGGCATCGACAAGATGACCTTCGAACTGGCCTCGCTGGCGGTGTCGGCCATCAACGGCTGCGGCGCCTGCATGGACTCGCACGAGAAAGTGCTGCGCAAGCACGAGATCAGCGCACAGGGCGTGCAGAGCGCGCTCAAGATCGGCGCGGTGGTGCACGCGGTCGCGGTGGCGCTCGAGCAGGCCTGAGCGACGAACGCTTAAAAGTTGGATGGTGGTAGGGGATCGCCGGTGGCAACACCGGCGATCTTTTTTTGCGCGTGAAATCGGTTCGCTACCTGTAGGAGCGGCGCAAGCCGCGACCAACCGAAGCGACGTCATGCCACTTGCGTTTCCGAAGCCGGCGTTCCACGAACATGGGTGCGCTCGTCGTGCGGTGTCCTGGGCTTCGGATGGTTTCGCTTTCGTTCGACGCTTCGGTTGGTCGCGGCTCGCGCCGCTCCTACAGGGAGGCGTTGAAGCGCCGCCGCCGCGGGAAAGACCCGCGGCGGCGCCTCGCGCTCAACGCACCTCGAACTCGTAGATCCGCGTAGCCGGATCGCCGTTCTGCGTCGGCGTGGTCACGTTGAGCTTGATGTAGCGCGCCGAGGTCGCGCTTATCGCATGGGTCGAGGTGTTGCCGGTGTTCGCCGTCACCGACACCGGGGTGCTCCAGGTGCTGCCGTTGGTCGAGGTCTGGATGGTGAAGGTCTTGCTGTTCCAGTTCGCCGACTCGCCGCCGGCGCCGGCGTGCTTGACGGTGAAGCCGCCGACCGTCTGCGCCGAGCCCAGGTCGACCTGCAGCCAGGCCGGCGAGGCCAGCGAGCAGAACTTGTCGGTGGTGCCGCCGGACACGCTGCCGTTGATCGCCTTGGCCGCGCTTTCGTTGCTGTTGCACGCGGCCGAGCTGGTGGTGGGCTTGTTGAGCGCGAGATTGACGTTGCCGGCGCCGACCGAAACGGTCGAAGTCTTGGTGTTGCTGGCGCCGCCGTTGTCGGTCACGGTCAGGCCGACGGTGTAGTTGCCGGCGCTGGCGTAGGTGTGCGACGGGTTGGTCGCGGTCGAGTTGGAACCGTCGCCGAAGCTCCAGCTGCGCGAGGCGATGCTGCCGTCGGCGTCGCTGGAGGAGTCGCTGAAGTTCGCGGTCAGGCCGCTGACGCTGACGCCGAAATTCGCCACCGGCGCGGTATTGCCGCTGAGCGCGTTGTTGATCGCCGCCGCGTACTGCGCGCTGGTGCCCTGCGCCCAGCACTTCTGGATGTCGTCGTACAGCCACAGGAAGCCGCCGTTGATGCCGGCGCTGGTCTTCCAGCCGGCCATGCGGCTCTGCACCGAAGCCGGGCTGTCGCCGGCGCTGCAGCCGCTGCCGTGCTTGGTCCACAGGCCCGGCATGACGGTCATGCCCATCGCGGTGTTCCACGTCGCCGGGTTGTTGCCGGCGCCGCCGTCGTAGACCTGCAGGTAGATGCGGTCGACCGAGGCGCCGAGGTTGTCCTTCACCCCTCTCCAGAAGCTCTGGTTGGTGTACGGCGCGAAGGTGATCTTGTAGCCGAGCCCGACCAGCATATTGCCGAAGGTGGTGGTGTCGGCGACGTTGTAGTGGCTCTCGTCGTCGAAGTTGACCGCGTCGGCGCCGGTGACGGTCTTCAGCGCCTGGAAATTGCGGTACAGGATGCTGTTGCTGCCGGTGCCGCAGACGATGGTGCTGCCGCAACCGGCGGCGGTGCCGTTGGCGAGCTTGGCCATGCGTTCGAAGTCGGGCACGCCCCAGGCGCCGATCGAGACTTCCACCCGCTTGACCGAGGTCGGCGCGGTCTTCAGCGAGGCCAGTCGCGCCGGCCAGTCGGAGTCGCTGCCGGTGTAGGCGCCGTTCTTGACGATGGGGATGTCGTTGTAGACCAGGTCGCCGTTGTCCTCGATGTGGATGCTCCACAGGAACACGGTGGTGAAGCCGGAGGCCTTGAGGTCGTTGATCACGGTCTGCCCGCCGGAATAGAACGGGCCGCCGCCGAAGATCGCCGACTCGGCGGCCGACGCGGCCGGCGCGGCGAGGGCCAGCGCGAGCGCGGCCAGGGCCGGAGCGGCGAGCGCCGGGACGGTACGGCGAATGGCGGGAGTCGAAGGCTGGCGCGGCACGGTCATGGGCGATCCCCTGGAGTGATGGTCGGCGGCGGCGCGGTCGCGGCGGGACGTTGGAGCGACGGTGCGCGCGTTGCGGTCGCCACGGCGGCGACGCGCCGACAGTGCGAGCGGGGATTTCCCGGTGTCAACGTTTGGATCGATTTAAATAAGGCTAAAACGTTTAAAACCGAGCGCGCGGCGGAGATTTTCCCGGGCAATCAACGGGCTGCGTTCGCGGCTGCGGTCCATGACGAATCCGACACCGCGCACATAAGTCCGCGCGATTGCGTTGCGCCGCAGCACGGCCGCGCGTGAAGCGGCTGCGGCCGGTCGCTGTAGCAGGGCCTTCGGGCCCGATGCTCTTGTTTCAGGTCGCCGCGAACCCAGCGGCCGGCCCTGTCGTCGTGGGAGGGCCTTCAGGCCCGATGCACTTGTTTCAGGTCGCGGCGAACCCAGCGGCAGGCTTTGTCGTTGTAGGAGTGCTCTCAGACCCGATGCTTTTACTTCAGATCGCCGCGAACTCAGCGGCATGCCTAGTTGTTGTGGGAGGGCCTTCAGGCCCGACGCTTTTCTTTCAGGTCGCCGCGAACCCAGCAGGCAGCCCTCCCACAGCGCCCGCCTTACAATACGAGCGATGAACTCGAACGACTCCGCTCCGCCGCCGACCGTCGCCGCACTGCTGCGCGCCGCGCGCACGCGGATCGAGCCGGCCGAAGCCGAACTGTTGCTCGCCGATGCGCTGCAACGCTCGCGCAGCTGGCTGTTCGCCCACGACGACCACGCGCCCGAGCCCAAGGCACGGGCGCGTTTCGCCGAACTGCTCGAACGCCGCGCCGCCGGCGAGCCGGTCGCCTACCTGCTCGGCCGCCGCGGTTTTTGGCGCTTCGACCTGCAAGTGAGCCCGGCCACGCTGATCCCTCGCCCCGAGACCGAACGCCTGGTCGAGCTGGCGCTGGAACGGTTGCCGCCGGATACCGAATCGCGCGTGGCCGACCTCGGCACCGGCAGCGGCGCGATCGCGCTGGCGCTGGCGCTGGAGCGCCCGCAGGCGCAGGTGCTGGCCGTGGACCTGAGCGAACAGGCTCTGGCGGTGGCGCGCGCCAACGCCGCCGAACTGGGCCTGGCGAACGTGGCCTTCCGCCACGGCGATTGGTTCGCGCCGCTGGCCGGCGAGCGCTTCGACCTGATCGCCAGCAATCCGCCCTATATCGAGGCGGCCGACCCGCACCTGGCGCAGGGCGACCTGCGCTTCGAACCGGCGGACGCGCTGGCCTCCGGCGCCGACGGCCTCGACGCGATCCGGATCATCGCGCGCGACGCGCCCGCGCACCTGCGGCGCGGCGGCTGGCTGCTGATCGAGCACGGTTGGGAGCAGGGCGCGGCGGTGCGCGCGCTGCTGGCGCAGGCCGGTTTCGCCGAGGTGGCGACCGAGCGCGATTGGGAGCAGCGCGATCGGGTCAGCCTGGGGCGCTGGGCCGGCTAGGGCCGCCGCGGCACGGGCCATGCGAGCGTCGCACCGGTTCGCTGCGAGCACGGCCGTTCCACGGGCCCGCATCGGCAAGCCCCACGGCGCGCAACGCCCGCGCCCGCGTCGCCGCAGCCGGCTTCTGCCCGCGTGAAATGCGGCCGCGCGCACCGCGTGGCCGGCCGAACCGCCGCGGCGGGCACCGAAAGCGCCGGCCCGGGGCGGCTAAACTGCGCGCATCCCGACTGCGAGGTCCCCGATGCGCACGCTCTATCCCGAACTCGAACCCTTCGATACCGGCACGCTCCAGGTCGACGAGCGCCACACCCTGCACTACGAACAGTGCGGCAATCCCGACGGCAAGCCGGTGGTGCTGCTGCACGGCGGCCCCGGCGCCGGCTGCAGCGCCAAGATGCGCCGCTTCCACGACCCGGCCAAGTACCGCATCGTCCTGTTCGACCAGCGCGGCAGCGGCCGCTCCACCCCGCACGCGGACCTGACGGACAACACCACCTGGGACCTGGTCGCCGACATCGAAAAGCTGCGCGCCAAGCTCGGCATCGAGCGTTGGCAGGTGTTCGGCGGTTCCTGGGGCTCGACCCTGGCGCTGGCGTACGCGCAGACCCATCCGCAGCGCGTGACCGAGCTGGTGCTGCGCGGCATCTTCATGTTGCGCCGCTGGGAACTGGAATGGTTCTACCAGGAAGGCGCCTCGCGCCTGTTCCCCGATGCCTGGGAGCACTACGTCAACGCGATCCCGGCGGTCGAGCGCCACGACCTGATCAGCGCCTTCCACCGCCGCCTGACCAGTTCCGACGAGAAGACCCGCCTCGACGCCGCGCGCGCCTGGAGCGTGTGGGAAGGCGCGACTAGCTTCCTGCACGTCGACGACGACTTCGTCAGCGGCCACGAGGACGCCAAGTTCGCCCTGGCCTTCGCCCGCATCGAGAACCACTACTTCGTCAACGGCGGCTTTTTCGAGGTCGAAGAGCAACTGCTGCGCGACGCGCACAAGATCGCCGACATCCCCGGCGCGATCGTGCACGGCCGCTACGACGTGGTCTGCCCGGTGCAGAACGCGTGGGAGCTGAAGAAGGCCTGGCCGAAGGCCGAGCTGACCATCACCCCGGCGTCGGGCCATTCGGCGTTCGAGGCCGAGAACGTGGATGCGCTGGTGCGGGCGACCGACCGGTTCGCCTGAGCCGGAAAGCCCGACGCGGGACTCGCCGGCGCGCGACCCCGGCGAATGAGGCCCGGTGGCGCGCGACGCCGCCGGGCGGTCGCGGGTGGCGGGTCCACCACCCGGGCCGCGACGGCCGGATCGGCGCTGCGTCGATCCGGCCACGATCGGCGGCAGCGATGACGCCGCCGGTCTCTATGCCGGCGGCGACGTCGGCATCGCGCACCTGCCGGTGAGCGCCGAAGACGCTGGGTTTGTGTTCAATGGACACAGATTTTGCGTCATGCCCGCCGCTTCGCGCGACGCGCTCCGTGCGCATCTTCGCGCAGTTCGCAGCGACATGCGCCGGGACAGTCAGTAACCCGCTACTCGCCTGGGCACCGGAAAAATTATTTGCTTCGCTGTTAATGGCATAAAAAGCGTGTAGAGCATTCCCGCGGCAACGATCCGCATCAATGCCTTGCGTTGGATTCGCTGAAAAAACGCCAGAAAAACCCTGCACTTCCCCCGCTTGACTCGTCCTGCCAGGACGCATCCAATCGCCCGCCGTAATGGAAGGGGCGCGGCCGATGCATGCGGCACGTCCGCGACGATGGCAGCGACAGACGCATGCGACGGCTACGGCCGCGCCGCGCGGCGAGGGGCGATGTTCAGGGCACGAAGGACCTATACGCAGGGACGGCAGTTGCGGCTGACGCCGATCAGTCAGTTGTGCCCGGACGCCTCGTCGGCGCACCCGCGTTATCAGACGCAGGGCGAAGACCCCCAGTTCGAAGTCGAGAGCCTGCAGGGCGAGCTGCCGCCGCCCGGCTGGTATCTGCTGGATCTGCGCCTGGGGCTCGACGAGGGGCGCATCCTCGCGCCCTGTCTGTATCCCGATTACGGCGCGGGAGTGAGCGAGGCGTTGCGCATCGCCCTGGCCGAGCCCGGGCGCGACGGACGCTCGCGCAGCGTGGTCCTGTTCGGGACGCGCCTGCATCGGCTGCGTTTCGATCCCAGCGAGAGCGAAGCGCGCTTCGCGTTGGACGGGTTTCGTCTGCGCCGCATCTCGCGGCTGCGCGCGGTGTGGGAATTGATGTGCGGCATCCAGCGCGCGCGCCGCGACGTGTTGTGCGAGGACGCCGTGGGCGCCGGTCTGCGCTTCCTGCGCGCCGCGCTGCGCGGGCGCATCGCCGACGGCGGCAAGACCCTGCTGCAGCATTACCGCCGCGCATTGCGCCACGGCGCGCATTCCTATCCGCACTGGCTGTCGCGCTACGAGCGCGCGGCCGCGGCGGGGGTCGAGGCGGCCGCGACCGCGCCAGCACCGGCGGGGCCCACGATCTCGATCGTCCTGCCGGTGCGCGACCCGCCGCTGCCGTGGCTGCGGCGCTGCCTGGACAGCGTGCTGGCGCAGACCTGGCCGCACTGGCAGTTGTGCATCGCCGACGACGCCTCGCGCTCCGGCGCGGTGCGCCGGCTGCTGCGCGACTACGCCGCGCGCGATCCGCGCATCGCCCTGCGCCTGCGCGAGAACCACGGCCATATCTGCGAAGCCAGCAACAGCGCGATCGAGATGGCGAGCGGCAGCCACATCGGTTTCCTCGACCACGACGACGAACTCGCGCCGCAGGCGCTGGCCGAGATGGCGCGCGCGATCGCCGAGCATCCGCAAGCGCGGCTGTTCTATAGCGACGAAGACAAGATCGACGAGAGCGGCCGCCGCTTCGAACCCAACTTCAAGCCGGCCTGGAACCCGGACCTGCTGCGCACCCAGAACTACATCTGCCACTTCGTCGCGATCGAGGCGGCGCTGGTGCGCGAACTGGGCGGGCTGCGCGCGGGCTTCGAGGGCGCGCAGGACCACGACCTGCTGCTGCGCTGCGCCGAGCGGCTGGACGACGCGCAGATCGTGCACATCCCGCAGGTGCTGTACCACTGGCGGGTGCTGCCCGAGTCCACCGCGCTGTCCGGCGGCGCCAAGCCTTATGCGCTGGAGGCCGGGCGCCGCGCCGTCGAAGAGCACCACGCGCGCAGCGGCGTGCGCGCGCGGGTCGAGGTGACCGAGCACGGTTATTACCGCAGCGTGCGCAGCCTGCGCGAACGGCCGCTGGCCTCGCTGATCGTGCCCACCCGCGACCGCGCCGGGCTGCTGCGCACCTGCGTGGAAAGCGTGCTGCAGCGCACCGCGTACCGGCCGCTGGAATTGCTGGTGGTGGACAACGGCTCCAGCGAGCCGGAGGCGCTGCGCTATCTCGGCGAACTGCGTCGGCGCGAACACGTGCGGGTGCTCGACTGGCCGCATGCGTTCAACTTCTCCGCCATCGTCAACCACGCCGCCGCGCAGGCGCGCGGCGAGGTGCTGTGCCTGCTCAACAACGACACCGAGGTGATCGCCTCGGACTGGCTCGACGAACTGGTCTCGCACGCGCTGCGCGAGGACGTCGGCGCGGTCGGCGGGATGCTGTACTACCCCGGCGACACCATCCAGCACGCCGGCGTGATCCTCGGCATCGGCGGCGTCGCCGGCCACGCCCACGGCCACCTGCGCCGCGGCAGCAACGGCTACCTCGGCCGCGCCGGCGTGGTCCAGAACCTCAGCGCCGTGACCGGCGCCTGCCTGGCGTTGCGACGGCGGGTGTACGCCGAAGTCGGCGGCATGGACGAGACCCTGGCGGTGGCGTTCAACGACATCGACCTGTGCCTGCGCCTGCACGCGCGCGGCTACCGCAACGTGTGGACGCCGCATGCGGAGCTGTATCACCACGAGTCGGCGTCGCGGGGGCCGGAGGATACCTGCGAGAAACGCGCGCGCTTCCTCGGCGAGGTCGCGATCATGCGCGGCCGCTGGGGCGAGCTGCTGCTCAACGATCCGGCCTACAACCCCAACCTGTCGCTGGACAGCCTGCACTTCGATCTCGCGTTCCCGCCGCGCGGGCGCGCCAGCCGCATCGGCAGCGCGCTGCCGCAATCCCTATGACCGCAATCCCCGTGAAGAGCCGCTCATGCTGTTGAACCATCTCATCCAAAGCCTGCGCCAACCGGATCACTGGCTGTACGGCAGTTGGCTGGACACCGCGATCCGCTACCGGCGGATGCGGCTGGGATTGCTGTGGCTGTTGGTGCCCACGGCGGTCTACATCTGGGGCATCGGCGGGTTCCTGGCCTCGATGCAGCCCGGCCTGGACGCGTCGCGTTTCCTCGCCCACGTCGCGCTCGGATTCGCGGTGTTCCGCATGGTCTCGGCGGTGATGACCGATTCGACCTCGGTGTTTTCCGGCTTCCAGTACTTCATCTACGACGGCCATCTGCGCCTGACCGACTACATCCTGCGCAATCTGGCGCGCTCGTTCTACTACTTCCTGCTGAGCTTGCCGCTGGTGTTGGCCGCGGCGATCGCCTCGCCGGATTTCACGCCCGCCGGCCTGCCGCTGGCGACGCTCGGGTTGGCGGTGGTGCTGGTCAATCTGTTCTCGTTCTCGGTGCTGCTGGGCCTCGCCGGGGCGCGCTACCCCGACCTGGGCGAGCTGATGGGCAGCGTGATGATGGCGGCGTTCCTGGTGACGCCGGTGGTCTGGTATCCGGGCGCGGTGCCGGCCGACTCGACGGCCGGCCTGCTGATGCGCGCCAATCCTTTCCACCACCTGCTCGTCGCGGTGCGCGCGCCCCTGCTCGGCGAAACCATCGATCCGGCGAGCTGGTTGTACCTGCCGATACTGACCGTGGCCGGCTTGGCCGCGGCGGCGCTGGCGTACCGCGGCTGCGCGCGCCGCGTGGCGGCCTGGCTGTGAGGGGCATGGCGATGGACGTGCATTTGCGCGCCGAGCAAGTGGCGCTGGAACTGCCGCTGGACATGCAGAACACGCCGGTCGGCCGCAAGCTCGGCCTGCGCTCCAGCCTCAGCGGCAGCACCCGGCGCTACGTCAGCGTGCTGTCGGGCATCGACTTCGCCGCCGCCGACGGCGACCGGATCGCGGTGATCGGGCTCAACGGCGCGGGCAAGACCACCTTGCTGCGGGTGCTCAATGGCGCGTTCCAACCCACCCGCGGCTGGGTCCGCCGGCACGGCCGCACGCAGTCGCTGCTGACGCCGATGCTGGGCTTCGCCGAACAGGCCTCGGTGGCCGAGAACGTCTATTTGCGCGGCACCGCGATGGGGCTGCGGCGCGCGCAGTTGCAGTCGGCATTGGGCGACATCCTGGAGTTCGCCAACCTCGGCGACCGCGCCAGCCATCGCCTGCACACGCTGTCGGCCGGACAGCGGACGCGCCTGGGCTTCGCGATTTCCACCGCGGTGCAGCCCGACATCCTGTTGATGGACGAATGGATCGCCACCGGCGACAGCGCGTTCCTGCACCGCGCCCAGGAGCGGATGACCGACCGCTTCCACGGCAGCCGCATCGTGGTCATGGCCGGGCACAGCACCGAACTGCATCGCCGGCTTTGCAACAAGGCCTTGGTGCTGGACGCCGGCCGGATGCGGTTTTTCGGCGCCATCGAAGACGGACTGGCCTGCTATCGCGACCTGGTCTCGGCGGCCGACGGCCGCCTGCGCCAGCAACTGGCCGCGCAGGACCCGCTGCTGTTCGGCAACGCCAGCGGTTTCGTCGAGAAGGTCCGCATCTGCGAGGGCCGGATCGAGATCGAAGGCTGGGCGATAGGCGATCGCGGCCGCGAGATCGAGGTGCTGTGCGTGGAAGTCGACGGCCAACGTCGTTTCATCGAGGGCTTCGACCGGGTCGAGCGCGAGGACGTGCTGCGCGCGCTGGCCAAGCGTTCGGGCCGATACGGTTTCCGCTTCGCCTTCGCCGATCCGGCCGGCCGCGAACGCGAATCGCTGCAGACCATGCTGGTTTCGGCCGGCATGGAGCGCGAACGGTTGGGCGCTCCGCTGCAGCGCCTGGCCAATGCGCTGGAAGACGAGGCGCCGGTGCTCGCCTGAGCAAGGCAGGGGCGGAACGGCGATGAAGAACACCACTGGGGCTAGGGCGCCGGCCGATCCGGCGAGATGGGGAAAAGCGTGAACGCAATGCAAGACAGCGACCTGCGCCTGCAGCGTCCGAACGTGTGCCTGGTGACGGAGGAACTGCCCGGCGTGGGCGGCTGCGGCGGCATCGGCGCGGCCTTCTACGAGTTGGCGTTGCTGCTGGCCGCGCAGGGTGCGGTGGTGGACCTGCTGTTCTGTCCGCTGGCGCCGTTGGCGCAGGCGGACAGCGAGCGGCTGCGCGCGCGCCTGCGCGAGCGTTCGATCAAGCTCGACGTGCTCGAGGTCGGCCGTCATGTCGAAGGCGCCGAGTCGCCCGAACGCCGCGCGTATGCGGTGTTCCGCCATCTGGAGGCGGCGCGCGGCTACGACTTCGTGCATTTCCACGACTACAAAGGGCTCGGGTTCTTCTGCGTCAACGCCAAGCGGCAGGGCCTGGCGTTCGCCGATACGGCGCTGGTGGTGCAACTGCACGGGCCCACGCGCTGGACGATCGAGGCCAACCAGACCTTTTTCGTGCACGAGGACCAGCTCAAGATCGATCATCTGGAGCGCGAGTCGATCCGCGGCGCCGACCACGCAGTCAGCCCCAGCGCGTATCTGCTGGAATGGCTGGACGCCCACGGCTTCGAGCTGCCGCCCGGGCGCAGCCGGGTGATCAAGAACGTCTGCTCGCAGATCGTGCGCGAGTTGCGCGACGGCCGCGATGCAGCGGCGGCGGAACGCGGGCCGGTCACCGACCTGGTGATGTTCGCCCGCCACGAGGACCGCAAGGGTTTCGCGGTGTTCTGCGATGCGCTGGACCGCCTCGACGGGTTCCTGGCCAAGCGCAACATCGCGGTCACCTTCCTGGGCAAGTTCGGTCTGGTCGACGCGCAGCCGTCCGGCCCCTACCTCGCCGACCGCAGCCGCGGCTGGCGGGTGGAATGCAAGCTGCGGACCGGGCTGGACCGCTCCGGCGCGGCCGATTACCTGACCGGCCTCGACTCGCCGCTGGTGGTGGTGCCGTCGCCGGCCGAGAACAGCCCCTACACGGTGCTGGAAGCGGCGGCGCTGGGGATGCCGCTGGTGTCCTCGGTCGAGGGCGGCGGGCCGGAACTGCTGGAGCCGGGTTATCCGGGTACTTGCCCGATGCAGGCGCAAGCCCTGGCCGACAAGATCCGCTGGGCGGTGGAGAACGCGTTGCCGCCGCCGCGTCCGGCGCAATCGCTGGAGGAGATCGAGCGGGCCTGGCTGGATTTCCATCGCCAGTGCGCGCCGGCGCGGACGCAGCCGGAGCCGGCGGCGCCCGCGACGCCGTTGCCGAAGGTGGCGTTCGCCATCACCCACTACGAACGGCCGGGCAAGCTGGTCGATGCACTGATCTCGGCGGCGCGGCAGACCTATCCGAACCTGGAGGTCATCGTCGTCGACGACGGCTCGGCCAGCGAGTCCGCACGCCAGGCGCTGGCCCAGCTCGAGCCGTTCATCGAGCGGATCGGCGGGCGCCTGATCCGGCGCGAGAACGGCTATCTCGGCGCGGCGCGCAACACCGCGCTGGCGGCGACCGACGCGCCCTACATCTGCTTCCTCGACGACGACGATTATGCGTTGCCCGAACTGGTCCAGACCCTGGTAACGGCCGCGCTCGCGACCGGCGCCGAAGTCGTCAACTGCCTCAATGTGTTCATGCCCGAGGCGAACCGGGCCGAAACGATCGCCCAGGGCGGCGGGCGCCACGCCAAGGTCTGCTATGTGCCCATCGGTGGCCCGCAATCGGTGGCGGCGATGGAGAACTGCCTCGGCGCGGCGACCGCGCTGATCCGTACCGACGCCCTGCGCGCGGTCGGCGGCTACACCGAACTGCGCGGCGTCGGCCACGAGGACTACGAACTGTTCCTGCGCCTGCTGCAGGCCGGCATGCGCCTGGAGATCGTGCCGCGGCCGTTGTACCTGTACGAGGTCGGCCGGCCGAGCATGCTCTCGCGGACCAGCCTGGTGCGCAATTTCCGCCGCTGCTTCGACGCCTGCCGGCTGCCCGCCGACGGCGCGGCTTCGCGCGACCTGCTGTCGCTGGCGTTGGGCAAGAAAGTCGCCATCGACGCGCACAACCGGCTGTGGTGGCAGTACTCGCTGCTGCCGACCGCGGCGCTCAGGCACCAGACGATGGCGCAGGGGCTGTCGCGCGAGGACATGCTGGCGTTGTTGATCAAGCTGGCGCTGGCCGAAGGCAACCAGCGCATGGCGCTGGCGTTCGCCGAGGATCTGCGCTCGGCGTCGACGCCGCCCGACGCGTCGTCGGGCGATGAAGATCTGATCGCGTTGCATGCCGCGCCGGCGGCGGTGCCGGCGGCGACGGCGCGGCTCTACGATCCGCGCCTGGCCGACGTCCGGCTGGAGGCCGAACTGGGCCGCGGCGAGATCGCACTGGACAAGCTGATCGCACTGGCGCAAGCGGCCGCCAGCGTACCGCCGGAGTTTTGCGCGGTGGCGCTGGCGGTGCTGCGGCGCTGCGAGCCGCAGCGGCAGCAGGCGCGCTGCCGTGCGTTGAGCGTCGCGCTCGCGGGCAAGCGCATGCCGCGCAGCGAGGCCGCGGAGGGCAGGGTGTTGCTGGCGGCGCTGGAGTACCTGTCGGCGACGACGGTGCCGGCGGCGCTGCTGGGCGAGATCGTCGCCGCCGAGGAAGAGGCTTATCTGTCCCTGCATGCTGATGTTGCCAGGGCGGTCGAATCCGGCTCGCTGGCGCGCGGCGTCGAACATTACGCCGCGTTCGGCCTGCGCGAAGGCCGTGCGGGCTTCGTGGCGCTCGGTCGGCTCGCCTCGATCCTTCAGGCGAACGGCATCGACGTCGAAGTCGCAGACCTGATCGACGCGGCGCGCGCGGCATGAGCACCGCGCGAAGGGACCCCGCATGAGCACTTATTTCCTGCGCACCGTCCATGCCGCCCCTGCGACCGGCGCGAGCGGGCGCGAGCGTCTGGAGGCCTCGGTCCGCAATACCGGCAACTTCTTTTTCGAACAGGCGGTGGCGCGCCAGCTCGACGACCATCGCGAGTGTCACGCCCTCGAGGCCTTGCCGCCCGACGCCGAGACGCTGGTGCTGTCGATGTCGAACTTCATCAGTCCGTCCACCGACCTGGGCTGGCTGGCCGACCTGCTGGAACGCTTGGCGGTGCCCAGGGTGGTGATGATCGGCGCGGGCGCGCAAGCCGAGTCCTATGCACATCCGGTCGAGTTGAGCGAGGGTACCCGGCGTTTCGTTTCGCTGCTGTCGCACCGCAGCGATTCGATCGGCGTGCGCGGCCACTTCACCGCCGAGGTGCTCGCCCGCATCGGTGTGCGCAATGTCGAGGTGATCGGCTGTCCGTCGCTGTTCTACGCCTGCGACCGCGGCTTCCGCATCGACAAGCCCGACCTGGGCGGGCGCCGGCCGCGCACGGTGGCGCATTGCACGCCCTACGGCAATTATCGCGACGCCGTCGGCCATCTGCTGAGTTTCGCCGTGCGCGAATGCGAGGCCTACATCGCGCAAAGCGAGACCCAGCTGTTGTTCGACGAGGAAAGCGCGGCGGCGCGCGCGTATTTCTTCCACTACTACAACAACGGCGATCGTTCCGATGCGGAACTGGAGGGCTGGATGCGCGGGCATGCGCGCTGGTTCTTCGACATGGATTCGTGGCTGGACTACATGGCCGGCATGGAGTTTTCCGTCGGCGCCCGTTTCCACGGCAGCATGGCGGCGCTGCAGGCCGGCGTGCCGGCATTGAACCTGGCCTGCGATTCGCGCACGAGAGAGCTGTGCGAGTACCTCAACCTGCCCTATGCGTTGCTGCAGGATTTCGACGGACGCGCCAGCGCCGCGGAACTCTACGAATCGACCGACTTCTCTGTGTTCAATGCCGGATTCGCGCGCAAGTACGACCGTTATCGCGGCTTCCTGGAGCGAAACGGGCTGCGCCATCGGCTCGGCGACGGTGCGGTTGCCGATACGGACGTGGTCGGCCGGGTGCGGGCGGCATCGGCGGCCGAACTGTTGCGTTCGGCCGCGCCTGAGGCCGTGGACCGGCGTGTGTGGCAACGCGAATTGGCCTTGCGGCTCGCTGACGACCGCAGCGAGCGGGTCATGAAGCTCGCCGAAAGCGGCCGGTTCGACCTGCGCGACGGCGCAGGCGAGGAGCCGGCGGCATGAGCGCGACGGTGCTGGTCACCGGCGGGTTGGGCTATATCGGCGCGCATACCTGCGTGGCTCTGGCCGAAGCCGGCCGCGACGTGGTCGTCGTCGACAACCTGGCCAACAGTTCCAGCGCGGTGCTCGACCGCATCGCCGGGCTGACCGGCCGCGCGCCGGCGTTCGTGCATGGCGACATCCGCGACGTCGGCTTGCTCGCCGCGACCATGCGCGAGCACGAGGTCGGCAGCGTGATCCATTTCGCCGGCAGCAAGGCCGTCGGCGAATCGGTCGGGCGGCCGCTGTCGTACTACGACAACAACGTCGGCGGCAGCATGGCGCTGCTGGCGGCGATGGCCGCGACCGGCGTGCGGACCCTGATCTTCTCCTCGTCGGCGACCGTGTACGCGCAGTCCGGGCGCATGCCGCTGGCCGAGTCCGCGGCGCTCGGCGCGTCCAGTCCGTACGGCCGCAGCAAGCTGTTCGTCGAGCACATGCTGGCCGACCTGTGCGGTTCCGATCCGGCCTGGGCGGTCGCCTGCCTGCGCTACTTCAATCCGGTCGGCGCCCATCCCAGCGCGCGCATCGGCGAAAGTCCGCGCGGCGTGCCGAACAACCTGATGCCTTACATCGCTCAGGTCGCGGTCGGGCAGCGCGAGCGCCTGAGCGTGTTCGGCGCCGACTACGACACCCTCGACGGCACCGGCGTGCGCGACTATGTGCACGTGCTCGACGTGGCCGAAGGCCACGTCAAGGCCTTGGACTACCTGCAGCGCGCAGGTGGCCACGCGGCCATCAATCTCGGCACCGGGCGCGGCGTATCGGTGCTGGAAATGCTGCGCGAATACGAACGCGCCAGCGGTCGGACGATCGCGTTCCAGGTCGCGCCGCGCCGCGCCGGCGACGTGGCCCAATGCTGGGCCGAGGTCGCGCTGGCGCGCAGCCTGCTGGGCTGGCAGGCGCGGCGCTCGCTGGCGCAGATGTGCGAAGACAGCTGGCGTTGGCAGCGCGACAACCCGCAGGGCTATCGCTGAGGCGCCTTCGCCGGTCTTACCCGGCCGCGGGCGGCGCCGCCGCCGCCGACCCATCCGGATTGCGCTCGATCATCCAAAGCCCCGCCCACAGCTTCAGATCCAACTCATACCCCTCGGCCTGCCGCGCCATCAGCCAGGCCGGCGCGTCCGCGCGCGGGACTTCGTGGACGACGATGTCCTCGCCGGCGACGCCGCCGCCGGGGCCGACGCGGTGCAGGTCGCTGGCGCGGACGAAGGCGATGCGTTCGCTGCTCATGCCGGCCGAGGTCGGGCCGGTCAGCAGGACTTCGACCCGGCGCGGTTCCCAGCCGGTTTCCTCGATCAATTCGCGCGCGGCGGCCGATTCCAGGGTGTCGTGGGCGTGGTCGTCGCCGACCAGGCCGGCCGGCATTTCGATGGTGCGGGCGTTGAGCGGGACGCGGAACTGTTCGACGAACAGGATGTTGTCGTCGGGAGTGACCGCGATGATGATCACCGCCATGCCCTTGCCGTGGGTGCGCTCGGCGTACTCCCAATGGCCGCGCCGCATCATCCGCAGCCACTGGCCGTTGTAGATGGTTTCCACGGGTTCGTGCTGGGCGGAATGATCTCGATCTGCGGTCATGGGGTTCCTCGCCGGTGCCCGCGGCCGCTACGGCGGCGGGCGGTGTGATGGGATGCGGTGGCGCCGGGCCGCGCGAGGTCCGCGGCGGCGCGGCGGCGGGACGCGCGTCGCGCGTTCCCGTGGGATGGCAACGATGCTACGACGGAACCTGTGACGCAGCGAAGTCGAGCCCGACCGCGGCGTACAGCCGGCGCCGGGTCATCGGGCCGAAGCGCAGACGGTCGCACAGCGCTTGCAGGGTGTCGGCGTCGGCGCCGCCGCGGCGGTAGCGGCCGCCGTCGTCGGCCAGCGGCGCGTCCAGCGCGATCGTGGTCAGCTGCCGGCACAGCAGCGCCTGATCGCGGTGCGCGCGCAGCTTGGCCGCGGCGCTGGCGGCGCCGCGCAGGCGCAGGAACGGGACTTCCTCGACCCGCGCCAGCAGCGCGTCGAGGCTGCCGAAGTGGCCGAGCAGCGCGGCCGCGGTCTTGGCGCCGATGCCTGGCACGCCGGGGATGTTGTCGACCGCGTCGCCGCACAGCGCCAGATAGTCGGCGATCTGGGTCGCCTGCACGCCGTGGCGCTCGGGCACGCCGGCGGCGGTCCAGCGCACGCCGCGGGCGAAGTCCCATTGCTCGTCGGCGGCGTCGAGCAACTGCGAGAGATCCTTGTCGGCGGACACGATCACCCCGCGGTAGCCGTAGCCGCGCATGCGCAGCAGCGCGCTGCCGATCAGGTCGTCGGCCTCGTACTGCGCGTCGGCCAGCACGCTCAGGCCCAGCGCCGAGCACAGCGCCTTGCAGTGGCCGAACTGGCGCTTGAGCGCGTCCGGCGCCGGCTCGCGGTTGGCCTTGTAGGCCGGATAGAGCGCGTTGCGGAAGCACGAATCCAGCGCCTCGTCGAACGCGACGGCGATGTGCTGCGGCCGTTCGCGCTCGATCAGCTCCAGCAGGAAGCGGGCGAAGCCGTGCACGGCGTTGCTCGGCCAGCCTTCGGCGTCCTGGAAGTCGTCGGGGATCGAATGCCAGGCGCGGAACACGTACAGGCTGGCGTCGACGAGGTAGACCGGCGTTTGCGCGGCCGGGGCGGGCGGGGAAGTCATGCCCGCATTCCAGCACGCGCGGCGCCGCGCGGATACCGCCGGCGGTAGCGCGCGGCGGACGCGGCGGGCGCGCTCACGGCGACCAGGCCTGGGTCAGCGCGAGCGGGTCCGGACGTTCGCGCTCGGGCGCTTCGAGCTTGGCGGTGCCGATGTGGATGAAGCCGACGATGCGCTCGTGCGCCTGCACGCCGAGCCAGCGCTCGACTTGTTCGTCGTAGGCCGGCCAGCCGGTCAGCCACACCGCGCCGTAACCGAGGGCCTGCGCGGCCTGCAGCAGGGCGAAGCAGACGCAGCCGGCGGTGAGGGTGCGTTCGAGCTCGGGGATCTTCTCGTCCGGGCCGAGCTGGGCGATGACGGCGACGATCAGCGGCGCGTACGAGAAACGGCCGCGGTCTTTCTCCACCGCGGCCGGGCCGGCATCGGGAAAACGCTCGATGCCGCGCGCGGCGACGCGCTCGCCGAGCACATGGCGGGCGTCGCCTTGCAGGGTCAGGAAGCGGAACGGCACGCGCTTGCCGTGGTCGGGCACGCGCACTGCCGCCGCCAACATACGCTGGAGGTCGGATTCGTCCGGTCCGGGCTCGGACAACTGCTTGGCGGGCACCGAACGGCGGCGGTCGAGGGCGGCGAGGAGGGCGGGGTCGGAGGTAGGCATTTAAGGAATCTGAATGTCGGTCACAAAAATGAACGGCGACACATGAATGGTCGCATCTAGGCACTATCCTGACGTTCGCGGTCGCAAAAAGACGTAGCCGCAATCATCAGGGGGAACGCGAGTGTCCGGTCACTTGCACGGCGTCGTTCACAACACGCGGGCAGATCCTGCACGCGTGCTCGAAGAACTCAAACGACAGACGCTCGAGCAACTCGGGGGGCTGCCCGGTTCCCTGTACGGACCGATCGAGGATGCCCTCAAGGCCGATTCGCTCAAGGGCGACGGCCGCAACCACCAGTTCGAAGACCAGGCCGCATTGTGGATCCTGCGCCAGCAACAGGCCAGCCATGTCATGGCGTTCCGCCAGCAGATCGGCCAGGGCTTCGAGGCGTTCCGCGCGCCCGGCGCGGCGGTCGGCGGGGTCGGCGGTTCGCCGCTGCAACTGGTCGGCGAGCAGCAACTGGCGTTCGATCTCGACGGCGAGCGCCTGGTCGAACTGCTGGAGCAGCGCTACCAGCGTCCGCTGGAAATGGTGCGCGCGCGCCTGCAGATGCTGGCCCAGGCGATGGGCGCGCCGGAAGGCGTCAACCCGGTCGGCCCGTATCGCCTGATCAAGGCCTTCACCTCGGTCTACACCGAAGCCCAGGTCACCGAAAGCCTGCGCATGCGGCTGTTCCGCCAATACGAACAGGAGCTGGCGCGCCTGCTCGGCGACATGTACGCGCGCCTCAACCAGGTGCTCGCCACCGCCGGCTACGGCATGGCCACCGGCGCGCCGCCGGCCGGCCCGGCGCGCGCGGCGGCCGAAGAGCGCCGCGACCGCAACACGCTCGACGGCGTGTTCGACACCGTTCCGCATCGCGAGGCCGCAGCGTCCGTGCCGCACGACTATCAACAAGGATCGTATCCGCCCGCACCGGGCCAGGGCTCCGGCTACGCGGCGCAGGGCGGGGCGGTGTCGCAGGTGGAAGTGGCGGCGATGGCGGCCGAACTGGCCGAACTGCGCACCCAACTGCATGCCTGGCGCGAGGGGCTGATCAAGGGCGGCGGCCTGCCGCCCGGACAGCAGCCGCAGCGCACCATGGCCCAGCGCCGCGAGCTGCGCGTGGACGAAGTGGTCGGCATGGCCTCGCTGCTGCAACCCGAGCCGCCGGACGCGTTCGCGCGCGCGCTGGCGGTGTCCGGGCGTTTGGGCGAGACCATCCGCGACCAGCTCTTCGACGGCGCGCGCCGGCTCGGCTTCAATCCCGACCAGACCTGCTTCAGTCCCGAGGAAGACGACGCGATCGACCTGGTCGCGCTGCTGTTCGACTCGCTGTTCCGCAACCACGCCCTGCAGGACCGCGCCCGCCGCGTCTACGCGCGGCTGGTGATGCCCTACGTCAAGGTCGCGCTGACCGACAACGCGGTGTTCGTCAAGCGCGAACATCCCGCGCGGCGCCTGCTCGACGCGATCACCGAGGCCTGCGAAGGCAACGACGGCGAGACGCCGCAGGACCGCGACCTGCTCGAACGCGCGTCCGACATCTCCCAGCGCATCGTTTCCGACTACAACGAAGACTTGGCGGTGTTCGAGCTGGCCCACGCCGAGCTCGACGCGATGCTGGCCCAGCACCGCCGCCGGATCGAATTGCAGGAACAGCGCGCGGCCAAGGCCACCTACGGCCGCGAGCGCCTCGGCGCCGCGCGCAGCCAGGCCGACCAGGCGGTGCGCGAGCGCATCGCCGACGGCAAGCTGACCTCGGCGGTGGCCGATTTCATTTCCACGCCGTGGCGCCACCACCTGGTGCAGGTGCTGCTGCGCGAGAACGAAGACCCCAAGCGCCGCGCCCAGGCGATGGCGCTGGGCGACGCGTTGGTGATGGCCGACAAGCTCGCCGCCGAGAACCGCGGCCGCGAGCTCGCCGATCAGTTGCTGGCGTTGCAGCCGATCATCATCCAGTGCCTGTCGTCCTCGGGCCTGGACGAAAGCGCCGCCCAGCACGCCATGGCCGGGCTGGTGCGGGCGCTGGCGACGCCGGACAAGGAGCGCGCCGATCATCCGCAGCCCAGCGCTGCCGAAGTCGAGGAGGACGTGGCCGAGGAACGCCGCCGCTACCTCGCCGACGACGCCGCCCAGGGCGGCCACGACCCGCTGCTGGCCGAACGCATGCGCCAGCTCGAACCCGGCGACTGGCTGCGCCTGACCAGCCTGCAGGGCGAGACCGTCGCGGTGAAGGTGGCCTGGCTCAGCCCGCTGACCTCGCGCCTGCTGCTGGTCAACCGCCGCGGCGTGCGCGCCCTGGTCGCCTCGGCCGAGGAGCTGGCGATGCTGGCCGCCTCCGGCCGGCTGGTGGTCGGCGCCGAGCGCACCGCGTTCGATGAGGCGATGCGGCAGGTGCGGCGGCATCTGGATCGCGTTATTTGAAGCGAGAAGCGAGCGCAGAGGAGTGAGAAGTGAGAAAGAGCGGCGCTAACCGCCTTTGCTCACTTCTCACTCCTCCACGCTCACTTCTCGCTCCTGCCCCCGGCATCCGCTACGATCAGCCAAACCGGGCACGGAGCAGAGCATGTCGGGCATCACGATTGGCGTGGCCAGCGAGACCGCGGCCGGCGAACAGCGCGTGGCGCTGACGCCGGAGACCTGCAAGAAACTGATCGCCCGCGGTGCGCGCGTGCGCATCCAGCGCGGGGCCGGACGCGGCGCGAGCTTCACCGACGAGGCCTACGTCCAGGCCGGCGCCGAACTGGCCGACGACGCCGCCGGCGCCACCGCCCAGGCCGACGTGGTGCTGTGCGTGCAGGCGCCCGACGGCGAGCGGCTGAACCTGCTGCGCGAAGGCGCGGCCCTGGTCGGCCTGCTGCAGCCGCAGGCCGAGGCCGCGCGCGCCGAGGCCATCGTCGCGCGCCAGCTGTTGGCGTTCCCGCTGGAGCGCCTGCCGCGCACCACCCGCGCCCAGGCCATGGACGTGCTCAGCTCGCAGGCCGGCATGGCCGGCTACAAGGCGGTGCTGATCGCCGCCCAACTGGCGCCGCGCTTCTTCCCGATGCTGACCACCGCCGCCGGCACCATCCGGCCCTCGCGCGTGCTGATCGTCGGCGCCGGCGTGGCCGGCCTGCAGGCGGTGGCGACGGCCAAGCGCCTGGGCGCGCAGGTCGAAGGCTTCGACGTGCGGCCGGAGACGCGCGAGCAGATCGAATCGCTCGGCGGCAAGTTCCTCGACCTCGGCGTCAGCGCCGCGGGCGAGGGAGGCTACGCCCGCCAGCTCACCGACGAAGAGCGCGCCGAACAACAGCGCCGGCTCGGCGAGCACCTCAAGAACGTCGACGTGATCGTCTGCACCGCCGCGGTGCCGGGCCGTCCGGCGCCGAAGATCGTGACCGCGGCGATGATCGCCGGGATGAAGCCCGGCAGCGTGCTGGTCGACCTCGCCGCCGAGACCGGCGGCAACTGCGAACTGACCCGCCCGGGCGAGACCGTCGACGCCAACGGCGTGACCATCGCCGGCCCGCTGAACCTCGCCAGCGCCGGCGCGGTCCATGCCAGCGAGATGTTCGCGCGCAACGTGCTCAACTTCGTCAGCCTGTTCGTCGACGGCGGCGAGCTCAAGTACGACTGGGACGACGAGTTGCTGGCCAAGACGGTGTGGCCGGAGCGCAAGGCGCAGGCGCAGAGCGCGGCCGCGTAGCCGCGTTCTTTGAAAGGGCCGCTTTTGCGGACCCTTTCGGTGAGAGGGCTATTTTGTGGGAGGGCCTTCAGGCCCGATGCTCTGGTTTCGGATCGCGGTGACCTGAGAGAAAAGCGTCGGGCCTGAAGGCCCTCCCACAACGGCGGGCATCGGGCCTCAAAGTCCTGCCATGGCATGGCGGTACGGATCGCATCGCCGGTGAAACAGAACCGGCGAACGCGGAGATCCGAACGCTGCTCAGGTTCCTGCCCCGCAGCATTGGATCTCCGCGTTCGCGCGGAGGCTGAGTCCTGCAGCGAACAGTCGGCCGCGCCCTGTAGGAGCGACGCAAGTCGCGACCGCGCAACCTCAATCACGTCGTCACTGCGATCGATTGCGCAGGCCTGCGGCTCGTTGCGTCGTTGTTGCGGTTTCGCGGTCGCGACTCGCGTCGCTCCTACAGGGAGCCGGCGCGGCTTTCGCGGCGACTCGTCGTCAATTGCGCGGCGGCGGCGGAGGCGGCGGGAAATGGTGGTCGCCGCGCTGTTTCGGCGGCGGCGGGTTGGACTCGGCCCAGGCGCGGCGTTGGTCGGGCGTCATCGTCCGCCACTTCTCCATCAGCGCGCGCTTGCCGTTCTCGTCGAGGCCGCGCATCTTGCCGTACAGCGCGCGCATCTGCCCGCGCTCCTCCGGATTCAGGCCTTCCCAGCGCTTCATCCCGTTGCGCGCCTCGCGGCGTTCGTCCGGGGTCATCTGCTGCCAGCGGCGCGCGCGGTCGAGCATGCGCTGGCGCTCTTCGGGCTGGGTGTTCCAGCGGTCGCGCATCGGCGCGATCAACTGTTCGCGCTGGGCCTGGCTGAGTTGGTCCCAGCTGGGCAGGGCGGCGCCGGCCGGAGCGGTTTGCGCGGCGGCGAGCGCGGGCGCGGCCAGCGCGGCCACGGCGAGGGCCAGGGCCAGCAGCGGTTCGGCGCGGCGGAAGAAGGGGCGGCGCATGGCGGGTTACTCCAGGTGGGTCTGCGGCAGCGCGTCGGTGTTGGACGCCAGCCACAGGTACAGATCGGGATTCTCGTCGAGCGCGGCCACGGCGGTGTCCGGGTCGTAGCTCGCCTCGGCCGCGACCGCGGACGGCGCGGCCATTACCGGCTGCTGCGCGACCTGCGCCGGCGCGGCCGCCGGCAGCGGCGCGCCGCCGCCGGCGAACTGCAGGCCCAGCGCCAGCGCGACCGCGGCCACGCCGGAACTGGCCAGGGTCCAGCCGAGGAGGCCGCCGCGGCCCCGTCGGGGCTGGGCGGCGGCCTCGCTGCGGATCGTGCGCAGCCGCTGGCGGACCTGCGGGCTCAGCCGTTCGAGCGACTGCGCGTGCAGATCGCGCAGGGTCGCGTCGAAACGCGCGTCCGCTTCGTCCGCCGGGCTTGCGCGGTGCGGCGCCGGGGTGCGGCCGTCGGCGCTGCGCGGGTCGGTGTTCATCGCCATTCCTCCAATTGCCGCTGCAGCGCTTCGCGCGCCCGCGACAGATGCGTCTTCACCGCGCCTTCGCTGCAGCCCATCGCCCGCGCGGTCGTGGCGACGTCGAGTTCTTCCAGTATCCGCAGCGAGAACGCCTCGCGTTGCCGCCGCGGCAGTGTTTGCAGCGCCTGTGCCAGTCGGCCGTAGGCCTCGCGCCCGTCGTGGGTGCGTTGCGGGTCGGGGCCGTCGTCGGCCCAGTCGGCCGGCGCGTCGTCCTCGCCGCGTGCGGCCGGCAGCAGCCAGCGCAGGCGGAACGCGCGCCGCCGCTGCACATCGACGATGCGGCTGCGCAGGATGCTCCAGAACAGCGGCGTCCATTCCTGCGGCGGGCGGTCGCGGTAACCGAGCATCTTCATCATCGCGTCCTGCACCGCGTCGAGCGCGTCCTCGCGGTGGCGCAGGCCCAGTTCGGCGAAGCGGAACGCGCGCGTGCCCAGGCCGGCGAGGAATTCCTCCAGGCTGGCCGGCAGCCGCGCCGGGGCCGGGTCGCGCTCCGGCGGCGGCAGCGCGGTCGCGGCGTCGAAGTCGTCCTCGTGCTCGCCGGCCGTCGCCGCGGGTGCGGGCGCGTTCGGCCCGGGTGGCGTGGGCCCAGCCGAATCCGGCCCGGCCGCGGCCGCCGCGCCGGCACCGGCCGGGCGCGCGGGCTGGCGGGCGTCGTAGCGATGCTCCAGCGGATCGTTCGGCGGCAGCGGCTCGGACTCGACGCTCACGGCGTCCAGCATACGGGTGGCGGGCGGTTGCAGCACGCGCGCGCCCTCAGCCGCGCGCGGCCGGCCGGCGGTGGCGGCGATGGGCATGGGCGGGCTTGGGCATGCGGACGGTTCCTGCACCGGAATGTGCGGCGCTTACACAATCCGCAAACGTCCGCCCCCGGGATCGGTTGACAACGGTGGCGCTGCATTCACGGACGGTTATGATGGCGCGGACAACGCATGGGGACAGATCCGGATGAACGACGGTTTTGTGGCGCTGTATATCTTCATGCTGGCGGCCATCGCCGGCCACGTGATCATCTCGCGGGTGCCGGTGATCCTGCACACCCCGCTGATGTCCGGCTCCAACTTCATCCACGGCATCGTGCTGATCGGCGCGATCATCGTCCTGGGCCACGCCGACAACCTGACGGAGAAGGTCATCGGCTTCGTCGCGGTGCTGCTCGGCGCCGGCAACGCCGCCGGCGGCTACGTGGTGACCGAGCGCATGCTGGAGATGTTCAAGTCCAGCAAGAAGCCCGCCGGCAAGGCGGGCGGCTGAATGCGCCGCACCTGCGGTACCTCGCGGCGGCCGTGGCCGCCGTCTTCGGCGCGGCCCTGCTCGCCGTTCCTTTCCTCCTCGCTTTTCTCGGCTGGGCGCTGCCCGTGGGGCAGCTGTCGTTCTATGGAGCGCGCGCGCTGATGGACGTTCTTTCGACTTTGGTGAAGGCCAGCTATCTGGTCGCGGCGACCCTGTTCCTGCTCGGCCTGCAGCGCATGGCCTCGCCGGTGACCGCGCGCAGCGGCATCCGCTGGGCCGGCGCGGGCATGATCATCGCCACCGTGGCGACGTTCTTCCTGCCGGGCCTGCACAACCTCGGCCTGATCGCGACGGCGGTGCTGCTGGGCACGGCGGCGGCGTGGGTCTCGGGCAAGAAGGTGGCGATCACCGACATGCCGCAGATGGTCGCGCTGTACAACGGCATGGGCGGCGGCTCGGCCGCGGCGATCGGCGCGGTGGAACTGCTGCGGCTGTCGTGGAAGCTGCCGGCCGACCCGCTGCAGGCGCAGCTCGAGCACGGCGTGGTCGCGATGCACACGCCGAGCATCGCGCTGGTGCTGGCGATGGTCGGCGCGGCGATCGGCGCGGTGTCGCTGTCGGGTTCGGTGATCGCCTGGGCCAAGCTCGACGGCCGCCTGGACAAGCGCGTGGTGTTCCCCGGCCAGCAGGCGTTCAACGCCCTGGTCGCGCTGGCGATGGTGGTGCTGGGCGTGGCCGCGGTGATGACCTTGAACAGCGGCATCATCATCGCCTTCATCCTGGTGGCGCTGGCGCTGGGCGTACTGATGACCCTGCCGATCGGCGGCGCCGACATGCCGGTGGTGATCTCGCTGTACAACGCCTTCACCGGCCTGGCGGTGGCGTTCGAAGGCTATGTGCTCGGCAACGAGGCGCTGATCATCGCCGGCACCATGGTCGGCGCGGCCGGCATGCTGCTGACCCGCCTGATGGCCAAGGCGATGAACCGGCCGATCAGCGGCGTGCTGTTCTCCAACTTCGGCGGCGGCGGCCAGGCGCAGGAGATCGCCGGCACCCAGAAGCCGATCGAAGCCGGCGACGTCGCCGCAATGATGGCCTTCGCCGAGCGCGTGGTGATCGTGCCCGGCTACGGCCTGGCGGTGGCGCAGGCGCAGCACAAGATCTGGGAGCTGACCCAGAAGCTGACCGAGCGCGGGGTCAAGGTGAAGTTCGCGATCCACCCGGTCGCCGGGCGCATGCCCGGCCATATGAACGTGCTGCTGGCCGAGGCCGGCGTGCCGTACGACATGATCGCCGACATGGACGACATCAACCCCGAGTTCGCCACCACCGACGTGTCGCTGGTGATCGGCGCCAACGACGTGGTCAACCCGGTCGCCAAGACCGACCCGGCCTCGCCGATCTACGGCATGCCGATCCTCGACGTGATCAACTCGCGCAACACCATCGTGATCAAGCGCGGCAAGGGCACGGGTTTCGCCGGCATCGAGAACGCGCTGTTCTACGCCGACAACACGCGCATGCTGTACGGCGACGGCGCGGAGATGGCGAGCGCGCTGGTGTCGGAGCTCAAGGCGCTCGACGGCGGGCATTGAGCCGTCTTTCGCGAGCGGAAGCGGGCGCGATCACGCACGCGCCCGCATCGCGGCGGACAGCGCCGCGGCTCAATGGCCGCCGCGAATCCGCAAGGTCAAGCCTTTGAGGAAATTGCGCAGCATCTGATCGCCGCAGAGGCGGAAGTTCTTGTGGTCGCTCTGGCGGAACAGCGCGCTCAACTCCGGTTTCGAAACCGGGAAGCCGGCATCGGCGAAGGCCTGATGCATGTCGAGGTCCTTGAGCTCGAAGGCGACGCGCAATTTCTTCAGCACCAGATTGTTGCTGACGCGCTTTTCCAGCGGGCGCGGCGGCAGGCTTTCGTCGCGGCCGCGATAGTGGAACACCAGGCCGTCGAGGAAGCGCGCGAGCACGGCGTCGTCGCACGGCGCGTAGCCTTCGTCCTCGTCTTTCTTGAGGAAGGCCTGCACGTCGGCTTTCTCGATCGCGAACGCCGGGTCGGCCAGATGGACGAGATCGACCACCTTCTGGTCGCTCAGGTCGAGCATGTAACGGATGCTGCGCAGTACGTCGTTGGCGATCATGGTCTGTCCTGCCGGCCGCTTGGCGGAGCGCGGCGATAGTGCCGTGCCGGCGCCGCATGCGGCGGCCGGGACGGTAGGGGGGCGAGGACGGATTCTCGCATTTCGGGCGGGGCGAGGCTTGGGCGGATCGGGTTTTCCGGCCCCGCGACGAGACGCGCAGCGGTCGAAACCGGCCCAGGCGCGGATTTTGTGGGAGGGGCTTCAGCCCCGACGCTTTCCGATCAGCGGCAACGAGCGCTGACGGGCTTGAAGCATCGCCCTCGCCGGCATGGCCCCGTTCGCTGAACGCATCGCCGCGCTTGCACCGGCTCGCATGGCAGGCCGCGCAGCCGTCGCACTCGACGCTGTTCAGCCGATCGCTGCGCTCGCCCGCGGCGAATCCGGTGTAACCCCGGCCGCCGCAGTGCTTGAAGCGCGCGCTGTCCCTGCCGTCACGTCGATACGCCTGCGCGAGCCTTGCTCGACGATGCCGGGCTCGACGATGCCGGCGTTGTCGCGGGTTTCGAACAGGTCGTAGACGAGCGCCGCGGCGTCGGGATAGGCGCCGCCGCGCAGGCCCCGCAACACGGCCGGATTGGCGTAGACGCGGCAGGCGGGTCTTGCCGGAATCAGCGCGCATGCCGGCCGCCCTTCGCGTTCAGGGCGCGGTTGACCGCCCAGGCGATCGGCCAAGCCACGAACACGACATGGACCAGGATGCTCAGCCCGATCCATACCGGATCCGGCGGCAGCCCCTTCATGCCGGCGCGCGAGAGCGGCACGACGATGAAGTTCATCGCCACGAACAGCCACAGGCCGTACAAGGTCGCTGCCCGCCACGGGCTGCGCCGCATCCACGCCAGCCGGCTCGCGCCGATGGCATAGGCCGCGGCCATCAGCACCGCGATGAAGCAGTGCAACAACAGCCCCAACGCGGCGGTGCCGGCGCCGCCGGCGAGCGCGGCCTCGCGCCCGATCAGGCCGGAAGCGACGCTGTGCAGCACGCGTTCGGCCGGCACGCCCTTGGTCAGGCCCCAGTAACCGATCGCATAACCGATATCGAGGATGGCGGCGATAAGCCCGCCGATCAGGGTCCACAGCGGCAAGGAGCGGGCGGAGCGGAGGGCGGCGGTCATGGCGGGCTCGGTGGCGGGTGGGCCGCGCCGGCGGGGCCGCTGCGGCGGAAGGGATTGCCGGCGCTACGCGGCGTCGGCGCGCGAAGATACGGCGCTCACGCCGCGCGGCCGCGGGCGAGGCGCGCGCCTTCCGCGCGCCGCGCCTGGGTCGCGGTGACGCCGAACGAGTTCTTGAACGCGCGGCAGAACGCGCTCTGGCTTTCGAAGCCGAGCGCCTCGGTGATCTCGCACACCGGCATGCGGGTGTCGCGGACCATGCGCCAGGCGCGGTCCGAGCGCAGCCGCGCGGCGTATTCGGTCGGGGTCTCGTCGAACACGTCGCGGTAGATCCGGATCAGGTGGCAGGGCGAGTAGCTGGCGCTGCGCGCGAGCCGGCCCAGGTCCAGGCGCACGTCGGGATGGCGGCGGATCAGGTGTTGCACGCGCAGCAGCCGCAGCAGGGTCTGCTGGCGCCGGCGCAGGGTGCGGCCGCTGCAGCGCGCCAGCCGTTCCAGCAATTCGCGCTGTTCTTCGCGCAGCAACTCGGCGAGGGTGCGCAGCAAGGTCGGGCCGCTGGCGGCCAGTTCGGTCGGCCGCGCGCCCAGTCGCGCCAACCGCACCAGCAGCCGGCGCGCGTCGCGCGCGGCGACGCCTTCCCAGGGGAACAGTTCGCTGCCCAGCGCCTGCGGCGCCCCGGCCAGGTGCGGTTTCCAGGCCGCTTCCGGGCCGCACAGGCACAGCCACCAGCACGGGCCGCGCGCGCCGCTGCGCACGCGGCCGTCGCGCCAGACCTGCAGATGGCCGGGGGCGAGGTCCCAGGCGCTGTCGGCCGCTTCCAGCCGCAGCGGACCCTGCAGCGGCAGCCACAGCGACAGCCAGCCCGGCGGCAGGTCCAGCTGCACGGCGCGGCCGGACGCGCAGACCAGGTGCAAGCCGGCGGGCGTGGGCGACCACGGCCTGTTCAGGTCCAGTGGCGTGCCCGGGTTCGCGCCCGCTCCCAGGTCCAGATGCTCGGCGAAACGGATGCGGTGATGGTGCACGCTCATTGCGGCCCTCGGCGTCGTCGCGGTGCGGCGTGAATGCCGCGGTTGGTTCCTAAGCTAGCCACCTCGGTCGTCCATCAGGAGGGCCAATTTCCAGGGCGACGAAGGAGCCAATCCGACGAGACCGGTGCCTGCGCCGACGCGCCCGGCAACGGATTCGGGGCCTGGGACGGCCGCGGTTGCGCGGCCAGCGCGGGCTCGATGTGCCGCGACCGGCAGGCCGCGCCGACGGCTCGCCAGCCGGCGGTGGGCTTGGCACACTCGCGGCGAGCGCGGCCCGAGGGGGCCAATCGGGAGTGCGCGGATGTACCTGCCGTTGGATGGCCGCGGTCCGTTGCACGGCCAATTGGTCCGCTCGCTCAAGGACGCGGTGCTGGCCGGCCGGCTGCCGGCCGGGATGCGCTTCCCGCCGAGCCGGCTGCTGGCCCAGGAGCTGGGGCTGTCGCGCAACACCGTGCTGGCCGCCTACGAGCAACTGCGCGCGGAGGGCTTCATGCAGGCGCGGGTCGGTTCGGGCAGTTTCGTGGTCCTGCCCGGCGCGCCGGCGCAGCCGCGCAGCGAGCCGCCGGCGCGGATCCCGGCGCAGAGCGACTACGCGCGCCGCCTGCGCCGCTACCACGACCACGCCAACATCCCCGGCCGGCGCCTGCCCGGCACCGTGCACAGCTTCCAGTACGGAGTGCCGTTCACCAATCCGCTGCTGACCTCGGCCTGGGCGCGCGCGCTGTCGCACGCGGCCGCCTATACGCCGCCGAACTACCCGGCCGCGCAGGGCCTGCCGGCGTTGCGCGCGGCGGTGTGCGAGTACCTGTCGCTGCGCCGCGGCGTGCGCGCCGCGCCCGAGGACGTGGTGATCGTCGCCGGCACCCAGCAGGCGATCAGCCTCGCCGCGCGGGTGCTGCTCGACGAAGGCGACGAGGTCGCGCTCGAGGACCCGCAGTACTTCGCCGTGCGCGAAGCGCTGCAGATCCACGGCGCGCGGCTGCTGCCGATCCCGGTCGACCGCGAAGGCCTGCGCACCGACCTGCTGCCCGAGCGGCCGCCGCGGCTGATCTGCGTGACGCCCTCGCACCAGTTCCCGACCGGCGCGCTGATGTCGCTGCCGCGCCGGCGCGCGCTGCTGGACTACGCGCGCCGCCACGAGTGCTGGATCTTCGAGGACGACTACGACGGCGAGTTCCGCTTCGACGCGCAGCCGCACGCGGCGCTGTACGGCCTCGACGACGCGCGCCGCACCCTGTACGTGGGCACGTTCTCGAAAGTGCTGTTCCCCTCGCTGCGGCTGGGCTACCTGGTGGTGCCGCCGGGGCTGCGCGAGGACTTCGTCTCGGCCAAGTGGGCCGACGATTTCGGCTCGCCGGGGATCGAGCAGGCGGCGCTGGCCCACTTCCTCGCCGACGGCGGCTTCGAGCGCCACCTGCGCCGCACCGCCAAGACCCTGCGCCAGCGCCGCGAGGCCCTGCTGGCGGCGCTGCGCCGGCTCGCCGGCGACGCGCTGGAGATCCAGGATTCGCGCGCCGGCATGCACCTGCTGGTGTGGCTGCGCGGCTGCACCCCGGCGCAGGGCGACGCGTTCGTCGCCCATGCCCAGGCGCGCGGGCTGGGGCTGTACTCGGTCGCGCCGTGCTACATGCAGGCGCCCGTGCGCGCGGGTCTGCTGTTCGGCTACGGCGCGCTGTCGGTGGCCGAGATCGAAGAAGCGGCGCGGCTGTTCGCGGCCTGCCTGGACGAGATGGAGTTCGCCGCCGCGCCGGCGGCGTGAGCCGGATGCGCGGGCGGCAGCCGAAGCCTCCTGTAGGAGCGGCGCGAGCTGCGACCGCGGCAATGCGGCTACGACGAAGCTTTCGGCGCGAGCGGCAGCCCCGCGGTCGCGGCTTGCGCCGCTCCTACAGGTAGGTCGCGTGGCGGCCGAGCCCCTGTAGGAGCTGCGCGAGCTGCGACCGCGACAATGCGGCTACGGCGAGGCTTTCGGTGCGAGCGGTTACCCCGCGGTCGCGGCTTGCGCCGCTCCTACAGATAGATCGCGTGGCGGCCGGGGCGGCTGTGGGAGCTGCGACCGCGACAATTCAGCTGCGGCGGGCCTTCCGACGCGGGCGGCCGATCAGCGCGACGCCACCGCCGCGACCACCAGGCCGATCGCGATCCAGATCAGTTCCGGTCCGGCGTTGGCGAGGTGGAACAGGGTCCAGAACAGGTTCGGGCCGAGCTTGGTCGCCGAACTGGCCAGGTCCAGGCCGAACGGGCCGCTGAGCTGGCCGGCGACGATGCCCCAGTTGGCGACCAGCACGATCAGCGCGGTCGCGATCAGGCCCAGGGCGGCGCGGGTCCAGCCGCGGCGCCAGCCGCCCAGGCGCAGCATCCAGGCGATGTCCAGCGCTCCCAGCACCGCCAGCCAGGCCAGTTGCCGGTCCAGGCTCACCGCCGCCAGGGTCCAGAACGCGGCGAAGCCGAACGTGCCCAGGGCCAGCAGCAGCCAGGAGTACAGGCGGACGCGGCCCGCGACGGGCGGAGCGGGGCGGTCGGGCGGGGCGGCGACGGTCATCGGCGGAACACTGTGGACGGGGGCAAGCCCTACAGCATAGCCGGCCGGGCCCGGTACAATCGCCGGTCTTGTGCTGCGGCACGGCACCCCCATTTCTCCCGCATGTATTCCCGCAGCAGCGAACCCGTCCGTTTCGAGCGCGATTGCGCCGTGGTCATGGTGCCGCAAGGCGAGCAGGTGACCCTGCCGGCCGGCAGTGTCGGCTACATCACCCAGGCCCTGGGCGGCAGTTACACCGTCTTCGTCGAAGGCAACCTGTTCCGCATCCACGGCCGCGACGCCGACGCCATCGGCAAGGAGCCGCCGGAGCCGCTGGAGCTGCCCGAGGGCGCCGACGACGAAGCCGTCGAGCGGCTGGTGTGGCAGCAGCTGCGCACCTGCTTCGATCCGGAGATCCCGATCAACGTGGTCGAGCTGGGCCTGGTCTACGAGGCCGCGGTCAAGCACCGCGACGACGGCCAGCGCACGGTCGAGGTGCGCATGACCCTGACCGCGCCGGGCTGCGGCATGGGCGACATCCTGGTCGACGACGTGCGCAGCAAGCTGGAGATGATCCCGACCGTGGCCGAGGCCGACGTCGAGCTGGTGTTCGACCCGCCGTGGAACCGCAACATGATGTCCGAGGCGGCGCGGCTCGAAACCGGAATGTTGTAAGCGACGGCATCCGCCATCGCGGTCGCCGCACCGCCGCGGCCGCACCGCCGCGACCGCGGCGCATCGAACCCCGGCCCCGGCCGGGGTTTTTCGTTTGCGCGCGACCTGCGCGGAAGCGTCGCCGCGCGATGCGCGACGCCGAACGCGGAGCGGGCGCAGCGGATCGGCCGGTGTCGTCGAGGCCGCCCGGACGCGCCGCCGCGCACACGCGATCCCGCACCGCGCGCGACATGAAACCCCATCCGGCACGAACGTTCGCCACGCGCGCAACGGCGCGGCGCGCGTGCGCGCAGTACGCCGACGCATCGAATCACCTGCACGCTCGTGCTATCTGGCTGTCACGCGCGCGGTGTCGCGGCGCGATCACGAAAGTGCCAGTCGGGTTCACGCTTTGCCCACGAATTAACCGTTTCCATCGCATGGACTTCGCGTAGGCGCCTGCATAGGTTGTTGACCGCGGCCACAACGAACGCAGCGGCCGCGAACACCGCACGGCTCGCGCACTGCACGCAACGCCACGCGCGAGACGCCACGGTATCCGCCGCACAACGCGGCATCGCTCGGGTTGGAATTCGTATCGCGAACGACAGTCGGTGCCGTACAGGCATCGGCGGCGGACGGCTGCGCGCGGCGACAGTGCGCGCGGCCGGCGCCGGTGTCGGGGCTGCGCGCAGGCCGGGGGGCCATGCGTTGCGCGCAGCGCCCCGCCGCGCACCGCGGTCGTCGCGAACGGTTCCGCAATCTCACTCAGGAGACGCGCATGAATCGTCGTATCTTGTCGGTAGCCATCGGTGCTTCCCTCGTCTGCACCGCGCTGCCGGGCCTGGCCGCGGAGTTGTTGACCGTGGACCGGCCGATCGAAGGACGCTACATCGTCGTGCTGAAGGAACAGGCCGCGCGCTTGTCGGCCGAAAACGCACGCGGCGTCGCCGACGTGCCCGCGGTCGCGCGCGGCATCGCCGGCCAGCATCGCGCCACGGTGGTGCGCAGCTACCAGCACGCATTGCGCGGCTTCGTGGTCGAGGCCGACGACGCGGCCCTGAGCGGATTGCTCAAGGACCCGCGCGTGGCCTTCGTCGAAGAAGACGGCTACATGTCGGTCGAGGCGACCCAGAACAACGCCACCTGGGGCCTGGACCGCGCCGACCAGCGCAACCTGCCGCTGAGCACGACCTACACCTACGACACCGACGCCACCGGCGTGCACGCCTACGTCGTCGACACCGGCCTGCGCGCCGATCACACCGAATTCACCGGCCGCATCGGCAACGGTTATTCCTCGGTGCCCAACGACAGCAGCACCACCGACTGCCACGGCCACGGCACCCACGTCGCCGGTACCGTCGCCGGCACCACCTGGGGCATCGCCAAGAAGGCCACCGTGCACCCGGTGCGCGTGTTCGGCTGCGGTTCCAGCGCGCCCAATTCGCAGATCATCGCCGGCATCGATTGGGTGACGGCGAACCACGTCAAGCCCGCGGTCGCCAACATGAGCCTGGGCGGCCCGGCCTCGGCCGCGACCGACACCGCGGTCACCAACCTCATCAACGCCGGCGTGGTCGCGGTGGTCGCGGCCGGCAACGGCAACATCGACGCCTGCACCGAGTCGCCGTCGCGGGTGCCGCGCGCGATCACCGTCGGTGCCAGCGACCGCAACGACGCGCGTTCGATCTGGCAGTTCGGCCAGGCCTCGAGCTGGGGCGCCTGCCTGGATCTGTTCGCGCCGGGCACCGACATCGTTTCGGCCGGCATCGGCAGCGCGACCGCGTCGGCGCCCAACAGCGGCACCTCGATGGCCTCGCCGCACGTGGCCGGCGCCGCCGCGCTGTACCTGGCGACCCATCCGGCGGCCACGCCGGACGAAGTGCACGCCGCCATCGTCGACAACAGCACCCCGGGCAAGATCACCGACCTGCGCGGCTCGCCGAACCGGCTGCTGTACACGCTGTTCTCCGGCGGCCCCGGCCCGGGCAACCAGGCGCCGACGGCGAACTTCAGCTCCAGCGCCAGCGGCTTGACGGTCAATTTCACCGACAGCTCCAGCGACAGCGACGGCACCATCGCCTCGCGCAGCTGGAACTTCGGCGACGGCACCAGCTCGACCGCGACCAACCCGAGCAAGACTTACGCCGCGGCCGGCACCTACACCGTCACCCTGACCGTCACCGACGACGACGGCGCGAGCAACACCAAGACCGCGACCGTCACGGTCGGCAGCGGCGGCGCGCAGACCTACACCAACGGCACCGACGTCGCGATTCCCGACAACAACGCCACCGGCGCCAGCAGCGCGATCGCGGTGTCCGGCCGCACCGGCAACGCGCCGAGCAACGCGCAGATCTCGGTCAACATCGTGCATCCGTACAAGGGCGACCTGATCGTCGACCTGATCGCGCCGGACGGCTCGGTCTACAACCTGCACAACCGCAGCGGCGGCAGCGCCGACAACGTCACCGGCACCTTCACCCGCAACCTGTCGACCGAAGCGCTCAACGGCAACTGGCGCCTGCGCGCGCGCGACCTGGGGCCGCTGGACGTCGGCCGGATCGATACCTGGAGCATCACCTTCTGAGCGGCCGCATCGCGACCCGAGCGCCGCGCAGCTAGCGGCGCAACAGAGCGCTACACCGCCGCCGCCCGGCTTGCCGGGCGGCGGTTTTTTTATGCGCGCCAGCCCCGGCGGTCGGGCGATGCCGGCGGCTATCGGACGTGCGCCGGGCCTCGCGCCAGCGACGGCCGACCCGTCGAGTCGCGGCCAGGGACGCTCGACGGCATCAGCGGGCGGGGAGTGAGCAGGCACGGCGAGTGATTTAGGACTTGTCTGAAAATCCGGAAAAGCGGACATCCGCAGGCAGGAACAAGCGTGACCGCGTCCGGATTCGACCAACGAAGCGTTCGGCCCGGAACCCAGACTGCCGCTTGCGCCGCCGCAAGGTCGCGCAACCGCCGCGTCGCCGCCGGCAGGTCGATCCAGCGCCATGCGCGCGCCTATCCGACGGATACGCGCACGCCGGCGCGGACAGGGACCGCGCCGCCGCGCGCCGCACTCGCCGCGCTGTGCGGCCGTTGCCTGTTGGAGAGAAAAGCCCGATGCATCGTATTTCGTCGCGTCACCCACGCCTGTGCGCGCTGTCCGCCGCCACCGCCTTCGTCGTCGCTTCCGTGTTCGCCACCGCCGCCTCCGCCGCCGGTCCGATCCAGTACGTGCGCGTCAACACCAGCGCGCTGGATTCGGGCGCGTCCACCGACCGTTTCATCGTCAAGTACCGCAGCGACAGCGTCGAGCGCCGCGACGCCGGCGAGTTGCAGCGTTCGCTGAGCGCGGCCGCCAACGCCGCTGCGCGCACGCTCGGAGCGAACGGCGCCGGCGCCAAGGCCGCGCCGGCGATCGGCCTGCGCCGCGCGCAGGCGCTGGCGCTGGGCGCCGAACTGGTGACCGCCAACCGCAAGCTGGCCCCGGCCGAAGCCGAGGCGCTGATGCGCCGGATCGCCGAGAACCCGAACGTGGAGTACGTCGAAGTGGATCGGGAGATGGTGCTGTACATGACCCCCAACGATCCCGAATTCCCGCGCCAGTACGGCTACGGCACCGGCCCCGGCGGCATCCGCGCCGGACAGGCCTGGGACCGCAGCACCGGCGCCGGCGTGGTGGTCGGCGTGATCGACTCCGGCGTCAATCGCCATGCCGACCTCGCCGCCAACCTGGTGGCGGGCTGGGATTTCGCCCAGAACGACAACGATCCCAGCGATCCGACCGATGCCGCGAGCTTCCACGGCACCCATGTCGCCGGCACCGTCGCCGCGGTGACCAACAACAGCCTCGGCGTGGCCGGCACCGCGCCGGGCGCCAAGATCCTGCCGGTGCGCGTGTTCAACGGCCCCAGCGGCAGCACTTCGGCCATCGTCAACGGCATCACCTGGGCGGTCGGCGGCTCGGTACCGGGCGTGCCGGCCAACGCCAATCCGGCCGACGTCATCAACCTGAGCCTGGGCAGCCGCTTTCCGGCGACCTGCGACAACGCCACCCGCGACGCGCTGAACTTCGCGATCAGCCGCGGCACCATCGTGGTGGTGGCCGCCGGCAACAGCAACGGCGACGCCAACAGCTACACGCTCAACAACTGCGCCCCGGTGATCTCGGTCGGCTCGGTCACCAACACCGGCGCGCGTTCGAGCTTCTCCAACCACGGCACGCGCGTCGACGTGGCCGCGCCGGGTTCGGACATCGTCTCGACCTCCAACGGCTTCAACGGCGCCAACAACCTGTACCAGTCGTTGAGCGGCACCTCGATGGCCTCGCCGCACGTCGCCGGCGTCGCCGCGCTGGTGCAGTCGGCGGCGTCGACGCCGCTGACCCAGGCGCAGATGTCGACCCTGCTGAAGAACACCGCGCGCGCGTTCCCGGTCACGCCGGATCGCCCGATCGGCGCCGGCATCGTCGACGCCAACGCGGCGGTGCTCGCGGCCGGCGGCGGCACGCCGGGCAACCAGGCGCCGGTGGCGAACTTCGCGTCGTCGGCGAACGGGCTGACGGTGAGCTTCACCGATTCGTCGAGCGACAGCGACGGCTCGATCGCCTCGCGCAGCTGGGACTTCGGCGACGGCACCACCTCGACCGCGGCCAACCCGAGCAAGACCTACGCCGCGGCCGGCACCTACACGGTCAAGCTGACGGTCGTCGACAACGCCGGCGCCAGCAACACCAAGACCGCGACCGTCACCGTCGGCAGCAGCGGCGGCGTGCAGACCTACACCAACGGCACCGACGCCAACATCCCCGACAACAACGCCACCGGCATCACCAGCTCGATCAGCGTGACCGGCCGCAGCGGCAACGCGCCGAGCAACGCCCAGGTCGCGGTCAACATCGTCCACAGCTACAAGGGCGACCTGATCGTCGATCTGGTCGCCCCGGACGGCTCGGTCTACAACCTGCACAACCGCACCGGTTCGAGCACCGACAACATCAACCAGACCTTCACCGTGAACCTGTCGAGCGAAGCGCTCAACGGCACCTGGAAGCTGCGCGCCGCCGACCGCGCGGCGCAGGACGTCGGCCGCATCGACAGCTGGAGTGTCACGTTCTAAATCTTGATTTGCTATAAGCGTCACGAAAAACCCCGGCTTCGGCCGGGGTTTTTCTTTGCCGTCCGCCACGCCCGGCCGCGTCGGCTTACGACGACGCAACAGGGCGCGGTTCCCACCCCTGCGAGACCGATGGAAATCCAGAACTGTGATACCGCTCGCGACTCTGCGCGTTGCTGAGGCTTTCATCCACCTTGTTGACGGTTCAGTTACACACGTAGCGTGTTATGGCGGACCGGGCAGCAACGAGTCCGTACACAAACAGCGTGGACGCTGGGTGTGCAGACAAGGACGTGGCCGCCAGACCACCACGCGTTGATACGCCGCGACGCGGCACTTCGATTTTGGGGGTTTCACCATGTCCTATCGCTTCAAGGGCGCTCCGCGCCAGCACGCGCTTGCCGCCGCCACCCTGGCCGCGCTGTCGTGCGTGGCGATGTCGGCGTCCGCCGCCGACCGCGTCAATCTGGCCGCGCTGGCGAATGCCGACGCGCACGACCAGTTCATCGTCAAGTACCGCGACGGCAGCGCCGCGCGCAGCAACCCCGCCAACCTGAGCCGCTCGCTCGACAGCGCCGCCGCCGGTTTCTCCGGCAAGGGCCGCGCGCTGGGCCTCAAGCACCTGCGCCGCATCGGCACCGGCGCCGACGTGGTCCAGGCCGGGCGCAAGCTCGACCGCGCCGAGGCGCAGTCGTTGATGCAGCAGATCGCGCTCGACCCGAACGTGGAATACGTGGAAGAGAACGCGCGCATGACCGCGTTCTTCACCCCCAACGACACCCGCTTCGGCGAGCAGTGGGGCTACGGCGCCTCGGGCGTCAACGCCACCCAGGCCTGGGACGTCAGCACCGGTACCGGCGTGGTCGTCGCGGTGATCGACACCGGCATCGCCAGCCACAGCGACCTCAACGGCAACATCCTGCCCGGCTACGACTTCATCAGCGATTCGACCGCCGCGCGCGACAGCAACGGCCGCGATTCCAACCCGGCCGATCAGGGCGACTGGTTCGCCGCCGGCGAATGCGGCGTGAGCTACAGCAGCAACTCCAGCTGGCACGGCACCCACGTCGCCGGCACGGTGGCGGCGGTGACCAACAACGCCAAGGGCGTGGCCGGCACCGCGTACAACGCCAAGGTCGTGCCGGTGCGCGTGCTCGGCAAGTGCGGCGGCACCCTGGCCGACATCGCCGACGCGATCACCTGGGCCTCGGGCGGCACCGTGTCGGGCATTCCGGCCAACGCCAACCCGGCCGAAGTGATCAACATGTCGCTCGGCGGCAGCGGCGCCTGCGGCTCGACCTACCAGGCGGCGATCGACGGCGCGGTCTCGCGCGGCGTGACCGTGGTGGTGGCGGCCGGCAACAACAACGGCAACGCCTCCAACGCGCGTCCGGCCAACTGCAACAACGTGATCACCGTCGGCGCGGTCGACAGCGCCGGCAAGCGTTCGGTGTGGAGCAGCACGCAGAAGTCGAACTACGGTACCGTGGTCGATGTGGCCGCGCCGGGTTCGAACATCCTGTCCACGCTCAACTCGGGCACCACCACGCCGGGTTCGGAGAGCTATGCGTCCTACGGCGGCACCTCGATGGCGACGCCGCACGTGGCCGGCGTGGTCGCGCTGCTGCAGGCCAAGTCGGCGACGCCGAAGACCCCGGCGCAGATCGAGAGCATCCTCAAGACCACCGCACGCGCGTTCCCGACCACCCCGGACCAGCCGATCGGCGTGGGCATCGTCGACGCCAAGGCGGCGCTGGACTCGCTCGGCGGCGGCACCCCGAACCCGGGCACGCAGACCTACAGCAACGCCGGCGACGTCAGCATCCCGGACAACAGCTCGGTCGGCGTGACCAGCAGCATCGTGGTCTCCGGCCGTTCCGGCAACGCCACCAGCAGCGCCCAGGTCGCGGTCAACATCGTCCACACCTACCAGGGCGACCTCGTGGTCGATCTGATCGCGCCGGACGGTTCGGTCTACAACCTGCACAACCGCGCCGGCGGCGGTGCCGACAACATCGTCCAGACCTACACGGTGAACCTGTCGAGCGAACCGTTGAACGGCACCTGGAAGCTGCGCGTGTCCGATCGCGCGTCGCTCGATACCGGCTACATCAACAGCTGGAGCCTCACGTTCTGATCCTGCGGCGCGGCCCGCGGGCCGCGTGAGCGGATGCAAGCACAGCCCCGGCTTCGGCCGGGGCTTTTCGTTGCGGGGACGACGGATGGGGAAGGGCGCCGCGGTCGGTGAGGGCGCGGCGCGGTCGCGGCTCGTGCCGCCCCACGGTCGCTACGGCGGTCGCGCGATCTCCCTGCAGGAGCGGCGCAAGCCGCGACCGCGAAGCGTCGACCACGACGAACCCCGCGATGCAGACGATCGATGCGTATCCGACTGCCAGAATCAATCACAAAAAACACATAAAAAATACGAGCAAGCCTCAGTGAGCGAGAATCCCGCCCTCCGCACGATGCTCATTACCAATGCGCGTACTGTGATCGACATCGATTACTCGCACGCGATCGATGGCGGCGGCATCTTGTCCAGGCTTTTCCCCGACGGCTAGCGTGTGGTCCGGACGCGAACCCCACACGCGTCCTTCCAGCCGCGTCTTGTGTCCCGCACCCGCCACGGCGGCGCGCCGGCGCTCTTTTCGTCGCATTGCGGCGCTTATCTTTTGAGGGGTCCACCATGTCGTTGCGTTCCGCCATCCGTCACCGCCCGCACCTGCTCGCCGCCGCCACCGCGCTGGCCCTGGCCTCGCTGGCCGCGCCTTCGTTCGCCGGCGAAGCCCACCTGGGCGCGTTGAAAGCCGACGGCAGCTACAGCCGCTTCATCGTCAAGTACAAGAACGACAGCGCCGCCGCGTCCGGCGGCGCGGCGCTGACGCGTTCGCTCGACGCCGCCGCGGCCAAGCTCGCGCTGCCGGCCGCGTCCAAGGGCGCGCGCGTGGGCCTGCGCCAGGTCCGCCGCATGCTGGTGCCCGGCGCCAGCGTGATCGCCTCCGACCGCGCGCTCGGCCGCGACGAGGCCGCCGCGGTGATGCGCCAGATCGCCGCCGATCCGAACGTGCAGTTCGTCCAGGTCGACGGCCTCCGCCGCGCGCTGGCGACGCCGAACGATCCCACCTTCAGCAATCAGTGGCATTACGCCGACAGCGCCGTCGGCATCCGCGCGCCGACCGCGTGGAACAGCAGCACCGGCACCGGCATCGTGGTCGCGGTGATCGACAGCGGCATCCTGTCGCACACCGATCTCAACGCCAACATCCTGCCCGGCTACGACATGATCAGCTCGACCACCGGCTTCTCCGACGCCGAGTGCCGCGAAGCCGGCGGGTCGCCGGGCTGCGGCAAGTCCGACGACGGCGACGGCCGCGATTCCAATCCCAACGACTCGTCCAACATCGTCCACGGCACTCACGTCGCCGGCACGATCGCGGCGGTGACCAACAACGGCGCCGGCGGCGCCGGCGTGGCCTACAACGCCAAGGTCGTTCCGATCCGCACGCTCGGCAACCAGGGCTTCGGTTCGGATTCGGACATCGCCGACGCGGTGGTGTGGGCCTCCGGCGGCACCGTCGCCGGCGTGCCGGCCAACGCCAACCCGGCCGAGATCATCAATCTCTCGCTCGGCGGCCCGGCGCCGTGCACCGACACGCCGGCGTGGCAGGCGGCGATCGACGCCGCGATCGCCAACGGCTCGACCGTGGTGGTCGCTGCCGGCAACAGCAATATCGATGTCGCCGGCTTCACCCCGGCCAGCTGCAACGGCGTGATCCGCGTCGCCGCCAGCAACAAGGCCGGCTCGCGCGCGTCGTACTCGAACTACGGCGCGACCATCCACGTCACCGCGCCGGGCGGCGAGAACGGCATCTTCGGGCCGAGCTCGACCGAGGGCATCATCTCGACCGTGTCCGGCAACGCCTATGGCCCGATGGCCGGCACCTCGATGGCGGCGCCGCACGTGGCCGGCATCGCCGCGCTGATCCAGGCCGCGGCGTCGAGCCCGCGCACGCCGGCGCAGATCCTGCAGATCCTGCAGAGCACCGCGCGCCCGATCGCCGCCAACAAGTGCTCCGGCGGTTGCGGTTCGGGCCTGGTCGACGCAGCGGCGGCGGTGGCCGCGGCCGGCGGCGGCACGCCGGGCAACCAGGCGCCGGTGGCGAACTTCGCGTCGTCGGCGAACGGGCTGACGGTGAGCTTCACCGATTCGTCGACCGACAGCGACGGCTCCATCGCCTCGCGCAGCTGGGACTTCGGCGACGGCACCACTTCGACCGCGACCAGCCCGAGCAAGACCTACAGCGCGGCCGGCACCTACACGGTCAAGCTGACGGTCGTCGACAACGCCGGCGCGAGCAACACCAAGACCGCGACCGTCACCGTCGGCAGCAGCGGCGGCGTGCAGACCTACACCAACGGCACCGATGCCAACATCCCCGACAACAACGCCACCGGCATCACCAGCTCGATCAGCGTGACCGGCCGTAGCGGCAATGCTCCGAGCAATGCCCAGGTCGCGGTCGACATCGTCCACACCTACCAGGGCGACCTGATCGTCGATCTGATCGCGCCGGACGGTTCGGTCTACAACCTGCACAACCGCACCGGTTCGAGCACCGACAACATCAAGAAGACCTATACGGTGAACCTGTCGAGCGAGGCGCTCAACGGCAGCTGGAAGCTGCGTGCGGCCGATCGCGCGGCGGTAGACACCGGCTACATCAACAGCTGGAGCGTTACCTTCTGATCGCCCGCCGCGGCCGCGAGGCCGCAGGCGCCGATGCGAACTCAGCCCCGGCTTCGGCCGGGGCTTTTTCGTTGTGTGCGTCGTCGCCACGGATGGAACGCGTTGCGGCCGAAGCGACTGTAGGAGCGGCGCGAGCCGCGACCGCGACAACGCGCTTGCGACGAACCTTCGATGCGAGCGGCGCGCCCGCGGTCGCGGCTCGCGCCGCTCCTACAGGTAGATCGCGTGGCGGCCGCGGGGGCGGGCGGCGTATCCCGCGGCCGCGGCTTCGGCGACGCGGAACCCGTAGGCAGAACCCGTACTCGGACGCGACCTAAACAATCCGGATCTTTAGCGGCAATCGCAGTTTGCACCGGTCGCATCGCTCATTCCGGGGCTGTTTCCGCGGCGTTCTTGCCTAGATTGAAGCGGTCGGGCCGTCGCGGCTCGCTGTTCGGTCGTCGCCACGCCGCCGCCGCATCGTCGCCGTTGGATGCGCGCACGGCGCCCCGTAGCCGCTATGCCACCTCCCAGGAGCCAGACCATGCCCGCATCGTCCCATCGTCTGAACGCACTCGCCGCCGCCACCGCGCTCGCGCTGCTCGGCGCGGCCGCGCCCGCCTGCGCCGGCCAGGCCCACCTCGCCGGCCTCGGCGACGACGGCAACCACCAGTACATCGTCAAGTTCCGCGGCGGCAGCGCGCCGTCGCGCGAGGTCGCGGCGATGAAGGCGGCGCTGGACGCCGCCGCCGTCCGCGCCGGCGCGCCGACGCTCAGCGCGCTGCGCGCGATGGCCCTGCCGGGCATGCGCGTGGTGGCGACGCCGGGGCCGCTCAAGCGCGCGCAGGCGACGGCGCTGATGCGCCAGCTCGCCGCCGATCCGAACGTCGAATTCGTCCAGGTCGACGGCGGGGTGACGGTGAAGATGACCCCGAACGATCCGCAGTTCTCGCGCCAGTGGCATTACGCCGACACCGCCGCCGGCATCCGCGCGCCGACCGCCTGGAACGCCACCGCCGGCGCCGGCGTGGTGGTGGCGGTGGTCGACAGCGGCATCCTGTCGCACACCGACCTCAACGCCAACGTGCTGCCGGGCTACGACTTCGTCAGCGCGGTCAACGGCCGCAACGCCGCCGAATGCGCGATCGACGGCCTCTCGGCCGGCTGCGGCAAGTCGCTCGACGGCGACGGCCGCGACGCCAACCCGCACGACGCCGGCAACATCCCGCACGGCAACCACGTCGCCGGCACCATCGCCGCGGTGACCAACAACGGCCTCGGCGTGGCCGGCATCGCCCACGCCGCCAAGATCGTGCCGGTGCGCGCCGCCGGTTCGCAGGGCTACAACGCCCATTCCGACACCATCGACGCGATCGTCTGGGCCTCCGGCGGGCATGTCGCCGGCGTGCCGGACAACCTCAATCCGGCCGAAGTCATCAACGTCTCGCTCGGCAGCGACATCGCCTGCACGCCGGCGTGGCAGGCCGGCGTCGATGCGGCGGCGGCGAACGGCGCACTGGTGGTGGTCGCGGCCGGCAACGGCAACAACGACGTGAGCGGCAACGTGCCGGCCGGCTGCAACAACGTCGTCGCGGTCGCCGCGACCGACAAGAACGGCGCGAAGTCCTCGTTCTCGGCCTGGGGCGCGAAGATCGACCTCGCCGCGCCGGGCGGCGACGGCTTGTTCAACCAGGTGCAGTCCACCGTCGCCAACAACGGCTACGGCGCGATGTCGGGCACCTCGATGGCCAGCCCGCACGTCGCCGGCGTCGCCGCGCTGGTGCGCTCGCTGGCGCCGGGCAAGACGCCGGCGCAGGTCGAGGCGTTGCTCAAGAGCACGGCGCGGCCGATCCCGGCGAGCAAGTGCTCGCGCGGTTGCGGCGCCGGTCTGGTGGACGCGGCCGCGGCGGTCGCGGCGGCGCAGTCGTCTCGCTGAGCGCGGCGCGGCCGCGCGCAGGCCGGTCGCAACGCCGGGATGCGCAGCCACGCGCTGCGCTCCCGGCGTGGATCGCTACCGATCATGGCGCGCGGCGATGCGATCCCGTCGACAGGCTAGGGTGATCGGATCAGTGAGGACTGCATATTCAAGGAATACAAACGGTGTATTCGGCCGCGTGCTCGATCGTGGCGAGCAGGGGGAAATCCCGCTGATCGTTATCGATTAGGACGCGTCCTAGTTCTATTTTTTCGTGATACGAATCACACAAGCTCGACCTTTTCGAGTCGGAGCGGCGCTTGTTGCGATCGGTGCGGTCGCTGCAGCTTAAAGGCTGCGCTGCAGGGGGTGTTCGCAGCGAATGGCGATGCGCGCAGGCGCCGACAACGTACGTTGGCGCGTCGGGCATCGCCTCTTCAGCCGCATTGCGGCGTTCAAAGGGGTAATCACCAACATGTCGTTGCATTCCAACCGCCGCCACCGTGTGCATGTGCTCGCGGCCGCCACCGCGTTCGCTCTGGGTGCCATCGCCGCCGCGCCGGCCTTCGCCGGCCAAGCCGAGGTCGCCGGGCTCAAGGCCGGGCAGTCCTATGGTCGGCTGATAGTCAAGTTCAAGGATTCCGCGCCTGCGACGGCGTCCGTCGCGCGCTCGGCTTCGGCGCTGGGCGCGATCGACGCGGTGCTGGACCGCGCCGCCGCGCGCGTCGTCCTGCCGGCCGCATCCAAGGGCAAGAAGCTGGGCTTGCAGCGTTTGCGCCGCATGACGCTGGGCGCCGACGTGATCGTCACCGACCAGGGCATGAACAGCGAGGAAGCGCGCGCGCTGATCCAGCAGCTCGCCAGCGATTCGAGCGTGGACTGGGTGCAGCCGGACTACATCATGCAGGCCTGGGCGGTGCCCAACGACACCCGTTTCGGCGAGCAGTGGCATTATGCCGACAGCGCTGCCGGCATCCGCGCGCCCACGGCCTGGAACACCACGACCGGCACGGGCGTGGTGGTCGCGGTCGTCGACAGCGGCATCGTTTCCCACACCGATCTCAACGGCAACGTTTTGCCGGGCTACGACTTCGTCAGCTCGATCGCCGGCGGGGCCTGTTCGAGGGGATCGGACTGCGGCGCCTCCGAGGACGGCAACGGCCGCGACGGCGATCCGCTCGATAGTTCGGCCGCGACCAGCAGCGTGCACGGCACCCACGTGGCCGGCACCGTCGGTGCCGTGACCAACAACGCCACCGGCGTCGCCGGCGTCGCCTATGGCGCGCGCGTGGTGCCGATTCGCGCCCTGGGCAAGTACGGTTCGGGTGCCACCTCGGATATCGTCGACGCCATCGTGTGGGCCTCCGGCGGCAGCGTGCCCGGTGCGCCGGCCAACGCGAATCCGGCCGAAGTGATCAATCTTTCGCTCGGTCTCGACCTGCCGTGTTCGCAGATGCCGGCGTACCAGCAGGCGATCAACACCGCGACCGCCAACGGCGCGATCGTGGTCGCCGCGGCCGGCAACAGCAACATCGACTCCGCCGGCGCCACTCCGGTCGGCTGCAACAACGTCATCGGCGTGGCGGCCAGCGACCAGGCCGGCAACCGCGCGTTCTATTCCAGCTACGGCGGCGCGATCGACATCACCGCGCCGGGCGGCGAGACCTGCTCGCCGGACACCGAGTTCCTGCCGTTGGGCGCCGCGCCGAGCTGCACGCGCAGCCATCCCGCCCAGGGCATCCTGTCGACGGTGAACGGCAACGGTTATGGCTTCATGCAGGGCACCTCGATGGCGGCCCCGCACGTCGCCGGCGTGGTGGCGCTGATCCAGGCCGCGTCGCCCACGCCCAAGACGTTCGAGCAGGTGCGCCAACTCCTCGCCAGCACCGCGCGTCCGATCCCGGCCGGCCAGTGCCCGGGCGGTTGCGGCCCCGGCCTGGTCGACGCAGCGGCCGCGGTCGTCGCGGCGGCCGGTTCCACCGGTCCCGGCCCGGGCACTGGCGCGCAGACCTACAACAGCACCGGGGCGGTCGCGATTCCGGACAACAATGCCGCTGGCGCCACCAGCAGCATCGTGGTCTCCGGCCGCAGCGGCAATGCGCCCAGCGATTCGAAGGTGACGTTGAACATCGTCCACAGCTATCGCGGCGACCTGATCGTCGATCTGCTCGCACCGGACGGTTCGGTCTACAACTTGCACAACCGCAGCGGCGCCGGTGCGGACAATGTGACCGGCACGTTCACCGTGAATCTGTCCAGCGAAGCGCTCAACGGCACTTGGCGGCTGCGCGCGGCGGATCGCGCCGCGCAGGATACCGGCCAGATCCAGAGCTGGAGCCTGAACTTCTGACTCGGATGAACTTCGGCGGCCGCGGGCGCTGCCGCCGTTGCGAGTTTCCCGGCTGAATCAGGGCCCCGGCTTCGGCCGGGGCCTTTCGCTTGCAGGGCGCGAGGCAGGCGGGGCTGCGCACCCCCGAGCGTCGCGGGCGTGGGAGAATGCACAGCGGCGGCCGGTCCAAGTCCGACCGCGGGGTTCCCGCGACCCCCATCGACCCCGGCGCGCGCGCTGGCGCGTTGCAGATTATTCCGTACCTCGAAGGAGCCGCCCGCATGTCGCCTCTGTCCCGCCGCTTCGTCCCCTCGGTCATCGCGGTCTCGCTGTGCCTGGCGGTCGGCGCCTGCATGGCCTCCGGCAGCGCCTCGTCGGATGCCGCCGCGTCGCCCACGCCGGAGTCCGCGCCTAACCCGCCGAGCGAAGCCTCGGTCGATGCCGTCCCCACGCCGGAGCCCCAGCCCATGCCGTCCGATCGCGCCGCCGATCCCCGCAAGCCCAAGGCCGAGGTCGGCGAACCGGCCGGCGCCGGCCCGTTCGGCCAGTTCATCGTCAAGTACCGCGACGATTCGCAGCCGCTCAAGCAGCTCGGCGCGGTGCAGCCGCGCCTGGACCGCACCGCCGGGCAGTTGGGCAAGCGCGGGCTCAAGCTGACCTGGAAGCACCGCATGGGCATCAACGCCGATGTCTTCAGCGTCGCGCCCGCGCTCGATCGCGCCGAGGCGGTCGCGTTGATGCAAGCCTTCGCCGCCGATCCCGATGTGCAGTTCATCGAACCGGACAACCACATCTCGCTCGGGCCGATCATTCGCAGCCCCGCGCCGGTCGACAAGTGATCGCGTAGCGCCGGCGCGCGTCGCGCCAGGAATTACGAAAAACCCCGGCTTGTCCGGGGTTTTTTATTGTGTGCGTATCGCCGCGTGAGACGCGCGAAATCACACTTCCGAAGCAGTTTTACGATGCATGACCGGCATCACGAAGGTGAGCCCGGCAATCGCTTGCCAACCGTTGCCGCTGCCGGTGCGATGCCGCTAGCTTCGTGATGCGGCCGGAACGACGAACCGATCCGCAGCAAGACCGGTCGCGTCCGCGCAGCCCGACGCATGCGCGGACGACGCACCGGCGCTATAGCCATCCTTTCGGCCGCGTCCGCGGCCTTCGACCTCGGGGGTTGAACAAAATGCGCACCATCACTCGCCTGCGCGCGCGCAACGCCGCGCGTGCCGCCGTACTGTTGTCCGCCGTCTCGGTATTCCCGGCTTTCGCCGCCCAGCCGTTGTTCGTCGCCGATGCGCCCGCCGCACGAGCGAGCCTCGCCGGCGCGCAATCCGCCGCCGTGGCCGGCGCCAACCGACTCGCCGCCGCGCCGGCGACGATGTCGCTGCAGCTCAAGCGCGCCGATGCGGCCGTGGTGTCCAAGGCCACGCGCGAGATCGAACTGCGCCTGGGTTCCAGGCTCGTCGATGCCGTGCTCGACAGCGCGCGCGATACCGGCGACGGCGCTACGGTGTGGTTGGGGCATTTGAAAGAGAATGCCAAGTCTGTCGGCCACGACGCGCGCGAAGTACGCCGCGACGAGCGCAACTCGGTCGCGCTGGTGCGCCGCGGCGACGGCGTCACCGGCAACGTGCGCGTGGACGGCAGGCTCTACCGCATCCGTCCGCTCGCCGACGGCACCCACGCGGTGGTCGAGGTCGACGAGAGCCGCATGCCGCCGGACCATCCGCAGGGCTATCGCGATTCGGACCTGCCGCAGATCGACATGCGCGCCGCCAGCCGCGCCGCGCTCGCCGCGGTCGGTCCCGCCGCGGTCGATCCCGGCGCGACCGCGACCATCCGCGTGCAGGTGGTCGCCACCAACCAGGCGGTGACCGCCTACGGCGGCGACATGCGCGCGCTGGTCGACCTGGCCATCGCCGAGAGCAACCAGGGCTACGCCAACTCCAACGTCGGCATCCAGCTGGAACTGGCCAACTACCGCACCGTCGAGTACACCTCGGCCGGCGATGGCCACTTCACCGACGAAGAGCGCTTCGCCGATCCCGCCGACGGCTACATGGACGACATCCACGCCTCGCGCGACGCCAACGCCGCCGACGTCAGCGTGCTGATCATCGACGACGCCGGCAACTGCGGCCTGGCCCATTCGATCGGCTCGACCGCGGCGACCGCGTTCGCGACCGTGCATTACGACTGCGCCACCGGCTACTACAGCTTCGCCCACGAGATCGGCCACCTCCTGTCGGCACGCCACGATCCCGCCGCCGATCCGACCAACACGCCCTACGCCTACGGCCACGGCTACCGCTACGAGCCGGCCGGCGGCAGCAAGTGGCGCACGATCATGGCCTACGCCTGCAGCGGCGGTTGCCCGCGCCTGAACTACTGGTCGAACCCGGACGTGACCTACAACGGCATCGCCATGGGCACGGCCGACCGCAACCACAACCAGCGCGTGCTGGTGCAGACCAAGGCCGCGGTGGCGGCGTTCCGCGGCGCGCCGGGCGGCAACACCGCGCCGGTGGCGAACTTCGCGTCGTCGGCGAGCGGGTTGACGGTGAGCTTCACCGATTCGTCGACCGACAGCGACGGCTCGATCGCCTCGCGCAGCTGGGACTTCGGCGACGGCACCACCTCGACTGCGACCAACCCGAGCAAGACCTACAGCGCGGCGGGCACCTACACGGTCAAGCTGACGGTCACCGACAACGGCGGCGCCAGCAACACCAAGACCGCGACCGTCACCGTCAACGCCAGCGGCGTGCAGACCTACACCAACGGCACCGACGTCAACATCCCGGACAACAACGCCACCGGCGTCACCAGCACGATCAACGTGTCCGGCCGCAGCGGCAACGCGCCGAGCAATGCGCAGATCGCGGTCAAGATCGTCCACACCTACAAGGGCGACCTGATCGTCGACCTGGTCGCGCCGGACGGCTCGGTCTACAACCTGCACAACCGCAGCGGCGGCAGCGCCGACAACATCGACCAGACCTACACCAAGAACCTGTCGAGCGAAGCGCTCAACGGCGCCTGGAAGCTGCGCGTCGCCGACCGCGCCGGGCAGGACACCGGCAAGATCGACAGCTGGAGCGTCACCTTCTGATGCCGTCCGCCCGCGCGTCGCGATCGCGACGCGCGGGCCCGGCAAGCGTTCGCTTCACGGCCGCAAGGCCGGTCCGACCGCCCGGAGGCGCGCGTCGCCGGGTTCCAGCGCCGAGGGGAGCGCAACGCCACCGCGTCGGCCGCGGCTGCATGTGTCGGTACGAACCTGCAGGCTTGCGGCGCCACGACGCAGACGCGACGACGCCAGGCGGTCCGGACGCGGACCGTCGCGGGCGCGGCCGCGCGCGGTTCCGCCTCGGACCGCGCGTCGCCGCTCCGCTGCGTCGCCGGTGGCGGGCGTCATCGCGCGTCGCCGCTTCGAACCGCGCATCGATTTGTTTTGCCGTTTTCCGCGCAGCGCCGGTTCCCCCGCCGTTCGCGCCCGTGAGTCGCTTGCAACCGTCCGCCGCACCGTTACGCCGCACCGCCTGCCCGTCGCCCTGCGCGACGCCCGGCCTTCCACCCTGCTCGCATTCCACCTCGCCCGCATTCCACTTCGATGGAGATCGACATGAAACGTACCTGCCTCGCTCTCGGCCTGCTCGCGCTGTCCATCGGCAGCGCGCTGGCCGCCCCCAACCTGCGTCCGGCCGCGTTCGACCACGCGCGCCTGTCGCGCGTCGACCGCATCGCCCTGCGCAGCATGCCGGCGGTGGACGTCGCCAAGCTGCGCGTCGAGGACGCCAAGCGCGAGCAGCGCCGCGAGATCCCGCGCTTCGCCACCGCGCTGAGCGCCGACATCGACACGCTCAAGGACGGCGTGTGGGAAGACCTCGACGCCAACACCGCGATCTGGCGCACCCGCATCGAGTCCAAGGACGCGTTTTCGCTGAACTTCCATTTCGACAAGTTCAAGCTGCCCGACGGCGCGCGCATGCTGATCTACCCGGCCGACCAGGCGCCGGCCTCGGCCGCCGGCCGCGTGCGCAGCTTCACCAGCGCCGACAACAACGCCCGCGGCGAGCTGTGGACGCCGGTGGTGCTGGGCGACGAAGCGGTGATCGAAGTGGTGGTGCCGAAGGCCAAGCTCGGCGAGCTCAAGCTGCACCTGGCCAAGGTCAACCACGACTACGTCGGCTTCAGCGATCTGGTCAATGCGGTCAAGCGGCCGGGCGGCACGCCGGGCGCTTCGGGCAGCTGCGAGATCGACGTGGTCTGCCCCGAGGGCAACGGCTTCCGCGACATCATCCGCGCGGTCGGCGCCTATTCCAAGGAAGGCACGATGTGGTGCACCGGTTCGCTGGTGAACAACACCGCGAACGACAAGAAGATGTACTTCCTCACCGCCAACCACTGCGGCATGACCAGCGCCGCGGCCAACAATTCGATGGTGGTGTACTGGAACTACCAAAACTCCACCTGCCGCGCGCCGGGTTCCGCCGCCAACGGCAGCAACGGCGACGGTTCGCTGACGCAAACCCAGACCGGCGCGACCCTGCGCGCGACCAACGCCGCTTCCGACTTCACCCTGCTCGAACTCAACACCCCGGCCAACTCGGCGTTCAACCTGTACTGGGCCGGCTGGGACCGCCGCGACCAGGACTATCCGAGCTCGATCGCCATCCACCATCCCAACGTCGCCGACAAGCGCATCAGCTTCTCCGACAGCGCCTCGCGCAAGACCGGCTACGGCGGCGCCGACTACAACCCGCCGACGGTGGCCAACGGCACCCATCTGTTCGTGAAGTGGGGCGTCAACCGCGGCGTGACCGAGCCGGGTTCCTCGGGCTCGCCGCTGTACAGCCCGGACAAGCGCGTGATCGGCCAGCTGCACGGCGGCCCGTCGAGCTGCACCGTGCCGCAGGAGCAGAAGGCCGACTACTACGGTCGCGTGTTCACCTCGTGGACCGGCGGCGGCACCGCGGCCACGCGCCTGAGCGACTGGCTCGACGCTTCCGGCACCGGCGCGCAGTTCGTCAACGGCCTGGATTCGGGCGGCACTCCGGGCAACCAGCCGCCGGTGGCGAACTTCGCGTCGTCGGCGAGCGGGCTGACGGTGAGCTTCACCGATTCGTCGAGCGACAGCGACGGTTCGATCGCCTCGCGCAGCTGGGACTTCGGCGACGGCACCACCTCGACCGCGACCAATCCGAGCAAGACCTACAGCGCGGCGGGCACCTATACGGTCAAGCTGACGGTCACCGACAACGGCGGCGCCAGCAACACCAAGACCGCGACCGTCACCGTTAATGCCAGCGGCGTGCAGACCTACACCAACGGCACCGACGTCAACATCCCGGACAACAACGCCACCGGCGTCACCAGCACGATCAATGTGTCCGGCCGTAGCGGCAACGCGCCGAGCAATGCGCAGATCGCGGTCAAGATCGTCCACACCTACAAGGGCGATTTGATCGTCGACCTGGTCGCGCCGGACGGTTCGGTCTACAACCTGCACAACCGCAGCGGTTCGAGCACCGACAACATCGACCAGACCTACACCAAGAACCTGTCGAGCGAAGCGCTCAACGGCGCCTGGAAGCTGCGCGTCGCCGACCGCGCCGGGCAGGACACCGGCAAGATCGACAGCTGGAGCGTCACCTTCTGATGCGCGCCGTCTGATTCGCGCCGTCTTGCGATGAAGACCCCAAACCCCGGCTTCGGCCGGGGTTTTTTGTGGCGATCGTTGCAGCGGAAGCCGCGTGGGAGGGACTTCAGTCCCGATGCTTTTCGATCGGATCGCGGCGAGCTGATACAGAAGCGTCGGGGCTGAAGCCCCCCCTCCCACAACAGCAAGCACCGAAAACGCCGACCGCTCGTTCGATCCCCCAGCGCAGGTCTTCGGCTTATGTGGGAGGGACTTCAGTCCCGACGCTTTCCGATCAGATCGCTGCGACCGGATACAAAGGCGTCGGGGCTGAAGCCCCTCCCACAATGACAAGCACCGCAAATGCCGACCGCTCGTCAGATTCCGCAGCACGGTCTTCGTGTCTTGTAGGAGGGATTTCAGTCCCGATGATTTCCGCTCAGGTCGCGGCGAGCGGATACAAAGGCATCGGGGCTGAAGCCCCTCCCACAACAGCGGGCATCGCAAAAGCCGACTGCCCGTTCGATTCCGCAACTTGGATCTCCGGCTTCTGTGGGAGGGACTTCAGTCCCGACGCTTTGCGCTCAGGTCGCGACGACCCCGCCCGAAACAACAACATCGAAGCCCCGACGCGCCTGCCGCCCCGCCGAAAAACGCGCCATCGCCACCTCCCCACCCCGAAGTTCCGGCATCCCGTGCGCTTCAACCCATTCTGAATTCGCGCGCGTTCTCAATTCCGATTTCCCGTTTCGGCCACCGATTTCATCCGCAACAAATCTTCGTCGTATGCGTGACGCGATGCACGGATGCGATGTGGAACTGGCGGATTTGCGTCTTGTTGTGCGCGACGAGGGTGATTCACAGTCGCGCCGTGGCCACTTCGACGAACTCCGACGCCACGCGCAACGACACGCCGGCAGGGCACTGCGGCGTAACACCGCAATCGCTACGACGAAGCGCTTCAAAGGCATGCATTCGGTCGCGCAAGCCGCCGTACACGCAAGCCTGCCGTACACGCACGCTGTAGGGGGAAGCATGCGGCAACGCCCGCCTCACTCACTGGAGCATCCAGTTCCCACCGCCTGACCCGACGTCGTTCGCCATCCAGCACCGGCCAAGCCGGGCGTCGCGGTCATGCCCACATCACGGACGGAGAGACGCAATGAAACGCATTTGTGGTTCCCTGGTGTTGCTTGGTTTGTCGATCAGCGCCGCGCTCGCCGCGCCGGCCTCGCGCCCGGCGGCGTTCGATAACGCCAATCTTTCCAGCGTCGACAAGGTCGCCTTGCGCACCATGCCGGCGGTCGACGTCGCCAAGGCCAAGGCCGAAGACCTGAAGCGCGACAAGCGCGGCGACATTCCGCGCTTCGCCCTGGCGATGGACGTGGACATGACGCCGCAGAATTCCGGCGCGTGGGAATACACCGCCGACGGCCAGTTCGCCGTGTGGCGCCAGCGCGTGCGCTCGGAGAAGGCGCTGTCGCTGAACTTCGGCTTCACCGACTACCACATGCCCGCGGGCGGCCGCCTGCTGGTGTATCCGGCGACCCAGGCGCCGGCCGGCGATCGCGGCCTGATCAGCCAGTACGACGCCAGCAACAACAACCCGATGAACCAGCTGTGGACGGCCGTGGTGCCGGGCGCCGAGGCGGTCATCGAAGTGGTGGTGCCGCGCGACAAGGTCGGCGAACTCAAGCTGCGCCTGACCAAGGTCAACCACGACTACGTCGGCTTCGGTCCGCTCGCGCGCCGCCTGGCCGCCGCGTCCGGCGAGAAGGGCGTGTCGGGTTCGTGCAACATCGACGTGGTCTGCCCCGAGGGCGACGGCCGCCGCGACATCATCCGCTCGGTCGGCGCGTACTCGAAGAACGGCACCCTGGCGTGCACCGGTTCGCTGGTCAACAACACCGCCAACGACAAGAAGATGTACTTCCTGACCGCGCACCACTGCGGCATGGGTACGGCGTCGACCGCGGCCAGCATCGTGGTCTACTGGAACTACCAGAACTCGACCTGCCGCGCGCCCAACACGCCGGCCAGCGGCGCCAACGGCGACGGCTCGATGAGCCAGACCCAGACCGGTTCGACGGTCAAGGCGACCTACGCCACCTCCGACTTCACCCTGCTCGAACTGAACACCCCGGCCAATCCGGCGTTCAACCTGTTCTGGGCCGGTTGGGACCGTCGCGACCAGAACTATCCCGGCGCGATCGGCATCCACCATCCCAACGTCGCCGAGAAGCGCATCAGCAACGTCACCGAGCCGACGTCGTTCGTGGCCTGGGGCGGCGGCGCCGGCACCACCCACCTGCGCGTGCAGTGGCAGCCGACCGGCGGCGTGACCGAGCCGGGTTCCTCGGGTTCGCCGATCTACAGCCCCGATAAGCGCGTGCTGGGCCAGCTGCACGGCGGTCCGTCGAGCTGCAGCGCCACCGGCACCAACCGCAGCGACTACTACGGCCGCGTGTTCACCTCGTGGACCGGCGGCGGCGCCGCGGCCTCGCGCCTGAGCGACTGGCTCGACCCGGCCGGCACCGGCGCGCAGTTCATCGACGGCGTGGATTCGGGCGGCGGCACCCCGAACAACCCGCCGGTGGCGAACTTCACCTCCACCACCAGCGGCCTGACCGCGACCTTCACCGACAGCTCCACCGACAGCGACGGCTCGATCGCCTCGCGCAGCTGGAACTTCGGCGACGGCAGTACCTCGACCGCGACCAACCCGACCCGCACTTACGCCGCGGCGGGCACCTACACCGTCACCCTGACGGTGACCGACAACGGCGGCGCCACCAACACCAAGACCGGTTCGGTCACGGTGTCCGGCGGCCCGGGTGCGCAGACCTACACCAACGACACCGATGTGGCGATCACCGACAACGCGACGGTGGAAAGCCCGATCACCGTGTCCGGCCGCAGCGGCAACGGTTCGGCGACCACGCCGATCCAGGTGACGATCTACCACACCTACCGCAGCGACCTGAAGGTCGACCTGGTCGCGCCGGACGGCACGGTCTACAACCTGCACAACCGCACCGGCGGCAGCGCCGACAACATCATCCAGACCTACACCAAGGACCTGTCGAGCGAGGCGCTCAACGGCACCTGGAAGCTGCGGGTGAACGACAACGCCACTGCCGATACCGGCCGCATCGACAAGTGGAGCATCACCTTCTGATGCAGCCGGTTTGACCCGCACCACGCCGCGGCCTTCGGGCCGCGGCTTTTTTGCGGCGATGAAGTTTCGGTTCCCCCTGTAGGAGCGGCGCGAGCCGCGACCGCGAATCCGCGCCTGCGACGAACCCGGCACTGGTGCGCGACGACTGCCGCTGTCGCGGGCCGCGGATGCTTGCGCTCTCATTGTGGATTCGCGGCCGCGGCTCGCGCCGCTCCTGCAGGGACGGCTTCGTCGCAACGCACGGAACTGTGCGCTGATTCGCACAGCTGCATTCTGCTGGTCTGCTTCACGAAAGCGCTGCCATTGCGCGCCGCACGGCGCTTGCCAGCGCGCACGCCGCATCCAAGCATGACTCCGGCACGCCTCCGCGTCGCTGCCCACACCGCACCGGTCCATGGAGAGTCTCCCAATGCGCTTCCAAATTGCCGCGCTGCCGCTGTTGCTGGCCCTGTCCGCCAGCGCCGCGGCCGCCGACGAGCAACCCGTGTTCGTCACCGCCAAGTACGACAACCCCAAGCAACTGCAGCGCATCGCATCGCGCTTCCAGCACTTGATCGTCGACCGCCAGGCCAGGACCGTGAAAGTCGAGGCCATGCCCGAGGATCTGGCCGCGCTGCGCGCCGCCGGCTTCAAGTACGAGCTCGACCAGGAGTCCACCGCGCAGATGCAGCGCCTGCAAAGCGCGCTGAAGTCCGCGCTCCCCGGCGCCAAGAGCATCCCCGGCTACGCTTGCTTCCGCACGGTCGAAGAGACCTACCAGACCATGGACCAGCTGGCGGCGAGCAAGCCGAACCTGGCCAGCGTGCGCGTGATCGGCCCGAGCTGGCAGAAGACCCAGAACGCCGGCACCGGCTACGACATGAAGGTGTTCAAGATCACCAACTCGGCTACCGACGCGGCGCTGCCGAACAAGCCGACCCTGGTGCTGTTCGGTTCGATCCACGCGCGCGAATACGCGCCGGCGGAACTGGTCACCCGCTTCGCCGAAGGTTTGGTCAATGGCTACGGTACCGACGCCGAAGCGACCTGGCTGCTCGACAACTTCGCCTTCCAGCTGGTGCTCAACGCCAATCCCGACGGACGCAAGAAAGCCGAGGCCGGCTCGTCGTGGCGCAAGAACGTCAACAACAGCAACGGCGGCAGCTGCAGCGCGAGCAGCTACGGCACCGACCTCAACCGCAACTTCCCGTATCACTGGAATACCGTGTCCGGCGGCTCCAGCGGCAACCAGTGCGCCGAGACCTATCGCGGCCCGACCCCGAGCTCGGACCCGGAAACCCAGAACCTGATGCGCCTGGTCGCCGGCACCCGCGGCAGCAACGGCGTCTACAGCGGCGGCATCTTCCCCGACCGCCGCAGCGACGACGTGACCACGCCGGCGCCGGCGGACTATCAAGGCGTGTTCATCGACATCCACAGCGCGGCCGATCTGGTGCTGTGGTCGTGGGGCGACACCGTCAACCCGGCGCCGAACCGCGACGCGCTGCAGACCTTCGGCCGGCGCATGGCCTACTTCAACGGCTACCGGCCGCAGCAGTCCAACGAACTGTACGGGACCGACGGCACCACCGACGACACCATGTACGGTCTGCTCGGCGTGCCGGGCTACACCATCGAACTGGGCGGCAGCTTCTTCGAAAGCTGCAGCAGCTTCACCGGCACTACCTTGCCGAACAACCTCAGGACGCTGCGCTATGTCGCCCGCGCCTTGTGGGCGCCTTACACGCTGCCGAGCGGCCCGGACACCACCTCGGTCGGCGTCTCGTCGGCCTCGGTGCCGGCGGGCACCCCGGTGACGGTCACCGCCAACGTCAACGATGGCGTGTTCAACCAGAGCAACGGCAGCGAGCCGGTGCAGAACATCGCCTCGGCGCGCGCCTACATCGACACGCCGCCGTGGGCGAGCGGGGCGGTCGGCATCGCGCTGAGCGCGAGCGACGGCAGCTTCAACAGCAGCAACGAGAACGTCACCGGCTCGATTCCCACCAGCGGCCTCGCCGCCGGCGTGCATACGGTCTATGTGCAGGGCACCGACGCCTCGGGCAAGCCGGGCACGCCCAACGCCGCGCGCTTCACCGTGACCGGTGGCGGCCCCGGTACCAACAATCCGCCGGTGGCGAACTTCAGCAGCACCACCAGCGGGCTCAGCGCGAGCTTCACCGACACCTCCAGCGACAGCGACGGGACCATCGTCTCGCGCAGCTGGAGCTTCGGCGACGGCAGCACATCGACCGCGACCAATCCGAGCAAGACGTATGCGGCCGCCGGCACCTACAGCGTCGCCCTGACCGTGACCGACGACGACGGCAGCACCAACACCAAGACCGCCTCGGTGACGGTGAGCAGCGGCGGCGCGCAGACCTATCGCAACGACACCGACGTGGCGATCGCCGACAGCGCCACGGTGGAAAGCCCGATCGTGGTGTCCGGCCGCAGCGGCAACGGCGCGGCCAGCACGCCGGTGCAGGTGACCATCTACCACACCTACAAGAGCGACCTGAAGGTCGATCTGGTCGCGCCGGACGGTACCGTCTACAACATCCACAACCGTACCGGCGGCAGCGCCGACAACGTCATCGGCACCTTCAACAAGGACCTGTCGAGCGAGGCGCTCAACGGCACCTGGAAGCTGCGGGTCAACGACAACGCCAACGGCGACACCGGGCGGATCGACAGCTGGAGCCTCACCTTCTGATCGATCGTTGCGGATGCTGCGCTTGCGAAGCCCCGGCGCATGCCGGGGCTTCGTTTTTCCGGAAAGGGTTTCAGGTCCGCGGCTCTTGTTTGTTGTCGCGGTTGTCGCATCGGATCGGAAAGCGTCGGGGCTGAAGCCCCTCCCACAAGAGCGGGTCTTCAAGAGCTGGTGCTGCTCTCACAAGAGCGGCTGTTGCGAGAGCCGGCGGCGCACGAACTGGCCCACAAGAACCGATACCACGAGCGCCGAGGCTTTTTGCTTTTGTGGGAGGGCCTTCAGGCCCGATGCTCTTGTTTCCGGTTGCGGCGCCGCCTCGGATCGAAAAGCATCGGGGCTGAAGCCCCTCCCACGATGCGAGCGCTGTCGATGCAGAAAGGGGCTGGAATTACGAGGTCTTCTGTCCATACCGCCTCGCATGCAACCGCGCCGCCGCGAACGCCGCTTCGGCATCGGCACGGAGTTTCAGTCGGCGAAACACTGAAAATATAGGGATTTCCTGCATGCATATGCCGGCGAACGCAAGCCGTAAGCGTTTACTGCGCGGTTGCATGACCCCAGTCACGATCGCGAATGTGCGTTCGCTTCGCTTGTCGCTTGTCGCTGCGCGCCCGCGCGCTTAGCGTCGAATCCCGGGCGCATCGGATCGTTCTCCCCCGTACGGCTCGAACGCGCTTTCACGCGCAGCAAGTCCTCGCGACGTGCGCGACGCGCACGCCGTTCCGTCCACCGCGTCGCGCGCCGATGCCGGAGCATCCGCCGCAGACGCCCGATCCAGGAGCGTTTTCCGTGAAACCGCAATCCGCTTCCCCGTACGCCCGGTCCGCCTGCTTCCGCCTCGCACCCGTCGCGCTCGCGCTGGCGCTCGCCGCCGCGCTCCCGCCGGCGTACGCGCAAAACCATGGCCACGACCATGCGCGCCCCGCCGACGCCAGCGACGATCCGTTCAAGCCGGTCTACATCGTCACCTCGCGCCAGACCTTCGACGCCGGCGTGCAGAGCCTGGCCAAGAACGCTAGCGGCCTGAGCAACGCGATCGGCAAGCCGCTGGTGATCGCCGAACTCAAGACCCACCAGTTGCCGGACCTGATCCGCCACGTCCACGAAAACGAGAAGCGCTGCGGCGGCTATTTCGCCTTCGACAGCCGTCGCGAGGCCGAGGACTTCGTCAAGGCCGACCGCAGCCGCGAGGCCATCGAGACCCTGTTCGCGACCTACACCGTCGACAACCAGGCCACGGTCAATCCGTGGTTGAGCCAGGTCAGCGAGGCGAACATCCGCGGCACCATCAACCATCTGTCCACGCAGTATCCGAACCGCTACTACGCCTCCACCCACGGCCGCACCTCGGCGACCTGGATCAAGGACACCTGGCTGGCGCTGGCCAACGGCCGCAGCGATGTCAGCGCCGAGCTCTACACCGGCTGCACCAACTGCTCGACCCAGCCCTCGGCGATCCTGACCATCCAGGGCAGCGAACTGCCCAACGAAGTGGTCGTGCTCGGCGCGCACCTGGACTCGATCTCCAGCAGCGGCAGCGGCGATGCGATGAACGCGCCGGGCGCCGACGACGACGCCTCCGGCATCGCCACCCTGACCGAAGTGCTGCGCGTGGCACTGGCCAGCGGCTACAAGCCCAAGCGCACGATCAAGTTCATGGGCTACGCCGCCGAGGAAGTGGGCCTGCGCGGTTCCAAGGCGATCGCCACCGATTTCAAGAACCGCGGCGTCAACGTGGTCGGCGTGCTGCAGCTGGACATGACCAACTACCGCAACGGCGGCGCCAACCCGGTGCGTCTGGTCACCGACTACTCCAACTCGGCGCTGCAGCAGTTCCTGCGCGACCTGCACGCGACCTACCTCGGCGGCACGCTGGGCAGCTACACCTGCGGCTACGGTTGCTCCGACCACGCGTCGTGGACCTCGTCCGGTTTCCCGGCGGCGATCTACTTCGAGAGCGGCACCTCCGGCGGCGGCTACTCGCCGTACATCCACTCGCCCTCGGACACGCTGGCCAATATGGGTAACTCGGCGGCCAACAGCGTGCCGTTCGCCAAGCTCGGCCTGGCCTTCGTCGGCGAACTCGGCAAGACCGCCGGCAGCGGCCCCGGGCCGGGGCCGGGCACCCAGACCTACAGCAACGCCACCGCGTATGCGATCAACGACAACGCCACCGTCGACAGCCCGATCCCGGTGTCCGGCCGCACCGGCAACGGGCCGGCCAACGCGCAGGTGTACGTCAGCATCGTGCACACCTATCGCGGCGATCTGAAGGTCGACCTGGTCGCGCCGGACGGCTCGCTCTACAACCTGCACAACCGCAGCGGCGGCAGCGCCGACAACCTGGAGCAGACCTACACCGTGGACGTGTCGAGCGAGGCGCTCAACGGCCAGTGGAAGCTGCGGGTCAACGACAACGGCCCGGGCGACACCGGCCGCATCGTCAAGTGGAGCATCACGTTCTGACGGTGCGCCGCCGAACCGGCGGTTGCGGCCCGGCCTGTCGCGATCCGGTGCGTTTCGCGCCGGCGCTGGCCGGGCCGTAGCTCGCCGCACCGCTTCGCCGCGCGGGCATGCGTCGCGCGGCGACGCTTCCCAACTTGGCGAAGACGTTCGCGCCCCGGCCCCGGCCGGGGTTTTCTTTTTCGCATGCGGCACGCAGGCCAGGACGGCGGACGCGCGAACGCGATACCGATTCGCTTGGGACGCGTCCGATTCGGCGCGTTGCATGACCCCGGTCACGCGCGTCGGCGTCGAGGCCGTGCGCGTCGCGCGCCAGGCCGCCGCGGCCGCGGCTTAGCGTGGAGGCACGGCCGATCGCGTGCGTGCGATCGGCCGTTTCCGCCGCGGCGTCCGCCGCGCGCCGCCCGTCCCGCGCCGCGAGGCGCCGTTCCTGGAGATCGCCGTGTCCCGCTTCGCTCCGCAATTGCTGCTGTCCCTGGCCGCGTCCGTCGCGGCTCCCGCCATCGCCTCCGGTCCGGCCGCCGCCGGCGACGATCCGCTCAAGCCGGTGTACGTGGTCGCCGCCGAGCGCACCCATCGCGCCGCGCTCGCCGACGCCGGGACCCGCCTGCGCACGCTCGCGGGCCGCGACGGCGAAGCGCTGGCGATTTCCCGCGTGCCGGCCGGGCGCCTGCCCGAACTGGTGCGGCACGTGCACGAAAAGGAAAAGCGCTGCGGCGGGTTCTTCGCCTTCGACAGTCGCGAGCAGGCCGAGGCGTTCGTCCGCGACGATCTCAGCGCATTGGCGGTGTCGGCGCAGGCGGTCGAGTACACGGTCGACAATCAGGCCACGGTGACGCCATGGCTGGGGCAGGTCAGGGAGGCCGACATCCGCGCCACGATCCGCAGCCTGTCGGGCAACTGGACCACGCGCCACGCCGCCACCGCCAGCGGCCGCGCCGCATCGGACTGGATCCGCGACAGCTGGAAGCGCCTCGCCGCCAACCGCGCGGACGTCAGCGTCGAACAGGTGGCCTGTAGCAACTGCGGCCAGCAGCCGTCGGTGGTGCTGACCGTGCGCGGCAACGAACTGCCCGACGAAGTGGCGGTGCTGGGCGCGCACATGGATTCGATCGCCAGCGGCGGCAGCAGCGCGAGCGCGCCGGGCGCGGACGACGACGCCTCGGGCGTGGCCACGCTGACCGAGGTGCTGCGGGTCGCTCTGGGCAGCGGCTGGAAGCCGCGCCGCACGGTCAAGTTCATGGCCTATGCGGCCGAGGAGATCGGCCTGCGCGGCTCCAACGCCATCGCCGTCGATCACCGCAACCGCGGCGTCAACGTGGTCGGCGTGCTGCAGCTGGACATGACCAACTACCGCACCGCGGGCGCGGCCGACCTGCGCCTGATCAGCGACAATTCCAACGCCGGGCTGCAGGGGCTGGTGCGCCAGTTGTACTCGCGCTACCTCGGCGGCGGCACCTTGGCCGAGTACCGTTGCGGCTACGGCTGCTCCGACCACGCGTCGTGGACCTCGGCCGGCTATCCGGCGGCGATGCTGTTCGAGGGAGGCACCGCGACCGGCGGCTACTCGCCGCACATCCACACCCGCAACGACACCCTGGCCAACATGGGCAACTCGGCGGCCAACAGCGTGCCGTTCGCCAAGCTCGGGCTGGCGTTCCTGGGCGAGCTGGGCAAGACCTCGGGGATGTGATGTCGCAGCGGGCCCGCATGCGGGAGCGCCGCGAGCCGGTCGGAAAGCATCGGGCCTGAAGGTCCTCCGACTCGAAAAGCTTCGGGCCTGAAGGCCTCCCGCGATGCGGGGGCTTTCAGGCCCGCGATGTCGCCGGCTGCGGCCGCAACGGCCTCAGCGCGTGCAGCTTTCCTCGTGCGCCATCGCACCCTTGCGGGCGATGCGCCAGTTGGTGACGTTGCCGAGCGCGTCGGTCTCGAAGGTCAGCTGGGTGTCCTTGCCCTGCGGCGCTTCCACTTCCAGGAACGCGGCGCCTTCGAAGGTCGGGTTCGGCACCTGCTTGACCTTGCCGGCGTATGCCTTGTTGATCTCGTCGATGCTCAGGCCGATGCGGCCGCCGCCCGGCGCCTGCGCCTTGGGATCGTAGACGTCGATGCCGGCCAGGCCGTCCTTGCCCATCAGGAAGCCGTACTGGTGGGTGATCGCGCCGCGCACCGGGTACAGCAGGAAGCAGTGGGCGTCCGGGCGCTGGCCGTTGTTGTCCTTCATTTCCCCGCCCCAGGCGCCGCGCACGCTGGCGGCGTCGGCGCCGAAGCGCGCGGTGACCGGGCCGCCGGGCTCGGCGCCGCCGCTGAAGCCGTCGTAGCCGATCGCGTCGCCGCGCACCGCGCGCTCCGGCGGTTCCAGCGGATTGTCGCTCGCGGCCGCGCCCGCGGCGGGCGCCTTGCCGGTGTCGGCGGCCGCCGCCTGCGCGGACTGGGCCGGCTCGGCGGGTTTCTGGCAGGCCGCCAGGACGAGCAACGCCAACGCGGAAGCCGCCAGGGCCGGAACGGATCGACGCATCTTGGATCACCGCTGGTTTTCGGGACGAAGCGCCGATGCTAATCGATCGGGCGGCGGCGCAAGGGCGGTTTCCACATCGGGTGTGGATCGAAATCCGGACCGGGTTCGCGAACCCGGTCACGCTGCGGACGCGCCGGCGCGCACGCCGCGTCCGGCCGGCGGGCGATTCGGCGCGGCGCGGCCGGGCGCCGAAACGACGAGGCCCGGTCCGCATGCGGACCGGGCCTCGTTCTCGCGCCCGCATCGCGGCGGGATCGTCCCGCCGCGCCGGCCGCCCGGATCAGAGGGCTTCGAAGCGATTGGCCTCGACGTTCTTGCGCACCTTGGCCGGATCCCAGATCCGCCCGTTCATCGCGATGTACACGCCCGGCGGCAGCGACTGCACCGCGCCGACCGCGGTGCCGATGTTGAACTCGGCGTCCGAGCCGCGGAACCGCGCCGGATTCAGCGCGCCGGTCAGGACGATGGTCTTGTCGGCGATGGTCGCCAGCACCTTGGCGGTCTCGACCATGCTGTCGGTGCCGTGGGTGACCAGCACGTGGCGCGCGTCCTGGGCGGCGATGGTGGCGCGGATCAGTTCGCGGTCCTGCGCGCTGATGTGCAGCGAGTCCTTGCGGATGATCGGAATGACGTTGTAGCGGAAGCCCACGCCGAGCTCTTCGAGGATATGGCCGATCTGCGGTTCGCCGATCTGGTAGTCCGACTTGTCGTCGAAGTAGATCTTGTCGATCGTGCCGCCGGTGGTGACGATGCAGAGCTTGTCCATCTCGGGTGGGTCGCGTGGTCGGGTGGGAGGGGGGTCGATTATAGGACCCCTGGGCGGGGAGTTCCCGGCCGGGGCTTGGCGTTGCGCGGCCCGGCCGCCGCCGCAACGGGGCCGCGGCTGTTGTGGGAGGGACTTCAGGCCCGACGCTTTCGTGCCAGGGCGCGGCGATCCGAACGCAGGGCGTCGGGCCTGAAGGCCCTCCCACAAGGGCTTTACCCGCGCTTGCGCCCCAACCGCGCCTTCAACCCGGCCAGGTTGGCCGAGAAGATCACCGCCAGCGCCAGCACCACCTCGATCCAGGCGTACAGCCGCTCGCCCGGCGAGGACCACGCCAGCATCACCCCGTGGCAGAACCAGAACAGCGCCAGCACCCCAGCCCAGTACCCGGCCAGGCGGCTGCGCAGGGCCACGCCGGCGGCCAGCAGCGCCGGCGGCAGCACGAACACGGTCAGCCCGGCGATCCAGTGCCGGCCCGGCAGCAGGTACCACAGCGCGAACAGCGCGGCCAGGGCGAGCAGGCAGACCAGCAGCACCCATTGCGAGCCCGGCCGCGCGGTCGTCGCGCCATGCCCGGCGTGGCCTTGCGCAGTGCCGTCATCGATAACGCTGCGCTCGTGGGCGCCGCCGTCCGCGACGCGCGCGGCCGGCGCGCGCTCGCCCGGGCCGGCGTTGTCGGGGCCTGCTTCGTCGGGCCCGGCTGCGTCGCGGCCGGGACCGTGGGCACCGGGGCCCGACGCGCTCAACGGTTCACCTTCGCGGTCAGCGCCGCGACCCGGCGCCCCAGCGCGCGCGCCAGCGCGGCCTCGTCGTCGCTGAGTTCGGGATCGTCCTGCGCCCCGGCGACGTGGCTGGCGCCGTACGGCGTGCCGCCGCCGCGGGTGCGGCTCAGCGCCGGCTCGGTGTAGGGAATGCCGAGGATCACGCAGCCGTGGTGCAGCAGCGGCACCATCATGCTCAGCAGGGTCGATTCCTGGCCGCCGTGCATGCTGGCGGTGGAGGTGAACACCGCCGCCGGCTTGCCGACCAGGGCGCCGCTGGCCCACTGCGCGCCGAGGCCGTCGAGCCAGTGCTTGACCGGCGCGGCCATGTTGCCGAAGCGGGTCGGGCTGCCGAGCACCAGGCCGGCGCATTCGTCCAGGTCGCGCGGCTCGACGTAGGGCGCGCCGTCCTCGGGCACCGGCGGCGCCGCGGTCTGGGTGATCGCGGCCACCGGCGGCACCGTGCGCAGCCGCGCGCTAACGCCCTCGACCTCGCCGATGCCGCGCGCGATCTGGCGGGCGAGGCGGGCGACGGAACCGCCGCGGCTGTAGTAGAGCACCAACACTTCGGTCATCGGGGTCTCCTTTGCGCTGGACAGGATAGAGGAATGCGCGCGGCGCGGCCTTTTGCGGGCGCGTTCCCCGGCCCGGGCGCAGAGCGTCCGGGCGTTCGCGGCCGCGCGAGCCGATGGCTCGCAAGCGCGGCCGCTCACCCGCTTGCTGAAGAAGGCGCCCCGAAGGGCCGAACGAGGACTATGCATGCCGCCTAACGCCCCATCGGTTACCCTGCGCCCGATGGAGCCATTGGATTCGATCTATCGCTGGAGCGACCGCGTGCGCGACCGCGCGCGCGTGGGCACGTTCTTCCGCTTCCTCGCCCGCCGCTTCCTCGACGACAACCTGTTCCAGGCCGCCGGCGCGTTGTCGTACACCACGGTGTTCGCGCTGGTGCCGCTGTCGATGGTGGTGTTCGGCGTGCTCTCGGCGTTCCCGATGTTCGGCGAATGGAGCGACAAGCTCAGCGACTACATCTTCTCCAACTTCGTGCCTTCGGCGGCGCGCTCGGTGGAGTCCTACCTCAAGCAGTTCTCGGCCAACGCCGGCCAGCTCACCGCCGCCGGCGTGATCGCGCTGGTGGTGTCGCTGCTGATCACCCTCAACGGGGTGGAGTCGGCGTTCAACCAGATCTGGCGCGTGCACTCCGCGCGCCCGCGCATCGGCCGCTTCCTGATCTACTGGACCGTGCTGACCCTCGGCGCGCTGCTGGCCGCGGCCAGCCTGGCGATCTCGGCGCGCTTTTTCGCCCTGGACGTGTTCGCCACCCAGCCCGGACGCTGGTTGGAAAGCCTGCTGCTACGCGGCGCACCGATGGCGCTGGAGTGGCTGGCGTTCGCGGCGATTTATGTCGTAGTGCCGCACCGCACGGTGAAGTGGCGCCACGCCGTGGCCGGCGCGTTCCTGGCGATGGTGCTGTTCGAGGTGATCAAGGGCGGCATCGGCCTGTACCTGGGCAGCTTCGGCTCGTATTCCAAGATCTACGGCACCCTGGCGTTCGTGCCGATCTTCCTGCTGTGGATCTACCTGAGCTGGATCGCGGTGCTGCTGGGCGCCTCGCTGGCCTCGTCCATCGCCGCGTTCCGCTACCAGCCCGCGGCGATGCGCCTGCCGCTGGGCTTCGAGATGTACGGCCTGCTGCGCCTGCTCGCGCGCTTCGCCCAGGCGCGCAAGCGCGGGCGCGGGCTGCACATCGACGACATCCAGCAGCTCGAACCGATGCTGACCGACTCGCTGGTCCAGCAGATGCTCGAACAGCTCGGCGAGATCCAGGTGGTGAGCCGCGCCGAGAGCGGCGAATGGCTGCTCTCGCGCGATCTCGACGAACTCTCGCTGGGCGAACTGTACGAAGCCTGCAACCTGCGCATCCCCATCGCCGAGGCAATGCTGCCCTGCCGCGACGACTCGCTCGGCCAGTCGGCGGTGGCGGCGATGGACGAACTGCGCGTACCGCTGCGCGCGCTGATGAAACGGCGCGTGTCCAGCATTCATGCCGAAGAGGACGCACCATGATTTCCACCGCCCGCACCCGCCGCGCGCTGCCGCTGCTCGCCGTCGCGATCGCCGCGACCCTGCTCGGCGCCTGCCAGAAGTCCGACGACCCCCGGTCGATCGACCGGACCGACGAGATCAAGCGCGCCGACGCCGAGCGCATCGCCGCGCAAGCCGCCGCGCCGGCGCCCGCCGACAAGCCGGCCGAGGCGCACGCCGCGTCCGATGTTCCCGAACTGCGCATCGCCACTCTCGACGGCAAGACCTACGATCTGGCCGAGCACCGCGGCAAGTGGGTGGTGGTGAACTTCTGGGCCACCTGGTGCGCGCCGTGCATCAAGGAAATGCCCGAGCTGTCGGCGCTGGACGCGATGCGCGAGCACATCGAAGTGATCGGCCTGGCCTACGAGGAAATCGACAAGGCCGACATGCAGGCCTTCCTCAAGCAACATCCGGTGTCGTACCCGATCGCGGTGCTCGACGTGACCGATCCGCCGAAGTCCTTCGACACGCCCAAGGGCCTGCCGATGACCTACCTGATCGGGCCGGACGGCAAGGTGGTGGAGAAGTTCCTCGGCCCGGTCGACGCGAAGAAGCTCGAGGACGCCATCGCCAAGGCCGGTGGACCGAAGCCGGGCGAGCCGGCGGGCCAGGGCGGCGCAGGCAAGAACGGTTCGAACAAGGACGATTCGAGCAAGGGCGGTCCGAGCGGCGGCAACACTTGAGCGCCGCGCGCTTCTACGTCGCCGGCAAGGTGCAAGGCGTGTGGTTCCGCGCGAGCGCCCGCGAACAGGCGTTGGCGCTGGACTTGCGCGGCTACGCCAACAACCTGCGCGACGGCCGGGTGGAGGTGCTCGCGGTCGGCGACGCGGCGGCGATCGAGCGCCTCGCGCAGTGGTTGCGGCAGGGGCCGCCGAATGCGCGGATCGACCGCATCGAGCGCGAACCGGCCGGCGAGAACGAGGCAGGCGACGGCTTCGTCTGCGGCTGAAGGGCCAGCCACTACCCGCCAGGCTTAGGTAGGAGCGGCGCGAGCCGCGACCGCGACAACGCAACCACGGCGAAACCGGCGGCGCAGTTGCGTTGTCGCGGTCGCGGCTCGCGCCGCTCCTGCCCAACGCCTGAAGCGGCCTAGGGCAACCCCTAGCTCGGGACGCCCCGGATTGGCGCGCGCGCGGCTTGGGAGTGCAATGGCCCGGCCCCCGCGGAAAAGGAGTTCTCCCGTGCTGCCGATCGACGCCTACCGCCCGACCAACTTCCCCGTCTGCACGCCGACGCCCCCTCCGGCCGATCCGCGCGCGCCGGAACTCAAGCCGGTCCAGGCCGACTCCGGCCCCAACGATTTCGAGATCGGCGTGCAGGGCCCCGATCCCGACCTCGCCGTCGGCGGCAGCCACGACCAGCAGGAAAGCCAGCGCGACTTCATGCTCGCCCTGGCCAGCCGCGGCTTCGCCAGCTACCTGACCGGACACACGCCCGGCACCCCGCGCTATCCCGGCGACGGCGACGTGCGCAACATCCTGCAGGACTTGCAGCCGAACCCGCCGATCGGCGAAGTCGGCCGCGAGGTCACCCGCGCCGTGTACCAGAGCGACATTCCCAACGCCACGCCGCAGGAAGCCTACGACCACTTCGTGCAGAACCCGGGCGAAGTGTTCGGCGCCGGCGGCATGGAAATCCGCCCGCCGACGCAGAACCTGGAAGACGGCGGCCGCTACATGCTCGAAACCGGCGGCCCGCCGCCGACCTGGCTGCCGGTCGAGATCCGCCTGGATGCGGACAACCGCGCCATCACCATCAACACCCTCGACGGCCACGTCCTGCGCGGCACCCAGACCTTCACCTTCACCGACAACTGCAGCGGCGGCACCACCCTGACCCAGGACGCGAGCTTCCAGGGCAGCACGCCGCTGGTCGGCGACATCCAGGAACTGGCCTCGGTGTCGGCCGGCCAGCACAACGCCTGGCAGAACGCGCACCGCGAGATCTACGGCCAGTTCAACGGCGACCAGGACTACACCGGCATCGGCACCTCGGCGGTGAGCCCGGAACTGATCAAGGGTTGGGGCCAGATGCTGCTCAACATCGCCGCCGATCCCGGCCGCGCCGGCGACGTGCTGCTCGACAGCGGCGGCGAACTGGCCAACGAGACCATCGACCACTGGGGCGGCTGGGCCGGCGACTTCATGGACTGGGCCGGCATTCCCGGCGGCGGCGTGGTGCGCGATGTCACCGACGCGGTCGGCGACGGCATCAGCGCCACCGCCGACAAGGTCGGCGACGTCATCGACTTCGTGTTCTGAGCGCCCGCCCGCCATCCTCGGCGGGCCGCGGCGAACACCGGATGCTCCCTGCAGGAGCGGCGCAAGCCGCGACCGCGACAACGCAACTACGGCGCAAGCTCCGGCGCGGTTGCATTGTCGCGGTCGCGGCTCGCGCCGCTCCTACACAAAGCGGAACCTGTTTCGCGGGCGCGCCGACGCGGACTACAGCGCGCCCGGCGTCCGCATCGCGCGGCCGTTGCGCCACTCGCTCTGCGCCTGCACATGGCCGCTGCGGTCGAGGTACTCGACGATCGAGCGCACCGTCACCACCGGATAGTCGCCGCCGAGCCGGGTCGAGATCGGGTGGTCGGTGAAGGCGACATTGGCGCTGAACAGACCGCCGAGCACGCGCTTGGAATAGGGGATGTGCACGCGGTCGGCGCGGAAGCCGTCGCGCTGCGCGGCCGCGAACGCGGCGTTGCGGCTGGGCGCCTGCGCCTGCGTCAGCGCGGCGCCGAGGGTTTCCAGCACCCACGCGGTCGAGTTCTGGTAATCGGCGCTGCCCGGCCGCGCGATCAGGTTGTAGCGGGGCTGGTGCAGCGCGCCGCTTGGCAGCGCGCGCAGCCGTTCGGCCAGGCGCTGGGCGAGTTCGGGTTCGAGCCAGACGATGCGCGCGTCCTGGTTGACCAGGTCGTCGGCGAAGAAATTGACCAGGCCCTGGCTGTAGAGATTGGAGCGGTCGCTGCCGCATTCGTTGAGCAGGTGCACCGCGGTCCAGCGGCCGGCGGGGTGGTCGCGCACGACGAAGCCGACGTGGCTGTAGACCAGGCCCTGCGCCGACAGGTCGCTGCCGACCCGCGCCACCAGCGCCAGCGGCGCGTCGCGGCGGTCGAGCGCGTCGGCCACGATCAGCGCGGTCTGCGCGGCGTCGGCGAGCTTGCGCGGCGCCAGCGGTTCGCTGCCGCACCCGGTGCCCGCACGTCCCTGTGCGGGCAGCAGCCCCAGCATCGCCGCCAACATCGCCGCCGCCAGCGTCCTGCCGAACGCGGTCGATGCCATGGCGCTCGTTCGCGCGGCGCATCCCTGCGCCGGGTCCTTGCCCACCGTCTGCCCCTGCAACCACTGCCTTCCCAACCACTGCTTTCGCGACCCCCGTTGTTCCGATCGCGCGCGCTGCGAACCCTGCCTGTCCATGGCCGCGCCGTCCTCAGCTCAACTTGCGGCTGTGCACATGCCGGCGCGCGCGTTCGTCGGGCACGAAGCAGAACACGTGGCCGGCGGCGTCGCTGATCAGCCAACCGGCGGCGACCGCGGTGATCGCCACCGAAGCGCCGACCGACAAGCCCAGGTCGCGTGCCTGTTCGGCCGAGAGCTTGACCACCAGCGAGGTGCCCGCGCCGACCGCGGACACGGTCACCGCGACGGCGTTGCCGCTGGCCTGGATCGCGGTGACGGAAAATTTGGCGCCCTGCGACAGGGCGTGGGCGGCGGCCACCGGCACCTCGACCGAGGCGTCCAGGCTGGTCGCCGATTGCCGGCTGGCGGCGTCGGATTGCACCGCCGCGCGTGCCGGCCTCCCTGCCGGCAGCGCGATGGCGGCGACGCAGGCCGCGGCGAGGAGGAGCAGGCGTTCGGCATTCCTTGGCATTCGTGCCACCTCGTCGGGACCTGCGGGCTACCTTCCCGACGGTTCCGCGGGCTGGCAACGATCATCGACAAGGTGTCTCGGATTTCCCTGCTAGGTAGCGTATTTTGCTACCCATGGCCCTGTCACTCGAACTCGTCGACGCCCTGAAGCGCTTCCTGCGTGCCCAGGACCTCACCTACCGCGACCTCGCCGGCCGGCTCAAGCTCAGCGAGGCGGCGGTCAAGCGCATGTTCTCGCGGCGGGCGATGAGCCTGGCGCGGCTGGAAGAGATCTGCGATGTGCTCGACATCGGCCTGGCCGAACTCAGCGCCGAGGCCGGCCGCGGTCGCGCGCCGATGGCCACGCTCAGCGAAGCCCAGGAGCAGGCCCTGGTCGACGAGCCGGCGCTGCTGCTGGCCTTGTTCCTGACCTTGAACCGCTGGAAGCAGGCCGACGTGCAGGCCCACTTCAACTTCGACAACGCGCGCTGGACCGGCTTGCTGGTGCGGCTGGACCGGCTCGGCATCATCGAACTGATGCCCGGTAACCGCGGCCGCCCGCTGACCGCGCGCAACTTCCGCTGGCGCGCCGACGGGCCGATGGAGCGCTATTTCCGGCTCAAGCTGCTGCAGGACTACTTCGCCGATCCGTTCGACGGCGAGCAGGACGTGTTGCTGCTGCTCAGCGGCTCGCTGAGCCCGGCCGGCATCCGCCAGCTCAAGCAGCGGCTGGGCGAGGTCGCGCGCGAATTCGACGCCCTGCTGGCGCGCGATGCCGCGCTGACCGCGCAGGAGCGGGTCGGCGTGAGCCTGGTGCTGGCGCAGAAGCCGTGGTTGCTGCAGTTGTTCCAGCCGTACCGGCGCTCGCAGGGCTGAGGTCCTTTCGAACGCGCGACCCGGCTTCTTGTAGGAGCGGCGCGAGCCGCGACCGCGACAACGCAACTGCATCGAAAGGTTCGGCGTAGTTGCGTTGTCGCGGTCGCGACTCGCGTCGCTCCTACAGGGGGCGACCGATAGTCGCGCTCAGCCGAACTCGGCGCTCGGCGCGATCGCCTTGCGCGCGAACATCGCCTCGGGGACTTCGACGAATTCCATCCGGTACGGCCCGCCGAGCTCTTCGGGCTTGAGCTGCGGGAACTGCCGGTAGAGCGGGGCGGTCACGCTCAGCAGTTCGCCGGTCACCCGGCCGATGTCCTCGCACAGGGCGCGGAATTCGTCGTGCGGCAGCTGCGGCTGCAGTTGCAGCAGGTGTCGGTTGAGCGTGGCGTTCATGCTCGCCAACAACAGGCTGGTGCGCTCGGCCTGTTCGCGGTCCATATCGCCTCCCGTGTGCTGGTCAGCCCTTGTCGCCCGACTTGCCGCCCGACTTGCCGCCGATGGGTTTCAGCACGCCGAACCTCTCCTTCGCCGGCTTGCCCTTGAGCGGCGGGAAGTCGAGCTTGGCCGGCGCCACCTCGGTGTCGGGCAGGCGCGAGAGCAGGTCGCGGATCAAGCTCAGCCGGCCCTGGCGCTGGTCGTTGAAGTCCACCAGCGTCCACGGCGCATGCTTGGTGTGGGTGGCTTCGAGCATCGCCTCGCGGGCGCGGGTGTAGTCGTCGTAATGGGCGCGCGCCTGCAGGTCGATCGGCGAGAGTTTCCAGCGCTTGAGCGGATCGTTGAGGCGCTCGGCGAAACGCTCTTCCTGTTGCGCCTGGTCGCAGCACAGCCAGTACTTGAACAGCAGGATGCCGTCGTCGACCAGCAGCTTCTCGAACACCGGCGCCTGCTTGAGGAAGGCCTTGACCTGCTCGGGCTTGGCGAAGCCCATGACCTGCTCGACGCCGGCGCGGTTGTACCAGCTGCGGTCGAACAGGACGATCTCGCCGGCCGCCGGCAGGTGCGGCACGTAGCGCTGGAAATACCATTGCCCGGCTTCGCGTTCGCTCGGCTTGGACAGGGCGGCGATGTGGCATTGGCGCGGGTTGAGGTTCTCCGAGATCGAGCCGATCGCGCCGCCCTTGCCGGCGGTGTCGCGGCCTTCGAAGATCACCATCAGCCGCTTGCCGCTGTGCTGCAGCCAGCGGCCCATCGCCGCCAGTTCCAGTTGCAGCGGTTCCAGCTGCGCTTCGTAGTCCTTGCGCTTGAGCTTGCTCATCGGGCGGCCTTCTTGCGGGCGGAAGCCTTCTTCGCCGGGGCCTTGCGCGCGCGCGCCGGCGCGGCGCGGCGGGTGCCGGCCATGCTCGCGGCGACTTCGAGCAGGGCGCCCTGCTGGCGGGTGTCGAGCGCGCGGTAGGCGGCGAGCAGGTCGTGCTCGCCCTGGGTGCGGGCCGGGTCGAGGGTGCTGGCCAGTTCGGCCAGCAACGCGCCGGCGGGGACGCCGAAGGCGCGCGCGAGCGCGTCGAGCTGGTCGCGGCCGGGCAGCTTCTCGCCGCGCAGCCAGGCGCTGACGGTGCTGGCGCCGGCGCGCGGGATTGCGGTGGCCAGGTCGGTCACGCTGAGGCCGCTGGCCTTGGCCAGCAGGCGCAGGGTGGTGTCCAGCGACATGCGCATCACTCCTTGAGGCGGGGACGCAAAGTGGCGAGGTTGCACGGCCGGGTGCGCGCGTCGAGCTGCGCGCCGACGATCTTTTCCCAGGCGGTGCGGCAGGCCGAGGTCGAACCCGGCAGGCAGAACAGGAACGTGGCGTTGGCCAGCCCGGCGAAGGCGCGCGACTGCAGGGTCGAGGTGCCGATCTCGTCGAAGCTGATCGCGCGGAACAGTTCGCCGAAGCCCGGCATTTCCTTGTCCAGCAGCGGCAGCAGCGCCTCGGGGGTGGAATCGCGGCCGGTGAAGCCGGTGCCGCCGGTGACCAGGATGCCGTCGACGCCGTCGTCGGCGATCCACTGCGACACCGCCGCGCGCAGCTTGTAGCGATCGTCCGGCAGCAGCTTGCGTTCGACCAGGCGGTGGCCGGCGTCGGTCAGCGACTGGATCAGGTAGTCGCCGGAGCTGTCGTTGGCGAGGGTGCGGCTGTCGGAGACGGTCAGCACGCACAGGTTCAGGGGGATGAAATCGCGTTCTGCGGTCATGCCGCCGAGACTAGCGCAAACCGCGGCCGGCCGGGGTTGCGGCGCAGCGAAGGCGCGCGCGCCGCGAACGCGATTGCGCGCGCGGGCACGGATCCGCGCGCATCGGGCGACCGGTGCGGATCGGGCGGCCAGGAGCGGATCGGCCCCGATCGGGCTGAGTCGGCACGGGCCGGTCGGCGCGTGTCGATCAGCACGGATCTGTCGGCACGGGTCTGTCGGTACGGATCGGTAGGCACGCACCGGCGTCAATCCGCGCGGCCGCGGTCCGGCGTCCCGATCCGCTCAACCGGCCGCGCGTCGCTCCGTGTCGGCGGGCGATGCCAGCGCGGCTTCCATCGCCGCGATCGCGTCCTCGAGCTGCGCGCGCCGCGACGCATCCAGGTGATCGGCCGCATCCGTCAGCAGGTTGGCCAGCCGCACCAGGCGCCGGCGGTGGCCGTGCAGGTCCAGCCGCACCAGGCGCCCGCCGGCTTCGCCGTGCGCGGCCTCGCGCTGCGCGCCGGCGTCCAAGTGGCGAGACAGCAGCAGGCGCACGCGTTCGGCGCGCTCGGCGTCTTCCTCCGACCACGGCTCGGCGGTGCCGCTGACGGTCTGGTTCCATTCGGCGAAGCTGGTGCGCGGGCCGATGGTCAGGCGGCCGGCGTCGAGCTGGTAGGCATCGTCCGGCGAGCCGGCCCAGCGCACGTGTTCGATCTGTTCGTTGCGCAACAGCAGCAGCCAGCCGCCGGTGCCGGCGTCGAGCGGCGTCGCGAACAGGCCGGCCGGCCCGTGCCCGGTGTCGTTCCAGTCGGCGCGCTCGGCGGTGCCGGCGGGGGCGTGGCGCGCGTGCGTCCGCGCCCAGGCCAGGGCCGGCGCCAGCGCCGCCGGATCGAAGTCGGCCCCGGCCAGCAGCGCGCCGTCGCCGGAGACCAGCGCCGCGGCGTCGGCGCCGAGCGCGCCGAGCAGCGCCTCGGACTGTTCGCGCAGCGTCGCCCACGGCGACGGCGAACGCGCCAGCGCCTGCTCCAGGCGGTCGCGATGCAGGCGCGCGGCCGCCTCGGCGGCGCCGATCTGCTTGAGGTTGCGGGTGCCCAGCAGCAGCGACACGTAACGGCCGAACACGTCGGCGGCGATGCGCTCGCGCGGCCCGACCGGACGCGGCTGCGGATGGTGGCAGGCGATCAGCCCCCACAGCCGGCCGTCGACGATCAGCGAGATCGACATCGACGCGCGCACGCCCATGTTGCGCAGGTACTCCAGATGGATCGGCGAGACGCTGCGCAGCAGGTCGAAGCTCATGTCCAGCGGCGCTGCGTGCGCCGCGGTATGCACCGGCACCGGCGCGTAGCCGGCGTCGGGGATCACCCGCACGCGGTTGGCCAGGTACAGCGCGCGCGCCTGCGGCGGGATGTCGGACGCGGGAAAGCGCAGGCCCAGGTAGGAGCTGAGTTCCCCGCCGAGCGCCTGCGCCACGACTTCGCCGGAATGGTCGCGGCGGAACGCGTAGACCATGACCCGGTCGTAGCCGGTGAGCTCGCGCACCTGCGTGGCGACGGCCTGGAAGAAGGACGCGGCCTGCGCGCCGGTCTCGAGCCGGGCGATCATCGCGTGCGCGTCGAGCGGTTCGCCGCTGTCGCGCGCGGCCGGTTCCAGTTCGACGTGGATCAGCTGCGCGCGCACATGCACCGACAGATAGTGCAGTTCGCCCCAGGCGCCGGCGTTGACCAGGCCGGCCAGGCGCGGGAAGTCGCCGGGCTGCGAGGCCGCGGCATTGGCCCGGACCAGTTCCAGCGCGTGCGAGTCGAACAATTCGTCGATGGCCTGGCCGAGCAGCGCCTGCGCGTCGGTCGCGAACAGTTCGCCGGCATTGTCGGACGCCGCCACGATCTCGCCGCTGCGCGGCGCGAACGCCAGCAGGACGCCGTGCGGCTGGATCGCGCCGCTGAGGTGGATCGGCTCGCGCGCGCAAGCGTCGTAGGCGGCCTGCAGCTTCGGATCGGTCACGCGGACTCCTTTTCGATCAGCGCATCGGCGACCAGGGCGAACGCATGCCGCGCGCCGCGCGCGGCGTCGTCGCGCAAGCCGCCGTCGAGCGTTTGCAGTTCGTCGAGAAAGCGCGGCCAGCGGTCGCCGGGCCGGGCATGGTGGCGCAGGAACGCGAGCGGCACGCGCGGATCGCGCAGGCGCAGGCGCTCGGCCGCGCGCAGCAGCACCCGCGCGCCGAGCGCGGATCCTTCCAGCACGTAGTTGGCGCCCATCCAGCACGACGCCGGCAGCGCCGCCGGGCGGTACGCCAGCGGCAGCAGGCCCAGCTCGCGCAGGTCCTGGTGCAACAGCGCGCGGCGTTGCGGATCGAACCATTCGGTCCAGGCCGAGCGCGCGTCGACCGCGGCCGGCGGCGGCGCCAGCAGTTCCACCAGCGACAGCATGCCGAGCAGGTAGCGCAGATAGCCGCGCCGATCGTCGAGGCTGTCGGCCAGCATGGCGTCGAGGTCGCGGTGCTGGGCGGCGGTGGCGCTACGCAGTTGCTGGTGCAGCGTATCCAAGGACGGTCCTGCGAACGGCGAAAAGACGGCCAGTCTACGCATTGCGCTCCTCCGTGCCAGGACCGCGCGCGGCGGCGCGCGCGGTCGCTGAATCGTTAAGTTGCAAGCCGCGACGTTAGCCGCGTTTGCGCACGGCGCAGGTGAACGCGAGGTCCAGGCGGCGTTAACAAGCGCAGCTAGGGACGGGCCGGCCCCTGCAGCGGCGCCGGCGCTTCGCCCTTGCGCTGGCGCCGCGCCATCGCCAGGGTCATCGCGGCGAAGTCGACCGCGAAGCCGTCCATGTCGAACACGCCGCTGTCCGCGCGCCGCGCCGCCAGCTCCGCGCGCAGCGCCGCCAGCGCGGCGCGGTCGTTGCCGAGCGCGATCGCGCGGGCGACGAAGGCGGCGTCGTCGGCGACGTTCATGTGGGCCAGGCCGAGGTGGTGGTTGAGGCTGCCGGCCACGCGCGCGGCGAAGGTCGCGCCGGGCACGGTCAACACCGGGCAGCCGGCCCACAGCGCGTCGGAGGCGGTGGTGTGGGCGTTGTAGGGATCGGTGTCGAGGAACAGGTCGGCGTGGCGCAGGCGCGCCAGATAGTCCGGATGCGGCTGCTTGCGCATGAACACCAGCCGCGCCGGATCGAGGCCGCGGCCGGCGGCGAACTCGCGCAGCCGCGCATCGGCGTTGCCGGGGCCCGACAGCAGCCACAGCACGCTGCCGGGCACGCCGCGCAATACCTCCAGCGCGCGCGCCACGCTGCGCGGGTTGAGTTTGTAGCTGTTGTTGAAGCAGCAGAACACCACGTCCTGCGCCGGCAGGCCGCAGGCGGCGCGCCCGGGCGGTTCGGCGACGACGCGGGCGGTGTCGGAGGGCTGGAAGCAGCGCGGCAGCCACGCCGCGGTCTCGCTGAAATCGGCGGCCAGCGCGTCGGGCAGGACGAAGCGGTCGGCCAGCACGTAGTCGATCCACGGCGCCGCGCTGGTGCCGGGGTAGGCCAGCCAGTTGACCTGCACCGGCGCCGGCCGCATCGCCAGCACCTCCGGCGCGCCGCCGCCGCCCCAGCCGCGCAGGTCGAACAGCACGTCGACGCCGGCGCGGCGGATCGCGTCGGCGACCATGGCGTGCGGCTGTTGCGCGACCTCGTGCAGGACGTCGGCGGCGGCGCCGAGGCGGCGCCGGATCGCGCTGCCGTCGTCGCGGTTGAGCGCGAACAGGTGCAGCTCCAGGCCGCCGCGGCGGCGCAGCGCTTCGAACAGGGCCACCGTCAGCAAGCCGGTGGGATGGTTGCCGAAGCCGTTGGACAGGAAGCCGGCGCGCACCGGCGCTTGCGCGTCGCGCGCGGGCGCCGGCGGCAGCGGCCGCACCGCGCGCGCGATCACCGCGGCGCGCAGCGCGGCGCAGCGGCGCTGTTCGGCGGCGCTGGCGTCTTCGCTGAGGAACGCGAACGGCTCCACCGAGGCCTGCGCGCGCGCCACCGCGTCGCGCACCTGGCGCGCGAGGCGGTCGAGATCGCGCCAATCGCACAGGCGCCGGCGCCAGGCCAACAGATAGGACGCCAGCTGCGGCTCCTGCGGCGCCAGTGCATAGGCGTGGGCGTAGGCGGCGAGTGCGCCCTCGGCGTCGCCGATGTCTTCCAGCGCGTGCGCCAGCCACACTGCGATGCCGGGATGCTGCGGCGCCGCGCGCGCGGCTGCGCGCAGGCTCTGCACCGCGTCCTCGCGGCGGCCGAGCATCCAGTGCGCGCGGCCCAGCCGCGCGAGCGCCTCGGGATGGCCGGGACGCAGCGCCAGCGCGCGCCGCGCGGCGGCTTCGCCGGAGGCGGCGTCGCCGGCGTCGAGTTCATGCTCGGCCAGCATCACCCAGCCCATCGCGTCGTCGGGACGCGCGCGCAGGGCCTGGCGCAGGGCGGGGCGCGGATCGGTCACGGCGCTCAGGCCTGCGCCAGCGGCAGCTGGTAACGCTGGGTGCCGTCGAAGCGCCGCCAGCCGGCGGCGTCGTACAGCGCCTGGGCCTGGGCGTTGTCGTGGTCGGTTTCCAGTTCCAGGCGCGCGGCGCCGTCGGCGCGCGCGAACGCGGCGGCGGCGTCGAGCAGGGCGCGGGCGACGCCGCGGCGGCGCGCGTGCGGCTCGACGAACAGATCGTTGAGCACCCACACCCGCGCCGCGCGCACCGAGGAGAAGGTCGGATACAGCTGGACGAAGCCGGCGCCGTCGGCGCCGTCGAGCGCGGCCAGCAGCAGCACCGAATCGCCGCGCTGCAGGCGTTCGCCGATGAAGGCGCGCGAGACCGCGGCGTCGTCGCGCCGGGTATAGAAATGCCGGTAGCGGTCGAACAGCGGCGCGACCAGGTCGAGATCGGCGGAACGGGCGCGGCGGATGGCGAGGCTCATGCGGACGTCGGCGCGGCGGGGAAGGGCCGATTATGGCCGCAGGCCGGGGGCAGCGTCATGACTTGCGACGGCCGGTCGCGGCGGCCCGGGCGCCGTCGATGCGCGCGATCTACCTGTAGGAGCGGCGCGAGCCGCGACCGCGACAATGCAATTACGCCGAAGCCTGCGCAATGCTTGCGTTGTCGCGGTCGCGGTCGCGCCGCTCCTGCAGGGGGGGCGCCGCAGTGTCGGTCGGCGGATGAGGCGTGGCCGCTCCGCGACTGCTGCGCAGGTTTCGATGTGGTTGTGTTGTCGCGGTCGCGGCTCGCGCCGCTCCTACAGGTGGACGCCGGGATTACGTGTTGGCCGACAGCCGCGCCAGTTCGTCGGCCTGGTGCTCGTGCAGCAAGCGTCCGATCAGGCCGTCCAGGTCGCCGGCGATCACATTCGGCAGGTCGTACAAGGTCAGCCCCTCGACCCGGTGGTCGGTGATCCGGCCCTGCGGGAAGTTGTAGGTGCGGATGCGCTGGCTGCGGTCGCCGCTGCCGACCTGCAGGCGTCGGTCCTGCGCCTGCGCGGCGGCGGCCTTGGCCGCGGCGGCGTCGGCGAGCATCGCCTGCAGGCGCTTGAGCGCCTTGTCGCGGTTGGCGTGCTGGCTGCGCTCGGTCTGGTTCTCGACCACCACGCCGCTGGGGACGTGGGTGATGCGGATCGCCGATTCGGTCTTGTTGACGTGCTGGCCGCCGGCGCCGGAGGAACGGAAGGTGTCGATTTTCAGGTCGGCCGGGTTGATCTCGATCGGCTCGCCTTCCGGCTCCACCGCGATGATCGCCACGGTCGCGGCCGAGGTGTGGATGCGGCCCTGCGATTCGGTCTCCGGCACGCGCTGCACGCGGTGGGTGCCGGATTCGAACTTGAGCCTGGAATACGCGCCGCGGCCTTCGACCCGGGCAATGACTTCCTTGTAGCCGCCGTGCTCGCCGGGATTGGTCGACTCGACCTCGACCTTCCAGCCCTGGCGTTCGGCGTAACGCGAATACATCCGGAACAGGTCGCCGGCGAAGATCGCCGCCTCGTCGCCGCCGGTGCCGGCGCGCACTTCCAGGTACAGGTCGCCGTCGTCGCGCGGGTCCCTGGGGATCAGGTGCGCCATCAGCTCGACGTCGAGCCGTTGCAGCCGTTCCTGCGCGGAGGCGATTTCTTCCTCGGCCAGCTCGCGCAGTTCCGGGTCGGCGCGCATCGCTTCGGCCGCGGCGAGGTCGGCCTTGGCCTGCGCCTCGGCGGCCAGCGCCAGCGCCACCGGTTCGAGCTGGGCGAACTCGCGCGAGCATTTGCGGAAGCGCTCGTTGTCGCCGATCACGCCGGGGTCGGCGAGCAGGCGTTCGAGCTCTTCGCGGCGCTCGGCCAGGGCTTCGAGTTTGCGGCGCAGGCTGGGAGTCATTGGGGCAGGAGATAGGGAGCAGGAGATAGGAAACAGAAACAACGCGGACGTCGGCGACTGGAAGTCGCTAACGATCGCGCAGCGATTCGGCTTGCGCCGTTTCGCTGTCTCCGGTTCCCGGTTCCTGGCTCCGGATTCCCATCCCGCCGGCCGCGGGGAACAGTTTGTCGGCCGCGCGCGCGAGTTCCGGATTGCCGGTCAGCGCCGCTTCGCGCAGCGCGATCGTCGGCGCGTGCAGCAAGCGGTTGGTCAGGGTATGGGCGAGGAAGTTGAGCACTTCGCCGGGGTCCTGGCCCGCGGCGAGCTGCGCCTGCGCCTTGGCCAGCACTTCCTCGCGCGCGGCCTCGCCGTGGTCGCGCAGGCGCTTGATCGGCGCGGTGCGGGTGCTCGCCGCCAGGGTCTCGACGAAGCGCGCCACCTGCAGCTCGACGATGGCCTCGGCCTCGGTCGCCGCCTCGCGGCGGCTGCGGCGGTTGTCCTCGATCGCGCGTTCCAGGTCGTCCACGGTGTACAGGAACACGTCCTTCAACTCGGCCACGTCGGCGGCGATGTCGCGCGGCACGGCCAGGTCCAGCAGCAGCATCGGCCGGTGCTTGCGCGCGGCCAGCGCCGCGGCGACCTGCGGCTTGCGCAGGATCGGTTCGCGGCTGGCGGTGGCCGACAACACGATGTCGGCCTCGGCCAGATGGCGTTCGAGTTCGCTCAGCGGCAGCGCCACGCCGCCGTGGCGGGTGGCCAGGTCCTGGGCGTGGGCGAGGGTGCGGTTGGCGATCAGCAGGCGCTTCGCCTTGGCCTGGACCAAGTGGCGCGCGGCCAGTTCGACGGTCTCGCCGGCGCCGACCAGCAGCACGCTGGAATCTTCCAGGCGCGCGAACGATTCCTGCGCCAGCCGCACCGCGGCCGAGGCCACCGACACCGGATTGGCGCCGATGCGGGTGTCGGTGCGCGCGCGCTTGGCGGTCGAGAACGCCTGCTGGAACAGCCGGTCGAGTTGGCCGCCGAGGGTGCCTGCGCCGCGCGCGGCGGCCCAGGCGTCCTTGACCTGGCCGAGGATCTGCGGCTCGCCGAGCACCAGCGAATCCAGGCCGGTGGCGACCCGGAACAGATGGCGCACGGCCTCGGCGTCGCGATGGCGGTAGAGGTAGCCGTGCAGGTCGCCGGCATCGTCGGGATGACGGGCCAGCCAGTCGGCCAGGGCACGGCCGTCGTCCTCGGCGACCGCGTAGATCTCGGTGCGGTTGCAGGTCGACAACAGCGCCACCTCGCGCACCGGCGCCAGCGCGCGCAGCGACGCCAGCGCCGCCGGCACCGCGTCGCCGGCGAACGCCACCCGTTCGCGCAGGCTGACCGGCGCGGTCTGGTGGTTGAGGCCGAGGACGAACAGGCTCATGGACGGGGGCGTCGCGCTACCGGGGCGCACGCGCGCGCGGCCGTCCCGCGGCGGCGGGAAAGTTCCATCGGACGGCGGCGTGCGCGGGACATCGGTTCAGGCGCTTGCGATAAGCTGCGGGCTGCTGAAGGCCGCCATTCTACCGGCCCACTGGTCCCCCCGTGTCTTCCCACGATTCGATTTGCTCGATCGGTCCGATAGGCAGCGCCGAAGACAGACCCCAGCACGGCCGCGCCGGCCGCCTCGCCGCGGCGCTGTTGCTGGCCGTGTGCGGCTGGAGCGCCGGCGCCGCGTCCGCCGCGGCGCCGGCCGCCGAGCCCAGTGCCGCGGCGCTGGCCGCGACCCGCGCCACGGTCCAGGCGCAGGCCGCCAAGGACCCGGTCGGCGCCTCGCTGGAGCCGCTGCTGGCCGGCGAGTTCGCGCTGCAGGCGGGCCGGTTGAACGAAGCCGCCGAGTCCTACCTGCAGGCCGCGCGCGCGGCAGCCGACCCGGTCCTGGCCGAACGCGCCACCACCATCGCCCTGGTCGCGCGCCAGGACGCGGTGGCCGCCGATTCGCTGGCGCTGTGGCGCAAGCTCGGCGGCCAGGGCTCGGTCTACGCCGCGGCCGAGGCGACCCTGTCGCTGCGCCGCGGCGACGAACGCGCCGCGCTGCGCCAGCTCAACGCGCTGATGACCTCCGAGCCCGAGACCGGCTGGCGCCAGGCGCTGGGCGTGCTCACCGCCGGTTCCAAGGACCCCAAGCAGACCGCGCGGATGGTCGAGAAGATCGTCGCGGGCGGGCGCCTGCCGCCGCGCAACCTGATGGCCTGGGTCGCCTTCGGCGGCCTGTCCCAGCGCCTGGACCAGCCCAAGCTCACCGACCGCATCGTCGAGGAAGTGGTCAAGCGCTTCCCCGGCGAGCCGCGGGTGGCGCTGCTGCGGGTCAGCCAGATGCGCGACGAAGGCAAGAGCGACGAGGCCGCCAAACTGCTGGCGACCCTGGTGCCGCTGGCCGACGGCGACAACAACCTGCGCGCGCTGATCGCCGAGCAGTACGAAGGCCTCAACGATTTCCAGAACGTCGCCGCGGTGCTCGCGCGCGGCCCGCAGGACGACCAGACCTACGCCCTGCGCGCGTCCTACCTGGCCCGCGCCGACGACAAGCCGACCCTGACCGCGCTGTACGACGAACTCAGCGCCAGCGCGACCAAGCCCGACCCGGCCCGGCGCCTGCTGCTGGGCCAGCTGGCCGAGTACCTGGAGCGCTACGACGAAGCGCTGGGCTGGTACCGCGGCGTGCCCGGCGGCCCGCAGCGCGAGCTGGCGCGGCTGCGCGCGGCCAACATGCTGCACAAGCTCAAGCGCGCCGACGAAGCCTACGGCGCGCTGCGCGCGATCCAGTCCGACGCCTCGGCCGAGGACGACACCCGCCGCGACGCCTACATCCTGGAAGCCAACCTGCGCGCCGAGGACAAGAACATCGGCGGCGAGAACGAGGCCTTCGCCCGCGGCCTGGCCGCGTTCCCGGACGAGCCGGAGATCCTCTACGCGCGCGCCCTGAGCTGGGAACGCCGCGACGACGTCGCCCGCGCCGAAGCCGATTTCCGCCGCATCCTGGTCGCCGAGCCCGACAGCGTCGCCGCGCTCAACGCGCTCGGCTACACCCTGGCCGACCGCACCAACCGTTACCAGGAAGCGCTGGAATTGATCGAGCGCGCGCGCGCCGCCGAGCCGGACAACGCCGCCATCGTCGACAGCTACGGCTGGGTGCTGTATCGCCTGGGCCGGGTCAAGGAGGCCGAAGTCGAACTGCGCCGCGCCCTGACCATGCAGAAGGACGCCGAGATCGCCGCGCACCTGGCCGAACTGCTGTGGGAGACCGGCCGCCGCGACGAAGCGCGCAAGTACTTCGAGCAGGGCCGCAAGATCGATGCCGAAAACCGCTCGCTGCAGCGGGCGCTGAAGAAGTACGGGGTATGAGTGCGATGGCAGAGACGGCGGTCGCCGCCCGCGTCCGCCTGGTCGCGGGACTGCTGCTGACCGCCGTGCTGGCGGCCTGCGCCGGGCCGGGCGTTCGTCCCGGCGCGCCGGCGGGGCAGGTGGTGCCGGCCGCGGACGCGGCCGAACGCGAGGCCGCGCGCTCGGCCCGCGTGCGCGCCGCGGCCGACTGGTCGCTGACCGGCCGCATCGCGGTGTCCAACGCCGGCAAGGGCGGCAGCGGCCGGATCGAATGGAGCCAGCGCGGCGCCGGCTTCGATGTCGCCCTGAGCGCGCCGGTCACCCGTCAGAGCTGGCGCCTGAGCGGCGCGCCCGGCGGTGCCCGCCTGGAAGGTCTCGACGGCGGCCCGCGCGAAGGCGCGGATGCGGCCGAGCTGCTGTTCCAGGCCACCGGCTGGGACATTCCGGTCGCCGCGCTCGGCGATTGGCTGCGCGGCCTGCCCGCGGGCGGCGACGGCGGCGATGCCCGCATCGTTCCCGGCCCCGACGGCCGTCCGCAATCGATCGCCCAGGGCGGCTGGACCATCGCCTACGAATGGCCCGCCACCGGCGACCTGCCCACGCGCCTGGACGCGCGCCGCGACTCGGCGCGGGTGCGGCTGATCGTCGATCGATGGCAGGGCGGGGCGGCCGAAGCCGCGACGCCCTGAGCCGCCGCCGCGGCGGCGACTTACTGAACCGAACCCGGACGGCGCGGCCGTCCCAGCGATGCCGACGATGCCCCACGATTTCAACGATCCCGCCTGGTCGGCCTGGCCGGCTCCGGCCAAGCTGAACCTGTTCCTGCGCATCGTCGGCCGCCGCGCCGACGGCTACCACCTGCTGCAGACCGTGTTCCGTCTCCTCGACTGGGGCGACACCATCCGCCTGCGTCCGCGCAGCGATGGCCGCATCGTCCGCCACGGCGGCTCGGTGGCCGGCGTGGCCGAGGCCGACGATCTCACCGTGCGCGCCGCACTGGCGTTGCAAACGGCGTCTAATTGCGGACAAGGTGTCGACATCGTCATCGAAAAGCGCATTCCGGCTGGGGGTGGTTTTGGTGGCGGTTCGTCCGATGCTGCGACCGTCCTGGTGGCCCTGGACGTGCTCTGGGGCACCGATCTGGGCGTCGAAACGCTGGCCGAACTGGGCCTGCGCCTGGGCGCCGATGTGCCGGTGTTCGTGCGCGGCGACAATGCCTGGGCCGAGGGCGTGGGCGAAGACCTGCGCCCGGTCGCGCTGGCCCCGGCCTGGTATGTGCTCGCCGACCCCGGCGTCCACGCCCCGACCGCGGCGCTTTTTCGATCCCCTGAATTGACGCGCGATGCCGCGCCCGCGACAATGTCGGACTTCGTTTCGGGTAGACCGCTCGGGAATGCGTTCGAGCTGGTGCTGCGCCAGCGCGAGGCCGCCGTCGAGGCCGCCTTCGCCGCTTTGGCGCGGATCGGCTCGCCACGCCTGACCGGGTCCGGCAGCGGCTGTTTCGTCGAGTTCGCCACGCGCGAATCCGCCGAAGCGGCGCTGGCGGAACTGCCGCCGGGCCTGCGCGCCTGGACGGCGGCCGGGGCGCAGCGTTCGCCGCTGCGCATCGCGCTCGAAGCCCGCCGGCGCGGCTGAACCGCAGGTTCGCTCCCGTCGCGCGGCACGTTCGGTTCCAGCTCGCGTTGCAAATCAGGTTTCCGCAGGGGCGTCGCCAAGAGGCCCAAGGCACCGGGTTTTGATCCCGGCATTCGTAGGTTCGAATCCTACCGCCCCTGCCACACACAAGGGATTGGAGATTTGGGATTCGCGATTCGTAAAAGGCAGGACCTCGCAGCCGCCGCTACGAATCCCGAATCCCAAATCCCGAGTCCCGGTCTCAAGACAGTGCAAAACGATCGCAACCTGCTGGTTTTCAGCGGCAACGCCAACCGCCCGCTCGCGCAAGCCGTGTGCAAGGAGCTGGGCATCCGGCTCGGCAAGGCCCTGGTCGGGCGCTTCTCCGACGGCGAAGTGCAGGTCGAGATCGAAGAGAACGTGCGCCGCCAGGAAGTGTTCGTCATCCAGCCGACGAACGCGCCGACGGCCGAGAATTTCATGGAACTGCTGGTCCTGATCGACGCGCTCAAGCGCGCCTCGGTGGCCAGCGTGACCGCGGTGGTGCCGTACTTCGGCTACGCCCGCCAGGATCGCCGCCCGCGCTCCTCGCGCGTGCCGATCACCGCCAAGGTCGCGGCCAAGATGTTCGGCGCGGTCGGCGCCGACCGGGTGCTCACGGTCGATCTGCATGCGGATCAGATCCAGGGCTTCTTCGACATCCCGGTCGACAACGTCTACGCCTCGCCGCTGCTGCTCGCCGACATCTGGCGCGCGCACGGTACCGACAACCTGATCGTGGTGTCCCCGGACGTCGGCGGCGTGGTGCGCGCGCGAGCGATCGCCAAGCGCCTGGACGACGCGGACCTGGCGATCATCGACAAGCGCCGCCCGCGCGCCAACGTCGCCACGGTGATGAACATCATCGGCGACGTGTCGGGCAAGACCTGCGTGCTGGTCGACGACATCGTCGACACCGCCGGCACCCTGTGCGCCGCCGCGGCGGCGCTCAAGGCGCAGGGCGCGCAGAAGGTCGTGGCCTACTGCACCCACCCGGTGCTGTCGGGCGCGGCCATCGACAACGTGACCAAGTCGCAGCTGGACGAGCTGGTGGTGACCGACACCATCCCGCTGACCGCCGCGGCCCGGGCCACCGGCCGCATCCGCCAGCTCAGCGTGGCCGAGCTGCTGGCCGAGACGATCCGCCGCATCGCCTTCGGCGAGTCGGTCAGCTCGCTCTACGTCGACTGATCCACCCCGATTCGTTTCAAGGCTCATCTGGTCGCGGATGAGCTTCCCCGCCGCCGCGAGGCGGTTCCAACGCTGTAAACACCGAGTACACGCAAATGTCCGAACACACCATCAAGGCCACTGGCCGCAATGTCGAGGGGAAGGGTGCGAGCCGCCGCCTGCGTCATGCCGCCAGCATCCCGGCCATCGTCTACGGCGGCAGCGCCGCGCCGCAGCCGATCCAGCTTGAGCACGAGAAGATCTGGCTGGCCAGCCAGCACGAGTGGTTCTACTCGTCGATCCTGAACCTCGACGTCGACGGCAAGGTCGAGCAGGTCCTGCTGCGCGACATGCAGCGCCACCCGTTCAAGCAGATCATCATGCACCTGGACTTCCAGCGCGTGGACGCCAACCAGGCGCTGCGCGTGGCGGTGCCGCTGCACTTCCTCAACGAAGACAAGTCGCCGGCCGGCAAGTCCGCCGACGTCGTGGTCACCCACGAGCTCAACGAAGTCGAAGTGTCCTGCCTGCCGAAGGACCTGCCGGAGTTCATCGAGATCGACCTGTCCGAGCTGAAGGTCGGCGACATCGTCCACCTGTCGGACCTCAAGCTGCCGAAGGGCGTCGAGATCCCCGAGCTGAAGCTGGGCAAGGAACACGACGTCGCCATCGTCATCGCCAAGCACGGCAAGGAAGAGGCCGAGCCGGCCGAAGACGCGCCGGCCGCGGACGTGCCGGCCGCCAAGGTCGCCAAGAAGGACGAAGACAAGAAGTGATCGCCGGCCGGCGCGCCGTAGCCGGCGCGCCGGTCCGCGTTTGCGGACTGTCCTGAGTTCATGGCGGGATTGCGCCTGATCGTCGGCCTGGGCAACCCCGGTGCCGAATACACCCGGACCCGGCACAACGCCGGGTTCTGGTTTGTGGACGCCCTGAACGAGAAGTTCGGCGGCCGCTTCGGCCTGGAGTCCAAGCTGTTCGGCGAGACCTCGAAGATCGAGATCGCCGGCAAGCCGGTGTGGCTGCTGAAGCCGGCCACCTTCATGAACCTCTCCGGCAAGTCGGTCACCGCCGCGCTGCGCTACTGGAAGATCGAGCCCGAGGAAGCGCTGCTGGCGCACGACGAGCTCGACCTCGCGCCCGGCACCGCCCGGCTCAAGTTCGACGGCGGCCACGGCGGCCAGAACGGCCTGCGCGACACCATCCAGTTGCTCGGCCACGGCAAGTTCCACCGCCTGCGCCTGGGCATCGGCCATCCCGGCCACAAGGACAAGGTCACCCCGTGGGTGCTCGGCCGTCCCGGCAAGGACGACGAGGCCACGATCCTTCGCGCCATCGACGAGGCCATCGACGTCATGCCGCTGGCGGCGCAGGGCAACTTCATGGATGCGATGACGCGGTTGCACACCGCGAAATGAAGCGGGCGCGGGGCAGGGCGCGGAGCGCAGGCTCCCCGGTTCCCGGCCTCGCCCACAAGATTTCCTGGCGGGAGCTGCGCGCTCGCAGCGATACGCGCGGTTCCTCGCGCGGCTCCCACTCCCCAATCCTTCTCTCTATTCCCGGACTCAGCACCCATGGGCATCAAATGCGGCATCGTCGGCCTGCCTAACGTCGGCAAGTCGACCCTGTTCAACGCGCTGACCAAGGCGGGCATCGCCGCGGCCAACTTCCCGTTCTGCACGATCGAGCCCAACGTCGGCGCGGTGCCGGTGCCGGATCCGCGGCTCAACGCGCTGGCCGAGATCGTCAAGCCGCAGAAGCTGATCCCGACCGCGGTCGAGTTCGTCGACATCGCCGGCCTGGTCGCCGGCGCCGCCAGCGGGCAGGGCCTGGGCAACAAGTTCCTGGCCCACATCCGCGAGGTCGACGCGATCACCCACGTGGTGCGCTGCTTCGAGCACCCGGACGTGATCCACGTCAATAACAAGGTCGATCCGATCGCCGACATCGAGACCATCGACACCGAGCTGGCCCTGGCCGACCTGGAAAGCGTCGAGAAGGCCCTGCAGCGCGCCGAGCGCTCGGCCAAGACCGGCGACAAGGAAGCGATTGCGCGCAAGGACATCCTCGGCCGCGTCCGCGTCGGCTTGGACGCCGGCAAGCCGGCGCGCGCGCTGGACCTGTCCGAGGACGACAAGGCCGCGCTGCGCGACCTGTTCCTGCTGACCCTCAAGCCGGTTATGTACGTGGCCAACGTGCTCGAGGACGGCTTTGAGAACAATCCGCACCTCGACGCCGTGCGCGCCCGCGCCGTGACCGAGGGCGCCCAGGTGGTGCCGGTCTCGGCGGCCATTGAGGAGGAGCTGAGCCAGCTCGACGACGCCGACCGCGACGCCTTCCTGGCCGACCTGGGCCTGGAAGAGCCGGGCCTCAACCGCCTGATCCGCGCCGGCTACGCCCTGCTGGGCCTGCAGACCTACTTCACCGCCGGGGTCAAGGAAGTGCGCGCCTGGACGGTCCGGGCCGGTTCGACCGCGCCGCAGGCCGCCGCGGTCATCCACACCGACTTCGAGAAGGGCTTCATCCGCGCCGAAACCATCGCCTACGACGATTTCATCAAGTACAAGGGCGAGTCCGGCGCCCGCGACGCCGGCCGTCTGCGCCTGGAAGGCAAGGAATATCGCGTCCAGGAAGGCGATGTCTTGCACTTCCGGTTCAATGTTTGAGTAGACTACGCGCCCCGCTGCCGACGGCTGGAACGCGCCGACGGCGGGGGCGAAAAAAATCCCGCAAGATTTCGTGAAAGTGCGTTGACAAGCTGAAGATCGCACTTCAAAATTACGGGCTCTTCGGAGGGATACCCAAGCGGCCAACGGGGGCAGACTGTAAATCTGCTGGCTTACGCCTTCGGTGGTTCGAATCCACCTCCCTCCACCAGGTTGGCCGGTGCGACGATCGGTTTCATCGATGCGGCGCTCAGGCAAAGCGGTAAAGTTTCAAGGTTGCAAGCTCCAAGATTGCAAGTTCCAACGCTGTAATGGCTGTACGCGGCGCGGGAGTAGTTCAATGGTAGAACCTCAGCCTTCCAAGCTGATGGTGCGGGTTCGATCCCCGTCTCCCGCTCCATTGAATCAACGCCGTCCAGCGCAGCAACAAGTTTCGCTCACGTAGCTCAGTCGGTAGAGCACCTCCTTGGTAAGGAGGAGGTCGAAGGTTCGATTCCTTTCGTGAGCACCATCTTCAAGCGGTACCCGGCTGCTTTACCGGCAGCCAACGCGACACATAGACCAAACACGAGAAGCGATAGCCATGGCCAAGGGTAAGTTCGAGCGCACCAAGCCGCACGTGAACGTCGGCACGATCGGTCACGTCGACCACGGCAAGACCACGCTGACGGCCGCTCTGACCAAGGTCGGCGCCGAGCGTTTCGGTGGCGAGTTCAAGGCGTACGACGCGATCGACGCGGCGCCGGAAGAGAAGGCTCGCGGCATCACGATCTCGACGGCTCACGTCGAGTACGAAAGCCCGAACCGTCACTACGCCCACGTGGACTGCCCGGGCCACGCCGACTACGTGAAGAACATGATCACGGGTGCGGCGCAGATGGACGGCGCGATCCTGGTGTGCTCGGCCGCTGACGGCCCGATGCCGCAGACGCGCGAACACATCCTGCTGTCGCGTCAGGTCGGCGTGCCGTACATCGTCGTGTTCCTGAACAAGGCCGACATGGTGGACGACGCCGAGTTGCTCGAGCTGGTCGAGATGGAAGTGCGCGAGCTGCTGTCGAAGTACGAGTTCCCGGGCGACGACACCCCGATCATCCACGGTTCGGCCCGTCTGGCGCTGGAAGGCGACCAGAGCGACATCGGCGTGCCGGCGATCATCAAGCTGGTCGAGGCGCTGGACAGCTTCATTCCGGAGCCGGAGCGCGCGATCGACAAGCCGTTCCTGATGCCGGTGGAAGACGTGTTCTCGATCTCGGGCCGCGGCACCGTGGTGACCGGCCGTATCGAGCGCGGCATCATCAAGGTGGGCGACGAAATCGAAATCGTCGGCATCCGTCCGACCCAGAAGACCACGGTCACCGGCGTCGAGATGTTCCGCAAGCTGCTGGACCAGGGCCAGGCGGGCGACAACGCGGGCCTGCTGCTGCGCGGCACCAAGCGCGACGACGTGGAGCGCGGCCAGGTGCTGGCGAAGCCGGGTTCGATCACCCCGCACACCGAGTTCGAGGGCGAGGTGTACGTGCTGTCGAAGGACGAAGGCGGCCGCCACACCCCGTTCTTCAAGGGCTACCGTCCGCAGTTCTACTTCCGCACCACCGACATCACCGGCGCGTGCCAGCTGCCGGAAGGCGTCGAGATGGTGATGCCGGGCGACAACGTGAAGATGGTGGTCACGCTGATCAACCCGGTGGCGATGGACGAAGGCCTGCGCTTCGCGATCCGCGAAGGCGGCCGCACCGTCGGCGCCGGCGTGGTGTCGAAGATCGTCAAGTAATCGTTGCACCCCGCGGCGGCCTCAGGGTCGCCGCAGGCCGCGAACGGCGGGCCGGCAACCCGGTCCGCCTTCGTTGTTTAGGGCGCCCTGTTTCGTGGCGACCGGTTTTCGATGACAATGGCCGGCCGGCGGCTCTGCCCCTTGAAGGGCGCCGATCCGGACCCGAGATTTCAGACGTACGCCAGTAGCTCAATTGGCAGAGCAGCGGTCTCCAAAACCGCAGGTTGGGGGTTCGAGTCCCTCCTGGCGTGCCACCTATTACCGAGCCGGTTCGGACGACCCGGCGACTGGCAAGCCATTGAAAGGGCCGCGCAGGATGGGCGGGCTTTCGCGAGGGAATCGCCCCGAGAATGAACAGCAAGGCCGAACAGCACAAATCCAGCGGCGGCAACGCCGGCGACCTCGTCAAGTACGTGCTGGCCCTCGCGCTGGCCGCCGGCGGGGTGTTCGCTTATATCTGGTTCGAGAACTGGAGCGGCCCGCTGCGCGCCGCCGTGGTCGTGGCCGGTCTGGTCGCGGGCGCCGCGGTGTTCATGCTGTCGGCCAAGGGCGCCCAGACCCGCGAGTTCCTGTCCGAGTCGCGCTTCGAGCTGCGCAAGGTGGTCTGGCCGACCCGCGACGAGGCCCTTAAGACCACCTGGGTGGTCATGGTTGCGGTGCTGATCCTGAGCCTGATCCTGTCCGGTTTCGACTGGGTGATCCAGGCGGCGGTCAAGTTCCTGCTGGCGCGCTGAGGACGCTGAGGAGATGACCGAGTTGAATACGCAAGAAAACAAGCGCTGGTACGTGGTCCACGCCTATTCCGGCTTCGAGAAGTCGGTGGCCCAGGCCCTGCGCGACCGCATCGTCCGCTTCGAGATGACCGACCGCTTCGGCGAAGTGCTGGTCCCGACCGAAGAGGTCGTGGAAATGCGCTCCGGCCAGAAGCGCCGCTCCGAGCGCAAGTTCTTCCCGGGCTATGTCCTGGTCCAGATCGCCACCCACGACGAGGCGGGCATTCCCCGCATCGACAGCGAGAGCTGGCACCTGATCAAGGAAACCCCGAAGGTCATGGGCTTCATCGGCGGCACCGCCGACCGCCCGCTGCCGATCCAGGACGTCGAGGCCGACCGCATCCTGCAGCGCGTTCAGGAAGGCGTCGAGAAGCCGCGTCCGAAGGTGCTGTTCGAGCCGGGCGAGATGGTCCGCGTCATCGACGGCCCGTTCGTCGACTTCAACGGCGTGGTCGAAGAGATCAACTACGAAAAGAGCCGCCTGCGCGTCGCGGTGCTCATTTTCGGCCGCTCGACCCCGGTCGAGCTGGAATTCGGCCAGGTCGAAAAAGCCACCTGAGCCGGGTGGGGTGCCTGCGCCGGCCCCGCCGGCCGGCTGCGCCCCACGCCCCCAAAACCTGATATAGTGTGCGGCTCGCTACCCGGCAGGGTGGCAGCCTCAACCGACCAGCCGCCCCGGATCAATCCACGGGCGGCTGTTCGCGCGACAGAAAACGCGATGCCGGAACGCGCGATTTCCGGCCCGATGGGGAGCCTGGGGTCTTAAGGCGCTAGCACCCGGAGAGCACATCAATGGCAAAGAAAGTAGTCGGCTACATCAAGCTGCAGGTCAAGGCCGGTCAGGCCAACCCCTCGCCGCCGGTCGGTCCTGCGCTGGGTCAGCGCGGCCTGAACATCATGGAGTTCTGCAAGGCGTTCAACGCCGCGACCTCCAAGCTCGAGCCGGGTCTGCCGACCCCGGTCATCATCACGGCCTACTCGGACCGTACCTTCACCTTCGTCACCAAGTCGACCCCGGCTTCGGTGCTGCTGAAGAAGGCCGCCGGCATCACCTCCGGCTCCAAGCGCCCGAACACCGACAAGGTGGGCAAGGTCACCCGCGCCCAGCTGGAAGCCATCGCCAAGCAGAAGGAAGCCGACCTGACGGCGGCCGACCTGGATGCCGCGGTGAAGACGATCGCGGGCTCGGCCCGCAGCATGGGCCTGGTGGTGGAGGGTTAAGACATGGCAATGAACAAGCGCGAAAAGGCCATCAAGGCAGCCGTCGTTCCGGGTAAGGCGTACGCCTTCGAAGACGCGGTGAAGATCGTCAAGACCACCACCAAGGCCAAGTTCGTCGAGTCCGTCGACGTCGCCGTGCGCCTGGGCGTGGATGCGAAGAAGTCCGACCAGCAGGTGCGCGGTTCGACCGTGCTGCCGGCCGGCACCGGCAAGACCGTGCGCGTGGCGGTGTTCGCGCCCGCCGGCGCCAAGGCCGACGAGGCCCTGGCCGCGGGCGCCGAAGCCGTCGGCATGGACGACCTGGCCGAGAAGATGCAGGCCGGCGACCTGAACTACGACGTGGTCATCGCCACCCCGGACGCGATGCGCGTGGTCGGTAAGCTCGGCCAGGTGCTCGGCCCGCGCGGCCTGATGCCGAACCCGAAGGTCGGCACCGTGTCGCCGAACCCGGCCGAGGCGGTCAAGAACGCCAAGGGCGGCCAGGTCCGTTACCGCACCGACAAGGCCGGCATCATCCACTGCACCATCGGCAAGGTCTCGTTCGAAGACGGTTCGCTGAAGGACAACCTGCAGGCGCTGCTGATGGACCTGATCAAGGCCAAGCCGTCGACCTCCAAGGGCCAGTACCTGCAGAAGGTCTCGATCAGCTCGACCATGGGTCCGGGCGTGATCGTCGACCAGGCTTCGCTGACGCTCAAGTGACGCAATGGCGCGCTCGCGCATAAGCGCGAGCGCCTTTGCCATTGCGTCATCCCCGCGAAAGCGGGGATCCAGAGCCGCCGAACTCTGGTAGCAAGCGACGAATACCCGGGGCCCGCCTCACCGCGGCCCCCGACCGAAACACAGGCGACCGGCCGCATCACCGCCGTTAGCCGAAATTTTGAGGGCATCGCCTCGGGGCAACCCGAAGCGATAGCCGTCAAAGACCGCAGGCGCGGTCAGCGCGTACCGACGACGGGCACGGAAGCTCGACACGGCAAGGAGTCGCCGTCGGTGCAAGCGAGACCGCTTAATTCGGACTCTTCGGAGCCGGGCCGGCGCAGATGGTGCCCCTTACTGGAATTTTTTCAGGAAAGGCCACCACCCGGGACGCCTGCGGGCGTCCCCGGCGACAAGGACGGTCGCCGCCCAGGACCGCAAGCGGCAGGAGCCGCGAGCGGAGTCAATAAGGCTGGGAATGGGGAACACGGATCGGGACGTCGGGCGGAGCGAAAGCTCAGTCCCCGGCGTCCGGCTCCCGCCCTCGATTCCCGGCTTTCGGAGGAGTGCAATGGCTCTCAATCTGTCTCAGAAGCAAGAAGTAGTCGCCGAGCTGGCAGAAGTCGCCGCGAAGGCCCACTCCTTGATTGCAGCCGAGTACGCGGGCATCACGGTCGGCCAGCTGACCGCGATGCGCAAGAAGGCTCGCGAAACCGGTGTGTACTTGCGTGTCGTCAAGAACACCCTGGCCTCGCGCGCCGTCGCCGGTACCGAATTCGAGTGCGTCCAAGACAAGCTCGTCGGTCCGCTGCTGTATGCGTTCTCGGTGGACGAACCCGGCGCCGCCGGCCGTCTGATCAAGGAATTCGCCAAGGGCAACGACAAGCTCAAGGCTCAGGTCGTCGCCGTGGGCGGTCAGGTCTATCCGGCCAGCCACGTCGAAGTCCTGGCCTCGCTGCCGACCCTGGACCAGGCGCTGGCGATGCTCGCCCGCGTGCTGTCCGAACCCGCCGCGATGTTCGCCCGCGCCGTCAAGGCCGTGGCCGACCAGCAGGGCGGCGGCGAAGTCGCAGCCGAAGCTCCGGCCGAAGCGGAACCGGCGTAATCGCCGCACCGTCTTCGCGACCGCTTCACTGAACCCGATTCGTAAGATCAAATTTTCCTGAGGTTAAACACAATGTCCCTGTCCAACGAACAGATCGTCGACGCCATCGCCGAAAAGAGCCTGATGGAAGTCATGGAACTCGTCCGCGCGATCGAAGAGAAGTTCGGCGTCTCCGCCGCCGCTCCGGTCGTCGCCGGCGTCGCCGCCGAAGCCGCCGCGCCGGTCGAAGAGCAGACCGAGTTCACCGTCGTGCTGAAGGCCGCCGGCGAGAAGAAGGTCGAAGTCATCAAGGCCGTCCGCGCCATCACCGGCCTGGGCCTGAAGGAAGCCAAGGACCTGGTCGAAGGCGCTCCGCAGAACGTCAAGGAAGCCGTCTCCAAGGACGACGCTGCCAAGATGAAGAAGGACCTCGAAGCCGCTGGTGCGACCGTCGAAGTCAAGTAAGCCGTACTTGCGTCGCCGGTTCGTATTGGCGACCAACCGAAGGCTGGGGGCGAAAGCCCCCGGCCTTTGGCCGTTGTAGCGGGATCGCGCATTCCGGATCGGTTCGGGTTTTTTTCCGCGATCCGCGTCCCGTCGTCGTGAGTTGTCAGTCGGAAGTAGCGGGAGAAGGCGTGCTGGTGCCGGCAATACCAGCGACTTCCCACTGGCAATTTTTGCTTTTCAGTCATTAGTCCCCCGAACCGCGGACGCGCGGTTCGCCCGGAAGGCGCCGGCAAGCGGCTTTCCCGGCCCATTAGCTAATCGAGGCGGTAGCTCACCATGACCACAGCTTCCCAGAACTATTCGTTCACCGAAAAGAAGCGCATCCGCAAGGACTTCGGCAAGCGCAAGTCCATCCTCGAAGTACCCTTCCTGCTCGCGATCCAGGTCGATTCCTATCGCGAATTCCTGCAAGAGCACACCGACCCGGCCAAGCGCGCCGACCGCGGCCTGCACGCCGCGCTGAAGTCGGTGTTCCCGATCTCCAGCTACAGCGGCAACGCCGCGCTCGAGTACGTGGGCTACAAGCTCGGCGACCCGGTGTTCGACGAGCGCGAATGCCGCAACCGCGGGCTGTCCTACGGCGCTCCGCTGCGCGTGACCGTGCGCCTGGTGATCTACGACCGCGAGTCCTCGACCAAGGCGATCAAGTACGTCAAGGAGCAAGAGGTCTACATGGGCGAGATCCCGCTCATGACCGACAACGGCACCTTCATCGTCAACGGCACCGAGCGCGTCATCGTCTCGCAGCTGCACCGTTCGCCGGGCGTGTTCTTCGACCACGACCGCGGCAAGACCCACAGCTCGGGCAAGCTGCTGTACAGCGCCCGAATCATCCCCTACCGCGGCTCCTGGCTGGACTTCGAGTTCGACCCGAAGGACGCGGTGTTCACCCGTATCGACCGCCGCCGCAAGCTGCCGGTCACCGTGCTGCTGCGCGCGCTCGGTTACGGCAACGAGGAGATGCTGAACAAGTTCTTCGAGATCAACACCTTCCACATCATGCCCGAGGGCGTGCAGTGGGAGCTGGTCTCCGAGCGCCTGCGCGGCGAAACCCTGGACTTCGACCTGGCCGACGGCGACCGCGTGATCGTCGAGGCCGGCAAGCGCGTGACCGCGCGCCACGTCAAGCAGATGGAGCAGTCGGGCATCTCCGCCCTGGCCGTGCCGGACAGCTACCTGATGGGCCGCATCCTGTCGCACGACGTCGTCGACACCAAGACCGGCGAGCCGCTGGCCTCGGCCAACGACGAGATCAACGAAGACCACCTGCAGGCCTTCCGTAAGGCCGGCATCGACCAGATCGGCACGATCTGGGTCAACGACCTCGACCGCGGTCCGTACATCTCCAACACCCTGCGCATCGACCCGACCAAGACCCAGCTCGAGGCCCTGGTCGAGATCTACCGCATGATGCGTCCGGGCGAGCCGCCGACCAAGGACGCCGCGCAGAACCTGTTCCACAACCTGTTCTTCACCTTCGAGCGCTACGACCTCTCGGCCGTGGGCCGGATGAAGTTCAACCGCCGCATCGGCCGCAAGGAAACCATCGGCGCCTCGGTGCTGTACGACGCGAAGTACTTCGCCGATCGCAAGGACGACGAGTCCGCGCGCCTGCGCAACGAGCTGGGCGACACCTCCGACATCCTCGACGTCATCCGCACCCTGACCGAGATCCGCAACGGTCGCGGCGTAGTCGACGACATCGACCACCTCGGCAACCGCCGCGTGCGTTCGGTCGGCGAAATGGCCGAGAACACCTTCCGCGTCGGCCTGGTCCGCGTCGAGCGCGCGGTCAAGGAGCGCCTGTCGATGGCCGAGTCCGAAGGCCTGACCCCGCAGGAGCTGATCAACGCCAAGCCGGTGGCCGCCGCGATCAAGGAGTTCTTCGGCTCTTCGCAGCTGTCGCAGTTCATGGACCAGAACAACCCGCTGTCGGAAGTCACCCACAAGCGCCGCGTCTCCGCGCTGGGCCCGGGCGGCCTGACCCGCGAGCGCGCCGGCTTCGAAGTGCGCGACGTGCACCCGACCCACTACGGCCGCGTCTGCACCATCGAAACGCCGGAAGGCCCGAACATCGGCCTGATCAACTCGCTGGCGGTGTTCGCCCGCACCAACAAGTACGGCTTCCTCGAGACGCCGTACCGCAAGGTCGTGGACGGCAAGGTCACCGAGGACGTCGAGTTCCTGTCGGCGATCGAAGAGAACGAGTACGTCATCGCCCAGGCCAACGCGCCGCAGGACGACAAGGGCATGATCACCGCCCAGTTCGTCGCCTGCCGCTTCCAGGGCGAAACCCTGCTGAAGCCGCCGAGCGAGATCCACTTCATGGACGTCTCGCCGATGCAGACCGTGTCGGTCGCGGCCGCGCTGGTTCCGTTCCTGGAGCACGACGACGCCAACCGCGCGCTGATGGGCGCGAACATGCAGCGCCAGGCCGTTCCGACCCTGCGTTCGCAGAAGCCGCTGGTCGGCACCGGCATCGAGCGCGCCGTGGCGCGCGACTCGGGCGTGACCGTCAACGCGCTGCGCGGCGGCGTGATCGAGCAGGTCGACGCGGGCCGCATCGTGGTCAAGGTCAACGAGGAGGAGATCTCCGCGGTGACCGACGCCGGCGTCGACATCTACAACCTGATCAAGTACACGCGTTCGAACCAGAACACCTGCATCAACCAGCGTCCGCTGGTGAAGGTGGGCGACGTGATCGCGCGCGGCGACGTGCTGGCCGACGGTCCCTCGACCGACATCGGCGAGCTCGCGCTCGGCCAGAACATGCTGGTCGCGTTCATGCCGTGGAACGGCTACAACTTCGAAGACTCGATCCTGCTCTCCGAGCGCGTGGTCGAAGAGGATCGCTACACCACGATCCACATCGAAGAGCTGACCTGTTCGGCGCGCGACACCAAGCTGGGGCCGGAAGAGATCTCCGCCGACATCCCGAACGTCTCCGAGCAGGCGCTGAACCGCCTCGACGAGTCGGGCGTGGTGTACATCGGCGCCGAGGTCCGCGCCGGCGACATCCTGGTCGGCAAGGTCACCCCGAAGGGCGAGTCGCAGCTGACTCCGGAAGAGAAGCTGCTGCGCGCGATCTTCGGCGAGAAGGCGTCCGACGTTAAGGACAGCTCGCTGCGCGTGCCGCCGGGCATGGACGGCACCGTCATCGACGTGCAGGTCTTCACCCGCGACGGCATCGAGAAGGACAAGCGCGCCCGCCAGATCGAAGAGTCGGAAATCCGCCGGGTCAAGAAGGACTTCGACGACCAGTTCCGCATCCTCGAAGCGGCGATCTACGACCGCCTGCGCTCGCAGCTGATCGGCAAGACCGCCAACGGCGGCGCCGGCCTGAAGAAGGGCGACACCGTCACCTCGCTGGTGCTGGACGGCCTGAAGAAGACCGACTGGTTCACCCTGCGCATGAAGGACGAGGAAGCGATCGAGGCGATCGAGCGCGCGCAGAAGCAGATCGACGTTCACGCCAAGGAATTCGAACGCCGTTTCGCCGACAAGCGCGCCAAGATCACCCAGGGCGACGACCTGGCTCCGGGCATCCTCAAGACGGTCAAGGTGTTCCTGGCGGTCAAGCGCCGCATCCAGCCGGGCGACAAGATGGCCGGCCGTCACGGCAACAAGGGCGTGGTCTCGACCATCGTTCCGGTCGAGGACATGCCGTACGCGGCCGACGGCCAGACCGTCGACATCGTGCTGAACCCGCTCGGCGTGCCGTCGCGTATGAACATCGGCCAGATCCTCGAAGTGCATCTGGGCTGGGCCGCCAAGGGCCTGGGCCAGAAGATCCAGCGCATGCTGGAGGCGCAGCAGAAGATCGCCGATCTGCGCAAGTTCCTCGACGACGTCTACAACCACGACACCAAGGTGCACGGCCAGCGCGTCGACCTGAAGCAGTTCACCGATGAGGAACTGCTGCGTCTGGCGCGCAACCTGACCGACGGCGTGCCGATGGCGACGCCGGTGTTCGACGGCGCGGCCGAGTCCGAGATCAAGCGCATGCTCGAACTCGCGGAACTGCCGAGCAGCGGCCAGACCGTGCTGCACGACGGCCGCACCGGCGAGGCGTTCGAGCGTCCGGTGACCATCGGCTACATGCACATGCTGAAGCTGAACCACCTGGTCGACGACAAGATGCACGCGCGCTCGACCGGTCCGTACTCGCTCGTCACCCAGCAGCCGCTGGGCGGCAAGGCGCAGTTCGGCGGCCAGCGTTTCGGCGAAATGGAAGTATGGGCGCTGGAAGCCTACGGCGCGGCCTACACCCTGCAGGAAATGCTGACGGTGAAGTCCGACGACGTGCAGGGCCGCAACCAGATGTACAAGAACATCGTCGACGGCGAGTACGAAATGGTCGCCGGCATGCCGGAGTCCTTCAACGTGCTGGTCAAGGAAATCCGCTCGCTCGCGATCAACATGGAGCTGGAAGAGAACTGAGGCAAGCGCAGGCGACAGAGAGCCGGCGGCGAAGGGAATGGCGGCGTAACGCGCGATCCCTCCGCTCCTCCCGGCTCCCTCTCTCCCGCCCTGGTTTTTCCCTCGCTTCTCCCCGACGAATTCCTCCGATTGGAGTAAAGAAATGAAAGACTTGCTCAATCTCTTCAACCAGCAGCGTCCCGCGCTGGACTTCGACGCCATCAAGATCGCCCTGGCCTCCCCGGACCTGGTGCGCTCGTGGTCGTTCGGCGAAGTGAAGAAGCCGGAAACCATCAACTACCGCACCTTCAAGCCCGAGCGCGACGGCCTGTTCTGCGCCGCGATCTTCGGTCCGATCAAGGACTACGAGTGCCTGTGCGGCAAGTACAAGCGCATGAAGCACCGCGGCGTGGTGTGCGAGAAGTGCGGCACCGAGGTCACCCTGGCCAAGGTCCGCCGCGAGCGCATGGGCCACATCGACCTGGCCTCGCCGGTCGCGCACATCTGGTTCCTCAAGTCGCTGCCCTCGCGCATCGGCCTGATGCTGGACATGACCCTGCGCGACATCGAGCGCATCCTGTACTTCGAAGCGTACGTCGTGACCGAGCCGGGCCTGACCCCGATGGAACGCGGCAACCTGCTGACCGAAGAGCAGTACCTGCAGGCGCGCCAGGAGCACGGCGACGACTTCGAGGCCGCGATGGGCGCCGAGGCGGTCTACGACCTGCTGCGCACCATCGACCTGCAGGCCGAGATGCTGCAGCTGAAGGAAGAGATCGCCTCGACCAACAGCGAGACCAAGCTCAAGCGCCTGACCAAGCGGATCAAGCTGGTCGAAGCCTTCCTCGAATCCGGCAACCGTCCGGAGTGGATGGTCATGACCGTGCTGCCGGTGCTGCCGCCGGACCTGCGTCCGCTGGTGCCGCTGGAAGGCGGCCGCTTCGCGACCTCGGATCTGAACGATCTGTACCGCCGCGTCATCAACCGCAACAACCGCCTGCGCCGCCTGCTCGAACTCAACGCGCCCGACATCATCGTGCGCAACGAGAAGCGCATGCTGCAGGAATCGGTCGACGCCCTGATGGACAACGGCCGCCGCGGCCGCGCCATCACCGGCACCAACAAGCGCCCGCTCAAGTCGCTGGCCGACATGATCAAGGGCAAGCAGGGCCGGTTCCGCCAGAACCTGCTCGGCAAGCGCGTGGACTACTCGGGCCGTTCGGTCATCGTGGTCGGCCCGACCCTGCGCCTGCACGAGTGCGGCCTGCCGAAGAAGATGGCGCTGGAGCTGTTCAAGCCCTTCATCTTCGCCAAGCTGCAGCGCCGCGGTCTCGCGACCACGATCAAGGCCGCCAAGAAGCTGGTCGAGCGCGAAGAAGCCGAGGTGTGGGACATCCTCGAAGAGGTGATCCGCGAGCACCCGGTGCTGCTGAACCGCGCCCCGACCCTGCACCGCCTGGGCATCCAGGCGTTCGAACCGGTGCTGATCGAAGGCAAGGCAATCCAGCTGCACCCGCTGGTCTGCACCGCGTTCAACGCCGACTTCGACGGCGACCAGATGGCCGTGCACGTCCCGCTGAGCCTCGAGGCCCAGCTGGAAGCGCGCGCGCTGATGATGGCGTCGAACAACATCCTGTCGCCGGCCAACGGCGAGCCGATCATCGTGCCGTCGCAGGACGTCGTGCTCGGCCTGTACTACATGACCCGCGCCCTGGAGAACAAGGCGGGCGAGGGCATGGCGTTCGCCAACGTGGCCGAGGTCAAGCGCGCCTACGACAACCGCGCCGTGCAGCTGCACGCCAAGGTCAAGGTCCGCATCACCGAGACCGTGATCGCCGAGGACGGCACCCGTTCGCAGAAGACCTCGGTGGTCGACACCACCGTCGGCCGCGCCCTACTGCGCGAGATCCTGCCGGAAGGCCTGCCGTACGCGCTGGCCAACACCGAGCTGACCAAGAAGAACATCAGCCGCCTGATCAACTCCTGCTACCGCATGCTGGGGCTGAAGGACACCGTCGTGTTCGCCGACCGCCTGATGTACACCGGCTTCGGTTACGCGACCCGCGCCGGCGTGTCGATCGGCATCGACGACATGATCATCCCGGGCGAGAAGAAGGGCATCCTGGCCGAGGCCGAGTCGGAAGTGCTGGAAATCCAGCAGCAGTACCAGTCCGGCCTGGTCACCGCGGGCGAGCGCTACAACAAGGTCGTCGACATCTGGTCGCGCACCAACGAGCGCGTGGCCAAGGCGATGATGGACGCGATCGGCACCGACACCGTGACCAACGCCAAGGGCGACCAGGTCCCGCAGAAGTCGATGAACTCGATCTACATCATGGCCGACTCCGGCGCGCGCGGTTCGCAGGCGCAGATCCGTCAGCTCGCCGGCATGCGCGGCCTGATGGCGCGTCCGGACGGCTCGATCATCGAGACGCCGATCACCGCGAACTTCCGCGAAGGCCTCAACGTTCTGCAGTACTTCATCTCGACCCACGGCGCCCGTAAGGGCCTGGCGGATACCGCGCTGAAGACCGCGAACTCGGGTTACCTGACCCGCCGTCTGGTCGACGTCGCGCAGGACGTGGTCATCACCGAAACCGACTGCGGCACCGTCGAGGGTCTGACCATGACCCCGATCGTCGAAGGCGGCGACGTGGTCGAGCCGCTGCGCGACCGAGTGCTGGGCCGCGTCGTGGCCGAGGACGTGTTCCTGCCGGGCAACGACGAGGAACCGATCGTCACCCGCAACACCCTGCTCGACGAAGCCTGGGTGCAGAAGCTCGAGGACGCCAGCGTCCAGTCGATCAAGGTGCGTTCGACCATCACCTGCGCCAGCAGCTTCGGCGTGTGCGCGCGCTGCTACGGCCGCGACCTCGGCCGCGGCCACCTGGTCAACCACGGCGAAGCGGTCGGTGTCGTCGCCGCGCAGTCGATCGGCGAGCCGGGCACGCAGCTGACCATGCGTACCTTCCACATCGGCGGCGCGGCGTCGCGAGCGGCGGCGATCGACAACGTCACCGTCAAGACCACCGGTTCGCTGAAGTTCAACAACCTCAAGCACGTCGCGCACGCCGGCGGCCACCTGGTCGCGGTCTCGCGTTCGGGCGAACTGTCGGTGCTCGACCCGCACGGCCGCGAGCGCGAGCGCTACAAGGTGCCCTACGGCGCGACCATCAACTTCCGCGACGGCGCCGAGATCAAGGCCGGCAACACGGTCGCGAACTGGGATCCGCACAACCACCCGATCGTTTCGGAAGTCGCCGGTTTCGTTCGCTTCATCGACTTCGTCGATGGCGTGACCGTGATCGAGAAGACCGACGACCTGACCGGCCTGGCCTCGCGCGAGATCACCGATCCCAAGCGTCGCGGCTCGCAGGGCAAGGACCTGCGTCCGATCGTGCGCATCGTCGACAAGAACGGCAAGGACCTGTCGATCCCGGGTACCGACCTGCCGGCGCAGTACCTGCTGCCGCCGCGCTCGATCGTCAACCTGCAGGACGGCGCGCCGGTCGGCGTGGGCGACGTGGTCGCCAAGATCCCGCAGGAAGCGTCGAAGACCCGCGACATCACCGGCGGTCTGCCGCGCGTGGCCGACCTGTTCGAAGCCCGCAAGCCCAAGGACCCGGCGGTCCTGGCCGAGGTCTCCGGCATCGTCAGCTTCGGCAAGGACACCAAGGGCAAGCAGCGCTTGATCATCAAGCAGGCCGACGGCGAGGAGCACGAAGAGCTGATCCCGAAGTACCGCCAGATCATCGTGTTCGAAGGCGAACACGTGGAGAAGGGCGAGACGGTCGTGGACGGCGAGCCGAGCCCGCAGGACATCCTGCGCCTGCTGGGCGTGGAGCCCTTGGCCGTGTACCTGACCAAGGAAATCCAGGACGTCTACCGCCTGCAGGGCGTGAAGATCAACGACAAGCACATCGAGGTGATCGTTCGCCAGATGCTGCGCAAGGTCGAGATCGTCGACGGCGGCGACAGCAAGTTCCTCAACGGCGAGCAGGTCGAGCGTCAGCGCCTGATCGAGGAGAACGTGCGCCTGCAGGCCCGCAGCGAGATCCTGGCCAAGTTCGATCCGGTCCTGCTCGGCATCACCAAGGCCTCGCTGGCGACCGAGTCGTTCATCTCGGCGGCCTCGTTCCAGGAGACCACCCGCGTGCTGACCGAGGCCGCCGTGCGCGGTACCCGCGACAGCCTGCGCGGCCTCAAGGAGAACGTGATCGTCGGTCGCCTGATCCCGGCCGGTACCGGCCTGGCGTACCACACCCAGCGCCGCAAGAACGCGTCGGGCCTGACCGACTCGGAGATGGAAGCGCTGGCCGGTCCGGTGAGCGTGGCGGTCGAGGCTCCGGCCGCGGCCGAGACGGTCGCCGGCGACGACGCCGAGTAAGCAAGCGTCCGCCGCATCCCGGTCCGGCCGTCAGGCCGGATCGGGGCCGGCAACGAGGTTCCAGGCAAGGCGGGCAGCGATGCCCGCCTTGTTTTTTGCCCGCGCGTCGCGCGTCGCCCGCGTGGACATGACGGCGGGCCAGGCGGGTCGGGGCTGGCAAGTCCGGCAAAACATGCTAGACTCGCGGATCGGATTGGGCCCGTATGGGTCGCATCCCAGATCACGAAATTAGGCGCAGGGAGCGCCTAGTGTTCGGCCCAGGGTAGGGCGGGATCATCGAATAAGGAAACGAAACTGACGCCTCCGGCGTTGGTTCCGCCTGTTCGCGCTGCCTGCGTTGACGGAAACGTTAAGCGCGGGCTATGCTTTTTCGTCTCGGCAGGTCGGGTGCTATCGGCTTGCCGTTCGTTTCTCACGAAGCGGCCGCCCGGCCCTTAAACAAGAGTTCCAGATGGCAACCATCAATCAGCTCGTCCGCAAGCCGCGGCAGGCAGCTACCTACAAGAGCACCTCGCCGGCGCTCGCCAACTGCCCGCAGCGCCGCGGCGTCTGCACCCGCGTGTACACCACCACCCCGAAGAAGCCGAACTCGGCTCTGCGCAAGGTCGCCAAGGTGCGCCTGACCAACGGTTACGAAGTCATTTCGTACATCGGCGGCGAAGGCCACAACCTGCAGGAGCACTCGGTCGTGCTGATCCGCGGCGGCCGCGTGAAGGACCTGCCGGGCGTGCGCTACCACACCGTGCGCGGCTCGCTCGACGCCGCCGGCGTCGCCAAGCGTCGCCAGAGCCGTTCCAAGTACGGCGCCAAGCGTCCGAAGTCCTAATCGCGTCGATGCCCGGCGCGCCCAAGGCGCCGCCACCCGCAACCACGCACGTTCAAGAATCACGAGAATAGGTACGCACCATGTCGCGTAAAGGCTCCGCCCCGCAGCGTTCGATCCTGCCCGATCCCAAGCACGGCAGCGAAACGATCGCGCGTTTCATCAATATGGTCATGCAGAGCGGCAAGAAGTCGGTCGCCGAGAAGATCGTCTACGGCGCGATGGACGTCATCGGCGAGAAGAATCCCAACGCCCTGGAACTGGTCGAGAAGGCCCTGACCAACGTTTCCCCGTCGGTCGAGGTGAAGTCCCGCCGCGTCGGCGGCGCCACCTACCAGGTGCCGGTCGAAGTGCGCTCCTCGCGCCGCGTCGCCCTGGCGATGCGCTGGCTGATCGACTCCGCGCGCAAGCGCGGCGAGAGCTCGATGCCGCGCAAGCTGGCCGCCGAGCTGCTGGACGCTTCCGAGAACCGCGGCGCGGCGATCAAGAAGCGCGAAGAGACTCATCGCATGGCGGAAGCGAACCGCGCGTTCGCGCACTACCGCTGGTGATCTAGTCGCCCTGGCGACAGGGTCTTCGCAACATCCGCATGTGATGTTGCCGCGGCGGCGTGACAGCCGCCTTGCGAACCGGAGGCCGCCGATAAGGCGGCGTCCGGCCATCTGGAATTCGAAAACTTACGAGAGGGTCCCGTGGCTCGCACCACTCCCATCGAGCGTTACCGCAACTTCGGCATCATGGCCCACATCGATGCCGGCAAGACCACCACGTCCGAACGCATCCTGTTCTACACCGGCGTCAGCCACAAGATCGGCGAAGTGCACGAAGGTGCCGCGACGATGGACTGGATGGAGCAGGAGCAGGAGCGCGGCATCACCATCACTTCCGCCGCGACCACCGCGTTCTGGAAGGGCATGGACAAGTCGCTGCCCGAGCACCGCTTCAACATCATCGACACCCCCGGCCACGTCGACTTCACCATCGAAGTGGAGCGTTCGCTGCGCGTGCTCGACGGCGCGGTGTTCGTGCTGTGCGCCGTGGGCGGCGTGCAGCCGCAGTCCGAGACCGTTTGGCGCCAGGCCAACAAGTACTCGGTGCCGCGCATGGCGTTCGTCAACAAGATGGATCGCACCGGCGCCAACTTCGATAAGGTCGTCGAACAGCTGAAGGCGCGCCTGGGCGCGTACGCCGTTCCGATGCAGGTGCCGATCGGCGCCGAAGACGGCTTCGAGGGCGTGGTCGACCTGCTCAAGATGAAGGCGATCCATTGGGACGTCGCCTCGCAGGGCACCAAGTTCGAATACAAGGACATCCCGGCCGAGCTGCAGTCCAAGGCCGAGGAAGCGCGCAGCTTCATGATCGAAGCCGCCGCCGAAGCGACCGAAGAACTGATGGAGAAGTACCTGGGCGGCGAAGAGCTGACCGAGGAAGAGATCGTCTCCGGTCTGCGCGCGCGCACCCTGAAGGTCGAGATCGTGCCGGTGTTCTGCGGCTCTGCGTTCAAGAACAAGGGCGTGCAGGCCATGCTCGACGGCGTCATCAACCTGCTGCCGTCGCCGGCCGACCGTCCGCCGGTGCAGGGCATCGACGAGAACGAAAAGGAAGACAGCCGCAAGGCTTCGGATTCCGAGCCGTTCTCGGCGCTGGCGTTCAAGATCATGACCGACCCGTTCGTGGGCGCGCTGACCTTCTTCCGCGTCTACTCGGGCGTGCTGAACTCGGGCGACCAGGTCTACAACCCGGTCAAGATGAAGAAGGAGCGCATCGGCCGCATCCTGCAGATGCACGCCAACCAGCGCGACGAAATCAAGGAAGTCCGCGCCGGCGACATCGCCGCGGCCGTGGGCCTGAAGGACGTGACCACCGGCGACACCCTGTGCGCCCAGGACCACGTCATCACCCTCGAGCGCATGGTGTTCCCGGAGCCCGTCATCTCGATGGCGGTCGAGCCGAAGACCAAGTCGGACCAGGAAAAGATGGGCATCGCGCTGGGCCGCCTGGCTCAGGAAGATCCCTCGTTCCGCGTGCGTACCGACGAAGAGTCCGGCCAGACCATCATCTCGGGCATGGGCGAGCTGCACCTGGACATCATCGTCGACCGCATGCGTCGCGAGTTCAACGTCGAGGCCAACGTCGGCAAGCCGCAGGTGGCGTACCGCGAGACCATCCGCAAGTCGGACGTCAAGTCGGACTACAAGCACGCCAAGCAGTCCGGCGGTAAGGGCCAGTACGGTCACGTCGTGATCGAGCTGTCGCCGATGAACGAAGCCGACCGCGCCAACGAGGACGTCGAGAACGATTTCCTGTTCGTCAACGACATCACCGGCGGCGTGATTCCGAAGGAATTCATCCCGGCGGTCGAGAAGGGCCTGCGCGAGACCATCACCAGCGGTCCGCTGGCCGGCTTCCCGGTCGTGGGCGTGAAGGTCAAGCTCGTGTTCGGTTCGTACCACGACGTCGACTCGTCGGAAATGGCGTTCAAGCTCGCCGCGTCGATGGCCTTCAAGGAAGGCTTCCGCAAGGCCGATCCGGTCCTGCTGGAGCCGATGATGAAGGTCGAAGTGGTGACCCCGGAAGAGTACGTCGGCGACGTGATGGGCGACTTGAGCCGTCGTCGCGGCTTGCTGCAGGGCCAGGACGACACGCCGTCGGGCAAGACCATCAACGCGATGGTGCCGCTGGGCGAGATGTTCGGTTACGCGACCACGATCCGTTCGCTGACCCAGGGCCGCGCGACCTTCACGATGGAATTCGACCATTACGCCGAGGCGCCGACCAACATCGCCGAGACGGTCATCAAGAAGGGCGGCTAAGCCGATGCTTGCGCCCCCGGATGGGAGCCGCCGCTCGCGGCTTCCGTCCGCTCCGAATAACGAATCACTGCATTAATTAAAGAGAGACAATCATGGCTAAGGGTAAATTCGAGCGCACCAAGCCGCACGTGAACGTCGGCACGATCGGTCACGTCGACCACGGCAAGACCACGCTGACGGCCGCTCTGACCAAGGTCGGCGCCGAGCGTTTCGGTGGCGAGTTCAAGGCGTACGACGCGATCGACGCGGCGCCGGAAGAGAAGGCTCGCGGCATCACGATCTCGACGGCTCACGTCGAGTACGAAAGCCCGAACCGTCACTACGCCCACGTGGACTGCCCGGGCCACGCCGACTACGTGAAGAACATGATCACGGGTGCGGCGCAGATGGACGGCGCGATCCTGGTGTGCTCGGCCGCTGACGGCCCGATGCCGCAGACGCGCGAACACATCCTGCTGTCGCGTCAGGTCGGCGTGCCGTACATCGTCGTGTTCCTGAACAAGGCCGACATGGTGGACGACGCCGAGTTGCTCGAGCTGGTCGAGATGGAAGTGCGCGAGCTGCTGTCGAAGTACGAGTTCCCGGGCGACGACACCCCGATCATCCACGGTTCGGCCCGTCTGGCGCTGGAAGGCGACCAGAGCGACATCGGCGTGCCGGCGATCATCAAGCTGGTCGAGGCGCTGGACAGCTTCATTCCGGAGCCGGAGCGCGCGATCGACAAGCCGTTCCTGATGCCGGTGGAAGACGTGTTCTCGATCTCGGGCCGCGGCACCGTGGTGACCGGCCGTATCGAGCGCGGCATCATCAAGGTGGGCGACGAAATCGAAATCGTCGGCATCCGTCCGACCCAGAAGACCACGGTCACCGGCGTCGAGATGTTCCGCAAGCTGCTGGACCAGGGCCAGGCGGGCGACAACGCGGGCCTGCTGCTGCGCGGCACCAAGCGCGACGACGTGGAGCGCGGCCAGGTGCTGGCGAAGCCGGGTTCGATCACCCCGCACACCGAGTTCGAGGGCGAGGTGTACGTGCTGTCGAAGGACGAAGGCGGCCGCCACACCCCGTTCTTCAAGGGCTACCGTCCGCAGTTCTACTTCCGCACCACCGACATCACCGGCGCGTGCCAGCTGCCGGAAGGCGTCGAGATGGTGATGCCGGGCGACAACGTGAAGATGGTGGTCACGCTGATCAACCCGGTGGCGATGGACGAAGGCCTGCGCTTCGCGATCCGCGAAGGCGGCCGCACCGTCGGCGCCGGCGTGGTGTCGAAGATCGTCAAGTGACGATTCGGCCCGTGCGCGCATAGCGCGCACGGCTTTGCCGAATCGTCATCCCCGCGAAAGCGGGGATCCAGAGACGAGGACTCGACTCCGAAGTCTCCGGCGAAAGATCCCGCGGCGGCCTCCCGGCCGCCGCGGCTTTTTCAGGGTCGCCGGCTCTGTGAACAGAGCTCAGGCCCGGTCCGCAATCCCGCAAGGCAGGGGTGTTGCATCGCCCCCGCCAATACGGCTAGAATGCGCGACCACCGTGCCAGGCTCGGTTTTCGAGCCGGCACAACCAGCGAAATGAGGAACAGGACGTCCCTCGTATTCGCCAGACAGGGATATGTCGCACGGCAGCTCCGTACGTTCCGGGCCCACAAGGCATCCAAGGAACAGTAACGGGGCCCTTCGTGCGTTCTGCTCAGTCTGGGGCGGGCCGGGAAGCCGGGCCGCCTTAGCTTTTCCAGGCAAGGAAGCTCCGGGGCGAGGGTGTTGCCCTGGAGTGTTTGCGTTTTCGTGGGGCCGGCGCACCCAGAAGCCGTCCCGTCGCTCTTTCAACCAAGGAATTCCGTTCATGGCGGACCAAAAGATCCGGATCCGGCTCAAGGCGTACGATCATCGTCTGATCGACCGCTCGGCCAGCGAGATCGTCGAGACGGCCAAGCGGACCGGCGCGCAAGTGCGCGGCCCGATCCCGCTGCCGACCAAGATCGAGCGTTACACCGTTCTCGTCTCCCCGCACGTCGACAAGGACGCGCGCGACCAGTACGAGACCCGCACGCACAAGCGCGTGCTCGATATCGTGGACCCCAACGACAAGACCGTGGACGCGCTGATGAAGCTCGAACTCGCGGCTGGCGTCGATGTCCAGATCAAGCTGACCTGAGGCGACCACCATGACCGCGAAGAAGTATTCGTTGGGCATCGTCGGTCGCAAGGCCGGCATGAGCCGTTTCTTCACCGAAGACGGCAAGTCGGTTCCGGTGACCCTCATCGAGGCGACCCCGAACCGCATCACCCAGATCAAGACCGAAGACACCGACGGCTACAGCGCCGTGCAGGTGACGGTCGGCGTGCGCCGCGCCGCGCTCGTCAACAAGCCCGAAGCCGGTCACCTCGCCAAGGCGAAGGTCGAAGCCGGTCGCGGCCTGTGGGAGCTGCGCGTGGAAGCCGACCAGATCGGCGCGTTCGAAGTCGGCGGCGAGATCAAGGCCGACATCTTCAGCGCCGGCCAGCTGGTCGACGTCCAGGGCGTGACCAAGGGCAAGGGCTTCCAGGGCACGATCAAGCGCTGGAACTTCCGCATGGGCGACGCGACGCACGGCAACTCGCTGTCGCACCGTTCGCCGGGCTCCATCGGCCAGCGCCAGACGCCGGGCCGCGTGTTTCCGGGCAAGAAGATGTCGGGCCACATGGGCGCCGTCCAGCAGAGCACCCAGCGTCTTGAAGTGGTCAAGGTCGACGCCGAGCGCGGCCTGATCGCGATCAAGGGCGCCGTGCCGGGCGCGCCGGGTGGCGACGTGATCGTCCGTCCCTCGAGCAAGGCATAAGGAGAGATGACGATGGAACTCGCCATCAATAACAGCAGCAAGACGCTGTCGGTCTCCGACGAGATCTTCGGCCGCGAATTCAGCGAAGACCTGGTCCATCAGGTCGTCGTCGCCTATCGCAACGCCGGTCGCGCCGGCACCAAGGCGCAGAAGACCCGTTCGGAAGTCAACGGCACGACCAAGAAGTCGAAGAAGCAGAAGGGCGGCGGCGCCCGTCACGGCGCGCTCACCGCTCCGATCTTCGTCGGCGGCGGCGTGACCTTCGCGGCCAAGCCGCGCAGCTTCGCGCAGAAGGTCAACCGCAAGATGTACCGCGCCGCGATCGCCGCGATCCTGTCCGAGCTCAACCGCCAGGGCCGCATCACGGTCGTCGAGAGCTTCGACATCGACGCGCCGAAGACCAAGGGCCTGATCGAAAAGCTCAAGAGCCTGGAAGTCGGCCGTCGTCCGCTGATCGTGACCGAAGAGGCCACCGAGAATCTGTACCTCTCGGCCCGCAACCTGCCGTACGTCGAAGTCCGTGATGTCCAGGGCCTGGATCCGGTCGCCCTCGTCGGCGCCGACTCGGTCGTGCTCACCAGCGACGCGGTCAAGAAGATCGAGGAGTGGCTGGCATGAACGACGCCAAGCTCTACAGCATCATCCGCGCGCCGCGCGTGTCCGAAAAGACCGCGCGCCTGCAGGAAGTTTCCAACCAATACGTCTTCGAAGTTTCGAACGAAGCGACCAAGGGCGACATCAAGGTCGCCGTTGAGAAGCTGTTCGACGTCAAGGTCGAGGCTGTCAATGTGGTCAACGTGAAGGGCAAGAACAAGGCCTTCCGCAACCGCATGGGCCGCCGCGGCGACTGGCGCAAGGCGTACGTGACGCTGGCCGAAGGCCAGTCGATCGACGTGATGGCCAAGGCCTGAGGAAAGACCCATGGCATTGATGACTTTCAAGCCCACCTCCGCCGGCCGCCGCAACGCGGTCCGCGTCGTGACCCCGGGCCTGCACAAGGGCGCGCCGCACGCGGCCCTGATCGAAAAGCAGGGCAAGACCGGCGGCCGTAACCACCACGGCCGCATCACCACCCGCCACATCGGCGGCGGTCACAAGCAGCACTACCGCATCATCGACTTCAAGCGCGACAAGGAAGGCATTCCGGCGCGCGTGGAGCGGATCGAATACGATCCCAACCGCACCGCGCACATCGCGCTGCTGTGCTACGTCGATGGCGAGCGCCGTTACATCATCGCCCCCAAGGGCCTGAAGGACGGCGACCAGGTGATCGCGGGCCGCGACGCCCCGATCCGCGTCGGCAACACGCTGCCGCTGAGCAACGTCCCGGTCGGCACCACCGTGTGCTGCGTCGAGATGAAGCCGGGCAAGGGCGCCCAGCTGGCCCGCGCGGCCGGCGCCAGCGCCTACCTGGTGGCTCGCGAGCAGGGCTACGCCACGCTGCGCCTTCGCTCCGGCGAAATGCGCAAGGTGCCGGTCGAGTGCCGCGCCACCGTCGGCGAAGTCGGCAACGACGAGCACAACCTCGAGAAGCTCGGCAAGGCCGGCGCCAAGCGTTGGCGCGGCATCAAGCCGACCGTCCGCGGCGCCGCCATGAACCCCGTCGACCACCCGCACGGTGGTGGCGAGGCGAAGGCCGGCCAGGGCAACCCGCATCCGGTCACCCCGTGGGGTGTTCCGACCAAGGGTTACAAGACGCGCAAGAACAAGCGCACCACGCAATTCATCGTGCGCGATCGCAGGGGTTAATCGGCCATGGCACGTTCACTGAAGAAAGGTCCCTTCGTCGACCACCATCTGATCAAGAAGGTGGAGACCGCGGGCAACAACAAGAAGCCGATCAAGACCTGGTCGCGCCGCTCGATGGTCCTGCCGGAGATGGTCGGTTTCACGATCGCCATCCACAACGGCAAGAACCACATCCCGGTGCTGGTCAACGAGAACATGGTCGGCCACAAGCTTGGCGAATTCGCCCTGACCCGTACGTTCAAGGGTCACGGCGGCGACAAGAAGTCGGGCAAGTAAGGAGATGACCATGGAAGCGAAAGCCATCCTGCGCACCGCGCGCATCTCCCCGCAGAAGGCCCGCCTGGTCGCCGACCAGGTGCGCGGTCTGTCCGCCGAGCGCGCCGTCAACCTGCTGAAGTTCTCGGACAAGAAGGCTGCTGCACTGATCCGCAAGGTCGTGGAGTCCGCCATCGCCAACGCCGAGAACAACCAGGGCGCCGACGTCGACGATCTCAAGGTCAAGACCATCATGGTTGACGAGGGTCCCGCACTGAAGCGCTTCATGGCGCGTGCGAAGGGCCGCGGCACCCGCATCCTCAAGCGCACCAGCCACATCACTGTGGTTGTGGGCGCCGGCAAGTAAGGCGGAGTAGACAATGGGTCATAAAGTTCATCCGACCGGAATCCGCCTGGGCATCGCCAAGGATTGGAATTCCAAGTGGTTCGCCAACAAGAAGCAGTACGCCGAGTACCTGGCGGCCGACCTGAAGGTTCGCGAGATGCTTCGCAAGAAGCTGGCTCAGGCCGGCATCTCGAAGATCTTCATCGAACGTCCGGCGAACAACGCCCGCGTGACGATCCACACCGCCCGTCCGGGCGTGGTGATCGGCAAGCGCGGCGAGGACATCGAGAAGCTGCGTAAGGAAGTCAGCAACCTGATGGGCGTTCCGGCGCACATCAACGTGACCGAGGTCCGCAAGCCGGAACTCGACGCGCAGCTGGTCGCCGAATCGATCGCGCAGCAGCTCGAGCGCCGCATCATGTTCCGCCGCGCGATGAAGCGCGCGGTCGGCAACGCGATGCGCCTCGGCGCGCTGGGCATCAAGGTCAACGTCGCCGGCCGCCTCAACGGCGCCGAGATCGCGCGTTCGGAGTGGTATCGCGAAGGCCGCGTGCCGCTGCATACCCTGCGCGCCGACATCGACTACGGCTTCGCCGAAGCCAAGACGACCTACGGCATCATCGGCATCAAGACCTGGATCTACAAGGGCGAGGTGTTCGATTTCGCCCAGGTCGGCCAGGAGAAGCAGGACGACTCGCCGCGCAACGAGCGTGGTGACCGTGGCGACCGCGGCGATCGCGGCGACCGCGGCGATCGCAACGACCGCTCGGGCCGTCCTGCCCGCGAACAGAGGTAATCCGCCATGCTGCAACCCAAGCGAACCAAGTACCGCAAGGTACACAAGGGCCGTAACGAGGGCCTGAGCTGGAGCGGCAACGCCGTCAGCTTCGGCGAGTACGGCCTCAAGGCGACCGCGCACGGCCAGCTGACCGCTCGCCAGATCGAAGCGGCCCGCCGCTCGATCAGCCGCTACGTCAAGCGCGGCGGCAAGATGTGGATCCGCGTGTTCCCGGACAAGCCGATCACCAAGAAGCCGATCGAAGTCCGAATGGGCTCCGGTAAGGGCAACGTCGAGTACTGGGTCGCGCAGATCCAGCCCGGTCGCATGATTTACGAGATCGAGGGCGTTCCGGAAGACGTGGCGCGCGAAGCGTTCCGTCTGGCCGCCGCCAAGCTCTCGGTGACCACCACTTTCGTTACCCGGACGGTGCGCTAATGGAACTCAAGCAACTGCGCGAGAAGTCTGCCGATGAGCTCAAGGCTCATCTGGTCGAACTGCACAAGGAGGGCTTCGCCCTGCGCATGCAGAAGGCCACCGGCCAGCTCGCCAAGACCCACGACGCCCGCCGCGTTCGCCGCGAGATCGCTCGCGTGAACATGCTGCTGGGCGAGAAGAAGTAAGGACCCTGCCATGACCGACAACAAGACAGAGAAGGCTGTGCGCACGGTTGAAGGCCGGGTCGTCAGCAACAAGATGGACAAGACCGTCACCGTGCTCGTCGAGCGCCAGGTCAAGCACGCGCTGTACGGCAAGTACATCCGCCGCTCGACCAAGCTCCACGCCCACGACGCCGACAACGCCTGCAAGGAAGGCGACATCGTGCGCGTGAAGGAGATTGCTCCCCTTTCCAAGACCAAGAACTGGAGCGTGGTTGAGATCGTCAGCCGCGTGGCCGAATAAGAGGAGGCTGAACCATGATCCAGATGCAAAGCTACCTCGGCGTGGCCGACAACTCCGGTGCCAAGGAAGTGATGTGCATCAAAGTGCTCGGCGGCTCCAAGCGCCGTTACGCGCACATTGGCGACATCATCAAGGTCACCGTGAAGGATGCGATTCCGCGCGGCAAGGTCAAGAAGGGCGACGTCTACGACGCCGTCGTGGTGCGCACCCGCAAGGGCGTGCGCCGTCCGGACGGCTCGCTGATCCGCTTCGACGGCAACGCTGCGGTGTTGCTCAACAACAAGCATGAGCCGATCGGCACCCGTATCTTCGGGCCCGTGACTCGCGAGCTGCGCTCGGAGAAGTTCATGAAGATCGTTTCGCTCGCGCCCGAAGTGCTCTGAGCGGAGGAACTAGACCATGAACCGTATCAAGAAGGGCGATCAGGTGATCGTCACCGCCGGCAAGGACAAGGGCAAGAAGGGCGATGTGGTGCGCGTGCTCGGCGACAAGGTCGTCGTGTCGAACATCAACATCGTCAAGCGCCACACCAAGCCGAATCCGCAGGCCAACCAGCCGGGCGGCGTGGTGGAGCGCGAAGCGCCGATCCACATTTCCAACGTCATGCTGTTCAACCCGGCCACCGGCAAGGGCGAACGCATCGGTTTCAAGGTGCTGGAGGATGGACGCAAACTGCGTGTGTTCCGCTCCAGCGGTGAGGCGGTCGACGCCTGAGGAATGCTGAGATGACCACCCGGCTCGAAGAGTTTTACAAGAAAGAAGTGGTTCCCGCGCTGACCGAGAAGTTCGGTTACAAGAACCCGATGGAAGTGCCGCGCCTCGTCAAGATCACGCTGAACATGGGCGTGGGCGAAGCCGCCACCAACAAGAAGATCCTGGAAAATGCCGTTGCGGACATGACCAAGATCGCCGGCCAGAAGCCGATCGTGACCAAGTCCCGCGTGTCGGTGGCTTCGTTCAAGATCCGCGACGGCTGGCCGATCGGCGCCAAGGTCACCCTGCGCCGCGCCAAGATGTTCGAGTTCCTGGACCGCCTGATCAACATCTCGCTGCCGCGCGTCCGCGACTTCCGCGGCGTGTCGGGCCGTTCGTTCGACGGCCGCGGCAACTACAACATGGGCGTCAAGGAACAGATCATCTTCCCGGAAATCGACTTCGACCAGGTCGACGCCCTGCGCGGCATGGACATCGCGATCACCACGACCGCGAAGACCGACGCCGAGGCCAAGGCCCTGCTCGAAGCCTTCCGCTTCCCGTTCCGTAACTGAGGCTAGGATTGAACAATGGCTAAGACCTCCATGGTCAACCGCGACCTCAAGCGGGCCAAGCTGGCGAAGAAGTTCGCGGCCAAGCGCGACGCGCTGAAGAAGATCATCTCGTCCGACGCGTCCTCCTACGAGGACAAGATGGACGCCGTGGTCAAGCTGCAGAAGCTGCCGCGCGACTCGTCGCCGAGCCGCCAGCGCAACCGTTGCGCCCTGACCGGCCGTTCGCGCGGCGTGTACCAGAAGTTCGGCCTCGGCCGCAACAAGCTGCGCGAAGCCACCATGCGCGGCGACGTGCCGGGCCTGCGCAAGGCCAGCTGGTAAGCGGTCCACGCCGGCAACCGGCCAGGCTTGGGAGCTCATGGCTTCAAAGTCTGTTATAGTTGCCGGCTCCCCGGGCCTCGGCCCGGGTTCCCAGCGCGGCCTTCGGGCCGCGCTGGCGTTGTTGTAAAGCGTCGAATACAACTGAAATTCGCAATCCCGCGGATATCGGTGCTACTCATAGGTGACTTTTAATGAGCATGACTGATCCCATCGCCGACATGCTGGTCCGCATCAAGAATGCGGCCGCTGTGCGCAAGCAGACGGTGAAGATGCCTTCGTCCAAGGTGAAGGTGGCCATCGCCGCCGTGCTGAAGGAAGAGGGTTACATCCTGGACTCGCGCGTGACCCCCACGTCCGCCGGCAAGTCCGAACTCGAAATCTCGCTGAAGTACTACGAAGGCAAGCCGGTGATCGAGCGCCTGGAGCGCTACTCCCGTTCGGGCCTGCGCCAGTACCGCGGCAAGGACGCGCTGCCCAAGGTCCTCGGCGGCCTCGGCGTGGCCATCATCTCCACCTCCAAGGGCATCATGACCGATGCGCAGGCGCGCCAGCAGGGCGTCGGCGGTGAAGTCCTGTGCTTCGTGGCTTAAGGGAGTAAACGAACCATGTCCCGAGTTGCCAAGAAGCCGATCGCCCTGCCGAAGGGCGTCGAAATCAACGTGCAGGCCGACGCGATCGTCGCCAAGGGCCCGAAGGGCTCGCTGAGCATCGCCAAGCCGGCCGCCATCAACCTCAAGGTCGAGAACAACGAGGCCGTCTTCGCTACCGAAGACGCCGCGCTGATCCCGCTGACCGGCACCCTGCGCGCGATCCTGGCCAACATGGTCAAGGGCGTGTCGGAAGGCTTCGAGCGCAAGCTCGAGCTGGTCGGCGTCGGCTACCGCGCCGCGATGCAGGGCAAGGACCTCAGCCTGTCGCTGGGTTTCTCGCACCCGGTCGTGTTCCAGGCCCCCGAAGGCATCACCCTCGCCGCTCCGACCCAGACCGAGATCCTGGTCCAGGGCGCGGACAAGCAGCGCGTGGGCGAAGTCGCCGCCAAGATCCGCGGTTTCCGTCCGCCGGAGCCCTACAAGGGCAAGGGTGTGAAGTACGCCGGCGAAGTCATCATCCGTAAGGAAGCCAAGAAGGCCTAACGGGTAGGGCGCCGGCCCGCGTGCCGGCCCCGGATCACCAGGCTTTCAGCTTTCGGAGACCAGAACATGAACAAGAACACCGCTCGCCTGCGTCGCGCCAAGTCGACCCGCTCGCACATCCGCAACCTCGGCGTCGCCCGTCTGACCGTGCTGCGCACCGGTCAGCACCTGTACGCCCAGATCTTCACCGCCGACGGCTCCAAGGTCCTGGCCACCGCCTCGACCGTGCAGGCCGACGTCAAGGAAGGTCTGAAGAACGGCAAGAACGCCGATGCCGCCGTCAAGGTCGGCAAGATGATCGCCGAGCGCGCCAAGGCCGCCGGCATCGAGAAGGTCGCGTTCGACCGGTCGGGTTACCGCTACCACGGCCGCATCAAGGCCCTCGCCGACGCCGCGCGCGAAGGCGGCCTGCAGTTCTGATACGGCTCGCCGTATTCAGGGTTGAAAGCGTGGAGATCCGTCTCCACGCTTTACGCGCCGAACCGTTTCACCCGCCGACGCGGGTTGCGTCGGGCGCGATCGCGGGTTGCCGCGGTCGATGCTGCATCCGAAGCACTTCACAATCATAAGCGGCCAGGCCGCAAATCCCTTCAATCAACGAGATATCGAAATGGCAGACGACAGAGCGCCGCGGGGCCGCGATCGCGATCGCAACCGCGAAGAAATCGACGACGGCATGATCGAGAAGCTGATCGCGGTCAACCGCGTCAGCAAGACCGTCAAGGGCGGTCGCCAGTTCACCTTCACCGCGCTGACGGTGGTGGGCGACGGCAACGGCAAGGTCGGCTTCGGCTACGGCAAGGCGCGCGAAGTGCCGGTCGCGATCCAGAAGTCGATGGAATACGCCCGCAAGGCGATGAACACCGTCGAGCTCAACAACGGCACCCTGTGGCACGCGGTCAAGTCCGGCCACGGCGCGGCGCATGTGTTCATGCAGCCGGCCTCGGAAGGTACCGGTGTGATCGCCGGCGGCGCGATGCGCGCCGTGCTGGAAGCGGTGGGCGTGAAGAACGTGCTGGCCAAGGCCACCGGTTCGCGCAATCCGATCAACCTGGTCCGCGCCACCGTGAAGGGCCTGACCGACATGCACTCGCCGGCCAAGATCGCGGCCAAGCGCGGCAAGAAGGTGGAGGACCTCCTCAATGGCTAAGAACGAAGCCGGTACCGGCACCGTCAAGGTGCGTCTGGTCAAGGGTCTGCGTGGCACCCAGTCGCGTCACCGCCTGTCGGTGCGCGCGCTGGGCCTGAACAAGCTCAACGATGTGCGTGAACTCAAGGACAGCCCGCAGGTTCGCGGCCTGATCAACAAGGTTCACTACCTCGTCCAGGTCGAGGAGTAATCACCATGCGTCTCAACACTCTCAAGCCCGCCGACGGCGCCCGCCAGGAACGTACCCGCGTCGGTCGCGGCATCGGTTCCGGCCTGGGTAAGACCGCCGGTCGCGGCCACAAGGGCTCGTTCGCGCGCTCGGGCAAGGGCAAGATCAAGGCCGGTTTCGAAGGCGGCCAGATGCCCATGCAGCGTCGCCTGCCCAAGATCGGCTTCCGTTCGAAGCTGGCCAAGGACACCGCCGAAGTGCTGCTGTACCAGCTGGACAAGCTGGACGCCGGCGACATCGATTTCGCCGCGCTGAAGGCCGCCAAGCTCGTTCCGAGCACGGCCAAGCAGGCCAAGATCGTGAAGAAGGGCGAGCTGACCAAGAAGTTCGTGCTCAAGGGCGTGCTGGCTACCGCCGGCGCCAAGGCCGCGGTCGAAGCGGCCGGCGGCAAGGTCGAGGAGTAACTGACGAATGGCGCGCAGCGGCAACGCAATGGCTGGTATCGGCGGCGGGCTCGGTAAGTTCACCGAGTTGCGCCAGCGTCTGCTGTTCGTCATCGGCGCGTTGATCGTCTACCGCATCGGCAGCTACATCCCGGTGCCGGGTATCAACCCGGAGGCGATGGTCAAGTTCATGGAGACCAAGCAGGGCACCATCGTGGACATGTTCAACATGTTCACCGGCGGCGCCCTGCATCGCTTCAGCCTGTTCGCCCTGAACGTGATGCCGTACATTTCGGCATCGATCATCGTGCAGTTGCTGGTGCAGATCGTGCCCAGCCTGAAGGCCATCCAGAAGGAAGGCGAGTCGGGCCGGCGCAAGATCAACCAGTGGTCGCGCATGGGCGCCATTCCGCTGGCGGTATTCCAGGCCTGGGGCATCGCCGCCGGCCTGCAGTCCAGCGTGGCGCCCGATGGCGTGCCGGTGGTGTACGCGCCGGGCATGGGCTTCATCCTGACCGCGGTGATCGCGTTGACCGCGGGCACCATGTTCCTGATGTGGCTGGGCGAGCAGATCACCGAGCGTGGCGTCGGCAACGGCGTGTCGCTGATCATCTTCGCCGGCATCGTCGCCGGGTTGCCGGCCGCGGTCCTGCACATGTTCGAGCAGATCCGCAACGGCGACATGAGCGCGATCGCGGCGATCGTGGTGATCCTGCTGGTGTTCGGCTTCACCTACCTGGTGGTCTTCGTCGAACGCGGCCAGCGCCGGATCACGGTCAACTACGCGCGCCGTCAGGGCGGTCGCAACGCCTATATGAACCAGGCGTCGTTCCTGCCCCTGAAGCTCAACATGTCGGGCGTGATCCCCGCGATCTTCGCCTCGAGCATCGTGATGTTCCCCGCCACCGCCGCGACCTGGTTCGCCCAGAGCAACAGCGGTTCGGGTTTCTCCGGCTTCCTCCAGCGGCTCAGCCAGTGGCTGGCCCCGGGCGAGCCGGTGCACATGATCCTGTATGCTGGTTTGATCATCGGCTTCGCGTTCTTCTACACGGCGCTGGTGTTCAACTCGCAGGAAACCGCCGACAACCTCAAGAAGTCGGGCGCGCTGATTCCGGGCATCCGTCCGGGCAAGGCCACGGCGGATTATGTGGATGGCGTGCTGACCCGCCTGACGGCGGCCGGCGCGATTTACCTGGTGATCGTCTGCCTCCTTCCGGAGGTCATGCGGACCCAACTGGGCACCTCGTTCTACTTCGGCGGCACTTCGCTGCTGATCGTGGTGGTCGTGGTGATGGATTTCATCGCTCAAATCCAGGCGCATCTGATGTCGCATCAGTACGAAAGCCTGTTGAAGAAAGCGAACCTGAAGGGCGGCTCGCGCGGCGGTCTCGCGCGCGGGTGAGTCAGAACCAGTACGCGCGCCAGAGTAGCGCGCGGGGCTGAGGGGCAGGGCATCGCCCGTTCAGCCAGTTCCGACTCGTCGCCGGAGCATGGGCACACTCCCCATGCCGGAGCGCCGTGGCACCTTCGGGTGCCGCGGGGCTTCCTATTAACCCGAGACCTAGATACAATTTCCAGTTCACTCCGCCGGGATTAATCCGTCTCGGCCGCCAAACCAGTTGGAGATCGCGTTATGGCGCGTATTGCGGGCGTCAATCTGCCTGCCCAGAAGCATGTCTGGGTTGGGCTCCAGAGCATCTACGGCATCGGCCGTACCCGTTCGAAGCAGATCTGCGAAACCGCAGGTGTGACTTCGAGCACCAAGATCCGTGACTTGTCCGAACCGGAAGTCGAGCGCCTGCGCGCCGAGGTCGGCAAGTTCGTGGTCGAAGGCGATCTGCGCCGCGAAATCGGCATCGCCATCAAGCGTCTGATGGACTTGGGCTGCTACCGCGGCCTGCGTCACCGTCGCGGCCTGCCGCTGCGTGGTCAGCGTACCCGGACCAATGCTCGTACCCGCAAGGGTCCGCGCAAGGCCATCAAGAAGTAAGGGGACCTAGACCATGGCCAAGCCGGCAGCAGTCAAGACCAAGAAGAAGATCAAGCGCGTCGTCACCGACGGCATCGCCCACGTCCACGCTTCTTTCAACAACACCATCATCACGATCACCGACCGCCAGGGCAATGCGCTGTCGTGGGCGACTTCGGGCGGCGCCGGTTTCCGCGGCTCGCGCAAGTCGACCCCGTTCGCCGCCCAGGTCGCCGCCGAAAAGGCCGGCCGTGCTGCGCTCGACTACGGCGTCAAGTCGCTGGAAGTGCGCATCAAGGGTCCGGGTCCGGGCCGTGAGTCCGCCGTGCGTTCGCTGAACAACGTCGGATACAAGATCATCAACATCATCGACGTGACGCCGATCCCGCACAACGGGTGCCGTCCGCCGAAGAAGCGTCGCGTCTGAGGAGCTGAAAGAACATGGCTCGTTATATCGGTCCCACCTGTAAGCTCGCCCGTCGCGAAGGCGCCGACCTCAGCCTGAAGTCGTCGGCCCGCGCCCTCGACTCCAAGTGCAAGCTCGAGCAGAAGCCCGGCCAGCACGGCCCGACCGCCCGCAAGGGCAAGCTGTCGGACTATGCCACCCAGCTGCGCGAGAAGCAGAAGGTCAAGCGCATCTACGGTCTGCTGGAACGTCAGTTCCGCAACTACTACAAGAAGGCCTCGACCAAGAAGGGCAACACCGGCGAGAACCTGCTGCAGTTCCTCGAAACCCGCCTGGACAACGTCGTCTACCGCATGGGCTTCGCCGTGACCCGTCCCGCCGCCCGCCAGCTGGTCTCGCACCGCGGCGTCACCGTCAACGGCAAGTCGGTCAACCTGCCGTCGTACCAGGTCAAGGCCGGCGACATCATCGCCCTGTCCGAACGCGCCCAGAAGCAGCTGCGCGTGCAGGAGTCGCTGACCGTCTCGTCGCAGATGGACCTGTCGCCGTCGTGGGTCGAAGTCGACAGCAAGAAGTTCAGCGGCGTGTTCAAGGCGATCCCGGACCGCGCGGATCTGCCGGCCGACATCAACGAAGCGCTGATCGTCGAGTTGTACAGCAAGTAATAGTGCAAGCCCGGCGCCGGTCTTTCGCGAGGCCGGCGCGCTGTGCACCCCAGGCCGCCGTGGCGCCAGCCGCGGCGGCCGCTCCCTCGATTCGAGGGGGCTCCAAGAGCTAAAGCCTTCCGTCGCCCCCCGGCGAAGGTCATTGGAGACACCGAAACATGACGGTTACCGCCAACCAGGTACTGCGCCCGCGTGGCCCGCAGATCGAACGCCTCGCCGGCAATCGCGCCAAAGTCGTGATCGAGCCGTTGGAGCGCGGTTACGGCCACACGCTGGGCAACGCGCTGCGCCGCGTGCTGCTGTCGTCGATCCCGGGTTTCGCCATCACCGAGGTCGAAATCGACGGCGTGCTGCATGAGTACACCACGGTCGAAGGTCTGGAAGAGGACGTGCTGGAAGTCCTGCTGAACCTTAAGGACGTGGCCATCCGCATGCACACCGGCGAGTCGTCGACGCTGTCGCTGGCCAAGCAGGGCCCCGGCATCGTCACCGCCGGCGACATCAAGACCGACCACAACGTCGAAATCCTCAACACCGACCACGTGATCTGCCACCTGACCAAGGACACGGCGATCAACATGCGTCTGAAGATCGAGCGCGGCTTCGGCTACCAGCCGGCGGCCTCGCGCCGTCGTCCGGACGAAGAGAGCCGCGCGATCGGCCGCCTGGTCCTGGACGCCAGCTTCTCGCCGGTCCGCCGCGTCGCCTACGCCGTGGAAGCCGCGCGCGTCGAGCAGCGCACCGACCTGGACAAGCTGGTCCTGGACATCGAGACCAACGGCACGATCGACGCCGAGGAAGCCGTGCGCACCGCCGCCGACATCCTCACCGACCAGCTGTCGGTGTTCGGCGACTTCACCCACCGCGACCGCGGCGCGCAGAAGCCGGCCACCAGCGGCATCGATCCGATCCTGCTGCGCCCGATCGACGATCTGGAGCTGACCGTGCGTTCGGCCAACTGCCTCAAGGCCGAGAGCATCTACTACGTCGGCGACCTGATCCAGAAGACCGAGGTCGAGCTGCTCAAGACCCCGAACCTGGGCAAGAAGTCGCTCACCGAGATCAAGGAAGTGCTGGCTCAGCGCGGCCTGTCCCTCGGCATGAAGCTCGAAAACTGGCCGCCGGCCGGCATCGCCTCGCACGGGATGATGGGGTGAGCCCAAGCCGCTTGCGCGGCACTGCCGCGCGCTTGGGCGAACGCCCGGCGCGCTGCGCCGGGCAGGGGGCGAAAAGAGTCCACGCCGAAGTCAGCCGAGGCGTGGGCTCTTGATTCACCCGTACTGATGCAACCCGCAACACTCGCTCCACGCAACACCCAGCCGACGGCCCCCAAGGTCCGCGGCCAACCGGTCAAGGAAGCCCGGTTCGGACCATCCGCAGTCCAATGCTCCAACGCCTGGATGGCGACAGCGAAACCCAACCGTCACAACATTCACAGGAATCACCGTCATGCGCCACCAGAAAGCCGGTCGTAAGTTCAGCCGTACCAGCGCCCACCGCGATGCCATGTTCACCAACATGGCCGCCTCGCTGATCAAGCACGGCCTCATCCGCACCACCCTGCCCAAGGCCAAGGAACTGCGCCGCGTCGCCGAGCCGCTGATCACCCTGGCCAAGGTCGATGGCGTCGCCAACCGCCGCCTGGCCTTCTCGCGCCTGCGCGACAAGGAAGCCGTCGGCACCCTGTTCACCACCCTGGGCCCGCGCTATGCGACCCGTCCGGGCGGCTACCTGCGCATCCTCAAGTGCGGTTTCCGCGCCGGCGACAATGCGCCGATGGCCTACGTCGAGCTGGTGGACCGTCCGGAAGCGGCGGCCGAGTAATTCCCCGTTCGCGCCGCAACCGGCGCGACGGACAGCCAGCACACTGGGTCTCGGCCTTCGCGGTCGGGGTCCCTGCGAGCGAAACCCCGGCCGAGAGGTCGGGGTTTTTGCTTTCCGGCGACGGTTACGCCGGCAACGGTTACCGCGGTAAACGTCCCGAACCGGTAGGGTCGGGCCCAGGCATCGAGGAGGACGCGGGCGGGCAGCGAGGTCGGACCGGTACGAACCGGGACCGGCAGGAGTCTTGAGATCGTCGCGCAGACGAATCGTCGCAGGGCGGCAACTTTCGCGTCGCCGGCGCAGTCCATGTGGGCTGCGACGCGATGCAGCGTTGCCCGACCACATGCCGATTCGACATTGGCACGACCCAACCCCGCCCCGTATGGTGTGTACATGAACCCCTTCAAAGCCTCCTTCCGGATCCAGTTCCTGCTCGGCTTCCTGGCCTGCGCGGGCTTGCTCGCGTATGCGCTCTACCTGCAGTTCTATCAGCACCTCGAACCCTGCCCGTTGTGCATCTTCCAGCGCGTGGCGTTCGCCGCGCTGGGCCTGATGTTCCTGCTCGGCGCGATCCACGGCCCGGGCAAGCCGCTGGGCCGCAGGATCTGGGGCGTGCTCGCCCTGATCGCCGCCGGCGCCGGCATGGCCGTGGCCGGCAACCACGTGCGCTTGCAGCACCTGCCGCCGGACCAGGTTCCGGCCTGCGGTCCCGGCCTCGATTACATGATGCAGGCGATGCCGATCGGCGGCGTGATCCGCAAGGTCATGACCGGCTCGGGCGAATGCGCCAACGTCGACTGGAGCTTCCTCGGCCTGGCGATGCCGGCCTGGAGCCTGATCTGTTTCATCGTGCTGGCGCTGTGGGCGGCCTATGCCGCGTTCCGCGCCCGTTCGCCCAAGTAAGCGCCGCACCGCACTCCCGCTTCGCCACCCTTCCCATCCACCGCAAACCTCCCACACACCGCGACACCCAACGGAACCAAGCAAATGAGCGCCTCCGATCGCAGCAACCTCCGTGCCGTCAACCTGCCCGCCGACTGGAGCCCGACCTCCTGGCGCGAGCGCACCGCACTGCAGCTGCCGACTTATCCGGACCAGGCCGAGCTCGAGAGCGCATTGGCCGAGCTGCGCCATCTGCCGCCGCTGGTGACGTCGTGGGAGATCCTCTCGCTCAAGCAACAGTTGGCCGAGGCGCAGGAAGGCAAGCGATTTTTGCTGCAGGGCGGCGATTGCGCGGAGAGCTTCGACCAGTGCTCCTCCGACGTCATCTCCAACCGGCTCAAGGTGCTGCTGCAGATGAGCCTGGTGCTGGTGCACGGCATGCGCAAGCCGGTGGTGCGCGTGGGCCGCTTCGCCGGCCAGTACGCCAAGCCGCGCTCGGCCGACACCGAGACCATCGACGGGGTGACCCTGCCGAGCTACCGCGGCGACATGGTCAACGGCCCGGCCTTCACCGAGGTCGCGCGCAAGCCCGACCCGCGCCGCATGATCAAGGCGCACGCGCGTTCGTCGATGACGATGAACTTCGTGCGCGCGTTGATCGACGGCGGTTTCGCCGACCTGCACCATCCCGAGTACTGGAACCTCAGCTGGGTCGGCCACTCGCCGCTGGCCGACGAGTACCGGCGCATGGTCAACGCCATCGGCGATGCGGTGCGCTTCATGGAGACGCTGTCGGGCGCCGAGGTGCACAACCTCAACCGGGTCGACTTCTACACCTCGCACGAAGCGCTGCTGCTGCCGTACGAGGAGTCGCTGACCCGGCAGGTGCCGCGCCACTGGGGCCACTTCAACCTCAGCACCCATTACCCGTGGATCGGCATGCGCACCGCGGCGGTGGACGGCGCCCACGCCGAATACTTCCGCGGCATCCGCAACCCGATCGCGCTCAAGGTCGGCCCGTCGGTGACGCCGGACCAACTGCTGCGCACGATCGACCTGCTCAATCCGGAGGACGAGCCGGGCCGGTTGACCTTCATCCACCGCATGGGCGCGAGCACGGTCGCCGACAAGCTGCCGCCGCTGCTCGACGCGATGCGCCGCGACGGCCGCCGCGTGTTGTGGGTGTGCGATCCGATGCACGGCAACACCGAGAGCACCAGCAACGGCTACAAGACCCGCCGCTTCCGCAACATCCGCGCCGAGATCGAGCAGAGCTTCGAACTGCACGCCGCGGCCGGCACCCGCCTGGGCGGCGTGCACCTGGAGCTGACCGGCGAGGACGTGACCGAATGCCTGGGCGGCGCGCGCGAGTTGACCGAGAGCGATCTGGAACGCGCGTACCGTTCGACCGTCGATCCGCGCCTGAACTACGAGCAGGCGCTGGAAGTGGCGATGCTGATCGTGCGCAAGCAGGCGCAGATCGCGGCGCCGGCTTGATCGGGTGCACCGCACAGACGCGACAGCGCCGGAATCCCGGCGCGTCAATCGGACTTTGATGGCGGCGGGCGCGCTCAGCGCGCTCGCCGCGCTTGCGCACCTGGGGTGCATCGCGTTCGGCGCGCCGTGGTATCGCGCGCTCGGCGCCGGCGAGCCGATGGCCCGGGCCGCGGCCGCCGGCCATCTTTATCCTGCGTCGATGGCGCTGGCCATCGCGGCGGTGTTGGCGCTCTGGTCGCTGTACGCGCTCTCCGCGGCCGGCGCGGTGCGGCGCTTGCCGTTGCTGCGCACGGCGTTGTGCGCGATCACCGCGGTGTATCTGGCCCGCGGACTGGTCGTGGCGCCGGTGATGGCGGCGTTCCCGGGACGCAGCACGGCGTTCTGGTGGTGGAGTTCGGGCATCTGTCTGGCGATCGGGCTGGTCCATCTGGCCGGCCTGATCCAGGCCTGGCCCTCGCTGCGCCGCCGCTGAGCGCGGCGACGGCGCAGGTCTTCGCGGCGTAGTCGTCGCGCGCGCTTGCAGGCTCAACTTACGGGCCCAACTTGCGGGCCCACTTACGGGCTCAACGTCACCCGATACTTCGGCGCCGTGCGCGCCTGGGTGAGCTGTTCGAATGCGTAGCCCAGCGACAGCAGCTTGGCGTCGTCCCAGCGCCGCGCCATGAACACCAGGCCGACCGGCAGGCCGTGGGCTTCGCCCATCGGCACGGTCAGGCTCGGGTAACCGGCGACCGCCGCGGCGCCCCAGCTGGAACCGCCGAATTGATCGCCGTTGACCGGGTCGACCATGAACGCCGGCGCGGTGGCCGGGGCGATCAGCGCATCGAGCTTGTGTTTCTTCATCAGCGCGTCGATGCCTTGCGCGCCGGCGAGCTGGCGCGCCTGCGCGGCGGCCTTGCGGTAAGCGGGATCGGTCAGCGGACCTTTCCTGGCCGCCTGCTCCAGCAGTTCCTGGCCGAAGAACGGCATCTCGCGCGCAGCGTTGGCGCGGTTGAAGGCGATCAGTTCGTCCAGGCTCTTCACCGGCGCGTCGCTGTTTTGCAGATAGCGCTGCAGGCCGTCCTTGAATTCGTACAGCAGCACCTGGAACTCGGCCGCGTTCCATTTGCCTTCGGTCGGCATGCGCACCTCGACCACGGTGGCGCCGGCGTCGCGCATGGACTTGAGCGCGCGTTGCAGCGCCGCGTCCTGGTCGGGATGGGTCTTGACCCCGGTGTCGCGCAGCAGGCCCAGGCGCGCGCCGTGCAGGGCGTCGGCGTCGAGCGCGGCGGCGAAGTCCTGCGCGCGCTTGCCGGCGGCCGCCTGCGCCGCCGCGTCGCCGCCGGCCTCGGCCGCAGCCAGGACGTTGAGCAACTGCGCCGCGTCGGCGACGCTGCGCGCCATCGGCCCGGCGGTGTCCTGGCTGTGCGAGATCGGGATGATGCCGGCGCGGCTGACCAGGCCGACGCTGGGCTTGAACCCGACCAGGCCGTTCATCGCCGCCGGGCACAGGATGCTGCCGTCGGTCTCGGTGCCCACGCCGACCGCGGCCAGGCTGGCGGCGATGGCGGCGCCGGTGCCGCTGCTGGAGCCGCAGGCGCTGCGGTCGAGCGCGTAGGGATTGCGGGTCAGGCCGCCGCGCCCGCTCCAGCCGGAAATCGAGCGGTCGGAGCGGAAGTTCGCCCATTCGCTGAGGTTGGTCTTGCCCAGGATCACCGCGCCGGCGTCGCGCAGCGCGGCCACCAGCGGCGCGTCCTGCTTGGGCCGGTGCGCGGCCAGCGCCAGCGAGCCGGCCGAGTTGACCATCGGCACCGCGTCGATGTTGTCCTTGATCAGCACCGCGATGCCGTGCAGCGGGCCGCGCACGCGTCCGGCCTTGCGTTCCTCGTCGCGCGCGCGCGCCTCGCTGAGCGCATTGGGATTGAGTTCGATCACCGCGTTGAGCTGCGGGCCGGCGTCGTCGAGCGCGGCGATGCGGTCGAGGTAGGCCTGGGTCAGGCGCGCGCTGGTGAGTTCGCCGCCGGCCATGCGCGCGGCCAGCGAGGCGGTGTCGGCCTCGGCGATGCGCAACGGGTCGCCGGGCACGAAATCGCGCGGCGCGGCCGCGGCGGTGGCGGCGATGGGCTGCGGCGGCCGCGGCGCGGCGCCCGCCGGCGCAGCCGGCGAGGACTAGGCAGGCGAGGGTGCTGCAGAGCGCCCTGTATAGCTGGGTTCCGTAAAGCCGGGCCCTGCAGCGCTGTGCGCCGTAACGCTGGGCGCTGCGGAGCAGGGCATGGACGCGGACGGGCGCGCTCGGGCGCGGCGCGGGAGGCAGGGCGGGCATGGCCGGTTCCGGTCGAGAAGGCAGGGCGAGGCGAGTATGCCTGCGGCGCTGGCGGGCGGAAGCCGGTCGCGGCGTGGACGGGGGATCGCGTGGCGTCGGCGGTCGCGGTGCTTTGTGGGAGGGCCTTCAGGCCCGACGCTTTCCGATCCGATCCGATCCGATCCGATCCGATCCGATCCGATCCGATGCGATGCGATGCGATGCGATGCCGCATGGCGACCTGAGCGGACAGCGTCGGGGCTGAAGCCCCTCCCACAAGAGCCGGCCGATGTCGGAGCGGCCGCGTCGGACTCGCCGAATCGAGTCGATCCGCGAGTCGGTGCGAATCGGTGCGAATCGGTGCGAATCGATCCGCGAGTCGGTGCGAATCGGTGCGAATCGATCCGCGAGTCGGCGCGAATCGGGCTCGCGCGGCGAACGGAGGCGGCGCGGTCGCGGCTCGCGCCGCTCCTACAGAGAGAGGGGATGCCGCCGGAGTTCCGGCGTCAGCGCCCGGGGCGGCGGTAGACGAATTCCGGCGCGGGGGCCTGCGATTCGCGTTCGGCCAGCGCGCGCAGGCCGGCGTGGTCGGGCGATTTCTCGCACACCGGATCGAGCGTGTCGGCGCGTCCGCTCAGCGCCAGCGCCTGGCAGCGGCAGCCGCCCCAGTCGCGTTCGCGGTGTTCGCAGCCGCGGCAGGGGTCGGGCATCCAGGCGGTGCCGCGGTAGCGGTTGAAGGCGTCGGAGTCGCGCCAGATCTCGCCCAGGCCGCGTTCCAGCACGCTGTCGAACTGCAGTCCGTCGATGGTCTCGGCGGCGTGGCAAGGCAACACCTTGCCTTCGGGGGTGATGTTGACGAAGCGCTGTGCCCAGCCGCCCATGCACGGCTTGGGCCGGCGCGCGTAGTAGTCGGGGGTGACGTAGTCGATGGTCAGGCGTCCGCGCAGGCGTTCGCGCGCGGCGGCGACCGCGGCGCTGGCCGCGTCGAACTGCGCGCGCGTCGGCAGCAGCGCGGCGCGGTTCTTCAGGCCCCAGCCGTAGTACTGGGTGTGGGCGACCTCGAGCCGGCCGGCGCCGAGTTCGACCGCCAACTCGATCATCTCGCCGACGCGTTCGGCGTTGTGGCGGTGGATCACCGCGTTGAGGGTCAGCGGCAGTTCCAGCTCGCCGCACCAGCGCGCCAGGGCGAGCTTGCGCGCGTGCGCGCCGGCGTAACCGGCGATGCGGTCGGCGCCGTCGGCGCGGCTGTCCTGCAGGCTCAGCTGCAGGTGATCGAGGCCGGCGCGCTGCAATTCCTGCAGGCGCTCGCGGGTCACGCCGACGCCGGAGGTGATCAGGTTGCAGTACAGGCCGTGGTCGCGGGCGTGCCTGAGCAGGTCGGCCAGGTCCTTGCGCAGGGTCGGTTCGCCGCCGGAGAAATGCGCTTGCAGCACGCCGAGTTCGGCCGCCTGTTCGAGCACGCGCTGCCACTGCGCGGTGTCCAGTTCCTGGCGCAGGCCGACCAGTTGCAGCGGGTTGGAGCAGTACGGACAGGCCAGCGGGCAGCGATGGGTGAGTTCGAGCAGCACCGCCAGCGGCGGTTCGGGCGCGACGACGGCGGCTGGCTGCGCGTTCATCGCGGCGCGATCGCGGAGGCCGCGGCGCGGCGGCGCGATGCGGTGGTCGAGGCGGTGGTCGAGGCGGTCGCGGCGAACGCCCTCGCCGCCGGCGCGTTCGCGCCGCGCTCGCGGCGCGCGCTCACGACAGCCTGGGCGCGAACGCCAGCATGCGTTTCTCCAGCAGGCTGGAGAACAGCTCGATCACATCGCCGTAGATCTCGCCGGCGTCGGCGCCGTACTCGGCGGCGAGCGCGGCGACGATGGCCTCGACGTCGCAGCGGCCGTCGACGTGGGTCAGCACCGCATGCGCGATCTCGTCGAGTTCGACCACCCGCTCCGGCGCCTGCAACACCCAGCGTTCGCGCGCGCGGTCGTGCTGCAGGCGCACGCCGACCGGAAAGCGCAGCACGCTGCCGGCGTCGATGGTCGCGCTCATGGCCGCGCCTGCGCGGGATGGAACGCGCCCGGCGGGACCAGGCGCGGCTCGACATAGGCCAGGTGCAGCGCGTCGAGCATCGACCACAGCACGTCGCACTTGAAGCGCAGCGCGGCCAATACCGATTCCTGCTGCGCGCGCGTGGCGGCGTGGCGCTTGACGTAGTCCAGGGCGAAGTCCGCGTCCTGCGGCGCCTGCTGCAGGCGCGAATCGAAATAGGCCAGCGCGTCCCGGGACACGAAGTCGTAGTTGGCGAGCATGCCGGCCACGCGCTGGCCGATGATCGCCGGCGCGAACAGTTCGGTCAGCGAGGAGGCGATGGCTTCCAGCAGGCTGCGCTCGCGCACGAACTGCAGGTAGGCCTGCACCGCGAAGCGCGTGGCCGGCAGCAGCGCGCGCCCGGATTCGACCAGTTCGCGGTCCAGGCCCAGCGCGTCGGTCAGGCGCAGCCAGCGGGCGATGCCGCCCTCGCCCTCGCGCTCGCCGTCGTGGTCGACGATGCGCTGGCGCCACACCCGGCGCAGTTGCGGGTCCTCGATGCGGGCGAGCAGGGCGGCGTCCTTGAGCGGGATGCAGCGCTGGTACTCGAACCGGTTCAACGCCCAGGCCTGGACCTGGGCGCGGCCGAGGCGGCCGCCGTGCAGCAGGATGTGGAAGGGATGCTTGTCGTGGTAGCGCTCGGCGCCGATCGCGCGCAGCCGCGCTTCGAGTTCGTCGGGCGACAGCGGCGCGTCGGCGTCGATGCGCGGCGCGCGTTCGGCCTGGGCGGCGCGCGCGTCCGGCGCGGTGGCGGCGTTCATATCGTCAGTTCCATGCCGTCCTCGGCGACTTCCCAGCCCTGCGCGCGCACCTGCGCGCGCTCGGGCGAGGCCTCGTCGAGCACGGGGTTGGTGGTGTTGAGGTGGATGAACAGCTTGCGCCGCACATCCAGGCCGGCGAACGCGGCGAGCGTGCCGGCGTCGTCGGCGCCGTTGCCGCCGGCGATGCTCATGTGGCCCATGCGCGCGCCGGTCTTGCCACCGACGCCGGCGCGCTGCATTTCGTCGTCGCGCCACAAGGTGCCGTCGAAGAACACCAGCGCCGCGCCGCGCAGGCGCTCGCGCAGCGACTGGGTCAGCGCCGCGCAGCCGGGAATGTAATAGAAGCGCTCGCGGCCGTCGGTGATCTCCAGGCCCAGGGTTTCCTCGTCGCCGCCGCGCAGGTCCGGGCTGCGCGATTCCATGAACAACGGCACCTTGCCGGGCACGGAGAACGCGGTCACCCGCAGGCCCAGCAGCGAGTCCAGGCCGACGATATCGGTCGGCGTGTCCAGCGCCAGCGGCTTGCGCGTGACGTAGTCGGGATGCAGGGCGTCGAAGATGGGGTTCTGCGCGAGCAGCGCGTGCACGCGCGCGCTGGCCCACAGGTCGAAGCGCTGGCGTTCGCGCATCGACAGCAGGCCGGCGATGTGGTCGATCTCGCCGCTGCTGAGCAGCACCGCCTCGATCGGCGAGTGGCGCAGGCCGTGGCGCGGCCACAGCGGCGGCAACGCCAGCACCTGCTGGCGGAAGTCGGGCGAGGCGTTGACCAGCAGCCAGCGTTCGCCGTCGGCGCTGACCGCGATGCTGGCCTGGCTGCGGCGCTTGGCGCCGTCTTCCCCGCGCCACGCCCGGCGGCTGCCGGGCGTGTTGCAGTTCCACTGCGGATAGCCGCCTCCGGCCGCCGCTCCGAGCACGAGGATGCGCATCATCGAGGTTCCGTCGGACGACGGTCCGTCGAGGCGGGGCGCGGCCGCGCGCGCGTGGCGACGGCGGAAGCGGGCATGCTCAGAACAGGTCGCCGGACGAGTACGAATTGATTTCGCAGCCGCACGGGATTTCGCGGATCTGAGGCTTGGACCAGGTCTTCATGAGCGTTCCTCTGGCTGGGGAGGGCGTCGATAGCGGACGAACCGCCCGTATCGTCGACGCCGTCGCGGCGTGCGGCCGCGACCGGACCACGATACACCGGCCCGCGCCGCGCGGCCTGTGATTGGAGACCGGTACGGACGCGAAACGCGCCACGGATGCGCGCGTTGTCCGGCGCGGATGCGGGTTCCGCGCGGGCGGGCGCGGCGCGGCCGTGATCGCTATTGCGCAATGCGCATGAGACGGCGTGCGCGGTCGCGCGCGTCGTTCGGCGGCGGCGACGCATGCCAAGCGTACAGCGTTGCCGCACGCGCCTTGCACGCGGTTGCCGCTGTCATCGATGCACCGGCGCGCGGCCTAGCGCCGGCGCTTGAGGATGTCGCGGGCGAGAACCCAAACCACGATCACGTTGATTATGAGAACGGCGATCGCGAGCCAGCCGGGATGGCGCGCCAGGGCGTAGAGATCGAACGGCAGGTACAGCGCCGCGCCGAGGCAGCCCAACCACGACGCCCAGGCCTTGGCCTTCCACAGGCCCCAGGCTTCCAGCAGGTGCAGCGCGGCGTAGGCGAACACGATGCCGGCCGCCAGGTGCACCGAGCCGGGGCTGATGCTGTGCGCGAGCCAGGCCATCGAGCCGTGCTCGGGATCGAGGTGGAAGCGGTGGATCAGCAGCTCGATCCAGCGCTGCAGCGGCGCCGGGCCGAGCAGTTCCAGGCCGCTGGCCGCCGACAGCGCGAGCAGGCCCTTGCCGGCTTCGACCGCGGCGATCGCGTGCAGTCCGGGGTGGGCATTGGGATCGGTGTCGTAGTGCGGGCCGGGATCGGTCATCGACGCGGGTGGGCGACGTAGTGTTCGACCAGCCGCTGCGCGAGCGGCAGGTCCATGTGGGTGAGATCGCACAGCCGCCGGATCGCGTCGAGCTTCTTGCCGTCGTCGGCGAGCTTGCGCACCTCGGCGGGCAGCGGCGCGGACGCGCCGGGGTCGGCGAACCGCTCGCGCGCGGCCTTGCGCGCGAGCGGGGCGCCGAGGGTGCGGCGGATCAGCACGATCGCCTCGACCGCCTGGCCGCGGTCGAACAGTTCCTGCACGGCTTCGGGCCACGCCGGCGGCGCTGGCTCGGCTGGTGCAGGCTCGGTCGGCACAGGCTCAAGGGGTGACGCCGTCGGCGTGGAATCGGCGGGTGCAGGCGCGGACACCGCTGCCGGCGTCGAGGGCGCCGCGACCGGCTGTGGCGCCGGTTCGGATGCGGGCCGCAGCGGCTGCGGCGCGGGCGCGTCGGAGATTTGCCGGATCGGTTGCTTCGCCGCGATGCGCGCGCGCAGCCACCAGCCCAAGGCCAGTCCCGGCACCAGGCCGGCCAACCACCAGATCAGGGAATGCAAGTCCATTTCGCTTCGATCTCGCTCACGCGCGCAGGTTCCCCGTGCGCGGACATTTTTGCAACCGCCCAGGCACGCGGCGGCGCGGCGCAACTGCGACGGCGCGGCCGGAATCGAAGATCGAAGCGGGGGGCGAGGCGGAAAAGACTCGGAACCGACGCGCGACGCCGCGTTGCGCGGCGTGCGGAGCGGGACGCGGACCGGCGGTTGCGGTCCGCGCCCTCATCGCGATCAGGCCGCGCGCGAGGCGCGCTTGCGGTCGGTCTCGCTGCGGAACTTCTTGCGCAGGCGGATCGCCTTGGGGGTGATCTCGACCAGTTCGTCGTCGTCGATGAACTCCAGCGCCTGCTCCAGCGAGAACTTGATCGGCGGGATCAGGCCTTCGTCGTCGTCCTTGCCGGACGCGCGGAAGTTGGTCAGCTGCTTGCCGCGCAGGGCGTTGACGGTGAGGTCGTTGTCCTTGCTGTTGATGCCGACGATCTGGCCTTCGTAGATCTCCTCGCCCGGCTCGATGAACAAGCGGCCGCGCTCCTGCATGGCGATCTGCGCGTAGGCCGGCGACGGGCCGGTGCCGTTGGAGATCAGCACGCCGTTCTGGCGCTGGCCGATCTGGCCGTCGGCCTTCGGGCCGTAATGGTCGAACACGTGGAACAGCAGGCCGGTGCCGGCGGTGAGGGTGCGGAACTCGGTCTGGAAGCCGATCAGGCCGCGCGCCGGGATGATGTAGTCCAGGCGCACGCGGCCCTTGCCGTCGGGTTCCATGTTCTGCAGCAGCGCCTTGCGCTCGCCGAGGCGGCCCATCACGCCGCCCTGGAACTGCTCTTCCATGTCGACGACGAGGGACTCGTACGGCTCCTGCATGATGCCGTCGATCTGCTTGATGATGACTTCCGGACGCGACACGGCCAGCTCGTAGCCTTCGCGGCGCATGTTCTCGATCAGGATCGACAGGTGCAGCTCGCCGCGGCCGGAGACCTTGAACTTGTCGGCGTCCTGGGTGTCCTCGACCTTGAGCGCGACGTTGTGCTGGGTCTCGCGGGTGAGGCGGTCGCGCAGCTGGCGCGAGGTCAGGAACTTGCCGCCGCTGCGGTCCTTCACGCCGGCGAACGGCGAGTCGTTGACCTGGAAGGTCATCGAGATGGTGGGTTCGTCCACCGTCAGCACCGGCAGCTGCTCGACCGCGGACGGATCGCAGATGGTGTCGGAGATGCCGAGCGACTCGATGCCCGAGAACGCGATGATGTCGCCGGCCTGCGCTTCGCCGACTTCGACCCGCTCCAGGCCCATGAAGCCGAGTACCTGCAGCACCTTGGCGTTGCGCGGCTTGCCGTCGGCGGCGGAGATCACGGTGACCTGCTGGTTGGTCTTGACCTTGCCGCGCTGGATGCGACCGACGCCGATCACGCCGACGTAGTTGTTGTAGTCCAGCGAGGTCACGCGCATCTGGAACGGGCCGTCCGGATCGACCGGCGGCGCCGGCACGTGGTTGCAGATGGCCTCGAACAGCGGGGTCATGTCGCCGCCGCGCACGCTCTCGTCCATGCCGGCGTAGCCCTGCAGGCCCGAGGCGTAGACGGTGGTGAAGTCGAGCTGGTCGTCGGTCGCGCCGAGGCGGTCGAACAGGTCGAAGGTCTGGTCCAGCACCCAGCTGGCGCGCGCGCCCGGGCGGTCGACCTTGTTGACCACGACGATCGGCTTGAAGCCCATCGCGAAGGCCTTCTGGGTGACGAAGCGGGTCTGCGGCATCGGGCCGTCCATCGCGTCGACCAGGATCAGCACCGAGTCGACCATCGACAGCACGCGCTCGACCTCGCCGCCGAAGTCGGCGTGGCCCGGGGTGTCGACGATGTTGATGCGCCAGACTTCGTTGGTGTTCGGATTGGTCCAGCGGATCGCGGTGTTCTTGGACAGGATCGTGATGCCGCGTTCCTTTTCCAGGTCGTTGCTGTCCATCACGCGGTCCGGGACCACGGCGCGCTCGTTCAGGGTGCCCGACTGCTTGAGCAGCTGGTCGACGAGGGTGGTCTTGCCATGGTCGACGTGGGCGACGATGGCGATATTGCGCAGGCGTTCGATGGACATGCGAGAGGACGCCGGAAGGCGCCTAGACGTTGGAAGGAAGCCGGCCATTATACGGGGCAAATGCGGCAAGCGCCTGTGCGGGCGGGGATTTTTGTTCAGCGGCTCAGGAGCCTGAACAGGCCGGGCGCGGTTTCGGGCCGGCCGTGCAGGGGCGGGGCGAGCCGCTGCCCTTCGAAGTGGGCGTAAAACGCGGGGTTTGCGCGCTTCGGGCTGCAAGCGCGGCCCCGCAATCTCGCCAGTTGGCGCGAAAACTGGGGCCGGCGGGGCGGGCCTCGGCGCGGTCGGAGCGGTTGCCCGGGCCGGGCTTGCGGCGATCGCGGCTTGCGCCGACCCTCCGGGGCTTCGGGGGCCGGCGCGCGGTCCGTCGCTTCGGTACCCTTGTGGATTGCCACGGCCGTCGCCATCTCCGCCGGCGACGCCTTACCCCATCCCCATCGCATCACCTGGAGCACGTTGCATGAGCCTGATCGCCACCTTCGACACCTCGCGCGGCCCGATCCGCGTCGAACTCAACGCCGAGAAGGCGCCGCTGACCGTCGCCAACTTCGTCAACCTGGCCCAGCGCGGCTTCTACGACGGCCTGAACTTCCACCGGGTGATCCCGAACTTCATGATCCAGGGCGGCTGCCCGCAGGGCACCGGCACCGGCGGCCCGGGCTACCGTTTCGAGGACGAGACCCGCAACGGTCTGGGCCACCAGCGCGGCGTGCTGTCGATGGCCAACGCCGGCCCGGGCACCAACGGCAGCCAGTTCTTCATCACCCACATCGTCTGCGACTGGCTCGACGGCAAGCACACCGTGTTCGGCAAGGTCCTGGAAGGCCAGGAGATCGTCGATACCGTGCAGCAGGGCGACAAGCTGAACTCGGTCAAGATCGAGGGCGACACCGCCGCGGTGCTGGCCGCCAAGGCCGAGCGCGTGGCCGAGTGGAACAAGGTGCTGGACGCGAACGCGCGTCCGTGAGTGTTGCGGCCGCCGCGGGTTCGCGGCGGCCGGAGCGAAAAAAAGACGGCCGCGAGGCCGTCTTTTTTTTGGGGGGGCGTTGCGCGGCGCGGTCGATTGTCGCCGGGACGCTGCGAGCTGAGCCGAAAGCGTCGGGCCTGAAGGCCCTCCCACATGAGCCGACAGGTCTGCGGGCGGGGCGCTCAGCGCACGAACTGCATCGTGTCGAGCATGCGTCCGACCGCGGCGGCGTCGCGGCTGTAGTAGTGCTCGCTCGGCGCCATCCATACCAGCGAGGTCAGCTTGCCCTCGCGTTCCACCGCGGCCACGGTGCCTTTGTAGTTCAGGCCGTCGGCGTTGCTCATGGCGAAGTCGAAGCGCAGGCCGTCGACGGCGCCGAAGCGGTGCGGGTGCAGTTCGCCGCTGTCGAGGTTGACCGCGCCTTCCTCGCGCAGGCCGTCGAGCACCAGGTCGCGCAGTTCGTCCGGACGCATGCCGCTGCGGAACCACGGGCCGTCGGGCTTGGACGCCTTTTCCTTGCGCGCCATGAACACGTGCTCGCCGGGCTTGATGTTGGAGTAGATGCGCAGCTGGTTGAGGCGGGTGCCGTCGATGGTCCAGGTTTCCTGGCGCGCGCCCTTGATCCGGGCCCAGTCCAGGGTGCTGTCCAGGCGCAGGTCGAACACGGTCGAGGCGCCGGCGCGCTGCAGGGTGTTGGCGGCGCAGCCGGCCAGGGCGAGGACCGCCAGGGCCGCGGCGAAAGTCTTGAGGCGCAAAGTCACGGGGCGGTCTCCAGTTCGGCGATGGTTTTTTCGATGAAGGGGCGTTCTTCGGCGTCGGGCGCGGCGGCGAGGTAGCGGCGGAACGCGTCGATCGCGGCGGCCGCGTCCTTGCGTTCGCGCAGCGCGTAGGCCTGTTCGCGCCAGGCCGCGGGCGGCGCGTCGGCGTGGGCGACCGCCTCGCTCAACAGTTGCGCGCTGCGCTGGCGGTCGTCGTTCTTGCCGCGGCGACGGTAGGCTTCGGCGAGGTAGTAGCCGTACAGGCCCTGGTTGCCTTGGTCGCCGGCACGCTGGGCTTCCTCGCGCAGGTCGGCGATGACCTGGATCGAGGTGTCGTAGGTGCGCCGCGACAGTTCCGCGGCCAGCCAGCGGTCCAGCCACGGCCGCATCGCCGCCTGATACGCGTCGCGGCCGACCTCGCCAGGCGCGCCGGCGTGGGCCTTGGCCGCGGCGGCGGTGTCTTCCAGGCGTTCGGCGGTGTTGGGGTGGCTGGCGAACACCGGCCACGGCTTGGAGCGCTTGCTGGATTTCTCCTCGCGCAGCATCCGCCCCCACACCTGCGCGCCGGCCTGCGGGTCGTAGCCCAGGCCGACCACGCGGTCGAAACCGACCTGGTCGGCCTCGCGCTCCATGTCGCGCGAGAACTTGCTGACGCTGGCCAGCCCGCCGAGCGAGGCGGCCAGCGCGACCACGCTGGGGATGATCGCGATCGACGCCATCACCGCGCTGGTGCTCTTGGCCTTGGTCCAGCCGCGCAGGCCGTGGCGCTGGCGGTAGTGGGCGAACTCGTGGCCCAGCACCAGCGCCAGCTCGGATTCGTCCTGCATGCGCAACAGCGCGCCGGTGAACACCAGCATCGCGCCGTTGGGCGCCATCGAGGCGTTGAACACGGGCACGTCGACGATATAGACGCGCAGGTCGGCGCAATGCTCGCCGGCGACCTTGCAGGCCACGCCTTGCACGTAGGCGTTGAGCGCGGGGTCGCGCACCAGCGCCGGCGCGGTCTTGATGTCGCGCTCGGCCTGGTCCATGCCGTACCACAGCTCGGCCTCGGTGCTGCCCGCGCCGGGGCGTTCGCCGGGCCGGATCGGTTCGATCGGCGCGGCCGCCGAGGCCAGCGCCGGCGCGGCGAGCGCGCAGGCGAGCGCCAGGCGCAGGCAGGCCAGGCGTGGTGCGACGAAGCGGAGCGGGGCGGGGGCGGACCGGCGCGGCGGACGCACCGCCGCGCGGCTCACAGCGGAATGCCCTTGAGCATGCTGGCGACGGTGCCCTTGGCGCCCTTCTCGTCGCGCAGGTCGCCGCTGCCCTTGACCATCTGGTTGAACCACACCACCTGGCCGGTGCGCAGGTCCACCAGCGTGGCCACGCCGACCTGCGAACCGCCGCCGACGTCGATGTAGGTGCCGAGCGCCGCGCCGGCGAGCATGGTCAGCACCCGCACCGCGGTGCGGCCGCCGGTGGCGTAGGAGTCGCGGATGTAGGTGAACAGGGCATAGTCGGCGCCGGTGGCCTCGCGCAGCCCGGCCACGCCCGGGCCGAGGCTCCAGTCCATGCGCGGCTTGCCGGTCTTGGCGTCTTTCTTGGTCGCCAGCGCGCCGCCGAGGCTGTACTGGGAAATGCTCAGCGCCACCGCCTGGTTCAGGCGCACGATCTGGCCCATCTGCGAGTTCGGGTCGAGGTCGTCGGGCACGTCGTAATCGTCGCGGCGCTCGGCCTTGGAGCCGGCCAGCAATTCGCGCACGGCCTGCGGGTACAGCTTGCGCGCGGCGTCGGACCATTCCTTGCGCGGCTCGGCGAGCCCGCCGGCCGAGACCAGGCTCAGCTCGATGTCCGGTTCGATCAGCACCACGCTGCCTTCGACCTTGAGCGCCTGGCCCTGGGCGTCGGTGGCGGTGCGGTTCTGGGCATGGGCGGCCGACAGCGGCGCGCACGCGATCGCCAGCGCCACGACGGCGCCGGCCAGCTTGCTGGCGAATGGTTTCATCGAATCGGCCCCCTGATGCCGATGTCCCTGACGAAAACGTTTGGAATCCCCGAGTGGCCCGAACGGCGGCGGCCGCGTCCCCCGCGTCCGCCTCCTGCGTGCGCAGGCGATTCGAGCCGGCACACTAAACCCGAACGCCGTCGCGTTTTCAAGAGGCGAATCGTGCAAAGCCGACCGGCCGGACGGGCACGGCCGGCGGCGTCCGCGCCGGCGCCCCGCGGCCGCGCGCGGGCCGGTCCGCGGCGACCGCTGTGATACCATTCTGCGGCTCGAACCAGCGGTAATCGCGGCCCTTTCCGCAAGGCCGCCCGCGAGGCGCCCCGCGCGCCGCGCCGCTGCTTCCGGCGCCGTCCATCCTCGCTCCGTCGTAACCACCCCACGAGGTTCACACGATGCCCCAGCTCGCCCGGCGCATCGGTCGCGCCAAGCCCAGCGCGATCATGCAGGTTGCCGAAAAGGCCAAGCGGCTCAAGGCCGAAGGCCGCGACATCATCAGCTTCTCCATCGGCGTCCCCAACTTCCTGCCCGGCGACCACGTCTACGCCGCCGTGCGCGAGGCGCTGGCCAAGGACAGCGGCCAGTACGGCAGCAACCGCGGCGCCGACGCGCTGCTGGACGCCTTCATCGAGCACATGGGCAAGATCGGCCTGACCGGCTACGGCCGCGTCAACTGCGCGACCGGCATCGGCGCCAAGCACGTGATCTACAACATCGCCGAGGCGCTGCTCGACGAAGGCGACACCATCGTCTTCCCGACCCCGTACTGGACCAGCTATCTCGACATCGCCGAGATCGTCAACGCCAAGATCGACCTGCTGCCGTGCCCGGCTTCGCAGGACTACAAGCTCACCCCGGCGCAGCTCGACGCCGCGCTGGCGAAGAAGCCGAAGGTGTTCTTGTTCAACAACCCCTCGAACCCGACCGGCATGGTCTATTCGAAGGACGAGATCGACGCGCTGGCCGCGGTCGTCGCCAAGTACCCGGACACCTGGGTCATCACCGACGACATCTACAACCGCATGGTGTTCGACGGCCTGGGCTACCACAACTTCGTGCACTCGCGTCCCGAGCTGCGCGACCGGGTGATCTTCATCGACTCGCTGTCCAAGACCTACGGCATGCCGGGTTGGCGCGTGGGCTTCATGGCCGGGCCGGAAGTGATCGCCCAGGCGGTGACCACGATGAACTCCAACCACATCACCAACGTGCCGGAGATCGTCACCGCCGCCGCCGTGGCCGCGCTGTCGGGCCCGCAGGACGTGCCGACCCAGCGCTGCGCCGAGTTCCAGGCCAAGCGCGACCAGGTCATGGCGGCGATGGACTCGATTCCCGGCGTGATCTGCCCGCGTCCGCAGGGCGCGTTCTACGTCTTCCCCGACATCAGCGTCGCCTTCGGCAAGACCCACCAGCCCAGCGGCCTGAAGATCGGCAACGACATGGACTTCTGCAACGCGCTGCTGGAAACCAAGGGCGTGGCCTGCGTGCCGGGCTCGGCGTTCGGCGAACCCAGCGCGCTGCGCATCAGCTACACCTGCCCGACGCCGCAGCTGGCGCCGGGCCTGCAGCGCTTCCAGGAGTTCTTCGCCGAGCTCGCCTGAGCCCGGCGAAGCCGCCCGCCCGCGACGAGAAGGACGACGTCATGCGCGTGACCACCGTGTTGTGCGTCGTCGCCGCGCTCGCCGTGGGCGCGGCCGGCGCCAAGTTCGCCATGAGCGGCGGCCTGCCGCAGCAGTGGTTCGGTTCGGCGCCGGCGCAATTGGCGGCGGACGATCCGCGCCACGCCACCGGCGACAAGCGCATCGTCATGCTCGCCGCGGAGTGGTGCGGGTACTGCGAAAAACTGCGCAAGGACTTCGAACTGGCCGACGTGCGCTACACCCTGATCGACGTCGACACCGAGCAGGGCCAGCGCGCGATGGCCGCGGTCGGCGCGCGCGGGGTGCCGGTCACCATCGTCGGCCAGGACATCGTCTACGGCTACCAACCCGATCGGATCAAGGACAAGCTCGCGCCGCTCGGCTATCGGCTGTGACCGCGCGCGTCCTGTTTACACACTCGCGGGCCCGCGCCCGCCCCAACGTTCACTAGCGAAGGAAACACCTCGATGAAGACTCCCGTCCGCGTTGCCGTCACCGGCGCTGCCGGCCAGATCGGCTACTCGCTGCTGTTCCGCATCGCCTCCGGCGAAATGCTCGGCAAGGACCAGCCGGTGATCCTGCAGCTGCTGGAGCTGCCGCTGGAGAAGGCCCAGGCCGCGCTCAAGGGCGTGATCATGGAGCTGGAAGACTGCGCGTTCCCGCTGCTGGCCGGCATCGTCGGCACCGACGACGCCGAAGTCGCGTTCAAGGACGCCGACATCGCCCTGCTGGTCGGCGCGCGTCCGCGCGGCCCGGGCATGGAGCGCAAGGACCTGCTGCTGGAAAACGCCAAGATCTTCACCGCCCAGGGCGCCGCGCTGAACAAGGTCGCTTCGCGCAACGTCAAGGTGCTGGTGGTCGGCAACCCGGCCAACACCAACGCCTACATCGCGATGAAGTCGGCGCCGGACCTGCCGGCGAAGAACTTCACCGCGATGCTGCGCCTGGACCACAACCGCGCGCTGAGCCAGCTCGCCGCCAAGGCCGGGGTGGCCGTGGGCGACATCGAGAACCTGATCGTGTGGGGCAACCACAGCCCGACCATGTACCCGGACTACCGCTTCGCCAAGGCCGGCGGCGCCTCGCTGAAGGACAAGATCGGCGACGCCGACTGGAACGCCAACACCTTCATCCCGCAGGTCGGCAAGCGCGGCGCGGCGATCATCGAAGCGCGCGGCCTGTCCTCGGCCGCCTCGGCCGCCAACGCCGCGATCGACCACATCCGCGACTGGGTGCTCGGCAGCGACGGCAAGTGGGTGACCATGGGCGTGCCGTCGGACGGCAGCTACGGCATCCCCGAAGGCGTGATGTACGGCGTGCCGGTGATCACCGCCAACGGCGAGTACACCCGCGTGGAAGGCCTGGAAGTCGACGAGTTCAGCCGCAAGGCCATGGACAAGACCCTGGCCGAGCTGGAAGAAGAGCGCGCCGGCGTCGCCCACCTGCTGGGCTGAGCGGTTCGCGGCATCGATGCATGAACGGGGCGGCTTCGGCCGCCCTGTTCGTTTTTGCGCTTCGCGGGGCTGCTTTTGTGGGAGGGACTTCAGTCCCGATGCTTTCCGCTCAGATCGCGGCGACCTGAGCGGAAAGCATCGGGACTGAAGTCCCTCCCACAAGAGCGAGCCCGGCGCCGGAGCGTCCCGGCCGCCCCGACCCGCGGCCGGAGCGTGTAGGATCGGACCCGCTTTCCACCGGGATCCCCCATGGCCGACGCCGCGCTGCGCATCCTCATCGCCGACGACCATCCGATGTTCCGGGCGGCGCTGCGCTATGCGCTGGGCGAGATCGCGCCGGGCGCGCACATCGTCGAGGTCGCCAGCCAAAGCGCGCTGGAAGCGGCGATCGGCAGCGGCGAGGCCTTCGACCTGGCCATGCTCGACCTGATGATGCCCGGCGCGATGGGCTTCTCTTCGCTGGTGTACGCGCGCGGCGAGCGGCCCGAGTTGCCGGTGGTGATCATTTCCTCGAACGAGCACCCGCGCACGATCCGCCGCGCGCAGCAGTTCGGCGCGTCCGGGTTCGTGCCCAAGTCGGCGCCGGCGGCGGTGCTGGCCGAAGCGGTCGGCGCGGTGCTGGCCGGCCGGGTCTGGTTCTCGCCGCAGCAGGCCGAGCGCGACGAAGGCGACGCGCAGTTGGCCGACCGGCTGGCGCAACTGACGCCGCAGCAGATGCGGGTGCTGCTGCGGCTGGCCGATGGGCTGCTCAACAAGCAGATCGCTTACGAGCTGTCGCTGGCGGAGAACACGGTGAAGATCCATGTCACCGCGATCCTGCGCAAGCTGGGCTGCCATTCGCGCACCCAGGCGGCGGTGCTGGTGAAGGGGCTGTCGCTGGAAGAGGACGGCGGCGAATTGCACGATGGGGTCGGCGGGTTGAGCTGACTGCGTTGCGGCATGCGTCGTGGATGCGCTGGCGCGGTCGCGGCTTGCGCCGCTCCTGCATAGGGATTGCATGCCGCGACGTAGCGTCGGATAAAACACGCCGTTGCGACGCCGCAACGTGGCGACTGTAGGAGCGGCGCGAGCCGCGACCGCGGAGTTTCAGGTCGCGCCGAAAACCCGATTCCGCCGACACCTCACTCGCCGCGCGCCAACAACCGCGACGCCAGCGCCCGCAGCGCCGCCGGCTTCAGCGGCTTGGGCAGGAAATGCCAATCGCGCTCGGCCGCGCGCGGCCGCAACGTCGGATCGACGTCGGCCGACATCAGCACCGCCGGCGGCAAGCGTTTCCACTGGGCTTCCAGCTGCGTGCCCAGTTCGAAGCCGGTGCTCTCGCCCAGGCGGTAGTCCAGCAGCAACAGTTCCGGCGGCGGTTGCGCGCCGGCGCGGGTCAGCGCCTCGGCGGCGCTGGCGGCGCCGCTGGCTTCGCAGCCCCAGTCGCCGAGCAGGCCCAGCGCGGCCTGGCGCGAATGCAGGTCGTCGTCGATCACCCACACCGTGCGGCCGCGCAGCGGCGAGTCGGGATCGGCGGTGGCCGCGGTTTGCGCCAACTGCGCCGACTGCGCCGCGTTCGCGGGCGCGGCGGCGGTCGGCTGGGCGACGCTCGCCGGAACGGCAGGCAAGCGCGCATACGGCGCCTCGACCGAGAACACGCTGCCGTGTCCCGGCCACGAGCGCACCGCGACGCGATGGCCGAGCAGGCGCGCGACCCGCCGCACGATCGCCAGGCCCAGGCCGGCGCCGCGCTGCGGCGCTTCCACGCCGGTGTCCAGGCGCTGGAATTCCTCGAAGATCAGCTCGCGCTTGTTCTCGGCGATGCCGGGCCCGCTGTCCCACACCTCGATGCGCACGCCTTCGCGCAAGCGCCGCGCGCCGAGCACGATGCGGCCCTCGCGCGGAGCGAACTGCATGGCGTTGGAGACGAAGTTCTGCACGATCCGCCGCAGCAGCACTTCGTCGCTGTCGACCCACGCGCGCGTAGGCAGCACGTGCAGGCGCAAGCCGCGCGATTCGGCGAGGATGCGGAACTGGCTGTCGATCGCGGCGAACACCCGCGCCAGCGGCAGCGCCGCGCGCCGCACTTCCAGCGCGCCCGATTCCAGCCGCGAGATGTCGAGCAGGCTGGAGAGGATGTCGTCCTGCGCCGCCAGCGCGGCCTCGATGTGGTCGGCGAGTTCGCGACCTTGCTCGTCGTCGACGCGCCGGCGCAGCGAGGACAGGTACATGCGCGCGGCATTCAGCGGCTGCAGCAGGTCGTGCACGGCGGCGGCGACGAAGCGGGTCTTGGAACGGTTCGCGCGCTCGGCCTCGCCCTTGGCCGCCTGCAGGTCGCTGGTGCGTTGTTCGATGCCGCGCTCCAGGCTGTCGGCCAGCGTGCGCAGGTCGCGCGCGGCCTGCTTGTAGGCGGTGATGTCGGCGTAGCTGGTGACGAAGCCGCCGTCGGGCATCGGATTGCCGCGAATCTCGATCACGGTGCCGTCGGGGCGCTCGCGTTCGTGCAGATACGGCTGGCCGCGCTGCAGGTGGTCGAGGCGGCGCCGGATCGCGTCTTCCGGATCGGCGCCGAGCAGGCCGCGGCGGGCGTTGAAGCGGATCAGGTCCTCGATCGGCCGTCCCACTTGCAGCAGCTCGGGCGGATAGCGGAACAGTTCGCCGTAGCGTTGGTTCCAGGCGACCAAGCGAAGCTGCGAATCGACCACGCTGACGCCTTGAGGCAGATGTTCCAGGCTTTGCCCTTCGCCCATGCTCGCCTGGCGCGCCGCGTGCACCAGCCCGTCCTGCGCGTTGCGCAGCGCTTCGGCGTGGTGTTCGACCATCTTCTCCAGCTCCTGCCGGCTGCGCAGGCGCAGCGCGGCGATGCGGTCGCGCTGGATCAGCAGCAGCGCCACCGCCACCGCCAGCAGCCAGGCGCCGGCGGCGACCGCGCGCGCGATCCAGGCGGCGCGGATGCTCGGGGTGACGTCGCGCAGCAGGTGCAGGGTCCAGTCCTCGCGCGCCAGGCGCATGGACTGCCACAGCATCGGCTCGCGCAGGCGCGGCTCGCGCCAGCGCACCACGCGCGCGCCGCCGTCGATCTCGCGCTGCACGTCGAACGCGACCGGGCGCAGGCGCTGGCTCTGGTACTGGCGGGTGTCGCGCAGTTCGCGCTGCCAGTCCGGCGGCAGCGGATGCAGCATGCGGTAGCGCCATTGCGGCTGCGCCGACAGGAACACCACGCCGTGGTTGTCGCTGAGCAGGACCACGTCGCCGCGCTCGCTCCAGTCCGAGCGTATGTCTTCGAGTTCGACCTTGACCGCGACCGCGCCGACCGCGCCGCCGCGTTCGTCGCGCACCGCGCGGGCGATGAAGTGGCCGGGCACGCCGGTGGTGACGCCGATGGCGTAGAACTCGCCGGCGCCGTGCGCCATCGCCAGCTGGAAGTAGGGGCGGAACGCGTAGGAGTAGCCGACGTTGCTGTTGGGCTGGTCCCAGTTGCTGGCGGCGATGCCGGTGCCGCTGCGGTCGATCAGGGTCAGGGTGCTGGTGCGGTTGGCGAAGTTGAGCTGGACCAGCCGCTCGTTGGCGCGCTGGCGCTGGAGGGTGTCGCCGGGGTTGGCCAGGGTCGCGCGCAACTGCGGGTCCAGCGACAGCACCGCCGGCATGATCCGGTAGCGGTCGATGTGCTGCTCGATCACCTGCGCGCGCTGCGCCAACAGCGCGCTGGCCTCGCCGGCCTGGCGCTGCAGCGCCTGCGAATAGGCGATGCGCCCGGCCACCAGCGCCGACAGCAGCATGCCGGCCAGGATCAGGACGATCCAGACGGCGGTGCGCAGTTGGCGGCGGCGGGTGTGGAGCATGGGAGGGGCTGGGGGGCGGGGACCGGGGACCCGGGACCGGGGACCGGGGACCGGGAGTGGGGCTTGGGATCTGGGATTCGCGCGAGGCTACTCGCACGAGAATGAGGATGCGGTGGAACCACGGTCGCCGATCGCGCCCCAACCGCGATCCGGTTCGTGCTTTTCGGGTCCCCGGTCCCGGGTCCCCGGTCCCGCTCCCACCATCAAAACTGCAACTGCGCCCGCAGCTCCACCGCATCCGGATCGGCCGAGAGCAGGCCCTTGTCCGCCTCCACGTGCACGTAATTGGCCTGGAACTTGAAGTGGCTGGTCAGGTACCAGTTGGCGCCGAGGGTCCAGTCGCGCTGCTTGCCGCCGGCGATGCCGCCGTCGTCGAGGTCGAGCTCGCCGTAGCGCGCCAGCAACTCGACCGCGCCGTAGCCGTGCGCGGGCTTGACGTTGCCGACGTTGTTGCCGGCGTACGGCCGGGTCTCGCCGGTGAGCACCCAGCTGCCGGTGAGGTAGTAACCGTCGGCGCTGAAGTCGCGCTGGCCGTTGTCGCGTTGCGCGGTCGCGCGCAGGTACTCGGCCTGGAGCGACCACCGCCCGTCGATCCACAAGGCCTCCAGGCCGTTGCGCACGATCTTGTCGGTGTCGCGCAGGCTGCCCGAATCGACCAGGCGGGTCGCGGTCAGGCCGTTGAGCGGGCGCGCGCGCAAACGCGCGGCGGGGCCGAAGTACGCGCCGCGGCCGTCGCGATAGCCGTGCGGGTTCTCGACCGAGCCGGTCAGGCCCAGGTGCACGACGCGGTCCTGCTCCTTGACCGGCGTCCACACCGCGCGCCCGGCGGCGGTGGTGCCGGGGTTGTCGCCCTGCAGGTCGTGGCCGAAGAAATATCCGGCGCCGAGCGCGTAGCGCGGGCGTTCCAGCGACCACTCCACGCCGGTGCGGCGGCCTTCGTAGATCGCCTGCGAAGCGGCCGACAATTCCAGCAGGCTGCCGGCGCGCGAGGCGGCGACGCTCTCCATGCTGACCGGGGTCTTGAAGTAGCCGATGCGGACCTTGCCGTAGTCGGCGCCGAACGCGGCCTTGGTCTCCAGGCGCACGGCCACGTCGAGCCAGAGCTTGGATTCGAAGTCGAACACCGCGGTGAAGTCGTAGACGTCCTTCTTCTTCAGGTTCACGCCGAACTCGCGCCGGCGGTAGTGGCCGTCGTCCTTGAGCCGGGTCGCGGCGGTGCCGTAGCCGTCGCCGTCGAAGTCGACCACGTCGTAAGCCCAGTTGGCGGTGGCGGAGATTTCGCTGCCGTCGCCGAAGCGGTGCTTGGTCGGCCAGTCGTCGAAGCTCGCGGCCGGCGCGGCCTGCGGCAGCGCGCACAAGGCCAGGGCGATGGGGGATGCGGCGAAGGCGAAACGGGCGTTGCGCATGGTCGGGCTCCAGGTCGTCGGCGCCGTCCTGGCAGCAGGGCTCCGTGCCGGGCGCACGCGCGCCCGGCAGGGGGAAGGGAAGGGAAGGGGGAAGGGAAGGGGAAGCGGCGGCGGCCCGCGTGGGTCGCCGCGGTCACGGCGCGGCGCTGCGCCCGGGCGGCGTCAGGCCTTCTCGCCGAGCGGACCGTGGTGGTCCGAAGGCAGGTCGGCGTCGAGTTCGGTCGCGCTCGGCGGATTCAGCAACTCGCGGTTGAGCTGGTCGCGGTCGAGCTCGTTCTCCCAGCGCGCCACCACCACCGTGGCGACGCCGTTGCCGATGATGTTGGTCAACGCGCGCGCCTCGCTCATGAAGCGGTCGATGCCCAGGATCAGCGCCAGCCCCGCGACCGGCACCGCCGGCACCACGTGCAAGGTCGCGGCCAGGGTGATGAAACCCGCGCCGGTGACGCCGGACGCGCCCTTGGAGGTCAGCATCGCCACCGCCAGCAGGGTGATTTCCTGGGTCAGGGTGAGCTCCACGCCGAGCGCCTGGGCGACGAAGATCGCCGCCATGGTCAGGTAGATGTTGGTGCCGTCGAGATTGAACGAATAACCGCTGGGCACGACCAGGCCGACCACCGGCTTGGAGCAGCCGAGCCGCTCGAGCTTGCGCATCAGCGGCACCAGCGCCGATTCCGACGACGACGTGCCCAGCACCAGCAGCAGTTCGTCGCGGATGTAGCGGATGAAGCGGATGATGCTGAAGCCGGTGAAGCGCGCGATCAGCCCCAGCACGATCAGCACGAACAGCGCGCAGGTCAGGTAGAAGCTGCCCATCAGCTTCATCAGCGGGCCGAGCGCGCCGACGCCGAATTCGCCGATGGTGAAGGCCATCGCCGCGCCGGCGCCGATCGGCGCGAGCTTCATGATCATGCTCATGATCCCGAAGAACACCTTCGACAGCGGCTCCAGCAGGTCCATGACCTTCTCGCCGGTCTTGCCCATGTGCAGCAGCGAGAAGCCGAACAGCACCGCCAGCAGCAGCACCTGCAGCAGGCTGCCGTCGCCGGTGAAGGCGTCGGTGAAGGTCTTGGGGATGATGTGCAGCAGGAAGTCGACCGTGCTCTGCTGCTCGGCCTTGTGCGCGTAGTCGGTGGCCTTGGCCACCAGCGCCGGGTCGAGCTTGGCCGGGTCGGCGTTGAAGCCGGCGCCGGGCTTGAGCGTGTTGACCACCACCAGGCCGATCACCAGGGCGATGGTGGAGACGACCTCGAAATACAGGATCGCCTTGACCCCGACCCGGCCGACCTTCTTGACGTCGGCCACGCCGGCGATGCCCAGCACCACGGTCAGGAAGATGATCGGGCCGATCAGCATCTTGATCAGGGCGATGAAGCCATCGCCGAGCGGCTTGAGCTTGACCCCGAACTCGGGGAAGAAATGCCCGATCAGGCCGCCGAGGATGATCGCGCCGACCACCCAGAGATAGAAGTGCGAGCCGGATTTTTTCATGAGGGGCACCGGGGCTTAGGAGTGAGCGGAGAGGAGTGAGGAGCGAGCGGCGGGGGTCAGTCGCGGTCGATAGTCGAGTGTTTGCGCGTATCGGGCATCAGCGCGTAGACCAGCAGCGAGCAGAAGATGCAGGCGCTGACGTACCAGAAGAAGCCGGTTTCCATGCCGATCTTCTTGAACCACAGCGCCACCGGCTCGGCGGTGCCGCCGAACAGGGCGACGGTCAGCGCATACGGCAGGCCGACGCCGAGCGCGCGGACTTCGACCGGGAACAGCTCGGCCTTCACCACCGCGTTGATCGCGGTATAGCCGCTGACCGCGCTGAGCAGGATCATGATCAGCCAGAACGCCTCCATCGGCGTCTGCGCGCCGCGGATCCAGTGCATCACCGGCACGGTCAGGATCGTGCCGAGCACGCCGAACGCGATCAGGATCGGGCGCCGGCCGATGCGGTCCGACAATGCGCCGACCAGCGGCTGCATCAGCATGTAGACGAACAAGGTCGCGGCGTTGATCAGCGACGCGGTCTCCTTGTCGAAACCGGTGCTGATGGTCAGGAACTTCAGCATGTAGTTGGTGTAGGTGTAGAACGCCAGCGTGCCGCCCATGGTCAGGCCGACCACGGTCAGCACCGCGCGCGGGTGCCGCATCAGCGTGCGCAGCGAACCTTCGCGCCTGGCCGGCGTATCGCTGTTCTTGAGCTTGGTGAACGACTCGGTTTCCTGCATGTTGCGGCGCAGGTACAGCGCGGTGATCGCGGCGATCGCGCCGATCCCGAACGGGATGCGCCAGCCCCACGACCTGAGCTGTTCTTCGCTCAGCACGAACTGCTGCAGCACGATCAACACCAGCAGCGCCAGCAGCTGGCCCAGGATCAGGGTCACGTACAGGAAGCTCGACCAGAAGCCGCGGTTCTCGCGCGAGGACATCTCGCTGAGATACGTGGCCGAACTGCCGTATTCGCCGCCGACGCTGAGCCCCTGCATCAGCCGCGCGGCCACCAGCAGGATCGGCGCGAACACGCCGATGGTGCCGTAGCCCGGGGTGAAGGTGATGATCAGCGAGCCGGCGCACATCAGCAATACCGACAGCATCAGCGCGGCGCGGCGGCCGTGGCGGTCGGCGTAGCGGCCGAACACCCAGCCGCCGAGCGGGCGCATCAGGAAGCCGACGGCGAAGATCGCGCCGGCGTTGAGCGCCTGCGAGATGCGGTCGCCGGACGGGAAGAACACGTGGGCGAAATAGAGCGAGAACGCGCTGTAGACGTACCAGTCGTAGTACTCGACCAGGTTGCCGACCGAGCCGGAGAAGATCGACTTCAGGCGTTGGCCCGGGGTCATGCCCGGGGCCGCGGCCGGTGCATCGGTGGTGGTGATGGCGCTCACATCGGCTCCTGTTGCGAAGATCGGGGTGGGAGCGCGTTCCGTGCAGTAGGACGTCGACGGCGCGCAAGGGCGTCCCCACACCCGGCGCCGATGGTGGGCGGCGGCGGGGAGAGGGCCAATAACACCTTAGGGTTAGGGACCGGGGCGGGCACGCCGCGCTGCCGCGAAACTGCCGATTCGCGCAGGAAAAAGGCCGCTTCATCAACCATCCGCGGCGGCTAGCCCATTGGTCTTAGCCGGCGCGGGCGGCGCCGGCGCCGGCGATGGCCGCCATCAGCGCGTCATCTGCATTGCCCATGCTTGCGCGGATTTTTGCCCCGCTCCCCCGGAGATCCGCAATGAAGCCGTACCCCTGCACCTTCGCCGCGCTCGCGCTGGCGATCGCCACCGCCCTGGCCGCCGCGCCCGTCCACGCCGCCGATGCGGCCGCCGGCGCCGCCGCCGACAGCGCCGACGCCACGGCCGCGGGCGAGGCCCGCGACGCCACCACGCTCGACGCGGTCTCGGTCATCGGCCTGGGCGAAACCCGCCAGGTGCAGCGGGTCAAACTGGCCGACATCGAGAAGACCGTCGCCGGCACCAGCCCGCAGAAGATCCTCAACAAGCTGCCGGGCATCTCGGTGCAGTCCAACGACGCTTACGGCGCCAACGAGGAATCGCAGACCATCAGCCTGCGCGGCTTCAACCAGCGCCTGCTCGGCTACACCCTCGACGGCATCCCGCTCGGCGACAACAGCTACGGCAACTACAACGGCCTAGGCATCAGCCGCGCGCTGATCGGCGAGAACCTCGCCGGCGCCGAACTGGCCGCGGGCATCGGCTCGCTCGGCACCGCCTCGACCAGCAACCTCGGCGGTACCTTGCAGTATTTCTCGGCCGATCCGGAGGCCGAGTTCGGCCTGCGCGTGGCCCAGACGTTCGGCAGCGACAGCACCCGCCGCACCTACGCGCGCCTGGACACCGGCGAGCACGGCGGTTTCTCGATGTACCTGTCCGGCTCGCTGCTCAGCGCCGACATGTGGTCGCGCCCGCACGACAACCAGGACCAGAACCAGGTCAACCTCAAGGCGCTGTACACCTTCGGCGACGGCAACCGCATCAGCGCTTTCGTCTCCAGCGCCGAAACCAGCCAGGCCAACTACGCCTATCTGTCCAAGGCGCTGCTCGCGCGCGGCGCGGACTGGGATTGGAACCTGTACAAGCCGGATTGGCAGCGCGCGCTCAGCGCCGCCTATTGCGCGCCCAAGCCGTGGCCGGCCAACAAGGCCGGCGACCGCCGCTGCAAGTTCGAATCGCCGGCGGCGACCATCGACGACGCCTACTACGCCAGCCGCGCGCTGCGCACCGACCACCTGGCCGCGCTGGCCGGCGAGTTCAATCTCGGCGAAGGCCTGCGCCTGAACGCGCAGACTTACTACCACGACGACCGCGGCCAGGGCCATTGGTGGTCGCCGGGCAACTGGTCGTACCCGAACACGGCCAAGGAAATCCCGATCTCGATCCGCAGCACCAACTACGGCATCAACCGCTACGGCGCGATGGCCTCGTTGAACTGGGAAGTCGGCATCCACCGCATCCAGGGCGGGTTCTGGTACGAGAGCAACCACCACGACGTGCAGCGCAATTTCTATTTCATCGACGGGCCGATCAACGACGACCGCTTCCTCAACGATCCCGACCGCCGCCTGTTCTTCCAGAAGTACCGCATCAACACCCGCCAGGCCTACCTGCAGGACACCATGAGCCTGCTCGACGGCCGCCTGACCGTGGACGTCGGCGCCAAGAGCACCCAGGTCGACATGCGCGCGACCCAGGTCCCGTCGAAGATGATGGAAGTGCCCAACGCGAGCGGCCGGCTGGAGACCAAGGACAGCTTCCTGCCGCAGCTGGGCGTCGGCTACAAGCTCGGCGAAGGCCGCGAACTGTTCGCCGCCTACACCGAGAACGTCGCCGCCTTCGTCGGCGGCGGCGCCGGCGGTCCGCTGGCGATCGGCCAGGCCGCGTTCGACGCGCAGAAAGCCGATCTGAAGCCGGAAGAGTCCAAGACCCTGGAGGCCGGTTATCGCCAGGTCGGCGAGACCTACCAGGCCTCGTTGAGCGTGTACAAGGTGCGCTTCGACAACCGCCTGCTGTCGCTGAACCCGTGTTCGAGCATCGAGGCCGGCACGCGTCCGGAGTGCATCACCAAGTTCTTCAACGTCGGTTCGGTAGACAGCTACGGCAGCGAGCTGGTGTTCATCTGGAAGCCGATCGACGGCTTGCAGTGGTACAACGCGCTGTCGTGGAACAAATCGACCTACCAGGACAACTATATCGACGGCGGCAAGGTCGTGCCGACCAGCGGCAAGCGCGTGGTCGACGTGCCCGACACCATGTTCTCCAGCGAGGTCAGCTACAGCCGCGGCCCGTGGCTGGCCAGCGTCAGCGGCAAGTACACCGGCAAGCGCTACTACACCTACCTCAACGACAACGGCTTCGGCGGCTACACCACCTTCGACGCGGCGCTGCGCTACACCTTCGACGCGATGGGCCCGCTGCGGCAGTGGTCGGTCTCGCTCAACGCCAGCAACCTCACCGACAAGCGCACCGCGAGCAACCTGACTGCGTTCAGCGCCTCGGACCCGCAGGGCAAGACCTACGCCTTCCACGCCAACGCGCCGCGGCAGTTGTTCCTGACCCTGGACGCGCGGTTCTGAGGAACGCACGGCCGCCGGATCGTTCCGGCGGCCGCGAGGTCCGACTGTAGGAGCGGCGCGAGCCGCGACCGCGACAACGCAACCACCGCGAAGGTTTCGGCGCAGTTGTGTCATCGCGGTCGCGGCTTGCGCCGCTCCTACAGGGGCGGCTGCTAAGCTGCGCCGATCTCACTGTCGCGCGGCCCATCCATGTTCCATCACCTCTCGCTCGGCGTGCGCGATCTCGCCCGTGCCGGCGCGTTCTACGATGCGGTCCTCGGCGCGCTCGGCTACCGCCGCGTGTTCGACGGCGACGAGTCGATCGGTTACGGGCTCGTCGACAACCAGGACCTGTTGCTGTTGAACCTCACGCCCGCAGCCGCCGCGCCCGGCGACGGGACCCATCTCGCGTTCGCCGCCGCCTCGCGCGCCGAGGTCGATGCGTTCCACCGCGGCGGACTCGCCGGCGGCGGCCGCGACAACGGCGCGCCGGGCCTGCGTCCGGATTACGGCGCGCACTATTACGCATGCTTCCTGATCGATCCCGACGGCCACCGCGTCGAAGCGGTGATCAACGCGCCGGCGTCGAGCTGAAGACAGGATTCGCGTAGCGCCCGCGGCGCGCGCGGTTCAGCGCGCGCCGCGCGCGGCGTCCTGCGCCAGCGCGCGTTCCAGCGCCTGCGCATCGCGCACCACCACATGGCGGTAGCGCAGCGCGATCCAGCCGCGCTGCTCCCAGGCCTTGAGCTGCTTGCTCACGCTCTGGCGGGTCGCGCCGAGCATGTTGGCGAGGTCGTCCTGCGGCAGCGGCAGGTCGATCAGCCGGCCTTCCTCGCGCTCGACCCCATACACCCGCGCCAGTTCCAGCAGGCGCTTGCCCAGGCGCGCGGCCAGCGGCAGGGTCAGCGCGTCTTCGACGTAGTCCAGCGCGGTGCGCAGCTTGCGGCACAGCAGCCGGGTGAAGCCGCGGTACAGCTCGGGGTGTTGCTCCAGCAGCGCCAGGAAGCGCGTGCGCGGCAGCAGCAGGATCTCGCTGTCGCCGACCGCGCGCGCGTCCTGCGGTCGCGGTTCGCCGTCGAACATCGACACTTCGCCGAACCAGCTGCCGGGCTCGAACTGCACGATCAGCATCTCGCGCCCGCCCGCGGTCGGCACGCTCAGGCGGATGCGCCCGGACACCACGCCGTACAGCCCCTCGGCCGCGTCGCCGCGCGCGTACAGCAGCTCGCCGTCGCGCAGGCGCCGGCGCACCGACATCGCCTGCAGGTGCGCGACCACCTCGGGCGAGAGGTCGCGCAGCCACGGATCGGCGGGCAGGGGCGCGGGCTCGGTCATGCGCGGCGGGGGCGGGGCGGACGGGCAGGCATGCGCACGATTGTGGCCCAGTGCCGCGCCGGTGTCCGCCCGTGCGCGCAAGCTGGGGGCGCAGCGGCTAGGATCGCTCGGGTCGGCCGCGGATCGGTCGCCGCCGCCCGCGCCGCGGACATCCACCGAAGGAGGGATTCGTGCAGGACAGCGTACTGCTCAAGATCGGCCTGCCGCTGGCGATCGCCATCATCATGTGCGGCATCGGCCTGACCCTGCGCGGCGAGGATTTCCGCCAGATCCTGCGGCGGCCGCGGCCGGTCGCGGTCGGCCTGGTCGGCCACTACCTGCTGCTGCCGTTGCTGGGCTTCGCCACCGCCTGGTGGGTGACGCGCGCCGGCGGCCCGGGCGCGGTCGAGTTCGCGGTCGGCTTCGTGCTGGTCGCCGCCTGCCCCAGCGGCAGCAGCTCCAACGCGCTGACCTACCTGGCCCGCGGCAACGTCGCCCTGGCGGTGACCTTGACTGTGATCAGCGCGCTGGCGACCTTCCTCAGCGTGCCCTTGTTGGTCGACCTGGCCTTGCACTGGTTCGGCGGCGAAACCCGCGGCATCCGCCTGCCGTTCGCGCAGACCGTGCTGCATCTGGCCGCGTTGGTGCTGGCGCCGGTGCTGTCCGGCATGGCCCTGCGCCGGTTCGCGCCGGCGTTCGCGCTGCGGGTGGAGCCGTGGGTCAGCCGCTTCGCGCTCGGCCTGTTGTTGCTGCTGATCGTGGCGATCTGCATCACCCAGCGCGAAGTGCTGACCCGTAGCCTGGGCGAACTCGGCCCGGCGGCGCTGGCGATGGGTGCGACGGCGATCGGCGGCGGTTTCCTGCTCGGCCGCATCGCCCGGCTCGGGCTGCGCGATTCGATCACGGTCGGCATGGAAGTCGGGGTGCAGAACAGCACCCTGGCGATCGTGATCGCGCTGACCCTGCTGCAGTCGCCGGCGATCGCGGTGCCGGCGGCGGTGTACGGCTTGCTGATGTACCTGCCGGCGTTCGCGGCGGCGTGGCTGGGCCGGCGCGCGGTGGCGCGGGCCGAGGGCGGCTGACGGCGGCGGCGCGGCGCCGTCGCTGCGCCTATCGAGACCGCAACGCGGGCGTGGCGCAAACCCACGCATCGAAATCCGTCCGTTTCTCGCCCGGCGTGCCAGCGCGTGCGGGTTCGCGAAAGCGCCGACCGGCGGCGCGCGATGGCTGGCCGTCGGCTCCGATTCCCGGCGTTGTCCCCACCTGCAGGCACTCGCGCCTGCTTCGGAGCATTCGACCAAGGGAGGGAAACGGCATGACCAATCTCACACCGAACGCGGGGCCGCACGATGCGGCCTTCGACGCCCCGCATGTCTGCGCAGGCTGCGACAACGCCGAAGCGGCGGCGCATGCGGCCGGCGCCGGCAGCGGCCCCGGCAAGCCCACAGTCAATCGATGGGAGCCGACCTCGCACCACTCCAGCCGCAACGGCCAGGACATCGACCACATCGTGGTCCACTACACCACCTCGCGGAACATCGAGGGCACGATCAGCCACTTCAAGCACGGCTCCCCGCAGACCTCGGCGCACTACCTCATCGGCCGCGACGGCGCGCTGGTGCAGATGGTCGGCGACGGCGAGCGCGCCTGGCACGCCGGCAATGCGCTGATGAACGCGCGCTCGATCGGGATCGAGCACGTGGCCGCGGTCGGCGACCGCATCGCCGAGCAGCAGGCGCGCACTTCGGCGGCGCTGATCGGCTGGCTGATGCGCGAGTACGAGATCCCCAAGTCGCAGGTCATCCCGCACATCTGCGTGCCGCGCAACACCGATTGCTGCGGCGATTTGTTCGCCGGGTTCGGCGGTGGGGTCAAGGCCGGTGCCGAGGCCCAACGAAAGGCCCTGCACGCCTGGATGAGTTCGATGGGCTTGTGACCTGGAGAGCGGTCGCGCGCGCCGGCGGACAGGCCGGCGCGCGCGGGACGAGCGTTGGGCACCAACCGCTCGGCGCACATCAATCAACGCCAGTCGGTCAGCACCAATCGCTCAACGCCAGTCGATCTGCCCGCGCACCACGTTGCTGACCCGGCCGCCCGACCAGACCTCGCCGTCGGCGTCCACGCGCAGTTGCAGGCGCGCGTCGAAACCGACCTCGCGGCCCTGGCTGACGGTGTAGCGGCCGTCGCGCCCGGGCAGGGCGTCGTTGTGCTTGAGCCACGCGGCGAGCGTGGCGTTGGCCGCGCCGGAGGCGGCGTCCTCGAACTGCGCCGGCGCGCCGACGAAGGCGCGCACCACCAGGTCGTAGTCCTGGCCGGCGTCGGCGCGCGCGAACGCGCACAGGCCCATGCTTTCGGTGCTTTCGGCGAGGCCGCCGATCGCCGCCCAATCGGGCTGGGCGGCGCGCAGCGCGGCTTCATCGCGCAGCTGCGCCAGCCACCAGCGGCGGCCGCCGTCCATCAGCGCCGGCGGCAGCGCGCCCAACGGCAGCCCGCGCAGGGCCGCGGCCAGGCGCGGGTCGGCGGCAGCGGCGGTCTCGACCACGCGCGCGCGCGGCGTGCGCACGGCGATCGTGCGCGCCTCGCCTTCGCCGGACACCGACAGCGGCAGCAGGCCGGCCACGCCTTCCTGCACCAGCACGCCGTCGACCGGCGCGGCCAGGCCGGCCTCCAGCACCACGCAGGCGGTGCCGACGCTGGGATGGCCGGCGAAGGGCACTTCGCGGCGCGGGCTGAACATGCGGATGCGGTAGCTCGCGCCGGGCTGGGTCGGGGCGAACACGAAGGTGGTCTCCGGCAGCCGGGTCCAGCGGGCGATGGCCTGCATCGCGGCATCGTCGAGGCCTTCGGCGTCGAGGACCACGGCCAGCGGATTGCCGGCGCCGGGGCGGTCGGCGAAGACGTCCAGTTGCAGATAGCGGCGTTGCGTCATTTCCAGGGAAGTTCCGTGAGGCCCGTGCGGGTGGCGAGCGGCACGTGGCGTGGGGCGGGGCCGAAGGCGGGAAGAGGGGTTGGAAAGAGAGCGTTTCGGCAGGTTGGCGAAAGACTTGCGCGCCGGGCGTTCGGCGACGGTCGGGTTGGACTAGAATCGCTGGTTCGTGCCCGGCTGCCGGGCCGGCGCCGCAGCGACGCGGGCGCCGGCCGCAAGGCGCGTAATTCTAGGCACGCCAGACCCGCAAGTGTGGAATCCCGCCGCGTCCGTTCATCGGCCGCCGCGGGCGGATCGACCTGCCCCGGCCGCCGCGCCGGGCCCATCACAGTGGAACCGACAACCGAGGAAAACGTGGAGACGCAACAGACAGGCTGGGTGGTGCTCAAGTTCGGCGGTACTTCGGTATCCCGCCGCAACCGTTGGGACACGATCGGACGCCTGGCTGGGAAACGTCTGCGCGAAGACGGCCGCCGCGTGCTGGTGGTGGTCTCCGCGCTGTCGGGCGTCACCAACGAGTTGCAGGCCATCGCCTACGCGCCGGCCGGCGACGACGGCGGCATCCCCGCGCGCTTCGCCGGACTGGTCGAGCGCCACCGCACGTTCTGCGCCGAGCTCGGCCTGGATCCCGACACGGTGCTCGGCGAGCGCCTGGCGACACTGGTTGCGCTGGAAACCGATCCGCGCGCGGCGGTCCGCGCGCTGGACTGGCAGGCCGAAGTGTTGGGGCAGGGCGAACTGCTGTCGTCGACCCTGGGCGCGGCCTACCTGAGTTCGCAGGGCCACGACTTCGGTTGGTGCGACGCGCGCGAGTGGCTCGACGCGGTCTCGCTGCCCAACGCCAGCGAATGGGCGCAGCGCCTGTCGGTGAACTGCCGCCACCACGCCGAGCCGGGCTTCGTCGAGCGCTTCAGCGCGCAGCCGACGCGGATGCTGATCACCCAGGGCTTCATCGCCCGCCACGGCGACGGCGGCACCGCGATCCTCGGCCGCGGCGGCTCGGACACCTCCGCCGCGTACTTTGGCGCGCTGCTGAAGGCGCAGCGGGTGGAGATCTGGACCGACGTGCCGGGCATGTTCAGCGCCAATCCGCGCGAAGTCCCCGACGCGCGCCTGCTGGCGCGGCTGGACTACGCCGAAGCGCAGGAAATCGCCACCACCGGCGCCAAGGTCCTGCACCCGCGTTCGATCGCGCCGTGCCGCGACGCCGGCGTGCCGATGGCGATCCTCGACACCGAGCGCTTCGACCTGCCGGGCACCCGCATCGACGCCAGCGCCGCCACGGTGCCGGGCGTGAAAGCGATCAGCCGCCGCAACGGCATCGTGCTGGTGTCGATGGAAAGCATCGGCATGTGGCAGCAGGTCGGCTTCCTCGCCGACGTGTTCGAGCGCTTCAAGCGCCACGGGCTTTCCATCGACCTGATCGGTTCGTCGGAAACCAACGTCACCGTGTCGCTGGACCCGAGCGAGAACCTGGTCAACAGCAACGTGCTCGAAGCGCTGTCGGCCGACCTGGCCGAGGTGTGCCGGGTCAAGGTGATCGCGCCGTGCGCGGCGATCACCCTGGTCGGCCGCGGCATGCGTTCGCTGCTGCACCGGCTGTCGGACATCTGGGCCGCGTTCGGGCGCGAGCGCGTGCACCTGATCTCGCAGTCGTCCAACGACTTGAACCTGACCTTCGTCATCGACGAAGCCGACGCCGACGGCCTGCTGCCGCACCTGCACCACGAACTGATCCGCAGCGGCGCGATGCCGGTGCGCGACGACAGCGTGTTCGGCCCGAGCTGGCGCGAGATCGCCGACGGCAAGCCGCAGCGCGCCGCGCCGTGGTGGCAGGCGCAGCGTCCGCGCCTGCTGGCGATGGCCGCGGCCGGCACCCCGCGTTACGTCTACGATCTGGCGACCGTGCGCGAACGCGCCCGCGCGCTGATCGGCACCGCGGCGGTCGACCGCTGCTTCTACGCGATGAAGGCCAACTCGCATCCGGCGGTGCTGCGCGCCGTCGTCGGCGAAGGCTTCGGCCTGGAGTGCGTGTCGCTGGCCGAGATCGAACGGGTGTTCCAGGCGATCCCGCACATGGCGCCCGAGCGGGTGCTGTTCACCCCGAGCTTCGCCCCGCGCCACGAGTACGAGGCGGCGCTCAAGCGCGGCGTGATCGTCACCCTCGACAACGTCGAGGCGCTCAAGCGCTGGCCGGAAACGTTCCGCGGCCGCACCCTGTGGCTGCGCCTGGATCTGGGCCACGGCGAGGGCCACCACGAAAAAGTCCGCACCGGCGGCGTCGCGGCCAAGTTCGGCCTGCCGCTGGCGCGCTTCGACGCCTTCGTCGACGAGGCGCGCAAGCTCGGCGCGCGCATCAGCGGCCTGCACGCGCATTTGGGCAGCGGCATCGACGATCCGCAGCACTGGCGCGGCGTCTACGCCAGCCTGGCCGGGCTGGCCGACAGCGTCGGCACGATCGAGACCATCGACATCGGCGGCGGCCTGCCGGTCGCCTACACGCCGGAAGCGCGCGAGTTCGACCTGGGCGCCTGGCGCGCCGGGCTGGACGAGATCAAGGCCGCGTATCCGCGCTACGGCCTGATCGTCGAGCCGGGCCGCTACCTGGTCGCCGAGAGCGGCGTGCTGCTGCTGTCGGTGACCCAGGTGGTGGAGAAGGACGGCGTGCGCCGGATCGGTTGCGACGCCGGCATGAACGCGCTGATGCGCCCGGCCATGTACGAGGCCTACCACGGCATCCACAACCTCGGCCGCTTCGACGACGCCGACACCGCCGCCTTCGACGTGGTCGGCCCGGTGTGCGAGAGCAGCGACGTGCTCGGCCGCGCGCGCCTGCTGCCCAAGGCGACCGAGGAGGGCGACACGATCCTGGTCGCCGACGCCGGCGCCTACGGCATGGCCATGGCCAACAGCTACAACCTGCGCGCGCTGCCGGTCGAGGAGGTGCTCGGATGAACGCCGTTCCCGCCCTCGTGGCCATGCCCCATCCGCCGTGCGCGGCCGTTTCGATTCCGAGAGTGAACCTGTGAGCGAGCAATTCCAACGCGACGCCGTGCGCGCCTTCCGTTTCGTGCGCTGCGGCCTGGACGCCGCGACCGGCGTGGCCGAACTGGTCTACGCCTTCGACGACGGCCCGGAGCTGGTCGAAACCGTCACCGTGCCCGGCGCGCCGTTCGCGCTCGACGGCGCGCGCGCGCAGGCGGTCGAACGCATGCTGCGGTTGCTGCACCTGATCGCCGGCGTGAGCTACTACAAGGCGGCGGTGCCGGAACAGATCCGCATCGATTCCTACGCCGTCGACGCCGACACCGCGGCGCTGCTGGAGCTGATCTACGTCAACGGCCTGGGCGAGTTCGCTTATCGCAACGGCTTGAACCTGCACGGCAAGATCACGTTCCCGGTGGCCGCCGCTGCCGATCCGGCGGCGCCGGCGCTGGGCTTGAGCGAACACGCACTGGTCGCCATCGGCGGCGGCAAGGACTCGCTGGTCAGCATCGAAGCGCTGCGCGCGCTCGATGTCGAGCAGACCGTGACCTGGATCGGCGGCTCGCAGCTGATCGCCGCCTGCGCCGCGCGCACCGGCCTGGACACGCTCAACCTCGGCCGCGCGCTGGCGCCGCAGCTGTTCGAATACAACCGCCAGGGCGCGTACAACGGCCACATCCCGGTGACCGTGGTGAACTCGGCGATCATGGCCCTGGCCGCGCTGCTGCGCGGCGTCGACCAGGTGGTGTTCTCCAACGAGCGCTCGGCCAGCTACGGCAGCATGATCGAGGGCACCGGCGAGGTGAACCACCAGTGGTCGAAGGGCTGGGATTGCGAGCGCGCGTTCGGCGAGTATTTGCAGACGCACGTGGCCGCGGACTTGCGCTACTACTCGTTGCTGCGGCCGCTGAGCGAGCTGGCGGTGGCGCGGCAGTTCGCGCGCGGGGATCGCTACGACGCGCATTTCAGCAGCTGCAACCGCAATTTCCACATTCTCGGCGAGCGGCCGGCGAGCCGCTGGTGCGGGGTGTGCCCCAAATGCCACTTCGTGTTCCTGGCGCTGGCGCCGTTCATGACCAAGCCCCGCTTGGTGTCGATCTTCGGCCGCAACCTGCTCGACGATCCGGCCCAGACCGACGGTTTCGACGCGCTGCTGGAGTACCGCAACCACAAGCCGTTCGAATGCGTCGGCGAAGGCCGCGAGTCGCGCGCGGCGATGGCGGCGCTGGCCGAGCGCGCCGAATGGCGCGAGGACGCGCTGGTCGAGCGCTTCGCGCGCGAGATCCGGCCGCAACTGGCCGGCGAGGAACTGCGCATCGAGCCGCTGCTGGCGCTGGAAGGCGAACACCGCGTGCCGCCCGCGCTGTGGGAGCGTCTGCGTGCGTATCTCGCAGCTTGACGGCAAGCGCGTCGCGCTGTGGGGCTGGGGGCGCGAAGGTCGCGCCGCCTACCGCGCGATCCGCGCGCGCCTGCCGTCGCTGGCGCTGACGCTGTTCTGTTCGGTCGATGAGGCCGCCGACGCGCGCGGCCTGCACGACCCGTGGCTGACGATAGAAACCCAGGCCAGCGCCGAGCGCCTCGGCGGGTTCGACTGGATCGTCAAATCGCCGGGCATCAGCCCGTATCGCGCCGAAGCCGTGGCCGCGGCGGAGCAGGGCGCGCGTTTCATCGGCGGCACCGCGCTGTGGTTCGGCGAGCATGCCGCCGCGCGCGACGGCGGCCGCACGCTCTGCGTCACCGGCACCAAGGGCAAGAGCACCACGACCTCGCTGCTGGCGCACCTGCTGCGCGCCGGCGGCCACCGCACCGCGCTGGCCGGCAACATCGGCCTGCCGCTGCTGGAAGCGCTGGACCCGCCGCAGCCGCCCGAGTTCTGGGCGATCGAACTGTCGAGCTACCAGACCGGCGACGTCGCCCTCGGCGGCGCGCGCCCGGACGTGGCGGTGGCGCTGAACCTGTATCCCGAACACCTGGACTGGCACGGTTCGCAGGCGCGCTACGTCGAGGACAAGCTGCGCCTGCTGACCGACGCCCGGCCGCGCATCGCCGTGCTCAACGCCACCGATCCGGTGCTGTCGGCGTTGTCGCTGCCCGACAGCGAGATCCGCTGGTTCGGCGACGCGACCGGTTGGCACCTGCGCGGCGACGCGCTGTGGCGCGGCGAGCGCGAAGTCATGGACACCGCCTCGCTGCCGCTGCCGGGCCGGCACAACCGCGGCAATCTGTGCGCGGTGCTGACCGCGATCGAGGCGCTCGGCCTCGACGCCGAAGCGCTGGCGCCGGCCGCGGCGAGCTTCAAGCCGCTGCCGAACCGCCTGCAGCCCATCGGCGAACGCGACGGCATCGGCTACGTCAACGATTCGATCAGCACCACGCCGCACGCGACCTTGGCGGCGTTGGACTGCTACTCGGGCAAGCGCATCGCACTGTTGGTCGGCGGCCACGACCGCGGCATCGACTGGCACGGTTTCGCGCAGGCGATGCGCACGCGCGCGCCGCTGGCCATCGTCACCATGGGCGAGAACGGCCCGCGCATCCACGCCTTGCTCGCCGCGGTGGCGGGCGAGGGCGGTTTCGCCTTGAGCGCGGCGCGCGATCTCGCCGAGGCGATGGCCCAGGCCCGCGCCGCGCTCGGCGCGCAAGGCGGCGTGGTGCTGCTGTCGCCGGGCGCGCCGAGCTTCGGCCCGTATCGCGACTACGTCGCCCGCGGCCGCCATTTCGCCGAACTGGCCGGGTTCGACCCGGACGCCATCAGCGCCATCGCGGGCATCGGCATCGCTTGAGAGCGAGAAGTGAGCGCAGAGAAGTGAGGAGTGAGCAAAGGCAGCTTTTGCTCGCTCCTCACTTCTCTGCGCTCACTTCCAGACTTCACGCTTCCGCCACTGCGGCGCGCTAGTCTGCGCCGACGCCCATCCAGGAGCCCCGCCATGCGCCGTCCCGTCGCCGTCCTGCTGCTCGCCCTGTGCGCCACGCCCGCCTTCGCCGCGATCAAGTCCAGGCCGGTGGAATGGAAGATCGGCGAAGAGGTCTTCAGCGGGGTGTTGGTCTACGACGACGTCAACGCGATCAAGCGTCCCGGCCTGGTGCTGGTGCCCAACTGGATGGGCGTGACCGACAACGCGATCGAACGCGCCGGCGAGATCGCCGGCGACGACTACGTGGTGCTGGTCGCCGACATGTACGGCAAGGGCGTGCGGCCGAAGAACAAGGACGAAGCCAAGGCCGCGGTCGGCAAGGTCTATGCCGACGGCGGCGTGACCCTGCGCAAGCGCGCGACCGCGGCGTTGGCGGCGCTCAAGGCGCAGGACAAGACCGCGCCGCTGGACGCCGCGCGGATCGGCGCGCTGGGTTTCTGCTTCGGCGGTTCCAGCGTGCTGGAGCTGGCGCGCACCGGCGTCAACCTCGCCGGCGTCGCCAGCTTCCACGGCGGGCTCAAGGCGCACCTGCCGGGCAACGGGGTCAAGATCAACACGCCGGTGCTGGTGCTCAACGGCGCCGCCGACAAGTCGGTGCCGAACGAGGACATCGTCGCCTTCGAACGGGAAATGGACGAAGGCGGCGCCGACTGGCAACTGGTGAACTACAGCGGCGCGCGGCACTGCTTCGCCGAATCGGAGAACGCCGGCAACCCGCCGGAAGACAACTGCCGTTACGACGCGCGCGCGGCCAAGCGCTCGTTCGCGGCGATGCGCGCGTTCTTCGTCGAGCGCTTCGGCGTGCGCGAGTGAATCGCAGCGCGCAAGCGCGCGATCTGCCCGACGACGGGACGGATCGCGCGCATAAACGCGGCTGCGCGATCTGCCTGTAGGAGCGGCGCGAGCCGCGACCGCGATAAAGCACCTGCGGCGCAGGTTTCAGCGTAGTTGCGTTGTCGCGGTCGCGGCTCGCGCCGCTCCTACAGGGGGCGCGCCGACATCGCGGCGATCGCGCCGCCTTTCAGTGATCGCGGCTCACCGCATACCGCGCCAGCCCGCGCAGCGCCGCGACGTAATCGTTGTCGTCCAACCCGTCCAGCGCCGCCTCGGCCGCGTCGGCGTAGTCCCGCGCGCGCCGGCGGCTGTAGTCGAGGCCGCCGGTGGCGTGGATCGCCGCCAGCACTTCGGGCATCGCGTCGCTGTCGCCGTGTTCGACCGCGGCGCGCAGGCGCGCGCGCACGGCTTCGTCGCTGTGGGCGATGGCGTGGATCAGCGGCAGCGTGGCCTTGCCTTCGGCGAGATCGTCGCCGAGGTTCTTGCCCAGGGTCTGCGCATCGGAGGCGTAGTCGAGCACGTCGTCGGCGATCTGGAAGGCGTAGCCCAGGGCCATGCCGTAGTCGTGCAGGCGCTGCTGCACGGCGGCGTCGCTGCCGGCCAGCAGCGCGCCCAGGCGGGTCGCGGCGGCGAACAGCACCGCGGTCTTGCGCTCGATCACGCGCAGGTAGGCCGGCTCGTCGGTGTCGGGATTGCGCACGTGCAGCAACTGCAGCACTTCGCCTTCGGCGATGCGGTTGGTGGTGTCGGCGAGGATCTTCATCACCTCCAACTGTTCCAGTTCGACCATCAGCTGGAAGCTGCGCGAGTACAGGAAATCGCCGACCAGCACGCTGGCGGCGTTGCCCCAGACCGCGTTGGCGGTCTTGCGGCCGCGGCGCAGGTCGGATTCGTCGACCACGTCGTCGTGGAGCAGGGTGGCGGTGTGGATGAATTCGATGACCGCGGCCAACTGGTGCGCCTGCGGGCCGCGGTGGCCGAGCGCGCCGGCCGCGAGCAGCAGCAGCATCGGCCGCAGGCGCTTGCCGCCGGCGCCGACGATGTACTCGGCGACCTGATTGATCAGCACCACGTCCGAGGCCAGCCGGCGCCGGATCAGGGCGTCGACGGCGCCCATGTCGTCGCGGGCCAGGGACTGGATGTTCGCCAGGTCGGGGACTGACAGGGTCGTAGCGCTGGAAGGCATGGGGCGGTCGGATCGAAGAAACGCGAATTATAGGGCCTGGGCGCAAACCATCTCAGTCCGCCGCGAACGCCGGGCCGATCGGCCGGTCCACGCCGAAGTGGCGTCCATGACTGAACGCGCTGAATCGAAAATCACGCCAAAGCCGCTTTTTACCCGCATTTAGCGATTATTTGCGATGTAAGTCGCATGTGAATTTCACATGTCTTCTGCGCTAAGACGGCTAATTTCCGACGCGAAAAGACACTTTTAGTTGGTTGTCTGTTGGTGGCAGGAAAGTCAGGGCGGTTCGGCGCGCCTGCAGGAATGTGGGGCCTAAAGTGTCGCGATTCGTCACTTTTTGCCCCTTCATGACGTGATTTGTGCTTTGCCCATCGCATTTTTATTGTGATCTTCATTGAAACAGCAATGTGATGGATGGCACACTATTTGCGGTCTTGTCCTGTAAGGCAGTACGAATCACGTATTGGCGGTAGGGGTTCCACTCCAGGCACGGAAAAGGCGCACTAGCTACAGCGCCGAGGCGTGGCCAGGTGTGGGAGCAAGGGGGGCACGTCATGGCGTGTCATTGGCTGAGCACCGATATCCCAGGGGATGTCGCTGGTCCATCCGCCCATTGGGCGGCTTCTTTCTGCTCGTCGTGCAGTAGCCCGAACTGGGCATGCGCCGGGCGGTTCCCGCCGTAACCGAAGCGACAGCCAGGCAGTAGCGGCTGCAGCGCCGACGCATGCGTCCGGCGGCTGCGGCAGGCGCCGCCCAGCTGGCTTCGCAGCGCGCGCGCAGTTCCGGCGCAGCGAGCACGGGGGCGAGCGTCGCGGCTCGAACGCGATCGCGTTCGCCGCAGCGCCCGCCGCAGCACCGCACGACCGCAGTACCAAGGCAAACCCGCAGTAAGCACGTCGAACAGCCGCAAGACGCGCACAGGCTTCCGCCGCCCGGCGGACGCCCGCGCGTCCCGGCGCTTACCGAACTCCTGTTTGGGCTACCGCATGAAAATCGCCAACATCCTCATCCCGTCCAGCCCGTCGCCGCGTCCGCGCGACCCCGATGCTGGCCCGCGCAAGACTCGCACCGGGATGAGGATGTGGTTCGCCGCGGCGCTGGCCCTGGCCGGCCTGCCCGCGTCCGCGCAGAACTTCCCCACGACGCTGAGCAACACCGCGACCATCGCGCCGCCGGCGAACGTGACCAACGTCGATACGGCGTGCACGAGCAACGGCGGCGTGTTCGAAGCGGGGACGGGGCGGTGCTCGGCGACCGACAACAACACGCTGGCGGCGGTGGCCGACCTGGTGTTGACCAAGACCAACAGCGCCAACAGCGTGAATGCGGGCGGCTCCACGACTTACATCATCGTGCTCACCAACAACGGTCCGAGCGCCGCCAACGGCACGGTCGTTCGCGATCCGGCCGCGACCGGCTTGAGCAAGACCAGCGTCGCCTGCGCGTTCGCCGGCGGCGCTGCGTGCCCGGCCGTCACCGTGGCGACGTTCGAGAGCGGCGTGACCGTGACCAGCCTGCCCGCGGGCGGCAGCCTCACCTTTACCGTCGTCGCCAATGTCACGGCGACCAGCGGCAGCGTGACCAACGCCGTCACCGCGACGCTGCCGCCGAACACCACCGACCCGACCCCGCCGGGCACCGTCACCGATACCGATACGGTCACGGCCTTGGCGGATCTCGCGCTCACCAAGTCGGTCGCTCCGGCCAGCCCGGCGATCGGCAGCAACGTCACTTTCACCATCTCGGTCAACAACAACGCCGGTCCGTCCGATGCTGCCGGCGTCCTCGTCAACGACCTGCTCCCGGCGGGCTACACCTTCGTGTCGTCTTCGGCGAGCCAAGGCGCCTACAACAGCGGCACCGGCGCATGGACGGTCGGCGCGCTCGCGCGCAACGCCAACGCGACGTTGACCATCGTCGCCCGCGTGAAGGAGACCGGACCGTACCCGAACACCGCTGCGGTCAGCGCGGCCACCAGCGACCCGAACACCGCCAACAACACCGCCACCGCCACGCCGACGCCGGTCGCGACTGCGAGCTGGACGCTGGACAAGGCGACGACCTCGACGCCGACCCGCGCCGGCGACACGGTGACCTATACCTTCAGCGTCACCAACACCGGCAACGTCACGATCAACAACGTCAGCGTCGCCGATCCGAAGCTGCCGTCGCTCTCGTGCACCATCGCCTCCGTCGCTCCCGGCGCGAGCGCAAGCTGCACGCCCAGCGGCAATGTCTATACGGTGACCCAGGCGGATGTCGACGCGGGCTCGGTGGTCAATACCGCTACCGCCAGCGGCACGCCGACCGGCGGGACCCTGCCCAACGCCAGCGACACCAACACGGTGACCATTGCGCCGACGCGCTCGATGACCATCGACAAGTCGTCGACGGCGACGACGTACGCGACCGTGGGCCAGGTGATTCCGTACACCTACGTGGTGACCAACACCAGCAACGTGACGATCACCGCGGCCCTCTCGGTCAGCGACGACAAGACCACGGTGACCTGCCCGGCGCTGCCGGCCGGCGGTTTGCTGCCGAATCAGAGTTTGACCTGCACGGCCAACTACACCGTCACCCAGGCCGATCTCAACGCCGGCAGCATCACCAACATCGCGCGTGCGACCGACGGAACCACCACGTCGCCCACGGATACGGTGAAGATCGACGCGACCCAGAACCGCGCGCTGACGATCGACAAGTCGTCGACGGCGACCACTTACTCGGCGGTCGGCAATGTGTTGCCGTACAGCTACCGCGTGACCAACAGCGGCAACGTGACCATCACCGCGCCCATCTCGGTGAGCGACGACAAGACGACGGTGACGTGTCCGGCGCTGCCGGCCGGTGGCCTGGCCCCGGGCCAGACGCTGACCTGCACGGCGAACTACACCGTGACCCAGGCCGACATCGATGCGGGCAAGGTCGTCAATATCGCCAGCGCGACCGATGGCACCACGACTTCGGCGACCGATACGGTCGAAATCACCGCGACCCGCAATCCGGCGATGACCATCGACAAGTCGTCGACGGCGACCACCTATTCGGCGGTCGGCAACGTGCTGCCGTATAGCTACCGCGTGACCAACAGCGGCAACGTGACGATCACTTCGCCCATCTCGGTGAGCGACGACAAGACGACGGTGACCTGTCCGGCGCTGCCGGCCGGCGGTCTGGCCCCGGGCCAGACGCTGACCTGCACGGCGAACTACACCGTGACCCAGGCCGACATCGATGCCGGCAAGGTCGTCAACATCGCCAGCGCCACCGATGGCACCACGACGTCGGCGACCGATACGGTCGAGATCACCGCGACCCGCAATCCGGCGATGACCATCGACAAGTCGTCGACGGCGACCACCTACTCGGCGGTCGGCAATGTGTTGCCGTACAGCTACCGCGTGACCAACAGCGGCAACGTGACCATCACCGCGCCCATCTCGGTGAGCGACGACAAGACGACGGTGACGTGTCCGGCGCTGCCGGCCGGCGGTCTGGCCCCGGGCCAGACGCTGACCTGCACGGCGAACTACACCGTGACCCAGGCCGACATCGATGCGGGTAAGGTCGTCAACATCGCCAGCGCCACCGACGGCACCACGACTTCGGCGACCGATACGGTCGAAATCACCGCGACCCGCAATCCGGCGCTGAGCATCGACAAGTCGTCGACGGCGACCACCTATTCGGCGGTCGGCAACGTGCTGCCGTACAGCTACCGCGTGACCAACAGCGGCAACGTGACGATCACCGCGCCCATCTCGGTGAGCGACGACAAGACGACGGTGACCTGTCCGGCGCTGCCGGCCGGTGGCCTGGCCCCGGGCCAGACGCTGACCTGCACGGCGAATTACACCGTGACCCAGGCCGACCTCGATGCGGGCAAGGTCGTCAACATCGCTAGCGCAACCGATGGCACCACGACGTCGGCGACCGATACGGTCGAAATCACCGCGACCCGCAACCCGGCGATGACCATCGACAAGTCGTCGACGGCGACCACCTATTCGGCGGTCGGCAACGTGCTGCCGTATAGCTACCGCGTGACCAATAGCGGCAACGTGACCATCACCGCGCCCATCTCGGTGAGCGACGACAAGACGACGGTGACGTGTCCGGCGCTGCCGGCCGGCGGTCTGGCCCCGGGCCAGACGCTGACCTGCACGGCGAACTACACCGTGACCCAGGCCGACATCGATGCCGGCAAGGTCGTCAACATCGCCAGCGCCACCGACGGCACCACGACCTCGGCGACCGATACGGTCGAGATCACCGCGACCCGCAACCCGGCGATGACCATCGACAAGTCGTCGACGGCGACCACCTATTCGGCGGTCGGCAACGTGCTGCCGTACAGCTACCGCGTGACCAACAGCGGCAACGTGACCATCACCGCGCCGGTTTCGGTCAACGACGACAAGACCCCGGTGACCTGTCCGGCGCTGCCGGCCGGCGGCCTGGCCCCGGGCCAGAGCCTGACCTGCACGGCGAACTACACCGTGACCCAGGCCGACCTCGATGCGGGCAAGGTCGTCAACATCGCCAGCGCGACCGACGGCACCACGACCTCGGCTACCGACACGGTCGAAATCACCGCGACCCGCAACCCGGGGCTGGGCATCGACAAGAGCACCACTTCGACCGGCTATGCGGTGGTGGGCGATAGCCTCAACTACACGTATCGGGTCACCAATACCGGCAACGTGACGCTTACCGCGGCCATCTCGGTGAGCGACGACAAGACTCCGGTGACGTGTCCGGCGTTGCCGGCCGGCGGCCTGGCCCCGGGCCAGACGCTGACCTGCACGGCCAGCTACACGGTCACCCAGGCGGATATCGACGCGGGTAGCGTTACCAACATCGCCAGCGCGACCGACGGCACCACGACCTCGGCGACCGACACGGTGGTCGTCGGTGCCACCCAGAATCCTGGCCTGGGCATCGCCAAGTCTTCTACTGCTACCAATTACGCAGCGGTGGGCGATGTGCTGCCGTACCGCTACATCGTCACCAACACCGGCAACGTGACCCTGACCACGGCCATCACCGTGGACGACGACAAGACCCCGGTGACGTGTCCGGCGCTGCCGGCCGGCGGCCTGGCTCCGGGCCAGACGCTGACCTGCACGGCGAACTACACCGTGACCCAGGCCGACATCGACAATAGCCTGGTCACCAACATTGCCAGCGCCAAGTCCGGCGCGGTGCAATCGTTGACGGACAGCGTCACCATCAACGCGACTCAGAATCGCGCGATGACGATCGACAAGTCGTCGACGGCGACCACCTACGCCGCGGTCGGCGACGTGTTGCCGTACAGCTACCGCGTGACCAACAGCGGCAACGTGACCATCACCGCACCGGTTTCGGTCAACGACGACAAGACCCCGGTGACCTGTCCGGCGCTGCCGGCCGGCGGCCTGGCCCCGGGCCAGAGCCTGACCTGCACGGCGAACTACACCGTGACCCAGGCCGACATCGATGCCGGCAAGGTCGTCAATATCGCCAGCGCAACCGACGGCACCACGACCTCGGCCACCGACACGGTCGAGATCATCGCGACCCGCAATCCGGCGATGACCATCGACAAGTCGTCGACGGCGACGACCTACGCGGCGGTCGGCGACGTGCTGCCGTACAGCTACCGCGTGACCAACAGCGGCAACGTGACCATCACCGCGCCGGTTTCGGTCAACGACGACAAGACTCCGGTGACCTGTCCGGCGCTGCCGGCCGGTGGCCTGGCCCCGGGCCAGAGCCTGACCTGCACGGCGAACTACACCGTGACCCAGGCCGACCTCGATGCCGGCAAGGTCGTCAACATCGCCAGCGCGACCGACGGCACCACGACCTCGGCGACCGATACGGTCGAGATCATCGCGACCCGCAATCCGGCGATGAGCATCGACAAGTCGTCGACGGCGACCACCTACGCGGCGGTCGGTGACGTGCTGCCGTACAGCTACCGCGTTACCAACAGCGGCAACGTGACGCTGACGGCGGCCATCTCGGTCAGCGACGACAAGACTCCGGTGACCTGTCCGGCGCTGCCGGCCGGTGGCCTGGCCCCGGGCCAGAGCCTGACCTGCACGGCGAACTACACCGTGACCCAGGCCGACCTCGATGCCGGCAAGGTCGTCAACATCGCCAGCGCGACCGACGGCACCACGACCTCGGCGACCGATACTGTCGAAATCACCGCGACCCGCAATCCGGCGATGAGCATCGACAAGTCGTCGACGGCGACCACCTATTCGGCGGTCGGCGACGTGCTGCCTTACAGCTACCGGATCACCAACAGCGGCAATGTGACCATCACCGCCCCGGTTTCGGTCAACGACGATAAGACCCCGGTGACCTGTCCGGCGCTGCCGGCCGGCGGTCTGGCTCCGGGCCAGACGCTGACCTGCACGGCGAACTACACCGTGACCCAGGCCGACCTCGATGCCGGCAAGGTCGTCAATATCGCCAGCGCAACCGACGGCACCACGACCTCGGCCACCGACACGGTCGAGATCATCGCGACCCGCAACCCGGCGATGACCATCGACAAGTCGTCGACGGCGACCACCTACTCGGCGGTCGGCGACGTGCTGCCGTACAGCTACCGCGTGACCAACAGCGGCAACGTGACCATCACCGCGCCGGTTTCGGTCAACGACGACAAGACTCCGGTGACCTGTCCGGCGCTGCCGGCCGGCGGCTTGGCCCCGGGCCAGACGTTGACCTGCACGGCGAACTACACCGTGACCCAGGCCGACATCGATGCGGGCAAGGTCGTCAATATCGCCAGCGCGACCGATGGCACCACGACGTCGGCCACCGACACGGTCGAGATCATCGCGACCCGCAACCCGGCGATGAGCATCGACAAGTCGTCGACGGCGACCACCTACGCGGCGGTCGGCGACGTGCTGCCGTACAGCTACCGCGTGACCAACAGCGGCAACGTGACCATCACCGCGCCGGTTTCGGTCAACGACGACAAGACTCCGGTGACCTGTCCGGCACTGCCGGCCGGTGGCCTGGCCCCGGGCCAGAGCCTGACCTGCACGGCGAACTACACCGTGACCCAGGCCGACCTCGACGCCGGCAAGGTCGTCAACATCGCCAGCGCGACCGACGGCACCACGACCTCGGCGACCGATACGGTCGAAATCACCGCGACCCGCAACCCGGCGATGACCATCGACAAGTCGTCGACGGCGACCACCTACGTGGCAGTCGGCGACGTGTTGCCGTACAGCTACCGCGTGACCAACAGCGGCAACGTGACCATCACCGCACCGGTTTCGGTCAACGACGACAAGACCCCGGTGACCTGTCCGGCGCTGCCGGCCGGCGGCCTGGCCCCGGGCCAGACGCTGACCTGCACCGCGAACTACACCGTGACCCAGGCCGACCTCGACGCCGGCAAGGTGGTCAACATCGCCAGCGCGACCGACGGCACCACGACCTCGGCCACCGATACGGTCGAGATCATCGCGACTCGCAACCCGGCGATGACCATCGACAAGTCGTCGACGGCGACGACCTACGCGGCGGTCGGCGACGTGCTGCCTTACAGCTACCGCGTGACCAACAGCGGCAACGTGACCATCACCGCGCCGGTTTCGGTCAACGACGACAAGACCCCGGTGACCTGTCCGGCGCTGCCGGCCGGCGGTCTGGCCCCGGGCCAGACGCTGACCTGCACGGCGAACTACACCGTGACCCAGGCCGACCTCGACGCCGGCAAGGTCGTCAATATCGCCAGCGCGACCGACGGCACCACGACGTCGGCGACCGATACGGTCGAAATCACCGCGACCCGCAATCCGGCCATGACCCTGGCCAAGCGCGCGCTGCCGGCCTACGCCGACAACGACAACAGCGGCAGCATCACCATCGGCGACGTGCTGACCTACGAGCTGACCGCCACCAACACCGGCAACGTCACTCTCAATAACGTGGTGATCACCGACAGCAAGACCACGCCGTCGAGCTGGAACTGCCCGGCGATGGCGCCGACCGGCGCGAGCGCGGTGTGCACGGTGACCGGTACCTACACGGTCACCCAGGCCGACGCGATCGGCGGCAGCATCGTCAACAACGCCGGCGTGACCTCGACCGAGATCACCACGCCGGTGACGGCGACCAGCACCACCCAGGTGCAGCGTCGCCAGATCGTCGCCACCCCTGACGCCGGCACCGTGTCCAACGGCGCCGCCGGCGGCGTGGCCGTGCCGAACATGCTCGGCAACGACACCCTCAACGGCCAGCCCGCCACGACCACGACGGTGATCCTGACCCAGGTCTCCACCTCCGATCCGAAGGTGACCCTGGATCCGGCCACCGGCGCGGTGAACGTCGCCCCGGGCACGCCGAAGGGCAGCTACAACATCGAGTACCGCATCTGCGAAACCGCGGATCCGGGCAACTGCACCACCGCGATCGTCACCGTCACCGTCGACGCCGCTCCCATCGACGCGGTCGACGACATCGTCGCCACGCCGGTCAACGGCGCCACCGGCGGCACCAACGTGGTCAACGTGCTCGGCAACGACACCCTCGGCGGCAGCGCGGTCAATCCGGCCGACGTCACCGTCAAGCCGAACAGCAACGGTCCGCTGACGGTCAAGGCCGACGGCAGCGTGGACGTCGCGCCGAACACCCCGGCCGGCAGCTACACCGTCACCTACCAGCTGTGCGAAGTGCTGAACCCGAGCAACTGCGACACCGCCACGGTCACCATCGCCGTGTCGGCGCCGGCGATCACCGCCACCGACGACCCGGCCGGCGGCACCGGCGTGACCCCGCAGAACACGCCGGTGAGCACCAACGTGATCGCCAACGACACGCTCAACGGCGCGCCGATCGATCCGAACCTGGTGATCATCACCGTCAGCACCGATCCGGCCAACGGCACCACCGTGGTCAACAGCGACGGCACCATCACCTATACGCCGCGCAGCAACTTCGCCGGCGACGACAGCTACACCTACACGATCTGCGAGAAGCTCAACCCGACCAACTGCGCGACCGCGAAGGTCAGCGTGACGGTGCAGCCGAACAAGGTCACGGCCAATCCGGACACCGCCCAGACCAACCAGCAGACCCCGGTGACCGTCAACGTGATCGGCAACGACACGGTGACCGGCGCGCCGCTGGATCCGGCCTCGCTGACCATCGTCGGCGAACCGGCCAACGGCACCGTGACCTGCGCGGCCGGTGCGTGCACCTACACGCCCAAGCAGTTCTTCGCCGGCACCGACACCTTCACCTACCGCGTCTGCGACACCTCCTCGCCGACGCCGGTGTGCGCGACCGCGTCGGTCACCATCACGGTGATCGCCAACGCGCCGGTGCTGCGCCTGGTCAAGACCTCGGCGGTGCGCGAGGTCAAGATCGGCGACCTGGTCCGCTACAGCGTGCTGGTCGAGAACGTCGGCGACTCGCCGGCGGTCAACGCCACCCTGGTCGACATTCCGCCGGCCGGCTTCACCTTCGTCGACAACTCGCTGAGCGTGGACGATGACAACAAGAACGGCGTGGTGATGAGCGCCAACCCGCTGCGCATCGGCGGCATCGACGTGGCGATCGGCGGCAAGGCCACCGTGAGCTACTTCCTGCGCGTCGGCGCCGGCGTGGGCAAGGGCACGCACAAGAACCAGGTCGCCGGTTACGACGACAAGGGCACCAAGATCTCCAACGACGCCACCGCCGAAGTCACCATGGCCGGCGACCCGCTGCTGGAAGACAGCCTGCTGGTCGGCACCGTGTTCGACGACCGCGACGGCGACGGCTGGCAGGATCCGGCCAAGGCCAGCGGCGTGCGCGTGCAGGGCGGCTTCGCCCCGAACGCCTACGTCGCCGGTTCGACCACCGTCGATCGCGGCGAAGGCCCGGTCGCCGAGCCCGACGCCAGCGCGCCGATGCTGCACGGCATCGCCCTGGGCCGGATCGACGGCCGCGGTTCGGCCGCCGCGCCGGCGCGCGAAGTGGTGGTGCGCCAGACCTTGAACGAACTGGCCTTCACCGACGACTTCGTGCTCACCACCGACGAAGGCACCACCGTGCGCATGGGCGCCGACGGCCGCACCACGGTCGAACGCACCCGCGGCGACGCGGCCAAGGGGCTGAGCGGGCAGGACCTGCAGGTGACCCGCCAGGTCGCCCAGGCCGCGACCGGTTACGTCGTCTCCTACACGATCCGCAACAACGGGATCGAGGAGCGCGGCATCCCGGGCGTGCGCATCGCCTCGGTCGAGGGCTTGATCATGGAGACCGACGCCTACGGCCGCTTCCACCTGGAAGGCATCGAAGGCGGCAACTCCGCGCGCGGCCGCAACTTCATCCTCAAGGTCGATCAGGCCACGTTGCCGCCGGGCTCGGCGTTCACCACCGAGAACCCGCGCGTGCGCCGCATCACCCAGGGCATCCCGACCCGCTTCGACTTCGGCGTCAAGCTGCCGCCGGGCGAAGTCTCCGGCGCGAAGTCCGAGACCGACGTCGAACTGGGCGAGGTGATGTTCGAGTCCGGCAGCGCCAAGGTGAAGGAGAGCTACGCGCCGATGTTCGCGCAGATCGCCGGACGCCTGCGCGACGCCGGCGGCGGCAGCGTCACCGTCAGCGCGCAGGCGCAGGAGGAGGCGCTCGCCTTCGCCCGCGCCCGCGCGGTGCAGGCCGCGCTGCTCAAGCAGCTGGAGGGCGATCCGGCGCTGGCGAGCAAGGTGTCGGTGGATGTGGTCGCCGGTACCGACGCCACGTTGGTCAGCCTGGACCCGGCGATCCGCCTGGGCGAGGTCCTGTTCGACACCGACCAGGCCACGATCAAGCCGCAATACCGCGCGCTCATCGGCGAAATCGCCAAGGCGCTCAACCAGCAGGGCAGCGGCGCGATCGGCATCGTCGGCCGCGCCGACAAACGCGGCGCCGCCGCCTACAACGTCCAACTGGGACTGCGTCGAGCCAAGGCCGTGTTCGAAGCGATCTCGGCCGAACTCAAGCCCGAGGTAAGGCAGAAAGTGCGAGTGGACATTACAGACGACACCCAGGCGCCCGTCGGCGTGGGCAACCGCTGAGGACATGGCCATGAAGATCAAGATGAAGCTTCTGGACATGACCCTGATCGGCCTGCTGACCGGCGGCGTGTTCGCCGCCGGCGCCGCCGCCCCCGCGTACGCGCAGAAGTCCGGCCAGCCGGGCCTGCCGCTGAAGCAGGGCGACGGCGGCCGCGCCGGCGCCGTGCCGGTGGACCTGAGCTCGCTCGACAAGCCCGCGCCCGCGCGCGAGGCGGTGGCGGGCGCGGCGGAGGTCCCGGCGCAGTGCCAGGGCAACGAGTGCCGCAGCGACGAGGGCCTGCTGTTCCGCGTGCGCACCCGCGGCGAGGACAAGCCGGTCGCGCAAGGCGACGACCCCGCCGCGCTGCAGGCCAACCGCCGCGTCGACGTGGTGCGCGAGAACCTCACCGAAGGCACGGCCAAGATCGCCGGCAAGTTCCAGATCGACCTGCCCAACGGCGGCGTGATCTGGGCCACCGAAGATCCCACCCTCGGCCCGCCGGTGCTCAACGTGCAGTCCGGTTCGACCGCGCCGTTCGAGAACGGCCGCATCATCAAGCCGGTGCGCTTCCACGCCTACACCAACTACGCGTCCTTCATCGAGAAGCTGCAGGTCACTGTGTACCGCGGCAGCGACACCGACCTGGTGACGCCGCTGGCGACCATCGACGTGCCGGTGGAGAACGTGGCCGAGCAGGAGTGGGACGGCGCCTTGCCGGCCGGCTTGAACCTGCTCGCCGGCGACGAGCTGATCTACATCGCCCGCGCCTACGGCAAGAGCGGAGTGTTCGACGAAATCCAGCCGCAGCGCATCCAGTTGCTGAAGCCGGAAGAGTACGAGCGCGGCGTGCAGATCCAGCGCGACCAGGTGCAAAAGAGCCTCGGCCAGCCGATCGACGAGCGCAACGCCCAGGACCTGGCGATCACCAGCTCGATCTACGGCACCAACGCGATCCGGTTGCAGAACATCCCGGTGTACGGCTCGCGCGTGCGCATCTACGGCCGCGACATCCCGCGCGACACCCAGCTCACCATCAACGACCAGACCTTCCCGATCGACCTGGAGCGCAAGTTCGCCGCCGAGTTCCTCGAGCCGGTCGGGCCGCACACCTATGCGGTCAAGATCAAGGGGCAGGGCGGGACGACGCTGGAGAAGAACCTCGACGTCAACGTCACCGGCAAGTACAGCTTCCTGGTCGCGCTGGCCGACGTCACCCTGTCCAAGAACAGCGTCAGCGGCAACATCGAGCCGATGGCCGCGGGCGACCGCGGCCGCTACGACGACAGCTTCATCAGCGAAGGCCGGCTGGCGTTCTATCTGAAGGGCAAGGTGCAGGGCAAGTACCTGATCACCGCCCAGGCCGACACCCGCGAGAACGAGATCAAGCGTCTGTTCAACGGCTTCTTCGACGCCGACGCGCAGGACATCTTCCGCCGCCTCGACCCGAACCTGTACTACCCGGTCTACGGCGACGATTCCAACACCTATCGCGACGTCGACACCCAGGGCAAGCTGTACCTGCGCGTGGACTGGGACCAGAACCAGGCGATCTGGGGCAACTTCAACACCGGCATCACCGGCACCGAGTACGCCCAGTACAACCGCTCGCTGTACGGCGCGGCGCTGGCCTGGCGCAGCCGCAACACCACCGTGCTCGGCGATCCGCGTAGCGAGCTGCGCGTGTTCGGTTCCGAAGCGCAGAGCGCGCTCGGCCACACCGAGTTCCTCGGCACCGGCAACAGCCTGTACATGCTGCGCCACACCGACTTGCTGCCGGGTTCGGAAAAGGTCACCGTCGAAATCCGCGACGTCAGCACCGGCCGGGTCGAATCGCGCGTGGACCTGACGCGCGGCGCCGACTACGAAATCAACAACATGCAGGGCCGGATCCTGCTGACCCGCCCGCTGTCGCAGATCACCCGCGAGAACGTGCGCACGCTGACCCGCGACACCCCGCTGGACGGCTACACCCAGCGCCTGCTGGTCGACTACGAATACGTCCCGGCCGGTTTCCAGACCGACGACGTCAGCGCCGGCTTCCGCGGCAAGCAGTGGTTCGGCGACCACCTCGCCGTCGGCGGCACCTACATCGACGAGAACCGCAGCGGCGACGACTACACCCTCAAGGGCGTGGACCTGACCCTGCAGGCCGGCCGCGGCACTTACCTGAAACTGGAGAAGAGCCGCAGCGAATCCACCGCGGCGCCGCTGTGGTATTCCAGCAACGGCGGCATCGACTTCGTCCGCGTCAACCCGATCGACGGCCCGCGCAAGGGCGACGCCGACAAGATCGAAGCGCGCGCCAACTTCAAGGAACTGGGCTGGACCCAGCTCGATTGGAGCGCGGGCGCGTGGTGGCGCGACGTCGATCCGGGCTTCTCGATCTCGCGTTACGACCAGGGCCAGGCCGTGCGCGAGTACGGCGCCGAATTCCTCGGCTACTTCACCGAGAACTTCAGCCTGTTCGGCCGCCACACCCGCCGCGAACGCGGCGACGAGGCGCTGGAACAGAGCCAGCTGACGATGGACTGGCGCATCACCAACGACGACCAGCTCGGCGCCGAACTGCGCCGCATCCGCGAAGAGCGCGGCGCCGGCTCGACCGTGCCCGACCTCGACGCGATGTTGTTCGCGATGCGCTACACCCACCGCATCGGTTCCAGCCTGGAGCTGTACGTCGCCGGCCAGTACACCGTCGACGACGACGGCGGGCGCTACGACCGCAACGACCTGGGCACGATCGGCGCGCGCTACCTGTTCGGCGACCGCTCCAGCGTCAGCGCCGAATACAGCAACGGCAGCCGCGGCAGCGCCGGCAAGGCCGAGGCCGAATACCGCCTGACCCCGGACCACACCATCTACGGCGGCTACACCTTCAGCGCCGACAGCACCGAACGCGACCCGCTGTTCGACAACGTGCTGCAGACCGGTTGGACCATCGGCCAGCGCTGGCGCTTGAACAACCAGACCAACCTCTACAACGAAAGCGTGTTCCTCAAGGACCCGCGCGATTCCAGCGAGGGCATCGGCCACACCTTCGGCATGGACTTCTATCCCGCCGAAGGCTGGAACCTGGGCTTCAGCGTGATGGACGGCGACGTCGACGGCCCCTCCGGCCACATCGACCGCCGCGCCTACAGCCTCAGCGGCGGCCGCACCGACCAGCGCACCGACTGGTCGAGCAAGGTCGAATACCGCAAGGACAGCGGCGCCGAACGCCGCGAAGCCTGGACCACCGCCAACCGCCTGTTCTACAAGATCAACGAAGACTGGCGCATCGCCGCGCGTTTCCTGTACTCCGACATCAAGGACCAGATCGACGTCAGCCGCGGCGCCAAGACCGTCGAAGGCAACCTCGGCTTCGCCTACCGCCCGCACGACAACTCGCGCTGGGCCGCGTTCGGCAAGTACGTGTACCTGTACGACCTGGCCACCATCGGCCAGGAAGGCGGCAACCGCTACGACCAACGCTCGCAGGTGCTGTCGTTCGAAGGCATCTACCGCATCGACGACAAGTGGGAAGTGGCCGGCAAGGCCGCCAGCCGCTGGGGCGACTACCGCATGGGCCGCAGCGAAGGCCTGTGGCTCGACAGCCGCGCCGACCTGCTGGCCGGCCAGGTGCGCTACCACCTGATCGCCAAGTGGGACGCGATGGCCGAATACCGCTGGCTGTCGGTCAAGGACGGCGGCGACCGTCGCGGCTGGCTGGTCGGTGTGGACCGTCAGCTGAGCGAGAACTTCAAGGTCGGCGTGGGCTACAACTTCACCGACTTCAGCGACGACATGACGGATTTGGAATACGACAACAAGGGGTGGTTCCTCAACTTGGCCGGTTATTACTGAGCGGCAGAGCAGGGCGGAACCATCGCAGAACGAAAAGGGCGTCCGCGAGGACGCCCTTTTTCTTTGTCGGAGCTGCAAGCGCCGAGTAAGTCGCGACCGCCCCCTGTAGGAGCGGCGCAAGCCGCGACCGCGTCGACTCAACTACGCCGTTACTTCACCCGAGCGCGCTCTAAGGTTGCGGGGTCGCTCGCGATGCTGCTGCGGCTTTCGGTGTGATGCGTATTGCGTGCATCAGCATTGCACACAGCTCGAAAAGCCCTGCGAGCGGCTGTTGACAAGTGTTTTTGCGAGTAGCAGTCTTGGCGCCGGAGCCTAGAAACTCCTCAAACAGCGGCCCCCACCTCCGAGATTCCGGTGGGTTTTTTATGCCTGTAGTTCGGGCATGGCCGGCGCGTGTGCTTGCGTCGGGAGGGCGGCTAATACAACACCCGCAAGGGGAATACGCCCGCCGTCTGTTTGCGGTTTCTAGCCTCCCGACATCCCGCCTGCGCCTTCGCGCAGCGCGGGCCACTGGCTCATGGAGAGGAGTACCGCCGATGCCCCGAAGAACCGCGCCCGCGACCCCCGCCGATTACGTCCTGTTGCCCGCCGATGCCTACCACGGCCTGCAAGCCTTCCGCGACGAACTGATCGGCATCGCCCAAACCATCGACCCCGCCACCCCATCGCCCGAAATCCGCAAACCCGAACAATCGCGCCGCCGCGCCCTGGCCCGCGTGTTCCGCCTCTGGGCCGATCAAGTCCACGGAAACCTCGAAACGATCCGCTCCGACTAAGCCCCTTCACCGCCCACCGGTCGCCGCCCGGCCGGCGGCGACCTTCGGCTCCGTCCAGATCGCAAGCGATTCGATCTCCCGCCAAAGCCTCGATGGCGCGAATGCGTGTCGCCACGGGGTGTATGTAACCCAATTCGCCTCGAACGAAAGCCGCCGAGTTTCAGCCTCGGCCCGCGCGATCCCGTCGCAAGCCCAAAACACCCGGCCGCAAGACCCACAGCGTTGCGAGTTCGAGTCCTGTTGCGTTGCGACCGGGACGAATCGCTTTACCCGCGACACTTTTCGAGCCAACCGCAAGATATTGGATCTTGCGTGCGCCCCGCAAAGCCTCGCGATCGCAAGTCCAGAACCCTTGCGCGCAAGCCAGCCGGCTTGCGCGCGAGTCGTCGTGGTTTGCGCCCGAGGCTCACAGCCCGGAGCGTCAGGCAAATTGTGTTGCGATTGGGATGCGGCGGCTTGCCACCTTTGCCATCGGCGGCGTCTCAGTCGCGTCAGCACTTGGGCATATTCTGAGGATATTCCATGGCAAAAGAGGAATGCTGAAGGGGTGCATGACGCAATGATCAGGCCGCATCCGTCCCACCTGGGGTTGAGTCTGGACGACGACCCGACGGAAGGTCTATCGCGAACTTGTAGGAAGTTCGACCACTGCGGAAGAACTTCAGCTGATTCGGCTACGGCTTCAGCGCCAGCATGCGTTGGGCTCTGATCGATTTCGCGAAATGATTGAAGCCCAACTGCAGCGGCGAGCGGGGCCGGCGACGATCGGCCGGCCGCGCAAGGTGTGTGCGTCCTATGAGGATGGGTGGAAAGTGCACTCTGACCCCTGTTTTCCTTTTGCCAAGTTTATTTTAAGGAGTGGGGTTTTCTGAAACAAAGACGGAGAGCCCGTCGATGATTTCCTCTTTCATTCCGACTGCCCAAAGGGAATTTTCCCCTCGCCCACTTCCTAAGGCCTGCTGCAACTGCTCAAGCTCACTGTCGCTGAGGATGACTTTGAAAGGCTCCAACAAGGTAGATACAGGTATCCCTAATTTCCAGGCTGAGTATTCGACGGCGCCAAGTCGGAGAGTGTTTTCACGATAGTCACCTTTCATTCCCTCCACTACATGCGCACAAACTGCGGACTTTAACCAGTCGGCTTGGCCGGTATTGATGCTTTTTTCCGCTGCTAGGACGCTCAGGTACATTAGCTTAAAGCCAAGTTTTGTATCTATTTTCTGTCGAAGCAGGAGCAGCTCTTCTCTTGTCATTTCCTGGACGCACATGGTGAGCGAACGCAGCATCTGTACTGGTTCATCAGTTTTCGGCCTGAACCGCAAACTGGTCGTCGCTAGGTCGTTTAGGATTTTCAACCCACTCAGCTCGCTCATTGCTCAGTCTCTCCATAGAACGGGTACCAGCTAACACCTCTAAGTGGAGAGTCTGGCGTATATGCAGGCTTGGGCAGCGGTGCGGCAACCGTTCCCTGGATGATTCGCGGCGGCGGTGGGTTGGATGGCGGAATCATGTAATCACCCTGTCTGGAATAGCCGGCTCCTCGTAACATTTTCAGCTCCCTCATGAATACCGTTGTTGGGTATAGCGGGTCGCCTGAGCGCAGGGTGTTGAAGCGTATTGGGGATGCCAAATAAAATTTTCTGCTCGCATCGATGCCTCCTTGCACCCATGCATCGTTGATCTGAGGATTCCACGCGGGCGCATTCAAGCGCTGCATGCCGAGTTCAGCTCCCACGGCTGTGTCTTCCAATCTCCCCATGACGATCTCGGTCGGGTCGGTACTCGTATCCTTATATACTTTCCAAGCGGACCTCGCCTCCAGCGAGCCCTTGAACGATTCAATCGGGTACGCGGCGAAGAACTCGTGACTAGTTTTTAGGACGGCACTATCTGCTCGCACAGGGAGTTGGAATCGAGCTGCGCTATACCCAGCGAAGAACTCCTTGACTTCAGTGCCGACAAGAGATGCTCTTAGCCCCAGTGCCGAAAGGCCGCCGACGACTACAGCCGTCTTCTTGTGTCCATCCGACCACAAATTAGTAGCTTCATACAAGCCATATCCAGCGGCCGCTAACGGACTCACTGCCATCAAAGTGCCGGCTTTCAACGGGCCGATGAAGAAGGTATTCACCATCTGCCACTGTCTGTCGTCCACGTGTTGCTTTACTTGGAAATAAGTGTAGCGGAGCTCGGCGTCGCGGCGCTCCTTCTGCTCCAACCAAGAGACCGGGAGCTCTCCGGTGCGTTCCGCATACTCGTACGCGAAGTCGTTTCTGGTTACACCATAACCGATGCCGCTGCCAAGATTCCGATAGTCCAGCGCGGTGAATGTTGCAGGCTCGGTCGCGCCCGGTGCCGTTACCGTCACCCTCTCTCCAATGTCGTGGGTTTGCTCTCCGTCAGTCAGGTCGAGATAACGAATTGCAGCCCCTTCGGGGGTTATGTCGTTATCCATTGGGCGCATGCCACGGCCGACGAGGTACGAATTTAGATCGGAAATGTATTGCTTGCCCTGCGACTGTCCATTCGCTCCGGCGCCATTTGCATGGGTGCCGAAGTCTTTCTGCGTTTTAGGTACAGCCGGTCGTGAATCTTGATCCACTTGCAGGGTTGCCGACGACGGCGTTCCGGAGGCAAAAGACAGGCCTGTTCCGAGGTCGAAGCCTCCTAGGCCTTCCCAGGGCATGAGGTCGGACTCGGGGGCGGGAATTAGCCCGCTACCTGTCGCGAAGGGGGACAGTGGAGTCCAACTTTCCTCAGCGGAAGCGGGGGGAGTATTGGATACGGTGTCACTAAGTCGGCTTCGGAGGGCAGCTGTAAGTCCATCCCTTGCAAAGTCGGTGATAGCCGATGTCGCAATGTCGCTCCAGTTGAATGGGATGTTCGAGACAAGCTTCCCGACCGCGCTGCGTACCAGACCATTGCTGATGGCAATGCCTGCAGTTGTTAACGGTTTTCCATCAGCGAACGCATCCGCTGTGGTTCCCCATTTCGTGGCAATGCCCGCCGAAATACCGGCGCTCAGCAAGTTGGCACCTAATTGGCGATTGCTCCAACTGACGTCGTATCCCGCCCATTTATTGAACTGATAGTTCGCTGCTGTGGTGGCGACAGTTTGCAGCGCTATCGAGGAAGCCGTGCTCAATCCGAGATAGCTGGCGTACTGCGAGATCCCGTTCGTCGCAGCAGCGGAGGCTGCCGACACCGCGATGCTCTTGTAGTCGATTCGGCCTGGCGCACCATGCGAGCCGGGATCGTAAACTGAGCGAGCCAGATCCGAACTGTTGCCGCCGAAGGGGTTGAGGCCCAAGCGTAAGGCTCTTCCCCAGTCGTACTGGCCGTTGAACATCAGCTGGCTCATCTGTCCCGCGTAGTTGCCGGCGGCGGCGCCGCCCGCTCCGCCTGCGAAGTAGCTGACGACCGCGGTGACGATGACGGAGATGACCTTCGACATCGCGCCGCACTTCGCGCCCGGCGCCGGCGGAATGTACGGTAATCCGGGCATAGTCGACCCAATCGCTTCCCCCGGATCGTACGGCTTGAACGTATTCGCATCGTTCCGACTCACATCCACCCGCGGCGCGGTCAGTTCCCGCCCTCCGCCGATCTCCTGATCCGGTTCGCCCAGCCCGTTCGCTTCGGCCAGCACGTACCACAGCAGGTCGTTGCCGTAGATGCGCTGGGCCAGGGTGCGCAGCGTTTCGCCGGCCAGGGCCACGACCTTGGCGCCGCCGGCCTGGTACATGCCGACGCCGTTGAGGCTGACGATGCGGCTGCCTTCGGTGATCTGGGCCATCTGCTGGCCGCCGGCGTAGGCGTAGAGGTAGTTCGGCTTGACCGCGCCGTCCTGGACGAACTGACCGTTCTTTATCGTGCCTTCGCGGCGCAGTTGCACCTGGCCGTCGCCGTTGTAGGCGTAGTAGCGCACGCGGTCGTCGATGCTACCGGTGCTCAGGCGGGTGGTTTCCTGTTGGGAAATCAGGCGGCCGAGCGCGTCGTAGGTCAGGGTGTTGGTGGTGGGACGCGCAACAACTGGCCACTGGCGTCGCGCACTTCCAGGCGGACGCGGTCGTTGCCGGCGATCCCGTCGCTCACGGCGCCGCCTTCGACGACGATCCGCACCGTGTTCGACGAGGCCAGGTAGCTCCATTGGCTGACGCTGCGCCGGACCTGTTCGGCGCCGTTGCCGGTCTTCTCGGCGACGATCTCCGACAGCAGGCGGCCGGCGCCGTCGTAGGCGTAACTGGTGGTCTGGACCACGTCGCGGGCATCGTCGACGGCGACGGTGGAGCTGCGCAGCACCCGGCGCTGCAGCAACTGGCCGTGGGCGTCGTAGCGGTACTGCACGAGCTCGGCGGCGTCGTTCTCCACGCCGTTGCCGGACGCGTCGACCTGGGCGTACGACTTGGTGCCGGCCAGCCGGCCCTTGAGGTCGTAGCTCGATTCCACCAGCGTGCCCTGCGCGCGTTGCGCGGCCGTGGCCCACGCGCTCAGCGCCGCCAGCGTGGCCGCGCCCGAGTACGCGGCGCCGAGGTACTGGCGCGCCTTCGCCACCTGGCCCGCGCCGGCGCCGACGGTTTCGTACTCGAACTCGCGCACCGCGCCGTCGGCGCCGACGACGAAGCGCAGGCGGTCCACGGTGTCGTAGACGTAGTACGTGGTCGAGCCACCGCTCGGTGCCTGCGTGGCGAGTTCGCGGTCCGGGTCCAGGCCGGTGTACACGGTCTGGCTGGCGAGCTGATTCGTCGCCGTCCAGGTGCGCTGGATCGCCGTCGCGGCCGTCCCGCTGGCCGGATCGACGGTGTCCCACTGCCACAGCGCGTTGCCGTTGGCGTCGTACTGGTAGACGGTCTCGGCCAGCACCGCGCTGCCGCGCACGCTCTTGATCCGCACCACGTTGCCGGCCGCGTCGTAGCTGTACTGAGTGAGCTCGCGCAGGCCGGCGACCGCGGGCGCGCGCACTTCGATCAACTGGCCCGCGGAGTCGTAGGCGTAACCCCACGAGCGCCCGGTCGAATCGGCGACCTCGGTGCTGCGGTTGGCGTCGTCGTAGCTGAAGGTCAGAGTCTGGCCGACCCCGTCGCTGTCGTCCGCGTTGGTATCGCCGCGAGTCAGCGTGCGCACCCGGCCCTGCGCGTCGTAGGTGTAGCTCACCACGGTGCCGTCGCTCTGGCGCACCTGGGCGATGCGCAGGCTGCTGGCGTCGGCGTAGGTGTAGACGGTGTGCAGCCAATAGCCGTCGTTGTTGGCGAAGTTGACGGCGTCCCAGCTGTCGCGATCCCCGGCCGGATCGTCGGGCGTCAGGTCGGTCAGCACCGAAGTCAGCCGGCCGGCGCTGTCGTAGCGGTAGAGCGTCTGCTCGCGCACCGTGCCGTCGCTGCGCGTGGACAGCGAGCTCAGCCGGCCGTTGCCGTCGTAGGCGTAAAGCAGTGCATCGGCGCTGCCGCTTTCGCCCGCGGCGATCTCGACGATGCGGCCGGCCGCGTCGTACAGCACGTTCCAGTAGATCGCCGTGGCCTGATCGGATTTCAGGTCGCGAATGCGGATCAGGCGGCCCTTGAGCGTGGCGTCGGCGTGGTTGGCGTAGCGCTCCGCGCGGCGGCTGCTGCCTTCGGTCCAGCCCCAGCTGTTGTCGCTGGTGTCGCGGACCAGGGTGTCGTGGGCGCCGTCGCCCGCGGTCGAACGGTACAGCTGGCCGGAGACGTGGACGAAGTCCTGGTACGCCCCATCGCCCGTATAGCGGCGCATCACGCTGCCGGCCGTATCGACGGCGCCGCCGACCAACTCCACCCGCCGCTCGAACCCGGTGATCCAGGCATCGGCGCCGCTGTCGGAGAGCTGGCCGCGGCTGTTGTAGGTCCGCACCGCCGCCATGCCGAGACCGCGGAAGGTCAGGAACTCGTCCTGGGTCCGCAGCACCAGATTGCCGGTCGCGATATTGACGTACTGCTCGTCCTGGCCCTGGCCGAGCCGCGCGCTGCCGCCCAGGCCGCGCCCGATCTGGCCCAGCGAGCCGTTGAACAGACCCAGACCGGTCCCCGAAACGATTGCCGACATGCCGTGTTGCTCCCTGTGGACGGCCTTCCCGCTTCGGAAGGCCCATATTGGGAGCTACTCGGCAGATTTTCGAAAAAGTTTAGCGAGCGGCTACCGATGCCCGTTGATGGGTCACATGCGGGTGCCTTTCATGTGCCATCTCACCACCGGATGCCGCCCTGTAGGAGCGGCGCAAGCCGCGACCGCGCACCAGCCCCCCACAGCGGAACCTGGCGACCGCGACGACACCCGCCTGCGGCCTTTACGCCCCGGTGTAGTACGGCAACGAATACCCGCACCGCGCCAGCGTCCGCTCGTAGACGCCAAGACACTCGCCCAGATGCTCGACCAGATCGGCGAGCGTGTCGTATTCGTCCTCGTGGGTCGCCGGATCCAGGCCGGCGAGCGCGTGCTGGGCCCGGCAATACATGGTGTACAGCGTGTCGCCTTGCAGCAGCACGCCGGGGAAGGCACGGGAAGACAGCTTGACGATGGCGCAATTGACGACGGGGTCGAGAGGACCTCGGCGGTGATCGGCGGGGTGTCGCCGTGCATGGGGGCGTCCCGTGGAGGGCCGCCGGGCGGCGGCATCGGGCCGAGACTAGCCGGCGGACGTTCTCAGGGCGCGGCGCCCGGCTGGTCCGCCGGGGGCAAGTCCGATCCGGCGACGGCCCGCACGGGCGCGGCGGTCGCCGGTCCAAGGCCTTGCCCCACAAGCGTTCCAGCCGAATCCCGGGGGCCGGGCGCGGGGTGTTCCGACCCGCCCGCGGCCGCCCGGCCGATGGCGGGGGGAGGGGCTATAATCCACTCTTAGGCCGTCCAAGAACGGCAGTCAGCAAGGAACCCCATGGCACGCGGCATCAATAAAGTCATCCTGGTCGGCAACCTCGGCAACGATCCGGAGACCAAGTACACCCAGGGCGGCATGGCCGTGACCACGATCAGCCTGGCCACCACCAGCGTCCGCAAGGACCGCGACGGCAACAACCAGGAACGCACCGAGTGGCACCGGGTGAAGCTGTTCGGCAAGCTCGGCGAGATCGCCGGCGAGTACCTGCGCAAGGGCCGCCAGGTCTACATCGAAGGCTCGATCCGCTACGACAAGTTCACCGGCCAGGACGGCGTCGAGAAGTACTTCACCGACATCATCGCCGACGAGATGCAGATGCTCGGTGGCGGCGGTGAGGGCGGCGGTGGCGGCGGTCGTTCGGAAGGCGGCGGCCGAGGCGAGTTCCGCGGCGGTGGTGGCGGTGGTGGCGGCGGCGAACGTCCGGCCCGTGCCGCGGGCGGCGGCGGTTATGGCGGCGGTGGCGGTGGCGGTGGCGGCGGCAGCGGCGGTGGTTACGGCGGCGGCCGCGACTCCGGTCAGCGCCGCGAGGCGCCGCCGGCGAAGTCGAACGATTTCGGCGACGATTTCGCGGACGACGATATTCCGTTCTGAGGTTTACATGGTTCGGATGTCGGGTTGTTGATGCTGTGTAATCGCCAGGTCGCAGCATAAAACAAGCTGTTTTTGAATAAAAAGAGCTGCCGCCGACCGTAAGGTCGGTGGCGGCTTTTTTTTGCGCTTGAAGCCTTCAAAAAAATCGCGTCGAGATTTGTCGGGTTTGTGCAGCCCCGGCGTTGGGTTGGGCCGTGAAGGTTCTCTCAAAGCAATCAATCGCAGCGCCATGGATAAAAGTTTTGCTTCTGGAATGACGCGGGCGGCAGGCATTCGTTAGCGCGCGATCAAGGCCGCGGCCCGACGGCGACGACGCGGCGCTAGCGCCGCGATGCCTAGCGTGGGGCGACGGCGCCGCGAGCCCCGGCCCGGCGCGCTGCCGGACCGCTCGCGCCGCGTTCCGGCCCCAGCGATGTGGAGGATGCGACATGCCGCGCTACGCCCCGATCTGCAATGCGGTCGCTTCGATCGCCGCCGCCGTTTCGCTGCGGCGCGCTCGGGCTTGGCCGGCCTGAGCGCCGGCGATCGCAACGGCACCGGCGCGCATGAGCCTGCACGAATACCGGCGCAAGCGGCGCTTCGACCGCACCCGCGAGCCCGAACCGGGCGCGCCGCCGCGCGGCGAGCGCGCGATTTTCGTCGTCCAGCTGCACCACGCCAGCCATCGCCACTACGACTTCCGCCTGCAGGTCGGCGACGCGCTCAAGAGCTGGGCGGTGCCCAAGGGGCCGTCCTACGATCCGGCGGTCAAGCGCATGGCGGTGGAAGTCGAGGACCACCCGCTCGGCTACGCCGGTTTCGAAGGCGAGATTCCCCACGGCGAATACGGCGGCGGCCACGTCGCGCGGTTCGACACCGGGGTGTGGGCGACCGACGGCGATCCGCAGGCGCAACTGGCCAAGGGCCACCTGCGCTTCGAACTGTTCGGACGCAAGCTAAAGGGCGGCTGGCACCTGGTGCGCTCGGGCAAGCCCGCGCGCCAGCCGCAATGGTTGTTGTTCAAGGACCGCGACGAATACGCCGGCACGCTCGAAGCCGACGACCTGCTCGCCGACGTCGCCTCGCCGCCGCCGGCCGACGCGCAGCGCGCCGGCCGCGGCAAGCCGCGCAAGCGCCGCCTGGCCGAAGTCGCGCCGGCGCGCAAGCGGCGCCGCGACTGGGCCGCGGCCGCGCGCAAGCTGCCCGGCGCGCGGCGGGCGCCGTTCGACGGCGGCGCGTTCGAGCTGCAGTTGGCACGCTTGGTCGAAGCGCCGCCTTCGGGCGAACAATGGCTGCACGAACTCAAATGGGACGGTTACCGCATCGGCGTCGGCGTGGCCGCCGGCCGCGCGCGGCTGTGGTCGCGCAACGCGCTGGAGTGGACCCGGAAGATTCCCGAAATCGCCGCCGCGGTCGAAGCGCTGGGCCTGGACTGCGCGGCGCTGGACGGCGAATTGATCGCCGGCCGCGGCGCGCGCGAGGACTTCAACCTGCTGCAGGCGACGCTGTCGGGCGAGAAACAGGGCGCGCTGTCGCTGGTGGTGTTCGACCTGCTGCACCTGGACGGCTGGGACCTCAGCGCCGCACCGCTGCTGCAACGCAAGGCGCTGCTGGAACAGCTGTTGCAGCGGGCCGGGCCGCATTTGCGCTACAGCTCGCACATCCTCGGCGACGGCGAGCGCGCCTACGCGCTGGCCGACGAACAGGGCTTCGAAGGCATCGTGTCCAAGCGCGCCGACCGCGCCCATCATCGCGGCCGCAGCGACGAATGGCGCAAGAGCAAGCGCCTGGCCAGCGACGAATTCGCCGTGGTCGGCTACACGCCGCCGAAGGGCGCGCGCAGCGGGTTCGGCGCGCTATTGCTGGCGCGGCCGGACCCGGCGCACGGCTGGTCCTACGCGGGCCGCGTCGGCAGCGGTTTTTCCGCCGACTTGCTGGCGCGGATCAGCAAGCGCCTGCCCAGGGGCGCCGCCGCGCCGACGGTGCACGTGCCGCCGCACGACACCGACCTGCGCGCGGCGCGCTGGTTCGCGCCGGCGTTGGTGGTCGAGGCGTTCTATCGCGGCGTCGGCGGCCACGGCCTGCTGCGGCAGGCCTCGTTCAAGACGTTGCGCGAGGACAAGACGCCCGACGCGCTGGCCGACGGCGACCGCGGTCCGGGCGCCGCGACCCGGCTCCACTCCGACTCCGAACCGCCACCGAAGCGAACCGCCATGACCCGCAAGGCCGCCAAAGCCAGCGCCGGCAAGGCCAAAGCCGGCAAGACGCGCACCGGCAAGTCCCAGGCTGCCGCCGACCTCGACGACTTCCGCCTCACCAGCCCCGAACGCGTGGTCTATCCCGACATCGGCGCGAGCAAGCGCGACGTCGCCGCCTACTATCTGGCGATGGCCGACTGGCTGTTGCCGGACATCGTCGACCGGCCGCTGTCGATCGTGCGCTGCACCCAGGGCGCGGCGCGGCCGTGCTTCTTCCAGAAGCACCACACCGCCGGGCTAGACGACGTGGACAGCGTCAGCCTGGAAGAGGAATCGGGCCAGCGCGCCGATTACCTGGTGGTGCGCGATCTGGCCGGACTGATGAACCTGGTCCAGTTCAACGCGCTGGAGTTCCATCCGTGGGGCGCGAAGGCGCAGCGGCCCGATCGCGCCGACCGCATCGTGTTCGATCTCGACCCCGGCAGCGGCGTGCCCTGGACGGAGGTGATCGCCGCCGCGCGCCAGTTGCGCTCGCTGCTGGCCAAGCTGGAACTGCAGTCGTTCGTGCGCACCTCCGGCGGCAAGGGCCTGCATGTGGTGGTGCCGCTGAACCCCGGCTGCGATTGGGACCTGGTCAAACCGTTCGCGCACAGCTTTGCCGAGACCTTGGCGCAGATGGAGCCGCTCAGGTACATCGCCACCGCGACCAAGAAATTCCGCAACGGCAAGATCTTCGTCGACTACCTGCGCAACGGCCGCGGCGCCACCAGCGTGGCCTCGTTCTCGCTGCGCGCGCGCGAGGGCGCGCCGGTGGCGATGCCGCTGCGCTGGGAGGAACTGGGCCGGGTCAAGAGCGGCCACGCGTTCGACATCCGCTCCGCGCAGGCGCGGGTCAAGCGCCTGCGCCGGCATCCATGGGCGGGGATCGACGCGGTACGCCAGGACCTGGACCGCCTGGCCGAACGCCTGCAGCGGCTGCGGCCGGACGATTGAGCGCACTCGCGTTTTCACCGCGATTGAACCCGGGCCGGCGCACAGTCCGGCCACTTCACCGCCCACTGTCAGGAGTCCGCACCATGGCGCGCCCGATCTGGACCGGCACGATCTCCTTCGGCCTGCTCAACATCCCGGTCAAGCTGATGGCTGGCGAGCGCCGGGTCGACCTGCATTTCCGCATGCTCGACAGCCGCAACAAGGCGCCGATCCGCTACGAGCGGGTCAACGAGGAGACCGGCGAGGAAGTGCCGTGGAAGGAGATCGTCAAGGCCTTCGAATACGACAAGGGCAGTTACGTGGTGCTGGAAGCGGCCGACATCGCGGCCGCCGCGCCGGACCACACCGAAACCGTCGACATCGACGCCTTCGTCGATGCGGCCCAGATCGGCAGCGAGTACTACGACAAGCCCTACATCCTCGAGCCCGGCAAGAAGGCCGAAAAGGGCTATGTGCTGCTGCGCGAGGTGCTGGAGAAAACCGGCAAGGTCGGCATCGGCCGGGTGGTCATCCGCACCCGCGAGTACCTGGCCGCGCTGGCGCCCAAGGGCAATGCGCTGGTCCTGCTGATCCTGCGCTACGCCCAGGAACTGGTCGACCCGGAAGACTACAAGCTGCCCGAAGGCGGCCTGGCGAAATGGAAGATCTCCGCGCGCGAGGTGGAGATGGCGCAGCAGTTGATCGAATCCATGACCGCGCCGTGGAAACCCGAATCCTACAAGGACGACTTCCGCCAGCGCCTGCACAAGGTCATCGAGCAACGGGTCAAGGCCAAGAAGGTGGTGCGCGGCAAGCAGGCCGACGAGTCGAAGCTTCCGGAGAACGCCGCGACCAACGTCATCGACTTCGCCGAGCTGCTCAAGCGCAGCCTGGCGAAGAAAGGCGCCGCAGCGCCGGCCAAGGCAGCCGGCAAGCGCGCGGCCAAGACCGCCAAGGCCGCGAAGAAGAAGCCGGCCAAGCCGGCGGCGCGTTCGCGGGCGACCAAGCGCGCCTGACCGGGCGGCGGCGCGCCATCGACGGGACTCGGCGCAACCGATCGCGCCCGGGTTGGCCACCGGCCGTGCGAGCGCGGGGTTTGCGCCCTCTTCGCGCGGCTCAGGCGCGCCGTTAACGCCGCCGCTGCCAGTCTCGTGGTGTCCGCTTCAGACCCATCCCACCACGCGCCCAGGCAGCCTGGACATGCGATAGAGCCGTCTGCCGGCGCTTTCAGGAGAACGACATGACCGATTCCCAAGCGCTGGAACGCAAACTGTGGAAGCACCTGCACGACGACCGCACGATCATGCTGGGCGTCGAAGGCGAAAACGGCCACAGCCGGCCGATGACCGCGCTGGCCGAGGGCGACCGTTCGCCGCTGTGGATCTTCACTGCGCGCGACAACGAACTGGTCCGCCGCCTGGAGCGGCCGGCCCGCGCCGTCGCGGCGTTCGTGGCGAAGGACCACTCTGTGTTCGCGAGCATCGAGGGCGAGTTGCACCTGGACATCGATCGCGCCGTGATCGACCGTTTGTGGAACCCGTTCATCGCGGCCTGGTACGAGGGCGGCAAGGACGACCCGAACCTGGCGTTGCTGCGGTTCGATGCGAGCAGCGCGGAGGTCTGGTTGAACGAAAACAGCCTGCTCGCCGGCATGAAGCTGCTGCTGGGCATGGATCCCAAGCGCGAATACGCCGACAAGGTCGGCGAAGTGGATCTGAAGCGCTGAGGCGGCCGCGCGTGCTGACCACGCCGGACGGACGCTACATCGTGGTCAAAGGCCGGCTGTGGCGGGCGACGTCGCCGCATCTGTCGGTAGCGCAGAAGACGCAGGCGGTCGGCGATCTGATGGCGGCCCGGCGCGCGGTCGCCGCCGCGGCGGGGCGGGCCGACGCGCTGCGCGAAGCGCGCCGGCGCGTCGATCAGGCCAAGCGCGCGCTCGGCGAGCGCGGCCCGGTGTGGTGGACCGACGGAGCGCCCGACTACAACCGGCGCGCGATCCAGCGCAGCCCTTACGCAGCCTGGTATGCCGCAACCAGTGCGGGCGAGGGCGGGGGCGAGGGCGACGCGCCCGGCGGGGACGGCGAGCGCTGAAACCCGGCCATCCTCGCGGCGTGCGGGGACCGCCATGCGCCGCGGCGCCGGTCGCCGGCGCCGCAACGCGATCGTCCTGTCTGGATCAGCGGGCGCGCAGGCCCATCGACATCCTGCCGGCCGGGACCGGCGCCAGCGCCGCGGTCGCAGGCCGGCTCCTGCTTTGCTCCCAGATGCGCACCCACACGATGGCGACGATTTCGCGCGCCTGGCTCCAGCTCAGGCGCGATTCGTTGCCGGTACGTTGGTAACGGGTCTCCAGTTCCTCGACCATTTCGGTCAGGTCGCGGCCATTGGCCTTGAGGCAGGCATCGATGCCGAGCTTCAGCGCCGGCTTGACCTCATCCCAGCGTAGCGACCGGCAATGCGGCAATTCGCGAAAGCCGGAACGCCAATGCGCCAGTTCGGCGTCGGCGTCCACTACCAATGCGATTTCTTGCGTGGTCTCGAAAGCTTGCATACCCATCGTGAGCGTTCCTTAGCGTTGAAGAGGATGTCCCCCAGGTGGGCGACCGTAAGCAGCGCGAAGTCGCCGAAACGTGAATAAAGCGGCATTCGCGCGCGACGATTTTTCATTCGCCGCTGGCGCTTAACCGTTCAGCGCCGAAGTAGGAAGCCGCTCACGCTGGCGGCTTGCCCGGTCGGTTGCCGTCCGCGTTCGAATGGCGAAAACGCGAACCGCCCGCAGCCCGGGCGCCCGGGCGGTTTCGACGAAGAATGTGCGGTCGACAAGATCGACGGGCCGTGCGCTAGCCGGCGGTGTCCGCCGCGGGCGCGTACAGTCGCTGGCACAGCGGGCAGAAGAACGCGCGCCGTTTGTAGCGCCCGAGATGCTTGCGAAAGCTCAGCCGGGCGCCGTCGCGCGGGCAGTGGGTCTTGGTGTGTACCTGCAGGTGCCGCTTGAGCTCGTAAGCCTTCTTCCAGCGATAGAAGTCGAAGCTGTAATCGCGGGCCTGGGCGATCAGCTCGCCGAGCTTGCGCGGCGGCAGCGCGCCTACCGGGCTCTCGGGATGCAGGCGTATCCGGTGCAAGACCTCGTTCTTGATGATGTTGCCGACACCGGAAAACACGTTCTGGTCCAGCAACGCATCGGCGGCCAGCGCCTGCGGCATCTGCTTGAGCTTCGCGCGCGCGGACTTCGGGTCCCAATGCGGGTTCATGACGTCGGCCGACCAGTCGTAGACCTCGTCCAGCGGCGTTTCGATGAACTTGACCGAACACGCGTAGAAATTCAGCTCGTCGCCGCCGGCGAATCGCAGGCTCAGGCGCGGCGCGGCCTCGCGCCGTTCGTTGATGCGGTAGCTGCCGTACAGCATGAGGTGCACGCGCAGGCTGAAACCGGAGAACTCGAGCAGGAAATGCTTGCCCCAGGAGCGGATCGCGCGGATTCTGCGGCCGCGCATCCGCTGGATGTCCTGGGTGCTGTTGCCGGCCACGCACTCCACCACGCGCCCGTCGAACGCCGCGGCTTCTTCTTTCAGGATGACGATCGTGGGGCCTTCAGGCATGGGCCAAGCACCTGCGCGGGGCGTGCGTCCAGGGTCGGCGCAGCCGACCGCGCACGCCGGCCGCGCCGCGCGGTGTCAGGCCAGGGTCCGCAGCGTCGGCTCGCGGTCCCACTGGCGGTTCTTGGCCAGCTTGACGAAGGCGTCCGCGTGTTGCGCGGCGACCACGCCGGCATCGGCCTCGATGCCCGTGGCGCGCAACAGCGCACGTCCGCCCGCATCGACCGCGAATGCCTTGAGGTGGCCGAATGCGTCGCGGACGAAATCCAGCGCCGCCGCTTCGCTCGCCAGGCGTTCCGCGGCCGCGTCCGAGAGCACCACCGCAACCGCGTCGAAGATCAGCGACGGCGTTCCCGCAAGCTGGCCGTCGGCCGGTAGCGAACGGCCATTGCTGAGCTTGGCCCCGGCCAGCTTCGGCGCGACGATCTTGAACTGGGCGCCGGCCGCTTCCACCGCCTCGCGCAAGGCCGCGATCAGGGGCTCGTCCGAGCCTTCGTCCACCAGCGCGCCGACGCAGCGTCCGGCGAGGGTGTCCTTGCGTTTGCCGATCAATTGCAGCATCGGCGACAGCGGCAGGTCGACCGGCTCCACGGCGGCCGGCGGCGCGGGCGGCAGCCGTTGCAGGCCCAGTCCGTCGGCCACGCGCCGGGCCAGGTCGGGATCGACGTGGCGCAGATGTCCGACGATGGCCTCGCGCACGTGCGGCGTCTGCACCTTCGACAGCTCGAACACCAGGGCCGAGACCAGGTGCGCCTGCTCGGGCGGGGTCTGGCTGCGGAAGAACAGCCGCGCCTGACTGTAATGGTCGGCGAAGCTGGCGGGGCGCACGCGTCCTTTGACGCCGTCGTCGGCGGCGATCGCCGCGCTGCGGAAGCCCGACGGCGTCGCCCGCGGCGAAGTCGGGTCCAGCGAACTGGGCTCGTAGTTGACCCGGCCCTTGGGCACGCCCATCTGCATATGGCCATCGCGCTGCAGGTTCGCGAACGGGCACTTGGGCGCATTGATCGGCAGTTGGTGGAAGTTGGGCGAGCCCAGGCGCGAGAGCTGGGTGTCCAGGTAAGAGAACAGACGCCCCTGCAGCAGCGGATCGTTGGAAAAATCGATGCCCGGAACCACGTGCGAGGGGCAGAAGGCGACCTGCTCGGTTTCGGCGAAGAAATTGTCCGGCCAGCGGTCCAGCACCATGCGGCCGATCACGGTCAGGCCGATGGTTTCCTCGGGAATGAGCTTGGTCGGGTCCAGATGGTCGAACGGCAGCGCATCGGCCTGTTCCTGGTCGAACAGCTGCACCGCCAACTCCCACTCGGGGTAATCGCCGCGTTCGATGGCTTCGAACAGGTCGCGCCGGTGGAAGTCGGGATCGGCGCCGGCGAGCTTGACCGCCTCGTCCCACAGCGTGGACTGCAGGCCGAGCTTGGGCCGCCAATGGAACTTGACGAAGGTGGACCGCCCCTTCGCGTCCACCAGCCGGAAGCTGTGCACGCCGAAGCCTTCGATCATGCGCAACGAGCGCGGGATGGCGCGGTCGGACATCGCCCACATGATCATGTGCATCGCTTCGGGCGTCAGCGAGATGAAGTCCCAGAACGTGTCGTGGGCGCTGGCGGCCTGGGGAAACCCGCGGTCGGGCTCCATCTTGACCGAGTGCACCACGTCCGGGAATTTCATCGCATCCTGGATGAAGAACACCGGGATGTTGTTGCCGACCAGATCCCAGTTGCCTTGCTGGGTGTAGAACTTGACCGCGAACCCACGCACATCGCGTGGGGTATCGATCGAGCCGGCGCCGCCGGCCACGGTGGAAAAACGCACGAACACCGGAGTGCGCTCGCCGACTTCGGTCAGGATTCGCGCGGTAGTGTGCTTCTTGAGCGAACGGGTCAGCTCGAAATAGCCGTGCGCAGCCGAACCGCGCGCGTGGACGATGCGCTCGGGAATGCGCTCGTGGTCGAAATGGGTGATCTTCTCGCGAAGAATGAAGTCTTCCAGCAGGGTCGGGCCGCGCTCGGTCGCGCGCAGCGAGTTCTGGTTGTCCGACAACGGCACGCCTTGATTGGTGGTCAAGGTCTGGTGTTCGCCAGCGGCTTGCTGGTGCAGTTCGTCGCCGGTGCCGCGCAAATCAGCGCGCGAATCAGCGCGCTTGCCGGCGGCGGGGCGGCGATCCGGCGCTTTCGTCGCGCCGTGCGTCGCGGTCGATCGTGCGGCGTTCGCGTCTGCGGGGGGGCGCTCGCCCGTCTTGCTTGCGGCGCTGCGGTTGCGTGGCGTGGAGCGGGATTTGCTGGCCATGGGGACGATCCTGTAGCGGCTGGCGATGAGCGGGCTCCAGCGACCGGCGGAGCCCCGGATTCCGACAGGGGCGCCCGATTCCGGGCGCGGCGCGCGTTCGCCACGACGCCGCGCACGCACGAACCCACGAGCGTGTACGCGCGGCGTAGCGAGGCGACGAATATCGGATGCTTATCCAGACAGTGCGGGCTGATCGGTTAACGATGCGTCGGCGATGCGTCGGCGAAAACTCACGGCCGTACAACGAATCGCGGCCGGATCGAATGTAGTCAGGTGCAGCGCACATGCACTGGCCGTTCGAGTACGAACAGGGCAGCGAGGATCCGTCGGCGGGTTGGCGGCGACGTGAGCAGGGGTAGCGCTATCGCGAGACCGCGGACATGCGCATCGATCGCCGCTGCCGCAACGCAGGCGTCGGCGGATATGCCGGTGCGGCGTGGACCGCGAGGGCCGGCCATCTCAAGCGCGCGTGGCGCATGCTTCCGTGGCAGCGGCTGGTCCGTGGGGCGTCGACTGCGCCGGCCGCGCCCATTGCGCTCACGGTTCTTTGCGCGGCGGGCGTCGCCCGTGCCCGTCGATGACGATTTCGCCGTCCTCTTTGGCGAACGGGGCGGCGATCGGCGGCAGCAGCGCGAGCACCGCTTCCGAAGGCCGGCACAGGCGGATGCCCAGATCGGTCTGCACGAAGGGGCGGTTGATCAGGATCGGATGGGCGAGCATCGCATCGATCAGGGCCGCGTCGGTCGCGTCGGGGTCGTCCAGACCGAGTTCGAAATACGACGTGCCCTTGGTGCGGATCGCCTCGCGCACGCTCAGCCCGGCGCCCGCGATCAGTTCGAGCAGGCGGCCGCGTTCGGGCGGATGGCGCAGATACTCGATCACCTGCGGCTCGATGCCGGCATGGCGGATCAGCGCCAGCGTATTGCGCGAGGTCCCGCAGTCGGGGTTGTGATAGATGACGGCGCGCATACGAGCCTCAGGTGCAAGCGCCCGCGCAGCAGGCGGTTTTGGCGGTCGGTGCGGGAGCGGATGCAGGCAGGGTCGTTGCGTTCGCCGCGGTCGCTTCGATGGCGCCCGCCGCGGCGGCGAGCCGATGCGCGGCCGCGTCGTTCTTTCGCTCGCTGTAGCGATCGGTGAGGTAATCGCTGTGGCCGCGGGTGAGCAGGGTGAACTTGACCAGTTCCTCCATCACGTCCACCACCCGGTCGTAGTAGGACGAAGGCTTCATTCGCCCGTCCTCGTCGAACTCCTGCCACGCCTTCGCCACCGACGATTGGTTCGGCACGACGATCATGCGCATCCAGCGCCCGAGCACGCGCAAGGCGTTGACCACGTTGAACGATTGCGATCCGCCGCAGACTTGCATCACCGCCAGGGTGCGGCCCTGGGTCGGGCGCACGCTGCCGTCTTCCAGCGGCAGCCAGTCGATCTGGTTCTTGAACACGGCGGTGACGGCGCCGTGCCGCTCCGGGCTGACCCAGACCTGGCCTTCGGACCACCGCGACAGCTCGCGCAGCTCCTGCACCCTGGGATGGCTGGCCGCGACGCTGTCGAGCATCGGCAATTCGTGCGGATCGAACACGCGTGCGTCGGCGCCGAAGCGTTGCAGCAGCCGCTGCGCCTCCAACGCCAGCTTGCGGCTGTAGGACTGCGGCCGCAGCGAGCCGTACAGGATCAGGATGCGCGGCGCGTGCGCGGCGGCGCCGAGGCGGGCGGGCTCGGGGATCTGCAGCGCGGCGGGGTCGAGCAGGGGCAGGGGCGGCGGGGTCATGGCGGATTGCTCGCGGTCTGTTGTTCTACTATTCTAGAAATATGGAAATATTGAACGCAAGCCGGTCGCTGGCCGCGCTGGGCCACGCTTCGCGCCTGGCGATCTTCAGGCAGTTGGTGGAAGCCGGGCACGGCGGCCGCATGGCCGGCGAACTGGCGCAGGCGCTGTCGATGCCTGGCGCCACGCTGTCGTTCCATCTCAAGGAACTGGTCGCCGCGGGGTTGATCCTCGGCGAAGCGCGAGGCCGTTACGTCAATTACCGCGCCGATTTTTCCGCGATGAACGAGCTGATCGCCTTCCTCACCCGCAACTGTTGCGCGGGCGATGCGCAAGGTTGCGGGACCGCGGCGCCGGCGCGCCCGCCGCGTCGGGCGGCGGCCGCGAAAGCGCGGTCGCAGCGCTGAACCGGGCCGGCGCGGCATCGCCGCGGGCCGCGGTGCGGTCGTTCGGGCGCCGGCTGGCATAGTATCGAGCGAGGACGGGCGTCCGCCGCCCGCGACCGGCACGATCGCCAGGGAGGTGTTGCATGACGCGTCATCGATCCGTCCGCCGTCGGTGGCGGGTACTGGCGGCGGCGCTGTGCGCCGGCCTGTTCGCCAGCCTGTTCGCCAGCCTGTTCGCCGCATCCGCTTCGGCGAGCGGCGACTTCCCGGACGATGTGCTCGGCAAGAACCAGCGCCTGGCCACGCCGGTCGACACGGTGTGGTCCGGGCATCCGGTCGGCTTCGCCCTGGTCACCACGCAGACGTTCCAGCTCGCGGCCTATTACAACGGCGTCGACCGGCACATCACGCTCGCGGCCCGCGATCTCGATTCGGACACCTGGTTCCGCACCACGTTGAGCGACACCCGCGCGGTCGGCTGGGACAGCCACAACTATCTGGCGATGAAGATCGATTCGGCCGGTTACGTGCACTTGTCGGGCAACATGCACTACTCCAATACGATGATCTATTACCGCTCCGCGCAGCCGATGACGGCGGCTGCGCAGATGAGCGCGGGCTTCATGCAGCGGGTTGCGAGCGTGCTGAACCCCGCGCAGGAAACCCGTTTGACCTATCCGACCTTTCTGACCGGTCCGAACGGCGAGTTCCTGTTTTCCTATCGCAACCACAGCGACGACAGCCTCAAGGCCGGAAGCCTGTACCTGGCGCGCTACGACGCCGCGACCCGCACCTTTTCCTCGGCGACCGGAGGCCCCGCGCTGTTTTCGTGGAGCGGCGCGTACAGCGCCTATCCCGAATGCGTCGTCCACGGCGGCTACCTGCATTGCTTCTTCATGTGGCGCGGGCTGACCGACAAGGGCGACATCGGTCTGGCCGAAGACAACTATCGGCTGTCCTACATGCGCACCGCCGATCTGGCGAATTGGACCGACGCGTTCGGTCGATCCGTGGCGTTGCCGGTGACGCCGGCCACGACGCTGACGACGGTCGACGACATCCCGCGCAAGGGCGGCCTCGCCAACGGCCAGCCGGCGCTGTCGTTCGATCGCAACGGCGTGCCGATGCTCGCGTACCACAAGTACGACGCCGGCGGAAAATCGCAGATCCATGTCGCGCGGCCGGTCGCAGCGACCGGCGCCTGGCGCAGCGTGCAGTTGACCCGTTCGGTCTCGCGCTGGCAGTTCAGCGGCGGCGGCACGATCAGTAGCGAAGCCAACAAGGCCGACAACAGTTTCGCCACGGACGATCCGCTGGACGGCGTGAGCACGGTCGACGTGCAGATCGAGACATCGAACGGTAAGGATCCGAGCAGCGGCCCGTACATCATCGACGACACGACCCTGACCCCTTTGTTTTCGCCGCCGGGCTCGACTTTGATCTACACCGCGCCCAACACCCCGTTGTGCGTCAGCGGACCGGCCACCGGCGACAGCAACGATTCCGCCAGCACCTACCAAACGCCGGAGCCGACCCCGGCCAAGATGCTGGTGCGGCGCAGCCCCATCGTCTATCCGCCGCCGGTCGAAGTGCACAACTACCCGGTCCTGTCGAGGCTCCACTACTACCTGCGTTGGGAAACGCTACCGTCGAACGGCGATAGAACCAGGAAGACGCAAGACGGCGCGGAAATCCTGCCGCCCGCTTCGGATCTTCTGCTGTACCGGACCGCGTGCGAGTTTCCGCGGCCGACGGCGTCGGGCCGGGTCGCGCCGACGGTGAACGCCGGCAACGAGGTGCTGGGTTTCATGTTCAAACCCTCGGCGGCGACCCTGTCCGGCAGCATGACGCGGCGGACGGACGCGGGCGCCTTCGGCGATCATCTGGTCAGTACCGCCGGCTATGCGCCGGCCAATGTCGCCAGTTGGACGTTCGACATCGCCTCGGGCCAAAAAGGCGACTACGCCCTGGGCGGCGCCGCGTTCGCGCGATCGGCCAACGACGACAGCTTCTATGTCCAGATCGACGGCGGGCCGCTGCTGGACTGGCACCTGACCGGCCGCAACGTCTGGAACTACGAACCGGTCAGCGCCGGCCCCACCCATGCCGCGACCGCGTTCGCGCTGTCAGGCGACGCGACCCACACCTTGCGCGTGTATGCGCGCGAACCGGGGGCGAAGCTCGAATACCTGTGGCTGAGCAAGGTCGGCCGGAACAAGTTGCCGCCCAGCTACGGCGCCAGCGAGATCGCCGACGGTTTCGTCGAGACGCCCGACATCCGCGCGGTGTCGGGCCACGCGGTCGGCTTGCCGCAGGGCAGTGCGGCCAACACCGGCGTGGCCAGTTATCGCCTGCCGGTTCCGGTGCGCGGCTGCTATGCGCTGCTGGGCAGGACCCAGGCGCCGAACCCGTCGGCCGACAGCTTCTATCTGTCCTATCAGCGGCCGCAGGATTCGGCCTACGCTCCGGCGCAGACCTGGAACCTGCCCAACGGCGCGGAGTGGACCTGGCGCACCGCGCAAGGCGGCGACAACCTGTTGCTGGAACCCGGCGCGCTGGCCTTGAAGCTCGCCGGGCGGGAAAGCGGTGCGCGGCTGGACGCTTTCATGTTGATGTTCAAGCGCCCGGTCGGCGCCGGCGGCGCTTGCGATTGAGCGCCGCGACATAGCGCGGGTGAAGCGAGGCCGCGCGAGTCTCGGCGGACATGTCGCGAAGCCGCCGACGCGCCGCCGTCGTCCCGCCGCCGCGCTTCAGTCGCGCTGCGCCTCCGCTTGCGCATCGTGCACGACGATCAGCACCTGCGCCTGTTGCGCGCCGGCGCTGCGGACCCGGTGCGGGATCTGCGCGTCGAAATAGAGGCTGTCGCCGGACGCGCGCATCGCCGCGGCCACGCGGCTGCCGATCATGGCCTACAACAATCCGGCCACCAGCGGCATCGACATGTCGCCGGAGCTGATGATCCGCATGGTCCGCGAGATCGACAACGTCTGCATGATCAAGGGGAGCTCGGGCGACATCCAGCGCATGCACCGCATCCACGAGCTGTCGGGCGGCACGGTGCCGTTCTTCAACGGCAGCAATCCGCTGGCGCTGGAGGCGTTCGCCGCCGGCGCGACCGGTTGGTGCACCGCCGCCGCCTGCCTGATCCCCGAGCAGACCCTGAGCCTGTACGCCGCGGTGCGCTCCGGCAATCTGGCCGCGGCGCGCCAGACGTTCTACCGGCAACTGCCGCTGTTGCAGTTCATCCTCAAGGGCGGGCTGCCGAAAACGGTCAAGGCCGGATTGCAATTGCAGGGGCTCGACGTGGGCGCGCCGCGGCATCCGGTGCTGCCGCTGGACGAGGCCGGATGCCGCGCGCTGGCGACGATCCTGGGCCAGGTCGCGTCCGGCGAGGCGCGTTCGGCGGCGTGAAAGGGCACGGCGCGATGCCGCGTCGACGTCGTTGGGTCCACACTATGCGCCCCCGATGCAACGCGCTGTCGCGCCACCGCCCATGGCCTCCAATTCCCGTTCCCCGCAAACCGGCGACGCCGCCTTCGTCCGCGTGCGCGGCGCCCGCGAACACAACCTCAAGGACGTCGACGTGCGCATCCCGCGCGACGCGTTCGTGGTGTTCTCCGGCGTGTCCGGCTCGGGCAAGTCCTCGCTCGCCTTCGGCACGCTGTTCGCCGAGGCCCAGCGCCGTTACCTGGAATCGCTGTCGCCATATGCGCGGCGGCTGATCGATCAGGTCGGCGTGCCCGACGTCGACGAGATCCAGGGCCTGCCGCCGGCGGTCGCGCTGCAACAACAGCGCGGCACGCCGAACGTCCGCTCCACGGTCGGTAGCGTCACCACGCTGTCGAGCCTGCTGCGCATGCTGTACTCGCGCGCCGGCACCTATCCGGCGAACCAGCCGATGCTGTACGCCGAGGACTTCTCGCCCAATACGCCGCAGGGCGCGTGTCCGAACTGCCATGGCTTGGGCTTCGTCTACGAAGTGACCGAGCGCTCGATGGTGCCGGACCCGTCGCTGAGCATCCGCGAACGCGCGATCGCCTCGTGGCCGCCGGCGTGGCACGGGCAGAACCTGCGCGACATCCTGGTGACGCTGGGCTACGACGTCGACATCCCCTGGCGCGAACTGCCGAAGAAAGACCGCGACTGGATCCTCTATACCGAAGAGCAGCCGGTCGCGCCGGTCTACGCCGGCATGACCCCGGCGCAGACCCGCGCCGCGCTGCGGCGCAAGGCCGAGCCCAGCTACATGGGCACCTTCACCGGCGCGCGCCGCTACATCCTGCACACCTTCGCCACCACCCAGAGCGCGCTGATGAAGAAGCGCGTGGCCCGCTTCATGACCGGCGCGGCCTGCCCGGTGTGCGACGGGCGCCGGTTGAAACCCGAAGCGCTGTCGGTGACCTTCGCCGGCCTCGACATCGGCAGCCTGTCGCGGCTGTCGTTGAACGCGATCGCGCAGACCCTGGCGCCGGCCGCGGCCGGTCGTTTCGACGCGCCGGCGCGCGGCGCCACCCGCAGCCGCGCCGCCAGCCGCGGCGACACCGCGCGCCGCGTCGCCCGCGGCGGTTCCGCCCATGCCGGCGGCACCGACGTGCGCCGCACGCCGGACCTGTCCGAGGAAAAGCGCATCGCCGCGCAACGCATCGCCCACGATCTGGTCGAGCGCATCGCCGCGCTGCAGGCGCTGGGCCTGGGCTACCTCGCGCTCGACCGGACCACGCCGACGCTGTCGCCCGGCGAATTGCAGCGGCTGCGTCTGGCGACCCAGATCCGCTCCAATCTGTTCGGCGTGGTCTATGTGCTCGACGAACCCTCCGCCGGCCTGCACCCGGCCGACAGCGAAGCGCTGCACCACGCGCTGGACCAGCTCAAGGGCACCGGCAACTCGGTGTTCGTGGTCGAGCACGATCTGGAGATGATGCGGCGCGCCGACTGGATCGTCGACGTCGGCCCCGGCGCGGGCGAGGAGGGCGGGCAAGTGCTCTACAGCGGCCCGCCGGATGGCCTGCGCAAGGTCGCGAACTCGCAGACCGCGCGTTATCTGTTCGGCGAACGAACCCGCGAGCGCGGCCAGGCGCGGCGCGCGCCGGCGCAATGGCTGGAACTGCACGCCATCCACCGCAACAACCTGCACGGCATCGACGCGCGCATCCCGCTCGGCGTGCTGACCGCCGTCACCGGCGTATCGGGTTCGGGCAAATCCAGCCTGATCAGCCAGGCCCTGGTCGAACTGATGGGCGCGCGCCTGGGCCACGAGCCCGAAGACGAAGCCAGCGACGACGGCCCGCCGCAACCCAGCGAAGTGCGCCCCACCGCCGGGCGCCTGGGCCGCGGCGCCGACGCGATCAAGCGCCTGGTCAACGTCGACCAGAAACCGATCGGCCGCACCCCGCGCTCCAACCTCGCCACCTACACCGGCCTGTTCGATCCAGTGCGCAAGCTGTTTGCCCAGACCCAACTGGCCAAGTCGCGTCGCTACGACGCCGGCCGGTTTTCCTTCAACGTCGCCAAGGGCCGCTGCGAAACCTGCGAAGGCGAAGGTTTCGTCCAGGTCGAACTGCTGTTCATGCCGACCGTCTACGCCCCGTGCCCGACCTGCCACGGCCAGCGCTACAACGAAAAAACCCTGGAAGTGACCTGGCGCGAACGCAACATCGCGCAAGTGCTGGCGATGACCGTGGCCGAAGCGCTGGCGTTCTTCCACGACGAAGACAGCATCGCCCGCCCGCTGACCGTGCTGCGCGACATCGGCCTGGGCTACCTGCGCCTGGGCCAACCGGCGACCGAACTCTCCGGCGGCGAAGCCCAACGCATCAAGCTCGCGACCGAACTGCACCGCAGCCAGCGCGGCCATACCTTGTACGTGCTCGACGAACCGACCACCGGCCTGCATGCGGCGGACGTCGACAAGCTGATGGCGCAACTGCACGGCTTGGTCGACGGCGGCAACACCGTGGTGGTGATCGAGCACGAGATGCGGGTGGTGGCCGATAGCGATTGGGTGATCGATATGGGGCCGGGCGCGGGCGAGGAGGGTGGGGCGATCGTGGCGGCTGGGGTGCCTGAGGAGGTTGCGCGGATCGGCGCCAGTCGGACGGGGCCTTACTTGCTGCGTGCGACGGGGTGAGGGTGGGGCGCCGGCTGAAATCGCGGGAGGTGGCGCTGTTCTTCGCTGACCATCATTTGGAGTTCTGCGAGGTCCGAGCGCTGGGTGTCGGGCGCGACCGGCGACTCGATTTTTTTTGTCTCATGCGCAAGCGCTTGATCGTGTGGGCAAATGTATGTCGGGAGGCAGTGCCTGGAGTCGATCGGTGTAGGCTTGATGGGCGTTCGCAAAACTCGAATCGAGATAGGGGAAGTTGATTATGGATGACACGAAATGGAGAGGGCCGATGATTCTGCTTCTCTACACGCTCAATTTTGTACGGTCTTGGGATGATCAGTACGCCAAAACTCTGCATATGGTCAAAACCGGATCTGGCATCATCTATTCTCCGGAGGAGTTGAAGTTTGCCATAGAGGAAGCGCTTCGATCTTCGGAAGACCTGCAGGCTTGGGGGCGATTGCCGCATTCAGACGAGGTTCTTCGGGACTTTTTCTCCAGGATTTTGCGGGGCCTTTCGAACTGATTATTTGAGCCGTCTTGATTCTGCAGGCGTTGCTAGCGGCAGTATGGCGTGGCGAACCCGAATCCGGCCTTCTCCTATACTCGGATCCGATCCTCATTCGGGCGTTCCTCATGCCGGTTCGGCCAAGTCGGCCTGAGACAGCGCTTCCATCGCGCCCACGAAACACGCGGATGCGGGAGGCGCCACGCGCGATGTCGGGCGCCAGCGAGTACGGCTTCGGAGACCTGGCGGACATAACGCGAGGCTTCATGCAGCGTGGCTGGTCAGCTGCCGCGCTATTTCAGCGTCAGCCATTGGCTTGATCAAGAGTTGCGCTCTCACGTGCTGCCAGGGCAAGCTAAGGCCTGACGATTCATTCAAGCCGAATCCGCTTTGCGACTCGGCCTTGCTCAGGCGGCCGGCTCATGGAAAATCGCCACTACCTTGCGGTTAGTGAACTGCCGGTCGGATTTATCTATCCCGCCGCGTACAGAGCTCTCGTGGATGCATGCCCCCCGGATGTCGCAGCCATACCGGGCCTTCCGCCATGGATATTCTCTGGCAATCTGGCTTGGGCGGCCCAGGAATCACTGGACATGTTCGGATTGGCCCTGGTGCCTTTCGCGCAGGCTGTGCAGCAGGATTTGCTTGCCTATTTCGTTGCAGACGGCGGTTCCAGGGTGGTGCTTGCAAATCCTTGGGAATCCGACGAGAGATTTAGATATTACCGAGAGTTCCCAGGCTTCGATGCGTGGCTGGACTTCGCCAGATCCCACTCCGCTGATTTCCTCGTCCGGAATCCGGAGCGTGGCTTCGAGTCGGCATGGTTCCGGGAATGAAGCCCAGTCATTCATTTGTAGCCGTAATTTAACGGACGGGAGGTGGTGATGCGCACTGAAGAAAGATGGCGAGGGATCTTTACCTTGCTGGTGTATGGTCTTATCGGTGTTAGAGATCTCGAAAGCTTCTTTCCAAGAACTCTTGCCAAGGTGAAGAATGGGGAGGGGATTATTTTTTCCCCGGAGGAGATGCGGCACGCGATTGAGATGGCGCTCAACTCATCGGAGGATCTGACAAAGCTCGAAGGTGTCCTTCACTCGGACGAGGATATCCGCCGATATTTTTCGAAGGTCCTGGAGCACCTTCCGGATTGATCGCCTGGTTTGGTCCGGGGCTGCGAATTTTTCCCCTCGCACGTCCCCTTGCCATCCCCGGTTGCGCCTTGTCGCCCGCCTAGAGGTTCTGCAAGACCTTTGCGAAATACTCACGAAGAGTTGCGTTGGAATAAGGCAGGTCGCCCAATCCGTCGGCCAGCTCAGCTAGGTCGACCGAAGAGTTCAGCACCCTCTCGATGGCTAGCTTCACATCTTCGGGCGAGAACTTGCCGAAGCCTGTCCGGGCCATGTGCAAAGTTCTCGGGAGATGCTTTTCCAGATCCCTTACGAAAAGCAGCGAGTACAGTATCGCTATTGTCGGCCCGTACCAACTTCTATCGTCCGTCATTCTTCTCAGTGTCCATGCGAAATCGATGGCGCCGAGTATGCCAAAAACGGCCCCGTGCGCGCTGGTGGCAACCCTATGCGCAACCGAAGCGAAGGCAAAGAGATGCACGAATTCGACCTGGAACTCAATGAGCTTTTCGAGCGATCGGTGCATCGCTTGCGAGCGGCGGAGGTCTTTGATGCTGAGGCGTTCTCGTTGCTGTTTGCGCACATCAGCAGAAAGGCCTCTCTGCTTGCCGACGAATACGTGGTTTCGAAGCAGGTGTTGGCGAGCCTGGTCGGCGCAAGGGATTCGATACGGAATTCCGCGCCGTTTCTGCCCGAGTCGGCCAATAGTCTGGAATTGGCTGATGAGTTCGAACTCCTTCTTTCCATGATCGCGCTCGGCATAGACCCCGCGATGCGAGTCGGTGGGAGCCCACGGATTACTTGAGGCGAGATTGGCGCTAGCTGACGCAGAGTGCGCAGCAGGTGCGAGTAAGGCCTCCGCCCATGCTGGCGTCCGCATCATCCCATCACGACGATGAGTTGCAGGCGAGGCCTGAGCGGCTTTGGGTCACGCGCGGGAAGAAGCGATAGGGGCATCCTCGAGATCGCAGCGCGTGCTACGGTTCCAGCGCGGAGAGAACACGATCCCGTTCGTCGCTGACCGCCCCGTCCGTCATCGACCGATCCGGCGCAACGGCACGAAAGCCGCGCCCGCATCCGGGCGAAACGCAGCAGATAGCGGCATGGGTCTCGGTTTACGCCATCTGCATCGATCGGATTAATACGTCCGTCACGTTTACTCCGCAGCCTTCGAACTTCACCTGCAAGGAGCATGTATGAAGATGAACAAGTATCGCGCCGTCGGCGCCGCCGTTCTGATGTCGATGGTGTTCAGCGGCGCCGCGCTCGCGGCCCGGCACCACTATCAAGTCATCGGCGAGGGCTATGGTCACGACCGCGACCAAGCCTATGAAGCCGCCTCCTACTACGCGAACCGCAGCTGCTACCTGGGCTGGGGCGAATCCACCCAGGAAGAGACCATCCTGGTCGAGGAATTCCAGCCGTCGAGCGGCTACTGGTACGTGAAGTTGTCCCTGGGTTGCTTCTCGGACGACTGAGCGCGCGATCCGACTCGATTCGTCGGAAGGTCGCGGCAAGCCAGATAGCGTCCGGCCCGGGCCCAGGCGGCTGAACCCGCCTGGGCCTGTTTTTTGTGCGGCCACCCGTGGGCGCCAACGGTTTCTCCACGGACGTGGACAAGCTAGGACTCGCTGCGCGGGAATCGCAAGGCCGGCGCCGATGACGTCGTGGCCTCGGCAAGCGCGGCGAGCCGGGCAACACCCCAGCGCCGCGGTTCTCAGAACTTCCACTGCACGCTGGCCACCACCGTCCTGGGCTCGCCGAACGCGGTGCGGTCGCTGCTGGCGCCGCCGGGGATGTAGCGCTTGTCGAACAGGTTCTTGAAGTTCAGGCGCGCATCCCAGCGCGCGGCTTCGTACGAGAGCGCGGCGTCGACGGTGGTGTAGCCCTTGAGCCGGAACGGTCGCTGGTACACCGGATCGAGCGGTTCGTAGTTGTTGGCCAGGCGCTCGCTCTCGGCGTGCGCGCCCAGGGCGATGCCCAAGCCGCTGAGCGGGCCGGCAGGCACGGTGTAGCGCGCCCACAGATTGGCGCTGTGGCGCGGCACGCCGGCCAGGCGCGCGCCCGCGGGCAGGGCCTGATCGCGGACGATTTCGGCCTGGGTCCAGGCATAGGCGAAGCTCAATTCCCAATCGGCGCGCGGCCGCCACTGCCCTTCCAGCTCCAGGCCGCGGCTGCGCTGCTCGCCGCGGGTCACGTAGAAATTGGGATGTTGCGGATCTTCGCTGGCCATGTCCTGGCGGGTCAGCTCGAACATCGACAGCATCGCGACGATGCGGCCGTCGTGCGGCGCCAGCTTGAGGCCGATCTCGTTGTTGACGCCGCGTTCGGGCGGCAAGGCGCTGCCGTCGAAACTGCGGTAGCTGCCTTGCGGCGCGAAGGAACGCGAATGGTTGAGATACATCGCCAGCTCCGGGCGCAAGGCGTAGGTCAGGCCCGCGCGCGGGCTGAACTGGCGGTCTTCGACCCGGCCGGAGCCGACGCCGCTGGAGGCGACGTCCCAGCGCCCGCCCAAGGTCAGCGTGGTGCGTTCGCCGATCTTGGCGTGATCCTGCAGATAGATGCCGCGTTGGCGCGCGGCCTGGTCGTAGCGGGTGTCGTCGACGAACGCCGGCCGCAAGCCGCTGCGGCCGTACACCGGGGCGAACACGTCCAGATCGTACGGTCCCGGATCGAAGGTGTTGGTGTAGCTGGACCGGCGTTCGCTGTAGTCGTAGCCCAGCAACCAGCGGTGCTCCACCGCGCCGGTGCTCATGGTCCAGGACAGGTTGGTGTCCGAGCGCAGATCGTGGCCCCGTTCCTCATACGGGCCGTAGTAGAACCGCCCGAACGTGCGCAGGTCCGGGCTGACGCCGGCGACGAACAGCCAATGGTCCCAGCGGTCGTGGAATTCGGAGTAGCGCACCGACTGGCGCAGTACCAGGCGCTCGCTGAAACGGTGTTCGAAGCTGTAGCCCAGCGCGTCGTAATCGCGGTTCTGCTCCGCCGGCGCGTCGCGCTCGTTGATCGCGAGATGCCGCGGCAGGCGGCCGTGCGGATTCGCGAGCGCGCTGCCGTAGGCGGGGATCGGCGACCACGGATTGATCCGGTCGCGCTGCCAGGTGCCGAGCACGGTGATCGAGGTCGCGTCGCCGATGTTCCAGGTCAGCGACGGCGCCAGATACTTGCGCTGCGCGCCGGAGAAATCGACGAAGAAGTCCTGGTCGCGATAGACGGCGTTCAAGCGCGCGAGCACCCGGCCGTCGCGATCGAGCGGGCTGTTGGCGTCGATGCCGACTTCGCGCAGGCCGTAGGAGCCGGCGGCCAGATCCAGCGTAACGAAGCGCTGCTCCTGCGGCCGTTTGCTGACCAGATTGACCAGTCCCGACAGCGGTCCTTGCCCGTACAGGCCCGAAGCCGGCCCCTTGACCACCTCCACGCGATCCAGGCCGCTGAGTTCGGTCGTCGCCATCGAATTCGACCACAGCAGGCCGTCCAGATAGGTCGCGTCGGCCGAGGCATTGAAGCCGCGGATGTTGAAACCGTCGAAGAAGCCGTAGACGTCGTTGCTGGTGACGCCGGCGACGTTGCGCAGCGCTTCGCCGAGGCGGCGCACGCCCTGCGCGTCGAGGGTTTCGCGGGTGACGGTCGACACCGCCTGCGGCGTTTCCAGCGCCGGCGCATCGAGCTTGAGCGCGGCGCCGGCCTCGCGGCGGCGCTGACCGCGCACCACCACTTCGTCGAGGGTGACCGCCGTGCCGGTCGCGGCGTCGGCGGCGGGCGCCGCTTCGGCTTCGGCGGCGCGGGCGCGCAGGCCCGGCGCCAAGGCGGTGGACAAGGCGAGCGCGAGCGCGCTGCCGCGGCGCGTGTTCGCAGCCAGCCGCGCGCGTGCGTGCGCCTTGGGCGCCGCGGGAATGGTCGCGGCGAACGGATCGGAAAGGGACAGACGCATGACGGGCTCCGAGAGGGAAAGCGCCGTCTGCCGCTCGGGCCTGAGGCCGCCGGGCACGTGTGCGTGGATGCGCCGCGCGGGTTGCGCGGCGCGCGAATCATAGGCCAAGCGCCGAAGCCATCGCAAATCCCGGCCTCGGCAGGCTGGGCTAGGGCTCGCCGTTGCCCAGGGCTAGCTTCCCTGGGGGCGAGGGTTGCGAGGCGAGCCGCCCCGTTCGATCCCGGATGCCGATGGCGAAGCCGGTACTCGCGCCCAGGCCGCGCCCACCAACAAAAAGGGCCTGCCAGAAGCAGGCCCTTCGTCTTTCCAATCTAGCCGATCGGGATTGCGAGCCGGCCGGCCGCGCTCAACCCACCCGCGCGTCGTCCAGCGCCGCCAGACTGGCCGGCCGCATATCCGTCCAGTTCTGTTCGACGTAATCCAGGCAAGCCTGCCGCTGCTCCGGCCCGAACACGGTGCGCCAGCCGGCGGGGACTTCGGCGAATTCGGGCCACAGCGAGTGCTGGTTCTCGTCGTTGACCAGGACGAGGAAGGTGCCGTTGTTGTCTTCGAAGGGGTTGGTCATGGCGTACTCCGGTTGAATATGAATGGCGATGCGGGGAGGGGAACGGGCTTGCGACGATGGTGCCGCAGTCGTGTTTCCGGCGGTGTTATGCGCGTCACGTCACAGGCGGTACTCCTGCGCCAGGATGCGGCCGATCCGCGACAGGTTCTGCGGGTGGGTCAGTTGGTCGTGACGGCAGTCGATGTCGTAGCTGCGCAGTTCGCCGGTGATGTTGTGCTTGAACGTCGCCGGTTCGAGCACGTAGGCCTCGGCTCCCAGGTCTTCGGTGGCGACGAAATACACGATGCTGCCGTCGAATTTCGCGCTCGGGCGGTAGTAGTTCAGCAGGTTGGCTTCGTTGTTCTGGGTGGCGACGAAGCGCTGCAGCAGGGCGGCGTCGAAGCCGGAGAACACGCTGTACTTGAGCAACTCGGTCGCGCGCTCGTAGTCCAGCGATTCGGGGTCGAAGTCGCCCAGTTCGCAGCCGGCGATGTTCTGCAGGAAGCCTTGCAGGATGCTGGCGTGGTAGTCGCCCTTGGGCACGGTGTCGGAGTCGAAGCCGGGCATCGAGGTGCGGATGCACGAGTCCAGGATCACCAGGCGCGCGACTTCGTGGCCGGCCTGTTGCAGGCGCACCGCGACTTCCAACGCGGTGGCGCCGCCGTAGGAATAGCCGAGCAGGTGGTAGGGGCCTTCGGGCTGTACTGCGCGAATCTGCGCGAGGTGGGCTTCGACGTCTTCTTCGACGCTGCCCGACAGCGCGGCGGCGGGATCGATCAGGCTCGCGCTTTGCAGGGCGTAGATCGGCCGTTGCGGGTCGAGGTAGCGGGTCAGGCCGCGGTACCACCAGCCCAGGCCGCCGCCCGGCGGCAGGCAGAACAGCGGCGGCAACTGGCCCTGGGTACGGATCGGCACGATCGGTTCCAGCGCGGTCAGCGCCTGCAGCGGTTCGGCCATGCGTTCGGACAGGGCCGCGATGGTCGGCGATTCGAACAGCAGCCGGGCCGAGACTTCCACCCCGAGCGTGTTGCGGATGCGCCCGACCAAACGCGTGGCCAGCAGCGAGTGGCCGCCGAGTTCGAAGAAGTCGTCGTCGATGCCGACCTCGGCCAGTTCCAGCACTTCGGCGAACAGTTCGCACAAGGCCTGTTGCTGCATCGTGGTCGGCGCGCGGCGCTGGCTGGAGGTGAAGTCCGGTGCGGGCAGGGCCTTGCGGTCGACCTTGCCGTTCGGGGTCAGCGGCAGCATCGGCAGCGGCACCAGCAGCGGCTGCATGTACTCGGGCAGGTGCTTCTGCGCGTGCTCGCGCAACTCGCCGAGGCGGTCGAAGCTGCCGGGGCTGTTGGCGCTGGCGTCGAAGTCGCGCGGGTGGGCAGGGCGGTGGATGTCGGTCCAGATCGCCTGGCCGTCGTGCCTGGGCAGGAACAGCAGCTCCAGGCCGCGTTCGAAATCCGACCACGTCACCGCGACCTCCCAGCCCAGCGCTTCGCCCTGCGCGTGCAGGACTTCGGCCGGCGGCAGGTCGCCGCTTTGCGCCGCGAGCAGGCGCGCGCGCACCTCGGCGATGCGGCGGCCCGCCTGCAACTGGTGCAGCGCGTCGAGCTCGGGTTGCAGCAGCGGATGCGGCACGTCGACGATGCGCAGGCCCTCGGGGTGCTCCACCAGGCGCGCGGCGAGGGCGCCGGGATCGAGCAGCGCCGGCGACCACGGCTGCGCCGGCAGATCGGCGGCCGAACGCACGCCGGGGCCGTGCTTGCGCAGCACTACCTCGTAGCGATGGCGGGTCAGTTCGTTGTCGTGGCGGCTGCGCTTGGTCTGGATGTCGACCGTGGCGATGCTGGCGATGCGTTGCGGCAACTGGGTGAAGAACTCCGGCGCCAGCAGCAGTTCCTTTTCGGTCAGCAGGGTCTGGTCGATGCGCCGGCGCAGGGTGTTCGCGTCGGTGTCGCCGCTCGCCTGATGCAGCTGCACGGCGTTGACGAAGCTGCGCAGCAGTTGCAGGTTGCGCACGTCGCCCAGATACAGCGCACCGCCCGGCGCCAGCAGTTGCATCGCCTGCTCGATCACCTCTTGCAGGTAATCGCTGCTGGGGAAGTACTGCAGCACCGAGTTGATCACGATCGCGTCGTAGCCCTCGCCGACCGGCAGCGCGTCGACGACCTGGCGGGTGCGATGCGCGGGCAGCGCCAGCAACTGCACCTTGTCGGCCAGTTCCGGCCGTTGCGCGATCTGGCGCTGCAGCCGCTCGACCGTGGCGCGCGACAGGTCGGTGCCGTGGTAGACCTGCACCTGCGGCGCCACCGGCGCCAGGATCAGGCCGCTGCCGACGCCGATCTCCAGCACCCGGCGCGGGCGCAGGGCGAGGATGCGCCGCACCGTCGCCGCGCGCCATTCGCGCATCTGTTCCAGCGGGATCGGCGCCTGGGTGTAGCTGCTGTTCCAGCCGCGGAAGTCCTCGCCGAACTCCGGCGCGGCCTCGTCGACGGTGTCGGCGTCGTAGAGATCCTGGTACAGCGATTCCCACTCGTCGACCTGGCGCGTCTCCTGCGCCGTGTCGCGGCGGCCGCCGCCCTGCTTGAGCACCACGTAGCCGACCAGTTGCTTGTGGCCCGGCACGTCCTCGCGCACCTGCACGATGGCCTGCGCGACCGCCGGATGGTTCTGCAGCGCGTTCTCGATCTCGCCCGGCTCGATGCGGAAGCCGCGCAGCTTGACCTGCTGGTCGCTGCGGCCGATGAACTCGATCCGGCCGTCCTCGCGCCAGCGCACCAGATCGCCGCTGCGGTACATGCGTTCGCCGCGATGCGCGGCCGGCGCGTAGGGATTGGCGACGAAGCGCTCGGCGGTGAATTCGGGCCGTCCGAGGTAGCCGCGGGCGAGGCCGGCGCCGGCGATGTACAGCTCGCCCGGCACGCCGGGCGGCACCGGCCGCAGCGCGCCGTCGAGCACGTAGACGCGCATATTGTCGAGTGGCGAACCGATCGGCACGCTCGCCGCTTCCGGCGCCAGCATCGGCACCGCGCAAGTCAGCGCGAAGGTGGTGGTCTCGGTCGGGCCGTAGCCGTTGACGATGCGCAGCGCGGGATAGCGCGCCTGCAGGCGGCGGATGGCGTCGGCCGAAAGCACGTCGCCGCCGGCCCACACCTGCCGCAACGTCGCGAACAGTTCGGGCATCGACTCGACGTATTCGTGGAACAGCCCCGCGGTGAGCCAGAGGCTGCGCACGCCGTGTTCGACGATCAGCCGCTGCATCTGCCGGCCGTCGCCGGAATCGCCGGTGCACACGACCACGGTGCCGCCGTTGAGCAGCGGCACCCACAGCTCGTAGGTGGACGCGTCGAAGGCGTGCGGCGAATGCAGCAGCACCGCTTCGTGTTCGCGGGCGAAGCGGCGGTCGCGGGCGAAGGCGACGATGTCGGCCTGTTCCACCGCCACGCCCTTGGGACGGCCGGTGGAGCCGGAGGTGAACATCACGTAGGCCAACTGGCGCGGATGCGCGGCCGGCAGCGGCGCGTCGGCGGCCGGCGACGCGTCGTCGTCGGGCCGGTCGGTCCGCAGCACCTGCGACGGCGCGAGCCCGGCGCTGGCGAGATCGCGTTCGTCCAGGCTGTCGTCGGCGATCAGCAGCGCAGCGTCGGTCTCGGCCAGGATCAGGGCCAGGCGTTCGTCCGGATACTGCTCGTGCAGCGGCACGTAGCAGCCGCCGGCCTTGAGCACGGCCAGGGTGGCGATCACCAATTCGGGCGAGCGGCGCAGCAGCAGCGCCACGCCCTGGCCGGCGCCGAGCCCGCGCGCCAGCAACGTCCGCGCCAGGCGTTCGGCGCGGCGGTCGAGTTCGGCGTAGCTGAGGGTCAGCGCGTCGGCGACCAGCGCCGGCGCGTCGGGCGTGGCGCGCGCCTGGCGTTCGAACGCGGCGGCCAGGCTTTCCGGCTCCAGCGCATGCTCGGTGGCGTTCCAGGCGTCGAGCTGGATGCGTTCGCTGTCTTCCAGCAGGTCGAGCTGGCCCACGCGCAGGCTCAGGTCGCCGGCGAGCTGTTCCAGGATCGCCTGGTAACGGCGCGCGAAGCGCTGGATGTCGGCCTTGCCGAACACGTCGGGGCGGTAGCTGAAATTCAGGCGCACGCATTCGCCCGGCATCGACAGCAAGGTCAGCGGGTAGTGCGACTTGTCGCCGCCGTGGCCGTCGACCATGGAGATGCGCAGGCGGCCGTCGGGATCGGACAGGCGCTGGTCGTCGGCATCGAGCAGATAGTTCTCGAACACCATCAGGCTGTCGAACAACTGGGCGTGGCCGCTGTCGAGCAGGATCTGGGTGAGGCCCAGGTGCTGCGCGTCGAGCAATTGCCCTTGGCGGTCCTGCAGCGCGGCCAGCCAGCGGCCGAGCGTCTGCGCGGGGTCGAGCGGCAGCCGCAGCGGCAAGGTGTTGATCAGCAGGCCGGCCATGCGCTCCACGCCGGGCAGTTCCGGCGGGCGGCCGGACACGGTGATGCCGAACACGACGTCCTGGCGGCCGGTGGTCTGCGCCAGCAACAGGCCCCATGCGGCTTGCAGCAGGGTGTTGATGGTCAGGCCGTGACGGCGCGCCTGCGCGGTCAGCGCCTGGGTCAGTTCGCGCGAGAACTCGTGCGGGTGGGTGTGCGGCATCACCGGTTCCGGCGAGGCCTGCGGCGCCAGCAGGGTCGGCCCGTCGAGGTCGGCCAGTTCGCGCCGCCAGGTGTCGCGCGCGTTCTGCCGGTCCTGCGCCGCGATCCACGCCAGGTAGTCGCGATACGGCGTCACGTACGGCAGCGCCGAGCGGTCGCCGCGCGCGTGGTACAGGCTGATCAGCTCCTTCATCACCATCGGCGAGGACCAGCCGTCGAGCAGCATGTGGTGGCTGGTGAAGGCGAGGTAGTGGCGGTCCGGCGCGGTGCGCACCAGGATGAAGCGCAGCAGCGGCCCCTTGGCCGGATCGAAGCGCTGTTGCTGGTCCTCGCGCAGCAGCGCGATCGCGCCGGCCTCGTCGCTGTCGACGAAGCGCCACGGCGCCTTGGGCTTGAGCGGGATCACCTGCACCGCTTCGGCCAGGCCATGGTGCAGGAACGAGGCGCGCAGGTTGGCGTGGCGTTCCAGCAGGCGGTCGGCCGCGGTCTGCAACAGGTCGGCGTCGAGCGTCCCGTCGAGTTGGTACACCTCCTGCACCAGATAGGCGTCGACGCTGTCTTCGTCGTACACCGCATGGAACAGCAGGCCGTGTTGCAGCGGCGACAGCGGCAGGATGTCGGCCAATGGCGGCTGGCCGGCTTCGATCGCCTCGATCTGGGCCTGGTCGAGCCTGACCAGCGGCAGGTCCGACGGGGTGAAGCCCGGGCGCGCGCTGCCGGCGCGTTCGGCGATGCAGCGCAGCACCTCGAACCAACGCTGCGCCAGCGCGCGTATCGCGTCGTCGTCGAACAGTTCGCCGGCCCAGTTCCAGGTCGCGTGCAGCATCGGGCCGCCGGCGTGGTCGACGGTGACCGCGTCGAGGCCGAGCGCGTGCCACAGCGGCCAGGTCGCGTCGTCGCCGTGCGGCGCTTCGGGTTGCGGATCGTCGTGGGCGGCCGGTTCGGCGGCGTCGAGCGCGGGCAGGCGGCCGAGGTAGTTGAAGCCGATCTGCCGCGACGGCGCGTCGGCGAGCGCGCTGCGTCCGTGCTCGTCGAGGTAACGCAGCAGGCTGTAGCCGATGCCGTTGTCGGGCAGGCGGCGCAGCTGTTCCTTGACCCGCTTGAGCGTTTGTTCGAGCGCGGGGCCGCCGCGCAGCGCATCGTCCAGGTCCAGGCCGGCCAGGTCGAGCTGCAGCGGGAATTCGCTGGTGAACCAGCCGACCGTGCGCGACAGGTCGGCGCCTTCCAGGATCGCCTCGCGGCCGTGGCCTTCCAGATCGAAACGCAGCGACGACGGGGCCGCGCCGAGCCGCTGCCGGCGCCAGTCGGTCAGCGCCAGCGCGAACGCGGTCAACAGCACGTCGTTGATGCGGCCGTGGATCTGGGTCGGCGCGACGGTCAGCAGTTGCTGGGTGGTGTGCGGGTCCAGGCGCAGGGTCAGGGTGCGCTGGGTCGCGCCGGTGTCGCGCCGCGGATCCAGCGGCCGTTCGCCCAGCGCCGGATCGGCGCCGGCGAACATCGACCGCCACAGCGGCAGTTCGCCGCGGCGCGCGCTGGCGAGCGCCGGCAGCTGCAGCGCCCAGTGGCGCAGCGACGTCGCCGCATTCTCCAGGCGCGGCGCCAGGCCGCGCTTGCGCGCATCCCAGGCGGCCTGGAAATCGGGCAGCAGGATGCGCCAGGACACGCCGTCGACGGCGAGGTGATGGATGGTCAGCAGCAGCTGCGCGCCGCTCTCGTCGTGCACGCGCACGGCTTGCAGCATGCGGCCGCGCTGCGGGTCGAGCCCGTCGCGCGCGCTGCGTTCGGCGTCGCGGATCGCGCGTCGGCGTGCGTCCGCATCCAGGCCCGCCAGCGACACCTCGCGCAGGCAATCCTGCGCGCGCACCGCGCCTTGCGGCGCGATCCGCAGTTGCCGCTCGCCGCCGCGATCGGCGCGTTCCACGCACAGGCGCAGCGCGTGATGGTGGTCGAGCAGGTCCTGCAGCGCCTGGGCCAAGGCCTCGCTGGAACCGTCGCCGAGCGGCAGGGTCATCGACTGGTTGAACGTGCGCGCCAGCTCGGGCTGGTCCAGCAGCCAATGCATGATCGGCGTCGCCGGCAGCGCGCCGGTCGGCGCCTGCACCGGCGCGGCTTCGCTGCGCGGCAGCGGCGCGGCCGTCGCCGCCAGCACTTCCACGGTCTGCTGGCGGAATACATCGCGCGCGGTGATCACCAACCCTTGCTTGCGCGCGCGGCTGACCAACTGGATCGAGCTGATGCTGTCGCCGCCGAGGGCGAAGAAATTGTCGTCGATGCCGACCCGCTCCAGCCCCAGCACTTCGGCGACCAGGGTGCAGAACAGCTGCTCCTTGGCGTCGCGCGGCGCGCGCGCGCTGGCGCTGGCGAAGTCCGGCGCCGGCAGCGCCTTGCGGTCGAGCTTGCCGTTGATGTTGCGCGGCAGCTGCGGCAGGCGCACGAACGCGGCCGGCACCATGTAGTCGGGCAGTTGCGCGGCCAGCAGCCGGCGCAGCGCGTCGAGGTCGAAGCCGGCCTCGGGGGCGGCGAGATAGGCGACCAGTTGCTTGCGGCCGGGTTGATCGTCGCGCACCAGCACCGCGTTCTGGGCGTAGCCGGCCTCGGCGATGCGCGCCTCGATCTCGCCCGGCTCGATGCGGAAGCCGCGGATCTTGACCTGATCGTCGGCGCGGCCGAGGTATTCGAGCTGGCCGTCGCCGCGCCAGCGCGCGAGGTCGCCGCTGCGGTACATGCGTTCACCATGGACGAACGGATCGGCGACGAAGCGCTCGGCATTCAGGCGCGGACGGTCGAGGTAGCCGCGCGCCAGGAACGCGCCGGCCAGGTACAGCTCGCCGGCCACGCCGGCCGGCACCGGTTGCAGGCGCGCATCGAGCACGTAGGCGCGGCTGTTCCACAGCGGCGCGCCGATGGCCGGGCGGCTGCCGGCGTCGATGCTGGCGAAGCAGGCGTCGACCGTGCACTCGGTCGGGCCGTACAGGTTGTAGCCTCGCACCCGCGGCGATTCGGCCAGCGTGCGCCACTGCGCCTCGCCGACCGCTTCGCCGCCGAGCATCACGCAGCACAACTGGCTGTCGTCGCGTTCGAGCAGACCGTCCTGTAGCAGCACCTCGAACAGCGAGGGCGTCACGTCCATCGCGTGGATGCCGTGCTCGACCACGTAGTCGACCAGCCACTGGGTGTCCTTGCGTACCTGCTCGTCGATCAGGTGCAGCTCGTGGCCGGCGGCCAGCCACAGCAGTGCCTCGATCGAGGTGTCGAACACCATCGAGGCGGTCAGGGCGAAGCGCCGGCGCGCGCCGCCGGCGCGGGCCGTCTCGGGATCGATCAGCCGCTGCTTGTGGTGATGGAACAGGTTGGCCAGCGAGCCGTGGCCGATCACCACACCCTTGGGCTTGCCGGTCGAGCCGGAGGTATAGATGACGTAGGCCGGATGCAACGGCGACCACGGCCGGCGCCGGTCCGCGTCGACCGGCGCGCGCTGCGGCGCGGTGGCGAGCGCGGCGCGGGTGTCGGCGTCGTCGAGCAACAGCAACGGCGCGGCGCCGTCCAGCGCGCGGGTCGCGGCGGCGGTGCCGATCGTCAGTACGGGGCGGGCGTCGTCGAGGATGTCGCGCAGGCGCTCGGCAGGCTGCTCCAGATCCAGCGGCAGGTAAGCGGCGCCGGCCTTGAGCACGGCCAGCACCGCGACGATCAGCTCGGGCGTGCGCAGCAGCGCCAGCGCGACCCGGTCCTCGGCGCCGACGCCGCGGGCGATCAGCACGTGCGCCAGCCGGTTGGCGCGGGCGTCGAGTTCGGCGAAGTCCAGGGTCTGGCCGTTGCAGGCCAGTGCGACCTCGCGCGGCGCGGCCGCCGCGGCTTGCGCGAACGCATCGTGCAGGCCGCCGGGCGGCGGCGCCTGCAGCGGCGCGATGCCGGTCTGCAGCTGGCGTTCGCGCTCGCCTTCGTCGAGCAGGTCCACGCGACCCAACGGCCGGTCGAGGTCGCCGGCGAGGACTTCGAGCAGGCGCGTGTAGCGGCGGATCTGGCCGTCGAGGTCGGCTCGCGAGAACACGTCGGGGCGGTAGCTGAAGTCCAGGCGCAGGCGTTCGCCCGGCAGCAGCGACAGGCTGAGCGGGTAGTGCGACAGGTCGCCGCCGTGGCCCGGCGCCATGCCGATGCGCAGTTCGCTGTCGGCTTCCAGCGCGCGGCGGTCGTTCGGGTCGAGCGGATAGTTCTCGTAGACCATCAGGGTGTCGAACAGCGTGGCGTGCTCGCTGTCGCGCAGGATCTGCGGAAGGTCCAGGAACTGTTCGTTGAGCAGGCGCGCCTGGCGCGACTGCAGGTCGCCCAGCCAGGCCGCGAGCGTCTGCTCCGGGCGGATGCGCAGGCGCAGCGGCAAGGTGTTGATCAGCAGGCCGACCATGCGCTCCACGCCGGCCACTTCCGGCGGGCGGCCGGACACGGTGATGCCGAACACGACGTCGTCGCGCCCGGTGGTCTGCGCCAGCAGCAGGCCCCAGGCCGCCTGCAGCAAGGTGTTGAGGGTCAGGCCGTGGCGGCGCGCCTGGGCGTTGAGCGACTGGGTCAGCTCGCGCGAGAACAGGTGCTGGTGGGTCAGTGGCATGCTCGGCTCGGCCGAGGCTTGCGGCGCCAGCAGGGTAGGCTCGTCGAGGCCGGCGAGTTCCTCGCGCCAGGCCGCGCGCGCGGCCTCGCGGTCCTGCGCGTCGATCCAGGCCAGGTAGTCGCGATACGCGGGCGCCGGCGGCAACCCGGCGTCGCTGCCGCGCGCGTGGTACAGCGCCAGCAGTTCGCGCAGCACGATCGGCATCGACCAGCCGTCGAGCAGGATGTGGTGGCTGGTGAACACCAGGTAGTGCAGGTCCGGCGCGGTGCGCACCAGGGTGAAGCGCAGCTGCGGCGCCTGCGAGGGTTCGAAGCGTTGCTGCTTGTCCAGCAGCAACAGCGCCTGCAGTCCGTCCTCGTCGCTGTCGACGAAACGCCACGGCGCCTGGACCACGCGGGCGATGGCCTGCACGGTGCCGGAGCGGCCGTCGTGGATGAAGGCCGCGCGCAGATTGGCGTGGCGTTCGAGCAGGCGGTCGGCGGCGGTCCGCATCGCCGCCGCGTCCAGCCGGCCTTCGAAGCGGAACACCTGCTGCACCAGATAGGCATCGGGCGCGCCGTCGTCGTAGAGCGCGTGGAACAGCAGGCCGTGCTGCAGCGGCGACAGCGGCAGGATGTCGGCCAGCGGCGGCTGGATCGCCTCGATCGCTTCGATGCGCTGCTGGTCGAGCGCGATCAGCGGCAGGTCCGAGGGCGTGAACAGCATCCGCTCGTCGTGGACGGCGTCGTGCGCGATCCGCCGCAACAGCCCGAACCACAGCTGGGCGAGTTCGCCGATGGCGCGCTCGTCGAACAGCTCGCCGGCCCAGCTCCAGTTGGCGCACAGCACCGAACCGTCGCGGCGGTCCTCGGTGGTGGCGTTGAGCGACAGCGCATGCACCAGCGGCGTGTCTTCGCCCGCGCTGGGAACCGCCGCCTCGGCCTGGGCCCAGTCCGAAGCGCCGTGGCCTTGCTCGGCGATGGCGAAGCGGCCCAGGTAGTTGAAGCCGATCTGCGCGGCGGCGTGGCCGCCGAGCGCGGCGCGGCCGTGTTCGCCGTGGTAGCGCAACAAGCCGTAGCCGATGCCGTTGTCGGGCAGGGCGCGCAATTGCTCCTTGACCGACTTCAGCGCGGCGTCCAGCGCGGCGCCGCCGTGCGCGGCCGCGGCCTGGTCGATGCCGGCCAGCGACAGCTGCACCGGGAACTGGCTGGTGAACCAGCCGACGGTGCGGCTGATGTCGATGCTCTCGGCCGCGGCGCTGCCGGTCAGGGCCTCGCGGCCGTGGCCTTCCAGGTCGAAGCGCACGCGCTCTACATCGCCCAGGCCTTGCCGACGGCGCCACTGCGCCAGCGCCAGCGCGAACGCCGACAGCAGCACGTCGTTGATGCGGCCGCGCATGCGCTCCGGCGCGCGGGTCAGCAACACCCGGGTGACTTCCGGTTCCAGCCGCAGCGAGAGATGGCGCTGGGTCGCCAGCGTGTCGCGCGCGCCGTCGAGCGGGCGTGGGGTCAGCGACGGATCTTCGCCTTCGACCATCGCCTGCCAGAACGGCAGTTCCGCGGCGCGCGCGGCGGCGGCCGCGGGCAGGGCCAGGGCCCAGTGGCGGAACGAGGTGGGCACGGGCGCGAGCGCCGGTGCGAGGCCGGTGGCGCGCGCCTCCCATGCGGCCTGCAAGTCCGGCACCAGGATGCGCCAGGACACGCCGTCCACCACCAGGTGATGCAGCACCAGGAACAGGCGCGAATCGGCGCCGTCGTCGAACCACACCGCTTGCAGCATGCGCCCGTCGTCCGGCGACAGCCGCAGCTGCGCGGCGAGCATGCGCTCGTGCATCAGGCGCTCGCGCGCCTCGGCTGTCAGGCCGTGCAGCGGCACCGCGTCCAGGCAGTCCGCCGCGCGCACGCTGCCGGCTTCGCCGATCTCGGGCGCGCCATCGCGCAGGCGCATGCGCAGGGCATGGTGGTGTTCGATCAGGTCCTGCAGCGCCGCCTGCAAGGGCTCGTGCCGCAGCCGCGGCACTTGCAACAGCATGGTCTGGGCGAAGTGCCGGTGAGAGCCTTCGCGCTCCAGCAGCCATTGCATGATCGGCGTCGCCGGCAGCGCGCCGGTCGGCGACTGCTGCGGCAATACATCGGCGGCCTCGCTGGTGCCGGCGACGCGCGCCAGCGCCTGCACGCTGGGGTGCTGGAACACGTCGCGCGCGCTGAAGCGCAAGCCGAGCTGGCGGGCGCGTCCGACCAGCTGGATCGAGCTGATGCTGTCGCCGCCGAGGGCGAAGAAACTGTCGTCGATGCCGACCCGGTCCAGACCCAGCACGCCGGCGAACAAGTCGCACAGCGACTGTTCCAGCGCGGTGCGCGGCAGGCGCAGATCGCGGCCGGCCTCCGGCGCGGGCAGGGCCTGGCGGTCGAGCTTGCCGTTGGGCGTGAGCGGCAACGCGTCCAGCGCGACATAGGCGGCCGGCACCATGTGTTCGGGCAGGTTCGCGGCCAGGGCGCGGCGCAGCGCCTCGGCGTCCAGCGCCTCGGCGCCGGTCACCAGGGCGCCGGTCACAAGATAGGCGACCAGTTGCCGCTGGCCGGGACGGTCCTCGCGCACCGCGACCGCGTTGTGCGGATAGCCGGCCGCGGCGATGGCCGCCTCGATTTCGCCGAGCTCGATGCGGAAGCCGCGCAGCTTGACCTGTCCGTCGTCGCGGCCGAGGTATTCGAGCTGGCCGTCGTCGCGCCAGCGCGCCAGGTCGCCGCTGCGGTACATGCGTTCGCCCACGGCGAACGGATCGGCGACGAAGCGCTCGGCGCTGAGCGCGGCGCGGCCGAGGTAGCCGCGCGCCAGGCCAGCGCCGGCGATGTACAGCTCGCCGGCCACGCCGACCGGCTGCGGTTGCAGTTGCGGGCTCAGCACGTACAAGCGGGTGTTGGCGATCGGCGCGCCGATGCAGGCCAGTTCGGCGGCGCTGTCGTCGGCGCCGGCCCGCGCCGGCAACCGCGCCACGCTCGACCACACGCTGGCCTCGGTCGGGCCGTATTCGTTGTACAGCGCGCAATCGGCCGAGGCCTGCGCGCGGTGTTGCGACAGCAGCGCGGGGGCGATCGATTCGCCGCCGAGCACCACGCGGGTCAGCGTCGACAAGCGGTCCGGCGCCTGCTCCAGCACGGCGCGATACAGCGCCGGGCCGCTGAGCCAGGCCTGCACTTGGTGCCGTGCGACGAGCTCGGCCAGCGCCGTTGGTTCGCGTTCCTGGCCCGGCGCCGGCAGCACCAGGGTGCCGCCGCTGCTCAGCGCGTGCAGGATCGTGCCGAGCGAGGCGTCGAACGCCACCGACGGCAGCAGCAGCGCGGTTTCGGCGGCGTCGCCGTCGGCGGCCGCGTAGTAGTCCAAGCGCGCCGCGTTCGAATGCACGATCTGGCGATGGCTCACCACCACGCCCTTGGGCTTGCCGGTGGAGCCGGAGGTGTAGATGACGTAGGCCGGGTGGTCCGGCTTCAGTTCCGGCCGCAGTTCCGGCCGCGGCGCGCCGTCGCCGGCCGCGCGCTCAATGGCCGAGCGCTCGATGGCGGCGCGCACCGCGTCGTCGTCGAGCAGCAGCGCGTCGGCGGGCGCGGCCCGCATCGCGTCGCGGCGGGTGATCACGATCGCCGGAGCGGCGTCGTCGAGCATGTAGGCCAGGCGTTCGGCCGGATAGTCCACGTCCAGCGGCAGGTACGCCGCGCCGGCCTTGAGCACGGCGAGCAGGGCGACGATCAGTTCGCTCGAACGCGGCAGCGCGACCGCGACGCGATCCTCGGCGCGGATGCCGCGCGCGCGCAGCACCGCGGCGAGCCGCTGCGCGCGCTCGTGCAATTGCGCGTAGCTCAGGCGTTCCTCGCCGAAGACCAGCGCGGTCGCGTCGGGGCTGCGCGCGGCCTGCCGTTCCAGCACCGTCGCCAGGTCGGGCTCGGCGACCGGCAGGGCGCGCTGGTTCCAGTCGCGCAGCAGGCGCTGGCGCTCGGGTGCGGGCAGCACGTCGAGCTGCGCCAACGGTCGCTGCGGCTGGTCGGCGAACGCCTCCAGGATGCGGGTGTAGCTGTCGGCCAAACGCTGGAGCTGCGCCGGCGCGTAGACGTCGCTGCGGTAGCTGAAGCCCAGGCGGATGCGCTCGCCGGGCACCGCCGACAAGCCGAGCGGATAATGCGAGGTGTCGCCGCCGTGGTGGCTGTGGAAGCCGACGCTGAGCTGTTGCGACTGGGTCTGCAGGCCGGCTTCGTCGATGGGGTAGCTCTCGTACACCATCAAGGTATCGAACAATTCGCCCAGGCCGGCCACGCGCTGGATCTCGCTGAGGCCCAGGTGGCTGTGTTCGAGCAGCGCCGATTGTTGCTGCTGAAGGCGCCGCAGCAGGTCGCGCAAGGGTTCGGCGGCCCGCAGGCGCAGGCGCAGCGGCAGGGTGTTGATCAACAGGCCGACCATCTGCTCGCTGCCGGCCAGCTCGGCCGGACGGTCGGCGAAGGTGATACCGAACACCACGTCGTCGCGGCGCAGCAGGCGCGCGAGCAGGATTCCCCAAGCCGCCTGGATCACGGTGTTGAGGGTCACGCCGGATTGCCGCGCCTGTTCGACCAGACGCGCGCTGAGGTCTTGCGGCAGATGGAAACGCAGCAGCTCGGGCGTGCTCGCGATGGTGTTCGCCGGAGCGATCCGGCTCGGCTCTTCCAGCCCGGACAGCGCCTCGCGCCAGGCCGCCAACGCGGCCGGCTTGTCGCGGCCCGCCAGCCAGCCGAGGTAATCGCGATACGGCGTGACCCGCGGCAATGCGGCGTGTTCGCCTTGCGCATACAGCGCCAGCAGCTCCTGGATCAGGATCGGCGTGGACCAGCCGTCGAGCAGGATGTGGTGGCTGGTGAACACCAGGTAGTGCCGGTCGGGCGCGGTGCGCGCCAGGATGAAGCGCAGCAGCGGCGCTTGCGCCAGGTCGAAGCGTTGCCGCTGGTCTTCGCGCAACACTTCGGCGAAGCCGGCTTCGTCCGTGTCCACCTCGCGCCACGGCGCGTCGAGCGTGCGCGCGATCGCCTGCACGGCTTCGCCCAGGCCCTCGTGGACGAAGGCGGCGCGCAGGTTGGCGTGGCGTTGCAGCAGCCGGTTCGCGGCCTTGCGCAGCGCGTCGCCGCGCAGCGGGCCGTCGAAGCGCAGCACCACCTGCATCATGTAGTTGTCGTGGGCCTGTTCGTCGTACAGGGCATGGAACAGGAAGCCGTGTTGCAACGGCGACAGCGGCAGGATGTCGGCCAGCGCCGGCTGCGCGGCTTCGATGGCCTCGATCTGGGCCTGGTCGAGCGCGACCAGCGGCAGATCGGACGCGGTGAATCCGTCGCGCTGCGCGCGCGAGGCGTAGGCGGCGATGGCGCGCAGGGCGGCGTGCCAGTCTTCGGCCAGTTCGCGCACCTCGTCCTCGCCGAGCACGTCGCCGGCCCAGCTCCAGGTCGCGTTCAACACCGGCCCGGCGGCGCCGTCCAGGGTGATCGCGTTGAGTTCCAGCGCGTGCGCCAGCGGCCGCTCGGGATGATCGCCGGCCTGCACCGCGACGCGGTCGGTGGCGCCCCAATCCTCGCCCGCGTCGCCGGCGCCGAAACGACCGAGGTAGTTGAACGCGATCTGCGGTTGCGCCCGGTCGGCCAGGGCCTGCCGCCCGGCTTCGTGCAGATAGCGCAGCAGGCCGTAGCCGATGCCGTGGTCGGGCAGCCGGCGCAGTTGTTCCTTGACCTGCTTGAGGCAGCGCGCGAGCACGCGCTCATCGTCCAGGGCGGCGCGCGCGTCGGCCGCGTCCAGCGCCAGTTGCACCGGGAACAGGCTGGTGAACCAGCCCAGGGTGTGCGACAGCTCGGCGCCGGCGACGATCTCTTCGCGGCCGTGGCCTTCCAGCCCGAAACGCACGGTGTCCGGATCGTCCAGTCCGCGCCGCGCGCGCCAGCCGCGCAGCGCCAGGGCGAAGCCGGTCAGCAGCACGTCGTTGATGCGGCCGTGGATGGCTTCGGGCGCGCGGGTGAGCAGGGTGCGGGTGACTTCGCTGTCCAGGCTCAGGCTGAGGCTGCGCCGCGTGGCGATGGTGTCGCGCGAGGGATCCAGCGCGCGCGCGCCGATCGCCGGATCGGGACCGGCGAGCATCGATTGCCACAGCGGCAATTCGTGCGCGCGTTGCGCGGCGGCCTGCGGCAATCGCAGCGCCCAGTGGCGCAGCGGCGTCGCCACCGCGGGCAGGACGACGGCGCGGCCGGCGGCGATGGCGTCGGCGGCGTCCTTGATGTCCTGCAGCAGGATGCGCCAGGAAATGCCGTCGATGGCCAGATGGTGGATCTGCAGCAACAGCAGCGGCTGGCCCGCGTGTTCGAACCACAGCGCTTGCAGCATGCGGCCGTCGCGCGGGTCCAGCGCGGCCGCGCTGGCGGTGGCGCGTTCGTGCATGCGCGCTTCGAACGCCGGCCGGTCCGCCGATTCGGGCGAGTCGCCGGTCTCGATGCGCTGCAGGCAATCGCTCGCGCGCACCGCGCCGGCGGCGCGCACGTCCCAGCGGCGTTCCGGCGTCAGCCGCAAGCGCAAGGCGTCGTGGTGGTCGAGCACCGCCTGCAAGGCCGCCAGCAGCTGCGCTTCGGGCAACGCCGGTATCTGCAGCAGCACCGACTGATGATATTGCTGCAGCGGGCCGTCCTGTTCCAGGAACCAGTGCATGATCGGCGTGGCCGGCAACTCGCCGACCGCCGCCTCCAGCGTGGTCTTGGCGGCATCGGCCAGCGGCCGGATGACCTGGGCCAGCGCCTCCGGGCTCTGGTGTTCGAACACGGTGCGCACGCTGGCCGACCAGCCGGCGCGGCGCAGGCGGCCGACCAACTGGGTCGAGCCGATGCTGTCGCCGCCGAGGGCGAAGAAGTTGTCGTCGATGCCCACTTGCGGCAGGTGCAGGATCTCGGCGAACAGTTCGCACAGCAGCGTTTCGGCGGCATCGCGCGGCGCGCGCTCGCTGGCGCTGCGCAGTTGCGGCGCCGGCAGCGCCTTGCGGTCGAGCTTGCCGTTGCCGGTCAGCGGCAGCGCGTCGAGGGCGACGAAAGCGGCCGGAATCATGTAGTCGGGCAGGCGTTGGGCCAGCTGCGCGCGCAGCGCCGCCGCATCGAGGTCGTCGGTCGCGAGATAGGCGACCAGTTGCTTGTGGCCGGCATGGTCCTCGCGCGCGATCACCGCGTTGTGGGCGAAACCGGCCTGCGCCAGCGCCGCCTCGATTTCGCCGAGTTCGATGCGGTAGCCGCGGATCTTGACCTGGTGGTCGATGCGGCCCAGGCAGTCCAGGCGGCCGTCTTCGCGCCAGCGCGCGAGGTCGCCGGTGCGGTACATGCGCTCGCCGGCGGCGAACGGATCGGCGACGAAACGCTCGGCGCTGAGGCCGGGGCGGTTCAGATAGCCGCGCGCGAGGCCGGCGCCGGCGATGTACAGCTCGCCGGCCACGCCGCAGGGTTGCGGCCGCAGTTTTTCGTCGAGCACGTACAGCCGCGCGTTCCAGATCGGCGTGCCGATCGATACGGCGGAAGCCTCGCGCATGTCGGCGTCGACCTCGTAGGTGCTGCAGCCGACGGTGGCCTCGGTCGGGCCGTATTCGTTGATCAGGCGCACGTCCGGATAACGCTGCTGCCAGAACGCGAGGTCGGCCGGCACCAGCGCTTCGCCGCCGAGCAGCAGGGTGCGCGCCGGCGCCGGAGCGCCGGGTTCCAGGGTGGCGTTGAGCAGTTTCAGGTGCGCCGGAGTGAGCTTGAGCAGTTCATAGCCGCCGGCCGGTTGCGCGGCCAGCAGGCGCGAGAAGTCCTGATCGGTCTCGACCAGGGCCAGCGGCTGGCCGGCCAGCAGCGGGCCGAACAGCACGGTGACGCTGCCGTCGAACGCGGCCGACAGGGTGGTGGCCGAACCGTTGCCGCCGGCCGCATCGTTGGCGGCGAAGTACGCGTGCCGGCTCCACGCGAAGTAATGCGCGGCCGAACGGTGCGAGACCGTCACGCCCTTGGGCGTGCCGGTCGAGCCGGAGGTGTAGATCACATAGGCCGGGTGCAGCGGCTTCAGCGGCCGCAGGCGGTCGGCGTCGGTGGGATTGGCGGCGCTGCTGCGCGCCAGGCGCTGTTGCAGCGCCGGCTCGTCGAGCAGGCACAGCGGCGCGTGGGTGGGCAGCAGAGCGGCGAAGGCCGCGCGCGTGAGCACGCGGACCGGCTTGGCGTCGTCGAGCATCGCCGCCAACCGTTCGCCCGGATTGCCCAGGTCCAGCGGCAGATACGCCGCGCCGGCCTTGAGCGTGGCGAGCAGGGCGACCAGCAGGTCCGGCGATGGCGGCAGCGCGATCGCCACCACGCTCTCCGGGCCCGCGCCTTCGGCGATCAGCACGTTGGCCAGGCGGTTGGCGCGCTGGTTGAGCGCATCGAAGTCCAGATGCTGCGCGTCGCCGGCCTCGTCGCGATAGATCGCCGCCGGCGCCGACGGCGTGCGCGCCGCCTGGGCCTCGAACAGGCTCGGCAACGGCGCTTCGACGACCGCTTGCTCGGTGGCGTTCCAGTCGTGCAGCAAGCGCTGCCGCTCGGTCGGATCCATCAGCTCGATCGCGCCGATGGCGCGCTCGGCGTCCTCGGCCACCGCGCACAGCAGGCGTTCGAAACGCCGCCACAGCGTGCGCACGCTGGCTTCGTCGAACAGGTCGGTGGCGTACTCGATCGCGCCCTGCAGGCCGTCGGGCGCGCCGTCGGCGGCGGTGCGCTCGGAGAACGCGAAGTTGAGGTCGAACTTGACCACGTCGGTTTCCAGCGGATGCGCCTCGCACTGCAGCCCGGGCAGGCGCAGCTCGCCGACGCTCATGTTCTGCAGCACCACCATCACCTGGAACAGCGGGTGGTACGACAGCGAGCGGGTCGGATTGAGGGTTTCGACCAGTTGCTCGAACGGCAGGTCCTGGTGTTCGTAGGCGGCCAGGTCGGTGTCGCGCACGCGCGCGAGCAGGGCGGCGAAGCTGGGATCGCCGGCGGTGTCCACGCGCAACACCAGGGTGTTGAGGAACAGGCCGACCAGGTTCTCCAATGCGGCATCGGTGCGGCCGGCGACCGGCGCGCCGAGCGGAATGTCGGTGCCCGAGCCCATCCGCGTCAGCAGCGCGGCGACCGCCGCCTGCAAGGTCATGAACAAGGTCGCGCCGTGGCGTTGCGACAGCGCCAGCAGGCGGCGGTGCAGCCCGGCGTCGAACTCGAAATGGGCGGTCCGGCCGCGGTAGCTCGCGGTGCCGGGGCGCGGCCGGTCGGCCGGCAGCGACAACTGTTCGGGCAGGTCGGCGAGCCGCTGCTTCCAGTAATCGATTTGCTGGCGCAGCAGACTGTCGCTGTCGTCCTCGCCGCCCATCAGTTGCCGCTGCCACAGGGTGTAGTCGGCGTACTGCACCGGCAGCGGCGCCCAGTCCGGCGCCGCGCCGGTCAGGCGCGCGGCATAGGCCTGCGACAGGTCGCGCGCCAGCGGCGCCATCGAAGCGCCGTCGCCGGCGATGTGGTGCAGCAACAGCAGCAGCACGTGGTCTTCGGCGCCGACCCGGAACAGGGTCGGACGCAGCGGAAATTCGCAGCTCAGGTCGAAGGCGTAGGTCGCCGCCTCGCGCAGGTCGGCGTCGAGGGCGGCTTCGGCGGTGTCGATGGTCGCCAGCGACACGAACGCCGCGGCGTCGTCGAGACGGTCGTGCGCGCCGGGCGCGGCCAGGATGTGCTGGCGCGGCGCGTCGCCGTCGGGGAACAGCGTGCGCAGGCTTTCGTGGCGCGCCAGCAGGTCGTTGAGCGCGGCCTGCAGGGCGTCGGGGTCGAGCGGGCCGCGCAGGCGCAGGGCCAGCGGGATGTTGTAGGTGGCGCTGGGGCCTTCGAGTTGGTGCAGGAACCACAGCCGGTACTGCGCGAACGACAGCGGCAGCAGTTGCGGGCGCGGCTGCGCCGCCAGCGCCGGCCGGCGCGCGCGGTTGCGGTCCAGCTGCGGCGCCAGCGCGGCCACGCTGCGGTGTTCGAACAGCGCGCGGATCGGCAGCTCCAGCTGCAGGCGCGCGCGGATCAGGCCGATCAGGCGGATCGCCAGCAGCGAATGTCCGCCCAGGTCGAAGAAACTGTCGTCGATGCCGACGCGCTCCACGCCCAGCACTTCGGCGTACAGCGCGCACAGGATGCGCTCGCGTTCGTCGCGCGGCTCGCGCAGGCTGGCCGGCGCGTAGTCCGGCGCCGGCAGCGCCTTGCGGTCGAGCTTGCCGTTGGGCAGTTGCGGCAGCGCAGGCATCGCCACCAGCGCCGCGGGCAGCATGTAGTCGGGCAGGCGCGCGGCCAGCTGCGCGCGCAGCGCGTCGGCGTCGAACCCGGCTTCGGCTTCGGCGAACACGTAAGCGACGATCTGGCGCTGGCCCGGACGGTCCTCGCGCACGATCGCGGCGTTGCGCGGGTAGCCGGCGCGGGCCAGCTCGGCTTCGATCTCGCCCAGTTCGATGCGCAGGCCGCGCACCTTGACTTGCTGATCGGCGCGGCCGCGGTGGACGATCGCGCCGTCCTCGCGCCATTGCGCCAGGTCGCCGGAGCGGTACATGCGCTGGCCGCGCGCGAACGGATCGGCGACGAAGCGCTCGGCGCTGAGCGCGGCGCGGCCGAGATAACCGCGCGCGAGGCAGTCGCCGGCGATGTACAGCTCGCCCAGCGTTTCCGGCGGGACCGGACGCAGTGCGCTGTCGAGCACGTAGAAACGGGTGTTGGCGATCGGCCCGCCGATCGGGATCGGGCCGTCTTCGATTTCGCGGCACGGCCATGCGGCCACGCCGATCGAGGTTTCGGTGGGGCCGTAGGAGTGATGCAGCGGGCGTCCCAGACGCTGGGCCACGCGCCGGCGCAGGTCGGCCGACAGCGCTTCGCCGCCGCAGACGATGCGACGCAGGCTGGCGCATTGCGCGGCGCTGGCCTCGGATACGAACACGTCCAGCATCGAGGCGACGAAGTGCACCGTGGTGATGCGCTCGCGTTCGATCAGCTCGGCCAGGTAACGCGGTTCGCGATGGCCGCCGGGCCGCGCCAGCACCAGCCGCGCGCCGCGGGTCAGCGGCCAGAACAGCTCCCACACCGACACGTCGAAGCTCGACGGGGTCTTCTGCAGCACCGCGTCGTCGGCCTGCAGGCCGTATTCGCGCTGCATCCACTCCAGCCGGTTGACCACGCCGCGGTGCGGGATCGCCGCGCCCTTGGGCTTGCCGGTCGAACCGGAGGTGTAGATCACATAGGCCGGATGCTCCGACCGCAGCGGCGTGCGGCGCTCGTCGTCGCCGACGGCGTGCGCCGGCAGCGCGGCCACGCGCTCGCGCAGCGCGGCGTCGTCGAGCCGCCACAGCGGCGCGTCGGCCGGCAGGGCGTCGGCGGTGTCGGCGCGGGCGAGCACGCAGGCCGGCGCGGCGTCGGCGAGCATGTCGGCCAGGCGCTCGGGCGGGTAGTCGGTGTCCAGCGGCAGATAGGCCGCGCCGCTCTTGAGCACCGCGCACAGCGCGACCGGCAGCTCGAGCGAACGCGGCAGCGCCACGCCGACGATGGATTCCGGGCCGACGCCCTGGGCGATCAGCGCGCGCGCGAGGCGGTTGCTGCGCGCCTCCAGCTCGGCGTAGCTCAGGGTTTCGCCTTCGAAGCGCAGCGCGACGGCATCGGGCGTGCGCGCGGCCTGCGCCGACAGCAGCGCGGCCAAGTGGGTGTCCGCGCATTCGTGCGCGGTCGCGTTCCAGTCGTGCAGCACCTGCCGGGTTTCGTCGGCGTCGAGCAGGTCGATCCGGCCCAGCGGTTGCTGCGCGTCGGCGGCGAAGGCTTCGATCAGGCGCTGGTAGCGCCGGCCCAGGCGCAGCACCCGCTCGCGTTCGAGCAGGTCCGGGCGGTAGCTGAGCTTGAGTTGATAGGGCTGGTTCGGCCGGCCCGGTATCAGCGCCAGGCCGACCGGATAGTGCGAAGTGTCGCCGCCGTTGTGGCTGTGCACGGCCACGCGCAGGTCGTCCGGGCCGTCGCCGTCTTCGCCGACGGGGAAATTCTCGAAGATCACCAGGGTGTCGAACAGTTCGCCGTGGCCGGCGGTGCGCTGGATCTCGGCCAGCCCGAGGTGTTGATGGTCGAGCAGCGCCGACTGTTCGCGCTGCAGGCGTTGCAGCAGCGCGGCCACGGTTTCGTCGGGACGCCACTGCAGGCGCAGCGGCAAGGTGTTGATGAACAGTCCGACCATCTGCTCGACGCCGGCCAGTTCCGGCGGGCGGCCCGACACGGTGGTGCCGAAGGCGACGTCGCGGCGATGGGTCAGCCGGCCGAGCAGCACGCCCCAGGCGGCCTGGACGATGGTGTTGAGGGTGACGCCGAGCGTGCGCGCCTGGCGGGTCAGGCGCTGCATCAGTTCGTCGGGCAGGTCGATGCGCAGCGTGTCGGGCACCGCCGGCGCGGTGCTGGTGGCGGCGATCCGGGTCGGTTCCTCGAAGCCGAGGAAGGCCTCGCGCCAGGCCTCGCGCGCGGCGTCGCGGTCGCGCCCGCCGAGCCAGCGCATGTAGTCGCGGTACGGCACCACCCGCGGCAAGGCCTCGGTGTCGGCGCCGTTGCGGTACAGCGCGAACAGCTCCTGCAGCGCGATCGGCGTGGACCAGCCGTCGAGCAGGATGTGGTGGCTGTTGAAGATCAGGTAGTGGCGCTCGGCCGATTCGCGGATCAGCACGAAGCGCAGCAGCGGCGCGCGGGCCAGGTCGAAGCGTTGCCGGGCGTCGTCGGCGATGGCCTGCGCCAGCGCCGCTTCGCGCTCGCGCGGCGGCAGCGCCGACAGGTCCAGCTCGCGCCACGGCGCGCGCACGTCGCGCTGGATCACCTGCACCGGTTCCTTGGTCTTGTCGTGCACGAACGCCGCGCGCAGGCTGGCGTGGCGGCGCAGCAAGGCGTCGGCGGCGGCGCGCAACGCGGCCGCGTCGAGCGCGCCGTCGAGGACGAAGGTCATCTGCACCACATAGCTGTCCTGCACCTTGTCGTCGTACAGGGCGTGGAACAGGAAGCCGTGCTGCAGCGGGGTCAGCGGCAGGATGTCTTCAATCTTCGAGTTGCGCATAGAGCGATTCCAAGAGTTCGATGTCGGATTGGTCGAGCGCGACCAAGGGCACGTCGGACGGGGTCAGCGCGGCGCCGTCGGCGTCGCGGGCGAAGTCGGCGATGCGGCGCAGGGCGTCGAACCAGGCGTCGGCGAAGGCCGCCACCGCGGCTTGGTCGAGCAGTTCGCTGGCCCAGTTCCAGTTCGCGTACAGGCGCGGGCCGTCGGCTTCGTCGCGGACCAGGGCGTTGAGTTCCAGCGGATGCGCCAGCGCTTGTTCGGCGTCGCCGCCGCCGCCGAAGCCGCCGTCCTCGCCGACCGGGTTCCAGTCGGCGTCGTCGCGGCCGGCGCCGTCGGCGACGGCGAAGCGGCCGAGGTAGTTGAAGCCCAGCGACGGCGGCGCCAGCGCGGCCAGTTCGGCGCGCGCGGACGGGTCGAGGTGGCGCAGCAGGCCGTAGCCGATGCCCTGGTCGGGCACCCGCCGCAACTGTTCCTTGACCGACTTGAGCGCGCGTTCCAGCGCCTTGCCGCCGGCCAGCGCCTGGTCGAGGTCGAAGTCGGCCGCGTCCAGGCGCAGCGGGAACAGGCTGGTGAACCAGCCGACGGTGCGCGACAGGTCGGCGCCGTCGATCAGGCCTTCCACCGCCGCCGCTTCGCGGCCGTGGCCTTCCAGGTCGAACGCGGCGGCGCGCGCTTCGCTGTCGCCGCGTCCGCGCCGCCATTGCAGCGCGGCCAGCAGGAAGGCGCTGAGCAGCACGTCGTTGATGCGGCCGTTGATGCGTTCCGGCGCCTGGGTCAGCAGGATGCGGGTGGTGTCCGCGTCGAGGCTGGCGACGTGGGTGCGCATCGTCGCCATGGTGTCGCGGCGCGGATCGAAGGCGCGCGGCAGCCAGGCGCCGCCGTCGCCGGCGAGCATGTCGCGCCACAGCGGCAGTTCCTCGCGGCGGCGCTGCGCGGCCTCGGGCAGGGCCAGCGCCCATTCGCGCAGCGAGGTCGGCGCCGGCTCCAGTTCGATCCGGTCGGCCTGCGCCAGCGCCTGTTCGTAGGCCGCGCGCAGGTCGGGCAGCAACAGGCGCCACGACACGCCGTCGACGGCGAGATGGTGGACCACCAGCAGCAGCCGCGAGTGTTCGCCGGCATGGAACCACACCGCCTGCAACAGGCGGCCGGCGGCGGGGTCCAGGCGGCGCTGCGCGGCCTGCGCCTGCGCCGCGACTTCGGCCGCTGTCGGCGTCGCCGCTTCGATCGCGAGCAGGCAATCGTCGGCGCGCACCGCGCCGATCGGCGCGATCTCCAGGCGTTCGCGGTCGAGCACGCGCAGGCGCAGGGCGTGGTGGTGATCGAGCAGCGCCTGCAGCGCCTGCGCCAGCGCGCGCGCCTGCAGTTCCGGCACCTTGAGCAGCATCGATTGCTGGTACTGCGCGTACGGCGCGTCCTGCTCGAACAGGTCGCGCACGATCGGCGTGGCCGGCAGTTCGCCGACCGGCGCCACCGCCGGTGCGGCCGCGGCGGCGAGTTCTTCGCTGGCCACCGCGGCCAGCGCGCGCACGCTCTGGTGTTGGAACACTTCGCGCGCGCTCAGGCGCAATCCCGCCTGGCGGGCGCGGCCGACCAGCTGGATCGAGCTGATGCTGTCGCCGCCGAGGCTGAAGAAGCCCTCGTCCAGGCCGACCGTATCCAGGCCCAGCACTTCGCGGAACAGTCCGGCCAGGACCTTCTCGCGGTCGCTGGCGTTCTCGTCCGCGCCCGCGGGCGCCGCGGCCGCCTGCGGCGCCGGCAGCGCCTTGCGGTCGAGCTTGCCGTTCGGCGTCAGCGGCAGTTCGGGCAGGGCGACGAAGGCGGCCGGAACCATGTAGTCGGGCAGGCGTTCGGCCAGCTCGCTCTTGATCCGGAGCAGATCGGCCGCGGCCAGTTCCGGCGCGGCGAGGTACGCGACCAGTTGCTTGTGGCCGGGCCGGTCTTCGCGCGCGATCACCGCGTTGGCGGCGAAACCGATCTGCGCCAGCGCGGCTTCGATCTCGCCCGGTTCGATGCGGAAGCCGCGGATCTTGACCTGATGGTCGGCGCGGCCGAGCAGTTCGAGCTGGCCGTCGCGGCGCCAGCGCGCCAGATCGCCGGAACGGTACATGCGCGCGCCGGACTTGAACGCAGCGGTCGTGGTAGGGTCCGCCGCGAACGGATCGGCGACGAAGCGTTCCGCGCTCAGGCCGGGACGGCCGAGGTAGCCGCGCGCCAGGCCCGCGCCGGCGATGTACAACTCGCCGACGGTGCCGGCCGGTACCGGCCGCAACCGCGCGTCGAGCACGTGGAACCGGGTGTTGCGCAGCGGCCGGCCGATGCTCGGGCGTTCGTCGCCGTCGTCCAGGGCCAGGCCGCCGGCATCGACCGTGTACTCGGTGGGGCCGTAGTAGTTGTGGCCGCGCACCGTTGCGTGTCCGCGCAGGGTGCGCCACTGGCTCTCGCTGACCGATTCGCCGCCGAGCATCAGCGTGCTCGGGTAGGCGCGGGCGCCGTCGCCGTCGCCGCTGTCGAGCAGGCCCAGGCGCTGCAGCTGTTCGAAGTGGGTCGGGGTCAGGTCGAGCGCATCGATGCGCGCGTCCCGCAGGTGGGTCAGCAGGGCCTCGCCTTCGCGCCGCAGCACGTCGTCGAACACGTGCAGCTCGTGGCCGGCGCACAGGAACAGCAGGCCTTCCAGCGAGGTGTCGAAGGCGAAGGTGGCGGTGAGGCCGAAGCGTACGCGGCCGCCGCCGGCATGGCGCGCGGCATCGGCGATCACGCCGTCGCGGTGGTGCTCGAACAGATTGGCCAGGGCCGCGTGCGGCACCACCACGCCCTTGGGCTTGCCGGTCGAGCCGGAGGTATGGATCACGTACGCGGCCTGCTGCGGATGCAGCGGCGCGGCGCCGTCGTCGTCGTGCCCGCGCGGATTGCGTTCCGACATCGATGCCAGTTCGGCGCGGCCGGCGTCCTGGTCGAGCAGCAGCGCCGGGCCGGCGTGGCCGAGCGTGGCGCAGATCGAGGCGTGGCCGAGCAGCAGCGCGGGCGCGGCTTCGCCGATCAGCTCGCGCAGGCGCTCGCCCAGGTGCTCGGTGTCCAGCGGCAGGTACGCCGCGCCGGCCTTGAGCGCGCCGAGCATGGCGCAGACCGTATCGGCCGAACGCGGCAAGGCCAGGGCGACGCGATCGTCGGCCTTGAGCCCGCGCGCGATCAGCGCGTGGGCGATGCGGTTGGCGCGGCGGTTGAGCTGATCGAAGCTCAGCGACTGTTCGCCGCAGACCAGCGCCACCGCTTCCGGCGTGGCCGCGGCCTGGCGTTCGAACCACTGCGGCAACAGCAAGCCCGAGGGCGCGATCTGCGGGCCCTGCGAGTCGCGCAGCCAGCGGTCGCGTTCGTCGGCGTCGAGCAGTTCGATCTCGCCGATGCGCCGGCGCGGATCGGCGGCGACCGCTTCGAGCATGCGGTGCAGGCAGCGGCCGATGCGCAGCGCGGTGTCGGCCTCGAACAGGTCGCTGGCGTACTCGATGCTGGCGTGCAGGCCGGCCGGCGCGCCGGACGCGTCGTGGCTTTCGCTGAAGTCGAAGCTGAGATCGAACTGGGCGATGTCCAGGTCGAACCCGGCCGGGCGCGTGCGCAGGCCGGGCAGGGCGAGCTCGCCGCTGGCGTGGTTCTGCAGCGACAGCATCACCTGGAACAGCGGGTGGTGGGCCATCGAACGCGCCGGTTGCAGCGCGTCGACCAGGCGCTCGAACGGTACGTCCTGGTGCTCGTACGCGGCCAGGTTGGTTTCGCGCACGCGGCCGAGCAGTTCGGCGAAGCCCGGATCGCCGGACAGATCGGTGCGCAGCACCAGTGTGTTGAGGAACAGGCCGACCAGATCGTGCACGGCCTCGTCGTTGCGGCCGGCGATGGGCGTGCCCAGGGCGACGTCGTCGCCGGCGCCGAGCCGGCCCAGCGTCGCCGCCAGCGCCGCCTGCAGCACCATGAACAAGGTCGCGCCCTGGCCGCGCGCCAGCGCCGCCAGCCGCGCGTGCAGCGCGGCGTCGAGCGACAGCGGCAGATGGCCGCCGCGATAGCTCGATTGCGCCGGACGCGGCCGGTCGCTCGGCAGCGCGATGCGCTCGGGCAGCTCGGCCAGCTGGCGCTTCCAGTAGTGCAGTTGCTGCGCCAGGCGGCTTTCGGGATCGGTCTCCTCGCCCAGGGTGCGGCGTTGCCACAGGGTGTAGTCGGCGTACTGCACCGGCAGCGGCGCGAACGCCGGCGCGCGGCCGCGCCGGCGCGCGGCGTAGGCGTGGCTGAGGTCGCGCGCGAGCGGTTGCAGCGAAGCGCCGTCGCCGGCGATGTGGTGCAGCAACAGCAGCAAGGCGTGGCGTTGCGGGCCCAGTTCGATCAGGCTCGCGCGCAGCGGCAGCTCGCGGCTGAGATCGAAGCGGTGCGCGGCCGCAGCCGACAGCGCCGCGTGCAGGCCGGCCTCGTCGCTGCGGGCGCGGTGCAGGCGCAGCGCGGCCTCGGCTGCCGGCAGCACCCGCTGCTGCGGCACCTCGCCGGCCGGGAACAGCGTGCGCAGGCTTTCGTGGCGAGCGACCACGTCGTTCAAGGCCGCTTCCAGCGCGTCGCCGTCCAGCTCGCCGTCCAGGCGCAGCGCCAGCGGGATGTTGTAGGTCGCGCTGGGCCCTTCGAACCGGTGCAGGAACCACAGCCGCTGCTGGGCGAACGACAGCGGCAGCCGCGCCGGCCGCGGCTGCGGCAACAGCGGTTCGCGCGCGGCCGCGCCCGAGGGCAGCCGCCGCGCCAGGGTTTCCACGGTCGGCGCGTCGAACAGCGCGCGGATCGGCAGTTCCACGTCGAAGGTCGCGCGAATGCGGCCGATCAGGCGGGTGGCCAGCAGCGAGTGGCCGCCGAAGGCGAAGAAGTTGTCTTCCGCGCCGATCCGTTCCAGCCCCAGCACTTCGGCGAACAGCGAGCACAGCAGCTGCTCGGTGGCGTTGGCCGGGCCGCGCGACAGCGCCTGCGCGGCGAACTCCGGCGCCGGCAGCGCCTTGCGGTCGAGCTTGCTGCCGTTGGCGGTCAGCGGCAGCGCGGGCAGCGCCACGAACGCGGCCGGCACCATGTACTCGGGCAGGCGCTGGGTCAGGCGCTTGCGCAGCGCGTCGCCGTCGACCGGTTCGGCCGACACCAGGTAGGCGACCAGTTGCGGATGGCCCTGGCGGTCTTCGCGCACCATCGCCGCGTTGCCCGGATAGCCGCACTGCGCCAGCGCCGACTGCACTTCGCCCAGTTCGATGCGGAAGCCGCGCAGCTTGACCTGCTGGTCGACGCGGCCGAGGTAGTCGAGCTGGCCGTCCTCGCGCCGCCGCGCCAGGTCGCCGGAGCGGTACATGCGCTGGCCGACGTGGAAGGGATCGGCGACGAAGCGCTCGGCGCTCAGCCCGGGGCGGTCGAAATAGCCGCGCGCCAGGCCGGCGCCGGCGATGTACAGCTCGCCGGCGACGCCGGCCGGCACCGGCCGCAGCATCGCGTCGAGCACGTACAAGCGCGCGTTGGCGACCGGGACGCCGAGCGGCGGCGCCGCACCGGCCAGGCTGGCTTCGTCCAGCGCCTGGCTCATCGCCGCGCAGATGGTGATTTCGGTCGGGCCGTAGGCGTTGACCAGGCGGCGGCCGTCGCGCGACCACGCCGCGGCCACGTGCGCCGGGCAGGCTTCGCCGCCGACGATCAGCGTGGTCGGCCATGGCGACTGCGCCGGGTCCAGGCTGCCGAGCGCGCTCGGCGGGATCAGGCTGTGGCTGATGCGCTGCCCGGCGAGGGTGCGCGCGAGCGCGTCGCCGAGCAGCAGGCCCGGCGGCGGCAGCACCAGCGCGGCGCCGGCGGCGAAGCACATCAGCATTTCCATCGCCGCCGCGTCGAAGCTCATCGAGGCGAACTGCAGCACGCGGCTGCCGGCGTCGAGGCCGAAGCGCTCGACCTGGCTGTGGACCAGGCTGGGAATGCCGGCGTGGGCGACGCACACGCCCTTGGGCCGGCCGGTCGAGCCGGAGGTGTAGATCACGTAGGCCGGATGCTGCGGCGACAGCGCGCGCATGCGTTCGGCGTCGCACGGATCGTGGCCGGCGGCGTGGGCGATGTCGTTGCCGAAGCCGGCGCCGTCGTCGATCAGCAGCGTCGGCGCGTCCTGCGGCAAGCGTTCGGCGGTGGCGACGGTGGCGAGCACGTAGCGCGGGCGCGCGTCGGCGAGGGTGTACTGCAGGCGTTCGAGCGGATGATCGGCATCGAGCGGCAGATAGGCCGCACCGGCCTTGAGCACGCCGAGCACGGCGACGATGGTGTCGAACGAGCGCGGAATCGCCAGCGCGATCCGGTCTTCCGGGCCGACGCCGCGCGCGATCAGCGCATGCGCCACCCGGTTGGCGCGGCGGTTGAGCTCGGCGTAGCTGAGCTCGGCCTGCGCGCCGGCCGGCGAGGCTTCGACCACGGCGACCGCGTCAGGCGCGGCGACGACGCGTCGCTGGAACCATTCCGGCACGGTCGCGGCGGGCAGTTCGAGTTCGGTGTCGTTGCAGTCGTACAGCACCCGCCGGCGCTCGCGGTCGTCGAGCAGGTCGAAGTGTTCAAGGCTGCGCTGCGGATGCGCGGCGACCGCGTCGAGCAGGCGCGACAGGCGCCCGGCCAGGCGTTCCACGCTCAGCGCGTCCAGCCGCGCCGGATCGAAGTTGAAGCGCAGCGACAGGCGCTGGCCCGGCGTGACCAGCAGGCTCAACGGATAGTGGGTGGCGTCGCTGCTGGCGAAGCCGGCGATGCTCAACTCGCCCAGCGCGCTGGCCAGGCCGTCGTGATCGATCGGATAGTTCTCGAACACGTACAAGGTGTCGAACAGCCGCTCGAAGCCGGCGTAGCGTTGCAACTGGGCCAGGTCGAGGTGGTTGTGCTCCATCAGCGCGGTCTGCTGGCGCTGCAGCTCCAGCAACAGGTCGACGAAGCTGCGCTTGGGGTCCAGGCGCAGGCGGGTCGGCACGGTGTTGATGAACAAGCCGATCATGCGCTCGACCTCGCCCAGTTCCGGCGGGCGGGTCGACACCGTGGTGCCGATGACCACGTCGTCGCGGCCGAGCATGCGGCCGAGCAGCAGGCCCCACGCGCCCTGCACCAGCATGTTCAAGGTCAGGCCGTGGCGCCGCGCCAACTGCGCCAGGGTGCGCGACAGGCCTTCGGGCAGTTGCAGTTCGTGCTCGTCCTGGCGGCCGGAGGCGTGCGGCTGCGAGGGCAGCAGCAGGGTCGGTTCGTCGATGCCGTCCAGCGCTTCGCGCCAGGCGCTTTCGGCCTGTTGCGGATCGCGCGCGTGCAGCCAGTGCAGATAATCGCGGTAGGCGCCGGCGCGGGGCGGCTCGGAACCCGAATACAGCGCGAACAGTTCCTGCACCAGCAGCGGCAGCGACCAGCCGTCGAGCAGGATGTGGTGGTTGGCGATCAGCAGGCGGTGGCGGGCGCGGCCGTCGGCGCCGTCGCCGAGCGCGAGCAGGGTGAAGCGCAGCAGCGGCGCCTCGGCCAGGTCGAAGCGCCGGGCGCGGTCGCGTTCGGCGATGCGCGCGGCCTCGGCGTCGCGCGCGTCGGCCGGATGCGCGGACAGGTCGACGCGGCGCCAGTCCAGCGGGATCTCGCGCGGGATCACCTGCACCGGCTGTTCCAGGCCGCGGTGGACGAAGGCGGCCGACAGGTGCGGATGGCGCTGCATCAGCGCGCGCGCGGCGTCGCGCAGGCGGGTCGGGTCGAGCGGGCCGTCGAGGTCGAAGCGCACTTGCACCACGTACGGGTCGGGGCCTTCGTGCTCGTACAGGGTGTGGAACAGCAGACCGTGCTGCAGCGGCGTCAGCGGCAGCAGGTCGGCGACGCCGCCGGCGTCGCGATAGTCGCGTTCCAAGCGCTCGATGCGGTCCTGGTCGAGCGCGGCCAGGGCCACGTCCGACGGGCTCAGGCCGCCGCTGTGCGGGTCGGCGGCGAGCGCGGCGAGCGCGCGCAGGGCACGGGCGAAGGTCTGGGCGAGGTCTTCGATCTGTTCCTGCGAGAACAGCGCGCGCGGCCACGACCAAGTGGCGACGAATTCGGGGCCGTCGTCGCGGTCCTGGGTCAGTGCGTTGAGTTCGATGGCGTGGGCGATCGGCAGCGCTTCGCCGCCGGCCGGCGCCGGGGTTTCGGCGGCGGCGTTCCAGTCGCCGCGGCCGGGGTCGCTGGCGCCGCCCGCGGCCTGGCCGCCCACGGCGAAGCGGCCGAGGTAGTTGAAGCTGGCCTGCGGCTGCGGCAGCGCCGCCAGGGCCTGCGCGGCGTCGGGGTTGAAGCAGCGCAGCGCGCCATAGCCCAGGCCGTGGTCGGGCACCGCGCGCAGTTGTTCCTTGACCCGCTTGAGCGTGCGTTCGAGCTCGCGCCCGCCGCTGAGCGCCTGGGCCTGGTCGATGCCGTCCAGGTCCAGCCGCAGCGGATACAGGCTGGTGAACCAGCCGACCGTGCGCGACAGGTCGAGCTCGCTGTGCGCGCTGTCGCGGCCGTGGCTTTCCAGGTCGAGCAGCACGCGCTCGCAGGACTGGCCGGTGTGGCGGCGGCGCCAGTCGCCCAAGGCCAGGGCGAAGGCGCTGAGCAGCACGTCGTTGATGCCGGCGTGGAAGCGCGCCGGCAGCGCGGTCAGCAGCGGCGCGGCGACCGCGGCCGGCAGGGTCAGGGTGTGGTGGCCGCAGGCGGCGCCGACGTCGCGGGCCGGATCCAGCGCGACCGGCGACAGCGGCGGGTCGATGCCTTCGGCCAGCGCGCGCCAATGCGGCAGCTCGGCCAGGCGCGCGGGCGAGTTCGCCTGCTCGCGCAACTGCGCGGTCCACGCGCGCAGCGAATGGCTGCGCGCGGCGAATTCCGGCTCGCGGCCGGCGGCGAGGGCTGCGACCGCGTCGCGCAGGTCGGGCAGCAGGATGCGCCAGGACACGCCGTCGACGGCGAGATGGTGGATGCACAGCAGCAGGCGGCCGCCGGCATCGTCGCCGGCGTCGAACCACACCGCCTGCAGCAGTTCGCCGGTGTCGGCGGCGAGCGCGCGCGCGGCCTGCGCGGCCGCGTCGTCGAGCGCGGTCTGCAGCGCGGCCGGATCGAGCCCGGCGATGTCCACGCGGCGCAGGCCGAAGCGGGCCGATTCGGGCCCCGGCACGCGCAGCGTCCAGGCGCCGTCTTCGCGGCGCAGCTGCAGGCGCAGCGCGTCGTGATGGCGCAGCAACGCCGCCAGCGCATCGTGCAGCAGCGGCTGCGACAGCCCACCCGGCACGCGCAACAGCACGCGCTGGTTGAAGCCGTCCAGCGGCGCCTCGCGGTCGAGGAACCATTGCAGGATCGGCAGCGGCGCCAGCGCGCCGACCGGCTCGTCGATCAGCGCCGGCGCATCGGCGTCGGCCGCGCGCGCGATCCGCGCCAGCGCCGCCACGTTCTGGTGCTGGAACACTTCGCGCGGGGTGATCAGCAGCCCGGCCTTGCGCGCCAGGCCGACCAGCTGGATCGACAAGATGCTGTCGCCGCCGAGGTCGAAGAAGCTGTCGGCGACGCTGACCCGCGGCAGGCCCAGCACCTGCGCGTACAGCGCGGCCAGGGTCTGCTCGCGCTCGTTGCCGGCGGCGCGGTGCTGGCCGGCGCCGAGGTCGGGCGCCGGCAGCGCCTTGCGGTCGATCTTGCCGTTCGGGGTCAGCGGCATCTGCGGCAGCAGCACCAGCAGCGGCTGCATGTAGTCCGGCAACTGCGCGGCGATGTGCCGGCGCAGGTCGGCGAACTGGTCGAACGTGGACGGCTCGTTGCTGCAGGCCGACAGCTCGCGCACCGCCAGCGGGCGGTGCAGGTCGGCCACGGTGCGGCCGTCCTCGCGCCAGAACAGCAGCTCCAGCCGGTCGTCGGCGCCGTCGCCGGCCCAGGTGCTGGCGGCGCGCAGGCCCAGCGCCGCGGCCGCGGCGATCGCCGCTTCGCTGCGCGCCTGGATGCGGTCGCCGGCGCCGAGCAGGCGCGCGCGCGCGGCGGCCACCGGTTCACCCTCGACCAGCGCGCGCAGCGCGTCGGTTTCCGGCTGCAGGTGATCGTTCGGCACCCCGGTCAGGCGCAGGCCGTCGCCGCGCTCGCGCAGCAGGAGCGCGAGCGCGTCGCCGTCCTGCAACGCCGGCGTCCACGCGACGGCCGGCCACGCGGCCGCCGAACGCAGCGGCAGCGGGCCCTTGCGCAGCACGACTTCGTAGCGGTGGCGGCTGAGTTCGTTGCCGTAGCCGCTGCGCTTGGTCTGGATGTCGACCGCGCACACCGTATCGAGGTCCGCGGCCAGCGCGGCGAAGAATTCCGGCGCGACCAGCAGTTCCTTCTCGGCCAGCCGCAGTTGCTCGGCGCGGCGCAGCACGGCGGCGGTGTCGGTGTCGTCGTCGCTCTGGTGCAGGGCGATCGCGGTGGCGAAGCTGCGCTGCAGGCGCAGGTTGCGCACGTCGCCCAGGTACAGCGCGCCGCCGGGCGCGAGCAAGCGCATCGCCTGGCGGATGGTTTCGGCCAGGTACTCGCCGTTGGGGAAATACTGCAGCACGGAGTTGATCACGATCGCGTCGAAGCGCTCGCCCGGCGCCAGGCCGGCGTCGAGGCCGTCCATGTCGTGGGCCGGACGCGCGTACAGCGCGACCTTGCCGGCCAGCGCCGGCTGCTGCGCGACTTCCGCGCGCAGGCGCTCGACCGTGGCCGCCGACAGGTCGGTGCCGTGGTAGGCGCGCACGTGCGGCGCCACCTGCGACAGGATCAGGCCGCTGCCGACGCCGATTTCCAGCACCCGCTCGGGCTTGAGTTCGAGGATCCGCTCGACCGTGCGCGCGCGCCATTCGCGCATCTGTTCCAGCGCGATCTCGCTGCCGTCGTAGCTGCTGTTCCAGCCGTGGAAGTTCTCGCCGAAGGCGTAGGCGCCGTCGAGCGCCTTGTCGCCGTACAGGTCCTGGTAGATGGTTTCCCACTCGCCGATCTGGCGCGCCTCGCGGTCTTCGTCGCGCGCGTCGGGTTCGCGTTCCAGCACCACGTAGCCGACCAACTGCTTGTGGCCGGGCACGTCCTCGCGCGCGACCACGATCGATTGCGCCACCGCCGGATGGCGTTGCAGCGCCGATTCGATCTCGCCCAGTTCGATGCGGAAGCCGCGGATCTTGACCTGATGATCGACGCGGCCGAGGAATTCGAGCTGGCCCTCGCGGTTCCAGCGGGCGAGATCGCCGCTGCGGTACATGCGCTCGCCGGGCGCGAACGGATCGGCGACGAAGCGCTCGGCGGTCAGCGCGGCGCGGCCGAGATAGCCGCGCGCCAGCCCGGCGCCGGCCAGGTACAGCTCGCCGGCCACGCCGGCGGGCACCGGCTGCAGGCCGGCGTCGAGCACGTACACGCGCGCGCCGCGGATCGGCGCGCCGATCGGCGCATCGACCGCGCCGGCCAGCGGCGCGCTCATGGTCGCGCACACCGTGGTTTCGGTCGGGCCGTAGGCGTTGGTCATGCGGCGGCCGCGCGACCAGGCCTCCACCAGCGGCGGTGCGCAGGCTTCGCCGGCGACGATCAGGTCGCGCAACTGCGGCACGGCATCGGGTTCCAGCACCGGCAGCGCCGCCGGCGGCAGGGTCGCGTGGGTGACGCCGTGCTCGCGCATCAGCGCGGTCAGCGCCTCGCCCGGGCGCACCTGTTCGGCGTCGCCCATCACCAGCGCGGCGCCCGACAGCAGCGCCATGCACAGTTCCCAGAACGCGGCGTCGAAGCTCAGCGAGGCGAACTGCAGCACGCGCGCGCCGGGTCCGAGGTCGAACGCGGCGGTCTGCGCGGCCAGCAGGCTCGGCACGCCGGCATGGCTCACCACCACGCCCTTGGGCCGGCCGGTGGAGCCGGAGGTGTAGATGACGTAGGCGGCCTGCTGCGGCGAGACGATGCGTCCGCGCGGCGCGTCCACGGCTTGCGCGGCCAGCGCCTGCACGGTCTGCGCGGCGTCGAGCAGCCACGGCGCGACGCCGTGCTCGGGCAGGCGCGCTTCGATCTCGCGCCGGCTGATCAACAGCGCCGGCCGGGCGTCGGCGAGCATGTAGGCCAATCGATCCGGCGGATAATCCGGGTCCAGCGGCAGATAGGCCGCGCCGGCCTTGAGCGCGCCGAGCGCGGCGACCACCATGTCCGGCGAACGCGGCAGGGCGATGGCGACGCGGTCCTCGGCGCCGATGCCCTGCGCGATCAGCGCATGGGCGACGCGGTTGGCGCGGCGGTCGAGTTCGGCATAGCTCCAGCGCTGGTCGCGGTACAGCAGCGCCGGCGCGTCGGGATCGCGCGCGACCTGGCGTTCGAACAGCTCGATGATGCTGGCCGCTGCCGGCGCGGCGACGCCGTCGCTGGCGCGCTGGCGCAGGCCGGCGCGTTCGTCGGCGTCGAGCAGGTCGATGTCGGCGATCCTGCGCGCCGGATCGGCGCAGGCCGCGTCGAGCAGCCGCAGCAGGCGCTGCCACAGGCCGAGCACGCTGGACTCGTCGAACAGGTCGCTGGCGTATTCGAGGGTGCCGGCCATTCCGGCCGGCGCGCCGTCGGCGTGGTGGCGTTCGTTGAGGCTGAAGAACAGGTCGAACTTGGCGGTGCGGAAGTCGGCCGGATGGTCCGATACCTCCAGCCCCGGCAGTTCAAGCACGGCTTGTTCGATGTTCTGCAACACCAGCCCGACCTGAAACAGCGCGTGGTGCGCGGTCGAGCGCACCGGGTTGAGCAGTTCCACCAGCCGTTCGAACGGTGCGTCCTGGTGGGTGTAGGCGGCCAGCGCGGTGGCGCGCACGCGGCCGAGCAGGGTGGCGAAGTCCGGGCGGCCGGACAGGTCGGTGCGCAGCACCAGGGTGTTGACGAAGAAGCCGACCAGTTCGTCCAGCGCCTGGTCGTTGCGTCCGGCGATGGCGCTGCCGACCGCGATGTCCTCGCCCGCGCCGAGCCGGTGCAGCAGCGCCGACAAGCCGGCCTGCAACACCATGAACAGGCTCGCTTCGTGCTGGTGCGCCAGACCCAGCAGGCGCGCGTGCAGCGATGCGTCGATCTGCAGCTTGCATTGCCGGCCGCGCAGGCTGGCGATGGCCGGACGCGGCCGGTCGGTCGGCAGCTCGATGCGCTCGGGCAGGCCGGCGAGTTGTTCGCGCCAGTAGTCGAACTGCTGCGCGATCAGGCTGTCGGCGTCGGCTTCGCTGCCGAGCAGGCGCTGCTGCCACAGGGTGTAGTCGGGGTATTGCACCGGCAGCGGCGCCCACTCCGGCGCCTGCCCGCGCAGGCGCGCGGCATAGGCGCGGCCGAGATCGCGCGCCAGCGGCGCCAGCGAGGAACCGTCGCCGGCGATGTGGTGCAGCACCACCAGCAGCACGTGCTCGTCTTCGCTGGCGCTGAGCACGCTGATGCGCAGCGGCAGCTCGGCGGCGAGGTCGAACACGTGCAGCGCGCGGCCGTGCAGTTCGCGTTCCAGCGTGCGCGCGTCCACGCGCACGAATTCGAGCGCGTTGCCGGCGTCTTCGGCGGCGATCACCTGCTGGCAGGGCGCGCCGTCGAGGTCCGGGAACAGCGTGCGCAGGCTTTCGTGGCGGGCCAGCACGTCGGCCACGGCGGCGTCGAACGCGGCGCGGTCCAGGCGGCCGCGCAGGCGCAGCGGCATGGACAGGTTGTAGGCCGCGCCGGCGCCTTCGCGCGCGCTGTCGTGGCCGGATTGGCGCTCGAACTGCTGGATGAACCACAGTCGGCGCTGCGCATAGGACAGCGGCAGCCGCGGCGGCCGCGCCTGCGGGCGCAGCGGCGGACGCGCGCTGTGCGCGCCGGGCAGCGCCTGCGCCAAGGCTTCGACGGTCGGCGCTTCGAACAATGCGCGCAGCGGCAGTTCCACCGCCAGTTCGGCGCGGATGCGGCTGACCAGGCGGGTGGCGAGCAGCGAATGGCCGCCGAGGGCGAAGAAGTGGTCGTCGATGCCGACCTGTTCCATTCCCAACACTTCGGCGAACAACGCGCACAGCAGCGCTTCGCGCGCGTCGCGCGGGCCGCGGCCGGCGCCGGCGGCGAACTCGGGCGCCGGCAGGGCCTTGCGGTCGAGCTTGCCGTTGGGCGTCAGCGGCAGCGCGTCGAGCGCCACCACCGCGGCGGGCAGCATGTAGTCGGGCAGGTGCGCGGCCAGTCGCCGGCGCAGCGTGGCCGCATCGACGGTCTCGGCGCTGGCGACGTACGCCACCAGTTGCTTGTGGCCCGGCGCGTCTTCGCGCAGCAGCACCGCGTTGCGCGGATAGCCCGTCTGCGCGAGCACGGCTTCGATCTCGCCGAGCTCGATGCGGAAACCGCGCAGCTTGACCTGGCTATCGACCCGGCCCAGGCAATCCAGGCGGCCGTCGGCGCGGAAGCGGGCGAGGTCGCCGGTGCGGTACATGCGCGCGCCGGGCTCGAACGGATGGGCGACGAAGCGCTCGGCGGTCAGCGCGGCGCGTTCGTGATAGCCGCGCGCCAGGCCGTCGCCGGCGAGGTACAGCTCGCCGGCGACGCCCGCCGGCACCGGCTGCAGATGCGCGTCGAGCACGTAGACGCGGGTGTTGTCGAGCGGGCGGCCGATGCCGACGGGCGCGCCGTGCTCGACCCGGTCGAGCAGCGACCACACCGTGGTTTCGGTGGGGCCGTAGACGTTCCACAGCGCGCCGGCGTCGGCGCTGAGATAGTCGGCCAGGTCCGGCGGCAGCGCCTCGCCGCCGCACAGCAGGCGCATCGACGCGCGCGCGCGCCAGCCGTGGCTGCGCAGCATCTGCCAGGTGGCGGGCGTGGCCTGGATCAGCTGCGGCGACGCCTGTTCGATCTGCGCGGCCAGCCGCTGCGCGTCGCCGGCGGTCTCGCGGTCGAGCAGGCGCACGCAACCGCCCACCCACAGCGGCAGGTACAGCTCCAGACCGGCGATGTCGAACGAGATCGGCGTCAGCGCGAGCAGGCGCTCGCCCGCGGCCATGCCCGGGCTGCGCGCCATCGAGCGCAGGAAATTGGCCAGCGCGCTTTGCTCGACGGTCACGCCCTTGGGGCGGCCGGTCGAGCCGGAGGTGTAGATGGTGTAAGCGGCGCCGCGAGACTGGATCGGCGCGCACCCGGCGTCGTCGCCGGGGTTGTGCGCGGGCGCGCGTTCGATCGCCGCGCGGGTCTGCGGGTCGTCGAGCCGCACTGCGCCGGCGCGCGGGCCGACGATGGCGGCGGTCGCGGCGTCGACGATCACCGCCGCCGGCTTGGCGTCGTCGAGCATGTAGGCGATGCGCTCGGCCGGATAGTCCGGGTCCACCGGCACGTAGGCGGCCCCGCTCTTGAGCACGGCGAGCAGGGCGATCGGCAGCTCGGCCGAACGCGGCAATGCGATCGCCACGCGGTCGCCGGCGCCGATGCCGCGCGCGCCGAGCACGTGCGCGAGCCGGTTGGCGGCGGCGTTGAGCGCGGCGTAGTCGAGTCGGCCGCCGGCATGTTCCAGGGCGATGGCGTGCGGCGTCGCCGCGGCCTGCCGCTCGAAGCGCTGCGGCAGCAGTTCGTCCGTGGCGACGTCCGGGCCACGGCTCCAGTCGCCGAGCAAGCGCGCGCGCTCGCTGTCGGCCAGCACCGGCAGTTCGGATAGACGCAGGCGCGGATCGGCGGCGACCGCGTCGAGCACGCGCTGCAGGCGCTCGGCCAGCCGTTCGATGGTGGCGGCGTCGAACAGGTCGCTGGCGTATTCCAGCCGGCCGAATAAGCCGGCGGCGCTGCCGTCGCCGTGGCGGTGTTCGGTCCAGTCGAAGCTGAGGTCGAACTTGGCGTTTTCCAGCTGCAGCGGTTGCGCGCCGACTTCCAGCCCGTCCCAGGCCGGCAACTGCGCGTCCTGGGTCTGCAAGGCCATCAGCACCTGGAACAAGGGGTGATGCGACAGCGAACGGGTCGGCTTGATCGCATCGACCAGTTGCTCGAACGGCAGGTCCTGGTGCTCGTAGGCGCCCAGGTCGGTATCGCGCACGCGCGCCAGCAGGGTCTGGAAACTCGGATTGCCCGAGGTGTCGGTGCGCAGCACCAGTGTGTTGAGGAACACGCCGATCAGCTCGTCGAGGCCGTCCTCGCCGCGTCCCACGATGGGACTGCCGAGCACGATGTCCTCGCCCGCGCCGAGGCGGCTGAGCAGCGCCGCCACGGCCGCCTGCAGCAGCATGAACAAGCTGGCGTGGTGGGCGCCGGCGCGGTCCAGCAGCCGCTGATGCAACTCGGCCGGGACATGGAAGCCGACGCTGCCGCCGCGGTAGCTCACCTTGGCCGGACGCGGCCGGTCGGTGGGCAGGGTCATCTGTTCGGGCAGATCGGCCAGCTGGCGTTTCCAGTAGTCCAGCTGGCGCGCGCCGCGGCTGTGCGGGTCCTGGACATCGCCGAGCAGCTGGCGTTGCCACAGGCTGTAATCGGCGTACTGCAACGGCAGCGGCGCCCACGCCGGGGCCCGGCCGGCGCGGCGCGCGGCATAGGCCTGCGCGAGGTCGCGCGCCAGCGGCCGCATCGATACCGCGTCGGCGACGATGTGGTGCAGCAACAACGACAGCACATGCTCGCCCGCGCCGAGGTCGAACAGATCCGCGCGCAGCGGCAGCTCGCGGCCCAGGTCGAAGGCGTGGCCGGCGGCGCGCAGCAGGTCGTCGGCCAGACGCGCGTCGTCGCTGGCGTGCAGCGTCAGCGGCACTTCGGCCTGCTGCGGCGACAGGATCCGCTGCAGCGGTCGCTCGCTGTCGGGGAAGATCGTGCGCAGGCTTTCGTGGCGCGCGGCCAGATCGCCGAGCGCGGCGCGCAGGGCGGCGACGTCGAGTTCGCCGCGCAGGCGCAGTGCGACGGTGACGTTGTAAGTGGAGCTGGCGCCTTCGAGCTTGTGCAGGAACCACAGGCGCTGCTGTGCGTACGACAGCGGCAGGTCGTCGGGCCGCGCTTGCGGACGCAGCAGCGGACGCGGCGCCTGCTCCGGCTCCAGCCGCTGCGCCAGTTGCGCCACTGTGGGCGCTTCGAACAGGTGCCGGATCGGCAGTTCCACCTGCAGGCGCGAGCGCAACATGCCGGTCAGACGGATCGCCAGCAGCGAGTGCCCGCCGAGTTCGAAGAAGTTTTCGTCGATGCCGACCCGGTCGCGGCCCAGCAACTGCGCGAACAGCTGGCACAGCAGTTCCTCGCGCGGATTGCGCGGCGGATTCAGCGCGCGGGCGCTCTGGGCGGGCGCCGGCAAGGCCTTGCGATCGAGCTTGCCGTTGGCGTTGAGCGGCAGCGCGTCCAGGGCGACGAACGCGGCCGGCAGCATGTAGTCGGGCAGGCGCTGGCCGAGCCGCGCGCGCAGCGGCGCGACGTCGAGCTCGGGCGCGACCACGTAAGCCACGAGCTGCGCCAGACCGTTGCCGTCCTCGCGCGCGACCACCACGTTCTGGGCGAAGCCGGCCAGCGCCAGCGCGGCTTCGATCTCGCCCAGCTCGATGCGCAGGCCGCGGATCTTGACCTGATGATCGGTGCGACCGAGGTAGTCGAGCTGACCGTCGGTACGCCAGCGCGCCAAGTCGCCGGTGCGGTACATGCGTTGGCCCGGCGCGAACGGATTGGCGATGAAGCGTTCGGCGGTCAGGCCGGGGCGATGCAGATAGCCGCGCGCCAGGCCGGTGCCGGCGAGATACAACTCGCCCGGCACGCCTTGCGGCACCGGCCGCAGCGCCGCGTCGAGCACATAGGTCTGGGTGTTCCAGATCGGCGCGCCGATCGGCACCGCGCTGCCGGCGGTTTCGTCGCGGCAGGTCCAGGCGGTGACGTCGATGGCGGCTTCGGTCGGGCCGTAGAGGTTGTGCAGCGGGCGGTCGAGGGTTTGGCGCAGGCGTTCGCGCAAGGCGCCGGACAGGGCTTCGCCGCTGCAGACGATGCGGCGCAAGCTCGTGCAGGTCGAGGCGGCCGGATCGTGCAGGAAGGCTTCCAGCATCGACGGCACGAAGTGCAGGGTGGTGACGCCGTGGCGATTGATCGCTTCGGCGAGATAGGCCGGATCGCGATGGCCGCCGGGGCGCGCCATCACCAGGCGCGCGCCGTACAGCAGCGGCCAGAAGAACTCCCACACCGATACGTCGAAGCTGAAGGGCGTCTTTTGCAGGACCACGTCGTCGTCGCACAACGCGTAGGCGTGTTGCATCCAGGCGAGGCGGTTAACCAAGGCTTCGTGGGTGTTCGGCGCGCCCTTGGGCTTGCCGGTGGAGCCGGAGGTGTAGATCACATAGGCCGGATGTAGCGGTGCGAGCGTGCCGCGCCATTGGCCGTCGCCCTGCTCTTCGCCGGACTCGCCGAGCAGGCAAGCCTGCAGCTGCGCATCGTCGAGTTGCCAACGCGGTACCGTCGTCGCTGGCAGCGCGATATCGCTGCGCGTGATCAATCGCAGCGGTTGCGCGTCTTCGAGCATGAACGCCAGCCGGTCGGCGGGGTAATCGGTATCCAAGGGCAGATACGCGGCGCCGGCCTTGAGCACGGCGAGCAGGGCGACGACGAGTTCGGCCGAGCGCGGCAGGGCGATGGCGACGATGCTTTCCGGGCCCGCGCCGTGGGCGATCAGGCGTTGCGCGAGGCGGTTGGCGCGGGCGTTGAGTTCGGCGTAGCTGAGCTGGGCGTCGTCGCCGACCACGGCGAGCGCGTGCGGAGTCAGCGCCGCCTGTCGTTCGAACAACTCCGGAATCGTCGCGGCCGCAAGCGGTTGCGCGGTGTCGTTCCATTCGCCGAGCACCTGTCGGCGCGCCGGGGCATCGAGCAATTCCAGCCGGCCCACGCGCAGTTGCATATCGCCGGCGAAGGCTTCCAGAATGCGCTCGTAGCACTGCTCGATGCGCTCGACCTGCGCGTCGTCGAACAGGTCCGGACGATAGCTGATGCGCAGGTGCAGGCGTTCGCCCGGCACCAGCAGCAGGCCGAGCGGATAATGCGACATGTCGCCGCCGCGGCCGCCTTCGGCCAGGCGCACGCGCAGGGAACCGGGCTCGTCGTTGTCGAGGAAGCGCCGGTCCTGGGCCTCGAGCTGGTAGTTCTCGAACACCAGCAAGGTATCGAACAAGGCCTGCTGGCCCAATTCGGCCAACAGTTCGGTCAGGCCGAGGTGATGCGCGCCGAGCAGGCGCGACTGGCCGTCCTGCAAGTCGTCGAGCAGCTCGCCCAGGGTCCGTGCAGGGTCGATGCGCAGGCGCAGCGGCAGGGTGTTGACGAACAGGCCGACCATGCGGTCCATGCCGGCCAGTTCCGGCGGGCGGCCGGAGACGGTGATGCCGAAGCAGACGTCCTGCTGGCCGGTGGCTTGCGCCAGCAACAACGCCCAGGCGCCTTGCAGCAAGGTGTTGATGGTCAGGCCGCGGCGGCGCGCCTGCGCTTCCAGCCGGGCGGTGAGTTCGGGCGAGAAATCGCGCCGGCGCGTGCGTGGTACGACCGGCTGCGCGGCGGCCTGCGGCGCGATCAGGCAGGGCTCGCCGAAGCCCTGCAACGCTTCGCGCCACGCAGCGAGTGCGGCCGCTCGATCCTGCGCCGCGATCCAGCGCAGATAGTCGGCGTACGGCGCGACCGCGGGCAGGGACGAGGCATCGGCGCGCGCGTGGTACAGGTTGAACAACTCCTGCAGCAACACCGGCACCGACCAACCGTCGAGCAGGATATGGTGATGGGTGAAGACCAGACGGTGGTCGCTCTCGCCCAGGCGCACCAGGCTGAAACGCAGCAGTTGCGCCTGCGCCGGATCGACCGGCCGCGCCAGGTCTTCGCGCAGGAAGTCGTGCAGCGCCTGTTCGCGCAGATGCGCGGGCACGGCGCCCAGATCGCGGCGTTGCCAGCACAGCGACGGCGTGCGAGGCAGCAGCTGCAGCGGCGGCTGCGCATCGAGCTGGACGAAGGCCGCGTCCAGGTGCGGATAGCGCGACAAGACCTCGCCCGCCGCGCGTTCCAGCGCGCCGGCGTCGAGCGGACCGTCCAGCGCGAACACCATCTGCACCAGATAGGCGTCGGCCGCGTCTTTGTCGTACAGCGCATGGAACAGCATGCCCTGCTGCAACGGCGCCAGCGGCAGGATGTCGGCCAGCGGCCGCGCCGCTTCGAGCGTGGCGATGGTGTCCTGGTCCAGCGTCAGCAGCGACAGGTCCGACGGAATCAGGCCGGCGGCATCGCCGCGCGCGGAATCCGCGATCAGCGCCTGCAGGCAATCGAACCACGCCTGGCCCAAGGCCCGGATGTCGTCGGCCGCGAACAGCTCGCCGGCATAGGACCATGCCGCAATGAGTTCGGCGCCGTCGGCGCGGTCGAGCACGATGGCGTCGAGCGCGATCGCATGGCCGAGAGGACGGCGCGGATCGTCGCCGCCGCCGAACTGTTCCTCCTCGCCGTGCGCGGCGGCGAAGCGGCCCAGATAATTGAACGCCAACTGCGCCGCGGGCGCGGCGCCGAGCGCGGCGTCGCCGGCCAGGTGGCGCAGCACGCCGTAGCCGAGGCCGCGGTCGGGGATCGCGCGCAGTTGTTGCTTGACCCGGCGCAACGCGTTGCCGAGGCCGGGCCCGCCGTCGCTCGGGCGGGCGAGGTCGATCTGGCCCGGATCGAGCGCGACCGGGTACAGGCTGGTGAACCAGCCGACCGTGCGCGACAGGTCGACGTCGTCGAACACATCCTCGCGGCCGTGGCCTTCGACTTCGAAGCGCACCGCCGATCCGGCCTGCGCGCCGCGGTTGCGGCGCCATCCGGCCACGGCCAACGCGAACGCGGTCAGCAGTACGTCGTTGACGGTGGCGCGGTAGGCCGCCGGGACTTCGCCGAGCAAGCGGACCACCGCGTCGCCGGCCAGGCGCAGGCGCAGCTCGCGCCGCGTGGCCACGGTGTCGCGGCCGGGGTCCAGCGGCCGCGCGGCGAGCGTCGGGTCGGGCGTGGCGGCGATATCGCGCCACAAGCCGAGTTCGCCGTTGCGCCGCCCCGCATCGGCGTCTTGCTGCAGCAGTCCGGCCCAGCGCCGCAGCGATGTGCCGACCGCGTCGAGCGTCGGGGTCCGGCCTTTCAACGCGGCCTCCCACGCCTGCTGCAGATCGGGCAGCAGGATGCGCCAGGACACGCCGTCGACGGCGAGGTGGTGAACGATCAGGCACAGACGGCCAGGACGGTCCGCGCCACGGTCGCCCCAGATCGCCTGCACCAGCTTGCCTTGGTGAGGATCGAGCCGGGTCGGTGCGTCGGCTGCGGCGTGTTCGAAGTTATCGCGGCTGATGTCGGCGTCGTCGAGCGCGATGCGGGTCAGGCACGACGCGGCATCGACCGCGCCGATGGCGGCGATCGAGGCATGGTGCCGACCGTCGTGCGCGATCAGGCGTAAGCGCAGCGCATCGTGGCGGTCCAACAGCGCCTGCAGCGCGGCGAGCATCGCCGCTTCGGTCATGCCGGCGGGCACCTCGATCCGCTGCGACTGATGCAAGCGCGCGAGTGGGCCGCCCTGGGCGACGAACCCGCGCATGATCGGCAGCAAGGGCAGGTCGCCGAGCGCCTGGTCGGCGGTCTGCGCCGGCGCCGCCGGCTGCGTCGCGAGCTCGCGCGCGGCGACTTCCGCCGCCAGCGCCTCGACTCGGGGATGCTTGAAGATGTCGCGCGGCGCCAGCGCGATGCCGCGCTTGCGCGCGCCGGCGACCAGCCGGATCGCGCGGATGCTGTCGCCGCCCAGTTCGAAGAAGCTGTCGTCGATGCCGACCCGGTCGAGCCCGAGCGCGTCGGCGAACAATTCGCACAGCAACGCTTCGCTCGGGTTGCGCGGCCCGCGCAGGCTGCCGCTGTGGAAGTCCGGCGCCGGCAGCGCCTTGCGGTCGAGTTTGCCGTTGCCGGTAAGCGGCAATGCGTCCAGCGCCACGAACGCGGCCGGCACCATGTAGCCGGGCAGGCGCGCGCCGAGTTGTTGCTGCAGCGCGGCGCTGTCGATCTCGGCGGCGACGAGGTAGGCCACCAGTTGCTTCTGCCCGGACTGGTCCTCGCGCACGATCACCGCATTGCCGGCGAAGCCGAGCTGGGCCAGCGCCGCTTCGATCTCGCCCAGTTCGATGCGATAGCCGCGGATTTTCACCTGCTGGTCGATGCGGCCGAGGTACTCGAGTTCGCCGTCCGCGCGCCAGCGCGCCAGGTCGCCGGAGCGGTACATGCGCTGGCCGGGCGCGAACGGATTGGCGACGAAGCGCTCGGCGGTCAGGCCGGGACGGTGCAGGTAGCCGCGCGCGAGGCCGTCGCCGGCGATGTACAGCTCGCCGGCGGCGCCGACGACCTGCGGTTGCAGGTTCGCGTCGAGCACGTACAGCTGGGTGTTCCAGATCGGGCGGCCGATGGCGACGCCGCCGGCCGGGTCTTCGTCCCCGCGCGCCTGATAGACGCAGCAGCCGACGGTGGCCTCGGTCGGGCCGTATTCGTTGAGCAGGCGGACTTGCGGATGGTGCTGTTGCCAATAGGCCAGATCGGCCTGCATCAGGGCTTCGCCGCCGAGCAGCAACGCCCGCGCCGGCGCCGGCGCGCCGGCTTCGAGGTTGGCGTTGAGCAGCTTGAGATGCGCGGGGGTGAGTTTCAGCAGCTCGTAGCCGCCCGCGGGCAATTCGGCGGTGAGCCGGGCGAAGTCGCCGTCGAGCGCGGCCAGGGTCAGCGGCTGGCCGGCCAGCAGCGGGCCGAACAACACGGTGACGCTGCCGTCGAACGCGGCCGACAGCGTGGTCGCCGAGCCGTTGCCGTCGCCGTTGAAATAGGCGTGGCCGCTCCAGGCGAAATAGTGCGCGGCGGAGCGGTGCGAGACCATCACGCCCTTGGGCTTGCCGGTCGAGCCGGAGGTGTAGATCACATAGGCCGGATGCAGCAGTTCCAGCGCGCGCGGGCGGTCGGCGTTGCCCGGGTCGTCGCTGCGGCTCTGCGCGAGGCGGTCCTGCAGTTCGGCCGTATCCAGCGCGCACAGCGGCGCGTTCGCCGCGAACAGGTGCGCGGACGCGCTGTGGACGATCACCCGCACCGGCCGCGCGTCGTCGAGCACCACCGCCAGACGCTCGGGCGGATTGCCGAGGTCGAGCGGCAGGTAGGCGGCGCCGGCCTTGACCACCGCCAGCAGAGCCACGATCAGATCGAGCGACGGCGGCAGCGCGACCGCAACCACCGATTCCGGGCCCGCGCCGTCGGCGATCAGCAGGTGCGCCAGGCGGTTGGCGCGTCGGTTGAGTTCGGCGAAGTCGAGCCGTTGCGCACCGCAGATCGCCGCGACCGCCGTCGGCGTGCGCGCGACCTGGGCCTCGAACAGCGCCGGCAGGGTGGCCGCGTCGAAGGGCTGCGCGGTGTCGTTCCACTCCTGCAGCAGGCGCCGGCGTTCGCCGGCGTCCATCAGTTCGATGGCTTCGATCGGTTGGCCGGCGTCGGCGACGACCGCGCGCAGCATGCGTTCGAGATGCTGGGCGAACGACTGCGCCGTGGCTGCGTCGAACAGATCGGTGGCGTATTCGACGAAGCCTCGCAGCCCGGCCGGGCGGCCGTCGGCGTGCTCGTGTTCGGCCAGTTCGAAGCTCAGGTCGAACTTCGCCGTCGGCATGTCGAACAGTTGTTCGCTGCTGCGCAGCCCCGGCAGTTCCAGGCGGTGGCCTTGCGCTTTTTGCAAGACCAGCATCACCTGGTAGAGCGGATGGTGCGACAGCGAGCGCTGCGGGCTCAGCGCGTCGACCACTTGCTCGAACGGCAGCGCCTGGTGCTCGTACGCGGCGAGGTCGGTCGCGCGCACCCGCGCAAGCAATTCGTCGAAACGCGGATTGCCCGAGGTGTCGGCGCGCAGCACCAGCGAGTTGAGGAACAGGCCGACCAGCCCGTCCAGGGCCGGATCGGCGCGGCCGGCGACCGAGCTGCCGATCGGGATGTCGGTGCCTGCGCCCAGCCGGGTCAGCAGCGCCGCCAGCGCCGCGTGCAGCACCATGAACAAGGTGCAGTCGTGCCGCTGCGCGAGCGCCAGCAGGCGGGCGTGCAATTCGCCGTCGAGGCTCCACAGCAGGTGCTGGCCGCGATAGCTGATCTCGGCGGGACGCGGGCGATCGTAGGGCAGGCTCAGCTGCTCGGGCAGATCGGCCAGGGCTTGCCGCCAATACGCCATTTCGCGCGCGTGAACGCTGTCCGGGTCGTGCGGATCGCCGAGCGCGGCGCGTTGCCACTGGGTGTAGTCCGCGTATTGCACCGGCAGCGCCTGCCAGTGCGGAGCGCGCTGCTGCAACCGCGCGGCGTAGGCGTCGGAGAGATCGCCGGTCAGCGGTGCCAGCGATGCGCCGTCGCCGGCGATATGGTGCAGCAACAACAGCAGCACGTGCCGTTCCGCGCCGAGCCGGAATACGGTGGCGCGCAGCGGCAGTTCGCGGCTGAGGTCGAAGGGGCGCATCACCGCGGCGTCGAGCGCGGCCTGCAGCTCCGTTTCGGCGAGTTCGACCAGCGCGAGCTCGACTTCGGCCTGCGCCAGCACCTGCTGGCAGGCGCGATCGGTCGCCGGGAAAACGGTGCGCAGGCTTTCGTGGCGCTGGACCAGGTCGTTCAGCGCCGCCTGCAGCGCGGGGACTTGCAACGGGCCGTCGAGGCGCGCGGTCAACGGAATATGGTAGGTCGCGCTGGGCCCTTGCAGCTGGTGCATGAACCACAGCGTGCGCTGCGCGTGCGAGAGCTCCAGCCGCTCCGGCCGCGGCAACGGCCGCAACGGCGGGCGTTCGCCGCGGGCCGCGCGCAATCGTGGCGCCAATGCGGCCGGCGTACGTGCTTCGAACACGTCGCGGATCGACACCTCGGCGCGCAGCGTCGCGCGGATCGCGCCGATCAGGCGCAGCGCCAACAGCGAATGTCCGCCGAGTTCGAAGAAATTGTCGTCGGCGCCGACCTCTTCCAATCCGAGCGTCTGGGCGAACAGCGCTATCAGCGCGGCTTCCTCGGGCGTGGCCGGCGCGCGCCGCGCGCCGACGGCGAAGGTCGGCGCGGGCAGGGCCTTGCGGTCGAGTTTTCCGTTGGCGTTGAGCGGCAGCGCGTCCAGGGCGACGAACGCGGCCGGCAGCATGTAGTCGGGCAGGCGCTGGCCGAGCTGCGCGCGCAGCGGCGCGACGTCGAGTTCGGGCGCGACCACGTAGGCCACCAGCTGCGCCAGACCGTTGCCGTCCTCGCGCGCCACCACCACGTTCTGGGCGAAGCCGGCCAGCGCCAGCGCGGCCTCGATCTCACCCAACTCGATGCGCAGGCCGCGGATCTTGACCTGATGGTCGGTGCGGCCGAGGTAGTCGAGCTGACCGTCGGTACGCCAGCGCGCCAAGTCGCCGGTGCGGTACATGCGTTGGCCCGGCGCGAACGGATTGGCGATGAACCGTTCGGCGGTCAGGCCGGGGCGATGCAGATAGCCGCGCGCCAAACCGGTACCGGCGAGGTACAACTCGCCCGGCACGCCCTGCGGCACCGGTCGCAGCGCCGCGTCGAGCACGTAAGTCTGGGTGTTCCAGATCGGCGCGCCGATCGGCACCGCGGTGCCGGCGGTTTCGTCGCGGCAGGTCCAGGCGGTGACGTCGATGGCGGCTTCGGTCGGGCCGTAAAGGTTGTGCAGCGGGCGGTCGAGGGTCTGGCGCAAGCGCTCGCGCAGGGCGCCGGACAGGGCTTCGCCGCTGCAGACGATGCGGCGCAAGCTCGTGCAGGTCGCGGCCGCCGGATCGTGCAGGAAGGCTTCCAGCATCGACGGCACGAAGTGCAGGGTGGTGACGCCGTGCCGGTTGATGACGTCGGCGAGATAGGCCGGATCGCGATGGCCGCCGGGACGCGCCATCACCAGACGCGCGCCGTACAGCAGCGGCCAGAAGAACTCCCACACCGATACGTCGAAGCTGAAAGGCGTCTTTTGCAGGACCACGTCGTCGTCGCGCAACGCGTAGGCGTGCTGCATCCAGGCGAGGCGATTGACGAGGGCTTCGTGGGTGTTCGGCGCGCCCTTGGGCTTGCCGGTGGAGCCGGAGGTGTAGATCACATAGGCCGGGTGCAGCGGCGCGAGCGTGCCGCGCCATTGGCCGTCCTGCGCGTCGTCGCCGAGCTCACCGTGCAAGCAAGCCTGCAGCTCCGCATCGTCGAGTTGCCAACGCGGTACCGTCGTCGCCGGCAGGGCGATATCGCTGCGCGTGATCAATCGCAGCGGTTGGGCGTCTTCGAGCATGAACGCCAGCCGGTCGGCGGGGTAATCGGTATCCAAGGGCAGATACGCGGCGCCAGCCTTGAGCACGGCGAGCAGGGCGACGACGAGCTCGGCCGAACGCGGCAGGGCGATGGCGACGATGTTTTCCGGGCCCGCGCCATGGGCGATCAGGCGCTGCGCGAGGCGATTGGCGCGGGCGTTGAGTTCGGCGTAGCTGAGCTGGGCGCCGTCGCCGACCACGGCGAGCGCGTGCGGAGTCAGCGCCGCCTGTCGTTCGAACAGCTCCGGAATCGTCGCGGCCGCAAGCGGTTGCGCGGTGTCGTTCCAATCGCCGAGCACTTGCCGGCGTTCGTCGGCGTCCAGCAGCTCGATCTCGGCCAGCGGCCGCGACGGCTCCGCCAGCGCGCGTTCGACGAACAGCAGCAGGCGCGAGGCGTGACGGGCGATGTCCTCGTCGCTGTACGACTCGTCGTTGCCGTCGACGTTCAGCACGCAACTGGCCTGGCCCGGCTCGCCCTGCAGGGTGACCGAGAAGTCGTGGACCAGTCCGTTGGACAGCGAGTGCAGCGTCGCCGGATGGCCGTCGAGCGCGCATTCGTAATCGAACGGCATGATGTTGATGCGCGGCCCGAACGCGCTGGCCGGGGCCGCGCGCATGTGCTGGATGTCCTTGCCGCGGAAGTGCTGGTGCTTGAGCACGCGCAGGATTTCGCGGCCGCAGCGCGCGGCCAGCCCGGCCAGGGATTCGTCCGCCTGCAGGCCCAGGCGCACCGGCAATACATTCGCGGTGGTGCCCGGCACATGGCGCAGCTGCTTGGCGCGCGCGGCCACCGGGAAATCGAAGGTGTCGACCTTGCCGCCGCTGATCCGGTACAGGTAGGCCGCGACCGCGGCGGTCATCAGTTGCGGCCACTTGCTGTCGCGGGTCTGCGCCGCCATCAGCGCGGCGGCCAGCGATGGCGGAATCGGCAGCGAGCAGCGCCGGAACGTGCTGGTGCGGGCGAGCGGGCGGCCGCTCAGCGCGGTGGTTTCGGGCAGATTGCGCGCGTAGTCGCGCCAGAACGCCTGATCGCGCCGGCAGCGGTCGGACTCGCGGTAGTCGCGGTCGTCGTCCAACAGGGCGGAGATGCCGCCAAGATCGCTGGCCGGAATCTCCTCGCCGCGGCACAGCGCAGTGTAAATCTGCGCGACGCGGACGATGTCCAGCGACGAGCCCGCGCCGTCCAGGACGATGTGGTGGTAGCGCTTGTACCACAGATAACGTTCTTCGCCGAGCTTGAACACGATGTAGTCGAACAGCCGCGACGAACGCAGGTCGAACACGCGCCGCATGTCGGCGCGCATCGCCGACAGCGCGGCCTGGAAAGGCTGTTCGTGCGCGGACAGGTCCACCGTCTCGAACGGCAGGGCGGGCGCTTCGCCGATGCATTGCAGCGGCCCGTCCGGGCCGTCGAGGAAACGCAGGTGCAGCGCGTCGGTTTCGGCGACGAAACGGCGCAGCGCCTGCTCGAACCGGACGAGGTCCAGCGGTCCGCCGATATCGAGGTAGCCGCAGCTGTGGTAGAGCCAGTTGTCGGCATCGAGTGCCTGGGCGAACCACATTTCCGACTGCGCCGACGACAGAGGGCGCAAACCGCGTTGCGTTTCTTTATTCATGATTGCACCGATTGCAGCGCGGCATGACGGGGATGCGCCGGCAAGCCCGCCCAGCCTCGAACGAAGTCGTGCGCCGGCCGCTCGGCCAGGACGGGGCCGGCGAACGTTCGCACCGCGGATCAGCGGCTAGCCCGGCAGGTGGCCGGAATAGGGGTTGCTGAGGGTGACGGCGATTTTTCGCGGGCCGCTGAACGTGCGCCGCCCGTGCGCGAACTGCATGTTGTCCAGCAGCAGCACGTCGCCGCGTTGCCACGCGACGTCGTAGGCCTTCCGGTTCAGGCCGTCGCGCACGGCCTGGAGGACGTCGGCGGGAATGTCGCTGCCGTCGCCGAAGAACGACTGCCGCGGCAGTTGATCGGCGCCGAACATGTCGATCATCGATTGCGCCGTGTCCTCGCCCAGGGACGAGACATGGAACAGGTGCGCCTGGTTGAAGAACAGCTTTTCGCCGGTGACCGGATGGGTGGCCACGCCCTGGCAGACTTGGCCGGTGCGCAGGGTTTCCTCGTCGAGCCACTCGTGCTCGATGCCGGCGCTGTCGCAGAACCGCGCCACCTCGGCCTTGTCGTCGGTTTGGAACACCGTTTCCCACGGCAGGTCGACATAGGGACGGTAGTGGCGCACGTACTTGACCTGGCGATGTTCGAACTCGTCCATCAGCCCGGCGCCGATCGCCTGGGTGGCCTCGCGCATGGACGCGATCGGGGTGGCGCCGCCGACGTCGGCCGGGGTCAGGCAGCAGAACGCCACCAGCATCGGCCAGTCGCGCTGGTAGGCGTTTTCGCAATGCAGGGGAATTTCCTGCGATTGCGGGAACTCGGTCGCGGTGAACACGCCGCCGCCCAGCGACGTGCGCGGGGTCGAGCGATAGGTGTAGTTGAGCCGCGCGTTGCCGATCTGGTCGGCGACCGCGCCGAACTTCTCCACGCTGTCGACGGCGAATCCGCGGAACAGCAGGGCGCCGTGTTCGAGCAAGTCGTCTTTGATCTCGCTCGCGCGCTCGGCCAGCAGCGCGGCGAGATCGCAATGGGCATGGGCGGGCGTGACCAGCAAAGGAGCGGGCACGTCGCCGTCCAGCCGCTTTCTATTCATGTCCATATGCCTACCGGAAGTAAGTGAAGATTTCGAGGAAAAAGCGGCCACTCGACGCGGCCCTCGCGGGAGGGGCGTCTGGCTCTGGTCTGTATGCGGACCGCGTTTCAGCCGCGGCGCGCGAGGCGTCGCGACGGCGCGCGGTCCTGTGGGGGCGGGCGAAAAGGCGCGTGGATCATCGAAGGAATCGGAGCCCGGGGGCTCAGCCGGCCTCCATCGGTTCGGCCTCGACCGGTTGCTGGAACTGGCGCTGCACCAGGCGCGCGTAATAGGGATGGCTGGCGAGCAGTTCGCCGTGGTTGCCGATGCCGGAGATGCGGCCGGCTTCGAGGAAGCAGATGCGCTGCGCGTGGATCACCGTGGACAGGCGGTGGGCGACGATGATGTTGGTGCGCCCGCGCATCAGCGCTTCCAGCGCCAGCCGCACCTGGTGCTCGGTCTCGCTGTCGAGGTTGGAGGTGGCCTCGTCGAGGATCAGCAGATCCGGATCGCGCAGGAACATGCGCGCGATGGCGATGCGCTGGCGCTGGCCGCCGGACAGGTTGTTGCCCTGTTCGATCAGCACGGTGTCCAGGCCCTGCGGCATGCGTTCGATGAAGTCGAGCGCGCCGGCGCGCTCGGCCGCCGAGCGCACCTGGGCGTCGGTGAATTCGCCGGACAGGCCATAGGCGATGTTGTCGCGCACGCTGCCGGGCATGACCGGCGCGCTCTGCGCCACGTAGCCGATGCCGCCGCGCCACTGCTGCAGCGGGTAATCGGCGATCGGGCGGCCGTCGTAGAGGATCTGGCCAGAACTGGGTTCGTAGAAGCGCTCGATCAGCGACAGGATCGTGGTCTTGCCGCTGCCGCTGGCACCGACCAGGGCGGTGGTGGTGCCCGGCTCGAACAACAGGTCGATGCCGTTGAGCACGGTGGTGTCGCGGCCGGCGTAGGCGAAGGAGACGTTGCGGAACTCCAGCACGCCGCCGGGGCTGTGCGGCGCGGGTTGGGCGCTGTTTTTTTTCTCTTCCTCGGCTTCGTCGAAGATCGCCGCGATCCGCACCGAGGCGCCCTTGGCTTTCTGCAATTCTGCGGTGAAATTGGTCAGCTGCGCGAGCGGATTGACCACGTTGAAGATGTACAGGATGAAGGCGGTGAGCGTGCCGACGCTGATCTCGCCGGCCGCGACGCGCGCGGCGCCGTAGACCAGGATGATGATGATCGCCATGGTCATCGCCAGGCTCATCACCGGTTCCAGCGCCACGTTCACGCGCGCGGTCTTCAGTCCCAGGCGCTTGAGGTCTTCGATCTCCGCCACGCTGCGCCGGCGCTCCTGCGCCTCGGCGGTGAACGCCTTGACCAGGCGGATTTCCTGGAAGATGTGGGTGAGGATGCCGCTGATCCGGGCGACGCGGTCCTGGGTGCGGCGCGAGAGTCCGTCGAGCAGGAACGCGATCGGGATCATCACCGCGAAGGCGGCGACGACCGAGCCGAGCAGAGTGAGGGTCAGCGGCACGTCCAGCAACAGCAGGACCACGACCGACCCGGCCAGCAGCAGCACGCCGGTGACCAGGTTGACGGTCTGCTTGGTGATCAGCTCGGAAATCGCTTCGCAATCGCGGATCACGCGGCTGACGCGCTCGCCGCTGCTTTCCTTGTCGAAGGACGCGACCGGCAGTCGCAGCAGCTTCTCGACCAGGGCGGCGCGCAGTTCCGCCACCACCTGGTAGCCGATGCGCGCGAGCATATAGGCCGACAGCGCGCCCGCGGCGGCGCCGCCGACCAGCGCCGCGGCCACCAGCAGCACCTGCTGCAGTTCGATGCCGCCGCCGTCGAAGCGGTCGATCAGGTGCTTGGTCTGGATCGGGAACCACAGCGAACCGGCGACCGACGCCAGCGCGGCGAGCAGGGCGACGGACGATGCCGCAACCGACGGCCGCCCGCGACGGATCAGTCGCCACAAATGATTCCGGGTTGTCTGCTGTTCGCTCACTGTTTGGCCTTGATCGCGGAACGCGGCGAAAGTAGCAAGGCCACGCAATATCGATTGTGTTGCGATGCACGTATTGCGGTAAACGCGATCCAAATGCCGTTGCATGGATACGAACGCGATGCGAATGCGTCATGCGGATGACGCGGGAACGACGCGTGCGTGGCCGCCGCATTTCACGGAAATTTACGGGTTATGGCGAAAGACGGACAGGTCATCGGATCTCGACCGCAAAGCGCGTCACAGCCGCGATGACATTCGTCATGCGCATGATGGTGACAACAGGACAGGTAGCGCTTCGCGCATGCGGACAGGCTCGATTCGCGAGCGCATGCAGCGATGCGCAGACAAGTCGCGCTGCGTCGAACACGCGAGTTCAGCTGTCCTTTGGGGTAGTGAAGACGCATGGCCTGCATTCATGCCGATGAACCAGTCACTGCGGACGGCGCTGCGCATTCGCTCGAGGCATCGCGCTGGCGCGAGTTCTTGCCGGGATCGAAACCGATGATGGTGCGCTACGAAAAGTTGTGCCGATGGGCAAGGCCGGTTCGCGCCGGCCTCCAGCCTGCGAAAGCGTAGCCGCGCCGGTCGAATTTCCTGTGTTTCGCGCGGATTGCGCGACCATTCGCGCGAGCGATGCATTTCGGCGGCCCCGTCGGCTTGGGCTGCGCGAGAGCTTTATCCGGATTTTCGCGGACTAAGGCCGATTGCGGCCAGGTGCGGCGCGGACCGCAGTGCGCCTCAGTCGCCGCGCTGCGTCGCCAGGCTGTCCCAGATCCGGCCCTCGCGTTGTGCGGCGGTGGTGACCGCTTCCACCGCCGGTTCGCCCAGGCGATCGCGCAGTTGCTGCAAATACAAGCTGCGCGGCGCGACCGCGCGGCCGGCGGATTCGACGATCCCCGCCGGTTCCTCGGGCGGAAACTTCGCCGCGCCTGTCGCGCCCGCCGGGCCCACCGCCCAGTTCATCGCGAACGGCGGCGCCTGCACCAGGTAATGCGGATGCTCGACGTTCCAGAACAACTGCTGCGCACCGGCCCAGCCGTGTCCGGTTCCGCTGGCGCGCCGGTTCTGCGCGCGCAGCAGGCCGCCGCGGGTGTTGTCGTACAAGGTGCCGGTGGCCCAGCGGTGGTGCGGACCGCTGTCGTTGTTGGCGTTCGCCGCGACGCAGTCCAGGAACACGTTGGGGCCGGGCACGCGCGCGCCGGTGACGAAGGTGTGGCGGCCGCCCTCGCCGTAGCAGCGCTGGGTCAGGTTGAAGGCGGAGTTGCCCTCGTAGACGAACACATAGCGGCGCACGCCTTCGCTCTCGCCGTAGCGCGGATCCAGGTAGGCCAGATCCTCGAAGGTGTTGAAGTGGGCGCCGTTGTGGGTGGCGAAGCCGTGCGAGACGTAGCGGACGGCGACGTTGCGGACCCAGGAGTCGCGCACCGCGGCGAAGCGCACCGCGGTGTAGGGCCCGGTGTCGGGCGTGCCGCGCGCAATGCCGGTCGCGGGATCGCCTTCCAGGCGCAGGTCTTCGATGCCGGCCTGGGCGATGCGCCGCGGGTCGGTGCGATAGACATAGCCGCCGCCGAAGCGTGCGTCGATGGCGTCGACGATGGACGCGTCGAGACTGAGCGTGTTGCCATGCACCGAGGCGACCACGCGCTCGTAGTGCATGACATAGTCCCGCGCCTGCCAGCCATAGCGAGCGGTGTCGATGCCCTCGGCGCCGATCCAGGCGGCATTGGGTTCGCGGACCACGGCGATGCGGTCGCCGGTCTGATAGCCGGCGGCGGAGGCGACCTCGATGCGCATCGCGCCGACCGGCACGTAGGCCGCCGCGATGGCGGTGCGGCGAGGCTGCTGCGCGGCGCGCGGCACGGCCGCTTCGCGGTCGCCCACTTCGACGATCCTGCCTAGGCGCGCGGTGATGGCGGAACGCAGGACGGTGCCGTCCGCGCCGCGCCCTTCGCCGCGCAACACCACGCCGCCGACGCGGATCGCGAGGGTGTCGCTCAGCGCGTATCGCCCGCGGCGCAGCAGCACCGCGCCGCGCAAGCCGCGATGGTCGGCCGGCAGCGCGGCGACCGCGTCGATCGCCGCCTGGATGCGCGGGTGGTCGTCGCCGCTGCCGTCGCCGGGCGCGATGGTCGCGCGCACCGGAATGCTGTCGCGCGCGGGCAAGGCGACGCCGCCGCCCATGTAGCCGGCGCGCGAGAAATCCGGAACGATGTTGCGCGCCCGAGCGGCGCCGCGGTCGCGGTAGAGACCGTAGCGCAAGCGTTTTCCGTCTTCGTCCATGGCGGCCAAGGGCGCGTTCGCGCGTCGGTCGAGCGGGTGTCCGAACTCGTTCGCGCCGGCGTCCGCGGACTCGTGCGCCAAGCCTCTCGCGCCGCAGCCGGCCAGGACGCACAGAAGCGGAAACGCGAAGTATCGGGGCAGGGGAGCCAGGCGCATGCAGCGTCGTTCCGGGTTGCGAAGCGGGTGATGGCGGGCGCGTGATCGGCGTCGCGGTGCGCGCCGCTCCCGACCGTAATCGGTTCGCGCGAGCAGGCAAGTACATTGGCGCGCGCGGCGCGGGTCGGGGCGAAGAATTAGACCACGCGCCGCGGACCTTGCGGAACGCGACGCGACGCCCCGACGCTTGCTCGCAGCGCTCGCGACCGCGCGCGCGGGCAAGCGCGCGGCGGCTTCACGCCTCCGCGCCGCCGCCGTTCCTAGCTTTCAGACCCTGGCCGCGGAGGACCGGCGCATGTGCATGTGGATCATGGTGGGACTGGACGAGTGGATCGTCGTCGATGGACGCGGCAAACGGCAGGACTGGCCGGTGCGGCCGCCGCTCGCGGCGGAGGTGACGGCGAGCCTGGCGACCCACGGCCTGAGCGGCTGCGTCGCGGTGGCGTTGGGCTGGAGCAGCGGCCACATCGGCCTGGGCCACGTCTTTTCCGGCTGCACCGATGGTCAGGGCCAACCGCCGGGGCCGGACACCTGGAACGGCCCGGGCGGTTACCTGGAGCGGCTCGAACACGCGTTGGACGCGAGCCAGGCGGCGATCCCCGGCGCGTCGCAGGACCGCTACCGCGACGCGATGCTGGTCTATTCCGAGGACACGCCCACGCGCACCGTCGAATTGCTGGAGCAGTGGTTGCGCGGAAAAGGCTTCGCGGTCTCGCGCGATGCCGGCCAGGGCGGCCGCGATGTGATCGCCGGGCGCACGCAGGACGAGGACATGAGCGTGGTCGGCAGCGGCATGCATGCGCAGTACTTCGTTTCTTCCGACCTGCACTACGGCCCGGGCGGCCACATGACGGTGTGCGAGGCCTTGTCGAAGCGGGCGATGCCGGCGGATCGCTAGCGTAACCGCGCCCGCTGCGCCCGCCGCGACGACAGCGGCGGCCCCCGCGGGTGCGTCGCGATCGTCGGGCGTGATGCCGTTCCGCGACGTGCGCGAGCGAACCGACGATCATGGCGACTCATCGGAACGTTCCCCAGCAAGGAGGTTGACCATGCCGCACGCGTCTGTCCGCGCATCCGCGCTATCGATCCTGGGCCTGCTCGCGCTGAGCGCGCACACCGCGCATGCGCGCTCGCCCGCGGCGCCGGCCGCGCGGGCTTCGAACCCGGGCGCGGGCGTAGTTGCGGCCGTGCCGCGCGATGCCGAGGTTTCGCCGGATCGGGCGAGGCAACAGTGGCGGGCGCAGCGCGACGCGGTGGCCGGCGAGGCCGCCGCGCGCCGCGCGCTCGGCGAGGATTTCGCCGGTTCCTGGATCGAGAGCGGGCCCGGCGGCGGTTATCGCCTGATCGTGGCCAGTGCGGGGGCCGCGCGCGCGAACGTCGCGGGCGTGGAGATCCGTCCGGTGGCGCGCAACTGGCGCCGATTGCAGGCGTCCAAGCAGCGTTTGGACCAGGCGCTGCAATCGCGCCGGCCCGGTCTGCACAAGCCGTTGACCGGCCTGTACACCTGGCACGTCGATCCGGCCAGCAACCGCGTGGTGGTGCGCATCGCCCGCGATGCGCAGGCGCAGGCGGTCGATTTCGTCGCCGCCAGCGGCGCCGACGCCGACGCGTTGCGTTTCGAATATCTGGACGGCGCACCGCAGACGACCAACTGGATCTTCGGCGGGCTGTCGTACATCACCGCGTACGGCGGCGGCTGCACCGCGGGCTTCGTCGCCTACAAGGCCGGCGTCCCCGGCGTGGTGACCGCCGGGCACTGCGGCAAGGCGCCGGACCGGATCGACGTGGACTGGTCCGGCATCGGCCGCACGCCGTTCGGCCAGTTCGTGCATTCGCGCTTCCCGACCGCCGACCGCGGTTGGATCGCCTCGTCGAGTTCGTTCGCCGTGTCCCCGCAGATCTACGACTGGGCCGGCAACTACATCACCGTCAAGGGTTCGATCGAAGCGCCGGTGGGCGCGACGGTGTGCCGCGCGGGGCCGAAGACCGGCTATCGCTGCGGACAGATCACCGCCAAGCAGGTCACCGTCAACTATCCGCAAGGCGCGGTCTACGGCATGACCGAGAGCAACGCCTGCTCCGGCTTCGGCGATTCCGGCGGGCCGTGGATCGACGGCGGCGGGCAGGCGCAGGGCATCCAGTCCGGCAACCAGGGCAATTCCAGCGCGGGCCACAACTGCGACGCGCCGGCGGCGCAGCGCAAGTCCTGGTTCGATCCGCTCAATTCGATCCTCGCCGAATACGGCCTGGTGTTGACCACGGGCTGAGCGCGGCGCCGCCGGCGGATCGGTCCGATGGCCGGGCCGGTCCGGCGGCAACATCGGGACCCAACGACGGAAGGCGCGCGCCTTCCGTCGTTTTTTCGCGCGCCGGCGTTGCGAACGGCGATCCGCATGCGATCCCCGGAACCGTCCGGCGACCGCCGCGACCGTGCGCGCCCGCGCGTCCGCTAACGGTATACGCCAGTCCGCGGCGATGCCGCGCGTCGCCCTCGCAGCAGCGCCGCCGCGCGTTCCATGCTGCGCCGCGACAATAAAAGCGGCCGGGAAAACGCTTTTTCCATGACTGCGATTCCATTTTTGTCCCGATAATTGACAGCGCTGTCATGCGCGTGCCAAATCGGCCCCCATCAGTCCGGGGGCGGGCAGACCCGCCCGCCTACGCATCGTGAGAGATCCTGGGGAGGAATTTCGATGAAGCAAACGCGCGGCGCCTTGCGGCGCTCGGTGTTGACGTCCGCAATGCTGCTGGCGCTGGGCCAGCCGGTGTACGCGCAGAGCGGCGCATCCGCGGCCGGGGCCGACGCCCAGGCCGCCGCGCCCGCCGCCGCGGCCGCGCAAAGCCGTCCCGGCGCCGCCGACGACGCGCGCACGCTCGACACCGTCGTGGTCACCGGCATCAAGGGCAGCCTGACCTCGTCGATGAACCTCAAGCGCGACGCCGAGGGCATCGTCGACGGCATCGTCGCCGAGGACATCGGCAAGTTCCCCGACACCAACCTGGCCGAGGCGCTGCAGCGCATCAGCGGCGTGTCGATCGACCGCAACGCCGGCGAAGGCTCGCGGGTGACCGTGCGCGGCGTCGGCCCCGACTTCAACATGGTCCTGCTCAACGGCCGGCAGATGCCGACCTCGACCGGCAGCCGCGCGTTCGAGTTCAGCGATCTGGCCGCCGAATCGATCTCGGCGGTGGAGGTCTACAAGACCAGCCGCGCCAGCACGCCCGCCGGCGGCATCGGCGCGACGATCAACATCAAGACCGCGCGGCCGCTGGACAATCCCGGGCTGCACGCCAACGTCGGCGTCAAGGGCATCTGGGACACCTCCGACGACGACCTGCCCGGCGACCTGAAGGGCGATTCGGTCACCCCCGACGCCTCGGGCATCTTCAGCGCGACTTCGGCCGACGGCCGCTTCGGCATCGGCCTGAGCGCCAACTACCTCAAGCGCGAATCCGGCTCGGCGTCGGCGTTCGTCGCGTCCGGCAACGGCTGGCGGCCGTTCATCGACACCCCGCTGGCCAGCGGCGAAGGCTCGGGCTCGGCGCTGCCGCTGCCGGGCCAGCCGGGCTCGGAGAACATCACCGACCGGCCCGGCCCGAACGACGTCTACTCGATGCCGCAGAGCCTGGGCTACAGCGTCAACTCGGTCAAACGCGAGCGCCTCAACGGCCAGCTGACCCTGCAGTGGGCGCCGACCGACAATCTCACCACCACCCTCGACTACACCTATTCGCAGAACAAGATCGAGCAGATGCGCCACGACATGTCGGTGTGGCTCAACTTCACCCCGGGCCTGAGCTCGTGGACGAAGGGCTCGGGCTCCTCGCCGCTGGTCTACGACGAGCGCTACAACGGCCTGTCCGACTTCGCCAACGGCGCCGGCAAGAGCGCGATCAAGCGCGAGAACAAATCGGTCGGCCTCAACGTCGACTGGCGCGTGAGCGACGACTTCAAGCTCAACTTCGACTACCACCGCTCCACCGCCGATTCCTCGCCCGACAGCCCCTACGGCTCGAACAACACCCTGGCCAGCGCCGGCTTCTTCCGCGCCGGCAACACCATCGATTTCAGCCGCGACTTCCCGGTGCTGACCCTGCACCTGCCCAACGGCATGAGCGCGATCGACCCGGCGCAGATGCTGGTGACCGGCTCGGTGTTCCGCAACGAGCGCGAGCGCGCCGAGATCGAGCAGTTCCAGGCCAGCGGCGAGTACCAGTTCGAGGGGTATTCCAAGCTCAACTTCGGCGTCGGCTCGACCGACTACAAGAACCGCTCGGCCTTCACCCACGTCCAGCTCGACACCTGGGGCGGCGCGACCAGCCCGAACGACTACCCCGATTCGGTGTGGCGGCTCGCGCACATGGGCGACTACTTCCGCGGCGTGAGCGGCGCCAACGATCCGCGCTTCACCGACGCGTTCTTCGTGTTCGACTTCGACCGCGTGCGCCAGCTGGCCGAGGACGCCTGGGTCGCCAGCGGCAAGGGCGTGCGCGACGACTACCGCGCTTCGTTCGACTACACCGGCGCGCCGGTGCCCGGCAGCGCCGCCAACCGCACCGTCGGCGACAGCCGCGTGCGCGAGGAATCGCGCAGCTTCTACGTGCAGTGGAGCAATACCTTCGACTGGAAGCTGCCGGTGCACGTGGCCGGCGGCGTGCGCTACGAGCGCACCAAGGTCAAGGCCTCCGCGTTGCAGCCGGCGCCGGTGGGCATCGACTGGATCGCCGCCAACGAGTTCGTCATCCGCTACGCCGGCTCGCAGTTCCGCGAGCTCGACGGCGACTACAAGTACTGGCTGCCGAGCCTGGACGTGGCGATCGACCTCAACGACAGCATGAAGCTGCGCGCCAGCTACGGCGAGTCGATCGGCCGGCCGAACTGGACCAACCTCAATCCGGCGCTGAGCGTCGGCGGCCAGGCGCGGTTCGACGGCGGCGGCGGCGGCGCGGGCAATCCGGCGCTCAAGCCGCTGGAATCGCGCAACTTCGATCTGTCCTACGAGTGGTACTACGGCGAATCCAGCTACCTGTCGGTCGGCTACTTCCGCAAGAAGATCGACAACTTCATCGCCGACCAGGTCAGCCGGCAGAGCCCGTACCCGGATCTGCACACGCCCTCCGGCGGCAACTACTGGAACCAGGCCATCGCCGCCGGCGGCTGCGCCAGCACCGACCGGCCGTGCATCCGCAACTACATCCTCAACACCTATAACGGCCAGCCCGGCGTGGTGAAGACCGGCGTGGACTCCAACGGTTTCGCCACCGGCAGCATCAGCGGCCTGCCCGGCGATCCGGTGCTGGCGTTCAACATCACCCAGCCGGTCAACAACCGCGCCGATACGCTCGACGGCTGGGAGTTCAACGTCCAGCACGTGTTCGGCCAATCCGGCTTCGGCCTCGCTGCCAACTACACCATCGTCGACTCGGGCCTGACCTACAAGAACGGCAGCCTCGGCACCCAGTTCGCGATGACCGGCCTGAGCGATTCGGCCAACGTGGTCGCGTTCTACGAAAAGGGCCCGTGGCAGGCGCGCGCGGCCTACAACTGGCGCGACGAGTTCCTGACCGCGCTCGGCGACGGCAAGGGCGCCAACCCGATCTACGTCGAGGCGTACGGGCAGCTGGACATGAACGTCAGCTACGCGGTCTCGGACAATCTGGTGCTGACCCTGGAAGGCATCAACGTGACCGACGAGACCATGCGCACGCGCGGGCGCAACAAGCGCCAGCTGTACTCGTTCGACCAGTACGGGCCGCGCTACATGTTCGGCGTGCGCTACAAGTTCTGACCGCGGCGCCCGCGCGTCCCGCGCCGCGGCGCGGGACGCGCGCGGGCCTGCCGGGAACCCGGCGCAGAACGCGTCCGCCGCGCCGCGGGCGCCGCCCGCGGCCGTACCGATCACGGAAACCGCGATGTCCCGAACCGTATTGCTCAACAACCTCGAGCACCACGACCTGCGCGTGATCGTCGCGCGCGGGGCCCGCTATGGCGACGGCGAGATGCTGGCGCCGACCTTCTTCGGCGAGTTCCGCGAGCTGCAGGCGCACTATCCGATCGTGTTCCAGAAGACCGCCGACGGCGGTTTCCGCTCGGTGGCGCTGCTGGGCCTGCGGCCGGGCGAGAACCTGTTCCTCGAACCCGAACCCGCGCCCGGCGCGGCGGCGGACGGCGAACGCTGGGACGCGCATTACCTGCCGATGGCGATCGCGCGCCTGCCGTTCCTGATCGGCATCGCCGACGAGGAGCCGATGGTGCACATCGACCTCGACCATCCGCGCGTGGTCCGCGGCGGCGACGCGGGCGAGGCCTTGTTCCTGGAGCACGGCGGCACCAGCGCGTTCCTGCAAGGCATCGCCTCGCTGCTGCGTGCGCTGCACGACGGCCTGCGCGACGACGCCGGTTTCATCGCCGCATTGCGGCGCCATGAGCTGCTGGAACCGTTCGCGCTCGACATCCGCCTGGACGAGCGCAGCCAACATCGCCTCAGCGGATTCCACACCATCGACGAACGCCGGCTCGGCGCGCTCGACGGCGCCGCGCTGCAGGCGTTGTCGCAGGCCGGCCATCTGCAGGCGGCGTACATGGCGGTGGCCTCGCTGTCGCGCCTGCGCGATCTGATCGAACGTTTGAGCCGCCGCCATGCCGCCGGCCGTTGACGCCATCGAGGAACTGCACGGCATCGACGCGGCGGCTCTGCCGCCGGAACTGCTGCAGCCGACCCGGCCGTACGTGCTGCGCGGTCTCGCCGCGCACTGGCCGCTGACCCAGGCCGGCGCGTCGGCGCAGGCCGGCGCCGCCTATCTCAAGCAGTTCGCCAGCGACGCGCCGGTCACCGTCAGCGTGGCGCCGCCGCAGGCCGACGGCCGGATCGACTATCGGCCGGACTTGCTCGGCTTCGGCTTCGCCCAGCAGAAAGCGCCGCTGGCGGCGGTGCTGGACGCCTTGCTGCACCATGCCGACGACCCGGCGCCGCCGACGATCTATGTCGGCTCGACCACGATCGACACCTGGCTGCCCGGCCTGCGCGAGCGCAACGACCTGGGCTTCGGCGCGGTGCAGCCGCTGGCCAGCATCTGGATCGGCAACCGCACCCGCATCCCCGCGCATCAGGACGTGCCCGACAACATCGCCTGCGTGGTCGCCGGGCGCCGGCGGGTGACGCTGTTCCCGCCCGGGCAATTGCGCAATCTCTACATCGGCCCGCTCGACCGCACGCCGGCCGGGCAGGCGGTCAGCCTGGTCGACTTCGCCGCGCCGGACTACGACCGCCATCCGGACTTCGCCGAAGCCATGCGCCACGCGCGCGTGGCCGAGCTCGGCCCCGGCGACGCGGTGCTGATCCCGAGCATGTGGTGGCACCACATGCAGGCGCTGGAGAGCTACAACGTGCTGGTCAACTACTGGTGGCGGCAGTCGCCGCGCTGGATGGACACGCCGATGAACGCGCTGCTGCACGCGATCATGAGCGTGCGCGACCTGCCGCCGGCGCAGCGCGAGATCTGGCGCGAAGCGTTCCGCCACTATGTCTTCGACGCCGACGCGCAGACCTCGGCGCATATCCCCGAGACCATGCGCGGCGCGCTCGCGCCGCTGGACGAAGCGCGCGCGCGCGAGCTGCGCGCGCGCCTGCTGCAAGGCCTGAACCGTTGAGGAGCGCCATGGGCGACACGCTCGGATCCATCGCCGGCCGCCGCGGCCGGCGCACGCTCGCGGCCGCGGGCCTGGCCGCGCTGGCGGCCGCGCTGGCGCTGGCGCCGCGAGCGGGCCATGCCGAAGGCTTCCTGCGCGCCGACGGCCAACGCATCGTCGACGAACAAGGGCGCACGGTGATCCTGCGCGGCGTCGGCCTCGGCGGCTGGATGCTGCAGGAGGGCTACATGCTCGGCCTCACCGGCCCGGGCATGCAGCATGCGATTCGCGCGCGCATCGCCGACCTGATCGGCGAGGACGACACCCGCGCGTTCTACCGCGCGTGGCTGGACAACTACGTCGCCAAGGACGACATCGACGCGCTCGCGGCCTGGGGCTTCAATTCGGTGCGCCTGCCGATGCACTACGCGCTGTACACCCTGCCGGTGGCGCAGGAGCCGGTGCGCGGCGAGCACACCTGGCTGGAGGACGGTTTCCGCCGCACCGACGATCTCATCGCCTGGGCCAAGGCCAACGGCATGTACGTGATCCTCGACCTGCACGCGGCGCCGGGCGGGCAGGGCAACGATCTCAACATCTCCGACCGCGACCCGTCGCAGCCTTCGCTGTGGGACGACGCCGCCAATCGCGACAAGATGGTCGCGCTGTGGCGCACGCTGGCGCAGCGCTATCGCGACGAGCCCGCGGTCGCCGGCTACGACATCATCAACGAGCCCAACTGGGGCTTCGCCGACGCCGGCGACAAGAACGGCTGCAAGGAGGCCGGCAACGCGCCGCTGCGCGAACTGCTGGTGCGCACGACCGCGGCGATCCGCGAGGTCGATCGGCGCCATATCGTCTTCATCGAAGGCAATTGCTGGGGCAACAACTACCGCGGCGTGCTCGATGCCGGGCTGTGGGACGACAACCTCGTGCTGAGCTTCCACAAGTACTGGAACGGCACCGGTCGCGACAGCATCCGCGAGCACCTGGCGCTGCGCGAGCGCTGGAACCTGCCGCTGTGGCTCGGCGAGACCGGCGAGAACTCCAACGACTGGTTCGCGCGCACGGTCGAAACCCTGGAAGGCGAGGGCATCGGCTGGGCCAACTGGCCGGTGAAGAAGCTGCGCTACAACAATCCGCTGCAGGTGATCGCCAATTCCGGCTATGCGCGGGTGCTGGCGTACTGGGAAGGCAAAGGCCCGCGACCGACCCGCGAACAGGCGCGCGCGGCCTTGATGGGCCTGGCCGAACGCGACGTGCGGCTGGAGCACAACGCGCGCCGCCCCGATGTGGTCGACGCCTGGCTGCGCGCGCCGCGCGACGACCGCAGCCTGCCGTTCAAGCCGCACCGCATCGGCCGCGACGGCGGCGAACTGGCGGCGGTGGATTTCGACCTCGGCCGCAACGGCGTGGCCTATTTCTCGCGTCATGCCGCCAACGAGAGCGGCAAGCCCAATACCGACTGGAACCCGTCGCAGCGCTACCGCAACGACGGCGTGGCCTTGGCCGGCGACGGCGCGACGCTGCGGGTGGCGGCGCTGCGGCCGGGCGAATGGCTCAAGTACAGCGTCCAGGCCGATGCGGCCGGGACCTATCAACTCAGCTGGCGCGGCGGCGCCGGCGAGATCCGCGTGCGGCTCAACGGCGTGGCCCTGGCGCCAGCGGCGGCGGACCGGCCGCAGCCGGCGACGCTGCAGCGCGGGCGCAACACGCTGGTAGTCGAGGCGGTGTCGGGCGCGCCGGATGTATCCGCGCTGCGGTTCGCGCCCATGCCCGCGCCCACGTCGGCGAAGTCGCGCTGATGCGCGTGCTGGTCAGCGACATCGGCGGCACCAACGCGCGCTTCGCGATGGCCGAGCTGGGCCGCGGCGAACGGCTGCTGCGCGACAGCGTGCGCGAATACCCGGCCGCCGGCTTCGCCAGCGCCGCCGACGCCGCGCGCCATTTCCTCGACGAACTGGGCGAGCGCGCCGACGCCGCGGTGTTCGCGGTGGCCGGACGGGTGCGCCGCGAGGAAGCGCGCATCACCAATCATCCCTGGCAGATCCGCGCGCCGGACATAGGCTCGGCGCTGGGCACGCCGCGGGTCGCGCTGATCAACGACTTCGCCGCGCAGGCCATGGCGATCTCGCGCCTGGGCGCGGACGACGTGGTCGCGGTCGGCGCGGCCGGCTGGCCCGGTTTCGACATGGGCGCCTCGCAGACCTATGCGGTGATCGGCCCCGGCACCGGCCTGGGCGTGGGCGGCCTGCTGGTGCGCAACGGCCGTTGCTTCGCGCTGGAGACCGAAGGCGGCCACGCCGGCTTCGCGCCGTCGCGGCCGCGCGACATGCGGGTGCTGGAGTGCCTGATGCGGCGCTTCGGCCGGGTCTCGTGCGAGCGTCTGGTGTCCGGGCCGGGACTGGCGAACCTGTACGCGGCGGTGTGCGAGATCGAAGGCGTCGCCGCGCAGGACTGGTCGCCGGCGCAGATCAATGCCCAGGCCGCCGGCGGCGATCCGCGCTGCGCGCGCGCGGTGGAACTGTTCTGCGCCGCGTTCGGTTCGATGGCCGGCGATCTGGTGCTGACGCTCGGCGCCTGGGACGGGGTGTTCCTGGCCGGCGGGGTGGTGCCGAAACTGTTGGGCGCGTTGCAATCGGACAGTTTCCGCGCCGCGTTCGAGGCCAAGGGCCGGTTCGCCGCGGCGATGGCCGAAGTGCCGGCGCTGGCGGTGGTGCATGCGTGCTCGGGTTTGCTCGGCGCGGCGGCGCATGCGGCGGAGACGTACGACAGCGCGTTGCCGGTGTGACCCGCGCCGCGCAAGGAAACCGGCCGTTGCGACGGCCGGTTTCCCGCGCCGATGCCGGTCGCGGTGCGCCGCTGCGGTCGCCCGCAACGCGCGTGGATCAGCGGTTATCGGCTACCGGCTCGCCCCGGCGAAGACACCGCCGATGCGATCAACCGCCGGCCGTCACGAAGTGGCAGTACTCGACAACGCTGGCGTTGCCGCCGGACATCCAGCTCTGCAACTGCGCGTCGCAGTACTCCTGGGTCGAGGCGACGATGTCGGCGTACTTCCAGGTCAGGCGGCGGCCGTCGGGCGCGGTGTGCGGAGACAGGTACTTCACCTTCGCCTGCCAGGTGCCGAAGGGCTGCGGCGGCTGCGGCTGGGTGCCGATGCCGCCCGGCGGCGCGGCGACGGCGGCGCCGGCCAGGGCCAGGCCGAGCAGGACGGTGGCGAGAGACGCGGGCAACACGGTCGTCAATGACTTCTTCATGGATGCTCCTGTGTGCATGTGGCGATGGTCGGGCAGCGCGGTCGCTGCCGCGGCGGCGCAGCGGCGCGGACGCCGGTGCGCGCGCATCCAAGTCGAACGCAATGCGGCGCGGCCGCGGACAGGCGCGGCCGGGGTTTCGGATGGACGCGCGCGCGGGGCGTACGAACGGAGCCGGCGGCGGCGCTTCCGCGCGGATGCGCGCAGGCCGCAGGTGCGCGGGCCGGTCGCTGCGCGCGGTTGCGATCAAGCAGGAAGCGGCGTTGCAGCGCGGCTCAGGACAGCGCGATCGCCCGTCCGGCCACATGCACCTCGACCACGCGCAGCTGCGCGTCCAGCACCACCAGGTCGGCGCGCGCGCCCGGTTCGAGCCGGCCGCGGTCGGGCAGGCCGAGGTACTGCGCCGGGAAGGCGGAGACGCGATCGGAGGCGTCGGCCAAGTCGAGCCCGACTTCGACCAGGTTGCGCAGCGCCTGGTCCATGGTCAGCGCGCTGCCGGCCAGCGAGCCGCTGGCCAGGCGCACGCAGCCGAGGCACTTGTGCACGCGCTGCGAGCCCAGCGCGTATTCGCCGTCGGGCATGCCGGTCGCGGCGGTGGCGTCGGTGACCGCGTACAGGCGCGGGATTGCGCGCAGGGCCAGGCGGATCGCGCCGGGATGCACGTGCTGCAGGTCGGGAATCAGTTCGGCGTATTCGGCGTGGGCGAGTGCGGCCGCGGCGATGCCGGGCGTGTAGTGGTCCACGCCGGTCATGCCGTTGAACAGATGGGTGAAGCCGGACGCGCCGGCGCGCAGCGCGGCCAGGCCTTCCTCGTAGGTGCCGGCGCTGTGGCCGACCTGCACGCGGATGCCGAGCGCGCACAAGGCCGGGATCAGTTCGGTGTGGCGGCCGATCTCCGGCGCCAGGGTCAGCACCCGGATCGGCGCCAGCGCATGCAGGCGCCGCACCGAGTCGAGCGTGGCCTCGACCGTCAGCGGCGGCTGCGCGCCGAGCCGGTGCGGGCTGATGAAGGGGCCTTCCAGGTGCACGCCGAGGATTTGCGCCGCGTCCGGATCCGGCGCGGCCATCGCCGTGGCGAGTCCGCGCAGGGCGTGGACGATGTCGTCCTCGGCCGCGGTCATGGTGGTGCCGAGCAGGGCGGTGGTGCCGTAGCGGACATGGGCGCGGGCGATGGTGCGCGCGACATCAAAGCCTTGCATCAGGTCGACGCCGGCGGCGCCGTGCACGTGCAGGTCGATGAAGCCCGGCAGCACGATGCGTTCGTCGTCGCCGCGGTCGGCGCCGCCGTTGTCCTCGATGCTGCGCACGTGGCTGTCGAAGCCGATGCGCCCGCGGCGCCAGCCGGCCGGCGTGAGGATGCGGCCTTGCAGGGTGCGAAGTTCGGTCATGGCAGCGGCTCGGCGATGATCACTTCGATGCCCAGCCGCAGCAGCCCCTCGCGGTAGCGCTCGTCGATGCCGGGATCGGTGATGATGGCGTGGATCTGGTCGAGGCGGGCGATGCGATGCAGGCTGACCCGGCCGAACTTGGAGGCGTCGGTCAGCACCACGATCCGCCGCGCGTGTTCGACCATGCGGTGGTTGAGGCGGGCTTCGGCCTCGTCGTGGGTGGTCAGGCCGAACTGCAGGTCCAGGCCGTCCACGCCCAGGAACAGGGTGTCGAAGCTGTAGGCGTTGAGGCTGGCCTCGGCCTGGCTGCCCTGCAGCGACAGCGACTGCTTGCGCAGCAGGCCGCCGCTGAGCAGCACGTCGACGCCGGGCGCGTTGGCCAGTTCCCAGGCGATGTTGAGGCCGTTGGTCATCACCGTGACGTCGCGATGGCCGCGCAGGTGGCGGGCCAGGGTCATGGTGGTGGAACCCGAGTCGATGATGATGTTGTCGCCGGCCTGCACCAGTTGCGCGGCGCGCGCGCCGATGCGCTCCTTCAGCGGCAGGTTCAGCGCGTCCTTCTCATGGATGTCCTGCTCCTGCGGCGGCGTGCGCACCAAGGTGGCGCCGCCGTGGGTGCGGGTAGCCAGGCCCTGCGATTCGATGTGGCTGAGGTCGGCGCGGATGGTCACCGCCGAGACCTCGAAGCGCTCGACCAGTTCGGCGACCTGGACCGAGCCTTGCTCGATCAGGCACTGCAGGATCTGCTGCCGGCGGGAGCGGGTATTGCGCGTGGCCATCGTCGGGTCCGCGGGGAAAACAGAAGATTAGCCGTTCGCCGCGGCCGCCGCGCGCCCATCGGCCGCGCGCGGTCCTGCCACGTTCGCCGAGCAGGCGCGCGCGTACTCGCCCAGGCACAGGCCGATGCGGTGCCGGACCAGGGCCTCGGGCCGGTTGGCCAGCGCGCCGGCGCGCACCGCGCGGTACTGCTCGGGCAGGTATTGGCTGAGCAGGAACAGCGGCGGCGCGTGCGCGCGCAGGTTGTCGAACAGGCGCTGCACCGCCGCGACCAGGGCCGGCTCGCCCCAGTAGTAGCGGCAGCGGTCGCTGAGCGCGTAGGCGCGCAGCAGGCGCAGTTCGTCGTCGTCGCCGTGGTAGTGCTGCTGCCAGTGCCGCGGGTGTTCGAGCATGCAGCGCTCCAGCACCTGCGGCAGGTCCGAGCGTTGCGCCGGCGGCAGCAGTTCGGCCTCGATCGCCGCCAGCGCGAACAGCGCCTCGCGATAGGCGAAGGTCGCCGCCGGGCCGACCTTGAGGATCGCGAAATGGTCGCGCACCAGCGCGTGCAGGCCGTCCTCGCGCTGGTAATCGGTGGAATGCGCCTCGAACACGATGCGCGGCTGGCGCTCGAGGAAATCGGCCAGGGCGCGGGCCGCGTCCGGATCGTAGTCGTGCACGCTGCTGTGGTCGAAGTCCACGCCCGGCTGCACCACCATCGCGATCACCCGGTCCCAGGCCGCGATCAGGTCGGGCGCGGCGAAGGCCTCGCGGTGGATCGCCAGGGTCTGCTCGGCCGCCTGCGGCGTGGTCACCTGCAGGCCGCCGGCCAGCGAGGCTTCGCCGCCGGGCACCGGCACTTCGGTGCCGATCACGTACACCGGCGGCGGCAGTCCGTGCGCGGCGGCGGTGCGTTCGGCGATGCGCGCCAGCTCGGCCGAGCGCGCGGCGACGGTCGCGTCGGGCAGCGGAGTCGGGTCGTCGGCGCAGGACATGCTGCAGTCGAGGTGGATCTTGTGGAAACCGGCGGCGACGTAGGCCTCGATCAGCGTGCGCGCGTTCGCCATCGCTTCCTCGGCCGGGCGCTTCTGCCACGCGTTGGGGCCGAGATGATCGCCGCCGAGCACCAGCCGCTGCGCCGGGAAGTTCTCGTCGCGTGCCAGGGCCAGCACGTAGTCGCGGTACTGCGACGGGGTCATGCCGGTGTAGCCGCCGAACTGGTCGACCTGGTTGGAGGTGGCCTCGATCAACAGCACGGTGTCGTGGCGGCGGGCCACGTCCATCGCCGCGCGCAGCACCAGTTCGTTGCTGCAGCACACGCTGTACAGGCCGACGTTGTGGCCCTGGCGATGGATGGCGATCAGCGATTCCACGGGCGGCATCGACATGGCGGACTCCGGAGTTTTGCGAAACAGACTGGACGAAACAGGCTGGACGAAGCGGGTAGAACGAAGCGGGCAGAACGAAGCGTGTTCAGGACAAGGCGAGCAAGGCCGCGCCGCGCGCGCCGCCGGCGTCGCCGAAGCGCGGCGGCACGATCGGTGGCACCTGCACGCCCTTGAACAGGTGCGCGGCGACCGCGGCCGGCAGCGCGGCGTACAGCGGCGCATGCTGCGACAGGCCGCCGCCGAGCACGATCACGTGCGGGTCCAGCGCCAGCACCAGCATGGCCAGGCCGTGGCCGAGCAGGTCGAGGTGGACGGCGCGCGCTTCTTCGGCGCGCGCATCGCCGGCGTCGGCGTCGGCGAACACCGCGCTGGCGTCGGCGGCATCGGCGCCGAAATGGCGATACAGCGCGACCAGCCCGCTGCCGGAGACATAGCGCTCCAGGCAGCCGCGCAGGCCGCAGGCGCAGTCCAGCAGCGGCAGATTGTGGCGCTGCAGCAGCTGCGCCGGCACGCTCCAGTGGCCCCATTCGCCGGCGATGCCGTTGAAGCCGGACACCAGCCGGCCGTGCAGACAATAGCCGCCGCCAGCGCCGGTGCCGAGGATCGCGCCGAACATGCTCGGATAGCCGTCGGCGGCGCCGCCGTGCGCTTCGGACAGGGCGAAGCACTGCAGGTCGTTGCCGAAACGCAGCGGCCTACGCAGGCGCGTCTGCAAATCGGCGGCGACGTTGCGGCCGGTCAGCGCCGGCACGTTGGCGCTGAGCTGCAGGCCGCTGCGGCGGTCGCGCACGCCGGGCAGGGCGATGCCGACCGCGACGTCGGCCTGGAACCGCGCGGCGCCGGCGAGTTGGGCGTCGGCATCGCTCACCAGCGTTTCCAACGCGCTCAGGAAGCCGTCGTAATCGCCCTGCGGGGTGGCGATGCGGCGGCGGTGCAGCACCTGCAATGCGGCATCGCAGGCGACCAGTTCGATCTTGGTGCCGCCGATGTCGATGCCGTAGCCGACCGCGGCGCGTGCGGGTTCAGACATGAGGCTCTCAGCCCTGGTGGATGGTGACGCCCTTGACCACGCGGTTGACGGTGCCGTCGGGGAACGGATTGTCCGGGGTCAGGCCGAGCGCGGCCGAGCGCTGCAGCGCGAACACCTGGGCGAAGGTCAGCCACACCGGCGCCAGCCAGCTGTCCGCCAGTGTGCCGTCTGCCAGCGTGCCGTCGTCCAGCGGCGGCACGCGCAGGCTGTAGTCGTCGCCGCCGCCGATGTCCGAATGCGGGCCGATCGCCAGCACCTGCGCGGCCACGCCGTCGCGGCGCAGTTCGTCCAGCAGGTCTTGCTCGTAGCGGCGCGCCAGCGCGTGGTTGCTGCGCATCATCACCACCAGGGTAGCGCCGTCGAGGGTCGACTTGGGGCCGTGGCGGAAACCCAGCGGGGTGTTGGCCAGGGCCAGCACCTGCCCGGCGGTGAGTTCGAGCACTTTCAGCGCGGCTTCGCGCGCCAGCGCTTCCAGCGGACCGCTGGCGAGGTAGATCACGCGCTGGAACGGCCGCTGCGCCAGTGCGCCGGCGGCCTGGCTCCATTGGGCGAGGCCTTCGCGCGCCAGCGCGGCGGCCTGGCGCAGATGCTCCAGGCGCTGTTGCCACGGCTCTGCGTCGAACACGCACAGCGCCGCCAGCAGCATGCAGCTCAGGCTGCTGGTCATGGCGAACGCGCGGTCGCAGCTGGCGGCCGGCATCAGCAGGGTGCAGGTATCCTCGCGGCCCTGGCCGCGGCGCGCCAGTTCGCCGTCGGCGTTGCAGGTGATGTCGAGGAAGCGCGCGTCGTCGACCTGCGCGCGCAGCAGTTCGACCGCGGCCACGCTCTCCGGGCTGGAGCCGCTGCGGCCGAACGACACCAGCAGGGTCGGGCGGTCGCGCTGCAGGTACAGCGCCGGATGGGTGAGCAGGCTGGTGGTGTGCACGGCGCGCACGTCGGCCGGCCACTGCGCGTTGATGCGGTCGGCGACCATGTCGGCGATGAAGCCGGAACTGCCGGCGCCGGTGAACAGCACGCGCTGGCGCGGATCGTCGAGGCGGTCGCCGAGGAAGGCCTGCACGCGTTCGCGCGCCTGCGCCAGATCGGCGGCCAGTTGTTCCCACAGCGCCGGCTGCTGGGCGATTTCGGCGGCGGTGTCGGCTCCGCCCAGGCGCTGCCAGGCGGACGAGTCGGAAAGCGGAGTGACGTCCATGGATGATTCCTGTTGAGCGACGGCACGATCAGCGCTTTCTTTCGGAAAGTCAAATATCGAAAGTAAAACAAAAGAAATTGGCCGGATGGGCCTGGCCTGCGATGCCGTGAAGACAAAGCGAAAGATCGATGGAGTCGCGCTTTCGTTACGCGCTTAACAGGCGTTTTCACGATGTTTAGAAAGTATTGCATTGCACAAACTTTCGTTTTGGATGAGAAATTCTTCCTTTTTGCTTTCAATTTATTGACAGCTTTCGAAACCCTGCCCTAGAGTCGGCCGCAACCGCTGTTGGTCGTCTGATTTTCGGAATGCCCGTCGAACGGGCCTTGGGGGCAAGGTGGAATTCCGTGTGCGTCGTCCGCGATCGTCGAGCGCGCTTTCTCCCAGCGCGGTCTCGGCCGGTGCGTCCCGTCCGGGCGCGCCGTTGCGCATCGCGATCCTCGCCGCGCTGTGCGCCGGCGCGCTGCCGGCGTCGGCCGAGCCGGTCGGCAACCTGCGCGCGGTGCGCGCCGGCGCCGGCGCGACGCCGAACTGGGAGCTGAGCACCGACAGCGGCAGCGTGCTGCGCATCGAGGTGCTGGCCGACGACATCGTGCGGGTCCAGGCCGGGCGCGGCGGCAAGCTCAGCGGCGCCGGCGACAAGGCCGCGCCGATCGTGCTGGCGCAGCCGGCGGCCCGGGTCGAGGCCGCGCTGGAAGAAGATGCCGCCGAGGTGCGCGTGCGCACCGGCGCGCTGGTCCTGCACGTGCAGCGCCAGCCGTTGAAGCTGAGCCTGGAGCGCATCGACGGCGAGCGCCGCGAGCCGCTGTGGCAGGAACTGCAGCCGCTGGACCTGGACGCCAGCCAGAGCGTGCAGGTGCTGTCCTCGCAACCCGACGAAGCCTTCTACGGCGGCGGCCAGCAGAACGGCCGCTATCAGTTCAAGGGCCGCGAAGTGGAAGTCTCGTACTCCGGCGGCTGGGAAGAGGGCGACCGCCCCAGCCCGGCGCCGATGCTGCTGAGCTCGCGCGGCTGGGGCATGTTGCGCAACACCTGGAGCGACGGCAGCTACGACCTGCGCCAGGGCGACCAGGTCACCTTGCTGCACCGCGAGGACCGATTCGACGCCTACTACTTCGTCGGCGAACTGCCGCGCCTGCTCGAACGCTACACCCGCCTGACCGGCCGCCCGGTGCTGCTGCCGCGCTGGGCGCTGTCGTACGGCGACGCCGATTGCTACAACGACGGCGACAACGGCAAGAAGCCCGGCACCGTGCCCGAAGGCTGGCACGACGGCCCCACCGGCGCCACGCCCGACGTGGTCGAGAGCGTGGCGCGCCAGTACCGCGAACACGACATGCCAGGCGGCTGGATCCTGCCGAACGACGGTTACGGCTGCGGCTACAAGCAACTGCCCGAAACGGTGAAAGGGCTGGCGAAATACGGCTTCCGTACCGGCCTGTGGACCGAGAACGGGGTCGACAAGATCGCCTGGGAAGTCGGCACCGCCGGCAGCCGGGTGCAGAAGCTCGACGTGGCCTGGACCGGCAAGGGCTACCAGTTCGCGCTCGACGCCAATCAGTCGGCGTTCGACGGGATCCTGAAGAATTCCGAATCGCGCCCGTTCCTGTGGACGGTGATGGGCTGGGCCGGCATCCAGCGCTATGCGGTGGCCTGGACCGGCGACCAGAGCGCGAGCTGGGACTACATCCGCTGGCACGTGCCGACCCTGGTCGGCTCGGGCCTGTCGGGCATGGCCTACGCCACCGGCGATGTCGACGCGATCTTCGGCGGCAGCGCCGAGACCTACACCCGCGACCTGCAGTGGAAGGCGTTCACCCCGGTGCTGATGGGCATGTCGGGCTGGTCGTCGAACGCGCGCAAGCATCCGTGGTGGTTCGACGAGCCTTACCGCAGCATCAACCGCGATTATCTGAAACTGAAGATGCGGCTGACGCCGTACATGTACGGCCTGGTGCACGAGGCCGCGCAGACCGGCGCGCCGCCGGTGCGCGGTTTGATGTGGGACTACCCGCAAGACCCGCACGCGCGCGACGAAGCCTACAAGTACCAGTTCCTGCTCGGCCGCGACCTGCTGGTCGCGCCGGTGTACCGCAGCCAGGCCGCGAGCCGCGGCTGGCGGCGCGGCATCCACCTGCCGGCCGGGCGCTGGATCGACTACTGGGACGGGCGCAGCGTGCAGGTCGGCGCCGCCGGACGCGAGCTCGACCGCGCGGTCGAACTGGCGACGCTGCCGGTGTTCGTGCGCGCCGGCGCGATCGTGCCGATGCACCCGGCGATGCTCTACGACGGCGAGAAGCCGCTCGACGAAATTACTTTCGACCTGTATCCGCAGGGCGAGTCGCAGTACGCGATGTACGAAGACGACGGCAACACCCGCCGTTACGAACAGGGCGAGTCGAGCACCCAGCAGGTGCGCATGAGCGCGCCGGCGAGCGGCAGCGGCCCGGTGGCGGTGGCGATCGACGCGGTGCAGGGCCAGTACCAGGGCCAGCTGCCGCAGCGCCGCTACGCGCTGCGCGTGCTCAGCCGGCAGGCGCCGCGCGCGGTGACGCTGGACGGCCGCGCATTGCCGAAGCTGGCCGACGCGGCCGCGCTGAAGACGGCGCCGGAAGGCTGGTACTTCGATCCGAACGAACGCAAGGGCAGCGTGCACGTGCGCAGCGCTGCCGTCGATATCCGCAAGCCGCTGCGGTTCGCGCTGGACATCGCGGTCGCCGCCGCGGCCGCCGATGACGCCTTCCCGGCCGCGCCGGCGTTGGGCCGCGCGTTGCCGGCCGACAGCCTGCTGGTGGTCAACCGCCCGGCCGAAGAGCCCGGGCACGCCTTGGAAAACGCGTTCGACGACGACGCGAATACGTGGTTCCGCAGCGTCCGCAATCAAGCCGTGCGCACCGGCGCGCACGAATGGACGATCGGGTTCGGCGAACGCAAGCTGATCGACGGCATCGAGCTGGCGCCGCGCAACGACAAGAACTGGAAGCACGGCCAGGTCCGCGACTACGAGGTCTACCTGGGCGACAGCAACGGCGAGTGGGGCGAACCGATCGCGCGCGGTCGCTTGCAGCTCAAGCAGGACACCCAGCGCATCGAGTTCCCGGCGCGCGCCGGCCGCCTGCTGCGTTTCCGCGTGCTCAGCGTGCAGAACCCCGAGGGCGACGGCGCTTCCGCGACCGATCCGATGGTCACCGCGGCGCAGGCCGGCGCCGCGCGCGCGGTCGACGCGCTGCAACCGCGCGATGTCGGCCCGATCGCGCTGGCGAGCTTCCACATCCTCGAACACCCGCAGGCCGAACGCCCGCAGCAGCAGCGCTATCTGTCCGAACTGCCGCTGCCGCCCGCGCTGGCCGCGCAGGTGCGCGCCGATCGCTCGTTCGGCGCCGACCAGCCGCTGCGCATGAACGGCCTGCTGTTCCGCCGCGGCCTCGGCGTCGGCCCGGCCAGCCGCATCGATCTGAAGCTGCAGGGCCAATGGCGCCTGCTGCGCGCCGACCTCGGCGTCGACGACGCCTGCCGCGCGGCCGGCGGCCTGCAGTTCCAGGTTTGGGGCGACGGCCGCCTGCTTTACGACAGCGGTCTGGTCAAGGCGCCGGGCGTGGTCAAGCCCGAGCTCGACATCCGCGGCCTGTCCGCATTGAGCCTGCGCACGCTCGGCGCGCAAGGCAGCCAACCCGCCCAGGTCTGCGCGAACTGGGCCAACGCCGCGCTGATCGGCCAGGAGGGCGACAGCGCCAGCATCCTCGCGCCGTGAGCCGGCGCACCGTCCCGCCATACCGCCCGCCGTCCGCCCCGCACCGAACAGGTAGCGCCCAACTCCGAATCCGCAACGCAGCACCCAAACGCAACACCGCTCCTCCCCCCGCCCATACCGACTGCGGCCCGATGGCCGCGGCCCGGGATCGCTGTTGCCTTCATTCCGCCATTCGCGCCGCAGTCATCCTGCCAGGAGAGTTCCGATGTCGCCCGCCAGCCGTCGCCCGCGCCGTCACAGCGCCCACCGTTCCACCCCGCGTTTCCCCGTCGCGCCGCTGTCGCTGGCGCTCGCCGCCGCGCTGCTCGGCCACGCGTCCATCGCCGCCGCACAGGAGCAGGGCAGCGACGGCGCGGACGGCAAGAGCAAGACCACCGAACTCTCGCGCGTGGAGGTCACCGGTTCCAACATCCGCCGCCTGGACGTGGAAACCGCCTCGCCGGTGCAGGTGATCAGCAAGCAGGACATCGAGAACATGGGCGCGCGCACGCTGCTGCAGGTGCTCGACAACCTGCCGGCCGCGCGCCCGGCGCAGCAGGACTCGCGCTCGCTGTTCACCGGTTCCGACGGCGCCTCGCAGGCCAATCTGCGCGGCCTCGGCGCACAGGCGACGCTGGTGCTGCTCAACGGCCGCCGTCTGTCGTACTACGGCGCGCCGGCCGGATTCCAGACCCAGTTCGTCAACATCGACTCGATCCCCGCCGCGGCGATCGAACGCATGGAAGTGCTGACCGACGGCGCCTCGGCCGTGTACGGCACCGACGCGATGGCCGGCGTGATCAACGTGATCACCAAGCGCAACTACCAGGGCGCCGAGATCACCGCGACCACCGACCTGTCCTCGCGCATCGACTCCTACGGCGAGCACCAAGCCAGCATTACCGCCGGCTTCGGCGACCTCGACCGCGACCGCTACAACGTCTACGGCTCGTTCAACTTCTACCGTCGCGACGCGATCCCGCTGAGCGACTTCTACGACAAGCGGCCGAACCAGTACTACATCAACAATCCGAACTACATCAAGAACCTGCGCCTGGGCACCGGCAGCAAGCCGGGCGAGTTCAATCCCGGTACCTACTTCGCCTTCGATCCGCGCACCGGCGCGCGCGTGCAGGAGGCCGCGCCCGGCTGCAACAACGTGCTCACCGGCGAAGCCGCCGGCCCGCGTTGCATCTGGCAGACCTGGATGAACAACGAGATCGACGCCGGCGCGCAGACCGAGCGCATGACCGGCTACGTCAACGCCCACTTCCTGATCGGCGAGAGCACCGAGGCCTTCGCCGAACTGACCTACACCGACATCGACCTGCGCGCCAACGGCGGCACCCCGCGCAGCTTCAGCACCACCACCGGCAACCCGACCAGCTGGTTCTCGCGCGACACCGGCGCCAACGTCAACCAGTTCCTGTACCCGTTCCTGGGCCCGAACAACGAGTACAACCGCGCCAGCCCCGAGCTCAAGGCGATGATGGGCGGCGTGGTCGGCCTGCAATACCTGCTGCAGGACGCCGGCAAGAACTACTTCGGCCAGCGCAACACCGACCAGAGCTATCGCGCGGTGGCCGGGATGCGCGGCAATCTCGGCGACTGGAACTGGGAAACCGCGTTCGCCACCGCCGGCAGCCACTCGATCACCTACCAGACCATCAACGTCAACCTCGACGGCTTCCGCAAGGCCTTCGGCCCGTTCACCGTCGACCCGGGCACCGGCCGGGTGATCATCTCCGACCACCCAGCGTACAAGTTCGGCGAGATCAGCGAGGCCAACGCGGCGTTGCTGCGCGAGGCCTATCCGACTTTCGACATCCAGTCCTGGACCCGCCTGCACACCCTCGACGGCAAGATCGAAGGCCCGCTGGCGCAATTGCCGGCCGGCGAGATGCGCGCCGCGTTCGGCTTCAACATCAGCCGCGAGACCTTCTACACCCCGGGCAACGAGGACGCCGCGCGCGGCCTGATCACCCAGCAGGGCGGCTCGTGGTTCGACGGCAAGCGCAACACCTACGCGCTGTTCGCCGAGACCGTGGCGCCGCTGACCGACAAGCTCGAACTCGACGCCGCGCTGCGCGTGGACAAGTACCCGAACTTCAGCGCCAACGTCGCGCCGAAGATCGGCCTGAAGTACCAGGTCATGCCGCAGCTGCTGCTGCGCGGCACTTACTCGGAAGGCTTCCGCGCGCCGAGCCTGGCCGAGGCCGGCACCGGCGGCGTGTTCGCCCAGCTCGGCGGTTTCCGCGACGAACTGCGCTGCAACGAGACCAACGCCATCGCCAACCTGCTGCGCCAGTCGCGCCGCGCCGGCGACGTCGACCTCGGCAATTCGCTGCTCAACGTCGACTGCGGCCGCACCGTCGCGCGCATGACCCAGCCGAACCAGGAGCTGAAGCCGGAGAAGGCCAAGATCGCCACCCTGGGCGTGGTGTTCGAGCCGCTGGACTGGCTGTCGGTCTCCGCGGACTACTGGTTCGTCTACCGCCGCAACGAAATCGCCGCGCCGGATTTCAGCAAGATCCAGGACATCTCCGAGCTGCGCCGTTCGCCGATCACCGACTCCGACCGCGCCGCGGTGGCGGCGCTGGCGGCGATGTGCGCCGACCCGGCCAGCGGCGTGGCCTGTCCGGGCACGCTGCCGGGCTACAGCGCCGGCAACGTCGCCAGCGTGGTCGGCCAGTACAAGAACCGCGGCCGCACCCTGATCGACGGCTTCGACATCGACGCGCGCAGCCGCTTCTCGCTGGGCGAGTGGGGCGGGCTCAACATCGGCCTGGCCGCGACCATTGCCAACCGCAACCGCTCCTACCTCGACGACGAAAGCGGCTGGTTCTACGGCGACACCGTCGGCTACTACAACAACCCGCGCCTGCGCGCGACGATCAACGCCGACTGGAACTACCAGAAGTTCACCACCAGCGTGTTCGTCAACTACGTCGGCGGCAGCAAGTGGGCGCGCGAGCGCGTCGACGAAGTCGACAACAACGAGCAGACCTGCACCGCCGGCTACCTGCCGGTGCCCAAGCCGCAATGCGACGGCGCGCCGTCGTGGTGGACCGCCAACCTCAGCCTGAACTGGCGCCCGACCGACAAGCTCAACGTCGGCGTCACCGTCAAGAACCTGTTCGACCGGCTGCCGTTCTACGATCCGAACAGCTTCCTCGGCGACTCGCCGGACTACGCCAGCATCTTCGGGCGCAGCTACAGCTTCACGGTCGGCTACAAGTTCTGAGGAGGGCCGTCGCGCCGGCCTGCGCCGGCGCGACGGTTCCGCGGGACGACTGCCGCGCTCAGTTGCAGCGCCGCGGCACGGCGTACTTGGTGATGTTGGCCGGTTGCGGCAGCCCGGGCGGATTGCTCTGGCTGAAAGTCAGGAAGAACGCGGACGCGCCGGGCGTGACCGTCGCCAGGTAACAGCTGACGCCGTCGGTGCCCATGTCGACGACGGAGGCGCCGTTGTTGACGCTCCAGCCCCAGTTGTAGGGAAAGTTCTGGGTCAGGCAGAGCTTGTAGGCGGTGGGCTGGCCGATGCAGGGCGTATTCGGGCCCTCGATGCTCTGCGCGCCGGCGCCGAAGCTGACGGACAGGGCGAGCGCGAGGCAGATCGTTTCCATGGTCTTCATGGTGCGGTCCTTGCGGGTGGATGAGCGCCGTATCCTGCCGTCGCGGACGCGATCGGTGACTCACGTTCGCTCACCGCGTACTGGCGGCTGGGCCGGCGATTGCGGCGTTCGCGGTCGGATCGCTCGACTTGGGCTGCGTGCGCCGCGGCGTCGCCGCATGCCGGCCTGCCGGCCGAACGCCGCGGCTAAGGCGTCGGTTGGCGCACGGCGGACGCGGCCTCTTCGCGACCGTTCGCTAGCGCACGACTCCTTCGCTGGAATCGATCTGCGCGACATCCTCGCCGAACCTCGTCGCCATCGCCGCGCGCCGTACTCGCGCCCGCCATCGGCAGCGGTTGGCGCCGATCCGCTCGCGCGTTCGATCCGCCGCATGCCGTTTTTATCGTTCAGCCCGTTGCGCCGACGCCGCGCATCGCCGCGCCCGCGCAAGGCGAACGCTGTGACCTGCGTTCGCGCAAGCGCGGCGCGCGGATGCGATAACTCCGCGTCGCGCCGCGCAGCCGGCGCGCGTGGGCGAAGCGGACCGTAGGGATGTTCGCCTCTTGGTTCGTTTCTAGGCTGGACGCGCAGGGACACGACTTCGAAGCGGCCCGCGCGCCGGTCAAATCGATAGCGTTTTCCAGCTAAAACCAGAGGAGATCAGCCAATGTTTGGAAAATCTGCGCTTCTTGCGGTCGGTCTAATGGCGTTTTTCGGCGTTGGCGAAGCCAGCGCGCGCAATGTCGTGTTCTTGAACAATCCTTCGCCGCAGGACGTGAAAGACGTAGGCAAGTACCTGGTCAGCGGCACCGGCCAGCCGTTCTTTTCCGACCTGGTGCTGTTCGCCGCCAACATCAACGGCAGCACGCCGAACACGCCGGTGCTGTACTACAACGCCGAGATGAGCGCGATCCTCAAGGACAACCTGAGCATCGTGCGCGGTCTGCAGGCCCAGGGCATCAAGGTGCAGATCTCCTACCTGGGCAACCATCAGAACGCGGGCTGGTCGTGCAACATGAGTTCGGCCGCGGCGACCAAGCTCGCCAACGCGATGGTCGCCGACGTGGTCAAGTACGGCCTGGACGGGATCAGCGTCGACGATGAGTATTCGCAGTGCTCGGGCAACGCCAAGGCGTTCTATTCGGTGCTCAAGGCTATCCGCGCCAACAGCAAGTTCGCCGGCAAGACCCTGTCCAAGGCGCTGTGGTCGGATTCCAGCTACTTCCGCTCGCCGTCGAACGCGGCCGACTACCTGACCGAAGGCTACGAGATGACCTACGCCGGCAGCGTCAGCTACCTGGCGCCCTACGTGGGTTACGGCATGAGCAAGAACGCGCTGTTCCTCGGCATCTCGCCGCAGTTCAGCCCGGCCTCGTCGGTGCGCTCGATCGCCCAGGACGTCGAGGACGACGGCTACCAGGGCGTGATGATCTGGGCGCCGAATGCCTTCCTCGACACCGCCTCGGCGTCGGCGTACTACACCCAGATCGTCAAGGCGCAGGCCGGCGAAGCGGAGTCGGTGGAATACGTTCCCTGACCGCGACGACGCGCCGTTGCGGTACGCGCTAGACAGTTGCGAAACGCGACGCAGATCCGGCCGCACAGAAAGCCCTCGTTCGCGAGGGCTTTTTCTTTGTCCGCGCCGCCGCGCGCGTCGGCGCATTCGCGCGTGCCGCGTGCCGGAACGCTAACGAACGGGCGGTCGTTTCGCATCGCGTTGAGTCGGCGGCGAAGCGGCATCGCGTCGCGGCCGCGGCGTTCATCGCGATGCCGATGTGATCGAAATGCAGCCGTTTTCAACGGCCATGAGATCGAACCGGACATGCGTGGAGGCATCCGCGATGCGGCGGCCATCCATGATCGCGATCACCGATGCGGCCGAAACCTTCGTGTACAAAGCTGCCTCGCCGACCGGCCGGCCCGCGCGCCGGAGAGCGAAGCAGCGGCGAACGCCGCATGCAGCCCAGGAGATAGGCGATGGTGTCCGACCGCACGCCCGAGCCAGGATCGCGCTACCCGCTGCTGCGCCGCGCCGCCTATCCGCTGCTGCTGGCGGCGGCGCTGGCGACCGCGGTCGCGGGCTTGCGCCTGCACTGGGACCCGGGCGCGACCAGTTTCTCGTTCCTGCTCGGGACCATGCTCTATCTGGGCATCCTGGAGCGCTTCATCCCTTACGACATCGACTGGCATCCGACCCGCCGCGAGTGGGCGCAGTACGGCGTCTATTTCCTGCTGACCGTTCTCGGCGGCGCGCTGTCGGCGGGCCTGGTCGCGGCCGCGGCGACCGCGCTGGCGCCGGCGCAGCCACGCCTACCGATGTGGGCGGAGATTCCGCTGGCGCTGCTGCTGGGCTCGCTCGCCGGCTACGTCATGCACCGGCTCAGCCACCACAACCGCTGGCTGTGGCGCGTGCATGGGATCCATCACGTGCCGGACAAGGTCAACGTCGGCAACAACGGCGTCAACCATGTCTTCGATGTCGCCATCGACCAGTTCGTGGTCCAGTTCGCGCTGGCGTTGGCCGGGTTTTCCGAAGCTTCGGTGTTCGCCATCGGCATCTTCGTGCTGGCCCAGGGCTATATCGCCCACGCCAACATCGACGTGCGCCTGGGCTGGCTCAACCACATCGTGGTCGGGCCGGAACAGCACCGCCTGCACCACAGCACCGATCCGGCCGATGCCGGCCACTTCGGCGCGGAACTTTCGATCTGGGACCACGTGTTCGGCAGCTATACCTGGCGTCCGGGACGCAAGCCGCTGCGGGTGGGATTGATCGACCCGAGCACATTTCCGCAGACCCGCTCGGTGTTCGCCAGCGTCCTGCATCCGCTGCGGCGGCGCGCGCGTTACCAGCATCGCGACGACGACGCCCGCACCGTTGCGGCATCCGCGCGCGACCGCGCCGCGGACGGCTAGGGCGTCCGTTTCCCGCTACGCCGCGATGCGCGCGGCGGCCTTCCGACCGGCAACCCGCCCAGGAGAACACGATGCGCACGGCGAGCAGCGAACCCTCTTCCTCCCAACGTCCGCTGGGTCCGGCGCAACTGGCCGCGAGCGGCGCGTTCGCGCGCGCGTTGGCGGTGGCGGCGCGCCTGGGCCTGGCCGACCTCACCGCGACGCAGGCGCGCACGTCCGCCGAACTGGCCGCGCAGACCGGCACCGATCCGCAGACGCTGGCGCTGCTGCTGCGCACCCTGGCCATGGCCGGGGTGTTCGATATCGACGACGAAGGCCGCTTCGGCCTGAGCGAGGCGTACCAGCCATTGCGCGGCGATCATCCGCAGTCGCAGCGCCACGTCTGCATCCTGGTGGCCGAGACCTACGACGACGCCTTCGCCGGCTTGCTGGAGACCGTGCGCAGCGGGCGATCCGGCTTCCGCCCGGCCTTGGGCACCTCGCTCTACGATTACCTCGCCGCGCATCCAGACGCCGAGGCGATCTTCGACGAAGCCATGGCCGAACTGGCCCGGCCGGTGGCGCGGGCGATCGCCGCGCGTCCCGGCTTCGCCGAGGCGGCCATGGCGATCGACATCGGCGGCGGCAGCGGTGCGTTCCTGCGCGGCCTGCTCGATGCCCATCCGCACTTGCGCGGCATCTGCCTGGACCGCCCCAGCGTCTGCGCGCGCGCCGCGCAGCGCGCCGGCGGCGGCGATGCGCGGCTGGAGTTCCGCGCGGCCGACGTGTTCAGCGAGGTTCCCGCCGGCGGCGATCTCTACCTGGTCAAGAACGTGCTCTACGACTGGTCCTTCGACAGCGGCCTGAAACTGCTGACCGCCGCGCGCGCGGCGATGGCGCAGACCGCCGCCGCCGAACCCGGCCGGGCGGCGCCGCGGCTGCTGGTCGTCGAGCCGCTGTTCGAGCGCGAAACCGACGCGCCGCGGGCCTTGTTCCAGAAGGTGATCTGCGAGGACGGCACGCGCGGGCTCGACGAGGCGCAACTGCGCCGCCTGATCGAGGCGGCGCGGCTGCGGGTGCTGGGCGTGGAGCGCCTGGAGACCGGACACAGCGTATTCGAATGCGCGCCATGACCGCGGCCGGCGTCCGCCGCGGCTGGCGGCGGACGCCTCGCGCACCGCGCGCCGTCACTGCGCCGGCGAGGGATACCCGCCCAGGTCGCCGACGATATTGATGCACTTGCCGCCCGCGTCGCAGGCGGCGTGGACGATATTGCGGTCGTTGCAATTGCCGTAGGTCTTGGTGGTCTGGCTGCTGGCCGGCAGGTTGCCGTTGGCCACCGGCAGGTGGAACACCGAGGACTGCGCGCCGATCACGCTGCACGAAGCCAGCTGGTTGTCGCCCTGGCTGTATTCCTCGACGAAACTGACCGCGGTGTTCTTGAAGCCGCTCCAGCCGGTGGGGATCAGGATCGTGGCGACCGCGACGCTGTCGCCGGTCATCAGGTCGGTGACGGTGCCGGTGACGCGGTTGGACGCGCGCGCCACCTCGACCTTGTACTTGTGCCCGGTCTTCCAGTCCCACTTGAGCTGGCATTGCACGCCGCTGCCTTCGTGCGAGAAGTGGTTGCAGGCGGCGCGACTGGCGGGGTCCCAGCCGCTGGCCAGCCAGATCGAGAAATTCAGCCAATGCTGGCCGCTGCGGTTCTGCAGGCCGATATAGCCGCCGTCGCCGCCGACGAACCAGAACTGGTTGGCCCAGTAGTAATTCGAGCGCGCGCCGCCGTCCTGGACGACCTGATCGTAAAAAGTCATGCGGTCGTAGCCGGCGGCCGCGGCCGGCCAGCGCGCGTCGGTGCTGACGATGCCGCCGACGACGACGGCGTGCGCGGCGGGCGCGGCCAGGGCGCTGGCGGCGAGCAGGGCGGACAGGGCGAGACGCTTCATCGGAAACTCTCCAGTGTCGGGGGCGAAGGCGCGGCGCCGCAGTGCGTGGGCGCGGCGACGTTGGCGAACCTAGCAGTGGCCGGCGAGGTCGCGCGGGGCGGACAACGATGTCGGATCCTTGCGCGCTTGCGCGCGATCACGTTCCGCGCACCGCGTCGGTGTCGCCTGCGGACACGAGGCGATGCGGGAGCGCGCCGCCGCGCGGTCGGCGCTTGCGGCGTTGCGCCGATGGGGTGATGGCTCGCCGTGCGGGCGGTTCGTTGCAGGATAACGTTGTCTTGTGGCGGCGGCCGCACCCGTGCCGCCGCCGAGGCCGGACCTGCGCAGGGCGCGGCCGGCGGCGGACGCCGCTTGCAGGCCGGATTCGCCGCAGTGCTGACTTTTCTCACCCGCGCCGCCGCGCCTGCGCGGCTAGCATGTCCGTTTCGTCGAAACAGGACCGGGCATGAATCTGCGATTGCGCGTTGTATCCGTCGCTGCGTCCGCGTCCGTGTCCGCGTTGGCGCGCTCGGTCGCGGCCGCGTTGCTGCTGGCCGGCGCGGCGCCCGCCGCGTCCGCCGACGCCGGCCCGGCGCCCGCGCGCGAACCGGTGGTCGACATCGCCGACGTGGAGCGCTTCTACGCCGTCTACGACGCCGCGCGCGGCAAGCCCGACGCGCAGGCATTGCAACGCGGCTACCTGGATTCCGGCACGCCGGCCCTGCGGCAGTTCGCGGCCGCGCGCATCGGCACGATGCAGCGGCTGGCCGAGCGCATCGGCGAGCGCCCGCAGGCTTACGAAAAGGCCCGCGCCTGCGCGCAGCGGCTGCCGCAGATCCGCGCCGGCGTGCGCGCGGCGATGGCCGAGCTCGGGCGGATCTATCCCGAAGCGTCGTTCCCGCCGGTGACGCTGGCGATCGGCCGCGGCGGCACCGGCGGCACGACCACGCCGGCCGGCGTGGTGATCGGCGTGGAGACGATCTGCAGCGCCGATTGGCTGCAGCCCGACCTCACCGCGCGCTTCGTCCATTTGATCGCGCACGAGTACGCGCACGTGCAGCAGCCCGGCGCGGCGGTCGAGACGCCCGGCGCCAGCCTGCTCTATCAGGCGCTGATCGAAGGTGGCGCGGAGCTGGTCGGCGAGCTGTCTTCGGGCGAGGTCAATGCGGTGCACCTGCGCGAGCGTACGCGCGGACGCGAATGCGAGTTCGAGCGCGAATTCGCGGCCGAGCAAGGCGGCAGCGACCTTTCGCGCTGGTTCTACAACGGCGTCGGCGACGCCCGGCGTCCCGGCGACCTCGGTTACTGGGCCGGCTATCGCATCGCCGCCGCGTTCTACGCGCGCGCGGCCGACAAGCGCCGCGCGTTGTACGAGCTGTTGCATGCGACGCCGGAAAACGCGCAGGACCTGTTGCGGCGCAGCGGCTGGCGGCCGCAGTGCGGCGAGACCGCGGCGTCCGCGTCGCGGGCTCCGGCCAGTGCGATCGATCCGCTGGAGGGCGGCCTGAAGAGTTCCGCCTGAAGCACGCTGCCTGAAGCGCGCCGCCTGAAGCGCCCGATCCGAAAAGACCGGCCCGGCGCGAGAGGAGCGATCCGCGATCGGCTTCCCGTCCCCCCGTCCCTGCGTCCCGCGTCGGCCGCGGCGGCCGGCGCGCGCCTGTGCGGCGAGCACACTCCGAGTGCAACGATGCGCTCGAACCCTGAGTGTCGCGGCACACAAGCTGTAGCCAAGCCGTCCGGGCGGCCGCGTGCGGCCTCGGTGCGGCGGCGAAAGGCTTTACAATCAGCGCCTTGCCGGGACTCGCGGCCGCGACGGGACGGGGCGAACGCCGCGAACGCCGCGCCCGGGCCCGCTGCGGCGCCGCCTCGGCAGGCCGGCGCCGTCCCCGATCCGCGATTTCCCAAGGAGTGTCCTGCGTGCCCACCTGGCTAGTGACCGGCGGCGCCGGTTTCATCGGCGGCAACTTCGTCCTCGACGCGGTGCGCCGCGGCGTCAAGGTCGTCAACCTCGACCTGCTCACCTACGCCGGCAACCGCGACACCCTGGCGCCGCTGGACGGCGAGGCGGGGCACGCGTTCGTCCAGGGCGACATCGGCGACGCCGGGCTGGTCGGGCGGCTGCTGGCCGAGCATCGCCCGGATGCGATCGTCAACTTCGCCGCCGAGAGCCATGTCGATCGCTCCATCGACGGCCCGGCCGCGTTCGTGCATACCAACGTGGTCGGCACGCTGAGCCTGCTGGAGCAGGCGCGCGATTATTGGAAGTCGCTCGACGCCGCCGGCCGCGACGGGTTCCGGTTCCTGCACGTGTCCACCGACGAGGTCTACGGCTCGCTCGGCGAGAACGGCAAGTTCAGCGAGACCACGGCGTACGCGCCGAACTCGCCGTATTCCGCGTCCAAGGCGGCCTCCGACCATCTGGTGCGGGCGTTCCACCACACCTACGGCCTGCCGACGCTGACCACCAACTGCTCCAACAACTACGGCCCGTACCAATTCCCGGAAAAGCTCATCCCGCTGGTGATCGCCAAGGCCCTCGCCGGCGAGGCCTTGCCGGTGTACGGCGACGGCATGAACGTGCGCGACTGGCTGTACGTGGGCGACCACTGCGCGGCGATCGCGCGCGTGCTCGAAGCCGGGCGGGTCGGCGAGACCTACAACGTCGGCGGCGACGCCGAGCGTCCCAACCTGACCGTGGTCAAGACCATCTGCGCGCTGCTCGACGCGCGCCGTCCGCTCGCCGACGGCCGCGCGCGCGAGTCGCTGATCGCCTTCGTCGCCGACCGTCCGGGCCACGACCGCCGCTACGCCATCGATGCGTCCAAGCTCAAGAACGAACTCGGCTGGGCCCCGACGGTGACCTTCGAACAAGGCATCGAGCGCACCGTCGAGTGGTACCTGAGCAATCAAGAGTGGGTGCGGCGCGTGCTCGACGGCAGCTATCGGCTCGAGCGCATCGGCCAGGCCTGAGCGGTGACGATCCGCAGTTTCCAAGGGGACACGCAATGAACCGCAAGGGCATCATCCTGGCCGGCGGCTCCGGCACCCGGCTGTATCCGATCACCCAGACGATCAGCAAGCAGCTGCTGCCGGTGTACGACAAGCCGATGATCTATTACCCGCTCAGCGTGCTGATGCTGGCGGGCATCCGCGAGGTGCTGGTGATCAACACCCCGCACGAGCAGCCGCTGTTCCAGCACTTGCTCGGCGACGGCTCGCAGTGGGGCATGCGCATCGAGTACGCGGTCCAGCCCAGTCCCGACGGGTTGGCCCAGGCCTACCTGATCGGCCGCGATTTCGTCGCCGGCGAGCCGAGCTGCCTGGTGCTGGGCGACAACATCTTCCACGGTCCCGGCCTGACCGCGATCCTCAAGCGCGCCGACGCGCGCCGCGAGGGCGCGACCGTGTTCGGTTACTGGGTCAGCGATCCCGAGCGCTACGGCGTGGCCGAGTTCGACGCCGAAGGCCGGGTGATCGGGCTGGAGGAAAAGCCGCTCAAGCCGCGCTCGCGCTATGCGGTCACCGGGCTGTACTTCTACGACGGCCGCGCCAGCGACTTCGCCGCCCAGCTCAAGCCGTCCGCGCGCGGCGAGCTGGAGATCACCGATCTCAACCGCAAGTACCTCGACGAGGGCTCGCTGCACCTGGAGCAGCTCGGCCGCGGCTACGCCTGGCTCGACACCGGCACCCACCAGTCGCTGCTGGAGGCGTCCAACTTCATCGAGACCATCGAGACCCGCCAGGGCCTGCGCATCTGCTGCCCGGAGGAGGTCGCCTACGGCAACGGCTGGATCGACGCGGGACAACTCACCGACCTGGCCCGGCCGTTGATCAAGAACGGCTACGGCCAATACCTGCTCAGCCTGATCGAACGCGGCCCGGTGCCGTGAGCGGCGGGCCGCGGCGACGCAAGCGACGTACCCCATGAAAATCATCGATACCGATCTGCCCGGCTGCCGGGTGCTGGAACCGCAAGTGTTCGGCGACGCGCGCGGCTTCTTCTACGAATCCTTCAACCAGGACAAGCTCGACGCCGCCGGCCTGCGCCTGCGCTTCGTCCAGGGCAACGTGTCCTCGTCCGCGCGCGGCGTGCTGCGCGGATTGCATTACCAGTGGCCCAAACCGCAGGGCAAGCTGGTCAGCGTGCTCGACGGCGAAGTCTGGGACGTGGCGGTCGACATCCGCCGCGGCTCGCCGCACTTCGGCCGCTGGACCGCGGTGGTGCTCAGCGGCGAGAACAAGCGCCACTTCTGGGTGCCGGAAGGCTTCGCCCACGGCTTCGTCGTGCTCAGCGAGCGGGCCACCTTCAGTTATCTGTGCACCAACACCTACGACGCCCAGGCCGAAGTCGGCCTGCGCTGGGACGATCCGGACCTCGGCGTGGACTGGCCGGTCAGCGAACCGCTGCTGTCGGCCAAGGACCAGGCCGCGCTGTGGTTGCGCGACGTGCCCGAAGACCGCCTGCCGGTCTACGCGCCATGAGCCTGGGCCGGGTGCTGGTGGTCGGCGGCGACGGCCAGCTCGGCGTCGAACTGCGCCGGCGCCTGGTTGCCGACGCCGCGCAGGTGCTGGCGACCACGCGCAGCGGCCGGCTCGCCGACGGCTGCGCCTGCGAGGCGCTGGACCTGGGCGAGGCCGAGGCGATCGCGCCGTTGCTGCGGCGCCTGCGTCCGGATCACGTGGTCAACGCCGCGGCCTACACCGCGGTGGACCGCGCCGAATCCGAACCGGCGCTGGCGCAAGCGATCAACGCCGTCGCGCCGGGGCGGCTGGCGCAGGCCTGCGCCGAACTCGGCATCGGCCTGGTTCATTTTTCCACCGACTACGTCTTCGACGGCCGCGGCCAGCGTCCGTACCGCGAGGACGACGCGACCGCGCCGCTCAACGTCTACGGCCGCAGCAAGCTCGACGGCGAACGCGCCATCGCCGCCAGCGGCGCGCGCCATCTGATCCTGCGCACGGCCTGGGTGTACGCGGCGGATCATGGCCACAACTTCCTGCGCACCATGCTGCGCCTGGGCGGCGAGCGCGAGGAATTGCGCGTGGTCGCCGACCAGCGCGGCTCGCCGACCCCGACCTGGCTGCTGGCCGACGCGGTCGCGCGCGTTCTCGAACGCGGCATCGCCGAGCCGGGCGTGCGCCACGTCGCCGCCGCGGGCGAGACCACCTGGCACGGCTTCGCCGAGGCGATCTTCGTCGAGGCGGTCGCAGGCGGCCGGCTGGCGCGCGCGCCGCGGGTGCTGCCGATCGCGACCGCCGAGTACCCGACGCCGGCGCAGCGGCCGGCGTATTCGGTGCTCGATACGCGGTCGTTGCGCGAGGAGTACGGGTTGGAACTGCCGGATTGGCGCGAGGGCCTGCGGGTGGCGATGGCGCGGTGAGCGCTCTGCGTTTGCGGATCTTGCGCGAATGACGGTCGCAGGGCGTTGCAGGCGCTGCGCAAGCGGCGATTGCGGGACGGCCGGTTGCGTCGCAGGTGCGGTGTCGCGGTCGCGGCTTGCGCCGCTTCTGCAGGCGGCGGGCGTAGGCTTGCAGCGAGGCGCCAACAGGGGGCAGGGCGGTTGCGTCGTTGTCGCGGTGTCGCGGTCGCGGCTTGCGCCGCTCCTACAGTCGCAAACGCCGCAACCCGAGGCCCCTGTAGGAGCGGCGCGAGCCGCGACCGCGCCGCCGCCGGTCGCGCCGCAACTACCGGTCGAAAACGAAAAAGGGCGCCCGCGGGCGCCCTTTTTCTGTTTCGCGAACCGCAAGCTCACTGCACCCCGTGCATCCACCGCTTCAACCACGGCGACAACAACAGGAACGCCACGCCTGAGCCGATCCCGAGCCAGGTCAGCATCGAGAACAGTTCGCCGTACTTGAGCGAGGCGGCGGCCATGTCGATCGCGCCGCCTGCGGGAATCTCGACCGAGGCGATCTTCGCCAGCTGCGCCGCCAGCACTTCCGAGAACGCGGTCGACAACCAGAACGCGCCCATCATCAGCCCGACCACGCGCGCCACCGACAGCTGGGTCACCGCCGACAGGCCCAGCGGCGACAGGCACATCTCGCCGACTTCGAGCACGAAGTAAGCCAGCACCAGGTACCACACGCTGGCCAGTTCGCCGCCGCCGGAGATTTTGGCCGCGGCGACCAGCGGCAGGAACGACAGGCCGGCGAGGATCAAGCCCAGCGACATCGTCACCGGCTTGCTCGGGTTGCGCCCGCGCCGCGCCAGCCACGGCCACAGCCACGAGAACAGCGGCGCCAGCACCACCAGGAAGAACGGGCCCAGGTAGGTCAGCGAACCGGCGGTCTGCGGCACCAGCACCACGTCGTGCGCGGTGGCCAGCGCCAGGCCCAGCACCAGCAGCGCGATCAACGTCTTGGCCAATCCGCCGCGGCCGCGGTCGCTGGCCATCAGCGCGGCCACCATCAGCACGGGGCTGGCGGCCATCGAGAACAAGGACCACGGCAGCGGCGGCTTGTAGCCGGCGGCGGCGACCACGCCGAACATGTCCTTGGTCATCAGCCGGTCGTTGAAGGTCACCCACGAGCCGTAGGTCTGCTCGTACAGGGTGAAGAAGATCAGCACCGCCAGGATCAGCACCACCAGCGCCAGCATCTGCTCGCGCTGGATCTTGGTGCACTGGCGGGCGATGAAACCGAAGAACCAGATCAGGAACACCAGCAAGGTGGCGAGCATGATCGCCAGCGCCGCGGTGAAGCTGAGGTCGCCGAGCTGGAGCGTGACCTGCGAGGCGAACTGGATCGTGCCCCACAGCACCAGCACGCCGCCGGCGCTGCCGAGGTAGATCCAGGCTTCGCGCGAGAGGCCGTTGAGCTTTTCGCGCAGCCGCGCCGGTTCGGCCGGCTCGGCGTGGCCGTGCAGGTAGCGCTGGCCCCACAGGAACGTCGCCAGCCCCGCGACCATGCCGATGCCGGCGGCGCCGAAGCCGTACTTCCAGCCGTAGGTCTCGCCGAGGAAGGCGCAGATCAGCGAGGAGAACAGCGCGCCGACGTTGATGCCGGCGTAGAACAGGGTGAAGCCCGAATCGCGGCGCGGATCGTCCTGGGCGTAGAGCTTGCCGACGATGGTGGAGATGTTCGGCTTGAGGAAGCCGACGCCGGCGATGATCAGCGCCAGCGACAGGTAGAACACCTGCATCGCGACTTCGTCGCGCACCACCTTGCCGTTCACCAGCTTCGCCGCGTGGCCTTCGTAGGCCATGCCCAGGTGGCCGAGCACCAGCAGCACGCCGCCGAGCACCACCGCCTTGCGCATGCCCAGATAACGGTCGGCGATCAGGCCGCCGATCACCGGCACCGCATAGACCAGGCCGCCGTAGGCGCCGATCAGGTCGTAGCCGGCGTCGTCGCCGAACAGGTGGTACTTGAGCAGGTACAACAGCAGCAGCGCCTTCATCCCGTAGAACGAGAAGCGCTCCCACATCTCGGTGAAGAAGCAGACGTACAGGCCCTTGGGATGGCCGAGGAAGTCGTCGTCGCGGGCGGCGGCGAGGGCGGAAGAGGCGGGGCTTGCTGCGGGCACTAGCGAAGGTCCGGTCGGCGCCAGGCGGGAGCGCGGAGTATAGGCCGCGCCGGCCGGGGCGGGCGTGGGCGGCTGGGGCGGGGGCTGCCGTGGGTGGGACTCTCATGGGCTGGACTCCCATGGTAGGGACTCCTGTGGGAGGGACTTCAATCCCGACGCTTTTCGGCCCGATCGCCGGCAAACCCTGGCGCCTCGCAAGCCCGATCCCGGCGGGACCAAAGGCATCGGGACTGAAGTCCCTCCCACATAAAGCAGTCCAGGCTCGGCCGGGATGGCCGCAATTCCCGAAATTCCCCGGGAAAACCGCCTGTTCATTCGAACGCGCGGGCTTTTGCCCAATCCCGCTTTTTACCGCAGTGCACTTTTACAGGCGGGCGCAACGGATGCGATCATCGGCGGATTGCCCCGCTGCCGGCCCGCCGGACGAGCGTTCGCATACACCGCCGCATGCCCGCCCACCCGCGATGGAGACGCCGATGGCCTCACCCGCCAAGCAGCCCCAATTGACCTTCCGCGCCGTCCTGCTCTCCGTGTTCCTCGCGGTGATCCTGGCCGCCGCCAACGCTTACCTGGGCCTGTTCGCCGGCCTGACCATCGCCACCGCGATCCCGGCCGCGGTGATCTCCATGGCCGTGCTGCGCCTGCTCGGCGGCGGCACCATCCTGGAGAACAACATCGTCCAGACCGGCGCCTCGGCCGGCTCGTCGATCGCCGCCGGCGTGATCTTCACCATTCCGGCGCTGGTGATCCTGGGCTACTGGCAGGACTTCCGGTATTCGTGGGTGCTCGCCATCGCCGGCCTCGGCGGCCTGCTCGGCGTGCTGTTCTCGGTGCCGCTGCGGCGCTCGATGATCGTCGAAGACCCGCTGCCGTTCCCCGAAGGCAAGGCCGCCGCGGAAGTGCTCAAGGCCGGCGAGAACCCCGGCCCGGGCATGAAGATCCTCGGCCTGGCCGGCGCCATCGGCGCGCTGCTCAAGCTCGCCGCCGAAAGCGGCATGAAGCTGATCCCGGACAACGCCGTGGTCTCGGGCTTCATGGGCAAGTACCTGGGCTACATGGGCACCAACCTGTCGCCGGCGCTGATCGGCGTGGGCTACATCGTCGGCCTCAACGTCGGCATCGTGGTGGTGTCCGGCTCGATCCTGTCGTGGCAGTTCGCGATTCCGATCTACCACATGTTCTTCCTCGACTCCGACCCGGCGCTGGGGGCGAAGATCGCCGGCGGCAGCGCGGCCGACATCGGCGGTGCGATCTGGTCGGCGAAGGTGCGCTATCTCGGCGTCGGCACCATGCTGATCGGCGGCGTGTGGACCCTGTTCTCGCTGCGCAAGTCGCTGCTGTCGGGGGTCAAGAGCGGCCTGGCCGCGGCGCGCAAGAGCGCGGCCGTCGGCGAAGTCGCCGAGACCGACCGCGACCTGCCGATGAAGTGGATGCTGGTCGCCCTGGTCGGCTTCGTGCTGCCGCTGCTGTTGCTGTACCAGGCCATCGTCGGCAACTGGTTCGTCAGCGTGCCGATGACCATCATCATGATCGTCGCCGGCTTCCTGTTCGTATCGGTGTCGGCGTACCTGGCCGGCCTGATCGGTTCGTCGAACAACCCGGTCTCGGGCATCACCATCTCCACCATCCTGTTCGCCTCGGCGGTGCTGGTGCTGATGCTCGGCCGCGATTCGCCCATCGGCGCGGTCGCCGCGATCATGATCGGCGCGGTGGTGTGCTGCGCCGCAGCCGTCGGCGGCGACAACCTGCAAGACCTCAAGGCCGGCTACATCGTCGGCGCCACGCCGTGGAAGCAGCAGCTGATGCTCGGCATCGGCGCGTTCTCGTGCGCGCTGATCATGGCGCCGGTGCTGAACCTGCTCGCCGCCGCCTACGGCATCGGCGCGCCGACGCCGGAACACCCGAACGCACTGGCCGCGCCGCAGGCCACGCTGATGGCCTCGGTCGCCAAGGGCCTGTTCGGCGGCGAGCTGCCGTGGACGATGATCGGCATCGGCGCCGGCATCGGCGCGATCATCATCGCCTTCGACGAGTGGCTGAAGTCGCGCAAGGCCAAGTTCCGCGTGCCGGTGCTGGCCGCGGCGATCGGCATCTACCTGCCGCTGGAGCTGATGGTGCCGATCTTCCTCGGCGGCCTGCTCTCGCACATCGTCGGCCGCCGTCGCGGCCTGACCGCGAACAGCAGCGAAGAGGAAAGCGACCGCGTGCACCGACCGGGCACCCTGTTCGCGGCCGGCCTGATCACCGGCGAGGCGCTGATGGGCATCGCGATCGCGTTCCCGATCGTGATCACCAGCGACCGCAACGTGCTGGCGCTGCCGGAGCAGTTCCACTTCGGCCCGCTGGTCGGCCTGGCGGTGCTGGCGGCGGTGGTCTGGCTGTTCTACCGCAGCAGCAAGAACGCGGCCACGCCGGCCGCGGCCGCGCACGACTGAGTTTGCGCGACGGCCCGGCAGCGATGCCGGGCCGTCGCGCGTTCGCCGCCACCGATTGCATCCGTTCGTGCGGCCGCGCCTCGCGCCGCCGTTTCCCGCATCGCTCACCGTTCACCGTTAGAGGTTCGCCATGACGCCACGCCACGCCCTCCTGCCGCTGGCCCTGTCGCTGGCCTGCGCATCCGCGCCGGCTTTCTCGCTCACGCCGCCCGCGCCGCAGGGCCTGCAGATCCGCGACCTGGCGAGCATGGACCGCTATTCCTCGCCGACCCTGTCGCCGGACGGCCGCCAGCTGGTGTTCGCCAAGCGCACGGTCGATTTCGCCGCCAACAAGTCCGCCACCTCGCTGTGGATCGAGGACCTGTTCGCGCGCGATTCGGCCCCGCCCAAGCGCCTGACCCCGGACGGCTGGAGCGTCAATTCGCCGGCGTTTTCGCCCGACGGCAAGACCGTGTACTTCCTCAGCAGCAAGAGCGGCAGCTCGCAGCTGTACTCGCTGCCGCTGAGCGGCGGTGCGCCGAAGCAGGTGACCGCGTTCGACGGCGACGTCGGCGGCTTCCAGCTCTCGCCCGACGGCAAGCGCATCGCGTTCAACGCCGAGGCCTATCCCGATTGCGCGGCCGACCTGGCCTGCAGCAAGAAGAAGCTCGACGCGGCCGAGAAGAGCAAGGCCACGGGCAAGGTGTTCGACCGCATGTTCATCCGCCACTGGGACGCGTGGAACGACGGTCGCTTGAACCGCCTGTTCGTGACCGACTTGCCGGCGGCCGGCAAGACCGCGTCCAGCGCCAAGCTGATCAGCGGCGAAGTCATCGGCGACGTGCCCTCGCGCCCGTTCGGCGACAGCAGCGAATACACCTGGTCGCCCGACAGCCAGTCGCTGGTGTTCAGCGCGCGCAAGGCCGACGCCAAGGAACCGTGGTCGACCAACTTCGACCTGTACCTGGTGAGCGCCGACGGCGGCGCGGCCAAGAACCTGACCGCGTCGAACCCCGCCTGGGACACCGGCGCGACCTTCAGCGCCGACGGCAAGACCCTGTACTACCGCGCGATGAAGCGCCCGGGCTTCGAGGCCGACCGCTACGGCCTGATGGCGCTCGACCTGGCCAGCGGCAAGTCGCGCGAGATCGCGCCGCAATGGGACCGTTCGGCCTCCAACATCGTGCTGTCGGCCGACGGCAAGACAATCTACACCACCACCGAAGACCTCGGCCAGCAGCCGCTGTTCGGGGTCGACATCGCCAGCGGCAAGGCCACCCGCCTGATCGCCGACGGCACGGTCAATTCGCCGACGCTGGCCGGCAAGACCTTCGCCTTCACCCGCAACACGCTCAAGAGCGGCGACCAGATCTTCGTCGGCGGCCTCGACGGCGCGCCGGAGCGCGCGATCACCCCGAGCGCCTCGCAGATCCTCGGCAATACCCAGTTCGGCGACTTCGAACAGTTCGAGTTCAAGGGCTGGAACGGCGACAGCGTGTACGGCTATGTGGTCAAGCCGTGGAACTACCAGGAAGGCAAGAAGTATCCGGTCGCGTTCCTGATCCACGGCGGCCCGCAGGGCAGCTTCGGCAACGGCTGGAGCTACCGCTGGAACCCGCAGACGTATGCGGGGCAGGGCTATGCGGTGGTGATGATCGACTTCCACGGCTCCACCGGCTACGGCCAGGCCTTCACCGACGCGATCAGCCAGCACTGGGGCGACCGCCCGCTGGAAGACCTGCAGAAAGGCTGGGCCGCGGCGCAGAAGAAGTATTCCTTCCTCGACGGCGACAAGGCTTGCGCGCTCGGCGCGTCGTACGGCGGCTTCATGGTCAACTGGATCGCCGGCAACTGGCAGCAGCCGTGGAAGTGCCTGGTCAGCCACGACGGCGTGTTCGACCAGCGCATGATGGGCTACGCCACCGAAGAGCTGTGGTTCACCGAGTGGGAGCAGGGCGGCACGCCTTACGAGAAGCCGGCCGCGTACGAGAAGTTCAACCCGGTCAACCACGTCAAGGACTGGAAGGTGCCGATGCTGGTCATCCACGGCCAGCAGGACTTCCGCATTCCGGTCGAGCAGGGCATCGGCGTGTTCACCGCGCTGCAGCGCCAGGGCATCGAGTCCAAGTTCCTGTACTTCCCGGACGAGAACCACTGGGTGCTCAAGCCGCAGAACAGCGTGCTGTGGCACGACACGGTCAACGGCTGGCTGAAGCAGCATATCGGTCAGTAAGCGACGCCGCCGCGCGCATGCGGGAAGGCCGCCTTCGGGCGGCCTTCTTGTTTTTGTTTGTATCCGGTCGCCGCGTCGGTTCGTCTCCGACTGTAGGAGTGGTGCGAGCCGCGACCGCGATACCTCGCTTGCGTTGTATATGCGGTTTCGCGGTCGCGGCTTGCGCCGCTCCTACAGGGCTTCGGCCGCATCGCGCCACCTGAACTCGCGTTCGGGCACCGCCGGGCCTTGCCCGTGCGGGCCGATCCGAAGTAAAAGCGTGGACGCCTTCGAGGGGAAGCCCGCATGCCCGACACCGCCCGCACGGCGCTCATCAGCAACGACATCGTCGTCCTCGGCCTGATCGCCGCCACCCTCGGCCTGGTGTTCTGGACCTCCGCGCGGCAGACCGGCTTCTGGAAGAAGTTCTACACCTTCGTCCCGGCGCTGCTGCTGTGCTACTTCATTCCCGGCATCTACAACACCGTCGGCCTGGTCGACGGCAACAACACCAAGCTCTACAACCCGGTCGCCAGCCGCGTGCTGCTGCCGGCGGCGCTGGTGCTGCTGACCCTGACCATCGACCTCAAGGGCGTGCTCAAGCTCGGGCCCAAGCTACTCATCATGTACGCGGTGTCGTCGCTCAGCGTCGCCTTCGGCGCCATCGTCGCCTTCGTGGTGATGCGCGCGGTGCACCCGGAAACCGTGGCCGGCGACACCTGGGGCGGCATGGCCGCGCTCGCCGGCAGCTGGATCGGCGGCGGCGCCAACATGCTGGCGATGAAGGAGATCTTCCAGGTCGACGCGACCACCTTCGGCCAGTTCGCCGTGGTCGATGTCGGCGTGGGCTATGTGTGGATGGCGGCGCTGATCTTCCTGGCCAGCCGCGCCCAGGCCATCGACGCGCGCAGCGGCGCCGACGTCAGCGGGATCGAGGAACTCAAGCAGCGGATCGAGCATTTCCGCGCCCAGCACGAGCGCGTAGCCAGCCTGACGGATCTGGCGATGATCGTCGGCATCGCCTTCGGCGTGGTCGGCCTGGCCCATGCCATCGCCGGGCCGCTGTCGGCCTGGTTCGGCGCCAACGTGTCGTGGGCGCGCACGGTCAGCCTGCACGAACCGTTCTTCTGGGTGGTGGCGGTGTCGACCTTCGCCGGCCTGGGCCTGAGCTTCACCCGCGCGCGCCAGCTCGAAGGCGCCGGCGCGTCGAAGATCGGCAGCCTGCTGCTGTACTTCCTGATCGCCTGCATCGGCCTGCAGATGGACATCCTGGCGCTGCTCGACAAGCCGTGGCTGTTCGCGCTCGGGATCATCTGGATCGCGGTGCACATCGCGATCCTGTGGGGCGTCGGCCGGCTGCTGAAGGTGCCGCTGTTCTATTTCGCGATCGGCTCGCAGAGCAACATCGGCGGCCCGGCCTCGGCGCCGGTGGTGGCCTCGGCGTTCCATCCCTCGCTGGCGCCGGTGGGCGCCTTGCTCGGCACGCTCGGTTACGCGACCGGGACCGGGCTGGCCTATCTCGTAGGCATCACCCTGCGCTCCATCGCCGGCGACACGCCGGCTTGAAGTCCGACCTGTAGGAGCGGCGCGAGCCGCGACCGCGACACCTCGCATACGACGCAAGCGAGGTGTCGCGGTCGCGGCTCGCGCCGCTCCTACAGGTAGATCGCGCGACGGCGTCGTTTCTGCAGAGCTGGCGCACCTACCGACCGTCATTCCCGCGAAGGCGGGAATCCAGAGCTTGATCGAAGCATGGCTCTGAAGTCTCTGGATGCCGGCCTTCGCGGGAATGACGGCAGGCAAGAACGACGCGAAGCCGGACATGAAAAAGGCCGCCCGTGGGCGGCCTTTTCCTTTGTTGCGCATTCAGCGCTTCAACAACACCCGAACCGCCCCCCGCCATAACGCGCTTCCTGCCGCTCGCGGAAGAACGTCGCGTAGTCCGGGATCGGCCGCTCCGGATGCTTCTCCATCAGGTGCCGGACATAGTTGTCGTAGTCCGGCACCCCGCAGCACAGCCGCGCGGTCTGCACGATGCGCCGCCAGGCGCGCTTGAACGACTGGTACTGGCCGACGGGAACGAGCGCGGTGCCCATCACAGGTTCCCCATTTCGTGCGGCTTGAGCGCCACGTACGGCGACTCGCGGTCGCTGCGCTGCGGGTTGGCCCGCGCCTTCATGATCGCGCCCAGCGAATACACCAGCACGCTGAACACCACGAACAGGAACAGCGCGGTGAGGCCGGTGTTGACGTAGCTGTTGACCATGATCTGGTGCATCTGCTCCAGGCTCTTGGCCGGCGCGGTCACTTCGCCCTTGGCGATGGCGGCGCTGTACTTGTGCGCCTGGGCGAGGAAGCCCACCGCAGGGTTGGAATCGAAGATCTTGATCAGGCCGGCGGCGGTGGTGCAGATCAGCAGCCACACGGTCGGCACGATGGTGACCCAGGCGTAGCGGTCGCGCTTCATCTTGAACAAGGCCACCGTGCACAGCATCAGCGCGATGCCGGCGAGCATCTGGTTGGCGATACCGAACAGCGGCCACAGCGTGTTGATGCCGCCGAGCGGATCGACCACGCCCTGGTAGAGGAAGTAGCCCCACAGCGCCACGCAGCCGCCGGTGGCGATCAGGTTCGGGCCCCAGGCCTCGGTGCGGCGCAGCGCCGGCACGAAGCTGCCGAGCAGGTCCTGCAGCATGAAGCGTCCGGCGCGGGTGCCGGCGTCGACCGCGGTCAGGATGAACAAGGCTTCGAACAGGATCGCGAAGTGGTACCAGAACGCCATCGTGTTCTCGCCCGGCAGCACGTTGTGCAGGATCTGGGCGATGCCGACCGCGAGCGTCGGCGCGCCGCCAGCGCGGGCGAGGATGGTGTGTTCGCCGATGTCCTTGGCGGTTGCCTCCAGCACCTCGGGCGTTACCGCGAAGCCCCAGCCGCTGATGGTCTGCGCGACCGCGTGCACGTCGCTGCCGACCAGCGCGGCCGGGCTGTTCATGGCGAAGTACACGCCCGGATCGATCACCGAGGCGGCGACCAGCGCCATGATCGCGACGAACGATTCCATCAGCATGCCGCCGTAGCCGATGTAGCGCATGTGCGATTCGTTGGCCAGCAGCTTGGGCGTGGTGCCCGAGGAGATCAGCGCGTGGAAGCCCGACACCGCGCCGCAGGCGATGGTGATGAACAGGAACGGGAACAGCCCGCCCTTCCACACCGGGCCGTTGCCGTCGGTGAACTGGGTCAGCGCCGGCATGCGCAGGTCCGGCATCACGATCAGGATGCCGATGGCGAGGCCGACGATAGTGCCGATCTTGAGGAAGGTCGACAGGTAATCGCGCGGCGCCAGCACCAGCCACACCGGCAGCACCGCGGCGACGAAGCCGTAGCCGATCAGCATCCAGGTGATCTGGGTCGCGGTGAAGGTGAAGGCCGGGCCCAGCACCGGATCGGCGGCGACCTTGCCGCCGTACCAGATCGCCAGCAACAGCAACACCAGGCCGACGATGGAGATCTCGCCGATCTTGCCCGGGCGGATGTAGCGCATGTACACGCCCATCAACACCGCGATCGGCAAGGTCGCGATCACCGTGAACATGCCCCACGGGCTTTCCGCCAGCGCCTTGACCACGATCATCGCCAGCACCGCGAGGATGATGATCATGATCAGGAACGCGCCGAACAACGCGATGGTGCCGGGGATGCGGCCCATCTCCTCGCGCACCAGGTCGCCGAGCGAACGGCCGTTGCGGCGGCTGGACACGAACAGGACCATGAAGTCCTGCACCGCGCCGGCCACCACCACGCCGACGATCAGCCACAGCAGGCCGGGCAGGTAGCCCATCTGCGCGGCGAGCACCGGACCGACCAGCGGACCGGCGCCGGCGATGGCGGCGAAGTGATGGCCGAACAAGACGTGCTTGTTGGTCGGCACGTAGTCCAGGCCGTCGTTGTTGATGACCGCGGGCGTGGCCCGGGTCGGGTCGAGCTGCATCACCTTGTCGGCGATGAACAGCGAGTAGTAGCGATAGGCGACCAGATAGATCGAGACCGCGGCGGTGACGATCCACAGCGCATTGATGTGCTCGCCGCGCCGCAGCGCGACCGTGCCGAGGCAGAACGCCCCGAGTACCGCGAGGGCCGCCCAGCCCACCTTGCCCAGACCATTTTTCATGACGACCCTCCCGGATAGGACCCGGGAAGCGTCGCGCCTGGGCCCGGGCGGGTCAATGCGCAGCGCGGCAAAGGCGCGAAAAAGGGGCTGATACTTTGGTCTTAGGCGCCGGATCGGGGCCGTTGGCGGTGCGATGTCGGGCGGTTGGCGGCGTCGCGGCGGGGCTGCGGCCGGATCGCCGCGTCGGTGGGCTTCCGACTGTAGGAGCTGCGCAAGCTGCGACCGCGGCACCGCGCTTGCGTCGCTGCGAGGTCGCGGTCGCGACTCGCGTCGCTCCTACAGCGGGCTGCTGCAACGCAGCCGACGCAACCGCGTTACAACCACTTCGCCCGCTTGAACCCGATGTACAACACCAGGCAGGTCACCACCACCACGCTGATCAGGATGCCGTAACTGAACTGCCCCGCCAGCTCCGGCATGTGGGTGAAGTTCATCCCGTACCAACTCGCGATCAGGGTCGGCGCCGCCAGCAGCGCGGCCCAGGCGCCCAGGCGCTTGACGATCTCGCCCTGGCGCACGGTCACCAGCGACAGGTTCACGCTGACCGCCGCGGTCAGCATCTCGCGCAGGGTGTCGGTGGTTTCGTTGATGCGCACGGCATGGTCGAGCACGTCGCGGAAATACAGCTGGATCTCCTCGTCGATCAGCCCGCCGCGCGAGCGCGCCAGCTGGCCGAGGATGTCCTGCAGCGGCGACACCGCCATGCGCAGCCGGGTCAGTTCGCGCTTGAGGTCGTACAGCTCGCGCACGGTCTCGTTGCGGAAATCCTCGGCGAAGATGTCCTTCTCCAGCTCGTTGAGCTCCTGGGTGAAGCCCTCGACGATCGGCATGAAGTTGTCGACCACGCTGTCGAGCACCGCATACAGCGCCGCGCCGGGGCCGTGTTCGAGCAGGTCGGGCTCGCGCTCCATGCGCATGCGCGCGTTCTTGTAGCTGATCGAGGCGCCGTGGCGCACCGTCACCAGATAGCGCGGCCCGACGAACAGATGGGTTTCGCCGAAGCGGATGCGGTTGTCGATCTTCTGCGCGGTATGGATGGCGATGAACAGCGAGTTGCCGTAAGCCTCGATCTTCGGCCGTTGGTGCGCGTTGTGCGCGTCCTCAACGGCCAGATCGTGCAGGCAGAATTCTTCCTGCAGCTTGTCGAGGATGTTCTCGTCCGGCTCGTACAGGCCGACCCAGACGAAGCTGCCGTCGTCGACGGCAAGCGCGTCGCTGATCTGGTCCAGGGTGATGTCGCGGCGGCCGCCGTTGCGGTCGTAGGCGGCGCAGTTGATGACGCATTGGGGCAGGGAAGGATCGCTCATGCGCGCATCCTGCCCCCGGGGCCGGGCGGGAGCAAGCGCCCGCGCGCCGATGCTTGCGGCAGGCCGCGCAGCGCGAGCCACGCGCACGCAAGGTCCGCTCACCGCGGCGGCCGCTCAGCGGCGCGCGAGCCCGGTCGCCCGGCGGAAACCGAACCACAGGCCCAGGTGGACCGGCAGCCACAGCGCGACCCAATGCGCATTGCGCTGCGGATACACCGGCAGCCAGTACACGAACAGCGAGGCGACCGCGGCCAGCGCCACCGCCAGGCTCAACCAGCCGAACACCGGTCCGGGATCGCGCCCGCGCAGCGCGCGCAGGCCGCCGAACAGCAGCAACAGGCACAGCGGGTCGAACAGCAGCAGGTTGCGGTTGGCGTGGATGTAGGTGTGGCCGGTGCCGAGCCAGGCGTAGACCAGCAAGGCGCCGACGACGCCGAGCGCCGCCCACAGCGGCAGCGCGGCGACGGCGAGCACGCGCGGGCTGCGCCGTCCGATCCAGGCCAGCGCGACGCCCAGGCCGATCCCGGCCAGCGCCCACGGCCACCACGGCAGCGGCGTGGCCTCCGGCTCGGCCGGAATGTGCGAGAGCAGCAGCGTCCGCTCGGATTCCACCAGCGGCCGGCCTTCGTCGTTCTTGACCTCGCGCAGGGCCGCGGCGAGGCGTCCGGGCACGTAGGACTCGGCCCACACCGGCACCGGCTTGTCGGTTTCCGGGCCCATCAGCACGTCGAGCACGAACCACATCCACGGCTCGGGCTTGGACAGGCGCAGCGCTTCGCTGCGCAGGGTGTTGCCGTGCGAACGGCCCTCGATCTGCCGGCGCAGGTTGCCGCCCAGCGCGCGGTCGAGCGCGTCGCGCACCCGGATCGAGCAGTTGTCGTCGAAATACTGGTAGCGGTAGAACGCGTTTTCCGGCAGCGCATTGACCCGCAGCGACTCGGCCAGCGCGCGCGCCTGCGCATCGTTCAAGTCCAGCCACTGCAGCTCGACCTTGCGGCCTTCGTAGCGGTACTGGGCCATGTCCTGGTCGAACGGCAGCGCCACCAGCCGATAGCGCATGTCGTTGCGGACGAAGCGCTGGACGAAGTCCGGGTCGCTGGGGTCGAAGTAGCCGAAGTTGTACGAGATCGCCTTTTCGCTGGCGCGGTCGTAGACGACCAGGGCGTCGTGGCCGAAGCGCGACCAGAATTCCTGGCCCGGCTGCATGGTGACCACGCCGATGCGCGGGACCGTTGAGTCGGTGGCGTCCCGCGCGGAGGGCGGGGGCGTGGCCGGTGGCGTCGCGGCGGGAATGCCCGGCATGCCGGCGGTGTCTGCGTTGGCGCTGCCGGCGTCGGTGCTGCCGGCGCGGGCGGAAGCGCTGGCGGCTTCGGCAGCGCTCGCCGCAAGCGGCGGCGGGGCCGCTTGGGCCAACGGCAGGAGCGTCAACAAGGCGAGCAGGGCGTAGAGCCGGACGAAGCGGGGGAAAGCGGTCACGGGCGGCCTGATCCGGCGGGGCGGGTGGCGGTCATTGTAAACAGAGGCGCTGGTCGGCCTGTGGCCGCCCGGGTCGGGCATCGGGTGGGCCGGCGGCGCGCCGTTGCGCCGGCTGCGCGTTGAGCGAAGAGCGTCGGGGCTGAAGCCCCTCCCGCAGTGGGGCTAGGCCTCTCTCAGGGTGTCTCTCTCACAGTGGGGCTGAAGCCCTCTGACAGTGCGTCATGAGAGGACCTTCAGGCCCGATGCTTTGTGGGAGGGCCTTCAGGTCCGATGCTTTTCGTCCCGTCCCGTCCCGATCCGATCCGATCCGATCCGATCCGATCCGATCCGGCGCGGCGCGGCGCGGCGCGGCGCGGCGCGGCGATCCGAGCCGAGAGCATCGGAACTGAAGTCCCTCCCACGAAGCGGCCGCGCGAGGTTTGCGAATCCGAGCGGAACGGCCGACGAGTCGATAACCCGCTGCAGGGCGTTTCCTGTGGGAGGGCCTTCAGGCCCGGCGCTTTCCTCTCCGATCCCGATGCACCGACCCATGGCGATCGGAAAGAAGCCGCCGCAAACCAGGCCGGGCGCAAACAAAAAACCGGCCCACAGGGGCCGGTTTCCGGTCTACGGACGAAACCGCGCGCCGCGATCCAATCGGTGCTGCTCAATCGGTGCCGCTCAATCGGCGCCGAGCACGCCGACATGGAAAGCATGCACCCGCCGCGCATCGGCGCTGGCGACGCGGAACACGAACCGGCCCAGGGTCAGCTCCTCGCCGGCCTCGGGCAGGTGCCCGATCGCCGCGGTCACCAGTCCGCCGATGGTGTCGTACTCGTCGTCGTCGAAGTCGGCGCCAAAGCGCTCGTTGAAATCGTCGATCGGGGTCAGCGCATCGACCACGTACTGGCCGTCGGCTTGCGCGGCGATCAGCGCATCGGTGTTCTCGGCCTCGTCGTGCTCGTCGTCGATGTCGCCGACGATCTGCTCCAGCACGTCCTCGATGGTCAGCAGCCCGGCGACGCCGCCGTGCTCGTCGATGACGATGGCCATGTGGTTGCGGGACTGGCGGAACTCGCGCAGCAGCACGTCCAGGCGCTTGGATTCGGGGATCAGCACCGCCGGGCGCAGCAGTTCGTGGATCGTGCCCGGCCCGTTGTCGGCGACCACGCCGCGCAGCAGGTCCTTGGCCAGCAGGATGCCGAGGATCTCGTCCTTGTCTTCGCCGTGGACCGGGAAGCGCGAATGGCCGGATTCGACCACCAGCTTCATCAGGTCGAGGAACTTGGCGTCGGCCGGCAGCGCGACCATCTGCGAGCGCGGAATCATCACGTCGCCGACGGTGAGGTCGGAGACCGCGATCGCGCCTTCCATCATGTGCAGGGTGTCGGCGGCGATCAGGCCGTCGGATTGCGCATCGCGCAGCAATTCGACCAGGTCTTCGCGGGAGCTGGGTTCGCCGGACAGCGCGGAGCTGATGCGGTCGAGCCAGGAGCGCCGTTTCTCGTGGGGTTCCGGCGAGTGGGTACTACTGTCGTCCTCGGACATTCGGTTTTCGGTTGCGCCCCCTGGGGGAGGGGCCGATTCTCCAAGTCTAACCCGGAAGTCGGGTCGGGGCGGAGCGAGTCGGGCGCGGGCGCCGGCCGGGCGATACTGAATACGCCGTTTCGGCATCCTCGCGCGGCACCGGCGCGCGCCCGGGGAAGGATGCAAACGCGGGCTTGTACGGCGCTGGCGGCCGTCAGCGTCCGCGGCAGGCGCTGCGCTGTTCGTCGGACCCGGCGGCGATGCGCAGTCGCCCCGCGTTCGACAGCACCAGCGATTCCACGCGGTCGCCGGAACGGCTGCACAGACTAAAAGTCACGTTGCTGCCCGAATTGCTGCCATCGGGATGGAAGACGATCCGCCGGCGGCCGTCGGTGGTCACCAAGCGCAGGCCGTCGGGCAGCGGCGGCTGGCGTCGCAGCAGGACGTCCCCGGCGCCGAACCTGCGGTCCTCGTCGATGTCGGCGTAGACCAGCCATCCCGAACTCCAGTCCGCGTCGTCGCGGCACCGCCCGCCCGGATCGCTGGGGCATACGACGGCGACCCCTCCGCTGGCGACGGACACCCGATTGGACATGAGCACGCTCTCGCCCAGCGCCGCGCGAACGCTCGCGTACCGGACCGCGAGCAAAGCCGAAAGCGCGGCCGGCGCAGCGACGCCCGTGAGTACGGCGACGACCGCCAGCGCCAGTGCGACCTCGATGACGGAGATTCCCTGCATTCGTTTCATGCGCCTTCCTTGGCGTGCTGTGCGAGGCGTCAGTGTGGCCGCTGCCCGGATCGAGGCGAATAGGAAAACTCCGCTGCGCGGTTCGGAATCGGCCGCGGTGTCCGCTGGGGGCGTGGCGCTTCAACCGCACCGATCGGCCGATACCTGTAATAAGAGGCGATGGATCGCGCGCGATGCTCTTCGAGCGCCACATTGCCGCGATAACTGCGAAAGCAGTCGCCTTTTCGATTCCGCTCTTCGCGCATCGCAAAGAAATCTGGACGGAATCCTTGTGAGAAACGCGCACTTTTTCTACTGAAACTCTTCCGTCCGTCTTCGCTCGCCGACCGCCGATCGGTCGCGGTGTTCCCAGCCGACATCGGGCGATCGACGATTCGCCCCGGTCGCAGTCTTGGGGAAACGATCGTGCGCGCACGCAACGTACGCGGTTTCACTTTGATCGAACTGCTCGTGACGATTTCGCTGGTGGCGATCCTGCTCGGACTGGGCTTGCCCAGCTTCCAGCAAGCCATCCGCTCGAACCGGGTCGCCGTGTCGACGAACGAAATGCAGGCCGCCATGACCTTGGCGCGCAGCGAAGCGATGCGCACGCCGCGCGGCGGCCACGTCTGCGCTTCGCGCGACGGGCTGGGGTGCGGCGGAAGCTGGAGCGACGGCTGGATGGTCTGGACCGACCGCAACAACAACGATGTGCCCCAGCCCGACGAAGTGTTGCGCTATTTCAAGCCCACCGCGCAGCTCGAGATCGGCGCAGCGGCGACCGGAGGCGATGCCACCCGGCTCGCCTTCGACTTGCGCGGACGGTTGAAGGACGGGTTCCCGCGCCGCTTCAGCCTCAAGCCGGCGGACTGCGCTTCCGGCGCCAATCTGTTGCGGGAGATCAGCCTGGGCGTCACCGGGCAGGTGCGCATGGAGCGAAAGACATGTCCCTAATCGTCAACCGCATTTCCGCGCGGGCGGCGCCGCGCCGTTCGCTGCCTGGCGCGCGTTCGCGCCAGCGCGGCTTCAGCCTGATCGAAGTGTTGATCGCGATGCTGGTGATCGGCTTCGGCCTGCTCGGACTGGCGATGATGCAGACCCTGAGTGTGCGCTATTCGCAGAGCGCCAACTATCGCACCCAGGCCTTCAACCTGGCCTACGACCTGTTCGACCAGATCCGCGCGAACCGCGCCCTGTCCGCGCAGTTCACCAAGATCGACGAGGGCAGCTTCAGCGGGGTGACCGGCAAGAACTGCTCGCGCGCGACCAGCGGCTTCGTCGGCCCGGCCGAGAGCGCGACACGGTGGAAATGCCAGGTGCGCTCCACGCTCGGCGCGGGCGCGTTCGCGCAGGTGACGCAGGACGGCGCGCGCACCACCGTCACGATCAGTTGGTCGGACGCGCGCGCCGCGGTCGGCGCGGTCGGCAACAACGCCAACGGACGAATCACGGTGAGCTCCGACCTATGACCCGCCTCTACCGCGCCTCCGGTTTCAGCTTGATCGAATTGATGGTCGCCCTGGTCCTGGGGGCGTTGCTGGTCCTGGGCCTGCTCAAGATCTTCGACGCATCGCGCGCCAGCTACAAGCTCTCCGAAGGCTTGGCGCGGGTGCAGGAAAACGGCCGTTTCGCCATGGACTACCTGCAGCGCGATCTGCGCATGGCCGGGCACATGGGCTGCCTCAACGACCAGACCCGGTTCTTGTCGAACCCGGCGGGTTTCCGCTCGGCGTTCGTGGCGCAACAGCGGCCCAGCGAAGCGCAGCTCGATGCCGCGCCCGATGCGCTGCGTTTCAACCACATGATCCAGGGGTTCGAAGCCCGCGGCACCGCTCCCGGCGGCAGCGTCGGGCTTCCGGCCAACGGCGCGTGGGCCGGCTCGCCCAGTCTGCCCGGCCATGTCGCCGCGCTGACGCCGGCGCCGATGGCGGGCAGCGATGTGGTCGCGGTGCGCTTCTTCTCGCCCGAAGGCGTCCCGGTCAAGGCGTTCTCCGCATCGAGCGTGACCGTCGACAGCGCGCGCTGGAACCAGGTCATCGCCGCCAACGGCTACGTTCGTCCCGGGTTGCTGGCGGTCGCGGATTGCCAGAGCGCGATCAGCTTCGAGGCCACCTCGATCGACCAGAGCGGGGCCGATACCGTCATCGGCGTGGCGGTGTCCGGGCTCAATCGGTCCGGCTTGGGCGAAGGGCCTTTTTCGCCGGGCCAGGCCACCCTGTATCGCGCCGAGACGATGGTGTACTACGTCGCGCCAAACCCCGAGGCCGGTAACGAGCCCACGCTGTACCGGGCGCGTTTCACCGCTGAGCCCGGCGCCGCGACGGCGACCCTGGTGGGCGGCGCGCCCGAGCCGCTGGTCGAAGGGATCGAGAACATGCAGTTGATCTATGGCCTGGACAGCCAGACCGATCAGACGCGCCAGCCGACCGGCTTCGTTTCGCGCCAAGCCGTGGCCGATGCGGTGCAGCCCGGCGCAGATCGGCTGCCATGGCGCCGCGTCGGATTGGTGCAGGTCGCGTTCCTCTTGCGCAGCGCCGACGGCGCCGGCGCGCCCGCGAGTCTGATCGCGGAGAAGCCGAGATTGCTGGGCGTGCAGACCGCTCCGCCCGACGACGGCCGCTACCGCACCGTCTACGAATCCACCATCGCCTTGCGCAACCGACTGTTCGGAAACTGACCGGAGCACGCCCATGCCCTCCATCCGCCTATACCGGGCGCCGCCGCGGCGCCAACGCGGCGCGGCGCTCTACGTCGCCCTGATCATGCTGATCCTGCTGGCCTTGCTCGGCCTGGTGGGCATGCAAGTGACCGGCATGCAGGAGCGGATGTCGGCCAACTACGGCCGCGTCAGTACGGCGTTCCAGAACGCGGAAGCGCTGGCCCGGCAGCGGGAAACCGCGATCCGCACGGCGCTTTACGCAGGCGGCGGCACGTTCCAGGCCGACGAGGAGCTGTGTTCGACGACGTACGACCCGTCGACCTGGGCCAACGCCGCCGCCTCCGATAGCGCCACCCATATCCGCCGCATCGACAAATGCGTTCCGGCATCGAGCCTGGTCGTGGGCGGAAAGAAGAACGAAGACACCGGAAACATCTACCAGGTCAGCGCCCTGCGCGGCGACCTGGACGCGAACGCCGGCGCCAGCGCCGCGGTCGACACGATCTTCATTCCTTGATTCGGCGGGTTACGACATGAATCCCAAGACCCAACTGCGCAGCGCCCTGTGTGCCGTCGCCGCCGCGTCGGCTGTCGTCGGCTGGCTGTGGCTCAGCAATTCCGGCGAGAGCGTCGCTTCGAGTAACGATTACGCGATCGCCGAAAAGCCGCTGTACACGGCCAACTCCGTGCCGCCGCTGATGATGCTGGTCGCTTCGCGGGACGAGCAGTTGTTCGAGAAAGCCTACAGCGATTACTCGAATCTGACCGATATCGACGGCGACGGCCTGCTCGATCCGACCTACGACAACTCGCTTACCTACGAGGGCTATTTCGATCCCGAACTTTGCTACTCGTACGACGAGGCGAGGAAGGTGTTCAAGGCGGTGGCCGGGCGAAAAAAAGACCACAAATGCAACGGCCAGTGGAGCGGCAATTTCGCCAATTGGGTCTCGATGAGCCGGCTCGACCTGCTGCGCTACGTGCTTTACGGCGGAAAGCGTTCCGCCGACTCGGCCAGCCAGACGATCATAGAACGCGCTCATTTGCCCAACGACAGCCACGCCTGGTCGAAGGTTTATCGTGGCAGCGACATCGCCAGTTACGTTCCCGGGGGGAGCGCGCCGATGACGTTCTGCAACGTCAGTCTGGAGGATGGTATCGAGTACGACAGGACGGGTAGAGGGGCGCCGTTGCTGAGGTACGCATCCGGGGCCTATCCGAGTTGGGGCGTGACCGAGTACGCCCAGTGCCTGGCCAAGTTGGGGCCGCTCGGCGTCGACGGCGGCGCGCCCGACGGCGACGGCGACCGACCGGCGCGGGCGGCCATCACCAACAAGGTTATGCGGGTCGAAGTGTGCGACCCCACGGTTGGCGAAGACGCCCGCGAGAGCTTTTGCCGTCCGTACGGTAGCTCCTGGAAGCCGGCCGGCCTGCTGCAGGAGTACGGTGAAACCGGCAGGCTTCGCTTCGGCATGATTTCAGGGACCTACAGCCGGCCGCGCGACGGCGGGGTGCTGCGCAAGAACGTCGGCCTGTTCGCCGGCAACGCCGCCGCCGGCGGTTGCGCGACGGGCGACGAGGTCGACCTGTCGAACGGTACGTTCTGCAACCAAGGCAACGGCAGCGAGGGCATCGTCAATACACTCGACCGTTTCCGGCTAGTGAACTGGGACGGGAGGGAAGTCGGCTGGAATTCCAGGAACAGCGGCGGCAGCTGGGATTTCAATTACGGCTGGGGAAACGATTGCCCTTACATGCATTCGAATGCGTCGATCGCCGATCCAGGTCCGGGGTCCGGGGCCGCATGCACGGCTTGGGGAAATCCCATCAGCGAGATGTACGCCGAAGCGTTGCGCTATCTGGCCGGCAGCTCGCCGACCGGCACCTTCGGGGCGATCTCCACAGTCGGCGATGCAACCGGGGCGCCTCGTCCGGCCTGGGTCGACCCCTACGGGCCGGCCAAGGCCTACGGCGGCGGCAACAACTACTGCGCCAACTGCCGCATCATGATCCTGTCCAGCGGCACCAATACCTACGATGGAAACAACATTCCCGGCTCGCCTTCCGGACTGGACTCCGCGGCCGCCGCCACCGCCGCACTGGGCCAGGCCGAGGGCATCAACGGAAGCAAGTACTTCGTCGGTTCCGGGGCGACGGCGCCGCAGGCGAACCTGTATCAGTCGTCGGCCACATTCGTCTGTACGGCCACGACGATCTCCAATCTGGCCTGGGTGCGCGGTATCTGCGACGACGCTCCCCAGCGCGAAGGAAGCTATCTGGTTGCCGGGCTGGCCAAGACCGCCTATGAGAAAGACCTGCGTTCGGATCTGAGCGCCAAGGGACGTCCGGTCGGGCGGATCAACAATGTCGTCACCTATGCCGTCGCTTTGGCCGATACCCTTCCCAAGATCGAAATCGATATGGGAGGAACCGGCGCGGCGGCTCGCGTCATCACCCTGTCGCCGATATGCAAGGCGGGCGATTTCTCCAGCGGCCGAAGCTGCCAGCTGATCGATACCCAGGCCGGTCAGCAAGCCGGTGCGGGCGGGCGCGTTTACGGCCGGCATTTTCGTACCGACGGCCGGGCCGGTAGCCTGATGTATACCTGGGACGGCGCCGCGGCCGGCGAATCCAACGATCGCGACGTCACCTTCATGATCAGCTATTGCGTCGGCTCGGCCTGCAATGTCGAGACGACGACTGGGTTCGCCGGCTACGACGTGTGTTGGGGCACCGGCATCGACGCCGACACCAATGTGCAGTCGGCGCCGGTTTGCAGAGATGCCAACCAGCGGCCGTTGGTGGCCGAAGACGAGGTGCTAGTTCGAGTGGAGGGCATTGGTTCCTCGTCGGGCGGACATTTCTACATGGGGTTCGGTATCACCGGCGCGGTCTCCGGAAATCAGGCGTATCCGGGCGTCTACCGTTACGATCCTCCCGGAAACGGAAGCAATTGCCGTCGTCCCAATGGCGCGGTGTGCTCGGCCAGCGCGACCTTCAACCTGCTCACCGGCGAATCTCCGGACCAGGTGCGTTGGCCGATGAACAATGCCTTCAATCGCCAATGGCGACGGCCGGTCGTGGTCAAGTTCGCCGCGGCGAACCAGGCTTCCAGCTCGCTCGAATCCCCGCTGTGGTTGGCAGCCAAGTACGGTACGCAGATCAGCGATAGCGCCGACAACGATGCCAACCCGGATTGGGACAACGACGGCGACGGCGAGCCCGACAACTACTTGCTCGCGCGCGACCCGGCCAAGTTGAAGCAGCAACTGCGAACCCTGATCGAGGATGCCGCGGCGCCGCCTTCGGTCAGCGGGGGCGGAGCTTCGGGCGCGCGCTTGACGCCGGACGCTTCGTTCGCCATCGACGCCTCGTTCAAGATGGAGGTGACGAAAGCGACCAACGACTGGGTCGGCAATCTCTCCGCCTATAATCTCAACCAGGACGGCACCCTCGGCAGCGAACGCTGGAGCGCGGCCAGGATGCTGACCTCGCAGGCCGCCGGCGGCGCACGCAAGATCCGCGTGGTGCTGGAGCCGACCAAGGTCGGCGCGAACGGCGCGGTTCAGGCCGCCGCCGCGGTGCGCGATTTCACCGCGGGCGAGCTGGCGTCGAATCCCTTGATCGGCCCATTGCAGCGCCTGGGCCTGACCGGTACGGAAAGCTGGATGGCCGGCAAGACCGCGGCCGACGTGGTCGCGTATCTCAAGGGCGCGACCAACGGCGCGCCGTTCCGCAGGCGCAGCGAAGTATTGGGCGACATCGTCAACTCGACCTTGGAGATCGTTTCGTCCAAGGACGATTTCGGTTGGGGCGATTGGGCGCTGCAAGCGTCTCCGGGCTGGAAGGGCCAGCTCGGCGGCAGCTACAAGGAATTCGTCAAGAACAAGAACCCGACGCGCAACACGGCGTATGTCGGCGCGAACGACGGCATGCTGCACGCCTTCGACGCGACCGCCAGCGGCGGCCGGGAGCGCTTCGCCTATATCCCGTCGGCGGTGCTGTCGCGCATGGGCGACCTCGCCAATCCCTTGTACGACCACCGATACACCATGGACGGCGACGTGGTGTCGGGCGATGTGCCGACATCGGCGAGCGGCGACTGGCGTACCGTGTTGCTCGCCAGCGCCGGGGCGGGCGGACGCTCGCTGTCCGCGCTCGACGTCACCGATCCGGACGGATTCGGCAATGCGTCGGTGCTGTGGGAGTTGCGCGGAACCAACGGCAACGGCAGCGGTGCCGCCACCGACGACCTCGGGCATGTGCTGGGGCGGCCGGCGATCGTGCCGATCGTCGGCGCCAGCGCGACCAGTCCGCCGCGCTGGGTGGCATTGTTCGGCAACGGTGTCAATTCGAGCACCGGCGCGCCGGTCCTGTTCGTGGTGGACGTGAACACCGGCGCGGTGTTGGCGCGGTTGAAGCCGACCCAGTCGGAGTATTCGGTCAAGAACGGCCTGATGAACGTCGCGCCGGTGGCGCTGTACAACAACGACGGCCTGGTCGACGCGGTCTACGGCGGCGACCTGCAGGGAAACGTGTGGAAGTTCGATCTGTCCGGAGGAGCGGCGAGCAGCTGGTCGGTCGCGTTCGGCGCGACGCCGTTGTTCACCGCGAAGGATGCGGCCGGCGCCGCGCAACCCATCACCGGCGGCCTGGAAGTCTCGCGCGGGCCCGGCGGCGGAGCCACCGTGTACTTCGGTACCGGCCGCTACTTCGCGGTCGGCGACAACATCGTCAGCAATCCGCAGGTGCAGAGCCTGTACGGCATCTTCGACCGCTGTTCGAGCCCCGCCTGCGCCACGCCGATCCGCGGCGACCGCACTGCGGTGCTGGGCGAGCAGATACTGAGCGTGGGGACGAACAACGCCGGCTATCGCGTTCGCAACGTGAGCCGCAACGAGCCGAAGGAGTCGGGTTGGTTCATCGACCTCAAGGTCGGTACTGCGACAGGCGAGCGCTTCATCGGCCGGCCGCGGCTGCAGAACGGCAAGGTGTTCTTCACCACCTTCGAGCCGCTGGGCGACAACTGCGAAGCGGGCGGACGCAACTGGCTGTTCGGCGTGGACATGCGTTCCGGCGGCGGTTCGATGGCCGGCGTCAGCACCTCGCCGGGCGGCAGCAGCGTCTGCAGCGGCGATTGCGGCAGCGTATCGCTGGACAACAAGGTCAGCGCGCCGGCCAAGCACACCGATGTATTGCTGCCGCCGCCGCCCGGCTCGCAGATCGTCGGTTGCGGTACCGATCCGAGCTGCTCCAACGAAGCCGCGTTGCGCGAGCAACTGGCTACGAAGCAGTGCTCGATGGTCCTGCGCAGCAACGGCTCGGGCCCGCTGTATCTGCCGCGTCCGTGCGGACGGCAGTCGTGGCGTCAGGTGCGCTGATGGTTCCGTCGACCAAGGTGGAGAGCTTCGGTATGTCCGTTCAAGGTTTTGCGGAACTTCATGGTCACGGCCGCGCGCGGCGGCAGGCGGGCTTCACTTTGATCGAGTTGATGATCGCGGTCGCGATCGTCGGTATCTTGGCGGCGATCGCCTATCCGGCGTACGACGACAGCGTGCGCAAGGGGCGTCGCGCGCAGGCCAAGGCGGACTTGGTGGAACTGGCGCAGCGCGCGGAGCGCTTTTACACGCTGAACAATACCTACGCGGGTTTTTGGGGCAGCGTGCCGTCGGGCGACAAACGCTCGCCGCGAACCGGGAACGCCTTTTACCTGCTCGAGCGCTCGTCGGGCGATACCGATGCCAATGCGTTCACCTTGTCCGCGACGCCAACCGGAGCGCAGGTCGCCGATTCCGGATGCGGGACGTTGAGCATCAATCAGGCGGGCGTTCGTTCCATCTCCGGCTCGATGGAGCCGGCGCGTTGTTGGTGACGAACGGACTGCGTTTCGTGCGACGGCATTGAGCCGCGGAAGATTCCTACACCGGTCAGCGGCGAAGCCTGCCGGACATAGGGCGAGGGATGAGGGAGGATCGCTTCGTCGGTACGGCGGGCCCGCCGTACCGACGAATCCAGGGACGATTCACTTTTCAAGGAGGAATGCAATGCGCATTGGCAATCAGTGGTGGGCCGTGTTGTTGCTGCTCGGTGTGTTCGGGCAGTCGAATCAGGCTCTGGCGGCTCAATCCAAGCCGCAAGCGGATACGGCGAGCTATACCGAGCTCGGCGGTTATCTGCACAGCGATGCGGAGACAAACGCCTGGTACGAACTGCTGTATCGCCTGCGCGAGAACTTCGACGAGATCTGCGGCGACACGTTCTGCGAGGGCGATTACAGCAACATCCAGGCGCTGCGTTTCGTCTGCTCGGTCGAAACCGGCAGCGGCGTGCTCGGGCAGTGCGTGTGGACTTTCGCGGCCAGCCACGAAGAAGTCGATGCGGCGACCGGACGCGTCGCGGTCGCTCCCAAGGTCTGGCGGTGCCGCGCGCCCCTGGCGCGAAAGACCACCGCGCAGGCCTTGCTGGGAGCGTTGGCGGGCGAGCGCCCGCTGTACGCGCCCTTGCCGGGCACGACCAAATCCATCTACGACGGGCTGATCGACTGTCTGTGAGCCGCGGCAGGCGCAGCGGCCGGGATGGCGCGCGGCGTCTGCGCCTCGCGCCATCGGTCTCCGGGCTTCAATCTTCCAGATAGGGATCGGCCACGCCCAGCGTCGCCAAAATCTCCCGCTCCAACTGCTCCATGCACTCGGCTTCCCGCTCGTCCTCGTGATCCCAGCCGAGCAGATGCAGCACGCCGTGGACGGTCAGGTGCGCGTAATGGTGATTGAGCGCCTTCTTCTGCTCGCGCGCCTCGCGCGCGACCACCGGCGCGCAGATGACCAGGTCGCCGAGCAAGGGCAGCTTGACCCCTTCGGGCAGGCCCTCGGGCATGTCGGCCGGGAAGCTCAGCACGTTGGTGGCGTAGTCGCGGCCGCGGTAGTGGCGGTTGAGCGAACGGCCTTCCTTGCTGTCGACCAGGCGGATCGCCAGGTCGGCCTCGCGGATGCGGCCCTCGAGCGCGGCGGCGACCCACTTGCGGAAGCTCGCCGCGGCCGGCAGGCCCTTGCGCGGCAAGGCGTAGTTGATGGCGACATCGAGTCGGACGGGACCTTTGGTCATCGTGGCGCTCACTGGCAATGCGAAGGTTCGGGTGCTGCGGTGGCGGCGTCGCGGCTGCAGCCGCGGGCCGGCGGGGTTGGTGCGGCGGACGCGGCCGCGATCGCGCCGGGGCCCGCGCCGTCGCGGAACCGGCGACGCGCGGGCGTCCGGACCGTCGCCTCAGGCGGCCGGGCCGGTCTGCGCGTCCTTGGCGTCGCGCGCGTCGTAGGCGCTGACGATGCGCGCGACCATGGGGTGGCGGACCACGTCCTTGGCCTCGAAGAAGGTGAAGCTGATGCCGTCGACGTTGCGCAGCACGTCCAGCGCGTCCTTGAGGCCCGACTTGACGTGCTTGGGCAGGTCGACCTGGGTCAGGTCGCCGGTCACCACCGCGGTGCTGCCGTAGCCGATGCGGGTCAGGAACATCTTCATCTGTTCGATGGTGGTGTTCTGCGCTTCGTCCAGGATCACGTAGGCGTCGTTGAGGGTGCGTCCGCGCATGTACGCCAGCGGCGCGATCTCGATGACGTTCTTTTCCAGCAGCTTGACCACTTTCTCGACGCCGAACATCTCGTACAGCGCGTCGTACAGCGGGCGCAGGTAGGGATCGACCTTCTGGGTCAGGTCGCCGGGCAGGAAGCCGAGCTTCTCGCCGGCCTCGACCGCCGGGCGCACCAGGATCAGCCGCTGCACGCGCGATTCGTTCAGCGCCTCGACCGCGCTGGCGACGGCCAGGAAGGTCTTGCCGGTGCCGGCCGGGCCGATGCCGAAATTGATGTCGTGGGTGGCGATCGCGTGCAGGTACTTGGCCTGGTTGGCGCCGCGGCCGCGGATGGTGCCGCGTTTGACCCGGATCGCGACTTCCTGCGGCTCGAATTCCTGCTGCACGGCCAGTTCGGCGCCGCTTTCGGTCAGCGCGAGATGGATCGCGCTGTCGTCGAGGGTTTCCTCGGCCGCGTCCTTCCACAGTCGGCGCAGCAGCTTCTCGGCGCGGCCGACCGCGCCGTCGGGACCGTCGATGCGGAAGATGTTGCCGCGATTGGCGATTTCCACGCCCAGGCGCAGTTCGATCATGCGCAGGTGGCCGTCGAACGGGCCGCTGAGGTTGGCCAGGCGCTCGCTGTCGGCGGGGTCCAGGGTGAATTCGGAGGCGGTGCGTACGGGCATGGCGGAAGCGTAGGCGGATCGTGCACGCGATGCGTGCCGGGGTGTCACAGCTTGCGCCTGTCGGCGGTTTTTCGCAAAGCCGCGACCGCCGGGCGCGGCGGATCGCGGGCGGGGCGGCGCGTCGGCGCGGGGCTACGCGATCGCGGCGGTGTCGTGCCTGGCGGGTCGTCGCAGCGGGTCGGCGAAACTCAGCGGCGCGCGCTGCGCAGCGCCCGCCAGATCCGCGCCGCGCCGATCACCACCAGCACAGCGGAGCCGATCAACCACAGCAGCGATACGGTGTCGGTCTCGAACCCGCCGTGGCGGGTCGCGCGCATCCACGCGCGCACCAAGCCCAGCGCGCCCAGGCCCAAGAACCAGAAACCCAGCGCCTCGCGCCGCAGCAGGCCGGACTTGGGCGGCGGGGCAGGGGCGGGCGAGGGCGGCATGGCAGGCTCCTTCGGCCGGCGGCAGGGCGCGGCTCCGGCGTGCGGACAGGATCGCGGGCCGGCGGGACGCGGGCAAGGGGCGGATCGTCGCGGTGGTAGCGCGGGTCGCGGCAGCGCGACGGCATGCGCGGTATTGCGGTTGAGCCGGGGCGCGGACAAGGCGTTTCGCGCAGGTCGGCTATAAGCGGAGATGCAGTGGGAGGGACTTCAGCCCCGACGCTTTTCATTCAGGTGGCAGCGAAACGATCGGCAAGCCTCCGGACCGCAGTCCCTTCCCAACGACGGCGCGGCCTGTCCCGCTATCGGCAAACCCGCCGCGCTGACGCATACTGCGCCCGCACATGGACATCAGAACGACGCAGCACAGCCCGCCGTCCGGATCGGCGGCGGACACCGCCGGCGCACGCCGCGGCCACGGCGCCACCGCCGACCTCGACTGGCGCGTGCGCATCGCCGGACTCGGCCGTTATCTGCCGCGGCGGCGCGTCGACAGCGCGCAGATCGAGGATCGGGTCGGCTTGCCGCGCGGCTGGGCGCTGGAGAACAGCGGCGTCGCGTTCCGCCATTGGGCCGAACCGGAAACCGAGCGCGCCAGCTGGATGGGCGCGCAAGCCGCGTTGCAGGCCTGCGAACGCGCCGGTATCGAGCCGGGCTCGGTCGATCTGATCGTCAACGCGTCCGGCTCGGCCGAACGCGCCATTCCCGATGGCGGCCCGCTGCTGCAGCGCGAACTCGGCCTGGGCCGCTCCGGCATCGCATCGCTGTCGGTGCACGCCACCTGCCTGAGCTTCGTCGCCGCGCTGGAGCTGGCGGCCGAACGCATCCATCACGGACGGATCGAGCGCGCGCTGGTGGTCAGCAGCGAGATCGCCTCGGTCGGCCTGGATTTCGCCAATCCCGAGGTCTGCACCCTGTTCGGCGACGGCGCCGCCGCGGCGGTGCTCGAGCGCGCGGCCCAGGACAGTCCCAGCCGCATCCACCGCATCGCCTGGCGCACGATGGGCGAGGGCGTGGAGATCACCACATTGCGCGGCGGCGGCAGCTGGCGCCCGCCGCTGGGACCGAACACGGTGCCGGCCGATGCGTTGTTCTCGATGCAGGGCCAGGCCGCGCTGCGCAGCGGCATCCGCCTGGTGCCGCACGTGATGCGCAGGCTCGGCCTGGACGACATGGCCGCGCGCGCCGCATTGCGCTGGGTGGCGCCGCACCAGGCCAGCCGCGCCGCGCTCGACGTGATCGAACAGATCGGCTTCGCCGGCGCGGCGATGGTGCGCACCCTGGAACACACCGGCAACTGCATCGCCGCCTCGATTCCGCTGGCGTTGGAGCAGGGCGTGCGCGAAGGCCAGATCCGCCGCGGCGACACCGGCATCCTGCTCGGCACCGGCGCGGGTTTGTCCGGCGTCGGCCTGACCCTGACCTACTGACCCGGACGAGGATGCGGACCGCGCTGGACATCGCGAAGGTTCCGATGCTTGTGGTAGGGCCTTCAGGCCCGATGCTTCGCGCTCAGTTCGCGGCGAGCGGATCGAAAGGCGTCGGGGCTGAAGCCTCTCCCACAAGGGCGGCCCGAGTCGCGAGCGCTTTGGTGGGAGGGCCTTCGGGCCCGATGCTTTGTGCTCAGTTCGCGGTGACCAGATCGAGAGGCGTCAGGGCTGAAGCCCCTCCCACAACAGCTGCCCGAGTCGCGAGCGCTTTTGTGGGAGGGCCTTCAGGCCCGACGCTGTTCGATCCACTCGCCGCGAACGACGCGAACCGTCCCCGCGCCGCAACCTCATCCACGGATACTGCCCGCTTCCTTCATCGCAACGCTCCGCGCACAGGCCGCCATCCATGACCGCCGAACGCCGCATCGTCGTCACCGGCGCCACCGGTTTCCTCGGCGGCGCGCTCGCGCGCCATCTCGCGGCGACGCGGCCGTGGCAGCAAGTGGTCGGACTGGGGCGCGACGCCGGCCGCGGCCGCGCGCTGCAGGCGCAAGGGGTGGAATTCCACGCGCTCGACCTGACCGACGAAGCCGCCGTGCACCGGGTCCTGCGCGGCGCCGACACCGTCGTCCACTGCGCCGCGCTGTCCAGCCCCTGGGGCCGGCGCGAGGCTTTCGTCGCCGCCAACATCACCGCCACCGAACACGTCGTCGCCGCCTGCATCGCGCGTCAGGTGCGGCGGCTGGTGCACATCTCCACGCCGGGCATCTATCACGACGGCGCGCCGCATCTGGGCATCCGCGAAGACCATCGCCTGCCGGCCAAGCCGGTCAACGACTATGCCGCGACCAAACTCGTCGCCGAGCGCCTGGTGTTCGAACGTTGCGCCGCCGGCGGCGTATCGGCGCTGGCGCTGCGACCGCGCGCGATCTTCGGCCCCGGCGACAGCGCGATCCTGCCGCGTCTGGCGCAGGCGCTGCGCGCCGGCCGGCTGCGCCGCATCGGCGATGAAGCCTGCATGGTCGACCTGAGCTACATCGACAACGTGGTCGACGCCACCGTGCTGGCGATGGACGCCTCGTGGCGGCTGGGCGGCCGCGTCTACAACATCAGCAACGGCGAGCCGGTGGCGATCTGGAACGTGATCGACCGCCTCGCCGATGCGCTGTCGCTGCCGCGCCCGCGCAAGCGCGTGCCCAAGCCGCTGGCGCTGGCGCTGGCGAGCGCGGTGGAAGCGTTCCATCGCCGCTTCCGGCCCGACGCCGAGCCGCCGCTGCTGCGTTACGGCGTCGAACTGCTCAGCGTCGACATGACCCTCGACATCGCCCGCGCGCGCGAGGAACTGGGGTATCGTCCGCGGGTGAACATGGACGAAGCGCTGGACAAGACCTTGCGCGAACTGGCGCGCGCGGAGCGGCGGACATGAGCGGCGAGGTGGCGCTGACCCTGGCCGCGTCCGGCCACAGCTGCGCCGATCCGCGCCATCTCGGTCTCGCCGCCGGCGCGCGCATGCGCTTTCCCGCGGGCTGGGCGCTGATCGAGCATCCGGTGCAGGGCGCTATTCTCTTCGATTGCGGCTACGGCCCGGACGCGCGCGAGGCGATGCGCGCGGGGCTGCGCTGGGTCTACCGCCGCGCCATCCACGCCTGCTGCCCGCCGCACGCCGACGCCGCGCACCTGCTGCGCCAGCGCGGGCTCGATGCCGACGACGTGCGCCTGCTGGTGATCAGCCATTTCCACCCCGACCACATCGGCGGCCTCGGCGAATTCCGCAACGCGCGTTTCGTCGCCCACGCCCAGGGCTGGCGCCGGATCGGGCAGGCCGGCTGGCTGGAGCTGCTGCACGCGCAGATCTGGAAGGAATTGCTGCCGGCCGATTTCGCCGAGCGTCTGCAATTGCTCGACGAGGACGGCCGGCGCCCGCTCGCGGCCGACCTGGCCGGCCTCGGCGAAGGCTGGGACCTGTTCGGCGACGGCAGCCTGCACGCGCTGTCGCTGCCGGGCCACGCCCGCGGCCAGATCGGCCTGGCCTTGCGCACCCGCGACGGCGAACGCGTGGTGCTCGCCGCCGATGCGTTCTGGCGGCGCGAACAACTCGACCGGCCGCAGGCCCTGCCGTGGCTGACTCAGCTACTGGCGATGGACGACGCCGGCGCCTACCTCGACACCCTGCGCCGGTTGGCGCGATTCCGCGACACCCACCACGGCGCCTGGGTGATTCCCTCGCATTGCGCCGACACGCTGGCGCAGTGGCGCGAGCGTCATCCGCAGTCGGTGCTCGACGCGGCCGATTGAACGGCCGCGGTGGCGGGCCGATTCGTTTCGTTTCGCAAGCGGCGTTTCGCCAACGCGACGATCGAGTCCGATCGCGTTTCCTTTGCTGGCGAGGTGCAAGTCGCGCCCGCGACAGCGCGGCTATGGCGTTGCTTCCGACGCGAACGGGCAGCCCCGCGGTCGCGGCTCGCGCCGCTCCTACAGGTAGATCGCGCGATGGCCGGAGCGGCTGTAGGAGCGGCGCTAGCCACGACCGCGACGACGCGGCTGCGACGGAACTTTCGGCGCGAGCCACGGCGGCACGCGGCAGCGGCCCGGGCTGCCCCGACAGGACGCACAGCCCCAAAACGACCACTCGTCGGAGCGATCTTGCCAACTAATTAATCATTGAATTAAATATAGCCATGGACACCCCAAAGCCCGCGCGGCGAGGCCGCCCGCGCAAGACCGAGGCGCCCAAGCGCGCCCCCGGCCGGCCCGCCGCTGCCGACAATCCCGATCTGCGCGAACGCCTGCTCGACGCCGCCATCGCCTGCTACGCCCGCCAGGGCATCGCCGCGACCTCGTTGCGCGCGATCGCCGCCGAGGCCGGGGTCAATCCGGCCTTGCTGCATTACTACTTCGGCGACAAGGAGCAATTGCAGGAGGCGGTCAGCAGCGAGCGGCTGTTCCCGCTGATCGTCGGTTTGCGCGAGGGGCTGGCCGACGGCGGCGACGACGTCTTCGATCTGGTCGGGCGTTTCGTCGCCAACATGGGGCGCATCATCGAAACCCATCCGTGGCTGCCGTCGCTGTGGGTGCGCGAGGTGCTGTGCGAGGGCGGGGCGCTGCGGCAGACCCTGCTGTACGACAAGATCGGTCCGCTGTTGCCGCGCATGCTCGCGGCGCGCTTCGCCGACGCGCAGGCGCAGGGCCGGATCAACGCCGACCTCGACCCGCGCCTGCTGATGGTCAGCCTGATCGGCCTGACCCTGTTCCCGGCGGCGAGCGCGCCGACCTGGCGCCATCTGTTCGGCGCCGAAGACCTCGACCTGGCGGCGCAGCGCCGCCACGCATTGGCCCTGCTCGATAAGGGATTGACGCCATGAGCGCGCAGCGCGACGCCCGCAACGCCCAGACCCGCACCGCGTCGTCCGCCGCCGCGCCGGCGTCGGCCGCGTTGATCCCGCTGCGCAGCCGCGCGTTGGCCGCGGCCGCATTGCAGGACGCGGTGGCGTCGCCGCCGGCCGCGGCGCGCTCGCCGCGTCGCGCCGAAACCCCGGCGTCGCCGCGCGGACGCGCCGCGTTGCGCAGCGCCGGCCTGTGCGCGCTGGCCGCGCTCGCGCTCGCCGGCTGCGCGCGCCAGCCGCCGCAGGCGCTGGGCACGCTGGAATGGGACCGCATTACCTTGCCCGCACCCGCGGCCGAGAAAGTCGTGCGCATCGACGTGCGCGAGGGCCAGCGGGTCAAGGCCGGCGCGCGCGTGCTGCAACTCGAACCCGACCGCACCCGTTCGCAACTGCAGGCCGCGCAGGCGCAGGCGCAGCAATCGGCGCAGGCGCTGGCGGAACTGGAAGCCGGCCCGCGCCGCGAAGCCATCGAGCAGGCCCGCGCCAACCTCGCCGCCGCGCAGGCGCAGCAACGCGACGCCAGCGCCTATTTCGAGCGCGTGCGCCCGCTCGGCCAGCGCCGCTTGATCGCCGCGGCCGACGTCGACCGCGCCCGCGCCGCCGCCGGCAACGCGCTCGCGCAGGTGCGCGCGGCCGAAGCCGGGTTGCTGGAACTCGAACGCGGCAACCGGCGCGAAGACATCGCCCAGGGCCGCGCCGCGCTCGCCGCCGCGCAGGCCCAGGCCGCGGTGCAGCAGACCACGTTCGCCAAGCTCGACGTGGTCGCGCCGCGCGACGGCGTGGTCGACAGCCTGCCGTACAAGCTTGGCGACCAGGCGCCGGTGGGGTCGCCGCTGGCGGTGATGCTGGTCGGGCCACGCCCGTTCGCGCGCGTGTACGTGCCCGAGCCGATCCGCCAGGACGTGCGTGTCGGCCGCGCCGCCAAGGTCTATGTCGAGGGCCGCGCGCGCGCCTGGAACGGCCGCGTGCGCATGATCCGCAGTGAGGCCAGTTTCACCCCGTACTACGCGCTGACCGGCGAGGACGCCGCGCGCCTGAGCTATTTGTGCGAGGTCGAATTGACCGACGCCGACGCGGTCGAATTGCCGGCCGGCCTGCCGGTGCGGGCCGAGTTCGCGCCGTGAGCGCGGTCGCGGGCGCGCGCGAAACGGCGGCTTCGGCGACGGCCGAGGCGCCGGCGATCCGCGCGCGCGGCATGAGCAAGCGCTTCGGCGAACTGCAGGCGGTGGACCGGGTCGACCTGACCGTGCCGCGCGCCTGCGTCTATGGCTTCCTCGGCCCGAATGGCTCAGGCAAGTCGACCACCATCCGCATGCTGTGCGGCCTGCTGACCCCGAGCGCGGGCGAGATCGAAGTGCTGGGGCTGAAGATTCCCGAGCAGGCCGAAGCGCTGCGCCGTCGCATCGGCTACATGACCCAGAAGTTCTCGCTGTTCGAGGACCTGAGCGTGCGCGAAAACCTGGAGTTCCTCGCCGCCGTGCAGGACATCCCCAAGGCCGCCGCGCGCAAGCGCATCGACGCGTTGATCGGGCAGTACCGCTTCGGCGACCGCCAGGACCAACTCGCCGGCACCATGAGCGGCGGCCAGAAGCAGCGTCTGGCCCTGGCTGGCGCGGTGATCCACGAACCCGAACTGCTGTTCCTCGACGAGCCGACCAGCGCGGTCGATCCCGAATCGCGCCGCGATTTCTGGGAAAAACTGTTCGAGCTGGCCGACGCCGGCACCACCTTGCTGGTGTCCACCCACTACATGGACGAGGCCGAGCGCTGCCACCGCCTCGCCATCCTCGACCGCGGCGTCCTGGTCGCCGACGGCACCCCGGCCGAACTCACCGGCGAACTGCGCGGGCGCGCGGTGGAAGTGCGCGCCGCGCAGCCGCGCAAGGCCCAGCGCGCGCTGGTCGATCTGCCCGGCGTGCTCAGCGTGGCCCAGATCGGCAACGACCTGCGGGTGCTGCTGGCCGACGCCGACACCGCCGAACAAGGCCTGACCGACGCGCTGCGCGCGGCCGGGCTGCAGGCCGAGGTCGCCAAGGCCAAGCCGAACCTGGAAGACGTGTTCGTCGCCGCCACCCGCGGCGACGCGCCGCGCGCCGCCGCGGCGCGCGAGGAGGACGCATGAAACTGCGCCGGCTGTGGGCCATCGTGCTCAAGGAAGTGCGGCAACTGCGCCGCGACCGCATCACCCTGGCGATGATCGTGATGATCCCGGTCGGCCAGTTGGTGCTGTTCGGCTACGCCATCAACCTCAACCCGCGCGGCCTCACCGCCGCGGTCGCCGATCAGGCAGGCACCGCCGCTTCGCGCGCGCTGGTCATGGACATGATCGCCACCGGGGTGATCCGCACCGTCGCCCGCGCCGACACGCCGCAGCAGTTGGTCGGCATGCTCCGGCGCGGCGAGATCAGCGTCGGCATCGCGGTGCCGCCGGACTTCGAGCGCCGCCGCGCCGACGGCCGCGAAGTGCTGCAGGTGATGGTCGACGGCAGCGACACCGTGGTCCAGAGCGCGGCCGCGCAACTCGCGCAGACGCCGGTCGACAGCTCGGCGGCGGCGCCGCGCCGGATCGGGCCGAGCACTGGATCGATCGGCGTGGTCGCGTTCTACAACCCGCAGCGGCGCTCGCCGGTCAACATCGTGCCCGGGCTGATCGGAGTGATCCTGACCATGACCATGGTGATGTTCACCGCGGTGGCGATCGTGCGCGAACGCGAGCGCGGCAACATGGAGCTGTTGATCACCACGCCGGTCAGCCGCACCGAACTGATGGTCGGCAAAGTGCTGCCGTACGCGCTGATCGGCTTGCTGCAGACCAGCGTGGTGCTGTTGCTCGGGCTGTGGCTGTTCGAGGTGCCGGTCAAGGGCAGCGTGCTCGACGTCTACGTCGCCGCGGTGCTGCTGATCCTGGCCAACCTCGCGCTCGGCCTGTTGATCTCGACCAAGGCCGCCTCGCAGTTCCAGGCCATGCAGATGACCGTCTTCATCCTGCTGCCGTCGATCTTGCTGTCGGGCTTCATGTTCCCGTACGCCGGCATGCCGGCGCCGGCGCAATGGCTGGCCGAGATCCTGCCGATGACCCACTTCTTGCGCCTGATCCGCGGGGTGATGCTGCGCGGCGCGGGGCTGCTGGAGCTGTGGCGCGACGTGGCCTACCTGCTCGGCTTCATCGCGGTGATGATGAGCCTGGCGGTGGCGCGGTTCCGCAAGCGGCTGGATTGAGCGCGACGTTCTTGCGGCCTGGCGCAAACGCCGCGGCTGCGCGGTTCGCGCCGACCCCGGCGCTGCCTTGTATTACCGCGAAAGCCGGATTCTTTTTTCGTCGCTTTCCGACCCCGATCGAGAATCGCCCGACCGTCCGCATCTGCCGCACTTGCGCCGCAACCGCCGATCTCGCACATTCGCCACTTTCGGACGCCGCAGTCCGCGGCCAGGGAAGCGAAGCATGCGAACGATGCGGCGGTTACGCGGAATCGGCCCGGCGGCCATCCTTGCCCTGGCGCTGGCCCTGACATGCGGCAGCGCCGCATCGGCGCAGCCGCTCACCGTCGTGACCGCGGCGCGCGTGCACACGCTCGATCCGGCCCGACCGCGCGCGCAAGGACTGGTGTTCGACGCCGCCGGCAAGATCGTCGCCGTCGGCACCCGCGGCGACCTGTTGCATCTGTATCCCAACGCCCGCCACATCGACTTCGGCGAGGCCACGCTGGTGCCCGGGCTGATCGACGCGCACGCACATGTGTTCGAACTGGGCATCAACCAGCTCCAGGCCGACCTCAGCGGCACCCGCAGCAAGTCCGAAGCGTTGCAGCGGCTGCGCGAGTTCGCGCGCGCGCTGCCGCCCGGGCAGTGGCTGATCGGCCACGGTTGGGACCAGAACGACTGGCCCGATGCGCGTTTCCCCGAGGCGGCCGATCTCGATGCCGAGTTCCCCGAGCGTCCGGTCTGGCTGCAGCGCATCGACGGTCACGCCGGCTGGGCCAACAGCGCGGCGATGCGCGCGGCCGGACGCGAGTTGGGCGGCGATTGGCAACCCGACGGCGGGCGCATCGTGCGCGACGACAAGGGCCGTGCCACCGGCGTGTTCATCGACGATGCGATGGCGCTGCTCGAGCGCGCGCGTCCGCCGCTGCCGCCGGCCGCGGTCGAACAGGCGCTGAGCCTGGGCATGCAGGCCGCGGTCCGCCACGGCCTGACCGGGGTGCACGACGCCGGCGTCGACCTGCCGACCTTGCGCGCTTACCGGCGCCTGGCCGGGCGCAAGCAGTTGCCGCTGCGCATCACCGCCTTCGCCGCCGGCGACGGCGACGCGCTGGAATCGCTGTGCCGCGACGGCCTGTACCAGCATCCGTCGGGACGCTTGAAGATGCGCACGGTCAAGCTCTACGCCGACGGCGCGCTCGGCAGCCGCGGCGCCGCGCTGCTGCAGGACTACAGCGACGAACGCGGCAACCGCGGGCTGCTGCGGATGTCGCCCGAGGCGATGGCGAAAGCGATCGCCAAGGCCGAACGCTGCGGCGTGCAGGTCGCCACCCATGCCATCGGCGACCGCGGCAATCGCGAAGTGCTCGACCTGTACGCCCAGGCGCTCGGCGAGAACGCGACCACGCGCGACCACCGCTGGCGGATCGAACACGCGCAGATCCTCGCGCCGCAGGACCTGCCGCGGCTGGCGGCGCTGCACGCGATCGCCTCGATGCAGCCGACCCACGCCACCAGCGACATGCCCTGGGCCGAAGACCGGCTCGGGCCGGTGCGCATCGACGGCGCCTACGCCTGGCGGCAACTGCGCGACAGCGGCGCGCGGCTGGCGCTGGGCTCGGATTTCCCGGTCGAATCGGTCGATCCGCGGCTGGGGCTGTTCGCCGCGGCCACCCGCACCGACGCCACCGGCAAGCCGCTCGGCGGCTGGCACCCGCAAGAGAAGCTGACCGCGTACGAAGCCTTGCGCGGCTTCACCCTGGACGCGGCCTACGCGGGTTTCGCCGAGAACGAGGTCGGTAGCCTGGCGGTCGGCAAGCGCGCGGATTTCGTCGTGTTCGAACAGGACCCGCTGGCGGTGGAGCCGCAGCGATTGCGCGAGTTGACGTTGCTGGGAACTTATGTGGACGGCGCGCCGGTGTGGCAGCGCGAGCCAGCGCAGCGTTGAGGCGAGGGCTCAGGCGGGACGCCTGGGCAGGGCGCGAAAGGCGAGGGGCGGCGTATCCCGGGTTGCTGTCGCTCGGCCGCGGGTCCGCGCCGTAACGCCGACGCGAGCCTCATCGGCATTCAGGCGGAACCTACGCCGTCATCATGGCAGAAGCCCCACCGGCGGTCGGGCGAAATCTCCACCGAAGCCCCACCGTCATTCCGGCGAAAGCCGGAATCCATTTTGATTTTCCGCCGCTGTCGCCGCGACCGCGCAAGAGCGAAGCCCATGCAAAGTCGAAATGGATTCCGGCTTTCGCCGGAACGACGGATCCGGAGGGGCGAAGCGCCGGGGCGACGGGGGAGTGCGGAAGCGGCTGCGGACGGGGCATGGACGCGACGGTTCGCCGCGCGACGCGGCGATCGCGCGCTCACAGCATCCGGTGCATGACGTAGACGTCGACCAACCCCAACGTCGGATGCCGGAACGCTTCCGGCACCTGTCCGACCACGGCGAAGCCGTGCTTGAGCCACAGGTGCACCGCCGCCGCGTTGGTGCTGACCACGTAGTTGAACTGCATCGCCAGGTAGCCGGCCTTGCGCGCCTGCATCAGCGAGTGCTCGCACAGCGCCGTGCCCACGCCCTGGCCCCAGGCGCTCTCGGCGACCATGTAGCTGGCGTTGGCGACGTGGTCGCCGCGGCCGCGCTGGTTCGGGCCGAGCTTGTAGCAGCCCAGGACCTCGTCGCCGGATTGGGCCAGGAACATGCGGTAGGGCGGGCTGGTCCACATCGCCCGCGCGCCGTCCAGGTTGAGGTCGGCGGCGTAGTTGTAGCTCTCGCCGCGCGCCAGCACTTCGCGGAAGATCGGCCAGGCCAGGTGGAAGTGTTCCGGGCCGATCTCGCGGATGTCGAAGTCGCGGTCCATCGCTGTCTCCGGCGCGGCTCAGGCCGCGGTGTGGGCGTCGTCGCCGAGCCGCACGCGGCCGCGCAGCGAGTTGGACAGGGCTTCGGTGATCGTCACGTCGACGAATCGGCCGATCAGCCGCTTCGGCGCCGGGAAGTTCACCGAGCGCATGTTCTCGGTCTTGCCGGTGAGTTCGTCGGGGTTCTTGCGCGAGGGGCCTTCCACCAGCACCCGCTGCACGCTGCCGACCATGGCCTGGGAGATCTTCGCCGCGTTGGCGTTGATCGCCGCCTGCAGGCGCGACAGGCGCGCGTGCTTCTCCTCGCTGGTGACTGTGTCCTCCAGGTCGGCGGCCGGGGTGCCCGGGCGGCGCGAATAGATGAAGGAGAACGACTGGTCGAAGCCGACGTCCTCGATCAGCTTCATGGTCTTCTCGAAGTCGGCCTCGGTTTCGCCGGGGAAGCCGACGATGAAGTCCGACGAGATCGAAATGTTCGGCCGCACCGCGCGCAGCTTGCGGATCTTCTGCTTGAACTCCAGCGCTGTATAGCCGCGCTTCATCGCCGAGAGGATGCGGTCGCTGCCGGCCTGCACCGGCAGGTGCAGGTAGTCGGCCAGCTGCGGCACGTCGCGGTAGGCCTCGACCAGCGAGTCGGAGAACTCCAGCGGGTGCGAGGTGGTGAAGCGGATGCGGTCGACGCCGTCGATTTCGGCGATGGTGCGGATCAGCAGGCCGAGGTCGGCGACCTCGGCGCTGCTGGCACCGTCTTCGCCTGCGATCGGTCCGCGATACGCGTTGACGTTCTGGCCGAGCAGATTGATCTCGCGTACGCCCTGCGCGGCGAGCTGGGCGACTTCCACCAGCACGTCTTCGAACGGCCGGCTGACTTCCTCGCCGCGGGTGTACGGCACCACGCAGAACGAGCAGTACTTCGAGCAGCCTTCCATGATCGAGACGAACGCGCTCGGGCCTTCGGCGCGCGGCTCGGGCAGGCGGTCGAACTTCTCGATCTCGGGGAAGCTGATGTCGACCTGCGGCAGCCCGGTCTCGCGCTTGGCGCGGATCAGCTCGGGCAGGCGGTGCAGGGTCTGCGGGCCGAACACCAGGTCGACGTGCGGGGCGCGCTTGACGATCGCCGCGCCTTCCTGCGAGGCGACGCAGCCGCCGACGCCGATGATGACCTGGCGCTCGCCCTGCTTGTGTTGCTTCCAGCGGCCGAGCTGGCTGAACACCTTCTCCTGCGCCTTCTCGCGGATCGAGCAGGTGTTGATCAGGATGACGTCGGCTTCGGACGCGTCGTTGGTGAGTTCCAGGCCGTCGCTGGCAGCGAGCACGTCGGCCATCTTGGCCGAGTCGTACTCGTTCATCTGGCAACCGTGGGTTTCGATGAAGAGCTTCTTCGCGCCCGGCCGGGACGGCGGGGCGACGCCCGGCAGGGCGGGCAGGGGATGCAGGTCGGTCATGGCGGGTCCGGGAGGGGCGGCGGTTATTCCGCGCCGGGCGAGCGAGAAGCGAGCGTGGAGGAGCCAGGAGTGAGCGAAAGCGGGCTCCGCTCACTCCTCGCTCCTCCACGCTCGCTCCTAGAAGTATACCGCCAGCCGCCGCGATCCCAGCCAAGCCGCGGCCCCCGTCACATTCTGCGCCGGCCCCCTTGGCAGCCTCGGCCCAGGCAGGGGACACTGGGCCGGATGAGGGGGAGCTCGCTGCTGCTGGGGGTACTGGGGTTGCTGGCGTTCGCGCCGGCGGCGGCCGGTACGCTTTGGCGCTGCGACAGCCCCAGCGGCGAGCGCAGCTACGTCAGCAAGAAGGTCAAGGGCGCGACCTGCACCGTCGTCAGCCAGTACACCAGCAAGGCCAGCCGCCCGCGCGATCCGACCCCGGTGGCCTACGCCCCGCCCAAGCCGGCACCGGCGATGGGCTCGGTCGGCGCCGGCGGCGACGCGGCGATTCCGGCCTCGGCCCACAGCAATCCGCCGGCGACCTATGCCGGCGCGGCCGCGGCCATGGTCGCCGGCGGCATCAGCGGCGCCGCCGCGGCCAGTGCGCCGGCTGCGGCCGTCGCGTCCGCGCCCGCCGCGGCGCCGGTCCCGGCGGCGCTGGGGCAGGCGCCGACCCGGCTGGTCCAGGGCCAGATCTACTCCTATGTCCAGGACGGGGTCCGCCACTACGTCAGCAAGCGGCCCAAGGGGCTGGCCAACGCCACCCAGATGCGGACCATCCGCTACAGCTTCATCGAGACCTGCTTCGCCTGCGCCGCCCGGCCCGGGGTCAACTTCGGCACGCTGCGGCTCAACACCGCGGCCTACTCGGCCGAGATCGCCGCGGCCGCGCGCCAGCACGGGGTCGAGGAGGCGATCGTGCGCGCGATCATCCACGCCGAATCGGCCTACAACCCCAATGCGCTGTCGCGCGCCGGGGCGCAGGGGCTGATGCAGTTGATGCCGGCCACCGCGCGCCGCTTCGGCGTCGGCAACGCCTTCGACGCCAGCCAGAACATCCAGGGCGGGGTGCAGTACCTGGCCTGGCTGCTCAAGCGCTTCAACGGCGACCTGACCCTGGCCTCGGCGGGCTACAACGCCGGCGAGGGCGCGGTCGACAAATACAAGGGCGTGCCGCCGTATTCCGAGACCCAGCGCTACGTCCAGCGCGTCGCGGTGCTGGCCCAGCGCTACCGTTCCGCCGGCGTGGTGCAGCGCTGAGCCGGGCGCCGCATCGGCGCCGCGCATCCGTGCCGGGCGCGCCCGGCGGCCCGAACGTCCTGGTGCGAATCCCCCTGCGGCGCACGCCGCCCGCGCCGATCCGGCCAAGCCGGCGCGCCGCCTCGGCAAAGCCGTTCGCGCGCCGCGGCCGTGCCGAAGCCCCGGCCGCGCGCGCGGCGCGGCCAGGCGCCGCGCGCAAACGCCTTGCGAATCCGGGGCTTGTGCGCGCGGTCGCGTCCGGGCGGGGGCGGTCGCGGTTTTGCAAGAGCGCGGATTGTCGCGCCCTTAACGGTTCCGCTACACTTCCCCGTCTTTTGAGCCGCCAGCCTTTCGCCAGTGGTTGTGTTTGGTTTATAGCCATCGGTTCCGGGTTGTGCGGCGTTACCCTCGCATTGCAGATTTCGCGGAGTGCCGGATGGCCAACCAAGGGGTCAACGATCCTATCAACACGGGCCGACGTCGGTTCCTCACCGCCACCACCGCGGTGGTCGGGGCGGTCGGAGCCGGTTTTGTGGCAGTGCCTTTCATCAAGTCCTGGAATCCCAGCGCCCGCGCGAAGCTCGCCGGCGCGCCGGTGACCGCGGACATCACCGGGCTGGCCGAAGGCCAACGCCTGATCCTGGAGTGGCGCGGCCAGCCGATCTGGATCGTCAAGCGCTCCAAGGCGATCCTCGACGCGTTGCCGACCCTGGACGGCCACCTGCGCGATCCCAAGTCCGAGAACAAGGACCAGCAGCCCGAGTACGTGTTCAAGGCGAGCCCGGAACTGCGCTCGCTCAAGCCCGACATCTCGGTCCTGGTCGGCCTGTGCACGCACCTGGGCTGTTCGCCGGAAATGAAGGCCGAGATCCGGCCCGAGCCGTTCGATCCGGAATGGAAGGGCGGCTACTTCTGCCCCTGCCACAAGTCGCGCTTCGACATGGCCGGCCGCGTGTTCCAGGGCGTGCCCGCGCCGATCAACCTGCTGGTGCCTCCGCACCACTACGAGAACGACAACACGATCGTGATCGGCGTCGATCCGGCGAAGGGGGCATAAGCCATGGCCAACATCCTCACGCGTACCGCCAACAACGTCTTCGGCTGGGTCACCGACCGCGCGCCCGGCATGATGCCGATGTACCGCAAGCACATGAGCGAGTACTACGCGCCGAAGAACTTCAACATCTGGTACTACTTCGGTTCGCTCGCGCTGCTGGTCCTGGTCAACCAGATCGTCACCGGCATCTTCCTGACGATGCACTTCAAGCCGTCCGCGGCCGAGGCGTTCTCGTCGGTCGAATACATCATGCGCGACGTGGAGTGGGGCTGGCTGATCCGCTACATGCACAGCACCGGCGCCTCGCTGTTCTTCATCGTCGTGTACCTGCACATGTTCCGCGGCCTGCTGTACGGCTCCTACCAGAAGCCGCGCGAGCTGGTGTGGATCCTGGGCATGCTGATCTACCTGGTGCTGATGGCCGAAGCCTTCATGGGCTACGTGCTGCCGTGGGGCCAGATGTCGTTCTGGGGCGCCAAGGTCATCATCTCGCTGTTCGGCGCGATCCCGGTGATCGGCAACGGCCTGACCGAGTGGATCATGGGCGACTACCTGCCCGGCGACGCCACCCTCAACCGCTTCTTCGCCCTGCACGTGATCGCGCTGCCGCTGGTGCTGCTGCTGCTGGTCGTGCTGCACCTGGGCGCGCTGCACGAAGTGGGTTCCAACAACCCCGAGGGCGTCGACACCAAGCACGGTCCGAAGGGCAACCGTTGGGACGCCAACAAGCCGATCGACACCATCCCGTTCCATCCGTACTACACGGTCAAGGACCTGTTCGGCGTCGGCTTCTTCCTGATGCTGGCGGCCTTCATCATCTTCTTCGCCCCGGCGATGGGCGGCTGGTTCCTCGAGCACGACAACTTCACCGAGGCCAACCGCCTGGTGACGCCGGAGCACATCAAGCCGGTGTGGTACTACACCCCGTACTACGCGATGCTGCGGGTGATCCCCGACAAGCTCGGCGGCGTGATCGTGATGTTCCTGGCGATCGCGATCCTGTTCCTGGTGCCGTGGCTGGACCGCTGCAAGGTCAAGTCGGTGCGCTACCGCGGCCTGATCAGCAAGTTCATGCTGATGCTGCTGGCGGTGTGCTTCGTGTGGCTGGGCAAGATCGGCGCCGGCCCGGGCACCGACCCGGTCGAGACCGTCATCGGCCGCGTGCTGACCTTCCTGTACTTCGCTTTCTTCATCACCATGCCGGTATGGACGAAGCTGGACAAAACAAAGCCGGTCCCGGAACGGGTGACGATGCATGACTAACCACAGCCAGCCTCTCCGGAAGACCCGCATCGTGAAGAAGCTCGCCACTTTCGTCGCCGGCCTGCTCGTGTCGGTCACCGCTTACGCCTCCGGCGGCGGCGACTTGCTGCAGTCGGGCACCGACCTGAGCGACCGCGCGTCGCTGCAGCGCGGCGCCCAGCTGTACATGAACTACTGCTCGGGCTGCCACTCGCTGAAGTACCTGCGCTACTCGCGCATGGCCGAAGACCTGGGCCTGACCGAAGACGAGGTGATGAACAACCTCAACTTCACCGGCGCCAAGTTCGGCGAGCAGATCCAGGTCAACCTGACCGCAGAACACGCCAACCAGTGGTTCGGCAAGATGCCGCCGGATCTGAGCCTGATCACCCGCGTGCGCGGCAGCGACTGGGTCTACACCTACCTCAACCAGTTCTATCTGGACGAGTCGCGGCCGCTGGGCTGGAACAACAAGCTGTTCCCGAACGCCTCCATGCCCAACCCGCTGTGGGAGCTGCAGGGCTTGCAGCACGCCGAGTACGGCGAGAAGGACAAGGCGACGGGCGAGCGTCCGGTGCACGGCCTCAAGATCGAGCAGGCCGGCAAGCTCGACGAAGCCGGCTTCCGCACCGCGACCCGCGACATCACCGCTTTCCTCGAGTACGCCGGCGAACCGGCGGCGCTCAAGCGCCAGAGCCTCGGCGTCTGGGTGATCCTGTTCCTCGCTCTGTTCACCTTCCTCGCCTACCTGCTGAAGACCGAGTACTGGCGCGACGTGGAACATTGACGTAGTTCGCCTGGAAAACCCGCGCCACAAGCGCGGGTTTTCCGTTAGGGTTGACGGTCTGGCGAGCCGGCAATCTGCGCAAAGCCGGGGTGTGCGGGCTCGAGGCCGTGACGACCTTCCACACAGGGTGGAGGGCGTCTTGCGACTGGCGGATTCCGGTCGTTGGAGAGGTCGATGATGGCGGCGAGCCCCCGTATGCGTAATGCCCTGACTCTGTTTTCGTCTACCGACTGCGTGCTGTGCCACCGCGTCCGGCTGGTGCTGGCGGCCAAGGGCGTCACCTACGACCTGATTCCGGTCGATCCGCAGAACCCGCCGGAAGACCTCGTCGACCTCAATCCCTATCACTCGGTGCCGACCCTGGTCGAGCGCGACCTGGTCCTGTACGCGGCCAGCGTGGTCAGCGAGTACCTGGACGAGCGCTATCCGCATCCGCCGCTGATGCCGGTCGACCCGCTTTCGCGCGCGCGCCTGCGCCTGGCGATGCTGCGCCTGGAGCACGACTGGGTGCCGCAGGTGCAGGCGATCCAGATGGGCAACAAGGTCCAGGCCGAGGCCGCGCGCAAGCGCCTGAAGGAACTGCTGACCGCCTCGGTGCCGCTGTTCAAGGCCAGCAAGTTCTTCCTGAACCCGGAAATGAGCCTGGCCGATTGCGCCATGGCGCCGATCATCTGGCGCCTGCCGTCGCTCGACGTGCCGCTGCCGAAGGACGCCAAGGCGATCGAGGATTACGGCAACCGCATCTTCCGCAACCCGGGCTTCTCGCGCAGCCTGACCGACCAGGAACGCAAGCTGCGCGACATGCCGATGTGAGCGCGGGCCGCGCGGGCGTCGCCCGCGGCGGCGACGGCCTCGGCGCGGGCCGCAGGGGGGCGGCGCGGACGGCGCCGCGCGCGGCCAGGCGCGGCCGCACCGCGCGACGCGGACCGGGCCGGGCGGACCGGGCCGGGCGGACGCGCGATCGCGGCGCCGATGCGCGGCGAAATCCTCTGTCCGGGCGCGCCAGGCGTTAAACTGCGCGCATGAGCGAAAGCAGCACCTCGATGACCAGCCACCGCCCCTATCTGTTGCGGGCGCTGTACGAATGGATCGCCGACAACGGCATGACCCCGCACCTGCTGGTCGACGCCACGCGTCCGGCCGTGCAGGTGCCCGCGCACGCGGTCAAGGAAGGCAAGATCGTGCTCAACGTGGCCGCGCGCGCGGTCTCGCACCTGGAAATGGGCAACGACTTCATCCGCTTCAGCGCGCGCTTCGGCGGCGTCAGCCATCCGGTCAACGTGCCGGTCGGCGCGGTGCTGGCGATCTATGCGCGCGAGACCGGGCAGGGCATGGCGCTGCCGGAGGACGCCAGCCTGGAAGACGCCGCGCTCGACGAGGCGTCCTCCGAGCAGCCCGAGTCGGCCGCGCCGTCGCCGCAGCTCAGCGCCGTGCCGAGCGACCCGCCGGACGGCGACGACGACGGCCCGCACACCCCGACGCCGCGACGCGGCGGGCACCTGCGCATCGTCAAGTAAGCCGCGGTCGCCAGCTGAGCCGCAGGCGCCGCGAGCCGCCCGCGTCGCGAGCCGCCCGCGCTCGCGCCGGCTTCCTGTCGCAGCGTCTCAAGCCGCGACCTCGCGGGCGTACCGCGGCGCAGCCGTAGCCTAATCGCCGCGTTCATTCCGGTCGCCGCGTCGTCGCGCCCGCCCCCTGTAGGAGCGGCGCAAGCCGCGACCGCGCCACCGCAATTACGGCGTGCCCACCACCGTCCCATCGTTCCGGCGAAAGCCGGAATCCATTTTGCTTCTGCTCCTGCTTGCGCTGCGCCGCAAACAGACAAGCGAGATCAAAATGGATTCCGGCTTTCGCCGGAATGACGGCATGGGGAGAAGCGGCTTCGGGTCGTGGTGGCGGAGCTGCGTCGCTTCGGTTGGCCGGACCCGTCAGTGCAACTGCGAGGGCTCGCGCGTGACCGGACCGCTGAACGCCACCAGCCGGTCGCCGCGCAGCACCAGCCGGCCGATGTGGCGGTCTTCGCCGTCGATGGAGTAGTCGAAGCGGAAGGTGCGTTCGAAGCCGAGCCAGCCGCTTTCGCGGCGGATCACCCGCAGGCCGATCGCGTGCACGCTCTGGTCGAGCCATTGCACCCCGGCCGCGCGGCAGGCGTCGCGGCCGACGACTTCGGCGCGTTCGGCGGCGGCGCGGCCGGCGCTCCAGAACGAGAACGCGGCGGCGCCGAAGATCATCAGCAGGATCAGGGTAGGCATGGCGTGTTCTTGGCGGCGGGATCGGCGCAACGCAAGGGGGCGGGCGCCCCCGGTCGATGCGGTCAGCCCGGCGGCGGTCCCAGTTTCAGCGAAAGGTCGATGGCGCGCACATGCTTGGTCAGCGCGCCGATCGAGATGCAGTCCACGCCGTCCTGCGCGATCGCGCGCAGGCCGTCGAGATCGACGCCGCCAGAGACTTCCAGCGGGATGCGTCCGGCGAACGGCGCCGCGCGCGCGATCCGCACCGCCTCGCGGCGGGTGGCGGCGTCGAAGTCGTCGATCAGGATGCGGTCGCAGCCCTCGGTCAGCGCCTCGCGCAACTGGTCCAGCGTCTCGACCTCGACGATCAGCGGCAGCCCGGGATGGCGTTCGCGCGCGTGGCGGATCGCCGCGACCAGCGAGCCGGCGGCGCGGATGTGGTTTTCCTTGAGCATCACCGCATCGAACAGGCCGATGCGGTGGTTGACCCCGCCGCCGCAGCGCACCGCGTACTTCTGCGCCAGGCGCAGGCCGGGCAGGGTCTTGCGGGTGTCGAGGATGCGGGTGCCGGTGCCGGCCACCGCGGCCACGTACTGGGCGGTGACGGTGGCGGTGCCGGACAGGGTCTGCAGGAAGTTCAGCGAGGCGCGCTCGGCGCTGACCAGGGCGCGCGAACGGCCGCGCAGGGTCGCCAGCACCGTGCCCTTGGCGACGCGGTCGCCCTCGGCGACTTTCCAGTCGATCTCGACCTGCGGGTCGAGCGCGCGGTGGCAGGCGTCGAACCACGGCCGGCCGCAGATCACCGCGTCTTCCTTGCACAACAAGTAAGCGATGTCGGCGCTGTCGGGCAGCAGCTCGGCGGTGACGTCGCCGCCGCCGAGGTCTTCGGCCAGGGCATCGGCGACGTCGGCTTCGATCTCGGCCGCCGGCGGCGGGGTCAGGTCGCGGGCGGCGGCGTTCATGCGGCGGGGAAACCCTCGACCTGGGCGGTGGCCAGGGCGTTGTCGGCGTCCAGCAGGGCGATGCCGTCGTCGACGATGTAGACGGTCTTGCGGTCACGGGTCACCAGCGCCTCGCGCAGGGCCTGGGTCTGGGCGTCGCCGCCGCCGCGGACCACGCCGCCGGCGGCGATGGCGGCGTTGAGCGCCTGCAGGCCGCGGCCGTCCAGCAGCAGCAGCGGTTGGCGGGTGGTCGGGCAGACGAGCAGGTCGAGCAGTTTGCGATCCATACGGTTTGATGCCGGTACGACGGGACAGGGCGTTAGAATACGTCTTTGCGCCAAGGCACGTCCCATGTCCCCAGCCTCGTCCGATCCAAGCACCTCGTCCGCCGCCGCCGGTCCCGCCCCGCTCGTGGGCATCGTCATGGGCTCGCGCTCGGACTGGGAGACCATGCAGCACGCCGCCGCCAAGCTCGAAGCCCTGGGCGTGCCGCACGAAGTGCGGGTGGTGTCCGCGCACCGCACCCCGGACGTGCTGTTCCAGTACGCCGAAAGCGCGGCCGGCCGCGGCCTGCGCGCGATCGTCGCCGGCGCCGGCGGCGCCGCGCACCTGCCGGGCATGCTGGCGGCGAAGACCGCGGTGCCGGTGCTTGGCGTGCCGGTGCAGTCCAAGGCGCTCAACGGCATGGACTCGCTGCTGTCGATCGTGCAGATGCCGGCCGGCATCCCGGTGGCGACCTTCGCCATCGGCAACGCCGGCGCCGCCAACGCCGCGCTGTTCGCCGCCGCCGTGCTGGCGCCGGAGTATCCGGCCATCGGCGCGGCGCTGGCCGCATTCCGCGCGCGCCAGACCGACGAAGTGCTGGCCCACGACGATCCGCGCCAATGACCACCGTCGGCATCCTCGGAGGCGGGCAGTTGGCCCGCATGCTGGCGCTGTCGGGCGCGCCGCTGGGCCTGCGCTTCCTGGTCCTGGACAACACCGCCGACGCCTGCGCCGGCCAGTTCGCGCCGATGGTGGTCGGCGACTACACCGACCAGGCCGCGCTCGACGAATTCGCGTCCAAGATCGACGTGGCCACCTTCGATTTCGAGAACGTGCCGGCCGAGTCGGCGCGCTGGCTGGCCGAGCGCCGGCCGGTGTTCCCGAGCCCGCGCGCGCTCGCCGTCGCGCAGGACCGGCTCGCCGAGAAGACCCTGTTCCGCGAACTCGACATCCCGGTGCCCGACTTCGCCGCGATCGACTCGCGCGCCGGCCTCGACGCCGCGCTGGCGGCGATCGGCACGCCATGCATCCTCAAGACCCGGCGCCTGGGCTACGACGGCAAGGGCCAGTTCCGGATCAAGACCGCGGCCGACGCCGACGCCGCCTGGGCCGCGCTCGGCGCCCAGGCCGACACCGTCGGCCTGATCCTGGAAGGCTTCGTGCGCTTCGAGCGCGAACTGTCGGTGGTCGCCGTGCGCGGCCGCGACGGCGAGTTCCGCGCCTGGCCGCTGACCGAGAACTGGCACGTCGACGGCGTGCTCTCGGCCAGCCTCGCGCCGGCCGTCGCCGACGAGGCGCTGGCCGCGACCGCGGTCGCGCATGCGCGCAAGCTCGCCGACGCGCTCGACTACGTCGGCGTGTTCGCGCTGGAGCTGTTCTGCCGCGACGGCGTGCTGCTGGCCAACGAACTGGCCCCGCGCGTGCACAACTCCGGCCATTGGACCATCGAAGGCGCGGAAACCTCGCAGTTCCAGAACCACCTGCGCGCCGTGCTCGGCCTGCCGCTGGGCGACACCCGCATGCTCGGCCACGCCTGCATGCTCAACTGGATCGGCGCGATGCCGGACGCCGCGCCGGTGCTGGCCGAGGCCGGCGGGCACTGGCACGACTACGGCAAGTCGCCGCGCGAGGGGCGCAAGGTCGGGCATGCGACGGTGCGCGCGGATTCGGCGCAGGCGCTGGCGCAGGCGCTGGCCCGGGTCGGCGTCGCGCTCGGCCGCCAGGAGCAGGTCGCGCCGGTGATCGCGAGGCTGACCTGATCATCATTCCGACGCGGTCGCGCTCCCCGCGCGCTGCCGCGTCGCTGGTGCGCGGCGGGCCGATCGGCTGGTTGCTGGTCGCGCACTTCGTCGGCGCGCTGCTGAGCCTGATCTCGATCGAGCCGGGCTGCTGCCTGTTCGTGCCCGAGGAGCCGGACCACGACCGGGTCTGGCGCTGGCTGCTGCTGTTCTGGCTGGCGTTGGCGGCTTTCTCGCTGGTCCGGCATTGGCCGATGTGGAGCTGGCGTTCGCCGGCCTGGATGGCGTTGCTGGCGCCGTGGGTGCTCGCTTTCCTGCTCGCGGCTTTCAGCTGGCCCTACGTGTACGCCGCCAACGCCTTGGCCGGCAGCGATGCGGTGCGTTTCGACGGCGTGGCGATCGACCGCTGGGAAGAAGACGGCCGTTCGCCGACTTACGGCGTATATTTGCGCGACGCGCGCAGCGGCGCAGTGGTGTCGTTGCGCATCGACCGGCACGAATACGCTGCGCTGCGAACCGGCGACCGCGCGGTGTGCGATTACCGCCGCGGACGTCTGGGGTTCTATTTCCGCTGGCGTTTGGGCGCGCCGCAGGCGTGCCGGTTCGAACGCAGTTGACCCGGCCGCGCTTGGATCAAAGCTCAACCGGGGGCGTGGACGCACTGGTCGCGGCGCGTTCCGCCGCCAGCCGCCGCATCTGCACCATCAGTCCGATGACATAGACCAGGGAATAGCCGATCAACACCGTCGCCATGGCCATGGTCAGCGCGCTCGGCGCCTGCGTCGCGGCGAAGCCTTCGTGGGTGTAGCGCCAGGCGATGCGGCCGACCAGCAGGGCGGCCAGCGCGCCGCCGATCCACGGGTTCGGCGTGTAGGTGCGCTGGTCGTCGCGCCAGGCGACGTGGGTGTGCTTGAGCGCGAGCAAGCCGAGCAGGGCGCCGAGCGTCGCGCCGATGCCCAGGCCCAGCGCCAGCGACGGCTGCAATGCGCCGAGCGCGCACAGCATCGCCGCGACCAGGACCAGGACGCCCAGGCGGATGCCGCTGCGCACCGGCCGCCACGGCTGCACGCCGAAGTTGCGGCGGACGCGCCGGTAGATCATCAGCATCGACAGCGCGGGGACCCAGTACGGGGCGGTGGCGGCGATCGGCGAGGCCATGGCTGCGGTTCCGGTGGCCGCGGTGCGCGGCGGCACGAGCTTGCGCGTGGGGGCCGCGGTTGCGCAAGCGTGCGGGCGGGGCGGCTGGCGGAATGCGCGGGCGACCTGGGCATGCGTCGGTCGGCGCGGCGGCGCGGTCGCGGCTTGCGCCGCTCCTGCGAAAGGCGGGACGGACGCTCGGGCAACGAAAAACGGCCGGGTTTCCCCGGCCGTTTTTCGTATCGCGTAGACGCGGCGGCTTACTTGAGGTTGGACGCCACGAAGTCCCAGTTGACCAGGTTCCAGAACGCCTCGACGTACTTCGGGCGGGCGTTGCGGTAGTCGATGTAGTAGGCGTGTTCCCACACGTCGCAGGTCAGCAGCGCGGTGTCTTCGCCGGTCAGCGGGGTGGCGGCGTTGGGGGTGCTGACCAGGGCCAGCGAACCGTCCGGACGCTGCACCAGCCAGCCCCAGCCCGAGCCGAAGGTGCCGACGGCGGTCTTGGTGAACTCTTCCTTGAACTTGGCGAAGTCGCCGAAGGCCTTGTTGATGAGTTCGGCCAGCTTGCCGGTCGGCTCGCCGCCGCCCTTCGGCGACAGGCAGTTCCAATAGAAGGTGTGGTTCCAGATCTGGGCGGCGTTGTTGAACATGCCGCCCTGCGACTTCTTGATGATCTCTTCCAGCGACAGCGAGGCGAACTCGGTGCCTTCGATCATCTTGTTGAGGTTGTCGACGTAGGCCTTGTGATGCTTGCCGTAGTGGTAGTCGATGGTCTCGGCCGAGATGGTCGGCTCCAGCGCGGTGCGGTCGTACGGCAGGGCAGGCAATTCGATGGCCATTGGCGGGCTCCTGGAGATGCGAGGGGGCTGGCTAGCGGAGGGCGCCGCGGCCGGCGCTCCAGGCCCGGGACCGCGCGGTCGTGGACCGTTGGGTTCCGGGAACGGGCGCGTCGGCGACGCCGCGAAGGCTTACAATTCATATTCTATCCCCACCCAAGGTTGCCGAACCGTCAAACTCGGCAACAAACCTCGTCAGGAGCAGTGCCCATGTCGTCGGTTATCGAACGGATCCAGACCGAGGTCGAGTCCCATCCGGTCGTGTTGTTCATGAAGGGCACCGCGCAGTTCCCGATGTGCGGTTTCTCCAGCCGCGCGGTGCAGGCGCTCAAGGCCGCCGGCGCGACTTCGCTGCATACGGTCAACGTGCTCGAAGACCCGGAGATCCGCGCCAACCTGCCGCGCTATTCGAACTGGCCGACCTTCCCGCAGCTCTTCATCCACGGCGAGCTGATCGGCGGCTGCGACATCACCCTGGAGCTGTACGAGTCCGGCGAACTGGCGCGCATGATCAGCGAGACCCAGTCGCAGTGACCGAAGCCGCCGCCCGCTCGAACGATCCGCAGGCCGGCGCGCAGGCGCTGGCCGGGCGCGTGGTGCTGGTCACCGGCGCCGCCGGCGGGCTCGGTTCGGCCGCTTCGGTGGCCGCCGCCGCCGCCGGCGCCACCGTGGTCCTGCTCGGGCGCAAGCTGCCGAAGTTGAACCGGGTCTACGACGCCGCGGCCCAGGCCGGGCCCGAGCCGCTGCTGTACCCGCTCGACCTGGAAGGCGCCCAGCCCGACGACTACGCCGAGATGGCGCAGCGGATCGAATCCGAACTCGGCCGCCTCGACGGCGTGCTGCATTGCGCCGCCGACTTCCCCGGCCTGACCCCGCTGCTGCAGACCGATCCGGCCGCGTTCGCGCGCGCCGTGCACGTCAACCTGACCGCGCCGTGGTGGCTGTCGCAGGCCTGCCTGCCGTTGCTGGCCAAGGCCGGCGACGCCGCCCTGGTGTTCGCGCTCGACGATCCCGCGCGGGTCGGCCAGGCCTATTGGGGCGGTTACGGCGCGGCCCAGCACGGGCTCGCGGCGCTGGTCGGGATCCTGCACGCCGAGCTGGGCAATTCCAGCGTGCGCGTGGCCGGGCTGCGTCCCGGGCCGATGCGCACGCCGCTGCGCGCGCGCGCCTATGTCGAGGAAAGCGACCGCTCCGCGCGCGAGCCCTCGGCCTACGCCCAGGCCTGCGTGACCTTGCTGTCGGCCGCCGGCGCGGGCCATCGCGGCACGGTCTGGGCGCCGCACGCCTGAGCCCGCCGCCATGACCATCGCCTCGGCCGCGCTGCTGCTCTTCATCATCCTCGACCCGCTCGGCAACATCCCGGTGTTCCTGAGCCTGCTGCGCGGGCTGCCGCCCAAGCGCCAGCGCATCGTGCTCGCGCGCGAGCTGCTGATCGCGCTCGGCGTGCTGATGCTGTTCCTGTGGGGCGGCAAGTACGCGCTGGAACTGATGCACCTGCGCCAGGAATCGGTGTCGATCGCCGGCGGCATCGTGCTGTTCCTGATCGGCATCCGCATGATCTTCCCGCCGCCGGAAGGGCTGATGGGCGAGATCCCCGACGGCGAGCCCTTCATCGTGCCGATGGCGATCCCGCTGGTGGCCGGCCCCTCGGGCATGGCCGCGGTGATGCTGATGGGCAGCAACGATCCGGCCCGGCTCGGCGACTGGAGCCTGGCCCTGCTGATCGCCTGGGGCGCGACCGCGGCGATCCTGTTCTCGGCGACCATTCTTTACAAGCTGCTCGGCCGGCGCGCGCTGATCGCGATCGAACGCCTGATGGGCATGCTGCTGGTCGCGATCTCGGTGCAGATGATCCTCGACGGCCTGGGTTCTTACCTGCCGGGGCCGCCGTAAGCGAAGCCCCGGAGGGGGAGCCGGGTCGTCCGAACCCGGTGGTCCAGGGATGGATCAACGTCGTTCGAGGCCGGGCCATCGGCCGCCGCTCGCTGGAACCGATCGCCCGCCGCCGGGGCGCGACGAAATCGCGGCGACCGCCCCCATCCGCCCGGGTTGCCGACGAACGGTGCGATGCGCGCGCCATGCGCGTGCCGGGATGCGGCGCCGGTCCGCGATTTCGAGTGGCGATCCGGTGCCTGGCGTATGTAGGCCGGCGCCCATTCGCAAGCGCATGGGGACGCGGCGCGGCGGTGGTTTATACAACTTTGCGCTGCATGGCAGTTCAGGTGTGGACGCAGTCACCGTGTGACAAGGCTTGATGCCGGTCACGTCTCTGTCACACACCCTCCCTAGCCTGTTAAACTGCTGTTAACCCCGGCGGCCACGGCGCCGCGCGGGTCTAGGGGCTAGCCATAAAACGGACCTGGTACGAGCGCGGCGCGAAGCCGCGCCGGCCGGCCGACTCCGCCACGCATTCCACTGTACCGAGGCCATCGTAATGACCTATCAGAACCGCGTCCGCATGTCCAAGCTCACGCTTGGCCTGCTCGCCGTACTCGCCACCGCACCGGCGTTCGCCCAGTCCACCTCCGCCGGCGTCAACGGCACGGTGACCAGCGCCAGCGGCCAGCCGGTCGCCGGCGCCGAAGTGACCATCACCCACGTCGAGTCGGGCACGGTCAGCCGCGCCACCACCGACGCCAGCGGCCGCTACAACGCGCGCGGCCTGCGCGTCGGCGGTCCGTACACGATCAACATCACCAAGGAAGGCGAGGGCACCAAGACCGAGGACGGCGTCTACCTCGATCTGGCCAAGAGCAACACCATCAACGCCGCGCTGTCGCCGGCCGACGTGACCACCCTGGGCGCGGTCACCGCGGTCGCCACCGGCGGCTCGGAGCTGTTCAGCGCGACCAAGATGGGCTCGGGCACCAACGTGACCCGCCAGACCATCGAGGCGCTGCCCTCGATCGGCGGCAACATCCAGGACTACGTCCGCCTCGACCCGCGCGTGGCCTACGTCAACCGCGCCGAGGGCGGCATCACCGCCGGCGGCCAGAACCCGCGCTACAACGCCATCCGCATCGACGGCGTGTCGGCCAGCGACACCTTCGGCCTGGAAGGCAACAACATGCCGACCCGCCGCCAGCCGGTGTCGATGGAAGCCATCGAAGGCATCAACGTCGACCTGGCCAGCTACGACGTCACCATCACCGGCGCGACCGGCGCGGTGGTCGACGCGGTGACCAAGTCGGGCACCAACGAATTCCACGGCTCGATCTACGGCAGCTACCGCGACGGCGGCTGGTTCGGCAAGGATCCGACCGACACCAAGTTCAACGGCTTCGACAAGGAAGAGACCTACGGCGCCACCTTCGGCGGCCCGCTGGTCAAGGACAAGCTGTTCTTCTTCGCCAACTACGAGAAGTTCAAGCAGGCCGCTCCGGGCGCCGACATCCCGGGCAGCGCGCTGGGTCGCCGCGGCGCGGTGATCACCCAGAACGACCTGTCGCGCGCGCAGACCATCTCCAGCGGCTACGGCTTCGACGCCGGCGGCCTGGGCAGCTCGGGCAACACCGACCTGGAAGAGTACGCGCTCAAGATCGACTGGAACATTTCCGACGCGCACCGCGCCAGCCTGCGCTACAGCAAGCTCGACCAGAGCAAGCTGCGCATCAACGGCATCAACAGCAGCCAGATCTCGCTGAACTCGTACTGGTACCAGCACACCAAGTCGGTCGAGAGCTGGGTCGGCCAGCTGTTCAGCGACTGGACCGACAACTTCTCCACCGAGTTCAAGGTCTCCTACCGCGACTACTCGGCCGTGCGCGAAACCCCGGGCACCGCGCCTAGCGTGCGCATCTGGTTCGGCGGCACCGAAGGCAACCCGGGCGGCGACTCGCTGTTCCTGGGCACCGAGACCAACTCGCAGGCCAACAAGCTCTACACCAAGACCTGGAACGCGTTCGGTTCGGGCACCCTGGCGCTGGGCGACCACAACATCAAGTTCGGCTTCGACTACAGCAACAACGACGTCTACAACCTGTTCGGACCGCAGGTCTACGGCGTGTACGAGTTCTGGGGCCTGGACAACTACCAGGCCGGCCGCTGGCTGAAGTACGACGTGCGCACCCCGCAGCCGGGCGCGGGCATCGACAGCGTCGCCGGCGCGTTCAAGTACAAGCAGTACGGCCTGTTCATCCAGGACGAGTGGTTCGTCAACAACAACCTGACGGTGAACTTCGGCCTGCGCGCCGACAAGCCGGAAGTCAACAAGAACCCGGACTACAACCCGCTGGTCCAGCAGGTGTTCGGCTACGACACCCGCAAGGTGCTGAACTCCAAGTGGCTGATCCAGCCGCGCGTGGGCTTCAACTACACCTTCGACAGCGAGCGCCCGACCCAGCTGCGCGGCGGTTTCGGCCTGTTCCAGGGCGAGTCGCCGCAGGTGTGGCTGACCAACGCCTACAACACCACCGGCCTGAACTACATCCAGTACTCGCAGAACCTGGCGTCGACCGAGAACTGGCAGAACCTGAAGTTCAACGGCGACGGCCTCAACCCGCCGATCCCGTCGCGCGCCGGCAGCCAGCTGCAGAACGTCAACGTCATCAACCCCGACTTCGAGCAGCCGTCGGTGTGGAAGGCCAACCTGGCGTTCGAGCATGAGCTGCCGTGGTACGGCGTGGTCGGTTCGGCCGAGCTGCTGGTGACCAAGGTCAAGAACGCGCTGTTCTACCGCAACCTCAACCTCGGCACGCCGCAGGCGGAGGGTCCGGACGGCCGCGACCTGTTCTGGAGCCAGGCCGCGAACCTGCGCAACCGTCCGTGGTCGTCGGGCAACAACCGCTTCGCCCGCGACCGCCGCTTCGACCAGGTCCTGCTGCTCGACAACACCGACAAGGGCGAAACCCAGCAGTTCACCGTCGGCCTGAGCAAGCCCTTCGGCGTCGAGAGCGACTGGTCCTGGAGCCTGGCCTACACCTACACCCACGCCACCGAAGTCAGCGGCCTGACCAGCTCGACCGCGACCTCCGGCTGGAACTACAACTACCTGTTCGACGCCAACGAAGAGACCGCCTCGACCTCGCGCTACCAGATCAAGGACCGCATCATCGGCACCCTGGACTGGAAGCATAAGTTCTTCGGCGACTACGAGACCCGCATCGGCCTGGTGTACGAAGGCCGCAGCGGCCGTCCCTTCAGCTACGTCTATTCCAACGACGTCAACGGCGACAACCGCTCGGGCAACGACCTGTTCTACGTGCCCAGCGGCCCGGGCGACGTGCTGTTCGGTTCGCTCAGCCCGGCCGGCCAGTTCACCGCCGACCCGGCCATGGAGAAGCGCTTCTTCGACTGGCTGGCCTCGAACCCGGAACTGGGCCGCTACGCCGGCCGCTCCGCGCCGCAGAACGCCGGCCGCGCGCGTTGGGTCAACACCTTCGACGTGCGCATCAGCCAGGAACTGCCCGGCTTCTTCAAGGACCACAAGTCCGAGATCTGGCTGGACATCCAGAACGTGGGCAACCTGATCAACAAGGATTGGGGCCACATCTACGACTACGGCTTCTTCGCCAGCCAGCGCGTCGCCGCGATCCAGGGCATGTACAACGGCAAGTACGTGTACAACTTCAACACCCCGGACGCGCCGACCGTGGCCAACGCCGACGCCGACGGCTTCAACGTCGGTGTGTCGCAGTGGTCGGTCCAGCTGGGCTTCCGCTACAAGTTCTGATCCGCGCGATCGAACGCTCCACCGAAGACAGCCGGGTTCGCCCGGCTGTCTTTTTTTATGGGTCGGGCCGGCTCGCGGCGCGGGCCGATCGGCCGCTGTTCGGTCGCACGTTCGCAGCAATCTCCGGCGATGATTGCAAGGCTACGGCCGCCGCTCGGCCGTTCCGCCCTGCGCGCGCAGGGCTTCCATGCCAGGGGAGGGATACCGTCCGCCAACGCCGCAACGCCGCAACGCATTGATTGACGCCACCAATGAATGTCCGCGCACTGGAGAAACAATCGCTATGGACAGAACCACCGCTACGCCGGCGCCTTCGCGCCTGGTCGCTTCGCCCGTTTTCGTGATTTCCGCCGTCCGCAGCGGCTCGACCCTGCTGCGCTGCGTGCTCGACACCCACTCGCGCATCTGCGCGCCGCACGAGCTGCACCTGCCGGATTTCCAGGTCCAGCTCGACACCCTCCAGGCCAACGTCTCGATGGAAGCGATGGGCCTGGACTTGGCGGAGGTCGAGCACCTGTTGTGGGACCGCATGCTGCACCGCCTGCTGGACGCCAGCGGCAAGCACACCATCGTCGACAAGACCCCGGCCAACGCGCTGCGCTGGCAGCGCCTGGCGCAGTGCTGGCCGCAGGCGCGCTTCATCTTCCTGGTCCGCCATCCCAGCCATGTGCTCGATTCGATGCTGGCCGCGGCCAAGGGCGCGCTCGGCCAGGAGCTCAAGGAACGCTTCGGCGAGCAGAACGAACGCTGGGGCAATCCGGATTCGGCGCAGACCATGCTGCTGCCGCAGTTGTCGGGCGTGATCCAGGCGCGCGCGGCGCTGCCCGGCCTGACCGTGCGCTACGAGGAGCTCACCGCCGACCCCGCGCGGGTGACCCAGGACATCTGCCGGTTCCTGGGGCTGGAGTGGGAGCCGGAGATGATGGAGTACGGCCGGGTCGACCACGGTCCGTTCAAGGTGTTCCTCGGCGACAACAGCGAGCGCATCCACTCGGGCCGGATCCAGGCCTCGCGCGAGCTGCCGGCCGGCGACAGCGTGCCGCCGCGGCTGCGCGAGGTCTGCCAGAGCCTGGGCTACCTGCCGCACTGAGCGCGGCCGCGCGCCCGCCCGGCAGGGGCGGGCGCCGGCTTCGAGGAGGGCGAAACGGCCGGGCCTGTCCCGGCCGTTTTTCATGGCAGAACCCGCCGCCGCGCCGGCCGCGCGGCCGCGCCGGGACGACCGCGCGCGGATACCGGAGGCGGCGGCCGAACTGCTAGAGTCCCACCCCACGAATCGATGAAAAAGCCGAGAAAAACGCAATGACCGCAACCCCCAACGCGACCGTCCTGCCGACGGTCAACGCCCGCATCTACCCCAAGGGCGGGCTCGACGTCCTGTCCCGCGACGAGGTCGCGCGCCTGCGCGACGCCTCCACCGGCATCCACGACCTGCTGCGCCGCTGCGCCCTGGCGGTGCTGACCAGCGGCAGCGCCTCCGACGATCCGCGCGCCGCGCGCGAGCTGTATCCCGATTTCGACATCGAGGTGCACCAGCAGGACCGAGGCATGCGCATCGACCTGACCCGCGCGCCGGCGATGGCCTTCGTCGACGGCGAGATCATCCGCGGCGTGGCCGAGCTGCTGTTCGCGGTGGTCCGCGACCTGGCCTACACCGCGATCGAGCTCGGCAAGGGCGGCGGCCGCGACCTGGAGTCCAGCGACGGCCTCACCGACTCGGTATTCGGCCTGCTGCGCAACGCCCGCATCCTGCACCCGGCCGATCCGAACCTGGTGGTGTGCTGGGGCGGCCACTCGATCTCGCGCGACGAGTACATCTACACCAAGCAGGTCGGCTACGAGCTGGGCCTGCGCGGCCTCGACATCTGCACCGGCTGCGGGCCGGGCGCGATGAAGGGCCCGATGAAGGGCGCGACCATCGCCCACGCCAAGCAGCGCCGCCGCGCGATGCGCTACATCGGCATCACCGAGCCGGGCATCATCGCCGCCGAATCGCCGAACCCGATCGTCAACCACCTGGTGATCATGCCGGACATCGAGAAGCGCCTGGAGGCCTTCGTCCGCATGGGCCACGGCATCATCGTGTTCCCCGGCGGCGTCGGCACCGCCGAGGAGATCCTGTACCTGCTCGGCATCCTGCTGCGCGAGGAGAACGCCGGTCTGCCGTTCCCGCTGATCCTGACCGGCCCGACCGCGTCGGCGCCGTACTTCGAGCAGATCGACAAGTTCCTGCGCCTGACCCTGGGCGAGGTCGCGACCCAGCGCTACGAGATCATCGTCGGCGATCCCGAGCGCGTGGCCCGGGCGATGTCGCAGGGCATCCGCAAGGTGCGCGAGTACCGGATCGAGCACAAGGATTCGTTCTTCTTCAACTGGTCGATCGACATCCCGCTGACCTTCCAGAAGCCGTTCGTGCCGACCCACGAGGCGATGGCCTCGTTGGACCTGCACCACGGCCGCAAGCCGCACGAGCTAGCCGCGGACCTGCGCCGCGCGTTCTCCGGCATCGTCGCCGGCAACGTCAAGGAAGACGGCATGCGCCGGATCGAGGAGTTCGGCCCGTTCGAGATCCACGGCGACCCGGACATGATGCAGTCGCTGGACGCGCTGCTGCGCGCGTTCGTCGAGCAGCGCCGCATGAAGATCGCCGGCGAGTACCGTCCCTGCTACCGCGTGGTGACCTGAACGGGTATGATGGCGGGCTCCGGCGGCGACGCAGCTTCATCACCATGAAGTGTTGACGCCGGGGTGCTGAATCAGCATCATATGCAGCCCCGCCCGAATAGCTCAGCCGGTTAGAGCACTTGACTGTTAATCAGGGGGTCGTTGGTTCGAGTCCAACTTCGGGCGCCAGATTCGAGAAGGCCGCGAGCAATCGCGGCCTTCTTTTTTGCGCGCGCGAAAGCGTCGCCGTCCCGCGGGGTGTTGCGGATAGCGGACGGTCCCGCGCCGTCCGCGCAGGCCGCATCGCGCTCACTCGTCGCGGCAGCGCGCAGTGTCCGCCGCGCTGGCATCGCGGACCTGGAATCCGCCTGCGCTATCGCGCCGCAGCACCCAGGCGCGGGGGGCGCTGCGCAGGTCGCACAGCAGCCAGGGCGTGTCGGCGAGAACGCGGCCGCTGCCGGCTTCGAAACGGACCTGCACCGGGCCGCGCAGCGCGCGCAGGCGCAGGTGCGAGGGCAGGGGCAGTTCGCGCCGCAGCAGTTCGTCGGCCGGGTCGAAGATCCGATTGCGGCTGTGGTCGGCGAACGCCATCAGGCCGCGGCTCCAGTCGAGCTGCTGGCGGCAGTGGAAGTAGATCCAGCGCACCGGGCACAGCAGCACCGGCGAGCCGGTGCGCGCCGCGTGCTCGCCGGCCTGCCGGTACAGGCCGGCCAGCCCCTGGGCGAAGGATCGCGCCGACAGGTGGTGGAAGCTGGCGTTGGGCCCCGGGCTGACCAACAGGCTCAGCAGGTTGGCGAGCAGGAACGCGGCGACGAATTCGTACGCGTCCAACGTCTTGATTCGCATAAGCCTTTCCTTGGCGGGCGCGCATCCTTGCGTGTCTGGGAAGCTTGGCCGCCCACGCTTGTCCGCGGCCAGCGGCGCAGCGCGCGACCGCCGGTAGGGCTAAGCCGTGACGCCTGTCGGACTATTCCTAGGCTCAAAAACCACTGACTGACTCCGCCTGACCGCTCGTCGGTGTGGCACCTTTTGTAGGTAATTCCGACTGTTAGCATCCGAGCCGTCTTGGAATGGGGAAGCGCGCGTCCATGAGCAGGCGGCGAACTGCCGGTTTCACCCTTATCGAACTGCTGGTGACGATCGCCATCGGCGCGGTTCTGATCGGCCTGGCCCTGCCCAGTTTCACCGACGCGCTGCGTTCCAGCCGGGTGACCTCGGCGGCGAACGAGTTCTCCGCCTCGGTGGCGCTGGCGCGCAGCGAGGCGATCCGCAGCGGCCGCACCGGCTACATGTGCGCGAGCGTCAACGGCACGAGCTGCGGCGGCCAGTGGAACGACGGCTGGCTGGTGTGGACCGATCTCAACAACAACGCCGTCGCCGACGCCGACGAGCGGCCGCGCCGCACCGAGAGCGTGCGCGACGTCGACCTCACCGCGACCGCGTCAGCCGGCGGCAGCACCACCGCATTGAAGTTCGACAACCGCGGCCGGCTCAGCGAAGGCGGCAAGCGCGATTTCGTGCTCAAGGCCGTGTCGTGCCGCAGCGGCGCCAACCAACTGCGCAAGTTCGAACTGTCGACCACCGGACAGGTCACCATGGAAAAGGACAAGTGCCCATGATCGTCACCGTCCGTCGCGCCGGCGCTCCGCGCGCGCGCAACCAGCGCGGCTTCTCGATGATCGAGGTGCTGATCGCGGTCCTGGTGCTCGGCCTGGGCCTGCTCGGCCTGGCGATGCTGCAGACCTTGAACGTGCGCTACGCGCAGAGCGCCAACTACCGCACCCGCGCCACCAACCTGGCCTACGACCTGCTCGACCAGATCCGCGCCAACCGCGCGCTGGCCCTGCAGTTCGAGAACACCGTGACCAAGGACAGCTTCGCCAGCGTGACCGGCAAGCAGTGCACGCGCCCGATCACCACCCAGGACGGGCTGATCACCACCGAGGAGAACGCGATCCGTTGGCGCTGCCAGGTGCGCGCCGCGCTGGGGCCCGAGGCCTACGCGATCGTCCGCCGCAGCAACAACGAATACAGCATCGAAATCGCGTGGAGCGACCTGCAGGGCGCCGCCGGCAAGCAAGACGGCTACTACAACGGCAAGATCAACGTGAAGACCGAACTGTGAAGACTTCCCATGCTCAACACGGCCTGTCGCTGATCGAGTTGATGGTCGCGCTGGCGATCGGCGCGATGCTGGTGCTCGGTCTTTTGCAGGTGTTTTCGGCTTCGCGCACGGCGTACCAGCTGTCCGAAGGACTGGCCCGGGTGCAGGAGAACGCGCGCTTCGCGGTCGATTACATGCAGCGCGACCTGCGCATGGTCGGCCACCAGGGCTGCGTCAACGACCAGGCGCGGTTCCTGACCAACCCGGCCGGCTTCCGCAGCACGTTCGTCGCCGAGACCCAGCCGACCGAAGCGCAGTTCGCCGCGGCCGCGGCGCAGCTGCAGTTCCAGGTGTCGGTGCAGGGCTACGAGGCCCAGGGGACCGCGCCGGGCGGCTCGGTGACCCTGCCGACCAGCGGCGCTTGGGCCGGTTCGCCGGCGCTGCCGACCTACATCAAGAATCTCAGCCCCGCGCCGGCGGCCGGCAGCGACGTCGTCGTGCTGCGCTACTTCTCGCCCGAAGGCGTGCCGCTGGAAACCTTCGCGTCCGGCACCACGACCACGATGACGGTGGAGAAGGACCGTTGGGACAAGGTGATCGCCTCGAGCGGCCTCGCCGAGCCGGCGATCCTCGGCGTGGCCGATTGCATCGGCGCGACCGCGTTCCAGGCCAGCGCCATCGTGGCCTCGGCGAACAAGGTCACGGTGTCGGTTGCGGCGACCGGCCTGAACAAGTCGTCGATGATCACCGACAACTTCACCACCGGCCAGGCGATGCTGTACCGCGCCGAGTCGGAGGTGTTCTACGTCGCCTATCGCGCCGACGGCAACCCGGCGCTGTTCCGCGCCCGTTTCAGCGCGACCAAGAACGGCACGGCGGTGACGCCGGTGATCGAGGAACTGGTGCGCGGCATCGAGAACATGCAGCTGATCTACGGCATGGACAGCCAGGCCAACAGCGCGCTGCCGCCGACCGGCTTCATCGCCAGCCAGATGGTCGCCGACAAGGTCCAGACCGGCGCGTCGACCGTGCCTTGGCGCCGCGTCGGCCTGGTCCAGGTGGCGCTGTTGAGCCGCGCCAACACTCCGTCCGCCGCGCTCGCGCCGGCCGAGTTGCCGCGCCTGCTCGGCGTGCAGGTCACGCCGCCCACCGATACGCGTTACCGCGCCGTGTACGAAACCACGATCGCCATGCGCAACCGCCTGTACGGGAACTGAGGAGAACTCCGTCGTGAACAACCGCCTGCGCCACGGATCGCTCCGTTCCCCCCGCCGCCAACGCGGCGCGGTGCTCTACATCGCCCTGATCATGCTGATCCTGCTGGCCTTGCTCGGCTTGGTCGGGATGAAGGTCAGCGGCCTGCAGGAACGCATGTCGACCAACTACAGCAACGTCAACGCCGCGTTCCAGGCCGCCGAGCAGGTCGCCCGGGCCAAGGAGTCGGACATCCAGAAGACCTTGTTCGCCGGCAGCGGCGTGTACGAGGCGAACCAGGAAATGTGCTCGCCGACGTTCGACCCGATGACCTGGTCGGACCCGGCCGAGAACACCAACAGCAAGGACGTTTTCACCCGGCGCATCGACAAGTGCTTCGCCGGCTCCAGCATCAAGGTCGGCAACAACAAGAGCGAAGAGACCAGCAACATCTACCAGGTCAGCGCCCTCGGCGGCGACCGCGATGCCAATGCCTCCTCGATCGCGGTGATCGACACCGTGTTCATCCCCTGACGGCGGCGAGAGACTCCCATGCGAATTCCTCATTTGATCAAGATCGCTGGCCTGTTGCTCGGCATCGGCGTGCTGATGTCCCGCGGCGACGACATCGTCGCCGGCGTCACCGATTACGAAATCGAGCAGGCGCCGCTGTTCATCAAGGGCGTGCAGCCGCCGCTGATGATGATGGTGATGTCGCGCGACGAGCAGCTGTTCATGAAGGCGTACGCCGACTACACCGACCTCGACGGCGACGGTCTGCTGGATACGACCTATCAGAACAAGTTCTCTTATTCCGGTTACTTCGACCCGGATCTTTGCTATAGCGGCAGCGGCACCCAGTTCAAGGCCAGCGGCGCGGCGACCAACCACCAATGCAGCGGCCAGTGGAGCGGCAACTTCCTCAACTGGGTGACGATGAGCCGTTTGGATATCGTCCGTTACGTGCTGTACGGAGGTTCGCGCTCGGTCGACAACGCGACGACCACGGTGCTGACCCGCGCGCACATCCCGAACGATCTGCACGCCTGGGTCAAGGTCTATAGCGCAAGCGACATCAACAAGTACACCCCGCTGAGCGGAACGCAGTCGTTCTGCAACATGTCCAAGGGCAACGGCGGTTCGCCGCTGATGCGCGTGGCCAGCGGCAACTGGAGCGAATGGGCCTCGACCTCGGTGCTGCAGTGCGCGACCGACAGCGAGGCGCCCAACGACGATGCCAAGCAGGACAGCCCCAGTTCGACCACCGACTACGTCGTGAGCGTGGAGGTCTGCAATCCGGCCAACAACGCGGTGCGCGAAAGCTTCTGCCAGAAGTACGGCAGCGGCACCGCGACCACCTACAAGCCGACCGGCCTGCTGCAGACCTACGGCGAGAACGGCAGCGTGCGTTTCGGCCTGATCTCGGGCAGCTTCTCCGCGCCGCGCTCCGGCGGCTTGCTCCGCCGCAACATCGGCCGCTTCGCCGGCAACGTCGCCGACAAGGTCTGCCAGCCCGGCGACGAAGTCGACACCACCACCGGGATTTTCTGCCCGACGGCCGATGCCGCCGCCGGCAGCGTGGTGAAGACCATCGAGCGTTTCAAGCTGGAGAAGTGGAACAACGGCTATTGGTCGGATTGCACCACCTGGGGCATCCTGAACCGAAACGGCATGCCGGTCGGCAACGGCTTCCTCAACAATCCCGGCACGGTCGGCAGCGGCCAGAACTGCAGCGCGTGGGGCAACCCGCTCGGCGAGATGTACGCGGAGGCCCTGCGCTACATCCGCAACGAATCCAAGAGCGCCGATTTCGGCACCGGCACCGACCTGTCCGGGTTGCCCGCGCCGAACTGGCTCGATCCTTACCGTACGCCGGATTCGGGCGGCAACAGCTATTGCGCCAAGTGCAACATCCTGGTGCTGTCGACCGGCCTGAGCTCGTTCGACAGCGATGAGCTGGGCAATATGCGCGACGCCGCGGTGACGGCGACCGATGCGCTCGGCGCAAACGAAAAAATAAACGACGGCAGCTACGTGGTCGGCCGCGTGGTGGCCAACGCCGCCGAGTTGAACGTCGGCAAGAGCGTCAACACTTACGAGGACATGTGTACCGCCAAGACCGTGCCCAGCCTCGGCCGGGTGCGCGGCATGTGTCCCGACATTCCGTCGATGGAAGGCAGTTACCTGATCTCCGGCATGGCCCATAAGGCCTGGACCACCGATCAGCGTCCGGGGCTGCCGGGCAAGCCGGCGAGCGAATCGGTCAAGGCGCGTACCTTCGCCGTGGCGCTGGCCGAGAACCTGCCGAAGTTCGACATCCCGATCGGCAACGGCAAGATCACCCTGACCCCGCTTTGCCAGGCTCACGACAGCGGCGGGGCGACCGCGAGCAGCGTCAATTGGCGCAGCTGCTTCCTCGGTGCGGTCGGCATCGGCACCAAGAAGTCGGTGACCAACAGCAGGTTCACTTACGGCCGTCCGCTCGCCGACGACGGCAAGGCCGGCAGCTTCTCGCTGGTGTGGGAAGACTCGCTGTGGGGCAACGACCACGACAACGACGTGGTCTCGCTGATGACGTACTGCGTCGGCGCTTCCTGCGGCGATTTCAGCAACACGCGCCAGCACATTTGCTGGAACTCCCCGTCGGCCGCGTGCTCCGGCGGCAATCCGACCGTCGGCGCCGACGAGGCGCTGGTCCGCATCGAGAACCTGTCGGCCTACGCCGGCAACGCCATGCTCACCGGTTTCGGCGTGACCGGTTCCAACAACGACGGCCAGCAGCGCGTGGCGCTGCGCCCGGGCGGCCAGGACGGCAGCATGCTGACCAAATCCGACAACGCGCCCGGCGGCTGGAGCCGGCCGCAGGTGATCAAGTACAAGCTCGGTAACTCGGGCGCCAAGCTGCTGGAAAACCCGCTGTTCTACGCCGCCAAGTACGGCAGCTTCAGGGACGCCAACGGCAACGGCGTGCCCGACGCGGGCGAGTGGGATTCGCGCGTGGCCGGCACCCCGGACAACTTCTTCCTCGCCCGCGATCCGTCGCGCCTGAAGGAAGAGCTGCGCAAGATCTTCGACAGCGTCGCCAACGACGGCAACCGCCCGACCGACAGCTCGACCTCGGGCGCGCGCCTGAGCGACGGCTCGTTCACGATCGAAGCGCGCTACAACATCGGCAGCAACAACGATTGGACCGGTACCGTGCGCGGGTTGAAGATCGACGCCAACGGCGTCACCGACACCGCCAATCCGCTGTGGGACGCGGCGGCCAAGCTGCCGGCCGCGCGCAACATCGCGGCGATGACCGCGCCGACCACCTACAACACGGCCGGCATCGCCACCGCGGTGGCGGCCAAGAACTTCGTCGCGACCAACCTCGGCGCCAACGACGACGCGCGCTTCAACGCGCTCGGCCTGACCAGCGGCCGGCGTTTCTGGGACACCGCCCCGGTGACCGGCGACGACGTGGTCAACTACCTGCGCGGCACCAAGTCGAAGGAGCAGTCCAGCAAGGGGCCGTTCCGCACCCGCTCGACCAACTTCGGCGACATCATCAATTCCGCCGCCGAAGCGGTGACCTTGCGCGCCGACTACGGTTACGGCACCTGGTCGTACAAGGCCACCTCGGGTTGGCGCAAGGACCTGGGCGATTCGTACAAGACCTATCTCGCGGCCAAGCGGCAGACCGGGCGCAAGCCGATGGTCTACGTCGGCGCCAACGACGGCATGGTCCACGGCATCGACGCCACGCCGGACGCGACCGGCGGCACCGAGATGTTCGCGTACATCCCGTCGCAGTCGCTGCGCAAGATGGGCCAGCTGGCCAATCCCGACTACACGCACCAGTACTACCTGGACGGCGCGCTGACCAGCGGCGACGTGGCGTTCAACGCCGCGGGCGACTGGCGCACCGTGCTGATCGCGGCGATGGGCGCGGGCGGGCGTTCGATCTCGGCGCTGGACGTGACCAGCGCCGACCAGACCAACGGCTTCAAGCCCGCGAACGTACTGTGGGAGATCAGCGGCGACCAGCTGCCCGACCTGGGCCACGTGCTCGGCAAGGCGACCATCGCGCCGATCTCGACCGCGACCGGCCCGAAGTGGGTGGCGATCTTCGGCAACGGCGTCAATTCGAACTCCGGCGCGCCGGTGCTGTTCGTCGTCGACATCAAGACCGGCGACGTGCTGCGCCAGATCAAGCCGACCGGTGCCGGCTACGCAACCCGCAACGGCCTGATGAACATCGTCGCGGTCGGCCTGAACAACACCGACGGCCTGGCCGACACGGTCTACGGCGGCGACATGCAGGGCAATGTCTGGAAGTACGACCTGTCCAACGCCACCGCGTCCGCGTGGAGCATCGCCTACTCGGGCGCGCCGCTGTTCACCGCGCGCGACCCGAACGGCAACGGCCAGCCGATCACCGGCGCGATCGAAGCCTCGCGCGGCCCGGGCGGCGGCGTGACCCTGTTCTTCGGCACGGGCCAGTACTTCGCCAAGGGCGACAACATCACCTCGACCAAGGTGCAGTCGCTGTACGGCATCTGGGACAACCTGGGCAGCGCGATTCCCAGCAGCAGCCGCGCGTCCTGGCCGATGGTGCAGCAGACCATCACCTCCGGCGGCATGTCGGGCGTCTACAGCACCCGCAACATCACCCGCAACGCGGTCAACTATCCGGAGAAGCGCGGCTGGTTCGTCGACCTGGTCGTCGACGGCAACGGCAAGGGCGAACGTTTCATCGGCACGCCGCGCCTGCAGAACGGCCGGGTGTTCTTCACCAGCTACGAGCCCACCGGCGAGATCTGCAATCCGCTCGGCGTCAACTGGCTGTACGGCATGAACGTGTTGACCGGCGGCGCGGCGATGGAAGGCGTGGCGACCTCGCCGGGCGGCGCTTCGGTCGGCACCTCGCAGACCGGCGGCCTGTCGCTCAACAACGGCGAAGACCGCTCTCCGCCCACGCGCAACACCAACCTGCTGCTGCCGCAGCCGAAGCAGCGCGACATCATCAACTGCACCGGCGTCGAATGCACCGCCGACAAGCTGCGCGGGCAACTGCAGGCCCAGCAGTGCACCTTGGTGCTGACCGCGGCCGGCGCCGATCCGCTGTACCTGCCCCGTCCCTGCGGCCGCCAGTCGTGGCGCCAGGTCCGCTGATTCTTGCCAGGACATACGTCATGACCCGCACTGCCGCTTCCGCGCCGCGCCACCGGACCCTGCCTCGCAGGGTCCAGGGCTTCACCCTGATCGAGTTGATGATCGCCGTGACGATCGTCGGCATCCTGGTCGCCATCGCGTATCCGGCCTATACCGACTCGGTGCGCAAGTCGCGCCGGGCCCAGGCCAAGGCCGATCTGGCCGAACTGACCCAGCGCGCCGAACGCTGGTATACGGCCAACAACAGCTATGCCGGCTTCTTCGCCAGGGTCAAGACCGACAACATGGACTACTCGCCGCGCACCAAGCCGCGCGCCCAGGCGTTCTATGTGATCACCCGCGATGCCGGCGCCGACACCGCCGCCAGTACCTTCACCCTGACCGCGACCGCCCAAGGCGACCAGGCCAGCGACGCGTGCAAGAACCTGACCATCGATGCGACCGGGAAAAGGGGCACCAGCTCCAGCCGTACCGACTGCTGGTAAATCCCGCGCTATCGCCTGCCTCGCCGATGCCCGTCCCGCCGCCGCGGGGCGGGCATCGGCGTTTTGGCGGCCGCGATAGCGCGCCGGCGCGGTGAGGTAAGCTGGAAAGTCGCCCGTACCGTCCCCATCTGGTCCAGGCCTCCCCCGACTTCGCGACCGGCCCCGATGAACGATTCCAGCGCTCCCAGCGGTTTCCGACTGGTGGCTCCGTACCAGCCCGCCGGCGACCAGCCGCAGGCGATCGAACGGCTGACGGCCGGCTTCGACAACGGCCTGGCCCACCAGACCTTGCTCGGCGTCACCGGCTCGGGCAAGACCTACACCATCGCCAACGTGGTCGAGCGGGTGCAGAAGCCGACCCTGGTGATGGCGCCGAACAAGACCCTGGCGGCGCAGCTGTACGGCGAGTTCAAGGCGTTCTTCCCGCACAACGCGGTCGAATACTTCGTCAGCTACTACGACTACTACCAGCCCGAGGCCTACGTCCCGTCCAGCGACACCTTCATCGAGAAGGACAGCTCGGTCAACGAGCACATCGAGCAGATGCGGCTGTCGGCGACCAAGGCCCTGCTCGAGCGTCGCGATGCGCTGATCGTGTGCACGGTCTCGGCGATCTACGGCCTGGGCGACCCGAACGAATACTTCCGCATGGTCCTGCACATGGTCCGAGGCGAGCGCATCGACCAGCGCGAGCTGATCCGCCGCCTGACCGAGATGCAGTACACCCGCAACGACACCGAACTGCGCCGCGCCACCTACCGCGTGCGCGGCGAGGTCATCGACGTGCACCCGGCCGAAAGCGACGCCCAGGCGCTGCGGATCGAGCTGTTCGACGGCGAGATCGAGAACCTGACGATCTTCGATCCGCTGACCGGCGAAAGCCTGGAGAAGGTGCCGCGCTACACGATCTATCCCGGCTCGCACTACGTCACCACGCGCCGCACCGTGCTCGACGCGATCGAGACGATCAAGGCCGAGCTGCGCGAGCGCCTGGAGTACCTGTACGCCAACAACAAGCTGGTCGAGGCCCAGCGCCTGGCCCAGCGCACCCAGTTCGACCTGGAGATGCTGGCCGAGGTCGGCTACTGCAACGGAATCGAGAACTACTCGCGCCACCTCAGCGGGCACATGCCTGGCGAGCCGCCGCCGTGCCTGTTCGACTACCTGCCGCCCGACGCGTTGCTGGTGGTCGACGAGTCGCACGTGACCGTTCCGCAGATCGGCGCGATGTACAAGGGCGACCGCTCGCGCAAGGAGACCCTGGTCGAGTTCGGCTTCCGCATGCCCTCGGCGCTGGACAACCGGCCGCTGCGCTTCGAGGAGTGGGAAGGGCGCTCGCCGCGCTCGATCTTCGTCTCGGCCACGCCGGGCCCGTACGAGCTGCGCAAGTCCGAGGACCAGATCACCGAACTGGTGGTGCGCCCGACCGGCCTGGTCGACCCGCAAGTGGAGATCCGTCCGGTCGCGACCCAGGTCGACGACGTGCTCGGCGAGATCCGCGAGCGCGTCGCCATCGGCGACCGCGTGCTGATCACCACCCTGACCAAGCGCATGGCCGAGAACCTCACCGAGTACCTCGGCGAGCACGGGGTCAAGGTGCGCTACCTGCACTCGGACGTGGACACGGTCGAGCGCGTGGAGATCATCCGCGACCTGCGCCTGGGTAAGTTCGACGTGCTGGTCGGCATCAACCTGCTGCGCGAGGGCCTGGACATGCCCGAGGTGTCGCTGGTGGCGATCCTCGACGCCGACAAGGAAGGCTTCCTGCGCTCGGCCGGCTCGCTGATCCAGACCATCGGCCGCGCCGCGCGCAACCTGCGCGGCAAGGCGATCCTCTACGCCGACCGCATCACCAACTCGATGCAGAAGGCGATCGACGAGACCGACCGGCGCCGGCAGAAGCAGGTCGAGTACAACGAGCAGCACGGCATCGTGCCCAAGTCGGTGGCCAAGGCGGTGGTCGACATCATGGAAGGCGCGCGGGTCGATCCCGAGGCGCTCAAGGCGCGCGGCAAGGCGCGGCGGGTGGCGGAGGAGCAGGCCGAGTACGCGGCGCTGTCGCCGGCCCAGTTCGCGGCCCGGATCAAGCAGCTCGAGCAGCAGATGTACCAGCACGCGCGCGACCTGGAGTTCGAGCAGGCCGCGGCGGTGCGCGACCAACTGCGCCAGCTCAAGGATGCCGGCTTCGGCGCCTGATCCGCCGGGGTTCGCCGCTGGTTCGCCGCCGGCGTGCGGCGGCGGGGCGAGAGGACGGCCGCAACGGATGCGGCGGCGCAAAAAACGCTTGTCCCGCGCCGGGCTCTGGGCTAGACTGCGCTCCCTTCGCCGGGGAGCTTCACGCAAAATTCGGCGACGGGCGATTAGCTCAGCGGTAGAGCACTACCTTGACATGGTAGGGGTCACAGGTTCGAACCCTGTATCGCCCACCAATTCGGAACGCGAACGGCGGAGCCCCTCGGGCTTCGCCGTTTTTCTGTGCGCGGCCGGGTCCGGTCGCTGCGGTCCGCGGCGGTCCCGAAGCGGTGTGCCGTCGCCGCGTCGTCCACCGGGCCGCCGCCGCGTGCCGCCCGAGGTCCCGCCCGGGGCTCGCGTTTTTTCCCGCAAACCAGGGATTTTCGCGGCCGCGGCCACCGTTCGCGCAGCCCTCAACGACCGTCACTTTTTCTTCACGGTCGGCAAGCATTGAGGTGGCTTTCTTTGCCGAGTTTGGCTTGCGGATTGGGTGCTTTCGTTGTGGCTAACTGCTTGCCCCGTCGCGCTTTTTTAGGACGTACCGGTTCGTGCTGGAACAATTGACAGGTGCGGGCGTCTTGCCGCCTGCGAACGCGGCTTCCTATCTTCGGATGGCGGCGATCCGCCGCCTTGCTAACGGAGTAGTAGGTTATGAGCGAACAGACCCGCCTGATCGGCCGCATGGTCGCGATCGAATCCGAGCAGATGGAAGGCGCCGAGCAGAATGCCGCGTTCGTGGCCGCGACGACCTATCGCCGCACCAGCCCGTTCAACGAGATCGATTTCGCCGACAACGGCGACCAGATCCCGTAATCCGGTACGCGCCTGCCGGGCGCGACCCGGTACGCCGGACTACGCGAAACAAAACGGGCCGGGAGGCGTCGCCTCCCGGCCCGTTCGTTCGTGCGCGGCCGCGCGGGCGCGGCCGGGCGCTCACTCGCGCATCTGGAACACCTGCGGCAGCGGCACGTGGCGCCGCGCGTCCGGCTCGGCCTCGCCGCGTTCGCCGCGCGATTCCCAGTAGTCGCGGTAGCGGTAGACCGGTTCGCGCCAGTCGTAGACGAAGGCCGGGTCGCGGCTGCGGATGAATTCGACCGCGCAGTCCATCAGCTGCAGGCCGGGATTGATCGCCTCCAGCCACATGAACTGGCCCATCTCGTTGACTTCCAGGAACACGTAGCGGCCGTCGCGGGTGACCACGATGTCGATGCAGCCGAACACCAGTCCCAGCCGCGCCATGACCTGCAGGCAGCGCGCCTGCACCGCCTCGGGCAGGGCGTAGCGCTCGCAGCCCATGCGTTCGTCGAATTCGTTCGCGCGCCAGTCGGTGAGGTAGTCGCCGTCGCGCTGGGAATGCAGGCGCGCGGCGATCGCGGTGCGTCCCATCACCGTCACCCGCAGCTCGTAAGCCTTGTCCAGCAACGGTTGGTAGATGCCGGGCGCGTTCGACAGCGCGGCGTCCTCGCGCAGCAGTTGCTCGGTCAGCGGCGTGGTGAAGGTGCCGCGCACCTTTTCTTCTCCTTCGCTGATCCAGGCCGCCGCGGTGATCGGCTTGTAGATCGCGCGGCCTCCGTGCTCGCGGTAGAACGCGCGGATCGCCTCGGGATCGTTCGAGATCAGCGTCGGCGGCGTGTCCAGGCCGACCGCGGCGGCGTGGTGCAGTTGCACCGCCTTGCGGTCGGCCAGCGCCTTGGCCTGGATCGGGTTGATCCAGAAACGCTCGCGCTGGGCTTCAAGCAGGTTGATCGTGGCGCGCACGAACTCGGTGGATTCCAGCTGCGAGAAGCGGATGTCGGCCGGATGCAGCTGGGCCGAGGGCTCGGGCTGGTACCAGCGGCGCAGCCACACCGTATCGACGTCGGCGGTGTCGAAGGCGCGCTCGTGGCGCAGGCAATACAGCGACACCGCCGCGGGGCCGCCGCCGGTGCGCAGGCTGACGCCGTGTTTTTGCGGATAGTCGTGGGTGTACCACACGTGCACGCGCTCGCCTTCGTTCTCCAGCGCCCAGGCCACCGATCTGGCGTGGATGTCCCAGGGGTCGGAGACAATCAATGTCGTCATGCGGGTTTCCTTCAGTCGGTAAGGGCGGGGTGTTCGTCGGCGTGCCGGGCCCGCGGCGCGCCGTCGTCGCCGGCCGCGGGCGCGAGGCCGGGCGGGCGGCGTTGCTGCATCGCCCACAGCGCGGCGTAGCGGCCGCCGGCGGCGAGCAGTTCGGCATGGTCGCCGCGTTCGGCGATGCGGCCGGCTTCCAGCACCACGATCTGGTCGGCGTCGACCACGGTCGACAGGCGATGGGCGATCACCAGCGCGGTGCGGCCCTGCGCGGCCTGGCGCAGCTCGCGCTGGATCTCGCCTTCGGTCTGCGCGTCCAGCGCCGAGGTGGCCTCGTCGAAGATCAGGATCGCCGGCCGCTTGAGCAGGGTGCGGGCGATGGCGATGCGCTGCTTCTCGCCGCCGGAGAGCTTGAGCCCGCGCTCGCCGACGCCGGTGTCGTAGCCCTGCGGCAGGGTCTGGATGAAGTCGTGGATGCGCGCGGCGCGCGCGGCCTCCAGCACTTCCTCGCGGCTGGCGTCGGGGCGGCCGTAGGCGATGTTGTAGTACAGCGATTCGTTGAACAACACGGTGTCCTGCGGAACCACGCCGATGCGCCGGCGCAGCGAGTCGGCGGTCACCTCGCGCAGGTCCTGGCCGTCGACGGTGACCCGCCCGCCGTCGGGGTCGTAGTGGCGGTACAGCAGCCGCGCCAGGGTCGACTTGCCCGCGCCGGTGCTGCCGACCACCGCCACGGTATGGCCGCTGGGAATGACCAGGTCGATGCCGGCGAGGATCTCGCGCTCGCCGTAGCGGAACGACACGTTCTCGAACCGGACCTCGCCGCCGCCGACCCGCAGCGCCGGCGCGCCGGGACGGTCGACCACCTCCACCGGCTCGTCGAGCAGGGCGAACATGCGCTCCAGGTTGGCCAGCATCTGCTTGCCTTCGCGGTAGACCACGCCGAGGTAGCTCATCGGCGCGGCCAGTTGCAGCAGGTAGGCGTTGACCAGGACCAGGTCGCCCAGGCTCATGCGCCCTTCGACCACGCCGTCGGTGGCGCGCCACAGCAGCGCCGTCAGGCCCAGGGCGATCAGCGCCGACTGGCCGATGCCCATCAGCGAGGCCGCCTTCAGGCTGCGTACCGCGCTGTCCTCCAGCGTGCGCAGGCGGCGGTCGAAGCGCTCGGTCTCGAAGGCCTCGTTGTTGAAGTACTTGACCGTCTCGTAGTTCAGCAGCGAATCGACCGAGCCGGCGCTGGCCTCGGTGTTGGCCTCGTTCATCTCCCGGTACCAGCGCAGCCGCCACTCGGTCATGCGGTAGGTGAACGCCATGTACAGCGCCAGCGTGACCAGGGTGATCGCGGCGAACGACAGGTCGTAGCCGGCGACCAGGATCGCGACGATCAGCGCCAGTTCGACCAGGGTCGGCACGACCATGTACAGCACGGTGTCGAGCAGCTCGGAGATCGAACCCATGCCGCGCTCCAGGTCGCGGCCGACCGCGCCGGTGCGGCGGTCCAGGTGGAAGCGCAGGCTCAGCGCGTGCAGGTGCTCGAACACCCGCAGCGCGACCTCGCGCGAACTGCGCGCCATCACCCGCGCGAACACCACGTTGCGCAACTCCTGCAGCACCGAGGAGGCCAGCCGCAGCGCGCCGTAGGCCATCAGCAGCGCGGCCGGCACGGTCAGCGGGGTCGGCTTGAGGTCGAGCGCGTCGATCAGCTCCTTGAGCACCAGCGGCAGCCCGACCAGGGTCGCCTTGGTGCCCAGCACCAGCAGCAGGCCGGCGACGAGCCGGCCGCGGTAATGCCATACGGTCGGCGCCAGGCGCCGCAGCACCGCGAAGGCGGAGGCGCTGGCGGTCGGCGCGGCGGGGGAGGGGGCGGGCGTGTCGTCGCTCATCGTGGGCCGGGAGCGGTTCGGCCGAAAGCGGCCCGATCGAAGGTGGTCTGATCGACGGCGGCCCGATCGAAGGCGCTCTGATTGAAGCTGGCCCGATCCCGGCCCGCCCGGTCGTGCCCGACCTCGCCGTAAACGGCCGCGCCGCGGCCGGATATCGATGCCGGCATCGCCGCCGCGCGGTTGCGCCAGGCGCGTCCGGCTTCCCTGATTCCCATCACGTCCCCACGCAGATGGCGTCCTTGATGCATCCACATTAACGCAATGCCGCGCGCTTTCCGTGTGCGGCCCGTCGCGGTCCCTGCCGCACCGGACCTGCCAAATCCGACGGCGGCGAACGGTTGACTTGCCCCCGCCGCGTCCCCAACTATTAGCGCCTGCGACGCGGCATCCGGCCGCGCCCTCCCGAGAGCCCCAGGTGGCCCGCGCCAACGCGCCGGCCGAGCGTGCGACATGGACACTACCCGCGCCCACCGCTGATCCCCGCGCAGGCCCCGCTCACGCAGGCGCCCTCGCGGCGCTTTTTTCTTGTCCGGTCGCCGGATTCTTCGACCACCCCCCCTTGTAGGCGCGGCGCCCGCCGCGACTCCGTCCGCGCCCGTCGCGCCGCAACCCGGCCGCGCGCGCCGGCGCCTCCGACCCACGCCCTGCGAACCACGAAGCCATGATCGCCATTACCCTCCCCGACGGCAGCCGCCGCGAATTCGACCACCCCGTTTCCGTCATGGACGTCGCCGCCTCGATCGGCGCCGGCCTGGCCAAGGCCACCGTCGCCGGCGAAGTCGACGGCAAGCTGGTCGACGCCAGCGACCGCATCGACCACGACGCCAAGCTGCGCATCATCACGCCGAAGGACCCCGAAGGCGTCGAGATCATCCGCCACTCCTGCGCCCACCTGGTCGGCCACGCGGTCAAGCAGCTGTACCCGACCGCGAAGATGGTGATCGGCCCGGTCATCGAGGAAGGCTTCTACTACGACATCTGGTACGAGCGCCCGTTCACCCCGGACGACATGGCCGCGATCGAAGCGCGCATGATCGAGCTGATCGACAAGGACTACGACGTGATCAAGAAGGTCACGCCGCGCGACGAGGTCGTCGCGGTGTTCCAGTCGCGCGGCGAGGACTACAAGCTGCGCCTGGTAGAGGACATGCCCGACGAGAAGGCGATGGGCCTGTACTACCACGAGGAATACGTGGACATGTGCCGCGGTCCGCACGTGCCCAACACGCGCTTCCTCAAGGCGTTCAAGCTGACCCGCATCTCCGGCGCGTACTGGCGCGGCGATTCCAAGAACGAACAGCTGCAGCGCATCTACGGCACCGCCTGGGCCGACAAGAAGCAACTCGCCGCCTACATCCAGCGCATGGAAGAGGCCGAGAAGCGCGACCACCGCAAGATCGGCAAGCAGCAGGACCTGTTCCACCTGCAGGAAGAAGCGCCGGGCCTGGTGTTCTGGCACCCGAAAGGCTGGTCGATCTGGCAGGTGGTCGAGCAGTACATGCGTAAGGTCTACCGCGACAGCGGCTACGGCGAAGTGCGCTGCCCGCAGATCCTCGACGTGTCGCTGTGGCAGAAGTCCGGCCACTGGGACAACTACCAGGAGAACATGTTCTTCACCGAGTCGGAGAAGCGCACCTACGCGATCAAGCCGATGAACTGCCCGGGCCACGTGCAAGTGTTCAACCAGGGCCTGCACAGCTATCGCGATCTGCCGATCCGTTACGGCGAATTCGGCGCCTGCCATCGCAACGAGCCGTCCGGCGCGCTGCACGGCATCCTGCGCGTGCGCGGCTTCACCCAGGACGACGGCCACGTGTTCTGCCTGGAAGACCAGATCGAAGCCGAAGTCACCGCGTTCCACCGGCAGGCGCTGGCGGTGTACGCCGATTTCGGTTTCGACGACATCCAGATCAAGATCGCGCTGCGCCCGGAATCGCGCCTCGGCGACGACGCCACTTGGGACAAGGCCGAAGGCGCGCTGCGCAGTGCGTTGTCGGCGTGCGATGTGCAATGGCAGGAACTGCCGGGCGAAGGCGCGTTCTACGGTCCGAAGATCGAATACCACTTGAAGGACGCGATCGGCCGCACCTGGCAGCTCGGCACGATGCAGGTCGACTTCATGATGCCGGGCCGCCTGGGCGCGGAATACGTCGACGAAAACAGCCAGCGGCGCACGCCGGTGATGCTGCACCGGGCCATCGTCGGCTCGATGGAGCGTTTCATCGGCATCCTGATCGAACACCACGCCGGCCAGTTCCCGGCCTGGCTGGCGCCGGTCCAGGCGGCGGTGCTCAATATCACCGATGCCCAGGGCGATTATGTGGAAGAGGTCAGGAAACTCCTTGCAAATCAAGGGTTCCGGGTCGAGGCCGATTTGCGAAACGAAAAAATCGGCCGTAAGATTCGCGAGCACACGCTGCAGCGCGTGCCGTACCTGCTCGTGGCCGGCGACCGCGAGAAGGAGACCGGCACGATCGCAGTGCGTACGCGGGGTGGGGAGGACCTGGGGACGATGACCGTCGCCGAGTTCGCTTCGCGTCTTATGAGCGAGCGAGCCTGACCCGGCCGGCCGCCGCCCGCGCGCAGCGTCACAACCTCCGTCCCGGTCAGGCCGGGACGGCCCCAGGCGCGTAACATCGCGTTTTTATTGGAGATTGCAACAATCAGTACCCCTGAGAAGCCGAATCGAAAGAACCAGGAAATCCGCGTCCCGCGCGTGCGCGTGATCGGCAGCGACGGCGAGATGATCGGCGTGCTCACGCGCGACGAAGCGCTGCGCATGGCCGAAGAGGAAGCCCTGGATCTGGTCGAAATCCAGCCCAACGCCGATCCGCCGGTCTGCAAGATCATGGATTTCGGCAAGTTCCGCTTCGAGCAGCAGAAAAAGGCCAACGAGGCCAAGAAGAAGCAGAAGCAGGTCGAGATCAAGGAACTCAAGTTCCGTCCGGTCACCGACGAGGGCGACTACCAGATCAAGCTGCGCAACATGCGCCGTTTCCTGGAAGAGGGCGACAAGGTCAAGGTCAACATCCGCTTCCGCGGCCGCGAGATGAGCCACCAGGAGCTCGGTCGCGAGATGGCGGCGCGGATCGAGGCCGACCTGGGCGAGGACATCGTGGTCGAGTCGCGTCCGCGCCTGGAAGGGCGGCAGATGGTCATGATGATCGCGCCCAAGAAGAAGACCTGAGCCGGGTCCTTCCCCGTCGCCGGGGAAGGGTCGCGGACGCGGTCGGGGTGGGAGCGCGGCTCCCAATCCCCTGATTTGCCTGAAGATATTTGCAAGCCCGGCCTCCAGCCCGCATACTATGCGGCCCGGTTCGCCGGGTTTGTTGTATGCAGATGCACGGACCTGTCGTAGATTCTTTGTAAATCAGCGACTTACAAGCCGGCAAGGGCAGGACGGAAAGAGTGGCCGCACGCATGCCGTGCCCAGCCACCGCCCAGGCCAGTGACATAAAACCATCCGAAAGGACATCGCAATGCCCAAGATCAAGACCAATCGGGCGGCGGCCAAGCGCTTCCGGAAGACCGCTTCCGGCAAGTACAAGTGCGGCCACGCCAACAAGAGCCACATCCTCACCAAGAAGGCGACCAAGCGGAAGCGCAACCTGCGGCAGACGAACCATGTTCGTGCCGAGGACGCGGGCCGTCTGGACCGCATGCTTCCGTATTTGTGAGGAGACTGAAAAATGGCACGAGTTAAGCGTGGTGTTACGGCGCGTCGCCGTCACAAGAAAATCCTGAAGCAGGCCAAGGGCTACTACAACGCCCGCCGCAAGGTCTTCCGCGTCGCCAAGCAGGCGGTGACGAAGGCCCTGCAGTACGCCTACATCGGTCGCAAGCAGAAGAAGCGCAATTTCCGTTCGCTGTGGATCACCCGCATCAATGCGGCGGCCCGCATCAACGGCATGAGCTACAGCCGATTTATCAACGGCCTGCTGAAGGCCGGCATCACCCTCGACCGCAAGGTGCTGGCGGACATCGCCGTGCACGACGCGAAGGGTTTTGCGGCTCTGGCAGAGAAGGCGAAGAGCGCGCTCGCGGCTTGATGCGGGTCCCTCCGCAAGAGCCCGCACATCCATGTGCGGACTTTTGAAAGAGGAACCACAAGGCATGGGGAAGGGCGCGAGTCCTTCCCCATTGTCGTTTCTGGGCCCGCGACATCGGGCCGTCGGACCCACCCAGGAGGATGCGATGAAAGGAATTTCCAGTTACGGCCGGTCCGGCGTGTGCGCGCTGGCGTTGTTGGGCGGCATGGCGGGGTCGACGGTCGCCGCGGCGCGCGACAAGGCGGCCGAGGAAACCGAGAACCTGCAGCGCTTCGCCGAGGTGATGCTGGCCAAGGGCCGCAACGAGCAGTGCACGGTGCTCGACGAAGCGCGCACCCGGCAGCTCGACGACGACGTCACCGCGATCCTCAAGAAGCTGGAGAAGCGGGTTTCGCCGCAGAAGCTGCTCGGGGTGGCGCTCAACGCGACGGTCGCGACCGGCGAGCCGGCATCGGCGGCGAACTGCGACGAGGCGGCCCGGCAGTCGGTCGAGGCGGGCAGCGAACAGGCGCGGACCTGGGCGGACGAGCTCCGCGGCCGGCGATCGCGAGGCAATTCAACGCAAGGCAAGTGAAAGGAACCTTGAGCACATGGCGCAGATCGAGCAACTGACCCAGCACGCGCTGGCCGAGATCGCGGCGGCGGATTCCCCCGAGGCCATCGAGGCGCTGCGCGTGTCGCTGCTCGGCAAGTCCGGCAGCGTCACCGCCCAGCTCAAGCAGCTCGGCGCGCTGCCGGCGGACGAACGCAAGGCCGCCGGCGAGGCGATCAACAAGGCGCGCGACGCGCTGACCGATGCGCTGGCCCGGCGCAAGAGCGCGCTCGACGATGCCGCGCTCGACGCGCGCCTGGCCGCGGAAACCATCGACGTGACCCTGCCGGGCATCGACGCCGCGCGCGGCGGCCTGCATCCGGTCAGCCGCACGATGGAGCGCATGGCCGACATCTTCGGCCGGCTCGGCTTCGAACTGGCCGACGGCCCGGAGATCGAGGACGACTGGCACAACTTCGAAGCGCTCAACTTCCCGCCGCACCATCCGGCGCGGGCGATGCACGACACCTTCTATTTTCCGCCGGACAGCGCCGGCGTCGCCCGCCTGCTGCGCACCCACACCTCGGGCATGCAGGTGCGCTACATGCTGCAGGCCGTTGCCGATAAGAGCGGGCCGCCGCTGCGCATGATCGCGCTGGGCAAGGTCTACCGCAGCGACAGCGATCAGACCCACACGCCGATGTTCCACCAGTGCGAAGGCCTGCTGATCGACGAGCATTCCAGCTTCGCCGACCTCAAGGGCACCCTGGCCGAATTCGTGCGCGCGTTCTTCGAGCGCGATTTCGAAATGCGCTTCCGCCCGAGCTACTTCCCCTTCACCGAGCCCTCGGCCGAGGTCGACATCGCCTGGCAGCAGGCCGACGGCAGCACCCGCTGGCTGGAAGTGCTGGGCTGCGGCATGGTCCACCCGAACGTGCTGCGCAACGTCGGCATCGACCCGGAGCGCTACACCGGCTACGCCTTCGGCATGGGCGTGGAGCGGCTGACCATGCTGCGCTACGGCGTCGACGACCTGCGCAGCTTCTTCGAGAACGACGTGCGCTTCCTCAGGCAGTTCGCCTGAGGCAGGGGGCCGGGGAGCGGGCGATCGCAAGCGCGAGCGCCCCGGTTCCGCCGGCCCGCCCCGTTTGCGCGCCCCGTTTGCGCGCCATCCGTCCGCCGCTCGATTCCCCCATTCCCGATTCCCGGTCCATCCCCATGAAATTCAGCGAAAACTGGCTCCGCCAGCACGTCCCGACCGCCGCCACGCGCGATGAGCTCGCCGCGACCCTGACCGCGATCGGGCTGGAAGTGGAAGAAGTGACCGCGCTCGGCGCGGCGCTCGACGGCGTCGTCGTCGCGCGCATCGTCAGCGCCGAAAAGCATCCGGAAGCCGACCGCCTGCAGGTGTGCTCGGTCGATACCGGCAGCGGCACGGTGCAGATCGTGTGCGGCGCGCCGAACGCGCGCGCCGGCTTGATCGCGCCGTTGGCCACGGTCGGCGCGAGTCTGCCCGGCGGCATGGCGATCAAGGCCGCCAAGCTGCGCGGCGTGGAATCCTTCGGCATGCTGTGTTCGGCCAAGGAACTGGGCATCGACGCCGACGCGTCCGGCCTGCTGGAACTGCCGGCCGACGCGCCGGTCGGCCAGCCGCTGGCGCAGTACCTGGGCCTGCCCGACGCCAGCATCGAGATCAAGCTGACCCCGAACCGCGCCGACTGCTTCAGCGTGCGCGGCATCGCCTTCGACGTCGCCGCCGCGACCGGCAGCGCGGTCGCGCCGCTGGCGATCGAGCCGGTGCCGGCGACGATCGACTCTGCCCTCGCGGTCGAGCTCGACGCCGGCGCCGATGTGCCGCGCTACTGCGGCCGGGTCATCGAAGGCGTCGACGCGACCGCGCCGACGCCGGTGTGGATGGCCGAGCGCCTGCGCCGCAGCGGCGTGCGTCCGGTGTCGTTCCTGGTCGACGTGACCCAGTACGTGATGCTGGAGATCGGCCAGCCGATGCACGCCTTCGACCGCGACACCCTGGCCGGCCCGGTCGGCGCGCGCCGCGCGCGCAAGGGCGAGGCGACGCAACTGCTCAACGCGCAGGAAGTGGCGCTGGACGAGCAGTTCATCGTCATCACCGACGGCGCCGGCGCGGCCCAGCGCGTGGTCGCGCTCGGCGGCGTGATGGGCGGCTACGACAGCCGCGTCACCGACGCCACCGTCAACGTGTTCCTGGAAGCGGCGCACTTCGCCCCGGCCGCGATCATCGGCCGCGGCCGCAAGCTCGGCCTGCACACCGACGCCGGCCACCGCTTCGAGCGCGGCGTCGATCCGGAGCTGCCGCGCACCGCGATCGAGTACGCGACCCGGCTGATCCTCGACATCGCCGGCGGCGCCGCCGGCCCGCTGACCGAATCGGCGCTGCCCGAGCACCTGCCGCAGCCGCGGCCGGTGGCGCTGCGCCGTGCGCGGCTGGCGCGCGTGCTCGGCCTGAGCGTGGCCGACGCCGAAGTCGAGCGCATCCTGCAGGCCCTGGGCCTGGCGGTGGAGCGCAGCGACGATGGCTGGAGCGTGACCGCGCCGAGCCGCCGCTTCGATATCGCCATCGAAGAGGACCTGATCGAAGAGATCGCCCGCATCCACGGCTACGACCGCATCCCGACCACGCTGCCGGGCGGCGCCTCGCGCCTGATCGCGCCGAGCGAAACCCGCGTCGATGCGCCGACGGTGCGCCGGCAGATGGCCGCGCGCGACTACCTGGAAGCGGTCAACTACGCCTTCGTCGACGCCGCCTGGCTGCAGCTGTGGCAGGCGGGCGAGGGCGCGGTGGCGCTGGCCAACCCGCTCAGCGCCGAGCTCGGGGTGATGCGCACGATGCTGCTGCCGGGGCTGGTCGCCGCGCTCGCGCGCAACGCCGCGCGCCAGCAGGATCGGGTGCGCCTGTTCGAGCTGGGCAACGTGTTCCACGCCGCGGCCGCGGCGCCGCTGGAGACCCCGCGCATCGCCGCCGCGGTCTGCGGCGACGCCCGCGCCGAGCAGTGGGGGCGGGCGGCGCAGCCGGTCGGCTTCCACGACCTGCGCGGCGACCTCGACAGCCTCGCCGCCGCCGCCGGCGCGCGCCTGGAGTACCGCCCGAGCGCGCCGGCGTGGGCGCATCCGGGCCGCAGCGCCGATGTCTGGCGCGTGGACGGCGGCCGCGAGCAGCGGCTGGGCTGGATCGGCCAGCTGCATCCGCGCCTGCAGCGCGCGCTGGATCTGGACGTGGAGGTCGTCGCCTTCGAACTGGATCTGGGCGGATTGGTCGAACGCGCCATCGCCAAGGCCGGGGCGCAGTCCAAGTACCCGTCGGTGCGCCGCGATCGCGCGTTCATCGTCGCCGATACGGTGCCGTGGGCGGCCATTCAGGCCACCGTCCAGGCCGCCGCCGGGCCCAGCCTGCGCGAGTTGGTGCTGTTCGACCGCTACCAGGGCAAGGGCGTGGAAACCGGATTCAAGAGTCTCGCTATGGGCTTGATTCTGCAGGATGAATCGCGCACCCTGACCGACCGGGACGTGGATGCCGTGGTGGCCGAAGTGACCGCCGCGGTGGAGCGCGAACACGGTGCCAGGCTGCGCGCCTGACGCCTCGCGCGGCCGTCACGGTCCGGACGTTATTCAGAGGTCACCATGGCACTTACCAAAGCGGAAATGGCGGAGCGTCTGTTCGACGAAGTCGGACTGAACAAGCGCGAAGCCAAGGAGTTCGTCGACGCGTTCTTCGATGCGTTGCGCGAAGCGTTGGAGCAGGGGCGCCAGGTCAAGCTGTCGGGTTTCGGCAACTTCGATCTGCGCCGCAAGAACCAGCGCCCGGGCCGCAATCCGAAGACCGGCGAGGAGATTCCGATTTCCGCGCGCACGGTGGTGACCTTCCGCCCGGGCCAGAAGCTCAAGGAGCGGGTCGAGGCGTACAGCGGAGGCGAACATGCTGGATCCGGGCAGTAACCGCGAACTTCCGCCGATTCCGGCCAAGCGCTACTTCACCATCGGTGAGGTCAGCGAGCTGTGCGACGTCAAGCCGCACGTGCTGCGGTATTGGGAGACCGAGTTTCCCACCCTCAACCCGGTCAAGCGCCGCGGCAACCGCCGTTATTACCAGCGCCACGAAGTGCTGATGGTGCGGCAGATCCGCGGCCTGCTGTACGAACAGGGCTACACCATCGGCGGCGCGCGCCTGCGCCTGGAAGGCGAGGCGGCGAAGGACGAATCGGCGCTGTCCTCGCAGATCGTCAAGCAGGTGCGAATGGAACTGGAAGAAGTGCTGCAGCTGCTGCGGCGCTGAAAGGGCGGGAACGGGGAAGGAAAAGCCGCGGTTCGCCGCGGGCGTCCGGTTCCCCATTGCAGCCACAAGCGGCTATACTTGCCGCCCGCTCGCATGAGCGGATCTTTGCAAGCGACGTCGGGGCATAGCGCAGCCTGGTAGCGCATCTGCCTGGGGGGCAGAGGGTCGTCGGTTCAAATCCGGCTGTCCCGACCATCTTGCGAAACGCAGTACCGAGACCCTGGCGAACGCCGGGGTTTTTCGTTTCCGGCGCCTGGGTTTTTGGGTGGCGGGGCTTTCAGGCTCGATGCTTTCCGCTCAGCCGCTCAGCCGCTCAGCCGCTCAGCAGTTCTGCAGGGTTCCGGCTGCCGAGCCCGCATCGCAGCCCCTGCGAAGCCCGCGCGCGATCATGGCCGAACCGGCCCGAAGGCCGCGTCCCCGAACCGGCGGGGCCCGATGCCGGCGCTGCGAGGAAGCCGCGATGACCCCGACGCCTTTGGAACGCACCGGCGAATTCGAGCGCACCGACAACGGCTGGCTGCTCAAGTTCTGGACCCGCGAAGACGCCGGCCTGCGTCTGCGCCATGAGGTGTTCGACGACACGCCGGCGTTGCTGCGGCGGATCTACGAGGTGTTCGGTCGGGGCGCGCCGGGGGCGGCCGGCTGAGCCGGGAGGGCTTGCGGCGGCTGAGCGGAAAGCATCGGGCCTGAAGGCCCTCCCACGACAGGCTCTGGTGGGAGGGCCTTCAGGCCCGACGCCTTTCGATCCGGTCGCCGAAAACTCAGGGATCTTCGACCGTGTATCCCGCATCGCGCAGCTTGTCGAGCAATCCGCCGCTCTCCAGCAGATCCGCCACAGGCAGCGAGGCGAAGGTGCTGTTGTTCTTGGCGATCGCCTCCTGCGCGCGTTCGAGCCAGTTCGCGGTCACGCGCTGGCGCAGGTCGCCGAGGTTCAGGCGCCGGGCCACGCCGGTCGCGGCCAGCGCTTCCAGGCAGGTGCGGTACTGGTCGCCCTGCGGCAGCGTGCGCAGGGTGGCGATGTCGCCGACCGCCCAGGCGTTGCCGCGCGCGCGCATCGCTTCCAGGTCGGTCTCGATGCGCGAGAGCGTCTTGGCGAAGCACTCGCGGTCGTCCATCGCGCTGTCGGCGAATTCCTTGAGCGTGGCCTTGGGGTCGTCGATCTTCAGCGTCACCCGCGCCTCGGTTACCGGCACGCCGTGCTGCTTGGCCGCCTTTTCCACCACCGGCTGGACCACGTCCTTGAGCGACAGCCCGGATTGCTTGATCGCCGCCTCGTAGAGCTCCTGCGCGGCGAAGATCGGCCGCCATTTCTCGACCCCGCCGTCGCGGCCGATGTAGCGCGCCTTGAGCGCGCTCCAGCGCGCGTACAGGTCGGCCGGCACCACGTCCTGCAGGGTCTTGCCGTCCGGGTTCTTGCGCGCCTTCAGCGCGGTGGGAATCAGCATCATGGTGCGGAACATGCCCAGCTCGGTGCCGAGGCTGACCGAGGGCGGGGCGATGACTTCCTGCGAATCGGCGATGGTCGCCTCGACCTGGCGCGACAGCCAGGTCATGTCCTTGGGCAGCGGGCTGACCGTGCCGAGGATCCACAGCACGTGGCCGCCGCGGGTCACCTTCCACAGGCCGGGGCCGGGTTGTTCGCCGGTGACGACCAGGGTGTCGAGGTCGCGGATGTCGCCGGCCGGGGGCGGCGTCGGCGTCTGCGCCGCTGCGGCCGGCAGCAGCGCCAGCAGGGCGAGGGCGGTGAGGGCGCGGCGCATCCTTGGCGTTCTCTGGAAGGTGAGGGAGGGCGACGGTGTCGGGCGAGCGGATCGTAGCCGGTTCGCCGCGCCGGCGGTATGCGCCATCTGTAACACGCCCTGGCGCTTTCGCGGTGCCGGTCTGGCGATTCGGCCCGCGCCGCCATGGTTTGCAAATGAGAACCATTGCCAACTAGACTGCGCAGGCCGGCGCGCCCCAAGGTGGGCGCTCCGGCGCCGTTTCCGGCTCCCTGCACGACCCGGCCCGGCGCTACCCCACCGGCCGCCCCACGACCCGACGCCGCAATGACGCAAAGCTCCGCCACTCCGGCCCTGGCCGCCACGCGCGCCGGCCACGACCCGCGCCCCGCCGCGCCGGCGCGCAAGCCGCGCGCGCCGTTGTCGTGGCGCTACCGCGGCGAAGTCGCGGCGCGCGCGTTCGCGGCGATCGTGCTCGGCTACCTGTTCGCCTACGCGCTGACCGCGGTGCTGAGCCTGACGCTGCCGTTCTCGCGGGTCGACAACGTGATCGCGGCGAGCCTGCTGAGCTTTTTCGTCTGGTGCGCGGTGGCGATGTACGCCTTCGCCGCGCGCAGCGCCTGGCGCGCGTGCTGGGCGCCGGCGCTGGGCGCGGCTCTGCTGCTGGGCGTCGCGCGGCTGTGCGGCGCGGCCGCGTTGTTTTCCGCCGCGACGCCGGCGGCCTGAGGCGCCGACACGATGAAAAACACTTTCTCGCAAGCGATGGCGTGGCTGCACACCTGGGCCGGGCTGACGATCGGCTGGCTGCTGTTCGTGATCTTCGTCGGCGGCACCATCGCCTGCTTCGACAAGGAACTCACCCACTGGATGCAGCCGGCGCTGCACGGCCACGAGCGCGGCGCCGACAGCGTCGACCTCGACGCGGCGCTGACGCAGCTGCAGAAAGTGTCGAAGGAGCATCCGCACGCCTACTACATCACCCTGCCGGGCGAGCGCAGCAAGTCGCTGCAGGGCGGCGTCTACTACGACGTCGGCGACCCCGACGAATTCAACCTCGACCCGGCGACCGGCAAGCCGGTGCCCGAGACCGCCGGCGGCGAATTCTTCTTCACCCTGCACTTCAACCTGCATTCGCAGACCTGGGGCATGTACATCGTCGGCCTGGCCGGGATGTTCATGCTGATCGCGATCTTCACCGGCATCGTGATCCACAAGCGCATCTTCAAGGACTTCTTCACCTTCCGCCCGAAGAACGGCGGCCAGCGCGCGTGGCTGGACGGGCACAACCTGACCGGCGTGCTCGGCCTGCCGTTCCACCTGATGATCGCCTACACCGGCGTGGCGATCTTCGTCGCCAACTACATGCCGGCCGGGCTGTACTCGGCGTTCAACGGCGACGTCGAGAAGTTCTTCGTCGAGGCCTCCGACAGCTACGAGCGGCCCGAGACCGGCAAGCCGCTGAAGACGATCCACTCGATCGACGCGCTGATCGCCGACGCGCGCGCGCGCCTGGGCCAGCCGGTGACCTGGGTCAGCGTGCACCATCCCGACGACACCAGCGCCACGATCTCCTTCGGCGGCGACCACAGCCGCGACGTCGCCTGGAACTTCAAGCAGGTGTTCTACGACGCCAACGACGGCCGCTTCCTGCACGTCAGCGGGCCGATGGCGGCCGGCTACAAGACCTACACTTTCATCGGCGGCATGCACATGGCGCAGTGGGGCGGCAGCGCGCTGCGCTGGCTGTACTTCGTCATGGGCATCGCCGGCTGCGTGATGATCGCCAGCGGCATGCAGGTGTGGGTCAACAAGCGCGCCAAGAAGATCGCCGAGGCCGGCAGCCTGTCGGGCTACGGCCTGGTGCAGGCGTTGAACCTCGGCGTGGTCGGCGGCCTGCCGCTGGCGAGCGCGGCGATGGTGATCGGCAACCGCCTGATCCCGGCCGACGCGGCCGCGCGTGCGAACGCCGAGATCACGGTGTTCTGCGCGGTGTGGATCGCGGCGACCCTATACGCGGCGATCCCGGCGGTGCACAAGCGCGGCTGGGGCCAGTTCTTCGCGCTCAATGCGGTCGCGTTTGCGCTGATCCCGCTGGTCAATTTCGCGACCGCGCCGAATAGCCACCTGCTGGCGACCATCGCGCGCGGCGACTGGACGCTGGCGGCGGTGGACCTGACCGCGCTGGCGTTGGCGCTGGGCTTCGCGCTGCTGGCGCGGCGCAGCTTCGTCAAGGCGCGGCAGCCGGCGCCCGAACGCAAGCCGCGGCGCGAACGCGCGGGCGGCGAGCCCGCCGGCGGCAATCCTGCATTGGCCGATCGCTGAGGAGCGTGCATCGATGCTTTGGTTGGGACTGTGTCTGGGCGTGGCGGCGTGGTGCCTGCTGAGCCTGGGGTTGGAAAAGCACCATCAACAGGTGTTCGCCGGCGCGTTCCGCCCGGCGCGCGCGCGGCTCCTGCGCGGCGCCGGCTGGGCGCTGCTGGCGCTGGATTTCGCCTTGTTCGTGCACGGCTGGGGCTGGGCGCAGGGGCCGATCTTCTGGACTGCGGCGCTGATCGTGTCGGCGCTGGCGTGGACCTTGGCGATGACCATGGCGCCGAAGGCGAGTACGAAGATCGCTGCGGCGGCGGTGCTGAGCGCGTTCGTGGCGATGCCGTTCTGGATCGGCTGAGCGCGGCGACGGCTCCTGTGGGAGGGACTTCAGTTCCGATGCTTTGGCATCAGGTCGCTGGGCAATCAGGCGATCGGAGCGGAACGCGTCGGGACTGAAGTCCCTCCCACAAGGGCTGCGGCCGAATCGGCAGCCGCAAACGAAAACGCCCGGCTTCGCGCCGGGCGTTTTGCGTTGCGCGAGGATGCGCGGCGGCGTTATCCCGCCGCCGACTGCGGCGCCGGCTGCGCCGCCAGCTGCGGCCAGCGCTTGATCAGGCTGGCGCGGATCGAGGCCGCGTCCAGCCCGGCCTCGGCCAGCAGCTGCTCGCGGCTGGCGTGGTGCTGGAACTCGTCCGGCAAGCCCAGGTGCAGCATCGGCAGCACGATGCCCTCGGCCGCCAGCAACTCGGCCACGCCGCTGCCGGCGCCGCCGGCGACGACATTGTCTTCCATCGTCGCGAACCCTTCGTGGCTCTGCGCCAGTTCCAGGATCAGCGCGCGGTCCAGCGGCTTGACGAAGCGCATGTTGACCAGGGTCAGGCCCAGTTCGGCGGCGACCTGTTCGGCCGCCGGCACGATCGCGCCGAACGCGAGCAGGGCGATGCGCTTGCCGCTGCGGCGCAGTTCGGCCTTGCCGATCGGCAGGGTGTCCAGGCCCGGCTGGATCGCCGCGCCGGGGCCGGTGCCGCGCGGGTAGCGCACCGCGGCCGGGCCGCGGTACTGGAAGCCGGTGGACAGCATCTTGCGGCACTCGTCCTCGTCGGCCGGCGCCATCACCACCATGTTCGGCACGCAGCGCAGGTAGGACAGGTCGAGGTTGCCGGCGTGGGTGGCGCCGTCGGGGCCGACCACGCCGCCGCGGTCGATCGCGAACAGCACGTCGAGGTCCTGGATCGCGACGTCGTGCACCAGCTGGTCGTAGCCGCGCTGCAGGAAGGTCGAGTAGATCGCCACCACGGGTTTGGCGCCTTCGATCGCCATGCCCGCGGCCAGGGTCACCGCGTGCTGCTCGGCGATGGCGACGTCGAAGTAGCGCTGCGGGTATTCCTTGCTGTAGCGCACCAGGCCCGAGCCTTCGCGCATCGCCGGGGTGATGCCCATCAGGCGTTCGTCGGCGGCGGCCATGTCGCACAGCCAGTCGCTGAAGACGTCGGTGTAGGTCGGCTTCTTCGCGCCGGGCTTGCTGACCAGGCCCTTCTCGGGATCGAACGGGCCGACCGCGTGGTAGCCGATCTGGTCGCCCTCGGCGAGCTCGTAGCCCTTGCCCTTGGTGGTGATGATGTGCAGCAGTTGCGGACCCTTGAGGCCCTTGAGCGTCTTCATCGCGCTCAGCAGCGCCGGCAGGTCGTGGCCGTCGATCGGGCCGGTGTAGTGGAAGCCGACCTCCTCGAAGAAGGTCGAGGGCACGAACATGCCCTTCCAGTGCTCTTCCCAGCGGCGCACGAACTTGGCCGCGGGCTTCTTGCGCTTGTCGCCGAGCAGCTTCTTGCCGCCCTCGCGGATCGCGTTGAGGGTGCGGCTGCTGGTGAGCTGGCCGAGCATCTTGGTGACGCCGCCGACGTTCTCGGAGATCGACATCTGGTTGTCGTTGAGGATCACCAGCAGGTTCGGCTCGGGATCGCTCATGCCGCCGGCGTGGGCCAGCGCTTCGAACGCCATGCCGGCGGTCATCGCGCCGTCGCCGATCACCGCCACCACCTTGCGTTCGTCGCCGCGGCGCTGCAGCGCCACCGCCATGCCCAGCGCGGCCGAGATCGAGGTCGAGCTGTGGCCGACGCCGAGGGTGTCGTACTCGGATTCGTCGCGCTTGGGGAACGGCGCGACGCCGTCCTTCTGCTTGACCGTGTGGATGCTGTCGCGGCGGCCGGTGAGGATCTTGTGCGGATAGCTCTGGTGGCCGACGTCCCAGACCAGGCGGTCGAGCGGGGTGTCATACAACCAGTGCAGGGCGACGGTAAGCTCGATCACGCCGAGCCCGGCGCCGAAGTGGCCGCCGACCAGGGCGACCTGTTCGATCAAATAGGCGCGCAGTTCCTCGGCGATCGCCGGCAGTTCCTCTTCAGGAAAGCGGCGCAGGTCGGCGGGGACCTGAATGCGGGAAAGACGCGGGTAGCGCTGCGAATCGATCATTACGACCACGGGCGTTCAGCTGGTCGGGCATTGTCCCGCCGCCGCGTGAGGCGGGCAAGAAGTGTGACGATTCCAGGTTCAGGCTGGTGCCTGCGGACAGATTCCGTCAGGCCCGGGCGCCGGCCCGGTCACACGTGCGTTGAGCGCCGTAGCGCGCCGTTGGCGCGCGTTGGCCGGCGTTTCGCAGGATCGCCGTCGGCCTAGCCCGCGACGCCCGGACGCAGCCGCTCAGCGGCCGCGCAGGCGCCCGAACAGGCCGCCGGACTTGGCCTGCTCGGCCGGCGGCGGATCGCCCTCGGCCTCGGCGAAGCCGGTGGCGAGGTTGGCGTTGATGAAATCGGCGACCTCGGCCTCGCTGACGCCGCTGGCCTCGGCGATCTCGGCCAGGTGCGAAAGGCCTTTCATCATCACCGTGGCGATGCGGAAGTGCTTGGGGTACTCGCGCTCGGTCTGCGGCCACTTGGTCATGCGGTAGCGGCGCGCCGGGTCGTAGCCCGGGGCGAGGCGGCCGCGGCCGGCGAGCAGGTTGCCGAACCACACCAGCCGCGCCAGCGGCATCGGCGCGCCCAGTTGCGCGGCGGCGGCGTCCCACTGCGCGGCCGGCAGCAGTTCGAATTCGGAAGCGGCGAACCCGCGCTCGAACAGCGCCGACAGCGGCTTGAGCGCAGCCGGGCCGTGGTAGCGGCGCTGGTCGGCGTCGATCAGCAGGCGCTCCTCGCCGCTGCCCACGCGCAGCAGGCCGCGCAGGCGGCCGGGGACCAGCCAGTCGAGCAGGCCGTCGCCGCGCGCGGTGACGCTGGCGGCGGCTGCGGGAACCGATGCGGGGGCCGGCGCGGCGGGAGCGACCAAGCCTGGCGCGGGCGCGGCGGGAGCGGGCGCGGGCGAGGCGGGCGTCGTGGGCGCGACGCCCGCGGCGGGCGCCGCGACCGGTGCGGCGGGCGCGGGCGGCGCAACCGCTGCGGTCGGCGCGACGGCAGCGACCGGTTCGACAGGCGCTGCGGCGATGCTCGCCGGCGCGGCCGGTGCCGCGACGACCGGCGTCGCCGCCTTGGCCTGGGCCAGGTCGGTCTGCAGCAGTTCCACCACCACGTCGGGCAGCGCCGCGGTCGGGTCGGTGCGCGGTTGCTGCGGAATTTCGACCGGTTTGGGCGCGGCGGCGGCCGCCGCCGGCTCGCCGTTGTGCCCGGCGATCTCGCCGAGCAGCTCGGCGATGCTGTCGGCGCTGAAGGGATGGCCGAGCAGGAAGTCGGCCTGGGTGCGCTGGGCCGCGGTCAGCGCGATCACCGACTTGCCCGCGGCATGCAGGCGCAGCCAGCTCATCGGTCCGTACATGCTGTCCATGTCGACCACGACGAAGTCGGCCTGTTGTTCCGGCACCAGGCTCCAGCGGCTGCCGAGACGGGTGTTGGCCAACTTGAAAGCCGTCTGCAGCGCAGACTCCGTCGCCGGGTCCATGCCGGTCAGACCGAGGGTCAAAGGCATCGCGAATGTGTCCGTAAGTCGATGGCGACGAGTGTCCGGGACGACCGTAATGTCGTCAACGAGCGCTTTGCGTCGCTTATGCGCGCACACCGGCACATCGGCGGGCGTGTCGGCCGCGATAGTGCGACCGCGTTCACGGCTTTTATCCGAGCCGGCGCGAGTTCTTCGGCAGCTGGTTCTTCAAGAACGCCATCTGGTCGGCCAGGATGTTCCTGTTCGACAGGATCAGGTGCTCGACCCAGCTCGGCCGGTACGGCACCGCCAGCAGCGGCATGCCGGCCTGCTGCGGGGTGCGGTTGCCCTTGCGCGAATTGCAGCCGAAGCAGGCCGCGACCACGTTCTCCCAGATGTCGCGGCCGCCCTTGGACACCGGCACGACGTGGTCGCGGGTCAGGTGCGGGCGGTGGAAATCGTGGCCGCAGTACATGCACAGGTGGCCGTCGCGCGCGAACAGCGCGGCATTGGTCAGCGCCGGGGTCGGGTCGAGCGCGCCGGGACGGGCATGGCCGCGCGCGGCGACGATCGGGTGCAGTTCGAGCACGCTGCGCTCGCCGGTGAAGCGGTTGATGCCGCCGTGCACCTGCAGGCAGGGATCGCCCAGGGTCCAGGCGACCGCGCCGCGCGCGTACAGGCAGGCGGCGTCCTGCCAGTTCATCCAGTCGAGCACGCGCCCGTGCGCATCGAGCGCCAGCAGCCGCACCGAGTTCAGGCGTTCCAGGGGATTGCGCGGCACTGCGCGCGGACCGGTCCAGGGCGAGTAGGGCTCGCCGACACCGGAGACTTCCGGCTCACGCTGAAGCATTTCAGCGTGGGTTCCGGTGCGGACCAGGCGGATCTTCGCTCTATCGGTCTCCATCGGAGAGTGAGCTTATACCCTGTCGGTTACATTTTGTGTAGACGCGGTGCGCCGGCGGTCGGTGTTCGAACGGTCCGGCGAGCCTGGCTGCGGCTCGCGCCGAGCCCGGATGCGAGCCCGGATGCGGGCCCGGCCGCGAACGGCCCGATCAGCTCGAAGCGCTGAGATAGACGGTGTAGCGGTCGGGCCGCGAGACATCGACGTCGAGTTCGTACATCCAGTGCGCGATCCGGCTTTCGCAGTGGCGATGGGCGCGGTCCGGGCGCGGCGCGTACCAGGCCGGATCGCCTCGCTCGGCCGCGCGCGCGCCGTGGCCGACGTCGCCGAGCCGGCAGTGCAGCGCCACCGCCAGCGCCGGCAGTTGCGCCGGCGGCAGGTCGAAGCGGTAGTACGCGGTCATCGTGCGCAGTTGGTCGTCGATGTGTTCGCGCACGTCGCTGGCGGCGGACGGGATCGCGATGCCGCCGGGGAACTCGGTCGGCGGCGGCTCTTGCGAACAGGCGGCGAGGATCAGCGCCGCGATCGCCGCCGCGGCGAGGCCGCGGAGCCGCACGACCGCCGGCTTCGCGCGCCCGCCGCGCGCGATCACGCGTCGAAGCCTTCCGCCGCCAGCGCCATCAGCGGCGCGGTGCCGCTGTCGATCGCGGCCTTGTGCGCCTGGGTGCGCGGCAGCAGGCGGGCGAAGTAGAAACGCGCGGTCTCGCGCTTGCCGTCCTTGAACGCCTGGCTCTGGCCCGAAGCCTCGGCCGCGGCGACGCTGCGCGCCCACCAATAGGCCAGGCAGACGTAGCCGGAATAGAACAGGTAATCGTACGAAGCCGCGCCGACCTCGTCGGCGTCGGCGGCGGCGCGCTTGCCCACGCTCATGGTCAGCTGCAGCCACTCGCCGGCGGCCTTGCGCAACGGCGCGACGAATTCGGCGACCGCCGCGTTGTTCTCGTTCTGCGCGCAGAAGGCCTCGATCTTGGCCAGCATCGCCTGCAGGCCCGCGCCCTGCAGCTGCATGACCTTGCGGCCGAGCAGGTCGAGCGCCTGGATGCCGGTGGTGCCTTCGTACAAGGTGGTGATGCGCGCATCGCGGGCGAGCTGCTCCATGCCGTGTTCGGCGATGTAGCCGTGGCCGCCGAAGCACTGCAGCGCGTGATAGGTGCACTCCACGCCCCACTCGGTGAGGCAGGCCTTGACGATCGGGGTCATGAAGCCGATCAGCGCGTCGGCTTGCGCGCGTTCGGCCTCGTCCGGCGAAGCGTGGGCGATGTCGACCAGCAGCGCGGCGTCGTAGCCCATCGCGCGGCCGCCCTCGACCAGCGCCTTGCAGGTCAGCAGCATGCGCCGCACGTCGGGGTGGACGATGATCGGATCGGCCGGCAGCTCGGGGAACTTCGGGCCCGACAGCGAGCGCATCTGCAAACGGTCGCGCGAATAGCGCAGCGCGTTCTGCAAGGCGCGGTCGGACAGGCCGAGGCCTTGCAGACCGACGGCGAGGCGGGCGGTGTTCATCATCGTAAACATCGCCATCAGGCCCTTGTTCGGCTGGCCGATCAGGTAGCCCTGGGCGCCGTCGAAGTTCATCACGCACGTGGCCGAGCCGTGGATGCCCATCTTGTGTTCGAGGCTGCCGCAGCGCACCGCGTTGGCTTCGCCGACACTGCCGTCGCGCGCGACTTTCACCTTCGGCACGATGAACAACGAGATGCCCTTGCTGCCGGCCGGCGCGTCCGGCAGGCGCGCGAGCACCAGGTGGATGATGTTGTCGGTGAGGTCGTGCTCGCCGGCGGTGATGAAGATCTTGGTGCCGCTGATCGAGTACGAGCCGTCGGCCTGCGGTTCGGCCTTGGTCTTGAGCAGGCCCAGGTCGGTGCCGCAATGCGGTTCGGTGAGGCACATGGTGCCGGTCCAGCGGCCTTCCACCAGCGGCTTGAGGAACACTTCCTGCTGCCATTCCTCGCCGTGGTGCAGCAGGGCCTCGGTGGCGCCGTGCGAGAGCAGCGGGAAGTTGCCCCAGGCCAGGTTGGCCGCGTCGATCATTTCCTTCAGCGGCACGCCGGCCGCGTGCGGCATGCCCTGGCCGCCGAACTGGGTTTCGGCGGTGAGGCCGGACCAGCCGCCGTCGACGAACTGGTCGTAGGCCTGCTTGAAGCCCGGCGGCGTGGTCACCGCGCCGGTGGCCTTGTCGTGCTTGCAGCCGATCTGATCGCCCACGGCGTTGAGCGGCGCGAGCACGGTTTCGTTGAAGCGCGCGCCTTCTTCCAGCACCGCGTCGAGCACGTCGCGGGTGGCGTCGGCGTAACCCAGGCGCTGGAACTGCGCTTCGGCGCCGAGCACGTCGAACAGGACGAAACGCATGTCGGTCAGGGGGGCTTTGTAGGTGCTCATGGGCTCGGTTCGCAAAGGGGAAAGGGAGTCGGGGGCGACGGCGCGCAGGCGGGCGGGGAGCGCGGCGGGGACGGCATCGACGATGCCGTGCTGCCGATTCCCCGATCCGGCGTTACCGCATCACGCCGGGCAAGCCCGGCGCCGGGCTCAGCGCGCTGCTGCGCTCGATCTGGAAGGTGCGTTGCTTGGCTTCGCTGGGGGTGGCGGCGATGTCGCCCGCGAGGCTGTAGTTGACGCTGCGGCCGCCGGCCAGCGCGTCGGCGATGGCGATGCGGGCGCCGCCGGCGGGCTTGAGCGCGAGGGTGACCACGTCGGCCGATTCCGGGCCGATCGACAGCGCCGGCTGGGCCTGCAGCTGGCCGGCGTTTTCCTCGCCGAGCTTGAGCTGCAGGTCGAGGCGGTCGAACTGCATCGGGATGCTGCTGAAGTTCTCGATCCGCAGGTCCACCGACCAGCTGCCGTCGGCCTTGACCGTGAGCTGCTGGATGCGCGCGGCCGGCTCGGACACGCGCCGCACCGGCCCGGTCTTGCAGCCCGCCAGCAGCGCCAGCAGCAGCGCCAGACCGATTACCCGCACCCAGACCGCTGCCTTCATGCCGCCGCTCCGTTAAAACGCTTGTTGGGATGCCGAGGATACTACGGCGAATGGTGGGGCGGTCGCGACCCCGGGGCGGGCGGCCCGGTGGCGGCGGGGAGGGCGGTCGGCGCGGCGGGACGTGGTATCGGCGCGGGAGGCGGGCGTCGTAGGTGGATTGGCGCGGTCGCGGCTCGCGCCGCTCCTACAGTCGCAAACGAACCGGCCGCAGCCCCTGTAGGAGCGGCGCGAGCCGCGACCGCGACAACCCGGCTGCGGCGAAGGCCGAACGCCTGCCGACTCAGTCCACCAACCCCTTGCGCGAGGCGTAGCGCACCAACTCCGCGCTGTTGCGCACGCCGAGCTTGTCGAGCACGCGGGCGCGGTGGTTCTCGGCGGTCTTGACGCTGATCGCCAGGCGCCGGGCGATCTCCTTGGTGGTCAGGGCGTCGGCGATCAGGTGGAAGACTTCGCGTTCGCGCGCGGTCAGGCGGCCGTAGGGATCGCCGAGGTCGCGGCCGGGGTGGCGCAGTTGCTCGGCCAGGGCGCGCGCGGCCTGCGGGCCGAAGTAACCGCGGCCGGCGTGGACTTCGCGCACCGCCGCCAGCAGTTCCGTCGCCGGGCTGTCCTTGACCACGTAGCCGGCGGCGCCGGCGCGCACCGCCTGCAGGATGTATTCGTCCTCCTGGTGCATGGTCAGCACCAGCACGCGCGGCGCGGGCGCCAGCTCGCGCAGGCGGCGGACCACTTCCAGGCCGTTGAGGCCCGGCATCGACAGGTCGGTGACGACCACGTCCGGTTGCAGTTCCTGCGCGCGCTGCAACGTCTGCACGCCGTCGGCGGCCTGCGCCACCACGTCGATGCCGGCGCCGCGCAACAGGCCGGCCAGGCTCTCGCGAACCATGGTGTGGTCGTCGGCGATGAGCACGCGCACGCTGGGCTCGGACATGGCCGCAGCGTGCGCAGGGCGGCGCGGGGCGTCAAGCCGGGTGTCGGCGCGGACGCGCAGAGCGTGCCTGTGGGGGTAGTCGGCTGCAGGCGTACTGCGTTACGGGGCGGTGCGGACGGCCTGCCGCAGCGAGCGGGCGACGACGGCGGTGCCCGCAGCGGTATCAGGCGTAGTCGAGCGGCAGGCGCGCGCTCAGGCGCAGGCCCGCGCCGGGCGCGCTGGCGATTTCCAGGCGGCCGCCGTACAGGCGCAGGCGCTCGCGCATGCCGCCCAGGCCGTTGCCGCCGCTGGCCAGGGCCGCGACCGGATCGCAGCCGCGGCCGTCGTCGCGCACGTCCAGGTGCAGCTCGTCGCCGCGGCAGTGCAGGCCGATCCGCACCCGCCGCGCCTGGGCGTGGCGCGCGGCGTTGGCCAGCGCTTCCTGGGCGGTGCGGAACAGCACGGTCTGCAGTTCGCCGTCGAGTTCGGGCAGCGCGCCCAGTTCCAGTTCGACCCGCGCGCCGTCGCGGCCGTCGTGGCTGCGCGCGAGCCAGCGCAGCGCCGCTTCCAGGCCGAGGTCGTCGAGGATCGGCGGGCGCAGCAGGCGCGAGAGTTCGCGGGTGTCTTCCAGGGTGTCGGCGCACAGCGCCAGGGCCTGGGCCAGCCCCTCGCGCAGCGCGTCCTGCCGCGGTTCCAGCGCGGATTGGATGTCGTGCAGGCGCAGCTTGAGCGCGGTGAGGTTCTGGCCGACGCCGTCGTGCAGGTCGCGGGCGATGCGGCGGCGTTCGTCTTCCTGCACCCGCCACACCGCGCGGCCGAGGCGGCGGAACTCGCGTTCGTTGCGCTGCAGCCGTTGCAGCAGTTCCTGGTAGAGCGTGCGCAGGTCGGAGGGATCGCTCATCGCACGGGCTCGCGGCGCGCGCCGGTTTCGGTGGCGTTGCCGGCCTGGGCGCGGGCGGGGTCGTAGCCGGCGCGCAGGGCCGGCGGCAGTTGCTCGCGCAAGCGCTGCCGCTCGGCCAGCGCGCGCGCGTCGCTGGCGGCCGGATCGAGGCTGCGCGCGCGCTGCGCCTGCGCGGCCAGCGCGTGCAGCGCCGCCGCGTCGAGACGATCGCCGCGGCGCAGCAGCGGCTGCGCGTCGCGATACGCGCGCAGCGCCGCGTCGGCGTCGCCGGCGGCCAGCGCCAGGCGCATGCGCGCGCCGGCGGCCTGCAGGCGCAGGCCGGCGTGGCCGAGCGCATCGATGGCGCGTTGCAGCGCCGGTTCGAAGCGGCCGTCGGCCTCGGCGGCCTGCAGCGCGACCTGCAACTGCAGCAGGCGCACGCCGGAGCGCCCGGCTTCGTGGCGGGCCTGGGCCAGCGCGGCGCGCTCGCCGTTGCGGTCGCCGCCGGCGCGGTCGAGCTGCGCGCGCAGCAGGCCGGCGATGCCGCGTTGTTCGGACGACGCCTGGGCCAGTTGCGGCGCCAGCGCGTCGAGCGTGGCGCGCGCCTGCGCGGCGGCGTGCGCGGCGGCCAGCGCCTGCGCGCGCAGCAGCCCGACATCGGCCTGCCCGCGCGCGTCTTCGCGCTGGGCGAACAGCGCCTGCGCGGCATCGAGTTGCGCCAGCGCCGGGCCGATCCGGCCCTGCATCAGTTCCAGTTCGCCGAGGTTGCGCCGCGCCACCGCGGCTTCTTCCATCATCTGCGCGGCCAGCGCCGCGTCGAGCGAGGACTGCAGCAGTTCGCGCGCCTGCGGCCACTGCCCGCGCGCGGCGGCGAGCAGGCCGAGGTTCTGCGCGGTGCGCACCCGGCCGGTCTCGTCGCCGAGCTTGGCGTAGGCCTCGCGCGACTGCACCAGGTAAGCCTGGGCGTCGTCGTAGGCGCCGAGCTGGTAATGGGCGAAGCCGATGTCGTTGAGCGCCTGGGCGGTGCCGGCGGCGTCGCCGGCCTGCTGCCAGGCCGCCAGCGCGCGCCGGAACGCGGCCAGCGCGGCGGGGTAGTCGCCGCGTTCCTCGGCGAGCAGGCCGAGTTCGTTCTCGACCGCGGCCAGGCCGTGGCGGTCGTCGAGCGCGGCGTAGAGTCCGCGCGCGTCGCCGAGGCTGCGCGCGGCTTCGTCGAAGCGGCCGGTCAGCGCCAACACGTTGCCGAGGTTGCGCAGGCTGGTCGCCAGCCCGCGCCGGTTGCCGACCGCGCGGCGCAGTTCGACCGCGCTGCGGTACTGGGCCAGGGCGTGGTCGTTCTGGCCCAGGCGGGCGTAGCCGATGCCGAGCGCGTTCTGGGTCTCGGCCTCGCCGTAGCGGTTGCCGCCGCGCTTGTACTGGACCAGCGCGCGCACCAGGTAATCGTCGACGGCCGGCTGCGCCTGGCCGTGCAGGATCGAGAACTTGCCCAATTCGAACCAGGCGCGCGGGTCGTCGGGGTCGCGCGTGGCCAGCGCGCGCAGTTGCGCGATCGCCGCGGGCGCGTCGCCGCCGGCGCCGAGCGCGCGCGCCAGCGCCAGTTGCGCGTAGGTGTCGTCGCCGGCGGCCTGGGCGCGCTCGCGCCAGTAAGCCGCGGCGGCCGCGGCGTCGCCGTCGAGGATCGCGCGTTCGGCGGCGAAGCGGCGGCGAAATGCGGCGCCGTCCGCTGTGGCGTCGTTCGCGGCGGCGTCCTTGACGGCGCCGTCCGCCACGGCGTTTTCGGCCGCTGTCGCGCTCGCCGCGCGTTCGCCGCTTTCGAACGCGGCATAGGCGCCGTCGGCGTCGCCGGCGGCGTTGCGCGCCTCGCCCAGCGCCAGCCAGCCGGCGGCGAAGCCGGGCGCGGCCGCGGTGGCGCGTGCCAGCGGGGCCGCGGCGGCGGCGAGGTCGCCGTCGTCGCGGGCGATGAGGCCGGCGCCGTAGCTTTCCAGCGCGGCGGGCGGCTCGGGTGCGCTGGCGGCCGACGTTCGGTGCGAGGGCGCGGCCGACGTCGCGGCGGAAGCGGGCGCGACAGCGAGCGCGTCGCGCAGCGGCGCGGCGTCCAGCAGCGCGTCCAGCGCCTGGGTCGGCGTCGCGCCTTGCGCGGCGAACTCGCGCGCGGCGCCGGCGCCGGCCTGCAGCCGCGCGCGCAGGCGCCACTGCGCGCCTTCGCGCGCCAGCGCGAAACCGAGCGTGCGCTCGGCGCGGGCGAGCCGTGCCGCTTGCTGCGCGGCCGGCGGCGCGGCGCCGCTGGGATCGAGCTGGCGCAGCGCCTGCTGGCTGCGCTCGTCGTCGACCATCGCCACGCCGCGCGCCGCCAGCGCCTGGCGCAGGGCGGCGGCGAGCGCGCGCTGGTAGCGGCGTTCGGTGTCGTCGCCGGCGGCTTGCAGCGGCGCGACCAGCAGCCGCTGCAGCGGTGCGGCGGCCGGCGTCGTCGCCTGGGCCGAAACCGCGACGGGCGCGAGCCGCAGCCACCACGCGCCGGCGGCGGCCGCGGCGAGCGTCGCGGCGACGCCCACGCCGATCCAGGCGCGCCGCCGCGGGCGCCAGTCGCGCGGCACGTGGCGGCGGTCGATCGCCGCGATCACCGCTTCGGCGTCGGGCAAGCGATGCGCCGGCTGCGGGCGCAGCAGGCGGTCGGTCAGCCGCACCAGCCAGGCCGGCGCGTCCGCGCGCAGCCGGCTCACCGGCGGCGGCGTGCGCAGCATGCGCTGGGCCAGCACTTCGCTGGCGGTGCCGCCGGCGAACGGCATCTGCGCGCTGAGCATTTCGTGCAGGATCAGGCCCAGCGCGTACAGGTCGCTGCGCGCGTCGGCGCCTTCGCCGCGCGCTTGTTCGGGCGAAAGGTAATCGGGCGTGCCGACGATCGCGCCGGTCTGGGTCAGGCCGCTGCCGGCCAGCGAGCGGGCCACGCCGAAGTCGGCGATCAGCGCATCGCCGTTGCGGTCGAGCAGCACGTTGGCCGGCTTGAGATCGCGATGGATCACGCCGCGCGCATGCGCCGCGGCCAGGCCCTCGGCGATCTGCCGGGCGATGCGCGCGGCATCGTCGACCGGCAGCGCGCCGTCGCGATCCAGGCGCCGGTCCAGCGCCTCGCCGTCGATCCAGTCCATGCCGATCAGCCACTGGCCTTCGTGGCGGAACAGGTCGTGGATGCGCACCACGCGCGGACTCGACACCTGGCGCGCGGTCAGCAACTCCTGGCGGAAGCGTTCGAACGCGTCGCTACGCGCGGCCAGTTCCGGGCGCAGCAGCTTGAGCGCGACCTGGATGCCCAACGTGGTGTCGAGCGCGCGATAGACCTCGCCCATGCCGCCCAGGCCGAGCATGGCCTCGATCCGGAAGCGTCCGGCCAGCAGGCTGCCGGGCGCGAGGCCGCGGCCCGCGTGCAGGCCGGTCGCGGTGGTGTCGCTCACGAGGATGTGGCCTGCGCGCCCAGCACCCGGGTCCAGCGCAGCGGCGCGGCCGGCGGCTGCAGCGCCTCGAAGGCGCGCTGCGCCAGCAGCCACAGCGCGGCGCTGTCGGCGAAGGCGGCGAGCAGTTCCATGTCGAACTGGCTGATCGCCTCGCCGGCGCCGCGGCGGTCGGCGTAGACCGCGCCCAGGACCCGGCCGGCGTGCAGCAGCGGCAGGCACACCAGGCTTTGCAGGCCGCCGGTGACCACCGAGGAGCGCTGCGCCAGCCACGGGTCGTCGTCGATCCAGTTCACCACCACCGGCTGGCGTTCGCGCAGGCTGCGCTGGACCGCGCCGACGCTGCCGGAAAAGGCGCGCGCGTTGAGGTCCTCGTGCTCCAGCGACAAGCTGGCCTGGACCAGGAAGTCCTCGCCCTGGGCCAGCAGCAGGAAGCCGCGGCTGCAGCCGGCCAGTTCGACCACGCCGCGCAGGATGTCGCCGGGCAGGTCGGCGGCCGCGGCGTCGTCGTCGAAGTCGCCCGCCATCGCGGCCTCGGCCGGCGGCGCCGCGCCGACCTCCAGCCGCCGGGTCCACGCCTGCGACAGCGCGCGGCGCTCGCGCTCGCGCTCCTGCCAGGCCTGGGCCTCGGCCTCGTCGTGCAGCGAGAACTCGCACAGCACATCGCCGAAGCGCAGCCAGGCTTCGCTGCGCTCGAGCACCGCCTGGGCGACCTGGATGCCGTCGACGTGCGAACCGTTCTTGCTGCCGCTATCGAGCAGCCGCCAGCCGTCCGCGCCGTGGGTCAGCTCGGCGTGCTGGCGCGAGACGGAGGGGTGGTCGATGCGCAACTCGCACGCGGGATCGCGGCCGATGCGCAAGCGCGAACCGGCGGGGATCCATCGGCTGATGGCTGCGGCTTCGGGCGGGTAAACGATCAGGCGCGCCGGCATGGCCGCATCTTACTTGGAACGCCCGCGCCCGCGTCGATGCCGGCGCGGGGCGGGCGCCGCGGCGCGCTCAGGGACCGTAGTCGCGCAGGTAGGCGACGCTGAAGCGCAGGGTCGCCGCGCCGGCGGCGAGTTCGCCGGCGTCGTTGCGGTGCGTGCGCGTGGCCCGCCATTCGTTGTCGATGTAGGTGCCGGCGCGGGTTTGCGCGCGCGTGCGCACGGCGTCGGCGGCGGCGAGCGCGGCGGCGTAGTCGGGCGTCGCCAGCGCCAGCGCGGTCTCGACGTCGTCGAGCAGGGCGTCGAAGCCGGGCTGCTCGGCCGCCGGCAGCAGGTCGACGCGGTCGCGCAGGCGCTGCAGTTTGGAGGCGATCACCAGCGGGGTCGGGCGCGCGTCGGCGAGGATCAGGAACTGCGAGAAGCCGCCGTAGGTGCCGCGCGCGCGCACGCTGCCGGCGGCGATCTCGTCGGTGACGTCGTAGAACGCGCCGCCCAGCGGTGCCTTGAACAGGCGCAGGCGGGTGCCGGCGGCGTAGGGCAGCCAGTGGGTGTGGATCTCGACCCGGCCGCTGCCCTTGAACTTGAGGCCGCCCGACAGCGGCGGCTGCACCGTCACCAACATCGGCAGGCTGCCCGGCAGGGTGGTGAGGTCGGTGTCGGGCAGGCGCGCGATCAGGTTCGGGTCGTACAGGCTCACGGTCTTGGCCGAGACGCCGAGCGCGGCCGGGCTGAGCCCGCTGGCGTCTTCGAAGTCGAGCAGCAGTTCGGCCACCACCGGGCCGGGCCAGCCGGGCAGGAACGGCAGGCGCACGGTCGCCTCGGCGTGGTTGCCGTTGGCGGCCACGGTCACCGGCAACGGAATCTGGGCCGCGGCGGCGCCGCTGCCGAACAGCAATCCGGCGGCGGCGACCCAGGCGGCCAGCCGCGGCAGGATGCGGCGCGCGGCGCGCGGCGGCGATTCGGCCGCGGCCGGGTCGGTCGGGTTGGACGCGGTAGGGAGTGAGCGGGCGGGGATCGAGCCGGCAGTGATCGAGCCGGCAGTGATCGAGCAAGCAGCGAGCGAGCCGGCAAGGAGCGAGCCGGTCGGGATCGAATCGGTATGGCGCATGTCGGTGTCGTCCCCTGTACGTCGCGAATTGGCCTCGCCGGGCCGCGGCGGCCTGGCCGTCGCGACGGTAACCCGGAACCCGTCGGGTCCGCATGAACCGGCCGCCGGCCCGCCGTAGCCGGCGCGAGGCGACGCCGATCCGAGCCTACTGTGCGTCCGGTCGCCGGTCTGTAGGGGTTTTCCCTCATGCGGACTGGGCGGTCTCCCGGATGTCGCCGCGCCCGCGCGCCGGGCCAAGGTGGGCCACCCGGTCGTCGGGGAACGCAGGGAGTCCGCACGACATGCAACGCAATCGCCGCACCTTGGTAAAACTGACCGCACTGGCCCTGGGCATGGCCGCCAGCGGCGTCAGCCTCGCCGCCGCCCGCCTCGACGCCGCGCTCGAGCGCGCCCTGGCCGGCGCCGCGGACACCGCGCCGCTCGAGGTGGTGGTCGCCTACAACCAGCCCGGCCCGCTGCGCGCGGCCCAGGTGCAGGCGCTGAAGCTGCTCGGCATCGACAAGGGCGTGAGCATGCGCGCGCTGCCGATCGCCGGCGCGCTGGCGACGCCGGCGCAGATCCGCGCGCTGTCGCAACGCGGCGACGTGCTGTCGATCCACCTCAACAAACCGCTGCGCTACTACAACCAGGAAGCGCGCGAACTGTCCGGGGTCAACCGGGTCCAGGCCAATCCCGGCGACTTCGGCCGCACCGTGCCGTTCACCGGCCGCGGCGTGGCGGTGATGATCAACGACTCGGGCATCGACGCCACCCACGCCGACCTCAAGTACGGCCAGCGCGTGGTGCAGAACGTGCAGGCGCTGACCAACCTGCATTCGCTGCTGGATTTCCTGCCGGTGACGGTGCTGGAGAACCAGCTCAACACCGACATCAGCTCCGGCCACGGCACCCACTGCGCCGGCACCGTCGGCGGCAGCGGCGCGCAGTCCGCCGGCCTGTACCGCGGCGTGGCCACCGGCGCGGCGCTGGTCGGCTACGGCTCCGGCGCGGTGATCTCGATCCTCGACGCGGTCGGCGGTTACGACTACGCGATCTCGCACAAGAACAGCTTCGCCTCGCCGATCCGGGTGATCTCCAACTCCTGGGGCACCTCCGGCGCGTTCGACCCGACCGACCCGGTCAACCTGGCCAGCTACGAGGCCTACAAGAACGGCATCGTCAGCGTGTTCGCCGCCGGCAACGACGGCCCCAACGCCAACACCCACAATCCCTACGCGCAGGCGCCGTGGGTGATCTCGGTCGGCGCCGGCAACAAGGACGGCACGCTCGCCGACTTCTCCTCGCGCGGCAATCCGGGCGAGAGCGGCGGCTTCACCATGCCCGACGGGCAGGCCTGGACCTACGTCAACGAGCCGACCCTGGTCGCCACCGGCGTGGACATCGTGTCCACCCGCGCGCTGACCGGCGCGCTGCCGCTGCTCGCCGCGCAGCAGGACGCCGCGCTCGGCGCGCGCGCACTGTTCTACACCCACATGAGCGGCACCTCGATGGCCACGCCGCACGTCGCCGGCATCGTCGCCCTGCTGCTGGAAGCCAAGCCGTCGCTGCAGCCGCTGGAGGTCAAGCAGATCCTCAGCCAGACCGCCAACCCGATGCCGGGCCGGCAGCGTTTCGAAGTCGGCAGCGGCCATGTCGACGCCTATGAAGCGGTGGGGGTCGCCAACGCCTATTGATCGATCCGGCCGGGCCTCGCGCGGCGCCACGCCGACGCGGCCGCGCCGTCACCGGGTTCGGACGGGTGGCGAACCCCGTCCGTACTTCGCCCGCAGCGCCGCGTCCCCGGCGTTGCGGGCGCTCTCTCCAGCGAGTCGTTGAACGATTGTCATGAGCGGATGCCCGGGAAAGTTTCGGGCATCCGTTTTTTTTATCCGCCGCGTCCAGGACGCGCAGGACGCGAGGATGGCGAAGTTGAGGGCATCGGCCTTGCGGCGCGGCGACATAAGGTCGATGCGGATCGGATCGGATCGGATCGGATCGGATCGGATCGGATCGGATCGGTGAGGCTTGCATAGCGGCCAGGCGGGCACATAGTGTGCGAGCCGCGAGCCGCGAGCCGCGAGCCGCGAGCCGCGAGCCGCGAGCCGCGAGCCGCGAGCCGCGAGCCGCGAGCCGCGAGCCGCGAGCCGCGTGCGGCAGGCGACGAAACGGGCGATTGGGGCGACGATGCCGTGGCGACGCGAAACCACTGGAATGCATCGGCGCGACTGCATCGCGCACCGGGCGCAATGAGGGAATGCGTCGCGCTGAAGCACGCGCAAGGCGAGCGTTGCCTCAGTCGGCGCCGCGAGTGCGCTTGAGCTGCGATTCGACGGGGGAGTAGCGGTGCGCGGGCGTAGGCGAGCGGGAGCGCACCGGCTCGGGCAGGCGCGCCTGGGCGACGAGTCTGGAGCCGGAGGCGGCGGCCGCGATCGTCCGCGCCGCGGCCGGGGCGGCGGCAGGCGCAACGAGCTCGCGGGTTTGTCCGCGCAGTTCGGAGACGAGGGATTCGGAGTCCGCGGCGGACGCGCGCGAGAAAGAAGGAACCGCCGCTCGGGCCAACAACGCCAGCGCCGAGACGGCGGTCAGTACGAAGAGATAGCGTGGCAGCGCGCGGAACGTGTCCTGGACCCAATTCGCCGCCTTCATGCACTCGCCCCGCGCATTCCCTGCGGGGGCAACCGGCCGGCCGTCCGGGCCGCCGGTGCAACATCCTGTTCGCAGTGCATTACCGCTTCCCCAACTTCTGTAATCAGTAGCCCCAGGCTCCGCAGGTGCGCTTGCTCAAGGCGGCGGCCTCGTTCCATTGCTGAGCGGCGTCCGTGTCGTCGCATGGCCGTGCTGCCGGGGCCCGCACAGATTGCGCCTGCCGCCCGGCCCGGCGCAGTAGGCCGACGGCGCGGCGCCGTGTAGGAATTTTCTGACAAGCGTCACGCGGCGAATGCGCAACGGGCCGGCCCGGGGAGGCCGAGGCGATCCGGCGTCGCGCCCGGCGCAAGCGCCGCGCAGGCAACGCCGCCGGCCCGGCGCGCGGGCAGGGGGCGCGATGCGCGGTCCAGGAGACCGCGCATCGCCGAGCTCAAGGCTTGGATTCTTCCGGCATGGTCCCGGCCGAACGCAGGTCGTGCTGCGCCTGTTTCAACGCCTTGACGTCGAGCGGCAGGATGCGGTCGATGAAGCAGGGCATCTTGATCGATTGCCGGTCGAGCACCACGACCTTGTCGAAGCGCTGGTGCACGCGGCCCATCTGGTTGGTCACCGTGATCGCCTGGGCGAAGTCGAGGCCCGGGCAGCTGCCGCGCAGTTCCAGCAGGTAGGCCTGGCTGGGCTTGGTCCACAGGCCGAGCGCGCTGTCGCCGAGCGGCGTCCAGCCGTCGATGCGGCCGAAGTACTGGAAGCTGTCGACCGGCGCGCCGGCATGCTGCCGGTACAGCGCCAGGCGTTGGGCGTCGTCGAGCTTGGGGCCGGCGCTGGCGCAGCCGGCCAACGCGGCGACCGCCAGGCAGGCGGCCAACAACCGCGCGGCGCGGCCGCGCGGGATCGCTACAGTCGGGCGTTTCATGGGCGTTTCCTTATGGCGGCATCGGCGCCGATGGGAGTACGCCCGCATCATGCGCTTGGCGCGCGCGGCGGGCGCATCGCCGGCCGGCATCGTTCAGCGCAAGGGAGGCTTGCCATCGGCGGCATCCGTCCGTATCATGCCGCCTCTCTCACGGGTTGCCCGTGAAATGGCCGGGTAGCTCAGTTGGTAGAGCAGGGGATTGAAAATCCCCGTGTCGGGGGTTCGATTCCCTCCCCGGCCACCATTTACGAGAAGGGCTTGGCAGCGATGCCAGGCCCTCTGTTTTTGGGCGCGCGCGGGGTACGGCGCGCGACGGCCACGCGTCGGGCGCAGGCCCGGCGCCGGCGTTTTCGCAGGCACCGCGCGTCCGGCCGCGATCGGCGGGCGCGCAGAAGGCGAGGCTGGCAGGTGAAGGACACGCGTTATCACGAATTGGACGCGTTGCGCGCGATCGCGGCTCTGGGCGTGATCTGCTGGCATTACGTCCACACCTATCACGTCGCGCCGTTGGCCGCGGTGTTGGCCCCGTTCTACGGGCGCGGCCTGCTGATGGTGGATTTCTTCTTCGTGCTGTCGGGCTTCGTGCTGGCGCGCGCGTTCTGGGTCGACGGTCGCGCTCAGCGGTTCGGCGCCAATCTGCGCGCGCGCCTGGCCCGCATCTATCCGCTGCATTTGTTGACGCTGTGCGCGGTCGCGGCGATGCAGTGGCGATTGGCCGCGCTCGGCCAGCCGCCGTTCGTCTATGCCGCCAACGACGGTTATCACTTCGCGCTCAACCTGCTGCTGTTGAACAGTTCGGGCCTGCAGCAAGGGTTCTCGTTCAACGCGCCGTCGTGGTCGATTTCGACCGAGTTCCTGGTCAATCTGGCGTTCCTGGCGATCATCGCCGCGCCGGCGAAGATCGCGCGCGGTTTGGTCTGGGCGGTGTTGGCGGCGGCGTTGGCGACGATGGCGGTGCGCGGGGTGATCAACGCCAGCAAGGCGCTGGGCTGGATCGACAACGACGTGGTGCGCACGGCCGCGGGCTTCTTCCTCGGCGTGGTCCTGCACCGGTTGCATCGTGCGCTGGGCGAGCCCGCGCCGCAGGCCGGGGCCCGCGTACGCTGGCCGTGGGATCTGCTGGCATTGGCCGCGATGGCCGGCGTCTATTGGTATCTGTCGAGCGATGCGTGGTCGAACGCGGGCGATCTGCTGACCTGCTATCTCGCGTTTCCGGTGCTGATCCTGAGCGTGGTGCGCAGCGGCGCGGTCCGCGCGGCGTTGCGGCTGCGGCCGATGGTGCGGCTGGGCGAGATGTCGTATTCGATCTACCTGGTCCATTTCCCGCTGATGCTGGCGCTGCACCTGTGGACGCTGCACAGCGGCCAGCCGCTCGCCTACGCCGACCGCTGGTTCTTCCCGGCCTTCATCGCCGCGGTGCTCGCGCTCTCGTACTGCAGTCATCGCTGGATCGAGGAACCCGGCCGGCGTTGGCTGGCCGGCCGCCGCAGCGGCGCGGCCGGCGACGGAGCGTCCGTCGCGCCGCGCTGAACTCGCTGCGCGGGCCCGGGCCCGCGCCTGCGCGCAAGCCCGGGCGGTGCGCTTACGGCGCCTGGCAACCGTTGGCGAGCAGGCAGTCGCTCCATTCCTGGAAGCACTTCTGGAACTCGGCGTCGGTCATGACGCCGTCGGCGCGCGCCTCCAGCCGGCATTGGTTGTAGTTCTTGGTACACCAGCGGTCCTGGCACGCGGCGTAGACCGACGCCGAGAAGCCGAACGCGGCGACGGCGACGAACAGCAGGGTGGATCGGGCGGACAAGCCTTTCATTCGTTCTCTCCTTGGTAAACGGACGATTGGACTGCGCTTGCGTCGCGGCGTAACGGGTCCGCCGCGGCGGCGCCCGGCCCTGGGCGGGGCGCCGACCGAGGATTGTGCGGCATCGCCGGCGCGGTCGCTGCGACCGGCGGCGCGCGTACGGGCCTGCTCGGGATCGGCGCGGATCGGACTCGGGCGATCTTCCGATTCGGCTTCGAATCGGCTTGGAATCGGCCTGGAATCGACCCGGAACGCACGGATGCCCGGCTGCCCGGCGCGGTTGACACGCGCATTGCGCCGAACTAGGGTTCGCTTCCCCGTATTCCCGCCGACCGGCGGTCCAAGAGGGAAGCATGTCGGAGATTGTGGCCACCCGCTGACCTTCGCTTTCAGTGAAGGTGGGTAACGCGTCGAGTCTGTTCGCCATCCGCGCAAAGCGGGTGCGCGCCGTCGCGTTCGTTCCGGCTACAACCGACCTGCGACATGAACCTTTCCAAATCGGAGCAACGCGTCCTGCACGCGTTGGCTCAGGGTGGCTGCATCCACCATCGCCGCGCCGACGACAGCGCGGCCGTCCTTGCCGTCGACTGCTACAACCGCGACGGCTTCCGCCTCGTGGATTGCACCGTGGCGGTGTTCAAGAAACTCAAACGACGCGGCCTGATCTGCTCGCACGACGGGCAGCCGTACCGCATCAGCCATCTCGGACGCCGCAGCGTGCGTCCGCAACCCGACAATCGGTGACGACTATGTTGAGCTTGCTCATGTTCGATGCCGGCCGTTGCGGCCCGCTGCCGTCCGCGCAGGAGGAACCCATGCGTATCGAGGAAGAAACCCACGCCCAGCGCGCGCAGACGCACGCGCTCAACCGCGCCGCCTTCGGCCGCGCCGACGAAGCCGATCTGGTCGACCGCTTGCGTGCGGATGGCCTGGTGCGATTGTCGTTGGTGGCGGTGGAGGACGACGAAGTCGTCGGCCACATCCTGTTCACCCGGTTGCCGACCCGCGTCGACGGGCGCGAAGTCGACGCGGTCGCGCTGGCGCCGATGGCGGTGCATCCGCACTGGCAGGGCGCCGGCGTGGGTTCGGAGCTGGTGCGCGAAGGCCTGGCGCGGCTGGCGTGCGAGGGCTGCGAAGCGGCGATCGTGCTCGGCCATCCGGGCTACTACCCGCGCTTCGGTTTCAGCGCGGCGCTCGCCGCCAAGCTGGCGTCGCCGTTCGCCGGCGAGGCGTTCATGGCGCTGGAACTGGCCGCAGGCGGCTTGCGCGGCGAGGCCGGCGAAGTGCGTTATCCGGCCGCGTTCGGCATCGACGCGGCGTAGCGAACGGCGCGGCGCGAGCGCGCCGCGATGCGCGCGGCGGACCCGGCACGGACCGGGTCCGCCGTCGCGATGGACTCAGTCCATGACCGGGCAGACGACCCGGACCAGCCTGACGTAGCGGGTGCTCACGCCCCAGCGCGGGTTGAGGCAATCGCCGTAGCCGCGTTCGCCGACGACCTCGGTGTAGGTGGCGTCGCTGTAGTAGGTCTGGATGTAGCTTTCGCCGGGATTCGGATGCGGCAGCGCGCCGGCGGCCAGCGACAGGGTCATGCCGGCGGCGAACGCGATCAGGGCGAGCTTGCTCTTGGACGACTTGTGCATTGGGACTCTTCCTTGTGTTGGTGCGCCTGGCGCGACGCGGCCGCGGCTGCGGCGATACGGCGCTTCCCTGCGCATCCGGCGGGAGCCGGAATCTGGATTCAACACGAAAGCCGTCGCAACGCGAGCGTGCATGCGATGTGAGCCTTGTCGCAGTTTCGCGGCGAGCGCGCCGCCACGGTTCGCGCGCTCAGGCCTGCGGCACGTAGCCGGCCGGCTTGTCGGCGCCGCCGCCGAACAGGAACTTTTCCATCTCGGTTTCGAGGAAGGCGCGGTCCTTGGGATTCATCGGCGACAGCCGGTTCTCGTTGATCAGCATGGTCTGGTGGGCCAGCCACGCCGCCCAGGCGGCCTTGCCGATGTTGGCGAAAATGCGCTTGCCCATCTCGCCGGGCCAGGGGACGAAATCCAGGCCTTCGGCCTCGCGCTGTTGGTACTGGCAGAAAACGCTGCGGCTCATCGGAAGTCCTGGTGTGGCGGCGAAAGTGGCGGTGCGGATCGGCTGGGCGAGAGCGTGCTAGGCGGGAGCGGGCGAAACGAGAGCGGGCGAGGGGGCGATCTCGGCCGCCGCGCTCAGCCCGCCGCTTCGATCAGCTTGCGGATCGGCGCGGGAATGCCGAGTTCGGCCAGATCCTCGCGCGCGAACCAGCGCAGGCCGTCATTGTCGCTGACCCGCGCGCGCAAGGCGACCGCGCGCCAGCGTCGCGGCTGCAGTTCCAGCTTGTAGTGGCTGAAGGCGTGGGCGATCGGCGCCAGCGCTTCGCCGTCGGCGTATTCGCCGTCGAGGTGGGTTTCGAACCAGCGCTCGGCCTGCTCTTCGTCCTCGTGCTGCGGCAGCGTCCACAGCGCCGCCCAGATGCCGGTCGGCGGGCGCCGCTGCAGCAGCACGCGGCCACCGCGGTCGAGCAGCCACAGCACCTGCGCATGCCGCTGCGGCACCGCCTTGCCCGGCTTGGGCACCGGCAGTTCGGCGGTGCGGCCGTGGACGCGTGCGACGCAGTCGTTTTGCAGCGGACACAGGATGCAGGCCGGATCGGCGCGGGTGCATACGGTCGCGCCCAGGTCCATCTGCGCCTGGGTGTAGTCGGTCATGCGCGCCGGCGGCAGGTGCGATTCGGCCAGCGCCCACAATTGCTTCTCCACCGCCGGCAGGCCGGGAAAACCGTCGATGCCGTGATAGCGGGCGAGCACCCGCTTGACGTTGCCGTCGAGGATGGCGTGGCGGTCGCCCCAGGCCTGCGACAGGATCGCCGCGGCGGTGCTGCGGCCGATGCCGGGCAATGCGGTCAGCGCGTCGAGGTCGCGCGGCAGTTCGCCGCCGTGGCGCTCGACGCAGAGTTTCGCCGCGGCGTGCAGGTTGCGGGCGCGGGCGTAGTAGCCCAGGCCCGACCACAGGCCGAGCACGGTGTCCTGCTCGGTCGCGGCCAGCGCCGGCAGGTCGGGCAGGCGGGCGACGAAGCGTTCGAAGTAGGGCGCGGCGGTCTTGACCTGGGTCTGCTGCAGCATGATTTCCGACAGCCACACCCGGTACGGCGAGCGCGGATGCTGCCAGGGCAGGTCGTGGCGGCCGCTGACGTCGAACCAGGCCAGCAGGCGCGCGGCGAAGGTGTCGTCGCCGGCGGCGGCCGGTGCGGCCGCGGCGGCGGTCGCGGGCTTGCGGCGGGAGCGGGCGGGGGCGTTGGCGCTTTGGCTACGGGCGGTCATTGCGGTTGCGGTATCAGGAGGCCGGCGCGGGCGCGGCGGCGGGCGGATCGTCTTCGATGCTCACCTCCACGCCTTGCAGCGTGGCGCCGGAGATCTCGATCTTCGGCGTACTCAGGTGTCCGGCCAGCGGCGGCAACGGCGGGCCGTCCTTGGTTTCGATCCAGGCCAGCATCTGCGGCAGGCGGAAGCGGCCGTCGAACAGGGTCTGCTCGCGTTGGACGCGCAGCGCGGCGGTGTCGGAGAAATCGGCCTTGCCGTCGTAGTCGAGCTGGAACGCCAGCGGCGCGGCCGATTGCCCCAGCGGCGGCGGCAGCGCCGGCCAGGCCCGCGGCCAGGCATGGATGCGGCCGCGCCAGCGCAGCGCCAAGGACTGGCCGAAGCCGAAGCGGCCGCCGGCGTCGAGGTTGGGCACGGCGCTGTCGGCGGCGGCGCGCAGCGCGGCGCCCATCGGCGCCAGGGTCAGCTCGCCGTCGCGGTAGCGCAGCGGGCCGGCCACGCCGAACGCGAACGGCAGGTCGGTGGAGTCCGCACCTGCACCAGCGCGATAGCGCGCGTCAGCGCCCAGCCGCAGCGCGTCCAGGCCGAGGCCGTCGTCTCCGGCGTGCAGGCGCGCGCCGGCGCGCACGCGCATCGGCAACCGCCAGTCCTTGGCCTGCACCGCGATCGCGCCGGCCAGGCCGAGGCCGCGCGCGGCGGCGGGGCGTTGCAGGGTCGCGTACAGATCGAACGGCACTTCGACGCCGTCGGCCAGCGCGCGGCCGCGCAGGCGCCCGCGCACGGGTTGGTCAGGATCGAGTTCGGCGAACTCCACGCCGATGCCTTGCACCGACCAGCCCGCGGCGGCGACGCGGCCGTCGCGCACCCGCGCGCCGCGGCTCAGGCGCGGGATGTCGAACGGTTCGGTCGAAGCCGGACGCGACGCCAGCCAGCGCTGGAGTTCGCCGATGTCCAGTTGCGGCGCGTCGAGTTCGATCCGCTCGACGTCGAGCGACGCGCCGGCGGCGCGGATCGTCGTCCACGGCACCGCCAGATAGACGCGGCCGGCGCGCAGCAGCGGCTTGTCGCTGCCGGGAACGCGCGCGACCAGGTCGCGCACTTCCAGCATCGGCGTGCCGCGCAGGCGGTACTCGCTGGCGCCGCTGGCGCTGATCTCCAGGCCGAGCGCGCGTCCGGCCTGGCTCAGGACGATCCAGCCGACCTGGCTCGGCCGCGAGACCCAGCGCAGGCCGATCAGCGCGGCCAGCAGCAGCGCCAGGGCGATCCAGAGCCGTTTGCGCGAGCGGCGTGCGGGCGGCGCCGTCGTTTCGGCGGCGGCCATGCGCGGCGCCTCAGCCGCCCAGCGCTTCGGGCAGCAGGGCGTCGACGAAGGCTTCGGCGTCGAACACGCGCAGGTCTTCCGGACGCTCGCCGATGCCGGCGAAGCGGATCGGAATGCCGAACTCGCGCGCCAGCGCGAACACCACGCCGCCCTTGGCGGTGCCGTCGAGCTTGGTCACCACCAGGCCGGTGACGCCGACCGCGGCGTGGAACTGGCGCAACTGCGACAGCGCGTTCTGGCCGGTGGTGCCGTCGATGACCATCAGCACCTCGTGCGGCGCGGTCGCATCGACCTTGGCCAGCACCCGGCGGATCTTGCCCAGCTCGGCCATCAGCCCCTGCTGGGTGTGCAGGCGGCCGGCGGTGTCGGCGATCAGCACCTGGGTGCCGCGCGCCTTGGCCGCGGTCAGCGCGTCGAAGGCGACCGAGGCGGCGTCGGCGTTCTGGCCCTGCGCCACCACCGGCACGCCGTTGCGTTCGCCCCAGGCCTGCAGCTGCGCGACCGCGGCGGCGCGGAAGGTGTCGCCGGCGGCCAGCATCAGCGGCCGGTTCTCGTCGCGGAAACGCTTGGCCAACTTGCCGATGGTGGTGGTCTTGCCGACGCCGTTGACGCCGACGGTCAGCACCACGAAGGGTTTTGCGTCGGTGTCGATCGCCAGCGGCTTGGCCACCGGCTGGAGCATGCCGATGAGGTCTGCGCGCAGCGCGGACAGCAGCGCGTTGGCGTCGGCGAACTCGCGCGACTTCATCCGCTTGCGCAGGTTCTCGACCAGCGCGGTGGTGGCGGTGACGCCGACGTCGGCGGTGATCAGCGCGGTTTCGATTTCGTCGAGCAGGTCGTCGTCCAGGCGCGGGTTGCGCGAGAACAGGCCGCCGAAGCTGCGGGCGAACGCGCTGTTGCGCAGGCGCTCGCGCCAGCCGCTCTTGCCGGCGGGGGCGGCGGGCTTGTCGACGTACTCGATGGGAGCGGTTTCGACCGGCGCGAGCGCGACCGGGTCGGTCGTGGCCGGCGCGGTTTCCCGTGGCGCGAGCGCGGCCGGCGCCACGACCGTGGGCGCCGCCGGCTTGGGCGGTTCGGCCTGGGCCGGCGCGGCGGAGGCGGGTGCGATTGGAGCCGGTGCGGTTGGAGCCGGTGCGCCAGCGGCTGGCGCGTGAGTCGGCGCGGGTGCAGGCGGGTTAGCGGCGGGCGGCGGCGCGACCTGCGTGAACGCGGCGGGTGCGGAACGGGCTTCGGCGGGGCGGACTTCGGCGGGCGGCGCTTCGACCGGCGCGGCTTCGACCGGCGTAGCGTCGACCAGCGCGGCCTCGACCGGCGGGATGTCGACAACGGCTGCCGCGGCGAGACCGGCCTCGTTCTGCGCAGCCGGCGCGGCGTCGGCCGCCGCCTCGGCTTCGCCGCCCTGGGCCGGCGCATCGGCCGGCGCCTGCGGCTGCGCGCCGGGAATGGCGGCGGCCAGTTCCTCGATGCTGTATTCGCGCTCGGACGGCTTGCCGGCGTCGGGCTTCTTGCGGCGGAAAAAACTGAGCATGAGACGGAAGATGGGGGCATGCGCGAGAATCCGTACATGCTAGCACCGGCCTCCCTCCGCCCCCGATGAACCACGGTCCGAGATGAACATGTCCAAGCGCGGCCGCTCCGGCGCTCGATCCGCGGGTCGGTCCGACGCCGCCCAAAGCAAGGCCGGCGGCGCGCCCGCGCGCGGCCAGCCCGGCAAGGTCCGCATCATCGGCGGCCGCTGGCGCGGCACCCGTCTGGACGTGGCCGACGCGCCGGGTCTGCGCCCGACCTCCGACCGGGTCCGCGAGACCTTGTTCAACTGGCTGCAGCCGATGCTGTCCGGCGCGCGCGTGCTCGACCTGTTCGCCGGCAGCGGCGCGCTCGGGCTGGAGGCGCTGTCGCGCGGCGCCGCCGGCGCGGTGCTGGTGGAACGCGATCCGGCCCTGGCCGCGCAGCTGCGCGCGCTGGCCGCGCGCCTGCCCGGCGGCGAGGCCGCGCAGGTGGTCCAGGCCGATGCGCTGGCGTGGCTGGCGCAGCAACCCGTCGCCGCGGGCGCGGCCGGCGAGGGCGGCGCCGGTTTCGACCTGGCCTTCGTCGATCCGCCGTTCGCTGCCGGATTGTGGGACGCGGTGTGGCCGGCGCTGTCGCCGCGGCTGGCGCCGGCGGCCTGGCTGTACGTGGAAGCGCCGCTGGCCGCGTCGCTGGCGCTGCCCGCGCCGTGGCTGCCGCACCGCGAGGGCGCCACCCGCGAGGTGCGCTACGCGCTGTACCGCCGCGCCGGCTGAGCGCGCGCCGGGCGCCGCCCGGCCTCGGCCGCCGTGCCCGGCCGAGGCCGATCCGCCGCGCCGATTCGACCGCCCGTGCAGGTTCCCGCCGCGCGGACGGCTGCTACACTGCGCCGCATCCGGCGCGGCGGCCTGCCCGCCTCCCGCTCTTTCCCGCGAAGAACGACCCCACGAATGAGCTCGGCCCGCCTGCGCACCGCCGTCTATCCCGGCACGTTCGACCCGATCACCAACGGCCACATCGACCTGGTCGACCGCGCCGCTCCTCTGTTCGAGCGCATGATCATCGGCGTGGCCGAAAGCCCCGGCAAAGGCCCGGCGCTGCCGCTGGACATCCGGGTCGATCTGGCGCGCAAGGCCGTCGCCCACCACGCCCATGTCGAGGTGCGCGGCTTCAACTGCCTGCTCGCGCATTTCGTCGCCGAAGTCGGCGGCGGGGTGCTGCTGCGCGGGCTGCGCGCGGTCTCGGACTTCGAGTATGAATTCCAGCTGGCGAGCATGAACCGCCACCTGATTCCCGACGTCGAAACCCTGTTCCTGACGCCGGCCGAGCAATACGGCTTCATCTCCTCCTCGCTGGTGCGCGAGATCGCGCGCCTGGGCGGCGACGTCTCCGGCTTCGTGCCGCCGCAGGTCGCGCAAGCGCTGCAGGACGAATGGCAGCGCCGGCAGCCCTGAGCTCGCCGGCGCGACACCGATTCCAACCCAAGCCACAACGAACCGATACCCAAGGGGCCTACCGATGAAAACTTCCTCCCGTCTGCTGCTGATCGCCTGCCTGGCGCTGCCGTTCGTCGCCGCCTGCCAGAAGGAGGAGAAGAAGGAAGCCGCCGCCGAGACCGCGCCGCTGTCGGCGCCCAAGACCAGCGACGAGAACGCCTGGAGCGCGTACCTGACCGACGTGATCAAGCGCAATCTCGACGGCGTGACCGGCAGCACCTACGTCTACACCCTGCCGGCGCCGGAAGCGCCGACCTTCCAGGGCGACTACGACCGCATGCTGGAAAAGGCCCAGGCCGACATGAGCCGCGGCGTGCTGGAAGGCAACCTGGTGGCGTTCGGTTCGCCGAACTCGGCCAAGTCGGCCGACCTGGCCGTGGCCTCGTTCGAGAAGGTCGACCCGAACACCATGAAGGGCGTGAAGTTCATCTTCGTCGGCGACGCCGCCGACAGCGAGCGGGTCAAGGCCGCGGTGACCCCGGCCGGCGTGAACTACACCTTCGTCGAAGCGAAGTAAGCCCGCGCCACGCCGGTTCCGGCGCGCCGCTGGTTAGCTCCAGCTTTGCCGATTCGGGCCGCGTACGCGGCCCGAATCTTTTTTGGGCCCGCCGCCCGCCGCGCAAGCGGCCCGAGCCGCTTCGACAGGCCGGTCGGGCCCGCCGCGACACGCAGCATCCCGGCCCGGCGCTATGCCCCGGGCCGGCGCCGGCCTAAACTGGCCGTCCGAGCCGGCCATCCCTCCGCGCCGCCGTGCCGGCGCCTTCGAACCGCCCATGTCGCTGAAGATCAACGAACTCTGCGTCAACTGCGACGTCTGCGAGCCGGCCTGCCCCAATCAGGCCATCGCCCAGGGCGAGAGCATCTATGTCATCGATCCGGCGCGCTGCACCGAATGCGTCGGCCATTACGACGAACCGCAGTGCGTGATGGTGTGCCCGGTCGAATGCATCGACCCGGATCCCGAATTCGTCGAATCGCAAACGCAGTTGCTCGACAAGCTGCGCCGCCTACAACAGGAGTGAACCCGATGCGCAAGGCGCTGCGGCCGCGAGCCGGTCTGATGTCCCCGTGGTTGCTGGCTTCGTTGCTGCTGATCGCCGCGCCCGCGTACTGCAAGACGCCGGCCGCGCCGGCGCGCGCGCCGGCGGCCCAGCCGGCCGCCGCGCATCCGCCGGGCACCGCCATCGCCAGCGCGCATTCGCTGTCCACCCAGGCGGGGCTGGAGATCGTGCGCCAGGGCGGCAACGCCTTCGATGCCGCGATCGCGGTGTCGTCGACCTTGTCGGTGGTCGAGCCGATCAGTTCCGGCATCGGCGGCGGCGGCTTCTTCCTGCTGCACGACGCCAAGACCGGCCGCGACGTGTTCCTCGACGCGCGCGAGACCGCGCCGGCCGCGGCCACTCCGGCGGCATACCTGGACGCCAAGGGCGAACTCAACCGCGACCGCGCCACCAACGGCCCGTGGTCGGCCGGCATTCCCGGCCTGCCGGCGGCGCTGGTGCACCTGGCGCAGAAGTACGGCAAGTTGCCGCTGAAGACCTCGCTGGCGCCGGCGATCCGCATCGCCCGCGAAGGGTTCGAGGTGTATCCGCGCCTGGAGAAGGGCTACGGCAGCCGGCGCGAAGTGATGGAGCGCTACCGCGGCACCCGCGAGGTGTTCCTCGCCGACGGTTCGCCGCCGAAGGCCGGCGAAATCCTCAAGCAACCCGACCTGGCGCGCACGCTGGAACTGCTCGCGGCCAAGGGCTACGACGGTTTCTATCGCGGCGACGTCGGCGCCAAGCTGCTGGCCGCGGTGAAGGAGGAAGGCGGGCAGTGGAAGCCGGAGGAACTGTCCGGCTATAAGGTGGTCGAGCGCGAGCCGCTGCGGCTGAAGTACCGCGGCTGGGACATCGTCACCGCGCCGCCGCCGTCCTCGGGCGGCGTGGCGATGGCCGAGATCCTGCAGATCCTGGAAGGCTGGGACCTCAGCAAGCTCGACCCCGCCCACCGCACCCACATCATCGCCGAGGCGATGCGCCGCGCGTATCGCGACCGCACCATCTACCTGGGCGATCCGGACTTCGTGAAGATGCCGCTGGCGCGCCTGACCAGCCGCGACTACGCCGCCGGCCTGCGCGCCACCATCCACCCGGAGAAGGCCACGCCGAGCGACCTGCTGTCGGGCCAACCGGCGCCGTTGGAGGACGACGAGACCACCCATTTCTCGATCATCGACGCGCAGGGCAACCGGGTCTCGGCGACCCAGACGGTGAACCTGCTGTACGGCTCGGGCATGGTCGCGCCCGGCACCGGCGTGCTGCTCAACAACGAGATGGACGACTTCGCCCTGCGCCCGGGCACGCCCAACGCCTTCGGCGTGATGGGCTTCGCCGCCAACGCGCCGGAGCCGGGCAAGCGCATGCTCAGCTCGATGACGCCGAGCTTCCTGGAATCCAAGGACAAGGTGATCGCGGTCGGCGCGCCCGGCGGCAGCCGCATCATCACCCAGGTGATGCTGGCGGTGCTGGCCTACGACGCCGGCCTGGCGCCGCAGCAGGTGGCCGCGCAGCCGCGCATCCACCACCAGTGGATGCCCGACGCGATCTCGGCCGAGGCCGGCGCGCTCGACGCCGATACCGTGGCCAAGCTGCAGGCGATGGGCCACAAGGTCAACGCCGGCGAATCGACCTGGGGCAACCTGCAGACGGTGATGTGGGACAAGGCCGCCAATACCCTGTCCGGCGGCACCGATCCGCGCAATCCGGTCGGGCAGGCGGACGTGTTGTCGAGCCGGCCGTGAGCGGCGGCCAGGCAGGCAAGGCGCGCGGCCGCGCGGCTTGCCTTGCCTGCATCGCACCGATTCCCCTCATTCCCGATTCCGCCTTCCCAAGGTAGATTGCGCCGCATGAGCCGCACCCGGACGCGGCCGTACAGGGGACCACGGCAGTGAGCGACGACAACGACAAGCGCTGGTATACCCGCGTGCCTGCGATCTCGGTCGCGCTGGTGGCCTTCCTGGTGACCCTGACCACGCTGGTCAACAACGTGCGCGAGATCGGCGGGCTCAAGGACAAGAAGCCGGCCGCCACCGTCGCCGCGCCGGCCGCGCCCGCGCCCGAGGTCAAGCCGGCCGAGCCCAAGGCGCCGGCGCGCTATTCGGTGGTGCTGACGCTGGAGAAGATCGAAGTCGTCAACGACGGCACCAGCGGCAGCACGTCGTGGACCTTCGACGTCAGCGCCGGCGGCCAGGACCTGTTCGAGCTGCCCGCGCGCGACTACAACGACGCCGAGGACAGCCGCATCGCCACGCCGCGCACCAGCGATCCGTCGATGGGCCGGGTCACCCTGGTGCCGGGCCAGGAAATGCTGGTGAAGATCAGCGGCCGCTCCGGCGGACTGATCAGCAAGCTGTCGGCGAGCGGCACCGCGACCTTGGTCGCCGAGCGCGCGCTGGCGCCGGTCAAGGTGGTCGCGGCCGATCCGCGCGACGGCGAGTTCATTTTCCATTTCGCCACGGCGGCGACGCCGCAGTGAAGCGAGGGGATCGGCAATAAAGGTTCGGAAATCGAACGCGGCCGCGTCCGCGATTCCGCCGCGCCGGTCGGCCATTCCCGCTTCACGCCCCAACGCCTAAAATCGAACCCCACTCAGCCGACGCCCGCGAGGGCGATGCCGCCATGAAACTCTGGTCGATCCTGGGCAACTCGCAGAAACTCGACGGCGGGGCGATGTTCGGCAACGCGCCGCGCGCGATGTGGTCCAAGTGGGCGCCGCCGGACGAGCACAACCGCATCGACCTGGCCTGCCGCGCGCTGCTGGCCTCGCCGCTGGCCGGCAAGACGGTGTTGTTCGAGACCGGCATCGGCGCGTTCTTCGAGCCCAAGCTGCGCGAGCGCTACGGCGTGGTCGAGCAGCGCCATGTGTTGGTCGATTCGCTGGCGCAGGCGGGTTTCGCGCCCGCGGACATCGACGTCGTGGTGCTCTCGCACCTGCATTTCGATCACGCCGGCGGCCTGCTGGCGCCGTGGGCCGAAGGCGAGGCGGCGCGGCTGCTGTTTCCCAACGCGCATTACCTGATCGGCCGCGAGCACTACGAGCGCGCGCGCCATCCGCATCCGCGCGATCGCGCCAGCTTCATTCCCGAACTGCCCGCGCTGCTGGAAGCCACCGGCCGGCTGGAACTGGTCGAGGGCGAGCATTCGCGCCTGCTCGGCGAGACGGTGCGCTTCCACTACAGCCACGGCCACACGCCGGGGCTGATGCTGGCCGAGATCGTCGGCCCGGAAACGCTCGACGGCCAGGCGCACGGCGGCGTGGTGTTCTGCGCCGACCTGATTCCCGGGCGGCCGTGGGTGCACGTGCCGATCACCATGGGCTACGACCGCAACGCCGAACTGCTGATCGACGAGAAGCGCGCCTTCCTCAGCGATAAGCTCGAACGCAACGTGCATCTGTTCTTCACCCACGATCCCGGCTGCGCGCTGGCCCAGGTGGTGCGCGACGACAAGGGCAAGTTCGGCACCGCGCACGAGGTCGCCGAACTGCAGGCCAGGGCGCTGGCGGCATGAATCGCTCCGCCGCGGCGCGCGCGTTGTTCGCATTCGCGCTCGCGGCGTCGGCGTGCGCGGCGCTGCCGGCCGCGGCGCAGGACGAGGACAGCGGCGAACCGATCGGCGAGCCGGTCGCCGGCAAGAACCTGCGCGATCGCGATTTCGGCGTGCTGACCCGCCAGTTCGGCCTGGACCGGCGGGTGGAGATGTACCAATGGCGGCGCGCCGCCGATCCGGCCGCCGGGCAGGGCGGCTATGAGCGGATCTGGAATTCGGCGCCGATCGATTCCTCGCAGTTCGCGCCGGGCCACGTCAATCCCGCCGGCCTGCCGCTGGAGAACAAGCGTTGGTGGTCGGAGTCGGCGACCCTCGACGGCAAGCCGCTGGACAGCGAAGTGCTGCGCGCGCTGGGCGAATGGAGCGTGTTCCGGCCCAACTTCAGCCGCCTGCCGGCGAACCTGGCGGCGACGTTCCAGCCCGAGGGCGATGGCCTGGGCAGCTCGGAGAACCCGCTGGCGCCGCAGATCGGCGACCTGCGCGTGACCTGGCGCGAACTGCGCCTGCCGGCCCTGGAAGGCAAGCTGGAACTGCGCGAGGGCGCGTGGCAGCTCAAGCCCGAAGCGGCCGCGGCCGCGCTCAACGCGGCGCCGGCGCGGCCGAGCGCGACGGTGCTGGGCGAGTTGCCGCAGGACCGGCGCTGGTCGTGGGCGTGGCTGGTGGCGGGCGTCGCGGTCGCGGCGGCCGCGTTGGTGTGGTTGCGCGGTCGGCGGCGCAGGCGCGCGGCCTGAAGCGGGCGGGGTAGAGCGCAGAGCAAAATGGGTTGCGGCGAAAGCAGCAACCCATTTTGATTTTGCCTCACGCTTCCGCGTTGAACCGATCGCCCCTGTAGGAGCGGCGCGAGCCGCGACCGCAGGGTTGCAGTTTGCGTCGTATGTGCGATGTCGCGGTCGCGGCTTGCGCCGCTCCTACAGGAGGCGACCGCGGGTTCGCGGGAGCGGGGGGCAAAAGTCTCTGCGTCTGATGGCGCTCGGTCTTGCGCGGATCGCGCCGCCATCGGGCTATCCGCGGGAACCAGCGCCGCGCTCAGGTGTAGTGCTTGGTGCCGAAGATCTTGTCCCCGGCGTCGCCGAGCCCCGGCAGGATGTAGCCGACTTCGTTGAGGCGCTCGTCGACCGAGGCGGTGAACACCTCCACGTCGGGGTGCTTGGCTTCCAGCGCCTTCAGGCCCTCGGGCGCGGCGACCAGGAACAGTCCCTTGATGCGCTTGCAACCGGCGTTCTTGAGCAGGTCGATGGTCGCGATCAGGCTGCCGCCGGTGGCCAGCATCGGGTCGAGGATCAGCGCGGTGCGCTCGTCCATGCGGCCGGTCAGCTTCTCGTAATAGCCCACCGGTTGCAGGGTCTGCTCGTCGCGCTGCAGGCCGACCACGCCGACCTTGGCCGCCGGGATCAGTTCCAGCACGCCCGGCAGCATGCCCAGGCCGGCGCGCAGGATCGGCACCAGGGTGACCTTGGCGCCCTTGATCCGGCGCGTGGTCACCGGGCCGGCCCAGCCTTCGACCACGGCTTCCTCGGTCTCGAGGTCGGCGGTGGCTTCGTAGGTGAGCAGGGTGGCCACTTCCGAGGCCAGTTCGCGGAACGACTTGGTGCTGTTGTCGGCGCGGCGCATCAGGCCGAGCTTGTGTTGGACCAAGGGATGGCGGACTTCTACGATCTTCATGCGGTGGCCTCAGTCGGGCGGAGCGGGCGATCCTTGCCGCAAAGGATTGATGGTTGTCGGGCGCGGCGCAAGTTCGCCGCGCGCGTTCGCGGCCGCTTGCGCCGGGTGGACGACGACGCGGAGCGTCGCGGGAACATCCGGTGGCGCGCGTCGGCAGGGGCTTGCGGTGCGCGTCGGCGGCGCAAATCCGGCGCGGCGATCCGACGGGATGATCCGGCGGCAGGCTCAGTCGGCGGTGGCGTAGAGGTTGTCGCCGTCGGCGATGGCTTGCGCGACGAAGCGGGAAAACTCGCGCACCTGGGTCCGCTCGGTGAACTGCGCGGTCAACCGCTCCAGCTCCGCGTGCAGCCGCGGCAAGTCGCCGAGCAGCAGCGTCGCGTCGGCGTAGTAGTCGCGCAGTTGGTGCAGCAGCGGATACTCGCGCTGGGACGTAGCGCGGGCGAACAACTGCGCATGGAAGCGTTCGTCGATGGCGAACAGCTTGCGCGAGTCGTGGATCGCGCTTTGGTGCCGGGCCTGGATCAGTTCGAGCGCCATGGACGGGGCCGCTGCGAGGCCCGCGAGGGCCGGCGCGCGGTATCGCCGCGCCCGGCCCGCGCGCGCCGTCGGCGTCAGGCCGTGCGCACGTAGCGGATCTCGACGCCGTCGCTGTCGCCGATCGCCGCGCGCAGCACAGTGATCAGCGAGCCGGCGTTGAGATGGTCGATCTCGATCATGTCGACGGTGGCGTGGTCGATCCAGTAGTCCTGGTCCTTGCTGTCTTCCTCTTCCAGCGCCAGCACCAGGATCTGCAGCTCTTCCTCGCTGATCTCGCCGATGTCGGCGCCGGTTTCCTTGTTGGACAAACGGATCATTTCGTTTCTCTAGAAGTGAGCGGAGAGGAGTGAGGAGCGAGCAGGAGCATAAAGCAGGAAGCGGCTTGCGCTCACTTCTCGCTTCTCTTCGCTCGCTCCTGGGCAGCGGCCGTCAGGCCGCCGCCGCCTGCTGCGCCCGCGGCCCTTCGCGCAGCGCGCGGCCGACCATCGACACCAGCAGTTCCAGCTCGTCGCTGGCGATGGTGAAGTTCGGGGTGAAGCGCAGCGAGTTGGCGCCGCCGTGGATCACGCCGATGCCGCGCTCGCGCAGCCATTCTTCGGTGGAGCCGGCGCCGAAGCACTTGAACTGCGGGGCCAGTTCGCACGAGAACAGCAGGCCGGTGCCCTGGACCTTGGTGATCAGGCCGCCGAGTTCGCCCTTGAGCTTCTCCAGCTTCTCGATCGCCTCGGCGCCGCGCGCGCGGATGTTGGCTTGCAGCTGCGGGGTGACCTGTTCGAGCACGGCCACGGCGACGTCGAGCGCGCGCGGGTTGCTGGTCATGGTGTTGCCGTACAGGCCCTTGCGGTACAGCGAGGCCGCGCGCTCGCCGACGGCGAGCACCGACAGCGGGTACTGGCCGGCGTTGAGCGCCTTGGAGTAGGTCTCCATGTCCGGTGCGTCGAGGCCTTCGAAGCCGGGGTAGTCGACGATCGACAGCACGCCGTGGGCGCGCAGGCCGGCCTGGATCGAGTCGACCAGCAGCAGCGAGCCGTGGTCGCGGGTGAGTTCGCGCGCCAGCGCGTAGAACGATGCCGGCACGCCGCGGCCCGGGTCGCCTTCGCCCATCACCGGCTCCAGGAACATCGCCTCGATGAACCAGCCCTTGGCGTCGGCGTCGGCGAAGGCCTGCTTGAGCGCCTGCGCGTCGTAGGGCTCGATCGCGATCACCGAGTCTTCGCCGCGGAAGCTGGCCAGGTGCTGGTTGTAGGCCTTGCGCGAGGAATCCGAGTACAGCGCCGGGCGCTCGGTGCGGCCGTGGAAGCTGCCCTTGATCACCAGGCGCTTGATCGCGCGGCCGGCGTGGCGCGCGCCCGGGTCGGTCATCAGCTTGCTGTTGACGTCGGCGATGCGCGCGGCCAGCGAGACCGACTCGGAGCCCGAGTTCAGGCAGAAGAAGCGCTCGTACGGGCAGCCGCCGCGTTGCGCGCCGATGGCCCCGCGCAGGGCGCGCTCGAAGCGCAGCTGCGACAGCGACGGGGTCATGATGTTGGCCATCACCTGCGGCTTGGCCATCGCCGCGATCACCGCCGAGGGGGTGTGGCCGAAGCCGAGCATGCCGTAGCCGCCGGAGTCGTGCAGCACCGCGCCCTTGAGGGTGATCACCCACGGGCCGCGCGCGGTCAGGGCGACGTAGGGATTGACGCCGTCGTCGGGGTAGAAGTTGACGTAGCCGGCCTGGATCGCCTGGATCTGCGCGTCCTCGTCGAGGTCGAGCAGGTCGGCGTGGAGCTCGGCGCTGTCAGAGGCACGGATGAGGGCGTACTCGGCGGCGGCGGCGGCGATGGCCTCGCCCAGTTCCGGGTGGGTGACGGCGAAGCGGACGACGGTCTCGTCGTCCAGGCCGACGGTGCGGCGCTTGCCGGCGTGGGCGCGCAGCGGCGCGAGGGTGGCGAGCAACTGGGTCATGGCGGATCTCCTGCGTGTCGGTTTCGTCGGCGTCCTGCCGGGTTGTTGCGTGAGCAGACCGGTCCGCCCCCTGGGCCGGACCCTCGCAGTTGCAACGGCCTCCCCGGCCGCCAAGCGCCATCTCTCACAACGGGAATGGGTGCCGGGCCGAGTCGTCGGCGGGCGCGTCGGACCAGGCTGCGGCTAACTCGGGCTAACTCGTTGAAATGCCGGAAAACCGCGCAAAATTTTTGCGCAAGCCCTAGGGCTTTTGACGATTTTTCGTTTCATTTCAATGATTTATCGAAGTCTAGCACGTCCGCCCAACGCCGATAACCCCCTGCGCCGGGCCGCTGGCTTGGCCGCGTCGGGCGGGCTCCGGCGGGGCGGATGACGCTTGTCACCGGCGATCGGTGGCGGGCTGCACTGCCCGCCCGGGGCGGCGGAACCGACAGTGGCGGCGAGCATCGGCCCCAGCGAGCCGACCCCGGCGAGGCAGCCCATGAGCGCGATCCATCCGTTCCACCACGTCCTCGCCGCGATCGCGCGCCGGGCCCGGCCCGAGCCGCCGCGGCGCGCGGCGCCGGCCCTGGTGCGCGCGGCGCGCGCGGCCGAGCATGCGCCGCCGCACGCGCCGACGGCGGCGCGCGCAGCCGCCGCCGGTGCGCGGAGCCTGCCGTGAGCGGGCGTGTCGTGAGCGCGCCTGCCGCGAGCGCGCCTGCCGCGAGCGCGCCCACGGCGGTCGCGCCCGCCGCGCGTCTCACGGTTGCGGCCGACGCGGCCGAACTCGGCTAAAGTCCGCATCGTTCGTGGCCAGCGTGCGACCGAATCGTTCATTTTCCGCTGCCGCGCCGCGCGCCGAGGAGGGATCGCCGGCGCGCACCCCATTCACCGCGCTGGTCGCCGCGATCGCCGCCCGTTATGGCGGAACGCCGGACCCACGCTCCGGCCGGTCGCGCCCGACTTCCAGGATCACCGCCCTCATGCGCACGCCCGGCCCACCGCTCGACGCCCACGACAACCTGCTGGGTTGGCACTTGGCCTCGTTGCTCTACCTGAGCTTCGTGTTCATCCCGGTGTTCAACTTCCCGGCGCCGTGGTGGATCCTGGCCCTGGCGATCGGCTCGGTGCTGGTGTTCCTGCCGCTGTACTGGGCGTTCTACCGCGGCGGCGCCACCCTGCGGCTGTGGCTGGTGCTGGCGGTGGCGGCGCTGGGCTTCGCCACCGTGCCGTTCGGCATCGGCGGCGGCACTTATCTGATCTTCGCCGCCGGCATGATCGCCAGCTTCCTGCCGCTGTGGCGCGGGCTGGCGCTGACCGCGGCGCTGTTCGCGCTGTTCGCGGCCGAATCGATCGCGACCCTGCCGGCGCAGGGCGCGCCGGTGTTCAGCGTGCTGATCCAGGCCCTGGTCGGGGCGATCGTGTTCACCGGCGTGCTGGCCGCGCGCTCGCGCGAGCGCCGCAACGCCGAACTGCGCCTGACCCAGGAAGAAGTGCGCCGGCTCGCCAGCCTGGCCGAGCGCGAGCGCATCGGCCGCGACCTGCACGACCTGCTCGGCCACACCTTGTCGGTGGTGGTGCTGAAGTCGCAGCTGGCCGCGCGCCTGATCGAACACGACAAATGCGCGGCCCAGGACCAGATCAGCGAGGTCGAGCGGGTCGCGCGCGAGGCGCTTACCCAGGTGCGCGAGGCGGTCGCCGGAATCCGCGCCAACGGCCTGCAGGCCGAACTGGCGGCGGCGCGGCTGGCCCTGCTCGGCGGCGAGATCAGCCTGGACCAGCGCCTCGACCCGATCGACCTGCCGGTCGCGGTGGAGACCGCGCTGGCGCTGGCGCTGCGCGAATCGGTCACCAACGTGCTGCGGCATGCGCGCGCGCGCCGGGTCGAGGTCGAGCTGACCGAGGACCCGCGCGGCGGCATCGTCCTGCGCGTGGTCGACGACGGTCGCGGCGGCGTGTCCGCCGAGGGCCACGGCCTGACCGGCATGCGCGAGCGCCTGCGCTCGGTCGGCGGCGTGCTGGAAATCGAATCCCCTCCCGGCGCGGGCACGCGCCTGAGCCTGCTGGTGTCGCGCGAGGCGCTCAACGCCGCGCGCCGGCTGCCGGCCGCCGTCGCTCCCGCTGGGTCCGTGCGCCAACCGGCGCTGCTCGAACGAGGTACCGCATGATCCGTTTGCTTCTGGCCGAAGACCAAGCCCTGGTACGCGGCGCGCTGGCCGCGCTGCTGAACCTGGAACCCGACATCGAGGTGATCGCCGAGGCCGGCGACGGCGCCCAGGCCTGGGAGGCGGTCAAGCGGGTGCAGCCGGACGTGGTGGTCACCGACATCGAGATGCCCGGCATGACCGGCATCGACCTGGCCATGCGGGTGCGCGACTCGGGCATGCCGACGCGGGTGGTGATCGTCACCACCTTCGGCCGCGCCGGCTACCTGCGCCGGGCGATGGACGCGGGCGTGCGCGGCTACCTGCTCAAGGACGCCCCGGCCGGGCAGCTGGCCGAGGCCCTGCGCCAGGTCCACCGCGGCGGCCGCGCGATCGACCCGCAACTGGCGGTGGCGGCGTGGAGCGACGAAGACCCGCTGACCGAGCGCGAGCGGCAGGTGCTGCGGCTGGCCGGCGAGGGCCTGTCGACGGCGGAGATCGGCGAACGCCTGCACCTGAGCCAGGGCACGGTGCGCAACTACCTGTCCGAGGCGATCGGCAAGCTCGACAGCAGCAACCGGATCGAGGCCTACCGGCGCGCGCGCCAGAACGGCTGGCTGTAATCCCGCCCGTAGCCCCCTGTAGGAGTGGCGTGAGCCGCGACCGCGGGGTGACCGTTAGCGGCGCGCGTTCGGCAGGCCGGCGCCGCACGGCATCGGCCTTGGGCCTGTTGATCAAGAGTCAATGGGCTACTGAAGATCGAGCATTCGGGGCAGCCCGACGGGATCTCGCCCGTTCCAGGCGCGTCGGCGCTCACAGGGCCGCGTCGCGGCTTGTGCCGCTCCTACAGGTAGATCGCGTGGATTCGAGGGCGGTTGGGGCTGCGGTCATGCGCGGCTGAACCGCCGTTTTGGCGCTCGCGGGCATTAGCCGGGATAATGGCCCGTTCTCTTCCCCGATCCGAACCGGCCCCGCGGCCGGGAGCGCGGCCGATTGGCCGGGCTTCGGACGGGGCGGCGCTTGGCGCTCAAACACTCCGGTTCCCTTTGAAAAAATCCGACTTCCATTACGACCTCCCGCCCGAGCTGATCGCCCAGGCGCCGCTGCCGGAGCGTTCGGCCAGCCGGCTGCTGCGGGTGCCGCCGGCGCCGGCCGCGCTCGAGGACCGCAACGTCCGCGACCTGCCGCAGTTGCTGCAGCCCGGCGACCTGCTGGTGTTCAACGATACCCGGGTGATCCCGGCGCGGCTGTTCGGGCAGAAAAGCACCGGCGGGCGGGTCGAGATCCTGATCGAGCGCCTGCTCGGCGGCAACGAGGCGCGCGCCCAGCTGGGCGTGAGCAAGTCGCCGAAGGAAGGCGCGCGCATCGCCCTGGACGCCGGCGGCGAGGCCGAGGTGCTCGGCCGCGACGGCGAGTTCTATCGGCTGCGCTTCCACGTGTCCGAGTCGCTGGAGCAGTGGCTGCTGCACGCCGGCCGCCTGCCGCTGCCGCCGTACATCCAGCGCGAGCCCGGCCGCGACGACGCCGAGCGCTACCAGACCGTGTTCGCGCGCGAAGTCGGCGCGGTGGCCGCGCCGACCGCCGGCCTGCATTTCGACGAGTCCTTGCTGCAGGCGTTGCGCGAGCGCGGCGTGCAGTTCGGCCACGTCACCCTGCACGTCGGCGCCGGCACCTTCCAGCCGGTGCGCGCGGACGATCTGAGCCAGCACGTGATGCACAGCGAATGGCTCAACGTCGGCGCCGGCCTGGTCGAGCAGATCCGCCGCACCCGCGCCGCCGGCGGTCGCGTGATCGGGGTCGGCACGACCGTGGTGCGCGCGCTGGAAAGCGCGACCCGCCAGGGCGGCGGCGAACTGCAGCCCTACGCCGGCGAGACCCGCTTGTTCATCCTGCCGGGCTACCGCATCCGCTCGGTCGACGCGATGGTCACCAACTTCCACCTGCCGGAAAGCACGCTGCTGATGATGATCTCGGCCTTCGCCGGCAAGCAGCGCGTGTTCGACGCCTATGCGCACGCGATCGCGCAACGCTATCGGTTCTTTTCGTACGGCGACGCGATGTTGTTGTCGGCGAGCGACGCCGAGTAGCGCCGTCCCGAAAGCGAGAACCTCACACGCCGTCATTCCGGCGAAAGCCGGAACCCATTTTGATCTTGCTTCGCGCCATCGAATCGAAAAGCAACGGCAAGATGGGTTCCGGCTTTCGCCGGAATGACGGCGAAAAGGGCACGGGCGCGGAGACATCCGCGCCGCGCGCCGCAACGAATTCCACTTACACCCGCGTGCCGCTGCAAGCGCCCGCCGCCACCCAAGGAACCCGCGCATGAGCCGCATGTCCTTCCAACTCCTCGGCCAAGACGGCGCCGCGCGCCGCGGCCGCCTGACGTTCCCGCGCGGCACGGTCGAAACCCCCGCGTTCATGCCGGTCGGCACCTACGGCTCGGTCAAGGGCATCATGCCCGAGCACGTGCGCGACCTCGGCGCGCAGATCATTCTCGGCAACACCTTCCACCTGTACCTGCGTCCGGGCCTGGACGTGATCGGCGACCACGGCGGGCTGCACGGCTTCGCCCGCTGGAACGGGCCGATCCTGACCGACTCCGGCGGCTTCCAGGTGTTCTCGCTCGCGCACCGGCGCAAGATCACCGAGCAGGGCGTGACCTTCGCCTCGCCGGTGGACGGCAGCAAGGTGTTCCTCGGCCCGGAAGAGAGCATGAACATCCAGCGCGTGCTGGATTCGGACATCGTCATGATCTTCGACGAATGCACGCCGTATCCGGCCACCGAGGACGTCGCGCGCAAGTCGATGGAGCTGAGCCTGCGCTGGGCCGAACGCTCGAAGAAGGCCCACGAGGGCAACGACGCGGCGCTGTTCGGCATCGTCCAGGGCGGCGTCCACCACGGCCTGCGCACGCGCTCGGCCGAGGGGCTCAAGGCGCTCGACTTCGACGGCTACGCCATCGGCGGCCTGGCCGTGGGCGAGCCGGAGGCCGAGCGCAACGAGATGCTCGAGCACACCTGCCCGCAGCTGCCCCAGGACCGCCCGCGCTATCTCATGGGCGTGGGCCGGCCCGAGGACCTGGTCGAGTCGGTCGCGCGCGGCGTGGACATGTTCGATTGCGTGATGCCGACCCGCAACGCCCGCAACGGCCACTACTTCACCGCCCAGGGCACGGTGCGGGTGCGCAACGCCAAGTACGAGCGCGACCTGCGCCCGATCGAGGAGGGCTGCGACTGCTACGCCTGCGCCAACGGCTTCAGCCGCGCCTACCTGCGCCATCTGGACCGCTGCAACGAGATGCTCGGGCCGATGCTGGGCACCCTGCACAACCTGCGCTACTACCAGCGGCTGATGGCGCAGATGCGCGCGGCGATCGAGCAGGGAACCTTTGCCGCCTTCCGCGAGTCCTTCTACGCCGCACGCACGCAGTAAGCCGTTCGCCCGCAAGGCGGGCGAACTCCCCGTCCCCCTCTCCCGCCCGCGGGAGAGGGCAGGGGTGAGGGCCTCCCAGCCGCCGTCGCCCGCCGCCCCGTACAGGGCCGGCGCGGCCCGCGACGGCCCCCGGCCCGGCCCGAAAGCGTGCGCCCCGGCCCAGATCCGACCCGGCTCCGCCCGGATCGGGGCCGGCCGTAGCCCCGGCCCGGCCGTGGCATAATCCCCGGCTATTTTTAGTTCCAGGACTTCACAGATGAACCTGCTCGACCTCCTGATCGCCCCCGCCTACGCCCAGGCCGCCGCCGGCGCGCCCTCGGCGGGCCCGCTCGGCAGCTTCGGCGGCCTGGTCCTGCCGCTGGTGCTGATCGCGGTGATGTACTTCCTGATCTTCCGCCCGCAGATGAAGCGCGCCAAGGAACACCGCGCGATGCTGGAGAAGCTGTCCAAGGGCGACGAAGTGCTGACCAACGGCGGCATCGCCGGCACCGTCACCAACATCGGCGAGAACTTCATCACCGTCGAGATCGCCCCGAACGTGGCCATCCGCGTCCAGCGCGGCGCGATCGCCAACGTGCTGCCGAAGGGCACCTTGAAGTCGGCCTGAGCCGACGCCACGCCATCTTGAGAAGCGGCGGCCGGGGAGGCCGTCGCAGGGGTTTTCGATGCTGACCTTCGCGCGCTGGAAATACTTCGCCATCCTGGCGGTCCTGATCCTCAGCGTGATCTACGCGCTGCCCAACGCTTATCCGCAAGACCCCTCGGTCCAGGTCTCCGCCGCCAAGGCCGGTACGACCGCGATCGACGCCTCGCTGGCCAAGCGCATCGAGGGGATCCTGGCCGAGGCCAAGATTCCGGCCAAGTCGGTGCTGGTGGAAGAGCAGGGCAACCTGCTGGTGCGCCTGACCGACACCGAACAGCAGACCCGCGCCGCCGACACCCTGCGCCCGCGCCTGGGCGGCGACTACGTGGTCGCGCTGAGCCTGGCGCCGACCGCGCCGAAGTGGCTCGAAGCGCTGGCCGCCAAGCCGATGCCGCGCGGCCTCGACCTGCAGGGCGGCGTCCACTTCGTCATGCAGGTGGACCAGAACGCCGCGCTCGACAAGCGCCTGGACGCCTACGTCGAGGACATCCGCTCGACCCTGCGCGACGCCGGCGTGCCCTACACCTCGGTGGTGCGCCGCGGCAACGAGGCCCTGGTCGCCACCCTCGGCCAGAACGCCGACAAGGCCAAGGCGCAGGAGCGCCTGCGCACCGCGTTCCCGAACCTGATCATCAACCTCGACGGCCAGACGGTCGCCCTGGAAGTGCCGCAGGCCGAACTCAGCCGGATCGCGCTGGAAGCGGTGGAGCAGAACCTCAACACCCTGCGCAATCGCATCAACGCCTTCGGCGTGGCCGAGCCGGTGATCCAGCGCCAGGGCACCGACCGCATCGTGATCCAGCTGCCGGGCCTGCAGGACACGGTCGAGGCCAAGCGCCAGATCGGCGCCACCGCGACCCTGGAGTTCCGCGCCGTCACCGGCGACGAGCGCGCCGCCGAGGCCGCGCTGAAGGACCGCAGCATCCCGCCGGATTCGCGCATCTACTACACCCAGGACAAGGTCCCGCTGCTGCTGTCCAAGCGCCTTCTGGTCTCCGGCGACCAGCTGGTCAACGCCCAGCCGCTGACCGATTCGCAGACCGGCGAGCAGGGCGTGGACATCAACCTCAACAGCGTCGGCGGCCAGCGCATGCTCGAGCACACGCTGGAGAACGTCGGCAAGCGCCTGGGCATCGTCTACGTCGAGCAGATCCCGACCACCAGCATCGTCGACGGCAAGGAAGTGCAGTCGGTCCGCACCGAGGAGCGGGTGATCAACTCCGCGACGATCCGCGGCGTGTTCGGCAAGAGCTTCCGCACCACCGGCCTGAGCGCGGAAGAATCCAAGTCGCTGGCCAACCAGCTCAAGTCCGGCGCCCTGGCCGCGCCGATGGTGTTCGTCGAAGAGCGCGTGGTCGGCCCGAGCCTGGGCGCGGAGAACGTCAAGCGCGGCACCACCGCGGTGCTGTACTCGTTCGTGTTCGCGCTGAGCTTCTTCCTGATCTACTACCGCGTGTTCGGCCTGATCACCTGCCTGGCGCTGGTGCTGAACCTGCTGATGGTGGTGGCGCTGATGTCGCTGATGGGCGCGACCATGAGCCTGCCCGGCTTCGCCGGCCTGGCCCTGTCGGTCGGCATGTCGGTCGACGCCAACGTGCTGATCAACGAACGCATACGCGAGGAATTGCGGGCCGGGGTGCCGCCACAGGCGGCGATCGCCACCGGCTACGACAAGGCCTCCGGCACCATCTTCGACTCCAACATGACCGCGCTGCTGGCCGGCGTCGCGTTGTGGGCGTTCGGCACCGGTCCGCTGCAGGGCTTCGCGATGACCATGATCATCGGCATCCTGACCTCGGTGTTCACCGCGGTCACCGTGTCGCGCGGCATCGCCACGCTGATCTACGGCGGCCGCCGCAAGCTCAAGTCCATCGCGATCTGACGGGAGAACCCTGACATGAAGATTTTCCCGCTGACGCTGCTGCCCAACGACGCCAACATCGACTTCATGCGCCTGCGATGGGTCTCCATCGCGGTCGCGGCGATCATCATGTTCGTCGCCATCGGCGCGATGGGCACGCGCGGTTTCAACTACGCCCTGGACTTCACCGGCGGCAACCTGATCGAGGCGCAGCTGGACAAGGCGCTGTCGCTGGACGCGGTGCGCGACAAGCTCGCCGCCGACGGCTACGACAGCGCCCAGGTGCAGACCTACGGCTCCGGCAACCAGCTGCTGATCCGCCTGCAGCCGCGCGAGGGCGAGAGCGGCGACGCCGCCACCGCGCACGCGGCCGAGGCGGTGACCCGCGCGGTCGTCAGCAACGGCGGCACCGCCAAGATCGTGCGCAACGAGTTCGTCGGCCCGCAGGTCGGCAAGGAACTCGCGCTCAAGGGCCTGTACGCGCTGGTGTTCGTGGTGGTGGGCTTCCTGATCTACATCGCCTTCCGCTTCGAATGGAAGTTCGCAGTGGCGGCGATCATCACCACCCTGCACGACGTGATCGTGGTCGCCGGCTGGTTCGCCGTCAGCGGCCACGAGTTCGACCTGACCGTGCTGGCCGGCATCCTGTCGGTGATGGGCTACTCGATCAACGACACCATCGTGGTGTTCGACCGCGTGCGCGAGAACTTCCGCACCATGCGCGCCGATCCCGAGACGGTGCTGAACAAGTCGATCAACCAGACCCTGTCGCGCACCATCATCACCTCGTTCGTGGCGTTCCTGACCGTGCTGGCGCTGTACCTGTACGGCGGCGGCTCGCTGCGCGGCATGGCCGAGTCGCAGATGCTGGGCATCATCATCGGCACCTTGTCGTCGATCTTCGTCGCCTGTCCGCTGCTGACCCTGGGCCTGCTCAAGGTCACCAAGCAGGACCTGATGCCGAAGGCCAAGGACGAAGCGGCGCTGGCGCGCCGGCCGTAAGCGGTTTTCGCGTCCGTATCCCGGAACAGGCCGCGCGCGAGCGCGGCCTTTTTCGTGGGCGCGCGTAGAGACGGGCCGCCTCCGGTTCCGCCCGGCGTGCCCGCGCGGCCGTTCTGCGGCGCAGGTTCGGGCGCGGGCGGCCGCGGCGGCGCTACCGTGGCGGCACCGGCCCGCGGGCCATACGATCGAGAGGGCGCAGCATGGACCGAGTCACCGCGGGTTGCCTGTGCGGCAAGGTGCGCCTGGTCGCGAGCGGCCGCCCGTACCGCGTCGGCGTGTGTCATTGCCTGGATTGCCGCAAGCATCACGGCGCGCTGTTTCAGGCTTCGGCGATCTTCGCCGAAGCCGCGGTCGCGATCGAAGGCGAGACGCGCGCCTACGCCGGCCGGCATTTCTGCCCGGACTGCGGCTCCTCGGTGTTCGGCCGCAGCGGCGACGAAGTCGAGGTGAATCTCGGTGCGATGGATGCGCCTGGCCAGTTCGTGCCGACCTACGAGCTGTGGACGATCCGGCGCGAACCCTGGCTGCCGGCGTTCGCCGGGACCCGCCGCTACGAGCGCGATCGCGAAGGCGCCGGCCGCGGCGAAGCGCCGGACGTGTGATCCGGCGCGGGCCCCTGCAGGAGCGGCGCGAGCCGCGGTCGCGGGGTTTGCGCTCGCGGCGAAACTGGCGCCGTGGCTGGGTTGGCGCGGTCGCGGCTCGCGCCGCTCCTGCAGGGAGGCGTGCGACACCGCGGCGATTGACCGCGCCGGCGCTACGCGGAAGACTGCTGCGGCCACGACTGCGCAAGGATCGGTATGAAGTCGGACAAGAACGTGCCGCGACGGTTCGCGCCCGCGCTGGCGGCGGCCGCGATCGCCGCGACGCTCGCCGCGAGCGGCCTGGCGTTCGCGCAGGCGCACGATGAGGCGTTCTTCAAGCGCGACATCGCGTATTTCCATGAGCGCTCCGCGATAAGCGTGCATGCGCGCCTGCTCGGCGCGCAGGCCGTCGCCGATCACCACGGCAGCGACGGACGGTTGGGCTATCGCACCTTTCGCGTCCGCGCCCGCGCGCTGGAAACGTTCAAGGGCGATCCGCCGGGCGAGTTCGATTTCGAAGTCACCCAGGAGCAGCCGAGCCAGCCGCCCGACGGCGGCGACTACATTCTCAACCTCAGCCGTACGCCCGAGGGCCGGCTGTACCCGACCGACGACAGCGTGGGCTGGATCCGGGCCACGCCCGGTCTGCTCGCCCACGCCCGCGGCCTCAAGCGCTGAGCGCCACCGGAGACCGACTTGGAAACCCCCATTCCCGACGCGCCGCCGAACGCGGAACAGATCGAATACTGGAACGGCGCGGTCGGCCTGCGCTGGCTGACCTACAACGACTGGCTCGACGAACGCACCGCCGCCTACGGCCGCGCGGCGTTCGCCGCGGCCGCGCCGCGACCCGGCGAGGCCGTGCTCGACATCGGCTGCGGCGCCGGCGCGACCACGTTCGAACTCGCGCGCGCGGTCGGCCGCGACGGTTCGGCGACCGGCATCGACATCTCCGCGCCCTTGCTCGGCCGCGCGCGCGAACGCGCCGCCGCGCTCGGCCTGGCGGTCGAGTTCCTCGAAGCCGACGCCAGCCGGCCGCCGTTCGCGCCGCAGCGCTTCGACCTGTTGTTCTCGCGATTCGGAGTGATGTTCTTCGACGACCCGGTCGCGGCCTTCGCCGAACTGCGCAAGACCCTCAAGCCCGGCGGCCGCATCGCGTTCGCCTGCTGGCAAGAGCCGCGGCTCAACGATTGGTACGAGTTGCCGCTGACCGCGATCGCGCACCTGGTCGAGCGCGCGCCGGTGGACACGCGCCAGCCGGGGCCGTTCGCGTTCAGCGATCCCGGCTACACCCGCGAAGTGCTGACCGCGGCCGGTTTCGCGCAGATCGAGCTGGCGCCGTTCGCCACGCCGTTCTACCTAGGCCGCGGCGCCACCCGCGAGGCGATGGCCGACGACGCGATGGAGCAGGTGTTCCGGGTCGGGCCGGTCGCGCGGCTGTTGGAGGCGCGCGGCGAAGAGCTCAACGCCGCGGCGCGCGATGCGATCCGCGCGGCGCTGCTGCAACTGGCCGACGACGACGGGCTCGAAGTCGGCGGGGCGATCTGGGTGGTGACGGCGCGGGCGGGGTGAGTGCGCCCGCCTCGGCGCGCGAGGCAAGCCGGTACCATCCGATCGCGCGCCCGTCGCGGCGTGAGATTCGGGAACGCCAACGAAAAACGCCGCGACGGGCGCGGCGTTTTTCGTTCGGCAGCGGCGCCGTCGCGGCGCGCCGGCTCAGTCGAACGCGGCGGCGTAGCCGGTGTTGACGATGCGCTGCTGCAGCGCTTCGGCGATGCGCAGGTTGCCGGCCACGATCTGCCGCGGCGGCAGGCCGCGGTTGTCCATCGGTCCGGTCGCGCGGCCCTTGAAGTCGGAGACCTTGCCGCCGGCCTCGCGCACCATCAGCACGCCGGCCGCCACGTCCCAGGGCTTCAGGCCGGCTTCGAAGTAGGCGTCGGCGCGGCCGCAGGCGACGTAGGCCAGGTCGAGCGCGGCCGAGCCGGTGCGGCGCACGTCCTCGGCGTCGAGCAGCAGGTTGTCCAGGCACTTGAGGTGGGCGCTGGCGCGGGCGCGCTCGCGCGGCGGGAAGCCGGTGATCAGCATCGCGCCGCCGAGGTCCTTGCGGTCGGCGATGCGCACGCGCTTTTCGTTGAGCTGCATGCCGCTGCCGCGGCTGGCGGTGAACAGGTCGTTGCGCAGCGGGTCGAAGATCACGCCGTGGGTCGGCTCGCCGTTTTCGCACAGCGCGATCGACACGCAGAAGTGCGGGATGCCGTGCAGGTAGTTGCTGGTGCCGTCGAGCGGGTCGATGACCCAGGTGTTGCGCGACTGGCCGAGCGGGCCGTGCTCTTCGCCGAGGATGGCGTAGTCGGGCGTGGCGCGGCGGAATTCCTTGATGATCTCGGCTTCGGCCAGGCGATCGACTTCGCTGGCGTAGTCCATGCGGTCCTTCTCCACCACGTTGAGCGCGTCCAGGCGGTGCATGTGGCGCAACAGGATGTTGCCGGCGGCGCGGGCGGCCTTGACCATGAGGGTGACGGCGGGTTTCTGCATGGCTTTACGGCCTCGGGCGGAATGAGGTGGGGACGGCTGACGGGGGGAAAGAGCGGGCCGGCGCCTGTGGCCGGGGCGGGGAGTTTACCATCTGCGCATGAATCACGATCCCCGCGAACCCGCCCCGACCGCCCAGGCGACCGAAAACGCCAACCCGAACGCCAACCCTAAGACCAACCCGCTTGAGGCTGCATCGGCGCCCGCGCCCGCCCCGGCGCCCGGCGACGAACCCGCCGCCATCGACCCGGCCATGGCCCGCATCCGCGTCGTCCTGGTCGGCACCCAGCACCCCGGCAACATCGGCTCGGCGGCGCGGGCGATGAAGACCATGGGCCTGTCGCGGCTGGTCCTGGCCGCGCCGGAGAAGGCCCCGGACCGCGACAGCTACGCCCTGGCCGCCGGCGCCGACGACGTCCTGGCCGCGGCGACCGTCGTGCCGGACCTCGCCGCCGCCGTGGCCGACTGCCATTTCGTGCTCGGCTGCACCGCGCGCAGCCGGCGCATCGCCCTGGAGCAGTTCGACCCGCGCCAGGCCGCCGCGCTGTGCGAGGCCCGCGCCCGCGCCGGCAGCGAGGTCGCGCTGGTGTTCGGGCGCGAGCGCACGGGCCTGGAAAACCACGAATTGCAGTTGTGCCACGCCGCCGTGCACATTCCGGCCAATCCGGCCTACAGCTCGCTGAACCTGGCCGCGGCGGTGCAGGTGCTCAGCTACGAGCTGCGCATGGCCTCGCTGGCGGCGTCCGCGCCGGCGGCGGCGCCTGCGCCGCTGCCCGCGGCGATCGTGGGCGACGGCGGCGACCGCCGCGAGCCGCCGGCCAGCCACGCCCAGATGGAAGGCTTCTTCGGCCAACTCGGCCAGGCCCTGGACGCGATCGACTTCCACAAGGGCCGCACGCCCGAGGCGGCGATGCACAAGCTGCGCCGGCTGTTCCTGCGCGCCCAGCTCGACGAGCGCGAAGTGCGCCTGTTGCGCGGCGTGCTGGCCGACGTGGAGCGCACCGCGATGCTGCTGGCCGCCGCGCAGAAGCGTTGACGCGCCCGCGGCCGTCGCGACGCCGGTCGCCGCGGCGCGCTGCGCCATGCGGGCCGGCGCGGTCGAACTATCGGCCGCCCCGGGGTTTCGATTACGCTGCCGCTGCGGTGTGCCGATCCGCTCGGCGAGGATGATGCGATTGGTCGCTAGAGCTTGGCGTTTGGCGTTGCTGTTCGGACTGGTCCTGTCCGGGGCCTGGGGTCCGGCCGCCGCGTCGCCGGCGCCGCACGAGCGCCCCGGCCATGGCCACGGCGACGATCCCGACGCCCACGTGCTGGTGCTGGGCCGGATCAGCGACGATCCCAAGGCCCACTACGAACAGCTCAAGCCGCTGCTGGACTACGTGGTCCCGCGCATGGCCGAGGTCGGCATCCGCGAGGGCCGGATCCTGATGGCCAAGGACGCGCAGCAGATGGGCAGCTATCTGCGCCGCGGCCGGGTCGACTGGGTCAGCGAGACCGCCGGCACCGCGATGCTGCTGAACCAGCGCGCCGGCGCGCTGCCGCTGCTGCTGACCGAGCGCGACGGCGTGAGCCATTACCACAGCGTGTTCTTCGCCCGCCGCGACAGCGGCCTGCGCTCGCTCGACGACCTCAGCGGCCACAACGTCGCGTTTCAGCGCCCGTCCTCGACCAGCGCCTACTTCGTGCCCGCCGCGACCTTGCTCGAACGCGGCCTGCGCCTGGAAATCCTGCTGTCGCCGACCGACCGCATCAACCGCGGCGCGGTCGGCTACCTGTTCGCGCGCTCGGAGCTCAACATCGCCACCTGGGTGCACAAGCGCCTGGTCGATGCCGGGGTGATGAGCAACCTGGACTGGGACAACCCGCGCCGGGTGCCGGAGGCGTTCCGCGGCGATCTGGTCCTGATCGGCCGCAGCGCCGACTACCCGCGCGCGCTGGAGCTGGTGCGCCCGGGCCTGGACCCGAAAGTCAGCGCGCGCCTGCGCGAGGTGCTGCTGGAGGCGGCCGGCGATCCCGACGCCGGCGAAGCGCTGCTGCGCTTCTTCAAGACCACCCGCTTCATGCCGGTCGACCCGGCCTCGCAACGCGCGCTCGACCGCATCGGCCACGGCGTGGCGCAGGTGCGCGCGGAGGTGGAATGAAATCGCCGCGCGGCCTGCAGGCCAAGTTCCTGTCGATCATGGGCCTGGCGCTGCTGGTGGTGGCGGTGCTGATCACCCTGTTGCTGCTGCGCCAGGAGCGGATCCAGAGCGCGGTGGTCGGGGTCAGCCGCGACGCGATGCGCGACAGCTTCGTCGCCAGCCTGCGCCGCCACGGCGAGGGCGAGGTGGCCCAGCTCGCCGGCTCGCTGACCAACCCGCTGTACTACTTCGACCTGGACGCGATCGGCGAACTCGGCCGCGCGGCGATGGCCAACCCCGGCGTGCGCTACGTCGTGGTCTACGACAACGACGGCAACATCGTCCACGACGGCAGCGAGGCGATTCCCAGCTACGGCAAGCGCATGGACGATGCGATGGCGGCGCGGATCGTGGCCTCGCAACGCCTGCTCGGGCAGTGGGACGAGAACACCTTCGACGTGTCCGCGCCGATCAAGATCGGCCAGCAGCGCCTGGGCGGGGTGCGCGTGGGCTACGACCTCAAGGCCATGCGCGCCTACCAGGACAGCGCGCTGGACGAACTGCGCCAGCGCCTGGACGCGCTCGGCCGGCTGCAGTTGCTGTGGGTGGGATTGCTGAGCCTGGGCCTGCTGGCGCTGGGCGCGGCGATGCTGTGGCTGATCCAGCGCTGGCTGGTGCGGCCGATCCGCGATCTGGCCGAGGCCGCGCACGCGATCGAGGACGGCCGCTTCGGCCAGTTCGACGATTCCGACGCGGCCCGCCACAACGACGAAGTCGGCGACCTGATGCGCGCCTTCAGCCGCATGAGCCAGTCGCTGGCGCGCCACGACCGCGACATCCGGCGCATGGCCTACACCGATTCGCTGACCGGGCTGGCCAACCGGCTGGCGTTCCGCGAGGCGCTGGACGCGCGCCTGCAGCAGCTCGACGGCGGCCACGGCCAGCTGGCGCTGCTGTTCGCCGACATCGACGACTTCAAGCGGGTCAACGACACCCTCGGCCACGACGCCGGCGACGAGGTGCTGCTGCAGTGCGCGCAGCGCATCGCCGCCACGGTCGAGCGGGTCGGCGGCGACAGCGCGTTGCTGGCGCGCTTCGGCGGCGACGAATTCGTCATGCTGGTGCAGGGCCGCGGCGAGGCCGGCCGCCCCGACGCCGCGCGCGAAGTCGCCACCCGCCTGGCCGAGGCGCTGGTGGCCGAACTCGGCCAGCCGATCGCGGTGCACGAGCGCCAGGTGTTCCTGGGCACGTCCATCGGCGTGACCCTGTATCCGGAAGACGCCGCGGGCGCGACCTCGCTGATGAAGAACGGCGACATCGCCATGTACCAGGCCAAGGTCGCCGGCAAGAACTGCTACCGCTTCTACAGCCGCGCGATGGACCAGGCGGTGGAGCGGCGGGTGCAGCTCGAACACGCGCTGCGCGGCGCCTGGGACCGCGGCGAACTGAGCCTGGCCTACCAGCCGGTGTACCGGCTCGGCGACGGCGCCATGGTCGGCGCCGAGGCCTTGCTGCGCTGGAAGCATCCCGAGCAGGGCCTGATCGCGCCGTCGGTGTTCATCGACGTGGCCGAGCAGAGCGGGCAGATCGAGACCCTGGGCCCGCAGGTGCTGCGCGCGGCCTGCGAGGACGCGGTGTCGTGGCAGCGCGCGCGCCCCGACGCCGAGCCGCTGTTCGTCTCGGTCAACGTCTCGCCGCGCCAGCTGCGCAACGGCGACCTGCCCAACGTGGTCGCCGCCTGCCTGCAGGAAACCCAGTTGCCGGCCTGGCGGCTGCACCTGGAGCTGACCGAGACCGCGGTGATCGGCGACGAAGTCCACGCCAGCGCGTTGCTGTCGCGGCTGCGCGCGAGCGGGGTCAAGGTCTGGCTGGACGATTTCGGCACCGGCTTCTCCGGCCTGAGCCACCTGCGCCGGGTGCCGGTGGACGGGGTCAAGATCGACCGCAGCTTCATCGCCGACGTGCTGCGCGACCCCGACGACCTGGCCCTGACCACCGCGATCATCGCCATGGCCCATTCGCTGGGCGTGATCGTGGTGGCCGAAGGCGTGGAGAAGGAAGGCCAGTACGCCGTGCTGCGCGAGCGCGGCTGCGATCTGGCGCAAGGCTATTGGCTAGGCCATCCGGTGCCGGCGGCGGAGTTTCTGGCGCAGCTGCCTTGAGGCGAGGAGTGAGCGGAGAGGAGTGAGGAGTGAGCAAGAGCGAAGGCCTGCTTTCGCTCACTTCTCACTTCTCTCCGCTCACTCCTCGCTTTCAGCCCAGCTTGTCTTGGGCCAAAGCGACCCACTCCGCCACCGCCTGCACCAGGCTGCCGGAGAGGATGCCGAACACCACCACCGCCGCCGCGCCCGCGGCCCAGGCGATCAGCATCAGCTTGCCGTCGCGTTCGAGCAGGGCGAAGGCGAACAACAGCAGCAGCGCGCCGAACAGGAAGTTGGTGAACGGAATCGGCAGCGACAGCAGCACGCCGACCAGCACCAGCAGCAGGCCGGTGCAGGCGCTGGCGGCGCGATGGTCGAGCACGGCCGGCAGGCGCGGGCTGACGAAGCGTTCCAGCCGGGTCAGCCACGGCGCCAGCAGGTTGCGGAACTTGCCCAGCGCGCTGCGGTGCGGGCCGCGCCGGGCGATGAAGCCCGGCAGCCACGGCTTGCGCAGGCCGATCAGCAACTGCAGGCCGACCAGAATCACCAGCGGGCCGCTGACCGCGCCGCCGACGCCCGGGATCGGGATGAAGGCGGGCAGGGTGGAGACGAACAGCAGCATGCCGAACGAACGGTTGCCCAGGCCGTTGAACACGTCGCCGAACTTGACCGCCTCGTCGGGATCGCCGGCGGCGATGGCGTCGAGCAAGGCGCGCGTGCCGGCCTCGTGCGCGGCGCCCGCGCCGGCGCGGCGGCGCGCGCCGCCGTCGCCGCGCCCGGGCGGATCGCGATCAGCCGCTGGTGGCGTCATCGTCGCCGGATTCCGCGGGCTTGGCCTGCTGCGGCTGCAGCAGCAGCTTGTCGATGCGCGGGCCGTCCAGGTCGATCACCTCGATCCGCCAGCCGGCCCAGGCGAAATGCTCGCCCACGTGCGGGATGCGGCCGAAGTGGGCGATGACCATGCCGGCGACGGTGTTGAAGTCGTGCTCGTCCTCGTTCGGCAGGCGGCCGCCGACGACTTCGCGCAACTCCTCCACCGGCAGCGCGCCGTCGACCAGGTAACTGCCGTCCTCGCGCTGCACCACCGGGCCGGGCTGGTCGTCGGAATCGGCGTTCTGGACCCGGCCGATGACCGCGCCGAGCAGGTCGTTGACCGTGATCAGGCCGGTGACGTCGCCGTACTCGTCCACCACCAGCGCCACCGATTGCTGTTCCTCGCGGAAGATCTCCAGCAGCTTCAGCGCGTGGGTGGACTCGGACACGAACAGCGCTTCCTTGAGCTGGCCGAACAGGTCGGGCACCCGGCCCTGGACCAGATCGGCCAGCAGCGCCTTGGCCTCGAGCACGCCGAGCACGTCCTGGTCGCTGCCGCGGTAGACCGGGAAGCGCGAGAACGGCGACTCGCGCATGATCGCCAGGTTCTCCTCCCGCGAGGCGGACGCGTCGAGCCAGGCGATGCGCGTGCGCGGCGTCATCAGGCTGTCGGCGGTGCGGTCGCCGAGGCTGAGCACGCGATTGACCATCTTGCGCTCGTCGGCGTCGATCACGCCCTGCTCGTGGCTTTCGCTGACCAGCAGGCGGATCTCCTCTTCGCTGATCTCGCTGCGGGCGTCGTCCTTGATCCCGAGCAGGCGCAGCACGAAGCGGTTGATCGCGCCGAGCGCGCGCACGACCGGGCTGGCCACGCGGGTGATGGTGTACAGCACGACCGCTACCGTGCTGGCGATGCGTTCGGGATTGGTCAGCGCCAGCCGCTTCGGGATCAGCTCGCCGAAGATCACCTGCGAGGCGGTGATCAGCGCCATCGCCGTGCCGATGCCGATCGGACGGGCGTACTGGGCGAAATCGCCGGTCAGCACGTGGCTGAGCCAGCCGGCGATGACCAGGCCGATCGACTCGCCGCCGAAATAGCCGGTCAGCACGCCGATGCCGGTGATGCCGATCTGCACCGAGGACAGCAGGTTGTCGGGCTGTTCGGCCAGCGCCAGCGCGGTGCGCGCGCCCTTGCTGGTCTCGGCCATTTGCTTGAGCCGCAGCTTGCGCGAGGTCATCAGCGCCATCTCCGACATCGCGAAGAAAGCGTTGAGGACGATCAGGGCCACGACGATCAGAAGTTCCAGCATCGGCAGCGCCTCCTGTGGCCGGTGGACCCTCGCAAGGGCGATTCACGGAAAGGGGCGGTGCGGTGCGCGAAGGCCGGCAGGGCGCGGCCGGGCGGCGGTTTTGGGTCGTCGTCCATTGTGTGGTGCGTGAAAGGAAGGGTCGCCGCGGCCGCCGCGCGGGGCGGGGGACGGGGCGGGGCCGATCTTAGCAGGCCCGCGCGGCGCCCTTTCGTGAAAGCCGGGCCGGCGCGCGGAACCGCCAACTCGGTGCGGGTCCGTACCGTACTGGGGACGCCCGGATGGCCCGTCAAGGTGGGCGGGCCGTCGTCAAACCGTCATAATCGCGCCCGCACGCCCCGTTCCGGCTCCCCGGCGCGGCGGCGCGCGGCGCCGGCCCGGCCGGTCGCCGACCCCCATTCGAACCCGCCGGACGGCCTCGCCGCGACCGGCCCAGAGGCTCCCCGCATGTTCTCCCTGCAGACGATTTTCGGCCAAGGCAACCAGTTCTACACCCTGCTGGAGGAAGCGGCCGTCGCCGCCCACGACGCGACCAAGGCGCTGCACGAGATGCTCAAGGCCGCCGACCGCCAGCCGGCGCTGGACGCGTTCAAGCTGGCCCGCCAGCGCGAGCGCGAGACCTCCGACAAGATCAGCCAGGAGCTGGTCGACAGCTTCATCACCCCGATCGAGCGCGAGGACATCGAGGCGCTGTCCTCGGCGCTGTACAAGATCCCCAAGCAGGTGGAGAAGTTCGCCGACCGCTACTCGCTGGCGACCCGCCACCTGGAGCACATCGACTTCGCCCCGCGCGCGGCGATGCTGGAACAGGCCGCCGACGTGGTGGTGAAGATGGTCCACCAGCTGCGCCACCTGAAGCTGGAGCCGATGAAGGCGCTCAACGACCAGCTGCGCGCGCTGGAGAACGAGGCCGACCGGCTGATGCTGGAGCTGTACCGCGACATCTATTCCGGCCAGCTCGACAACCTGCAGATGTTCCTGCTGAAGGAGTTCTTCGAGATCCTGGAGAAGGCCATCGACCGCTGCCGCGAGGCCGGCGTGGTCGCCTACCAGATCGTCCTGAAAAACTCCTGAGGCGCGCGCGATGCTTACGCTCGTCCTGGTGGTGATCCTGGCCGCGTTGATCTTCGAATACGTCAACGGCTTCCACGACACCGCCAATTCCATCGCCACGGTGGTGGCGACCAAGGTGCTCTCGCCGATGCAGGCGGTGATGCTGGCGGCCTCGACCAACCTGGTCGGCGCGTTGTGGGGCACCGCGGTGGCCAAGACCATCGCCTCGGGCCTGATCGACGCCGGCGTGGTCGAAGTCGGTTCGCAGCTGCTGCTGTGCGCGCTGCTCGGCGGCATCATCTGGAACCTGATCACCTGGTGGCTGGGCCTGCCGTCCTCGTCCTCGCACGCGCTGATCGGCGGCCTGTGCGGCGCGGCGATCGCCGCGGCCTCCAACAACTGGCACGCGGTGGTGTGGTCGCACCCGGCCGAACCGATCTGGAAGAGCGCCGGCGTGCTGTGGAAGGTGATCGTGCCGATGTTCACCTCGCCGGTGCTCGGCTTCGCCGCCGGCTTCCTGGTCATGGGCGTGCTGTTCGCGCTGATCTCCGCCATGGCCGCCAGCGGCGGCGTGCTGCGGCGGATCGCGCGGCCGCGCTGGGTCAACGGCTTCTTCGGCAAGGCCCAGCTGCTCAGCGCCGCCGGCATGGGCTTCGCCCACGGCATGAACGACGCGCAGAAGACCATGGGCATCATCGCCCTGGCCCTGATCAGCGCGCAGCAGGCCGGCACGCTCGACAACCTGCCGGCGTGGCTGGCGTTCCTGCATCCCTCGCCGGGCGCGATCGCCCACAACGACATCGACACTTGGATCAAGCTGACCTGCGCCATCGTGATGGCGGCCGGCACCGCCGCCGGCGGCTGGCGCATCATCAAGACGCTCGGCCACAAGCTGGTCAAGCTGCACCCGATCCACGGCTTCGCCGCCGAGACCAGCGCGGCCTCGGTGATCATGGCCGCGTCCTCGCTGGGCATCCCGGTTTCGACCACCCACAACATCTCCGCCGCGATCATGGGCGTGGGCACGGCCAAGCGCTTCAACTCGATCAAGTGGACCGTGGTCGAGAAGATGATCTGGGCGTGGATCCTGACGATCCCCGCGGCCGGCGGCATCGCTTACGGGCTGTTCGAGCTGATGCGGTTCATGGGCTGGATCTGAGGTCCGGCGCCGGATGCGAAAAAGGCCCGCGGATGCGGGCCTTTTTCGTTGCGGGAGATGGGGTTGCGTCGTTGCTGCGATGACGCGGTCGCGGCTCGCGCCGCTCCTACAGGTAAGCCATGCGGCATCCGCAGACCCTGTAGGAGCGGCGCGAGCCGCGACCGCATTCAACCGCGACGAACCCGACCTTCGCGCGAACTCAAAGCAGATCGCCGTCCGCCGACAGCACCCGCTCCATGCGGTCGCCGACGCCGCCGATTTCCATCACCAGGCGCTGCAGTTCGGCCGCGTCCAGGGTCTCCAGCGGGCGGTTCTCGCACAATTGCAGGTAGGGCACGCCGTCGAGGTTGCCGATGGCGAGATAGCCGACGTGGCTTTCCCAGTTGAACGCCAGCGCGCGGCGCGCGTCCAGGCCGGTGGTCGGGGCGATCGCGGTGCTCACCCGCAGGAACGCGCGGCCGTCGTCGTCTTCCTGTTCGGACAGGAAGATCGACTGGTGGCGGGTGCCCTGTTCGAGCGAGAGCTCGACGCAGATCACGCTGTCGTGGACGGACAGGCGGAATCCGGCCTGGGTCAGATGCTTGTGGATACGGTCGAACTGCATGGGGGCGACTCCTGCGCGCAACAGGGCATATGCTACCGCGATGGACAGCGAAACTGCCGCCGAACGCATCTTCGCCGCGATCCGCGCGATTCCGCGCGGCGAAGTCGCCGGTTACGGCGAGGTCGCGCGCCGCGCGGGACTGCCCGGACGCGCGCGCCTGGTCGCGCGGCTGCTCGGCCAGAACGAGGACGCCAGGCTGCCCTGGCACCGCGTGCTGCGCTCGGACGGCCGCATCGCCTTCCCCGAGGGTTCCAAGGGCTGGCGCGAACAATCCCAACGCCTGCGCGCGGAAGGCGTGAAGGTCGAAAACGGGCGGGTGCGCGGCCAGCGCGCGGCGCCGAGCGTGGACGAGCAGATCTGGGGTCCGGGCGACTGAACCGGCGCCGCGGCCCGGCGCGACCGCCGCCGCATTCCGATCTGAACGCGCGGCGCAGCCTGCACGCCGCGCTCACCTCGATGGCGCGCGGGCGCGGCTACCATAGCGCCCGATTCGAGGAGTCGCGATGGTTTCCAGGCTTTTTTCCAGCATCCCGTCGGTCACGCGCAAGCTGCTGATCGCCAACGTGGCCGTTTTCCTGTTGCAGTCCATCGCCGGCGCGAGCGAGGCCACGCGCGCCTGGCCGCTGTGGTTCGAGCTGTGGCCGTGGGTGCCGGCGCCGTACGAGGTCGACGGGCCCGGCTTCATGCCGTGGCAGTTGCTGACCTCCGGCTTCATGCACGGCGGGCTCGGCCACCTGGTGTTCAACATGCTCGCGCTGGTGATGTTCGGCGCGTCGATCGAGCACGAATGGGGCGCGCGGCGCTACGCGATCTATTACGTCGTCTGCCTGCTCGGCTCGGCGCTGCTGCAGTTGGCGGCGGCCACCTATGCCATCTACCAGGGCCAGCTGATCCTGACCCTGGGCGCGTCGGGCGCGATCTACGGCCTGTTGCTGGCCTACGGGGTGATGTTCCCGAACCGCAAGGTGACCCTGCTGCCGTTCCCGATCGTGCTCAAGGCGCGCACGCTGGTGATCGTGTACGTGGTCGCCTCGCTGTTCTACGGCGTGTTCACCACCGGCACCGGCGTGGCCCACTTCGCCCATCTCGGCGGCATGCTGGTGGGGTGGCTGCTGATCCGCTGGTGGCGCTCGCACCCGCCGCGCGGCGGCAGCGGCGGCCCGCGCCGCGACCCGCGCGCCGAGGCGCTGCGCGCGCGGCGCAAGGCGTCGAAGCTGCGGCTGGTCAAGTAAGCCGCGACGGCTGCCGCTGTAGGAGCGACGCGAGTCGCGACCGCGACAACGCACCTACGCCGCAACTTGCGCGGCGGTTGCGTCGTCGCGGTCGCGGCTTGCGCCGCTCCTACAAAAAGCACCCCGCTCAGAAACCGGGGCGCAGCCGCACCTGTTCCAGTTCCTTCTTGACCGAGCGCCAGAACAGCGTCGGCGCGATCCAGGTGTAGGCGCAGAACAGCAGCCAGCCGTACGAGATCGGGCCGACCCATTGCGCCAGTCCCTGCTGCGGCAACGCGATCAGGGCGATGCGGTAGATCAGGAACATGCCCAGCAGCAGCAACACCATGCGCGTGCGCGAGCCGGCGCTGAGGAAGCTCTGCAAGCGCCACCACAGGCCCAGCAGCGGGCTTTGGCGCGCCTTGACGGCGGCCATCAGGGTCAGCGCGTCGGCGTCGGTGGGATCGATCTGCAGGGCCCAGGCGGCGTGCTCGCGGGCGCTGTCGGCGCGGCCGCGGGCGAGTTCGCAGTGGCCGAGCACGCACAGCGCGTCGAGGTGTTCGGGATGGCCGGCGAGCACCTCGCGCGCCAGCCGCTCGGCTTGCGCGCGGTCGCCGCGGCGCAGTTCCAGCCAGGCCAGCAGGGCGGGGTAGTCGGGATCGTCGGGATCGAGCGCGCAGGCCCGGCGCGCCTGCTCCAGCGCCTGCGCGTCGCGGCCCCAGGCGCGGTAGAGGCGGGCGAAGGCGTCGGCCACCGCCGCCGCCTCCGGCGAGCGTTCGCGCGCGGCCTGCAGGTGCGCTTCGGCATCGGCGTAGCGGCGCTGCGCGGTCGCCGCGCTGGCCGCGGCCAGGTGCGCGAACGCCGACTCGGGCGTCAGCTCCAGCGCGCGCCGCGCCTCCAGCGCGGCCGCGTGCAGGCGCTTGCGCTTGACCAGGCACAGCGCCAGGAACGCGTGCGCGTCGCTGTGGTCGGCGTCCTCGCCGAGCAGGCGCAGCAGCGCGTCGATGGCGGCGTCGATCTGGCCGTGCGCGTAGTAGCGCTCGGCCATGCGGTACAGCGCGTCGTGGCCGAAGGCGCTCATTGCAGCGCCGCCCGCAGCAGCGGCGGCAGCGCCGACAGGTCGAGCGCGCCGCGTCCGACCACGGCCAGCAGGATCGTCAGCGGCATGCCGTTGCGCGGCTCGCCGCCGTAGTGCTCCCAGATGTCGAAGGTGCGTTGCTGCATCAGGTACAGCGCGTAGGCCACCGCGACCTTGAGCAGCAGCACCGACAGCAGCGCGTACTGCGCCGCCGCCGGCGTCAGCCAGCCCGCGCCGACCGCGACGGTCACCGCGATCACCAGCACCGGCGCGCCGAGCAGGCTGAGCGCGACGCAGCCCCATTCGCGCATGCGGGTCGGGCTGCCGAGCGCGGCGGAGTTGAACGCGAACCAGGCCAGGCCGAAGCCGCCGCCGGCCAGCATCAGGGTCAGCAGCGGCCACAGCGGATCGGTGGCGTAGCGGCTCAGGCCCGACGGCAGCGGCTCGTCGGGCAGGCGGTACAGGGCGCGTTCGGCCATCAGCCGGCTCCGTGGCGTTTGAGGAAGTCCAGCACCTCGTCGTACTGGCCGCCCTGGTTGGCGTAGCGCGCGTGGTTGCGCGCGGTGGTCAGCCATTCCAGGGTGGTCGCGCGGGTGTCCTTGAGCGCGGTGCGCAGGTGCTGCATGGTCAGCGGCGCCTCGCGGCCTTGTTCGATCGATTCCTCGATCGCCTCGTCGACCGCGGTCTCGACCAGATGGCCGAGGTCGGCGCCGGAGTAGCCCGAGGTCAGCCGCGCCAGTTCGCCGGCGTCGATGCCGTCGGCCTGCGGCCGCTCGCGCAGCAGCAATTGCAGGATCGTGCGCCGCGCCGGCTCGTCCGGCGGCGGCACGAACAGCACCCGGTCGAAGCGGCCGGGGCGGCGGAACGCGGCGTCGACCGCCCACGGCACGTTGGTCGCGCCGAGGATCAGCACGCCGCTGTTGTTCTGGGCGAAGCCGTCGAGTTCGGTCAGGAACTGGCTGACCAGCTTGGCCGCGCCGGCCTCGCGCGAGTGCTGGCGCTTGCCGCCGATGGCCTCGACTTCGTCGAAGAACACCACCGCCGGCGCCTGGCGGCGCGCGGTCTCGAAGATCGCGTGCAGCTTGCGCTCGGATTCGCCGATGTACATGTCCAGCACGTCGGTGATGGCGACGTTGAAGAAGCGCGCGCCGCACTCGCCGGCGGTGGCGCGGGCGAGCAGGGTCTTGCCGCAGCCGGGCGGGCCGTACATCAGGATGCCGCCGCCGGAGCGGCGCTTGAAGCGCTCGAACAGCGAGGGCTTGAGGAACGGGGTGACGATGCGGCGGCGGATCTGCTGCTTGACCTCGTCCAGCCCGCCGACCTGGGCGAAGTCGATCCGCGCCTGCGCCGGTTGCAGCAGGCGGACCACGTCGTCGGCGTCGGTGTCGTCGTTGGCGATGCTGGTCTGCGCGCCGGGGCCGGGACTCGGCCGGCGCGCGGCGGCGAGCGAGATCACCTTGCCGCTGAGTTCCGAGGCCAGCGCGGCGTCTTCCAGCGCCGGATTCAGCGCGATCGCGCGTTGGTAAAGCGCGCGGGCTTCGTCGCGCGCGCCCTCGCCGAGCTTCAGCCGCGCCTGCGCGACCAGCGCGGCGGCCGAATCGGGCGCGGCGACGGCGAGCGCGCGCGCGTCGTCGCCGGCGCGCAGCAGCAGCGCCAGCGCGGCGTCGCGCTGGGCCGGATCGGCGAGCAGGGCCGGACCGGACAGGTCCAGCGCGCGGCCCAGCGCGGCGGCGTCGGCCGCGCCCAGGCAGGCGTCGACCACCAACCGGGCCAGCGCCGGATTGTCGGGGCCGGCGGCGAGCGCGGCGAGCAGGCCGGCGGTGGGATCGTTCGGTGGCGTATCGGGCATGGCGGCATCCGGGCCGGAGCGGAGCGGGTGAATGGAGCGGATCGGTGGAGCGGGTCGGTGGAGCAGGGGAGCGATAGGGTAACCAACCGCCGCGCGTGGCGGCGACGGCGCGCGAGCGCTGCGCCGCTCACGATCCTAACGCGACCGCAGTTGCGGTTTCGCGCGGCCCGCGCCTACAGTGCGCGCTGTGGCCGCGGCATGCGCGCGCGGCCGACCCTCCTACCGATTCCACGCCCGCCCGCCGCGCCGGCCACGCCGCCGCGCGCGCGGCCTAAGGACCCAGGCCGCCTCCGCCATGATTTCCAGCCCGCAAGACTCCGCCGCGCAACACGCCGCGGCCCGCGTCCGCGATGCCGTGCACGCGGCCACCACCGGCCTGATCGAACGCGAGCAACTGGCCGAACTGATCGTGCTGGCGGCGGTGGCGCAGGAGCACTTGTTGATCCTCGGCCCGCCCGGCACCGCCAAGAGCGCGGTGGTGCGCCGGGTCGCCGCGGCGTTGGGCGGGCGTTATTTCGAATACCTGCTGGGCCGCTTCACCGAGCCGTCGGAACTGTTCGGCCCGGTCGACCTGCGCCGGCTGCGCGAGGGCGTGGTCGAGACCGACGTCAGCGGCATGCTGCCGCAGGCCGAGGTCGCCTTCCTCGACGAAGTGTTCCTGGGCTCGACCGCGATCCTCAACACCTTGCTCGGCGTGCTCAACGAGCGCCGCTTCCGCCGCGGCCACACCCAGATCGCGTGCCCGCTGCGGGTCTGCGTCGGCGCGTCCAACGCGCTGCCCGACGACGAATCGCTGGCCGCCTTCGCCGACCGCTTCCTGCTGCACCTGTTCGTCGAGCCGGTGCCGGACCACCAGCTCGAAGCCTTGCTCGCCGGCGGTTGGCAGGCCGAGCGCCTGGCCTTGTCGCACCAGGCCGAACTGAGCGACATCGACGAACTGAGCCGGCGGGTGCCGGCGGTGGCGATGGAACGCGCGCGCGGCGCGCTGGCCGATGCGATCCGCAAGCTGCGCGGCGCCGGGCTGAGCCTGTCGGACCGGCGCATCGTCAAGGCCCAGCGCCTGATCGCCGCGGCCGCGGTGCTGGCCGGGCGCGACCACGCGACCGAGGCCGACCTGTGGCCGCTGTTCTACGTGCTGCCCACGCGCGAGGCGCAGGTGGCGGCGCAGGATGTGCTGCGCGATTCGCTCGCCGCCGCCGCCAATCCGACCCTGCGCGCGGCGGTCGAGCATGCCGCGCTGCAGCCGGTGTCGCGGGTCGCGCGCTTGCTCGAAGCCGCGCGCGCCTGCCTGGCCGGCCCCGGCGACGCGCCCGGCGCGGGCGTTATCGCCGAAGCCTTGCTGCGCGAGATCGACGCCAACTTCGACGCCGACGCGTTGCCGGCCGAACTGGCCGCCGAACGCGCGCGCCTGGCCGAGCGGGTGTCGGCGGCGGCATGAAGTGGTCGTGGGGCCCGGAGCCGGAACCGCCGCCGCCGCAAGGCGCGGCCGGAGTCGGCCGCGCCGCGTCGCGCGCGCTGCTGGCCGCGCTGCAGGCGCTGGAGCCGGCGCGGCGCGGCGCGCTCGCGCTGACCGCCAACGCCGACGTGCTGGTCGCCACCGGCCCCGGCGACGCGCTGCCCTGGTGCGAGGGCGTGCTCTACATCGCCCCGCGCGAGCCCGCGCCGGCGCTGTGGCTGCCGACCACCCAGCGCCCGCAGTTGCCGCTGGACCTGCTGCAGCGCGCGCTGGCGCGGCGGCATCCGCAATCGCCGCTGCTGATGCTGCGCGAGCCGGCGCGACTGGTGCCGTTGCATCGCGCGTTGCCGGCCAGCGACGAACTGATCGCGCAGATCCGCGCGCGCTGGCAGGACTGAGCGCATGCGCCTGCCCGCGACCCTGACGCCCTGGCGGCCGTGGCTGGACTGGTTCGACCCGGACCTGGCCGGCGCGCTCGGCGAACTGCTGCTGCGCCTGCATCCGCTGCTGGGCGCGTTCCGCCTGCGCGCGCAGAGCGGGCAACTGGAACCCGAAGGCATCGACGACCTGCGCCGGCGCGGCAGCTATGAGCGCCTGCTGCTGAGCGAGTGGGCGCTGGCCGACGCCGCGCCGGAGGAATTCGACCGCCGCGCCGCCGGCGGCGAGCATCTGTTCCTGAGCCCGAAGCTGGTCGCGCGCCAGGCCGATGCGCTGACCGTGGCGGTGTTCGACAGCGGCCCGGCGCAGTTGGGCGCGCCGCGGCTGCTGCATCTGGCTTTGTGGATCCTGCTGGCGCAGCGCGCGCAGGCGGCCAAGGCGCGGTTCGCGTGGGGCGTGCTCGGCATTCCCGGCGAACTGCACGAGGCCGCCAGCGCCGATCACTTGCGGCAACTGCTCGATGCGCGCGCGTGGCGGTTCCGCGCCGACGCCGGCCATGCCGGTTCGAGCGCGGCGCGCGCGGCGCTGGAACAGCAATGGGCGCAGCACCTGGACGCGCTGGAGCCGAGCCCCGGCGAACGCTGGTCGATCGGCGCGCCGGGCGCGGGCCACGGGCTCGGCCACCGCGTCGGCATCGGCGCGGCGCAGGCGGGCGAACTGGCGGTGACGGTCAGCGCGGCCCGGGCGCGGCGCGAGGCGACCCTGGCCTTGCCCGATCCGGCGCGCGCGACGCGCTTGCTGCGCGGGCAGTTCGTGCTGGCGCGCGGCTCGAGCCTGGCGCCGCTCGTCGAGCACGACGGCGAAGTGCGGATCGTGCGCATGCGCAAGCGGATTTCGCTCAAGCAACCGCCGCTGTTCTCGGCCGACGGCCACGACGTGGCGGTGCCGCTGCTCGACGGCGCCGCGGCCTACGTGCAGCGCCTCAGCGGCAAGCGCCGGCTCGGCATGCCGACCCTGGTGCGCTGGGGCCCGGCGCGTTCGCTGCTGGCGGCGACGATCCACAAGCACCAGTTCGGCGGCGCGGTGGCGAGCGCGGCCGGGCTGGTGTTCTGGTCGCTGAGCGGTTTCAGCCACGGCGACCGTCCCGACGCGCTCAACAGCGCGCCCGGACAGGGCCGCTGGCTGCCGCTGACGCGTGTGCAGCCCGAACGCCAGGCCTACGACGCCGCGCCGGCGGCGGAACTTCTGATGTTGGCCGCCGGCAAGCTGTGGCGCTGGCGCCAGGACGCCGACACCGCGCGCGCGGCCAGTTTCGGCAACGGCCCGTATTCCGAGGACGTGCTGGCGTTCGCGCCGATGCACGGCGCCTGGGTCGATTACCTGCGCGTGCGCGACAGCGAACTGCAGGTCTGCTGCACGCGCGCCGGTTTCGGCGGGCAGATCCTGGCCAAGGCCGAGTGCGCGGGCACGCCGCTGTCGGCGTGGCTGCACGCCGAGCGGGTCGATCGCCGCTACCTGCGCACCGCCGCGGTGGAACTGCGCATCGGCGGCCACGGCGGCGACCGCGCCGGCTTGTGGCGGGTGCTGCAGTGGCTGGAGCAGGACAAGACCGCCGATTTCGAGATCATCCTGCCGAGCGAGTGGAAGGTGATCGGGGTCGACGCCGGGCCCGAGGGCGCGGCCGCGTTGATCGCGATCAACCCCGACCGCACCGCGGTGCTGGCGATCGGCGAGAAAGAGCGCCGCACCCTGTACCAGTCGGCGACCCGGCTCAGCGTCGGCAGCGTCGCCGGCGGCGGCGAGACCATCGCCCTGATCGATCTCGACGGCCGACTGGTGGTGTTGCACGAACGCGGCGCCAGCACCACGATCTACGCCGGGGGGAGCGCAGATGAGTGACGCGCACGGCGCGCAGGTGCGGTATCCGGTATGGCGCGGCCAGCAGGCCGTGGCCGGGCTGTGGCTGCCGGCGGACCTGCTCAACGCGCAGCAGCGCGGCGAACGCCTGCTGCATTGGTGGGCGCCGGGCTGCCGCGCCTGGCGCTTCGACCGCGGTCCCGCGCGCGGCGACCTGCTGCGCTTCGAGGCCGAACGCGCGCTGCACTGCGACGACGCCGGCGGCACGCCGCTGTGCCGGATCGGCGCGCACGGCCTCTACGCCGGCCCGCTGACCACGGCCGAACGCGAGGGCCTGGCGCCGGCCGACGTGCGCCTGGTGCTGGGCGGGCAGTCGCTGGCGCTGGATCTGGCCGACGGCGAAGCGCTGGACCCGTCGCTGGCGATCGAACTCGACGACTACGCCCTGCACGACACCTTCGTCTGCGACCGCGCGCTGCCCAAGCTGCAGCCGGACAAGATCGCCGGCAAGGCGGTGCGCGAACTGCTCGGCGACCGCATCGCACCGCCGAGCGAGGAACGCCAGCGCTTCCTGCGCGCGCTGGGCCGCGACCGCGACGATGCAGGCAACGACAAGCCGGGCCTGCTGGAACGCGCGACCGGCGTGCGCGATGGCGCCGCGGCGTGGTTGCTGCGCCGCTTTCCCGGGCTGGGCGTCGGCTTCGGCTTCGGCGGCGGTGGCGGTGGCGCGGGCGGATTCGGATCCGGCGTGGCCGACGCGACGACGTCCGGTTCCGCCGGCGGCATCGCCCAGCGCCGCAACACGGTGCTGCCGCAGCGCTGGCGCGCCGCGCTCGCGCGCATGGCCGCGGCCAGCGGCGCGGCGCGGCTGATCGGCCTGCGCCAGGGCGCCTACCTGCGCCGGCTGCTGGAACAGTTCGACCACGGCGATACCCTGGAAGCCTTGCGCCACGCGCTGCCGATCGACGGCGACGACGCCGGTTCGCTCGGCCAGTCCTTCGGCACGCCGGGCCGCCGCGACGACCTCAGCCTGAGCGCGCAGCGCAACGTCGGCGCCAGCATCGGCGCGGGCCACGACATCCGCGAACTGCTGCGCCAGCGTTACCGCCGCGCGTTCGAGCGGCTCGACGGCGCGGGCAAGATCGACGAAGCGGTGTTCGTGCTGGCCGAGTTGCTCAACGCGCGCCAGGAAGCGCTGGACTATCTGGTCAAGCACGGGCGCGCGGCGCAGGCGGCGGAACTGGCCCTGGGCTGGGACATGCCGGCCGACGCGATCATCCGCCTGCTGATGCTGGCCGGCGACGCCGAGCGCGCGACGCTGGTGGCGCGCCGCGACAACGCCTTCGCCACGGCGCTGGCGCTGCTGGAAGGCGCGTCCGGACACCGCGCGCACGCGCTGAGCCTGCGCCGCGAATGGGGCCGCGCGCTGGCCGCGCAAGGGCGCTGGCTGGACGCGGTGGAAGCGGTGTGGCCGGACCCGGATTCGCGCGAACAGGCCGCGCGCTGGCTGCAGACCGCCGAGGCCGGCGGCGCCGAACTGTCGGCGCGCGCGCTGGTGCGCCGCGCCGCGCTGCTGCCCGACACCCTGCAGCACTACGCCGGGCGCGTCGCCGAACTGACCGACCCGGACGCGCCGGCGGCGCCGCGCGAAGCGCTCGGCCTCGCCCTGGCGACGATCGCGCACGCGCAGCGCAACGACGCGCTGGCGCGGATCGCCGCGCGCGCGCTGCCGGCGCTCGCGGCCGATCGCGCCGGCGGCGCCAACGCGCTCGAACGCGCCCAACTCGACCGCATCCGCGCGCTCGCCGCCGATCCCTGGCTCGACGCCGACCTGCCCGTGTGGGGCGTGCCGCCGACGCCGCCGGCGCTGCCGCTGTGGGAACGCCGCGCCGCGCTCGAGGCGAGCCTGCAGGCCGATCCCGGCCTGCAGGCGCCGCTGGATCTGGCCGCGCTCGGCGACGGCCGCTGGCTGGCCGCGTTCGGCGAAGCCGGCGCGGCGATGTTCGACGCCGCCGGCCGCTGCCTCAAACGCTATGCGGCGCCCGCGCACCGGCTGGTGATCGGCGACAGCGGCGAGGTCGCGCTGGCGCTGGCGCGGCGCGAATCGGTCTGGCGCATCGCCCGGCTCGACCTGACCGGGCACCGCATCGAAGACCTCGGCGCGTTGCCGCTGCAGTTCTTCGCCGACCGCTTCGACGGCGTCGCCTGGGCGGCGGTGGCCGGCCAGCGCATCGTCGCCTTCGATGCCGGACCGGTGGGCGAGGGCGCACGGCCGCTGCAGGTGCTGTGGAGCGTCGGCGACCTCGGCGGCGACATCGTCCAGGCGCGGTTCCTGCGCCACGACGAACTGTTCCTGGTCGCCGGCCGCGGCGTCACCACGGTCTGGCATTACCGCACCCATCCCAGCCGCGGGTTGGTCTCGCGCGAGCCGGTCGAGGTGCCGGCGCACGGCTGGATGCTGCTGGACCCGCACAACACCGTCGACGACGTCGTCATCGCCGCCAACGAAGACGGCGGCATGCGCTTCTCGTTCCGCTTCAGCGGCCGCAACTGCGCGATCGACCTGGAACCGCCGGAACCGGTCGGCGGCGAATGCGAGAGCTCGCTGATCCCGCTGGCGCGCGGCTTCCTGGTGGTGCTGCACGGCGTCTACCGGATGCGCGCTTACCTGATCCGCCGCGGCAACGACGAGGCCGCGCGCTGCGTGGCGCGGATCGACTGGCCGCAGGCGCGGCTGCGCGCGCGCGAGCAGGCCGACCGGCTGGTGCTGTTCGACGAGGAAGGGCGGGCGATGTCGATCGGCGTGGAGACCTCGCAGGTGCGCAGCGTGCAGTTGCGTTGAGGTCGCCGCAGTCGGGTGTTCCCCGGTAGCAGCGGCGCGAGCCGCGACCGCGCCAGCGCAACTGCGCCGAACGCCGCGTCGAGGCTGCGTTGGCGCGGTCGCGGCTCGCGCCGCTCCTGCAGGAGGCTTGGGGCGGCGTCGGTTGCGCGGCCGCGCCGGTTGGCCGGGCTTCGGCAATGGCGCTTGGGTGAATCGCTGCGGTTGGTCGCGGCGTGCGCAGGTCTTGCACAAGGCTGCGCGATGTCGGCGCCGTCCGATATGCCGCCGCAAAGAAAAAGCCCGGCAGGCGCCGGGCTTTTTCGTTATCCGCGTACCGCGCCGGCGATCAGGGAAAAACCTTGATCTGCTGGTCGGCCTTGCGGGTCATCGCGGTGCCGGCCTTGCAGCCGTAGGCCTCGCCGAAGGCGGGCAGGTTCGACAGCGGGATGTTGGTGCGCCACTGGCCCGGGGCGTGGATGCCCGAGGCCGCGCGCTGCGCCGCCGCTTCCGGACTCAGCTGCTGCGCCCACACGCCGGCCCAGGCCTTGAAGAAGGTCTGGTTGGCGTCCTTGCTCGCGGCCGGCTGGGCGGCGCGGTACGCGCTCCAGGCCAGTTCGACGCCGGCCTGGTCGGCGATGGCGACGTCGCGCACCTGGTTGCCGTTGACCTTGACCGAGCCCAGGCCCGGCCAGGATTCGGCGCTGTACTGCGCGGCCACGCGCGCGGCGAGCGCGTCCCAGGCCGAGACTTCGGCCGGGGTCCACCAGTCGCGCACTTCCTGCTTGGCGTTGACGTAGCGGCCGCGGCTGTCGAAACCGTGGGTCAGCTCGGCGCCGACCAGGGCGCCGAAGGAACCGTACTGCGCGGACTCCGGACGGCTCATGTCGAGCACCGGCGCCTGCAGCATCGCCGCGGTCACGATCAGGCGGTTCTGGGCGATGTCGTAGGCCAGCGACGGCTCCTGCGGCAGCACGTCCCAGCGGCGGTCGGCGTTGCCGCGGCCGATCCGCTTCATTTCCTCGCGGTGGCGCCAGGTCGAGGCGATCAGCATGTTGCTGCCGAAGCTGCCGCGGCCCATCGGCTGCACGGTGTAGTCGAGGTCGCGCTTGGGCGTGCCGACTTCGATCTTGAGCTTGCCGAGCTTGGCGCGCGCTTCGTTCTTGACGCCGTCGCTGAAGCGGGTGTCGGCGTCGATGGCCTTGGCCAGCGCTTCGCGCACCTGCTGGGCGATCTGCTCGGCGCGCTGGTCGGTCGCGGCCGGCAGGTAGCGCGCGGCGTACTCGTGGCCGACCATCGGGCCGGCGGCGAGGGTGATCGCGTCGAGCACCGCCTGTTGGCGCGCGGGCTGCTCGCGCTGGCCGCGCAGGATCTTGCCGCGGAAGTCGAATTCGGCGTCGCGGAACGACTTGGCCAGGTACGGCGCCATCGAATCGCCGACGCGCCAGCGCAGGTAGGTCTTCCACTGCTCGGGCTTGAGCTGGTCGATCAGCTTGTCCATCTCGGCGAACAGCGCCGGATTGGCCATCGACACGCTGTCGTCGCTGACGCCCTGGGCCTTGAGGAAGTCGCCCAGCTGCAGGCGCTTGTAGGTCTTGCCCAGGGTGTTGGTGGCGACCGTCGCGTAGTTCGCGCGCGGATCGCGCAGGTCCGCCAGCGGCTTGGAGGCGCGGGCCAGGCGGGTTTCCAGATCGATCACCAGCTGCGACTCGGCGGCGAGCTTTTCCTTCGGCGTGCCGGTCAGGGTCAGGATCTTCTGCACGTAGACGTTGTACTGCGCCAGCAGCTGGCGGGTGTCGTTGTCGGTGCGGGTGTAGTACGCCGGGTCGGGCAGGCCCAGGCCGCCCTGGCTGAAGTAGCCGATGTGGCGTTCCAGGTCCTGCAGGTCGATGTCGGCGCCGAAGTTGAACAGCACCGGGATGCCGACCTGGTGCAGGGCGGCGATCGAGGCGGGGATGTCCTTGGACTTCTTGATCGCGTTGATGCGGCCCAGCAGCGGGGCGATCGGCTGCGAGCCGTCGCGCTCGACCGCGGCCTCGTCCAGGCCGCTGGCCCAGAAGTCGCCGAGCAGCTTCTGCACGTTGCCCTGCGGCGAGGTCATCGCGGTGTTGAGCAGTTCCAACTGCTGGCGGCGGGCGTTGTTGGCCAGGGTTTCCAGCGCCGAGACCGAGGCGGCGCCGGACAGCGGGTTGGCGCGCAGCCAATCGGCGTTGGCGTTGCCGTAGAAGTCGGTGCAGGCGTTGGCGACGGCCGGGGCCTTGGACTTGGGCGCGGCCTTCTTCTTGGCGGCGTCGGCGGCGGGCGAGGCCAGGCCGGCGATGAGGCTCAGGGCGAGGGCGCAGGCAAGCGGGCGTAGGGTCAGCATCGCGTAGTCCATCCGGAGGATGCGGGAGTTTAACAATCCGGCGTGGGATGGCGGTGAACGGGGTTGGGAGTTCGGTGTCGTGACGCTGTTCCTCCTCCCGCTGGCGGGAGAAGGCGGCCCGAAGGGCCGGATGAGGGCGGCGGCGGGCGGTCCTCATCCCAACCCATCTCCCGCAAGCGGGAGAGGGGCTAAGCAAAAACAAAGGCCCGGGGAATCCCCGGGCCTTCGTCGATGCATCGGCTTCGGCGCAATTACCGCGCCGCCACGATCACCAGATGATCACCTGCTTGTCGCCCTCGCGCACCATCGGCTGGCCCGGCTTGCACGAGAACGCGGCCGCGAACGACGGCAGGTTCGACGGCGCGCCGATCGCGCGGAAGTTGGCCAGCGCGTGCTCGTCGGTCTGCAGGCGCATCTTCTCCTCGTCCGGGGTGAAGTTGCGGCGCCACACCGTGGCCCAGTTGAGGAAGAAGCGCTGGTCGCGGGTCAGGCCGTCGGTCTTCGGGTCCGGGGTCTCGCCCGCGGCCTTCTTCATCGCGTCGTACGCGGTGGCCAGGCCGCCGAGGTCGGCGATGTTCTCGCCCAGGGTGTGGGTGCCGTTGACCTTCTGGCCGCCGATCGCGGTGTAGCCGTCGAACTGCTTGATCAGCTTGCCGGTCAGGCCCGAGAACGCCTTGGCGTCGGACGGCGCCCACCACACTTCCATGTTGCCGGTCGGGCCGAAGCGCGAACCCTGGTCGTCGTAGCCGTGGGTCATCTCATGGCCGATCACCGCGCCGATGCCGCCGTAGTTGGCCGCGTCGTCGGCCTTGGGATCGAAGAACGGCGGCTGCAGGATCGCGGCCGGGAACACGATCTCGTTCTGCAGCGGGTTGTAGTAGGCGTTGACGGTCTGCGGGCTCATGCCCCACTCGGTCTTGTCGACCGGCTTGCCGACCTTGCTCAGGTTCCACTTGTAGTTGAACTCGTTGGCCGCCTTGACGTTGGCGTAGTAGCTGTCGCGGCTGGTCGCCAGGCCGCTCCAGTCGCGCCACTTGTCCGGGTAGCCGATCTTGGGGGTGAAGCCGGCCCACTTCTCCAGCGCCTTCTTCTTGGTGTCGGCGCTCATCCACGACAGGTTCTCGATGCGCACCTTCAGCGCCTGGCGCAGGTTCTCCACCAGCGCCTGCATGCGCTGCTTGGATTCGGCCGGGAACGCGACCTTCACGTACAGCTGGCCCATCGCTTCGCCGGCCTGGCCCTCGACGGTGTCGAGCACGCGCTTCCAGCGGTCCTTCATTTCCTTCTGGCCGCGCAGGGTCTTGGAATAGAAGTTGAAGTTCTCCTGCACGAACGCGTCGGACAGGAACGGCGAGGCGCCGTCGATCGCGTGGAAGCGCAGGTAGGCCTGCCAGGCGGCGGCCGGGGTGTCGGCGATCATCTTGCTGACTTCCTGGTGGAAGCCCGGCACCGCCAGCGAGAACATCTTCGGCGCGGCCACGCCCTGCGACTCGAAGAACTTGGTCCAGGAGAAGTTCGGGGTCAGTTCGTCGGCCTTGGCCGGGCTGAGCGGGTTGTAGTACAGCGAGACGTCGCGCGAGAGCTGCTCGCGGGTCTTGGAGGCCTTGGCCAGGCGGGTCTCGAACGCGATCACGTCCTTGGCCTGCTTGGCGGCGTCCTCGGGCTTGGCGCCGCCGAGTTCCAGCACCTTCGCCACGTGCTGCTCGTACGCGGCCAGCTTGTCCTTGAACTTGGCGTCGGTGTAGTACGGCGCGTCGGGCAGGCTCAGGCCGCCCTGCGAGGCGTAGGCGATGTTGTTGGCCGAATCCTTGAAGTCGGCCTCGGCGCCAAAGCCGAACAGCGGGTTGTCGCCGGTCGCGGCGGTCTCGCGCAGGTAGGCGGCGATCTTCTCGGGGCTGTCGATCGCGTCGATCTTGGCCAGGTCGCCCTTCAGCGGTTCCAGGCCCTGGGCGTTGATCTTGGCCTCGTCCATGCCGGTGGCCCACAGGTCGCCGACGATCTTCTCCACGCCGGTGGCCTTGGTGTCGGCCGCGGCCTGCTGGGCGAGCTGGTGCTGGACGTCGTTGGAACGCTCGTCGAGCATTTCGAACGCGCCCCAGGAGGTGCGGTCGCCCGGGATCGGGTTGGCCGCGAGCCACTTGCCGTTGGCGTAGCCGGCGAAGTCGACGCAGGCGTCCTTGCTGCTGTCCAGGTCGCCGATCTCGAAGCGGTTGACCTTCTGCAGCTTGCTCTCGTCGAGCGTCAGCGCGGCGGGTTCGGCCGGCTTGGCGGCGGCCTGGTCGGCGGCCGGTGCGTTCGCGGCCGGGGCTTCGGTTTTGCCGCCGCAGGCCGCCACGGCGGTGGCGATGGCGACGGACAACAACAGGACTTGCGGTTTCTTGAGGGTCACAGCGGGCTCCGGCCGTAAGGCGTAGGCGTGAAACGAGGCGGGAATTGTGGCCGATTCCAGGGCGTCGCGGCAGGCGCGAGCCCCCGGCACCGGGCCGACGATAGTCCGGCGGGGCGTGCCCGCAGGGTGTCGAAGGTCATGTGTGACGGCTTCGTAATGTTCTGGGAGGGCGGGACCGGGGACCGGGGACCAGGGACCGGGGTCCGAGCAGAGCGGCAGATCGCCGGGCTTCTGGCGGGTCCCGGGTCCCGGGTCCCCGGTCCCGAGTCACCAAATGACGACCTGCTTGTCCGCCGTGCGCACCATCGCCTGGCCGGGCTTGCACGAGAACGCGGCGGCGTAGGCCGGCAGGTTCGACGGCGCGCCGATCGCGCGCAGGTCGCTGGGGGCGTGCGGGTTGGAGGCGACCAGCACCTTCAGCAGGTCCGGCGTGTAGCGGTCGCGCCAGCTCATCGCATAGCTCATGAAGAAGCGCTGGTCGCGGCTGAAGCCGTCGGTCTTGGGATCGGGCGTGTCGCCGACGGCCCGATGCATGGCGTCGTAGGCGGTGGCCAGGCCGCCGAGGTCGGCGATGTTCTCGCCCAGAGTCAGCTTGCCGTTGACCTTCAGCCCCGGCGCCGCCTCGTAGCCGTCGAACTGCTCGATCAGCTTCTGGCTGCGCGCGGCGAAGCCCTTGGCGTCGGCCGGCGTCCACCAGTCGGCGAGGTTGCCGCGGGCGTCGAAGCGCGCGCCCTGGTCGTCGTAACCGTGGGTCATCTCGTGGCCGATCACCGCGCCGATGCCGCCGTAGTTGATCGCCGCGTCGGCCTTGGGATCGAAGAACGGCGGCTGCAGGATCGCGGCCGGGAACACGATCTCGTTCTGCAGCGGGTTGTAGTAGGCGTTGACCGTCTGCGGGCTCATGTTCCATTCGGTCTTGTCGACCGGCTGGCCGATCTTGCCCAGGCGCCACTTGTAATTGAATTCGTTGGCGGCCATGACGTTGGCGTAGTAGCTGTCGCGGCCGGTCGCCAGGCCGCTCCAGTCGCGCCACTTGTCGGGGTAGCCGATCTTCGGAGTAAAGCTGGCCCACTTCTCCAGCGCCTTCTTCTTGGTGTCGGCGCTCATCCACGACAGGTTCTCGATGCGCGCCTTCAACGCGGTGCGCAGCTGCTGCACCAGCGCCTCGGTCTGGGCCTTGGCGTCCGGCGGGAACGCGACCTTGACGTAGAGCTGGCCCATCGCCTCGCCGGCCTGGTCGTCGATGCCGCCGAGCACGCGCTTCCAGCGCGCCTTGGGCTCCTTCTGGCCGAGCATGGTCTTGGCGTGGAATTCGAAGTTCTCGGCGACGAAAGCGTCGCCGAGGTAGGGCGAGGCGTTGTCGACGGTGTGGTAGCGCAGGAACGCGCGCCAGGTCGCCGGCGGCACGTCGGCGATCATCTTGCTGACTTCCTGGTGGAAGCCGGGCACCGCCAGCGAGAACGTCTTCGGCGCGGCCACGCCCTGGGATTCGAAGAATTGGGTCCAGGAGAAATTCGGGGTCAGTTCGTCGGCCTTGGCCGGGCTGATCGGGTTGTAGTACAGGGCGACGTCGCGCGAGAACTGCTCGCTCGACAGCGACACCCGCGCCAGCCGGGTTTCGAATTCGAGCACGGCCTTGGCCTGCGCTTGCGCGTCGGCGACGCTGGCGCCGGCCAGCTCCAGCACCTTGGCGATGTGCTTGCCGTAGGCGGCGAGCTTGTCGCGCTTGTCGGCGTCGAAGTAATAGCCGCGGTCGGGCAGGCCGAGCCCGCCCTGCACGGCGTAGGCCATGTTCACCGCGGAGTTCTTGAAGTCGGCTTCCGGCGAGAAGTCGAACAGCACGTTGCGGCCGAGCGCGGCGCTGTCGCGCAGGTAGGCCGACAGGCGCGCGGGCGAATCCACCGCGTCGATCGCCGCCAGTTCGTCCTTCAGCGGCGCCAGGCCCTGGGCGTTGATCTTGGCCTCGTCCATGCCGGTGGCCCACAGGTCGCCGATCAGTTTCTCCACGCCGGCGGCCTTGGCGTCGCCGGCGGCCTGTTCGGCGAGCTGGCGCTGGATCGCCAGCGAGCGTTCGGCCAGCACGTCGGACACGCCCCACGAGGAGCGGTCGCCGGGGATCGGGTTGGCCGCGAACCACTTGGCGTTGACGTAGCCGGTGAGGCTGTCGCAGGCGTTGCGGGACGGGTCCAGGTCGGTCGCGGCGAAGCGCACCGGCTGCGGCAGCTTGGACTCGTCGAGCGCGAGCGCGGCGGCGGGCGCCGGGGCCTGGGCTTGCGGCGCGGCGGCCGGCGCGGACGGTTCGGGCTTGGCGCAGGCGGTCAGCGCGGCGGCGAGGGCCAGCGGCAGCAACAGGCGGCGGGGGCGGAGGGTCATCGCGGGAACTCCCTGAAGGCATGGAACGGGCGCGGCGCGGGCGCGCAACCCCGCGATGATGGACCCGGCGGCCGCCGGGGGAGGGTGTCTTCAGTCACGTGGGGTGGCGGGCGGCTTTGCCCGATGCGGGCTTTGCGGCGAGGTGGGGGCCGCTTCGGTTCCGATGCGCATGGTTCGGATCGCCGCGAACGGATCGCAAGGCATCGGGACTGAAGTCGCTCCTACAACAGCCCGCCGCCGCGAAACCTTCGTCGCCGGCCGCATGCTAATTTCGGCGCACGCCGGGGCCCCCGCCGCGGCCGAGGAGTCCGATCCGATGCGAGTGCATTTCCACGGCGCGGCCGGCGAGGTCACCGGTTCGCTGCACGAAGTCGAAGCCGCCGGCCATCGCCTGCTGCTCGACTGCGGCATGATCCAGGGCAGCCCCGAAGCCGAGCGCCGCAACCTGGATCCGTTCGGTTTCGACGCCGCCGCGCTCGACGCGCTGGTGATCAGCCACGCCCACATCGACCACATCGGCCGGGTGCCGCTGCTGCTCAAGCGCGGGTTCCGCGGCGAGATCCACGCCCAGCAGGCCACCGCCGAGCTGATGCGGATCATGCTGCTGGATTCGGCGTCCATCGCCGAAAGCGAAGCCGAGCGCGGCAACCGCAAGCGCCGCGCCGGCGAGCCGGAACTGCAGCCGCTGTACACCCGCGAGGACGTGGAGGAAACGATGCGCCGGGTGCGCCCGCTGCGCTACGGCAGCGACAGCGAGATCCTGCCCGGCGTGCGGCTGACCTTGCGCGAGGCCGGCCACATCCTCGGCTCGTCGGTGGTGGAACTGCGCGCCGACGGCCGCACCCTGGTGTTCTCCGGCGACCTCGGTCCGAAAGGCACGCCGATCCTGCGCGATCCCGAACCCATCGCCGCCGCCGACCTGGTGCTGATGGAATCGACCTACGGCGACCGCCTGCACAAGGACCGCGCCGAAACCATCCTCGAACTCGGCCGCATCCTCGAAGCGGCCTGGAACGACGGCGGCAACGTGCTGATCCCGGCGTTCGCGGTCGGCCGCAGCCAGGAACTGCTGTACTGGTTCGCCAAGTACTGGGACGAGTGGAAGCTCTCGCGCTGGAAGATCTTCCTCGACAGCCCGATGGCGGCCAAGGTGGTCGCCGTCTACGACCGCCACGCCGAACTGTTCGACGAGGACGCGGCGAAGGTGTGGAAGGAAAAGCCCAACCCGTTCGACCTGCCCAATCTGCACCTGACCGTATCGGCCCAGGAGTCGATGGCGATCAACGCGATCGAACGCGGCGCGATCGTCATCGCCGGTTCCGGCATGGCCAACGCCGGCCGCATCCTGCACCACTTCCGCCAGAACCTCGACAAGCCGCAGACCCATGTGGTGTTCGTCGGCTACCAGGCCGAGGGCACCGTCGGCCGACGCCTGGTCGAAGGCGCGCAGTGGGTGCGCATCCACGGCCGCGACATCCGCGCGCGCGCGCAGCGCCACACCATCGGCGGGCTGTCGGCGCACACCGACCAGCACGGCCTGATCGAGTGGTACGGCGCGATCGCCGGGCATCCGCCGCTGGCGCTGGTGCACGGCGAGGACAAGGCGCGCGAAGCGCTGGCGGGCGAGATCGGCCAACGCTTCGGCACCCGCGCGGTGCTGGCGCGGCCGGGCCTGACGTTGCAGGTTTGAGCCCGGCCATGAGCGATGCCATGAGCGATACGAACGCGAACGCCAACGGTTGCGACGGCGTCGATCCCAAGCAGCGCGTCGGCGCGGCCTTCGACGCGGACGCGATGCAACGCGCGCGCGAGCTGACCTGGCAGGCGGTGGAGCGCATCCGCGCGCAGATCGCGCCGGGGATGCGCGAATCGCAGGCGCGCGAGATGGGCCAGCGCACCCTGGTCGAGATGGGCATGGGCCGGATCTGGCACCCGCTGCTGATCCGCTTCGGCGCCAACACCCTCAAGACCTTCCGCGAGCGCTCCGAGGGCGATCCGGAACTGGGCGCGAACGATATCTACTTCATCGACATGGGCGTGGTCTGGAACGGCCACGAAGGCGATTCGGGCGATACCTTCGTGGTCGGCGACGACGCCGACATGCACGCCTGCGCCGCCGCCGCGCGGCAGTTGTTCGACGAAGTCGCGCAGCGCTGGCGCGAGCGCGGCGCCAGCGGGCCACAGCTGTACGGTTATGCGCAGGAACGCGCGCAGGCGCTGGGCTGGCGGCTGAACCTCGACATCCAGGGCCATCGGGTCAGCGACTTCCCGCATGCGGTGTACCGCGCCGGCGACCTCGGCGAGTTCGAAGGCACGCCGGCGCCGGGGCTGTGGATCCTGGAAATCCAGATCGCCCACCCCGAGCGGCCGTTCGGGGCGTTCTACGAGGATCTGCTGGTCTAGCGGCGCGCGGCGCGCCCGCCGGCAGGGAAGCGGACGGATCGCAGGAGGCAGGCATGAACGTGCGGTTGCGCAAACGCGTCGTCGGCGCGGCCGTCGCGGTCGGGTCGCTGGCCTCGATCGTGTGGCTGCTGCACCTGTGGCTGGGACCGCATTGCACCCCGCATGCGCGGGTGCGGGCGCAGGTGGCGATACTCGGCGAAAAGGTCCGCGCGTTCCGCTGCGACGTCGGCTTCCTGCCCGCGGCGCTGTCGACGCTGACCGCCGGCGACCTGCCTTACGGCCGTTACGCGAACGAGTACGACCTGACCGACAGCTGGGGCCGCGCGCTCTACTACGCCTCCGACGACCGCCAGGGCCGCTTCGCCCTGTTCTCGCTGGGGCGCGACGGATTGCCCGGCGGCGGCGACGAGGACGCGGACATCGTGTTCGAGGGCAGCCTGGCGCCGCTGGACCGCGAGATCTGGCGCAACCGCGGCTCGCCGGTGCAGGCCATCGATTGCAGCGCGTACCGGACGACGCCGCAACCGTCGCTGATGCTGCGCCAGGCCGCAGCCGCCGAAGCGGCCAAACCGGCGCCGCGGCGCGGCGATGACGCGAGCGGATGCCGGCGCGATCGATAGCGCGCGATCGCTGCGTCGCGATGCGGCGATTGCGAAGAATTTACGCGCGCCGTCGCCGGCCGGCATGGCGGCTTTATGCGGCCGGCGCGCACGCTGCGCGCATCCCCCCATCGTCGCGAACGCATGAGCATCCTGATCCTGCAAGGCCGCCATCCGGCTGCGCTGCCGCTGCAATCGCGGCGGCTGACCGAACTGCGCCGGCTCGCGCAGGCGGTCGGCCGCCACCTCGAACTGCGGCCCTGCGCGGACCTGCGCGAACTGATCGGCAGCCTGCGCGCGGCGCGTCGGCGCGGCTGCGAGTTCGTCCTGCTCGACCCGGGCGAACTGGCGCCGCAGGCGCTGGCCAGCCCCGAGCCGCTGCGGCAGGCGCTGGACGAACTGCCCAGCGACTACATCGAAGTGCACGCCGACAGCGCCACCACGCTCGACGAGCGCTTGCGCGCGCGCGCCGCGCCGATCGCCACCATCGTCATCAACGGAGATCTGGCCGCGAGCTACCGCCTCGCCTTGGGCATCGCGCTGCGGCGGTTGGGACGGGCCTGAGCCGGCGGTCGCCGCCGATGATCCGGCGTCGCGGGCGCGGCCGCGGCAACGATGCGAATTGAGCAGCCCATCGCATTCCGGCGGCCGCGGTCGCCGGCGGCGACGTAGGGTGTTTTCTACATAAGAAAGCGTTCTGAAGTTTTTTTCCGATCGGTGTAGGGAGGCGCTTCGCCACCGGCGTTAGATCGAGTGAAAGGCGCATTTTTTGTGTCCTTTCATGATGTCGGGCGTGGCCCGCGCCAACCCCCTGCGGGTCGCGCCCGGCGTTTTTCGACCTTCCCCATTCGGAGCCGTTCCTGCATGAAGATCCCCTCTGGAAAACGCCGTCACGCCGCGCTCGCCATCGGCATCGCGGTCGGCCTCGGCGCGCTGTGGTCGGGCCTGTCCTCGTCCTCGTCGTCGCCTGCGTCCGTCGCCGCGGCGGGCGCGCAGGCCGCGCATCCGGGCGCGACGGGCGCCGCGCCGGCGCCGGCCGGGCGCATGCTGCCGGTCGCGCTGAACGCCTTCGCCCAGCCGCGCAACGACGCCCAGGCCAAGCTCGGCGGGCAGTTGCTGCAGGCCCTGCAGGCCGCCGAAGCCGCCGCCGCCGCGCCGGGCGCGTCGGCCGTCGCCGCCGGCGCCGTCCGCGCGGGCGGCAGCGCCGGCGCCGCCGCGCCGAGCGTGGCCGTGCAGATCGCCGCGCTGGTCCAGGCCGGCGTGCCGGCCAAGCTGCGCGAGGACAACCGCGTATCGGTCCACATCGACCTCGCCGCCACGCCCGAACAGATCGAACGTCCCGGCGTGCTCGCGCGCCTGGGCGGCGAACTGGCCGGCAGCCTGCAGCGCGCCGGCATCCGCGCGCAGCAGATCGCCGGCTCCGCCGTGCTCGACGCGAGCGTGCCGCTGGACCGCATGGAGTGGGTCGCCGCACAGGCGCTGGTCGCGCGCGTGGATCTCAAGACCCTGCCGAACTTCGCCCAGGCGGCTCCCGCTCCGGTCGCCACCCAGGGCGCCGCCGCCAGCGAAGTGCAGCGCCTGCACGATCTGGGCTTGAACGGCGAGGGCATCACCGTCGCGGTCATCGACGGCTTCGACGACACCGACGGCGAAGTCGCCGCGTTGCAGGCCGCGGGCGAATGGCCCGACGCCGATCGCCTGATCCTGCGCCGCGACGCCGCCGGCGCTTTCGGCGCCGACGATTCCAGCCACGGCAACGCCGTGCTCGAGATCGCCTACGACCTCGCCCCGCAGGCCAGCTTCATCGCCTACGACACCAGCGACAACAACGACTGGGCCGCGGCCGTGCGCCACGCCGCCAACCTCGACGCGAACAACGTCGCCCAGGGCCGCCCGCGCGCGCAGGTCATCACCGCCTCGCTCGGTTTCGAGAACGGCAGCATCGGCGACGGCAGCGGCCGCCTGGGCTTCCTCAAGGGCCTCTACGACGCGATCCGCGCCGCCCGCGCCAACGGCGTGGTGGTGCTCAACGCCGCCGGCAACGAAGCGCTCAAGCACTGGGGCGGCGCCAGCAACGTCGACGCCAACGGCTTCCAGCGCTGGAACGCGGCGGGAGAGACCTACAACCTGCTCAACAACGGCCAGTGCTTCCCGGTGGCCGGCAACTACAGCCTGTCGGCTTCGCTGTTCTGGAACGACTGGGCCGGCGGCGCCAACGCCGCCAACCTCACCGACCAGGACTACGGCCTGCACCTGTACCGCCGCGGCAACCCGAACGCGCAAGGCGTGGCGTCGTGGGTGCTGGTCGGCTCGGTCGACGCGCGCCAGAACGGCGGCGCCGGCCAGGAGCCGGTGGAGCGCTTCAACTACACCCCGCCGGCCAACCAGGCCACGCGCGAGTGCGGCAACCGCGGCGCGGTCTACGCGGTGCGGGTCAGCCGCAACACCGCCGGCGCCAACAACAATCTGCAGCTGTTCGCCAACTGGGGCATCGGCCGCTCGGTGCCCGAGCGCAGCCTCAGTTTCCCGGCCGATACCGCCGACGTGCTGACCATCGCCGCGCTCAACGTCGGCGATTCGGCGCTGGAGAACTACAGCTCGCGCGGCCCGGCGCTGGCCGCCGGCGGCGCGCTGCCGGGCAACGGCGCGGACAACAACCCCAAGCCCAACGCCGCCAGCTTCGCCAACGTCGATACCGTGTCCTACGGGCCGGGCGAGTTCAACGGCACGTCCTCGGCGACGCCGCACGTGGCCGGCCTGGCCGCGCTGGTGCTGCAACGGCAGATCGAATTGGCGCAGGGCGACGCGCAGGACGGGCAAGATCCGCCGGACGTTCAGGACACCGCGGCCAAGCGCCTGGCGCTGGCCAACGCCACCCGCGACAGCCTGCAGCAGGTCGGCCGCACCGGCGGCAACGACCTCGGCGCGGTCGGCCACGACGGCAGCTGCGGCTACGGGCGCGTGCGCTTCCACGCCAACTCGGACGCCTGCTTCACCGCCGCGGCGTACCGCGACAACGTGATCGACTTCCTGCAGGAACAACTGACCGCGCAGGAACGGCAGATCCGCGTCGACCAGAACCAGGCGACCTGCGAGTCGCGCCAGTAAGCCCACGCGCGCGCCCGGCCGTTGCGGCCGGGCGTGCGCCCAAGTGTCGGACGCGGCGGGAGCCTAGTGAGGCTCCCGCCGTTTTTCATGCGGCGGCGTCGGCCGACGCGGGCCCGCGCGGCGCTTGCTGGGACTGGGGCTGCGCCGAGGCGTCGGCGCCGGCGTCCTCGCGCTGCAGCCAGCGCTGCATCGCATGGCGGAAGCGCGCCGCCTGCCGCTGCTGGCGTACGTATTCCTGATCCAGCGCGCGATACAGCGACCACATGATCAGCGCCAGCAACAGCGCGAACGGCAGCGCGGCGACGGTGATCGCGCCTTGCAGCGCATCCAACCCGCCGGCCAGCAGCAAGGTCACCGCGATCAGCGCCTGGATCGCGCCCCACACCGCGCGCCGCCACAGCGGCGGGTCCTCGCGTTCGTCGCTGGACATGCTCGCCAGCACCAGGGTGGCGGAGTCGGCCGAGGTGACGAAGAAGATCATCAGCAGCGCGATCGCCGCCACCGCCAGCAGGTGCGCCCCCGGCAACTGGTCGAGCAGCGAGAACAGCACCTGCTCGTAGCCCTGCGCCAGCGCGCCGCCGAGGTCGGCGCCGGCGAACATCTGCGCCCACAGCGCGGTGCCGCCGAAGGTGGCGAACCACACGAAGCTCATCAGCGACGGCACCAGCACCACCCCGAACACGAATTCGCGGATGCGCCGGCCGCGCGAGATGCGGGCGATGAAGCTGCCCACGAACGGCGCCCAGGCGATCCACCAGGCCCAGTAGAAGATCGTCCATTCGCCGACCCACGGGTCGCGCGAGAACGGCGCCATGCGCAGGCTCATGTTCGGCAGTTGGTTGATGTAGCTGCCGAGCGTGGTGGTGAAGGTCTCGAACACGAACGCGGTCGGCCCGGCCACCAGCACGAAGGCCAGCAGCAGCGCGGCCAGGGCGAGGTTCAGGTTGCTCAGCCATTTGATGCCGCGGTGCAGGCCGGTGAGGGTCGAGGCCATGTACAGCACGAACGCCACCGCGACCACGCACAGCTGCAGCGCCGGCGTCGCCTGCAGGCCGAACACGCGCCCCAGGCCGGCGCTGATCTGGATGGTGCCGAAGCCCAGCGTGGTGGCCACGCCGATCGCGGTGGCGACCACCGCGGCGACATCGACCAGCTTGCCGGGCCAGCGCCGGTGCCAGCGCCCGATCAGCGGTTGCAGCAGATCGCTGATCTGGCCGCGGCCGTTGCGGTTGAACTGGAACCAGGCCATCGCCAGCCCGACCAGGGCGTAGATCGCCCACGGGTGCAGGCCCCAGTGGAAGAACACATAGCGCATCGACGCGCGCGCGGCCTGCATGCTTTCCGGCGTCAGCCCCTCGGGCGGGTGCTGGAAGTGCGAGATCGGTTCGGCCGCGCCCCAAAACACCAGGCCGATGCCCATGCCGGCGGCGAACAGCATCGACAGCCAACTGGTGCGCGAAAACTCGGGTTCGGCGTCGTCGCCGCCGATGCGCAGGTCGGCGAAGCGGCCGAGCGAGAGATACAGCAGGAACAGCAGCGCGGCGAACACCACGATCAGGTACAGCCAGCCGGCCTTGGCCACGGTGAGCGCCAGCGCGAATTGCGCGGCGGCGTTGAATTCCTGCGGGATCAGCGCGCCGGCGGCGACCAGGGCGGCGAGCAGGACGATGGACAATCGGAAAACCAAAGGGCTCTCTCCATGCGGGCGCGCGAATGCTTCGCGCGCAGGGCGCCGCTGCGCGGAACGCGCGAGAGCGGACGGACACGGCCCGGACGCCCGCGAGCGCGGGCGCAGCCGACTGAGGCAGCGGCGATGAGGGACCGACGGAGGCGCTCCGCGTCGCGAGCCATGGCCGCGGCGGTGGCGGCGCAAGCGGACGCGAGGGTCCGGTGCGAGATGCGGAGCCCGGCGATTGTAGCAAACGCCGGATTTTCGGCCTTCACGCGGCCAAGACCACATCGTGCCGCAAGGCCTTTGAGCTTCGGTGGGAGGGCCTTCAGGCCCGATGCTTTCGTTCAGCTCACTTCGATCCGACACAAAGGCATCGGGCCTGAAGGCCCTCACACAGCAGGCTTGGCGCTGCGCCGGTAAGGCTTTGCCGCCCGTTCTCGTCGATGTCTCGGCTCGTGCGCTCAGTGCGCCGGCGCGGCGTTGCCGCGCCGCAGCGCCGCGGTCTCCCAGCCGGCGACGACGACGAACACCGTCGTGGTCGCCGCGCCGAGCGCCAGCGCCGACAGATGCAGCGGGCCGGCGGCGAACCACAGCGCGAGCAGCATCGCCAGCCCGGCCAGGTGCGACAGCGGCGGGAACCTGCGCGTGTTGGTGACCCACTTGAACAACGCGCAGCCCAGCAGGTACAGCGCCGGACCACCGACGATGGCGGCGACGCCGGCAGCATCGGCGTGGCCCGGATGCACCAGCACCAGTTCGTCGGCGACCGCGCAGACGATGATGCCGCCGACGATCGGCAGATGCAGGTAGGTGTAGGCCAGCCGCGCCTGACGCGCCGCGTCGCCGCCGTGGACCATGCGGTGTTCGCCGCGCGCCGCGCCGCTGTCGAAGTAAATCCACCACATCGCCACGCTGCCGAGGAACGCGCTCACGAACGCCGCCAGCGTGGTCGGGTTCCAGTCGAGCTTGGCGTAGGTGGCGCCGGTGATCAGGATCGATTCGCCCAGCGCGATGATCACGAACAGGCCGCAGCGCTCGGACAGGTGGCCGCCCTCGATGTCCCAGTCGGTCAGCGACGAGCGGCCCAGGCCGGGCACGCGGAAGAACGAGATCGGGCCGAGGTATTCGATCGCGACCGCGGCCAGCCACCACCACAGCCGCGCCTCGGGTTCGGCCAGCCCGCCGAGCAGCCAGAACACCGCCGACACGCACAGCCACACCAGGATGCGGACGAAGTTGCGGAAATTGCCGGGACTGCGGCCGCCGCGCAGCGCCCACAGCATGAACGCCGTGCGCCCGACCTGCATCGCGGCGAAGGTCGCGCCGTAGGCCAGTCCGCGCTCGGCGAAGGCGTGCGGCAGCGACGAGGACAGCAACAGGCCGCCGAGCATCAGCGCGAAGATCATCAGCCGCACCGGAACCTTTTCCGGGTCGAGCCAGTTGGTGACCCAGGAGGTGTAGATCCACAGCCACCACACGCCCAGGAACAGCAGCCCGGTGCGCAGCGCGCCGGCGAGGTCGAGGTGTTCGAGCAGGGTGTGCGAGAGCTGGGTGACGGCGAACACGAACACCAGGTCGAAGAACAGTTCGGCGAAGCCGACCTTGGCGTGGCCTTCGCGCAGGCGCAGCAGGCTGGGGCGGGATGGGGTCATGAGCGGAGGGGCCGGGGCGGGAGCGGAAACAGACTAGCGCGACGGCTCGCGCAGGCGGCGTGCAGGCGGGAGAGGGCGGGTGTCCATGAGAGGGGCTTCAGGCCCGACGCGCGTTGCAGTGGGAGGGCCTTCAGGCCCGATGCGCGTCGTGGTGGGAGGGCCTTCAGGCCCGATGCCTTTCGCTCCGGTCGCGGCGATCCGGGACAAATGCATCGGGCCTGAGGGCCCTCCCACCGCAGCCAGTCGCCTTCAGCTCTTGGCCAGCCGCCACCACAGCAACGCGGCGACTGCGGCCGGCACGGCGTACACGCCGAGGAAGATCGGCAACTCCTCGGCCACGGTGTAGCCGGCGCGGGCGACGCCGATGTACAGGTTGATCCCCGCGCCGAGCAGCCACAGCGGCAGGAAGGCCTGGATCGCCAGGATCAGCGGCGCCGCGCCGGGGCCGCCGAGGCCTCGGCCGACGAGCAGGCACACGGCGAGCAGGGCGAAACCGCCGAGGATGACGAGGACGGTGTGCATGCGGGTTCCCCTGGCTTCGATAGGAAGGCGTTCGACAACGATGCGTTCGACAACGATGCGTTCGATGGCGGGGCGGCTGCGGCAGCGCGAACGTGCGGCCATCTTTCGCACCGGCGCGTGCAAGCCGCGTGCAGATCGGCGTTCGCTGTCGTTGCCGACCGCGGTCGTCTCCCGGACGAGACGGCGGCGAAGCGTTCGAGCCCCGCCGCCGCAAGATCCGCACGGACGCGCCGGACCCGCCATGCGCCCTCAGCGCGTGGTGTACCCACCGTTGGCGAAGATCGTCTGCCCGGTGATCCACCAACCGTCGGTGACCAGGAATTTCACCAGCGGGGCGATGTCCTGGATCTCGGTCAGGCCGCTCTTGGTGCGGTTGCTCAGCGCCGCGGCGGTGGCGTGGTAGGCGGCCGATTCCTTGGACTCGGCCGGATAGAAGAACGGCGTATCCATCGGCCCCGGGCCGACCGCGTTGACCGAAATGCCGCGCTCGCCGAACTCCTTCGACGCGGCGCGGGTGAAGTGCTCGATCGGCGCCTTGCTGCCCGGATACACCGCGTAGAACGGCGTGTACGCGGCCAGCAGCGAGCTGACGATGGTGCAGATGTTGCCGTCGTCGGCGAGCTTCTTGCCGGCTTCCTGGATGAAGAAGAACGCGGCCTTGGAATTGACCGCGAACATGGTGTCGTACTCGGCCTCGGTCACTTCCACCAGCGGCTTCTTGATCACCATGCCGGTGGTGTTGATGGCGATGTCGAGCTTGCCGAACTTCGCCTTGGCCGCGTCGAACAGCTTGGCCACTTCGGCCGGACGGGTCAGATCGCCCTGGTGGGCGAAGGCGTCGGCGCCGGCGGCCTTGACCGCGGCCACGGTCTCTTCGGCCGCGGCGCGGGTGGCGTCGGAGTTGTAGTGCACGGCGATGCCGGCGGCGCCGGCCTGGGCGAGCTCGCGCGAGATCAGGCCGCCGAGGTTCTTGGCGCCTCCGCCGATGACGACGTGCTTGCCGGTGAGGGAACGGTCGGGCATGGAAATCTCCTTGGGGGTGAGGGACGGACGGGCAATCAGTGGCCGACGATGCGCATCTCGCGGATGCGCGCGCCGTCCACGGTGAACACGAAGCGGCTGTCGCCGCTGTAGAAATCGCTGGTCCAGCCGGCGTCGACGACGATGCGCCCGCCGTCGCGGCCGACCCGGGTCGGAGTCAGTCGGCCGCGCGCGCCGACGAATTCGCGCGCGCTCCACTGCGCGATCGCCGCGGCGCCGACATAGCGCGTGCCCCAGTCGTCGACCACGCCGTCGCGGCCGAAGAAGGCCAGCGCGGCGGCGGCGTCGCCGCGATTGACCGCGGCGACGAACTCGGCGAGGGGCGAGGGCAGGGCGGGGGCGGACATGGCGGCGGGTTCCTGGGCGAAGGCGCTGGCCGGGACGACGGCCAGGGCGGCTGCGAGCGCCAGCGCCGCGGCGAAGACGCGGGCGCCGGGCGCGACGGGTGGACGAGGGCGGGCGGGGCCAACGAAGCCGAGCATCGGAAACACACCGCCTTGACGCATTTGTGAGCTGAGTCATGTTTACATCGGCCAAGGTCCGCTGCGCTTTCAACATGTCCGACGCACTGTCAATTTCTCCGCGTGCCGGCGAAGCCGAGCGCACCGGCCTGGACGGCGCCGCGGCGCTGGGCGAAGCGGCCGCGCGCGGCTGGGCGCGGCAGCGCCGGGTCGAGCGCCGGCACGAGCTCGAACTCGGCCCCGGCCTGCAGTTCGCGTTCGCGACCGAGAACATCGCCGAGCCCACCCAGTGGAGCCTGGAGCACGCGCGCCACACCCTGATCGTCCATCTCGACGGCCCGATGCGCCGGCTCGAGACCCGCATCGACGGCGCCGGCCGCCTGCGCGCGGCGCCGGCCGCGGGCGACTGGTGGCTGATCCCGGCCGGCCGTCGCTATCTCGGCCGCGCGCTCGGCGGCGAGATCGCCTACGCCGAGCTCAACATCGACCCGGCCGGCTTCGCCGCGCTCGCGCCCGGCCTGGGCGATGGTGCGGGGCTGGCCGCGCGGATGAAGCACCGCGATCCGTTCGTGCACGGCATCGCCGCGCGCCTGGCCCAGCTCAGCGAAGCCGGCGACGACCTCGCCGCGATGCTGCGCGAATCGCTGGGCCAGGCGCTGTGCCTGCACCTGTTGCGCGAACACGGCGCCGGCACGGCCGCGCGCGCCGCGCCGGCGCCGGTGCGCCTGGCCGAGCCGGCGCGGCGGCGGATCGAGGACCACATCCAGGCCCATCTAGACCGGCGCATCACCCTGGACGAACTGGCCGGACTCGGCGGCCTGAGCACCCACCAGTTGCTGATCGCGTTCCGCCACGCCTTCGGCCTGACCCCGATCCAGTACGTGCTGGCGCAGCGCCTGCGCCGGGTGTGCCTGCGCCTGCGCGGCAGCGCCGACGACATCGCCACCATCGCGGTGGAGAACGGGTTTTCCAGCCACAGCCATCTGTCGGCGGTGTTCAGGAAGCGCTATGGGCTCACGCCGAACGAGTTTCGCCGGCAGGGGTGAGGGCGCGGGGCGGATCGCCGCGAGCGGAGCGGAGGGCGTCGGGACTGAAGTCCCTCCCACAAGAACCGAGGGCCCGGTGAGCACTGCCATCCTCAAGTCCGTCATCCCCGCGAAGGCGTGGATCCAGGGCCTCATCGCGGCAGGACTCTGAACTCTCTGGATCCCCGCCTTCGCGGGGATGCCGGTGTATGGGGTCCGGAGCGCTCGGCTTTTGTGGGAGGGACTTCAGTCCCGACGCCTTCCGATCCGCTCGCGCCGATCCCTCCCAGCGCGCAATCCCGCCGCCCGCGAACGCCCAGCATCGCCGCCACCGCACCGCCCCGGACGCACCCGCCGCCCGCCCTGCCATCGGTCATCCCCCCCAATCGGCCATGGGCCGGTCCCGGCCCGCCGCTAGCATCGTGCTCAGCCGGCCGCGGCTCCGCGTCCGGCCCGCGCCCTGTTCCTCCCCGCCCGCCGGCCCGTCCGCCGCCCGCCCGAGACCCCATCCGATGCTGACCATCCGCGACCTCACCAAGACCTACGCCAACGGGGTGCGCGCCCTGGACGGCATCTGCCTGGACATCCCGCGCGGGATGTTCGGCCTGCTCGGTCCCAACGGCGCCGGCAAGTCCTCGCTGATGCGCACCCTGGCGACGCTGCAGGAGGCCGACGGCGGCAGCGCGGTGCTGGAGACCGACGGTCGCCGCATCGACGTGCTGCGCGAGAAGGACGCGGTGCGGCGGCTGCTGGGCTACCTGCCGCAGGACTTCGGCGTCTATCCCAAGGTCAGCGCGCTGGACCTGCTCGATCATTTCGCCGTGCTCAAGGGGCTGGGCGAACGCAAGCAGCGGCGCGAGGTGGTCGAGGGCCTGCTGCACCAGGTCAACCTGTGGAACGTGCGCAAGCAGAAACTCGGCGGCTTTTCCGGCGGCATGCGCCAGCGCTTCGGCATCGCCCAGGCGCTGCTCGGCGATCCGCGCCTGGTGATCGTCGACGAGCCCACCGCCGGCCTCGATCCGGAAGAGCGCAACCGTTTCCTCAACCTGCTGGCCGAGATCGGCGAGAACGTCGCGGTGATCCTGTCCACCCACATCGTCGAGGACGTCACCGACCTGTGCCCGACCATGGCCATCGTCGACAAGGGCAAGGTTCTGCTGAGCGGCGAACCGAACGCGGCGATCGCCGCGCTGACCGGACAGGTGTGGCGGCGGCAGGTGCCCAAGTCCGAACTCGACAGCTACGAGACCCGCTTCACCGTGCTGTCCACCCGCCTGGTCGGCGGCCAGCCGGTGATCCACGTGTTCAGCGCCGACGCGCCGGAGGAGGGCTTCGAGCCGGTCGCGCCGGACCTGGAGGACGTGTACTTCCAGCGCCTGCGCAAGCATTCGCGCGTCGCGGCTTGAGGCGCGAGCGATGACCTACGAATTCTTCCGCTTCGAGTTGCGCCAGCAACTGCGCTCGCCGCTGCTGTGGGTGCTGGCGATCATGTTCGGGCTGATGACCTTCGCCGCGGCCAGCAGCGACGCGGTGCAGATCGGCGGCGGCGTCGGCAACGTCAACCGCAACGCGCCGACCACCATCGCGATGTTCTACGGCTTCATGAGTCTGCTGAGCCTGTTCGCGATCGCCGCCTTCGTCTCCAACGCGCTGCTGCGCGATTTCGAGATGGGCACGGCCGACCTGTTCTTCTCCAGCCCGATGCGCAAGCGCGACTTCCTCGTCGGCCGTTTCGCCGGGGCGATGGCCGCGTGTCTGCTGGTCTATGCGATGGTCACGCTGGGGCTGATGATCGCGCCGGCGATGCCGTGGATCGACCCCGAGCGGCTCGGCGCGTTCTCGCTGTACCCCTACGTCTGGAGCATGGGCGTGCTGGTGCTGCCGAACCTGGTGTTCATCGGCGCGCTGCTGGCGCTGCTGGCGGTGACCGGACGCAACCTGCTGGTGGTGTACCTGGGCGTGATCGGCTTCTTCGTGCTGCGCTCGCTGGCCGGCGCGCTGGTGCGCGACCTCGACAACGAACTGGTCTCGGCGATGATCGACCCGTTCGGCCTGACCGCGTTCGCGCGCACCACGCGCTACTGGACCGCGCCCGAACTCAACAGCCGCCTGCCGGACTTGGCCGGCTACCTGCTGCTCAATCGCGCGCTGTGGCTGAGCGTGGGCGCGGCGATGATCGCCGCCGCCTTCGCCTTGTTCAAACCGCAGCGCACCGGCACCGGCCGCGGCTGGCTGCGGCGCAAGGCCAAGCCCGCGACGGCGCCGGCGCCGCGCGCGGCGTCCGCGCGGGTCGCGCCGGTGCGGCCCGCGTTCGACGCGGCGACCGTGCGCGCGCAGTTCTGGGCCAGCGTGCGGCTCGACGCGGTCGGCGTGTTCAAGAGCGTGCCGTTCCTGATCATGCTGGCCTTCGCCGCGTTCAACTTCATCATGGGCGCCAGCAGCATGCAGCGCCTGTTCGGGACCCAGGTCTATCCGACCACCGCGCTGATGCTGCAGGCCTTGCAGGGCAGCTACAGCTACATGCTGGTGCTGATCGCGATGTTCTACGCCGGCGACCTGGTGTTCAAGGAACGCAGCGCCCGGCTCGGCGAGGTGACCGACGCGATGCCGGTGCCGAACTGGGTGCCGATGCTGAGCAAGTTCGTCGCCCTGATCGCGGTGGTGCTGGCGTTCCAGGCCATCGGCGGCGTCGCCGCGATGGGCGTGCAATTGTTCAAGGGCTACACTGCGCTGGAACCGTTGCTGTACCTCAAGGGTCTGTTGCTGGCGTCGATCCCGTACGTGCTGATGGGCGGGCTGGCGCTGGTGCTGCAGGTGCTGTGCAACAACCGCTTCATCGGCTACGGCCTGACCATCGCAGTGGTGGTGGCGCAGGCGACGCTGGGGATGCTGCACTTCGAGCACAACCTCTACAACTACGCCAACGCGCCCGACGCGCCGTATTCGGACATGAACGGCTACGGCCATTTCCTCGCCGGGCGGTTGTGGTTCCAGGGCTATTGGGGCCTGTTCCTGTGCGCGTTGCTGCTGGTGGCCGCGGCGTTCTGGGTGCGCGGCATTCCCGGCCACTGGCGCGAGCGGTTGCGGCTGGCGCGCGAGCGCCTGCGCGGCGGGCCGCGGCTGGCCCTCGCCGCCGCGCTGCTGGCGTGGGCGGCGACCGGCGCGTGGATCTTCTGGAACACCAACGTGCTCAACCGCTATTTGCCGTCGGACCTGGCGATGGACGAGCGCGCGCGCTACGAGAAGGACTACCGCAAGTACAAGGACCTGCCGCAGCCGCGGATCGTCGCGGTCGACAACGCCGTCGACCTGCGCCCGGAAACCCTCGGCGTCAGCGCCAGCGGCCGCTACACCATCGTCAACCCGCACGCCGCGCCGATCGCCGAGTTCCATCTCCAGGTCGATCCGGAGTCGAAGATCGAGGCGCTGGACTTCGGCGGCGCGAAGTTGCTGCGCGACGACGAGCGCCTGGGTTACCGCATCTATCGCCTCGACCGGCCGATGCAGCCGGGCGAGCGGCGCGAGCTGACCTTCGTGCAGTCGCGGCACGTGCGCGGCTTCAGCAACGAGCCGGGCCAGCACGCCATCGTCGGCAACGGCAGCTTCTTCAACTCCGGCGCGTTCCCGCATTTCGGCTACGACCCGGGCCGCCAGCTGCAGGACCGCAACGAACGCCGCAAGCGCGGCCTCGGCGACGTGCCGCGCATGGCCAAGCTCGAAGACCAGGCCGCGCGCGCCCACCACTACATCGCCAGCGACGCCGACTGGATCGACTTCAAGACTTCGATCTGCACCGCGCCGGACCAGATCGCGCTGTCGCCGGGCTATCTGGTGCGCGAATACGAAAAAGACGGGCGCAAGTGCTTCGACTACGCGATGGACCGGCCGATGCTGCCGTTCTACTCGTACCTGTCGGCGCGCTGGAAGGTCAAGCGCGCTACCTATCCGGGCGGGATCGCGATCGAGATCTACTACGATCCCAAGCACGAGTTCAACGTCGATCGGATGATCGCCGGCACCCAGCGTTCGCTGGAGTACTTCCAGACCCACTTCACCCCGTACCAGCACCGCCAGGTGCGGATCATCGAGTTCCCCGGCTACGAGACCTTCGCCCAGAGCTTCGCCAACACCATTCCGTTCTCCGAATCGATCGGTTTCGTCGCCGACCTGCGCGATCCGGCGGCGATCGACTACGTGTTCTACGTGACCGCGCACGAAGTCGCGCACCAGTGGTGGGCGCACCAGGTGATCGGCGCCGACCAGCAGGGCTCGACCGTGCTGTCGGAATCGCTGTCGCAGTACTCGGCGCTGATGGTGATGGAGAAGGAATACGGCCGCGCCAAGATGCGCCGCTTCCTCAAGTACGAACTGGACCGCTACCTGTCCGACCGCGCCGGCGAGCGGGTCGAGGAGCTGCCGCTGTACCGGGTCGAGAACCAGCCCTACATCCATTACCGCAAGGGCTCGCTGGTGTTCTACCGGCTGCGCGAGGAGCTCGGCGAGGACGCGGTCAACCGCGCGCTCAAGCGCTTCCTGCTCGACAAGGGCTACCAGCAGCCGCCGTACACCAATTCGGCCGAATTGCTGACGTACCTGCGCAGCGAGGCCCGGCCCGACCAGCAGGCGCTGATCACCGACTTGTTCGAGAAGATCGGCTTCTACGACAACCGGGTGCTGGCGGCCTCGTCGAAGCAGCGGGCCGACGGCAAGTACGAGGTGACGATGAAGCTGCAGGCGGGCAAGCGCTATGCCGACGGCAAGGGCCGCGAGACGCCCGGACGCATGGACGACTGGATCGAGGTCGGGGTGTTCGCGCGCGGCGCCTCGGGCAAGGAGGAGGACGAGAAGGTCCTGTACCTGCAGCGCCGCCGCGTCACCGAGGGCGAATTCACCGTGACCGCGGTGGTCGACCAGGCGCCGTACGAGGTCGGCTTCGATCCGTACAACAAGCTGATCGACCGGGTGCCGACCGACAATCGCAAGAAGCTGTGAGGGAGCCGGGACCAGGGACCAGGGACCAGGGCTTTGAGCCCTTCGGTCCCGGGTCCCCGGTCCCCGGTCCCGGCTCGACCGCAATGAGCGCCGGCTGAGCCCGCCTCCCGGCGTGGCTGGCGTAAGCGACTGTTTTAGCGTAGAGTCCGCCCCGTTCAGCGCACGGCTGCCTCCCCGCAAGGGTACGTTTCCCAGGTTGCCCGTCGCCCCGCACATGCCGGTACGGCCGCGGCGCGACTTCTTATCCCGCACGTCTTTCGTCGCGCAGACACGGCCCGGAGCTTCCGGCGTCGTCAAACATAGAGACTCGCAGCGCGGTTCAAGGGAACGCTGGAGTCATCACGCGACCAATGAAGGTCCGGCGCGCCGATGGCGCGGCCGGCACGTCGGCGCGAACATCCGGAGTACCAAAGCAATGACGTTCGAATCCCTGGGCCTGGCGCCCGCGCTGCTGCGCGCGCTGTCCGAGCAGAACTACGCCACCCCCACCCCGATCCAGGCCGAAGCGATCCCGCTGGCGATGGCCGGCCACGACCTGCTCGGCGGCGCCCAGACCGGCACCGGCAAGACCGCCGCGTTCGGCCTGCCGCTGCTGCACCGCCTGGCCACCGCCGCGCCGCAGGGCGGCCCGCGCAAGCCGCGCGCGCTGATCCTGGCGCCGACCCGCGAGCTGGCGCTGCAGGTCAGCGACAGCCTGCGCGGCTACGCCAAGTACCTGCGCCTGAACGTTCACGCCATCTACGGCGGCGCCGGCATGGGCCCGCAGCTCGACGCGCTGCGCCGCGGCGTCGACGTGCTGGTGGCCACCCCGGGCCGCCTGATCGACCACCTCGAGCGCGGCAGCGCCAAGCTCGACGCGGTCGAACTGCTGGTCATGGACGAAGCCGACCGCATGCTCGACATGGGCTTCCTGCCGGCGATCAAGCGCATCCTCGGCCGCCTGCCGGCCAGCCGCCAGACCCTGCTGTTCTCGGCCACGTTCGAGGCCCAGATCAAGCAGCTGGCGCTGGAGTTCATGCGCACCCCGCAGCAGGTGCAGATCGCCGCCAAGAACGTCGTGGCCGACGCGATCAGCCACCGCGTGCATCCGGTCGACGGCGGCCGCAAGCGCGACCTGCTGATCCAGATCCTGGCCGCGCGCCCGAACGATCAGGTGATCGTGTTCGGCCGCACCAAGCACGGCTGCAACCGCCTGGCCGAACAGCTCGAAGACGCCGGCCTGAAGGCCGTCGCGATCCACGGCAACAAGAGCCAGGCCCAGCGCCAGAAAGCCCTGCGCGACTTCAAGGCGAACAAGGCCCGCGTGCTGGTCGCCACCGACGTCGCCGCGCGCGGCCTGGACATCCCGAGCCTGCCGCTGGTGATCAACTTCGACCTGCCGATGGTGGCCGAGGACTACGTCCACCGCATCGGCCGCACCGGCCGCAACGGCGCCACCGGCGAAGCCCTGTCGCTGGTCTCGCCGGACGAAGCCGGCCTGCTGCGGCAGATCCAGCGCATCCTCAAGGACGACATCGAGATGGTCAGCGTCGCCGGCTTCGAACCCTCGCGCCCGCTGCGCATGGGCTCCGACGCCCCCGGCGCGCGCCGTCCGGGCCCGGGCGGCAACAACCGCGGCAACAATGCCCCGCGCAAGCCCGCCCACCGTCCGCACGGCAAGCCGGCGCCGCGTCATGCGCACGCCGGCCCGAAGCAGCACCGCGGCGGCAACGGCGGCGGCCAGCAGCAGGGGCAGCGCCGGGATCGCAGCGCGGGGTGACCGGCTGCGCTTGGTTGCAGATGAAAGAGGCCGGCATTGCCGGCCTTTTTCTTTGAGGGTGTGCGGTGTCAAGCAGCGTGGATGCTATCGGTGTGCAGGCGCGGCACCTGCTGTTTATTTCTGTGTCGCGATTCGGCCGGTCTCATCCGTTGCGGCTGCGCTCTGCTATAAACAGCCACAGGTTTGTGGATCCGACTCATACCGGCTGTCGCGACAGGGGACTGCGACGCCGCTTCTCTCCGGCCGCGTGCGGTCGAAAGAGATGAAAGCGGCTGGCTGAACTGTTACTCGCCGATGGAGCGGCCGCGAAACCGGCGCTTGCGCGCCGTGCAGCGCGCACAAGGATCGAGCAGGGGAAAGCAGTGAAGTACAGCAATGAAGCCGGGATCCGGCTCGGCGACGGCGGCACTCGCCTCGGCCGTGCCGCGGGTATCGCGTTGGTCGCGTCGATGGCGCTGTTCAGCCACACGGCGGCCGCCTTGGAGACGGGACAGTTCGTCTGGGACGAACTGGGCAAACGGCTCCAGGCCAGCCAGAAGGTCGAGCCGCTCGGCCCGAACCTCGCCGGCGACGAAGTCCGCCTCTCCAACGGCGCGCTGTCGTTCTCGGTGACGGACGTGAGCCTACCGGGCAACGACAAACTGCCGGTGGCGCTGACCCGCAGCTTCGTCGTGCGCGACCGCAAGGACGTGCGCAACGACGGCATGCTCGCCGATTGGCAGATCGAGGCGCCCAACATCAACGGGGTGTTCGCCCCCGACTGGGTCGGTTCTTCGGCCGCGAATGCGCTCAAGCGCTGCTCGGTGGGTGGATTGCCGCCCGCACCCAGCAAGTATCGAACGCGCGATTTCTGGCAGGGCATCCAGCTCGATGTGCCCGGTGGCGGCGAACTTCTGCTTGCCGCCACCGGCAACACGGTGCCGGGCAATGCGACAGGGTATCGCTGGGTGGCGGGAAATCAGGTCTATCTCTCGTGCCTTGGGAGCATCAAGAACGGCAGCGGCGAGGGATTTCTGGCCATCGCTCCGGACGGCACTCGCTACTGGCTGGACTGGATGGCGCAGAACAGCGAGGGCATGACCAAGAAGATGATCGGCTACAGCGTCGAAGGGCCGATCTGGGGCCGGCTCGACCAACGCAGGAACGCGCTCTACGCCACACGCGTGGAAGACCGCTTCGGCAACTATGTCGATTACACCTACGCCAATGCATGGAATGAGCCGGTCAGGCTTACCTCGATCCAGGCCAGCGATGGGCGGCGCCTGAGCCTGAGCTACACCGGCGATGTGGTTTCCAGCGTCAGCGACGGTATCCGTACCTGGACCTATGCAACCAGCGCGGGATCGCGGAAGGTCCTCAATTCCGTGGTCCTGCCGGATTCGAGTCGCTGGCAGATCGAATTCGGCGCCTTCGCTACTGCGGAAATCCACTATCCGGAAGCGCTGTACGAAAGCCCGCCGATGAACGAGCAGGGCTTTCCGGTCGGGCAGGTGGTCATGCCGATCGACATCTTCCGCGACTGCACCGAGCAGCACTCCGGCCCGTACATCAACAGCTTGACCCAACCGCAGACGGAGCTGGTCGGTAGCGTCAAGCACCCCTCCGGAGCGACGGTCTCGTTCACTGTCGATGTGCAGCGGCATGGACGCAGCAGCGTGCCGTTGAACTGCGACGGCATCACCACGGTCGGCGGCAATCCGCCCTATTGGGGCTACGGCAACGATCCGACAGACGACACGCCGATCTACCCGATCGCCGCCTTCAGCTTTACGTTGAAGCGGAAAGTCATATCCGGGCCAGGGTTGGAGACAGCCGCCTGGAACTACGCCTATCAGCCGAATATCGGATTCGTGCCTTATCCGGGTACGACCGCTTCTTATCCAGTCTGCCCTTACGATACTTCCACCCAATGCGCATTGCCGCCGTGCACCTCGGAAAGCTGCGCTGGCGCAAGCGTGACCACGGTGACCGGACCCAACGGCGAGTGGCGGCGCTACAGCTATGGCAATACCTATCGCTACAACGAGGGCAAGCTGATCAAGGAGGAAGTGGGCAGCGACGCTGCGCATGTGCTTCAGACCACTACCCAACGTTACGATCTGAGCCTGGTCGACCAGGCCTATCCAGCGAAGTACGGCAGGAGCCTGCGCTTTGACGAGGATGGTTTCCAGGGCGAGTATCACCGGCCGCTGCTCGAGACCACGGTCGGCCTGCAGGGGGCTGCTTTTTCCAGGCGGGTGGATTCGCTGGATTATTTCGCGCGCCCTTTGAGCGTCACCAAATACAGTTCGCTGGGATACAGCCGCACCGAGACGATCGCTTACTACGACGACCTCGGCCTCTGGACGCTCGGCCAGTTGCGTTCGCTCACTTGCGCCGCGCCGGCAACCTGTGCCGGACAAGTCATGCTGCAGAAAGAGTTCGACCCGGCGAAGGCTGTGCCGGTGCGCTTCTATTCGTTCGGCGCGCTGCTGCAGACGCTGACGTACAACGCCGACGGGACCATTGCTAGCGTGTCCGACGGGCGCGACTCGGCCGTCTTGGACACGACCGCCGTGCTGTCGGGCTGGAAGCGCGGCTATCCGCAAACCATCCAGTACCCAGACAGCACCAGCAAGACGGCGAGCGTCGACAGCCGCGGTTGGCTGACCTCGACCACGGACCAGAACGGCTACAGCACCGGCTACGGCTACGACGCGATGGGCCGGGTCTCCAGCATCGCTTATCCGAGCGGAGACACCGTGGCGTGGTCGCCCAAGGGCGCCGAATTCCGCGCCTTGACCGACGCCGACGCCAAGCCGCCGGGCGTTGTCAGCGGTCAGTGGCGTGAGTCGATCGTGCAAGGCAACTACGCCAAGCAGACGTACTTCGATGCGATGTGGCGACCGGTGTTGACCCACGAGTACGACAGCAGCGACCGGACAGCGACCTTGCGTGCGGTCAGCACGGCCTACGATGCCCAAGGACGCGCGGTGTTCCAGTCCTATCCGAGCGCAGACGCGATCCCGGCGGCGAGCGGCACCTGGACCAGCTACGACGTGCTCGGGCGCACCACCCGCACCCGCCAGGATTCTGAACTGGGTCCGCTCGATACCGTCCGCGAATATCTGCCCGGCTTCCAGACCAAGCTGACCGATCCCAAGGGCAACGCCACGCTGACCCGCTACATGGCCTTCGACGAGCCTGTCTTCGACTGGCCGGTGAGTATCGACCAGCCTGAAGGCGTGCATACTGAAATCGACCGGGATGTGTACGCAAAGCCCTTGAAAATCGTGCGTTCGGGAGCCGGCCAATGAGCACCCTTTGCGCGGCTCATCTGAGTCCAGGAGCGCGATCGATCGCGCAAGCCGGTGGTCGCAACTCATGGCTGCGCCTGATCGTAGCCTTTGGACTGTCGTTGTTTTTGCTGATGTCGGCGGTAGAGGCTCAAGCCGCGGCTCGCTTCCAGTGGTTGACGCCGGACGGGGTGAGCTACGCCGCCCCCGCTTCTTTCCGCCTGCGGATCAATCTGATCGAGGGGACTGCCAACGGCGTCACCGAGCAGATCGATCCAAGCTCCATCTACATGACGCGCAACGGCCAGTACATCGCGCTGCAGCCGGAGGTATCGCAAGATTATTACGAGTCCAACCTGCCGCCAGGTACCTACGACTATGTGCTCCACGGTTTCGTGGTCATAGCGGGAGGGGGCGAAGCTTCCAAGTCGGCGAGCACCTCGCAATTGGGTGCGATCCAGTCCACGACGTTGCGCATCACTGTCGCTGCGCCGGCCGGATCGTTGAGCGCATCGCCTAACCCCTGCGTCATTCCCTGGGGGCAATCCGTCTGCGCAGCCAACGTGCAGTGGAGCAGCGACGCCGCCGACGCGAAGCTATGGATAAGCGGTTTGTCCGGCGACAACCCGACATTGTTCGCGCAGGGCGCAAGCGGCTCCCAAGTGGCTTCGATTACCGCGGACGGTTCCCGTTTGCAGCTCAAGAGCGGTAGCTTGGTGCTTGCCAGCCTGAACGTACACGGCATTCCTACCGTCAATACGCCGCCGGCCGTGCAAGTGACCTCGCCGGCACAAGGGCAGGTGTTCCTGGTCGGCGATCTCGCCTTGTTGCAGGCGAGCGCCAGCGACAGCGACGACGCGGTGCAGCGGGTCGAGTTCCTGATCAGCGGGATCAAGGTCTGGAACATGGATGCGCCGCCTTACCAGGTCCACTGGACGGCCTCGGCGGGAACGCACAGCGTGGTCGCGCGCGCTTTCGACACCCGCGGCGCGTACACCGATTCCGCGCCGGTGCAGATCGTCGTCAACCGGCCGCCGACGGTGGCGTTGACCTCGCCGTTGCCCGGCGCGTTCCGCACGGCGCCGGGCAGTTTCGCGGTGGCCGCCGACGCGGCCGACAGCGATGGCTCGGTGAGCAAGGTCGAGTTCTTCGTCAACGGCGCCAGGTTCGCCACGGCGACCAGCGCGCCGTACTCGGCGATGTTGGATCAGCTGTCTGCGGGCAGCTACGCGCTGAGCGCGAAGGTCACCGACAATCACGGGGCGAGTGCGACCTCCGCTTCCGTTTCCGTCGTGGTCGGCGCCGGGGGCGCGGGTGGCGTCGCCCGCAGTTACGTGTACGACGCTCAGCAGCGGCTGTGCAAGACCATCGAGCCGGAAACCGGCGCGACCGTGGTCGATTACGATGCCGCGGGCAATGTCGCGTGGACGGCGGCGGGCTTGAACCTCCCCGACCCGGTAGCCTGCAATCGCGCCGAGGCAGCGGCGTCCGGGCGTGCGGTCGTTCGCAGTTACGACGCGCTCGGCCGTCTGAAGACGATGGCCTTCCCGTATGGGCGCGGCAATCAGACCTGGAACTACCATCCCGACGGTCTCGCCCGCGAGATCGCGACCGACAACGACGGCAACGGGCAGGGCATCGTCGTCAATCGCTACCAGTACAACAAGCGCCGCCTGCTGAGCTCGGAATCGGTCACGCTGCGCGACGGCGCGGTGTGGAACAGCGCCAACGGTTACGACGCCAACGGCAACCGCATCAGCTACGTCGCTCCCGACGGCTTGCAGGTCAACTACGCGGTCAACGCTTTGGGCCAGCAGACCGGCGTGAGTTCGACCGGCAGGACCTACGCCAGCAACGTCGGCTATTACCCCAACGGCGCGATCCGGCAGTTCACCTACGGCAACGGCATCGTCCACACCTTGCAGCAGAACGCCCGGCAGCTGCCGTCGCGCAGCACCGACGCAGGCACGATCGACCTGGAAACGGGCTACGACCACAACGGCAATGTCGCCCAGGTGCTCGATCGCCAGCGCGAGAGTCAGGGCCAGTACCAGTACAACCGCTGGATGAGCTACGACGGCCTCGACCGTCTCACCGCGGCCGGCTCATGCATCTTCGGCGGCGACTGCTGGCATCGTTTCACTTACGACGCGGTCGACAACCTGCGCAGCTGGTCGCTGGCCGGCGTCAAGAACCACCACTACGTCTACGACGCCAAGAACCACCTGACCAACATCCGCGACGGCAGCGCCGGCCCGAGCGTGATCGGCCTGGGTTACGACGACCAAGGCAATCTGGCCAACAAGAACGGCCAGGAGTTCCGCTTCGATTACGGCAACCGCCTGCGCCGAGTGGTGGGCAAGGAAGCCTATGCCTACGACGCCCACGGACGCCGCTTGAGCCAGTTCGACCGACCGGATACGACATTCGTAAATTCGTTCTACAACCTGGACGGGCAACTGCTGTTCCGCTACGAGGGGCACACCAACGAGGCCACGAACGACAACTATCCCGAGATCAACCGGCCGCATGTCTACTTGGGTGGCAGCCTGCTGGCGACGGTCGACTGGAATCGGGCGACGCAGACGGCTCAAACCAAGTACTACCACACCGATGCGCTAGGCAGCCCGGTGGCGGTGACGAACGAGGCGGGGCAGGTGGTGGAGCGGACCGATTGGGAGCCGTATGGGGCGGCGATCGGGAAGCCGGCGTATGACGGGGTGGGGTATACCGGGCATGTGATGGATGGGCGTAGTGGGCTCACCTATATGCAGCAGCGGTACTACGATTCCAGTCTTGGCGTTTTTTTGAGCACTGATCCCATCTCGGCGATTGATAGCCTGGCTAACGGTTTCAATCGGTATCGATATGGGAATGGAAATCCATATTTTTATCTGGATTCAGATGGTCGCGAGGGGGCTGCAGTAACCGCCTATTCGACGGGGCAATGTTCTTATTGCTTAGGGCACGGGCCGGACCCCAACCCAAGAGGTACATTCGCTTTGACTGTTGGAATCGGCGCGATGCTCGCTGTTGGCGTGCTCGCACCTGAAGTGGCGATGATAGCGTTGGCTCAGCCCGTCAAGGCAAATTCCGTCGCCCTGATTGCCATGGAAGTAGTGGCTGGAGATTCAGCCGCCACCGCCGGCTTTGCTGTTTCCGCAGGAGTTGGTGGAAAGGTTGTCAAAGACGTTCTAGAGGATGGGGTCGGGGCAGGGCGGCAACTGTTTGGCCCATTTCACCGGCTGGGTGATTCTGTAGAAAGCATTGGCAGCATTAGCCGCAGTGGCGAACTACGGGGAAATCCTCCGACTAATTTCTTTCAGTCAAACTTCCCAAAAGTGCAGGCGTACGATGGGCCTGTTCCAGTAGGTAGGAAGGGTTTTGAGTTCTATACGCCAAACCGGCCGGATGTTGGTCACGTTCCTGGGAAGCCTACTTGGACTCCAGCGCCGCACGGAGATGCTGCCGAGAGGAGTGGCCAAGCTGTGATCCAATGCGTGGTGACGAACGTTCAGTGTTGAAAACTCGAATTTCAAGGTGCTCTCATGGCTAAACTACTCCCTGCGGAAGGCTGGCTTGGGCGATACGAAGAGATCGCGCTGCTGTCGGTCGACCCGCTTCGGATCGAGGAAAAATTGGATTGCGCGCTGGTAGAAGGAGATGAGCCAGGTATGGGGAAGTGGCTGGCCACGGGAGGCCGGTTGCGATCAGGCGCGACGATTGAGTTGATCAGGTACGAAAGTTCCCCGGTGCAGGGATTTGTCCTGCGTGTCGACTCTTCGAGCGATGCCGCAGCGTCTCTCGCGGAGGTTATGGATATGCTGTCTTTGGATGCGGGCGCCTTGAAGTGGGTGCGCTGACATATCGCAAAGCCGTGGCTTGGCATTGAGCAGCGAACTGTCACCGGCTGTTTGGCGAGCCTGTCGGCATTTCGCCGTCGCGTGAGCGGAGGGCTTGATCGCGCCGCTGGCGCGCATGACGTCGCTCAGATCTCCCCCCCCAGCCGCATGATCCCTAGCCGATCTCGCTCGTTCTCCTTGGCCCCGTGCAACGCCGCATCCGCCCCGTCGAACACCGTGCGCCCACGCGCATGAGGCCCCTTGAGTTGGCATCGCCGAGTGGCGGAGCGGATACATGCTGGGTTGGCCGATTTTGGCATGCTGCGTATCCGCTTCGAACGGAGCCTGGACACGCACTTTGCGCTGTTGCGATTGGCTTGCTCCGTGATCTGTCTACCATTCGTTGATTGGTTTTGTCAGCGGCTCTAAGCTACCCAAGCCTCCTGGGCCATCCAAATCACCCGAGTCCCCCATGCCGTCCGAGCCGCAATGAGCAACATCGAATCCACTAAAGATTTGGCTGAGGAAGCGCTGGCTCGCGGCGAATATGAAACGGCAGTGACTGCCGCTACTGCGCTCGTTGAGGCCGGAGAGCCTTGGTTGCTCGATGGCCTGGTTAGGCGAGCTATGGCGCTCGAGAATTGGGCCGATGGACCGCCCGATCGCCTAGTCGCTGCAGCAAACGATTGGCAGAGGATGATCGAGATCGCACCCGCTCCCGTCTCTTATCGGGGGCTGGCCCGCGTCCTGCTTAAACTGGGCGACCGCGACTTTGCACTCGTCAATCTGTTGGAGGCCGAACGCAGGGGGGCGACGCCGGAAGTTCTGCTTGGGTTCGCTGAGTATTATCGAACTGCTTCACCTCCCGACCTCGGAAGAGCGAAGGCGTATTTCTTGCGTGCCGCCCTGCGGGGCCGAACGCAGGGTATCCGGGGCTATGGCGAAGTCGCTTACGAGTTGGACCAGCCATTCTCTGGCGCGGCGATGGCCTTGATCGGGCTGGTTGCGACGCCCTTGCTTGCCTTGATTCTTGGAGAGCGTCGGCACGCAGGGTTCTAGGAAATCTTTGAACAATTCAGAGATTCCGCGCCATGGAGGATTTGCGAGGGGGCGAGTATGCTGCGAAAGTCGCGAGGAAGACTGGCGCGATGATCGTTCCGAGTTTGCCGCGCACTTGTACCGCACTCGTCGGCTGTGAGAGTCAAGCCGCCCCATGATCTTGTATTGGTTCGAGTTCCAGCCTGTTTCCGTTCCTCAAGGCCTAGGTCTGGGCTGCGGTATCACCGCGCGTTCTCAAGACGATGCGCTGCGTGTGTTGCACGAATGCATGCCCGAAACACGTGGAGTAGCGATCCGGCGGATAGTCGCCGGGGTGAAAATCGATGACCTCGATCCTGGTCATGTCTTACCCAATCTAGGCAATTACGCCGTGCGCGGTTGCTGGTTCCCGCTCGGATACGATTGAAGCCGCACTGGCATCGGTGCCTAAGGGGCTGCCGTTATGACGGTCAATAGGCCCGAAATCGTTCTGCTGCGCCAACCCATCGACAGACACCATGACTGTGACAAATGAAGCAATCGGGAAGCTCGCCGATAGGCTGCCTCTGAGGGTCGTGAGTGCTGAGTGGCAAGATCCGGCGCTGCTGCTGCATGGCGATGGTTGGCGTATGACCGTAATGACGCCTTGGCGGGTCCTGCTTGAGGGGAGGCTGCTTCTTGGGTCGGATAACGCCGATTCCGACGAGGTAGCCAAGTTGTTGGCGGGGAACATCGTCGCGACGTGCAGATCGCAGGGCAGCGACTCTTCTCTTGATCCGAGCTTGGGATTCGCCAGCGGTCATGTTCTGGAGATTTTTTCGGTCAGCCCGCTTGAACCATGGTTGCTGTATTTGGGCGAGGAAGTGTTCGTCGCTTCGCCGTCGGAATAAGCCGAATAGGTTGAGCTGAGCCTGCGAAGTGCGCACAAAAATGGTTGCGCTCGCATGAGCAAGCGCTCTTCTCGACAGCGCGGCCTCCCGGTTTTCAACCCGGGTACACGTAGGCGATCCGCGATCAGGCCGCGCCGCTAAACGACGAGTTGCGTCGGCGACGCAATCGCGGCATCGCTCAAACCTCCCCCAACCGCGTAACCTCCCGCCGATCCCGCCCATTCTCCTTGGCCCGGTACAGCGCCGCGTCGGCCCCGTCGAACACCGTGCGCGCATGCGTATGCGGCCCCGGTACGCAGGTATACAAGCCCACGCTCAAGCTCACCCGCTGGTCTTCGCGCGCGCCGTAGCGGGCGTCGAGTTTGCGCAGGTCGGCGAGGATGGCGTCGGCGACGCGGGCGGCGCCTTCGACGTGGGTGTCGGGCAGGATCACCGCGAATTCGTCGCCGCCGAAGCGGGCCGGCAGGTCGCGCGGGCGGCGGGCGTGGGAGGCGATCACGGCGGCGATCTTCTGCAGCAGTTTGTCGCCGGCGCGGTGGCCGTGGGCGTCGTTGTAGGCCTTGAAGTGGTCGACGTCGATCAGCGCCAGCGACAGCGGCGCGCGGGTGCGGCGGGCGCTGGCGAGTTCGCGCTGGAGGACGTGGTCGAAGCGGCGGCGGTTGCCGAGCTGGGTCAGGGTGTCGAGGTTGGCTTCGCGCCGCCAGTGGCGCAGGTGGCCGATCAGCCAGGCCAGATACGCCGCGCCGATCATCATCAAGGTCGCGGCGGGCGGGAACCACAGGTCGGTCAGGCGCAGCAGGGCGACGCTGCCGGCCAGGGCCAGCACGGCGGCGCTGCCGGCGACCAGGCCGGGACGCTGCAGGCGCGGGTGCAGCATCGCCAGCACCACCGCCAGCAGCATGGTCGCGGCCAGCAGCGCCTGCCACAGCGGCGCCAGCGGCACGATCGCGCGGTGGTGCAGCAGCATCTCGATCACGTTGGCCTGGTACTCGGCGCCGTGCATGCGCACGTCCTCGGACATCGGCGTGAGGTAGCGCGGCGCCAGGCCGGTCGCGGTCACGCCGATCACGACCCAGCGGTCGCGCAGCAGTTCCACCGGCACCTGGCCGCCGAGCACGTCGGCGTAGGAGACCTGGCTGAAGGTGTCGGGCGGGCCGGCGTAGCGGATGCGCACGTAATGGTCGCGCGTCCACAGATACGGCGAGCCGCGTTCGGAGGCGGGGCGGCGCAGGCCCGGCAGCGGTCCGCGCGCGGCGCTTTGCGCCGGCGCCTGCCGGTCCAGGCCGATCAGCGCCAGCCCCAGTGCCGGCCAGCGCGCGTCGCCGAGGCCGGCCTTGAGGTAGAGGCCGCGCGCGGTGCCTTCCGCGTCGAGCTCGATGTCGGTATGGCCGAGCGTGCTGGCGGCGGTGGCGATCACCGGCGTCGGCAGGACTTCCACCGGCGGCGCGTTCTGCCGCAGCGGCGCGGTCACCACGGGCAGGGCGACGCGGCCGAGCCGGCGCATCGCCGCGGCCAGCGCGCGGTCGCGTTCGTCGCCGTTGCGGTCGGGTTCGGCCAGGACCAGGTCCAGGGCCACGCCGCGCACGCCGGCATAGCCCAGGCGGTCGAACATCTGCGCGTGGAGGTCGCGCGGCCACGGCCATTGGCCGAGTTCGTTGAGGCTGCGGTCGTCGATGGCGACCACCACCACGTCGCCGTCGGGCGGGTAGCCCCAGTGCGAGAGGTGCAGGTCGTAGAGGAAATCGTCGAGCCGCCAGCTGGCGCCGCTGACGGTCAGCAGCGCGGTCAGCGCGGCCGCGGCCAGCGCCGCGCCGACGCGCAACGCGATCGACAGCGCGCCGGTTTTCATGCGCTCGCGCTCATCGCCGCGGCGGGCTTACAGCGCCAACAGCAGCAACAGCGCGCCGGTACCGCCGGCGGCGTAGCACAGGCGGCAGGGCAGGCGGATCTCCTGCGCCGGGCCGTACGGCGCGGCGTAGCCGTCGTCTTCGATGGTCTGCACGCGCACGTGCCAGGTGCCGCCGCCGGGGCGGTCGAGTTCGATCTGCGGCTCATCCGCCTCGCGCTCCAGCAGCAACTGGGAGAAGTCGGGCTTGCGGGACATCTGCACACGATAGCGCTGGCCGGGCTCGCCGCGCTGCCAACGCAGGGTCAGTTTGCCCTGCGCCGACTGCGGCGGCTGCAGTCCCGGATCCAGCGGCGCGTCGCTGATCTGAAACGGCAAGGCGTTGCCGAAACGGCCGAGGCGGCCGTCGCCGTCGCGCGAGGCGACCCGCCAGAAGTAGCTGCCGGGTTCGAGCGCGCGCTCGGGGCGCCAGCGCTGGCCGCGCACGGTTTCGTCGAGCAGCGGTTCGGCGAAGTCGGCATCGCGGGCGATCTGCACGCGGCTGGCGGCGGCGCCTTCGACCTTGGCCCATTCGAAGCGCGGCTTGGGCACGCGCACGCTTTGGCCGTCGAGCGGGGCCAGGGTCAGCGGCGGCGCCGGGCCGGCGTCGACGGTGAAGGCCTGGACGAGGTCGTGGCCGCCCAGGCCGTTGCCGGCGACCGCGCGCACCAGCAGGCGCTGGCGGCCGGGCGGCAGGTCGTCGATGCGCACGCGGGTGTCGGCGGTGGATTGCTCGAACAGCAGCACTTCGGGCGCGTCGTCGCGCACCACTTCGATCCGGTAGCCGCTGGCGCCGGGCACCGCGTTCCAGCCGGCGCGCGCCGGCAGTTGGTCGAGCACGGTCGCGGCCGGGTCGAGCTGCGGCGCCGCCAGCAAAGCGATCGGCGCCGACGGCGCGTCGCCGCGGCCGGCGAGGGTGCCGTAGCCCGGCGTCACCAGCACCTGGCCGCGTTGCGCGCCGACCTCGACCTTGCCTTCCAATACTTCGGTCGCGTCGGCCGCGCCGGCGTCGCCGGCGGCGATGCGGAAACGGGTGCCGCGCACGCTCGAGGTCGCCGACGGGGTCTGGATGATGTAGCGCGAGGCCGGGCCCCTGGCCGGGATCACCCGGTTGCTGGCGCGCCCGCGCTGCAGGCGCATGCGCGTGTCGACCATGCCGGTGCTGCCGTAGCTGCTGAGTTCGTCGAACACCACCGCGCTGTTGTCCTGCACGGTCATGCGCGAGCCGTCGGCGAATTCGAGCGTGGCGCTGGCGCCGGGCCCGGTCTCCAGGCGGCTGCCGATGCCCAGGCGCAGGCCTTCGCCGACCAGTTGCGCCGGCGACTTGTCCGAGGCCAGCCAGTTGACCGCGCCGCGCACCGCGATCACCCGCGCCTTGGCCGGCTGGATCCGCAGCCAGCCGATCGGGAAGCGCATGCGCGTGCCCGGCGGCAGATGGTAGGGATCGGCGATGCCGTTGTGTTCCTGCAGCCGGCGCCAGTTGATGCCGGTCTTCAGGTGCTTGGCGCCGAGGTCCCACAGGGTGTCGCCGGGACGCACGCGGTAGCTCCAGTCCTGCGCCTGGACGGCGCCGCAAGCGCCGGCCAGGGCGAACAGCGCCAGCAACGCGGCGACGAAGCGGCGCGCGCGCGGGCGCGCGGCCGGCGATGCGGCGGACGGTGCGGACGCGGCGGCGGGGGCTGCGATGGGAGACATCCGTAATCCGTGGCTGAGAGAGACGGCGCAAACCGGCCGCGCGGCCGGCGGGCGAGGAACACAGCAACCCCTAATTATGCGCTTTCAGTCACATTATTGCTGCTTGCGGGCCGGTCGAGCGGTGGATCTGGCGGGAGCGGCGGCGGCTGAACGGCTCCGGTCCGAGGCGGCTTTGCGGTGAGAAAGCGTGCGCGTTCTGCGCGCGGGACATGCCGTCGGCGGATCGTAGCGCGTGTATGCGGGCGCTTGAATCGGTGGGCGGGGGATGCGGATCGCGGCGAGCGGATCCAAGCGCGTCGGGACTGAAGCCCCTCCCGCAAGCGCCGCGCTCGCGATGTGCGAGCGCGCGGGCGCCGATGGGGCGGATGATGGATCGGAACGGACGCTTTCGCTCTTGTGGGAGGGGCTTCAGCCCCGACGCTCTGCGCTCCGCTCGCGCCGATCAGGCCCCAGGACGCCCCCCGAAGACGGGCGGACGGCCCCGCAGGCCCGCCCGCCGTCCGCGCTCAGGCTTTCTTGCTCTCGATCCAGCGATCGATCTTGCGCTCCAGGATCTCCAGCGGCACCGCGCCGTCCTTGAGCATTTCGGCATGGAACTCGCGCACGTCGAAGCGCGGCCCCAGCGCGGTTTGCGCGCGCTTGCGCAGTTCCATGATCTTGAGCTCGCCGATCTTGTACGCCAGCGCCTGGCCCGGGATCGCCATGTAGCGCTCGGCTTCGGCGGTGGACTGGGTTTCGCTCTCGGCCGAGTTGGCCAGCATGTAGTCGATCACCTGCTCGCGGGTCCAGTCCTTGCTGTGCAGGCCGGTGTCCACCACCAGCCGGATCGCGCGCCACAACTCGTTCTGCAGGTAGCCGAAGTAGTCGTATGGGCTCTCGTACACGCCCAGGTCCTTGCCGAGCGATTCGGCGTACAGGCCCCAGCCCTCGGTGAACGCGGTCTCGCCGCCGAAGCGGCGGAACTTGGGCAGGTCGGTCAGTTCCTGCTGCAAGGCGAGCTGGAAGTGATGGCCCGGGATCGCCTCGTGCAGGTACAGGTCTTCCGCGTCCCAGGTCTTGCGCGTGGGCAGATCGTAGGTGTTGACGTAGAAGATGCCCGGACGCGTGCCGTCCTCGCTCGGACGCATGTACGAGCCGCCGGCGGCCGACTGCGCGCGGAACGCCTCGACCGGACGGATCTCGAACGGCGCCTTCGGCGTCAGCGAGAACTGTTCGGGGATGCGCTTGTTGATCTTCGCTTCCAGGCCGCGGTAATGCGCCAGCAGCGCCGGCTCGTCCTTGAACACGAAGCGCGGGTCGGTCTGCAGGAACTTGAAGAAGGCCTGGCGGTCGCCCTTGAACTTGAGCGCGGCGATGGTCTTGTCCATCTCGCCGTGGATGCGCGCGACTTCGTCCAGGCCGATCTGGTGGATCTGCGCCGGCGTCAGCGCGGTGCTGGTGGAGCGGCGCGCGTTGAACGCGTACCACTCGCCGCCGTTGGGCAGCGCGCCGAGGCCGGCGCTGGCGCGCGCCTTGGTCAGGTAATCGTCGCGCACGTAGTCGCGCAGGCGCGCGTAGGCCGGCATCAGTTCGGTCGCGATGGCGTTGCGGTAGGCGTCGGTCAGGCGCTGCTTGTCGGCGTCGGAGAAGTCCGCCGGGAACTTCGTCACCGGGGTCCAGAACAAGCTGTCCTCGGGCTTGTCCTTGATCAGCGCGTCGAGCTGCGACACCACCTTGACCATCAGCGCCCTGGGCTGGACCACGCCGCGCTTGACGCCTTCGCGGCTGTTGGCGACGAACTGGTCGAAGATCGCCGGCACCTTGGCCGCGCGCTTGAGCCAGTTGTCGTAGTCGGCGACGGTCTTGAACGGCTGCGCGCCGGCGCCGGAACCCAACTGGGCGACGCCGGCGGCGAAGTTGTGGAACTGGTTGACCGGCTGCTGCCAGCTCGGGAAACGGTCCGATTCCAGTTCCAGCCGCGCGTTGCGCACGAAGATCTCGTAGCTCAGCAGGTCCTGCGCGGACAGGCCCTGCGCGCCGACCGATTCGACCGTCTTGAGCCAGCGCTGGAAGAACTCGCGGCGCTGCTGGCGGTACTGCGCGCCGGCGATGTTGGGCAGTTGGTCGTTGTAGCGCGGATCGCCCTGCTGGGTGGCCATCAGCGGGTTGAGCTTGAGGTTCTCTTCCCAGTACTGCTCGTACAGGCGGGTGAGCTTGGCGGCCTTGGTCTCCACGGTGACGCCGGGCGAGGGCGCGGCGGCGGCGGGCGCGGCGAACGCCGCGACGGGCAAGGCGAGGGCCAGGGCGGCGGCGAGCAGGGACGCGCCGAGCAGCGGCGCGGCCGGGCGCGCGGACGCGCGGGTCGGGGAGGCGGTCATGAGGTCGATCCGGACGTATGGACCCGCAGGCTCGCGCGCGCGGATGGGCGGGGCATGGGCCGAAGGTCATGGCGGCCGCGGCGCGCGGCCCGGCGCCGTGACAACGGCGGTGGATTGTCGAAGAATCCACGCGCGCGCCAATTCGGCCCGGGTCGGCCCGGGTCGGCCCGAGACGACTCGATTCCGCTCGGTCCGGCCTCGTCCGGCCGCATCAGGCCGCATCCGGCCGCGTTTGGCGCCCGGGCTTTCGCGGCGCCCGCCGAATGGATCGCGAAGAGGCAACCAGGAGCAGCGCATGTCCGCACCCATCGATGTGTCCGATCGCCCCGCCGGTTCGGTCAGCGATCCGGGCCGCTACCGGCTCGACCTGACCGCCACGCGCAGCCACGTGCTGACCATCGAGCCCGGCCGCGGCAATCTGATCCTCGGCCCGGCGCGCATGGGCAAGAAGGCCGACCTGCACGTCGCCGCGGACGAGGCGATCCAGTGGCGCGCGTTCGAGCCGTTCGCCACGCCCGCGGGTTCGCCGTGGCCGCGCTACATCGACTATCGCGGCAACGACAGCGGGTTTTTCGCCTGGTCGCAGCGGCGCGGCATCGAGCAATTCACCTGGGCGCCGGCGTTCGCCGATGCGCGCGCCGTCGATGGCGGCGGCGCGGACATCCGCTCGTTGCAGATCCGGCTCGACGAGGTCTCCGGCCACTTGCGGCTGAGCTTGCCCGAACGCAGCAGCCTCGGCCTGTACGGCGATCTCTCGCACTTCACCGCCTTGGGCGCGGCGCCGCGTTCGCTGTCGTTGCTGCCGGCGTTGTCGCGCCGCCGCAGCGATGCGCCGTACGCCTTGCCCGACCTGGGCCTGCTGCACGCGGCGACGTCGCTGTCGCTGCACGCCGGCCCGCTCGGCCAGCCGATCTCGCTCGCCGGCATCGAGCGCTTCGCCGCGCTGCGGAGCCTGTCGCTGTGGGGCGGCTTCAGCGATTGGGACGCGCTGGCGAAACTGACGGACCTCGATAGCCTGGAGATCCGTTTCGCGCCGCAGCTCGACGGCCTGCCGCCGCTCGACGCGTGGCCGAAGCTCGACCGCTTCATCGCCTACAACGTCGACGACGCCGCCGGAAAAACGCTCAAGGCCCAGCTCAAGGCGCGCGCCAAGCTGCGCGAATGGAGCGACTACGCCTCGGTCAGCCAGTTGCGCAAGCCCGAGTGGTGGCAGCGCGAGTACGGGCGCCCGTTCGCCGGCTGGAGCGGCCGCAACGCCAAGGCGGCGAACGCCGCGTACGACACGGCGTTGCAGGCGCTGGAACAGGCCGGCGACGCGGCAGCGGCGAAGGCGGCCGTCGTCGCGTTCGCCGCGCACTTCAACTACCTCAAGGGCATCGAAACCGGCGAGCGCGAGGACATCGGCGAGGCGGTGTGGCAGTTCAGCCAGCTGGCCCAGGTCGCGGCGCTGGGCGTCGGCGAAGAGCAGGCGCTGGGTTGGTTCGATGAGGCGCGCGATTACTGAGGACTCGCTGCGCGGGTGCGAGTGTAGTGCGATGGATCGCGGCGATATGAGCGGAAGGCGTCGGGCCTGAAGGCCCTCCCACAACGGCAGGCCGGCAGCGCGGTCTGCGCGGCCCGGCCGGATCGGTGCGCGCGCTCAGTCCGCCGCGGCTTCGTCGCGCAGTTGCTTGGCTCGCTCGTGGCCCAGGTAGCCGTGGATCCACACCCGCAACAGATAGATCAGCGGGATCATCGCGAACGCGGCCAGCATCTTGTAGCCGTAGTTGACCGTGCTGATCGCCAGGAACTGCGGGATCGGCCAGTGCTGCGGGCCGAGCACGAACGCGATGTACAGCACCACGAAGCTGTCGACCAGCTGCGACACCGCGGTCGAGCCGGTCGCGCGCAGCCAGATGTGCTTGTCGCCGGTGGCGCTGCGGATGCGGTGGAACACCGCCACGTCGATCAGCTGGCCGAGCATGAACGCCACCAGCGAACCGCCGATGCTCCACATGCCCTGGCCGAAGATCGCCGCGAACGCGGCCTGGTAGTCCGGCACGCCCTGCGCCTGCGCGGCCTTGACCCACCAGCCCGCCGGCGCCAGCGCGATCGCGGCGAAGGCGAACAGGAAACCGTAGGCGATCAGCATCGCCGCCAGCCACGAAATCAGCCGCACGCCGCGGCGGCCGAAGAATTCGTTGATGACGTCGGTCATCAGGAACACCACCGGCCACAACAGGGTGCCGGCGGTGAAGTTCAGCGAGCCGGTCTGGCCGAACAGGTTCCACTGCAGCGGCGCGATCCCGAGCGTGTCTTCCAGGGCGAAGATCTTGACCCCGATGAACTCGGCCAGCGCCGCGTTCACGCAGAAGAACGAGGACAGCACGATGAACAGACGCAGCGAGCGGTCCTGCAGCGTGCGCGTGCCCTGGCCGGCGGCGAACGCGATGCTGTTCTCGCCGGCGCTCACCGCTTCGGCCTCACCTTGTAGATCACGCCCGACTTGTCGTCGGTGAACAGGAAGCTGTCGCGGCCCAGCGCGAGCACGTCGCAGGGCCGGCCGACCGATTTGCCGTCCTGCAGGAAGCCGGCGACCAGATCGCCGCGCGCGCGCCCGTCGGCGCCGACGCGGACGATGCGGTAGCCGTGGCCGAGCTTGAGCTTGCTGGAGCCGTGCAGCGCCACCGCGAACTCGTCGCGCAACTGGCCGCCATCGCTGGCCGGAAAGAAGGTCAGGCCCAGCGCGGAGGCGTGCGAGGGGAAGTACGCGAAGGTCTTGGGCACCGTCGCGCAACCTTCCTTGCGCGGGAACTTCGGATCGGCGAACACCTTGCCGCGGCTGAAGTAGCAATACGGCCAGCCGTAGTCGGCGCCGTCCTTGACCGCGAACATGGTCTCGTCGGGCTTGTCGTCGCCGAGGTGGTCGGAGCCTTGGTTGGTGGCGTACAGCTGGCCGTCGCGGTACAGCAGCCCGACCGCGTTGCGCAGGCCGCGCGCGTAGGTGCGCTGGCCGCTGCCGTCGGGGTTCATCTGCAGGATCGCCGCGCGCACTTCTTCCTTTTCCACGCAGGCGTTGCAGCTGCTGCCGACCGCGACATAGAGCTTGCCGCCGCCGAAGGCCAGGCTGCGGGTCAGGTGCCAGCCGCCGTATTTGTAGCTCAGGCCGTAGTCGGGGAAGGTCGCCAGCGTTTCGGGTTCGGAGGAGGGCTTCACGTCGCCGTTGCGGTAGCGATAGCGCAGCAGCTTGTCGGTGTTGGCCACGTACAGCCATTGCTGGCCGCGGGCGTCGGTGTGGAAGGCGACGCTGTTGGGATTGCGCTGCTTGTCCAGGTACACCGACACCTTGGTGTAGCGCTCGCGCTTCTCGTCCCAGCCGTCGAGCGCGTAGACCCGGCCGAGCTTGTTGTCGCTGAGGTCGTGCAGGTCGGTGACGAACAGGCGGCCGTCGGGGCTGCGGGCGAAGAAGCGCACGCGCTTGAGCCCTTGCACGACCGGCACGATCTCCAGATCCGCCGGCAGGTCGAGGCTGAAGCTGCGGCCGTCGTCGAGCGCGACCGGATGCGGGGTCAGCGCGGCGGCGGCCGCGGCGAACGGCAGCGCCAGCGCGGCGGCGAGGCAGAAGGAAAACGCGGAACGTCGGTTCATGGGGCGTCCTTGTCGGGCGCGGCCGCGGTCGCGGCGGCCGCGGAGGGCACGGAGAAGGGAATCGTCGCCGGCGACACCGCGCCGCCGGAAATGATGAAGCTCATCGCCTGGTCCACGCTCCAGTCGGTCGGGGTGATCTTCTCCACCGGCACGATTTCCAGATAACCCGACGTCGGGTTCGGCGTGGTCGGCACGTACACCGCGGCCAGCTCGCGGCCGCTGCCTTCCTCGCGCATGACCTTGGTGACGAAACCTATCGACTTCATCTCGGTATGCGGGAAGTCGACCAGCACCACGCGCTGGGTGCCGTCGGGTTTGGTCTGCAGGATGTCCAGCAACTGCCGCGCACTGCCGTAGATGGTGCTGGCCAGCGGAATCCGGCGGATCAGCGATTCGAACCAGCGCAGCAGGGTCTGGCCGACCACGCGCCGGGCCAGCGCGCCGGTCAGCAGGATCACCGCGACCGTGGCGATCAGCGCCAGCGCGGTCTGCACCCAACCGGAGCCGAGCCAACCCAGCGCCTGCGGATGGGCGAGGGCGACGTCCCGCAACAGCGGCTCCACCAGCGGCTTGCTGATGTCCGACAGCAGCACGAACACGAACTTGACCACGACCCAGGTCAGCCAGATCGGCAGCAGGGTCAACAGGCCGGAGAGGAACAGGCGTTGCAGATTCGGCGGGCGCATGGCGCGGATTGTAGGGGAGCGCGCGCGCCGGGAGTTGCCTGCGGCGGGCCTTCAGTGCCCGGGCCATTGCATTGGGCTTCTGTGGGAGGGCCTTCAGGCCCGATGCTTTGCGGTCAGGCGTTCGCGACCCGAGCGAAAGGCATCGGGCCTGAAGACCCTCCCACGAAAGCAGAAGCCCTCTTCCCCGAAGCCGCAGCCCTGTCGCAAAAAGCACAAACCCTCCGCGAGGGAGGGCTTCGCAAACATCCGCCGCGGCCGGTGGGCCTCAGCGCTCGCGCACCAACCGGAACCCGACATCGTCGTAGCCGCGCCCCGCGCTCAGCGGCCGCTGCGCCTGCGCGCTGCGCCAGGAGTTGCCGCCGACCTGGCGCTGCTGGCAGTTGCGTCCGCAGTCGGCCGACCACATCGACAGCGAGCGCCCGCCGTTGACCGGCATGCGCTGGGCTTCCTCGGCGGTCGGCAGGCGGTAGCGGCGGCCGGTCTGCTGGCTGTACCACTGCGCATAGGCCTCCGCGTCGGTGATCGACACGCACACCACCGGCTCGGATTCGGTCTGGTCGAAGCCCGGCGCCTTCCAGTCCTTCGGCGCCAGCACCCGCAGCAGCGAGGCGCGTTCGCGGCACAGCGCCGGCGAGCGCTGGTTGGCGCTGGCGAAGCGGGCGAACTCGCCGCGGCTGACCGGGCGCGGGTTGAAGCTGACCGCCACGCTCGCCGCCGGCGCCGCCGCGGTGGCGGCGACCGCGCCGCGCGCGACCGTGCCGTCGCCGGCGATGCCGCGCGCCTGCGCGATCAGCTTGGTCGAAACCGTGCGCGGCAGGGCGAACTCGTCGGCCAGCGCGATCACCTTGCCGGCGTCGCCGCCGTCGCCGCGGCGCGCGGCCTGGTCCAGCCGCGCCTGCAGCGCCTGCGCGGCCTTCTCGCGCAGCGCGCGCTGCGCCGGCGAGTCGGCGGTGCCGGTCTGCTGGCCCAGCGCGGTGGCGTTGACCAGGTGCTGGCGCGCCTGCGGGTCGCGGCCCTCGCGCAGGTCGCGCGCGAGCGCCTCGCCGAAGGCCTGGGTGAGTTCCTCGACCACCACCGCCACTTCCGGGTTGGTGCTGTCCAGGTGCCAGGCGGTGAGCAGGCTGTTGTAGGCGTTGGCGTCGGCCGGCGCGGCCAGGCGGCCGTCGGCGATGTAGCCGCGCGCGGCCTGCAGCGAATCCTGCAGCGGCGCCTGCGGCAGCGGCGCCATCATCGCCTGGGTCGGGTCGGGCGCGGCCGGCGCCGCGGCGCTGGCGGCGGGCTTGGGCTCGGCGCGGAAGAAGCCGTCCTTCTCGACCCGGTTGAGGCCGAAGCCGACCACGACCACGCCGACCGCGGCCACCGCCAGCCCGGCCCAGGCCGGGGTGGCCCAGCGCTTGAGCGGGCGCAGCGCGACCATCGCGCGGCCGACGCCGCTGAGCTGGCCGCGCTGCTTGATCTCGGTCACCGCCTGGGCCATCTCGGCGGCGTTTTCGAAGCGCTGGTCCGGTTGCTTGGCCAGGGCGCGGTTCATGAAGCGCTGCCAGTGCTTGAGCGGCGGCGGCAGTTTCGGGATCGGGTTCTGCGCGTGCATCACCGCCATCGACAGCGCGTCGGGCGCCTCGAACGGCAGCCGGCCGGTCAGCATTTCCCAGATCAGCACGCCGAGGCTGTAGAGATCGGCGCGGCCGTCGACTTCCTCGCCGCGGGCCTGCTCCGGCGCCATGTAGGCGGTGCTGCCGACGGCCAGGCCGGTCGCGGTCATGCGCGCGCCGAAGCCGCGGCGCAGGGCGATGCCGAAGTCGGCCAGCAGCGGCCGTTCGGAGTTGTCGAACAGCACGTTCTCGGCCTTGACGTCGCGATGCACCACGCCGCGCGCGTGGGCGTATTCCAGCGCCGCCAGCAACGGTTCGGCGATGGCGATGACGTCGGCCTCGCCGCGCGCGAAGCCCTGCTCGATGCGCTTGCCCAGGTGGCCGCGCGGCAGGTAGGGCATGGCGTAGTACGGCAGCCCGTCGCGGGTGCGGCCGACTTCGTGGATGCTGACCACGTGCGGGTGTTCCAGCCGCGCGATGGTGCGCACTTCGTTCTCGAAGCGGCGCCGGCTGACCTCGTCGGCCAACGCGTGCGGCAGCATGATCTTGATCGCGACCTCGCGCCCCAATGCGCTTTGCTCGCCCAGGTAGACCGTGGACGAGCCGCCGTGATTGATGATCTCGCGCAATCGATAGCCGGCGATCTCCGGCATCGGCGCGCGTTGGGCATCAAATGGAATTGTGCTGTTGGACATTCGCGGCCCCGTGTCGCGACTGCGCAGCATAACGCTGCGGCAGTGCCCGCGTGACGATTAGTGTGGCTTTTAAGTGCCCGCGTTTACAAGCCTGAGTGGGGCCCAGGCGTGGTTTCTGACAGGGCTTCCATACCGCAGGGCGCGATGGGGAATGGCGACGCGGGTCGCGAATGCGCCAAGCCGGCCGCGTCCGCCGCTCAGCGGTCGCGCTTGCGCCGCACGTAGAGCTGTTTGCGGACTTTGGCGACGGTCTCGCCGCTGGCGTCGACGATGTCGTTGTCGAACCAGCGCAGGTACTTGTCGCCGCCGGCGGTGGCCGCGCGCAGTTCGTCCAGGATCTCGTCGGACAGGTCGAAGCGCGCGGTCACGGTGCCGCGGCCGGGCTTGAGGAATTCGATGCCGCCGGCGCGGTCCCAGACGATGTAGTCGCGGCCCAGCGCGTTCATCGCCAGCAGCATCCAGAACGGGTCGGTCATCGCGAACAGGCTGCCGCCGAAGTGGGTGCCGACGTAGTTGCGGTTCCACGGGCGCATGCGCAGTTCGACCGCGGCGTGGCGGTAGTCGGGCGAGATCGCGGCGACGTGCACGCCGGTGAACAGGAACGGCGGCCACAGGTTGAGGCCGAATCGCAGGGTGCTGGCTTTCATGCGCGCTGGGCTGGGGAGGGGCGCGGGCAGTCTGCCATACGGATGCGTATTGTTGAAGCCGTGGCGGTGAGTGGAGTGGTCGGCCGCGTTTCCTTGCCCGGCGTTCCGGGGAGAGCTTCCTCGCCCCGTCGTTCCGGGGAGAGCTTTCCCAACCGTCATTCCGAGGAGAGCTTCCCCCGGTCCGTCACTCCGAGGAGAGCTTCCCCCGGTCCGTCATTCCGGCGAAAGCCGGAACCCATTTTGATTTGGCTTTTGCGTTTTTTGCCACCGGAAAGAGCAAAGTCAAAATGGGTTCCGGCTTTCGCCGGAATGACGGGTTGGGATGGATGGCGAAAGCAGCAGGCTGGGGTGGATGGCGAAAGCAGATGGGAGTTGGGCGACGGGAGGCCAGTGATTGCGTCTCCCGATTCCGATCCCGATCCCGATCCCCGAGCCTGGGCGCTTAGAACAGCAACGCCGACATCTTGCGCCGGTACACGCCGACCAGGTCCTCGTCCGCGACCACCCGGAACGCATCGATCAGCGCCTTGCGCGGCAGGCCTTCCTGGAACGTGCGGTCGCGCCGCAGCAGTTCGATCAGTTGCTCCAGCCCGGCCTGGTCCTGGCCGGCGGCGATCAGGCGTGCGCCGAGCAGGTAGCGGGCCTGGGAGTCCTCCGGCGTGGCGGCCAAGGTCGCCTCCAGGGTCGCCGCCGGCGGCGCGTCGCGGACCACGGCGAGGAAGCCGAGCTTGGCGCGGGCGCGCACGGTGCGGTCGTCGGTGGCGAGGTTGGCCGGCAGCGCGTCGAGCAGCTGTTCCGACTCGGCCTGCGCGCCGGTCGCGAGCAGGGCCAGGGCGAGGTCGAGCTTGAGCTCGGGCTTGTCGGGCTGCTCGGCGCTCTCGCGGCGCAGGCGCACGACTTCGGCGTGCGGGTCGACCGGCGCGGCCTCGACCGGCTCCGGCTCGGCGGCGGCGGCGGCCGGCTCGATCCCGTGCGACTTGAGGAACTCGCGCACCACGCTTTCCGGCAGCGCTTCGGCGAAGCCGTCGACGAGCTGGCCGTCCTTCATCAGGTACACGGTCGGGATCGAGCGGATCTGGAACGCGGCGCCGAGCTGCTGCTCGGCCTCGACGTCGACCTTGGCCAGCACGAACGCGCCGTTGTATTCGCCGGCCAGCTTTTCCAGGATCGGGCCCAGGGTCTTGCAGGGCTGGCACCAGTCGGCCCAGAAGTCGATCAGGACCGGCACCTGCAGCGACTTTTGCAGCACGTCCTGCTGGAAACCTTCGGTGGTGGCGTCGAATACGTGGGGCGTGGCGGCGTGGGCGGTCATCGGCGGGCTCGTGGACTCGATAGCGGATTCGTCCCTACAGGTGGGGACGCGGGCGGCGCGAGGCAAGCGCGTCGCGAGCCGCGCACGCTAGCATGTCGCGATGAAGGCCTCACCCAACTCCGCCGGCGCGCGTTCCGCGGGCCCGGCATCGACGTCGGCCGGCGCCAAGTCCGCCGATGCGGCGCCCGCCGGCTCGACATTGGCCGATCCGACATCGTCCGGCGGCAAGTCAGCGCGCGCGAAGTCCGCCGCCGGCGCGACGCGGGCCGGCGCCGGCGACGCGGGCGCGTTCGCGCTGGCGCTGGCCGCGGCGCTGTGTTGCGTGGCCGCGCTGCTGGGTTTCGGCGCGGCGCTGGAGGGCTACTCGCATTGGCAGCATCCGCCCGGCCTGCTCGGCGCGCGCGGCATCCCGCGCGCGCTGGCGTTCAATTTGCTGGGCTATGTCGGGCCGGGGCTGGTCCTGGCCTGGGTGGCCTGGCGCCTGGCCGAGGCCGCGCGCGGGCAGCGCGCGCTGGCGCGGATCGGCGCGTGGCTGTGGCTGTGGTCGGCGCTGGCGTGGGCGGCGCAGGGCATCGCCGTGCTCGATCCGCGGGACCTCGACGCGCAGGCCAGCCGCCTGCACGCGCTGGCCTGGCTGCTGTGGTGGCTGGCGTTCGCGCCGGGCGCGGCGTTGCTGGCCTGGAGCGCGCTGGCCGCGCCGGCGTGGCGCCGCTTCGGCGCGATCGCGCTGGCCGCGGCCGCGGTGGTGGGCCTGGCGGTGATCGCGGCCGACGCGCGCCTGGTGCCGGCGGCGCCGGCGCAGCGGGTGGCTCTGCTGGCGTGGCTGGCGGCTTATCTGGCCGCGGCGCGCGCGCCGCGCTGAGGCGCCGCGCTCAATGCGCGCGCGGCGTCGGGCAGGCGCGTTCCATGCAGCGATCGAATTCCAGCTTGCACATGCGCCGCTCCGGCGCCGAGGCCGCGTCGGCCAGGCACTGACGTTGCTCGGCGAAGCAGGGGCAGGGCGCCGCGGCGGCCGACACCGCGGCGTAGCCGCAGGCGAACGCGGCGACGGCGAGCGCGACCGACGCGCGTCGCAGCGGCAAGGTTGGGCGCAGGGTCATGGTCGAGTCCTTTCGTTGCCGGTGGTTGCGGGCGATGCGCCGCGGACGCGGGCGGCGCCCACGTCGGGCGCCGGCGCCGCAGCAAGGTCGGTCGTAATCGGCGCCTGCCGCGGGCGCACCCGCGGCTGACCTTGCTGCGGCATCGGCATGGAAGCGAACGATCAGCGCGGGCGGCCGTGCGGGCGGCGCGGCGCGATGGCGCGGAGCGGCGATGGCATCGGCGAATTCCTTTTCAGCGGTGGCGGCGGAATGGATGGGGCGAGCGGCGTTGGGTGAGGCGGCTGCTTGCCGGCTGCGGATCGAGGCGTCGCGCGCCAGACGGTGCGGGCGACCGCTTGGGTTATGGCACGGCGCCGCCGCCGTTCGCCGTGACCGGGCTCACGCGCGCGGGTCGGGCGGCGGCGCGATGGCCGGAACTGGGATCGTGGGCGTGAAGCCGGTGTGCAAAGGCCGCGGCGACCGGAGCGGAAAGCGTCGGGCCTGAAGGCCCTCCCACAACAGCCACAAGGCCCTCTCGCAACAGCGACAAGGCCTCCCACAACAGCGACGAGGCCCTCCCACAACAGCCGGCGCTCTGGCCGGCTGTTGTGGGAGGGCCTTCAGGCCCGACGCTTTCGGCCCAGGTCGCGACATCCGCGCCGTCCCCGCCGCAATAAAAAACCCGGCCGCCTGCGCGACCGGGTTTTTCGACACGCCCCGCCGCGCTTACAGCGCCTGCTTGTACACCGTGCCGTCCTTCATCACGAACGCCACGTCCAGCACCGCGTTGATGTCGGCGATCGGATCGCCCTTGACCGCGACGATGTCGGCGCGCTTGCCGGTCTCGATCGTGCCCTGATCCTCGACGCCGAGCACTTCGGCCGCGCGGATCGTCGCCGCCTGCAGCGCCACCGCCGCCGGAATGCCGGCTTCGACCATGTAGACGAACTCGCGCGCGTTGTCGCCGTGCGGGCCCACGCCCATGTCGGTGCCGAACGCGATCTTGACCCCGTTCTTGTACGCGCTGGCCGCGGTCTGCTGGATCATCGCGCCGATCCGCGCCGCCTTCGGCCGGACCACGTCGGGGAAGTAGCCGTCGATCTTGGCCTTGTCGGCGACGAAGCGGCCGGCGTAGACGGTCGGTACGTACCAGGTGCCGCGCTGCTTCATCAGCGACATCACTTCCGGGCTCATGTAGGTGCCGTGCTCGATGCTGGTGACGCCGCCGAGCACCGCGCGCTTCATGCCTTCCTCGCCGTGCGCGTGCGCGGCGACGCGGTAACCGTAGTCCTTGGCGGTGTCGACGATGGCTTTCACTTCGTCCACGGTGAACTGCGGCGCGTCGCCGGACTTGGCGTACGACAGCACGCCGCCGGTGGCGGTGATCTTGATGACGTCGCTGCCTTCCTTGTAGCGCTGGCGCACCGCCTGGCGGGCGTCGTCGATGGAGTTGATCACGCCTTCGGTCGGGCCGGGCGGGCCGATCAGATGCGACAGCGCATCGTTCATGCCGTTGGTGGGATCGGCGTGGCCGCCGGTGGTGGCGATGGACTTGCCCGCCGCCCAGATGCGCGGGCCGCTGACCAGGCCCTGGTTGATCGCGTCGCGCAGGTGCGGGCTGACTTCGCCGCCGAGGTCGCGCACGCTGGTGAAGCCGGCCATCAGGGTCTTGTTGGCGTAGCCGACCGCGCGGAAGGCGAAGTCGACCGGGTCGAGGCGGAAGCCTTCGGAATAGCTCTGCGCGCTGGACTGGCCGCCCAGGTGCACGTGCAGGTCGGTCCAGCCCGGTGTGCAGGTGTGCTGCGACAGATCGACCGCGCGCGCGCCGGCGACGTCGTTGAGGCCGGCCTGCACCTGCGCGATCTTGCCGTCGCGCACGGTGATGGTGTGGGCGCCGAGCAGCTTGCCGCTGCGCGCGTCGAACAGCTTGCCGCAGCGCAGCGCGGTGGGTTCGGCCGGTGTCGGCGCGGCCTGCGCGGCGGCGGCGAACAGGCAGGACAGGACGGCGAGCGGTGCGGCGGCGTGCGGTCGGATCATGGTCGGGTCGGTTCCGTCTTGGGCGGGCGAGGCGTGTGGCGGGCGCAGGCCCGCGGCCGCGAGGCGCCGTCCGTGCCGCGTCGCGCGAATGGGAAACGCAGAACGTTCGAGTGCGCGGCGCCGCGTCGCGATTCCCCCCCGCGCGGCCGCCGGGCCGGGCCAGCATGCAAGCCGCGCGGGCCGAAGGTCAACGTGACGAACGGGCTAGGCCATCGCTCGCAGCGGCGTCGATCCGGCGCCGATCCGGCGACGCGACGGCCCGCGCGGCGACGCCGCGCGCGCACTTGCCGCGGTCGCGGCGAACGCGCAGGCTGGACGCAGCGCCGCGGCTCGCGCGGCGATCGAAGGAGCGAACGACGATGCGCGACACGACCATGGCGGCGCTCGCGCTGCTGGCGCTGGCGGCCTGCGGCGCGGCCTGGGCCGGCGAGGGCAACAGCGGCACCGACCGCGGCAAGCAGGCCAAGTACACGCCGGTGATCTGCCGAACCGGCGAAAACCTCGTCGCCGTGCCGCAGGCCGACGGTTCGCTGCAGTGGACCTGCGCATCGACCAGCGTGTCGTCGCCAGCGCCGCAAGCCGGCTGAGCGCATCGCCGCCGCACGCCGGCGTAGGGTCGGCGCATCCGTCGCGCGAGTCGTTGCGATGGGGCCGCGCGGTTACGATTCTTTAACGAGTTTGGCCAAAAAACCGCCAGGCCCTGAGCGACCGCACTTGCCAGCGCGGCAGCGCTTGCGCAAGGTGGGCGCCGGCGGGAAGCCATACGGACCGGGGCTTCCGACGTCATCGCCAGTCGATTTCCGGTTCGCCCAGCGAGTCGAACCACCCATGAGCAAATCGCGTTTCCTCGCGGCCCTGGCCGTCGCCGGCCTGCTGGCCTTCGCCACTCACGCCAGCGCCCAGATCTTCAAGCCACTGCCGGTGCCGTGCCCGATCGGCAAGACCGAGAAGCTGCTGTACGACAAGGACGGCAAGCCGGTCGCCCGCGTCTGCGTCTGACCCGGCGCGCTACGGCGCGCCAGCGCGGCCCGGGGCGGTTCGCCGCCCCGGGTCGTCGCAGGAGAGAGAAGCTTGCGTCGCGACGCATTCGTCGCGCAGCGCCACGGCAGCGGCCGAACGGGCCGCGGTGGTATCCCGTCCCGCGCCCGCGCACCGCCGGTTTCAGGCGTCGGCGGCGGCCGGCGTGTTGGCGTCGACGACCCGGTCGCGGCCTTCGGCCTTGGCCCGGTACAGCGCCGCATCGGCGGCCTGCAGCAACTGCTGCGGCGTGTCGCGGTCGCCGACGGAGGTGGCCAGGCCGATCGAGCAGGTCGCCGGGCCGAAGGTCTGGCGCAGGTGGACGATCGTGGTCGCCGCGATCGCCGCGCGGATCTGCTCGGCGCGCTGCATCGCCGCGGCGGCGTCGGCCTCGGGCAGGACGATGGTGAATTCCTCGCCGCCGTAGCGGCAGGCGATATCTTCGTTGCGCACCAGTTCCTGCATCAGCTGCCCGACCCGCGCCAGCAGCGCGTCGCCGGCGGCGTGGCCGTGGGTGTCGTTGAAGCGCTTGAAGTGGTCGACGTCGAGCATCAGCACCGACAGCGGCAGCTTGCGCCGCTGGCAGCGCAGCAGTTCGCGCTGCAGGTTCTCTTCCAGGTAGCGGCGGTTGAACAGCCCGGTCAACGGATCGCGCAGCGACTGCACGCGCAGGGTCTCGCGCAGTTGCAGGTTGACCACGGCCAGGCTGAGCTGTTCGGCGATGGACTGGATCAGCGCCAGGTCGGCCTCGCGCGGCGGGCGCTCGCCGCTGAGGCACAGCAGGCCGAGCGAGGTGTTCTGCGCCATCAGCGGCACGCACAGGCTCCAGCGCGGGTCGCCGCCGCTGTCGGCGCCGGCTTCGGCGCGGGCGAGGTGGGCGCAGCGCACGCCGCCGTCGTGGGCCTGGCTGCGGTGGGTGCGGCCGCGGCGCAGCGCCCAGCAATCGTCGGGATGCAGCAGGTCGGCGCTGGCGATGGCTTCGCGGCCGAAGCGCGCGGCGGTCTCGGCCAGGTTCTGCGAGGCGCGCAGGATGTAGCAGCGCCCGCCGAATTCCGGGATCAGGTCGGCGATGACGTGGGCGGTCATGTCCATCGCTTCCTGCAGGGTCTGGCAGCTCTGCAGCAGGCCGGCGTAGTGGCTCAGGCTGCGATGGCGCTCGGTCAGGCGCTGGCGTTCGGCGGCCGAGGCTTCCAGTTCGGCCAGCGCCTGTCGGCTTTCGCGTTCCAGCGCGCGGCTGCGCTTGTTCTCCTGCCACAGGTTCAGCATCAGCAGCGCCAGCAGGCCCAGCGCCAGCAGCAGGCCGCCGACCACCAGCGCGGTCAGCAGGGCCGCGTTGCGCTCGGTGCGCGCGTCGCGCGCGCTGAGCAGGGCGCGCTCGTACTCGCGCATGGCGTCGGCGACCGCGGTCAGCGCGCGCATCTGCTCGGCGCCGTGGCTGGTCTGGCTGCTGAGCCGGGCCTGCTGCGGGTCGCGCATGTGCATTTCCAGCAGCCGGTCGATCTCGGCCAGGCGCATGCGCACGCGCCGCTCGACGTCGCGGGCCAGGCGGTGTTGGCGCGGATTATCGCGGGTCAGCGCGATCAGTTCGGAGGAATGGTTCAGCGCCGCGGGGATGCTGGCCAGGTACTCGGCGTGCAGGGCCGGGCGATCGGTCAGGCGGTAGCCGCGCGCGCTGGATTCGACCGTGCGCGTCGCGGCCAGGGTCGATTCGATCTCGGCGATGACCTGGTAGGAGTGTTCGACCCACTCGGCGCTGTTGGCGAAGCTGCGCAGGCCGGCCACGGTCGCCACGCCGACCGCGGCCAGCAGCGCCGCCGCCAGCACGAACGCCGGCAGCCGGTACGCGCGATAGCGCGAGGCCAGCCGCGACGGCGGCGGTGGGGTGGGGGACGCGGGCGGCGAGGGCTGGGCCAAGGCGGGCTCGGGGGGCGGTCCGACCGGCTCATCTTCCCATACCCGGGCGGGGCCGCCGCGCGGACCGCGCGCCGGCGGTCGCGCCGCGGCTGCCGGCCATCCCGCGGCGGGCCGGGGACGGCGCCATGCGTGGCGGGCTTTTGTGCGCTGCGGTAGGCTTGCCGGTCCTGCCCCATCGCCACCGCCACGCCTGTGTCCGACGCCGCCGCCCCCGCCCCGCACGACCCCCAGAACGACTCCAGGCCCTTCGAGCCGGCCGCCCTCGAGGCCGCCGCCCAGCGTTACTGGGACCAGACCCGCGCGTTCGAGGTCGACGAGAACTCGGCCAAGCCCAAGTACTACTGCCTGTCGATGCTGCCGTACCCGTCCGGCGCGCTGCACATGGGCCACGTGCGCAACTACACCATCGGCGACGTGATCAGCCGCTACAAGCGCATGACCGGCTTCAACGTGCTGCAGCCGATGGGCTGGGACGCGTTCGGCCTGCCGGCCGAGAACGCCGCGATCAAGAACAAGACCGCGCCGGCCAAGTGGACCTACGCCAACATCGCCCACATGAAGGCGCAGCTCAAGACCATGGGCTACGCCATCGACTGGTCGCGCGAGTTCGCCACCTGCACGCCGGACTACTACGTGCACGAGCAGCGCATGTTCGTGCGGCTGATGAAGCAGGGCCTGGCCTACCGCAAGAACTCGGTGGTGAACTGGGACCCGGTCGACCAGACCGTGCTGGCCAACGAGCAGGTCGTCGACGGCCGCGGCTGGCGCACCGGCGCGCTGGTGGAAAAGCGCGAAATCCCGCAGTGGTTCCTCAAGATCACCGACTACGCCCAGCAACTGCTCGACGGCCTGGACGCGCTGCCGGGCTGGCCGGATGCGGTCAAGACCATGCAGCGCAACTGGATCGGCCGCAGCGAGGGCCTGGAGATCCGCTTCGACGTGGTCGAAGCCGACGGCCGCCCGGTCGATGCCGCGCTCGACAATCTGGTGGTGTTCACCACCCGCCCGGACACGCTGATGGGCGTGACCTACGTGTCGGTCGCCGCCGAGCATCCGCTGGCCGCGCACGCCGCGCAGACCGATCCGGACCTGGCCGCCTTCATCGCCGAACTGCGCCAGGGCGGCGTGTCCGAGGCCGAGCTGGAAACCCAGGAAAAGCGCGGCCGCGACACCGGCCTGCGCGCGGTGCATCCGGTCACCGGCGAACAGGTGCCGGTGTACGTGGCCAACTTCGTGCTGATGAACTACGGCACCGGCGCGGTCATGGCCGTGCCCGGCCACGATCAGCGCGACTGGGAATTCGCCCAGCGCTATCACTTGCCGATCAAGACCGTGATCGTGCCCGACGCGGTGCGCGACGCGCTGGCCGAGATCGGCCGCGACCTGTCCGCGCACGCCGACCCGATGGCCAGCGCGCTGGGCGGCGCGCCGGCGCTGGACGTGTACGACACCGGCGCGGCGGTGCAGGTGGTCGAGGAATTCCAGCGCGGCATCGCCGAGCAGGGCCCGTGGAACGAACGCGGCTGGCTGGTGAATTCCGGCGAGTACGACGGCATGGACTTCCAGCAGGCGCTCGACGCGCTGGCCGCGCGTTTCGAAGCCGAAGGCCGCGGCAACCGCCGGGTCAACTACCGCCTGCGCGACTGGGGCGTGAGCCGCCAGCGCTATTGGGGCTGCCCGATCCCGGTGATCCTGTGCCCGAGCTGCGGCGACGTGCCGGTGCCGGAAGACCAGCTGCCGGTAGTGCTGCCGGAAGACGTCGAGGACGCGTTCGCCAAAGCCGGCGCCGTCACCTCGCCGATCAAGGCCGACCCGAACTGGCGCAAGACCACCTGCCCGAACTGCGGCGGCGCGGCCGAGCGCGAGACCGACACCTTCGACACCTTCATGGAGTCGAGCTGGTACTACGCGCGCTACACCTCGCCCGGCGCGGCCGAGCAGGTCGACGCGCGCGCCAAGTACTGGACCCCGGTGGACCAGTACATCGGCGGCATCGAGCACGCGATCCTGCACCTGATGTACTTCCGCTTCTATCACAAGCTCATGCGCGACCAGGGCCTGGTCGACAGCGACGAGCCGGCGGTGAACCTGCTGACCCAGGGCATGGTGATCGCCGAAACCTACTATCGCCCGCGGCCGGACGGCCGGCCCGACTGGATCAATCCGGCCGACGTCGAAGTCCAGCGCGACGAGCGCGGCCGCATCGTCGGCGCGACGCTCAAGGCCGACGGCCTGCCGGTGGAGATCGGCGGCATCGAGAAGATGGCCAAGTCGAAGAACAACGGCGTCGATCCCAAGCTGATGGTCGACAAGTTCGGCGCCGACACCGTGCGCCTGTTCTCGATGTTCGCCGCGCCGCCGGACCAGTCGCTGGAGTGGAACGAGGCCGGCGTGGAAGGCATGGCGCGGTTCATGCGCCGGCTGTGGACCGCGGTGCAGCGCCACGCCGACGCCGGCCCCGCGCCGGCGCTCGACGCGGCCGCGCTGACCCCGGAGCACAAGACCCTGCGCCGCCAGGTCCACGAGACCGTGCAGAAGGTCGGCAGCGACTACGGCCGCCGCCACAGCTTCAACACCGCGATCGCCGCGGTGATGGAACTGCTCAACCACCTGTACAAGTTCGACGACGCCAGCGGCAACGGCCGCGCCCTGCGCCAGGAGGCGCTGGAGGCGATCGTGCTGCTGCTGAACCCGATCACCCCGCACACCAGCCACGCGCTGTGGCAGACGTTGGGCCACGCCGAGACCCTGCTGGAGGACATCGCCTTCCCGCAGGCCGACCCGGCCGCGCTGACCCGCGACAGCGCGACCCTGGCGGTGCAGGTCAACGGCAAGCTGCGCGGCACCATCGAGGTCGCGGTCGGCGCGCCGAAGGAAGAGATCGAGGCGCTGGCGCTGGCCGAACCGAACGCGGCCAAGTACCTGGAAGGCCTGAGCGTGCGCAAGGTCATCGTGGTGCCGGGCAAGATCGTCAACATCGTCGCCGGTTGAGCCCGCGCGCCGGCGCCGCCGCCGCGGCGGCGCCGGACCGCCCGCGACGCGGGCCGGCGCGTCCGCGCGCACCGCGTCGCACGGTTCAGCCTTCGCTATTGCTGCCCACGGCCGCCTCGTCCAGACTTCGTCCCATGACGCCTCGCTCCCTTTTCGCCCGCACGTCGCTTGCGGCTCTCGTGCTGGCCCTGTCGGCCTGCGGCTTCCAGTTGCGCCAGGCCCTGACCCTGCCGCCGGACCTCGGCCCGGTGCGGGTGGTCTCGGTGGACCGCTACAGCCCGCTGGCCGAATCGCTGGCCCAGGCCCTGACCCGCGCCGGCGCGGTGCCGGCCCAGGACGGCTCGACCGAGGTGGCGGTGCTGGACCTGATGTCGGAACGCTGGGGCGACACCCCGGCCGCGCTCGACGAACTCGGCCGCGTGCAGGAATACAGCCTGCGCTACGCGGTGGTGTTCGAACTGCGCAAGTCCGACGGCAAGCCGCTGGTGCCGCGCCAGAGCATCGAGCTGTCGCGCGACTACGTCTCGAACCCGACCAACGCGATCGGCACCGAGGGCGAGCGCGAGATCCTGATGCGCGAAATGCGCCGCGAGATGAGCTCGGCGGTGCTGCGCCGGATCGGCGCGGTCACCGAGCGCGGCGCGGTCGTCGAGCGGCGCTGAGCCGCCCGCCGCGCTGCGCCCGACGCGCGAGGCCGCCGTCATGGAACTCACCCCCGAACGCCTGGTCGCCCAACTCGACCAGGAACCGCTGCGCCCGGCCTACCTGATCGCCGGCCCCGAGCCGCTGCGCGTGCTCGAAGCCGCCGACGCCGTGCGCGCCGCCGCGCGCGCCCAGGGCATCGGCGAGCGCGAAGTGTTCGAAGCCGAAGGCAACCAGCGCGAGCCCGACTGGAACGCGCTGTCGGCGAGCTTCCGCGCGCCGAGCCTGTTCGCCAGCCGGCGCCTGCTGGAACTGCGCCTGCCCAGCGGCAAGCCGGGCAAGGAAGGCGCCGAGGTCATCGCCGATTTCTGCGCCGATCCGCCGCACGACGCGACCTTGCTGATCACCGCCGGCGAATGGAGCAAGCAGCACGGCGGCAAGTGGAGCGAGGCGGTCGGCCGCATCGGCCACCTGTGCGTGGCCTGGGCGATCAAACCGCACGAACTGCCCGAATGGATCGAGCGCCGCCTGCGCCAGCGCGGCCTGCGCGCCGATCGCGACGCGGTGCAGAGCCTGGCCGACCGGGTCGAGGGCAACCTGCTCGCCGCCGCGCAGGAAGTCGACAAGCTGGCGCTGCTGTCCGACGGCGAAACGCTGACCGTCGAGCGCATGCAGGCGCTGGTCGCCGACGCGGCGCGCTTCGACGTGTTCCGGGTGCTCGACGCGGCCATGAACGGGCAGGGCGCGCAGGTCTCGCGCATGCTCGCCGGCCTGCGCGCCGAGGGCGAAGCGGTGCCGGCGCTGCTCGGCATGGTGGTGATGGAACTGCAGCGCACCGCCGCGCTGGCGCGGGTGTCGGCGCGCGGCGGCAACCTGTCGTCCGAATTCAAGGCCCAGCGCATCTGGGACTCCAAACAGCCGATGTACCGCCGCGCCCTGCAGCGCCACGACGCGCGCCGCTGGGAAGCGCTGCTGGTCCAGGCCGGGCGCGTGGACCGAATGGCCAAGGGCCGCGAGGCCGGCGACGCCTGGGTCGCGCTGGAACGCTTGCTGCTGGCGGTGGCCGAGCCGCGCGCGCTGCGCCTGCTCGCGGTCGCCGCGCACTGAGCGGCGCGCGGCGGCGATGAGCCTGGCGGTCTTCTACGGCGGCACCTTCGACCCGATCCACGACGGCCACCTCGCCGTCGCCCGCGCCGCGCGCGACGCGCTGGCCGCGCAGGTGCGGCTGATGCCGGCCGCCGACCCGCCGCACCGCGCCGCGCCCGGCGCCGACGCGCGCCAGCGCGCGCACATGCTCGACCTGGCCGTGGCCGGCGAGACCGGGCTGGTCGTGGACCGGCGCGAACTGCAGCGCGAAGGCCGCTCCTATACCGTCGAAACCCTGCGCGAGGCGCGCGCCGAGTTCGGCCCCGAGCGCCCGCTGGCGCTGCTGGTCGGCGCCGACAGCTTCCTCGACTTGCCGAAATGGCGCGAATGGCAGGCGCTGTTCGGGCTGGCCCATTTCGTCGTCGCCGAGCGCCCGGGCAGCCCGCTCGACGCGGTCCGGATCGAAGCCATCGCACCCGGTCGCGAGACCGCCGATCCGGCCGGCCTGCGCCAGGCCCCGGCCGGCCGCGTCTACCGGCTCAAGCAGCCGCTGCACGCCGAATCGGCCAGCCAGGTGCGCGAATTCATCGCCGCCGGCCGGCCCTGGGACGAATTCGTGCCGCCCGCGGTGGCCGCCTACATCCGCGAATGCGGCCTCTACGGCGTCGTCGCCGGCCGCGGCGCGACGCCCGCCTGAACGTCCCGGCGCGCGGTCCGCAGCGCCGCCGCGGGGGCCTTGGGTATAATCGGCACATATCTTCCGAACGACGAGCCGTACCCTCTTGACCAGCCAAGCCCAAGTCATCAAGACCCAGCTTCCGAACCCGCCGCCGCCGACCGAGCTGCTGCTCAAGACGGTCCATGCCGCGGTGGAAGAACTCAAGGCCAAGGATGTCGTGGAAATCGACGTGCGCGGCAAGAGCAGCGTCACCGACTACATGGTGATCGCCTCCGGCACCTCGACCCGGCACGTCAAGTCGATCGCCGACGAAGTCGTCAAGTTCGCCAAGAACCTCGATGTCATGCCGCTGGGCGTGGAAGGCGAGCGCGAGGCCGAATGGGTGCTGGTCGACCTCGGCGACGTGGTCGTGCACGTCATGCTGCCGCGCGTGCGCGAGTTCTACGCGCTCGAACGCCTGTGGACCGTCGGCGACCAGCCGCCGCCGCCGGAAGGCGTGGAAGGCCGCCGCGACGCGTCCGACGAGGACGGGCGTTACTGACGGCTTTGCGGTGCGAAAGCGAAAACGGCGCCCCAGGGCGCCGTTTTTCATGCAGCCTGCGTTGTTGCGCTGCCGACTGTAGGAGCGACGCGAGTCGCGACCGCGGCACAGCGCATACGATGCAACCTGGCGACCCCGCGGTCGCGACTCGCGTCGCTCCTACAGTCGGAACCCTCGCGTCCACCGCAGCTCAACTCAGCGCCAGCTTCCCCGCCGCCGCCGCGATCAACCCACCGGCGACGCCGTCGATCCAGCGCCGCCGCCGACCGCCGAGCGTCGCCGCGCCGCCGCCGCGCGCACCGCGCCCCAGCGCCAGACTCAACGCCGCATACACCAGCGCGCAGCCGGCGACGAACAGGGCCGACAACGCGACCGCCTGCGGCGCCGCCGGCGCATCGGCGCGCATGAACTGCGGCAGGATCGCCAGGTAGATCATCATCCCCTTGGGGTTCAGCGCCGCGGTCAGGAAGCCGCGGCGCAACGCATCGCGCCGGCCGCCGCGTTCGACCGCCTGCGCGTCGAGCGCGCCGCGCCGCAGCGCCGAACGCAGCAGCTTGAACGCCAGCCACGCCAGATAGGCCACGCCGATCCAGCGCAGCGCCTGGAACAGCGGCGGCGACGCCGCCACCAACGCCGCCAGCCCGAGCGCCGCCAGCAGCGAATGCAGCAGATAACCGGCGCAGACCCCGGCGGTGGCGCGCAGCCCGGCCGCGGCGCCGCCGCCGAGGCTTTGCGAGGCGACGAACAGCATGTCCGGCCCCGGCGTGCAGATCAGCGGGAACACGGTGGCGCAGAAGAGCAGGGCGGTGTGCAGGTCCATGCCCGCCATGATCGGCCCGGTGCGGCGGCATGGGGTTGCGCGGATGGCGCGTTTGTCGGAATTATTGGCAGGAACTGCCATGAATCCGCACCGATAGCCGCAGGAGCTTCCAATGCGCCTCGACGAGACCGACCGCCGCATCCTGCGCGTGCTCCAGCGCGAGGGCCGCATCGCCAATGCCGAGCTGGCCGAACGGGTCGGCCTGTCGCCCTCGCCGTGCCTGCGCCGGGTCCGGTTGCTGGAAGAGGCCGGGGTGATCGAGCGCTACGTCGCCGTGCTCGCCCCGGCCCGGCTCGGCCTGTCGATGACCCTGTTCACCCGGGTCTGGCTGATGACCCAGGACGCGGAGACCATCGATCGCTTCGTCGCCGCGATGCTGCGCCTGGACCAAGTCATGGAGTGCTACATCGTGCTCGGCGAATGCGACGCGATGTTGCGCGTGGTGGTCGCCGACCTCGACGATTACCGCCGCTTCCAGACCACCCACCTGACCCGCGCCAACGGCATCGCCAACGTCAAGACCGACCTGCCGAGCCAGGTGGTCAAGCGCAGCTACGAACTGCCGCTGTAGCCGCGCAAACCAAGGCCGCGCGAACAAGCGCCGCGCAAACGAAAAGGGCGCCCGAAGGCGCCCTTTCGCGAGTACCGCGCGGCGGCGTCAGTTGCGCGACTGCAGCTTCGACAGCAGGCGCAGGAACTCGATGTACAGCCACACCAGGGTGACCATCAGGCCGAACGCGCCGTACCACTCCATGTACTTCGGCGCGCCTTGCTCGACGCCGTTCTCGATGAAGTCGAAGTCCAGCACCAGGTTCAGCGCCGCGATCACCACCACGAACAGGCTGAAGCCGATGCCGATGATGCCGGACTGGTGGATGTAGGGGATTTCGATGTTGAACATGCGCAGCACGATCGAGGCCAGGTAGACCAGGGCGATGCCGCCGGTCGCCGCGACCACGCCGAGCTTGAAGTTCTCGGTCGCCTTGATCAGGCCGGTGCGGTAGGCCGCCAGCAGCGCGAACAGGGTGCCGAAGGTCAGCATCACCGCCTGGATCACGATGCCCGGGAAGCGCGCTTCGAAGATTGAGGAGATCGCGCCGAGGAAGAAGCCTTCCAGCAGCGCGTACATCGGCGCGGTGATTGGCGACCATTCCTTCTTGAAGGTGGTCACCAGGCTCATGATCAGGCCGCCGATCAGGCCGCCCCACAGGTACAGGCCGGCGCCGGAGACCTGGCCGCGCGGGCCGATCTCGATCTGGTTCCAGGCGAACGCGGCGGTGAGCACGGTCAGCAGCAACAGGAAGCCGGTCTTGTTGACCGTGCCGTTCAGGGTCATCGCCTGGCCGTTGCCGGTCACGACCGCGCCGCTGCCGAGGTCGAGGAAGGTGGATTCCTTGAGGGCGGGGTTGCCGCTGCGCATCATCGGTGTAGCTCCTTTTTCGTCGCGTACCGCCGGCCGCGCCGACGGATGAGGATGATTTCTGACCGGCGAAAGCATACACGCCGGCGCTTGCGGCCGGCCGCGGCAGGATGTTTCCAAGTGTGCGACCGCCGGGCGCGGACCGGCGGTCTGGACGGATTGCGCGACAGGATTGACAGTTCAGGTAACCGCGACGAAACTATGCGGCCTTTCGCGGCGTTGGCGCGCTTCGGAAGTCCCGGTTCCGGGGTATAGCTCAGCCTGGTAGAGCGCCAGCTTTGGGAGCTGGATGTCGTGGGTTCGAATCCCTCTGCCCCGACCATCCATCGTCCAGGCCGGCCGTCAGTTAAGATTCGACTTTCCTGGCGCCCGTAGCTCAACCGGATAGAGCACCGGCCTTCTAAGCCGGTGGTTGCAGGTTCGATTCCTGCCGGGCGCGCCAAATTCGCAAGCGCCGTGCGGTACAATGCGCGGCTGGTAAGTGTTTCTGTGGTGGCTGTAGCTCAGCTGGTTAGAGTACTGGATTGTGATTCCAGATGTCGGGGGTTCGAGTCCCCTCAGCCACCCCACTAAAAATTCGTTGCGACGGAATTTGTTGTAACGAAAGTGTTGTGCGGAGCGAAGTTGTTGTGTAAGATTTCGCTCCTCGGTTTTACCGGGCCGTTAGCTCAGTTGGTAGAGCAGTTGACTCTTAATCAATAGGTCCAAGGTTCGAATCCTTGACGGCCCACCAATAAAGAGAAGGGACTTGGCATCGCTGCTAAGTCCCTTTTTCTTTGCGCCGGTAAAATTGCCGGTAAATTTAAGTGAGCCGCTTGCGCTTCGCCGCCGGCGCCACCAACCGCAGTTCGTGGTCGTAGCGGTCTTGCATTTCCTTCGTCTTGTGCCCGGCCGCCGACTTGTCCTCCGAATCGGTGATGCCGCGATGCTTGAGCCCGTGCAGGGTGAAGCGCTGCGCATCGGTGATGGCCTTGGCGGCGACGGCGGCATCAATCAGTCGTTGCCATGCCGAATCCAGGCTGGATTTCTCCAGCGGGTCGCCCGACTGGCTGACGATTAGGAACCGTTGTTCAGGTTGTAGCGGGGTTGGGAACTTACGACGGCTCCAAACCGCTGCGCGCTGTATGGCGAGTTCCGCCCACGCGGCGCGCAAGTCGGTATCCCATTCGGTGATGTTGTCTTTGCTGCCTTTCAGGCGATTGCACAAGATGCCCTCGCGCAAACCGTGCGCATCGGTGAGGGTGTTTACCTCCAAACCTCGCAGCCGGCAGCCATAGGCCAGCACCATTGCAGGCGCGAGATACGGGGATAGGCTTCCCCGTGTATGCGCCTTCAACGCGCCGCGTTGACGTGCAAACGCATGGACGGCGGCGAACACGTCGTGATCCGGCATCTTGAACTCGCCTAGTTCCTCGGCCGCTTTGGTTCCCTTCGCAGGATTGGTGCGGCAATGGCCGCGTTGCACGTCGTAGGTAAACGCGCGACGGGCATACCGGAGCATGTGATTTGCTTTCGCTGGTGTTGCCTCGGCCACTTGATCGACCATCAGTTGAAACACAGGAACGGTCAGGTGGTCCACCATTCGCAAGACCATGACCGCGAGCGGTCGGCAGGCCACGTTTGAAGCGAGCCGCAGCGACGACATTGGGCACGCCGACCTCGCGTGGCGGTGATGCACGCACTGGACCATGAACCGCTTAGCGGCGACGGCCCGCGCGGAAAATCCATTGTGGAGATATTTTGATGACCGCTGCATGCCAACCCGCCAAATCCGCCGCGAAGTCGGCCAAGGCGCAGGCGTTTACGTTCGGCGACCCCGTGCCTGTCTTGGATAAGTGCGGCGTGTTGGATCACGGCGAGTGCGTGCGCGTCGGCCGCTGGTACGAACCGCCCGTGTCCATGAGCGGCCTTGCAAGCGCGTTCCGCTCCAGTCCGCACCACGCGTCGGCGATCTACACGAAGTGCAATATCCTGTCCTCGACCTTCGTTCAGCACCGGCTGCTCAGCGGCGATCAGTTCGAGCGCTTGGCGCTGGATATGATCGCGCTGGGCAATGCCTACTTGGAACGGCGAAACGCCCGCACTGGCAAGGCAATTGCGCTTAAGCACTCGCTCGCGGTCTACACGCGGCGCGGCATTGAGGACGGCGCCTACTTCTTCACCCAAGGCGGCGAGGAACACGAATTCGCGCGCGACTCGGTATTCCAGTTCATCGAACCGGACTTGATCCAAGAGCTTTACGGCGTGCCGCAGTACGTCGGCGCGTTGCAGTCGGCATTCCTCAATGAGTCGGCGACGCTGTTCCGGCGCCGCTACTACCTCAACGGCAGCCATGCCGGTTTCATCATGTACGTGAACGACGCCGCGCAGGATCAAGCCGACGTTGACGCGATGCGGCAGGCGCTGCGCGACTCCAAGGGCGTCGGCAACTTTCGCAATCTGTTCCTCTACTCGCCGAACGGGAAAAAGGACGGCGTGCAGGTGATTCCGATCAGCGAGGTTGCGGCGAAGGATGAGTTCCTGGGCATCAAGGGCGCGACGCGGGATGACATTCTGGCCGCGCACCGTGTACCGCCGCAGTTGCTGGGCATGCCGCCGAACAACACGGGCGGATTCGGCGATGTGGAGAAGGCCGCCCGCGTGTTCGCTCGCAATGAGTTGATCCCTTTACAGGCGCGATTTCGACGCCTCAATGATTGGCTCGGCGAAGACGTCGTTAGATTCGTCCCGTACGAACTTAGCTAAGGCTTGCTAGGTAAAGGGTAGCGCTGGCTCGCGGCCTTGGCGAGTGTCGCGCCATGCACCAGGCATGGCGCGACAAATCTATTGCACTCGGCCGTATCGAAAATACGGCTTAGCGGCGTGTCGCTTCAGTTGGTGATGATGATCCGACTAGAGCCTTGCTGCTCCGCGTTTGGTTGCACCTTCTGCGAGGTGGTCGGCTGGGTGCATGTGCTCGTGTGATCCACCGCGTTTGTCACGATGCCATTAGCATCGGTGAGCGTGGTTTGCCATTTGAATGTGGCGGTGGGCAGCGAGGCGGAAGGAGTGCATTTGAAGTTGAATGTCAGCGGAGAAAGGGTGGTGCTGGAATAACTCCCATTGTAGTCGTCGCAAGACCAACCGCTTGGACATTGAATTATCTTTGTCTTTCGCTGGACCGGGAATTTTGGTGTTCCGTCGTAATGGATTTGAGCCGGAATGTTGACCTGCTGGGGGCCCGTTACATTCGGGATGCTGACAATCTGAAAGCGTTTGCCATAACTATTTATGTATGCCTGCTTTTCATCATTACATAAGCTGCGCCGCTTCACGCCTGGGTTTAAGGACCTGTACAGCGCACAACTAGCGTCGTCTAGTACATCCTCAAGGCCCACAACATGTCCAAGCTCATGCAGTACGGACGACTGGAAGTCCAATTCATCCAGCGGCGTGGGGTTCAATCCAGCACAGTTTAGCTTGTCAACTGGCGTCGGCCCGACTTGGTTGATGCGTCGCTTGTCAACAATAATGTCAGTGTTTTCAATGATCTTGGTTTGTGTGTTGCGCCTCACTCTTGTCACCATGATGGCGTTTGAGTCGCCTGGCGTGCCGTCTTCGATAGTGACATTTTGGTCATCGAAAGTCGGGGTCTGGTCGGCGTAACGTGGCTGGAATGAGGATGTCTTGGTTTTTAGGTCGAAGTCTGCTGCAACTGCATTCCACTCGCTTACCGCGAAGATGGTCGCGTTTATGCAGTCTGCTGGGATTGAATTGTGAAAGCCAACAGTGACCGAGCGCGCACCATACTTCCCGTAGATCACCGGAGGCGTTGCGTTTGCAGAGGTCACAAATGCTGTAAATACTACCGCCACGGCCATCATTAGATTAGATTTCACGACGCTCCCCGGCCTGGCTCTTTTCTTGGTGGCGTTTAAGCTCGGCCTCAATCGATCTCAGGTCTTTGGGCGCGACACCCGACAAAGCGGGTTTAGGGCCGGAAAGTAGGGCGCCATCGGGCGACACTTCATAGGCGAGATAGGGCAAGGCTGTGAAGTGGCTTTCTGGCTGTTTTTTTGCCATTGCAACATATTGCTCATACCAGTTTTTCGAGAGCACCAATAGATAATTCTTCCCGGGCGTGAACTTGGCTTCGGAAAAATCAATCTGCTCGGTGTCTTTACCCGTCGGCCCAGAGTTTCGAGGAAGCAGTATGACGTCGCGTATAGCGCGATTGCCTTTCAGCGATTTCACAACGGTGAAGGGGATTTCTGACAGAAAACCGTCGGTGCGAGCCTTGCCAGCTCGCACATCTCCGGCGGTGGCGATGACCACCGTATCGGCCAGGAGCATTTGTTCGGCTGGTGTCGTCGTGGTCCCCACAAAAAACCGGTATGCGATATCGAATAGGTCGGTGTTGCGGCCGCGATACGACTTTACGTCCGCCGCAGTAAAACCCAACGCAGCCAAGTCTATGGCCGCATCGCGCGTGAACGCTTCGGTTTGAGCTGCTGTTTTCGAGTCGGCGGAGCGAACGCTATCGCTCCCCAACAATTGCTGATAGGTGGTCAGGCGCCCGCGCCTAGTTAGGGCTTGAATGCGATCTTGTTGTCCCTTCTGCGCTTCTTGGCGTCTGCTCTCGGCCGTTGGTTCCTTCGGGGCTGCGTCGACACGGGCGGTCGCGGCAAGGCCGCCCAGTGCTGCAACAATTACTAGTGTTCGCCACATATCACTCTTTCTCCATGTGAGGGGGTGTTACAGGTCATCCAAAGGCATTGCGCCCAGCTTGTAGGCGAATGGAGCGCGATGCAGTGGCGTGCTTCACATCAGCGACATTTTCAGTATCTTGTCGGTTTGCTCTTGCCCTTGTTGCTGCTGTTGCAACTGCGCTTGTTCCTGGGCTTGCTTCTGCGTCTGTTCGTAATTGAATTGTTCCGTCTCGCGAACGGTGTCCTGCAAGGGCGGCGCCTGCTGGGAAACATCAACGGCGGTATGGAACCCCTCGACCTTTCCTCCCATCCATAGCGTATCGCCCACGACGGCGACGGGACCGAGTCGGTCGGCGTCTTGGATGCCGTTGCGCTTTGCCGCCAGCATCGCCGCTGCCGCGTGTTCATCCGGCAACCCGTCGGGCGCGTTCGCGCGAATCTTCGCGATCATCGCTTGATCGCTTCGCGAGAAATGCGACAGATCGATGACCGGCTCACGCTCAGGCGCTACCGGCTGGGGCGGTGGTGTCGGCGCAAGGGGCGCGCGGTCGGCCAGCTCGGCCGCGTGGCTGGGAGGTGTCGCCGGTTCGATAGACGTCGGCGCCTCGGCGGTCGCGGGCGGCATCGCAGGGGCCGGGCGGGACTCAGGCGGCGTAGGTTGGGCGCTGGCCGCCGAACGGCCGGGCTCGGCAGGATGCGCGTCGGGAGCAGAGCCCCGCTGGTCGGGCTGGGCATGGCGCTGTGGGCGATCCTGTTCGGGACGCTCGGCCGCTACGCTCGGCGCCGATGGGGCAGACTCCGCGTGGGGCGCTTCGCGCACATTCTGCGGGGCGCTGCGGTCGTCGCTCTGTGCGGGCGGCAGAATAGGGGCGACGGATGCAGCCGGCGCGTCGTGGACGCGCGAGAGGGCTTCGCGCTCGGCCTTGGGTTCGTCCAGTTGTTCGCGTTGCGCGCTGGGCGTGGGGCGCATGGCGTGGGCCTGCTGGGCGACTGCAAGCGTTTGCACGGTGCTGGGGTCCACTACGCCCGTGGTCGGCAACTGATTCGCCTCCTGGAACTGGCGCACGCCGTGTTCCGTTGCCGCGTCGAACTGCCCATGTTGCGGTAGCGGGGATTCCCCCGGCCCTCGATAGCCCATGCGATCCAGGCGGTATTGCAGCAACGCCACGTCCTGCCCGGAGCTTCCGCGCCGCAGGGCGTCGTCCTGTCCGCTCGGCGGCGCTGGCGTGGCCTGCGCGTCGTTTTGCGCCGGCAGTGACCGCGGCGACGCCTGGGCTTCGGCTGCGGGCTGCTCGGGCTCTACGGGTTTGCGCGCTTCGTCTGCGCGTGCCTGGACCTGGGCGGCATCCGCTGACGGTTCCGCCTTCGGCGGCAGGGGCGCGGCCGGTTGGCTAGGGGCCGGCGACGATGGCGCGGCGGTTGGTTGCGCGTCCTGCCGTGGCGCGGCCTGGGCGCGGGCGGCGTCAATGGGGCGGGTAACGATTTCCGGTTCGCGATCCGCCGCAATCGCCGCTGCGGCGGCCGCCTGCTGGGCGGTCAACTGCACGTCATCGCGGGACAGGCCGAGCCGATTCGCCTCGCGCAGCGCTTGTTCCTGCGCCTCCCGCTGCTGCGGCGACAGCGCCTCAATCCGCAGTTCGGGCGTGTCCGGGATCGGCGCTGGTCGCGCCCGGACTTCCGTTAGCGCTTGCTCGATTTCTGGCGTCGTGGTCACTGCCGCGATGCGCCGGACGCCATCGGCGTCGCTGGAAACGTGAGCGATCGGACTGCGCACGTCGTACTTGCCTGCGGCGTTGGGCTCTATCTGAAACGTCGTCCCGCCCGGCGCGATCCCATTCGCTTCGCGCGTGCGGGCGACGGCGAGCATCGATGCGTCCATCTGCTGGGGCGTCGGGTTCACGCCGCGCTGCTGGTACGTGTCTAGCAGGATGGCGCGGTCGCGATCCTCGGCCGGCGGCGCCTGCATGGGGGACAGCGCGGCCACGTATTGCCGGTGTTGGGCTAATTGCGGCGCGAGTTCGGCGTTGGTGCGCTCCAGTTCCACCGGCAGGTTTCCGGGCGCGGGAGCGCCGTTCGGGTTCAGCCATTGGCCGGCGTCGTCGCGGCGGTACAACTGGCCGTTGCTGGCGGTCACGTAGCCCTGCGTTAGCACCGTTGTTGCGGCGGGTAGTTTCTCGCCATCAAACCCACTCGCACGGAACGCGATTTCGTAGCGCGAAGCGATAGGCGCGGGGCCGTTCGCGATATTGTCGCGGATGACTTGGTCGGCGGCCTGGTCTAACGCGGCAGCGCGTTGGGGCGACGCGATTTCGGGGCGAATGTCATTCGCGCCGTGATCGATCCGGCCGACCACCACATTGCGCTCCCACTGCCCGGTGCGGCTATTACGCTCCCATGGCGCGGGATCTAGGCTCGGCGTATCCCCCGGCGATTGCGGTTGAATAAACGGGCTGCGCGGCGGCGGCACGTCCTTTAGTTCCAGCGCCGTCGCGGCATTGAGCGCGGCCAGATTCAGTTCTCGCGCTTTCTCCGGCGGCGCGGCGAATGTGGTCGTGGTCGGATTGTCGATGCCGTCGCGGCTCAGGTCCGCAGTGCGCTCGCGCACCCATTGCCGGCCGGTGAATTCCCACGACACATTGTCGCGGTCGGTTTGGTGATAGACCTGCCGGTTATCCCACCACTTCGCGACTTTCTCGCCGGCTTCGCTGCCGGTGTATGCGCCAACCGCGACCGTCACTAGCGCACCTGGGCCGGTCCACGAACCTGCAATCAATCCAGCGGCGGCGCCGCCGGCAACGCCGCCGACACCGCGTCCGCCGTAATGCATTGCGTGCGATTGCGCGGCGAGCGGGTTATCTCGGTCGAGCGCCGACGATATGCGCTCGCTGGCCTCCGCAGCTTCGGCGAGGCTCACGGCCGCGCCGCCGACGATAATGGACTTAACCATAGCGCCGCGTCCTGGCGCCTTCGCCGCTGCTCGGTCTGCTGCGGAGTCTATGTGCGGTGCGAACGCTTCACGTAGGGCAGTGACGTTTGGTTCGCTTACAGTCAATCTATTTGCGGCATGCGCCTGATTGATGGCTTGTCGCAAGGATAGGTGTCCGTCCAGTGCGTCAGCTTTGATTGGTTTATATCCTGGCTGGTTCACGGCCTGGACAGTCTTTAGAACGTTCCCTTCCGACTGCACAACGGCCGCCCAATCGGACTCGGGGAGCGGTAGCTTGCTTACGCTCGCAATCTCTTTCGCATGAGTGCGTGCGTACTGGTCGGTATTGTCGAAAAAGTCTTCCGTCCTCTGCTTCGCCTCGGCGTAGGACATGCCGGCCGGGACATTCGTATACACGTCGCCCCTCATTAGACCGACTTTGATCGTGTCCTCTAAGTCGTGAACGCGTTGAACTACCTTCGCGGCAGCCTCGCGGTCGCCATTCAACGCCGCCTTGCCGTCTTTCGTTGCGGCAATCTCATCGAGTTGAAACAGTAAGCCGTCCGAGTAGACATTAAAATGTCCGCCAGTATGCGGACTGATCCCAAGATCGGCTGCAAGTTGCTTGCTATCGGGAAGATTGATCGTGTTGCGCGGGCCGTCGATATCGTACAAGCCCATTGCTGTGAGCTTTTGGAGCAGGACGCTTCTATCAAATGCCTTGTTCTGCTCAATGCAATGATGCAACTCAAAGACGTGCCTTTCGGGGGAGTTCATGCGGCGTATCCTTGCCTAGATGTCAGCGGCCTAACTCAATTGCCCTGTGTGATATCTATGAAGCGCACGCCAGTGAAGCCATGCCCTCCTATCGCATCGCGCAGCACCCAATCGCAGAACACAAAGTCCCCCGAATATGGTGTGCGGAAAGCATGCGCGGAACCCAGTACGTCCGACTTAAAGGCCAAGTCGACCGCGCCGCCTAGTCGATAGTATTTTCCATTTTCGTAATCGGCGCTTTCTATGACGCGTAGTTTGGACTTGGCTTCGTCCACAGCATCCAACTCGCGAAGCGCATCACAAAGGAAATGCTGTGGGCCTTCTGTCCCGTCGGGCAGCGTGAAGATGCAAGGCACGAAAGCAAATCCATCAGGATCGACCGATGCCAGCGCTTCTTTGAAGCGCTTGGAGACTAACCAATATCCACTCAAGCTCGCTTCAAGATCGCGCGGCATCGAACCTTGCGCGGGGTCATAAACAAGGTGTGGGTTTTCGGCCAGCGGCGGGAACCCGCCTGCCTCCGGGCGGATAATCAAGCGTGGAGGTGTGAGCAACTTGCTTTCGTTAGCTAGCACCACACCGTGACCGGGACCGCCACCGCGAATATCCGTGTCGATGATGTAGAACTTTCCGTGTCTCGTGCTCTGGCGTTTCTCGGTCTCAGCGGCTGTGCTTTGCATTCGATTCGTCCTGTTCCAAGCGGTACCGAATAGGCACCGCCCAGTATCGCCTAGATGGCGTCCCGGCGCGTCAGACTTTTCCTAGGCGTGTGTCGGATTAATCCATCGGCGGACGGTAGCGCAGCCGGACACACCGCGATTGACTCGGCTGAACGGGCTGGGCTTACGTGGTCGGACGCCGGTCGCTTACCCAGGCGGCAGGTCAAGAGCCGGGCGGCGACGCTCCCGCCGTTTGGCGCGCTGGCGCGCGGTCGAGACCCCGCCACGCCTTCCCGCTAGTTGTGCGTCTTTCGACTCAAACGCCGGAGCCTGTTCCGACCCTGCGCGGCAAGCTCGCTCCTTGCTTACGGCGTCCCGGCGTCCGCGACGCATTTCGACGCACCCGAGCCCGGATTCAGACCTTCTCGCCCGCCGCCACGAACGGGAGGAGGGGGGCAAGTGCACAGGCCCAGGGAGGGGCTTTCGGAAAACGGTAACCTCGGTAACTGCTTCCCAAAATTCGCTCCATGTGGCTGTTTGTAATGGTTTTTTTGGGTTACCGCCACGGGGTAATTTTCGGTAACGCTATCGGTAACCTCCCCGTAAGTGGCTGATTTATAAGGGGCTTGCAATGACTAATGGTTACTTGGAAGAACGGTAACTAATTACTTCATAGTTACCGCATTGGTTACCGCAGGCCATGATGTCTAAGTCATTGATAGAGCGAGGAAATGTGGCTGATTTTCGTGCAGGTTACCCAAGTTACCGATTTCCGAAGCACCCCCAGCCCCCGAGGCAATAAGGGCGCACGGGCAAAGTCGGCATAGTCTCAAGGTCTTCGACGGGCACCGTTACCATGCGCGGCATGCCGTCCTGCATCGTCCGCTACCGCGTCACCATCGTTCCGAGAACCGCACACCCGGCGCGCCCGTTCGCGGGCGTGCCCGGCATAGCCGTCGTGGACGAGGAATGGGGGGCGGACGACTTCGGCGACCCTGGCCGCTGCGTGCGGCGCCGCGCCCAGGCACCGTGACTGCGTCACCACCATTCCGAGAGCTGCGAAGGTGACGCAGCCGGTCGAGTGTGTGGCGCCCTGGAGCAATGAGCGATGAACTGGCGAGAGTTATCGCAGCACGGTGTCCGCTTCCGGCGCCCAATCACGTTGCAGACCGGTGCTTGCAGAGACAGCGTGCGCCCTTCACGATGATCGCCGCACGTTTAGCGGTGACCACAAGATGTATCAAGCGCGCTCAGGCTACTAGGTCGAATTCGACCTGTAGATGGGTAGATAGCATTTTAATCTAAGGATAGAAGAGCTTATGCCTGACGCAGAAATCAACGTTCGTGACGTGGATTTTGGTCGCTTGGATGCAGAAAGCGATAGAAATCTGCACAATTATTTCGTTGACACCGGAGTTATTGAGCGTATCGGAAAAGGACAGAAGCAATTCATCATCGGGCGAAAGGGGTCGGGTAAAACTGCCCTTTTTCAGCAGCCCGGAAAGGCCATCAGCGGATCTCATGTTGTAAATCTGGAGTTTTCGGATTATGCCTGGGAGTCTCACAAGGCCATCGCCGAACTTGGGCTTCCTCTAGAGAATGCATATACGGCGTCATGGATCTTTACCTTCCTCGTTTCCGCATGCCGCAAGTGGATGACTTCGGTCGACGAGACCGTAGCCAAAAAGGCCAAGAAAACTTATCTCGACATCTATGGCGCCGAAGGCGGCGGGGGCGGGCTACTCGACATCCTCTTTGATCGGTTCAAGCGCGTCAGAAAGCTAGAAGGTCCGGCAGCGGGCGACTTAGTAAAGTTGGGGGCGATTGAGATTGAGGGAGTGCCGGAAGGCGCCCACCTAGCTTTTGCTGCTAATGCTTGGAATCGAAAGCTGATTGAACTTGCGGATGAGCTATTCAAGACAAAGCCGATATCGATCTTTGTCGATCGATTAGATGACGGCTGGGACGCTTCGGCAGAAATGAAAGCAATGCTCGCTGGTGCTATTAAAGCAGCTAGGTCGCTGAATTTACGTTACGCTGCCGCCCGGCCCCCGGCCATTGTTCTTTTTTTGCGCAGCGACATCTATGCACACTTGGAGTTCAACGATAAGAATAAGATTGGCGCTGATATAGAGCACGTTGTCTGGGATCAAAACGCCCTATTGGATATTGCAAATGCTCGAATAGCGAGATCCATTCCCGTAAAAAAGAGCGAGGCTTGGGCTGCCGTTTTTTCTGACAAGCAAATGCGGCAGCGGGCTTACATAAGTAACTATATCCTTAAGCGCACTATGTTGCGGCCTCGTGATCTGATTGCCTTCTGCATTTATTGCAAGGAGGCCGCTGTCGCGAATGGCCACACGAAGGTAGAGCCAGAAGACGTCTACGACGCCGAGGTTCAATACTCGAAGCATGTTTACGACGAGCTTGTGGATGAAATGCACAAGCAGGTCCCCTACCATGAAACCATCTTTCGTGCGCTCAACAAAATCGGGTACTCAAGATTTAATTTCGCGACATGGGAGAAGGCGCTGACAGAAGTTGGCGCTAACGGTGCTGATTCGATGCACTCTCTCAAGTTGCTTTTTGAGTATGCGGTGGTCGGGGTTCCGCGAGTGGGTGGGAAAGGGGGAGGGAGCAAGTACGAATTTATTTATCAGAACCGGTTCTTGGAGCCTCGGTTTGACGGCGATATCGTTGTTCATCCTGCGCTTCGCAAGCATCTGAACTTAAAGGACGCAATGCCGGCTGACGCGGACCAAGCAGATGAGGACTAGTTCTGCGTAGGCGACCCTAGGCTGCGGTCGGGATCAGGCTGGACCGCTGGGTCCTGGAATCAGGGCCAAGACGGAAAGGTCAATCCATTGGGTGGCGCCGCGGAGGCTGCTCTCGCGTAGCACGGACCGGCGGAAGTGGAAAATTTGGCGTCCAGAGCCTTTGCGCTCCGTCGTTCCGGGCGGCAGAAGTGGAAGAAATCGATCCCCTAAGATGCTGATAATAAAGAGATTTTATGCATTGGGCTAGCTGACTCTTAATCAATAGGTCCAAGGTTCGAATCCTTGACGGCCCACCAATAAAGAGAAGGGACTTGGCAGCGATGCCAGGTCCCTTTTTCTTTGTCCCGCGTTTTCTTCGGTTCGCGTTTTCTTCGGCTCGCGAAGTTCCCCGGGCGTTCTCGCATCGCGTGTTCTTGCTCGCGCGAATGCTGCGATCGGGCGCGGCGCTGCGGGCCGATCGGTTTTCGTTGGCCGCAACCGGCGAGCGCTGGCCCGGCGGTGCCGCCGTTGAACTTTGCATGCTCGCGCTTGCCGCCGCAGACTTCGCGTCGCTTCGAATCGCGCATGGGCTATTGCCTGCGCAGGGAGTCGATCCGGCGCAGCGCTCGCGCGGTCTTCATGTCGAATGCGGATCGGACTTCGCCGCCGGTGCGCCGTTGTCGTCCGATGAGGGCGTTCGCTCGAACCCATCGAAGCGATCCCGCTGCGGCCTTCGAGCAAGCCGCTGCAACGCCGTGCGCAAGCTCTGGCCGCACGCGAAGTTCGAGCGCGTTCGCATGCGACGCATTTTTTGTGCCTCGCAGCGTGCGCGCAACGCTTCCAACGACTAGCGTTGCGTGGCCAACAGCAATCACAGAGGCCTCGGCCGAACGCAACGCAGCCGGCAACGCCGCCGTAGTCCATTCAGACCAAGGGAGACTGGATCCATGAACATGATGATCAAGGGCATCGCGATCGGGTTGTTTGCGATGGGAGCGGTGATCGGTGGAAGCGCGAACGCGATTCCGACGGCGACTTGCGACAGCGCGCATGTCGGCGCGGTCCGGACCGAGTGGGTGGGCGATGTCGCCTACAAGTACGAATGCGACGGCAGCGGCTGGCAGCTCGTCAGCAAATGCGGCTGGGTCGGCACGCGCTGGGTCTGCATGAACCAGTGATCGGCGCCTGCGTGCGTGCTACGTACCCAGGTGGGGTGGGTTCGTAGCGAGCGTCCGCGGCCGATGGCGGCGCATGAGCGCCGCGTTCGCGCGATCTGCGAACCGGTGCGGGTCGCGAATGCGCGCGCGTGCTGCAAGCGGCTGTGACCGATCGCTGGGTTCATGCGCTTTGCTGCGCCAAAAATGTGACTGGGGATCACATTTAAAGCGCGAAATCGCCGAGAAATCTGCGGACAGCAGGCGCGAAATCCGTTATCCATGAATCATGGGCCGCGCGGCTTCGATACGCCGGCTCTTGTCGTTGCGCCCCCACGTGAAGCACCGATCCCCCAACGGCGGACAGAATCGCTGGCTGTCCGCCCCGGCGAGCGCGCGCGCATCGTTGTGCGTGCGCGGGCCGGCGAACGATTCCAGCGGCATCATGTTTACGAAAAGGAGAGGTTCATGAAGCGGACGATGATGAAGGTGGCGGCTGCGGTTTTCGCGGTGGGTCTGGTGGGCGGCGTCGGCGTGGCGAACGCGCAGATCGGCGGGGCGTACTGCAATCCGAACGGCGCCACGACCAATATCGTGCAGGGCAGCTGGCGCAACTACTACACCTGCAGCAATCACAAGTGGGTCTTCGTCAAGGCCTGCCCGATCGGCGGCGGACGCTGCGTGTTCTGATCGGATCCGTCGGCAGCCGCGGCCGCGCCGCTGGGCGACGGCCGGTCTCGCGCCGCAAGCGTGAGCGCATGGCCGGGACGCGGTTTCCGTGAAAGACGGACCTGTCGACGTCGAGTCGGCAGGTCCGTTATTTTTGCGCGGGCGGGCGGTGCGCGCGGCGAACGCGAGCGATGCCGCCGGGCATCGGCGCGCAGGGGTTTTTTCCGTATCGTGCGGTTCCGGCCGCGGCCCTGCGTCGGCCGCGCACAGGAGACCGAATGATCGAATGGAGCAAGTTGCAGGACGCCTACGGCCCCGCCGACGCGGTGCCGGCGCTGTTGGCCGCGCTGGACCCGGACCCCGCCGCGGAGGTCTGGACCGAGCTGTGGTCGCGCATCTGCCACCAGGGCACGGTCTATTCGGCGAGCTATCCGGCGCTGCCGGCGCTGTTGGACGCCGCGCGCGGATGGGCGCCGCCGGCGCGGGTCATGCCGGTTTCGCTGGCGGCGACGATTCTCGCCTCGCCGCAAACCGGCGCGGACGAACGCGCGCGCTATGCCGCGCTGGCCGCGGAGCTGCGTTCGCTCGCCGCGGATTCGCTGCGGGCGCCGGTGCTGTCGCGCGCGGACATCGTCTGCCTGCAGCAGGCGGTGTTGCTGCTCGACGGCGAGCCGTGGGCGGAGCAGTACGATCGCCTGTTGAGCGGCGAACTCGACGGGCAGTGCCCGGCGTGCGCAACCGATCTGATGATCGTGATCGGGGAGTACGGGTTTTTCGTCATCGACCAGGAATGGATCCACGGCCACAACGAGCGCGCCGCGCCGATCGCGCCGGCCGAATTGGCCGAATTGGCCAATCCGGCCGATCCGGCCAGTTCAGACGATCCGGCCGGCCTGCCTTCGGTCGGCGAGTGGTTATGGCAGGGCGCGCGGCGTCACGACGACGCCGAACTGCAGGCCTGGATCGCGCACCTGTTCGGCCGCGGCCGCTGTCCGGCGTGCGCGGCGCAGTGGCCGGTCCTGGACGCGGTGTCGGCCTAGCTTCGCGGCGAGCCGAACCGCTCCGCCAGCGTGTCGGTCGCCGTCACCAGCGCGTCCACGATCGCCGGATCGGCCGCGCTGTGTCCGGCCAGGACGATGCGCAGCTCCGCCTCCGGCCAGGCCGCGGCCAGATCGACCGCGCTCTTGACCGGACAGATGATGTCGTAGCGTCCGTGCACGATGGTCGCCGGGATCTCGCGGATGCGGCCGATGTCGCGCAGCAACTGGTCGGGCTCCAGGAACACGTCGTGGCGGAAGTAGTGCGCTTCGGCGCGGGCGACGCTGACCGCCGAATCGGTGTCGCCGTGGATGCCCGGCTCGAAGGGATCGTGCAGCAAGGTGGTGCTGCCGCCTTCGCAATCGCTCCACGCCATCGCCGCCTCGCGCCGCACCTGCGGGTCGTCGCTGTCCAGGCGCCGCCAGTAGGCCTCGACCATCTGCCCGCGTTCCTCCTCGGGGATGTAGTCGAGGTAGCGCTGCCAGCGTTCCGGGAAGATCCAGCGCGCGCCGCCGTCGAGTTCGTTGAACCAGCGCAACTCCGGCGGCCGGCCGAGGAAGATGCCGCGCAGCACCAGCGCGCGCACCGGTCGCGGATGGGCCTGGGCGTAGGCCAGCGCCAGGGTCGAGCCCCAGGAGCCGCCGAACACCACCCAGCGCTCGATCCCGAGCAGCGCGCGGATGCGTTCGATGTCGGCGACCAGGTCCCAGGTGGTGTTGTCGCGCAACTCCGCGTGCGGCGTCGACTTGCCGGCGCCGCGCTGGTCGAACAGCACGATGCGGTAGCGGGCCGGATCGAAGAAGCGGCGGTGATACGGCGACACGCCGGCGCCGGGGCCGCCGTGCAGGAACAGCACCGGCAGGCCGTCGGGATTGCCGCATTCCTCGACATGCAGCTCGTGGATCGCGTCCACGGCCAGGCGGTGGGTGCGGTAAGGCTCGATCTCGGGATACAGCTCGCGCATGGCGGTCGCCGGCGGAAGGGGAGGCAGGCAGCATAGCCGCGCGTGCTCGTCGCCGGCTTGCCGGCGCTGGCGCTTGCGGCGGCGGGGTGGGGCGGCGGTCTCGCGGTAGGCGCGGGTCTGGGTTGGCGCGTTGTGCCCGGGCCGTTGCCTGGGACGGCTGGACTTAGGCTTTTCGATCCCCAGGCGGCGCGCCTGGGTCGGGCGGCGAGGGCTCGGCTTTGCGCCCGCGCGCCGTTAGAATGCGGGCCCGGCCTCGCGCGCCGGCGCTTGCGAAAGTGGCGGAATTGGTAGACGCACTGGATTTAGGTTCCAGCGGTTCACACCGTGCGGGTTCGAGTCCCGCCTTTCGCACCAAGGCCGCGCGCGGAAGATCGGCCGCCGTTGCCCCTGCAATGGCAGGCCGGGCCGGCCGGCGTTTCTGCCGCCGACCGCACCTTGACTGCGACGTCCGACGGCCGGGTAGATCATCCCGCCTGTCCTCGGCGCTCTCGCCAACGGTCGCCTTCGGGGCCGCGCCGCACCGCCGCAAGCCCGGCCCGCGCCCCCCTGTTCCGGCCTCGCCGGCCCTTTCGGCCGCGACTGGCTACCGGCCCGTCCCATGGCCTCCTGCGACACCTGCGCAAAACCCGGCCCGCGACCCCAAAACCCGCCACCCGCCGGCCTTTGCGCCCCGCAACGCTGGCAGGCCAGCGCGTAATCGGCCAAACTAGCAAGTTCCGCCGGCCGGCGAGCGTCACCCCGGGCCGGCGGCCGGACCGGATCAACAACATCGTCGCCGCGGCGGGTGCCGCGGTCGCAGGAGTGGATATGCAAGTTTCGCTGGAATCGCTGGGCTCGCTGGAGCGCCGACTGACCTTCAGCCTGCCGGCCGAAAACCTGGAAAGCCAGGTCGGCGGCCGCCTGCGCGAGATCGCGCGCGGCGCCAACATCAAGGGCTTCCGCCCCGGCAAGGTGCCGACCAAGGTCATCGAGCAGCGCTTCGGCGCCCAGGTCCGCGCCGAAATCCTCGACGGCATGCTGCGCGAGAGCTTCGGCGACGCGATCCGCAAGGAACAGCTGCAGATCGCCGGCAACCCGAGCATCGAGCCGGCCGGCGAGACCGACGGCACCCTGTCCTACGTGGCCGTCTTCGAGGTCGTGCCGGACTTCGGCGACATCGACGTGGCCAAGCTGGAAGTGGTGCGCCACGCCGCCGAGGTCACCGACGCCGACATCGACGCGATGATCGAGAACCTGCGCCTGCAGCGCCGCACCCTGCAGTCGGTCGAGCGCGGCGCCCAGGAAGGCGACGTGGTCGAAGTCGAGACCTGGACCGAGATCGACGGCCTGCGCATGCCGGCCGAGGGCGCCGAATACGGCAGCACCCAGATCGGCTCGGGCGCGATGTTCAAGCCGCTGGAAGACGCCATGGTCGGGGTCAAGGCCGGCGAGGAGAAGGTCGCCGAAGTCGAGTTCCCGGCCGATTGGCGCGCCGCCGAGGTCGCCGGCAAGACCGCCAACGTGCACCTCAAGCTCAACCACGTGTCCGAGCCGGTGATGCCGGTGGTCGACGCCGAGTTCATCAAGAGCTTCGGCGTGCGCAGCGGCGACGCCGAGCAGTTCCGCGCCGACATCCGCACCAACCTGGAGCGCGAGCTCAAGGGCGCGCTGATGAACCGCCTGCGCCAGGAAGTCGGCGAGCAGTTGGTCAAGGCCTACGAGTCGGTGGAAATGCCGCCGAAGCTGGTCGAGCAGGAAGCCCGCAACATGGTCTGGCAGACCGTCGAGCAGGCCCGCCGCCAGGGTCGCCAGGTCACCGCGCCGGACGACGCCTACCTGAACTACATGGACGCCGCGCGCAAGCGCGTGCTGGTCGGCCTGCTGGTCGGCGAGATCGCCCGCCGCAACGACCTGCGCCTGGAGCCCAAGCGCGTCAACGAGACCCTGCGCCTGATCGCCTCGACCTACGAGGAGCCGCAGCAGGTGATCGACCTGTACCGCAACGACCAGCAGCTGATGGCCGGCCTGCAGAACCGGGTGATGGAAGAGCAGGTGATCGACTGGATCGCCGAGCGCGCCCAGCACACCGAGCAGCCGCTGTCGTTCAGCGACGCGATCCGTCCGAACTGAGCGATCGCACCGGCCCGCGGCTCTCGCCGCGGGCCGCTTGCTTTGCGAGGTCCCTGCGCGACCAGGCCGCAGTTCCCGCGCCCCGCGTTTCGCGGTCCGCCCCCGGGGCCCGGCCCGCGCGGGCCTTCGCCGCAGCGGCCGGCCGCATCGGCCCGGAGCGCGGGCCGCACCGGCACGCAACCCCGCCGGCCGGCGCCCACGCCGCGTTTTTGGCAATCGCGCCTCTTGCGCTGCGCCGCGACCGGCCCCAAGTTGGGCTCAACCGCGCAAGCAACCCAGCGCCCCCCTACGTCAGCCACAGGTGCCGTTCAATCCATGGATAACCTAACCAAAGCCCTGAATCTGGTGCCGATGGTGGTCGAGCAGACCAGCCGCGGCGAGCGCGCCTACGACATCTATTCGCGCCTGCTCAAAGAGCGCGTGATCTTCCTGGTCGGCGGCGTCGACGACCACGTCGCCAACGTGATCGTGGCCCAGATGCTGTTCCTCGAGGCCGAAAACCCCGAGAAGGACATCAACTTCTACATCAACTCCCCGGGCGGCGTGGTCACCGCCGGCATGGCGATCTACGACACCATGCAGTACATCAAGCCCGACGTGAGCACGATCTGCATCGGCCAGGCCGCCAGCATGGGCGCGCTGCTGCTCGCCGCCGGCGCCAAGGGCAAGCGCCTGGCGCTGCCGAATTCGCGGGTCATGATCCACCAGCCGCTCGGCGGCTTCCAGGGCCAGGCCACCGACATCGACATCCACGCGCGCGAGATCCTGACCCTGCGCCAGCGCCTGAACGAGATCCTGTCCAAGCACACCGGCCAGTCGCTGGAGACCATCGCCCGCGACACCGAGCGCGACAACTTCAAGAGCGCCGAGGCCGCGCGCGACTACGGCCTGGTCGACCAGGTGCTCGAGCGCCGTCCGGACGAGACCATCCAGGCCTCGTAAGGACGCCGCCGGGCGGGCCGACACAGCGCGCAAACCCTTGATCGCACTGCGGTATGCGGCGAAAGGGACGGTCCGGGGCGCTGTGCTATCCTCGGGCCGAGCCGCCTGAACAAGCCTCGGCGGCGCTTGCCGCCCAGGCGTTTTGGGCATATTAAGAAGCCAACGCGCACCACAAGACTGAGCACCAACGGGCCAAACCAAGCATGACCGACGAACGACAAGGACGCAGCACGGGCGACAGCAACAAGATCCTGTATTGCTCGTTCTGCGGTAAAAGCCAGCACGAAGTCCGCAAGCTGATCGCGGGCCCGAGCGTGTTCATCTGCGATGAGTGCGTGGAGCTGTGCAACGACATCATCCGCGAGGAACTCGAGGAGAAGGCGCAGTCGGCGCGCAGCCACCTGCCCAAGCCGCGCGAGATCCTCGAGGTGCTCGATCAGTACGTGATCGGCCAGCAGCGCGCCAAGCGCACGCTCGCGGTCGCCGTGTACAACCACTACAAGCGCATCGAGAGCCGGCAGAAGAACGACGACGTCGAACTGTCGAAGTCGAACATCCTGCTGGTCGGCCCGACCGGTTCGGGCAAGACCCTGCTCGCCGAAACGCTGGCGCGGCTGCTCAACGTGCCGTTCACCATCGCCGACGCCACCACGCTGACCGAAGCCGGTTACGTGGGCGAAGACGTGGAGAACATCATCCAGAAGCTGCTGCAGAAGTGCGATTACGACGTCGAGAAGGCCCAGCAGGGCATCGTCTACATCGACGAGATCGACAAGATCTCACGCAAGAGCGACAACCCGTCGATCACCCGCGACGTGTCGGGCGAGGGCGTGCAGCAGGCGTTGCTCAAGCTGATCGAAGGCACCATCGCCAGCGTGCCGCCGCAGGGCGGGCGCAAGCATCCGCAGCAGGAATTCCTGCAGGTCGACACGCGCAACATCCTGTTCGTGGTCGGCGGCGCGTTCGCCGGCCTGGACAAGATCATCCAGCAGCGCAGCACCGAGGCCGGCGGCATCGGCTTCGGCGCCAAGGTCAAGAGCGCCGAGCGCAAGATCGACATCGGCAAGATTCTCGCCGACGTCGAGCCCGAGGACCTGATCAAGTTCGGCCTGATCCCCGAGTTCGTCGGCCGCCTGCCGGTGGTCGCCACGCTCGAGGAACTCGACGAGCCGGCGCTGATCTCGATCCTGACCGAGCCGAAGAACGCGATCACCAAGCAGTTCCGCAAGCTGTTCGAGATGGAGAACGTCGAGCTGGAGTTCCGCCCCGACGCGCTCTCGGCCATCGCCAAGAAGGCGCTCAAGCGCAAGACCGGCGCGCGCGGCCTGCGCACCATCGTCGAATCGGTGCTGCTGGACACGATGTACGAACTGCCGTCGTTGGAGAACGTCAGCAAGGTGGTGGTGGACGAGTCGGTGATCGAACACAAGTCCGAGCCGTACCTGATCTACCAGACGCCGCCGGCGCAGCAACAGCCCAAGGTGGCCTCGGCCGAGTAAGACCTTCGCCCCCGCCCAGTGCGGGGGCGATCGTTTTCGGGGGCGGGTTTTTGTGCTTGCCGCAGGAGCGCTTGAGCCCCGACGCTTCCCGCTCTTGTCGGAGCGGCATCAGTCCCGAAGCGTCCGGCTTTTGTGGGAGGGACTTCAGTCCCGACGCTTTCCGCCAAGGTCGCGGCGACCTGGCACAAAAGCGTCGGGGCTGAAGCCCCTCCCACAATCGCTTCGGCGGTTGTTTCGAGTGAGTGTCGATCTGCTTTAGTGGGAGGGACTTCAGTCCCGACGCTTTCCATTCCGATCGCGGCGATCCGGCACAAAAGCGTCGGGGCTGAAGCCCCTCCCACAATCGCTCAAGGCCCGCGCATCAGGCGGCGCTGTCGTTCTCGTCCTCGTCGCCATCCCCGTTCCACTCGACCATCGCCCGCCGCGCCCGCTCCACGCCCTCGCACAACGCCTCTTCCAGCGTCTGCCGGGCCGGGTTCGCCGCCAGCATCGCGCGCAGTTCGCGGCGCACGCCGCCGAAATCGTCCTGGTCGTAGTACAGCGCGCCGAAGCGGCCGTCCTCGTCGGCGTACAGGTACCACGCGCTTTCCGCGACGGTATCGGTGCGGTACCAGCCGAAGCAGCGGTAGCGCGCGTTGAGCGCATCGAGCTCGGCCTGTTCGAAGGTCCGGCCCGGCTCGAACTCGGGCCGGTCGTTGGCCCAGCTGTAGACGATCATGTCGGCCAGACCCAGCGAGCGGATCCGCTGCCAGGCGTCGGCGTGCTCCAGGCCGTCGGCCAGTTGCGCCGGGCCGGGCAGCTGCACGCAATGCGACTCGGTGTTGTGCCAGTTCTGCAGGCCGCCGAACTGGCGATAGAAGGCCTCCAGGTCCTGCGGCAGCGGGCGCGGTTCCAGCGCCTGCAGGCGGGCGATCTCGTCGCTGGCGGCGGGCCCGACCGGCAGCAGGGTGTTGTAGTCGTCGTCCCAGAACCGGGTCCGGATCTCGTTGTATCGGTCGATGGCGGTCTGCAATCGTTGCATCGCTGGCGTCCTGACGGTGGGGGCGGGCGGGACGCTTTGTCCCGCCCCCGGATTTGTATCACAAGGCGATGATTTCAAAGCGGTTTTTGTCGATTTTGCGGGCCGCCCGGCGGGCTTTGCTTGCGCTCCCGGGCCGCCACCCCCATAACGGGAGCCTGGATGCCGCGGCATCCTCACCCCACGCTTGTCGAGAGCTCCAATGACCCAGTCTTCCGCCGAATCCATGACCCTGCCGGTGCTGCCGCTGCGCGATGTGGTCGTGTTCCCGCACATGGTGATTCCGCTGTTCGTCGGCCGCGACAAGTCGATCCGCGCCCTCGACCTGGCGATGGAATCGGACAAGCGCATCCTGCTGGTCGCGCAGAAGTCCGCCGAGACCGACGACCCGGGCGCCGAGGATCTCTACGAGATCGGCACCCTGGCCCAGGTCCTGCAACTGCTCAAGCTGCCCGACGGCACCATCAAGGTGCTGGTCGAAGGCGTCTCGCGCGTGCGCGTGGATGAGGTGGCCGAGCGCGACGGCGCGCTGGCCGGCCATGCGGTCGTGGTCGAGCCGCAGATCGATCGCGAAGAGCGCGAGATCGAGGCCATCGCGCGCTCGCTGATGGGCCTGTTCGAACAGTACGTCAAGACCAACCGCAAGCTGCCGCCGGAGCTGATGCAGACGCTCGCCGGCATCGACGAGCCCGGCCGCCTCGCCGACACCGTCGCCGCGCACCTGGGCGTGCGCATCGGCGACAAGCAGAAGCTGCTGGAGACCCACGCCGTCGGCGCGCGCCTGGAGCAGCTGGTCGGCCTGGTCGACGGCGAAATCGACGTGCAGCAGCTGGAAAAGCGCATCCGCGGCCGGGTCAAGTCGCAGATGGAGAAGAGCCAGCGCGAGTACTACCTCAACGAGCAGATGAAGGCGATCCAGAAGGAGCTCGGCGAGATCGACGATGCGCCCAACGACATCGACGAGCTCGCGCGCAAGATCGCCGAGGCCGGCATGCCCAAGCCGGTCGAGACCAAGGCTAAGAACGAGCTCAACAAGCTCAAGCAGATGTCGCCGATGTCGGCCGAAGCCGCGGTGGTGCGCAACTACCTCGACTGGCTGCTGGGCGTGCCGTGGAAGAAGCGCAGCAAGATCCGCAAGGACCTTAAGGCCGCGCAGGACGTGCTCGACGCCGACCACTTCGGCCTGGAGAAGGTCAAGGAACGCATCCTGGAATACCTCGCGGTGCAGTCGCGGGTGAAGAACATGAAGGGCGCGATCCTGTGCCTGGTCGGCCCGCCGGGCGTCGGCAAGACCTCGCTCGGCCAGTCGATCGCCAAGGCCACCAACCGCAAGTTCGTGCGCATGTCGCTCGGCGGCGTGCGCGACGAGGCCGAAATCCGCGGCCATCGCCGCACCTACGTCGGTTCGATGCCGGGCCGGATCGTGCAGAACCTCAACAAGGTCGGCAGCAAGAATCCGCTGTTCGTGCTCGACGAGATCGACAAGATGTCGATGGACTTCCGCGGCGATCCGTCCTCGGCACTGCTGGAAGTGCTCGATCCGGAGCAGAACAACGCGTTCAACGACCACTACCTGGAAGTCGACCTCGACCTCAGCGAAGTGATGTTCGTCGCGACCTCCAACTCGCTCAACATTCCCGGTCCGCTGCTGGACCGCATGGAAGTGATCCGGATCCCGGGTTACACCGAGGAAGAGAAGCTCAACATCGCGATGCGCTACCTGCTGCCCAAGCAGATCAAGAACAACGGCCTCAAGCCCGAAGAGATCAAGATCGCCGAAAGCGCGGTGCGCGACATCATCCGCTACTACACGCGCGAATCCGGCGTGCGCAACCTGGAGCGCGAGATCTCCAAGATCTGCCGCAAGGTGGTCAAGGAAATCGCGCTCGCCGGTCCGAAGCCGGCGAAGAAGGGCAAGGACGGCGCGGTCAACGTCGGCTCCAAGAACCTGGAGAAGTACCTGGGCGTGCGCCGCTTCGATTTCGGCCGCGCCGAGGAGCAGAACGAGATCGGCCTGGTCACCGGCCTGGCCTGGACCGAGGTCGGCGGCGACCTGCTGCAGGTCGAGGCGACGCTGGTGCCGGGCAAGGGCCAGCTGATCCTGACCGGCCAGCTCGGCGACGTGATGAAGGAGTCGGTGTCGGCGGCCCTGTCGGTGGTGCGCGCGCGCGCCGAGCGCCTCGGCATCGACGTCGAGTTCCTGCAGAAGCACGACGTGCACGTGCACGTGCCCGAGGGCGCCACGCCGAAGGACGGCCCCAGCGCCGGCATCGGCATGGCCACCGCGCTGGTCTCGATGCTGACCAAGAACCCGGTCAAGGCCGACGTGGCGATGACCGGCGAGATCACCCTGCGCGGCCGCGTGCTGCCGATCGGCGGCTTGAAGGAGAAGCTGCTGGCGGCGCTGCGCGGCGGCATCCGCACCGTGATCATTCCCGAGGAGAACCGCAAGGATCTCGCCGACCTGCCCAAGAGCGTGACCCAGGGCCTGAAGATCATCCCGGCGCGCTGGATCGACGAGGTGCTCGACATCGCGCTCGAGCGGCCGATCGCGCCGGCTCCGGCCGCCGCGTCGGGCGAGGGCGAAGGCGACATCGCGGTGCGCGAAAGCGGCAAGAGCGGCCCGCAGCCCGACGTCAAGCATTGACTCGGGCCGTCGGTCGGAGGGCACCGGAAGCGGGCGCGAAAAAACGCTGAAAGCCGCGCCACAGCTGGCTTTCAAGCTTGCGCCCCCTATAGGCCGCTGGTATAACGACCGCAACCGCGCAGCCCCAATCCACAAGCACAACTTCTGCGCGGCACACTTGATCGGAGCGCGCCTCCTGCGGCCTCGCTCCGATTCTCAGAACTCGCGGTCGCAACCGCACAGGGAGTCAAGAAAATAATGAACAAGGCCGAACTCGTAGGCGCCGTCGCCGAAACCGCCGAGCTGTCGAAGACCGACGCTACCGCCGCCGTCGATGCGCTGATCGACGTCGTCACCAAGGCGCTGAAGAAGGGCGACACTGTCACGCTCGTAGGCTTCGGCACCTTCCAGGTGCGCAAGCGCGCCGCCCGCCAGGGCCGCAACCCCAAGACCGGCGAGACCATCAAGATCCCGGCTTCGAAGAATCCCTCCTTCAAGGCTGGCAAAGCGCTGAAGGATGCCGTAAACTAATCAACTCGGCGGCGGTGCAGCGCACTGTCGACGAAACCCAAAGCAGTCAGCCCAGGTCATCCGGGTGCTTAGCTCAGCGGTAGAGCGTCTCCTTTACACGGAGAGGGTCGGGGGTTCGAAACCCTCAGCACCCACCAGAGTCGCTGGTCTTTCTGCCGTGGCGGTTGCTTCGCGAAAGCGGCATCGACGAGCGAAACGGGTTTTCGGAAACCGATTTTGGTTGTAAAGTTTCAGCGGCAACGTTTCAAAGTGCGGAGTGGTAGTTCAGTCGGTTAGAATGCTGGCCTGTCACGCCGGAGGTCGCGGGTTCGAGTCCCGTCCACTCCGCCAGTTTTGTCGAAGGCGCCGGAAACGGCGCCTTCGTTTTTTATATAAGTGAGGGTCCTCGATTTTGTCGCGCTGCGGCACGGATCGAAGGCCGGAGTTTCAAAGCGCGGAGTGGTAGTTCAGTCGGTTAGAATGCTGGCCTGTCACGCCGGAGGTCGCGGGTTCGAGTCCCGTCCACTCCGCCAGTTGTAGCGAAAAGGCACCGGAAACGGTGCCTTTTCTTTTTTCCGCGGCCGATTTCCGTGGCCGATCGCGCGCGCGGATTCCCGTATCCGCATTACCGCGCACGGGCGATGCGCACGCGCGTTCGCAACCGGCGCCCGGCCGCGGGATCGCCCGCGGGCCTCGGCGCCGGCCCGGGCCGCGTGCGCCGGCCGGCCGGGACGGGCCGACCGCGGCCAAATGCGGCCGAATGCGACGGCCGTCGTCCCACGCCGCCAGGTCGCGGAACCGCGCTAAACTGTCCGGCTTACGACTTAACCCGACCCGGACATGCTGCAGACACTCCGCGACAAGACCTCGGGCTGGATCGCCACCGTGATCCTCGGCCTGCTGATCATCCCCTTCGCCTTCGTCGGCATCGAGCAGTACATGGTGCAGCGTACCGACAACGCGGTCGCGCGCATCGAGATCGCGCCGACGTGGTGGCGTTCGGCGCCGTCGTGGTGGCCGGCGTCGATGCTGTGGCGCAAGGAGTCGATCACGCGCGCCGATTTCGACGAGCGCTTCAACCGCGCCCGCGACCAGACCCGCCAGCAGCAGGGCGCCAACTTCGACGCGCGCGAGTTCGAGAAGCTCGAGAACAAGCGCGAAGTGCTCGACGGCCTGATCGACGAGCGCGTGCGCAAGCTCGCCGCCGAAGTCGACGGCGTGATCGTCAGCGACGCGCTGGTGGTCAAGTCGATCCAGGGCATCCCGGACTTCCAGGACGGCAGCGGCAAGTTCAACCAGGAGCGCTACATCCTCGGCCTGCAGATGGGCAACCCGCCGCGCACGCCGACCCAGTTCGAGCAGTACGTGCGCGACAGCCTGCAGACTTCGATGCTGCCCGCCGCCCTGGCCGGCAGCAGCTTCGCCACCTCCAGCGAGACCGACCGGCTGATCAAGCTGCTCGGCGAGAAGCGCGACATCAGCCTGATCGAGCTGCCGCCGCAGCCGGCCGATACCGCCGAGGTCGCCGCGGCCGACATCCAGAAGTGGTACGACGGCCACGGCAAGGATTTCCGCCTGCCCGAGAGCGTGAGCATCGAGTACGTCGAGCTCAACGCCGCCAACATGCCGCCGCCGCCGGCGCCGTCCGAGGCCGACCTGCTCAAGCGCTACGAGAACGAGAAGAACAAGTTCCAGGCCGCCGAGCAGCGCCTGGTCTCGCACATCCAGATCAACGTGCCGGCCGGCGCCGACGCGGCCGCGCAGAAGGCCGCCGAGGACAAGGCCAAGCAGCTCGCCGCGCAGGCCAAGGCGCCCGGCGCCGACTTCGCCGCGCTGGCGCGCGCCAACAGCGACGACCTCGGCTCCAAGGCCGCCGGCGGCGACCTGGGCTGGATGGGCAACGGCGCGATCCCGGGCGCGTTCAACGACGCCGCGTTCAAGCTCCAGGCCGGCCAGGTCGGCGACCCGGTCAAGGCCGAGGGCGGTTGGCACATCATCCAGGTGCGCGAGATCAAGAGCGGCTCGCAGCAGCCGTTCGAGGCGGTGCGCGAGACCCTGCTGCGCGAGGAGACCGAGGCCGCGCGCGAGCGCGCGTTCAACGAGTTCTCGGCCAAGCTGGTCGATCAGGTCTACAAGAACCCGACCACGCTGGAAGGCCCGGCCAAGGCGGTCGGCCTGCCGGTGCAGAAGCTCGCCGTGGTGACCCGCAACGCCGCGGCCAACACCGGCATCGCGCAGAACCCGGCGGTGGTCCGCTCCGCGTTCTCCGATCAGCGCATGCAGGACAACACCGTCAGCGATCCGATCGACATCGGCCAGGATCACAGCGTGCTGATCCGCGTGGTCTCGCACACGCCCGAGCGCGCCCAGCCGCTGGCGCAGGTGCGCGACAAGGTGATCGCCGCGGTCCGCGCCGACCGCGTGACCAAGGCCGCGGAAAAGGACGCCGACGCGCTGATCGCGCGCATCGTCGGCGGCGAGGCGCTGGCCGCCATCGCCAGCTCCAAGCAGCTGCCGCCACCGCAGGAACTGCCGGGCGTGATCCGCGGCATGCCGATGCTGCCGCCGGAGATGACCGAGGCAATCTTCGCCGTGCAGCCGGCGGCGCAGGGCAAGATCGCGGCAGGCAAGGCCAAGCTGCCCGACGGACGCTACGTCGTGTTCGCCATCGGCAAGATCGCGCCGGGCGACAAGGCCACGCTCAAGCCGTCCGAGCTGGACATGCTGCGCAGCCAGACCGCGCAGGCGGCGGCGCAGGACGAAGTGACCGAACTGACCTCGTCGCTGCGCAAGCGCATGCAGATCAAGGTGGTCGAGGACAACCTGCGCTGAGGCGCGGATTCGCCCGCGCTGCGTAAACGAAAGGCCCGGCGATCGCCGGGCCTTTTCGTTTCTGCGGGATGAGTGACGGGTGATGCGGGCGGTCGGCGCGGTGGTTGGGTTGTCGCGGCCGCGGCTTGCGCCACTTCTGCAATCGCGACGCGCCGCAGCGGCACGCTCCCTGTAGGAGCGGCGCAAGCCGCGACCGCGACAACCCAGCCACCGCGAAGCTCGCGCCTGCGCATCGCATCATTCAAGCGTCGCGCAGGCCACGCCCCCGCATCGCCTCCACCAGCCCCGGGCTACCATGCGCGCATGAAAAGCAAACTGATCGCCGTCGGCGAACGCGCGCCGCGCTGGGTCGCCGAGGGCTTCGGCGAATACCAGAAGCGCTTGTCGCATTGGCTGCCGCTGGAGTTGGTGGAGATCGAACCGGGCCTGCGCGGCAAGGGCCGCGATGCGGCGCGCGCGACCGCCGACGAGGGCGCGCGGGTGTTGACGGCGTTGCCGAAGAACGCCTGCGTGGTGGCGCTGGAAGGGCGCGGGCGGTTGTGGACGTCGGAGCAACTGGCGCAACGCCTGGAGCATTGGCGCGGGCAGGGACGCGATCTGGCGTTCCTGATCGGCGGGCCCGAGGGGCATGCGCCCGACGTGCTGGCGCGCGCCGACGAGCAATGGTCGCTGGGGCCGTTGACCTTGCCGCACATGCTGGTGCGGTTGGTCGCGGCCGAGCAGTTGTATCGGGCGGCGGCGTTGCTGGCCAATCATCCCTATCACCGCGCCTGAGCTATCGCCGCGGCTGCGCGTTTTTTCGGGACGGCCTGCGGCTTTTGTGGGAGGGCCTTCAGGCCCGATGTTTTTGTCCCAGGTTGCCGCGACCTGAGCGAAAGGCATCGGGCCTGAAGGCCCTCGCACAAAAGCCCAAGGCATCGGGCCTGAAGGCTCTCCCACACAAGCCGAAGGCATCGGGCCTGAAGGCTCTCCCACACAAGCCGAAGGCATCGGGCCTGAAGGCCCTCCCACACAAGCCGAAGGCATCGGGCCTGAAGGCCCTCTCACACAAGCTGAAGGCCTCGGGCCTGGAAGCCTCCTGCAAAAAGCGCAAGGCCCTCGGGCGAGGGCCTTGCGTGCAGCGGGCTCGGCGGCGGCTTGCGCCGTGGCGACGGGCGGGCTGCAGCGTTACTGGTCGAGCTTGAACTGGATCGGCACCCGGCCGCGCGCCTGCACGGCTTGGCCGTTCTCCATCGCCGGCTGGAACGTCCAGCGCTGCAGCACGACCTTGCGCGCGGCCTGGTCGAGCGAGCGGTGGCCGCTGCTGCGCACGATGCTGACGTCCAGCGGCTTGCCGTCGATGCCGACCAGGATCTCCAGCTCGACCGTGCCGGTGAGGTTGTTGCGGATCGCGTCGACCGGATAGGTCGGCGCCGGGTTGCGCAGCACCTGCAGGGTTGCGCCTTCGATGATCCCGCGGCCGACGTTGGTGCTCGGCGGGGTCGCGATCGCGACCTGCTCGACTCCCTGGAAATCCATCGGCAGCGCGGGCTGGTCGACCACGATCTCCTGGGGCGGCGCTTGCTGCTGGACGACGGGCGGGGTGCGCGGTTGCGGCTTGGTCTCCACTTGGCGGATCACCGGCGGCGGTTTGTGTTCGATCACGACCGGCTTCTTCTCCCGCGGCAGCAGGATCACATCGGTCACCGGATCTAGCGACTTCTGGATCAGTTGCGGCGCGCTCAACGGCGCCAGCATCAGCATCAGCATCGCGGCGTTGAAGGCGATGGCCCCGGCGTTGGCGGCGATGCGGGTGCCGTCCAGGGATTCGTGGGCGTGGTGGGACGGGAGCGTGCGGACCATGGGCATCCTCCTTGAGTGTGTCGTGCAGCACTGACAACGGCCCGGAACCGCCCACGGGGTTGAAGCTGAAGACGGCGCCGTATCACAAAAATGCGCCGCGCCCGGGTGGCGATGCAAGCGGTTCTCGTTTGCGACTTTGGGTGGAGGAGCGGACTGAGGGCGGTCCCACCGGACGCGCCGAGTACGTGGACAACGTCCGGATTCGTGCAGGGATCGGCGCTTATTTTCGAGGCCTCGTGCGGGCCGCGCGTCCTTCGGTGCGAAGCGGTTTTCCTGAACGACCGGCAACGGCGTTCGGCCGGTCATGCGCTTGGCCACTTGCTGCGGGCGAACGAGTCTGTCGTCGCACGTGGGCACGACTCAGCCTGCGCGACGGCGCGACGGCCGCGCAGCAGCTGCCCGTTCCCCCGATCCGCGAAAACGACGAGGCCCGCATGCGCGGGCCTCGTCTTTGCCATCGGCGGGATTGAAAACCGGCTTCAGTCCGGGTCCGGCCCGGTCTCCGGCTCGCGGTCCAGCCCGCCCTCGTCGGGATCGGGCTTGGGCCGCTTCGGCCGATGCGCATCCTCGCGGTCCTTGGGCTGCGGCTCGGGGTAGCCCGGGCTGCGGCCCGGGCGCGGGTCGGAACTGCCCGGCACGGTGTTCTTGTCGCTCATCTCACTTGCCCAGCTCGAACACGACGTCGAGGTTCATCGACAGGCTGTTCTCGCCCGGCGACACCGAGGTGTCGGCGGCGGCGCCGGCCTTCTCCATGCGCATGGCCATCATCGGCATCGGCATCGGCGGGGCGAAACGGCCGCCTTCGCTGACGCTGACGATGCGCCGCACCTTCATGCCGAGGGTCTTGGCGTACATCTCGGCGCGGGCCTGGGCCTTTTCGATGGCGCCGCGGCGGGCTTCGTCGAAGGCGGCGTCCTTGTCCTTGTCGTCGAGGTCGAAGGTCGGGCCGTTGATCTGGTTGGCGCCGGTGGCGACCAGCGAGTCGAGGATCTTGCCGACCTTGGAAATGTCGCGGATCACGATGTTGACGTTGTTGTTGGCCTGGTAGCCGGTGATCTGCGGCGGCTGGTTTTCCTGGTAGCGGTACTGCGGGTTGAGGTTGATGCCGCTGGTCTGGATGTCGCGTTCGGCGATGCCGGCGGCCTTGATCGCGGCGACCACCTTGGCCATCTGCTCGGCGTTGGCGCGCATCGCCGCGTTGGCGTCGGCGGCCTGGGTGACCACGCCGGTGGACACGGTGGCGATGTTGGGGGTGCGCTTGGCGGTGGATTCGGCCGAGACCGACAGCAGGGTGCCGTCGGTGGCGACGTAGGGCGCGGTCTGGGCGGACGCGGTCATGGCGGTTGCGGCTCCGAAGGCGAGGACGGCGGCGAGCGCCAGCGGGCGCAACGACAGGCGGGACAGGCGGGACGACAGCGACGGCAGGCGGACGAGCGGCGAGGACGACGACCGGGTCATGTGGAACTCCTTGAGGGACGAGGTAAGGGTCTTGCTGAACCGGTTAACGAACCGTGATTCGGTGCGGGGTTTGCGCCGTCGGGCTTGAGGCGGCGCTCAGTCAGCGCGGGTTATGCTTTCGCACATGCTCTATCTAGCCTCCCAGTCGCCGCGGCGACGCGAATTGCTCGGCCGCCTCGGCCTGGAATTCGGCCTCATCGATCTCGATATCCCCGAACAGCGCCAGCCCGGCGAGCCCGCCGCCGACTACGTGCGCCGGGTCGCGCGCGAGAAGGCCGGCGCCGGCCTGCTCAAGGTGGTCGCCAATCCGTCCGCGGCGGTGCTCGGCGCCGATACCGAGGTGGTGCTCGACGACGAGGTGTTCGGCAAGCCGCGCGATCCCGAAGACGCCCGCGCCATGCTGCGCCGGCTGTCCGGCCGCACCCACCAGGTGATCAGCGCGGTGTCGCTGGTCACGCCGGCGCGCGAGGCGCAGGCGGTGTCGGTGTCGGAGGTCAGTTTCGCCGCGCTCGACGAAGGGCAGATCGAACGCTACGTCGCCGGCGGCGAGCCGATGGGCAAGGCCGGCGGCTACGCCATCCAGGGCGGCGCGGAGGTGTTCGTCAGCCGCCTGGCCGGCAGTTACTCCGGCGTGATGGGGCTGCCGCTGCACGAGACCGCGCGGCTGCTGCGCGAGTTCGGCCTGGGCGCCTAGCGCGGGCGCGAGCCTGCGCCGCGGGCGCTTTTCCGACGCGGCGGAACTTAGGCTGCCGCGCCGGCTCCGATCCTGCGGGCGCCGCGCGCTATCTTGGTCCCGGGCCCCTCGCGCATCGTCCCCCGTCGCGTTCCCCAAGCTTTCCCCGTACGTTTCCGACCCGCCGTTTCCCTCATCGTTTCCACGCCCCGCACCGGACCCGCGCCGCCTCATGACTGAAGAAATCCTGGTCAACGTCACTCCGCGCGAGACCCGCGTCGCCGTGGTCGAGAACGGCATGCTGCAAGAGCTGCACATCGAGCGCGGCTGGCGCCGCGGGGTGGTCGGCAACATCTACAAGGGCAAGGTGCAGCGGGTCATGCCGGGGATGCAGGCGGCGTTCGTCGAGATCGGCCTGGAGCGCGCGGCGTTCCTGCACGCGGCCGACATCGTCAAGCCCAACCAGAGCGGCGAAGGCGAGGGCGACGAGGCGCCGCTGCCGCCGGCGCCGACCCGGCCGATCGCCGAGTTGCTGCGCGAGGGCCAGGAAATCATCGTGCAGGTGGTCAAGGACCCGATCGGCAGCAAGGGCGCGCGCCTGACCACGCAGCTGTCGATCCCCTCGCGTTACCTCGTGCTGCTGCCGCGCACGCGCGTGGTCGGGGTGTCGGCGCGGATCGAGGACGAAGGCGAGCGGGCGCGGCTGAAGTCGCTGGTGACCGCGCAGGCGCCGGCGACCGAGCAGCACGGCTACATCGTGCGCACCAACGCCGAAGGCCAGCCGGAGGAGGCGCTGGCCGAGGACATCGCCTACCTGAGCCGGGCCTGGGCGCTGATCGCGGAGAAGTCGCGCAGCAGCAAGATCGGCGAGCGCGTGTACGAGGACCTGAGCCTGCCGCTGCGCGCGGTGCGCGACCTGATCCGGCGCGACGTGGAGAAGGTCAAGGTCGACTCGCGCGAGACCAGCGAGCGCCTGCGCAGCTTCGCCGCCCAGTACATGCCGGGGCTGGCGGAAAAGATCGAGCACTACACCGGCGCGCGGCCGATCTTCGACCTGTACGGGGTCGAGGACGAGATCCAGCGCGCGCTGGACAAGGAAGTGCCGCTGAAGTCCGGCGGCTATCTGGTCATCGACCAGACCGAGGCGATGACCACCATCGACGTCAACACCGGTTCGTTCCTGGGTCAACGCAACCTCGAGGAAACCGTTTACCGCACCAACCTGGAGGCGGCCCAGTCGGTCGCCCGGCAACTGCGGCTGCGCAACCTGGGCGGGATCATCATCATCGACTTCATCGACATGACCGACCAGGAGCACAAGCGCCAGGTGCTGCGCCAGCTGGAGAAGGCGCTGACCCGCGACCACGCCAAGACCACGGTGTACGAGTTCTCGCCGCTGGGGCTGGTGGAGATGACCCGCAAGCGCACCACCGAGAGCCTGGAGCGCCAGCTCAGCGAGGCCTGCCACGAGTGCGGCGGCCGCGGCACGCTGAAGACGCCGGAGACGGTCACCTACGAGATTTTTCGCGACATCGTCCGCCAGGTGCGCCAGTTCGACGCGGCGCGGCTGCTGGTGATCGCCTCGCCCAAGGTGGTGGCGCGGATCACCGACGAAGAGTCGGCGGCGGTGGCCGAGCTGGAGGAATTCCTCGGCAAGTCGATCCGGTTCCAGGCCGACGACCAGTATGCGCAGGAGCAGTTCGATGTGGTGTTGCTTTAACGCGGACGCGGCGCGGGCGGCGGGGAACGGCCGGCGCTGTTCCGCGTTGCCGCGTCGGTCGCGCGCGCGGGCCGCGGCGCGCGCGATGTTTGCGCTGCGCGTTGCCGGTCGCGCCGCTTGCCTGAGCGCCGCGCCCCGCGGAGCGTTGCGCTGATGCCCACGCCCCTGCGCCGCCGCCTGCGCATCGCGCGCCGTGCCGTGTTCTACGGCGCGACGGTGGTGCTGGTGCTGGTGGCGTCGTTGCTGGCGGTGGCCAGCCAGTTGTTGCCGCTGGCCGAGCGCCATCCGGACAAGGTCGCGGCGTGGTTGAGCCAGCGCGCGGGGCGGCCGGTCGCGTTCGACCGGGTCGAGACGCAATGGACCCGGCGCGGGCCGCTGCTGCGCCTGGATCGGCTGCGCATCGGCGAAGGCGCGCAGGCGTTCAACATCGGCGATGCCGAGATGCTGGTGTCGCTGTATGCCGGCGTGTTGCCGGGCCAGGCGTTCTCCGAGCTGCGCCTGAGCGGGCTCGACCTGACCCTGGAGCGCGCCGACGACGGCCGCTGGAAGGTGCGCGGCCTGCCCGGGCAGGAGCGCGAGGAGCAGGGCGATCCGCTGTCGGCGCTGGAAGGCCTGGGCGAGTTGCAGGTGATCGGCGCCAAGCTGGCGGTGGTCGCGCCGAGCCTGGGCGTGGATGCGCGGGTGCCGAAGATCGACCTGCGCCTGCGCGTGAACGGCGACCGCGTGCGCGCCGGTGCGCGCGCCTGGCCCAGCGTCGGCGTGGCCGGCGCGCCGTCGACGCCGCTGGACGTGGTGCTGGATTTCGACCGCAAGCGCGGCGACGGCCGCGCCTATGCCGGCGCGGTGCGCGCCGACTTGTCGGGCTGGTCGCCGTTGTTGAAGGTCGCCGGCATCCGGATCGAATCGGGGCAGGGCCGGGCCGAGGCGTGGGCCGACCTGCGCGAGCACCGGATCGCCGGGGTGATGGTGTCGGCGGCGTTGGATCGGGTCGGCCTGCGCGCCGAGCGCACCGCGCCGGCCGATGCGCCGGCGACCGCGGCGTCGACCTCGGTGCCGGCGGCGATCGCCGCCGCTGCGGCGCCGGTCGCCGCCGCGGTGAACGGGCCGCCTGGCCCGTCCGCGGCGAGCGGAACGAACCGCGTCGGGGCTGAAGCCCCTCCCACAAAGCCGGCCGCAACGCCCGTGGGAGGGCCTTCAGGCCCGACGCCTTCCGGCCAGGTCGCCGCGAGCGCAGCCGCCCGCGCCGGAGCCGAAGCGCCGCGCTCGGCCACCGACGGCGCGTCCGGCACACCCCCGCCGCCGGCGCGGGTCGAGTTCGAACACGTCGAGGCGCTCGCGCATTACCGCCTCACCGACAACGGCTGGCGCCTGGACGCGTCCCGGCTGCGGATCGGCAGCGGCGCCAACGTGCAGACCCTCGACGGCCTCGCGGTGGCCGGCGGCGAGCGCTATGCGCTGCGCGCCGACCGCATCGACGCCGGTCCGCTGATCGCGGTCGCCGCGCTCAGCGACGCGCTGCCCGAACGCCTGCGCCGCTGGTTCGAGACCGCCAAGCCGCGGGTGGCGCTGAGCGCGATCGCGGTCAACGGCCATCGCGACGGGCCGATGTTCGCCAGCGCCCGGGTCGATGCGCTCGGCTTCGATCCGGTCGGCCATTCGCCGGGCCTGCAAGGCCTGGCCGGCACGTTCCAGGCCGATGCCGACGGATTCGCGTTCGATCTCGATCCCAATGCGCCGATGCGCTTCGACTGGCCGTCGGGGTTCGGCGTGCCGCACACGGTCAAGCTGGTCGGCAGCGTCGGCGGCTGGCGCGAGGGCGCCGGCTGGCGCGTCGGCACCACCGCGCTGCGCATCGACGGCGGCGATTTCGGCCTGCGCGCGCGCGGCGGGATGTGGTGGCAGGGCGACGGTTCGCGGCCGTGGATCGACATCGCCGCCGACCTCGACCCGACCCGGCTGCCGGTGGCGAAGGGCTTCTGGGTGCGCAGCCAGATGTCGCAGCGGCTGTTGAACTGGCTCGACACCGCGCTGGTCGCGGGCACGTTGACCGATGCGCATGCGGTGGTCTCGGGCGATCTCGACGACTGGCCGTTCAACCGCAACAACGGCTTGTTTTACGCCGGCGGCAAGCTGCGCGGGGCGACCGTGAAGTTCCAGCCGGACTGGCCGGCGGTCGAGGGCCTGGACGCCGACATCGCCTTCGTCGGCGACGGGTTCAGCGTCGAGGGCGGCGGCAAGATCGCCGGGGTCGGCGTGCGCAAGGTGCGGTCGGGGATCGAGCGTTACCACGACGGCGTGCTGTACGTGAAAGCCGAGACCGACGCCGAGGCCGGCCAGCTGCTGTCGCTGCTGCGGCAGAGCCCGCTGCACAAGGAACACGCCGACACCCTCGACAACCTGCGCGCGAGCGGCCCGGCCGCGGTCGCCTTCGACATGCAGCTGGCGCTGCGCGAGGGCGGGCGCACCACGCTCAAGGGCGGCGTCGATCTGGCCGACGCCAAGCTCGCCGATCCGCGCTGGAAGGTCGCCTTCGAACAAGTGCGCGGCCATGCCGATTTCAGCCGCGCCGGATTCGCCGCGGAGAACCTGGCGGTGCTGCACGACGGCGCCCCCGGCAAGCTGTCGCTGCGCGCCGGCGAGGACTACGTGCGCGACAAGGGCAATGCGTTCGAGGCCGGGCTGGACGCGATGTCCGCGGCCGACGACCTGATCGCGCGCGGGCCCGACGATCTGGCCTGGCTCAAGGAGTATCTGGACGGGCGCTCGCTGTGGACGGTGGGCATCGCGATTCCTAGGGCGCCGGCGGTGAAGGCGGCCGGCGCATCGGTGCAGGCGCCGACCTTGCTGCACTTGCAGTCCAACTTGGTCGGCACCTCGATCGGCATGCCGCCGCCGTTGAACAAGGCCGCGGCGACGCCGCTGCAGGCCACCATCGAGACGCCGTTGCCGCTCGGCAGCGGCGATGTGCGGGTCGCGCTCGGCAACACCCTGGCGCTGCGTTCGCGCAACAGCAACGGCAAGACCGGGGTGCGGGTGGTGCTCGGCGCCAACCGCGTCGACGACCTGCCGCCGCCGAGCGGGCTGCTGGTGACCGGCCGCACTGACACGCTGGAAGCGATCGACTGGATCGCGCTGGCGCATGGCGACGGTTCCGACGACAGCCTGCCGCTGCAGCGCATCGACGTGAACGTGCAGCGCCTGCAACTGCTCGGCGGGGTGTTCCCCAATACCCGGCTGGTGGTGGCGCCGGCGGCGCGCGGCGCGACCGCGGTGCGCGCCGAGGGCGCGGCGCTGGACGGCGCGGTGATGATCCCGGCGGGCGGGGGCGGCAGCATCGCCGGCAAGTTCGCGCGGGTGCATTGGACGGCGGTGGATGCGGGCGGCGGCGCGACTGCGGGCACTGGTGCCGGCAACAGCGCGCACGCGACGGCGAGCGCCGCCGCCGCGGCCAAGCCCGCCGACGCCTCGATGGACCCGGCCAAGATCCCCGCGCTGACCATCGACATCGCCGACCTGCGCTTCGGCAGTGCCGCGCTCGGCACCGCCAGCGTGCGCACCCGGCCGACCCCGGCGGGCATGCGCATCGACCAGATCAGCACCCGCGGCGGCAAGCAGTCCATCGACCTCAGCGGCGACTGGACCGGCCGCGGCGCGGCCGCGCGCACCCACCTGAGCGCGACCGTGGACAGCGGCGACGTCGGCGCGCTGATGAACGGCTTCGGCTTCGGCGGCCAGATCGGCGGCGGCAAGGGCAAGGCGCGGCTCGACGCCGGCTGGCCCGGCGCGCCGGCGGCGATGGCGCTGGGCTCGCTGGAAGGCAGCCTCAGCCTGGACGTGCGCGACGGCCGCCTGATCGAGATCGAACCCGGCGCCGGCCGCATGCTCGGCCTGCTCAGCGTGGCCCAGCTGCCGCGCCGGCTGACCCTGGACTTCCGCGACCTGTTCTCCAAGGGCTTCGCCTTCGACCGGGTCGGCGGCACGGTGCGCTTCGGCAACGGCAGCGCGCGCAGCGACGACCTCAGCATCGACGGCCCGGCCGCGAGCATCGCCATCCGCGGCGCCGCCGACCTGCGCGCGCAGAGCTACGACCAGACCATCGAAGTGCGGCCGAAGGCGGCCAACGTGCTGACCGCGGTCGGCGCGCTCGCCGCCGGCCCGGTCGGCGCGGCGATCGGCGCGGCGGCCAACGCGGTGCTGCAGAAACCGCTCGGCAGCCTGACCTCGCGTACCTACCGTGTGACCGGCCCGTGGAAGGAGCCCAAGGTCGAAGTGCTGAGCCGCGAGCAGACCCGCGCCGCCGCCCGGCCGGCGCCGCCGGCGGGCTAGGGCTTACCTCGGGGCCTTCGGACCCCGAGTGCCGAAAAGGCTCGCGGCCGTCGTGGGAGGGCCTTCAGGCCCGATGCTCTTGTGCCAGATCAGGCGACCTGAGCGAAAAGCGTCGGGGCTTAAGCCCCTCCCACCAAATCCTGGGTCACAGCCCCGCTCCTGTGGGAGGGCCTTCAGGCCCGATGCTTTTGTGCCCGATCGCGGCGACCCGACCGGAGAGCTTCGGGGCTGAAGCCCCTCCCACAAGCCCGGGGGCTGAAGTCCCTTCACACAGCCCAGGGTCGAGACGCTGTTCCTGTGGGAGGGCCTTCAGGCCCGACGCTCTCGTGCCAGATCGCCGCGACCCACCGAAAGGCGCCAGCCCCAAGCCCCGCCCACGGTTGATCCGGCGCCCGGCGCCACTATCTAGTGTCTTGTCCCAATCCCGCCCCGCGCCCCGCCACAGCGGCGCCGCGGGCGCCTAAGATGCCCTTTTTCCTCATCCCGGTTCCCACATGACCCTGCCGATCCAGCTCGCCGAATCCCGCCTCCTCCTGCCCGCCGGGCTCGATGCCAGCGGCCTGGAGCGCAGCTTCGGCACCCTGCTCGGGCCGGGCATCGATTTCGGCGATCTGTATTTCCAGCATTCGCGCCGCGAGAGCTGGACGGTCGAGGACGGCATCGTCAAGGACGGCGCGCATTCGATCGAGCAGGGCGTCGGCGTGCGCGCGATCAGCGGCGAGAAGACCGGCTTCGCCTATTCCGACGAGATCAACGGCGAGGCCTTGCTCGGCGCGGCCAAGTCGGCGCGCGCGATCGCCCGCGACGGCGGCGCGCAGGCGCCGCGCGCGCTGGTGCGCGGCGGCGGCCGTTCGCTGTACCGCAGCGAGGATCCGATCGATTCGGTTTCCAACGAGGCCAAGGTCGAGGCGCTGCGCCAGCTCGACCAACTGCTGCGCGCCGCCGATCCGCGCGTGCGCCAGGTCGTGGTCAGCCTCAACGGCGTGCTCGACACCGTGCTGGTGGCGCGCAGCGACGGCGTGCTCGCCGCCGACGTGCGCCCGCTGGTGCGCTTGAACGTGCAGGTCCTGGTCGAACAGAACGGCCGCCGCGAGAGCGGCTACGCCGGCGGCGGCGGCCGCTACAGCTACGCCGAACTGCTCGCCAGCGACCGGCCGCAGCGGTGGGCGCGCGAAGCGTTGCGCCAGGCGCTGGTGAACCTCGACGCGGTCGACGCGCCGGCCGGGGTGATGCCGGTGGTGCTCGGCTCGGGCTGGCCCGGCGTGCTGCTGCACGAAGCGGTCGGCCACGGTCTGGAAGGCGACTTCAACCGCAAGGGCACCTCGACCTACGCCGGCCGCATGGGCCAGCGCGTCGCCGCCAAGGGCGTGACCATCGCCGACGACGGCACCCTGGAAGGCCGCCGCGGCTCGCTCAACGTCGACGACGAAGGCACTCCGACCAACTGCACCACGCTGATCGAAGACGGCGTGCTGGTCGGCTACATGCAGGACACGCTCAACGCCCGGCTGATGGGCATGGAACCGACCGGCAACGGCCGTCGCGAATCCTTCGCCCACCTGCCGATGCCGCGCATGACCAACACCTACATGCTGGCCGGCGCGCACGACCCGGAAGAGATGATCCGCTCGGTCAAGAAGGGCCTGTACGCGGTCAATTTCGGCGGCGGCCAGGTCGACATCACCAGCGGCAAGTACGTGTTCTCGGCGACCGAGGCCTACCTGATCGAGGACGGCAAGATCACCGCGCCGGTGAAGGGCGCGACCTTGATCGGCAACGGCCCGGAGACGATGCAGAAGGTCAGCATGATCGGCCACGACCTGGCGCTCGACGAAGGCGTGGGCGTGTGCGGCAAGGACGGGCAGAGCGTGGCGGTCGGCGTCGGCCAGCCGTCGTTGCTGATCGACGGGCTGACCGTCGGCGGCACCAGCGCGTGAGATCGGCCGGGGCTATCGCTGCGGCTGTGCGTCCGCAGCCTCGTCCAGCCCGCGGATGTAGCGCAGCAGCTTGCGCGGCATCCGGTGGCGGTGCCGCATCGACGCGGCTTCCTGTATCAATCGCTTGAGCCGCTTGCGATCCGCGTGCGGATACGCCGCGGCGAAGGCTTCGATCCCGTCGAAGCCTTCGTCGATCAAGCGCGTCCGCCAGGTCTCGATGCGCAGCAGTCGCGGGTCGATGGTCATCGGCGGCGCGCGCTTGGCGGCTTATTCCTGTTCGGGCGAGGTTTCGTCGTCGTGGTCGGCTTCGTCGCCCGCGCCCTGGCCGAGGATCGCCGCGCGCAGCTCGCGGTACAGCTCGCGGAACGAATGCGGCGGCTTGTTGCGCTTGCGCTCCTCGAGCGTGTTGCGCACCAGCTGGCGCAGGCGCTGGCGGTCGGCCTGCGGGTATTCGTCGAGCAGCCCGGCCAACGCGGCGTCGCCGTCCTCGAGCAGGCGCTCGCGCCATTGCTCGACCCGGTGCATCGCCGCGACTTCGCGCCGCGCCGCCTCGCCGTTCTCGTCCATCGCGTCGCGCAGCGTTTCCAGCGCGTCTTCGTCTTCGCGCCGCATCTGCTTGGCCAGGAACGCCAGCTGGCGCTTGTGGGCGACGTGGGCGGTGATGCGCTTGGTCTCGCGGATGTGCGGCAGCAGCGCCTCGGGCACCGGCAGCTTGGCCAGCTGGGCCTCGGTCAGGGCGACCAGTTTTTCCGCCAGCGCCAGCACCTCCAGCGCCTCGCGCCGGTTCTGGCTGCGGCTGGGGCTGAAAAATTCGCCGGTGTCTTCGTCTCTGCCGCGCATCGCACTTCCCTCGATAAACTGAACATTACGGCGACGCCGCCCGCGGCGCCGCCACCGACTAGGATAAGCCATTGAACGCGCAAGCCCTCACCGCCGCCGCCCACACCTTCGCCGATCCGGAACAGCGCCTGGACGCGCTGGCCGAGCTGTCCCAGCGCCTGCTGGCGGCCGCGCGCGCGCGCGGGGCGACCCAGGCCGAGGTGTCGTGTTCGGAAGACGCCGGCCTCAGCGTCAACGTGCGCATGGGCGAGGTCGAGACGGTGGAGTCCACCCGCGACCGCGGGATCGGCGTGACCGTCTACTTCGGCCAGCGCAAGGGCAGCGCCAGCACCGCCGATCTGCGCGAGGACAGCCTGGAGTCCACGGTCGAGCAGGCCTGCGCGATCGCCCGCTACACCGAGGACGACCCGGCCGCGGGCCTGGCCGACGCCGCGCTGATGGCGCGCGAGGAACGCGACTTCGACACCTGGCACCCCTGGCTGATCGACGCCGACCGGGCGATCGAGCTGGCCCTGGCCTGCGAATCGGCCGGGCGCGGGTTCGATGCGCGGATCGAGAATTCCGACGGCACCTCGATCGGCACCGGCGCCAGCATCGGCGTGTACGCCAACTCGCACGGCTTCATCGGCCGCGAGCGCAGCACCCAGCACAGCCTGAGCTGCGCGCTGATCGCCGGGCGCGGCGATCAGATGCAGCGCGACGGCTGGTACACCCTGGGGCTGGCGCCGGAGGACATGGAGTCGGCCGCGGCGGTGGGCCGCAAGGCCGCCGAGCGCACCGTCTCGCGGCTGGCGCCGCGCCAACTCGCGACCGGCGACTATCCGGTGCTGTTCGCGGCCGAGAGCGCGCGCTCGCTGATCGGCCACCTGATCAGCGCCGTCAGCGGCGGCAACCTGTACCGGCGCACCAGCTTCCTGGTCGACAGCGTCGGGCAGACGCTGTTTCCCGAATGGTTCTCGATCCGGGAAACCCCGTTCCTGATGCGCGGCCTGCGTTCGACCGCCTACGACGCCGAGGGCGTGGCGACGCGCGAATCGTCGTTGGTCGAAGGCGGTGTGCTGCAACGTTACGTGCTCGGCAGCTACTCGGCGCGCAAGCTCGGCCTGAGCACCACCGGCAACGCTGGCGGCGTGCACAACCTGCATGTCGCCGCCAATGCCGGCGACTTCGATGCCCTGGTCAAGCAGATGGGCCGCGGCCTGCTGGTCACCGAGCTGATGGGGCAGGGCGTCAACGGCGTCACCGGCGACTACTCGCGCGGCGCGGCCGGCTTTTGGGTCGAGGGCGGCGAGATCCAGTATCCGGTCGACGGCATCACCATCGCCGGCAACCTGCGGCGCATGTTCGCCGGGATCGAGGCGGTCGGCAGCGACGTCGACCCGCGCTCGCACATCCGCACCGGTTCGATCCTGCTCGGCAAGATGACGGTGGCGGGCGAGTGAGGTTTGCGCCGCGCGCGCGCCGCGCGGCCGACGACGAACTTCGGCGGTGCGACGGCTTTTGTGGGAGGGGCCTCAGCCCCGACGCTTTTGTGCCCGCTCGCCGCGACCTGAGCGCAAGGCGTCGGGGCTGAAGCCCCTCCCGCAAAGGCATCTCCCTTCCATCACCCGCCGCATCGCCCTGAACGGGCGCCGGCGCTGTCAACCCGATCCGCGTCCGGCCGTTTCCAACGGGTAGTCCACCCGCCGGGAACCCCGATGAGCGCCAGCAAGGCCACGGCCGCCAATCGTTTCGGACTGGGCGCGCGCCCGGGCGAACTGGAGCGCGGCGGCGGCGACGGACGCGAGATCCTGCTCGCGCAGTTGCGCCGCCCGCCCGCGCTCGACGCGTTCGCCGGCTTGCCCGGCAGCGTCGAGACCATGCGCCTGGAGTTCCGCCAGCAGCAGCTCAATCGCGCCGCGCGCGCGCGCCGCGCGGCGGCCGCCGGCGATGGCGAGCCGGCGATGGCCGCGGCGGCCGCGGCGGCCGACCCCGCCGCGCCCGCGACGGCCGCAGACGAAACCGCGCCGCGCGCCCGCCGCCGCGCGCGCGACGCCGATCCGGCGCAGGCCGCGCGCGAGCGCAGTCCCGCAGCGCGCGCCGGCGCCGACGGCCCGGCCGACTCCGGCGAAACCCTGCGCCGCGAACTGCGCCGCCAGCAACTGGCCGAGTTCGCCGCGCGCTACCGCCACGCCGCCGACACCGATGCGCCCTTCGTCGAACGCCTGAGCCAGTTCTGGTCGAACCACTTCGCCGTGTCGATCGACAAGGGCAACGCGCGCCTGTACGCCGGTTCGATGGAGCGCGAGGCGATCCGCCCGCACGTGCTCGGCCGCTTCGAGGACATGCTGCTGGCGGTGGAGCGGCACCCGGCGATGCTGCGCTATCTCGACAACGCCGCCTCCATCGGCGACGACTCGCGCGCCGCGATGCGCGCGCAGAAGCTCGGGCGCGAGAAGCGCGGCCTCAACGAGAACCTGGCGCGCGAGATCCTGGAACTGCACACCCTCGGCGTCGACGGCGGCTACCGCCAGGAGGACGTGATCGAACTGGCGCGCGCGATCACCGGCTGGAGCACGCCCGGCCCGCGCGACGAAGATGCCGCGCAGTCGTTCGTGTTCCGCGCCAACGCCCACGAGCCCGGCGCGCGCCGCGTGCTCGGCCGCAGCTACGCCGAAGGCGGGCAGGAGCAGGGCCGCGCGGTGCTGGCCGACCTGGCCCGGCATCCGGCCACCGCGCGCCATCTCAGCTTCAAGCTCGCCCGCCACTTCGTCGCCGACCAGCCGCCGCCGGCGCTGGTGGAGCGCATGGCCCAGGCCTATCTGCGCGAGGACGGCGACCTGCGCGCGCTGTACCGGGCGCTGGTCGAAAGCGAGCAGGCCTGGTCGGCGGACGCGCGCAAGTTCAAGACGCCCAACGATTTCGTGATCTCCGCGCTGCGCGCCGGCGAACTGCCGGTGGACGATCAGGCGCGCGCGTTGGTCGGCCTGCTCGCCAGCCTCGGCCAGCCGGTGTTCACTCCGCGCTCGCCGGCCGGTTTTCCCGACACCGCCGCCGATTGGAGCAGCCCCGACGGTTTGTTCAAGCGCATCCAGGCCGCGCAGATGTTCGCCGCGCGGGTGGATTCGGCCGACATCAGCCCGTACCAGCGCGCGCTGGCGGTGCTCGGCAGCCAGGCGGTGAGCGGCGATTTCGCCATCGGCCTGCGCCGCGCCGGTTCGGCCAGCGACGGTTGTTCGCTGCTGTTCGCCAGCCCCGCGTTCCAGTGGAGAGTCTGAGATGGCGCACGAGGAGACGATGAGCGCGCTCGAACGGCAGCGTCGCGGCCTGCTCGCCGCGCTCGGCGCCAGCGCGCTGCTGACCCTGTTCCCGCGCGTCGCCGCGGCCGGCGCGGGCGACACGCGCTTGCTGCTGGTGCTGCTGCGCGGCGGCCTCGACGGCCTGCACCTGCTGCCGCCGTATGCGGAGCCCGCCTACGCCGGACTGCGCCGCGACGGCGCGGTCGCCGATCCGATCCGCGTCGACGGCTTGTTCGGACTGCACCCGGCGATGCGGCAGTCCGCGGCGATGTACCGCGCCGGGCAGTTGCTGCCGCTGGTGGCGGTGGCGCCGCCGTACCGGCAGCGCTCGCACTTCGACGCCCAGGATTGCCTGGAGAACGGCACCGCCACGCCGAACGGCGCGCGCGACGGCTGGCTCGGCCGCTGCGTGCGCGCGATGTCCGGCGGGCAGGCGCTGGCGGTGGCGGCGGTGATGCCGCTGGCGCTGCGCGGCGGCAGCGACCGCGTCAGCAACTGGTGGCCGCCGTTGCCGCGACCGGTCGATCCGCAACTGCTGCAACAGCTGCAACCGCTGTACGCGGCCGATCCGCGCCTGAGCGAAACCTTCGAGCGCTCCGCCGGCAGCGGCGGGATGCCGCGCGACGGCAAGGGCGCGTTCGCCCTGCCCGAGGCGATGCGGGTGGCGGCGCAGCGGATGAGCGCGGCCGACGGCCCGCGCATCGGTTTCGTCGAGGACAGCGGCTGGGACAGCCACCGCAACCAGGCGCCGCAGCTGCAACGCAAGCTGGCCGAGCTCGACCAGGGCCTGGCGGCGGCGCGCGAAGGCTTCGGCGCGGCGTGGCCGCGCACGGTGGTGGTGGTGGTCACCGAGTTCGGCCGCACCGCCGCGCTCAACGGCACCGACGGCACCGATCACGGCACCGGCGGCATGGCCTTGCTGTGCGGCGGCGCGGTGCGCGGCGGCCGCATCGGCGGCGACTGGCCGGGGCTGGGGCCGTCCCAGCTCAACGAAGGCCGCGACCTGCGCGCCACCACCGACCTGCGCGCGGTGTTCAAGAGCGTGCTGGTCGAGCACCTCGGCCTGGCCGACGCGGCGGTGGAGCGCAGCGTGTTCCCCGATAGCCGCGGCCTGCCGCCGCTGCGCGACTGGCTGCGGGCCTGAGCGGGGCGCGGCCGGCGTCGGCCGCGACGGACTGCGCGTCTTTCCGATTCCGAAACCCGGCGTTCGCGCGGCCGCCTGCGGCCGGGCACGGCCGGGTACGCCGCCGCACTGCGTTGCGCCGCGGCCTGCGAAACTTGCGTTGCGGCGTGGTTAATCTGTGATGAAAGGGGTTTATGATGCCGGGCAGGGGAACCGGGCCGCCGGCGCGGGAACTTCGATCACCCACTCCATCCAATACCACGTAGGGGAAGCGTAATGAACGATATCAGTCAGGACGAGAAGACTTGGGGCATGCTGGCTCATCTGAGCACGCTGGTCGGTTTGATCGTTCCCTTCGGCACCATCCTCGGCCCGCTGGTGGTGTGGCTGATCAAGAAGGACACCATGCCCTTCGTCGCCGACCAGGGCAAGGAAGCGCTGAACTTCAACATCACCGTGCTGATCGCGATGATCATCGGCGGCATCCTGACCCTGGTGCTGATCGGCGTGCTGGTGATGATCGCCGTCGGCCTGGCCTGGCTGGTGCTGACCATCATGGCCGCGCTGGCCGCGAACAAGGGCGAAGCCTACCGTTACCCCTTCACCCTGCGTCTGGTGAAGTAAGCCGCGGGCGGCGCGAGCCGCCGCGGAAGCGAAAAGGCGGGCTTCGGCCCGCCTTTTTCGTTTTGGCGCGAGTCGCCCCGCGCCGCGGCCGGTCGGGCAGGCGAGGAGCTCGCTCGATCGCTCGGCCGAGATCCGACGGCGACCGGTCAGCGCGACGGCGGCGACGCCGGCGCCGGGCTCGAAACGGCGTGCTTCGGCGCAGGCGCCGAATCAGTAGGCATCGAATCAACAGGCGCCGAATCGACAGGCGTCGAATCAACGGAGCCCGACAGAGCGAGCTCCCAACGCCGGCGTTCTTCGTGTTCCAGCGCCAACAGATCCTCCGCCGAACCGCTGCCGGCGACGACCTGGATGTCCTGCAACCGCCTTCGCACCGACGGCAACGCCAGCATCGCGGCCACGGCCTCCTGCAGCTTGCGCCTGGACACCGCGTCCGAATCGGCGGGCGCCCACAGGCTGAAGCGGTCGTAGGCGGCGAAGCCGGCCAGCGCCGCGGTGGACGCCAGCGTCGGCCACGTCGCGCCGTCGAAGGTCTGCGGATGCGCGGGCTCGGCGGCGGTGCCCAGCACCTGCAACTGGCCGCGCTGCACGGCGACCGCGACGCCGTTCACCGGCGCGAACAGCAGCTCCGCCGCGTGCTCGCGGGTGACGGTGTCCGAATCGGGATAGATGCCCTTGAACACGACGCGCCGCACATCGACGCCGCTGAGCGCGCGGAACTGGCCGAAGGCGAGGTGCCCGGTCCAGCCGTTGTCGCCGGTGGCGATGCGCAGCGCGCCGGGGTGGGCGCGCGCATGGGCGAGCAGGCCTTGGGTGTCGCGGATGCCCAACGCATCGGCTTTCGCGCTGTCGATGGCCAGCACCAGCGGCTCCGAGGCCAGCAAGGCGACCGGGTGCAGCGCATGCATCAGCTGGTCGACGGGGAGTCTGGTGTGCACGCCCTCGATACCTCCGCGCGGCAACCGCAATGCGGCCAGCAGCAGCTTGGCGTCGCCGCCCTGGGTCATCAGCCGGCGATAGTCGGCCTCGCTCGCCTGCGGCATGTAGTCGACCTGCACTTCGCGGCCGAGCAGCTTGGGCAGATGCTCGGCCAGCATCTGCGCGTAGTAGCCGCTGCGGCCGCCGGGCGGAACCAGCACGACGATGTGCAGCGCGTAATCCGGCATCGGCGCGAGCCATTGCCCGGCGTCGTTCAGCACGCCGTAGCGCAGGCTCCATTCGCCGCCGGTGTCCGCGTTGCGGACCATGGCCTCGGCCACCCAATGCCGGCCCGCGCGCCGGAAGCCGCGGAGCACCGGGCGGCCGTCCTGCCAGCCCGGCGGCCGCCAGTCGTGCGGATACGGCCCCGACACCGCCGCATAGCCGTGGCGGAAGGCGCGGGCCTGGCGGAACTGCGGCGCGATCGCCCAGCGTCCCGCGGCGTCCCGGTAACCCCAGCGCTGGCTGTCCGGGTCCTGGGCCGGTCGCAGCGCGGCGGCGGTGTCGCCGCCGCGCAGCCGCTGCCAGCGGCATTCGCGCGGCGTGCCGGCGGCGACGCACAGGCGGATGCGGCGCGGGCTCGCCGCGTCGGCCAGTTCGCGAAACAAGAAGGGGATGACCGTGCGCCCGCGGGCGTCGATAAGGCCCCAGGCGGTGGCGTCCGCGGGGATCGGTTCTTGCCGGTCGCGCATCCATTGCGCCGTGGCGATGTCGCGTACCGGAGCCGGGGTCAGCCATTTGCCGTGCGCGTCGCGCAGGCCGGGCTGCCCGGACTGAGTGTCTACGCGCAGGCTCGGAGCGGTTTGCGCGCGTTCGTCCGGCGTCGGGTCGGACGAGACGGCGAGAGAACCGGCGGGCGCCGCGTCTTCGCCCGCGCAGGTCTTGGGCGGCACCGCCCATCGGCCTTGCTCGTCGATGCGCCCGGAGGCCGCCACGACGCGCTGGCTGCCGTCGGCTTGGCGCTCGACCAGCCGCACCTCGATCGAGGGCCGCAGCGCGGCGTCGAGAGCGGCGCGCTCCAGCCGCACGACGCGCCAGCGGCCGCCGCACACGCTGCGCGCGGCCGGCGAGAGGAACAGCGTGCGGCCCTGCAGCGTGTCGAACAGCCCGGGCGAGCGGGCGCTGTTCGCGCCGGGGTTCAGGCTCAACCAGCGCGAGCGCTCGATCGACTCCGGCGCCATGCCCAGGGTGAAGGCGAAGACGTCCTGCCAGGGCGGCGCCTGCGGATCGATCACTGAGCGCAGTTGCCATTCCGATTGCATCGGCAGCGCGTCGGAATCGATGCGCGGATTCGTGCCGTCGGGCGTCGCGGCCCGCGCCGGGTGGAGGGCTGCGCCGAGCCACAACGCGATGCCGAGCAGAAACAAGCGCTTCATAGGTGTGCATCCTTGCCGAGCCGCGGCCGCGCGCGGACGACGGTCGAGACGATCGCCCGGGTCCGGCGTTTTCGGGGGCAACGGACCAAACGCCGCGCATGCCCCGAGCGCCAGCGTAGGCGCTGCCGCCGAGCCAAGACAACCCGGCCGAGCGCGGGACCGGGAATCGCCGCCGCGCCCCGGCGCAGCCGCCGCAACGAAAAAGCGGGCCGAAGCCCGCTCGTGTCGTCGTCGCAGCGTCGCCGTGCGGCTCAGCGATCGCGTTCGATCGCCAGCCGCCCCAGCGCGTGCAGCGTGGCCGCGCGCGGACCGAACGGCTCCAGCGCCTGATGCATCGACGCGGCCAGTTCGTCCAGGCGCGCGCGCGAGGCGTCCAGGCCGATCAGCGCGGGGAAGGTCGACTTGTCCTGGGCCAGGTCCTTGCCGGCGGTCTTGCCCAGGGTCTGGCTGTCGCCTTCGATGTCGAGGATGTCGTCGCGCACCTGGAACGCCAGGCCGAGCGCGCGCGCGTAGCGGTCCAGGGCCGCCAGCGCGGCGGCGTCGGCGCCGCCGCACAGCGCGCCCATGCGCACGCTGGCGCGGATCAGCGCGCCGGTCTTGAGCGAGTGCAGGCGCTCCAGCGCGTCCAGGCGCAACTGCACGCCGGCGCCGGTGGCGTCGATGTCCAGCGCCTGGCCGCCGCACATGCCGGCCACGCCCGCGGCCTGGGCCAGGCTGCGCAGCAGGTCGACGCGGATCGCGTCGGCGGTTTCGGTGTCGGCGAGGGTCGCGAAAGCCAGCGACTGCAGCGCGTCGCCGGCGAGGATCGCGGTGGCTTCGTCGAAGGCCACGTGCACGGTCGGCTGGCCGCGGCGCAGGGCGTCGTCGTCCATCGCCGGCAGGTCGTCGTGGACCAGCGAATAGGCGTGGATCAGCTCGACCGCGGCGGCCGGCGCGTCGAGCACGATCGGCGCGACTTCGAACAAGGCGCCGCTGGCGTAGACCAGCAGCGGCCGCATGCGCTTGCCGCCGAGCAGCACCGCGTGGCGCATGGCCTGGTGCAGGCGGCGCGGCTCGGCCTCGCTGTCGGGCAGGACCCGCGCCAACGCGGCGTCGGCGCGCTCGCGCCAGCGGCCGAGGACGGCATCGAGCGCGCGTGGATCGGTGGCGGCGTCCACGCCGGCGCGCGGATCGGCGGTGGCGTCCGCGCCGGGCGCGGACGCGGCGGCGCGCGGCTCAGGCATCGACATCGCTGCCCGGCGGGCCGGCGTTGCCGAACGGTTCGGCGCTCGCCGGTTCCTGCGGATCGGTCAGCAGGCGCACGCGCAGTTCGGCCTGCTCCAGCGCGCTCTGGCAGCGGCGATAGAGGCCGACGCCGCGCTCGTAGGCGGCCAGCGACTCTTCCAGGCTCATTTCGCCGTGTTCCATCTTCTCGACCAGTTGCTCGAGCGCATCCAGCGACTGCTCGAAATCGGCGACCGGCGAGGCTTCGGTAGTGGTTTTGCGGGGCATGGGGAAAGTGTGAGCCGGGGGGCGGACGGGGTCAATGCGCGCGGGGTGAAGAGGCCGCGTCCGCGGGTCGCAGGTGCGGCGCGGCGGGGTTTGGCGCGGCTTCGGGCTTACCTTGGCGGAGCGGCGCGAGCCGCGACCGCGCATCGACAACGGCGGCGCAGGTTACGGTTCCCACTCCAGCCGCGCCGCGCGTTCGCGCAGCCACGCTTGCAGGCGCGCGGAGTAGAGCAGGTCGCCCGCGGCCAGCAGTTCGCCGTCGGCCGCGCTCAGCAGCGGCAGGCGTTCGCGCTCCCATGGCGGTACGCCCAAGGCCTGCAGCGCGTGCTTGAGGCTGTGGCGGTGGTCGCGGCCCGGCAGGGCGATGCGTTCGCCGCCGGCGCGCGGGTGCGCGCGCAGGGCGGCGTCGAAGCGGTCGGTTCCGTGCAGATGCCAGCGACCTCCGCCCGGCAGCGCCAGCGGCGCGGCGCCGTCCCAGTCGGCGCGCCAGTCCGGCGGCAGCGGCGGGCGTTGCGGCGCGGCGTGCAGCAGGTCGCGCCAGGCGCGCACGCGGGCGCCGTTCCAGGCGAATTCGGCGTCGGCGTCGGCGCGCGCGCACAGCAGGTCGGTGTCGATCTGGGCCACGCCCTGCGCCGGCAGCGGCGGCAGGCCGAGCGCAGCGATCCAGCGCCGCAGCACCCGCGCGCGCCGCGCCGGCGCCAGCGCGCGCAGGGCGCTGCGCGAGAGCGCATGCGGGTCGAGGCTGCGCGCCTGGGCCAGGGCCAGCGCGTCGCCCTCTTCGAGCAGGCCGGCCGCGTCTTCCTGCAAGCGCGCCGATTGCGCCAGCGCCGCCGGCGCCTGCGGCCAGCGCTCGCGCAGCAGCGGCAGCACGCGCTGGCGCAGGAAGTTGCGGTCGTAGCGGTCCTCGGCGTTGCTGGGGTCGTCGATCCAGCGCAGGCCGTGGCGCTGCGCGTAGGCTTCCAACTGCGCGCGCGATAGCGCCAGCAGCGGCCGCCACAAGCGCCCGCGGCCGCACTCGCGCCATTCGCGCATCGCCGCCAGTCCGTCCGGACCGGAGCCGCGCAGCAGGCGCAGCAGCACGGTCTCGGCCTGATCGTCGCGGTGGTGCGCCAGCGCCAGCACTTCGCCCGCGCCGAGGCCGGCGGCGAACGCGGCATGGCGCGCGGCGCGCGCGGTGGCCTCGGGGCCGTCGCCGCCGTCGCGCGCAACCGATACCCGCGAAACGGTCAGTTCCAGGCCGTAGCCGGAGCAGACGTCGGCGCAATGCGCGGCCCAGGCGTCGGCCTGCGGATGCAGCCCGTGGTGCACGTGCCAGGCGCGCAGGCCGCGTGCGCGCGCCTGCGGCGAGGCCGCCAGCGCATGCAGCAGCGCGCTGGAATCCAGGCCGCCGCTGTAGCCCACGCACAACGGCGCGGCGGGCAGGGCGGCGAGGGCGGCGGGGAGCGCATCGGCGCCGGAGGCAGGCATGCGCGCATGGTGCCACGGCAACGGGACGCAGCAACCCATGCGTGATGCTGCCCCGGCGCCGGAGCGCCTATACCTTGATTCGCGTTCCCATCGTGAGAGTCCCGTCGTGTCCCGGCTTTTCGCTCCGCTGCAGCAACGCTCGCTGACCCTGCGCAACCGGCTGGCGGTTTCGCCGATGTGCCAGTACTCGGCCAGCGACGGCGTGCCCAACAACTGGCATCTGGTCCACCTCGGCAGCCGCGCGGTCGGCGGCGCCGGACTGGTGCTGACCGAGGCCTGCGCGGTGTCGCCGGAAGGGCGCATCTCCGCCGCCGATACCGGCCTGTGGAACGCCTCGCAAGCCGAAGCCTGGCATCGCGTCTCCTGCTTCCTGCGTTCGCGCGAGGCGGCGGTGGGCGTGCAACTGGCGCACGCCGGGCGCAAGGCCAGCGTCGAGGCGCCGTGGCTGGGCGGACGGCCGGTGGCGCCGCAGGACGGCGGCTGGACGCCGGTGGCGGCTTCGCCGCTGCCCTACCGCGAAGGCGCGACACGGCCGCGCGAACTGCAGCCGATCGAGATCCGCACCGTGGTCGACGACTTCGCCGCGGCCGCGCAACGCGCGCTGGACGCGTGCTTCCAGTTGGTCGAGATCCACGCCGCGCACGGCTACCTGTTGCACCAGTTCCTGTCGCCGCTGTCGAACCGGCGCGAGGACCGCTACGGCGGCAGTTTCGACAACCGCACCCGCTTGCTGCGCGAAGTGCTGGCGGCGGTGCGCGAGGTGTGGCCGGAGCGCTTGCCGTTGTGGCTGCGCATTTCCGCGACCGACTGGGCCGAGGGCGGTTGGGACATCGAACAGAGCGTGGAGTTGGCGCGCATGGTCAAGGACCTCGGTGTCGATCTGATCGACGTGTCCAGCGGCGGCCTGGTGCCGAACGCGCGCATTCCCGGCGACGAACCGGGCTATCAGGTGCCGTTCTCCGCGCGCATCCGCCGCGAGGCCGGCATCGCCACCGGCGCGGTCGGCCTGATCACGCGCGCGGCGCAGGCCGAGAGCATCGTCGCCGAGGGCGAGGCCGACGTGGTGTTGCTGGCGCGCGAGTTGTTGCGCGACCCGTACTTCCCGCTTCGCGCGGCGCGCGAGTTGGGCGCGGCGGGGCATGTGCCGGAGCAGTATCAGCGCGCGTGGGCTTGAGCCGTCGGCCTGAGCTGAACGTAAAGCGTCGGGCCTGAAGGCCTTCCCACGACAGCAAGCCCTCTCGGAGCTGGGCGCTGTTGTGGGAGGGCCTTCAGGCCCGACGCTTTACGCTCAGTTCGTGCCGTCGCCACCGCGCTGCGCGCAAGTTCCCGCGCGCATCCGCGCCGGTATCGCCTGCGTCGACGCCAGGCCGGTCTTTTCCAGCGCCCATGCATAGCGCCGGGCGAAGCGGTCGCGATGGCAGGCCGGATCGAAGTACGACGGACCCTGCGCCAGCACCAGCAGCGCGAGTTGTTCCTGCGCCGACAGCGACCGCAGCGGCAGGTCGAAGTACGCGCGCGCGGCCGCGTCGATGCCGACCGCGCCCTGGTCGGCGAAACGGTCGCGCTCCAACACGTAGTCGATCAATCGCTCGCCGTCGTACTCGCGGCTCAGGCGGATCGCCAGCGCGGCCTGGGTCAGATGCCAACGCAGCATGCCGGTGCGCGGCGGCAGCCAGGTTTGCCGAAGGCCGGCGACGCGATTCAGCAGTTGCTGGTCGGCGGCCACGCTGGCCGCGCGCCCATCGCCGGGATCGGCGAACAGTTCCAGGGCGTAGCCGGGCGGACTCAGCCGGCGCACCCGGATCGGTCCGTGGCCGCCATGCAGGTTCCAGTAGAGCTGCCGCAGCGCGTCCGGATAGCGCTGTTGCGCTTGCGGCAAAGGCTCGCGCAGGTCCTTCAGCGCGTGCCAGTACAACGCATACGGCAATGCGAAGGGCGCCGCGGCGAAGACGATCAGCAGCGCGCCGGCGACGATCGGCCAGCGTCGCCGGCGAGGCGCGCGGTCGCGCGTTGCGGTCGTGTCCCGGCTCATGCGTCGGGCGGGCAGTCGATGGGTTGCAGCCGCGCCAGCGTCTGCGCCGACAACGCGGGCAGTTTGGGATCGCCGATGGTTTGCAACGCGTCGGCGTAGGCTTCACGGAACGCCTGCGCATGGCAATGCGGGTCGCGATCACCGAGGCCGCGGTCGAGCAGGACCAGCACCGTCAATTCCTCGCGCGTGAGCCGTTCGACCGGCTGCGCGAAGTAGGCCAGCGCGGCTTGCTCCAGGGTGTCGCTGTCGCGGCCGTAATCGCCGGAGTCCAGCACCAGGTCGGCCATGCGTTCGGCCGGCCATTCGCGGCTGGAGCGGATGAACAGCGCGGTCGATTCGAATTCGTTGCGAGGCGTCATTTGCTGCAGCGTCGAGGCGTCGACGCCGCCGGACGTCGGCGCGGGTGCAGGATCGGGCGCAGCGACTGACGCGGCGATCCTGGCGCGGTTGGCCTCGACGATCGCCCATCGGTTCGCGTCGGTGGTAAGGCTCACCAGACGCAGGTCGGCGGGTTCGTACTGCTCGGCATGCGGACTGGCCAGGAAGGTCGCCAGCGATCCGAGGACCAATCCGGTGTAACTGAAAGCGTTGAGCCGACGGGCCGAGATCGCGCTATCGCCGCCACCCAAACTGCGCCACAAAATCTCGCGCGCCAACGCCGGATACTCGCGCCTCGGCTGCGGCAGCTGTTCCGGCAACATCGACGCGCCGTACCAATACGCGCCCTGCAGCAGCAGGCACAGCGCCGCGAGGAGGGCGACCGCGCCGCCCCCGGCCCATTTGAAGAAGGTTCCCAGCGCCATCCGTGGCTCTCCGTCGTCGTGCCGCGCTCAGGCGGCGTCAGAGATCGCAGGCCTCACGCGGCCTCAGGCGGCTTCGTACGCGCCGTAGCCGCGCAGCCGCTCGTAGCGGCGCTGCAGCAGCTCAGGCACCGGCACGTTCTCGAGCGCGTCGAGTTCGTTGAGCAGCACCGCTTTCAGGCGCGTGGCCATCTGCTTGGGATTGCGGTGCGCGCCGCCGATCGGCTCGCGCACGATCTTGTCGATCAGGCCCAGCTCGGACAGGCGCTTGGCGGTCAGGCCGAGCTGCTCGGCCGCGTCCTTGGCCTTCTCGGCGGTCTTCCACAGGATCGAGGCGCAGCCTTCCGGGGTGATCACCGAGTAGGTGCTGTATTCCAGCATCAAGGTGCGGTCGCCGACGCCGATGGCCAGCGCGCCGCCGGAGCCGCCTTCGCCGATCACGGTGCAGATCACCGGGATCTTGAGCTCGGCCATCTCCAGCAGGTTGCGCGCGATCGCCTCGGACTGGCCGCGCTCTTCGGCGTCGATGCCGGGCCAGGCGCCGGCGGTGTCGATGAAGGTCAGCAGCGGCAGGCCGAAGCGCTCGGCCAGCTTCATCAGCCGCAGCGCCTTGCGGTAGCCCTCCGGCCGCGGCATGCCGAAGTTGCGCTTGATCTTGCTCTTGGTGTCGCGGCCCTTCTGGTGGCCGATCACCACCACGACGCGGCCGCCGATGCGGGCCAGGCCGCCGACGATGGCGTTGTCGTCGGCGAAGGCGCGGTCGCCGGCCAGTTCCTGGAACTCGTCGCACATCACCCGCACGTAGTCGAGCGTGTACGGCCGCGCCGGGTGGCGGGCGAGCTGGGAAATCTGCCACGACGAGAGATCGCGGAAGATCTGCGCGGTGCGCAGGCGCAGCTTGTCCTGCAGGGCGTGGATTTCGGTGTCGATGTCGACCGCCGGGCCGCTGCTGGCATGGCGCAGCTCCTGGATCTTGGCTTCCAGGTCGGCGATGGGCTGCTCGAAGTCGAGGTAATTGGGGTTCATGCGTAGGCCATGGGCCGGGGAAGGGCACAGTCTAGCCTAGCCGGCCGGACCGTACCGATAGGCATGGGGCGGGTACGGAAAAGTGAGAAGTGAGCGGGGAGAAGTGAGGAGTGAGCGGGGTCGCAGCTTGTGCTGGCGGTTCGCTCGTCCGTGGCTTCGGCGGTGCGGCCGGCGAGGCGAGTGCGGGGCCGGAAGCGGTGCAAAGAGAAAGCAACGAGCTCGCCGCTTTCGCTCACTCCTCACTCCTCTCCGCTCACTCCTCACTCCTCACTCCTCACTCCTCTCCGCTCGCTCCTGCCCTCACTCCCGCGCCCACGGCTTGGACAGCGTCACCTTGACCGCCTTGACGCCCGGCTGGGCGCGCAGCAGGCCGGCCAGTTCGGCGTCGATGCGCACCGATTGCGGGCCGTTGAGATCGAGCATGCCGGCGGCGCCGTCGCGCAACAGGTCCAGGCGGATCGGGGTCGGGCCGGGGCGTTGCTTGGCCAGCAGCGCGTCGACCCGCTGCCAGGTGCCGGGCACGCGCAGGTCCAGGCGCAGGGCCAGGCGCTGGGCGTGCTTGCCGCAGACCGCGTTGTAGTCCCAGCAGCGCGCCGCGCGCAGGGCGAAGCCGCCGCTGAAGGCGTCTTCGCGCAGGCCGCCCTGGATCACCAGCAGGCGGTCGCGCGCGAGCATCGCGGCGAACTCGCTGTAGGTTTCGGAGAAGAACGCGCACTCCAGGCGGCCGCGGCCGTCCTCGATCTGCACGAACATCTGGCTGTCGCCCTTCTTGCGCAGGCCGACCACTTGCCCGGCGACGATCACTTCCAGTTCCGGCCGCCAGCCGCTGCGCGCGCTTTCCGGGCGCTTTTCCCAGATGCCTTCGAGCTCGCCGAGGTCGGTGCCGACCAGCGCGCGCACTTCCTCGCGGTACGGATCGAACGGATGGCCGCTGAGGTAGTGGCCGAGCGTCTCGCGCTCGCCGTGCAGGATCTGCGCCAGCGGCCATTCGTTGGTTTCGCTGAGGTCCAGGTGCAGCGCCGGCGCGGCGGCTTCGAAGCCGCCGAACAGCGAGACCTGGCCGGCCGCGCGCTCCTTGGCCATCTGGTCGGTGGCCTTGAGCACCTCGGGCAACTGTAGCATCAGGCTCGCGCGGTTCTTGCCGAGGCCGTCGAGCGCGCCGGCGTGGGTCAGCGCTTCCAGCGCGCGGCGGTTGAGCTTGCCGCTGTCCACGCGCTTGCAGAAGTCGAGCAGGTCGACGAACGGGCCGGCGCGGCGCGCTTCCACGATCGACTCGCACACGCCGCGGCCGACGCCCTTCACCGCGCCGATGCCGTAGCGGATGGTGTTGGCGTCGATCGCCTCGAACATGTACTCCGATTCGTTGACATGCGGCGGCAGCACGGTGATGCCCATCACCCGCGCTTCGTCGAGGAAGTTGACCACCTTGTCGGTGTTGTCCATGTCCGACGAGCAGGTCGCGGCCATGAATTCGGCGCCGTAATGGCGCTTGAGCCAGCCGGTCTGGTACGCGACCAGCGCGTACGCGGCCGAGTGCGACTTGTTGAAGCCGTACTCGGCGAACTTCTCCATCAGGTCGAAGATCGGGCTGGCCTGCTTGGCCGGGATGTTGCGCTCGGCGCAGCCGGCTTCGAACTTGGCGCGCTCCTTGGCCATTTCCTCCGGCTTCTTCTTGCCCATCGCGCGGCGCAGCATGTCGGCGCCGCCGAGGGTGTAGCCGGCCAGGACCTGGGCGATCTGCATCACCTGTTCCTGGTAGACGATGACGCCGTAGGTCGGCGCCAGCACCGGCTCCAGCGAGTCGTGCGGATAGGTGACCTCGGCGTTGCCGTGCTTGCGGTCGACCCAGTCCTTGTCCATCCCCGAACCCAGCGGGCCGGGACGGAACAACGCGGCCAGCGCGATGATGTCCTCGAAGGTGTCGGGCTTGGCGCGCTTGAGCAGCTCGCGCATGCCGCGCGATTCGAACTGGAACACCGCGACGGTGTCGCCGCGCGCGAACAGTTCGTAGGTTTCCTTGTCGTCGAGGGGAAGGGCGGTGATGTCCAGCGTCGGTGCGGGGGACCGGGGACCGGGGACCGGGGACCCGGAAGCGGCATCCGCGCCGTTGCTGTTGCTGTTGCCGGGTCCCCGGTCCCCGGTCCCCGGTCCCGCGGCAGCATGCTCCTTCGCCAACCGCTTGTTGATCGCGCGCACCGCCCAATCGATGATCGTCAGCGTGCGCAGGCCGAGGAAGTCGAACTTGACCAGGCCGACGGCTTCGACGTCGTCCTTGTCGAACTGGGTCACCGGGTTGCGGCCGCGGCCTTCGCCGTCGTGTTCGGCGAACAGCGGGCAGAAGTCCGACAGCGGGCTCGGCGCGATGACCACGCCGCCGGCGTGCTTGCCGGCGTTGCGGGTCAGGTCTTCCAGGCTGCGCGCCAGGTCGAGCAGGTCGCGCACGTCGTCTTCGTTGCGGTAGCGCTGGATCAGGTCGGCCGAGGCCAGTTCCGGATTCTTCGCCGCGGCTTCGGATTCGCCCAGGGCGTCGTCTAGCGAGATGCCCAGGGTCATCGGGATCAGCTTGGCGATGCCGTCGACGAAGCCGTACGGATGGCCGAGCACGCGACCGGCGTCGCGCACCACCGCCTTCGCCGCCATGGTGCCGTAGGTGATGATCTGCGAGACGCGGTCGCGGCCGTACTTGCGCGCGACGTAGTCGATGACCTCGTCGCGGCGGTCCATGCAGAAGTCGATGTCGAAGTCGGGCATCGACACGCGTTCGGGATTGAGGAAGCGCTCGAACAGCAGGTCGTACGGCAGCGGGTCCAGGTCGGTGATGCCCAGCGCCCAGGCCACCAAGGAGCCTGCGCCCGAGCCGCGGCCCGGGCCGACCGGGATCTCGTGGTCCTTGGCCCAGTTGATGAAGTCCGCGACGATCAGGAAGTAGCCGGGGAAGCCCATCTTGATGATGACGTCCAGCTCGATTTCCAGGCGCTGGTCGTAGTCCTCGCGGGTCTTGCCGGGCGCGAGCGGATTCTTCTCCAGGCGCTTGGCCAGGCCTTCGCGCGACTGGCTGCGCAGCCACGATTCGATGGTGTGGTCGCTCGGCGTGGGAAACGCAGGCAGCGCGTACTCGCCGAGCTTGAGCTCGACGTTGCAGCGCGTGGCCAGGGCCAGGGCGTTGTCGATCGCGTCGGGCGCGTCGGCGAACAGCGCGGCCATTTCCTCGCCGGTCTTGAGGTATTGCTCCTCGCTGTAGTCGCGCGGGCGCTTGGGGTCGTCGAGCACGCGGCCGGAGGCGATGCACACGCGCGCCTCGTGCGCTTCGAAGCCGTCGCGGTCGAGGAAGCGCGCGTCGTTGCTGGCCACCACCGGCAGGCCGCGCTTGCTCGCGGCGTGCAGGGCGAAGGCGTTGAAGGCGTCTTCGCCGTCGCGCTGGGTGCGGGTCAGTTCCAGGTGCAGCCGGTCGCCGAACACGCCCTGCCAATCGACCAGCCAGGCGTGGGCGAGTTCTTCGCGGTTGCTCGCGGCCAGGCGCCCGGCCAGGCTGGCGCGGCCGGCCAGCGCGAACAGGCCGTCGTTGTCCTCGCGCAGCCATTCCGGGCGCAGCACCACGCCTTCGGTGCGGTGGCCTTCCATCCACGCGCGGCTGAGCAGGCGCGACAGGCTCAGGTAGCCGCCGCGGTCGCGGCACAGCAGGGTCAGGCGGGTGGCGGCTTCGTTGCCGTCGGCCAGTTGCACGTCGGCGCCGATGATCGGCTTGATGCCGGCGCCTTCGCAGGATTTGTAGAACTTGACCGCGGCGAAGATGTTGTCGAGGTCGGTCAGGGCCACGGCCGGCTGGCCGAGGGCGACGCAACGCTTGACCAGTTCGCCGATGCGGAGGGTCGAGTCGGCCAGCGAGTATTCGCTGTGCAGGTGGAGATGAACGAAGGGAGCGGACATGCGTACCGGTTCTGCGGCCGTGCCGGGGGCAGCTCGTGCCGGGCGTCGCGCGCCTTGGCGGCGGGAGCCCGGGACGGCAGTCGGCACGGCGGGGAAAGTGCCGGATTGCAGGGTATCAGCCCGGCGCCGTGGGGCAAGGCTTGACACGGCGCGATCGCCGGCGCGCGGCCGATCTCACCGGATTGGGAATCGTGCGGCGCGCGGTTGGGCGCGCGGTTGCCGGACCCGGCGACTCGACTGTAGGAGCGGCGCAAGCCGCGACCGCGGGGCGGCCGGTCGCGTCGGCGGCTCGCCATCGCGAACGCAGACCACCGCCGACCGTTCGCTGCGCGGCAACCTCGCGAGCAGCGAACGCTCGAGCCGCGGTCGCGACGCGACCGGCCGCCCCGCGGTCGCGGCTTGCGCCGCTCCTACAGGGAGCCGGTGCAGGAGCGCGGTGGCGGGCCGCGCCTTGCGTTCACGCGATCCGGAACACCGGCTCGGGCGTGCGTCCGTTGGCGTAGTGGCTGTCGCTGACCCGGGCGTGGTGTTGCAGCAGCGCCAGTTCGGCGAGCCGGTCGCGCGCCCAGGCCGCGCGCTGCGCTTCGGCGTCGCCAGAGGGATGCTCCAACCGCCGGTAGGCGCAGAAGTCGCGGTAGTCCTCGGCTTCGGCGGCGAACGCCGGCCACGCCAGTTCGACCAGCAGCACGTCGTCGAGCAGGCCCAGCAGCGGCACCCGGTCGGGAATCAGGTCTTCGTCCTGGTCGACGTAGGCGAACAAGCGCTCCAGCCGCCGGCGCAGCGCCGGCTCGCAGTTCCAGGCCGGGTCGGCGGCCATCGTGCGCAGCTCCTGCAGGCAGCGCAGGCGCTCGTCGACCACATGCCGGGCCTGCTCCGGCGCCAGCGCGGCCAGCCATGCGGCCAAGCGCTGCAGGCGGTCGGCGTCGACCCGGGCGGCATCGGGGTGGAGTTCGTGCAGCAGCGCATCGAAGGCGGCGATGGCCGCCGGACGCAGGGCCATGGCCGGCTCGTAGGGCTGCAGGTGGTGCGGCGGCGGCGCGCGTTCGAACGGCAGCGGTTCGGCGGTCGGGGTGGGGTGAGGCATGCGCATGGAACACCTCGCGTCCGGCCGATTCGGGGGCGGGGAGGTTCGCGTCGCGGGCCGGGGAACGACGCGGACCGGTGCGTTGGGAGGATGGCCAACGATGCGCCTGGCGCGAGTCTGCGCGCGAGGGTCTGAAGTCGCTGTGACCTGTGGCACGCCTGGGCGTTCAGGCGGTTGTAGTGGGAGGGCCTTCAGGCCCGATGCCTTTGTCCCAGGTCGCGGCGATCTGAAACCAGAGCATCGGGCCCGAAGGCCCTCCCACAACCGCCCGGGCTTCGGGCCCGGAGCCCGGCCATCGCCGCCTCAGAACAGCGAACGCTGCTCGGTCTCGATCCGCACCGGCGCGAAGCTGCGCCGATGCTGCGGGCACGGGCCGTGCGCGCGCAGCGCCGCCAGGTGCGCGGCGGTGGAATAGCCCTTGTGGCGGTCGAAGCCGTATTGCGGCCAGTCCTGGTGCACCTGCGCCATCAACCGGTCGCGCGCGACCTTGGCCAGGATCGAGGCGGCCATGATCGCCGGTTCGAGCGCGTCGCCGCCGACCAGCGCCTCGCCGCGGCAGGGCAGGTCGCGCGGCAGGTGGTTGCCGTCCACCCGCGCCAGTTCGGCCTGCGGCGCCAGCGCCAGCAGCGCGCGGCGCATGCCGGCCATGGTCGCCTGGAAGATGTTGATGCGGTCGATCTCCTCGACCTCGACGAACTCGATCCGCCACGCCAGCGCGCGTTCCTGGATCAGCGGGAACAGCGCGTCGCGCTTGCGTTCGCTGAGCTTCTTGGAATCGTCGAGGCCGTCGATGCGGCGGCGCGGGTTGAGGATCACCGCGGCCACCGCGACCGGCCCGGCCAGCGGGCCGCGGCCGGCTTCGTCGACGCCGGCGATGAGGCGGGAGCGGCGGGCGGTGGTGGGGGCGGTCACGGGCGGCGGGTTTCAGTGAGGAATGGAGAGCGAGGAGTGAGCGTGGAGGAGTGAGGAGCGAGCGAAAGCGCGACGCTCTGCTTTCGCTCGCTCCTCACTCCTCCACGCTCACTCCTCAAAGTCTAATCCAGACGCAGACGCGGGCTCACGCCGTCGCCCCGGCGCTCTCGCCGATCAGCTCGACGATCGCGTCGGCCGCGCGCGCGGAGGCGTCGCGCTTGAGTTCCAGGTGGATGCGCTGGAACTTGGGCAGCAGCGCGGCGCCGGCGGCGGGGTCGCGCAGCCAGCGCAGGACCGCGCCGGCGAGATTCTCCGGGGTGCAGTCGTGCTGCATCAGCTCGGGCACCACCGGTTCGCCGGCGAGCACGTTGGGCAGGGCGTAATGGTCGACCTTGAGCATGCCCAGGCGCTTGACCAGGGCGTAGGTCAGCGGCGAGACCTTGTAGGCCACCACCATCGGCCGCTTGGCCAGCATCGCTTCCAGGGTGGCGGTGCCCGAGGCCAGCAGCACCGCGTCGCTGGCGACCATCACCGTGCGCGCGCCGCGGTCGACGATGCGCAGCGCGCGGCGCACCCGCGCGCCGTCGGGATGGGCGTCGAGGATGCGCTCGAACGCGCCGCGCGCGCGCGCGCTGGCCATCGGCGCGACGATGCCCAGGCGCGGTTCGGCCGCCAGCAGTACGGCCGCGGCGGCGATGAAGTCCGCCGCCAGGGTCTCGATCTCGCCGACCCGCGAACCCGGCAGCATCGCCAGGATCGGCGCCTCGTCGTCCAGGCCCAGGGTCATGCGCGCGCCGTCGCGGTCGGGGTGGATCGGCATTTCGTCGGCCAGCGGATGGCCGACGAAGCGCGCGTCCACGCCGTATTCGGCGTAGATCGGCGGTTCCATCGGGAACAGGCACAGCACCCGGTCGGCGCTGCGCCCGATCTTCTGCGCGCGCTTGCGCCGCCACGCCCACACCGACGGGCTGACGTAGTGCACGGTGCGCACGCCGCGCTGCTTGAGCCAGCGCTCCACGCCGAGATTGAAGTCGGGCGCGTCGATGCCGATGAAGGCGTCGGGCTTCCAATCGAGGATGCGCTGGCGCACGTCGCGGCGCAGGCGCAGCAGCCGCGGCAGGTGCTTGAGCACTTCCGACAGGCCCATCACCGCCAGCTCGCCGGCGTCGAACCAGGTGTCCATGCCGGCTGCGCGCATCTGCTCGCCGCCGATGCCGACGAACTCGGCGCCGGGATGGCGCCGGCGCAGTTCCTCGATCAGCCCGGCGCCGAGCAGGTCGCCGGAGGCCTCGCCGGCGATCAGGGCGAAACGCGGCGGCGGCGGGGGCGCGGCGGGGAAGATCTGGTCGATGGCGGCGGCGATGGGGGCGGGCGCAGGGGCGTTCATCGGGGGATGGGGCGCTCTTGGACGTGGCGCCGTCAGTCGGGGCGCTGTTGGAAGTGGCGTTCCAGTTCCCGTCGGTACTGGCGGCGGTCGAACACGAACCGCAGCGGCGCGCCGGGCGGGAGCCAGGACGAGCCCGCATTCTCGCCCGGATCGGCCCCGGGCATGGGGCCATTATCGTCCTCGCGGGTCACTTGCCGCCAAACGACGTGATCGTCGTCAATGTCCAGGAGGCAGGAAATCGTCCCGCAGTAGTCGCTGCCGCAGTGGCAGCGGTACAGCACCAGCCGGCCCGAGCCGAACGGGTTGTGCGCCGGCTGCAGCCCCAGGAACGCGGCGCGGCCGCGTTCGGCCAGCGCCGGCGGAGCGCGGGTGTCCAGGTCGGTGTCGGCGTTGCCGAGGTCGCGGGCGATGCCCAGCCAGTGCGCGAGCGGGCGCTCGTCGATGAAGATCTCGGCGGCTTCGGCGCGGTGTTCGGCGCCGTCGGCGGCATAGGCGAAGACGGTCCGGCCGATGCGCAGGCGCTGGACCTTCGCGGTCACCGTCGCCTCAGCGCAGCAGCGGCCGTTCGCCGTTGCCGATGAAGTCGAGCAACGCGCGCACGTCGGCGCTGTCGGCGGCGAGCGCTTCGAGCTTGGCGCGCGCGTCTTCGAGCGAGGCGCCGGACATGAACACCGCGCGGTAGGCGCGCTTGATCGCGGCGATGCGTTCGGGCCCGAAGCCGCGGCGCTTGAGGCCTTCGGCGTTGATCCCGCGCGGGCGGCCGTAGCCGTCCTGGGCGACCATCAGGAACGGCGCCACGTCGCCGTTGACCAGCGCGCCCATGCCGATGAAGGCGTGCGCGCCGACCCGGCAGAACTGATGGATGCCGGCGAAGCCGCTCATGATCACGTGGTCTTCCACCACCACGTGGCCGGCGAGGGTGGAGTTGTTGGAGAACACGCAATCGTTGCCGACCTGGCAGTCGTGGGCGATGTGGGTGTACGCCAGCAGCCAGTTGCGGTCGCCGATGCGGGTGACGCCGCCGCCGCTGCCGGTGCCGCGGTTGACGGTGACGAACTCGCGGAAGCTGTTGCCGTCGCCGATGACCAGCTCGGTGCGCTCGCCGGCGAACTTCTTGTCCTGCGGGTCGCCGCCGATCGCGCACTGGGCGTGGAAGCGGTTGTCGCGGCCGATCCGGGTCGGCCCCTGGACCACGCAGTGCGGACCGAACGCGGTGCCGGCGCCGACCTCGACGTCCGCGCCGATGTAGCAGAACGCGCCGACCACGACGCCGTCGCCGAGCTTCGCGGCGGGGTCGACGAAGGCGGTGGGGTGGATGGCGGCGCTCATCGGATTATTCCTTGGCCTCGGCGCACATGATCTCGGCGCAGGCCACCACGTTACCGTCGACGCGGGCGACGCCGTCGAACAGGGCCATGTTGCGGATCATGCGCTTGAGCGTGACTTCCAGTTCCAGGCGGTCGCCGGGCACGACCATGCGCGAGAACTTGGCCTTGTCGACCTTGACCAGGTAGAACGAGCGGCCGGCGGCGACGCCGCCATGGGTGACCTGGGTCAGCAGGCCGCCGGCCTGGGCCAGCGCCTCGATCACCAGCACGCCGGGCATGACCGGGTTGCCGGGGAAGTGGCCGTTGAAGAAGGGCTCGTTGCAGCTCACGCCCTTGATGGCGAGCACGCGCTTGTTGGGTTCCAGTTCCAGCACGCGGTCGATCAGCAGGAACGGGTAGCGGTGCGGCAGCAGTTGCTGGATCGCCGGCACGTCGAGCGGGAGTTGCAGGGTCTGGCTCATCTTGTCTTTCGTCCTTTGACGCACGTCCTGTGCTCGCGGCCGCCGCGCCTGGCGGCCCTTGTGGTGTGACGCGGTTCCGTCATTGTCCCGCAGTTTCCCCGGCGGGTGTGGCGGCACCGTATGGAAGCGGCATCGTATGCGGGCGCGCGCCGCGCGCGGCTCAGGCCCCGTCGTCGCCGCTGCCGCTGCCGCGGGTGCGCCGGGCGATCGCGTCGAGCTGCTTGAAGCGCGCGGCGTTCTTGCGCCAGCTGCGGTTGTCCATCAGCGGGGTGCCGGAGGAGTACTCGCCCGGCTCGCGGATCGAGCTGGTGACCAGGCTCATCGCGGTAACGGTGACCTTGTCGCAGACTTCCAGGTGGCCGAGCACGCCGGCGCCGCCGCCGATCAGGCAGTAGCGGCCGATCTTGGCGCTGCCGGCCGCGGCCGAGCAGCCGGCCATGGCGCTGTGCGCGCCGATGTGGACGTTGTGGCCGATCTGGATCTGGTTGTCGAGGCGCACGTCTTCCTCGAGCACGGTGTCCTCGATGGCGCCGCGGTCGATGCAGGTGTTGGCGCCGATCTCGCAGTCGTCGCCGATGCGGACCCCACCGAGCTGCGGCACCTTGAGCCAGCGGCCGGCTTCCATCGCCAGGCCGAAGCCGTCGGCGCCGAGCACCGCGCCGGGATGGATCAGCACGCGTTGGCCCAGGCGCACCCGGGTCACCAGGGTCACCCGCGCGACCAGCTCGCAGCCTTCGCCGACCGTGCAGTCCTCGCCGATCACGCAGCCCGGGCCGATCGTGGCGCCGGCCTCGACGCGGCTGCGCGCGCCGATGCTGACGAACGCGCCGACGTGCGCCGCCGGCGAGACCTCGGCGGAGGGATCGATCGCGGCGGACGCATGGATGCCCGGCGGCCGCTCGGGGCGGGGCTCGAACAAGGCGGAAATCTTGGCGAAGGCCGAGTAGGGATCGCGCGCGATCAACGCGGTGCCGGCGTAGCCGGCGGCGTCCTGCTCGCGCATCACCACCACGCCGGCGGCGCTGGCGTCGAGTTGCGAGCGGTATTTGGGGTTGGCCAGGAACGCCAACTGCGCCGGCCCGGCCTTGGCCAGGGTGCCGACGCCGCTCACGCGCGCCTCGCCGTCGCCGTGCAGGCCGAGCGCGAAACGCTCGGCCAGTTCGCGGGCGGTGTGGCCTTGGCTGTCCACGGATGCGTGCGGCCGCGCGGCCGCGCTCAGAACGTGCCGCCGAAGGTGAACTGCAGGCGCTCGAGTTCGTCGCCGCGGCCGGTGGGCTTGCCGTTGACGTCGAGCACGTCGTCCTGCTTCTTGAACGGGAACGCGTAGCTGATCGAGATCGGGCCCATCGGCGAACGCCACATCAGCGCGATGCCGGCCGAGGCGCGCAGCTCGCCCGCGTCGAAGGCGTCGTAGTCCTTGTACACGTTGCCGAAGTCCACGAACGCCGAGACGCGCGCGGCCGGGGTGTCGAGCAGGGTCGGGAAATACATTTCCAGCGAGCCGGTGGTCTTGAACGCGCCGCCCAGCGGCTGCGCGTAGCTGCCGTTGGTCGCCGCCTCGCGCGGGCCGAGGGTGTTGTCGGTGAAGCCGCGCACCGAGCGCACGCCGCCGGCGTAGAAGTTCTCGAAGAACGGCAGGCCGGTGGCGGTGATCGTCTCCGGCGGCAGCGGGCCGGTCGGGCCGTCGCGGTCGATGACGCGGCTGACGTCCTTGCCGTAGCTGTCGCCGTAGCCGACCTCGGCGCGGGTGTTGAGCACCAGGTGGCGCGACAGCGGCCAGAACTTGGAGAAGCTGTAGTTGAGCTTGTAGTACTCGGCGGTCGAGCCAGGCAGGGTCGCTTCCAGCCACAGGCGCTGCTGGGTGCCCGCGGTCGGGGTCAGCGCGTGGTTGAGGCTGTTGCGGCCCCAGCCCACCTGCGCGCGCCAGGCGTGGAAGGTGCGGTGGCCGAGCGCGTCGAGGTAGTCGACGATGCTGCGCGGGGTGTAGCCCTCGCCGGCGATGATCTCGTTGCTGTCGATGCCGACCAGGCCGGTGATCGAGTCGGTCTCGGTCAGCGGAATGCCGAGCACGACCTGCGCGGTGCCGTTGGTGGTCGAGTACTGCGCGGTGTTGAAGTCGGAGTAATCGAGCTTGCGCCAGGACAGGTTGTAGCCCAGCGAGACGCCGTCGTCGGTGAAGTAGGGGTTGGTGTAGGAGAAGTCGAAGCGCTCCTGGTAGTAGCTGCGCTGCGCCTGCACCGACACGCGGTTGCCGCTGCCGAGGAAGTTGTTCTGCGAAAGCTGGATCTGCGTGGTCAGCTTGCCGAGCTGCGAGTAGCCCAGGCCGAACACGAAGCTGCCCGAGGTGGTTTCCTTGAGGTTGTAGACCACGTCGACCTGGTCGCTGCTGCCCGGCACGGGCTTGCTTTCCACGTCCACGGTCTCGAAGTAGCCCAGGCCCTGCAGGCGGATCTTGGAGCGGTCGATCGCCGCCTGCGAGTACCAGGTGCCTTCGAACTGGCGCATCTCGCGGCGCAGGACCTCGTCGCCGGTGCGGGTGTTGCCCTTGAACACGATCCGGCGCACGTTGACGCGCGGGCCCGGCACCACCTGCATGTTGATGCCGACGGTCTTGTTCTCGCGGTTGATGTCCGGGATCGGATTGACCTGGGCGAAGGCGTAGCCGACGTTGCCCAGGGTCGCGGTGATCGCGTCGGAGCTGATCTCCAGCAGGCGCCGCGAGAAGATCTGCTCGGGCTTGACGATGACCAGCTTCTCGATGTCTTCCTTCGGCAGCACGGTGTCGCCGGTGACCTGCACGCTGGCGATCTTGTACTGGTCGCCCTCGCTGATGCCGGCGGTGAGGAACATGTCCTGCCGGTTCGGGCTGATCGCGACCTGGGTCGAGTCGATGCTGAAGTCGACGTAGCCGCGGTCGAGGTAGAACGAGTTGAGCTTTTCCAGGTCGCCGGACAGCTTCTCGCGCGAGTACTGGTCGTCGCGGCGGTACCAGCTCAGCCAGTTGTGCTCGCGCGACTCCCAGGCGTTGAGGATGTCCTTCTGCTCGAACTTGTCGTTGCCGATCAGGTTGATGTGGCGGATCTTCGCCGCCTTGCCTTCCTTGACGTTGATCGTGATGTCGACGCGGTTGCGGTCCAGGCGCGACACGGTCGGGGTGATCTCGACGTTGTACTTGCCGCGGTTGTTGTACTGGCGCGCCAGATCCTGGGTGACCTTGTCCAGGGCCAGGCGGTCGAAGGTCTCGCCTTCGGCGAGGCCGATCTCCTTCAGGCCCTTGAGCAGGTCGTCGGACTTGATGTCCTTGTTGCCGGTCAGGGTCAGCTTGTTGATCGCCGGACGCTCGGTCACGGTGACCACCAGGATGGTGCCCTGGCGGTCGAGCTGCACGTCCTCGAAGAAGCCGGTCTTGTACAGCGCGCGGATCGCGTCGCCGGCCTTGGCGCTGTCCATGGTGTCGCCGCGCTCGACCGGCAGGTAGGTGAACACCGTACCGGCGGAAATGCGCTGCAGGCCGTCGATGCGGATGTCGCTGACGGTGAACGAGCCCGGCGCCGGGGTCTTGGCGCCGCCTCCCAGCGCGAACGGATCGGCGGACTGCGCCATCGCGGGAATCGCCGGGGCCGAGGTCATTGCCGTGGCAAGGGCGAGGGCCAGCAGGCGGCGATTAGGGGTTCGCGTCATCATTACGTCCGTTGGGGGTCTGGTCTGCAGCGCAGCGGCGCGGGCAGGGGGCTGAAGCGGCTGGTGGGTCGGGGCGATAGCGTTGGAGCGAGCGTCAGGCCGGCATTCAGCGCACCAGGTTGTTCAAGATGTCGTTGTAGAAGGCCAGGCCCATCAGGCTCGCGATCAGCGCCAGGCCGACGAAATGCCCGGCCGCCATCACGCGTTCGCTGACTGGGCTGCCTTTGACAAGCTCGATAAGGTAATACAGCAGGTGTCCGCCGTCCAAGATCGGGATCGGCAGCAGATTCAGGATGCCCAGGCTCAGCGACAGCATCGCCAGCAGTTGCAGGTACCAGGCCGGGCCGTTGCTGGCGTAGGCGTTGGCGGCGCGGCCGATGGTGACCGGGCCGGCCACGGTGTTCTGCAGCGAGACCCGGCCGGTGAAGGCGCGGCCGATCATCGCGAACAGCTCGCCGGCCTGGTGCCAGCCTTCGCGGAAAGCGGCCGGCACGGCCGCGACCGGGCCGTAGCGCAGCACCGCGTCGCGCTGCGGCGGCGTCGGGGCGGCGACGGCCACGCCGAGGCCCCAGAACGTCTCGCCGTCGTCGCGCTTCATCTGCCGCGGCTGGATTTCCAGTGCCAGGCGGTCGCCGTTGCGCAGCACCTCGATCATCGCCTTGCCGCCGCGCTCGCCGAGCTTGGCGACCGCCGCCGGCAGGTCGTTCCAGCTGGCGATGGGGTCGCCGTCCAGGGCGGTGATGCGGTCGCCCTCGGCCAGCACGCGCCAGGCGGCGCTGTCGGGTTCGACCCGGCCGACCAGGGCCGGGATCAGCTCGTGGCGCCCGCCCAGGCCGATCACCTGGACCACGCGGCGCTCGTCGAACCCGGCCGGCAGTTGGGACAGGCGCAGGGTGCGGGTCTGCTGGCTGCCGTTCTGCGCGCGCACCTTGACCGCGACGTCCTCGCGGTCGAGCGCGTGCGGGATCAGCGCCATCTGCACCTCGCTCCAGGTCGGCGTGGCGCGCTCGCCGATGGCCTCGACGGTGTCGCCGCGGCGCAGCCCGGCTTCGGCGGCGATGCCGGCGCTGGAGCCGACCACCGGGGCGAAATCCGGCCGGCCGATCACGAACATGCCCCACAGGAAAGCCACGCACAGGATCAGGTTGGCGGCCGGGCCGGCGAACACGATCGCGATGCGCTGCCACACCGGCTTGCGGTTGAAGGCATGCGGCTTGAGCGCCTCGCCGATCTCGTACTCGCGCTCGTCGAGCATCTTGACGTAGCCGCCGAGCGGGATGCGGCCGATCGCGTATTCGGTGCCGTCCTTGCCGACCCGCATCCACAGCGGCTTGCCGAAGCCGATGGAGAAGCGCAGCACCTTGACCCCGCAGCGGCGGGCGACCCAGAAATGGCCGAATTCGTGGAAGGTCACCAGCAGGCCGATGCTGATGATCAGCCACCACAGGGAGCCCAGGATTTCGCTCATGGCCGCGTCAGGCTCGCAAGGTTCGGGCAGCGTGGCCGATCGCCTGCTCGGCGTGGCGGCGGGCCTGGGCATCGGCCTCGCGCAGCGCCGCCAGCGAGCTGGCCGGGGTGGGCGGGAGCGCGGCGAGGGTGTCCTCGACCAGCGCGGGTATCGCTAGGAAACCCACACGGCGCTGAAGAAAGGCTGAAACCGCCACTTCGTTGGCGGCGTTGAGCGTGGCCGGTGCGGTGCCGCCGGCGGCCAGGGCCTGGAAGGCCAGGCGCAGGCACGGGAAGGCGTCCAGGTCGGGGCGCTCGAATTCGAGCTTGCCGTGGGCCAGCAGGTCCAGCCCGGACACGCCCGATTCGATCCGCTGAGGCCAACCGAAGCCGACCGCCAGCGAGGTGCGCATGTCCGGCAGGCCGAGCTGGGCCAGGGTGGAGCCGTCGACGAATTCGACCAGCGAATGGACCAGGCTCTGCGGGTGCACCAGCACCTCGATGGGCAGGCCCGGGCGGCCGAACAGGTGGTGGGCCTCGATCACCTCCAGGCCCTTGTTCATCAGCGTGGCCGAGTCGACCGAGATCTTCGGCCCCATCGACCACTTCGGGTGGGCGACGGCCTGCTCGGGGGTGACTTCGCCCAGGTCCGAACGTGTACGCCCGCGGAACGGCCCGCCCGAGGCGGTCAGCAGGATGCGCTTGAGCCCGGCGTGGGCGTGGGCGTCGGGCAGGCACTGGAAGATCGCGTTGTGCTCGCTGTCGATCGGCACGATGGTCGCGCCGGCCTCGTGCGCGGCGCGCATCAGCAGTTCGCCGGCCAGCACCAGCGATTCCTTGTTGGCCAGCAGCAGGCGCTTGCCGGCGCGGGCCGCGGCCAGGGTCGAATCCAGCCCGGCGGCGCCGACGATGGCCGCGACCACGGTGTCGCAGGCGTCCGAGCCGGCCAGCTCGACCAGGGCCTGGTCGCCGCAATGGGCCTGGGCGGCCAGGCCGCGCGCGCGCAAGCCGTCGCGCAGCAGCTCGAAACAGGCCGGATCGGCGATCACCGCATGCTCGGGGCGATGGCGCTCGCACAGCGCCAGCAGCGCCTCGACCTTGCCGCCGGCGGCGAGCACGGTCGCCTGCAAGGCCTGCGGATGGCGGGCGATCACGTCCAGCGCCGAGGCGCCGATGGAACCGGTGGCGCCGAGCACGGCGACCTTGCGCGGGGGCAGCGTCATCGGCTCAGAACCCGAAGATCGCCTTGCCCAGCGCGAACGCCGGCAGCGCGGCGAGCACGCCGTCGATGCGGTCGAGCACGCCGCCGTGGCCCGGAATCAGGTGGCCGGAATCCTTGACCCCGACATGGCGCTTGAGCAGGCTCTCGAACAGGTCGCCGACCACCGAGAACAGCACCGCCACCAGCGACACCAGCGCCACCCACGGCAGCTGCGCGGTGGTCGCGCCGGCCAGCAGCGACAGGCCGACGCCGACCGCGACGCCGGCCACGGCGCCGCCGATCAGGCCTTCGACGGTCTTGTTCGGGCTGACCCGCGGGGCCAGCTTGAGCATGCCGAACTTGCGCCCGGCGAAATACGCGCCCGAGTCGGCCGCCCACACCACCGCCAGCGCGGTCAGCAGCCACCAGTGGCCGTTGCCGCCTTCGGCGTGGATCCAGGTCAGCGCGCACCAGGCCGGGATCACGCTCAGCGCGGCCGCGGCCAGCTTGAACATGCGCGCGTAGGTGCGGTGGTCGCTGGCGAAGTTGAAGCGCTGCAGCCACAGCAGGGCCAGCAGCCACCAGATCACCCCGACCAGCGAGGCGATCTTGAACAGCACCATCGACGGCGGCTGGGCCGGATCGCCGGCGCCGCCGCCGCGCGAGGCCCACACCAGCGCCACCATCAGCGCCATGTGCACGACCAGCAGCACGGTGCGCGAGAGGGTGTCCTCGATCTCGGCCAGGTCGAACCACTCCCACAGCCCGGCCAGGAACACCACCGCGGCCGCCGCGATCAGCCACGGGGTCGGCAGCAGCAGGATCGCGGCGATCGCCACAGGGGCCATGACCAGCGCGGCAATCAGGCGGGTTTTGGTCATTCAACGGTCTCGTTGGTCTGGGCCGCGATCTGCGCCCCGGTCAGGCCGAAACGGCGCTCGCGCCCGGCGTATTCGTCCAGCGCGCGCTGCAGCATGGCCGCGTCGAGCTCGGGCCACAGGGCTTCGGTGAACCACAATTCGGTATAGGCCAGCTGCCACAGCAGGAAGTTGCTGATGCGGGTGTCGCCGCCGGTGCGGATGAACAGGTCCGGCGGCGGCAGGTCGGCCAGGCACACCCGCGCGCCGAGCAGGCGCTCGTCGATGTCCTGCGGCGCCAGCCGGCCGGCGGCCACGTCCTGGGCCAGCGAGCGCGCGGCCTGGGCGATGTCCCAGCGGCCGCCGTAGCTGGCGGCGATGGTCAGGTGCAGGGCGCCGTTGCGCTCGGTCTGGCGCTCGGCCGCGGCCATGCGTTCGCGGATCTTGTCGGAGAAGCGCTCGCGCTCGCCGATGAAGCGCACGCGCACGCCGCGCCGGTCGAGCTCCTCGACCTCGCGCTCCAGCGCGTTGAGGAACAGCTTCATCAGGCCGCCGACCTCGTCCTCGGGGCGGCCCCAGTTCTCGCTGGAGAAAGCGAACAGGGTCAGCGCCTGGACGCCGCGCTCGATGCAGAAATCGATGCAGACGTTGACCGCGCGCGCGCCGGCGCGGTGGCCGATGATGCGCGGCCGGCGGCGGCGTTCGGCCCAGCGGCCGTTGCCGTCCATGATCACGGCGAGATGGCGCGGGATGCGTGCGGGCGCGGCGTTGGCGGGCTCGGAAGGCATGGCGCCGATGACGGGAACCTCAGGCGGAAGGACGGGACAAGCGCGGCGGCGCGGCGGAACGGCAGGGCGCGCGCCGCGCGGGGCGCGGGGCGTGAACTGCGGCGAACCGGAACTGGACCCGCGCGCGGCGCGGAAGTTCAGTGCCGGACCGCCGCGCGGCGGTCAGACCGCCATCAGCTCCTGTTCCTTGGCCTTGACCACGCCGTCGACGTCCTTGATCGCGCTGTCGGTGATCTTCTGGATGTCGCCTTCGAAGCCGCGCAGCTCGTCCTCGGTGACCTTCTTGTCCTTGAGCAGTTCCTTGGCCTGGTGGTTGGCGTCGCGGCGGATGTTGCGGACGGCGACCTTGGCGTTCTCGCTCTCGCTGTGCACGACCTTGGTCAGCTCCTTGCGGCGCTCCTCGGTCAGCGCCGGCAGGTTGATGCGGATCACGGTGCCGGCGGTGTTCGGGGTCAGGCCCAGGTCGGAGGCGAGGATGGCCTTTTCGACCGCGCCGACGATCTGCTTCTCCCACGGGGTGATGGTCAGGGTGCGCGCGTCGCTGACCTGGACGCTGGCGACCTGGTTCAACGGCATCTCCGAACCGTGGTAGTTGACCTTCAGGTGGTCCACCAGCGCGGTCGAGGCGCGGCCGGTGCGGACCTTGGTCAGATCGTGGCGGAAGGCTTCCACGCTCTTGGCCATGCGGTTCTGTGCGTCTTTCTTGATGTCGTTGAGCATCGCCGGCTCCGATCCTGTAGCGGTAATCGCGGGATTATATGGGCTGGGGCCGGTTTTGCGGACCACGTCGGCCGGCGCCGGGGGCGGCGGCGGGCCGCGGCAGGGGCCGGGAACGGCGCCGGAAGCGGCCAAAACAGCGCCCAGGCGCTGCATGGCGGGGGCGCGGGACGGCGAGCGGCGCGAGCGGGAAAGCGCTGCCGGCGTCGGGTTTCAAACGCCCGTGCGCGGGGTTTTGCGCGCGCCGGCGCGGGCCGCGGGGGCGGTCGCGGCGCTCGGGGCGGTCGCGCTGCAGTGCAGCATCGAGGGGTCAGCGGTGCGGGGCGTGGTCGTGCTGGCGCGGGTGGTCGTGGCGCTCGCGCTCGCGTTCGTACGCATCGGCGGCGGCGCGGGCCTGCGTTTCGCGCGTGTGCGAATCGCATGCGTGGGCGGCGGCCGGCTCGCTTTCGCGGTGGGCGTGGGCGTGCCCGGCGTGATCGCGATGATCGTGGTCGTGGTGGCCGTGATCGTCGTGATCGTGATCGTGGTGGTCGTGGTCATGCCCATGCCCATGCCCATGCCGCACGGCCGCGCCATGCCCGCCGTGCGGCGCGCGGTCGTGGCGGTCGTGTTCGCAGGCGCCGCCGTGCTCGACCTGCAGGGTCGGGTGGTTGATGCCGAAGCGGCGGTCGAGCTCGCGGTTGAGCGTGTCGATGAAGGCGTCGTGGTCGCGGTCGTCGGGACGCACGATGTGCGCGGTCATCGCGATCTCGCCCGCGCCCAGCGACCAGATGTGCAGGTGGTGCACCGCGCGCACGCCGGGCTGCGCGCGCAGCAGCGCTTCGACCTGGCCGCGGTCGATGTTCGCCGGCACCGCGTCCATCGCCGCGTTGAAGGCCTCGCGCAGCAGGCCGAACGCGCCCACCGCGACCACCACGCCGATCAGCAGCGCGATCGCCGGGTCCAGCCAGGCCCAGCCGGTCAGCCACATGCCGGCGCCGGCCAGCACCGCCGCCAGCGACACCGCCGCGTCGGCCATCAGGTGCAGGAACGCGCCGCGGCGGTTGAGATCGTGCTCGTGGCCGTCGCGCACCAGCCACGCCGCGCCGAGGTTGACCGCGATGCCGAGCGCGGCGACCACGATCACCGGCAGCGCCGGGATCTGCGGCGGCGCGCCGAAGCGGCGGATCGCCTCCCAGCCCAGCGCGCCGGAGAAGCCGACCAGCAGCAGCGCATTGGCCAGCGGCGAGAGCAGCGTGGCGCGGCGCCAGCCGTAGGTGTGGCGGTCGGTCGGCAGGCGCTTGGCCAGCACCGCCGCGCCCCAGGCCAGGCCCAGGCCGACCACGTCGCCGAGGTTGTGCAGCGCGTCCGACAGCAGCGCCAGCGAATTGGTCCAGAAACCGTAGCCGGCTTCCAGCGCGGTGTAGGCCAGGTTGATCAGGGTCACCACGGCGAACGCGCGGGTGCCGCTTTCCAGGCCGTGGTGGTGGCCGTGGCCACCGTGGGAATGGCTGTGCGAGTGCATGCGCGAATGCTGTCACGGCGATCGCCGCGAACACTATTACAGCGCTCGCGCCGCGCGGCCTTAAACCTTGACCGACTTCGGCGAATCACAACTCCGGCGGCCGGATCCGGCGCCGCGGCGGGGTCGGGCAGCGCCCGGCGCCGGGCCCGGCCCCATGACTTCAGTCACGTTGACGACAACTGTAGTCAACGGCACATTGACTACAACTGTAGCTACGAGGCGATCCCCGATGGCGCGCAAGTCGATCGGCGACCAGGAACTGGCGCTGCTGAACTATCTCTCCGAGCGCGGCGACGCCTCGGTCGGCGAAGTCGCGGCCGACTTCGGCGAGGCGCGCGGGCTGGCCCGCTCGACCGTGCTGACGATGATGGAACGGCTGCGCGCCAAGGCCTACCTGCGCCGGCGCAAGGTCGGCGGCGTGTACCGCTACGCCACCCAGACCCCGGCCGACGACGTGATGCGCTCGGCGGTCGGCAGCTTCGTCGCCAACACCCTGCAAGGCTCGCTGTCGCCGTTCGTGGCGTGGATGTCGCAGCGCGCCCAGGTCAGCGACGCCGAACTGGCCGAACTGGAAAGCCTGGTCGCCGACCTGCAGGCGCGGCGCAAGGAGGACTGACATGACCCTGTACTGGATCGGCGAGGTGTTGTTGCCGCGGCTGTTCGCGGCCGGGGTTCAATCGCTGCTGATGGTCGCGGCGATCTGGTTGCTGGTGCGCTGGCTGCGGCCGAGCGCGGCGGTGCGCTGCTGGCTGTGGTGGTGCGCGGCGCTGCAGTTGCTGGTCGGCGCGTTGTGGCCGGCGCCGCTGGAACTGCCGCTGCTGCCGGCGGACTGGCAGCGCACCGCCGAAGCCGCCGCCGCGCCGGCCGCCGCACAACTGTCGCCGGCGGCGCAGATGCCTTACCTGGTGACCCGCGCCGACCTGGCCGCGGCGCCGGCGCAGATCGCCGCGCCGGCCGACGCGCTGCAGTGGCTGTCGTGGCCGGCGCTGTTCGCGGCGTTGTGGCTGGCCGGGGTGATCGTGCTGGTCGCAGCCAGCGCGCGCGCCTATCTGGCGGTGCGCCGCCGCGTCGCCGGCGCCGACGAATGCGAACACGGCCCGGCGCTGCGCGCCTATCGCGCGCTCGGCGCCAGCCTCGGCCTGCGCCGGCTGCCGCCGCTGCGGGTGTCGGCGCAGATCGATTCGCCGCAACTGGTCGGCCCGCCGGCGACCGTGCTGCTGCCGCAGCGGCAACTGGCCGAACTCAGCGACGACGAACTGGCGATGGCCCTGCACCACGAACTCACCCACCTGCGCCGCCGCGACCTGTGGTGGGGCTGGGTGCCGGCGCTGGCGCGCCACCTGTTCTTCTTCCACCCGCTCGCCCACGTGATCGCGCGCGAATACGCGATCGCCCGCGAGCAGGCCTGCGACGCGGCCGTGCTCGACAGCCGCCGCTACGCCGCCCACGACTACGGCCGGCTGTTGCTGCGCCTGGGCGTGGCGCCGCGTCCGGCGACCGGCGTGGCCGGCGCGTCGCCCACCTACACCGTGCTCAAGCGGAGACTGACCATGCTGCAAAACAAGACCCTGGCCGCGCGCGCGCCGGCCGAGCGCAGATTGGCCGCGCGCCTGGGCGGCGCCGCGCTGATCGCCGCGGTGGCCGCGTTCGGATTGGTGCCGTACAAGGTCACCGCCGCCGCCGAAGCCGCGGCGGCCGCGACGGTCGGCGCCGTCGCCGCGAGCGCCGCATCCCCGGCCGTCGCGGCGGCGAGCGCTGCCCCGGTCGCCGCGGCCGCGAGCGGTGCGGCGCCGGCGCCGGCTCCCGCGCCTGCGCGCACCACCTCGCGCAGCCAATCGTCCAAGGTCGTCATCCGCGACGGCAAGACCCTGCAGAACGAGCAGCGCATCACCGAGATCAACAACGGCGACATGCGGACCTGGGCGATCAAGGACGGCCAATACTTCCGCGTCCGCGACGACGGCCGCTACGAACCGGTGCGCGACGCCGCCACCCGCGCGCGTCTGGACGGCATGCAGCGCGATGCGGCCCAGGCCGAGGTCGAGGCGGTCAAGGCCACGCGCGAGGCCGAACGCGCCATGCGCGACGCGGCGGTCGCCGCGCGCGAGGCCGAGCGCGCCGGGCGCGAGGCGCAGGAAGAAGGGCGCCGCGCCCGCGCCGAAGGCGAGCGCGCCCGGATCGAGGCCGAGCGCGCCGGGCGCGAGGCGCAGGAACAGGGCCGGCGTGCGCGGGCGCAGGCGGATCGCGCCCGCGCCGAAGCCGAGCAGGCCGGCCGCCAGGCGCAGGAAGAAGGCCGTCGCGCCCGCGCCGAGGGCGAACGCGCGCGCCGCGAGGCCGAGCTCAGCCATGCGCAGGCGCTGCGCGATGCCGAACAGGCCCGTCGCGACGCCGACCAGGCCAAGCGCGAGGCCGGGCTGGTGCGCGAGCAGGCCCAGCGCGACCGCGCCCAGGCGCTGCGCGATGCGGAACAGGCGCGGCGCGATGGCGAGCGTGTCCGGCTCGAGGCCGGCCAGCGCCAGCGCGACGGCGAACAGGCCCGGCGCGATGCGGCGCAGGCGCGCAGCAACGCCGAGCAGGCGCGCCGCGACGCCGCGCAGCGCGCGCGCGACGCGCGCCAGCAGGCGCTGGATTCGGCGCAGCAGCAGCGCGACATCGAGGAGGCGCTGCGCGACGCGCAGCAGACGCATCGCGACGCCGCCCAGGCGCAACGCGATGGCCGCATCGGCGCGGCCGACCGGGCGCGCCTGCAGGCGTATGCGGACATGGCGCGGCGCGCCGTCGAGACGATCGATGTGCAGGCGCTCAGCCGCGAGGCCGCGGCCGCCGCCCACGCCGCGGGGCCGGCGCTGCGCGACAGCGAAACGCTCCGGCGCGAGTCGCTGCGCGCGGCCGAGCAGGCGATCCGGCAAGTGCGCCGCGAATTGGCCGACGCGGGCGCCTGAAACCCGCCGTCGGCGACGCGGTCCTCGCGGCCGGCGCCGCGCGCGGGCCGGACGATCCGGCCGCATGCGAGCGGCCGGGCCGAAGTTACGCGCCGAACCGGTCGATACGCCGCTCGATACGAACCCGGCGATACGAATCCCGCGTTACGGACCGCGCGATACGAATCCTTCGATACGAATCCTTCGATACGAGTTCCGCGATACGGAACGACCGGATCGAATCCACTTGGGCGGCCGATTCGCCGCCCGATACTTTTGCCCGCCGCGTTCCCCGCATAAGGCAACGGCCCCGGTCGCGACGCGTCCGAGGCCGTCTCTTTGTCCGGATCGTCGCCGCGCCGGCCGCGGCGCGGCCCGCCGGCCTCAGCCGCGGCCCTGCACCAGGGTGCCGATGTTCTCGCCGCGCAGGATGCGCAGCAGCACGCCCGGCTGGCCCATGTCGAAGATGCGCAGCGGCAGTTCGCTGTCGCGCGCCAGCGCGAACGCGGCGGTGTCCATCACCTGCAGGTCGCGGGTGATGACCTCGTCGTAGCTGAGCTTGTCGAAGCGCACCGCGTCGCCGTGCTTCTTCGGGTCCTTGTCGTACACGCCGTCGACCTTGGTCGCCTTGAGCAGCAGGTCGGCGCCGATCTCGATCGCGCGCAGCGCGGCGCCGGAATCGGTGGTGAAGAACGGGCTGCCGACGCCGGCGGCGAAGATCGCGATGCGGCCCTTTTCCAGGTGGCGGATCGCGCGGCGGCGGATGTAGTCCTCGCACACGTCGTTGATCTTGATCGCGCTCATCACCCGCACCTTGGCGCCGAGCTTTTCCAGCGAATCCTGCATCGCCAGCGCGTTGATGACCGTAGCCAGCATGCCCATCTGGTCGCCGGTGACCCGGTCCATGCCGCCGGCCGCCAGGCCCGCGCCGCGGAAGATGTTACCGCCGCCGATCACCAGCGCCACTTCGGCGCCGGCCTGCTGCACTTCGATGACTTCGCGCGCGAGCCGGCCGATGACCTTGGGGTCGATGCCGTAGTCCTCGTCCCCCATCAACGCCTCGCCGGAAAGTTTCAACAGGACACGGCGATAAGCGAGCTGGGACATGGGCGGTCTCGGGGGAAGGCGGAAAACGGCCGGAATTGTAGCCCAAGCCCGGCGTCCGCGGCGTGCGGGAATGGGCCGGCCGCAGCGCTTTTCGGCGGGTCGCGCGACCGGCGGCGGGCCACGTTCAGGCTGTATGATCGCCGCCGCAGGTCCGCTACAGGAACCGCCGTGGCCGTCGCCGCCCCCGGCGCGCCGCGCACCACCCAAGGAGATGGCCAAGTGACGATCAAGAACCTCAACGAATTCCTCGAGAGCTCCAAGCAGAAGGACCTCAGCCCCGAAGCGTTCGAGCTGGAAAGCTCGCACCTGCTGGAGGTCAAGCTCAACGGCCGGGTCTGGGCCAAGTCCGGCTCGATGGTCGCCTACCGCGGCGGGGTCAAGTTCGTGCGCCAGGGCCTGATGGAGCAGGGCTTCACCAACCTGCTGAAGAAGGCGATCAGCGGCGAGGGCACCCAGCTGATGAAGATGGAAGGCCAGGGCCGGGTCTACGTCGCCGACGCCGGCAAGAAGATCACCCTGCTGCGCCTGAACGGCGAGTCGATCTTCGTCAACGGCAACGACGTGCTGGCCTTCGAGGACGGCATCGCCTCGGACATCAAGATGATGCGCAAGGTCGCCGGGATGATGTCGGGCGGCCTGTTCAACATCAAGCTCAGCGGCAGCGGCGTGGTCGCGATTACCTCGCATTACGAGCCGCTGACCCTGGCGGTGACCCCGGACCAGCCGGTGTTCACCGACCCCAACGCCACCGTCGCCTGGTCGGGCGGGCTGAGCCCGGACATCGTCACCGACATCTCGCTGGGCACGCTGTTCGGCCGCGGCTCGGGCGAGAGCATCCAGCTCAAGTTCTCCGGCAGCGGCTGGGTGGTGGTGCAGCCGTACGAAGAGGTCTACTTCCAGAGCGGCGAGTAACTCCGGCGGCGTCCTCGCCGGCGCGTCGCCGTGGCGGCGCGCCGGCGCGGGCGGCAGGGAAAACGGGACGCAGCGGCACGCAGCAGCAAGGAGCGCAGCGATGAATCGAACGATGGTGGTGTGTCTGGGCGGCGCATTGGCGCTGCTCGCGGTCGCGGCGGCAGCCGAGCCGCCCGCGTCCACGCCGGTGGGCGACATCGGCGCGGGCGGCCCCTGCGAGTCGATCGGCGAAGTGGTCGGGCTCAAGGCCGGGCGCGACGGCTTCCTGACCGTGCGCGAGGGGCCGGGCACCGGCTATCCGGAGGTCGACCGGCTCAGCAGCGAGCGCCGGGTCCGGCTGTGCCGCAGCGAAGGCCGCTGGGTGTCGGTGATGTATCCGCCGCCGGGTTCGCGCATGCTCTGCGAGCCCGAATCGGCCGATATCCGCCGCTACCGGGGGCCGTGCAATTTCGGCTGGGTGCATTGGAACTGGATCCGCATCGTCGCCGGCTGACGCCGCTCGCGCACCGCATCGGATCGCAAAAACGCAGCGATAAAGGAGTATTGCGATGACGCCGGGAAAAGCGGCGCTGCTGACGATCGCGCTGGCGCTGCCCGCGGTTCTGGTCCAGGCCCAGGCCTTGGCCGCGCCGCCGCGCGCGGTGCCGGTGGAAGTCGGAGGTAGCGAGGAATGGGACGCCTGCGGTTCGACCGGGCGGGTGCGCGGGCTCAAGGCCGACGGCGACGGCTTTCTCGCCGTGCGCGCCGGACCCGGCGCCGACTACGCGATGCTCGACAAGCTCGGCAACGGGCGCCTGGTCTATCTGTGCGGCAGCCGCGGCCGCTGGACGGCCGTGGTGTACGCGCCGGCGGGCGCGGACGCCAGCGCGTGCGGCGTCAGCTGGGCCATCGCCGAGGTCGAGGTCTACCGCGGCCCGTGCAAATCCGGTTGGGTCAATACGGCCTGGATCGAAGTGGTCGCCGGCTGAGGCGCGGCGGGGAGATTGCGATGAAACCGAACATATCTGCGCTGATTGCGTTGCTGCTGACGCTGGCGTTGGCCGCGAACTCGACCGTGGCCGCACCGCCGCGCGCGGCGCCGGTGGTGGTCGGCGGCAACGAAGTGCTCGACGCGTGCGGCTCGCAGGGGCGCGTGCACGGCCTCAAGGCCGGCGGCGACGGCTTCCTGGCGGTGCGCGACGGTCCCGGCGCGGCGTATGCGATGACCGACAAACTCGGCGAAGACCTCTGGGTGATGATGTGCGACCAGCGCGGCGACTGGATCGCGGTGGTCTATAGCGAGGATGGGCGGCTCGGCCGCTGCGGCGTGGGTTCGCCGATCGCCGAACGGCAGCCGTATCGCGGGCCGTGCAAGTCCGGTTGGGTGCACGGCCGCTGGATCGAGCTGATGGCGGGCTGAGGCGGGCTGAGGCGGGACGGGCCCGCCCGGGCGAGGCGGCCGCGCCGTCGCGCGCGGGCGGCGGGGCCGGCCACCGCCGCGCCGCCGGCGGCCCTATGATGGCCACGGCGAATGCCTCGCCGCAGACCCAGGAGGGGTCGGACATGAACGTACTGAGCAAGACGCTGTGCGCGCTGGGCCTGTGCGGCCTGCTGTTGTCGATGCCGGCGGCCCGGGCCGATCCGGTCGAAGGATCGTTCTACACCGAGACCACCTGCGAATACGCCGGCTGGGCGTTCGAGATCGTGCTGACCAAGTACCGCTACACCGGCGGGCAATGGACCGTGGTGTCGCGCACCACCACCTATGCCGAGTCGTGCCCGCCGCTGGAGCCCTGATCCGCGGGCGCGGGCGTCGAGCCAAAGAAAAAGGCCGCGGAAACCGCGGCCTTTTTCGTACTGCGCGACAGGGTCGGGCGGCTTACGCCAGGCCGGCCTGCTTCATGACTTCGGCGGCGAAGTCGTCGGTCTGCTTCTCGATGCCTTCGCCCACGACCAGGCGGGTCATGCTGACCACGTCGGCGCCGGCGGCCTTCACGGCCTGCTCGACGGTCTGGTCCGAGTTCAGCACGTACGGCTGGCCGTACAGGGTGACCTCGTTGACGATCTTGGCGATCTTGCCGCTGATGATCTTCTCCAGGATGTCGGCCGGCTTGGCCTTGTCCTTGTCGGACATCTTGGCCAGCTCGATTTCCTTTTCCTTGGCCACGAACTCGGCCGGGACGTCGGACGCCTTGATGTGCGGCGGGTTCATCGCCGCGACGTGCATCGCGATGCCGCGCGCCAGTTCGGCGTCGCCGCCCTTGAGCTCGATCAGCACGCCGATCTTGCCGCCGTGCACGTAGGCGGCGACGTTGTTGGCGCTTTCCAGGCGGACCAGGCGGCGCACCTGCAGGTTCTCGCCGACCTTGGCGATGACCGCGGCGCGGGTTTCCTCGACGCTCTCGCCGGTCGGCAGCTTGGCGGCCTTCAGGGCTTCCACGTCGGCGGCGCCGGAGGTCAGGGCGACCTGGGCGACGGCGTCGGTGAAGGCCAGGAAGTTGCTGTCCTTGGCGACGAAGTCGGTTTCCGAGTTGATCTCGACCAGCACGGCCTTGCCGCCGTCCTGGGCGACCGCGATGCGGCCTTCGGCGGCGACGCGGTCGGCCTTCTTCTCGGCCTTGACGGCGCCGGACTTGCGCAGCCACTCGACGGCGGCTTCCAGGTCGCCGTTGGTTTCGGTCAGGGCCTTCTTGCACTCCATCATGCCGGCGCCGGTGCGCTCGCGGAGTTCCTTGACCAGGGAAGCGGTGATTTCAGCCATGAGAATTGCCTCGGGTATTCGTGTGGCTCGTCGCAGGAGCGGCGTAAGCCGCGACAGAGCGAAGCGGCGCGATGCGCGAAATCGGCCGGAGCGATGGTGTCCGGCCAGCCTTTCGCTCCGATGCGCGCGCAAGGGGCGGATAGGGCCCTGACGGTTCGCGCGCGGAGCTTCGTTGTGTCGCGGCTTACGCCGCTCCTGCGGGAGCGGGATGCGGGTGTCGCAGCCGCGCAGTGTCGCGCGGCTGCATGACGGTGCGGCGACTGCGGGCCGATTACTCGGCCGCAGCGGCGTCCGGCTTGGCGGCGGCCGGAGCGGCGGCCGGCTTCTTGGCGGCCGGAGCGCGGCCGCGCGGAGCCTTGCCGTCCTTGCCGGCGTCTTCGCTGCCGGCTTCGGCGGCGAAGTCTTCTTCGCGCACGCCACCGGCGGTCGGCGAAGCGGCCTTGCCTTCCAGCACGGCGTCGGCCGCGGCGCGGGCGTACAGCTGCACGGCGCGGATGGCGTCGTCGTTGCCCGGGATGGCGTAGTCGACCAGCTCCGGGTTGTAGTTGGTGTCGACCACGGCGATGACCGGGATGCCGAGCTTCTTGGCTTCCTTGATCGCGATGTCTTCATGGCCGATGTCGATCACGAACAGCGCGTCGGGCAGGCGGTTCATGTCCTTGATGCCGCCCAGCGAGGCTTCCAGCTTGTCGCGCTCGCGGCGCAGGCCCAGCACTTCGTGCTTGACCATCTTCTGGAAGGTGCCGTCGGTTTCGCCGGCTTCCAGTTCCTTCAGGCGCGAGACCGACTGCTTGACGGTGCGGAAGTTGGTCAGGGTGCCGCCCAGCCAGCGCTGGGTCATGAACGGCATGCCGCAACGCTCGGCCTCTTCCTTGATCGACTCGCGCGCCGAGCGCTTGGTGCCGATGAACAGGATGGTGCCGCGCTTCTGGGCGATGCCCGAGATGAAGTTCATCGCGTCGTTGAACAGCGGAACGGTCTTCTCGAGGTTGATGATGTGGATCTTGCCGCGCGCGCCGAAGATGTACGGACCCATCTTCGGGTTCCAGTAACGGGTCTGGTGGCCGAAGTGGACGCCGGCTTCCAGCATCTGGCGCATGGTGATCTGGGGCATTGCAAAACTCCGAAGGCAGTGGAACCGGCGCCGCGATAGGTGTGGGCGCTGCGTCCGCGGCGAGCCGCGGGCGCGTGGTTCCGGGGTTGGGCCTCCCTGTCGCTTCCGTGTCCGAACCGCTGCGGGCGGAGCTTGCGGCTCCTGGCCCTGGGCGGCACCCCGGCACGGGGAATGGCGGCAGGTGTGAATTCGCCGGTGACGTCCGGCGTGGACGGCCGCGGTCGGGGCCAGGGAACTGGCGGTCCGGTCGCAGAGCCGCGGAATTGTAGCCGCCGCGGAGGCTTGGGGCAACTTCGCGCGGCGGGAGCGCTCGGGAAGCTCCTGTGGGAGGGCCTTCAGGCCCGACGCTCTTGGCTCAGCTCGCGGCGATCTGCAACAAGAGCGTCGGGCCTGAAGGCCCTCCCACAAGAGCGAAGTCCGATCTCCTAATGGGCTGAGATCGTTTCAACCGCCGCTCCCGGCACGCTGCGGACCGTACGGTGCGGTGATCCCGGTCGCCTGAATGAGCGATAATGCCGGCATGGCCATTTCCATCAAGACCCCCGAAGAGATCGAGAAGATGCGCGTCGCCGGCCGCCTGGCCGCCGAAGTGCTCCAGGTCGTCGCCCCCTACGTCAAGCCGGGCGTCAGCACCGGCGAGCTGGACCGCATCTGTTACGACCATATCGTCAACGTGCAGAAGGCGATCCCGGCCAACGTCGGCTACAAGGGCTTCCCCAAGACCGTGTGCACCTCGGTCAACAACGTCATCTGCCACGGCATCCCCAGCGATTCGAAGATCCTCAAGGACGGCGACATCGTCAACATCGACGTCACCGTGATCAAGGACGGCTGGCACGGCGACACCAGCCGCATGTACTACGCCGGCACGCCGTCGGTCATGGCCAAGCGCCTGGTCGAGGTGACCCGCGAGGCGATGTTCCGCGCGATCCGCTTGGTCAAGCCCGGCGCCACCCTCGGCGACATCGGCCACATCATCCAGACCTACGCCGAAGCCGAGCGCTTCAGCGTGGTGCGCGACTACTGCGGCCACGGCATCGGCCGGGTCTACCACGAAGAGCCGCAGGTGCTGCACGTCGGCCGGCCGGGCGAGGGCATCAAGCTGGTTCCCGGCATGACCTTCACCATCGAGCCGATGATCAACGAAGGCACCTACCGGCATAAGACCCTGCCGGACGGCTGGACCGTGGTGACCAAGGACCGCAAGCTGTCGGCGCAGTGGGAGCACACCGTCGCGGTGACCGAAGACGGGGTCGAGATCCTGACCCGCGTGCCCGGCGACGACAACGACCTATGACCGGCCCCGTCGCCGACGAACGCTCGGCGACGCCCGCGGCGGCGGCCGACAGCGCCGCCGACGCCCGCCGCCCTTGCGCGGGCGGCGCAAATCCCGGCCCTAATCCCGGTTCGGATCCCGACGACGGCGCGCCGCCCGCGCCCGGTACGCCCGCGGCGATCCGCGCCGCGCTCGCGGCGGTGGACGCGGCGCTGGCCGACCGCTTCGACAACGGCGGCGACGCCGACATCGACAAGTTGCTGCGCGCGCGCGCCGACGCGGTCGATGCGCAAGTGCGCGCGGCGTGGCGCGCCTGCATCGCCGAGGACGCGCCGCTGGCGCTGTTCGCGGTCGGCGGCTACGGCCGCGGCGAACTGTTCCCGCAATCGGACATCGACCTGCTGGTGCTGGCCGAACCGCAGGCCCAGGCGGCGCAGGCCGAACAGCTCGGCTGCTTCTTCGCCAGCCTGTGGGACGCCGGCCTGCCGGTCGGCCACGCGGTGCGCTCGCCGGCGCAATGCAGCGAGGCCGGCAGCGACCTGACCGTGCTCACCGCGATGCTGGAAGCGCGCCCGATCGACGCCGACGCGGTCGCGCGCATGGCCCTGCAGGCGGCGATCGCGCCGTCGCAGGTATGGCCGGCGCGCGAGTTCTTCGTCGCCAAGCGCGACGAACTGCGCCAGCGCCACGCGCGCTACGGCGACACCGCCGACAACCTGGAGCCCAACCTCAAGGAAGGCCCGGGCGGCATGCGCGACGTGCAGACCCTGCACTGGATGGCGCTGCGCATCATCGGCACGTCCGACCTCGAATCGCTGGTCTCCATCGGCCAGCTCGGCGCCGACGAGTGGGCCACGCTGGAGCGCGAGCGCCGCGCGCTGTCGCGGCTGCGCTTCGGCCTGCACCTGGTCGCGCGCAAGCGCGAGGAGCGGCTGCGCTTCGATTACCAGAAGCTGCTCGCCGAACGCCTGGGCCATGTCGACAGCGCCGACAACCTCGCCGTCGAGCAGATGATGCAGGGCTTCTACCGCAGCGCCGCGCTGGTGCTGCGGATCGGCGAGCGCTTGCTGCAGCGGTTCGAGGAACAGATCGAGGGCGAAGCCGCGCCGGTGGCGCTGGGCGCGCCGTACGAGGCCTTCGAGCTGCGCCGCGACTACATTGCCGCGCGCGAGCCGCAGTGGCCGCGCGACGCCGCCGAGGTGTTCGCGCTGTTCGCCGCCTGGGCCGCGCACGACGAGATCCGCGGCCTGCATTCGCAGACCGCGCGCGCGCTGGCCGAGTCGCTGACCCGGGTGCCCGGCTACGAGCAGGCCGAACCGGCGCTGCGCGAGCGCTTCCTCAAGCTGCTGCGCGGCCCGCATCCGGTGCACGCGCTCGAGCGCATGGCCCGGCTGGGCGTACTGGGGCGCTGGATTCCGGCGTTCTCGAAAGTCTCCGGGCGCATGCAGTTCGACCTGTTCCACGTCTACACCGTCGACCAGCACACGCTGGCGGTGCTGCGCAACCTGGCGCGCTTCGCCTCCGGCGTGGCCGACGAGCGTTTCAGCATCGCTCACGAAGTGTGGCCGCGCCTGCGCAAGCCGGAGCTGCTGCTGCTGGCCGGGCTGTTCCACGACATCGCCAAGGGCCGCGGCGGCGACCATTCCGAACTCGGCGGCGACGACGCGCGCGCGTTCGGCACGACGATGGGCCTGAGCGAATCCGATACCGCCTTGGTCGAATGGCTGGTGCGCCAGCACCTGCTGATGTCGGTGACCGCGCAGAAGCAGGACATCGCCGATCCCGAGGTGATCCACCGCTTCGCCAGCAAGGTCGCCGACCGCGAACACCTGGATCATCTGTACCTGCTGACCTGCGCCGACATCGCCGGCACTTCGCCGAAGCTGTGGAACGCATGGAAGGACCGGCTGCTGGCCGACCTGTACACCGCCACCCGCCTGGCTCTGCGCCGCGGCCTGGAGCATCCGGTCGCGGGCGAGGAACGCGCGGCCGAGACGCGCGAGGCCGCGCACGCGATGCTGGCCGCGTTCGGCGCGCGCGACGAGGACATCGCCGCGCTGTTCGCGCGCATGCCGCAAATCGCGTTCCAGCGCGGCCGGCCCGACCAGATCGCGTGGCAGGCGGCGTCGCTGCGCGGCGTCGCGCTCGGCGACACCCGGGTGCGCGCGCGGCCGGTCAGCGCGCACGGCGGCGCCCACGCCGGCGCGCTGGAAGTGTTCGTGCATTCGCCCGACCGCGACGGCCTGTTCGCCGCGATCGTCGCCACCCTCGACCGGCTCGGCCTGGCGATCCAGCAGGCGCGCGTGCTCGACGGCCCGCACGGAGCGATCTTCGACACCTTCGAAGTGGTGCCGACCGATCCGCGCCAGCCGCCCAGCGCCGAGGACGTCGAACGCCGGCTGGCCGCGGCGCTGGCCGGGCCGCTGGACAAGATCCGTCCGGCGCGGCGCGCGCAGCCGCGCCACCTGCGCCATTTCCGCATCGCCCCGCAGATCGGGTTCTCCGATTACCGCAAGGGCGAGCAGGCGCGGCCGCGGACCATGCTGAGCCTGGTCTGCACCGACCGCCCGGGCCTGCTGGCTGACGTCGCGCAGACGCTGCGCCGGCAGAAGCTGCGCGTGTACGACGCGCGCATCGCCACCTTCGGCGAGCGCGCCGAGGACGTGTTCCAGATCACCGACGAGCGCGATCTCGCGCTCGACGAAACGCAACAGCAGGCCCTGCGCGACGCGCTGCTGGCCTGCCTCGAAGGAGACCACCGATGAGTTCCGCCCCGAAGAAGACGGTCAAGAAGACGACCAAGAAGGCCGTCAAGGCCGTGAAGAAGAAGCCGCAGGCGCCGGGCGCCGACGAACTCAAGTTCATGATCGACAGCGCCTTCGAGCGCCGCACCATGCTGACTCCGGACGAGGTCGAAGGCTCGACCCGGCCGACCGTGGAGCGGGTGATCGCGGGCCTGGAGCAGGGCGAGTTCCGCGTCGCCGAGCCCGACGGCAAGGGCGGTTGGAAGGTCAACGAATGGCTCAAGAAGGCGGTGCTGCTGTACTTCCGGGTCAACGACATGCAGGTGGTCGAGGCCGATCCGGCGCCGTTCTGGGACAAGGTCCCGGCGCGCTTCGAAGGCTACGGCGAAGCCGATTTCCGCAAGCTCGGCGCGCGCGTGGTGCCCGGCGCGATCGCCCGCCGCGGCGCCTACATCGGCAAGGACGTGGTGCTGATGCCGTCGTTCGTCAACATCGGCGCGCACGTCGGCGAAGGCACCATGGTCGATACCTGGGCCACGGTCGGTTCGTGCGCGCAGATCGGCAAGCACTGCCACTTGTCCGGCGGCGCCGGCATCGGCGGCGTGCTGGAACCGCTGCAGGCCTCGCCGACGATCATCGAGGACCACTGCTTCATCGGCGCGCGTTCGGAAGTGGTCGAAGGCTTCGTCGTCGGCCACCACAGCGTGATCGGCATGGGCGTGTTCCTGGGCCAGAGCACCCGCGTCTACAACCGCGCCACCGGCGAGATCAGCTACGGCTACGTGCCGCCGTACAGCGTGGTGGTGTCGGGCCAGCTGCCGGCGAAGGACGGCTCGCATTCGCTGTACTGCGCGGTGATCGTCAAACAGGTGGATGCGAAGACGATGTCGAAGACCAGCATCAACGAACTGCTGCGCGGGTTGGCGGACTGAGCCCCATGCAGGAGCGCCGGCTGTCTTCGGACTGGACCTGGTGGTACAAGCGCAAGTCGCTGCTATGGTCGGCGCTGCTGCTGCTGCTCGGGACCGCGTGGCTGACCTGGCGCTTCGAAATCCCGTTGCAGGCCGTGCTCATGTTCGGCACGCCCTATATCCTCGCGCCGTTGTTCCTCGGATTCCTGCCGGTCCGCGGTTTCGCCGACGAAGTCGAGATCGTGGGAAACGTCCTGCGCGTGCGGCGCAGAGGTGAGGAGATCAGGGTCGCGCTGGCCGATGTGGAGCGCGTCACCACGCGTGGATGGACCCGCAGCCAGATAAATCTGGAATTGCGCGAGCCGGGCCGATTCGGGCGCACCATCTCGTTCTTTCCGCCGTCGCTACCGTGGCGATGGACGCTGTCGCCGGACAATCCGACGGCCCACGACCTGCGTGCGCGCATCGAGCGGGCGCGGGCGTGAACCGCCGCTGCGGTCCGGCCGGAGAATCGTTGCAGGAGGGGCCATGCGTTTGATTTTTTCTTCGGCATCGAGGTGATCCGCGACCGCAACCCGCTTCGTCTGATCTTGTCGCTGGCAAGGCCTGGCGACAAGATCGTTTCGTTCCGCCCAGTTCGGCCGAGAGCTGGATTCCGTACTTACGCCATTCATTGGCGCAGGAACCGGAACACCGCATCGCGGCCCTCAGAAAGCAGCATCGATGAGGCAGACATGACCACGTTGTACGGATTGAACAACTGCGACACCTGCAAGAAGGCCCGCAAGTGGCTCGACCGCTTCGGCGTCGCCCACAGCTTCGTCGACTACCGCGACAACCGGCAGACGCCGGAGACGCTGGTCGAGTGGAAGACCCAGCTGGGCGGTTGGGACGCGCTGATCAACAAGTCTTCGACCACTTGGCGCACGCTGCCGCCGAACCGCAAGGAGCCGGCCTCGGACGCGGAGTGGAAGCTGCTGCTCAAGGAATACCCGCAGCTGATCCGGCGGCCGGTGGTGGTCACCGACGACGGCAAGGTGACCCAGGGTTTCAGCGACAACGGCTTCAAGCAGCGCTTCGGGATCGGCGCGTGAGCGCGGCCGCCGCGCCGAGCGAGGTGCTGGCGCTGACCTGCGAGTTGATTTCGCGCGCGTCGGTGACGCCGGCCGACCTGGGCTGCCAGGACCTGATCGCGCAGCGCCTGCAGCGCGCCGGATTCGCCTGCGAGCGCCTGCGTTACGGCGAGGTCGACAATCTGTGGGCGACCCGCGGCGACGGCGATGGCCCGACGCTCGTACTGCTCGGACATACCGACGTGGTGCCGTCCGGGCCGGTGGAGAGCTGGGCCAGCGATCCGTTCGCGCCGCAGGTCCGCGACGGCGTGCTGTACGGCCGCGGCGCGGCCGACATGAAGGGCAGCGTGGCCGCGTTCGTGGTCGCGCTGGAGCGCTTCGCCGCGGCGCATCCGCGCCATCGCGGCCGGGTCGCGCTGCTGCTGACTTCCGACGAAGAAGGCGACGCCATCGACGGCGTGCGCCGCGTCGCCGAGACCTTCCGCGCGCGCGGCGAGCGCATCGACTGGTGCGTGACCGGCGAGCCCTCGTCCACGCGCACGCTCGGCGACCTGCTGCGGGTGGGCCGGCGCGGCACCTTGTCGGCGACGCTCAAGGTGATCGGCGTGCAGGGCCACGTGGCCTATCCGGACAAGGCGCGCAATCCGATCCACCAGGCGATGCCGGCGCTGTCGGAACTGGCGGCGCGGCGCTGGGACGACGGCTACGAGACCTTCCCGCCGACCTCGCTGCAGATCAGCAACCTCCACGCCGGCACCGGCGCCAACAACGTGATCCCGGGCGAACTGCAGGTGCTGTTCAACCTGCGCTACAACCCGAGCTGGAACGCGCAGCGGCTGGAGCAGGAATGCGAGGCGGTGCTGCGCGCGCATGGGTTGCAGTACGAGCTGGCGTGGTTCCGCGGCGGCGAGCCGTTCTACACCCCGGAAGGGCCGCTGCGCGCGGCCGCGCGCGAAGTGCTGGCGCGCTTCGCCGGCGCCGCGCCGGAAGAGAGCACCGGTGGCGGGACTTCGGACGCGCGCTTCATCGCGCCGCTGGGCGCGCAGTGCATCGAGATCGGGCCGGTCAACGCGAGCATCCACAAGGTCGACGAGAACGTGTCGGTGGCCGATCTGGAAGCGTTGCCGGATCTGTATCTGGCGCTGATCGAGCGTTTGATGCTCTGAGCGCGGCCTCGGCCGCCTCTTGTAGGAGCGGCGCGAGCCGCGACCGCGACAACGCAACTACGACGATGGTTGCGCCGCAGTTGCGTTGTCGCGGTCGCGGCTCGCGCCGCTCCTGCAGGTAGCCGGCGAAACCACGCCGGCGATCGTTACTTCGCCGGCTCCAGCGTCATCGTGTACTTCGCCGCGCCCGGCAGGAACGGCGTCGGCCGGCCGTGCACCCAGTCGTCGTGGCCCGCGCCCCAGAACGGCGACAGCGGGTGGCCGCTCTGGCCGCCGGGCATGTGCACGATGCCGTCGGCTTCGTGGCCGGGCGAGACCACCATGCGTTCGGAGGCGCCGAAGTCCGGGCGCTGCACGCGCGGCATCGCCGCGTCGCCGGGCAGCTGGTCCGGCGGCATGCACAGCGCGCGACGGGCGAAGCCGGGCAGGGCCGAGGCCAGCGGGTGGCAGATGGCGGCAGTGTTGTGCTCGCCCCAGGTGCGCTTGGACAGTTGCGCGGCCGCGTTCGCGCCGGGCTCGACCTTGAGTTCGGCCAACACGTCCTGCGCGGCGTGTTCGAGCAGACCGTCCCACGACTCTTCGTTGCGCGGCAGCAGGTGCGCCGGGCGCTGGGTCAGCAGCGGCCAGATCACGCCTTCCATCTGCTTGAGGTCGGGCATCTCGAACCGCGTGCCCAGCGCCGCCTGCGCCGGCGCGGTCAGGCCGTTCGCGATGCGGGTGAACACCGCGCGGCGCCAGTCGCGGACGATGCGGTAGCTCACCGACCCCGGTTCGGCGCGGCCTTCCCAACGCTGCGCGGCCTGCGCCAGCGCCGCCAGCGCGGGCCGGTCCTTGGCCTGAGCGGCCTGGCCGCCTTGTCGCTGCAGCAAGTCCCACCAGTGCTTGAGGAACAGCGCGTGGTCGTCGAGCTGGATCGCCAGCAGGTCGCGTTCGCCGAATCGCTGCTTGGCGAACAGGCCGTCGCGGATCTGGCCGGCGCGCGCGCCGAGCACGTAGTCGCCCTGGCCGATGCGTTCCAGCTCCAGCCCGTCGAGGGTGCGCGTGTTCGCGGTCCACAGCCGGCCCGAGGGCGGCGCGATCAGGCTCGGCGCGTCGGCGGTCTGGATCGTCCACGGCGGGCAGGTCGGCGCCGGCAGCGCGCGGCCGGCGGCGTCGGCGTTCTCCACCAGCGCGGCGGTCGAGCACGCGCCTTCGCGTTCGGGAATCGGGCCGAGCAGGCGCCAGGCGATCTTGCCCTGGCTGTCGCCGACGACCAGGTTCTGCACCGGCAGCGCCACGCCGCGCGCGACTTGCAGCGCGTCGTCGACCGAAGCCGCGTGCAGCAGGTCGGCCAGGCCCATGTTCAGCGCGCCGGGCAGGTGCGCGCTCCAGCGCAGCGCCAGCGCGCTGCCGTCGGGATTGTCGTGCAGCAGCGGGCCCCAGTCGGTCTCGCGTACGGTCATCTTCTCCGCCGCGCGGCCGGCGACTTCGATGGTTTCCTCGAAGGTCTTCAGGCCGGCGCACTCGCCGGGCTTGGCGTCGCCGGCGCAGCCGGGCTGCAGCGACCAATCGGCCCAGTCGCCGTAGCTGTTGGTGAAGGCCCAGGCGACGTGGCCGTTGCTGCCGACCACCACCGCCGGCAGCCCGGGCAGGGTGAAGCCGCTGGCGTCGGTCTTGCCGCCGGGCGAGCGCGGGTCCGGATAGCGCAGGCGCGCGCGGAACCACAGGTTCGGCGCGCGCAGGCCCAGGTGCATGTCGTCGGCGACGATCGCGCGGCGGTCTTTGGTCAGGCTGCCGGCGACGGCGAAATTGTTGCTGCCGATCTCGTCGAGGAACGGCAACGGCACCAGCGCGCCCGGCGGCGGCGCGGGCAGCTTGCGCAGATCGAGTTGGTCCGGACCGGGCAGGGCCGCGTCGCCGAACGGCGCGCCGAACAACGGCGCGTCCCAGGTGCTGCCGGGATTGGTCAGCAGCGCGAACAGCGCCGCCGGCACGTGCGGCTGGATGCGCGAGAGCGCCAGTTCGCGCGCGTTGTCGCCGCCTTGCAGGTCGAAATACATCGCATAGCCGACCAGGGCCGAGTCGGCCACGGTCCACGGCTCGGGCTCGCTGCGCAGCAGCAGATACGGCCAGGGCTTGCGCGAGAGCCCCTCGCGGCCGGCGTTGACGCCGTCGGCGTAGGCCTGCAGCAACGCGGCCTTGTCGCCGCTGAAGGCGGCCAGTTGCGACTGTACCCGCGCGCGCAGGCGGTGCACGCGGTGGCGACGGTCGTAATCGAGCGCGCGTTCGCCGAACAGCGCCGACAACTCGCCGGCGGCGGTGCGGCGCAGCAGGTCCATCTCGAAATAGCGCTCCTGGCCGTGGACGTAGCCGAGCGCGCGCATCGCATCGATTTCGCTGGCGGCATCGACGGTGACCACGCCGAGCGCGTCGCGCTGGACCGTGGCCGGCGCCGACAGGCCGGCGAGGGCGGGGCGGCCGTCGAGTCGCGGCAGGCTGCCGCTGAGCAGCCACCAGGCGCCGCCGGCGACGATCGCGAACAGGCAAAACAGCGCGAGCAGGGCGCGCTTGATCCATTTGGCCATGGGGTCCTCCGTGCCGGCGAGCTTAGCCGATGTGGACTCGTGCTGGCCTGAGGGAGAACTCCTTAGCGGGAGGCGGCTTCTGTGGGAGGGCCTTCAGGCCCGATGCTTTCGTCTCAGGTCGCGGCGATCTGAGCGGAAGGCATCGGGCCTGAAGGCCCTCCCACAAAAGGCCAAGGCACCACGTCTGAAGGCCCTCCCACAAAAAGCGCGGCGCGGGTCGGCGAATCGACCGGCGGCGCTTGCATCCGGCCCGATCCTCAAGCAGGATCGGCCCGTGACTTCCTTCTTCGCCACCGCCGCCTTCCGCAACGCCGCCGCTTCGGCCGGCGACGCGCGCGCGGCCGGTGCGAACGCGCGCGGCAACAACAATAACCGCAATAACGCCAGCCTCCCGCGGGCCGGCGACTAGCGCGCGCAAGACACGCTAGATCGCACCGAAGCCCGCGCCGACCAGCGCGGGCTTCGTCGTTTCTGCCCTCCGAAAAACCTTCCCGCTTCCCCTCCCACCGCTTCGAACCCCACTGGAGATTCCCCGATGTGCTCGATCCTCGGCCTGTTCGACCTGCGCGCCGGCGCCGACCTGCGTCCGCTGCGACCCCTGGCGCTGTCGTTGTCGGCGCGGCAACGCCACCGCGGTCCCGACTGGTCCGGCGTGCACGCCGAACCGCGCGCGATCCTGGTGCACGAGCGCCTGGCCATCGTCGATCCCAGCGGCGGCTCGCAGCCGCTGCGCTCGGCCGACGGCGAACTGGCGCTCGCGGTCAACGGCGAGATCTACAACCACCGCGAGCTGGAACAGCGACTCGCCCAGCCGTATGAGTTCCAGACCAAGTCCGACTGCGAAGTGGTCAACGCGCTGTACCGCGAGGGCCTGGAACCGGGCGAACTGCTCGGCCGGCTCAACGGCATTTTCGCCTTCGCCTTGTGGGACAGCGCGCGCGGCCGCTACCTGATCGCGCGCGATCCGATCGGAGTGTGCCCGCTGTACTGGGGCCACGACGCCGACGGCCGCCTGTGGGTGGCCTCGGAAATGAAGGCGCTGGCGCGGCTGTGCGACGACGTCGCGCCGTTCCCGCCGGGCCATTACTACGACAGCGAAGTCGGCGCGCCGGTGAAGTACTACCAGCGTCCGTGGCGCGACTACGACGCGGTGCGCGGGGTCGAGGTGAGCCGGCAGGAACTGCGCGAGGCGTTCGAGCGCGCCGTGCACCGGCAGATGATGAGCGACGTGCCCTACGGCGTGCTGCTGTCCGGCGGCCTGGATTCGTCGCTGGTCGCGGCCTGCGCGGCGCGCTTCGCCCGCCGCCGGATCGAGGAGGACGACCAGTCCGAGGCGTGGTGGCCGCGCCTGCATTCTTTCGCCATCGGTTTGGACGGCTCGCCCGACCTGGCCGCGGCGGAAGTCGCGGCGCAGGCGCTGGGCACCGTGCACCACGGCTTCACCTACACCTTCGAGGAAGGCCTGGACGCGCTGCCGGACGTGATCGCCCACATCGAGACCTACGACGTCACCACCATCCGCGCGTCCACGCCGATGTTCCTGCTGGCGCGGCGGATCAAGGCGATGGGGGTGAAGATGGTGCTGTCGGGCGAGGGCAGCGACGAGATCTTCGGCGGCTATCTGTACTTCCACAAGGCGCCGAACGCGCGCGAGTTCCACGAGGAGCTGGTGCGCAAGCTCGACGCGCTGCACAGCTACGACTGCCTGCGCGCGAACAAGTCGATGATGGCCTGGGGCGTGGAGCCGCGGGTGCCGTTCCTGGACGTGGAGTTCATGGAGGTGGCGATGCGCATGGACGCGCAGGCCAAGATGGTCGACAAGGCCGCCGGCAAGATCGAGAAATCGGTCCTGCGCGAAGCGTTCGAAGGCTATCTGCCCGACTCGATCCTGTGGCGGCAGAAGGAGCAGTTCAGCGACGGCGTCGGCTACGGCTGGATCGACGGGCTCAAGGCCCATGCCGAGGCCCAGGTCAGCGACCGCGACCTCGCCGCGGCGGCGGTGCGTTTCCCGATCAACACGCCGCAGACCAAGGAAGCGTATTACTACCGCAGCATCTTCGAGCGCCACTTCCCCGGCGAGGCCTGCGCCAACACCGTGCCGGGCGGCAAGTCGATCGCCTGTTCGTCGCCGGCGGCGATCGCCTGGGACGCGGCGTTCGCCAACGCGGCCGATCCGTCCGGGCGCGCGGTCGCGGGCGTGCATCAGGCGGCGCTGGCCTGAGTTCGCTGCGGTGAGCGCGATCGGGCTGCGCTGAAGCGCGGTTGATCGAGGCCGCGGCAGCGAACAGCGGGCGGCCTGGGCGGTAGCGGCAAGAAGCGGTTGGACAAGTCCGCAGCGGCAACAGCACGCCGCCGCGGCCGCAGCAGCAAAAGATCGGGCGGCCGAGGCCGCGACAATGAAAAAAGCGGGCGGCCGAGGCCGCCCGCGCCGCCGCGGTCAGAGACCGCAGCCGACCCAGGTGCGTTCGAGCGTGCGCACCTGCGGCGGACCGGACGGGCAGTTGACCACGACGGTGGCCACGCCCTTGAGCTGGCAGCCGCCGCTGAGGAACACGTGCTGGCCGGCGACCGCCGGTTCGGCCGGGAACGACTGGCTGCCGCTGCGCGAGTCCTCGTCGATCTCCCAGTTCGGATGGGTGTCGTCGCGCCACCAGCCGGCGGCGTACACGGTGTAGCTGACCGGCGGCGGCGCGGGCGGGCTGAAACCGTCCGGACGCAGGTTGGCCTGGGCCAGCACGCGCGCGGTGGTGCCGGTGGCGACGAAGCCGAGATTCATTTCCATGACGTAGCCGCAGACCGGAACGGTCTGGTTGGCGTTCGGCGGCGGGCTGGCGAACGCCGCCAGCGGCAGGGCCAGGTACAGGGCGCCGGCGAGCGCCGGCAGCGAGAACGGGAACCGGTGGGACATGAGTATTGCCTCCTTGGCGTGGACGGCGCCGCGGATGCGCGGCGCCGCCGTGTTACTCGCCAAAGGCGGCGCAAACGGCTCATCGGCGCCGCGGGCGCAAGGCCCGGCGGTTCGCAGTCGGCTTTTGTAGGAGCGGCGCAAGCCGCGACCGCGACACTCCGGCTACGTCGCAACTTTCGCCGTAGTCGAAGTGTCGCGGTCGCGGCTTGCGCCGCTCCTACAGGGGCTTCGCTCAGGGAGCGGGGTAAGTGTTGCAATCGACCCAGCGCACACCGGCGCCGCGGGTCTGGCGCAGCAGCCACGGCAGGGCGACGCGGGCCTTGTCGTGGATGTCGTGGAACAGGATCGTGCCGTGCCGCCACAACAGCATCAGGCTCAGCAAGCGGCCCTGCACCTCGCCGGCGCCGACCTTGGCGTTCCAGTCCTGCGAATCGATGGTCCACAGCGCCACCCGCAGGCCTTGCGCGCGGAAGAATTCGCCGCTGTCGGCGCGGCGTTGGCCGTACGGCGGGCGGAACAGCGGCCGGTACAGCGCGCCGGCGTGCTCGCGCGCCAGCGCGCTGCTGCGGATCACCGAGTCCTGCCACTGCGGCCAGCGCGAATGCGACTGGTGCTCCCAGCCGTGCGAGGCCACGCACATGCCGGCATAGGTCTTGGCCGCGGCTTCGGATTTGAGCCGCGGCTGCAGCCGCTCGCCGAGCACGAAGAAGGTCGCGTTGAGTTTGTGCTCGCGCAAGGTACGCAGCAGCGTGTCGGTGTTGCCGCCGGGCGCGGTCGGGCCGTCGTCGAAGGTCAGCAGGAACTGGCGGTCGGGCAGTTCGCTGCCGTCGATCTCCTGCGCCGAGTAGGTGTCGATCTCGCTGCTGGTGCGCGGGAACAGCGCCGCCAGGCGCAGCTGTTCGTCGAGGTAGATGCGGTGGAAGCGCGCGGCGTCGGCGCGCCAGGCGGCGAACTCGGCTTGCGGCGCGGCGCCGAAGTCGGTCGCCAGCGCGCGCAGCGCGGCGGCATCGCCGGCCGGCGCGCAGAACGGCTCGCGCGGCGCGCAGGCGCGCGCGGCGAGGCGGTAGTTGTCGCTCAGGCGCCGCCACCAGCGCGCGCGGATCTTGTCGACGCTGGCGCGATCGACCTGCTTGAGCCGCAGGCGCTGCGCCAGCGCGGCGTCGTCGAGCGGTTCCGACAGCGCCAGCTCATGGGCGAAGGCGAGGATCTCGGCGCGCGAGGCGCGGTCGAACGCGGCCGGCGAATCGATCGGCCGCGGCCAGGCGGCGCGGTCGGCGGCGGCGACCTCGGCCGGACCGGCGGCGTGGGCCGGGGCCAGCGCCAGCAGCGCGCACAGCGCGGCGAACGCCGGTGCGCGCAGCGCCGCGGCGCGCAGGCGTCGGGCCGGCGACGGGGAATGGCTGTGGTCTTGAATGGTGTCCATGTTCGTCGGTCCTCGGCCGGTCTGTCGCTGGCCTGCGTGTCCATGAGTGATCGCGAAGGGCGTGCGGGCTTCGCGGCCGTCGCGCGGCCGGCTCAGTAGCCGCTGACCCGCTGCAGCGCTTCGTCGTAGCTCTTGTCGGGTTTCTCGCGCTTGGCCGCGAGGTAGTTCGACATCGCCCGCTCGTACTGGCCGTCGAGTTCGTAGAGCTTGCCGATGTTGTAGTACGCGCCGGCGCGGATGGTCGCCGCGCCGGGTCCCTTGGCCAGGGCGATGGCGCGGCGCGAGGTCCAGATCGCCTCGGCGGCGCGGCCCTTGCGCACGTAGGCCAGGCCGAGGTTGCTGAAGGCCAGGGCGTAGCCGGGATCGAGTTCGATCGCCTGCTGGTAGGCGGCGATGGCGGCGGCGAGGTCGCCGCCGCGATAGGCGGCTTCGCCGCGCTGGTTGGCCGCGACCGCGTCCTCGCCTTCGACCGCTGCGGCGGCGGCCGCCTGGCCCGGCGCGCGCGCCAGTTCGGCGCCGAGCGCATCGGCGCTGGCGCGGCTGGCGGCGATGCGGTCGATCTCTTCGAACCGACCCTCGCCGTCGATGCGGAACACCGTCCACACGTTGCCGGGTTGCGCCGGCACGGCGTAGGTGCGCACCAGCGATTGGCCGACGTAGACGTAGACCCGCGCGCCGCTGCGCGCCAGCGCGTCGGCTTCGGGTCGCTGCCGATGGCCGAAGTCGTGCACGGCATAGGTGTAGGCCTCGCCGGGACGACGGCGGGCGATGGTGACGGTCTCCGGACGGCGACGGTCGGCCGCGTCCAGGTCCAGGCGCGCCTCCAGGCCGCGCGGGCGCTGGAAGTAGACGTGGTTGCCGGGGAAGCTCAGGTGCGCGTCGAGGTCCACGCCGGGCGCGTCCCAGCCCAGCACCACGCGCAGGCCGTCGAGGCTGGCCAGGGCCGGGCTCAAGGCATAGCGCCGGCCGTCGCAGGGGCATTGCGCCAGCAGTTCGGCATAGCCGGGCTTGCGGATGCTCAGGCGCGCGGCCGGATCGCGCAGCGCGGCCTGATCGAGCGCGGCGCGGCCTTGCGCGTCGCTGGTTGCGGCCAGGGTGGGTTGGCCGTCGCGGCGCAGTTCGACGTTGGCCGCTTCGATGCGGCGGTCGGCGCGGGTGGCGTCGAGCACGCTGATCGCGTTGTCGGGGAGCGCGCGGTCGGAGCCGGTGGCGTGGGGAATCGGGCCATTGGAGCCGGCGCCATTGGGGGCGGTGCCGTTGGAGGTGGCGCCGTTCGAACCGGCGCCGTCGACGCCCGCGGCGCCGGCGCAGGCGGCCCAGGCCAGACAGACGGCCGCGGCCGCGAGCCGCCACGCGCGTCGCAGCGGCGCGGAGCGCGGCAAGCCGTAAGAGGCGGAGGGAGCGGCAGGTGCTGGCATCGCCGCGATGATACGTGTTGGTGAGCGCCTGGTGCTGGCGAGCTGCTCGGCGCCGGCGAGGCGCACGGCGCTGGCGATAAGCGCGGCGCTCGCGGCGCACGCGCCGGCAACGGACGCGGTATCAGCGCCCGCCACGCACGCCGATCGCCGCCGCAAGCGTCGCCACGGGCAATGCAGCGTGCGGCGCGCGTGCGCATCGGCGGGTGCCTGTGCCTGCTAGGCTGTGGCCCCAACCCGCGCGGTTGGTCCTGTGAACGTGAACGGCGCGCCGGCGGCGCGGCAAGAGGAGAGTGCGATGGCGGCCGAAGCGGCGGGCGGGAGCGAACTGGTCAAGGTGGTGGTGCTGTTGGCGGCGGGCGTGGTCGCGGTGCCGATCTTCAAGCGCATCGGCCTGGGCTCGGTGCTCGGATACCTGGCCGCGGGCCTGGCGATCGGCCCGTTCGGGCTGGGCTTCTTCGCCGACCCGCAGGCGATCCTGCATGTCGCCGAGCTCGGCGTGGTGATGTTCTTGTTCATCATCGGCCTGGAGATGCGGCCCTCGCACCTGTGGAGCCTGCGCCGCGAGATCTTCGGCCTCGGCACCGCGCAGATCGCGCTGTGCTCGGCGGCGATGACCGGCGTCGGCCTGCTGTTCGGCTTCCCGCCGGTGGTGGCCTTCATCGGCGCGATGGGCTTCGTGCTGACCTCCACTGCGATCGTCATGCGGATCCTCGGCGAGCGCGGCGATCTGGCGCTGCCGCGCGGCCAGCGCATCGTCTCGATCCTGTTGTTCGAGGACCTGCTGATCGTGCCGCTGCTGGCGCTGGTGGCGCTGATGGCGCCGCCGGAACCGGGCGCCGCCGCGGCCGCCGCGCATTCGCGCTGGGCCGATGTCGGCATCGCCATGGCCTCGCTGGCGGCGCTGCTCGCCGCCGGCATCTGGCTGCTCAACCCGATGTTCCGCGTGCTCGCCGCGGCCAAGGCGCGCGAGGTGATGACCGCGGCCGCGCTGTTGGTGGTGCTCGGCGCGGCGCTGCTGATGCAGGTCGGCGGCCTGTCGATGGCGATGGGCGCGTTCCTGGCCGGCGTGCTGCTGTCGGAATCCAGCTTCCGCCATCAACTGGAGGCCGACGTCGAACCGTTCCGCGGCATCCTGCTCGGCCTGTTCTTCCTCAGCGTGGGCATGTCGCTGAACCTGACCGTGGTGGCCGCCAACTGGCCGCTGATCGTCGGCGGCGTGTTCGCGCTGATGCTGGTCAAGGCGCTGTGCATCTACATCGTCGCGCGCCTGCTCAAGTCCTGCCACACCGAGGCGCTGGACCGCGCGGTGCTGATGGCGCAAGGCGGCGAGTTCGCCTTCGTGCTGTTCTCCGCGGCGGTCAACGCGCGCCTGATCCAGGCCGAGATCGGCGCCAACCTCACCGCGATCGTGGTGCTGTCGATGGTGCTCACGCCGGTGGCGATCATCGTGCTGCGCCGGCTCTCGCCCAAGACCGCGCTGTCGCTGGAGGGCGTGGACGAGCCCAACGGCCTCAGCGGCAGCGTGCTGCTGATCGGCTTCGGCCGCTTCGGCCAGGTGGTGTCGCAGTCGCTGTTGGCGCGCGGGGTCGAGGTCGCGATCATCGACACCGACGTGGAGATGATCGAGAGCGCGCGCAGTTTCGGCTTCAAGGTCTACTACGGCGACGGCACCCGCCTGGACGTGCTGCACGCCTCCGGCGCGGCGACCGCGCAGCTGATCGCGATCTGCATCGACGACCGCGCCGCGGCGACCAGCACGGCGCAGCTGATCCGCCACGAGTTCCCGCAGGCGCGGGTGCTGGCGCGCAGCTTCGACCGCGAGCACGCGCTGGAGCTGGTGCATGCCGGGGTCGATCTGCAGGTGCGCGAGACCTTCGAATCGGCGATGCGCTTCGGCGAAGCGGCGCTGATCGAGCTGGGCGTGTCGGCCGACGACGCGGCCGAGGTGGTGGCCGACATCCGCCGCCGCGACGCCGAGCGCTTCGAGCTGGAACTGGTCGACGGCGTGCGCGCGGGCGTGTCGCTGCTGTACGGCAACATGCAGCAGACGCCGTTGATCGCGCCCAAGCCGCGCCAGCACGATCCCGCCGAGGCGGAAGAGCACGTGCCCGGCATTTCGGCTTGAGGCGGCGGGCGGCGAGGACGCGGCGATGAGCGTCACCGTGTGGGGGCTGCTGTGTCCGCTGCTGTTCGTCGCCGGCCTGGTCGCGCTGGCGCGGACGATCGGCTCGCTGTTGCGGTTGCTCGACCGCGCGCTGGTCGCGCGCGTGCCGGCGCGCAGCGGCGAGCGCCTGAGCGTGCCGGCCGGCCGTTACGACCTGTGCATCGAGGGGCGCACCCTGAGTCCCGATTTCCTCGGCGTGCGCTACGCATTGCACGAGGCCGCCGGCGGCGAGCCGATCGCGGTCCATCGCAAGTATCTCAGCCGCACCAAGGTCAGCGGCTTGAGTTCGACCCGGATCAGCACCGGCTGGTTCGAACTCGCGCGCGACAGCGAACTGAGCCTGAGCGTGGACGGCATGTCGCCGCAAGCGCAGCAGCGCGCGTGGATCGTGGTCCAGCGGCCGGTCGGCGCGGGCATCGCGTTGCGGGTCGTGCTGTTGGTGCTGGCCGGCTTCGCCACCATCGGCGGATTGGTCGGCAGCGTTCACGCCTGGCTGCTGCCCTGAGGCGCGATCCGGCTCGTTCCGGGCTCAGTCCGCGCCGGCACAATGCGGCGGCCAGCGCGGGTCGGGATCGGGCTTGAGGTCGATCAGGAAGAACTCGCCGGAGCGCTCGCCGTCGGCCTGGGCGAACAGCAGGCGGTCGCCGCGCGGCGACAGCAGCGGGCCGACCTGAAACGCATCGGCGCGTGCGGCGATCCTGCCGCGCGCGCGCCAGCGGCCGTTTTCCAGGCGATAGCGGTACAGGTGCGAACGGTCGCCGCGGTCGGTCACGGCGATGAGTTCGCGTCCGTCGCGCGAGATTTCGGCTTCGTACTCGTTGGCCGCGCTGCTGACCGGCGCGCCGAGGTTGCGCACGCGCCAGCCGCCGCCGGGCCGCGGCGCGGCGAGGTAGAGATCGCCCTGGCCGAGTCCGCCGGCGCGCGCCGAGCCGAACAGCAGCCGGCCGTCGGCCAGCGCGCGCGGCAGCAGCTCGGACGCCGGCGAGTTCACCGGCGTCGGCAGCCGCACCGGCGCGCTCCAGCAGTCGTCGGTTTTGCAGTCGCCGGTTTCGCGCTCGACGTAGTAGATGTCGAGGTCTTCGCCCTTGGGGTCGTGGCGCGCCGATACGAAGTACACGCGCTTGCCGTCGGCGCTCACGAACGGATCGGCGTCGAGCCCCGGCCGCGCCGCGGCGAAGGCGGGCGGCGCCGGCGGCGACCAGCCGGCGTCGGTGCAGCGCGAATGCAGGATGCGCCATTGGGCGAAGTCGCGGTCGCTGCGCATGAAATAGAGCTCGCGGCCGTCGGGCGAGAAGGTCGGCGAGGATTCGTACTGGTCGCTGGCGATGCCGGCTGGCGCCCAGCGTTGCGGCGTCGCTGCCGGCGAACGCGGATAGGCCAGTGCGCAGACGCTGGCGCAGGCCGCGGCGAGGATCGCCATCGGCAGCCAGCGCGCGGGAGAGTCGGACGCAGCGGCGGGGCGCAGGCTGCGGGGCAGGCGGAAACGGCGCATCGGCGCTCCGGCACGGTGGACGGTTGGATCGGACGGGCCGCGCATCGCGGCGCGGGTTCATTCCTTGTGGCGTTGATTGAAGCGCCGCGCCTTGGCCGCGTTGCCGCACGTGGCCATGTCGCACCAGCGCCGGCGCCCGCTCTTGGAACTGTCCACGAACACCCAACCGCAGTCGCGGCCGTCGCACACGCGCAGTCGTTCCAGGCGCGCGTCCTTGAGCAGTTCGATGGCATGGGCGGTGGCGACGTGGGCGATCAGGTCGAGCCCGGAGCGCTGCGCCGACCATTGCGTCCGCAGGCGCCCGCCGCGCGAGACCAGGCGCGCGGCGCGCGAGGCGGACAAGCGCGCTTGGTCGAGGATTTCGAGCTCGGCGGCGCCCGGTTCGCTGCCGCCGGCCAGCGCATACAGCGCGGCGCACAAGGCCTCGCGCAGTTGCTTGCAGCGGGCCAGCGCGGCCGCCGACTTCGCCGCCGGTGCGGCGGCCAGGCGCTCCAGCGCCTGCAGTTCGGCGGCCGGTATCAGCGCGGCCTTGCGCGCCCAGCGCAGCAGTGCGGGGTAATCGTCGAGCCAGTCGCGCGGCAGAGTGTCGCGCGCGGTGACGGTATTGACCAGGTCCAGGGCGGGATCGCCGCCGATCAGGTCCATGTCGCGGAATTGATGGTGTTCGAGCCGCATCGAAAACCCCTTAAATACGTTTTGCAGGTTATGGCAGTCCGCCATAACCTGCAATCGCGAGATAAAGGGTTTGCGACGAACGGTCCGGACGCCCCTGCAGGCGCGGCACAAGCCGCGGCCGCGCCGTTCCGGGTTCGCGTCGCAGCCGCGATGCCGCGGTCGCGGCTTGCATCCGCCCCATAAAAAAAATCCGCCCCAAAAAAAAACCGGCCGTCGCGCGAGGCGACGGCCGGCTTTGCGTTGCGATGCGACGCTTACGGATTGAAGTACGACGACACGCTCGAATAGATGTCGGCGAAGCGCGAGTAGTAATCCGGATCGCGCGGCGCGCTGCAGTACGAGGTGCCGCCGTACAGGCCGCCGCGCAGCTGGTAGCCGCCGCTGCTGGTGACGGTGAACAGGCCCGAGCCCGAGGAGCCGCCCTCGGTCACGCCGGTGCTCCAGACCACGCGGTACAGCGGCGACTTGCCGTCGATCGAGGTCGACAGGCCGTTCACCGAGCCCAGCGAGTACTTCTTCACGTCGCCGGCCGGATGGTGGATGCCTTCGATGGCGGTGCCGGTGGCGGCGATCGCCGCGCTCGACCAGCCGGCGTAGACGGCGCCCGACGGCGGCGCGGTCTTGAGTTCCAGCAGCGCGGTGTCGCGGGTGGTGTTGGCGTGGCGCAGGTAGGCGCCGCCGCTGAGCGTGGTGAAGGCCGGGTTGACCGTGCTGCCGCCGCAGGTGGTGACGTCGTAGAACCAGTAGGTCTGCAGGGTGTTGGCGACGGTCTGGGTGCTGATGCAGTGCGCCGCGGTCCAGAACAGGCGCTTCTTCGGCGAGTGGTTGTTGTTGAGCAGGGTGCCGGTGCACAGGTAGGTGCCGCCGGAGGTGGTGAAGGTCATGCGCGCCACCGACTTGGCGGTCGAGACGAAGCCCGACGGCGGGCTGACGCGACAGACGATGTCCTTCTCGCAGTAGTCGCTCTCGCCGACCTTGGCGACCTTCTCCTGGATCTGCCGGTCGCTGGCGACCGGGCTGATGTCCAGGTGCGAAAGCTGCGGCAGGTTGAGCTTGAGCGCCTTGGCGTTCACGCCCTTGGGCAGCACCAGTTCGACGGTCAGCGTGTCGCCTGCCACCACCGGCGACCAGCCCAGTTCGTTGCCGGCGAAATCGGCGCCGCTTTGGGCGAACACGCGGCCGTCGCTGCCGGCGAAGTGCAGCGTCGCCGACTTCGCGCCGGCGCCGCGCAGCGACAGGCCCGCGCGCAACGCCACCGCGCCGGCCGAGGACACTTCGAAGCGCGCGGCGCGGCCGCCGTCGGCCAGCGGCTGCCAGGCCAGGGTGTTCAGATCGACCGCGCTGCGCGCGATGTCGCGGGCGAAGCCGATCTCCAGCGGCTGGCCGTGCTTGTCCTGCTCGAAGCGGCGGCTCTTGAGCGCCGACACGTCCAGGCTGGTGGGCTGGCCGAGGCTGACCACGCGCGGCACGCTGGCCTTGGCGGTGGCGGCGAATTCGGCAGCGCCCATGGCGCCGGCCGAGGGCGTACCGGTGACCGGCGCCGAATCCATCTCGGCGACCGGGGACTTGGCCGAAGCCAGGGTGCAGAAACCAGACAGCCCGGCGACGAGCGCCAGGCAAAGCGCGTTCTTGCGGATCATCGTGCGTTTCCTTGTCGGAATGGCGAATAGGGAAGGGCGGCGGACTCGCGCCGCGGCGCTCGCTGAGGACGCGGGCGCGATTCAACCTTGTCGGCATCCGCATGCGTTTTTTGTGCGCTCAAGCGGGCTTCTCGGAAGCCATGGAAGTGCAAGCGGTTACTGGCGAAACCATCGCGGGCAAGCGTGGTTGCGATCACAAATGCGTGGATCGGCGAGTGCCGGGATTCGGTGTGAGCGTAGTCCGGTATGCACGCCGGATTTGCGCGAGCGACGCGGAGTGTCGAGGGTGAAATGCGAAGTCGCGCCGGGTCGAATCGCATCGTTGCGATTCGCGTGCGAGCGAATGCAAGGCCGGTCCGCGCGATTGAGCTATCGCCTGTCGGCGCGACGAATGATGGCGCGATGAAGCGACGAAAACGACGCGGCGCAACCGCGGCCGGCATGCGCGCGAGCGCACGGCACGAGCTCGCGACGCTAGTGCATGAGGCGAGTGCGTGAGCGAACGAGCGCATCGGCCAGCGAACGCGACCCTTCGATTCCGTCATTCCCGCGAACGCGGGAATCCAGGGCGTCATCCAGGCGCGGCGCCCAAGTCCGCGGATCGTGCTCCTTCGCGCAGTGCGGCGATCGGCTTGCGCCGCCTTACCGTCCGTCGCCCGCCGCCGCCGTTCGCATGCCCTGCACGCCGCCCCGACGCCGCTTTCATGGGGATGTGAGACCATATCGGCCATGGCCAAGAAGACCAAGAACAAGACCGGAAAGACCGGCAATACCACCACCTCCTCCAGCGCGGCCCCGGGTGCCAAGAAGAGCGCCCGCAAGCCCGCCGCGCCGCGCCCGGCCTGGTTGCCGGAAAACCTCCAGCACGGCCCGGGCAAGGGCCCGCGCGGCAAGGCCCGCCCGGCCAAGGGCGAGGGTTCCGGCGCCGCGCCCGCCCGCACCCCTGGCGCGCCGGGCAAGCGCCCGGCGGCCGCGCCGCTGCCCAGCGCGAACTACGGCGCGCACCAGGATCCGCACGCCGAGCGCGAGGCCGCGCGCTACGCCCAGCCCATCGCCAGCCGCGAGCTGATCCTGCAGACCCTCAGCGGCGCCGACGGCCCGATGCGCGCCGAGGAACTGGCCCAGCGCCTGGAACTGACCGAGCCCGAGCGCGCCGACGCGCTCGGCAAGCGACTGGCGGCGATGATCCGCGACGGGCAGTTGTTGCTGAATCGCAAGGGCGAATTCGCCCCGGCCGCGCAAATGGACCTGATCCCGGGCGTGGTGATCGCCAACCCCGACGGCTTCGGCTTCCTGCGCCCGGAATCCGGCGGCGGCGACGACCTGTTCCTGCCGCCGTTCGAAATGCGCAAGGCCATGCACGGCGACCGCGTGCTCGCCAGCGTCACTGGCGTCGACCGCCGCGGCCGCCGCGAAGGCGCGATCGTGGAAGTGCTCGAACGCCGGCTCAACCGCCTGATCGGCCGCTTCACCCTCGAGCAGGGCATCAGCTACGTGGTGCCCGACGACCGCCGCATCCAGCGCAACGTGCAGATTCCGCCGGATGCGCGCATGGACGCCAAGAACGGCCAGTTGGTGGTCTGCGAGCTGGTGCAGGCGCCGGACCACCACCGTCCGCCGATCGGCCGGGTGCTGGCGGTGCTCGGCGAAAAGCTCACCGCCTCGCTGGCGGTGCAGGCCGCGATCCACGGCCACGAGATTCCCGACGTGTTCCCGCAGGAAGCGCTCGACGAAGCCTCGGCGGTGCCGCTGACCGTGCCCGAGGCCGTCGCCGCGCAGCGCGTCGACCTGCGCGCGATGCCGCTGGTCACCATCGACGGCGAGGACGCCAAGGACTTCGACGACGCGGTCTATTGCGAGAGCAACCGCAAAGGCTTCCGCCTGGTCGTCGCCATCGCCGACGTCTCGCATTACGTCCGCCCCGGCACGCCGCTGGACGACGAAGCGCAGAAGCGCGCGACCTCGGTCTACTTCCCCGGCTTCGTCGTGCCGATGCTGCCGGAGACGCTGTCCAACGGCATTTGTTCGTTGAATCCGAAGGTCGACCGGCTGTGCTTCGTCTGCGACATGCAGATCGACCACAGCGGCGAGGTGACCTCGTCGAAGTTCTACGAAGCGGTGATGAATTCGCACGCGCGCCTGACCTACACCACCGTGTGGAACGCGGTCGGCGACGTGCCCGAGGAGGCCAAGGCCGAAGCGCAGGCGCAGATCGGTTCGCTGCTGCCGAACATCCAGCGCCTGCACGAGCTGTTCCACGTGCTGGTCAAGGCGCGCCAGCAGCGCGGCGCGATCGAGTTCGAATCCAGCGAAGTGCGCTTTGTCATCGGCAAGGACGGTGAGGTGGTGCAGGCCGGGATGCTCCAGCGCAACGACGCGCACAAGCTGATCGAGGAATGCATGATCGCGGCCAACGTGGAGGCCGCGAAGTACCTGATGAGCATGGAAGTCCCGGCGCCGTACCGCGTGCACGAGCGGCCGCCGGAACAGAAGTACGCCGACCTGCAGGAGTTCCTCAAGGAATTCAAGCTGCGCATGCCGGCCTGGAACCAGGTGGAACCGCGCGACTTCACCCACTTGCTGAAGAAGATCCGCGACCGCCCCGACGCCACGCTGCTGGAATCGGTGCTGCTGCGCAGCCAGAGCCTGGCCGTGTACGCGCCGGAGAACACCGGCCACTTCGGCCTGGCGCTGCACGCCTACGCCCACTTCACCTCGCCGATCCGGCGCTATCCGGACCTGCTGGTGCACCGCGCGATCAAGCACGCGCTCAGCGGCGCCAAGCCGTCCGCGTACCTGTACTCGCCGCGGCAGATGGCGGCGCTGGCGCTGCAGTGCTCCGAGCGCGAACGCCGCGCCGACGAGGCCGAGCGCGAGGTCGACGAGCGCTACCGCGCGGCGTGGATGGAACAGCACGTCGGCGGCGAGTTCGACGGCGTGATCAGCGGCGTGACCAGCTTCGGCCTGTTCATCGAGCTCGACGACTCCAAGGTCAACGGCCTGGTCCACGTGACCCAGCTGCCGCACGACTATTACCACTTCGACCCGATCCGCAAGACGCTCTCGGGCGAACGCACCGGCCGCGAGTACCGGCTCGGCGACCGCGTGCGCATCGTCGTGCTCAAGGCCAGCGTCGAAGACCGCAAGATCGACTTCCGGCTAGTCGACGAGGAGCGCGGCGCCAAGCCGCTGCCGCCGCGCGGGCAGCCGGCGAAGCGGACCAAGCAGAAGTATTGAGCATGGTTGCGGTAGCCCCCTGTAGCAGCGGCGCAAGCCGCGACTGCGGGGTTTCCGCCGCGCCGAAACCCTCGCCGCAGCTGCGTTGTCGCGGTCGCGGCTCGCGCCGCTCCTACAGGGGGCCATCGGGCTTCAGCGCGCTCATGCCGTAGAATTGCCGCCCCCACGCCTCACCGGGCCCCAGGCCCACACGGACCACCCATGAGCCAGAAACAATGGATCGCCGGCATCAACGCCGTCTCCGCCGCGATCGAGCACGACGGGGCCAACGTGCGCGAGGTGCTGATCGAGGCCGGCGCCAAGAACCCGCGCCTGGCCGAGATCGAGACCGCCGCGCGCCGCGCCGACATCGACGTGCGCCGGGTCGCGACCCAGGCGCTCGACGGCGTGGTCGGCGGGCTGCGCCACCAGGGCGTGGTCGCGCGTTATGCCGCGGCCAAGACCTGGAGCGAGAACGAACTGGAAGGCCTGGTCGAGGCCGCCGAGGGCCGCGCCCTGATCCTGATCCTCGACGGCGTGCAGGACCCGCACAACCTCGGCGCCTGCCTGCGCAGCGCGGCCGCGGCCGGCGCGACCGCCGTGATCATTCCCAAGGACAAGTCGGTTCAGGTCAACGCCACCGTGCGCAAGACCTCGGCCGGCGCCGCCGACAGCGTGCCGGTGGTCCCGGTGACCAACCTGGCGCGGACCCTGCGCGACCTGCAGAAGCTGGGCGTGTGGATCTACGGCCTGGCCGGCGAGGCGCAGGCCTCGCTGTATTCGCTGGACCTGCGCGGCAATGTCGCCCTGGCGCTCGGCGGCGAAGCCGACGGCCTGCGCCGGCTGACCCGCGAGACCTGCGACCAGTTGGTCAAGATCCCGATGCCCGGCGGCGATGCGGCCAGCGGGGTGGAGAGCCTGAACGTGTCGGTGGCGGCGGGCGTGACCTTGTTCGAGGCGGTGCGGCAGCGCGGGTGAGCAGGCGCGGCGGTCTGGCCGGAAAGCGTCGGGACTGAAGTCCCTCCCACAACCGCCGCCATCGGACCGTTCGAGGCATTTGGGAGACGCTCGGCTTTTGTGGGAGGGACTTCAGTCCCGACGCTTTCCGCTCCGGCGCAGCGATTCCCGCACGGCCATGACGCCGCAAAGACCTATGTAACCCCCCGCTGACCCCATGACCCCGCCCGCGGCCCCGCCCGCGACCGCGTCGATATAATGCGCCGCGACCGACCCGGGACGGCCCGGGTCCGCGCAGTCCGATCCATCGCGGCGACGCGCGTTACATCCGGGGACGGCCCCATCGATATGGGAGCTGCATCATGCCTTGGGTTCTTCTCGTCTTCGCCGGCCTGTTCGAAATCGGCTGGGCCATCGGCCTCAAATACACCGAGGGCTTCACCCGCCTGTGGCCGTCGGTCGGCACCGTCGCCTCGATGGCGATCAGCGTCGGCCTGCTCGGCCTGGCGATGAAGTCGTTGCCGGTCGGCACCGCCTACGCGATCTGGGTCGGCATCGGCGCGGTCGGCACCGTCATCCTCGGCATGGTGCTGTTCAACGAGCCGGCCACCGCGCTGCGCATCGCCAGCATCGTGCTGATCGTCGCCGGCCTGGTCGGCCTCAAGCTGGCCTGAGGTCCCGGCGTCCGGGCCGCGGCCCGGGCATTCGTGATTCGCGCTGCGGTGCTGGCGAGGCTGCCGGCGACCGATCATCATCGCCCCGAGCGGCGCCGCGGCAGCGGCGCCGCTTTTGGTTTCCACCGATAGCCCAACGACGGGACCCGCGCCATGCCCATCCGCGAACGCCGCCGCGACGACAATCCCCGACTGCTGGCGCTGTGGGAGCGCTCGGTGCGCGCCACCCACGACTTCCTCGCCGAGGCCGATATCGACGAACTGCGTCCGCAGGTGCGCGATGTCTATCTCGACGCGGTCGATATCTGGGTGTTCGAAGACGCCGACGGCCTCGCCGGTTTCGTCGGCCTGGCCGACGCGCAGGTCGAGATGCTGTTCCTGGAGCCGCAACGGCGCGGCCAGGGCATCGGCACGCGCCTGCTCGACCACGCGCGCGGCCTGCGCGGCGCGCTGACGGTCGACGTCAACGAACACAACCCGCAGGCGCACGGCTTCTATCGCCGCTACGGCTTCGTCGACACCGGGCGCTCGCCGCTGGACGGGCAGGGGCGCCCGTTCCCGCTGATCCACATGGCCTTGCCGCGCGACGCGGCCGGCTGAACGCTGGCGCAGGCGGGCCTTACGTGCAGGCCGCTGCGATCGGCGCTGGGTTGACGTCGGCGGCACCGCCTTGCGCCGCCGCGGCGCTCATTCCAGCGCGTTCGCCAGCAACTCGTCGAAGCGCCGCGCGATGTCGGCGATGGTCTGCGCCTTGTCCTGGCCGTTGATGATCCGCCGCGCCTCTTCGTAGTTCGGCAGTTGCCCCGGCTTGAAGTAGTGATCGAGCTTCTTGCCGGTGAACCAGCCTTGCTTCATGCCCTGCATGGCGATGGCGTAGGCGATCTCGGGCCGCTTCGCGTCCTCGGGCTTGCCGACCAGGTCGATGCCGAGGAACTTGCCGGCGCGTTCGTAGTTGGCGCGCCCGGTCAGCTGCACGTAGCCGCGGCCGTGATAGCGGGCGCCGTCGCCGCGCTTGCTGTTGCCCAGCGCCTTGCCGATGCGCGTGTCCGGCCCGTACAGGCGCTCGAAGCGCGCATCGTCGCCGAACTCGTCGATCGGCCGCAGCGTATGCGCGGTTTCCCATTTGAACGTCGCCAGGCAATACGCGATCTGGTGGCGATGCACCGGATCGACGCTGAAACTGGCGTCGCGCTCGATCCGGCCGATCAGGAAACGCACGGCCTGGGCGAGGTCGTCGCGCAGCGGGCCGAAGCGTTTGCGGTAGCCGTCGAGGAATTGCTCGTCGTCGAAAGCGAACATCCTGTTCTCCTGTCCGTGGGCCTGGACGCGCGCGATGCGGGCGCCGGGCGAGGCGCCGCGATGCCGCCCATGCTCATTCAACGAGCGCGCTTTGCCGGAAAGGACAGTCGAGGATGTTGCGCCCATGCAACGATTTCGGCGGTGCCGCGGCGAGGCTCAAGTCAGGCCGTAGCGATCGAGGACGGTGATTACCGCGTCGTCGTACTGCCACGCGGTGGTGACGCGATCGCCATCGGCGGCGAGCCCGGCGGCCAGCGCTTCGCCCCAGCCCAGCAGGCTGGCCAGATCGAGTCGGCGCCCGACCGAAGCGAGCAGGGCCTCGCGCTGGGAGGCGGCGAAAAAGCCGAACCGGGGCGCATCCCGGTCGAGATTCCGCGACGGAACGCTGCCTTCGAGCAGCCAATGGCCGTTCCAGCCGATGTCCAGGTGAGGCGGGTTGTCCATGTCTTCGGGTTGCGCGTCGTCGAACACCAACGTTGCGGCGCCGGCGAGCCAGACCACGAACGCGCAACGCCACGAGGCATCGTCGATGGCCAGCACCGATCCGATCCAACCGTCGATCAGTTCCGCGTCCAGGTAGCGCAGGACCAGGCTGCACGCCGCCGAGATCGCGCGGCCCGGTTCGATCTTGTAGTAGCCGCTTCCGAGGGGCCGCAACAGGCCGTCGCTGCCGTCGGCCGATGCGGGGAGCCAGCACGACGGAGCCATCAGTCTGCGGCCGAGCGTGTCGAGCAGGTCGCGACGGAACCGCGGCGCGCGCCCGGGCAGCGCGGGATCGAGGCAATGCACGAACACCGCGGTGACCAGCAGTTCGAAATTGCGGTGATCGTCGGCGCGTGCGAGCACCCGCGGCAGCAGGTAATCGAACCACTGGCTCCATTCGTCGCTGTGGTCGAAGCAGCGCGGACCGGACGTCAGCGCATCCAGCGCGTGTTCCAGTTCGCGCGCGGCCCAGGCCTGCGGATCGGGGTGCATCAGCCCGGCGTACATCTGCCGGTCGCCGCCCATGAACCAGGCTTCGCCCATCGGCTCGCGCGGTCGCGGCGCGCGTTCGCGCAGCCGCCGCAACGCATCCGGATCGGGGCCGAGGCCCGGAATCCACAGATAGGGCGGCGTAACGGGCTCGTCCATGAGCGCGGGCGGCGCGGCTCAGCCGCCGCGCGCCGGCCAGGCGTTGACGATCTTGCAGAACAGCTCGGCGGTGCGCTCGGTGTCGTACACGGCCGAATGCGCTTCCTCGCCGTTCCACACGAACCCGGCGGCCTGCACCGCGCGCGCGAGCACGGTCTGGCCATAGGCCACGCCGGCCAGGGTGACGGTGTCGAACACGCTGAAGGGATGGAACGGGTTGCGCTTGTGGCCGCTGCGCGCGACCGCGGCGTTGAGGAAGTTGAGGTCGAAGTGGGCGTTGTGGCCGACCAGGATCGCGCGCTGGCAGCCGTGGCGCTTGACCGCCTCGCGCACCGGCGCGAACACCGCTTCCAGCGCCTGCCGCTCGGGCTTGGCGTCGCGGAAGGGGTGGTCGATGTCGATGCCGGTGACTTCCAGCGACTTCGGGTCGATCAGGGTGCCGGCGGCCGGCACCACGTGCGAACTGGCGACCTCGCCGGGCACCAGCCGGCCGTCGCTGTCCAGTTCGATCGGCTGCACCGCGATTTCCAGCAGGGCGTGCTTGTTCCAGTCGAATCCGCCGGTCTCCACGTCCACGACCACCGGCAGGTAGCCGCGGAAGCGGGTGGCGAGGGTGGCAGGGACGGGCGCGGCGGGAGCGGCGCTGGAGGCGGGGCCGGGGTCGATCATGGCGGGAAGCCTAACAACCGCAGCGGTTTAATACCACGCGTCGGGCCGAAGCCTGGACGATGGGCGCTGTTTGCGGCTGATCGGCGCGGTTTGCGAGTGTGCCAGTCGATCTGGCTTCGGATGGGGCGCTGGCGTGGACTTCTTCGGTTGGTCGCGGCTCGCGCCGCTCCTGCAGGGGGCTTCGGCTCAGAAGTAGACCACGCCGTTGGCGCGCATCTGCCGCAACAACGCCGCGCCCATCTCGACAAAACCGGCTTCGTCGTCGCTGCCGGCTTCGGCCGCGAGCGCGCGCAGTTGCGCGCGAGCGTCCAACTGCGGCGATTCTTCCAGCCGCTGCAACAGGCGGAACGCGAGCGGGCTGAGCTCGGAGAAGCGCACCTCGCCGTCGGCTTCGCGGCGCAGCAGCAACAAAGTCGGCGCCGGCGGCGGCTGCGCCGGTTGGTAGTCGGGCCCGAGCCGGTGCACCGGCCAGGCGTAGGCCAGCGGCCAGGCCAGCGGCGATAGCCGCGGCGCGCGGTCGAGCAGGTCGGCTGCGTCGTGGCCGGCATCGTCGCGCGGCGCCTGCGCCTCGCTCAGCTGCAGCGCCAGCTCGACCCATTCGTAATGCGCCAACTCCAGCAGGAACGGCGGGTCCAGCCCGTCCGGCTCGCGCTCGTCGAGGTCCTGCAGGTAGCGCTGGAACTCGCGCGCGATTTCGGCGAACAGCGGCGTGTGGCAGCGGTGGTCGCGATAGAAGTCGCGCACCAGCCGCTCCCAGCGCCGCTCGCCCAGGATCCGTTCAATCGCCGGGAAGTTGCCCGACAGCAGGCTCGCGATGTTGTTGAACAGCAGTTCGCGATAGACCGCCAGGCGGCGGTCCTCGATGCCGGACGGCGCGGGGCTCGCGGCGGGATCGCGCAGGTGCCGGGTCAGTTCGAACTGCTGCGCGCGCAGGCGCGAAGGGGCGTCGCTCATGTGCTCAGGCGCGGGCGCGGCGGGCCGGTTCGCGCGCGGCCGGGACGGCCGATTCGCGCAGGATCCGGCGCACGATGCCCAGCTCGTCGACCAGCTCTTGGTAAGGCGGGAAATTGAAGTCGCGTTCCAGCAGGGTCGGGCGCGGCCCGAACAGGCGGTAGGCGTCGCCGAGCAGGTCCCAGACCTCGTGCTTGACCGGCGCGCCGTGGGTGTCGACCTTGAGGTCGTCGGCTTCGTCGTAATGGCCGGCGACGTGGATGTAGGCGATGCGCTCGTGCGGCATCGCGGCGATGAACGCGCGCGCGTCGTAGCGGTGGTTGATCGAGTTGACGTAGACGTTGTTGACGTCCAGCAGCAGGTCGCAATCGGCCTCGGCCAGGACCGCGCGGGTGAACTCGATCTCGCTCATTTCCTGGTGCGGCGCGGCGTAGTAGGAGGCGTTCTCCACCGCGATGCGGCGGCCGACGATGTCCTGGGTGCGGCGGATGCGCGCGGCGACGTGGCGCACGGCTTCCTCGGTGAAGGGAATCGGCAGCAGGTCGTAGAGATGGCCGTCGTCGCTGCAATAGCTCAGGTGTTCGCTGTAGCAGGCCACGGCGTGTTCGTCGAGGAAGCGGCGCACGCGGGCGAGGAAGGTCTCGTCCAGCGGTGCAGTGCCGCCGAGCGACAGCGACAGGCCGTGGCACACCAGCGGGTAATGCGCGGACAGCTCGCGCAGCTGCTCGCCGTAGCGGCCGCCGACGCCGATCCAGTTCTCCGGAGCGAGCTCCAGGAAATCGAAGTCGCGCGCGGCGCCGGGCGCGTGCGGCGCGGACTGCAGCGGGCCCAACAGGGCCCGCCGCAGGCCGAGGCCGACGGCATCCGGGTTCAGCGGATGCGTGCCGTCCATCGTCATGCCGCGATCAGATCGAACCGCCGCACTTGCCTTCGCCGCACTTGCCTTCGCCGGCCTTCTTGCCCTTGGCGTCGGCCTTCTTCTTGTCGCCGCCGCAGCTGCCTTCGGCCTTCTTCTTGTCGCCGCCGCAGCTGCCCTCGGCCTTCTTCTTGTCGCCGCCACAGCTGCCTTCGGCCTTCTTCGCGCCGCAGCTGCCCTCGGCCTTCTTGGCGTCGGTGGCCTTGGCGTCGGCGGCCTTCTCGGCGGCCTGGGCCTGCTGCGCGCCGAGCATGTAGCCCTGCGACAGGTCGCTCATCGCGAACGCGGAAGCCGACAGGCTCAGGCCGCCGAGCAGGGTGGCGCCGAGAGCGAGGGCGACGGGCTTGTTGATTTTCTTGGACATGCGTTCTCTCCTTGTGGCGACGGGCGATTGCTCCGCCGTGGGTTGCGCTGGGCCGCGAGGGGCCCGGTGGATGGTGCTGGTGCGGAGCTTAGAACGATTGCGGGGTGGTGCGCGGTGACAACCGTAACGGCCTGGCCGGTACGGAATCCGGGCCGGCCCGCGACTGCGGACCGGTTTCGAAACAGGGATACGGCGGGCGGCGCGGCGCGGATGCAGTCACGGCGACAGGTACTCGCGCGCCAGCACCCGCGCCCGGTGCAGGCGCGACTTCACCGCCTCGCGGCTCAGGCCCAGCTCGGCGCCGATCTCGGCCACGGTCAGGCCCTCCAGGTCGCGCAGCAGGACGATCTGGCGGTAATGCGCCGGCAGCGATTCCAGCGCGGCGGCGACGTCGTGGCGCCACTCGGCCGGTTCGGGCACGACCACCGGCGCGATCTCCTCGGTGATCGGCTGGCCGCTGAACATGCGGCGCCCGCGCTTGAGCCGGTTGCACTCGCGCTTGACGATGCGGAAGGTCCAGGAGACGAAGCACTCGAGCACGCGCAGGTCGCGCAGCTTGCGCGACACCGTGATCAGGCTTTCCTGCACCGCATCCTCGACGTCGTTGATGACGCAGTGGAATTCGGCGTAGCGGCGCAGGTCCTGGCGCGAGTGCCGCAGCACCCGCTCCAAGGCGGCCGTATCGCCCGCGCGGGCGGCGGCCAGATCGCCATTGGCCAGTAACGACGTCATGTCCCCGGTGTCCTCCTTAAGCCTGTGGAAAATACACCCAAAGCCGGGGGCTGCGGGCATCCATCAAGAGTCGGGGGCGGGGCCGAAGGATTCGCGGCCGCGGCGCGGCGGCGCGCCTGGGTTAAGAAAGCATTCAGCGCGCGGACGTTGAAAACGGTTGCATCCGCGCGGCGGCGGCGTTTGCGCGCGAGCCGGTGGCCGCGGCGGCGCGTCGGCCCGGCCCGCGCGGCATGCTGCGGTGCAGCGGGCGTCTGCGACGGCGTTGCGCGGATCGGGCCCGCGAAAACGCGACGGCCCGCCGCGCGGCGCGCGGCGGGCCAGCAAGCGTGCCGGTGGCGGAAGCTTCCGCCGGCCGGCGCCGGCGGGTCAGACCGCGCCGGTGGTGCTGGTGGCGTCGCGCTTGTCGCGCGGCGGCAGCGGTTCGTCGCCCTTGACCAGGAACCACACGTTCTCGGCGATGTTGGTGGCGTGGTCGCCGACGCGCTCGATGTTCTTGGCCATGAACAGCAGATGGGTGCAGGCGGTGATGCTGCGCGCGTCCTCCATCATGTAGGTCAGCAGTTCGCGGAACAGGCCGGTGTAGGCGGTGTCGACCTCGGCGTCGCGGTCGCGCACCCGCTGCGCGAGTTCGACGTCGTTGTCGCGGTAGGCCACCAGCACGTCGCGCAACTGCTTGACCGCGAGGGTGCCCAGCGCGTGCAGGCCGGCCACGTGCGGCAGCGGCGGCGACAGGTTCAGCGCGGTCGAACGCTTGGCGACGTTGGCGGCGTAGTCGCCGACGCGCTCGATGTCCGAGGCGATGCGGATCGCGGCGAGGATCTCGCGCAGGTCGCGCGCCATCGGCCCGCGCAGCGCCAGCTTCATCACGTCGTGGCTGATTTCCTGCTCGAGCGCGTCGATCGCCTCGTCGTTGGCGATGATGCGCTCGGCGGCCTTGTCGTCGCGGCGCTGGACCACGTCGAGCGCGGATTCCAGTTGCGCCGCGGCGATCTCGCCCATGCGCAGGGTTTCGTCGAGCAGGCGGCGCTGCTCGTCGTCGTAGCTTTTGACGATGTGGTCGTGCATCTGGTTGCTCATGGATGTAGGTTCCAATCTCGCTCGTGTTCTTGCTGGGCCGACGCCGCCGTCCATGGCGGGACGGCGCATCTTCGGACAGTCCGGCCCGGCCATCCATGGCCGGTCGTTCGGTGCCGCAGCCGGTGCCGACAGGGCACCGGCTAAGCGCGGCCCCTCACCCAAAGCGACCGGTGATGTAGTCCTCGGTCTGCTGCTTGGTCGGCTTGGAGAAGATCTGTTCGGTCGGGCCGTGTTCGATCAGGTCGCCCAGGTACATGAAGGCGGTGAAGTCGGACACGCGCGCGGCCTGCTGCATGTTGTGGGTCACGATCGCGATCGTGTAGTCCTTCTTCAGCTCCTCGACCAGCTGCTCGATGCGGCTGGTGGAGATCGGGTCCAGCGCCGAGGTCGGTTCGTCGAGCAGCAGCACCGACGGGCGCAGCGCGACCGCGCGGGCGATGCACAGGCGCTGCTGCTGGCCGCCGGACAGGCCCAGCGCGCTCTGGCCGAGCTTGTCCTTGACCTCGTCCCACAGCGCGCCCTGGCGCAGGGCCTGCTCGACGCGGTCGTTCATTTCCGACTTCGACAGCTTCTCGTGGTGGCGGATGCCGTAGGCGACGTTCTCGAAGATGGTCATCGGGAACGGCACCGGCTTCTGGAACACCATGCCGACCTTGCTGCGCAGGCGGTTCATCGGGTACTTCGGGTCGAGGATGTTTTCCCCGTCCAGCAGCACCTGGCCGCGCGCCTCCAGCTTCGGGTACAGCGCGTAGATGCGGTTGAAGATGCGCAGCAGGGTCGACTTGCCGCAGCCCGACGGGCCGATCAGCGCGGTGACCTGCTTCTCCGGGATTTCCAGGTTGATCGACTTGAGCGCGTGGAACTTGTCGTAATAGAAGTTCAGATCGCGCGCGGCCAGCTTGACCGGGTTGGCGCCGGCCGCTTCGCGGCTGGGCGTGGCGACGGACAGGCGTGCGTCGGACGAGCGAGCGTCATTCATAACCGGGTTCCGGGCGGCGGCGGGGGTGGTGGAGAGGTCAGTCATTGGAGATCCGATTGCGCAGCACCAGCGCGCGCGCGAGCAGGCTTACGACGAGGACGAAGAAGGTCAGCACCAGCGCGCCGGCCCAGGCCAGGGTCTGCCAGGTTTCGTACGGGCTGCCGGCGAACTGGTTCATCACCACCGGCACGCTCGCCATCGGCTGCAGCACGTTGTGGCTCCAGTACTGGTTGCCGAAGGCGGTGAACAGCAGCGGCGCGGTTTCGCCGCTGATGCGCGCCAGCGCCAGCAGCACGCCGGTGACGATGCCGGCCGAGGCGCTGCGGTAGAGCACCTGCATGATCACCTTCCACTGCGGCACGCCCAGCGACAGCGCCGCTTCGCGCATCTGCGGCGGCACCAGCCGCAGCATCTCGTCGGTGGTGCGCACGACCACCGGCAGCACGATGAAGGCCAGGGCGATCGCGCCGGCCAGCGCGGAGAAGTTGCCGCCGGTCTGCATCACCACCAGGGTGTAGACGAACAGGCCGAGCACGATCGACGGCGCCGACAGCAGGATGTCGTTGACGAAGCGCACCACCGTGCCCATCTTGCGCCCGGCGCCGTATTCGGCGAGCCAGGTGCCGGCGGCGATGCCGAGCGGGGTGCCGATCACGATGGCGATCAGGCACATCACCGCGCTGCCGAAGAAGGCGTTGAGCAGACCGCCTTCCTGCATCGGCGGCGGCGTGTTCTGGGTGAACAGCGCCAGGTTGATGCCGCCGATGCCCTTGGAGATCAGGGTGTAGAGGATCCAGCCCAGGAAGAACAGGCCGAACAGCGCGGCGGCGCAGGCCATCACCACCGACACCGCGTTGACCACGCGGCGGCGGCGGTACAGCGCATCGGCGGTGCGGTGGCGCGCGGCTTCGGCCGCGTCGTGCTTGTTGGCGACGGCGCTCATCAGTTGCCCTCCTTGCGCGCGAGTTGCATCAGCATCAGCCGCGCCGCGGCCAACACCACGAAGGTCACGATGAACAGCACGAAGCCGAGCAGCAGCAGGGCCGAACGGTAGGTCTCGGTGGCCTCGCCGAAGTCGTTGGCGATCAGCGCGGCGATGGTGGTGCCCGGCTCCAGCAGCGAAGCGGAGAAGTTGACCGAGTTGCCGATCACGAAGGCCACCGCCATGGTCTCGCCGAGCGCGCGACCCAGGCCGAGGAAGATGCCGCCGATGACCGCCGAGCGGGTGTAGGGCAGGACGATGTCCCAGCTGACTTCCCACTTGGTCGAGCCCAGCGCGTAGGCCGATTCCTTCAGGCGCGTGGGCACGGTCAGGAACACTTCGCGCATCACCGAGGAGATGAAAGGAATGACCATGATCGCCAGCACGATGCCGGCGGTGAGCATGCCGATGCCCAGCGGCGGGCCCTGGAACAGCGCGCCGATCACCGGCCAGGTGCCGATGTTGTCGTTGAGCCACGGGGTGACGTATTCGGTCATCACCGGCACCAGCACGAACAGGCCCCACATGCCGTAGATGATCGAGGGGATGCCGGCGAGCAGTTCGATCGCGGTGCCGATCGGACCGCGCGCCCAGCGCGGCGCGACCTCGGTCAGGAAGAAGGCGATGCCGAAGCTCACCGGCACGGCGATGACCATCGCGATCAGCGCGGTGACGATGGTGCCGTAGATGGGAACCAGCGCGCCGTAGTGGTTCTCGACCGGGTTCCACTGCGCGGTGATGAAGAAGTCGAGGCCTTCTTCTTCCAGCACGTGGCGGCCGCCCCACAGCATCGACAGCGCGGCGCTGGCGAGGGCGATGAGGACGAAGACGACGGTGGCGGTGAGGACGTAGCGGAACAGGCGGTCCTGGCGCGCGTCCTTGACGTCGCGGGCGGAGGAGGTCCCGGTCTGGGCGGGTAGGGCGGTCGCGTTCATTTGCGAGAGATGTCCGGCGGGGCCACGCGTGGGAAGGAGGCTGGCTGTCGGGTGGTGCGTTGGGTGCTCGCGGTTTTCTTCGGCGTGGAGCGTGAGTGCCGAAGCCGATGAACAGTCAGGTGTTGCGTTTCTTACCTGCCGTCATCCCCGTGTAGGCGGGAATCCAGGGCTTCATCGCGACGTGGCGCTCAGGGTAGGAGGCAACGCGCTGAAGGCTCTGGATTCCCGCTTTCGCGGGAATGACGTTCTGACAAAGCCGCGCCCGCTAAGCGGGCGCGGGTCAGAACGTCACTTGAACTCCGCGCCCCAATACGCCTCGATCTGCTTCACCAGTTCCGGCGGCAGCGGCACGTAGTCCAGGGCCTGCGCCTGCGACTGGCCGTTCTCGAAGGCCCACTTGAAGAACGCGCGGGTATCGGCGCTGCGCTTGGCGTCCTTCGGGGTCTTGTACATCAGGATGAAGTTGGTCGCGGTGATCGGCCAGGACTTCTCGCCGCCGGCGTTGGTGATGACCAGGTTGAAGTCCTTGGCGCTGGCCCAGTCGGCGGTCGAGGCCGCGGCCTGGAACGATTCGGCGCTGGGCTGGACGAACTGGCCGGCCGCGTTCTGCAACTGGGTGTGGGCCATCTTGTTCTGCATCGCGTAGGCCAGTTCGACGTAGCCGATCGAGCCCTTGATCTGCTTCACGTACGAGGCCACGCCTTCGTTGCCCTTGCCGCCGACGCCGCCCGGCCACTGCACCGAGGTGCCTTCGCCGACCTTGGCCTTCCACTCCGGGCTGACCTTGGACAGGTAGTTGGAGAAGTTGAAGGTGGTGCCCGAGCCGTCGGAGCGGTGCACGATGTTGATCTTCAGGTCCGGCAGGGTCGTGCCCGGGTTGGCCGCGGCGATCGCCGGGTCGTTCCACTTGGCGACCTTGCCCATGAACACGTCGGCCAGCAGCGGGCCGGTCAGGCGCAGCTTGCCGGCGTCGATGCCGTCGACGTTGACCACCGGCACCACGCCGCCGATCGCCGAGGGGAACTGGCCCAGGCCCGCGGCGGCGAGCTCGTCGCTCGGCAGCGGCTTGTCGGAGGAGCCGAAGTCGACCGTGCCGGCCTTGATCTGGGCGATGCCGCCGCCGGAGCCGATCGACTGGTAGTTGACCTTGGCGCCGGTGGCCTTGTTGTAGTCGTCCGACCACTTCGACAGCAGCGGGAAGATGAAGGTCGCGCCGGCGCCGGTGATCTGGGCGGCGACCTTGTCGCCGGCCGGGGCGGCGGCGTCGGTATTGGCGTCGCCGGAGGCCGCCGGATTGGGCTGGTTGCCGCCGCCGCAGGCGGCGACGGTCAGCGCGATGGCAAGGGAGAGGACGGCGAGGCGGGCCGGCGACGATTTCATTCGGAACTCCATCGTGGGGAGGCCGGCTGGGCGCCGGCTGGGTGGCGCCATTTGATGATCTTTTTGTTACACCGCTATGACATGGATTCGTCACGAATCTGTAGTGAAAGCCCGCCAGGGGTGTCCGGGGTCGCGGTTTTGCGGGGTTTGCGCGCGATTTGGCGGTAACAAAGCGATCTCGGGCGGCCTGGGCGCGGCCCGGGTTCGAATGCGGAGCGTGGCCTGGGTGGCGGCCGGGACGTGTTGTGGGCGGTGTTGTGGGAGGGCCTTCAGGCCCGACGCTCTTGTTCCAGATCGCCGCGACGTGGGACAAGAGCGTCGGGCCTGAAGGCCCTCCCACAAGCGCCGGCGCTCCGGCCCGGTTCCGGCGAGCCCGGCCCTGGCGAGCCCATCCCCGCGCGGGCCGCAAAAAACGAAACGGGCCCGAAGGCCCGTTGCGTCCGATCTCCCCTGGCAAGCGACCGCAACCCCCCGGTCCGATCGCCTTCCCGGTCGATCAATAGCTCATGTTGCTCTGCCAGTAGGTCTCGATCTGCTTGACCAGCGCGTCGGGCAGCGGCACGTAGTCGAGGGTCTTGGCCTGGGCATCGCCGTTGGCGTAGACCCACTTGAAGAATTCCTTGGCGTTCTTGGCGCCTTCGGCGTTCTTGGGCTGCTTGTACATCAGGATGAAGTTGGTCGCGGTGATCGGCCAGGAGTTCTCGCCCGGCGCGTTGGTCATGACCAGGTAGAAGTCCTTCGAATTCGCCCAGTCGGCGCTGGCGGCGGCGGCCGAGAAGGTCTCGTCGGTCGGCAGCACGAACTTGCCGTCGGCGTTCTTCAGGCGCGAGTACGACATCTTGTTCTGCAGCGCGTAGGACAGCTCGACGTAGCCGATGCCGCCCTGGATCTGCTTGACGTAGGCGGCCACGCCCTCGTTGCCCTTGCCGCCGATGCCGGTCGGCCACTTGACCGCGGTGCCTTCGCCGACCGAGGACTTCCACTCCGGGCTGATCTTCGACAGGTAGTTGACGAAGTTGAAGGTGGTGCCCGAACCGTCGGAGCGGTGCACGACGGTGATCTTCTTCTCCGGCAGCTTCAGGCCGCCGTTGAGGGCGACGATGGCCGGATCGTTCCACATGGTGATCTTGCCGAGGAAGATGTTGGCCAGGGTCGCGCCGTCGAGCTTCATCGCGCCGGACGCCACGCCCGGGACGTTGACCACCGGCACCACGCCGCCGATCACCGACGGGAACTGGGCCAGGCCGAACTTGGCCAGCTCTTCGGGCTTGAGCGGAGCGTCGGACGAACCGAAGTCCACGGTCGCCGCCTTGATCTGGGCGATGCCGCCGCCCGAACCGATCGACTGGTAGTTGACCTTCTTGTTGGTGGCCTTGGCGTAGTCGGCCGACCACTTGGACATCACCGGGTAGACGAACGAGGCGCCGGCGCCGGTCACGTCGGCGGCCTGCGCATTGAAGGCGAACGCGGCGGCCAGGGCCAGCGCGGTCACGCGGAAGCTACGGGAATTGAACACGATGGGGCTCCTGAAGAGAGACGGCTGGCACGAATCCGTTGGCGCGCATTGCATAACGGATCGGTGACAGCGGCAGGTCGGAAGAATGACGAAGCGATGACGTCCCCCGGCGTCCGATGCGCGGCCGTCGGCGTCGCCGGCGCGGCTGCGAAAGACGGGCTGCGAAAAGAAGGGCGCGGCACCTGCCGCGCCCTGTAACGATCGAAACCGATCGAGGGGGAGAGAGATCCGTCGAGCGCTTACCAGTAGAACTGCAGGCGCGCCGACAGCACGTTCGGGCTGTCGTCGACCACGCGGTTGAAGGTGCGGTTGTTGTACTGCGGGTTCTGCGAGTAGGTCGCGCTGGTCTTGCCGATGTAGCGCGAGCTGTCGACGATGGAGTAGTCCAGCATGAACTTGAAGTTCGAGCGCCAGTACCAGTTCACGCCCACGGTCCAGGCGCTCATCTCGCCGCCGAGCACGCCGTCGACGATCGGGGCGGCGGTCGGGGTGGCGCCCGGACGCAGGCTGCCGTCGTTGAGGTCGATCTTGTCGTAGCGCAGGCCGACCTGCCACATGCCGGTGGCCGGCTCGTTGGGCAGCGGGGTGGTCGGGGTGCCCGACTTGTAGCCCCAGGTCTCGCCGGTGATGTTCCACACGCCGCTGACGTACCAGCTGTCGGTGGTGTAGTCCTTGCCGGTCAGGGTCGCGGTCTTGTAGCGGTCCAGCGTGCTGCGCATGTACTCGGCCTGGACCTTGAACGGGCCCTGCACGTACATCGCCTCGGCGCCGATGATGGCCTGGGTGTCGACGTTGGTCAGGGTGCCCGAATCGACCAGGCGGCCGGAGGCCAGATCGACCTGCGGACGGGTGCGGATGCGCGCGCTGTTGTCGAGGATGCCGGTGTTGCCTTCCAGCTCCGCGTCCAGGTTCACGTACGACAGGCCCAGGTGCAGGACGTTGCCCTTCTCGTTGATCGGGGCGAAGGTGCCGCGCAGGCCGTAGCCCTTGCCGTGCTTCTGGTTGCGGGTCAGCTCGTCGCCGAAGTAGCTGGCGGTCAGGCTCCAGTCGTTGGTGCCGTAGCTGTAGGCGACGCCGAGGCGGCGGGCGATGCCGAAGGTGTTGGTCACCATCGCCTTGGAGATGAAGTCGTTGTTCTTGGTCGACGACAGCTCTTCCATGCTGTTGGGCTGCTTGAACTGGCCGAACTGCACGTAGTGGTTGCCGTCGCCGCCGATCTTGTACTTCAGGTTGACGTCGAGGAACTTGTCGGCCTTGGCGTCGTAGCCGGCGACCCACTCGAAGTTGCCCGGGCCCTTGCCCTTGAGCACCAGCTCGGCGCGGCGCAGTTCCTGGTCGGTGTCCTTGCCGTCCGGCAGGTCGCCGTTGAGGTTCAGGACATCGCTGTTGAAGTCGTTGTAATCCGCCTGGACCAGACCTTCGAAGGTGACTTCCGAGTCGCCGATGACGTCGAGGGCGATTTCGGCGTGCGCGGCGGGCGCGGCGAGCGCAGCGAGCAACGCAACGGCGAGGGTGGTGCGCGAGAGTTTCATTGGGCTAGCCCTGAGGCGTGGAGAGATGGCGCGCAGGCTAGGGTGTGAAAGTTGCGTAAATGTGACAGGACTGACTTATTTCTTGGGCATGACCGCCGGATGACGTGGTTACAACGGTCAGGTTTCGGCTGAAATATCCTTTCCGATCAGACAGCTACGGGCTCCGGATCGCCCGGCGTCTGGTCCGGGAAGCGACAAAGATCACGGATCGCGCAATGCGGGCAGTCGGGTTTGCGTGCCTTGCAAACGTAACGTCCGTGAAGGATCAGCCAGTGGTGAGCGTCTTGCAGGTAGCGATCCGGCACCACTTTCACCAGCTTGTGCTCGACCGCGAGCACGTCCTTGCCCGGCGCCAGTCCGGTGCGGTTGGAGACCCGGAAGATGTGCGTGTCGACCGCGATGGTCGGCTCGCCGAACGCGGTGTTGAGCACCACGTTGGCGGTCTTGCGGCCGACGCCCGGCAGCGCTTCGAGCGCGGCGCGCTCGCGCGGCACTTCGCCGCCGTGCCGGTCCAGCAACTGCTGCGACAGCGCGATCACGTTCTGCGCCTTGGTGTTGAACAGACCGATGGTGGCGATGTAGGGCTTGAGCCCGTCCACGCCGAGATCGACCAGGGCCCGCGGCGTGTTCGCCACCGGGAACAGCTTGCGCGTGGCCTTGTTGACGCCGACGTCGGTGGCCTGCGCCGAGAGCGCGACGGCGACCAGCAATTCGAACGGCGTGGTGTATTCCAGTTCGGTGGTCGGATGCGGGTTGAGCGCCTGCAAGCGGGCGAACATCTCCTCGATCTGCGCCGGCTTCATCTGCGCGCCGGGACGTTCGCGCACGGTCGCGTCGACGCGTGCGCTCGGGCGGACCGGTTTGGGCGAGGGCTTGGCGGCGGTTTTCTTCGCGGTCGCGAGTTTCTTCGCCGCCGGTTTCTTGGTCGCGGCTTTGCTCGCGACGGTCTTCCCGGCGCTCTTGCTTGCGGCGGTCTTCTTGGCGGAGCCCGCCGCCGAAGTCCGTTTCGCCGCGGGCTTGTTCGCGGCGGAGGACGCGGAGCGGGCGGACGTGGCTGGCCGGGAGGCGGGCGCGGTCTTGGGCATGCGGGGAGGGCGGTGCGAAGGAGGTTCGAAGGGTAAGGCCGGCGCGAACGGCTACGGCGTTCCGCGCTGGGCGGCCTTGGCTTTGGCGCGCGCGAGCGCGGCGGCTGCGGCGCTCGGCAGAGCGGGGCGCGGCGCGGTTTCGGCGGCGGGGAGGTTCGGGGGCTCAGTCGAGGCCGTCGCCGCGTCGGCCGCGGTGTCGTCGGCGGACGTCTCGGCAGCCGTCCGGACCGACGCCGCGGCGCGCTGCGCCGTGCGTTCCTCGGCGCGGCGCTGCAGGCGGCGGTCGCGGGCGCGGTAGCGTTCGCGCGCGGCCAGCGCGCGCAGGCGCGCCTGGCGCGCGTGGCGGCTGCGCTGCGCGCACGCCGGCGCGCAGGCGGCGCAGACGCAGGCGGCATCGAAGTCGGGATCGAGCAGGCCGAGCGCGATCGCGCGGTCGAGATCGTCGTCGGCCAGCGCGCGCGCGATCGCATGCGCGCGCGCGCCGGACGCATCGGCGCAGGCGCACACGCAGGCGTTCGGCGCGCGCTCGCTCACCGGTCGCTCAACTGCCGCGGAACGCCGGCTTGCGCCGTTCCAGGAACGCGCCGGTGCCTTCGCGCATGTCGTCGGTGGAGAACATCAGGCCGAACTGCGCGGTCTCGTATTCCAGGCCTTCCTCGATCCCGCACTCGCCGCCGACGGCGATGCAGTCGAGCACGCCGCGCAGCGCCAGCGGCGCGGATGAGGCCAACTGCTCGGCGAGCTTGAAGGTTTCCGCTTCCAGCTCGGCCGCCGCGACCACGCGGTTGACGATGCCGAGCTGCTGCGCGCGCGCCGCATCGATCGGCGCGCCGAGCAGGCACAGTTCCAGGGTCGCCGCGCGCCCGGCCAGGCGCAGCAGGCGCTGGGTGCCGCCGAAGCCCGGGATCAGGCCGAGGTTGATTTCCGGCTGGCCGACCTTGGCGCTGTCGGCGGCGATGCGCAGGTGGCAGCCCATCGCCAGTTCCAGGCCGCCGCCGAGGGCGAAGCCGTTGATCATGGCGATCACCGGCTTGGGCATCTTCTCGATCCGGCGCATCAGCTTCTGCCCGCGCAGGGAGAAGTCGCGACCCTGAACCGGAGCGAGTCCGTTCATCTCGGCGATGTCGGCGCCGGCGACGAAGGCCTTGGGGCCGGCGCCGGTCAGGACCACGGCGCGCACCGCCGGATCGGCCGCGGCGGCCTCGAAGGCGGCCAGCAGGGCGTCCAGGGTGGCCGCGTTGAGCGCATTCAGCTTGTCGGGACGATTGACGGTGATCTGGCGCACGGCGCCGCGATCGGCGATCAGCAAGGGCGATTCGGTCATGTGATGGCCGTAGATTCAGGGACGAGGGGGATTGCGACCGGCGTTGAACTCCGCGCCGGCGGCGCGGTCAGAGCGGGCTGGCGTCAGTAGCGGTTAAGCGCTGCCGCCGGTATCCTAACCCGTCCTGTCGGGGCCTTTCGACCGATGGACACTACATACGGGGCATTGGAAGCCGCCCCCAGCTGATCGGGGCGGCCCAGGTCGCCCCGTGCCATTACCGGAGATTTCATCGAATGAAGTTGCGTTTGATTGCTGCCGCCGTCGCGGCCCTGGCTCTGACCGCCGGCAACGCCGTCGCGCAGGACACTTCTTCCGAGAAGGGCAAGCTGAGCTACGCGCTCGGCTACGACCTCGGCCGCAATGCCGTGGAAAGCGGCGAAGCGGTCGATGTGAACACCATCGTCAAGGGCCTGCAGGACGGCTACGCCAAGAAGCAGCCCTCGGTGCCGGTCGATCAGCTGCGCACCGCGGTGCAGAACATGCAGAAGCGCCAGGCCGAGAAGGCCAAGGCCGAGTGGGACAAGGCCGCGGCCGAGAACAAGACCAAGAGCGACACCTTCGTCAACGCCAACAAGGCCAAGGCCGGCGTGAAGGTGCTGCCGGGCGGCGCCCAGTACCGCGTGGTCGAGAACGGCACCGGCGCCAAGCCGACCCAGGCCAGCACCGTGGCCCTGGAAGTGGCCGGTCCGTTCCCGTGGGGCGAGCGTCCGGCGCAGGCGCGTCCGGCCAACAACATCCCGTCGATCAAGGTCAGCGAGATCGAGATGCAGGCCATGCGCGACGTGCTGCTGCAGATGCCGGCCGGCTCGAAGTGGGAAGTGACCCTGCCGTCCGAGAAGGCCTACGGCGCCGACCCGCGCACCCCGTTCCCGCCGAACGTGGCCGTGCAGTTCGAGATCAAGCTGATCAGCGTCAAGTAAGACCCGCGTTCGCGGTCTTAGGCTCCAACGCACTTGCGCCGGCCCGTCCGGCGCAAGTCGTTTCTGGGGCGGGCGCCGCGGCCGCACGCCGCGGCCGGCGCCCGCCGTTTATCGCTGCGCTTGCCGCCGGACGCGATCGGGTCCTGGCGGCGAGGCTTTACCCGGCCGCGCCGCCAGGCACAATGGCGGCATGGCCCCGGTGGACGACATGACGACATTCCGCGCGGTGCTGAGCCCGTGCATCGGCATTTGCCAACTCGACGACGACGGCCTGTGCCTGGGCTGCCACCGCACCACCGCCGAGATCGCGCGCTGGTCGCAGATGAACGACGACGAGCGCCTGCGCCTGATGGAACACGTGCTGCCGCAGCGCGAATCGAACCGCGCATGAGCGGGCGCGACCGCCCCGACGAGGGTCGCGCCGCGGGGCCGCGCGCTGCGGACGGTCGCGTCGCCGGCGCGGACGCTGCCAACGCGCCGGGTCCCGGCGACACCGCTGCGATCGATTCCGCTTCGAACGCACCCGCTTCGAGCGCACCCGCGTCGAACGCATCCGCTTCCGATCAACGTATCGCCGGCAGCCGCGACTTCGACGCCGACTTCCTCGCCGGCGACTCGCGCGCGCGCACCCGCCTGCTGACCGCGCTGCACCCGCTCGACGCCGCGCCCGAGGACGACGGCTGGAACCTCGACGACCTGCACGGCCTGCTGCCGGACAACGCGCTGCGCGCGCAGGCGGCGGTGCTGGTCGGGCTGGTGCCGCGGCCGCAGGGCGTGCAGGTGCTGCTGACCCGGCGCACCGACGGCCTGCGCCAGCACGGCGGCCAGGTCAGCTTCCCGGGCGGGCGGATCGAGCCCGACGACGAAGACGCGGTCGCCGCGGCGCTGCGCGAGACCTTCGAGGAGATCGGCGTGCCGCCCGCGCAGATCGCGCCGCTGGGCTTCCTCGACCCGCTGGTGACCATCACCGGCTTCCGCGTGCTGCCGCTGGTGGCGACGGTCGATCCGGCCTATGTCGCCGCGCCCGATCCGGCGGAAGTCGCGGCGGTGTTCGAAGTGCCGCTGGCGTTCCTGCTGGACCCCGACAACCTCACCACCCGCACCCTGGAGTACAAGGGGCGCGCGCGCCACGTGCTGGAATACCGCTGGCCCGACCAGCGCATCTGGGGCGCGACCGCGTCGATGCTGCTCAACCTGCGACAACGCCTGGAGGCCGTGCGATGAGCGACTGGACCACCCTGGTATCGGCCGAAGACCTGGCCGCGGCGCTGGGCCGCGACGATCTGATCGTGATCGACACCCGCACCTCGCTGACCGATCGCGCCGCCAGCGAACAGGCCTATCGCCAGGCGCATATCCCCGGCGCGCGCTACGCCGATCTCGACCGCGACCTGTCCGACCACCGCAAGCCCGGCGGCGGCCGCCATCCGTGGCCGGACGCGGCCGATTTCGTCGCCACGCTCGGCCGTTGGGGCGTGACCGCGCAGCATCAGGTCGTGGTCTACGACGCCGCCGACGGCGCGCTCGCGGCCTCGCGCTTGTGGTTCCTGCTGCGCGTGCTCGGCCATCGCCGCGTCGCCGTGCTCGACGGCGGCTGGCAGCGCTGGAGCGCGCTCGGATTGCCTACCGACGCGCAACTGCCGACGCCGCAGCCGACCTCGTACGAGGCCGGCTACGACGCGCGCCGCTTGCTCGACGCGCAACAGGTGCGTTCGCTGCTCGATTCCGGCGGGCTGCTGATCGATGCGCGCGCCGGCGAGCGTTTCCGCGGCGAAGTCGAGCCGCTGGACAAGCGCGCCGGCCACGTGCCCGGCGCGTGCAACCGCGCGTACGCGCTGAACCTCGACGACGGCCGCTTCAAGTCGCCGCAGGCGCTGGCGCAGGAGTTCTCGCCGCTGCTGCAGGGGCGCGAACCCGCGCAGGTCGCGGCGATGTGCGGCTCGGGCGTCACCGCCTGCCATCACCTGCTGGCGCTGGCGCATGCAGGCTTCGACGGGGCCGGTCTATACACCGGCTCGTGGAGCGGCTGGATCGAAGACCCGCAGCGGCCGGTGGCGACCGGGGACGAGTGAGGCGGGGTTCGCCGCATCTCCTGCATATCGTTATCTCCTGCATGCCGTCATCCCCGCGAACGCGGGGACCCGGGAACTCCTGCGTCCCGCAGCGACCGATCGCTTTTGTGGGAGGGCCTTCAGGCCCGATGCTCTTCGCTCGGATCGCGGCGACCTGAGCGAAGAGCATCGGGCCTGAAGGCCCTCCCACAAGAGCGAAGAGCATCGGGCTTGCAGGCCCTTGCACAAGCGCATCGGCGCGGCCGCCAGTCGCATCGAAGCCATGAGAAAGAGGCCGCCTTTTCATGCGCAATCAGTGCATTCCATAACGATATGCAAGTGACGCACATCGCGTAATCGCTGCGTCACATCCCGTTCCCATCCTTGCGCGCAATTCGCTCTTCAGGGGGAGCGCGCCATGGTGCGTGCCGCGGTTTCGTCGCTGTTGTTCTGGTTCGTCCTGCTGTTCGCCGCGGCCGCGCCCGCGCAGGAGGCCGAACGGGTGCGCATCAGCGGTTCCAACACGCTCGCGCGCGCGCTGGTGCCGACGGTGGCGCAGGCTTGGTTGCGCGATATCGGCTATCGCGACATCCAGGTGCGCAAGCCGCGCGCGGCGCTGACCGAGATCCACGCCACGCGCGACGGCCAGCCGCTGGTGGTGGAGATCGCCGCGAGCGATTCGGCGCTCGGCTTCGCCGACCTGGTCGAAGGCCGCGCGCAGATCGCGATGATGGCGCGGCGGCCGAACGCGGCCGAGATCGACGCCGGTTGGCAGCTCGGCGACCTGGCCTCGCAGGATCAGGAATTCGTGGTCGCGCTCGACGGCGTGGCGGTGGTGGTGAACCGCGCCAATCCGATCGCGCGGCTGGACCTGGAGCAACTGCGCGCGCTGTTCTCCGGCCGCTCGCGCGACTGGCGCGAACTCGGCGCCGCCGCCGGCGAAGTGCATCTGCATCTGGACGCGAACGCCGGCGCGGTGCGCGACCTGATGAACGACAAGGTCATGCGCGGCGCCGCGTTCGGCGAGGCGCAGATGCACTCCGACGCGCGCGCGCTGATCGCGGCGGTCGCCGCCGATCCGTTCGCGGTCGGGCTGGTTCCGATCGGCGAGAGCTACGGCCAGGGCGCGCGGCCGGTGGCGGTGTCCGACGGCGGCCGCGCGATCGCGCCGACCCGCGCCGACGTGCTCAGCGAGGACTATCCGCTCAGCCGCCGGCTTTACCTCTACGGCGGCCAGATGATGGGCGCGCTGAGCCGCAGCTTCGCCTTGTATTCGATGGGCCGCGGCGGCCAGCGCGCGGTCGCCCGGGCCGGCCACGTCGCGGTGACCCTGGTGCCGGGCCGCGAACGCGCGCTGACGCTGGGGCCGCTGGAGTACCGGCAGATGGTCGAACGCGCGGTGCGCCTGCCGCTGAGCCTGCGCTTCAACTTCGCCGGCTCCGGCGAGGCCGCGGTCGCCGCCAGCGTCTACGACAGCCGCGCGGTGCGCGACCTGGACCGCCTGCGCAGCTTCATGCGCCTGCCGCCGAACCGCGGCCGCAGCGTGCTGGTGGTCGGCTTCGCCGACGCCAGCGCCGGCTCGCCGATGGCGTCGATGATGATGAGCAACGATCGCGCCGATCTGGTCGCGCAGGAGCTCGTCTCGCGCGGAATCAAGGTGCAGGTGGCGCGCGGCATGGGCACGGCGCTGGCGGTGGCGGGCGCCCGCGATCCGCTGGCGCGCTATCGCAACGAGCGGGTCGAGGTGTGGTTGCTTTGAAGCGAGGAGCGAGCGTGGAGGAGTGAGGAGTGAGCGAAAGCTTTGGCTCGCTCCTTACTCCTCCACGCTCGCTCCTTCGTCACTTGCCCAGCTTCGCCACCAACGCCTGCAACGCGGCCTGGGTGTCCGGCGAATACCAGGAGTCGACGAAGCGGTCGAGCTCGATATGCTCCGGCCGCAGCGCCTCGATCAGGTCGGCGCGGGCCAGCGCGCGGGTCTGCAGCATCGCGCTGCGCGGCAGGCTAAGCAGTTGTTGCAGCCACTCGCGCGCGTGCGCGGCGACCTGCTCGATCTCGACCAGCTCATCGACCAGGCCGATGCGCAGCGCGGTCTCGGCGTCGACCATCGCTCCGGCCACCAGCAGGCGTTCGGCGCGATAGGTGCCGACCACGCGCCGCATCAGCCGCTGGATGCCTTCCGGCGCGACCAGGCCGACCTGGGTCTCGTTGAGGCCGATGCGGTAAGCACCCGCGGCCATCACCCGGTAATCGCAGCACAGCGTCAGCACGCAGCCGCCGGCCGGGGCGTGGCCGGCGATCGCCGCGACCACCGGCACCTGGGCCGAGGCCAGGGTGCGCGCCAGGCCGAAGAACGACTGCCAGGCCAGCAGCAGGTGATCGCGCTGGTCGCCGAGCGAGAGCAGGTAGGGCACGTCCAGTCCGGCGGAGAACACCTTCGGCCCGCCGCTGAGCACGATGCCCTGGGCGCCGTGGCCGATGGCGTGCTCGACGGCTTCGCGCGCGGCGTTGCACAGCGCCGGATTGAGCGCGTTGACCGGCGCGCGCGCCAGCTTGATTTCGACGATGTCGCCGTGGGTCTGGGTTTCTACGCAATTCATGGTTTGACGTCCTGGGGCCAGCGGTAGCGCACGGTGTAGGTCAGCTTGGTGTCGCCCTGCGCCGGCACGGCCACTTCGAATTGCGCGCGGTGCGCGTCCTTCTTCTTCGCCGGCAGGCTGGACGACACGATCTCCCAATCGCTCCAGCGCGGCAAGGGTTCGGTGACGCGGACCGTGGCCGGCGTCTTCTTGGCGTTCTTGATCTCGATCGCGAACGATTCGGTCATCGTGCGTCCGGTACGGTCGAGCTGGAACGCGGTGGCCTCGCGCTTGGCGCTGAGGTCGAAGACCTTGCCCAGCTCGAGCTTGATCTCGGCGCCGGCCGGCGTGTGCTCCAGGCGCGATTCGCCGAGGAAATCGTCGCCGTCGAACGCGCGCACGCGCCCGGCCGGCAGCGGCAGGCCGAGGCCGGCGGGCTTGTCGTTGACGAACTCGACCTTGCTCAGCACCGACAGGTCGCCGGTCTGGCCGGAGTAGTTGCGGTCCAGCAGCGGCGTCGGCGGTTCCCAGCCGACGCCGGCGGCGTCGAGCGCGTAGATGCGTTCGCACTTGACCGCGCCGTTGCGCGGGAACAGGGCGATGCGCTCGGTGCCGCCGTTGCGCAGGTCGACCGGTTGCGGCAGGTCGTAGGCGTGGTATTCGCCGGCGGCGCGTTCGACCGGCATCGGCGGCGCCGGTGCGGGGGCCGCGGCGTCGGCGTAGGCCATGCGCGCGCCGGTGACTTGGATGGTTTCCAATTGCACCCCGCGCTGGCGGTTGGGCTCGCCCGCGACCAGGCTCAGCCGCGCGCGGTCGAAGCCGCGGCCGGAGCGGTTGGCGACCAGCGCCGCGCCGTCGAGCGCGAGCGTGCAGCCCGCGCCCGGCGCCAGCGTGGCCTGGTATTCGGCGCGCCAGGCCAGGCCGCCCATCGGATAGCTCAGCACGAAATCGGCGTCGCCGGCCTGGGCCGCCTCGACCGTCCACCGCAGCGAGGAGCGGCGCGGCAGCGCGCCTTCGTTGTCGATCAGGCTGAAGCTGTCGTAGTTGCGGATCACCTTGACCCGGCCGTCGTCGAGGGCGAGGGTCAGGCCGTCGCCGGTGGCGAGCAGCACGCCGCTGTCGGTCTGCTTGGCGCCGCCGGAGGTGTGCTCGACCGCGACCTTGCGCCCGATCGCGCCGCTCATGACGTTCTGCGCGCCCGACACCGCGGCGATGTAGCGCTGCGCGATCACGCCGACGCCGGGCGTGCGCGGGACCAGGGTCGCGGCCTCCACGTCCATCGACGGCGGCAGCGGCGATTCCTCCAGCGCGTTGGCGCCGCGCTTGAGCGATTCGCGCAGCGGCCGTTCGACCAGGGCGTAGCCGGGCATGCCGGCGCTGGCGGCGCGGACGCCGGCCAGAGCCTCGTAGTCGCCGCTGTAGACGGTCAGGCGCAGCGTGCCTTCGCGCGCGGCTTCGGACTTGGCCGGCTTGGCCTCGGCGCTGCGGTCGGCCGGGGCGGCGGCACGGTCGCCGGAAGGGGCGCCGCCGCAGGCGGCCAGCAGTCCCGCGGCGAGCGCGCCGAACGCGGGCGGCGAGAAACGGGGACGCAACGGTTGGTTCATCGTCGACTCCTTGATGGTTCCCTACCTGTTCGGCCGATCGTCGGCCGAGGGTTATCATAGGCCGATGAACGTATCTCGCATCCGAACGGGGTTGGCGCTGGCGGCGTTGTTGGCCGCTTCGATGAACGGCGCGGCGGCGAAATCGCCGGCGCCCGCGGCCGCCGCGAAGGCGTGCGCGGCGCAGGTGCGCGAAGGCTGGGTGCGGCTGCCGCCGATGCAGATGCCGATGATGGCCGGCTTCGGCCGGATCGAGAACCGCTGCGCGGCGCCGGTGACCATCGTCGGCGCCAAGAGCGCGGCCTTCGCCGACGTGTCGCTGCACGAGACCCGCATCGTCGACGGCGTCAGCAAGATGCGCGCGCTGCCGGAACTGCGGATCGCGCCCGACGGCGCGGCGGTGCTCAAGCCCGGCGGCATGCATCTGATGCTGATGCAGCCGCATGCGCCGCTCAAGGAAGGCAGCCGGGTGGCGATCGAGTTCGAATTGAAGGGCGGCGGCTCGCTGCTGGGCGAGTTCGAGGTGCGCAAGGCCGCGCCTTGAGCGCGGGCCCGCAATCGGGCCGCGGATGCTGTTGTGGGAGGGCCTTCAGGCCCGATGCTGTTGTTTCAGATCGCGGCGATCCGAGCGAAAAGCATCGGGCCTGCAGGCCCGAGCACTCAAGCAAAAAAAACCAGGCCTGAAGGCCTTCCGACTTTATTTCCCGGCGCCGCTCAGCGCGGCGCGCAGGCCGCGCGCACCGGCTCCGGCAGCGCCGCGGGCTGGCCGGTCTCGCGATGGATCCACACCAGCACCACGTTGCCGTCGCAGTACAGCGCGCTGGGGTCGTTGGCGCCGACGATGCGGTGGCCGACGCTGAGGCTGGTGTTGCCGAGGCGCTCGACGAACAGTTCGATGTCGATCTCGTTCGGCCATTCGATCGGCCGGCGGTAGTTCAGGTGCGCGGCCGCGACCACCGGCGCGACGTGCTCGTCCATGCCGTGGCCGGGCAGGGTCACCATCCAGCGCAGGCGCGCTTCCTCGAGGTAGCTGAGGAACTTGGAGTTGTTGACGTGGTTGAACGCGTCCAGGTCGCGCCAGCGCACCGACAGCGGCACCCGGATCAACGCGGCCGGCGCGACGGCGAAGGATTCGACCAGTTGCGCGGGGGGCGCGGCTTGCGGCTGCGTGGCGGGTTCGAGCTGGGCGCGGGCCGGACGCGGCTCGGCGGCGGGCGCCGCCGCGGCGACCATGCCCGCATCGGCTTGCGGCGCGGCCGCGGCGACGCTCTCGACCGCCGCGGGCGCGGCGGTCTCGCTGTTGCGCTTGCGCGGCGCACGCTTGCGCGGCGCCGTCTTCTTGCCGGCCTGCTTGGCCGTTTGCCCGGCGGCGGGCGTGGCCGCCTGCTTGGGCGTCTGCTTGAGCGCCTGTTTGCTTGGGGGCTTGGCCGTCTTGGCCTTGGGTGCGGCTTCGTTGTTGCTGTCGCTCATGCGGCGGATTTCTTCTTGGCGCGCGCGGGCGGCGCGTCGGTCTTGGATGGGGTGGTCTTGTTCGCGGTCTTGGCCGCGGGCTTGGCGGCCTTGGCCGGCTTCTTGTCGCCGCCGGCCTTGCCCGATCCCGGTTCGCCCGGCACCGGCATGCCCAGCAGCGGCGCGAGGAAGCGGCCGGTGTAGGAATGCGCCAGCGAGGCGATGTGCTCGGGCGTGCCGGTGGCGAGGATGCTGCCGCCGCGATGGCCGCCTTCCGGCCCCAGGTCGACGACCCAGTCGGCGGTCTTGATGACGTCGAGGTTGTGCTCGATCACGACCACGGTGTTGCCGTCGTCGCGCAGGCGGTGCAGCACCGCGAGCAGGTGCTCGATGTCGTGGAAGTGCAGGCCGGTGGTGGGCTCGTCGAGGATGTACAGGGTGCGGCCGGTGTCGCGGCGCGAGAGCTCCTTGGACAGCTTGACCCGCTGCGCTTCGCCGCCGGACAGCGTGGTCGCGCTCTGGCCCAGCTTGATGTAGCTCAGGCCCACGTCCATCAGCGTCTCGAGCTTGCGGGCGATGGTCGGCACCGCCTCGAACAGCGCCAGCGCGGCCTCGACCGTCATCTCCAGCACGTCGTTGATGTTGTAGCCCTTGTACAGGACCTCCAGGGTCTCGCGGTTGTAGCGCTTGCCGTGGCAGACGTCGCAGGGCACGTACACGTCCGGCAGGAAGTGCATCTCGACCTTGATCAGGCCGTCGCCCTGGCAGGCCTCGCAGCGGCCGCCGCGCACGTTGAAGCTGAAACGGCCCGGCGAGTAGCCGCGCGCGCGCGCTTCCGGCACCTGCGCGAACAGCTCGCGCAGCGGGGTGAACAGGCCGGTGTACGTGGCCGGGTTCGAACGCGGGGTGCGGCCGATCGGCGACTGGTCGATGTCGACGACCTTGTCGAACAGCTCGATGTTCTCCACCGACCTGTGCGGCGCCGGGGTCTGCGCCGCGCCGTTGAGTTCGTTTGCGGCGATGACGTAGAGCGTGTCGTTGATGAGGGTGGACTTGCCCGAGCCCGACACGCCGGTGATGCAGGTCAGCAGGCCCGCCGGAATCGACAGGTCGACGTCCTTGAGGTTGTTGCCGGTGGCGCCGCGCAGGTGCATCGTCGCCTTCGGATTGGGCTTGTGCCGGTTCTTCGGGATGTCGATCTTGCGCTTGCCGCTGAGGTACTGGCCGGTCAGCGAACGCGGCGCCTTGAGCAGGTCCTGCAGGGTGCCTTGGGCGATCACCTCGCCGCCGTGCACGCCGGCGCCGGGACCGATGTCGACGACGTGGTCGGCCAGGCGGATCGCGTCCTCGTCGTGTTCGACCACGATCACGGTGTTGCCGAGGTCGCGCAGCCGGGTCAGGGTGCCGAGCAGGCGTTCGTTGTCGCGCTGGTGCAGGCCGATCGACGGCTCGTCGAGCACGTACATCACGCCGACCAGGCCGGCGCCGATCTGGCTGGCCAGGCGGATGCGCTGGGCCTCGCCGCCCGACAGCGAGTCGGCCTTGCGCTCGAGCGTGAGGTAATCCAGGCCGACGTCGACCAGGAAGCGCAGGCGGTCGACGATCTCCTTGACGATCTTGACCGCGATCTCGCCGCGCCAGCCCGGCAGTTGCAGGGTCTTGAAGAACTCCAGCGCATCGTCGACCGGCAGCACCACCAGTTCCGGCAGCGGACGCTCGGCCACGAACACGTTGCGCGCGGCGCGGTTGAGGCGCGCGCCGCCGCAGTCGGGGCAGGGACGCTGGCTGATGAACTTGGCCAGTTCCTCGCGCACCGCGGCCGATTCGGTCTCGCGGTAGCGCCGCTCCAGGTTCGGCACGATGCCTTCGAAGCGGTGCTTGCGCTGGCTGCGGCCGCCGTTCTCGGTGATGTAGTTGAAGCTGATCAGCTCGTCGCCGCTGCCGTACAGCACCGCCTTCTGCTGCGCGGCGCTGAGCGACTGCCACGGCGTGTCGACGCTGAACTTGTAGTGCTTGGCCAGCGACTGGATCAGCTGGAAGTAATAGGCGTTGCGGCGGTCCCAGCCGCGCACCGCGCCGGCGGCGAGCGAGAGTTCGGGATGCACGACCACGCGCGCGGGATCGAAGAACTCGGCCACGCCGAGGCCGTCGCAGGTCGGGCAGGCGCCGACCGGCGAGTTGAACGAGAACAGCCGCGGTTCCAGTTCCGGCAGCGAGTAGTCGCAGACCGGGCAGCTGTACTTGGACGAGAACAGCAGCGGCTCGGCGTCGTCCTTGTCCAGCGACATCACCTGGGCCATGCCGTCGCCGAGCTTGAGCGCGGTCTCGAAGGATTCGGCCAGGCGCTGCTTGATGTCTTCGCGCGGGCGGAAGCGGTCGACCACCGCCTCGATGGTGTGCTTGACCCGCAGCGCCAGCGGCGGCACCGCGTCGATCTCGTACAGCGCGCCGTCCACGCGCACGCGCACGAAGCCCTGCGCGCGCAGTTGCTCGAACACCTGGGCGTGCTCGCCCTTGCGCTCGCGGATGACCGGCGCCAGCAGCATGTAGCGCTGTTCCGGATCGAGCGCGATCGCCTGGTCGACCATCTGGCTGACGGTCTGCGCTTCCAGCGGATAGTGGTGGTCGGGGCAGCGCGGACTGCCGACGCGCGCGTACAGCAGGCGCAGGTAGTCGTAGACCTCGGTGATCGTGCCGACGGTCGAACGCGGGTTGTGCGAGGTGGATTTCTGCTCGATCGAAATCGCCGGCGACAGGCCTTCGATGTGGTCGACATCGGGCTTTTCCATCACCGACAGGAACTGCCGGGCGTAGGCCGACAGCGATTCGACGTAGCGGCGCTGGCCTTCGGCGTAGATGGTGTCGAAGGCCAGCGAGGACTTGCCCGAACCGGACAGTCCGGTGATCACGATCAGCTTGTCGCGCGGCAGATCGAGATCGATGTTCTTGAGGTTGTGCGTCCGCGCGCCGCGGATGCGGATGTAGTCCAGCGCCATCGGGTGCCTGCAAGGGGGAGGGTCGCCGGCGCGGAAGGCGACGGCGAACAGGGGAGCGTATCGAGTGGGGGAGATGGGGGCAAATCCGCGCAACGGAAGCGGCGGCGGGGCGCGCGGGCGATGCCGTCGCAGGCCCGTGGGGCTTGGGTCGCGGGTCGGGCCGGGCGAGCGGCCGGCTTCGCGACGGTGGCGCGGGCGACGCGCAAATGCGCGGCGCATAAGGCTGTGGGAGGGGCTTCAGGCCCGATGCTTTCGTCTCAGGTCGCGGCGACCTGAGACGAAAGCATCGGGCCTGAAGCCCCTCCCACAGGAATGCGGCCTTGGCCGCACTTGCTGTAATCGTTCAGTTTCGAGCGGCCGCGGCCGTCCGCGGCGGCCGCCGGCGCGTTCGATTCAGGGCGCTACTTGACCGGATTGAACTTCAAAGGCGTCGCCGCCGTGCCCGGCTCGCCACGGGTGTCGAGCGCGCCGGGGTTGGTGCCGGCGACGATCAGCTGGACCTTGACCGCCTCGGCGCGCTGGCGCGAGAGGATCTCGTTGTCGGCGGGCTGGCCGGCGCCGCCGCCGGGGCCGACGATCTCGTAGCGCGCGTCCTTCGGCCCGGCCGCGAGCGCCTTGGCCGCGCGGCTGAGGATGTCCAGGCTGGCCGGCGCGATGCGCGCGCCGCCTTCCTCGAAGCGCACCTCGATCTTGTTCAGCGCCTGCGCGATCTCGCCGGCGCCGGACTTGCCCGGCACCAGGGCCGCCAGCGCCTGCGCCGCCGCGTCGCTGGACGCGGCTTCTCCGCCGACGCCCTCGAACAGACCGCCGTAGCGGAATCCCGGGAACAGGGTCTTGGCCTTCTCCAGCAGCAGCGCGCGGTCGGCGTCGCTGGCCTGGCCGCTGAGCTCGATGCTGTCGCCTTCGAACGTCACCGCGACCCCGGACATGGTCAGCGCGGCGACGAACTGCGGCAGCTTGTCCTGCCACGGCGCCGGTTTGACCGCCTTGCCGACCTCCAGGTCGCCGGCGATCTGTCCCGAATAGGCCTGGGCGAGGGCGATGGCGAGCGCCTTGCGGGTGGCTTCGCTGTCGACCCGGCCGTCGTAGCGGATCGCGCCGTTGTTGTTGGCCAGGCCGAGCTTGGCCTCGACCGGCGCGACCGGCGCGGCGGCGGCCGGCGCGGCCGCATCGGCGACGGGCGCGGCGTCGGTGGCGGGCGCGTTGCGGTTGCAGGCGCTGAGGCCGGCGAGGGCGGCCAGCAACGCGGCGGCGGCGAGCGCGCCGCTGCGGGAAGCGCCGCCGGCGACGATGTCGGCGCGGCCGGCGCGGGGATCGGGACGGTGGTTGGAACGGGCAGTGCGCATGGAGTCTCCGCTGGAAGGGGCTGCGAGGAACGGGGTGGCGCGTGCGGTTCGATGCGTGGGGGATCGCGTGCCGCGAGGCTTCGATGGCGATGCGTCGCGGTGGCTACGGGCTAGCGGCTACGAGTTAACGGAGTCCGTCGCGGCGCGCAAGTTCCCGCGATGGTCGCGATCGCGCGGCGCTGATCGAAGTGCGCCGATCATGCGGCACCGATCGTGCGGCACCGATCGTGCGGCACCGATCGCGATACGTGCGGCGCGGCGCCGCTCGCCACGTCGTCATTCCCGCGAACGCGGGAATCCAGGGCTTCATCGCGACGATGTCGCAAATCCGTCCGCGCGGTCGTCGCATCAACCCGCGGCGTTCTCGCTCGAAACGCCCTGGATTCCCGCGTTCGCGGGAACGACGGGCTGGGAGCGGCGCAAACACGAAGGGCCCGGCGCGCCGGGCCCTTCGCTTAGTGCCTGTGCCGCAGCGCGGCGATCAGCGGCTCGAGTTGTAGGTGATCTCGACCGGATCGTCGCATTCCTGCGTACCGTTGTTGCACACCTTGTAGCTCATGGTGCCGCTGCCGATGATGCGGAAGGTATCGGTATTGGCGCCGGTGTTGCGGACGGTCTTGAGGATCGCGCCGTTGCGCCAGATGTCGATGTTCTTCTTGCCCTTCTCCCACGACAGGTTGACCGAGGTGCGGTGGTTCGGCAGCGCGCTGGCCTTGGCGTCGAGGCGGCGCGGATAGTTCGCGTCGACGAAGCTCGGGTACAGCGAGATGCCGCTGGAGGCGCGATAGCCCTTGATCTGGACGTACCACACGCCGCCCTTCGGGGTCGGGAAGAAGCAGGTCTCGTTGTTGGACGAGGTGAACGGGCGGCAGTCGTAGGACGTGCTGCTCGGCTCGGCGCCGTACTTGACGTAGATGTCCGAGTCGCCGGTGCCGCCGTACATGGCGAACAGCAGGTTCGAGGCGCCGTTCGGGACCAGCAGCTGGTAGCGCAGGATGCCGTTGGCGTCGACCTCGATGTTGGTCACGGTGATGCCGTTCTCCAGCTCGGTCGCCGGCTCCGGTTCCGGCGCCTGCGGATCCGGCGGCAGCGGCTCGGTGCCCTTGGCCACGGCGACGGCGAGACGCGCGTCGACGATGCCCGAGCCGCACCAGTTGCTCCAGCTGCAGCCGCCCGGCTGGCCGCCGACGTGGGCGGTGTTGACCAGGATCTTCTCGACCTCGGCCGGGGTCTTCGGCGTGGACGCCGCCGACTGCATCAGCGCGACCACGCCGGCCACGTGCGGCGAGGCCATCGAGGTGCCGGCCATCCACGCATAGCCTTCGCCTTCCTGGCCCTGCAGGCCCAGGTTCAGGGTCGACAGGATGTTGTCGGCCGCCGGCACCACGCCCGAGCCGCCGGGCGCGGCGACGTCGATCTTGTTGCCGAAGTTGGAGTAGTCGGCCAGCGCGCCGGTCGGGCCCACCGCCGACACCGCGATCACGCCGTCGCAGTTCGCCGGCGAGTAGCCGGACACGTCGCTGCCGGCGTTGCCCGAGGCGATGACCACGGTGGTGCCGCGCGCGCGCGCGGCGTCGAACGCGGTCTGCTCGGCCGCCGAGCACGCGCCGGAACCGCCGAGGCTGAGGTTGATGACCTCGGCCGGAGTGGCGTTGGCGGGCACGCCGGCGACGGTGCCGCCCGAGGCCCAGGTCACCGCGTCGATGACGTCGGAGGTGTAGCCGCCGCACTTGCCCAGCACGCGCACCGGCTGGACCTTGGCGCCGTGGGCGACGCCGGCCACGCCGGTGCCGTTGTTGGTCGCCGCGGCGATGGTGCCGGCCACGTGGGTGCCGTGCCAGCTGCTGTCCTCGGGGATGCCGAAGATGTTGCACTCGCCGTCGTGCCAGTCGCCCGGATCGTTCGGGTCGGCGTCGCGGCCGTCGCCGTCGACGCTGACTTCCGGATCTTCGATGAAGTCGTAGCCCGGAATGATGTTGGCGTTGAGATCGCCATGCGGGGTGATGCCGGTGTCGAGCACCGCGACCACGATGCCGCTGCCGGTGGCGATGTCCCAGGCCGGCTCGAGGTTGAGGCCGCCCGGGCCGTTCTTGTAGTGCCACTGCTGGGCGTAGCCCGGATCGTTGGGCACCATGAACGAATGCACGCGCTTGTCGCGGGTGACTTCGATGATGCTCGAGTCGTTCTTCATCAGCTCGATCGCCAGCTCTTTCTCGGCGGCGGCGTCGAGCGGGGTGTCGGTCTTGATCAGCTGCGAGCCGGTCGCCAGCGTGCGCAGCGGCTTGATGCCGAGGCCGAGCTTGCTGGCGGCCTTGGCGTACTGCTGGTTCATCGCGGCCGCGCTCACCTTGGCGGCGGCGCCCTGCGCGCGGGTGATGATGAAGCGGCTGGAGGTGGTCTCCGGCGTCTGCTTGGCCTGCGCCAGCTTGGTCGCCTTCTGCGAGGCGGCGGCCTTGGCGTTGGGCACCTTGTTGACGGCCTGCAATTTGCCGCCGGAATAGGCGACCGGCGCGATCACCACGGCAGTCGCCAGCGCCAGAGCGGTCCATTTCATCGAACGTGCTTTGCGAGTCATGACAAACTTCCTTGATCCTTCGTTGCGCATGATCCCCTTCGCATCCCCTGTCGAGCGTCGGGCCTTGGTCCGCGCAGGCGCCGTGCCGGGCGCCGTCGCGGGACTTGCTGGGCGAGCGCGCGCGGCGCGGGGCCGGCGTGCTGCGGTGTGCGGCGCGCGCAGCGGCGCGTCTCCATGCGCCGCGGGCGGCGTGGACAGCGCGAATGCGTGCGTGCGGGTGCGCGGCGACGGAGCGCCGCGCGGATTGCCGATGTACGTGCCGATGTGCGTGCCGATGTTTTGGCGGGACAGCGAACAGACGACTGCAAGCCCATGCAGGAAGTCCCCGATGACGCGACTGCACCATGCTGGCGCGCGTGCGTCGCACGCGCTGCGCAAGGACGGTGCCGTTCCATGTCGCGCGACCCCCTGCAAGTCGCTTGCGTCCGAAGCTAATTGAGCGCGACGGTGGCATGCAAGTGTCATCGAAGCGGTGTACGGCGGATGAATGCGACTGAGCGCACATCCATGCGCAGTGAGTTTTTTTGCCGCGATTTCGGCGCTATTCGTACGGGCCTGGATTTGCAGGCGTTTTCGCGCGCGGATGCGCCGGCGGTGTTGCGCGCGTGGATTTTTTGCGCGAAAAAATTTCTTCCGGAACTGTGAACTTCGTCGATGCGCTTTCTGATGTGCGGCGGTGCATTTTCTTGAGCGCTTGCACGCTTCTTGTCCGCGCATGCGACTGCGTGCGACCGCGATGGAGGTGCGCGCGCGAATTTTGTTTCCGCTGCCGAATCGTTTTGGCGCATCGGCCAAAGCCGCGAAGGCGAGGAGAGTGGTTCGGTACGCCTCGAGGTGCCGGGTGGCCCGAATCGGGCCGGCTCGCGCAGGCGCGGGGCTGGCCGAGGCGAGGTCGGATGTGGCACCTGCGGGGTCGGGAGGGCCTCTGCGTCGCATTCAGGCGGAGCCGCGGATGCCCCGTTCAGAACCAGGCGGCGGCCGATTGCGGTCTGAATTGGCTAAGTTATTGATTTTAAATGGATGTGATTTGCGCGGCCGGCCCGGGCCGAGTCAGTCGGACCCTCGCAGTTGCCGTAACTCGCTGAAGCGCCTAGAATTCCGCTTCTGTCCGTCCATCCCTGGGCGGCGCAGGACCAAAATAACTACAGAGGAATCTGGTCATGTACGCAGTTCTGGTCACCGGCGGTAAGCAATACCGCGTGATGCAAGGCGAGACGCTCCGCGTCGAGCTGCTGGACGTCGAAGCCGGCAGCGAAATCAAGTTCGACACCGTGCTGATGCTCGGCGACGGCGAAGGCATCAAGATCGGCGACGCGCTCAAGGGCGCCAGCGTCACCGCCACGGTCGTCGGCCACGGCCGCGCCGACAAGGTGCGCATCGTCAAGTTCCGCCGCCGCAAGCACCATCGCAAGCAGATGGGCCACCGTCAGCACTACACCGAAATCCAGATCACCGGCATCGCCGGTGGCGACAACAAGTAAGGAGCAGCAGCCATGGCACACAAAAAGGGCGTAGGTTCCACCCGCAACGGCCGCGACTCCAACCCGAAGTACCTGGGCGTGAAGATCTACGGCGGCCAGGCCATCGAGGCCGGCAACATCATCGTGCGTCAGCGCGGCACCCAGTTCCACCCGGGCGCCAACGTCGGCCTTGGTCGCGACCACACCCTGTTCGCGCTGGTCGACGGCAAGGTCGAGTTCTCGACCAAGGGCCCGAAGAGCCGCCGCACCGTCAGCGTCGTCGTCGCCGAGTAATCGCGCCGCGACGTTGCCGCGAGGAGCCCCGCTTCGGCGGGGTTTTTCGTTTGGGGCTCGACGCCTGGAGCCTCGGGCATCGGGAATCGCCGCGGCGGTTCTCCCTCCGTCCCGATGGTTCGCGTTCCGCCCCGACGGACATGCATCGGCGCCGCGCGGCGTTAGACTCGCGCGTGCCGCATCGACGATTTTTCCAACTCCATTTTCTATTCCCGGCCCCGATGAAACTCGTAGACGAAGCTGAAATCCAGGTCATCGCCGGCAACGGCGGCAACGGCTGCGTCGGCTTCCGTCGCGAGAAGTTCATCCCGCTCGGCGGGCCGGACGGCGGCGACGGCGGCGACGGCGGCAGCGTGTACCTGCTGGCCGACGAAAACCTCAACACCCTGGTCGATTTCCGCCACCAGAAGCAGTTCCGCGCCAAGCGCGGCGAGAACGGCATGGGCCGGCAGATGTACGGCAAGGGCGGCGAAGACCTGATCATCGTCGTGCCGGTCGGCACGGTGGTGACCAATGTCGAGACCGACGAGGTCATCGGCGACCTGACCGCCCACGGCGACCGCCTGCTGGTCGCGCGCGGCGGCAAGGGCGGGCTGGGCAACATGCATTTCAAGAGCTCGATCAACCGCACGCCGCGCAAGGCGCTGCCGGGCCTGCCGGGCGAGGAGCGCATGCTCAAGATGGAGTTGAAGCTGCTGGCCGACGTCGGCCTGCTGGGCTTCCCCAACGCCGGCAAGAGCACGCTGATCCGCGCGGTTTCGGCGGCGACGCCGAAGGTCGCGGACTATCCGTTCACCACGCTGTATCCCAACCTCGGCGTGGTCAGCGTCGAGGCGCACCGCAGCTTCGTCATCGCCGACATCCCGGGCCTGATCGAAGGCGCGGCCGACGGCGCCGGCCTGGGCGCGCAGTTCCTGCGCCATCTGCAGCGCACCCGCCTGCTGCTGCACCTGGTGGACATCGCGCCGATGGAGGGCGGGGTAGAAGGCCTGAGCCCGGCCGAGCAGGTGCGCGCGATCGAGAACGAGCTGCGCAAGCACGATCCCGAATTGCTCGACAAGCCGCGCTGGCTGGTGTTCAACAAGTCCGACCTGCTGCTGGACGAGGAGCGCGACGAGATCGTGCGCGCGACGCTGGCTGAGCTGGGCTGGACCGACCGCTGGTACGTGGTCTCGGCGATCGGGCGCGAAGGCACCGCGCCGATCATGCGCGACGTGATGGCGTTCTTCGACCGCCAGCGCGAGGACGCGCTGGAGGCTGCCAGCGCCGCCGGCGGCCATGCGCCCTGAGCCTCGGGCTCGGCATCCTCAACACGTGAACCCGTCGCGGCGCAGCTGGCGCCGCGGCCCGGCCGCGCGCGCGAGCGGCGCGGCCGACTTCAATCCAGCTTCACCCGCCGCGCCGAAGATGCGCGGCATGTCCGCGTTGCGTCCTCTCGTCCTGGCCTCGCCGCGCCCGCGCGCGGCCGGGCAGTGCGTCCCTGCGCAGCGCCGGGACGGCGAAAAGCGCCAGGCAAACAAAAACCCGGCCGAGGCCGGGTTTGTGTTGGTCGCAGCCCGGGCGGGCGGCGGATCAAGCGGCGGTCGCGAGCGCCTTGATGCGCGCCGACAGGCGGCTCTTGTGGCGGGCGGCCTTGTTCTTGTGGATCAGGCCACGGGCGCTGAAACGGTCGAGGATCGGCTGGGCGACGTCGAACGCGGACTTGGCACCGGCGGCGTCGTTCTCGCCGAGGGCCTTGAGCACCTTCTTGACGGCGGTACGCAGCATCGAACGCTGGCTGGCGTTGCGGGCGTTGCGCACGACAGTCTGCTTGGCGCGCTTCTTGGCGGACTTGATGTTTGCCACGGTGAATTCCTGAAAATTAGGTTGAAAACGTTGATGAAACTAGACGAGAGACAAGACGCCGGACGACGGTCGGAACCGGGTCTTGCGCAGTCGCGGAAAATCAGACCCAAAAGTATGGGCGATTCAGGGGCTTGCGTCAACCCGCCCGGATCCGGACAAGGCCGGGCGGCGCAGAGCCGGGGAGGGCGGGCATGAGCAAGGGCGGCCTGCTGCGTTCCTCGGTGGTGTTCAGCGCGATGACCTTCATCTCGCGCATCACCGGTCTCATCCGCGACCAAGTCTACGCCTGGCAGTTCGGCGCCAGCCCGGCCATGGACGCGTTCTTCGTCGCGTTCAGGATTCCGAACTTCATGCGCCGGCTCTCGGCCGAGGGTTCGTTCTCGATGGCCTTCGTGCCGGTGCTGGCCGAGTACAAGGAACAGCACGACCACGCCGCGGTCAAGGAACTGATCGACCGGGTCACCGGCACCCTGACGGCGGCGCTGGTGGTGCTGACCGCCGTGGTGGTGCTGGCCGCGCCCTGGGTCATGGGCGTGTTCGCGCCGGGCTTCGCCCCGGGCAGCGAGCAGTACCGGCTGGCGACCCAGATGCTGCAGATCACCTTCCCGTACGCGTTGTTCATCTCGCTGGCCTCGCTGGTCGGCGGGGTGCTCAACAGCTACGAGAAGTTCGCGGTGCCGGCGCTGTCGCCGGTGCTGCTGAACATTTCGATGATCGCCGCGGCCGCCGCGGCCGCGCCGCTGATGCGGCCGTTCGGCGCCGAGCCGGTGCTGGCGCTGGCCTGGGGCGTGTTTTTCGCCGGTGTGCTGCAACTGGTGTTCCAGCTGCCGGCGCTGGCCAAGCTGGGCTTGCTGCCGCGGCCGCGCTGGGGCTGGAAGCATTCGGGCGTGCGCAAGATCCTCAAGCTGATGGTGCCGACCCTGTTCGGCTCGTCGGTGGCCCAGCTCAACCTGCTGCTGAACACCGCGCTGGCCTCGTTTCTGATCGTCGGCAGCGTGAGCTGGCTGTACCTCACCGATCGCCTGCTGGAGTTTCCGCTGGGCATGTTCGGCGTCGCCATCGGCACGGTGATCCTGCCGCACCTGTCCAAGCGCCATGCCGCGACCGACAGCGAGGGCTATTCCAAGGCGCTGGATTGGGGGTTCCGCCTGTGCCTGCTGATCGGCGTGCCGGCCTGCCTGGGCCTGGTGCTGTGCGCCGAGGCGCTGATCGCGGCGCTGTTCCAGTACGGCCGGCTGACCCCGCAGGACACCCGCATGATCCAGCTGAGCCTGATGGCGCAGTCGACCGCGGTGCCGGCGTTCTTGCTGGTGAAGGTGCTGGCGCCGGCGTTCTATTCGCGCCAGGACACCAAGACCCCGGTCAAGTCGGCCGTGGTGTCGGTGGCGGTGAACCTGCTGTCGACGGTCGGCCTGCTGCTGGCGGCGGTGTACTTCAGCGACGCCGGCCGCGCCGCGCTGGCGCGCGGGGCGAGCCTGACCCAGGCGCTGGGCGAGGTGCCCGGCGCGCACGCCTGCCTGGCCCTGGCGATCGCCATCGCCGGCTGGACCAATGCGCTGCAACTGGCCTGGTACCTGCGCCGGGCGCGGGTGTACCGGCGCCAGCCGGGTTGGGGCCGATTCCTGCGCCAGATCGGCGTGGCCAGCGTCGGCCTGAGCGCCGTGGTGCTGTTCCTGCTGTGGCTATGGCCGGGCTGGACCGGCTGGCCGTGGTGGGAGCGGGCGTGGAAGCTGGCGGTGGTGGTCGGCGCGGGCGGCGCGGCGTATGGCGCGCTGCTGTGGCTGCAGGGCATCCGGCCGCGGGATCTGCGCGGGCATTGAGGCTTCGGCCGATGGCCTTCGGGCTGTGGTGGGAGGGCCTTCAGGCCCGATGCTGTTGTGTCCGAGTTCGGCGACCTGAGCCGAAAGCGTCGGGCCTGAAGGTCCTCCCACCACGGCTCGAAGGTCGCTCGGCAAGGCGAACCTCGGCCAACCGCGGCGCCGGGTGCCATTGAGAGCGGCGGCCGCCGGCTATACTTCTCTATTCATCCTTCAAGCCGTATCCCGGGCGATCCGGGTTCGTCCACGCCAGAATCCGAATGAGCAGGCTGTTTCGAGACGTCGACCGCGGGACGCGATGCCCGCACGGCAGTGTGGTCTGCATCGGCGCCTTCGATGGCCTGCACCTGGGCCATCGCGCGCTGGTGCGCCACACGGTGGCGCGCGCGCGCGCCCTGGGCGTGCCGGCGGTGGCGCTGAGCTTCGAGCCGCTGCCGCGCGAGTTCTTCGCCCCGGCAGCGCCGCCGCCGCGGCTGTTGCTGCCGCGGGCCAAGGCCGAGGGCCTGCTGGCGCTGGACGCCGATCAGGTCGGCCTGCTGCGCTTCAACGGCGAGCTGAGCCGCTGGAGCGGCGAGGAATTCGTCCAGCGCGTGCTGGTCGAACAACTGGCCGCGCGCGAGGTCTGGGTCGGCCCGCAGTTCCGTTTCGGCAAGGCCCGCGGCGGCGACATCGCGCTGCTGCGGCGCATGGGCGAGGCGGCCGGTTTCGGCGCGCACGAGATCGAGCCGGTGCACCTGGACGGCGAGCGCGTGTCCAGCACCCGCATCCGCGAGATCCTGCTGGCCGGCGATTTCGCCGCCGCCGCGCGCCTGCTCGGCCGGCCTTACGCGATCGGCGGCCACGTGGTACGCGGCCGCCAGCTCGGCCGCACCCTCGGCTTTCCCACCGCCAACCTGCGTTTCGGCGGCAAGACCCCGGCGTTGTCGGGCATCTACGCGACCTGGGTGCACGGCATCGGCGAGCGGCCGTGGCCGTCGGTGTCGAGCCTGGGCACGCGCCCGACCGTGGCCGGGGTGGAGCCGCTGCTGGAAGCGCATCTGTTCGATTTCGACGGCGACCTGTACGGTCACAGGATCGAGGTCGAATTCGTCGCCCACCTGCGCGCCGAACTCAAGTTCCCCGACCTGGCCACGCTGACGCAGCAGATGCACCGCGATGCCGCGCAAGCGCGCCAGTCGCTGGCGCTGGACGCGCAGCGCCGCCAGTTGCATCCCGCCTTGCCGCCGGACCCGCTGCGCGCGTCCGGCGCCGACGCGGCCGAAACGACCGCCTGACCCTCTAGCGCGAACCCTCAGCGCGACCCAATCCGCCGAAGACCCGTCCGAGACCCGCTGTGACCAACGATCCGAGCCAACCCGCCGCCGGCAACCCGTACAAGGCCACCTTGCTGCTGCCGGCGACCGAATTCCCGATGCGCGGCGACCTGCCCAAGCGCGAGCCGGAGACCCTGGCGCGCTGGGAAAGCGAAGGCCTGTATCAGCGAATTCGCGAGAAGGTGAAGGACCGCGAGCGCAGCTTCGTGCTCCACGACGGCCCGCCGTACGCCAACGGCGAGATCCACATCGGCCACGCGCTCAACAAGGTGCTCAAGGACATCGTGGTGAAGTCGCGGCTGCTGGCCGGCTTCGATGCGCCGTATGTCCCGGGCTGGGACTGCCACGGCCTGCCGATCGAGACCAAGGTCGAGAAGACCTGGGGCAAGGTCGGCGAGAAGCTCGACGCGGCCCAGTTCCGCGCCAAGTGCCGCGAGTACGCCGCCACCCAGGTCGAGCTGCAGCGCCGCGACTTCAAGCGCCTGGGCGTGATCGGCGACTGGGAGAATCCCTACCTGACCATGGATTTCCGCTACGAGGCGGACATCATGCGGTCGCTGGCCAAGATCGTCGAACGCGGCCACCTGGTGCGCGGCTCCAAGCCGGTGCACTGGTGCTTCGACTGCGGCTCGGCCCTGGCCGAGGCGGAGATCGAGTACCACGACAAGGAATCGACCCAGATCTACGTGCGCTACCCGGTGCTCGACCGCAAGCGCGTGTTCGACGTGTTCGGGATCGAGGACGACGGCAGCCCGCTGTCGGTGCCGATCTGGACGACCACGCCGTGGACGCTGCCGGCGAGCCTGGCGGTGTCGATGGGCCCGAGCGTCGAATACTCGCTGGTGCGGATCGAGCCGGGCGAGGAGGCCTTGTTCAAGGAGCCGAGCGCGCGTCCGGAATACTTGCTGATCGCCAGCGAACTGGTCGGCGCGGTGCTGGCCGCGATCACCCGTGCGGACGTGCTCAAGCAGGGCCACAGCGTCGAGACCCGCGACTGGTCCGCGCACCCGGGCGAGGCCTTCGAGGGCCTGCGCCTGCGCCATCCGTTCTATGCCGAGCGCGAAATCCCGGTGCTGCTGGGCGAGCACGTGACCACCGACGCCGGCACCGGCGCGGTCCACACCGCGCCCGGCCACGGCCAGGAGGACTACGCGGTCTCGCTCAAGTACGGCCTGATCGAGCGCTACAGCGCCGGGCAGATCAATCCGGTCGACGGCCGCGGCCTGTACCTGCCGTCGACGCCGGCCGCGGGCGAGCACGTCCTCGCCGGCAAGCACATCTTCAAGAGCGACGAACTGCTGCTGCAGATCCTGCGCGAGAACGGCGCGCTGCTGGCGCAGGGCCGGATCAAGCACAGCTATCCGCACTGCTGGCGGCACAAGACCCCGGTGGTGTTCCGCGCCACCCCGCAGTGGTTCCTGTCGATGGAGAAGGCCGGGCTGCGCCGCGACGCGCTGGCCGCGATCCCGGGCGTGACCTGGATCCCGGGCTGGGGCGAGTCGCGCATCTACAACATGATCGAGAGCCGTCCGGACTGGACCATCTCGCGCCAGCGCTACTGGGGCGTGCCGATCGCGCTGTTCTTCAACCGCGAGAGCGGCCAGCCGCATCCGCGCACGGTCGAGATCATGCGCCAGGTCGCCGACGCGGTGGAACGCGAAGGCGTGGACGCGTGGTACGCGATGACCGCCGAGCAACTGCTGGGCGACGAGGCCGGCGACTACGAGAAGGTCACCGACATCCTCGACGTCTGGTTCGACTCCGGCGCCAGCCACGAATGCGTGCTCGCGCAGCGGCCGCAGGACGGCCTGCGCAAGCCGGCCGACCTGTACCTGGAAGGCTCCGACCAGCACCGCGGCTGGTTCCACAGCGCGCTGCTGACCGGCGTGGCGATGGACGGCGCGGCGCCGTACCGACAGGTGCTGACCCACGGCTTCACGGTCGACGAGCAGGGCAAGAAGCAGTCCAAGTCGCTCGGCAACGTGGTGGTGCCGCAGAAGGTCATCGACGCGATGGGCGCCGACGTGCTGCGCCTGTGGGTCGCCTCGACCGACTTCAGCGCCGAGATGTCGGTGTCGGACAAGATCCTCAAGCAGAACGCCGACGTCTACCGCCGCATCCGCAACACCGCGCGCTTCCTGCTCGGCAACCTCAGCGGCTTCGACCCGGCGCGCGATCTGGTCGCGCTTGAGGACATGGTCGCGCTCGACCGCTGGATCGTGCATCGCGCCAGCGAAGTGCAGGAGCGCATCGCCTCGGCCTACGAGCGTTACGACTTCGCCGAGATCGTGCAACTGCTGTCGAACTTCTGCAGCGTCGACCTGGGCTCGCTGTACCTGGACGTGACCAAGGACCGGCTCTACACCATGCGCGAGGATTCGCGCGGCCGCCGCTCGGCGCAGAGCGCGATGTACCGCATCGCCGAAGCGTTCGTGCGCTGGATCGCGCCGGTGCTGGCGTTCACCGCCGACGAAATGTGGCGGCACCTGCCGGCCAACACCGACCACGGTGCGCGCGAAGACAACGTGCTGTTCGCGACCTGGTACGACGGCCTGGCGCCGTTGCCGGCCGACGCGGCGCTGTCGGACGAGGACTTCAAGCGCTTGCTGGAACTGCGCGAGAGCGTGACCCGCGCGCTGGAGCCGATGCGCGCGGCCGGCGAGATCGGCGCGGCGCTGGAAGCGGAGATCTCGCTGCGCTGCGGCGTGGCCGACCAGAACTGGCTGGCGCCGCTGGCCGACGAACTGCGTTTCCTGTTCATCAGCGGCGACGTCGAAGTGGTGGCCGACGACGGCATCAAGGACATCGCCGTGCTCGCGGCCAAGACCGGCAAGAGCAAGTGCGTGCGCTGCTGGCACTACCGCGCCGACGTCGGTTCCGACCCCGCGCATCCCGAGCTCTGCGGACGCTGCGTGAGCAACGTCGAAGGCCCGGGCGAAGAGCGCCGCTGGTTCTGACGCGCTGGCGGCGCGCGTAGCGATGCGCGCGCCGGCTCGCGATTCTCCACTCCCCATTGCCCGATTCCGAACAATGACAAGCACCCCCGCAAAGAACGCGTTGCCCTGGCTGATCGTCTCGATCGTGGTGATCGCGCTCGACCAGTGGAGCAAGAACTGGGTGCTGAGCGCGCTGCCCGAGTACACCCCGGTGGTGGTGATCGAAGGGTTCTGGAACTGGTACCGCAGCTACAACACCGGCGCGGCCTTCAGCTTCCTCAGCGACGCCGGCGGCTGGCAGAAGTACTTCTTCCTGGCCCTGGCGGTCGGCATCAGCGGCCTGCTGGCGCGCTGGCTGGCGCGCACCCCGCGCGGCGACTGGAAGACCGCGCTGCCGTACGCGCTGGTGATCGGCGGGGCGATCGGCAACGTCATCGACCGGCTCATGCACGGCCACGTGGTCGATTTCATCCAGTGGTACTGGCGCAGCTTCTACTGGCCCTCGTTCAACATCGCCGATGCCGCCATCGTCGGCGGCGCGATCGGGATCGCGGCGTTCGGGCTGTTCAGCAAGGAAAAGCAGGAGTGAGCGGAGAGGAGTGAGACGCGAGCAAGAGCGGCTTTCGCTCACTCCTCGCTCCTCCAGGCTCACTTCTCCTCCGCTGCCAGCCCCCCGGGACCGGAGTACAATCCCCCCATGGACGTCCTGCTCGCCAACCCCCGCGGCTTCTGCGCCGGCGTCGACCGCGCCATCGAGATCGTCAAGCGCGCGATCGAGACCCTCGGCGCGCCGATCTACGTGCGCCACGAAGTCGTGCACAACCGTTTCGTCGTCGACGACCTCAAGCACCGCGGCGCGGTGTTCGTCGAGGAACTCGACGAGGTGCCCGACGGCGCCACCGTGATCTTCAGCGCCCACGGCGTGTCCAAGGCGGTGCGCGCGGAAGCCGAGCGGCGCGGGCTCAAGGTGTTCGACGCGACCTGTCCGCTGGTGACCAAGGTGCACCTGGAAGTCTCGCGCCACTGCCGTGCCGGGCGCGACGTGGTGCTGATCGGCCACGAAGGCCATCCCGAGGTCGAGGGCACGATGGGGCAGTGGAAGCGCGAGGCCGGTTCGGGCCGCATCTACCTGGTCGAGGACGCCGACGACGTCGCCGCGATGCAGGTCGACCAGCCCGACAACCTGGCCTACACCACCCAGACCACGCTGTCGGTCGACGACACCCGCAGCGTGATCGAGGCCCTGCGCGCCAAGTACCCGGCGATCCAGGGCCCGAAGAACGACGACATCTGCTACGCCACCCAGAACCGCCAGGATTCGGTGCGCGAGCTGGCCGCGCGCTGCGACCTGGTGCTGGTGGTCGGTTCGCCGAACAGCTCCAACTCCAACCGCCTGCGCGAGCTGGCCGAGCGCGAGGGCGTGACCTCCTACCTGATCGACGGCGCGGACGAGATCGATCCGCGCTGGGTCGAGGGCCGCAGCCGCATCGGCATCACCGCCGGCGCCTCGGCGCCGGAAGTGCTGGTGCGCGGGGTGATCGACCGACTGAGCGAACTCGGCGCCCAGCACGTGACCGAACTCGACGGCGAGCAGGAGAGCATGGTGTTCGCGCTGCCGAAGGAACTGCGGCTGCAGCTGGTCAGCTGACGCCGGCCGAGCGCCGTCGTCGCGCGGCGAAAAAACCGGCCCCGACGGGCCGGTTTTTTTTCGTCCGTCGCTACGCGCGCTCGCGCCTGCGGCTCAGCGCCCCGATCGCGGCCGGCAGGCCGAGTCGTTGGCGCGCGCGTCCACCAGCGCGTAGCGGCCCGGCGTCGCCGCCCGGCGCAGCGCGATGTTGGCGAAACCGAAGCCGTGCGCGCCGTCGGCGACCGCGAACGCGTCCGCCCGGTACGCCGCCGGCGCCGGTCCGCCGGCGCTGAGCGCGTAGGCCAGCGGCTGGCCGGGCAGATGCGCTGTGCGCACGCGCCCGCGCGCGATCAGCCCGGCGCCGCTGCCGCCGACGCCGCTGTCGGCGGTGGAGAACCAGCCGCTCGGGCTGAAGCCGAGGAAGCGGCCGGGATCGGCCGGATCGGCGAGGCAGTAGGTGGCGTTGTGCAGCCGGGCGACGGCATAGCGGCGGCTGCGGTCGTAGCGGGCGGCGATCACGATGCGCCCGTCGTCGGCGAACGCGATCGGGCCCAGGTAGGCGTCGTCGTCGCCCACGTCCGGCAGTTGCGGGACGAACGACGCATCCACGGTTCCGTCCAGGGCGAAGCGCTGGATCAACCCGTGCGGCTTGATGTCGCCGCGATTGGCCGCCGCCAGGATGCGGCCGTCGGCCTGGGCGATCAGCTCGCCGCCGACGAGCAGGTCGGGCGAGCGGAAACCCAGGTCGCGGCTGCCGTCCGCGCGCCAGCGCAGCACCGCGCCGCGGGTCGGCGCGCCGGGACCGGTCGGCCAGACGAAGTGGCTGCTGAGCAGGCTGCCGTCGTTGAGCAGCAACAGGCCGGCGGTGTCGTCGTACATGCCGTCGATGTGCGCGATCACCCGGCCGCGCTGGCCGAACTCGGGATCGGGGCTGCCGTCGGGCCGCAGCCGCAGCAACAGCAGGCCGAGCGGCGATGCGCCGCCGGCCATGAGGATGCGTCCGTCGGGCTGCAGCGCGAGATGGCCGGCGTAAACGCCGAAGCGCAGCTCAGGCAGATCGGTGATGCTCAGGCCGTCGCGGCCGAAGCCGGCGTCGGCGCGGCCGTCGGCGCCGACGCGCACGGCCAGCGCCACCGAGCGCTTGGCCGAGTCGTCGAAGCCTTCGCCGGCGACCACGACCTTGCCGTCGGCCTGCAACGCCGCCGCGTACGGACTGATGATGTAGAACGTATCGACGAGGCTCTTGCCGCCGTCGCCGAAGCCGGTGTCGGCGCTGCCGTCGGCGTTGAAGCGCAGCAGCATCAGGTCGGCGTCGAGCGAGCCGACGATCACGATCTTGCCGTCGGGTTGCAGCAGCAGTTGCGCGCAACTGGAATTGCCGAAGCGCGTGGCCTGCACGATCGCCACCTGGCCGCTGTCGCCGAAGCGCGGATCGACGCGGCCGTCGCGGTCCAGGCGCAGCAGGCGGCAGCGCAGCGTGCCCCAGTCGTTGGGCACGGTGTAGTCGGCGCTCAGCGCGAGCACGCCGCCGTCGCCTTGTACGGCGATGGAGGCGAGCGCGTCGTCGTAGACCGGGAACTGCGGCTGCGCGATGCCGTCGCGGCCGAAGCTGCGGTCGGCGCTGCCGTCGGCCGGCGTGGCGGCGGTTGCGGCGAACGGAAGGGCGAGGGCGGCGGCGAGCAGCGAAGCCGCGAGGCACAAGCCGGCGCGGGCGCGGCGCGGAGCGGAGGGTCGGGGCATGTGGACGTCCTTGGATGCGGTGTGCGCGGCGATGCGCCGGCGCGCGCAGGCCCGCGTTTTCGACGGCGGGCGCTGGGGAAGGATTCGAGAGCGGGCGGATGCGGGGGCGTGCCGTTTCGACAAGCGTGGCTGCGAATGCGGCGGCTTCGAAAGCAATGGTTCTTGAGCGCGAGGGTCTTCGACGCAGCGGCTTCGACCCGGCGGCTTCGACAGCTGCCGCCGTGAAAACGCTCGCCACCCAGGCGCGCGGACGTCGCGGCGATGCATCCGCCGCGACGCGCGACGGCCGGACCCGCGGGCCCGGCCGCTGTCTTTCAGGCGCCGCGCTCAGCGTCCCGGCAGGATCTTGCAGGCCGGATCGTTCATGCGCGTATCCACCAGGCCGTACGTCGCCGGTGCGCTGCCGCGCTTGCTGACGTTGGCGAAGCCGAAGCCGCGCACGTCGCCGGTGACGGCGAACGCGTCGACCCGGTACGCCGCGGGCGCCGGGCCGCCGGCGCTGAGCGCGCGTCCGGCCGGTTGCCCCGGCGGCTGCACCGAGCGCAGCCGGCCCTGGGCGAGCAGGCCCTGGCCGCTGCCGCCGATGCCGCTGTCGATGGTCGAGAACCAGCCGCTCTCGCTGAAGCCGATCCAGCGGCCCGGGTTGACCGGGTCGGCCAGGCAGTAGGTGGTCGCCGCCACGCGCGCCAGGCCGATGCGGTTCTCGTCGCTGAGCCACGCCGCCACCACCATGCGGCCGCCGCCGGGCACGGCGAGGTCGATGAAGTAATCGTCGTTGCCGCCGAAGTCGATCGGCGCGACCGCGAACGTGGCATCGACCGAGCCGTCCGGATTCACCCGCTGCAGGCGGCCGGGCTTGGGCGCGGCGCCGGCGGTGTTGCCGACCACCAGCACGCGGCCGTCGGATTGCGGCGCCAGCCGGCCGGAGATCTCCAGGTCCGGGCGGTGGTAAGTGGTGTCGAGGCTGCCGTCGGCGTTGTGGCGCAGCAACGTTCCGCGCACGCCGCTGCCGGCGACGATGGGATGGCTGCTGAGGAATTTGCCGTCGGTCTGCAGCACCAACCCCTGCGCGCCGGCATTGAGGCCGGTGATGCGGTCGACGGTGCTGCCGTTCTTGCCGAAGCCCGGGTCGGGGCGGCCGTCGCGCAGATAGCGCGCGATCAGGTTCCAGCGTCCGCCGCCGCCGGCGACGACGATCTTGCCGTCGGCTTGCAGCAGCACGTGTTGGGCGCCGGCGCCCTGGGCCTGTTCGGGATGCGCCGTCACCACCACGCCGTTGCGGCCGAAGCCGCGGTCGGCGTTGCCGTCGCCGCGGTAGCGCGCCAGCACCACCGCATCCTGGCCGCTGTCGGCGTCGAAACGCTTGCCGGCGGCGACGATGCGGCCGTCGGCCTGCAGCGCGAGGCCGTAGAACTCGTCGAAGCCGCCGGCGTCGAGGGTCTGCACGCCGTCGCGTGAGAAGCCGCGGTCGGGCTTGCCGTCGGCGAGAAAGCGCAGCAGCAGCGCATCGCCCTTGTTGCCGCCGGCGACGAGGATGCGGCCGTCGGCCTGCACCGCCAGCGCGCGGCATGCGGCGGGCTGCGAGTTGGAGCGCAGCTTGATCCGCACCTGCCCGCCGTCGCCGAAGCCGGCGTCGAGCTTGCCGTCGGCGCCGAAGCGCAGCAGCCGGCAGTGCAGGTAATCGCGATGCAGCGGCGCGTCGCCGCCGCCTTCGCCGATGGTGAGGATCTTGCCGTCGGCCTGGATGGCGACGGCGCGGACGAAGTCGTCGTTCACCGGGAAGTCGGTGACGACCAGGCCGCGGCGACCGAAGGCGGGGTCGAGCGCGCCGTCGGGCAGCTTGGCCTGGGCCGAGGCGGCGGCGAGCGTGGCGCCGATCGCCAGCGCGAGCGGCAAGCCGCGTTGCAACACAGAACGGTTCATGGGGGGGCTCCTGCTGCGAAAAAAGGTGGCAGCGGCGGCAGCCCCCTGCATCCGCGCCGCGCGGCGAGACTCGGCCATCGGCAAGCGCCCCGCCTTGGCGCGAGCGCACAAAACAGCACATTCGACGTGCGCGATGGCGCAAAGCGGCAACGAGGTCGCGGATCGGGCGTGCGCGGCGAAGCGCACCGGGCGTGCGCTGCGGGCAGGGGCGGCGGCGTGGCGACGAGGGCGCTGCGCGCGGCGGTTTTGTCGGGCGGACGGCGCGGCGCGCGCAGGAATGCAGCGGGGGGGGGGGCGGCGGCGGAGGCAGGGCGTTGGATGCGGAGCGGCGTGCCATGCGCGCGCGGCCGGATCGGGCGGCGCCGCAAACGCGAACGGCCCCGCGTGGAGGCGGAGCCGTCTGGAGACGTGTCCGGGACGCGGCGCGGCCGTTGGATCGTTGGCCGGGCGGTTGGACTGTTTTCGGGGTTACGTGGTGCCGGAAACAGGAATCGAACCTGCGACCTACGCATTACGAATCGCTGCGTGCGCATACTGCCATGATTTGGTATCAGATGGCCTAAGTGCGCTTACAGCAAGGGAAAACCGCGACCTAATGAGGCTTCAGGGGCACTTACGGCGCGTCTGAACACGGCACCTTGTGGTGCGAAACCGTGTCCGTGCCGTGGCCCCGCCACCCACGGAGCCAGCATGAAGTCGAAGATCACCCAGTCCCTCGTCGAGAGGGCACCCCGGTCCGAACCGGGCAAGTCGGCCCTGTACGCCGACACCGAGATGAGGGGGTTCTACCTCATCGTCACCGCCACCAAGCGCAGCTTCTACGTCCAGTCCCTCGTCAACGGCCGCCAGGTCAGGACGAAGCTGGGCGACCACCCGGCGATGGACGCCAAGCAGGCCCGCGACGCCGCCCGGCAGACGCTGGTCGGCATGCGCGGCGGGGTCAACCCGAACGAGGAGCGCCGCCGGGCGCGTGCGCGCGGGATCACCCTGCGCGAAGCGCTCGACCTCCACCTGGTGGCAAAGCCGCTGTCCCCGAGGACCAAGGACGACTACCGCTACAACTGCGAGCAGTACCTGTCCGACTGGCTCGACCGCCCGCTGGCCGAGCTCGGCGCGGACCGCTCGGGCGTGCGCGACAGGCACCGCAGGATCACCGAGCGGCACGGCGCGCCCTCGGCGGACAACGCCTTCCGCATCTTCAGGGCCGTGTACAACCGGGGCCTGCGCGAGCACCCGGACCTGCCGCCGAACCCCTGCGGGAACGTGGATTACCACGGGCTGCGGCGGCGCAAGGTGGACGCGCCGACGGACAGGCTCAGGGCTTGGGGCAAGGCGGTGCTCGGCCTCCACCCGGTGCGGCGCGACCTGCACCTGTTCATGGTGCTCACCGGCATGCGGCGCACGTCTGCCTGCGAGGCTCGCGCCTCGGACCTGGACCTCGCCTCCGGGCGCCTGCACGTGCCCAAGCCCAAGGGTGGATCGACCCGAGCGTTCGACCTGCCGCTGTCGGGGCCGCTCGCCGACCTGCTCGGCCACCGCGTCGAGGAGAACCCGCGACTCCACCGGAAGACGCCGTGGCTGTTCCCCGCCGAGTCGAAGTCGGGTCACGTCGCCGAGGTCGCGCAGCACGAGCTGGATGGCCTGACGGGGCACGCCCTGCGGCATACGTTCGCCACGCTAGCCGTGCAGGCGGGCGTCCCGCTGCTTGAGCTGAAGTACCTGCTCAACCACGCGGCGAGCAACGTCACGATGGGCTACATCCACGTCGGCCCCGAGCACCTGCGCAAGCACCAGGAGGCGGCGTCGCGCTACATCCTCGAACAGCTCGGCCTTGAATGGACGGAAGGCGAGTGGCCTCCTCGCCTCGCAAGCACGCGCGCTGGCGCGTTGTAAATAAACGTTCCTCGGAAATGTCGGGAAGGCGGCAGTTCCAGCATTCGTTTACATACGGCGTCGAAAAGTGTGCTTAGCATTCCTCACCAGCTGGTCGCCCGATCAGTGACAACCAACTGGGAAAAATGCACATGAGCCAGAACCGAAACATCGAAACGAACACCAAGGCCGTGGCTGGTATCTATGAGTTCGCTCGCTACCAATTGTTTGCGGTCGCGATCGATCTTGCACCGTCGGAAACCGGCGGCTCCACGGAGCGCCTCGTCTCGGCCTGGAAGCTGATGCCGACGAGTATCCTCAGTGACAGAGACCATGACAACGACGAGGGCTGGGTACTCCTCGAGGCGGTGAAGAAGGACCTCGACGAGGCGACTGCCCTGCGCGGGTTCGGCGCGGACGTACTCGACTGCCACGCGGAGTACGACTGGTACCGTTACTACATCGATTTGGCGGACGTCTACGGCGCAGAGGACTGGCCGAAGGCCGCCCTCACCGACTACCTGCGTGGGTTCGAAGGCATGCATGAACTCCACGCGCGCACGACGGCGGCCCTCGTGTGGGAGAAGGCGAAGCACCTCTACAACGCCCGGAAGGCCGATGACCCCGAGGCTCAAGTCCCCGTTATGACGCCCGAGGAAGCTGCCGCCTGATCCACCATCGGAGCGCGACGCACCACAAGTCGATGAAATGAAAGGGCCACCGTCTCGGTGGCCCTTTCTCTTGCACGGCGGGAGAACGGCGTCAGCCGTCGGAGGGCGCGGGCTCGACCACCCGCACGGTGCGCAGGGCCTCGGCTGACTGCTCCTCGTCCATGTCGGCCGGATGATGTTTCTGACGCGGCGGCACCTCGACTCCCCTCTTGCGCATGTCGTTGGCGTACCAGCGTACCGACTTGGCGGTGGCGGCAGCGCCCTCGATCTGCGCGTTTACCATCTCGGCGATGAGCGCGTGCGGGTGGCCCGCCTGGTCCATCAGGATCGCGCGTGCGAGCGCGCCGATACCCTTGCCTCGGGGCTTCTTCTCGGTGGCCTCGGGCGCCTCTCCCACCGCGTACGGAACTCGATGTCGTTGGCCTTGTGGTAGAAGGCCGTCTGCCTGCTGATACCCGCCGCCGCAGCGGCCTGCTTGGGCGAGCACGTGTCCTCCAGCACCTGGAAGAACAGCTCGCGCCGCTCGGGCGTGAAGGTGTTCGGGATGGAAAGCACGGCTGCGGTCTCCGGGGTGAAAAGTGGCTTACGTTGTGATGGTGTCGTGCTTACGCGCATAGGCATCATGGGGCGCTCCGGCTCGGGCTTCGGCGCCTCGGGCTGCTGGGCCTGCTTCTGCGGCCCCTCGGCCACGGGCGCCGCGGCAACCGTGGGCTCGCTGCGCGGCACAAGCTTCGACCCTACCCACGCCAAGGCCACCAGGACAACCAGAAGAATCCCTATCCGCTTCATGCGCTCCCCCAGAGCAATGCTAGTAAATAGTCCATTTTGGACTAATCCAATACGGACTCTAGCGTGCGGTGACCAGCCTGTCACCGCGCGATGGCCCAATCGACCCACAATCCCGACTACCAGCTACTGCTGACCGTCCTGAAGGCGGCCCGCAAGCGGGCGGGTATGTCGCAAATCGACTTGGCCGAGAGGCTGGGGAACACGCAGACCTTCGTGTCCAAGTGCGAGCGCGGGGAACGGCGTATTGACGTCGTGGAGTTGGTCGAGTTCGCCGAGGCGCTCGGCGTGCCGCCTCTCGGACTGCTGACGGAGTACCTAGAGCGGCGAGGCAGCACCTCATCGGCTAAGGCGCGCAAAGGCAAGAAGGCTCAAGGGCGTTGACGGTTCGTGCTCGAACCGTGTTCGGTCGTATCCCTGAAAAGCACTTAGGCCGCCCGAAGGCGGCCTAAGTGCTTGATGTATCTGGTGCCGGAAATAGGAATCGAACCTACGACCTACGCATTACGAATGCGCCGCTCTACCAACTGAGCTATTCCGGCGAAGGACGGCAATTCTAGGCGCCGGGGGCGGGGCGGTCAATTCGGACGCGGTCGCACCGCGGTGGCTCGGGCGGGTGCGGCGCCCGGCGCCCGGGCGGTCCGGGCGCGCCCGCGAGGGCCGGCGCGCGGGCGCGCGGGCGCGTCCCGGCGGCGGCCGTCCCGCCTCAGGCGATGTAGCTCTTGACCTCGTCGCGGGTGAGTTTGAGGAAGCGCGCGATCGCGTCGAGATGTTCGTTGCTCTGGCTCAGCCGCGACTCTTTCGGCGCCACGATCACCGGTTCGAACTCGTTGAGCTTCTTGCTGTTCTGCACGACGTGATAGCCCCACACCATGCCGTGATCGAACACTTTGCCGGTGGCCGTATCGACCACGTAGTTGGCGAACTTGGTATCGGTGTTGCTGGTCAAGCGGCCGTGATCGAAGCGCTTGCTGCACTCGCGCGGGGTGTCGATCAGCCAGCATTCGGCCGGCGACACGTGACGGGCCGGCTGGCCCGCGTAGAACTGCGAGTGCTCCGCGATGGTCTCGCCCGGTTCGCCGTACATGCAGTTTCGCATCGGCGTCTGGTCGGGCGTGGGGTCGCGCTTGTCGACGTTCCATCGGCCCACTAGATTGTTCTCGTTCGCGGACGTCTGCGGGAAGATCAGCTGCATCAGGCCGATCGGGTGGGTCTGCGGCGCGGCGCGGGCGAAGCGGAGCTTGAAGTCGGCGCCGTATTGAAGCAACGCTTCCGGGTCGATCACATCTTCCGGCACGGCGAGATAGGGGTGCAACTGCAGGTGGAACTTGCCGGTGTCGAAGTTCTGCTCGGGCCAGTAGTTGCTCATGACGGCTTCCTCGTGTCGCGGGTGGGGGCGCTCTCGCGCCGGCGCCGTCGCTGCGGACGGAGCGCCCGCGCGGCGTCGGCCGAGGTCGCCCTTACCAACGCGGCGCGCGGCCGGTCGTGAACCCGCGAGGCGGGCGCGGGCGCCTACCCGCGCCGACAAGAAAAAGGCCCGCATGCGCGGGCCTTGTGGCAGGTGCGGCGCCGCGCGCGGCGGCGGGCGCGGTCAGAGCCCGCAGGGCGAGGGCAGCGGCGGGTTCTGTTCCTTGACGTTGTCGAGGTGGGCGACCTGCTTGCCGCGCAGTTCGGCGACCTGCTTTTCCACGTCGGCGGTCGACAGCGCCGCGCCTTCGCGGAAGAACACCCAGTCGATGTCCTCCTGGTATTCGCGCATCTCGGGCGAGTCCACGGGGCCCAACGAGCCGTCGGCGCCCTTGGGCATGAACCACAGGTTGAAGTTGATCGACATGAAGTCTTCCGGGTACACCGCGCTGCTGTGTTCGGAGAACAGCTTGCCGTCGACGTAGTACTTCAGCTGCTTGTCGGCGACCGTCAGCACCAGGGTGCGCCAGCCGGCGTAGCTGCCTTCGTGGCGGGTGAACTCGTTGACCTTGGTCCACGGTTCGAGCTGGAAGGTGTCCCAGCTGGTGGTCCACATCGCCGGCTTGCTGTTCTCGCCCCAGCCGCCGTTGGGCAGATATTCGAAGTCGGTCTCGCTGTAGTTCTTGTCCATCGGCGCCTTGAGCGGGCTGATGGCGTAGAAGGTCTGGATGACTTCGTCGCCGTCCGGGCCGTAGCTGGGCGCGTCGCGGAAGAAGATGCGCGCGGCGTAGGTGCCTTCGCGGTATTTGCGCGCGTGGCAGAACTGGGTCTGGCGGGTCTTGTCGGCCTTGCCGTTGGTGACCGAGCTCATCCGCACCGCGCCGCCGTGGGTGTCGGCGATGTCGGCGTGGAAGGACAGGCCTTCGGCCGACCAGGTCGCGCCCTTGATGCCGGGATGGCCGGTCTCGGTGCGCGCTTTCCAGCCGTTGCCCTGGAACGCGGCGAGGTCGGGGTAGTTGAAGTCGTCGAAGAACACCGCGACATCGCCCGCGGCCGGCGCGGCGGCCGCGGGCGATGCCGGCTTGGGCGCCTGCGCGGCGGCGGGGTCGGCTTGCTGACTGCAACCGACGATCAAGATCGACGCGGCGAGAATGCCGGCGCCCAAGCAACGATGCTGCCCCATGGGTTGGTCCCTTTGTGGTCGAGTGTCTGGTGGTCGCGCGCTGGCGATGGATCGCAGCGGGCAAACTTCGCGCACCGATGACAACGTTGTCAAACGGGCCCGGCGGCGGCGCCGGACAGAACTACCCAAAAACACAACTCGGCCCTGGACGCCGGCCTCGCGTGCCGGCCGGGAGCGGGCGGGTGGGCTCGCCGGCCGCCACCGGCCGCAGCCGCTGTGGGAGGGCCTTCAGGCCCGACGCCCTTGTTCCAGTTCGCGACGAAGACCCCTGGCATCGAGCCCGAAGCCCCTCGCGGCGAATCGCCGGCCAGATGTGCCGGCATCAACGCGCCGGCGTCACCGCGCCGGCGCGGGAATCGGCTCGTAACCGGGCAGGTGGTAACCGCGCGCGCCGGACTCGCCGCTGAGCTCGCCGCCGTTGCAGCGGTAGCTGTTCTCGTCGTAGGAAAACGTGGTCACGATCGACTCGCGCGCTTCGTCGCGGCGGCGGAACTGCGCGCCGACCTGGACCCGATACGCGGCCTGATTCTCGCCGGACTCGGTCACACCGTCGCTGATCACCAGCGTCTGCCGGGTGACGCCGGGTTCGGTCTCGCGCGGCTGCGGCTCGGCGCGGGCGCGGTCGTCGCGCGCGGTCTTTTCGAGGAAGGCCTTGCACGCGGCGTAATCGGCGAAGCTGCGCGGCGGGATCGGGAAGCCGGGCATGTGGCCGCTGGCGAACGCGCCGGGCGCGACGGCGATGGCGCACAGCGCCAGCGGCAGGACGAACGTCGGTGCGAACCGGCGGCGAGCGCATCCGCAGCCGGTCGGCGTGGCGGTGTCTTCCATGAGCATGGGGTTCCGGTGCGGCGCGTGCGGAAGGACGCGGCGATTCGCGCAGTATCGCAGCATCCCGCGCATGCCACAGCAAACGGCGGCGGGCGCCGCCGTGACCGCCCGCGCGCCGGATCGCGGCGCGCGGGCGGGGCGCTCAGGGCGTGCTCGGTTCCAGCAACACCGTGGTCTGCAGACCGGGCCAGCCGACCGCGGCGGCTTCCAACACGTAGTCGCCGGTCGCCGCCAGCGGCGGCAGCTCCCAACTGCCGTCCGCCGCGGCGGAGATGGCGCTGAAGTCGGGCAGCCGCTCGCCGGGCCGGCGCAGGCCGTAGTAGGCCTTGTAGCCGGCGGGCAGGGTGGCCTGTCCCGACACCTTCAGCCGCAGGCGTTGCCCCGCGGTGCCGTGGAAACTCAGCAAGGCGTTCTGGCCGCTGCGCAGGTTCAGCGGTTGAGCCACGCCCAGCTGCAAGGCGGCCTGGTAGGTGGTGCTGACGATCGCGCGCACCCGGAACTGCGTCGGCGGGACCAGGTAGTCCTGGTACACGCTGATTTCGTAACGACCGGCGTCGGTGGTCTGCAGGCCGTAGGCGCAGCCGGGCGCATCGTCGTCGCCGAAGTTGCAGCGCAGGCCGTTGACGATGAAACCACGCGGCGGCACCGGGCCGTCCGGAGCGATGCCGAAGCGCAGCTTGGCGTTGGCCGGGGCCTGCACGCTCACCCGCATCGGCGCACCGGGCAGCGGCGAGGCGAACACCGCCGCATCGCCGTCGATCGCGAGCTCGCCGAGCGGCTGGTTGCGGCCGAGCCAGACGTTCGCGCCCAGCGCATCGCCCAGCGGCGGATCGATGGTCAGGGTGTAGTCGCCGCTCTGGGTCAGGTCAGAGATGCGCATCGACAGGCCGTCGGAATGAGCGTCGCTGCGGATCGTCGCGCCGTCGGGGCCGCGCAGGGTGTACTCGATGTCGCGCCGGTCCGATTGCGGCGGCGGCGACAGCCGGACGACGTCGGCGACGGCCAGATACAAATCGTCGCCGGGCTCGGCATGGAAGCGCACACGCACGTTGCGGCCCCAGCGGTCCTGCTGCAGCGCCAGCGTCTGGCCCAGCGCCAGCGGCAGTTCCAGGTCCGAGCTCAGCGTCGCGCGGAAGCCGTACGGCCCCTGTTGGCTGGGCGGATCGACCTTGAGCGTGTAGCGGCCGCCGGGCAGTCCGTCCAGATTGAACGCGCAGCTCTTGTCCATCTCGCGGCACAGGTCGGTCCACACCACGCGGCCGTCGGCGGCCGACAGGGTCAGGTCGAGGGGGAACGGCTGCATGCCGCTCAACTGATCCATGCCCAGGCCGAGGCGGGCGCCGGGTTCGACCTGGAACGACAGCCGCACGCTCTGATCGCTCAACTGGGTGGCGATCTGCCGGGGCGCGCCGTCGACGACGAGTTCGTCGGCGAAGTCGTCGATCATCGCCACGCGCGCGGACATCGTCGCGCCGTATTCGGGATCGATGCGCACGCGGTAGCGGCCGGCGGCGACGTTCTCGCGGCTCATGCCGCCGCTGCCGTTGGCGCCGACCGAGTTGTTGGCGATCTCGTAGCCGGACGGCGCCTGCAGGCCGTAGCGCACGAAGCGGCCGGCCGGCGCGGTGAGCTGGCCGGCGATGGCGACGTTGAGGTTCTCGCCGGCGCCGGCGTCGTACTCCAGGCTGGCGTTCTGGCCGATACGGGTCAGTTGCAGATCGACCGGCTGCGCGCGCGACAGCGGCAGCACCAGGTCCTCGCTGACCGCCGCGCGCAGGCTCAGCAGGCCCTGGCCGTCGTGCGGGACGATCTCGACCGTGTACACATCGGCGGCGAGATCGCGCAGGTCGAGGTCGCAGCCGCCGCGCGCGGCGTCGGCGTGGCATTGCTCGCTGGCCATCAGCGCGTTGCGCGAATTGCGCAGGGTGACGTCGGCGTAGGACGCGCTGCCGACGAGTTGCAGGTCGGCGATGCCGATGCCCAGATCGCTGCGGCGCGGATTGGCGAAGCTGAAGCTCGCGCGCGCGCCGGAGGCCTGGGTCGACAGCGACACCGGCGCGGCGCCGATCGCGGTGGAGCCGGCCGGCTGGGTCAGCGTGGCGTTCACGGTGGCCAGTTCGCCTTGCTGCGGGTCCACCACCCAGGCGTAGCGTCCGGCCTTGGGCGCGGCGGCCACCAGCGACTGCGGGCCGACCGCCGGCGGCTTGACGAAATAGGCCGCGCCGTCGGGACCGATCAGGCTGTAGCCGACCGGGCGTTGCGCCGGCACCGTGTCGGGCGAGACGTTCAACTGCAACACCTCGCCGGCGGCGAGGTCGAAGGCGAAGCGGCCGGTGCGGCCGTAGCGGTCCAGGCTCAGGCTCGCGCTGCCGCCCAGGGCGATGTCGACCGTGCGTTCGCTGCTGAGCGCGGCGCTGAAGCGCGCGGTGCCGTTGGCCGGCGGCGTGAGCGTGGCGGTGTAGACGCCCGGCGGCAGGTAGCCGGCGACGACGGAGAGCGCCTGGTCGCAGCCGCCGTTGGCCGGCAGGCACGACTTGGGCGTGAGCGCCGAATTGCCGTCGGGCTTGTACAGCCGCAGCGTGGCCGGCTGGTCGCTGCCGGCGATGCTGAGGTTGCCGATGCCCAGGCCGAGCGGCTGATCGGTTTCCAGCACGAACTGCATGCGCACCGGCGCGCCGGGTTCGGACACGAAGTCGCGGACCGGGCCGTCGGTGACCAGCACGTTGGCGGCGCCGTAGCCGACGGAGAGCGTGGCGGCGTAGGTGGCGCCATGGGCCGGATCGATGCGCAGGCGGTAGGTGCCGCGTTCCGGCGTGGCCAGGTCGATCACTTGGTGCGCGCCGGCGAAGGCGACGCTCTGCAGCAGCGTGCCGTCGTCCGCGTACAGCGTGTAGCGCACCTCGCGCGCGGCCGGCTGGGTGCTCTGCGCGCTGATCTGCAGATGGCTGGCGTCGGGGACGGCGAGGTCCACCGAGGCGTCGCGGCCGCGGCGGTTGAGGGCGATGGGACGGCCGTAGCCCGGGAACAGGCCGGCGGACAGGTCGCGGCTGAGGGTCGCGGCGAAGCGCAGCGTCGCGCCGGCGGGCGGTTGCACCCGCGCGGTGTAGCGTCCGGGCGCGAGCGCGGGCAGGTTGGCGCCGCAGCCGTCGTCGGCGGCCGCGCAGGCCAGCGTCGCGACCGTGCCGGCGGCGCCTTGCACGGTCAGCGTCGCGGCCGCGGTGGCGCCGGGCGTGGCGAAGGCGGACAGGCCCAGGCCGTAGTCGCCGGCCTGGGCGATGTCGAAGCCGAAGTCGACCGCTTCGTCGGCGGTGTCGGTCTGCACCGACACGGATGCGCCGTCGACGACGACGTCCGCCGCGGTTATTGCCGTGCGCGCGCTGTCGCGTTGGGGTTTGGCGGGCGTGGCGCTGCGCGCGGCGTTGGACGCGGCCGGTCGCGCTGCGGGCGCGGCCGCTGCGGGTATGGCCGCCGTTGCGCGGACTGGTTTGGCCTGCGGGGTTTGTTTGTCGCGCTGGGGCTGGTTTTTGCCTGCGGCTGCGTCGCCGCTCGCGGCGTCGGCGCGCGCCGCGCCGGTGGCGAAATCGACCACGGTCGGCGCCAGCGGCTGGCCGTTGCGCGCGTGCGCGCCGTCGATCAGCAGCGAGTAGTCGGTATTCGCCTGCAGGCGCTGGCGCGGGGTCACGAACAACAGCCGGCCGGCTTCGGCCGGGGTCACCTGCACCGCGGCGTAGCCGCCGGGGCCGAGCAGGGTGACGCTGGCGGCGTTGAGTTCGCCGGCGCGCAGCGGTTCGCTGAAGCGCAGCGACAGGCGCGCGTCGGTGGCGACGTCGGTCTGTCCGTCGCGCGGCGAGGACCCGCTCAGGCGCGGCGCGGCCGCGGCCGCCGGCGCGTTCGCCGCGGCGCGGGCGGCGCCGCGCGCGGGATCGTAGAACTGGTCCTGCGCCTGCGCGCGGCCTTGCGCATCGAGGCCGTCGAACAGGCGCACGCGGCCGTCGGCCTCGACGCGGGCGCGATGGCCCAGCCGAGCCGGCGCCGCCGCCGCGACCGCGGCGCGCGCAGCGCGCTCGTCCCAGGTTTCGGCGCGCGCGCCGGCATCGGCCGCGGCGGTCCAGCCGCCGGTGACCAGCAGGCGGCCGTCGCTGAGCACGCTGGCGGCATGTCCGGCGCGCGGCGACAGCGGCACGTCGGTGGCCGGCGCCAGGGTCGAAGCGGCCGGATCGAACCACAGCCCGCCGGCTTGCAGGCGCTGCTGCGCGTCCACGCCGCCCCACAGCAGCGCGCGGCCGCTCGGCAGCAGGCTCAGGCTGGCGTAGCGGCGCGGCGAGGACAGCGGCCAGCGCCGCAGGGTGCGGCCGTCGGCGCGGTCTTCGACCCGCTTGAGCGCGCTGCCGTCGCGTTCGAGCACCAGCCAGCTGCCGTCGGGCAGCTGGGTGCGCGCTTCGCGCGGATGCAGCGCGAGGCTGCGCGCCAGTTCGGGCGGCAGCGCTTGCAGCGCCGCGTCGGCGGTGCCGATGTGCAGCGCGGTCGCGCCGGCGGCCAGGCCCAGCGCCGCGACGGCGCCGCACCAGGTCCAGCGACCGGATGGGGATTGCGATGAAGAGGGCATGTCGTTTCCTTCCTTAGAAAATGACGTGTGGGAGCGAGTGTCGAAGCGGGATGTCCACGGCGTGCCGGGTGAGAGCGAGTCGCTTGTGGACCGCGTGCTTGTGGACGGCGTGCTTTTGGATCGTGTGCTTGTGGACGGCGTGCTTGTGAACAGCAGGGGCAACCGGACCGCCGGCGCGCGGCGCGCACCGGCGGCGTTCTTGTCGCACGGACGGGGTGGGACCGGGAACTGGCGCGGACGGCGTCGCGCCTGCGCTCGCCTGCGGGCCGCAGGAACGCCCCTGCGCGGCCCGTAGGCGGCAAAACCATGCCATTGGCGTGACGCCGTTGCGCAGTATTGAAGCTCAGTCGCGTCTCACCCGGCAATGCCGCGCCGCCGGTCGGCGACGGGCGCCGGTCGCGGCCCCTGCGACGCGCGCGCGCCATCCTGAATGCGCCAGGGCGGCCATCGCCGGCCCGGTCCGGCGCCTGTCATCGGCTTGCATAGAAAGTGAACTCAAACTGCTCGCCGCCGCGGTCTTTACCAATCGACCATTTCTTCTTCACTCTTTTTTATCGCCCCGATGGACACCATGCGCCGGCCCGCGACACAGGCAGACAAGGCAGTGACGAAAATGCGCGTAGACGTATTCGTGGTAGGCGACAACGAGGGGTATGTGGTCGCGCCGTCCGACAGCTGGTTGCCGCTGGACGAAATGCGCGCGCTCGGCGCCTTGCGCTTCGGCTGGACCATCGACACCGGGCTGGCGATGCCCAAGCTCGACTGGCGCGCGATCGGCAACGACATCGACGCGCGCGGCTACAGCATCGTCGCCTCGACCGACGTCAGCGGCCTGCTGGCGATCCCGCAGCAGAATCTGCCGGCGATCTATCCCGAGCAGCATCGGCCGATGGCGGCTTGAGCGCGATTCGGGCGCGGAAGCGTCCGGGCGCGCGGATCAGTGCATCTCAGTGCATCGCTTGAAGACGGTGGCGCCGTAAGCGCGCTGTCGCGGTCGCGGCTTGCGCCGCTCCTACAGCGGCTGCGGATCGATCCGGGCGACCTGTAGGCGCGGCGCAAGCCGCGACCGCGAACGATCCGTCCGCCGCGCAATCCGCTCGCCACGCATGCCCGCCCGCCGCGCATCCCCGCGCACCCGCGCACCCGTGCGTAGGAATCCGCCGCGCCGCCGCGTCCCGTCTCGCACGTTGCGACCGCCAACGGCTAAAGTGCCGCTTTACCCGCGCAGTCGCCGTCCGCCATGTCCAAAGCCCCCGCCAAGTCCGCCGCGTCCAAGGCGCGCACCGCCTATGTCTGTTCCGAATGCGGCGCCGACTACAACAAATGGCAGGGCCAGTGCGGCGAGTGCGGGGCCTGGAACACGCTCAGCGAGTTCGTGGTCGAGCCGGCGGTCAAGGGCGGCGCGCCCAACCTCGCCGCCAGCCGCCGCGCCAGTTGGGCCGGGCGCGCCGACGCGCCGGTGGTGACCGCGCTCAAGGACGTCACCCATCAGGAAGAATCGCGCGTGACCACCGGCATCGGCGAGTTCGACCGGGTGCTCGGCGGCGGCCTGGTCCACGGCGCGGTGGTGCTGGTCGGCGGCGATCCGGGCATCGGCAAGTCCACCTTGTTGCTGCAGGCGATCACCCGCATGGTCCAGGCCCTGCCGGGGCTGTACGTGACCGGCGAGGAGTCGCTGTCGCAGGTCGCCGGCCGCGGCGCGCGCCTGGGTCTGCCGCTCGACGGCGTGCACGCGCTGGCCGAAACTTGCGTTGAGCGCATCCTCGAGCACGCCTCGAAGATGAAGCCGGCGCTGATCGTCGCCGACTCGGTCCAGACCCTGTGGACCGAACAGCTCGGCGCCGCGCCCGGCTCGGTCAGCCAGGTGCGCGAGAGCGCGGCGCGGCTGGTGCGCTACGCCAAGGAAACCGGCACCTCGGTGTTCCTGGTCGGCCACGTCACCAAGGAAGGCGGCATCGCCGGCCCGCGCGTGCTCGAGCACATGGTCGATGCGGTGCTGTATTTCGAAGGCGAGAGCGGCAGCCGCTTCCGGGTGCTGCGCGCGTTCAAGAACCGCTTCGGCGCGGTCAACGAACTGGGCGTGTTCGCGATGAGCGACAAGGGCCTGCGCGAGGTGCCGAACCCGTCAGCGATCTTCCTCTCCGGCAGCCGCGCGCCGCAGCCCGGCAGTTGCGTGATGGTGACCCGCGAAGGCACCCGTCCGCTGCTGGTGGAAGTGCAGGCGCTGGTGGACTCCTCGCCGCTGTCGAATCCGCGCCGGGTCGCGGTCGGCATGGAGCAGAACCGCCTGGCGATGCTGCTGGCGGTGCTGCACCGCCACGGCGGCGTAGCGGTCGGCGACCAGGACGTGTTCGTCAACGTGGTCGGCGGCATCCGCGTGCAGGAGACCGCGGCCGACCTGCCGGTGCTGCTGGCGGTGCTGTCCTCGCTGCGCGACCAGCCGCTGGCCGAGCAGACCATCGCCTTCGGCGAGGTCGGCCTGTCCGGCGAGATCCGCCCCGTGCCGAACGGCGAGGACCGCTTGAAGGAAGCCGCCACCCACGGCTTCAAGCGCGCGATCGTGCCCAAGGGCAACGCGCCGCGCGGCGGCCGGGTCGGGGAGATGGAGGTGATCGCGGTGGAGCGGCTGGCCGAGGCCATCGACGCGATCTGAGCGCCGCGCCGCCGGCGGGTGTATCCGCCTGTTTGACTGCCCGCCTGTTTGATTGCCCGCCTGTAGGAGCTACGCGAGTCGCGACCGCGCCACCGACGACGTAAGCGCTGTGGCGCGGTCGCGACTCGCGTCGCTCCCGCAAGCGGCTTGCGGCCGCTTTTGCTCAGACCTTCTTGCCGTGCTTGTCGAGCAGTTCGACCAGCTTGGCTTCGTCGTAACCGCGCATGCTCTGGTCGCCGATGTAGATGACCGGCACGCTGTTGATCTTGAGGCCGTCGGCCTCCTTGCGTGCGGCTTCGTCCTTGTCGATCACGCGCTCCACATAGCGCACGTTGTGCTTGTCCAGCAGTTCCTTGGCCTTGTGGCAGAACGGGCAGGTCGACAGCGAGTACAGCACGATGTCGCCGCCGGCCTTGGCGTAAACGGCCGAATAGTCGCCCTGGACGATCTCCACGCCCTTGCCGCCGCCGCCGAGCAGTCCGGTGTTGCGGACCAGGTAACCGGCGCCAACGCCCAGGCCCAAGGCCAGGGCAACGACCAGGATGGTGGTCAGGATCGACTTGAAATTCATTCCTTGTCCTCAGTGGATCGTGGTGGTGGTGTGCGGCGGACGCCGCGGTGGTGAACGGGAGCGGGAGGCGGAAACCCGGGCGCGTCGGAATGCGGCCTCAGGCGCGGCAACCGCAGGCGTTGACGCAGCGCAGGCGCTCGCGACCGCATTCGCCCGGGGTGCCGCCTTCTTCGCGGCACAACTGCGCGCGCGCGTTGCAATCGTCCCAGCACAACGCGCATTGCTCCGGGGGCAGCCCGGCGAACGCGCTCAGCGAGAAGGCCAGGCCGAAGCAGAACGCCAGGCCGGCGAGGCGACGGGCCGCGGGTGCGCGGCGCAATTCGGCGATCGACATCGCGGTTTCTCCTTGTGCCCGTCTGTGGGCGCTGTGGCGTTATATCACCGCGCCGCGCGCGTTCCATGTCCCGACGGCGCGGCGGATGTGATGCGGGTTGCCGAAACGCGCGAGCCCTGTCGGTTCCGACAGGCGCCGCCGCCGCCCACGGCGGGGGCGGCGGCGCCGGTGGCGCGCGTTACGCTGCGCTGCGGCAAAGCTTTGCGCGGCGCGCGCCCGAGGGCGCAGGCCGTCTGGCGCGCGCGATCAGGGGGAGCAGGCGCTGCGGCAGCCGCGGATCGCGCACATCTTCGCTTCGTGCACGCAGGCGGCGGTGGTGCAGTTGGCGCGCATCTGATCGCAGCGAGCCAGGCATTGCTCGCAGGTTTCCGGCGCGGCGGTAACGGAGAAGGTCAGGCCGAAGCCGAAAGCGGCGATGGCGGCGAGCAGGGCCAGACGATTGCGGGTGCGTTGCAACATGATCCCTCCTGGATCGGTCGATGGTTGCGGGGGTACGCGCAGGCACGGCCGCGCCGCCGCCGCGGGGGAGCCGCGACGGCGGTCGGATCGCGCTGCGAATGGGATCAGGGAATCGGGCAGCCGCAGCCGTTGCCGCAGTCCTGGAAGATTTCCTGGCATTGCGCGGCCGGGTTGCCGGCCTGGCGGCATTCGCGGCGTTCCGCGAAGCAGCGGTCCCAGCATTCCGAGCAGCCGGAGGCGGAAGCGCTGAGCGAGAGCGCCAGGCCGAAGCAGAACGCGAAGCCGGCGAGATAGGCCGCGGTTGCGCGGCGGCGAGCGGTGGCGAACATCGTGTTCCTCCTTGTGCCCCTCAATGGGCGCGCTGGAGTTATAGCACCGCCGTGCAGGCGTTCCCTATCGGCTCGGCAGCGTGGATGTGATGTCCGTTGCGGAATTCCTGTGCCTGGGGCGCTGTCGGGCGCGCGCAGCGGGCTGCGCGCCGGTCGCAGGCACGCGCTTCGCTGCGTTGCGGCATGCGTTTCGCGCGAAAGCGATGCGTGGCCGCCGTCGTCTGCGCGGATGCCGAAGGCCGATGCCGCAACCGGCCCGGGCGGACGCTCGCATCCGCCCGGGCCGTCCACGCCGAGGTTGCGCTCAGACCTGGCAGCCGCAGGCCTTGGTGCAGGCGCGCAGGTTCTGCTTGCAGAACGGATAACCGTCGCTGTTGCACTGCTCGTACTGCTCGTAGCACGCATCGGTGCAGGCCTGGCAATCCTGCTGAGCGAAGGCGCCGAACGAGAACGCCAAGCCGAAGCAGAACGCGGCGGCGGCGAAGATGCGGTTGCGTTTGAACATGGCGGAGTCCTTAGAGGTGATGGACCTTGGAGGTGGTGGCCGTGCGGCTGGCGCGGATCAGGGAATCTGGCAGCCGCAGCCGCGGCCGCAGGCCTGGTACGCCGCGGTGCACACCGCGACCGGATTGCCGGCGGCGCGGCATTGCAGGCGCTTGGCGAAGCAGTTGTCCCAGCATTCCTGGCAGCCGGCGGCGAGCGCGCTGAGCGAGAACGCCAGGCCGAAGCAGAACGCGGTGACGGCGAGGGTGCGGCGGGTGTGTCGGAACATCGATCTCTCCTTGTGCGATGGGACGGACGCTCGTCGTGAGCGATGCGCGGTCGGCGCGCGCGCCGGCCGGTCGCGCGATGCGCGCGACGGCAGGGGCCAACGCGATACGGCGAGGCCGTCGGCCACCGCGCAACGCTTTCGCGACGACTTTCTCGTCGAACGGCGATGCGCGTCGAAGAAACGCAAGGCCGCTGCGATGCAGCAGGAATTTGTGATCTTTGCTCATGTTTATGAACACGCATTGGCACACATTCGAGCCTTCGTCGTGACAGGGGGATGGACCATGTCGCTGCGCATCGTGTTTCTATGCACTGCGTTCAATGGGCTGGCGCAACGCGCCTGGGCCGAACTGACCGAACTGGGGCACGAGGTCGCGGTGCAGGTGGCGTCCGACCCGGACACCATGCGCGCGGCGGTCGCGCGCGAGCGGCCGCAACTGATCGTCGCGCCGATGCTGAAGTCGGCGATTCCCGACGATATCTGGAGCCGCCACACCTGCCTGATCGTGCATCCCGGCATCGTCGGCGACCGCGGTCCGTCCTCGCTGGACTGGGCGATCCTGGAAGGCGAGCACGACTGGGGCGTCACCGTGCTGCAGGCCGCGGCCGAGATGGACGCCGGCGACATCTGGGCCAGCGCCGGCTTCGCCGTGCGCGGCGCGTCCAAGAGCCAGCTCTACCGCCACGAAGTCACCGACGCGGCGATCCGCGCGCTGCTGCAGGCGGTGGAGCGCTTCGAAGCCGGCGGCTACGCGCCGCAGCCGCTGGACTACGCCGACCCGGCGGTGCGCGGGCGCCTGCGCCCGAGCATGCGCCCGGGCGACCGCGCGCTGGACTGGGACATGGACAACGCCGCGCTGCTGGCGCGGATCCGCTGCGGCGACAGCGCGCCGGGCGCGCGCGGCGAGATCGCCGGGCTGCGCTGCCAGGTGTTCGGCGCCCACGTCGAACCCTCGTTGCGCGGCCGCCCCGGCGAACTGCTCGGCCGCCGCGAGGGCGCGGTGTGCGTGGCCAGCGCCGACGGCGCGCTGTGGCTGAGCCATCTGCGCGGGAAGGACGGGATCAAGCTGCCGGCGACCCAGGTGCTGGGCGAGGCGCGCCTGCGCGGCGTGCCCGCGCGCGCGCTCAAGCCGGTCACTTCGGTGGCGGGGCGGCGCGATCACGGCTACCGCCAGATCCGCTACCGCGAAGCCGGCGCGGTCGGCTACCTGCATTTCGACTTCTACAACGGCGCGATGTCGACGCAGCAGTGCGACCGCCTGCGCACCGCGTTCCTGCACGCGCGCCAGCGCCCGACCCGGGCGATCGTGCTGATGGGCGGCGACGATATCTGGTCCAACGGCATCCACCTCAACGCCATCGAGGCGGCCGACGACCCGGCGCTGGAATCGTGGCGCAACATCCTGGCGATGAACGCGCTGGTGCGCGAGATCGTGCTCACCGACTCGCACCTGGTGGTGTCGGCGATGCAGGGCAACGCCGGCGCCGGCGGGGTGATCCTGGCGCTGGCCGCCGACCACGTCTGGGCGCGGCGCGGCGCGGTCATGAACCCGCACTACAAGGGCATGGGCGGCCTGTACGGTTCGGAGTACTGGACCTACCTGCTGCCGCGCCGGGTCGGCGAGACCGTCGCCCAGGAACTGACCGAAGGCCTGCGCCCGATCGGCGCGCCCGCGGCCGAGCGCATCGGCCTGATCGACGCCGCCTTCGGCGCCGGCGGCGCCGACTTCCTCGCCCACGTCGAACAGCGCGCCGAACGCCTGGCCGAACCCGGCGCCTGCCGCAAGGCGCTGACGCTCAAGCGCCGGCGCCGCAACGAAGACGAGCGGCGCAAGCCGCTGGAAAGCTACGGCGCGGAAGAACTGGCGCACATGTACCGCAACTTCTTCGGCAGCGACCGCAGCTACCACGACGCCCGCCGCCGCTTCGTGCGCAAGCACGCCGCCGCCCCGTGCGAAGCCGGCGAGAGCTTCGCCGCCGAGCGCGCCGAAGCCAGGGTCGGCGCCTGACCCCGGAGCCGCTGTAGGAGCGGCGTCCCACGGGATTTCCTTCGGTCACGAGCCGCGACCGCGAAGCCGTTACTGCGACGCAACAAAAAACAGGCCGGGTCGCCCCGGCCTGTTTGCGTATCCGACGATGTCCCGGCCTCAATGCCCGCCGGCCGCCGCGGCGCCGCCGCCGACCTTGGCCGAGAACGGCGGCTTGGCCATCCACACGAACGCGGTCACCACCACGAACAGGATGCCGATCAGGTACAGCATCTCGTTGAAGCCGATCTGCGCGGCCTGCTGCGAGATCATCTGGTTCAGCGCCAACGCCCCGCGGGTCGGGTCGCCGCGGCCGAGCTGGTCGACGGTCTGCTGGATCTGCGGATCGTAGGCGCCGATGTGCTCGGTCAGCTGGGCGTGGTGGATGGTGCTGCGCTGGTTCCAGGCCCAGGTGGTCAGCGAGGCGGCGAAGCTGCCGCCCAGGGTTCTGACAAAGGTCGCCAGGCCCGAGCCCGCGGCGATCTCGTGCGGCTCCAGGTCCGACAGCAGGATCGTCAGCACCGGCATGAAGAACAGCGCCACGCCCAGGCCCTGCCACAGCTGCACCAGGGCGACGTGCTGGAAGTCGACGTCGAGGTTGAAGCCCGAACGCACGAAGCTGGTCGCGGCCATGACGATGAACGCGCCGGTGGCGACCCAGCGCAGGTCGAAGCGCGCCGCGTACAGGCCCACGAACGGGGTCAGCAGCACCGGCAGGATGCCGATCGGCGCGGTCGCCAGGCCCGCCCAGATCGAGGTGTAGCCCAGGTTGCGTTGCAGCCACAGCGGCACCAGCAGACCGATGGCGAAGAACGCCGAGTAGGCCAGCACCATCGCGGCCGTGCCGCTGGCGAAGTTGCGGTGGCGGAACAGGCGCAGGTTGACGATGGGGTCGCGTTCGGTCAGTTCCCAGATCACGAACACCGCTAGCGCGATCACCGCGACGATGGTCAGCGCGACGATGGTGGTCGAGTTGAACCAGTCCTCGTCGTTGCCCAGGTCGAGCATGATCTGCAGCGCGGCCACGCCGATCACCAGCATCGCCAGGCCCATGTAGTCCATCTTCGGGTTGTCCAGCCGCTCCGGGCGGCCGCGCAACTGGTTGCCGACCACGATGCTGGCGAAGATGCCGATCGGCACGTTGATGAAGAAGATCCACTCCCAACTGTAGTTGTCGGTGATCCAGCCGCCGAGGATCGGGCCGGCGATCGGCGCGACCACGGTCACCATCGCCAGCAGCGCGATCGCCTGCCCGCGTTTGTGCGGTGGATAGATCGAGATCAGCAGCGCCTGGGTCACCGGATACATCGGCCCGGCGACGAAGCCCTGCAGCGCGCGCGCGGCGACCAGCAGGCCCATGCTGTTGGCCAGGCCGCACAGGAACGAGGCGATCACGAACAGCAGCGTCGCCCACATGAACAGCTTGCGCTCGCCGAACTTGCGGGTGAAGAAGCCGGTCAGCGGCAGCGCGATGGCGTTGCTGACGGCGAAGGAGGTGATGACCCAGGTGGCCTGGTTGGCGCTGCCGCCGAGGTTGCCGGAGATGGTCGGCAGCGAGACGTTGGCGATGGTGGTGTCGAGGACCTGCATGAACGACGCCAGGGCCAGGCCCAGCGTGGTCAGCGCCATGTTCGGCGGCTTGAAGGCGGCTTGCGGCTGAGCGGGCGCGGCGGGGCCGGCGGGTCCAGCGTTGGCGGTGGTGGCGGACATGGAGCGTGCCTGTTGAGTCGGGGGCCTGATCGCTCAGGACGGGCCGCGTGGGAGAGCGCGGGGCCGCGAATCGTGTTGTCGCGATGGCGTGCGTTCGTCGGAAAGACCGAACCCGCCTAGCCGTCATTCCGGCGAAAGCCGGAATCCATTTTGCTGTTGCTTTTGACTTGCGCCGGGGAGATCAAAATGGATTCCGGCTTTCGCCGGAATGACGGGCTTGAAGCGATGCGGCTTCGGATGTGGCCGGGGTTGCGTTGCTTCGGTTGGTTCCGGCTTTCGCCGGAATGACGGTGTCGCAGCGGCGCTGCTTCCGACATCGCCGGGGCGAGACCGCTTGTGCCGCAACAACAAAAAAGGAAGCGCAGGCGAGAACGACGTGGGGGAGGTGCTCGCCTGCGCCTTGCGGCGGCGGAACGCGTTCGTTTCGATCCCGATGCGGGGGGAGGGGACATCGGCCGATGCGAACGCGGCCCGTGCCGCAATGCGGTCGGACGCGCCTCGTGCGCGCCCGACCGCTTCCATGCTCAGCCGTGCTGCACGCCCGGCAGGTTCTCGCGCACGATCTTGTCGATCATCGCGTCGGCGTCGTGCAGCTGCTTGGCGTAGGCCTGCGTGCTCAGCACCGGCTTGGCCGGCGGTTCGGCGGCCAGCACCGCGCCGTTCTGGTCGCGGATGGCGACGTCGACGTGCATGCTCAGGCCCAGGCGCAGCGGGTGTTCGACCAGTTGCTTGGGCTCGATCTCGATGCGCACCGGCACGCGCTGGATGATCTTGATCCAGTTGCCGCTGGCGTTCTGCGCCGGCAACAGCGAGAACGCGCTGCCGGTGCCCAGGCCCAGGCTCACGACCTTGCCGTCGTAGCGCACGTCGGAGCCGTACAGGTCCGAATGCAGTTCGACCGGCTGGCCGATGCGCATCTTGGCCAGCTGGGTCTCCTTGAAGTTGGCGTCCACCCACACTTCGTTGAGCGGGATGATCGTCATCAGCGCGGTGCCCGGCGCCACGCGCTGGCCGAGCTGCACGTTGCGCTTGCCGACGTAGCCGTTGACCGGCGCGACGATGGCCGAGCGCTGCAGGTTCAGATAGGCCTGGCGCAGTTGCGCGGCGGCGGCGGCGACCTGCGGCTGGCGGGCGACGGTGGTCGCATCGACCAGCGCGCGGTTGCGCGCCAGGCTGCCGCGCGAGGACGACAGCGAGGCTTCGGCCGAGGCCAGTTCGTCGCGGGCGTGGGCCAGTTCCTCGGCCGAGACCGCGCCGCTGGCGACCAAACCTTCGCGGCGCTTGACGTCGGCGCGGGCCTTCTGCACCGCGACTTCGCGCGCCGACAGATCGGCCTGGCCGGCATCGACCGCGCTGAACAAGCCGCGCACCTGGCGCACGGTGTTGGCGAGGTTGGCCACCGACTGGTCGTAGGCGACCTGGGCGTCGTTCGGGTCCAGCTGCACCAGCACCTGGCCGGCGCTCACCTTCATGCCGTCGTCGGCACCGATGCTGACCACGGTGCCCTGCACCTGCGGGGTGATGTTGACCACGTTGCCCTGGACGTAGGCATCGTCGGTGTCCTGGTGCCAGCGCAGCACCAGCATGTAGTACAGCGTCCAGGCCACCGCGGCGATCGCGACCACGGCGAACAGGATCAGCAGCGCCTTGCGGCGCTTGCCGTTCTTCGGCGGCGCGGCGGGCGCGGCCGCGGCGGCATTGGGGTTGACTTCGGTCGTCATGGCGTGGGGGCCTTGGCAATAGCGTTGTTGTCGGAAGAAGCGTCGGGGACCGTCGCGGCCACCGGATCGGGCGGGCTCAGCTGCAGGCCGCCGCCGAGCGCGCGATCCAGGTCGATGCGCGCGGCCAGGCGCTGCGCGCGCAGCGTGGCCAGTTGCTGGTCGAGCTGCAGCAGCGGGCGCTGCGCGGTCAGCACGTCGATCTGGGTGCCCAGGCCGGCGCGGTAGCGGCTGGTGGCGATCTGCCAAGCCTGTTGCGCGGCGTCGCGCGCCTGCTGCGCCGAGGCCAGCTGGCCGTCGAGTGAACGCGAGGACTGCACCGCGTCGGCGACTTCGCGCAGCGCGCCGATCAGGCTCTGGTTGTAGTTGGCGACGGCCAGGTCGTAGTCGGCGTCGCTGCCGGCCAGCTCGTTGCGCAGCCGGCCACCATCGAAGATCGGCATGCTGATCGCCGGGCCACCCTGGTACAGGCGCGCCTGGCTGGTGAACAGGTCCGACAGGTGCGCGGTGGCGAGGCCGACGATCGCGCTGAGGTTCACGGTCGGATAGAAGTCGGCCTTGGCCGCCTTGATCCCGTGCGAGGACGCTTCCACGCGCCAGCGCGCGGCGACCACGTCGGGACGGTGGCCGAGCAGCTCGCTCGGCAGCACGTCGGGCACGCCGGCGGCGTTGCCGGCCAGCAGGGTCGGGCGGGCGATGCTCAGGCCGCGGTCCGGGCCCTTGCCCAGCAGCGCGGCGAGCGCGTTGCGGGCGGCGTCGATCTGCTGCTGCGCGGCCTGGATCTGCTGGTCGGCGCTGGCGCTGGCGCTCTGCGCGTTGCGGATCTGCAATTGGTTGTCGAGGCCGGCCTTGACCCGCTGCTGGCCGAGGCCGAGCAGGTTGTCGGAGCGCCGCTTCTCGGCCTTGGCCACGTCCTGCGCCTCGAACGCCTGGGCCAGCGAGACGTAGCTGCGGGCGATGTTCGACGACAGGGTCAGGCGCGCGGCCTGCGCTTCGACTTCGGCCGCGCGCGACTGGCCCAGTGCGGCCTGCCAGCGCGCGCGCTTGCCGCCCCACAGGTCGGGCGAGTACTTGAAGCTCAGCATCAGCACGTCCGCGCCGAGGTACTTGCCGCCGATCGGATCCGGCGCCAGGGTCTCGGGCAGGTGCGCGCCGGAGTACTGCGCGCTGCCGCCGAGGGTCGGCTTGCGCGCCGCGTCGGCGAGGCCGGCCTGGGCCACCGCCTGGCGCACGCGCGCGTCGGCCGCGTCCAGGCTCGGCGAACCGGCCAGGGCTTCGTCGATCAGGCCGTTGAGCTGGGCGTCGCCGAACGCGGTCCACCAGTCGCGCTGCGGGAACTGCGCGGCGGACAGGTCGGCGACGGCGAGGCTGCGCTTGGCTTCGAGGCTGTCGGCATCGAGCGCGCGGCCCGACGGCTGCAGGCCGCGGGTGCTGGCGCAACCGGCGAGTATCAACGCCGCGGCCAGCGGCGCGAGCACGTAAAGCAGCCCGCGGCGCGGGCGAGTGTCGTGGACGGACATGGCTCAGGAACCGGAAAGGGAGAGGTTGTCGCGGACCTGTTCGAGCAAGCGGTAGAGCTGTTCGCGGTCGGAGTCGCTGAGGCCGGACATGGCGCGCTCGCGCACGCGGCGGCCGCACTGGTCGATGTCGGCCCAGATCGCGGTGCCGGCTTCGGTCAGGTGGATGTTCAGCGCCCGGCGGTCGTCCGGATCGGCGACGCGCGCGACCAGGCCGCGGCTCTCGAGCTTGTCGAGCAGGCGGGTCATGGCGCCCGGATTGAGCTGGGCCGCTCGCGCCAGTTCGGTGACCCCGGCGGTGCCGATGGCCAACTCCTTGAGGGTGATGAACTGGCTGAAGGTCAGATCGTGGCCTGCCTGGGCCAGCTCGCGCTCCATCTGCGCCCACATCGCGTCGCGCACTTGGCGGAACAGCAGGCCGAGGTTGGAGGTGGAGCAGGGCTGGGTGGGGGTCGGGGTCGTCATGGCGCGGCATGTTGCTCGCCCGCGCAATAGTTGTCAATGCAAATATTGAGCTGGCAAAAGGCCCGTTCAGCAAGTACCGACCGGGCGTTCGCAAAGCGATTCGCTCCGTTCGTTTTCGGCAACTATCTGATTAAAAAGATATTCCTCGCGGACGCGAGTCTGTGACCGAAGCGGTCGAATACTGACCGTCGCGCCGCGAGGACGATTTGTTGCGCCGCAACAGGCCAAACATGGCCAAGCCGGCGACGGACGGGGCCGGGATCCGGCGGGCGGGGGGCGCGACCGGCGGCGCCGATCCACGCAGCGCCGGCGCCGGCCCGGGGGCTCAGCGCGCGAACAGCGCCAGCGCGTCCAGTGCGATGTGCGCCACCACCAGCGGCCACAGCCGGCCGGTGACCGAGTACAGCCAGGCGAAGGCCAGCCCCATCGGCACCATCACCGCGCCGGCCTCGCCCTGGTAGAGGTGGTAGCTGGCGCGGATCGCGGTGCTCAGGTGGATCGCGGTCCACATCGACGGCCGTTCGCGCAGGGCCGAGACCAGGTAGCCGCAGACCAGGGCTTCCTCGAAGAATCCGTTCACCGCCGAGGCGGCGAGCATCAGCCGCCAGTCCAGGTCGGACGCGACCCGTACCGAATCGTCGGCGTCGATCGGCAGCAGCCCGATCAGCGCGGCCACGGCATGGAACAGCCAGAACCCGACCAGGGTCGCGGCGGCGAGCGCGACGCCGCGCGGCAGGTCGCGCCAGCCCGGCGCCGGCCCGAGCCGCGCCCAGGTCCAGCCGCGCAGGCGCAGGAAGGCGCCGATGATCGCCAGCGTGGCCAGTTGCGTGCCCATCAGTCCGCTCAGGCTGGCGTTGTCGAACACCGCCGTCAGCGGCTGCGGCGACAGCGCCATGCTCAGGCTCTGGTAGATCGACCAGCCGAAGGCCAGGGTCAGTACGCCGACGAATTCGCTGCGCTCCGACAGCGACTTGATCCAGTTGACCATCGTGCGTTCCCTGCGCCGACCGGGTCGGCCGCCCCCGATTCGATCCGCGGCGGTCAGACCCGCCGCAGCACCAGTTCCAGCACGAACTTGCTGCCGAAGAACGCCAACACCAGCAGCGCCATCGCCGCCAGGGTCCAGCGCACCGCGACCACGCCGCGCCAGCCGTAGCGCCAGCGCCCCAGCAGCAGGCCGCCGAACGCCAGCCACGACAGCACGCTGAGCACGGTCTTGTGCACCAGGTGCTGGGCCAGCAGGTTCTCCACGAACAGCACGCCGGTCAGCAAGGTCGCGGTGAGCAGGACGAAGCCGACCGCGATGGTGCGGAACAGCAGGCTTTCCAGCTCCACCAGCGGCGGCAGCGCGCGCAGCCAGCCGTGGAACTCGCGCCGGCGCAGCGCGCTTTCCTGCAGCCACAGCATCACCGCGAACAGCGCCGCGACCGCCAGGGTGGCGTAGGCCAGCAGCGCCATCCATGCGTGCAGCTGCAGGCGCCAGTCCAGCGGCTCGGGATGCTGGACGTGGCCGTAGAGCTGGTAGGCCAGCAGCATCAGCGCCGACAGCGGGAACACCACCACGCCGAGCGCGGCCATGCGTCCGGCCGCGCCGACGATGGCGGTCAGGATCGACATGCCCAGCCCGACCAGCGACAGCGCGGCGAAGAAGTGCAGGTCGGCGCCGCCGGCGCCGCGCCAGGCCATCAGATGGGCCAGTCCGTGCAGCAACACCGCCAGGTTGGCCGGCAGCAGCCAGCCGCGCGCGCCGCGGCCGCCGTCGCGGCGCACCGCGCGGACCAGCAGGCCGGCCGCGCTCAGGTACAGGGCGATGGCGATGAGAACGATTGTCATCGGGGGAGTTTGGCATAAGGGCAGGAGCGAGCGGAGAGCAGCGAGGAGCGAGCAGGGGCGCTTTCGCTCACTTCTCGCTCCTCTCCGCTCACTTCCGGCCCCGCTATACTGCCCGCCCCGTCGCCGCAGCCCCGCCCCCAGCCATGTTCGAGTCCCTGACCCAACGCCTCTCCGGCACCATCGAGCGCCTGCGCGGCCGCGGCCGCCTGACCGAAGAGAACATCCGCGAAGCCACCCGCGAGGTGCGCATCGCCCTGCTGGAGGCCGACGTCGCCCTGCCGGTGGTGCAGGCGCTGATCGAGCGCATCAAGGTGCGCGCGGTCGGCCAGGAAGTGCTCAAGTCGCTGACCCCGGGCCAGGCCCTGATCAAGGTCGTGCGCGACGAACTGACCGCGGTGATGGGCTCGCAGGCCGCCGACCTGAACCTCAACGTGCCGGCGCCGGCGGTGATCCTGATGGCCGGCCTGCAGGGCGCGGGCAAGACCACCACCGTCGGCAAGCTCGCCAAGCACCTCAAGGAACGGCGCAAGAAGAAGGTGATGGTGGTCTCCGCCGACATCTACCGTCCGGCGGCGATCGAGCAGCTCAAGCAGTTGGCCGAGCAGGTCGACGTGCTGTTCTTCCCCTCGGCCGCCTCGCAGAAGCCCGAGGAGATCGTGCGCGCCGCCATCGCCGACGCGCGCAAGTCCTTCGTCGACGTGCTGCTGGTCGACACCGCCGGCCGCCTCGCCATCGACGAGGCGATGATGAGCGAGATCAAGGCGCTGCACGCCGCGGTCGCGCCGGTGGAAACCCTGTTCGTGGTCGACTCGATGACCGGCCAGGACGCGGCGACCACGGCCAAGGCCTTCAGCGAAGCGCTGCCGCTGACCGGCGTGGTGCTGACCAAGACCGACGGCGACGCCCGCGGCGGCGCCGCGCTGTCGGTGCGCTACATCACCGGCAAGCCGATCAAGTTCATCGGCGTGGGCGAGAAGCCCGACGGCCTGGACGTGTTCCACCCCGACCGCGTCGCCAGCCGCATCCTCGACATGGGCGACGTGCTGTCGCTGGTCGAGCAGGTCGAGCAGCAGGTCGACAAGGACAAGGCGCAAAAGCTCGCCGAGAAGGTCGCCAAGGGCAAGAAGTTCGACCTCAACGACATGAAGGACCAGCTCGAGCAGATGCAGAACATGGGCGGCCTGAGCGGGCTCATGGACAAGCTGCCGGGCATGGGCCAGATCCCGGACAACGTCAAGAGCCAGATCACCGGCAAGGAAGTGCCGCGGATGGTCGCGATCATCAACTCGATGACCAAGAAGGAACGGCGCAACCCGGGGCTGCTCAACGGCTCGCGCCGCGCGCGCATCGCCAAGGGCGCCGGCCTGACCCCGGCCGACGTCAACAAGCTGATGAAGCAGTACCAGCAGATGGAGAAGATGATGAGCAAGCTCTCCGGCGGCGGCATGAAGGGCCTGATGCGCGGCATGCGCGGCATGATGGGCGGCGGCGGCCGCGGCGGACTGCCGTTCCGCTGATCGCGCGCGCCGCGCACCGATTCGCGCCACGACGGCGGCCCATGGGCCGCCGTCGTCGTTTCCGCCGCCGCATTCGCAGCCCCGGCCGCCGCCTGTAGGAGCGGCGCAAGCCGCGACCGCGCCGCCGCGGTAACGACGCGACCGCCGATTCCTGCGTCATCGCGAACGCAGCGCGCTTCGCCATCGCTGCGACCAAGACGTCGCCTCGCGACGTCGCCGCGGTCGCGCGCCGCCGCGGCGACGCGTCCTCGCGCAGACACCTGCGTCGCCGATCCCGCGACGCCGCCGTCCCGCGCATCGCCGACCGGCGGCCGGCGCCGTTCTCTTCGCGCGAGATGCCCGCGCGCAACACTTGCCTCCGCTCCACGGCAAGCGCCTCGCCCAAGGCTTCATCGCGGCGACCGCGCCACCGCCCGCGCGGCGCGCCCGCGCGCCGCCGGCGCCGCGGAGCGATCGTTTCAGCACCCGTCCACCCGCACTACGACGCAAGGACCGGCCATGCATCCGCACGGCCGCAAACCGATCATGGAGATCGCTCGATGACCCGACTTTCGACGATGTGCGGCGCGCTCGCGCTGGCCATCGCCGGCCTCGCCGCCGCACCCTCGGCCCTGGCCGAGACCTCGTATTCCTTCGCCAGCGAAGCCGGCGACTACATCGGACAGGGCCAGTCCAAGACGTACACCGGCGCCGACTCGACCATCGCCGTCAGCGGCAACGCGCAAGCGCTGCAGATGAGCGTGAACCGCGGCAACGACAACTGGCGGATCGAACTCAGCGCGCCGCGCGGCCAGCGCCTGCAGCCGGGCCGCTACTACTTCGCCGAACGCTCCGCGTTCCGCACCGGCCGCTCGCCCGGCATCGACATCGGCGGCAACGGCCGCGGTTGCGGCAGTACCTGGGGCTCGGTCTACATCCAGCAGATCGAATTCGGCGCCAACGACGCGGTGACCGCGCTGGAAGCGACCGGCCTGCAGCGCTGCGAACTCGAAAACGCGCCGCTGCTGACCGCCAAGCTGCGCTACAACGTGCAGCCGCTGTCGCTGGCGCTGGACAGCGACGCCGGCGATTACATCGGCCGCGGCCTGCGCAAGGACTACGCCGGCGACACCAGCACCTTCGCCGTGTCCGGCAACGCCGGCTACCTGATCTACAACGTCTCGGGCCAGCGCGATTCGTGGTCGGCGATCCTGCGTCCGCCGACCGGCCAGACCCTGGGCGTCGGCACCTATCCGATCAGCCGCTTCGGCGACGCCAACAGCGTCGGCTTCGACTTCGCCGGCAACGGCCGCGGCTGCAACCGGGTCGCCGGCTCGATCGCGATCAAGGCGGTCGAGGTGGACCCGGTCTCGCGCATGGTCACCGGCCTGTCGGCCGACTTCGAGCAGCGCTGCGAGGCCGGATCGACCGCGTTGCGCGGCAGCATCCGCTACAAGCGCTGAGCTCGTAGCCGGGGGAGGCAGATGCGGCCGGCGTCGGGGGCGATCCGGCCGCGGGGGCGGCGCCAGGACGGCGCCGTCCCGTCGCGGACCCGCTGGCGCGGGCTGCGGCGAGGCAGGGCGGGCAAGGAGGCCCGGCGATCGCGGGCCGGAACCGGGCGGGTAGGCCGCCCGGGGACGGCCCGGGTCGGTTCGCTGCGAGGAGGGGGCGCCGGCCGGGGCCAGGCCACGGGTTTGCCTGAGGCGCCCGATGGGCTACAATCGCCGGCTTACCCCGTCATTCCGACGGCTGGGCAACACAGGAAAGCAACCCTCATGGTCAAGATTCGCCTGACCCGTGGCGGCGCCAAGAAGCGTCCGTTCTACCACATCATCGTCACCGACAGCCGCAGCGCCCGCGACGGCCGCAACATCGAGCGCGTCGGTTTCTACAACCCGGTCGCCGCCGGCAACGAAAAGCGCGTCGAGCTGAACCTCGATCGCGTCAAGCATTGGGTCGCCAACGGCGCCCAGCTGACCGACAAGGTCGCCGACCTGTACAAGCAGGCCGTCAAGGCCGCTCCGGCCGCCTGAGCCGGCGGGCCGCGCGCCACGCGCGCGGCCCTCTTACGCATATGAGCGAATCCTCGCGCCGCATCCTGTTGGGCAGGGTGCTCGGCGCGTTCGGCATTCGCGGCGAAGCCAAGCTCGAGTCCTGGACCGAGCCGCGCGCCGCGATCTTCCGCTACCAGCCGTGGATCGTGCGCGATCCGCACGGCGGCGAGCGCGAACTGTCGGGCGTGCGCGGCCGCGAAAGCGGCAAGTACCTGATCGCCAACCTGCCGGGCGTGACCGACCGCGACGCGGTCGAGGCGCTGCGCGGTACCGAAATCTATGTTCCGCGCTCGGCCCTGCCGCCGCCGCGCGAAGGCGAGTTCTACTGGGTCGACCTGGAAGGCCTGGACGTGGTCACCACCCAGGGCCTCGCCCTGGGCAAGGTCAGCCATTTGTTCGCGACCGGCGCCAACGACGTGCTGGTCGCGCGCGACGACGAGCGCGAGCGCATGATCCCGTTCGTGATCCCGCAGTACGTGCTGTCGGTGGATTTCGAAGCGCGGCGCGTGACCGTCGACTGGGATCCCGATTTTTGAGCAGTGAGCGCAGAGGCGCGAGAAGTGAGCGAAAGCTCGCTCCTGCCGCTCTTGCTGTTGCTCGCTTCTCGCTCCTCTCCGCTCACTCCTAGTCCCATGCGCATCGACGTGATCAGCCTGTTCCCCGAGTTCGTCGCGCAATGCGCGGCGTTCGGCGTGGTCGGCCGCGCCGGCGAGCGCGGGCTGCTGTCGATGCACGGCTGGAATCCGCGCGATTACGCCGAAGGCAACTATCGCCGGGTGGACGAGCGTCCGTTCGGCGGCGGGCCGGGCATGGTGATGTTGATCGATCCGCTGCGCGCGGCGATCCGCGCGGCGCGCGCGGCCGATCCGGCGCCGGCGCGGGTGGTCTACCTGAGCCCGCAAGGCGCGCGGCTGGACCAGGCCAAGGTGCGCGAACTAGCCGGCCACGCGCGGTTGATCCTGCTGTGCGGGCGCTACGAGGGCGTCGACGAGCGATTGATCCGGGCCGAGGTCGACGAGGAACTGTCGATCGGCGACTACGTGCTGTCCGGCGGCGAACTGGCCGCAGCGGTCGTGGTGGACGCGGTCGCGCGCCTGCAGGACGGCGCGCTCGGCGATGCCGAGTCGGCGGTGCAGGACAGTTTCGAGGACGGGCTGCTGGACTGCCCGCACTACACCCGCCCGGTCGAGCACGAACTGGGCGGCGTGCCCGAGGTGCTGATGTCGGGCAACCACGCCCGCATCGCCCAGTGGCGCCGGCAGCAGTCGCTGGGCCGGACCTGGCAGCGCCGCCCCGACCTGTTCGACGAGGCGGCCCTGTCCAAGGCCGACCGCAAGCTGCTGGCGGCCTACCGGGCCGAACTGGCGACGGCCGGGGAGGGCGCGGAAACCGGTTCCAGGGCCGCTTCCGAGGCCGTTTCCGCCCCAGCGGCGGACGGTTCTGCGACCGGCGGTGCGGCGCGGGGCGATTGAGCCCTAGCCACGGCCGAAAAATTCCCGTTATAATTAGCCGCTTAGCTGTATCCATGCCATGACGCGGGTCCACGTGCACTCGCGCAACAACTAATCCAACAGGCCATAGCCATGAACAAGCCGTCGATCCATACGCTGGTCCAGAATTTCGAAGCCGAGCAGGTGCAGCGCAAGCTGCCCGAGTTCAGCCCGGGCGACACCGTCGTCGTCAACGTCAAGGTCAAGGAAGGCAACCGCGAGCGCGTCCAGGCCTATGAAGGCGTGGTCATCGGCAAGAAGAACGCCGGCCTCAACTCGTCGTTCACCGTGCGCAAGATCTCGCACGGCTACGGCGTCGAGCGCGTGTTCCAGACCCACAGCGCCGTGATCGACTCGGTCCAGGTCAAGCGCCGCGGCAAGGTCCGCGCCGGCAAGCTGTACTACCTGCGCGGCCTGGAAGGCAAGAAGGCCCGCATCAAGGAAGATCTGGCCGCCTACGCGCGCGCCAAGAACGCGCCGGCCGCCGAGTAACCCGGTACGCTGCTGCTGCGTCGCGAACGGCCGCCGAAAGGCGGCCGTTTGCATTTGCGCCGATGCGGCGTGCAACCGGCGGACCAGGCTGCGTTCGGCGTGCCGATGCAAGCCTCGAAGCCGCGTTCTTGCGAAAGCCACGACCCGTGGCTGCATCGCGACAAGGCGGTGAGCTTCGGCACCCGCGCCTGTGCACTGACGTAAGGCTCGCTGGACGCCGCGCGCAAACCCGCGCCCAGCGAGCCGCCAGTCCATGGGGAGCCCGCACATGCGCAATCGCTATCGGCGAAGACGCACAGTTCCCGCATTACGTCCGGGCGTGAGCGCAATCGCCGGCCGCCGACGTGGCCGCGATCGCCCCCGCGCCCGGCCGGCCGCGCCGCTGTGCGCGGGTCGCGAATCGCGCTAGATTCGCCACGCGGTCCTGCCCGCCGCAGTCCCCGAACATCGCGCCGCCCCCGCGGCGGGAGCGTCCATGAATCCTGGCCTGTCCGAAGGCGACATCTGCACTTATCCGCGCAGCGACGGCACCTGGGGCTTTTTCTGGGTGCAGCGCGTCGATGCGTTGCCGGACGGGCGCGAAGTGCTGTCGCTGCGCAAGTTCGACACCCACACCGTCGACGAGGTCCGGCGCGAGGACGAGGCCGACGTGGCCGAGCTCAAGACCATCCGCCTGCTCGGCCACTTCCCCATCGTCGGCACGCGCGTGGCCGAGGCGCGGCCGCAGGTGATCGGGCGCATGCCGGTGCGCGAGGAAGACCTGGAGGGCTACCGGATCTGGCGCGAAGCCTTCGACCAGGGCGAGGCCGGGGTGTTCACGCTGGAACTGGAGCAGATCTGACCGCGACGGTCGCCGGGCTTGTTTTTTTGTGGGAGGGCCTTCAGGCCCGATGCCCTTCGCTCGGATCGCGGCGATCGGACACAAAAGCATCGGGCCTGAAGGCCCTCCCACAACAACCGCCGCAGGCCGCCGCCGCGCTCCTCAGCCGCGCTCCAGCCGATCCTCGTCGACCGCCACCGCATCGTCGTCGGGACTCGTATCGGCCACCGGCGCCGGCGTATGCGCGGGCACTTCCGCCGGCGTGGCGATGGTCTGGGTGGCCACCGGCGCGGCCACACGTTCGGGCGCGGCCATCATCTTCGCGCGGCGCCAGCCGCCCCAGCGGTAGTAGGCCATCGACACCAGCATCGAGCACAGCGCGCTGACCGGGAAGCTCCACCACAGCGCGTCCAGGCCCAGCACCGGCTGCAGGAAGGTCGCGAACGGCACGCGCACGCCCCACAGCGCCGAGCCCAGGATCAGCAGCGGCGGAATCACCGCGCCGGTGGCGCGGACCACGCCGGAGATCACGAAGGTCACGCCGAAGAACAGGAACGAGAAGATCGCGATGTGATTGAGGTGGCGGGCGATCTCGAACGACGCGCTGCCGTCGGGCAGGAACAGCGCCAGGGTGTAGCGGTCGAACAGGATCAGCGGCGCGATCAGCGCGCCGGTCAGCAGGAAATTGAACAAGGTGCCGGTGCGCGCGGCGGCGTCGACCCGGTCCCAGCGGCCGGCGCCGACGCTCTGCGCGGCGATCGACGAACACGCCGCGCCGATCGCCATCGCCGGCATCTGCACGTAGGTCCACAACTGCAGCGCGGCGCCGTAGCCGGCGGCGATGGCGGTGCCGTGGGCGTTGACCAGGCGGATCATCGCGATCATCGCCAGCGAGATCAGCACCATCTGCAATCCCATCGGCACGCCCTTGACGATCAGCGCGCGCAGCACCGCCGGATCGATCTTCAGCAGGTGCGCGTCGCCGCGGCCGAGCCACAGCACGTGGCGCTTGCGCCGCAGGTGCAGCAGCAGCGCGGCCAGGCTGGCGCCCTGGCCGATGAAGGTCGACAGCGCCGAGCCGGCGATGCCCAGCCCCGGCAGCGGGCCCCAGCCGAAGATCAGCAGCGGGTTGAGCACGATGTCCAGCGCCACCGACATCAGCAGGAAGCGGAACGGCGTGCGCGAGTCGCCGAGGCCGCGCAGCGCCGAGGACAGGAAGGCGAAGGCGTAGATGAAGGGGATCGAGAGGAAGATCACCCGCAGGTACTGCTCGGCCAGCGGCTGCGCGGCCGGCGGCGTGCCCATGCCGCGCAGGATCGCGTCGGCGAAGAACCAGCCGACCGCCGCGATCGCCACCGACAGGCCGAGGAAGAAACTGGCGCTGGTGCCCATGATCCGCCGCGCCCGCGCGGTATCGCGCGCGCCGGTGGCCTGGCCGATCAGGATGGTCGCGGCCATGCCGACGCCGAACATCGAGCCGATCAGGAAGAACATGATGTTGTTGGCGTTGGCCGTCGCGGTCAGCGCGGCCTCGCCGAGGTAGCGGCCGACCCAGATCGAGTTGATCGAGCCGTTGAGCGATTGCGCCGCGTTGCCGGCCATGATCGGCAAGGCGAACGAGATCATGGTGCGGCCGATCGGGCCTTCGGTCAGCAAGTGGCTGCCGCGGGATGCGCTGGGGGCCATGTCGGTACCGGGCGGACGGGCGAGACGGCAGTATGCCGCGCGGGACGCGCAGGAGCGGCGACGGGCCGCGCGGGGCGAACGAGTGCGCAGTATGCCGCGCGCCCGGGCCGGCGCGGCGCCGGCGATTGCGCGCGGTGTGGCGCGATCGGTCGAAATCCGCACGCGCCGCGGCCGTGCGGCGGCGACGGGCGGCGCGGCGGCGTCGCATCGGCGGCGCGCGCGCGGTGGTATCGTTCGCGCCGATGAGCAAGCAAGACGAAACGACGGGCGCGCCGGCGCAGGCGACGGTGCGATTGGACCTGTGGCTATGGGCGGCGCGCTTCTACAAGACCCGCAGCCTGGCGCGGCAGGCGGTGGAGACCGGCAAGGTCGAAGTCGGCGGCCAGCGCGCCAAGGCTTCGCGCGCGGTGCGCCTGGGCGACGCGTTGAAGGTGGCGCGCGGCGAGGAACACTTCGAGATCGCGGTGACCGGTTTGAGCGACACCCGCGGGCCGGCCAGCCTCGCGCAGACCCTGTACGCCGAGACCGAAGCCTCGCGCGTGGCGCGCGAACAGGCGCGCGCCTTGCGCGCGGCCGAGCGCAACGGCTACCGCGCGCCGGAGACCAAGCCGGACAAGCGCGCGCGGCGGCTGATCAAGGCGTTGGGGGATATCGACGCGTTGTAGCGGCGGCGCGGACGAGTCGGCGCGGGCGCGGTTTTGACGTCGCTACCGTCGTCGCGGTCGCGGATTCGGCGCGATCTGCCGTTGCGTGGTCGCGGCTCGCGCCGCTCCTACAGGGAGCGGCCGACGCTTGCGATCTCCCTGTAGGAGCGGCGCAAGCCGCGACCGCGTTGCTGCGGCAGCCGGCGCGGCTCGGCTTGTTTCGTGGAAGCCCGCGTGCAGGGCGAGCAACGCAGATGCGCGCGGTATCGCGCGGCCGCGACCGTCTCCTGCGAAAACCGCGCTCCCCGACACACGAACGGCCGCGCGAGGCGGCCGTTCGGCGAATCCCGGCGACTAGGCGCCGGGCAGGGGAACTCAGCGCTTGCCGCCGAGCAGGTTGCCGCCGATCTTAAGCAGGTCGCCGATGCCGAGCTGGCCGTCGCCGTCCTGGTCGAGCACCGCGCCGAGCAGGCCGCCGGCGCCGCCCTGTTGCTGGATGCGCTGGTGTTCCTGGCCGAGCGCGTCGCCGAGCTGCTGCGGGTTGGCCGCGGCCTGGTTGCCGCCGGAGAACATGCGCTGGGCGAGGTAGGACAGCACGATCGGCGCGAGGATCTTCAGCAGGGTATTGGCCTGGCCGCCGCCCAGGCCGGTGCTCTGACCGAGCCCCTGCGCCGCGGTGTCCTCGCGGCCGCCGAAGATGTGGCCGAGGATGCCGGCGCCGTCGGTCTGGCGACCGCCGCCGCCACCGCCGAGCACCGCGCCGAGCACGCCGCCGAGATCGAGCCCGGCGGCGCCGCCGCCCGCGTCGGCATGGTCGCGCTGCAGCGCGCCGAACAGCGCCTGCGCGCCCTCGGGTTGGCTGGCGTTGCGGCCGAGCGCGCCGAGCAGCAGCGGCAGCGCCTGGCCGACCGCGCTCTGGGTCTGCGACTCGGACAGGCCGAGCTGGCTGCCTATCTGCGCCAGCGGCTGGCCCTGGAGCTGGTTGAGAAGGTCGTCGGTCAGCGAGGCGCTCATCGTTAAATTCCGGTGTACGGGGAGTGCAGATGCTAGCGCCGGCTCGTTAGTGCGGGGTGATGCCGGTGGGTGGGGCTGGAGGGGATGTGGAGACTGGGTGCGTAGCGGTGCTTGGTGTGTGTTGGGGTGTTTGCTGGTGGCACGAGTGGGGATGTCGTGGTGGCCGAAGCTACGAATCTTCCGAGCCGTCATTCGGGCGAAAGCCGGAATCCAACCGAAGCGACGTCGCTCCGCCGTCGTTCTTTGAAGCAACGAACCTCTCAAGCCGTCATTCCGGCGAAAGCCGGAATCCATTTCGACTCTGCGGTTGCTCTTGCCTTTGTTGTCGCAACGCGTGACGACAAGCCACGATCAAAAGCTTCCGTCCGCAAGCGGCCGGGTCACTTTCTTTGTCTTAAGCCACAAAGAAAGTAACCAAAGAAAAGGCCTTGTTTTTTCGGATCAAGAGCCACTAAGTCCAGCACCGGGCGCGGGGCCGCGCCATAAGGGACATCCTGTCCCATGGCGCGCGTGCGCATCCATGCGCACGCCCTTCGGGGCTGCGGGGCGTGGGCTTCGCTTGGGGTTGCGTCAGAGCGAACGGCTGAGGCAGGAGCGACAGCAACGTCGTGTGCATTCCGACTTTCGTCGGAATGACGGTTTGGCAAGTTCAGCGCTTCAAGAGGCAGCGGCGGAGCTGCGTCGCTTCGGTTGGATTCGGGCTTGCGCTGGAACGACGGTTGGCGGGCACTGGGTGGGTATTGGCGCGATCGCAGCTTGCGCTGGCGCCGACGCGGCGGGCAAAAAAAGCCCGGCGGGGGCGCCGGGCATGAGATCGCACAGGGTTTCGCGGAGCCCCGCCGCCGCGGCGCCGCGCGAGGCGGTCGCCGCGACGGGGCGCTTATTTCTTCAGGTCGAATCGGTCGGCGTTCATCACCTTGTTCCAGGCGGCGACGAAGTCGCGCACGAATTTCTCCTTGGCGTCGCCGCTGGCATAGACCTCGGCGATCGCGCGTAGTTGCGAGTGCGAGCCGAATACCAGGTCGACGCGGGTGGCGGTCCACTTCGGCACGCCGGTCTTGCGGTCGCGGCCTTCGAACGCGTCCTGGGCCTCGCTGGTCGGCTTCCACGCCGTGCCCATGTCGAGCAGGTTGACGAAGAAGTCGTTGCTCAACGCGCCGACCTTGTCGGTGAATACGCCGTGCTTGCTGCCGCCGGCGTTGGCGCCGAGCACGCGCAGGCCGCCGATCAGCACGGCGGTCTCCGGCGCGCTGAGGTCGAGCAATTGCGCGCGGTCGATCAGCAGCGCTTCGGCGGTCGGTTTGTACGCGCCGGCCAGGTAGTTGCGGAAGCCGTCGGCGAGCGGTTCGAGCGCGGCGAAGGAGTCGACGTCGGTCTGCTCGGCGCTGGCGTCCATGCGGCCCGGCGCGAACGGTACGTCGATCGCCACGCCGGCGTTCTTCGCCGCCTGTTCGACGCCGGCGGAGCCGCCGAGCACGATCAGGTCGGCCAGCGAGACCTTCTTGCCGCCGCCGGCGGCGGCATTGAAGTCCTTCTGGATGCCTTCCAGCGTCGCCAGCACCTTGGCCAGTTGCGCGGGCTGGTTGACCTCCCAGTCCTTCTGCGGCGCCAGGCGGATGCGCGCGCCGTTGGCGCCGCCGCGCTTGTCGGTGCCGCGGAAGGTCGAGGCCGAGGCCCAGGCGGTGGACACCAGCTCGGACACGCTCAGGCCGGACGCGAGGATCTTGGCCTTGAGCGCGGCGATGTCGCCGGCGTCGACGAGCGGATGATCGACGGCCGGGATCGGGTCCTGCCAGATCAGTTCCTCGGCCGGCACTTCCTTGCCGAGGTAGCGCACGCGCGGGCCCATGTCGCGGTGGGTCAGCTTGAACCAGGCGCGGGCGAAGGCGTCGGCGAACTGGTCGGGGTTTTCGAAGAAACGGCGCGAGATTTTCTCGTAGGCCGGATCGAAGCGCAGCGACAGGTCGGTGGTGAGCATGGTCGGCGCCTGGCGCTTGGACGGATCGTGCGCGTGCGGGATCTTGTTCGCCGCGGCGGGGTCCTTGGCGATCCACTGGTGCGCGCCGGCCGGGCTCTTGCTCAGTTCCCATTCGTAGCCGAACAGGTTGGCGAAGAACTCGTTGCTCCATTGCGTCGGTGTGCTGGTCCAGGTGACTTCCAGGCCGCTGGTGATGGCGTCGCCGGCCTTGCCGCTGTTGAAGCTGCTGGCCCAGCCCAGGCCCTGGTCGGCGAGGTCGGCGCCTTCGGGCTCACGGCCGACGTGCGACTCGGGGCCGGCGCCGTGGGTCTTGCCGAAGCTGTGGCCGCCGGCGATCAGGGCGACGGTCTCTTCGTCGTTCATGGCCATGCGCGCGAAGGTCTCGCGGATGTCGCGCGCGGCGGCGATCGGATCGGGATTGCCGTTGGGGCCCTGCGGATTGACGTAGATCAGACCCATCTGCACGGCGCCGAGCGGATTCTCCAGCACCCGGTCGCCGCTGTAGCGTTTGTCGCCGAGCCATTCGGTCTCCGCGCCCCAGTACACGCCTTCTTCCGGCTCCCACACGTCGGCGCGGCCGCCGGCGAAGCCGAAGGTCTTGAAGCCCATCGATTCCAGGGCGACGTTGCCGGTGAGGATCAGCAGGTCGGCCCAGGAAATCTTCTTGCCGTACTTTTGCTTGATCGGCCACAGCAGGCGCCGGGCCTTGTCGAGGTTGCCGTTGTCGGGCCAGCTGTTGAGCGGGGCGAAGCGTTGTTGGCCGGCGCCGGCGCCGCCGCGGCCGTCGAAGATGCGATAGGTGCCGGCGCTATGCCAGGCCATGCGGATGAACAACGGGCCGTAGTGGCCGAAGTCGGCCGGCCACCAGTCCTGCGAATCGGTCATCAATGCGTGCAGGTCTTTCTTGACCGCGTCGAGATCCAGGCTCTTGAAGGCTTCGGCGTAGTCGAAGCCTGCGTCCATCGGATCGGTCGCCGGCGCCTGCTGGTGCAGGATCTTGAGGTTGAGTTGGTTGGGCCACCAGTCGCGGTTGGAGGTGCCGCCGCCGGCAGCGTGGTTGAACGGGCATTTGCTTTCTTTCGACATGGGTGCGTGCCTTTGACGGTGGGTGCGGGCGGGTGGGCGGGGCGAGTGGCGCGTGCGCAACGCAGCGCCGACGCGCGCGATGGGCGCGGTCAGCGGGGCGGGGGCGGTGGATGGGGTAAGACGGATCGGCGCCGGCGCGGTGCGTCGGCGATGCGCGCGCCGCCGTGGGCGGCCGCGAAGGGTACGGCGTTGGGATCGTCCGGCTGGCTCATCGCTGGCGTGGGTGATCGCGGAGTGCCAAGCGACGATAGGCGGGGTCGACGCCGAAGTGAAATTGATCCTTACGACATATTCGATAGGGATCGACTATGGCAGGCCGCCCGGCGTCCGCTTCGCCCGCCGATCATGCGAGCCGGGCGATGGCGGCGGTGTGACCGCGCGCGGGAATCGCGACGCACGGCGCGCATCGCGCGGCTTGTTGCCGTGCAACACGCATTGTGCGCGCCGCGCGCTGCCTACACTGCGGCCAGCGCCGGCCATCGGGGCCGGCGTTGGCGATCCAAAGTCCAAGGAGGCAAGACGATGAAGCGGATGCACATGGGGTGGTTGGCCGCGGCGGCGCTGGTGTTCGGGTTGGGGTTCGGCGCGTCGGCGTCGGCGTCGGATCCGGGCTGCTACAGCACGTGTCAGGAACTGGCGAACGATTGCAGGGCCCAGGCCGGCGGCGGCAGCACCGCGCATTGCGGACGCCTGTACCGCGAGTGCATTGCGGCGTGCAATCTGGAGGGGTGAGCCCGGGGCGTTCGTTCGAGCTTGCGCCGCGGGCGTGAGGTTTCGCGGTCGCGGCTTGCGCCGCTCCTACACGCAGGCCGTGTAGGAGCGGCGCGGCGGACGTTTCAGTCGCCCAGGCCCAGCGCCTTGGCGACGCCTGCGCCGTAGGCCGGATCGGCCTTGGCGCAGTTGCCGATGTGGCGGCGCTTGATGAATTCCGGCGCATCGCCCATCGCGCGCGCGGTGTTGTCGAACAGCGCTTGTTGCTGGGCCGGGGTCATCAGCCGGAACAGGTCGCCGGGCTGGGAGTAGTAATCGGCGTCGTCCTCGCGGAAGTTCCAGAAATCCGCGTCGCCGTTGATGCGCAGCGGCGGCTCGCGGTACTCGGGCTGCTCTTGCCACTGGCCGTAGCTGTTGGGCTCGTAATGCAGCTCGCCGCCGTAGTTGCCGTCCACGCGCATGGCGCCGTCGCGGTGGTTGCTGTGCACCGGGCAGCGCGCGGCGTTGACCGGGATCTGGTGGTGGTTGACCCCGAGCCGGTAGCGCTGCGCGTCGGAATAGGCGAACAGCCGCGCCTGCAGCATCTTGTCCGGCGAGTAGCTGATGCCCGGCACCAGGTTGTTCGGCGCGAACGCGCTCTGCTCGACGTCGGCGTAGAAATTGTCGGGATTGCGGTTGAGCTCCATCTCGCCGACCTCGATCAGCGGGTAGTCCTTCTTCGGCCAGACCTTGGTCAGGTCGAAGGGATGGTAGGGCACCTTGTCCGCGTCGAGCTCGGGCATGACCTGGATGTAGACCTTCCACTTCGGGAAGTCGCCGCGGTCGATCGCTTCGAACAAGTCGCGCTGGTGGCTTTCGCGGTCGCGCCCGATCAGCTCGCCGGCCTCGGCGTCGGTGAGGTTCTTGATGCCCTGCTGGGTCTTGAGGTGGAACTTGACCCAGTAGCGCTCGTTGTCGGCGTTGATGAAGCTGTAGGTGTGCGAGCCGAATCCGTGCATGTGGCGATAGCTGGCCGGGATGCCGCGGTCGCTCATGACGATGGTGACCTGGTGCAGCGCCTCGGGCAGGCTGGTCCAGAAGTCCCAGTTGTTGCGCGCGCTGCGCAGGTTGCTGCGCGGGTCGCGCTTGACCGCCTTGTTGAGGTCGGGGAACTTGCGCGGATCGCGCACGAAGAACACCGGCGTGTTGTTGCCGACCAGATCCCAGTTGCCTTCCTCGGTGTAGAACTTCAGCGCGAAGCCGCGGATGTCGCGCTCGGCGTCGGCGGCGCCGCGCTCGCCGGCGACGGTGGTGAAGCGGGCGAACATCGGGGTCTGCTTGCCGATGCCGTCGAAGATCTTGGCGCGGGTGTAGCGGCGGATGTCGCCGGTGACGGTGAAGGTGCCGAACGCGCCGGAGCCTTTGGCGTGCATGCGCCGCTCGGGGATGATCTCGCGGTTGAGGTTGGCGAGCTTCTCGATCAGCCACAGGTCCTGCATCAGCAGCGGGCCGCGCGGGCCGGCGGTCATGCTGTTCTGGTTGTCGACCACCGGCGCGCCGAAGGCGGTGGTGAGTTTGCTGCGGGGCTTGGAATCGTCGGGCGGGCTCATGCTGGCTCCGTGCCTGGGATGGGGAGGAGCCTCGACGATAAGTGCGGTGGGGTGGGATTAGGAAATCGAATGTTTCGACTTGTTCGATAGGGATGAGCTATTGCGGTCGCGATGGAGTGCGTTGTTGTGAGCGCGGTCGCAGGTGGCGTGGCGTCTGGAAAAGAACGTCGGGCCTGAAGGCCCTCCCACAACAGCGGCCGACGCGCTCGGCTGTTGTGGGAGGGCCTTCAGGCCCGACGCTTTCATCTCAGCCGCGACCATGCTTCAACGCAGCCGCGAACGCATCACTCGCCGCTTATCGCATCGAACTCGCCCGCCAGCACCCGATCGAGCCGCCCGCTGCGCCAGCCGCGCACGCCGTCGCGCACCAGCGGCGCCGGCGACTGCCGATAACGCCGGGCGATGCGCCGCTCGCTTTCGCCGCCCGCGGACGCCGGCGCGCCCTGCGCCTGGCGCGCGCGGCCGGGCAGGTCGGGCGCGACCTGGACCAGTACCGACAGGCGCTGGGTCTGGTCGTCGGCCTTGTCTTCGTACACGTGCAGGCCGGCCTCGTGCTGCAGCAGCTCGAACGCGCCGAAGCCGCTGACCGCGAGCCAGGCGCTGCCGCGCTCGCGGTCTTCGCGCAGCACTTGCACGCGCATGTTGCGGCGTTGGGCCCAGGCCAAGTACATGTCCAGCACCTGCCGCCACCACGCGCGCAGGTCCTGGCCCTGGCGCGGCTGCGCCGATTCGCTGAGGTCGATCTCCACCAGCGCGTCCTGCGGGCGCTCGCCGCGCAGCGCGTCCACCGCCAGGCCGAGCAGGAACAGCAACTGCGCCAGCGATTGCACGAAGCGGGCGTTGCCGCCGTCGCGGCCGAGCCGTTGCTGCAGGCGCAGCGCGGTGTCGAGCGCGCTTTCGATGCGGTCGCGGCGTTCGATCCGGTCGAGCGCGGCGTGGCGGTCGGGCGATTCCCAGAAACCGGCGGCGGCCATGCGCGCGTAGTCGGCTTCGCGCTCGCCGCGCCAGTGCGCACCGAGCACGGTGTCTTCCAGCGCCGCCAGCCGCGCGTCCAGGCGCGCGACCGCCTCGCTGCCGGCGACCGGCGCGTAGACCAGATCGCGCAGGTCGTCGGTGGCGGGCGCGGTTGCGGCGTCGGCCGGTTGCGGCGTCGGCGCCGGCGCCGCGAGCGCGCCGGCGGCGGGATTGGGATCGATGAACTCGACGTCGAGCTTGTCGCCGGCGCTGCGCACGAACAGGAACTGATCGCCCTGCGGCGCGCGGTGCTCGACGATGCTGCGCGCCAGCGGCGCCAGCAGGTAGTGCTCGATCGCGCGGCGCAGCGGGCGCGCGCCGAGGTCCGGGGTGAAGCCGCGGTCGAGCAGGAACTCGATCGCCGAAGGCTCCCATTCCACCGCCCAGTCGCGGTTGCGCAGGCCGCGCCGGGTCAGCACGCGGGCGAGTTCCTTGTGCAGGATCTCGCGCATCAGCGCGCGGTCGAGCGGATTGAACAGCACCACCCGGTCGAGGCGGTTGATGAACTCGCGGCGGAAGGTCTCGAACAGCGCCTTCTCCACCGCGCTGCGCGAATAGCCGCCGCGCACCGAGGTGAAGCCGGGCCCGGCGCTGCGCGAAATGGTCGAGCCGACGTTGCTGGTGAGGATGATGATGCTGTGGCGGAAGTCGGCGGTGTGGCCGCTGCGGTCGCTCAGGCGGGCGTCGTCGAACACCTGCAGGAACAGGTCCCACACCTTCGGATGCGCCTTCTCGAATTCGTCCAGCAGCACCACCGAGAACGGCTGCTCGCGGATGCGCGAGGTCAGCGAGCGCACGCCGCCGGCGCCGCCTTCGTCGGCGGTCAGGCGCCAGGCCGAGTCCTCGGACTGGAACTCGCTCATGTCCAGGCGCAGCAGGCGTTCGTCGCTGCCGAACAGCAACTCGCCGAGGGCCTTGGCCAGTTCGGTCTTGCCGGTGCCGGTGGGGCCGGCGAACAGGAACACGCCGATCGGCCGGCCGTTGTCGGTCAGGCCGGCCTTGAGCATGGCGATGCGGTCGAGCAGCGCGTCCACCGCTTCGTCCTGGCCGAGCACGCGGCGGCGGAAGAACTCGCGCAGGCGCTCCAGGTCCAGGCTCTGGCGGTCGTCGATGACTTCCAGCGGCAGGCCGCTGCGCTGGGCGATGGTCGCGAGCAGGCGTTCGCCGTCGAGCGGCAGCGCCGCCGGCTCTTGCGCGCACGCGGCCTGCAGCGCGTCGCCGAGCAGGCGCAGCAGGCGCCCGGGTTCGTGCTGTTCGGGGAAGTACTGCGCGGCCATGCGCGCGGCCTCGGCCAGGGTGCGTTCGCCGGCGACCTCGCGGCCCAGGCGCTCGCTTTCGATCCGCGCCCATTGCGCGGCGAGCGGGGCCAGCGCGGCCGGTTCCAGCGGCATCAGGTTGAGCAGTTCGAAGTGGTGCTTGATCACCGGCCGCGCGACCAGCAACTGGGCCAGTTGGCGCGGAGTGATCTCGCCGATCACGCGCAGGCGGCCGCGCTCGATCGCCGGCAGCACCAGGTCGAGCAGGCCGCGCGGGTCGCGCGAGTGCGAGCCCTTGGCGAGCAGGTCGAAGAACTCCGGCGCGCGCCACAGCGCGCGCGGGCGGTCGAGCACGGCGAGCATCTCGCGCACGCGTTCTTCCAATTCGCCGATGTAGCTCTGGCCCGACAGGACTTCCGCCGCGCTGGCCTCGAACACCAGCCAGCCTTCGGCTTGCAGGCGCTGGGCCAGCAGGTCGATCAGCACGGTCTTGCCGACGCCGTGCTCGCCGGTCACCAGCACCGAGGCCGCGGCGTCGCCGGTCAGCAGTTCGTGCAGCCGTTCGAGCTGTTGTTCCAGCGCGGCGTGGGCCACGCGCACGCCCGGCTTGGGCGCGGCGTCGACCCGGCCGAACGCGCCGAGCACGCGGGTTTCGCGGCGGCGGCCGACGGCGCGCTCGGCCTGCTCGATCAACGGCTGCAGCATCGGCGAATCGAAGCGCTTGAGCGTGTCGCGCAGCTGGCCGGCGGCGCTTTCCTCGAGATCGTCCAGCGCCGGCGCGGCCGGCGCCGGGCCGAACTGTTCGGCCCACTGCAGGTAGTCGCGCAGGTGCTGGCGCACCGGGGCGAAATCCCACCACCACGGTTGGGCGTGGCGCAGCAGCCGCGGCAGCGCGCCGGCGTCGGCGCGGGTGCGCAGATGTTCGATCAGGAAGTGCAGCGGATAGCCGCCGAAACCGCCGGCCTGGTCGAGCACCGGTTCGAGCGCGACATCGGGGCGACGCGGCAAGGCCTTGGTCACCATCGACTGCAGCACGTAGCCGGAGCCGGTGAGGTGGCGGATCAGTTCCTCGGCATCGAACAGCGCCGGGTCGGCGAGCAGTTCCGCGCCCTGGTGGAACTCGGGCAAGGCGAGCAGATCCTGCGGGCGCTGGATGCGTTCGTCGAGCGCGTCGAGGCGGCGGACCAGGGCGAACAGGCGCTCCTGCGGCGTTTCCCCGGCCTGCGCGGCGCTGTCCTCGGCGGGCGCGGCGGACGCTTCGGTCCCGCTCGCGTCCGCGCCGTCGCTGTCGACGTCGCGGCTGGCGGTTTGCGCGACGAGGGCCTGCGCGCTCGGCACGGCGGGGCGATAAAGGCGGGCGAGGATCAGGCCGGCGACGATGCCGACCAGGAATAGCAGGGCTTCCACAGGCGCTCCGGTGTCCGTTCCGGGCGACAGTTTAGCGGCTGGGGTGCGTGGCTCGCGGGCGGGAGCGGGTTGTGGCGGTCACAGATTGCGCGGTGGCTGGGAGGAGAGCGTCGGGGCTGAAGCCCCTTCCACAAGAGCGTTGCGCTTGTTGTTGTGGGAGGGCCTTCAGGCCCGATGCTTTTGTGTCCGATCATCGCGATCCGAGCGAAAGGCATCGGGCCTGAAGGCCCTCCCACTGCAGCATTCAGTCACTGCAGCGCTTGGGCCATGGGTACGGCGTTCAGGCCAGCGCCTTGATCCGGTACAACGCTTCCAACGCCTGCTTCGGCGTCAGTTCGTCCGGATCGACTTCGGCCAGCGCGTCCAACGCGGCCGAGGACGACGCGGCGAACAGACCGAACTGCTGCGGCGCATCCAGCGCGGCCTTGGCGAACGACGGCTTCGGCGTTTCGCGGCCCTGGTTCTCCAGTTCGATCAGGCGCCCGCGCGCCTGCTTGACCACCGACTTGGGCAGGCCGGCCAGCGCCGCCACCTGCAGGCCGAAGCTGCGGTCGGCCGGGCCGTCCTTGACCGCGTGCATGAACACCAGTTGCTCGTTGCCGCTCTGGTCGCGGTGTTCGACCGCGTCCAGGTGCACGTTGGCGATGCCGTTGCCCGGTTCGGCCAGCGCGGTCAGTTCGAAGTAGTGGGTCGCGAACAAGGTGTAGGCGCGATTGTGGTGCGCCAGGTGGCGCGCGCAGGCCTCGGCCAGGGCCAGGCCGTCGTAGGTCGAGGTGCCGCGGCCGATCTCGTCCATCAGCACCAGCGAACAGTCGGTGGCGTGGTGGAGGATGTAACTGGTCTCGCTCATCTCGACCATGAAGGTCGACTGGCCGCGGGCGAGGTCGTCGCCGGCGCCGATGCGGGTCAGGATGCGGTCGACCGGGCCGAGCGTCGCGCGCGCGGCCGGCACGAAGCTGCCGATGTGCGCGAGCAGCACGATCAGCGCGTTCTGGCGCATGTAGGTGGATTTACCGCCCATGTTCGGGCCGGTGATGACCAGCATGCGGCGGCCGTTGCTGTCGTCGAGCACCAGGTCGTTGGGCTCGAACGGCTCGCTGCGCACCGCCTCGACCACCGGGTGGCGGCCGCGCAGGATGCACAGGCCCGGCGCCTCGGTCAGCTCCGGCTGCGACCAGTCCAGGCTGGCGGCGCGTTCGGCGAACGCGCACAGCACGTCCAGTTCCGACAGCGCCGCGGCGCAGCGCTTGAGCGGTTCCAGGCGTTCGTTGAGCGCGTCGAGCAGCTGTTCGTACAGCAGCCGCTCGCGGGCCAGGGCGCGTTCGCGCGCCGACAGCACCTTGTCCTCGAACTGCTTGAGCTCTTCGGTGATGTAGCGCTCGGCGTTGCTGAGGGTCTGGCGGCGGGTGTAGTGGGTCGGCGCCTTCTCGGCCTGGGCCTTGCTGACTTCCAGGTAATAGCCGTGGACGCGGTTGTAGCCGACCTTGAGCGTGGGGATGCCGCTGGCGATGCGCTCGCGCGCTTCCAGGTCGACCAGGAACTGGTCGGCGTTGGTCGACAGCGTGCGCAGCTCGTCGAGCTCGGCGTCGTAGCCGGGCGCGAACACGCCGCCGTCGCGCGCCAGCACCGGCGGCTGCGGCACGATCGCCTCGGCCAGCAGGTGCGCGTGCGCATCGTGCTCGCCGAGTTCGTCGGCCAGCGCGGCCAGGCGCGGCGCGTCGAGCGGGCGCAGCAGGCCGCGCACGTCCGGCAGCAGGCCCAGGCCGTCGCGCAGCGTCGACAGGTCGCGCGGGCGCGCGCTGCGCAGGGCGATGCGCGAGAGGATGCGTTCGAGGTCGCCGAGCGCGCGGAAACGTTCGCGCACGTCGTCGCCGGCGCGGCTTTCGATCAGCGTGGCGACCGCCTGGTGGCGGTGGCGCAGCGCGGCGCGGTCGCGCAGCGGCCGGTGCAGCCAGCGCCGCAGCAGGCGCCCGCCCATCGGCGTGACGGTGCTGTCGAGCACGCCGAGCAGGGTAGTGCGGCTGTCGCCGTCGATGCGGCTGTCGAGTTCCAGATGGCGGCGGGTGGCGGCGTTCATGGCGATCGCGCCGTCGCCGGATTCCACCGCGATCGAAGTCAGGTGCGGCAGGCGCTGCTTCTGGGTTTCCTCGACATAGCCCAGCAGCGCGGCCGCGGCGGCGACCGCGAGCGGCTTGTCTTCCAGGCCGAAGCCGGACAGGTCGTGCAGGCCGAAGAAGCGCAGCAACTGGCGGCGGCCGCTGTCGACGTCGAACAGCCACGGCGCGCGCCGGCGCACGCCGTTGCGCTCGGATACGAACGCGCCCCAGCCGTCTTCGTCGGGCATCAGCGTTTCGGCCGGCTCCAGCCGCGCCAGTTCGGCTTCCAGCGCGTCTTCGCTCGCCACTTCGTTGACCAGGAAACGGCCGGCGGCGAGGTCCGCCCAGGCCAGGCCCCAACCGCTCTTGCCGCGCGAGACCGCCAGCAGCAAGGTGTCGCGGCGTTCGTTGAGCAGCGCCTCGTCGGTGACCGTGCCCGGGGTGATGACGCGTACCACCTTGCGTTCGACGATGCCCTTGGCCAGGGCCGGATCGCCGATCTGCTCGCAGATCGCCACCGACTCGCCCAGCGCCACCAGCCGCGCCAGATAACCTTCGGCGGAGTGGTGCGGCACGCCCGCCATCGGGATCGGCTGGCCGGCCGAGGCGCCGCGTTGGGTCAGGGTGATGTCGAGCAGGCGCGCGGCCTTGCGCGCGTCGTCGTAGAACAGTTCGTAGAAATCGCCCATGCGGAAGAACAGCAGCACGTCGGGGTGCTCGCTCTTGGCGGCGAAGAACTGCTTCATCAGGGGGGTATGTTCTTCAGCGCCCTTGCTGGCGCCGGCTTTCTGGGTTTTCTGCATTTGATTCAACGATTTAGATAATTTCGGTGCAGCGAATTGGCGACCAGTATGGACAATCGGGGCCGTCCAGACACGTCCGGCCCGCGGCGACGCCGGCATCGCGGCCGCGGCGCCCGGTCCGCGCCGCTGCGCCAGGGCCCGCGCCGGGCGGAGTGGGGCGCGGCGTATGCGCGATCCTCGCGCCGCGGCAACGTCGCGGACTTTAATAACTTCTAAATCCGCCACACTAGGCTGCCGCGATCGCCGCGAAACCGGCGGCGCCCGCGCCGCCGGGCTGCGCGCGGCCCCTCCACGCCCCTGACGAAGCCCCGATGCCTTCAACAATCCGTTGGTTCGCCCTGATCGCTGTGTGTGCGGGTTTGCTGGGCTGCGCGGAGAAACCGGACGCGGCGGCCGCCGCCGGCGCCGATGCGTCGGCGCTCGCGGTCTCGCTGAGCCAGGCGCGGTTGCAGCCGGTGCAGCGCTCGGTCAGCGTGTCGGGCCCGGTGTCGGCCTACGAGGAGATGCTGCTGGGCGTGGAGCTCAGCGGCCAGCGCGTGACCGCGCTGCATGTAGACGTCGGCCAGTCGGTGCGCCGCGGGCAAGTGCTGCTGGAACTGGATCGCCGCACCCTGGACAGCGAGCTCGCCCAGGCGCAGGCCAGCTTGAAACAGGCCCAGGCCTCGCTGACGCTGGCGCAGGTGAACTACGACCGCGGCGCCAAGCTCGCCGCTACGCAGTTGATCAGCGCCAGCAGTCTGGACGAGCTGCGCGCGACCCGGGTGCAGGCCGAGGCGCAGGTCGCCACCGCCCGCGCCAGCCGCGATGCCGCCGGCTTGCGCCGCGATTTCGCCGAACTGCGCGCGCCCGCCGACGGCGTGGTGTCCAAGCGCCTGGTGCAGCCGGGCCAGGTGGTCTCGGCCGGCGCCGAGCTGCTGCGGCTGATCCGCGACGGCCGGCTGGAATGGCGCGCCGAACTGTCCGAGGCGCAGTTGGCCGACGTCGGCGTCGGCGACCCGGTGGAACTGGCGTACGGCGCCCGGTCCGTCGCCGGCCGCATCCGCGCGGTCAGTCCCGGCGTCGATGCGCAGACCCGGACCGGCACGGTCTACGCCGACCTGCCGCAGCCCGGCCCGCTCAAGCCCGGAGTCTTCGTCGAGGGCCGCATCGTCACCGGCGACGGCCAGGCGCTGATGGTGCCCGCCGCCGCGGTGGTGCAGCGCGACGGCCACAGCTATGTGTTCACGATGAAGGACGCGCACTCGGTGCAGCGCCGCCGGGTCGGCACCGGCCAGACCGCGCGCGGCCATATCGAGATCGTCGACGGGCTCAAGCCGGGCGAGCGCGTGGTCAGCGGCGGCGCCGGCTTCCTCGGCGACGGCGACCGCGTGCGGGTGGTGCCCGCCGCCGCGGAGCGCGCGCCGTGAATTTCTCCGCCTGGGCGATCCGCCGGCCGCTGCCGGCGATGATGGTGTTCTTCGTGCTCTGCGTCGCCGGACTGTGGGGCTTCCACCAGTTGCCGGTGGCGCGCTTTCCCGACATCGCGTTCCCGATGACCACGGTCACGGTGACCCAGCCGGGCGCCTCGCCGAGCCAGCTGGAGGCCGAGGTCACCCGCAAGATCGAGGACTCGGTGGCCACCGTCACCAACGTCAAGCGGGTGATGTCGACGGTCAGCGAGGGCGTGAGCACCACCCAGATCGAGTTCCAGCTCGAAGCCGACCTGGCCACCGCGCTGGACGACACCCGCGACGCGGTCACCCGCATCCGCACCGACCTGCCGCAGGACATCCAGGAACCGGTGATCTCCAAGGTCGAGATCGGCGGCTCGCTGATGACCTACGCGCTGGTGGCGCCGCAGATGAGCGCGGACGAGGCCAGCTGGTTCGTCGATCGCGAAGTCTCCCGCGCCATGTACGGCGTGCCCGGCGTGGCCCGGGTCACCCGGGTCGGCGGCGTGGATCGGCAGGTGCGGGTGGACATGGACCCCAACGCCTTGCTCGCTTACGGCGTCACCGCCGGCGCCGTGTCGCGGCAGCTGGCGGCGATCCAGGTCGAGCGCGCCGGCGGCAAGGCCGAGCTGGACGGCGCGCAGCAGACCATCCGCACCCTGGGCACCGTCGCCGATGCCAAGGCGCTGCGCGATTACTCGATCAGCCTGCCCGACGGACGCGCGGTGCGGCTGTCCACGCTGGCGCGGGTCAGCGACGCCGCCGCCGACCCCAGCGAAGCGGCGCTGCTGGACGGCCGCGACGTGGTCGCCTTCTCGATGTCGCGCACGCGCGGCTCCAGCGAGGTCAAGGTCGAAGCCGGCGTGCACGCGGCGCTGGACCGGCTCAAGGCCGGCCACCCCGGCATCGATTTCCGCCTGGTCACCACCGCCATAGACGAGACCCACCGCTCCTACGATTCGTCGATGACGATGCTGTGGGAGGGCGCGCTGCTGGCGCTGCTGGTGGTGTTCGCGTTCCTGCGCAACTGGCGCGCGACCTGGGTGTCGGCGCTGGCGCTGCCGCTGTCGATCATCCCGACCTTCGCGGTGATGTACTGGTTCGGCTTCACCTTGAACCTGATCACCCTGCTGGCGCTGTCGGTGGTGGTCGGCATCCTGGTCGACGACGCCATCGTCGAGATCGAGAACATCGTGCGCCACCTGCGCATGGGCAAGCCGCCGCTGGAGGCCGCGCGCGAGGCCGCGGGCGAGATCGGCAACGCAGTGATCGCGACCTCGCTGACCCTGGCGGCGGTGTTCGTGCCGGTGGCGTTCATGCCCGGCATCGCCGGCAAGTTCTTCCGCGAGTTCGGCTGGACCGCGGCGACCGCGGTGCTGTTCTCGCTGTTGGTCGCGCGCCTGCTCACCCCGATGATGGCGGCCTACCTGCTCAAGCCGCACGGCGAGGAAACCGGCGATACCCGGCTGATGCGCTGGTACCTGGGCTGGGTCGACGCCGCGCTGCGCCATCGCGCGCGCACGCTGTGGATCGCCACCGCGCTGTTCGTCGCTTCGCTGGCGCTGGTGCCGCTGATCCCGGCCACCTTCATCCCGCAGTCGGACCTGGGCCGCAGCAACCTGAGCCTGGAACTGCCGCCGGGCACGCGCCTGGAGGAGACCCGCGCGGTCGCCGAGCGCGCGCGCGCGCTGCTCAAGGACATGCCCGAACTCAAGCAGGTCTATACCGCGATCGGCAGCGTGCTGGACCTGGGCGACCCCTCGACCACCGGCGTGCCGGACGTGCGCAAGGCCACCTTGGTGCTGGACTGGGGCCTGGCCGACGACCGCGAACGCGACCAGCGCGCGCTCGAGCGCGACGCGCGCGCGCGCTTGGCCGACCTGGCCGGGGTGCGGGTGAGCTATGTCAGTTCCGAGCCCGGCAACCTGCTGCAACTGGTGCTGTCCGGCGACGATCCGCAGCGGCTGCAGGACGCCTCGATCGCGCTGGAGCGCGATCTGCGCGCGATCCCGGGGTTGGGCAGCGTGACCTCGTCGGCGTCGCTGCTGCGGCCGGAAATCCAGATCGTGCCCAATCCGGCCCGCGCCGCCGACCTGGGCGTGGCGACCGCCGACATCGCCGAGGCCGCGCGCATCGCCACCGCCGGCGACTACGAACAGCGCCTGGCCAAGCTCAACCTGCCGGACCGGCAGATTCCGATCCGGGTCGGCTTCGCCGAGGCGACGCTGGCGAATCCGGCGTTGATCGGCCAGCTGCGCGTGCCCGGCCGCAACGGCCCGGTGCCGCTGGCGGCGGTCGCCGAGATCCGCATGGGCAGCGGCCCTTCGCAGATTTCGCGCTACCAGCGCCAGCGCAACGTGACCCTGACCGCCGAACTCAACGGCCGCCCGCTGGGCGAGGTCATGGAGACGGTGCAGGGGCTGCCGAGCGTCAAGCAACTGCCGCCGGGCGTGAGCTTCCTCAACACCGGCGACGCCGAGGTCTTCGTCGAACTGTTCATCGGCTTCCTGTTGGCGATGGCGGCGGGGCTGGCCTGCATCTACATGGTGCTGTTGCTGTTGTTCAACCACGCGCTGATGCCGCTGACCATCCTGACCGCGGTGCCGCTGTGCGCCGGCGGCGCGTTCGGCGCGCTGCTGCTGACCCAGAACATGCTGTCGCTGCCGGCCTTGATCGGCCTACTGATGCTGATCGGCATCGCCACCAAGAACTCGATCCTGCTGGTGGACTACGCGGTGATCGCCGAGGACGAGCACGGCATGACCCAGCACGACGCGCTGATCGACGCCTGCCGCAAGCGCGCCCAGCCGATCGTCATGACCACGCTGGCGATGGGCGCGGGCATGATGCCGATCGCGCTGGGCTTCTCCGGCGACTCCAGCTTCCGCGCGCCGATGGCGATCGCGGTGATCGGCGGCCTGATCACCTCGACCCTGCTCAGCCTGATCGTGATTCCGGCGGCCTTCACCGTCATCGACGACCTAGGCGAATGGTTGACCCGCAAGTTCCGCCATCGCTCCTCGCACCCGGCGCCGCCGGCGGCGTCGGGCTGAGCGCGCCGCGGGCGGGGCGCGGACTCAGCGGTCCGGGTGCGCGAGCGCGGCAGCGAGCCGGGCCCGCGCTCGCGCGAGTTCGCCGGCCAGGCCTTGATAGCTCGACACGCCGGCGGACATCTGGTCCAGCACCGCCGCGACCGCTTCGGCGGCGGCGACCGCTTCGCGGCAGGCGTCGGCATCGGCCGTCTGCGCGCTTGCGCAGGGCCGGCGCGGCCAGCGGTCGCGATACGCGGCGGCGACGCGCATGAGTCGGTCGTAGCCGGGCTTCACCGCGGCGCGGTCGTCGAAGTGCAAGGCGGCGTCGATGGCGTCTGCGCACGCGTCGAGCTCGGCCAGGAAACGTGCCAACAGCAGGCATTCGGCCGGTTCCTCGCGCGATCGTTCGCGGTCCGTCGCTGCGCGTGCGGGCGCTTGCTCGTCGGTCATCGGGCGGCGCCTGTCGCGGTGCGAATGCGGCCGCCAGCTTGGCGCAGCGCGGCCCGCGCGGCAATCGGCGTACGCCGGCGAAGCCGCGGCGGACGCAGGCGCCGCGCTGCGGCGCGCCAGGATCAGGCGTTGCGCGGATCGAGCTGGCTGATCGTCGCCAGCGACAGGCCCTGAGTCGGCCCCGGCGGCTGCGCCTGCGACATCGGCACGCCTTCGCAGCGCGATTCGGCGGCGCGGTCGGCGGCGGCCTGGGCGGCTTCGGCCGAGCGGGCCGCCGCGGCGGCGGCGTTGCCGGCTTCCTCGTGCGCTTCCAACTGGGCGTCGGTGGTGATCATGCCGCCGATCGCGTCGTCGACCGCCTGCGCGGCTTCCTCGGCGGCTTTGGCGGCTTGCTGCGCGGCTTCGGCGGCTTCTTTGGCGGCCTGGGGATCGTTGCAGGCGCGGGCCGCGGCGGCGGCCGCGTCGGCGGCTCTCTGCGCGGCGGCGGTGGCTTCCTGGGTCATCGCGCCGAGCTGCGCGTCGGCCTGGGCCTGGTTGGCGGCGTTGGCGTTGCTGGCGGCGTCGGAGCCGGCGACGCCGGAGGCGCCGGAAGAGGATTCGGCCATGGGTACGCTCCTTGTGGTCCGTTCGGACAGGGGGGACGGCGCAGGGGGCCGGCGCCGCAGTCCGAACCTACCCCCGGCCGGCGCGCGGAGGCACTAGGGATGGCCCTAGATCGTCTTGCCCGACCCGGCGGTTCGCGCGCCCGGCGGTCGCGGCGCGTTCGCGGCGGCGGCCGCGCCGCGCGCGCGACACGCGGCCCGGGTCATCGCGCCAAACCGTTGAGCGCGGCGAACGGATCCTCGTCCGGATCGCGGTTCCAGCGGTATTCGGCGCCGTTCGCCACTCGCGTCGCGGTATCTCCGCCGAACAGCTTGGCGATCAGCGCCAACGACATGTCCATTCCCGCCGAGATGCCCGAGGAGGTGAAATATTTTCCGTCCTCGACCCAACGCGCCCGCTCGACCCAATCGACCTTGGGCCCCTGCGCGGTGGCCCAGGCGAACGCGCGCTTGTTGGTGGTGGCCCTGGCGCCGTCGAGCACGCCGGTACGGGCCAGGATCGCCGCGCCGGTGCAGATGCTGGCGACATGCGGCGTCTTCAGCGCCAGCGCCTTGACCGCTTCGATCAGCGCGGCGTTGCCGACTTCGCGGCGGGTGCCCATTCCGCCCGGAACCAGCAGCACGTCCAGGTCGGGCGCGTCCGCGAACGCGCGATCGACCGCGACCGCAGGCCCCGCGCTGCTCGCGACCAGGCCCGTGTTCTGCGCGAGGATGACGATCCGCAGCCGGTCGCGCAGGGCGCCGAACATTTCCAGCGGGCCGAACACGTCGAGCAACTGGAAGCCGTCGAAGACGACCATGCCGACCCGCATCAGATCGTCGCCGGCATCGTTCGCGCCGTTTGCGCCGCCGGTTGCCCGCGCGGCGCCCGCCGTCAGCGCGACCGCCGAGGCGGCCAGGCCCAGGTGGAGCAGGGCCGCCCGCCGCGAGCGCCCGTTGAGGTCCATGCCGCCCATGTCGTTCATCGCATCGCTCCAGTCCGGCTTGCGACTGTAGAGACGCGGCGGCGCAGGCCGGATGCGGCAGAACGCCACAGACCGCGCGTGCCCGCGCCGCGGCGGCGCGTCTCAGAACAGGCCCAGCACCGAGCGGGTCAGCGGGTTGGCCGGGTCCGACAACAGTTTGGCGGTCAGCAGCAGCGACATGACCAGCAGCAGCGGGCGGATCACCCGCGCGCCGACGCGCAAGGCCAGGTGCGCGCCGAGCTGGCCGCCGAGCACGCTCGACAGCGCCATCAGCAGGCCCAGGGTCCACAGCACCTGGCCGCCGACGATCAGGGCGAGCAGCGCGGCGACGTTGCTGGAGAGGTTGAGGAACTTGGTGTGCGCGGTGGCCGAGACCAGCCCCATGCCGAACAAGGCGACCAGCGCGGTGGTCAGGAACGCGCCGGTGCCGGGGCCGAAGAAGCCGTCGTAAAAGCCGATCGCGGCGACCAGGCCGACCAGCGCCGCGGGACCGAGGCGGCTGTGCCGGTCGTCCTCGGAGGCTTTGGGCGCGAGCGCGAAGTAGACCACCATCGCGATCAGCAGCACCGGGATCAGTCCGCTGAGGAACGCCGGGGAAACGTGTTGCAGGGTCAGGGCGCCCAGCGCGGAGCCCGCGAACGCGGCGAGCGCGGGCTTGCGGAAGCGGCGGAAATCGATCCTGCCCTTGCGCGCGAACGCATACACGGCGCTGGCCGTGCCGAAACTGCTCTGCAGCTTGTTGGTGGCGATCGCGGCGACCGGCGGAATGCCCGCGGCCATCAGCGCCGGGATCGTCAGCAGTCCGCCGCCGCCGGCGAGCGCGTCGATCACGCCCGCCACGAACGCCACCGCCATGAGCAGCGCAATCACTTCGATGCCGAATTCCATACTTGACCTGAAAGCGTGTAGAGCGGCGTCGGAGTCGATGCGGCTTTATGCGCCGATTATGAAGCAAACCGCATCGCCCACCGCGCCGGGCGCGGGCGCGACGCGAACAGGCCGCGCCGATCCGATGCGGGATTCGACGATCGCGGACCGGCGTCGCGTTCTCGCCCTGGCGGCCCCGGCGCGGGAGCATGCGTCGGCCGGCGCGGCGGTTCGCGCAGCCGCGCGCGCGGTCCGTTGCCTGGATCGCCGCGGCCGGTCGCGACGTTCGCCCGGTGCGTCGACTTGCGCGCGCGCCGCGGCGTCCGCGCCATCGCGATCGCGAAAACGTGATGCCGCCCGGCGCGGCTGTTGCAGCGCACATTGCGCCGGCTCGAAACCGTACGCTAGCGTCCGGGGGGCGATGACAGGGGCGGCGCAGCGGCATCGCAGTCGGCCGTCGTTGAGGTCCGTCGCAGATCGGCGACGGCGGCGCCGGCCGCGGCCGCGTTGTCATGAGTCGGACTTGTCGCGAAGCGAGCCTGCGCACCGGGCTCGCGCTGGATTGTCCGTGTCGCTCGTACCGCCCGTATCGCCCAGCTTCTGCCTTCCGCACTTTCTCACCGGGCGCCCGCGTGCGCCCGCCGCGTACATCATCTCGAAGGGGAATTAAGGATGAAGACTCTGTTCCGCAACAACGCGGGGCGGTTGCTCCCGGCTGCGGCCCTGTTCGCGCTCTGCGCGCCGGCCATGGCCAGCACCTTGAACCAGAACGTGTCGTGGACCATCGACCGGGCCGGCACCAGCACCGTCTACCGCACCGTCGCCTACGGCGATTCGATCTTCGCCGGCTACAACGGCTCGATCAGCAACGCGGCCAAGTACTCGGCGCCGACGGTGGACGCCGAATACCTGTCGGCGCGCTGGAACGCCGACATCGAGAACGTCCGCCGGGCCAAGTCCGGCGCGGTGGCGCGCGACGTGTACGAGAACAAGATCGTCGCCGAGCGCTCCTACATGCAGGCCGCCTCGACCCGCGCGGTGAGCTTCGAGATGTGCGGCAACGACGGGCTGCAGGCGCGCACCGCGTTCAAGGAACAGACCGGCACCTGCAACTACGCCGTGCTGGATTCGGCGGTGAACTCGTGCAAGACCTACGTGGCCGCGGCGATGGACTACATCAACGCCAATGCCCACGCCAACGTCAAGCTCAAGGTCGTCTCCAACCTGTACTACCCCGGCTACGCCGCCGACAACGTGCAGAGCTCGTGCCGCGACGCCGCCACCGGCCAGACCGTGAGCCTGCGCGACAAGTTCCTGCCGGCGATCGCCAAGATGAACTACTGGACGTGCGAGTACGCGCGCCAGAAGGGCTTCAAGTGCGCCGACAGCTTCGCCCAGTACATGGGCGCGGATTACGACAGCAACGGCGACGGCCAGATCGACGCCGACGCGCTGCGCTACGTGGTCGGCGACTCGGAGGCCAGCTACGTCAACCGCATCGCGGTGACCTTGCGCGCGACCTTGCGCGACGCCAACGCCAAGTTCGTTTCCTCGTCGAGTTCCTACGACTACATCCAGTCCGACGACACCCACCCGACCTACACCGGCGGCACGGTCTCGGCCGGCCTGTGGGGCGGCACCACCGGCAGCGGCGCGTCGCGCTATCCGACCATCAACAGCGGCCGCAACCCGATCTGGAACCAGTACGGGCACGAGCGCATGGGTTGGGCCTTGTCGGTGTATCAGCCGGCGAGCCCGTGAACCGCGCGCAGGCTAAGGGCTTAGCGCCATGACCGAACGCAATCGCGCGCAGGCTTCGCCGTCCCGCGCGGACGGCGCGGGCCTGCGCGTGATCGCGAAACCGCCGGCGCGCGATGGCCGGCGATGGGGCGCGGCCTGTGTCGCCGTCGCCGTCGTCGGGGCGCTGGTCGGCTGGTGGTTGTGGCCCGTGCGCGGCGCCAACGCCGGCGGCATGCCGCCGGCGCGCATCCAACACGATGCCGCCGCCGCGTCCGTGGGCGGTTCGCCGGCGGCCGACGCCGCGGCGCGCGCGGCGTCGCGGCAGGAACCGCCGACGATGCCGAGCGACGATCCCGACGACCTCGCCGCGTATTTCCGCCCCGGCGATCCGGAGCCGAGCGGCGCGCAGGTCATCGAGGCCTTGCACCAGGCCGGCGTGCGCACCGGCATCGGCGCGTTCAATCCGCCCGGCACCAGCCCGCCGCTGGCCGGTCTGGCGGTGCCGGCCGATTACGAACTGCCGACCGGCTACGTGCGCCATCACCAGGTCACCGACGAAGGCGTGCCGATCGAACCGGTGCTGATGTTCGCGCCCGGTTTCGTCCTGCGCGACGCGCGCGGGCGGCCGATCGCGATGCCGGACAACCGGATCGTGCCGCCGGAACTGGCGCCGCCGGGCATGCCGCAGCGGCAGATCGAGATTCCCCGCCACTGACACCGCGACACGGAGCGTTCGATTTGGTCCAGGAGCGGTCGTCCCTGTCCCGCTGGCGCGGTCCGGCCGGCATTCTCGCCACTGCGCTCTTGCTCGGCCTGTACGCCCGCGGCGGCCTCGCCTGGGGCCTGGGCTTCGTCGCGCTGGTGCCGTGGCTGCTGGCGCTCGGGCGCGGCACGACCTTGCGCGGCGCGCTGGCGAGCGGCGCGCTGATGAGCGTCGCCTTCGTCGCGGCGGTGTTCTATTGGTTCGGCGCGGCGATCGGCGCCTATGTCGGCGTCGGCGCGACGACGGCGACCGCGGCGCTGCTGGCGCTGGCGCCGCTGATGCAGCCGCAATGGCTGGCCTTCGCGCTGGCGAGGCAATGGGCCGGGCGCCGCTACGGCCCGGCGCTGCGCGCGCTGGCCGCGACCTCGGCGTGGCTCGCCTGCGAGTGGCTGGCGCCGAAAGCGCTGGGCGACACCCTGGGGCACGGCCTGTATCCGTCGGCGACGTTGCGCCAGGTCGCCGACCTCGGCGGCGCCGCCGGGCTGACCGCGTTGCTGCTGCTGGTCAACGAAGCCGTGGCGACGGCGATCGAACGGCGCGGACAGGGCGCGCGCGCGCTGGCGCGGCCGCTCGCGGCCGCGGCGCTGATCGTGGCGTGCATGGGCGGCTACGGCATGGCGCGGCGCGCGGCCTTGCAGGCGCCGCCGGCGCCGGCGCAGTCGTTGCGGGTGGCGATGGTCCAGGCCAGCATCGTCGACTACGAGCGCCTGCGCGGGCAGATCGGCGCCTATGCGGTGGTGCGCAAGGTGCTCGACGCGCACTACGCGCTGTCGGCCTCGGCGATCAACGATCACGGCGCGGACGTGCTGCTGTGGTCGGAGACGGTCTATCCCACCAGTTTCGGCCATCCGCGCAGCGAAGACGGCGCCGCGTTCGACCGCGAACTGCAGGGCTTCGTCGATCACGCCGGCGTGCCGCTGGTGTTCGGCACCTACGACCGCGACGCGCTCGGCGAGTACAACGCGGCCGCGTTGCTGGAGCCGGGCAAGGGCCTGCTCGGCGTCTACCGCAAGACCTATCCGTTCCCGCTGACCGAGTACGTGCCGGCGTGGCTCGACGGCCCGCTGTTGCGCCGCGCGCTGCCGTGGACCGGCGGCTGGCGCCCGGGCGACGGCGCGCGGGTGCTGCCGCTGCGCAGCGCCGACGGACGCGAAGTCAACGTGGTGCCGCTGATCTGCCTGGACGACGTGCATCCCGACCTCGCCATCGACGGCGCCCGGCTCGGCGCGCAGGCGATCGTCGGCATGTCCAACGATTCCTGGTTCACCCATTACCCGGTGGGCGCGCGCCTGCACCTGGCGGTCGCGGCGTTCCGCAGCATCGAGACCCGGCTGCCGCAGGTGCGCGTCACCAGCAACGGGCTCAGCGCGATCATCGACGAGAGCGGCGAAGTGCTGGCGCACACCGCGACCGGCGACCGGGCGGTGCTGACCGCGGCGATCGGCGCGCGCGCGCCGATGCCGACGCTGATGGTGCGCTGGGGCGATTGGGTCGGGCGCGCGGGCGCGGGAGTGTTGCTGGGATTGGCGATGCTGGCGGTGTGGCAGTCGGCGCGCCGTCGCGCGGCCGCCGCGGCGCGCGAGGAAACCACGGTCGATGCGGCGGTGCTGACGCCGCCCTGGCGCGCGCTGGCCGGCGCGCTGCGGCTGTGCGCCGGCCTGGGGCTGGCGTGGCTGGCGTTCGACATGCTGACCCGGATCGGTTTGCAGATCCAATCCCTGTCGCAACTGCGCTTGTTCGCGATGGCGGTGGTGGCGCCGGCGGTGGCGGCGTGGGCGATCGGGCGCGCGTTCGCGGCGCAACTGCGGGTCGAGGACGGGAGGTGGGTGCTGGAGCAGCGGCGGCAGCGGATCGAACTGCCGCTGGCATCGGTCGCCGCGTTGAGGCCGTGGCGCATCGCGCTGCCGGGCAGCGGCGTCGACGTGCGCCTGGCCGAGGGTCCGCGCTGGACCCGAGGCCTGGCGCTGGCGCGGCCGCAATCGCTGCTGCGCCTGTTGGCCGCCGGCGGCGCGTCGGTGCGCTGGGAGGGCCGCTTCGCCGCCGCCTGGGCCGAGTGGGCCCAGGCCCGCGCCGACGCGCACCGGCGCCGGCTCGATCACCCGCTGGCGAAGTTCGCGCTGTTGCCGCTGCTGCTGGCGTTGGTGGCGTTCCGGCTGCATCAGGTCATCGCCTTCGGCGGCACCTTCGGCGAGTACTACAGCTACGGGCTCGGCGCGTACCTGACCGGCCTGCTGATCTGGTGGGCGTCGTGGTCGATCGGCCTGATGCTGCTCGCGGCGGTGTTGCGGATCGGTATCGAGATCGCGGTGGCGGCGGCCGCGATCTTGCGCGCCACGCAAGCCGCGGCGGTGCGCGACGCGCTGGAATGGCTGGGCCGGGCGGCGTTCTATCTCGGCGTGCCGGCATGGCTGGCGTGGCGATTGCTGTCGGCGGGATGAGCCGGGCGGCGGGCGGAGCAGGGCGAAACTCGCGCGCATGCGCCGCACTTCGCGCGCCGGGGTCTTTCCGCACCCATTGGGCCGGCCGCTCGACCGACGGTTGAGGTCGTCGACGCGGTCCGGTCCCGCAGCGAACCGGCGCGCGAACCGCGCCGCGGTTGTGCGGACTTCCGCATCCCAACCGGGCAAGCGCGACTAGTCCGGCGCGCCGCGCCGGTGCGAGCATCGCCGGGGTCGTCCGCCGCCGCTGGAGCTTCGATGAGCCTCGCCGCCCGCCTGTTGCGCCGCAAGTCGGTCGAACAACTGCAACGCCAGGCGCAAACGCGCGGCGAACTGCAACGGGTACTGGGGCTGTGGCATCTCACCGCGATCGGCCTGGGCGGGATCATCGGCGTGGGCATCTTCGTGCTGACCGGCACCGTCGCCGCCGATCACGCCGGGCCGGCGGTGGTGCTGTCGTTCGTCATCGCCGGCATCGCCAGCGCCGCGGCGGCGCTGTGCTACGCCGAGTTCGCCGGCCTGATCCCGGTCTCGGGCAGCGCCTACACCTACGGTTACGCGGTGCTCGGCGAGTTCGCCGGCTGGCTGATCGGCTGGGACCTGCTGCTGGAATTCGCGTTGATCGCCGCGGTGGTGGCGGTGGGCTGGTCGGGCTACGTGCAGGCCTTGCTGGCCGCGGCCGGGATCGAACTGCCGCTGTGGGCGCGCGGCGCGTACTTCGGCGACGTGCCGGGGCAGTGGGTGAACCTGCCGGCGGTGTTCGTGGCGTTGGCGATCACCGCGCTGCTGGCGTTCGGCACCCAGGCCGGCGCGCGCTTCAACACCGTGGTGGTGGCGATCAAGATCGGCGCGGCGGTGTTGGTGATCGCCGCCGGCGCGGCGTTCGTCGATCCGGCGCGCTGGCAGCCGTTCATGCCGTTCGGCTTCGGCGGCGTGGTCACCGGCGCCTCGATCGTGTTCTTCGCCGTGTTCGGCTACGAGATGATGACCACCGCGGCCGAGGAGGCGCTGAACCCGCAACGCGACCTGCCGCGCGCGGTGGTGCTGTCGCTGGCGATCGCGATGACGCTGTACGTCGGCATCTGCCTGGTGCTGACCGGCATCGTCTCCTACGCCACGCTCGACAACGACGCGCCGGTCGCCAACGCGTTCGCCGCCATCGGCATGCCGCGGGTGATGGTGGCGATTTCGCTGGCCTCGATCTGCGGCATCACCAGCGTGATCTTCGCCAACCTGATGGCCGGCGCGCGGATCTGGTTCGCGCTGGCCCGCGACGGCCTGCTGCCGGCGTGGTTCGGCCAGGCCCATCCGCGCTGGCGCACGCCGTGGCGCACGACGTGGCTGATCGGCGCGGTGGCGGCGCTGGCGGCGGGATTGTTCACCCTGGAAGAACTCGCCAAGCTGGTCAACATCGGCGTGCTGAGCGCGTTCGTGGTGATCTGCAGCGCGGTGCTGGTGCTGCGCCGGACCCGGCCGGAGCTGGAGCGGCCGTTCCGCACGCCGTTCTCGCCGTGGGTGCCGCTGATCGGGATCGGTTTCTCGCTGTGGCTGATCTCGGGCCTGCCGTGGGTCACCTACGAGCGTTTCGCGCTGTGGCTGCTGCTCGGCTGCGCGGTGTATTTCGGTTACGGCATCCGCCACAGCCGGTTGGCCGGCGCGTCCGACGGCGCTTGAGCCGGTCGCTGCGCGCGCGCAGCGTGGCCGTTCGACGCGCGTCCGCGCAAGCTTGGACGGCTTCAAGCCGGTCTGCTCAAAGCCAACCTGCTCCAAGCCGGCCTGCCCGAAGCGTGGCCTGCTCGAAGCGCGGCCTTGCGCGTCGCGCTCAGCGCTGGCCGCTGGCGGCGTGGCCTTGCAGTTGCGCCGCGCCGGGCGGGTAACGCGCGGCCTGCGCCGCTTCGGCGGCTTCGTCCAGCGCGTCGGCGGCGATCGCGCGCGCGGGTTCGGCCGTCGCCGCGCACGGCGACGCGGTCGGCGCTGCGGCGCTGGCCCGGGCGTAATCGCGGCCGTGGCAGGTGGGCAGGCACGCGGCCGCCAGCAGGCAGGCGCCGGCGATCAGCGCGGCCGCGCTCGGAGGCGTAAGGGCTACGCCGAGGGTGGTTTTCATGCGATACCGAGGAAGTGTGGCGGGTGCGGCCGCTGCGGCCGCGGTGCGCGTTCGGACGCGCTTATCTGTTGGTGGCTTCGCCGATCTTGATGGCGCGGTGCGGCGACTGCATGTGCAAGACGTCCCCCTCAGGCCGCGGCGAGGATCGCGCGCGAAGTGCGGCATTGCACGCGAATGCGGCCGCGCGCGCCAGCTAGGAGCGACCCTAGTAGGAGATAGCGGTTAGGAGATAGGAGATAGGAGATAGCGAAAGCCGGCAGCGCCGCCCCGGCTTTCGCTATCTCCTATCTCCTAACCGCTATCTCCTGCTTTCAAAGTCCGAGATTGTTCCAGACCTGCTGCAGTCCGCCCTGGCGATAGGCCGGCAGCATCGTGCGCGCTTCGCCGGCGCCGAGGCCGGGGTGGTACTCGACGTGCGGGCGGTCGGTGATGCCGCGCCAGTTGCCGCCCCATTCCAGGCCGTTGGCGACCGCGATCTCGCCGTAGCGGTCCCAGTTGCCGTTCTCCGGCCAGCTCGGCTGGCCACGCGCGTCGTTGAAGGCGATGTCCGCCGCCAGTCCATAGTTGTGCCAGGAACTGCCGCCGGTGGCGTTGGTGACGATCCGGCCCGGCGCGGTGCGGCCCTGCGCATACAGCGCGTTCTGCTCGGCGACGCTGCGGTAGGTGTCGGTCACGCGCATGTCCATGCCTTCGCGGCGCGCGCGAGAGATCACCGATTCGACCCGCTGGGTCAGCGCGCGGTTGAGGTCGGCGCTGTCCAGGCGCGCGTTGGGATCGGCGGCGTGCAGGTCGACCAGGTTGCGCGTCTGCCCGGCCGCGTCGGCCTCGCGCAGTTGCACGCGGGTGTTGATGTCGTCGTAGACGCTGCGCGGCGCGGTCTCGCCGGCGAGCTGCACCTGGCCGTCGTTGCGGATGCTGCCGGCGACCTGGCCGTCGGCGCCGATCAGTTCGCCGTTGCGGATGTCGTAGGTCTGCCCGTCCAGGGTCAGGGTGCCGGCGTCGGGCGTCAGCGCGCTCGGCGTGGCCTGCGGGTCCAGCGTCTGCTCGGCCACGCCTTGCAGATAGGTCGCGGTGGCCAGGTTCGGCGCGGCGTTGAACGCGTCCAGGGCCTGCACCTGCTGTTCGACGCTGAGCTGGGCGTAGTTCGGATCGGCGGTGAGCGCGGCCAGCGCGGCCGTGGCCTGGGGGTTGTTCTCCAGTTCGTCGTCGAGTTCCTGCGCGCGGGTTTCGGCCGCGGTCGGCGCGGTTTGCGCGGTGTGCGAAACGGACTGGCTGTCCTGGGTGCTGGAACTGCCTGAGCTGCCTGAAGCGCCGTTGACGCTGTCCATGGGCCGGTCTCCTGGTCGTGCGCCGTCGCGACGGAATGCAGCCGTGCGCGGCGGCGGTGGGCGTAGCGTCCATTGCAGGCGCTGTGGGCGCGCGCGGCCAGCTAGGAGCGACCCTAGGCGCGGCAGGCGATCGGGGCCGAGGGTGTGTCGCGGATCACGCATCTCAGCCGATGGCGCGGGCCGGCGCGACCTTGGCGCCGACGCGGAGCGCGCCGGTCGGCGCCGGCCGGCGCCAGCTCACGCGCCGGGCGCGGGCTCGGCCAGTTCGGCCGCGTGCGCGGTGCGCGGCCGGATCCAGGCGTAGCACAGCAGCGCCAGGGCGATGCCGGCGGCGGCGAAGAAGAACAGTTCGGAGTAGGCGTCGCGCAGCAACGCGCGGGTGGTCTCGGGCAGCGTCTGCGCCGTCGCGCTTTCGCCGCCGGCGAGCAGGCCGCCGGCGAGCGCGCCGCCGCCGAGGCGGACGTGGGCGACGATCATCGCCGAGCCGGCGGCGACCACGACCGCGGTGCCGAGGGTGCGGCTGAGCGCCATCGCGCCGGTCAGCGCGCCGAGTTGCCGCGCCGGTGCGGCGTTCTGCGCGACCGCGTTGACCGTGGCCGTGCACGGGCCGATGCCGAAGGCGACCAAGGCGAGCAGGGCGCTGACCGACCAGGCGCTCAGTTGCGACGCCAGCGCGCCCATCAGCGCCAGGGTCAGCGCCGCGATCGCCAGTCCCGGCAGCACCGGCCGTTTGTAGTCGCCGCTGCGCGCGGCGGCGCGGCCGCCGATCAGCGCGCCGGCCGCGCCGGCGATCAGCGCCGGCACCAGCAGCGCGCCGGACACGGTCGGGCGCAGGCCGTGGCCGAGCTGCCAGTACGCCGGCATCAGCACCGCCACCGCGATGTAGAAGCCGTACAGCAGCAGGCTCGCGGCCAGCGCCGGGCCGATCGCCGGATCGCGCAGCCAGGCCGGCGCCAGCAGCGGGTCGGCGCTGCGGCGCTGGCGCGCGAAGAACACCGCGCCGGTCGCCAGCGCGACCGCCAGCGCGGACAGCACCGGCGCCGACAGCCACGGATGGCGCGCGCCGCCCCACGACAGCGCCAGCAGGAACGCGCCGGTGGCGACGGCGAACAGCGCGGTGGCGGCCAGATCGATGCGGCCTTCGCCGTGCCCCGGGCCGAGCGCGCGCAGCCCCGGCGCACCGATCCACAGCACCAGCGCGCCCAGTGGCAGGTTGATCCAGAAGATCGCGCGCCAGTGCAGCCAGTCGCTGAGCGCGCCGCCGAGCAGCGGACCGATCAGCCCGGCCGCGGCCCACACCAGGGCGAAGTAGCCGGCGTAGCGGCTGCGCTGGGCGGGGCCGGCGAGCTGCGCGACCGCGGCCTGCGCGACCACGATCAGGCCGGCGCCGCCGATGCCCTGCACGGCGCGTCCGCCGATCAGCGTGCGCATGTCCGGCGCCAGCGCGCAGATCGCCGAACCCAGCGCGAACAGCGCCATGCACGCGCGCAGCAGCGCGCGACGGCCGTGCAGGTCGCTGAGCTTGCCGATCACCGGCGTGGCCGCGGCGGTGGCGAGCAGGTAGGCCGACAGCGCCCAGCCGAGCAGGTCGAACCCGGCCAGATCGCGCACGATCGCCGGCAGCGCGGTGGCGACGATGGTCTGTTCCAGCGCGCCGAGGAACAGCGCGAGCAACAGGCCGGTAAGCAGGCGCGAGTGGCCGGCGAGGGCGGGCGAGGGGGCGGGCATGGCCGGTCCTTGGGAGCTGGGGTGGGAGTGGGGAGTGGGTGTGCGGGGAGCGGAGAAGTGAGAAGTGAGAAGTGAGAAGTGAGAAGTGAGAAGTGAGAAGTGAGAAGTGAGAAGCGAGAAGCGAGAAGCGAGAAGTGAGAAGTGAGGAAGAGGAACGAGGTAGGAAGCGGGATGCGGGAAAATCTAGGCGGGAAACGAATCGTCTTTGACCGGCCCTCGCGCGCCGTCATTCCGGCGAAAGCCGGAATCCATTTTGATTTTTCTTTCGCCGCGTCCGCTTCGCACGAACAGAGGCGAATCAGAAGCAACGGCAAAATGGATTCCGGCTTTCGCCGGAATGACGGTGGCTGGAGGCTGACGCGTGCGTGAGGGCGAAAGAAAGCGAGCGAGGGCGCGATGTACAAGCGACAGCGAACGCGAAACGTCGCGGCCAAATCCCAGCGGCGCAAACCCTGAGCCGTAACCCTCGAAGCGGAAACCCCGAGGCGGAAGCTCCGAGGCGGAAATCGCGCGGCGCGAGCCTCCACGACACAACCCCCACGGCGGACGCGCCGTCGCGCGCGTCCGCCGATCGCGCTCACACCCGCACCAGCACCTTGCCGCGGTTGCTTTCGCTGGCCGAGAACAACGTCTGGTATGCGGCGGGAATATGCTCGAACCCGTCCTGCACGGTTTCGTGCGCGACCAGCTCCTGCCGCCGCACCAGCCCGCCGAGTTCCTCGTGCAGCGCGCTCCAGTTCTGCTCGTTGAACCACTCCAGCGAGAAGATGCCGCGGATGGTCGCGCGCGGGAACATGATGTACGGCAGCAGGCGCGGACCGTGGTAATCGCGCTGGACCTGGGTCGCCCATTGCCAGCACACCGCGACCTGGCTGCCGACGTTGAGCATCGAAAACACCGCGTCGGTGACGCTGCCGCCGATGCTGTCGAAGTACTTGTCCACGCCGTCGGGCGCGGCCTCGCGCAACGCTTCGCGCATCTTGTCGGCGTCGTCGGCGAGCTTGTAGTCGATCACCGCGTCGAAGCCGAGCTGGCTCAGGTACCGGGCCTTGCCGGCCGAGCCGGCGGTGCCGACCACGCGCGCGCCGGCGCGCTTGGCCATCTGCCCGACCAGGGTGCCGATCATGCCCGAGGCGCCGCTGACCACGACGGTGTCGCCGGGGCGCACCTGCATGAACTTGGTCATCGTGCCCCAGGCGGTCATGCCGGGGCCGCCCATCACGCCGAGCGCGGTCGACAGCGGCAGCGCGTCGTCGTAGTGGCGCAGGTCGAGCTTGCGGTAGGCCGGGAACACCATCGGGAAGGTGCCGGTCTGCCACAGCTTGGGTTTGCCGTCGCTGACCAGATGCGTGCGCCAGCCGCCGAAACCCTGCACCAGGTCGCCCGGCCGGAACGGCGCCTTCGGCCCGGCGTCGAGCACCTGCATGATCGAGTCGGCGCCCATGTGGTCGCCGATCGGCGTGTCCAGGCAGATGCCTTGCAGGTAGGGATCGACCGACACGTACAGGGTCTTGAGCAGCATCTGCTCCTCGCCCAGGCGCGTGTCCAGTTCGGTCTCGACTTTTTCGTAGATGCGCGCGGCATCGGGCACGCCCTCGACGTGTTCGCGTACCACCCAACGTTCGGTCTTCATGTGCTTGCGGTCCTGGTCGTGGCGAGTTGCGGAAAGCCGCTGGGCGGCGCGTAGGCGGGCTTGCTCGGCCCGACCGGGTGGATCAGGTGGGTCGGCATCGGCGCGTGGTCGTCGATGCTGGCGGTGAAGTCGCGGCCGTCGTCCTTGCAGATGAAGTGCATGACGTGGCGGCCGGCGGCGGCGGCGCGGATCAGCCCGCCGGTGGTGGCCCACACGCCGGAGATGTAGAAGTTCGACAGCCCTTGCATCACCGGGCCGTGCTTCTTGATCTCCTCTTCCATGGTCTCGCCGCTCTCCACGAACGGTTGCCAGCCCAGCACGGTGCCGTCGAAGTTGCCGGTGTAGCGCACCTGGGTCAGCGGGCTGGAGACGTCGCGCACGACGATCGAATCCTTGAGCCCGGGATAGCGCTTTTCCAGCAGCCGGATCATCGCGTTGCTGACCCGGCGCTTGGCCGCGTGGTACTCGTGGCCGCGGCGCACCGGCAGGGTGTGCAGTTCCTCGCCCTTGCGCTTGCGGCTGACCTGCTCGGGCCCTTCGTTGAGCGCGCGCCACGGCGCGATGTCGCAGAAGTAGGTGGCGTAGACGATGCAATGGTCCTTCGGCGCCAGTTCCGGATAGTGCTGGCTGCGGAACTGCACGTTGATGCTCGGGTGGCGGATGCCGAGCATCTCTTGCGCTTCCTCGTCGTCGAGGAGGTAGGTCGCGCAGGGCTCGCCTTCGGGGAAGGGCTTGTTCAGGCCCAGGAAGGTGATGAAGTAGCCCGGGAAGACCATGTGCGGTTCGGCGATGGTCTGGGTGTAGAGCTTGCGGTAGGTGTCGTTGAGGTAGCGGCCCTTGAGGAACTTCATCAGCGTGGTCTGGCCGTCGGCGGCGGAGACCACGATGTCGGAACGGATCTCGCGCCCGTCGCTGAGGCGGATGCCGACCGCGCGGTCGTCCTCGACCAGGATCTCCTCGACTTTCGCGTTGTAGTGCACCTGGCCGCCGAGGCGCCGGTAGCGTTCCTCGATCGACTTGGCCAGGCCGAGAGAACCGTGCTCGGGCACGCCGGCGGACAGGTTCGCGTGCGAGGCCAGCTGGAAGTAGAACGGCAGCACCGGGAAGTTCTGGTGCTTTTCGTAGAGGATGAAGTTGAACGCCTCGCGCAGCAGCGGGTCCTTGAACTTGGCCGAGTAGTCGGTCATCAGCACGCTGATCGACTTGCGGATGGCGTTGAAGTAGGGGAGGAACGACGCCAGCATCTTCCAGCGTTCCCAGCGCCCCATCAGCCCGACCGGCTTGAGGAAGGGATACACCGCCAGCGCCTTGCGGAAGCTGCGCAGCCCTTTGACGAAGTCGCGGATCAGCTTGGCGTCGGCCGGCGAATGCTCCAGCAGGTGCGCTTCGAGCCGGTCCGGATCGGAATAGAAGTACACCGCGCGGCCGTCGCGGCCGCGCACGATGTTGAACACGTCGAAGTGGCGCATCTGCTTGCCCTGCAACGCGCCGAGCTCCAGCCAGATCTGGTGCATCTCGTTGCCCGGGCCGTTGCCGAGCAGCCAGCTGATGCAGCAGTCGAAGGTGAAGTCGCCGCGGTCCCAGGCGGTGCAGCAGCCGCCGGGGATTTCGTGCATTTCGAAGATCTGGGTCTTGTAGCCGTTCATTTGCGCGTAGCAGCCGGTGGACAGGCCGCCCAGTCCCGCGCCGATGATGATCATGCTTTCCCGCTTGCCGCTCGGCATGGCCGTGCTCCTGTCAGACGATGGTGGCGTGCAGCGCAGGCGCGTCGCCGCCGCGCGCGGCGCGCGCGGGACGGTCGGCCGCCTGCTTGTCGAGTGCTTTGTCGAGTTGGGGGAACGGCCCGAGCTTGCCGGTATGCCAGCGTTCGCCGGCCTGGCTTTCGAAGGCGCGGAACTCGCGGCCCAGTTCCTTGCAGATGTACTGCATGGCGAAACGGCCGGTGGACGCGGCGCGGATCAGCCCGCCCAGGCCCACCCATTGCCCGGCCATGTAGAAACCCTTGAGCCCGGGCAACTGCATGCGGCCCTTGTTGACCAGCTCGTTGGCCAGGTCCTCGGCGTCGCTGAAGGCCTTCCACGCCAGGATCGAGCCGTTGCTGTTGCCGGTGTAGCGCTTGGTCGTGGCCGGCGAGGCCACGTCGACCAGTTCGATGCGTTCGTCCATGCCCGGATAGCGCCGCTCCAGGAACTCGCGCACGAACTGCGCGACCTCGCGCTTCTCCGCCCAGTAGCGCTTGCGGTCTTCGCTGCGCAGCCGGCGCCAGTAGTGGAAGTCGCTGAAGTAGGTGCAGTGGATCACCGCGCGGCCGGGCGGGGCGAAGCCGTCGGAATAGCGCGAGCGCAGCTGCACGACGATGCTGTTCTGCAGCGCGCCGGGCAGTCGCCGGCCTTCCTCTTCGCTGAGCAGGTAAGTGGTGCTGTGCGAGTCGTCCGGATCGAAGTCGCCGGTCAGGCCGACGAAAGCCGACACCACGGCCGGGAACAGGATGCCGGGCTTGTCCAGCATCTCGCCGTACAGGGTCTCGATCGCCGGGCTGGTGTACTTGCCCTCGAGCATGCCGTACAGCGTGGTGTAGCCGTCGGCGGCGGAGACCACGATGTCGGCGTAGTGGCGCGCGCCGCCCTTGAGCTGCACGCCGACGGCGCGGCCGTCCTCGACCAGGATCTTGTCGACCCGGCAGCGGTAGTTGAGGATGCCGCCGAGCGCGAGATAACGCTCCTCGATCGAGCGCGACAGCCCCAGCGAGCCGCCCTGCGGAAAGCCGGCGTTGCGGTTGTGCGCGCAGGCCATGTTGTACAGGTACGGCAGCACCGGGAAGGTTTCCGGGTCCTGGTAGAAGATGTTGCGGAACGCGCGCCGCAGCAGCGGGTCGCTGAAGCGGTCGGCGAAGCGGTGCATCGGCGTGGCGGCGTTGCGCCAGAACAGGCGGAACGCCGGCAGCACCTTCAGCAATGTGCGCAGCTTCTCGCCGACGCTCTTGAGCGGGTCGGGCGTCAGGAACGGGTACAGCTCGATCTTGACGAAGCGGCGCAGGTCGGCGCAGAAGGCCCGGATCGGTTCGGCGTCGGCCGGGGAAATCTCCAGCAGGTGCGCTTCGAGCCGGTCGGGATCGTTGTAGAAGGTCACCGAGCGGCCGTCCTCGTCGACGACCTTGTTGAACATGTCGAAGTCGCGCACGGTCTTGCCGTCGAGCGCGCCGAGCTCGCGCCAGACCCGGTTGGCGTCGTTGCCGGCGCCGGTGCCGATCAGCCATTCGATGCAGTAGTCGAAGATGTAGCCCTGGCGCGACCAGGCGGTGCAGCAACCGCCGGGCAGCACGTGGGTCTCGAAGATCCGCGTCTGCAATCCGCTCATCTGGCCGTAGACGCCGGTGGACAGGCCGCCGACGCCGCCGCCGATGACGATGACCCGCGGCGTGCCGTCCGCGGATGCGCCGCGTTCGCTCCAGTCGGGGCCGTTATCGCGCGCCATGGCGGGCCTCCGCGGGGAAACGCCGGCGGCGCGCGCGCGCTGTGTTGCCGTGGGGGTGCGGCATGGTCGGGTCCTCGTGGTCAGGCGGCCGGGAGCGCGGCGGCGCCGGCGATGGGGACGGTGGCGACGGCGCGCGGCCGCGCCGGACGCTCCAGCGCCGGGCCGTCGTCGAGTTGCGGCAGGTGGCCGAGCTTGTCGCGGTGCCAGGGTTCGCGGTTGCCGCTCTCCCAGGCCTTGAACGGCACGCCCAGTTCCTCGCACAGGTACTGCGCGCAGAAGCGGCCGCTGGACGCGGCCTTGATCAGGCTGCCGCCGGCGACCCAGTGCCCGGCCATCGAGAACCCGCGCAGGCCTTGCAGGCGCAGGCGGTCCTTGGCGATCAGCGCGGCGATCAGGTCGTCGGCGTCGGGCGACTTCCAGGCCAGGATCGCGCCCTTGTGGTTGCCGGTGTAGCGCTCGGTGGTGGCCGGAGTGCCGACGTCGACCAGCTCGATGCGCGCGCCGATGCCCGGGTACTTGCGCTCCAGGAATTCGCGCACGAATTCGGCGACTTCGCGCTTCTTCGCCCAGTACTGGCGGCGGTCGCTGTTGCGCAACTGCTTCCAGTAGTCGTAGTCGCTGAAGTAGGTGACGTGGATGACCGATTTGCCCGGCGGCGCGAAGCCGTCGGAATAGCGCGAGCGCAACTGCACCACCAGGCTGCCCTGGTCGCCGCCGGGCAGCCGCGCCGCGTCGTCGGCGCCGAGCAGGTAGGTGGTGCTGTGCGACTCGCCCGCCGGCACGTCGCCGTCGAAGCCGACGAAGGCCGAGACCACGCCGGGATAGCGCTCGCCCGGGCGCGGCAGCACTTCCTTGAACAGCTTGTCCAGGCGCGGGTTGCTGTATTGGCCGTCGAGCAGGGTGTTGAGGGTGAACAGTCCGTCGCAGGCCGAGACCACGTGGTCGGCGTAGTGGCATTCGCCGTTCTTGAGCCGCACGCCGACCGCGCGGCCGTCCTCGACCAGCACCCGGTCGACGCGGGTGCGGTAGGCGATGTGGCCGCCCAGGCCGAGGTAGCGCTCCTCGACCGAGCGCGACAGCCCCAGCGAGCCGCCCTGCGGGAAACCGACGTTGTCGTTGTAGGCCTCGGCCAGGTTGTACAGGAACGGCAGCACCGCGAAGTTGCCCGGGTCCTGGAAGAACATATTGCGGAAACCGCGGCGCAGCAGCGGATCGGCGAAACGGTCCGCGTACGGCCCCATCTGCGCCGCGCCGGTGCGCCAGAACAGCGCGAACGCCGGCAGCACCTGGCGCAGCGTGGCCAGTTTCTCCTTCCAGTTCTCCAGCGGCGGCGGCTTCAGGAACGGATGCAGGGCGAGCTTGGTGAAGCGGCGGAAATCGGCGCAGAAGGCCTTGATCAGCGGCGCGTCCTGCGGCGACACCGCGATCAGCTCGCGTTCGAGCCGGTCGGGATCGTTGTAGAAGTTCACTTCGCGGCCGCGCTCGTCGACGACCTTGTTGAACAGTTCGAAGTTGCGCACGGTCTTGCCGTCGAGCGCGCCGAGCTCGCGCCAGACCTGGTTGGCGTTGTTGCCCGGCGCGGTGCCGTTGAGCCACTCGATGCAGTAATCGAAGATGTAGCCGCCGCGCGACCAGGCGGTGCAACAGCCGCCCGGCAGCACGTGCTTTTCGAAGATGCGGGTTTCGATCCCGCTCATCTGCGCGTAGCAGCCGGTGGCCATGCCGGCCATGCCGGCGCCGACGATGATGGCCCGGGGCCGCGAACCCGGAGCGCGCGTGCGCGCGCTCCAGTCCGGCCCGCGCTTGCTGGCGACGGCGTCGCCGGCCGAATCAGGCGACATGGGCCGTCTCCCCGACCAGGATGCCGCGCGCCAGCGCCGCGTTCTTCTCGATGTAGTCGGCGTCGAGCATGTCGGCGTGCTTGCCGTAGCCGCGGAACACCTGGCTGCGGGTCAGCGAGCTGCCATGCCAGGTGCCGCGCTGGCCGGTGCCGTAGAACACCAGCTTGTCCTCGTCGGAGATCACGCTGACGGGGGCGGCGATGGTGCCCAGGTTCGGGGTCTGGCTGCAAAACCGGATGTAGTCGCGCGCCTGCTCCAGGGTGTCGTGGGCGAGCAGGTCCGAGCCGGTGTGCTTGCGCAGGTGTTCGGTCAGCTCGTGCTCGAAGGCCTCGAAGTGCTCGTTGCCCAGTTCGAAGGATTCCGGGATGCGGTAGGAATCCATGATGACCACGTTCGGCACTTCGCGGCCGCGGCGCTCCAGTTCCTTGGCCACTTCGAAAGCGAGGTTGCCGCCGAGCGAGTAGCCGAACAGGGTGCAGTGGCCCTCGGCGTGGATGCCTTCGATCAAGTCGGCGTAGCGGGCGACCTTGTCGTCGCCGAGCAGGTAGTTGAACGAAACGAACTCGTATTCCGGCAGATGCACCGCGAGCTGGCGGTAGACCAGGCCGTGGCCGCCGGCCGGCGGGAAGCAGAAGATGGTCTGCTCGTGCCCGCGCCCGGCGTTGAAGCGCAGGTAGGGTTGCGCGCCGGCGACCCGGCCCAGGCTGATCGCTTCGACCGTCTTGGCCATGCCGTGCAGGGTGGTGAGCTTGAACAGCTGGCTCACCGCGATGGCGATGTTGAACTCGCTCTGCAGGTTGTAGATCAGTTCGATCAGCTTGATCGAACTGCCGCCGACCTCGAAGAAGTCGTCGTGCAGGCCGACCTGCTGCAGGCCCAGCAACTGCTTCCAGTGCTCGGCCATGCGCGTCTCGAACAGGGTCTGCGGCGGCTCGAACGCGGCCTCGGCGGCGTTGCCGTCCGGCGCCGGCAGCGCGGCGAGGTCGACCTTGCCGTTGCCCGACAGCGGCAGCGCGTCGAGCTGCACGTACTGCGAGGGGATCATGAAGGTCGGCAGGTACTGCGCCAGATGCTCGCGCAGCGCGCGCCAGTTCAGGGTCGCGCCGGCTTCGGCGGCGACGCAGTAAGCGCACAGCGAGGCCTCGCCGCGCGCGTCCTCGCGCACGGTCAGCACCGCCTGGGCGATCTCCGGCCACGCCGCCAGCTGCGATTCGATCTCGCCGATCTCGACGCGGTGGCCGCGCACCTTGACCTGGCCGTCGGCGCGGCCGATCAGCTGGACCTGGCCGTCGCCGCTCCAGCGCGCCAGGTCGCCGGTGCGGTAGACCCGCACCATCGCGCCGTCGGCGCCCAGCGGCAGTTCGCCGAAGCGCTGCGCGGTCTGTTCCTCGTCATTGACGTAGCCGGCGCAGACGCCGCCGCCGCCGATCCACAGCTCGCCGGCCACGCCCGCCGGCACCGGCTGGCGGCGCTCGTCGAGGATGTACAGCGCGGTGTTCGGGAACGGCCGCCCGATCGGCACCATGCGGCTGCCTTCCAGCTCGGCGGCGTCGCCCTCGAAATAGGTGCTGTCGATGGTCGCTTCGCTGAGGCCGTAGGAGTTGATCGTGCGCGTGTGCGGTCCGGCCAGCGCGCGCAGGCGCCGGTATTCCTCGACCTTCCACACGTCCGAGCCGACCACCAGCAGGCGCATGAAGTCCAGGCGCTCGCCTTCGCGTTCGCAGTAGTCCATCACCCCGCGCACCACCGCCGGCACGAATTCGGCGGCGTCGATCTTTTCCTCGACCATCGCCCGGTACAGGCGCTGGGTGTTGAACAGCAGCTCGCGCGTCACCGGCACCAGCGTCTTGCCCGCGCACAGCGCGCGGGCGAAGTCGCCGGCGAACACGTCGAAGGAGAAGCTGGCCATCTGCAGGTGGGCGTGGGTCTGGTCCAGCGCGTACTCGCGCTCCCAGCCGGCGTAAGCCGAGGCCCAGTTGGCGTGGGTGACGTGCACCGCCTTGGGCTTGCCGGTCGAGCCGGAGGTGTAGATCACGTAGGCGGTATCGGTCGGCGCCGGCGCGAACTCCAGCGGCGATGCGTCGGTGTCGGCGTCGGCGATCAACTGCAGTTCGTCCGGCGTGAGCACGTCGCCGTCCCAACCGGCCAGGCGTTCGCGCCGTTCTTCGTCGATCACCGCCAATTTCGCGCCGGCGTGGCCGGCCATGTAGGCCAGGCGCTCGGCCGGGTAGTCCGGGTCCAGCGGCAGGTAGGCGCCGCCGGCCTTGAGCACGGCGAGCAGGGCGACGATGAGCTCGGGCGACTTGTCCAGGCACAGCGCGACCACCGAGCTGCTGCCGACCCCGAGCTCGCGCAGCTTGCGCGCGAGCCGGTTGGAGCGGCGCTCCAGTTCGCCGTAGTTGAGCCGGCGGGTGTCGCCGCGTTCGCTCGGCACCGCCACCGCCAGCGCATCCGGGTGGGCCTGCGCGGCGCGCGAGATCAGCGTCGGCACCGGCACGTCGGCGGCGGCGCGGTCGTCGGCGCCGCTCCAGCGGCCGAGCACCTCGCGGCGCTCGTCCGCATCGAGCAATTGCAGCTCGGCGATCGACGCCTGCGCCGGCAGCCGGGTGAGGCCGTCGAGCAGGTTGACGTAGTGCGCGGCCAGCCGCTGCACGGTCTGCGCATGGAACAGGTCGGTGTTGTACTTGAACACGCAGTGGAAGCGGCCGTCGGCTTCGTCCTCGTAGGCCGACAGGGTCAGGTCGAACTGGCCTTCCTCTTCCGGCAGTTCGATGTATTCCAGGCGGTAGCCGTACTTCTCGGTCGCGACCTTGTGCGCGAGCAGGATGAACATCGCCTGGAACACCGCCGAGCGGCTCGGATCGTGCTGCAGGCCGAGCTTCTCGACCAGCAGCACGAACGGGTATTCCTGGTTGTCCAGGCCGTTGAGCACGGTGCGCTGCACCTGCGCGATCAGCTCGGCCACGCTGGGCTGCGCGCTCAGGTCCACGTGCAGCGGCAGCGGGTTGACGAAGTAGCCGTAGACCTGGGCGAACTCCTCCTGGGTGCGGCCCATCACCGGGCTGCCGACGATCACGTCGTCCTGGCCGGTGTAGCGCTGCAGCAGCACGTAGTAGGCCGCCATCAGCACCATGAACACGGTCGCGCCGCGCTCGCGCGCCAGGGTGTGGATGCGCGCGCTGAGCTCGCGGTCGAGGACGAAGAATTCCGAGGCGCCGTTGTGGGTCTGCACCACCGGGCGCGGCTTGTCGGTCGGCAGCGCCAGGATCGGCACCTGCGCCGGCAGGTGCGACTTCCAGTACTCCAGCATCTTCGCCGCCTCGCGCGAGGCCAGGAATTTGCTTTGCCAGTTGTAGAAGTCCAGGTAGCGCGCGCGCACCGGCGCCAGTTCCACCTTCTCCTTGCGCCGCAGGCCCTCGTAGATCGCCAGCAGCTCTTCGATGAAGGTGAAGGTGGAGATCGCATCGGAGATGATGTGATGCACCGCCTTCATGATCACCCAGCGGTCCTTGCCGCGCTTGAACAGGCGGAAGCGCACCAGCGGGTCGTGTTCCAGGTCGTAGGGCTTGCGGTACTCGCGGATGATCTGCTGGTAGATCTCCTCCCACGGCTTGTCCTGCACGTCGAACAGGGCGAGGTCCGCCTCGCTGTGCGGACGGATCACCTGCACCGCCTGGCCGCGGTCGAGCACGAAGCTGGCGCGCAGGCTCGGGTGGCGCGCGATCAGCTCGCGCACCGCCTGGAACATCAGCTGCGGTTCCAGTTCGGTGCGCACCTCGACCGCGCCGCCGATGTTGTAGGCGAAGCCGTCGGGGTTGAGCTGCTTGAGGAACCACAGCGCGTTCTGGTTCTGGCTCAGCGGGTAGCGGCTCTCGTCGGTGTGGGCCTCGAACTGGGCCGCGCCGTCGTCCTCGCCCTGCGCGGCCACCAGTTCGACCAGGCCGGCGTGCAACTGCTCGGTCAGGGTGCCGATCGAGGAACTGCTCAGCAGGGTCACCACCGGCAGCGCGACTTTCAGTTCGGTGTGGATGCGCGCGCGCAGTTCCATCGCCAGCAGCGAATCCAGGCCGAGCGCGTTGAGGCTGGCGTCGGCGTCGATCTGCTCGGGCTTGACCCGCATGACCTGGGCGATCAGGCCGTGGAAGCGCTCGCCGAGCAGGCTCCAGCGCGCCAGCGCGTCGGCGTCGCGGAAGGCCTCGACGAAGCTGCCGTGCTCGGCCGCGCCGCTGCCGGCGCCGAGCTTGGCCAGTTCCTCGATCAGCGGCGGCGGCGAGGAGTACCAGGCCATGAAGATCGGCCAGTCGACCACGGTCGCGACCAACAGCTGGGCGCGATCCTGCCCGATCACCCGCTCCAGCACGTCCATGCCGGCGTCCGGCGGCAGCGAGGACATGCCGCGGCTGTTGCGGTAGTGCTCGATCAGGCCCAGTTCCTCGATCATGCCGGTCGCCCACGGGCCCCAGTCCACGGCGAGCGCGGGCAGGCCCTGGGCGCGGCGGTGGTGCGCGAGCGCATCCAGGAAGGCGTTGCCGGCGGCGTAGTTGGCCTGGCCGGCGGTGGTGACGATCGAGGCGATCGAGGCGAACAGCACGAAGTGGTCGAGCGGCTGGTCGGCCAGGTGCTTGTGCAGCAGCCAGCCGCCGATGACCTTGGGCTCGTACACCGGATCGAAGCTGTCGCGCTGCATGTCGGCGAGCAAGGTGTCGCGCACCTGCCCGGCGAGGTGGAACGCGCCGCGGATCGGCGGCAGCTCGCGCTCGCGGTAATCGGCCAGCCAGCCGCGCAGCGCGCCTTCGTCGGTGATGTCGAGCTGGGCCAGGATGGGCTCGGCGCCGAGGCGTTCGAGTTCCTTGAGGAAGCGCACGTTGCGGCCGACCGCGGTGTCCGGATCGGTGTCGCGCCACTGCGCGCGCGCCGGCAGCTTGCTGCGGCCGACCAGGATCAGCTTGCGCGCGCCGCGCTTGACCAGGGTGCGGCACAGCAACCGGCCCAGCGCGCCGAACGCGCCGGTGACGAGGTAGGCGCCGTCGCTGCGCAGGCGCAGCGGCAGCGGCTTGGTCAGGCCTTGCGCCGGCAGCAGCCGGCCGGTGTAGCGCTTGCCCTCGCGCAGGGCCACTTCGTCCTCGTCGCCGCGCAGCAGTTCGTTGCGCAGCAGCGCGGCTTCGGCGACGCGCTCGGCCGGGTCGTGGGCGTCGCGCAGCGGCAGGTCGATCAGCTTGCCGCGCTGGGCGATCAGCTCCTGGTACCACAGCACCCGGCCGATACCCCAGGCCGGCGCGCCGAGCGGTTCGACCGCATCGCCGCGGTTCACCGCCTGGGTGCCGCGGGTGACGATGTGCAGCCGGCCGTGCGGGTGCGCGGCGGTCAGCGCCTGGGCCAGCGCGATCAGCGAATACGCGCCGCGGCTGTTGCCGTTCTGCAGCGCCGGGGTGTCGGCGGCGTCGACGCTGGGCTGGTCGAGGTTCCACAGGTGGACGATGCGGCCGAAGCGGCCGGCGCCGGATTTGTCGAGGTCGGCGAACAGGCGCAGCAGGTCCTTGGCCACGCCGGGCGCGACGCTGGACTCGTGCAGGTCCTTCTCCAGCTTGTAGCGCTTGCCCGGGCGCACCAGGTGCACGCGCTCGCCGCGGTCGGCGGCCAGCGCGGCGAGTTCGTCGCCCAGGCCGTGCTCGTCGGCGAAGATCAGCCAGCCTTCGCTTTCGCCGGCCTGCGGCGGGTTCGCCGGGTCTTCGGCGATCTCGTGCCAGTGGGTCTCGGCCAGCCAGCCGTCGATGGTCGGCAGGCCGACCTTGGCGCTGGCGTTCTCGACGTTGGCGGCGCGGAAGCCGGCGACCTTGCCCAGCGCGCGGCCGTCCTCGCCGTAGACCAGGAGGTCGCCGATCAGCTCGTCGCCGCCGTCGTGGGTGATCTGCGCGTGCACCCACAGCGTGCGCTCGCCGATGGCCTCGCTGCGCACTTCCTGGATCGACAGCGGCAGGCGGATGCCGGTGCCGGCGTCGGCGCCGCGGCCGGTTTCCAGCGCGATCTGGCGCTGCAGGATCTGCGGGGTCAGCAGCGCCTGGAAGCAGGCGTCGAGCATGGCCGGGTGGAAGTGATGGTCGGCGGCGCCGCCGAGCAGTTGTTCGGTCGGCACGATCTTGGCGAGCGCTTCGCCGTGGCCGATCCAGACTTCCTCGATGCCCTGGAACGCCGGGCCGTAGTGGTAGCCCATCTCGCCGAGCTGCTGGTAGCAGGCCGCGCGCGCCAGGTACAGCGGGCTGCGTTCGCGCACCGCGCGCGCGTCCAGCGCCGGCGCGGCGCGGCGGCCCTGGCTGGCGCGCACGCTGCCGGCGGCGTGGACGGTGCGCTCGCCGCCGTCGGCGGACAGGGTGGAGACGTTGAAGCCGGCGCCGTCGGAGGAGAACGACAATTGCGCGGTCACCGCCTCGGTGTCGGACAGGAACAGCGCCTTGCGCAGTTCGATGTCGGCGATCGCGGCGGTGCCGCCGCCGGTCATCGCCCGCACCGCCTGCGCCGCCATCTCGATGTAGCCGGCGGCGGGGAACAGCACGTTGCCCTGGATGCGGTGGTCCTGCAGATACGGCTGGTGCTCGGCGTCCAGGCGCGCTTCCCAGGTCGGCTCGGCGTTGGCCATGCGCCGGCCCAGCAGCGCGTGATCGAGCTGGCCGAGGCGGATCTGCTCGACCGGACGCGGTTCGACCCAGTAGCGGTCGCGCTTGAACGGATAGCGCGGCAGCGCGACCTGGCGGCCGCGCGGATGCAGCGCCTGCCAGTCGATGGCGACGCCGAGGTTGTGCAGGGTCGCCAGCGAGGCGGCGAAGCGCGCCGCCTCGTCTTCCTGGCGCCGGATCGAGGGCACGCTGCGCGCGCTGGCGCCGCGCGCGGCGAAGCACTCGTTGATCGAGTGGCCGAGCACCGGGTGCGGGCCGATCTCCAGGAACAGTTCGTAACCGTCGTCGGCCATCGCGTCGATGGCGGCGCGGAAGCCGACGCTGTTGCGCACGTTCTCCCACCAGTACTGCGCGTCGAGCTCGTGGCCGGCGGCGATGCCGGGCTTGGCGGTCATGTACAGCGGCAACTGCGCCGGGTGCGGGGCGAGGCCTTCGAGCGACTCCAGCAGTTCGTCCTTGATCAGGTCCATCTTGGCGCTGTGGTAGGGCACGCGCACGGTCAGGAACTTGGCGAACAACTGCTCGGCCTGCAGCTGCGCGGCGACTTCGGCCAGCGCGTCCTGGTCGCCGGCCAGGGTCATCGCGCCGGGGCTGTTGACCGCGGCGATCGACACGCGATCGCCGTACGGCGCGATCCGGCGCAAAGCTTCGGCCTCGCTCAGGCTCACGGCGAGCATGCTGCCGGTGTCGACCAGGGTCTGCTGCAGGCGGCTGCGGTGCACGACCACGCGCACCGCCTGTTCCAGGGTGTAGACGCCGGCTTCGTAGAACGCGGCGACCTCGCCGGTGCTGTGGCCGACGATGGCGTCCGGCGTCACCCCGCGCGCGCGCCACATCGCCGCCAATGCGATCTGCACGGCGAAGTTGGCCGGCTGCGCCAGCCAGGTGTCGCTCATCAGCGAGTCGGCTTCGGCGGCGCCCAAGTGTTCGATCAGCGACCAGTCGACGTGCTTGCGCAGCTCGGCGTCGCAGCGCTCGATCACCTCGCGGTAGATCGGCTCGTTCTCGAACAGCTGCCGGCCCATCGCCCACCACTGCGGGCCCATGCCGGTGAACACCCAGGCCAGCTTCGGCGCGGCGGCGCCGCGGCGGTCGTCGGCGAGCACCAGCGGGTGCGCTTCGCCGGCGGTCGCGGCGGCCAGCCGCTCGCGCAGGGTTTCGCGGCTGTCGTAGACCAGGGTCAGGCGCGATTCCAGGTGCTGGCGGCGATGGGCGAGGGTGTGGGCGAGGTCGTCGATCGACACCGCCTCGTCGCCTTCGCGGTCGAGTTCGCGCAGGATGCCGGCGGCCAGCTCGGGCAGCGCGGCGGGATCGCGCGCGGTCAGCGGCAGCAGGTTGTAGCCGCCGATGTCGAGCGCTTCGGCCTGGTCGGCGGCGGCGGTCGCGACGGCGCGCGCCGGCGCTTCCTCCAGCACCACGTGCGCGTTGGTGCCGCCGAAGCCGAACGAGTTGACCGCGGCGCGCGCCGGGCCTTCGTGCGCCGGCCACGGCGTCAGTTCGGTCGGGATCTTGTACGGCATCGAGGCCAGGTCGATGTCCGGGTTCACCGTCTTGAGATTGATGTGCGGCGGAATCTGCTTGTGCTTGAGCGCCAGCGCGGTCTTGATCAGGCCGGCGACGCCGGCGGCGGCCTCGGTATGGCCGATGTTGGTCTTGACCGAACCGACGAAGCATTCCGCGCCGGGCTCGCGGCCCTGCGCCAGCGCGCGCCCGAGCGCGCGGGCCTCGATCGGATCGCCGACCGGGGTCGAGGTGCCGTGCGCTTCCATGTACTGCAGGCTGCCCGGCGCGATCCCGGCTTCGCCGCACACGCGCTGGATCAGCGCGACCTGGGCGTCGGGATTCGGCACGGTGATGCCGTTGCTGTGGCCGTCCTGGTTGACGCCGGTGGCCAGGATCACCGCGTGGATCGGATCGCCGTCGCGCAGCGCGTCCTCCAGCCGCTTGAGCGCGACGATGCCGACGCCCTCGGCGCGCACATAGCCGTTCGCCGATGCGTCGAAAGTGCGCGACTTGCCTTCCGGCGACAGGAACCCGCCCTTGGTCTCGGCGATGGTGTATTGCGGGGTCATGTGCAGCAGGGTGCCGCCGGCCAGGGCCAGGCTGGTCTCGCCGCGGCGCAGGCTGTGGCAGGCCAGGTGCACGGCCACCAGCGAGGAACTGCAGGCGGTGTCGATCGACAGGCTCGGGCCGCGGAAGTCGAAGCAGTACGAGATCCGGTTCGACGCCATCGTCATCATCGTGCCGGTGGCGGTGTGCGCGGCCAGGGTGTCGAAGCTCAGGTCGGCGAACTGGACGATCTTGTAGTCCAGGGTGAACGCGCCGACGAACACGCCGATCTCCTGGCCGGCCAGTTCGCCGGGCTTCTGGCCGCCGTCTTCCAGCGCTTCCCAGGCCACTTCCAGCAGCTTGCGCTGCTGCGGGTCCATGTAGTCGGCCTCGCGCGGGCTGATGCCGAAGAACGCGGGATCGAATTCGTCGAAGCCGTCGATGTAGCCGCCGCGGCCGCCGACCAGGCGCCCGGGCTTGCTCTTGTCGCGGCTGCCGAGCGTGCGCACGTCGTAGCGGTTGAGCGGGGTGTCGGTGAGGCAGTCCTTGCCCTGGACCAGGTTCTGCCAGAACGCGCGGTAGTCGCTGGCGCCGCCGGGCAGGCGGCAGCCGATGCCGATGATGGCGATGCGGTCCTCCATCGCCACCGGGCCGCCGGTCTGGGCGACGCCGTCGGCGGCCGCGCGCGCGGCGGCGTCGTGGGCGTCGTGAGCGGAGGCTTCGCTGGAGGAAGGCTTCTTGCTGGAGTCCGTCATGGTCGATTCCTTGGAGATGCGTCCACGCGCGAGCGCGGCGGGCCGTGTGATCGGGTCGTCGGGTCGTCTTAAGGGCGTCTTGCGGAGCGGTTCGGTGGAGCGCCGGAACGCGTTCCGGCCGTGATCTGGAACAAACTGGTTCTGGAACAAACTGGATCTGAAACAAATCGGTCAGGGCGGCGCGCGGTCCGCGGCGGGCGCGGCGGATGCGAGCGGTGCGTGGGCGGGCGAGGGTGGCGGCGCGGGCGGATAGCGCCGCGGCCGCAATGGATGCAACAAGGTGGACAGCAGCGCGCGGTTCGGCGGGAACGTGCCCGGCGCGAACAGGCCGATCTGGCGCGGGCGCTTGCCCGGCCGCCAGGTGTAGCTGCCGAACAGGCGGTCCCAGACCGACAGGTCCGAGCCGAAGTGGCCGGCCTCGTGCTTGTCGGCGCTGTGGTGCATGCGGTGCAGCTCGGGGCTGGCGAGCACGTGGTTGAGCCAGCCCAGGCGCACGTCGATGTTGGCGTGGACGAAATAGCCCTGGGCGATGACGAAGATGCCGACCGCGAACAGCGCATGCGCGGAGAAGCCCGACAGCGCCAGCGAAAACTGCACCACGAACTGGGCCAGGGTCACGTCGAGCACGTGGTTGACCCCGTTGTTGCCGACGTTGACCTTGTCCGGCACGTGGTGCACGCCGTGCAGCCGCCACAGCAGCGGAACGTCGTGGCCGGCGCGGTGCACCGCGTAGCTGGCGAGCGAACTCAGCAGCAGCGCCAGCGGGATCTCCGCCCACAGCGGCAGCGCCGGATGCAGCGGCGCCACCGCCGACACCGCCGCCATCAGCGGGATCTGCGCGAGCGCGCCGCCGACCACGGTGAGGAAGAAGTAGACGCCGTACAGGCCCCATTCGCGCCGGTCCGGCAGCCAGCGGCGCTCGTACGGGATCAGCCGCTCCAGCAGCGCCAGGTAGCCGATGGTCAGCAACACGAAGGCGAAGTTGGCGCCGCCCAGGTCCCAGCCGCGCGCGATCGCGGCATAGGCATAAACCGCCACCGCCAGCATCAGCAGCGGGTGGGCGCAGTGCCGAAGAAAATCCAGCCGCGTCGTCGCTGCCGGCGTGACCGGGTCGGCATTCGGTCCCGCGATAATCGCGGCGCCGGCCGCGGCGGCGCCGTCCTGCCCGGTCGCGTCACTCTCCTGTTGCGACGCAGCACGCGTTTCCAAAGTGTGCTCTGATAATCCGTTCATTTTCTTTTTCCATTATCTTTCAGAAAATGAGCGGGCCGCCCCGTTTCGATAATGAGACCGCCGCCGCGCCGCGACCGGCGAGCGCTCGGCGGTTTTTCGCAAGTCTCTGAATCCATTGGTGCAGAGGTTCCCGTCGAATCGCCCATGCGATCCTCCCGGCAGGCTGGTGGTGGTCGGCCCGGTTATGCGCTCGCGCGCTCCGTGACGGCCGGACAGAGTGCTGCAGATAATGCCGGCGAATATTCGCGGCTAGGCCGCGGCGCCGTCAAAGGCGCAGGCCCGATTATCCTGCGACGCGGATCATTCTTTGGAATATCCGTTTCCCTCCGGAAAAAATAATGTGCTGGTATTGCCCGGCCGTCGCGCCGCGCCCGCGTCGCGGGCGTTGCGACCGCGACGGCCGTTAATTACCCGAGCGCGTCCGCACGATGACGCAGCGATTGCAGCCGACCCCGCGCGGCGGGTCGGCTGCGGCGCGGATTCGCGCCCCGACCGCCGCTTCACCCCCATTGCGCCCCTTCCATGCAGGAGTCACCCAGATGCAGTTGGCGACCGAACGCGTCATCGAAGTCAGGCATTGGAACGACAGCCTTTTCAGCTTCCGCACCACCCGCGACCCCGGCTTCCGCTTCGACAGCGGGCACTTCGTCATGGTCGGGCTGGAGATCGACGGCCGCCCGCTGATGCGCGCCTACTCGATCGCCAGCGCGCACTACGAGGAACACCTGGAGTTCTTCAGCATCAAGGTGCCCGACGGCCCGCTGACCTCGCGCCTGCGCCACATCGAGCTCGGCGACGAGATCCTGGTCAGCCGCCGGCCCACCGGCACGCTGGTGCTGAACGATCTCAACCCGGGCAAGCGCCTGTACCTGCTCGGCACCGGCACCGGCCTGGCGCCGTTCCTGAGCATCGTGCGCGACCCGGAGACCTACGAGCGCTTCGAGACCGTGGTGCTCGCGCACGGCGTGCGCCGGATCGACGACCTGGCCTACCAGCAGTTCATCGAGAGCGAACTGCCCAAGCACGAGTTCCTCGGCCCGCCGGTGCGGCAACAATTGCGCTACTACCCGACGGTGACGCGCGAGCCGTTCCGCAACCAGGGCCGGCTCACCGACGCAATCGCCGCCGACACCATGACCCAGGCGCTCGGCCTGCCGCCGCTGGATCCGGCCGAAGACCGGGTGATGCTGTGCGGCAGCCCGCAGATGCTCGCCGACACCGCCGCGCTGCTCGACCAGCGCGGTTTCGCCGCTTCGCCGCGCACGCGCGAACCGGGCGACTACGTGATCGAGCGGGCCTTCGTCGAGAAGTGAGCCGGCGCGGCGGGGCAGGGCGCGGCGATACGCGATCACGATCGGGTCGCACGCGCGCCCGCTGCATCGGTTCCGATGCCGATGCGATGCGCGCTTCGCCTCGGCGCGGCTTCGCTGGCGGCCTGCGCTCGTAGAAGCGTTCGCATCCACCTCTTTTTCGGCCGCCAAGGCGGCTCCATCCATTCACGCGGCCGCCGAGCCGGCCGCTCAGGACCCGCACATGAGCTCCCCCACTGCCTCACCGGTTTCCGCCTTGCCGGTTTCGTTGATAGGCGCGCCGACCGACGTCGGCGCCGGCGACCGCGGCGCGCGCTTGGGCCCGGAGGCCCTGCGCATCGCCGGATTGCGCGAAGCGCTGCACGGACTCGGCCTGGACGTCGCCGACCGCGGCAACCTCGACGGCCCGCCCAATCCCTGGACCGGGCCGGTCGACGGCTATCGCCATCTCGATGAAGTCATCGCCTGGAACCGCCAGGTGATGAACGCCGTGTCCGCCGAACTCGGCCTGGGCCGCATGCCGATCCTGCTCGGCGGCGACCACTGCCTGGGCCTGGGCTCGATCACCGCGGTCGCCCAGCACTGCCGCGCGCACGGCAAGAAGCTGCGCGTGCTGTGGCTGGACGCGCACGCCGACTTCAACACCAACGACATCACCCCGAGCGGCAACCTGCACGGCATGCCGGTGGCCTGCCTGATCGGCCTGGGCCCGCGCGAACTGACCCACCTCGGCGGCGAAGCGCCGGCGATGCAGGCCGGGCAGATGCGCCAGATCGGCACGCGCTCGGTCGACGCCGGCGAGAAGCAACTGATTCGCCGCCACGGCCTGCCGGTGTACGACATGCGCCGGATCGGCGATCTCGGCATCAAGCGGGTGATGGAGGACGCGCTGGCCGACCTCGACGAGGACACCCACCTGCACGTGAGCTTCGACGTCGACTTCCTCGACCCGACCATCGCCCCCGGCGTCGGCACCGGCGTCGCCGGCGGCCCGAACTACCGCGAAGCGCAACTGGCGATGGAGATGATCGCCGAGAGCGGGCGCATGGGCTCGCTGGACATCGTCGAACTCAACCCGATCCTCGACCGCGACAACGCCACCGCGCTGATCGCGATCGATTTGGTCGAGAGCCTGTTCGGCAAGTCGACGCTGGTGCGCGACTGAGCGTGGGGCGCCGCGGCCCGATCAGCCACTGAGTTGTCGTGGGAGGGCCTTCAGGCCCGATGCTCTTGTGCCAGATCGCCATGACCTGAGCGAAAAGCATCGGGACTGAAGTCCCTCCCACTAAAGCGGTGAAGCTCCTGCCAGTCAGGCGCCGCGGGCCTCAGGCATCCGAGCTGTCGTGGGAGGGCCTTCAGGCCCGACGCTCTTGTTTCAGATCGCCATGATCTGATCGGAAAGCGTCGGGACTGAAGTCCCTCCCACAAAAGCGGCGAAGTCCCTCCGATAGAAGCGCCGCAGGCCGAGGACATCCGGGTTGTTGTGGGAGGGCCTTCAGGCCCGACGCTCTTGTTCCGGATCGCCATGATCTGATCGGAAAGCGTCGGGACTGAAGGCCCTCCCACAAAAGCGGTGAAGTCCCTCCGATAGAAGCGCCGCAGGCCGAGGACATCCGGGTTGTTGTGGGAGGGCCTTCAGGCCCGATGCTCTTGTGCCAGATCGCCATGACCTGAGCGAAAAGCATCGGGACTGAAGTCCCTCCCACGAAAGCGGTGAAGCTCCTGCCGGACAAGCGCCGCAGGCCGAGGGCATCCGGGCTGTTGTGGGAGGGCCTTTAGGCCCGACGCTCTTGTGCCGGATCGCCGCGCTCCTCCGCCCTCGTCGCAAATCGCGATCCCCCAATACCCACCACCCACTTTGCGAACGTTCGTTCGCAACATCGGCGAAAATTACTTGCCGACACAACGGTGCTGCGACGCCGCATGACGCCTGCGCGCAGCGTGCTAGTTTTCCGCCCATCCTGCTTCCCGCGTAGCCCGGCCGCCTTCCCCCGCCGATCGCGTATACGTCGAGGACGCACCGCGCCGGGGACCGCGCGGAGGCGCGCGCGGCAGCGCGCGCCGATACCGCCAGACATCGAAGTCCAACGTTGGAATCCAGCGTTTTTCGTAGGAAACGTCGTCACAAGAGGGGAATGCCTGATGATCGCTCGCTCGCCGGGTCGCAAGACCTTGTCGTTCGCCGTCGCCCTGAGCCTGGCCGCGTCCGCCGCCGCGCACGCGCAGCAGTCCGCGCCGGCGCAGGAGGACGAGGCCAAGACCTTGGCCGGCCTCACCGTCACCGCGCAAAAACGCGAGGAGGCGATGCAGGACGTGCCGATCTCGATCACCGCCTTGCCCGAGCAACTGCTGCAGGACACCGGCGTGCGCGACATCAAGGACGTGCAGTTGCTGGTGCCCGGCCTGACCGTCAGCAGCACCCAGAGCGAGGTGCAGACGGTGGCGCGCATCCGCGGCATCGGCACGGTCGGCGACAACGCCGGCCTGGAATCCTCGGTCGGCGTGGTCGTCGACGGCGTGTACCGCCCGCGCAACGGCGTGGGCTTCGGCGACCTCGGCGAGATCGAGCGGATCGAAGTGCTCAAGGGCCCGCAGGGCACGGTGTTCGGCAAGAACACCTCGGCCGGCGTCATCAACGTCATCACCCGCCGCCCGGACTACAACACCAAGGTCGAGGGCGAGCTGACCATCGGCGACTACGGCGCGGTCGGCGCGGCCGGTTCGTTCAACACCGCGCTCGGCGAAAACGCCGCGTTCCGCATCTACGGCGCCAAGCGCAAGCGCGACGGCTTCACCGACGTCGAAGTCGGCCGCGGCCCGCGCGCCGAGCGCGAGGACGGCGACCAGAACTTCCACACCCTGCGCGGCCAACTGTTGTTCGAGCCGACCGAGAACCTCGACATCAACCTGATCGCCGACTTCAGCAGCCGCGAGGAAAACTGCTGCGTCGGCCTGACCACGGTGCGCGGCCCGACCGCGGCGATCGTCAACGCGCTGGCCGGCGGCACCGGCGTGGCGCCGGTGGCCGATCCGTTCGCGCGCCGCGCCTGGAGCAACCGGCCGACCACCCAGGACATCAAGGACAAGGGCGTTTCGGCCGAGATCAACTGGATCACCCCGTGGTTCGGCGGCGCCACGCTGACCTCGATCACCGCCGCGCGCGACTGGCAGGCGATCAACGGCCTGGACTTCGATTTCTCCACCGCCGACATGATCTACCGCAACGCCGATCCGGACGAATCCTTCACCGGCTTCAAGCAGTTCAGCCAGGAACTGCGCCTGACCGGTTCCACCGACAAGCTCGACTGGATGGTCGGCCTGTTCTATGCCGACGAAGACCTCAAGCGCAACGATTCCTACAGCCTCGGCGCCGCCTACGAGCCGTACCTGTCGACCGCGGTGCTGAGCCAGATCGCCGCGCGCTTCCCGGCCGGCGTGGTCAACACCGCCAACGCCGCGACCTTCCTGTCGCAGGCGTCCGGGCGTCCGTTCGGCACCGCCTTCACCGGCCTCGGCGCGCTCGACCGCTACAAGCAGAACAGCACCAGCGTGGCGTTGTTCACCAACAACACCTGGCACGTCACCGACCAGCTCGACCTGACCCTGGGCCTGCGCTACACCAAGGAGAACAAGGAGCTCGACTCGGTCTACAGCAACCCCAACGGCGGCGTCGGCTGCGGCGCTGGCCTGGCCAATCCGGCGCGGGTGGGGCAGGCGCTGGCCGCGCGCGGCGTGCCGCTGGCGGCGATCAACGCGCTGGTGCCGCAGGTGCTCGGCTTCATGTGCCTGCCGTGGGCCAACACCCTGCACAACGGCCGGGTGACCCACCAGGAGCGCGACGAGAAGGAATGGTCGGGCACGTTCAAGGCCGCGTACCGCTGGAACGAGCACGTCATGGGCTACGCCTCGGCCGCGCGCGGCTACAAGGCCGGCGGCTTCAACCTCGACCGGGTGCAGTCCTCCAACGGGCTGTCGGCCGGCACCGCCGGCATCACCCCGGTCAACGACACCTCGTTCCCGGGCGAGTTCGTCGACAGCTACGAGCTCGGCGCCAAGACCACCTGGGCCGGCGGCAACCTGCTGCTCAACGCGACCTTGTTCCACCAGACCTACAGCGACTTCCAGCTCAACAGCTTCCTCGGCACGAGCTTCGTGGTGCGCTCGATTCCGGAAGTGGTGTCGCAGGGCATCGACACCGAAGTGCTGTGGCAGACCGGGATCAAGGGCCTGATGCTGCAGGGCGGGGTGATGTACGCCGACACCAAGTACGGCAACGATCCCTTGCCCGACGCCGACCTGGCCAAGCTGCCCGGCGCGCGCGCCAGCTTCGCCCCGTTGTGGTCGGCCTCGGCCGCGGTGACCTACCAATGGGACTTCGGCCCCGACCTGGTCGGCCGCTTCAACATCGGCGCCAAGTATTCCTCCGACTACAACACCGGCTCCGACCTCGACCCGGAAAAGGGCCAGGAGGCCTACACCGTGGTCAACGCGCGCCTGGGCGTCGGCGCCAAGAACCGCCGCTGGATGGTCGAGGCCTGGGCGATGAACCTGTTCGACGAGGAATACAAGCAGGTCGGCTTCGACGCCCCGTTGCAGACCGGTTCGTGGAACGCCTTCCTCGGCGCGCCGCGTACCTACGGGGTGACCTTGCGGGTGAGCTACTGAGCCAAGCCGGTGCGACGGCGACCGCGCGCGACCTGCGCGCGGCCGCCATCGTCGCGCAGGCCGCGTCGTCGCGCAGGCCGCCGTCGTCGCGCAGGCCGCCGCCGTCGCGCCGCGAACGGCGAGCCCGGGGTCGCGGCTCGCGCCGCTCTTACAGGGCGAGGCCGTGGCGTGCGATCCGACTGTAGGAGCGGCGCGAGCCGCGACGCGGTCATCGCAATCGCCGAGGCGCCCACCGCGGCCGGCGTCGTCGCCGCGCCCTTGCCGGCAGCGCCCGCACCGTCCAACCGTCCAACCGTCCAACCCGGCAAAGCCCGCGTCCCCACGCCCGTTATAGTGGCGCCCATGAGCGCCCACACCCCTGCCATCGCCCCCGCCGACAGCACCGACGCCGCCCTGGATGCCCTGGCCGCCCGCATCGGCGAAACCGCCCGCCGCAACCACCACATGCTGGTCACCGCCGAGAGCTGCACCGGCGGCTGGATCGCCAAGACCCTGACCGACATCGCCGGTTCCTCGGCCTGGTTCGAATGCGGTCTGGTCGCCTACAGCTACGAGGCCAAGCAGGCGCTGCTGAGCGTGCGCCCGCAGACCCTGGAACAGCACGGCGCGGTCAGCCGCGAAACCGTAATCGAGATGGTCTCCGGCGCCCTGGCCAACACCGGCGCGACCCTCGCCGTAGCGGTCACCGGCATCGCCGGCCCCGGCGGCGGCACCGAGGACAAGCCGGTCGGCACGGTCTGGGTCGCGTGGAAGCGCCGCGGCGGCTACCCGCGCGCCGAAGCCTTCCACTTCGACGGCGACCGCGAAGCGGTGCGGCGCCAGACCGTCGCCGCGGCGCTGCAAGGCCTGGAAACGCTGGCGTCCTGAGACAAACGGTGCCGGCTCCGCCGTCCTCCTGTAGGAGCGGCGCAAGCCGCGACCGCGCCCTGGCAGATTGCCGCGCACACGCAAACCAGCGCCGATCCCTCCAGTCGTACCCGACGCGACGCCGCGCGGCGATCCCCCTGTAGGAGCGGCGCAAGCCGCGACCGCGCCCCGGCAGATCGCCGCGAACCCGTAACGCAGCGACCACCGAGCAGACAACTGCGGCACCCCAGTTCCCGCAACGGCCGCATCGCGGCCCGCGTCGCTCCTGCAACGCGCCTCCGCCGCAATCGCGCCCGCTCACTCCAGCGAAAGCTCCCAGACCTGCCCAACCAGATCGTGGCCGAAGCTGCGATGCCGGTTCTCTTCGACCAGCACGAATCCGAAGCCCTCGTAGATGCGCCGCGCCGCAACCAGGATGTCGTTGGTCCACAAGCGTATGCGCGGATAACCGGCCGCACGGGCGAAGTCGATGCAGGTCTCCACCAGCCGCCGGCCCACGCCCAGCCCGCGCGCGCGCGGATCGACCAACAGGCAGCGCAGCTGCGCGATCCGCGCATCGTCGGCGTTGGCGGCCACGAACACGCAGCCGACCCGCTCGCCGTCGATCTCGGCGATCCAGCAGCGCTCGCGCGCCGGATCGCGGCCGCTCGCGAACTGCGCGAACAGCGTCGCCACCAGCGTCTCGAACTCCGCGTTCCAGCCGTACTCGTCGGCATACAGGCGGGCGTGGCGCTCGATCGCCCAGCCGATGTCGCCGATCGCCTGCTCGCGCACGCGCAAGCGCTGCGGCGCCGGCAGCGCATGCGGGGTCAGCGCGCGCTCGGCCTCGGCGATCGCGCGCAGCAGGCGGTCGCGGTCGAGCGCGGACAGGGTCTCCAGCATCGCCGCGGTGGTCCGGTGCGAGCTGCGGTCGAGTCCGGCGAAGGTCTCGCGGCCGCGCGCGGTCAGGCTCAGCGCGAAGCTGCGCGCATCGTGTTCGCTGCGCGCCTTGGCGACCAGGCCGGCGTCGACGAAACCCTGCACGATCCGGCTCAGGTAGCCCGCGTCCAGCCCCAGCGTCTCGCCGATCTCGCGCGCCGCGACCGGCTCGCGCTGGGCCAGTTCGAACAGCACCCGCGCCTGGGTCAGGGTGAACGGACTGTCGAGCAGGTCCTCGCGCAGTACGTCGATCCGGCGGGTATAGAAGCGGTTGAAGGCGCGGACGGCGTCGACCTGGGCGGCTTCGATTTCGGTGGCCATGGCGGGCGGCTCGGTGGGCGGGGGCGGAACCGCAGCCTGCGAGAGTTATTTGACTGGGTCAATCAATTGCCGGACGAACGGCCTTGCCCGCCCCGGTTGTTAGTAGTAATACTACTAACCATGAGCCTGACCGACACCCAGCAAGCCATCCTCGCGCTGATCGCGGAACGGATCGACGCCGAGGGTTTCCCGCCGTCGCAGACGGAGATCGCGCGCGCCTTCGGTTTCAAGGGCGTGCGCGCCGCGCAGTACCACCTCGAGGCGCTCGAGGCGGCCGGCGCGATCGAGCGCCTGCCGGGACGCGCGCGCGGCATCCGCGTGCTGCAGCCGCCGCCGCAGGCGCAGCGCGAGCTCGGCCTGGTCGCCGCGCCGGCGCAGTCTTTCGACGAGGACGCGCTGCGCCTGCCGGTGCTCGGCCGGGTCGCGGCCGGCGCGCCGATCGGTTCGGCCGCCGGCATCGAGCCCGACAACTACGTCCTGCTCGACCGCAACATGTTCTTCCCGTCGCCCGATTACCTGCTCAAGGTCAAGGGCGACTCGATGCGCGACGAGGGCATCTTCGACGGCGACCTGATCGGCGTGCACCGCACCCGCGACGCGCGTTCGGGCCAGATCGTGGTCGCGCGCATCGACGACGAGATCACCGTCAAGCTGCTGAAGATCGGCAAGGACCGCATCCGCCTGCTGCCGCGCAATCCCGATTACGCGCCGATCGAAGTCCAGCCCGACCAGGACTTCGCCATCGAAGGCCTGTATTGCGGCCTGGTCCGGCCCAACCGTTGAATCCCGCGATGGCCTGCGTCCGCCTCTACGACCGCCGCGGCTTCGCCCGCGAATGCGCCGCGGTGCCGGCCGCCGAAGCCGCGCTGCGCGGCCTCGGCGAGACGATTTCCGCCGCGCTGGCGCGGGAAAATCCGACCCCCGCGCCGGCAACCGCCCGGCAGCGCACGGCCGCTTCGACGGATAATTTGGCTCTCGGCGCCACGATCTCAGCCTCTGCGATACGCGCCCTCTAACGTATCCCCACCACGACAGACTTAAGGAACACAGCGATGGACGAGAACAAGAAGCGCGCGCTTGCGGCCGCCCTGGGCCAGATCGAGAAGCAATTCGGCAAGGGCTCGGTGATGCGCATGGGCGACCGCGCGGTCGAAGCCGCCGAGGTCATCGGCACCGGCTCGCTGATGCTCGACATCGCGCTCGGCATCGGCGGCCTGCCCAAGGGCCGCGTGGTCGAGATCTACGGCCCGGAATCCTCGGGCAAGACCACCCTGACCCTGCAGGCCATCGCCCAGTGCCAGAAGAACGGCGGCACCGCCGCCTTCATCGACGCCGAGCACGCGCTCGACCCGATCTACGCCGCCAAGCTCGGCGTCAACATCGACGACCTGCTGGTCTCGCAGCCCGACACCGGCGAACAGGCGCTGGAAATCGCCGACATGCTGGTGCGCTCGGCCGCGGTCGACATGGTCGTGGTCGACTCGGTCGCCGCGCTGACGCCGAAGGCCGAAATCGAAGGCGAGATGGGCGACCAGCTGCCGGGCCTGCAGGCCCGCCTGATGTCGCAGGCGCTGCGCAAGCTCACCGGCAACATCAAGCGCTCCAACGTGCTGGTGATCTTCATCAATCAGCTGCGCATGAAGATCGGCGTGATGATGCCGGGCCAGAGCCCGGAAACCACCACCGGCGGCAACGCGCTGAAGTTCTACGCCTCGGTGCGCCTGGACATCCGCCGCATCGGCGCGATCAAGAAGGGCGACGAGATCATCGGCAACCAGACCAAGATCAAGGTCGTCAAGAACAAGATGGCGCCGCCGTTCAAGCAGATCGTCACCGAGATCCTCTACGGCGAAGGCATCTCGCGCGAAGGCGAACTGATCGACATGGGCGTGGAAGCCAAGCTGGTCGAGAAGTCGGGCGCCTGGTACAGCTGCGACGGCGAGCGCATCGGCCAGGGCAAGGAAAACGCCCGCCAGTACCTCAAGGAAAACCCCGAAATGGCCCAGCGCCTGGAAGCCAATCTGCGCGAGAAGTTCGTGCCGGCCGAGGCTTCGCGCGAAGAGGCCGCCGAGGACTGATCCTCGCCGGTCCTTAGCCCATCGTCTTTGCAATGAGTTCCGATCGGGATGACGGACGGCGCCATGGTGGTGGCGCCGGCAGCACGGCCGGGCAGGGTGGTGAGCCCTCGCCCGGCCGTGGAGCGACGAGTCTGAACGACCTGCGCGCGCGCATGCGTGCGATCGAAAGCGGGAGCCGGTCCGCGGATGCGGACCGGCCGTCCCGCGCATCATTGTTTTCCGACACCGACACCGACACCGGGCCGCAGCCCGAACCGCGTACAAGACCGGGCCAACAGGTTTCATCTGCAACCGATGCAGCCGCCCGCGTCCATGCGGGCCTGTCCGCAGCGGCGCAACGCCGCCCAAGCGAGCGTCACGCTACGGACGACCGCAACGCCGCGGCCGAACCCCCGGCACCGGCACCCGCAACCGCCAACGCCGCCGCCGACTCCGCCGCCGGCCCGCTCTTCGCGCATTCCACGTCCGACGCCACGTTCGAACACCCGTTTGCCGACGGCGACGGCCACCTGTTCGACCAAAGTACTAGCGGCCCCTCGCGCCGCGAGCGCCGCCGCGCTGCGCGCGAACAGAGCCCGACCCAGCGCGCGCTCGGCCTGCTGGTCCGGCGCGAGCATTCGCGCAAGGAATTGACCCGGAAACTGACCTCGCGCGGGCTAGACCGCGAGCAGGTCGTGGACGCGGTGGACCGCCTCGCCGACGCCGGCTGGCAGGACGACACCCGCTTCGCCGAGACCCTGGTCCGCAGCCGCGCCAACAACGGCTACGGCCCGGTCCACATCCGCGCCGAACTGGGCACCCACGGCCTCGACGGCGAAGCCATTGCCGCGGCCATGGCGACCTTCGAAGGCGACTGGCTGGAGAACGCCCGCGACCTGCTCCGGCGCCGCTTCGGCGAGGCCTATGCGCAGGACCCGGCGCGGCGCCGCAAGGCCGCCGATTTGCTTATGCGGCGGGGGTTCGAGATGGAAACCATTCGCATCGCCAGCCGTTCGTACGTATCGGACTGAACGTTCAGGCACTTTTCCTGCGAGGCCTTGCGCACAAGGGCCTCCGGCCTGCTAGGCTACGCGGCTTTCGGGTCCCGGGTTGCCTGTTCCAGTCGATGCCCCCATCGTGGTGGCATGGGTTCGGTCGAGCGCTCCGCTCCCGACCAGGCGAATCTTCCCCCAGGCATGAAAACGACCACCGAAATCCGCAGCGATTTCCTCGAGTTCTTTCGGGGCAAAGGCCACACCATCGTGCCGTCGGCGCCGCTGGTGCCGGCCAACGACCCGACCCTGCTGTTCACCAACTCGGGCATGGTGCAGTTCAAGAACGTGTTCCTCGGCAGCGAGAAGCCGGGCTACGTGCGCGCGGCCGACGTGCAGCGCTGCCTGCGCGCCGGCGGCAAGCACAACGACCTCGACCAGGTCGGCTACACCGCGCGCCACCACACCTTCTTCGAGATGCTCGGCAACTGGTCGTTCGGCGACTACTTCAAGGCCGACGCGATCGCCTGGGCCTGGGAGCTGCTGACCGGCGTGTGGAAGCTGCCGGCCGAGCGCCTGCTGGTCACGGTCTACCACACCGACGACGAAGCCTACGACCTGTGGCACAAGAAGATCGGCATTCCAGCCGAGCGGATCGTGCGCATCGGCGACAACAAGGGCGCGCCGTTCGCTTCGGACAATTTCTGGCAGATGGCCGACACCGGTCCCTGCGGTCCGTGCACCGAGATCTTCTACGACCACGGCGCGCACATCGCCGGCGGCCCGCCGGGCTCGCCCGACGAGGACGGCGACCGTTTCATCGAGATCTGGAACCTGGTGTTCATGCAGTTCGACCGCCAGCCCGACGGCACGCTGCTGCCGCTGCCGGCGCCGTGCGTCGACACCGGCATGGGCCTGGAGCGTCTGGCGGCGGTGCTGCAGGGCGTGCACGGCAACTACGAGATCGACCTGTTCCGCCACCTGATCGCGGCCGCGGCGCAAGCCACCGGCACCGCCGATCTGGAGAACAAGTCGCTGCGGGTGATCGCCGATCACATCCGCGCCTGTTCGTTCCTGATCGTTGACGGCGTGCTGCCGTCCAACGACGGCCGCGGCTACGTGCTGCGCCGGATCATCCGCCGCGCCCTGCGTCACGGCTGGATGCTCGGCCAGAAGGGCCCGTTCTTCCATAAGCTGGTGCCGGCGCTGGTCGAAGTGATGGGCGATGCCTATCCCGAGCTGGCCGCCAAGGCCGGGTTCGTCGCCGCCGCGCTGGCCGCCGAGGAAGAGCGCTTCGCCGCGACCCTCGACTCGGGCATGCGTATCTTCGACGAGATCGCGGCGCGCTCGAGCGGCGTCATCGCCGGCGCCGACGCGTTCAAGCTCTACGACACCTATGGCTTCCCGGCCGACCTCACCGGCGACATCGCGCGCGAGCGCGGCCTGTCGGTGGACATGGCCGGGTTCGAAGCCGAGATGGAAAAGCAGCGCGAGATCGCGCGCCAGTCCGGCAAGTTCGGCAACAAGACCGCGATGCCGGCCGAAGTCGCCGCGCGCCTGGCGCCGACCGAATTCCTCGGCTACGACCGCCTGGTCGAAGGAGAGCTGCAAGTCGTCGCGCTGCTGCGCGACGGCGTCGCGGTCGACGAGCTGCGCATCGGCGACGAAGGCGCGGTGATCCTCGATCGCACCCCGTTCTACGCCGAAAGCGGCGGCCAGGTCGGCGACACCGGCACGCTGCAAGCGTCCGGCGCATCGTTCCAGGTCGCCGACACCCTGAAGTTCGCCGGCCAGTTCCACGGCCACGTCGGCGTGCTGACCGACGGCAGCCTCAAGGTCGGCGACCGCGTGAGCGGCGCCGTCGACGCCGGCCGCCGCGCCGCGACCGTGCTCAACCACTCGGCGACCCATCTGCTGCACGCGGCCCTGCGCCGCCTGCTCGGCGACCACGTCACCCAGAAGGGCTCGCTGGTCGCGCCGGATCGCCTGCGTTTCGATTTCTCGCACTTCAACCCGCTGACCGACGCCGAACTCGCGCAGATCGAGCGCCAGGTCAACCGCGATGTGCGCGGCAACTACGAGGCCGAAGTCCGCCAGATGGGCATGCAGGAAGCCCTGGACTTCGGCGCCATGGCGCTGTTCGGCGAGAAGTACGGCGACCGCGTGCGCGTGCTGCGCATGGGCGAGGCCTCGACCGAGCTGTGCGGCGGCACCCACGTGTCGCGCACCGGCGACATCGGCCTGTTCAAGATCGTCGCCGAAGGCGGCGTCCAGGCCGGCGTGCGCCGGATCGAGGCGGTGACCGGGCAGGGCGCGCTGGACTACGTGGCCGAAGAGGAAGCGCGCCTGGAGCAGGCCGCGCGCCTGCTCGGCGGCAACCCGGCCGACGTCGCCGACAAACTGCGCGCGTTGCTGGACCGGCAGAAGAAGCTCGAGCGCGAGCTCGAATCGATCAAGGCCAAGGCCGCCTCCGGCGCCGCGGCCGACCTGGCCGCCTCGGCGGCGCAGATCGGTCCGGTCAAGGTCGTGGCCACCCGGCTGGAAGGTTTCGACGCCAAGGCGCTGCGCGAGGCGGTCGACCGCCTCAAGCAACAGCTTGGCGATGCGGTGATCGTGCTGGCGGGCGCCAGCGACGGTAAGGCGGCCTTGGTCGCCGGAGTGAACGGAAGCGCGGCTGGCAAGGTCAAGGCGGGAGAACTTCTCTCGCACGTGGCCGGTCAGATCAACGGTAAAGGCGGCGGCCGACCGGACATGGCTCAGGGCGGCGGCGACGACGGCCCGGCCCTGACCCAGGCTCTTGCGGGCGTCGCGCGATGGGTTGAGAGTAAGCTTGTCTGAATGGCGAACAGTGACTGCTATCGCTTGCGACCGGGTTTGACCGGTCGCTAAGATGGTTCACGTTTGTGTACAAATTGAAGCATTCTTCCACATGGAAAGAATGCCAACGCCGGTGCCCCGGGTGCCGGCTCGAGGAGGTTTTCAATGCTGATCCTGACGCGTCGCGTCGGCGAAACCCTGATGATCGGCGACTCGGTGACGGTCACCGTGCTCGGCGTCAAGGGCAACCAGGTGCGTATCGGTATTACCGCACCGAAAGATGTCGCGGTACATCGCGAGGAGATTTACCAGCGCATTCAGCGCGGCGAGGATGCGTCGGACGATTCGGGCAAACACACGGGCGGCTGAGGAACAGGTCGCCTGAGAACATCGCCGCGAATGTTGCGGCGGATGTTGCTGTAAATCGGGCGAGCCGTTATGATTGCCGCCCGCATCGCTTGATAGATGCGGAGAGTTGCCCGAGTGGCCGAAGGGGCTCCCCTGCTAAGGGAGTATAGGGTCAAAAACTCTATCGAGGGTTCGAATCCCTCACTCTCCGCCAGTTGTACCGAAGCCGCCTTCGGCGGCTTTTCTTTCGCCGCACCGGCCCTGCGACACGGCCGGTACGACGAAGGGGTTTCACCGGAAATGTTGACGGAAAGTCGTTTGTCCGTCATACTTTTCCAACTAAGCGCCCGTAGCTCAGCTGGATAGAGCACCAGGCTACGAACTTGGGGGTCGGAGGTTCGAATCCTTCCGGGCGCGCCATATTGGAAAGCCGGCAATCGCGAGATTGCCGGCTTTTTCTTTTGCCCGGGTTTTTGCTCGGCGCCGCCGCGAATCGCGTCCGGTTTCGCAGGTCGGCGCGCGCGCGGAGTTGGTGATTTCGTGTGGCGAGCCGCCGAGGCATCGAGCAACGAACAAACGAACAAACGAATTTGCGAAGCGACGAAGCCCCGTGGCATCGAAGCGCTCGAGCCTCGCCGTGCATTGCGGCAGCTTCGCTGCGTGCTCGCGACCGAAGCGACGCGACGGCGTGGGAGGGCCTTCAGGCCCGACGCTCTGCGATCAGATCGCCGTCGCCGAAATGCAGCGCCGCAAGCGCATGCGCAACCAAGCCTGGTCGTCAGTCAATGCCTGCGCCGACGCGGTGTTTTCCCGATGTGTCGCGATATCGCTGCGACATCGCGATGACGCTTCCCGTCGCGCGAATAACACGTCATAATTGCACTCAGGCGCCCGTAGCTCAGCTGGATAGAGCACCAGGCTACGAACTTGGGGGTCGGAGGTTCGAATCCTTCCGGGCGCGCCAAATCGGAAAGCCGGCAATCGCGAGATTGCCGGCTTTTTCTTTGCGCGCGATCGCGTCCCGGCTTGGCCTGACGGTAGCAGCGGCGCAAGCCGCAACCGCGAAAGCGAAGCGGCGATGGACGCTGGAAGGCGATGGGCAATCCATTGCCGCATAAGACGCCTTCAGTGGCGCGGTTGTTCGTATTGGCGCGGTCGCGGCTTGCGCCGCTCCTACAGGGAGGCCATGCGGGAGCTGCGGGTCGTGTGGACAAGCCCGCGGCCCGCGCTTCGATGCGCGGCGTCGCGATTCGCTCGGTCGATTGCGTCGGCGCGGTCGCGGCTTGCGCCGCTCCTACAGGGAGGTCATGCGGGAGCTGCGGGTCGTGCGGCCAAGCCTGTGGCCCGCGCTTCGATCCGCGGCTTCGCGATTCGCTCAGTCGATTGCGTCGGCGCGGTCGCGGCTTGCGCCGCTCCTACAGGCAGTTCATCCGGCGCGCGCTGTCAGCGGGGCCGTTTCTGCATGGGCTACCTGTAGGAGCGGCGCAAGCCGCGACCGCGAACGCAACGTCGCGACGAATGTCCGCTGGTGCGGCCATGCAATGGTGCGGCCGTCATCGCTCCGGCCGCGCGATTTCGCGGCCTGCGCGGTTGTCGTGGCGGCGCGGTCGCGACTTGCGTCGCTGCTGCAGACGGATACGCAGCATCCGGGTCGGCATGCGATCTCAGCGCTTGTCGATGAAGCGCAGGCCCACGCCCGGTTCGGTGGCGATGTAGCGCGGCGCGGCAGCGTCGTCGCCGAGTTTGTGGCGCAGTTTGCCGACCAGGATGCGCAGGTAGTGGGTGTCTTCCTGGTGGGTCGGGCCCCACAGTTCGCGCAGCAACTGCGGTTGGGTCACCACCCGGCCGGCGTGCTGGAACAGCAGAGCCAGCAGCGCGTACTCCTTGCGCGCGAGCGTCACGGGTTCGCCGTCGAGCGCGACCTCGCGCCGGGCCAGGTCGATGCGCAGGCGGCCGTCGTCGAACACCGGCAGGGTCTCGCCCTGCGGGCCGTGCGCGCGCAGCAGGGCGCGCACGCGCGCCATCAGTTCCTGCACGCCGAAAGGCTTGGTCACGTAGTCGTTGGCGCCGCCGTCGAGCGCGGCGACTTTCTCGGCCTCGCTGGAACGCACGGTCAGCAGGATCACCGGCACGCCCGACCATTGCCGCAGCTCGCGCAGGACGTCGAAGCCGTCGCGGTCGGGCAGGCCGAGGTCGAGCACGACCAGGTCGGCGCCGCGCGTGGCCAGGCTCTCCAGCCCGGCGTTGCCGGTGTCGGCCAGTTCGACCGCGTAGCCCTGCGCGCGCAGGGCGATGTCGAGGAACTTGCGGATCTGCGGTTCGTCGTCGACCACCAGCACGCGCGCGGGCGGCGCGGCCTGCGGCGATGCGGCATGCGGGGCGTGGTCGTGGGTCATGGCGCGCGGGCGGCGTCGGGCCTGGGTTCGGGTTCGATGGGCGGCAGGGTAATGCGGATCGTGGTGCCGCGGCGACCCTGGTCGTCGGGTTGGCCGGGCAGGGCGACCACGCTGCCGCCGTGGGCGCCGATCATGCCCTGGCAGATCGCCAGGCCCAGGCCGGTGCCCTGGCGGCCGCGGTCGCCACGCTCGACGCTGTAGAACATGTCGAAGATGCGCGCGCGTTCGTCCTCGGGAATGCCGGGACCGCGGTCGCCGACGTCGATGCGCAACAGATGATCGGGGCCGCCGGGCTCGCCATCGACGCGGCGCGCGTCGATCGTCACCGCCGCGTCGGGCGGCGAGAACTTCACCGCGTTCTCGAGCACGTTGAACAGCGCCTGCTCGATCAGCGCCGGATGCACCCAGATCGGCCCCAGGCCCGGTTGCAGGCGGACCTCGAAGCGCGCCGCCGGCTCGTAGCGCTGCAGCCGCGTGACCGCCGAGCCGATCAGCTCGTCGACGCCGATCCAGTCGCGGTTGAGGGCGAGGCCGCCGTGGCCGAGCCGGGTCATGTCGAGCAGGTTCTGGATGTAGCGGTCGAGCCGCTCGCCCTCGATGCGGATGGTTTCGAGCAGGGCGTGGCGGTCCTCGCGCGGCATCGCCTCGGCGTAGTTGTCCAGGCTGCTGGCCGCGCCGATGATCGAGGCCAGCGGCGAGCGCAGGTCGTGCGAGACCGAGGACAGCAGCGCCGAGCGCAGGCGCTCGGTCTCGCCGCCGACGCGCGAGTCTTCCAGGTCGGCGACCAGGCGCGTGCGCAGCACCGCCTGGGCGATGTCGTCGGTCATCGCCTCGGCCAGACGGCGCTGTTCCGGCCCGAGCCGGGTCAGCGACGGCGGCAGGCGCAGGCCGACCAGCCCGGCCGCGGGTTTGTCGCCGGCGTCGCCGCTCAGCGGCAGCAGCCACCAATCCGAACCGGCGAGCGTGTCGGTGTAGCGCCCGGCCGGCTGGCGGTGCTTGAGCGCCCAGTCGGCGGCGGCGCGGTCCTTGTCGCTGAGTTCGGGCAGGTTCGGCCCGGCCAGCGGCGCGCCGCCGACGTAGACGAACACCTCCGCGCCGAGCGAGCGCTTGAGCGCGCGCTTGCCCGCGCGCACCACCTGGCCGGCGTCGGCGGCGGTGGCCAGCTCGCGGCCCAGCGTCTGCAGCTCGGTGGCGTGGGCGTTGGCCGCGCGCAACGCCACCACCTGCATGCGCAGCTTCGACGCCAGCCGTCCGGCGACCAGCGCCGCGACCAGGAACAAGGTCACCGTGGTCACGCCCTGGCGCGCGCCGATCAACAGGGTGTAGCGCGGTTCGATGAAGAAGAAGTTGTAGGCCAGGAAGCACAGCGCCGAGGCCAGCACCGCCGCGGTCATGCGGGTGCGCGCGGCGACCACGACCACCGCGACGATGAACACCAGCGACAGGTCGTCCAGGCCGATCCAGCGTTCGGCGAACCCGGCCAGCACCACCGCCATCGCCACCGCGAACACCGCCAGCGCCGCGTCGCTGCGGCTGAGCAGGCCGCGCAGGCGGCCGCCGTTCTCGCGCAGGCTGCGGCGCGCGCGGGCGCGCGCCTCGGGCGTGCTGACGATGGTCAGCTCGTAGTGCGCGCCGCGCTGGATCAGCTGCTGGGTGAGGGTGCGGTTGACCATGCGCGCCAGCGGCCGCTCGCGGGTGCGGCCGAGCACGATGGTCGACACGCCGGCGCGTTCGCCGTGATCGAGCAGGGCGTCGACGATGCTGTTGCCGTGCAGCACCACCGCCTCGCCGCCGAGCCGGCGGGCCAGGGCGAAAGCGCGGTCGAGTTCGCCCTGGCGCTGCGCGTCGGGCGCGCCGCCGGTCTGCACGGTGACCACCAGCCACGGCGCGTCGCGGCGTTCGGCCAGGCGCCGGGCCACGCGCACCAGGTATTCGGATTGGCCGAGGCCGTCGATCGCGACCATCACCGCGCGCCGCAACGGCACCCCGGGCAGGCCGCGCGCGGTCTGCGCCTCGCGCAGGTCGCTGTCGACGCGGTCGGCGGCGGTCTGCATCGCCAGTTCGCGCAGCGCGGTCAGGTTGGACGGCGAGAAGAACGCCTGCAGCGCGTGCGCGGCCTGTTCGGGCACGTAGACCTTGCCCTGCTGCAGGCGCTCGATCAGCTCGCGCGGCGGCAGGTCGACCAGGACGATGTCGCGCAGGCGGTCGAACAGCGCGTCGGGCACGGTCTCGCTGACGCGCACGCCGGTGATGCGGTGGACGACGTCGTTGAGGCTTTCCAGGTGCTGGATGTTGACCGTGGTGTAGACGTCGATGCCGGCGTCGAGCAGTTCCAGCACGTCCTGCCAGCGCCGCTCGTGGCGGCTGCCGGGGGCGTTGCGGTGGGCGAGTTCGTCGACCAGGGCGACCTGGGGCTTGCGCGCCAGCAGGGCGTCGAGGTCCATCTCGTCGAGCGTGCGGCCCTGGTAGTCGCTGCGCTTGCGCGGCAGCAGGTCGAGGCCGTCGACCAGGGCCGAGGTCTCGGCGCGGCCGTGGGTCTCGACGATGCCGACCACCACGTCGATCCCGCGGCGCTGCAGTTCGCGCGCGCGGCCGAGCATGGTGTAGGTCTTGCCGACGCCGGGCGCGGCGCCGAGGAAGATGGTGAGGCGACCGGCGCCCTGGCGTTGCAGTTCGCCCATCAGGGCATCGGCTTGGGCGCTGCGCGGGTCGCTCATCGGTCGGGGTCCTGCTCGGCGGCGCCGGGCGGGTAAGGGCCGGCGGCCGCCGCGGTCGCGCCGATGCGCAGATCGCATCGGCGCGGGGCTCGCGCGCAGCATGGTGCTTGCGGCTGCGGCGCGCAAGCCGGCACGGAGCGGATCGGGACGACGCCCGGATCCGGCCGCGTGGGCGCGGGCGTTACCGCGGGTTGCCCGGATTGGTCGGGTTGCAGCCGTTTTCCTGCCAGCAGGTCTTGTACATCGCCTGGCACAGGGTCGGGTTTTCGCCCGAGGCCAGGCAGCGGTCGCGTTCGATCCCGCATTCCACGCACGGATGCGCGGCGGCATAGGCGAAACCGGCGGCGAAGGTGGCGACGCCGGCCAACGCCAGCAGCATCTTCTTCTTTCCTTCGAACAAGCGCTTCATGTGCTTCTCTCCTTGGCGCCAGATCGTTCTGGCGATTCGAGCCTAGGAGGTCGCGGTCGCAGGGAGCGAATCGCGTTCGCAGTTCTACGGATCGCAACATTCGCGATTCTGACAGTTGTTTTCGCGCGCGGCGTGGGGCACGCGTCCGCATCGCCGCTGCGCGCGGATCGGCGCTGCGCTGCGCGCGCACGCTCAGCGCGCCGCATCCAGGGCGAGATTGAGCTTGAGCACGTTGACGCGCGGCTCGCCGAGCGCGCCGAACTGCGGCGCTTCGGTGTTGCTCGCGATCAGCGCCGCGACCCGGTCGGCGTCGAGCCCGCGCGCCTTGGCCACGCGCGCGGCCTGCACCTGCGCCGAGCGCGGCGAGATGTGCGGGTCGAGGCCGCCGCCGGACTGGGTCGCCAGTTCGGCCGGCACCTCGCTTTCGGCGATGCCTTCGCGCTGGGCGATGGCCGCGGTTTCCTCGGCCAGGCGCTTGCGCAGGTCGGGATTGCTGCGCGCCTGGTTGCTGCCGGACGCGGCCATCGGGTCGTACTTGGCCGCAGAGGGGCGCGGCTGGAAATAGCGGGCGTCGGCGAACGGCTGGGCGACCAGTTCCGAGCCGACGGCGCGGCCGTCGCGTTCGAGGATAGAACCGGTCGCCTGCGCCGGAAACGCGACCCGGCCGATGGCGGTGCCGGCCAGCGAGTAGGCCAGGCCGAAGCCGAGCAGGCAGACGGCGGCGTAGAGCGAAGGCGCGCGCAGGGACTGGCGGTCGTCGATGCTGGCGGCGCAAGTGGGTTGGGTGTTCATTGGGAGGTTCCTTTGTTCGCGAGGGCCGGGCCCTCGCCGCAACCCCTCTCCCGCAGGCGGAAGAGGGGCTTTCGGAGTCAGAAGATCGCCGACAGCGCCAGGTCGATCAGCTTGATCGCGGCGAACGGCAGCAGCACGCCGCCGAGGCCGTAGACCAGCATGTTCCGGCGCAGCAGCGCGACCGCGGTGGCCGGCTTGAAGCGCACGCCGGCCAGAGCCAGCGGGATCAGCGCGGGGATGATGATCGCGTTGAAGATCAGCGCCGCCAGCACCGCGTTGGTCGGGCTCGACAGGTGCATGACGTTGAGCGCGGCCATCTGCGGGATCGCCGCGGCGAACAGCGCCGGCAGGATCGCGAAGTACTTCGACACGTCGTTGGCCAGCGAGAACGTGGTCAGCGCGCCGCGGGTGATCAACTGTTGCTTGCCGACTTCGACCACCGCCAGCAGCTTGGCCGGATCCGAATCCAGGTCGACCATGTTGCCGGCTTCCTTGGCCGCCTGGGTGCCGGAGTTCATCGCCAGGCCGACGTCGGCCTGGGCCAGCGCCGGGGCGTCGTTGGTGCCGTCGCCGACCATCGCCACCAGCCGGCCGCCGGCCTGCTCGGCGCGGATGCGGGCGAGCTTGTCCTCGGGCCGGGCTTCGGCGATGTAGTCGTCCACGCCGGCTTCGGCAGCGATGGCGGCGGCGGTGAGCGGGTTGTCGCCGGTGATCATGACCGTGCGCACGCCCATCGCCCGCAGCCGCGCGAAGCGTTCCTTGACCCCGTGCTTGACCACGTCCGACAGTTCGACCACGCCCAGTACGTAGCGGCCTTCGGCCACCACCAGCGGGGTGGCGCCGCCGCGCGCGACCTGTTCGACGCGCGCGGCCAGTTCCGCGGGCACGTCGCCGCCGAGCGAGCGCACGTGGTTGCCGATGGCGTCGCCCGCGCCCTTGCGGATCGAACGCGCGCCGCCTTCGTGGTCGTCGGGCAGATCGACGCCGGACATGCGCGTCTGCGCGGTGAACTGCAGGTAGTCGGCGCGCTCGGGTTCGGCCACCGCGCTGTGCTGCTCGCGCGCCAGCCGCACGATCGACTTGCCTTCCGGAGTCGGATCGGCGAGCGAGGCGAGCAGGGCGGCGTCGCGCAGCTGCGAGCGGTCGATGCCGGCGAGCGGGTGGAACGCGGTGGCCTGGCGGTCGCCGTGGGTGATGGTGCCGGTCTTGTCGAGCAGCAGCACGTCGACGTCGCCGGCCACTTCCACCGCCTTGCCGGATTTCGCCAGCACGTTGGCCGACAGCGCGCGGTTCATGCCGGCGATGCCGATCGCCGGCAGCAGGCCGCCGATGGTGGTCGGGATCAGGCAGACCAGCAGCGCGATCAGCAGCAGCGGGTCGAGCTTGGCGCCGACGAAACCGGCGAAGAACGGCAGGGTCGCGACCACGATCAGGAACGTCAGCGTCATCGCCGCCAGCAGCATGGTCAGCGCGATCTCGTTCGGGGTCTTCTGCCGGTTGGCGCCTTCCACCAGCGCGATCATGCGGTCGAGGAAGCTCTGGCCGGGCTCGGCGCTGACTTCGACCACGATCTCGTCGGACAGCACCTTGGTGCCGCCGATCACGCCGGAACGGTCGGTGCCGGCCTCGCGCAGCACCGGCGCGGATTCGCCGGTGACCGCCGATTCGTTGATCGTGGCCAGGCCCTTGACGATTTCGCCGTCGGCCGGCACCAGTTCGCCGGCGGAGACGACGACCCGGTCGCCGGGCTTGAGCGTGGACGCGGCGACGCGGGTTTCGTTGCGGCCGAGCGTGTCGAGCTTGCGCGCCACCAGATCGCGGCGCGCCGCGCGCAGCGACGCTGCCTGGCCGCGGCCGCGCGCTTCGGCCACGGCTTCGGCGAAGTTGGCGAACAGGACGGTCACGAACAAGATCGCGGTGACCGCGGCGCCGAACGCGGCGTTGCCCGGGACGAAGATCGTGATCAGCGCCGACAGCGCGGTGCCGAGCAGGACCACGGCCATGATCGGGCTGCGGATCGCGTGGTGCGGGGCGAGCTTGACGAAGGATTCGCGGATCGCCGCGCGCAGGCCGGCGGCGTCGAGTCCGGCGACGGCGCCGCTGCGGCGCTGGGCGCCCAGATGTGCTTGGTTGTTGTTCATAAGGCTTTACCTCACAGCGCCTTGGTCGCGAGCGTCAGGTGGTCGGCGATCGGGCCGAGCACCAACGCGGGCATGAATTGCAGGACGGTCAGGATCGCGATCACCGCGATCAGCGTGAGCGCGAAGGTCGGGGTTTCCGCGTGCAGGGTGCCGCCGCTTTCCGGCGCCACCCGCTTGCGCGCGAGCAGGCCGGCGACGGCCAGCGGCACGATCAGCGCGGGATAGCGGCCCAGCGCCAGCACCGCGGCGCAGCTCAGGTTCCACCAGTAGGTCGCGTCGCCGAGTCCTTCGAAGCCCGAGCCGTTGTTGGCGAACGCCGAGGTGTACTCGTAGAACACCTGGCCGATGCCGTGGAAGCCCGGATTCGAGTTGCCGGTGATCGAGGGCAGGGCCAGGGTGATCGCGCTGAAGCCCAGCACCACCAGCGGTTGCAGCAGGATCAGCAGCGCCAGCAGTCGCACCTCGGGCGCTTCGATCTTGCGGCCGAACAATTCCGGCGTGCGTCCGGTCATCAGCCCGGCGAGGAACACCGACAGCAGCAGATACACCAGGAACTGCTGCAGGCCGCAGCCGATGCCGCCCCAGATCGCGTTGATCAGCATGTTGACCATCGCCATGCCGCCGGTCAGCGGCGCCAGCGAGTCGTGCATGGCGTTGACCGAGCCGTTGCTGCTCTGCGTGGTCAGCGCCGACCACAGCGCCGAGTCGCTGGCGCCGAAGCGGGTTTCCTTGCCTTCCATCAGCGCGGCGTCGGCGGTCGTGGCCGAATGCGCTTCCGACCACACCGACATGCCGGTGGAGACGGTGGACATCAGCAGCATGCTGCCGAACACCAGCGCGGTGAGTTTGCGCCGGCCGGTGAACGGGCCGACCATGAAGGTCACCGCGACCGGGATCAGGATCAGCGCCAGGGTTTCCAGCAGGTTCGACAACGGGGTCGGGTTCTCCAGCGCGACCGTGCTGTTGGGGCCGTACCAGCCGCCGCCGTTGGTGCCGAGCTGCTTGGCGGCGACCATGGCCGCGACAGGCCCGACCGGAATCTTCTGCTGTTTCAGCTCGGCGCTTTGGTCGAGCGGCGCAACGGTCGCGCCGCTTTGCAGCGTCGACGGCACGCCCTGCCAGGTCAGCAACGCCGCCCACAGCAGGCACAGCGGCAGCATGAAGCGCAGCGTGGCGCGGGTGACGTCGACCCAGTAGTTGCCGAGGTCGCGGGTTTCGCCCTCGTGCGCCGCGGCGCCGGGGTTGGCCATCGCCTGGCGGCCGCCGAACAGGCCGCGTAGGGTCGCCACGACGATGCCCAGGCCCATCATCGGCGTCGCCACCTGCAGGCCGACGATGCCGACCATCTGCGAGAGATAGCTCAGCTGCGCCTGGCCGGAGTAGTGCTGCTGGTTGGTGTTGGTGAGGAAGGACACCATGGTGTGCAGCGCGGTGTCCCAGCGCATGTTGGGCGCGGCGTCGGGGTTCAGCGGCAGCCAGGCCTGGGTCATGAACAACACCCAGACCAAGACGGCGAGCACGGCGTTGCTGAGCGCGAACGCCAGCGCATAACCGCGCCAGCTCATGCCGCGCGACGGATCGGTGCCGAGCGCGCGATAGATCGCGCGTTCCAGCGGCAGGAACAGCGGGTCCAGGCGCGAGCGGTCGCCGCGCATGACCCGGGCCAGGTAGTGGCCCAGCGGCCAGCCCAGGCCGATGGCGAGCGCGAAGACGAGGAAGATTTCGATCATGACGAACACCGGACGGTGGTGGGGCCGCATCCGCGCATCCGGCGCGGCAACGGCCTCGCGCGCATCCGCTCAAACGACGGATGCGCGCAAGAAAATGGAACCGCGGCGCGTTCCTCGCGCCGCGGGCGCGCCTCAGAAATCCTCGGGGCGCAGCACGACGTAGAGCAGGTACGCGGCGGCCACCAGGACCGAGATCGCGCACAGCATCGAGAGCCAGCCGGGCATGGTCGTATCTCCTGTCAGAAGGACGCCTGGAGGGCCGCTTCGATGCGCGAGCCGGCCAGGGAATCGCCGAAGATCCGCTCGGCGTTGCGGTCGGTGCCGTGCGCGGTCAGGCGCAGTTCGAACGGGCTCTTGAACGCCCAGATCGCGCTGAGCTGGCCGTGGGTGTAGCTGCGGCCGTAGACGTCGTCGAGGAAGTAATGGCCGAGCGCGGCTTCGAAACGCAGCGCGTCGTCGACCGGGAAGCGCGCGCCGACTTGCGAGTAGATCCCGCGGTCCTTGCTGCCGAGCGCTTGGTTGGAATACGCCAGCGACAGCCAGTAGTTGTCGCGGTAAGTGACCGTGCCGTTGAGCTCGGTCCAGTTCAGATCGACCGTGGTGGACGGATAGCGGTAATGCAGGACGTTGACGTCCAGCGCCCAGTCCGGCGCGATCTTGCCGGCCCAGCCGACGGTGAAGTCGAGCTCGCTGCTGGCGTGGGTGTCCGGCGCGAACTCGACGCCCGAGCCCCAGACCTGAGCGTAGAAACCGCTGCGATGGGCGGCTTTGACGCCGACCTGCGCGGTCGGGTCGCCCTGGGTCTGCGAGCTGCCGCGCCAGACGTAGTCGCTGGTGAGCGCGGCCGAGCCGCTGAGGGTGAAGGCGGGCGCCTGCTCGGCCCGCGCATCCGCGCCCAGCGCGAGCAGGCCGAGGCCGGCGCAGGCGGCCAGCAGCAACGGCGCGGCGGCTTCGCGGCGGCGGAACAGGTGATGCGACGACGACATGGAAGTATCCGGAAAGAAGCGAACGAGGCCGGTTCGGCCACGTGTTCATTCTCGGAAGGGCGGGCGTAAAGCCGCTATTTCGCGATCGGCGTCGCCGCGTAAATTCGGCGTAAAAGATCGGTCCGACAGCGTAAATGCCGGCAGCCATCCCTGTAGGAGCGGCGCGAGCCGCGACCGCGGGGCGGCCGGTTGCGTCGTATGTGCGGTTTCGCGGTCGCGGCGCGCGCCGCTCCTACAGGGCGCTAGCGCAGCAACGCGGCGACTACCGCATCCGGTTGCTTCATCCAGGCGAAATGATCGGCGCGAACGCCGAGCTCGCGCGCACCCAATTCGACGGCTTCGACCCGCGCCAGCGGCAACTTGCCGAGCAGGAAATCCTGCGACGCCCGCGGCACCAGCCAATCGTCGACCATGCGCACCGCGCGCGCGTCCACGCGCACCTGCGCCATGCCGGCTTCGATGTCCGCTTCGATCCCGCGCGCCGCGTACGTGCCGCTCAGCGCGGTGCGGCCCCAGTCGCGGATCAGGCTGCGCGCCTCGGTGCCGCCGAAGCCGATGCGGCGGCCGGGCAGGGTGCCGTTGACCTGCGCCAGCCACGGCAGGAAACGGTAGATCAGCGGCATCGCCAGGCGGCTCGGCAGCGGCCAGGTCGGCCAATACGGCGCGCCGCTGGCGGCCAGCCACAGCGATGTAGGCATCAGCGGGTCGCCGGCCAGCGCGGCCAGGCCCAGGCGCATGCACGCCATCTGCCCGCCGAGGCTGTGGCCGCCGACGATGCGGGGTACGCCCGGCAGCGCGGCGGCGGCTTCGGCGTCGCTGAGCGGCAGGTCGTCGAGCAACAGTTCGCGGTAGCCCCAATCGCAGGCGCGGCTGGCGCGCAGGCTGCTGCCGCCGTTGCCGCGCCACTCGTGCACGAACACCGCCACGCCGCGCGCGGCCAGCGCGTGCGCGAAGGGCTGGTAGTGGCGCGCGGCCACGCCCAGCGCCGGCAGCCACAGCAGGCTGGCGCTGGGGCGCGCCGGCAGCGCGCACAGCAGCGACCAGCGATGGCCGTCGGCGCCGGTCAGCGCGCGCGGCTCGATCCGCGCCGGCTCAGCCACGCGGCGCGGCGCCGAAATGATCGAGCACCAGCACCTCGCCGCGGCCGGGTTTGTAGCCCTGGCGCAGCGCGAGGTGGACGTAGTCGGCCGCGGCGATGCTGGCGTCTTCGAGCGAACGGCCCAGGCACAGATTCGCGGCGACCGCCGAGGCCAACGTGCAGCCGGTGCCGTGCGCGTCGACTTGCAGGCGCGGATGGGCGATCTCGCGCGGTGGGGCGCCGGGCACGGCGAACAGGTCGACCACGTCGCCGTCGCCGGGCAGGTGGCCGCCCTTGAGCAGGACCGCGCGCGCGCCGAGCGCGAACAGGCCGTCGAGCGCGGCGCGCATGGCGTCGCGGTCGGCGATCGGCGCGCCGATCAGCAGTTCGGCTTCGGGCAGGTTCGGCGTGACCACGCTGGCCAGCGGCAGCAGCCGCGTGCGCAGCGCGTCCAGCGCCGAGGGTTCGAGCAGGCGCGCGCCGGAGGTGGCGACCATCACCGGATCGAGCACCAGCCAGCGCGGCTTGTGCTGTTCCAGCGTGTCGGCCACGGCGTGGATGACGTCGGCGGTGGCGAGCATGCCGAGCTTGACCGCGCGCACCTCGAAGTCGTCGAAGCAGGCGTCGATCTGTGCGCGCAGGAAACCGACGTCGGGCACGTGCACCGCGGTCACCCCGCGGGTGTGCTGCGCGGTCAGCGCCGCCAGCGCGCTGAGGCCGTGCACGCGGTGCGCGGCGAAGGTCTTGAGGTCGGCCTGGATGCCGGCGCCGCCGCCGGAGTCGGAGCCGGCGATGGTCAGGGCGGAAACGATGGCGGCGGTGCGGGGAGTAGCGCTCATGGCGCAAGCGTAGCGAAAAGCGCCCGGCGCGGCAGCGCCGATCCGGGCGTCATCGCGGCGCGGCGGCCCCGTGTCGAATCCGGGTCAGGCCGGCGCGGCGATCGCGCGTCGAGCGAACCACAGGCGGCGGCCGACGAACCACGCCAACAGCAACCCCGCGAGCAGCAACAGCGGGTCCAGCAGCAGGCACAGCAGGCGGCCGAACCAGGCCCACTCGGTCTGCCAGCTGCTGCTGGCCTTGGGCCGCAGGCCGACGTTGATCAGGGTCGTCACGCCGGCCAGTTCCGGCACCGGCCGGGTCGCCTGGACCCGCAGCCGGTACCAGCCCGGCTTGGCGGCGAAGCTGGCGGCTTCGCGCCAGAACATGTCGCTGTTCCAGGCATCCAGGCCCTCGGTCCGCGGTTCGCCCTGAGCGACGACACGGCCGCTGTCGGCCTCGCTGAGCGACCAGCGCAGCGGCACCACCACGCCTTCGGAGACCGGCGGGCCACCGCGAGGCACCGGTTCGGCGAGCAGGTCGCGCAGTCGCTCGCGGCCGCCGGGCGGGATCAGGAACACCAGCTGCATGCGGTAGGAGTCGCGCACGCGCAGGCGGATGCGCGCATCCAGCGCGCCGCCGCTGGCGACGGCGATCGGCGCGTCGTCCAGCGGCTCGCCCTGCACCTCGTCGGCCCACAACTCGAAGCCGATCCGCGCCAACAGGGCGAGCGCGAACACCGCCAGCGCGATGCGCAACCCGCGCGACAACGTCCTTGTCGTCGACCCCATCGGCTACAGCACTTCCGAGGCGTAATCGGCCAGGCGCGAGCGCTCGCCGCGGCGCAGGGTCACGTGCGCGCTGTGCGCCCAGCCCTTGAAGCGGTCGACCGCGTAGGTCAGGCCCGAGGTGGTCTCGGTGAGGTAGGGCGTGTCGATCTGCTCGACGTTGCCGAGGCAGACGATCTTGGTGCCCGGGCCGGCGCGGGTGATCAGCGTCTTCATCTGCTTCGGGGTGAGGTTCTGCGCCTCATCCAGGATCAGCCAGCGGCTGAGGAAGGTGCGCCCGCGCATGAAGTTCATCGAGCGGATCTTGATCCGCGAAGCGAGCAGGTCGTTGGTCGCCGCGCGGCCCCAGGCGCCGCCGTCCTGGTTGTGGGTCAGCACTTCCAGGTTGTCGGTCAGCGCGCCCATCCACGGGGTCATCTTCTCTTCCTCGGTGCCGGGCAGGAAGCCGATGTCCTCGCCGACGCTGACCGTGGCGCGGGTCATGATGATCTCGCGGTAGCGCTGCTGGTCCATCGTCTGCGCCAGGCCCGCGGCCAGCGCCAGCAGGGTCTTGCCGGTGCCGGCGGTGCCGAGCAGGGTGACGAAGTCGATCTCCGGGTCCATCAGCGCGTTGAGCGCGAAGTTCTGCTCGCGGTTGCGCGCGGCGATGCCCCACACCGAATGCTGGTGATGGCGGAAGTCGTCGACGATCTGCAGGGTCACGCGCTCTTCGCCGACCTTGGTCACCTTGAGCTCGGACTCGTCGTCGCCGGGCAGGTACAGGAACTGGTTGGGATACCAGTCGTCGTTGTCGGTGCGGCCGATCTCGTAGAAGGTGCGGCCTTTCTCGGTCCAGGACTTGAGGTCCTTGCCGTGGCGCTGCCAGAAATCCTCCGGCAGCGCGGTGGCGCCGGTGTAGAGCAGGCTGAAGTCGTCGAGCGCGCGGTCGTTCTCGTAGTCTTCCGACACGATCCCGGCGATCGACGCCTTGATCCGCAGGTTGATGTCCTTGGACACCAGCACCACCGGCGCGCCGGGGTCGCTCTCCTTGAGCGCGAGCACCGCGCCGAGGATGTGGTTGTCCGGGATCACCGTGCCGAAGCGCTTGCCGGCATCGAAGGAATCGGTCTGGAAACGCAGCTTGCCGATGCTCTGCGCGCCGCGCAGCTGCAGGCCCTGCGGGCGCACCAGCGAAATCCCGCTGGAAATCTTGTCGGTGCCCTCGGCCTCGATCAGCTCGTTGAGGAAACGGCTGACCTGGCGCGCGTTGCGGCTGGCTTCGGAGGTGCCTTTCTTGCCGTTGTCGAGCTCTTCGATGACCTGCATCGGCAGGTAGACGTCGTGCTCCTCGAATTTGAACAGCGCGGTGGGATCGTGCATCAGCACGTTGGTATCCAGCACGTAGATGCGCTTGCTTCGTGTCATCGACAACTCCGCGGGAGAGTGGCGTGGCGGCACGCCGGGGGACAGGAACTCGGAAGGCTGCGGGCCGGCGCGCGGGCGCGCGCGCACGGCAGCGCCGCCATGGCCCGCGGGGCGGGACGGCGGCGCGTCGGGGAAAGGGGCGGCCTCACTGGGCGGCGTGGTCCTTGAGCGCGGCGAGTACGGCTTCGGCATGCCCGGCGACTTTCACCGGACGCCATGACTGCACGATGACGCCCTTCGGGTCGATCAGGAAGGTGCTGCGCTCCACGCCCATGTATTTGCGGCCGTACAGCGATTTTTCCTGGATCACGCCGAAGGCGTTGCACAAGGTTTCGTCCTTGTCGCTGACCAGGTCGAACTTGAAGCCCTGCTTGGCGCAGAAGTTCTGGTGCGACTTGACCGAGTCGCGCGACACGCCCAGCACGGTGGCGCCGAGCTTCTTGAACTTGGCCAGGTGGGCGTTGAAGTCCAGGCCCTCGGTGGTGCAGCCAGGGGTGCTGTCCTTGGGGTAGAAGTACAGCACCAGCCAGCCGCCGGCGTAATCCTTGAGCTTGACCGTTTCGCCGCTGGACAGGGCCAGGTCGTAGTTGGGGGCTTTGCCGCCGTAAGCGCGATCGCCGGTGTCGAGCATGATTGGAGACTACCCGTCAGAACTTCATCGGATCCATGATGGCGTCCAGGTTCAAGTGGTCGCAGAACTCGAGGAAATCGTCGCGCAGCGCGGCGATGTGCATGCTCGAAGGCACGCCGATCGTGATCTGGGCCGAGAACATGTCCGCCCCGGTCTGCATCGCGCGGTAGCGCGAGCAGTGCAGGCTTTCGATGGTGATGCCCTGGCGGTCGAAGAAGTCGGCCAGCTGGAACAGGATGCCGGGCTTGTCCGCGGCGACGACTTCGACGATGTAGGGCAGCAGGTTGGACTGCACCTGCTTGGCGCCGGTGCGGTACCACACCAGCTTGAGGCCTTCCTCGCGCTCCAGCCGGGCCATCATGGCTTCGAGCTTGGCGACCGAATCCCACGAGCCCTGGGCCAGCGCGGTCACCGACACGTCGCGGCCGACCGTGGCCAGGCGCGCGTCGACGAGATTGCAGCCCGAGTCGGCGATGCGGCGGGTCACCGACAGCAGCGGCGACTCCGGATGCGTCGTATAGGCGTTGATCAGGAGGTGGTTATCGTTCGGCGACGGCCGGGAAGCGGAATCGGTCAAGGCGGCGCCTGCAAGGGGAGCGGATGTCGGCTCGGAGAATGAACGGCGGCCCGGGCGCGGGCCGCGACTGCAGGTCAGCATACTTGCCCGCGCTTTCGCGCCGCAAGTAACATCGCCCGGTGTATGGCCGTCCGTGGGCATGGTTTCGTGTCCGCAGGCCCGGTTCCGGTCGCTTGCGGCCGCGCCCGCTCGGCCGACCGCCGCCGCGGCCCGCGGCGGTGGCGCCCGGACCGTCCCGCCCGTCCCCGGCGACCGCCCCGCGGCCGCTCCCCAACGCTCAAAACGCTCAAACAGGTTCCAACTTGCGACTTACCGGCAGCATCACCGCGCTGGCGACGCCGTTCACCGCGTCCGCCGAACTCGACCTGGACGCCTGGCGCACGCTGCTGGCGAAACAGCTGGAGGGCGGCACCCAGGCGGTGGTCGTGGCCGGCTCCACCGGCGAGGCGGCGGCGTTGTTCGACGCGGAGTACGACACCCTGCTGCGCAGCGCGGTGGAATTCGTCGCCGGGCGCATCCCGGTGCTGGCCGGCACCGGCCTGTCCAACACCGCCAAGACGATCGAACTGAACCGGCGCGTGGCCGCGCTCGGCGCCGACGCGGCGCTGGTGGTCGCGCCGCCGTACGTGCGCCCGACCCAGGCCGGCCTGCTCGCCCATTACCGCGCGATCGCCGACGACGGCGCGCTGCCGGTGGTGCTTTACAACGTGCCCGGCCGCACCGGCTGCGACCTGCTGCCGGCGACCGTGGCCGAACTGGCCGCGCATCCGCGCATCGTCGGCATCAAGGAAGCGGTGTCCGACCCGCAGCGCATGCACGAATTGCTGGCGCTGAAGTCCGACGCCTTCGCCGTGCTCAGCGGCGACGATCCGACCGCGTGCCGGGCGATGCTGGCCGGCGCCGACGGCATCGTCTCGGTCGGCTCCAACGCCATGCCGGCCGCGTTCCGCCGCCTCGCCGACCTGGCCCGCGCCGGCAAGCGCGGCGACGCCGAGGCCTGGGACGCGCGCCTGCGTCCGGCCTACGATTTCCTCGGCGTCGAGCCGAACCCGATCCCGGTCAAGGCGCTGCTGGCCGCGCAAGGCATCGGCCACGGCCTGCGCCTGCCGTTGCAGACGCTGTCGCCGGCGCACGCCGATGCCGCCCGCCAGGCCAGCGCCCTGGCCGCCGAACTCGAACACCTGAGCCGCGCCAACCTCGCGGCCTGAACCCTTGCAGGAGATACCCATGCGTTCCAACGTTTCCCTGTCCCGCGCGGTCGTCGCCGGTCTGTTGCTGGCCGTGGTCGCCACTTCGGGCTGCAGCTGGTTCCGCAAGGGCAACAAGCTCTACGCCGAAGCGCCGGAAAACCGCCCGCTGGAAGTGCCGCCGGACCTCGACCAGCCGCGCACCGACGGCGCCATGGCGATCCCGGGCGGCTCGGCGACGGCCTCGGCCAACCGTCCGATCCAGGCCCAGCCGGGCGCGCCGGCGTCCTCGGCGCTGGGCTTCACCCTCAGCGGCAACCGCGACGATGCCTTCAACAAGGTCGGCGAGGTCCTCGGCAAGACCGAGGGCCTGACCATCGCCAGCCGCGCCCAGCTGCTGGGCGCCTACGACGTCAGCTACCAGGGCGCCAACTTCCTGGTCCGGGTCAGCGCGGTCGAGGCGGGCGCCTACGTCTCGGCGGTCGACCCGCGCGGCCTGCCGGCGTCCGGCGCCGGCCCGACCAAGCTGATCGCCGACCTGAAGGCGGCGCTGGGCGGGCGTTGATCGGTTGTTTCCGGCTTCGGCCGGATGCGGAAACGGGCGCCCTGGGGCGCCCGTTTTCGTTGTTGGGGTGGGTGGCGATCTGAGCCGAGAGCGTCGGGCCTGAAGGCCCTCCCACAAGAGCAGGCCCCTCCCACAAGAGCAGGCCCGGGCGCCGGGCTTTTGTGGGAGGGCCTTCAGGCCCGATGCTTTTGGGTCGGATCGCCGGACCCTTGGCCTCAGCGCACCGCCAGCCGGTTCATGCCTTCGTTCAACAGCAGCCGCATCGCCCCCGCGCGCTGCGCCAGCGGCTGCTCGCCGAGCGCGTCGAGCAGCCAGGCGAAGGACTGGCAGCGCGCCTGGCGCGAGGTCTCGTCGGCGCCGTCGGCATTGAGTCCGGCGCCGAAGCCGTCGTGCAGCATCATCGCCTGCGCCGCGGCCGACTTCAGCGACTGCTTGGCCGCGCCCGCGTCGTAGGCCTGGCGCGGGCTCTGCAGGCCGCTGGCGGCGATCTCGATCAGGGCGTTGCCGAAGCGTTGGTGGCTGTCCGGACTGAGCCGCTGCGCCGCCGCCATCAACGCCTGCGCGCTGCGGTCGGCGCGCGGATCGAACAGCGCGCACAGCGTGGCGGCGTCGCCGCGGTCGCGCGATGCGCTGCGCAGGGCCTGGAACAGGCCGTCGATGCGCGCGTCGGGCGCGCGCATCAGGGTGTCGTTGGCGCTGGCCATGATCGCGGCGGGATCCAGCCGCGACAGGTCGAGTTGCGAGAGATCCAGTTGCGACAGATCGAAGCCGCGGTGCTGCGCGCCGGTCGCCGCCGGGGTCAGGCACAACGCGAGCAACAGGCCGAACGGCAGAAGCTTGGACATGGCGGCGCGGCGGTAGGGGACCGCGGCCAGTCTAGGCACGCGCGGATGAACGCATCCGCGCCGGAGAGGGCGAGGAGCGAGCGCAGAGGAGCGAGGAGTGAGCGAAAGCAGGCTCTCGCTCACTCCTCGCTCCTCTGCGCTCACTTCTATAGGCCCCGGGCCTTCAGCGTTCCAGCAGGTCGATCTTGCCGGTCTTGCCTTCCCACTCCTTGGCGTCGGGCAGGCTGTCCTTGCGCGTGGTGATCACCGGCCAGGCCTGGGCCAGCTCTGCGTTGAGCGCGACGAAGGCCTCCTGGCCGGCGGGCACGTCGTCCTCGGGGTAGATCGCGTTGATCGGGCACTCCGGCTCGCACAGGGTGCAGTCGATGCATTCGTCCGGATCGATCACCAGGAAATTCGGGCCTTCATGGAAACAGTCCACCGGGCACACCTCCACGCAGTCGGTGTACTTGCACTTGATGCAGTTCTCGGTGACGACGAAGGGCATGGCTGGGTCCTGTAGGTGATCCGGTGCGGTGCAGGCCGGGCGGTCGATAGTGTAGCCACTCGCGCCGCGCCGGCCCAAGGCTGCGCGTGTTCTCTTACGCAAGCTGGGAAGCGGGTAACGCCATGGACGGAACTGCTCGATGGCGCGGTTGTGCGCAGCGCGTCGGCCCGCATCCGCGACGCAGCGCGTGCTGGGGGCGGCGGCGCGGATCGCAATGCCGCGGCGCTCGCGCGAGCGGGCCGTGGCGCGCGGCGCGGTTCGGCCGGCCGTTTCCAGGCGGCCGGCCCCGGCCGGCCCGGCCCAGCAACGAAAAAGCCCGCGCGAGGCGGGCTTTTTCTGCGACATGGTCGCCTGGATGGCGCTCCCTACGGGATTCGAACCCGTGTTTTAGCCTTGAGAGGGCCACGTCCTAGGCCTCTAGACGAAGGGAGCGTTGGAACCTCCGCCCGGGGTCTCCGGCGTCCGGAGGCTTCCTGGTGGACCGCACAGTCTCTCAATCCCGTGCGGCCTGCTAGTATATGCGCCGCCGCAGCCTCCGGCAACGGCCTGACCCACGAATTCTTTCAAAAGGCGGCGCGTCCGCGTTCGATGCAAGCCGACAACATCTCATCCCATATCCAAACCTCGCTGCGGGTGATCCCGCGCGACCAGCACAACGTCTCGCGCAAGGACATCAGCCCCAATGCGTTGCGGGTGCTGTACCGATTGCGCGACAGCGGCTTCGGCGCCTACCTGGTCGGCGGCGCGGTCCGCGACATCCTGGTCGGCGGCCATCCCAAGGACTTCGACGTGGCCACCGACGCCACGCCCGAGCAGGTCAAGGGGCTGTTCCGCAACTGCCGCCTGATCGGCCGGCGCTTCCGCCTGGCCCACGTGGTCTACGGCCGCGAGATCATCGAAGTGGCGACGTTCCGCGCCAACATCGACGACGGCAGCGGCGACCGCGAGACCGACGACGGCGGCCGGCTGCTGCGCGACAACGTCTACGGCAGCATCGAGGACGACGCGGTGCGCCGCGACTTCACCGCCAACGCCTTGTACTACGCGGTCGAGGATTTCTCGGTGCGCGACTACGTCGGCGGCTTCGAGGACGTGCAGAACCGGCTGATGCGCCTGATCGGCGATCCGGAAACGCGCTACCGCGAAGACCCGGTGCGGATGCTGCGCGCGGTGCGCCTGGCGGCCAAGCTCGGCTTCGAGATCGAGCGCGACACCGCCGCGCCGATCCCGAAGCTGGCGCCGCTGCTGGCCGAAGCCGCGCCGGCGCGGCTGTTCGAGGAATGCCTGAAGCTGTTCCTGTCCGGCCACGCGGTCGAGAGCTTCCTCGGCCTGGAGCGCTACGGCCTGCTGCCGGCGCTGTTGCCGGAAAGCGCCGCGGCGCTGAAGTCCAACCGCAGCGGCGCGCTGCGGCGGATGGTGCTGGAAGGGCTCAAGGGCACCGACGCGCGCGTCGCCGCGGACGAGCCGGTATCGCCGGCGTTCCTGTTCGCGCTGTTGCTGTGGCCGGCGTATTGCCGCGACCTGATGGGCCTGCAGGCGCAGGGCGTGCATACCGCCGAAGCGCAGCGCCGCGCGGCCGACCGGGTCACCTTGCACCAACTCGCCACGATCGCGCTGCCGCGCCGGTTCTCGCTGCCGATGCAGGAGATCTGGCTGTTGCAGTCGCGGTTCCAGCAGCGCCAGCGCAAGCGCGTGTTCCGGCTGCTGTCGCACCCGCGCTTCCGCGCCGCGTTCGACTTCCTGAGCCTGCGCACGGCCGCCTCGGACGAGCATTCGGCCGATGTCGAGTTCTGGCGCGAGGCGCAGCAGCACCCGAACGAATCGCTGGCCCAGCACGAAGCGCAGCATGAGCGCGCGGGCGAGGACGGCGGCGACGAGGAGAGCGGCGACGGCCAGGCTCCGCGCAAGCGCCGCCGGCGCCGTCGCGGCGCGCCGGTGGGCGGCGCCGCGGAGTAAGCCCGCGGCGCCGCGCTGCGTCGTCGCCCGGCTTCGGCGCGGCCGGTTTGGACCGGCCATGCCGGGCCGTCGGTCCCGACGCGGCCTGCGCCGCTCGCGCCGACCCGATTTCGGTCTGCGCGCTTTCGGCCTGCACGATTTCGGCCAGCACGATCTCAGCCGGCGCGATTTCAGCCTGCGCAGTTCCAGCCAGCTACACCGTTTCGCATCGCCGCCCGCCGTCCGCCTCGCGCCCGGCGGCGTCGGCCCGTTCGCCGTCCGTTCGCGCGCCGCACCGCCATGACGCCAACCGTTTCCGCTTACATCGGCCTGGGCAGCAATCTCGGCGACAGCGCCGCGGTGCTGCGCGCGGCCGTGGACGCGCTCGCCGCGCTGCCGCATTCGCGCCTGCGCCGCGCTTCGCGTCTGTACCGCACCGCGGCCTGGGGCCGCACCGACCAGCCGGACTTCCTCAATGCGGTGGCGTGGCTGGACACCGCGCTGCCGGCGCGCGAACTGCTCGCGGCGATGCTCGGGATCGAGCGCGAGGCCGGGCGCGCGCGCCGCGCCGACGGCAGCGACCGCTGGGGGCCGCGCACCCTGGACCTGGACCTGCTGCTGTACGGCGAGGCCGTCATCGCCGAAACCGGCTTGCAGGTGCCGCATCCGCACCTGCACGAGCGCGGCTTCGCGCTGGCGCCGCTGGTGGAGATCGCGCCGCAGGCGTCGATCCCGGGCGTGGGCCCGGCGCGCGAGGCCTTGGCGCGGATCGATCTGGGCGGGATCGAGGTCCTGGACGAAGGCGAGGGCGGCTGAGTCCGCTCGCGTCGCGCGTTCGGCCGCCCCGTGCAGGAGCGGCGCGAGCTGCGACCGCGCCGATGCGGCGACGACGCAAGCGGCCTGCGCCAGCGCGACCGACGGCTGTGGCGGAAGCGGTCGCGGGGCGGCGGGTTTCCTGTGGGTTTCGCCGTGGCCGCATCGGCGCGGTCGCGGCTTGCGCCGGTCCTGCAGGGGGCGGCCGCAACCGCGTGGGAACGCCGACATCGCCGCGCCTGTCCGCCGGCTTGCCCGCGCATGGCGGCCCGACAGCGTTCCGCCGGCGAGGGATGCGGGCCGGCGGCAACCTGTTAAGTTAGGCGACCTCCCCACCACGTCCGTCGCCACCGGACTTCCGCCCATGTACACCTCGGCTCCGACCGATGCCACGCCTTCCGAGAAGCGCAAGGCCTGGACCGTGCCCATGCTCGCCGACGCCAAGCGCGACGGCCGCAAGCTGGTCATGCTGACCGCCTACGACGCCAGTTTCGCCCGCACCATGGACGCCGTCGGCACCGACCTGGTGCTGGTCGGCGATTCGCTGGGCATGGTCGTGCAGGGCCACAACAGCACCTTGCCGGTGAGCGCGGCCGACATGGCCTACCACACCGCCTGCGTCGCCCGCGGCCTGTCCAAGGCGCTGCTGATCGCCGACCTGCCGTTCGCCTCCGACGCCACCGCCGAGCGCGCGCTCGACGCGTCCACCGCGCTGCTGCGCGCGGGCGCGGCGATGGTCAAGATCGAAGGCGCCGGGCACAAGCTCGACATCATCCGTTTCCTGGTCGAACGCGAGATTCCGGTCTGCGCCCACCTCGGCCTGACCCCGCAATCGGTGCTGCGCCTGGGCGGCTACAAGCTGCAGGGCCGCGACGACGCCACCGCGGCCAAGCTGCGCGCCGACGCGCGCGCGGTCGCCGAGGCCGGCGCGGCGCTGCTGGTGCTGGAATGCGTGCCGACCGGGCTGGCCCAGGCGATCACCGCCGAGATCGCGATTCCGACCATCGGCATCGGCGCCGGCCCGCATTGCGACGGCCAGGTGCTGGTGCTGCACGACCTGCTCGGGGTCAACTCCGGCCACCGCCGGCCCAAGTTCGTCAAGGACTTCCTGGCCGAAGGCGGCTCGGTCGCTGGCGCCTTCGCCGCCTACGGCGAGGCGGTGCGCAGCGGCCGCTTCCCCGACGCCTCGCACTCCTACGACTGAGCGCGCGCGCCGCCGCGGGCCTGGAAATCGCCGCGGCGCGGCCCGACATAGGCCTGGACGCTGCGCCGGACGTGCCTTCGCGTTCGTCCGGCAGCCAGTCCGGCCCGTCTCGCGCATGGATCGCGCCGTCGCTTCCACGTCGTTTTTTCACGCCGTTTTTTACGCCGTCCCTTCTTTGCGAGTTACCGCATGCTGACCGTCGATCAACTGGGCGCGCTGCGTTCCACCCTGCAGGCCTGGCGCGCGTCCGGCCACCGCGTCGCCTTCGTCCCGACCATGGGCAACCTGCACGAAGGCCACCATTCGCTGATCCGGCTCGCGCGCGAGCGCGCCGACCGGGTGGTGGCGAGCGTGTTCGTCAACCCGACCCAGTTCGGCCCGAACGAAGACTTCGGCCGCTATCCGCGGACCCCCGAGGCCGACGCCGACGGCCTGCGCGCGGCCGGTTGCGACCTGCTGTGGCGGCCGTCGGTGGAGACCATGTATCCCTACGGCGCGCAGCGCACGGTGCGCATCGCCGTGCCGGACGTGACCGAGACCCTGGAGGGCGCCCATCGCCCGGGCCACTTCGACGGCGTCGCCACGGTGGTGGCGCGGCTGTTCAACCAGGTCCGCCCGGACGTGGCCGTGTTCGGCCGCAAGGACTACCAGCAGCTGGCGGTGATCCGCTACCTGGTCCGCGACCTGGCGTTCCCGATCGAACTGGTCGCCGCGCCGACCCGGCGCGACGCCGACGGCCTGGCGCTGAGCTCGCGCAACCAATACCTGTCCGAGGACGAGCGCGCGCGCGCGCCGCAGATCCACCGCACCCTGCAATGGATCCGCGAGGCGGTCCAGGCCGGGCAGGGGCGCGAGGCGGTCGAGGCCGAAGCCGCGCGCCGGCTCACGGATGCGGGCTTCGAGGTCGACTACGCTGTGCTGCGCCGGCCGGACCTGAGCCTGCCCGAGGCCGGCGATGCCGGCGACCGCGAGCGCGTGGCCCTGGTCGCCGCCCGGCTCGGCCGCACCCGCCTGATCGACAACCTCGAATTCGTTGCCTGAACAGGGCGACGGCGCCCGGGCCGCGGGCGCGGGCGGCCGCAACGCGCGGGAAAGCTGCGTTCCGTACGGCTTGCGCCCGGACCATGTTGCAGCGCGCCATGCGCTGCTAGACTTCAGACCCTTCGCGCCCGCGCGTCCGCGGGCCCACGAGTGACCGACATGCAACTGAATCTGCTCAAGGCCAAGATCCACCGCGCCACCGTCACCCATGCCGAGCTGCACTACGAAGGCTCCTGCGCGATCGACGGCCGCCTGCTCGACATCTCGGGCATCCGCGAGTACGAGATGGTGCACATCTACAACATCAACAGCGGCCACCGCTTCTCCACCTACGCCATCCGCGGCGAAGAGGGCAGCGGGGTGATCTCGGTCAACGGCGCGGCCGCGCACAAGGCCCAGCCCGGCGACCTGGTGATCATCTGCGCCTACGGCATCTGCGACGAAGCCGAGGCGGCCAAGTACAAGCCGACCCTGGTCTACGTGGACCGCGACAACCAGCTGACCCACACCAACCATTCGATGCCGGCCCAGGCCGCCTGAGACCCGACGCGCAATGAGCGACGCCTCCCGACTGAACGAGCTGCGCGCCGAGGTCGGGCGCGTCGCTGCCACGCCGCTGTCCCGACTGGTTTCCGCCGACCCGGCCCGCGCCGGCGACTTCGCGCTCAAGGTCGGGCCGGTCTACGCCAACTTCGCCCGCCAGCATTACGACCGCGATGCCGTGCGCTGGCTGTTCCGCGCCGCCGAGGCGGCCGGCAGCGCGCAGCGCGTGCGGGCGCTGTTCGACGGCGAGACCGTCAACGTCACCGAAGGCCGGCCGGCGCTGCACACCGCGCTGCGCGGCGATTTCTCCCACGCGCCGGTCGCGCATGAGGCCCACCGCGAAGCGCTCAAGGCGCGCGCGCGGATGCGCGCGACCATCGAAGCGCTGGAAGCGAGCGAGGTCACCGACATCGTCAGCGTCGGCATCGGCGGTTCCGATCTCGGTCCGCGGCTGGCGGTCGACGCGCTGAGCGGGCCGAAGCCGGGCCGTTTCCGCGTCCACTTCCTGTCCAACGTCGACGGCCACGCGGCCCAGCGCACGCTGGCCGGGCTCGATCCCAAGCGCACCGCGGCGCTGCTGATCTCCAAGACCTTCGGCACCCAGGAGACGCTGCTCAACGGCGGCATCCTGCGCGACTGGCTCGGCGACAGCGCGAGCCTGGACGGCGGGCGCCTGTACGCGATCAGCGCCAACCTCGAACGCCCCGCGCAGGCCTTCGACATCCCGCCCGAGCGCATCCTGCCGATGTGGGACTGGGTCGGCGGCCGCTATTCGCTGTGGTCGGCGGTGGGCCTGCCGATCGCGCTGGCGATCGGCATGGACGGGTTCGAGCAGTTCCTGTCCGGCGCCGCGCAGATGGACGCGCACGTGCTGCAGACGCCGCTGGAGAGCAACCTCGCCGCGTGGCACGCGCTGACCTCGATCTGGAACCGCAACGGCCTGGGCTACGCGACCCAGGCGGTGCTGGCCTACGACGAGCGTCTGAAGCTGCTGTCGAACTACCTGCAGCAGCTGGTGATGGAGAGCCTGGGCAAGTCGGTCAAGCTCGACGGCTCGCCGGTCGGCGAAGACACCGTGCCGGTGTGGTGGGGCGGCGCCGGTACCGACACCCAGCACAGCTTCTTCCAGGCGCTGCACCAAGGCACCTCGATCGTTCCGGCCGACTTCATCGGCGTGGTCCGCAGCGACGCGCCGTACCCGCAGAACCATCGCGCCCTGCACGCGAACCTGCTCGCGCAGACCGAGGCCTTCGCCAACGGCCAGCGCAGCGACGACCCGCACCGCGCCTACGCCGGCGGCCGCCCGAGCACGACGATCCTGCTCGACGCGCTGACCCCGGCCTCGCTCGGCGCGCTGCTGGCGATGTACGAGCACAGCGTGTACCTGCAGTCGGTGTTCTGGGGCATCAACGCCTTCGACCAGTTCGGCGTCGAACTCGGCAAGCAGGTCGCCAGCAAGCTGCTGCCGGCGCTGGCCGGCGAGGCGCAGGCGGAGGATCCGGTGACGCGCGAGTTGCTGGCGCGGTTGCGCGGCTGAGCTCTCGGGTCTTGAAACAAAAGAACGGCGCTACGGCGCCGTTCTTCGTTTGCGGCCGAAGACCCTGTAGGAGCGGCGCGAGCCGCGACTGCGACAACGCAACTGCGCCGCAACCTTCGTCGTAGCTGCGTTGTCGCAGTCGCGGCTCGCGCCGCTCCTACAGCGAGGCTTCGTGCTTCGCGAGCGCCCATTGGACGTGCTCGCGCACCAGTTCGCTGGGATGTTGCAGGCGCGAACGCAAGGCCGCGATCGCCTCCGGCGTCGTCGGCGCATTGCCCAGCGCCACCGCGATGTTGCGCAGCCAGCGCTCGTGCCCGCTGCGGCGGATCGCCGAGCCTTCGGTGCGGCGCAGGAACTCGTCTTCCTCCCACGCGAACAGCTGCGCCAGCGTCGCCCGGTCGAGGTCGTTGCGGGCGCGGAAATCCGGCTCGTCGCTGCGCTTGGCGAACTTGTTCCAGGGGCACACCAACTGGCAGTCGTCGCAGCCGAAGATGCGGTTGCCGATCGGCTCGCGCAGCTCCAGCGGGATCGCGCCGTCGTGCTCGATGGTCAGGTAGGCGATGCAGCGGCGCGCGTCGAGCCGGTGCGGCGCGACGATGGCCTGGGTCGGGCAGACGTCGATGCAGCGCACGCAGGTGCCGCAGTGCGCGCTGGCCGGCGCGTCGACCGGCAACGGCAGGTCGACGTAGATCTCGCCGAGGAAGAACCACGAGCCGCCGTCCTTGTCGATCAGGCAGGTGTGCTTGCCGATCCACCCGAGCCCGGCGTTGCGCGCCAGCGCGCGTTCGAGCACCGGCGCGGAATCGACGAACACGCGGTGGCCGAACGGCCCGACCAGTTCGGCCAGCCGCTCGGCAAGCCGCTGCAGGCGCTGGCGCATGAGCTTGTGGTAGTCGCGGCCGAGCGCGTAGCGGGCGACGTAGGCGCGCTCGCCGTCGGCGAGCGTGGCCCAGGCTTCCTCGTCGTCGCGGCGGCCGTAATCCAGCCCGACCGAGATCACCCGCACCGTGCCCGGCAGCAGTTGCGCCGGGCGCGCGCGCAGTTCGCCGTGGCGCGCCATCCAGTCCATCGAGCCGTGCAGGCCGCGTTCGAGCCAGTCCAGCAGGTAGGCCTCGTCCTCGCCCAGCTCGACCCCGCTGATGCCGCAGCGCTGGAAACCGAACTCGCGCGCCAGCGCGCGGATGCGCCGCGCCAGCGCCGCGTAATCGGGCGCGGGGCGGCCGGCGGGGCCGGGCAGCGGCGAACTGGGGCTGGCGTCGATCTGGCTCACGATGCGGCAAGTATAGAATCCAGGCATGTCCCGGTCCGCCGAAACCGAAGGCCGCCGCGCCGGCGCCCGCGCCGCGACCGCGCCGTGCCCGCTCTACGACGCCGCGGCGTTGCGCGCGGCCGAGCGCGGCGCCGCCGCGGCCTCGGGCGACGCGTTCGAACTGATGCGCCGCGCCGGCGAAGCGGCCTGGCGCGAGTGGCTGGACCGCTGGAGCCAGGCCTATTCGCTGCTGGTGGTGTGCGGGCCCGGCAACAACGGCGGCGACGGCTACGTCATGGCGACCCACGCGCTGCGCAACGGCCGCAAGGTCGCGGTGGTGCGGCTGCGCGAACACGCGCCGCGCGGCGAACCGGCGCGCCGCGCCGCGGACGGCTACCGCGACGCCGGCGGCGCGACGCTCGAATTCGACGGCGCGCTGCCGCCGGCCGAGGCGATCGTCGACGCCTTGTTCGGCATCGGCCTGAGCCGCGCGCCCGATGCCGTGGCGGGCGCGTTGATCGAGGCGATCAACGGCCACGGCGCGCCGGTGTTCGCGCTCGACGTTCCCAGCGGCGTCGATGCCGATCGCGGCGCGGTCGCGGGCCCCGCGGTGGTCGCCGACTGCACGCTCGAATTCATCGCCCGCAAGCGCGGGCTGCGCACCGGCGCCGCGCTGGACCACGTCGGCGAACCGGTGCTGGCGTCGCTGGGCGTGGACATGTCCGAACATGCGGCCTATCCGGTCGCCGAGTGGCTGCGCGCGCCGGATCTGGGCCGCTGGCTGCGTCCGCGCCGGCGCGACAGCCACAAGGGCCGCAACGGCCGGGTGCTGTGCATCGGCGGCGACCACGGCCACGGCGGCGCGCTGGTCCTGTGCGCGCAGGCGGCGCTGCGCAGCGGCGCGGGCCTGGTCGATGCCGCCACCCGCGCCGACCACGTCGCACCGCTGCTGGCGCGCCTGCCCGAGGCGATGCCGCGCGCGGTCGAATCCAGCGACGACCTGCGCGCCGCGCTCGCCGCCGCCGACGTGATCGCGATCGGCCCGGGCCTGGGCACCCAGGAGTGGGGCGCGCTGCTGTTCGCCGCCGCGCTGGCCAGCGACAAGCCGCTGCTGCTCGACGCCGATGCCTTGAACCTGCTGGCCGCGCAGCCGCGCGCGCTGCCGGCCGACTGCATCCTCACCCCGCATCCGGGCGAGGCCGCGCGCCTGCTCGGCAGCGACACCGCGCGGGTGCAGGCCGACCGCGACGCCGCGGTGCGCGCCTTGGCCGAGCGCTACCGGTGTGCGGTCGTGCTTAAGGGCGCGGGCACGCTGGTGCATGCGCCGGGGCAGGGCGTGCGCGTGATCGGCGCGGGCAATCCCGGCATGGCGGTCGGCGGCATGGGCGACGTGCTCAGCGGCGCGATCGCGGCGCTGCGCGCGCAACGGCTGGACGCGTTCGATGCGGCCAGTTGCGGCGCGCTGTTGCATTCGACGGCCGGCGACCGCGCCGCGCGCGACGACGGCGAACGCGGCCTGCTGCCGAGCGACCTGATGCCGTGGCTGCGCCGCTGCGCCAATCCGCGCGCGGATGAGCGATGATTTCGCGATGAGTCACGATGTCCTTTCCGAATTGCGCCTGCATCTGGCCGACGCCGACGCCACCGACGCGCTCGGCGCCGCGCTCGCGGCCGCGCGCGCGCACCTGCCGGCGAACGCGCCGGCGTTGCACGTGCACCTGCACGGCGACCTCGGCGCGGGCAAGTCGACCCTGGCGCGCGCATTGCTGCGCGCGCTCGGCGTGCAGGGCGCGATCCGCAGCCCCACCTACACCCTGGTCGAGCGCTACGGGTTGAGCGACGGCGGCGAAGCCTGGCATCTCGACCTGTACCGCATCGGCGACGCCGGCGAGCTGGAGTTCCTCGGCCTGGATGGCGGCGAGGCCTCGCTGTGGCTGATCGAGTGGCCCGAACGCGGTCGCGGCTGGTTGCCGGCGGCCGACCTGCGGATCGACCTCGCCGTCGACGGCGCCGGGCGCAGCGCCCGCCTGCAGGCCGCCAGTCCGGCGGCGCGGGCCTGGCTGGACGGGGTCGCAGCAATGGGTGCGACAGCGGCGTTCACAGGCTCGGCCTAGAGGCGTTTGCGGCCGACTCCTGAACGATTCCCTAGGAAGTAACGGCAGGTCCCGGATTTGCAAGGAAAAAATACTTGCAATTCCACTATCTCGGTGCTTGACTTACGCCCATGCGAGTCAAGGGGGCCACCGTTCAGAAAGTCCTGATGGGCCTGGCGCTCTTGGCAGCGCTGGCCTGGAATCTCGCTCATGCCAGCGAAATCAAGGGCTTGGAACTGCGCAACGGCGCCACCGGTACCCGCGCCGAGATCGCCCTCGACGGCGCCGGCCAGTACAAGGTCATCAGCCTCAAGGGCCCTGACCGCCTCGTCGTCGACCTGCCGGCCTCGCGCCTGGGCAAGGGCGTCAAGCTGCCGGCCGGTGCCGGCCTGATCAAGTCCGTGCGCGTCGGCGAGCCCCAGCCGGGTACCGCGCGCATCGTGTTCGACCTCGCCCAGCCGGTCGCGGTGCTCAAGCCGCGCATCGAGCAGGGCGCCGGCGGTCCGCGCCTGGTGCTGGAATGGCCCGGCGACGGCAGCGAGCCGGCGGTCGCCGCCGCGCCGAAGGCCGAAGCGCCCGCCGCAGCGGCTGCTGTCGTTCCCGCCACGGTTGCCGCAGCCGCGCCGGCGCAGGCCGCGCCCGGCAGCGAACCCGCCGATCCTGCGGTCGCGTCCAACGCCGCCACCAGCAAGCTGATTTCCGAACTCGCCGCGCGCGGCGCGGCGGGTGCGCCGGCGGCGCATGCCGGCCAGCCCGCGGGCGCGCAGGTCGCCAACGTGCAGCCCGCGTCCGTGCCGGCCGCGAGCCTGCCGGCGGCGAACGCGCCGGCTACGAACATGCCTGCTACGAACATGCCGGCTACGACCATGCAAGCGCCCGCCGTCGCGGCAGCGCTGCCGCCGACCGGCGCGCAGCGGGCCGCCGCCCAGGCGGTGTTCGAACAGGCCGCGCAGGCGCCGGTGCCGACCACGGTCGCGACCGGCGTCCCGACCCGGATCGCCACCGGCGTGCCTACCCGCATCGCCACCGGCGTGCCGACGCCGATGCCGGGTTCGGCCGCGGCCAATCCCAATACGACCGCCGCCGCGCCGAGTGCGCCGGCGAACGAACCCGCGCCGCCGGCCGGTGCGGTCAAGACCCTTAAGGACGTCATGCGCGGCCGCGGCATGCGCCCGCTGGTCATCGCCATCGATCCCGGCCACGGCGGCCAAGATCCCGGTGCGATCGGCCAGGGCGGCAAGCGCGAGAAGGACGTGACCCTGGCCATCGGCCGCGAACTGGCGCGCCAGATCAACGCCACTCCGGGCCTGAAGGCCTACATGACCCGCGACACCGACGTGTTCATCCCGTTGCCGCGGCGCGCCCAGCTGGCGCGCCAGGCCAAGGCCGACATGTTCGTCTCGATCCACGCCGACGCGGCCGAGAACCGCAGCGCGAGCGGCTCGTCGGTGTACGTGCTCTCGCTCAAGGGCGCGACCTCGCAGCGCGCGCGCTGGCTGGCGGACAAGGAAAACGCCTCCGACCTGATCGGCGGCGTGCGCCTGCAGCAGACCGACAACACCTTGGCCTCGGTGCTGCTCGACCTGACCCAGAGCGGCCACATGAAGGCCTCCGAGGACGCCGCCGCGCACGTGCTCGACGGCCTGCGCGACGTTGGCAAGAACCACAAGCCGCACGTGGAAAAGGCCAACTTCGCGGTTCTGCGCACCTCGGACATGCCGGCGATGCTGGTGGAGACCAACTTCATCTCCAACCCGGAAGAAGAGCGCCGCCTGACCGATCCCGCGCACCAACGCGCGCTGGCGCGCGCGGTGCTCGGCGGGATCAACAACTACTTCACCCGCCAGCCGCCGCCGGGCTCGCTGTACGCGGCGCGCGCCGAAGCGCAGCAGGCGCAGGGCGGCGGATTCGGCGGGGGCGGCAGCCCCTGATCGCGGCCGGGCGACGCCGGCGCATGCCGCGCGGTGCCGCCAACACCGCAGCGTGAGCGAGCGTCGATGAGCGCCGACGACACCGGGCCTGCCGACGCGGCCGACGACGCCGACTTGATCGCCGCGATCCGCCGCCGCCTGTCCGACCGCGGCAGCCTGTGGATCAACCAGCGCTATTCGCACGAAGGCGAACCCGCGCAGCGCGAATACTTCCTCAAGCCCGCGCGGCGCGGCGACATCGACGGCGCGATCCTGGACGGCACGATTCTGCATGGCACGATCTTGCACGGCACGATCCTGCTCGGTTTCGACGACTGGCAGGATCGCCACGAGGACGCCGTCGATCTCTATCTCAGCCACCGGCGCCTGAGCTTCGACACGCTGGCGCAGGCCCTGGCCTACACCTTCGCGCAGTTGCCGTTGCGGCCCGAGGATCTGCGCGCGGCGGTCCGCCGCCGCTGAGCGCGACGCCGGCGCAACGCCGCACAGCGCAAGCCGCGGATCGCGCCGGCCGGACCCGGCGGCTATCATCGGTTTCCACTCCCCCGCGGTGCCTGCGCGCACCGGAATGCCGCCGTGACCATCCGCCAGCTCCCCGACACCCTCATCAACCAGATCGCCGCCGGCGAAGTGGTCGAACGGCCCGCGTCCGTGGTCAAGGAACTGGTCGAGAACGCGCTCGACGCCGGCGCGCGCCGGGTCGATATCGACCTTGAAGAAGGCGGGGTGCGGCTGATCCGCATCCGCGACGACGGCAAGGGCATCGCCGCCGACGAACTGCCGCTGGCGGTGTCGCGCCACGCCACCAGCAAGATCGCGTCGCTCGACGACCTGGAAGGCGTGACCACGCTGGGTTTCCGTGGCGAGGCGCTGCCGTCGATCGCCTCGGTCAGCCGCTTTTCGCTGTCCTCGCGCCGGATCGGCGAGGACCGCGGCGCGGTGCTGGAGATCGACGGCGGCCGGCTCGGCGAGGTCGCGCCCAAGCCGCATCCGCAGGGCACCACGGTCGAGGTGCGCGACCTGTTCTTCAACGTTCCGGCACGGCGCAAGTTCCTCAAGGCCGAGCGCACCGAGCTCGGCCATATCGAGGAATGGCTGCGGCAGCTGGCTCTGGCGCGTCCCGACGTGGAGCTGCGGGTCTCGCACAACGGCAAGCCGACCCGGCGCTGGAAAGGCGAGGGCGACCAGATCGACCTGGGCCTGTCGGACGTGCGCATCGGCGAGGCGCTCGGCGAGGAATTCGCCCGCAACGCGCTGCGCGTGGACCACAGCGGCGCCGGGCTGCGCCTGCACGGCTGGATCGCCCAGCCGTCGTACAACCGCGCCAGCGCCGACCAGCAATATCTCTACGTCAACGGCCGCGCGGTGCGCGACCGCAGCATCGCCCACGCGGTCAAGCAGGCGTACTCGGACGTGCTGTTCCATGGCCGCCAGCCGGCATACGTGCTGTTCCTGGAGCTGGACCCGCGCCGGGTCGACGTCAACGTGCACCCGGCCAAGCACGAGGTGCGCTTCCGCGACGCGCGGCTGATCCACGACTTCGTCTATCGCACGCTCAACGACGCGTTGGCGCAAACCCGCGCCGGCGCACTGCCGTCGGCGCAGACCGGCGAGTTCGGCGGCGGCCATCCGCCCGATCCGGGCGCGGCCGCGCCGCCGTCGCAGGCGGGCATGTACCAGTACCGGCCGACCGCGCCGCTGGCCTTGCGCGTGCAGGAGACCCAGGCCGGTTATGCGGCGCTGTACGGCGGCAACGGTGGCGGCGGCAGTGGCGGCGCGCCTGCCGGCGGTTACCCCGCGCCGGCGAGTTACTCGGGCGGCGGCAGCGCCTACGCCGCGCCCGCGCTGCCGCACAGCGACGACGAGACCCTGCCGCCGCTGGGCTACGCGATCGCCCAGCTGCACGGCATCTACGTGCTGGCCGAGACCGCCGAGGGCCTGATCGTGGTCGACATGCACGCCGCCCACGAACGCATCGGCTACGAAAAGCTCAAGTTCGCCCACGACCATGAAGGCTTGCGCACCCAGCCGCTGCTGGTGCCGGCGACGCTGGCGGTGTCCGAGCGCGAGGCCGAAGTCGCCGAGCGCGAGGAGGCGACGCTGATCGCGCTGGGCTTCGAGGTCACCCGCGCCGGCCCGCAGTCGCTTGCCCTGCGCGCGGTGCCGGCGCTGCTCGCCCACGGCGATGTCGAGGCGCTGCTGCGCGACGTGCTGGCGGACCTGCGCGAACACGGCGAATCGCGCCGGGTCGGCGCTGCCCGCGACGAGTTGCTGGCGACCATGGCCTGCCACGGCGCGGTGCGCGCGAATCGCCGTCTCACTTTGCCGGAAATGAACGCCTTGCTGCGCGAGATGGAGGCGACCGAACGCTCCGGTCAGTGCAATCATGGGCGCCCGACCTGGGCCCGCTTCACCCTGTCGGAAATCGACCGCTGGTTCCTGCGAGGGCGCTGATGACCGCTGCTGTCCGTTCGTGCGCCGTGCCCGCCGCTGGCGCGTTGCCGTCCCATTCCGGCGCGTCGCGCTGGTGGTTGTGCGCGGCCGCCGCGCTGGCGCTGGCCGGCTGCGGTTCGCCGGAACAGCAGGCGCGGGCCGAACGCGAGGCCGAGCGCGCGGTCCACGCCATCCAGGACTTCCAGCGCGACCAGCAGATCTGGCGCGAGCAACGCCATCGCGAACTGCTCAAGCCCGACGGCTGGACCAGCCTGGTCGGGCTGCATCCGATCGAGCCGGGCGCGCATTACTTCGGCAGCGACGCCGACAACGGCATCCGCGTCGGCGTCGGCCCCGGCCACATCGGGCTGCTGAACCTGGACAAGGGCCGGCTGCGCTTCGTGCCCGAGCGCGGCCTGACGCTGACCCTCAACGAGCAGCCGCTGAAGGGCGCGGCGGTGCTGCTGGCCGACGACTCCCCGGCCGGCCCGACCCGGATCGGCTTCGACGAAGGCAAGGGCGTGCTGACCGCGATCAAGCGCGGCGGCCGCTGGTACCTGCGCGTGCGCCATGCCGACGCGCCCAGCCGGGTCGGCTTCAGCGCGATCGAGTACTGGCCGGCGACGCAGGACTGGAAGCTCAGCGCCAAGTTCGTCGCCCATCCGGCCGGGCAGACCATCGAGGTCGCCAACATCATCGGCGTGATCGAGCCGACCCCGAACCCCGGCGCGGTCGAGTTCGAGCGCGACGGCCGCAGCTTCCGCCTGGAGGCGCTGGATCAGGGCGGCGAGGAGCTGATGCTGGTGTTCGCCGACCGCACCAGCGGCCACGGCAGCTACAGCGCCGGGCGCTTCCTCGACGTGCCGCGGCCGAACCCGCAGGGCAAGGTCACGGTCGATTTCAACAAGGCCTACAACCCGCCGTGCGCGTTCACCCCGTTCGCGACCTGTCCGCTGCCGCCGCAGGGCAACCGGCTGGACCTGGAGGTCACGGCGGGGGAGAAGGCGTACAAGCCTGCGGGTGCAGCGGCGCACGCGTCTTGAGGGCCGCGCGCCGGGTGCGCGGTGTGCAATGGCGAGGGGCGGGTTTACTGGTTGCGCCTTTCTTTCTGAGAGGAAGGCGTCGGGCCTGAAGGCCCTGCCACAACGGACTCCGGCGCTCGCGGTTCGCTGCGCATGTTCCCGTTCGTCCTCCCCGCGCAGGCGGGGATCCACAGACTTCAGCGCCAGGCCTCGGCAGGCGACGCGCTTCGGCGGCGTCGAAGCGAAACCCGCCCGCATCCGCGAGTCGCGTCGCCGCAGAGGCCCCGCGTCGCCGCGCCGCATGCGAATGCCGGCGTTTACGGGTTCGTAATACGAAGCCCGAGGCCGACGCCTTACACTGGGCGCCCGTTCTCTCGCGCCGCCGCCGTTTCGTCCTGCGCGGCCGCCCGCCCATCTTCGAGGTCTGCGTCGCCCATGCGGTTGCTCAAGCTGTTCGTCCTGCCCCTGTGCGCCGCGGTCGCGCTGAGCGCGCCGCTGACTTCGGCCACCGCGACCGGCGCGGTCGCCCAGGCGGCCCAGGCCGCGGCCAAGCCGCCGCCGGTGCCGCTGCTGTGGCGGGTCTCCGACGCCGACAACGCGGTGTTCCTGCTGGGCTCGTTCCACCTGCTGCGCGCCGACGACTACCCGCTGTCCGACGACATCCAGCGCGCGTTCGCCGGCTCGGAGAAACTGGTGTTCGAGGTCGCGCCGGACGAGATGTTCGATCCGTCGGTCGGCCAGCGTTTCCTGGAGCGCGCGCGGTACCAGGACGGCCGCACCCTCAGCCAGACCCTGCCGGCGGACCTGCGCGAAAAACTAAACCGCGTGCTGGCCAAGAACGGCCGTTCGCTGAGCCAGGTCGACAGCCTGGAGCCGTGGTTCGTCAACCTGTCGCTGGTGCTGGGCGTGTCGCAGTCGCTGGGCTTCAGCTCGCAGCTGGGCCTGGACCAGTACCTGATGCGTCAGGCCGCCGAGGCCGGCAAGGGCGCCTCGGGCCTGGAGAGCATGGACCATCAGCTCGACGTGATGGACGCCAGCCCCGCCGACGAGCAGATCAAGGCGCTGCGCGAATTCCTCGACCGGCCCACCGAAGTGCCGGGCATGCTCGAAGAGATGCACACCGCCTGGCGCGAGGCCGATCTGGCCAAGCTCGACGAGAAGGCGCGGGTGGAGATGCAGCAGAAGACCCCGCAGACCTACCGCATCGTCAACGTCGAGCGCAACGAGGCCTGGGTGCCGCAGATCCAGAAGCTGCTCGACGAGCAGAAGAAGGGCGACACCCTGGTGGTGGTCGGCAGCCTGCATCTGCTCGGCAACGACGGGTTGGTCGAGCGCCTGCGCGCGAAGGGCTACAAGATCGAGCGGATCTGCTCGGCGTGCGCGACCGGGACCGCGGATCTGGCGCCGATGCCGCCCGCGGCGCTGCCGCCGGCGCCGCCGGTGAAGCTGACGCCGGACGACGCGCGCGAGAGCAAGAAGGTCGAGCCCAGGCACTGACCCGCGAAGTTTCCCGCGCACCCCTGTAGGAGCGACGCGAGTCGCGACCGCGAAAACGCAACTACGCCGAAACTTTCATCGTAGTTGCGTTTTCGCGGTCGCGACTCGCGTCGCTCCTACAGTTGGATCGCGTGGATCGCGCGGCTTTCAGGCCGCCGGCGCGACCAGCACGATGCAATCCACCGGGCACGCCGGCACGCACAGCTCGCAGCCGGTGCACAGCGGTTCGATCACGGTGTGCATGTGCTTGGCCGCGCCGACGATGGCGTCGACCGGGCAGGCCTGGATGCACTTGGTGCAGCCGATGCAGTCGGCTTCGACGATCAGCGCCAGCGGCGGCGTCGCTAGGTGGCGGCCGCGTTCGCGGTCGAACGGCTTGGCCGCCACGTCCAGCAGTTTCGCCAGCGCGCGCGCGCCGTCGTCGCCGCCCGGCGGGCAGCGATCGACGTCGGCGTCGCCGTGCGCCATCGCCTCGGCATACGGCCGGCAGCCGGCGTAGCCGCACTGGCCGCATTGGGTCTGCGGCAGCAGGCGGTCGAGGCGTTCGGTCAAGTCGGGGAGCATGGAAGTGAGCGTAGAGAAGTGAGGAGTGAGTAAGTGCTCAAGCGCAGGCAGTGCCGCTTTCGCTCACTTCTCACTCCTCCCCGCTATTTTCTCGCTTCAACGCACCGGCATGCCCGGCTGCGCGCCGCCATCGGCGTCGAGCAGGAACAGGCCGCCGCCGTCGAAGCCGGCCGACAGGATCATGCCCTCGCTGACGCCGAAGCGCATCTTGCGCGGGGCGAGGTTGGCGATGAACACCACGCTGCGGCCGACCAGCTTTTCGGGCTCGGCGTAGGAGCCGCGGATGCCGGAGAAGATCTGGCGCTTGCCCAGCTCGCCGGCGTCGAGTTCGAAGCGCAGCAGCTTGTCGGAGCCGTCGACGAATTCGCAGGCCAGCACCTTGCCCACGCGCAGGTCGAGCTTGGCGAAATCGTCGAGGTTGACGGTCGCCGGCGCCGCGTCGGCGGCATCGGGCTTGGCCTCGGCCTTGGGCGCTTCGGCCTTCGCCGCCGGCTTGGCGGGCTTGGCCTCGGCGGCGGTGGGGGGGAGGGATTCCTTGCTGGCTTCGATCATGGCTTCGATGAGTTTCGCGTCGATACGGGTGAACAACGGGACGTAGGCGGCGATGGCGTGGGCGAGCAGCGGCTGGGCAAGGTCGTCCCAGGTCGCCACCGGAGCGGCCAGGAAGGCTTCGCCCTGTGCGGCCACGCGCGGCAACACCGGCTTGAGCGCGGCGGCGAGCACGCGGAACAGGTTCAGGCCCTGGGTGCACACCGCCTGCAACTCGGCTTCGGCGCCGTCCTGCTTGGCCAGCACCCACGGCTTGCGCTCGTCGATGTACTTGTTGGCTTCGTCGGCCAGGGCCATGGTCAGGCGCAGCGCGGTCGCGGCTTCGTTGGCGTCGTAGGCGGCGGCGATCGGCGCGAGCTGCTCGACGAAGCGCGCGTACATCGCCGGCTCCGGCAGCGCGTCGGCCAGGCGGCCGCCGAAGCGTTTTTCGATGAAGCCGGCGCAGCGGCTGGCGACGTTGACGAACTTGCCGACCACGTCGGAGTTCACCCGCGCGACGAAGTCGGCGAGGTTGAGGTCGATGTCCTCGACGCCGCCGCTGGTCTTGGTGGCGAAGTAGTAGCGCAGCGCTTCCGGGTCCAGGCCCTGGTCGAGGTAGGTGCGGGCCTGGATGAAAGTGCCGCGCGACTTCGACATGCGCTGCGAATTGACCATCAGATAGCCGTTGACGTGCAGCCGGGTCGGCGCGCGGAAGCCGGCGCCGTGCAGCACCGCCGGCCAGAACAGGCCGTGGAAGGTGACGATGTCCTTGCCGATGAAGTGGTGCAGTTCGGCCTGGCTGTCGCGCGCGAGGTACGACCAGAAGTCCAGGCCCTTGCGTTCGCACAGGGTCTGGAAGCTGCTGAGGTAGCCGATCGGCGCGTCGAGCCACACGTACAGGTACTTGCCGGGATGGCCGGGGATTTCGAAGCCGAAGTAGGGCGCGTCGCGCGAGATGTCCCAGGCGCGCAGGCCGCCGTCGGCGTCGAGCCATTCGTGCAGCTTGGCGCGGATGCCGGGCGTGGCGGTGTCGGCGGCGAGCCACTCGCGCAGGAACGCCTCGAAGTGGCCGACCTCGAAGAAGAAATGCTCGGAGTCGCGCAGTTCCGGCGTCGCCCCGCTGACCACCGAATGAGGCTCCAGCAAGTCGGTCGGCGCGTAGGTGGCGCCGCAGTTCTCGCAGTTGTCGCCGTACTGGTCCGGGGTCTTGCAGTTCGGACAGATGCCCTTGACGTAGCGGTCGGGCAGGAACATCCGCTTGACCGGGTCGAACAACTGCGCGACCGAGCGCTTGGCGATATGGCCGTTGTTGTCCAGGCGCGCGTAGATCGCCTCGGTGAGCTGGCGGTTGGCGGCCGAATGGGTCGAGTCGTAATGGTCGAAGGCCACGCCGAAGTCGGCGAAGTCGCGCTCGTGGCGGACCTGGATTTCGGCGATGTACGCCTCGGGCGTTTTGCCGGCCTTTTCCGCGGCGAGCATGATCGGCGTGCCGTGGGTGTCGTCGGCGCAGACGTAGTGCACCGTGTTCCCGGCCATGCGCTGCGCCCGCACCCAGATGTCGGCCTGCATGTAGCCGACCAAATGACCGAGGTGGAGCTCGCCATTGGCGTAGGGCAGTGCGTTGGAGACGACGATTTCGCGGGACATAGACGGGGGCCGTAGGTGGTCGTGGATTATGGCATGGGCGGCCGCGGAGGCCGGGCGGGTGGGGCGGGGGGTGAGGTGGGGCCTTGCTCTTGTGGGAGGGCCTTCAGGCCCGATGCCTTTCGATCAGTTGCCGCGACCTGAAACAAAAGCATCGGGCCTGAAGGCCCTCCCACAAGAGCAAGCCGGACCGGAGCCTAAAACGAAGAAACCCGGCCGAGGCCGGGTTTCCGCTACACGCATGCGGGCCGGCCGGTCAGGGTTCGTGGCGCATCCAGGTCTGGCTGCGGCCGATCAGCGAGAAGCCCATGAAGCCGCGCACTTCCAGCTTCTTGCCGCCGTCCTGCGGGGTGACCTTGACCGAATAGACCTTGCCGCTGGCCGGGTCGAGGATCTTGCCGCCTTCCCAGGTGTCGCCGCTCTTGCGGATGCCCCACAGGATGACCATGCCCTTGACCGGCTTGCCCTTGCGCTCGCCGTCGCACTTGTCGCAGACCGGGTTGGGGCCGTGCTCGGACTGCAGCACTTCGTTGACCCGGCCGGCGAGGCTGCCGTCCTTGGCCTCGTAGATCTCGACGACCGACTTGGGCTTCTGGGTCTTGTCGTCGATGGTGGTCCAGGACCCGACCGGCGTGGCCTGGGCGAACGCCGCCGCCGGCAGCGCGAGCAGCAGCAGGGCGAGCAGTTGTTTACGCATGTATCCCCTCCCAGAGACGTGAGCGTGATGGCCGCGCGCCGTGGGCCGGCGCGGCGGGACGGGTTCTTTATACCGCATCCGCAAAGGTATGGAAGCGGCGCGCGCGGCGCGTTCAGGCCAGCCGCCGCGGCGCGGGCGGGCGCGAGCGGCGAAAACGAAAAGCCCGGCGTGCGCCGGGCTTTCGCTGCAACGGTGGAACGATCCCGACGCGGGTCAGAACTTGTAGCTGGCGCCGACGTAGAGGTAGCGGCCGATGTTGTCGTAGTTCGAGTTGTCCTCGGTCTCGCCGAAGTAGCCCAGCGGCGGGTCCTTGTCGAACACGTTGTCGGCGCCGACGTACAGGTCCAGGCCGGTGCCCGGGACCTTATAGCCGACCTGCAGGTTGTGGTAGGTGTACGAGCCGTTGCGGATCGGGCTCACCTGGCCCGGATTGGACTGATAGCTCCACGGTTCGACGCGCAGGTTGGTGTGGATGTAGCGCAGGTCCCAGCTCGCGCGCCAGTCGCCGCGCTTGTAGCTGGCGTTGAGCGAGGCGCGCCAGCGCGGGTCGCCGACGTAGTTCAGGTATTCCCGGTAGTCGTTCGGGAAGTCCTGGAACGACCATTCGCGCGAGGTGATCAGGCGGGTGCCGACGAAGCGCAGCGCGGCCTGACCGCCGAACGCTTCGAAGCGGTAGTCGGCTTCCACGTCGACGCCGGCGCGGCGCGAGCGCGCCACGTTTTCGGTCAGCGCGATCCAGTTGGAGATCGAGCCGGCCGGGAACGCGCGGCCCTGGCTGTCGACGAAACCGCCGGCCGGCGCGCGCTGGATCATGCCGCAGAACTTGTTGCCGATGCCGCCGGGCGAATCCACGCAGCGCGTCGCCAGGGCTTCGGCGCTGACCGCGTCGATCGCGTCCTTGAGGTTGACCCGCCAGTAGTCCACCGACAGGCCGAAACCTTCGAAGAACTCGGGCTGCCAGACGAAGCCGTAGGAGAACGAACGCGCCGTCTCCACCTTCAGGTCCGGATTGCCGCCGCTGGTGCCGGGGAAGCGGCCGCCGTAGTTGTCGTTGAAGTTGGCCGGCAGGCCGAGCGCGGCGCAGTTGCGCGCGCGCAGCGCCGGATCGGCGGCGGTGTTGACCGAGTTGCGGCGGCCCGGGCGGACGTCGCAGGGGTCCCAGATGGTCGCGAAGTTCTGCGTCGCCGGGTTGAACAGCTCGCCGATGTTCGGCGCGCGCACCGCCTGGGCCAGGCTGGCGCGGACGCGGAAGGAGTCGTTGACCGCCCAGTCCAGGCCGACGTTCCAGGTCTTGGTCTCGCCGACGGTGCTGTAGTCGGAGTAGCGGCCGGCGACGTCCATGCTCAGGCGCTGGATGCCCGGCAGGTCGGCCAGCAGCGGGATGGTCGTTTCGGCGAAGACTTCCTTGACCGTGTATTCGCCCTTGCGGCTCGGGATGGCGTTGAGGAAGGTCAGGCCCTGCGCGGCCAGCGGATCGGTGATCTCCTGGCTGCTCTCCTTGCGCCACTCCACGCCGCCGGCGAAGCCGACGCCGCCGGCCGGCAGTTCGAACAGCGCGCTGTTGGCGACCGAGGCGCTGAACACCTTCTGGGTCAGCTTGGTGCGGTTGCGGGCGTCGTAGTTGAACCAGTCGGCCGCGCGCGGATCGACCGCGCCGTTGCCGAACACCTGGAACGGCACGCAGCCCTGGCGCGCGATCTCGTGGTAGCGCTGCCTGGTGTTGGGGTTGATCGCGTTGGGATCGAGCGAGACGCGGCAGACGATGTTGCCGCTGGCGTCGCGCACCGCGTCCATGCCGGCCTGCCAGCGCTCGTTGATGCGGTTGTTGAGGTTGAGGCGGTCGATCTCGGTCTGGCCGTAGTTGGCCGAGACCTCGTAGCTCCAGTTCTCGTTGAGGAAGCCTTCCAGGCCGGCGACGTAGCGCTGGGTGGTGCGCTCGACGTCTTCGCCGCGACGGCCGGCGTCGACGTTGAAGCGCGAGATCTGCAACGCCTGCGCGGCGTCGTTGGGATCGCGCAGGCCGTTGGCGTCCATCAGCGCGGCCAGCTGCGGCGAGAGGTAGGCGTTGTCGCGGCGGATGCGCAGCGGCTGGTCGAACGCCGGCTGGGCGTTGAACTGCGACTCGGTGCGGGTGTACTTGCCTTCGAAGAAGAACTTGTGGTTCTCGTTGATATCGAAGTTGACCAGCGCGTTGACGCTGTAACGGTCGAACGCGGGTTGCAGGTCGGCGACGTTGTTGAGGTCGACGAAGTCGCAGTTGACGCAGGTGTTGGCGCCGTCGCGCGGGCCGTCGTAACGGGTCGGGCGGAAGGTGCCGTTGTCGTCGAACTGGTAGCGCTTGCCGCCGGCGTCGAAGGTGCCGCCGTAGGAGATGCTGGAGTTGCCGCCCGGGCCCATGAACACGCGCTGCGGGTTGTCCTGGGTGGACGGACGGCTGCGGTCGTAGGCCGGGTTCGGCATGCTGATCAGGTTGCGGCGGCCGATCGCGCGGTCGCCGCGGCCGAAGTTGTCCTGCTTGCTGTACTCGGCCGAGTACACCACGCTGCCGCGGCCGCCGGCGAACTCGTTGCCGCCGGTGAAGCTGAAGAACGAGCGGCTGAAGTCGCCTTCGCTGGCGTCGCCGGTCTGGCCGCGCAGCTCGTAGCCGTCGAACTTCTTCTTCATGATGAAGTTGACCACGCCGGCGACCGCGTCGGCGCCGTAGACGGCCGAGGCGCCGCCGGTGATCACTTCCACGCGCTCGATCAGTTCCACCGGGATGGTGTTGATGTCGACCGAGGTCGAGCCGGACACGCCGCCGACGTGGCGGCGGCCGTTGACCAGCACCAGGGTGCGCGAGGAACCCATGCCGCGCAGGTCGAGCAGGCCCAGGCCGGCGGTGCCGATGGCGCGGGTCGAGTTGCCCATGGTGTAGGTCGCCGACAGCTGCGGCAGGGTGGTCATCAGGTCGGAGATGGTGACCGCGCCGGTGGCGCGGATCTCCTCGGCGCTGATGCCGACCACGGGCGAGGGCGTGACGAAGCCGATGCGCTTGATGCGCGAGCCGGTCACGGTGACCGCGTCGATGTCGGTCGGCGCGGCGGCGCCTTCGGCCGGCGCGGCCTGCTGGGCGCCGGCGGCGCCGGCGGCGGAAAAGGCGATCGCGGACACGAGCGCCGCCGTCAGCCTGCTGCGGTGCAGGCCGAACGAATTGGGTACTGCCATGGTGTTTCCCCTAGCTGGAAAGTAATGCGCGAACGCGGGCGCTGCCGCGTCGATCTACGTGTTTTGGTTGCCTTCCCGGGCTTTAACGGTTCCTTTACGAAACTGAACTTAACACGCGGCTAACGTTCGCTTTCTGGCACGGCGGGCTCGTTGCCTTTGCCCAATTCAGTTTTTCAACTGATTGAATTATATGAATTGATTATTCAGCTAAGCGGCGGGAAGGCACGATCGCGTTGCATCCTCGTTGGGCAACTAATGCGTGTGTCCGTCACGTCTTGGCGAGGCGCTGAATGGATAAAAGCAATTTCAAGTTGCTTTATTCATCGTTCGCGGAGCGGTGCGCAGACCGTCGCCGCCCCGCGCCGCGGCGCCGGCGCGCGCGCCCAGGCCTTAACATGTACGCCGGCCGCGACGCGGCATCCCTGTAACGAGTCCCCATGCGCACACACCTTCCGCGCCCGGCCGGATCGCCGGCATGAGCGAGCACCTGCAATCCCCGTTGGCCGCGACGATCGCGGCCCTGCCGTTGCCCGACACCGGGCTGAGCCTGGCCGACAGCGGCGCGCGCGTGCGCGCCGGCGCGGCCGAGGGCCGGGTCGCGGTGTCGATCCAGGCCGGCTTCGCCCTCGACGGCCTGCGTCCCGGGCTGGAGGCGTCGATCGCCGCCGCGCTGGCGCCGCAGGGACTGGCCCTGGCCAGCCTGGAGCTGATCGCGCGGATCGTCTCGCACGCGGTCCAGCCCAAGCTGTCGCCGCTGCCGAACGTGCGCAACCTGATCGCGGTCGGTTCGGGCAAGGGCGGGGTCGGCAAGTCGACCACCGCGGTCAATCTGGCCCTGGCCCTGGTCCTGGACGGCGCCCGCGTCGGCGTGCTCGACGCCGACATCTACGGCCCCAGCGTGCCGACCATGCTCGGCGCCCACGGCAAGCCCGACAGCCCCGACGGCAAGCACATCCAGCCGTTGCGCGCGCACGGCATCGAAGCGATGTCGATCGGCCCGCTGGTCGAGCAGGACACGCCGATGATCTGGCGCGGGCCGATGGCGACCTCGGCGCTGACCACCTTGCTCAACGACACCCAGTGGAGCGAGCTGGACTATCTGATCGTCGACCTGCCGCCGGGCACCGGCGACATCCAGCTGACCCTGGCGCAGAAGATCCCGGTCGCCGGCGCGGTGATCGTGACCACGCCGCAGGACGTGGCCACGCTGGACGCGCGCAAGGCGCTGCGCATGTTCGAGAAGGTCGAAGTGCCGGTGCTGGGCCTGGTCGAGAACATGGCCGTGCACGTGTGCTCGAACTGCGGCCACGCCGAGCACCTGTTCGGCGAAGGCGGCGGCGCGCGCATGGCCGCGCAGTACGGCGTGCCGCTGCTGGGCAGCCTGCCGCTGGAGATCGCGATCCGCGAGCAGGGCGACGCCGGCGTGCCGGTGGTCGCGGCCCAGCCCGATTCGGCCGCCGCGCGCGCCTACCGCGGCACCGCGCGCCGGCTGGCGGTGGAACTGGCGCGGCGCCCGCGGGTGGCGCCGTCGATTTCCGCCTCGCTGCTGTAACCGCGCGGCGCCGCGCCGCTCGCGCCAGGGCCGCCGCGGCAGCCCGTACAATCCCGGATCGGGCGCCGCCGGCGCCCGCGTCCTCCCGAGTTCATCGCGCGGCCCGGCCGCGCCCCCGAAGGAACACCGCATGAGCATCAAGTCCGACCGCTGGATCCGCCGCATGTCCGAGCAGCCCGGCGGCATGATCGAGCCGTTCGAACCCGGCCAGGTCAAGCAGTCCGCCGACGGCCAGCGCATCGTCAGCTACGGCACCTCCAGCTACGGCTACGACGTGCGCTGCTCGCGCGAGTTCAAGGTGTTCACCAACATCAACTCGACCATCGTCGATCCCAAGCATTTCGACAGCGGCAGCTTCGTCGACGTGGAATCGGACGTGTGCATCATCCCGCCGAACTCGTTCGCGCTGGCGCGCACGGTCGAGTACTTCCGCATTCCGCGCGACGTGCTGGTGGTGTGCCTGGGCAAGAGCACCTACGCGCGCTGCGGCATCATCGTCAACGTGACCCCGCTGGAGCCGGAGTGGGAAGGCCACGTGACCCTGGAATTCAGCAACACCACGCCGCTGCCGGCGCGCATCTACGCCAACGAGGGCGTGGCGCAGATGCTGTTCTTCCAGTCCGACGAGGTCTGCGACACGTCCTACCGCGACCGCGGCGGCAAGTACCAGGGCCAGACCGGCGTGACCCTGCCGCGCACCTGAGCCGCGGCCGGCGCCGCTGCGGCGGCGCCACGGTTCCACCGGCGCGTGTGGCCGCCGCCGGCTTGCGAGGGCGCGCATTGCGCGCCCTCGGTCGTTTTCGCGTACCCGTCGGCCCCGTTCGCGCGTGCGCCGTCGCGGCCCGCCGGCGCGCGCGGGCCCGCGCGGATCGGCGCGGCGAGGCCGCGGACGCGCCGCGAGCGTGGTCGCGGCCAAGAAAAAGAACGCATTCGGATGCGTTGAATCGGCGCCGTCCCTGTTATCTTTCCCGTGCCTCAACCTGGGCCGGCGCGACGGGGAATCGCCCGGACCCATCCCACCAAGGAGTAGACGAATGGACCCGCAAAACCCTTACCAGAGCCCGCAGTCGCCGCTGATCGCCCCGAACGGCGGCGAGCAGGAGCTGGCCGACCGCGGCATCCGCCTGGTCGCCGCGATCATCGACGGTGTGATCTTGATGGTGCTGTTGGTGCCGCTGATGTTCATCGGCGGCTACATGGACGCGGTGATGCAAGCCGCGCAGACCGGCCAGCAGCCCTACGGCCTGCAGATCGCCTGGGGCGTCGGCGCCCTGCTGCTGTTCTTCGCCGTGCAGTACCTGCCCCTGAGCCAGAACGGCCAGACCTGGGGCAAGAAGGTCATGAAGATCAAGATCGTCGACCAGGACGGCAACAAGCCCGACCTGGTCACGCTGATGGGCAAGCGCTACCTGTTCCAGAACGGCATCGGCCTGATTCCGTGCCTGGGCGGCCTGATCTCGCTGGTCGACGTCCTGATGATCTTCCGCCAGGACCGTCGTTGCCTGCACGACCAGATCGCCGGTACCCGCGTGGTGGTCGCGCGCTGAGCGCGGCGTAGCACGCAACGATAAGAACGCGCCGGCGCGATGCGCCGGCGCGTTTTTTTATGCCCGCCGCAAAGGCGACGGCGACCCGCGCAGGCGGCGAAGACGCGGTCGCGTTGGGCGGGCGTCGAGGCGGCAGGATCGCGCTCGCGGCTTGCGCCCGAGCCTCGGGTCGCTCCGGCCGCTTCCTGTAGGAGCGGCGCAAGCCGCGACCGCGACACCGCGCTCGCGCCGCAAGCCCGATGTCGCGCCGCCGCTGCGAATCAGCCGCGCGGCTTCTGGTAAGTGACGAAGAACCCCTGCAAGTCGCCGTTCTCGATATACGGCTCCACGCTGACCACGTCGTAGCCGCGGCTGACGAAGGCCTGGTGCGCGCGGCTCAGGGCATTGGCGGCGCCCTGGTTGCGGAAGCCCCAGCTGGCGTCGACCCATAGCGTCACCGCGCGCAGGTCCTTGGTCACCGCGTCCTGCGCGACCTGGTCGGGATTCTTGTCGAACAGGCCGGCGCGGGCGGGCGCGGCGACGCCCGCGGCAAGGGCGAAGGCGAGCAGGGCGGCGGTCAGGGGGCGATGCATGGCGGTCTCCGGCGGTGCGGCCGGCGGCGGCCGCGGTCATGGGGTGGCGATACGGCAAACCATCGGTCGAAGTCCGATGGCGCAGGCGCGGTGGCGATCGTTGTCTCGGCGCCGCCGGCGAGCCGGCGGTCAGTGCTCGGCGCCGCCGGCAAGCCGGCGGTCGACGTGCGTCGACAGCGCGGTCTCGACCATGACGCGCAGCGCGCGGACCACGTGTTCGCTGTCCAGGCTCGGCGCGCCGGCGTGGCGCGCGGCTTGCGCGGGAGAATACGGGATGTGGATGAAGCCGCCCCGAACCCGCGCGTCGCCGCGCAGGTGCAGTTCGTGCAGCAGCCCGTAGAAGACGTGGTTGCACAGGTAGGTGCCGGCGCTTTGCGAGATCTCGGCGGGAATGCCGGCCTCGTGCAGGGCCGCGCGCAGGGCCTTGATCGGCAGCGAGCTGAAGTACGCGGCCGGGCCGCCGGCGATCACCGGCTCGTCGATGGGTTGGCGGCCCTGGTTGTCGGGGATGCGCGCGTCGTCGACGTTGATCGCGATGCGTTCGATCGACAGTTGCGCGCGTCCGCCGGCCTGGCCGATGCACAGCACCAGCGCCGGGCGCAGCGCGTCCAGGCGTTCGCGCAGCTGCGGCAGGCAGCCGGCGTAGGCCACCGGCAGGCAATGGGCGACCACGAGACGGCCGCCGATGCGCTCGCCGTGCAGGCGCTGCACCGCTTCCCAACTGGGGTTGCTGGCCTCGCCGCCGAACGGCGCGAAGCCGGTCAGCAGCACCGGGGCCTGGTCGAAGTCGGCGTTCATCGCAGCGCGATCCAGTACATCAGCAGCACATTGCAGGCCAGCAGGGTCGCGCCGGTGGGCCACTGCGCGCGGATCACGCCGTAAGGGTCCTTGAGTTCCAGCAGCGCCGCCGGCACCAGGTTGAAGTTCGCCGCCATCGGCGTGAACAAGGTGCCGCAGTAGCCCGAGAGCATGCCGATCGCGGCCAGCGGCGCGGGGTCGGCGTGGTGGTGGCCGACCAGCAGCGGCAGGGCGATGCCGCCGGTCATCACCGGGAACGCGGCGAAGGCGTTGCCCATGATCACGGTGAACAGCGCCATGCCCAGCGCATACGCCGCGACCACGGCGAAGGCGTTGTCGACCGGGATCGCCATGCGCACCACGCCGGCGACCGCCTGGCCGACGCCGCCGGCCTCGAACACGCTGCCGAGCGTGGCCAGCAGCAGCGGCAGCAGCGCGGCCCAGCCGATCGCGTCGACCAGCCGGCGCGATTGCTCCACGCCGCTCCAAGGCGTCTGCCGGGTCAGCCTGCCCGCGGCGGCGAGGGCGACCAGGCAGGCCAGGCTCAGACCGACCAGGGTGACGTTGGCCGGCTCCAGCAGCGGCGTGCCGCCGATGCGCACGTGCTTGAGGCCGAGCGCCGCGGCCAGGGTGACCGCCGGAATCAGCAGCGCCGGCCAGAACAGGCGGTTGCCCAGGCGTTGCGATTCGCGCTGCTTTTCCGCTTCGCCGGTCTCGGCGTAGCCGCCGCGGCCGAGGCCGCCGAAGCCGGCCAGCAGCGCCAGCGCGACCACGCAGGCACCGACGACCTTGTTCGGCAGGTGCTCGGCGAGGAACATCAGCGCCGCGATCAGGCCCCAGAACAGCGCGGTGGTCCAGCGCCGCGGATTGGCCGCATCGCGCGCGCCGCGCCAGGCCAGCGCGCCGAAGTACAGGCCCATCAGCCAATAGACGAAGTCCAGGCCGATCATGCGTCGCGCGCCGGATCGGCGACCGCCGCAAGCTCGGCCGCGCGCTGCTGCGCCAGCCGCCGGATCATCGCGCGCTCGAAGCGCAGCACCCGGATGCAGTGGATCAGGAACGCGCAGATCGCGGTCGGGATGCCCCACAGCGCGATGTGCAGCGGATCGAGCTTGAACCCGTGCTCGGCGAAGAAGCTCTGGATCAGCAGCACCGCGCCGAACGCGATGAAGATGTCCTCGCCGAAGAACAGGCCGACGTTGTCGGTGCCGGCGGCCATCGCGCGGATGCGCTGGCGGGTGTCCTCGTCGAGATCGCCGTGGTTGGATTGGGCAGCGCCCTCGGCCATCGGCGCCAGCAGCGGGCGTACCGTCTGCGGATGGCCGCCGAGGCTGGTCAGGCCCACCGCCGAGGCCAACTGGCGCATCAACAGGTAGGCGATCAGCAGCCGCGCCATGGTCGCCCCGCGCAGGCGCGCGACCCAGCGTTGCGCGTGTTCTTTCAGGCCGTGGCGTTCGAGCAGGCCGATCACCGGCAGGGTCAGCAGGAACAGCAGCAGGAAGCGCTTCTCGGTGTAGGCCTTGCCGAGCACGTCGAGCACCTCCAGCGGCGAGATTTTCGCCGCCAGCCCGGTGATGAAGCCGGCGGCGACCACCACCAGGGCCGGGTTGAGCCGCAGCACGAAGCCGAGCGCGAGCGCGGCGACGCCGATCAGGGGCCAATAGTTCATGCGGCAGCGTCCTTGCGAGGCGAAAGGAAGGGCGGGGCGGAGCGTGGATCGAAGCGGGGCTCGGCGGGAACCGGGCGGCGATCCTTCGCCTCGCGCGCCGCCGCCGTCACAGCGCGGCGACCCTCACCCCGTCGGCCTCGAGCGCGGCGCGCACTGCGCGCGCGAACTGCGCGGCGTCGCTGCGGTCGCCGTGCAGGCACAGGGTGTCGGCGCGCAGCGCCACGGTCTCGTCGCCGGCGGCGCGCACGCGCCCGTGCAGCGCCAGTTCGCGCACCTGGGCGATGGCTTGGTCGAGCGATTCGATCACCGCGCCGGGCTGGCCGCGCGGCAGCAACCGGCCGTTGGCCGCGTAGCCGCGCTCGGCGAACACTTCATGGGCGACGCGCAGGCCCAGGCGCTGGGCGGCGTCGGTGAGTTCGGACTGGGCCAGGCCGAACACGATCAGGCGCGGATCGCACTGCGCGACCGCGCCGGCGATGGCCTCGGCCACGCCGCGGTCGTCGGCGGCGAGGTTGTAGAGCGCGCCGTGCGGCTTGAGGTGGGTCAGCGCGACGCCTTCCTCGTCCGCGATCGCGGCCAGGCGCGCGAGCTGGCGCGTCACCAGCGCGACGACCTCGTCGTGCGCCAGCGCCAGCGCGCGGCGGCCGAAATGCTCGCGGTCCTCATAGCCCGGATGCGCGCCGGTGGCGACGCCGTGGGCGCGGCACAGGCGCAGGGTCTCGCGCATGCTGGCCTCGTCGCCGGCATGGCCGCCGCAGGCGATGTTGGCCGAGGTGACGTAGGGCAGGATCGCGGCGTCGTCGCCGCAGCCTTCGCCGAGATCGCAGTTGAAGTCGATGCGTCCGGACATGGTGCGATGCAATAGGAAGCCGGCGGCGCTCAGTTGCGCTTGAACAGCAGGCCCAGGCCGACCGCGATGAGGATCGCCGGCCACCAGGTCACCAGCAGCTTGGTCACGCTGAGGTTGGTGAAGCCCAGGTTGTTGAGCAGGAACAAGGTACCGATGACGATCAGGATCAGGGCGCCGACGACGTGGGATTTCATGCTGTTGCGGTCTCGCTGCGATGCGGGGGCGCCTGGGCCCGGGACGGGGACGAGTCTAGTCGGGTTGGGGCGGCGGGACTATGGGGGGATGGGTGAATGGGGAGGTGGGCGCGGGTGGGGCGCGGTTGTGGGGTGGGTGGGGCGATGTGGCGATTGGGTGTTGTGTCGGTGTGGAAGTCTGCGTCGGCTGAGTGGCGGTTCGGCGGGGCGGCGACTCGGCGATTCGGCGATTCGGCGGTTTGCCGGTGCGGGTTTGGAGCGGGGGGCCTTCGCTCGTGCTTGCATGCGAGGCCGATCTTGCCGCGGTACGCCCGCTGTAGGAGCGGCGCGTGCCGCGACCGCGCCAACGCAACTACGACGAAACTTTCGTCGCGAATGCGTTGTCGCGGTCGCGGCTCGCGCCGCTCCTACAGTCGGATACGCGACCCCACGCCCGTCATTCCGGCGAAAGCCGGAACCCATGTTGACGTTGCTGCTGCTTTCGCCGCTACCGATGTGTCGCGCGACGACAAGCCACCATCAAATGCTTTCGTCCGCAAGCGGCCGAGCTACTTTCTTTTGTCAGCGCGACAAAAGAAAGTAGCCAAAGAAAAACGCTTGTTTAAGGTCACAAGTCACTAGGTCCAGCACCTTTCGCGGGGATGCGCCGTAAGGGGCATCCTGCCCCTACGGCGCACGCGCGCATCCATGCGCGCGCCCTCCGGGTCTGCGGAGCAAGGGCCTCTGGCGCGGTTGCGTCCGAGCCAAAGCTACAGCAACAGCAAAATGGATTCCGGCTTTCGCCGGAATGACGGCGACGGGCGTTGTGCCCTCAGCCATCGTCATTCCGGCGAAAGCCGGAATCCATTTTGATCTTGCCGTCGCCGTCGCCGTCGCCGTCGCCGTCACTGTTGCTATTGCTGCCGCTGTTGTGCTCTTGCCCTTTGCTGTGCCGCAACGTCACCTGAGGCCAATGCTTCGCAGCCCCGGAGGGCGTGCGCATGGATGCGCACGCGCGCCATGGGGCAGGATGCCCCTTATGGCGCGGCCCCGCGCCCCTGTCGAGCCATAGTGGCTCTTGATCCGAAAAAACAAGGCCTTTTCTTTGGTTACTTTCTTTGTGGCTTCAGACAAAGAAAGTGACCCGGCCGCTTGCGGACGGAAGCCCTTGATCTTGGCTTGTCGTCGCTCGCTGCAGCAGCAAAAGCAGTAAGCAACAGCAAAGCCAGAATGGATTTCGGCGTTCACCGGAATTACGGAAGGATTCGCAGCTAAAGCGCCGCAGCAGATGCAACCCAGCTGAAGCGACGCAGCGCCAGCCAGCGCAGCCAGCATCAAACCCGCAGACAAAAAATCGGGGCCGCGAACGGCCCCGTGTTCCAAGCGAAAGATCTCGCCAAATCGATCCCTGCGCAGCCCGCACCCGCGGACCGCGACATTTACTTGGCCGCGCCCCCAGCCGGCGCGGCAGCCTCCGGCGCACCGGCCGGCGCCGCAGCCGGCGCAGTCGTCGGCGTGCCGACGGCGGGCGCCGTCCACAGCTTGGTCTCGGCCTTGCCGCCCATCATCTGCCCGCGCACCAGCGGCACCGGCGGCCCGCCGTAGCTCAGGAACTGGTCGTGGAACGCCTTCCACGCGCCGCGGCCGCCGCGGCTGGCGGTCCAGTCTTCGCGCAGCTGCAGGATCATCAGCTTGCCCAGGGTGTAGTTCAGATAACCCGGGTCGTAGGTGCCGCGCGCGGCTTGCTGGCGCGCGTTGCCGGGGTCCTGGAACGCCTTGTCCTTGAACAGCTGCTCGGACTGGGCCACGGTCATGCCGCCGGTGTGCAGGCCGATCGCCGACACGTAGCGCACGTCGCGCAGCAGCGCGTTGGTCAGCTGGCCGATGTGGATCTCCGGGGTGGCGCCGTCGAGGCCGGCGTCGAACATCATCTCTTCGGTGTAGTGCGCCCAGCCCTCGGTGTAGGCGTAGCCGACGAACAACTGGGCGAACTTCCACTGCGAGCGGTTGGCGTGCAGGAAGTGCAGGAAATGCCCCGGCCAGACTTCGTGCGCGGAGGTGAACAGCAGGTCGGCCTTGCCCGGCACGTACGCGTCGCGCTCGGCCTTGGGCCAGTTCGGATCGGGCGGGGCGATGTAGTAGACCGAGGGCAGGTTCTTCTCGTACGGCCCGGGAATCTCGATGTAGGCGAAGTTGCTGCGGTTGAACGGCGGCGCTTCCTCGACCTTGGCCTGCTCGGTGCCGGGGATCGAGACCAGGTCCTTGTCGACCACGAACTGGCGCAGCCCCGCGAGTTGCGCGCGCGCGCCTTCGACCGCGCCGCCGACCGGTTTGTCTGCGCCGGCCTTGTCGACGCAGGCCTGCAGGGTCTGGCCCTTGGCGAAGGCCTCGCAAGCGCTCTTGAGCGCGGCCAGGTTGCGCGCCAGATCGGCTTCGCCGGCGGCCTTGAGCTGGTCGAGCGGAAGGTCGACGCCCTCGGTGGCCTTGAGCATGCGCGCGAACTTGTCCGCGCCCAGGGCGAAGTCCTGGGTCGCCTGCGGCTTCTGCTGGGTCAGGTAGTCGGCCAGCCCCTGCATCGCCTCGATCGCCTTGGCGTTGGACGCGGCGAAGCGCTTCTGCAGCGCTTCGTCCTTCACTTCGGCGAAGGCCTGCGGCACGTCGTTCTTGAAGAACTGCGCCATGCCGCCGAAGCCCATCGTGCCCAGGTCGATATAGGTCGCCGGCAGCGGGCCCTTGAGGTTGCCGCGGATCTGTTCGGCGGCCTTGGGCAGCGCTTCCTGGTAGGCCACGAACGCGGCCATGCGTTGCTGCAGCGGCGCGTAGGGGCGGGTCAGGTACATGCTCGGCGACAGGTCGCCGAGGTAGAAGGAAGGGTTCTTGGCGGCGAAGCCGGAGTCTTCCAGCCAGAACAGCTGGCCGTCGATGGTCGACAGCACGTAGTCGCGCTGGAAGCGCTGGCCGGCGTCGAGGCGGTCGTCGCCGAAGGCGGCGCCCGCCTCGCGCTGCTGGCGCAGCCATTGGATGTTGGCCTGCAGCGCCTGCGGCGAGTAGTCGGGCAGCTTGCCGTCGAACTCGTGCTTGCCGGCGTTGGCGGCGGCGACCGGGTTGCGTTCGAAATAGCCCTGCAGGAAGGCGTCGACGGCGGCGTTCCATTCGGCCGCGGCGGCGGGCTTGGCCGCGGCCGGCGCGGCGGCGGCGCCGTCGGCGGGCGGGGCGGTCTCGGACTTGCAGCCGGCGGCGAGCGCGGCGGCGACACAGGCGGACAGGGACAGCAGGCGCAGGCTACGACGCATTGCGGGGGTCTCCGGATGGCCAGGGCGGACGCGGCGGGATGGCCGGTTCGCGGGGCGGTACGGCCGACCATCCTCGGCGCTTGCGCGGCGCTTGCACAGTGACTTTCGACATGTGCGGCGCGAGCGTCGGGGCCGCGCCCGCGCGGTCACGGCGACGCCACGCGGCCGCAGCGGCGCGCGGCCTGGCCGAGGGCTTCGCGTTCGCCGGGAGCGAGCAGGTCGCGGCCGGCCTGCGCGACCTCGCCGCGGCGCGCGCCCTCGAGGTAGGCGCGCACCGCCGCGCGCTCTTCGGCGTCGATCAGCGGCGCGGTCGAGCTCAGCCGCGCCGCTTGCTGCATGAAGTCTTCGGCCTGCCGGCGCCGGCAGGTCCGCAGCGCGTACAAGCCGCGGTAAAGCAGCGACCGGGTGAGGTAGAGGCTGCGGGTCTGGAAGTCGACCAGCGCGCCCTGGCCGGTGCCTCCGCTGTCGATGAAGGCGCGGTCGGCGGCGAGCAGGCGCGCGAACGCGGCGTCGGCCTCGGCGTGCCGGCCCTGGCGGAACAGCCATTTGGCCTGGAAGTAGTCGATGTCCTGCAGGCGGTAGTTGTCGGCGCCGAACAAGGCGATGGTTTCCGCGCGCAGGCTGGCCAGCACCTGCGCGGCCTCGGGTAGCTGCGCCGGGCTGCCGCGGTCGATCAGGTAATTCGCCAGCAGCAGTTCGTCGCTGTTGGCCGGCAGGCCGCCCCTGTGCTGGGCGGCGATGGTCTCGCGCAGCGCGTTCAGACCCTGTGCGACTTCGTCCGGCGTCGGCGCCGGATCGTCGTACAACAGCAGCAGGGCGAGGTTGTACCGGGCGGCCATGCGCCATTCGCTGCCGACCGGCAGGCGGCGATCGAGCACGCCGATGGCCTGACGCAGCAGGGCGATCTTTTCGCCGCGGCTGTCGGCGACCGCCCAGTAACCGCTGGAGACCGCGGAAGCGTATTGCGGATTGTCTTCGCCGTAGGCCCGGCGGATGGCGGCGAGCGCGGCGGCGACGTCCTGCCGCGACAGGCCCGAATCGGGAAAGATGCTCAGCCGCACCTGCGCGTAGGCGGTCTTGGGATGCGCGGGGCCGAGCGTGGCGGTGCGGCGCCGGACCAGTTCGCGGGCCAGTTCGCGGGCGCTCAGGTTGGGCTGCAACTGGACCGCGCGCATCAGCGTTTCCAGCGCGTCGTCGGCGAGTACCGGATTGATCGGCCGGGCCAGGGCGATGGCTTCGCGCGCAGCGGCCTCGGCCGGCGCGGCGCGGTGCAACCGGTAGCTCAGGCCGGCGCGCAGGATCAACGCCTGCGCCAGCAGTTCCTCGTGGCCGCGGCCGAGCGCGCGGGCCTGCGCGACCAGGCCGTCGGCGGTGGCCAGCGCGTCGCGCGGCCGGGCCAGGTACCACTGCGCGCGCGCCAGTTCGGCGCCAACGGTCACCTGCGACGTACGCGCGAGTTCGTCGTCGCGCCCGTCGAGTTCGTCCAGGCGTTCGCGCGCCAGCCGCATCGCTTCGGCGTAGCGCGCCTGGGTGTTGAGCAGGGACAGCCGGGTGACGGCGACGAAGCCGTCGCGGTCGTCTTCCGCGCCGAGCGCGCGTTGCGCCTCTTCGGCCAGCGTCTCGGCGCGGCGGTAGTCGCCGAGCACGGCGTAGCTGCGCGCCAGCGTCGCCAGGCTGCGCGCGCGCAGGCCGGGCTGCTCGTCCAGCGGCATCGCGCGCAGTTCGCGCTCGGTGCGCTCCAGCAGCGCGCGCGAAGAGAACGGCGCGCTGCCCAGGCCCGATTGGGTCGCGCTGCCCAGGGTCGCGGCGAACAGGCGGGCGACGCCCTGGCTGGCGCGCACCTCGCGCTGGACGCGCTGGTGCTGCCAGACGATCGCGCCGGCGCCGGCCAGCACCACCACGGCCAGCGCGGCGAACATGGCGCCGGCGGCGGGGTTGCGCCGGCGCCATTTGCGCGCGCGTTCGCGCCAGCCGCCGCGGCGCACGCCGACCGGACGATGCTGGCGCCAGGCGCGCAAATCGCGGGCGAACTCGGCGATGCTCGGGTAGCGGTCCTGCGGCCGCGCCGCCACCGCCTTGAGCGCGACCGCGGCGAGGTCGCCGGCGAGCGCGCGGCGCAGCGCGTCGGGCGTGTCGAAGCCGCGTTGGCGCGCGAGCGCGTCGTCGTCGTCGCCGATCAGCCGGTCCATCGGTTCGGGCTCGCCGGCGGCGGCGATCGGCACCAGTTCGCGCAGGCTGTGCAGACGGCTCGGCCAGTGCCCGCACAGCAGTCGGTAGCTCAGCACGCCGAGCATGTACAGGTCGGTGGCCGGGCCCTGGGTGCCGTGCTGGCGCGCTTCCGGCGCGGCGTAGTCGGGGGTGATCGCCAGGTGCGCGCCGGCATCGCCGTCGGCGGGGCCGTTGAAACGGGTGGAGATGCCGAAGTCGAGCAACTGCACGCGGCCGTCGGCGGTCACCAGCAGGTTGGACGGCTTGATGTCGCGGTGCAGGACGCCCTGCGCATGCGCGTAGGCGAGCGCGTCGCAGGCCTGCAGCAGCAGGTCCGCGCGCGCGCCCAGGCCGAGCCGGCGGCGCTCGCACCAGGCGTCGATCGGTTCGCCCTCGACCCGGCGCAGGGCGAACCACGGCCGGCCGTCGGCGTCGATGCCGCCGTCGACGACGCCGGCGATGCCGGAATGGTCCAGGCGCGCGAGCAGATTGCGTTCCTCGCGGAACGCCGCGGCCAGCTCGGGCGATTCCAGCCCGGTGCGGATGCACTTGATCGCCACGCGCTGCTGGAACTGGCCGTCGTCGCGGCGCGCTTCGTAGACCGTGCCCATGCCGCCGCGGCCGAGGATGCGCTCGATCCGCCACGCGCCGAGCAGGCCGCCGATGCGGCGGTCCGGCTCGTTTTCGTCGTCCTCGGCGGACTCGTCGGCCCGCGGTTGGCGTTCGGCGACGATCTGCGCCGGCGAGCGGTCGAGCACGCCGGCGTCGGCTTCGTCGCAAGCGAGCAGCGCGCTTAAGGCCGCGTGCAACGAAGGGTCGCGAGCCGCCAGAGCCGCGAGCCTGCGCTCGCGTTCCGGCGCGGGCAGATCGACGTATTCTTCGAACAGGTGCAGCGCTTGGGCGAGCACGGCGCTCATCGGTGCGCGGCGCTGACGGTTGCGGCATCCGTGGGCGCCGGGCAAGCGGGTACGCCGACAGCGGCGGGAACGGCCCTTGGGTCGGCCGGAAACCACAGCGGCGGCCGCGGCGGCAGCCGGCCGAGGCGAACGGCACGCTGGAGCACGCGGGCCTCGTTGACCGATACGGGCGAAATCGCAGCGTGCGGCTTGTCGGCCAAGCGGGCGGCCGCGTTCGCGAATGCATTCGCCTGGGAGCCGCGGCAGTTGCGCAAGGCGTGGATGCCGCGATACAGCAGCGCCATCGCCCGCAAGTCGTTGGCCAGGCCCAGCATCCAGCCGGACGTGTTGGGCGCAAGATCCAGCTCGCGCAACAGTTGCGCGAAGCGTTGGTCGGCGCTGGAGTACTGTCCCTCCCGATAGCGCAGCATGGCGTCGAGGCCGCGCAAGTTCAGCCATTCGATATCGCCCGGACGATAGAAGTTCGGTGCGTTGCGTAGCGCGTCGGCGAGCGTCTGCCGCGCCAACGGCCGGCTCGCTTCGTCGCCGCGCCGGACCAGGTTGAACGCCAGCCAGTAGCGGTCGTTCTGTCCCGGCAATCCGGCGCGCTCGCGCTCGGCGACGTTGCGCCGGAACAACGAGACGCCGCGGTCGAAGTCCGGCGGCGGGCGCTCGTCGTCGCCGCGTCCGAGCAGGACCTTGGCCAGATTGCTACGCGCGTTGAACAACATTTCGCTGCGCGGACGGGTGCGCTCCAGGATGGCGACCGCTTCGCGTTGCAAAAGCAGTTCTTCCTCGGGATCGCGCGCCGCTGTCCAGGCCAGGCGCGACAGCGCCAAGGCGTAGACCGGATGATCGCGGCCGTAGCCGACCTCGAGCCGACCCAATATGGCGAGCGCGGAGCCGCGAGACACCCGCGGGAAGCGGCTGAGCGCGAGGTAGACCTCGGCCAACGCGGTTTGCGGATGACTCGGGCCGAGGTTTTGCTTGCGCTCGTCGTACAAGCGCTGCGCGTTGTCGGGGTAGGCCGGGCTTTGCCGCACCCGCTGGACGTCGACCAGACGCTCGAGCGCGTTGTCCGCCAGCACCGGGTCGATCGGTGTGGCCAGCGCGCGCGCGCGTTGCGCGTCGTCCTCGGCGCCGGCCAGTCGGCCGAGTTGGCGCAGAAAGTTCGAGCGCAGGATCAGCGCCTGGACCTGGAGCGCCCGGCTGCCGGGCTCGTTCGCTCGCGTCTGGCGCAGCAGCGCGTCGACGCTGTTCAATGCTTCTGCGGTGCGGCCCATGTCCCACAGCGTCTGCGCCCGCTCCAGGCCGATGGCGACGCCTGCGTTGCGCGCATTGGGGGCGTCGGAGGCGGCCAGCGCATCCAGGCGCGCCCGCGCCAGCGCGAGCGCTTCGTTGTGGCGTCCCTGGTAATTGAGCGCGGACAAGCGCGTGGCGGCGATGAAGCCATCTTCGTCGCGGTCGCCGGCGCGGTCGGAAATGCGCGAGGCTTCCGAGGCCAGCTTGGCGGCCCGCAGATAGTCGCCGATCTGGATATAGCCGCGCGCCAGGGTCGCCAGCGCGTGCGCGCGCAAGGCCGGCTGGTCTGCCAGCGGCAACGCGCGCAGCTCGCGTTCGGTGCGTTCCAGCAGCGCGCGCGAAGAAAACCGGGTGCTGCCCAGGCCCGACAGCGTCGCCGTGCCCAGGGTCGAGGCGAACAGGCGGCCGACCTGCTCGCCGGCCGCGGCTTCGCGCAGGGCCTGGCGATGCTGCCACCACGCCGCGCCCAGGCCCGCGGCCAGGGCCAGGATCAGCGCCGCGCTCAGGCCGGTCGCCGTCGGATTGCGCCGCAGCCACTTGCGCGCGCGCGACAAGCCGCTGCCCGGGCGCACCCGTACCGGCCGCCCTTGGCGCCAGCGCCGCAGTTCGTCGGCGAACTCGGCGACGCTGGCGTAGCGGTCCTGCGGTCGCGTGGCGACCGCCTTGAGCAGGATCGCGGACAAGTCGCCGCGCAGCCGCCGGGCCAGCGTCGCGGCGTCGGCGGCGCCGCGCGCATGCGCGGCCGCGTCGGGCGCGCCTTCGAGCGACTGCTCCATCGGCATCGGTTCGCCCGAATCGGCTGTGGGCAGCAGATCGCGCAGGCCGTGCAGCGGAGTCGGCCACTGGCCGCTGAGCAGGCGATAGCCCAGCACGCCCAGGGCGTACAGATCGGTGGCGGGGCCCTGCGCGCCGTGCCCGCGCGCTTCCGGCGCGGCGTACTGCGGGGTCAGCGCGGACATCGCCGGAGGCAAGGCTTCGCGCAACGGCCCGATCTGCGCGGAGATGCCGAAGTCGAGCAACTGCGCGCGCCCGTCGCCGGCGACCAGCACGTTGGACGGCTTGAGGTCGCGGTGCAGCACGCCCTGGGCGTGGGCGTAGACGACCGCGTCGCAGACCTGCAGCAGCAGATCCACGCGCGCGGCGACATCGAGGCGGTGGCGATCGCACCAGGCGTCGATCGGTTCGCCCTCGACATAGCGCAGGGCGAACCAGGGCCGGCCGTTCTCGTCGACGCCGCCGTCGACCAGTGCGGCGATGCCGGCGTGGTCCAGGCGCGCGAGCAGGTTGCGCTCTTCGCGCATCGCCGCGATCAGTTGCGGCGAATCCAGTTCGGCGCGCACGCACTTGAGCGCGACCCGCTGCTGGTACTGGCCGTCGTCGCGGTGCGCTTCGTAGACCGTGCCCATGCCGCCGCGGCCGATCTCGCGGTCGATCCGCCACGGCCCCAGGCGCGCGCCGACGCGCAGGTCGGGCGCCGGCGTCGGCGACGATGCCGGCACGGCGGCGCGGTCGCGGTGTTCGGCGAGGATTTGCACCGGCGAGCGGTCGAGCACGCCGGCCTCGGCGTCGGCCCGCAGCAACGCGCACAAGGCGGCGTGCAGGTCGGGCTCGGTCGCGGCCAGTTCGGCCAACCGGCGTTCGCGCTCCTCGGCGGGCAGTTCGACGAACTCGTCGAACCGCTGCAGGGCGCGGGCCGAAATGGCGTTCATGCGCGGGGCCGGGGGCGGCGGGCAGGACGGAGGGACGCGCTCAGGCGGCGTCGTCCTCGCCGTCCAGGTCGGGACCCACGCGCAGGTGCGCGGCCAGGAACGCGCGCGCCTTGCGCCAGTCGCGGCGGATGGTGCGGTCGGTCAGGCCCAGCGCCTCGCCGATCTCGATGTCGCTCATGCCGGCGAAGTAACGCATTTCCACCAACTGGGTCAGCCGCGGCTCGACCGCGCTGAGCGCTTCCAGGGCGCGGTCGATCGACAGCAACTGGTCGAGGTCGGGATCGTAGGAGGGCTCGTAGTGCGGATCGGCCTTGTCGGCGAGATAGCTTTCTTCGTACTTGAGCCGCTTGAGCCGGCGCACCTCGTCCAGCAGCGCGTAGCGCATCGCCTGCGACAGCACCGCGAGCAGGTGCTGGCGGTTGTTGAGGGTGAGCTTGTCCTGGTTCAGGCGCAGCCAGGTGCGGTTGATCAGCGAGGTCGGCGAACGCTTGCTGCCGCGGCGCCAGCGCCGGCGGATCTGCAGCGACGCGGCTTCGTGCAGGTCGTTGTAGAGCAGCGCGTAGACCCGGTCCCAGGCGCCGGGCTGTCCGCCCTGCGCGGCGGCGATGAGTTGGGTGACCGAATCCAGGGTCGCCTGCGGAAACTCGAACGCGTCCGGCCCGGCGGGTGCGGCCGTCGAATCGGGCGGTGGGCTCTCTTGAGTCATGTCCGGTTTAGCTTCGACGAGACGATGGGATTTCGTTGGCCTGAACCGCCAAACCTTGTCCAATTTTCGAAATGATTACGCCAAACGTGTGGACTTGTCGATAACGCAGGCCCCGAAAGAACGTGCCATCGACATTGCATATCGTCATGTAGGGGGGCGTGCAATTGCGGGTTGGCACTAGAGATGTGTGGTTGGGGGCTTTAACGCACGCGGTTTTGGCCCGAAGCGCGTGTAGTTTTTCCGCGCTTTCTGGCGCGCGCAGATACGCGTCGACGACGCATCGATCCGCCGACGTCGGCGGATTTTTCAGCGAATTCCCAGGCGTACGGCGAGGCCGCGCGGGTGCGCGACCCGGTTTCAGCGGCCGGCGAGGCGGTCGGCGATGGCCCAGCGCAGCCGGGCGGTGTCGGCGTCCATGCGCCGCCGCGCTTCGCGCGCCTCGTCTTCGTCGCAGGCGCGGAAATACAACTTGGCGTTGGGTCGCGCCTGCGCCAGCCGCGGCAGGTCGGCGGCGATGATCCGGCCCAGGCGCGGATAGCCGCCGACGGTCTGGGCGTCGGCCAGCAGCACGATCGGTTGGCCGTCGGCGGGCAGTTGGATGGTGCCCGGCGCGACCGGTTCGGACACGCCGGCGCCAGCCGCGGCGGGCGTGTCCAGCGCCTCGCCGCCCAGGCGCAGGCCTTGCCGGTTGCTGGCCGGGTCGACCCGCCAGCCGCTGTCGCCGAAGCGCTGCGCGGCCGCGGCCAACGCCGGCGCGGCGGTGGCGACGTAGCGAATCGGCGCGTGCGGGTCGAGGCCGGCGTCGGGATCGATCCACCAGCCCGGCACGCGCGGCGCATCGACGCGCCGCGGCGGCCGCACGGGCCCCAGCGGCAAGCGGTCGCCGGCGCGCAGCGCGCGCCCATCCAGGCCGCCGAAGCCGCCGCGCAGGTCGGTGGCGCGGCTGCCGAGCGCGGCTTCGACCGCGAAGCCGCCGGCCACCGCCAGCCACGCGCGCACGCCGGCGCGCATGCCGCCGATCGACACGGTGCCGGCGGGCAGCTCCAGCGGCCGCGCCGCGGGCAGCGGGCGGCCGTCGAAGCGCAGTTCGCAGGGTGCGCCGAGCAGGGCCAGCCGGGTCGGCGCGCGCAGACGCAGGGTCGGGCCGTGCAGGGTCAGTTCCAGCACCGCGGCCTCGGCGGGATTGCCGACCAGGGCATTGGCCAGGCGCGCGCAGCGCGGGTCCAGGGCGCCGCCGCGGCCGACGCCGAGGTGGCGCCAGCCACTGCGGCCGAGGTCCTGCACGCAGCTGAGCGCGCCGGGCGCGATCACCTCGATCCAGTCCTCGTCCGGCAGCGCGGCGGTCATGGCCGCGCGCTCGCCGGGCCGCCGGCGGCCGCCTGGCCGAAGCGTGCGCGAACGCTGGATGTGCGGCGCGCCGGGCTCATGCGGGCGTCGCCCGCGCGGGATCGCTCAGCGCGTGGAATTCGTCGGCGCCGATCGCGCGCAGGCGCACGCGGTCGCCGGGCTGGAGCAGGCTCGGCGCCTCGCGCCGCGCATCGAACAGGCGCAGCGGCGTGCGCCCGAGCAGGCGCCAGCCGCCGGGACCCGGGCGCGGATAGATGCCGGTCTGGGCGCCGCCGATGGCGACGCTGCCGGCCGCGACCTGGGTGCGCGGGCTGGCCAGGCGCGGCAGCGCCAGCGCCGGGTCGAGGCCGGACAGGTAGGGGAATCCGGGCGCGAAGCCGATCATCGCCACGCGATAGTCGCCGCCGCTGTGGCGCTCGACCAACTGGGGAGCGGTCAGGCCCAATTGCGAGGCCGCTTCATCGAGGTCCGGACCGAACTCGCCGCCGTAGGCGACCGGGATCTCGACCACGCGCGCGGTCCCCTCCGCCGCGATGTCGCCGCCGTCGGCGCTTTCGCCGCAGCGCTGCAGCAGCCAGTCGCGCACCGTCGCGGCGTCGGTCCGGGCGGGATCGAAGAACACCGCCAGGCTGGCGTAGGCCGGCACCAGGTCGCGCAGCCAAGGCGGCGCCGGCGCGCGCACCCGCGCGGCCAAGGCGTGCACGCGCGCGTTGAGCGCGTCGTCGATGCGTTCGCCCAGGCGCAGCAGCCAGGCGTCGTCGGCCAGCGCTTCGAACTCCACCGCGGCGGCGCCCTCGCGCGGGCGCCGGTCGGCGCCGGCCGGATTCGCTGGCGGATCGTTCACTGCGCCAGCGCGCGCTGCAGCAGGTGCAGGCGCTGCACCAGCGCCTCGGGCGAATACGGCTGGGCGCTGGCCATGCCCCACACCGGCCGCGGCCAGGCGATGTCCTCGCGGTAGCGCGCGATCACGTGCACGTGCAGTTGCGGCACCAGGTTGCCGAGCGCGGCGACGTTGAGCTTGTGCGGCGCGAACCCGGCCTGCAGGGCGCGGCTGACCCTGGCGATCTCGCGGGTCAGCGTCTGCTGCTGGGCCTCGTCGAGATCGACCAGTTCGGTCGCGCCGTCGACCCGCGGCACCAGGATCAGCCAGGGATGGTTGGCGTCGTCCATCAGCCGCAGTTCGCACAGTTCGAACTGGGCGACCGGATGGGTGTCGTCGGCCAGTTGCGGATGCAGGTGCCAGGGATTCATTTCAGCGCGTCCGCGAGGAAGTCCAGGGTGCGGGTCCAGGCCAGCGCGGCGCTGCCGGCGTCGTAGTGGTCGCCGACGTCGCGGTTGAAGGCGTGGTCGGCGTCGTAGAGATGGATCGGCGCGTTCGGCAGCGCCTCGCGGTGGCGCTCGATCGCTTCCGGCGGAATGCTGGCGTCGCGGGTGCCGAAGTGGAACAGCATCGGCGCGCGCAGCGGCTCGCCGAGGAAGGGCAGGGTGCGCGCGCCGTAATAGCTCACCGCCGGCAGGCCGTGGCGGGCGTTGGCCAGGAACGCCAGCGAACCGCCCCAGCAGAAGCCGACCGCGCCGGTGCGCAGGCCTTCGCTTTGCAGCAGGTGGGCGGCGGCGCCGACGATGTCGCTGGCGCGGTCGAAGCCGACCGCGTTGCGCAGTTCGACGCCGCGGGCGGTGGCGTCCTTGTCGTAGTCCAGCTCGACCTCGCGCTCGACCGGGTCGAACAGGGCCGGGGCCAGGGCGACGTAGCCGGCGTCGGCGAAGCGCTCGGTCACCGCGCGGATGTGCTCGTTGACGCCGAAGATTTCCTGCAGGACCACCACGCCGCCGAGCGGCACGCCGCTGGGGTCGGCGCGCCAGGCCCGCACCGGGCCGGCGGGGGTGTCCAGGTCGATCCAATGAGCCATGGGGGGATGCTCCTTGTGCGAATGGAACCGTACGGACGAAACCGTCCAGGTGAAACCGTGCGGATGAAACCGATTCGCAGGCAGTTTAGCCCCGCAGGCTATAATCCGCGCCCCTACGGGTTTTCCCGCCGTCTCCCGCACCGCCGCACGCCCAGCCCGCCCGCGCGGGCCCGCCGCGTTCGTTCAGGTCCATTCATCAGGTTCCGCCGCCAGCATGTCCGCCAGCGCCCCCGCCAATCCCAAAGTCGGTTTCGTCAGCCTGGGCTGTCCCAAGGCCCTGGTCGATTCCGAGCGCATCCTCACCCAGCTGCGGGTCGAGGGCTACGACATCGTCCAGAGCTACGACGACGCCGACGTGGTGGTGGTCAACACCTGCGGCTTCATCGACTCGGCCGTGACCGAATCGCTGGACGCCATCGGCGAGGCGATCGCCGAGAACGGCAAGGTCATCGTCACCGGCTGCCTGGGCAAGCGTTCGGAACTGATCCGCGAGGCGCATCCGGACGTGCTGTCGATCAGCGGCCCGCAGGACTACGGCAGCGTGATGAGCGCGGTGCATTCGGCGTTGCCGCCCAGGCACGATCCCTTCCTCGACCTGGTGCCGCGCCGCGACGACGGCATCGGCGTCAAGCTGACCCCGAAGCACTACGCGTACCTGAAGATTTCCGAAGGCTGCAATCACCGCTGCAGCTTCTGCATCATCCCGTCGATGCGCGGCGACCTGGTCTCGCGCCCGGTCGACGACGTGCTGCGCGAGGCCGAAAAACTGGCCATGGGCGGGGTCAAGGAACTGCTGGTGATCTCGCAGGACACCTCGGCCTACGGCGTGGACGTGAAGTACGCCGAGCGCCAGTGGCGCGGCAAGAGCTACCAGACCCGGATGAAGGCGCTGTGCGAGGGACTCAGCGAACTCGGCATCTGGACGCGTCTGCATTACGTGTATCCGTATCCGCACGTCGACGAAATCATTGCGCTGATGGCGGAGAACGGCGCCAACGGCATGCCCAAGCTGCTGCCGTACCTGGACATCCCGTTCCAGCACGCCAGTCCGCGCGTGCTCAAGCTGATGAAGCGCCCGGGCGCGGTCGACAAGACTCTGGAGCGCGTGCAGCGCTGGCGCTCGATCGCGCCGGACATCGCGATCCGCAGCACCTTCATCGTCGGTTTCCCCGGCGAGACCGACGCCGAGTTCGAGGAACTGCTGGACTTCCTCGACGAAGCCCAGCTCGACCGCGTCGGCGCGTTCGCCTATTCGCCGGTGGACGGCGCCAAGGCCAACGACCTGCCCGACCCGGTGCCGGAAGAACTCAAGCAGGAGCGGCTGGCGCGGTTCATGGAGCGGCAGGCGGAGATTTCCGCGGCCAAACTCGAAGCCAAGGTCGGCAGCGTGCAGCGTTGCCTGGTCGATGCGATCGACGGCGAACTGGCGATCGCGCGCTCGATGGCCGACGCGCCGGAGATCGACGGGCTGGTGCAGATCCAGAACGGCGAAAGCGCAGGCTTGCGCGTGGGCCAGTTCGTCGATGTCGAGATCATGGGCAGCGACGAACACGACCTGTTCGGCGAGGCGGTCGAGAACGACTGAGCGGCGGTTGTCGCCGGCGGGCGCGCAACGGCGGAGCGAGGAGCGTCGGGCCTGAAGGCCCTCCCACAAGAAGCGGTGCGGGTTTCGATGCTCGCCGCTTTTGTGGAAGGGCCTTCTTTTATCGGCGGGTCTTCTTTTGTGGGAGGGCCTTCAGGCCCCACGCTTTCCGGCCAGCGCCTAAATCGCCGCCTATATCGCTGCCTAAAACGCCGCCTATATCGCCAACCCGGCCGCATTGCCCGACGCCCAGGCCCACTGGAAGTTGTAGCCGCCCAGCCATCCGGTCACGTCCAGCACTTCGCCGATGAAGTACAGCCCCGGCACGCGCTTGGACTGCATCGTGCTCGACGACACGCCGTCGGTATCGACCCCGCCCAGGGTCACCTCGGCGGTGCGGTAGCCCTCGGTGCCGCTCGCCACCAGCGGCCACGCCGACAGGGTCGCCGCCAGTTGCTTGAGCTCGGGCAGGTTGTATTGCTTGAGCGGCTTGTTCGGCAGCCAGTGCTCGCACAGGCGCTGGGCGAAGCGCTTGGGCAGGGTTTCGCCGAGCGCGGTCTTGAGCTCGGCCGCCGCGCGTTCGCGCTGCTGCCGTTGCAGCCAGTCCAGCGCGTCGCGGCCGGGCAGCAGGTCCAGGCGCAGGTCGTCGCCGGGTTGCCAGTACGAGGAAATCTGCAGGATCGACGGGCCGCTGACGCCGCGGTGGGTGATCAGCATCTGGTTGCTGAAGTCGCGGCCGTTGCAGCTGGCGGTGACCGGCAGCGACAGGCCGCTGAGATCGGCCAGGCGCTCCTGGTGCTTGCCGCTGAGGGTCAGCGGCACCAGGCCCGCGCGGGTCGGCAGCACGTCGTGGCCGAAGCGCCGCGCGATTTCGTAGCCGAAGCCGCTCGCACCCATGCTCGGGATCGACAGGCCGCCGCTGGCGACCGCCAGCGCCGGCGCGGCGAACGCGCCGCGCGCGGTGTGCGCGCGGAAGTCGCCGCCGTCTTCGTGGGCGATGCGCTCGATCGAACAGTCGGTCTCGATGCGCACGCCCGCGGCCAGGCATTCGTCGACCAGCATCTTCACGATCAGCTTGGACGACACGTCGCAGAACAGCTGGCCGAGTACTTTCTCGTGGTACGCGATGCGATGGCGCTCGACCATCGCGATGAAATCCCACGGCGTGTAGCGCGCCAGCGCCGACTTGCAGAAGTGCGGGTTGGCCGACAGGTAATTCGCCGGCGTAGTGCCGGTGTTGGTGAAATTGCAGCGCCCGCCGCCGGACATCAGGATCTTCTTGCCGACCTTGTTGGCGTGCTCGATCACCAGCACGCGGCGGCCGCGGCGGCCGGCGGTCAGCGCGCACATCAGCCCGGCGGCGCCGGCGCCGACGACCAGCGCGTCGAAACGCTCGGCCACTTCAGGCCACCCGCACGCCCGCGTCCAGGCGCCGGCGCGGAACCAGGCTCAGGCTGGCCTTGTCGGTGGTCAGCGTCACTTCGCCGTCCTGGATCTGGCAGTCCAGGCGGAAGCTGCGCTCGACCATCGCCGCCATCGCCTCGACCGAGGTGCTGTCGATGTCGATCACGCTGAGGTTCTTCAGCCGCTGCAGCGCGTTGGCGTTCTTGTCCCACCAGATGTCGGCGGCGTTGCCGCCGTAGTTGACCACCGCCACCTGGCGCGAGCGCCCGCAGGCCTTGCGGATGCGCGATTCGTCGGGCTGGCCGACGTCGATCCACAGCTCGATGTCGCCGGTGTAGTCGCGCAGCGCGATCTCCGGTTCCTCGCCTTCGGCGCTGAGGCCGGGGCCAAATTCCAGGCGTTCGTGCGCGTTCAGGGCGAACGCCAGCGTGCGCACCATCAGCCGCTGCTGGGTTTCGGACGGATGCTGGGCCAGGGTCAGGGCGTGGGCGGCGTAGTAGTGCCGATCCATGTCGCTGATTTGCAGTTCGATCTTGACGATGGTGGCGTTGAGCGCCATGGGCGGGGCCTGCGGGAAAACAGCGCGCATTCTACCCGCGCGCCGGCTCCGGCGCGGCGGCGGCCGCTGCCGCGCGCCGCAGCGGCAAGACGCGACGGTAGGTCAGGCAGCGCCAGACCCATTCCAGCGGCCCGTAGCGGAAGCGCCGCAGCCACCAATGGCTGAGCGCGGCCTGTGCGGCGAACACGGCGGCGAACGCGACCAGCACCCCGGCCAGCCCGTAGCGCGGCCCCAGGCCCGCGCCGATGCCGTAGAACAGCGCCAGGCCGAACGCGGTCTGGGCCAGGTAGTTGCTCAGCGCCATCCGCCCGACCGGCGCCAGCCAGCCCAGCCAGCGGCGCGCGCGCGGGTGCTGGAACAGCAGCACGAAGCCGGCCACGTAGCCCAGGCCGAGCGAGAGGTAGGCGAGATTGCGCAGCAGCCGGCTCAGCGCGCGCGCGGCGTCGCCGCGGATGCCCGGCAGCTCCGGGCCGAGGCCGCCGAAATCGCGGAACAGGAAATACACCGCCAGGATCAGGCCGGTCGGCAGGCTCCAGGCGAGCAGGCGGCGCCACGCGCGCAGGTGCTGCTGCGGCCGTTGCAGCCAGCCGGCGCGGCCGATCGCCATGCCCAGCAGCAGCCGGCCGAGGGTGAAGAACGGCAGGCTCCAGGCGGTGGCGTGCAGCCACAGGTCGTAGTCGCGGTTGCCGGCCAGCATGCTCGCCCACTGCGGCGATTCGAACGCGGCGCGTGCGGCCGCGGCGGCTTGCGCGGCGGGCGCGAACTGCGCGCTCCACGGCCGCATGAACGGCTGCAGCAGCGCGGTGGCGAACACCGCCACCAGCACGCCGAGCATCGCCAGCGTCGCCGGCCGGCAGCGCGCCAGCGGCAGCAGCAACAGGCCGAGCACGGCGTAGTAACGCAGGATGTCGCCGTACCAGAACGCCGCGTGCAGCAGGCCGAAGCCGAGCAGCAGGCACAGCCGCCAGGCGTAGCGGCGGCGCGCCTGGGCGCGGTCGGCGGCGCTGCCGCGGTCGGCGCGTTCCAATTGCAGGGCGAAGCCGACCCCGAACAACAACGCGAACACGGTCATCGCCTTGGCGTCGAGCAGCGCGGCCAGGAGCATCTGCAGCCAGCGTTCGCCGCGGGCTTGCGTGCTCTCCTCGATCAGGGTGTAGAGGCTGAAGTCGCGCAGGTTCGACAGCAGCACGCCGGCCAGGGCGAAGCCGCGCAGGGCGTCGATCACGTCCAGGCGCTGTTCGGCGGGGAGGTCCGCGGTTGGGGCGTTGGCGATCGGCATCGTCGTCTTCGTCGTTGGCGGGAGCGGTTCCGCCCCGGCGCCTGCGGGCGAAACGAGCGATGATGGTCGCATGCCGATTCCGCCGCCGGATGCGCCATTCGACCTAGGCTTGCCGCAGGCGTCCGCGCCGGACGCATCCGCGCCGCACGCGCCTGCGCCCAGCCGCCTGCAACTGCCGCCGGGCCCGTGGACGAACCTGCTCGACGGCGTGTGCGCGCGCTTCCCGGCGATCGGCCGCGAACGCTGGCGCGAGCGTTTCGCCCGCGGCCGCGTGCTCGATGCGCGCGACGGGCGGGCGCTGGACGCTGCCGAGCCGTACAAGGTCGGCCTGGAAATCCTGTATTTCCGCGAAGTCGAGCGCGAACCGCGGATTCCGTTCGAAGAACGCATCGTCCATGCCGACGAGCGTCTGTTGGTGGTCGACAAGCCGCATTTCCTGCCGGTCGCGCCGGCCGGCCGCTTCGTCGCCGAAACCCTTCTGGCGCGGCTGCAGCGCCGCTACCGCGAGCCGGATCTGGCGCCGCTGCACCGGCTCGACGCGGCCACCGCCGGGCTGGTGCTGTTCTCGCGCGAGCGCGCCAGCCGCGGCGCTTACCAGGCGCTGTTCCGCGAACGCCGCATCGACAAGCGTTACCTTGCGCTGGCGCCGCCGTTGCCGGCGCTGGCGTTCCCGCTGCTGCGGCGCTCGCGGATCGAGCCGGGCGAGCCGTTCTTCCTGATGCGCGAGGCGGCGGGCGAGGCCAACAGCGAAACCACGGTCGAGGTGGTTTCCCGCGGGCCGCGGGCCTGGACCTACGCCCTGCATCCCGTCACCGGCCGCAAGCATCAACTGCGCGTGCACATGGCCGCGCTCGGCGCGCCGATCCTCGGCGACCGTTTCTATCCGTTGCAGGCGCGCAGCGAGGCGGACGACGAGGATTTCTCGCGGCCGCTGAAGCTGCTGGCGCAGTCGCTGCGCTTCGTCGATCCGCTGGACGGACGCGAACGCTGGTTCGAGAGCGGGCTGGCGTTGTAGCGGCCGGGGCCGTCCGCGGGCGCGTTGCCGGATCCGACGCGGCTGCGGGTTCGCGGTCGCGGCTTGCGCCGCTCCTACAGTCGTCCCGCGGATCCTGCATGGAGCCCATGTAGGAGCGACGCAAGTCGCGACCGCGGAGGGTCCGCCCGCGCCGAAAGTTTCGTCGCCGCCGCGGCCCTCACACCCATTCGCGCGAGGGCAGGGTATAGCGCCGTTGCGGCCGGCCGATCAGGTCGAGGAAGTTGTTGAACACCGCGTCGGCGCGTTGCTGCATGCCGGCGATGTGCTGCGCGGTCAGCGCGCGGATCGCCGCTTCGCTGGTGTCGTGGCCGAGTTCGGCCAGTTCCGCGCGATAGGCCGGATTGGCCAGCCAGCGCTCGATCAGCGGCACGTCCATCTCCAGGTGGAACTGGAAGCCGTAGGCGTTGTCGCCCCAGCGGAAGGCCTGTTGTTCGCAGGTCTGGGTGCGGGCCAGGTGGTGGGCGCCGTGCGGGATTTCGAAGCTGTAGCGATGCCACTGGAACACCGGCGCGCTGCCGGCCAGCGGCGCCAGCACCGGGTCGGTGCGGCCGGCGTCGGTGCTGTGCAGCGGGTACCAGCCGATCTCGGGCACGTGATGCTTGCGCACCGGCGCGCCGAGCACGTGCGCGAGCAACTGCGCGCCCAGGCAGATGCCGAGCACCGGCTTGCCCTGTTCGAGCATGGACTCGATCGCGCGCAGCTCGGTGGTCAGGTGCGGGCGCGCGGCGCGGTCCTCGACGTTCATCGGGCCGCCGAGCACGATCAGCCCGCGATAGCGCTCCAGATTGGGCGCGGCGCCGGGGTCGCGGTCGAAGTTGACGAAACGGATGCGGTGGCCGCGGCGGCGGATCAGCGGATCGAGCGTGCCGAGCGGTTCGGCGGCGACGTGTTGGAAGACCAGGATGCGGGACATGAGCGGCGTGGCGTCGGCTTACGCTTGCGACTATGCCAAAGCGCGCGCGGTTGTGGGGCGTCGCGGCTTATGAATTCTGGTTTTTTGCGTCGGGCGCTAGCGCGGTTTGCCCGCGTCGCTTCCCACCGTCATCGCCTAAATGCCGGGATCCACGCTGCCCGCACCGCTTCTGCCGTCATCCCCTAAATGCGGGGATCCACGTTGCCCGCGCCGCTTCCCACCGTCATCCCCGCGAATGCGGGGATCCAGGGCTTTTCGTGCGAGAACGCCCGAGGTCTTCGGATCCCCGCGTTCGCGGGGAGGACGTTCTGGCGGATGTGCGGCGGGCGCTGCCGTGCCGCGCCCGCTGCGCGTCCCGCCTCAGCGCGGCCCGCGCGGCTTGAACGGCGGCTTGCGCGGCCCGCCGCCGTGCGGCTTCGGCCCGCGCGGACCCGGACCGCCCGGACGGCCGGCGCCGCGACCGCTGCGGCCGCCTTCGGCGTCGCCCGGCCCGGCGCGCTGGATGCGCAGCGGCTGCCCGGCCACGCGCACCTTCTTCAGGTGTTCCATCAACTCGCGCGGCATGCCTTCGGGCAGGTCGACCAGGGTGTAGTCGTCGCGGATGTCGATGCGGCCGATGTAGCGGCTTTCCAGATCGGCCTCGTTGGCGATGGCGCCGACGATGTTGCCCGGCTGCACGCCGTGGCTGTGGCCGACCTCGATGCGGAAGGTCTCCATGCCGACCTCGCTCTCGCGCGGCGCGCGCTCGGGGCGCTCAGCGCGCTCGGCGCGCGGCGGACGCGGCGCGGGCGCGTCGTCGTCGAAGAACGCCTCGGCGCGGTTGGCCGGCGGGCGCGCGGCGCCCGGCGGGGTGTACTGGCGATCCTCGTGGCGGTGCGCGGGACGCTCGTCGCGCGGCGGCCGCGCGTCGCGGCCGCCGGTGTCGCGACGGTTGTCGTCGCGGAACTCGCGCCGGTGCGCGCCCGAGTTGGAGGCGTTGTCGCGCTCGATGAACTTGCGCGTGGCCTGGCCGCGATGCTCGCGCGGGCCGTCGCGCTCCTCGCGCGCGTATTTGGGCGCCGCCGGCGGCGGCGTCAGCAGCAGCGGGTTGTCGCCCTGCACCAGCTTGGCCAGCGCCGCGGCGATCTCCACCGCCGGCACGTTCTTCTCGCGCTCGTAGCGCTCGACCAGGTCGCGGAACATGCCCAGCTCGTCGCCTTCCAGCGCCTCGGTGATGCGGCCGAGGAAGCGCGAGACGCGCTGCTCGTTGACCGTCTCCACGCTCGGCAGCTCCATCGGCTCGATCGGCTGGCGGGTGGCGCGCTCGATCGCGCGCAGCATGCCGCGCTCGCGCGGGGTCACGAACAAGATCGCTTCGCCCTTGCGTCCGGCGCGGCCGGTGCGGCCGATGCGGTGGACGTAGCTCTCGGTGTCGTAGGGAATGTCGTAGTTCAGCACGTGGCTGATGCGATCCACGTCGAGGCCGCGCGCGGCCACGTCGGTGGCGACCAGCACGTCGATCTTGCCGTCCTTGAGGTTCGCGATGGTCTTCTCGCGCTGCGCCTGCTGTACGTCGCCGTTGATCGCCGCGGCCGAGATGCCGCGCGCCAGCAGCTTCTCGGCCAGTTCCTCGGTGCCGAGCTTGGTGCGCGAGAACACGATCATCGCGTCGAAGGTCTCGGCCTCCAGGATCCGGGTCAGCGCGTCGAGCTTGTGCACGCCGCTGACCGACCAGTAACGCTGGCGGATGTTGGCCGAGGTGGTGGTGGTCGACTTGATCGCGATCTCGACCGGATTCTTCAGGTAGGTCTGGGCGATGCGCTTGATCTGCGCCGGCATGGTCGCCGAGAACAGCGCCACCTGGCGCGATTCCGGGGTCTTCTTGAGGACGTTCTCGACGTCGTCGATGAAGCCCATGCGCAGCATTTCGTCGGCTTCGTCGAGCACCAGGCAGCGCAGCTGGGACAGGTCCAGCGAGCCGCGTTCGAGATGGTCGATGACGCGGCCGGGCGTGCCGACCACGACCTGCACGCCGCGCTTGAGCGCCTGCAGCTGCGGGTAGTAGCTCTGGCCGCCGTAGATCGGCAGCACGTGGAAGCCGGGCAGGTGGGTGGCGTACTTCTGGAACGCTTCGGCGACCTGGATCGCCAGTTCGCGCGTCGGCGCCAGCACCAGCGCCTGCGGCTTGGCCTGGGCCGGGTCGATGCTGGCCAGGATCGGCAGCGCGAACGCGGCGGTCTTGCCGGTGCCGGTCTGGGCCTGGCCGAGCACGTCGCGGCCTTCCAGCAGCGGCGGGATGGTGGCGGCCTGGATCGGCGAGGGCGATTCGTAGCCGACGTCGGCGAGCGCGCGCAGCAGCGGCTCGGACAGGGCGAGGTCGGTGAACTTGGGGGAGGAGGGCGCGTCGGTGGGGGTGTCGGCGCTCATGTCGAGGCTCTAGCAGCGCCGGCAGGGCCGGTCGGATGACCGACCAGTTTACTCCGATGCGGGTGGAGCTACGGCTCGGATGCGTCCGGCGGCGCGGCGAGGCCGTCGTGGCGGGCTCGCGGGCTCGCGGCGGCGGCGGGACCGAACCGATGGCGGCGCGAAAGTGCGCGGATTCGTCAGGCCGGCCAGGCATGGGCGGGCGTGCTAGGCCGGCTGAAGCGGCGCGCGGGCCAGGTCGGCCAGGGCCCGCGGCCGTCACGGGGCGTCGGCGACGACTGTGCCGGATCGGCCCGATGACGGATTCCGTGCGACCCGGACTTGCACGTATTTGCACGTTTGTGCACGATTAGCTTCAATCGTGAACGATCCGGAGCCCCGATGTCCGTCGAGGAACTGCTGCCGCAGCAACGCCACCGCCTGATCCTGGAGCGCCTGCTGGCCCAGGGCCGGGTGATCGCGGTCGACCTGGCGCGCGAGCTGGAGGTGTCGCACGACACCATCCGCCGCGACCTGCGCGAGATGGCCGCGGCGGGGCAGTGCCGGCGGGTCTACGGCGGCGCGCTGCCGCTGGCGCCGGACCGCGGCACCCTGGTCCAGCGCCAGGCCCAGGCGCCGGGGCGCAAGGCGGCGCTGGCGCGCGCCGCGATCGGGCTGATCGAGCGCGGCCAGGTGCTGTTCCTCGATGCCGGTTCGACCAACATCGCCATCGCCCAGGCGCTGCCGGCCGACTACGGCCTGACCGTGGCCACCAACGCCCCGGCCATCGCCGCGCTGCTGGCGCCGCGCGAGGACCTGCAACTGATCGCGATCGGCGGCCGGATCGAGCCGCGCATCGGCGCCGCGCTCGGCGCCGGCGCGCTGCGCGAGGTCGAGGCGATCCGCAGCGACTGGTACTTCCTCGGCGTGTGCGGCGCCGACCACGCGGCCGGCATCAGCGCGCGCGACTACGAGGACGCGCAGTTCAAGCAGGCCGCCGCCCACGCCGCGCGCGCGGTGGCGGTGCTGGTCACCGACGACAAGTTCGGCACCGCCGCGCCGTACACCGTGCTCGCCGCCGACGCGGTGGCGGCGCTGGTGATCGAGCACGACGGCGACGCCGCGCAAGCGCGCGCGTTCGCGGCCAAGGGCGCGCGGGTGCTGCGCGCCGGGCCGGCGCAGTGAGCGCGGCCGCGGCGGCGCGGTTGCGGAACCGAAGGCGTCGGGCCTGAAGGCCCTCCCACGGCAGCGCTCGCGCTGCACCCCCTCCACCGTGGGAGGGCCTTCAGCTCCGCCGCTTTCGGCTTTTGCGGCAGGGACGGCAGTCCCGACGCTTCGACCTTTGCGGGAAGGACTTCGGTCCCGACGCTTCAGCTTCTGCGAAATGGCTTCAGCCCCGACGCTTTGGCTTTCGTGGGAGGGACTTCAGTCCCGACGCTGTTGTCCCCGATCGCCGGCAACCGACCTTTGAACCCGAAGAGATTCCAATGAGCGATCCGCACCCCGCCGCAGCCTCCGACCCCGCCGCCCGCGGCGGCCCCATCGGCGCGCTCGAACGTCTCTCCACCCGCATCGCCTTCTTCATCGCCGGCCTGGCGATGGCGGGCTGGGCGCCGCTGGTGCCGTACGCCAAGGCCCGCACCGGGGTCGACGAAGGCACGCTCGGCCTGTTGCTGCTGGCGCTGGGCGCCGGCTCGATGACCACCATGCCGCTGACCGGCGCGCTGACCGCGCGGATCGGCTGCCGCAAAGTGATCCTGCTGGCCAGCGCCGCGGTCGCCGCGGTGCTGCCGCTACTGGCCCAGCTCGACACCGTCGCCGGCATGGCCGCGGCGCTGTTCGCGTTCGGCGCCGCCATCGGCGCGATCGACGTGGCGATCAACATCCAGGCGGTGATCGTGGAAAAAGCCAGCGGCCGGCCGCTGATGTCGGGGTTCCACGGGTTTTTCAGCGTCGGCGGCATCGCCGGCGCGGCCGTGGTCAGCGCCTTGCTGTGGCTGCAGGCGACGCCGCTGGTCGCCGCCTTGAGCGTGGCGGTGTTGCTGGCGCTGTTGATGCTGGCCGGCAGCCGCGGGCTGCTGCGCTACGGCGACGACGGCCACGGCGGCGCGACGTTCGTGCTGCCGCACGGGATCGTGATCCTGGTCGGCGCGCTGTGCTTCGTGGTGTTCCTGGCCGAGGGCGCGATGCTGGACTGGAGCGCGCTGCTGCTGGTCGCGCAGCGCGGCGCCGAGGCCAGCGCCGGCGGCCTGGGCTATGCGGTGTTCGCGCTGGCGATGACCGTGGGCCGGTTCAGCGGCGACCGCATCGTCCAGCGCTTCGGCGCGCGGCCGGTGCTGGCGCTGGGTGGGGTATGCGCGGCGGCCGGTTTCGCGCTGGCGGCGACGCTGCCCTGGATCGGCACGACGTTGCTGGGCTTCGCCTTGGTCGGGCTGGGTTGCTCCAACATCGTGCCGATCCTGTTCACCGCCGCCGGCGCGCAGAAGGCGATGCCGGCCGGCGCGGCGATCTCGGCGGTCAGCACGTTGGGGTATGCCGGCATCCTGATCGGACCGGCCGGGATCGGCTGGATCGCGAAGATCAGCAGTCTGCCGGTCGCGTTCGCGGTGCTGGGCGTGGGGTTGGTGGCGGTGGCGGCCAGCGCGAAGTTGGTGGCTGCGCGCAAGGGTTGAGGGGGCTGGGTGTTGGGTGGCGATTCGCGTTGGCTGCGCTTTTCGTTGCGGTGGAGGCAGGAATGCCGCGAAGCCGGGAATCTTTCCAGGCCGTCATTTCAGCGGACGCTGGAATCCATTTTGACTTGGTGTTGGTTCTGCCTCTGCCGAGGCTATGAGTGAGGACCAGCGAAGATCAGGAGCTTCCGTCCGCAAGCGGCCGGGTCACTTTCTTTGTCTTAAGCCACAAAGAAAGTAACCAAAGAAAAGGCCTTGTTTTTTCGGGTCAAGAGCCACCAGGTCCAGAACCTTGCGCGGGGCCGCGCCATAAGGGGCATCCTGCCCCATGGCGCGCGTGCGCATCCATGCGCACGCCCTGCGGGGCTGCGGAACATGGGCTTCGCTTGTGGTCGCGTCCAAGCAAGAAGCAACGGCAACGGCAACGGAAAAATCAAAATGGATTCCGGCTTTCGCCGGAATGACGGCAGTGGGGGGCGCTCTCATCTCCCGTCATTCCGGCGAAAGCCGGAATCCATTTTGATTTTGCTCGTGCTCGTGGCTTTAGCCACTCACCGCGGCCGCCGCGCCAGCCATCGGTCCAGTTGCGCCGCGAACGCTTGCCGGTCGCGCGCGTGCAGCGCTGGCGGGCCGCCGGTCTGGACGCCGGCGCCGCGCAGTTCTTCCATGAAATTGCGGATCGACAGGCGCTCGGCGATGTTGTCGCGGGTGTAGAGGTCGCCGCGCGGGTTCAGCGCGACCGCGCCCTTGGCCAGCGCCAGCGAGGCCAGCGGGATGTCCTGGGTCACCACCAGGTCGCCGGCGGCGAGCCGCTGCACGATCTCGGTGTCGGCCACGTCCGCGCCGGACGGGACCTGGATCGCGCGGATCCAGCGCGAGGGCGGCGTGCGCAGCCATTGGTTGGCGACCAGGGTCAGCGGAATCTGCGCGCGCTCGGCAGCGCGGAACAGGATGTCCTTGATCACGACGGGACAGGCGTCGGCGTCGACCCAGATCTGCGGAGCGGCGGGCGGCGCGGCGGAGGTGTCGGTCATGGCGGGCAGGCGAGGAGGCGATGCGCATTGTGCGGCCGCCGGGTGCGCGCCGTCATGCTGGCGCGCGCTGCGCGCATCCGCCGCCGGTCGCGCGCCGCCGTCGGTCGGCCGATGCATGGCGCGCAAACGGCCGCGTTGCGACGCGGAAACGCCGCCCAGCGCTGCTATGCTCGCTCGCCGCATGGATGGCCCGCGCCCCACGGCGCCCGCCGCGAAACCGCCCCGATGGACACCGACTCCGCCCAGCGTCGCCCGCCGACCCCGCCCGCCGTGCCGCCCGCCGCCGCAGGCCGGGATGCGGCCGGCTGCGAGCGCGAGGCGGCCGACTTCGCGGGCGAATTCGAAACCCACCTGACCGTGGTTGCGGACCGCGACGGCGCGCTGCAGCGTTTCGCCGCGGCGCACGGCCTGAAGTGCCTGCACATCGAACTGGCGCGCGGCGCGCAACCGCTGCAACCGATGCTGAGCTGGCGCGGCCGCGGCGAATTCGCGCAGCAGCGCGCACGCGCCGAGGCGATCGCGGCGCAGTTGCGCGCGGCCGGCCTGGCGCCGGTGCGGATCAAGATCGAGGCCGCGCCGGGCAACCGCGGCGTGCCGCGGGACGATGCCGACGCCGGAGCCGGCCGCTATTTCGAGAGCCACATCAAGCTGCTGCTGCCCGCCGGCGCGGACCTGGCGGCGCTGGCCGCGCGGGTCGCGGGCCACGGCGCGCACCTGTCGCGCAACGCGTTGCGCACGCGCGAGGACGGGCTGGACGAGCGCTTCGTCACCCAGCGCAGCCGCGGCGGCCTGGAGCGGGCGTACGCGCAACTGCGCGCGCTGCTCGACGAACTCGATGCGATGGACCTGCGCCGGCTCGGCGCGGAAACCGAATACGTGGTGTACGACGACAACCTGGCGGTGGACGATGGCTGGATCGATATGGGAACGGATGACCCGCTGGCTCGGCGCGCAGGGCGATAGCCGGGCCGACCAGGCCGCTGAGATGGAGCGGGCGCGGGCGTTCGCGATAGCGCAGCGCGCGGCGCAGCGTGCGTCGCGCACGATCCGTTACCCGGACAGCACCCAGCTCAGCGGCCAGGGCCGGCCGGACCTGTTCGACCCGGCGCTCAAGCACCGCAGCGACGCTTTCCGCACCGGCGATCCGGCTTTCGCCAGCGACGACGAGCGCGAGCGCTGGTACGCCGCGCGCGCCTCGGTGCAGGCGCAGATGCTGCGCGCGATCGCCCGCTCGCCGTGGCGCGACCGGCTGGTCCTGCGCGGCAGCGTGCTGCTGCACGCCTACCTCGGCGAGCGGGCGCGCGCGCCGGGCGACATCGACTGGGTGGTGCTGCCGGACACGCTCAAGCCCGCCGACGAAGCCGCGCGCGAGATGCTGAAGGACCTGGCACGCCTGCTGACCGAGCGCGAAACCATCGGCCCGGTGCGGATCCATTTCGACCGCGTCGGCCACGACGACATCTGGACCTACGAGCGCGCCGAAGGCCGGCGCATGACCATCGTCTGGTCGCTGGACGGCCTGCCCGAGGGCCAGGCCCAGTTCGACTTCGTGTTCTGCGAACGCCTGCCGCAGCCGCCGGTGCCGGTCGGGATCCCGTTGAGCGAAGGCGAGCCGGTGTCGCTGCTGGGCACCAGCGCGGAACTGTCGCTGGCGTGGAAGCTGGTGTGGCTGCAGACCGACATGTGGCCGCAGGGCAAGGACCTCTACGACGCGGTGCTGCTGGCCGAGCATTGCAACATGCCGCTGCGCCTGTTCGTCGATGCGATCCGCTGCAACGCGGACCACGCCGACTGGGCCGACGACGCCCTGCCGGACATCGCCGCCTGGGAGATCGAGTGGGACAACTTCCGCGCCGAGTATCCGTGGGTGGAAGGCGATCTGGAGGATTGGAAGCGGCGGCTGGCGGCGCAACTGGTGTTCAGCCGCGGCTGAGGCCGGCGCGCCCGCGCGAGGCCGGCTACCATGCGCGTATCCCCAGCGACGGCGCCGGCCATGATCAAGGTCCACCATCTCAACAATTCCCGCTCCCAGCGCGTGCTGTGGCTGCTGGAGGAACTGGCGCTGCCTTACGAGGTGGTGCGCTACCAGCGCGACCCCAAGACCATGCTGGCGCCGCCGGAACTGCGCGCGATCCATCCGCTCGGCAAGTCGCCGCTGGTGGAACTGGACGGGCAGGTGCTGGCCGAGTCGGCGGCGATCATCGAGACCCTGTGCGAGCGCTACGACCGCGGCCACGCGCTGTCGCCGCCGCCGCAACCGCTCGATGGCGAGGAACGCCGCCGTTACCGCTACTGGATGCACTACGCCGAAGGCTCGGCGATGCCGCCGTTGCTGCTGAGCCTGGTGTTCTCGCGGATCAAGTCCGCGCCGATGCCGTTCTTCGTCAAACCGATCGCGCGCGGCATCGCCGACAAGGCCATGAGCTCCTTCGTCGGGCCGCAGCTGGCGCTGCACCTGGGCTATATCGAGAGCGAGCTGGGCAAACACGAATGGTTCGCCGGCGAGCGTTTCACCGCCGCCGACATCCAGATGAGCTTCCCAGTCGAGGCCGCCGCCGCGCGTGCCGGCGCCGGGCGGCCGCGGATGCAGGCCTTCGTCGAGCGCATCCACGCGCGGCCGGCGTATCAGCGGGCGTTGGAGAAGGGCGGGCCGTATTCGTTGCCGGGTTGAGACGGGCGGGTCGCCGCGAAATCTACCTGTTGTCATGCACGCGAACGCGGGCATCCGGGGCGTCATGCAGGCATGGCGCCGAAGTCTCTGGATTCCCGCATTCGCGTGCCTGACGACGGTTGAGGCGGCGCGGCGAAACCTCACCTTCGTCGTTCCCGCGAAAGCGGGAACCCAGGGCTTTATCCAGGCATGGCGCCGAAGTCTCTGGATTCCCGCGTTCGCGGGAATGACGGTTGGGGAGGGGCGGCGAAACCCATCCTCCGCTTGGATTCGCCACCATCGGCACCCATCTCCCCCGCATCCCCGACCGATTCCCGCCGCCCATGCACGCACTGCGCTTCGACAACGCCTTCGTCCGCGATCTGCCCGGCGACCCGGAAACCGCGCCGGGCGTGCGTCAGGTCCACGGCGCGCTGTACTCGCGGGTCGATCCGACCCCGGTGGCGGCGCCGACGCTGTTGGCGCATTCGGCCGAAATGGCCGCGGCGCTGGGCTTCAGCGAGGCCGACATAACCAGCGCCGAGTTCGCGCAGGTGTTCGCCGGCAACGTCTTGCTGCCGGGCATGCAGCCGTACGCGGCCAACTACGGCGGCCACCAGTTCGGCGCCTGGGCCGGCCAGCTCGGCGACGGCCGCGCGATCTCGCTGGGCGAAGTCCTCGCCGACGACGGCCGGCGCTGGGAGCTGCAGCTCAAGGGCGCCGGTCCCACGCCGTACTCGCGCAGCGCCGACGGCCGCGCGGTGCTGCGTTCCTCGATCCGCGAATTCCTGTGCAGCGAGGCCATGCACCACCTCGGCGTGCCGACCACGCGCGCGCTGAGCCTGGTCGGCAGCGGCGAGGCGGTGGTCCGCGACATGTTCTACGACGGCCATCCGCAGGCCGAGCCCGGCGCGATCGTATGCCGCGCCGCGCCGTCGTTCATCCGCTTCGGCAACTTCGAACTGCCGGCCTCGCGCGGCGACACCGCGTTGTTGAAGACGCTGGTGGACTTCTGCATCCGTCGCGATTTCCCGCATCTGGGCGAGCCTGGCGAACGCGTGTACGGCCAGTGGTTCGCCGAGGTGGCGCAGCGCACCGCGACGCTGATGGCGCACTGGATGCGGGTCGGCTTCGTGCACGGGGTGATGAACACCGACAACCTGTCGATCCTCGGCCTGACCATCGATTACGGCCCGTACGGCTGGGTCGACGATTACGACCCGGACTGGACCCCGAACACCACCGACGCCGGTCGCCGCCGCTACCGCTACGGCCAGCAGCCGCAGGTGGCGTACTGGAACCTGAGCCGGCTGGCCGGGGCGCTGTCGCCGTTGATCGCGACGGAGCTCTTGCAGGACGGTTTGCGGCGTTACGTCGAGGCCTACAACGACGCCGAGCGCGACGCCATCGCGCGCAAGCTGGGCCTGCGCGAGTGCGGCGACGAGGACGTGGCGCTGATGCAGGAACTGCGCGGCTGGCTGCAGGCCAACGAAGTCGACATGACGATCTTCTATCGCGCGCTGGCCGATATCGATGTGGCGGCCGCGGCGCCCGATCCGTCGCCGTTGGCCGAGGCCTATTACGACCCGACGCGCGCCGTCGAGGCCGAGCCGGCGTTGCGCGACTGGCTGGCGCGCTACGCCGCGCGTTCGCGCGAGGACGGTTCGTCCGCGGCCGAACGCGTGGCGCGGATGAACGCGGCCAACCCGCGCTACGTGCTGCGCAACTATCTGGCCCAGAAAGCGATCGACCGCGCCGAACAGGGCGATCCGGCCGGCGTGCGCGACTTGCTCGAGGTCATGCGCCGGCCCTACGAAGACCAGCCCGGGCGCGAGGCGTTCGCGGCCAAGCGGCCGGACTGGGCGCGCGAGCGGGCCGGGTGTTCGATGCTTTCCTGCAGCTCCTGATTCCCGCAATCCCCTTGTAGGAGCGGCGCAAGCCGCGACCGCGACACCACAACCGCTGCGGAGCCTGCGGCGTAGTTGCGTTGTAGCGGTCGCGGCTCGCGCCGCTCCTACGGGTGGGCCCCGATACAAAACGAAACCCGTGCGCGATGCGAATCGGCGCACAATCGCGCCATGCCACAACAACCGATATTGCGCGTCCTCGACCACACCGACACCGAGCTGCATCCGGCGTACTGCGAGTACGTCGCGCGCGTGTTCTCCCAGGCCGATTTCCGCCGCTGGTGCGAGTGGGGCCAGTGGGCGCCCGGCTACCTCGCCTACAGCCTGTTCGAAGACGGCCGCGTCGTCGCCAATGCCTCGACGATGCGCCAGCGGCTGATCGTCGACGGCGAGGAGATCCTGGCGTTCCAGTTCGGCGCGGTCGGCAGCCTGCCGCAGCACCGCGGCCGCGGGCTGGCGCGGCGGGCGATGCAGGCCGCGCTGGCCGGCGGCGGCGACGCGCCGGCGTTGCTGTTCGCCAACGACCGCGTGTTGGACTTCTATCCGCGCTTCGGTTTCGCGCCGGCGCCGCAAAGCCTGTTCGAGGCCGCGCACGCCCTCGCGCCCGCGCCGCAGCGCGCGCCGCAACGGGATCTGGCCGATGCGGACGTGCGCGAACGCTTCCTGGCCGTGGCCGCGCGCGCGGCGCCGCTGGGGCGCCGCTTCGCCAGCCGCGATTACGGCCGCACCGCGACCTGGTACGCGGCCAACGGATACGCCGCGCCGCTGTTCGAAATCGATGCCGATACCTGGGTGTTCGCCCACGAGCAGGACGGAGCGCTGACCATCGAGGACGTGTTCGCGGTGGCGCCGTCGCACGCGGCCCTGGCGGCCGCGTTGCCGCGCCTGATCGTCGGCCCGGTCGAGACGCTGCGCTTCGGTTTCGACCCGTGCGCGCTGTGGCCGCAGGCCGGCCCGGCCGGGCCGGACGACGAAGCCGGCTTGTTCCTGCGCGGCATCGACCCGGCCCGGTTGGGGCCGCACAGCCGCTTCCCTTTGCTGGCGCGGACCTGATCGGGCGCCGTCGCGGCCGCGGCGCAAAGGCGGCGCGAAAGCGGCGCTGGGCCGCGGCCCCGGGTAGAATGCGCGCATGCCTTTGATCACCGTACAGAACGCCGACTACAGCGTCGGCGGCCCGCTGCTGCTCGAAAACGTCGAACTGGCCATCGAACCGGGCGAACGCATCGCCCTGATCGGCCGCAACGGCGCGGGCAAGTCCACGCTCATGAAGCTGCTGGCGGGCGAGCTCGTCCCCGACGATGGAGAGATCCGTCGCGAGGGTGGGGTGCGCGTCGCCCGGCTCGAACAAGAGGTCCCGGCCGGCGCCAGCGGCAGCGTGTTCGACGTGGTCGCCGACGGCCTCGGCGAACTCGGCCACTGGCTGGCCGAATTCCACCACCTCAGCCACGCCGAGCATTACGACGCCGACGCGGTGGCCAAGGTCCAGACCAAGATCGAGGACGCCCAGGGCTGGGGCCTGGACCAGCGCGTCGAAGAGACCCTGACCCGGCTCGGCCTCGACGGCGAAGCCGCGTTCTCGGGCCTGTCCGGCGGCATGAAGCGGCGCGTGCTGCTGGCGCGCGCGCTGGTTTCGTCGCCCGACCTGCTGCTGCTCGACGAGCCGACCAACCATCTCGACATCGAAGCCATCGACTGGCTCGAACAGTTCCTCAAGTCCTGGAGCGGCGCGCTGCTGTTCGTCACCCACGACCGCCGCTTCCTGCGCGCGCTGGCGACCCGCATCGTCGAGATCGACCGCGGCCGCGTCACCAGCTGGCCCGGCGACTGGGACAACTACCTGCGCCGGCGCGAGGAGCGGCTGAACGCCGAGGCGCAGGAAAACGCGCGCTTCGACAAGCTGCTGGCGCAGGAAGAGGTGTGGATCCGCCAGGGCATCAAGGCCCGCCGCACCCGCGACGAAGGCCGCGTGCGCCGGCTCAAGGCGATGCGCAACGAGCGCGCCCAGCGCCGCGACAACGTCGGCAACGTGCGCATGGAATTCGCCCAGTCCGAGCAGTCCGGGCGCAAGGTGCTCGAGGCCAAGGACGTGGACTTCGACTACGGCGGCCAGCCGATGCTGCGCGGGTTCTCCGGCACCGTGTTCCGCGGCGACCGGATCGGCCTGATCGGCCCCAACGGCAGCGGCAAGACCACCTTGCTCAAGGTGCTGCTGGGCGAACTGGCGCCGAAGGCCGGCGAGGTGCGCCTGGGCAGCAACCTGCAGATCGCCTATTTCGACCAGTACCGCGCGACCCTGCGCGAGGACTGGAACGCGATCGAGAACGTCGCCGAGGGCCGCGAGTACGTCGAGGTCGGCGGCAAGAGCAAGCACATCATCGGCTACCTGCAGGATTTCCTGTTCACCCCCGAGCGCGCGCGCGCGCCGATCACCCGCCTGTCCGGCGGCGAGCGCAACCGCCTGCTGCTGGCCAAGCTGTTCGCCCAGCCGTCCAACCTGCTGGTGATGGACGAACCGACCAACGACCTGGACGTGGAAACGCTGGAGCTGCTGGAAGAACTGCTCGGCGACTACCCGGGAACCTTGCTGCTGGTCAGCCACGACCGCGACTTCCTCGACAACGTGGTGACCTCGACGCTGGTGATGGAAGGCGAGGGCGGGGTCGGCGAGTACGTCGGCGGCTACAGCGACTGGCTGCGCCAGCGTCCGGCCGGGGCCGCGCCGGCCAAGGCCACCGCCGCGGCGATGGCCAAGCCCGCCGCCGTCGCGCCGGCGCCCGAGCCCGCCGCGGCCAAGCGCAAGCTCAGCTACAAGGACGCGCGCGAGCTGGAGCAGTTGCCGGCGCGGATCGAGTCGCTGGAAACGCGCGTGTCCGACCTGACCGCGCAGATGAACGACCCGGCCTTCTACCAGCGCGACGCCGCCGCGATGGCCGCGCACAACGCCGAACTGGCCAAGTCCCAGGCCGAGCTCGATCACGCTTATTCGCGCTGGTCCGAACTGGAAGGCTGAGCCGAAGCCGGCGCCCTGCGCGGGCGCCGGCTGTGGGAGGGGCTTCAGCCCGATACCTTCCGCTCCGCCACGGCACACCACCGGACTGAAACTCGCCCGTACCGATCCCGCGCCCCACAACCGGCTGGTTGCGGGAGGGCCCCGGCTGTTTTGGGCAGGGCTCCGGCCGTTTTGGGGAGGGGCTCTGGCTGTCGTGGGAGGGGCTTCAGCCCCGACGCCTTTCGCTCCGCCGCGACACACCACCGGACTGAAACTTGCCCGTACCGATCCCGCGCCCCACAACCCGCTGGTTGCGGGAGGGCTCCGGCTGTTTTGGGCAGGGCTGCAGCTGTCATGGCAGGACTCCCGCTGTTGTGGGAAGGCCCCGGCTGTCGTGGGAGGGGCTTCAGCCCCGACGCCTTCCGCTCCGCCACGACACACCGCCGGACGCGGCGCCGGCCCAACGCAGCGGAGTGCGCACCCCAACCCCGCACCCCCAACTTCCGGCCATTGCGCCGCCCCCGCCGCGGGCCCGTAATCGCCGCATCGACGCCGCCCACCGGCGCAGGAGCCCCGATGCGCGCCGCCCGCAACGCCCACGCCGCATCGCGTCCCGCGCCCGAGGCGCGCGTCCGCCCGCCCGCCGCCGTGCCGCAACCCGCATGACCGCCGCCTACCGCACCCGCCACGAACGCAACGCCACCCTGGCCACGCACCGCCACCGCGAGCCGTACGCCGCGCTGGTGCTCGACGGCGACTACACCGAAGCCAGCCTCGACGGCCCGCTGCCGTGCGCGCCGGGAACGCTGGTCCTGCATCCGGCCTTCCACGCCCACGGCGACCGTTTCGGCCGCAGCGGCGCCAGCGCGATCAATCTGGAACTCAGCCCGGCAGCGACTCCCGGTGTGACCGCCGATCCGGCCTTCGCCGCCCGCGCCTGGCGCGTACACGATCTGAACGAAGCGCGCGAAGTGTTCGAACGCGCGCCGCGGCGTCTGGCCGAACTGCTGACCTGCGCGCAGCCGCTGCAAGCCGCAGCGCTGCCGGACTGGCAAGGCGAACTGCTGCGGCGCATGGACCAGGACGAGCGCGAGATCGCCGAACTGGCGCGCGAACTCGGCGTCTCGGCCGAGCACGCCAGCCGCGCGCTCGGCCGCAGCTTCGGCATGTCGCCGCGCGCGCTGCGGCGCGAGGCGCGCTGGCGCCGCGCGCTGCGCCTGCTGGCCGCGCCGATGGCGTTGGCCGACGTCGCCGCCGCGGCCGGATTCGCCGACCAGAGCCACCTGCACAAGGTCGTGGTCGCGCATGCCGGCTGCACGCCGCTGCAGCTGCGGCGGCAGGTGCTGGCGCCGGCGGAATGCCGGGTCGAAGCGAAGATCAAGTGCGTACAAGACCCGCACGCCGCGCGCGCCGCCTAATGGCCCCGACGCGCGCCGCGCGACTCCGGAGCCCTCCCATGCGCCACCGTTCCCCGTTGTTGTTCTTGTTGCCGGCCGCCGCGCTGCCGCTGTTGATCGGCTGGGCGATCGGCGCCACCGCCGCGCCGCCGGCCGCCGCGCCGGCCAGCGGCCCGCAGGCCGCCAGCGCGGTCAGCCAGGCGCTCGGCGCGGCGCTGCGCGCCGACGCACCCGCGGCGCTGGCCGCGCTCAAGCACGCGCCGGCCGAGCAGTTCCAGGGCAAGGACGCGGACTTCCGCCAATGCATGCTCGAACGCCACGAGCGCAAGGCGCCGCCGCCGGTCGTGGCGGCGACCGCGACCGCGCCGCGCGATGCGTTCGCTACGCAAGTGCTGGGCATCTACCAGCGCTACTGGTGGCATGCGGTGCGCGAACCGCAGCGGCGCGGCGAACTCGAACGCACGCTCAAGGCCGAACTGGCCGCGGCGATCGGCGAGCCGGCGCCGGGCGACGGCGAGGAAGCGTTCGAAGCGCTCTACGCCAAGCTCGACGCGCGCCTGCGCGAGAGCGGGCTGCATCCGCTGCAGGGCCGCACCCCGCCGCTGTACGACCTGTTCCTGTGGGGCGGCCAGGAACAGCGCGACTACACCGTCGCGTTGCCCGGCGGCGTCGCCCAGCCGGTGAAGGTGTTCGTGATGGACGGCTGGATCAGCCGCGGCTGGAGCCACTACACCGCCTGCGGCAAGACCGGCGCGGCCGGCTGGGTCAAGCCCGAGGGCCTGTACGCGGTGCGCGAGTCCTACGGCGACCTGCAGGGCGAAGACTTCAAGGTCAGTTTCCTCGGCCACGAGGCCCAGCATTTCGCCGACCTCGCGCGCTGGCCGAAGCTGCCGCCGTGGCGGCTGGAGTACCGGGCCAAGCTGGTCGAGCTGGCCCAGGCCGACAGCAGCCGCGAGAAGCTTCTCGACCGGTTCTATCGCGCCCAGGACGACGATCTCGACCACCCGCATCCCTACGCCAACAAGCGCGTGCTGACCGACGCCGCCAAGGCGCTGGGACTGGGCGCGGACGCCGATCTGCGCAAGGCCGACCCGGCCGCGCTGCGCCGGGTCGCCGCCGAGGCTTTGCTGGCCGATACGCGCAAGCTCGAAAGCGAACCGGCGGGAACCTACGCCGAGCCGGCCAAGGGCGAGGCCAAGCCCGCGGCGTGGCCGCAAGCCAAGCCCACGGACAAGCCCACGGACAAGCCCGCGGACAAGCCTGCGAGCAAGCCCGCAGGCAGGCCCTGAGCGCGCGGCGCGGCGCGGGCAACGGTTAGACTGCCGCGATGCATCAGTCTTCCCTGTTCGGCGATCCCGCGCCGCGCCAGCCCGCCGAATTGCACCGCCTGTTCTTCGCCCTGTGGCCCGACGCCGGCGTGCGCGCGCGGATCCGCGAGCGCGCGCTGGCGCTGGAGGCGGCGCAGCGACCCGGCGGGCGCCTGATCGGCGCCCATCGCTATCACCTCACCCTGCAATTCCTCGGCGATTTCGCCGAACTGCCGCAAACGCTGGCGCAGCGCGCCGGCGCCGCGGCCGCCGCGGTGCGCGCCGACGCCTTCGATTTCGCGCTGGACCGCGCCGGCAGCTTCGCCAACCGCGACATTCCCTGGTGGCTGGGTAGTGCCGAACAGAATCCGTCGTTGGCGGCGCTGTGGGACCGGCTCGGCGTGGCCCTGGCCAAGCAGGGCGTCAAGGTCGTCGCCAGCCACCGCGCGCACGCGCCGCACGTCACTGTCGTGCGCGAGGCGGGGCACGGGTTGAGCGCGCCGCTGGCGATCGATCCGGTGATCTGGCGGATCGACCGCTTCGTGCTGCTGCACAGCGTGCTCGGCAAGCGCAACGAGTATTCGCTGCTGGGCGAGTGGCCGCTGGACGGCTGAGGCCGCCGCGTGCGCTTCAGCGTTGCGGCGGCAGCGGCTGCAGGCGCACGAACAGACCGAAGTGATCCGACGGCCACACGCCGTCGCGGCTTTCGTTCAGCACGATCCGCGCTTCCTTCACCGCGAAGCCGCGGCGGTCGTAGAACACGTGATCGATGCGCTGCGCCGGCAGGTAGGCCGGGTTGAGCGTGCTGGCGCGCGCCGGATCGGCGGCGAGGCGGGGATGGGCGGTGGCGAAGGCGTCGGCGTAGCGCGCGCGCAGCGCGGCCAGTTCCGGAGCGTCGGCCTCGGTATTGAAGTCGCCGGCGATCAGCGTGCGCGCGCCGTGCGCACTGGCGTCGACGAAGGCCAGCAGGCTGGCGACCTGGCGCGCGCGGATCGCGCCGCCGCCGCGTTCGTTGTGCAGGTGGGTGGCGTAGAAGTCCACGTCCGCCTTGTCGCTGCGCACGTGCGCGGCGCTGCGGTAGTCGTCGAGCGGTTCGAGCTTGCGTTGCTGCGCGTCGGAGCCGGTGCCGGCGATCAGGATCGCGTTGCCGTAGCGCCGCGGCGCATCGGGCGGATCGACCGAAACGAAGCCGACCCGATAGCCCAGGGCCTCGCCCAGGTCCTGGGCCTGGTTGCGCAGGCCCGGCCGTTGCAGCACTTCCTGCAGCGCGATCAGGTCAGGTTTCAAGCGCGCGACCTCGGCCAGGATCAGCGCGCGCCGGCGCGGCCAGTCGCCCTTGTCGTGCCACAGGTTGAGGGTCAGCACGCGCACTTCCCTCGCCTGCGCGTCGTTCGCTTGCGCGGCCTGCGGCGCGGACGCGCGCTGCGGCGCCGCGCAGGCGGCCAACGAGGCGGCGAGCATCACGCACACGCCGGCGCGCCATCGCGCGCGCGCGCCGCTCATGGCGCCAGCGACGCGGCGCAGCCGCGGTAGTGGCGGTCGCCGACCTGCAGCTCCACGCTGGCGATGTAGTCGCGGTCGCTCATGCCGTCGCTGCACTGCTCGCGCCGGTAGTTCAGCGACACCCACACCCCGTCGGCGGTGTAGCCGGTATAGCCGGAGACGTCCTCCAGGCGGGTGGCGTCGCGCACGACGAGCTTGCGTTCGCCGTAGTCCAGTTCCAGCCGGATGGTCGGCGACTCGCCCGGGCCGACTTCGGCCAGCCAGCCCGGCTCGGTGCCGACCGCGCGCAACGCCGGGCCGGCCGGCGTCGGAGCCGGCGCGGCCGCGGGCGTGGCCTCGCGCGCGCCCGGCGCGGGCGCGGAACAAGCCGCGAGCCAGAGCGCGGCGAGCGGAACGAAGGCGAGACGGCGCATGCGGCGTTTCCTGAAACCGACGACGCGCCGAGGATAACGCGAAGCCCTTGCAGCCGCCCGCGCGCGGCGGCCGCCCCTTGTAGGAGCGGCGCAAGCCGCGACCGCGACATCGCAACTACGTCGAGACTCTCGCCGCAGTCGCGTCGTCGCGGCTCGCGCCGCTCCTGCGGACGGATCGCGCGGTCAGCGCGGGACGGTCTGCGTGCGCAGCACCGGATACAGGTTGTAGCGCTCGTCCCAGGCGGTGTGGCGGCGGTAGAAGAAGTCCAGCCGCGCCTGCGGGCTCTTGGCGAAGGCGGGATCGTCGCGCAGCTTGGCCTCGAATTCGGCCTTGACCTGCGGGTCCTTGAGCATTTCGCGCGCCACGTCCTCGGCGACGTAGTCCTCCATGTACTCCTTGCGCTCGAAGGCGTTGTTGAACTCGCCCCACGCCGCCAGCGAATCCGGCGCCTGCGGCTCCAGCAGCGCCATCGCCAGACGCGACTTGGCCTGGGCGATCGGCACGAACAGCGCGCCGGCGATCAGGTCCTGGGTTTCGCTCTTCCATTGCCCGCTCAGCGTATTGCGCTGGTGGCCTTCGCTGGACTGCGCCGACAGCTCGGCCTTGTCGGCGCGGAACGCCTCGACCTGGGCGCCGGCCAGCGCCGCATCCAGGCGGCGGTACTCGATGCCGTGCTGGTCGAGCTTGGCCGCGACCCACGCCGCCTGCGCGGCCGGCACCAGGTAGCCGCCGCGCGGCGCCGGCACCTGCCGTCCCGGCTGGATGTCGTACTTCAGCGGCACGTTCCACACCTGCGGCTTGGTTTCGTCGTAGCGGGTCATCAGCGCGCCGGACACGTCCGACGGCGTGCGCGTGTACGCATAGCCGCGGAAGGCGACGGTGCGGCTCTTGTCGCTGGTCTTGTAGTCCAGCGCCACGTCCTGCCCGCCGAGCCGCTTGGCGCGGCCGTCGGCGGCCAGCGCCTCGCCGCGCCATTGCGCGCCGTGGGCGGCGACCAGGTCGAGCAGGTCGACGATGGTGTTGCGGGTGATCCGCACGCGGGTCGGGTAGTCCTTCCACGAATGGGTTTCCACCAGCATCGCCAGGCGGTTGCGCAGGTAGAAATAGCCGTGCGAGAAGCGCGGCGGCGGCACGCCGTCCTCGAAGCCGGAGGCCGGGTTGTCGGATTCGACGAACGAGGGGTAGTACGGCAGCGGCAGCGAGCCCTGCTTGGCGAGCCGGGCGATGGTGCCGTCGCGCAGCGCCGCGCCGGCCTTGCGCAGGGCCTCGTCGCCGGCGTGCACCGGCTCGACCTGGATCGACACATCGTGCTCGAACTTGGCGCCGTCGGTGACGTGCAGGTCGACGTAGGCCAGCGGATCCCAGCGCTGCACCAGCTTGAGCATGGCCTGCATTTCCGGTGCGTCGGCCTTGAGGTAATCGCGGTTGAGGTTGTAGTTCTGCGCGGTGACGCGCCAGCCCATTTCCTCCGGACCGCGCTGGTTGGGGCGGTTCCAGGCGCCGAAGCGCTCGTGGCCGTCGATGTTGAACACCGGCACGAACAGCAGCACTTGCTTGGCCAGCGCGCCCTTCGCCGCTTCGCCGTCGAGCGCCTGGCGCAGGGCCAGGAAGCCGGCGTCCTTGCCGTCGATCTCGCCGGCGTGGATGCCGCCCTGGATCAGCAGCACCGGCAGATTCTTGGCCTGCGCCTGTTCGGGCGCGAACGCGCCGCTGCGGGTGACCACCAGCACCTTCATCGGCCGGCCTTCCGGCGTGGTGCCGAACTCCTCGCAGCGCACCGCGTCGGGATAGCGCTCGGCGAAGCGCGCGCACAGCTCGATCACTTCCTCGTAGCGGCCGGTCTTGAGGAAGCCGCTGCGCTCGGACACGGTGGTGATCGGCGCATCGGCAGCGGGCGCCGGCGCGGCATAGCCGCCGGCGAGGGCCAGCGCGAAGGCGAGGGCGGAGGGCAGGGCGGCGCGGAACTCGGGCTGGCGGGTCATTGCGTAATCCGGATGTGAGTGCGGCGAATGCCGATGGCGCCGCGGTTGCGGTGAGGTCGCGCCGCGGCGCGGGCGCCGGCCGTGGCGACAGCCGGCCGGCGATGGGGCCGGCTAAATGTAAGGGATCGCGCCGGCCCGCGCCTGTGCGCGAAACGGCCTGCTGTCGAGAGATGACAGCAGTCATGCCGCGCGGCGGCCGCACGCCGTCGCCGTCGCCTAGACTGCGGAGCCCGCGAGCCCCGCGCCCGCGCGTTCGCCTTCAACCGCCGCTTTCAACTCCCGCTTTCAACCCCCGCTCTCAATCCCAGCTCTCAATCCCAGGAGTCCGCATGTACGCGCTGTACTACACGCCCGGTGCCGCCAGTCTGGTCGTCCACTGGCTGTTGCTCGAACTGGACCAGCCGCACGAACTGCGCGCGGTCGACATCGCCGCGCGCGAGCACAAGGACGCCAGCTACCTCGCGCTCAATCCCAACGGCGTGGTGCCGACCTTGCTGGTCGACGGCCAGCCGCGCTACGAGGCCGCGGCGCTGGCGATGCTGCTGGCCGACCGCCACGGCGACGGTGCGTTCGCGCCGGCGCCCGCGGACCCGCAGCGCGCCGAGTACCTGCAATGGATGTTCAACCTCACCGCCACCCTGCAGGCGCCGCTGCGGTTGTGGTGGTATCCGGGCGACCTGCAGTGCGACGACGAGGCCGTGCGCCGCGGCGCCCAGGCCCGGTTCGAGGCGGCCTGCGAACGCCTGGACGCGCACCTGGGCGCGCACGGGCCGTACCTGCTCGGCGAGCGCTTGAGCGCGGCCGACTTCTACCTGACCATGCTGATGCGCTGGAGCCGCAACCTGCCGCGTCCCGCGCACGACTGGCCGCACCTGGGCGCGCTGGCGCGGCGGATGAAGGCGCGGCCGAGCTTCGCCGAGCTGTACCGGCGCGAAGGCCTGGAAGAGTGGGCCTGAACGGGAAGCGCCAGCCGCTGGCTGGCGTCGCGCTCATGGAGTGAACACGGCCCGTCGCGGGGCGGCCGGGCCGCGGACCCGCGCCGGGCCGAATCGTGGCCGAATCGTGGCCGAGCCGAAGCGGGCGACGCCGCCGCCCCGGGCCCCGCGCCGGTCGATCGCGCCCGCGGACGGCCGCTTCGGGGCGATCCGCACGACCGTTCGCGGTGCCGGTGCGTCGCGCGTGCGGCGGCGTCGCGACCGCGCCGGCCAAGCCGGCGGCGCGGACGATGGGGTAGTCTGTGGGGCTGGACCGCCCGGCGCATGCGCCGGGTCCCGCGAAGGACGCGCGATTCGACCGACGACCAGGACCGCCGCATGACCCAAGCCGCCACCGCCCCCGCCGATTCGCAGGGCAAGATGCCCCGCCAGATCGCCTTCATCATCGGCAACGAGGCGGCCGAGCGCTTCAGTTTCTACGGCATGCGCAACATCCTGACCGCGTTCCTGGTCGGGACCCTGCTGATGGCGTCCACCGGCGACCTCGCCGAGCGCGAGCGCATGGCCAAGGACGTGTTCCACACGTTCATGATCGGCACCTATTTCTTCCCGCTGCTCGGTGGCTGGCTGGCCGACCGCTACTTCGGCAAGTACAACACCGTCATCTGGTTCTCGCTGGTGTACTGCGCCGGCCACGCCTGCCTGGCGCTGTTCGAACACAACCAGACCGGCTTCTACACCGGCCTGTTCCTGATCGCGTTCGGCGCGGGCGGCATCAAACCGCTGGTGGTGTCGTTCTGCGGCGACCAGTTCGACCAGAGCAACAAGCACAAGGCCAAGCTGGTGTTCGACGCGTTCTATTGGACGATCAACTTCGGCTCGCTGTTCGCGTCCTTGCTGATGCCGATCTTCCTGCGCGAGTACGGCCCCTCGGTGGCGTTCGGCATCCCCGGCGCGCTGATGTTCCTGGCCACGTTCATCTTCTGGCTCGGGCGCAAGCGCTACGTGATGGTGCCGCCGACCCGCAACGCGCCGGATCCGGATTCGTTCTTCAACGTCGCCCGCACCGCGCTGCGCGCCAAGGCGCCGGGGCAGGGCAATCCGGGCGTGGCGGTGGCCGCGGTCGGCGTGGCCCTGGCCGCCGGCGCGCTGGCGCTGATCCCGAGCCTGGGCTTCGTCAAGAGCGCGTGCATGGCGCTGGGCCTGCTGATCGGCTTCGGCGGCTACGGCATCTCGCTGCAGCTCGAACGCGCGCGCGGCGTCCACCCCGACGCGGCCGTGGACGGCGTGCGCGCGGTGCTGCGGATCCTGATCGTGTTCGCCTTCGTGACCCCGTTCTGGTCGCTGTTCGACCAGAAGGCCTCGACCTGGGTGCTGCAGGGCCAGCGCATGGTGGTGCCGACCGAGCTGTGGTGGTGGCCGAGCTGGCTGATCTCCGGCGAGGGCGGGGCCAAGGCCGCGGCCTCGCAGATGCAGGCGATCAACCCGCTGCTGGTGATGCTGCTGATCCCGTTCAACAACCTCGTCCTGTACCCGGCGCTGCGCGGGATCGGGATCAACCCCACGCCGCTGCGGCGGATGGGCTTCGGCATCGCGGTCTCGGGCCTGTCGTGGATCGTCGCGGCGGTGCTGCAGTTGTATATGGACGCCGGCCACCCCATGTCGCTGGCATGGCAGATCGTTCCCTACATCCTGCTGACCTTCGGCGAGGTGCTGGTCTCGGCGACCGCGCTGGAGTTCGCCTACAGCCAGTCGCCGCAGTCGATGAAGGGCGTGATCATGGCCCTGTGGTACCTCACCAGCACGTTCGGCAACCTGTGGGTGATGCTGACCAACGCGGCGGTGCGCAACGAGGCGGTGACCTCGCACATCGCCGCCACCGGGCTGAGCGAGAACGCGTTCCTGATGTTCTTCTTCGCCGGCTTCGCATTCGTGGCGGCGGCGGCCTTCGGCCTGTACGCGCGGCGCTACCCGATGCAGGACCACTACCGCGCGGCCTGAACCGTCTCGCCGCGCGCCTTTCCTGAGCCTCTCCCCGTCGCGAGCCCGCCCCGACCATGATCACTTTCGTCCTGATCGCCGTGACCGTGCTGGTGTCGTGGCAAGCCTTCGAGAAGCGCCGCCTGTACGAGCGGCTGGTGCTGTGGCCGCCGGGGGTGGCGCGCTTCCGCCAGTACGACCGGCTGCTGACCCACGGCTTCGTGCACGGCGACTGGATGCACCTGCTGTTCAACATGATCACCCTGTATTTCTTCGGCCGCGCGGTCGAAGGGGTGTTCGCGCAGCTGGCCGGGCCGGGGATGTTCGCGCTGTTCTACCTCTCGGCGATCGTGGTCGCGATCCTGCCGAGCTACCTGCGCCATCGCAAGGACGGCGGCTACGTCAGCCTGGGCGCGTCCGGCGCGGTCTCGGCGGTGCTGTTCGCGTTCGTGCTGGTGGACCCGTGGAACTGGATCATCGTGTTCGTGATACCGGTGCCGGCCGTGGTCTACGCCATCGCCTATGTCGGCTATTCGTACTGGATGGACAAGCGCGGCGGCGACAACATCAACCACAACGCGCACCTGTCCGGGGCGATCTACGGCCTGCTGTTCATGCTGATGATGAAGCCGGCGCTGTTCTGGTTCTTCCTGGAGCGCCTGGCCAGCCCGCGCGGGCCGGGCTTCCTGGGTTGAGGTCGCAGCGCGTCGACGGATCGATGCGCCTGGGTGGAAGGGGCTTCAGCCCCGACGCTGTTCGCTCAAGTCGCAGCGGTCCGGCACGAAAGCAGCGGGGCTGAAGTCCCCGCCACAAAGGCCGGGCGATGCCGGCCCCAAAAACATCGGGCCCGAAGGCCTCCCGCATCGGCGGGACGGACTTCGGGCCCAAGTTTTTGCTGCGTTGCGGCGGAGCGGGGCTCAGGCCGCCAGCGGGTTTTCCAGTTCCAGCGCGCCCTCGCCGTAGGCCGCGGCCAGTCCGGCCTGGATCTGCGCATCGAGTTCGCGCAGCTCGGCATCGTCGCCTTCGCCGTTGCGGGCGAGGTCGAACAGGCGGGCGATGACGGCATTGCTGTGCGCGTCGTCGCTGCGCATGTCTTTTCGGTCTGGGTCGATGTGGCGAGCCATTGGAATTCCCCTTCGTCGTAACTGTGGACTTACGCACAGTTCCACGCAGGTTCCATGCCAGGGTTTTCCCTAGGTTCCATGGCCGAAAAGTGACGCGAGGCGTCAACACAGGTCGGCCCGCATCAGTCGCCTGACGCAACGCGGCGCAGTCTCACGTCCGCTCACCCGTCATGAAGGTGGCGCGTGCTAACACGGACGCGTGTTGTCGACAGCACAAGGCTGATGTAGTCACGGGGGCAGCCGCTATCATTCGCGCATTCGCAAACACTCGACGAGGAGTCAAGCATGGCGAGCAAGAAGGCGGGCAAGTCCGCAAGCAAATCGGCCCAGCCGGCGCGCACCCGCGCCGCGGGCAAGAAGACCGTAGCCCAGCGAGCGGCCAAGGCCGGCAAGGGCGCGGTCAAGAAAGCGAAGAAGGCCGCGGTCAAGCCGGCGCCGGCGAAGAAGGCGACGAACAAGACCGCGGCGGCGAAGTCCGCGAAAAAGGTCGCGGCGAAGAAGGTCGCGAAGAAGGCGTCCGCCGGCAAGATCGTCAAGAAGGCGACGAAGGTTGCCGCCGCCAAGGGCGCGAAGAAGGCGGCCGGCAAGAAGGTCGCGGGCAAGAAGGCCGCGGCCGGCAAGATCGTGAAGAAGGCGGCCAAGCCTGCGGCCAAAAAGCCGGTGGCGAAGAAGACGGCGGCGAACAAGGCGGCCGCGACGAAGGCAGCGAGCAAGAAGGCGGCGAGCAAGAAGGTGGCCGCCAAAAAGTCGCTGGCCAAGAAAGTGGTGGCCGGCAAGCCGGCCGTGAAGAAGTCCGCCGGCAAGGTCGCGGCGGCGAAGAAGCCGATTGCGAAGAAGCCGGTCGCTAAGAAGCCTGTTGCGAAGAAGGCCGCGGCCACGAAGACGTCGGGCTCGCCGGTCGCGGCCCGGCAGGCCGCGCTCAAGAAGGCGACCAAGCAGTCGGCGGCCAAGCCGGCGGCGCCGAAGAAGGCCGTGCGTGTGGCGCCGGTCGCCGCGGCGCCGGTGCAGCGGAAGCCCGCGGTTGCGGCCGCGGCGGCAACCAAGCCGGCGGCGAAGCCCGCGGTCGCGAAGCCCGTTATCGCGAAGTCCGCAGCGACCAAGCCCGCTGCGTCCAAGCCCGCTGCGTCCAAGCCGGCCGCGGTCAAGCCGGTGGTTGCGAAGCCTGCGGCGGCCAAGCCTGCATCCGCGCCCAAGCCCGCATCCGCTCCGGTTTCCGCACCGGCCCAGCCTGCGCCGCCCAAGACCGAAGCCGCGAGCGCGCCCAAGCCCGCCGCGAAGAAGAAGCCCGCGGTTGCGAAGCCGGCGCACAGCGCGCCGACCCAGGATGAGCCGCAGCGTACGGGCGAACTGTTCGCCGAACCGGCGTCCGCGCCGGCCAAGCCCAAGGCCGAGCGCAAGCCCAAGGCCAAGCCGGCGCCGGCCGTCGAGGCGCACTCGTCGGTTCCGGCCGGTTCGCTGATCGCGGCCGGCGCCGCCGCGCCGGCTGCCGCGCCCGCGTTGCAGGCCGAGTCGCAGCAACCTGCCGAACCCGCCGCCGCGCCGAGCGCGGTCGCGCAGGGCGCGGCGGAAACCGCGCTGGAAGCCGAAACCGTGGCCGACCGCGATGCCGGCCAGGCCCCGGCCGCCGAGACCGTCGCGCCGCCGCAGGGCGATGCGGCCGAGCCGGACGATTCCAGCGACGCGCCGACCGCGCACATCACCCCGGAACAGGCGCTGGAAAACACCCGTCGCCTGCTCCAGGCCAAGCAGGACGCCGCGCGCGAGCCGCAGCCGTGGCAGCAGCTCGACCCGGGCCACGGCCACGTGCCGGCACCGGGCCCGCAGTCCGAGAGCGCCGCGCACAAGGCCGGCGAACTGCACGCGGCCGAGAGCCGGATGGACGCGATCCAGGGCGAGATCGGCAGCCAGGACCGCCACAACCAGGGCAAGCGCGACAACCGCTGAGCCCGTCGCCGGCGTCGCTACGGCGGCGACGGACTTCGTCGGTATCGGCTCGCGTCGATATCGATCCCGGCGCGCCCCTGCGGCGCGCCGCGGCCGCGGCGGAGCGATCCGCCGCCGCCCCGACCCGCACAGGACCCGACCATGCCCGTCACCGTGACCCACGACCCCGCGCAGCAGCGCTTCAGCACCGTCGTCGACGGCGTCGAGGCGGAACTGGAATACCAATTGCGCGGCGACCAGCTCGTCATCGCCCACACCGGCGTGCCCGAGGCCATCGGCGGGCGCGGCATCGCCAGCGATCTGGTCCGGGCCGCGTTCGAATACGCGCGCCAGGCCGGCTACAAGGTGCGCCCGGCGTGCTCGTACGCGGCGGCCTGGGCCGAGCGGCATCCGGAGTATTCGCAACTGCTGGGCTGAGGCCGCAGTCGCCCCGGGCCGGCCCGATGATTGGGGGCCGGGGTCGGAGGGCTGTTGTGGGAGGGGCTTCAGCCCCGGCGCTTTTGTGCCGGATCGCCGAGATCCGATCGGACAGCGTCGGGGCTGAAGCCCCTCCCACAACAGCCGAGCGCTGGGTGGCTCCCGCCAGGCGCCTACGCCTGGACACCTGCCATCAAGCGCCGAGGCCATCCCTCTCACAGGCGCCGAGGCCCCTGAAAACACAGCCACCGCGGCCCCGTTCGTGGCCCGCCTCCGCCGCCGCACTCGCCTTCGCCGCGCGACTGTGCCAGCCTACGCGCCCCCCACGCCTTCCGCAGGCCGGTTTTCCGGCATGCTTCGCCCATGCGCCTGAACAAACACATCAGCGACACCGGTTTCTGCTCCCGCCGCGAGGCCGACCGCCTCATCGCCGAGGGCCGGGTCACCGTCAACGGCGTGCGCGGCCGGGTCGGCAGCGAAGTGGGCGAGGGCGACGAGGTCCGCATCGACGGCGACGTCCTGCGCGTGCGCGTCGCCGCCAAGGGCAAGCGCCAGCACGTCTATATCGCGCTCAACAAGCCGGTCGGCGTGGTCTGCACCACCGAGTCCGGGGTCAAGGACAACATCGTCGACTTCGTCGGCCACGAGCGCCGGATCTTCCCGATCGGCCGCCTGGACAAGGACTCGGAAGGGCTGATCCTGCTGACCAGCAACGGCGACATCGTCAACGAGATCCTGCGCGCCGAGAACAAGCTGGAAAAGGAATACCTGGTCGCGGTGAACCACGAGGTCACCCCGGAATTCCTGCGCGGCATGGGCCGCGGCGTGCCGATCCACGGCCAGACCACGCTGCCGTGCAAGACCGGCAAGCTCGGCCGCTTCGGTTTCCGCATCGTGCTGGTGCAGGGCCTGAACCGGCAGATCCGGCTGATGGCCGCGCACTTCGGCTTCCGGGTCAAGCAGCTGCTGCGCGCGCGCATCGGCAACGTCAAGCTGGGCCGGCTCAAGCCCGGCCAATGGCGCAATCTCACCGACGCCGAACTGCAAGGCCTGCTGCCGCAACGCACGCAGTGGTGAACGCCGGGAAAACGCGCGCGCCGCGGCGCGGCGCGGCCGGCCGCGAGGACGCCGCGGCCTAGATGCAGGCGTCACGCCATGGGCGATAATGTCGCGCGAAACTCCCATGGACGCCCCGAAAAGGATCGCTGCATGAAGCGCGTCACCGCCGCCGTCTGCGTGTTGGCCCTGGCCCTGGCGGCCTGCAAGAAGGAAGCCGACACGCCCGCCACCAGCCAGTCGGCCGCGCCGGCGCCGACCGCGGCGTTGCCGGCGCCGGTGGCCGACGCCGCCGATGCGCCGGTCGAGCTCAAGGAAGTGGTCGAGACCACGCCCGGCTACGTGGTCGGCATCACCTACACCACCCAGGCGGCCAAGTACCCGGGCCTGGCGCGCGAGCTCAAGCGCTATGCCGACGGCGCCCGCGCCGAACTCATCGACGCCGCCAACGGCCGCACCGCCAAGGACAACCCCTCGCCGTACGAGCTGTCGCTGACCTTCGACGACGTGGTCGACACGCCCGAGCTGGTCGCGGTCTCCGCCGACGGCAGCAGCTACACCGGCGGCGCCCACGCCGCGCCGCTGATCGCCCGCTTCGTCTGGCTGCCGCGGCAGAACAAGCTGCTGACCGCGCAGGAGCTGATCCCGGACAAGAGCGGCTGGGCCGCGGTCTCGCAGTACGTGCGCGAGCAGCTGCACTCGGCGTTGTCGCAGCGCATCGACGCCGACGACCTGGCTCCGGCGGTACGCGCCGAACAGATCGAGACCGGCGGCCGCATGATCGACGACGGCACCGGCGCCGACCCGGCCAACTTCGCCATGTTCGAGCCGGTGCGCGGCGCCGACGGCAAGCTCAGCGCGCTCAAGTTCGTGTTCGCGCCGTACGAAGTCGGCCCGTACTCGGACGGCACTCAGACAGTGGAAGTGCCGGCCGCGGTGTTGTTGCCGCATCTGGCCCCGGCCTATCGCGGGCTGTTCCTCGGCGGCGTCTGAGCCGCCGCGCAGGGCCTTCGGGCCCATGAGCGACGCGTGGGAGCTTTTGTGGGAGGGCCTTCAGGCCCGACGCTTTTGTTCCAAATAGCCGCGACCTGAGCGAAAAGCATCGGGCCTGAAGGCCCTCCCACAGAAGAGCCGCATCGCTGCGGCAACGCAGCGTTCGCCGCAGGCGACCGAATCGGCATCGCGCGCCGGCGCGGCTTTGCTATCGTCGATCCGCGGCGCGACGGACGCGCCGCAGGCGGCCCGCAGCGGGTCGCCAGCCGTCTCAGGACGAGCGTGACGGGCGCACGACGACGCGTCGTCCGAGTCCGCACTCCACATCAGCAGGTCGAGCATCCTCCGGGCGCCCCCGCCCCGAGCACGAGGTCGCCATGTCGCTTGCGTCGCTGCACAAACGGGTCGAAGGATTGCTGGAACAGGCCGACGTGCGCGTCGGCGGCGACCGGCCCTGGGACCTGCAGGTCGAGGACGAGTCGTTCTATTCGCGGGTGATCGCGCAGGGCTCGCTCGGCCTGGGCGAGACCTACATGGACGGCGCCTGGCATGCGCGGTCGCTCGACGGCTTGCTGGAACGGCTGATGCGCGCGCACATCGACGAACAGGTGCACGGCTGGGCGGCGATCCTCGACGGCCTGCGCGCGCACCTGATCAACCTGCAGAGCCACCGCCGCAGCTTCACCGTCGGCGAACGCCACTACGACCTGGGCAACGATCTGTACCGCGCGATGCTCGGCAAGCGGCTGGTCTACAGCTGCGGCTATTGGCGCGATCGCAACGGGCAGGCGCTGCACGACCTGGACTCGGCCCAGGAAGCGAAGCTGGACTTGGTCTGCCGCAAGCTGCGGCTCAAGCCCGGCATGCGCGTGCTCGACATCGGCTGCGGCTGGGGCGAGGCGCTGAAGTTCGCCGCCGAGCGCTACGGCATCGTCGGCGTCGGCGTGACCGTCTCGCACGAGCAGGCCGAGTTCGCGCGCGAGCTGTGCCGTGGGCTGCCGGTGGAGATCCGCCTGCAGGACTACCGCGACCTGGACCAGCGCTTCGACCGGATCTTCTCGCTGGGCATGTTCGAGCACGTCGGGGTCAAGAACTACGCCGCGTATTTCGACGTCGCCCGGCGCTGCCTGGACCGCGCCAGCGACGACGGCGGCCTGTTCCTGCTGCACAGCATCGGCGGCAACAAGTCGGTGAGCCACACCGACCCGTGGATCGCCAAGTACATCTTCCCCAACTCGATGCTGCCCTCGGCGCGGCAGATCGCCGAGCACGCCGAAGACCGCTTCGTGATCGAGGACTGGCATAACTTCGGCGCCGACTACGACCTGACCCTGCAGGCCTGGCGCGACAACGTCGAAGCCGCCTGGGACCGGCTCGATGCGCGCTACGACGAACGCTTCCGGCGGATGTGGCGGTTCTACCTGGCCGCGTCGATGGCGACCTTCCGCACCCGGCATGCGCAGCTGTGGCAGTTGGTGCTGTCGCCGGACGGGGTGCCCGGTGGGTACGTCGCGCCGCGTTGAACGCGAGAAAATAGCGAAGAGGAGTGAGCGAAAGCGGCTTTCGCTCATTCCTCGCTCCTCTGCGCTCACTCCTGGCTACTGTTCCTGCGCCAGCTTCGAATGGCGGATGCCGTAGGCGAAATACACCAGCAGCCCCAGCGACACCCAGATCAGGAAGATCAGCCAGGTGATCGCCGCCAGCTCGGCCAGCAGCCAGATCGAGAAGGCGATGCCGACGATCGGGATCAGCGGCACCAGCGGGGTGCGGAAGCTGCGTTCCAGGTGCGGCTTGCGCACGCGCAGCACCCACACCGAAGCGCAGATGATGATGAAGGCCGAGAGCACGCCGATGTTGACCAGCTTGGCGACCTCGCCGATCGGCAGGAAGCCGGCGACCAGCGCGGTGAACACGCCCAGCGCGACGGTGGGGCGGTGCGGGGTGCCGTACTTCGGGTGGATCTTGGCGAACCAGCCCGGCAGCAGGCCGTCGCGCGAGAGCGAGAACCAGATGCGCGCCGCGCCGAGCATGAAGGCGAACAGCACGCTGGCGATGCCGACCACGGCCGAGAACGCGATCGCCTTGGCGATCCACGGCAGGCCCAGCGCGGCGAAGGCGTCCGACACCGGCGCGTCGCCGCCGAGGGTGGAGTAGTGGGCGATGCCGGTCAGCACCAGCGACACCGCCAGGTACAGCACCATCGACACGCCCAGCGACAGCAGCACCGCGCGCGGCAGGTCGCGCTGCGGGTTCTTGGATTCCTCCGCCGCGGTGGTCAGGGTGTCGTAGCCGAACACGGCGAAGAACACCACCGCCGCGGCGGTGCCGACGCCCTTCCAGCCGAAATGGCCGACGCCGTCTTCGCCGACGATGCGCTCGGGAATGAACGGCACCCAGTTGGCGGTGTTGATGTAGAACACGCCCACGCCGATCACCAGCACCACCGCCAGCACCTTGATCGCCACGATCAGGGTGTTGAAGCGCGCGCCCCATTCGGTGCGGAACACCAGCAGCGCCGAGACCGCGAGGGTGACCGCGGCGGCGATGACGTTGAACACCCGGCCCTCGCCGGTGCCGTAGGCGCCCTGCGCCCACACCGGCAGGTGGATGCCGGCGCCTTCCAGCAGCACCTGCACATAGCCGGACCAGCCGATCGCCACCACCGCCACGATCAGCGCGTATTCCAGCAGCAGGTCCCAGCCGATCAGCCACGCCGCCAACTCGCCGAGGGTGGCGTAGCTGTAGGTGTAGGCGCTGCCGGTGACCGGGATCATGCCGGCGAACTCGGCGTAGCACAGCGCCGCGGCGGCGCTGGCGATGCCGGCGATCAGGAAGGCCAGGGCGACTGCGGGGCCGGCGTTGGTGGCGGCCTCGTGGCCGGCGAGCACGAACACGCCGACGCCGATGATGCCGCCGATGCCGATGGCGGTGAGCTGCCAGAGCCCGAGCACGCGGCGGAAGTCCGAGCGCTTGCCGGCCTCCGCCTGCAGTTGTTCCACCGACTTGTGCCGCAGGATCTTGGCGACCAGGCTCATCGAGCGCTCCGATACGAATGACCGCCGAATCATAGCGGCTGCGCGGGCCGGCGGCGGACGCCGGCGCATGGTCGGCCGGCGCGGCGGCGCGGCGGCGGGGTTCACGCCGCGGCCGGCCGGTCGTTATCGCAATCGAGGCGTCCGCCGTGGGCGGCGCCGGACCCCGCCGCCGCCGTCGCGCGGCGGTCGCCGATCGCGCGCCGCCAGGAGTGCCCGCATGCCGTACGAGTACCAGAACGACGTCAACCCGAAGAAGATCCAGAAGCTCGCCGACCCCGAACAGGCCCAGGCGGTGTTGCAGACCGTCTCGACCCTGGCCGGGATGACCGAGCCGGTCGACGGCGACCAGGTCAACCAGTGGCTGGGGTTGCTCGCCGACGCGCCGATCGTGGCGCAGAAGGTCAAGAGCAGCCACGACATGATCGAGATCTATCCGGGCGGCAAGCGCGAGCCGGACCGGATCTTCATGACCGTGGACGACGGCAAGGTGACCATCGTCGCGGTCGGCGCGGCCAGCCACTGAGCTTGCAGGGGCGTCGGCGCGGGGCGGCGGGCGGGTGGCCGGTCCGCCGCCCCGCGCGGCGTTCGCGGCTGTTTGCGCGCAAGGATGGGTTTGCGCTCGCAGGCCAGCGGACGGGCCGGGCGGCGGTGGAAGGCCGGCACGTAGCCTGGCCGGGCCGCGCGCGACGCGTCTGGCCGGACGGCAGCGCCGCCGGCGGCGACCGCGCCGCTCTTGCGCTGTGTTCGAGCTGCTCTCGCGCTGCTCTTGGCCGCGGCGCCGGCAGCTCCTAGGCTGTGCGCTTCCCCCGCGCCGGCAGGAGGCCGCGCCGCGCATGGCCATCGCAAGCAAGGGCAGCCGCCGCATCGTCGTCGACGGACAGGCGTACCGCTGGGCGGTCCGGCCGCGGCCGACCTACGCCCAGGGCCTGGGCGCGGCGCTGACGTTCGCGGTGCAGCAGGTCGGGGCCGGCGAGGGCCAGATCCTGCACGTCGTCGCGGCCGCGGCGCGGCCGGACCATTGGCTCGGCGAGCCGGTAACCACGATCGCGCCGGCGCAAGTGGCCGCGGCGATTCGGCTAGGCCTTGAAGCGGGCTGGGCGCCGGCCGCGCCGGGATCGGCGTTCGAGCTGCGTCTGCCGGCGCAGTGAGGCGGGTCGGGTGAGCCCGTCCTGCTGCGCGCAAGCGGCGCGCGTCGGCTGCGCCCGCCGCACGCTCCAAGCGGGCCCGCGCGCGCTGGCCTCGCGGCCGCGGCCGCGAGCGACCGCCCCAACGGCTGTCATCGGCGTCCGGCAGGCTGGGGCCACGGCCGCGTGGCCGTGCATCCCGCTTGCGTACGATCTAGGATTCCCCCGATGCCGCACCCGAACCTCCCGCGCCGCCCGCTGGCCGCGCTCGCGCTGCTGTTGTTCGCCGCCGCCGCCGGCGCCGCCGCGCCCGAACGGAAGCCGTCCATGCCCCACGCTTCGCCTCCGACCTCCGCCGCGCCGGGCCAGCAGGGCCTGATCGTGATCGCCCACCGCGGCGCCAGCGGCTACCGCCCCGAGCACACCCTGGAGGCCTACCGGCTGGCGATCGCCCAGGGCGCGGACTTCATCGAGCCGGATCTGGTCGCCACCCGCGACGGCGAACTGGTGGTGCGCCACGAGAACGAAATCTCCGGCACCACCGATGTCGCCGCGCATCCCGAATTCGCCGACCGCAAGACCACCAAGACCATCGACGGCGAGTCGCTGACCGGCTGGTTCACCGAGGACTTCACCCTCGCCGAACTCAAGACCCTGCGGGCCAAGGAGCGCATCCCGCAGGTGCGTCCCGGCAACACCCGTTACGACGGCCAGTTCCCGATCGCGACGCTGAAGGAAGTGATCGCGCTGGCGAAGCAGGAGAGCCGCGACGGCCGGGTCGTCGGCATCTATCCGGAAACCAAGCACCCGACCTGGTTCGCCAGCGAGGGCCGGCACCTGGACGGCAGCCGGATCGGGATCTCGCTCGGCCAGAAGCTGGTCGACACCCTGGTCGCCGAGGGCTTCACCGATCCGCGTCGGGTCTATATCCAGAGCTTCGAGGTCGGCAACCTGATCGAGCTCAAGCAGCGCATCCTGCCCAAGGCCGGGATCGACCTGCCGCTGGTGCAGCTGTACGGCGATTTCGAGCGCGACACGCCGTACGACATCGTCTACAACCGGCGCAGCGGCGCGGATCTGGCGCGCATCTACGGCGACCTCGCCCAGGCCATCCCCGGCGGCCTGGCCGCGGCCCGCTACGGCGCGCTGACCGAACCGGCGGCGCTGCGCTGGATGCAGGCGCACTACGCGTCCGGCCTGGGCCCGTACAAGGCCAGCCTGATCGAGCGCGCGCCGTTGCCGGCCAAGCGCGACGCCGACGGCGACGGCCATGCGCTGCTGGCCACGCGCAACACCGGGATCGTCCACCCCGTGCTCGCGCGCGCGCTGGCGCTGGGCCTGCAGGTGCATCCTTACACCGTGCGCGCCGAGGAGCCGTTCCTGACCCAGACCGCCAACGGCATCGACCAGAGCGCGCTCGGCGAAGCGCTGCAGCTATACGGGTTGGGCGTGCAGGGCTTCTTCATCGACAACCCCGACATCGGCGTGGCCGCGCGCAACCTGTTCCTGGAACAGAGCAAGATCGCCCCGATCGCGAAGTAAAGCGGTAAGCCCCTGCAGGAGCGGCGCAAGCCGCGACCGCGACAAACCAACTACGCCGGAACTTGCGCCGCGGTTGCGTTGCCGCGGTCGCGGCTTGCGCCGCTCCTACAGGAAGTGGCCGCGGCTACGCCAGGGCGGCATCGAGCGTTTCGCCGCAGTCGGCTTCCAGCTTCAAGGTCGCGATGGCGTCGGCGCGGGTCACGCCGCGGTTGAGCAGCGCCAGCGGCAGCCCGGCTTCGCGCGCGGCGCGGGCGAAGCGGAAGCCGGAATAGACCATCAGCGAGGAGCCGACCACCAGCATCGCGTCGGCCTGCGCCAGCGACTGCTGCGCGGCGGCTACGCGCGCGCGCGGCACGTTCTCGCCGAAGAACACCACGTCGGGCTTGAGCAGGCCGCCGCAGGCGGCGCAGGGCGGGACTTGGAAGCGTTCGAACGCCAGCCCTTCCAGGTCGGCGTCGCCGTCGGGCAGGGCGGCGGCGTCGAGGTCGCGCCAGTCCGGATTGCGCTGCGCCAGTTCCTCCTGCAGCTGCGCGCGCGGGCGGCGCGCGCCGCAGTCCAGGCAGACGACTTCGTCGAGGCGGCCGTGCAGATCGACCACGTCGAGGCTGCCGGCGCGGCTGTGCAGCGCGTCGACGTTCTGGGTGACGAGCGCATGCGCGGGCTCGCGCTGCTGCCAGCGCGCCAGCGCGCGGTGGCCGGCGTTGGGCTGGGCGCGGTCGAACGAGGGCCAGCCGACGAAGCTGCGCGCCCAGTAGCGCGAGCGCGCGCGGGCATCGCCGGTGAAGGCGCGAAAATCGATCGGCGGCTTGCGCTGCCAGGCGCCGCTCTCGTCGCGGTAATGCGGAATGCCCGAACCGGTGCTGATGCCCGCGCCGGTCAGCACGAACACGCGGCGGTGCGGGCGCAGCCAGTCGCGCAGGCGTTGGGCGGCATCGTCGGTGGCGGGGGCTTGGGCGGTCATGCGCGGGCAGGGGCGTGGCGGTGGGCTGAGCAGGAAATGGGTGCGGCCGGGGGCCAATCCAAGATCGGTCCGCGGGCGGTGCGGGACGCGCCGGCCTAGAGTTCGAGCCGATGCAGGATCCGGATCGGCCCGAGCTGCGCGCGTTCGTCCGCGCTCAGGTCCGGCGAGTCGTCGTAGAACCGGCTGTGGTAGTCGTCGCCCAGATAGGCCTGGCCGCGGTCCCAGACCACGCACCAGCCCGGCGCCTGGGTGGGCCCGTGGCGGGTGCCGTCGCAGACGCTGCGGCAATCCAGCGCCAGCGACAGCGTGCGCGCGATCGCCAGGCCCAACTCGTAGTCGTCGCCGCCGGCCAGGTTGGTGGCGTGCAGGGCGAACGGAAACTCGCTGGCGTTGCGATGCAGCTGCACGAACACCACGCCGGCGCAGTCGTCGTCGAACTCGCCCCAGCGCAGCCGTGCCTGCGGCGCGTGCGCGGCGAACGCCGCTGCGACCGCGTCGGGGTGGGGCTGTGCGGACAGGCCGATGTAGAACATGCGGGCTCGGCGCTCGGGATTCGGGGGGCGGATGTAGCAGACGCCAAGCCCGGTCGCTTTGCAAACGCACAGGGCTTGCCTGCGACCGCTGAACCGCGGCTCCTGATTCCTGATTCCAAACAAAAAGGCCGCCCGGATCGCTCCGGGCGGCCTGGCTTCCCGCGCGCGGGGCGCTCGCGGGTCGCCGGGGGGAGGTCCCAGTGATGCTCAGCGATGCGGCGACGGCGCGCGTCCTGCGGCCGTCGCGCTCACCACACGATGCCGGCGCCGACGGTCACGCCGACGTCGCCCTTGGAGTTGCTGTTGCCCGACAGCTTGTACACGTAGCGCCCGTCCTCGCTGATGGTGGAGATGCCGACGGCGAAGCCGCTTTCGCCGCGGAAACTGCTGGCGGCGATCGCCGCCATGCTCTTGCCCGGCATGTACGACTGCGGCAGGCCGGCCACCGCCATCGCCGAAGCGACGCCGGCGCTGGCCTTGTCGTCGAGCTGGCCGATGTCGCGGCGCAGTTGGTTGCCCCAGTGGTCGGTGTACTGGTTGGAGGTGTTGATCGCGCGGTTCACCCCGTCGTTGAGTTGCTGCACGTTGACCGCGTCGGTGTTGGCAGTGCCGGCGCGGACGTTGCGCACGGTCACCGCCGCGCCGCCGTTGTTGAGCGTGACTTGGGTGGTGTTGACGCTGCCGTCGGGATTGCCGTCGTAGCGCACGGTGCCGGACTGCGAAGCCTTGAGCTGGGCGAGGTTGACCGCGTCGTTGTCCTGGGTGCCGGCGGCGACGTTGACCACCTGGCGCTGCTGGCTGGCGTTGCCCACCGACACGCTGTCGGCGCGGTCGGCGACCGCGCCCTGGCCCAGCGCGACCGCGCCGGACGCGGTCGCGCTGGCGCTTTCGCCGACCGCGACGGCGTTGGTCGCGCCGGCGGCGATGCTCGAGTTCGCGCCGACCGCGGTGCTGCCGTCGGCGTTCACTCGCGCGTTGCCGCCGACCGCGGTGTCGTTGGCGCCGGCCGCGTAGCTGTCGCCGCCGATCGCGGTGGCGCGGTTGCCGCCGGCGCTGGCGCTGGCGCCGACCGCGACCCCGCGCGAACCGGCCGCGACCGAGGCGTTGCCGGTGCCGTCGATGGCCACGCGCGGATCGGGCGTGGTCGCCGGCGGCAGGTTGTCGATGCGGTTGTTGAGGTTGGTCAGGCTGGCGTCGACCGCGGCGAAGGCGGCGCCGATGTTGCTGTAGCCGGCGCCTTGCACGGTGTAGTTCGGCGCGCCGAAGCTGCCGGCGTTGAACAGCGAGCCGCCGCCGAAGACAGCGGCGATGGAGTCGCCCATCGTCTGGATCTGCCCGCCGTTGACCGCCTGCAGGCTGCCGGCGGCGATCTGCCCGGCGGCGAGGTTGTCGAGCACCGTGCCGGTGCCGGCCGGGCCGCGCAGGGTGATCGCGGCGTAGTCGGGATTGCCGCTGCCGTCGTCGTCGTACTGCACCGCGAACGCGTTGCTGGCGCTCTGGTTGCCGTCGAGCGCGCTCAGCGCCGCGCCGACGTCGTGGTACGCGGTGCCGCCGATGGAGTAGCTCGGCGCGGTGAAGGCCCCGCCGGCGTTGAACGCCGCGCCGCCGCCGAACAGGCCGGCGACGCCGCTGCCGAGGTCGAACAGCTGCCCGCCGTTGACGGCCTGCAGGCTCGCGGCGGCGATCTGTCCGGCAGCGACGTTGTCGATCACGGTGCCGGTGCCGGCCGGCCCGCGCAGGGTGATCGCGGCGTAGTCCGGGTTGCCGGCGCCGTCGTCGTCGTACTGCACCGCGAAGGCATTGCCGGCGCTCTGGCCGTTGTCGAGCGCGCTCAACGCGGCGCCGACATTGGTGTAGGCATTGCCGCCGATGACGTAGTTCGGCGCGGTGAACGTGCCGCCGGCATTGAACGCGGCGCCGCCGCCGAAGATGTTGGCGATGCCAGTGCCGAGGTTGAAGAGCTGTCCGCCGTTGATCGCCTGCAGACTGTTGGCGGCGATCTGGCCGGCGGCGACGTTGCCGACGACGGTGCCGGTGCCGGCCGGCCCGCGCAGGGTGATCGCGGCGTAGTTGGGGTTGCCGGCGCCGTCGTCGTCGTACTGCACGGCGAAGGCGTTGCCGCTACTGAGGTTGCTGTCGAGCGCGCTCAACGCGGCGCCGACGTTGGTGTAGGCGTTGCCGCCTATGACGTAGTTCGGCGCGGTGAACGTGCCGCCGGCATTGAATGTCGCGCCGCCGCCGAAGATGTCGGCGATGCCGGTGCCGAGGTTGAACAGTTGGCTGCCGTTGATCGCCTGCAAACTGGCGGCAGCGATCTGCCCGGCGGCGACGTTGCCGAGCGTCGTACCGGTGCCGGCCGGCCCGCGCAGGGTGATCGCGGCGTAGTTCGGGTTGCCGGCGCCGTCGTCGTCGTACTGCACTGCGAACGCATCCGCATTTTGCGCGCCGAGGTCGAGCGCGGCCAACGCCGAGCCGACGTTGCTGTACGCGTTGCCGCCGATCACGTAGTTCGGCGCGGTAAAGGTCCCGCCGGCGTTGAACGCGGCGCCGGCGCCGAAGAGATTGGCGATGCCGGTGCCGATGCCGAACACCTGGCCGCCGTTGACCGCCTGCAAACTGCCCGCGGCGATCTGCCCGGCGGCGAGGTTGCCGAGCACGGTGCCGGTGCCGGCCGGCCCGCGCAGGGTGATTGCGGCGTAGTCCGGGTTGCCGGCGCCGTCGTCGTCGTACTGCACCGCGAACGCGTCCAGCGCCTGCGCATTGCCGTCGAGCGCGGCCAGCGCGGCGCCGACGTTGGCGTAGCCGTTGCCGGCGATGACGTAGTTCGGCGCGGTCACCGTACCGTCGGCCGCGACCGCGGCGCCGCCGCCCAGGCGCTGGGCGTTGGACTGGCTGATCGCGAAGGCCTGCGCGCCGTTGATCGCCTGGGTGCTGGCCGCGTTGACCGCGCCGGCGCGGACGTTGGCGAGGGTGGTGCCGCCGGCGCCCTGCAGGGTGACGCTCTGCAGGTTCGGCGAACCGCCGGCGTCGTCGTACTTGACCGCGAACGGATCGCTCGCGGCGGTGGCCAGCGCGCCCTGCAACTGGGCCAGGTTGACCGCGTCGGTGCCGACGCTGCCGGCGGCGACGTTGCTGAGCTTGCGGGTCGCGCCGGCCGCGCCGATCGACACTTCGCCGGACGAGGTCTGCGGCGCCGCCAGGCCGAACGCGGCGTAGCCGGTCTGCGCGCCGACCGCGGTCGAGGAACCCGCGCCGAGCGCCACGCTGTTGGCGTGGGTGGAGGTCGCGCCGAAGCCGAGGATGGTCTGGCGGTTGGCGTTGCCGAAGCTGTTGTCGCCGATCACCACCGAATTGCCGAGGCGCGCGGCGTAGTTGGTGTCCGGTCCGCCGGTGAAGCCGGCCGCGGCCGCGCTGATGGTGGGCAGCTGGTGGCGGGCGTTGGTGCCCATGACGATGGTGTTGGAGCCGTTGGCGTAGCTGCCGTCGCCGATCAGCACCTGGTTGTTCTGCGCGGCGTTGGTGCGCCAGGTGCAGGCCACGCCGATCACCACGCACGAGGCGTTGTTGTTGTTGCCGGTGTAGTTGCTGTCCTGGAACTGGATGTAGCTGTCGGAGTGCACCGCGCCGATCAGGGTGAGGTGGTTGGCGGGCTGGTTGCCGTCCAGGTCGACCGCGTTCGGCAACTGCACCAGGTTGAGGATCAGCGACAGGTAGGAGTAGTTGAAATTGGCGCGGTCGATGGTCAGGCAGCCGGTGCCGAGCAGGCCGCAGGACTGGTAGTCGTTGCCGAGCAGCCAGTTCTGCAGGTAGCCGAGCAGGCCGGGCAGGGTGTTGTTGAGCGCCGGCGGCGGCTCGATGATGCTCATCGGCGAGACCATGCCGCCGTCGAAGGCGCTGGCCGAACGCCAGGTGTCGCGGTTGGGGACGCCGTCGAACACCAGCGGCAGCAGCGGCGCGGGAGCGGCGAACGGATCGGCTTCGGCCAGCGCGCTGTCGCTGGATTCCTCGGCGCCGGTCATCGGCGCGGATTCGCCCAGTGCCGACGTCGCCTCGGCGTCGGCCGCGCCCGGTGCGGCCGCGGCGGCCGGACGCGCGAGCAGGGCCAGGGCGACGCAGCCGGCGAGCAGCGAGGCGCGCAGCAGCGCGGCGGCGCGGCGGCGGTCGGGGGTGGCGGGGGTGGCGGGGAAGGCACGGGTGTGACGCGGGTGGCGCAGTTGGCGCAGGGTCATGGCAGCCTCCGTCGGAATCGGCGCAAGCCGACCGGCATCGCAGGCGCCAGGCGCACAGCGCGGCCGCCTCGCGGCCGTCGTCGAAGTTGTCCTGAATCCCCCGATGCCGCGGTCGTCCGGGTTCGCTGGCGCGGACGACGCATCGGCGATTGCAGGCTAGGCAGCGCGCGCGGACAAAGCACTCATGCTGCTTCACCCTGGCTCACGTGTGATCACGTTGGCAGTCGCGCGGTGGGCGTGCGTGAGCGTGGGGATTGCGCGGGTGTCGGCTGCTGTTTCGCGCAGGGAAAGAGTTGCTGCGTCTCCCACCTGTCGTCATGCCCGCGAAGGCGGGCATCCAGGGCTTCATCGAGGCAGGACCGCGAGCCCCCAACGCACCGCACGCCCGAAACAGCGACGGCGGCCGCAGCCGCCGTCGTTCCGCGTCGCGATGGCGCGCGCCTCAGTTGCTCGCGCGCACGATCGTGCACAGGTAGCCCATCCCGCGCACCGCGCGCAGCGGCAACGGCAGCGGGCTCATCACCGCGACCTTCTTGCGCAGGCGGTAGATCAGCATCTCCAGCCGGTGCGGGTCGAAGTCGTAGACGTCGTTGGTCAGCGAGCCGATCAGGCTGTCGTGCGAGACCGGGTGGCCGCCGGCGCCGGTGTTGACCAGGCGCAGCAATACGCTGCGCTCGGGCGCGCTGAGGTCGATGCTGGCGCCGTCGGGCGTGCGCAGGGTCCAGCCGTCCAGGGCCAGTTCCCATTCGGCCTGGCCGCTGCCGGCGCGCGCGGGCAGCGCGCGCATGTGGTGTTGCAGGCTGTGCATGGCGGTCACCACCGTCGCCAGTCCGTCCAGGTCGACCGGCTTGCGGAAGCAGGCGTCGGCGATCTCGTGATAGCCGTCGGACGGGCCGCCGTAACCGGCTTCGGCGTCGAGCACGATGATGCCGATGTCCGAATGCTGGCGAAGGTGCAGGGCGACGTTGCGCGGATTGTCGTCGGGCAGGTCGCTGGCGATCACCGCGATGTCGCACGGCGCGCTCAGCAGGTTGCGGTACAGCGCGGTGGCGTTGGCGCACTCGACCACGGCGAACTGGCGGGTCAGCAGCGAATGCTGGATCTGTTGGCGCAGGTTCGGGTCGCGCTCGACCACGGCGACCCGGCGGCTGTTGCGGTGGTCGGCGCCGTTGAGGCCGGAGCCGGGGTGGACTGCTGAAATGGCGGCCATCCTGATGTCCCCTGTTGATCGAACTTCAAGCTGTTTTCTTAAGTAGAAACAGTGCCGTCGATATCCAATATCAGGTTAGTGGGGGTCCATTGGAATCTAATGTGACATAAATCTTTATTCGCCAAAAGTCCTCTAAAAACAGTCAATTAATGCTCAATATTTAGATCGTGATAACGCATTGAATGTGGCCCATGTGCGCTCCAACGCAAGAAGGGCGGCGCACCGGACACGGTACGCCGCCCTTCTTGCGCCGGGCCGGCGCAAGGCCGGTCCGGCGGGTGTCGCGTGGGTTTCGGGGCGTCCTCCAGGCCGGCCTCATGCCGGCCCGGAGAGACGACCGCCGCCCGGCTTACTTGGCCGGCTTGGCCGGCGCCGGCGCGGTCAAGCCGCGGCGTTCCAGCAGCGGCTGGATCTTCGGCTCGTGGCCGGCGAAGTCGCGGAACAGCTGCAGCGCGTCCTTGCTGCCGCCGCGCGAGAGCAGGGTGGCGCGGAAACGGTCGCCGTTTTCGCGGGTCAGGCCGCCGTGCTGCCTGATCCATTCCACGGTGTTGGCGTCGAGCACTTCCGACCAGATGTAGGCGTAGTAGCCGGCCGCGTAGCCGCCCATGATGTGGCTGAAGTACGGGGTGCGGTAGCGCGGCGGCACCGGCGGGTAGTAGATGCCGTCCTTCTTCAGCGAGGCGGTCTCGAACGCCATCACGTCCTTCGGCGCCGGCACCTGCGACACGTCGCCGATCTGGTGGTAGTTCTGGTCCAGCATCGCCGCGCCGAGGTACTCGGTGGTGGTGAAGCCCTGGTTGAACTTCGACGCCGCCAGCACCTTGTCGAGCAGTTCCTTCGGCATCGGCTGGCCGCTCTGGTAGTGCTTGGCGTAGTTGGCCAGCACCGACGGCCAGTCGGCCCACATCTCGTTGACCTGCGAGGGGAACTCGACGAAGTCGCGCGGCACGCTGGTGCCGGAGAAGTAGGGGTACTTCACGTCCGAGAACATGCCGTGCAGGGCATGGCCGAACTCATGGAACATGGTGGTGACCTCGTCCCAGGTCATCAGCGTCGGCTTGCCGGCCGGCGGCTTGGGGATGTTGAGGTGGTTTGCCACGATCGGCAGGGTGCCGAACAGCTCGGACTGCTCCACGTAGGAGTTCATCCACGCGCCGCCGCGCTTGGAATCGCGCGCGTACATGTCGGCGATGAAGATCGCCAGCTGCTTGCCGTTGGCGTCGTACACGTCGTAGACGCTGGTGTCGGCGTGGTACAGCGGCAGGTCGGTGCGCTGCTTGAACTTCAGCCCGTAGAGCTGGCCGGCGGCGTAGAACACGCCGTTCTCCAGCACGTTCTTCATCTCGAAGTAGGGCTTGAGCTCGGCTTCGTCGAACGCGAACTTCTCCTTGCGCACCTTCTCGGCGTAGAACGCCCAGTCCCACGGCTCGAGCTGGAAGCTCTTCTCGCCCTTGGCGGCCTGTTCCTTGTCGATCATCGCCTGCAGGTCGGCGGCTTCGCGCTTGGCGTTGGCGACCGCGGCCGGGGCGAGCTGGCCGAGCATCTTGTTGACCGCCTCGGGCGACTTGGCGGTCTCGTCTTCCAGCACGTAGGCCGCGTAGTTCGGGTAGCCCATCATCTTGGCGCGCTCGGCGCGCAGGCCCACCACCTTGGAGACGATGGCGGTGTTGTCGTACTGGTTGCCGCGGCTGCCGCGGATCACCGAGGCCTTGTGCAGCTTCTCGCGCAGGGCGCGGTTGGTCAGGTCGGTTTCCGGCGGCTGGCCGGTGGTGTTGAGCAGGGTCAGCAGGTACTTGTCCTTGAGGCCGCGCGCCTTGGCCGCTTCGGCGGCGGCGGCGATGCGCTCGTCGGACAGGCCGGCCAGCTCTTCCTTGGTGTCGACGACGATCGCCGATTCCTTGACCTCGGCCAGCACGTTCTGGCTGAACTTGGCGCCCAGCTCGGCCAGCTCGGCGTTGATCGCCTTGAGCTTGGTCTTCTGCGCTTCGGTCAGGTTGGCGCCGGAGCGGACGAAGTCGGAGTAGTAGCGCTCGATCAGGCGCACGCTTTCGGGGTCGAGGCCGAGCGAGGCGCGCTTCTCGTACAGGTCCTTGATCCGCGCGAACAGCTTCGGGTTCAGCGAGATCGCGTCGCGGTGCGCCGACAGCTTCGGCGCGTAGGTCTGCTGCAGCTTCTCGCGGGTCGGGTTGGTGTCGGTGCCGGTGAGGTTGAAGAAGGTCGAGATCGCGCGGGTCAGGATCTGGCCCGAGCGCTCCATCGCCAGGATGGTGTTGTCGAAGCTGGCCGGCTCGGGGTTGTCGGCGATCGCCGCGATTTCCTTGAGCTGGTCGGCCATGCCGCGATCGAAGGCCGGCGCGAAGTCGGCGTCCTTGATCTTGTCGAACTGCGGGTAGTGCAGCGGCAGCGGGCTGGCTTGGAAGAACGGGTTGGCGCTCGGCTGGGCGTTGGGGGCGGTCTGGGTCACGGCGGTTCCGGTCTTGGCCTGGGCCTGGGCATTGTGGGCCAGGCTGGGAAGGGTGGCGAACAGGGCCACGGCCAGCGCTGCGGCGAGCGGGTGCTTCATGTCTTCAACCTCGTCAAAGGGAACCCCGAAGCCTACCCCATGGGCCCGGGGCCAGCCCATGACGAAAGGCATAGACCGGCGCCGGCGCGGGCCGCGGCGCGGGCGAACCGGCAGATCGCGCATGACCAACCGCCCGGGCCGGCGCCGACCGGCGCGGTTTACACTCCGGGCACTTCACGCGGGAGCAGCGGATGAATCAGTCATCGCAAGGCGGCGCGGGCGCGCCGGTCGCGCAGGCGTTCGTGCCGATGATCCACGTCGCCAGCGTGGCGCGCTCGATCGGGTTCTACGAACTGCTCGGCTTCGCCGTCGGCAACGTCCACCGCGTGCCCGAATGCGGCGACGAGCCGGTGTGGGCCTGGATGCAAAGCCCCGCCGGCGCGCAGATGATGCTGGTGCGCGCGGACGGCCCGGTCGACGACGGCGTCCAGGCGGTGCTGTTCTACGTCTATTGCGACGATGTCGACGGCATGCGCGAACGCGTGCGCGCCGCCGGCTTCGAAGCCGGCCCGATGGGCTATCCGTTCTATCGACCGCGCGGCGAGTTCCGCTCGCGCGATCCGGACGGTTATGTGCTGATGATCACCCACAGCCAGGACGACTGAGCGCCTGCGCCGGTCCGTCGCGGCTTTCCCGTTTGCTTCCCCGATCTTCCACCGCAACACTCAGCCGAGTCCGTGCCGATGACCCTTGTGCGCCCGCGTAATCCCCGTCCGACCTCGATCGCCGCACGCAGCCTGGCCCTGGGCCTGCTGTTGAGCTTCAGCGCCAGCGCGCTGGCCGCCGAAACCACGCGTTACCTGGCCCTGGTCGACGGCGGCAAGCAGGCCGGCCAGCAAGTGGTGTCGGTCGCCGACGACGGCACCACCACGGTCGAGTTCGTGTTCAAGGACAACGGCCGCGGCCCCGAGCTGAAAGAGACCTACACCCTGGCCGAGGACGGCACCTACCGCACGTACTCGGTGACCGGCACCTCGACCTTCGGCGCCAAGGTCGAAGAAAGCTTCCAGCGCGACGGCGACCGGGTGCGCTGGAAGACCAAGTCCGACCAGGGCGAGATGCCGGTGTCGGGCACCGCGCTGTATTCGCCGCTCGGCGGCGCCCCGGCCGGGCTGTCGGTGGCGCTGGGCGCGCTGGCCAAGCGCAGCGACGGCCGGCTGCCGCTGCTGCCGGGCGGCAGCCTGAGCTCGCGCAAGCTCGGCGAGGCCAGCGTCGCGAGCGACGGCAAGCGCCAGACCGTGCAGTTGCTGGCGCTGACCGGCCAGGGCTTCACTCCGAACTTCGTCTGGGCCACGGTCGAAGCGCAGCCGCGCGTGTTCGCGCTGATCTATCCGGGCTTCCTGCAGTTGATCCAGGACGGCTGGCAGGCCAACGCCAACGACCTGGAAACCCGGCAGAAGGCCGCCGAGGGCGAGCTGCTGGTCGACCTGCGCAAGAAGCTCGGCCACGATTTCGCCGGCGCCACGCTGATCCGCGACGTGCGCGTGTTCGACAGCGAGAAGGCGGCGCTGGGCGCGCCGACCGACGTGCTGGTGCGCGACGGCAGGATCGTCTCGGTCGGCAAGGCCGGCAAGGACGTGCAGGCCGCGCGCACCGTCGACGGCAAGGGCAAGACATTGCTGCCGGGGTTGTTCGACATGCACGGCCACGTCTCGCGCTGGGACGGCGGGCTCAACATCGCCGCCGGCGTGACCACGGTGCGCGACATGGGCAACGACAACGCGACGCTGCAGCAGATGATCGGCGAGATCCAGGGCGGCACGCTGATGTCGCCGAACGTGGTCCCGGCCGGCTTCATCGAGGGCGAGAGCGACTACTCCGCGCGCAACGGCTTCGTGATCAAGAACCTCGACGAAGCCAAGAAGGCGGTGGACTGGTATTCCGAACACGGCTACCCGCAGATCAAGATCTACAACTCCTTCCCCAAGGCGGTGCTGCGCGACACCGTCGCCTACGCCCACGGCAAGGGCCTGCGGGTGAGCGGCCACGTGCCGGCGTTCCTGCGCGCGCAGGACGTGGTCGACCAGGGCTTCGACGAAATCCAGCACATCAACCAGTTGATGCTGAACTTCTTCGTCGACGACAAGACCGACACGCGCACGCTGCAGCGCTTCTATCTCGTCGCCGAGAAGACCGCCGACCTGGACCTGGATTCCAAGCCGGTGCAGGACTTCATCCAGACCCTGGCGAGCAAGAAGATCGCGATCGACCCGACCCTGGCGACCTTCGAGTTCCTGCACCAGCGCGAGGGCGAGCTGTCGCCGATCTTCACCGCGGTCGACACCCACCTGCCGCCGGACGTGCAGCGCGGCCGCCGCGCGGCGGAGATGAACATCCCCGACGACGCGACCTGGCAGCGTTACAACAAGTCCTACGACAAGCTGGTCGAGTTCGTCGGCCGCGCCTACAAGGCCGGCGTGCCGCTGCTGGCCGGCACCGACGAAGTCCCCGGCTTCACCCTGCAGCACGAGTTGGCGCTGTACGTGCGCGCCGGCCTGACTCCGGCGCAGGCGCTGCAGGTGGCCACGCGCGACGCGGCCAAGGTCGCGCGGGTCGACGGCGACCGCGGCTCGGTCAGCGCGGGCAAGCGCTCGGACCTGATCCTGGTCGACGGCGACCCGACCCGCGACATCGGCGACATCCGCAAGATCTCGCTGGTGCTGCAAGGGCAGACCGCGTACTACCCGAGCGAGGTGTACGCCGAGCTGGGAGTGAAGCCGTTCGCGCCGGCGGCGAAGGTGACGGCGGCGAAGTAAGCGCGGTTGGCGTGCGCGGCGACAGCGTCGCTTTGCTTGCTCCCCGCGGCCCGATCCGGGCCGCGGCGGGGCAGGCGGCCGCGCGGCTGCAAGCAAGATCAAAATGGGTTCCGGCGTTCGCCGGAATGACGGAAGTGGGAGGCAGGAGGCAGCGCTAGCGCTGCCCGCCGCCGGCGGGTCCACTGGGAAGCCTGCGCTTAGGCCTTAGCCAAACCTGCGGCTAGGTCTAAGCCAAGCCTGCGCTTAAGCCTGCGGCCAAGGCCAAGCCTGCGGTTGGGTCTATCGCCAAGCCCGCGGCCAGGTCCACGCCAGCAGCCGTCGCCGCTGCCACGCCGTCATTCCGGCGAAAGCCGGAATCCATTTTGCCTTTCGCGTTGTCTTCGCCCCCGCAAGTCGCTGATCCGGCTCGGCTTTTCATCGCCCTCCGCCCGTTCGAGCACAGGCTCTTTAATGATTTGGTAACATTCGCGCCGTCAATGAGCCGACCACGGCGCGGGCCGATCCGCGTCACGACCGCCAAGGGGCGGTCCGATCGACCTTCGCCGTCCAGCGCTCGCGTCCCATCCCCCGAAGCCAGGGAGCGACGTCGCGGCGGTTTCCCAAGCACTGGCGCCCCATGCGCCGTCCACCGAGAAACCCGACCATGCCCAAGCACCTTGGTGCTCTCCGCCGCCGTACCCTGCGCAGCCACAAGCTCGCGCTCGCCGTCGGCCTGACCTTCGCCTCCTCCGTCGCCTTCGCCCAGGACGCCCAGCCCGCCGCCGCGGCGCCGGCCGAAGGCGAGGCCAAGACCCTCGACGCGCTGATGGTGACCGCCCAGCGCAAGGTCGAGCGCGCCAAGGACGTCCCGGTCGCGCTGACCACCGTCGATCGCGAGAAGCTGCACGTGCTCGGCTCCGGCGGCGGCGACATCCGCTTCCTGTCCGGCCGCCTGCCCAGCCTCAACATCGAATCCTCGTTCGGCCGTGCGTTCCCGCGTTTCTACATCCGCGGCCTGGGCAACACCGACTTCGACTTGAACGCGTCGCAGCCGGTGTCGCTGGTGTACGACGACATCGTGCTCGAGAACCCGCTGCTCAAGGGCTTCCCGGTGTTCGACCTGGAGAACGTCGAACTGCTGCGCGGCCCGCAGGGCACGCTGTTCGGCCGCAACACCCCGGCCGGCGTGGTCAAGTTCGAATCGGCCAAGCCGACCCGCGAGCTGACCGGCTACGGCCAGATCTCCTACGGCACCTACGGCACCACCAACTTCGAAGGCGCGATCAGCGGCCCGCTGAGCGAGAACTGGTCCGGCCGCGCCTCGGCGATGTACCAGCGCCGCGACGACTGGGTCGACAACACCAATCCCAACGGCCCCGACCGCAAGCTGGAGGGCTACGACGAGTCCGCGCTGCGCCTGCAGCTGCAGTACGACGGCAGCGACACCTTCCACGCGCTGTTCAACGTGCACGCGCGCCGCCTCAACGGCACCGCGCGCCTGTTCCGCGCGATGCTGTTCAAGAAGGGCACCAACGATCTGTTCGACGGTTTCGACGTCGACAAGGTCGGCATCGACGGGCGCAACTTCCAGAACCTCAAGACCCACGGCGCCAGCGCCAAGCTGAGCTGGGACCTGTCGAACGAACTGACCCTGTATTCGATCACCGGCTACGAGTCGGCCGAATCGCTGAGCCGCGGCGACATCGACGGCGGCATCGGCGCGGCGTTCCTGCCCGGCGGCAGCACCCCGGCCGGCATTCCGTTCACCGCCGAATCGGCCGACGGCTTGCCCGACCACCGCCAGTGGACCCAGGAATTCCGCCTGGAATCCAATTACAGCGGCCCGTTCAACTGGCAGGCCGGCCTGTTCTATTTCGACGAAGACATCACCGTCGACAGCCTCAACTACGACACCCTCGCCGGCGGCATCCAGGCCGGCCACGCCCAGCAGAAGCAGCGCAACAAGGCCTGGGCGGCGTTCGGCTCGGTCGAGTACGCGGTCACCGACCGCTTCAAGCTGCGCGGCGGCCTGCGCTACACCCAGGACGAGAAGGACTTCGCCGCCAGCGTGCTGCAGAGCGCGCCGTTCGGCGCGCCGGTGTCGGGTCCGTTCAAGGTCAAGACCGACGTCGACGACGTCAGCTGGGACGTCAGCGGCGTGTTCCAGGCGACCGACGAGATCAACCTCTACGCCCGCGTCGCCAAGGGCTTCCGCGCGCCGAGCATCCAGGGCCGCCTGCTGTTCCAGACCCCGCCGCAGCCCTCGGTGGCCGACGCGGAGAAGGTGATTTCGTACGAGGCCGGCATCAAGGCCGACCTGTTCGACAAGCGCGCGCGCCTGGGCGTGGCGCTGTTCCGCTACAACGTCGACAACCAGCAGATCAACGCCGTCGGCGGCGCGCTCAACCAGACCATCCTGCTCAACGCCGACAAGACCGTCGGCCAGGGCGTGGAAGTCGACTTCGACGCCTACGTGACCGACAACCTGATGGTGACCTTCGGCGCCAGCTACAACGACACCGAGATCAAGGACGCCAACCTGTTCGTGGCCCCGTGCGGCGGCGGCTGCACCGTCACCGATCCGCTGGTGGTGCGCAACGGCCAGACACTCGCGGCGATCGACGGCAACCCGCTGCCGCAGGCGCCCAAGTGGGTCTACAACCTGACCGCGCGCTACAGCGTGCCGCTGGCCAACGGCAACGAGTTCTACGTGTTCACCGACTGGGCCTACCGCAGCGAAGTGAACTTCTTCCTGTACGAGGCGCGCGAGTTCCGCGGCAAGTCGCTGACCGAAGGCGGCCTGCGCGTGGGCTACATGTGGGACAACGGCCGCTACGACGTGGCCGTGTACGGGCGCAACATCCTCGACGATGTGCGCGCGGTCGGCGGCATCGACTTCAACAACCTGGTCGGTTTCGTCAACGACCCGCGCATCGTCGGCGTGGAGTTCAAGGCGCAGTTCTGACCGCGTCCCGGCGTCCGCGAGCGATCGCATCGAACGGCCCGCTTCGGCGGGCCGTTTTTTTTGCGGGGACGGTATCCGCGAGGCCCGGCTCCGCTCTTGTGGGAGGGCCTTCAGGCCCGATGCCTTTCGCTCGGATCGCCGCGATCTGGCACAAGAGCATCGGGCCTGAAGGCCCTCCCACAAGAGCCCGCAACGGTCCTGCGGGAGCCGACTGCCGTCACCGAAGCGAACCGTGACCGCAGTGGCCGTCCGCGCGCCGCGCCGGGCGAAGCCCGCGCCGACGCGCTATCGTTGCGCCACCTCCCCAGCGAGCGCGAGCTTCGCCATGACCATCGCCTACGATTTCTCCGCCGTCGACATCGACGGCCGCGACCAGTCGCTCGACCGTTACCGCGGCAAGGTGCTGCTGATCGTCAACGTCGCCTCCAAGTGCGGTTTCACCCCGCAGTACACCGGCCTGGAAAAGCTGCAGCGCGACTACCAGAGCCGCGGCTTCGACGTGCTCGGCTTCCCCTGCGACCAGTTCGGCCACCAGGAGCCGGGCGACGAGGCCGAGATCAAGGAATTCTGCGCGCTGACCTACGACGTGAGCTTCCCGATGTACAGCAAGGTCGACGTCAACGGCGACAAGGCGCACCCGCTGTGGAAGTGGCTCAAGGACGAGAAGGGCGGCTTCCTCGGCATCGACGCGATCAAGTGGAACTTCACCAAGTTCCTGGTCGGCCGCGACGGCCGCGTGCTCAAGCGCTATGCGCCGACCGACAAGCCCGAGTCGATCGCGGCGGACATCGAGAAAGCGCTGGCGGCTTGACGCCTGTGGGACGGGCTTCAGACCCGACGCTTTTGTTGCCGATCGCCGCGATCCGAAACGAGAGCGGCGGGCCTGAAGGCCCTCCCGCCAGAGCTGGCGCCTGCTGCAAACCGCCATCCCCGCGAAGTCGGGGATCCAGCGACTTCAGCGAGATGCCTGGACGACGCCCTGGATGCCCGCTTTCGCGGGCATGACGGCAGGTGGGTTTCGTCGCGACTCCGCCAAACCGTCATCCCCGCGAAAGCGGGGATCCACAGACTTCAGCGTCATGCTTCGGTAAAACCCGGGATGCCCGCCTCCGCGGGCATGACGGCGGCCAGGCGCGACGCACGAAGGTTGCGCGCGCCCTGAAAACTTGCGCGCCTCAAGCCGGCTTCGGCGCCGGCGCCGAAGCCGGGCCCAAGCCCGCCGGCACGCGCCGCTTGCGCGCTTTCAAGCCGAAGCACGGCCGCAACAGCGGCACCCGCCGGACGATCTCGTGCAGCACGAAGCAGCCCGCCACCGTGCCGGCCAGCACGATCGCCGGTTCCGCGACCGCGCCGAACTTCAGCGGCAGGATCCAGTAGGCGATCATTACGATCAGGCTCTGGTGCAGCACGTACCAGGGATAGACCGCCTCGGTCGCCCACGGCAACCAGTGCAGCGGCCGGTTCAACAACTGGTGCGACCAACCGAGGATCGCGCACAGCGCGGTCCAGATATAGGCGCTGCGCAAGGTCCAGATCAGGTATTGCACGGCGTCGGGCACGTCTTCGGGCAGCAGCTTCAGCAGCGCGAGGTAGGCGGCGAACAGCAGCGGCGCCAAGGTCAGCGTGCGCCGGCGCAGCCGGGTCAGCTCGGCCCACAGGCCGGCGTCGTTGCCGAGCCAGTAGCCGTAGAGGAACACGGTGAAATAGATCGCGTGGCGATGCCAGTCGTGGATCAGGTCGCCGGTGTCCGCGAAGTGCGGCTGCAGCAGGATCGAGAACAGCGCCAGCGGCAACGCCGGCAAGACCAGCAGCGCCCAGCCGCGCAACGAGGCCAACGCGCCCTGCAGGCGCAGTCCGGCGCGGCTGCGCAGCAGCGGCAGCAACGCGGTCAGGACCACGGTGTAGACCCACAGGTAGGCCAGGTACCACAAATGGTTCCAGGTGAAGCCGTACTGCCAGCCGTCGAACGCGCCCTGCGGCCACGGCTTGAACTGGTAGTAGCGCAGCAGGAAGGCGCCGAAGCCGGGTTCGACCAGGCCGTTGGCCACGCCCTGGGCGTACGGCTGGATCGGCACCACGAACAGGCAGCCGAAGGTCAGCGGCAGCAGCAGGCGCCAGCTGCGCTGGGCCAGGAACCGGCCCGCGCCGGTGCCGCGCAGCAGGAAGTGCACCGACAGGCCGGAGATCAGGAAGATCAGATCCATGCGCCAGCGGTTGACCAGCAGCATCGGCCACTGCAGGCCCTCGGACAGGTGCGGGCTCTTGAGGTGCCAGCCCCAGTCGGCGACGTAGAGCATGGCGCAGTGGTAGAGGATCAGCAGGCAGAAGGCTAGGGCGCGCAGGGCGTCGATGTCGTAGCGGCGTTGCATGGTCGGTTCGCGCTGGGAGGAGGGACGAACCTTGCCGGTTCAATCACTTGCGTGGCGCGGCGGGGTGACCGGACGGGGCGCGGCGGGGACGGAACGCGGCCCGCGGGGACGATCGGTTGCCGTCCCGGGTCGTGCGCGGGCGAGAATGCGCGGCATGAACGCCGATGCTTCCGCGGCCCTCGCCGCCGTCCCGCCCGCCACCGCCGCCGAGCCCGAGCGCGGCGCCTGGGACCGCTATCGACCCTGGCGCCGGCCGGTCGAGATCGCTTTCTGGGTCGTGCTGTTCGCGATCAACGCCGCCGCCGGCACCCTGACTTCGATCATCGACATCCACCGCTACGGCCTGGACATCCCCGACTGGGCGCCGCTGGTGTGGGAGACCAGCAGTTGCGCGACCGCGCTGGCGCTGGTGCCGGCGCTGGTCTGGTTCACCCGCGCGGTGCCGCTGCAGCTCGACGGCTGGCGCCGGACGCTGGCCCTGCACCTGCTCGCCAGCGTGGTCTGGTCGGTCCTGCACGTGGTCGGCATGGTCGCGATCCGGCAGGCGGTCTACGCCAGCGTCGGCGAACGCTACGAACTGGGCGGCTGGGGCATCAACCTGGTCTACGAGTACCTCAAGGACGCGCGCTCCTACGGCTACATGGTGCTGTGGATCGAAGGCTACCGGCTGCTGCTGCGGCGCCTGCAGGGCGAAGCCAGCGTGCTGGCGCCGCCCGACGACCTGCCCGAGCCGGCCCAGCCCGAGCGCCCGGAGCGCTTCCTGGTGCGCAAGCTCGGCAAGGAGTTCCTGGTCGCGGCCAACGAAGTGGAGTGGCTGCAGGCGTCGTCCAACTACGTCAACCTGCGCGTGCGCGGCCGCGACTATCCGCTGCGCAGCACGATGGCGGCGATCGAGGGCCAGCTCGATCCGGGACGCTTCGCGCGCGTGCACCGCAGCTACATCGTGAACCTGGATTGCGTCGGCGAAATCGAACCGCTGGAGAGCGGCGACGCGCGCATCACCATGCGCGACGGTAGCCAGGTGCCGTGCAGCCGGCGTTATCGCGCGGCGTTGCGGCGCGAGCGGCGGGCGGGGTGAGCCGGCGCGCGGCGGGCGCAACCGCCGCGCCGGCGCTTCATCCGCCGGGCTTGCGCGCGGCCCGCGGCGGCAGCAGCGGCGCCAGTTCGCGCACGAACTGCTCGATCTTCTCCGGCGAATAGCCGCGGTGCGCCTGCACCAGCTTGCCGTCGCGGTCGACCACGAACAGGTTCGGCACCGTGCGCACGCCGTAGTAGCGCGCGGCGCTGCCGGGGTCGCGGATGAAATCCAGGTCCAGGTCCGGGTTCAGGCGCAGGAATTCTTCGTAGTCGTGCCGCGGTTCGTTGAGGTTGACCGCGATCACCTGCAGATGCTCGCGGCCGACCGAGCGCTGCAGGGTCGACAGCATCGGCAGCTCGCGCCGGCACGGCGCGCACCAGCCGGCCCAGAAGCTGATGACCACCGGCTTGCCGCGGTAGTCGCTGACCTTGACCGGTCGGCCGCTGCGGTCGAGTCCGAGGAAGTCGGGCGCGGGATCGCCGAGCGCGGGCGCGGCGGACGCGGCACGCGCGGGTTGCGCCGCCGCAGGGGGCGCGGCGGGGGCGGGCGTTTGCGCCGACGTGCCCGCGTAGGTGCTCGAGTAGACGCCCGCGCAGGCGAGCGCCACGAGCAGGCCGGCCAGCGGCCTCAGCCGGCGCAAGGCTTCACTTCTCGACGAAGGCGCGCTCGAACACATACTGCCCCGGCGTGCCGATGCGCGGCGCGGCGACGAAGCCGCGGCGGTCGAGGATCTCGCGGAAGTCGGCGAGCATCTGCGGGCTGCCGCAGATCATCGCGCGGTCGTGTTCGGCGTCCAGCGGCGCCAGGCCGAGCTGGTCCGTCATCCGGCCGCTGTCCATCATCTGGGTCAAGCGGCCGCGCTGGTCGCGGCCGTCGAAGACGAAGTCCTCGCGGGTCACCGCCGGGTAGTACTTGAGCTTGGCCGCGATCTGTTCGCCGAGGAACTCGTGCTGCGGCAATTCGTTGACGATGTAGTCGCGGTAGGCCAGGTCCTGCTCGCTGCGCACGCCGTGGCAGAGCACGACGTTCTCGAAGCGTTCGTAGGTCTCCGGGTCCTTGATCACCGACAGCCACGGCGCGAAGCCGGTGCCGGTGCCGAGCAGATACAGGTTGCGGCCCGGATGCAGGTCGTGGATCAGCAAGGTGCCGGTCGGCTTGCGCCCGACCAGCACGCTGTCGCCGGGCTGGATCGACTTCAGCCGCGAGGTCAGCGGGCCGTTGGGCACCTTGATGCTGAAGAACTCGAGCTGCTCTTCCCAGTTGGCGCTGGCGATCGAATACGCGCGCAGCAGCGGCTTGACCACGCCGTTCTCGTTCTGCACCTGCAGGCCGATCATCACGAACTGGCCGTTGTCGAAGCGGAAACCGTCGTCGCGGGTGGTGGTAAAGCTGAAGTAGTCGTCGGTCCAGTGACGGACGTCCAGCACCGTCTCGGTGCCAAAGGCGGAGGACATTGCGCGGTGGGCTGTGGAGCGGGGCGGACGGGTATTGTACTCGATTGGATGAGATCGATTCTTATCTTGGAGAAGTGAGCGGAGAGGAGTGAGGAGTGAGCAAGGGCGGAATCCTGCCTTCGCTCACTCCTCACTCCTCTCCGCTCACTCCTCCCCCCTCCCGGACCCCAAAACCCTAGTCCTGTCAACGGGTTCCCCCATCCCCCCAGCATTGCGACAATCCACGCGCGCCCCGCGGTCGGGGCTAGACGATTGGAAACGATGCAAGACCAGAACGCGCAGTCCGCACAGATCGCCCGCAAGATCGCCCAGCTCATCGCCGGCGAGATCAGCGCCCAAACCTCGCAGGTCCAGGCCGCGGTCGGCCTGCTCGACGAAGGCGCCACGGTTCCGTTCATCGCCCGTTACCGCAAGGAAGTCACCGGCGGGCTCGACGACATCCAGCTGCGCGATCTGGAATCGCGCCTGCGCTATCTGCGCGAGCTGGAGGACCGTCGCGCCGCGGTGCTGGAGAGCATCGCCGAGCAGGGCAAGCTCAGCGACGAGCTGCGCGCCGACATCGAGGCCGCCGACAGCAAGGCGCGGCTGGAAGACCTGTACCTGCCGTACAAGCCCAAGCGCCGGACCAAGGCCCAGATCGCGCGCGAGGCCGGGCTGGAGCCGCTGGCCGATGCGTTGCTGGCCGATCCGACGCTCAAGCCGGACGAGTTCGCCGCAGGTTTCGTCAGCGAGGAAAAGCAGGTCGCCGACGTCAAGGCCGCGCTCGACGGCGCGCGCGCGATCCTGATGGAGCGCTGGGCCGAGGACGCGACCCTGGTCGGCGGCTTGCGCACCTGGCTCGGCGAAGTCGGGATGATCCGCGCGCGCGTGGCCGAGGGCAAGGAGAACGAAGGCGCCAAGTACCGCGACTACTTCGACCACGTCGAATCGCTGGCCAAGATTCCTTCGCACCGCCTGCTGGCGCTGTTCCGCGCGCGCCGCGAGGAAATCCTGTTCCTCGACCTCGATCCGGGCAGCGACGCCGAAGCCGGCCACCAGCAGGGCGAGGGCCGCGTCGCGGTCAACGCCGGCATCAGCGACCAGGGCCGCCCGGCCGATCGCTGGCTGCTGGACTGCTGCCGCCTGACCTGGCGCGCCAAGCTGCACCTGCACCTGTTGCTGGACCTGTTCGGCCAGGCGCGCGAAAAGGCCGAAGCCGAAGCCATCGAAGTGTTCGGCGACAACCTCAAGGACCTGATGCTGGCCGCGCCGGCCGGTCCGCGCGCGGTGCTCGGGCTCGATCCGGGCCTGCGCACCGGGGTCAAGGTCGCGGTGGTCGACGCCACCGGCAAGTTCGTCGCCCACGACACCATCTACCCGCATGAGCCGCGCAAGCAGTGGGACCAGTCGCTGCATACGCTGCGCGCGCTGTGCGTCAAGCACGGGGTCGAGCTGATCGCGATCGGCAACGGCACCGCGTCGCGCGAAACCGACAAGCTCGCCGGCGATCTGATCAAGCTCATGGCCGATGCCAAGCTGACCAAGGCCGTGGTCAGCGAAGCCGGCGCGTCGGTGTATTCGGCGTCGGAATTCGCTTCCAAGGAGTTCCCGGATCTGGACGTGAGCATCCGCGGCGCGGTGTCGATCGCGCGGCGCCTGCAGGACCCGTTGGCCGAACTGGTCAAGATCGAACCCAAGGCGATCGGCGTCGGCCAGTACCAGCACGACGTCGATCAGTACCGCCTGGCGCGCGCGCTCGACGCGCGCGTGGAGGACTGCGTGAACGCGGTCGGCGTGCTGGTCAACACCGCCTCGGCGCCGCTGCTGGCGCGGGTGTCGGGCCTGTCCTCGACCGTGGCCGAGAACATCGTGCGCCACCGCGACGAAAACGGCCCGTTCAAGACCCGCAAGGACCTGCTCAAGGTGCCGCGCCTGGGCGAGAAGACCTTCGAGCAATGCGCCGGCTTCCTGCGCATCGTCGACGGCGACGAGCCGCTGGACGCCTCGGCCGTGCACCCGGAGGCGTATCCGGTGGTCGAGCGCATCGTCAAGCAGTGCGGGCGCGAGGTGAAGCAGTTGCTCGGCGATCCGCAGTTCGTGCGCAGCCTGAAGCCGGAGCCTTACACCGACGACAAGTTCGGCGTGCCGACCGTGCGCGACATCCTCAAGGAAATGGAAAAGCCCGGCCGCGATCCGCGTCCGGAGTTCAAGGCGGCCAAGTTCGCCGACGGCGTCGAGGACCTCAAGGACCTGCAGGTCGGCATGATCCTGGAAGGGGTGATCAGCAACGTCGCCGCGTTCGGCGCGTTCGTCGACATCGGCGTGCACCAGGACGGCCTGATCCACATCTCGGCGTTGTCGGACAAGTACGTCAAGGACCCGCGCGACGTGGTCAAGGCCGGCGACGTGGTCAAAGTGCGGGTGCTGGAAGTGGACATCCCGCGCAAGCGCATCGCCCTGACCCGGCGCCTGGACGACCCGGTGCCGGCGCCGCGCGCGCCCGGCGAACGCGGCGGCGGCAACGAGCCGCGCAACGACCGTGGCGGTCCGCGCGGCGGCGGTCGCCGAGATCAGCCGCAGCAGCGCGGCGGTTCGTTCGCGCCGCCGGGCAAGGGCTCGGCGCCGCTGGGCGGTGCGCTGGCGGATGCGTTCGCGCGGGCCAAGCAGAAGTCCTGATTCGCGCGTAGCGATGCAAAGAAAAAGCCGCCGTCGGGCGGCTTTTTCGTTATCGGGTTGCGGGTGGTTTTCGCGGTGGTTGCATCGGCGCGGTCGCGACTCGCGTCGCTCCTGCATGGGCTACCTGTAGGAGCGACGCGAGTCGCGACCGCGAACCTTCAACAGCGACGAACCCGTCCTACCGCGCCGCCGCCATCACTTCGCCTTGGGCGGCTCGATCCGCAACAACTTGCCATCGCTGTCGTCGGTCAGCGCATACACCTTGCCGTCGGCCGACACGCGCACGTCGCGGATGCGCCAGCCGAGCGGCTTGAGCAGCCGTTCTTCGCCGACGATCTTGTCGCCGTCGAGGCTCAGCCGGATCAGGCTGCCGTCCGACAGCGCGCCCAGGAACAGACTGTCGTTCCAGCCCGAGCCGGCGTGCCCGGTGTAGAAGGCCATGCCCGACAGCGCCGGCGATTTCTCCCACACGTGGTACGGCGGCTCCATCCCGGGCTTTTCCTTGCCTTCGGCCTCGGCGATCTTCAGCCCGCTGTAGTCGATGCCGTGGGTGACGATCGGCCAGCCGTAGTTCTTGCCCGCTTGCGGCAGGTTGATCTCGTCGCCGCCGCGCGGGCCGTGTTCGGCTTCCCACACGGTGCCGGTGCGCGGGTCTATCGCGAGCGACTGCATGTTGCGGTGGCCGTAGCTCCAGATTTCCGCGCGCGCGTCGTTACGGCCCACGAACGGATTGTCGGCCGGCACGCTGCCGTCGAGATTCAGCCGCACCAGCTTGCCCTGCAGCTTGTCCAGTTCCTGCGAGGCCATGCGCTGCTGGCGCTCGCCCTGGGTGATGAACACGTGGCCCTTGTCGTCGAAGGCGATGCGCGAGCCGAAGTGATTGGGACCGACCAGTTTCGGCTGCTGCTGGTAGATCCGCTTCACATCGCTCAGCGCGTCGGCGCCGAGCGTGGCGGTCGCCACCGCGGTGCCGGCGCTGTCGTCGGGACCGGGTTCGGCGTAGCTGAGATAAATGCGCTGGCTGCTGGCGAAGTCCGGCGCCAGCACCACGTCGAGCAGGCCGCCCTGGCCCTGCGCCCAGACCTCGGGCACGTTCTTCAGCGGCGCGGAGATCGCGCCGTCGGCGCCGACCCGGCGCAGGCGGCCGGGGCGTTCGGTGACCAGGAAGCCGCCGTCGGGCAGCAGCGCCACCGCCCAGGGATGCTCCAGGCCGCTGGCGACTTCGGTCACCTGCAGCTCGCCCAGTTCGCTCGGCACGGCGTGGGTGGTGGCTTGCTTCGGCGCCGGCTTGGGCGCGGCGGCCGCGGCCGCGGCGTCGTTGCCTTGCTGGCAGGCGGCCAGGCTAAGCAGCAGGGCGGCGGCGAGCGCGCCGCGGCGTAGGTCGAAAGTCATGCATCGTTCCTGGGCGGGGACATGCGTTCGACCATAGCCCGATGCGGTGATCGCGACAATTCGACTTGTGTTTGCGTTTGTAGCTCGCGCAGAGGCCTGAACATGGCGGTCGCGGCTTGCGCCGCTCCTACATGGGCTCCCTATAGGAGCGGCGCGAGCCGCGACCGCGAACCTTCGCCTACGTCGCCATCCGTCTATGCCCGTGCCGCCGCAACGGCCGCGCGCACGACCGCATGCCGCCGCTCACCGATACCCCGCCGCCTGCAACTCGAACAACTCCGCATAGCGCCCGCCCTGCGCCAACAACTCCTCGTGGGTGCCGCTGGCCTCCAGCCGCCCCTGCGCCAGCACCAGGATGCGGTCGGCCATGCGCACGCTGGAGAAGCGGTGCGAGATCAGCACCGCGGTCTTGTCCTGCGACAGTTCCTTGAAGCGCTGGAACACCTCGAACTCGGCGCGCGCGTCCAGCGCCGCGGTCGGTTCGTCGAGGATCATCACCTGCGCGTCGCGCATGTAGGCGCGGGCGATCGCGATCTTCTGCCACTGTCCGCCGGACAGGTCCACGCCGGTCTTGAAGCGCCGGCCGATCTGCTGGTCGTAACCCATCGGCAGCGATTCGATGACTTCGTCGGCCATCGAGCGCCGCGCCGCCTCGCGGATGCGCTCGCCATCGTCCATCGCGTCGATCTGGCCGACGCCGATGTTCTCGCCGGCGGTGAGGTGGTAGCGGACGAAGTCCTGGAAGATCACGCCGATGCTCGCGCGCAGCTGGTCCAGGTCGTATTCGCGCAGGTCGCGGCCGTCGAGCAGGATGCGGCCCTCGTCGGGGTCGTACAGCCGCGCCAGCAGCTTGACCAGGGTCGTCTTGCCGGCGCCGTTCTCGCCGACCAGGGCCAGCACTTCGCCGGCGCGCAGTTCGAAGCTCAGCCCGCGCAGCGCCCAGTGCTCGGCGTCGGGATAGCGGAAGCCGACGTTGTCGAATACGAAGCCGGTGCGGATCGGCTTCGGCACCGCCGCGGCGTCGGCCGGCGAGGCGATCTCCGGCTCGATCCGGAAGAACGAGAACAGGTCGTCGAGGTACAGCGCCTGTCCGGCGACCTGGGAGAAGCCGACCAACAGCCCTTCGAGCAATTGGCGCAGGCGGCGGAAGCTGCCGGCCAGAAAAGTCAGATCGCCGATGCTGAAATCGCCCTTCACCGTGCGCCAGGCGATGTAGCCGTACGCGACGTAGTAGCCCAGCGTGCCGAGCCCCGCCAGCACCGTGCCCCACAACGCGCGGCGGCGGGCGAGGGCGCGGTTGGCCTTGAAGAACTTGTCGGCGAGCTGGCGATAACGCGCGATCAGGAAGCGGTGGAGGTTGAAGATCTTCACCTCCTTGGCCGTTTCCACGCTGGCGCCCATCTGGCGCACGTATTCGAGCTGGCGCCGTTCCGGGGTCCAGGCGTAGTTGAGCGAATAGCCCAGCGCGTTGAAGTGGGCCTCGCCGACGAAGGCCGGGATCAGCGCCACCGCCAGCAGCGCGATCAGCCACGGCGCGTAGACCAGCAGGCCGACGGCGAAGCTGATCACGGTGACGGTGTCCTGGACCTGGCCGAACAACTGGCTCATCAGGCTCATCCGCCCCACCGTCTGGCGGCGCGCGCGGTCGAGGCGGTCCTGCAGGTCGGGGTCTTCGAAGTCCTCCAGGTCCAGGTTCGCGGCGTGCTCCATCAGGCGCACGCTGGTGGCGTTGGTGAACAGTTCCGACAGCAGCTGGTCGCCGTAGCTGATGATCCGCCCGAGCAGGTCGGAACCGACCGCCAGGCCGAATTCGAGCAACAGCAGCGCGGCCAGGGTGTCGAGCTGGCCGCCGTGCCAGGCCTGGGCCAGCGAATCCACGTGCACACCGGAGGCGACCAGGCGCACCGCCTCGTCGATGATCAGCTTGCCGACGTACAAGGTCGCGATCGGCAGCAGCGCGCGGACCAGGCGCAGGCCGAGGGTGACCAGGGTCAGCGCCGGGCTGGTGGCCCAGATCTGGCGCAGGAACGGCGGCAGGTTGCGCAGCGCGTCGAAGCGCTCGCGCAGGCTGGGCTTGCCGGCGTGGCCGGCGGCGCGGGCCGGATCGGACGGCGCGGGAGTGGCGGGATCGGGTCGGCTCATGCGGCGATTCTGCCAACTCCCGCGGCGCGGCGGCGTCACGGCGCCGTGGCGGCCGGCGACGACGCGGCGCGCGCGGCCTTCATGCGCGCCGTCGCGGTTTCGAACATTTGCGCTGTGGTTACTGACAGGTCGCGGCCGGCGGACGCGCGGGTAAGGTAACTGCGCGCTCCGCGCGGAGCGCCCGGCCGCGGCACGGCCGGTTCGCCACGAAAAGGAGAATTCGCATGACCTTCAAGCAATTGCCCGCGCCGCTCAAGCGCTGGCGCGCGACCGCCGCGCTGGCGGCGTTCGCCTTCGCGTTCGCGTTCGGCGCGACCGCGGCTTCGCGCGACATCATCGTCTGCGGCGGCGGCGTCTACTGCGATGCCGAAGTGCGCCAGCCGTGCCTGGATTCGGGCAAGAGCGCGGCGTTCTGCGACCGCCTGTGGCGCGGCTGCGTGCTCGACGCCTGTCCGCAGTAAGTCCGGAACGTCGCGGCCGAGCCCGAGCCCGGCCCGATCCGCAACCGCAACCGCAACCGCAACCGCCATCGAAAAGGAGAGTTCGAATGAAATCGTTCGCCATGCTCAAGACCCGCCGCGCCGGCCTCGCCCTGGCCCTGTTCGCCTTCGCGTTCGCGTTCGGCGCGACCGCCACGCCGCGCGACCTGATCGTCTGCGCCGGCGGCGTCTATTGCTACGACCTGCAGCGCGAGTGCGAGCAGGAACACGGCGCCGGCGCGTACTACTGCGAGCTGCAGTGGCGCTCCTGCGTGCTCGACGCCTGCCCGCAGTAATGCCGGCGCGGCCCGCTCCGTCGGGGCGGCCCGCTCCGTCGGGGCGGGCCGCTCGCGCGAGCGGCGCTACAGCGCGGCGGCGCGGCCGAAGAACGGCAGATACAGCGCGACCACCAGGACCGCGATCGCCGCCAGACCCGCGACCACGCCGAACCGGCCGGCCCAGCGGTCGCGCTGCGCCTGCGGCGCGGCCAGCCACAGCGCCAACACCGCCACATCCAACAGCCACGGCGCCCAGGCGTAATCGAAGACCAGGCGGGTCAGCGCGGGCAGTTCGGCGCCCAGGCCGGCATAGGCCGCCTCGAACCGCGGCGCCAGTGCCAGCGCGGCGATCGCCGCCAGCGACGGGAACGCCAGGCCGGCCAGCAGCCACAGCGGGTTGAACGGCGGCGCGGCGGGGCCGGGCGGCGGCGATTTCGGCGGTCGGAGGCTCATCGGATGCGGTTCGCCCTGGCAGGTCGGCCCGATGGAGGGGGCGGCGTCGCGGCCGCGGCCGCCGGCCGGGCCGGGAGGGGTAGAATAGCCGTCCCCACCGCCAGCCTTATCGCCCGCCGTGACCGCAACTCCGTCTTCGGCCGCTTCCCGCGGCCCCGTGGTCGTCCGCCAGGACGACCTGATCCAGTCCGTCGCCGACGCCCTGCAATACATCAGCTACTACCACCCGGTCGACTACATCAAGAACCTCGCCGCCGCGTACGAGCGCGAGGAAAGCGTGGCGGCCAAGGACGCCATCGCCCAGATCCTGATCAACTCGCGCATGTGCGCCGAGGGCCACCGGCCGATCTGCCAGGACACCGGCATCGTCACCGTGTTCCTGGAAATCGGCATGGACGTGCGCTGGGACGGCGCGACCATGGGCGTGGAGGACATGGTCAACGAAGGCGTGCGCCGCGCCTACAACCACCCCGACAACAAGCTGCGCGCCAGCGTGCTGGCCGATCCGGCCGGCAAGCGCGCCAACACCAAGGACAACACGCCCGCGGTCGTCAACGTCAAGGTCGTGCCGGGCAACACCGTCGACGTCATCGTCGCGGCCAAGGGCGGCGGTTCGGAGGCGAAGTCGAAGTTCGCGATGCTCAACCCGTCCGATTCCATCGTCGACTGGGTGCTCAAGACCGTGCCGACCATGGGCGCGGGCTGGTGCCCGCCGGGCATGCTCGGCATCGGCATCGGCGGCACCGCCGAGAAGGCGATGCTGCTGGCCAAGGAATCGCTGATGGAACCGATCGACATCACCGAGCTGCAGGCGCGCGGCGCCAGCAATCGCGCCGAGGAACTGCGCCTGGAACTGTACGAGAAGGTCAACGCGCTCGGCATCGGCGCGCAGGGCCTCGGCGGCCTGACCACGGTGCTCGACATCAAGGTCAAGGACTACCCGACCCATGCCGCCAACCTGCCGGTGGCGATGATCCCGAACTGCGCTGCGACCCGCCACGCCCACTTCACCCTCGACGGCAGCGGCCCGGTCATGCTCGACCCGCCGTCGCTGGAAGACTGGCCGAAGCTGACCTACGACTCGTCCAAGGGCCGCCGCGTCGATCTCGACAGGGTCACCGCCGAAGACGTGACGAGCTGGAAGCCCGGCGAGGTATTGCTGCTCAACGGCAAGCTGCTGACCGGGCGCGACGCCGCGCACAAGCGCATCGTCGACATGCTCAACAAGGGCGAGCCGCTGCCGGTCGACTTCAAGGGCCGCTTCATTTATTACGTCGGTCCGGTCGATCCGGTGCGCGACGAAGTCGTCGGCCCGGCCGGCCCGACCACGGCCACGCGCATGGACAAGTTCACCGAACAGGTGCTCGCGCAGACCGGCCTGCTCGGCATGGTCGGCAAGGCCGAGCGCGGCCCGGCCGCGATCGAGGCGATCCAGAAGCACAAGTCGGTTTACCTGATGGCGGTCGGCGGCGCGGCTTATCTGGTGTCGAAGGCGATCAAGGCCTCGCGCGTGGTCGGCTTCGCCGACCTGGGCATGGAAGCGATCTACGAATTCACCGTGCAGGACATGCCGGTGACGGTCGCGGTCGACAGCGCCGGCGAATCGGTGCACAAGACCGGGCCTAAGGAATGGCAGGCGCGCATCGGAAAGATCCCGGTGGTGGTCGAGTAAGCCTCGGCCTGCATCGCGCTGCGACCCCAAGACGCCCGGCTCCGGCCGGGCGTCTGCGTTTCGGCCGAAGCCCCTGTAGGAGCGGCGCGAGCCGCGACCGCGACAACGCAATAACGACGCAAGCATCGACGCAGTTGCGTTGCCGCGGTCGCGGCTCGCGCCGCTCCTACAGGTAGCCCATGCGGTTGCGCGCCGAACGTTTGGCTCAGAGCTTCTTGACCAGCTGCGCCAACATCTTCTTCGTCGCAGGCCGCGTCAGGTATTCCTTCGCCAGCGTCTCCAACGCCAGCACGTTCGTCTCGCTGGTGTCGTCCAGGTCGTCCAACCCGACCAACAGCTCCGCCTGCATCCGGTAATACCCGTCGCCGACCAACTGCCGGGCGATGTAATCGACCGAATCGGTATTGCCGTCGAACAGCACGTCGATGATCGGCACCGCCCACTCCAGCGCGCCCCAGGTCCGCGCCGATTCCAGGCTGATGCTGCGGGTGCGCTCGCCGGTGCCGACCGACAGCACCACCAGGTCGCGGCTGTTGTCCACTTTCGCGTCCTTGCGCAGCGCTTCGGCGATCGCGCAGGCGGTGGGATTGTTGGCGACCACGCCGCCGTCGATCAGCGCGCAGTGCTTGCCTTCCACCTTCATCGGATGCGCCGGGAAATAGGTCGGCGCCGCGGTCGAGGCGCGGCAGACCTCCCACACCGGCAGGTCGCGGTGCTTGGGGTCGAAGCTTTTGAAGATCACCGGCGTGCGCGAGATCGTGTCGTAACTGGTCACCAGCACCGGCGCCTTGAGCTGGCCCAGCGTGGTCTTGCCGAACACCTTGCGCAGCACCTGCTCGATCCCGCTGCCGTCGTAGCGCGGCGCCGAGAAGCCGTCGCTGACCAAACGGTTGGCGCGCGACCACAGCCGCCCGGCGAGATTGGGAAAGATCGTATGGCGCTGGTCGCGGTACAGCTGCGCCAGCGCGTCGGGCGAGAAGCCGGCCGCCAGCCCGCAGGCCACCAGCGCGCCGGTCGAACTGCCGGCGAGGAGGTCGAAGCGATCGAGCAGGCCGTGTTTGCCGCCCGTGGTTTTGGCGCTCGGGGCCGGTGCGTCGCGGGCGTTTTCGGCCCGGGCCTTGCCCGCCGGCGGTTTTCCCGCCTGCGCCAGCGCCTGCTCGACGCCGGCCAGCCAGTGGCAGCTCACCAGACCGCGGATGCCGCCGCCGTCCAGGCAGAGGATGCGCCGCATCTTCATCGGGATTTCCGTCAGGGCGGGGCAGGGTAGCGCGGGCTACCTGCGCGGCAGGGCCGACGGTGTCGCAGTTCCCGTGTTTTGTCCGCGCGGCGGCGATCGTTCGCCGGCGTCGAAGGACGCTCCCCTGTAGGAGCGGCGCGAGCCGCGACCGCGACAAATCAACCACGCCGCAACTGTCGTCGCAGCTGCGTTGTCGCGGTCGCGGCTCGCGCCGCTCCTGCACGGGCTACGGCCGGTTCAGTACCACTCCAGCAACGAGATGCCCAGGCCGATGTAGGTGGCCTTGTGGTTGTAGTCGATCAGGCTCTCGCCGTAGCCGTCGAAGATCTGCAGATGCCCGCGCAGCTGGTTGTGGATCGGGAAACCCCAATCGAACTGCAGCGCCCCGTGCGAGCGGTCGCCGCCGCGCAGCGAATGCCGCGCCATCAGCGAGAACTCGTGGCCGCCGCGGCGGTGGACCAGGGTCAGGTCGCCGCGGCCCATGTAGTCCTCGATGTCGGGATTGTCGTCGTCGTTGCCGTCGGAGACGCGGTACCACGGCCGCAGCGTCAGCGCCCAGTCCTCGCGGTCCAGGCCGATGTTGAACATCACCCGGTTCCAACTGCGCGAGAGCGGATCGGCGCGGCCGTTGGACTGGTGGTTGAGGCCGACTGCGAACATGCGCCCCTTCCAATCGCCGATGCGGTAGTTGTTGCGGAACACCAGCAACACTTCCGGCTCGTAGTTGGTCTCGCGGAACGGACGCGAATTCTCGGCGTTGTAGACCTGCCAGCGCGAGGACTGGGTGTAGCCCATCCACACGTCGCCGTTGTCGCCGAACAGGTTCTCCACCGCCTTGGTCTTGAAGCTGATCTGGAACTTGGTTTCGACGCTGTCCAGCGACTGCGGCTCGCTGACCGTGTTGCGCGGGTTGGGCGAGTGAGGGCGCGTGTTCGGATCGTTGTTCCAGAACACCGGCAGCAGGTACACCGGCTTGTAGGCGCGGAAGTTGAACAGGCCCAGCTTGGAGTCCTTGGCCAGTTCCCACCGGCTGTCGAGCAGGCCGCCCTTGCCGGCGTTGGCGATGGCATCGGCGAGCGGCGCGTCGTGCGCGAACACGCCGCCGCCGGCGGCCTGGCGCGCGCGCTCGACCACCCCGGGCTTGGGCTGGCCGGCGAGCTCGTCGCCGAGTTCGAGGTTGCGCTGGATCGCCTTGGCTTCCTTGGCGGCGATGTCGGCGTTGCGCACGTCGCCGCCTTGCCGGCCCAGCGCCGCGTCGTAGCAGGCCAGGCGGTCGGCGTCGCCGTTGATCGCCACGCAGGCCTGCGCGGTGGCCGGTTGCGGCGCGGTCTGCGCGGAGGCCAGCAGCGGCGCGGCGGCCAGCGCGGTCGTCAGGAGGGAGCGGGAATAGAACATAAGCAAGGACGTCCGATAGGCAAGCGTGCGAGGCGTTCGTACGCAGGCGCCGGGCCTGCGGTGCAGGAGTCTTGCACTGCCGCGCGAATGCGGTGTGAACCGTTAATGGAGCGGAGCGTCGATGCGGGCCGTCGACGCGGGCCGCGCCTACACGAACCAGGCGATCGCGAAGGCCCCGACCATGGCGAAGGCCAGCCCGAGCTTGAACACCGTGCCCACGACGATGCCGACCCAGGTGCCGACGCCGACCTTGGTGGCCTGGTCGAGTTGGTGGGTGTGGATCCACTCGCCGACCAGCGCTCCCACGAACGGGCCGATGAACACCCCGATCAGGCCGAAGAACAAGCCGGCGAAGGTGCCGATCACCGAACCCACGATCGCAAGCTTGCTGGCCCCGACCCGCTTGGCTCCCATCGCGGTCGCGGCGAAGTCGACCACCATCGACAGCAGCGTCAGCAGACCCAGGATCGTCAGTGTGATCCAGCCCACTTTTTCGAACTTGGACACCCACGAGGCCAGCAGCATGCCGACGAACACCAGCGGCGGGCCGGGCAGTGCCGGCAGGACCGTTCCGGCGATTCCGAGCAGCACCAGAAACGCGGCGAGAATGTAATAAAAGCCATCCAAATCCATGTGTAATCCCTAAGCGGACGGGCGGTCCGGCGTGGTTTGCATTTTGGCCCATGTCGGGGTACGTTGCGGGCGCTGCGTTTGCCAAGGGTCACCGTGAATCGTGGCCCGATGCGGTTGATCCACCGATCCGCTACATCGTTGCACCTCGCTTCCTCCTTGCAACCAGCACGCGAGCGTTCGCGCCAACACACCACGTTTCAAGGAGAGAGTAGCGATGTCCGGTAAAGAGATCGGAACCGTCAAGTGGTTCAACGACGCCAAGGGTTTTGGCTTCATCAGCCGCGAAAACGGCGAGGACGTGTTCGTGCATTTCCGCGCGATCCAGTCCCAGGGCTTCAAGAGCCTGAAGGAAGGCCAGAAGGTCTCGTTCACCGTGGTCCAGGGCCAGAAGGGCCTGCAGGCCGACGCGGTCGAGCCGATGTAAATCGCACTGCGTGCGATGCTGCGCTGCCGCACGATCGGCGCGCAACTCGGAAAAACCCGGCTACGGCCGGGTTTTTCTTTTCGTATACTTTTGATCGTTATCACAAATGCGAATCCCGCGGCCGGCAGTCGTCGCGTCGACGCCGCATTCGCGAGGCGATTGCGCGCGCTGCCGCGGTCCCGGTTTTCGTCGCGAGCTGCCGCGGCCGCTCGCGATGCCCGGCGCGCCGCGCCGTAAATACAAAAAGCGCCGGGGACCGTCCCGATCCCCCGGCGCCGCGGCGGCCGTCCGTGGCCGCCAGCACCTTCCTTGTGCCGCTCAATGCGGTTCCGGCGACCCGTCCTCGCCCCGCACCGGTACCGCTGCGTGCCCTCGCTTGCACGCCGAGCCTGTCTTCGGGCACGTCGCGGGCCTCGTTTCCCGCGCCGTTCCCGCCGCCTCCTGCGGAGTGTGCGCATCCCTGCGCCGGCTCGTGGAAATCCAACGTCCGGTACTGCGCATCGGGGTTGAGCCCAGGCATAAAAAAAGCGGCCCGCACCGGGCGGGCCGCTGGCAGCCTGGGCGCGATGGGCGTCTGATGCCGCCCGTCGCGCGTGGCCTGTCCGGGACGACTCAGTTCTGGAAGGGAGTGTTCTCGGCGAAGTACTCGTGGTTGTCGGCGTTGTCGAGCGCGTTGGTCGGGTTGCTGGTCGCCAGATTCTTGGCCGCGGCCTGGCCGTAGGCGTGATCGTCGGTGCCGGCGACGACGGTGAAGTGGCTCATCTCGTGGACCAGGGTTCCGGCCTTGGAGTCGGTGCCGGTCAGCGGCGCGTTCCAGAACGCGTTGCACACGTAGATCTGGTACGGCTGGTTCGCGTACACGTAGGCGTAGGCGCTGCTGGTGCAGCCGCAGTTGATGGTGATCTGGCCGTTGTTCTGGTCCAGCGCGGCGTCGATGGCCTGGAAGTGCGAGCGCGCGGTCGAGTAGCGGCTGGCGGTGTAGGCGCCGAACCAGGTGGTGTAGCGCGGGCCGACGGTGCCGGCGTTGAGATAGCCCTTGGCGTTCTCGGAATAGGCGCGCGCCTGGACCACGGCCTGGCCGGCCGAACTGGTGCGCGCGGTGGTGCAGCCGACGTAGTTGACGCCGTTGACCACCGCGGTCGGGCCGACCGGCTTCTTCGCCGCGGCGACCTTGGTCCCGCCGAGCTGGTCGATGCCGTCCACCCACAACTGCAGCGGCGCGCTCTGCGCGCTCATCGGCAGGCCGTTGGCCTGGTGCAGCATGACCCGGTCGGACGTGGAGGCGTGCTGCAGCGGCGCGCGGAAGGTCACCACGTACTGGCCGGTGCGCGAGAGGTCGTAGCCGGCCGACAGGTCGACGATGCGGCGCACGGTTTCGCCCGGCTGCAGGATCGCGAAGTCCGCCGCGGACGGCAGGCCGCGCTTGACCATCTTGCCTTCATAGGCGACCGCCTCGCCGTTGTAGCTGATCGAGAACAGCTTGGCGTCGAACTCGTCCGAGGGCAGCTGCCACTTGGGCAGGCGCACCGCCTTCTTGCTGGTGTTGGTGACGCTGACCTCGACCGCGCCGAGGAAATCGTCGGCGTTGCCGGTCACCGCGACCATGCCGATGCGCAGCGGGTTGTTCTGCGTCGCCGAAGGCGGCGTGGCGACGGCGGCGGCGATCGCGCCGGACAGCACGGCGCCCACGGAAACCACATGCACGATGCGAAGTTTCATTCCGACTCTCCCGGTGATGCGTTGACTTGCGTTGGCTGGGCCCGCGGCGCGGACCGCACGACGCTAGCGCAGGCGCCCATCCGGGAAGAGAGCGTTTGGTGCATTAGTTCCGCGGCCAATCGTGATGGCCGTGGTGAACCGGAAACGTCGCGGACGCACAAGAAAAACGGCCCGTGATGCGGGCCGTTTTTCTTCGTTACATTGTTTCATCGCGCGCCGCGGCGGCGCGCGCCGCGTCAGCGGATGTAGGCGCGGCCGTTGGCGACGCGCACGTAGGTGTTCTCACGGATGCCGTCGAGGTCCTTCTGGGTGACCACCTGGGTGCGGCCGTCGTCCATGCGCACATAGACGTTGTAGCTCGGCGCGCCGACCCGGTTCTGGATCGCGTTGCCGGCGACCGCGCCGGCGACCGCGCCGGCCACGGTGGCGCTGTTCTTGCGGCCCTTGCTGTCGGTGTGGTCGTCGGCGATCTTGCGGCCGGCCACCGCGCCGACCAGGCCGCCGAGCACCGCGCCGGTGGCGCTGGGCGCGGTGCCCTGGGTGCTGATCTGCTCGATCCGGGTGACCACGCCGCAGTCGTAGCAGCGGTTCTGATCGCCGTAGCCCGGCTGCGGCTGCTGCGGGTAGTTGTTGTAACCGCCGCCGCCGCCGTAACCGCCACCACCATAGCCCGGCGAAGTCGCGCAACCGGCGAGGGCGAGCGAAGCCGCGGCTGCGACGCCCAGCAAACGGATGTTCTTGGTATTCATTCCAGGCTCCTGCGCTTTGTGCATGCGATGTGGCGACCGTCGCCACGCGCTTGCCAAGCTAAAAGCCGCCACGTGAACAGGTGTTCAATTTCGGCGCCTCGCCGGTGCCGGTTCGAGTACGCGTTCAGCTTGAAGCGGGCGGCCGCGGCGCGTCGCGGCCGGCGCACAAGCGAACGGCGCGACCCGCCAGGGCCGCGCCGTTCGTCGTTTGCGATTCGACCGCCGATGCCGGTGCGGCTCAGCCGCGGAAATCCTGATGGCAGGCCTTGCAGGCTTCGCCGATCTGCTCGGCCACCGTGGTCACGCCGGCGCAGCTGACCGGCGGATTGGTCCGAGCATTGTCAAGCGCGGCGCGCATTTTTGCCGAATGCTGAGAAAAGCGCTGGTCGTCCTTCAGCCCGGGGAATGCAGGATCGAGATCATCGGCCATCATGCGTAGCGCACTGATATGCGGCAAGGTGTCGGTAGCGGCGCAACGATTCTGTGTGACCCTGTCTTTAAGTTGATTCAGGTGCCACTGTTGTACTTGCATGACGCTGCCAGGGAATTTGTCCTGACGTTGGTTCCAGGCGTTCATCAGCATCACAGTGGCGACGACGCCGCCGACCAGGCCGATCAGGAACAGGAACAGATACTTCGAACCATTGCCTTTGCGCTTCGGCGCGGCGGCGGTGGGCTGGGTGTCGCTCATTGCCTGGCCTCCATCCAAGATCGCGGCACGATAGCACGCACGGATGTGAGCTTGAGATCACGCGGGCGAGCGGCGATGCGCGGGCGCAGCGGCCGCTTGCCGGCGCGCGCGGGCAGGGTGGGGGCGCGCGAAGCCGCCGCCGGGCGCGCCGATGGCCCGCTGCTTTCCGCGGTCGCGGCGGGCGCGCGCGGCCGCGGCCTTTACAATGGCGCGATGAACGCCATCGCTTCCGAATCCGCCGACACCCTCTGGCAAGAACGCTTCGCCGGCATCGACCGCCTCTACGGCCAGGGCGCCGTCGCCCGCTTCCGCCAGTGTCGGGTGGCCGTGGTCGGCATGGGCGGGGTCGGCTCGTGGGCGGTGGAGGCGCTGGCGCGCACCGGCATCGGCCACCTGACCCTGATCGACGCCGACGACCTGTGCGTGTCCAACACCAACCGCCAGTTGCCGGCGCTGGCCGGCCAGTACGGCCGGGCCAAGGTCGAGGCGATGGCCGAGCGCTGCCGCGCGATCAACCCGGGGATCGAGGTCGATGCGGTGCAGAGCTTCCTGACGCCCTCGAACCTGTCCGAATTGCTGGACCGCGGCTTCGATCTGGTCCTGGACGCCTGCGACAGCTTCCGCAGCAAGGTCGAGCTGATCGCCTGGTGCCGGCGGCGAAAGCTGCCGGTGATCGCGGTCGGCTCCGCCGGCGGCCGCACCGATCCGACCCTGGTGCGGGTGCGCGACCTCTCGCGCACCGAGCACGACGCGATGCTGGCGTTGATCCGCAAGAAGCTGCGCAGCGAATTCAACTTTCCCAAGAACGCCAGCCGCTACTTCGGCGTGTCGGCGATCTATTCGCTGGAGAACGTCAAGTACCCGCAGCCCGACGGCACGGTGTGCGGGCTGCGGCCCAAGCTCGACGGCGACGCCGCGCTCAAGCTCGACTGCGGCGCGGGGCTGGGCGCGGCGACGCACATCACCGGGGTGTTCGCGTTCGCGGCGGTGGGCCGGGCGCTGGAGATTCTGTTGAAGCCGAAGGCGCAGGCGGACTGATTCCTGTCGGTTCGCTGCGAGCGGATCGAAAGGCGTCGGGACTGAAGTCCCTCCCACAACAGCGGGCCGCTGTATTGGGCAAGCGCGGCTGTTGTGGGAGGGACTTCAGTCCCGACGCTTTTCTTTCAGCGCTTACGAATCCAGCCCGAACAACCGCCGCGCATTGTCCGACGTCGCCCGCGCCACTTCCTCGGCCGGCACCCCGCGCAGCCGCGCGATGGTCCCGCAGATCCCCGCCAGCCGCGCCGGCTCGTTGCGTTGCCCGCGTATTTCCGCATCGGGCTGATCCGGCGCGTCGGTCTCCAGCAGCAGGAATTCCAGCGGCATCGTCGCCACGATCCGCCGCAGCCGCTGCGCGCGCTCATACGTGACCGGACCGCCCAGCCCGAGCAGGAAGCCGAGTTTCCACAACTGCTGCGCCTGCTCCTCGCTGCCCGAATAGCTGTGCACCACCCCGCGCAGCCCGCCGACCCGGCGGATCGCGGCGAGGGTAGCGTCGACCGCGTGGCGCGCATGCACGATCACCGGCAGGTCGAACTCGCGCGCCAGTTCCAACTGGCCGTCGAAGTACCGCGACTGCGTCTCGCGGTCGAGCCCTTCGATGTAGTAGTCCAGCCCGCATTCGCCGACCGCGCACGGGCGCTCGCGCTGCAGCCATTCGCCCAGCAGCGGCAGGTGCCCGGGGCGGTGCGAATCCAGGAACATCGGATGCAGGCCGTAAGCCGGATGCAGCCCCGGCGCGGCCGCGCAGACCTCGCGCAGCTTGGGCCAGCCGGCGGCGTCGATCGCCGGCACCACTTGCGCGGCGACGCCGGCGGCGCGCGCGCGCGCGACCACTTCGGCGCGGTCCGGGTCGAACTCCGGCGCGTCGAGGTGGCAGTGGCTGTCGATCAAGCCGTTGCTCGGCACAGCCGCGCTCAGCGCGGCGCCGGCGGCGGCGGCTCGATGCTGCCGGCCCGCGGCTGCTTGCGGTTCTTCCAGTTGGCCAGCAGCAAGGTGCCCAGGCCGAGCAGGAGTTCGTCGACGAAGGGGATCAGGTCGGGAATCGCCAGGTCGACCGCGAACAGCGTCGCGGTCAGCACGAACAGCCGCGGATAGCTCAGGCGGCCGAGAAAACCCATCAGGGGAGCGAGCAGCGGATTGGCCATGGCGGTGAACGGGTTGTGATGCAGTTGGCAAACACGCTAGCACGTGCCGGCGGAAGGGTTTATGCAGGGGACAGATTGGCGCTAAAAAGGCTCGATTCAATAGGCACCGGTTCAGCTTTCCGGTGGTGGAATGACCCCGCCCAACGCGATCTTTACATCCGGTAAGGATCGTACCGACGACCACCGCGGTTCCCCCGCTGCAGGAGGCTCCAAATGAACAAGAACATGATTGCTGTCGCTATCGCGTCGCTGCTGGTCGGCGGCGTGGCGGTCGCGGCTTTCCAGAGCTTCCGCGGCCCCGCCGCTCCGGTAGCGGCGCTGACTCCGGCGCCCGGCCAGGAGATGCCGAACGCGGTCAACGGCGCGACCCCGGCCGGCGATCTCGCCGCCAGCGGTGCGATCAACACCCAGCCGCAGGTCGATTACGCCGACGTGGTCAACGTCAAGCCGATCAACCAGAAGGAGAAGCTGTACGCGACCGTGATCGGCACCGATCCGGTACGCGAGACCAGCACCGTGTCGACCCCGCGCGAAGTGTGCGAGGACGTGGTGGTGCAGGAGCGCCTGCCCGAGCGCGACGGCAACGTCGGCGGCACGGTGGTCGGCGCGGTGGTCGGCGGCCTGCTCGGCAACCAGGTCGGCAAGGGCAACGGCCGCAAGGCCGCGACCGCGGCCGGTGCCGTGGCCGGCGGCTTCATCGGCAACCGCGTGGACCGCAACCATGTCGGCGGCCGCGTGGTCAACCGCACCGAACGCCAGTGCCACACCGTGTCCGACTCCTCGCAGTCGAGCAAGGTCGTCGCCTACAACGTGACCTACCGCAATCCGGACGGCACCACCGGCACCACGCGCACCGAGTCCAAGCCCGGCAGCCGCATTTCGCTGGGTTCGGAAAACAAGGTGGTCGGCTACAACGTGACCTACCGCTACCAGGGCCAGGAGCAGACCGTGCGCATGGACGAGCGCCCGACCCAGCGCCTGCCGGTGGTCGACGGCCAGGTGGTGACCCAGACCGCCTCGCTGGCGGCGCCGGGGCGCGGTTGAGCGCAGCCCGCGCAGGGCGCGACAGACAACCCGAAGCGGGGCCGGTTCATCCGGCCCCGTTTTTTTTTGCGCGAAGGGCTGCAAGAAAGAATGGATTTTCTGCGCGGCGGGACGTGGCGGCATGCGTTGCCGCATCGCGGCCGCACCCGCCGAGCATGCCGTAGCGGTTCCGCGGCGGCGCGCGGGCGCGTCGAAAACCGCTTGAAAACAGAGGCGCCGCGCGTCGGCGTCGATTCGGCGCCGATTTCGCCGACGCGCGCGGAAACCGCTTTCGCGCGGCGCGCGCCCGGCCAGCCGCCAGCCCTGGCCTTACCCCGGCTTCGCCCGCCCATTACAATGGCCGTCTTTCTGCCCAAAACAGGTCTCCGGCGCGCCATGGCCCTGCATCCCTACGATCTCTTCGACGTCCGTTCCCTGCTCAGCGAAGAGGAGCGCGCCGTACAGGACACCGTGGCCCGCTTCACCGACGAGCGCGTGATCCCGATCATCGGCGACGCCTTCGACCAGGGCCGCTTCCCCAAGGAACTGGTTCCGGAAATCGCCGAACTCGGCCTGCTGGGTTCCTCGCTGCCGGAGCAATACGGTTGCGCCGGCCTCAACGCGGTCAGCTACGGCCTGATCTGCCAGGAACTCGAGCGCGGCGACAGCGGCATCCGCAGCTTCGTCAGCGTGCAGTCCTCGCTGTGCATGTACCCGATCTACGCCTACGGCAGCGAAGAGCAGCGCATGCGCTGGCTGCCGGGCATGGCCAAGGGCGAGATCATCGGCTGCTTCGGCCTGACCGAGCCGCACGGCGGTTCTGATCCGGCCAACATGAAGACCAACGCCAAGCGCGACGGCGGCGACTGGATCCTCAACGGCTCCAAGATGTGGATCACCAACGGCAACCTCGCCGACATCGCCATCGTCTGGGCGCAGACCGAGGACGGCATCCAGGGCTTCGTGGTCGAGAAGGGCATGCCCGGTTTCGCCGCCCAGGAGATCAAGCACAAGATGAGCCTGCGCGCGTCGGTGACCTCGTCGCTGTTCTTCGACAACGTGCGCGTGCCCGACGCCAACCGCCTGCCGAACGTCAAGGGCCTCAAGGGCCCGCTGGGCTGCCTGACCCAGGCCCGCTACGGCATCACCTGGGGCCCGATCGGCGCCGCCATCGCCTGCCTCGACGAAGTGCTGGGCTACACCAAGGAACGCATCCTGTTCAACCGTCCGGTCGCGGCGACCCAGTCGGCGCAGATCAAGATGGCCGAGATGGCCCGCCGCATCACCCTGGCGCAGTTGCTGGTGGTGCAGCTCGGCCGGCTCAAGGACGCCGGCAACATGCAGCCGACCCAGGTCAGCCTGGCGAAGTGGAACAACTGCCGCATGGCCATCGATATCGCGCGCGAATGCCGCGACCTGCTCGGCGGCGCCGGCATCACCACCGAGCACGGCGCGATCCGCCATGCGCTGAACCTGGAATCGGTCATCACCTACGAGGGCACCGAGACGGTGCACCAGCTGGTGGTCGGCCGCGAATTGACCGGCATCAACGCGTTCTGATCCCGCGCTCCCGCCTGCGGGAGCCCGATGTGTTTCCTTCTCCCTCCTGCGGGAGAAGGTGGCCCGAAGGGCCGGATGGGCGCGCGCGCGGCAACTGCGTTGCCCTCGCCGCAACCCCTGTCCCGCAAGCGGGGCGGGGGCTTTCCAAGCCAAGCCAGAGCATTCCGGGGAACCGATCCATGATGACGATCGCCGACATCGAACTGGAAACCCCGCGCCTGCTCCTGCGCCCGCCGCGGCTGGAGGATTTCGACGCCTGGGCGCAGTTCATGGGCGCCGGCGACTACCTGCGGTACATCGGCGGCCCGCAGCCGCGGCCGGTGGCCTGGCGCGGGCTGATGTCGGTGATCGGCTCCTGGGCCGCGCTCGGCTACGGCTTCTTCTCGGTGTTCGAAAAGTCCTCGGGCCGCTGGATCGGCCGGCTCGGCCCGTGGCAGCCGGACGGCTGGCCGGGCACCGAGGTCGGCTGGGGCATCGTCGAGAGCGCGGGCGGGCAGGGCTATGCCAGCGAAGGCGCGGCCGCGAGCATCGACTGGGCGTTCGACCACCTGGGCTGGAGCGAGGTGATCCACACCATCGACGCCGGCAACCTCGCGTCCAAGGGCGTGGCGCGCAAGCTCGGCTCGCGTTACCTGCGCCAGGACCGCCTGCCCGAACCCTTCCACGAGAAGGAAGTGGAAGTGTGGGGCCAGAGCCGCGAGGAATGGCGCGCGCGGCGCAAGGCCGGGGCCGCGCAGGCATGATCACCGTCCACGGCTTCTCGCCCTCGGGCAACTGCCACAAGCTGCGCCTGCTGCTGGAGCAGCTCGGCGAGCGCTATCGCTGGGTCGAAGTCGACAGCAGCCGCGGCGAGACCCGCACCGCGCAGTTCCTCGCGCTCAATCCCAACGGCAAGGTGCCGGTGGTGGATTTCGGCGACGGGCGCACGCTCAGCGAATCCAACGCGATCCTCTACTACCTGGCCGACGGCAGCGAATTCCTGCCGGCCGACCTGTGGCAGCGCGCGCAGGCGCTGAGCTGGATGAACTTCGAGCAGTACAGCCACGAGCCGAGCATCGCCGTGGCCCGCTTCATCGCCGGCTGGACGCCGCTGGATTCGCCGCGCCGCGCCGACCTGCCGGCGCTGCGCGAGCGCGGCCACCAGGCGCTGGCGGTGATGGAGCGCCACTTGCAGGACCGCGCATGGTTCACCGGCGAGCGCTACGGCATCGCCGACATCGCCTTGTTCGCCTACACCGACGTCGCCGCGCACGGCGGCATCGCGCTGGACGGCTATCCCGCGATCGTGTCGTGGCTGGCGCGGGTGCGCGCCACGCCGCGCTTCGTGGCCTTGCCCGAACCCGACGCGCAGGCCGCGCAGCGGATCGCCGAAAGCAACCGTTCCCTCTGAATTCCCCCTAGTCGAGCCGGCCCGGACAGGGCGGCGGAGTCCCCGATGTCAGCGCAACCGCAGTCTTCGATCTTCAGCCAGATGCCGAACTTCAACCCGGTCGCGAGCCCGATCCCGGCGCGCATGAAGGGCCTCAACCGGGCCGAGATCTGCGACGTCAATTTCGTCGAGTTCGTGAAGGCCTGGAACGGCCGCGGCGACGCGCCCCCGGCGCCGGAAGAGGCGATCCTCGACGGCAGCGCGCTGGATGCGCGCGGCTTCCGCGAGCTGTTCGAATCGCAGCTGATCAGCCGCCATCTCGACCTGATGGCGCGGGTGCTGCGGGTGCAGAACAAGGTCTTCTACACCATCGGTTCCAGCGGCCACGAAGGCAATGCGATGGTCGCGCGCGCGGCGCGCCACACCGATCCGGCGTTCCTGCACTACCGCAGCGGCGGCTTCATGGCCGAGCGCTTCCGCAAGCTGCCGGGCATGGACCCGGTGATGGATTCGGCGCTGTCGTTCGCCGCCAGCGCCGAGGATCCCGCGTCCGGCGGCCGCCACAAGGTGTGGGGCAGCAAGCCGTTGTGGGTGCTGCCGCAGACCTCGACCATCGCCTCGCACCTGCCCAAGGCGCTGGGCACCGCCGTGGCGATCGAGACCGCGCGCCGCCTCGGCCATGCGCTGCCGATCCCCGACGACAGCATCGCCATCTGCTCCTTCGGCGACGCCTCGGCCAACCACGCCACCGCCCAGACCGCGTTCAACGCAGCCGCCTGGACCGCGTACCAGAAGCTGCCGGCGCCGGTGCTGTTCGTGTGCGAGGACAACGGCATCGGCATCTCGGTGAAGACCCCGGGCGGCTGGATCGGCAACCGCTTCCGCAACATGGACGGGCTGGATTATTTCGCCGCCGACGGCCTCGACCTCGCCAGCGGCTACGCCGACGTGCAGCGCGCGGTCGCGCATTGCCGCGGCACCCGCCGCCCGACCTTCCTGCACCTGCGCACCACCCGCATCATGGGCCACGCCGGCACCGACTTCGAGATCGAATGGCGTCCGGTCGAGGAGCTGTGCGCGGTCGAAGCCAGCGACCCGCTGCTGCGCTCGGCGGCGATCGCGCTGGAGTCGGGGCTGATGTCGAAGGACGAAGTGCTCGCGCTGTACGAGGCCACGCGCGCGCGCTGTTTCGCCGCGGCCGAGGACGCCGACCGCCGGCCCAAGATCGAGACCCTCGAACACGTGATCGCGCCGCTGGCGCCGTACACGCCGGCCGCGGTCCAGGCCGAAGCGCAGCGCGCCGATTACGCCGAGCGCCGCCTGCAGGCCTTCGGCAGCGAAGCCAAGCTGCCCGAGGCGCAGCCGCCGCGGCACCTGGCGATCCAGATCAACAACGCGCTGCACGACCTGTTCGCCAAGTACCCCGAAACCCTGCTGTTCGGCGAGGACGTGGCGCAGAAGGGCGGCGTCTACACCGTCACCAAGGGCCTGCAGAAGGCGTTCGGCCCGCGCCGGGTGTTCAACACCCTGCTCGACGAAACCATGATCCTCGGCCTGGCGCAGGGCTTCGCCAACGTCGGCCTGCTGCCGATCCCGGAAATCCAGTACCTGGCGTACTTCCACAACGCCTGCGACCAGATCCGCGGCGAGGCGGCCTCGCTGCAGTTCTTCAGCAACAACCAGTACCGCAACCCGATGGTGGTGCGCATCGCCGGCCTGGGCTACCAGCGCGGCTTCGGCGGCCACTTCCACAACGACAACTCGATCACCGCCTTGCGCGACATTCCCGGCCTGGTGGTCGGCTGTCCCTCGCGCGGCGACGACGCGGCGACCATGCTGCGCACGCTGACCGCGCTGGCCAAGGTAGACGGCCGCGTGGCCGTGTTCCTGGAGCCGATCGCGTTGTACATGACCAAGGACCTGTACGAAGCCGGCGACGGCAAATGGCTGACGACGTATCCGTCGCCGGACCAGGCCATGACGCTGGGCGAGGGCAGGGTGTATGCGCCCGAAGACGGCAGCGAAGGCGACGACCTGGTGATCTTCACCTACGGCAACGGCGTTCCGATGAGCCTGCGCGCCGCGCGCCGGATCGACCAGGCGCACGGCTGGAAGGCGCGCGTGGTCGATCTGCGCTGGCTGGTGCCGCTCAACGACGCCTACATCGCCGAGCAGGCCCGCGGCGCCAAGCGCGTGATCGTGGTCGACGAAGGCCGCCGCAGCGCCGGCGTGGGCGAGGGCGTGATCACCGCGCTGGCCGAGGCCGGCTTCGGCGGCGTGCCGCTGCAGCGCGTGGTCGGCGTGGACACCTACACCCCGCTGGCCGGCGCGGCGTTCCTGGTGATCCCGGGCGACGACGACATCGTCCGCGCCGCCGACGCGCTGGCGCAGGGCTGACGCCGATGTGCGGACTGGCCGGACTGCTGCGTCCGCGCAACGATCTCGACCAGGAGCACCTGTGCGCGCTCGCCGCTTCGATGGGCGAGGCGCTGCACCACCGCGGCCCCGACGACGGCGGCGTCTGGGCGGATCCGCAGGCCGGCATCGCGCTCGCCCATCGCCGGCTGAGCATCCTCGACCTGTCGCCGCTGGGCCATCAGCCGATGGCCTCGACCGACGGGCGCTACGTGATCGCCTACAACGGCGAGGTCTACAACTTCGCCGAACTGCGCGAACAACTGCTCGGCCTGGGCCACGGCTTCCGCGGCCATTCCGACACCGAGGTGCTGCTGGCGGCGGTGTCGCAGTGGGGCGTGGAAGCGGCGATCGCGCGCTGCAACGGCATGTTCGCCATCGCCTTGTGGGACCGCGAGCGCGCCGAGCTGTGGCTGGCGCGCGACCGGGTCGGCAAGAAGCCGCTGTACTACGGCTGGGCCGGCGATACCCTGGTGTTCGGCTCCGAACTCAAGGCGCTGTGGCGGCATCCGCAGTTCGACAACGGCGTCGACCGCGACGCGCTGGCGTTGCTGCTGCGCTACGACTACGTGCCTTCGCCGTACTGCATCCACGCCGATACCTGGAAGCTGGCGCCGGGCGCGCTGCTGCGCCTGGACGCGGCCGCCATCGCCCGCGGCCCCGGCGCGCACGATCCGGCGCGCGACCAGCAACGCTACTGGAACGCCGCCGAGCGCATGCGTGCGGCGATCGCCGATCCGTTCGACGGCGACATCGACGCCGCCGAGGACCGCCTCGACGAACTGCTGCGCGAGGCGGTCGGCCTGCGCATGGTCGCCGACGTGCCGGTCGGCGTGTTCCTGTCCGGCGGCACCGATTCGTCGGTGGTGACCTCGCTGATGCAGGCGCTCAGCGCCAAGCCGGTGCAGACCTTCACCATCGGCTTCGAAGGCTCGCACCACGACGAGGCGCCGCTCGCGCTCGAAGTGGCGCGGCACCTGGGCACTGCGCACACCGAGCTCTACGTCAGCGGTGGCGACGCGCTGGCGGTGGTGCCGCGGCTGCCGGCGATGTTCGACGAACCCTTCGCCGACGCCTCGCAGGTGCCGACCGCGCTGGTCTGCAAGCTCGCCCGCGACCTGGTCACGGTGGCGCTGTCGGGCGACGGCGGCGACGAACTGTTCTTCGGCTACAAGCGCTACGAGCGCGCCTTGCGCAACCTGAGCCTGCTGCACCGGGTGCCGGCGCCGCTGCGGCGCTGGCTGGCCGGGCGCGCCCAGGACCACGGCGAAGCCTCGCGCGCCGGCGGCTTCGCCGCGTTCGCCGCCGAGATGGGCGCGCGCGGGATCGGCGATGTCTACCGCAACCGGATCGTGCGCTGGCGCTTTCCGCAGGCGGCGGTGCCCGGCGCGCAACTGCCGCCGACGCTGTACGACCTGGCCGAACCGCTCGACGGCCGCGGCACCGCGGCCGACGCGATGATGCTGGCCGATTACAGCGTCTACCTGCCCGACGACCTGCTGTGCAAGGTCGACCGCGCCAGCATGGCGGTCGGGCTGGAGGCGCGCGCGCCGCTGCTGGACACCCAGGTGGCCGAATTCGCCTGGTCGCTGCCGCTGCACTACAAGCGCGGCGACGACGGCGGCAGCAAGCATCTGCTCAAGCGGGTGCTGCGGCGCTATCTGCCCGATGCGATGGTCGACCGCGGCAAGCGCGGCTTCGGCGCGCCGGTCTCGCAATGGCTGCGCGGCGACCTGCGCGAGTGGGCCGAGGCATTGCTCGCCCCGGACCGGCTGCGCGCGCAGGGTTACTTCGACGCCGACCTCGTCCACGGCCTGTGGCGCGCCTTCGTCGACGGCGAGAAGCGCTGGCACACGCATCTGTGGAACGTGCTGATGTTCCAGGCCTGGCACGAACACTGGCGTGCGCAGCGCGACCGCGCGGGCGATGCGCTGATCCGGGCGACCAGCGGCGAGGGCGGGTTGTAGCCGACGCGTCGCGGCTTCGGGCGCCCTCTGTAGGAGCGGCGCGAGCCGCGACCGCGGCAATGCGATCACGACGGAACTGTCCCCACCGTAGCGGGCGACCGAACGATCCCGATAGGCAATCGCGCCGTAGTCGTATTGGCGCGGTCGCGGCTTGCGCCGCTCCTACAAGGAGCTAGCGGGCGAGTCCGTCGAGCAGCGGGATTTCCTGTACGGATTGCCCGTCGATGAACGCAGCGCCTTGCGCGCGCTCCAACGGCAACACCGCCAACGCCAGATGCGTCGCGCCGTCGCTGGCGCTCGCCGCCACCGTGCCCAGCGCCGCGCTTTCGCCGCGCACTTCCGCGCCGGCCGCGACCGGCGCGGCCGCGGCGAACAGCGCCAGCCCGCGCTTGGCCTTGCCGAGGAAGTGGGTGCGGGCGACGATCTCCTGGCCCGGGTAGCAGCCTTTCTTGACGCTGTAGCCGCGCAGCCGGTCCAGCGACAGTTGCTGCGGGGTCCATTGCTCGGCCTGCGCGGCGGCCAGGCGCGGCAGGCCGTGGCGCAGGTCGGCCAGGGCCCAGCGCGCGGCCAGGGCCTCGTCGGCCGCGGCGGCCTGCGCTGCCGGCACGATCAGCAAAGTCCGCGCTTCGTCCGCGCCGCTGAAGTCGAGTTCGACGATACCGTCGGCCTCGCCGCCGACCGCCGCGCCCGATGCGCGTTCGGGCGCGCCGAAGCGGCCTTCGATCACGAGGTCTTCACGCACGGCGAGGACCAGCTTGCTGCGGAACACGAAGCGCTTGAGCGCCTCGACCAGCGCATCGGCGTCGGCATCGGGCACGACCAGCCAGATGCGCTGTTCGGACAGGCGCAGCAGCGCGAACAGGGCCACGGCGCGGCCTTTGGGCGTCAGCCAGCCGCTCCATTGCCAGTGGCCGTCGGCCAGGCCCTTGACGTCGTTCATGAATTGCGCCTGGGCGAAAGCCGCGGCGTCGCGGCCCTCCAGGGCGATGAGTCGTTGACCGGGCAGGGCGAAGGCCTGTCCGGGCAAGGCGTGCGGGTTGTCAGGCATGGGGGCCGGGAATTAATATTTAACGCTGTGATGATAGGCGAAACCACCCCGGAAGCACGTTCGGACGACGCGTCCGAGACCCCGGCGACCCCCGTGTCCGGCGCGGCCGAGACGGGAGGCGCATCGCCTTCCGCCAAGGACGCTCCGGTTGAGCCCGCTGCGCAAGCGCAGCCGCCCAAGGAGCACGGTGGTCGCGACGGTCTCGAACCGACCCGCTACGGCGACTGGGAAAAGAACGGACGCTGCATCGATTTCTAGCTGATCGGTCCGCGTCGTTCGCTTTTCAAGCACCGTCCCGAAACCCCCACACCGGCGTGCCCGCACGCTTCCCCGCCACGCGGCGCCGCCGCCCAGCCGAGATTGCCATACCCTCATGGCGAACCGCGAACGACCTTTGTCGCCACACCTGCAGGTTTACCGCTGGCAGGTACAGATGGCGACCTCGATCCTGCACCGCGCGACCGGTGTCATCCTCTCCATCGGCGCCCTGCTGATCGCCTGGGCGCTGACCGCCCTGGCCGCGGGGCCCGACGCCTGGGCGAGCTTCATCGCCTGCGCGCGCTCGCCGCTGGGCTTCCTGATCCTGTTCGGCTGGACCTGGGCCTTCGCCTATCACCTGCTCAACGGCATCCGCCACCTGGTCCAGGACGCCGGCTTCGGCTTCAAGGTCCAGACCTTCATCCGCAGCAGCTGGACCAGCGTCATCGGCAGCCTCGTGCTGACCGCGCTGATCTGGATCGTCGCCATGATGTCGCGAGGTGGCGCATGAGCATCTTCAGCCAGAAGGAAGCGCGCACCGCGCTCAAGTCGGCGCGCGGCCTGGGCTCGGCCCAGTACGGCACCCACCACTTCGTGGTCCAGCGGGTCACCGCGATCGCGCTGATCTTCCTGAGCCTGTACACCATCGGCCTGATCGTGTCGTGGATCGGCGGCGACTACGCCAGCGTCCGCGCCAGCGTCGCCAACCCGTGCAACGCGGTGCTGTTGAGCGCGTTCGTGATCGCGATGTTCTGGCACGCGCGGCTCGGCCTGCAGGTCATCGTCGAGGACTACGTCCACGCCCCGCTGTTGGCGATGGCCTCGCAGATCGCCATCGTTTTCGTTTGCGCACTCGCGGCCCTGGCCAGCGTGCTCGCCATCATCCGCATCGCGCTGGGAGCCTGATCCGTGGCCTCTGCCTACAAGATCCAAGAACACAGCTTCGACATGGTCGTGGTCGGCGCCGGCGGCGCCGGCCTGCGCGCCACCTTCGGCCTGGCCCAGAAGGGCCTGAAGACCGCCTGCATCACCAAGGTGTTCCCGACCCGTTCGCACACCGTGGCGGCGCAGGGCGGCGTGGCCGCGGCGCTGGCCAACATGGGCGACGACAACTGGAAGTACCACTTCTACGACACCGTCAAGGGCTCGGACTGGCTCGGCGACCAGGACGCCATCGAGTACATGTGCCGCGAGGCGATTCCGGCCATCATCGAGCTGGAACACTACGGCGTGCCGTTCTCGCGCACCGACGACGGCAAGATCTACCAGCGTCCGTTCGGCGGCATGACCACCAAGTTCGGCAAGGGCCCGCCGGCGCAGCGCACCTGCGCCGCCGCCGACCGCACCGGCCACGCGATCCTGCACACCCTGTACCAGCAGTCGCTGGCGCACGACGCGCAGTTCTTCATCGAATACTTCGCCCTCGACCTGATCATGGACGAGCACGGCGCCTGCCGCGGCGTGCTCGCGCTGGACATGGCCGAAGGCACCCTGCACCTGTTCAAGGCGCAAGGCACGGTGCTGGCGACCGGTGGCTACGGCCGCGCCTACTTCAGCGCCACCTCGGCCCACACCTGCACCGGCGACGGCGGCGGCATGGCCTTGCGCGCCGGCCTGGGCATGCAGGACATGGAGTTCGTGCAGTTCCACCCGACCGGCATCTACGGCGCCGGCTGCCTCATCACCGAGGGCGTGCGCGGCGAAGGCGGCATCCTGCGCAACAGCAGCGGCGAGCGCTTCATGGAGCGCTACGCGCCGAGCGTGAAGGACCTCGCCCCGCGCGACATGGTCAGCCGCGCGATGACCATGGAAATCCGCGACGGGCGCGGCGTCGGCGAGCACAAGGACCATATCCTGCTCGACCTGACCCACCTCGGCCCGGAAGTGATCCACAAGAAGCTGCCGGGCATCGCCGAATCGGCGCGCATCTTCGCCGGCGTCGACGTCGAGAAGCAGCCGATCCCGGTGATCCCGACCGTGCACTACAACATGGGCGGCATTCCGACCAACTACCACGGCGAAGTGGTGCAGCTGCGCGACGGCAACCCCGACGCGGTCGTGCCGGGCCTGTACGCGATCGGCGAAGCCGCCTGCGTGTCGGTGCACGGCGCCAACCGGCTGGGTTCCAACTCGCTGCTCGACCTGGTGGTGTTCGGCCGCGCGGTCGCCAACCGCTGCGCGGAAACCATCACCCCGGACGCCAAGCAGGCGCCGCTCGCCGCCGACGCCTGCGACATCGCCCTGGCGCGCCTGGACAAGCTGCGCAACGCCAGCGGCAGCACCCCGACCTCGGTCATCCGCGACAAGATGCAGCGCACCATGCAGGCCGATGCGGCGGTGTTCCGCACCAGCCAGACCCTGGCCGAGGGCGTGGCCAAGATGCGCGACATCCACGCGTCGTTCGCCGACGTCAAGGTCACCGACCGCTCGATGGTGTGGAACTCGGACCTGATCGAAACCTTCGAGCTGGCCAACCTGCTCGACCAGGCCCTGGTGACCATCGTCTCGGCCGAGAACCGCAAGGAATCGCGCGGCGCGCATGCGCACGAGGACTTCCCCGAGCGCGACGACGCGCACTGGCAGAAGCACACGCTGTGCTGGGTGGACGAGAAGGGCAATACCCGCATCGACTATCGCCCCGTCCACATGCAGCCGATGACGGGGGATGTCGAATCGATCCCGCCGGCCAAGCGCGTCTACTGATCAGGAGCCGCCGACATGGCCCAATTCTCACTGCCTAAGAACTCCAAGATCCAGAAGGGCCGCCACTGGGCGACGCCGGGCGCCAAGCAGCCGCGCACCTTCAAGGTCTACCGCTGGAACCCCGACGACGGCATGAACCCGCGCGTCGACACCTACGAGGTCGATCTGGCCTCGTGCGGCCCGATGGTTCTGGACGCGCTGATCAAGATCAAGAACGAGATCGACCCGACCCTGACCTTCCGCCGCTCCTGCCGCGAGGGCATCTGCGGTTCGTGCGCGATGAACATCGACGGCACCAACACCCTGGCGTGCACCCGCGCCATCGCCGATTGCGGCGACGCCAAGAACGATGTGCCGATCTATCCGCTGCCGCATATGGACGTGGTCAAGGACCTGGTTCCGGACCTGACCCACTTCTACGCCCAGTACGCCTCGATCCGCCCGTGGCTGCGCACCCAGAGCCCGACCCCGTCGGACCGCGAGCGCCTGCAGTCGCCGGCCGACCGCGAGAAGCTCGATGGCCTGTACGAATGCATCCTGTGCGCGTGCTGCTCGACCAGCTGCCCGAGCTACTGGTGGAACGGCGACCGCTACCTCGGCCCGGCGATCCTGCTGCAGGCCTATCGCTGGATCATCGATTCGCGCGATGAGGACACCGGCGCGCGCCTGGACGATCTGGAAGATCCGTTCAAGCTGTATCGCTGCCACACCATCATGAACTGCGCGCGGACCTGCCCGAAGGGCTTGAACCCGGCCCAGGCCATCGGCGAGATCAAGAAGCTGATGCTGCAGCGCCGGGTCTGAGGGCTCGGGCCGCAAGCGTTCGAGTCGAGAACAGCGCAGCGTCGCCGACGCCGCCGTCCGCACCGCGGGCGGCGGCGTTTTCGTTCGCGCCGTCGCATCGTCCACAGGTGCAGTGGCGGCCGCGCGCGGTTTGGCGGAGGATGCGCGCTGGCGCTCGCCGGCGATGGGCCGGCGCCGCGCCCCGTTCGCGCGCCGCGCCGCGCGCGGCCTTCCAGGGAGCGCAGCATCCGATGGACACGATGGACACCAAGACGATCTTCCTGCCGGCGTTGGCGATGGCCGTGCTGACCTGCGCGGTATGGCTGCGCCTGTTCTACGTGCGCATCGGCCAGATGAAGCGCGATCGCATCCATCCGCAATCGGTGGCGACCTCCGCGCAAGCGGTGGCGAAGCTGACCGAGTCCAGGGCCGCGGACAATTTCCGCAACCTGTTCGAATTGCCGGTGTTGTTCTACCTGGCCCTGGTGGTGGCCGCGCTCAACGGCCTGGCCGACACCGCGACGCTGACCCTGGCCTGGCTGTTCGTCGCCTTGCGCATCGCCCACAGCGCGATCCAATGCGGCTACAACAAGGTCATGCATCGCTTCTATGCCTACGCCGCCGGCGGCTTGGCGCTGTGGCTGCTGTGGGCGCGCATCGGCGTCGGCCTGCTGACGTAACCCGGCCGCGGCCGCCGGCGCGGATTTTGCAATCGCAGGAGATCTGGATGAGCGACACCCCTTCCGCCGACGAGCGCGACGAGCTCAAACTGCGCCGCCTGCGCTGGCGCTGCCGCCGCGGCATGCGCGAGCTCGACCAACTGTTCGGGCGCTATCTCGACCGCGCATGGCGCGCATCGTCCGAACACGAGCGCGGGGTTTTCCTACGCCTGCTGGAAACCGAGGACGATAAGCTCTGGCACTGGTTCATGGGCCATGAGGAAGCGCAGGATGCGCAGTTGCAGGCGCTGGTGGAGAAGATCCGCAACTTGCCGGTCTGAGCCGGCGCCGACGGCTGGATCGCAGCCAGCGTCGAGGCCGGCATCGGATCGCGCGCGCGATGGCGCAAATGCCTGCGATGGCATGACTGCCTGCGATGGCACGACTGCCTGCGATGGCGCGGACGCCCACGAGGGCGCGAATGCCGTCGCGGCGGCGATGCGCGTCGCCGCGCGGGTCGGCGGACGGCTGGCCGGATCGCTGCGGTCGCTGCGGTCGGGCCTTGCCCGGGCGTTCGCCTCCGCGCCGCACGCCGGGCCGGCGCCGGGTTGCGTCGATTGGCGCGCCTCGCGGCTGCTGGCCGCCGCGCTGGCCGCGCTCGGCCTGCTGGCCGGCGTCGCCGCGCTCGCCAGCGAACTGCCGGCGCACCTGGGCTGGCCCGTGGCCGCGCTGGCGGCGGGGTGGGGCGCGGCCCTGGCCCGGCGCGAACTGCGCCGCCCGCCGCGCCGCCTGCGCCTGGCCGGCGCCCGCGCCTGGTTGGACGATGCGCCGATCGCGCACGCCCGCCTGTACTGGCGCGGGCCGCTGGCGCGGCTGGAGTTTCGCGACGCCCGGGGCCGCCGCGGGCGCCTGATGTGGTGGCCCGACAGCCTCGACGCCCACGGCCGGCGTGAACTCCGGCTGGCCGCCGCGGTCGCAATCGATGCGCCCGCACCGCGTTCGGTGGCACCATGAGCGGGGATTAGGGATCCGGGACTCGGGACAGGAACGCGGCACGCCGCGCCGGCCCCGGATTTCCGCCCAATCCCCAATCCCTAATCCCCAATCCCGGCTACATGTTCAAACCCATCTCAGTCGCCATCGGCTTGCGCTATTTGCGCGCCAAGCGCCGCAACGGCTTCATCTCCTTCATCTCGCTCGCCTCCATCGCCGGCATCGCCCTGGGCGTGACCGCGCTGATCACCACCCTGGCGGTGATGAGCGGCTTCCAGCGCGAAATCCGCGACCGCATGCTGCAGATGGCCGCGCACGCCACCGTCAGCGCCTACGGCGAGCCGCTGCAGGACTGGCGCCACGCGGTCGAGATGGCCACCGCCGACCAGCGCGTGGCCGGCGCCGCGCCGTACGTGGAGAAGGAAGCGCTGCTCTCGGCCGCGCGCCAGCAGCCGGCGATCGTGCGCGGCGTCGATCCGGCGCTGGAAGGGCGGGTCTCGGTGCTGGCCGACAAGATGGTCCAGGGCAAGCTCGATTCGCTGACGCCGGGCAGCTTCAACATCGTGCTCGGCAAGGAGCTGGCGCTGTGGATGGGCGCCCAGGTCGGCGACAGCGTGGTGGTGATGACCGCCGACGGTCGTAGCACGCCGATGGGCGCGATGCCGCAGCTCAAGCGCTTCACCGTCAGCGGCATCTTCGAGGCCGGCTACAACGAATACGACAAGGGCCTGGCGGTCGCCAACATGCAGGACATGCAGCGGGTGCTGCGCATGGGCGAGGGCGTCACCGGCGTGCGCCTGAAGCTGCACGACATGGACCAGGCCTGGGACGTGGCGCGCGACCTCGCGGTCAACCTCGGCGGCCCGTACCGGGTCACCGACTGGAGCAGCGACAACGCCAACATGTTCCGCGCGCTGAAGATGGAGAAGACGGTGATGGCGATCCTGTTGTCGCTGATCATCGCGATGGGCGCGTTCAACCTGGTGTCTTCGCAGGTCATGCTGGTCACCGACAAGCAGGCCGACATCGCGATCCAGCGCACCCTCGGCCTCACGCCGATGAGCGTGATGCGCATCTTCGTGGTCCAGGGCACCCTGATCGGAATCATCGGCACCGTGCTCGGCGTGATCGGCGGCATCGTGCTGACCCTGAACCTGGAACACATCCTCAAGGCCATCGAGGCCGTGCTCGGCGTGCAGCTGCTGCCCGAGGACGTCTACTACATCACCGGCCTGCCGACCGACCTGCGCACGAGCGACGTGACCGTCATCGCCTGCGTCGCGCTGGCCATGGCGTTCCTGGCCACCATCTATCCCGCCTGGCGCGCCGCGCGCACGGCCCCGGCCGAGGCGCTGCGGTATGAGTAACGTTGCCACGAACCACGCAAACGCCGCCACGCACGCCGCCGAGACCGTGATCAGCTGCCAGGGGCTGGCGATGACCTACTCGGAAGGCACGCTGCGCACGCCGGTGTTCAACGGCCTGGACTTCGCCGTGAACAAGGGCGAGACGGTCGCCATCCTCGGTGCGTCCGGCGCCGGCAAAAGCACGCTGCTGCACCTGCTCGGCGGGCTCGACACGCCGACCGCGGGCGAGGTGTTCGTCGCCGGCCAGCGCATGAACTCGCTGTCCGATCGCGCCCGCGGCCTGTTGCGCAACCGGGCGCTGGGCTTCGTTTACCAGTTCCACCACCTGCTGCCGGAATTCACCGCGCTGGAGAACGTGATGCTGCCGGTCTTGCTCGGCGGCCGCGGCTCGCCGCCGGTGAAGGAAGCGACCCAGCGTGCGACCGCCTTGCTCGAATCGGTCGGCCTGGGCCATCGCCTCAATCACAAGCCCGGCGAACTCTCCGGCGGCGAGCGCCAGCGCGCGGCGGTCGCGCGCGCCCTGGTCAACCGCCCGGCCTGCGTGCTCGGCGACGAACCCACCGGCAACCTCGACGAAAAGACCGCCGCGACCGTGTTCGAGCTGATGCTCGCACTCAACCGCGACCAAGGCACCAGCCTGGTCATGGTGACCCATGACCGCCGCCTGGCCCGGCGCCTGGACCGGGTGATGGAATTGCACGAAGGCAAGCTGCGGCAATTGCCGCCGGGCGAGGTCTGATCCGCGCCCGCGCCGTCGCCGCGATCCGATAGTTAGGAGCGGCGCCAGCCGCAGCCGCGACACCGTGAAGATGGATAACGCACCGGTACGGGCGGCATCTCCCGGGCCGCGGTCCGCGCCATTTCCAGCCTGCCGCGCCGCTTGCGCAATCCGACTGTAGGAGCGGCGCAAGCCGCGACCGCGACAACAGAACTACGACGAATACGCGGATGCGAACGCAGCGCCATCGGTCGCGCCGACGTCGTGTCCGCAGCATCGGACGCACTCCCGCCGTCGTTTTCCGACACGCCGCTACGCCCATGACCTACACGCGCTCCAGTTGTCGAGCCATGCGCTCGCCTTCGCTACAGCGCTAAGGTTCTGCACGCGGACCGACGCGCTCCGCGATCCAGCGTACGGATCGCGGCACGCGCAGGCGCATCCATTTGGCGGCGAAGGAGCAACGCCATGTTCGACGCGGCAAGGACGCCGCCCTTCGGGAAACTCGTCGCGATCGCCTTGCTCGCCGGCATCGGCGCCGCACTGGCGTCGCCGCGGCTGCTTCCCTGGCCGGCGATGGCGCTGCTGTTGGCGGCGGCGACGCTCGGCTGGTGGCGCTTGCGGCGCGCCCGCGCGCTGGCCGCGTTCGCGTTCGGCTTCGCATTGGCGAGCCTGCATGCGGCGCATGCGTTGGCGCTACAATTGCCGCCGGATTGGGAACGGCGCGACGTCGCCGTCAGTGGCCGCATCGTCGATCTGCCGACGCACGAAACGCGCCGCACCCAGTTCCGCTTCCGCGTCGACGACGATGCGGCGCAACCGGCGCCGCTGCGCGGGCGCCTGCTGCGCCTGGCGTGGTACGACGACGATCCGCGCTCGCGCGCGGCGTTGAAGGCCGGCCAGCGCTGGCGCCTGCAGGCGCGGGTGCGCGCGCCGCGCGGACTGCGCAACCCGGGCGGCCCGGATGCGGAGAAGTACGCGCTGGCGCAGCGCCTGGGCGCGAACGGCTACTTGCGCGATCCCGCCGCCCAGGCGCGCGTGCTGGCGCCGCCGGCCGGCCTGGACGCCTGGCGCGAGGCGATGTGCGAGCGCATCGCCACGGCGGTGACGACGCCGGGATCGCGCTTCGTGCGCGCGCTCGCGCTCGGCGACACCCGCGGCCTCGACGATGCCGATTGGGAGGTGTTGCGCGCCAACGGCCTCACCCACCTGATCGCGATTTCCGGTTTCCATGTCGGCCTGGTCGCCGGTTTCTTCGCCTTGTGCGCGCGCGGCCTGTGGTGGCTGTGGCCGGGACTGGGCCGGCGCGTGCCGGCGGTGGCAGCGGCGGCGGTGGCGGCGATGCTCGGCGGCCTGTTGTACGCGGCCGCGGCCGGCTTCGCCCTGCCGACCGTGCGCACCTGGCTGATGATCGCGGTGGTGGCCGGATTGCGGCTGGCGCGCCGCGGCGGCCATGGCGTCGACGCGTTGGCCCTGGCCGCGATCGCGGTCGTGCTGGCCGATCCGCTGGCCGTGCTCGGCGCCGGCTTCTGGCTCAGCTTCCTCGGCGTGGCCTGGTTGCTGTGGTGCCTGCCGGCGATGGGCGAAGGCGGCTGGCGCGAGCGCCTGGGCGGCTTCGTCTCGGCCCAGGGCGTGGCCAGCCTGGGCTTGCTGCCGGTGTGCGCGGCGCTGTTCGGCCAGGCCTCGCTGGCCGGACCGCTGGCGAACCTGGTCGCGGTGCCGTGGTGGAGCCTGCTGGTGGTGCCGCTGGCGCTGGTCGGCACCGGCCTGGAAACCCTGCACGCGGGCGCCGGCGAGTTCGCCTGGCGCTGGGCCGCGGCCTGTTTCGAACCCGGTTGGCCCGGGTTCCAGGCCCTGGCCGGCAGCCGCCTGGCCTTGTGGTGGCTGCCCGAGCCGCGCTGGTTCGCCTTGCCGTTGGCCTTGCTCGGCGCGTTCTGGTTGCTGCTGCCGCGCGGCACTCCCGGCAAGGCGCTGGCGGTGTTGCTGTGGCTGCCGCTGCTGTGGCCGGATCGGCGCCTGCCCGCGCCGGGCGAGGCCGAACTGGTGGTGATCGACGTGGGGCAGGGCCTGTCGGTGCTGGTGCGCACCGCGAACCACAGCCTGTTGTTCGACGCCGGCCCGGCGGTGCGCGACGGTTTCGACGCCGGCGAGCGCGCGGTGGTGCCGGCGCTGCACGCCCTGGGCGTGCGCCGGCTCGATGCGGCGGTCGCCAGTCACGGCGACCAGGATCATGCCGGCGGCCTGCCCGCGGTGCTGCGCGCGTTTCCCGCGCCGTTGCGGTTCGCGCCGCCGGACGTCGAAGGCGCGGCGCTGCACGGCTTGCGCCTGCGGACCTGCGAGGCCGGCCGCGAATGGCGCTGGGACGGCGTGCGCCTGCGTTTCCTGCATCCGCCCGCGCACTTTCCCTATCTGCGCAACGAGTCCAGCTGCGTGCTGCGCATCGACACCGAACACGGCAGCGCGCTTCTGACCGGCGATATCGGCGAAGTCGTGGAGCGCGATCTGGTCCGGCGCGCGGCGCTGTCCCCGGCTGACAGCTTGCGCGCCGACGTGGTCTTGATCGCCCACCACGGCAGCGCCGAATCCTCCGATCCGGCGTTCGTGCGCGCGACCGGCGCGCGCTACGCGCTGGCGTCCAGCGGCCACGGCAATCGTTTCGGCCATCCGCGCGCGGACGTGCTCGAGCGTTGGCGCCGGGCCGGCGCGGCGGTCGCCGACACCGCCGCGGACGGCGCCCTGCGGATCAGGCTCGGCGCGCCGGCGCACGGGCGCCAAAGCGGGGCCGGCCCGGTCCTGGAATCGCGACGCCAGGCACACCCGCGGCTGTGGGACGCGGCCCGGCGCGCGCCTGGGCTATCCTATCGCCCGGATTGAAGTCGGCCATGGGCCGGAGGTTCGCGAGTGCTGGAACTGGTGAAGGCCGGCGGTTGGCCGATGATTCCGTTGTTGATCCTGTCGGCGCTGGCCCTGGCGATCATCATCGAGCGGCTGTGGACCCTGCGCCGGCGCGCGGTGCTGCCGCCGAACCTGGGCCAGGAAGTGCGCGCCTGGGCCGCTGGCGGCAAGCTCGACCCCGCCCACATCGAATCGTTGCGCGCGACCGCGCCGCTGGGCGCGCTGCTGGCCGCCGCGCTCGACGTGCGCGGCCGCCCGCGCGAGGAAATCCGCGAACGCATCGAGGACGTGGGCCGGCATCTGGTCCATCGCATGGAGCGCTACCTGAACACGCTCGGCACCATCGCCGCGGCCGGCCCGCTGCTCGGCCTGTTCGGCACCGTGGTCGGCATGATCCAGATGTTCCTGGTCATCAACGACCAAGGCATCGGCGACGTCAACCAGCTCGCCGGCGGCATCGGCAAGGCGCTGGTGTGCACCGCCACCGGCATGATCGTGGCGATCCCGGCGCTGATCGCGCACCGCTGGTTCCGCGGCCGCGTGTCCGAGTACATCGTGGCGATGGAGCACGAGGCCATCGCCCTGGTCGACGTGCTGCAACAGCATCCCGGCGAAGGCCGCGCCAGCGAGCCGCGTCCGGTGCGCCTGGCCGGCGGCCAGGGCTGAGGCGCGGCCCGCATGCGCATCCGCGACCGCCGCGCCGACGACGAGCCGGAGATCAACCTGGTCCCGTTGATCGACGTGATCCTGGTGCTGATCATCTTCTTCGTGGTCACCGCGACCTTCGACGCCCGCTCGGTGCTCAAGCTGGAACTGCCGCGCGCCACCGGCGAGCCGTCCGGCGACGCCCGCCAGGCGCTGGTGGTGTTGGTCAACGCCGAGGGCCGCTATTTCGTCGGCGACCGCGAAGTGCTGCGCGACGATCTGGAGTCGCTCAAGACCACGATAGCGGAGGTCGCCGGCGGCGACCGCGACCGCACCGTGATGCTGCGCGCCGACGCGCGCACGCCGTACCAGGCGGTGGTCACCGTCTACGACGCGCTCGGCCAGCTCGGCTTCCGCAAGATCATGAGCGCGACCGCGCCGCCGCCGGGCGCCGCCGCCAAGCCCGCCGCGGCGCCGGTTGGGGCGAGCCGGTGACGGCGCATTCCGACGCCTCGCCGTGGCAGACCTACCGCCGGCTGCTGCGCTTCGCGCTGCCGTACCGCGGCCTGTTGTGGCTGGCGGGGATCGGCATGCTGATCGAGGCCGTCGCCGGCGCGGGCTTCACCAAGTTGATGGACCCGATCATCAACCAGACCTTCATCGCCAAGAACACCTCGGTGGCGGTGTGGCTGCCGGCGGCGATCGTCGGCTTGTTCGTGCTGCGCGGCATCGCCGGCTACATCACCGACTACTACATGGCCAAGGCCGGCCGCGGCGTCGCCCGCGACCTGCGCGTGCAGGTGCTGGGCAAGTACCTGCGCCTGCCGGGCTCGCGTTTCGACACCGAGCCGGTGCCGTCGATGCTGGTGCGGCTGGGCTCGGACAGCGACCAGGTCGCGCAGGCCTCGGTCGATGCGATGAAGGTGATGGTGCAGCAATCGACCCAGGCGCTGGCGTTGCTGGTGGTGATGCTGTGGACGAGCTGGCAGGTCACCGTCGCGGTGTTCCTGATGGCGCCGCCGCTGGCCTGGGTCATGGACAAGGTCGGCCGCCGCTACCGCCGCATCAGCCACCGCATCCAGGAGAGCGGGGCGCAGTTGCTGCTGGCCGCCGACCAGGCGCTGTCGAACCAGCAGGAAGTGAAGGTCTACGGCGCGCAGAAGTCCGAACTCGGCCGTTACGGCGCGATCGCCGACCACTATCTCAAGCTCAGCCTCAAGGTCGAATCCACGCGTTCCATCGCCTCGGGCATGGTCCAGCTGATGGGTTCGGTCGGTCTGGCGCTGCTGCTGTTCGTGGCCGGGCGCGAGGCCTTCGCCGGGCGCCTGGACGCCGGCGGGTTCGTGACCCTGATGGTGTCGATGATGGCGATCATCCCGAACCTGCGCCAGCTCACCAACGTGCAGAACATGCTCCAGCGCGGCGTGGCCTCGGCCGAGCGCCTGTTCGAGGTGCTCGACGCCGCCGAGGAGCCCGACAGCGGCGAGCGCGCGCTCGCGCGCAGCCAGGGCCTGATCGAGTTCCGCGGCGTCACCGCGCGCTACCCGGGCCAGGAGCGTCCGGCCCTGGCCGATGTCAGCTTCCTCGCCCGGCCCGGCACGGTCACCGCCATCGTCGGCCGCTCCGGCAGCGGCAAGTCGAGCCTGATCAAGCTGATCCCGCGTTTCTACGATCCCGAAGCCGGGCAGATCCTGCTCGACGGCCACGACCTGGCCGACTACAAGCTCGCCGACCTGCGCCGCCAGATCGCCCTGGTCGGCCAGCAGGTGATGCTGTTCGACGGCACCATCGCCGCCAACGTCGCCTACGGCGAAATGCAGGATGCCGGCGCCGACGCGCTGGCGCGCGCGATCCAGGGCGCCAACGCGGCCGAATTCGTCGACCAGTTGCCCGCCGGCCTGGACACCGCGATCGGCGCCAAGGGCGGCAAGCTCTCCGGCGGCCAGCGCCAGCGCCTGGCGATCGCCCGCGCGATGCTCAAGGATGCGCCGATCCTGATCCTCGACGAGGCCACCGCCGCGCTCGACACCGAATCCGAGCGACTGGTGCAGGACGCGCTGGAACGGTTGATGCCCGACCGCACCACCCTGGTAATCGCGCACCGCCTGTCGACCATCGAACACGCCGACCAGGTGCTGGTGATGGACCAGGGCCGCATCGTCGAACGCGGCTCGCACAGCGAACTGCTTGCCCAGGGCGGGCTGTACGCGCACCTGCACCGCATGCAGTTCCGCGAGGCCGAATGAAGGCCGTCGCGAACCCGGGCCCGCGCCGATGAGCGCCGAACGCCGCGGCGGCCCGCCCGCTTATTGGTACGACGACAGTTCGGTGCCGGCGCACGCGCGCCTGCTCGCCGCGCTGTACGGCGCGGTCACCGGCTTGCGCCGCAGTCTCTACCGCCGAGGCCTCAAGCGCCGCCGCCATCCCGGCGTGCCGGTGATCGTGGTCGGCAACATCACCGCCGGCGGCGCCGGCAAGACGCCGCTGACCATCGCCCTGGTCCAGCGGCTGAAGCAGGAAGGCTGGACTCCGGGCGTCGCCACCCGCGGTTACGGCCGCGACGATGCCGCCGCCGCGCTGTGGGTCGAGCGCAACACCGATGCGCGCCTGGGCGGCGACGAACCGGTGCTGATCGCGCGCCGCACCGGCGCCAAGGTCCGCGCCGATCGCGACCGCGCCAGCGCCGCGCGCGCGCTGGCCGAGGCCGGTTGCGACATCGTGGTCTGCGATGACGGCCTGCAGCACTACCGGCTGGCGCGCGACATCGAGATCGAAGTGGTCGATGGCCGCCGCCGCTACGGCAACGGCCGGTTGCTGCCGGCCGGCCCCTTGCGCGAGCCGCCCGAACGCGGCGCGCGCTGCGATTTCCGGGTGATCAACCTGCCGCAGGCCGCCGGCGGCGAAGCCGCGCCCGGCGCGGGGTTCGGCGAATGGCCGATGCGCCTGGTCGCCGACCAGGCCCAGCCCTTGCTCGGCGCGCGCCCGCTCAAGCTCGAAGCCTTCGCCGGCCAGCGCGTGCACGCGGTCGCCGGCATCGGCGACCCGGAGCGCTACTTCGCCATGCTGCGCGGCGTCGGCATCGCCGTGGTCCCGCACGCGTTTCCCGACCATCACCGCTACGCCGCCGCCGATTTCGCGTTCGGCAGCAAGCTGCCGGTGCTGCTGACCGAGAAGGACGCGGTCAAGATCCCGCTGGACGGGCAGGGCGGCTTCGATCCGGAGTCGTACTACAGCGTGCCGGTGCGCGCGGAGCTGCCCGAGGCGTTCTGGGTGTCGTTGCTGGACAAGCTGCAGGCGTTCAAGCGCAAGTGACGTCGTAGCCGCCTTTCGCGGTCGCAGCTCGCGCAGCTCCTATAGGTAGCCCATGTAGGAGCTGCGCGAGCTGCGACCGCGACACGACGCCTATCGCGCCACCACCGCAATCCAGCGCCATCCTCACGCCGCGTCCGCAATACTCGTCGCACGCATCGCGCCCCACCGTTCCGGAGCCAACCATGAGCCAGGACTTCGTCGTCGCCATCCCCGCCCGCTATGCCGCCTCGCGCCTGCCCGGCAAGCCGTTGCGCGAACTCGCCGGCGAACCGCTGGTGCTGCACGTCGCCCGGCGCGCGCTGGCCGCCGGCGCGCGCGAGGTGTGGATCGCCACCGACGATGCGCGCATCGCCGATGCGCTCAAGGACTGCGGCGTGCAGGTGGCGATGACCTCGCCCGACCACGCCTCCGGCACCGACCGGCTGGCCGAATGCGCCGACATCGCCGGCTGGCGCGACGACACCGTGGTGGTCAACCTGCAGGGCGACGAGCCGTTCGCGCCGGCCGCCGGCATCGTCGCCGTCGCCGACGCGCTGCGCGACAGCGGCGCGGAGATGTCGACCCTGGCGGTCGCGGTGACCGAGGTCGAGACCCTGTTCGATCCCAACGCGGTCAAGCTGGTGCGCGCGGCCAACGGCGACGCGCTGTACTTCAGCCGCGCGCCGATCCCGTGGCCGCGCGACGCCTTCGCCAAGGACCGCGAGCGCATGCCCGGCGGCGGCGACTGGCTGCGCCACATCGGCATCTACGGTTATCGCGCCGGCTTCCTGCGCAAGTTCGCCAAGATGCGCCCGGGGCGGTTGGAGCAGATCGAATCGCTGGAACAGCTGCGCGCGCTGGAAGCCGGCTACCGCATCGCCGTGGGCATTACCCCCGAAGCCTTCCCGCCCGGCGTCGACACGCCCGAGGACCTGGCCCGCGCCGAGGCCTTCCTGGCCGCGCAGGGCGCGGCGGGCGAGGGCGCAGCCGGTCAGGGCGCGTAAGCCATGCGCTTGCTGGTGGTGTGCCTGGGCAACATCTGCCGCTCGCCGGTCGCCGAGGGCGTGCTGCGCGCGCGGATCGAGGCCTCGTCGCTGCGCGGGCTGATCGAACTGGATTCGGCCGGCACCGGCGACTGGCACGTCGGCGAGCCGCCGGACCGGCGCTCGATCGCCAACGCCGCGCAGCACGGCGTCGACATCGCCGGCCTGCGCGCGCGCCAGCTGGCGGCCGCCGACTACCGCGAATGCGACTGGCTGCTGTGCGCCGACCGCGCCAACCTGCGCGACGTGCGCGCCCGCGCGCCCAAGGACGCGACCGCGCAAAGCGCGTTGCTGCTGGACTGGTGCGGGACCGTCGCCGACGGCGAGATTCCCGATCCCTACACCGGCGGGCCGGCCCAGTTCGAGCATGTGTTCCAGTTGCTGGATCGCGCCGCGGATGGCGCGATCGCGCGGTTGCGGCGGGAGTTGCAATTGCGTTGAGCGGGCCGTTTGAGGTTTTGCGGCGGCTGAAAGAAAGGCATCGGGGCTAAGCCCCTCCCACAAGAGGGGCGACGCTGTGCGGGCTTTTGTGGGAGGGGCTTCAGCCCCGACGCTTTTCGGCCCGATCGCCTGGGCCCTCAAGCCCGCGCATTCAGCCGCCCATCCCATCGCCGCCCCTTGCGCTCGCGCATAATCGACCCAATTCAGTTAACGCCCCGATCCGCCGGCCGCGATGCCGGCCGCCAGCCGCCGCCGATGCTTTTCCCCGCGACGCCCGCCATCGTTTTCGTCCCTTCGTCCCGCCGCGTCGCCGCGGCCGCGTGGTTGCGCGCGCGCGCTGGGGCGGTCTCGCGGAGCGAGCGCGCATGAGCGCCGATCTGCCCGACGCGAACGCCACGCCCGTGCCCGACGCGGCCGCGCCTGCGCAAGCCGCACCCGCCGAGGTCGCACCCGCCGAGGTCGCGCCCACTGAAGCCGCACCCGCCGAAGCAGCGCACGCCGAAGCTGCGCCCGGCAAATCCGCTCCGGCCAAGCCGGCGCCGTTCGACGGCAAGGCCTTCGTCAAGCGGCTCAGCACCGCGCCCGGCGTCTACCGCATGATCGGCGCCGACGACAAACCGCTGTACGTCGGCAAGGCCGGCGCGCTCAAGAACCGCGTCTCCAGCTATTTCAACGCCACACCCAAGTCGGCGCGGATCATGTCGATGCTGGCGCAGACCGTGCGCATGGAAGTCACGGTCACCCGCACCGAGGCCGAAGCGCTGATCCTGGAAAACCAGCTGATCAAGTCGCTCAAGCCGCGCTACAACGTGCTGCTGCGCGACGACAAGAGCTATCCCTACGTGCTGATGACCGGCGAGGCCTGGCCGCGCATCGCCATGCACCGCGGCCCGCGCGCGGTCGCCGGGCGCTACTTCGGTCCTTACGCCAGCGTCGGCGCGGTGCGCGACACGCTCAACCTGATGCACAAGCTGTTCCGCTTGCGCAGCTGCGAGGACAGCGTGTTCCGCAACCGCTCGCGGCCGTGCCTGCAGCACCAGATCGGCCGCTGCAGCGCGCCTTGCGTCGGCCTGGTGCCGGCGCGCGACTATGCCGAGAGCGTGCGCCGCGCCGGCCTGTTCCTGGAAGGCCGCAGCGACGAGCTCACCGACGAACTCGGCCGCGACATGGAGGCCTCCAGCGCGCGCCTGGACTTCGAGGACGCCGCACGCCTGCGCGACCTCATCGCCAGCATCCGCAGCCTGCAGGCGCGCCAGTACGTCGACGGCCGCGCCGCCGACCTCGACGTGCTGGCGTTGGCGATGAGCGGAGCCGCCGCGTGCGTGCTGCTGCTGGCCTTCCGCGACGGCCGCAACCTCGGCACCCGCGCGTTCTTCCCGCAGACCCGCGGCAGCGACAATCCCGAGGAAGTGCTGACCGCCTTCATCTCGCAGTACTACGGCGAACAGACCCCGCCGGGCGAGATCGTGCTCGACCGCGACCTGCCCGACCGCGAATTGTTCGAACAGGCTTTCTCCGCCGCCGGCGAACGCCGGGTGCAGATCAAGAGCAGCGTGCGCGGCGAACGCGCCGGTTACCTCGACCTGGCCCGGCGCAACGCCGAGATGGCGCTGGCCACCGAGATGACCAGCCACGCCGCCCAGCTGGCCCGCGCCGAAGCCTTGCGCGACCTGCTGAAGATGCCGGCGTTGCCGCAGCGGATCGAATGCTTCGACATCAGCCACACCATGGGCGAGGCCACCGTGGCCTCGTGCGTGGTGTTCGATTCGGAAGGCCCGGTGCGCGGCCAGTACCGCCGCTACAACATCGCCGGCATCGTCGAAGGCGACGACTACGCGGCGATGAACCAGGCCATCGCCCGGCGCTTCCGCCGCGCGGTCGAAGACGAAGGGGTCATGCCCGACGTGCTGTTGATCGACGGCGGCGCCGGCCAGGTCGCGCAGGCGCGCGCGGCGCTGGACGAACTGGGCGTGGAGGGCGTGATCCTGGTCGGCGTGGCCAAGGGCCCGGCGCGGCGTCCCGGCGATGAGGAACTGCTGCTGCCCGACGGGCGGGCGGTCCGCCCCGGCGCCGAGTCGCCGGCGCTGCAACTGGTCCAGCAGGTCCGCGACGAGGCGCACCGTTTCGCCATCACCGGCCACCGCGGCCGGCGGCAGAAGACGCGCAACAGCAGTAGGCTGGAGGACATTCCCGGCATCGGCCCGCGCCGACGCGCTAATCTGTTGCGGCATTTCGGCGGATTGGGCGGGCTCAAGGCCGCCGGGATCGAAGAGATTTCCCGGGTCGAAGGCGTCAACGATGCCTTGGCCGAGCGCATCTACGCCGCCTTGCACGGGCTGGAGGCGCCGGAAGAGGCGGTGTCGGCGGGCGGCGGGCCGGGCGTGGGTCCTGCAGCGGCCTCGTCCGCGGCGGCCTCGTCTGGCACGATCTCTTCGGGAACGGATGCCGCCCCCAAGGCGTCGAAGGCCAAGAAGCAGCGTGCGGCCGCCAAGCCGGACCCCCAGCGGAGCGAAGGATGAAGTTGACCATACCCACCATGCTGACCCTGGCGCGGATCGTGCTGATCCCGGTGCTGGTGGTGGTGTTCTTCCTCGATTACCCGTGGACCAACCTCGCGGCCGCGTTCATCTTCGCCTTCGCCTCGGTCACCGACTGGCTCGACGGCTGGATCGCCCGCCGCTACAACCAGTACTCGGCGTTCGGCGCCTTCCTCGACCCGGTCGCCGACAAGCTCATGGTCGCCGTGGCCCTGCTGCTGATCGTGCAGAAGCACCCGACCGTGTGGATGACGCTGTGGGCCGCGGTCATCGTCGGCCGCGAGATCGCGGTCTCGGCGCTGCGCGAATGGATGGCCGAACTGGGCCAGCGCGCGGCGGTCAAGGTCGCCGCGATCGGCAAGATCAAGACCATCGTGCAGATGGTCGCGCTGGTGTGCCTGCTGTACCAGGAGCGCATCTTCGGCCTGCCGGTGTTCCAGATCGGCGAATGGCTGCTGGCGGCCGCGGCGCTGCTGACGTTGTGGTCGGGCCTGTCCTACCTGCGCGCGGCTTGGCCGATCATGCGCGCCGACACCGGCGGGCCGCGCTGAAGCGCGCCGCCGGGACGGATCGCGACGCGCGCGCGCCGGGGCAGGGCGCCGAAGCCCCGTTAAGAAAGCAGTTGACAGTTTTCTTTCCATGCCTAAAATATCGGTTCCCTCAGCGGGAATAGCTCAGTTGGTAGAGCACTACCTTGCCAAGGTAGATGTCGCGAGTTCGAGTCTCGTTTCCCGCTCCAGATTCGAAGGCGTCTTCGGCGACGAAGCGCCTTGAAATCAAACCCCCTCGCGGGGGTTTGTTTTTTTAAGACGGGAGCCGGCGCCCGGCGACATTCGGGATTGCCAGCGATCGTGGTGTTAAGGCAACATGTGTGGACGTCACCGGCCGGGTGGCAGAGTGGTTATGCAGCGGACTGCAAATCCGCGTACGCCGGTTCAATTCCGACCTCGGCCTCCAGATTCGCAACATCGGTCCTCACCAATGGCCGAAGTTGAAAAAGATCAGCGGGAATAGCTCAGTTGGTAGAGCACTACCTTGCCAAGGTAGATGTCGCGAGTTCGAGTCTCGTTTCCCGCTCCAGATCGATGCCTCGCCTGGCGATGCATCCGCGGCACCCAAGGCGTCCGGCCAAGCCGGCCGCCTTTTGTTTCCCCGACGGGCTCGGCCGCGTCGTGGAAACGGCGACAAATCAGCGGGAATAGCTCAGTTGGTAGAGCACTACCTTGCCAAGGTAGATGTCGCGAGTTCGAGTCTCGTTTCCCGCTCCAATCCGGTGCGACGCGATGGCGGCGCACAGCAGCAAACCAAGCGGTCGGCGCAAGCCGGCCGCTTTTTCTTTGTGCGTTCGCCTGGAAACCGGGGCCGGATGGCGAAGTGGTTCTGCAGCGGACTGCAAATCCGCATGCGCCAGCGCCGCCGGCCTGTCGCGCGTCGCACCGCAAGTCTTGGGGCGCGTGATTTCAGTGACGTACCATCGGCGCATCGACGCAAGGAGCGCCCCGTGACCATCGCCAATACGCAGCTGCAGCAATACGACTTTCTCGCCGACATGCAGGCCGATGCCTATTTCCCACCGTTCCTGGTGGCGAAGGGGCAGCAGATCCTGATCCGCCTGTGCGAGGCGATCGAAGCGGAGCGGCCGCAATCGCTCGCCGCGCTGTACCCGCTGACCCATGCCGCGACCGAGGAATTCAACCGCCTCGCCGAGGAGTTCGAACGCCACGACAGCGAGATCGAGACCGCCGCGCGCGAGAACATCGGCGAGGACGTCGAGGCGATCGCCCACGCGTACGGCTTCGATGCGGCGGATATCGAGGAACTGATCGCACCGCGCGATTGGTGAGCGTTGCGGGGTTTCCCGGATCGCGCCCCACGCGTCGTCGTCTGCCTCGCGGCAGACCGGTTTTTCGGCATCCGCTGCCGGCACCGCGTCGGCCTTCCATCGTCATCCCAGCGAAGGCGGGGATCCAGAGACTTCAGCGCCATGTCGCGATGAAGCCCTGGGCTCCCGCCTTCGCGGGAACGACGTCAGGTGTGTAACGACGACAGACGGCTTTCGCCGCGACTCCCCCAGATCGTCATCCCCGCGAACGCGGGGATCCAGAGACTTCAGCGCCATGTCGCGATGAAACCATGGGTTCCCGCCTTCGCGGGAACGACGGTAGGTGAGTTTCGTCGCATCTGCTTTCGGCATCGCATCAGCTTCCGATCGTCGATGCCGCGACGAACGCATCCGCCTCAGCCGCGCGCCGGCGCGCCCTCGACCCGGCGCTGCAATTCCTGCCAGTCCACCGCCAACTCGCAGCCGCGCGCAGAAGCGTTGCGGCCCCAGTCGCGCAGCAGTTCCAGGCAGGCCTGGTCGAGATGGTGCAGGCGGTCGTGGTCGAGGCGGACGCGGGTGTTCGGCGGCACCCGCTCCAGCGCGCGCGCCATCGCCGGCACCTTGAGGAAGGTGGCCGAGCCTTCCAGGCGCAGCGAGGCGCGCCCGTCGGCGTCGTGGACCAGCCGCACCTGCAGGCGCGAAGCCTGCAGCGCCAGGCGCAGCAGCGACAGGGCGAAGCCGATCAGCACGCCGACCAGCAGGTCGGTGGCGACGATGGCGGCGACGGTGGCGAAGTAGATCAGCGCCCAGCCCTTGCCGAACGCGGCGAAGCTGCGCGCCTGGCGCAGGTTGATCATCTTCGCGCCGATGTAGACCAGGATGCCGGCCAAGCACGCCACCGGCGTCATCCGCACCAGCCACGGCAGCAGCGCGGCGAACAGCAGGATCAGCAGGCCGTGGAAGATCGTGGCCATGCGCGTGGCCGAGCCGGCCTGCACGTTGGTCGCGCTGCGCACGATCACCCCGGTCATCGGCAGGGCGCCGAGCGCGCCGCAGATGAGGTTGCCCACGCCCTGCGCGCCGAGTTCGCGGTCGTAGCCGGTGCGCGGGCCGTCGTGCATGCGGTCCACCGCCGCCGCCGACAGCAACGTCTCGGCGCTGGCGATCAGGGCGAAGGTGAAGGCCGCCGCCAGCATCGCCGGTTCGGCCAGCCGCGACAGGCTGTCCGCGTTGGGCAGCGAGATCGCGGCGAGCAGGTTCGACGGCATCTGCACCCGCTTGACGTCCAACGCCAGCAACTGGCTTAGCGCGGTCAGCGCGACAACCGCCAGCAGCGCGCCGGGCAGGAAGCGCAGGCGCGCGGGTCGCAGTGTGTCCCACAGCAGCAGGATCGCGATGGTGGCGATGCCGACCAGCAGGGCCGTGGCGTTGGCGTCGCCGCTGCCGGACAGCGCCGCGCCGAGCGCGGCCGGGAACGCGGCGAAGTTCTCCAGCCCGCGCGCCTTGGGCACCGCGTCGATCAGCACGTGCAACTGCGAGGCGACGATCAGGATGCCGATGCCCGAGAGCATGCCCGCGACCACCGCCGGCGAGGTCATGCGGAACCAAACGCCGGCCCGGCACAGGCCGGCGAGCAACTGGATCGCGCCGGCCAGCAGGATCACCGGGCCGAGCGCGGACGCGCCGTGTTCGCGCACCAGTTCGAACACCAGTACCGCCAGGCCCGCGGCGGGCCCGCTGACCTGCAGCGGCGAGCCGGCGATGGCGCCGACGACGACGCCTCCGACGATGCCGGTGATCAGGCCCGCGGCCGGCGGCATGTCGGAAGCGATGGCGATGCCCATGCACAGCGGCAGCGCGACCAGGAACACCACGACCGAGCCGAGCAGGTCGCGGCCGAACAGGCCCTGGGCGAAGTAGTTCTTGACGCAAGCGGCGTTCAACATGTCGGCGTCCTCATGCGTCGGTGCCGGTCAGGGCGAAGCGCGCCAGCGGGGTGGCGTCGGGCGCGGACTCGCTGCCGGGCAGGACCGCGACGAAGCCGCCGCGCGCCGGATCGAACGCGCGCAGCTCGGCGTGGGCGATGTCGTAGATCCAGCCGTGGATCGCCAGGCTGCCGTTGGCGATCGCCGCGGCCACCGCCGGCAGCGTGCGCAGGTGTTCGAGCTGGCCGACCACGTTCTCCTCGGTCAGACAGCGCAGTCCGGTCTCGCCTTCGAGCGTGGGGCCGTTCTCGGCGACGACGTGGCGGGCGACGTCGGCGTGGCGCAGCCAGGCCGACAGCGACGGCATCGAGGCGATGCGCTCGGGGTCCTGCAGCGCCTTCATCGCGCCGCAGTCGGAATGGCCGCAGATCACGATGTGGCGGACCTTGAGCACCTTCACCGCGTACTCGATCGCGGCGACCACGCTGCTGACGTGCTGGGCGTAGGGCGGGACGATGTTGCCGACGTTGCGGTAGACGAACAGTTCGCCCGGCTGCGCGCACAGGATCAGTTCCGGCATCACCCGCGAGTCGGCGCAGGTGATGAACATGGTGTGCGGCTGCTGGCCCTGGGCGAGCTTGTGGAACAGCTCGCGCTGATGCGGGAAGACTTCGCGGCGGAAGCGGTTGAAACCTTGGATCAGTCGGTCCATGGGGGAGATCTCTTGCTGTGGGGGAGAGGATGCTTACCGGAGCGGGCCGGTGTCGCGACCGCGCCGCGCGGGCACGCGCGCGCCGCGCTCGGCGGTCGGCCGGGCGTGCGGTCGTATCCAGGCGCAGGCAGGCCGTGCCCGCGCGTGGCGAACTTGGCGTTGCGAAGCGTTGGGTGTGCGGCGGGGCGCGCAACCGCGCGCAGCGCGATCGCTGCTGCAAGCTCGCTTTCAGCGCGGTCGCCGGTTGCGCGAGCGCTGTCTACGAGTGCGTGTCGGTTGAGCGAGGGCGCCTGGCGAATCCCGGCGCGACAGGATCGTATCGATCCGTTCGCGCTGGCGCGGGCCGACGTAGATCAGGCGAGGGGCGGGCGCGGATCGGGGCCGTGCGGCGTCGCGCGCGCGGCCTGGCGGAGTTCCGGCAGCGCCGCGTTATGGCGGCTGGGCGCGGGCGTGCGCAGCGGTGGCGGCAACACGCAGGGTTCGCATTCGGCGTGTTCGCCGGTGGCGGAAGCGGCATCGAGCAAATCCGGCGCGTGCGGCGACGGATCGCCGAAGTCGGCGGTCATTTGCGCTGCCGCGGCGAGCGTCGCGTCCGCGGACGGCGCACGTTCGCAGCGCGCGCTCGCCGCCGGCGCCGCGAACGGCAAACCCATCGACCACGCCGGCAGCGCGATGAGGTCGGCGAGCAAGGCCAACAGCAACAGGCAATGCGCCGCCGACCGGCGCAACGCGCGCAGTCGTCGCGCGCATGCGTTGTCGTGGCGGCGCGCGCGCATCGCAAAGTGGAGAACGCGGATCGGCCCGGCATCGGCGGGCGTCGTCGCGTCGACGGTCTTGTTCACTGCATTCAGGGCCAGGGCGTGGGGGAATACGGCAGACGCGGTCTGCGCGCGCTCATGCGTGGCGGGCATGGCGAGAGACAACGCGAACGATGCTAGCGAGCGCATCGTCGTATGTCAGTGGATGCAGCATGAACGAACGCGGCTTTTTTACGAACTGGAGCGAGCCGCACAATGGCGATGCGGCATCGGCAGCGGCCATGTTCGAGCGCATGCGCGCGGGCCGCGCAGGCGCGAAAAATTTCGCGGCGATGCGCGCGGACGAGATTCGCAATTGCGTTGTGCGGGTTCGGTCACGCAGACGCGTTCACTGCGTTCAGTCGTGGTGCGCAAGCGCGAACGCGACGCGCGCGTGTGCGAACGGCCGTGCACAGTGCATGCGATCGGTTCGCTGTCGGCGCGCGACACGCGCGCGGATGCAGGCGAATGAGGCGCGGGAGGAGGAGAAGGCGGCTGGTGCAGCGCCGGCCGCAACTTCGGCGCGGTTCGGGATCCGTCGTCGTGCGAACGGCTGCGAAGCCTGGTGCCCGGAGCCGGACTCGAACCGGCATACCCTCGCGGGTGGCAGATTTTAAGTCTGCTGCGTCTACCGATTTCGCCATCCGGGCAGGATGCGGTGACACGGCTAGTCTAGCCGATCCGCTCGCGATGTCGGTCCGCGCGGCGAACCCGCCGAGCCCGGCGCACTGGCGGGCGAGTTTTACGCCGATGCCGGCCACATGGCGTGTCGCATGCGCCGCCTGCTTGGGGCGGTCCGACGCAACCGCGCCAGGCGCGAGGTCGAGGCCGGCGCCGACGGTTACGGGGCCGAAGGTTCGTCGCCGCTGGGCGGATTCGCCGGCGCGGCGGGCTCGGCCTGGGCGGCCGCCGCTGGCGGGCGCGGCGCGGCGCCATCGCGCCGCAGCCGCTTGAGCTTGCGTTCCAGCGCGGCTTCGCGCCGCTCCAGTTCCGCCACGCGCCGGCGCAGTTCTTCGGCCTGGGCGTCGTGGCGCTCGCGCACCGCGTCGCTGGCCAGGTCCAGCGCCTGCAGCCACAGCTGGCGCAGCGGCATCGGCACTTCGTCGGCCAGCGGAGCCAGTTGCAGGCGCGTGGCCAGGCCGGCGTAGAAACGCCGCAGCATCGGGTGCAGTCGATTCGGCGAGCCGCTGCCGTAGACCGCGCGGATGGCTTCCACGGTGGGCTGGACGCCGGCGCGCAGCATGCGCCAGGCGATGTCGTCGAGTTGGCCCTGGTCCAGCGGCATGCGTTCCTGCGATCCGCGCGGGCCGCCCAGCCGGCCTTCCTCGGCCAGCGACTGGCGGATCCGCCACAACGCGTCCTGGTCGGTCGCCATCGTCGCGTGCCTAGGCCAGTTCGAACGCCGCGGCGGCGTCGAACTTTTCTTTGAGGAAGCGCTCGCTCAGCAGCAGCGATTCGGCGTCGCCGGCGAAGGCTTCGCGCGAGATGCGCTGCAGCGACTGGTCGAGCAGGTCCAGTTGCTGCGACAGCGTCTGCGCCGCGGTGCGGCCGTCCTTGAGCGGCTGGGTGCGGGCGAACACCGGCGGCAGCTTGAGGTAGCCGCCGAGCATATCGGGCAGGTAGCGGCGCAGGCTTTCCTGCACCGCGAACGCGGCCGACGCCGACAACGCGCCGGAGCCGCGCAGTTCGTGCAGCCGCGGCAGCAGTTCGCCGAGGGTCTGCTGGATGTTGCGCAGGCTCGCCAGCGCCTCGGCCGGCACCCGCTTGGCGACTTCGCCGACCAGGCGGTCGAGGTGTTCGATCAGCGCCTCCACCGGCAACTCGGCTTCGGCCACGCGCTCGCCGAGCCGGTCGCGCGGCCACGCCAGCGCGCCGACGCCGTACAGCCCGAGCACGATCAGCGGCCAGCCGGTCGCGATCACCCCGGCGAACAGCAGGCCCAGCCCGACCAGGCCGAGCGCGCAGCCGGCGATGTTGCGGTTGCTGTAGAGGTACAGGCGCAGGCGCTGGCCCAGCGTCGGCGTCGTCGGCGGCGGCGCGACCGGCAGGTTCATCACTGGTATCCGCGGATGTCCTTGAACACCAGAGTCAGCGACTTGCTCTTGGCGTCGAAGACCTGGCCGCCGGTGGCCTGCGCGAGCGATTTCATCTCCTCCGGGTCGGCGTCGCCGAACAGGATCGGGAACACCCGGATCGAGCGCAGCGCCTCGTCCTGGGCGGCGTACCAGCCCAGGAACGCGCGCAGGTCGCTGCCTTCGGTGTTCTCGCCGTCGCTCATCAGCACCACGGTGTAGTAGCGCGGCTCGCTCGCGGCGCGCTTTTCCGCGGCCAGTTCGGTCAGTGCCTGGCGCACGCTGTCGAAGATCGCGGTGCCGCCGCCGGGCCGCATCGGCGCGATCTCGGCGCGGATCGCCCGCAAGGCGGCGGCGTTGCCGGCGGCGTCGCGGCCCATGTCGAACAGGCGGGTGCGCTCGGGCTGGCTGGAGAAGGTCAGCACGCCGATGCGCTCGCGGTTCTGGAAGCGCGCGTAGCGGTCGGTCAGCGAGGCGGCGTTGCCGCCGGCGAGGGTGTCCATTGCCGCCTTCATCGCTTCGATGCGGCCGTCGTTGCCCATCGAGCCGGACAGGTCGAGCACGTAGCGCGAGCTGGCCGGGATGCGCACGTCGGCGAGGAAACCCTGCAGCAGGCTGTCGATCACCTGCGGCTGGCCCGGGAACGGCAGTTCGATCAGGGTGCGCTGGGCGATGCTGGGCGCCGCCTGCGCTTCGGGATTGACCGGACGGCGCAGCGTGGTTTGCGACAAACGCGTCTGGAACGCGGGCGAACGCAGGAACGCGACCAGCTTGTCGTAGTCGGCGCGCTTGCCGGCCTCGAGCAGCATCAGTGGATAGTCGGCGGTGACGATGCCTTCCTTGGGATACACCAAGGCCAGCGGCTCGCCGAGGCGGCCGTCGCGATTGAGGCTCAGCAGCACCGATTCGTAGTTGATCAGGCCGTCGACCTTGCTTTGCTCGCGCGCGTAGGTCTCGGCCAGCCAGCCCGAGGAGCCGGCGGTCATGCGCTGGCCCTGGAAGAATGCCTTGAGCGCGGGATTTGCGACGTCGGCCTCGGTCAGCGCGTCGGGGTTCGCGGCCAGCGCGGAGGCGATGCCGATCAGCGCGGTGAAGCCGGTGTTGCTCGAGGTCGGGTTGGTCATGCCGAAGCTGAAGCGGCCCGCGCGCGAGGCTTCGGCGATGTCCTTCCAGGTCGGGTCGGTCTTGTCCCAGCCCAGTTCGCGCGCCTTGGACGTCTTCACCCCCAGCACCACCGGCGACAGCATGATTTTTTCCTGCGCGAGCAATCGCTGCTTGAGCGCGGGATTCATCGCCAGGTACTTGCCGTGGCTGACCCAGACCGCGTCGAATTTTTCGCCCGCAGCAAGGCGGTCGATGGCGTCCAGGGTGCCGGCGTAGGTGAAGCGCAGACGCACGCCGGTAGCCTGGGCGATCTCGTCGCCGAGCTGGATGTCGACGTCCTTGAGCTCGGAGCCGGCGAGCACGGTGAAGGCCGCGCCGTCGTCGCCGCGCGCGGCACGGCCGTCGTCGGCGCGGCTGCCGGCGGAGCCGTTGCCGCCGCCGCAGGCGGCGAGCAGCAGCGCGGCGAGGACGGGCAGGGCGCGGCGCAGGAATCGGGTCATCGGTGGGCCTTCCTGTGGCGGGGTGGTTGCGGAAGTTCGAAGCGGGGGAACACGAGCCGCCGAATCTCCCATCCCGTCGTTCCGGCGAACGCCGGAATCCATTTTGATGTCGCTCTTGTCCGTGCTTGCGATGAGAGAAGCAACGGCAAGATCAAAATGGGTTCCGGCGTTCGCCGGAATGACGGGGTGGGGGTGGCGCGGGTTCATCGGGGTAGGGCGGGCCGCGGCCGGGGTTACAGCGCCACCGGTCCGGCCGGCGCGGCGATGCTCTGCCGCACCGCCGCCACCGCCTCGCGCTCGCGGTTCATGCGCGCCTCGCCCTTGGCGATCAGGCCGCGCAACTGTTCGATGTTGGTGCCCATCGCGCCGATCGCCTTGCTGCGGAATTCGTCCATGCGGTCGAGCGCGGCGAAGGTGGTGTCGAAGGCGTTCTGCAGGGTCTGCACGCCGATCAGCGGGTTGCTCTGGAACTCGGCGACGCGGTCGACGTGCTGGCCGAACTGGGTCGAGGTCGAGGCGATCAGGCCCTCGATCGCGCGCGAGGACGACTTCAGCGCGTCCATCACCTGCAACTGGTAGCCCTGCGCGCGCGCCAGGGTCGCGGCGATCGACAGGCTGGACATGCCGATGGTGGCCATGCGGTCGCAGCCGTTGCGCAGCTCGCGCCCGGTCTTGCGCAGGCCTTCGAGCATCTTGTAGCCGTTGATGCAGACCAGGATCTGGGTCTTGATGTCGACGCTGGCCTGGCGCACGTAGAACAGCACTTCCTGCTCGACCGCCTTGGCCCGCGCCGGGTCGCTGGCCTTGAGCGGGTCCAGCGCCGCGGTGAGCTTGCCGTCGAGTTGCTCGGCGAACACGTCGGCGGCCTTGAGCCGGGTCAGCGCTTCCAGCAGCTTCTGCATGGTCGCGTACAGCGCCTGATCGTCGCGCGCCAGTTCGTCCTGCACGCCGTAGAGGCTGTCGATGGTCTTGCGGATCGAGTCGCCGGCCGAGTCGAAGCGCTGCAGATAGGCGCGCAGCTTGTTGCCGAACGGAATCAGCCCGAGCAGCTTGTGCGCGGCCAGCAGATCGCCTTCCTTGGACGGATTGAGGTCCTCGAACAGGATGCGCATCTCGCTCATGACCTTGAACGCCGGGCTGTCGGCGTCGGCGACGAAGTTGCGGTCGAGGAACTTGTTGGTCAGCAAGGTGCTGTCGCCGATCTCCTTGCGGCCCAGGCGGAACGCGCTGTCCACCCGGCCGCGGAAGTCCTCCGAGTGCGGATCCAGCGCGAGCAGGTCGGCGATGAACTGGTTGGCCTGGCTCAGCACCTGGGTGCGGGTTTCGTCCTTGAACGGGATCATCGCCGCGGCCTGATCGGGCTCGGCGACGGTTAGCGCCGGCTCGGGCATGTCCAGGGTCAGCGGGGCGACGGGTTCGGCGAGGAGGGTGGTCGTGCCCGGGGCTTGGGTCGTGCTCATGGCGTCGTTCCTTCAGTGGCCCAGCCGCGATTCGATGCGGCCGATCATGCGTTCGAGGAGGTCGTAGGTCGGCGGATCGACCACATCGACCAGTTGCTGCGGCATGTCGATGCCGCGCTTGCCGGCGTCGGCGAACAACGCCGCGTTGTCGGGCCCGCGCAGGCCGTAGCGCGCGGCGATCGCGCGCACCTTGGGATTGCGCTCGAAGGCCTCGGCGAAGCGCGCGCCCTTGTCGTTGAGGGCGACCAGGGTGTGCTTGGTCAGCACGGTCGGCTGCGGATACAGCAGGACCATGTCCGGGTCCACGCGCGGGTGCTTGAACGCGTACTCCAGGAACTGCTGTTCGTAGATCATCACCAGCGGCGACTTGCCCATTTTCATGGTGACGTAGTCTTCGAACGGCCCCGACGAGCTCGATTCCTGGTAGCCCTGCTTGGAGAACAGGTGCACCAGCCGGTCGGCGACCTGATCGGCCGCGGTTTCGCTGGCGACCACGTCGTCGCCGTTGGCCAGGTAGCTGGTCAGGGCCAGGTACATCGCCGCCGAATTGCTGGTGCGCACATCGGTGCTGGTGATCAGCACCGATTTGCCGACCGCGTAGTTCGGGTTGGGCTGCAGGTCCTTCCAGCGCGCGCCGCTCTCCATCAGCGCCACCAGCTTGCGCATGTCGACGATGAAGTAGGCGTCGCCGCGCTTGCCGACGATGCCGTTGGCTTCCAGCGTCGGCAGCAGCGGCTTCCAGCTGGCCACCGTCATCGGCGTGTAGAAGCCGTTGTAGATGCGGCGCGAACCGGTGGCGTCGGCGATCTTGCGCGCCGCGGCGGTGCCGGCGGGGTAGGCGGCGTCGAAGCTCTTGAGGTCCGGGCGGGTGGCGATCTCGCGCGAACCGGCCTTCTGCACGTCGAGCACGATGTTGTCGGCGAGCAGGACCTGGGCCAGCTCGGGATCGCGCAGGAACTCGAGCTTCTCCGAACCGGTGAGCACGCGCACGTTGACCCGCGCGGCGGCGTCGGCCTGCTGTTTGCGCGTTTCGGCGGCGGCGCGGTCGTCGGCGCGCTTGCCGTTGAAGGACATCACGATGCCGGCGACGACGCCGAGCAGCAACACCGCCGCGATCGCGGGGCCGAGGATCTTCCTCATTGGCGAACCTCCTTATTCGCTGCCAGCGTATGGGCTATGTATGACCTATGTTTGACAGTCGGGGGCGGGGGCGGGGGCGGGGGTTGGGGGTTGGGGCCGGTCGACACCCTGGCCGGCATCGCGCCGGTTTTGCGTCAAGATGGCTTTCCCGCGATCGAGGTGCGCATGTTTCCCGCCGACGCCGCCGAAGCCCTGGACTTGATCCGTTCCCTCGGCGCGCCCGCGCGCCTGCAACGCCATGTCGAACTGGTCGGCGAGGCGGGCGAGGCGTTGTTGGCCGTGCTGCGCGAGCAGGGCGTCGTCGTGGACGAGACCTTCGTGCGCGTCGGCATCGTGCTGCACGACGCCGGCAAGATCCGGCATCCGGCCGAACTGCAGGGGCCCGGCAGCGAACACGAGCCGGCCGGCGAAGCGATGCTGCTGGCGGCCGGAGTCGCGCCGGAACTGGCCCGGGTCTGCCGTTCGCATGCGCGCTGGGCGGCGATGGATTGCCGGTTACAGGAGCTCGCCGTCGCCCTGGCCGACAAGCTGTGGAAGGGCGCGCGCCGCGGCGAACTGGAAGAGCGCTTCATCGATGCGGCCGCGGCGGCAGGCGCGACGGATCGTTGGGCCTTGTTCGTGGCCCTGGACTCGGCATTCGAGCGCATCGCTGCCGGGGGGCCCACGCGACTGGCGCGCAGCACGCTGTGACATTCGTCGGTGGCCGGCCGGCGAGGGCGCCTGTACCCTGACGGCACACGCGACCGACCGCGCCGACGTTGCCCGCAACGCCGGCGCATCGGCGTTTTCCTCCCAGCGCAGGGTCCACCGCATGAGCGTTCTCGTCACCGGCAGCGCCGGCCACCTCGGCGAAGGCCTGATGCGCCTGCTGCGCGCGCAGGGGCGCGCGGCGCGCGGCCTCGACCTCAAGCCGTCGGCGTTCACCGACTTCGCCGGTTCCATCGCCGATCCCGATTTCGTCGCCGAGGCCATGCATGGCGTGGACGCGGTGATCCACGCCGCGACCCTGCACAAGCCGCATGTGGCGACCCACCGTTATCAGGATTTCGTCGACACCAACATCACCGGCACGCTGAACCTGCTGCAGGCCGCGCACGAACGCGGCGTGCGTTCGTTCGTGTTCACCAGCACCACCAGCGCGTTCGGCGCGGCGCTGACGCCGGCGCCGGGCGAGCCGGCGGCCTGGATCGACGAGGGCGTGGCGCCGATCCCGAAGAACATCTACGGCACCACCAAGATCGCCGCCGAGGGCCTGTGCGAGCTGTTCCACCGCCGCCACCGGTTGCCGGTGCTGGTGCTGCGCACCTCGCGCTTCTTCCCCGAGGACGACGACGACGCGGCGCGCCGCGCCGAGTACGACACCGCCAACAGCCAGGCCAACGAACTGCTGTACCGACGCGCCGACATCGACGATGTCGCCCAGGCCCACCTGTGCGCGATCGAACGCGCGCCGGCGCTCGGCTTCGGCCGCTACATCGTCTCGGCGACCACGCCGTTCCGGCGCGAGCACCTGGCCGAACTCAGCGTCGATGCGGCAGCGGTGGTGCGGCGGCTGTTCCCGCGCTGCGGCGAACTGTACGCGGCCAAGGGCTGGAACCTGTTCCCGCGGCTGGACCGGGTCTACGTCAACGACGCCGCGCGCCGCGACCTGGGCTGGGAGCCGCGCTATGGTTTCGACTACGTGCTCGATTGCCTGCAGCGCGGTCTGGATTTCCGCAGCGCGCTGGCGCACGAAGTCGGGGTCAAGGGCTATCACGCGCAGCGTTTCGAGGACATGCCGTATCCGGTGGCGTGAACCTGCGGCGGCGCGCGCCGCGGCCGGTTAGGGCATCGCGACGGCCCGGGCGTCGCCGCGGGCGGCGAGGCCGCGGCTGGCTACAATGCCCGGGCGCGCCGCCGTTCCGCGGCGACGCAGCCGCCGATGCCAGGGAGCGCCGCCATGTCCGAGTCCGCACACCGTCCGCCCGCCGCGCGAGCGCGCGCATGAGCGCGACCGCGCTGATCTGCCTGGGCGCCAGCGACGGCCCGCGCGCTGAGAATCTGCTCGAAGCCGGCGCGCAGTTGCTGGCCGAACCCGGCACGTCGTTGGCGGCGGTGTCCGGGCTGTACGGCGATCGCCACTACCTGCACACCGGCGACGCCACCTTGAACCTGGTGCTGGCGCTGGACTGGCGCGACCCGCCGCAGCCGCAGGCGCTGGAGCGCCGCTTCAAGCGCATCGAAGCCGGCTTCGGCCGCCAGCGCGATCCGCGCCGGCGCATGCCGGTGCCGCTGGACATCGACCTGCTCGGCGCGCTCGACGCCGATGGCCCGCGCTGGCAACCGCGCTACGATCCCGGCCGCGGCTATCTGTTCCACGGCCTGAGCCAGTTGCCGCTGGCGCCGCTGCAGGCCGCGCTGGACGCGCTGCAGCGCCAGCGCGGTTTCCGCGGCGAAGACAACGCGCACGGCTTCTACGCCTATGCCGGCGTCGGTTTCGTGCGCCGCTACCTGCTAGAACGCGCCGCGCAGTTGCGCGACGCCGGGCAACGGGAGGCCGGCTGATGACGGGAGGCCAGCAGATGAATCAGGCGCACACCACCACCTTGGTCACCGGCGCCTCGCGCCGGATCGGCCGCGCCCTGGCGCAGGCTTGCCTGGCGCGCGGCGAGCGCGTGGTCGCGCACCGGCGCAGCGCCGACGCGGTGCCGGAGCCGCTCGCCGCGCCGGTGGACGCGTGGTGCTGGGACATGCTGCAGCCGCTGGATTCGCTGCCGGCGCAGGACATCGACCATCTGATCCTCAGCGCCTCGCTGTTCGAGCGCGGCCACGCCTGGAACGCGCTGTCGGCCGACGGCGGCGCCGCCAGCGCCAGCGCCGAGGAACGCGAGCGCTTCGCCCGCCACTTGCAGGTCAACCTGCTGGCGCCGTGGGAACTGGCGGTGCGGCTCAACGCGCGGCGGCCGCTGCGCTCGGTGACGATGCTGCTCGACACCTACCTGGACCGTTCGTTCCCGGGCCATGCCGCTTATCAAGTCAGCCGCGCCGCCGGCGCCGGCCTGGTGCGCGCGCTGGCCGCCGAACTGGCGCCGTGCCGGGTCAACGCGGTCGCGCCGGGCACGGTGCTGCCGTCGGTGCGCGATCCGGCCCAGCGCGCCGAACAGGAAGACGCGATCAAAGCGCGCACCCTGCTCGGGCGCATCGGCGCGGTCGATGACGTGGTCGACGCGGCGATGTACCTGCGCGACGCGGCTTATGTCACCGGCGAAATCCTGCGCGTCGACGGCGGCCGCTTCAAACTCTGAAAACCTGCGGCTCTATGTAGGAGCGGTGCGAGCCGCGACCGCGACAACGCGGCTGTCGCGCAAGCTTCGGCGCAGTTGTGTTGTCGCGGTCGCGGCTCGCGCCGCTCCTACAGCGAGCCCACCGACTTTCGATCCAACTCCCGCGCCACCGTCCCGAACCAAGGAAGAGCATGAAGATCATCCAGGGCGATCTGCTGCAACTCGCCGCCGACGGCCGTTTCGACGTGATCGTGCAAGGCTGCAACTGCCAGTGCCGGATGGGCCGCGGCATCGCGTTGAGCATCCGCGAACGCTTCCCGGCCGCGTGGGAAGCCGACCGGCGCACCGTGCCGGCCGATCGCGGCAAGCTCGGCACGTACAGCCAGGCGCAGGTCGAAGAGAACGGCCATCGCTTCGTCGTGGTCAACGCCTACACCCAGTTCCATTGGCAGGGCGAGGGCGTGCTCGCCGACTACGAGGCCATCGGCCGGGCGATGCGCGCGATCGCGCGCGAGTTCCATGGCAAGCGGATCGGCTACCCGCTGCTCGGCGCCGGGCTGGCGCGCGGCGACTGGAGCGTCATCGCGCCGATCATCGAGGAGGCGCTGGCGGGTGAGGACCACACCTTGGTCGAGTTCACCGGTTGAAGTCGCGTGGCGGCCGGATCGAAGAGCGTCGGGCCTGAAGGCCCTCCCACAACAGCGGGCTCGGCCTGGGAGGGTCTTCAGGCCCGATGCTTTTCCCTCGGATCGCGACGATCCCCGCGGTGCGGCGCACCGCGGGATTCATGCGACAGCGCAAGCCGCTTGCGGTCGGGCCGGTTCAAGCCTGCGCCGCCAACTCCGCCATGTGCTGGGCGATGCGTTGCCGCGCCGCCGCGGCGTTGTCGCGCGCGCGCTCCCAGGAGGCGCGCGCGGCGCCCTGGGCCTGTTCCCAGCTCAAGGCCGAACCCAGGCGGATGCGCTGGTAGCGCCCGCGCAGGTCCAGCCCCGGGTCGTCGAAATCGCGGCCGGGGTGTTCGAGTTGCACGGAGATGCCGACGTAGAACGCCGGTGCGTAGTCGCTGAAATGCAGTCCTTCGCGATAGAACTCCGCCTCGCGATAGTGGCTGGCCCAATAGCTCAGCCCGGGCGTGGTCGGAGTGGGGCGGCCTTGCAGGGTGGTCGTCATCGCTCTGGCTCCGCTTCGGGAACCCCCTGTGCGGGCAAAGCTAGCCCACGACGGCGTTAGTTGTCCGTTACGAATGATTCGCGTTGCGTGAATTGTGAATGGGGCAGCGATTTGCTGCACGCAACCGCCCGGCGGGGACAACTCCGGCAGGCGACGGAGCGCGCACAGACGGGCCGGCCGGTCGTTACCGGCCCTGCGCCGCGGTCCCCGCGGTATACGCGCCGACCCGGCCCCGGGCCGCGGCCGGAAATCGCCGGAACCGGGTGAGAACAAGCGCGATTAGCGATCGCGCGCACCCTTGGACGCTGCCGGCGGGCCCCGGTCGCACGCCGCCGCCAACGCCGTGCGCGGCGCCGCCGCGGGCGATGCCGGTGGGCGCGCACGGCCGAACGGATCGCCGCACATGCGTTCGGGCCGGCCGCGTTTGCGCGGCGCATATTGCGCCGCGCCGGGCCAAGGCTCAGGGTATGCAGCATCGCCGCGCGCGGCGCGGCGCCGCACCCACGCCGCGTCCGCGCGGCGTCGCTACGGATCCCGATGGAGCGTGCGTGACGGCAACCGATCCCAGCGCCTACGAAGCGGGCCGCGCCAGCGAACACCTGCGCTTCGTCGGCCGCATCTACCGCATGCGCAGCCTCGGCCTGGGGGTCGGCTTCTTCGCCGTCGCCGGCGTGCTCTACGAACAGGGCGCGGCGTGGTGGACCTGGGCGGCGCTGTTCGGCAACGGCTTCGTGTGGCCGTCGGCGGCGTACCTGATCGCCTCGCGCAGCCGCGATCCCGAATACGCCGAGTACCGCAACCTGCTGCTCGACTCGGCCGTGGGCGGGGTGTGGATCGCGGTCATGCAGTTCAACGTGGTGCCCAGCGCGCTGCTGGCGGTGATGCTCTCGGCCGACAAGATCGGCGTCGGCGGCTGGCGCTTCCTGCTGCGCACCGCCGCGGCCCAGGCCCTGGCCTGCGCGCTGGCCTGGGCCGCGCTCGGCTTCGGCTTCGCTCCGCACAGCTCGATGACGGTGATCCTGGCCTGCCTGCCTTTCATGTTCGTCTACCCGATGGCGATCAGCAGCGCCGCCTACGGCCTGGCGCGCAAGGTGGTGCGGCAGAACCGCCAGCTCGCCCACCTCAGCCGCACCGACCCGCTGACCGGGCTGCAGAACCGCCTGCACTGGGACGACTCGGCGACCGCGACCATGACCCACTGCGCGCGCAGCAACAAGCGCGCGGCGCTGGTGGTGATCGACGTGGACCGGTTCAAGGAGATCAACGATTACCACGGCCACCAGGTCGGCGACGCGGTGCTGCGCCGGATCGCCGACGTGCTGCACCGCGCCGCGCGCATGACCGACACCGCCAGCCGCATCGGTGGCGACGAGTTCGCCCTGATCGTGATGGACATCGACAGCGCCGGCGCCCGCGCGATCGCCGAGCGCCTGCGCTGCGCGGTCGAGGACGCGCGCTTCGACGAGGCGCCGGAGCTGCGCTGCACGGTCAGCATCGGCGTGGCCGCGACCGGCGCCAGGACCCTGACCGCGACGATGTGGATGCGCCATGCCGACGCGGCGTTGTACCGTGCCAAGCAAAACGGCCGCAATGCGGTGGTGGAGGCGGCGGAATGAGCATCGACGATAACGACCGAACCACGCGCGCGCCGCCGGGACCGCGCGACGGCGGCGTGGACGAGGACTGGACCTCGTGGGCGCCGGCGGGCGGCTGGGACGGCTACGCCGACGAGCCCGCGGTGTTGGACGCGGTCCTGGACGGCGTGTCCGAAGCCGCGGGCCTGTGGCACAACATGAGTTTCCCGTCGCTGTCGGTCTGGGAATGGTGCGCCGACGGCAGCGCGATCGCGATCGTGTATCGCGACGACCGCATCGCCGGGCTGCAGACCAACGGCGGCGGCGCGCTCGAACACTTCCTCGCCGCGACCGTGGCGTTCGGTTTGATCGCGCGGGCGCCGGCCGGCGATTGAGCCGCCGGCCGGCGCCCGCGCCGCGCCAACCGGGCGGCCGGTATTTGCCAGCGCGCGACGCCGCTCTCTAGAATCCCAGCACCGCCGGCCGTCGCCGCGCCGGCACTGGGTCCCCCTACCAAGGCGAGGCATGGCACAGCACGACAACAGCATCGCGCACGCGCGCATCGGCGTGATCGGCCTGGGCTACGTCGGCCTGCCGCTGGCGCTGGAATTCGGCAAGCGCTACGACACCGTCGGCTACGACATCGACCCGGTGCGCGTGGCCCAGCTCAGCACCGGCGAGGACCGCCACCACGAGCACGGCGCCGACGAGATCCGCGCCGCCGCGCGCCTGCGCTTCAGCGCCGCGCTGGAAGACCTGGACGACCGCGACGTGTTCGTGGTGACCGTGCCCACGCCGGTGGACGAGCACAAGCGGCCCGACTTCACCCCGCTGATCCTCGCCAGCCGCGCGCTCGGCGGCGTGCTCAAGGCCGGCGGCACCGTGATCTACGAATCCACCGTCTATCCCGGCGCGACCGAAGAGATCTGCATCCCCGAGCTGGAACGCGTCTCGGGCCTGCGCTGCAACGTCGATTTCTTCGTCGGCTACAGCCCCGAGCGGATCAACCCGGGCGACCGCCAGCGCCGCCTGGTCGACATCCCCAAGGTCACCTCCGGCTCCAGTCCCGCCGCCGCGGAGCGGGTCGACGCGCTCTACCGCAGCATCATTCCCGCCGGCACCCACCGCGCGTCCAGCCTGCGCGTGGCCGAGGCCTCGAAGGTCATCGAGAACACCCAGCGCGACGCCAACATCGCCCTGGTCAACGAGTTCGCGCTGATCTTCCAGCGCCTGGGCATCGACACCACCGAAGTGCTGGAAGCGGCCGGGACCAAGTGGAACTTCCTGCCGTTCCGCCCGGGCCTGGTCGGCGGCCACTGCATCGGCGTGGACCCGTACTACCTGATCCAGAAGGCGCAGAGCGCGGGCTACTACCCCGACATCCTGCTGGCGTGCCGGCGCATCAACGACGCCATGGGCGGCTTCGTCGCGGCGGAGGTGATCAAGCGCATGATCCAGCGCGGCGTCGCCATCGCCGGCTCGCGCATCCTCATCCTCGGCCTGACCTTCAAGGAAAACTGCGCCGACCTGCGCAACACCCGGGTGATCGACCTGGCGCGCGAGTTCGGCGAGTACCGCGCGCGGGTGGAGATCTGCGACCCCTGGGCCAACGCCGAGGAAGCGCGGCGCGAGTACGGCCTGGACATGGTCGAGGCCCCCGAGCGCGGCGCCTACGACGCGGTCGTGATCGCGGTCGCGCACGAACAGTTCCGCACCCTCGGCGCCGCCGGTGCGCGCGCCTACGGCAAGCCCGGCGCCTTGCTGTACGACATCAAGAGCCTGTACCCGCGCGAAGACGTCGACGCGCGGTTGTAGTGGCGGGGTCTGCAGGCCCGACGCTTTTCGATCCGATCGCCGCGCAGCTTCTGAAAGGAAAGCGTCGGGGCTGAAGCCCCTCCCACAAAGGCGGCGCCACCGAGCCTCACGGCGAAGCGATGCGTTCTCGTGGGAGGGCCTTCAGGCCCGACGCTTTTCGATCCGCTCGCTGCGCAGCTTCTGAAAGGAAAGCGTCGGGGCTGAAGCCCCTCCCACAAAGGCGGCGCCACCGAACCTCAATGCGAAGCGATGCGTTCGTGGGAGGGCCTTCAGGCCCGACGCTTTTCGATCCGATCGCCGCGCAACGCTGGAAACGAAAGCATCGGGGCTGAAGCCCCTCCCACGACAGCACCCAGCCTCGCAGGGCAGCGATCCGCCCGCGCCCGTACAGACCTTGCACGCGGCCGCGGGTATGCTCGACCCCAGCCCGTGAACCTTCCGATCGCCATGATGCGCTATGCCGCTTACGTCGCCAGCCTGGTCCTGACCCTGGTCTGCGCGATCCTGGTCGTCCTGCACCACCCGTACTGGCTGTGGGGCCTGGCCGCGTTCGGCGCGATCGCCGCGCTGGGCACCGCCGATCTGCTGCAGACCCGCAGCACCCTGCGCCGCAACTACCCGGTGCTGGCCCACTTCCGCTACGGCCTGGAATCCATCGGCCCGGAAATGCGCCAGTACTTCATCGAGGCCGACACCGCCGAGGTTCCGTTCTCGCGGCAACAGCGCGCGCTGGTCTACCAGCGCTCCAAGTCGGTCAACGACGTGCGTCCGTTCGGCAGCCAGGTCGACGTCTACGGCCTGGACTACGAATGGATCAACCATTCGCTGGCGCCGACCGCGCACGTCGCCCACGACTTCCGCGTGACCATCGGCGAGAACACCGCCCACCCGTACGCGGCCAGCGTGTTCAACATCTCGGCGATGAGCTTCGGCTCGCTCTCGGCCAACGCCATCCGCGCGCTCAACAAGGGCGCCAAGCTCGGCGGCTTCTACCACGACACCGGCGAAGGCTCGATCTCGCCGTATCACCGCGAGAACGGCGGCGACCTGGTCTGGGAAATCGGCTCGGGCTATTTCGGTTGCCGCGACGAGCGCGGGCTCTTCAGCGAAGAGCGCTTCGTCGCCAACGCCGGCGACGCGCAAGTGAAGATGATCGAGATCAAGCTCTCGCAAGGCGCCAAGCCCGGCCACGGCGGGGTGTTGCCGGCGGCCAAGGTCAGCGCGGAAATCTCCGCCACGCGCGGCGTGCCGATGGGCCAGGACTGCGTCTCGCCGGCCGCGCACACCGCGTTCGATTCGCCGCTGGGCCTGCTGAAGTTCGTGGCGCGGCTGCGCGAGCTGTCCGGCGGCAAGCCGGTCGGCTTCAAGCTCGCCATTGGCCACCCGTGGGAATGGTTCGGCATCGCCAAGGCCATGCACGAAAGCGGGCTGCTGCCGGATTTCATCGTCGTCGACGGCGCCGAAGGCGGCACCGGCGCGGCGCCGGCGGAGTTCATCGACCACGTCGGCGTGCCGATGCACGAGGCGTTGATGCTGGTGCACAACACCCTGGTCGGATTGGACCTGCGCGACAAGATCCGGATCGGCGCCGCCGGCCGCATCACCAGCGCGTTCGACATCGCCCGCACCTTGGCGATGGGCGCGGACTGGTGCAACGCCGGGCGCGGCTACATGTTCGCGCTGGGCTGCATCCAGGCGCAGAGCTGCCACACCGACCGCTGTCCGACCGGCATCGCCACCCAGGACCCGAGCCGCTGGAACAAGCTCGACGTGCCGGACAAATCCACGCGCGTGTTCCACTTCCACGAGAACACCCTCAAGGCATTGCGCGATCTGCTGTGCGCGGCCGGCCTGAGCCATCCTTCGCAGATCGGCCCCGAGCACATCCTGCGCCGGGTCTCGCCGACCGAAGTGCGCTCGCTCGGCGCGCTGTACAACTTCCTCGCCCCGGGCGAACTGCTCGGCAAGGTGCCGGCGCACGCGGTGTTCCAGTCGTTCTGGGCCGGCGCGCGCAGCGATTCCTTCGCCGCGCCCGAGCGGGTGCTGGCGATGCGGGCGAGCAAGTCGTTCTGAGGGGGGGCGGCGCGCGGCGGTTCGCGACGTCTTGGGGCGATCGTTGCGAGCAAGATCAAAATGGGTCCCGGCTTTCGCCGGAATGACGGGTTGGGGAGTTGCGTAGCGTCCCAGCCCCCCGTCATTCCGGCGAAAGCCGGAACCCATTTCGACTTTCGCTCTTTGCAGGTACGTCCGCGCAGCGACGTACTACACCCGTCGCTTCACAACAGCTCCAGCACCCGCTCCGGCGGCCGCCCGATCGTCGCGCGCCCGCCATGCACGAACAGCGGCCGCTCGATCAGGCGCGGATGCGCCACCATCGCCGTGATCAACGCGTCGTCGCTCAGCGCAGCATCGTCCAGCCCGAGTTGCCTGTATTCGTCCTCGCCGCTGCGCAGCAGCTCGCGCGCGCCGATTCCGAGCAGGCCCAGCAGTTCGCGCAGTTCCGCCGCGTCGGGCGGCGATTCCAGGTAGGCGACCACGGCCGGTTCGATGCCGCGTTCGCGCAGCAACTCCAGCGCGCCGCGCGACTTGGAGCAGCGCGGGTTGTGGTAGAGGCGGGTAGGGGCGCGATGGGCGTCGGACATTGGGCGGGCTCCTGAAGGCGGGGCGGCGGGTGCCGCGATGGGCGCCGGGTTCGCGCCGAGGTCGCGCCGGATCTGCGCGGGCATCGTGCAGCGCAACCGCGTCGCCGCGCGATGCGTCGGCGGCGAATCCGCGCCGCGCAACGAAAAAAGCCGGCTTTCGCCGGCTCGTTTCTTGCAACTGGTGGGCGGTGCAGGGTTCGAACCTGCGACCCTCGCCGTGTGAAGGCGATGCTCTACCGCTGAGCTAACCGCCCGATGTAATCGGGTCGCAAATTGTAATCGCGAGATCGGGAGCTGACAAGCCTTTGCGGCGCTTCGTTGCCCGGAGCCCCCGGCCGCCGGTTTTCAAGCGAAAACACCGGTACGACAGGGGTTCCCCACGATCCGGACCGGCGTAGCGAGCGCGGCGGTCCTCCCGCATCGCAGCTGCGATCCGAACCGTGCGCCCGGCGCGCGCCCGGCAGGGGCGGCGACTGGCGCTTGCGGCCGTGGCGGCGGCGAAGCGGGCGCGCATCGTAGCCGAACCCGCGCGCCGACTCCAGCCCGCCAGAGCCAAGCCGCAGCAGCCAAGCGGCAGCAGACAGACCGCAGCAGACAGGCCGCCGCGGCAGGTTCAGCGACCCTGCCGAGCCGCCGCCGCGCTTACTCCAGCTGCGCCTTCGCGTACGCCGCGTCCAGCGTTTCCATCGCGTCGGCCGGCTTGAGCTTGGCCGCCTTCTCGTACGCCGCCGCGGCCGCATCTTCCTGCTTGTCGCCGTGCAGCAGCATCAGCACGTTGCCGTGCTCGATGTGGGCGATGGGCGAATCCGGGGTCAGCTTGAGCGCGGTCTTGATGTGCTTTTCCGATTCGCTGGCCTTGGCGCCGTAGGTGAGGCCGCCGATCATGCCGCCGATCTTGTCGATGATCTCGGCGTGGTACAGCGCCATCGCGGTATGCGCTTCGGCGTGCTTGGGCTCGCGTTCCAGGGTCGCGTCGAGCGCCGCGCGGACTTTGCCGGCGATGCCGTCCTTGAGCGCCTTGGCGATGCTCAGGCCCTGGCTGTAGCGGCCCAGGGCGAAGGCGTAGCGGTAGTGGCTGTTGGCTTCGTCCGGCAGCGCGGCGACCGCGGCTTCGGCCAGCTTGGCCGCCTGCTGGTAGCGCTTGAGCTGCTCGGCTTCGTCTTCGACCAGATAGGTCGCGTGGATCCCCAAGGCCTTGACCGCGACCGAGGCGCCGACCGGGCCGAGCTTTTCGCCAGCGTCGAAGGCGGCTTTGAAGTCGCCGCGATGGAACGCGCGCCAGGCCTCCTGCAGCGTTTCGGCCAAGGCGTCGGCGTCGACGCCCTTGGGCGCGGCCTTGCCGGCGGCCTTGATCAGCGCGCCCGCGCGCTTGGCGTCGGGGAAGGGCTCGGCATCGCCGGCGTGCAGCTTGGGCCAGGCTTTCTTGAGGGCGTCGCCGGCGTAGGCGAAGGCCTTGGCATCGTGCGGGAACGCGGCCCAGGCGGTCTTGGCGGCCATGTACTGTCCTTGTCGAGCGGAAGGGAATCGAAGCGGCAGCATCCCGCCGCGGCGCGACGCTGGCAAGAGGGCCGGCGCCGGCCGCGCGCGCTGTGCGCAAGCTGAAGCGGCTAGTGCCATTGCTCGATGGCCGCTGGCGATAGTGCGCGGGCGAAACCGTCCATTCCGGGCGGTCGACGGAGCGCAATCATGGCAGTGGGCAAACGCAACAAGCAGGCCGCGGCGAAGCCGGCCGCCTCCCCGACCACGACGCTGCGGCACCTGTGGCTGGCGGGACTGGGCCTGGCCGCGGTCGCGCGCCGCGAGGCGCTGGCCGGTGCCGGCCGCGCGGCGGGGCAGGTCGAGGCGCTGCAGCGGCGCGTGCGCGAAGCCGCGTCGGACGCGCGCGGCAACGTCGTCGACGGGATCGAGAACGTGCGCGGCCAGGTCGAGCCGAAGGTGGTGCAGTTCAGCGCCGAGGTCGAGGCGCGGCTGGCGCCGGTGCTCGACAAGCTCGGCCTGAAGGGCCAGCGCAAGCCGCGCGCGCAGCGCAAGGGCCGCAAGCCGGCGGCGAAGAGTAAGGCGCCGGCCGCGCGCCGGGCCCCGCGCAAGCCGGCCGCGCGCCGCGCGCGCAAGGCCTGAGCGTTCGAAACAGGAACGAAAACAGGGCGCCTCGCGGCGCCCTGTTCGTTTGCCGGCCGGCGGTGCCGCCGGCCGGCCTCAGCCGCCGAAACCGCACATCTGCTCGCACTTGCGCAGCCGGCCCTCGCAGATCGTCGCCGGCGCGCCCTGGCTGACGCAGTAGCGATAGACCTGCATGCAGTAATCGGGCTTGCAGGCGGCGTCGACGATCGAGGCGTAGCCCAGGCTCATGGCCAGTACGGCCAGCAGCGGCAGTTTGTTGACGATGGCGTTCATGCGCTTCCCTCCTGGTGGCGCGGGTGATGGCGCGGGCGCGCGCAGCGGCGGCCCACGGCCCGGCCGCGACGCGGCCGGTTCGCGCAGGCTAGGACGGAACCGGCGCCCGCCGCGGCGGCGCGCGGCCGATCTGTGACGCAGGCGGGGCGATCGTGACTTCAGGCCCGCCGCGTAACGGGCGCGCGCCCCGGCCGCGTCCCGGCCCGGCCGCTCAGTCGAGGTAGGCGCGGATCAGCGTGTTCAGGTGCATGCGCTCGGCGTCGCGCAGGAACGGCGACAGCAGCATCATGACCTGGACGATGCCGTCGCGGATCGCCGCGTGCTCGTCCTTGTCGCCGCGCGCGGCGGCGTAGTTGAGCCAGAAGGTCGCGATCACCAGCACGTTGGTCGCGGTCGCGGCGAGTTCGTCGCCGGAGGCGCGCATGACCCCGGCCTGCGACAGCCCGCGCATGACCAGGTGGGCCTGCTCGTCGGCGCGCTTGAGGATGCGGGCGAAGCGCATGCGCAGGCGGCGGTTGCGGCTGAGGATCTCGACCAGGTCGCGGTACAGGAAGCGGTAGTCCCAGATGCACTCGAACACCAGGTGCAGCTGCAGCCAGATGTCCTCCAGCCCCGGCAGGCGGCCCTGCGGCGCGGCCAGGGCGGCGTCCATGCGCTCCTCGAACCGAGCGAACAGCTGCTCGATGATGTCGTCCTTGTTGCGGAAGTGGTAGTACAGGTTGCCGGGGCTGATCTCCAGCTCGTCGGCGATGTGGTTGGTGGTGACGTTGGGCTCGCCTTGCGCGTTGAACATGATCAACGCGGCATCGAGGATGCGCTGTCGGGTCTGCTTCGCCATCGTGCGGCCGGGCGGGGGACGGGGCCGGGACGCGGCGTCAGCCGCGCAGTTTCTTGACGAGGTCCACGTACTTCTTCTTGGCCTCGGTCTGGTCGGTGCCCTTGATCTTCTCCCAGGCCTCGTACTTGGCGGTGCCGACGAAGTCGAAGAAGCCGGGCTTGGGGCCGTTGACGTCGCCTTCCGAGCCCTGCTTGTACAGCGCGTACAGGCGCAGCAGCGTGTCGTTGTCGGGGCGGTCGGACAGGGACTGGACGTCCTTGGCGGCTTGTTCGAATGCGGCTTGGATGTCGGACACGGCGGGCCTCTCCTGGGCGCCTAGGTGAGGCGGCATCACACCATGCGTACCCGGGTGGGTCAATACGGAAAGGAATTGTTACCGCGCCCGCGCTCTGGCACCGTAGCGTCATGCCGCCGCAACGGCGGCCGATCGGGGCCATCCAGGAGAGGGGTATGAGCTATTTCGTCACCGGCGCGACGGGTTTCATCGGTCGCTTCCTCGTCAGCAACCTGCTGAAACGCAAGGGCACGATCCACGTGCTGGTGCGCAAGGATTCGCAGAAGAAGTTCGAGGCCACGGCCAAGAAGATGGGGTGGGACCTCAAGCGGGTGATCCCCGTGGCGGGCGACATGACCCAGCCCAAGTGCGGGCTGAGCGCGGCTCAGATCCGCGCGTTGAGCGGGAAAATCAAGCATTTCTTCCACCTCGGCGCGATCTACGACCTGACCGCCAGCGCCCAGGCGCAGCGCGCGGCCAACATCGACGGCACCCAGCACGCGCTGGACCTGGCCGCGGCGATCAACGCCGGCTGCTTCCACCACACCAGTTCCATCGCCGCGGCGGGCATGTATCCGGGCGTGTTCCGCGAGGACATGTTCGACGAGGCCGAGGGCCTGGACGATCCCTACCTGCGCACCAAGCACGATTCCGAAGGCCTGGTCCGCGCCGAGAAGCGGATCAAGTGGCGGATCTACCGCCCGGGCATGGTCGTCGGCCATTCGCAGACCGGCGAGATGGACAAGATCGACGGCCCGTACTACTTCTTCACCTTCCTCAAGAAACTGCGCGAAATGCTGCCGCCGTGGATGCCGATGCTCGGCGTCGAGGGCGGGCGGATCAACATCATCCCGGTCGACTACGTGGTCGACGCGATGGACCACATCGCGCACAAGCCCAAGCTCGACGGGCATTGCTTCCACCTGACCGATCCGGAGCCGCAGCGCGTCGGCGAGGTGCTCAACACCTTCGCCCGCGCCGGCCACACGCCGGAGATGACCATGCGCATCGACGCGCGCATGTTCGCGTTCGTGCCCAGCGGCATCCGCGGCGCGGTCGGCAACCTGCCGCCGGTGCGGCGCTTCGTCGGCATGCTGCTGCGCGACTTCAAGATTCCCAAGGAAACCCTGAAGTTCATCACCTATCCGACCCGCTTCGACAACCGCGAGACCGAGCGCGCGCTGCGCGGCAGCGGGATCAAGGTGCCGCACCTGGACGACTACGCCTGGCGCCTGTGGGACTACTGGGAGCGCCACCTCGATCCGGACCTGTTCGTCGACCGCACCCTCAAGGGCAAGGTCCGCAACAAGGTGGTGGTGATCACCGGCGGTTCCTCGGGCATCGGCCTGGCGACCGCGGAGAAGGTGGCGGCGGCGGGCGCGGTGACGATCATCGTCGCGCGCGGCGAGGAAGAGCTGTTCAAGGCGCGCGACGCGATGAAGGCCGCCGGCGGCAAGGTGTTCGCCTACACCGCCGACCTGGCCGACATGGCCGACTGCGACCGGTTGGTCAAGACCATCCTGGCCGAGCACGGCCACGTCGACATCCTGGTCAACAACGCCGGCCGTTCGATCCGCCGTTCGATCGAGCTCAGCTACGACCGTTTCCACGATTTCGAACGCACCATGCAGCTCAACTACTTCGGCAGCCTGCGCCTGATCATGGGCTTCATGCCGAAGATGACCGAGCGCCGCAAGGGCCACATCATCAACATCTCCTCGATCGGCGTGCTGGCCAATTCGCCGCGGTTCTCGGCCTATGTGGCGTCGAAGGCCGCGCTGGACGCGTTCAGCCGCTGCGCGCAGGGCGAGTTGTCGGGCAAGGGCATCAGCTTCACCACGATCAACATGCCGTTGGTGAAGACGCCGATGATCGCGCCGACCAAGATGTACGACAGCATCCCGACCCTGAGCCCGGACGAGGCCGCCGACCTGGTGGTCAAGGGCATCATCGAGCGGCCCAGCCGCATCGCCACGCGCCTGGGCATCTTCGCCTCGGTGGTCAACGCGGTGGCGCCGAAGGCCTACGAGGTGGTGATGAGCACCGCGTTCGAACTGTTCCCCGACTCGGCCGCGGCCAAGGGCGACCGCAAGGGGCTCAAGGACGAGCACGCCAGCAACGAACAGATCGCGTTCGCGGCGTTGATGCGCGGCGTGCACTGGTAACCCCGGTCCCCGTCCGCATACGCACGAAGCCCGGCCTACCGCCGGGCTTCGTCGTTGCAGCCTCCGCGAATCCCGCCCGTGCCCCCTGTAGGGGCGACGCAAGTCGCGACCGCGGCACCGCGCCGACGACGCAACCTGGCAACCCCCGGTCGCGGCTCGCGCCGCTCCTACAGGGGCTTGCGGCCGCATCGTTGCGTCTTGCCAAAGCACGAAGCCCGGCATCGCCGGGCTTCGTCGTTGCAGCCTCCGCGAATCCCGCCGGGCTCCCTGTAGGAGCGACGCAAGTCGCGACCGCGTCACCGCGCAGACGACGCAACCAGGCAACCCCGCGGTCGCGGCGCGCGCCGCTCCTACAGGGCTTTGCGGCTAAATCAGTAGGCCTTGCACTGGAAGAACCGCACCCGGCTGTCGCTGCCCGGCGGCGGTTGCAGTTGCACGCGCGAGGAGCGCAGTTCGGGATAACGTTCGAGCACCTGGCAGATCGCGTCGACGTCCGGTTTCTGCGCGTCGGTGTGGCGGTAGATCAGCAGGTTCGAGGCGGTCGACCAGGCGGCGCGTTCGGTGCCCGACAGCGCGCCGACGGTGCGGATCACTTCGGCGCGGTCGGCGTCGGCATCGCCGCTGGAGGCCGATGGCACCGGCGCGGCGGCCTGCGGGGCGGAGGCGGGCGCCGGTGGCGCCGGAACGGCGGCCGGCGGCGTGGCGGCAGGTGCGGCGGCGGTGTCGTCGCCGGCCGGGTCCTTGCCGCTGTCGTTCGCGGCGGCTTCGTCGCCGCGCGGTGCGCTGTCGATCGCCGGCGTCGGCGCCGGCAGCAGCGCCGGCACGGCGAAGCCGGCGATCAACGCCAGCGCGATCGCCGCGCCCCAGGCGCCGACGATGGTCTGGATGCTGCGCTTCTGCGCCGCGGCGATGATTTCGTGCCGGGTCGAGGCCGGCAGTTGCGGCTCGACCAGTTCCCACAGCGATTCGCCGCTGTACAGGTCCAGGCCGTCGGCGACGCGGTCGGAGTGGGTGTCGAAGCGGCCGGTGGTGACCAGCAGGCCGCCGGCGGCGCCGTGGAAGCGCACCGCGTCGGCCAGTTCGGCCACGGTCGCGGCCGGCACCTTGTAGTCGCCGTCGCCGAGCTTGCACGACAACAGCCAGGGCTTGCCGGCGCGCACCAGTCTCAGTTCGGCCTGGGTACCGCGGGCGAGCGATTCCTCCACCGATTCGGCCTCGAACCCGCGCTCGCGCAGCGCCTCGACGATCAGGCGCGCGAACTCGCGCCAGCGCATCTTGGCCAGCCCGGCGATGCCGGTGGCGACTTCAGTGCGATGGCGGCGGTACGACCACAGGTAAGCGGTGGACCCCAGCCCGACCGTCAGCGCAACGGCGGCGGCAGCCCACAGGGAGAAACTCGACATGTAACGCTAGGCCCATAAAAGACGCTGAGGATATACGGCTTCAGACACATGAATTCCGCAGGAATTGCGACGCAATTCACGAAATCGATGTGTGCGGAATCTGCCGTTCACCAGGGAACGCGGCAGCGGCGCGGCGGTGAAACGCTTGCGGCGCAAGCGACGGCGACTGGTCCGCTGCCCGCTGCGCAGCGCTCGTCGCCGGAATAAGAAAGCCCGCCAGTCCGAAACCGTAAGGGGAGGGGAGCATACGGAAGCGCGGACTGGCGGGCTTAAGCGGGCGTCGCGGCCTGGCGGCGCGACGCGATGCAACGGTGAGGCCTGGAACGTGTATCGATAGCGCCGGTTCGTGTCAGCGGTTAGGACGCTGGCGCGACCGGCGCGTGAACCCGGATTACGGCGCGACCGGCGGCTTGGGCTTGGCCACGGCCTTGCGCGGAGCCTTGGCCTTGGCCGGCTTGTCCGCGGCCTTGGCGGCCTTGGGCTTGGCGGCGCGCGCGGTCTTGCGCGCCGGAGCGGCGCCGCCCTGGCGGCGCAGTTCGGCGGTCAGCGCGTCGACGCGTTCGCTGAGTTCGGCGAGGTCCTCGCGGCCCGGCACGCCGAGCTTGACCAGGGCGCGCTGCACGCGTTCCTCGAACACCTTTTCCAGGCGGTCCCAGGTGTCGGCGGCGCGCTCGCGCGCCTGGCCGACCTTGGACTCGACCGCGTCGCGCAGGGCGCCGGCCTGGCCGCCGGTGAACTTGCGCGTGGCCTGCTCCAGGGTCAGGCCTTCCTTGACCAGCCCTTCGAACAGCTTGGTGCCTTCGGCCTGGGCGCGGCCGAACGCGCCGACGCCGGCCAGCCAGATCTGCTGCGCCGATTCGCTCAGGGACTTGGACAGGCGCTCGGCCTGTTCCTGCGCGCCCGCGCCCTTGCCGGCGGCGCCGGCGGAGCGGGTCTTGCCCGAGGTCTTCTTCGCGGTCTTCTTGAACTTGGCGGCCATGGACGTCCTGTGGATTGGGGTTAGTGCTGTGCCGTCACGATGGGCCCGCTGTCTAGAGTATTCACACCAGCACGAGCGAGGGGCGAGCGCAGAGGAGCGAGGAGTGAGCGTAGAGGAGCGAGGAGTGAGCAGAGGCAGAAGCGCTTTCGCTCACTCCTCGCTCCTCTACGCTCGCTCCTCGCTTCAGGCCTTCCGCCGCGCGACCAGCCGGTCCACATCGTCCAGCGCCCGCCGCAGCCGCGCGGTGGTCTCGCTGTCGCGCGCGGGCGGGGCGAGGCCGTCGAGGATCGAGCGTTCGGGGTCGGCCAGCACCTCGTCGCGCAGGCGCAGGCCGTGCGCGGCCAGGATCGGCGCCAATTGCGCGGCGCGCGCGCGCAGGTCGGCCAGGGTGTTGCGGTAGGCGATCTCGCAGATGCGCCGGCGCGCGGAGAAGCTGAAGGCGTTGGTGAAGAACAGTTCGCGGTCTTCGGCGTTGGGTTCGAACACCAGTTGGTCGATGTCGGGGTATTGCTGGGCGTAGCGCGCCAGGCCGACCTGCATGCGCGATTGCAGCAAGGTGCGGAAGGTCTGCGACAGCACCGCCGGCAGGCCGCCGGCGGCGAGGCTGTTGTCTTCGGCCACCGCGGCGCCGTGGCCGTGGTTGAACGGCACCAGCGGGTTCAGGCCGATCAGCAGGTCGATGCCCTGTTCGAGCACCACCGAGGCGTGCATCGTGCGGCGCAGAGCGCCGTCGACGAAGTGGCGGCCTTCGATGTTCACCGGCGGGTACAGGCCGGGCAGGGCGGCGCTGGCCTGCACCGCCTTGGAGATCGGCACGTCGTCCCAGCCTGCGTCGCCGAAGCGCACGGCGTCGCCGCTGTCGATGTCGACGGCGACCACGTAGAGCTTGGCGTCAAGTTCGCGGAAGTCGTTGCTGCGGCCGCGGCGGGTGAACACTTCGCGCAGGAAGCGTTCGACTTCGCTGTTGTCGAACAGGCCGTTGGGGATCAGGCCGCCGAAGCGGGTGATCAGGTCCGACCAGCGCGCTTCCAGCGGCGAGAACAGCAGTTCGCGCCACCACTCGGTGGCCAGGCGCGGGAAGCTGGCGGCGCGCTTGAGGTATTCGACGAAGGCCGGACGCATGAAGGTCTCGGGCCGGAACCGCACGTCGCCGCTGTCGCCGGTGATGAAGATCCGGCACATCTCGGCGGTGTCCATGCGGTTGGCCAGGCCGGCGGCGAGGAAGGCGCCGCTGCTGACGCCGACGTAGCAGTCCAGCCGGGTCAGGTCGAGGCCGTCGATGGCTTCGTCCAGCGCGCGCAGGGCGCCGAGTTCGTACATGCCGCCGATCGGGCCGCCGCCGGCGATGGCCAGGCCGATGCGCGGGGCTGCGGCCGGGTCGCGCCGGGCGGTGTCCGCGGCGATGCCGTTGCGCTGGGCGGCGTTCTTGCGGGGGCCGGTGTTCTTGCTTCCTTTCGCCGCCGGCTTGCGGCTCGCCCGGTGGCGGGCGGAATGGAGTGACAACATGTGATCGGCGGCACGCCCCTGACGGTAGTCGGCCGAGTGTAGCCGAGCGGGGCGGGGCGTCCAGCGGGGGTGTACGAAGGTCGAAGAGGGTGGAGGACGGTTGGATGTGAGGCGGGCGGGACGCACCGGGGCCGGGGACGCTCCGGCGGGCCGGGCCTTTGGCAAGTCCCGCCGGAGCGTCCCCGGCCCCGGTGCTTCGTCGCGCGTGCGGTTCGTGGGGGCGTTGTTCTCGTGGGGGGCATGAGGCTGTGGCGGGCTTGGAATGGCGGCAAGTTCCCGGAGCGTGCGCGGCGCGGATGCTTCGCCGCGCGTGCGGGTCCAGGGGCGCGGTTGTTGCGGACTTGGAGGGGCGGCGGCAGGTCTCGCCGAGCGTGCGCGGACTCGAGTGTTTCGCGCGCGCGGCTCATGCGCGCGCCGGTCTTGCGGCCGCGCGCGGCCGCCGCGATCATCGAGCCCGATGTCCAGAACCGCCGACCTCAGCCGCCGCATGGCCTGCCTGCTGGCCCGCCACCAGGCCCTGCACGATCCCGCGCGCGAACCGCGCAACGCGCTGCGCTGGCTGCCGGAGTTGCGGCAGTGGCAGGCGCGGCGGCTGGAGGCGAGTTTCGACCGTTTCTTGCGCGACCCGCGCCGGCGCCCGGCGGCGCAGTTCTTCCTCAGCGACGTCTACAACGACCGCGATTTCAGCCGCCGCGACGCCGACATCGCCCGGGTCTTGCCGATGATGCAGAAACTGCTGCCCGGCCCGCTGTTGGCGACGGTCGCCGATGCGATCGAACTGGGCCTGCTGACCCAGGCCTTCGACCTGCGCATGAGCGAGCGGCTGCACGCGCTGGCGCCGCGCCGGCGCCGGCTGGACGGGCCGCTGTACGCGCAGGCCTATCGCGCCTGCGGCCTGCCGCGGCTGCGCGAGCATCAGATCGAACTGATCGAGGCGGTCGGCCTGGGCCTGGGCAAGGCGGTGCGGATGCCGGGCATCCTGACCCTGCTCAAGCTCTCGCGCGGCCCGGCCAAGGCGGCGGGACTGGCGGAACTGCAGGGATTCCTGGAGCGCGGCTTCGCCGCGTTCGCGCAGTTGGGCGATGTGCGCGAGTTCATCGCCGAGATCGGCTCGGACGAACGCGAGGTCGCGCAGCGCCTGTTCGATAGCGACGCGGATCCGTTTCCCGACCTGGATTGAAGCGTGGTTTCACCGGCCCCCTGTAGGAGCGGCGCAAGCCGCGACCAACCGAAGCGACGCAACGAAAGCGTGCCTGGCCGAAGCCAGGCCATGGCCTGGCGCATGCCGCTTCGGAACGGTATGTGGCATGACGTCGCTTCGTCGCGGCTCGCGCCGCTCCTACACAGAGCCCAGCGCGGCCACGAACGCCGGCAGCTCCTCGCGCCACTGCGCGCTGAAGATCTTGTCGAAATACAACCGGCGCCCGCTGGTCAGCGCATCGACATGGGACAGGTCGGCCAGCCGTTCGGTCGGGCCGCCGAGCGGCGCGAACAGGTAGAAGTCGAGCCGTTCGCGCGCATCGCCGCGGCGCAGGTGCCAGACGATGCGCTCGCGTTCGACCTGGAACAACGCGTCCGCGCCGGATTCGCCGTCGATCCGCCAGCCCTCGCGTTCGAGGGCGTGCTGGAGCTCGGTCAGCCGGGCGCGGGTCACGCGCGCAGGTTTACTTGAACTTCTCTTCCAGCACGCGGCGGATTTCGGCCTCGATCGGGCCCTTCATCGCGCCGAGCAGGAAGCCGAGCTGGGCGGTCACGCGCAGGTGCTCGGGCGAGACCGCGATCTTGCCGTCGACGCCGCTGCGGGCGAAGTTGAGCACGTCGCCGTCCCACTCGTATTGGATGTCGAAGCGTTCGGCGAGCTTCTTGGCCACGTCCTCGACCGCCTTGCGGGCCTTGGCCGGAGCCAGCGAGTGCGGGTGGCGGATGTCGATGCTGGGCATGTCTGGGTCTCCCTGGAGGCCGGCTATTGTGCGGGCAGGGGCGGGCGCATCCAAGCCTGCGGGCGTTGCGCGGGCGTCGGCGCGGACGCGCGCCGCGCGCATCCGCCTCGCCCTCATTGTCGTCGTTCATGCGCCACCGGGCGCAGCCGGGTGTGCCTGGCGCTGCAACCTGCTAGATTCCCGCCGGGTGAGCGCCCTCAAACTGCGATACCCCAACCGCGAGCATGGCGACCTGGCGTTGAAGCCGGGCGTGCATGCCATCGGCCGCGACGCGGCCGGCCGCACCGTGCTGGTCGACGACGCCGACGCCGCGATCGCGCAATTCAGCGTCGACCGCCGCGGGGTCTGGCTGCAGGTGCGCGACAGCCTGCACGGGCTGCACGTCAACGGCCGCCCGGTCAAGCGCATGGCGATGCTGCGGCCCGGCGACGCGATCTTCATCGACGGGGTCGAACTGTTGCTGGTGGCCGACAAGCCCGAGCCGGCGCCGCCGTTCGGGGTCGAGATCCCGGCCGATTCGCGCATGGTCGTGCGCGGGGTCGGCGGCGTGCACCACGGCCGTTGCTACACGCTGGAACAGCCCAAGGTGATCGGCCGCGCCGGCGACTGCGACATCCGCATCAACGAACCGGCCTTCGCCGACCGCCACGCGCGGCTGGAAGCGCATGCCGACGGCGTGGTGCTGCGCGACGTCGGCTCGGTCGACGGCAGCGTGGTCAACGGCCAGCCGGTGCGGCACGCGCTGCTCAAGCCGGGCGACCAGTTGCTGCTCGACGGCCAGCACCGTTTCGTGATCGAGGCGCCGACCCGCCGGCTCAGCGCCGCCGACGCGCTGCAGGCGCAACTGGCGCAGGAGCAGGCGGCGAACGAAGACAAACCGATTCCGCCGTCGGCGCTGCCGTCCTCGGTGCGGCGCATGCCGTGGCTGTTGCTGGCGGCGGTGGTGATGGCCGGTTTGCTTGGCCTGCTGCTGCTCTACGGCGCGCGCTGAAGGCCGCTGGCTCGCTGTAGGGCGGCGCAAGCCGCGACTGCGGCACCTGCTGCGCTTGCGTCGCGACCTGCCACCTCGCGGTCGCGGCTCGCGCCGCTCCTACAACGGCTTCGGGCGCCGCTTGCTCAGGCGCTTCCACACGCGCCAGCCGAGCAGCGCCGCGAGGATGCCGGCATACAGCGCCGGCTCGCGGATGTCCGATTTCACCAGCCACCAGAAATGCAGCACCGCCAGCACGGCGATGGCGTAGACGAGCTGGTGCAGCCGCCCCCATAGCCGGCCCAGGCGTCGCATCATGCCCTGGGTGGAGGTGATCGCCAGCGGCACCAATCCCAGCCAGGCGAGGAAGCCGACGGTGATGTAGGGGCGCTTGGCGATTTCCTCGAACACCTGGGTCCAGTAGCCGCGCAGGTCCAGCACCAGGTAGGCGGCGAAATGCAGGCTGGCGTAGAAGAACGCGTACAGCCCGAGCAGGCGGCGGAAGCGCAGCAGCACGGCCTGTCCGCTGAGCTGGCGCAGCGGCGTCACCGCCAGCGCGATCATCAGGAAACGCAGCGCCCACAGGCCCAGGCGGTGTTCGATCTCGGCCACCGGGTCGGCGCCCAGGCCGCCCTGGCCGGTGCTGAATTCCTCCCAGACCTGCCAGCCCAGGATCGCCGCCGGGGTCAGCGCCAGCAGGTGGGCCAGGGCCTTGGCCGCGATGACTCCGGGCGGCGTCTTGCGCGGGCTCGCGGCGCGGCGCGCGGCGGGCGCCGCGGCCGCGGCGGGGACGGCGTCGCTCATCGTCAGAACCAGGTCTTGAGGTTCATGCCCGCGTACAGGCTCGCGACCTGCTCGCCGTAGCCGTTGAACAGTCGGGTCGGGATGCGCTCGGCGAACAGCTTGCTGCCGGTGCCGGCGATGCGGCGCTCGGTCTTCTGGCTCCAGCGCGGATGGTCCACGTCCGGATTGACGTTGGAGAAGAAGCCGTACTCGTCGGGCTGCAGCGAATTCCAGGCGGTGGCCGGGCGGCGCTCGACGAAGGTGATCGCGACGATCGACTTGATGCTCTTGAAGCCGTACTTCCACGGCACCACCAGCCTCAGCGGCGCGCCGTTCTGCTGCGGCAGCGGCTTGCCGTACAGGCCGGTGGCGAGCAGGGTCAGCGGGTGCATGGCCTCGTCGATGCGCAGGCCCTCGCGGTAGGGCCAGCTGATCGAGGGATAGGCGATGCCGGGCATCTGCTTGCGGTCGGCCAGGGTGGTGAAGGCGACGTACTTGGCCTTGGCGGTCGGCTCGAAGCGCTTGAGCACGTCCGCCAGCGGCACCCCCAGCCACGGGATCACCATCGACCAGCCCTCCACGCAGCGCAGCCGGTAGACCCGCTCCTGCGGCGCTAGGCCCTTGATCAGGTCCTCCAGCGAGAGTTTGCCCGGCTTGGCGCATTCGCCGCCGACCGCGACCGTCCACGGGCTCAGGCGCAGGGTCTTGGCGGCCGCGGACGGGTCGCCCTTGCCGGTGCCGAACTCGTAGAAGTTGTTGTAGCCGGTGACGTCGGCGTAGGTGGTCAGCGGCTCGTTGGTGCGCAGGCCGGCCTTGATCTGCTCCGGGCTGGCCGGCCGCGCCGCCGAGGGCGGCGGGGCCTCGGCGCCGGCGCAGCCGGCCAGGCCCAGAGCCGGGCTCATCGCCAGCGCCGCTAGCAGGCGCCGGCGTTCGCGGTAGACGGCCTCGTCGGTGATCTGCGAGGCGGGAAGGGTGAGGGCTTGGCGCAACGACATGGGACGGCTCCGGACGGGTCCAGCGGGGCGGCGCGACGGCGCGCGCAGGGGGCTACGGTCGTATGACGCACTACGGACCGTTTCATTCCCTAGAGGCAGCCAGCGCGGCAAAAGTTGCGCGGGTAACGACACGTACACACGGTGCTGCACTGCGGCATACTCAGGGGCCGACCCCCAACTGCCACGGAGCTACCGATGTCCCGCGCTTTCAACTTTAGTGCCGGTCCCGCGACCCTGCCCGAACCGGTCCTGCTGCAGGCGCAGTCGGAACTTCTGGAGTGGAACAACGCCGGGGCCTCGATCGTCGAACTCAGCCACCGCGGCCCCGAGTTCATCCAGGTCGCCGCCGAGGCCGAGCGCGACCTGCGCGCGCTGATGGCGATCCCCGACGACTACGCCGTGCTGTTCCTGCAGGGCGGCGCGACCGCGCAGCAGGCGCTGATCGCGCTGAACTTCGCCAATCCGGGCCAGGCCGTGGACTACGTGGTCACCGGCCACTGGGGCAAGACCGCATTGAAGCAGGTCAAGCCTTACGTCAGCGCGAACGTGGCCGCCAACGGCGAGGCCGGCGGCTTCCGCGACATCCCGGCGCGCAGCGAGTGGAACCTGTCGAAGGACGCGGCCTACGTCCACTACACCGCCAACGAGACCATCCACGGTGTGGAGTTCCGCGACATCCCGGACGTCGGCGACGTGCCGCTGGTGGCCGATTTCTCGTCCTCGATCGCCGCCGAGCCGATCGACGTGTCCAAGTTCGGGGTGATCTACGCCGGCGCGCAGAAGAACCTCGGCCCGGTCGGCGTCAGCGTCGTCATCGTGCGCCGCGACCTGCTCGAACGCGCCGGCCAGCCGCGCGCGGACATCTTCGACTACCGCTCGCACGTCAAGGGCGAGTCCATGCTCAACACCCCGCCGACCTGGAACTGGTACCTGGCCGGGCTGGTGTTCAAGTGGATGCTGGCCGAGGGCGGCGTGGAAGAGTTCGCCCAGCGCAACGCGCGCAAGGCCGGCCTGCTCTACGACGTGATCGACAACTCCGGCGGTTATTACCGCAACGAAGTCGCCGCCGCCGCGCGCTCGCGCATGAACGTGCCGTTCTTCCTCAAGGACGAAGCGCTGGACAAGCCCTTCCTCAAGGAGGCCGAAGCGGCCGGGCTGATCTCGCTGAAGGGCCACCGCGCCCTCGGCGGCATGCGCGCGTCGATCTACAACGCGATGCCGGAGGCAGGCGTGCAGGCGCTGGCTTCGTTCATGCGCGACTTCCAACAAAGACATGGGTGAGCGACCGCGCTTAGCCGATGCCCTATCGGCATCGGCTGCGGTCGCGAACGCCCGGCCAGGGATGGCCGGGCCGGACGATCCGGAGGAGGCAGCGAGTGGCGCCATGGACGGCAACGCGCTTGCTTCGGACACAACGACACGCATATGACCACCAAATCCAGCAAGACCGCGCCCGCCAAGACCAAGTCGGCCGCCGCGAAGACCAAGCCCGCCGCGAAGACCGCCGCCGACAAGCCCGCAGGCAAGAAGAAGGCCGCCGACAAGCTCGAGGCCGCCGTCGAGGCAGCCGCTCCCGTCGCCGCCGTCCCCGACCTCGCCACGCTGCGCACGCGCATCGACGGCATCGACCGCCACATCCAGCAGCTCATCGCCGAGCGCGCCCAGTTCGCCAACCAGGTCGGCAAGGCCAAGGGCAAGCTGGCCGCGGCGGTGGACTACTACCGCCCCGAGCGCGAGGCGCAGGTGCTGCGCCGAGTCGTCGACCGCAACGACGGCCCGCTCAACGACGAAGTGCTGGTGCGGCTGTTCCGCGAAATCATGTCGGCCTGCCTGGCCCAGCAGGAGCCGCTGAAGATCGGCTTCCTCGGCCCGGAAGGCACCCATTCGCAGCAGGCGGTGTACAAGCATTTCGGCCATTCGATCCACGGCCTGCCGCTGTCGAGCATCGAGGAAGTGTTCCAGGAAGTCGAAGCCGGCAACGCCGACTTCGGCGTGGTGCCGGTGGAGAACTCCACCCAGGGCACGATCCAGTCCACGCTCGACATGTTCCTGACCTCGAAGCTCAAGATCAGCGGCGAAGTCGAGCTGCGCGTGCACCAGCACCTGCTCTCGCGCGGCGGCCGGATCGAGGACATCGAGCGCGTGTACTCGCACCCACAGTCCTTCGCCCAGTGCAAGGCCTGGCTGCGCCAGTACCTGCCCAAGGCCGAGAAGATCCCGGTGTCGAGCAACGCCGAGGCCGCGCGCCGCGCGCGCAACGCCGACGACGCCGCGGCCATCGCCGGCGTCGCCGCGGCCAATGTGTACGGTCTGCGCAGCGTGGCTGGGCCGATCGAGGATCGGCCGGACAATACGACGCGTTTCCTGGTCGTCGGCCGCGAACTGTTCTCGCCGTCGGGCAACGACCGCACTTCGCTGCTGATCTTCATCAAGGACCAGCCCGGCGCGCTGTACAACGTGCTCTCGCCGTTCGCCAAGCGCGGGCTGAGCATGAACCGGATCGAGTCGCGTCCCGGCCACACCGGCCGCTGGCAGTACGCGTTCTTCGTCGATATCGGCGGCCACGTGCAGGAAGACGCGATGCGCGAGGCGCTGGAGGAACTGCAGGAACTGGCCCACGAGGTCAAGGTGCTCGGCTCCTACCCGGTGGCGATCGCATGAGCCAGCCGGCACCGCTGGCCGCCGCGCCGGCGTTCGACGAAGCCTGGTTCGCCGCGCGCGCCCAGCCGGGCGTGCAGCGGCTCAAGGCTTACGATCCGGGTCACGACCTGGTCGCGCTGCGCCGCCAGTACGGCGAGGCGCATCTGGTCGAGCTGGGCTCCAACGAGAACCCGTACGGCCCGTCGCCGGCCGCGCGCGCGGCGATCCTGGATTCGCTGCATGCGCTGCACCGCTATCCCGATCCGCTCGGCGGCGACCTCAAGCGCGCGCTGGCGCGCAAGCACGGCGTCGAGGTCGGCCAGATCCTGCTCGGCAACGGCTCGCACGAACTGCTGATGCAGCTCGGCCAGGTGTTCGCCGGACCCAGCGAGGAGGTGGTGTTCTCGCGCTACGGCTTCGCCGTGTTCGCACTGTCGACCCAGGCCGCCGGCGCGCGCATGCGCATCGTCGAGGCGCTGCCGCGCGAGGCGGCGATGCCGTGCGGGCACGACCTCGACGCGATCGCCGCGGCGGTGGGCGCGGACACCAAGCTGGTGTACGTCGCCAACCCGAACAATCCGACCGGCACCTGGTTCGGCCGCGACGCGCTGGTCGCCTTCCTCGACAAGATTCCGGCCCACGTCATCGTGGTCATGGACGAGGCCTACGCCGAGATGGCTGACGCGCCGGACTACGCCAGCGCGCTGAACGTGCTGGACCGCTATCCGAACGTCGCGGTGACCCGCACCTTCAGCAAGGCCTATGGCCTGGCCGGGCTGCGCGTGGGCTATCTGATCGCGCAGCCGGGCTTGATCGCGGTGATGGACCGCCTGCGCGAGAGCTTCAACGTCAACGGCCCGGCGCTGGCCGCGTGCGAGGCCGCGCTCGGCGACGAAGACCATCTGCGCTGGGCCTGCGCACGCAACGCCGAACAACGCGGCGCCCTGGCCGAAGCATTGGCCCGGCGCGGCCTGCGCGTGTTCCCGTCGCAGACCAATTTCGTGCTGGTCGAATTCGGCGCGCGCACGCCGCAGGTCGAGGCCGCGCTGGTCGCGCGCGGGGTGATCCTGCGGCCGATGGGCGGCTACGGCCTGGCCGATTGCATCCGCATCAGCGTCGGTTCGGCCGACGAGAACCGCCGCCTGCTGGCGGCATTGGACGAAGTGCTGGCATGAGCGCGAGCGAATCCTCCCAGGCCTGGACCGCCGGTCCGGGCGCGGCCCTGCGCGGTTCGATCCGCGTGCCCGGCGACAAATCGGTCTCGCATCGCGCGGTGATGCTCGGCGCGTTGGCGCAGGGCGTCACCCGGGTCACCGGTTTTCTCGAAGGCGAGGACACCCGCGCCACCGCGCGCGTGTTCGAACAGTTGGGCGTGCGCATCGAGACGCCGAGCGCGAGCGAGCGCATCGTCCACGGCGTCGGCCTGCACGGCTTGCGCGGCAGCGACGCGGCGCTGGATTGCGGCAACGCCGGCACCGGCATGCGCCTGCTCGCCGGCGCGCTGGCGGGGCAGGCGTTCGACAGCGTGCTGGTCGGCGACGCGTCGCTGTCCAAGCGGCCGATGCGGCGCGTGACCGAGCCGCTGGCGGCGATGGGCGCGCGCATCGACAGCGAGGACGGCGGCCTGCCGCCGCTGCGCATCCGCGGCGGCCGCGAGCTGCGCGGAATCGAATACACCCTGCCGGTCGCCAGCGCACAGGTGAAGTCGGCGCTGCTGCTGGCCGGCTTGTACGCGCAGGGCGAGACCGTGGTGCGCGAACCGCACCCGACCCGCGACTACACTGAGCGCATGCTCGCCGCGTTCGGCTGGCCGATCGAATTCTCGCCCGGCCATGCGCGCCTGAGCGGCGGCCACGCGCTGCGCGCGACCGACGTCGCGGTGCCGGCCGACTTCTCCTCGGCCGCGTTCTTCCTGGTCGCCGCCAGCGTGGTGCCGGGCTCGGAGTTGGTGCTCGAAGCGGTCGGCATGAACCCGCGCCGCACCGGCTTGCTGTCGGCGCTGCGCTTGATGGGCGCCGACATCGTCGAGGAAAACCCGCGCAGCGAAGGCGGCGAACCGGTCGCCGACCTGCGCGTGCGCCACGCCCGCCTGCGCGGCATCGAGGTGCCGCAGGCGCTGGTCCCGGACATGATCGACGAGTTCCCGGCGCTGTTCGTCGCCGCGGCGGTGGCCCAGGGCCGCACCGTGGTCAGCGGCGCGGCCGAGCTGCGGGTCAAGGAATCCGACCGCATCGCGACCATGGCCGCCGGCCTGCGCGCGCTCGGCGTCGCGATCGAGGAAACGCCCGACGGCGCGATCATCGACGGCGGCGGCTTGAACGGCGGCGCGGTCGAGAGCCACGGCGACCATCGCATCGCGATGAGTTTCGCGGTGGCCGCGCAGTTGGCGTCGGGCGAGGTGCGGATCGGCGACGTGGCCAATGTGGCGACCTCGTTCCCGGGCTTCGAAGCGCTGGCGGCGCAGGCGGGGATGCGGGTCGGCGCGGGCTGAGGCGGGCTTGCGGCGGTTCGACGCCGCCGTCGCCATGGGCAAAGAAAAAGCGGCCGAAAGGCCGCTTTTCTGTGGGAGGGACTTCAATCCCGACGCTTTCGGTGCAGTTCGCGGCGATCCGACCGGAAAGCGTCGGGCCTGAAGGCCCTCCCACGACAGCCGATGGCTGCGAACGCAGAATCGCTGTTGTGAGAGAAGCGACCGCTCCTGTGGGAGGGACTTCAGTCCCGACGCCTTGCGCTCAGATCGCCGCGAAGCTCACTTCACTGCATCGGCCGGAACTCGACCGGCTGCTCGACCACCGACGCCACCTCGCGGCCGTTGCGCGTGGCCGGCTTGAAGCGCCAATCGCGCACCGCGACCATCGCGGCGCGGTCCAGATCGCGCGAGCCGCTGCGGCGGGCGAGGGCGACCTGGTCGGCCTTGCCGTCGGCGCCGACGTTCACCCGCAGCACCACGGTGCCGCCTTCGCCGCGACGCAGCGCCGCGGCCGGGTACTGCGGTTGCGGGTTGCGCGCCAGCGCGCGCGCGTCGGTCGCGCGCGGCTTGGCCGCGACCGCGGACTTCTCGCGCGCGCCCTTGGCTACCGCCTTGGCCGCGGCGGCCTGGGCCTTGTCGAGGTCTGCGGCGGCGCCGGGCGTGCGTTCGACCGGAGGCAGCGCCAACACCGGCGCCAACGGCGCGGGCGCCTGCTGCAACGGGCGCTTGCCGTAGAAGTACCAACCGAGGAACGCGGCGCCGAGCAGGATCAGCAACAGCCACAGGCCGGTGCGGCCGGGAGATTCGCCGGTGGCGATGGCGGGCGCCTCGTGTTCGCGCGCGTCGGAATCGATGGAGTGTGATGCAGTGCTCATGCTGGCCTCCTTTCGACGAACCCGGGGGATGGTTCGTGGAGGGCGAGCTTCCGAGCGGCGGCGTTACCCGTGGGTGAACGGCGTGTCGATTCGGTTCAGCACCGATTTAGAGATTCAGAAGTGAGCGTAGAGGAGTGAGCAAGAGCCGCTTTCGCTCACTCCTCACTCCTCTACGCTCACTTCTCGCTTTCACTGATTCGGATTGAACGTGATCGGCACGATCACCGTATCCGCCGCCGGGCGGCCGCCGCGAGTGGCGGGGCGGAAGCGCCAGGCGCGCACGGCGCTCACGGCGGCGCGGTCCAGCGCGCGCACGCCGCTGCCCTGGACCACTTCGGCGTCGTCGACCTCGCCCTGTTCGTTGACTCGCACTTGCACCCGCACCGTGCCGCCTTCGCCGCGGCGCAGCGAGGCGGGCGGATACTGCGGCGCGCGATTGGCCGACAGCGGCGCGGCGGCGACATAGGCGCCGGTCGGCGCGGCGGGAGCCGGCGCCGGTGCGCTCGGCGAGGCCTGCGGCGGAGGCGGCGGGCTGGGGTTCTCGACCAGTTGCGGGCGCTCGTCGCCGCCCGGCTGGGCGGCTTCGGGCAATTGCTGCTGCGGCGCCGGCGCCGGGGCGGCGCTGCCGTCGGCCGGCGCGGGCGCCGGCAGCGGCGCGTAGAACGGTTGCTCGCTGGTCGGCGGCGTGCCCTGCGCGCGATAGAAGCCGTCGCCGCTGCCGCGGTTGCTCTGCCAGACCCAGGCGAACAGCGCCAGCCCGATCGCGAACGCGCCGGCCACCCACAGCCAGGCCTTGCCCGAAGGCAGCCAGGCGGCGAGGTTGAGGGAACGGCGCGGTGCGGGAGAGGGCGTCGACATAGGGCGGCAGGCTCGCAAGTCCAATGCGTGATGGCGTGCATTCTGCATCGAAACGCCGCGCCGCGCCGGCCCGATCGCGCGCGCCGGCCGCATCGGCGCGCGCGCGATTCGCGAAAAAGCCCGCGCGACGCGATAATCTGCGGTTCTTCCCGCCACGCATCCCGATACCGGCACCCCATGCTCGATCCGAATCTGCTGCGCCAGCAGCCCGCCGAAGTCGCCGCCCGCCTGCACGCCACCCGCGGTTTCGCCCTGGACGCGGACGCGCTGGCGTCGCTGGAGGCCGAACGCAAGATGGTGCAGGTGCGCACCCAGGAGCTGCAGTCGCAGCGCAACAAGCTGTCCGGCGAGATCGGCAAGCGCAAGAGCAAGGGCGAGGACGTGGCCGAACTGATGGCCCAGGTGTCCGCGTCCGGCGACGAGCAAAAGCGCGGCGAGGCGCGCCTGGACGAGATCAAGGCCGAGATCGAGGCCGTCGCCCTGGCGATCCCGAACCTGCCGCACGACTCGGTGCCGCTGGGCGCCGACGAGGCCGGCAACGTCGAACAACACCGCTGGGGCGCGCCGCGCGAGTTCGATTTCGCGGTCAAGGACCACGTCGAGCTCGGCGCCCGCCACGGCTGGCTCGACGCCGAGACCGCGGCCAAGCTGTCGGGCGCGCGCTTCACCGTGCTGCGCGGCGGCCTGGCCCGGCTGCACCGCGCCCTGGCCCAGTTCATGCTGGACCTGCACGTCGAACAGCACGAGTACCAGGAAACCAGCGTGCCGCTGCTGGTCAACGCCGACTCGATGCGCGGCACCGGCCAGTTGCCCAAGTTCGAGGACGACCTGTTCGCGACCGTGGTCGGCGAGGGCGAGGCGGCGAGCAAGCGCTACCTGATCCCGACCTCGGAAGTGCCGTTGACCAACGTGGTGCGCGACGAGATCGTCGAGGACGCCGCGCTGCCGCTGCGCATGACCGCGCACTCGATGTGCTTCCGCGCGGAGGCCGGCAGCGCCGGCCGCGACACCCGCGGCATGATCCGCCAGCACCAGTTCGAGAAGGTCGAGCTGGTCGCGATCTCCCGCCCGCAGGAGAGCTACGCCGAGCACGAGCGCATGACCCGCTGCGCCGAAGTGGTGCTGGAAACCCTCGGCCTGCCGTACCGGCGCATGCTGCTGTGCACCGGCGACATGGGCTTCGCCGCGGCCAAGACCTACGACCTGGAAGTGTGGCTGCCGAGCGAGAACCGCTACCGCGAGATCTCCTCGTGCTCCAACTGCGAATCCTTCCAGGCCCGGCGCATGCAGGCGCGCTGGCGCAACCCGGCGAGCGGCAAGCCCGAGCCGGTGCACACCCTCAACGGTTCCGGCGTGGCCATCGGCCGGGCCATGATCGCGGTGATGGAGAACTACCAGAACGCCGACGGCTCGATCGCCGTGCCCGAGGCGCTGCGTCGCTACATGGGCGGGATCGAGGTCCTGGCCTGAGCGCGCGGGCGCCGGGCGGACTGAGTTGAATTGAGCCGCGCGGACGCGAGCGCACAGCGCGGCGGCCGCGCGCAGCGGGCAACCACGGAGGGTTGAGGCATGGACTCGTACTTCCTGTTCATGGTCGTCGCCAAAATCCTGCTGGCGTTGGCGCTGTGGTCGGCGCTGCAGTACGCCGCGCTCGGCCCGGCCAACCGCCGCCGCGCGCAGCCGTTGGCGAACGCGCGCCTGTTCGCGCGCGCGCTGCTCGGCGTCGGTGCCGGCGTATTGGCCGGCGTCGCCGCGATCGCGCTGGTGTGGGGTGCGGTCGCCTCGATCGGAGGCGAACTCGACGATGCGGCCTTTTTCGTGATCCTGCTGTCGCTGCCGGTCGGTGCGGTGGCGGCGATCGTGTGCGGGTTCCGGCTGGCCCGCCGCTGGGTGTTGCGCGCGCAGCCCGGCGCCGCGCCGGCGCCTGCAGAATCCGGCCCGGCCGCGCGCGAGGCCGGCGAAGAGTAGGTTTCTGGATCGCGGCTGGCTTCGCCGCCGCGGCCCGGATGCCCGGCACCGGCCGCCACGGGCGCGGCAATAAAAAAGCCGGGCCCATCGGGGCCCGGCCAATGCCGGCGCGGGGGAGGGAGCGCCGGACTTGCGCGCGGAGGCGGCCTGCCGTCCAGGCCGGCGCCTTCCGGTTTCAGATCGCGATCAGGCCGCCAGACGCTGCGGCCGCGGAATCGAAGCGTGCGCCGCGGCGAGCGCGTCGGCACGGTGCTGGGGCGAGTAAGACACACCTTCGGCACGCACGAACTCGACATCGGTCACGCCGATGAAGCCCAGGACGTGACGCAGATAGGTCTCCTGGAAATCGCTGGGCTGGCCGCTGTGCAGGCCGCCGCGACCGCTGACGATGATCGCCTTCTTGCCCTTGGCCAAGCCTTCCGGCCCTTCGGCGGTGTAGCGGAACGTCTTGCCGGCCACCGCGATGCGGTCGATCCACGCTTTCAGCGTCGAAGGAATGCCGAAGTTGTACATCGGCGCGCCGATCACGATCACGTCGGCTTGCAGGAATTGTTGCAGGATACGCTCGGATCGGTCGTTTTCGGCCGGATCGTCCTTCGCCAGGGAACGGCCGGTAAGATGGGGGATCGGGTCGGCGTCGAGGTCGCGGTACTCCACCGCCAGGCCCGGCAGATCGTCCTGCCAGCGCGCCGCAACCGCCGCGGACAGCTCGCGAGTCACGGAATTTGCGCCCAGAGCGCTTGAATCGATGTGCAGAAGCTTCATGTCGGGACCTCGTCGGGTCGTTCTATGCGGGCCTTGCCGCGTTGAAGCAAAGTCTGGATCGTTGCGATCATGGGATAAAGTTGGTTCAATATCACTCGCTGTTCTAATTTTGGAACTATCGTCATGCACGATCTGAATGACCTGTACTACTTCGCGATGGTCGTGGACCACGCCGGTTTCGCCGCTGCCGAGCGCGCGCTGGGCATTCCCAAGTCGCGCCTGAGCCGGCGCATCAGTCAGCTGGAGACCGACCTCGGCGTGCGCCTGCTGCAGCGCTCGACCCGCCGCTTCGCCGTCACCGAGGTCGGCAACAGCGTGTATCGCCACGCCCAGTCGATGCTGGCCGAGGCCCAGGCCGCGCGCGAAGTGGTCGATCGGCTCAGCGCCGAACCGCGCGGTGTGATCCGGGTCAGCGTCCCGGTCGGTCTGGCCCAGCAGCAGATTCCCAAATTGCTGCCGGAATTCCTGGCCAAGTACCCGCAGGTGCGGGTGCAGCTCAACGTCAGCAACCGTCGCGTCGACATCATCAACGAAGGCGTCGACGTGGCCCTGCGCGTGCGCTCCAAGCTCGACGACGACGGCAGCCTGGTGATGCGCAGCTTCGGCCAGATCCAGGAACTGCTGGTGGCCAGCCCGAAGTACCTCAACCGCATGGGCCGGCCGAGCAACCCGGACGAACTGGCCGAGCACGTCACCCTGAGCATCAGCGAAGACGACGCGCGCCAGCGCTGGGAGCTGCACGGCCCCGACGGCGAAGTGCGCAAGGTCGAACTCAAGCCGCGGGTCATGGGCTTCGACTTCCCGATGCTGATGGCGCTGGCCGAGCAGGGCGTCGGCATCACCCTGCTGCCGGAAACCGTCTGCGCCGAAGCCGTGCGCCGCGGCGAACTGGAAGTGGTGCTGCCGAACTGGCGCCTGCCGCAGGGCATCTTCCACGCCGTATTCGCCTCGCGCCGCGGCCTGTTGCCGGCGGTGCGGGTATTCATCGACTTCCTCGCCGAAAAGGCGCCGTCGCTGGTCGAATCCGCGCGCCTGCAGTGCAGCGACATCAAGGGCGGCCAACCGTGCCCGGACAGCGTCGCCGCGCGCGACGCCAAGGCCGGCAAGAAGACCGACAAGGGCGCTGGCGTCCCGGCCCAGGCGTGAGACAATGCCGCGCCCGGCGCAAGGCCGGGCGCGATGGCTGCTTGGTTTGGATGGCGGCCTAGCGAACCCAACGGGTTCGCGGTTCTTTTACGGAGAGATGGCCGAGTGGTTTAAGGCAGCGGTCTTGAAAACCGCCGAAGGGTCAAACCTTCCGTGGGTTCGAATCCCACTCTCTCCGCCACTTCTAAGTTCTAGGTGGTTGGCGCCGAAGTTTTTCTCGTCTTCTGAGCGCGGTTACCCATAACTCTACCCGCCACCTGATATTTCGCGATCCGGCTGTGACGCGATCTTACAAGGTCGAGTGCTTGTAGCCGGTGCGCTTTTCGACCTGGCAAGCGTTCTGAAAGAAGAACGTGCATAAGGGCTGGTGTGAAATGTCGAACACGAAGTGTCTGGAAACAAGTCAACACAGAACACCGATCATGTCAGGAGTTACACCGAAGTCGAACTGACTGGAATTCTGGCGCAGAACTGCTATCCGCCGTTGGACCGGGGGGAAACAGGGATTTATCAATACCTGAAAAACACCTGCGCAGTTGGCTTGCCTAAAACAAACAGCAAAGCCCGCCTAAACGGGCTTTGCTGTTTGTTTGTCTGGCTGCGATATGGCGCCATGGCTGCGGACATGACAGGCCACTTTACGGGGACTCCCCACGTCCTCAATTGGTAATTTCAACCTCTCCAACGATGACGGTCCCTCGCCGCCGCCACTGGGCGGCTTGAACCCGCCACCAATGCCCGCTGCGCCGCCGCCGCCGCTTCCTCCGCCGGGGCGCGCCCGCCGGGACGCAGCTACAAGGCCTTCGAGTCTCGCCATGATCGAAACCATTTTATAGGTCACGCAGGCGCTAGAGTTACAAATTTCTACGGTGTCGCCATTATTTCAGCGACTTACCTCAAGATTGACAGTGGATGCAATGAACGCAACGGTGTCACCATCGGGATTGGTCCCTTGGAGAGTGCAACCATTGTTGCAGAAAAACTGGCCATAATGCGCGGCAAGAGCAGCGCCAATCACCCCGAATGCCAGAATTCCAACAACCATTTTCGACTTAAACGCCCTCGACTTCATCTTCCTGTTTCCATTTTGCTGGCCACCATGGCCTCGGCTCTCTTGATTTCATCGGGCGACATTTCACGACGCCATGTATCAAGAATTTTTGCGGATGAGCGCACGCTCCCTTCCTGCTGCAACAGGCGCATGTATGCGTACGCCTTTACGGGGTCACGCTTAGTCAAAGTTCCTCTTTGATAAGAATTCGCGAGCATGAAGATCGCTGTTGGATCATTTTTGGACGCAGCCGACGTTAGATGGGTCAGCGCTTCGGCCCTGATGCGTCCAATTTCGTCGAAGTTGGCAATTATTTTTTCGGGCGTGTCGTACTTGGCTGTTGCGGTTGTGAAATATTGCACCTGGGCTTTCGTGTGCCCGAGCCTGGCCGCTCTTGTCACCCAGTATTCCAATGTGCCCAGTTGTTCATCGCTCAAGCCTGCGCACAACGCTCGATCTTGGGCTACTTGATTGGTTACATCTGCGACTGACATTTGGCCTTGCGCAGCATGCGTCTCTAATATTTCCTGCCGATCTTTAGCGAATACGCAATGGTGAATGTCCTGAGACAGCTGATATGCAGCGTCAGCGTCTCCTGCATCTGCCTGCGCTTTTAGTATTGCGTAGCTATCGGAAAATTTTCTCCGCGTCGCCACCAGTTGGGCGATCTTTTGAGATTGACGTTCTACCGTGGGGGATGCGGCAGCGACTGCTGTCATTTCTTTCTGAGTAGAAATACCGGCTCTTTCGACTGGCTTAGCTACAGCCTCTTTGTCTTGGCTGCATCCGATGACGCACCCGGCGCCAGCAATCAATATTGCGCCAAACAGCGTTGCGCGCAGCGACATCGTCACTTTCCCCTTGTCCGCGTTCGAAAAGTATACATCGCTGACGCGATGCATGTGCTTGTCATTCTGGCGACATTGTTGCGCAGTTTTTCGTGCGGTGAAATCACTTTTTACGCATGATTTTCAAGTCCGACGCATCTTTCGTAAGCTTCGCGTGCTTCAAGGTGCGAATGACCTTTCGCTTATTTTTCGCATATTTCTAAGCGGCGAGTGGCAATTGGGTCTCCAGTAGCAGTACGTACAACTCGGCCGGGTCAAACCTGTTCGCGTCAGCAGCGATTACCGCGCCATCTGGCCCGATGTTTCGGTGTGCGTCCTCTCGTCGGCTCCGATTGCATAAGATTTCGACAGCGCCGAACGTTCGAAACTGTTGGAATGAATTTCTCATCCAACAGGAACTGTTCGTAATGATCGACAATCGAGTCGTCGCCGTTTTCGGCGCCTACGGCCATACGGGACGCTTCGTCGTCGAGTGCCTGCGCGAGCGCGGGTGGCGCGTGCGCTTTTGCGGGCGCGATGCGCTGCGGCTGGAGCAAGCCGCGGCGTTTCAACCGGGTGCCGGAGTTCGTGTGGCGAGCATCGATGATGCAGCTTCGCTCGACGCTGCCTTGGCCGGTTGCGCCGCCGTGCTCAATTGCGCCGGACCGTTCTGCGACACCGCTGCGCCGTTGATCGAAGCGGCTCTGCGCGCCGGTATCCACTACCTCGACACCGCCGCCGAGCAGCAGCCGGTGTTGGCTGCGTTCGAGCGCTACGATGCGGCCGCGCGCGAGGCCGGCATTGCGGTGGTGCCGGCCATGGCCTTTTACGGCGGCCTCGGCGATCTGCTTGCGAGCGCGGCACTGGGCGACTGGATCCAGGCCGATTCTGTCGAGATCGCGGTGGCGCTGGATCGCTGGCATCCGACCGTGGGCACGCGCATCACGGGCGAACGCAACAAGGCCAAGCGGTTGGTGATTGAGGACGAACGCTTGGTCGAACTCCCGAGCCCGTCGCCGTCGCGCGATTGGGCGTTTCCCGAGCCGTTCGGCAGGCAAGCGGTCGCCGCGGTGCCGATGAGCGAGATCGCGTTGTTGTCGCGGCATCTGCGCACGCGCAGCGCGGTAGCGTATCTGGACCAGGGCTCGTTGCGCGATGTACGCGACGCGGACACGCCGGCACCGGTCGCGACCGACGCCGGCGGGCGTTCGGCGCAGGTGTTCGCGATCGAAGCCAGGGTGCGCCGTGGCAGCGACGTGCGGCGGCTTGGCGCTCGCGGGCGCGATATTTATGCGGTCACCGCGCCGTTGCTGGTCGAGGCGATGGAGCGGTTGCTCGACGGGCGCTGCCGCGACCGCGGAACGCTGGCGGCCGGCGCTGCTTTCGATCCGGCGGACTTTCTCGCGGCGCTGGCGCCGGAGCCGTTGCGTTTGTACCGGGGCGAGGATTGACGCGCGCGCCGGCTCAGCTCTGGGACTGCGCCGGCAACCACAACGCCGTCCGCAACCCACCGCCATCGCGCTGCGACAAACTCAACCGCCCACCCAACGACTGCGCCAGTTGCTGCGCAATCGCCAACCCAAGTCCCGTGCCGCCGGTATCGCGATTGCGCGAAGCCTCCAGCCGATAAAACGGCTGCATCACCGCATCGAGTTCCTCGGCCGGAATCCCCGGCCCGCGGTCGAGCACTTCGATCAGGAAACCATCGTCCACGCCGCGCGAGACCTGCACTTCGGCCGCACCGGCGTACTTGACCGCGTTGTCGATGAGGTTGGTCGCCACCCGCCGCAGCGCGTGCGCGCGCGTCACCAGCGCGGCGTCGGCGCGGCCGCTCAGGGAGACAGCTTTGCCGGTGTCCTGATAGTCGCAGACCAGGCTGTCGAGGAAGGCGTCGAGGTCGAGTTTGATCGCGCTTTCGGCGCTGCCGTGGGCGCTACGAGCGTAGGCGATGCCTTCGCGCACGAGGTGCTGGATCTGTTCGAGGTCTTCGAGCAGGCGGGTGCGTTCGGGCGAGTCGTCCATCGCTTCGGTGCGCAGGCGCATGCGGGTGATCGGGGTCTGCAGGTCGTGCGAGATAGCGGCGAGGATCTGCAGGCGTTCGCGCAGGTAGGCGCCGATGCGGTCCTGCATGGCGTTGAACGCGGCCGCGGCTTGGGCCACTTCGGTCGGGCCGGTTTCGCCCAGGCGCTGGCCGTCGCCGGCCGGGCTCAGCGATTGCGCGGCCTGGGCCAGCCGTTCCAGCGGCCGCGCGGCCTGGCGCACCGCCAGCCACGCGCACAGCAGCAGCAACGCCAACTGCGCGGCCAGCACGTACGGCAGCCATTGCGCGATCGGCATGGTCGAGGGGATCACTTCGATCGTCAGCGGCCGGCCGTCGCTGAGGGTGAGGTGGATCTGGAAGCGCTCCGGCCGGGTGTCGACGGTTTGCGCGCGCAGCGGATAACGCGCGCCGAGCGCGCCGCCGACCATGCCGACGATGTCCTGGGCGCGCGCGCTGAGCCGCGCCTGGCCGGGTTCGCCCGGGCCGAGCAGGTAGTGGTAGGTGCGGCGCTTGAACTGCGGCAGCCACTGCGCGCGCTCGTCCGCGGGCAGGCGGTCGAGCACCGCCACCGCGGTGCGCACGTCGAGCTCGAGGTTGCCGAGCATCATCGAGGTCGCGGTGACGTAGCGTTCGTAGAACAGCAGCGAGAACGACAGTGCATGCGCCAGCGCCAGTCCGGCGAACAGGATCAGGTACAGGCGCGAGGCCATGCTGCGCGGCAGCCAGCCGCGCACGGGTTTGGCGGCGACGGCGGCCGGCGCGTTCATGCGTCTTCGCCGACCAGGGTGACCGCCTGCGAGAACACGTAGCCTTCGCTGCGCACGGTCTTGATGTAGCTCTGGTCGCGCGCGTCGTCCTGCAGGCGCTGGCGCAGGCGGCTGACCAGCAGGTCGATTGAGCGGTCGAAGTGCTCGGCGTCGCGGCCCTGGGTGAGGTTGAGCAGCTGGTCGCGGCTGAGCACGCGCTGGGGATGGTCGAGAAACACTCGCAGCAGGCGGAACTCGGCGCCGCTGAGCGCGATGGCGGTGCCGTCGCGATCGAGCAGGTGGCGCGCGGTGGTGTCCAGGCGCCAGTGGCCGAACGCGATCAGCCGGGTCGCCTCGCTGACCCGCAGGTTCGGCGGCAGCATGCGCGTGCGCCGGATCACCGCGTTGATCCGCGCCAGCAACTCGCGCGGCGCGAAGGGCTTGGCCAGGTAGTCGTCGGCGCCCATTTCCAGGCCGACGATGCGGTCGGTGGCGTCGTCGCGCGCGGTCAGCATCAGCACCGGGATCGCCTTGTGCGGGCCGGCGCGCAGGTTGCGGCACAGCACCAGGCCGTCGTCGCCGGGCAGCATCAGGTCGAGCACGATCAGGTCGATGTCCTGCGCCTCCAGCGCCGCGCGCATCTCGCGGCCGTCGGCGGCGGTGCTGGCGCGCAGGCCGTTCTTGCGCAGGTAATCGGCGACCATGTCGCGGATGTCGCGGTCGTCGTCGACGATCAGGATGTGGTCGCTGGGTTTCATGGCCGGTCCTGGGGGCGGTGCGTGGCGATTATGCACGTCGAAGTGGGTGGGGGTGGGTGTTCGCGGCGGGCGAGGCGGGACGAGATGGCGGCACTGACTTGCCTCGTCCCCATCATTCCGGCGAAAGCCGGAATCCATTTTGTTGTCGCTTTTGCTGTATGGCGATTGCCGGGAGAAGCGAGGTCAAAATGGATTCCGGCTTTCGCCGGAACGACGGAGCGGGGCAGGTCCTGCACGGCTGCCATTCGACAGGCCCGCGCGGTTCTCCGACGAGCGCGCGGCTCAACGCTCCGCCAGCAACTCGCGGATCATCGCCTCGGTCTTGTCGTAATCGCCCTCGCCGTAGTGCTTGTAGACGATGCGTCCGTCGCGGTCGATCAGGTACAGCGCCGGCCAGAAGCGGTTGCCGTAGGCGTTCCAGGTGGCGTAGTCGTTGTCTTGCGCGACCGGATAGTCGATGCCCAGGCGCTCGACCGCGGCGCGCACGTTGCCGGTGAGGTGTTCGTAGTCGTACTCGGGCGTGTGCACGCCGACCACGGCCAGGCCCTGGTGGCGGTAGCGCGCATGCCACCGGTTGACGTGCGGCTGCACGTGCAGGCAGTTGATGCAGGCATAGGTCCAGAATTCCACCAGCACCACCTTGCCGCGCAACTGGCTCATGCGCAGCGGCGGGCTGTTGATCCAGCGGTGGATGCCCTGGAAATCCGGCGCCGGCGGCGCCGGCTGGCGCGCGGTAGGCTGCACGGGTTCGGCCTGGGCGCCGGGCGTGCAGGCCACCGCGCCGAGGCACAGGCTCAGGGCGAGCAGCAGGGATTTGATCGCGAACGGCGGTTGCGCAAGGACGGTGCGGGACATGGTCTGGTCTCCGGTTGATAGCGATGAGCGAAGGAATCAGGACGAACGCAGCACGACGGTTTGCGCGCGGGCATCGCGCTGCCGGCGCTTGTTGGCCTGCGCGAGCTTGCCGAGCGCGCGGATCGCGACCGCCGCGGTCAGCAGCGCGAACGGCAGCGCGTACGCCGGGTTCATCGGAATCCGCTTGAAGTAGGACAGTGCGAACACCGCGGCCAGCACCCACATGCCGGCGGTGTGCAGGCGCTTCCACGCGGTCGCGCTCATGCGCCGCGCGACCGGCTTGAACGAGGTGATCGTCATCGCCAGCAAGAACGCATAACCGATCGTGCCCGGCACGTTGGCCAGGCCGCTGCGGCTGGGCCAGAACTCCGGCGCCAGGCGGCCGTAGGCGTAGATGAGGACGGCGTGGACCAGGTGCGAGAAGGCGAAGCCCAGGCCGATGTAGCGGCGTTCGCGCAGCAGCGCCGCGCTGGCCGTTCCCGGCAGCAGCACGGCGAAGGCCGAGGCGGTGAAGGCCAGCAGGAACAGCGCGAACGAACTGCGCGCGGTGGCGCGGACCGCGCTGTGCACGCCGTCGACCAAGTCGGCCTGCGCGGCGATGGTCAGCCCGGTCATGGCGAGCACGGCGATGGCGATTACGCCGAGCAGCGGCCAGCCGCTGAAAGTGGAACGGGACGGGATCATGGACGGCTCCTGGCGATGGCGGATGAAGGCGGAACGGCTTCGGCGGCGGTGCCGAGCACCACGCCCTGGTCGCGCCATTGCGCGAGCGCGGCGCGGCCTTCGGCGAACCAGGACTCGGCCGGCGCGCCGGCTTCAACGGCGAGCGCGCGCAGGTGATCGGCGCCGCTGCGCGGCTGCGCGCGCACGGCGGCGAGCAGGCGGTACGACAGCGGCGTCAAGCGGGCGAAACGCACATCGCCATCGCGGTCGCGATGCACCAGCAGCAAGGTCGGCGCGGCCGGCGCGCGACGCGGGCGCAGCGCGGGGCCGATCTCGTGCACCGGCCAGCGGTAGGCCAGCGGCCATGCCCACGGCGCCAGCAGCGGCACGCCGTCGAGCAGGTCGCCGTCGGCGCGGTGCGCGGGCGCGGCGTCGTCGCAGGACAGCAGCGCGGCTTCGGCCCACTCGTAATGCGCCAGTTCGGCCAGCCACGGCGCACCGCGCACGCAGCCGCGCGGGCGCTGCAGGAAGTCGACGAACTCGCCGCCGACCCGCGGAAACAGGGGCGTGGCGCAACGGTGCGCGGCATAGAAGCGGCGCACCAGCGCGCGCCAGTCGGCCTCGCCCAGAGTCGCGCGCACCACCGGGAAGCCGCCGGCGAGCAGGCCTTCGATCGAACCGAACAGCAGTTCGCGATAGACCCGCAGGCGGCGTTCCTCGATGCCCGGCGGCGGCGGGTAGCGGTTGGGGTCGCGCAGGTGCCGGGTCAGGGCGAACTGCTGGCGGCGCAGGCGCTCAGACATGGGCCGGCTCCGCGCGTTCGGCCGGGCGCGCCGGCGCGCGCGCGGCGGCGGTTTGCAGCGAACGGATGCGTTCGACTTCCGCGAGCAGCTCCGACAGCGGCGGAAAACCGAAGTCGCGTTCGAGCAGGGTCGGGCGCACGCCGAAGCGCGCGTAGGCTTCGGCCAGCAGCGCCCAGACGTCGTCGCGCACCGGCGCGCCGTGGGTGTCGATCTTCAGTCCGCCCTCGTCGTCGTGGTGGCCGGCGATGTGCATCGAGGCGATGCGCGCGGCCGGCAGCCGGGCCAGGAACGCGCGCGCGTCGTAGCCGTGGTTGTGGGCGTTGACGTAGAGGTTGTTGAGATCGAGCAGCAGATCGCAATCGGCCTCGGCCAGTACGGCGAGGACGAAGTCGACCTCGGCCAGCGCCTGGTGCGGCGCGGCGTAGTAGGAGACGTTTTCGACCGCGATGCGGCGGCCGAGCGCGTCCTGGGCCTGGCGGATGCGCGCGGCGACGTGGCGCACGGCTTCCTCGGTGAACGGGATCGGCAGCAGGTCGTAGAGGTGGCCGTCGTCGGCGCAGTAGCTCAGGTGCTCGCTGTACAGCGCGACGTCGAAGCGGTCGAGGAACCCGCGCGTGCGCCGCAGCAGTTCCAGGTCGAGCGGCGCGGTGCCGCCCAGCGACAACGACAGGCCGTGGCCGCTGAGCGGGAAGCGCGCGGCCAACTGCGTCAGCGCCGCGCCGTTGCGGCCGCCGACGCCGATCCAGTTGTCGGGCGCGCATTCGAGGAAGTCGACGGCGCCGGCGTCGATCGCCAGCAGTTGCGGAATCAGCGCGCGGCGCAGGCCGAGGCCGGCGGCGCGCGGCGGAGCGTGGGATGCGGTCATGGCGAAGCCTCGTGTGGACAAAGCGCCCCTTCCCCGGGGAGGAGAGGGAAGGGGCGGTACGGCTCGGACGACGGTCAGCGCGCGATCAGCGCTTGCCGCCGCATTTGCCCTCGCCGCACTTGCCTTCGCCGACCGGCTTGCCGGCGGCCTTGCGCGCGGCCTTGACCGATTCCAGCGCCTCGGGCAGCGAGATCGCGCCGTCGTGGTTCTTGTCGATGGCGTCGAACTCGGCGGCGCGGTCGGGCGCGCGGGCGACGAATTCCTCGCGCGAGACCTTGCCGTCGTGGTTGGCGTCGGTCTTGGCGAAGCTTTCTTCGCCGCACTTGCCCTCGCCGCATTTGCCTTCGGCGGCCTTGGCGGCGTGGCCGGCGGAGACCAGATAGCCCTGCGCCAGCGGTTGCGATGCGAAGGCCTGGCCGGCGAGCAGCAGGCCGCCGCCGAGGGCGACGCCGAGCAGGCCGAGGGTGCGGACGGGAAGGGCGGTGGTGGGGTTGCGCGACATGAGGTGACTCCTGGGAAGGTGCGGACGGACCGCGGGGAATGCGCCGGGGTAACGGCGCGGAAGCGAATGAGGGGCGCGCGGATTTCAGCCGCGCCGTGCGGCGGCGTTGCGCAATGACGGGTCGCGCCGCAACAGCGCGGCGACAGCCAGCGCCGCGGCCAGAGCGACCAGCGCGCCGCCGAACCACGGCAGCAGCCAGGCGCTGGGCAGGCCGAAGCCGAGCGCGACCAGGGCCCAGCTGCGGCCGTCGGCGACGGCGTCGGGCGAGGCGTTGCGGAGCCAGCGCGCGATCACGTAGTCGAGGCTCAGCCGGCCGCCGCCGCCGAGCGCGAGCGGCAGCAGCATCACCAGGTAGATCAGCGGCAGCTTGTAGTTGCCGTGGCCCTGGTCGCTGATCGCATAGCCCTGCCACAACTCGGCCAGGCTCGACCATTGCTCGGGCCAGTGCACGGCGTAGATCGCGACCACGGTCAGCACCCACAGCGCGAACGCGGCGTAGCGCGTGCCCAGGCCGAGCAGCAGCGCGGCGCCGCCGATCAGCTCCAGCCAGGTCGCGGCGAACCAGGACGCGTCGGCGCCGAGCAGCGACAACGGCCAGGGAAACTTATCGCCGAGTTCGGCGAACCAGTTTTCGCCGTGTAGCTTCTCAAGTCCGGATTCGATGAACTCCCAGGCCAGCAACGCGCGCAGCGCGGCCGGCGCGACCCAGGCGCCGACCGAGTCGATGCGCGAGAACAAGGGAGTGGAGGCGGGGGACGGCTGCATGATTCGCTCCTGGAAATGGCGCCCGGTGGGTGTGGCGCTATTTCGCGGCGATGCGGTATCGGCAGCGTGTCGGAGGAGGCGGGGTTTTGTCGCCTAATGTGGCGTGGGGACGGGCGGATACATTGGGATACAAATATCGCCGGCGCGGTGGCCAGGCTCTTGTAGGAGGGCCTTCAGGCCCGATGCTCTTCGTGCAGATCGCCTCGATCTGAAACAAGAGCGTCGGGCCTGAAGGCCCTCCCACAAGAACAAATTTCAGGCGGCCGCGTCCGTGTCGCGGCCGGCTGCGCCGCGCTGGCGCGACCAGGCGAAGATCGCCTCGAACACCGGACGCAGCCGGCGCGCGTCCTCGGTGATCTCGTACTCCACCCGCGGCGGGATTTCGGGATACACCGTTCTGCGCACCATGCCGTCGGCCTCCAGCTCGCGCAGTTGCTGGGTCAGCATGTGCTGGGTCACGCCGGGAATCGCGCGCTTGAGTTCGTTGAAGCGATGCAGGCGCCGGCTCAGCAACCACAGGATTTCCAGCTTCCATTTGCCCGCGAACGCGGAGAACGCGGCGCGGATTTCGGCGTGGCCTTCTTCGACGCGGTCGGCGTGGGCGTTGCAGGTGTCGTCAGTATGGTCGGGCATACCTAGTCCGGAAAATCATCCTTCTTGTGAGGATCACTATACGCCAATAGATTTTCCGGCAAGCGGAAAACGCCTGCGTTTGCATGGTTTTCGCGGCCCTCTTCCTTAATCAGGCGACCTGTCCATGAACATACTGCACATCGATTCGAGCATCCTCGGGGACCAATCGGTCAGCCGCAAACTGTCGGCGGCGATCGTGTCCAAGCTGCGCGCGCTGGCGCCCGGCGCGGACGTGGTCTACCGCGATCTCAACAGCGAGCCGCTGCCGGCGCTGACCACCGCCAACGCCGCGGCGCTGGATCCGGCCGCGCCGGCCGACAACGACGAGGTGCGCGCGCTCAATGCCGCGCTGGCGCAGGTGTTGGCCGCCGACGCGATCGTCGTCGGCGCGCCGATGTACAACTTCAGCGTTCCCGCGCCGCTCAAGGCTTGGCTCGACGCGCTGGCGGTGCCCGGCAAGACCTTCGGCTACGAGAACGGCGCGCCCAAGGGGCTGCTCGGCGCCAAGCGCGTGATCGTCGCTTCCAGCCGCGGCGGCGTGTACGCGCCGCAGACGCCGATGGCGGCGTTGGAGCACCATGAGAACTATCTGCGCGCGTTCTTCGGTTTCCTCGGCGTGACCCAACTGGAGTTCGTGCGCGCCGAAGGCCTGAAGATGGGGCCAGAGCAGGCCGAGCGCGCGGTCGCCGGAGCGTTGGAGCAAGTCGAGCAATTGCGCGCCGCCTGAGCGCGCGCGGCGGGCTCAGCGCCGCAGGGCCGAGCCCGCCAGCACCGCGCCGAAGCCGACCAGCAGCGCGCCGAACGCGCGGTCGATGGCGACGCGCCAGCGCAACAGCCGCGCCCGCACCGCACCCTGCGAGAACAGCAGCGCGACCAGGGCGAACCAGAGCAGGTGCGCGCCGGAGACGAACGCGCCGTAGCCGAGCTTGATCGCCAGCGGGGTGTCGGGACCGACCACCTGCAGGAACAGGCTGACCACGAACACCGTGCACTTGGGATTGAGCGCATTGGTCAGGAATCCGGCGCGCAGGGCGGCGAGGTCGCCGCGGGCGACCGGCGCGTCCGGCGCCGGCGCGTCGTGCGCGCGCGACCGCAGCATCCGCACGCCGAGCCAGATCAGATACAGCGCGCCGAGCAGCTTGAGCGCGGCATAGAGCTGGATCGACTCGCGGATCAGCAGTCCGACCCCGAGCAGGGTGTAGCCGACGTGTACCCACACGCCCAGCGCGATCCCCAGCGCGGTCAGTACGCCGGCGCGGCGCGAGTGCAGCAGGCTGTTGCGCGAGACCATGGCGAAGTCGGGGCCGGGGCTGATCACCGCCAGGGTGGTGATGGTGACTATGGCTAACAGTTCCTGCATGGGCGGCGCGCGCAGTCCGGACGGTTTGCGGCTAAATTAGGCGCAAGCCAGCGGAGCCGCAAACGATGAATTCTCACCACGATGGTGAGCCGGACTCACCAACTTCGCAGCAGTCGCCCGCGCGCCGCGCGTTGGACGCGCTGCCGCCGCTGGGCGCGCTGCGCTGCTTCGAAGCGGCCGCGCGCCTGGGCAGCTTCACCCGTGCCGCGCAGGAGCTGCATCTAACCCACGGCGCGATCAGCCGTGCGGTGCGCTCGATCGAGGACGCGCTCGGCGTGGCGCTGTTCGAGCGGCGCAGCCAGCGCGTGCACCTGACCGCGGCCGGCGAGCGCCTGCGCGACGCCGCGGCCGCCGCGTTCGACCTGCTCGCGGCGACCGTGCGCGAACTGCGCGAGCCTGCGCGCAAGCCGGCGCTGGTGCTGTCGTGCGAACCCACCCTGCTGATGCGCTGGCTGATTCCGCGGCTGCCGGCGTTCCAGGCCGCGCATCCGCAAATCGCCCTGCAATGGGTCGCCGGCGGCGGCCCGGTCGGGTTCAGCGAGGTCGACCTGGCGATCCGCCGCAACGATTTTTCCTGGGGCCGCGAGGTGCACGCGCAGCATCTGTTCGACGAGCGGGTGGGGCCGGTGTGCAGTCCGGCCTATCGCGATGCGCGGGTCGAAGGCGCCGGCCGCGGCGCGCGGTTGAGCGAGGGCGCGGTGTTGTTGCACAGCGCCACCCGTCCCGACGCCTGGGCGCAGTGGGCGCGCGCTGCGCGGCGCCGCTTGCCGCGCGCGCCGGCGCAGACCTTCGAGCATTTCTATTTCAGCCTGCAGGCCGCGGCGGCCGGTGTCGGCGTGGCGATCGGGCCGTGGCAGTTGGTGCGCGACGATGTCGATGCCGGGGTGTTGGCGGCGCCGTTCGGCTTCGTCGCCGACGGCAGCGCGTATTTCCTGCTGTCGCCGGCGCCGGCGCGCGCCGGCACGCCGGCGGCGCTGCTGGCGGCGTGGTTGCGCGCGCAGGCCTGAGCGTCGCCGCGGCGCGGCCGCCGCGAACGGCGACCGCGTGCGGCCGCGCATCAACCGCTGCGTACCGCAGCCAGCGCGCGGTTGCGGCGTTCGACGTAAGCGCGCAGCAGCGCGTCGTCGAGCGGCGGACAGCGTTGCGCGCCGATGCGTTCGCTGACCGCGTTGCCGATCGTCGCCTCGCCGAAGGCATCGGCGAGGCCGGGTTCGTCGGCGAGCTCGGCCGGCAGGATCGCGGCGATATCGGCGCTGCCCGGATCGGCCGCGCACAGCGCGCGCCAGTCGCGGTAGCCCAGGCGCCGTACCGGCGCGCCGGCGCTGGCGGCGATGGCGTCGGTCAGCCGCCGCAGCGGGAACGACTGCGGATGGATCAGGTTGTGGCTGCGTCCGTCGGCATCGGCGCGCAGCGACAGTTCGACGATGAACGCGCTCATCCAGTCCACCGGCAGCCAGTTCAGCGTTTCCTCCAGTTCCGGCACACAGCGGTGGCGCAGGCAGGCGTCGACGAACAGGCTCCAGGTGTCGCGGTCGTTGCTGGCCGCGGTGCGGCTGTCGCCGCTGATGTGGGTCGGGCGATACACCGCGAACGGCAGCCCGTGCGCGCCGGCCGCGCGCAGCGACTGCTCGGCCACCCATTTGCTCTGCGCGTAACCGGTGAGCAGTCCCTGCCAGCGCGCGAACAGGGTTTCCTCGTCGAGGCGGCCGGCGACGGCGGGATCGCGCGGCGGCAGGGTGGCGACGGTGGAGACGTAATGCACCCGGCTCGGCGCGCCGCGCGCGGCCAGGCGCAGGATTTCGATGGTGCCGAGCACGTTCGCCGACTTGAGCGTGCGGTACGGATGCAGCGAGTGGACCCAGGCGCCGTTGTGGTAGATCGCGTCCAGGCATTCGCCGAGCGCGTCGAAGCGCGCCGGGGCCAGGCCGAGCGCGGGCAAGGCCAGGTCGCCGGGTTCGATCTCGACGCGTTCGAGGTCGCAGTCGCGCTCGATCCCGTACGCGGCGAGCGCGGCGCGCAGGCGCGCGCGGCCCTGGTCGGCGTCGTCGCAACGCAACAGGCAGTGCACGCGCGCGGGCGTGCGCCGCAGCAGCTCGCGCAGCAGGTAGGCACCGAGGAAGCCGTTGGCGCCGGTCAGCAGCACGCGCTGCGGCGCCGCCGTCGCGCGTTCGCGCCCGGCGCGGCGCGCCGGGTCGAGCGACGCGGCGCGCAAGGCCGCCGACACGTCGTCGGGCAGGCGCGCTTCGGCGGGCAGGTCGAGCGCGGCCGGCACGGCAGCCGGTGCGGCCGGCGCCAGCAGCGCGGCCATCTCGCTCAGCAGCGGGCGCGCGAACACTTCGCGTACCGGTACCGCTGCGCCCGCGCGCCGGCCCAGTCGCGCGGCCAGCCGCGCGGCCAGCAGCGAATGCCCGCCCAGTTCGAAGAAATGATCGTCGCGGCCGATCGTTTGCGGGTCCGGCAGGCCGAGCAGGTCGCGCCAGATCGCGGCCAGTTCGCTCTCGGCGCCGGGCCGCGGCGGAGCGTCGCTGCGCCGGGCCAGGTCGCTGCCGTTCGGCGCCGGCAACGCGTCGCGGTCGAGCTTGCCGTTCGGCGTCAGCGGCAGGCGCGGCAGCGCGACGAAGGCCGACGGGCGCAGGTATTCGGGCAGGGCGGCGGCCGCGGCGGCGCGCAACTCGGCGGCGAGCTGCGCGTGCGGCCGCGTCGGATCGGCGGCGACCACGTAGGCGACCAGGCGGGTTTCGCCGGGACGGTCCTCGCGTGCGATCACCGCGACTTCGGCCACGCCCGGGTGCGCGGCCAGGCGCGCCTCGATTTCGCCGGGCTCGACCCGGAAGCCGCGGATCTTGATCTGGCGGTCGTTGCGGCCGAGGAACAGCAGCCGGCCGTCGGCCTGGTAGCGGGCGAGATCGCCGGTGCGGTACATGCGCGGCGGCGTGCCGTCGCCGTCGCCGTCGGCGGGCGTGGCGAAAGGATCGGCGAGGAAACGTTCGGCGCTGAGCCGGGATTGGTTGCGATAGCCGTGCGCGACCGCGGCGCCGCCGACGTAGAGTTCGCCCGCTGCGCCCAGCGGCACCGGCCGGCGCTGCGGATCGAGCAGGTACACGCGGGCGCCGTCGATGGGATGGCCGATCGACGCCAGTTCCGGCCACGACTGCGGCGGGCCGTCCAGGGTCAGCGCGGTGGCGACATGGGTTTCGCTGGGGCCGTAGTGGTTGTGCAGGCGGCAGCGCGGCAGCCGTTCGAACATGCGCCGGATCTGCGGAGTGATGCGCAGCGCCTCGCCGGCCACGGCGACCTCGCGCAGATGCCGGTCGAGCGCTCGCGCCTGCGCCGGGTCGCAGCCGGCGACGGTTTCGGCCAGCCCTTGCAGGGCGATGTAGGGCAGGTGCAGGCGCTGTACGCGGTGTTCGCACAGGTGCGCGAGCAGGGCCGGGAAGTCGAAGCGCAGCGGCGCGTCGACCAGCACCAGGGTGCCGCCCTGGCCGAGACAGCCGAAGATTTCCTGGAACGCCACGTCGAAACCGAGCGCGGCGTATTGCAGCGTGGTCTGTGCGGCGGGCAGGGCGCGCGCCTGCCAGTGCAGCAGGTTGAGCAGCGGGCGGTGCGGCATCAGCACGCCCTTGGGCGCGCCGGTCGAGCCGGAGGTGTAGATCAGATAGGCCGGGGCGTCGGGATCGTCGATGTCGGGACCATCGATGTCGGGGTCATCGCTGTCGACATCATCGATGGCGACGGCGTCCGTCGGCACGGAGTCCTCGTCCGGATCGAGCGTCGGCGGCAGCGTCGCGCCGCAATCGGCCAGCGCGGCGCGGCCGGCGCCGTCGGCGAGCAGCACCGCCGCGTCGGCGTCGTCGAGAATCTGGCCCAGCCGTGCCGCCGGGTAGTCCGCGTCCAGCGGCAGGTAGGCGCCGCCGGCCTTGAGCGTGGCCAGCATCGCCACCACCGGGCCGATGCCGCGTTGCAGGCACAGCGCCACGATGCCGCCGCGGCGCAGGCCCGCCGCGCGCAGCCGCGCGGCCAGCCGGTCCGCGGCGCGGTCGAGTTCGTCGTAGCGCCAGCGGCGTTCGCCGTGCGCGACCGCGATCGCGTCCGGGGTCGCCCGCGCCAGCCGCTCGAACGCGCGGTGCGCGGCTTCGTGCGGCGGCCGCGGCGCGGCGTTCGCGTGGAAACCGCGCAGCTGCAACTCGCGTTCGTCGGCATCGACCAGTTCGACCTCGCCCGGCGCGCGCGCGGCGTCGGCGATCATCGCCCGCAGCATCGCCCGCAGATAGCCGACCTGGCGCAGCATCGTGGCCTGGTCGAACAGCGCGGTGCTGTAGTACAAGGTCCCGCCGATGCCGTCGGCGTCTTCGTGCAGGTGCAGTTCCAGGTCGAACTTGAGCGTGTCGGTGTGCAGGCGCGGCGGATCGGCGCGCAGGCCGGCGAATTCGAACGCCGGCGGCGCGTTGCTCTGCCAGGCCAGCAGCGCCTGGAACAGCGGGGTGGCGTCGAGCCGGCGCTGCGGTTGCAGCCGCTCGACCACGCGTTCGAACGGCAGCTCCTGGCGGTCCTGCGCTTCCAGCGCGGCGTCGCGCGCGCGTTCGAGCAGCCCGCCCAGGCTGGTCGCGCCGGCCACGTCTATGCGCAGCGCCAGGGTGTTGACGAAGAAGCCGATGAGCGGCTGCAGCAAGGCATGGCCGCGGTTGGCGGCGGGCGTGCCGATCACCACCTCGTCCTGGCCCGACAGCCGCGTCAACACCGCCGCCCAGGCCGCCAGCACGGTCATGAAGACGCTGGCGCCGTGGTCGCGGGCGACGCGCTTGAGCGCGGCGGTGGCGTGCGCGTCCAGCCGCACCGGCACGGTCGCGGCGGCGAAGGACTGCTGCGGCGGACGCGGCCGGTCGCTCGGCAGTTCCAGCCGCGGCGGCGCGCCGCGCAGGCGCTGTTGCCAATAGTCGGCCTGCGCGCGCAGCCGCGCGCCATCGCACAGGCGGTTTTGCCAGGCGGCGTAGTCGGGATATTGCAGTGCCAGCGGCGCCAGAGGGTCGGCGCGATCGGGTTCGTCGGCGGCGAAGTCGCGGTCTGCGAACGCGTTGTAAAACGCGCTGAGTTCGCGCGCCAGCACGTCCAACGACCAACCGTCGCAGACGATGTGGTGCTGGGTCAGCAGCAGTTCGTAGTCGTCTTCGGCCAGATGCAGCAGGCGCGCGCGTATCAGCGGGCCGGCGGCGAGGTCGAACGGCGCGTGCAGTTCCTCGGCCGCGAGCGCGGCGCGCGCGGCTTCTCGGTCGCCGGCGTCGCGCAGGTCGTGCTCGCGCAACGGCAGGCCGTGCGACGCCGGCAGCAGGCGCGCGCAGGGCTCGCCCTCGCGCGCGGGAAACACGCTGCGCAAGGCCTCATGGCGGGCGAACAGCGCGTCGAGCGCGCGCGCGAGCGCGGCGCGGTCGAGCGCACCGCGCAGGCGCACCGCCAGCGGTACGTGATAGGTCGCGCTGACGCCTTCCAACTGGGCCAGGAACCACAGCCGTTGCTGAGCCGGCGACAGCGGCAGGTCGGCGCCGGGCGCGTGCGCGCGCGGCGCCAGCGGCGGTTCGTCGCCGGCGGCCGGCTCGCCCGCGGCCAGGCCGAGTTCGCGGCGCAGGCCGCGCAGGCGCGCGGTTTCGGCCGGGTCGAGCCGGCCGAGCAGGGACTTGATCGGGTTCATCGCGGCGCTCCGGTTCGATTCCGTTCGGCGGTCGTGCTGTTCATGGGCGGTGGTCATCGCGGCGTCTCACTCCTGTTCCGGCGCGGCGGCGTCCTGCAGCGCCGCGGCCAGCACCGCCTCGGCGAAGCCGGCCAGGCGCGGGCGGCGGAACAGCAGCGACGGCGCCACCGCGACGTCCAGTTCCTCGCGCAGCCGCGCCAGCAGGCGCATGGCCAGCAACGAGTGGCCGCCGAGTTCGAAGAAGTCGTCGTCGCGGCCGATGCGTTCGGCCGCCAACAGCTCCTGCCACCACTGCGCGAGCAGGGTTTCCAGTTCGCCTTGCGGCGGCGCGTAATCGCCGCGCGCGAACGCGTTGCCGGCGGGCGCGGGCAGGGCGCGGCGTTCGAGCTTGCCGCCGGCGGTCAGCGGCAGCGCCTGCAGCCGCACGTACGCGGCCGGCAGCATGTAGTCGGGCAGGCGTTCGGCCAGGTGCGCGCGCAGCGCGGCGGCGAAGAATTCCTCGCCGTGTTCGCGATCCGCCGCGGCGACGACATAGGCGACCAGGCGCGGCCGGCCGGGTTCGTCCTCGCGCAGCAGCACCGCGGCTTCGCGCACCGCCGGGTGCTCGCGCAGGCGCGCCTGGATCTCGCCGAGTTCGATGCGATAGCCGCGCAGCTTGACCTGACCATCGTCGCGGCCGAGGAACAGCAGTTCGCCGTCTTCGCGATAACGCACCGTGTCGCCGCTGCGGTACATGCGCGCGCCGGGACGGGGATCGAAAGGGTCGGGAAAATAGCGCTCGGCGTCGAGTTCGGCGCGGCCCAGGTAGCCGCGCGCGACGCCGGCGCCGCCGAGGTAGAGCTCGCCCGGCGCACCCAGCGGCAGCGGCCGGCGCTGGGCGTCGAGCACGTAAGCGCGGGTGTTGGCGAGCGGGCGGCCGATGGGTGCGGGCGCGTCGCCGGACCAGTGCGGCGGCGGTTCCCAGGCGGTGGCCAGCACCGTGGTCTCGGTCGGGCCGTACACGTGCACGGGGCGCGCGCCGCCGCGCTGCAGCATGCGCAGCAACGTCGGCGGCACCGCTTCGCCGCCGACCAGGAACAGCGGCGGCGTCTGGAAGCGCGGCAAGGCGTCGCGCCCTTGCAGGAACGCCGGCGGCAGGTAGCTCAGGCCGATGCGTTCGCGCGCGATCCACTCCAGGTAGGCGCCGGCGTCGGCGCGTTCGTCGTCGCCGGGAACGCACAGCGCGGCGCCGCGCGACAGGCTCAGGCCGATCTCGATCAGGCTGGCGTCGAAGCCCAGCGAGGCGAACTGGGCGATGCGGCTGTGCGCGCCGATGCCGAAGCGCTCGGCCTGGCTGTGGGCGAACTGGACCAACTGGCGGTGTTCGACCATCACCCCCTTGGGATCGCCGGTGGAGCCGGAGGTGTAGACGATGTAGGCCAGATGCTGCGGACCGAGATCGGCGCGTTGCGGCGCGGTGTCGGCACAGCCCTCGACCAGGGCCGGATCGTCGAGCGCGAACAGCGGCCAATCGCCGTGCGCGCCGGCCGCGGTGAGGGCGCGGCGGCCTTCCTCGTCGGTCAGCGCGCACACCGGCGCGGCGTCGGCGAGCACGCGGGCGAAACGCGCCGAGGCGTGCGCCGGGTCCAGCGGCACGTAGGCGCCGCCGGCCTTGAACACGGCCAGGATCGCGACGATCGCGTCGGCGCCGCGTTGCGCGCACAGCGCCACGCGCCGGTCGGGGCCGACGCCGGCCGCGATCAGGCGATGGGCGAGGCGGTTGGCGGCGGCGTCGAGCGCGGCGTAGCTCCAGCGCGCGCCGGCGTGTTCGAGCGCGACCGCCTCGGGCGAGCGCTTGGCCTGCCGTTCGAACAAATGATGGAAGCAGGCTTCGCGCGGATAGTCGGCGTCGGTGCGGTTCCAGTCGTGCAGCAACTGCCGGCGCTCGTCCGCGCCGATCAGCTCGAAGCCGGCGACCGGGCCGGGCGCGTCCTCGGCCAGCGCGCGCAGCGCGGCGAGCAGGTAGCCGCGATGGCGTTCGATCGCCGCCGGCGCGAACAGCGCGGTGGCATAGCGCAAGCCGCCGACCACGGCGCCGGCGCGTTCGCCCAGTTGCAGTTCCAGGTCGAACTTGGCGCCGCCCAATTCCAAGCCCAATTCCGAGCCCAATTCCAGGCCCAGCTCCAGCACCTGCGCGTCGATCCCGGGCAGCTCGAAGACGGGTTCGTCCTCGCCCTGCCAGGCCAGCACCGCCTGGAACAGCGGCGTGCGGTCGGCGCGGCGCGGCGGGTTCAGCGCTTCGACCACGCGCTCGAACGGCAGCGCGTGGTCCTGCGCGTCGAGCGCGCTGCGGCGCGCGCGCTCGATCAACTCGTCGGCGTCGGGCTCGCCGGACAGGTCGATGCGCAGGGCCAGGGTGTCGACGAAGAAGCCGATCAGCGCCTCGCTGCCGGCCCAGTCGCGTTGCGCGTTGGGCGCGCCGACGACGACCTCGCTTTGTCCGGACAGGCGCGAGAGCACCAGCGCCCACGCGGCGAGCACCAGCGCGAACAGGCTGGTGCCGTGGCGGCGCGCGCGCCGGCGCAACGCCTCGGCCAGCGCCGGTTCGATCCGCAGCGGCAGCAGCGCGCCGTCGAAGCTCTGCAGCGGCGGGCGCGGCTGTCGGGTCGGCAGGTCCAGCAATGCCGGCGCGTCGGCCAGCGCGGTGCGCCAGTGCTGCTGCAGCGCATCCACCGCCTCGCGTTGGTCGAGCCGGCGCTGCTGCCAGGCGGCGTAGTCGGGGAACTGCCACGGCAGCGGCGGCAGCGGATCGGACCGGCCTTGGACGAAGGCGGCGTACAGCGCGCTCAGGTCGCGCGCCAGCGGCCGCAGCGATTCGCCGTCGGCGACCAGATGGTGCAGGGTCAGCAGCAGATGGAATTCGTCGTCGCCGCTGCGCGCCAGCAGCGCCCGCGCCGGCGGGCCGCGTTCGAGATCGAAGGTGGTTTCGGCTTCGCGTTGGAGCGCGTCGCGCAATGCCGCGTCGCCGGCGCCGCGCAGGTCGCATTCGCGCAGCGCGAACGCGCTCGTCTCGGGCGCCAGTTGCAGGCGCGGTTCGCCGCCGACGGCGACGAAACGCGAGCGCAGGCCGGCATGGCGCGCCGACAGCGCGTCCAGCGCGGCGCGCAGCGCGGCGACGTCGAGCGCGCCGCGCAGGCGCAGCGGCAAGGCGATGTGGTACGCGCCGCCGATGCCGTCGAGCTGGCTGAGGAACCACAGCCGGCGCTGATTCGAGGACAGCGTCGCGGCGGCGGCGCCGGCGCCGGGCTGCGGCGGTTCCGCCGCAGCGGCGGCCGCGCCGCGCAGCGCGTCGAGCGCGGCGGCCTGCGCGGCCAGGGTCGGGTGTTGCCAGATCGCGCTGACCGGCAGCTCGACCCGCCATTGCCGGCGCAGCCGGCCGAGCAGGCGCGCCGCGCTCAGCGAATGCCCGCCGAGGGCGAAGAAATCGTCGTCGCGGCCGATGCGTTCGCGGCCGAGCAGTTCCTGCCACAGCCGCGCAAGCTCGGTTTCGCCGCCGGGTCGCGGCGCGCGGTAGTCGCGGCGGCCGTAGGCGTCGTCGTCGGGCGGCGGCAGCGCGGCGCGGTCGAGCTTGCCGTGGGCGCTGCGCGGCAGCGCCGCGACCACGACGATCGCGGCCGGGCGCAGCGGCTCGGGCAGGCGTTCGCGCAGGTGTTCGCGCAAGGCGGCGGCGAAGTCGGCGCCGCCGCCGTCGCCGGGCGCGGGCGCGGCGTACGCGACCAGTTCCAGCGCGCCGTCCGCGCCGGCGCGCGCGACCGCCGCGGCTTCGCGCACGCGCGGATGCGCGGCCAGTTGCGCGGCGATCTCGCCGGGTTCGACCCGGAAACCGCGGATCTTGACCTGTTCGTCGTTGCGGCCGAGGAACTCCAGCTCGCCGCCGGGCAGGCGGCGGGCGAGGTCGCCGCTGCGGTACATGCGCGCGCCCGGCCGCGGGTCGAAGGGATCGGCGGGGAAGCGCTGCGCGCTGAGTTCGTCCTGGTGCAGATAGCCCAGCGCCGGCGCCGCGCCGCCGATCCACAGTTCGCCGCTGTCGCCGTCGCGCACCGGCCGGCGCTGCGGATCGAGCAGGTACAGCCGCACGCCGGCGACGGCGCGGCCGATCGGCACGTGCGCGGGCGCATCGGCGACCGACTGCGCGCCGCCGGGGCCGAGCACGTGCGCGCTGACCACGTGGGTCTCGGTCGGGCCGTAGTGGTTGTGCAGGCGGGTCGACGGCAGGCGCGCGAACATCGCGCGGATGGCCGGGGTCAGGCGCAGTTGCTCGCCGGCGACGATCACCTCGGCGAGGTGTTCGCGCAGGCCGGCGACGGTGGCGTCGTCGGCGTCGGCCAACGCATCGGCCAGCGCGCTCAGCGCCAGGTAGGGCAGGTGCAGGCGCTGGATCCTGCGTTCGTACAGGGCGCGGGCGAGCGCGGCGAAGTCGTGGCGCAGTTCGGATTCGGCGACGACCAGGGTCGCGCCGTCGCACAGCGCGCCGAAGATTTCCTGGAACGAGACGTCGAAACCGAGCGCGGCGAACTGCAAGGTGCGCAAGCCCGCGCCGAACTGGCCGCGCTGCCAGCGCAGCAGGTTCAGCAGTGGCGCGTGCGCCATCGCCACGCCCTTGGGGCGGCCGGTCGAGCCGGAGGTGTAGATCACGTAGGCCGGGCGTTGCGGGTCGTCACTATGCGCGCAGCCGGCGTCGTGTTCGACCGCGGCGGGTGCCGGATCGGGCGCCGGTTCGGCGCAGTCGTCCACGGCGATCCCGGACCGATCGTCGCCGTCGCGCGCATCGTCCAGGCCCAGCGCGCGCCGTCCGGCTGCGTCGTACAGGCGCGCAGCGGGCGCGGCATCGTCCAGCAGCAGGTGCAGCCGTGCGCGCGGATAGTCGGGGTCCAGCGGCAGGTAGGCGGCGCCGGCCTTGAGCGTGGCCAGCATCGCCACCACCGGCGCGAATCCGCGCTCGGCGCAGATCGCGACGCGGTCGCCGGCGACGACGCCGAGCGCGCGCAAGCGCCGCGCCAGCCGCTCGGCGCAGGCGTCGAGCGCGGCGTAGCTCAACGTGCGTCCGGCATGTTCCAGTGCCGGCGCATGCGGTGTGCGTTGCGCCTGGCGTTCGAACAGCGCGTGCACGCTGCCGCGCTCGGCGGGGTCTTCGTGGCCGGCGTCCGTGGGCGCCGGAATCGGGTGGTTCGTACGGATCTCGTCCATGGTCTCGTCGCGATGGTGGGGGAATCGGTGGGGGACCCGGCGCCTCAGCCGCGATGGCGGTACAGCCAGTGCGCGCAGCGGCGCAGGTGTTCGCGGTCCAGCGGCGGGCTGGCGGCCGGGTCGAGCAGTTCGGTCATGGCGTTGCCGACGACGGTGTCGCCGCGGTCCTCGTCGCCGCCGCCGGGCGCCAGTTCGGCCGGCAGGATCGAGGCGACCGCGGCGGTGGCCGGGTCGGCCGCGCAATCGCGCAGCCACTGCGCGTACGGGCGGCGGGCGGCGGCCATGCCGGGTTGTTCGAGCACGCAGTCGATCCAGTCGGCGAGGCGGTAACCGTGCGCATCGGCGAGGTTGAGGCTGCGCCCGGCGCTGTCGCCGCGCAGCGACAGTTCGACGATCGCCGCGGCCATGCGGTCCACCGCCAGCGAGCTCATGCGCAGGTCGATGTCCGGCGCGGCGCCGAGCCGGTAGCAGGCCTGCACGAACAGGCTCCAGGCGTCGCTGGCGTTGCAGGCGCCGCTGTCGGCCGCGCCGGCGATATGGGTGGGACGGTAGACGGTGAACGGCAGGCCGCGTTCGCCGCCGGCGCGCAGCAAGCGTTCGGCGACCCACTTGCTGCGCGCGTAGCCCGAGCCGAGCGCGCGCCAGCAGCGCGCCAGCGCTTCTTCGTCCTCGGCGGGCTCGCCGAGCGCGCGCACCTGCGCCGGTGCGGGCAGGGTGCTCAGGGTCGAGACGTAGTGCACGTGCTTGCGCCGCGCGCTCGATGCCAGACGCACGACTTCGCGGGTGCCGCCGACGTTGGCCGGCTTGAGCGCGGCGTAACCGTGCAGCGAGTTGACCCAGGCGCCGTTGTGGTAGATCGCGTCGATGCGTTCGGCCAGGGCGGCGAAGTCGCGCGCGTCCAGGCCGAGCCGCGGTTCGGCCAGATCGCCCGGCACGATCGCCACGCGCGTCGGGTCGCTGGCGCGCAGGCCGAGCGCGGCCAGGGCGGCGTCGAGCCGGCGCCGGCCGTCGGCGGCATCGGCGCAGCGCACCAGGCAATGCACCCGCGCCTGGGTGCGTTGCAGCAGCGCCTGCAGCAGGAAGGCGCCGAGGAAGCCGGTGGCGCCGGTCAGCAGCAGTTCGCGGTACCGCGCCGGCGGCGTCGCCGCGGCGAGCCCGGCGCCGTCGATGTCCGGCTCCAGCCGCGCTTCGGCGTCCAGATCGAGCGCAGCGCCGGACCCGCCGCGCGTCTGCGCGCCGCTGATCAGCAACGCCGCCATTTCGTCCAGGCGTGGATGCGCGAACAACTCGCGCACCGGCACCCGCACGCCGAAGGCCTCGTCCAGCCGCGCGGCCAGTTGCACCGCGCGCAGCGAGTGCCCGCCGAGTTCGAAGAAATCGTCGTGGCGGCCGATCCGCTGCACGTCCAGCAATTCGCGCCACAGTTCGGCCAGGCGCGATTCTTCGCCGGGCCGCGGCGGTTGGTAGGCGGCGCGGGCGAAGTGGTCGCCGCCGGGCGCGGGCAGCGCGCGCCGGTCGAGCTTGCCGTGCGCGGTCAGCGGCAGCGCGTCCACGCGCACGTACGCGGCCGGACGCATGTAGTCGGGCAGGCGTTCGCTCAAGTACGCGCGCAGCGATGCGGCCAGGACTTCATCGCCGGTTTCCGCGCGATCCGGATCGGCGACCACGTAGGCCGCCAGATACGACTCGCCGGCGCGGTCCTGGCGCGCGATCACCGCGCATTCGCGCACCGCCGGATGCGCATCGAGGTGGGCCTGGATTTCCGCCGGCTCGATGCGGAAGCCGCGCAGCTTGATCTGCTCGTCGTTGCGGCCGAGGAATAGCAGCTCGCCGTCGGGCAGGTAACGGGCGAGATCGCCGCTGCGGTACATGCGCGCGCCCGGCCGCGGGTCGAAGGGATCGGCGAGGAAGCGTTCGGCGGTGAGGTCGGGGCGGCCGAAGTAGCCGCGGGCGACCCCGGCGCCGCCGATGTACAACTCGCCGACCGCGCCGGTCGGCACCGGTTGCCGCTGCGCGTCGAGCAGGTACAGGCGGACGTTCGGCAACGGCCGGCCGATCGGTACCGGCGCGTCGGCGGCTTCGACCTGCGGCGCCTGCGCGCGCGGCGCGGTCCAGGCGCTGGCGCAGACGGTGATCTCGGTGGGGCCGTAGGCGTTGATCACGCGCGCATGCCGCGACAGCTCGAGCACCAAGGCCGGGCTCGGCGCTTCGCCGCCGAGCAGGAACGTCGGGCGGTGCGCGAACGGCGCGATCGCGTGGCCTTGCAGCAACGCCGGCGGCAAGGTCGCGTGGGTGATGCGGCGGCGGCGGACGAAGTCCAGCAGCGCCGGCGCGCTTTCGCGATCGGCCGGATCCGGCAGGTACAGCGCGCCGCCGCGTCCGAACGCCATCAGCAGGTCGAACACGCTGGCGTCGAAGCCGATCGAGGCGAACTGCAGCACCCGGCTGCGGCGGCCGGTGCGCAGGCGCCGCGCCTGCGCCGCGGCCAGATGCATCGCGTTGCGGTGTTCGACCATCACGCCCTTGGGCGCGCCGGTCGAGCCGGAGGTGTAGATGAGATAGGCCAGGTCCGACGCCGCGCGCCCGGGGACCTGCGGCGGCTGGGTCGGGCCCTGCGACCACAGGGTTTCGTCGTCGAGGTCCAGCTGCGGCAAGGCCGGGTCGCGCGGCGCGGCGCCGGGTTCGGGCGCGGCGTCTTGGCTCGCGCACTGGCGCGCGCAAGCCTCCAGCGCGGCGCGGCCGGCGGCGTCGCACAGCGCCAGCGCCGGCGCGGCGTCGGCGAGGATGCGCGCGAGCCGGGCCGAGGGATAGGCCGGATCGAACGGCACGTAGGCCGCGCCGGCCTTGAGGATCGCGAGGATCCCGACGATCAGGCCGAAGCCGCGTTGCGCGCCCAGCGCGACCCGGTCGCCGCGGACCACGCCGCGCGCGACCAGACGGTGGGCGAGACGATCGGCGCGGCGGTCGAGTTCGGCGTAGCTCAGCCGCGCCTCGCCGTGGACCACGGCGTCGGCCTGCGGCGTGCGCCGCGCCTGGCGGGCGAAGGCCTGGTCGAGCAGACCGTCGCGGTCGAACGCCATCTCGGTGCGGTTGCGCGCGTTTACCAGCGCCTCGCGTTCGCGCGACGGCAACAGCGGCCAGTGCGCGACCGGATCGGGGCGTTGCGCGGCGAGCGCGGCCAGCGCCGCCAGCAGGTAATCGCGATGGCGCTCGACGCTGGCCGGGTCGAACAGCGCGCAGGCGTAGTTGAGGCCGCCTTCGACGCCGCCGTCGCGCTCGCCCAGCACCAGTTCCAGGTCGAACTTGGCCCAGTGCAGGCGCAGCGGTTCGGCGCCGGCCTCCACGCCGGGCAGGCGCGGCAACGCGTCCTCGTCGCTCTGCCAGGCGAACATCGCCTGGAACACCGGCGTGCGGTCGAGCCGGCGCGGCAATTGCAGCGCGTCGACCACTTGCTCGAACGGCAGGTCCTGGTGCGCCTGCGCGTCGAGCGTGGCCTTGCGCGCGCGCGCCAGCAGCGCGGCCGGGCCGGGCGCGCCGGACAGGTCGATGCGCAGCGCCAGGGTGTTGACGAAGAAGCCGATCAGCGGCTCGGTTTCGTGGCGGTTGCGGCCGGCGGTGGCCGCTCCGATCACCACGTCGTCCTGGCCCGACAGCCGCGCCAGCACCGCGCTCCACGCCGCCAGCACGGTCATGAACACGGTCGCGCCGTGGCGTTGGGCGACGCGCTTGAGCGCGGTGGTCAGCGCCGCGTCCAGGCGCAGCGGCACGAACCCGGCGGCGAAGGATTGCTGCGGCGGGCGCGGCCGGTCCAGCGGCAGTTCCAGCAGCGCCGGCGCGCCGGCCAGCGCGCCGCGCCAGTAGTCGGCCTGCGCGCGCAGGCGCCCGGGCGCGAACCGGCGGCGTTGCCAGATCGCGTAGTCGGGGTACTGCACCGGCAGCGGCGGCAGCGGATCGGCGCGGCCGGCGGCGAAGGCGGCGTAGAGCGCGCTCAATTCGTCCATCAGCACGCCCAGCGACCAGCCGTCGGCGACGATGTGGTGCACCACCAGCAACAGCACGTGGGTGTCTTGGTCCAGGCGCGACAGGCGCGCGCGCAGCAGCGGCCCGTGGGCGAGGTCGAACGGCGCGTCGACGTCCTCGTCCATGCGTTCGCGCAGACGCGCCTGAGCGTCGCTGCCGCGCAGGTCGCGCTGCACCCAGTCGACGCCGCCGCGCGGATCGAGCAGGCGCGCGTGGGCGATGCCGCCGCGCTCGGGAAACACGCTGCGCAGGCCTTCGTGGCGGGCGAAGATCCGGTCCAGGGCGCGGCGCAGCGCGGCGGTATCGAGCGCGCCGCGCAGGCGCAGCGCCAGCGGGATGTGGTAAGTGGCGCTGGCGCCGTGGAAGCGCGAGAGGAACCACAACCGTTGCTGCGCCAGCGACAGCGGCAGTTCGCCGTCGCCGGCGCCGTCGTTTTCGCCGCGCGGCAGGATCGGCTCGGACGGCGCGCCCGGTACGTCGTCGTCGCCTTGCGCCGCCTGGGCGAGGCGGGCGTCGATGGCCGCGGCCAGATCGGCCAGGCGCGGGCGCGCGAACAGTTCGGCCAGCGGCAGCTCGATCGCGAAGGTCCGGCCGATCCGGCTCAGCAGCCGCACCGCGATCAGCGAATGGCCGCCGAGTTCGAAGAAGTGGTCGCCGCGGCCGACCCGGGCCAGCCCGAGCAATTCCTGCCACAGCTTCGCCAGCGCGGTTTCGCTGGCGCCGCGCGGCGCTTCGAACGCGGCGTGGGCGAACGCGGCTGCGTCCGGCGCCGGCAGAGCGCGCGCGTCGAGCTTGCCGTTGGGCGTGACCGGCAGCGCGGGCACGGCGACGAAGGCCGAAGGCAGCATGTAGTCGGGCAGGCGCGCGGCCAGGTGCGCGCGCAGCGCGGCGGCCCAGTCGCGGCTGTCGTCGCCGTGGTGGACCTCGCCGCCGGCGGGCACCGCATAGGCCACCAGCGCGGTCTGTCCGTCGGGACGTTCGCGCGCGAGCACCGCGCATTCGCGCACCTGCGCGTGTTCGGCTAAGCGCGCCTCGATTTCGCCCGGCTCGATGCGGAAGCCGCGGATCTTGACCTGCTGGTCGTTGCGGCCGAGAAACTCCAGTCGCCCGTCGGCGCGGAAGCGGGCGAGGTCGCCGGTGCGGTACATGCGCGCGCCGGCCGACGGCTGGGCGAGCGGTTCGGCGAACGGATCGGCGAGAAAACGCTCGGACTCCAGTTCGCGCCGGTGCAGATAACCGCGCGCCACGCAGGCGCCGGCCAAGTACAGCTCGCCGGCGGCGCCGCGCGGCACCGGCTGGCCGTGGCGGTCGAGCAGGTAGACGCGGCTGCCCGAGACCGGCCGTCCGATCGGCGCATGGTCGGGTTCGGCGTCGAGGTCGGGACCCAGCGCGCAAGCGACCGCGACGTGGGTTTCGGTCGGGCCGTAGTGGTTGTGCAGCCGGCAATCCGGCAACTGCCGCAGCAGCCAGCGCAGTTGCGGGGTCAGGCGCAACTGTTCGCCGGCGACGACGATCTCGCGCAGGTGCGCGCGCAGCGCGTCCAGCGCCGCGTCGCCGCCGTCCTCGACGGCTTCGGCCAGTCCCTGCGCGGCGATGTAGGGCAGATGCAGGCGGTCGATGCGCTGCGCGCGCAACAGCGCCGGCAGCGCGGCGAGGTCCAGGCGCTGGTCGGCGTCGAGCAGCACCAGCGCGGCGCCGCCGCACAGCGCGCCGAAGATCTCCTGGAACGCCACGTCGAAGCCGAGCGCGGCGAACTGCAGCACGCGTCGCGCCGGCGCCAGCGCGCTGCGTTGCCAGTGCAGCAACTGCGCCAGCGGCGCGTGCGGCATCGCCACGCCCTTGGGCGCGCCGGTCGAGCCGGAGGTGTAGATCACGTAGGCGAGGTGTTGCGGGTCGGGTTCGGCCTGCGGCGCGATTTCGGCCGGTTCCGCGACGTGGCCGTCGAGCGCGTCCGCCAACGCCGCGTCGAGGTCCAGCGCCGGCGTCGCGTTCGCCGGCGTCGCGGCCAGCGCTTCGCGTCCCGCGGCGTCGGCCAGCACCGCCACCGGCGCGGCGTCGGCGAGCACCTGGGCCAGGCGTTCGCGCGGATGATCGAGGTCCAGCGGCACGTAAGCGGCGCCGGCCTTGAGCGCGGCCAGCGCGCCGACCACGACGCCGAAACCACGGCGCGCGCACAGCCCGACGCGCTGGTCGGGACCGGTGCCGAGCGCGCGCAGCCGCCGCGCCAGGCGTTCGGCGCGCGCGTCGAGTTCGGCGTAGTCCATGCGTCGCCCGGCATGGATCAGCGCGGTCGCCTGCGGGGTCGCGCGGGCCTGGCGTTCGAACAGGCGATGCACGCATTCGGGCGGCCGGGGCTGCGCCTCGGGTTCGCCGCGGCCGAGCTGTTCGAGCAGGTGCGCGCGTTCGTCCGCGCCGATCAGGTCGATGCGCGCGACCGGTTGCCGCGGCCGCGCGCAGAACGCGTCCAGCGCCGCACGCAGATAGCGCAACTGGCGCTCGACGGTGGCCGCATCGAACAGTTCGCTGGCATAGCCGAGTTCGCCGACCAGTTCGCCGTCCTGCTCGCGCAGGTGCAGTTCCAGCTCGAAGCGCACCGCCGCGAACGGCTGGCTCGCGCGCACGTGCAGGCCGGGCAGGTCGAAACGTCCGGTCTCGTTGCTCTGCCAGGCCAGCAGCGCCTGGAACAACGGCGTGCGGTCGATCCGGCGCTCGGGCTGGGCGATTTCGACCACTTGCTCGAACGGCAGGTCCTGGTTGGCCTGGGCGCCGAGCGCGGCGGCGCGCACGCGCTGCAGCAGTTGGGCGACGTCGGCCTCGCCGCCGACATCGACGCGCAGCGCCAGGGTGTTGACGAAGAAACCCAGCAGCGGTTCGATCTCGGCGCGTTCGCGATTGGCCGAGGGCGTGCCGATGACTACTTCGTCCTGCCCGGACAGCCGCGCCAGCACCAGCGACCAGGCCGCGGCCACGGCCATGAACAGGCTGCAGCCGTGGGCGCGGCACAGCGCCTGCAAGCGCGCGACGCGTTCGGCGTCGATGCGCAGCGGCAGGCTGCCGGCGGCTTGCGGCGGCCGCGGCGGACGCGGCCGGTCGGTCGGCAGCGCCAGCAGCGCCGGTGCGCCGGCGAGCGCATCGCGCCAGTAATCGGCCTGCGGCGCCAGCCGCTCGCCGTGCAGCCAGCGCTGTTCCCACGCGGCGTAGTCGGGATATTGCACGCGCAGCGGCGGCAGCGGGTCGGGCGCGCCGGCGCGGTGCGCGGCGTAGAGCGCGCCCAGTTCGCGGCCCAGCAGATGCAGCGACCAGCCGTCGCAGACGATGTGGTGCTGCACCAGCATCAGCGTATGCGCGCGTTCGCCGGTGCGGATCAGGCGCGCGCGGATCAGCGGCCCGGCGGTCAGGTCGAACGGCGTGCGCGCGTCGAGGCCGCACAGCTCGTGCAAGCGTTGAGCCGCGTCGGCCGCGCCGCACAAGTCGTGCTCAGCCAGGGCCGGCCCCGGCTGAGCCGGCAGCAAGCGCGCCTGCGCTTCGCCATCGACGGATGCGAACACCGTGCGCAGCGCCTGATGGCGCGCGAACAAGGCGTCGAGGCTGCGGCGCAGCGCGGCGACGTCGAGTTCGCCGTCCAGGTCCAGGCGCAGCGGCATGTTGTAGCGGACCTGATCGGGTTCGAGCTGGTGCAGGAACCACAGCCGCCGTTGCGCGTGGGAGACCGCGGGCGCGGCGTCGGCCGGCGCAGGTTCGATCGGCGGCAGCGCGTCCGCCGGCGCCTGCGCACGCAAGCCGGCGAACGCGGCGGCGAACGCCGCCAGGGTCGGATGATCGAACAGCGCCGCCATCGGCAGCTCCACGCCATGGCGTTCGCGCACGCGCACGCGCAGCCGCGCGGCGGTCAGCGAGTGGCCGCCGAGGGCGAAGAAATCGTCGTCGCGGCCGATCCGTTCCAGGCCGAGCAACTCGCTCCACAGCCGCGCCAGCGCGCGTTCGTCCTCGCCTTGCGGCGGCCGGTACCGCGCGCGCGCGCGGTCGGCCTCGCCCGGCGCGGGCAACGCGGCGCGGTCGAGCTTGCCGTTGCCGGTCAGCGGCAGCGCCGGCAGCGCGACGAAGGCGGCCGGCAGCATGTAGTCGGGCAGGCGCGCGGCGAGGAACGCGCGCAACGCGGCCGGCGCGGCGTCGCCGGTGTAGTAGCCGACCAACTGCGTTTCGCCCGGCGCGCCCTCGCGCGCCAGCACGGCGCACTCGCGCACCTGCGGATGCTCGCCCAGGCGCGCCTGGATCTCGCCGGGTTCGATGCGGTAGCCGCGCAGCTTGAGTTGGTGATCGTTGCGGCCCAGGAACAGCAGCGAGCCGTCGTCGAGTTCGCGCGCGAGATCGCCGCTGCGGTACATGCGCGCGCCGCGCCCGGCGGCGAAAGGATCGGCGAGGAAGCGTTCGGCGCTGAGTTCGGGGCGGCCGAGATAACCGCGCGCGACGCCGTCGCCGCCGATGTGGATCTCGCCGGTTTCGCCGCGCGCGACCGGACGGCCGTCGGCGTCGAGCAGGTACACGCGGGCGCCGGCGAGCGCGCGGCCGATCGGCACCGGTGCGGATTCGCCGGCATCGGCCTGCGGCGCGATCCATTGGGTCGCGCAGACGGTGATCTCGGTCGGGCCGTAGGCGTTGATCACGGTCGCCTGCCCGGCGAGTTCGCGTACCAGCGCCGGACTCGGCGCCTCGCCGCCGAGCATCAGCACCGGCCGATGCGCGAAGCGCAGCGCGCGGCCCTGCAGGAACGCCGGCGGCAGCAGCGCATGGGTCAGCCGTTCGCGTTCGAACCACTCGTTGAAGGCTTCGGCGCTGGCGCGCTGCGCCGGCGTGGCGAGGTGCAGTTCGGCGCCGTTGGCCAGGGCCATGACCAGCTCCAGCACGCTGGCGTCGAAGCCGGGCGAGGCGAACTGGGCGATGCGGCTGTGCGCGTCCACGCCGAAGCGGGCGGTCTCGGTCGCGGCGAGGTAGAGCAGGTTGCGGTGTTCGACCATCACGCCCTTGGGCGCGCCGGTCGAGCCGGAGGTGTAGATGACGTAGGCCAGATGGTGCGGGCGCAGCGCGGCGATGCGCGGATTGCGCGCGGCCCAGGCGGGTTCGTCGTCGTCGCCGGCGGCGGAGCAAACGGAGTCGGCCAGCGGATCGAAGCAGCGCATGCGCGCCAGCGCCGCCTCGCCGAGCGCGCGGCGTCCGCTGTCGTCGCACAGCGCCAGGGTCGGCGCGGCGTCGGCCAGCATCGAGGCCAGCCGCGCGGACGCGTGGGCGGGGTCGAACGGCAGGTAGGCGGCGCCGGCCTTGAGCGCGGCCAGCGCGGCCACCGGCAGGGCGAAGCCGCGTTGCGCGCAGAACGCGACGAGGCGGTCGGGACCGGCGCCGGCGTCGATCAGGCATTGCGCGAGCCGGTTGGCGCGCGCGTTGAGTTCGGCGTAGCGCATGCGTTGGCCGTCGTGGACCAGGGCGACGGCCTCGGGCCGGCGCGCGGCCTGGCGTTCGAACAGGCGGTGCAGGCCGACCGCATCGTCGTGGCCGGGATCGCGGCGCGCGGCGGCGCTGGAAAGCGGATCGTGGAGAGAAGGCATGAACGCAGAGGACTCCGGGATCATCGACGGGCGGGGGCGCGCGCCGGCGTCCGCGTCGCGGGGCGACGGACAGCACGCAACGTCGCCGCGGGCGACTCGTGAACGGGAAGCGGAAGCGACGCGATGGCGGCGCGCTGGCGAATAGGGCTGGGGCTCGGCTTGGGCGGCGCGATCGCCGCGGAACCAACGGGCATCCGTTCGCGTTGAAACGAACGTGACCGGCGCCCGTTTTCACGATGGCCGGCGACGTTCGGCGCGCGCCTCGCACGGGCCGCGCCGGCGCAGTCTGGCAACGAATGCGCGGGTTCCGAAGTGATGGTTGTCATGGCCGCCGAGCTTGACGGGCGCGCGTCCCATGGCCTGAGAACGCGGCAGACGCGCGCGCTTGCATCGGTGCGCGGCGCGGGCGATGGTCGCGCCTGCGACTGAACAGGACTTCGCCGATGAACGACGCCAATCCCGCCGCCGACGATGCACCGATGTTCACGCTGTTGCCGTTAGGCGATGAACGGGTGCTGCTGTGTCCGGCCGACGGCGCGCCGATCGCCGACGCGCGCGCGGCGACCGACCTGATCGGCGAAGCCTCGTTCGCCGGCGCGACGGTGCTGGCGATCGCGGCGCAGCGGCTGGACGCGTCGTTCTTCCGCCTCGCCAGCGGCCTGGCCGGCGAGATCGCGCAGAAGGCGGCGAACTATCGCCTGCGCCTGGCGGTGGTCGGCGACATCCAGGCGCAGTTGCAACGCAGTTCGGCCTTGCGCGACTGGGTGCGCGAATGCGGCGAAGGACGCACGGTGTTGTTCGTCGCCGACCTCGACGAACTGGCGCGACGGCTCGGCTCGGGCTGACGCCGCGCGCGGATCGCCGGGCGCTGGCGCGGCGGCCGGCGCTCATCGATGCCGCGGCGTTCGACGCGGCATCGTCCGATTCAGGCCAGGCCGACTCGGTATCGCCCGACCGACGGCGGGCGCGACGACCGCGGCGCGGGTCAGCGCGGCGAGAACAGCGCGTTGAGTTCGGAGTAGGGCAGGGCCTGCGCCGACAGCGGGCGCGAATCGCCGTCGCGCAGGAAGTCCGCGGCCAGCGCGCGCACCCGCGCATGCGCCGATTGGGCGAGGTCGGAGCCGGCGCTGAGCCGGCGCACGCCCCATTCGCGCAACTGCGGTGCCGGCGGCAGCGCGGCGCGCGCGAGCAGGTTCAGCGGCAGGCCGGCGCCGGCGGCGATCGCGCGCACCTGGGTTTCGTCGGTCAGTCCAGGCACGAACAGGCCGTCGGCGCCGGCCTCGCGGTAGCGCGCCGCGCGCGCCAGGGTTTCGTCCACGCGCTGCGCTTCGGGGACCAGGCCGCGCAGGTAGACGTCGGTGCGCGCATTAACGAACAGCGCCACGCCCAGCGTCGCGGTCGCCCGCCGGATCCGCTCGATCTTGGCGCACAGCAGCTCCGGCGCGCCGCCGCCGTCTTCGATGTTGATGCCGACCGCGCCGACCTCGACCAGGCCGGCGACGTGGTCGGCGACGGTGTCGGGATCGTCGGAGTAGCCGCCTTCCACGTCCACGCTCAGCGGCACCCGCACTGCGCGGACGATGTCGGCGACGGTGGCGACCAGGCGCGGCACCGGCAGATGGTCGCCGTCGGCGAAACCGTGCGCCCAGGCCACGCCGGCGCTGGTGGTGGCGACGGCGGGCGCGCCCAGGCTTTCGATCAGGCGCGCGCTGCCGGCGTCCCAGGCGTTGGCGAGCAGCAGCGGGCCCGGACGCTGCGGGTCGTCGTGGTGGAGGCGGCGGAAGCGCTCGGCGCGTTCGCTTTGCGGGGTCATGGCGGTGTCTGCGCGGTGGGAAGGCGCCCAGCATGGCATGCGTCGCGCGCGCCGACCGGCCGTTTTCGGACACGGTCGGCGACCGCCCACGGCGACGGCGGGAGCGGTTTTTTTCGCCATTTGCGCCGCTTGTCCGTTCAGCGTCGCGCCGCTGGGATACCATTGCCGCGCGCTTGCACTGGCAACTCAGCCTGGGGATTCGCAAGTTGTGACCCAGTTCATCGGTTGCCGGCGCCGCTATCGCGGACATGCGCCTTTTCGGCGCGCGCGGGGCCCGGCCCGGTGCGATTGCCGGACACCGGCGTTGAGCCCATGGATCGCATCGCCTTGCGCGGTGCCCGGGGCGCCGCGTAGCCTCGCCAGCGTAGGCTTTGTGAAGAAAGCAGTTCTGGGGACGGTATGACCATCCGTGTATTCATCGTGGACGACCATGCGCTGGTGCGTACGGGCATGCGCATGATCCTCTCGGCGGAGACGGATATCGAAGTGCTCGGCGACGTGGAAAGCGGCGAGGAAGCCTTGCCGCAGATCCGCAAGCTCAAGCCCGATGTGGTGCTGTGCGACCTGCACCTGCCCGGCGTGAGCGGGCTGGAGGTCACCGAGCGCATCGTCAAGGGCGACCATGGCACCCGCGTCATCATCGTCTCGGTGCTCGAAGACGGGCCGATGCCCAAGCGCCTGCTCGAGGCCGGCGCCTCGGGCTACGTGGGCAAGGGCGGCGATGCCAGCGAACTGCTGCGCGCGATCCGCGACGTGGCGCGCGGCAAGCGCTACCTCGCCAGCAACATCGCCCAGCACCTGGCGTTGTCGACCCTCGACGGCGGCGCTTCGCCGTTCGACGAACTCTCGCCGCGCGAACTGGAGATCGCCTTGCTGCTGGTGCAGGGCTTCCGCCAGGAAGAGATCGCCAAGCGCCTGAGCCTGAGCGCGAAGACCGTCAACACCCACAAGACCCGCTTGTTCGAGAAGCTGACGATCACCGACACCATCGCCCTGGCGCGGCTGGCGGCGCAGTACGGCCTGGCCGATCCGGCGCATTCGCTGTAAGGCGGGCGGGGACGCAGACTCGGGCCCTGCAAGGCGGGGCGGACCGTCGCAGCCTCGGATAGGGCATCGAATCGAGCGAAGGGCTCCGGCGCACGCCGGGGCCTTTTTGCTCTTGTGGGAGGGCCTTCAGGCCCGACGCCTTTCGATCCGGTCGCGACGGACTGAAACAAGAGCATCGGGCCTGAAGGCCCTCCCACGAGTGCCTCGGTCTGGCCGTTCTGGAACGGGCGGTGGGGAACCGAGTCGATCGGCGAATTCGCCTCGATTGCGGATGAAGTCTGGACCTCGCACCGGCCAACGCAAGCCTCGAAGGTCCCGCCGCAGGCCCGAGTGCTTTGCTGTCGTGGGAGGGCCTTCAGGCCCGACGCTTTCCGGTCCGGTCGCGGGGCCAACCGGAACAGCAGCATCGAGCCTGAAGGCCCTCCCTCCCACGCCCAGGCGGTTCGCGGATCGGGCGCGCAATAAAAAAACCGGCCGCGCGAGCGGCCGGTTTTTCGTTGCCGGAGGGGGCGGCTCGCGCCGCCCGGGGACTCAGGCGCGACGCTCGTGCGAGTCGCCGTCGCCCTGGTCGCCGTCTTCCGGCTTGGCTTCGCCCTCGACCGCCGCCTCGGCGGCGCCGGCGACCGGCGCCGGTGCGACCGGGTGCGGCAGGCCGTCGAACAAACCACCGGTGCGCGGCAGCAGCGGCGAAGCCGGTTCGCCGGCGGCGTCGGTCTCGGCCAACGCGGACGGCGCCGCGGCGGGTTCGACCGGTTGCGCGGCCTGCGGCGGCTCGGCGTAGCTGAAGCCCGGCACGGCCTGAGCGGCTTCGCCGGCCGGCGAGGCGATCGCGGCGCGGGCAGCGGCTTCGGCCTGGGCCAGTTCGGCTTCGCCCGGCTGCACGGTGTCGGCCTCGGCCACGACCGTTTCGACGACCGGCGCCGGCGCGGTCACGACTTCGGCGACGACCGCCTCGGTTTCGACCACGGTCGCGGCGACCGGTGCGGCGGTTTCGGGCTTGGCTTCGGCCTGCGTTTCGACCTGAGTTTCGGCCTGCGGCTGGATCGGCTCCAGGCGCTCGGCGGCCGCCTGGGCCGGGGTGGCCTCGTCGGCCGTGGAGGCTTCGACGGCGGGCGCCGCGACGGCTTCGACGGCCGGCTGGGGCGCCTCGGCGACCGGCGCGGCGGTCTTCACCGGCGCCACGGCGTCGGCCACGTCGTTCGCGACTTCGGCCGGCGCAGGGGTTTCCTGGGCAGGCGCGTCGATCCCGACGGGCGAACGGTCCGCGTGCGCCGACGTCTCGTCGCCGACCGCGGCAGCGCCAAACGCGCTTTCGCGGCGGGCCGGTGCGGCGTTGTCGAACGCAGCGGCTTCGTTGCGGACCGGCGCGGCGGACTCGTTCCGGCCGACGGCGACCTGGGTCGCCACCACGGCGGCCGCGACGGCGGCCGGCGCGGTTTCGGCGACGACAGCCCGCGCCGGTTGCGGCGCGACGACATCGTCGAAGTCGAACTCCGGCTGCGAACGGTGCGCGGCGACGGGAGCGCTGCCCGGCTCGGCGCCGGCCTCGTCCTCGTCGTCGAAACCGGCGTCGCCGTCGAGCGCGCCGTCCACGGCGCCCTCGGCGCCGGCGCCTTCGCCATTGCCGCGACGGCGGCGGCGCCCGCCACGACGGCCGCGACGGCGGCGCCCGCCGCCTTCGCCGGCGGCATCGCCCGCGGCGGCATCGGCCGCAGCTTCGCCCACGGTCGCAGCGACGTTGCCGGCGGCGACGTCATCGGTCTGCACGGTGTCGGCGACTTCGTTCTTCAGCGGATGGTCGAGCGGCGCTTCGGCGTGGGGCGCGGCGCCCGCGCTCGCAGCGGCGACGGCCGGCGCGGCGACCGCGGCGGCTGCAGCGACGGTCGCGGCGGCGGCGTCGGCGTCCGGACGCGGCGGTTTCGGCTCGCGCGGCGGTCGCGGCGACGGAACGTTGCTGGCCTGGCCGTTGCCGGTCTGGCCGTTGCCGCCCTGGGCGGCCGCATCCGCGGCCTGCGGCTTGCCGGGACCCTGGCCCTGCTTGGGCTGCTGCGGCTGCGCCTGCTTGGGCGACTGCGGGTTCTGCGGCTGGCCCTGCTTCTGCTTCTGCTGGCCTTGCTGCTGGCTCTGGCCGCCGGCCTGCTGCTGGCCCTGCGGGTTCTGCGCCTGCTTGTCCTGCTTCTCGCGGCGCGACTGCTGCGGGTCCTGCTGGCGCGACTCGTCGCGGCGGCCGTCGCGGCCGCCCTTGCCGTTGTTGCGGTCGTTGCGGCGCTGGCCGTTGCCGCGCTCGCCGCGCGCTTCGTTGCGGCCGCCGTTGCCGCGGCCGTCCTGGGTGCGCGCGGCCGGTTCCGGCGCGGCCGGGGCCGGCTGCGGGGTACCGCGGAAGATGCGCAGGATGCGTTCGACCAGGCCGACCGAGTGGGTCGGCGCGGCCACGGGCGCGGGCGCCGGAGCCGGGGCGGGCGCCGGCGCGGCGGCCGGCACTTCGCGCGGCTCGCGCAGCGGCGCCGGCTGGGCCGGGCGCACGTTGGTGACGGCCGGCGCCTCGGGCACGTTGAGGTGGGCCTTGGTCAGCGCGTGCACCGGCAGCTTGCGCTGGGTGTGGCGCTGGTAGCTGGGCTTGGCGGTCTCTTCGCCGAGCTCGTTCTCGCGCACCCGGGTGACTTCGTAGTGCGGGGTTTCCAGATGCTCGTCGGCGACGATGACGATCGGCGCGTCGTGGCGCGCCTCGATCTCCATCAGCGCGCGGCGCTTTTCGTTGAGCAGGTAGTTGGCGATCTCGGTCGGCGCCTGCACCAGCACCTGGCCGGTGTTCTCCTTCATCGCGTGCTCTTCGGCCACGCGCAGGATCGACAGCGACAGCGACTCGACGCTGCGCATGCGGCCGTGGCCCTCGCAGCGCGGGCACACCAGCTGGCTGGACTCGCCCAGCGACGGGCGCAGGCGCTGGCGGCTCAGTTCGAGCAGGCCGAAGCGCGAGATCCGGCCGATCTGCACGCGCGCGCGGTCCTGCTTGAGCGCGTGCGACAGGCGGTTCTCGACCTCGCGCTGGTGGCGGTTGGACGACATGTCGATGAAGTCGATCACCACCAGGCCGCCGAGGTCGCGCAGGCGCATCTGGCGCGCGACTTCCTCGGCCGCTTCCAGGTTGGTGTTGAACGCGGTCTCCTCGATGTCGCCGCCCTTGGTGGCGCGCGCCGAGTTGACGTCGATCGCGGTCAGCGCCTCGGTCTGGTCGATCACCAGGGCGCCGCCGGACGGCAGGCGGACGGTGCGCTCGTAGGCGTTCTCGATCTGCGATTCGATCTGGAAGCGGTTGAACAGCGGGGTGTCGTCGGCGTACTTCTTGAGCTTGCGCAGGTTGTGCGGCATCACCTGCTCGACGAACTGGCGCGCCTCGGCGTACATCTCGTCGGTGTCGATCAGGATCTCGCCGATGTCCGGGCGCATGTAGTCGCGCAGGGCGCGGATGATCAGGCGCGATTCCTGGTAGATCAGGAACGGGGCCGGCTTCTTCGGCGCCAGCGCCTCGTCGGTGATCGCGGTCCAGACGCTGACCAGGTAGTCCAGGTCCCACTGCAGCTCTTCGGCGTCGCGGCCGACGCCGGCGGTGCGGATGATCACGCCCATGTCGGCCGGGATGGTCAGCTTGTCCATCGCCTCCTTGAGCGCGGCGCGGTCGTCGCCCTCGATCCGGCGCGAGACGCCGCCGGCGCTGGGCGAGTTCGGCATCAGCACCATGTAGCGGCCGGCCAGGGAGATGAAGCTGGTCAGGGCGGCGCCCTTGTTGCCGCGCTCTTCCTTGTCGACCTGGACGACGATTTCCTGGCCTTCGCGCAGCAGTTCGCGCAGGCCGGCCTTGTTGTGGTCGACGCCCGGCTGGAAGTAGTCGCGGGAGATTTCCTTCAGCGGCAGGAAGCCGTGGCGGTCGCCGCCGTATTCGACGAACGCCGCTTCCAGCGAAGGCTCGAGCCGGGTGATGCGGCCCTTGTAGATGTTGGACTTCTTCTGTTCCTTCGACGGCTGTTCGATGTCGATGTCGTACAGATTCTGGCCGTCGACGATGGCCACGCGCAGTTCTTCGGCCTGCGTCGCGTTGATCAGCATGCGCTTCATTGTTGCGTTCCTCGCGCGCTCTACCGCGCGGAACGCCATGGCGTTTCGCTATCTGGGAACTGAGTCCGCGCCGTCGCGTTCGGCGCCCGCTTCCGGGCCGCCCGCCGCGCCGGCGAGGCCTCCACTACCAGCGCTACATCACCACGGCACGCCGCGGGAGCGCTCTCATACCTTTGACTCAACTTTCGGGCCGGCGGCGCGAACGCCGCACGGGACGGGCGGCGGCTGCTTCGAGTGGTCTGCTCGTTCGTGTTCGAGGACGGACTCTGGCGCCGCACTGGTGTTCATCGCGATGGCGTTACCCATCGGCGAGGGCGGGCTCCGCCGGTCCGTCGCTGCTAACATGGCTGCCCCGTGGGCAGTGGTTAGACGCGGACCGGAATCGCGGGAGGGGCTTTCGGCCCCGTACCGGACCGCACGCCGCGAAGGCGGAGGGTCGGGTACAACTCCCAGCGAAATCAAAACCTTATCTCGCGTCGCGAGTGTAACAGATAACGCTTCGGGATGACCCAATCAGCAAACTCCGGCAATGCCGGCGCCCGTACCGTGCGCGTGCCCGACGATCGCGAAGGCCAGCGCCTGGACAACTTCCTGCTCGGCCAACTCAAAGGTGCGCCCAGGTCCTTGATCTACAAGCTGGTCCGCTCCGGCCAGGTGCGCGTGAACGGGGGCCGGGCCAAGGCCGAGCGCAAGCTCGAAGCCGGCGACGAGGTGCGCATTCCGCCGGTTCGTCTCACTGAGGCAGGCGACAAGCCGGCGCCGCCGAAGGGCTTCCTGGAGGCGATGGAGCGCGCCATCGTGTTCGAGGACGCGCGCCTGCTGGCCCTGAGCAAACCCTCCGGGGTGGCCAGCCACGGCGGCAGCGGGATCAGTTTCGGCGCGATCGAGACCCTGCGCGCGCTGCGCCCGAACCAGACCCTGGAACTGGTGCACCGGCTCGACCGCGACACCTCGGGCCTGCTGATCGTGGCCAAGAAGCGCTCGGCCCTGACCGAGATGCAGGCCTTGATGCGCGAGGAGGGCGGTATCGCCAAACGCTACCTGGCGCTGCTGAGCGGGCGCATGCCCGACGGCGTCATGACCGTCGACGCGCCGCTGCACATCGGCCTGCGCCAGGGCGGCGAACGCCACGTCCAGGTGCATCGCGACGGCAAGGCGTCGCTGAGCCACTTCAAGGTGCTGGAGCGGCGCGGCGGGCAGTCGTATTGCGAGGTGCGGATCGAGACCGGCCGCACCCACCAGATCCGCGTGCATTCCCAGCACATCGGCCACCCGGTGGCCGGCGACGACAAGTACGGCGAGGCCGAGGTCAACAAGAAGCTGCGCGACCAGTTCGGCCTGCGCCGGCTGTTCCTGCACGCCTCGACCCTGGACTTCGCCCTCGACGGCGGGCGCGAGCGCTATTCGCTCAACGCGCCGCTGGCGCCGGAGTTGATCGAGGTGCTGGACCGGCTCGGCGGCTGAGCGCGGCTCAGCCCAGGACCTTGCGCCGGCGCCGGTGCGCGTAGCGCTCGTCGCGTTCGAACCAGGGCAGGTGGGTGCCGTCGTCGTCATAGTCGACGATGCGGCCGTCCTTGACGATCACGCTGATCAGGTTTTCGGCGACGGTGTGGTACTGCAGCCGGGCGAAGCGCGCGCTGTGGCCGTCGTCGATATGGATCTCGCCCAGGCGCGCCCTGGCCAGCGCGTCGGCCGGGCCGGTCACGGCGAATTCGCGCAGGTGCGCGTCGAGCGAACTCTCGCCGGGCCGCGCGTCGACGCCGTAGTCGGCGACCCGGAACGAGAAATCGCACTCTTCCCACAGCAGCGCCTGGATCGCGGCGAGGTCGGCCGGGCCCAGCGCCAGCATGTCGCGCACCGTGTGCGCCATGGTTTCGGTCGCTTCCATGGCGGCGCCTCGGGCCGGGAACAGCACGAACCCGACGCGTTCGCCGAGCATCGGCACGAACCGCTCGAATCGGCCCAGGCCGTCGCCGTCGTCCCATTCGGCCAGCGCGGCGAGTTCCTGCAATTGCATGGCGACCCTTCGCTGCGGCTCGGATCAGCCCGCGGCGCCGGCCTGCCCGCAATGCGCCGGCCGCTCGGCCGGCGCGTGGAAGGTCACCGGCACCTGGATGTCGGTCGCCACCGGCTTGCCGTTGCGGGTCGCGGCCTCGAAGCGCCAGCGCTGCACGCCCTTGGTCGCGGCCGCATCGAGCTCGGGCACGCCGCTGCCGGTCAGCACGCGGGCGCGGGTCGGCTTGCCTTCGGGGCCGACGGTGAGCTGCAGCACCACCTTGCCGCCGACCTGGTCGCAGCCGATTTCCAGCGGATAGTCCGGCGGCGGCGTGTCGACCGCGCGCAGCGGGGTGGACGGAACGATCGGTTCCTCGGCGGCGCGTTGGCCGCAGCCGGCCGCCGTCGCGGCGAAGGCGAAAGCGAGGGACGGGGCGAGCAGGCGGCGCTTGAGGTTCATGAGGGGATCAACCAATCAGGGCTTCGGCCTTGGCCGCGCAGATGAAGTCGTTTTCGCTCAGCCCGCCGACGTCGTGGGTGGAATAGCGCACCACGCAGCGGTCGTAGTGCACGCCGAGGTCGGGGTGATGATCCTCGCGATGGGCCATGAACGCCAGTGCGTTCACGAACGCCATCGTCCGATAGTAGTCGTCGAAGCGGAACGTCTTGGTGAGGGCGTGGCCGTCCTCGGCCAGTTCCCAGCCGGGCACCTGCGGCAGCAGTTCGCGCACGCGCGCTTCGCTGAGACGGTGCTCGCTGCCGCGCAGCGGCACGCAATGGGCCTGGACGAGGGGAATGAGGTCGTTCATGGGGACTCCTGGCGGCCGGGCGCGGGCGCCGCGGCGTTGCGTCTGGCCGCGCCGGCCCCATGTGAACGGAACCGTATCCGCGGCGGTCGTAGGCGTGCTGCGCGACATCCCGCCGCGCCGTCCCCGTTAGAATAGCCCGATGATCAATATTTCCGAATCCGCCCAGGCGCACTTCCGCAAGCTGATCGAACGCGAGGCCTTGCCGGGCCTGGGCGTGCGGCTGTCGGCGGTCCATCCCGGCACGGCGCGCGCCGACGTGCGGCTGGAGTTCGCCGAGCCGGCGGACCTGGACGGCGACGAGTGGGCGATCGACTGCGAAGGCTTCACCCTGTGGCTGCGCGCCGACAGCGTGAAGTACCTCGACGGCGCCGAGATCGATTACGAAATCCGCGCCACCGGCGGCCAGCTGCAGATCCGCGCGCCCAAGATCAAGGGCGAGGCGCCGGCCGATTCGGCCTCGCTGGTCGAACGCGTGCACTGGCTGGTCGAGAACGAGATCAACCCGCAGCTGGCCCAGCACCGCGGCCACGTGTCGGTGCAGGAAGTCACCGCCGACGGCGTGGTGCTGCTGCGCTTCGGCGGCGGCTGCCACGGCTGCGGCATGGCCGATGTCACCCTCAAGCAGGGCATCGAGACCACCTTGATGAGCAAGGTGCCGGGCGTGACCGCCGTGCGCGACGCCACCGACCACGACACCGGCCAGGCGCCGTACATCCCGCGCGACAGCGCGGCCTGACCCCGCCGCGGCGCCGCCTGTGCCCACCGCCGCATCGATCATCGAAGCCCTGCAGCGCCGGTTGCGGCTGAGCCTGCGGCGCGATTCGCCCGAGCCCGGGCAGTTTCCCGCCGGCTGGCAGCATTGGCTGGACGCGCAGAGCGCGCGTCCGGGCGCGGTGACCGGCGCGACTTCCGACGCCTGGACCGCGGTGTTCGTCGAGCGTCCGCTGGCCGCGCCACCGCGGCGCGCGCCGGCGCTGAACCGCTGGCAGGCGTTCGCCACCTTGTGGCGCCAGCAATGGCTGCCGCCGGAACCCGAGGATCGCCGCCTGCGCTGGGGCGCGGGCGTGGTGTCGCTGTTCTGGCACCTGTTGTTCGGCGGATTGCTGGTGTGGCTGATGTACCTGCAGTACTTCGCCACCCAGCCGCCGCCGCGCGGCGAGACGGTGACGATGATCGAGTACGTCGGTAAGGGCACGCCGCAGGAACCCGGCGGCGGCCCGCAGCAGCCCAGCGAACAGCCGCAGCCGTCCAGCCAGGCGCCCGCGCCGCCAGCGCCGCCGGCCGAACCCGCGCCGGCGCAGGCCGAGCCGGCGCCGCCGGCCCAGGTCGCGATGGCGGCGCCGCCGACGCCGCAGTTGCAGGCGCAGTTGCCCGACGTCGCCGTGCGCGACGTGCCCGAGCCGCAGGTGCCGCCGCCGACGGTCGAACAACCGGTGATGGTCAGCAAGGAACTGCCGGACGCGCCGCAGGTGTTCGTGCTGCCGCCGACGCGCAAGCGCGTCGACGAGAGCCTGCGCGCGCCGCAGATCCAGGCGGCCGAGCAGCCGCTGCGCAGCGCCGAGGTGCCCGCGCCGGTGCAGCCGCCGTCGCTGCAACTGCCGCAACGGCAGATCGCCGCGCCGGACGTGAACGTGCGCCAGCGCGAGCTGACGCTGCGCGAGGTGCCCGCGCCGGTGCAGGCGCCGGCCCTGCCGAGCGTGCGCGAGCTACCGCAGCGGCCGGTCGAGGCGCCGCAGCTGCGCAGCGCGACGCCGCAGGTGCGCGTCGCCGAGATTCCGACCCCGCCGGCGCCGAGCGCGAGCCCGGCGGCGTCGGCGCAACCGGCCGCCACGCCCGCGCAGACCTTCGCGCCGGCCGCGCCGAGCGCCACGGCGGCGACGCCGGCGCCTTCGAATTCGAGCCCGGCCGCGGCCCGCACGCCGGCGGCGGCCGGCCCCAGCGCCGCCGCGCAGACGCCGCCGACGGCGAGCGCCGGCGCCGGTCCCAAGCCGGCCGCGGCTCCAGGCAGTTGGCCGACGCCCAAGCGCGGCGACGACTGGGGCGATTCCGCGCGCAACCGCCCCGGCGGCGGGCCGGGCCTGTACAACGCCGACGGCAGCCCGCGCATCGCCGACGCGCCGGGTTCGGCATCGCCGGGCTTCCCGCCGGGCACGGTCACCGAGGAAATCAAGAACCTCGACCGCGCCGGCACCTGGCTCAAGCGCAAGCCGACCGATTACGAGCCGACCACGCTGGACAAGTACTGGCGGCCGAACGAAACCCTGTTGGCCGAGTGGGTGCGGCGCAGCGTCAAGAACGTGATGATCCCGATCCCGGGCACCAGCAAGCGCATCCAGTGCTCGGTGGCGCTGCTGATGCTCGGCGGCGGCTGCGGCATCAGCGACCCCAACCTCAACGAGCAACCGGCCGAGGCGAGACCGCCGCCGGACGTGCCGTTCAAGCCGCACCTGCAGGAAGACAACGGCAGCGTGCGCCCGCCGCCGGGCGGCTAGGGCGCAGGCAGGGCGGGTGGTTTGGCGGGCGGGGCCTGGCTTCGAAGTGTCGCAGCGGGCGCGGCTGCAGCAAGCGCGTCGATGCAGCGGCCGCAGTGGGAGGGGCTTCAGCCCCGAAGCTGTTCGATCCGTTCGCCTTGTAGCTTCGTCGCCTCGGAGCCGAAAGCGTCGGGCCTGAAGGCCCTCCCACGAGAAGTGCTTGTGGCCGTCGCCTGCTGTCGTTGTGGGAGGGGCTTCAGCCCCGACGCTGTTCGATCAGTTCGCCTTGTAGCTTCGTCGCGCCGGAACCGAAAGCGTCGGGCCTGAAGGCCCTCCCACAAAAGCGCTCGCGACCTTCGTCTGCTGTTGTTGTGGGAGGGGCTTCAGCCCCGACGCTGTTCGATCAGTTCGCCTTGGTAGCTTCGTCGCCTCGGAACCGAAAGCGTCGGGCCTGAAGGCCCTCCCACAAAAGCGCTCGCGGGCTTCGTCTGCTGTTGCTGTGGGAGGGGCTTCAGCCCCGACGCCGTTCGATCGGTTCGCTCTGTAGCCGCATCGCCCGGGAGCCGAAGGCGCCGGCCCCGACGCCTTCCCATAACGCGAACGGCCCGCATGCGCGGGCCGTCCGGAGGTTCGCGCCTGGCAGCGGGACTCAGTGGATGCCGTGCAGGTCGCGCAGCGTGGTGCCTTCCTGGATCGAGCCGAAGTAGGCGGCGAGGTCGGCGATCTGCTGGTCGTTCAGGGCCTTGGCCTGCGACGACATCAGCGAGTGCTCGCGGTCGCCGTCGCGGTACATCTGCAGCGAGTGGGCGATGTAGTCGTGGTACTGGCCGGCCAGCTTCGGGGTGAGCCCGTCGATCGGGGCGTTGCCCTTGGCGCCGTGGCAGTCCACGCAGGACTGGCCGGTGGCCTGGCCCTTGGTGTTGGCGAGCTTCTCGCCGGCTGCCGCGGTGCCGGCCGGCAGGCCCGAGGACGAGGAGGTGTGGCCTTCGTTGCGGTCGGCCGAGGAATGGCCGGCCGGGGCGTCGCCGGGGTTGGAGCAGGCGGCCAGGGCGAAGGCGAGCGAGGCGATGGCGAGGCCGCGCAGTAGGCTGGGATTCGTCATGGGGCGTCGGCTCACTTGGCGCTGGAAAGGAAGGCGGCGATGTCGGCGATGTCCTGGTCCGAGAAGCTCTGGGCCTGGGCCTGCATCGTCGGGTGCTTGCGCGTGCCCTTCTTGTACTCGCTCAGCGCGTTGGCCAGATACTCCGGCGATTGGCCGACGATCTTGGGAACGTGGTAGTTCGGGTAGGCGTTCTTGTAGCCAGTGACGCCGTGGCAGCCCTGGCAGGTGTAGGTGAGTTGGCGGCCGGTCTGCGGATTGCCCTTGATGCTGGGCGCGGCCGCGGCGGGCGCTGCGGCGGCCGGGGCGGCGGCGGGCGCCGTCGCGGCCGGGGCGGGGTCTTGCGCAGCCGCGCTCGCGGCGGCCAGGGTCAGGGCGAAGCAGGCGGCGATCGTCAGCGGTCGCATCATGTCGTAGTCCGCAATCTCGAGTGGCTAGCGAAAGGTGGTGGCTGGCTCTGCGCGGCCGTGACCGCGCACAAGTCCGCGAGTATAGCCGGCGCGGCGATTGCAACGAAGCCGTCCCCGGATGCATCCATACTGACGCCGGTCGCGGAACCGCGGCGGCGCCCCGGCGAGGACCGGACCTGGATCGCGAAAGCGGCGCAAGCGCAACCGCCACAAGGCTTGCGCGCTTACCCTGCCTCAGATCGATGCCATGGCTCCAGTCATCATGACCTTCGGCGGATGTTGCTCCTCCGGGCCGGTGATATACCTATATACAACACCGGCATACGACCGGTAACCGACGAATTTAATAGCACTTTTGGGGTCGTCTCGAATGCGTCAACTCACCAACAACCGCGAGGGCGGTCCGGCGGTGCGCGTCACGGCAGCGGTGGCTGCATTGGCGCTGGCCTGCGCGCTGGGCCTGTCGGCCTGCAAGGGCGGCGCGGGCGCCGCCGACGCGCAGGCCAAGGAAGGCAAGGACAAGGTATCGGACGCCGTACCGGTGGAGATCGCCGCGGCGACCCGGCGCGCGATCGCCGCCAGCTACACCGGCACCGCGCCGCTGGAGGCGCGCGCCGAGTCGCAGGTGGTGGCCAAGACCTCCGGCGTGGCGCTCGACGTGATGGTCGTGGAAGGCCAGCAGGTCAAGGCCGGGCAGGTGCTGGTGCGGCTGGATTCGGCCCGCGCCGAGCAGCAGGCGGCGCAGACCGGCGCGACCCTGCGCAAGCTCGAGGCCAACTACGCCCGCTCGCGCCAGTTGGCCGAGCAGCGCCTGCTCAGCGCCAACGACAACGACCAGCTGCGCTACGACATGGAAAACGCGCGCGCCGCCAATCGCCTGGCCAACCTGGAACTGTCCTACGCCAAGGTCGAGGCGCCGATTTCCGGCGTGGTCGCCTCGCGTTCGATCAAGGCCGGCAACTTCGTCCAGATCAACTCGCCGATCATCCGCATCGTCGACACCTCGATGCTGGAAGCCACCCTCAACGTGCCCGAGCGCGAGCTGGCCACGCTGAAGGCCGGCCAGCCGGTGCAGATGACGGTCGACGCGATGCCAGGCAAGAGCTTCGAGGGCAAGGTCGACCGGATCGCGCCGGTGGTGGATTCCGGCAGCGGCACCTTCCGGGTGATCTGCTCGTTCGTCGGCGGCGGCGTGCTGCAGCCGGGCATGTTCGGGCGCCTGCGCATCGACTACGACAGCCGCGCCGACGCGCTGGTGGTGCCGCGCGCGGCGCTGCTGGACGACGAGGGCGATCCGGCGGTGTTCGTGGTCCGCGGCAACAAGGTCGCGCGCACCTCGGTCAAGCTGGGCTACCTCGACGGCTCGTGGGCCGAAGTGCGCCAGGGCGTGAAGCTCGGCGACCAGGTCGTGGTGGCCGGCAAGACCGCGCTGCGCGAAGGCAGCGAAGTGCTGCCGATCAACGCCAAGCCGGTCGCCAGCGCGGCCGCGCCGGCCGCGAAGGCGCCGATCAAGCAGTAAGCGGCCGCCGCGCCGCCGCCGGGCGACCGGCGCGGCGCGGAGGCGACATGCGGCGCCTGCCGCCACGGCGCCGCCCCGGCCGCGCCGTGCGCCGGTCCGTACCGAACTCCAATACCGAAACTGAGGACTGGCTGTGGCTCAGCTTCCGGACGCGACGTCCTTCAACCTGGTGGAGTTTTCCACCCGCCGCCGGGTCACCGTGGCGATGGTCACCATCACCTTCCTGCTGTTCGGCGTGATCGCGCTCAACAGCCTGAAGGTCAACCTGCTGCCCGATCTCAGCTATCCCACGCTGACCGTGCGCACCGAATACACCGGCGCCGCGCCGACCGAGATCGAGACCCTGATCACCGAGCCGCTGGAAGAGGCGGTCGGCGTGGTCAAGGGCCTGCGCAAGCTCAAGTCGGTCTCGCGCACCGGCCAGAGCGACGTGGTGCTGGAGTTCGCCTGGGGCACCGACATGGACCAGGCCAGCCTGGAGGTGCGCGACAAGATGGAGATCGTGCAGCTGCCGCTGGAGGCCAAGAAGCCGGTGCTGCTGCGCTTCAATCCCTCGACCGAGCCGATCCTGCGCATCGCCCTGTCCAACAAGGGGGGCGACACGGCCGGCGAGACCGAGGCGATCCGCCAGCTCACCGCGCTGCGCCGCTACGCCGACGACGACCTGAAGAAGAAGCTCGAGCCGGTCGAGGGCGTGGCCGCGGTCAAGGTCGGCGGCGGCCTCGAGGACGAGATCCAGGTCGACATCGACCAGCAGAAGATCTCCCAGCTCAACCTGCCGATCGACACGGTGATCCAGCGGCTCAAGGCCGAGAACGTCAACATTTCCGGCGGCCGCCTGGAAGAAGGGCAGCAGCGCTATCTGGTGCGCACGGTCAACGAGTTCGCGACCGTGCCGGAAATCCGCGAGATGCTGGTCACCACCCAGAACCAGGGCAGCAGCGCCGCCGCCGACGCCGCCGCCGAGATGGCGCGGGTGGCCGCGGCCTCGGGTTCGGCCGACGCGATGGCCGCGGCGGCCTCGGTGCAGAGCGCCAACGACGGCAGCCAGAGCACGCCCGCCGGCGGCAAGCCGGTGCGGCTCAAGGACATCGCCGACGTCCGCCAGGGCTACAAGGAACGCGAGGCGATCATCCGCCTGGGCGGCAAGGAAGCGGTGGAGCTGGCGATCTACAAGGAAGGCGACGCCAACACCGTGGCCACGGCCGATGCGGTGCAGGCGCGGCTGGAGCAGATCAAGACGCAGATCCCGCCGGACGTCGAGCTGACCACCATCGACGACCAGTCGCAGTTCATCCGCCACGCCATCGCCGACGTCAAGAAGGACGCGGTGATCGGCGGCCTGCTGGCGATCCTGATCATCTTCCTGTTCCTGCGCGACGGCTGGAGCACGTTCGTGATCGGCCTGTCGCTGCCGGTGTCGATCGTGGCCACGTTCTTCTTCATGGACCGGCTCGGCCTGAGCCTCAACGTGATGTCGCTGGGCGGCCTGGCGCTGGCCACCGGCCTGGTGGTGGACGACTCGATCGTGGTGCTGGAATCCATCGCCAAGGCGCGCGAACGCGGCCTGGGCGTGCTCGAGGCGGCCGTCGCCGGCACCCGCGAAGTCAGCATGGCGGTGGTGGCCTCGACCCTGACCACGATCGCGGTGTTCCTGCCGCTGGTGTTCGTCGAAGGCATCGCCGGCCAGTTGTTCCGCGACCAGGCGCTGACGGTGGCGCTGGCGATCGGCATCTCGCTGATCGTGTCGATGACCCTGATCCCGATGCTCAGCGCGTTGCGCGGGCGGCCGGCGCTGGGCTTCCAGGAAGAAGCGCCGCATCCGCGCTGGGAGCCGAACAACCGGCTGCTGCGCGCGCTGGCGTGGATTCCGCGCGGCATCGCCATCGGCGTGCGCAGCGTGTTCTTCGGCATCGCCTGGGCGATCGTGCGGGTCTGGCGCCTGCTCGGCGCGGTGCTCGGCCCGGTCATGGGCAAGGCCAGCGACGTCGCGATGGCGCCGTACGGCCGCGCCGAACGCGGTTATCTGAAGCTGCTGCCGGCGGCGCTGGCCCATCGCGGGCTGGTGCTGACCCTGGCCGGCGCGGCGTTCGTCGCCACGCTCGCGGCGGTGCCTTTGCTGGGCGCCGACCTGATCCCGCAGCTGGCCCAGGACCGCTTCGACATGACCGTCAAGCTGCCGCCGGGCACGCCGCTGCGCGAGACCGACAAGGTGGTGCGCGAGATCCAGTCCAAGCACGAGAAGGACCCCGGCATCCGCGCCTGGTTCGGCGTCAGCGGCAGCGGCACGCGGCTGGACGCGAACCCGACCGAGAGCGGCGAGAACATCGGCAAGATCACCGTGGTGATGGCCGACGGCGGCAGCAAGCAGGTCGAGGCCGAGGAAACCGAGCGCCTGCGCCAGACCATGCGCGCGCATCCCGGCGCGCAGGTCGACTTCGCCCGCCCGCAGCTTTTCAGCTTCTCCACGCCGCTGGAAATCGAGCTGCGCGGCCAGGACCTGGAAACCATCCAGCGCGCCGGCCAGCACATGGCCAAGCTGCTGCGCGGCAACGCCCACTTCGCCGACGTCAAATCGACGGTGGAGCAGGGCTTCCCCGAGATCCAGATCCGCTTCGACCAGGACCGCGCCGGCGCGCTCGGCCTGGCCACCCGCGACATCGCCGACATCGTGGTCAAGAAGGTGCGCGGCGACGTCGCCACCCGCTACAGCTTCCGCGACCGCAAGATCGACGTGCTGGTGCGCGCGCGCGCCGCCGACCGCGCCTCGATCGAGGGCATCCGCCGGCTGATCGTCAATCCCGGCAGCAACCGCCCGGTGACGCTGGAATCGGTGGCGCAGGTGATCGCCACCACCGGCCCCAGCGAGATCCACCGCGCCGACCAGGTGCGGGTGGCGATCGTGTCCTCGAACCTGCGCGACATCGACCTGGGCGGCGCCATCGCCGAGGTCGAGAAGATGGTGCGCGAGCAGCCGCTGAGCCCGGAGGTGCGCATGCACATCGGCGGCCAGGGCGAGGAACTGCAGCAATCGATCAACTCGCTGCTGTTCGCGTTCGGGCTGGCGATCTTCCTGGTGTACCTGGTGATGGCCTCGCAGTTCGAGTCGCTGCTGCACCCGTTCGTGATCCTGTTCACCATCCCGCTGGCCCTGGTCGGCGCGGTGCTGGCGCTGCTGCTGACCAACTCGACCGTGTCGGTGGTGGTGTTCATCGGCCTGATCCTGCTCGTCGGCCTGGTGGTGAAGAACGCGATCATCCTGATCGACAAGGTCAACCAGTTGCGCGAGCACGGCATGGCCAAGCGCGAGGCGCTGATCGAAGGCGCGCGCTCGCGCCTGCGTCCGATCATCATGACCACGCTGTGCACCCTGTTCGGCTTCCTGCCGCTGGCCATCGCCACCGGCGAAGGCGCGGAAGTGCGCTCGCCGATGGCGATCACGGTGATCGGCGGCCTGCTGGTGTCGACCCTGCTGACCCTGGTGGTGATCCCGGTGGTGTACGACCTGCTCGACCGCCGCGGCGACGCCTACTACCGCGAACGGGTGCGCAAGGCCCGGCGCCGCGACGAAGCGGTGGCCGACAAGATCGGCCACGACAACGATCCGCTGACCGAGGCGCACTGACATGAGCGGCGTCGCCGAGATCAGCATCAAGCGGCCGATCACGACCATCATGTTGTTCGTGTCGATGTTCGTGATCGGCCTGATCGCGGCCGTGCGGCTGCCGTTGGAGTCGCTGCCGGACATTTCCGCGCCGTTCCTGTTCATCCAGTTGCCGTACGACGGCTCCACCCCGGAAGAGGTGGAACGCACGATCCTGCGCCCGGCCGAAGAGGCGCTGGCGACGATGACCGGGATCAAGAGCATGAACGGCAACGCGCGTTCGGACAGCGCGTCGATCTTCCTGCAGTTCAAGGACTGGGACCGCGACATCTCGATCGCCGCCTCCGACGCGCGCGAGCGCATCGACGCGATCATGGACGACCTGCCGGACGGTTTTCAGCGCTACTTCGTGTTCAAGTGGTCGTCCTCCGACGAGGCGGTGCTGCAGGTGCGCCTGGCCGGCGACATGGACCTGAGCCGCGAGTACGACCTGATCGACCGCGAGTTCAAGCGCCGGCTCGAACGCATTCCCGGCGTGGCCAAGGTCGAGATCGGCGGCGCCGCGCCGAACGAGGTCGAGATCGCGATCCTGCCCGACCGCCTGGTCGCCCACGGCGTCGATCTCAACACCCTGACCAAGAGCCTGCAGGCGCTGAATTTCTCCATTTCCGCCGGCGAGATCGAGGACGGCGGCCGCCGCCTGCGGGTGCAGCCGATCGGCCAGGTGGTCGACCTGGAGCAGTTCCGCAACGTCTCGATCAACAACAAGGGCCTGAAGCTGCGCGACATCGCCGACGTGCGGCTCAAGCCGGCGCGGCTGGACACCGGCCGGCGCCTGGACGGGCGCCCGGCGATCGGCCTGGACATCTTCAAGGAGCGCAGCGCCAACCTGGTCGAGGTCTCGCGCCTGGCCCTGGCCGAGGTCGAGGCGATCCGCGCGCAGCCGGCGCTGCGCAACATCGAGATCAAGGTCGTCTCCAACCAGGGCAAGGACGTCACCGATTCGCTGCTGGAGCTGGCCGAGGCCGGCGGCATCGGTTTGCTGCTGTCGGTCGCGGTGCTGTTCTTCTTCCTGCGCCACTGGCCGTCGACGCTGATGGTGACCCTGGCGATCCCGATCTGCTTCGTGATGACCCTGGGCTTCATGCACTTCTTCGGCGTGACCCTCAACGTGCTGTCGCTGATGGGCCTGCTGCTGGCGGTGGGCATGCTGGTCGACAACGCGGTGGTGGTGGTGGAGAGCATCTACCAGGAACGCGAGAAGATGCCCGACCAGCCCGAGCTGGCCTCGATCATCGGCACCCGCCACGTCGCCATCGCGCTGTCGGCCGGCACCTTGTGCCACTGCATCGTGTTCCTGCCCAACCTGCTCGGCGAGACCAACGACATCAGCATCTTCATGTCGCAGATCGCCATCACCATCTCGGTCTCGCTGCTGGCCTCGTGGCTGGTGGCGGTGAGCCTGATCCCGATGATCTCGGCGCGGCTCAAGACCCCGCCGGCGGTGGCCAGCGACCGCGGCCTGATCCCGCGCCTGCAGCGCAGCTACGCGCGCTTCCTGCGCTGGACCCTGGAGCACCGCGGCCTCAGCGTCGCCGGCATCGTCCTCATCGTCGCCGTCAGCGTGGTGCCGATGGTGAAGACCAAGTACGACATGTTCGGCAACGAGGGCGGCAAGGAGGCCTTCATCGGCTACCACTGGAAGGGCAGCTACACCCGCCAGCAGATGTCCGACGAGATCCTCAAGATCGAGCAGTACCTGGAACCGCGCCGCAAGCAGTACCACATCAAGCAGATCTACTCGTTCTTCAGCGAGGAGGGCGGCGGAGGCGGCGGCACCCGGCTGCAGTTCTTCGAGGACAAGGTCGACAACACCAAGGCGCTGCTGGACCGGCTGTCCAAGGACCTGCCCAAGTCGGCCAAGGCCGAGGTCACGGTGTCGGCCGGCGGCAATGGCGGCGGGGGCGGGCAGGACGGCAAGAACGTGCAGGTGCAGCTGGTCGGCGACTCGACCGAGACCTTGAGCGATCTGGCCGCCGACATCGTGCCGATCCTCTCGCGCCGCGCGGAACTGCGCGACGTGCGGGTGGACATCGGCGACCGCAACACCGAGCTCAACGTGCGCGTGGACCGCGAGCGCGCGGCCTCGTTCGGTTTCAGCGTCGAGGAAGTCTCGCGCTTCGTCGGCCTGGCCCTGCGCGGCGCCCAGTTGCGCGACTTCCAGCGCGGCGAGACCGAGGTGCCGGTGTGGGCGCGCTTCGCCGGCGCGGAGAGCTACGGCATCGAGAACCTGTCCGAGTTCACCGTGCGTTCGCCCGACGGCCGCAGCGTGCCGCTGCTGGCGATGGTCGACGTCAGCGTGCGCCCGACCGCGAGCCAGATCAACCGCAACAACCGCCAGACCACGCTGACCATAGTCGCCGCGCTCAACGGCAAGGCGACCACGCCCGACGCGCGCAAGGCGATGGAGGAAACGCTCAAGGCCGTGGCGTTCCCGGCCGGCTACCACTACAGCTTCGACGGCAGTTCGTTCGAGCGCGACGACGACGCCGGCAAGCAGATGATGATCAATCTGGTGCTGGCGCTGGTGATGATCTACGTGGTGATGGCGGCGGTGTTCGAATCGCTGCTGTTCCCGGCGGCGATCATGAGCTGCGTGGTGTTCTCGATCTTCGGCGTGTTCTGGCTGTTCTGGCTGACCGGCAGCTCGTTCACGGTGATGGCCTTCATCGGCATCCTGGTGCTGATGGGCGTGGTGGTGAACAACGGCATCGTCATGGTCGAGCACATCAACAACCTGCGCCGGCGCGGGCTCAGCCGCAGCGAGGCGCTGATCGAGGGCAGCCGCGAACGCCTGCGCCCGATCATGATGACCATGGGCACGGCGATCCTGGCGATGATCCCGATCTCGCTGAGCGACACCGTGGTGCTCGGCGGCCTGGCCTATTCGCCGATGGCGCGCGCGGTGGCCGGCGGGCTGGCGTTCTCGACCGTGGTCAGCCTGCTGTTCCTGCCGACCATCTACGCGCTGCTCGACGACCTGCGTTCGGGCACCGCGGGCCTGGTGCGGCGCGCGCGCGGCGGCGCGGCGACGGGGGCGGCGATGGCGCAGGCCTGACCCGCGGAAGTTGCGTTTGCCCCTGTAGGAGCGGCGCGAGCCGCGACCGCGGGCACGCAAGGTTGCGCCGTAAGCGCTATGTCGCGGTCGTGGCTCGCGCCGCTCCTACAGGGCGCAACCGGTTTTCGCGTCGGGCCGCACGCATACGAAAACGGCGCCGCATGACTGCGGCGCCGTTTTCGCGAGGCGGGGACGCGGCGGGGCCCGCGCTTCGGGATTACCGACTCATCCGACCAATTTGCTGGCGATCCGGAACCCGGCCAGCCACACCCCAATGCCGGTGCCGATGTTGGTCAGCATGAAGTTCAGCACCACGCGCGCGACCCGGTTGCGGTACCAGCCGCCGACGGTCTGCGCATCGTCGCGCAAGGCCATGAAGTCGCGGTAGGCCGGCTTGCGCCGGTGCACCTCGACCAGCGCGCTGACCGCGCCGGCCGGCACGCCGGGCCGGAACGGCTTCAGCGGCGCGACCAGCGCCGCGGTGAGGATGCTCAGCGGATGGCCGCCGGCGAGCAGGCAGCCCAGCGCCGCCAGGCCGCCGGTGTACATGACCCACTGCAGCAGCAGGTCGGTGCCCATCGCCGCGCCGCCCTTCCAGTAGCCCCAGGCGATGCCGGCCAGGATCAGCGTGGTGATCGCGATCATCACCCACGGCACCTTGCTCTTGGTCTTGACCTGTTCCAGCTCGGTGCGTTGCGCGACCGGGTCGCCCTGGTCTTCGCGCAGATGCCGGGCCAGGCCCTGCAGATGGCCGGCGCCGACCACCGCCAGCACCTCGCGCGACTCGCCCGCGCTCTCGCGCAGGCGCGCGGCCATGTAGCGGTCGCGCTCGGCGATCACGGTCTCGTAGAGCTGCGGGCTTTCCTTGGCGAACTCGCCGAAGCTCGATTCGAGCATGTCGCCCTGCTTGAGCTTCTCGATCTCGTCCTCGCCGACCTCGTCGGCGGCGAACAGGCTGGTGACCAGGCCGACGCCGAGCTTGGTCCGGCCCCAGAAGCCCAGCCGCTGCGAGGCGCGGCGGAAGGTCAGGCCGACCTCGCGGTCGATCAGGTGCACCGGCAGGTCGCGTTCGCGCGCCTCGGTCACCGCGCGCTTGAGTTCGGCGCCGGGTTCGATGCCGAGCTGCTCGGCCAGCCGGCGCTGGTACGCGGCCAGCGCGAGGTTGGCGGCGAACAGCGCGGTCTTGCCCGAGCGGATCACCTGGATCAGGTCCAGCCGCGCCAGCGCGTCCGGATCCGACAGCGCCTGCAGACGCTGCGGATCGAGCTCGACCGCGACCGCATCGAAGCGGCCGCTGCCGACCGCGTCGCGCACCGCCTCGACGCTGGCCTGCGATACGTGCGCGGTGCCCAGCAGGGTGTAGCGGACCCCGTCGCGTTCGACGATGGCGTGCGGTTGGCCTTGCAGGCCGTCGGAGACGGGAAGCGGTTCGTTCATGCGGATGTTGGCGGCTCGCGGCAGCTGTGCCGGAGCACAGAAAGGCCCGCAGCATAGAGGCTGGGCCCGGTGCCCGGCAAACCCGCCGCGACGCTCGGGCGCGGGCCCGTCGCGGCGCTGCGGCGGCGTTGCCGGCGCTCGCCGTCGGGCCGGCCGATGGTCGGGTGGCGGCGTTGGGCTGGGGCTTGCCGTGGGTGTCGGTCCGGCTGCGCGCAGGCGTCGAGCGGGCAGGGTTCGCGGACAGTGCCAGCACCTGTTTCAGCGCGGCGCGGCGGATTTCCCGCCCCAATGCTGCATCGTCGATCGCCCGCGCCAGCGATGCCTTGCGCTCGGACGCGTCGGCCGTTTCAGCGATGAGGCGAACGGTCCGGCCGAAGCGGGAGGGGTGAGCTTCGGCCGGACCGGTTCGCGCTTGCTCGGAATCGGGGGTTCTTAAGGTCGGAACGGAAAGCGTCGGGCCTGAAGGCCCTCCCACATGGCTGGACCGGAAGGTCCTCCCACATAGCTGGACAGGAAGGCCCTCCCACGTGGCCGGGCCTGAAGGCCGTCCCCGGGGGGCTCAAGGCCGGCGCAGCTGTTGTGGGAGGGACTTCAGTCCCGACGCTTTCGACTCAGGTCGCGACGATCCCGCCACCCTCACGCCATCCCATACGGCAGGTTCTCGCTCGACACCACCTTGTCGCCGACCGCCTCGCCGCGCAGGAACCGCAGCGCCGCGCCGATCACCGCAGTGTCGTCGGCGATGCGGTTGTGCCCCAGCCCTTGCGTGGTCAGCAGCCGCGCGCCCGGCCAGTAGCGCGCGTAGCGCTCGCCCTCGGCCCACGGCACCTCGCGGTCGCCCAGGTCGTGCACGATCAGCGCCGGCCGGCCCATGCTCGGCGCGTTGCGGTGCGCCTGTTGCGAGTCGAAGCTGATGCCGATGCGCGCTTCGAAGTAGGCGAACATGCGCCGGCACAGGTCCTCGCCGACCCACAGGAAGCGGGCGAAGCGCTTGACCGCGGCGACCGGGTCGGCCGCCGGCGCGATCAGCACCGCGCGTTCGGCGCGCAGCCCGCGCGCCATCGCCAGCAGCGTCGCGGCGCCGCCGAGCGAATGCCCGATCACCGCCGCCGCCGGCCCGTAATGCGCGCCGACCGCCTGCAGGTGGCGGGTGAAGTCGGGCAGGGTGGCCAGCCGGCCCTCGCTGCGCCCGTGCGCGGGCTGGTCGAAGGCGACCACGGCGTAGCCGGCCGCGCGCAGCGCCGGCAGCCAGCGCGCCACCCGGGTGCCGTGGCTGGACCAGCCGTGGGCGAACAGCACGTACGGCTGGCGCTGCGGCTCGCCCCAGACGTAGCAGGCGATGGCCTGACCGTCGACGCGCAACACGTCCTCGCGCGCGTCGAAGGTCGGCGCGGCCAGCGCGCGGCGACGGGTCGAGGCGAACGGGGTGCAGAACAGCTCGGCGGCGCGGCGCATGGTCGCTTCCGGCGCGAGCCAGCCGCCTACGGCGAAGCCCAGGCGCAGCCCGTATAACTGAGCGACATGACGAACGGTCGTGCTAATTTTGGTGATAGCGGTACGCATGGCAGGCCTCGTGGGAGAGGATCAGGCGGGAGGAAGGATCGGGCCAGGTAGGGCCGGCCCGGATAGGATCAGGCGGGAACCGGCGCGGCGGCGTAAGAGCGGATCAGCCGCCCGTAGGCGCGCAAGCCGCGGACCAGGGCGGCGTCGAAGCCGAACAGGCCGGCGTCGTGGTGGACCACCAGCGCCAGGCCGTAGATCTCGAACGCGAGTTGGGCGGTGTCGGTGTCGGACTCGAGTTCGCCGGTGTCGATCGCCAGCTGCACGGCGCGCCCGAGTTCCTGGTGCCAGCGCTTCTGCTGGTCGACCACGCTGTCGCGCAGGGAGCCGGGACGGTCGTCGTATTCGTTGACCGCGGCCAGCAACACGCAGCCGCCGTCGGTGTGGCGCGACCAGTCGAACCAGGCTTCGACGATCCCGCGCAGCCGCTGCAGCCCGCGCGGGCACTTCAGCGCCGGCAGCAGCACATAGCCGATGAAGCGCTCGCTGGCCTTGTCCAGCACCGCCAGCTGCAGGTCTTCGCGCGAGCCGAAATGGGCGAACACGCCGCTCTTGGACATGCCCACCGCGGCGGCCAGCGGGCCGATCGACAGGCCTTCCAGGCCGGCCGAGCAGGCGATGCTGTAGGCCTGTTCGAGGATGGCTTCGCGGGTCGCGGCGCCTTTGTTGGTGGCGGTCAGGGAGGACATAGCGCGCAAAATAGCACGTCCGTTCGTTTTATTCGAACCGTTCGTCGGCCGGTCCGGGGCGCCGCTTCCTCCGGCCTGGGCCGGGGCGTCCGCCGGCGCCGCAATCGCGGCCTCCGGCACTGTCACCGTTGTGACCTAAAAACGCCGACGGCGGGGTTTCAAATTGTGTTTTCCCGGCGCAATGGGGACTTTGGCCTGACTTGCCCGGTGTTGCCTTCGCGGGGCCTGAAACAAAAGCGTCGGGCCTGAAGGCCCTCCCACAAGGCGATGGTGGGAGGGCCTTCAGGCCCGACGCTTCCGGTCAGGAAACTTCCAGGTCAGAAAACTTTTAAGTCAGAAACAGCGGAACCCGCCGGCGCTCACTTCAGCCCGGGCACGCCCGGGTCCGGTTCGCCGACATCGCCGTCGCCCAGCGGCAACACCATCTGCACGGTGTCCAGCCAGCGCCCGTGCTTGCGCCCCAGCCCCGGGAACACGCCGGCGAGTTTGAAGCCGAGCCGTTCGTGCAGGGCCACCGACGCGGCGTTGCTGCCGTCGCCGATCACCGCGACCATCTGCCGGAAGCCCAGCGCGGTGCAGTCGGCGATCAGCCGCCGCATCAACGCGCCGCCGATGCCGCGGCCATGGCTGGCCGGCTCGACATAGACCGAGTTCTCCACCGTCCAGCGGTAGCCGATGCGGGTGCGGTAGGCGCTGGCGTAGGCGTAGCCGGCGAAGCGGGCCGCGCCGTCCTCGATGCGTTCGGCGACCAGATAGGGATAGCCGGCCTCGACAATCGCGTGCCAGCGCCGGCGCATCTCGGCCCGGTCGGGCACGTCGTACTCGTACGTCGCCACGCCTTCGCGCACTTCCAGCGCATACAACGCGGCGATCGCATCCAGGTCGGACTCGACCGCCGCGCGCAGGCGCAGCGGCGGCGCGGCGGCGGCCATCAGTCGCGGTAACGCTTGAGCAGGTCGGCGTAGGCGTCGATGCGACGGTCGCGCAGGAACGGCCAGATCCGCCGCACGTGCTCGCTGCGCTGCAGGTCGACTTCGGCCATGACGATCTCCGGCTCGGCCGTCTTGGCCTCGGCCAAGTACTCGCCTTGCGGGCCGAGCACGTGGCTGGAGCCCCAGAACTGGATGCCCGACGCGCCCGCGGTATTTTCCGACGCCATGGGCGAGGGTTCGAAGCCGACGCGGTTGACGCTCAGCACCGGCAGCCCGTTGGCGACCGCATGGCCGCGGTGGCTGAGGATCCAGGCATTGCGCTGGCGGTCCTTCTCGTCCTGGGCGTCGCTCGGGTCCCAGCCGATCGCGGTCGGGTACAGCAGCAGCTCGGCGCCGGCCAGCGCCATCAGCCGCGCGCCTTCGGGATACCACTGGTCCCAGCACACCAGCACGCCGAGGCGGCCGACCGAGGTCTGGATCGGCTCGAAGCCGATGTCGCCCGGGGTGAAGTAGAACTTCTCGTAGAAGCCCGGATCGTCGGGGATGTGCATCTTGCGGTACTTGCCGGCGATGGCGCCGTCGGTCTCGTAGACCACCGCGGTGTTGTGGTACAGGCCCGGCGCGCGGCGCTCGAACAGCGAGCTGACCAGGACGATGCCGTGCTGTTTGGCCAGCGCGCCCAGGCGCTCGGTGCTGGGGCCGGGGATCGATTCGGCCAGGTCGAACTCCTGCACCGATTCGTGCTGGCAGAAATACGGGCCGTTGTGCAGTTCCTGCAGCAGCACCAGCTTGGCGCCCTGCCTGGCGGCTTCGCCGACGCGCTGCTCGATGTTGGCGAGGTTGGCCTCGCGCGAACCGTGGTCGCGGTCCTGGATCAGGGCGACGGGGAGGGTGTTCTTCTTCATCGGGAGCGCGGTCCGGCGGTGGGGCGGAGGCCCATTGTAGGAAATACGCGATGACGCGGAGCGTGGCGGCGGTAGGGGCGCGGGGCTGGGTTGGGATCGCGGCTGGAACTGAGCTTGAGTCGGTGCCGAAGCCGGAGCCGAAGCCGGGGCCGGGGCCGAAGCCGGGGCCGGAGCTGAGTCCGAAACCGGTGCTGGAACTGGGTGCGGCGAGCGCGTTACCAGTTCGATCGCTCCCCCAACCGTCATTCCGGCGAAAGCCGGAACCCATTTTGATTTTTGCTTTTCCCGCCGGCAGGGCAAAGGCGACAGCAAAGTCAAAATGGGTTCCGGCTTTCGCCGGAATGACGGAGGTTCAGGAGGCGGCGAACCTGAGCGGCGCGGGAACTCAGCTGCGCAGCATTCAGAGCCGCGACGAATCAGCCCGCGCGAACGCAACAGCGAACACGCCGCGGAGCGCAAGCCGCGCTCCGCGGTATGCGGCGAGGCTTACGCCACCACGCCCCGGGGCAATTGCATCGTCACGCAATGCAGGCTGCCGTTCTGCCAGATCAGCGGCCGGCACGGCACCGCGACGATCTCGCGGTCCGGGAACGCTTGCGCCAGCACCGCCTGCGCGGCGGCGTCGGCGGCATCGCCGTAAGCCGGCATCAGCACCGCGCCGTCGACGATCAGGAAGTTGGCGTAGCTCGCCGCCAGCCGCCGGTCCTGGTCGATGATCGGCTGCGCCCACGGCAGCGCGAACAAGCGGTACGGCTGGCCATCGCGGGTGCGCAGCGCGGCCAGTTCGGCGCCCATCGCCTGCAGCTCGGCGTAGTGCGAGTCGGACGGATCGTCGCAGCCCTGGTAGACGATCGCGTCGACCGCGGCGAAGCGGGCCAGGGTGTCGATGTGGGCGTCGGTGTCGTCGCCCTCCAGGTAGCCGTGGTCGAGCCACAGCACCCGGTCCTGGCGCAGCCACGCCGACAGCTTGGCGGTGATCTCGTCGCGGCTCAGGGTCGGGTGGCGTTCGTGCAGGCAGCGCCAGGTGGTCAGCAGGGTGCCGGCGCCGTCGGTCTCGATGCCGCCGCCTTCCAGGGCGAAATCGATGCTCTCGCGCTCGCTGTCGGCGAACACGCCTTGCTCATGCAGGCGCTCGACCAGCAGGTCGTCCTGGCTGGCGTCGAACTTGCCGCCCCAGCCGGTGAAGCGGAAATCCAGCAGGCGAAACCCATCGCGCTCACCGCCGTCCTCGCGCTTGAGCGTGATCGGGCCGGAATCGCGCAGCCAGGTGTCGTCGTAGGGCGCGTCGATGAAGCGCACCCGGCTCATGTCGATCCGGGCCGAGGACAGGCGCGCGCGGGCGTAGGCCTGGACGTCGTCGTCGGCCACGCAGATCAGCGCCGGCTGGAAGCGGGTAATGGCCGCGACCAGGGCGATGTAGGTCTCCTCGACCTCGCCCAGGCGGTCGGCCCAGTCGGTGTCGGCGTTCGGCCACGCGATCAGGACCGCGGACTGGGGTTCCCACTCCGCGGGGAAGCGCAATGCGTTGTTGGTCATAACCTCAAAGGATAGGCGGTTTCGGCCCGATTTCGCCGGTGCCGGCCTTGTTCGCCACCACGTCGATCACCCGGCTCTTCTCGAAGTACACGGTGAAGGCCGGATACACCCAGCGGTTGATCTGCGGCCACGCCTTCTTCTGGCCGCCGCGCGAATCCAGGCGCTGGGCCGGCTCGCCGTAGCGCGCCTTGACCTGGTCCATGCTCTGGCCGCGCACCGGCAGGGCCGCCTTGCCTTCTTCCTGCACGCGCTGGATCAGCAGGGTATCGGCGGACGCGGTACCGGACAGGGCCAGCAGGGCGAGCAGGGGTGCAACGGCAACGCGCAGCTTCATGGCGAATTCACCTGAGCAAAGGACGCGGGATTCTAGGCACAAGGTGACGTTCAGCGGCAGGGTGCGGGCGTCACGGTTTGGCGAAACAAGGCCGGCCCGGACGGTGAAGCGGGGCCGGTGGAGGGGATGAGAACGAAGAAAGCCGCCTTGCGGCGGCTTTCGACTTGAACCTCAAGCGGCGGGCCGTGGCCCGCGGCTGCGGATCAGCGCTGACGCGCCTTGAAACGCGGGTTCGACTTGCAGATCACGAAGACCTTGCCGCGGCGGCGAACGACTTTGCAGTCGCGGTGGCGGGCCTTCGCCGACTTCAGAGAGGACAGGACCTTCATGACAGATCTCGGCTGGTTGAGTGGATGGGATGGGTGTGAAAAAGCTAGCCCGCGATTCTAGCGGACAAAATGCCGTCCGATCAAGTGGTTGCATGCCCGGGCGCGAAATCCGGCCGCGCCGGGGGCGCGGCGTGCCGGTTCCGCCGCCGGTTTGGCGCCGATCCGTCGCCGCCCGCGGCGTCCGCCGCGGGCGGCGACGGGACCGCTGCGCGCGCCGCGGCCGCATAATGTGGCGCATGAATAGCGCATCTTCCCAGAACTCCCACGTCCCCGTCCTCACCATCGACGGCCCCTCCGGCTCCGGCAAGGGCACCATCAGCCGCCTGGTCGCGCAGCGCCTGGGCTGGCATTACCTGGATTCGGGCGCCCTGTACCGCGCGGTCGGCGTCGCCGCCGGCTGGGCCGACCTCGACCTCGCCGACCCGGCCGCCCTGGTCCGCTGCGCCTTCGACACCCACATCGGCTTCCGCGACGACGCGTCCGGCGAACTGCGGGTGCTGGTCAACGACGTCGACGCCACAGACGAGCTGCGCACCGAGACCGCCGGCGCCGCCGCCTCGGCCATCGCCGCGATTCCCGAGGTCCGGGCCGCGCTCAAGGACCGCCAGCGCGCATTCAGGCAGGAACCCGGGCTGGTCGCCGACGGCCGCGACATGGGCACGGTCATCTTCCCGGACGCCCAATACAAGGTGTTCCTGACCGCCAGCGCCGAGGAACGCGCGGAAAGGCGCTATAAGCAGTTGAAGGACAAGGGGGTTTCGGTTACTTTAGACGGTCTGCTGCGGGAGATTCTCGCCCGCGACGCCCGTGACGCCCAGCGCGCGGTGGCTCCCTTGCGCCCGGCCGACGACGCCGTCCGCATCGACACCACCGGTCTTGGAATCGACACGGTAGTCGAACAGGTGCTGGCTTTGCTGCCCGCGCGCTGAACGGCGCGGCGCGACGAAACCTCCGCGGCGGAACGCTGTAAACGAAGAAGCCCCGGCGCAGTCCCGCGCCGGATCAACCACAACACATGATGCAGTTCCATCGCATCACATAACGGGTGGGTCGACCACGTTCTGCTTGCGTTGCCACGACGGCAACGATGTCAAACGGTGCGGCCCGTGTGTTCAACCGAGTAATCAAATCCAATGACCGAATCATTTGCCGAACTGTTCGAACAGAGCCAGCAGTACCTGGCCAAGCTGAAGCCGGGCGCCATCGTCACCGGCGTCGTCGTGGAAGTCCGCGGCGACGTGGTGGTGATCAACGCCGGCCTGAAGTCCGAAGGCATCGTGCCGATCGAACAGTTCCGTAACGACGCCGGCGAAATCGACGTCGCCGAGGGCGACGAAGTTAAGGTCGCGCTCGACTCCATCGAAAATGGCTTTGGCGAAACCGTGCTCTCGCGCGAGAAGGCCAAGCGCGCGATGGTGTGGGACGAACTCGAGCAGGCGCTCGAGAAGAACGAGACCATCACCGGCCGCATCAGCGGCAAGGTGAAGGGCGGCTTCACCGTCGACATCAAGGACGTCCGCGGCTTCCTGCCCGGTTCGCTGGTCGACGTGCGTCCGGTGCGCGACTCGGCGTACCTGGAAGGCAAGGAGCTCGAGTTCAAGCTCATCAAGCTCGACCGCAAGCGCAACAACATCGTCGTCTCCCGCCGCGCGGTGGTCGAGAGCGAGTACAGCGTCGAGCGCGAGCAGCTGATGGAGAAGCTGCAGGAAGGCGCGATCCTCAAGGGCGTGGTCAAGAACCTCACCGACTACGGCGCGTTCGTCGACCTCGGCGGCATCGACGGCCTGCTGCACATCACCGACATGGCGTGGAAGCGCGTGCGCCATCCGTCTGAGGTGGTCGAAGTCGGCCAGGAGCTCGACGTCCGCGTGCTCAAGTACGACCGCGAGCGCAACCGCGTCAGCCTCGGCCTCAAGCAGCTGGGCGAGGATCCGTGGGACAACATCGCCCGCCGCTACCCGGCCAACACCCGCGTGTTCGGCAAGGTCAGCAACGTCACCGATTACGGCGCGTTCGTCGAGATCGAGCCGGGCGTCGAAGGCCTGGTCCACGTGTCCGAAATGGACTGGACCAACAAGAACGTCAACCCGTCCAAGATCGTGCAGGTCGGCGATGAAGTTCAGGTCATGGTGCTCGACGTCGATGAAGAGCGTCGCCGCATCTCGCTGGGCATGAAGCAGGTCACCTCGAACCCGTGGGAGACCTTCGCGGCCATCCACAAGAAGGGCGACAAGGTCGAAGGCCAGATCAAGTCGATCACCGACTTCGGCATCTTCATCGGCCTGGACGGCGGCATCGACGGCCTGGTCCACCTGTCCGACATCAGCTGGAACACCACCGGCGAAGACGTGGTCCGCAACTACAAGAAGGGCGACACGCTGGAAGCCGTCGTCCTGGCCGTGGATCCGGAGCGCGAGCGCATCAGCCTGGGCGTCAAGCAGCTGGAGCAGGACCCGATGGGTCAGTACGTCGCTTCCAACGCCAAGGGCTCGATCGTCAAGGGCGTGGTGAAGGAAGTCGACGCCAAGGGCGCCGTGATCGAGCTCGCCGACGGTATCGAAGGCTACGTCGCCGCGCGCGACATCGCCAAGGAGCGCGTCGAAGACGCTTCCACGTACCTGAAGGTCGGCCAGGAAGTCGAGGCCAAGATCATCGGCACCGACCGCAAGGGCCGCAGCATGCAGCTGTCGATCAAGGCCAAGGACGAAGCCGACCAGCAGGAAGCCATGGCGGACTACAACCGTCACGCCGGCGACGCTGCCAGCGGCACCACCAGCCTGGGCGCGCTGCTGCGCGAGCGCCTGAGCGGCAAGTCCGAGTAAACGCTTCATCGCGGTATCGCCGCCGCCCCGGTTCGCCGGGGCGGCGGTCATCCTCCGCGGCGCCGCTCGCCGGCGCCGTCGGACGATGGGCAAGACCGGAGCCGACCCGGCTTGCGGCGCAACACGCTCCACTGCGACACGCTTCACCGCACCATCGGTTCCACGAATCATTCGTTGTCGCGTCCCGCAGGCCGGAACGCGGCAGCGGGCCCGGCGGGCCGGCATGGCCGGACGCGTCAGGGCCAGCGGCAGGGGATCGCGCGCGGCGCGAGGCCGCATCTTCACCAAAGACCTTTGCATAAGGCCAGGCAACACTGCGCATGACCAAGTCCGAGCTCATCGAGATCCTTTCCCAACGTCAGGCCCACCTCAAGGGCGACGACGTGGATCTGGCGGTGAAAGCCTTGTTGGAAATGATGGGCGGGGCCCTGTCGGCGGGCGAGCGGATCGAGATCCGCGGCTTCGGCAGCTTCTCCCTGCACTACCGTCCGCCGCGCCTGGGCCGCAATCCCAAGACCGGCGAATCGGTCGCGCTGCCCGGCAAGCACGTGCCACACTTCAAGCCCGGCAAGGAATTGCGCGAGCGCGTCAGCGGCGTGACCCCGCTGGACGAAGAAGGCTGAGGCCGCCGCAGCCGTCCACGGCCGCCGCGGCGCGCCGTGCGCGCGGCGCCTGGCCGATCCGCCGGCGACGGGCGAGGGCGCGGGCCTTCGCGACCGCCCAGGGCCGCGAGCCGTCGCTTCTACGCGGCCCTGCGTCGCGTCGGCTACTCTTTAGCCTGCCGCACGCGTCGCGCGTACACGAACCCCGGGAGTCCTCATGCGCCTGATCCGCGTACTCATCGCTGTGCTGTGCCTGGCCGCCGGAGCGGTCCTGGGCGCGCTCAACCGCCAGAGCGTCAGCATCGACCTGGGCTTCGGCTTCGTCCCGGCGACCTCGCTGGGCATCGTCCTGATCGTGTCGCTGCTGGCCGGCGCGCTGATCGGCGGGCTGGCGATCAGCGCCAGCGTGGTGCTGCCGCTGCGCCGCCGCCTCGCCCGCGCCGAGCGCGGCCGCGCCGACTCCGGTGCCGGCTTGCCGGCGGTCACCACGGTCGAGAATTGAGCGCATGGAATTCATCAGTCAGTGGTTCTGGTTCTTCCTGTTGCTGCCGATCGCGGCGCTCAGCGGCTGGGTGATCGGCCGCCGCGGCGGCGAGCGCCACAGCGACAACCAGGTCAGTCACCTCTCCACCACGTATTTCCGCGGCCTCAACTACCTGCTCAACGAGCAGCCGGACAAGGCCATCGAGCTGTTCCTGCACATCGCCGAGCTCGACAAGGACACCTTCGAGACCCAGGTCGCGCTGGGCCACCTGTTCCGCCGCCGCGGCGAGGTCGACCGCGCCATCCGCCTGCACCAGGCGCTGGTGCAGCGCCCGGGCCTGAGCGACCAGCAGAAGGTGCAGGCGCTGCTGGCGCTGGGCGAGGACTACATGCGTTCGGGCCTGCTCGACCGCGCCGAGACCGTCTTCAGCGATCTGGTCGCGCTGGACATGCGCGCGCCGCTGGCGCTGCGCCACCTGATCGGCATCTATCAGGCCGAGCGCGACTGGGGCAAGGCGATCGAGAACGCGCAGCGCTTCGAGGCCGCCACCGGCGAGCCGATGGGCAAGCTGATCGCCCAGTTCGAATGCGAGCTGGCCGACCGCCACCGCGCCGCCGGCGACGCCCAGGGCGCGCGCGAGGCGGTCAAGCGCGCCTACGAGGCCGACGCCAACTCGGTGCGCGCGGGCATGCTCGAAGGCCGGATCGAAGTGGAGGCGGGCAACGACACCGCGGCGATCCGCGCGTTCGAGCGCGTCGCCCGCGCCGACCCCGACTACCTGCCCGAAGTGCTGCCGGCGCTGCTGAGCTGCTACGAGCGCAACGGCGACCCGACCGGCGCGCGCGCGTTCCTGGCCGAGATGTGCGAACACTACCGCGGCATCTCGCCGGTGCTGGCGCTGACCCGCATGGTCGAGGCCGAGGACGGCGTGCCGGCCGCGCGCGCCTACCTCGCGCGCCAGCTCAAGGACCGCCCGTCGGTGCGTGGCGAGGCCGCGCTGATCGACCTGACCCTGGCCGAGGGCGCCGATCCGCTGGCGACCCTGCACGACCTCAAGCACATCACCGACCAGTTGCTGGTGCGCAACCCGAGCTACCGCTGCAACCGCTGCGGCTTCGGCGCGCGCAGCCACCACTGGCAATGCCCGAGCTGCAAGGAGTGGGGCACGGTCAAGCCGCTGCTCAACTACGCGGTGGTCTGAGCGATGTGGGCGTGGCTCGCCATCCATGCCGCGCTGGCCGCGGCCGGTACCTGGCTGGCGCGCGCCTACGCGCTGCGCAGCCGCCTGATCGACCAGCCCGGCGAGCGCCGCAGCCATAGCGTGGCGACGCCGCGCGGCGGCGGCATCGCCATCGTGATCGCGCTGCTGGTGGCGACCGTGTCGCTGGGGCTGAAGTTTCCCGCCTACGCGTCGCTGGCCCTGGCCTTCGGCCTGGGCCTGGCGGCGATCGCGGCGATCGGCTGGGTCGACGACCACCGCCCGCTGTCGCCGTGGCTGCGCCTGGCCGTGCACATCCTCGCCGCGGCGCTGCTGGCGGCGGCGGTCTGGCACGCGCGCGGCGATCCGTGGCTGGCCCTGGCCGCGTTCGCGTTCGCGGTCGGGCTGACCAACGTGTGGAACTTCATGGACGGCATCAACGGCCTGGCCGCCTCGCAGGCGGCCCTGGTCGCGCTGGCCCTGGCCGGGTTCGGCGGCCCGGTCTGGAGCTGGCTGGCGCTGGCCCTGCTGGCCGCCTGCGCCGGATTCCTGCCGTTCAACTTCCCGCGCGCGCGGATCTTCATGGGCGATGTCGGCAGCGGCGCGATCGGCTACGCCGTCGCAGGCCTCGGCGCCCTGGCCGCGACCGCCCAGGCCGAGCCGGCGCGGGCGCTGGTCCTGCTGATCCCGCTGGCCGCATTCATGGTCGATTCCAGCCTGACCCTGCTGCGCCGGGTGCGCCGCGGCGAGCGCTGGTGGACCCCGCACACCCAGCACGCCTACCAGGTCTGGGCGCGCCGCGTCGGCCATGTCCGGGTCACCCTCGCTTATGCGATTTTCACGCTGCTGTCCTTAGCCTCGCTGCACCTTGTGACCGAAGTCCGGATCGGTTTCATGCTGTGTATGGGGGCCGGATGGTATATATCCGCCGCTTTTTTGTGGTGGCTGATCCAACGGACCGAGCGGTCCGCGCCGTGAGCGGCGGGGTCGGCGGGCGCGACCGACCGACTCAAGATTTTCCCAAAGATTTACAGGCGAGGCAGGAATGAGCTCATTGCGTGATCGACTCAAGAGCGGACTGCCGCGTCTGGCCGTGGTCGCGCACGATCTCGCGATGGTCTGGCTGGTCTGGCAGGCGCTGCACAAGCTGCGCTTCGGCGTGATCGCGCAACCGCCGCCGCTGCCGCTGTGGTCGACCGAAATCGCCCTGGTGCTGGCCGCGCAGGGCCTGGTGTTCTGGCAGGTCGGCCTGTACCGCGGGCTGTGGCGCTTCGCCGGCGTGCCCGACCTTTGGAACATCTTCAAGGCCTGCATGCTCGGCCTGTTCGCGATCGTGCTCGGGCTGTTCCTCTACAACCGCGTCGACCAGGTGCCGCGCACGGTGCTGGTGCTGTATCCGCTGGTGCTGATGGGCATGCTCGGCGCGCCGCGCCTGCTCTATCGCGCGTGGAAGGACAGCCGCATCGACAGCGCCAACGCGGTGTCGGTGCGGATCCTGATCCTCGGCGCCGGCCGCGCCGGCGAAGCGCTGGTGCGCGACCTGCGCCGCTTCGGCACCTATCACCCGATCGGTTTCCTCGACGACGCCGTGCGCCTGCGCGGCAGCAAGGTGCAGGGCGTGCCGGTGCTGGGCAAGGTCGAGGACGTGGCCGACATCGCGCGCGAGACCGCGGCCAAGCTGCTGGTGATCGCGATGCCGTCGGCCGACGCCAACGCGATGCAGCGCATCGTCATGGCCTGCGAGCGCACCGGCCTGCCGTTCCGCATGGTCCCGCGCCTGCAGGACGTGCTCGAAGGCCGCTCGCTGCCGGGCGAACTCAAGGAAGTCGCGATCGAGGACCTGCTTGGGCGCAAGCCGGTGTTGCCGGACTGGAAGGCGATCCGCGGCTGGCTCGGCGGACGTTCGGTGCTGGTCACCGGCGCCGGCGGCTCGATCGGTTCGGAACTGGTGCGCCAGTGCGCGCGCCACGGCGCCGGCCGCATCGCCCTGATCGAGATCGACGAACTGGCCCTGGTCACCACCGAGACCGCGCTGCGCCGCGACTTCCCCGACGTCGAGTTCATCCCGGTGCTGGGCGACTGCGGCGACCGCGCGGTGATCGAATACGCGCTCAAGCTGTCCGAACCCGACGCCGCCTTCCACGCCGCCGCGTACAAGCAGGTGCCGCTGCTGGAAGCGCAACTGCGCGAAGCGGTGCGCAACAACGTGCTGTCCACCGAGACCGTCGCGCGCGCGTGCCGCGCCGCCGGCGTGGGCACCTTCGTTTTGATCTCGACCGACAAGGCGGTCGATCCGGTCAACGTGCTCGGCGCGACCAAGCGCCTGGCCGAGATGACCTGCCAGGCCCTGGCCGACCAGCGCAAGACCCGCTTCGTCACCGTGCGCTTCGGCAACGTGCTCGATTCGGCCGGCAGCGTGGTGCCGCTGTTCCGCGAACAGATCCGCGCCGGCGGCCCGGTCACCGTGACCGATCCGGAAGTGACCCGCTTTTTCATGACCATCCCGGAGGCCTGCCAGCTGATCCTGCAGGCGTCGGCGATCGGCACCCACGAGGCCATCTACACCCTCGACATGGGCGAGCCGGTGCCGATCCGGCTGTTGGCCGAGCAGATGATCCGCCTGGCCGGCAAGCAGCCGGGGCGCGACGTGGCCATCGTCTACACCGGCCTGCGCCCGGGCGAGAAGCTGCACGAGACCTTGTTCCACGCCGACGAGCGCTACCGCCCGACCGTGCATCCCAAGATCCTGCAGGCCGAGCCGCGCGACGTGTCCGCCGCGTCGTTGGAGCACTCGCTGCAGCAGCTGCGCGAGGCTTCGGTGCGCTACGACCGCGAAGCCCTCAACGCCTTGCTGCGCGTCGCGGTTCCGGAGTTCCAACCGATCGGTGAACATCCGGATTACAAGGAATCGGCTACCGTGGTGGCCTTTCCCGCCCGCAACGCCAGGAAGATTTGATGCCTGCACGCATCCGCAAGGCCGTATTTCCCGTCGCCGGCCTCGGCACCCGGTTCCTCCCCGCGACCAAAACCGTGCCCAAGGAGATGCTGCCGATCATCGATCGGCCGCTGATCCAGTACGCCGTCGACGAGGCCATCGAGGCGGGTTGCGACACGCTGGTGTTCATCACCAACCGCTACAAGCACGCGGTCGCCGATTACTTCGACAAGGCCTACGAGCTCGAGCACAAGCTCGAACGCTCGGGCAAGACCGAGCAACTGGAGCTGATCCGCAACGTGCTGCCGCCGGGCGTGCGCGCGGTGTTCGTGACCCAGGCCGAAGCGCTGGGCCTGGGCCACGCGGTGCTGTGCGCCAAGGACGTGATCGGCAACGAGCCCTTCGCCGTGCTGCTGCCCGACGACCTGATCTGGAACCGCGGCGGCGCCGGCGCGCTCAAGCAGATGGCCGACGCGTCCGCCGCCAGCGGCGCCAGCACCATCGCCGTGCAGGACGTGCCGCGCGAGCAGACCGGCAGCTATGGCATCGTCGCGACCTCGAACTTCGACGCGCGCCAGGGCCGCATCACCGCCATCGTCGAGAAGCCCAAGCCCGAGGTGGCGCCGAGCAATCTCGCCGTGGTCGGCCGCTACGTGCTCAACCCGCGCATCTTCGAACTGCTGGAGAACACCACGCCGGGCGCCGGCGGCGAGATCCAGCTGACCGACGCGATCGCCACCTTGCTGCAGCAGGAGACGGTCAACGCCTACCGCTTCCAGGGCACGCGCTTCGACTGCGGCACCCACATTGGACTGATCGAGGCGACCATCCGCTACGCGCTCGACCACGAGAAGCTCAGCGACTCGGCGCGACAGATGATGCAGAGCGCGCTCAACGAGCTCGGCGTCGAAGACCTCGCCTGAGTTCTCGGTGGCCGGTTCGCCGGCCACCAGGTTCGGCGCGATACAGGGCCGCCGCGATACAGGGCCGCCGCTCCGCGAGGATCGGCGGCCTTTTCGTTTGCGCCGGTTTGCCGGGCCGGCCCGCCATCTGCTTCGTTGCGCTCGGCAGCTCTCAGCTCAACGCTTCTGAAGTTCCCCGGTCGGCGATTACCCCAACCACACCCACACCGCCAGCGCCGCCGCCACGCAGGCCGCGGCCGCGTACTGCGCCGCGCGGCCGGCGCGCTGGGTGCGCGACGCCCAGGTAGCCGCGGCGTCGCCGCGCAGCACGCGCACGTCGCGGTAGGTCTTCCAGTCGCGCGGCGGGAAGCGCCGCTGTTCGCCGGCGGTGCGGCCGAGCCGGCGCAGGCCGCGGCCCCACAGCCACAGCGGCGCGGTCGGCGCCAGCGCCAGTCCGGCCAGCGCGCGCCGCAGCCAGCGCCGCGCTTGCGCCGCGTCGGCGATGGCGACGTGGGCCTGCACGCTTTGCAGCCAGCCGTGCAGCTGCCACAGCGCCAGCGCGCAGCCGGCGGCGATGGCCAGCAGCAGCCACAGGCTGCGTCTGCGGTAGGCTAGGTCGGCACGGTGGATTTCCATCGTCAGGGTCGAACTCATCCTCGGTCGAACGGCCGCGCGGTCCCGCAGACCGGCGCGGCGCGCATTCGCCGCCATCAAAGCGCCGCGGGCCGTCCATGTCCATACTCGCCGACCACTACTACCGCGCCAGCCTCGACGCCGACCGCGCCTGGCCGGCGCTGGAGGAATCGACGCGCGCGCGGGTGTGCGTGATCGGCGGCGGTTTCGCCGGGCTCAACACCGCGCTCGGGCTGGCCGAGCGCGGCGTCGGCGAGGTCGTGCTGCTGGAGGCGCAGCGGGTCGGCTATGGCGCGTCCGGGCGCAACGGCGGTTTCGTTTTCGGCGGTTTTTCGCGTGGCGAGGACGCGCTGCTGCGCGAGCTCGGGCAGCAGCGGGCGAGGGCGCTGTACCAGGGCACGCTCGACGCGGTCGAACTGATCCGCGCGCGCATCCGCCGCTACGGCATCGATTGCGACGCCACCGAGGCCGGGGCGATCTGGGCCAACTGGTTCGCCGATCCCGACGTGTTGCGCGCGCGCCAGCGCCTGCTGGCCGAGCACTTCGGCGTGGAGTGGCAATGGTGGCCGCGCGAGCGCCTGCGCGAGCGCGTGCGCAGCGCCCGCTACAACGACGCCTTGTTCGAACCGCAGGCCTTCCACTTCCACCCGCTCAAGTACGCCCAGGGCATCGCCGCGCAGGCGCAGGCGCTGGGCGTGCGCGTGCACGAGGGCTCGCCTGCGCTGGCGTTGGAGCGCGACGGCGAGGGCTGGCGGGTGCGCAGCGAACGCGGCGAGGTGCGCGCCGAGCAGGTGGTGCTGGCCTGCGGCGGTTATCTGGCCGGACTGCGGCGCGAGGTCGACGCGGCGGTGATGCCGATCGCGACCTACGTCATGGTCACCCAGCCGCTCGGCGAACTGCTCGACGGCGCGTTGCAGACCCGGGCGGCGATCTACGACAGCCGTTTCGCCTTCGACTACTATCGGCCCCTGCGCGACGGCCGCTTGCTGTGGGGCGGGCGCATCTCGGTGCGCGACCGTTCGCCGCGGGAGGTGCAGCAAGTGCTGTACCGCGACCTGTTGCGGGTGTTCCCGCAGTTGGCGGGCGTGCGCATCGACTACGCGTGGTCGGGCCTGATGAGTTACGCCCGCCACCAGATGCCGCAGGTCGGCCGCATCGGCGAGGGCCTGTGGCTGGCCCAGGCCTTCGGCGGCCACGGCGTCGCGCCGACCACCTTCGCCGGCGAACGGCTGGCCGCGGCCATCGCCGAGGGCGACGAGCGCTGGCGGGAGTTGTCCGGCTACGGCGTAGTCAGCGCGTTCAAGCCGGCCGGATTGGTCGCCGCGCAAGCGAGCTACGCCTGGGCGCAGTTCAAGGATTGGTTCAAGGACAAGAGCGAGAGACGCGATCGATGAGCGAGAACGAACACGGCGCCGCCCCGGCGCACGAGCCGATCACCTGGGGCGATTTCGAGAAAGTGGCGATCTGCGCCGGCACGGTGGTGCAGGTCGAGGAGTTTCCGCAGGCGCGCAAGCCGGCGTGGAAGCTGTGGGTCGACTTCGGCCCGTACGGGGTGCGCAAGACCAGCGCGCAGATCCGCCAGTTGTACTCGGCCGAGCAATTGGTCGGGCGGCAGATCGTCGGGGTGATCAATTTTCCGCCCAAGCAGATCGGTCCGTTCGTGTCGGAGTTCCTGCTGACCGGATTCCCGACCGACGAGGGCGTGGTGGTGACGGCGATCGAGCGGCCGGTTCCGAACGGGACGCGGTTGGCCTGAGGCGGGCGGCGGCGACGGGGCAGGGACGGGGGCTCGCGGCGGCGAGGGCGGTCGCGGGTTGCGGCGCAGTCGCGGTTTCTCGGTCGCGGCTTGCGCCGCTCCTACAAGGGGCGTTCGCGGCAACGTTGCCGAGTGTAGGAGCGGCGCAAGCCGCGACCACGAAACCATGCCTACGACGCCGCCAAACCGCACCTTCATTAAGTAAATTTAATCCGCCAAACACACCTTCAAGCACAGCTCGACGCTAGCATCCATCTGCGACCCAACGTCCGGTCGTCTTTCAGGGAGTCTCGCCATGCGTCGCACGCTCGCCGTTTCGCTCGCTTCCGTCCTGCTGTCCCTGAGCCTGGGCGCGATCGCCGCGCCGCAGGCCGCGCCCGCCGCGCAGCCGACCACCGCGGCCAAGCCCGCGCCGGCGACGATGCCCGCGGCCAAACCCGCGGCCGTGCCTGCCGCTGCGGCCGCGCCCGCCAAGGCCGCCCCGGCCAAGGCCGCGACCGAGCGCTGCCGCGACGGCAAGGGCAAGTTCATCGCCTGCGCCAAGAAGGCCGAGGCCACGCGCTGCCGCGACGCCAAGGGCAAGTTCACCGCCTGCCCGAAGTGAGTCCCGCCGGCGCGCGGCGACCCTAGCGCCGCGCGCCGGACGTCTCCCGGCCGTCGCGGCGCGGCGGCCGCGCCCTCATCGCTTTCGTCGTTCGCGCGCGCCTGTCTTGTGGGTGGCGTCGCGCGGCCCCCGGCGTGCGGCCTAGCAAGGCGCCGGGGTTTTTGTTTTCGTGTTCGCGAGCGCTCCCCGGTAGGAGCGGCGCGAGCCGCGACCGCGCCCATGCAACTGCGACGGACGCTTGCTGCGCTTTCGTTTTTGCGGCGTTGGCGGCTTTATCGCCGCGCCACGGTTTCCGTAGTCGTTGCGTTGGCGCGGTCGCGGCTTGCGCCGCTCCTACAGGTAGTTTCCGAGACAACAAAAAACCCCGGGAAATCCCGGGGTTTTTTGTATCGCGAAACGGCCGGCGCTTACAGCGCTTCGAAAATCCCCGCCGCGCCCATGCCGGTGCCGATGCACATCGTCACCATGCCGTACTTCTGCTTGCGCCGCTGCAGGCCGTGCACGATGGTCGCGGTGCGGATCGCGCCGGTGGCGCCGAGCGGGTGGCCGAGCGCGATCGCGCCGCCGAGCGGATTGACCTTGGACGGGTCGAGTTCGCTGTCGCGGATCACCGCCAGCGCCTGCGCGGCGAAGGCTTCGTTGAGCTCGATCCAGTCGAGCTGGTCCTTGCTCAGGCCGGCCTGCTTGAGCGCCTTCGGGATCGCGGCGATCGGGCCGATGCCCATCACTTCCGGGCGCACGCCGGCGACCGAGAAGCTGACGAAGCGCGCCAGCGGGGTCAGGCCGTAGTCCTTCACCGCCTGGCCCGAGGCCAGCAGGATCGCCGCGGCGCCGTCGCTCATCTGCGAGCTGTTGCCGGCGGTGACGGTGCCGCCGAACTGGGCGTTGCGGAACACCGGCTTGAGCCGGGCCAGGCCTTCGATCGACGTATCGGCGCGCGGGCCTTCGTCGTTCTCGACCAAGAGCTGGCGCAGCTTGATCGCGTTCGACGACAGGTCCGGCACGTGCGAGATCACATCATACGGGGTGATCTCGCTGCGGAACTCGCCCGCGGCCTGCGCGGCCAGCGCCTTGAGGTGCGAGGCCGCGGCGAATTCGTCCTGCTGCTCGCGCGAGACCTTCCACTCCTCGGCGACCTTCTCGGCGGTGATGCCCATGCCGTAGGCGATGGCGACGTGGTCGTCCTTGAACACCGACGGCGACAGCGCGACCTTGTTGCCCATCATCGGCACCATCGACATCGACTCGGTGCCGCCGGCCAGGACCAGGTCGGCGTTGCCGAGGCGGATCTCGTTGGCGGCCAGCGCCACGGCCTGCAGGCCGGACGAGCAGAAGCGGTTGACGGTCTGAGCGGCGACGGTATCGGGCAGGCCGGCCAGCAGCACGCCGATGCGCGCCACGTTCATGCCTTGCTCGCCCTCGGGCATGGCGCAGCCGATGATGGCGTCGTCGATGCGGCCCAGGTCGATGCCCGGCGCCTGCGCGACCACGGCCTTGAGCACGTGCGCGAGCAGGTCGTCGGGACGGGTGTTGCGGAACACGCCGCGCGGGGCCTTGCCGACCGGGGTGCGGGTAGCGGCGACGATGTAGGCGTCTTGGATTTGCTTGGTCATCTCGATAAGTCCTATGTCGTCGTCGGCTTAGTTGCGCAGCGGCTTGCCGGTCTTGAGCATGTGCGCGATCCGCTCCTGGGTCTTGGGCATCTGCGCCAGGGCCACGAAGTGCTCGCGCTCGAGCTTGAGCAGCCATTCCTCGTCGACCAGCGCGCCGCGGTCGACTTCGCCGCCGCAGATCACGGTGGCGATGCGGCTGGCGATCTCGTAGTCGTGCGGGGAGATGAAGCGGCCTTCGAGCATGTTCACCAACAGCATCTTGAAGGTGGCGATGCCGACGTCGCCGGCGGCCTGGATGCGCCGCGCCGGCAGCGGCGGGCGGTAGCCGGCCTCGGCCAGGCCGCGCGCCTGCGCCTTGGCCGCGTGCAGCAGCTCGAACGCGTTGAACACCACCACATCGTCGTTGCGGGCGAGCTTGAGCTCGCGCACTTCGAACGCCGAGGTCGCGACCTTGCCCATCGCCACGCTCTCGAACGCGGTCTTCAGGTGGGCGAACACGTCGCCGCCCGGACCGGCCGCGTCGGACGCGCGCACCGCCAGTTCCTTGAGCCCGCCGCCGGCCGGCAGCAGGCCGACGCCGGCCTCGACCAGGCCGACGTAGCTTTCCAGCGCGAACACCGCGCGCGCCGAATGCATCTGGAACTCGCAGCCGCCGCCGAGCGCGAGCCCGCGCACCGCCGCGACCACCGGCACCAGCGAGTACTTGATGCGCTGGCTGGTGGCCTGGAAGTTGGCGACCATCGCCTCGAAGCCCTTGATGTCGCCGGCCTGCAGCAGGCCGAGCGCGCCGGACAGGTCGGCGCCAGCCGAGAACGGCTCCTTCGGCTGCCAGATCACCACGCCCTTGAACTTCTTCTCGGCGATGCCGATGGCTTCCTGGATGCCGTTGAGCACGTGGTCGTTGACCGTGTGCATCTTGGTCTTGAAGCTGATGACCGCGACGTCGTCGCCTTCATCGGCCCACAGGCGGATGCCGTCGTTCTCGAACACGGTCTGGCCCTGCGAGAACTTCTCGCCGAGCAGGGCATCGGGGAAGCGCTGGCGCGCGTACACCGGATTCGACGAACGCGGCACCTGCGCGCCGCGGCCCGGGCTGTAGCTGCCCTTGCCGTCGTGCACGCCCTCGCGCCCGTCGAACACCCAGTTCGGCAGCGGCGCGCTGGCCATGGCCTTGCCGGCGACGATGTCCTCGGCGATCCAGTCGGCGACCTGCTTCCAGCCGGCGGCCTGCCAGGTCTCGAACGGGCCCAGCGACCAGCCGTAGCCCCAGCGCATCGCGAAGTCGACGTCGCGCGCGGTGTCGGCGATCGATTCCAGGTGGTAGGCGCTGTAGTGGAAGGTGTCGCGGAACGCCGCCCACAGGAACTGCGCCTGCGGATGGCTGCTGGCGCGCAGCGCGGCGAACTTCTTGGCCGGGTCCTTTTCCTTCAGCATCGCCGCGACTTCGGGATCGAGCTCGCCGGCGGAGACGCGGTAGTCCTGCGCCTTGAGGTCCAGCACCAGGATGTCCTTGCCCTTCTTGGTGTAGAAGCCGGCGCCGGCCTTCTGCCCGAGCGCGCCCTTTTCGACCAGCGCGCTGAGCCACTTCGGCGCCTTGAAGTATTGGTGCCACGGGTCGTCGGGCAGGGTGTCGGCCATGGTCTTGATGACGTGGGCCATCGTGTCCAGGCCGACCACGTCGGCGGTGCGGTAGGTCGCCGACTTCGGCCGGCCGATCGCCGGGCCGGTCAGCGCGTCGACCGCGTCGAAGCCGAGGCCGAACTGTTCGGTGTGGTGCATCGCGGCGAGCATCGAGAACACGCCGATGCGGTTGCCGATGAAGTTCGGGGTGTCCTTGGCGATCACCACGCCCTTGCCGAGGGTGGTGGTCAGGAAGGTTTCCAGACCCTCCAGCACCGCCGCGTCGGTGGTCTTGGCCGGGATCAGCTCGGCCAGGTGCATGTAGCGCGGCGGGTTGAAGAAGTGCACGCCGAGGAAGCGGTGGCGCAGCTGCTCCGGCAGCACCTCGGCGAGCTTGTTGATGCCCAGGCCGGAGGTGTTGGAGGCCAGCACCGCGTGTTCGGGCACGTAGTCGGCGATCTTCTTGTACAGGTCCTGCTTCCAGTCCATGCGCTCGGCGATGGCTTCGATCACCAGGTCGCAGCCGCGCAGTTGCTCCAGGCCGGTGTCGTAGTTGGCCGCGGTCAGGCGCTCGGCCAGGGCCTTGCTGGCCAGCGGCGCCGGGCTCAGCTTGGCCAGGTTGGCGATGGCCTTGTTGACGATGCCGTTGGGGTCGCCGTCTTTGGCGGCCAGGTCGAACAGGACCGTGTCGACGCCGGCGTTGGTCAGGTGCGCGGCGATCTGGGCGCCCATGACGCCGGCCCCGAGGACCGCGGCGCGACGGACTAGCAATTGGTTGGACATCGTCTACAACTCCTTGAAGGAATAGAGATTTGCGAGCGGTCTGAGGTCAGTGGCGCTGCGCAAAGCGGCTTCAGGTAACGCGGAAAGTGGTGCGTGGCGGGGGAGTTCGGCGGCGGGGAGGTTCGGGGCCGGGCCGGCGCTGCGGCGATCCGGCGGCGCGGCCCCCGCCGGGGCCGGCGCCTGCGCCGCTCAGCTCTTGAAGCCGGCGGCGGCGAAACGGATCAGTTCGCGCGCGGCGCGTTCACGGTGCGCTTGTTCGGTGACACCGGCGGGACGCTTGATCAGGCCGAAGTCGGCCATGGCATAGGTCAGCGAACCGGCCAGGAAGTCCAGGCGCCAGTACAGTTCCTCCTTGCTCAGCCCCGGCACCGCGGTGGCGATGGCCTTGGCGAACTCGCGCAGGACGTGACCGTAGTGGTCGGACAGGAACTTGCGCAGGCTGTCGTTCTTCTCGGCGTAGGCGCGGGCGATGACCCGGACGAAGGCGCCGCCGCCGTTGCGGTCCTGGGCCAGGGCCAGGGCGGGCTCGACGAACGCGGCCAGGATCGGCTCCAGCTCGCCGGGGCGCTCGGCCAGCGCGGCCTTGAGCGCGCTCAGCCGCTGCGCGGTCATCTCGTCCATGCGCCGGCGGAACACCTCGTTGACCAGGTTTTCCTTGCTGCCGAAGTGGTAGTTGACCGCGGCGATGTTGACGTCGGCGCGGCTGGTGACCTGGCGCAGCGAGGTGCCGGTGAAGCCGAACTGGGCGAACAGCTCCTCGGCGGCGCCGAGAATGCGGTCCTTGGTCGAAAAATGGGCGGTGCTGGACATGCGGACGGGCGGCTCCGGGACGCGGCCAGGGGTGGCCATGAATCAAACGCTTGTTTGATGCTAGTCCGGGCGCCGGGCCGCGGTCAATCCGGTGGCGTATGTCGGGCCGCCGACGGCGGCGAACGGCAAAGCCGGGCAGGGCGGGAAACGCCCCGTTCGCGCGTCGTCCCCACTCCCGAATCGCCGCGCTTGCATGTAGAATTACCGCAGCCATATCGGCTAAACCCGCGTCCCGTCGCGGGTTTTCTGTTATTCTCAGGGCCGACCGCAAGCGGCCCGCCTACCCGGAGAGATTCCATGGCGCTGGAGCGCACCCTGTCCATCATCAAGCCCGACGCCGTCGCCAAGAACGTCATCGGCGAGATCTACACCCGCTTCGAAAAGGCCGGCCTCAAGGTCGTCGCCTCGAAGATGAAGCACCTGTCGAAGCAGGAAGCGGAAGGTTTCTACGCCGTTCACCGCGAACGTCCGTTCTTCGCCGCGCTGGTCGAGTTCATGATCAGCGGTCCGGTGGTGATCCAGGCGTTGCAGGGCGAGAACGCCGTGCTCAAGCACCGCGAACTGATGGGCGCCACCAACCCGAAGGACGCCGCGCCGGGCACGATCCGCGCCGACTTCGCCGACAGCATCGACGCCAACGCCGTGCACGGTTCGGACAGCCTGGAGAACGCCGCGATCGAAATCGCGTACTTCTTCCCGGCCACCGACGTCTACGCGCGCTGATCGCCAGACGCTGAGCGCAGCAGCAAACACGAGACCGCAGTGAACGAGATCCGCGACAACATCGACGCCCCTTCCGCCGCCGACGCGCAGGCCGAGGGCAAGACGCGCATCGACGCCGTGCGCGTCGATGCGGCCGCGGACGCCGTCGCAGCGGTTCCGGCCACGGCGGCGGCCAAGCCGGTCGCCGCCGTGCCCGACAACGGCAAGACCAATCTGTTCGACCTCGACCGCACCCAGCTCGAGGATTTCTTCGAGCACAGCCTGGGCGAGAAGCGCTACCGCGCGCACCAGGTGATGAAGTGGATCCACCACCGCTACGTCACCGACTTCGACGGCATGACCGACCTGGGCAAGGCGCTGCGCGCCAAGCTCGAAGCGCACGCGCAAGTGCGCGCGCCGATGGTCGTGTTCGACAAGCCCTCCACCGACGGCACCCACAAGTGGCTGCTCGGCATGGACCCGAAGAACGCGATCGAGACCGTCTACATCCCCGACAAGGGCCGCGGCACGCTGTGCGTGTCCTCGCAGGTCGGCTGCGCGCTCAACTGCCAGTTCTGCTCGACCGCGACCCAGGGCTTCAACCGCAACCTGTCCACCGCCGAGATCATCGGCCAGGTGTGGGTGGCGGCGCGCCATCTCGGCAACGTCCCGCACCAGCAGCGCCGGCTCACCAACGTGGTGATGATGGGCATGGGCGAGCCGCTGGCGAACTTCGACAACGTGGTGCGCGCGATGAGCATCATGCGCGACGACCTCGGCTACGGCCTGGCCAACAAGCGCGTGACGCTGTCGACCGCGGGCATGGTGCCGATGATCGACAAGCTCGGCGAAGTGTCCGACGTGTCGCTGGCGGTGTCGCTGCACGCGCCCAACGACGAGCTGCGCAGCGAGCTGGTCCCGCTCAACAAGAAGTACCCGATCGCCGAGTTGATGGAGTCCTGCGTGCGCTACGCGCTGCGCAAGCGCGGCACCTCGGTGACCTTCGAATACACCCTGATGAAGGGCGTCAACGACCAGCCCACGCATGCGCGCCAGCTGGTCCGCCTGCTGCGCCAGTTCGACAACGCGGTGCAGATGAAGGACGCGGCCAAGGTCAACCTGATTCCGTTCAATCCGTTCCCCGGCACCCGTTTCGAGCGCCCGGACGACGCGGCCATCCGCGCGTTCCAGAAGCTGCTCAACGAGGCCGGGATGATCGCGCCGGTGCGGCGCACCCGCGGCGACGACATCGACGCCGCCTGCGGCCAGCTCAAGGGCCAGGTGATGGACCGTACCCGACGCCAGGCCGAGTTCCGCAAGCGCCTGCAGGCGCAGGGGCTGGACCAGGGCCCGGGCCGCGGCGGGGAGATCGGCGATGCCGCTTGACCGGCCGATCCGTTCGGCCCGCGCGCGCCTGCTCGGCGGCCTGGTCGTGTCCGCGCTGGTGCTGGCCGGCGCCGCCGGCTGCAACCGCCTGACCTTCATCAAGCCCAACCTGGAGCGCCGCGGCTCCGAATCGACCGGGCCCACTTACGATTTCAAGAACGACCAGCGCGCCGCGAGCGGGCAGGCTGCCGCCACCGCCCGGGTCCTGGCCGCGCAGCGCTACCTGCAGGCCGGCGACAACGGCAAGGCGCGCGACGAACTGCGCCAGGCGCTCAAGCTCGACCCGAAGTCGGCCGAGGCCTACAGCGTGATGGCGGTGATGGCCGAACGCGACGGCAAGAACGCCGAGGCCGGCGGCCACTACCGCAAGGCCGCCGAGCTGGCGCCGGAACGCGGCGCGGCGCTCAACAACTACGCGGTGTGGCTGTGCGCCAACCAGCAACCGGGCCAGGCGCTGGGCTATTTCGACCGCGCCCGCGTCGATCCGACCTATACCGACCTGGCCCTGCTGTTGGCCAACAGCGGCGCCTGCGCCGATCGCGCCGGGGAGGGCGAACGCGCCGAGCGCGACCTGCGCCAGGCGCTGGCGCTGGAGCCGGAGAACGCCACCGCGCTGAGCGCGATGGCCGCGCGCCAGTTGCGCCTGGGCAAGGCCTTCGAGGCGCGCGCCTTTTCTGAACGCCGTCTGGCCGTTGAGCCTATTTCAGCTGAAGCGCTGATGACTGCGTCACAAATCGAAGAAAAACTCGGCGACAGGGCTGCCGCCGCGAGATACGTTCAGCGAATGAGGGCGGAGTTCCCTGACGCGCAGGGCTCCGAATCGGGGGATGGCGGTAAGTGATGATGCAGTCGAACGAATTCGCGCCTGAAGTCGGCGGAAGCTGCGGCGCGCGTCTGAAACAGGCTCGCGAAGCGGCGGGGCTGTCCATCGAGGACGTGGCCGCGAAGCTGAAGATGCCCGCGCGCGCGATCCAATCGCTGGAACAAGACGATTTCGCCCGCATCGGCGCGCCGGTGTTCGTGCGCGGCCAACTGCGCAGCTATGCGCGCCTGCTCGGCGTCGACCTGGAAGAACAACTGGTCGCCAGCCCGATCGCCTCGACCGCGCCGTCCGAGCTGGTCAGCCACACCCACACCCCGCGCTACCGCCGGGTGTTCGAACAGACCACCCGCCGCGCCGTCTACATCGTCATGACCGCGGCGATCGCGGTGCCGATCTGGATCGCCACCCGCCATCCGGCCGGCAACAGCGCGGTGCAGTCGCTGGACATGGCCGCGCTGCCGGCCGGCGCCGATGCGGCGCAGTCCGCGCGTCCGGCCAGCGACCCGCCGCAGCGCACCCCGGTCATCGCCTCGATCGGCCCGAGCCTGCCGCAGGCCGCGCCGGCGCCGACCGCGGCGAAGTCGCTGACGTTCAAGTTCAGCGGCGACAGCTGGGTGCAGATCGTCGGCAACGACGGCCGCAAGCTCGAGGAAGGCATCCTCGGCGCCGGCCAGGAACGCAGCTACGCCCCGGGCGAAGTCGCCAACGTGCGGCTCGGCAACACCTCGGCGGTGGAAGTGCTAAACGCCGGCCAACCGGTCGATCTGACGCCGTTCAGCCGCGCGAACGTGGCGCGCTTTACGCTATCCTCTGACGGTTCCCTCGCGCCGGTCTCCGACTGACCCGCGTCGCGGGTCCGCGAACGTTCCGTTCCAGGTTTCCGGCCGGCCGCGATGCGGCCGGTTTTCCCGACCTGATTCCGGCCTGTTTCCTTACATGGCCCGTTCGGCCCGCCTGCCGCGCCATGCGCGGCGTCGGGCCGTCCAGGCAGCATAACCACGGCGCATCATGGCGATAGACGACCTGCTCGACGAACACGAACAAAGCGAACGCGTGCTGTCCTGGCTGCGCGCCAACGGTGCCGGCCTGATCGGCGGCATCGCCCTGGGCCTGGCCGCGATCGGCGGCTGGAAGTGGTGGGGCAACCACCAGGTCGAGCAGAACGCGCAGGCCTCCGCCCAGTACCAGTCCGCGGTCGATGCGGTGCAGGCCAAGGACAAGGCCGCCGAAGCCAAGGTCAAGGCGCTGCCGGAAGGCATGTACCACACCCTGGCCGCGCTGGAACTCGCCAAGCAGCAGGTCGAGGCCAACCAGGGCGCCGCCGCCATCGCCACCCTGCGCGCGATCAAGACCGACGACGCCGCGATGGCCGAGATCGTCTCCCAGCGCCTGGCGCGCCTGCTGGTCGACACCAAGCAGCCGGCCGAGGCGCTGAAGCTGCTGGCGCAGTCCAGCCAGCCGCTGGCGATCGAGGTGCGCGGCGACGCCCAGCTCGCGCTCGGCAAGCAGGAACTGGCGCGCAAGGAATACACCGACGCGCTGGCCAAGCTCGACGAAGCCTCGCCGCGCCGCCGCCTGCTCGAACTCAAGCTCACCGAAGCCGGCGGCACGCCGGCCAAGCCCGAGGCCAAGTCTTAATGATCCAAGCCCAGAAGAGGTCTCACGGCGGCGCTTTCGTGCGCGTCGCCGCCACCGCCGCGTTGTTCGCGTTCGCCCTGAGCGGATGCTCGACGGTCAAGGGCTGGTTCGGCGGCAGCAAGAAGAAGGACGACGGCAAGCCCAACGAGCCGACCGAGCTCGTCGATTTCACCGCCAGCGTCAAGGTCGACAAGATCTGGTCGGTCAACGCCGGCAAGGGCGAGGACCGGATCGGCGTGCGCCAGGCGCCGGCCGTGGCCGACGGCCGCGTCTACGCCGCGGCGATCAAGGGCGGCGTGCACGCCTACGACCTGCAGACCGGCAAGGAAGTCTGGCACTTCGTGCCGACCCGCAAGGACAAGAAGGACCGCGAGAAGAAGGACAAGGAGATTCGCTTGTCCGGCGGTCCCGGCGCCGGCGACGGCCTGGTCGTGGTCGGCGGCCTCGACGGCGAGGTGATCGCGCTCGACGCGGCCACCGGCGCGCAGAAGTGGACCGCCAGCGTCCCCAACGAAGTGATCGCCGCGCCGACCATCGGCCTGGGCATGGTGTTCGTGCGCTCCAACGACGGCCGCGTCACCGCCTTCGACGCCGCCAGCGGCGAGCGCCGCTGGTTCTGGAACCGCGACGTGCCGATCCTGTCGCTGCGCGGCAACAGCGCGCCGACGCTGGGCCCGGGCTATGTGTTCGTCGGCAACGACGACGGCACCCTCAGCGCGCTGGCCGCCAGCGACGGCCGCTCGACCTGGGACGTGCCGGTGGCGCAGCCCGACGGCCGCAGCGAGCTCGATCGCATGGCCGACATCGACGGCGCCCCGGTGCTGGAAGGCACGGTGCTGTACGCGACCAGCTTCAAGAAGCAGACCATGGCGATCGACGCGCCGAGCGGCCGGCCGATGTGGGCCAGCGAGCACGGCGGCGCCGGCCGCCTGGGCGTGGCCAGCGACAAGCTGATCGTCGCCGACCCGGCCGGCACCGTGTTCGGCCTGGACAAGACCAGCGGCGCCGCGTTGTGGTCGCAGCCCTCGCTGGCGCGCCGCGACCTGACCGGCGCGGCGGTGCAGGGCGACTACGCCCTGGTCGGCGACTTCGACGGCTACGTGCACTGGATGAAGTTGTCGACCGGCGAGTTCGCCGCCCGCGCCCGCGCCGGCCGCAAGCCGCTCAAGGCCGCGCCGGTAGTGGTCGACGGCATCGCGATCGTGCAGAACATCAAGGGCGAGCTGACCGCGTTCAAGCTGCAGTGAGGCCGGGCACCGGGCTTTGAGAGGCCGGTTCGGGCGAGGCGGGGCGCGGAGGCTGAAGGCCGCTCGCGCCGGCCGGACCCGGGGCGGCGTCCCGATTCCCGACGGCCGCTTCGCCATGCAGACGATGTGATGCGGCCCGGGCGGCGTGCAGCCGTCCCGGGCCGTTCGTTTTCGGGGCCGGGCGCCTGGCGCTCCGGCCCGGCCGGGTTCGCCCGCCGCGCGAAGGCGTCTTCGCGCCCGCTCTGGCACTATGTCGGCCTTTCCGGCCGAGTTCGCTGCGCGGATCCGTCCGCCGCCGCGCCGCCCTTCCTATTCCTCATTCCCGGCTGCAAACAACCATGCTTCCGCTAGTCGCCCTCGTTGGTCGCCCCAACGTCGGAAAATCCACCCTGTTCAACGCGCTCACGCGCAGCCGCGACGCGCTCGTCCACGACGAGCCGGGCGTCACCCGCGATCGCCACTACGGCGTGTGCCGGCCCGAGGGCCAGCGCGCGTTCGCGGTGGTCGACACCGGCGGCATCGCCGGCGAGGAGCAGGGCCTGGCCGGCGCCACCGCGCGCCAGGCGCGCGCCGCGGCCGAAGAGGCCGACCTGGTGCTGTTCGTGGTCGACGGCCGCGAAGGCGCCTCGGCGCTGGACGACGAGATCCTGGCCTGGCTGCGCAAGACCTCGCGGCCGACCCTGCTGGTGGTCAACAAGACCGACGGCATCGACGCGCGCGCGGCGATCGACGACTTCGCCCGTTACGGCATCCGCGACGCCATCGCGGTCTCCTCGGCGCACCGCCAGGGCCTGGACGAGCTGCTGGCCGAAGTGCTGGCGCGCGTGCCCGAAGAGGGCGCGACCGCCGAGCTGGACAACGATCCCAACCGCATCCGCGTGGCCTTCATCGGCCGCCCGAACGTGGGCAAGTCGACCCTGGTCAACCGACTGCTCGGCGAGGAGCGCATGATCGCTTCCGACGTGCCGGGCACCACCCGCGACTCGGTCGCGGTCGACATGGAACGCGACGGCCGCCTGTACCGGCTGGTCGACACCGCCGGCGTGCGGCGCAAGTCCAAGGTCGAGGAAGCGGTCGAGAAATTCTCGATCATCAAGACCCTGCAGGCGATCGAGCAGTGCCAGGTCGCGGTGGTCATGCTCGACTGCACCGAGGGCGTGACCGACCAGGACGCCAGCGTGCTCGGCTACGCGCTCGACGCCGGCCGCGCGCTGGTGATCGCGGTCAACAAGTGGGACGGGCAGACCGAATACCAGCGCCAGCAGACCGAGAACCTGCTCAAGCGCAAGCTCGCCTTCGTCGAGTGGGCCGAGCCGGTGCGCATCAGCGCCAAGCACGGCTCGGGCCTGAAGGAGCTGTTCGCGGCGATCCACCGCGCGCACGCCTCGGCCACCACCGAGATCGGCACCAGCGAGGTCACCAAGGCGATGGAGATCGCCTACGAGACCAACCCGCCGCCGGTGGTGCGCGGGCATGTGGCCAAGCTGCGCTTCGCCCATCCGGCCGGGCTCAACCCGCCGACCTTCGTCGTCCACGGCACCCGCCTGCGCACCCTCAGCGACAGCTATAAGCGCTACCTGGAGAACTTCTTCCGCAAGCGCTTCAAGCTGGTCGGCACGCCGGTGCGCTTCGTGTTCAAGGAAGGCAGCAATCCGTACGAGGGCAAGAAGAACGTGCTGACCGAGCGGCAGGTGGCGAAGAAGAAGCGCTTGATTAGGCATGTGAAGCGCGGGAAGTAAGCGCGGCGGCCGGTTCGGCTCGCGAAGCCGGGGGCGACGTCAGAATGGATTCCGGCTTTCGCCGGAATGACGGGACGTGGAGACGCAACCTCCGATCCGTCATTCCGGCGAAAGCCGGAATCCATTTTGATTTTGCGTTCCCATCAACGTCTCGACACCCGACACCCGACGCCGGACGCCGGACGCCGGACGCCGGACAGTGGACAGTGGACAGTGGACAGTGGACAGTGGACAGTGGACGGCGCCGCCGACGCCGACGCCAGCACCAGCACCAGCGCCGACGCCAGCGCCGATGCCACCGAGCGCGCACAATGACGTTTCCCAGGCCACCGCGCAGCGCATGCCCATCGCTCCCGCCGATCTCACCCTCGGCCTGCTCGCCGGCGGCCGCGCCACCCGGCTGGGCGGGCGCGACAAGGCCTGGCTGCGACGCGACGGCGAATTCCAGGTGCTGCGCCTGGCACAGGCGTTCGCGCCTTGCGCCGGGCAAACGCTGGTCAGCGCCAACCGCGACGTGCAGCGCTACGCCGAATACGGCCTGCGCGCCGTAGTCGATCGCAGCCCCGATCTCGGCCCGCTCGGCGGCCTGGACGCGCTGGCCGCAGCTGCCGCGACGCCGTGGCTGCTGACCCTGCCGGTCGATGCGCTCGCCGCCGGGCCCTGGTTGCTGGACGCGCTCGCTGCCGCCCAGGCCGAGGCCGGGCAGGGCGCCTACGCCGTCGACGACGACGGCGTGCAGCCGCTGTTCGCGTTGTGGCCGGTGGCGCCGTTGCGCGCCGCACTGGCGCCGGCCCTGGCCCAGCGGCAATTGGCGGTGCGCGGCTTGCAGGCCGCGCTCGGCATGGCCATGGCGCGCCTGCCTGGCCTACGCTTGGGCAACCTCAACACGCCCGCCGATCTTGCCGCGGCCGGTATCGACGCCGATCCGATGGCATGAGCGTCCACCACTCCCAACGCCGGCGCGACGACGCGGCCGTTCGTCCCGCTTGCCACCGCACCGACGATGGCGTGATCGCCCGTTCCGCCCAGCGCCGGCCGGCTTGCGTCCCGACTCCGCCGCGCACCGCACCCAAGAGCCCGCCATGACTGATTTCCCCACCGGCCTGCTGTTCGACGAGGCCATGGCCGTGACCGCCGAGGTCGCCGCCGCGCACCGCCTCGAGATCGAACATCCTGCGCTGTCGCGCTGCCACGGCCGGGTGCTGGCCCAGGACGTGGTCGCGCCGCTGTCGCTGCCGCCGTTCGACAACAGCGCGATGGATGGCTTCGCCCTGCGCCATGCCGACCTGCTCGGCGAGCAGACCGAACTGCGCCTGGTCGGCGAGCAATTCGCCGGCCTCGCGCTCGGGTTGGCGCTTGGCGCCGGCGAATGCGCGCGCATCACCACCGGCGCGCCGCTGCCGGCCGGCGCCGACACGGTCGCGATCAAGGAGAACGTGCGTGTCGACGGCGACCGGGTGTGGGTGCCGCAGGCCAAGCGCGGCCACCACGTGCGCTACGCCGGCGAGGACGTGGCCGAGGGCGAGACCGTGCTGCGCGCCGGACAGGCGCTGACGCCGGCGCGGGTGTCGCTGGCCGCCTCGCTCGGCCTGTCCTCGCTGCCGGTGCGGCGCAAGCCGACGGTGGCGGTGTTCACCAGCGGCGACGAGCTGGTCGAGCCGGGCATGCCGCTGCGGCCCGGGCAGATCTACGACAGCAACCGCGAACTGCTGATGGGCCTGCTGCGCGCCGACGGACTGGAGCCGACCGCATGGCCGCGCCTGCCCGACGATCCCCGGCAGGTCGAGATCGCCCTGCGCGATGCCGCCTGCGCGTTCGACCTGGTGTTCACCTGCGGCGCGGTGTCGGCCGGCGAGAAGGACCATATCCCGGCGGTGCTGGGACAGTTCGGCCGCATCCATTTTTGGAAAGTGAAGATGCGCCCGGGCATGCCGCTGTTGCTGGCGAGCATGGACCAGGCGCGCTGCCTCGGCCTGCCGGGCAATCCGGTGTCGGTGCTGGCGACCTACCTGAGTTTTGGGCGCGCGCTGATCGACGGCTTGCAGGGCCGGGTCGAGCCGCGGCCGAAGCTGCGGGCGCGATTGGTCGGCGGGATCGAGAAAAGCCATCCGCGCCGCGAGTTCGTGCGCGCGCGCCTGCGCAGCGACGAGGACGGAGTGTTGTGGGTCGACCCGAATCCGGCCACCGCCTCGCACCGGCTGCGCGCGGCGGCCGATTCGGATGCGCTGATGGTGGTGGCCGAGGGCGAGCAACGCCTGCAGGAAGGCGCGGTGATGGAAGTCTGGCCGTACGCGCTCGGCTGAGGTTCGCCGGCGGTGGCTGTTGTGGGAGGGGTTTCAGCCCCGATGCTTTCCGATCCGATCGCCGCGAGCCGGCACGTGTTCTCAGCTGAGTCGTTGTGGGGAGGCTTCAGCCCCGATGCTTTGCGGTCGGATCGCCGCGCGCCGGCACGCGTTCGCAGCTGAGTCGTTGTGGGAGGGGCTTCAGCCCCGATGCTTTGCGGTCGGATCGCCGCGAGCCGGCACGCGTTCGCAGCTGAGTTGTTGTGGGAGGGGCTTCAGCCCCGACGCTCTCCGGCCCGGTCGCGGCGAGCCGGCACAACGACATCGGGGCTGAAGCCCATTCCACAGCGGCCATCCGCCAACCCACGCAACGCTGCATCCCCGCGCCTGCCTGCCAGGGGGCGCGCGAAAGCGGATAATCCGCGCATGAGCATCGAACAGATTTCCCCCGCGCAGGCGCGCGCGCGCCAGCAGGCCGGCGCAGTCCTGATCGACGTGCGCGAGGCGCACGAGCGCGCGAGCGGGCAGGCCGAGCACGCGCTCGGCGTGGCCAAGGACGCGCTCGAGGCCGATCCGGCCGCGACCGTGCCCGACCGTGGCGCCGAGATCGTGCTGATCTGCCAGAGCGGCGCGCGTTCGCTACGCGCCGCGCAGGCGCTGCTCGACGCCGGCTACGCGCGCGTGGCCTCGGTCGACGGCGGCACCACGCGCTGGATCGCCGAGGGCCTGCCGCTGGCGCCGCTACGCCAGTCCGCCGACGAGATCGATTTCTACGACCGCTATTCGCGCCACCTGCGCCTGCCCGAGGTCGGCGAAGCCGGTCAGCGCAAGCTGCAGGCCGCGCGCGTGGCCATGGTCGGCGCCGGCGGGCTGGGTTCGCCGGCGGCGTTCTACCTGGCCGCGGCCGGCGTCGGCACCCTGGTGCTGGCCGACGACGACGTGGTCGACCGCAGCAACCTGCAGCGGCAGATCCTGCACACCGAAGACCGCATCGGCATGCCCAAGGTCGAGTCGGCGAAGATCGCGCTGCAGGCGCTCAATCCGCGGTTGCGGGTAGAGACCTTCGCCGAGCGCATCAGCTCCGACAACGTCGAGCGCCTGATCGGCGAGGCCGACGTGGTGTTCGACGGCGCCGACAATTTCCCGGTGCGCTATCTGCTCAACGACGCCTGCGTGAAACTGGCCAAGCCGCTGGTGTACGGCGCGATCCATCGTTTCGAAGGGCAGGTCAGCCTGTTCGACGCCGGCCGCCATCGTGGCCAGTGCCCGTGCTACCGCTGCCTGTTCCCCGAACCGCCGCCGCCGGAGGCGGCGCCGAACTGCGCCGAGGCCGGCGTGCTCGGCGTGCTGCCGGGCGTGATCGGGCTGGTGCAAGCGACCGAGGTGGTCAAGCTGATCCTCGGTCTGGGCGAATCGCTGGCCGGGCGGCTGCTGCATTTCGATGCGCTGGCCATGCGTTTCCGCGAAACCCGGTTGCGGCCGGACCCCGAATGCCCGGTATGCGCGGCGGGCCGCGCGTTTCCGGGCTATATCGATTACCAGGCGTTCTGCGCCGCGCCGTGAGCGCGGACGCCGCGGGAGGACGACGATGCGAGCGCAAGCGATGAGGTTACGGTGCCGTTGGCTTGCGACGGCGCTCGCCGCGGCGGCGCTGCTGATCGCCTTGCCGGCGGCGGCGCAGTCGCCGACGCCATCGGGCTTCGAGCGCGTCGCCGAACTCAGCGCGCAGCGCCTGCTGCTGGCCGACGCGGTCGCGGCGAGCAAGCGCGCCTCGGGCAAACCGGTCGAGGACGCTCAGCGCGAAGGCGAGCAACTGGCGCGGGTGCGCGAGCAGGCGACGGCGCGCGCGTTGCCGGCCGAGCCGACGGCTGCGTTCTTCCGCGCGCAGATGGAAGCCAACAAGCTTGTGCAGTACCGCCTGCTGGCCGAACCCGGGCGCGCCGGCGCCGCGGTCGATCTGGCGCCGGTGCGGGCCAAGCTGGACGCGATCAACGCGCAGTTGCTGGACGCGCTGCCGGCGGCGCTGAGCCAGGGGAGCGGAGACGATTGCGCGCGGCGCGCGTCCGATGCGCGCAAGCGTGCGGCCAGGCGCCATCGGCTGGACGAATTGCATCGCACCGCGTTGGCGCGCGCGTTCGGGGATTTGTGCCGGTCGCCTTGAGGCTGGAGCGGGCAAGGGCAACGGCGAAAAGGGATTGCGGCTTGTGTCGCAACGACGGCGAAGGGACGACGTCGTTGCAACTCGCGCATCTAGATGATTCGAAGCGCCGCTTACGGCGCCGGCGATCCGGCGCCGTCGTGCGACCGCCGCGGGACTGCGCTCAGTCCGCCGCGATCGCCTCGATCTCGACCATCCAGCCTTCCTCGTACAGGTCGGCGATGATCACCGTCAGCGCCGGCGTGTGTTCGCCGAGGACTTCGCGGCGGATCTCGTAATTGCGTTCGCGCAGCCGGCGTTCGCTGAGGAACGTGGTGACCTTGACCAGGTTGCTGAAATCCATCCCGGCCTGCTTGAGCTGCTGCTCGACGTTGGCCCAGGCGCGCCGGCACTGGCCTTCGAAGTCCTTGGGCAGGATGCATTTCTCGCATTGCGGCAACTGGCCGCTGATGAACAGCAATCGTCGGAATCCGCTGATCTCGTGCGCCTGCGCGTACGACACGTCGTTGGGTTGGATCGCCCTGCGTTGCATCTGCATGTGCATGTTGCGTCCTCCAAGTGAGGCGCGAGCGGCCGCGCGCGGTGCGGGCGAGGTCGTCGCCCGCGCCCGCCGGAATCCCGCGCTAGTCGATGAACTCCCTCAAGGCCTGGCCGTACTCCGGATAGGTCCCGATGTTGTGGTGGTCCGCGCCCCTGAGCTGCACCACTTCCACGCCTTGCGGGCGGGTCTGCAGCGAGTGCACCAGGCGGGTGGTGTTGGGCGGCGGGATCACGTCGTCGTTGCTGGCGCGCACCACCAGGATCGGACCGAAGTAGCCGCGCAGGTTGGCGATCGAATCGTAGCGGTCGCGCACCAGCCAGCGCGTGGGCAGCCAACGGTAGTGCGCCTGGGCGGTGTCGCCGAGGCTGTCGAACGGGGTCACCAGGGCCAGGCGCTCGACCGGGCGCTTGCCGGCGACGAAGCTGGCCACGCCGCTGCCGAGGCTGCGGCCGATCACCGAGACCGGCTGGCGCGGATGCTCGCGCGCGACCTGGTCGAAGATCGCCAGCGCGTCGGCGAACAGTTCCGGCTCCGCCGGCGCGCCGTCGCTGGCGCCGAAGCCGCGGTAGGACAGCAGGTAGATGGTGCGGTCGGGGAACCACTGGGCGAGGGTCTCGCGCATGTTCTCGATGCGCTCGGCGTTGCCGCCGAAGTAGATCAGCGCCTTCTCGCGTCCGGCGTTGAGGCGCCAGCCGCGCAGCACCGCGTCGCCGCGCTCGACCGTGTAGTCGGTCATGTCGGCGCCGAGGCGGGTGTTCTGCGGGAAATACATCAGGTCGCGTTGCTTGAAGTACATCCAGCCGCAGATGCTGACGTAGCCGGCGGCGGCGACGCCGGCGATCGCGGCCAAGGATTGGAACAGGCGGGGGTTGCGTGCCATCGATGCGTGGGCCCTGGAATGCGGTGCGGGAAAGCGCCGGGCGGCCGCAGGCGGCCGTGGGGCGCATGGTGCGTGTTGCGACGATACCCCGCGGGCACGCGCGCCGCCAGCGGCGCGTGGCGGCCATCGCGCGCTCACGCGACTTGCACGGAAGATCGCTAGGCTGGCGCGGGCGGGCCGATGCGCGATCGCGCCAACCTTCCCGCATGACAACCCCGGCGTTGCGCGCCCCCGCGCGGACGCCGCGATGGACCGGAGATCGCCGCATGCCCCGCAGTTTCGTTGTGGTTTTGCCCATCCTGGCCGCTGTGTCGGCGTTGCTTGCGCCTTGGGGCGCGGCCCGCGCCGCCGACGCTTGCCCGTCGCTGCGCAACCTCGGCGGCGCGGCCCAGGCCGCGACCCGCGTCGCGGCCGCGGCGTGCAGCGAGAACCTGCTGTGGTACCGGCCCTTCATCGATATCCAGGGCCGCCTGGCCAGCGCCTCGGTGAGCGAATCGGAAAACGCGCGCCTGGCCGACGGCGCCACCGAAACCTGGCGCCGCACCGCCGGCTACTGGCGCGAGACCGGCCTGCTCCAGCGCATGAGCGGTTTCGCCGGCGCCGACCAATGCTTCGATCCGTTCGGCAGCGCGTATTCGACCCAGGGTTGCCGCGCCTTCCTGGTCGACAATCCGTGGTCGGCCGCGTTCGTGTCCTACGTGATGATGAAGGCCGCGGTGCCGGGCTTCCGCCCTTCGGCCAGCCACTACGATTACGTGCGCGAGGCCTATCGCAATCCCGACCAGAGCCCGTTCCTGTACCTGGACCCGGCCAGCGCCGCGGCCGCGCCGGGCGATCTGCTGTGCGCGGTGCGCTCGAGCACGCGCGTGTACGGCTACCAGGGTTTGATCGCCGCGCTCGACAGCGGCAACGGTTCGTTGGCGATGCACTGCGACGTCGTCGTCGCGGTCAGTCCGGACAACGACGGCAAGGCCTACCTGATCGGCGGCAACGTCCAGCAGGGCGCGACCATGCGGCTGATGGCGGTCAACCGCAACGGCCAGTTCTGGCCGCTGCCGCTGCGCAGCGAAACCCAGGTGGAATGCTCGCCCGACACCGCCACGGCTTGCGACATGAACAAGCTCGACTGGGCGGCGCTGCTCAAGCTCAAGCCCGATGCCAGCCTGGCGACGCTGGCGCCGCCGCAGCCGCTGTTCGCGCCGCAGCAGGCGCCGTCGCAGCAGCCGTCGGGGTGCTGCATCAACTGCGTGGTGGGGTCGGGAATCCCGCGTTGCCCGAATCCGAATGCGCCGTCGCTGCAGCCGCAGGGGCAGGCGCCGGTGCAGGATTGAGATCGCTGCGAGGTCGCGCAGTACCCCTGTAGGAGCGGCGCGAGCCGCGACTGCGGGAACGATGCGACGGCGGCGGCTGGATGTCTTGCGTGCGTGCCGGGTTTGTTTTGCGGGCGGCGGGGACGGGCATCTCGTGCCTGCGCAGCGGTTCGGTTTTCGCGGTCGCGGCTTGCGCCGCTCCTACAGGGGGCGGCCGTTGCGGCGTCGCTCCGTTACTGCCTCGCTTCCCTCCACCCCGTCATTCCGGCGAAAGCCGGAATCCATTTTGCTTTTGCTCCCACAACTGCAGAAGCAAGATCAAAATGGGTTCCGGCTTTCGCCGGAACGACGGGGTGGGGAGGCGGTGCGCAGGGGCCGTGCAGGAGCCGCAACCGCGCGCAATCGCTCTCAGCCGTGCCGCTTCTGCGCCGCCTCGAACGCGGCCAACTGCTCCGGCGTCGCTTCCTGTTGGTATTGCGCCTTCCACTGCGCGAACGGCATTCCGTAGATCGCCTCGCGCGCCTGGTCCTTGCTCAACTCGATCCCGCGCTCGCTGGCGGCGTCGCGGTACCAGTCGGCCAGGCAGTTGCGGCAGAAGCCGGCCAGGATCATCAGGTCGATGTTCTGCACGTCGCGGCGCTCGTGCATCAGGTGGGCGAGCAGGCGGCGGAAAGCGGCGGCCTGCAGGGCTTCGGTGGCGGCGTCCGGGACGGCGGTGGGGTCGGTCGGGGTCATGGCGGGGCTCTGATGGCGGTGCTCTGGACGGGGAGGGGCGAGAACGGGCCGGTGCGGCCGCGGCGCGCGGCGGCCGGCGCGGCGGGCCCGCGCGCTGCATCGGCGAAATGCGCGCGCCGGCGAAATTCGGCCGGCCGGATCGGCGATAATGCGCGGCCCGACTCTACCGCAGCCGAGCCCGCATGACGCCTCCTTCGCACCCGGCCCGCATCCTCGACGGCAAGCGCATCGCCGAGGAACTGCTCGACAACCTCAAGGCCCAGGTCGACCAGCGCGTCGCCCGCGGCCTGTCGCGGCCGGGGTTGGCGGTGGTGCTGGTCGGCAGCGATCCGGCCTCCTCGGTGTACGTGCGCAACAAGCGCCGCGCCGCGCAGAAGGTCGGCATCCGCGCGATCGACTACGACCTGCCGGCCGATCCCGGCGACGAGGCGCTGCTGGCGCTGATCGACAAGCTCAACGCCGACCCCGAGGTGCACGGCATCCTGGTCCAGCTGCCGCTGCCGGACCGCCGCGACGCCACCGCGCTGATCCACCGCATCGACCCGCGCAAGGACGTCGACGGCTTCCATCCGGAAAACGTCGGCCACCTGATGCTGCGCCAGTTCGGCCTGCGCCCGTGCACGCCGCGCGGCATCACCACCCTGTTGGGCTACACCGACCGCCCGGTGCGCGGGCAGAGCGCGACCATCGTCGGGGTCAGCAACCACGTCGGCCGGCCGATGGCGCTGGAGCTGCTGATCGCCGGCTGCACCGTCACCAGCTGCCACAAGTTCACCCCGCAGGCGGTGCTGGAGCAGTCGGTGCGCAACGCCGACATCCTGGTGGTCGCGGTCGGCCGGCCGGGGTTGATCCCGGGCGAATGGGTCAAGCCGGGCGCGGTGGTGATCGACGTGGGCATCAACCGGCTCGACGACGGCCGCCTGGTCGGCGACGTCGGCTTCGCCGCGGCCGCGCAGCGCGCCAGCTGGATCACGCCGGTGCCGGGCGGGGTCGGGCCGATGACGGTCGCCACGCTGATGCAGAACACCCTGGAAGCGGCCGAGGCGGCGGACAAGGCGGCCGGGCAGGACTGAAGGCCGCCCGGCGGGCTCCCGGGCCCGCCAGGCAAGCCTTAACGGGCCCCTCGCACGCCACCCGCGGAACGTCGCTTTCCGCCCGCGCGGCGAGCGGAGCGGAGCGGTTTCGGGTTAGAATGGCGCGCTTCATCCTCCCGGGCCCGCCTATGCTGCGCATCCAGGCTGAAGCGCTGACTTACGACGATGTCTCTCTCGTCCCCGCGCATTCGATCGTCCTGCCTAAGGACGTAAACCTCTCCACCCGCCTGACCCGCGACCTGTCGATCCGCCTGCCGATCCTGTCGGCGGCGATGGACACCGTCAGCGAGGCCCGCCTGGCCATCGCCCTGGCCCAGCTCGGCGGCATCAGCATCGTCCACAAGAACATGAGCCTGCAGGCCCAGGCCGCGCAGGTCGCCCAGGTCAAGAAGTTCGAGGCCGGGGTGATCAAGGAGCCGTTCACCGTCGGCCCCGAGACCACCATCGGCGAAGTGCTCAAGCTGACCCGCGCGCGCAACATCTCCGGCGTGCCGGTCGTGGACGGCGGCCAGCTGGTCGGCATCGTCACCAGCCGCGACATGCGCTTCGAGAAGAAGCTCGACGATCCGGTCCGCCACATCATGACCAAGCGCGACCGCCTGGTCACCGTGCGCGAGGGCGCCGACGACGAGGAAGTGCTGCAGCTGCTGCACAAGCACCGCATCGAAAAGGTCCTGGTGGTCAACGACGGCTTCGAGCTGCGCGGGCTGATCACGGTCAAGGACATCCAGAAGAAGACCGACAACCCCAACGCCGCCAAGGACAGCGCCGAGCGCTTGCTGGTCGGCGCCGCGGTCGGCGCCGGCGGCGACACCGAAGCGCGCGTGGAAGCGCTCGCCGCGGCCGGCGTGGACGTGATCGTGGTCGACACCGCGCACGGCCATTCGCAGGGCGTGCTCGATCGCGTGCAGTGGGTCAAGAAGCGCTTCCCGCAGTTGCAGGTGATCGGCGGCAACATCGTCACCGGCGACGCGGCGCTGGCGCTGATGGATCACGGCGCCGACGCGGTCAAGGTCGGCGTCGGCCCCGGTTCGATCTGCACCACCCGCGTCGTCGCCGGCGTCGGCGTGCCGCAGATCACCGCCGTGGCGATGGTCGCCGAGGCGCTGCAGGACCGCATCCCGCTGATCGCCGACGGCGGCATCCGCTACTCCGGCGACATCGGCAAGGCGCTGGTCGCCGGCGCCTCGTCGGTGATGGTCGGCGGCCTGTTCGCCGGCACCGAGGAAGCTCCGGGCGAGATCGAGCTGTTCCAGGGCCGCAGCTACAAGAGCTACCGCGGCATGGGCAGCCTCGGCGCGATGGAGCAGGGCTCCAAGGACCGCTATTTCCAGGACGCCTCGGACGCCGACAAGCTGGTGCCGGAAGGCATCGAAGGCCGCGTGCCGTATCGCGGTTCGCTCGGCGGCGTGGTCCACCAGCTCGCCGGCGGCCTGCGCGCCACCATGGGCTACGTGGGCTGCGCGACCATCGAGGAGATGCGCAAGAAGCCGAGCTTCGTGCGCATCACCAACGCCGGTTCGCGCGAGAGCCACGTGCACGACGTGCAGATCACCAAGGAACCGCCGAACTACCGGGCGGGATGAAGCCGCAGGAACGAGCGAAGAGGAGTGAGGAACGAGTGTCCCGCTCCTCTTCGACTATTCCGGCCCCGCTTTCGACTTCTCTCGTTTCTCACTCCTCTTGACTCGTTTCTGGCCCATGGACATCCATAGCGACAAAATCCTGATCCTCGATTTCGGCGCCCAGTACACCCAGCTGATCGCCCGCCGCATCCGCGAGCTCGGCGTCTACTGCGAGATCTGGGCCTGGGACCACGATCCGGCCGAGATCGAGGCCTACGGCGCCAAGGGCATCATCCTGTCCGGCGGCCCGGAATCGACCACCGAAGACGGCTCGCCGCGCGCGCCGCAGCAGGTGTTCGACGCGGGCCTGCCGCTGCTGGGCATCTGCTACGGCATGCAGACCATGGCCAAGCAGCTCGGCGGCGACACCGAGGCCGCCGGCCAGCGCGAGTTCGGCCACGCCGAAGTGCAACTGGTCGCGCAGGACCATCTGTTCGACGGGCTCAAGGATCATCCGGGTTCGCCGCCGCGCCTGGACGTGTGGATGAGCCACGGCGACCACGTGTCGAAGGCGCCGGACGGTTTCGTGGTCACCGCCAAGACCGACCGCGTGCCGATCGCCGCGTTCGCCGACGACGCGCGCCGCTGGTACGGCGTGCAGTTCCATCCGGAAGTGACCCACACCAAGCAGGGCCAGACCCTGCTGCGCCGCTTCGTGGTCGACATCTGCGGCTGCCAGACGCTGTGGACCGCGGCCAACATCATCGACGACCAGATCGCCCGCGTGCGCGAGCAGGTCGGCAGCGACGAGGTCATCCTCGGCCTGTCCGGCGGCGTCGATTCCTCGGTGGTCGCGGCGCTGCTGCACAAGGCCATCGGCGACCAGCTGACCTGCGTGTTCGTCGACACCGGCCTGCTGCGCTACAACGAAGGCGACCAGGTGATGGCGATGTTCGCCGAGCATATGGGCGTCAAGGTCGTGCGCGTCAACGCCGCCGACCGCTACTTCGACAAGCTCGCCGGCGTCAGCGACCCGGAAGCCAAGCGCAAGATCATCGGCAACCTGTTCGTCGAGATCTTCGACGAGGAATCGCACAAGCTCGCCAACGCCAAGTGGCTGGCGCAGGGCACCATCTACCCGGACGTGATCGAATCCGCCGGCAGCAAGACCGGCAAGGCCCACGTCATCAAGAGCCACCACAACGTCGGCGGCCTGCCCGAGGACATGAAGCTCGGCCTGGTCGAGCCGCTGCGCGAGCTGTTCAAGGACGAAGTGCGGCGCCTCGGCGTCGAACTCGGCCTGCCGCGCGAGATGGTCTACCGCCACCCGTTCCCGGGCCCGGGCCTGGGCGTGCGCATCCTCGGCGAGGTCAAGCGCGACTACGCCGACCTGCTGGCCAAGGCCGACCACATCTTCATCGACGAACTGCGCAAGGCCGGCCTGTACGACAAGACCAGCCAGGCGTTCGCCGTGTTCCTGCCGGTCAAGTCGGTCGGCGTGGTCGGCGACGCGCGCGCCTACGAGTGGGTGATCGCGCTGCGCGCGGTCGAGACCATCGACTTCATGACCGCACACTGGGCGCACCTGCCGTACGACTTCCTCGGCACGGTGTCGAACCGGATCATCAATGAGCTGTCGGGCGTGTCGCGGGTGGTGTACGACATCAGCGGGAAGCCGCCGGCGACGATTGAGTGGGAGTGACCGATCGGGACTGACGGTTCGGGAATGACCGACCCAACGCATCGAGGCGCCTGAGGGCGCCTCGATCGTTTCGGCTGCCGCGGTTTCGCGCGATACCGCCTGCCGGCGTCAGCGGCTTCCCTTCGGTTTGGCGGCAATCGCGGCAGGGCGCGAAACGTCCAGCACCACGACTTCGACGCGGCCTTCGCGCGCCGCGGCGCTGCGCTCGATCAACAGTTGCCGGGCCTGTTCCGGCGTGGCCGGCAGCGGCGAGCCCTTGCCGGGACCGACCAGGCGTTTGCTCGCCGTATCCTGCTCGCCGAACCAGAGCAGCAGATAGATACCGCGGCCGTCGGCGCGCCAGTCGCTGGTGTACAGGCGGTCGAGCTGCTCGTCGGCGCCGGTCCACAACTGGCGATTCCACTGCCCCTTGATCTCGATCGGCAGACGCAGTTTTCCTGCCGAACAGGCGATGTCGACCTCCTTGTCGGCCGCTACGTGTCCCTCGGGCGCGTACTCGACACCGGGCGTACCCTGGCGCAGCAGGCCCATCAGATGGTCGCGGCACTGTTCTTCGTTGCGCGGCTCTTCGCTGTCGTAGAAGCCCCTCCAGGATTCCGCATCGTCGCTGCGGATCTTTTTCTGGACCTCGACCAACTCTTCCAGCAGCCATGCCTGCAGGTCGGCCGCGCTGTTGGGAGTCTTATCGTTCGCCACCTGGGCCAGAACCTCCAGTTCCGGCGGCGCGTAGTGCGACTCGACGTGGGTTCGCTGTTGCTCCGTGCGCACGCTGCGCAAGGTTTCGCTGTAATCGTCCGCGGGCGCTTCGCACAGGCGCGCGAGCGCAGCGCGCGCGGCGTCGCTGGTGTCGTTACCCAGACGGCGGATCTGGTCGCGCAGATAGACGACCGCGTCCCACGGGTTGCGGTCGCCGACCCAGCCGTCCTCGGGAAGCGGGACGACCGGCCACAACCCGCGAAAGCGGGAGACGATCCATTCGAGTTGCGCCGGGCTCCAGATCACGGTTCCCGGGTCGCGCGCACCACGATCTTCGAAGCTGCGGTCGCGGATCTCGAACAACAGGCCGGGATTCATGCCGGTCGCGTCCAACCGGGCGGCCGCGGCTTCGAAATCGACGATCAGATCGATCGCGTCCCATGTTTGGCTGCGATCGCTGGGAACGTCGACAGCGGCTCGCTGGACGAGGTCTTTGAGCGGCTCGCGTTGGCCGCGCTTGAGCAACCGCTCGATGAGCGCCTCCTCGATCCGCCAAGGCAGACTCTCGAACCGATGCAGCCATTCGGCGGCCAACCGATCGATCAGTTCGGGGTCTTCCTCGCCGTTCAAGAGGCCGGTGAGGCCGAGCACGTACTCGTGTCCAGCGCGCAGCTGCGGTTCGCAAGCGATCCGCAAGGCCTCGGCCCAGAGCGAACGCGCGCGCAACGCGTCGACGACGGCTTGCTGCAGTTCCGCCAGTCCGTAACGAACCTGACTGCCGTTGCGGTGCAGTTCGACGAAGCCGGCGAACAGGATGTCGTCGGGCAGATCGTCCAGGCCGATTGCGAGCCGGTGGCGCTCGGCCAGTCCGGCGATCAGCACTTGCGCGGCGGGGTAACCGCTGTCCTCGAACAGGTCACGCTCGATCGCGTGCCGGTCGCGCGCGTGCTCAGGGGCCAGAAGGAAGGCTTGAAACCCCAGCAGGGCGGCTTGGGCGAGATCAGGTCCCAGCCATTGCTGCAGCCTTTCCGGTGCGGGCAGATCCTTGTCGAGGTCGTGGTAGATGCCCAGGTAGGCGGAGGCCGGGCTGGTCAGATCGGCGGGGGCACCGGCCCGCATTGGTTCGACGCGCTGGGCGAAATGCTCGCGATGTTGCGCGTGGCGTTCGGCGCGTTCGACGCGTTGTTGCTCTTTTCGTTGTTCGCGCCGCTGATCCAAGGGCATGGCAACGGGCTGGCCCAGGCGCTCGATCCATTCGCGCGCCTCGGGATCGTCCGCGGCGAAGCGCTGCGCGGTGGCGCGGGCCCGGTTGCCCTTGTCCGGGCCGTGTGGGATCAGCTGCAGTAGTTCCCGCCATCGCGGGTCTTGTTCGTCGCGCGGCGAATAGCGTTCCAGCAATGCGACTACGTCGTCTTCCGAGCACTCCAGTCCCAGAGAATATTGAATCAACTGCGTGTGCCGCAGGAGCGCGTGATCTTCCCCGGTGCCGTCGAGCAACGCGAGGCTCTGCACATCCCGGCGCAGTGCGGTTTCCGCAATGAGGTGCTGTTGCAAAGCGATGCGCGGCTCGCGATCGTAACCATCGTCTGAGCCGACAGGCTGCAGCCAGCGCAAAAGCGTCTCCGCGCTGGGCCGGGAGACGACGAGCTGGCGTGCGATCAAATGATAAACGAGATCGTTCAACGGCAGGCGGGCGTCGTAGTCGTGCGCTCCCCGAGGTTCCGGCAGGGCGACCGCGAGCCGCTCCAGCACCGACGCGATGCGTTCGTCGGGCAGCCGGTGTTCCAGTTCATACAGCACGCTCGCCAAGCGCCTGTTGCGTCGCACTGCGGCGATGGCGATGTCGACGATCAACTCGTCCTCGAACGGGGCGTAGTCGACCATGGGCATGATTTCCAGCGCCAGCCGCGTCGAATCTTCGCTGTCCTGGTCCAGCAGAGTGAGCGCTATGTCGCGCCACGCGGCCGGCGTCAGCACGTCGGCCAGCGCCTGTGCTGCCGCGCGGCGCAGGGCAAAGTAACCGTCGCCGTTCACTACCAGGGATTGCAGCGTTGCGGCCATCGCCGCTGCGGCGGGCGTCCGCGCCAACGATTTCAGCACAATCAGGCGAAACCCGAACGGCTCGGGCTCGGACGCGACCGCACAGCGCAACTCGTCGAGCAGTTCCATCCGCGCCACTCCCGGCACCGCAAAAGCGCGCCACTGGTTCAGATGCGGATCGATCAGCGCCAGCTTCCGCAGCGATTCGAGCAGACCGCGGACTTGAGTCGTGTCCAGCGCGGCGACATCGCCGTACTCGATGACGCCCATGGGATCGGCCGCAATCACGGCCGGAGCCAATGCCGGCGATTGCGCTAGCCAGGCATGCATGCCGCGCAGGCTCGACGGTACCAGTCCTTGGTGGTGGAACAGCGCCAGCAGACGCCGGCGCTTGCGCGGGGTGTCCGCCTGCGCCGCGAGCCAGCGCGCGCCCAGGTCCTCGCCGATACGGCGATGCACGTAGCCGAAGCGCTCGTCGCCGGCGGCTTTGAACAGGCGCGAAGCCAGCGCGACGCAGGCATGCTCGCCGTCCGGCAGCCGGTCGAGTTCGGCCAGCGCCAGATCGCCGTCTTCCAGATTCGCCGCGGCGCGACGCGCGAGCGCTTCGTGGCCGGTGAGGATCAGTGCGGCGCAGGCGGCGCCGGCGCCGGCCAGACGGGCCTCCCGCGGCAGCCGTTGGACGGGTTTGGCATCGTTGTGCTCGTCGACGAGTTTGGTGATCGCCAACGAGAACAGCTCGTCGCGGGTTTTCGGCAAGTCGCTGCCGGCGACGACGTCGGCGATCATGCTCAGGGACTGCGGATTGCCGAGCAGGCCGTCGAGGCCGAGCGACTGGAAATGTCGGGCCGCGGCTTCGGCCCGGTCGGGGCCGATGCGATCGCCCAGAAATGCCAGCACCTGTGCGTCGGTCAACGGTTCCAGGTGCAGTTGCAGCGGTGCGCGCTCGTATTGTTCCTCGATAGCCTGGGCGCCGGTGGCGCTGCGCCAGTCGATGCTGCGGCACGACAAGACGAAACGCGGACAGCCGATTTCGCCCAGGCGCCGCAGCACGGCGTCCACGGCGTCGCCTTCGCGGCTGGTCGAGACTTCGTCGAGCGCGTCGATCACCAGGGTGGTGGCGTCGCCGAGCAGGCTGCGCGGATCGGCGCGATTGATCAGCTGCCGTGCCGTGCAACCGGCGTAGCCCGGCAGTTTTCCCAGTTCGCCGAGCAGGCTGGATTTGCCCATCCCGGCTTCGCCCAGAACGACCACGGGTTCGGCGAAATCGACCAGCCGCTGCTGTGCGACCTCGATCTTGCGTCCATGTTCGTCTTGATGCCAAAGCGTTCTGTCGAGCAATCCATGCTTCATGGGGCGTCGCATTCTCGTTCGGGGCGGGCTGGCGGGCGGTGCGCCCGGCGCGGCGCGGACATTTTACGTTTTGCCGGAGCGGGCCGGCGCATCGGCGAGGGTTGCGATGAGCCGCGGCGGGCGTGCGCGGACGCAACGCCGCGCATTGCGGCGCTGCAACAGAACACGGCCAGCGGTTTGTGTGATCGCGGACGCGCCGGCGCTGCGGCCCCGGCGCTACCGTTCGGGCCTTGCGCCTTGCGCCTTGCTGCTGTGCGGCCGCGGCGGCTGCCGCAGCCGCTTGCGTTCGCGCGGATACGCGAACCGCTTCTGCCGCGGACGGAGCCGCGGCGGTACCGCCGGACGGCCCGCGCCGCCGGCTTTCGCGCCGCGCGCCGCCGGATGCGCGCGCGGCCTTCGCCACCGAAGACAGGAGTGCGTCATGAAGAGGATGTCCCGCGCCAAGCTGTTCCTGACCTGCTGCGCGTTCGCGTTCGGCCTGACCGTCAGTCTGTCCGCGTTCGCGCGGCCGTGCTGCAGCAGTTGCGATCCGAACCAGCCCGATTCGCGGTGCTGGATCATCTGCTCGGACGGCTGCTGAGCCGGTTCGTGGCGGCAAGGGAGCGGCGATCCGCTCCCTTGCCCTCGGGGCGCGGCGTCGTGCCGGCCCCTGTCGGCGAGGCCGGGCCTGTGCTCCGGTCTGCGGCCGGCTCCTTGCGGGGCGTCCGCGCGGGGCGCCTTCGACGCCTGCCCGTGCCCGCGCGATCGCGGCGACGTTCGCGCCGGTTCGATCGCGGCGCCAATTGCCGTAATTAGGACAATTCCAGGCCGCAATGGTACGTAGCCTATGGGCACACGGACGGCGGCTGCGCGCCGCGCGCCCGCTGCGGCGGCGGTGTCGATTCAGCGCTGCGCGGTTCGTCGTCGTATCGAAGCCGGCCGAAACATCCCCCGTAGCCGGCGATCCGAGTCCGATCAGGAGAAACGCATGGAGCGATATCTGCCCGTGGCCGCCGCATTGCTGGCTCTGCCGCATCTGCTGTCGATCGCCGCCGCCCGGCACGAGCCGCCCGCGGCCGTGGCGGCGCAGCCGCCGCGCACGGTGTCGGTGTCGGCGCCGGCGAGGGCGCACTGCGCCGCGCTCCGGCTGCCGGTGGCGTCGGTTTCGCGTGCGGCGCCGCGCCGCGGCTTCGCCGGGTTCGCGCAGCAGCCCTACCTGCAGCCCTAAGCGAGGCCCGCGGGCGCAGCCCACAAACGCGTCTACGCCGAGGGCCAGGCGCGCAGCGCAGTGCGCAGCACCTCGCGCAACTGCGCCGCGTCGGCGCCGTCGCGGGCCTGGATCGACAGGCCTTGCACGACCGTCGACAGGAACTTGGCCAACGCGGCCGCGTCGGCACCGGCGGGCACGTCGCCTTCGCGCTGGCCGCGCTCGATGCGCGCGCGGAAACCGGCCTCGACGCTGGCGCGGTGCGCGCCGAGCTCTTCGCGCAGTTGGGTAGCGTCGCCGAGGCCGCCGGTCTCGGCGGCGACCAGCATGCAGCCCGAGCGGGTCGGGCAGGCGGCGAAGCCCTCGGCGAGCGCGTCGAACAGGCGCGCGAAGGCTTCGCGCGCCGGCAGCCCGGGCGTCGCCAGCACGCTGCCGTGTCCGCGCCGGAACTGCTCCAGATAGCGTTGCAGCGCGGCGCGGAACAGGTCTTCCTTGCTGCCGAAGGCGGCATAGAGGCTCGGCGCGGCGACGCCGATGGCGGCGGTCAGCTCGCTCATCGAGGTGGCTTCGAAGCCGCGCTGCCAGAACATCCGCATCGCGGTTTCCAGGGCTTGATCGCGGTCGAAGCCGCGCGGGCGGCCGCGTGGGCGGCGCGGTTTCGCCGCGGCGGCGTCGGTGGCGGCTTCGGCGTTCCCGCCGAGCGCCGGCTCGGGCGCGGCTGCGGGCAGACCCGTGCCGCCGGAGGGTTCCGGATGTGCAACGCCGAATTCCATAGCGATCGATATTAAATTCGTTGACCCCCGCCGGGCAAGCGCTCAGACTCGGCCGGCCCGCCCATACGGCGGGCGTTGCCCGCTTCGTTTCCCTGCCACGCCACCCAGGAAACCCCCATGAGCCTTTCGCTCTACGACATCAGCGTGCCCGCGTTCCAGCGCGGCCTCGACGTGCTTTCGCACCTGCTCGACCAGGGCATCGCCCATGCCCGCGCCCAGGGCCAGGACCCCGAGCGATTGCTGGCCGGGCGGCTGGCGCCGGACATGTACACCCTGGTCGGCCAGGTCCAGTCGGCCAGCGACGCGGCCAAGTTCGGTGCCGCGCGCCTGGCCGGCATCGCGCCGCCGAGCTTCGCCGACACCGAGACCACCCTGGACGAGCTGCGCGAGCGCATCGCCAAGACCCAGGAATTCCTGCGCACGGTGACCCCGCAGAGCATGGACGGCCAGGAAGAGCGCGAGATCGTGATCCGTCCCGGCGGCCGCGAACTGCGCTTCGTCGCCCGCGACTACATCCGCGGCTTCGTCCTGCCGAACTTCTATTTCCACCTCACCACCGCCTACGGCATCCTGCGCCACCTCGGCGTACCGCTGGGCAAGATGGACTACCTGCGCGGCGCGGCCTGATCGCGCGCACCGCCGCGGGCGCGCTGCGCTCGCGGCGGTGCGCATCCGAGACTGCGGACGCAGCGGATGCGCACGCGGCGCGGCTGCACCATAATCGCGCCCGGGCGCCGCGCCGCGGCGGCGCCGGAGCGAGAAACAGCGTGAGCGAGCAACAGGCCGAGATCGACCGTTACTGGATGCGCCGGGCGCTGGATCTGGCCGAGCGCGCCGAGCGCGAGTACGACGAGATCCCGGTCGGCGCGGTGCTGGTGTCGGAAGCCGGCGAACTGCTCGGCGAAGGCTGGAACCGCAACATCGGCCTGCACGACCCGTCCGCGCACGCCGAGATCGTGGCCATGCGCGACGGCGGCCAGCGCATCGGCAACCACCGCCTGGTCGGCGCGAGCTTGTACGTGACCCTGGAGCCGTGCGCGATGTGCGCGATGGCGATGGTGCACGCGCGCGTGGCGCGGGTGGTGTTCGGCGCGTTCGATCCCAAGACCGGCGCCGCCGGCAGCGTGTTCGACCTGCTGGCCGATCCGCGCCACAACCATCGCGTGGCGGTGCTTGGCGGGGTGCTCGGCGACGAGGCCGGGGCGCGCTTGAGCGCGTACTTCAGGCGCAAGCGCGGCAAGGCGGTGTAGCGGGGCGGGGTTTCAGGTTCGCGGCGATCGGCGGGCCGCGCGGTCGCGACTTGCGTCGCTCCTACAGGGCGAGGCCGCGACAACGTCCACCCCTGTAGGAGCGACGCAAGTCGCGACCGCGAGACCCCGACCACGACGAAACCCACGCCTGACCCGCCCCCCTTCGCCCCTCAGCGCAACGCCGCCAGCGCCGTGCGCGCCTCCTCGCTGAAACGCTGCGCCTCCTGCTGCGAATACAACTGCCCGGCCAGTTGCGTAATGGCCTTGTGCGGATCGCCGCCGGCGGCGTCGAGCGCTTCCTGGCACAGCATCCCGGCGATCGGCCCCAGGTAGTTCAGCGCGACCTGCTCCAGCGCCTGGCGCGCGCGCGGATTGACCGCCGCCGCCGCGGGCGCCGCTGGCGCGGCGGGAGAGGCCGACGCGCCCGGCAGCGGTGCCGGCGTCGCCGCCGGCGAGTATTGATACTGCTGGCCGCCGAGGTCGTGCTCGAACCCGCCCAGCAGCCATTCCACCGAGCCTTCGCTCAGCGGCGCGCGCCCGGGCGGCAGCGCGGCGATGCCGCTGCTCTCGAAGCGGACCTTGGCCGCCGACACCATCGACAACCGCTGCACCGCTTCTTCGTTGCGCAGCATCCGGTACACCACTTCCTGCACCTGGCCCTGGTGCAGGCGCACGATGCAGGAGTGGTTGTCCTCGGTGACGATGTAGGCGAAGCCGGAGGAGCGCTTCTGCGCCAGGATCTTGAGCTCGCGCAGCACCTGCACCAGCGGTCGGAACTCATTGCTCATGCGACGCTCCCTGGGGCGCTGTCGGGGTCGGGACGATGCGGATCAGCGCGAGAGCTTGGCCAGCCGCTCCATCGCCACGCGCACGCTGTAGGACAGGCGCGAGATGGCGCGGGCGAGCTTGCCGATCTCGTCCTTGAGTTCGGTCTCCTCGATGGTGTGGCCCCACTTGCCGACGCTCAATTCCTCGGCGACCGTGGTCAGGTGCTGGATCGGCTTGAGCACGCGGCTCCAGATCAGGCCCCACTGCAGGCCCAGGATCAGCGCGCACACCAGCAGGCCGATGCCGCCGATCCACAACGACTGGCGCACGATCGCCTTGTCGACGTCGCTCTTGGGATAGGCCGAGACCAGGGTGAAGCCCCAGTTCGGCACTTCCTCGCGGCTGACCACCCAGCCGTCCGGCGTTTCCTGGGCGATGCGCGCGATCTGCGCCGGATCGACGGTCGCGCCGGTCTTGGAGTGGAAGCGCAGCTTGTCCTTGCTGTCGAACACGGCGATGAAGCCCGAGTCCAGCACCTGGCTGGCGTCGACGACTTCCGACAGCGCCTGCAGGTCGGTCTTGTAGCCCACGTACCACACGCCGATCGCGCGGCGGGCGTCGCTGTCGGCGAAGATCGGCTCGTAGCCGGTGACGTAGGGCGTGCCGAGGATGTCGACCACGCCATAGAAGTTCTCGCCCTTGCGCATGTGCGGGATCACCTGGCCGAGCGGATCGAGCTGGGTGCCGATGGCGCGGCTGCCGTCGTCCTTGCGCACGTTGGTGGCGACGCGCACGAAGTCCTCGCCGTCGCGCGCGAACAAGGTCGCGGTGCCCTGGGCGATGGCGGTGACGCTGTCGACCAAGGCGAAGTTGTTGGCCTGCGAGACGCTACCGAGCACCAGGTCGTTGCTGGCGCGGCCGCCGACGGTGACGCGTCCGCCCAGGCTGGCGGCGCCGAGCTTGCGGCCTTCGCTGCGCAGCAGGCGCATGGCGTCGTGGGTGCGGTCGAGCATGATCGAACGGGTGACGCCGAACAGGCTCTGCAGCGCCAGCGTGCGGCGTTCGATGGATTGGGCGGCGTCGGCGCGCACGTGGCGCGCCTGGGCGATGGCGAGCACCACGGTCAAGGCGAGCACGGCGACCAGCACCAGCGCCAGCACGGGCAGCAGCAGGCGCACCCGCAACGAGTGAAGAAACATCGGATCATTCCCCTGGAGCGCGTTGATGAAATGCGGTTCGGACCGCAGCCGCGCGATTGCGCGGGCGATGCGGCGGGGCGCTCCTTGCCCGATGCGCGTATCGGCGGCCGAACGACGGCCAGAAGATAGCGGCATCGTTTTTTGTTGCACAACGCGTTCGTGGCTTGCGCAGCGGGCGCGGCTTACCCGTCTGCGAATGCGGCCGGCGTACTGGCGGTGTGGCGTGCGAGTCGTTCTTGTGTATCTGGTGCGCTGTGCGCGTCGAGCGTGGAGGTCGGTTTGCCACGCTCGACTACAAGCTATAGGTCGGTGGCGGGCGCAGCATATCGATAGCGGGCGATCGCGGATCGTGCGGCCAGTCGCAGAAGAATTTGCCGTCGCCGGACGGACGCCGGCGAACCTTGCGAACTGTGCGGAGCGCTTATGCGGCATGTGCTGGCCGACACGCAGCGCGGCCCGCGGCATGGCCGCCGGCAGTGCCGTATCGCGTATACGCTTGCGTCCGCATCGGCGAGGCGCGTGCAAAAAGCGAGAGGCTGGCGCGACAGAAAAAGTGCGCCGCGCGGCCCGCGCTCGCTGCGCGCGAATCGCGCGCTGCGTCGATGCACCGGCGATGTGGCGATGCGGGCCCGGACTTTGCGCGTGCGCGCATGACGCTTGCGCATGCCTGCGTGGGCCGCGAAGGCCGGCGCGCGATCGAGCTTTGTGACGCAGTGCCGATTCTCCGCGAAACCCGGCGCGCGCAGGGGTAGGGTCAGCCGCGTTTCCTGCGGCCGTGGTCGCGGTCGAACTCGCGCTTCACTTCGGCGTCGAGCATGCTCACGCTCATGCGCGCTTCGCGGCCCATGTTGATGCAGGCGGCCAGCACCAGCAGCACGCCGCACATCGCCAGCCCGGTCGGCACGCCGCGCAGGCGGTAGTCGGCGAACTGGTCGATGCCGATGGCCAGGCTGGTGCCGACGAAGGCGGTCATCGCGCCGTACAGCAGTTGCAGGCAGGTCAGGATCAGGCGCACGCGCCGGCGGTGCAGGATGATGCGCGCTTCCAGGTACTGCCGCGCGTGCTCGTCGACGGTGTCTTCCAGCGTCGCCAGTTGCTGGCGCATGCGGTCGACCACGCGCGCCAGGCGGTTGTTCGACGACACCAGCAGCGAAGCGGTGGCGGTCAGGAAGAAGGCCGGCGTGATCATCGCCGAGACCACGGCGTAGTGCGAACTCAGTTGCAGCGGGTCGGGCATGGCGGCGTGCGGAGGAGCGTGCGTGGGATCCCATGATGCCGCAAGCGCGGGGAGCTGTTGTGGGAGGGGCTTCAGCCCCGACGCTGTTCGGCCGGTTCGCGCCGTCGGTGCGTGGCGGCGGACCGAAAAGCGTCGGGCCTGAAGGCCCTCCCGCAGGGCGACGCCGCTCCGGCGCGGCTTCGAAGCCGCCGCCCGCTCAGCCGCGCGCCTTGGCCCAGCGCTTGACCGCGCTGGCGTGGCCGTGGTCCATCTCCTCGTTGACCGCCTCCACCGCCAGCGAGGATTCGCGCGCCAGCAGCAGGCTGGCGGCGAACATCGACAGCACCCCGAACGCGGCCAGCACGGTCGGCACCAGGCCCAGGCGATAGCCGAGCACGGCGTCGCCGGCCACGGTCAGGCTGGTGCCGACGAAGAAGCTGATCGCGGTGTAGAGCAACTGGCTGCCGCGCAGGATGATCCGGCTGCGCTTCTTCTGGCGCAGGATGTGGCGTTCGATCAGCTCGCGCTCTTCGGCGTCCTCGGTCTCGGCCAGTTCCTTGAGCAGGACCCGGGCGCGGTCGATGACCCGGGCCAGGCGGTTGTTGGCCGACAGCAGCAACGAGGCGGTCGCGGTCAGGAAGAACGCGGGCGCCAGCATCGCGGTCAGGATCGCGTAGTGGACGTCGGGGGCGTTGGCGGTCATCGCGGCGCGGCCATCGGGGGCGGGTGGGCTATCATGCCGCGACCTGCAACCCTACGGCGAGCCATGAGCGGACACCCCGGACACGAGCACGGACACGAACACCGGTTGATCTGGATCGACCTGGAAATGACCGGGCTGGACACCGACCGCGACTCGATCCTGGAGATCGCCACCGTCGTCACCGACGCCCAGCTCAACGTGCTCGCCGAAGGCCCGGAACTGGCCATCGCCCATCCGTTGCAGCGGCTGGAGGCGATGGACGAGTGGAACCGCAACCAGCACGGCAAGTCCGGCTTGTGGCAGCGCGTGCTGGAGCAGGGCGTGACGATGGAAGAGGCCGAGCGCCGGACCCTGGCGTTTCTCGCCGACTGGGTCGCGCCGAACACTTCGCCGATCTGCGGCAACTCGATCTGCCAGGACCGCCGCTTCCTGCACCGCTGCATGCCGAAGCTGGAGAAGTACTTCCATTACCGGAACCTCGACGTCAGCACGGTCAAGGAACTGGCGCGGCGCTGGGCGCCGGAGGTGCTCGCGGGGATGCACAAGGACAGCAAGCACACCGCGCTGAGCGACGTGCACGACTCGATCGCCGAGCTGCGGCATTACCGCGGGTTCATGGGCAAGCTCGGCGGGCTCGCGGGCTGAGCCTTTCTTGCGGTCTCGCGTGAGGCCGCAACGCAGCGACTGTAGGAGCTGCGCGAACTGCGACCGCGAACTCCGCGAACCGGCGCTGGCATGAAGCCGACACGGCGCGGCTGAAGGCGCGATCAAGGTTTCGCCGCAGTTGCATTTGCGCAGTCGCAGCTTGCGCAGCTCCTACAGGGAGAATCCCACTGGCGCGGCGAAGGGGGAGGGCGTGCGCCCCCCGCGAACAGCTCAACTCTTGGGCTTTGCGCCGGCCGCCGCAACGTCGCCGTCGTCGGCCACCGCCTTGGTCAACACCTCGCCGATCGGCCGCCCGTCCGCATCGTGGTGGTACACGTGCAGGTCGCGCTGCGGATACGGGATGTTGAGGCCCTTGCCGATCAGGTCGTTGCGGATGGCCTCGACCAGGTCGCTCTTGGTGTGGACCAGATCGCCGGTCTTGGCCCAGGCGCGCAGCTCCAGGTTGACGCTGCTCTCGGCCAGGGCGGTCACCAGCACTTCCGGCGCCGGATCCTTGAGCACCTTCGGGTGTGCGCCGGCCAGCGCCAGCAGAGTGTCTTTGGCGACTCTCAGATCGTCGTCGTAGCCCACGCCGACGGTGAGGTCGATGCGGCGCTTGGGGTTGGCGGTGAAGTTGACGATGACCGCGGTGGTGATCAGGCTGTTGGGCAGCACGATCACCCGGTTGTCGATGGTGCGCAGGCGGGTCTGGAACACCCGGATCTGCTCGACCGTGCCCTCGACGCCGGCGGCCTGCACGTAGTCGCCGGCGCGGAACGGCCGCAGCACGATCAGCATGACCCCCGAGGCGATGTTGGACAGCGAGTCCTTCAGCGCCAGGCCGATCGCCAGGCCGGCGGCGCCAAGCACCGCCAGCACCGAGGTCGTCGGCACGCCGAGCGCCTGCAGCGCGGCCACCGCGACCACCACCACCATCACCGCATAGGCGATATTGCGCAGGAAGCCGCGCAGGGTGACTTCCATGTTGGCGCGGGTCATGACCCGCTCCAGCGCCCGCGACAGGCGCTTGGCGATCCACAGCCCGATCAGCAGGATCGCCAGCGCGGCCAGCAGCTTCAGGCCCTGGGTCTGGGCCCAGCCCATCAGCTTGTCGAAGTCGAAACCGGCGCCGAGCCCGATGACGGGATCGGCGGCCTGAGCCTTGGCGGCGGCCGCTTTCGCGGGCCCCGCCTGGACGGTCTGGGCGGTGGTCGCCACGACGGCGTCGCTTTTCGCCATGCCGGAACTCAGCCCTGGCCCTTGGCCTTGGCCAGGCGCAGCCAGGTGTCGACGACGGTGTCGGGATTCAGCGACACCGACTCGATGCCCTGCTGCATCAGCCACTCGGCCAGATCCGGATGATCGCTCGGGCCCTGGCCGCAGATGCCGACGTATTTGCCCTTGGCGCGCGCGGCCGAGATCGCCATCGCCAGCAGCTTCTTGACCGCCGGGTCGCGTTCGTCGAACAGCTGCGCGACGATGGCCGAATCGCGGTCCAGGCCGAGGCTGAGCTGGGTCAGGTCGTTGGAGCCGATCGAGAAGCCGTCGAAGATCTCCAGGAACTCGTCGGCGAGCAGCGCGTTCGACGGCACCTCGCACATCATGATGATCTTGAGACCATTCTCGCCCTGCTTGAGCCCGTTCTTCTCCAGCACCTCGACCACGCGGCGACCCTCATCGAGCGTGCGCACGAACGGGATCATGACCCAGCAATTGGTCAGGCCCATCCGCTCGCGCACCTTGAGTACAGCCTGGCACTCCAGGGCGAAAGCATCGGTGAAGGACGGATCGACGTAACGGCTGGCGCCGCGGAAGCCGATCATCGGGTTCTCTTCGTGCGGCTCGTAGCGCGAGCCGCCGATCAGGTTGGCGTACTCGTTGGACTTGAAGTCCGACAGGCGCACGATCACCGGGTTCGGCGCGAACGAGGCGGTGATGGTGGCGATGCCCTCGGCCAGGCGGTCGACGTAGAACTGCACCGGGTCGTCGCCGTAGCCGGCGATCTTCTCGTCGATCTTCTTCTTGGTCGCCGCATCCTGCTGCGCGTATTCCAGCAGCGCCTTGGGATGGATGCCGATGTGGCTGGCGATGATCATCTCCAGCCGCGCCAGGCCGACGCCGGCGTTGGGCAGCATGGCGAAGTCGAACGCGCGCTCGGGGTTGGCGACGTTCATCATCACCTTGAGCGGCGCCGGCGGCATCTTGTCGAGGTCGGCGACGTGGCGTTCGAACGGCAGGGCGCCGTCGTAGATGTAGCCGGTGTCGCCTTCGGCGCAGCTGATGGTGACGGTCTCGCCTTCCTTGATCGTGTCGAGCCCGTTGCCGGTGCCGACGACCGCCGGCACGCCGAGTTCGCGCGCGATGATCGCCGCGTGGCAGGTGCGGCCGCCGCGGTTGGTCACGATCGCCGCGGCGCGCTTCATCACCGGCTCCCAGTCGGGATCGGTCATGTCGGCGACCAGCACGTCGCCGGGCTGCACCCGCGCCATGTCGTCGAGGCTGCGCACCACGCGCGCCACGCCGCTGCCGATCTTCTGGCCGATGGCGCGGCCCTCGGCGATCACGGCGCCGCGCTGGCCGAGCTGGTAGCGCTCGATCTGGGTGGCCTTGGCCCGCGACTTCACCGTTTCCGGGCGAGCCTGGACGATGAACAGCTTGCCGCTGACGCCGTCCTTCGCCCATTCAACGTCCATCGGCCGGCCGTAGTGCTTTTCGATCACCAGCGCCTGCTTGGCGAGTTCGTGCACGTCTTCGTCGGTGATCGAGAACTTGCTTCGCAGCTCGGCCGGCGTGTCCTCGGTGCGCACGCGCTCGCCGGGCTGGTCCGAATAGACCATGCGCAACTGCTTGGCGCCGACGCTGCGGCGCAGGATCGCCGGCTTGCCCTGGCTGAGGGTGGGCTTGTAGACGTAGAACTCGTCGGGATTGACCGCGCCCTGCACGACCATTTCGCCCAGGCCGTAGCTGGAGGTGATGAACACCACGTCGCGGAAGCCCGACTCGGTGTCCAGGGTGAACAGCACGCCGGACGCGCCGACGTCGGAGCGCACCATCAGCTGCACGCCGGCCGACAGGAACACGTCCTCGTGCTTGAAGCCGTGGTGCACGCGGTAGGCGATGGCGCGGTCGTTGTAGAGGCTGGCGAAGACTTCCTTGACCTTGCGCACGACGTCGTCTTCGCCGGTCACGTTGAGGAAGGTTTCCTGCTGGCCGGCGAACGAGGCGTCGGGCAGGTCTTCGGCGGTGGCCGAGGAGCGCACCGCGACGGCGACGTCGCCGCCGCTGCTGCCGGCATTCTCGTCGCAGAGCTTGCGGTAGGCGGCGCGGATGTCCTGGTCCAGGTCGGGCTGCAGCGGCGCGTCGATGACCCAGCCGCGGATTTCGCCGCCGGCCTTGGTCAGCGCCGGCACGTCTTCCACGTCGAGCGTGGCGAGGCGGTCGTAGATGCGCTGGTGCAGGTCGTTATGGGCGATGAAGGCCTTGAAGGCCTCGGCGGTGGTGGCGTAGCCGCCGGGGACCGAGACGCCCAGGTTGGCCAGGTTGCCGATCATCTCGCCAAGCGAGGAGTTCTTGCCGCCGACGCGGGCCAGGTCGTGGAGGCGCAGCGCGTGCAGCCAGAGGATGTTCTCGTTCAAGACACACTATCTCCGAGGGGGACTAGGACGCATCGAGGCGCGGCCAAGACGATATGATCGCCCGTGCGTCCGGGGCATACAAGCTTGATCCGGCGGGCTTTTTGTACTGGCCCCCGGGCTTTTTCCGACTGGCACCGTTTTCTTAGACGAGGTTATCGATGGCAGGAACCCGCCCGGTCTTCTACGTTTCCGACGGCACCGGCATCACCGCCGAGACCATCGGCCACAGCTTGCTGACGCAGTTCACCGAGACCCGCTTCGTCACCGACCGCATCCCGTTCGTGGACACGGTGGAGCGGGCGCAGGAGGTCGCCGGCAAGATCCGCGAGGCGGCGGTGGCCTACGGGGTGCGCCCGGTGGTCATCAATTCCTGCATGGACGGCGAGGTCGGCGCGGCCCTGGCCGAGAGCGGGGCGCTGATGCTCGACGTTTTCGCGCCGTTCATCGAACCGCTGGAGCGCGAGCTGCACGAGACCCGCCAGCGCCGCATCAACCAGGCCCACGGCATCGTCGACTTCGACAGCTACCACCGCCGCATCAACGCCATGAACTACGCCCTGACCCACGACGACGGGCAGAGCGTGGACTACAACGAGGCCGACCTGATCCTGGTGGCGGTGTCGCGCGCCGGCAAGACCCCGACCTGCGTCTACCTGGCCCTGCATTACGGCGTGCGCGCGGCCAACTACCCGCTGACCGAGGAAGACCTCGAGCACGACCGCCTGCCGCCGCGGCTGCGGCCGTTCCGGCAGAAACTGTTCGGCCTGACCATCGATCCGGTGCGGCTGCAGCAGATCCGTCAGGAGCGCCGGCCGAACTCGCGCTACGCCAAGTTCGAGACCTGCAAATCCGAGGTGGCCGCGGCCGAGTCGATGTTCCGCGCCGAGCGCATCCCGACCCTGAGCACCACCCACACATCGATCGAGGAGATCGCCAGCAAGGTCATGACCACGCTGGGGATCCACCGCGAGATGTTCTGAACGCGTCGTTCAGGCCGCTTGCGGCCGAGGCGGCGAAGAGCCCGGTGCGCGCAAACGCGCCGGGCTTTTTTTCGGCCTTCGCGCGCGCAGTCGCGGCCGGCGCGATGCGCGCGGGCGAGGCTGCCGGCATGACGCGGCGGAGGAGGGGCGTGGTGGGAGAGGGCGATGCTGAATGGAGGCGGGCGCGCGACGCGCTGGCTGCGGCGTTTCGAGAGGCCTTTTTGCGTGCCCGCCGACATCGCGAAAGAGCCTATAATTTAAGGGTTTTTCGTCATTCCGTCAATCCTGCCGCGAACGCCGCGCAGCGTGTAGGATCGCGTGCATGACGCAAGCCGCCTCCCGTTTCGCGCGCATCCCCAAGCTCAGCCGTTTCGGCTGGTTGATGGGCCTGTACGCGGAGAACCACGAACGCCTCACCCGCATGTTCGAGCCGGCCGGGCTCGCGCGCGGCACGTACCTGTCGCAGGTCGGCGACGGCCTGGACCTGCGCCTGGACGTGCTCGAGCAGCATCGCTACACCACCGAGCTGCGCCTGACCTACGCCATGCAGGACCCGCTGACCGGCGAACCCGATCCTTCGGCCTACGTGCGGCTGTACCACGACGCGCATCAGGTCGAGGCCACCCACTGCTATGTGGGACGGCGCTGGCAGGACGCGATCGGCATGTACCCGCCGCCGGCGCAGGTGCTCGGCCATCGCATGCGCATGAATACTTTTCTCGGAAAGTGGCTCGAGTATCTAGCCGAACGCGGGCATGGCATGACAAGATTGCGCCCCGTCGAACTCGACCCGTCGCCGCCCGATCCGAACGAGGACGATCCTCGCGGAGCAGGGCACGACGGAGCGGCAAAAAATTCAGCGATGAATGCTTGACGACTTCGCTGAACGCCCGCTAAGATGTTCGTCTTTCCAGCCCGTGGGGCCATAGCTCAGCTGGGAGAGCGCCTGCATGGCATGCAGGAGGTCGCCGGTTCGATCCCGGCTGGCTCCACCACTCTTCGAACTGGTGAAAGGGTTTCGAAGGGAATAAGTTTCAGAGGTTTGTCCCCATCGTCTAGAGGCCTAGGACATTACCCTTTCACGGTAGCGACCGGGGTTCGAATCCCCGTGGGGACGCCACACCAAAACCCCCTGTCCAGGGGGTTTTATATTGAAGCCCTGCGTTTTCGGGGTTTCGATGCGACACAGAGAGTTTCCAGCGCGTGGGGCCATAGCTCAGCTGGGAGAGCGCCTGCATGGCATGCAGGAGGTCGCCGGTTCGATCCCGGCTGGCTCCACCAACTTTTCGAACGCGTGAAAGGGTTTCGAAAAGCCGCCGGAATGCTCCAAACCAGTTTTGTCCCCATCGTCTAGAGGCCTAGGACATTACCCTTTCACGGTAGCGACCGGGGTTCGAATCCCCGTGGGGACGCCAAATCGATTGAACAGCCAGGGCTGCCAAAAGGCGGCCCTGGTTGTTTTTGCGGTTGTGGAATTCGTATCCGCATCGGGTCTGGCGCGTCGCGCTCATCTGCCGCGCCAGCGCCAGCGAGCAAGCGAATCTGTCTGCAAGGCCGCCGGATTGATTTACGCTGGGCGTCGCGATGAAGCCCGTGCCGCGCTTGGCGAATTCCGCTGTCGCCCGACGCCCGGGCTTCGCCGCGGTCGAAACTCAACGCACATTGCAGGGGAACGATGCAATGCGACTGGCGGGCCGGATCTGCGAATGGAACGACGACAAGGGCTTCGGTTTCGTGGTCGCGCACGACGGCGGCGCGCGGGCGTTCGTGCAAGTCAAGGCGTTCCAGCCGGGTTCGCGCCGGCCGGTGCTCGGCGACCTGATTTCGTATCGGGTCGCGAACGATGCCAAGGGCCGCGCGAATGCGGTCGATGTGCGTTTCGCCGGGCAGCGGATCGAGCGGCATCCGTCGCCGTCCGCCGGGCCTTCGCCGTTGCGGCGGATTCCGCGGCGGGCGCTGGGTGTATCGGCGTTGCTGGCGGTGACCGCGCTGGGCGCGCTGGGTTGGGTGCCGGCCGCGGTGCCCCTGGTGCAGGGGTTTTTCAGCTTCGCGTCCTACATCGCCTATTGGTTGGACAAGGATGCGGCGGGCGCGAGCCGGCGGCGCACGCCCGAGAACACGTTGCATCTGCTGGATCTGCTCGGCGGCTGGCCGGGCGCGTTGATCGCGCAGCAGCAGTTCCGCCACAAGACGGTGAAGCCGTCGTTCCAGGCGAAGTTCTGGGGCACGGTGCTGCTCAATCTGGTCGCCGTGGCCGCTGCGGTGCGCCTGGGCTGGGCGCGCGCGTTGACCGATCTGTTGCTCGACGGTCGCGTCTAGCGGCTCGCTGCGCGCGCGAGAATTTTCGGTGTCCGGGCGGCGAGCGTCGGTTGCCCGGCGCGAACGCGGCGCAGCCGCTTTCCGCGGTGGCGACGTCGGGAATCCCGCGGCGATCGCACGACAAAACCCCCGGCTCGGCCGGGGGTTTTGTCTAATCGCGATGCGGTCGTGCCAGTGGATTTACTCGGCGGCGGCCGGGCCGTACATGCCGTTGTGCACCGTCTCGACGATGTCGTCGGCACCGCCGGTGTTCCAGGGCTGGCCCTTGGCCGAGGCGTACAGGGTCAGCTTGGCCGGGATCGTGCGGCTGCCGGCCTGGCCGAGCGCGCGGTCGAACTCGGCGACGCCTTCGAGCAGCTTCTTGGTCTTGAGCTTGGCCGGCGCGCCCTTGCCCGCCAGCACTTCCTGCAGGCGCGCGCCGAGCACGGGCACGGTGCACTGCATCTCGACCTCGGCGATGCGGCCGTTCTTGACGTATTCGTTGGCGTATTCGCGGTTCGACACGCCGCGGCATTCGGCGCCGGACGCGAGCAGGTTGACCCGCTTGATCGCCGCGGCGACGGCCGGCTTGGCCTTCTTCTTGTCGACCTTGGGCATGTCCTCGAGCATGGCGTCGGCGAAGCCGTCGTACTGCGCGTCCATGGCGGCCTGGTCGGCCAGGACGACCGCCTTCTCGCCATTGGGGAACAGCGGCTTGAGGTAGTCGTTGAGCTGGGTCGCGGCTTCGGCGTCCTGGCGCAGCGCGATGCGGGCGTACAGCTCGGCGACCTGCTCGGGCTTGAGCGTGTTCTTGGGCGCCGCGGCCTTGGCCGCCTTGGCGGCCTTCGACTTCGACGGCTTGGCCGCATGGGCCGGAACGAACGCCGGCGCCAGCGCGGCCGGGATCAGCAGGGCGGCGAGAAGTGCGTTGCGCAGGGAGAGGTTGGGCATGCTGGCGGTCCTTTGCGAAAGGGAGGGGCGGGGCTGCTCGATGCGGCGGCCTGGTGGGGTGGGGCGGCGGCCAGGACGGCCGTCGCTACAGCTAGACGAACGAGGGCACGCGTTCCAGTACGCCGCCGGCGTAATCGCGCTGGAACGGCAGGTCGGGACGATGGGCGTAGCCGATGTAGCAGTCGCAGCGCGCGTTCGGGCAGGCGCGCTGGCGCAGTTGGGCGGCGAAGCTGCCGTCGTAGAGGTTGCCCAGCGGCTGGTCGACGAAGTGGCAGCGGCGCACCTCGCCGTCGCCGTCGACCGAGACCACGCTCTCGCCGGTCAGGCACGGCGCGCCCAGGCTCGGCGCGGGCGCGAGGTTGTAGCGGAAGTGCGGGTCGATGGCCTCGATCCGCGCGATCTGGGTGGCGTCGTAGTAGTCCGGCGGGCGCGGGTCGAAGGCGTTGACCCACATCGGCGTCGTCGCCGGCAGTTCGCGCCGCATCGCTTCGATCTCGTCGAGGTCCTCGAGCAAGCCGACCATGCCGACGCTGTGGCGCACGCCGCGCCGGTCCAGTTCGCGGCAGCGGGCCAGGAACGCGGCGCGGCCGACCTGGGTCGGGTGGTAGGTGCACCACAGCGCGAGCTTGCCGAGGTCGGCGTCGTCGAGCCAGCGCAGGCCGACGCAGAGGTTGGTCTGGATCGCGGCGCGGCGCACGTGCGCCATCCGGCTCAGCGCGACCAGGGCCTGGCGGTAATGGCGGCGGACCAGGCCTTCGCCCCAGGGGGTGAACAGCACCGACAGCTGCATCCGCTGCGCCCCGGCCCAGTCGACGAAGCGGGCGAGGTCGGCGGCGTCGCGGCGCAGCGCCTCGCGGCTGTCGTAGGTCTTGGCGAACGGGCAGTAGCCGCAGTCGTAATTGCAACTGCTCAGGCGACCGCGGTAGAGCAGGGACAGGTGCATGCGCTCAGCCCAGGCGGTAGTCGCGCATGCGTTCGACGATGGCCGCCGAGGCCAGCCACGGGCCGATGGTGTCGGCGCGGGCGAGGCCGGCGTCGGTCAGTTCGATCCATTCGCCGTTTTCGACCGCCAGCGCGTGTTCGAACAGTTCGCGCAGTTGCGGCAGGTGTTCGAGGCAGTCGGCGCCGAAGCGGCGGCGGTAGTCGGCGCGGTCGAGGCCGGGGCGGATCAGCAGCGACTGGATCGCGTGCCGGCGCCGGCGTTCTTCCTCGCCCAGGGCGATGCCGTAGTCGGCGGCGGCGAAGGAGGCCGGGTCGCGTTCCAGGTAGTGGTCGAGGATCTCGGCGACGCTGCGCCGGGCGACGCCATATTCGCTGGAGTAGTGCAGGGTCGAGGCGTACGAGCGCGCGCCGCAGCCGATGCCGACCATGCCGTCGCTCTGGCAGCAGTACACCGGCGCGGCGACGTCGGGCGCGTGCGGCGCGCGGAACATGCGCATCGACACCTGCTGGTAGCCGGCGGCGAGCAGGCGGTCGCGGCCGGCCTGGTACAGGGCCAGGCGCTCGTCCATCGGCTCGGCCTGCAGCGGCAGGCGCGCGCCGGCCTTGGCCTCGAACTTGGCCTCGGCCTTGGCTTCGATCCGGCCCAGCCCGGTCAGCGGGCGCACGTACAGCGGGTACAGGTAGAGCTCTTCCGGGCGGTGTTCGAGCGCGCTGTCGATCGACGCCAGGAAGCTGGCGACCGTCTGCCCGGCGATGCCGTAGATCAGGTCGAGGTTCAGCGTAGGCACGCCGGCGGCGCGGATCGCGGCGATGGCCTGTTCGACCACCGCGCGCTGCTGCGGCCGCACCAGCGCGCGCACCTCGGCCTCGCTGAAGCTCTGGATGCCCATGCTGACCCGGTCGATGCCGCGCTTGCGGCACAGCCGCATCTTGTCCTCGTCGACGGTTTCCGGCGAGACCTCGATCCCGGCCGGAATCGCGCGCAGGTCGATAGTGGCGTGGCGTTCGACCATGTCGAACAGCCGCCGCAACTGCGCCGCGTCGAGATAGCTCGGGGTGCCGCCGCCGATCGCGAAGCGGACGAAGCGGTGTTGGTCCAACGCCTCGCAGGTGGCGCGCAGCTGGCGCTCCATCTGGTCGAGATAGCGCTCGACCTTGGCCGGCTCCGGCCGCGCCAGCGCGAACAGGTTGCAGAAGCCGCAGCGGTAGCTGCAGAACGGCACGTGCAGGTACAGGAACAGCGAATCGCGCGGTTCGCCGGCCCACAGTTCGCGCAGGCCGCGCGGCGGCTGCAGCGGGCGGTAGGCGGTCTTGTGCGGATAGGAATACGAATAGGCCTGGTACGGCGGCAGGCGCAGCAGTTCGGCCAGGCTCGGGGCGGCGGTGGTATGGACGACGGCGTTCATGGATCGAGGAAGAAGTGCGCGTAGGGCACGGTCATCACCGTGTCGTGGGCGAGGCGGTGGCCATGGAAGCCGTCCTCGCCGTAGGCGGTGCCGTGGTCGGAGCAGACGATGGCGAAGGCGCCGCCGCGCGCGCGCAGCGCGTCCAGCAGCGGCGCCAGCGCGGCGTCGACGTAGCGCAGCGCGGCGCGATGGCTGGCGTAGCCGTCGGCGTCCGCGCCGGGCAGGTAGTGGCGGTTGGGCTGGTGCAGGGCGGAGACGTTGACGAAGACGAAGCAGCGCCGGTCGCGCAGTTCTTCGCTGCCCAGGCGCTCGCAGGCCAGCGCGACCTGGCGTTCGGTCGAATCCGGCGCGGTCACGCCCAGGCCCGGATGCCAGTGGCTTTCGTCGAACAGGCCGGGAAACTGCGAGCCGAGCGGATTGCGTTTGTTGAAGAAGCCGACGCCGCCGATGCAGATCGTGCGGTAGCCGGCGTCGCGCAGGCCCGAGACGATGTCGGCGCGGTCGCGGAACACGTGGGTGCCGGCGGCGGTGGTCTCGCTGCCTTCGAAGTCCAGCGCGAACAGGCGCGGATGCGGTCCGGGTCGCGCCGGGGTCGGCAGGAAGCCGGCGAAGAACGCGGCGTGCGCGGCGTAGGTGAAGCTGCCGGGCGTGTGCCGGCGTTCCCAGCCGTGCGCGTGCAGGCATCGCGCCAGCACCGGCAGTTCGCCGCGCGCGAAGCATTCCTGCGCGGCGTCGAAACGCAGGGTGTCGAGGGTGACCAGCAACAGGTCGCGCCGGCCGACCACGGCGCGCATGTCGGGGTTGTCGTAGCGGGCGGCGGACTCAGGCATGCGCCGGCTCCGGCGCGTGCGGCGCCTGCGGCGCGTTCGATGCCGGCACCGGACGCAGCAGCGCCTGGTCCTGGTAGGTGCTCAGGCCCTGCCACGGCAGGTCGAGCAGCAGGTCGCCGAAGGCGTTGGCTTCCAGCACCCAGCTGCGGCCGTCGCGCAGGATCAGGTCGAAGCCGATCATGCGGCTGCGCGGGAACGCCATCGCCGCCTGCTGGGTGGCGATCTCCAGCGCGTGCATGGCCGAATCGTCGAGCCACTGCGCCAGCGCGCCGCGGCGGTTGCCCAGGTGCAGGTTGGTCAGCGGGCCGCGGCCGACGCGGGCGACGCGGTGGCGCAGGAAGCCGTCCAGGGCGACCGCGCGGATGTCGTAGTGGCCGCCTTCGCCGTCGGGTGCGCGCGGCTTGGGAATCCAGCGCTCGAGGTAAGCGCCTTGCGCGGCGATCGCGTCGACCAAGCGCGCGATCTGCGCGCCGTCGTCGTAGCGGCGCGGCCGCAGCGAGTTGAACACGCGCGCGACGCCGCCGTCTTCGACCAGTTCGGCCGAGCCGTAGGCCGCTTCGCGCCCGCTGCGGTCGGCGCGATAGGCCAGCACGCCGGCGCCGGACGAACCGTAGCGGGCCTTGACGAACACCTGGCCGGCGCCGTGCTCGCGCAGCAGCGCGCGCAGGTGTTCGTAGCCGTGCAGTTCGCCGAGCAGCGGCGGGATCGCGATGCCCTGCGCGCGCAGGCGCAGCTGGCAGGCGAGCTTGTCGCTCATGCCGGCGATGTCGTCGGGCGGATTCAGGTAACCGGCGCGCGCGGGCAGGGCGTCGAGCAACTCGCGAAACCCCGCGTACCAATAGTGCTGGTACGCCAGTTCGCCGTGCTGGAGCGGTCGCGGCGGCGCGCCGGGCGCGCCGAGCGCGCGCCAGCCGCGCTCGATCAGGACCGCGTGCAGGGCCGGGGCTTCACCCGGCGATTCGATCTTGACCAGCGCGCCCGGCCGCGCGGCGATGCGCTCGGCCGCGCGCTGCGGCGTGGCGAGCGCGCCGCCGTCGAGCCCGTCGCCGAGCCCGCCGTCGAGCAAGTCCTCGTAATGCAGTTCCTCGGCCGCGGCCAAGCCGCGTTCGCGCAGGGCCTGCTGCAGCCCGCGCAGCCGGCGGCTGTCGCGCGGACCGATCAGCAGCCAGCCGGGGGGCGCCATGGACTGCTTACTCGGACACCGCCACGTAGCGGTCGCCGTCGTCCTCTTCCTCGGGATCGTCGAGCACCACCTGGCATGGCAGCGCGCGCAGCTTGGCCTGCCACGCTTCGGAGATGTAGTGGTGGCTTAGGTCGATGCGCTCCAGCGCGCCGAGGTTCGGGCTTTCCGCCAGCGCCTGCGCGCCGACGTCGCCGATGGTGCCCAGCGACAGGTCCAGGGTCTGCAGCGAGCCCAGCCACGGTTGCTGCGCCAGCCACACGGCCACTTCGTCGCTGATTTCCGAATCGCGCAGGCCCAGGTAGCGCAGGCGCTCGGGGCCGATCTTGGCGAGCAGGTTCTGGTACGGGGCCAGGCCGCCGTCGAAACCGTAGTTGTCGCTGCCGAGCCACAGCTCCAGGTGCTTGAGCGCGGGCAGGGTCGAGCCGGCGACGGCGTCGACGATCTGGCTCGGCAGGCCGCCGCATTCGATCGCCAGCTCTTCCAGCGCGTCGTGCGAGAACGCCTGCAGTTCCAGGCTGGTGGAGCCGCGCACGCGCAGCGACTGCAGCTGCGGGAACGCGGCCAGCAGCGGGTTGTAGGAGGTCTGGGTGATCCACGAGATCTCGCAATCCTCGTAGGTCATGTCGCCGAAGAACAGCGCGGTCAGCTTGGGCAGCTTGGCGCGGTATTCGATCAGCGCGTCGATGTAGCCCTGCGGGCCCTCGTCGTGGGCCTCGCTCCAGGCGCCGACGATCAATGTTTCCAGTTCGGCCGGATCGACCTTGGACAGGAAGTCGTCGAGCAGCGCACGCTGGCTCTCTTCGCTGTCGTAGTCCTGGGTTAGCCGGTAGACCACGTCGCCGCCGGCGGGCGTGGCGCCCATGCGGAATTCGACGACGCGTTTGCCGCGGTAGATCTGCGAGTATTCGCCGATGGTCACGTGGGGCTCCTTGCCTGCGTTGGGTAAACGAGGGCGAAGCATACCTAAGGAGCGGGACCGGCGTAACCGTGGGAGGGGCTTCAGCCCCGATGTTTTTCGTTCCGTTCGCGGCGATCTGGCACAACAGCATCGGGGCTGAAGCCCCTCCCACAACAGCGCGGCCGCTCAGACCAGCCCGGTGGCGTAGAACGTCGCGATCACCACGAACACCGCCGCGGTCTTGATCAGGGTGATCGCGAATACGTCCTTGTAGGCCTGGCGGTGGGTCAGGCCGGTTACCGCCAGCAGGGTGATGACCGCGCCGTTGTGCGGCAGGGTGTCCATGCCGCCGGAGGCCATCGAGGCCACGCGGTGCAGCACTTCCATCGGAATGTTCGCGGCCTGGGCGTTGGCGATGAAGGTCTCCGACATCGCCGCCAGGGCGATGCTCATGCCGCCGGACGCCGAACCGGTGATGCCGGCCAGCGCGGTCACGGTGACCGCCTCGTTGACCAGCGGGTTGGGGATCGCGCCGAGCGCGTTGGCCACCACCAAAAAACCCGGCAGCGCCGCGATCACCGCGCCGAAGCCATACTCGCTGGCGGTATTCATCGCCGCCAGCAACGCGCCGCCGATCGCGGCCTTGCTGCCTTCGGCGAAACTCTTCGTCACCGGCTTCCAGGCGAACGCCAGCACCGTGGCGATGCCGAGCAGCAACGCGCCTTCCACCGCCCAGATCGCGGCGACCTTGGACACCTCCTGCACCACCGGCGCGGCGTCGCCGATCACCGCCGGGACGAAGCTGTGTTGCTTGCCGTAGAACCGCGGCAGCCATTCGCTGAAGAGCTTGTTGGCGACGCCGACGACCAGCAGCGGCGCGATCGCCACCAGCGGATGGGCGAGGGTGCCGCCGGCGAACGGCGCCGGCTCGTTGACGAGTTGCGTGCCGTAGCCTTCGCCGGCCTTGAGCGCGCTGCGCCGGCGCCAGTTCAGATAGATCAGGCCGACGATCAGGATGAACACCCCGCCGAGCGTGCCCAGCCACGGCGCGGCCCAGGTGTCGGTGCCGAAGAACGCGGTCGGGATGATGTTCTGGATCTGCGGGGTGCCCGGCAGCGCATCCATGGTGAAGGTGAACGCGCCCAGCGCGATGGTGCCGGGGATCAGCCGCTTGGGGATGTCGCTCTGGCGGAACAGCTCGGCGGCGAAGGGATACACCGCGAACACCACCACGAACAACGACACCCCGCCGTAGGTCAACAGCGCGCACACCGCGACGATGGCGAGCATCGCGCGTTCGCGCCCGACCAGGCGGATGGTCGCGGCGACGATCGACTTGGAGAAGCCCGAGGTCTCGATCACCTTGCCGAAGATCGCGCCGAGCAGGAACACCGGGAAATACAGCTTGAGGAAGCCGACCATCTTGTCCATGAACAGGCCGGTGAACATCGGCGCGACCAGCGCCGGGTCGGTCAGCAGGACCGCGCCCAGCGCCGCCACCGGCGCGAACAAGATCACGCTGTGGCCGCGGTAGGCGACGTACATCAGGAAGCACAGCGCGGCCAGCACGATCAAAAACGCCATCGGTTCGGATTCCCCTCATTGCGGCGCGGGCGGCGGGCCCGGCTGCGCGCAGTGTCGGCAATGCGGCGGCGCGGGCGGCATTGTCCGAAGGTACAGCTGCCGGGCGCGGCGGCCGGCTCCTAGGCTGTGCGCCATGACGGGGAACTGCGCGGCGCGACGGCGTCGCGCGCCGATTCCGCGCAGGCATCGCACACATTCGCACCCAGCTCCCGGGGGAGGGACAGCCATCGTGATCCGCATCAACGCACACTCCCGCCATGGCGGCGCACGCCGCGCCGCGCTCGCTTCCGCCGTCGCCTTCGCCTTGATGGCGCCGGCGGCCTGGGCGCAGGACGCCGCGCCGGCCGCGGGCGAGGCCAAGAACCTCGGCGGGGTCACCGTGACCGCGCGCAAGCGCGAGGAAACCCTGCAGGAAGTGCCGGTGGCGATCACCGCGTTCACGCCCGAGGCGCTGGACCGGCTCAACATCGAGGACCTCAGCGACCTCGACGCGCAGGTGCCGAACCTGACCATTTACGCCGCGCGCGGTTCCTCCAGCACCATCACCGCCTACATCCGCGGCGTCGGCCAGTCCGATCCGCTGTGGGGCGTGGACCCGGGCGTCGGCATCTACATGGACGATGTCTACATCGCCCGCCCGCAGGGCGCGCTGCTGGACGTGTTCGACGTCGAGCGCATCGAAGTGCTGCGCGGCCCGCAGGGCACGCTGTACGGCAAGAACACCATCGGCGGCGCGATCAAGTACATCTCGCGCGGCCTGCCGACCCAGTTCGACGGCTTCGCCGCGGTCACCGTCGGCAACTACGGCCAGCTCGACGTCAAGGCCGCGGTCGCCGGCCCGATCGGCGGCGCGACCCAGGGCGGCGACGCCACCCTGCGCGGTCGCCTGTCGGTGGCCAGCCTCAACCGCGACGGCTTCGGCGAGAACCGGCTGACCGGCCAGGATGTCAGCGACAAGGAGATACTGGCCGTGCGCGGCAGCCTCGGCGCCTACGTCAGCGACGCGGTCGACATCCAGTTCGCGTTCGACTGGATGGACGACCAGTCCGGCGTGCGCGGCGCCAAGATGCTCGCGCCCAACCGCTTCGCCCCGGGCCTGGCGCCGCTGGACGACCGCTACGACATCCGCAGCGGCATGCCCAACGTCAACGACACCACGATCAAGGGCGTGTCGGCGGTGGTGAACTGGCGCGCCAACGAGGACTGGACGTTCAAGTACGTCGTCGCCAAGCGCGAGTCCGACACCGAGACCAACATCGATTTCGACACCCTGCCGAACAAGATCGCCGACGTGAAGGCGTTCTACAGCGACGAGCAGGTCAGCCACGAACTGCAGGCCAACTACGACGGCGGCGGCCGCGCGCGCGGCGTGATGGGCATCTACGCCTTCGACGGCGAGGCCGGCGGGCAGGTGCTGAACAACTTCTTCAACGCCAGCTTCGGCGACACCCAGGGCACGGTCTATACCGAATCGCTGGCGTTCTACGCGGACTGGACGTTCGACCTGACCGACAAGCTCAAGCTCGACGTCGGCGCGCGCTACACCGACGAGGACAAGCGCGCCAAGGTGTTCAACCAGGGCTATCGCGACGCCAGCTTCACCGTGCCCAGCGGCGCGATCCTGGCCAACTTCGACCGCAAGATCAATTTCAAGAACACCTCACCGAAGGTCTCGCTGGACTACCAGCTGACCCCGGATATCCTGGTCTATGGCCTGGCCACGCGCGGCTTCAAGTCCGGCGGCTACAACATCCGCGCCCAGGCCGCGGCGGTGCCGCGCTCGGCCGAGCCGTTCGACGACGAGGTCGTCGACAGCTACGAGCTGGGCACGAAGATGGCCTTCTTCGACCAGCGCCTGTTCCTGAACCTGTCGTACTTCCACAACAAGTACAAGGACATCCAGCTGTCGGTGTTCACCGCCTACGACAGCAACGGCGACGGCACCGAGGACGCGTTCTTCGGCGACTTCACCAACGCCGGCAAGGGCACGGTGCAGGGCCTGGAAGTCGAGTACCAGTGGCTGCCGAGCCAGAACTGGCTGATCTCCGGCAACCTGGCCTGGCTCGACGCCAAGTACGACGAGTTCATGTACGCCGGCGTCAACATCGCCAAGGAACAGGAGTTCACCAACGCGCCCGAATTCTCCGGCGCGCTCAACCTGGAGTACCGCACCGACCTGTCCGACGGCAGCAATCTGTCGGCGCGGGTGGGCTACAGCTACCAGAGCGAAGTGGTCGCGACCACCGAGATCGTGCGCACCGGCGCGCTGCCGATCACCCAGGACGGCTACGGCCTGGTCAACGCCGGCGTGACCTGGAAGAGCCAGGGACCGTGGACGGTGTCGCTGCAGGGCAGCAACCTCGCCGACAAGGAATACCGCACCACCGGCTACAGCCTGAACTCGGCGCTGGGCGTGTACACCGGCTTCTACGGCGCGCCGCGCCAGTACTCGCTGACGGTCAAGTACGACTTCTGATTTCGTTCCAAGCGTCGAAAGGGGAGTGCGGCCGGGACGCCGCGTCGGGCCTGCGTTCGGGGGACGCAGGCCCGGATTTTTTGAGGGCGGGGCAGGGACGCCCCGTTCGCTTTCGCGGTCGCAGGTCGCGCCGATGCCCAGCGCAGCGACTGTAGGAGCGGCGCAAGCGGCGACTGCGGGGTTGCGGGCCGCGTAGAAAGTTTCGGCGTAGTTGCATCGCCGCAGTCGCGGCTCGCGCGGCTCCTGCAGGGCGCCTTCGCGGCCGCGCTGTTCCGGGCCGCATCCCACCGCTATCCTGCGCCGATGCGCCGCCCGCCATGCCCATGCTGAGCCTCACCACCGTCGCCCTGGCCAGCCTGGCCTGGCTGGCGCTGATGTTCGGCACCGCGCTGTTCGCCGAGCGCCGGCCGGGCGTGCTGGCGCGCCATTGGCATCACATCTACGCGCTGTCGCTCGCGGTGCACTGCACCTCCTGGACGTTCTACGGCACCGTCACCCAGGCCGCGCGCTACGGCTGGCCGCTGCCGCCGACCTTCCTCGGCTCGATCCTGTTCTACGCCTTGGCCGTGGGCTTCATGGTCAAGCTGGTACGGCTCGCGCGCGAGACCAACGCGACCTCGCTGGCCGACCTGATCGCCACCCGGCTGGGCAAGGACGCGTGGCTGGCCGCGCTGGTCACCCTGATCGCCGCGCTCGGCCTGATTCCGTACATCGCGCTGCAATTGAAGGCGGTGGCGATGAGCTTCGCCATGCTCACCACCCGCGCCACCGACGGCGCCGCGCTGCCGGCCTGGCGCGACAGCGCGCTGTACGTGGCGCTGGCGATGGCGCTGTTCGCGATGCTGTTCGGCACCCGCCGCGCCAGCGCCGCCGAACACAATCGCGGGCTGGTGCTGGCGATGGCGTTCGAGTCGGTGTTCAAGCTGGCGGCGATGCTGGCGTTGGGCGCGTTCGTGTGGTTCGGCCTGGATGCGCTGCCGCCAGCGCCGGCGCAACCCGCGCCGCCCAGCGATCCGGCCGGCGGCTTCGCCCCGCTGGTGCTGCTCGGCGCGCTGGCGATGTTCATCCTGCCGCACCAGTTCCATGTCGCGGTGGTCGAATGCCGCGACGAACGCGACGTGCGCACCGCGCGCTGGCAATTCCCGCTGTACCTGCTGCTGATCGCCGCGCCGGTGCTGCCGGTGGCGATGCTCGGCCAGCGCCTGCTCGGCGCGCAGGTGCCGTCCGATCTGTACGTGCTGGCGCTGCCGTTGGCGCAAGGGCAGCAGGGGTTGGCGCTGTTCGCCTTCCTCGGCGGGCTCAGCGCCGCCACCGGCATGGTCGTGGTCAGCACGCTCACGCTGAGCCTGATGATCGGCAATCACTGGTTCGCGCCGAACCTGCTGCGCGGGGCGTGGTCGCGCAACCGCGACTTGCGCGGACGGGTGCTGGCGCTGCGCCGCGCCGGCATCGTCGCGATCATGCTGCTGGCCTGGGGCTACAGCCGGCTGATCGCCGGCAGCGAGGCGCTGGCCGATGTCGGCGCGGTCTCGTTCTCGGCGCTGGCGACGCTGGCGCCGGCGCTGGCGTTCGCGGTGTGGCGGCCGCAAACCCCGGCGCGCGCGGCCATCGCCGGCATCGCCGCGGGCTTCGCGGTGTGGGCGTGGACGTTGCTGCTGCCGATGCTGTTCGAGGCGCGCGGGGCGGTGCCGGCCTGGGTCGCGCAGGGGCCGCTGGGGCTGGAATGGCTGGCGCCGGAGCGCCTGTTCGGCCTGACCGGCTGGAGCCGGCTCGGCCGCGCGGTTGGCGCCAGCCTGTTCGCCGGTACCTTGGTCACGATCCTGGCCGCGCTGTGGCGGCGCGAACCGGCGCGCGACGCGCGTCGCGGCCTCGACGCGCAGACCTTGCGCAACGCCGGCCTGCGCTTCCTGCCGCGCGAGCGCGTCGCGCAGTTGCTCGACGGCGTGCCGACCGGCGCGCCGGTGGCGGCGGCGGTGGAAGCCGGGGTGGAGCGCGAACTGGCCGCGGTGCTGGGCTCGTCGTCGGCGCGGGTGCTGCTCGACGCGGCGCGGCGCGAGGCCGGGCGCGATCTCGACACGGTCGCGGCGATCGTCGGCGAAGCCTCGGCCGACCTGCGCTTCAACCAGCGCGTGCTGGAAGCGGCGCTGCAGAACATGAGCCAGGGCATCAGCGTGGTTGACGCGCAACTGCGGCTGGTGGCGTGGAACCGCCGCTATGCCGAATTGTTCGATTTCCCGCCGGAGCTGCTGCAGGTCGGCCGTCCCATCGCCGACCTGGCGCGCTGGGCGATGCACCGGCTGCCGTTCCAGGGCGATCTCGAACGCGCGCTGCAGCGGCGCCTGGCCTACATGCGCGCCGGCACCGCGCACCTGTCCGAGCGGGTGCTCGCCGACGGCAGCATCCTGGAGATCCGCGGCAATCCGATGCCCGGCGGCGGCTTCGTCGCCACCTTCACCGACGTCACCGCGTTCCGTCGCGCCGAAGCCGGGCTGATCCAGGCCAACGAAACGCTCGAGCAGCGCGTGGCCGAGCGCACCGCCGACCTGGAAGTCGCCACCCAGGAAGCGCAGCGCGCCAACGAAGCCAAGAGCCGCTTCCTCGCCGCGGTCGGCCACGACCTGATGCAGCCGCTGCACGCCGCGCAATTGTTCGCCGACGCGCTCGGCCAGCAGGTCGACGATCCGGCCCAGCGCGACACCGTGGCGCGCATCGGCGGCGCGCTGGAATCCACCGGCGACCTGCTGACCGGCCTGCTCGACATGTCGCGTCTGCAGGCCGGCGGGCTGGAGCCGCAGCCGCGCGAGTTTCCGCTGGCCGAAGTGCTCGACCCGCTGGCCGCGCAGTTCGCCGCGATCGCCGCCGCGCGCGGCCTGCGCTTTCGCTACGTGCCCACGCGCGCGTGGACCCGCAGCGATCCGCAACTGCTGCGGCGGGTGCTGCAGAACTTCCTCGCCAACGCGGTGCGCTACACCGCGCGCGGCCGCGTGCTGCTGGGCGTGCGCCGCACCGGCGGCGGCCTGCGCATCGAGGTGCACGACAGCGGGCCGGGCATCGAGCCGGCCCAGCGCGAGGCGATCTTCGAGGAATTCCGCCGCGGCCCGGATGCGCCGGGGCAGGGCCTGGGGCTGGGGCTGTCGATCGCCGACCGCATCGCGCAGTTGCTGCAGGCGCCGCTGAGCCTGCGCAGCGAAGTCGGCCGCGGCACCGCGTTCGGCGTGCGCGTGGCGGCGGTGCGCGCGGCGCAGGCGCCGCTGCCGGCGGGCGCGCGCGGCGCCTTGGCCGGCTTGCGCGTGCTCGCGGTCGACAACGACGCGCAGGCGCTCGCCGCGCTGGCCGAAACGCTGAAGCGCTGGGGCTGCGACGTGGTCACCGCCGCCGACGATGCCGGCGCGCGCGCGGCGTTGCGCGCGGCGCCGGCGCAACTGTGGCTGTTCGACTTCCACCTCGACCGCGACGACACCGGCCTGGCCCTGGCCGCGCGCCTGGAGGCCGAGTTCGGCGCGCGGCCGTGCCTGTTGCTCAGCGCCGACGGCAGCGCGCCGGTGCGCGCGGCGGTGCAGGCCGCGGGCCGCTCGCTGCTGGCCAAGCCGGTCAAGCCGCTGGCGCTGAAGTCGGTGCTCGACCGCCTGCTCGCGGCCGCCGCGGCGGCCGGCTGAACGGGCTCGGGGCCGGGCCGGGCGGGGCCCGATGCGGTCCCGACGAGCGGCGGATGGTTCCGCGACGGACGTCGAGAAATCCACTGGCGATTTTTTCGCCAAATCTGTTGCAATGCTTATGTAACAAAGGATTGCGCCCCCTCGCACCCCCGCTGTCCGCAGGTTTGTCCACAGGCTGTGTGGACAACATTGGGCCTCGCGGTGAGGCCCGGAGAGCTTGACGTGAGCCTGGGTGAGCGGCTAGGGGCCGCGAACGGGAACAGAGAACGAGCGTCGCTGTAGCGACCGCGACGAAGCCGTTTCGGCGATTACCGATTGCGGCTGTCGGGACTACTCGATCCGTCGCGCCGGATCGGCCAGTTCCAGCTCGCGCAACACCACGCCGGCCTGGGTGCGGTTGCGCACGCCGAGGCGGTCGAAGATCGCCGACAGGTGCGCCTTGACCGTGCGCTCCTGGACGTCCAGGCGATCGGCGATCTGCTTGTTGAGCAAGCCCTGGGCGACCAGGCTCAGCACCCGGAACTGCTGCGGCGACAGGCTGGCCAGACGCGCGGCGAGGTCGGCGTCGCCGCGTTCGCTGTGGGTGCGCGCGACCGCCGCGCGCAGCGACGCGGGCAGCCACTGTTCGCAGGCCAGCACCGCGCGGATCGCGTCGCGCAGTTCGTCCAGGCCCGAACTCTTGGGCAGGTAGCCGGCGGCGCCGTGGTCGAGCGCGCGCCGGACCACGCGCGGATCGTCGTTGGCCGACACCACCGCGACCGCGGTGCCGGGAAACTGGGCGCGGATCGCGGCCAGGCCGGCGAGGCCGTGGTTGCCGGGCATGTGCAGATCGAGCAGGACCAGATCGATGCCCGGTTCGGCTTCCAGCGCGGCCAACGCGTCGTCGAGCGTGCCGGCCTCGCGCACCACGGTCTCGGGCACCGCGTCGGCGGCGGCCTGGCGCAGCGCGGCGCGGAACAGCGGATGGTCGTCGGCGATCAGCAGGGTCGGCATCGCCGCAAGCGTAGCAGGCCGCGGCGACGGCGCCGCGCGCCCGCGGCGCGCAGGTGTACCAAAGTACGATGAGCGCGAGCCGGCGGCTTGCTAGCCTGCGCGGATGAGCGCCCATACCCTACGCACCGCGGCCTTGGCCGCCTCCCTGCTGCTGGCCTGCGCGGCCGGCGCCGCCAGCGCCGCGCCGGCGCGCACGTCCGCGGCCAAGCCGGCCGGCAAGACGACCGCACAGGACTCCGCCGCGATGTTCAGTTCCGAACGCCAGACCGACCACCGCGACCGCGACGATCTGCTCAGCGCCGGGCTCGGCCTGGACGGCCTGCGCGCGATGGTGCCGCCGGCGTTCGCCGACGCCGCCCATCCGACCGCGGCGGAACTGCGCCGGCGCGCGTTGTGGTCGAACTGGCGCGGCATCGCCGATCTTGCGCCCGGCGGCGGCTACGGCGAGCTCTACGGCAGCGTGGCGCCGGTGCCGGGCCGCGAGTACAGCGCGTTCGCGCGCCTGCCCGGGGCGAAACAGCCGCACCGCGTGCTGGTGCAGGTGCCCGACGGTTTCGATCGCGACAAGCGCTGCATCGTGGTCAGCGCCTCGTCGGGTTCGCGCGGCATCTACGGCTCGATCGCCGTGGCCGGCGCCTGGGGCCTGCCCAAGGGCTGCGCGGTGGCCTACACCGACAAGGGCGCGGGCACCGATTACTTCGATCTCGACGTCGGCCTCGGCGTGCGCGCCGACGGCACCGTCGGCAAGCCGGGCGACGGCGAACTGGCGTTCGAACCCGACGCGCAGGCGCGCAAGGCCGGCGGCGTCGCGTTCAAGCACGCGCATTCGCAGGACAACCCCGAGGCCGACTGGGGCCGGCACGTGCGCCAGGCCGCGCAGTTCGCGCTGCGCGCGCTGGACCGCGCGTTTCCCGATGCGGCGCCGTTCACGTGGGCCAACACACGGGTGATCGCGGTCGGCATCTCCAACGGCGGCGGCGCGGTGCTGCGCGCGGCCGAATTGAACGACGAGCCCTGGCTCGACGCGGTGGTCGCCGGCGAGCCCAACGTCTACGTCGCCGGCGCGCGGCCGCTGTACGACTACACCACCCAGGCCGCGCTGATGATGCCGTGCGCGCTGCTGCACAAGCCGCTCGGCGCGATGCCGGTGGCGCCGCTGACCGGCGACAGCGCGCAATCGTTCTGCGACTTCGCGGCGGAGCATGACCTGCTCGGCGACGCCGCGCGCACGGGCGACACCGCCGCGCGCGCGCAGGCCGCGTACGAGCGCATGCGCGGCGACGGCTGGAGCGACGAGGCGCTGCGCGCCGGCGCGCTGTCGGTGAATTTCGACCTGTGGCGCGCAGTCGCGGCGACCTACGCCTCGGCCTACGGCCGTTACGCGCCGGCGCTCGGTGAAGGCGCCGGCGCCGACCAGCCGTGGCTGCGCTACGTCTATTCGGCGGCGACGCCGGCCGGCCCCGACGCGCCGCCGCTGGCGCGCGCGGCCAGCGACGGCGAGCGCGCCACGTGGTGGGCCGACGCCAGCGGCATTCCGCCGGGCGCGGGCGTGCAGCTGTTCGGGCCGCCGGCCGCCGGCGCGACGCCGCGCCTGGACGGCATGGCCGGCCTGCGCGAACTGTGGACCGGCCAGCCGCTGCGCGCGGACGTGGACCGGGCCGCGCTGCGCCGCGCCGGCGAGCGCGTGCGCAAGGGCGTGGAGCAGACCCGCGCCGGCGCGCCGCGCAAGGGCCTGCCGATGGTGGTGGTGCACGGCCTCGACGACGGCCTGATCCCGCCGGCGTTCAGCAGCGCGCCGTACGTGGCGATGGCGCGCAAGGCCGGCGCGCAGGTGAGCTATTGGCAGATCCGCAACGTGCAGCACTTCGACGCCTTCCTCGGGCTGCCGGCGTTGGGCGCGCGCTACCTGCCGCTGCTGCCGTACGTGTACGCGGCGCTGGACCGGGTCGATGCGCACCTGGCCGGCGGCGCGGCGCTGCCGGGCGATGCGGTGGTCGAGACCGTGCCGCGCGCGCAGGGGCAGGGGATGAAGACCGACAACCTGGCGGTGCCGAAGTAAGCGCCGCCGCGGCGGCGGTTGGCGCGGGATTCAGCCGCCGCGCGGGCGGCCGCGCATAGCGGCGCTCGCGCACGCGGCCGCTGGCGGACGTGCGACCTTGGCCCCTTGCGGCGAATGCGCCGGCTTTGGCAGGCTGAACGCCCCCAGGCGGCCCGCGCGGCCGCCGGCCACGGAGCTGCGCCGCATGCCGCGTCATTTCTCGATGCTCCGCGAGTTCCACCTCGCGGACTGGTTCACCCTCGCCAACGCCTTCTGCGGCACCGGCGCGATCTTCGCGGCGATGCGCTTCCTGCAGGACGGCGACGTGCGCAACCTGATGATCGGCATGGCGCTGATCCCGCTGGCGTTCGTGTTCGATGCGCTCGACGGCCGCGTCGCGCGCTGGCGCAAGTCGTCGTCCACGCTCGGGCGCGAACTCGATTCGCTCGCCGACGTGATCTCCTTCGGCGTCGCCCCGGCCGCGCTGGCCTATGCCTGCGGCCTGCAGGGCGGCTGGGACTGGGTGGTGCTGAGCTACTTCGTCGGTTGCGGCGTGAGCCGCCTGGCGCGCTACAACGTCACCGCCGAGGCGCTCGCCGGCGACGAAGGCAAGGTCAAGTATTTCGAAGGCACGCCGATCCCGACCAGCCTGCTGCTGGTGATCGTGCTGGCGGTGGCGGCATGGCAGGGTGCGATCGGCGATAACCTGTGGTTCGGCGGCGTGCGCGTCGGCCCGTGGCTGTTCCATCCGCTGGTGCTGATGTTCGCGCTGTCGGGCTCGCTGATGATCAGCAAGACGCTGCGTATTCCGAAACCCTGAGCGCAACGCGCGTCGCGGCTTCGTCCCTCCCTGCAGGAGCGGCGCGAGCCGCGACTGCGACGCCGCGCTTGCGGCGCAAGCTTGCGGCCCCGCGGTCGCGGCTCGCGCCGCTCTTACAGGAAGCGGTCGCATTCACGCCGTTGTGTGCCCCACGACACAGGCAGCGCCCGGCAACGCGCCATTGCTATCATCCGGGCAAACCCTGGAGGCGGCGATGGCGAATTTCGGTTTCGGCTCGAACAATCCCGGCGATTTCGGCGCCGGTTTCAATCCGCAGGATTTCGAGCGCCTGGCGCGACAGTACTGGGGCGCATGGGGCGAGATGATGCGCGGCGCGCAACCGCAGCCGCCGGCGCAGCCGTCGATCCCGGGCTGGAGCGAGGCGCTGAACTGGTGGTCGCAGCTGGCCAAGGGCGGCGGCCAGCCGCAGGTGCAGGACACGCTCGACCGCTTCAACAGCCAGGCGCGCGGCTGGTTCGGCGAGATCCAGAAACTGGCCGCGCAGTTCGCCGGCCGCGACGCGTCCGCGTCCGACATCGCCGGCGCCTGGAAGCAGGCGCTGGGCGGGCAGGGCGCCAATCCCTTCGCCGACGTGTTCGGCGCGATGCGCGGCCCCGGCCAGCAGGATTTCGCGCGCTGGGCCGAACAGGTCAAGCCGTTCCTGGAACGCCTCAGCGACGGCGGCGCCAGCCTGCTCGGCCTGCCCGCGTTCGGCTTCGCCCGCGAGCACCAGGAGCGCGTGCAGCAACTGGCCCAGGCCTATCTGAATTACCAACAGCAGAGCCAGGCCTACAACGCGCTGATGGCCGAGGCCGGCCAGGACGCGTTCAAGCGCTTCGAGGACAAGCTGGCCGAACGCAGCGAGCCGGGCCGCCAGATCGGCAGCGCGCGCGCGCTGTTCGACCTGTGGATCGACGCGGCCGAGGACGCCTACGCCGAGATCGCGCTGTCGCCGCGTTTCCGCGACGCCTATGCGGCGCTGGTCAATTCGCAGATGCGTTTGCGCGCCGGCGTGCAGAAGGAGATCGAGCAGGCCAGCGGCCAGTACGGCATTCCGACCCGCACCGAGATCGATTCGGCGCACCGCAAGATCGTCCAGCTCGAGCGCGAGTTGCGTCGCCTGCGCGACGAACTGCAGCGGTTGCGCGGCGACGACGGCGGCGAGCCTGCCGTCGGGGCCGGGCCGGCGACGAAGAAGGGCGCGGGCGCCAAGCCCAAGCCGCGCGCGGCGCAGGCCGGCGCGGCGGCGCAGGCCGCGCCTGCGACGGTCGAGCCGGCTGCGGCGAAGGCAGCGGCGCCCAAGCAGGGCGCTTCCAGGCAAGCGGCATCGAAACAAGTCGGCTCGAAGCAGGTCGGCTCGAAGCGGGCCGACTCTAAGCAGGCCGCATCGAAGCAGGTTGCATCCAAGCCGGTCGTTGCCAAGCCGGCCGGCAAGAGCGCCGCGAAGAAAACCGCCATCGCCCGGCCGCAGCCGCCGGCGCGCCCGGCCGCCGCCAAGGCCGCCGCCGCGTCCAAGCGCGCCGCCAAGCCGGCCGCGAAGTCGCTGAAGTCCGCCAAGCAGGGAGCGCGCTGAGATGACCGCACCGATCAACTTCACCGCCGAATCGCTGGCGCAGGAAGCGATGACCGCCCAGCGCAAGCTCAGCGCCGGCCTCGACACCCTGCACGAGGTCGACGACATCGACTACGGCGCGACCGCGCGCGAGGAAGTCTGGCGCGACGGCAAGGTCGCCCTGTACCGCTTCCGCGGCGAGCAGGCGCCGACCGCCAAGGCGCCGCTGCTGATCGCCTACGCCCTGGTCAACCGGCCGTACATGGTCGACCTGCAGGCCGACAAGTCGATCGTGCGCGGCCTGCTCGAACGCGGCCAGGACGTGTACATCCTCGACTGGGGCTATCCCGACCGCTCCGACCGCTATCTGGAGCTCGAAGACTACATCCAGCGTTTCCTCGGCGGCGCCGTCGACCACCTGCGCCGCGAGTACCGCCAGGACGCGATCAACCTGCTCGGGATCTGCCAGGGCGGCGCGTTCTCGCTGTGCTACAGCGCGCTGAACCCGGCCAAGGTGCGCAACCTGATCACCATGGTCACGCCGGTGGACTTCCACACCCGCGACAACATGCTCTCGAACTGGACCCGCGGCCTGGACGTCGATCAATTCGTCGACACGCTCGGCAACGTGCCGGCCGACGTCATGAACTGGTGCTACCTCACCCTCAAGCCGTGGCGCTTGTTCGTGCAGAAGTACGTCGGCCTGATCGACATCCTCGACGACAAGCGCGCGCTGGAAGATTTCCTGCGCATGGAAAAGTGGATCTTCGATTCGCCCGACCAGGCCGGCGAGGCGTTCCGCCAGTTCATCAAGCAGTTCTACCAGGGCAACGGCTTCGTCAATGGCGGCATCGACATCGGCGGCCGCGCGGTCGACCTGGGCTATGTCGACATGCCGGTGCTCAACATCTACGCCGAGCAGGACCACCTGGTGCCGCCGGCCGCGTCGAAGGCGCTCAAGGACCTGGTCGGCAGCGAGGACTACAGCGAACTGTCGTTCAAGGGCGGCCACATCGGCATCTACGTCTCCGGCCGCGCCCAGCGCGAAGTGCCCGGCGCGATCCACGACTGGCTGACCCAGCGCTCGCGCTGAGCGCGCCCGCGCCTCCCACGATGCCGCCGCATCGTGGGAGCGCCTCAAGCCTGACGCTTGCTGGCAGAGCCGCTTGGTGGGAGGGCCTTCAGGCCCGATGCTTTCCGCTCCGATCGCCGCGCACCGACATGCGCCGCCGCGCCTGCGGGTCGGCCTCCAAGCTCGCTGCCTGCGGCTAACTTCATCGCCCGCCTTAACGCCGCACCGGTTAGTCTTCCACCCTGCCCATCGCGGAGTCCGCGCATGCGTCGTTTCCTGCTGCCGCTGTTGCTCGTCCTGCTCGCCGCCTGCGCCACCGCGCAGCAGCCCGGCGGCATCGCCGTTTCCGAAGCTCCCGCGCCCGCCGGCACCGCGCCGCGCGATTCGGCCGAATGGGAGCCGGCGATCCGCGCCTTCGAAGCGCAGGACGCGCGCGTGCGGCGCATGCCCGGCAGCGTGGTGTTCGTCGGCAGCTCGTCGATCCGGATGTGGACCACCCTGGCCGACGACTTCCCCGGCGTCGCCCTGATCAACCGCGGCTACGGCGGCTCGCGCGTGTACGACTCGGTCCACTACGCCGAGCGCATCGTCGTTCCGTACCAGCCGCGCGCGGTGGTGTTCTACGCCGGCGACAACGACCTCAACGACGGCCGCACCCCACGCCAGGTGCGCGACGACTTCGCCGCCTTCGTGCGCAAGGTGCAGGCGGCCGCGCCGAAGGCGCGCATCGCCTTCGTCTCGATCAAGCCCAGCCCCTCGCGCGCCGCGCTGCTGCCGCAGGTGCGCGAGGCCAACGCCCTGGTCCGCGACTTCGCCCGCGGCGTGCGCAACGTCGATTATCTCGACGTGTACGCGCCGATGCTCGACGCCGGCGGCGCGCCGCGCGAGGAACTGTTCCTCGCCGACCGCCTGCACATGAACCGCGCCGGTTACGAGATATGGATCGGCGTGGTCGGCCCGTGGCTGGCCAAGCTACCCTCGCCGGCATGAACGCAACGGCTTCTTCTTTCGGCATGGTCTTGGTCCTGGCGCTGGCCGCCGCCGCCCCCGCGCGGGCCGCGCCCTCGGCGCAGGCCGAGCGCGAGACCGAACACTTGATCCAGGCCCTGGGCCGCTCAGGCTGCCAGTTCGAGCGCAACGGCAGCTGGTACGACGCGGCCCAGGCGCAGGCGCACCTGCGCAAGAAACTGGCCTACCTGCGCAAGCGCGATCTGGCCGACACCGCCGAGCTGTTCATCGAGCGCGCGGCCAGCGAAAGCAGCCTCAGCGGCAAGCCTTACCACGTGCGCTGCGGCGGCGACGCGGCCACGCCGGCGGCCGCGTGGTTGCGGGCCAGGCTCGTTCAGCTACGCAACGCGAAACCGCCTTCGCCAGCGACTCCGCCGTCGCCCTGACGCGCTAGACTGGCCGCGGACCCACCGCCCGGAGCGCCCGCGGACGATGAGCAGCGCCACCCGATCCCTGTGCCGTTCGCGCCACGACCGGATGCTGGCCGGTGTCTGCGGCGGTCTCGCCTTGCGCCTGCGCTGGAATCCGGTGCTGGTGCGCGCGGGTTTCGTCGTGCTGGCATTGGCGACCTTCGTGCTGCCGGTCGCGCTGGCCTATCTGGTGCTGTGGTTGTTGATCCCGGAAGAGGGCTGCTGACTGGGCGCGGCGTTGCGAACCTGCGCCCGCGTGGCTGGCACCGCGCTCGGCGTGGTGTGGACCTCGCCGATCAGCGCGCTGGGCCTGCTCGCCGGCCTGCTGGCGATGCCGTTCGGCGCGCGCGCGCGCTGGCGCGGACGCGACTTGGCGCTGGTGTTCCAGCACTGGCCGTGGGGGCCGGGCGGGGCGATCACGCTCGGCAACGTAATCCTGCACACCGGCCACGATCTCGATTCGCTCTGCCACACCTACGCCCACGACGCCGGCCACGGCGAAGAGCCGCCGATCTGCCTTGCGGACCACGAGCGCGCCCACGTCTACCAGTACATGGTGCTCGGCCCGTTGTTCCTGCCGCTGTACCTGGCGTGCGGCGGCATCAGCGTGCGCAACCGCTTCGAGCGCGCGGCCGACCGCTACGCCCAGACCGGGCGCGGCTGGTGGCCGTGGCCGGGTTGAGCGTGGCGTTTTTTTCCACGCGCGAATCCAGACTCGCGAAGGTCAGGTGCGCGAGCGCTCATCGACCCGCGCGCAAGCGATTACGCAGCCGCTGTTGTGGGAGGGACTTCAGTCCCGACGCTGTTCGATCCGATCGCCGCGAACGGGAACGAAAGCGTCGGGACTGAAGTCCCTCCCACAACAGCGCACGTCGCTCGCACGTCGGGTCGGCCAACTATCGGTGGCTAGCATCGCGCTCACGCGGATTTGATCGCCGGCTAACGTGGGCGGCGCTACCCTGCGCGCGTCGGAGAACAATCAACGGTCGCAAGTCTGTTGAAACCGTTGAAACCGCTCCGACAACGGAAGGCCCGGACACCCGAGGAATCTCCTCGAGGCCTGGGCCTTCTCATTTACGCGAACGCCACGCGCGTGTCCGGTGCCGCCGTCGCAGTCGCGCGCCGTCGCAGTCGCGCCGAGCCCACGCTGGCGCGGAAAAATGGCGCTTGCAGCCTATTCATTCGCGCGGCCGGCGCGGCACGCCGTCGCAGTCGGCGCAACGCCGCTGCGTTCTAATAAGCGCGTTCGGGACGCCCCTTCAAACACAACGACCGCGCGAGCGCAGGATGCGCGCGCGCCGTCGGCGTGCGCGCGTTCCCGGATTCGCGCAGCGGCCGATGCGCGATCGCCGCGCTTCCACCGAAGCCGCCGCTCTTCCATCGAAAAGGAGCTTTCATGAAAATCGTCGCAATCGCGCTCGCCGGCCTGCTCGGATTGGCCGCGCTGCAGCCCGCGCATGCCCAGTTCACCATTCCCAACGGCCCGTTCGCCGACGAGCAAGCGGTGGTGAACTGGTGGAACGCCAACAACACCAGCGGCGCGATCACCCAGGTCTTCTACAACGGCCGCAAGGTCTACCAGCGCCCGAACGGCTTCGGGCCGGCGCTGATCGTCAAGTACTACCGCTGCAAGCAAACCCAGGACGTGCGCACCCGCTGCGGCCATCATCTCGACGCGTTCTCGCGCGAGGACTGGCTGATCGACCAGATCGACACCCTCAACGGCACCCGCCCGGCGCTGTCGGACAGCGACATCTACCTCGACAACCAGCTCTACCGCGCCTACACCACGCCGACGCGGCGGGCGACCTACGCCCTGATCGGCTGCAAGGGCGAGCCGAGCTACCGCGAGCCGGGCGGCATCAGCTACTTCGTCGTGCGCGGTTACTCGCCGGACTTCAGCCCGCCGTACGTGGGCAAGTGCTTCTTCTGATCCGACCCTGATCGAAGGCCGGCACGCCGCCGCGGGGATCGCATCCCCGCGGCGTTTTTACGTGGCTTCGCGCAGGACGCTCTGCGCGCGGACGCCTCAGCGCAGCGGCAGATGCGCCGCGCTTTCGCCGCCGTCGGCGCCGTTGGGGCCGTAGCGGCGTTCGATGAAGTCGATGCCGTCCGCGCCGACCAGCACGATGGTGCTGCAGCGCGTGCCGTAGCGCTCGCCGAGCACGAACGGCGGCGACAGCAGGCGTTCGAGCTCCAGGCCGACGCCGGTGTCGGGCAGCGCCTCGTCGGGGGCGAGGGTGGTGTCGGCCATCGCCGCCAACAGCATCGCCAGGCCCGGGTCGGCGCTCGACGGCGCGTCGCCGTCGCGGCGCAGCGGCGCCTGCAGCGAGGCCGGCGAATCCAGCCACGCCGACAGCGCGCGCGTGGCCAGTCCGCTCTTGGGCCAGGCGGCGTCGAAGGCGCCGTTGGTCATCGCGTGCACGCCGGGGGCGACGGCGAAGGTCTGGTAGCCGCCGGCGCCCGCGGGCGGGTGGTTGCTGCCGAAGCGCAGCGCGTCGCCGTCCCACAGCAGCAGGTTGAAGCGGCCGAATTGCGAGGCGTCCGCGCGCAACGCGTCCAGGCATTGCCGCGCGCTCATCGCGCCGTGGACGAAGTCGCGCACCAGCGCGCCGCGCGAGCGCGGCGCGGTTTCGGGCTGGCGCCCGTCGCGCACGTTGGTGACCGCGGCGAGGCGGCCGCGGTCGGACACCATCAGCCAACTGCCGCCCTGCGAAAGATCGCGGCCGCCGAAGGCGTGCGCATCGTCGGGATCGGCGCCGGCCGGCGCGGTCGGCCGGGCGTGGGCTTCATCGCGGTTGGCGATCAACGCCAGGCGATAGCGGGGATGGTGTTGCCAGGCGAGGGCGATCAGGCACATGGCCGCATTCTAGTCCTGCCATCGCCGCATAGTTGCTCACAGCCGCGCGCGCGCGGCAACCGACCGCGGGCGCAGTCCGGACGGGACCTATGGCAGATGCCGCGGCGCCGCGCTGGCCATATTCTGGCCACCGTCGCATCGATTGAGATCGCTCCCCGCTTTGCTAGCCGGCTCGCCATTCGGCCGGCTCGCAGGGGAGGGCAATCGATGAATCGTGGCGCCAGGATGTTGTTGCAATTGTTCGCGCCGGCCGCGGTGGTCGCGGCGGGTGCGTTCGCCGCCGGGAGCCTGCTGGCGGACGCCGCCCAGGCCGCCGCGACGGCGCCGGCGGGTTCCTATGCGCGGCTGGCGCAGTGCCTGCAGTTCGGCGGCCTCGGCACGGCCGCGACGATGCTCGCCCATTCGTGCTGGCGCCTGTGGCGCTGGGAACGCGGCAGGGAGCCGCAATGCCCCTGCGGCGGCCTGTTGTCGCGGCCGCAGCGCAGCCGCCACGGCCGCCGCCGCCGCTGCCTGGGATGCCGACGCCCTCAACCGGAGACCTGACCATGCTCACCGCCGCCGCCATCCGTTGCACCGTCGCGCTGTGGCCGGTCGTGGCCGCGGCCGCGTCGGCCGGCGAACCCGGCGGCGGCGAGGCGCCGCCGCATCGCGACCCGCAGGACGAGGCGACGGCGGCGGCCGAGCCGATCGAACCGCGCCGCCCCAGCTGAGCGTGCCTTTGCTGAGCCGGACGGGGCAGACGCCGGGCCCCGGCCTTGCTATGATGCGCGACCCGCTGCCGGAGTGGCGGAATCGGTAGACGCAGCGGACTCAAAATCCGCCGCCCTTAAAAGCGTGTGGGTTCGAGTCCCACCTCCGGCACCAAAAAACAAAGGGTTAGGCTTCGCGGCCTAACCCTTTTGTTTTGAGCAGTCGGGTCACGACCCGTACACGGCCCGTAGGCCCGTCTACACGGCACTACGACCTGGAGGGCGCGCATCTACGACCCGTTTTGCGGCCTCGGGGGCCCGCACTCGCCGCCTGACTTCGCCCCCCCGAGCGGTCGCAGCCTCCGAGACAAAGTTCTGCGACGCTAGGCACTGGCCTATCGGAGAAACCGCCATGTCGGACACGTTCGACGCCTACGACGATGACGGCAACCGCTACGCCGTCCCCGTTCGCCGCAGCTACATCAACACCAGCGACCTTAGTGGACCAGGCCGCATCGAAGGCTTGCCCTCGTTCCACCTCTCGGGAGGTGGCGCAGTAAACCGCATAGACGACCAAACCTTCGAGATCGTCGCCACTGGCAAGCGCTTGACGGTACGGGCTTAGGGGTAAGTCGGGGCGACCCCTTGAAAAGTGTAGCCCTCGTCGCAATCCGTATTGGCTGGGGAGTTTCCAACTAAAGGGGAATTCGTGAACACCGTCAGCACGACATAGGACGAGCGCTTTGGCTCGTGGGCGAAGTCGCCCAGCCAAGCCGAAACCGACAAGATCGAACACTCCATCACCGCGATTAAAAAGGCGCTTGCCGCACGCTCGAGTCCGGCCGAATGCTCGATAGCTAGCGCGCAATCCGAGCCGAGCGGCTCTTTCAGGCTCGCAGCGCGACGCAATCTGCTCAATATCCGACGAACGAAGCGGCAGGCATGCGTAAGGCGATTCATCGCGGCCGACGTCTGGCGACGCTTCGCCGAGACGACAACGCCCCGGCGTTTCGCTGCGCCCTCGACGCGCTACCGCGAAAAAGAAAGAAGGCCCCGAACGGGGCCTTCTTCCGATCAGGGGCGGATCAACGCTGCGGGTTCTGTCCGCCGCGCTGCCGCTGGTCCTGATCGTCCTCGCCCTGATCCTGACCGGGACGCTCGCGGTCCTTTTGTTCCTGTCCCTGTTGGCCCTGCTGGTCCCGCTTGCCGGGATCGCCCTGTTGGCCCGGCTGACCGGGTTGGCCTTGCTGATGGTTGCCCATTTGCTCACCTTATGTTTGATCCGGATCGGAGCGACTCGGATCAGTCGAAGCTGCGCGTCGAGCGGTTAACAAGGCATCGCGCTTTCGCGCGCGGGCGATCACCGTTCGAGAACAACACCGCAACAATTCGGGCGTAACGTCTGCTCGATCCCGATTCAGGACTAAATCGTTCAGATCGAGCGGGACGGTCGCGGCGATAATGTCCGAGCGCTGCGCGTCGCATCATGGAAAGGCGGCGCTGTTGCCTCGTTCGCGCGCGTCGCGATGAAAAACACAGGTTTGCTCGGTCACCCTACGCTCAATATCCGCGCCGCACCAGCTTTTTATTTTTCGCGGTTTTTCCGGCGGTTTTGCGCGATGGCGCGCATACTGGCGTTCAATCGCAAAGAGTGGAGCGCCGTGGAACATCATGTCGAGTGGTTCCAGTTCACTCTCCCGGTCGATCAGACGATAGGTCCGGAGGCGTTGCGCGCGCTGTGGATGCGCGCCTGCGGATCGACCAATGTTTCTGTCCAGCGCAACAGCCGGACGATCCTGGGGCGCAGGACTCCCGTGTACTCGCTGCGCGCGTCCGCGCGCCTGGGCGGGCTTGCGGTCATCGAGGCCCGGTTGCGGGGTTTGATGCAAGAGGCGCGATTGAACAGCAAGCTCACCGCCGTTGTCCGTTGAGGCACGCATGCAAAACAGTTTCGATATCGCCATCGGGCGCTGCCAGTCGGTCACCGGGAAAGAGGTCGTCGTCGAGTTGGATACGGCGATGGTCAGCCGCCTGGTCCCGGGGCACCCGTGGCATAGAAGCGGGACCAGCAAGCTCAAGCTGGCGATCGAGCTGTGCAGCGCGCAGCGTCCTCCGCAGCCGGGTGGCGAGACCTTCCTCAACCGGGACGCGATCTTGAAGAATCCTTCGGGCCGCTTCGACTTGCTCGGCGACGGACAGTTCACCGCCGTGCGCTTGAAGGCCCTGGCGGCCAACACCGAGCCCGAGTTGCTGGAGCCGGCGCCGAAGTTGAACTGGGCCGAACGGCGGGTGAGCCGGTCGCATCGCGGTTGAGCGTCCGCGCGTCGCGTTCGCGACGCGCGCCCGATCCCCGACGCTTGCGCGGTTTGCTCGCCGCATCGCTTCTCGACGTCGAAGGCGTCCCGTGCCCGGCGCGTTCCCAGCCTTGCCGGTCTGGAGGTTGGCGCGCAGCGCCAGCTCACCGTCGCTTTGATGCCGCAGCCTCTCAGGCACGGGCGCGATGGGCGCCTTCGAGCCGCCAGGGCTGGCCGAACGTCACGTCTTGCCGAAACCCCGCTGGGCGTGCAACTGTCCGCGCGTGGGGTTCTCCGGGACGGCATCGTCGCAGCGCCGCGGCGTTCGACGGTCGTTGGAGGCAAGCGACTCGGGCCGAAGCCGGTCCGGCCATGACAGGTGCAGCGCTGCCATCGGACAGCGCACGGGGCGAGGAGCGAATCGGGTGTCGGACTCTTTCTCGGTTTTGGGCGTCGTCGCGATCGCCTTGCTGCCGGTGGGCGTGACGGCGTTCTTCGGGTATCGGTACGGCTATCGCCAGCAAGTGAGTGCGTTCGGCTGCGTTTGGCGGGCGGTGTTGCTGGCCACGCTGTTGAGTTGGTCGCTGCTGGGCGGCTCCTCGCACGACGTCGCCTGGGGTCTGTTTCTGCCGAATGTCGTCGTCATCGCGCTCGCGGGCTTCGCGGGCGCGGGCGACTACGCCGTACTGCCGCTGTGGGTCGCGCCGCTGGCGCATTTGATCGTGTTCGCGCTTGCGGTGAAGTACGGCTACCAAAGCAAAGAGCGCGAGTATTCGAAGTTTCCATCGCAGTGAGTGTCGGCCCGGCGGCGATGTCCGTCGTCGATCGCGAGCGTTCTTTCTTGCGCCGCGCATGCAAGCGCTGGATCGGCCCGGCAATGCGCGATGCGGCGCAGGTCGCAAGGCGGGGCCGACTGAATTCACCCGGCCGCCGCGGCGAGCGCTTCGCTCCCGCGGCTCGGCTACGGCACGAGCGATCAGTCGCCGGCGCTGCCGGGCTCGAACGCCCGCTCCGGCAGCAGCTTGCCGCACCACGGGCAATACCGCGCGAAGCTCCATTGCCCGTCGATGCGCCAGCACGGGTCCTCGTTGCGGAACAGGGCGAAGGAAAACGTCGGCCGCGCGCGCGGTTCGTTGACGGCTTCGAACATCGCCGCGCAGCAATAGCGGGCGGTGCGCGCGCGCCAGGCGGCGCGGACCGGGTCGCGGGCGTCGTGCCAGGGCCGGCAGTGCGGGCAGTCGGCGATGTGGCGGGCGGCGAGTTCGGCGGCCGCTTCGGCGGGGCCGAGCTGGGTTTCGTCGAGTTCGAGCAGACCGTCCAGGGTCGCGGCGATGAGGTCCGCATCGCCGCCGCCGCGCACGAATTCGTCGATGCAGCGTTGGGCGCTCAGGCAGGCGGGCGGCAGGGGCATGGGGGCGGCACGGTCGATGGAGGGAGGCCGGCACCAAGCCGGCGCCGGCATCATTCTGCCGTGCCTGGCGGCGCGCGAGCGGTCGTCCGGCCCGGACGCACGGCCCGCGGTGGAGGCCGGTCGCCGCGACACAACGGCGCGCCCGATCCGCGACGCACTGCCGGCTCGCGCCTGGCCGCTTGCCCGCCCGCTTGACGTAGTTGCGCCGGCGCCCAGTTCCGCGGCCGCGGCTGGGTTAGGCTGTCGCCGCCAACCGACCTGCCACATGGGGAACGACGTGACCGAACACGCCGCGCTGCAGGAGCTCAAAGAGGGGATGCAGTACATGCAGCAGCAGCTGCAGTTCATGGCCGAGGACTTGGCCCGGATGAAGGGCGAGTGCTCGGCCTACCGCGAGTTCTCGATGCAGTTGATCGCGCGCGCGCCGTCCGCGGATTCGTCCAACGCGCTGGGCCTGGTGCGCGATCCGCGCCAGTTGGCCAACGCGCCGGATCTGCTGTTCCGCGAAGGCATGAGCCAGGCGATCGCGCACCTGGCGCATGCGGTGGGGCAGCAGACGCCGATCTGAGGCGTGGCGGCGCCGGACGCGGTCGATCCGGGCTCGAACGGCTGCGCTTCGGTCAGATCCAGATCTCGTCGGTCGGGCACAGGAACACCGCCCGGCGCAGGTCGTCGCGCCAGCCGAACTTGCGCGGTTTCTGGTTGCCTTCCCAGATCGGCCGCGTGGCCGGGTCTTCGTCGATGCGGATCGCGAAACCGTCGTCGAGCGACAGGTCCATGGATTTGCGGCGCACGTCCAGCGCGGCGATCGTGCGGCCGAGCACCCGGCCGGAAAGTTCGTCGCCCAGGTCCGAGCGCCACGGCGGCGGCGCGCCGTCGCGGGCGTAGCGAGCGTCCTCGACCCGGCGCCCCTCGGCGATCATCCATTGCGCCGCGCCCCACAGCGCGAACACCAGCCATTGCGCGTCCAGGCGCAGGCCGAACATGCCGGCGCCGCCCATGCCGTAGGTGCCCAGGTTCGAGCAGACTTCGTCGATCCGGCGGCCGACGACCTCGGCCGGCAGCACCGGCGCGGGCTTGAACCGGACCAGTTCGGCGGAAGGGCCGAAATAGCCGCGTTGGTCTTCGGGGATCGGCCGTCCGGCCGGGATTTCGAATTTTTTCAGGATCATGCGGGGGCGGGCGCGGGGCGCGGGCGTCGACAGGGCGAAAAGGAGGGCGCCGGCCAAGGCGAGGCCGGCGGTCAGACGCCGTAGGCAGGCGCCGCGAACGCGTCGGCAGCGTTGCTGCGTACGGTCGTGTCGGCGCAGCATACTCCGGCTATCGCCATCGCCATCGCCATCGCCTGCGGCGGGCGCGACCCCGTGGCGGGCCTGCCCGCGTCCGCAAGTCGGCGCCGCCGCATCGCCGGCACGCGCTACGCTGTCCCGATCCGCCCCGACATGCAGACCCCGATGAAATACGCCCTCGCTTTCGCGGCCGCCTTGTTCGTCGCCCCTGCCTGCGCCACGTCCATCGCGCCCAAGCCGCTGGAGGACCTGGTGCGCGAGTCCGATCACGTCGTCGTCGCCACCGTCGTCGGCGTCGACATGGTCGACGGCCGCGGCCGCGCGCTGGACGATCCTGCGGCGCGCACCGGCCCCGGATCGGCCAACCGCATGAGTTTCGAGCTGAAGGTCGAATCGGTGCTGTTCACCCGCGCCGGCTCGCTGCCGCCGCGCATCCGCGTGCCGCTGTGGTCGATGTGGCACTACCAACTGGGAACGATGCGGGAGCAGGTCGTCGGCTCGCGCGGCATCTTCCTGCTCAAGGGCGTGCCGCTCAAAGGCAACCGTTATGAGCCGGCGTACCCGGGCGGTTTCCAGCGCCCGCTGGAGGAGCGCGAACAAATCGAGCGATTGTTGCCGCGCTGAGACCGCGGCGTGCGCCGTCGCGGCGCGGGCCGCCATTGGGCACCCTGACTTTCTTCGGTTGACCGTCGTCGAGACGAATTCCGATCATCCGGCGATCGCGCCGCTGCCGGCGCATCATGGTTCCGGAGCGCGATCGGATGGATGCGGCGATCTTCTCTCTCAGCTTCGCCGTCGCCGCGTTCGTGGTGTTCGCGTTGTGCAAGCCCTTCGACCGCCGGCTGACGCTCGCGGCCGGAGCGCTGTTCGCGCTCTATCTCGGGCTCGACGATCTGGTCACCGGCCTGGCGTCGAGCGTGCCGGCGCTGGCCGTGGTCGGCGGCGCCTGGAACTGGTCGGGCAAGCTGTACAGCCTGGCGTTGGCCGCGCTGGTCGCGCTGGCGCTGGGAATCAAGCCGGCCGCGCTCGGATTGACGCTGCGCCAGCGGCACCTGGGCACCAGCCTGGCGGTGCTGGGATTGTTCGTGGTGTGGGGGCTGGGCCTGGGACTGTGGTTCAAGCCGGGCGTGGCGGACGCGGAAACGCTCGCGTTCCAGGTCAGCATGCCCGGTCTGGCCGAGGAACTGGCCTATCGCGGCATCGCGCCGGCCTTGTTGCTGGGCTGGATCGGCGGGCGCGAACCGCGGCGGGAGGAGCGCATGCCCTGGGCGGCGATCGTCGCCACCGCGGTGGTGTTCGGGCTCTGGCACGGGCTGGGCTATGCGCGCGGCGCGTATTCGTTCGACCCGATGTCGGCGCTGTTCCCCTTCATCGGCAGTCTGGCCGGCGGCTGGCTGCGTTTTCGCAGCGGCAGTCTGTTGTTCCCGCTGCTGATCCACTCGGTGGCGAACCTGGCTTTCCACCTCAGCGCCTATCTCGACGCGTACCTCGGCGGCGGTTGACGCGGCGCCAGGTTGAACCGCAGCTGCACGGCCTGCGGCGGGCGCGCGATCGCTTCCACAATGTCGATTCCTGCGCAGGCGCCCCGGCGATTAATGGGTACGATCCGCTCGCAAGGCGCTGTCCCATCCCCCAAGCGCCCAACCACGAGGAGCCGTCATGCGCCAGATCTTCGCGTTCTTGCTGTTCGCCGCGCTGTCGACCGCGGCGCTCGCCCAGGCGGTCGCCTTCGGCAACAAGCTGGTCAGCGTCGGCGACCCGGTCGGGCGGGTGTTCGAAGTCGCCGGCCAGCCCAGCCGCACGGTGCCGGTCGAGAACAAGTTCGGCGCGCGCGAAGGCGAGCGCCTGGAGTACTTCCTCGGCAACAAGACCGTGCTGATCACGGTGCGCGACGGCAAGGTAACCCAGGTCCAGGAAGTGTTCTGACCCGGGCGGCGCGACCGCGCGTCGCGCGCGCTCACGCCGGCAGGCGATGCGCGCCGGCGGCGAGGATGCGCAGGATCGATTGCAGGATGTCGTCCGCGCCCGCCTCGCCGGTCGCCAGTGCGTGCGGCTGCCAGCGGCCCAGTTCGGACAACTGCCGATGCAGCGCGGCGATCGTCTGCGCGTCGCTCAGGCCATGGCCGCGCGCGCCGCAACGCTCGATCGCGGCCTGCAGCGGCGGTTGCAGCACCAGGTAATGCACCGGTGCGGCGAGGCGGCGGAACGGGGCCAGGAACCACGGCCCGATCACGCCGTCGACCACCACGAACAGGCCGCCGCCGGCGTAGCCTTGCGCGGCCGCGGCGAGCGCGTCGATCACCGCCGCGTTCTGCGCGTGCGCCTCGGGCCGGTAGGGCGCGATCGCGCCGTGTCCGAGCGCGCGCCAGAAATCGTCGCCGTGCAGATGGGCCTTGGCCGAGCCCGGCATCGCCGCCAGCGCGCGCGCCAGCGTGGTCTTGCCGGCGCCGGGCGGGCCGGACAGCAGCAGGACGTGTCCGCCGAATTCGAGCGGCTGCGCGCCGGGCGCGGGCGACATCGCGGCGCGCCGTTCAGAAGCCGCCGTAGCGCGCCATCGCCGCGGCGCAGACCAGGATCGCGGCCACGGCCAGCAGTTCCAGCCGGATCAGCAGGCGCAGCGCGCCGACCTGGCGCGGATCCGGCAGGAAGCCCGGATCGGCCTTGAGCGCGCGCCGCCAGCGCAGGAAGCGCACGGTCGGCAGGATCGACAACAGCGCGACCAGCACGAACAGGCCGAGCTTGGCGTGGAACCACGGGTTGTGCAGGTAGAACGCGTGGCCCTTGACCCCGTAGACCACGCGCAGCGCGCCGACGATCAGCAACAGCACCGCGCTCATGCCGTAGCCGGCGTCGAGGCCGGCGAGGCGGCGCAGCGCGGCCGCGTCGATCGGACCGCGCAGCAGCACCGCTTCGGCCGCCAGCATCGCGATCAGCGCGAAGAGCAGGAGATGGTGGACGGCGGCCAGGAGCAGGTCGGTGAGCATGAGGCGAGAAGTGAGCGTGGAGGAGTGAGGAGTGAGCGCAAGCAGCAGGCGGAGCGCCGTGGCGAACGAGCGGCTTTCGCTCGCTCCTCACTCCTCCACGCTCACTCCTGCCTTCAGGCCGCTTCGTCGGTTTCCAGCGCCTTGTCCACGCGCCGGAACCACTCGCCCTCGCGCGGGACGAACATCGAGCAGCATTCCATCGGCGCCTTGTAGATGTGCAGCGACACCGCCACCGCGTCTTCGCTGGCGTTGCGGATGGTGTGGTACTCGTGCGGCGGGATCAGGCTGCCGGCGCTGCCGGGGCCGGCGTGCATGCCGCCGGCGGCGCGGAAGCGGAAGTTTTCGCCGTTGCGCTCGAGCAGTTCGTACTGGGTGATCTCCAACTCGCCGTCCCACACGCCTTCCACGCACCACAGGCCGCTGTGGTCGTGCATCGGCGTGCCCTGGCCGGGGCCCCAGGTCATCGCCACCACGCTGTAGCCCAGTTCGGGGCTGCGGTAGAGCTCGCGCCGGGCGTAGTGGTCTTCGATCGGGTCGAACACGCAGTCGGGCAGGTTCACGTCGCGGTCGCGGATCATCTTGCACAGCGTGTTGCGCAAGGCCGCGGTGACCGCGTGCTCGTCGCCGGCGGCGACCGCGGCGTCGATGGCGGCGACCAGCTTGTCGTGGCCGGGGAAGTCGAAATCGGGCAGGGCGTCGGTGGCGTTCATGCCGCCGATTCTACGCCCGTGGGCAGGTCGGCGAGAAATCCGGCCACGGCCGGGCCGAAGCGGCCGATGTCGACCAGGAACGCGTCGTGGCCCTGCGGCGATTCCAGCGGCAGGAACCGCGCGTCGGCGCCGCCGGCGCGCAGGCCGTCGGCGATCTCGCGCTGTTGCTGCAGCGGGAACAGGATGTCGGTGTGCACGCCGATGGCCAGGGCCTTTTCGATCCGGATCGAGGCCAGGCCGCGCAGCACCTGTTCATCATTGTCGAGGCCGTCGCCGTCGTCGCAGTAGTCGCCGATGTCGAACCAGTCCATCGAGCGGCTGAGATACAGATAGCAGTTCGGGTCGAAGCGGCGCACGAAGCGGCGCGCGTGGCCTTCCAGGTAGCTTTCGACCTCGAATTCCAGGCCGAAGGGTTCCTCGTCGAGGCGATCGGAATCCAGCCGCACGCGGCCGAAGCGGCCGTCCCATTCCAGCGCCGAGCGGTAGGTGATCACGCCGAGCTTGCGCGCCATGCGCATGCCCGACTCGGGGTAGTCGGTTTCGTCGTAGCGGCCCTGGTTCCACTTCGGATCGAGCCGGATCGCCTCGCGCTGCAAAGAGCGGATCGCGATCGAGAACGGCAGCGCGCGCGCCGCGCCGGAGATGTTGATGTGGGCGCGGGCCAGGCCGGGATGGCGGATCAGCAGCGCCAGCGCGGTCATGCCGCCCATCGAGTTGCCGATCACGCAGGCCAGCCGCTCGATGCCGAGCGCGCGCACCACGTGCGCGGCGGCGTCGGCGCCGTCTTCGACCGACAGCTCGGGGAACTCCAGGCGGTAGGGCTCGCCGCGGACGGCGTGGAGCGAGGCCGGGCCGGTCGAGCCCTTGCAGCTGCCCAGCGAGTTCACGCAGATCACGAACCAGCGGTCGCTGTCGATCGGCTTGCCGGGGCCGAGCATCGCCTCCCACCAGCCCGGCTCGGGATTGCCCGGGTTGGCGGCGGCGTGCGCGTCGGGCGACAGGCCGGTGACGATGAGGATGGCGTTGTCGCGTTGCGGGTTGAGCTCGCCCCAGGTCTCGTAGGCGATGCGCGCGCCGGTCAGCGCGCCGCCGCGCTTCATCGGGAACGGCGAGGGCAGGTCGATGTGGCGGGTGCCGGGCGGGATGAATTCGGTCATGCCTTGCTCGTGTGGCCGGCACGGGCCGGCGTTCGTGCGAACGGGGTGGACGCGTCTGGGCGTGTTCGGGCCGCGCGTCGCGGGCGCGGCGGTCGCGGTGCAGCCTAAACCATCGTCATGGCGCGCGGGTGCGACGGCAACGGCGATTGCGTTATCGCGATATGGCACTGGTCGGTGCCGGGCTTGCTCTTGTGGGACGGACTTCAGTCCCGACGCTCTTGTTGCAGACAGTGGCGATCCGAGCGGAAAGCGTCGGGACTGAAGTCCCTCCCACAAGAGCAGGCGTCGGGACCGAGCATCGACGCCGTCCGGCAACGACGGCTTCAGCGAATCACTCGACCACGCGGTCGATCGTCACCACCACCGTGTCCGCGCCGCCGGTGGCCACGGTTTGCGGCGCCGAGGCGAGGTCGCCCTGTTGCGGGATCGCGTTGCCGGAGGCCGACACCCGCGCCAGCACCTGCACCTTGGGCAGCTGCGAGAGTTTCATGGTCGGCATCGGGCTGTCGCCGTCGTCCAGGGTGACCTCCAGGGGGAAGCTCCCGGCCGGGTGTTTTTCCACCGCCACCGGCATCGGCGGGCCGCCGTCCTGGCGCGCGAGCACGAACACGCTGGCGCCGGCCGGCAGCCGGGCCTTGAGCGCGGGCGCGAGTTCGACCCGCACCTTCAGCCCGGGGCCGGCCGCGGCGGCATCGGCGCTGGCGGGCGCCGGCGGCGACAGCGGCTCCAGCCCGGCGTCCTTGCGCGCGCCGTTGATCTGTTCGAGCAGGCCCGCCGCGGTGCCGGGCTGGACCACGGCCAGCAGCGGTTCCCAGGTCTTGGCCGCGTCGGCCGGGCGCTCGCCCTGGCGCTGGGCGATGCCGAGGAACCAGCGCGCGCGCTGGTGCATCGGCTGTTGCTGCAGCGCGTGTTCGAGCATGCGGATCGCTTCCTGGTCGAAGCGGCGCTCGCGCGTGGCCAGCGCGCGCGCTTCGGCGGCTTCGGCGAGCAGGTCGGGATTGTCCGGCGCCAGCTTGAGCGCGCGCGCATAGGCGTCGCGCGCTTTTACCGCCAGGCCTTGCGCGGTGTAGGCGCTGGCCAGCAGGCGCCAGCCTTCGATCTGGTTGGGGTCGCGTTGCAGTTCGGATTCCAGCTGGGTGACCGCCTCGGCCAGGGTCTGCGGCGCGCGCCGCTGCTCGGGCTTGAGCGCGCGCGGCGTGCCCAGGCCCAGGTACAGCGCCGCCGTCGCCAGCGCCAGCGAGGCGGCCAGGCCGATGCCCAGCCGCGGACGCGCGCGCCACAGCGGATGCAGGGCGTAGCCCAGCACGATCAGCACCAGCGCCGCGCCCGCCACGGCGAACGCGAGGGTGGAACCCGAGCCCATCGTCACCGCCATCACCACTCCTGTTCGTCTTCGCCGCCGCGCGAGGTGCGCCCGAGGTCGGTGGCCGTGCCGTCGTCCGCGCCGGTACCGCTGGCGCGCGTACGGATCACCCTCGCCACCAGGTAGCCGCCGGCCAACAGCACCAGCGCCGGGCCGAACCACAGCAGCCAGGTGGTGGATTCAACACGAGGACGGTAGAGCACGAACTCGCCATAGCGCGCGACCAGGAACTCCTTGATCTGCGCATCGCTCTTGCCCTGGCGCATCAGGTCCAGCACTTCGCGGCGCAGGTCGTGGGCGATCTGGGCGTTGGAGTCGGCCAGCGACTGGTTCTGGCACATCACGCAGCGCAGTTCCGCGACCAGGTCGTGGAAACGGCGCTCCTCGGCGGGATCGCTGTAGCGCAGCGGCGCGGGGTCGTTGGCCGGTTGCGCCGACAGCGGCGCCGACAGCATCGCGCAGGCGCTCGCCGACAGCAGCGCGGCGCAGGCCGCGTGGCGCAGCGTCGCGGCGATGCGGCGGGCGCCGCCGGGCGCGGCGGCGCGCGGGCCGGCGGCGCTCATCGCGCGGTCCCGGCTGCGAGCGAAGCGCCCGCGGCGGGGGCACCGGCCTTGGTGGCGATCCGGTCGAGCTCGGGAATCAATTGTTCGCGGATGACCGCGTCGGTGAGCGGGCCGACGAACTTCCAGCGCACGATGCCATGGGCGTCGACCAGGAAGGTTTCCGGCGCGCCGTAGATGCCCCAGTCGATCGCCGCCTTGCCTTCGTAATCGACGGCGACGACGAAGTACGGATTGCCGTACTGCTCCAGCCAGCGCAGCGCGTCGGCGTGCTCGTCCTTCCAGTTGAAGCCGACCACGCGCACGCGCTTGGTCTCGGCGAAGCGGGTCAGCACCGGATGTTCGTCGCGGCAGGCCGGGCACCAGCTGCCCCAGACGTTGAGCAGGTACGGCGCGCCGCGCAGGTCTTCGGTCGAGATCAGGCGCCCGGCCTCGTGCAGCACCGGCAGCGAGAACCGCGGCGCGGGCTTGCCGATCAGCGGCGAGGGCAGCTTCTCGCGGTCGGGGTTGCGGCTGAGCCAGACGCCGGCGGCGAGCAGGATCGCGAGCGCGGCGAACACCGCCAGCGGCAGCCAGCGGGTGGCGCCGGAGGTGGACCCGGGGCGGGAGTCGGGGGTGTTCATGCCTGTTGCTCTCCTGCGGTGTTGCGTACGGCGTGCAGCGGCTCGCCGGCGTTGCGCGGCTGCGGCGCGGCGCCGGCGCGCGCGTCGGCCTTGACCCGGAAGCGCCGGTCGGCCGCGGCGACGAAGCCGCCGAGCATCATCAGCAGCGCGCCGGCCCAGACCCAGCGCACGAACGGCTTGATGTGCACGCGCACCGCCCAGGCGCCGTCGCCGAGCGGCTCGCCGAGGGCGACGTAGAGGTCGCGAGTGACGCCGCGCGCGATCGCCGCCTCGGTCATGACCTGGCCGCCGCTGGCGTAGGCGCGCTTTTCCGGATGCAGCACGGTCAGCTGCCTGTCGCCGTCGAACACGGTGACGGTGCCGTAGTCGGCTTCGTAGTTCGGGCCGACGCTGTGCTTGACGCTGTCGAAGCGGAACGAATAGCGGCCCAGGTCCAGGCTCTTGCCGGGCGCCAGCGCGACTTCGCGCTGCACGCTCAGGCCCTCGACCAGCAGCGCGCCGACCAGGAACACGGCGACGCCGGAGTGGGCCAGGGTCATGCCGAGCATTTCGGCGGTGAAGCGCTTCGCGCCGGGCCGCGCGCCGTCGCCGCGCAGGCGCGTCCACACGAAGCGCGCGGTGCCCGCGGCGACCCACAGCGCGCCGCCGACGCCGGCGGCGACCTTGAGCGGGCCCTGCGGCGCCAGGAAGAACGCGGCGATCGCCGCGCCGGCGGCCACGCCGGCCCACGGCACCAGCATCGCCAGCGGCCGCGAGACTTGCTCGCGCTGCCAGCGGAACAGCGGGCCGAACGGCAGCAGCAGCACCAGCGGCGTCATCAGCAGTACGAACATCAGCGCGAAGTACGGCGGGCCGACCGAGATCTTGCCGAGGTTCAGCGAATCGGCGAGCAGCGGGTACAGCGTGCCCAGCAGCACCATCGCGCACGCGGTGGTCAGCAGCAGGTTGTTGGCCAGCAGCAGGGTTTCGCGCGAGGACGGCTCGAACGGCTTGCCCGGATCGTCCTGCGCCGACGGCGCGCGCAGCGCGTACAGCAGCAGCGAGCCGCCGACCACGATGCCGAGGAAGATCAGCACGAACAGGCCGCGCGAGGGATCGGCGGCGAACGCGTGCACGCTGGTCAGCACGCCGGAGCGGACCAGGAAGGTGCCCAGCAGCGACAGCGAGAACGCGGCGATGGCGAGCAGCAACGTCCAGCCGCGGAAGCTGCCGCGTTTTTCGGTGACCGCCTGCGAGTGCAGCAGCGCCGCGCCGGCCAGCCACGGCATGAAGCTGGCGTTCTCGACCGGGTCCCAGAACCACCAGCCGCCCCAGCCCAGTTCGTAATACGCCCACCACGAGCCCAGGCCGATGCCGAGGGTCAGGAAGGCCCAGGCGATGTTGGTCCACGGCCGGGTCCAGCGCAGCCAGCGCGCGTCGATCTTGCCGTCCAGCAGCGCGGCGATGGCGAAGGCGAACGGCACGCTGAAGCCGACGTAGCCGATGTACAGCATCGGCGGATGGATGATCAGGCCCGGGTCCTGCAGCAGCGGGTTGAGGTCGCGGCCCTGTTCCACCGCCGGCAGCAGGCGCGCGAACGGATTGCTGGTGAAGATCAGGAACGCCAGGAAACCGACGCTGACGATGCCCATCACCGCCAGCACGCGCGCGATCACCGGCGCCGGCAGCGCCTGCGAGAAGCGCGCCACCGCGCCGGTCCACAGCGCCAGCACCAGCGCCCACAGCAGCAGCGAGCCTTCGTGCGCGCCCCACACCGCCGAGTAGCGATAGGCCATCGGCAGCAGGGTGTTGCTGTTCTCGGCGACGTAGCGCAGCGAGAAGTCCTGGGTGACGAAGGCCTCGGTGAGGATGGCGAAGGCGAACGTGACCAGCACCAGTTGCGAGTACGCGGCCGGCCGCGCCAGCGCCATCCACGCATCGATGCCGCGCTGCGCGCCGATCAGCGGCAGGCTCGCCTGCAGCGCCGAGATCAGCAGGGCGAGGATGAGGGCGATCTGGCCGAGTTCAGGCAGCATGGGGCGGCGCCTTGGTGAGGTGCGGGGAGCGGGCGGCGAAGATCGGTCGCGGGCGTCGCGCGGGCTCGATGCGCGGACGGCGCGCGTGCGGATGCGGATGCGGGGCTTGCGCCGGTGCGCCGCGCGCGCGGCCTGCATGGACGCTCGCTGCGCTCGCCGGCGCGAGGCGGGCGCGGTTCGCGCCCGGGCGACGGCGCATGCGGCAGGTGCGGGAATGCAGGGCTGCGTCCGCCGCGATCAACGCGCCGCCTCCGCGCCGCCGGGCGCCGCCACATCGTGCTTCTTGTGCGCCTGGCCCATCTTGTCGGCCACTTCCTTGGGCATGTAGCTCTCGTCGTGCTTGGCCAGGATTTCTTCGGCGACGAAGGTGTCGCCCTGCATCCGGCCGGTGGCGACCACCGCCTGCTTCTCGCGGAACAGGTCGGGCAGGATGCCGGTGTACTTGACCGGCATCTGCGCGTCGCCGTCGGTGACCCGGAAGCTGGCGTCGAGCGAGCCGGTCGTGCGCTGGAACGAACCGGCGGCGACCATGCCGCCGAGGCGGAAGCGGGCGTGCCCGCCGGCCTCGCCGCGCAGCACTTCGCTGGGCGTGTAGAGGTAGGCGATGTTGCGCTGCAGGGCGGTGGCGACCAGGGCGGTGGCCGCGCCGGCGGCGGCGACCAGGCCCAGCACCCACAACAGACGGCGGCGGCGGGTCGGATTCATCGGCTCAACTCGGTGGAGGCGTCGCGCGACGCGGGACGGGCGGCCGCGCGCGCGGCGCGTTGGCGGGCGATGCGCAGCTCGCGGCGGATCTGCAGCGAGCTGGAGATGTAGTCCCAGCCCAGCACGACCGCGAACACGGCGTAGGCGCCGACGATGTAGGGAAGGTGGGTCATGCGCGTTTGCCCATCGCCAGTTCGGTCACCCAGGCCTTGCCCGATTCGCGGCGCAGGTTGTCGGCGCGCGCGCGCGCCAGCAGGGCGCCGACGAACCACAGCTTGGTGCCGATCAGCATCCAGATCAGCGGCGGCACCATGCTCGGGTCCATGTGCGACGGGCCGAACATGTTGATGGTCGAGCCCTGGTGCAGCGAGTTCCACCACACCACCGAGTAGCGGATCACCGGCAGCAGGGCCACGCCGACGATGGCCAGCAGGCCGGCGGCGCGCGCCGCAGCGCGGCGGTCGTCGATGGCGTGGTACAGGCCGATCACGCCCAGGTACAGGAACAGCAGGATCAGTTCGGTGGTCAGGCGCGGGTCCCATTCCCACCAGGTGCCCCACATCGGCTTGCCCCAGATCGAGCCGGTGGCCAGGGTGATCAGGGTGAAGCCGGCGCCGATCGGCGCGCAGGCCATGGCCAGGATCTCGCACAGCTTGATCCGCCAGACCAGGGCGATGGCCGCATAGACCGCCATCAGCGCGAACACTGCCAGGCTCATCCAGGCGCTGGGCACGTGGATGTAGAAGATGCGGAAGCCGTCGAGCTGCTCGCGGTGCGGCGGCGCCACGAACAGCGCGCTATAGATGCCCCAGGCCATGACCAGCAGGCCCAATCCGTAGCCCCAGCGCGCCCAGCGCGCGGCGAAGCGGTCGAAGGTGGGCGGCGAGCCGAGTTTGTGGAACCACAGGACGAGCGGATTCATGCAGCGGTTCGTTCGCGGTCTGGCGTCTGGGTCGCGGGGGCGGCCTGGACGGTTGGGCGCGCTGGGCGGCGCGCGGGCTAAGGACGAGAGTTCCGACTATGCCGCCGCGCCGTCAGTTCAACGCGATGCGGATTGCCGCAGCGGCCGCCAACGGCGCCAGCAGCAGGGCCACCGCCAGCATCGCGGCCAGCAGCAGCAAGCCGCCGACCGGGTCCAGTCCCTGGGACGCCCGCGCCACGCTGCCGGCACCGAACACCAGCACCGGCACGTACAACGGCAAGGCCAGCAAGGCCACGAGGATACCAGAGCGCCGCATGCCGACCGTCAGCGCGGCGACCACCGCGCCGAGCAGGCTCAGCACCGGCGTGCCGAGCGCCAGCGAGGCCAGCAGCACCGGCAATTGGTCGCGCGGCAGGTACAGCAGTTCGCCCAGCACCGGCGCGGCGAGCAGCAGCGGCAGCGAGGTGGTGGCCCAGTGCACCAGCGTGCGCACCGCGACCAGCCAGCCCAGCGGCACCGGCGCCAGCATCCATTGTTCCAGCGAGCCGTCCTCGGCATCGCCGCGGAACAGGCTTTCCAGCGCCAGCAGTCCGGCCAGCAGGCAGGCCAGCCACAGCACCCCGGCGGCGACCTTGGCCAGCGCCGCGCGTTCGCCGCCCAGCGCCAGCGCGAACAGCATCACGGTCAGCAGGGCGAACAGCGCCGGCTGCAGCGCGTCGCCGCGGCGGCGCCAGAGCAGGCGCAGGTCGCGCGCGATCAGGGCGCGGGCCGAGCCGATCAGGCCGGGCGCGAGGGCGGCGTCGGTGGCCGGGCTCATGCGTGGGGCTCCGCCGCGCGCGGGCGGGCGTGGGCGGGTAGGCGGGCCGCGGCGGTGCGTATCGCGGCGCGCGAGCGGCCGTTTGCGGCCGCCGCGGGCGAGCCGGCAATCGCACGGGCGTTCGCGATCGCGGACCGGGACCTGGCCGTCATGCGGCTTTCTCCAGGATCAGCAGGCGGGTCCGCACCGGCGGCGCGGCGTAGGCGCCGTGGGTGGTGACCAGGGCCGCGCCGCCTTCGCGCAGGTGCGCCTGGACCATGCGGTTGACCAGCTCGATGCCTTCCAGGTCGAGGTTGGCGTAGGGCTCGTCGAGCAGCCACAGCGGCGCCGGCGACATCCACAGCCGCGCCAGCGACAGGCGTTTCTTCTGCCCGGCCGAGAGCTGGCGGGCGAGCGCGTCCTCGTACCCGGCCAGGCCGACGGTCGCCAGCGCGCCGGCGGCGTCCTGGCTCGGCCGGCGGCCGTGCAGGCCGCACAGGAAATCGAGGTTCTCCAGCGCGCTCAGATCGGCCTTGAGCCCGGGCAGGTGGCCCAGGTAGGCGATCGCGCGGGCGCGCCGGGCCGGGTCGGCCGGCTGCCCTTGCAGCGCCACCTCGCCGTGGTCGGCGCGCAGCAGCCCGGCCAACACTCTTAATAAGGTGGTCTTGCCGGCGCCGTTGTCGCCCTGCACCAGCAAGGCCTCGCCGGCCTCGACCGCGAACTCCAGCGGCCCGAACACGGGTTCGTCGTTGCGGGCGAAGCGCAGGCCACGGGCGTGCAGCAACGGTGGGGCGGCGGAGGGCAGGGCGGTCACCGGGCGGTCGTGCGGAAGGAAGGGATACCGTGCGGCCGGGCGGCCGCGGATCGGGGAGTTTATGCGAGTCGTCCTGTTCAGTGAGTGCCGGGGGCGGGCGGGTCGGGTGCCGGCGATCGATACGGTTCGTGGAAGGCGGTTCGTTGCTGCGTCGCGTCGAGGCCGGGTCCTCGGCTCAAGGGCCAGGGGCCAAGCCCGAGCCCTGCGACCCGTCATTCCGGCGAAAGCCGGAACCCATTTTGATCTTGTGGCCGTACCCGCGTCGCCGCGCTGGTTGCCAGGGGCAAAGTCAACATGGGGTTCCGGCTTTCGCCGGAATGACGGGATTGGAGAGGGCGGCCAGGTACCAGTGGTCAAGCAGGAGCGAAAGGACTGGCCGAAGAGGTGGGGCCGAACAGGCAGGACCTACAGAGAAAGGACCTGCGAGATTAGGAACCGGGAAGAGCGCAGAGGCGAGGGCACAGCACTGCCGGAACCCGACCCAACGCCCCGCCCGCAACGATCACCCTTCCACCCAATCCGTATGCTCGCTCGCCGCCGCGTCCTGCGGCCGCGCGATCAGCATCCGCAGCCGCACCGGTTCGCCGCGGCGCCAGGCCAGCACGCCGGCCTGGCCGAACTCGCGGGCCAGGGCGTCGGCGGCGCTGTCGTCGAGGTCGGCCAGCAGCCACCCCGGCTCGCGCCATTGGCCGGCGCTGTCCTGGGCCCAGGCGGCATGGCGCTGCACCCCGGCGGCCTGGATCCGCGCGACCAGACGCTCGTCGGCGGCCTGGTTGGCGCTGTCCGAATGCGGCTGCGACGCCGGGTTCCAGGCGCTCACGAACAGATAGCGCGCGGCCGGCCAGTACGCCTCCAGGTCGTTCGCCGGGCGGCCCACGCGCAAGGGCAGGGCGTCGCCGTCCAGCGCCACCGCATACTCGGCGGCGGCGTAGGCGAGCGCCAGTTCGGCGGCGTTGACGACCTGCAATTCGCGCATGCCGGCAGTGTCGCGGGGCGCCGCGCGGCGCGCAAATCCAACCGACGGGCGGAAGCCGGCGCGGCTCGCGCCGCCGCGCGCCTGCAGCCTCGGCGACAGACCTGTCCAGTCGCGCGCGGCGATAGCCATATGCCGCCGCGTCATCGCCTTCGCCTCACCCAGTCTCACCGACGGCAACGCGGTTTCCGTACACTCGACGCTTTCCACGCCACCACGTCGCGCCCATGACGCTCGCCACCAAGCTGCCGAAAGTCGGCACCACCATCTTCACCGTGATGTCGCAGCTCGCGCTCGAGCACCAGGCGGTCAACCTCGGCCAGGGCTTTCCCGACTTCGACGTGCCGCAGCGCCTGGTCGACGCGCTGGCCCGGGCCATGGCCGAGGGCAAGAACCAGTACGCGCCGATGACCGGCGTGCCGGCGCTGCGCCAGGCCATCGCCGACAAGACCGAAGCCTGCTACGGCTACCGCCCCGACGCCGACGCAGAGATCACCGTGGTGTCCGGCGCCAGCGAGGCGATCTTCGACGCGGTCCAGGCGGTGGTGCGCCCGGGCGAGGAAGTGGTGGTGCTGGACCCGTGCTACGACAGCTACGAGCCGGCGATCGACCTGGCCGGCGGCCGCGCCGTGCACGTACCGCTGGACCCGGCGACCTTCGCGGTCGACTGGGACCGGGTGTGCGCGGCGATCGGCCCCAACACCCGCCTGCTGATGGTCAACTCGCCGCACAACCCCTCCGGCGCCATGTTCGACGCCGACGACATCGCCCGGCTCAGCGAAATCGTCGAGTCCACCGGGGTGTGGCTGCTGTCGGACGAGGTCTACGAGCACATCGTGTTCGACGGCCGCCGCCACGAATCGGTGCTGCGCTATCCGCAACTGCGCGAGCGCGCCTTCGTGGTGTCGAGCTTCGGCAAGACCTACCACTGCACCGGCTGGAAGATCGGCTACTGCATCGCGCCGCCGGCGCTGTCGGCCGAATTGCGCAAAGTCCACCAGTACAATAGCTTCTGCAGCTTCGCCCCGGCCCAGTGGGCGTTCGCCGAGATGATCCGCGACGAGCCCGAGCACTACCGGCAGCTCGGCGCGTTCTACCAGGACAAGCGCGATGGTTTCCGCGAGCAACTGTCGACCACCCGGCTCAAGCCGCTGCCCGTGCCGGGCGGCTACTTCCAGTTGGTGGACTACTCGGCGGTCAGCGACCTCGACGATGCCGCCTTCTGCCGCTGGCTGACGATCGAAAAGGGCGTCGCGGCGATCCCGTTGTCGCCGTTCTACGAGTCGCCGCCGGCCGGGCAGCGTCTGGCCCGGCTATGCTTCGCCAAGAACCAGGCCACTCTGGATGCGGCAATCAAGCGCCTTGTCTCACTTTAATTGCATTCTTGAGATGGATATCTCACCCGGTCTTGTCGTAAGCTTCAGCTTCGGTCTACTCTTTGAGCACGAGCGCCGTTAAGGGTGTTCGGAAGAGTGCCGTTCGTTTCTATGGGGAGTTCATGGACAGAACGATCTACATGAGCTGCGCGTCCGGCGCGGTCATGCAGTCGCTGCCTTGCGATCAGGGGGCAGGACTTGCGCGCCCTTGTTTGCGGGGTGTGTCCTATGTCTCAGTTTGGTCGGCTTTGGCCTGGCCGCCGCAATTCCGTTAACCGCAACGAGGGTGCCACGCGCGCATGGCCGAATGGCCAGCGGCGCGGCTCCGACCGGACGACTGCGCGTACAAGATCAACCTATGGCAGGGGATAGCGTGAGAAATTCAATTGCAACCAGCCCGCGTCTGTGGACTGCGATCGCCTTGACGGTCGCCCTGGCGGGCTGCGCCACTCGTCCGGCGCCCGACTTCGGCGGCCGCTGGAAGCCGGTCAACCGCTATGCGGAAGTCCCGGACGAGATTCCGCTGCACAAGTCCTACGTGTACTACCCGTCGCCGATGGACGGTACGCTCAAGAACATGCTCACCCGCTGGTCCAAGGACGCGAATCTGAAGCTGGATTACCAGCACTATTCGGATTTCACCCTGTTCCAGGGCGTGTCCCAGATCAACACCACCAGCCTGCCGGACGCGATTTCGCAGCTCAACAGCGCCTACTCGGGCCATGGTGTGTCGATCAGCCGCGAAGGCGAGCAGATCGTGGTGCGCTCGTCGGGCGCTCCGGCTCCGGCCTCGCCGTAACCGCGCACCGTGGCCACGGCGGGAGACGGAGCGTCGCTCCGGCTCCCGCATAGCGCAAACCCAGGGGATGCAGCACAGATGTTCGGAAAGAACAAGAACGTTACTCCGCAAATGGAGAACGCGGTCGCCAAGGCGGTCAACTACGAGGTCACCGTCGCCGACCTCGCGCGCCGCAGCGAGAAACGCGCGTGGATGGTCGCCTTCGCGTCCATCGTCATGGCGCTGATCCTCGCCGGCGGTTACTTCTACTTCCTGCCGCTGAAAGAGAAGGTGCCCTACCTGGTGATGGCCGACGCCTACACCGGCCAGGCCACCATCGCGCGCCTGCGCGACGACTTCAGCAAGAACAGCATCACGGCCAACGAAGCCATCAACAAGAGCAACCTCTCGCACTTCGTGATGGCGCGCGAGTCGTACGACTATTCGCAGATCGGCGACCGCGACTGGGCGACCGTGCACGCGATGGGCGCGGAAGGGGTCAACAAGGCCTACGAGTCGATCTACTCGCAGACCAACCCGCAGAACCCGATCACCTTGTTCGGCAAGACCAAGACGATCCGCGTGCGCATCCTCAGCATCCAGCTGCACAGCGAGCCCAACGCCAAGGTCAAGAACGCGACCGTGCGCTTCCAGCGCTCGCTGTTCAACAAGGAAAACGGCGGCCAGCAGCTGATGGACAGCAAGATCGCGGCCATCGAATACACCTACAAGTCCAACCTGAAGATGGACGACGCCAGCCGCGTCCTCAATCCGCTGGGCTTCCAGGTCAGCGGCTACCGCGTCGACAACGACTACGCGCCGGCGCCGCCGCCGCCGCCGGATTACCCGGTTGGCGCGACCAGCAACGCGGGCGCCGCGCCCGCCGCCGCCGCTCCGGCGCCCGCGCCGATGGTGATCGATCCGGCCACCGGCCAGCCCGTCCCGGCGCCGGCCCCGGCCGCCTATCCGCCCGGCACCGTGCCGCCGCAGCCGGGAACGGCGCCGCAGCAGCAACAGCCTGGCGTCGCGCCGCAGCCCGGCGTCCCGAATCCCGCCTATCCGGCCGGCGCGCCGGCGGCACCTGCACCTGCACCGACCGGTACTGCGAATGGAGTCAGCACCCGATGAACTGCTTGCGTAAACAAAGCCTGATCGCCCTGTTGCTGCTGGCGATCTCCGGTCTGGCCCTGCCTGCCTCGGCGCAGGTGGTGCAGGAATACGAATACGAAGCCAATCGCATCTACCAGGTGCGCACCGGCCTGGGCATCACCACCCAGATCGAGTTGAGCCCGAGCGAGAACATCCTCGACTACAGCACCGGCTTCAGCAGCGGCTGGGACCTCAGCCGCCGCGACAACATCTTCTATCTGAAGCCGAAGAACGTCGACGTCGACACCAACATGATGATCCGGACGACGACGCACTCGTACATCCTGGAACTGAAGGTGGTCGCGACCGACTGGCGCGTGCTCGAGCAGGCCAAGCAGGCCGGCGTGCAGTACAAGATCAAGTTCGTGTATCCCAACGGCACCGAGTTCTCCGCCGCCAAGGAAAGCACCGAGCAGACGGCGACCGAGCTCAACACCACGCTGGACAAGAACCGGCTGTACAACTTCGACTACCAGTTCTCCAGCCGCAAGAAGCAGTCCTGGCTGGTGCCGACCAACGTCTACGACGACGGTCAGTTCACCTACATCAAGATCAACGCGCTGAAGGATCTGCCGACCGGCAACTTCCCCGCCGTGTTCGGGCGCGAGCGCGAAGGCAGCGAGGACTTCGTGGTCAACACCACGGTCGAGGGCAACACCATCATCGTGCACGGCACGTACCCCTATTTGATCATCCGTCACGGCAACAACGTCGTCGGTCTGCGCAGGAAGAAGCAGAAATGAGCCAGAACATGCCTCCCAATCAGCCAGGCCAGCCCGATAACGGCAATCCGCAGGATGGCGGCAGCTACGGTTACGCCGGCGCCAATCCCTATTACGGCCAGCAGCAGGGCGGCGAAGCCGCCGCGCCGAACCTCGACGCCAACGCGCCGTTGCTCAAGAGCACCGACGTGCAGCGGCTGAACCGCAAGGCGCTGCTGTTCCTCGGCGGCATCGTGCTGCTGTTGCTGGTGGTCGCGTTCTTCCTGCTCAAGAGCGCCACCGGCAGCGACGACAAGCCGAAGAAGGTCGACGAGGAAGTCATCAGCGTGCCGGACGCGCCGGTCACCACCCAGCAGCCGCCGGCGCCGTTGCCGCCGCTGCCGCAGGAGCCGGTGCCGGTCGAGCCGATCCCGGTCGCCCCGCAGCAGCCGCAGCAACAGCAGCGCGCCGAAGGCGAGGCCGACATGCGCGATCGCGGCCCGAGCCTGGTCGAGCGCCGCATGGCGGGCGACGGCGGGTCCAACAACGGCAACGCGTCGTCCGACGGCATGACCGCCGCCGACCAGCAGTACCTGCAGGCGCTGACCCAGCAGCAGAACGGCGGTCAGGCTCCGGCCCGCGCCGAGCGCGAAATGCCGACCTCGGCCCAGCCGCTGTACAACCCCGACACCCTGCTGCTGCGCGGCACCTACATCCGCTGCGTGATGGAGACCCGCATCATCACCGACGTGCCGGGCTTCACCTCCTGCGTGGTGACCGAGCCGATCTATTCGGTCAACGGCCGCCGCCTGCTGCTGCCGAAGGGCTCGAAGGTCTCCGGCCGCTACCAGAACAACAACGGCGACATCAAGCGCGTGGCGGTGGTCTGGGATCGCATCACCACCCCGACCGGCCTGGACGTCAACATGGCCAGCCCGGGCGTGGACAACCTCGGCGGCGCCGGCATCCCCGGCCAGTATGACGCGCACTGGGGCAGCCGCATCGCCTCGGCGCTGCTGATCAGCCTGATCAGCGACGCGTTCAAGTACGCCGGCGCGAAGAACGGTCCGGAGAGCACCACCGCGACCCCGGGCGGCACCGTGATCACCCAGCCGTACGAGAGCAACACCGCCAAGGCCATGGAGCGTCTCGCCAACCAGGCGCTGGACAAGAGCGTGAACCGTCCGGCGACGATCACCATCAACCAGGGCTCGGTCGTGAACATCTACGTCGCCAAGGACGTGGACTTCTCCTCGGTCCTGCGTTGATCCGCAGCGCGACGCACAGCAGAACGAACACAGGCAATGGATTCGGATAATTCACCGATCGCGCAGGTTTCCAACGACTTCCTGGACTACCAGTACCAGGTGCTCGGCATCCTGGAGTACATGAGTTCGCCGGATGTCACGGAAATCTGCATCAACCGTCCGGGCGAGCTGTACCTGGAAACCCGCGCCGGTTGGCAACGCCTGGAGGTGCCGAGCCTGACCTTCGATCGGGCCCGGCAGTTCTGCACCGCGGTGGTCAACGAGAGCAACACCGGTCAGCGCATCACCGATGCCGACCCGGTGGTCTCGTTGACCTTCCCGACCGGTCAGCGCGCCCAGTTCGTGATTCCGCCGGCCTGCGACGCGGGCAAGGTGTCGATCACGATCCGCCTGCCGTCCAAGCACAACAAGACGCTGCAGCAGTACCAGGACGACGGCTTCTTCCAGCAGATCCTGGAAAGCACCGCGTCGGTCAGCGACCAGGATCGCGAGCTGCTGGAGATTCGCGGCCAGCGCAACTACGCCGAGTTCTTCAAGAAAGCGGTGCAGTACAAGAAGAACATCGTCGTCGCCGGCGCCACCGGCAGCGGCAAGACGACCTTCATGAAGTCGCTGGTCGGCCACATCCCGGACTACGAGCGCCTGGTCACCATCGAGGACGCGCGCGAGCTTTTCATCACCCAGCCGAATGTCGTGCACTTGCTCTACTCGAAAGGTGGACAAAGTACGAGCAACGTGACGGCGAAGAGTTGCATGGAAGCCTGCCTGCGCATGAAGCCCGACCGCATCATCCTGGCCGAGTTGCGCGGCGACGAATCGTTCTACTTCATCCGAAACTGCGCATCCGGTCATCCAGGTTCCATCACCAGCTGCCATGCTGGCAGCACGGCGCAGACCTGGGACCAGTTGGCACTGATGGTGAAGGCGTCGAACGAGGGGTCGGGGTTGGAGTTCGCGGTGATCAAGCGCCTGTTGATGCTGACGATCGATATCGTCGTCCACATCAAGGCCCATGCGGGGCAGCGCCACATCACCGGCATCGACTTCAACCCGGAGCGCCAGCTCGCCGCGAACTGACGGCGATGGGGCAGAGCGGCGTTGACAAAGCTGGCTGAAATGTGAATGATAGCGTTGGCGATTTGGGTTCGCAGCCCTGTCGCTATCCATCTCAATAATGGACGGGGAGTGACGCCAGGGTTGGCGGACGGGGGGAGCTAGGGAATGTTGCCCGGGATAGAACTTACAAATTGCACGGGCTTGGCGGTTCCGCACGAGGTGATGCACCACGTCGTGCGCGTGGAATCGTCTTTCAACCCTTACGCCATCGGCGTGGTCGGCGGGCGCCTGGTGCGCCAGCCCAAGACCCTGTCCGAGGCGGTCGCGACCGTGCGCATGCTCGAGCGTCGCGGCTACAACTTTTCCCTCGGCGTCGCCCAGGTCAATCGCTACAACCTCGGCAAGTACGGCCTGGATTCCTACGAAAAAGCCTTCGACGTCTGCCCGAACCTGCAGGCCGGTTCGCGCATCCTGGCCGAGTGCTACACGCGCTCGCAGGACTGGGGCAAGTCGTTCAGCTGCTATTACTCGGGCAACTTCGTCACCGGTTTCCGCCACGGCTACGTACAGAAGATCTATGCCTCGATGCGTAAGGGCCAGGCCGCCACGGCCGACGGCGGCGCTATCGCGGTGATCGACAATCCCGCGCCGGGCGCCGCCCGCGCCGCGGCCGCGCCGGCCGCGAGCGCCTACGCGCCGGCCCGCCGCAGCGGCACTTTGCGCCTGGATTCGGCCGGCCCCGCGCAGGTGCGCGAGCCCGATACCGCCGCGACCCAGGCCGCCGCGTCCGCCGCGGCGATGGGCGTGGCCCGCGTCGCCGCCCAGCCCATGCCGGCGGCCGCCATGCCGCAGTTGCAGCAGCCGGTGACCGTGTCGATGGCGCGCCCGGCCGCCGCCGCGCCGGCGCGGCCGCCCGCCCAGCCGCCTTCGCAAGGCGACCAGGCCTTCGTTTTCTAGTGGTAAGCCTTCAGCACGCCTGCCTCATTTTCGATCCGCTTGCAGTCGATTCCGCCGTTCAGTCCGTAATCCGCATCGAACCGAACCCGCACTGCCAGTACCGTTTTTCCTCCACCGACCGCGTCACCTACGTTCCAAGCTCGATCTCGATTTCGCCCACAACGAACAGAAGGGATATCTCATGAACTCCAACATCTACGTCAAGAACTTCCTGTCCGCGTTCCTGATGGCCACCGCGTTCGTCGCTCTGCTGATGCTGCCGGAAGTCAGCTTCGCCCAGACCGACGCCAAGGCGCGCGTGTCCAACTTCATGAACAACCTCAACTCGCTGCTGAACATCGCTTCGGTCGCGATCGTGACCATCGCGGTGATCTTCGCCGGCTACGGCATCGCCTTCGCCCACAAGCGTCTGTCGGACGTCGCCCCGGTCCTGATCGGCGGCTTCCTGATCGGCGCCGCCGCCCAGCTGGCCAAGATGGTCATTCCGGAAGACGTCGGTTCCGACACCACCACCTCGATGGTGATGGCCGTCCTGCAGAACTATGCATAAGAACGTGCTGTTCAGGGGTTGTACGCGCCCGGCCATGTTCCTGGGCGTGCCGTACATCCCCTTTACGTTCGGAGCGGGCGCCTGCCTGCTCCTGACGTTCTACGTCGACATGTTCTGCATCCTGCTGCTGCCGATCGTCATTTTCATCATGCGCCAGATGGCGCGCCGCGATGAAATGATCTTCCGCCTGCTGGGGCTGCGCCTGCAGTTCCGCATGCGGATGAGGAACCTGCAGCAGCATCAGGGCATGTGGGTATTCACGCCCAATTACTATCGCAGTCCGGGCGACAAGAAACCCTGAAAATGACCGTACCGCAGCCGCCGTGCGCACCGCGCATGGCGGCTGCACCGGTTCGGGAACCCTAGCCCCGGATCGGTTGCGTCGTCCCCGTTACCTCATCACGGAAAGCGCCAACACTTCATGTTCACGCCCGATACTCCCATCAGCGAATTCATTCCGCTGTCCACGCACGTGGCGCCCACCGTGATCAAGACCACGGGAGGCGACTTCATGTTGGTCTGGCGCCTGGGCGGCTTGCCGTTCGTGGGACGCGAGGAGTGGGAGCTCGAGCACCGCCACAACACCTTCAACCGGCTGCTGCAGACCCTGCGCGCGCCGGACTTCACCAACGTGGCGTTCTGGGTGCACGACGTGCGCCGCCGCCGCCGCATCAGCACCGAGAACAAGTTCGACCAGCTGTTCAACCAGAACATGTCCGACGGCTACTACGCCTCGCTGTCGGCGCAGAAGCTGATGCAGAACGAGCTGTACCTGACCATGCTGTACCGGCCGATCGTCGGCAGCAAACGCTTCGTCGAGAAGTCGACCAGCGTGCAGATGCTGCAGGAACAGCAGGATCAGTCGGTGGCCAAGATGCTGGAGCTGGCCGGCAACGTCGAGGCGGTGATCAAGGACTACGCGCCGTACCGCCTGGGCATGTACGAGGCCAAGAACGGCGTCGTGTTCTCCGAGGCGCTGGAATTCTTCGGCTACCTGCTCAACCGCCTGGACGAGCCGGTGCCGGTGCTCAACGCGCCGGTCTACAACTACCTGCCGGTGAGCCGCCTGACCCTGTCGGCCAAGACCGGCGACTTCGTCATCACCACGCCGACCGGCGTCAACAACTTCGGCGCGATCCTCAACGTCAAGGAGTATGCCGAGGGCACGTACCCCGGCATCCTCAACGGCTTGAAGTACCTCGACTTCGAGTACGTCATCACCCATTCCTTCAGCCCGATGGGGCGCCAGGACGCGCTCAAGGTGCTCGACCGCACCAAGGGCATGATGGTGTCCTCCGGCGACAAGGCGGTCAGCCAGATCGTCGAGCTCGACTACGCGATGGACCAGCTCGCCTCGGGCAACTTCGTGCTCGGCGAGTATCACTTCACCTTCGCCATCTACGCCGAAAGCCAGGAAAAGCTGGCGGCCCAGGTCGCCGCCGCGCGCGCCGAGCTGTCCAACGCCGGCTTCGTCTCGGCCAAGGAGGACATGGCGATCGCCGCGTCCTTCTATTCGCAGTTCCCGGCCAACTGGAAGTTCCGCACGCGCATAGCCAACGTCAGCTCGCTGAACTTCCTCGGCCTGTCGCCGCTGCACAACTTCGCCACCGGCAAGCAGCACAACAACCCGTGGGGCGACAGCGTGACCACGCTGCAGACCACCAACGGCCAGCCGTACTACTTCAACTTCCACGCCACCCATCCGGCCGAGAATTCGCTGGGCGAGAAGGCGATCGCCAACACGATGGTGATCGGCAAGTCCGGTACCGGCAAGACCGCGCTGATCAACTTCCTGCTCAGCCAGGTGCAGAAGCTCAAGCCGACGCCGACGATCTTCTTCTTCGACAAGGACCGTGGCGCCGAGATCTTCGTGCGCGCCTGCGGCGGCAACTACCTAGCGCTGGACAACGGCCAGCCGACCGGCTTCAACCCGTTCCAGTGCGAGAACAACGAGACCAACGTCCAGTTCCTCGCCGACCTGATCAAGGTGCTGGCCAACAAGTCGCAGTATTCGGCGCGCGAGGACGAGGACATCTTCCGCGCGGTCGAGAACATCCTCGACACGCCGATGCACCTGCGCAGCATGACCAACTTCCAGAAGAGCCTGCCCAACATGGGCGACGACGGCCTGTATGCGCGCCTGCGCAAGTGGACCGCCGGCAACTCGCTGGGGTGGGTGTTCGACAACCCGGTGGACACGATCAACCTGGAGAAGGCGAACATCATCGGCTTCGACTACACCGATGTCATCGATAACGTCGAGGTCCGGGTCCCGGTCATCAACTATTTGCTGCACCGTCTGGAGCAATTGATCGACGGACGCCCGCTAATCTACGTCATGGACGAGTTCTGGAAGATCCTCGACGGCGGCGGCGCCCTCAAGGATTTCGCCAAGAACAAGCAGAAGACCATCCGTAAGCAGAACGGCCTGGGCATTTTCGCCACGCAGAGCCCGGAAGATGCGCTGGCCAGCGACATCTCCGCCTCGCTGATCGAACAGACCGCGACGCTGATCCTGCTGCCGAACCCGAACGCCAGCCGCGAGGACTACATGGAAGGCCTCAAGCTGACCGACGCGGAGTACGAAGTGGTGAAGAACCTGGACGAGCGTTCGCGCTGCTTCCTGGTCAAGCAGGGCCATGCGGCGACCGTGTGCCAGCTCAACCTGCGCGGCATGGACGACGCCCTGGCGGTCATCTCGGCGTCGACCGACAACATCGAAATCATGCACCGCGTCCTGCAGAACGCCGCCGACAAGGCCGGCGTCAGCCCGGACGACCTGACCCCCGAGCAGTGGCTGGCCGACTTCTACGCCAACCGCAAGGGCTCGGGCAAGGGCAAGGCGGTGGCCGAGGAGCGGAAGGCCAGGGCCTGAGCGCCCCGGCGGTTCCGTTCTACAATAGTACGAGCGTTCTTGTGTTGTTCAGCCTTTGGGATAGGGATACCGGGAGGAGAATCGACCGATGAAGATGAAATCGCATGTTTGGTCGACGTTGGCGCCGTTGTTGCTCGGCCTGCTCGCGGTGTTCGCGCCGCGCCCGGCCCAGGCGCAGGCGTTCACCTGCTACATGTACTACGGAAAGCTGGTCGGCATCTGCAACACCGAAGGCAGCCAGATCTTCAACAAGGCGCAGATGATCAAGAACGTCGGCTCCGAGTTGAACAAGATCAACCGGATGAAGCAGCAGCTGGAGCAGGAAAAGGCCCGCTTCGAGCAGCTCAATCCCGGCAGCCTGAACATCGGCTCCGTCGCCGGCAACCGCGAATTCGGCGACCTCAAGCCGCGCGACATCAACGAGGGGCGCGACGAGACCTGCCATAAGGGCAAGAGCAGCGTCGCTGAAGAGCAGTACAAGGTCTGCGTGAACGCGGTGCAGCTGCGCAACAAGCGTTTCAATGTGATGGTGCAGATGTTCAAGGACATCGAAAAGCGCGACCAGAACATCCAGAAGATCCGCTCCGACCGCGCCGGCATCTCGGGACCCAAGGACAACGGCAGGCTGGCCGGCAACGACAACGCCAGCAAGACCATCGACGCGGCCATGATGAACGACATGCAGAGCTATGTCGCGACCATGGAGCTGTACACGACGATGCTGAAGACCTTGGACGACCAAATGGCCTTGCTCGCCAACAAGGCCTTGGCCAACAAGGGCAGCGTTCTGGGTGGGGTAGTGCAGGGGGCCGCGCTGAAAGCCGGCCTCGCCGCGGCCGAAAGCCGCGACCTGTAACGCCCCCCTTCCATATCGACGATTAAGGACATCCGATCATGAACCAGACGATCACTCAGCGTCTCTCGATCCTGCCCCTGGCCCTGGCCGTTGTGGTGGCCGGCGCGGCCGCGCTGGCGCCGGTTCCGGCGCAGGCGTTCTACGCCTCCGAAATCACCCAGGTCCTCAACAAGGTCCAGCTGCAGGCGCAGAACATGAAGCTGGTGCAGCAGCTCACCGAGTTGCGCAACCAGGTCACCCAGCTGAAGGCCCAGTTCGACCAGCTGAACCCGGGCAACTTCCAGCTCGGTAGCCTGACCGGCTTCCGCGACAAGGAAAGCCAGGAACTCAGCGAGCGCCTGCCGGCCGCCAGCTACGGGCTGGACGAGTCTTGCCAGAAGGGCAAGAGCAGCGTCGCCGACGACCAGTACAAGGTCTGCGCCAAGCGCGTCGAGATCAGCAACCTGCGCTTCAACGCGATGGTCAAGATGCTCAAGGAAGTGAAGAAGCGCGACGAGCAGATCGAAAAGCTCATGAACGACCGCAAGACCCTGACCGGTCCGGAGAACAAGGGCAAGCTCGACGCCAACACCAACCAGGTCATGCAGCTGCAGGCGCAGATGGAGAACGATATCCAGAACGGCAAGACCACTCTGGATACCTACACCACCATCCTGCAGACCCTCGACGACGACATGGTCGCGTTGGCCCAGCGCGCGCTGACCAACAAGCCCGGCGGCAAGGGCTGGCTGAGCAGCATGGCCGGCGCCGCGGTGCAGGGCGTCGCGCTGAAGGCGGGCCTGAAGGCGGCCGAGAGCCGCGACCTCTGATCCGCTCCGGACGCCGCTGCCTAGGGGGTGCGGCGTCCGGCTAACGAAGCAATCGCATAGGACCGGCCGGGCGCAGCGCCCGCCGACGGAGACGGAAACACACGTATGGACAGCCACATGGTGTCGTTCGGGGCCAGTTCCTTGATGGACTGGATGCAGGCGGCGGATCTGCCGAACATGGCCTTCTTCGCCCTCATCAAGGATCATCTGGACACCATGATCCTGCAGTTCCAGGGCAGGCTGCTTAATCGCGTCGGCAAGATCATCGGCGCGTTCGCGGCGACCGTGGTCACGCTCTGGATCCTGGTCCAGGGCTTCCGCATCGCCACCGGCCAGTCGCGCGAGCCGATGATGGCGCTGGTGGTGAACTCGCTGAAGTCGGTGCTGATCGTCGGCATCGCCCTGTCGGCCGCGGTCACCGCCGACAAGAGCTACGACGCCCTGACCGACGGCCTGTCGAAGGTGGTCCGCGAGGTCATGACCGGCCGCACCGACGACGGCCCGTACGCCGACATGGACAAGGTGCTCGGCGTGCTGCAGGTCGGTATCGAATTGGTGAACTCCATCGACGTCGGCGGCGACGTGATGACCAACGACACCAAGCAGAAATCCATGACCATGATCGGCGTCGGCCTCGGCGGCCCGGTGATCATGGCGATGATCGCGATGATGCTCAACAAGATCGCTATGGCCCTGTTCATAGGACTTGGACCATTCTTCATCCTGTGCTTGCTGTTCGACCAGACGAAGGCGTTGTTCCAGAAATGGTTGTTCTATGGCATAGCCACGATGATGTCGATGGCGGTGCTGATCACCATGACCACCATCGCGATCGACCTGATCCTGGCAGTAGGCGCGGCGTTCTGGGTCCCGAGCATGATTCCGGGCCTGGGCACGAACAAAGAAAGCTTGATGAGCATGGCGTTGCAGCAGGGCGGTCTGGGCACGATCCTGTCGGCCCTGATCCTCGCCGCTCCGCCGATGGCGGGTGCGTTCTTCAACGGTGTGATGGGTTCGTTCTACGGCGCCAACTCGTTCGAACGCAACACGGAACACTTCAAGCCGCAACAAGGTGGTGGTGCTGGTGGCGGTGGCGGCGCTTATCCTCCGGGTCATCCGGGCAGCGGCTACGCGCCTGGCAACTACAACCAGTCGATGGGCAATACCACGATGAACAGTGGGCAGCCGGGTAGGTAGCGATCCACATAGATTCACCGGGATTGAGAGTTTCTGACTGAGGTCGACAAGAATGAAAAATTTCGTAGGCTTCATGGTTCTGGTGTCGGCTCTGGCCTTGCCTCGCTTTGCAGCAGCGGAAGGTGGATGTCCTTCGGGTTTCATCCCCAATGCTGCGGGCACGCCAAATGTTCAGTGCATTCCTGCGGGCGGGCAGGGTGGCAGTGGTTCTGGCGGCACCTACGTGAACTGGGAGCGTCGCTGGGGCGCTTTCACCAGCGATGCGCAAACCGGCAAGATTGGTGTCGCAACCGCGATGTCCAGCAAGCGCAAGGCTGAGAAGGAAGCGCTACGTGATTGTCAGTCTCGTGGCGGAGCTCAGTGCAAGGTTTTGTTGGCCTTCACCAACCAATGTGCGGCGATCGCATGGGGCAAAGAGGTGGCAGGTTCGACTGCGGTTTCTGCGGTTAGCGGCGTGAACGCCGGGGTGGCCAAGAGTTCGGCCTTGCAGGAATGTGGAAAGCGTGCCGGAAGTTGCGAAATTTTCTTAACTGAATGCAGTTACGCTGAGCAGGTGCAGTGAGCATTCGGCAAGGAAGCGAGCTATGAAATCGGCGCCTTCGGGCGCCGATTTCGTTTTGGGCACTTGCGTAGAAATGGTGGATTTTTAATCTTCCCGATGTGCTGCGAGCAGGGCTATTCGCCCCGCGGATTGGCGATTATTGGCTTGGGCGACGTATGCTGCCGCAATTCCTCCTCTCGCTGACATGAGGGGGCAGCCTCGCTAGCCGCGATCCGTAGTTTCGCTTCGGCTCAGGCTTTGCGGCGCGCTGTCGCTGATAGGCAGGAGGCAAGACTCAGGGCGAGTATGGACGAGGCTCAGCCTTCTGCAATTCTCATCAAGGAACGAGGTATCGATCATGCAGTTTCGATATGTGGCGCTTGTCGGCGTGTTGCTGGCGGGTCTATCCACTCACGCCAAGGCCGAGCAGGGCTGTCCGGACGGCTTCACTCCCAATCCGGCGCCGACCGGCACGCCGGGTGCGACGCAGTGCATCCCCATCGGCAGTTTTGGCGGAAGCCTCGAGTATTCCGGGTGGAACAACAGCTACGGCGCGGTGTTCTTCGACGCGGAGAAGGGGCTGGTCGGCATCGGCGAGGGGCAGAAGAACCGACGTCGCGCGCGCAAGGAGGCGTTGCAGCATTGCCAGTCCAAGGGCGGTACGGACTGCAAGGAAGTGCTGTGGTACTCGAACGGTTGCGCCGCGGTGGTATGGGGACCGAGCAAAAGCGGGCAGGGCTTTACGATGGAGACGCGCAGCCAGGCGACCTTGGGCGCGGCCGTGGCGTCGGCCAAGCAGGCCTGCGCGCCGAATTCCGCGTCCGGCGAGTGCGAAGTGTTCTATTCCGGTTGCAGCGAGCCGGTTCCTTTTTCCAATACCTTGTAAAGGCGGTATGCGGACAGGAGCCTCAGGCGTGCAGGATTGCGATCGGCGGCCAGTGATCACCGCGCGATCGCGCCACAAGCGGCGGCTTATCGATATCGGCCGATTTCGCGCTGGTCAAATGAGGGCAGGTAGGCGGCAGAAGCGAGCGCGTTGGCGCTTGTGGAGGCGTACGGTCGCAGCGCGGCCCCATCCCAGCCGTTGCACGCAAGTGTGATACAACACCCCCACCTCACGCGCCGCTCGTCGGCGAGGTCCGCATGAAGTATTCGCCCCATTGCGCATTGATGGTCGCCGTGGCCCTGATGGTAGGCTGTAAGCCTGCTTCGGCCCCGTCGTCCGCCCAGACGTCGCCGGCCGCCGCGCCGGCGGCTCCGGCGGCCGCCGCGACGGCGCAAGCTGAGCAAGGAAAGCAGGAAATGAGTCCGCTGCAAGGTCTGCTGGATGTGTTGCTCGCCGAGGGCGGGGCTGCGTGGTCGGCGTTCGAGCGCGTTCCCGGCGTGCAGTGGCGCGATCCGGCGCCGCAGGACAATCCCGATTCCGATGCTCCCGACAACGTGCGCTACCGCGCCGGCACTTTGCTGCTGAGCGGGTACAGCGGCACGATCGAGGTGCCCGACGGCAAGGTCGGCGCCGAGGCGGGAACTCGCCAGGCCAACGAGGGCGAGGTCGGGGCGACGTTGAACGGCGACGCGCAGCGGGTGCATTCGCTGGTGCTGGTCAAGTTCGAAGCCAGCGAGGACTACCAGCAGGTGCTGCAGCGCCAGTTCGGCGCCGGCGCGATGGTGAAGCCGATCACCGGGCAATGCGCGCTCGACTTCGGCACCACGGCCGAGAACACCCAGGCCAATCAATTTTTCGAAGTGCGCTTGACAGACGCGAAAATCGTGTATGCTGAGGGCTATGTGGACGACGGCGGCAATCAAGGCCCCGGCACCACGACTTATCAGTTCACCCTCACCAAGCCGGCGCAGAAGATCGCGTCGATGCGTTGCAAGGAGTTCTGAAGCCTCTGACGGAGGCTTGCGGCACCCGGTCCCGGAAAGGACCACACACAACTTAACGATCCAGTCTATCCATATAGGAACAGCGTCATGGCTGATAGACGTGAGAAGGCAGCGGCCACTGCCCACGAGTACCACCAGGGTACTATCGCGAACTTGGACGACGCGATGACCCGGCGATTGGTTGCTTCTACGGTCATGACCGAGAGCAACGGCGGTGATCTGGCCATCACCAACAAGCAAGGTTACGTCGGTCGCTATCAAGCGGGAGCCGGTTGGCTCGCCGACGCAGGCTATGTCGATAAAGAGAAACTCGACGCCGCGATGAAACGCGACGGCTTCGACCCTGCCACCGTGCGCGGCGCGGAATGGAAGTGGGCGAGCGCCGGCGGCATGACCCGCTTCCTCGACGACAAGTCCAACTGGAACCAGGGCATGAGCCTGGACCAGTACAAGGGCTCGGCCGAGCTGCAGGACAAGGCCTTCAAGATCAACAGCGACAAGGCGTACCGCCAGGCCGTCAAGGACGGCGTGCTGGACGAGGATTCCAAGCCCGAGCTGGTGGCCGGCTTCCTCAAGGCGCGCCACATCGCCGGCTACGGCGGCGCCAAGGCCGCGGTCACCGGTGGTCGCGCGATCCGCGACGCCAACGGCACCAGCAATTACGACTACCTGCACGACATCACCCGCGATCGCGACGGTTTGAACGCCTACATGGCGCGCGATCCGAAGACGCTGTCGCGCGGCGACGATTCGCAGCCGGCGCATCCGGCGCGCGCCGCGGCGAACGCGCCGGCGATGGACGACGGCCTGCTCAAGCACGGCGAGCGCGGCGCGGAAGTGCGCGCGATGCAGGACACGCTCAACAAGCTCGGCTATCGCGACGCGCAGGGCAATGCGCTGCGCGCCGACGGCGACTACGGCGATCGCACCGGCGAATCGCTGCGCACGTTCCAGCGCGCGCACGGGCTCAAGGAGGACGGCGTCGCCGGCCCCAAGACTCTCGACGCGCTCAAGCAGGCGGCGCAATCGCCGCTGCTGTCCAATCCGGCCAATCCCGACAACGCCCTGTACAAGAGCGCGGTCGAGGGGCTGGAAAAGCTCGGCCCGAACGCGTTCAAGAACCGCGAGGATCTCGAACGCGCCGCCGGTACGCTGACCTATGAAGCCAAGATCGGCGGCTTCAAGCGCATCGATCACGTCGTCGCCACCGCCGACGGCTCCGGCCTGTTCGCGGTGCAGGGCGGCCTGAACGATCCGGGCCACCAGCGCGTCCACGTCGACAAGCAGCAAGCGGCGAACCAGCCGCTGGAGCAGTCGACCCACCAGGTCAAGCTGGACGCGCCGCAAACCGACGCGCCCAGCCAGGATCCCAAGGCCCGAACCCAGAGCGTCTGAGCCGCCGCCGCGGTGGCGCGCGAACGTCCGCGTTCGCCCGCCGCTGCGCGCAGCGCTGGCGGCGGGCGCCTGCGCGCGGACGCTCGCGGCCATCGCGCCGCACGCCTGGACGACTACGTTCCCCACGATGAAACAGTCAGGAAATGCCATGAAGACAGCGAATGTGTTGGGCCTTGCCATGACCGTGGCGCTGGCCGCGTGCTCGGGCCAATCGGCGCCCGAAGCGGCCGCCAAGCCGGCCGCCGAGCCCGCCGCCACGTCCTCCGCCGCCGCGCCGGCGAGCGCGGACGCTGCGACTGCGACGACCGCGCCGGCCGCCGCCGCGCCGGTCGGCGACGCGCGTTCGCTGTGCGCCGCGGGCGACGACGTGGTGATTTCGTGCAAGGTCGCCGGCGGCGCGCAACTGCTGTCGCTGTGCGCGTCCAAGGGCGTCAGCGACCAGTCCGGCACCGTCTATTTCGCCCAGGGCGAAGCCGGCAAGCCCGACTACGTGTTCCCGGCCGACAAGTCCGCGCCGGCGGGACGCTTCAAGCGTACCCAGCTCGGCTTCGCCGGCAACACCGGCGGCTATGCGTATTCGTTCGAGGACGGCGGCCGCAAGCGGATCTTCTATTCGGTGTCCGGCGAACGCGGCCTGGAAGAGCAGGGCGTGTTGACCGTCGCCGGCGACGCCGACAAGGCCGAATCCGCGCTGGGCTGCGAGCCCGGCAGCGTCGTGCGCAACGAAGACGACGCGCTGTTCAAGTTCACCCGCAGCTGGGATCGCGACGAGCGCATCGACCAGCACGGTTTGCCGGCCAAGCGCTGACCGGCCCAAGACATTCACCAGATCAGGGAGGAATACATCATGTCCGAGTTGAACAATCGCGATTACCTGCTGCTGCGCGCCTACGAGTCCGGCATCCGCGAGCCGCGCGAACTGGCCGCGTTCATGGGCCAGATGCAGGTCGAATCCGGCAATTTCCGCAGCATGCACGAGAACCTCAACTACAGCGGCGAACGCTTGCTGGAAGTGTTCCCGGGCCGCAACGGCATGGACACCCGCGCCGAAGCCGACGCCGTCGCGCGCGGCGGCCAGCAGGGCATCGCCAATGCGATCTACGGCGGCAACTGGGGCCGCGAGAACCTGGGCAACACCGAGCAGGGCGACGGCTGGCGTTTCCACGGCCGCGGCTACGTGCAGCTGACCGGGCGCGACAACTACGAGCGCGTGCAGCGCGAAACCGGCCTGGACGTGACCGCCAATCCCGACCTCGCGTCCAATCGCGAAAACGCCGCCAACATCGCCGTGCATTACTGGCAGGGCCGGGTGGTCGCGCGCGGGCACCAGGACGACGTGCGCGCGGCGACCCACGACATCAACGGCGGCTACAACCACCTGCCGGAGCGCCGCGCGGCGGTGACCCAGTGGCAGGGCATGCTGACCCCGGAAGTGATGCAGGGCCTGGCGCGCGGCGAAGTGAACCTGCCCGCGCAGGGCCGCGCCAACCGCGACCCGATGGCCGACGGCGTGCTCAAGCTCAACGAGCGCGGCGATGCGGTCGAGCGCATGCAGGAGCAGCTCAAGCAGCTGGGCTATCGCGACGCGCGCGGCAACGAGCTCAATCCCGACGGCCACTTCGGCGGCCGCACCGACGAGGCGCTGCGCCAGTTCCAGCGCGACCAGGGCATCAAGGACGACGGCATCGCCGGCCCGACCACGCTGGGCAAGTTGCGCGAGGCGGTCGAGCGCCAGCAGGGCCAGCAGCCCGAGCAGACCCGCGGCGAGCAGACCCGCGCGCCGTCGATGGCCGATCCGGCCAACCGCGACAACCCGATGTACAACCAGGCCCTGGAAGGCCTGGCCAAGCTCGGCCCGAACGGCGGCTTCCGCAATCCGGAAGAGATGCAGCGCGCCGCCGCGGCGCTGACCTACGACGCGTCGGTGGCGGGCATGAACAAGATCGACCACGTCGTGCGCAACGGCGACGGCAGCGGCTTGTTCGCGGTGCAGGGCGGCCTCAACGACCCCAGCCACCAGCGCGTGCATGTCGGCGCGCAGGAGGCGGTGTCGCGTTCGGTCGAGCAGACCACGCAGCAGCTGGCGCAGGACAAGCCGCAGCAGCAAGCCGCGCCGGAGCAGGCGCGCGAGCAGGAGCAGGCCGCGCGCCGGGTGGCGTGAGGCCGGGCGCGCGCGCCGTCGCGGCGCGCGCGCAAGCGTTGGGGATGGTGCGTCCGCCGGCTGGTCCGGCGGGCGCACCAACCCGCAGTCCCTTGTCGTTTCGTTTCTTTCGTGTTCGGCGGATGCGCCGGCGTCGGCCGGCGAATCCGCTCTTCTACCCATGACCTTCGACATCACCTGGAACCGGCCGATGAATTCGCACCGCCACCGCCTCTCGATCCTTGCCGCCTTGTTGTCGCTGGCGCTGGTCGGCTGCGATCGGCAGGCGAGCGCGCCATCGTCCCCCGTGGCGCCCGCCGACGGCGCGGCCGGCTCCAGCCCGGCGTCCGCCCGCCCGGATTCTCCGTCGTCCGCTTCTTCCGTCCCCGCCCAGGCCGCTGCCATGAACAACGAAATCCCGCAGGGTTTTTCTTCCTACGCGTCCGAGTCGATCGGCGACAACAAGCAGTGCGTGGCCGGCGCGGCCAGCGACGAGGACGGCATGAACCAGCGTCCGGTGGCCTACCTGGCCCAGGCCTCGGGCAAGCCGATCTGGACCCGCACGCTGGACCTGCCCGCCGACACCTACCAGAGCCGCGCCACCCATTGCCTGCGCCAGGGCGACGCGTTGTACGTGCTGCTGCAGTCCGACACCCAGCCCGAGCAGTCGCTTTCGCAGACGCTGTTGCGCGTGGTCAAGCTCAACCTCGCCGACGGCGCGGTGCAGGCCGGCGGCGACGTGGCCGTGCCCGGCGCGCAGGGCGCGTATTCGGCGCTGGCGGAAGAGGGCGCCAAGCATCTGCGCTGGGACAACGGCAACGTCGTGGTGTCCGGCCAGTACTTCCAGCTCGACGCGCCCGACCAGCGCCGCGATTTCTCCACCACGCTCAAGCCCGACCTGGGCCCCTGAGCGGATTCCCGCCGACGTTTCCCTTTCATCGGCGCCGGCCTTCGCGGCGCGCCTGAAAACCAGACAAGGAGTTGGACCATGGGCAATAAGGAAGAATTCATCGCCGACCTGTACCCGGCCGCGGTGCGCGTGTCCAAGCAGACCGGCATGTCGGCCGAACTGATCCTGGCGCAGGCCGCGCTGGAAACCGGCTGGGGCGAGAAGGTCCTGCCGGGCACCAACAACATCTTCAACATCAAGGACAGCAAGGGCTGGGACGGCCCGAGCAAGACCTTCAACGTGTGGGAGATCGAGGGCGGCAAGAAGGTCTGGAAAGACCAGGATTTCCGCGTCTACGGCTCGATCGACGAAGCCCTGACCGACCGGGTGAAGTTCCTCAAGGAGAACAGCCGCTACACCAAGGCCGGCCTGTTCGAGGAAGGCACCCTGGGCAACCTGGAAAAGGAAGCCAAGGCGCTGCAGAAGGCCGGTTACGCCACCGACCCGCACTACGCCGAGCAACTGGCCAAGGTGTTCAACGGCCCGACCATGCGTCGCGGCATCGCCCTGGCCGAAAGCCGCGGCGCGCCGGAACTGCCCGAACACAAGCCCGGCGAGCACAAGCCCGCGACGCCGGCCAAGCCGGCCGATGCGATGGCCGACGGCCGTCTGCGCCACGGCGAGGAAGGCCCGGCGGTCAAGGCGATGCAGGAGCGCTTGAACGAACTGGGCTTCCGCGACGCCAAGGGCCAGCCGCTCAAGCCCGACGGCGATTTCGGCGCCGCGACCAAGCACGCCCTGCAGCAGGCGCAGCGCGCCTATGGCCTGGACGACGACGGCATCGCCGGTCCCAAGACCCTGGAGGCGCTGAAGAAGGCGCCGCCGGAGAAGGGCGCGCTGCTGTCGGATCCGGCCAACCGCGACAACGGCCTGTACAAGCAGGCGGTGGAAGGGCTGGAGAAGCTCGGCCCGGGCGCGTTCAAGGATCGCGCCGAGCTCGAGCGCGCCGCCGGCACGCTGACCTACGAGGCGCGCGTGAGCGGCCTGACCAGCATCAACGCCGTCGTCGCCAACGCCAACGGCACCGGCTTGTTCGCGGTGCAGGGCGAATTGAACGATCCGTCCGCGCGCCGCGTCCACGCCGACAAGGAGCAGGCGGTGAACACGCCGCTGGAGCGTTCCAGCCAGCAGCTGAAGCAGGACGTGCCGGAGCAGCCGAAGCTCGCGCCGGAGCAGGCGCAGGAGCGCGCTCCGAAGACGATGACCGCCTGAGTCGTGCCGGCCGATTCGCGCTGCCGTGCGCGGATGCGCATCGGCGCGGGGACTCGGTCGGGTAGCGAAGCCTGCGCCGAAAGGATTCGGTGCAGGCCGGGACAAGGACGAAGCCGCGGCGCTGGATGCGCCGTCAGGGACGACGCGGCGATGGATCGCAAGCCAGGGACGTCGAGGCGCGGAAGAGGCATCAAGGACGACGCGACACGGACGCGGCAGGGACGCGAGACATCAAGGACGACGCGACACGGACGCGAGACATCAGGGACGAAGCGGCAAGGACGCAGCAGGGACGCGAGGCATCAAGGACGACGCAACAGGGACGATGCACCACGCACGATGCAAGGACGCCAGAAGCAACACCGCCACGGACGGCGAGCAGGGCAGCAGCGGCAACGGACGGCGCGCAAGGGAGGGCAGGCCAGGGACGGCCGGGCGAGGGATCGCCGCCCAGGCAGTGAGCGCCGGACCCTGGCGCGTTGCGGACGCCGGGGCCGCGTACGGCCCGGCGATGGGGCGGCAGGCGGCCGATGCGGACGACGTGCCGCGGTGCGCAGAACGTCGACGGCTCCGGCTGCGACAGTGATCGAAGTGTTCCAACGAGGAAGCAAGGCATGACATTCACGACGACGCGGTGCTCCCGGATTCTGGCGCTGGCCGCGCTGCTGGCCTTGGCCGGCTGCGACATGGCCTCCAACAGTCCGCCGGCGGCGGCCGCGCAGGAAAAACCGTCGGTGGCGGCGCCCGCGCCGGCAGCGGCGGCGATGGCGTGCCCGTCGCAGGACTTCGAAGCGTTCCTGGCCGCGTTCGCCGACAGCGCGCAGGTGCAGCGTGCTTTCACCCAGCGCCCGCTGCGCAGCGAGAGCGTCGACGCCAACGCCGATCCCGAGCCCAAGCCGGTGGTGGCGATGCTCGACGGCGATGCGCTGAGCTTCCCGCTGATGCCGAGCCGCGAAAAGCAGCAGGCCGACGGACTGGTGCTGAGCCAGACCGAGCTCAACGGCGACAAGCAAGTGATGCTGGCCAAGCCCGATACCGATTACCAACTCTCGTTCTTCTTCCGCAAGGGCGAGTGCTGGACCTTGTACCGCATGCGCGACGACTCGCTGTGACCGGGCCGCGCTGACGAACCCCGTTTCGATCAGCGCCGCTTCGATCCGCAAGTCCGGCGCGACCGGTCACCCACTCCAGGATTCCAGGAGCCGACATGTCCTACCAAGACGTCATGAACACCATCCTGCCGCCGCAGCAGGGACGTTCGCCGCACATCACCGGCCATTACGGTGAGCACCGCGGCAACGGGCCGCACGGCGGCTCGGACTTCAATTACGTCGGCGGCCAGGCCGGGGTCAACCTGACCCATCCGACCATCCACTCGCCGGTGGCGGGCACGGTCGAGTTCGTCGGCGGCCGCTACGGCACCGTCACCATCGTCGATGGCGAGGGCAACCGCCACCAGTTGCTGCACACCCAGAGCCAGTCGGTGGTGGTCGGCCAGCGGGTCGAGCCGGGCACCGCGATCGGCACCATGGGCGGGCGCGGGCCGAACGGCGAGGCGCAATATGCGCAGCACGTCCACTACCAAATGAAGGACGCGCAGGGCAACAACCTCAATCCGGAAGACTTCTGGAACCGCCGCCAGCACGTCGGCGGGCAGAACACCGGCGGGCACAGCGCCGCGCAGCCGGCCGCGGCGGGCGCCGACGGCGTGCTGCGTCAGGGCGAGCGCGGCGCCGAAGTGCGCGCGATGCAGGAAACCCTCAACCGTCTGGGTTATCGCGACGATCAGGGCCGGCCGCTCGCGGCGGACGGCGATTTCGGCGAACGCAGCCGCCAGGCGGTGGCGCGGTTCCAGCGCGAGAACGGCCTGCGCGAGGACGGCGTCGCCGGCCCGCGCACCCTGGACGCGCTGCGCGAGGCCGGCCCGCGCCGCGACGAGACCTCGCTGATCTCCAATCCGAACCACCCCGACAACCGCATGTACCGGCAGGCGCTGGAAGGCCTGGAGCGGCTCGGCCCGGACGCCGGCTTCCGCACCCCGCAGGACCGCGAACGCGCCGCCGCGACGCTGACCTACGAGGCGCGCATGAGCGGCTTCAAGGAGATCAACCATGTCGTGCAGAACGTCAACGGCAACGGCGTGTTCGCGGTGCAGGGCGGCTTGAACGATCCGGCCCATCACCGCGTGTACGCCGACAAGCAGCAGGCCATGAACCAGAGCGTGGAGCAGACCAGCCAGCGCCTGGCCCAGGACGCGCCGGCGCCGAAGCTCGACCAGCAGGCGCAGGAGAAACAGCAGACCCAGCAGCACCAGCCGCCGCGCATGACGCTGGGCTGATGCGGTTGGGCCGCGGCGGCGGATGCGCCGCGGCCGCGACAGCAAGCAGGCATCGCCCGGCACGGACGCCGCGGCGGCGCAGCAGTTCGATCGGTACCGGCACCGCGTCTTCGGTGGAGGTGGAGCGCCGGTATCGGTCGAGAGGATCCCGCAGGCCAGGGACGGCATCGAAGTCTCTGCGGGGTTCGCGACAAGGACGTCCCGGCTTCGTCCGCGAGGGCGGGGCAGGCACGGCAGGCTCGATCGCTAGGGAGATCGAGCCTGCCGCTGCCGCTTGCCCGGGCTCGCGGGTCGCGGGTCGCAAGCGCATGGCCGGACGCCCCGGTTCGACCATGGCCACGGCAAAGGGGTAGGCTGCAGGCGGGCCTTCGATGGGCCCGCGGCGGCCGTGAATCGCGACCGGAGCCGCTCCGGCAAGGAGACGACGATGAATTCGCAGGACCAACAATTGCGGGCCGGCACCGATGCCTCCTCGCAGACCCTCGACGAGGTGCGCCGGGCGCAGCAGCGCAATCTGCTCAGCAGCCCCAGCCACCCCCAGCACGATCTGTTCTCGCAGGTGCGCGTGTGCCTGGACCGCCAGGATGCGGCACGCCAGTTCAGCCCCGGCGAACGCGACAACCTGGCCGGCGCGCTGCTGCTGGAGGCCACCCGCGAGCGCCAGCGCGTGGACGGCGTCGCCTTCAGCCAGGACGGCAAGCGCGCGTTCGCGATCGAGGGCGAAGCCGATTCGCCGACCCGGCGGATCAGCTTCGTCGACACCGAACAGGCCGCGCAGCAATCGCTGCAGCGCAGCAGCGAGCAATTCGCGCAGCTGGCGCGCGAACAGGACGTGCGCGACCAACAGCGCCAGGCCGAGCGCGAGCGCGACAACGAGCGCCAGCGCCAGAACCCCGAACGCAACGACGAGCAGCAACCGCAGCAGTCCGCGGCCGCGCGCGCATTGACGCGCGAGCGCGACTGAGCGCGCCGTCCGGCGCGCAGGCCCAGGAGGACCGATGAGCAACACCAGCGAATACCGCCACACCGTCCAGACCAAGGGCAAGTTCCAGATCGTCGCCCTGACCCGCGAGTCCGAGTTCGACCAGCAGGATGTCTACGCCTATGCGGTGATGTCCTCGGCCGGGGTCAAGCTGCGCCAGGAACTGACCCTGGGCGACGCCCAGAAGTGGATGGATGACGAGATCCTCAAGGAATTGTTGTCCAACGGCAGCCTTTCGCCGGATATGATGGCGCAATCGCGCCCGGCGGAGCGTTCCGGGCTCCGGACAGGCCGGAAGCGACGCTGACCGACAGCGGGTTCGGGGATCAAGCAGGAAGTAAAACGTGAAAGGGAAGGCGATTGGCGCCATCGTGGCGCTGCTGGCGACTGCGGTCGCGGGACTGTACCTGTCGGGCTATCTGACGCTGATGCTGCTCAAGCTGCAGGCGCCGCTGGCCTGGGACACCTATCTGCAGTACCTCAAGGCGCTCGACCTGCCGCAGGTCAAGCCCTACGCCGGCAAGATCAAGGCCGGCGGCCTGCTCGGCTTCGGCTTCCCCGTGCTGCTGTACCTGGGCCTGCTGTATCTGCTGTTCATGCCCAAGAAGCAGTCCATGCACGGCGACGCGCGCTTTGCGACCGCCGGCGACCTGGACAAGAAGGACATGTTCAAGTCGACCCCGACCTCGGTCGTGGTCGGCAAGTACAACGGCAAGCTGGTCCAGCTCAGCGGCCAGCAGTTCGTGATCCTCGCCGCGCCGACCCGCTCGGGCAAGGGCGTCGGCATCGTCATCCCGAACCTGCTCAACTACCAGGGTTCGATGGTGGTGCTGGACATCAAGCAGGAGAACTTCGACCTGACCAGCGGCTGGCGCGCGCAGCAGGGCCAGGAGATCTTCCTGTTCAACCCGTTCGCCGAAGACCGCCGCACCCATCGCTGGAACCCGCTGACCTACGTGTCCAGCGACCCGGCGTTCCGGGTCTCGGATCTGATGAGCATCGCCGCGATGCTCTACCCGGACGGCTCGGACGACCAGAAGTTCTGGATCAGCCAGGCGCGCAACGCGTTCATGGCCTTCACCCTGTACCTGTTCGAAGCCTACGACGACGCGCAGAAGGTCGGCTTCCCGTTCGCGACCCAGCCGACCATCGGCGCGGTCTACCGGCTGTCGTCCGGCGACGGCAAGAGCGAGCTCAAGCCGTTCCTCAAGGGCTTGTCGGAGCGTCCGTTCCTCAGCGCCAACGCCAAGTCGGCGTTCGCCAACATGCTGTCGCAGGCCGACGAGACCTTCGCCTCGATCCTGGGCACGTTCAAGGAACCGCTGAACCCCTGGATCAACCCGGTGCTGGACGCGGCCACCTCGGCCGACGATTTCCTGCTGACCGACGTGCGCAAGAAGAAGATGACGATCTACGTCGGCATCCAGCCGAACAAGCTGGCCGAGAGCCGGCTGATCGTGAACCTGTTCTTCAGCCAGATCATCAACCTCAACACCCGCGAGCTGCCGCAGAACAACAAGGAACTGAAGCACCAGTGCCTGTTGCTGATGGACGAGTTCACCTCCATCGGCAAGGTCGACATCATCGCCTCGGCGGTGTCGTACATGGCCGGCTACAACATCCGCCTGCTGCCGATCATCCAGAGCATGTCGCAGCTCGACGCGACCTACGGCAAGGACGTCTCGCGCACCATCATCACCAACCACGCGCTGCAGATCATCTACGCCCCGCGCGAGCAGCAGGACGCCAACGACTACTCCGAGATGCTCGGCTACACCACGGTGCGCAAGACCAACGTCACCCGCGGCAAGGAAGTCTCGCGCAGCGAGTCCGAGGAACGCCGCGCGCTGATGCTGCCGCAGGAACTCAAGGCGATGGGCTTCGACGCCGAGGTGTTCCTGTACGAAGGCATCCCGCACCCGGTGAAGTGCGACAAGATCAAGTACTACCAGGACAAGCTGTTCACCCAGCGCCTGCTGCCGAAGGTCAACGTGCCGATGCTGGACATCAAGGTCGGCTGATCGGGCCGGAGCCCGCGGACGCACCGCACCAGGACGCCGCCGGATTCCGGCGGCGTTTTCGTTTCCGCGGCCCCCGGCTCTCGCGCAGGCGGCGGACGGGCGGGGCGCGGCGGGCGAGGGCGGGGCGCCGTTGGCGCCGCTCCGACCCGGCGGCCGTCGCGCGCGGCGAAACGGGGCAGTGCCGCTGCCGACTTGACTGAGTTTGGCGTTTCGTTCGGCTAACAATTTATTAGCAATCGCCGCGAAGGCCGCGTGCTAGAACGGAATCGCCGGGCCTTCAGGCTTGGCTCCATCGGAACAACCACGAAACGAAAAGGAGTCGTAACGTGAGCAATCTGATCCGTGCCGTGCAGGTGTCGCTGAACATGCGCGCCAACAATTCGACCCAGAGCATCCGTTCCAAGTACATCTACTGGATCCTGTTCTAAGCGACAACGCTCCGCGTAGTTCGTAGCAGCGCCAGGGATGGTCGCAGACCATCCCTGGTCTTTGGAGGCTCGATGACGGAACGCACGACGAACGCGGAAGTGATTTCCATCGACCATCTGCTCGAGCGCGTCCGCCAGGAAGGGCCGGTGCTCGACTTCCAGGGCGACGTGGTCGGCATCTTCGACCCGGTCCTGGCGGTCAAGGTCGACAAGGCCAATACCGACCGGCTCACCGTGCCGGATTCGCTGATCGATTTCCTGGGGCTGCGCAAATCCAGGGACCCGCTGGCCTGGAGCGTGGTGCGCACGGTGCTGATCGAACAGTCCGGGCGGCTCTCGCAACCCGAGCACCTGCGCGGCCTCTACTCGCGCATGCAGGCGTTCCTGGCGCAGCGCGCCGGCTCGGTGCGCAACCTCAGCGAGCTGAGCTGGTGGACCATCTCGCAATCGCTGCTGCCGATGCTGATCGACGGCCTGGACGAGGCCGACACGGACGCGCTGATCGGCGAGCAGAAGGCCCGCTACAACGGCATCGTCCTGCAGAACTTCTCGCCCTGGCAGCGGATCGTCGACTTCGGCCGTTCGCGCAGGGCGGCGCGCGCGGTGAGCCGGCAGATCCGGCAGCGGCTGCGCGACGGCGATCGCCGCGAGGATTTCCTGCAGTCGCTGCTGCCGCTGGCCGAGCGCATCGGCACGGACCGGGTCGCCTACCTGGTGTCGGTGGTGCTGGCGGGCATGTCGGGCCTGCCCGGGATCACCGCGGCCAGCCTGGCGTACGCGATGTACCGTTTTCCCGAATGGCGCGAGCGGATCCGCGCGGAGACCGCCGCGCTGAGCCTGGACGCGCTGTGCGCGTTGCCGATGAGGGAGCTGCCGTGCACGGCGCGGTTCATCAAGGAAACCATCCGCGTCTGGCCGGGCCTGTTCGCGTTGCGCCGCCCGGCGTTCCACGACATCGAAGTGGACGGCATCCGGGTCAAGAAGGACGGGGCGTACGAGATTTCCTCGTACTACCAGCACCATTGCCCGCATTACTGGGACGCGCCGGACGTGTTCGACCCGGACCGCTGGCTGGCCTCGCGCCGGCAGTCCAACAAGGGTGCGTTCGTGCCGTTCGGATTCTCCTCGCGCGCCTGCATCGGCAGCTCCGTCGGCCATGCGCAGCTGGTGCTGTTCTGCGCGCTGTTGACCCGCGATTTCGACATCCAGGTGCAGGAGCAGCCCAAGCCGTGGATGCAGCTGGAAGGCTTCGCGATTCCGGTCGATTTCACCGGCATCGTGACGCCTCGCGGCGCGGCTGCGGCCTGACGCGCGCCGGATCATGGCCTCCCCGGCGGCGGACGCCTGGCGCCGGGCATTCGCTTATGACTGCGGGTTCTGGGAATAGGGCATCGGCGCACGGCATTCGCGGCGCGGGTCGCGCGCCAACGACGCGGCGGCGGGTCATAATGCCGGCAGCACGCACGCCCGGCCGACTCCCATGAACGATCTGCGCATCACCCTGATCCAAGGCGCCACGCGCTGGCACGATCCCGCCGCCAACCGCGAGTACTACGGCGAGTTGATCGGCCAGGCCCAGGGCATCACCGACCTGGTGCTGCTGCCGGAAACCTTCACCAGCGGCTTCAGCAACGAGGCCATCGGCAACGCCGAGACCATGGACGGGCCGACCGTGGCCTGGATCCGCGAGCAGGCCGCGCGCCTGAACGCCGCGGTCTGCGGCAGCGTGCAACTGCGCACCGACGAAGGCGTGTTCAACCGCCTGCTGTTCGCCACGCCCGACGGCGCGCTGCGGACCTACGACAAGCGCCACCTGTTCCGCTATGCCAAGGAGCACGAGCGCTACGCCGCCGGCCGCGAGCGGTTGAGCGTGGAATGGAAGGGCTGGCGGATTTGTCCGCTGGTCTGCTACGACCTGCGCTTCCCGGTGTTCTCGCGCAACCGCTACGACGTCGAGCGCCCCGGCGCGCCCGACTACGACCTGCTGCTGTACGTCGCCAACTGGCCGTCGGCGCGCGCCTATCCGTGGAAGACCCTGCTGCGCGCGCGCGCGATCGAGAACCTGTGCTACGTCGCCGGCCTCAACCGGGTCGGCACCGACGGCAACGGCCTGCACTACGCCGGCGACAGCGCCGTGATCGATTTCCTCGGCCATCCTGTCAGCGAATGCACCGACGAGGAAGTGGTGGTCACCACGACGTTGCAGGCGGCGGAACTGGCCACGCATCGCGCGCGGTTCCCGGCGATGCTGGACGGCGATCGGTTCGAACTGGCCTGAGCCGTCGCGGGCGGTGCCGCACCGGCTGTTGCGGCCTGTGCGCATGCGCAACCGCCTGCGCGCGAAGTCTCCACACCGTCATTCCGGCGAAAGCCGGAACCCATTTTGATTTATTGCCGCGCTCTGTTTTGCGGGCAGCTTTGAAGCAAGATCAAAATGGGTTCCGGCTTTCGCCGGAATGACGGTCTTGAGGTTTCGCGCCCCCCGATCCGCGCCGCAAGCGCGTTCGAAGCTTCAATAGTGCTCCGACGCGCGCGAGCGCGCCGCGTCCGCCTGGATCTCTTCTTCGCTGAGCCCGCGCTTGTGGAAATACACCTGCTCGGCCGCCCAGCGCAGCGGCGTGGAGTTCAGCAGCAGGTCGAACGGCCAGTCGAACTGGAACCGGTCGAAGGCCCAGCGCAGCGCGCGCTTGCGGCGGAAGCGCGGGGCCGCGTCTTCGGCGATGGATTCCGGTGCCGGGCCGACGCCGCGCGCGTGCAGCGCGATGGCCTGGCCGAGGGTCTCGCCGTGCGCCCAGGCCGAATGGATGCCGCCGGCGGTGACCGGCGAGACGATGCCGGCGGCGTCGCCGGTCAGCATCGCGCCGTCGCGCGCCAGCGGGAACACCGGGCCGCCGCAGGGGATCAGTCCGGCGCGGGTGGCGGCCGGCTGCAGGTCCGGCGCGAGGCCGACCGCGTCGCGCACCCGCGCCAGGAAGCCGTCGATGTCGGGCACGCGCGCGCGTTCGGGGTCGTGGCGCAGCGCCAGGCCGGCCTGCACGCCGGTCGGGTTCTGCGCGACCCAACCGATGTAGCCCGGCGCGTAGCGCTTGCTGACGAAGCAGTGCAGGGCGCCGGATTCGGGCAGCGACGCGCCGGGGAACTCGTACTCGATCCCGTACAGGAACTCGTGCGTGCGGCCCAGTCCGGTGCGCTCGGCCACGCGCGATTTGGCGCCGTCGGCGCCGACCAGGAAGCGCGCGCGGCCGACGCCCTCGATGCGCCAGCCTTCGCCGTCGCGCTCGGCCTGGGTGAACGAGGCGCCCAGGCGCAGGTCGACGCCGTGGCGCTGCAGTTCCTGCGCCAGCCAACGCATCAGCCGCGGCGTGTCGGTGGTCAGGAAGTAATAGCCGGGCGCGCTCAGCGCCATGCTGCGCAGGTTCGGCGAATACAGGCGCACGCGCTCGACCCGGTGCACGCAACTGTCCGGCGCGCGGCTGAGCCAGGTCTGCTCGGCCGCTTCCTTGACCACGATGCCGGTGGTGCGCAGCTTGTCGCCCGGATCGCGCTTGCGCTCCAGCACCACCACGCGCAGGCCGGCGCGCGCGGCCGCCAACGCGCAGGCGGCGCCGGCGAAGCTGGCGCCGACCACGACCAGGTCGCAATCGAAACGGGCGGTATCGGTGAGCATGGCGCGGACCTCGGTAGGGGGTGCGCCGCAGTGTGTCGGCCGAAGACGAAGCGCGTATGGAGCGTGTGTGAAGTGGCAACGAGGGTCACGCGCAAAGCGCTTACGCGGTCGGATGAATGCGCGAGAGGGCGTTTTTCGGCGGGTCGTGGCGACGCTTGCGGCGAGGGTGTGCGCACTGTCGCGCGTGGCTTTCCGCGCTGGCGATCCCGATAGGCGCGCGCAGGGGCGCAGCGCGCGCCGCTCAGCGCGGCTTTTTCGCCATCGTGGCCGCGACCATGCAACGCAGCGCGTCCAGCGCATCGGCCGCATCGCCATCGCAGGCCGCGCGCACGATCGCGCCGTCGACCGCCACTGCGAGCGCGCGCGCGCGGGTCTCGCGCGCGGCCCCCGCCGGCAGCAGCGCGGCGATGCGCGCCTGCATCGCGCGCTTGTGCGCTTGTGCGCGCTCGATCGCCTGCGGCAGCGTCGGCCCGAGTTCGGCCACGGCGTTGATGAAGGCGCAGCCGCGGAACTGTGGATGCGCGAACCATTCGGCCAGCGCCGGCGGCAAGGCCGCCGCGTCGTCGCCGAAGCGGCGCAGGGCGGCGTCGAACCATGCCATCCAGCGTTCGTGGCGATAGTCCAGGAACGCGAGGATCAACTCGTTCTTGCTCGGGTAGTGCCGGTACAGCGTCACCTTGGTCACGCCCGACTCGGCGATGACCCGGTCGATGCCGGTGGCGCGGATGCCTTCGAGATAGAACAGGTCGTGCGCGGTCTGCAGGATGCGCTCGCGCGCGCTTTGCGGCGCTACGGCGCTGCGGTGGGTGTTGTGGGTGGCGGCGCGAGCAGGCATGGGCCGATGGTAGACCGGTTCGTCTACGCGCGCCATCTATGTAGACAGGTTGGTCTACAAGGCGTAGCGTGGACGTAGACAAGTTTGTCTACCTCGCTTAGGAGCCGTCCCATGGAACCGCGCCCGCCGCTGCCCCCGTTCACCCGCGACACCGCCGCGCACAAGGTGCGACTGGCCGAGGACGCCTGGAACTCGCGCGATCCCGAGCGCGTCGCCCAGGCGTATACCGTCGACACCCATTGGCGTAATCGCGCCGAATTCGTCGAGGGCCGCGAGGCGGCGACCGCGTTCCTGCAACGCAAGTGGAGCCGCGAGCTGGAGTACCGCCTGATCAAGGAACTGTGGGCGCACGACAGCCACCGCATCGCGGTGCGCTTCGCCTACGAATGGCGCGACGATTCGGGGCAGTGGTACCGCAGCTACGGCAACGAGAACTGGGAATTCGCCGACGACGGCCGCATGGCGCGACGCATCGCCAGCATCAACGACCGGCCCATCGCCGCCAGCGAGCGCAAGTTCCACTGGCCGCAAGGTCGGCGCCCGGACGATCATCCGGGTTTGAGCGAACTGGGCCTGTAGTCCGACCGGGCCCGCGTAGGATCGGCGCGAGCCGCGACCGCGGGGTGGCAGGTCGCACCGCGACTCTGGGCAAGCGCCCGTCGCTACGTCGGCTGCGGGCGGCTGTCGTCGTAGCTGCATTTCCGCGGTCGCGGCTTGCGCCGCTCCTACAGGTAGATCGCCAGCGTCGGACTTGCCCTGTAGGAGCGGCGCGAGCCGCGACCGCGGGGTAGCAGATCGCGTCGCGACCTTGAGCAAGCGCGCGTCGCCGCGTCGGCTGCGGGCGGCAGTCGTCGTAGGTGCGTTGGCGCGGTCGCGGCTTGCGCCGCTCCTACAGGGAGCGGCCGTTGGATGCGGACGATCTGGTCGCAAACGCCCATGTCCCCGCGAGGGCGGGGCTAACCGCGAGCGCGGGGCGAGGCCTCGCAGCGTCGAACTCGTCGGCAGGCGCCGGTCGCGGCGACGACGGCGCGGCTGAGCCTCAGGCGTCCAGCCCGGCGTACACCGCATCGCGCAGGTCGAGGGTGAACTGTCCGCTCATCCCCTCCAGCGCGGTGTTGGTCAGCGCGACCACGCTCAAACCGCGTTGCGGGTCGATGAACCAGGAATGCCCGTACACGCCGCCCCAGGCGAAGGTGCCGCGCGATTGCGGGGTGGCCGCGGCGACGGGATCGACCAGCACCGCGGCGCCGTAGCCGTAGCCCCAGCCCGGGTCCAGGCCTTCGATCGGGGCCGGGGTGTGCGGCTGCAGCATCGAGGCCGCCGACTCGGGCGCCAGCAGTTCGCCGCCGCCGCGGCGCAGCGCTTCCAGCAGCTTGAGCACGTCGCCGGCGCTGCCGGCCATGCCGGCGCCGCCGGAGGGGTACGAGGCGGTTTTCTCGATCCGGCCCGGGGCGTAGCGCAGGACGCCGTCGAAGAACGCAAGTTCGCTGCCGTCGTGCATGCGCAGCGGGCGGCGCGAGCCGTCGGCGGCGACACCGTCGCTGTAATGCGCGGCCAGGCGCTTGTAGTCGGCGACCTGGAAGCCAGTGTCGGCCATCGCCAGCGGCGCGGCGATCAGTTCCTGCACCAGTTGCGGCAGCGGCGTGCCGGTGGCGCGCGCCAGCGCTTCGCCGAGCACGTCCAGGCCGAGCGAGTACTTGAAGCCGGTATCGGGCGCGAAGCGCAGCCGGGTCGCGCCGAGGCGGCGCAGGTTTTCCTCGATGTCCAGGCCGGGCTGGTCGAAGCCGTCGGACACCGCGTGGGTGTCGTAGTCGCTGCCGGCGGCTTCGCCGAAGCGGTAGCTCAGGCCGGAGCGGTGGGCGAGCAACTGGCGCAACGAGATCTCCGGCGCGCTGCCGTCGGCGAGTTGCGGCCGGAACTGCGGCAGCCAGCGCGTCACCGGCGCGTCCAGGTCGATCCGGCCCTGTTCGGCCAGCTTGAGCGCGACCGCGGCGACGAAGGGCTTGGTCACCGAGGCCAGCAGGAAGATCGTGTCCTCGCGCATCAGCCGGTCGGACTCGCGGTCGGCCTGGCCGGCGGCGCGGCGGTACACCGGTTCGCCGTCGCGCGCGACCAGCACCACCGCGCCGACCAGGCGGCGTTCGGCCAGGGCGCGGTCGAGCGCGTCGTCGACGCGGTCGCGCAAGGACAGGGCCGCGGCGGGCACGGCGGAGGCGGGAAGGTTCATGACGGGCACTCCTGCGCAGGGACGCTACGAAAATGGCAGGAATTGTGCATTGCACAAGTGACCGTGGCGAAACACTGCGGTGTCGCGCAACGGATTGTGCGCGGCCGGGCATCGGCGCAGGGATTCGCCGTTGTTTGCCGATGTTGTCGGCTTGTTTGCCGGCGTTGCCTGGCATCTGTTGGCTACGGAAACGACGAAGGGCGCTCGCGCGCCCTTCGTCGGTCACCTTGGCGCTGCCTGCGCGCGCTTAGCCGCGCGGACCGCGGCCGCCGCCGGGACGGCCACCGCCGCGCGGGCCGCCCGGACGCGGCGCGCCGCCGGGACGGGCATTGCCGCCCGGGCGGGCGTTGCCACCGCCCGGACGCGCGCCGGCGCGCCCGGCGCCCGGCGGCTTGCCGCCGCCAGGACGGGCGTTGCCGCGCGCGGGGCGCTCGCCGCCGTAGGGGTTGAAGCCGCCCGGGTTGGCGTGGTCGGAGGGGAAGCTCGGGGCGTTGCCCGGGTGGCCGTAGGGTCGCGCCGCGCGCTGGCCCTGACCCTGGCTGCGGCCGCCGTTGCCGGCAGCGCCACCGCCGTAGGGGTTGCCGCCGCCGCCCGCGCCGCCGAAGCCGGCGCCGCCCTGCGAACGGCCGCGGCCGCCGGCGCGCGCACCGGCGCCCGCGGGCTTGCCGCCGCCGCCGCCCTTCTTGCCGCGGCCGTCGGGGTTGCGGTGGCCGCTGGGGCCGGTCTCGACGCCCTCGGGCACGTACCAGGTGCGGAACGCCGCCGGATTGCCTTCGGGCAGCGGCTTGACGCCCTTGTCCTTGCGGGTCTTGAACGGCTTGTTGGACTGCTTGGCCGCGGCTTCGCCGCTGACCGTGAGGCCGCCGTGCTTGCGCGGGCCGCCGCGGCCGCGGCCGCCGCGGTCTTCGCGCACATGGTCGAAGCGGCGCAGCTCGCGGCCTTCGTCGGCGGTGTTGTGGCCGCCGACGTAGCCGTGGGCGCGCTCGCCGCCGGACAGGTGCACGGTCGACTTGGTCGCCTTGCGCTGGCCGATCACCGGCTGCAGGGTCAGCGCCGAGGGCTGGCCGTCTTCCAGGCCCAGCTCCTTGCGCAGCGCCTCGACCTTGTCGCCGGCCAGTTCCTGCGAATGCCCGCGCAGCAGTTCGCGCGGCAGCGCCACGCCGCCGTAGCGGATGCGCTTGAGCCGGCTGACCTGGCAGCCCTGCGATTCCCACAGGCGGCGCACTTCGCGGTTGCGGCCTTCCTTGACCACGACCCGGAACCAGTCGTGCGAATCGGTGCCGCCGATGCGTTCGATCTCGTCGAACTTGGCCGGGCCGTCTTCCAGCGACACGCCGCGGGCGAGGCGGTCGACCAGGTTGTCCGGCACGGTCTCCTCGCCCTCGGGAGCGCGCACGCGGCAGACGTACTCGCGCTCGACCTCGAAGGAGGGGTGCATCAGCGCATTGGCCAGCTCGCCGTCGGTGGTCAGCAGCAGCAGGCCGGTGGTGTTGATGTCGAGGCGGCCGATCGCGATCCAGCGCGCGCCCTTGAGCGCGGGCAGCGAATCGAAGATGGTCGGGCGGCCTTCGGGGTCTTCGCGGGTGGTGACTTCGCCTTCGGGCTTGTTGTACATCAGCACGCGCGAGGGCTCGGTCAGGGCGCTGGCGACGAAGCTGCGGCCGTCCAGTTCGATCTTGTCGCCGCCCTTGATGCTGACGCCGACCTGGGCGACATCCCCGTTGACCTTGACCAGGCCATCGGCGATGCGCTGCTCCAGGGCGCGGCGCGAGCCCAGGCCCGCTTGCGCGAGCACTTTGTGCAGGCGTTCTTCCAGGCGCGGCGCTTCGGCCGCGGCGTCGCTGGCGCGCTTCAGGGAAAGCTTGCGACGGGTTTCTTCAGTCATTTGTCTTGCTCCGGCCGGTCGTCTTCGGACTCGGCCTCAAGTTGCGGAACGTGCTCGTTAAGAGCGTCGGTCGTCGTCTCGACGGCGGGTTCGCTTTGTTCGTGTTCGTTCGCGTCCGCCGCGCGCTCGCCCGGCGCGGCTTCGGGGTCGTCCGACAGGACGGTGTGTTCGGTGTCTTCGTCCGTCGCCGCGGCGGGCGCGTCGGCGGACTGGGATTCGGGTTCGGCCTCGGCGGTGGGTTCGCCGTCGCGGGCCTGGGAATCGGCGGCGGGCGCTTGGGCCTCGCCGCCGGGTTCGGATTCGGACTGAGATTCGGAGCCGGCGTTCGTGTCGGCTTCGTCGCCGGCGGCCGCGTCGGCTTCGGCCTTGTCGTCGGCGTCGGCGCTCGCGCCGGCTTCGTCGTTGGCCGCCGCGTCGGCGCCGTCGCCGGTCGCCGCGGCGCTGTCGCCGTCGGCGTTCACGCCGGCCGGGATCGGCGCGCCGTCCAGCGGCAGCTGCGGCTCCAGTTCGCCGATTTCCTTGAGTTCGGACAGCGGCGGCAGGTCGTCCAGGCGCTTGAGGCCGAAGTAGTCGAGGAAAGCCTTGGTGGTGCCGAACAGGGCCGGCTTGCCGGGCACGTCGCGGTGGCCGACCACGCGGATCCACTCGCGCTCTTCCAGCGCCTTGATGATGTTGCTGCTGACCGCCACGCCGCGGACCTGCTCGATCTCGCCGCGGGTGATCGGCTGGCGGTAGGCGATCAGGGCCAGGGTTTCCAGGGTGGCGCGGGTGTAGCGGGTCTGGCGCTCGGTCCACAGCCGCGCGACCCAGGCGTGGACGTCGGCCTTGACCTGGAAACGGAAGCCGGAGGCGACCTCGACCAGCTCCACGCCGCGCTCGGCGCAGCCCTCGCGCAGCGCCTGCAGCGCGCTCTCCACGCTGTCCGGCGGCGGCGGCTGGTCCTCCGGGAACAGCGCGTGCAACTGCGCCAGCGACAACGGCTGGTTGGCCGCGAGCAGGGCGGCTTCGACGATGCGGGTGATCAGCGGTTGGTCCATTACAGCCTGGATTCGCGATTCGGGAACGGGGATGGGGCGAGGCCGCGGGCGGCCGGGCGGGGCGGGTGCAGCGGTCGGGGCAGGCGCGCCGGCTTGCGGGTCCGCGACGCGGACGGGCCGGCGCGCCGGTTCACGCCGGGTCTTCGTCGTTGGCGGCCGAGTCGAACTCGCTGCTGAGCTCGATCTCGTCCGGGTCCTTCATCAGCGCCAGCGACTTGGCGTAGATCGGCGCCAGCGGCGCGTCCTGGACGATCTCGACCAGCTGCTCCTTGGCCAGGGTCAGCAGGCCGAGGAAGGTCACCACCGCGCCAAGACGGCCTTCCTCGACCGTGAACAGCGATTCGAAACGGTAGAACGCGCCGTCCGACATGCGCGCGAGCAGCTCGCCCATGCGTTGGCGCACGCTCAGCGCGTCGCGCTTGATCGCGTGCTGGGTGTACAGCTCGGCGCGCTTGAACACGTCGTGCAGGGCCAGCAGCAGTTCCTTCAGCTCCACCGGCGGCGGCAGCCGCACCGCCGCGCGGTCGGGGACGAAGGCCTGCACCGGCGCGGTGTCGCGGTCCTGGCGGGGCAGGGCGTCGATGTCCTCGGCCGCCTTCTTGTAGCGCTCGTACTCCTGCAGCCGGCGGACCAGCTCGGCGCGCGGGTCCTCTTCCTCGCCTTCCTCGTTGACCGCGCGCGGCAGCAGCATGCGCGACTTGATCTCGGCCAGCATCGCGGCCATGACCAGGTAGTCGGCGGCCAGCTCGAAACGCATCTCGTGCATGGCCTGGATGTATTCGACGTACTGGCGGGTGATGTCCGCCACCGGGATGTCGAGGATGTCCAGGTTCTGCCGGCGGATCAGGTACAGCAGCAGGTCCAGCGGGCCTTCGAACGCTTCCAGGATGACTTCCAGCGCGTCCGGCGGGATGTACAGGTCCTGGGGGATCTGCAGCACCGGCTGACCATGCACCACCGCCAGCGGCATCTCCTGCTGCTGCGGCGCGGTCGGGCCTGGAACCTGGCCTGGTTTGGGCCCGGCGACGGATTCGGCGGTGGAGTCCGCGGCGGATTCGTCGGCGGGCGCGGCTTGGTTGGTCATCGGAAACCGGCCCCTCCGGGCCGTGGGCACAGCTTGTTGCGACGATGCGCGCGGCACGGGGCTGCGCCGGGACCGACGCCGGGCTGCGGGGAAGACCCCTGCGGCCGGACGAAACGTCCCTACGGGTGCTACGGACCACTCAAAAAGGTGTGCGCTGCTGGCCCGAACAAGTCCGGCCTGCGCGCCGGTCGGAACCTGGCGGGCGGGGGCTGAGGAGGCTTGCGGGCGCGGGCCGGAGGACTGCGGCGATGCACGCGTACCGGCGCACGAGAGGTGCGGGGGAGTACGAGGGCGAACGTGGCGACGGGCGTGGGGTTCCGGTCGCGACGGGGTTTGCTGCATCCGGCCTGACGGCAATCGGGGTTTAGGGTAAGGGCTGGGGGCGATGGTGTCCAGCGCCGGCATGAACGCTGCGCCGCCCGGCGGGGCCGCTGCCGGCCGGCCGCCTGCCATGGCGCGGCGCGTTCTAGTGCAAATGATCGACTCGACGGCGCCAAGCTGATTCGGAAAATGTGCAGGGCGCGCAGGTGGTTTATGCTCTGCATGCGCAGGCCCGTTGGGGGACGGCATGCGGCTAGACTCGCGGTATCGCGCGCGTTTCGCGCGGCTTTTGGGGAATCACAGGATGAAATCAGCAAGGATCGCGGCCCTCGCCTTGGCCGTGGCATTGGCCGCATGCAGCAAGCCGGCACCCGCGCCGCCCGCGGCGGCCGCGCCTGCGCCCGCCGCCAGCCCGGCGGCCGCGCCCGCCGCCGCGCGCTCGGCCCTGCCCGAAGGCGCCTGCGCCAAGACCGAGGACGGCTTCGCCAGCTTCCTGGAGGCCTTCATCGCCGAGCCGGACAAGCGCGCCGCGTACACCTCGCCGAATTTCGAAGTCCGCGAGATCAAGGCCCCGGACCAGCCGATCGCGCACCAGACCGGGCCGACCGAGCCGTTCCGGATCGCCCTGGTCGACTACCAGTGGTCCTATTTCGAGCCCGGCAAGCCCGACGGCGAGCTGGCCCGGATCAAGCTCGACCGCAAGCTCGAAGGCGACCGCATGCGCCTGGATTTCGCCAAGGCCGAGTTCTCGCCCGACGATGAAGTGGTCAAGACCTTGGGTCCGCCCGAGGCGTACGTGTTCCAACACCAACAAGGGTGCTGGCAGCTGACCCTGCAGCTGCGCTGACCAGCGCGCCCGCGACACCGACGCGGGTCCGGCCCCATCACCCTGCGCGCGAGCGCAACGAAACATCGACATGGAGAAGTGCGATGCCCAATTACAAGATCGTCGAATCGGTCGGCAGCAAGGTCCAGAACGTCCACGACTTCGAAGACATCGATCGCCACCACCCCAGCCGCGGCAATGAGAAGGGCCGCGTCTACGGCACGGTCAACGGCGAGCGCGAGGAGTTGCTCGGCAACTACAACGGACGCGCCACCGTCACCCGCGACGGCGACCATTTCGTGTCCAAGGACTTCGTCCTGCAGGCCGGCGGCTCGGCCTCGGTCAAGGTGCCGGCGGTGGCCAACGGCTACATCGGCAAGATCGACCCGGCCAACGGCATCGTCCAGATCTACGACAAGCCGGCCAACGACCCCAGCCGCGAGATGATCGCCCAGTACCGCCACCTGGACCTGCGCAACACCAACCTGCGCGAAGGCCAGAAGATCGAGTACGGCGAGTCGGTCGGCATCCAGGGCGGCTTCAACAAGGGCAACCCGAACGCCTTCGGCAAGCACGTCCACCTCGACATCAACACCAGCTACCTGCCGCAGGCCGACCGCTACATCCGCGACATGGACAGCGGCGCGATCACCACCGACAAGCGTCCGCCGCATTCGGAAAACCTGACCGGCAACGCCAAGGTCAGCGACGTCTCGGGCAAGGGCAGCATCGTGCACAACCCCGGCACCAACGCCGGCAACGCGCACAACCACGACCACAAGCCCGGCGACAAGCACGACGCCCCGGCGATGGCCGACGGCGTGCTGCGCAAGGACGAGCACGGTCCGGAAGTGAAGGCGATGCAGGAGCGGCTCAACGCGCTGGGCTACCGCGACGCCGAGGGCAAGGCGCTGGTCGCCGACGGCAAGTTCGGCGACCGCACCAAGCACGCGGTGGAGCAGTTCCAGAAGGACCACCCGGGCCTGACCGTGGACGGCATCGCCGGCCCCAACACCCTGCGCGAGCTCAAGACCGCGCAGCCGCGCCACGACGCCAACGCCGGCCCGCTGCTGTCGGACCCGGCCCACCGCGACAACGCCATGTACCAGCAGGCGGTGTCGGGGCTGGAGAAGCTCGGCGGCTTCAAGAACCACCAGGAGCTCGAGCGCGCCGCGGCCACGCTGACCTACGACGCGCGCATCAGTGGCCTGACCGAGATCAACCACGTCACCCGCAACGCCAGCGGCAACGGCCTGTTCGCGGTGCAGGGCGAGCTCAACGATCCCAGCCACAAGCGCGCGTATGTCGACGCCAACCAGGCGGTCAACCAGAGCGTGGAGCAGTCGACCCAGCGCCTGCAGCAGGACGTGCCGCAGTCGGCCAAGCAGCAGGACCAGAGCCAGCAGCAGGAGCAGCAGCGCAACCAGCAGGTTCCGGCCAAGGTCGCCTGATCGCCACGGCGGTTCGCGTTACCGGCAGCCCGCATCTTCGGATGCGGGCTGTTTCGTTTGCGCGCCCGTAACGCCGCGTCGCGCAATGCCGCCGCGGCGCGGGCGGCCGCTACAATGCGCGCTCTCCCACGCCGCTGTGCCGAGGTTCGCCATGTGGTATCTGATCGAAGGTTACGACGTCGCCGACGCGCTGCCCAAGCGCGGCCCGGCGCGGCCCGCGCACCTGCAGCGCCTGCACGATCTGCGCGACCAGGGCCGCCTGTTGCTGGCCGGGCCGTGCCCGGCGATCGACGCCGAGGACCCGGGTCCGGCCGGTTTCAGCGGCAGCGTGATCGTGGCCGAGTTCGAATCGCTGGACGCCGCGCGCGCCTGGGCCGACGCCGATCCGTACGTCGAAGCCGGCGTGTACGCGCGGGTCGACGTGCGGCCGTTCCGCAAGGTGCTGCCGTGAGCCTGCCGCGCGAGCAGCGGGTCGCGGCGATCCGCGCCGCGATCGAGGCGGCGCTGGCGCCGACCGCGCTGGAGATCGAGGACGAGAGCCACCGCCACGCCGGCCACGCCGGCGCCCAGGACGGCCGCGGCCATTTCCGCGTCGCCGTGGTCAGCGCCGCGTTCGCCGGCCTGAACCCGATCGCGCGCCATCGCGCGGTGTATGCCGCGGTCGGCGAACTGATGACCACCGACATCCATGCGTTGTCGATCAGCGCCAAGACGCCGGGAGAGGCTTGAGGAAACAGCGAAGAGGAGTGAGGAGCGAGCAAAAGCCGCATTGCTCTTGCTCACTCCTCACTTCTCTTCGCTCACTTCTCGGCTCTTCGCCTGCGCTGCAGCGCAACATGGATCCGCCGGGGATTGCGCGGTTTTCGGGCCGCTAGCCGGTTTTCATAACAAGCGCTTTACACTCGTTCCTGAAAACGTTTACAGTCGTCGCAGTTTCCAGCCGCGAGGGGCGGTCGAGGACTGTGGTGAGCGTGACGATCAAAGATGTCGCCCGCGCGGCCCAAGTGTCGGTGGCGACAGTATCGCGGACCTTGAACGGCCATGGCAACGTCGCCGAGGACGTGCGCCGGCGCGTATTGGCCGTGGCCAACGACCTGCGCTACACGCCGCACGCGGCGGCGCGCAGCCTCAGCAGCCGCCGCACCCAGACCCTGGGCGTGGTGTTGCCGGACCTGCACGGCGAGTTCTTCTCCGAACTGGTGCGCGGCGTCGACCAGGTCGCGCGCGAGCATCGCCTGCACCTGCTGGTGTCGAGTTACCACGGCCAGCCCGAGGAACAGGTTTCGGCGCTGCGGGCGATGCGCGGCCGGGTCGACGGCCTGCTGGTGATGTCGCCGTATGCGGCCGCACAGGTGTCGATCGCCGAGGAACTGTCGGCGACCCTGCCGACGGTGCTGATCAACGCCCAGGACGCCAGCGCCGACACGCCGTCGCTCAACGTCGACAACTACGGCGGCGCCCAGGCGATGGTCGAATATCTGGTCGGGGCGGGGCATCGCCGCATCGCCTTCATCGCCGGGCCGGAAGACAACTTCGACGCCAACGAGCGCCTGCGCGGCTATCGCGAAGCGCTGGCGCGGCTGCTGCCGGGCGCGCGCGAATGGGTGCTGCCGGGCCGCTTCGACGAAGCCTCCGGCCACGCCGCCGGCAGCGCGCTGCTGGCTGCGGACGAACGTCCCGACGCGGTGTTCGCCGCCAACGACATGATGGCGCTGGGCTGCCTGTTCGGGCTGGTCCAGGGTGGGCTGCGGGTGCCCGGCGACATCGCCGTGACCGGCTTCGACGACATCCCGCTGGCGCGCTACGTCCACCCGGCGCTAACGACCATGCGGGTCAATATCGCCGAGTTGGGCGCGCGCGCGGCGCGGATGCTGCTGGCCCGGCTCAATCCCGAACCGGCCGCGGCGGATGCGGCGGCGGCCCATGCCAACCCGGCCCACGCGGCTGGGACAGACGAGGACCCGACACCCGCCGACAGAGCGGGCGACAACGATTCCAACCCGGAAAAACCGCGGCAAAGCGAGCCGCTGCGGCCTGAATTGATCGTGCGCGAATCGGGACTTCGCCGGGGGGGCGGCGCCTGATCCGGGCGAAAAAAATTTGGCCGCGCGTGTAAGCGATTACAACGAATGCCGCTTCGTCAACGCTGCACTGCAGTCACGTGCTCCTTGGAGGGAGGAACGCAGATGAACCACGACAACGACACGCAAGGCCGACATCCACGGTCGCAACCCGACCGGCCCCAATACGTACGGACCGCACTTGCTCCGTCCCGATTCGCGCCCGGCCGCAGCCTGCTCGCGTGCGCGCTCGCCAGCTGCCTGGCGATGGCCGCGCCGGCGGCGCTGGCGCAAAGCACCGCCGCGACCATCCGCGGCGTGGTCAGCGGCAACGCCGGTCCGTCGGCCAACGCCAGCGTGAGCGCGACCAACCTGGCCAGCGGCCTGGTGCGCAAGGTCCAGACCGGCAGCGACGGCAACTACACCCTGGCCGGCCTGCCGCCGGGCAACTACCGCATCGACGTCGACGCCGACGGCCAGACCAATACCCGCAACGTCACCGTCGCCGTCGGCCAGTCGGCGACCTTGAACCTGTCCACCGGCGGCGTCGCCGAGACCGCACCGGCGGGCGAGGCCACCGACCTGGACAAGGTCACGGTGACCTCGACCGCGCTGGTGGAAAACAAGACCTCGGAAATCGCCACCTACGTCAGCAACAAGCAGATCGCCGCGCTGCCGCAGGGCTCGCGCAACTTCCTCGCCTTCGCCGACATCGTGCCGGGCGTGCAGTTCACCACCGGCACCGAAGGCTCGACCAAGCTGCGCAGCGGCGCCCAGCTCAGCAACGGCATCAACGTCTACGTCGACGGCGTCGGCCAGAAGGACTACGTGCTCAAGGGCGGCATCACCGGGCAGGACTCCAGCCGCGGCAATCCGTTCCCGCAGCTGGGCATCGCCGAGTACAAGGTGATCACCTCCAACTACAAGGCCGAATACGATCAGCTCAGCAGCGCCGCGATCACCGCGGTGACCAAGTCCGGCGGCAACGATTTCCACGGCAGCTTCTTCTGGGACTACACCTCCGACCAGTGGGCGTCGAAGACCCCGCGCGAGGAAAAGGGCGAGGTGCCCAAGGCGCAGCAGAAGGAAGAGCAGTACGGCGCGTCGTTCAGCGGCCCGCTGATCCAGGACAAGCTGCACTTCTTCGTGACCTACGAGGCCAAGGAGTACAGCTCGCCGCGCACCATCATTCCCGGCCGCAACTACCGCATCGACCAGTTGCCGGCGCAGTTCCAGGAAATGACCCGGCAGTCGCCGAGCGCGCCGTTCAAGGAAGACCTGTACTTCGGCAAGATCGACTGGACCCCGGGCGACAATCACTTGGTCGAGTTCACCGCCAAGTACCGCAAGGAAGACGAACTGACCGGCATCGGCGGCGCGCGCCTGCCCGAATACGGCACGCTCAAGGCCGGCGAGGAGACCCGCCTGGACCTGCGCTACCAGTACAGCGCGGAGAACTGGCTCAACGACGCGCACCTCACCTTCGAGGACGTCAGCTTCGGCCCGCGTCCGGCGACGCTGTTGAACGGCTACCAACTGCGCGTGCCCAAGCAGGGCCAGGAGGCCCGCAACAACCCCGACATGGAAGAGGTGCTGTTCTTCGGCGGCGGCGGCGACTTCCAGGACAAGGGCCAGAAGGGCTACGGGCTGCAGAACGACTTCACCTGGAGCGGCTGGACCGGGCATACGGTCAAGGCCGGTTTCAAGTACAAGGTCGTCGACATCAACGCGATGGAGAAGCAGCCGTACTCGCCGCAGTTCCGCTACGACATCCGCGACTTCGCCACGCCTTACGAGGTGGTGTTCTCCGGCACCGCCGGCGATTTCCCGCCCGAGGTGAAGTCGCGCAACAAGCAGTTCGGCATCTACCTGCAGGACGACTGGGAGGTCAACGAGCACCTGACCTTGAACCTGGGCCTGCGCTGGGACTACGAGCAGACCCCGAGCTACGAGGACTACCGCACTCCGGCCAACCTGGTCGCGGCGCTGCGCGGCTGGTCCAACATCAACAACGCCAACGTCGATTACGACTACAACGACTACATCAGCAACGGCAACAACCGCAAGGCGTTCAAGGACGGCTGGCAGCCGCGGCTGGGCTTCTCCTACGACTTGAACGGCGACGAGCGCCACGTGATCTTCGGCGGCGCCGGGCGGTCCTACAACCGCAACCAGTTCGACTACCTGTCGTACGAGCGTTACCGCCTGGCGTTCCAGCAGGTGACCTACCAGTTCAACTCGCCGAACCACAGCTGCACGGTCACGCCGAACGGCAACTGCTTCAATTTCGATCCGAGCTTCTTCGATCCCGAGACCCTGGCCGCGCTGTCGCGGCAGCGGCCGAACGCGGGCTCGGAGGTGTTCCTGCTCAACAACGACCTCAAGACGCCGTATTCGGATCAGTTCAGCCTGGGCATGCGCAACGCCTTCGAACTGTTCGGCCAGGAGTGGAATTCCTCGGCGACCGCGGTCTACGTGCACAGCAAGGACGGCATCCTGTTCTCGCTCGGCAACCGCCGTCCGGACGGCACGTTCTTCCCGCCCGGGGTCAGCTTCGGCAGCGCGCCGTTCGGCGACACCCTGCCGGGCTTCGGCAAGTTCTTCCTCGGCAACAACGCGGTCGAGACCAAGACCAAGCAGTTGCTGCTGTCGCTGGAGAAACCCTTCACCCAGGAGTCGGGCTGGGGCGTGAGCTTCGCCTACACCTTTACCGACGCCAAGGAGAACCGCAACAACTCCGACATCTTCACGTTCGACTATCCGAACCTGGACCGCGTCGGATTCACCCGCGCGTTGGGCATCTCCAGGCATCGTTTCGTCGCGACCGGGATCATGGACTTCTACGGCATGACCCTGTCGGGCAAGCTGACCTTGGCCAGCCCGGAAGCGGAGGAATCGACCAACTGCGTCGTCTACGGCTCGAACGCCTGCTTCTTCGATCCGTACACGCCGGACGATACGATCGGCTTCAAGCAGTTCGACCTGGCGCTGCAGAAGGAGTGGGACACCGGCGCCGGCTTCAAGCTGTGGGCGCGCGGCGACGTGCTCAACGTGTTCAACTGGCGCAATTACATCGACTACGACACCTATCGCGGCGTGGTCGGCGCGCCCAATCCGAAGCTGGGCGAGCGGCGCGACAACATTGCGTTGCCGACCCGCATGTTCAAGCTGTCGATGGGCTTCAACTGGTAAACCTCGCGCCGGCCGCCCGGGTTCGGGCGGCCGGTCGCGCGGAACGCGGACGCGCAGGACGCGGCGAGGTTCGCGACGACGTATCCACCAAGACACAGGGGTCTTCGGTTTCATGCAACTGGCGAAAACGACAACGCGCGCGGTTTCCTTCACGCTCCTGGGCACGTTGCTGCTCGCATTGTCCGCTTGCAAGAAACCCGAGACGCAATCGCAGACCCAGCCCATCGTCAGTCCCGGGCCGGTCGTGGTCGAGCCGCTCAAGCAGGAGCGGCTGGAACTGCCGCCGCTGTTCCGCGACATCGAGAAGCGCACGTTCCAGTTCTTCTGGGACACCAGCAACGAGCGCAACGGCCTGACGCCGGACCGCTATCCCTCGCGCCCGTTCGCCTCGATCGCCTCGGTCGGCTTCGCCTTGACCGCCTATCCGATCGGGATCGAGCGCGGTTGGGTCAGCCGCACCCAGGCGGTCGACCGCACCCTGACCACGCTGAAGTTCCTGCGCGACCTGCCGGCCGGGCCGCAGGCCAGCGGCAAGGGCAGCTACAAGGGGTTCTACTACCACTTCCTCGACATGCAGAAGGGCGAGCGTTACGACAGCTGGGTCGAGCTGTCGAGCGTGGACACCGGCCTGCTGATGATGGGCGTGCTGTTCGCCCAGTCCTATTACGACCGCGACGACGCGCGCGAGAAGGAAATCCGCGAGATCGCCGACACCCTGTACAAGCGCGTGGACTGGCAGTGGCTGCAGCAGAACAAGCCGCTGATCTCGATGGGCTGGTTCCCCGAGTCGGGCTTCATCAAGCACGACTGGATGGGCTACAACGAGGCCATGCTGCTGTACGTGCTGGCGCTGGGCTCGCCGAGCCATCCGGTCGAGCCGGAGGCCTGGACGGTGTGGACGCGCACCTACAACGATGTCTGGGGCGTGTACCAGGGCGAGGAGTTCCTGGCCTTCGGCCCGTTGTTCGGCCACCAGTACAGCCACGTCTGGATCGACTTCCGCGGCATCCAGGACGACTACATGCGCGAGCGCGGCATCGATTATTTCGAGAACAGCCGCCGCGCTGCCTACGCCCAGCGCGCCTACGCCATCGCCAATCCGATGAAGTGGAAGGACTACGGCCCCGAGCTGTGGGGCCTGACCGCGAGCGACGGCCCGCAGCAGACCTTGCAGGAATACCGCGGCGAGCAGCGCCAGTTCCGCCATTACTCGGCGCGCGGCGCCGGCCTGCGCGAGAACTTCGACGACGGCACCATCGCCCCGACCGCGGCGATCGCCTCGCTGCCGTTCGCGCCGGAGATCGTGATCCCGACCACGCTGTCGATGCACGAGCGCTACGGCGAGTACATCTATTCCAGCTACGGCTTCCTGGATTCGTTCAACCCCAGCTTCAACTACGACATCCCGCTCAAGACCGGGCGGCTGGTGCCGAACCAGGGCTGGGTGTCGAGCGACTACATCGGCATCGACCAGGGGCCGATCCTGACCATGATCTCGAACTACCGCAACGAATTCGTCTGGAACGTGATGAAGCGCAACGCCTACATCCGCACCGGCCTGGAGCGCGCGGGCTTCAAGGGCGGCTGGCTGGCGCCGGCGCAGGATGCGGGCAAGGGCAAGGACGGCGGCAAGGACGCGAACAAGGCCGAGGACGCCAAGCCGGCGGCCAAGCCCGACGGTCCGATCGATCCGGCCACCGCGCGCGCGCTCGGCGAGGCCGAATCGCGCGCCGGCCGCACGCCGCCGAAGCCGGCGTCGAAGCAGCCGGATTGACGGCGTGGGCCTGAGCGCGCGCGCGCGGCGAGCAAGCCCGGCGGAGCGGACGGCGGACGCGGCCGGCCGCGGCGGGCCGGCGCGGCCGGCGAGGTATGTCTGCGGGCGATGGGGCCGGCGCATCGCTTCGCTGCTGATGCTGGCCTCGCTCGTGCTGCTGCTGGGCAGTTGCTCGGGCCGCGGCGACGGCCGCACCGTGGTCAAGTTCTGGGCGATGGGTTTCGAGGGCGAGATGGTCGCGCGCCTGATCCCCGAGTTCGAACGCCAGAATCCAGACATCCGCGTGCAGGTGCAGCAACTGCCGATCACCTCCGCGCACGAGAAGCTGCTGACCGCGTTCGCCGGCGATTCGCTGCCCGACGTGTGCGCGATCGGCAACACCTGGGTCTCCGAGTTCGCCCTGCTCGACGCGCTGGAACCGCTGGACCGGCGCATCGCGGCGACGCCCGGGCTGCGCGCGCAGGACTATTTCGCCGGCGCGTGGGACACCGGCGTGATCGACGGGCGCGCCTATGCGGTGCCCTGGTACGTGGAGACGCGGCTGCCGTACTACCGCCGCGACCTGCTGGAACACGCCGGCATCGCCCGGCCGCCGCAGACCTGGGACGAATGGAAGACGGCGATGGCGGCGATCAAGCGCGAAGTCGGCCCCGATCGCTACGCCGTCCTGTTCCCGCTCAACGAGCCCGAGCCGCTGCTGAACCTGGGCATCCAGGCCGACGAGCCGCTGCTGCGCGACGGCGGCCGCTACGGCAATTTCCGCAGCCCGGGCTTCAAGCGCGCGCTGGCGTTCTACCGCGAAGCGTTCGCGCAGCAGTGGGCGCCGCTGGCGAGCAACACCCAGATCGCCAACGTGTGGAACGAATTCGGCCGCGGCTACTTCAGTTTCTACGTCAACGGCCCCTGGAACATCGCCGAGTTCAAGCGGCGCCTGCCGGCGGACCTGCAGGGCAAGTGGATGACCATGCCGCTGCCGGGCGAGCATGGGCCCGGCGCGTCGGTGGCCGGCGGCGCCAGTTTCGTGCTGTTCCGCGGCTCGCCGCGCCAGGACGCGGCGTGGAAGCTGATCGCCTACCTGTCCGAGCCCGCGACCCAGATGCGTTTCCACGGCCTGACCGGCAACCTGCCGCCGCGGCGCGAATCGTGGAATGCGCCGGCGCTGGTCGGCGACCCGTATGCGCGCGCGTTCCGCGACCAGCTCGAACGCGCGCGACCGGCGCCGAAGGTGCCGGAGTGGGAGCGCATCGCCATGGAGATCAAGCTGGTCGGCGAACAGCTCGCCAACGGCCGCCTCACGGTCGACCAGGCGGCGGCGGAACTCGACCGCCGCGCCGACCGCATCCTGGAAAAGCGGCGCTGGATGCTCGACCAGGCCGACCAGCGGGCCGCCAAGTCCGCGTCGCCGGCGGCCGAGCCCGGGGAGGGCGGATGAAGCCCTCCACCGCCGGCTGGGTGTTCGCCGCGCCCGCGCTGGGCGTGATCGGCCTGTTCTTCGGCCTGCCGGTGCTGGCCGCGCTGGCGCTGAGCCTGACCGACTTCGACATCTACTCGCTGGCGCACATCGAGAACCTGCGCTTCGTCGCCTTCGACAATTACCTGGGGTTGCTGCGCAATCCGCTGTTCTGGAAGGCGCTGGGCAACACCTTGTACTTCGTCGCCGTCGGCGTGCCGTTGTCGATCGCGGTGTCGCTCGGCGCGGCGTTGCTGCTCAATTCCAAGCTCGGCGTGTTCAAGCCGTTCTTCCGCACCGCCTTCTTCGCCCCGGTGGTGACCACGGTGGTGGCGGTGGCGGTGATCTGGCGCTACCTGCTGCACACGCGCTACGGCCTGATCAACTGGGGGCTGTCGGGGCTCGGCATCGATCCGGTGGACTGGCTCGGCGATCCGCGCTGGGCGATGCCGAGCATCATCGTGTTCGCGGTGTGGAAGAACTTCGGCTACAACATGATCATCTTCCTGGCCGGGCTGCAGGCGATCCCCGAGGACCTGTACGAAGCCGCGCGCATCGACGGCGCCAGCGCCACGCGCCAGTTCCGCCACATCACCCTGCCGATCCTCGGGCCGGTGCTGCTGATGGTCAGCATCCTGACCCTGGCCGGCTATTTCCAGCTGTTCGCCGAGCCCTATGTGATGACCCAGGGCGGCCCGCTGCAAAGCACCGTCAGCGTGCTGTACCTGATGTACGAGGAAGGCTTCAAATGGTGGAACCTGGGCAACGCCTCGGCGGTGGCGTTCCTGCTGTTCGTGCTGATGACCGCGAGCACCAGCGCGTTGATGTGGCTGGCGCGGCGCAAGGGGGTCGAATGAACCGCGACGGCATGCCGGCCTGGCTGGCGCGCGCGATCGTCAACGGCCTGCTGATCGGCCTGGCGGCGTTGAGCCTGGCGCCGCTGCTGTGGATGCTGGCGGTGTCGCTGATGCAGCCCGGCGAGGCCGCGGCGTTCCCGCCGCCGCTGTGGCCGGCCTCGCCGACCCTGCACAACTACAGCGAGCTGTTCTCGCGCATGGGCATGGGCCGCTACCTGCTCAACAGCTTCCTGATCTCGACCCTGGTGACGGCGATCGCGGTGCTGCTCAACACCCTGGCCGGCTACGCCTTCGCCAAGCTCGATTTCGCCGGGCGCGAGGGCGTGTTCCGGCTGCTGCTGGCGGCGCTGGTGATCCCGGCGCAGGTGTCGATGATGCCGTTGTTCCTGATGCTCAAGCAGATGGGCCTGATCAACACTTACGCCGGCGCGGTGGTGCCGGGCATGGCCGGCATCTTCGGCATCTTCCTGGTGCGCCAGTACGCGCGCTCGATTCCCGACGAACTGCTGGAAGCGCCGCGCATCGACGGCGCCGGCGAGCTGCGGATCTTCTTCCAGATCGTGCTGCCGGCGCTGCGGCCGATCCTGGTGACCCTGGCGATCTTCAGCTTCCTCGGCGCCTGGAACGACTTCATGTGGCCGCTGATCGTGCTCAGCGACGAACACCTGCAGACCCTGCCGGTGGCGTTGGCCTCGCTCTCGCGCGAGCACGTGCAGGACAACGAGATGATGATGGCCGGCTCGGTGGTGACCGTGGTGCCGGTGCTGTTGCTGTTCCTGGTGTTGCAGCGCTATTACCTGCAAGGCCTGTTGGTGGGCAGCGTCAAGGGCTGAGACCGCGTCGGGCGCTCGCGGGCGCCCGGGGCTGCGATAGTCGCGAGGGATGGGCCGCGAGCGGCGGCGGAAGGAGTGCGAGCGATGGCGAAGTGGTTCTATCCGATGATCCGGTTCTCCCGATCCGTCATTCCGGCGAAAGCCGGAACCCATTTTGATCTTGCTTCACCGCTCCTCGTCGCGGGGGATGCGGAAGCAACGACAAAATGGGTTCCGGCTTTCGCCGGAATGACGGTGTGGCAGTTTGGACAGGCGCGATGGGGCGCGATGTTGGCGGCGGGGTTGCTGGCGCTCGCCTGTTCCGCCCAAGCTGCATCTGCGGCCGTCTCCGTCGCTTCGCCGCGCATGCTCGACGACTTCGAATCCGCCGCGCCGTGGACGGTCGTCGTTTCCGATCAGGTCGCCGCCACGCTGCGCAAGACCGAAGGCGCCGACGGCGCCGCGCTGTGCCTGGACTACGATTTCAACGGCGTCTCCGGCTATGCCGGCCTGCAGCGCGAATTGCCGCTGGAGTACCCCGACAACTACCAGTTCGCGTTCCAACTGCGCGGCGATTCGCCGGCCAACGACCTGCAGTTCAAGCTGGTCGACGCCAGCGGCGACAACGTGTGGTGGGTCAACAAGCCGCGCTACGACTACCCCAGGCAATGGACGCCGGTGGTCTACAAGAAGCGGCATATCGCGCGCGCCTGGGGTCCCGATCCGGACCCGAGCCTGCGCCGCAGCGCCAAGCTCGAATTCACCGTCTACAACAGCGCCGGCGGCAAGGGCTCGGTGTGCTTCGATTCGCTGACGATGCAGCCGCTGCCGGTCGATCCGGGCGGGCCGTACAGCGGCCGCGCCAGCGCCAGCAGCGCGCTGCCCGGCGGCGCGGCGGGCGAGGCGGTCGACGGCAAGCGCGACACCGCCTGGCGCGCGCGGCTCGACCCGGCGCGGCCGCCGCAGTTCACCTTCGACCTCGGCCGTTCGCGCGAACTCGGCGGCGTGGTGCTGCGCTGGCTCGGCGCGGCCTACGCGTCGAGCTATCGCCTGGCGCTGTCCGACGACGGCCAGGGTTGGCGCGACGCCGCCGCGCTCGGCGACGGCGACGGCGGTGCGGACTACCTCGCGCTGCCCGAAGCGCAGGCGCGCTACCTGCGCCTGACCGCGCAAGGCGGCCCCGGCGCCGACATCGCGCTGGCCGAGCTCGAAGTGAAACCGCTCGACTTCGCCGCCACGCCCAACGACTTCGTCCGCGCCGTCGCCGCCGAGGCGCCGCGCGGCCGCTTCCCGCGCGGCTTCAGCGGCGAGCAGCCCTATTGGACCGTCATTGGCGTCGACGGCGGCACCGACCAGGCGCTGATCGGCGAGGACGGCGCGATCGAAGTGGGCAAGGGCGCTTTCAGCCTGGAGCCGTTCGTGGTCAGCGACGACGCGCTGGTCGGCTGGGCCGACGCGCGGACCTCGCAGACGCTGCAGGACGGCTACCTGCCGATCCCGTCGTCGCACTGGCGGCATCCGCAGTTCAAGCTCGACATCACCGCCTTCGCCGACGACCGCCGGCAAAGCGGCGGCGGCTCGCGCCTGATCGCGCGCTACCGGCTCAGCAACGACACCGAGCGCGAACGTAGCTACCAGTTCGTGCTGGCGCTGCGGCCGCTGCAGGTCAATCCGCCGACCCAGTTCCTGAGCCAGGTCGGCGGCGTCAGCCGCATCCGCAGCCTGACCACCGACCGCCACGGCTTCAGCGTCGAAGGCGGCGAGGGGCGGGTGTCGGCGCGGCGGATCCAGGCCAGCGCGGCCGACGCCACGCTGGCGGCGAGCTTCGACCATGGCGATGTGGTCAAGCTGCTGGCCCAGGCCGACTGGCGACTGCGCTGCGGCGAATGCAGCGCGCAGGCCGAGTTCCTGCGCCGCTTCGGCGGTTCGGTCGCGACCGGCGTCGACAACGACCGCAACGCCATGGCCTCCGGCGCGCTGGTCTATCGGGTCACGCTGGCGCCCGGGCAGTCGCGCGAGTTCGCCTGGAGCAGCGCGCTGATCGGCGAGGACGACGGCCGCTTCGTCGATCTGGCCGAAGCCGCCGAGCGCCAGCGGGTCGTGGCGCAGCAATGGCGCGACAAGCTCGACCGGGTCAAGCTGCGCGTGCCCGCGTCCGGCCGGCACGTGGTCGATACGCTGCGCACCGCGCTCGCGCACATGCTGATCAGCCGCACCGGCCCGCGCCTGCAGCCGGGCACGCGCTCCTACGCGCGCGCCTGGATCCGCGACGGCGCGATGATCAACGAAGGCCTGCTGCGGCTGGGACGCGAGGACGTGGCCGAGCAGTTCCTGCGCTGGTACGCGCCGCACCAGTTCGCCAACGGCAAGGTGCCGTGCTGCGTCGACGACCGCGGCAGCGACCCGGTGCCGGAGAACGACAGCCACGGCGAGCTGATCTTCGCCATCGCCGAGCAATACCGCTACGACCGCAACCGCGAGTTGCTCGGGCAGATGTGGCCGCACGTGGTCGGCGCGGTGCGCTACATGGACCAGCTGCGCGCGAGCGAGCGCACCGAGGCGAACCGCGCGCGCGATCCGGCCTTCTACGGAATGATGCCGGCCTCGATCAGCCACGAAGGCTATTCGGCCAAGCCGATGCATTCGTACTGGGACAATTTCTGGGCGCTGCGCGGTTACAAGGACGCGGTCGAGATCGCCCAGTGGCTCGGCAAGGACGAGGACGCGCGCGCGTTCGCCGCTTCGCGCGACCAGTTCCGCGCCGACCTGTACGCCTCCATCGGCCACGCCACCCGCCGCCACGGCATCGACTACATTCCCGGCGCGGCCGAACTCGGCGATTTCGACGCCACCTCGACCACCATCGCGCTGGCGCCCGGCGGCGAGCAGGGCTGGCTGCCGCAGCCACTGCTGGACAATACGTTCCAGCGCTACTGGAAGGAGTTCATCGATCGCCGCGACGGCCGCCGCGAATGGAAGGACTACACGCCTTACGAACTGCGCACCGTCGGCAGCTTCGTGCGCCTGGGCTGGCGCGAGCGCGCGCACGAGGCGCTGGACTTCTTCTTCAAGGACCAGCAGCCGCGCGGCTGGAACCAGTGGGCCGAAGTGGTCTCGCGCACGCCGCGCAAGCCGTTCTTCGTCGGCGACCTGCCGCATGCCTGGGTCGAATCGGACTACGTGCGTTCGGTGCTGGAGATGTTCGCCTACACCCGCGACCTCGACCGGTCGCTGGTGCTGGCCGCGGGCGTGCCGGCGGATTGGTTGGAAGGCGAGGGCGTGACGGTCTCGGGCCTGCGCACGCCGTACGGAGCGTTGGGCTATCGCCTGCGCCGCTCGGGTTCGCAGGTGGTGTTCGAACTCGACGCCGGCCTGCGCGCGCCGCCGGGCGGGCTGGCGCTGAAGTGGCCGTTGCCGGCGAAACCGGGGCGCACGCTGATCGATGGCAAGGCGCGCGAATGGAAAGACGGCGAACTCAGGCTGGAGCGGACGCCGGCGCGGGTGACGGTCGAAGTGGAGTGAGTCGCGAGGATCCGTGGGAGGGCCCTCAGGCCCGATGCTTTTCGGTCGGATCGCCGCGTCTTGGACGAAAGCGTCGGGACTGAAGTCCCTCCCACAGGAAAGCACGGCGTCGATGCCAGGCCGGGTGTGAAGGCCTTCAGGCCCACGCTCGCTGCGGGTGTTGTGGGAGGGCCCTCAGGCCCGATGCTTTCCAGTCGGATCGCCGCGTCTTGGACGAAAGCATCGGGGCTGAAGCCCTTCCCACGACTCTGCGCTCACGGACACCAATGCACGTCCAGCGCCACCTCGCCCTGCATCGCCAGCAACACCGGCCAGCGCTTGGGATTGCCGTCGGCCAGCGCCTGCGCGAACACCTCGCGCTTGGCCTGGCCCTGGATCAGCAGGAACCGCGAGCGCGCATACGCCAGGCCGTTCGGGGTCAGGCTGATGCGCTTGCTCCATTGCTTCGCGCCGGGCAGGCCGCCGGCGTCGATCGCCACGTACGGCTGCTTCGACGCCAGCACCCGGTCGAACGCGGCCATGCCCGGGAACAGCGAGGCGGTGTGGCCGTCCTCGCCCATGCCCAACACCGCCGCGGAGACGTCCTGGCGGGCGTGGGCGTTGGCGAAGGCGACGGCTTCCTCCATGCCGTGGCCGGGGCGGGTCAGCGATTCGAAGCGCGCCATCGCCGCGTTGTCGCGTAGCAGGTTCTGCTTCACCAGCCAGGCGTTGCTGTCGGGATCGCTGGGTTGCAGCCAGCGTTCGTCGACCAGGGCCACGTCGACCCGCGCCCAGTCCAGCGGCGCGCGCGCCAGCGCGCGGTACACCGGCGCGGGGGTGGTGCCGCCGGACAGCAGCAAGCGCGAACGCGGGCGCCGGGCGAGGTCGCGGCGCAGTTCGGCGGCGATGGCCACCGCGCAGGCCCAGACCCACGCATCGGCATTGCGATGCTCGTGCCAGCGATACGGCGCGGCCTCCGGCTGGGCGGGATCGTGCGGGACGGGAGTGGGGTCGTCGAGCATGCGGCGATCTTCGCATGCGCGGGTTTAAGCCGGTGTGCTGAGTGAATGTGACTGATGCCTCATGTGCAGGCGGTTGGATTGCGCCTTAAGGCGGGCAGGGACGGGACGCAGCGGGTTCGGGCGTGGCATTCGGATCGTGCCGGTCGACGTGCCCGAGCTTCGATCGACGTGCCGGAATCGCGTCGGCATCCATCGACAAGCCGCAATCGCTTCGCCGCGATTCCAGCGAAAGCGGAAACCTCCGCGCCGTGGTTTCAGCGAAGCCCCACGCCGTCATTCCGGTGAAAGCCGGAACCCATTTTGATCTTGCTTTGGGTTGGCCCCATCAAGAGCAAAGTCAAAATGGATTCCGGCTTTCGCCGGAATGACGGGTTTTGGGCAGAGCGGCTGCCCGGGGCGGCGGCTTGCGCCGCTCCTGCAGACGCTGCGCCGCAACTACGCGGCGGCTTTCAACGCGCACTGCGCGGCCAGCGCGGCGGCGCCGAGCAGGCCGGGTTGCGGGTGGGTCACCGCCAGGGTCGGCACGCGCGCCATGGTCGGCGAGAACCGGCCCTTGTGTTCGAAGCGCTGGCGGAAGCCCGAATGCGCGAGCCACGGCATCAGCTTGGGCACCAGGCCGCCGGGCAGGAACACCCCGTCCCAGGCGCCGAGAGTCAGCACCAGGTCGCCGGCGGCGGCGCCGAACACCGCGCAGAACACGTCGATCGCGCGCAGGCAGCGCACGTCGCCTTCGCGCGCCATCGCGGTGATGTCCTGCGGCTGCAGCGGGCCGGGATCCTCGCCGGCGATCTGGCTCAGCGCGCGGTGCAGGTTGACCAGGCCGCTGCCGCTGATCAGGCGCTCGTTCGAGACCCGCCCGAACTCGCCGGACAGGCGCTTGAGGACGTCGATCTCCTCGGGATTGTTCGGCGCGAAGCTGACGTGGCCGCCTTCGGTCTGCAGCGGATAGAAGCGGCCGTCGCGGCGCAGCAGCGCGCCCACGCCCAGGCCGGTGCCCGGGCCGATGATCGCGTAGGTGCGGTCGCCGCTGTCGTTCCAGCCGTGCCAGCGCACGCCGCCGATCGGCACCACGTCGCCGACGCCGAGCAAAGACACCGCCATCGCCTGCGCGGCGAAGTCGTTCACCAGGTCGATCCGGGTCAGGCCCAGTGCGATGCGCGTGCGTTCGGCCGAGATCACCCACGGATGGTTGGTGATCCGCGCCTCGTCGCCGTCCACGCGCCCGGCCACCGCGAACACGCCGTGGCTCGGCGTGGCGCCGACCTTGTCGAGGTAATGGCGCGCGGCGTCGGCCAGCGAGGGGAAGTCGGCGACCGCGTAGACCTGCACGCTGTCGGGCAGCAGCGCCGGCGCGGACGGGTCGGAAGCGGCGAGGGCGAAGCGGGCGTTGGTGCCGCCGATATCGGCCAACAACGCGCCGGTCATGCCGCTCCTCCGCCGGTGCGGTTGGAATGGATGCCGCCGTTGCCGGGCGGCAGGAAGCGTTCGGCCTCGGCCGGGCCCCAGGAGCCGGCCGGATACTCCAGCGCCGGCTGCGCGGTTTCGCTCCACGCGTGCTCGATGCTGTCGATCCACTGCCACGCCGCCTCGACTTCGTCGTCGCGCACGAACAGGGTCTGGTTGCCGCGCAGCGCGTCGACGATCAGCCGCTCGTAGGCGATGCGCCGCTGCGGCGAGCCCGACATCGACAGGTCCAGCGACATCGGCTTGAGCTCCAGCGCGCCCCATTCCGGCGCGGCCAGGCTGCCCATCAGGCCCAGTTCGATGGTTTCGTCCGGCTGCAGGCGCATGCGCAGGCGGTTGGGGCGTTCGCGGCCGCGGCGCGGGCGTTCGAACAGCCAGTGCGAGGTCGGCCGGAACGACACCACCACTTCGGTCGCGCGCTCGGCCAGGCGCTTGCCGGTGACCAAACGGAACGGAACGCCCGCCCAACGCCAGTTGTCGATGAAGGTCTCTACCGCGACGAAAGTCTCCACCGGCGACTCGTGCACGAAGCCCTTGACCGCGCGGCCCTCGACCACGCCGGCGCCGTAGCGCCCGCGCACCGTGCGCTGGGCCGCGTCGGCGGTCGTGACCGGGCGCAGCGCGCGCAGCACCTTGCGCTTCTCGTCGCGGATCGAATCGGCGTCCAGCGCCGACGGGGGCTCCATCGCGATCAGCGCGAGCAGCTGCAGCATGTGGTTCTGGACCATGTCGCGCAGCGCGCCGTAGCCGGCGTAATAGCCTTCGCGGCCGTCCACGCCGGCGGTCTCGCCGACGAAGATGTCGACCGACTCGATCCAGCGGTGCTGCCACACCGCTTCCAGCAAGGTGTTGCCGAAGCGCAGCGCGAGCAGGTTCTGCACCGCGGCCTTGCCCAGGTAATGGTCGATGCGGAAGATCCGCGACTCGTCCAGGCACGCGCGCAGCGCGGCGTTGATCTCGCGCGCCGAGGCCAGGTCGCGGCCGATGGGTTTTTCCAGCACCAGCCGCGACTCGCCTTCGAGCAGGCCGGCGGCCTTGAGGCCCTTGGCGCAGGGCACGAACAGGTCGGGCGGGGTCGCCAGGTAGCTCACGCTCGGGCGGTCGGCATAGGCCGACAGCGCCGCGGCGATGGCCGCCTCGTCGCGCAGGTCGACCGACACGTAATGCATGCGCGCGAGCAGGTCCTCGACGATGCCCGGATCGTCGGCGACCTCGGCGGCCATGCGTTCGCGCAGCCAGGCGCGGAACTCTTCGTCGCTGTGCTCCTGGCGGCCGACCGCGACGATGCGCAGCGTGGCCGGCAGCAGGCGGTCGCGCCACAGGTGGACCAGCGACGGGAACAGGTAGCGCTGGGAGAGATCGCCGGTGGCGCCGAACAGCAGCAGAGTGTCGTGCATGGAGCGGACGGACCAAGAAGAAAGGGGGGAGGCCGGAGGCCGCGCGAGGGCGGCGCGAGTGGCGTTCGCGGCCGGCGTCCAAGCATAGTCGCTGCCTGGGCGGCGGGCGAACCTTGCCCGCGCAATCACGGCGGCGGGCGCGGCGGCGAGCGTGTCGGCGGATGCGTCGGGCGCGGGGCCTGCCATTGCGCGCGCGCCCGCGGCGGCGCGCCGAGCCGTGGCGGGCGCGCGATGCGATGCGCATGCGGCGACGAAGACCCGGACGGCGTGCCATTCTGGCCGCGCCCGCGCCGGTTGCATGCAGCGGGGCCGCACGGGCGCCGGGCGCATTCGTCGTGGCCTCCGCCGCGCCGATCGCGCGCGTCGCGCTCGCCGTCGCGCTGCCCGCGCAAGCGCGCGACGGCACCGCCGCGCGGTACGGACATCGCGGCGACGGCGGGGCGGTCGGTCATCGCGGGCGGGTCTCCGAGGCGGGCCGGGCCCCGGGCGCGATTCGCGGCAGGGCGTGCATGAAAACGTTTACATGGGCAGAATAGCCCAGGGCGCGGCCGAATGCACCGCCCGGTCGCTCAGTCGGGAGAATTCATGGCGAAGGTCAGTCTGCAGCATCTGCGCAAGGTCTATCCCAACGGCTACGTCGGCGTCGCCGACGCCAGCTTCGACATCGCCGACGGCGAACTGCTGGTGCTGGTCGGTCCGTCGGGCTGCGGCAAGTCGACCCTGCTGCGGATGATCGCCGGGCTGGAAACCATCAGCGGCGGCGAATTGCGCATCGGCGAGCGCCTGGTCAACCAGGTGCCGCCGAAAGACCGCGACATCGCCATGGTGTTCCAGAGCTACGCGCTGTACCCGCACATGACCGTGGCCGAGAACCTCGGTTTCGGCCTGAAACTGCGCGGCCTGGGCAAGGCCGAGATCGCCCGCCAGGTCGGAGAGGCGGCAGCGATGCTGGAACTGGAGCCGTTGCTGGAGCGCAAGCCGGCCGCGCTGTCGGGCGGCCAGCGCCAGCGCGTCGCGCTCGGCCGCGCGTTGGTGCGCAAGGCGCAGGTGTTCCTGCTCGACGAGCCGCTGTCCAACCTCGACGCCAAGCTGCGCATGACCATGCGGGTGGAGATCGCGCGCCTGCACCGCCAGCTCGGCACCACCATGGTCTACGTCACCCACGACCAGGTCGAGGCGATGACCCTCGGCCATCGCATCGTGGTGATGAAGGAAGGCAAGATCCAGCAGATCGACACGCCGATGGCGCTCTACAACCGGCCGGTCAACCTGTTCGTGGCGACCTTCCTCGGCAGCCCCAAGATGAATGTCCTGTGGGGGCCGGTGGTCGAGCGCGACGACGGCCTGCACCTGCAGATCGGCGAGGGCGTGCAACTGCGCCTGCGCCCGCAGGGCGAACTGCTGGAGAAGGTGCGCGGCTACCTCGGCCGCGAGCTGATGGTCGGCCTGCGCCCGGAGGACCTGCATCTGGCCGACGCCGGGCCCGACACCCTGCCGGCCAAGGTCGAAGTGGTCGAGCCGGTCGGCAACGAGGCCTTCCTCAACCTCGGCTGCGGCGGCTGCGACCTGGTCGTGCGGCTGCCGCCGTTCCACCTGCCGCAGGCCGGCGACACCGTGCACCTGTCGTATGCGGCCGAGCGCATGCATTTCTTCGATCGCCAGAGCGAGTTGCGGTTGTAGGCGCCGGCGTGAGCGTCCAAGGCGAAGAATCGGAAGCGAAAATCGAAATGGGTTCCGGCTTTCGCCGGAATGACGGGTAGGAGGGAGCGGCCTCAGCGGGCCCCCACTCACCGTCATTCCGGCGAAAGCCGGAACCCATTTTGACGTTCGCTCTTCGATCTTCCGCCGCGGCAACCCGCGACGGTTCCCGAGCCCGTCGCTCACATCTCCATCGTCTCCACCGCCCACGGCGGCAACACTCCCGGCGGCTTGCCCGCGCCCAGCGCCTGCGCGTCGGCCGCGGCCGCGGCGTCGTCGGCCAGCAGCACCACGCGCTCGACCTGGGCGATCTGCTCGCGGTCGCCGAACGGCGCGGTCAGGGTCGGCGAGATCAGGCTGATCAGGCGCGCCAGCATCAGCGCGTCGCTGACTTTCTCGCCCATGCACAAGGACGCGATCAGCTCGTCCAGGTTCTCCCCGGCCAGCAACCCCGACAGCGCCTTCAGGCACAGGTGCAGGCGCATGCCCAATTCGTTGCGCGAGACCTGCGGCAGGGCCCGCGCGAACGCTTCGAAGAACCGGCCGAAGATCGGCTGGTAGTGTTCGCGCAGGTAGTTGCGCACGAACGGCGAGGGATCGCTGTAGACCCGCCCGAGCAGGCGCACGAAGCCGCTGCCGTCCTCGCTGGCGCGGCTCATGCGCAGCGCCGGCACGAACAGCGCGCTCAGCACCGCCGAGGCGTCCATGCCGTCGCTGCCGTAGCGCCGCTCGCACGCGGCCAGCAGGCGCAGGCGTTCCTGGTTGAGCCGGTCCAGGCGCGAGTGCAGCAGCGCCTGCATCAGCCCTTCCTTGCCGCCGAAGTGGTAGTTGACCGCAGCCAGGTTGGTGCCGGCCAGGGTGGTGATCTGGCGCAGCGACATGGCTTCGAAGCCGTGTTCGACGAACAGCGCCTCGGCGGCTTCGAGCAGGCGCGCCTTGGTGTGGCCCGCGTTGAGGATTTGCTTGCTCATTCAAAGGCTTGCGCCGGACTCTCCGAGGGCGGTCGCGCTTCGGCGGGGGCCGCCGCGCGGGTCGGTCAAACGATCGCGACGATTGTCACGGCGCTTTCTGGCATACGCGCGACAGCGAATCACGCTGCGTCGCAATATCGCATGAGTTCAAGCGCGATCACGTTACGGTTGTGAGCGCGGGCACGCGCCGCGGCTTTGCCCGGCTGGGCGAAAACGCGCGCGGCGCGAGCGCGGCGGGCCACGGCCGGCGACGCCTGCCGCCGGCCGCGGCCGCGCCGGCGTGCGCTGCGTCTGGTTCGGCGATGCATGCTGCATGCGCGCACGATCGGCTCCGCTGGCGCCTGGATCGCCGCATACAGGTTGAGTCTTGTCGCCGATTGCGTGCAAACTGAGGGCGAGTGTTCCGGCGACACTCGCGCGCGCCAGCAATCGGCGGCAGGCAATGGGCGGCAGGTAATGGGGAGTTGCCCGCGCCGCCGCCGCATCGTCCCGGCGAAGCCGGTGGCCGGAACCTTGGAGGGACCCCGATGGACAAACCGTCCGCGCCCGGCCGTCGCCCGGCGCCGCTGCCGCCCTCGCGGGCCGCGGCGCGCCGCGCCCGCGCCGTGGCCGCGCTGCTTGCCCTATTCGCCGCAACAGGATGCCAAACCGCCATGTCCAGCACCGCCGCACCCGATCCGTCCGCAGGCGCGCAAGCCGCCGCCGCGCAATGGCCGCTGCGTTTCCAGCGCCACCGCTTCGGCGGCTTCTGCTTCGATACCTGGGGCTGCAGCATCGTCTACAACGGTTTCCCGCACGGCCAGGAGGATCGCGAGCGGCAGAGCGCGTCCGCGGCCTCGTTCGGCGCCGCTTACCCGCAGCGGATGAAGGCCGCGCACCTGGACATCGCCAACTTCCCCGGCCCGGCCGAGGTGACCTGGCGCGCCAAGGACAAGAGCGAGCACCGCGCCAGCATCGACATCGCCGCGATCTTCGCCGACGGGCTGGTGCGGCATGAGGTCGCGCGCGAGGACATGGCCGAGGGCGTGAGCCTCAACGACCCGGAAATCATCCTGGAAGTGAACGACCGCACCATCAACGTCTACATGCGCAGCATGATCGCGTTGAAGCGGCCGCGCGATCCGGCCAATCCCAACAGCAACTTCCGCGCCGACCTGGTGCGGGTGTTCTCGCAGACCTACTGACCGCCGCCGCGCGCCGCCGGCCGGCGCGGGCAGCAGCCGATCAGTCGTACGCGGCGCGCACCGGCGCCGCGATCACGCCGCGACAGGCCGCCCGCCGGGCGCCGCGCGGCACCGCATGCAGGATCAAGGAGAGTTCGCGATGGGCGGTGGCAAGAATCCCGATGGAGTGAGGACCGATCCGGCCAACCCGCAGCAGATGGACAGCTACGTCCAGGCCAGCCAGGCGCTGTCGCAGCTGCAGGCGCCGGTGCTGCTGGATTCGGCCGATCCGCATTCGCGCATGTTCGTGGCCTGCTTCGACGGCACCGGCAACAGCATGTACGGCACCGACCCGAAGAACCACACCAACGTGGCCGACGTCGCCAAGCAGCTGCAGAACGGGCTGCACGCCAACATCGGCGTCGGCTACGTGGAAGGCCCGGGCACCCAGAGCGGCTGGTACGAGCGCACCGTCGACGGCGCCACCGGCCGCAGCTTCGATCCGCGCCTGGAAAAGATGTACGCGCAGTTCATCGAACAGGCCAAGGAATGGAAGGCCGAAGACCCGCAGGCGAAGATCAGCCTGGCCGGCATCGGCTACAGCCGCGGCGCCGAGCAGGAGGCCGCGTTCTCGCGCCTGGTCCACGAGCGCGGCATCCAGGACCCGGCCGGCGCGGTCTACGTCAAGGACAAGGACGGCAACATCACCGCGCCTCCGACCTACCGCAACGCGCCGCTGGAGCCGCCGGGACAGGTCGCGCAGGCGGTCGGCTTGTTCGATCCGGTCGGCACCGGCGAGCCGCGCAAGCACGACCGGCGCCTGCCGCCGTCGGTGATGTCCGGCTTCCAGGTCACCGCCCAGGACGAGCGCCGCGACCAGTTCAAGTCGACCAGCATCCTGCGCGAGGGGCACACCGAGGACCAGCGCTTCCTCAACGTCACCGTCGGCGGCGCGCACAGCAACATCGGCGGCAGCTACGAGCTCAACGGCCTGTCGATCCGCAGCGGCAACCTGATGGTGGACTACCTCAACAGCCTCAGCGACCAGCCCTACCTGCAAAAGCGCGCCGAGCCGAACGATCCCAAGCTCAACGTGGTGCACCGCTCCGACCAGCACCAGGTCTTCTACACCACCTTCGGCTTCCGCGACGGCGAGCGCGACCGGATCGAGACGGTCGCGAGCAAGCAGCAGGTCAAGGACCACAGCGTCGCCGATCCGAACCGCAAGGAAGCCATCGACGAGGACATGAGCGCGCGCTTCGCGCGCCGGCCGGTGCCGATCGGACCGGCCCCGGGCGGCCAGGAACCCGGCATCGTCCAGGGCGGGCTCGGGGCGCAGGGACCGGCCGCGCTGGGCCAGGGCGGCACCGCGCAGGGCAACGATTTCGAGCGCAACTTCGCCCGCATGATCGACGCCGCGCGCAATGGCGATGCCGCCGCGTTCCGCGACGCCACCCGCGATCACGCCCAGGCGCCGGAAACCCAGAATTGGCTGCAGGCCGGGCGCGAGCGCTACCAGCAGCTCAACGCCGAGCAGGCGCAGCAGGCGCAACAGCCGCAGCAAGCGCAGCCGCAGCAGGCGCAGGCGCGGCAGCAACCCGATCCGGCGGACGCGCAGCGGCTGCCGCCGCCGCAGCCCGACGCTCCGGCGCAGCCGCCGCGCGCACCGGGCCTGTGATGAGCGGGCAGGGCTATTACGCGGAGACTCCCGTGCAGGACGCGCAAGACCTGAAACGACTGGCCGCGGACCTCGCGGTGTTCGCCCAGCACCTGCAGGAACAAAGCGAGCGCGCGGTCCAGCACGTGGACCGCAGCGCCGACGAACTGCATCGCGCCGCGATCGGCATGGGCGCCGGCGCCCAGGAGCTGGCCCAGCAGTTGATCGGCGTGGTCCAGAACCAGGCCCACGAAGCCATCGGCCGCGGCGTCGAGCAGGCCTTCGGCAGCGCCGGCGCGCAGCTGCGCGAGAGCGTCGAGCTGACCCAGCGCGCGGCCAAGGCGCTGGAAGACCAGCGCATGGCGCTGGAGCGTTCGCAGCAGATCCTGTTGTACAAGGCGGTGCTGGCGTTGCTGGTCGGCTCTATCCTGGCGGTCGGCGGCAGCTGGTTCTACATCCACAAGTCGATGCGTGAGATCCAGCGCGCCGACTTCGCCCGCGACATCGTCGAGGCCACCCGCAACGGCGCGCTGACCCGTTGCGACGGCGCCCTGTGCGCGCGCGCCGGCGGCAAGCGGGTCGGCCCCAAGGGCGAGTACGTGCTGCTGGAAGAACCGAAGAAATAGATCGCCCCCCTGCAGGAGCGACGCGAGTCGCGACCGCGACAACGCAGCTACGACGACAGTCACGGCGTAGTTGCGTTGTCGCGGTCGCGATCGCGTCGCTCCTACAGGCGCCGCCGCAGCCCTCGCTGCCGCCGCCGGCCTGCGCTAGGCTGCGGCGATGAACGCCAGCGCCTCATCCATCGCCCCCGCGACGATCCTGATCACCGGCGGCTCCGGCTTCCTCGGCAGCCGCTGCATCGCCCAGGCTCTCGCCGCCGGCCATCGCGTGCGCGCCAGCGTGCGCGATCCCGCGCGCGAACCGCAGCTGCGCGCGGCGCTGGCGCGCGCGGGCGTCGACGCCGGCGACCGGCTCAGCCTGCACGCCGCCGACCTGCGCCGCGACGACGGCTGGTCCGCCGCGGCGGTCGGTTGCGACTACGCCCTGCACGTGGCCTCGCCGTTCCCGGCCGAGATTCCGCGCGACGAGAACGAACTGATCGCGCCGGCGCGCGAGGGCACGTTGCGGGTCCTGCGCGCCGCGCGCGACGCCGGCCTGCGCCGGGTGGTGCTGACCTCGTCCTTCGCCGCGGTCGGCTACGGCCATCCGCCGCGCCCGGCGCCGTTCGACGAAAGCGTGTGGAGCGACACCGCCGCGCCGCTGGCGCCCTACGTCAAGTCCAAGACCCTGGCCGAGCGCGCCGCCTGGGAATTCGTCGCCGGCGAGGGCGGCGGATTGGAGCTGGCCGTGGTCAATCCGGTCGGCATCTTCGGCCCGGTGCTCAGCGACGACTACGCGACCTCGATCCTGCTGGTGAAGCGGCTGCTCGACGGCGCCCTGCCGGGCGCGCCGAAACTGCATTTCGGCGTGGTCGACGTGCGCGACGTCGCCGACCTGCACCTGCGCGCGATGACCGACCCGGCCGCGCGCGGCGAACGCTTCCTCGCCACCGCCGGCGATTTCCTCAGCGTGAGCGAGATGGCCGCGCTGCTGCGGCGCAACCTCGGCGCGGCCGCGCGCAAGGCGCCCACGCGCGAACTGCCGAACTGGCTGGTGCGCCTGGCCGCGCTGGCCGACCCGGCGGTGCGGCAGATCGTGCCGGACCTGGGCAATCGCAAGAACGCCAGCAACGCCAAGGCCAAACGCGTGCTCGGCTGGAACCCGCGCAGCGCCGAAGAGGCGTTGGTGGCGACCGCGCGCAGCCTGATCGAACTGGGCGTGGTGCGCGGCTGATCCGTGGGGGACGGCTTTGGTGGGAGGGGCTTCAGCCCCGATGCTTTTTCTCAGATCGCCGAAACCTGAAAAGAGAGCATCGGGGCTGAAGCCCCTCCCACCAAAGCCGGGCCGCCGGGCGTCACAGGAACTCGGCGCGAATCCGGTCGACATCGAACGGGCTGACGTCGCCGTCCTCGGCGAACACCGTCTGTGCCTGCGCGCGTTCGGCGACCAGGCTGCCGCGCGCCTGCGCATGCAGTTCGAACAGCGTGTACAGGTCCGGTGCGGCGTCGTGTTCCATCGCGCGCAGGATCAGCGAAACGCCCGACAGCTGATTGGCCGCGTTGTTCCAGCGCGGCCGTCCGCCGATGCCGAGGTCGCACCACACCGCCTGGTTGCGCTCCAGATCGAGCACGAACGGCATACAGCTGTTCTGCTTCGACGCCAAGTCGACGCGGTCGTGCACGGTCCGCGCCTCGAACGGCTCGCCCGAGGCGATGTCGCTGCGCGCCATCCAGCCGGCGAAGCATTCGGGCAGGTCGCAATAGGGTTGTTCGGTGAAACTGTGGATGCTGACCGCGACGAAGCCGACGCCGGATTCGCGCAGCCGCGGCAGATCCAGGTCGATGAACTCGGCCGCGCCCTGCGGCGCATCGACGATGTCGCCGCTGTGGTGGCCGCCGTAGCCGCGCAGGTTGTAGTAGGACACCGTGTCGAGGAAACCGAAGTCGCGGTCGAAGAACGCCGCCGACAGGTCGATGTCGGTACGGCCGCGGCCGTTCTTCCACCACAGGAACAGGCGGATGAAGCGCGTCTGCGGCAGGGCCACGCGGCTGCCGCGGGTCAGCGTGCGCAGCGAGCGCGAAGCCGAGCGTTGGGCCAGCGGCGCGCGCAGGTCGCGCAGCGCGGGGTCGATCCAGCACGGGCCCAGCGGTGCGCGCTCGGCGAAGCGCGCGATCAGGGCGTCGCGGCATATCGCCGCGGCGGCTTCGGCGGCTCCGTCGGGGAGCGCGGCGCGACGGTCTGGCGCGCCCCAGGCGCGCGCGGCGTCGCCCTTGGGAAAGAACACCCGCAGCGGTGCGCGGCCGCGGTGGCGCAGGTGGCTGTGCAATTGCAGCAGCACCGGCGTCGACACCCGCGCGGCGGCGGCGCGGAAGCGCTCGAGCACCGCGTCGCGGTCGGCGCCGCTGCGCAACAGGTGGTCCAGGCGCCGCGCCAACTCGCCGGGCCGCGCGCTCAGGCGCTGCGCGGCGGCATCGGTGCGCCCCTGGCGCAACTCGCGTTCGATCGCGCCGTTGAAGGTTTCGAGCGGGCGGTCCTCGCGCAAGGTCTGGAACGCGTTCCAAGTCGCTGGCAGACGCTCGCGGTAGTCGCCCGGGTGCAGGCGCTCGCCCAGGCGCTTCCAGCGTTCCTTCCAGCGCAGCATGTCTTCGCTGGGATCGCCGCAAGCTTCCAGCGCATGCAGCAACAGGCGCCGCATCGCGCGGGGAAAGCGTCCGAAACGGGTCGGCTCGGCCAGCGATACGTCGCCTGCGCTCCAGGCCACCGCCACGCGCAGCGCGTCGGTGGCGGTGGTCAGGCGTTCGCGTACGAACGCCTCGCTGCGGGGACCCGGCGCGCGGCGCAGCAGCGCGGCGGCGATGAAGGCGAAATTTTCCTTGAAGGCGATGCGCTCGGGCAGCATCCGCAGCACCTGCTCGCGGTACTGGTCGATGAACCAGGCCAGATCGTCCTTGTCCTGTTGCGACAGCGAGGTCGGCGAGGCGGCCAAGCGGGTGCAGATGGCTTCGAACTCCTCGGCGCTGCCCAGTCCGATCAGGCGCAGCGCACGGCCGCCGCGCAGCGGCGGCGAAGGTTCGGGCTCGATCTCGTGCAATTGCAGTCGGGTGACGTAGTGGAACATCGCGCGCTGGTACAGCTGCGCTTCCTCCACCCGCAGCACGCCGGCCGGAAAGTCGGGAAACAGCGGACGCAGCGTGCGGTGTGCTCCGGTCATCCTGGCCAGCGTCGCACGCAGTTCGCGCAGGCAGCGCGCCAGTTGTTCCGGCGACTGGCTGCCCAGGCGCTCCAACGCCTCGGACGTGAGCGCGAAGCCGAGCTGTTCCAATTCCTGCTGCACCATCGCCAGCTGCATGGCGCTTGCGCCGCCATCGCCGGGCTTGAGCAGGAACTTGCCTTTCCTGCGCAGGAAGATTCCGTTCATCGCGTGCGCTCCTTCGAAATACCGCAACGAAAAGGCCCGCCGAAGCGGGCCGTGTGGGAAGCGGGCACCCTAGTTTCAGAGAGAAGGAAGGACGCCCATAGCCACGCTGCGAGCATAGCCATGGGCCGTTGCGCTGCCAAGTCCGCCGGTCAGGCGGCAGCGGCGGGTACGGCCGCTTCGGCGCGCGCGGATTGGCGCCGGAGCGCCGCGATCGCCAACACCAACAGCGCCATCGGCAACAACGACAGATAGAACGCGCCGCTGCCGCCGATATGCGCGAACAGCTGGCCGGTGACGAACGAGCCGGTGGTGCCGCCGAGCGCGGAGAACACCACGATCAAGCCGGTCATCGCCGCGTGCCGCGACTTGGGCAGCGAACTGAGCACGACCGAGTTGATCGCCGGATAGATCGGCGCCATGAACAAGCCGATCAGCGGGAACACGAACGCGGCCGGCGGCGCGCTCGTCCAGCTCATGTCGGCTTGCGGCTGGGCGCCGCGCGCCAGCGGCAGCGCCAGCAACACCAGCGCGGCCATCGCCAGCACGCAGCCGATCAGCAGCCAGTGCCAGGGCACGCGCCGCAGCGCCAGGCCGGCGGCGAGCCGGCCCAGCGCCAGCGAGACGGCGAAGATGCTCGCCGCCTGCACGCTCATCTTCGCCGGCAGGTGCAGGATTTCGCGGTTGAAGGTCGGCAGCCACGTGCCCACGCTCTGTTCGATCAGCACGTACAGGAACGCCGAGGCCAGGAATGCGGCGACCAGGGGCAGGGCGATCAGGCGGAACATGTCGAGGAAGGACTCGGCCGCGGCGTGGCCGTCGCGCGCGGCGCTCTCGTCGAGCCGCGCGCCGGCAAGCAGGGCGAGGATGACCGCGGCGATGCCGGCCAGCAGCCAGTAGACGTCGAGCCAGACCGGGTCGCCCGGCGACCGCGGATCGATGAACCAGGCGAAGATCCAGTAGCCGGCGAGCACGCCGACCATGAACCAGCCTTCGATGATGCTGGTGAGGCTGGCGTGGGCCTGCTTGCCTTCGGTGAGCAGGCCGATGGAGGAATACACCGAGACCTTGACCAGGGCGAACGCCACGCCGGTGGCGATGAACAGCGCCTTGGTCATCCAGAACGAAGCCAGCAGCGGCATCAGCGCGCAGGCGAGCAGGACCAGGCCGAGCCCGATCATCATCGCGCGGCGATAGCCCAGCCGCGGCAACAGCGAAGCGGTGAGGAACGACACCGCCGCGATCGGCAGGTCCTTGAACGCTTCAAGGATGCTGGCCTGGGCCTTGTCGATGCCGAAGCCCTGGATCGATTGCAGGATCACCGTGCCGACGCTGTTGAGCAGGACCCCGAACATCATGTAGGTCAGGATCATGGCCGCGATCATGCGGCGGCGGTGGGCGGGGGCGGCGGTCATGCGGGCTCCGGGAGGACGGGGGCTGCGGATGGATCGTGCGGCATGGGAGCCGCCAGAGCGAGACTCGTCCCGCTCCGACGGCGTTCCCAGGCCCGAACGCGGAGCGTTCGGGCGTTCGGCGCCGCGCGGGCCGGTGGCCCGCAAGCGCGGCGCCTCACCCCGTCCGCGGGAGAAGAGCCTGCCCTCGATACGCTTTCGATCGGGGGTGGCCCAAAGGGTCGGATGAAGACGGCTTCAGCCCCTCACCACTTGTACGCCGCCGAGAACAGATACGACCGCCCCGCGATCGGCCGCCCCATGAACACCCCGCCGGTGGCCGCGCCCGGCACGCGCACATTGCCCTCGGTCAGCCCGAGTTCGTTGCTGACGTTGCTGCCGGTCACCGCCAGTTCCCAGTGCTCGCCCACGTGCAGGTTCGCGCCGACATCCAGCGTGTGGTACGAGGGCAGCTTCTGGGTATTGGCCAGATCGGCATAACGGTCGCCGATGCGCGAATACGTGGCGAACACCTTCAGGTCGCCGAACGGCAGCGTCCAGTAATAGCTCGGAGTGAAGCGGAACTGCTGCTTGGGCTGGCGCATCACCTGGTTGCCGGTGAACTCGCGGTAGTTCTCGTACTGCGCGTCCAGCCACACGCCGGTCAGCGCCAGTTCCAGGCCGCCGACCGGACGCCACGCGCCTTCGACTTCCACGCCGTAGGCGCGCGAATCGCCGACGGTGGTGAAGTTGGTGCCGTCCTCGAGGAAGGCCTGGAACGGCGAGTTGGTGAACTTGTTGTAGAACGCGGTCAGGTACAGGTCGTAGCTCTGCGCGCCGGACTTGAAGCCCAGTTCGTACTGGTCGATCTCCTGCACCTTGGTGTTGCCGTCGCGCAGGTTGTCGAACGCCGGCAGCTTGTAGCCCGAGTTGGCGCGCGCGAACACGCTGGCGTTGTCGGTGAGCTTGTAGTTCGCGCCGAGGGTCCAGGAGAAATGCTTGTCGTCCTGGTCGATGCGGCGCGAACTCGGCAGCGAGATCGAGGTGGCGTTGTCGTAGAGCGTGTTCGGATTGCCGTCCAGGTCGACCGTGGCGGTGTCGTGCACGGTGCCGTCGACCTGCTGCCACTCGTAGCGGATGCCGCCGTCCAGGCGCAGCCGATCGTTGACCTGCCATTCGTCGGCGACGAACACCGCGGTGTTCTGGCCGTCGTAGTCGCCGCGCAGGGAGAAGAACGAGGTGCCGGTGAAGCCGTCGCGGGTGACCTGGCGGCCGTCGGCCAGGGTCAGGTCGATGCGCCGTGCGTTGTTCTGCGCGGTCAACAGCATGTTGTTGCCCAGGTACCAGGTGTCTTTGGACGAGTACTTGGCGAAGTAGACGCCGGCGGTCAGCGTGTTGCTTTCGAACAGGTCCTTGCTGAAACGCAGGTCGTTGGTGAACGACTCGATTTCCTTGTCCACCACCCAGAAGCCGGCGGTCAGCACCTGCTGGTTCGGATCGACCGCGCCGCCGCCGTTGACGTAGGTCGCGGTGCCGGCGCTGCCGTAGCCGGCGATGAACGACGACAGCGTCTGCGGGCTGGCGCCGGTGAACAGGCCGTTGGTCGGCGCCGAGCCGGTGACGAAGTTGATGCGGTCGCTGATGGTCCAGTCGCCGACGTAGAAGTCCATCGAGGCGCCGAACACGTCGAGGTTGATGCCGCGGCCGTCGGCGAGGTCGCGGCTGATGCTGGTGCCGCGGCCGGTCGGGATGGTGACGTGGCGGAAGTCGTTGCCGAGCAGGGTGCCGGTCTGCGCGTCCAGGCCCGGGAAGCTCGACAGGCTGGAGCCGTTGTCGCGCGACAGCAGCGGGATCGGAGTGAAGAACGCGTTCTTGTCGTCGGTGTGGCGGGCGTAGACGGTGATCTCGCCGGTTTCCCAACTGTGGGTCAGGGTCGCGCTGAGCTGGCCGCCCTTGTCCGCGGGGAACTGGGTGTCGCGCACGCCGTCGGTTGTGCGATAGAAACCGCCGACGCTGTAGTACCAACCGTCGGCGAGCTTGCCGCTGTTGAACAGGTCCACGCGGCGGAAGCCGTCGCTGCCCAGACCCAGGCGCATGCTGCCGGCCGGCTCTTCGCCGCCTTTCTTCTGGATGAAGTTGACCGTCGCGCCGGGCTGGCCGTTGGAGAAGATCGGGCTGGGGCCGCCGCGCAGCACTTCCATGCGCTCGATGGTGTCGTCCATGCGGAACAGCGTGGAGTTCTCCAGGAACGACAGGGTCGGCGGCGGAAACAGCGGCGCGCCGTCCATCTGCACGGTCACGAACGGCGCGTCGCCTTCCGACGGCATGCCGCGCACGAAGATGTTGGCGCCGGTGCTGCCGCCGGCCGATTCGGCCCACACGCCGGGCACGACCTTGAGCGCGTCGGCGGTGCTCAGCGGCACCGCTTCCTGGATCTGCTCGAGCGAGGCGGTGGTGATCGAGAAGCTGGCGTCGCGCTTGCGCACGCCCTTGAAGCGCGCGGTACCGCTGACCACGACCGCGTCGAGCGTGGTGGCCGAGGCGTCGGCGGCCGGTGCGGCGGTCGGCGCGGGCTGCGCGTCCTGGGCCAGCGCATGGCCCGGCGCGAGGATCGCGGCGATCGCGGCCGACAGCGCGTAGCGCATCAGCCGGGTCTGCTGGTTGGCACGGTGTTGCATGTCGTTCTCCCCACCCATTCGATATGGATTGTTGGTTTTGAGTGACCCCGCCGCGGCGATGCGTGCCGTCGCGGTCAGGGCGAAACGAAAGCGTCTACGTCGAACGCCGCGATGTCGGCGAGGCAGGCGTCGGCCTGCGCGAGCGTCGTCGCGTCGCCGATGCCGATCGCGGCCATGCCGGCGGACTTGATCGCGGCCACGCCGGCGGCGGCGTCCTCGATGCCGATGCACCGCGCCGGCGCCACGCCGAGCGCGGCGGCGACGTCGAGGAAGATGTCCGGCGCGGGCTTGGCGCGACTGATGCGCGCGGCGTCGGCGATGTAGTCGAAGCGCCCGGCGATGCCGAGCCGGTCGAGCAGGGCGGCGGCGTTGCGGCTGGCCGAGGCCAGGCCGAGCTTGAGCCCGCGCGCGCGCGCCTGTTCCAGCACGCGCGCCACGCCCGGGAACAGGTCCTTCGGGGTGACCTCGGCGATGGCTTCGACGTAATAGCCGTTCTTGCGTTCGGCCAGCGCCTGCTTCTGTTCGGCGCTGAGCGTGCGGCCGGCGTGGCGCAGGATGATCTCCAGCGAACTCATCCGGTCCACGCCCTTGAGCTGCTCGTTGACCTGTTGGTCGAACGGCAGGCCTTCCTCGTCGGCCATGCGCTTCCAGGCGCGGTAGTGGGTCTGTGCGGTGTCGGTCAGCACGCCGTCGAGGTCGAAGATCAGCGCCTGGGCCGGTCGCGGGAAGCGTTCGCGCGCATCGACGTCGGCCACGGCCAGCGCTTGCCGTTGCGGCGCGTCCGCGCTCAGTTCGATGCGTCGGCCGGCATGGACGATGGTCAACGGCGCGCCGTCGAGCAGCGCGTATTCGACGCCGTCGCGGCGCACCTGCACGCGCAGGCGCCGGCCCTGCCAGCGCAGGCCGAAGGCGTAGCCGTCCCAGCGTTGCGGCAGGGTCGGGGCGAAGTGCAGCGTGCCGTCGATGGCGCGCAGGCCGGCGAAGCCCGAGGCCAATCCGAGCCACGTCCCCGCCAGCGCCGCCATGTGCACGCCGTGGTCGGTATTGCCGTGCAGATCGTCGAGGTCCACGCGCAGGTTGTCGTGGAAGAACGCCTCGGCCTGCGGCGCATGCCCGACTTCGCTGGCGAGGATGCCGAACACCGACGCCGACAGGGTCGAGTCGTGGGTGGTCACTGCCGCGTAGTAGTCGTAGCTGCGGCGCTTGACCTCGACCGGGATGCCGTCGCCGGCCAGCACCAGGCCCATCACCACGTCGGCCTGCTTGCAGACCTGGTAGCGATAGAGCGTGAGCGGGTGGTAATCCAGCAGCAGCGGCCGGTGCTCGCCTTCGCGCGGCGGGAACGGCCAGCGCGGCTTGTCGAGGAAGGTGTCGTCCTGGGCATAGATGCCCAGCGCGTCGTCGTAATGCAGGAACATCGATTCGGCGGCGCGGCGCCAGGTGGCGACTTCGTGCGCGTCCAACTGCAGCCGCTGCGCGAGTTCGCGCTGGCGCTGCGGACGCTCGCGTCCGAGCTGTTCCCAGGCCGCGACCGCGCGCTGCAGATGCCGCTGCGCCATGCGGTTGGTATAGAAGTTGTTGTCGACCAGCGCGGTGTATTCGTCCGGGCCGGTCACGTCGTGGATGCAGAACGCGCCGCCGCGGCGCGGATTGAAGTGTCCGACCTGCGGCCAGATGCGCGCGGTCTCGAACAGCATTTCGGCGCCGAAGTCGGCGAGGAAGTCGAGATCGCCGCTGGCGTCGAGGTACAGGCCGATGCCGTAGGCCACCGCGGCATTGATGTGGTACGCCGCCGAGCCGGACGGGTAGTGCGCCGAGCACTCGCCGCCGGCGATGGTGCGCCAGGGGAACAGCGCGCCGTGCGCATGGTTCATCTCGCGCGCATGCCGGCGCGCCGGTTCCAGCGCGAGAAAGCGCGCGTGCAGCATCGCGCGCGCGACCTCCGGCGCGGTGTAGGCCATCACCGGCAGCATGAAGGCCTCGGTGTCCCAGAAATAATGGCCTTCGTAGCCCTCGCCGGTGAGGCCCTTGGCGGCGGTGCCGTCGATGCCGTTGCGGCCGGCCGATTGCAGCAGGTGGAACAGGTTGAAGCGCAGCGCCTGCTCGGAGCCGGCGTCGCCGGCGATGGCCAGGTCGGCGCCGTCCCAGAACCGCGCCAGCGCTTGCGCCTGGCGCGCGGCGATGGCGTCGAAGCCCTCGGCCTGCGCCTGTTGCAGCGCCAGCGCGGCGCCGGCGGGCAGGTCGGTGGCGTGCGGGTCGCGGTCGCTGGCGTAGGCGACGAATTTTTCCAGCGTTACCGACTCGCCCGGCCGCAACTGCGCGCCGTAGCGCTGGGCCACGCGTTCCTCGCCGACGTCGGCGCCGTCGAATCGCAGGCCGTCGGCGCGATGCGCCTGGCGGGCGACCACGCGCACGCCGCTGCGGCGGGTGGCCTGGACCACGTGCGCGCCGCGCTCGTCGGCCTGTCGCGCCAGCAGCCGCAGGCCTTCGGCCGAGGCCACGCCGATGCGCGGATCGTCGCCTTGCGCGGCGGCTTCATGGCCGCATTCGATCGCCGAGGCCAGGCTCAGCGCGCCGCTGTAATCGAGCGACACCACGCGGTAGCGGATCGCCAGCAAGTCGACGCCGGCCACGCCGCTGTCGAACGGCAGCACGCGTTCGGCGTGGATCTCCACCGCCGCGCCGGCGGCGTTGCGCAACACGCTGCGGCGCGACGAGCGGCCCTGGCCCAGGTCCAGTTCGCGTTCGAACGCGTCCTGCGGCGCCGGCCGCAGCCGCTCGCCGTCGAGCGACACCGCGATGCGCTGGCCGTCGGCGACCGGCAGGCGGGTATCGGTGTGGCGCGGGAAACCGGTGAAGCGTTCGTGGTAGTGGATCGGGTGCTGTTCGTAGACCGCGGCCAGAAAGCTGCCGTCGCTGCCGCCATCGGCCTCTTCCAACCCGCCACGTACGCCGAGCGAACCGTTCGCCAACGCGAACAGGGTTTCGTCGCGGCGCGCGCGCGCCGGATCCAGGCCGGTCCGGCGCAGGCGCCAGGGGTCCGGCTCGGCGGAAGAGGGAAGCACAGCGGAAGCGGGGATCTGAACGGTCACGCGTCAAGGCCTGCAAGCGGGGCCGCAGGACGCTGCGGCTTCGATGGAAGCGGACCGTAGTGATTGATTGTTATCGATGTCAAGTTACCGATAACAATCGGCCTGGACGCGGCCTGTCCCGGGCCAGCATCTAAGCCCTGGACGCGCGGACCAAGCTTGCTGAATCAGTGACTTGGCCGATTGCGGCGATGCGCGAACCGGCCTTTCCCCTAGGCCGTGCGTCGCTGCAACGCAGCAAGAACTGCGCGGCCGCGAAGCGCGCTGTAGGAGCGGCGCGAGCCGCGACCGCGCCAGTGCATCTACGGCGGAACCCTCAGTGCCGTCGCAACGGGCAGGCCTGCTTTCGACGCGACCGGCCGGTCCGCGGTCGCGGCTCGCGCCCCTCCTGCAGGGCAAGCCCGGCGCTTTTTGTAGGAGCGGCGCGAGCCGCGACCACGCCAATGCGTCTACGGTGGAACCTTCAGTGCCGTCGCAACGGCAAGCCTGCTTTCGACGCGACCGGCCGGTCCGCGGTCGCGGCTTGCGCCGCTCCTACAGGGCAAGCCCGCGGCTTTTGTGGGAGCGGCGCGAGCCGCGACCACGCCAATGCGTCTACGGTGGAACCTTCAGTGCCGACGCAATCGGCAGGCCTGGTTTCGACGCGACCGGTCGCTCCGTGGTCGCGGCTTGCGCCGCTCCTACAGGGCAAGCCCGCGGCTTTTGTAGGAGCGGCGCGAGCCGCGACCGCGCCAGTGCAATTACGGCGGAACCCTCAGTGCCGACGCAACGGCCAGGCCCGCGTCCGACGCGAGCAGCCGCGCCGTCGGGCTCAGGTCACCCGCGCGACCAGATGCGTCGGCAGGATCTCCGACGCCGCCGGCTCGCCTTCGATCAAGGCCAGCACCTTGCGCGCCAGCAACACGCCGGCGTCGACGAAATTCTGGTGGATCGAGGTCAGCGGCGGCAGATAGGTGGCGCCCAGCGGGGTGTCGTCGTAGCCGATCACCGAGACGTCCTCGGGCACTCGCCGGCCGCGTTCGATCAGGGCGCGGATCGCGCCGATCGCGAGCAGGTCGCTGGCGGCGAACAGGGCGTCGAATTGCGGGTGTTGGTCGAGCAGGGCGTGCACGGCCTGGGCGCCGGCGCTAACGGTGAAGTTGGCCACGGTCGGGGTCAGCGGTTCGATGCCGTGGCCGCGCAGGGCCTCGCGGAAGCCGAGCAGGCGTTCGGCGAATTCGCCGTGGGCGTCGTCGCCGAGGAACACCGGCCGGCGCCGGCCCAGCGCCAGGAAGCGCTCGGCGGCGAGCTTGCCGCCGCGCTGGTTGTCGCTGCCGACCACCACCTGCGATTCGTGCCGGCTGACCGCGCCCCACACCACCATCGGACGGCCCCAGCGGCGCACTTCGTGCATCGCGTCCTCGTGCGCGCCCTGGCCGAGCAGGATCACCCCGTCGGCGGCCTGCACGCTGGGCAGGGCGCCGCCCTGCAGCGAGGTCAGCAGCACGCTGTAACCGGCCGAAGTCAGCTCCTGGCTGATGCCGCCGAGCAGGTCCAGCGGATACGGCCCGGACATCTGCCGCTCGACCGTGGGTTTCATTTCCACCACCACCGCCACGGTCATGCTGCGGCGCAGGCGCAGGTTGCGCGCGCTGATGTTGAACTGGTAGCCCTGGCGCTCGGCCAGTTCCTTGATCCGCTGGCGGGTCTCGGGATTGACCAGCGGGCTGTCGCGCAATGCGCGCGAGACGGTGATCGCCGAGACCCCGGCCAGCTCGGCCAGGTCGGCCATGGTCAGGTGTTCGCCGGCCTTGCGGGTCGGGTTGGCAGCGCGCGGTCGGCTCATGGGCGGGTAGGCGGCGGTCCTGGCGGAATCGCGTGGAAGGCGGGCCGCCCCTATTTACCACGGCGCGCGCGAGGCCTGTGCGCGGACCGCGCGCGCGCCGCCGTCCGGCGCGCGGTTACGGCGTGGCGGCACGCCCGTCCGCGCGCGCCGGCTGCGCGGGTTGGCGGCGGTAATAGGCATGCGCATCGCCGGCGATCACGCTGAGCGCCCGGACCGCGCCATGCGCATCGCGGTGGAACTCCAGCTCCGCGCTGTTGGCCGCGCCGGCGCCGAGGAAGCGGGTCGGTCCCAGCGCCCGCAGCTTGGCATCGGCCTCATCCGGCAGGCGCAGCAACAGCGCGTCGGCGGCCGTTTCGATGGTCAGCGCGTCGTAGTCGAACCAGTCGGCGAGCGCGCCGCGCACATCCATCGGCACCGCCGGGTCGAGCCGGTAGGTGCCGGCGTAGTCGGCCCAGCCCGGTGCGGCGGCGTCCGCGGCGACGGTGCGGATCGGCGGCTTGACCCCGTCGCCGAGCGCGTCGGAGATCGCGTTGCGGATTTCGCCGCGCAGCGCGCTGCCGTTGGCGCCGTTGGTGAGGATGACGAAGCCGAAGCCGGTCTGCGGATACCCCTCGATGCCGGCGTGGTAGCTGTCGTTGCTGCCGTTGTGGAAGAAGCGCCGGGCGACGCCGGCGCCGGCCAGTTCCGGGCCCAGCCCGCGCCTGCCGGGCGATACCGCGGTGGTCATCTCGGCGAACAGCGCGGGCGGCAGCAGGCCGTCGCCGCGGCGGCTGCGCAGCAGCGCGGCGACGAAGCCGCCGAGATCGCGCGCGCTGGTCCACAGGCCCGAGGCGCCCTGTTCGGGAAAGCTCTCCCAGCCGCGCGGCAAGGCGGTGCGCGCGCCGTTGCGGTCGTGGGCGTGGGCGATGTTGCCGCGGCTGGCCGGCAATGGGTTGTCGAAGCTGCTGCGGCGCATGCCCGCCGGCTCGAACACCTGCGCGCGCGCCACCGCTTCCAGCGGCTGGCCGGCGACGTCCTCGACGATCTGCTGCTCGACCATGATCCCGCCGCCGGAGTAATCCATGCGCGTGCCCGGCGGGTACTGCAGCCGGATCGGCGGATTCTTGGCCGGCGGCTTCCCGTCGAGGGTCTGCAGCAGCGTCGGCAGGGCTTCGCCGGGCTGGTAGTCCTCGAAGCCGTGCACGTTGAGGCCGGAGGTATGCGACAGCAGCATGCGCAGGGTCACGCGCGGGTCGGCGATGGCCGGCGCGGGCGGGATGCGCCACGACTTCAGGTAACCGCCGACGTCGCGGTCCAGGTCGAGCCGGCCTTGCGCGACCAGGCGCAGCGTGGTCGCCGCGGTGATCATCTTGCTGACCGAGCCGACCGAGAACAGCGTGTCGGCGTCGATCGCCTCGGCGCTGCCGGCCGCGCGCACGCCGTAGCCGACCGCGTAGACCGGCTGGCCGTCCTGGACCAGGGCGATGGCGACGCCGGGGACCTTGTGATGGGCCATGCGCTGCTGCAGCGTCCAGCGCGGAACGGCCTCGCCGGCAGCGACCACGCTGGGGCGCAGGCCGCGTTCGATCGCCGCGGCGAGGTCGGCGAGATCGCGCGTTGCCGGCGCGGCCGTGGGCGCGGACGGCGGCGGTGCGGGCGTGCGCGCCGCGGCGGGGCCGGCGAACAGGCAGAACGCGAAGGTGCAGGCGAGCAGGCTGGATTTCATCGGATCGTCCTTGTGGGCTGGTAGGGCGGCGCGGCGGCGGGCGAGGGGCGATTGCTGGTGACGGGCGAGGGAAAATCGAAACGGGCGGGGACAACCGTCGAAACGCAGGCGCAAGCGGCCCCCGCGGCGGGCCGAGACGGCCCGCGCTCGCAATGGCGCAGCGGTGGAAGGCGGGGCCGCGGCGGGCGGCGCTCAGGGCCGGCCGGCGACGGCTCCGTGTTCGATCAGGTAGGCGCGCACGCGCGGGTCGGCGGCCTGGTTCAGCGGCGAGCGCCAGCGTCCCAGCCAGCCGTCGGCGACCACGCCGAGGTTGACGTCGGCGCCGTGCGCGACCAGGTACCGCACGGTCTCCAGATGGCCTTCGCGGGCGGCGTTGATCAGCGGGGTCTCGTCGTAGGTCACCACCCGGTTGACGTCGGCGCCGGCCAGGACCAGCCGCGCGACGATCGGCTGGGCGCCGAGCTCGGCCGCCACGATCAGAGGATTGCCTTCGCCGAGCGCGGCCCGGTCCGGGTCGGCGCCGAGCGCCAGCAGCGCGTCGACGGTGGCGAGGTTGCGCGCGCGCACCGCTTCGATCAGCGCGGTGCCGTCGCCGATCACCCGCGCGTCGATGTCGGCGCCGGCGCGCACCAGCCGCCGCGCCTCGGCGCTGTCGCCGCGGCGCGCGGCGGCGAGCAGGGCGACCACGTCGGCGCGGGGTTCGGCGGTGGGCGCGGGCAGCGCCAGGCGCGGGGCGCCGGCGATGCACAGGCCGGCGAACGCGGCCAGCGCCGCCGCGCATCCGCCGGCGGCGAGGCGGCGGCGACCGGGCGCGCCGGCGGGGAAGGCGGCGAGCAGGCCGTCGATGCGCTGGGCCAGGTGGCTGCGCCGTTGCAGCATCGCCACCGCCAGCGGTTCGGGCCGTTCGCCGAGTTCCAGCAGGACCTCGGCGCTGTCGATCAGCGAGCCGGCGAAGTACACGCCCGAGCCGCCCGCGGCGGCGCGCGCGTCGCAGGCCATCTCGCGGGCCAGGTCCAGGCGCGATTGCAGCGCGCCGAGGAACGGGTTCCACCAGAAGGCCGCGCGCGCCAGCTGTACCGCCGCCGCCGACCACAGGTCGCCGCGGCGGATGTGGGCGAATTCGTGGCGCAGGATGTCGCGCAGCGCGTCGGCCTCGAGGCGCTCGCTCAACGGCCGTGGCAGCAGCACGGTGGGGCGCAGCAGGCCGACCACCATCGGGCCGTCGACCGCGGTGGTGGCGATGCGCGTGCGCGGCGGCAGCTCGCGCGCCAGCAGCGCTTCCAGCGCCGGCGCCGGCCGCGCGCCGCGGCGCAGGCGGGGCGCGTGGCGCGCGCCTTCGACCAAGCGCATCAGCTGCCACAACGCGCCCAGCGCCCAGGCCAGCGCCAGCGCGCCGGGCAGCGAACGCGGGATCTCCAGGTACAGCATGTCCGCGCGCTGGCCGGCGTTGTAGATCGCCTCGTCCGGCGCCGGACCTTCCTCGGGATGCGGCGAGAGGCTGTGCGCGGGCGCGCCGAACACCGGCGAGGGCGCGCCCGGCAGCAGGCTCGCCAGCGGCGCCAGGGCCGCCAGCGCGAACAGCGCCAGCAGCAGCCACGAGCGCAGTTCCGCATCGAGCGCGCGCAGCCGCGCGAACGCGATAGCCATGGCCAGCAACACCGCCGCTTGCAGCAAGTGCAGGCCGATCAGCGTCGGCACGGCGCGGATCAGCGATTCGGACAGGGTCTCCATCAGCCGTTCCCCCGCTGCTTGGCCGCCTCGACCTTGGCCCGCAAGGCCTTGAGCTCGTCGCGTCCGACCTCGTCCTGGTCGAGCAGGTGCTGCGCCAGCAGGTTCGGCGAGCCCTCGAAGAAGCGCAGCAGCAACTGGTCCAGGGCCTGCCGGCGCGCCTGCTCGCGGCTGATCGCGGCGCGGTAGACGAAGGCGCGGCCTTCCTGGCGATGGGTCACGAAGCCCTTCTTGGCCAGCACGTTGAACGTGGTCAGCACGGTCGTGTAGGCGACCGGCTTGTGCTGCGAGAGCGCGTCGGCGACCTCGCGCACCGAGGCTTCGCCGCGGTCCCACAGCACTTCCAGGATCGCCTGTTCGGAGGGGGTCGGGGTGGGAGAGGAGGGACGGGCCATGGCGATCTACCGGTGAAAGGACGGCGGCGGGCGTGCCCGGACCACGGCTTGCCCGGACTGCGACGGGTTCGAAACAACAAGTTCGAACTACAACGGGTTCGTTAGTAGAGACATCGGAGCACGCCGCTTCCGGGACTGTCAACTATCGAATTAGTAGCCGTGCCGCGACCGCCGCCGCGGGCTGAACGCGAAGCGCGGCCGCGGCCCGGGCCAGGCGTCCACGGCGGGCTCGGCCCCGGCCCGCTATACTCCCAGGCAGGCGCGGCCAAACGCTGCGCCGGGCCCAGCAGATTCAATCGCTTGCCCGCACTGCCTAACCTAATTTCCACGGCCGCGTCCGCCGTCCAGAGGCCCCAACGCCGCATGCGTCTGTCCACGATCAAGCTGTCCGGTTTCAAGTCCTTCGTCGACCCGACCACGCTGCACCTGCCCACCAACATGACCGGCGTCGTCGGTCCCAACGGCTGCGGCAAGTCGAACATCATCGACGCGGTGCGCTGGGTGATGGGCGAGAGCTCGGCCAGCCGGCTGCGCGGCGACTCGCTGACCGACGTGATCTTCGCCGGTTCCTCGGCGCGCAAGCCGGTGTCGCAAGCGATGGTCGAACTGATCTTCGACAACTCCGACCACACCATCACCGGCGAGTACGGCGCGTTCAACGAGATTTCGGTCAAGCGCACGGTCAGTCGCGACAGCGTCAACCAGTACTACCTCAACGGCGCCAAGTGCCGCCGCCGCGACATCACCGACCTGTTCCTCGGCACCGGCCTGGGGCCGCGCAGCTACTCGATCATCGAGCAGGGCATGATTTCGCAGGTCATCGAGGCCAAGCCCGAGGAACTGCGCGTCTACCTGGAAGAAGCCGCCGGCATCTCCAAGTACAAGGAACGGCGCAAGGAAACCGAGACCCGCATCCGCCACACCCGCGAGAACCTCGACCGCTTGAACGACCTGCGCGAGGAAGTCGGCAAGCAGCTCGAACACTTGCGCCGGCAGGCGCGCCAGGCCGAGCAGTACCAGGCGATCCAGGCCGAGCGCAAGGTCAAGGACGTGGAGTGGAAGGCGCTGGAATACCGCGCCCTCGATCAGAAGTTGCAGGCCCAGCGCGAGAAACTCTCGCAGCAGGAAACCCGCCTGCAGCAGCTCATCGCCGAACAGCGCGAGGCCGAGCGCGAACTGGAAACCGGGCGGGTGCGCCGCGAGGAAGCGGCCGAGGCCTTGAACAAGGCGCAGGCCGCCAGCTACGAAGTCGGCGGCGCGCTGGCGCGGATCGAACAGCAGATCCAGCACCAGCGCGACCTGTCCGGGCGCCTGCGCAAGGCGCGCGAGGAGGCGCTGGCGCAGTTGGAGGAGATCGGCGAGCACATCGGCAGCGACCAGGCGCGCCTGGACGTGCTGATGGCCGCGGTCGCCGACGCCGAGCCGCGCCTGGAGGCGCTGCGCGAAGACGACGAAGCCCGCCAGGACGCGCTGCGCGACGCCGAGGCCAAGCTGCAGGACTGGCAGCAGCGCTGGGACGGCCACAGCCGCGAGCAGTCCGAAGCCGCGCGCGCGGCCGAAGTCGAGCGTACCCGGATCGAAGGCCTGGACCGCCAGACCCTCGACGCCGACCGCCGCCGCGAAGCGCTGGCGAGCGAGCGCTCCGGCCTCGACGTCGCCGCCCTGGCCGCGGCGTTCGAACAATTGCAGAGCCAGCACGACCTGCAGAAGGAATCGCTGGACAGCCTCACCGAAGAACTGGAAAACCGTAAGGGCTCGCTCGCCGACCTGCAGGAACAGCAGCGTTCGACCCAGAACCAGCTGGCCGAGGTGCGCAAGCAGGCGCAAACCTCGCGCGGCCGCCTGTCGTCGCTGGAAACCCTGCAACACGCCGCGCTCGGCCAGGAGCAGGGCGCGGCGCTGAGCTGGCTCAAGGCGCGCGGGCTGGATTCGGCCCAGCGCGTCGGCGAAGCGTTGAGCGTGGAGGCGGGCTGGGAGAACGCGGTGGAAAGCGCGCTCGGCCAGCTCATCGAGGGCGTGCTGGTGGAGGCGCCCGAAGCGCTGGTCGACGCCATCGGCGAACTCGGTGAGGGCCGCCTGACGCTGGTCTCGCCCGAACGCGACGGCGCGACCTATGCGCCGACCTCGCTGGCGTCGAAGGTGCAGGGTCCGGCCGCGATCCGGCGCCTGCTCGCGCGCCTGCACGGTGCCGACGACCTCGCCGCGGCGCGCGCGCTGGTCGCGCAACTGGGCCCCGAGGACACCGTCATCACCCGCAACGGCGAGCGCCTCGGCGCCGGCTGGCTGCGGGTGCTGCGCTCCGGCGCGGCCAAGCAGGGCGCCTTGCTGCGCGAGCGCGAGATCCAGACCCTGCGCGCGCAGATCGAAGAGCTGCAGGAGCGCGAGCGCGAACTCGAGCAGGCCCAGATCCAGTTGCGCGACCGCGCCCTGGCCGCCGAGCAGCACCGCGAAGACGCGCAGCGCTCGCTGTACATGGCCCACCGCAGCGTGTCCGAGCTGGCCGGCCAGTTGCAGAGCCACCAGGGCCGGCTCGATCAGGCGCGCAACCGCATCGACAGGATCGACGCCGACCTGGAACAACTGCTGATCGCGCTCGACGCCGGCAACGAACAGGCGCGCGAGGCGCGCCTGCGCCAGGAAACGGCGGTGGAGCGCATGGGCGAGCTGGAAGACCAGCGCCAGCGCCTGGAGGCCGAGCGCAGCCGCCTGTTCGAGGCGCGCGATTCGGCGCGGACCATGGCGCGCGAGTCGCGCGACGCGTCCCACGCCCTGGTGCTGAGCCTGGAAACCCAGCGCGCGCAGATCGCCGGCCTGGCCCAGACCCTGCAGCGCATGGGCGGCCAGCGCGGCCAGCTCGACACCCGCCTGGGCGAACTCACCGCCCAGCTCAGCGACGGCGACCAGCCGGTGCAGGACCTCGAACAGCAGCGCCAAGTCGCGCTGGAGCAGCGGGTGATCGCCGAGCAGGACCTGACCGGCGCGCGCAGCGCGCTGGACGGGATCGACAACGACCTGCGCAAGTTCGAGCAGACCCGCCAGCAGCGCGACGAACAGGCGCTGCAACAGCGCGAGGCCATCGGCCAGCGGCGGCTGGAACAGCAGGCGCTGGTGCTCAAGGCCGAGACCCTGACCGAAGCCATCGCCGAAGCCGGCGCGGTGCTGCAGGACGTGGTCAACGCGCTCGAGGAAGACGCCGATCCGCAGACCTGGGAACGCGCCGTCGCCGACCTCGACAACAAGCTGCGCCGGCTCGAACCGGTCAACCTGGCGGCGATCGCCGAGCACGCCGAGGCCGCGCAGCGCAAGGATTACCTCGACGCGCAGAACACCGACCTGACCACCGCGCTGGAGACCCTGGAAGAGGCGATCCGCAAGATCGACCGCGAGACCCGCGGCCGTTTCAAGGACACCTTCGACCGGGTCAATTCCGGCGTGCAGGAGTTGTACCCGCGCCTGTTCGGCGGCGGCCACGCCTATCTGGAACTCACCGGCGAGGACCTGCTCGACACCGGCGTGGCGATCATGGCGCGGCCGCCGGGCAAGCGCGTGTCCAACATCTCGCTGCTGTCCGGCGGCGAGAAGGCGATGACCGCGGTGGCGCTGGTGTTCGCGATCTTCCGCTTGAACCCGGCGCCGTTCTGCCTGCTCGACGAGGTCGACGCGCCGCTCGACGAAGCCAACGTCGGCCGCTTCACCGCGATGGTCAGCGAGATGAGCGAGCAGGTACAGTTCCTGTTCGTGAGCCACAACAAGGCGACGATGGAAGCCGCGCAGCAGCTGTCGGGCGTGACCATGCGCGAGCCGGGCGTGAGCCGGCTGGTGTCGGTCGACCTGGCCGAGGCGACGCGCCTGGCCGGCGCCGCGTAAGTTCGCCGCGCTCGCCGGCACCGGGCATGGAGAATCGCGAGTCGTTCGAGCGGCACCGACGCGTCTTAACGATTCTCTATCTCTCGATTCGCGATTCCCGTACAAGATCAACCCAGGATCGGAACGCCGACTAGAGAATCGAACGACCGCATCGCGCTCCGACGATTCCCGATTCCCCACTTCCGATTTCCAGCACCAAAAGGAGCAACCGAATGTCCGACGTGACCCTGATGAGGATCGGCATCCTGATCGCCGGCCTGATCCTGATCGTCGCGATCGTGTTCTTCGGCCGACCGCGCAAGAGCGGCCAAGGCAAGCGCATCGCCCGCGAGGACGAGGCGCGCGGCGGCGAGCGCAAGCCGGCGGCGCGCCAGGAGCCGAGCCTGGGCGAGCAGATCGAGAACGAACTGGGCGCGGGCGGCCAGCCGGTCGGCGAGGCCACCAGCCAGGCCGAACTGGAGCTGTTCGACCGCACCCTGGAAGGCGGCGCCAACGCCGCAACCAGCGAGCTGGGCCGGCGCGTCAGCGACGAGTTCGACAAGATCGTGACCCTGTACCTGGCCGCGCGCGCGGGCCAGAAGCTGCACGGCCCGGACATCGTGGTCGCGGCCGAGAAGGCCGGCCTGGTCTACGGCCACATGGGCGTCTACCACCGCCTGGTCGAGGGCCATCCCGAGCGCGGCCCGGTGTTCAGCGTGGCCAACATCATGAAGCCCGGCAGCTTCGACATGGCCCAGATCCAGGCGCTGGAGACCCCGGCGATCGCGTTCTTCCTGACCCTGCCGGCGCCGGTGCCGGCGCTCGACGCCTGGGAAACCATGCTGCCGACCGCCCAGCGCATGGCCGAACTGCTCGACGCGGTGGTCCTGGACGAACAGCGCAACGCCCTGGGCCGCCAGCGCATCGCCCACTTGCGCGACGAGTTGCGCGCCTACGACCGCCAGCGCGAAGCGCCGCCGCTGAGCAAGCCGACGCGTTGGTGAGCCTGACGCCCCGCTTCGGCGGGGCGTCGTCGTTCTGGCCGTAGCCCTTTGTAGGAGCGGCGCGAGCCGCGACTGCGCCAACGCAACCACGTCGAATCTTCGCCATCGCCGTCCTGGCCGAGCATCGGGCTTCCGGCTTGCGCCGTAATCGGGTTGGCGCAGTCGCGGCTCGCGCCGCTCCTACAGGGGCTCCAGGCCGCGACATCGCATCACGGGCGACTTCGATCATCCACAATTGTGCGATTCCCGTTCAAAATGCCGCCATCGCCGCGCCAGGACGCCGACCCGTGACCCCGAACAACACCGCGGACCAAGCCGCGCAGCGCGCCGCCGAACTGCGCGCCCAGCTCGAAGACGCCAACTACCGCTACTACGTCCTCGACGACCCGACCCTGGCCGACGCCGACTACGACCGCCTGCTGCGCGAACTCGAGGCGCTAGAGGCCGCGCATCCGGCGCTGGCCTCGACCGATTCGCCGACCCAGCGCGTGGGCAGCTCGCCCTCGGGCCAGTTCGCGCAGGTCCGCCACGCGGTGCCGATGCTGTCGCTGGGCAACGCCTTCAGCGACGAGGAGGTCGCCGACTTCGTGCGCCGGATCGCCGAGCGGCTGGACCGCGACGATCCCGAGTTCTCGGTCGAACCCAAGCTCGACGGCCTGGCGATCAGCCTGCGCTACGAGCACGGCGCCTTCGTCCAGGGCGCGACCCGCGGCGACGGCGCCACCGGCGAGGACGTCACCGCCAACCTGCGCACGGTCAAGGCCATTCCGATGAAGCTGCGCGGCGGCGACTGGCCGGCGCTGCTGGAAGTGCGCGGCGAGGTGTACATGCCGCTGGCCGCGTTCAAGGCCTACAACGAGAAGGCCATCGCCGAGGGCGGCAAGGTCCTGGCCAATCCGCGCAACGGCGCGGCCGGCTCGCTGCGCCAGCTCGATCCGCGCATCACCGCACAGCGGCCGTTGGCGTTCTACGCCTACGCCGTCGGCGTGGTCGCCGAGGATTACGCGTTGCCGGCCAGCCACTCGGCCACGCTGAAGCGACTGCGCGAGTGGGGCTTCCCGGTCAGCGCCGAAAGCGGCGTGGTCGCCGGCACCGACGGCCTGCTCGGCTACTACCGCCAGATGGGCGCCAAGCGCGATTCGCTGCCGTTCGACATCGACGGCGTGGTCTACAAGCTCGACGACTACGCCGGCCAGCGCGAGATGGGCTTCGTCTCGCGCGCGCCGCGTTGGGCGATCGCGCACAAGTTCCCGGCGCAGGAGCAGACCACGGTGCTGGAAGGCATCGACATCCAGATCGGCCGCACCGGCGCGGCCACGCCGGTGGCGCGGCTCAAGCCGGTGCAGGTGGCCGGCGTGGTGGTCACCAACGCGACCCTGCACAACGCCGACCAGATCTCGCGCCTGGACGTGCGCATCGGCGATACGGTGATCGTGCGCCGCGCCGGCGACGTGATTCCCGAAGTGGCGCGGGTGGTGCCCGAGTACCGCGCGCCCGACGCGCCGCAGTGGCGCATGCCCGAGCGCTGCCCGGTGTGCGGCTCGGAGATCCTGCGCGAAGAGGACGGGGTGGTGTGGCGCTGCTCCGGCGGCCTCACCTGCGCCGCGCAGCGCAAGCAGGCGGTCGGCCACTTCGCCTCGCGCCGGGCGATGGACATCGAAGGCCTGGGCGATCGCTACATCGAGGACCTGTCGGACCTGGGCTATGTGCAGTCGGTCGCCGACCTGTACAAGCTCGCACTCGACGATCTGCTGGAAATGAAGCGCCGCGCCGACGAGCGCGACGGCACCACCCCCGAAACGGTCAAGGCCGGCAAGGTCGCGACCAAATGGGCCGAGAACCTGATCGAGGCCATCGACCGCAGCCGCGACACCACGCTGGAGCGGTTCCTGTTCGCGCTCGGCATCCAGCACGTCGGCGAAAGCACGGCCAAGGCGCTGTCGGCGTGGCTGGGCGACCTGGCGCTGATCCGGCGCCTGCCGTGGCCGGTGTTCAAGCGCCTGCCCGACGTCGGCGGCGAAGTCGCGCGCGCGCTCGGCCACTTTTTCGACCAGCCCGGCAACCAGCAGGTGATCGACGACCTGCTCGCGCGCGGCGTGCGCGCCGGCGAGCCGCATCCGCCTTCGGCCAAGCTGCGCGACGGCCTCAATCTTGCGACGCTGCTGGTCGACATGGAGATTCCCAAGGTCACCAAGATCCGCGCCGACCAACTCGCCGCCGCGTTCGACGACGCGCAGAAACTGCTCGACGCGCCGGAGCACGCCTACGTCACCGCGGGCCTGCCGGCGGAAAGCGCGCAGGCGCTGGCCTCGTGGTTGAGCGTGGACGAGAACGCGCAGTTGCTGACCCGGGTCGGCGAGGCGCTGGCGCGGCTGGACGCGCTGACGCCGGCGGCGTCGGCCGCGCCCGCGGCGGGCGGGCCGCTGGACGGCAAGACCGCGGTGCTGACCGGCGGCCTGGACGCGATGAGCCGCGACGAAGCCAAGGAGCGCCTGGAAAAGCTCGGCGCCAAGGTCTCCGGCAGCGTGTCCAAGAAGACCGGTTTCGTCGTCGCCGGCAGCGATGCCGGTTCCAAGCTGGCCAAGGCGCAGGAACTCGGCGTCGAGGTGTGGGACGAGGCGAAGCTGCTGGCGTTCCTGGCCGAACACGAATGAGCGCGGCGACGGCGGATGCGGGCTGGCGGCCGTCGGCCGGATTCGAAGCGCTGCGCCTGCGCGCGCGCCTGAACGCATCGGTGCGCGCGTTCTTCGCCGAGCGCGGCGCGACCGAGGTGGAAACCCCGGTGCTGTCGCGCGCCGGCAACACCGACCCGAACATCGCTTCGTTCGCACTGGAATTCAGCGGACGCACCGACGGCGCGCCGCGCACGCGCTGGCTGCGCACCTCGCCGGAGTTCCCGCTCAAGCGCCTGATCGCCGCCGGTTTCGGCGATTGCTACGAACTCGGCCGGGTGTTCCGCGACGGCGAGGCCGGCGGCCGCCACAACCCCGAATTCACCATGCTCGAATGGTATCGGCTCGGCTGGGACCATCGCCGCCTGATCGGCGAAACCGCCGCGCTGGTGCGCGCGGCGCTGGCCCTGGTCGGGCGCGAGGCGTCGCTGCGCGAGGTCGCGTATCGCGACTTGTATCGCGAGCGCCTCGGCCTGGATCCGTTCACCGCCGACGAGGCGCAACTGCGCGCCGCGCTCGGCGACGTGGTGATCGATCCGGACGGGTTGAACCGCGACGACTGGCTCGACCTGTTGATGACCCATCGCCTGCAGCCGCAGTTCGGCCGCGACGAGATGCTCGCCGTGCGCGATTACCCGGCCTCGCAATGCGCGTTGGCGCGGGTGCGCCAGGACGGCGACGGCTTCGCCGTGGCCGAGCGCTTCGAGTTGTATCTGGGATCGCTGGAGTTGGCCAACGGCTATCACGAGCTGGCCGATGCGGCCGAGCAGGGCGCGCGTTTCGATCGCGATCGCGGCGTGCGCGCGCAGCGCGGCGCCGCGTCGCCGCCGCGCGACGAGGCCTTGCTGGCGGCGCTCGCGTCCGGTTTTCCCGATTGCGCCGGCGTCGCCCTGGGCATGGATCGGCTGCTGATGGTGATGCTCGATACCGCGCGCATCGCCGACGTGCTGGCGTTCGACTTCACGCTCGCTTGACCGCAGTGAACGCTGCGCCTGCCTGGATCGGCCGGGTGGGGGTTTTTCGTTGCAAGTTCACGGTTCGCGGTTAGAGTGATGGCACCAGTCGCAGGGGGCCATGCATGGGTAGTCTGAAAGCCGCGATTCGCCTGTGCGCGTTGACCGCTGCGGCGGGCGCCAGCGCGGCCTTCGCGGTGCCGGCAACGGCCGAGCCCGCGGGCGAGCGGCTGTACGGCGGCAACCTGTTGCGTTGCGCTTCCGAAAGCGAGGAGACCGTGCGTTGCCCGGCCGATACCCGCGGCGGCGTGCGTCTGGTCCGGCGCACTTCGGGCAAGCCTTGCGTGGAAGGCACCAGTTGGGGCGCCGATCGCGGCGGCGTGTGGGTGGCGCAAGGTTGCGCGGCCGATTTCCTGCTCGGTCGCGGCGGCAGCGGCGCCGACAGCACCCGCGGCGCGCGCGTGATCAAGTGTGAGTCGCTCGGCGGGCGCTGGAACCATTGCCCGGCGCGCAGCGAGGACGGCGTGGCCCTGGCCCAGCAACTGTCCAAGCAACCCTGCCTGCGCAACCAGACCTGGGGTACCGACCGCAGCGGCGTGTGGGTCGCCGGCGGTTGCCGCGGCGAATTCCGCCTGCTCGGCGCGCAGCCCGAGGACCAACCCGCGGCGGCGGCGGCGACCGACGACGGCCGCAAGCTGATCAAGTGCGAATCCCTCGACCGCCGCGCGCGCCGCTGCGATGGCGACACCGGCTCGGGTGTGCGCATGGTCAAGCAATTGTCCAAGACCGAATGCGTGGAAGGCCGCAGCTGGGGCTTCGATGCGCATGGCGTGTGGGTCGAAGGCGGTTGCCGCGCCGAGTTCGAGCTGGACTATCGCGGCAACGGCGGCGGCTGATCCGGCGGCTGCGCGAGTCCGCCGCGCGCGCAAGTCTGCGCAATGGGGCCGGATCGGTTGCTGCGCGGCGACTGTCGATAGGTCGTAAGTCATGCGACAAACGGCGGAGGCGGTCGCATGTAATCGTTTAACAATAAGCACGCGATGAATGCTTCTTGGGCATTCGCAGTCGACTTCGTCCGCGACGCGAAATCTTGAACTGGCGTTAAGCGGGCAACGCTAGAGTCCTCCGCAAAACCGATCACGACAAGGAGCCCGAACATGTCCGCACGCATGCTTTCCACCGCCGGCCTGACCCTCGCCCTCGGCCTGGGCGCCGCGGGCGCTGCCCAGGCCGCGCCGCAATACAACGACTACGGTGGCGACGGCGGTTCGATCCGTTGCGAATCCGACAGCGGCCGCTACCGCCGCTGCAACGCCGACACCCGCGGCGGCGTGCGCCTGTCGCGCCAGCTGTCGAGCTCCTCGTGCATCCAGGGCCGCAGCTGGGGCTACGACCGCAACGGCGTGTGGGTGTCCGAGGGCTGCCGCGCCGAGTTCGATCTGGGCCGCGGCGGCGGTTGGGGCGGCGGCAACAACGGCGGTTGGAACGGCGGCAGCGGCGGCGACGTGGTGCGCTGCGAATCCGACGGCGGCCGCATGCGCACCTGCCCGATCAACGGCAACCGCGCGCGCCTGCAGCGCCAGCTGTCGAGCTCCTCGTGCATCGAGGGCCAGAGCTGGGGCTCGCGCCAGGGCGAGGTGTGGGTCAGCAACGGCTGCCGCGCCGAGTTCGTGGCCGGCCGCGGCGGCTGGGGCGGCAACGGCAACGGCGGCTGGAACGGCAACAACGGCGGCGGCTGGGGCCGCGGCCAGGAAATCAGCTGCGATTCCAACAACAACCGCCAGCAGCGCTGCAACGTGACCATCCGTCGCGACGCGCGACTGATCCGCCAGAGCTCGGGTTCGCCGTGCATCGAGGGCCAGACCTGGGGCTGGGACCGCAACGGCGTGTGGGTGTCCAACGGTTGCCGCGGGCGGTTCCAGGTCAACTGATCGGCGCGCGGAACGAATCGATCCAGACAACGCCCCGGCTGCAAGGCCGGGGCGTGTTCATTGGGGGATTCTCGTATCGGATCGAACGGCGTCGGGCCTGAAGGCCCTCCCACAAAAGCCCGGCCCAGCGCCGGGCCGTCGCTCTTGTGGGAGGGCCTTCAGGCCCGACGCTGTTGTTCCAGACGGCGGCAACGCCCGAAGTTTCGAGACCGACACACGCATCCGCTAAACTTGCCACCATGAACGACGCCATCGATTTCGACCGCTACGACCGCATCCGCCCGATCCGCTGGACTGGGCAGGCCCTGGAGTTGCTCGACCAGCGCAAGCTGCCGTTCGCGGTGGAGTACGTGAGTTGCGCCGACAGCGACGAAGTCGCCGCGGCGATCCACGCGCTGACCGTGCGCGGCGCCCCGGCCATCGGCATCGCCGCGGCCTGGGGCGCGGTGTTGGCCGCGCGCGCGGTCGAGGCGGCCGACGGCGCGCAGGCGCTGGCGGCGATCGAGCCGGCGCTGCAGCGGCTCAATGCCGCGCGCCCGACAGCGGTCAACCTGGCCTGGGCGCTGGCGCGCATGCGCCGCGCGCTGGACGGGGCCGGCGCCGATTGGCGCGAGGTGCTGGAACGCGAGGCCCAGGCCATCGCCGAGGAAGACCTGGCCGCCAACCGCCGCATGGGCGCGCTCGGCGCGGCCCTGATCGAACCCGGCCGCGGCGTGCTGACCCACTGCAACACCGGCTCGCTGGCCACCGCCGGCTTCGGCACCGCGCTCGGCGTGATCCGCGCCGGCGTCGCCCAGGGCCGGATCGAGCGCGTGTTCGCCGGCGAGACCCGGCCGTGGCTGCAGGGCGCGCGCCTGACCGTGTGGGAACTGGAGCAGGACGGCATCGCCCCGACCCTGATCGCCGATTCGGCCGCCTCGCACTTGATGAAGAGCGGGCAGGTGGGTTGGGTGATCGTCGGCGCCGACCGCATCTGCGCCAACGGCGACACCGCCAACAAGATCGGCACTTACCAGCTCGCCATCGCCGCGCGCCACCACGGGGTCAAGTTCATGGTGGTGGCGCCGTCCTCGACCGTGGACATGGCCACCGCCTCCGGCGAGCTGATCGAGATCGAGGAACGCGACCCGGCCGAACTGTTCGCCGTCGGCGGCGCGCGCACCGCGGCCGAGCGGGTCGGGGCCTGGAATCCGGTGTTCGACGTGACCCCGCACGAATTGATCGACGCCATCGTCACCGAGCGCGGGGTGATCGAACGCCCGGATGCGGCGGCGATGCGCGAGGCGTTTTCCGCCGGCTGATGCCCGCGCGCCGACGGCGCGCCGGACGCGCGCCAGCTCTGCGTTTCCAAGGAGCAGGACGATGCCCGACCACCCCGAGCTGCAGCTGCCCGCGCTGATCGCGATCGATCACGACGACTACCACGCCGAACACGTCGGCCGGCTCGCCGACGGACGCCAGTTCTTCCTGACCACGCCCTTCGCCGGCGCGCTGCAGGGCGCGGCCGGCAACGAGTTCGTCGCGCTGTACCTGTTCGACGCCGCCGGCGCGCTGTTGGAGGCGCGCATCGACGAGTTCGGGCCGCGCGCGGGGATGGACCGCGAGGCGCGCAACCGGGTCTACGAGCAGCGCCTGGCCGAGCTCGGCGAGATCGAATTCGACCGCATCGAGATCGCGCCGTTCGCGCTGACGCGCTTCGGCGTCGAGTTCGGCCTGATCCCGAACTGGCCGGAAGACGAGGGCGAGCCGCTCTCGATCAGCCTGCAGCCGGGCGATTACATGGCCTTCTTTGAGCCCTGGGATAGCGGCGACTACGACACCTGAGCCCCTTTCCCCGGGCGCCTGGACGCGCCGCGCGCGGGCGCCGCGGGAGCGGGTCGCGACAGCGGGCGAGGGCGCGCGATCGGGATCGGAAAGCGGCTTTTGCCGCGCCCGCGGCGGACGCCGCGGGCCGCGCGCGCGCAAGGCCCGCCGCGGATGTTGCAGCGCAGCTGAAAAACTTCGCCAAGTGCTTGTTTCTGCGTGGGAATCGGGCCCATGCGAAAGCGGTTTTGTGCTATAGTCGCGTGTCTCTTTGATGCCGCCCCTAGCGAGCTGCAGGACAGGCCCGCCGGGCTCGTGTTTCCGGTAGGTTTGTCGTGTCGGTTCTGTCGTCGTTCCCGCGGGAACGGCGGCCCCGTTCGCGCGGGGGCGTCCGAATCACTGTACGCAGCAACGGAACCCTGATGGCCGAACTCGCCAAGGAAATCATCCAGGTCAATCTCGAGGACGAGATGCGCCGCAGCTACCTCGATTACGCGATGAGCGTGATCGTGGGGCGCGCGCTCCCCGACGTCCGCGACGGCCTCAAGCCTGTGCACCGCCGCGTCCTGTACGCGATGAACGAGCTCGGCACCCACGCCAACAAGCCGCACGTCAAGTCCGCGCGCATCGTCGGCGACGTCATCGGTAAGTACCACCCGCACGGCGACCAGTCGGTGTACGACACCCTGGTGCGCATGGCCCAGCCGTTCTCGCTGCGCTACCTGCTGGTCGACGGCCAGGGCAACTTCGGCTCGGTCGACGGCGACGACGCCGCGGCGATGCGATACACCGAGGCGCGCATGACGCGCCTGACCCACGAACTGCTCGCCGACATCGACAAGGAAACCGTCGATTTCCAGCCCAACTACGACGAGAAGGAACTCGAGCCGACGGTGCTGCCCACGCGGGTGCCGCACCTGCTGGTCAACGGTTCGGCTGGCATCGCGGTCGGCATGGCGACCAACATCCCGCCGCACAACCTCACCGAGGTCGTCAACGCGGTGATCGCCCTGATCGACGAGCCTGAGATCGACGTCGACGGGCTGATGGCCTACATCCCGGGCCCGGACTTCCCGACCGCGGGCATCATCAACGGCACCGCCGGCATCGTCGCCGCCTACCGCACCGGCCGCGGCCGGGTGCGCATGCGCGCGCGCGCCGAGATCGAGGTCAACCAGGACACCGGCCGCGAGGCGATCGTCGTCACCGAGATCCCGTACCAGGTCAACAAGGCGCGGCTGATCGAGAAGATCGCCGAGCTGGTCAAGGAAAAGCGCCTGGAAGGCATCAGCGAGCTGCGCGACGAGTCCGACAAGGACGGCATGCGCATCTTCATCGAAGTCAAGCGCGGCGAAGCGGCCGAAGTGGTGCTCAACAACCTCTATCAGCAGACGCAGATGGAGTCGGTGTTCGGCATCAACATGGTCGCCCTGGTCGACGGCCGGCCGCAGCTGCTGACGCTCAAGCAGGTGCTGGAAGCGTTCGTGCGCCACCGCCGCGAGGTGGTGACCCGCCGCACGATCTTCGAACTGCGCAAGGCGCGCCAGCGCGCGCACATCCTGGAAGGCCTGACGGTCGCGCTCGCCAACATCGACGAGATGATCGAGCTGATCAAGACCTCGGCGAACCCGAACGAAGCGCGCGAGCGCATGCTGGCCAAGACCTGGGAACCGGGCCTGGTCGGCGCGCTGCTGCAGGCCGCCGGCGCCGAGGCCTCGCGTCCGGAAGACCTGCCGGCCGGCGTGGGCCTGCACGACGGCCGCTACCAGCTGACCGAGGTCCAGGCCAACCAGATCCTGGAAATGCGCCTGCACCGCCTGACCGGCCTGGAGCAGGAAAAGCTCACCGAGGAATACCGCCAGCTGCTCGAGGCGATCCGCGGCCTGATCGAGATCCTGGAAAATCCCGACGTGCTGCTCGAGGTGATCCGCACCGAACTGCGCAACCTCAAGGAAGAGTTCGGCGACGAGCGCCGCAGCGAGATCCGCGCCAGCGAGGAAGACCTCGACATCCTCGACCTGATCGCGCCGGAAGACGTGGTGGTGACGCTCTCGCACGCCGGCTACGCCAAGCGCCAGCCGGTCAGCGCGTATCGAGCGCAGAAGCGCGGCGGCAAGGGCCGCAACGCGGCCGCGACCAAGGACGAGGACTTCATCGACAAGTTGTGGCTGGTCAACACCCACGACACCTTGCTGACCTTCACCAGCACCGGCCGGGTGTTCTGGCTGCCGGTGCACCAGCTGCCCGAAGCCGGCCCGAACGCGCGCGGCCGCCCGATCATCAACTGGCTGGCGCTGGAAGCCGGCGAGCAGGTGCAGGCGGTGCTGCCGGTGCGCGAGTACGACGAGGACCACTTCGTGTTCTTCGCCACCCGCAACGGCCGGGTCAAGAAGACTCCGCTGACCGAGTTCGCGTTCAAGCTGGCGCGCGGCAAGATCGCGATCAACCTCGACGACAGCGACGCGCTGGTCGACGTGGCCCTGACCAACGGCGAGTGCGACGTGATGCTGTTCGCCTCCAACGGCCGCGCGGCGCGCTTCGCCGAGTCGACCGTGCGGCCGATGGGCCGCACCGCCAGCGGCGTGCGCGGCATGCGCCTGCTCGCGGCCTCGGCGGCGGAAACCGAGGGCGAGGACGCGGCGGCGGCCGAGGGCGATGCCGACGCGACCGATGCGCCGAACGACAGCGGCACCTACGTGGTGAGCCTGGTCGTGGTCGAAGGCGACGGCGACATCCTCACCGCCAGCGAGCGCGGCTACGGCAAGCGCACGCCGGTCGGCGACTACCCGCGCAAGGGCCGCGGCACCCAGGGCGTGATCGCGCTCAAGACCAACGAGCGCAACGGCGCCCTGGTCGGCGCGATCCAGCTCAGCGACCACCACGAGGTGCTGATGATCTCCGACGGCGGCACCCTGGTGCGCACGCGTGCGGCGGAGATCTCGCAGGTCGGCCGCAACACCCAGGGCGTGACCCTGATGCGCCTGTCCGAAGGCGAGACCCTGCAGACCATCGAGCGCGTGGACGCCTCGCTGGACGAGGAGGACGGCGAGGGCGAGGCCAGCGCCGCGCCGGTCGCCGACCCGGCGGGCGAACGCCCGGCAGGCGAAGGCACGGCGGAAACGCCGGCAGCGCAGGACTGAGCGCCGGCCGCTTCGGCGGCCGCGCCCGGTTGGAGAAAACGCCGCCTTCGGGCGGCGTTTTCTTTGGGCCGGCGCCCAGGGTCGCCTGGCGCGGCTGGCGAAAGGTGTCGACCGAACCGGGCGCCGCAGCGGCTGCCGCAACGGCGGCGCGAGGGCGTCCGCCAAACGGCGACCGAATCGGTGGTCTGACCGGCGGCCGGATCGGCTCGTTGAGACCGCGTGTCGAAACTGCGAGTCGAAACCACGCATCGAGATCGCATGTCGAAACCGCCTAGGCTGGTTCGTCGTACCGGTAAGCGGCCCGGTCCGCCCCAGTCGATGCTGGCGGGGCGAGGCCATGCTGCAGCGCACGAACGGCTGCGCAGTATCGGCACGAGCGATGGGTCGCGGGCTGCGATTGCGGCGCCGTCGAAGCCGGTGCTAGCGTGCCCCGGCTTCGCCGTCGCGCGTCCGTCCGCGGCGTTCCTGTGCTTTCCCGCCTGCCCTGGAGTCCGCCCATGAACACTTCCGCGCTGTGCCTGCTGACCTCGCTCGCCTTGTTCGCCGGCGCCGCCGCCGCCGCGCCGGCGACCTACAGGATCGACCCCAGCCACACCTATCCCAGCTTCGAAGCCGACCACATGGGCGGCCTGTCGAAGTGGCGCGGCAAGTTCAACCAGTCCGCGGGCCGCATCGTCCTCGACAGGCAGGCCGGCACCGGCTCGGTGGAGGTCGCGATCGACGTCGCCAGCGTCGATTTCGGCATGGACGCGATGAACGGGGAAGCCAAGAAGGCGACGCTGTTCGACGTCGCCCAGTTTCCGACCGCGACCTACAAGGGCAAGCTCGCCGGCTTCAAGCACGGCAAGCCGGACAAGGTCGTGGGCGAACTGACCCTGCACGGCGTGACCCGGCCGCTGGACCTGGACATCGCCCAGTTCAAGTGCATGCCGCACCCGGTATACAAGCGCGAGGTCTGCGGCGCCGACGCCGGCGCGAGCTTCCAGCGCGACCGGTTCGGCATCAGCGCGGGCAAGGACTACGGTTTCGACATGACGGTGAACCTGCGCATCCAGGTCGAGGCGATCGTCGAGGAAAGCGCTGCGGCGACGTGAACGGCGATGCCGGTGCGTACGTTCGTGCGCGAGCGCGGATGACAAAGCGCACTGGGATGCGCCGCGCGCAAGCCCGACAGTCGGTACCGCGCCGCCGCGATGCCGACGGTAGGAGCGGCGCGAGCCGCGACCGCGAATTCGCGAGTGCGGTGTAGGTTTCGTCGTGATTGAAAATTCGCGGTCGCGGCTTGCGCCGCTCCTACAGGGGCAAGCCGGCGGCCGTTGACGGCAGCGAACGCCGCACTGCAGTCGCCGCGGCGCGAAGCGATTTTCCCATCCAGGGCCCGGAGCCCGCAGGAGGACGCATGAGCTACGTAGACGGTTTCGTACTGGCCATTCCCAAGGACAATCTCGCCGCATACCGCAAGATGGCGCGCAAGGCCGGCAAGATCTGGATGGAGCACGGCGCGGTGGCGTACTGGGAAACCATCGAGGACGACGTCAAACCCGGCAAGCTGACCTCGTTTCCGCAGGCGGTCAAGCTCAAGCCCGGCGAGGTGGTCGCGTTCTCGTGGATCGTCTACAAGTCGCGCAAGCAGCGCGACAAGATCAACGCGAAGGTGATGAGCGATCCGCGCCTGCAGATGGACATGGCCAACGCGCCGTTCGATGCCAAGCGCATGATCTTCGGCGGCTTCAAGCCGTTGGTGGTGCTGTAGGCCGCGATGCCGTGCGAACCTCCGCGCCGGAGCGGTCCGGCTCGGCGGCGCAGCTGCGTGCAGCCTGGGCTGGGGCGCGATTACTGTAGCGTTTCGTCCATCCACTCAATTGATCCTGACCGCGTTGAGCGACCTTGGCGCGCCAACTCGCATCGATGTTCGAACGAATGGAGAAGTGCTCGTCGTTCTGTCACCTAGCGTGCAAGTCGCATGGCTAACGCTGCACAGCATCAACTGCTGCATGGACACCTAAGGAACAATGACGCTAGGCGATGCGGGAGTACGCGAGATCGGCCGGCAACCGCGGGTGCAGCGGTGGTCAAGAAAGGAAAGGCCCCGTTGCCGGGGCCTTAAAGGTAGCTGGAAGGGGTTTGCGGAACTTCGAGTTAATTGAAACATCATTAGACGGCTGGCTCCGGAGACCGGAGGGCGCGCGGCCTTCTGAGTCGGTCCATTGCCCGGCGCTAAATTAGCCAAGCTCAGAAATTAATGATCTTGCAGCAGTCAACGCCTCCAGAAATGCATCCAAAGGAAGTGCGAGAGGCGTTTCGGCTGTCGAAAATCTAGATGGTATGACTAGCTCGCCCCCGTCTAGGCCATTATCTTTATTTAGTTGGGCAACGGGATTTCCCTGGTAGCGAATTTCTACCGTCATTCCATCATAGTCCAGGTCGCTAAAAGGCGCCACTTCAAACCCTGATGATAGGATATTTATCATTTTCGTGTCTCATTCAATAAATCCAGCGAATCGGCCATTTGCATCATATCTTGCCTCTCTGCCATCAGGGGTGCGCACGCCGACCCCGCCACGCCCTAATGGGGTAAAAATCGCATTGGGGTGGGTAAGAATGTCCTCTACCTGAAACTGCCCTGCGGCATTTTTCTGCGCAGGTCCGCCCCTTACAGCAGGAAATGGAGAGCTGTCACTGCGCTGGCCGGAACCATGTTTGTCAAGCGCACGCCCCGCTCGAGTTAGCCCGTCTCGGTCTGGGGCGGCAGCAGCTCGAGCCATGGCATCAACATTGTATTCGCCCGTCGCGCGCCTTAAAATTTCGCGGTTAAGTTGATCGCTAGTCTGTTTATTGTTGGGCGGGCAGCTATTTGGCCAAAGTGATTGATGAGCTGCTCTGGTCTCATACAAAGTCCCATTGAGTGAATTCAATTCTTGCCGGGTAACACTGCTTCCTCTGGGGCCAGTCGATTTAAATCTGAAAGTCGGATTGAGAGTTCGAATCTGGTTGATTGTGGCCACGGCTTGAGTGCTAACTGGATCAAATCGTGCCGTGTATCCTCCATTGCCAGTGCTTCGGACCCGAACACGCAAGCCGTCAGGATCGATAGCATTAGTTGGCGTGGAACTACTGTAGCCATAAGTTGAAATTCCGCCATCGAGACCCGTCGGATCGCTCTGGATATAACGGCCAGTGGCCGGATCGTAATCGCGGAAGTAGTTGTAGATCAGCCCACTGACCGCCTCAAATCGCTGCCCCGGAAACCGCATATCGAACACGAACTTCGTACCGTCCAGATCCGGATCTTCATTCGGCGGCGTGTTAGCGAACACCTCGCTCTTGATGTTCCACGTCCACACCGCCTTGTTGCGCACCGGATCAACCACGATCCGCGGCGTGCCCAGATGATCGGGCTCGACGTAGTACAGCTTCTGCGCCGTGCCGGAGCCCTGGATCACGCCGACCGGTAGCTCGTCCATCCAAACGACTTGCTGCAGCGCCGCGCCGGCGTTGTCGTACTCGCCCAACCAGCTGCCATCCTCGGCGTACAGCGAATGCCGGATGCTGGTGTCGTTGTAGCGGCGCACCTGCTGGCCTAGCCCGTTGTAGGCGTAGTTCATCTTCACCGCGCCGTCGACCTTGAACTGCGCGAGGCGACCCAGGTCGTTGTAGACGTATTGCTTCGCCGTGCCGCCGACGCTGGTGGTGTTGCCGGCTGCGTCGTAGCTGCGCGCGATGCCGGCGACGCTTTGCAGGCGGTGGCTGGTGTTCGGGAAGGCATAGGCCTGCGCGGCGCTCGCTCCGCTCTTGAAGCTGGTGCGGTTGCCGGTGGCGTCGTAGCCGTAGGTCTCCAGCGGGGTCGCGGTGGGGCCATCCTGGGTTTGGGTCAGGCGGTCGAGCCGGTCGTACTCGTAGCGCGCCAGGATCGCGGATTGGTTCTGGGTGCTGAATCGGCTGACGTTGCCGACTTCATTGCGGGTCAGGTGCAGCGACAGGCCGTCCGGGGCGGAACCGACCAGACGCGAGATGTCGTAATTGCGGTCGACGTTGCGCGTCATCGGCTGGCTGTTGCCGTATGCCCAGCCGGCCGCTGGACCATACGCGGCGTAGCCTACGGCGGTCAGCAGGATTTCGCGCGACGCTCCCGGACGGGTCACGCCGATCTGGGTGATTCGGCCATGGCTGCCGCGCACGTAGTCGGCAACGCTCCCGTCCGGATAGGTCACCGATTTCAGCGTGCCGGCCGCGGTGTAGGCGTAGCGAAGGGTCAGCACGGGCCCGGTGGTGACCACGATCTTGCGCACCATGCGGCCGAAGCGGTCGTAGCAATAGCGCAAGGCGCCGCCGGTGCCGACGGACTGGCTCAGCCGCCCCTTGGAAAAGGTCTCTCCGGCCGGGCAGCCGGACGCGACCGTGTCGTAAGTGTAGCTCGTGCCCAGCACGGCGGTGGGGTAAGCACGCTGGGTCAGGCGGCCCAATGCGTCGTAGCTGTAGGTTGTCGTGATATTGCGCGCGTCGGTCCGGGTCTTGGTCTGGCCCGACGCATCGTAGGTGTAGCCGGTCACGCCGGTGTCGGGGCTGGTCAGCTGAGTCAACTCACCGAACCCGTTGCGCGCGTAGACCGTGGACAGGCCCTTCGGGTCGATCACCTTCGTCACTTGATCGAGTGCGTCGTACTCGATCTTGGTTTCCGCGTTGATCCGGCCGGTGCCGACGTCCTGCAAGGTTTTGACCAATCGCCCAAGCGGGTCGTAGTCCTGGTCGGTCACGCGGCCGAGCGCGTCGGTGGTCGTGTCCGGATGACCCTCGGCATCGTAGGTGTAGCCGGTCGCGTGGCTCAGGCCGTCTTTGTAGGTCTGCACTTGCCCCAGGACGTTGAGCACCCGCGACAGCGTCGCCTGCACGGTGCCGGCGCTGTTCTTGGTGTCTTCGACCTTGCGGTTGCCCGCCAAGTCCAGCGTGTACTGCACCGTCGCGCCGGAGCGGTCGGTCACGCCGGTCAGCCGCTGCGCGTTGTCGTAGGCGAAGGTCGTGAAGTTCCCATCCGCAAGCGTGACCTGCTTGGTCAGGCCAGTGGGGAAATACTCGATCTTGGTGACCAGGTCGTCCGTCTCGACCGCGTTGTCGGTACCACGCACCTTGCTGGCCGTCAGCCAGCCGCGGGTGTTGTACTCGGAGTCGGTGACCACGCCGTTGGGATCGACCACCGACAACACCCGGCCCTGCGCATCGTAGCCGGAGATTTCGGTGACCAGGCCGGCCGCATCGATGGTCTTGCGCAGGTCGCCCTTGCGGAAGGTGCACAGCGCCGGTGTGGTCGCGCAGGTGCTGTCGTCGCTGCCGTAGTACTCGAACTTGGTGATGTCGTTGACGTCGCTGCGCGGGCCATCCACCGACTTCAGCAGGCCCAGGATCGGACAGGTGCTGTTGGCGGCGACGACATCGGCGGCTTCGCAGTAGGCGTAGGCGGTGGTGCGAGTCACATTGGCGACGGTGTCGCGCACGGCCACGCTGATCGGCTGCAGGCGGGCGTTGCGGGCGATCCGGGTCTCCTGGTTGCCGACGGTCGAGCGGATCAGGCGGTTGCTGGCGACATCGGTCGTCGCGGTGCTGACCCGCTGCTCGGGCTTGCCGACGGCCTCGGTCGTCGTGACGGTGCGCGCGAGCGCGCCGGTGACCGCGTCGTTGGCTTCGGCGTAGGCGAACTCCGACTTGATGCCCTTGCGGTCGGTCAGGCTGGCCGGGCGGCCACGGAAGTCGGTGGACTCGGCGTTGTACATATTCTTGACCGTGCCATTCTCGTCCACGATGTCGCCGAACCGGCGCGGCAACACGCCGGTGCCGCTGGTCAGGCCATAGGTCGTCTTCTGGCCCAGCGAGTCGGTCACCTCGGTTCCGCCTTCGGGGCGGTAGGCCAGCGTGATCTTGTCGGCGCCGCCGTCGTGCTGGCTGGTGATCACCCGCCCCTTGGCGTCGTAGGCGAAGGTGCTGTAGCGCTTGTTGTCTTCGTGGGTCACGCCGGTCAGGTGGCGCGGGAAGCGGCTGTCTTCGTAGTGGTACTTGCGCTGGCCGCCGCCGGGAAACGCCGCGGTTTCGACTTGGCGCCCCGGCGTATAGGTGTAGCTGGCCAGGGTTGTGTCCGCCGACGTGATCGAGGAGATCGGCGCATCGCCGGAGTTGCCGGCGTAGTTGAACTTCACCGACCGGCCGGTCGAGTGCGTCACCGAGTCCAGACGGTCGTATGCGCCATAGACATAGGTCAGCTTGGTTCCGTCCTCGGCCTGCTGCTCCACCAGACGGCCTTGGCTGTCGAACACCAAGACCTCGTCTGGGCGATGCAGCAGCCATTGCGAACCCGAGGCGACGATCCGGTCGCCGCTGCTGTCGGCGGCAACGAAGGCGTTGCCTACCTTGGCGAAGCGGACCTGGTAGCCGTTGCCGCCGCTGAGCCCGAGCGTATCGGCCGAGATACTCAGGCGCAGGTCCAGCGAATGGGTCCAGCCCGGACCGAAGCTGCCGGAACGCACGGCGATGCCGGAATGGTAGCTGCGCGTGAGGGATATCCAGCCCAGGTCGAAGTCGGTCTGGTTCTCGATCTTCTCGCCGGTCTTGACGTTGCAAGGATTACCGCGGTGACCGCCGCACTCGAGGATCTTGTCGGTGCTGATCGCCGCGACGAAGTCCTCGTTCACGCAGGCGCCGCGCTGGTTGCTCCAATTCGTGTAAGGAATCGGGCATTGCATGCGCCGCGTGCGAGACATTTCCTGCGTCGTTACTTGGTCCTTAACGCAAGGAGCGGTGCTACTCCCGTCGCCTCGGAAATGCTCGACGCCATAGGCGCGGCTCTCCAGCATTCCTGCGAACTGCGGATCTGGCGCGGCCCAGTTTCCTGTCGGCGTCGCCTTGGCCGTCGCCGGACACGCGGGCGACTGCTCATTGAAGATCGCTTCCAACTCGGCGACAGCGAGCGCTTCGCTTGAATGGCTTGTGCCGGAGCCGACCGCGACGTCGTAACGCCAGTCGGGGTCCAACGGTTCCGTCAGCCCCATCCAGTAGACGATCGTGCCCTTGCCGTCGGCGCGCAGCAGGTTGTCCTTGACGACCGTGAGGTACGGGTACGGATTCGGGCCGGGCTCGTTGTAAGGCAGCGCCTTGATCGCGTCGGCGGCCTGCTGATAAGTGTTGTGAAACTGGGCTTGGCCGGTGGGGACGATGATCTTCCACGCGACCTGGCTTTCCTGCGCGCTGGCGAGGGGAGCGAAGATCGCTGCGGAGCAGACCAGGACAAGCTTCGATAACCAAGACTTGGCGTAGCGGCTGGATTTCCGCTGCGCGTAAAGCATCCCTGTGTGCATGTTCGAACCCGAGAACTGGGGGCTGCGGCGCCGACGGCTGTCGCCTGAGCGCCGGGGCTGTCGTCGTTGACCGCCCGCCGACATTTTCGTTATCGGCAATACGGAGGTTCAAGTTCGAAAAAAAGTGTTTTTATACTCAATTTCTGCGCATTTCCGTATGGCAATCGTCAAGCAAGAACGGGAGTAAGGTGGGGCGTTGGACCTTGCCGACTTCCTCTGACTTAGATCAAGAGCCGAAAAAAAACCCCGGCCGAAGCCGGGGTTTTCCTGGTGCCTTACGGACCGTCGCGTCCCTGCGTGGTTCACTCGATCAGAACGTGATGCTCCACTTGTCGATGCGGCCGGTGTCGGCGTTGGCGTTGTCGTTCACCCGCAGCTTCCACACGCCGTTGAGCGGCTCGCTGGAGAGGTTGAAGGTGAAGGTGCCGGTGACGTTGTCGGCGCTGCCGCCCGAACGGTTGCTGATGTTGTACAGCGAGCCGTCCGGCGCGACCAGGTCGACCTTCAGGTCGCCGCGGTAGGTGTGGATGATGTTGACCGTCACCTGCGCGTTGGTCGGCGCGTTGCCGGTACGGCCGGAGACCGTGATCGGGCTGTCGACGGTGGCGTTGTCGTTGATCGCGTAGTCGGTGTCGTTGGTGTAGGTCTGGCCGCCCGGGCCGGGGCCGGTCGGGCAGGTCACGCCGACCGCCGAGAACGCCGCGGTCACGTCGGCCTTGGCGTAGCCCAGGTCGGTGGCCGCGGTTTCCACGCCGCACGCGCCGTTGTTGAAGTCGGTGCTCGGGGTCCAGTAATCCTTGTTGGCCTTGGCGAAGGCCTTGAACGCCTTGACCGTATCCCAGCCGGCGCGCTTGGCCAGGGTGTAGAACGCCTTGTTGTACACGCCGGACGAGTAGTGCACGTCCATGCCCGAGGTGTAGTTGCTGGCGTGGCCGATCGAGCGCCCGTCGCGGGTCGGGTCGTCCATGTAGCGCAGCGCGCCGCTGGCCTTGAAGATCTGGGCGCCGACCAGGAAGTCGTTGGTGTTGTTCATGAAGTACTCGGCGGCCTCGCCGGCCATGTCCGAGAACGCTTCGTTGATGCCGCCGGACTGGCCGGAATAGATCAGGCCCGACTGCTGCTCGGTGAAGCCGTGCGAGACCTCATGCGCGGACACGTCCAGGCTCACCAGCGGATAGAAGCGGGTGGCGCCGTCGCCGAAGGTCATCGCCGAGCCGTCCCAGAACGCGTTCTCGTAGCTGTTGCTGTAGTGCACGCGCATGGTCAGCTGGAAGGTCAGCGGCGGGGTGCCGACGTAGCTGTTGTACATGTCGAACACGACATGGCCGAAGTAGTGCGCGTCGTTCAGCGGCGAATAGGCGCCGTTGATGGTCTTGACCGTGTTGCGCGGGCAGGTGTACGAGAACGCCGTGCTGCCGCTGGTGCCGTGATTGAGGTTCACGGTCTTGACGTTGGTGTTGGTCATCGTGCACGTGCTGCCGCTTTGGGTCACGTCGTTGAACCCGAAGTTGGTGCCGTACTCGTACTGGCCGGTCTTCTGGTTGCCGCCGGGGCCGGTGCCGACCAGGGCGTGGTTCAGGCCGTCCCACTGCTTGAGCACCTTGCCGCTGTTGGCGTCGACGATGACGAACGGACGCATCGGCGAGCCGCCGTTGGCCGCATCGGCGAAGTAGTTGACGACATAGGCCAGGTGGGCCTTGCCGGCATCGTCGATGTAGATCATCTGCTGGCTGCTTTCGTTGCGCACCTGCAGCGAGCCGGCGCTCTTGCCCATGCCGGCGGCCTTGGCCACGCTCAGCGCCTGGGCGCTGTCGAACTTGGCCTTCTGGCTCGGCAGTTCCGCGGCCAGGCCGGCGACCGAGCGGCCGAACAGGGCGCGCACGTTGCCCTTGGCGTCTTCGCGCACGACCACGTGCTCGCCGAACACCGGGATGCCGCGGAAGGTCTGCTGGTAGCGGTAGTTGCGCGAGCCGTCGGCGTCGACGCTGCTCTTGAGCTGGGTCAGCGCGGAGTCGGCGTCCAGCGCGATCAGCTCGGCGTGGCGCACATTGGCCTTGGCCGCGGCGCCGGACTTGGCGGCGACGGCCTGGTACTGCTGGTTGAGCTTGGCGACATCGACGCCGTGCAGGTCGACGCGCTGGGCGGCGCCGGCGGCGCCGGCGGCGAGGGCGAGCGAAAGGGCGAGGGACAGCGCGGATACGTTGCGATTCACTGGTGTAACCCCCAAACGAGTGTGGATGGTGGCCGCGTTCGCGGCCGGCTCTCATTGCTCGTGCATCCGCTCCCCCGTAGCCCGCGGCGCCGCGCCCGGACGTCCTGCCCTGGGTGCGCGCGCGTTGCCGGACTTCGTTGCGGATACCGCGTCGACGCGTAACGCGGCGGGGGGACGCTAGGTGCGGCACGAAAAAGCCGTCAACGCGGGTTGCGCAGTTCACAAACCGAATGCGACGTGTGCGCCCGCCTTGCGCAGATGATTTCTTCTGAAAGCGTTCTGCGACGAGGGCCCGCGGATATTCGGCCGGCGCGGAGGCCGCGACCGTGCGCGTAATAATGTTTCAGCATTATTGCTGCGCCGCAACAAGATGTGGCGGGCCGGGAGGTAGGGTAGATCGTCACATAATGCGTTTCATACACAGGCCGAATGTGTTGCAGCGCACTTTTCGCCGGAACTCTGGGCGCCTGGCCGGTTTACGGCGCGCGCGGCCGCAGGCGACGGCGGTCTCCTTTTTCCTGTTTCGCGCGGAATGCCAGGGGCGCATGTGACCGCCGCACGGCGGCTTTTGCCCGCGCTATCGCAGTTGCGGATTCATTATGTTTTTGCATGAGTTGTGCGGATAGCGAAAAACGCGACGAAGTGCGGAAAAGAAAACCCCGGCGCAGGCCGGGGTTTTGCTTGGTCGCGTCGGCCGGGCGCTCGCGAGCCGCGGCCGCGCCGGATTCGCGTCCGGCGCGCGCCGGCGCCGCAGGGGCGGGCCGGCGCGCGCCTCGCGCCTTACTGCGCGGTCACGCCGACCTGGTTGAAGGCGTCGATCACGTCCGCGGTGCTGTAGCCCAGGTCCGCCGCGGCCTGGCGCACGCCCTGGCCGCCCTGGTTGAAGTTGGTGCTCGGGGTCCAGTAGTCCTTGTTGGCCTTGGCGAAGGCCTTGAACGCCTTGACCGTGCCCCAGTTCGGCTTCCGGGCCAGGATGTAGAAGGCCTTGTTGAACACGCCCGAGGAGTAGTGCACGTCCAGGCCGTTGCGGTAGTCGCGGGCGTGGCCGATCGAGCGGCCGTCGCGGGTCGGGTCGTCGAAGTAGCGCAGGGCGCGGCCGGCGGCCTTGAAGATGTCGGCGCCGACCAGGAAGTCGTTGCTGCCGCGCGAATAGAACTCGGCCGCTTCGCCGGCGATGTCGGAATAGGACTCGTTGATGCCGCCGGACTGGCCGGAATAGATCAGGCCCGACTGCTGCTCGGTGTAGCCGTGCGAGGCTTCGTGCGCGACCACGTCGAGCGAGACCAGCGGATGGAAGGTGGTGGCGCCGTCGCCGAAGGTCAGCGCGCGGCCGTCCCAGAACGCGTTCTCGTAGTTGCGGCTGTAGTGCACGCGCAGGGTCAGCTGGAAGGTCAGCGGCGACAGGCCGACATAGGCCTGGTAGGTATCGAACACCACCTTGCCGAAATAGTGCGCGTCGTTGAGCGGCGAATAGGCGCCGTTGATGGTGCGCACGGTGTTGCGCGGGCCGGCGTAGGAGTAGGCGGTGGTGCCGCTGGTGCCGTTGTTGAGGTTCACCGTTTTCACGTTGGCGGTGTTGAAGGTGTAGGTGCTGCCGTTCTGGGCCACGTCGAGGAACGGACGGCCGCCGCTGCCGTACTCGTACTGGCCGATCTTCTGGTTGCCGCCGGGGCCGGTGCCGACCTGGGCGTGGTTGAGGCCGTCCCATTGCTTGAGGATCTTGCCGTCGAGCGCATCGACGATCGCGAACGGCCGGCTCGGCTCGCCGCCCTTGACCGAGTCGGAGACGAAGTCGACCGCGTAGGCCAGGCGGGCGCGGCCGGCGTCGTCGACGAACACCACCTTGCGGCTGTTCTCGTTGCGGGTCTGCAGCGCCGCGGCGCGCTTGCCGTGCGCGGCGGCCTTGGCCAGGCCCAGCGCCTGCGACGCGCTGAGCCTGGCGTCGAGCTTGGGCAGGTCGGCGGCGATGCCGGCGACCGAGCGGCCGAACAGCGCGCGCACCTTGCCCTGGGCGTCCTCGCGCACCACCACGTGCTCGCCGAACACCGGCACGCCCTGGTAGGTCTGCTGGTAGCGGTAGTTGCGCGAGCCGTCGGCGTCGACGCTGCTCTTGAGTTCGCTCAGGTTCGACTCGGTGTCGAGCGCGATCACCTCGGCGTGGCGCACGCTGGCCTTGGCCGCGGTGCCGGACTTGGCGGTGGCGGCGCGGTATTGCTGGTCGAGTTTGGCCGCGTCGACGCTGTGCAGGTCGACCACTTGCGCCGCGTCGGCGGCGCCGGCGGCGAGGACGAAGGAAACAGCGAGGGACAGTGCCGATACGTTGCGATGCATGGGAGTGCTCCGGAAGGTGAGGGGAGGAAGCGACGGCCGTGTCCGCGGGTTTTGCGCGGATGCCGCGGCACGATTGCGCGGCGGAATCGACGCTAGGCAGGCGGGCAGGGGGCCGGCAACGCGATGTGCCGCGGTCACATCCGGAGCGCGACCTCGTCCGGGGCGGTTTTCGCGCCGGTTTCCGACGAAACCATTGCAGTCATTGGCTTCGGTAAATCCCGGATTCAGAAGGAGAAATCTTGAAAAAAGTAATAATGTTCCAGGATTTATGTTGCAGTGCAACATAAGATTGGAGCGTGGGCGAGGCTTGCCACCCTGCGGCGGTGCGCGATTATGTGACCGGTATTTATTTTCGGCGCCGGGCGCCGGTATTTTTCCGATTTCTGCGGGGTTTCAATTGCGCGTCGTCGCGGGAGTAATTCGCCGGTCAATACTGCGTTGTGACGGCCTGTGCGGCGGTTTTGAGGCGGCGGCGGGCATTATCGGAAAACGGTCGCGTACATAACCTTTGCTCATGGCGGCGGGCATGAGGCGGAAACCGAAGCGGCCGCACAGATCGCGCGCAATCGCGACATCGTTGGCAGCGCTCTTGTAGGAGCGGCGCGAGCCGCGACCGCGGGGCCGCAAGTTCGCGTCGCGACCTGTGCCCCCGCGGTCGCGGCTCGCGCCGCTCCTACAGCAAGTCGTTGAGGCGGGCGCGGCGATGTGTACCGCGCGTGCCGCCTTCACCCAAGGCCCCGTAGAGCGATTACCGCCTGCATGCACACGCTCTATACTGCGTCGCAGTTTCCTGAGAGATACGCATGATGCGAACGCAGCTCCCGGTCGGCCCCGCGGATGGAACCGCCCTCTCCAAAGCGCCAACGTGCCGGCGTACCGGCGTCCGTGGCGCCGCGCTGATGCGCATTGCGGCGGTCGCGCTACTCGCGGCCACCGCGCTGCTCGCCGGCTGCAAACGCGACGGCAGCGGCCAGTTGCCCAGCGCCAGCGGCGAGGCGATCGTGGTCAAGCGCGAGGCGGTCGAGGGCTTCGCCCTGGTCGCGGCCTACCCGGACCAGAAGCGCGGCGACGAACTCGCCATCGCCCTGGAATTCAGCCAGCCGCTGGTCGGCACCCAGGACTTCGACCAGTTGCTGGCGGTGACCGACAAGAACGGCGCCGCGGTCGAGGGCAGTTGGGTGCTCGACGACGGCGGCAAGATCCTGCGCTTCCCGAGCGTGGAAGCGAGCAAGGACTACACCGTCACGATCAAGCCCGGCCTGACCGCCGCGGCCGGCGACCGCATCGGCGCGGAAGTGACCAAGCAGGTCTACACCGGCCCGCTCGAGCCGGTGGTCGGCTTCGCCTCGCAGGGCAGCGTGCTGCCAGCGCGCGACAGCCGCGGTTTGCCGGTGGTGTCGATCAACGTGGCCGAGGTCGATGTCGAATTCCTGCGGGTCAAGGACAAGGAACTGCCGAAGTTCTTCGCCGAGTACCAGCGCGGCGGGCGCAAGGGCAGCTGGGAGCTGGAACGCGACTGGGACGAGAAGAAGCCGCTGTCGAAGCTGGCCGAACCGGTCTACGTCAACCGCTTCGTGCTCGGCGGCAAGCCCAACGAGCGCGTGCTGACCTACCTGCCGCTGCAGGAGATCAAGGAACTGCAACAGCCCGGCCTGTATTTCGCGGTGATGAAGCGCGCCGGCCAGTTCAAGGACGAGTTCGAAACCGCGTTCTTCACCGTCAGCGACCTCGGCCTGCACGCGCGCGCCTACAAGGACAAGCTGTTCGTGCACGTGGCCTCGCTGGAGAAGGGCGAGGCGGTCGGCGGAGTCGAGCTGAAGGTCATCGGCGCCGACGGCGAGCCGGTGCTCAAGGGCCAGACCGACGGCAACGGCAACGCGCTGCTGAACTACAAGCTCGACGCGGCCCAGGTGCTGATCGCGGGCAAGGGCAGCGACGTGTCGATGCTGCCGTTCAACCAGCCGGCGCTGGACCTGTCCGAGTTCGCCGTGGCCGGGCGCGAGCAGGCCTGGTTCGACGTGTTCGCCTGGTCCGGGCGCGACCTGTACCGCCCCGGCGAAACCGTGCGCCTGTCGGCGCTGCTGCGCGACCAGGACGGCAAGCCCGTCGACACCAAGGGCAAGGCGTTGCAACCGGTGTTCCTGCGCTATGTGCAGCCCGACGGCAAGACCTTCCTGGAAACCCGCCTGCAGCCCGATGCGCAGGGCTATGTGCGCCACGCCCAGCTGATTCCCGCCGACGCCGCGACCGGCCGCTGGCGGGTCGAGTTCCGCACCGATCCGGCCAGCAAGGAGGCGGTGCAGGGCATGACCCTGCGGATCGAGGAGTTCCTGCCCGAGCGGCTGAAGCTCGATCTGAACGCGCCGGCGGTGCTGCGTCCGGGCCAGCCGTTCAAGCTCGGCGTGCAGGCCGCGTATCTCTATGGCGCGCCGGCCGCGGGCAACCGCTTCACCGCCAAGATGACGGTCGCGGTGGAGCAGCATCCGCTGGAACAGATGCCGGGTTACTTCTTCGGCGATCCGACCCTGAGCCTGCCCAAGGAAGCCAAGGACGTGGTCGACACGTCGCTGGACGAAGCCGGCAAGCTGCAGCAGGACATCGCGCTGCCGGACGAGGCCAAGCCGGTCAGCACCATCGCCGCCATCGTCACCGGCAGCGTCTACGAGAGCGGCGGCCGCAGCGTCAACCGCAGCGTCAAGCGGGTGCTGTGGCCGGCCGACGCGCTGGTCGGCGTGCGCCCGCTGTTCGACGACAAGGACGGCGCCGACAGCAATGCCACCGTCGGTTTCGAACTGATGCGCGTGGGCAGCGACGGCAAGCCGCGCCCGGCCAGCGGCGTGCGCGCCACCCTGGTGCGCGAGCGCCGCGATTACCACTGGAACTACGGCGAGGACGGCGGCTGGAAGTACGACTTCACCCGCCGCTTCGAGGACGTGGAGACGCGCGCGGTGGACCTGGGCGCGAACGCGTCCAAGCTCAGCTTCCAGGTGGAGTGGGGCGAGTACCGCCTCGACGTGTACGACCCGCAGACCAAGATCACCACGCGCTATCCGTTCCGCGCCGGCTGGAGCTGGGACGACCAGAACCGCGGCCTCGACGCGCGCCCCGACAAGGTCAAGCTGGCGCTCGACAAGACTTCGTACAAGTCCGGCGACACGCTCGAGGTGACGGTGACGCCGCCGCACGAAGGTCCGGGCCTGCTGATGGTCGAGACCGACCGCATGGTCTACGTGCAGGCGATCACCGCCAAGGCCGGCAGCAAGTTCAAGATTCCGGTCACCGACGCCTGGGAACGCCACGACGTCTACGTCACCGCGCTGGTGTTCCGCGGCGGCAGCGCGCCGAGCAAGATCACCCCGGCGCGCGCGGTCGGCGTGGCGTTCGTGCCGATGGACCGGCGCGAGCGCAAGGTCGCGGTCGGCCTCAATGTGCCCAAGCTGATGAAGCCCGAGCAGGACCTGCCGGTGACCGTCAGCGCGCCGCAGCTGGCCGGCAAGGACGCTTACGTCACCGTCTCGGCGGTCGACGTGGGCATCCTCAACATCACCCGCTTCGCGGTGCCCGACGCGGCCGCGCACTTCTTCGCCCAGCGCCGCCTCGGCGTGGATTCGTACGACGTGTACGGCCGGGTGATCGAAAGCTTCGACGGCGAGAGCGCCAAGATCCGCTTCGGCGGCGACATGGCCTTGCAGGCGCTGCCGCAGGCGCGGCGGCCGACCGCGCGGGTGCAGACCGTGGACCTGTTCGCCGGCCCGGTGAAGCTCGACGCGAAGGGCAATGCGCGGATCAACCTGGCGGTGCCGGACTTCAACGGCACCCTGCGGGTGTCGGCGCTGGTGTATTCCGGCGGCACCTACGGCAACCGCGACGCCGAAACCATCGTGCGCGCGCCGGTGCTGGCCGAGGCCAGCACGCCGCGGGTGCTGGCGCCCGGCGACCGCAGCAACGTGACCCTGGACGTGCAGAACTTCACCGGCAAGCCCGGCGAGTTCAAGGTCAAGGTCGAGGGCATCGGCCCGCTGTCGCTGGACGGCGGCGAGCACAGCCTGAGCCTGGGCGTGGAGGCGAAGAAGACCCTGACCTTCCCGGTCACCGCGCGCGAGGGCTACACCGTGGCGCAGGTGCGGGTGCAGGTGGACGGCAACGGCTACAAGGTCGACCGCCGCTACGATCTGCCGGTGCGTCCGGCCTGGCCGTCGGTGCTGCGTTCGCGCACCCGCGTGCTCGACGAACTCGGCGCGATCCAGCTCGGCAGCGAGTTCGCCGACGGGCTGATGCCCGATTCGGTCAGCGCGCGCATGGTGGTCAGCGCGCTGCCGCCGATCCCGTTCGCCAGCGCGCTGCAGGGCGCGCTGGAGTACCCGTACGGCTGCGCCGAGCAGACCACGAGCAAGGGCTATGCCGCGCTCGAACTCGACGAAGTCACGGCCAAGATGCTCGGGGTCAAGGGCATCGACGCCAAGCAGCGGCGCGCGCGCATGGAAGGCGCGTTCGGCCGGCTGGCGGCGATGCAGATCGCCTCGGGCCATTTCTCGATGTGGGGCGACGGCGACTACGTCAATCCGGCGCTGACCCCGTACGTGGCCGAGTTCCTGCTCGACGCGCGCGACGGCGGCTTCGCCGTGCCCGAGGCGATGCTGCAGAAGGCGCTCAAGGCGCTCGGCGAGGACCTGCTGTCGGGCAATGCCTCGTTCTACGGCTACGATCGCCGCGAGCACCTCAAGTTCGCCTACCAGGCCCACGCCGGCTACGTGCTGGCGCGGGTCAACCGCGCTCCGCTGGGCACCTTGCGCGCGCTGTACGACAACGACCGCAAGCAGAGCCTGACCGGCCTGCCGCTGGTGCACCTCGGCCTGGCGCTGAGCCTGCAGGGCGACAAGGCGCGCGGGGCCAAGGCGATCAAGGAAGGCTTCGCGCGCGATCCGTCGCAGCGGCCCGACTACCTGGGCGACTACGGCAGCCGCCTGCGCGACGACGCGCTGATGATCGCGCTGGTGCACGAGCACAAGCTGTCGCAGCCCGAGTTCGACGCGCGCGCCGTGGCGATGGGCCGCGACCTCGACGCGCGCCGCAACAGCGGTTGGCTGTACCTGAGCACCCAGGAGCAGGTCGCGCTGGCGCGGCTGGGCAAGGCGCTGATGGCCGACCAGGGCAAGCAGCTGTCGGGCCGCTGGACCGTCGCCGGCGGTTCCACCGACGCCGAGCCGGCCAAGCTGATCGGCCGCGCCTTCGACTTCGCCCAACTGGCCTCGGGCGTGAGCTTCGCGCCGAACGGGCCGACCCCGCTGTACGCCAGCTTCGAAGTCGCCGGCGTGCCGCGCACGCCGCCGGCCGCGGACGGCTCGAAGATCGAGGTGACGCGCAAGTACTACACCACCGAAGGCAAGGAGTGGTCCGGCGGCAGCCTGGTCGAGGGCGAGGCGCTGATCGTGCAGGTCGCGATCAAGGCGCGCAGCGCCATGCCCGACGCGCTGCTGACCGACCTGTTGCCGGCCGGCCTGGAGATCGAGAACTTCAATCTTGGCGACGCCAAGCAGTGGGCCGGCGTGGTCGTGGACGGGATCGAGATCGCCGAGCGCTCCAGCGCCGCCGACGTCAAGCACGAGGAGTTCCGCGACGACCGCTACGTCGCCGCGCTCAAGCTCGACGACGGCCGCACCGCGCGGGTGTTCTACCTGGTGCGCGCGGTGACCCCGGGCACGTACACGGTGCCGCCGTCGCTGGTCGAGGACATGTACCGTCCGGAGCTGCGCGGCGTCGGCAAGGCCTCGCCGGCCAGCCTGACGGTGCGTCAGCCGTGAGCGCGGCGAAGCGGGCGGGACGCGTCGCGCTTCCCGCCGCGGCCAGCCTCGCGCTGTGCGCGGCGCTGCTGGCGCTGGCGCCCGGGTGCAAGCGCACGGGCGCGTCGACCTCGTCGCAGGCGGCCGAGGCGTCGGTCGCGCCGGCGCCTGCGCCGGCCGTCGATCCGGCGCTGAACTGGGGCGGCACCACGCCGCACGACACGCCGCCGCTGCCCGATCCCTTGATCGCGCAGGCCGAGGCGGTCATGCGCAATGCCGATCCGGTGTTCGACAAGTTCGAGGTCAACTACGTCACCGGCGATCTCGACCGCGACGGCCGCGACGATGTCGTGATCGAATACGGCATCGGCGACGAAGGCGCGATGCGCCATGTCGCCAAATCGGTGCGGGTGCTGCTGGCGCGCGACGGCGGCCTGCAGCTGCAAGCCGACCAGACCGACAAGTTCGAAGACTGCCCGGCGGTGCGCGAGATCCGCGACGGCCGCTTGTGGGCCGACGGGCTGGAAGCGTGCATGCTGCCGTTCCCGCGCACCTTGAACTACTACCAGTTCGAATGGCGCAACGGCGCGCTGGCGCGGGTGTCGACCGAGGATGCGCGGCAGCGGGTGCTGTCGCGCCTGCGGGCGATGCGCGAGGCGATCGAGGCAGGCAAGCTGTCGGCCCTGGACGCCAACCTGCGACCGGGCCCGCCGATCCGCGGCGAAGCCGCGCCGGCGCCCGACCCGGTCTTCGCCGACGCCGATCGGCGTCGCGCTTTCGCCGATGCGGTCGGCCTCTTGAGCCGCCTCGAATTGAAGCGGCTCGATCCTCACGAGAGCGTCGTCAGCTTCGTCAAACCGCGCGGCGCCGACGCCGGCGAGCGCAAGCTGCTCATCGACACCGCGCCCGACGATGCGACCGTCGAGATCGACGGCTACACCTACGTGGTCGACGCGCGTGCGACCGTGGAATGGCCGGAAGGCGACGGCGTCGGCTATCACCTGCGCTGGCGCCTGATCGACGGCGAGCTGTACCTGGAAGAAGCCGACGCGCACGATCTCGACGGCCTGGAAAGCTGAGAGCGCCGCGCCCGCGCCGGCCGCGAAGGCGGCCGCGCGCCCCATTCGACCGAAGCTTCGGTCACGACCTTCGGCCGGCCCCCGCCGGTCGCGAACACCCGCAAGGAGCGATAGATGCGTTACACCCGATTGTCCGCCGCGTTGCTGATCGGCCTGGCGTTGGCCGCCTGCAAGGCCGCCGACCCGTCCGCCGCCGAAGCGCCGGCCGCCCAGGCCGCGGCACCTGCCGCCGCGGCGCCGGCTAAACCTGTCGCCGATCCCAAGCAGACCGCCGAAGCCGCGTTCGCCGCCTTGCGCAAGCGCGTGCCGGATTTCGAGCGTCTGGGCTATGAACATTTGGTCGGAGACCTCGACGGCGACGGCGTCGACGATGTCGTGGTCGCGTACGGCGAAGGCACGCCCGACGCGCAGATGGCGACGCTGAAGAAATGGGCGGCGATCCTCAGCCGCGCCGACGGCCCGCTGTTGCTGCCGGCCGCCGACACCGCCGACGACTGCGTGTACCTGGACCGGATCGAGCACGGCAAGCTGTATCTGCAGGTGCCCGACATCTGCACCGCGGCGCGGCCCAAGACCCGCGAGTACCTGACTTACGCCTGGAACGGCAAGACCCTGGCCAAGGTCGCCGCCGAAACCGCCGACGCGCGCGTGCGCCAACGCCTGGGCGCGCTCGCCGACGCGTTCGCGCGCAAGGACAAGCAGGCGATCCTGCGCGCGTTCAAGTTCCCGATCCCGCTCGGCACGGTGCCGGTGCAGGGCACGCCGCTGGGCGACGAGGCCGAGCGCAACCAGGACCGCATCGACCTGGCCATGGCCGAGCGTCATTTCGACAGCCTGTTCCCGGCGCAGCGCCTGGCCGATTACGCGCTGCTGCTCGGCCAGGTCCGCGCGCTCGAACCCAAGCCAGACCAGGAGGGCGGCGAGACCGCGTACGGCCAGCGCCAGCAGGGCGCGGAAACCGAGTGGTTCGAGCTGCGGATCGACTGGGACCCGGACGAGGACCGCGACGAAGGCAACGAGGAACTGATCCAGGCGCGGATCGAAGTCAGCGGCGGCATCGGCAAGGACGTCAAGGCCGAGGCCAAGACCCTGGGCGAAGTGCTCAAGCGCGAGGAGGACAGCCGCCGCGTCTACGAAGAGATGCGCCTGTTCCTGATCGACGGCGAGTTGCGCATCCAGCTTCCCAACGGCGCCGGCTGATCCGCTCTTGTGGGAGGGACTTCAGTCCCGATGCTCTTGTTCCAGATCGCTGAAAGCGTTGCCGGTTCGGCGCGATCTGAAACGAGAGCGTCGGGACTGAAGTCCCTCCCACGACACAACGAAAGCGTTCGATGCCGTTCTTCTCCGCTGCCGCCGCCAACGCCAAGCCGCGCCGCAGCCGCCTGCGCCGCGCCGCGCTGTGGGCGACCCTGGCCCTGGCCTGCCTGGCGATCGCGACGATGCTGCTCGATCTGGCCTTCCCGCTGCCGCTGCCGCGCGCGCGCGACGCCGGCGCGGTGGTGGTCGCGCGCGACGGCACGCCGCTGCGCGCGTTCGCCGACCGCGACGGGGTGTGGCGGTATCCGGTCGGCGCCGCGCAGGTTTCGCCGCTGTACCTGCAAGCGCTGCTCAACTACGAAGACCGCTGGTTCTTCCGCCATCCGGGCATCAATCCCGCGGCGATGGCGCGCGCCGCCGCGCAGTGGCTGCGCAGCGGGCGGGTGGTGTCCGGCGGTTCGACCCTGACCATGCAGGTCGCGCGCATCCTCGACGCCGAACCCGGCGAGCCGCGCCGCAGCCTGTGGGCCAAGAGCCGGCAGATGCTGCGCGCGCTGCAACTCGAGGCGCATCTGTCCAAGCCGCAGATCCTCGCGCTGTACCTCAACCGCGCGCCGTTCGGCGGCACCGTGGAAGGGGTGGAAGCGGCGAGCTGGGCGTACCTGGGCAAGCCGTCCTCGCGCCTGTCGCACGCCGAGGCCGCGCTGCTGACGGTGTTGCCGCAATCGCCGAGCCGGCTGCGTCCGGACCGCGAGCCCGAGCGCGCGCGCGTGGCCCGCGACAAGGTGCTCGCGCGCATGGCGCGACTGGGCGTGTGGACGCGCGCCCAGGTCGCCGACGCCCGGGTCGAGCCGGTGGTGGCGCGCTCGCTGCAGCCGCCGCGGTTCGCGCCGCTGCTGGCGCAACGCCTGCGCTTCGCCAATCCGCGCGCGGCGCGGGTGGTCTCGACCATCGACCCGCAGTTGCAGCGCACCTTGGAAGACCGCGTCGCCGCGTATTTTTCCGGCTTGCCCGAACGCACGTCGGCGGCGCTGCTGGTGATCGACAACGCCAGCCTGGAAGCGCGCGCCTACGTCGGCTCGGTGACCTTCGGCGACGCCGCGCGGCTCGGCCACGTCGATATGGTCCAGGCTTGGCGCTCGCCGGGCTCCACGCTCAAGCCGTTCCTGTACGGGCTGGCGATGGACGACGGGCTGATCCATTCGGAAAGCCTGTTCGTCGATGCGCCGCAATCCTTCGGCGGCTATCGCCCGGGCAACTTCGACACCGCCTTCAACGGGCCGGTGGGCGCGGCCAGCGCGTTGCGGCTGTCGCTGAACATTCCCGCGGTGGACCTGCTCGACCGGGTCGGCCCGGCGCGTTTCTCCGCGCGCCTGGCCCACGCCGGCATCGACCTGCAATGGCCGCGCGGCGCGCAGCCGAACCTGGCGATGATCCTCGGCGGCACCGGCGCGCGCCTGGAGGATCTGGTCGGCGCCTATGCCGCGTTCAATCGCGGCGGCATCGCCGGACGCGTGCGCTATCAACTCGGCGCGGCGAAGACCGAACGCCGGCTGCTGTCGCCGGGCGCGGCCTGGATCGTGCGCGAAATCCTCGAAGCCAATCCGCGCCCCGGCAGCGTCGAGCAGACCTTCGACGCCGGCGGCCGCCCGCGCGTGGCCTGGAAGACCGGCACCAGCTACGGCTTCCGCGACGCCTGGGCGCTGGGCAGCACGCGCCGCTATACCGTCGGGGTCTGGGTCGGCCGGCCCGACGGCACGCCGCTGCCGGGCCAGTACGGCGCGGTGACCGCGCTGCCGCTGCTGTTCGAGACCATCGACAGCCTGCCGCGCCTGCGCGGCGACGCGGTGCCGCTGCCGCCGCCCGCGAGCGTGCGCCAGGTCGAAATCTGCTGGCCGCTGGGCCTGCCGCCGGACCCGGCGCAGCCGCAGCTGTGCCAGCGCCGGCGCGAGGCCTGGACGCTCGACGGCTCGGTGCCGCCGACCTTCGCCGAGCGCGATGCGCGGCTGTGGAGCGCGGGCGTGGAGCGGTTCGAAGTGGACGCGCGCAGCGGCCTGCGGCTGTCGGCCGAGTGCGCGCGCGAGCACGCGCGCGAGGAGCGCGCGCTGGCGCGCTGGCCGGCGCTGGCTTCGCCGTGGCTGCCGGCGGACACCCGCAAGGCGTCGCGGCTGCCGCCGTTGTCGCCGGATTGCAGCGCCGACGGCCGCGACGCCGCCGAGGAACTGCGCATCGAAGGCATCGACGATCTCGCCATGCTCGCGCGCGCTCCCGGCAGCGCGACGCCGTTGCGGCTGTCGGTACGCGCGCTCGGCAGCGACGCGCGGGTGCGCTGGCTGCTCGACGGACGCTGGATCGGCGAGACCGACGGGCGCGGCCGGTTCGACTACGACTTCGGCGAGCCGGGCGAACACACGCTGACGGCGCTGGCCGATACCGGCGCGTGGTCGCGGGTGCGGTTCAAGGTGCTGCGCTGATCGAAATGCTGCGCTGATCGAAATGCTGCGCTGATCGAGATGCTGGGCTAGGGCTGTTGTGGGAGGGGCTTCAGCCCCGACGCTTTTGTGTCAGGCGACAGCGATCTGAAACAAAAGCATCGGGGCTGAAGCCCCTCCTACAACAGCCGGCCGGCGCTCAATCCAGCGCATACGGCGGCGGCTCGATCCGCGCCTCCAAGCCGCTGCGCGCGAGCGCCTGCGCATAGCGCTCGGCTTCGATCGCGGTCAGCTCCGCCAACGCGCCGTCCTCGCGCAGCGCGCGCAGCAGGTCGCGCGCGGCTTGCCCGCTTTCGGCGGCGAGGCAGGCCGCGGCGCGCAAGGTGTCGGCCGCGTTGCGGTGCTGCGGCGCAAGCGAAAGCCGATGGCGCATCGCGACGATGCGCGCCAGGTCCGGCCGGGTGGTCGCCGCGGCCATGCCGCAGCGGGTGCAGGTCACCAGCAGCGACAAGCCCTGGATTTCTCTGCGGATCGTCGCCTCCTCGCCGCAGGGGCAGAACCGGAACGCTTCGCCGTCGTTTGCGTCCATGCCGCCTCAGCCCCGATCCGCGCGCTGCGCGGCCAACACATCGCCGATGGAATCCGCGCCCGGCGCGTGGCGCGATCCGGCGAAGCCGGCCGCGGCGGCGAGCAACGCCAGCAGCAGGAACGGCAGCGCGGTGCGGCGCAGCGCGGTCGACAGCCAGTGCTGCGATTCGATCCGGCGCAGGCGCCGGTACAGGCCGCCGGCCAGGGCCACGTCGAGCAACAGTTCGGCCATCAGGCCCGGCGCGATCCACACCACCCACCCGGCGGCGAGCACGGCGCCCAGAGCGATGGCGATCGCGATCAGCACCCAGCCGAAATCGTCGGCGCCGTCGAGCAGCGAGAAGCCCGAGTCGCTGTCGCCACCGGTGCTCGCGCTGCGCGGCAGCGGCAAGGACGCCGGCGCGTCGAAGCTGGAACTGGCGCCGCCGCCGCCGCTGTGGCCGCCGCCGCCGTTCCAGCCGGCGCCGGAAGGACCGCCGCCCGAGCCGCCGCCGAAGTCGGGCGCATCGAGCTGGTCGAACGCGCGCCCGCGGGTGCGCGCCCAGGTCCACAGCAACAGCAGGAACGCCGCATACGCGGCGCACGCGGCGAGGGGATAGCGCAAGGCCATGCTGTGCAGTCCGGCCTGCAGCAGCGCGAACGAGGCCAGGAAGCCGACCGCGCCGGTCAGCAGCACGATCAGGCTCATCTGCAGGCGGGGCCAGTGGTCGCGTTCCAGGCGTTCGCGCAGCCGCGCGATTTCCATATGTCGGCTCATGCCGCGAGTGTAAGCACGCCGCGCGGCCGTTGCCGCGGCCGCGGCGCCGATCGCGCGGCGTTCGGTTCAGGCGCTTGTGGGAGGGACTTCAGTCCCGATGCTTTCGTCCCAGATCGCGATGCGCCGCTCAAAGATTGAGCCTGCGGCCGCAGTGAGCCGACAGGCCGGGTTGGATTGACAACGGACTTTACAAAAAGTAGCTTACAGATAGTAAGTTACTTTTCGTAATATTTCCGGAGCCCCCATGCACGTCTTGATCGTCCTCGCCCATCCCGCCGCCGATTCGCTGACCCACGCCGTCGCCGCCCAAGTCGGCGAGGGCGCGCGCGCCGCCGGCCACAGCGTCGAACTCGCCGATCTCGCCGCCGAGGGCTTCGACCCGCGCTACGGCCAGGCCGACCACGACGCCTACCGCGGCCGCGCGCCGCTGCCGGCCGACGTGCTCGCCGAACAGGCGCGGATCGAGCGCGCCGACGCGGTGGTGCTGGTCTATCCGGTGTACTGGTGGTCAATGCCGGCGCTGCTGAAGGGCTGGATCGACCGCACCTTCGCCAACGGCTGGGCCTACGCGACCCAGGACGGCCGCGTGACCGGCCGCCTGCAGCGCCTGCGCGTGCATCTGCTGGGCCTGGGCGGCGCCGACGAGCGCACCTACCTCAAGCACGCCTACGACGTGGCGATGAAGACCCAGATCGACCATGGCATCTTCGATTACTGCGGCGCGTGCGTGGCCGGTTCGACCTTCCGTTTCGACACCGAGGATCGCGACGCGACCGCGCACTTGGCGGCGGCGTTCGAGTTGGGGCGTGGGGTGTTCGTCGAAGGGGCGCATTGCGCGGCGGCGTAACTACGGGCCCTGATGGGCTCGCGGTCGTTTGCGTTGGCGCGGTCGCGGCTTGCGCCGCTCCTACAGGGAGGAGCGTATCTTCCGACGCGCCCTGTAGAAGGGGCGCACGCCGCGACCGCGTCGCTTCGGATCGCGGCGCGACCGGCCATCGCACCCAGGCGCGTCACCGCGAACGCAACGCCTCAACGCGTACAGCGCCGTTAGCGACGGCCGCTCAGCGCCCCGTCCATCCGTCGAGCATGTCCGCCAACTCGTCGGCATGCTCCTCTTCCTGCGCCAGGATGTGCTCCATCATGCGCTTGGTCGTGGTGTCCTTGTCGCCGACGAAGTCGATGATCGCGCGGTAGCTGTCGATGGCGATGCGCTCGGCGATCAAGTCCTCCTTGACCATGTCGCGCAGGTCGCTGCCTTCCACGTATTCGGCGTGGGCGCGGCGCGAGAGCGCGTCGGGATTGAGGTCGGGTTCGCCGCCGAGCTGGACGATGCGTTCGGCGATCAGGTCGGCGTGGGCCTGTTCTTCGTTGGCGTGTTCGAGGAATTCGGCCTTGATCGCATCGGCCATCAAGCCGCTGGCCATGAAGTAGTGGCGCTTGTAGCGCAGCACGCAGACGATCTCGGTGGCCAGCGCGTCGTTGAGCAGCCGGATCACCGCTTCGCGGTCGGCGGCGTAGCTGGCGGTGACGGCGCCGTCCTCGATGTGCTTGCGGGCGCGGGCGCGGATGGCGCCGATGTCGGCGACGAAGTCCGAAGAACCGGTCGCGGAGGATTTGCCGGACGTGGGCGTGGCGGTTTTCGCCGCGGCGGCCTTGGACGGAGCGGTTTCGCGCTGGCTGACTGGCTTGGCGGACATGACGTCTCCTGGCGGGTCGGGGGAAGGGCGGGGGTACCTCGATGCGTGGAAGTGGGATCGATACTGGGCGAGCGCATGCGCCGGGCCCGCGCGCGGCGGGCCCGGCGCAGCGGATCAGACCTGTTCGAGCATGTATTCGGCCGAGGACACGCGGTACTCGCCCGGCTGCTCGACGTGCAACTGCTTGACCACGCCGTTCTCGGCGTACAGGGCGAAGCGCTTGGCGCGCGTGCCCATGCCGTAGGCGCTGGCGTCGAGCTCCAGGCCGAGCGCGCGGGTCAGGTCGCCGTTGCCGTCGGACAGCATCAGCATGCCGTCGGGCACGTGCTGGCTCTGCGCCCAGGCCTGCATGACGAAGGGATCGTTGACCGCCAGGCAGGCCACGTCGATGCCCTTGTCGCGGAATTGCTGGAAGTGCTCGACGAATCCCGGCAGGTGCTTTTCCGAACAGGTCGGAGTGAAGGCGCCGGGCACCGCGAACAGCACCGCCTTGCGGTCGTCGAACAGGGCACGGGTATCGACCGTCTCGATGCCTTCGTTGATGCGCTTGAGCGCGACTTCGGGCAGGCGGTCGCCGACCTGGATGCTCATGGGATTCTCCTGGGGTGAGGGTGAAGTCTAGGAAGCCGGGGCTAAACTTTGCGTCAACGCCGGGCCTTGTGCGTCGGACGCGGACGACCCGGACGCGGACGGCGCCGCAAGCCGGGCGAAGCGGCCGGAGCGCTTGAAAACGCGCCGGTCGTCGCCATGCTGTGGGGTTAATGATGCGTCAAGGCGGCCTGTGCGGACAGCGCTGCGCTTGGCGCTTGCGCCGTGGGAGCGAGCATCGATGCAGTTCAAGGATTACTACGAAACCCTGGGCGTGGAGCCCAGCGCCGGCGAAGCGGAGATCAAGACCGCGTATCGCCGTCTGGCGCGCAAGTACCATCCCGACGTCAGCAAGGAAGCCGGCGCGGAAGAGAGTTTCAAGGCCGTCAACGAGGCCTACGAGGCGCTGCGCGACCCGCAGAAGCGCGCCGCCTACGATCAACTGCGCGTGCGCGGCTATCGTCCCGGCGACGAAGTGCAGCCGCCGCCGGGCGGTTTCGGCGGCGGCCCGGGCGGCCCGGACTTCGAGGAGATCTTCGCCGGCGGCGGCGCGGGCGGCGGTTTCAGCGACTTCTTCGAGACCCTGTTCGGACGCGGCCGCGCCGCGCCCGGCGCGGGCGGCTTCCAGCAGCGCGGCGCGCCGCCGCGCGGCGACACCCGCGCGCGCCTGGCGGTGTCGCTGGAGACCGTCTACGAAGGCGGGCAGGTGCGCATCTCGGTCAACCACAAGACTTTGGATGTGCGCGTGCCCAAGGGCATCCGCCCCGGTCAGCTGATCCGTCTGGCCGGGCAGGGCACCCACGGCGACTTGCTGTTGGAAATCGAGTACGCCGCGCACCCGCAGTTCGAAGTGGACGGACGCAACGTCATCCACGTGCTGGAACTGGCGCCGTGGGAAGCCGCGTTGGGCGCCAGCGTTAGCGTGCCGACCCTGGGCGGCCCGGTCGAACTGAAGATCCCGGCCAATTCCGAAGCCGGCCGCAAGCTGCGCCTGCGCGGCCGCGGCCTGCCGGGCAGCCCGGCGGGCGACCAGATCGTCGAGCTGGAAGTGCTGGCGCCGCGCGCGGACAACGACGCCCAGCGCGAGGCCTACGAAGGCCTGCGCGCGGCGTTCGGCGAGGACTGGCGGCGCGGTTGAGCCGCCTGCGGCGGCTCGGCTCTTGCAACGGGCGGCAAGCGTTTTCGGCAGGACCTCGCCTTCGATGCGAGGCCTCTGCTTTTGTGGGAGGGCCTTCAGGCCCGATGCTTTCCGCTCCGCCGCGGCGATGTTTCGAAGCGACCTGAGCCGAAAGCGTCGGGGCTGAAGCCCCTCCCACGGAATCTCCGGCCGATCGCTCCGGCCACCGGCCATGCTCTTTGTGGGAGGGCCTTCAGGCCCGACGCTTTCCGCTCCGCCGCGGCGATGTTCCGAAGCGACCTGAGCCGAAAGCGTCGGGGCTGGAGCCCCTCCCACGGAATCTCCAGCCGATCGCTCCGGCCACCGGCCATGCTTTTTGTGGGAGGGCCTTCAGGCCCGATGCTTTCCGCTCCGCCGCGGCGATGTTTCGAAGCGGCCTGAGCAAAACTCTCCGCCGCCGCTGCGGCGACACGATCGACGGCGCGGCCCAGCCGACGGGCGGAACGCCTTCAAGGCGGCGAACGGAGGCTTTCGGCACATGCCTGCGCAACGTCGCGGCGGAATGCGCGGCGCCCAAACGCAAGAATCCCGGCTCGCGCCGGGATTCCCGCATTCATCCGATGCCGCCGCGGCCATGGGCCGCGCCCGGTTCAGCCGGCCGAGGGCAGCAACTGGCCGATGATCTCGGACAGGTCGGTCTCGCTGAACGGCTTGGTGATGTAGGCCTTGGCGCCCTGGCGCATGCCCCACACCCGGTCGGTGTCCTGGTCCTTGGTGGTGACCAACACGATCGGGATGTGCTTGGTGGTGCTTTCCCGACAGATCGAGCGCGTGGCCTGGAACCCGTTGAGGTTCGGCATGACCACGTCCATCAGGATCAGGTCGGGCAGCTCGCGCTTGGCGGCCTCGACGCCGGCGGCGCCGTCTTCTGCGGTGAGGGCCTCGTGGCCCAGCTTCTCGACGATGCGACGGATGCCCATCAGCTGGGACGGCGAATCGTCGACGATCAAAATACGCGCCATATCTTTCCCCTGGAACTTGCGGCCGATTGTAGCGACGCGCCGCGCGGCTGCAATGCCAACTAGATCACGACCAGGGTCCGCCCCAGCGAGCCGCCGGCGAGCATGCCCGGGAAGACCTGCGGCAGCTCGGACAGGGCCACTTCGCGGGTGCAGATGCGGTCCAGGTGGGCGGGCTTCCAGTCGCTCGCCAGACGCTGCCAGATTTCGTCGCGGATCGCGCGCGCGGTGCCGGCGGAGGCGATGCCGAGCAGGGACACGCCGCGGATGATGAACGGCATCACCGTGGTGCCCAGATCGTGCGTCGCGGCGAGGCCTGCGGTCGCGACGTTGCCGTACGGCGCGGTCTGCGCGAGCAGGCTGGCGAGCATCGGCCCGCCGACGTTGTCGAGGCCGCCGCCGAAGCGCGCCGATTCCATCGGCCGGGTGGTGGCCAGGGCATCGCGGCCGAGCACCTGGCTGGCGCCGATGGACTTGAGGTAGTCGGCCTGTTCGGCCTTGCCGCTGATCGCATGCACTTCGAAGCCGGCACGGCTGAAGATGTCGAGCGCGAGCGAGCCCACGCCGCCGCTGGCGCCGCTGACCGCGAGCGGGCCCAACTCGGGCGTCTGGCGGTTTTCCAGCAGCCGGAACAGCGCGAGCGCCGCGGTGAAGCCGGCGGTGCCCAGCACCATGCTCTCGCGCAGGCTCAGCCCGGCCGGCAGTGGGATCGCCCATTTCGCGTCCAGCCGCGCGTACTCGCTGTAGCCGCCGTCGCGGGTTTCGCTGAGGCCGCAGCCGGTGACCAGCACCGCGTCGCCTTCCTTGAACTTGGCGTCGCTGGAGGCGACCACGTGCCCGGCCACGTCGATGCCGCCGACCAGCGGGAACTTGCGCAGGATCTTGCCTTCGCCGGTGCCGGCCAGCGCGTCCTTGAAGTTGATCGAGGAGTACGCGGTCTTGATCGTCACCTCGCCGGGCGCGAGGTCGTCGATCGACACTTGTTCGATGCCGCTGCGATAAGCGGCGGCGTCGTTGTGGATGCGGAAGGCGTTGAACGCGGCGGGGACGGTCATGGCGTGGCGGACTCCAGGTGCGCGCCGTTGCGGTTCAGGACGCGGGCGCTGCGGACGCGCCGATGATAGCGGAGTAGAGGTCGCGCCATTGCGGGTTGGCGGACTCGATCAGTTCGAGCTTCCAGGCGCGCTTCCAGGATTTGATGCGTTTTTCGCGCACGATGGCCATGTCCATGGCTTCGTGCGTTTCGTACCAGACCAGCAGGTGCGTGCCGTATTTGCAGGAGAAGCCTGGGACTTGCCGGGATTTGTGTTGCCACACGCGCTGGATCAAGTCGGACGTGACGCCGAGGTAGAGCGTGCCGCGCATCGAACTGGCGAGCAGGTAGACGCAGGGGAGTCGGGTGCGCATCCGTGCGCTCCTTTATGGCGGTGCTTCAATCTAGCCTGCTCGACGGGGCTGTTTTCGTGGCCCACACGCGCTCGCGGCGATTTCCTACCGCGTCCGCACACAAACACCGTCATTCCGGCGAAAGCCGGAACCCATTTTGTTGTTGCTTCTGCTTCAGAGCGCGACAGCGCAAATGCAAAGCGGAAAATCAAAATGGGTTCCGGCTTTCGCCGGAATGACGGGGTACGGGTGGGGTTCCGGTGGGGGCGAGGGCGCGAGCGGGCGGCCGCGCCGCGACGCCGCAGACTCAACGCAACGCGCCGCGCCGCTTCTCGTCCATCCACTTCGACGCCTGCGCCGGCTCATAGGCGCGCATCCACGCCAGCATCGCGTCGAGGTCGTCGCCGTGCCACAGGTCGCGGCGCTGGTCGGCGTGCAGGAAGCGTTCCTCGACCATGCGGTCGAGCATGCCCATCAGCGGCGAGTAGAAGCCGTCGATGTCGAGGAAGGCGCAGGGCTTGTCGCCGATGCCGAGCTGGCGCCAGGTCAGCATCTCGAACATCTCGTCGAGGGTGCCGAAGCCGCCGGGCAGGGCGACGAAGCCGTCGGCGAGGTCGAACATGCGCTGCTTGCGCTCGTGCATCGAGCCGACGATCTCGAGCTTGCTCAGGCCGCGATGGGCGACTTCCCAGTTGACCAGCTGCTCGGGGATCACCCCGATCGCCTCGCCGCCGGCCTCGAGCACGGCGTCGGCGACCACGCCCATCAGGCCGACGTTGCCGCCGCCATAGACCAGGGCGACGCCGTCGCGGGCCAGGCGGTTGCCCAGCGCCATCGCGCGTTCGGTGTAGATGGGCCTGGAGCCGGCGTTGGAGCCGCAGTACACGCAGAGGGTTTTCATGGTTTGCCTGCCTTCGTTATGGTTTTTATTGTTGTTGTCGTTGCTGCGCGCCGGCGGCCGCGCCGCATCGCCGGCGCCGAAACGAAAAACGGCGCACCAGGTGCGCCGTTTTCGTCGATGCCGGCCGGTCAGTTGGCCTTGTGGATCGCGCGCTTGTCGACCGCCATCGCCGCGTCGTGGATCGCTTCCGACAGGGTCGGGTGGGCGTGGCAGATGCGCGCGAGGTCGTCGGCGGAACCCTTGAACTCCATGGTCAGCACGCCTTCGTGGACCAGCTCGGAGACGCCGACGCCGACCAGGTGCAGGCCGAGCACGCGGTCGGTCTCGGCATGGGCGATGACCTTGACGAAGCCGGCCGGCTCGCCCATGGCCACCGCGCGGCCGATCGCCGCGAACGGGAAGCTGCCGGTCTTGTACGGCACGCCGTCGGCCTTGAGCTGCTGCTCGGTCTGGCCGACCCAGGCGATTTCCGGCTCGGTGTAGATCACCCACGGGATGGTGTCGAAGTTGACGTGGCCCGGCAGGCCGGCGATCAGTTCGGCCACCGCGATGCCTTCCTCGAAGCCCTTGTGCGCCAGCATCGGGCCGCGCACGCAGTCGCCGACCGCCCAGACGCCGTCGACGCCGGTGTGGCAATGTTCGTCGACTTCGATCTGGCCGCGCTCGTTGAGCTTGACGCCGGTGCCGTCGGCGAGCAGGCCCTTCGACGCGGCGCGGCGACCGACGGCGACGAGCAGCTTGTCGACGACCAACTGCTGGTCGGCCTTGCCGTCGTTGTAGGTCAGGTGGACCTCGTCGCCCTTGATCTCGGCCTTGGAGACCTTGGCGCCGAGCTTGATGTCCAGGCCCTGCTTCTTGAATTCCTTGGCCGCGGTCTTGGCGACTTCGGCGTCGGCGGCGGCGAGGAAATCGGGCATCGCTTCGAGGATGGTGACTTCCGAACCCAGGCGCTTCCACACGCTGCCCAGTTCCAGGCCGATCACGCCGGCGCCGATCACGCCCAGGCGCTTGGGCACCGCGGTGAAGTCCAGCGCGCCGACGTTGTCGACGATCTTGTCGCCGTCGAACTTGGCGAACGGCAGCTCGATCGAATCCGAACCGGCGGCGATGATGACGTTGGTGCCCTTGAGCTCGATTTCGCTGCCGTCGTGCTGCTTGACCTTGACGATGTTGCCCGGGTGCAGGGTGCCGAAGCCGTAGTACGGCGCGATTTTGTTCGCCTTGAACAGCATCGCGATGCCGCCGGTGAACTGCTTAACGATCTTGTCCTTGCGGCCGACCATCGTGCCGACGTCGATCTTGGCGTTGTCGGCGCTGATGCCGTGCTCGCCGAACAGGTGCTGCAGGTTCCAGTACTGGCGCGAGCTGTCGAGCAGGGCCTTGGACGGGATGCAGCCCACGCGCAGGCAGGTGCCGCCCAGCGCCGGCTTGCCGTCCTTGCCGAGCGCCGCGTCGATGCACGCGGTCTTCAGGCCCAACTGGGCGGCGCGGATGGCGGCGTGGTAGCCGGCCGGACCGGCGCCGATGACGACTACGTCGAATTGTTCAGACATTGCGGTTGATCCTTGTCTAGCTCGGAGTAGGGGAGCAGTAGGAGTGAGCGCAGAGAAGCGAGGAGTGAGAAGAGCGTTCGCTCGCTCCTCCCCTCTATCCACTCGCTCTTACATGCCGAGCAGCATGCGGTGCGGATTTTCCAGCTGGTTCTTGATGTCGACCAGGAACAGCACCGCGTCCTTGCCGTCGATGATGCGGTGATCGTAGGACAGCGCGATGTACATCATCGGCGCGGCCACGACCTGGCCGTTCTCGACGATGGCGCGCTCCTTGATCGCGTGCATGCCCAGGATCGCCGACTGCGGCGGGTTGACGATCGGGGTCGACATCAGCGAGCCGAAGGTGCCGCCGTTGGTGATGGTGAAGGTGCCGCCCTGCAGGTCTTCCAGCGCCAGCTTGCCGTCGCGGGCCTTCTTGGCGTAGTCGCCGATGGCCTTTTCGATGTCGGCGAAGCCCAGGCGCTCGACGTTGCGCAGCACCGGGGTCACCAGGCCCTTGTCGGTCGACACGGCGATCGAGATGTCGGCGTAGCCGTGGTAGATCACGTCGTTGCCGTCGACCGAGGCGTTGACGATCGGGTGGCGCTGCAGCGCATTCGCGGCGGCCTTGGCGAAGAAGCTCATGAAGCCGAGCTTGACCCCGTTGGCCTTCTCGAAGGTCTCGCCGAGCTCCTTGCGCATGGCCATGACCTTGCCCAGGTTGACTTCGTTGAACGAGGTCAGCATGGCGATGGAGTTCTTCGACTGCATCAGGCGCTCGGCGATGCGCGCGCGCATGCGGGTCATCGGCACGCGCTCTTCCGGGCGCGCGCCGGCGGCCGAGCCGACGCCGCCGTTCTTGGCGTAGTTGACGATGTCTTCCTTGGTCACCGCGCCCTTGCGGCCGGTGCCTTCGACCTGCGAGGCGTCCACGCCCTGGGTGTTGGCGGCGAAGCGCGCGCCCGGCGGCAGCTGGTCGTTGGCGGCCGGGGCCTTGGGCGCGTCGGCCTTCGGCGTCACCGGCTGCGCGCCGGCGGCCGGAGCGGCCTCGGTCTTGGCGGCGGCGGGCGCGGCTTCGGCGGCCGGAGCGGCCGCAGCCGCGGCGGCGCCGGCTTCGACGATCGCGATCAGCTGCTGGCTGGTCACGGTCGCGCCTTCCTCGAACTTGATTTCCTTGAGCACGCCGTCGACCGGCGAGGGCACTTCGAGCACGACCTTGTCGGTTTCGAGGTCGACCAGGTTCTCGTCGCGCTTGACCGCGTCGCCCGGCTTCTTGTGCCACGTGGCGATCGTGGCGTCGGAGACCGACTCGGGCAGAACGGGGACTTTGATCTCGGTGCTCATGGGGCAGGCATCCTGGAGTGCTTGAAGGTGGAATTTCTAATCTGGGGTGTCCGGCGAAGCGCTGGCGCCTCACGCGGCGCCGGCGCTTCCTGAAACAGTCCGCGCCTTACTCGGCGCTGGACTCGCCGTGCAGCGAATTGACCAGCGCGTCGGCGACCAGCTTGGCCTGCTCGGCGACGTGGTCGGCCAGGTGGCCGGCCGCCGGCGAGGGCGAACGGGCGCGGCCGGTGTAGTGCAGGGCCTGCTTCGGCGCCAGGCACGCGGTCAGGTGGTGGCGGATCTGGTACCAGGCGCCCTGGTTCTGCGGCTCTTCCTGGCACCACACCACGTCCTTGGCGCCGCTGAAGCGCTTGAGCTGCGCGGCCAGGGCTTCGCGCGGGAACGGGTAGAGCTGCTCGACGCGGAGGATGGCGACGTTGTCGAGGCCGTCCTTCTGCGCCTGCTCGAACAGGTCGTAGTAGACCTTGCCCGAGCACAGCACCACGCGCTTGACCTTCTTCGGGTCGGCGGCGTTGTCCGGGATCAGGTGCTGGAACTCGCCGTTGGCCAGCTCGTCCAGGCTCGACACCGCCAGCTTGTGGCGCAGCAGCGACTTGGGCGTCATCACCACCAGCGGCTTGCGCGTGCTCATGCGCATCTGCCGGCGGATCATGTGGTAGGCCTGGGCCGGGGTGGTCGGCGCGCACACCAGCATGTTGTCCAGCGCGCACAGCTGCAGGAAGCGCTCCAGGCGCGCCGAGCTGTGCTCGGGGCCCTGGCCTTCGTAGCCGTGCGGCAGGAACAGCGCCAGCCCGCACAGGCGGCCCCACTTGGCCTCGCCCGAGGACAGGAACTGGTCGATCACCACCTGCGCGCCGTTGGCGAAGTCGCCGAACTGCGCTTCCCAGATGTCCAGGGTCATGGGATCGGCGGTCGAGTAGCCGTACTCGAACGCCATCACCGCCTCTTCCGACAACAGCGAGTCGATGATGGTGACGTCGGTCGGGTTCTTGACCAGCCGGCGCAGCGGCACGACGTATTCGTCGGTGCTCTGCTCGTGCAGGATCGCGTGGCGGTGGAAGAAGGTGCCGCGGCCGCTGTCCTGGCCGACCAGGCGCAGCTTGTAGCCTTCGCTGACCAGGGTCGCGTAAGCCAGGTTCTCGGCGAAGCCCCAGTCGCCCGGCTGCTCGCCGGCCGACATCTTGCGCCGGTCTTCGTAGATCTTGGCCACGCGCGGGTGCAGCTTGACGCTGTCGGGGACCGCGTTGATCTCGACCGCGAGCTGGTCGAGCTTGCCGCGGTCGAAGGTGGTGTCGACCGGATCGCTGAGCTTGCCCTGCAGGTACTTGGACCAGTCGATGGTGAACTCGTCGGGCTTGACCTCGACCAGTTCGGTGGTGACTTCGCCGGCGTCGAGCTTGTTGCGGTAGCCGTCGACCAGCGCCTGGGCCTCTTCGGCCTTGATCGCGCCTTCGCCGACCAGCTGCTCGGCGTAGAGCTCGCGCGGGGTCTTGTGCTTGCGGATCACCTGGTACATCAGCGGCTGGGTCGCCGCCGGCTCGTCGGCCTCGTTATGGCCGTGGCGGCGGTAGCAGACCAGGTCGATGACCACGTCGCGGCCGAAGCGCTGGCGGAAGTCCAGCGCCAGCTCGGCGCAGAACACCACCGCTTCGGGGTGGTCGGAGTTCACGTGCAGGATCGGCGCGCCGACCATCTTGGCCACGTCGGTGCAGTACAGGGTCGAACGCGCGTCCTGGCGCTCGGACGTGGTGAAGCCGACCTGGTTGTTGATGACGATGTGCACGGTGCCGCCGACGGCGAAGCCGCGCGCCTGCGACATCTGGAACAGCTCCATGCCCACGCCCTGGCCGGCGAACGCGGCGTCGCCGTGCAGCAGCACCGGCAGCACCTGGGCGCGGCCGTTGTCGCCGCGCCGGGTCTGGCGCGAACGCACGCTGCCGGCGACCACCGGGTTGACGATTTCCAGGTGCGAGGGGTTGAACGCCAGCGCCAGGTGGACCGGGCCGCCCGGGGTGGCGACGTCGGCGCTGAAGCCCATGTGGTACTTCACGTCGCCGCTCTTGGCGTGCTCGTCGTGGTCGAACTTGCCTTCGAACTCGTCGAACAGCTTGCGCGGCGGCTTGCCGAGGGTGTTGACCAGGACGTTGAGGCGGCCGCGGTGGGCCATGCCGATCACCACGTCCTGCACGCCCTGTTCGCCGGCGCGGCGGATGGTCACGTCCATCAGCGGGATCAGCGCGTCGCCGCCTTCCAGCGAGAAGCGCTTCTGGCCGACGTACTTGGTGCCCAGGTAGCGCTCCAGGCCGTCGGCCGCGGTCAGGCGCTCCAGGATGCGCTTCTTGTCCTGCGCGCTGCGGCCGAACTTGCCGCCGGCGGTTTCCAGGCGCTCGTACATCCAGCGGCGCTGTTCGGCGTCGGCGATGTGCATGAACTCGGCGCCGATCGGGCCGGTGTAGGTCGCCTTGAGCAGGGCGACCAGGTCGCCGAGCTTCATGCGTTCCTTGCCGGCGACGCCGCCTGTGGAGAATTCGACCGACTGGTCGCTTTCGGACAGGCGGTGGAAGCCCAGCGCCAGGTCCGGCGCGTCGGGTTTCTGCAGCAGGCCGAGCGGGTCGATGTCGGCGGCGAGGTGGCCGCGCGAACGGTAGGCGGTGATGACCTTGCCGACCATGCGCTCGCGCTCGTCGCCGCCGGAGCTGGCGCCCGCCGCGGCGACCGCGCCGCGCGCGGCGGCCTTGCCGGCCTGGGTGATGCTCTCGATCGCCGCCGAATGCGGCACGTCGCCGGCCTCGCGGCCCTTGAAGCCGTCGAAATAGGCTTTCCACTTGGGCCCGACGCTGTCGGGATCGACCAGGTACTGCTCGTACAGGTCTTCGATGAAGGCGGCGTTGGCGCCGAGTTGCGAGGACTGCGAGAACTGCTTCAGGAGACTGTCCACGATGGCTATCGGGAAACTCTAGGGGACGGGAGTGGGGTCGGCGCGATCGGGCGCGGTGCCGTGCGCAGACAAGGCTCGGAATTATAGCGGCAGTGTTAAGCGCAAAGGCATAACTACTTACGTCTATGTGGCGGTTTTGGTTCGATTTCCGGCGCCGGACCGGACCGGACCGGCGAGCGGACCGTTCCGGCAAGGCGGCTTGCGCGATGGCGCCAGCGGGTATTTTCTTGCGGCCGGCGGCGCGGGCTTTCAAGCCGGCGCGGCGCGGGCCGCGGTTTAGGCCGCGCTCAGGCTGCCGCCGCTGCGGCGCGGCTGGAATCGCTTTCAGCCCCGCCCGACGCGCGGCGGCGTGGCGATTGTGCGCGACGGCGCCGGCTGGCTAGGCTGGTGTCGGGCCCCGGTCGGGGGCGACGACGAACAGCGAGGAGCCGGGCATGCGGGCAGCGAACGCGACGGGACGCGGACGGGCGGCGGGACTGTGGTTGGCGGCGGGCCTGGGCGTCTGCCTCGGCGCGCCGGGCGCGGCGTGGGCGGCCGACGCGGCCGCGGCGGTCGGCGCCAACGTCGAGGCGGTGGTGCAGGGCGGGCGCTGGAGCGACGCCGCCGGCGAAGGCGCCGGCGAAGGCGTGTACCGGGTGATCGTGGCCAGCCAGGGCTTCGAGCACGTCTCCACCGGGGTGCGCGCGCAGTGGAAGAGCGACGGCGGCGAGGACGGCCTGGCCCGGATCGCGCATGAGGCCGAGCTGGTGGCGCCCGGGCATTACTCGCTGGGGCCGCCGAAGCTCACCCGGGCCGCGGCCGGGGTGCGGGTCGAGTTGCGCGGGGTGGCGACCTACGACAGCCGGGTCAAGGTGGTGTGCCGGTTCGAGCTGGCGCCGGGCGGCAAGGTGACGGTGGCGAAGGCTTGCGGTCCGTGACGGCCGGGTCCGGGTCCGGCCGCTAGAGGCTTTTGACTTTTGTGGGAGGGGCTTCAGCCCCGATGCTCTTCTCTCGGGTCTCGGCGATCTGCGACAAAAGCATCGGGGCTGAAGCCCCTCCCACATCGGATTCGGGGCATCAGGGCCCCATCATCCAGGGCCCAGCATCAAAGCCCCAGCATCAGGGCTCCGACATCAGATCCCCAGCGCGCGCAACTCGGTGCACGGCCGCGCGCGTTCCCAGACCGGCTCGAACCGCGCCCGCAGCTGGCGCGCGCGCGGGCCGCCGTCGATGCGGGTCTCGCCGTCGAAGCGATGGCCGAGCGGGCGGTAGTACCAGCCGTCGCGGTCGTTAACCAAGTAGGCGGCCGGATCGTTCTGGTCGACGGTTTCCTCGATCGCGCGGAACTCGAACGCGGTCGGCAGGCGCTGGGCCAGGCCGATCAGCGGCGCCAGCGCGCGCTGCGGCGCGGCCGGGTCGTGCAGCAGCACCCGCACCTGGCCGCCGCCGACGGCGAAGCGGCGCAGCGCGGCCACCGCCTCGGCGCGGTCGAGCAGGCCGGGATCGAGTTCGCGGCTGCAGATCCACAGGCCGCGGCGGGCCTGGGCGAGGATTCCGGTCAGGGCGGCCAACGCGGCCTCGCGGCCGTCGACCGGATTGGGCGCGCCGAGCAGGCGGTACATCGCCACGTGCTCGATTCCTGCCTCGACGAAGCGCTCGCCGAACGGCAGGAAGCCGTGGCGGGCGTAGAAACCGGTGGCGCTGGCCTGGCTGTGCAGCGAGACCTCGCGCCAGCCCAGCGTCTGGGCGCGTTCGAGCAGCGCCGCCAGCAGCGCCTCGCCGACGCCGCGGCCGCGCCAAGCGCCCAGCACCGCCATGCGGCCGATGCGCCGGTCCGGGGTCAGCCGGCCGGTGCCGATGGGCTCACCGGATTCGTCGAACGCCAGCACGTGCTGGCACTGCGGGTCGCGTTCGGCGTCGAGTTCCAGCGCCAGCGGCACGTTCTGTTCCCGTACGAACACGGCCTCGCGCACGGCGCGCAGGGCCGGCTGGGCGGAGGCGTAGTCCTCGACCGCGATCACCCGGAAGCCGAGGGCGGGCACGGGCGCGCTCATTCCTCTTCGCCGCCGTCTTCGCCGTCGTAGCCGTCGGCGTCGTCCTGGTCGTCGCGGCCGAGGCGGTAATGGCCGCCGGCGACCAGCGCCAGCACGCAGTCGCGGCCGGCGGCGGACAGGGCGCAATAGCCGGCCAGGTCGAGTTCGGCCGCGGCCGCCAGCGCCTGCGCGTCCCGCGCCGGCAGCGCGAATTCCTGGCCGCTGACGTACAGGCGCGCGGCGCCGCCCTTGGCGTGGGCGCGGCGCCAGGCCATGCGCGACCACGGATGGCGCCACAGCGTCGCGCCCTGGTCGAGGGCGAATTCCAGTTCGGCCCGCGCCGGCGCCGGCGCGCCGCCGGCGGAGACTTCGCCGGCCGCGCGGTAGACGGTGATGAAGCGGCCGAACCAGTCGCCGAGGCGGTCGGGATCGTTCATGCGCAAGGCGTTCAGCGCCTGCACCGCGCGCTGCATGGCGGCGGCGTCGATCTCGTTGGGGTCGCGCGGCGGGGTCAGGTCCGGGTCGGCGTAGCGCAGCGCCTCGTCGGCGTCGGCGGCGAGGGTGTCGATGTAGTCGCCCATCAACTCGGCCGAGGACGGCGCGCGCATGCCGATCGAGAACGTCAGGCAGGCGTCCTCGGCGACGCCGTGGTGGGGCACGCCGGGCGGCAGGTAGAGCATGTCGCCGGGGCCGAGCAGCCACTCGTGGCTGGGCTCGAATTCGCGCAGCAGCTTGAGTTCGGCGTCGTTGCGGAAGTCCTGCGGCGGGTTGGGCCGCGCGTCGATCTGCCAGCGGCGATGGCCCTGGCCCTGCAGCAGGAACACGTCGTACTGGTCGACGTGGGCGCCGACCGAGCCGCCGGGCGCGGCGAAGGAGATCATCACGTCGTCGATGCGCCAGCGCGGCAGGAACGCGAACGCCGGCAGCAGCGCGGCCACGTCGGCGTCCCACTTGTCCACGTCCTGCACCAGCAGCGTCCAGTCCTGCCGCGGCAGGCCCGGGAAATCGGATTCCTCGAACGGCCCGTGGCGCACCGAATAATGATCGCGCGCGCGATCGTGCTGGATCAGCCGCGCCAGCGCGCCCTCCTCGCAGGCCAGGCCGGCGAGGTCCTCGGGCTGCAGCGGCGACTGCAGGCCGGGGAAGGCGTTGCGGATCAGCAGCGGGCGTTTTTGCCAGTAATCGCGCAGGAACGCGGCCGGGCTCATGCCCAGCGGCGGGCGGCGGGCGGCGTCGATCTCGATCGGGAAGGCGGGGGCGGTTTTCTTGGCCATGGCGGACAGCGGCGGCGGCGTGCGCGGAAAGCCGTATTGTCGCTCATCGCGCGCACCGTCGGCGCGTCCGGCCCGGTCGCGCGCCGCGCGGCCCGCCCGCAGGCGCGGCGCATGCCGCGACCGCGCCGCTACGCGGGCGAGGCAACCCGGGCTGCGCGCGCCTTGAGCGCCGGCGAACGCGGACCGCTCATCCCGAGATTTCGTCGTACCCGCGGCCGAGGAACTGCAGCAGGCACCAGCCGTGCCCGAACGGATCGGACAACTGCACGATCCGCCCCCAACTGGCCTTGCGCGCTTCGCCTTCCTGGCGCGCGCCGGCGGCCAGCGCGCTGGCCAGGGCCGCGTCGAGATCCTCGACCACCACGTCCAGATGCAGCGGCGTCCAGTGCCGCGCATAACCGCGGGCCTGGTCGCCGGCGCCGAGCGAACCTTCCGGCTTGTGCAGCAAGTAGATCGGCGCCGGCCCGCCGAGCAGTTCGACCGCGTCGCCGCCGATGCGGCGGCCGACATGCAGGCCGAAGGCGCGGGTGTAGAACGCGAGCGCGGCGTCGAGGTCGGGGACGTCGAGATTGATCAGCAGATGCATCGCGGGGCTCCGCGGACGAATGCGGGCAGTGTGCGCGGGCGAACGCTAAGGCGGTGTGGGCGTGGTGTGCTCAGGTGCGATGGTGCGGGCGGGTGCGGCGTGCTGCGACTGTGGGAGGGACTTCAGTCCCGACGCTTTTCGGACCGATCGCGGCGAACCGACACGAAAGCGTCGGGACTGAAGTCCCTCCCGCAAAGGCCGTCGCGACCTCAGGCCTAACGCCGCGGCTCAGTGCGCGGCGGGAGCGGGCTGCGCGCGCTCTTGTTCCAGCCGCGCATCGAGCTTGGCGGCGGCGTCGGCGGCATACGCGCGGCAGGCGCCGGTATCGACCAGCGGCTTGCTCGCCTGCGGGCCCATGCGCTGGAACATGTCGCTGGCGCTCGGATGCGGGGTCAGCAGGATCTCGCACGGCAGCGCGGCGACCGTCTCGATGCCGCGCCGGTACGCGGCCAGCGCGCCCGGATGCGCGGCGTCGTCGCTGTAGCGGTACACCTTGTCGCTGAACGGAGTGAGGCTGTCGGCGTAGGCGATGTCGCGGCATTGGCCGGCAGCGTCGCAAGAGCGCCAGGTCCAGCTGGTGCCGCCGGGCGTGTGCCCGGGAGTCGCATGCGCGGTCAGCGCCAGCGTGCCCAGCCGCACGGTGTCGCCGTCGCCGATGCGCTGCACCGAGGGCACCGGCGCGAAGCTCGCGACGGTGAGGAACTGCGGATCGCCGCGGTCGCCCTTGCCGCGTTCGAGCGCCGTCGCCGCCGGCGATGCCGCCGGCGTGGTCGATGTGCTCGTGCGAATTGAGGATGTAGCGCACCTGCGCCGGATCGAACCCGAGCGCGCGGATGTTGGCCTCGATGCCGGGCGCGGCGCTGTCGATGGCGCCGTCGATGAGGATGTGGCCGGCCTCGGACGTGACCAGGATCGCGCTGATCGCGCAGGTGCCGACGTACCAGGTGTTGCCGTGGATATGCCGCGGCGCGGTGGGATCGCCCCACTTCGGCTTGTCCGGGCAGGGCGCGATCGCGGCCGCGGCATGCGCATCGCCGCGTTGCGGCGCGCTGGCGCAGCCGGCGAGCAGCGAGGAAGCGATCGAAACGGCCAACACGGCGGCGGGCAAGCGCATGCGCGGAATCCTTGCGGGGGAAGAGGCGACCACTATCCCCGATTCGCGCGCGGCGCGGAGCAAAAAGAAATCGTGGCTGCGCAAAGCAGGATTTTTGCATCCGCGCGCCGGCGTCGCCGCTCTTGCAGGAGCGGCGCGAGCCGCGGCCGCGACAATACGGTTACGGCGAAGGTCGTGTCATCGCTGGTGCATCACGGCGCGGGTGGTGTTTTCGCCGCAGTTGCGGATTCGCGGTCGCGGCTTGCGCCGCTCCTACAGGGAGCAAGGCGCAGCCGCGCCGCGAGCGGGGTCAGATCTCGCGCGCCAGCTTTTCGGCCAGGCCGACGTAGCTGCCCGGCGTCATCGCCAGCAGCCGCTGCTTGTCGGCTTCGGGCAGATCCAGCGAGGCGATGAATTCGCGCATCGAGGCTTCGTTGATGCCCTGGCCGCGGGTCAGCGCCTTGAGCTGTTCGTAGGGATTGGGCAGGCCGTAGCGGCGCATCACCGTCTGCACGGCCTCGGCCAGCACTTCCCAGGCGGCGTCGAGGTCGGCGGCCAGGCGCTCGGGGTTGGCGCTGAGCTTGCCGAGCCCGCGCAGCAGCGCGTCGAAGCCGATCAGGGCGTGGCCGAACGCGGTGCCGAGCGCGCGCAGCACGGTCGAGTCGGTCAGGTCGCGCTGCCAGCGGCTGATCGGCAGCTTGGCGGCGAAATGCTCGAACAGCGCGTTGGCGATGCCGAAGTTGCCTTCGGCGTTCTCGAAGTCGATCGGGTTGACCTTGTGCGGCATGGTCGAGCTGCCGACTTCGCCGGCCTTGACCGCCTGCTTGAAATAGCCCAGCGAGATGTAGCCCCACACGTCGCGGCACAGGTCGATGCAGACGGTGTCGATGCGGCGCTGCGCGTCGCAGACTTCGGCGATGCCGTCGTGCGGCTCGATCTGGGTGGTGTAGGGCTGCCAGTCCAGGCCCAGCGAGGTCACGAAGCGCTGCGAGAACGCGGTCCAGTCGATGTCCGGGTAGGCGGCGACGTGGGCGTTGTAGTTGCCGACCGCGCCGTTGATCTTGCCGGGCATCAGCGCGCCGGCGAGGGTCTCGCCCTGGCGCTGCAGGCGCGCGACCACGTTGGCGATCTCCTTGCCCACCGTGGTCGGCGAGGCGGTCTGGCCGTGGGTGCGCGAGAGCATCGGCAGCGCCGCGTGTTCGTGCGCCATCGCGCGCAGCTTCTGGATCAGCTCGTCGAGCTTGGGCAGCAGCACGTCCTGGCGCGCCTGGTTGAGCATCAGCGCGTAGCTGAGGTTGTTGATGTCCTCGCTGGTGCAGGCGAAGTGGACGAATTCCAGCGCCGGGCCGAGCTCGGCGTCGTCCTTGAGCCGCTCCTTGATCAGGTACTCCACGGCCTTGACGTCGTGGTTGGTGGTGCGCTCGATTTCCTTGACCCGCGCCGCGTCCTCGACCGAGAGGTGTTCGGCCAGCGCGCGCAGGCGCGCGGCGGCGGCGGCGGAGAACGGCGCCAGTTCGACGATGGCCGGCTCGTCGGCCAGCGCCAGCAGCCATTCCACCTCGACCTTGACCCGGGCCTTGATCAGGCCGAATTCGGAGAAGATCGGCCGCAGCGCGTCGACCTTGCCGGCGTAGCGGCCATCGAGCGGGGACAGGGCGAGCAGGGTGGTCTGGGAGTCGGCGGACATGGCACGCAGTGGGGAGGAAAACAGTCGCGCATTCTACCCCCTGGGCCCCGGACGTGCCCGCAGCGCCCTGTAGGAGCGGCGCGAACCGCGATCGCGGGGTCGCAAGGTCGCGCCGCGAATGCGAAGCCCCGCGGTCGCGGTTCGCGCCGCTCCTGCAGGGGCCGCACCCTGGCGACAGCCGCACCCTGCATGATCGGGCGGAAACCCTTGCCGGCCTCGACGCCCGCCGCGACCGCGGCGATCATGGGCGCCGCCAGCGGAATCCAGCCAGCCAGGCCGCCGCGTCCGGGATCTCGACACCTCCGGTGCGCGTGCGGACCGATCACGGCGATGCGCGGCGATGCCGCCGCGCACGTTATTCGACGAACGTCCCCTACGACTCAAACGGAGTTGGCAATGGCGAGCAAACGCAAGACCCCGGCCCGCGGCGAACGCGCGGCGGCCGGCAAGACCGGCGGCGCGGCCGCGGGCTACCGCCTCGAACACGACAGCATGGGCGAACTCAGCGTCCCGGCCGCGGCCTTGTGGGGCGCGCAGACCCAGCGCGCGGTGCAGAACTTCCCGATCTCCGGCCAGCCGATGCCGCGCGAGTTCATCCGCGCGCTGGCCCTGGTCAAGGCGGCCGCGGCGCAGGTCAACGGCGGTTTCGGCCTGCTCGACCCGGGCGCGGCCGAGGCCATCGCCCAGGCCGCGCGCGAGGTCGCCGACGGCGGCTTCGACGCGCAGTTCCCGATCGACGTCTACCAGACCGGTTCGGGCACCTCGAGCAACATGAACGCCAACGAGGTCATCGCGACCCTGGCTTCGCGCTCGGGCAAGCACGCGATCCACCCCAACGATCACGTCAACCTCGGCCAGAGCTCCAACGACACCATCCCGACCGCGATCCGGGTGTCGGCGGCGCTGGCGGTGCACGAGCACCTGCTGCCGGCGCTCAAGCACCTGCGCAAGACCATCGAGCGCCGCGCCAAGGAGCTCGGCCGCACGGTCAAGACCGGCCGCACCCACCTGATGGACGCGATGCCGCTGACCTTCGGCCAGGAGTTCGGCGCCTGGGCGGCGCAGCTGGATTCGGCCCAGCAGCGCATCGAAGACGCGCTGCGGCGGCTGCGCCGGCTGCCGATCGGCGGCACCGCGATCGGCACCGGCATCAACGCCGATCCGCGCTTCGGCAAAGCCGTGGCCAAGGCGCTCAGCGCCGCCGGCGGAGTGCGCTTCGAATCGGCCGCGGACAAGTTCGAGGGCCTGGCCTCGCAGGACGACGCGGTCGAACTGTCCGGCCAGCTCAGCGCGCTGGCGGTGGCGCTGACCAAGATCGCCAACGACCTGCGCTGGATGAATTCCGGCCCGCTCGCCGGCCTGGGCGAGATCGAACTGCCGGCGCTGCAGCCGGGCAGCTCGATCATGCCGGGCAAGGTCAACCCGGTGATCCCGGAAGCGCTGGCGATGGTCTGCGCCCAGGTCATGGGCCACCACACCGCGATCACCATCGCCGGGCAGAGCGGCAATTTCCAGCTCAACGTGATGCTGCCGCTGATCGCCTACGACCTGCTCGATTCGATCCGCCTGCTCGCGCGCGCGATGCCGCTGCTGGCCGACAGCGCCATCGCCGGGCTCAAGGTGCGCGAGGCGCACGTGCGCGAAGCGCTGGACCGCAACCCGATCCTGGTCACCGCGCTCAATCCGATCATCGGCTACGAGAAGGCCGCCGCGATCGCCAAGCGCGCCTACAAGGAGGCCCGGCCGGTGCTGGAGGTGGCGCTGCAGGACAGCGGTTTGAGCGAGAAACAGCTGCGCAAGCTGCTCGATCCGGCCGCGCTGACCCGCGGCGGCATCCGCGCCGGCGGGGGCGGCGGGGGCGGCTGAGCGCGGCGGCGTTCGCGCGGCGCGCGATTTGATGCACAATCGCATCGATCGCTGCGCTGCAGGCGGGGGAAACCTCGGCGCAGAATGTTCCAGCATTTAGTTTCGCGACCGGCGTGGGATTTTCAGGCGCATGCGCCTGTATATCCTCGCCGTTCGGGAGGAATATCCAAGCGCGAGCGCGGATAATATTCCAACCGGGGCGGGCAGGGGCGCCGCAACGCGGGTGCGGCCGGATTCTCCGGCGCCTCCGCCGGACCGTGCGAGGGCGCGGTCCGCGCCGGCGTCCAGGCCCGCGACCCCGCAGCGATGCCGCGGTACGGCATCGCCGCGGGAAACCGGCGGTTTCGGCCGCCGTAAAACGTCCGTCGCGGTCCGGCGCGGGCGCGGGGTTATTGAGCGGTAACCCTGCGGTCATCACGGATCAGCCGCGGCGGGTTTGAAGTAACTGTCGTTCGCGCGACACAGGATGCGGCGCGCGCACGAGTTTCCCCGCAGCCCCTGGCCGCCCGGCCAGCCATAACTAATGGAGCCTCGCTCATGAAGTCCAATCGTTTCCTTCGGTACGCCGCCATCGTCTCGCTGCTGGCCTGCGCCGCCTGCAAGCCGCAGTCGATTCCCTACTTCGACGACGCCCACGTCGACCTGAGCGCACGCGCGGCTCCGGCCGCGGTGGACGCGGCCAAGGTCGCCGTCGCCAGCGTCCGCACCGCGCACTGAGGCTGCGTCCCGGACCGGGATCGCCCGGTCCGGGCCCGCGCGCCGCGACGGCGCTCGCGGCCGCGCCACATGCGCCGGAGCCGGCGCTGGGCCTGTGGCCGGGGGCGGCGTTGGAGCGGGCGATCTTGGCTCGCCCGAGCGATGGTTCGGTCCGGCCGCGCTGGTTCGCTGCCGCCCCGTTGACCGGATTCCCGGTTTTTCGCACGTATTTTGTGAGCGTGCGGGGTTTTGTTTCTTCCCGCCGGCGCCTGCCTGCTGGCAACGCAGGCCGCGGCAGCGCCGCGACGTCCGCGAGCGCATCGCGCCGACGCCCGTTTTTGTGAAAACGTCTGTATCGCGCGTGCCGCTGGCCGGCCGCGCGCAGGGTATCCGCGCCGGTATTGTTCGCCGCGCATGGCGCACGGCGTGTGCCGCGCCTGCGCAACGCAGCGCGGCGCCCGCCGGCGCGCGGATGACAGCCGCCGCGGCGCTTGGCATAGTGCCGGCGCGGGCTGGGAGCGTCCGCACGGCAAGCCGCCCGCGCGGGCGGCGGATCTCTGGCGTGCGCCGGCCGCTACTCACTCAAGGAAGCGATGCAATGAACCGTGCCATCTCCCGCAAGCCCACCGCGGCGTTCGTCGGCGCCTCGTGGGGCGCGTTGCTGCTCGGCTCGCTGGCCTATCTGGTCGGCCTGTGGAACGCGTCGACCATGCAGCTCAACGAGAAGGGTTATTACCTGACCCTGCTGCTGTACGGCCTGTTCGCGGCCGTGTCGGTGCAGAAGTCGGTGCGCGACCGGATGGAAGGGATCCCGGTCACCAACATCTACTACGGCCTGGCCTGGTTCTCGGTGGTCACCGCGCTGACCCTGCTGTTCGTCGGCCTGTGGAACGCCGAGCTCGCCTTCAGCGAGAAGGGCTTCTACGCCATGGCCTATGCGATGAGCCTGTTCGCGGCGATCGCGGTGCAGAAGAACACCCGCGACAGCGGCGACGGCGGCGAACGGGTGGAAGAGCGCAGCTTCGACTGATCCGGCGCCGCGACCGGCCGGCGGCCGGTCGCGGCGGTGCGCTCAGCGCTTGCGGCAGTCGTCGCCGACGCCGGCGGCGAGGCGCGCGAACGGTTCGAACTGCGGCAACGCCGCGCTCAGCCGTTGTTGCGCGTCGCGCAGCGCCTGCGCGCGCTGGCACAGTTGCAGCGCTTGGGCTTCCAGCTTGGCCGCTTCGGCCTGGATCTTGGCCTCGGTCTGGTCGGTGTTGCCGTCGCGCAGGTCCCGGGCCACGGTGCTCAGGGCCTGTCCGGCCATCGCCGCGCCGGCCTTGCCCATCGCGGCGCCGTCGCGGCGCATGCCCGTGGCCTGTTGGTAGAACTCGCGGCCGAGCGCCTGCTGCGCCGGCGTCAGCGCCAGCGCGCCGCCGTCGATGGCGATGGCGCCGTCGGGGCCGATCTGCGCGCTGCGGCCGGCGGCGCGCAACAGCACCTTGTCGCCGTCCATCGAGATGTGATCGATCACCGACACCTGCACGCCGCCGTCGGGCTGGCGCGAACAGGCGCCGGCGAAGGCGGCCGCGAGCGCGGCGGCGAGCAGGGCGGCGACGGGAACGGTGCGGGCGGTCATGGGCGGGGCTCCGGACGAAGCGCGTGATCGGAAAAGAGAGGAAAAGGCGGACGAAGCTTGCTGCGTCGATGCGGACGGCGCGCCGCCCGCATCGATGCGCGCCGGTCAGTCCTGCTTGGGCACGTCGACCCGGCCGGACACGCCGCGGTGCTTGACCGAACCGCTGCCGACCCGGGCCACGCGCAGGTCGCCGCGCACGCCGTCGACTTCCAGATCGCCCGAGCCGATGCGGTCGAGGGTGACCGATCCGGCGACCTGGTCGAGCTCGACGTCGCCGGAACCGACCGTGCCGATCCTGACGTCGCCGCCGACGTTGCGCGCCTTCAGGTCGCCCGAGCCGAGGCTGACGATCTGCAGCGGGCCGATGTCGCGCAGCACGATGTCGCCGGAACCGACCGAGGCCACGGTCAGGCCGCGCACGTTCTCGACGGCGATGTCGCCGGAATTCACGTCGGCGCTGAGCGCGGCGACGTTGCGCACCGAGGCGTCGCCGGAGCCGACCTTGAGCTGCACGCGCAGGTTCTGCGGCACGCTCGCGTGCAGGCGCATGTAGCGCTGGCCGTTGAAGTTCAGGCCGATGCGCTTGGCGTGCTCGGCGGTCACCACCAGCTTGTTGCCTTCGCGGCGCTGGCTCAGGGTCAGGCCGGCGAGGTCGGCGGGGTTGCTGGCGCAGGCATGGCCGGCGACCGCGGGCGCGCCGTTGCCGCCCTCCACGATCAGGTCGTCGGAGCCGATCTCGAACACCACCGCCTCCACGCCGCGCAGATCCAGCGCGAGATTGCGCGGCTGGGCGTTGTCGCAGCGGTCGGCGGCGAAGGCCGCGCCGGGCAACAGCGCGGCGCAGAGCAGGGCGAGCAAGGGGCGAGCGTAAGGCGGGAAGCGCATGGCGAGGTCCTGGGCAGGAACGAAAGGTAAGGCTGGGATGCGCTGGGGGCCGGCAGGGTTGAAAGCCCGGTCGCGTTCGATCGCGACCGCCCCCGCCGGCCGGCTGCGGCTCAGCCGTCGTCGCGCCAGCGGCGCAGGCGGATCGCGGCGTAGATCATCGCCGCGCCGAGCGCCGCGCCGATCCACAGGTCGGCGGTGGCCAGCACGTGCAGGCTATTGACCGAATCCAGCTGGCTCAGCGCCTCGGTGCCCTTAAGCGCGGCCTGCTGGGCGTCGCCGTTCATTTGCTCGTGCAGGAACCAGGTGCCCGGCACCACGCTGAGCAGGCCGCGCAGCGCCACCGTGTACCAGATCGCGCCGTGCGGGATCTCGATGCCCGGCATGATGTCGAGGAAACTGACGAACACGCAGGCCAGCAGCGGGATCACCACCGCCCAGACGAAGGGCACGCTGCGCGCCCAGGCCGAGCACAGCATCAGCCAGCCGACGGTCGGTAGCGCCCACAGCGCGTACACCGGCACCGACACCGCCAGTTCGGCGAGCAACCGGAACGGATGGGCCTGGGTGAAGATCGCGCCGGCGCCGGGGAAGCCGTTGAGCACCGCCGCCAGCCACGCCAACACCCACATCACCAGGCCCACCGCCAGGCCGATCGCCGCGGCCAGCAGCGGCGCCAGCAGCAGCGCCCACACCAGCTTGGACAGCACCGCCTGGGTGTCGGAGACCGGCAGCGACTTCCAGAACAGGATGCTGCGGTCCTTGCGTTCGTCGTAGATCGAGCCCAGTGCGTAGAAGAACACCACGAACACGAACACCAGGCAGACCATGCCCAGGCCGCCGGCCAGGGCGGCGTCGCCGATGCTGCCGGCGCGGCCGATCTCGCCGCCGCTCATCTCGAAGTTGATGCCTTCGCCGCGTTCGTTGGCGACCTTGCGGAACAGCACCGAACCGCCGATCACGCCGAGCACGGTGAAGACGATGGCGATGGCGCCGGCGATCAGCGGGCCCCACAGGAAGCCGCCGCGGTGTTCCCAGAATTCGCGCTTGAGCAGCATCAGGAAGACCCGCGACGGGGCGATCGCGGCGGCCGCGCGGGGGACGGCGGCGGTGCTTGCGGAATAGTCGTCGGTGGCGGCGTTCATGCGTAGGTCCCCTTCATGGTGGCGACGAACAGGTCGGCCAGGCCCGGCGTGCGGGTCTCGCCGAGGCCGTCGAGCTGGGCGGCGGCGACGCCGTCGAACAGCATCACGGTCTTGCCGAACGGCAAGGCGCGTTCGTCCAGCGGCCCGAGCGTGCGCGCATGCTCGGCCTTGTCGCGGTCGACCAACACCTCGACGAAGCGCTCCCCGACGTTCTCCATCGGGCAGTCCAGCACGATCTTGCCGTCGCGGATGAACATCACGTCGGTGAGGATGTGTTCGATCTCCTCGACCTGGTGGGTGGTGACCACGATGGTCTTGTTCTCGTCGAAGTAGTCTTCCAGCAGGCGCTGGTAGAACTGCTTGCGGTAGAGGATGTCCAGGCCCAGGGTCGGTTCGTCGAGCACCAGCAGGCGCGCGTCGATCGCCATCACCAGCGCCAGGTGGAGCTGCACGATCATGCCCTTGGACATCTCGCGCACGCGCAGGTCGGGCTTGAGCTGGGTGCCGTGCAGGAAGCGTTCGCACTTGGCCCGGTCGAAGCGCGGATGCACGCCGGCGACGAATTCGATCGCCTCGCGCACCCGCAGCCAGCGCGGCAGCACCGCCACGTCGGCGATGAAGCAGACCTCGCGCATCAGCTCGTCGCGCTGGGTGCGCGGGTCCAGCCCGAGCACCGACAGTTCGCCTTCGAACGCGGTCAGGCCGAGCACCGCCTTGAGCGCGGTGGTCTTGCCGGCGCCGTTGGGGCCGATCAGGCCGACGATGCGGCCGGCGGGGATGTCGAAATCGGTGCCGGCGAGCGCGGCCTTGTTGCGGTAGGTCTTGCGCAGGCCGCGGGCGCGGACCACGGCGCCGGCGGCGTCGCGCAGGGGCGGGGTATGCAGGGAGTGGGTCATGGGGCGTCCGCCTTGTGGCTGCCGTTGGTGGCGGCCGGTTCGCCGGCCAGCAGTTCCTCGGCGCGCAGGCCGAGCCGGGCGATGCGTTCGAGCACCAGCGGCCATTCCTCGCGCAGGAAGCGGTCGCGCTCGTTGAGGAGCAGTTTCTTCGCGGCTTCTTCGGTCACGTACATGCCCAGGCCTCGGCGTTTTTCGACCAGCGCCTCGTCGGCCAATTCTTGGTAGGCGCGCGAGACGGTGATGGGATTGAGTTGGTATTCGGCGGCGACCTGGCGCACGGAAGGCAGGGCGTCGCCCGGCTTGAGCACGCCGTCGAGCATCATGGCGACGACGCGCTCCTTGAGCTGGCGATAGATCGGAGCGCCGTCGCTCCATTGGATTGCGGTCATGGCTCAGCCCCGCGACAGGAAGGAGAAATAGGGCATAACGAGATTGCTGCGGTTGCGGCGCGCGGCGCGGGACGCCTTGCGCGTGGGTTCGGCCGCCGGTTCCGCGGCGGCGGGTGCGGCGGGGGCGATGGCGTTGGCCAGCGCGGCCAGGTCGCCGACGTCGCCGGCCAGCGCGCCGGCCAGGCTGGCCAGTTCGCTGGCGCGTTCGGCGTTCTCCAGCTGCGAGGCGCGCTGCTCGATCTTGCGCATCGCGCCGGCGACGTCGCCGGAACGGGCCTGGGCGCGGGCGAGGAAGGCGCGGTCGAAGCTGATCCGGGCCTTGACCGTGCCCAGGTCGACTTCGATCGGGCGGGTGGCCGGCGCGTCGGCGGCGAATTCGGTCAGCCGCGGCGCCGGGGCGGCATCGGGGGCGGGCAGGGGCAGGGCGACCACCAGGCCCAGCACCAGCGCGCCGCCGGCGGCCATCAGGGCCGAAATCGAGTTATGGAGCTTGCGGTTCATATGAACGTCCTGCTCTTTAGTGGGCCGGTGTTGTATGCAACTATAACACCTAAACACGTCGCGTCAATCGCCGCCGACCCAACTAAAGTCATACTGGTCCGGTTCCCGCCGCGGCCCGTCCGCCGGGCCCTCCCCCTGTCACCGAGGCCTGCCATGTCCGCTGTCGCCCCCTCGCATTCCCCCTCCCGGACCCGCCGCCGCGCCGCCGTCGCGCTGGCGCTGGGCCTGGCGCTCGCCGCCGGCGCGGCCGCGGCCGCCGCCGGCGGCCTGCTCGACCGCAGTTACCGCCCGCTGGCCGGCAAGCAGCCGGTCGAGCTGTCCAAGACCTACGCCGGCGACGTCGTGCTGGTGGTCAACACCGCCAGCAAATGCGGCTTCACCCCGCAGTTCGAGGCGCTGGAAGGCCTGCACGCCAAGTACAAGGCGCGCGGCTTCGCCGTGCTCGGCTTCCCGTCCGGCGACTTCAAGGCCCAGGAATTCGAGGACGAGAAGCAGATCCAGGAGTTCTGCACGCTGACCTACGGGGTCAAGTTCCCGATGTTCGAGAAGGTGCACGTGGTCGGCGAGCAGGCCACGCCGCTGTACAAGGACCTGGCCAAGGCCGCCGGCGGCGAGGCGCCGAAGTGGAACTTCCACAAGTACCTGATCGGCCGCGACGGCAAGCTGATCGCCAGCTACGGCAGCAAGACCACGCCGGACGATCCGGCGGTGGTCGCGGCGATCGAGCGCGCCCTGGCGGCGCCGGCGCCGAAGGCGGCCGCGGCGCGCTGATCGCGCCGCGAGCGCGCACGGATCGTCCGCGCGGGCGCCGCCGACGGCGGGCGCGCGGCGATCTGGGCGCCCGGTCAGGTTTCCCCGCGCCGCCGCCGGCGCCGCGGCGGAACTAAAACGCCGGTCCGCCGTCACACTGGAGCGTTGCCGCCCACGGCCGCGCCCGCGACAATGGCGGGCTCGCGCCGCGCGGCGGCGCGTCATCCGATTGCAAGTTCGACACCCAGGACACCAGGAGCGGGACCCTAATGAAGCCCTTCGTGCGCGGCGCGGCCGTGTTGATGACCACCGCGGCGCTGTTCGCTGGCGCCGCCTCTGCCCAGGACAAATCCGTGCTCGCCAACGACCGCGAAAAAATCAGCTACGCCATCGGCATGGACGTGGCGTCCTCGCTCAAGCCGGTCGGCCCCGACCTCGACGCCGCGGCGTTCGAAAAGGCGGTCAAGAACGTGTTCGACGGCGGCAAGCCGCTGATCACCCAGGACGAGGCCCGCACCGTCGACACCGCGCTGCGCGCGCGCATCGCCTCGCGCGAGGGCAAGCCGGCCCAGGGCACCCCGCCGGGCACGCCGCCGCCGGCGGTCGACAAGGCCAAGGTCGGCCTGATGATCGGCACCTTCATGGTCGGCCCGGCCCTGCAGCAGATCAAATCCGAGATCGACCTGCCGGTGCTGGCCCAGGCCGTGCGCACCGCGCTCGGCGGCGGCAAGCCGCTGCTGGCCGAGGGCGACGCGCGCACCGTGCTGACCAACTTCAGCGAGCGCATGCAGGCCAAGGCCAAGGCCGACGCGGCCGCGGCCGGCGACAAGAACCTCAAGGAAGGCAAGGCGTTCCTCGAGGAGAACAAGAAGGTCAAGGGCGTGTTCTCGACCGGTTCGGGCCTGCAGTACATGATCCTGCGCCAGGGCTCGGGCGAGCGTCCCAAGCCGACCGACAAGGTCAGCGTGAACTACAAGGGCACGCTGCTGGACGGCAAGACCTTCGACAGTTCCTACGATCGCGGCCAGCCGGCCGAATTCCCGGTCAACGGCGTGATCCAGGGCTGGCAGGAAGGCCTGGCGATGATGCCGGTGGGCAGCAAGTTCAAGTTCTGGATTCCGTCCGAGCTGGCCTACGGCCCGAACGGCGCGCCGCCGAGCATCGGCCCCAACGCCGTGCTGACCTTCGAGGTCGAACTGCTCGACATCCTGTGATCCCCACGCGCCGCGCGTTCGCGCGCGGCGCGTGAAGCAACGTTCAGCCGCTGCCGGGCAGCTTGTCCGGCCGGCCACCCACCTTCCGGTCTTCCAGTCTTTTCAGGAGTGCAGTTTGATGAAGCCTTTCATGCGTAACACCGCCCTGGCGATCGCCGTGGCCTCGGCCGCGCTGTTCGCCGCGGGCTGCGACCAGGCCGGCAAGCCGGCCGGCGACAAGGCCGCGGCCGACGCCAAGAGCGGCGACAAGGCGGCCGACGCCGCCAAGGACGTCAAGGTCCTGGGCGGCATGAAGACCGAGAAGGAGCAGAACAGCTACTTGATCGGCATGGACATGGGCCGTTCGCTGGAGCTGCTCAAGGACGACATCGACCTGGCCGTGCTGCAGAAGGCGATGCAGGCCAGCATGAAGGGCGAGAAGGCTGCGCTGACCGACGAGGAAGCGATGCAGATCCGCCAGCGCCTGCAGGAGACCGTGCGCAACAAGCAGGTCGAGAAGATGATGGCGACGGCCAAGAAGAACCAGGAAGAGGGCGAGAAATTCCTCGCCACCAACGGCAAGAAGGCCGGCGTGGTGACCACCGCCTCGGGCCTGCAGTACCAGATCGTCAGCGAGGGCAAGGGCGCCAAGCCCAAGGCCTCCGACACGGTCCGCGTGCACTACAAGGGCACCACCCTGGACGGCAAGACCTTCGACAGCTCCTACGATCGCAACGAGCCGGCGGTGTTCCCGCTCGGCGCGGTGGTGCCGGGCTGGCAGGAAGGCATCGCGCTGATGCCGGTCGGCAGCAAGTTCAAGCTGTGGATCCCGGCCAAGCTCGGCTACGGCGAGCAGGGCACCCCGGGCGGCCCGATCGGCCCGAACGCGACCCTGGTGTTCGACGTGGAACTGCTCGACATCGTCAAGCCCGACGCGGCCGGCGCCGGCCCCGGCGCGGCGGCGGGCGCCGGTCCGGACAAGCACTAAGCGGCCCGACGGCGGCCTCGGCGCGCGATCCTCGCGCCGAGGCCGCGACCGCGCGCGTTCCCGGCGGGATGGCCCGCCGGGACGCCTCGCCCGGGAGGCGGCGCGGCAGCGGCGGCTTTTGCAGCGCGGCCCGCGTCCCCATACCCTTGCGGCAACCGGCGCCGGCGCCGGGGTCCCGCCGGCACCGCCGCGCCGGACCGGGGCCCGCGCCATCCGCGCGGCCCGCGTCCATCGATCCCGCTACACCAAGGAACACAGCAATGCGCGTCACCATCTTCGGCACCGGCTATGTGGGCCTGGTCACCGGCACCTGCCTGGCCGACGTCGGTCACGACGTGGTCTGCGTCGACATCGACCAGGCCAAGGTCGAGGGCCTCAACCGCGGCGCGATCCCGATCTACGAGCCGGGCCTGGAGCCGATGGTCAAGGCCAACCACGCCGCCGGCCGCCTGCACTTCACCACCGACGCCGCCGGCGCGATCGCCCACGGCGACCTGATCTTCATCGCCGTCGGCACGCCGCCCGACGAGGACGGCAGCGCCGACCTCAAGTACGTGCTGGCGGTGGCCCAGACCATCGGCCGCCACATCGAGCGCCCGGTGATCGTGGTCAACAAGTCGACCGTGCCGGTCGGCACCGCCGACAAGGTCCAGGCGAGCATCGCCGCCGAATTGGCCGCGCGCGGCGCGCAGGTGCCGTTCGACGTCGCCTCCAATCCCGAATTCCTCAAGGAGGGCGACGCGGTCAACGACTGCATGCGCCCGGACCGCATCGTCATCGGCGCGGCCAACCCGCTCGCGGTGGAGAAGCTCAAGCGCCTGTACGCGCCGTTCAACCGCAACCACGAACGCATCGTGGTCATGGACGTGCGCTCGGCCGAGCTGACCAAGTACGCGGCCAACGCGATGCTGGCGACCAAGATCAGTTTCATGAACGAGATCGCCAACATCGCCGAGAAAGTCGGCGCCGACATCGAGATGGTCCGCCAGGGCATCGGCTCGGACCCGCGCATCGGCTGGCACTTCATCTATCCCGGCGCCGGTTACGGCGGCTCGTGCTTCCCCAAGGACGTGCAGGCGCTGGCGCGCACCGCCCAGCAGCACGGCTACGGCGCGCGCCTGCTCGATGCGGTGGAGTCGGTCAACGACAGCCAGAAGGGCCATCTGTTCGAACTGATCCAGCGCCATTACGGCGGCGACGTACGCGACAAGACCTTCGCCGTGTGGGGCCTGGCGTTCAAGCCCAACACCGACGACATGCGCGAGGCCTCCAGCCGGCGCCTGCTGGCGCAGTTGTGGGACGCCGGCGCCAAGGTCCGCGCTTACGATCCGGAGGCCAGCGAGGAAGCGCAGCGCATCTTCGGCGAGCGTGAGGACCTGGTGCTGTGCGATTCGGCGCGCGCCGCGCTGGCCGACGCCGACGCGCTGGTGGTGGTGACCGAGTGGAAGCAGTTCCGCAGCCCGGATTTCGTGCGCGTGCGCCAGGCCCTGGCCGACGCAGTGATCTTCGACGGGCGCAACCTGTACCATCCCGACGAAGTCGAGGCCGCGGACCTGGCCTATTACGGCATCGGCCGCGGCCGTTCGATCCGCATCGACGCCTGAGCCCGTGAGCCCCGCCGTGAGCGAAGACCCCATCCAACAGCGCCTGGTCGACCTGGAAACGCGCCTGGCGTTCCAGGAGCACGCGTTGACCGAGCTGAGCGACGCGCTCGCCGCCGCGCGCAGCGAGGAAGCGCGCAACGCGCTGCTGCTGCATCGCGCGCTCGAAGAGATCAAGCACCTGCGCGCGGCGTTCGCCGCGAGCCCCCTGACCGGCGACGCCAGCAGCGAACCGCCGCCGCCGCACTACTGACGAACCTGCAATGAGCGATAGCCTGCGCGACCAATTGCTGGGCCTGGGTTTCAAGCCCGCGCCCAAGCCCGAACGCCACGAACGCAAGGGCGAGGACCGCCGCGGCGGCAAGCCCGGCGCCGGCGGCAAGCCCCACGGCGGCAAACCGCAAGCGCGCGCCGACGGCGCCGCCCGCGGCGACGGCCGTCCCGGCGGACACAAGCCCGGCGGAGCCAGGCCCGACGGCCAAGAGCGCGGCGGCGCGCGGCCCGGCCAGGGCCGTCCCGGCGGCAAGCCCGGCGAAGCCGGCGCCGGCCGCGCGGGCGCCAAGCCGGGCGAACGCGGCCGCGGCGGCCGTCCCGGCCAGGGCGGACGCGCGGCCACGCGCGAGGACATCGACCTGGCCAAGGCCTACGCGATCCGCGCCCAGCGCGAGAAGGACGAGCGCATCGCCGCCGAGCAGGCCAAGCAGGAAGAGGCGCGCCTGCGCCGCGAAGCGCGCGCGCGGCTGGCCGAACTGCTCAAGGACCAGGCGCTCAACATCGCCGACGCCGACATCGCCCGGCATTTCCCGTACGGCGGCAAGATCAAGCGCGTGTACGTGACCGCCGAGCAGCTCAAGCAGCTCAATGCCGGCGAACTGGGCGTGCTGCAGCAGGAAGGCCGCTATCTGCTGGTGACGGCGGCGATGCTGGCCCAGGCCGAGGAAATCTTCCCGCCGGCGGTGGCGCTCAAGGTCGATCCGAACGCGCCGGCGGACGAAGATCCTTACGCCGATCCGATGTACCAGGTGCCGGACGATCTGGTCTGGTGAAGTCGCGGCGGGCAGGGTGGTTGCGCTGTCCGCGAGAGGGTATCGACGAAGGCCGCGACGGATGTCGCGGCCTTTGCTTTTGGGGCGGCAGGTGAGGCGTCGGCTGCTGAGACAGACGCGGCGGTGGCGGGCGTTCGTCGTCGTTGTGGCGGCGCGGTCGCGGCTTGCGCCGCTCCTACAGGAAGAAACGTGGCGGCATGGCGCCCTGTAGGAGCGGCGCAAGCCGCGACCGCGACACGCCGACTGCCGCGAACGCCCCGAACAGCCCGAAAACCCCGAAAACCCCGAAAACCCCGAAAACCCGCAATCCATCCCCGACGCGCGACGATCCGCGCAATCAGGTCCCGGTGGCGCGGACGGCCGCCGGCGCGCGCGCGTCCGCTTCCGCGGCCGCCGGCGCGATCCGCTCCAGCATCGCCTCGATCGCCGCCGCGGTCTGCTGCGGCCGCTCCATCGGGAACAGGTGGCTGCCTTCGACCCAGGCCCAGCGCTCGCCGACCAGGCGCCGCGTCGCCGCTTCGCCGGCATTGCGCAGCTCGCGCGAGCGGGTGCCGGCGAGGAAACCCACCGGCACCCGTACTTGCGGCGCCAGCCCGCTCAGCGAGGTGGTCGGCAGGCTGCGGTAGATGCGGTATTCGATCTCGCGCTCGAACGCCAGCTCGCGCGCGCCGTCGTCGGCGGCGCGGGTGCCGTGCTCGACGTAGTCGTTGAGCACGCGCTGGTCCCAGCGCGCGAAGGTCGGCTTGGCCAGGAAGTGCGCGCGCACCGCGGCGCGGTCGGGCCAGTGGTGGCGGCGCTGCAGGGTGGCGCGGGTCGGCATCACCAGGTTGTCCAGGCCGGTGCGCCGGCCCAGTTGCACCAGCCGCGCGCGCCAGCCGGCGATCAGCGGCGAATCCAGCATGACCACCCCGGCCAGGCGCGCGGCCAGCGCGGTGCCGGCGAGCCGGTGCGCGGCCAGCAGGCTCAGGTAGCCGCCGAGCGAATGGCCGACCAGGAAGATCCGGCGGGCGTCGCCGGCGGCGGCCACGGCGCGCTCGGCCAGTTCTTCGACCAGGTGCGGCCAGTCCAGGGTCACCGGATAGCGCGGATCGTGGCCGATCCGTTCGGGCCGCTCGATCCGGTAGCGCGCCGACAGCTGCTCCAGCATCACCCGGTAGACCGGGGCCGGAAAGCCGTTGGCGTGGGAGAACAGCAGCAGGTCGGACATGGCGGCGCGGGGGCCCGCAGGGCGGTCGGTGGCCGAAACATACCATTGCGTACAGTTGGGCGGTAGCGGCTCGGCGGGGGCGGTGCGCGCCGCGCTGGCGGCTGCGGCGTGGCGGCCATGCGGAGTCGGCCGGCGCCGGAATGCGCGCGCGAGGGCGCTGGCGCGGGTTCGCGGTCGCGGCCGGCGCCGGCTTCGCGTTGAAACCGCGAGCGACGGCCATCGCGGCAGCGAAACGCGCTCGATACAAATAAAAACCAGCCCGTACCGCGCCGTCGCTCCCGTCGCGACCCGCGCCTGCGCATACTCGCCGCGCGCCCGGCGGATCGCGCCGGCGCGCTTCCCACGGACTGCAACCCTACAAGGACTTTATGCGCCTCCTGCCCCTGGCCGCGTTCGCCGCGGCCGCCAGCCTGTTCGCCGCGCCCGCGCTCGCCTGCGACACCGTGCTGCCGCCCGAGCAGCGCGACATCGACGCGCCCGGCAAGTACTGCCTCGCCGCCAATCGCGAAAACCCGATCCGCATCAACGCCAGCGACGTCGAGCTGGACTGCCGCGGCCGCACCCTGACCCATCGCGACGACGAGCCCTGGGTCAACGAAGGCGTGCACCTGCGCGGCGGCAGCCGCGCGGTGGTGCGCAACTGCCGCCTGGTCGGCTGGACCCTGTCGATGGTGGTCGACCAGTACACCGACGCGCAGTTGCTCAACAACACCGTCCTCGCCAACGGCCCGGCGATCTCCGTGCACGGCACCGACCGCGCCGGCGGCGACGGCCTCAAGCTGACCGGCAACCGGATCTTCTACTACGACGCGCGCGAAGGCTCGGAGTGGGCGATCGCGCTCAACCATTCGCCCGCGCCGGCGCTGACCAACAACCTGGTCGCCGGCTTCCGCGGCTACGCCGCGATCATGCTCAACCGCGCCGCCGACGCGCAGCTGACCGGCAACCAGCTGCTCGACCTCAACGAAGGCGGCGCTGCGGCGGTGCGCATGGAGCAATCGCCGCGCGCGCGCCTGGTCCACAACACCGTGATGCTGCGCCGCGGCGTCAGCGCCAAGGGCCTGGTCGGCGCGAGCGATGCGACCTGCATCGAGAACGTGTTCGTCAACGTCGTCGATTCGGGCTTCGAACTGTGCTCGGTGCGGCGCCACAACGTCGATCAGATCAACAACGACTGAGCGCCGCGGACGACCGCCGGCGCCCGGACCGGCGGTCGCGCCGGCTGAGATGCGCGGCCGCCACAATGCAGGCGCGACGGCGGCGAAGCGGCGATGGCCGCGCCGCCGCATTCGCGTCGGACACACTCCCAAGACAAGGACGATTACCGCATGCGATCGACTTCCAAGACCGGCCTGGCCCTGGCCGGTTTGCTGCTCAGCGCCAACGCGCTGGCCTGCGACACCATCCTGCCGGCGAACCAGATCGGCATCTCCGCGCCCGGCAAGTACTGCCTGAGCGGCAACCGTAGCCTGCCGATCGAGATCAACGGCACCGACATCGAACTCGACTGCCGCACCCGCACCCTGGTCAACCCCTCCACCGGCGGCGGTCCCGGCGGCGGCGTCGGCATCATGGTGCGCGGCGGCGGCAAGGTGGTGGTGCGCAACTGCCGCGTCGACGGCTTCGCCAACGGCATCCAGGCCGATGTGGGCAGCGGCGCGCAACTGCTCAACAACACCGTGCTGCGTGCGCAGGACACGCCGATCATCATCCACGGCAATCCGTTCGGGCCGCCCGATCCGCAGGCCGAACCGGCGCGCATCGTCGGCAACCGGGTGATCGGCTACGGCGGCGACCAGGCGAACTGGGGCCCGGCGCTGCGCGTGCACGGCCTGCCGCGCGCGGTGATCGCCAACAACGTCGTCGCCGGCTACCGCGGCCGCGGCGGACTGGAACTGGGCGAGTCGCCCGATGCGCAGCTCACCGGCAACCAGTTCCTCGACTTCGAGGCCGGCCATCGCATGATCCAGTTCATCAACTCGCCGCGCGCGCGGGTGGTGCACAACACGATCATGTCGCGTCAGCCGATCGGCGAAGGCCTCACCGGCGCGGTCGATGCGACCTGCGTGGAGAACGTGTTCATCAACGTCCAGCCGTCGGGCTTCGCCGGCTGTTCGGTGGCGCGCTACAACGTCGAGCAGCCGCAGCCGCCGACCGGCCCGTGAGGCCTCGGTCCCGCGTCGCGCGATGCGCGGCGCGGGACCGCATCGTCGATTCGGACGAGTCGATTCGGGCCAATCGATTCGGGCCAATCGATTCGCGCGAAAGGCGAAACGATCGCGTGTCCGCCGCCGGCCTTCGCGCCGGCGGCTTCGCGTCGGCGCCAGCTAACGCGCGGGCAGCGCGCCCGAACGGGGAGTTGAGGCGGGCCGCTGGCCCCGAGGGCAGGCTCGGGCCGGCCGCTCAGTCGAACGCCGTGCCCAGCCGCTCGCGCAGCGAATGGCCGATCTCGCGCACGCTCGACACGCCGAGGTCGCGCAGGATGCGGTGGGTCGCGTGCGGCAGCGGCGATTCGTCGATGTCGTGCGGGGCGATGTTCTTGCCCGGCACGCCCGGCAGGAACTCGATGCCGGCGGCGAGGTAGCAGTGCTGCACCAGCGCCGAGCAGAACAGCGCGCCGTCCTTGGCCAGCAGGTTGCCGCGCTTGCGCAGGCGGCGGCTGTGCATCGCCATCATGGTGCCGAGCAGCTCGCTGAGCGAATAGCTCGACAGCCCGGCCAGCAGGTCCAGGCCGGCGCGCTGCACCTGCAGGGTCTGTTCCGGGCTCAGGCCGAAGTCGAGCACGGCGATGTTGGGGAAGGCCTCGGCGTCGTAGTAGCGCGCGACCCGGTTCTCCTGCACGCCCAGGCGGATCTGCCGGTAGCGCAGGTCCAGGTCGGACTCGATCACCCACCACTGGCCGTCCACGCGCCGCTCGCTGAAGACGAAGGCGTGCGACCACAGGCTGCGGTGGCCGTCCTCGGTCAGCGGCGACTGCGCCTTGCGGATCAGCTTGTTGATGAAGTCGCGGCCGCCGCACAGGCCGATGCGGCCGGGCGCGGCGTGCTTTTCGAGGAAGGCCTGGTTGCCGCGCGGGTCGCGGGACTCGTCGTCGGCCAGGTCTTCGGGCAACAGGATTTCGCTCATCCGTGACGTTCCGTACTGCGCGGCCGGTGGGCGCCGGTCGCGGGGCGAAAGGACGGCGGGCGCCGTCCGTGAGGCGCCGGACCGGCGCCGTTCACTCGGGATCGTAATCCAGATTCGACGCCAGCCAGCGTTCGGCCTGGGCGCGGTCGACGCCCTTGCGCCGGGCGTAGTCCTCAACCTGCTCCTTCGACACCCGCCCGACCACGAAGTATTGGCTGTCGGGATGGCTGAAGTAATAGCCCGAGACCGCCGCCGCCGGGTACATGGCGAAGCTCTCGGTCAGCTCCAGGCCGGTGTGGGCGCCGGCGTCGAGCATCGCGAACAGGTCGCGCTTCTCGCTGTGCTCGGGACAGGCCGGGTAGCCCGGGGCGGGGCGGATGCCGCGGTAGCCCTCGTCGATCAGCGAGTCGTTGTCGAGCGCCTCGTCGCCGGCATAGCCCCAGAATTCCTTGCGCACGCGCTGGTGCAGGCGCTCGGCCAGCGCTTCGGCGAAGCGGTCGGCCAGGGCCTTGAGCATGATCGCGTTGTAGTCGTCGTGGTCGGCCTCGAAGCGCGCCACGTGCGGCTCGATGCCCAGGCCGGCGGTGACCGCGAACGCGCCGATCCAGTCCTGGCGGCCGCTGTCCTTCGGCGCGATGAAGTCGGCCAGGCAGAAATCGGGGCGGTCGGCGGGCTTGTCGGCCTGCTGGCGCAGGAAGTGCAAGGTTCGGGACCGGGAACCGGGTAGCGGGGACCCGACGGCACGGGGCGCGGGATCGGCGAAGCTCTGCCGGTCCCCGGTCCCCGGTCCCGGGTCCCGCAGATCGACCTCGACGTCGTCGCCGACCGCGTTCGCCGGCCACAGGCCGAACACCGCCTTGGCCCGGATCCACTTTTCCGCGACCAGCTGCTTCAGCATCGCGCGGGCGTCGCGGTACAGCTCGGTGGCCTGGGTGCCGACGATCTCGTCGGTGAGGATCGCCGGATAGCGCCCGGCCAGTTCCCAGGTGTTGAAGAACGGGGTCCAGTCGATGTAGTCGACCAGTTCCTCCAGCGGATAGTCGTCGAACGCGTACACGCCCGGCGCGTTCGGCGCCGGCGGCGCGTAGTCGGCCCAGCCGCCGTCGAAGCGCTGGCCGCGCGCCTTCTCCAGCGAGACCAGGCGCTTGCCGTCGCCGCGGTTGCGGTGGCGCTCGCGGATCTCGGCGTAGTCGGAGGCGTTGGCGGCGACGAACGGCTCGCGCAGCTCGATCGAGATCAGCGACTGGGCCACGCCGACCGCGCGCGAGGCGTCCTTGACCCAGATCGTCGGCGCCTTGTAGTGCGGATCGATCTTCAGCGCGGTGTGCGCGCGCGAGGTGGTGGCGCCGCCGATCAGCAGCGGCATGGTGAAGCCCTGCCGCTGCATCTCGCGGGCGACGTGGCTCATCTCTTCCAGCGAGGGCGTGATCAGGCCGGACAGGCCGATCAGGTCGGCGTTCTCGGCTTTGGCCCGGTCGAGGATGGTCTGCGCCGGCACCATCACCCCGAGGTCGACGACCTCGAAGTTGTTGCAGGCCAGGACCACGCCGACGATGTTCTTGCCGATGTCGTGCACGTCGCCCTTGACCGTCGCCATGACGATCTTGCCGTTGGACTTGCCGACATCGCCGGTGCGCAGCTTCTCGGCTTCGATGAACGGCAGCAGATAGGCGACCGCCTTCTTCATCACCCGCGCGGACTTGACCACCTGCGGCAGGAACATCTTGCCGGCGCCGAACAGGTCGCCGACCACGTTCATGCCGGACATCAGCGGGCCTTCGATCACGTCCAGCGGGCGCGCGGATTCGGCGCGCGCGACTTCGGTGTCCTCCTCGATCCACTGGTCGATGCCGTGGACCAGGGCGTGGCTGAGCCGCTCGCGCACCGGCTTGTCGCGCCAGCGCAGGTCCTCGGTCTTCTTCTCGCCCTTCTTGCCCTTGAAGCGGTCGGCGATCTCCAGCAGGCGCTCGGTGCTGTCGCTGCGGCGGTTGAGGACCACATCCTCGACCCGCTCGCGCAGGTCCGCGTCGAGGTCGTCGTACAGCGGCAGCGCGCCGGCGTTGACGATGCCCATGTCCATGCCGGCGCGGATCGCGTGGTAGAGGAACACCACGTGGATCGCCTGGCGCACCGGCTCGTTGCCGCGGAACGAGAACGACACGTTCGACACGCCGCCGGAGATGTGGCAGTACGGAAAGCGCCGCTTGATCTCGCGGGTGGCCTCGATGAAGGCGACCGCGTAGTCGTTGTGTTCCTCGATGCCGGTGGCGACCGCGAACACGTTCGGGTCGAAGATGATGTCCTCGGGCGGGAAACCGATCTCCTCGGTCAGCAGCTTGTAGGCGCGCGAGCAGATCTCGACCTTGCGCTCGATGGTGTCGGCCTGGCCGACCTCGTCGAAGGCCATCACCACCACCGCCGCGCCGTAGCGGCGCACCAGCCGGGCCTGGCGCAGGAACTCGTCCTCGCCTTCCTTCATCGAGATCGAATTGACGATGCCCTTGCCCTGCAGGCACTGCAGCCCGGCCTCGATCACGTTCCATTTGGAACTGTCGACCATCACCGGCACCCGCGCGATGTCCGGCTCGGCCGCGATCAGGTTGAGGAACTCGACCATCGCCTTCTGCGAGTCGAGCAGGCCCTCGTCCATGTTGACGTCGATGACCTGGGCGCCGCTCTCGACCTGCTGGCGCGCGACCACCACCGCCTCGTCGAGGCGGCCTTCCAGGATCAGTTTCTTGAACTGCGCGCTGCCGGTGACGTTGGTGCGCTCGCCGACGTTGACGAAGTTGCTTTCCGGGGTGATCTGCAGCGGTTCGAGGCCGCTGAGACGGGTTTGGCGGGGGAGGGCGGCGGTCATTCGGGTGTCTGGCGGCGTTCGGGCGGGTGGGAGAGGTAGGAGTGAGCGCAGAGGAGTGAGGAGTGAGCGAAAGCAGGCTCTTTCTCACTCCTCACTCCTCTGCGCTCACTCCTCGCTTTCAAGCGGCATCGACCAACTGCAACGGCCGCCGCGGCGTCACCCCCGCCACCGCCGCCGCGATCGCGGCGATATGCGCCGGCGAGGTGCCGCAGCAGCCGCCGACCAGGTTCAGCAGGCCGGCGCGGGCGAACTCGCCGAGCACCGCGGCCATGTCCTCGGGCGTCTCGTCGTAGCCGCCGAAGGCGTTGGGCAGGCCGGCGTTGGGGTGGGTGCTGACGTGGGCGTCGGCGATCTGCGACAGCACGTCGACGTGCACGCGCAGGTCCTTGGCGCCGAGCGCGCAGTTCAGGCCGATCGCGGTCGGCTGCACGTGCCGCACCGAGTACCAGAACGCCTCGGCGGTCTGGCCCGAGAGGGTGCGGCCGGAGGCGTCGGTGATGGTGCCGGAGATCATCACCGGCAGCCGCGCGCCGCGCGCGTCGAAGGCTTCCTCGATCGCGAACAGCGCGGCCTTGGCGTTGAGGGTGTCGAAGATGGTCTCGACCATCAGCACGTCGGCGCCGCCGTCGATCAGGCCGTCGGCGGCCTCGCGGTAGGCCTCGCGCAGCTGGTCGAAGCTGATCGCGCGGTAGCCGGGGCGGTTGACGTCCGGGCTCAGCGAAGCGGTGCGGCTGGTCGGGCCGAGCACGCCGATGACGAAGCGCGGACGCGCCGGGTCGAGCGCCTCGATCTCGTCGCACACGCCGCGGGCGAGCCTGGCGCCTTCGAAGTTGAGCTCGCGCGCCAGGTGCTGCAGGCCGTAGTCCTCCAGCGAGATCGTGGTCGAGTTGAAGGTGTTGGTCTCGACCAGGTCGGCGCCGGCCTGCAGGTACTCGCGGTGGATGCCGGCGATGATCTCGGGCCGGGTCAGGGTCAGCAGGTCGTTGTTGCCGCGCTGGTCGCGCGAGCAGCCGCAGCTTTCGCCATGGACGTGCTCGCCGTCGTGCTCGCGCGCCGGCGGCGAATACAGCCGGTCGTAGCCCTGCGCGAAGCGCTCGCCGCGATAGTCTTCCTCGCCCAGCGAGTGCTGCTGGATCATCGTACCCATCGCGCCGTCGATGATCAGGATGCGCGCGGCCAGGCCGTTCAGCAGCGCTTGCGCGCGTTCGGGGTGGAGCCAGGGCAGCTGTTTCATCGGCGGGTCCTCACTTCTTGGCCGGCTTGCGCGCCGCGGGCGAAGCGGCCGCCGGCTCGGGCAGCGGCTTGCGCGCCATCAGCGCGATCACTTCGAAATGCGGCGGGCGGCGTTCGCGGGTGACGGTCTCGCAGCTGACGATGTCGAAGCCGGCCTTGGCCGCGAACTTCTGCAGGTCCTTCTCGGTGAAGCCGAGGTTGACGTGGCCGAAGGCCTCGACCGCGCCGCGGTGCTCGTGCCGGGCCAGGCTGGTCAGCAACACCCGGCCGCCAGGGCGCAGCACGCGCGCGGCCTCGGCCACGGCCTGGGCCGGTTGCTCGGCGTAGGTCAGCGCGTGCATCAGCACCACCAGGTCGAAGGTCTCGGCCGCGAACGGCAGCGCGTGCATGTCGCCCTCGCGCACTTCCACGTTGCGCAGCTTGCGCAGGCGCTCGGACGCGGCGGCGACGACCTTGGTGCTGGCGTCCAGGCAGATGTAGCGGTGCGAATGCGGCGCCAGCAGTTCGGCCAGCACGCCGTCGCCGGAGGCGATGTCGAGCACGTCGCCGGGCTGCAGCAGCGGCAACGCCGAGCGCGCCAGCGCCTCCCAGGTGCGGCCGGGCGAGTAATGGCGTTCCATGTCGCCGGCGACCGAATCGGCCCAGTTCTGGTCGGAGGCGCGCATCGCCAGGACCGCGGGCACGCGCTCGGCGTCCTGGCGCAGCAACGGGTCGTCGCTGCCGGTGCTCAGGGTCTGCCACAGCGCGCGCTGGGCGTTGTCGAGCGCGCCCTCGTCGAAGCGGTAATAGGCCGAGACGCCGGCGCGGCGGTCGCGCACCAGCCCGGCTTCCTTGAGCTTGGACAGGTGGGTGGACACGCGCGGCTGGGCCAGGCGGGTGATCGCCGAGAGCTCGGCCACGGTCAGCTCCTCGCGTTCGAGCAGGGCGAGCAGCCGCACGCGGGTGGCGTCGGCGAACACTTTGAGTCTTGCGGACCAGCCTTCGAGATCCATTGGGGGCGTCGGAGTGGGAAATGGAGAATGGGGAAGCGTTTACGGCGCGGGCGGAAGCGGGAGGCGCATCGCGCTTGCCGGTTCGGGCAAACGATTTCCCGGCTTCCATCAACGTATCGCGATATAGAGATGAGTGTGTGCCGGCCGTGCGCCCAGGTCAAGTCGTGCGGCGGCGCAGCAAGGCGCAACGGCGACTGAAGCGCGTGGGCGCGGGGCAGGGATGACGCCAGATCGGGGCAGCCGCATGGGTGGGGTTCTGCGGCGCGCGCGGCTACAATTCGCATTCGCGGCGCCGGGTACGGGCCGCGGACCAGGACGCGGAACCAACGCGCCGGTCGTTCCGGGATGACGCGGCGCCGCTTACGGGCGCGCCGCGCAAAAGGGGGAACGGCCGCGGCGCTCAACCAGCAGAGGTGCGACGTGGATTTTGGCTTTACCGAAGAGCAGTTGATGATCCAGGACGTGGCGCGCCGTATCGCCCAGGAGAAGATTGCTCCCAGCGCCGAGCACCATGACCAGACCGGCGAATTCCCGCTGGAGAACATCCGCACCCTCGGCGAGAACGGCCTGATGGGCATCGAGGTGCCGGCCGAGTACGGCGGCGCCGGCATGGACCCGGTCGCCTACGTGCTGGCCATGGTCGAGATCGCCGCCGGCGACGCCGCGCACTCGACCATCGTCTCGGTCAACAATTCGCTGTTCTGCAACGGCATCCTCAAGTTCGGCAGCGAAGAACAGAAGCAGCTGTACGTGCGCGCGATCGCCGAGGGCCGCGAAATCGGCGCCTTCGCCCTGACCGAGCCGCAGTCGGGCTCCGACGCCACGGCCATGCGCTGCAAGGCGGTCAAGCAGGCCGACGGCACGTTCGTGATCAACGGCAAGAAGAGCTGGATCACCTCCGGCCCGGTCGCCAAGTACATCGTGCTGTTCGCGATGACCGACCCGGACAAGGGCGCGCGCGGCATCACCGCGTTCATGATCGACACCGCCAAGCCCGGCTTCCACCGCGGCAAGACCGAGCCCAAGCTCGGCATCCGCGCCTCGGCCACCTGCGAGATCGAATTCGAGGACTACGTGGCCCAGCCGGCCGACGTGCTCGGCGAGGAAGGCCACGGCTTCAAGATCGCCATGGGCGTGCTCGACGCCGGCCGCATCGGCATCGCCAGCCAGGCCATCGGCATCGCCCGCGCCGCCTACGAGCGCACCCTGGAGTACGTCAAGGAGCGCAAGGCCTTCGGCGCGCCGATCGGCACCTTCCAGATGACCCAGGCCAAGATCGCCGACATGAAGTGCAAGCTCGACGCGGCCCTGCTGCTGACCTTGCGCGCGGCCTGGCAGAAGGGCCAGACCGAGAAGAACGGCGGCCGCTTCAGCAACGAGGCGGCGATCGCCAAGCTCACCGCCTCGGAAGCGGCGATGTGGATCACCCACCAGGCCGTGCAGATCCACGGCGGCATGGGCTATTCCAAGGAGATGCCGCTGGAGCGCTATTTCCGCGACGCCAAGATCACCGAGATCTACGAAGGCACCAGCGAGATCCAGCGCCTGGTCATCGCCCGCAACGAAACCGGCCTGCGCTGACTTTCCGACCACGATGAAACGCTTCGGCTCGTCCCGGCCCACCGCCTGTCCTGAGGACGGCGGCACTGGCCTGCGCGCTGTCGCCGCCGCCGCCGCGCTTCACGCCGGCTCGCTTTCCGGCCTTCGGGCCGGTGCGCGAGGCTGCGCCGCGGCGTCGCCCGACTACGGCGCCGGCGCTTTTGCCGCCGTGCGAATTCCGCTGCACCCGCCGCAATAACCTCTCTCTCGGCCCGCGCGCAAGCGTGGGCCTCATTCCATCCGGACCTCAAACGTTCCCATGAGCAGCAAACCCAAAGCTTCCAAGTCCGAACCCGCCAAACCGGCCGCCAAGGCCGTCAAGCCGGCTTCTGCCAAGCAAGCCACGGCCCGCGCCGCCGCCAAGCCGGCCAGCAAGTCCGCCGCCGCCAAGTCGACCGCCAAGTCGACCGCCAAGCCGGCCGCCAAGAAGCTCGCCGGCCGCGCGCCGCAGCCGGCGCCGGTCGCGGACGTCCAGGCCGTCGACCTGCGCCCGATCGTCGAGGCCATGCGCAAGCGCCTGCCCAAGGCGCGCCATGCCGAGGCCGAGGCCTTCGCCCAGGCGTTCTACAAGCGCATGAGCGGCGACGAGATGCCGCAGCACGCGGCCGACGGTTGGGCCGCGCTGGCCGCGGACTTCCTCGACTTCGCCCGCGACCGCAAGCCCGGCAACGCGCTGGTGCGCCTGTTCAACCCGCAGCTCAAGAGCCACGGTTGGGAATCGCCGCACACCGTGCTGCAGATCGCCAACGACGACATGCCGTTCCTGGTCGACTCGGTGACCATGGCGCTGGCCGACCAGGGCATCGGCGTGCACGTGCTCGGCCACCCGGTGGTGGCGTTCCGCCGCGACAAGGCCGGCAAGCTGGCCGCGGTCGGCGAGGGCCAGGCCGAATCGCTGATGCACCTGGAGCTGGACCGGCAGACGCCGGAAGCGATGGCGCAGATCCAGCGCGCGCTGGAGACCGTGCTCGCCGACGTGCGCGCGATCGTGCGCGACTGGGCGCAGATGCGCGAGCGCATGAACCAGGTCGCCGAAGCGCTGCCGAACCAGGCCATGCCGATCGACGAAGACGGCAAGCGCGAGGCGCAGGCGTTCCTGCGCTGGGCCGCCGACAACCACTTCACCTTCCTGGGCTACCGCGAGTACGAAGTGGTCGAGCAGGGCGGCGAGAGCGTGCTGCGCGCGATCAAGGACAGCGGCCTGGGCCTGCTGCGCGGCAAGTCGCCGGGCAAGCCGCGCGCGCTGACCTCGCTGGCCGCGCACTACATGCCGCAGTCGGGTTCGGTCGATGCGCTGATCCTGACCAAGACCAACGCGCGCTCGACCGTGCACCGTCCGGGCTACATGGACTACATCGGCGTGCTGAGCTTCGACGCCCAGGGCCGTCCGACCGGCGAAAAGCGCTTCCTCGGCCTGTACACCTCCAGCGCCTACAACCGCCGCCCGTGGGACATCCCGCTGGTGCGCCAGCGCCACGGCTACGTCATGCAGCACTCCGGCCTGCCGGCCGACAGCCACAGCGGCAAGGCCCTGCGCCACGTGCTGGAGACCCTGCCGCGCGACGAGCTGTTCCAGTCCGGCGAGGAGGAGCTACTCAAGACCACCTCGGGCATCCTCGGCCTGCAGGAGCGCGTGCGCAGCAAGCTGTTCCTGCGCCGCGACCGCTACGGCCGCTATTTCTCGGTGTTGGTCTACATCCCGCGCGAGCGCTTCAACACCGACGTGCGCCTGCGCGTGGAGGCGATGCTCAAGGACCGGCTGCACGGCGAGCACGTCGACACCACCGTGCACATCGGCGAGTCGCCGCTGGCCCAGGTGCACCTGATCGTGCGGCCGAAGTCGGGCGAAGCGGTCGAGGTCGACAACGCCGCGATCGAGGCGCAACTGGCCGAGATCGTGCGCAACCGCCAGGACGACCTGCGCGAGGCGCTGGTGCGCAACAACGGCGAGCAGCAGGGCCTGGCGCTGATCCAGCGCTACGGCCGCGCGCTGCCGCCGGGCTACATCGACGAGGTCTCCGCCGGCGTCGCCGCGCAGGACATCGCCCACCTGGCCGCGCTGACCGGTCCCGAGGACCTGCGCCTGAGCCTGTGCCGGACCCGTCCGGGCGAGGGCGGCCTGCGCTTCAAGTTCTACCGCCAGCTCGACGACATCCCGCTGTCGGACGCGCTGCCGATGATGGAGAACATGGGCCTGCGGGTGATCTCCGAGCACCCCTACCGGCTCACCGTCGACGCCCAGCCGGTCTACATCCAGGACTTCGAGGTCGAGACCGCCAACAACGACATCGACGTCGACCGCCTCGACGAGAACTTCGAGGAAGCCTTCGCCCAGATCTGGCGCGGCAACGCCGAGAACGACGGCTTCAACCGCCTGATCCTGGCCGCCAGCCTGTCCTGGCGCCAGGTCGCGATGCTGCGCGCGTACTGCAAGTACCTGCTGCAGGTCGGCGTGCCGTTCTCGCAGAGCTACGTCGAGGAGACCTTCGCCCGCTATCCGCTGCTGGCGAGGTTGCTGGTGGAACTGTTCGAAGCGCGCTTCGACCCCAGCACCGGCAGCGAGAGCAAGGCCGAGATCAAGGCCGGCCAGGAGCGCCTGAAGGTCCAGTTCGAAGCCCTGCACAGCGGCGAAGACGCCGTGCGCGCCGCGCTCGAGCCGGTGATCGCCGCGCGCGCCGGCAAGCGCGAGGCCCAGGCCGAGGCCGCGGTGACCGCGCTCAAGTCGCTGCTCGACCGCGTCTCCAGCCTCGACGAAGACCGCATCCTGCGCAGCTTCATCGGCGCGATCAACGCGACCTTGCGCACCAGCTACTACCAGCGCGCGAGCGACGGTTCCGAGCGCGGCTACGTCAGCTACAAGTTCGATTCGGCCCAGGTGCCGGACCTGCCCAAGCCCAAGCCCTACCGCGAGATCTTCGTCTACGGCCCGCGCGTGGAAGGCGTGCACCTGCGCTTCGGCCCGGTCGCGCGCGGCGGCCTGCGCTGGTCGGACCGGCGCGAGGACTTCCGCACCGAGGTGCTGGGCCTGGTCAAGGCGCAGATGGTCAAGAACACGGTGATCGTGCCGGTCGGCTCCAAGGGCGGCTTCTTCGCCAAGCGCCCGCCGCTGGGCGGCGACCGCGACGCGGTCCTGGCCGAGGGCATCGCCTGCTACAAGATGTTCATCAACGGCCTGCTCGACATCACCGACAACATCGTCGACGGCAAGATCGTGCCGCCGCGCGACGTGGTGCGCCACGACAACGACGATCCGTACCTGGTGGTGGCCGCCGACAAGGGCACCGCGACCTTCTCCGACATCGCCAACGGCATCGCCGCCGAGCACAAGTTCTGGCTCGACGACGCGTTCGCCTCGGGCGGTTCGGTCGGTTACGACCACAAGGGCATGGGCATCACCGCCAAGGGCGCGTGGGAATCGGTCAAGCGCCACTTCCGCGCGCTCGGCCGCGACAGCCAGACCCAGGACTTCACCGCGGTCGGCATCGGCGACATGTCCGGCGACGTGTTCGGCAACGGCATGCTGCTGAGCGAGCACATCCGCCTGGTCGCCGCGTTCGACCACCGCCACATCTTCCTCGACCCGAACCCGGACGCGGCGCGCTCGTTCAAGGAACGCGACCGCATGTTCAAGCTGCCGCGCTCGAGCTGGGAGGATTACGACAAGGCGTTGATCAGCAAGGGCGGCGGCGTGTTCGCGCGCTCGGCCAAGTCGATCCCGCTGTCGGCCGAGGCCCGCGCCGCGCTCGGCATCGAAGGCAACGCCACCGCGCTGAGCCCGGCCGAGCTGATGAGCGCGATCCTCAAGGCGCCGGTCGACCTGCTGTGGAACGGCGGCATCGGCACCTACGTTAAGGCCTCCAGCGAGAGCAACGGCGACGTCGGCGACCGCGCCAACAACGCCCTGCGCGTCAACGGCGCGGACCTGCGCTGCAAGATGGTCGGCGAGGGCGGCAACCTCGGCCTGACCCAGCTCGGCCGGATCGAGGCGGCCCAGCACGGCGTGCTGCTCAACACCGACTTCATCGACAACTCCGCCGGCGTGGACACCTCCGACCACGAGGTCAACATCAAGATCCTGCTCAACGGGCAGGTGCAGGCGAAGAAGCTCACGCTGCCCGAGCGCAACAAGCTGCTGGCCTCGATGACCGACGAAGTCGCCGAGCTGGTGCTCAACGACAACTACCGCCAGAACCAGGCGATCAGCCTGATGGAGCGGATGAGCCTGACCCGCCTGGGCAGCAAGCTGCACTTCATCCGCACGCTCGAATCGCAGGGCCTGCTCGACCGCCAGATCGAGTTCCTGCCGTCCGACGCCGAGATCGCCGAGCGCAAGGCGCGCGGCCAGGGCCTGACCCGTCCGGAACTGTCGGTGCTGCTGTCGTACTCCAAGCTGGTCGCGTTCCAGCAGATGCTCGATTCCGACGTGCCGGAAGACCCGTACCTGTCCAAGGAACTGGTCCGCTACTTCCCGCAGCCGCTGCAGGCCAAGTACGCCAAGGCGATGGAGAACCACCGCCTGAAGCGCGAGATCATCGCCACCGCGGTGACCAACTCGACCATCAACCGGATGGGCGCGACCTTCCTGCTGCGCATGCAGGAAGACAGCGGCCGCACCCCGGGCGAGGTCGCCAAGGCCTTCACCATCACCCGCGAGACGCTCGACGCGCGCGAGCTGTGGGCGCAGATCGACGCGCTCGACGGCAAGGTCGCCGAGTCGACCCAGATCGACGCCCTGCAGGTGATCTGGAACCTGCAGCGCTCGTTCACCCGCTGGCTGCTTTCGCGCCCGGGCGCGATCCCCGACATCACCACCGCGGTGGAGCGCTACCACGACGGCTTCAAGAACATCCGCGCCGGCCACGGCATCCTCGGCGACGGCGAGCGCCCGACCCACGATGCCGCGTTCGCCGACTGGAAGGCCAAGGGCGTGCCGGAAGCGCTGGCCGCGCAGCTGGCGGCGCTGCCGTACCTGGAGCCGAGCTGCGACATCATCGAACTGGCGCGCGAGCGCAAGCTCAAGCCGGTCGACGTGGCCAAGGTCCACTTCCGCCTCGGCGAAGCGCTGCGCCTGCCGTGGCTGCAGGAGCAGATCGACGCGCTGGCGGTGGACGGCCGCTGGCACGCGGTCGCGCGCGGCGTGCTGCGCGAGGAACTGTCGACCCAGCAGCGCGTGCTGGTCGGCCAGGTGCTGAAGGTGCCGGGCGCCAACGCCGAAGCCAAGGTCAAGCAGTGGCTGAGCCGCGACGACCAGTCGCTGCGCTTCACCCTGGCGATGCTGACCGAACTGGCGGCGCAGAAGACCCTCGACTACCCGACCGCTTCGGTCGCGGTGCAGCGCCTGTCGCAGTTGGCCGCGCGCGGCTGATCGCGATGCGCGGAGCCGGCGCGTGCGCCGGCTTCGCGGTAGCGAACCGAGCCCTTCGCCCTCGCGGGCGAGGGGCTTTTTTTGTGGTAAGCCCATGTAGGAGCGGCGCGAGCCGCGACCGCGACAACGCAACTGCGGCGAACCTTACGCAATCGTTGCGTTGTCGCGGTTGCGGCTCGCGCCGCTCCTACAGGGAGCCTTCGCGACCGCCGGGAATTGCGACCGTGTCGCGAAAACGCCGGGGTCGGCGGCGCCACCGATTCCGCGCTTGCGACACCAATCCCCCGCATCGGCCGGGTTATGCTGGCGCCGTCCTCCCGGAGCCGCCGATGACCGCGACGCCCCGCATCGCCTTTCTCGCCAGCCACACCGACGAAGCGCAGCGCGCGCTCGCCGATCTCAGCGCCGACCACGGCCAGTGCGAGCCGGCCGAAGCCGACATCCTGGTCGCGCTCGGCGGCGACGGCTTCATGCTGCAGACCCTGCACCGCCACGGCGCGCTCGGCAAACCCGTGTATGGGATGAAGCTGGGCACGGTCGGTTTCCTGATGAACCAGCACGCCGGCGGCGCCGGCGACTTGTTCGAACGCCTGGCCCAGGCCGAACCGGCGGTGCTGCGGCCGCTGGAGATGGTCGCCCAGACCGAATCCGGCGCGAGCTTCGGCTCGCTGGCCTACAACGAGGTCTCGCTGCTGCGCCAGACCCGCCAGGCCGCGCACCTGCGCATCGACCTCAACGGCCAGACCCGCCTCGACGAACTGATCTGCGACGGCGTCCTGGTCGCGACTCCGGCCGGCAGCACCGCCTACAACTTCTCCGCCCACGGGCCGATCCTGCCGCTGGGCTCGGCGGTGATCGCGCTGACCCCGATCGCCGCGTTCCGCCCGCGGCGCTGGCGCGGCGCGCTGCTCAAGGCCGACACCGAAGTGCGCTTCCGCGTGCTCGACCCGTACAAGCGCCCGGTCAGCGCCACCGCCGATTCGCACGAGGTGCGCGACGTGGTCGAAGTCACCATCCGCGAATCGCGCGACCGCACGGTCACCTTGCTGTTCGATCCGGAGCACAACCTGGAAGAGCGCATGCTGATCGAGCAGTTCACCAGCGGCTGAGCGGCGGCCGATCGGCGCCGGCCGGCACCGGCCGGCCGGAGCTCAGGCCAGGCGCCGCAGCAGCTCGCCCAGGCGCGGATGCGACAGATCGGGCAGGGCGGCCGCCTGCGCGGGCTCGAACCACTGCAGGCGCTGGTGTTCGTCGCCGAGTGCGCGCGGATCGCCGACCCAGTCGCGCACCGCGTACAGGCGCAACACCACGCCGTCGAACGCGAACTCGGCGACGATGCGCGCGGCCGCTGCCGGGTCGGCGGGCGGACCGACGCCGGTCTCCTCGGCCAGTTCGCGCCACAGCGCCTGCTCGGGCGTCTCGCCGGGTTCGACGTGGCCGCCGGGCAGGTCCCAGCGGCCGGGCGCCAGCCGTTTGTGCAGCGCGCGCAGGCCCAGCAACACCTGTCCGTCGCGCAGCAACAGCGCGCCGACCCAGCCGATGGGAGGTGTCGCGTCCGAGCTCATGGCGCGCAGCGGAGCCGCAGGGCGCTGCCGCGGCCCGGCGGGAGGGCCGAAAATCGCAGGCGACGGGGGCAGACGGCGGGCGTCATGCGCTCGGAAATTACTTTAAACTCCGGTATTTAAATAAGCTGGTCTCTAACCTCAAGTGCATCACCTCAGTGAGGCACTGTGAATGGGCCAGCAGTATTCACATCTGAGCGCAGAAGAGCGCGGGGCCATCATGGTCTTGATCGCCCAAGGGGCGAGCGGACGGCAAATCGCCCAGACGTTGGGTCGGGCGCAAAGCACCATCGCTCGCGAGTTGCGCCGTAATGGGTTTCGGTCCCATTCGGGGCCGCCGCTGCGCGGACGCCCCCGTTTCGACCCTGGCTACGATGCGACCCGGGCGGGCCGGCGGGCCCAACGGCTGCGTCGGCGGGCGCGGGTGCGCCGCAAGCTGCGACGCGACACCGTGCTGTGGCGACGCGTGCGCTATTGGCTGGAACGGTGCTGGTCGCCGCAACAGATTGCCGACAAACTGCGCGATCTGTACCCGGACCGGCCCTGGCTGCGCGTGTCGCACGAAACGATCTATACCGCGATTTATGCGATGCCGCGCGGCGAATTGCGCCGCCAGGTGACCCGTCTGCTGCGGCAGGGGCGCAAGTCCGGCCGCCGCACGCGCCAGGGAAGCGACGCCCGCGGCCATCTGCCGGATCTACCCAACATCCGCCTGCGGCCGCCGGCCGCGCATGAGCGCCTGATGCCGGGGCATTGGGAGGGCGACCTGATCGTGGGCGCGCACAATCGCTCGGCGATTGGGGTATTGGTCTGCCGCCGCACCTTGTACGTCAAGCTGGTCAAGCTCGCCGACGCGACCGCGCACACGGTGCTGGAGGCCTTCAGCTCGGCGTTCGAAGGTGTGCCGGAAAGTTTGAAGAAGACCTTGACCTACGACCAGGGCAAGGAAATGGCATCGCATCGGCAGTTGAGCGAACGCACTGGTTTAGCGATCTACTTCGCCGACCCCCATAGCCCGTGGCAACGCGGAACCTGCGAAAACACCAACGGCTTGTTGCGGCAATACTTTCCCAAGGGCACCGATCTGTCGGTGCATTCTGCGCAGCGCCTCAAAGAGGTGGCGTGGGAAATGAACAACCGCCCCCGTCGTAGCCTGGGCAGGCGCTCGCCCGTCGAGGTGCTCTATGAGGAACTCAAAAACCCGCGGGCGCAGGGTGATGCACTTGGACATTGACTCCGCCTAATTTAAAAACAGCTACTTAAGAAGTATTTATAAGGTCGAATCGAATTCGATGGCGGCGTCAGCCGCGCACCCGCATCCGCCGCGCGATCTCGCTGATCGCGGCGATGCCCAAGGTCAGTCCCACCGTCGACAGCAACTGCACGCGCGGGCCCGGGGTCATCAGCGCGAGCACGAACACCAGCGCCAGGATGCCGAGGCCGAACCAGGTCACGTACGGGAATGCCCACATCTTGAACGGCAGCGCGGTGCCGGCGCGGTCGGCGCGGCGGCGCAGGATCAGCTGCGCGACCAGCGACAGCGTCCACACCAAAAGACAGGTCGAACCCACCACGTTCAACAGCGCAGGCAACACCTTGTCCGGATACAGCAGCTCCAGCGCGGTGGCGATGAAGCCGAACGCCACGCTCGCCAGCACCGCCGCCACCGGCACCTGGCTGCGGCTGAGGCGGGCGAGGAAGCGCGGCGCTTCCTGGCGCTGGGCCAGCGAGTAGATCATGCGCGAGGCGCCGTAGAGGTTGGCGTTGAGCGCCGACAGCAGCGCCACCACCGCGACCAGGGTGATGGCGGTGGCCGCGCCGGGGATCCGCGCCGCCTCCAGCACCGCCGCGAACGGCGACTTCAAGGCTTCGCTGGTCCACGGCACCACCGCGATGATCACCGCCAGCGAGCCGATGTAGAACACCAGGATGCGCCAGGCCACGGTGCGGATCGCCTGGGTGATGCTGCGCTGCGGGTCCTGGGTTTCGGCCGCGGCGACCGCGACGATCTCGGTGCCGCCGAAGGCGAACACCACCACCAGCAGGGCCGCGCCGATGCCGGCCCAGCCCTTGGGCGCGAAGCCGCCGTGTTCGGTGAAGTGGCTCAGGCCCGGCGAGGGCACGTCCGGCAGCAGGCCCAGCAGCAGGGCGGCGCCGATGGCGATGAAGATCAGGATCGCGGCGACTTTCAGGATCGCGAACCAGAACTCGAACTCGCCGAAGTTGCGCACCCCCAGCAGGTTGACCAGGGTGAAGGCGCTCATGAACACCAGCGACGTGGCCGCGACCGGCAACTGCGGCCACACCGTCGCCAGCAGGCCGGCGGCGCCGACCGACTCGGCCGCGACCACGATCACGATCTGCACCCACCACAACCAGCCCAGGGTCGCGCCCGCGGTCGGGCCCATGGCGTCGGCGGCGTAGACCGAGAACGCGCCGCTGGTGGGGCGCGCGGCGGCCATTTCGCCGAGCGCGCGCATGACGATGATGATCAGGGTGCCGGCGATCAGATAGGACAACAGCACCGCCGGCCCCGCGGTCTGCACGCCGACGCCCGAGCCCAGGAACAGCCCGGCGCCGATCGCGCTGCCCAGGCCCATCATCACCAACTGGCGCGACTTGAGGGCGTGGCCGAGCTGCGGATCGGCGGAAGCGGCGGCGGGACTGGCGGTCATCGAGCGGGTCCGGGGTGCGGCGGGAAGTGCGGCACGATACCGCATCGGCGGCGGGGGCGAGCGCGGCGGCGGCGGGGCGGGCGCGGTGAGATGCCGGCTTGTCCGGATCGGCGTCGCCGTCGGGGTATCGCGGTCGCGGCTTGCGCCGCGCCTACAGGGACTTCGGATGCCGCACCGCGTCTTGTAGGAGCGGCGCAAGCCGCGACCGCGCCAATGCAACGACCGCGCACCTCGATCCCGACCGCATTCGCTCCCAACCCGAACGCCAAACCCGGCGGCCGAATCTCAGCTCCCGATTCCCGCCTCAGGCACAATAGCCCCATGCCCGACCGCGATGCCGACCCGTTGATTGTCGCGATTTCCTCGCGAACCCTGTTCGACATGGAAGAGAGCCACTCGCTGTTCGAGCGCGAGGGCATCGACGCCTATGCCGCCTTCCAGCGCGCGCGCGAGGACGACGTCCTGCGCCCGGGCATCGCCTTCCCGCTGGTGCGCAAGCTGCTCGCGCTCAACCGCGATGCGCCGGCGGACGCGCCGCGGGTCGAGGTGATCCTGATCTCGCGCAATTCCGCCGACAGCGGCCTGCGCATCTTCAATTCGATCGCCCACCACGGCCTGTCGATCAAGCGCGCGGCGTTCAGCAACGGCGCGCCGCCGTTCCCCTACATCCGCCCGTTCGGCGCCGACCTGTTCCTGTCGGCCAACGCCCAGGACGTGAGCGCCGCGCTGGAAGCCGGGATCGCCGCGGCGACCCTGCTGCCGGCGGTGCCCAACGCCAAGCTGGCGCCGCACCTGCCGCCGGACCAGCTGCGCATCGCCTTCGACGGCGATGCGGTGATCTTCGACGACGAGGGCGAGCGGGTCTCGCGCGAGGGCGGCCTGGCCGCGTTCGCCGAGCACGAGCGCAACCACGCCGGCGAGCCGCTGTCGGGCGGGCCGTTCCGCGGCTTCCTCGATGCGCTGCACCGGCTGCAGGCGGCGTTCCCGGTCGGCCAGGACGCGCCGATCCGCACCGCGCTGGTGACCGCGCGCTCGGTGCCCGCGCACGAACGGGTGATCCGCACCCTGCGCGAATGGGACATCCGCCTGGACGAGGCGCTGTTCCTCGGCGGCCGCGCCAAGGGGCCGTTCCTGGAGGCGTTCGGCGCCGACATCTTCTTCGACGATTCGGAGAACAACATCGCCTCGGCGCGCGGGCACGTGGCGGCGGGGCATGTGCCGCACGGGGTCGCGAACCGCTGAGGCGCGAGGCCGGCGGTGCTGTTGTGTAGGAGCGGCGCGAGTCGCGACCGTGACAACGCGACTATTGCGAAGGATTCGACTTAGGCGCGTTGTCGCGGCTCGCGCCGCTCCTACAGCGAGCCGGCCCGGTTTGGCTGGTTCCGAAACGACGCGAGCCACGCCGACGGGCGTGGCTCGCGAGGGCGCCGCGCGCTGGCGGCTCGGCTCAGTTCCAGGATTGCTTGACGATCATGTCCGCGCGGCAGGTGCCGGCCTTGCACTCGCGGGCGCGGTCGCGCAGGTACTCGGTGCGCTCGCGGTTGACCCGGTAGTTGCAGTCGACGTTGATGCTGCCGGAATTCTCGCAGCTGGCGTCGCGGTGCTTGATCCACTGCAGCTGGGTCTGCTTGAGCTGGCTCTTGGCCGGCTCCTTGGCGACGCCGCGCAGATCGTTGTAGGCGGCGTTGAGTTCCTTGTCCGACTCCAGGAACAGCTTGGCGAAGCAATAGGTCTTGTCGTAGCTGGTGCGGTACTTGTCGCACTCGCCCTGGGCATAGGCGTTGCCGGCGGCCAGCCCGAGCAGGGCGAAGGCGAGGGCGGGGAAGATCGTTTTCATGGCGTTCCAGTCCAAGTCGTGTGGCGGTGACGATCGGGGCCGGGCATGCCTGTCCGGCCGGCGCCGCGCGCGGCGCGGGCGGCGTTGGCGTGAAAGTATTGCCGCGCCCCCGGGAAAGCAAGCGCCGGTGGGCGATCCCCTGCAGGAGCGGCGCGAGCCGCGACCGCGACAACGCAGCTACGCCGGATCCTCTCCAAGCCGGGTATTCCACGAGCCGGCTTTCCACGAGCCGGCTTTTCCACGAGCAAGCTCTGCCCCAAGGCCGGCTCGTCCACAGACCGAATCTCTCGCAAGCCGAATCTCCCGCAACAGTTGCGTTGTCGCGGTCGCGACTCGCGTCGCTCCTACAGGGGCTTCAGGGCAGCATCTTGTCCAGCGGCAGCCGCACCTCGGTCACCCGCCAGCTCAGGCCCTGGCGGGTCAGCACGAACACCACCGGGTCGCCGTCGGCGTTGGCGACCGTCGCGGTGAACCGCGACGGGGTTTCGAAGCGGTAGCTCAGTTGCTTGAGCGGTTCGGCCGGCTCGACCGGGGCATAGGCGTCGCGCGGCGGCGCGGACGGATCCAAGCGCTTGAGCAGGTTGCGGCCTTCCAGCACCGCGCCGATGCCCATCGGCGTGGCGATGGCGTCGACCGCGCCGCCGGCGACGCTGCTGGCCATGCCCAGCCCGATCGCGCCGAGCAGGCTGGACTGCACCGAAGGCCCGGCGCGGCGCACCAGATAGTCGTCGACCTGGGCTTTCAGGCCCAGCCGCACCGAGGCGAAGTCCACGTGCTTGGACAGCGCGGCGGTATCGCCCTGCTTGACCGCGGTGCGGATGGCGTTGACGGTCATGAACGGTCCGGCGGCGACCCAGCCGAGCAGCAGCGCGGCGGCCACGACCAGGGCGGCGATCCATTTCTTCATGGCGGCGATCCTTGTGGGCAGCCGCCAGGATAGTCGGGGAGGACCGGGGCGGCATTAAAAGCGGCCAACGATGGCGCCGCGGCGGCGCGCAACACAATGGGGCCCGCTGCGCTGCAGCATCATGCGCAGGCCAGCAACGGCGGACGGCCGCCCTGCGGGAGTACCGGCATCCTCTACCTGTCACCGGCGCCGATCATCTCTGTGCGTTGTTGATCGGGCAGGGCCGAGGCCGGGCCGCGATCACCTCGTTGCGGCTGCCGCGACCCGCCGACGGACTTCGCGGCGGCGCGCTCCGGATCGGCGCGATGAGCGCCGCATCCGGAGCGGCCGGGATCGCGCTCTGCGGCGGCGATCAGGCCGTAGCGGCCTGGATTCCGCTGGCGTCGATGACGGCGATGGCCTGGTTGCCTTCGACGACCACGCGATCGTAGTGAGGACCGTCGCCGGCATCCTTGGCTGCGGCGCTGACCTGGACGACCTCCGTGGTGCATACCGCGACCGCCTTGGGCGTGATCAGCAAGGTCCCGCCAACGATGCTGCGCATGCGGTCGCGCAGGATCATCGCGGCTTGGAGCAGTTGCCAGCGCGTGTTCTTGTGCGCTTCGCGGTTGATGCAGTTCATGGCGTCGTCCGATGCCTGTTCCAGCGCCGCTACCAGCTTGTCCTCGGCATCCGTCAATTTCTTATCGTTGCCCATGATGGTTCTCCTTGAGTTGGGGCGGCGGGGTCAGAATGCCGCTGCGAGGCCGACGAACACGCCGACCAGATCCATGAATTGACGGTAGGCCAACTCGGCCCGGCGCTGGCGCTGGCGCGCGTTGGGACGGTCGGCGATCAGCGACGACAACTCGCCGTGCGCCTTCGACGCCGCGTACATGAGGCCCGCGGCCTTGGCGCTGCAAAAGCGGGTCAGTCCCTTTTTCTGGACGATCGGCGAATTCTCGCAACGTTCGGTCTCGCGTTCGCTCTGCCATTGCTCCTGTTGATTTCGATAAAGATCGTCGAGGATCCGCATGCGCCCCGCGGCATCCAGGCGGCTGGCGGCGTCGCTGTCTATCGCCAATTTGCGGGCCTCTTGGGCGGCCTTCCTATCGAAATTGTCTTCCTTTTTCTCATCGAGCAAATCCTCGGCCAATTGTTCGAGTTGGACCTGGGCCGCGGCACCGTTTCGCTTGAACTCCTCGCGGATCGCGTTGGCGCTGTCCCCGTTGCGGGAAATCGCTTCGAGCGCATTCAACAGATCGGACACCGCACCGACCTTGGCATCGGCGACCGGTGCGCCTTCCAATGCCGTGGTCAGATTGTTGAAGTCGGCCGCCACTTGCCCGAAGTTCTTGGCGGCAACCAGCTCCGGGTCGGCGGCGGTCTCGGCCAGTATCGACACGTAATCGGAAACGAACTGCAAGGAACGGAACTGCGCATCGAAGGTTTTGTATTCCAGCTTGTATTTCAGCGCTAAGCAGGTTTTGGCCACGGACGAGGCCTTGGCGAGGGCAGCCTGCGCAGCATCATCGCGCAGCGCCGGCGGTACGCAACGCGCATCGAGTGCGTACATCAGTCCGTGCAATTGTTGGTTGCTGTGGATGCGATCGATATAGGAAGTTTCGGCAGCGGCGGTGGCCGTTGCGGCCTTGGCGCTGAAATCCCGAGTTTCCAGTCGAAGCAGTTGGTTCTTTACGCAGCCTGTAGCGAACAGGAACGACAGGGCCAGGACGGACCCGGCGAGCTGGTGCCATTGCATATTCCCCTCCTTGAGTGACGACGGCTTCCGTGTCTGGAGCCCTCGCGTTGCTGGTATCAACGCAATCGCCGAGGCGGCGCGGACAGCACTGGCGCAGGCGTGGCCTCTGCGCAAACACCTAGCGCGGAAGGTTGGTGCGGTATAGGTGGCCTATGGCACGTTTGATTTGCTTAGTAGGCACACTTAAGCGGTAGCACGCGGACTGCGTGCGTGTGGCCGTCGTGAGCGAAAAGGGCGAGGAGGGCGCGCAAGCGGTCCAGCCTCCGGACAGTGCTCGTCCTCGTCGCTCTTTCTTTGTTTCAAAACTCCAGATCCAGCGCCGCGCACAGGTAATCGGCGAACGGCGCCAACCCGGCCAGGTCCTTTTCCAGCGTGGACAGCAGGCGCGGGCCGGTCATGACCGCGTCGTCGAGGCTGCGGTAGGCGACGAAGTTCTTGCGCTTGAGGTCGTCGGCGAATTCGAACTCGGGCGGGAAGCCGCGCGGGGCGCGGGTCAGCACCTCGCTGTCGTCGAGGTCGAAGCGCTTGCGGAACTTGGGATCGTGCGCGGCGGCTTTCCAGCTGCCGGGGTTGTCGAAGACGAAGTGGCGGATCTTGCGCAAGGTCTCGGGCGCCGGATGCCAGACGCCGGCGGCGACGAAGCACTCGCCCTGGGCGAGGTGGATGTAGAACGAAGGCGCCTCGACCTGGCGTCCGCGTTCGTGGAACAGGCGCGCGCCCTGCCAGCTCTTGTACGGCGCCTTGTCGTTGGCGAAGCGGGTGTCGCGCTGGATCCGGAACAGCGAGCCGCCGACGTTCCTGGGCTCGCTGCGGTAGTGCTCGCTGACCTGGGCCAATCCCGGCTGCAGGTCGCCGAGCAGGCGCAGGAACGGGCCGCGCACGTGTTCGTCGTAGGCGGCCTTGTGGGCGTGGAACCACTCGCGATTGTTGTTGCGCGCCAGCGAGCGCAGGAACTTGAAGCTGGCGTCGGAGAAGTAGCTGGGCATGAGGGCAGGCGATAGCGGGAAGGAGTCAGAAGTCGGACGGTCGCAGGACTACGGTAGCGAGCGGGAAGTTAACGCCGGGTTGGGCGCCGGCCGCGATCCGCCGGCTCGCAGCCGCGCATTCCCGGCTTTCGGCTGTCACGCGTGTAGTTCCCGCCACAGTCCGCGGCCCCAGTCCTCCAGCCGATCCAGCAAGGCCTGCTTGGCGCCGTCTTCGCCGGCGTGGGCGCGGACCTGGCGCAGCTCTTCGGCGAAGCGGGCGAAGCTGTATTCCGACAGGCCCGATTCGCCGTCCAGGCGCTGGCGGCGGTAGTCGTCCCAGCGCTCGCGTTCGGCCGCGCTGAGGCTCTGCGGCCAGTTGCGCGCGCGGTAGCGGAACAGCAGTTCGGGCAGGCGCGCGTCGCGGAACTCGAACGCGGCGTGCGCCAGTTCCTCCGGCGCGGCGGCGCGCACGCCGCGGAACAGGCGCTTGTCGCCATCGCCGATGAAGGCGTCGTAGAGCGAGGCGTCGGCGTCGGCGGGCGCGCGCGCGGCGTCGCGGGCGTAGACGCGGCGGACTTTCTCGACCAGCTCGGGGCCGGCTTCGCGCAACTGCGCGGCGCGGTATTCGGCGCGCACCGGATCGATGCTCAAGCGCTCGAAGTCGTCCGCGCGCAGGTGGTTCCAGGCGGTCAACGCCGGGCAGCGGTTGAGGTGCACTTCCTTGAGCGCGACCCGCTCCTCGCCTTCGGGCAGGTCGGCCGACGGGGTGTAGAGGCGGTCGGCGATCTCGTCCGCGGCCAGGTCCAGCAACGCCTGCGGGTCCTGTTCCAGGTCGAACACGACGATGCGGCTGTCGATGCGCGGGTGCCGCGCCAACGGGATCACCGGCGCCGCGCACAGGCGCGCGGCCGGATAGCGCGAGGACACGTGCAGGGCCGGCTGCATCGCGATGGGGTCGAGCAGGCTGGCGGCGAAGCGCTTGTCGCGTAGGCGCAGCGCGTACTCCCACAGCCGCGGCTGCGACTGCTTGAGCTTGCGCGCGATGCCGATCAAGGCGCGCACGTCCGACAGCGCCTCGTGGGCGTCGCCGACGCGCACGTCGTTGGCGACGGCCAGGTGTTCGAGCTTGAACGAAGTGAAGCCGTCCTCGCGCTGCGGCCACTGCAGCCCGTCCGGACGCAGCGCGCGCGCCAGCCGCAGCACGTCGAGCAGGTCCCAGCGCGAGTTGCCGTTGCGCCATTCACGTTCGTAGGCGTCGTAGAAATTGCGGAACAGGCCGTAGCGGACGAATTCGTCGTCGAAGCGCAGCGAGTTGTAGCCGGCGGTGCAGGTCTGCGGTCGGGCCATTTCCTCGAAGATCAGGGCGAAGATCTGCGCCTCGGTCACGCCGTCGCGCAGCGCGTCCTGCGGCGCGATGCCGGTGATCAGGGTCGCCATCGGCGAGGGCAGCAGGTCGTCGGCGGGCTTGACGAAGACGCTGATCGGCGCCTCGACCTCGTTGAGCTCGGCGTCGGTGCGCATCGCCGCGAACTGGGCGATGCGGGTCGTGCGCGGGTCGGCGCCGAAGGTTTCCAGGTCGTAGAACAGGAAGCTGGCCGGCATGTCAGGCGTCCGCCGGCAGCGGGTCCAGGCGCGCGCGCACGGTCGCGTCGACGGCGTCCCAGTCCAGGCTGTCGAGCGAGTCGTGGCCGCGGGTCAGTTCGACCAGCAGTTCGCGCTGGCGCTGGCCGCGGTCGAAGGCGACTTCGTAGGGCATGCGGTGGAAGGTCACCATCGCGTAGCGCGGCATGAAGCGCTCGGGATGGCGCTGGGCCAGCTCGCGTTCGAGCGCGCGCTGCAGCAGGTAGTCGTCGTCGTCGACGCGGTCGCGCATTTCCAGGTAGTTCTCCAGCGCCATCGCCTGGATCGCGCGCGCGCTGGGCAGGCGCTGGCGCTGGAACGCGGCGAAGGCGTCGCCGCGGTCGCCGCCGGCGAGCAGGCGTTCGGCCAGGGCCACGCAGTCCTCGAACGCGCAGTTCATGCCCTGGCCGTGGAACGGCACCATGGCGTGGGCGGCGTCGCCGAGCAGCACGGCGCGGTCGTCCAGGTGCCAGCGCTCCAGGTACAGCGTCGCCAGCAGGCCGGCCGGGTTGCGTTCGAAGTCGCGCTCCAGTTCGGGAATCAGCGGCAGCGCATCGGCGAAATCGCGCTGGAACAGCGCGCGCGCGTCGGCGCCGTCGCGGATCGTCTCGAAGCTGGGGTCGCCCTGGTTGGGCAGGAACAAGGTGACGGTGAAGGTGCGCTCGTCGTTGGGCAGGGCGATGCACATGTAGCGCCCGCGCGGCCAGATGTGCAGGGCGTTGGGTTCGATGCTGAAGCCGCCGTCGCGCGCCGGCGGGATTTCCAGTTCCTTGTAGGAATGGCCGAGGAACTCGGTGCGCTCGCCCAGGTCGGCGACTTCGCCCATCGCCGCGCGCAGCGCCGAGCCGGCGCCGTCGGCGCCGACCAGACTGTCGAAGCCGACCTCGTGCTCGCTGCCGTCGCGGTCGTCGCGGAAGCGGGCGATGCGCGCGTCGAAATCGACGCCGGACAGGCCGCGGTGGAAATGCAGGTTCGCGCCGGCGTCCTGCGCGATCTGCAGCAGGATCAGGTTGAGCTCGCCGCGGTGTACCGACCAGATCACCTCGCTGTCGTCGCGGCCGTAGCGCTGCAGGTCGGTGCGGCCGTCGAGGAAGTGGACCATGCGCCCGCGCATCATCACCGCCTGCGCCATCACCGCCTCGTCGGCGCCGGCCAGGCGCAAGGCGTGGCGGCCGCGCTCGGCCAGGGCGAGGTTGATCGAGCGCCCGCCCTGATAGCCCTTCAGCCGCGGATCGCCGCGTTTTTCGTACACATCCACCCGCCAGCCGGCGCGCGCGAGCAGGGTGGCGAGCAGGGCGCCGGCGAGGCCGGCGCCGATGAGGGTGATGTGCGGGGTGGCGTTGGCCGAAGTGTTCAAGGAATCGATCCTTGCGGGCGATGAGGGGAGCGTAAGCGGTTGCGGCGGGCGGGTCACGCGTCCCGCCACGCCTCCACCGCCGCGACGAAGCGCACGATATCGCCGTGGGTGTTGTACAGCGGCGCCGGCGAAATCCGGATCACGTCGGGTTCGCGCCAGTCGCCGAGCACGCCGCGGCGGGCCAGGTCTTCGAACAGGTCGCGGCCGGCGGCGCGGCCGCTGAGGCCGCGGCCGCCGATCACCCGCAGCGACAACTGGCAGCCGCGCCGGGCCGGCTCGGCCGGGGTCAGGATGTCCAGGGTTTCGCCCAGGCGCGCGCGGATCAGCGATTCCAGGTAACCGGTCAGGCGCAGCGACTTCTCGCGCAGCGCGCGCATGCCGACCCGGTCGAACAGGTCCAGCGAGGCGCGCAGCGGCGCCAGTCCGAGGATCGGCGGGTTGCTGAGCTGCCAGCCTTCGGCGCCCGGCGTGGGCACGAATTCGGGACCCATGCGGAAGCGGGTCGCCGATTCGTGGCCCCACCAGCCGGCGAAGCGGGGCCGGTCGCTGCGCGCGTGGCGTTCGTGGACGAAACAACCGGCAACCGCGCCGGGGCCGGCGTTGAGGTATTTGTAGTGGCACCACACTGCGAAGTCGGCGCCGCTGTCGTGCAGCTTCAGCTCCAGGTTGCCGACGCCGTGGGCGAGGTCGAAGCCGCACAGCGCGCCTTGCGCGTGCGCGAGCGCGGCGATGCGCGCGAGGTCGAAGGCCTGGCCGGTGCGGTACTGCACGCCCGGCCACAGCACCAGCGCCAGGCGCGGGCCGTGTTCGGCGATGGCGCGCTCGATGCTCTCCATCGAGAACACGCCGCCGGGGCCGTCGGGCTGCAGTTCGATCAGGTCGGTGTCGGGATCGAAGCCGTGGAAACCGACCTGCGAGGCCAGGGCGTAGCGGTCGGACGGGAACGCGCCGGCTTCCATCAGGATCGCCGGACGCTCGCGGGTCGGCCGATAGAAGCTGACCAACATGAAGTGCAGGTTGGCGGTCAGCGAATTCATCGCCACCACCTCGTGCGGCAGCGCGCCGACCAGGCGCGCCAGCGGTTCGCGCACCAGTTCGTGGTACGGCATCCACTGCGCCTGGCCGGTGAAGTGGCCTTCCACCGCTTCCATCGCCCACTTGTCCATGACTTCCTCGACATGGCCGCGCGCGCCGCGCGGCTGCAGGCCGAGCGAGTTGCCGACGAAATAGGCTTGTTCTTCCTCGCCGTGGCGCGGGATCAGGAACTCGTGGCGCAGCGTCGGCAGCGGGTCGGCGGCGTCGAGCGCGGCGGCGTGGGCGGGCGTATGCAGGTCGGTCATAGGGTTCGGGCGATTGCGATGCGAGAGGTGGCGGCGCGGACTCAGCCGGCGGATTCGAGCGGCCCGGGCGCGGGCGATTCGGCGGCGTGGAGATAGCTTCGGTGCAGCGCCCGCACCCAATCCGAGCACAGGCCCAGGACCTCGCTTTCGTAGATCAGCGCGGCGTCGTCGGCGAGATAGGCGGCCAGTTCGGCATGGCCGGCGGCCTGCATCGCGGCGACGAACGCCGCCTGCCGCAGTTGCGCCGATTCGGCCTGGGCGCGTTGCACGCGCTGCGGGTCGAGCCGTCGCTTGTGGCTCCGCAGCGCGGCGTCGGCGCGGGTCCACTGGCCGTCGAACGGTTCGCGGTCGCGCCGGTCGAGGTAATCGTCGATGGCTTTGCCGTCGGCGTCGGCGATGCGCTCGGCCCAGTCGCGCAGGGTCGCGAGCAGGTCTTGCGGATCCAGCGGCGGCGGCGCGTGCAACGCGGACGGGCTCATGCGGTCGCGCCCATGCGCAAGCGTGCCTTCGCGCTCATGCGAACCGCGACAGCGGCAGGCCCAGCCATTCCAGCGCGGTGCCGTGGTACAGCCGCGCCTGTTCGGCCTCGGGCAACGCCAGCGAAGCGATGCCGGCGCCGGGCGTCTGTTCGCCGAGCGGGAACGGATAGTCGGTGCCCAGCATCACCCGCGACACGCCGCAGGTGTCGAGCAGGTAGCGCAGCGCGCGCGGATCGGCCACCCACGAATCGAAGTACAGCCGCGACAGGTACTCGCGCGGATTGCGCGGGTTGTCGGTGGCGACCAGGTCCGGGCGCATGTTGAAGCCGTGCTCGATCCGGCCGATGGTGTAGGGGAAGCTGCCGCCGCCGTGGGCCATGCAGATCTTCAGTTTCGGCAGCCGCTCAAGCACGCCGCCGAACACCAGGCAGCAGGCCGCGCGCGATTGCTCGGCGGGCATGCCGACCAGCCACGGCAGCCAGTACTTGGGCATGCTGGGCGTTCCCATCATGTCCCAGGGATGCACCAGGATCGCCGCGCCGAGCTCGCTGGCGGCCTGGAAGAACTCGAACAGCTCCGGCGCGTCGAGGTTCCAGTCGCCGATGTGGCTGCCGATCTGCACGCCCTGCAGGCCGAGCTGGTCCATGCAGCGTTCCAGTTCCTGCACCGCCAGCCGCGGCGACTGCAGCGGCACCGTGCCGATGCCGGCGTAGTGGCGCGGGAAATCGCGGCAGGTCTGGGCCATGTGCTCGTTGAGCGCCTGATGCAGCGCCAGCGCCTGATTGGCCTTGGCCCAGTAGCTGAACATCACCGGCACGGTGCTGATCACCTGCACCTGCACGCCGAAACGCGCGTAGTCGTCGATGCGTTCCTGCGGGTCCCAGGTCTTGGACCAGATCTCGCGGAAGAACTTGCCGTCCTTGTAGATGCGGTGGCGGCCGTCGTCGGTGTGGTGGATCACCGGAAAGCGGTCGTCGCCGTACTTGCGCGCCAGGTCGGGCCAGTCGCGCGGCAGGTAATGGGCGTGGGTGTCGATCTTGAGCATCGCCGCCTCAGGTGTCGGGCATCGTGTAGCGCGCCGGCGCCGGGTTCAGGTGCCCGCATTGGCCGCAGCTGCGGTGTTCGCGCGAGGAATAGAAGCGTTCGAACACCGGCGGGAAGTCGGTCTCGATGTTGCGCAGTTTGAAGAACTCTTCGTAGAGCTTGTGGTTGCAGCGTTCGCAGAACCACATCAGGCCGTCGTCTTCGTGTTCCAGGCGCTTGCGCTCGATCACCAGGCCGACCGAGTCGGGCATGCGCTGCGGCGAGTGCGGCACGCGCGCGGGCAGCAGGAAGATCTCGCCGGCGCGGATCGGGATGTCGCGGACCGCGCCGTCCTCTTGGATACGCAGCACCATCTCGCCTTCGAGCTGGTAGAACCATTCCGGACCTTCGTCCCAGTGGTAGTCGGTGCGCTGGTTCGGTCCGCCGACTACCATCACGATGAAGTCGCCGACGTAGATGGTCTTGTTGCCGACCGGCGGCTTGAGCAGGTGGCGATGCTCTTCGATCCAAGAAAACAGGTTGATCGGTCCGGGCAGCATGGCTTTACTCCGTTCCGGCATCGCGCAGCCGCGCGACGCACTTGAGTTCGATCGCGATCGGCGTCGGCAGCGCCGTGATGCCGAGCGTGGTCCGGCACGGCGCGCGGTCGATGTCCGGGAAATACTCGGACCACAGCGCGTTGTAGGCGGCGAAGTCGCGCGCCATGTCGGTCAGGTAGACGGTCACGTCGACCAGATCGTCCCAGGACGCGCCGCTGGCTTCCAGCACCGCGCGCACGTTGACGAACACCGAGCGCGTCTGCAGCTCGATGTCGTAAGCGATCAGCCGGCCTTGCGCGTCGTGCACGTTGCCCGGCACCGCGTTGCTGGCGGCGTCGCGCGGGCCGACTCCGGACAGGAACAGCAGGTCGCCCACCCGGCGCGCATGCGGGTACGAGCCGACCGGCCGCGGCGCGTTGCCGGTGCGCACCGCGCCGCTCATCGCGGCGAGCCGCCGTGGGTGGAATGCACCCGCGCCAACGCGCGTTCGTAGGCCGGCTGCAGCGACTTGAACGAATGCACGTTCATGCCGGTGTCGTGGACGCGGCCGTTGCGCAGGCTGTAGACCCAGCCGTGCACGCTCAGCGGCTGGTCGCGCGACCAGGCGTCGCGCACGATCGTGGTCATGCACACGTTGAACACCTGCTCGATCGCGTTGAGCTCGCACAGGCGGTCGTGGCGCTCGCTCTCGTGGGCGTGGTTCATGCACTCGGAATGCTTGTCGGCGACGTCGCTGACGTGGCGCAGCCAGTTGTCGGCCAGGCCGACCCGGGTGCCGTGCAGCGCCGCGTGCACGCCGCCGCAGCCGTAGTGGCCGACCACCAGGATGTGCTTGACCTTGAGCACGTCGACCGCGTACTGGATCACCGACAGGCAGTTGAGGTCGGTGTGCACGACCACGTTGGCGATATTGCGGTGGACGAACACCTCGCCCGGGGCCATGTCGATGATCTGGTTGGCCGGCACGCGCGAATCCGAACAGCCGATCCACAGGTATTCGGGCGCCTGCTGCTTGGACAGGCGGGCGAAGAAGTCCGGGTCCTCGGCGTTGATGCGCTCGGACCACTCGCGATTGCGTTCGAGCAGGTCGTCGAGCGGATTCATGCGCGGCTCCCGGCGTGGAGAGCGCTGACGAAGGACGTGGGGTAGGGCGCGGTCATGCAGGTCATCCGAGATGGAGGCCGACGTTCTTGGCCTCGGTGAAGAAACGCAGGGCCTCGACGCCGCCTTCGCGGCCGAGGCCCGACGCGCCGGCGCCGCCGAACGGCGTGCGCAGGTCGCGTTGCAGCCAGGTGTTGATCCAGACCATGCCGACGTTCAGGCGCGCGGCCAGGCGGTGGGCGCGGGCGAGGTCGCGCGTCCACAGGCTGGCGCTGAGGCCGTAGTCGCTGGCGTTGGCCAGGGCCAGGGCGTGGGTGTCGTCGTCGAACGGCTGCAGGGTGGCGACCGGGCCGAAGATTTCCTCGCGGTTGCTCGCGGTGTCCGGGCCGAGGCCTTCGAGCAGGGTCGGCGCGACGTACCAGCCGGGGCGTTCGAGCGCGGCGCCGCCGCACAGCACCCGGCCGCCTTCGGCGCGGGCGCGCTCGAGCGCGGCGACGACCTTGGCGAAATGCGCCTGCGACACCAGCGGGCCGAGCGCGGTGGTTTCCTCGTCGGGTTCGCCCACGCGCAGGGCTTGCGCGCGTTCGACCAAAGCGTCGCGCACCTCGGCGTAGATCGAGCGTTCGACCAGGATGCGCGAGCCGCACAGGCAAATCTGGCCGGAGTTCTGGAACGCCGAGCGCACCAGCAGGTCGAGGTGTTCGCGCCAGTCGCTGTCGGCGAAGATCAGGGTCGGATTCTTGCCGCCCAGTTCCAGCGAAACCTTGCGCAGCAGTGGCGCGCAGGTCGCGGCGATGCCGCGGCCGACCGCGGTGCTGCCGGTGAAGGAGACCGCGCGGATCGCCGGGTGCGCGACCAGCGGCGCGCCGACCTCGGGCCCGAGCCCGTGGACGATGTTCAGCACGCCGGCCGGCAAGCCGATCTGCGCGCAGAGTTCGCCGAGCATCGTCGCCGTCGCCGGGGTCACCTCCGAGGGCTTGGCCACCACGGTGTTGCCGGCGGCCAGCGCCGGCGCGATCTTCCAGGTGAACAGGTACAGCGGCAGGTTCCACGGCGAGATCGCCGCGACCGGGCCGAGCGGCTGGCGCAGGGTGTAGTTGAGCCCGGCCTGGCCGTGGTGGGATTCGCTGGCGAACTGGGTCGCGGCGTGGGCGTAGAAGCGCAGGTTGGACACCGCGCGCGGGATCTCGGCCTCGCGCGCCAGCCGGATCGGTTTGCCGCCGTCGCGCGATTCGGCCGCGGCGAATTCGCCGGTGCGCGCTTCCAGCGCCGCGGCCAGGCGCTCCAGCCACTGCGCTCGCTCGCTGTGCGGCAACGCCGACCAGGCCGGAAACGCGGCCTGCGCCGCGGCCACCGCGGCCTCGACCTCGGCCGCGCCGCCGGCGGCGACCTGCGCATACGGCTGCGCATTGGCGGGATCGAAGACTTCGAGCCAGCGTCCGTCGGCCGCATCGCGCGGCGTCCCGTCGATCCAGTGCCGGAATGTCTGCATGGCGCAAGCTTAACGCGTGGGCCCGGTGGCGCCCATAGCGTCGAAGGTGAACGTGGGAGGGCCTTCAGGCCCGACGCTTTTCGATCCGGCGCGGTGCGGGTTTGCTGCGACCCGAGCGAAAGGCGTCGGGGCTGAAGCCCCTCCCACAACAGCTCTGTATTGCTTGGGTCCGGACCGGCTTTTGTGGGAGGGCCTTCAGGCCCGACGCCTTTCGATCCGGCGCGGTGTGGGGGCGAGCGACCCGAGCGAAAGGCGTCGGGGCTGAAGCCCCTCCCACAACAACTCTGTATCGCTTGGGCCCGGACCGGCTTTTGTGGGAGGGCCTTCAGGCCCGACGCTTTTCGATCCGGCGCGGTGTGGGGCGAGCGACACGAGCGAAAGGCGTCGGGGCTGAAGCCCCTCCCACGACCGCCGCATGCAAACGAAAACGTTCTGGTCGAAGTTCTTGCTTTCGGACCTTGCGCACACGGTGTTTGCCGAATCGGCCCACGCGCCGGCGCGGCCTAGGTCGAAAGTCATGCCTGCCGCGGCAAATCGCCGAATCGGCCTGCACGTCTTGCGAAATTCGGCAGCGACACGAGGTCCGTCGGCGGCCGACCGTGCCGCTGTGCACTTGACGCCCAACTACGACGCTGCGCACATTCCGGCGGGGTTCATTCACTCACGCTCCGGCGCGCGGGCGCCGAGCCATTCAGGGCGGGAACGATCACGTGGACAGACGCAATTTCCTCAGCATGTCGGGGCTGGGCATCGCCGGGCTCATGATTCCCTTCGGAAAGGTCATCGCCGCCGAAGACCTGTTGGCGCCGCTGGACGTGGCCAAGAAGAAGGCCTGGGCCGACGCCGCCCTGACCGCGGCGCGCGGCGCGGGGGCGAGCTATTGCGACGTGCGCGTGGGCCGCTACCTGCGCCAGTTCGTGATCACCCGCGAGGACAAGGTCCAGAACGTGGTCAACGTCGAGTCCAGCGGCATCGGCATCCGCGTGCTGGTCGACGGCGCCTGGGGCTTCGCCGCGACCAACCAGTTCGGCACCGACGGCGCGGCCAAGGCCGCGCAGCAGGCCGCGGCCATCGCCCGCGCCAACGCCAAGGTCATCACCGCCAAGGTACAGCTGGCCAAGGCGCCGGGCGTGGGCGAGGTCAGCTGGAAGACGCCGATCCGCAAGAACGCGATGGAAGTGCCGCTCAAGGACAAGGCCGAGCTGCTGCTGGGGGTCAACGCCGCGGCCATCGGCGCCGGCGCCAACTTCGTCAACTCGATGCTGTTCCTGGTCAACGAGCAGAAGTATTTCGCCTCCACCGACGGCAGCTACATCGACCAGGACGTGCACCGGATCTGGGCGCCGATGACGATCACCGCCATCGACAAGGCCAGCGGCAAGTTCCGCACCCGCCAGGGCCTGTCCTCGCCGCGCGGCATGGGCTACGAATACCTCGACGGCGCGGCCTCGGGCAAGACCGTGTTGCCGTGCGGCGCCACCGTCTACGGCGATTCCTACGACATGCGCGAGGACGCGGTCGCCGCGGCCAAGCAGGCGCGGCAGAAGCTGACCGCGCCCTCGGTCAAGCCGGGCAAGTACGACCTGGTGCTCGATCCCTCGCACACCTGGCTGACCATCCACGAATCCATCGGCCACCCGCTCGAACTCGACCGCGTGCTCGGCTACGAGGCCAACTTCGCCGGCACCAGCTTCGCCACCCTGGACAAGCGCGAGAGCGGCTTCAAGTACGGCAGCGACAAGGTCAACGTGTTCGCCGACAAGACCCAGGTCGGCAGCCTCGGCGCCGTGGGTTACGACGACGAGGGCGTCAAGACCAAGCGCTGGGACCTGATCAAGAACGGCGTGCTGGTCGATTACCAGACCATCCGCGACCAGGCCCACATCCTCGGCAAGACCGAATCCGACGGCTGCTGCTACGCCGATTCGTGGTCGAGCGTGCAGTTCCAGCGCATGGCCAACGTGTCGCTGGCGCCGGGCAAGGACGCGCTCGGCGTCGCCGACCTGGTCAAGGACGTGGAGAACGGCATCTACATCGTCGGCGACGGCTCGTTCTCGATCGACCAGCAGCGCTACAACGCCCAGTTCGGCGGCCAGCTGTTCTACGAGATCAAGAACGGCAAGGTCACCGGCATGCTCGAGGACGTGGCCTACCAGATCCGCACGCCGGAATTCTGGAATTCCTGCGTCGCGGTCTGCGACGACAAGGACTACCGCCTGGGCGGCTCGTTCTTCGACGGCAAGGGCCAGCCGGGCCAGGTCTCGGCGGTCTCGCACGGCTCCAGCACGGCGCGGTTCAACGGCGTCAACGTCATCAACACCGCCCGCAAGCTCGGCTGACCGGGGCAGGAGAACACTTATGAGCATCTTCACCGAAGCCCAGTCCAAGGCGATCCTGGACAAGGTCATTGCATTGTCCAAGGCCGACGAGACCAGCGCGCGGCTGACCGGTTCGATCGACGGCAACATCCGTTTCGCCCTCAACAACATCTCCACCAGCGGCGTGGTCAGCGACGTCGACCTGGCCGTGCAGGTGTCCTTCGGCAAGCGCGTGGGCGTGGCCACGATCAACGAGTTCGACGACGCCGCGCTCGAACGCGTGGTCCGCCGCGCCGAGGACCTGGCCAAGCTCGCTCCGGAAAACCCGGAGTTCATGCCGATCATCGACAAGCAGACCTACAAGCCCAGCCCGACGTTCTCGGCCTCGACCGCGGCGATCGACCCGGGCTTCCGCGCCAAGGTCGCCGCCGATTCGATCGCGCCGTGCCGCGAGGCCAAGCTCACCGCCGCCGGCTTCCTCGAGGACGGCCAGAGCTTCGTCGCCTTCGCCAACAGCAAGGGCAACTTCGGCTACCAGACCGCGACCAACTTCAACTACACCTGCACCGTGCGCACCGACGACGGCCGCGGTTCGGGCTGGGTCGGCCGCGACCTGACCGACGCCGACGCGTTCAAGGCCGACGCCGACATCCGCATCGCCATGCGCAAGGCCACCGAATCGGCCGAGGCCAAGGCGCTGGAGCCGGGCAAGTACACGGTGATCCTGGAGCCGCACGCGGCCGCCGGGCTGATCTCGTTCATGATGAACTTCTTCGACGCGCGCCAGGCCGACGAAGGCCGCAGCTTCCTGTCCAAGAAGGGCGGCGGCAACAAGCTCGGCGAACAGGTCTACGACCCGCGGGTCAACTTCCTCGCCGATCCCTGGGACCCGCGCGCGCCGGTGATGCCGTGGGACGGCGAAGGCCTGCCGCGCGAGAAGATGCCGATCGTCGAGAACGGCAAAGTGGTGGCGCTGAATTATTCGCGCTACTGGGCGCAGAAGCAGGGCAAGCGCGCGGTCGGCACGCCCGGCAACCTGCTGATGTCCGGCGGCGACAAGACCACCGCCGAGCTGGTCAAGGGCACCCAGAAGGGCATCCTGGTCACCCGCACCTGGTACATCCGCATGGTCGATCCGCAGACCGTGCTGCTGACCGGGCTGACCCGCGACGGCACCTTCTACATCGAGAACGGGCAGATCAAGCACCCGATCAAGAACTTCCGCTTCAACGAATCGCCGGTGATCATGCTCAACAACATCGAGGAGCTCGGCCGGCCGGTGCGCGTGGCCGGCGACGAATCCGACTCGGTGATGATGATCCCGCCGATGAAGCTGCGCGATTTCACCTTCACCTCGCTGTCCGACGCGGTCTGACCGCAACGCGCGCGGCGCGCCCGGCGACGGGCGCGCCGCGCCGCCGCGGGAACGCACCCCCGCACCCCGCACCGCCGCACCACCGCAAGAGGCCTCACCGTGCAACGACGCGACTTCCTCGGTTCCGCCGGTCTCGGCCTGGCCGGTCTGATGCTTCCCTTCGGCCGCAGCGTCGCCGCCGAAGCCCTGCTGGAACCGGCCGATCCGGCGCTGCGCAAGCGCCTGGCCGACACCGCCCTGGCCGCCGCGCGCGAAGGCGGCGCGCACTACTGCGACGTGCGCGTGGGCCGCTACCTGCGCCAGTCGGTGCTGACCCGCGAGGCGCAGGTGCGCAACATCGTCAACGCCGAATCGGTCGGCGTCGGCGTACGGGTGCTGCGCGACGGCGCCTGGGGTTTCGCCGCGACGTCGCAGACCACGGTCGACGCGGTCGCCGCGGCCACGCAGCAGGCGCTGGCCATCGCCAAGGCCAACGCGCGCGTGCAGACGCGCAAGGTCGAACTCGCGTCGGTGCAAGGCGTGGGCGAGGTGCGCTGGGCCACGCCGGTGCGCAAGAACGCGCTGGCGGTGCCGATCCAGGACAAGGTCGCGCTGCTGATGGCGGTCAACGCCGCCGCGCTCAAGAACGGCGCCGACTTCGTCCAGTCCAACCTGTTCGCGATCAACGAACAGAAATATTTCGCGTCCACCGACGGCAGCTACATCGACCAGGACGTGCACCGGATCTGGCTGCCGCTGACCGCGACCGCGGTCGACAAGGCCAGCGGCAAGTTCCGCACCCGCGACGGGCTGTCGGCGCCGATGGGCATGGGCTACGAGTATCTCGACGCCGATCCGGCCGGCAAGTTCGCCCTGCCGGGCGGGCTGACCGGCTACGGCCGCAGCTACGACGTGATGGAAGACGCCGCTGCTGCCGCGCGCCACGCCCGCGCCAAGCTCAAGGCACCGTCGGTGAAGCCGGGCAAGTACGACCTGGTGATCGATCCGTCCAACCTGTTCCTGACCATCCACGAGAACGTCGGCCACCCGCTCGAACTCGACCGCGTGCTCGGCTTTGAAGCCAACTACGCCGGCACCAGCTTCGCCACCCTCGACAAGCGCGAAGCCGGCTACAAGTACGGCAGCGAGCGGGTCAACTTCGTCGCCGACAAGACCCGCGCGGGCAGCCTCAGCGCGGTCGGTTTCGACGACGAAGGGGTCAAGACGCGCGAGTGGGACCTGGTCCGCGACGGCGTGCTGGTGGACTACCAGGCCACCCGCGACGAGGCCCACATCCTCGGCCACAAGGAATCGCACGGCTGCAGCTACGCCGATTCGTGGTCGAGCGTGCAGTTCCAGCGCATGCCCAACGTGTCGCTGCGGCCCGGCAAGGACAAGCTCAGCGTCGCCGAGATGATCAAGGGCGTGGAACGCGGGCTGTACATCCACGGCCGCGGCTCGTACTCGATCGACCAGCAGCGCTACAACGCCCAGTTCGGCGGCCAGCTGTTCTTCGAGATCAAGAACGGCGAGGTGGCCGGGATGGTCGGCGACGCGGCCTACCAGATCCGCACGCCAGAGTTCTGGGCCTCGTGCTCGGCGATCTGCGACGAACGCGACTTCCGCCTCGGCGGCTCGTTCTTCGACGGCAAGGGCCAGCCGAGCCAGGTCTCGGCGGTCTCGCACGGCGCGGCCACCGCGCGCTTCGACGGGGTCAACGTCATCAACACGGCGCGGGCGCTGTAGCCGATGCGCGCGGCGACGCCGGCGGACATGCGCGCGGGCGCGGCGCGGTGAACCGGGCGCAGTTCCTGCGGCTGATGCTCGCCGCCGCGGCCGGCGCCGTGGCGGCGCGGGTGCCGCTGGCGCGCGCGGCGGCCGATTACGATTTCTGGTTCACCCGGCTCAAGTACGACTCCGGCGACTGGGACGTGGACCAGCGCATGCCGGCCAACCTGATCACCTCGCTGATCGACTACACCCACCTGCGGGTGGACCCGAAGGAGCACGTGCTCGCGCTGGCCGACCCGAAAGTGCTGGCCGCGCCGTTCTGCTACCTGGCCGGGCACAAGCTGGTCGAGTTCAACCCCGACGAGCGGCGCAACTTCGAGCGCTACGTGCGCAACGGCGGCTTCGTCTTCGTCGACGACTGCAATCACGACATCGACGGGCTGTTCGCCAAGTCGTTCGAGGCGCAGATGGCGAAGATCTTCGGCGCCAAGGCGCTGAAGAAACTGCCGAACAAGCACCCGGTCTACCGCAGCTTCTTCGTCTTCGACGGGCCGCCGGCGACCGGGTTCGAGCTCAACGGCTGGGGCGACGATCTGGTCCACGATTACCTAAAGGGCATCGAGATCGACGGGCGGCTCGGCATTTTGTACAGCAACAAGGACTACGGCTGCGAGTGGGATTACGACTGGCGCAACAAGCGGTTCCTGGCCGAGGACAACACCAAGTTCGGGGTCAATATCGTGATGTACGCGTTGAACTCGTGATCGGCGCGCGGCGGTTTCGCATTCGCGACAACAAGCGGTTTCGGGAGCGGCGATGAGCGGCAACGACAACAACGGCGACGACGCGCTGCAGGCGCAACTGGCGCGGCTGGGCGAACTGCGCGCGGCCATCGCCCAGGCCATCGTCGGCCAGGACGAGGTGGTGGAGCAGTTGCTGATCGGCCTGCTCGCCGGCGGGCATTGCCTGCTCGAAGGCGTGCCGGGACTCGGCAAGACCCTGCTGGTGCGCTCGCTCGGGCAGGCGCTGGAACTGCAGTTCCGGCGGATCCAGTTCACCCCGGACCTGATGCCCAGCGACATCCTGGGCACCGAGTTGCTGGAGGAGGACCACGGCACCGGCCACCGCCACTTCCGCTTCCAGCCGGGCCCGATCTTCACCAGCCTGCTGCTCGCCGACGAACTCAACCGCACTCCGCCCAAGACCCAGGCGGCGTTGCTGGAGGCGATGCAGGAGCGCACGGTGAGCTATGCCGGCACCACCCATTCGCTGCCGGCGCCGTTCTTCGTGCTGGCCACCCAGAACCCGCTCGAGCAGGCCGGCACCTATCCGCTGCCCGAGGCCCAGCTCGACCGGTTCCTGCTGCATATCCGGGTCGGTTATCCGAGCGAGCAGGAAGAACACGACATCCTGCAGCAGACCACCGGCAGCGGCGGCGCGCAGGTGCCCAAGGTGATGGACGCGCAGGCGGTGCTGGCGCTGCAGGCGCGGGTGCGCGAGGTGCATCTGGGCGAGGACGTGCTGCGCTGGATCACCCGCCTGGTGCGCGCCAGCCGGCCCGCGGCCGATGCGCTGATCGAGGTGCGGCAGTGGGTGAAGTGGGGCGCCGGCCCGCGCGCCGGCCAGTCGCTGGTGCTCGCGGCCAAGGCGCGCGCGCTGCTGCACGGGCGCTTCGCCGCCACCCGCGAGGACGTCATCGCGCTGGCCGCGCCGGTGATGCGCCACCGCCTGTTGCTGTCGTTCGCGGCCGAGGCCGAGGGCAAGAGCGCGGACGATGTGATCGCGGCGCTGCTGCGCGGCGTGCCGTTGCCGGGGTGAGCGCGATGCCCGGCCCGCGTGGCGCGAGGACCGGCGAGGGCGGATCGTGCGCGATCTGATTCCCGCCGACGTGCGCGCGCGCCTGCGCAGCCTTAGCCTGGTCTCGCGCCGCGCCGTCGGCGCGCACGGTATCGGCGCGCATCGCAGCCGCAGCCGCGGCGCCGGGCTGGAGTTCGCCCAGTACCGCGCCTACGAACCCGGCGACGAACTGCGCCAGGTCGACTGGAAACTCTATGCGCGCTCGGACCGTTTCTTCGTGCGCGAAGCCGAACGCGAAAGTCCGCTGGCGGTCTGGCTGTTGCTGGACGCGAGCGCGTCGATGGACCAGCGCGACGGCGCGCGTCCCGATTACCCGCGCCTGGACGCGGCCAAGGCCATCGCCGCCTGCGTGGCCGAACTGGCGCTGCGCCAGAACGACCGCTTCGGCCTGATGGTGTTGCGCGAAGACGGTCTGCGCCTGTTGCCGCCGGCGACCGGCGCGCGCCAGCGCGACCGTTTGCTGCTGGAACTGCACGGCCTGCGCGCGCACGGCGCGTGGCCGGCGCCGGCGTCGCTGCGGCCGCTGTGGGAGCGCATCGGCGCGGGCGACCTGGTGCTGATGCTCGGCGACGGCCTCGACGAGGCGGCGCTGGCGGTGGCCGAACGGCTGGCCGCGGCGCGGCGCGAAGTGCTCAGCGTGCGCATCCTGACTGTCGAGGAGCGCGATTTTCCGTTCCGCGGCGGCCATCGCTTCCGCGATCCGGAGACCGGCGAGGAACTGCTCGGCGACGGCGCCGCGTTGCGGCGCGAGTTCATCCAGCGCTTCGGCGCGGCGCGGCGCGCGGTCGATGCGCGCCTGGACGCGGCCGGCGTCCGCCATGCCGAGCATACGCTCGACGAACCGATCGACCTGCCGCTGCGGCGCTTGTTCGGCGCGCGCGACGCGGCGGCGGGCGCATGAGCGCGGCGCTGCTGCTGCCGCTGGCTCTGGCCGCGCTGGCGGCGCTGGCGCTGCCGCTGTTGATCCACCTGGCCCGGCGCAGCGAGCAGCGCCCGACCGTGTTCGCCGCGTTGCGCTGGCTGCGCGAACGGCCGCGTCCGCGCAGCCGCATCCGCTTCGACGAATGGCCGTTGCTGTTGCTGCGGCTGCTGTTGCTGACGGTGCTGGCGCTGCTGCTGGCGCGGCCGGTGCTGTACGGCGCGCAGCCGCGCGAAGCTTGGCTGGCGGTGATGCCCGGGCTCGATCCTGCTCGGGCGGGCGAGGGCCTTGGGAACGCGCGGTTGCAGCGGCGTTGGCTGGCGCCGGGATTTCCCGATGTGGGCGAACCGGCGCCGGCGTTGGCGGCGAACGCTGCCAGCCTGCTGCGCGAACTCGACGCGACTTTGCCGCCGGGCGTAGCCCTGACCGTGGCGGTGCCGGCACAGTTCGACGGCGCCGACGGCGCGCGCCTGCGGCTGTCGCGGCCGCTGCAGTGGCGCATCGTCGACGCCGCCGCTGCGGCGCCGGCGACGCCAGCGGCGCGCGAAACCGCGCTGGCGCCGCCGCCGATCCGCTACGCGCCCGAGCGCGCGCAAGCGGCGGCGTATCTGCGCGCGGCCGTCGCGGCCTGGGACTCGCACAGCGCGAAGATCGATTCCGCGCCGGTCGCGCAAGCCTTCGATCCGGCCGCGAGTTCGTTGATCTGGTTGGTTCCCGGCCCGGTTCCGGCGAGCGTGCGCGACTGGGTCGCGCAGGGCGGGCGAGTATTGCTCGACGAGAAAGCGGTTTGGCCTGAAGCCGACTTCGACGCCGCGTTGTGGCGCGACGAACAAGGCCGGGCGCGGGCGCTGGGCGCGCGGGTCGGACGCGGCCAGGCGCTGCGCTTGACCGCCGCGGTCGAGCCGCGCGCGTGGCCAGCGCTGTTGCAGCCGGGCTTCGCCGCGGACTTGCGCGGACTGTTCGCGGACGCGCCGCCGGCGCCGATGCGGGTCGCAGCGCGCGATTACGCGCCCAGCGCCGACGGCCCAATGTTCGCGCCGCCGCCGCTGGATCTGCGGCCGTGGCTGGCGTTGCTGGTCGCGGCGCTGTTCCTGCTCGAACGCCTGCTGGCGACGCGCGCGCGGCGCGCGGCGGCGCCATGAGCGCGGCGCAACGCATCGCGCAGTGGCACGCGCGAGCGCGGCGCAGCCGCGCGGCGTACCTGGCCTGCGTCTGCGGCGTGTGGCTGTTGCCGCTGGCGGCGTGGGTCGCGCGCGGCTACGGCGCCGGCGCGGCCTCGGCCGCGGCCGCGCTCGGCGCCGCGGCGGTGGGCTGGCGCGCCTGGCGCGGCGCGAGGGCGCTGGACCGCCAGTGGCTGCGGCGCCGGCTCGACGCGTTGCGCGCCGACATGGACGACAGCGCCGATCTGTTGTTCGCCGACGACGCAGCGCTCTCTGGCTTGCAGCGCCTGCAACGCGCGCGCCTGCAACGGCGCATCGAGACCGCGCCGGCCTCGGACCTGCGTCTGCCATGGAACTGGCGGTCGCTGGCGGTCGGCGCGTCGCTCGCGCTGGCGCTGGCCGCGGCCGCCGCGTGGTGGCCGCAGCCGCGCCCGCAGGCGCCCGGACCGGCCTTCTCGCCCGCGCCGCCGGTCGCCGCCGCGCCCGGCCAGCCGCGTCTGCTCGCGCAGGCCCTGCGCATCGAACCGCCGGCCTACACCGGCCTGCAGGCGCGCGACGAGCCCGCGCTGGAAGGCCGCGCGGCCGAAGGCGCGCGGCTGCGCTGGCGCCTGCGCTTCCAGCCGCAGCCGGCGCAGGCGGCGCTGGTCTTCCACGACGGCGAACGCCTGCCGCTGCGGCGCGAAGGCGAGGACTGGAGCGCGCAGCGCACGCTGGCCAAGTCGACGCTGTACCGGATCGACGCCAGCGGCGCGCCGCCGGCGCAGGCCCGGCGTTTGTATCGGCTCGACGTCGTTCCCGACCGCCCACCGCAGTTGCGCGTGCTCCAGCCCGAGCGCGGCCTGACCCTGCTGGCGCCGGGCCAGAAGGCCTGGCCGCTGGCGTTCGAAGCGAGCGACGACTACGGCGTCGCGGCGACCGCGCGCCTGCGCATCACCCTGGTCCAGGGCAGCGGCGAGCAGATCAGCTTCCGCGAACGCAGCGTGGACCTGCGCGGCAGCGGCGGCGCCCGCGCCAAACGCTTCGTCCATCGCCTCGACCTCGCCGCGCTCGGCTACGCGGTCGGCGACGACCTGATCGTGCAACTCAGCGTCAGCGACAACCGCGCGCCGCAGGCGCAGACCGCGCTGAGCCCGAGCCTGATCCTGCGCTGGCCGGCCGACGCGGGCAGCGAGGCGACCGGCATCGAAGGCATGGTCAAGACCGTGCTGCCGGCGTACTTCCGCAGCCAGCGCCAGATCATCATCGACGCCGAAGCGCTGATCGCGCAGAAGCGCAAGTTCGACGGCGAGACGTTCGTGAAGAAGTCCGACGCGATCGGCGTCGACCAGCGCCTGCTGCGCCTGCGCTACGGCCAGTTCCTCGGCGAGGAGGCCGAGGGCGAGCCCAAGCTGCCGACCAGCGACAGCGAGGACGATCACGATCATGGCCGCGATGGCGACGGCCACGCCGGCCATGAGCCGTCCGCGCCGGCCGCGGCGCACGACGATCACGACCACGGCGCCGCCGCGGCCAAGCCCGCATTCGGCGAGGAAGGCGCGGTGCTGGAGGAGTTCGGCCACACCCACGACCACGCCGAGGCCGCGACCTTGCTCGATCCGCAGACCCGCAAATTGCTGAAAGCGGCGCTGGACCAGATGTGGCAGTCCGAACTGCACCTGCGCCAGGGCCAGCCGCAGCGCGCGTTGCCGTTCGCGTACAAGGCGCTGGGTTTCATCAAGCAGGTGCAGCAGGCCAGCCGCATCTACCTGGCCCGGGTCGGGCCGGAACTGCCGCCGATCGACGAGAGCCGGCGCCTGAGCGGCGATCGCGCGGGACTGGCGCGGCGCGAGGACGCGCTGACCGCGGCGACCGCGGCCGACCCGCTGCCGGCGCGGCTGTGGCGCGAACTGGACGCGCCGGCGTCGCAGCCGGTCGACTACGCCGCGTTGGAACGCTGGCTCGGCGCCAACAACGAGCGGGTGCCCGATCCGCTGGCCTTCGCGGCCGCGCTGTCGGCGCTGCACGACCGGCCCGACTGCGGCGAATGCCGCGCCCGCCTGCGCGGCCTGCTGTGGCCGTTGCTGCAGCGGCCGGCGGCGACGGTGCACGCGCGCGCCGCGGGCGATGCGCGCGACCGCCGCTATCTCGATGGCTTGCCGCAGGAGGCGCGATGAACGCGCCGTTCGCAGGCGATCTCCTGTCCGTGGAGGCGGCGGTCGCGCTGCTGCTCGCGCTCGCCGCGGCGCTGGCGATGGTGCGTACGCTGTGGCGGCAGCATCGCGCCGAACCGGCGGCGCGCTCGCGCGGCTGGCGCGTCGCGGCGCTGGTGCTGGCGCAGCCGCTGCTGGCCGGATTGCTGTACGCCGCGTCGTTGCCGCCGCGCCTGCCGGGGCAGGCCGGCAGCCTGGTCGTCGCCACCGCCGGCGCCGGCGACGCGGCCCTGGACGCCGCGGCCGGCGATGCGCGCGTGCGCCTGCCGGAAGCGCCGCGCAGCCAGGTCGGCGAGCGTGTGCCGGATCTGGCCAGCGCCTTGCGCCGCTATCCGCACAGCCGGCGCGTGCGCGTGGTCGGCGCCGGTCTGGTCGCGCGCGACCGCGATGCGGTGCGCGGGCACGCGCTGGACTTCGCCGCGCCGCCGTTGCCGCGCGGCATCGTCGGGGTGTGGACGCCGGCGCGGATCGGCGAGGGCGAGGCCTTCGCCGTGTACGGCCGCGCGCACGGCCTGGACGGCGGCGCGGTGGAACTGCTCGATCCGGCCGGCCAGCGCATCGACCGCGTCGTACCCGATGCCGACGGCGGTTTCGCCGTGGATGCGGTGGCGCGCGTCGCAGGCCGCGCCGGATTCGTCCTGCGCGCGCTCGATGCGCGTCAGCGCCCGGTCGAGCGCGTGACGTTGCCGTTGTCGGTCGAGGCCGAGCCGCCGACGCGCGTGTTGCTGCTGGCCGGCGCGCCCGGGCCGGAACTCAAGTACCTGCGGCGCTGGGCCAGCGACGCCGGCATCAAGCTGCATACCCAGCTCGCGGTCGGCGCCGGCCTGCAACTCGGCGACGCGCCGTTGCGCATCGATGCGGCGACCCTGGCCGGCTTCGATGCGCTGATCCTCGACGAGCGCGCCTGGGACGCGCTCGCGCCGGCCCAGCGCGGCGCGCTGGCGATCGCGCTGCGCGACGGCCTGGGCGTGCTGTTGCGCGTCACCGGCCCGCTGTCGCCGGGCCTGCGCGTGCAACTGCGCGGCTTCGGTCTGGAACCCGGCGCGGGCGGCGACAGCGCGCCGCTGCGGTGGCCGGCGGAGCGCTACGACGAAGCCGGCTTGCGCGCGCGCCTGGGCCCGGGCAGCGCCGACGCGCCGCACTCGCGCGAACAGGCGCCGGCGGCCTTGCCGGTGCTGACCCGGCGCAGTTTGGCGCTGGATGCGCCGGCGTTGCAGCCGCTGGGTCGCGACGCGGACGGCCGCGCCTTCGCCGCGTGGCGCGCGGCGGGGCAGGGACGGATCGCGCTGTGGGGGCTGGGCGACAGCTTCCGCCTGGTCCTGGCCGGGCGCGAGGACGCGCATGCGCAGTTGTGGAGCCGGGCGTTGTCGGCGCTGGCGCGGCCGCGCGGCGACGCGCGCGCGCGCATCGACGGCAGCCTGCGCGTCGGCGAGCGGGTGCGACTGTGCGGCGTCGGCGCGCAGGCGCAGGTGGCCGCGCCGGACGGCTCGCGCATCGCGTTGTTGCCGGATCCGGCCGCGGGGCCGCAGGCCTGCGCCGGTTTCTGGCCGACGCAGGCCGGCTGGCATGCGCTTACGCAAGGCTCGCGGTCGCAGGATTTTTACGTGCGCGCGCTCGACGACGCGCCGGGACTGCGCGCGAGCGAATTGCGCGAGGCGACGCTGGCGCTGGCGTTGCGCTCGCAGCCTGCCGCCGGCGGCGGCGCCGTTGCCGCGCCAACGGATGGCGAGCGCGGCTCGCCGTGGCCGTGGTTCGCGGCATGGCTGGCGCTGTGCGCCGCGCTGTGGTGGTTCGAACGCTCGCGGCTGGGGCGGGCTTCGAGTTCAGCGCCTTCCGATCCGCCGTAAAGCCCGAGGCCAGCTGAGCGAACAGCGTCGGGGCTGAAGCCCCTCCCACACAAGCCTCAAGCCGACGCTCCTGTGGGAGAGCCTTCGCTCCTGTGGGAGGGCCTTCAGGCCCGACGCTTTCCGATCCGTCGCGATGAAAGCCCGAGGCGACCTGAGCGAACAGCGTCGGGGCTGAAGCCCCTCCCACACAAGCCTCAAGCCGATGCTCCCGTCGGAGGGCCTCTGCTCTCGTGGGAGGGCCTTCAGGCCCGACGCTCTCCGATCCGCCGCGATGAACGCTCGCAGCGAACCACCTCGGCAGCGCAGCCCCACGACCGCCGTGGAATCAGATCGACTGCATCCGCCCGCCATCCACCGCCAGGCTCACGCCGTTGATGTAGCCGGCCGCCGGCGAACACAGGAAGGCGATGGCCGCGCCGATCTCGGCCGGTTCGGCGAAGCGGTTGGCCGGTACGGTCTTGCGCATCGCTTCGAGCACCGCTTCCGGTGCCTGGCCGCTGTTGCGCGCGCGCTCGGCGACGATCTGGTCGATGCGCGCGGTGCGGGTGTAGCCCGGCAGCACGTTGTTGACGGTGATGCCGTCCGCGCCGAGTTCGCGCGAGAGGGTCTTGGCCCAGCTCGCCACCGCGCCGCGGATGGTGTTGGACACGCCCAGGCCGACGATGGGCTCCTTGACCGAGGTCGAGATCACGTTGACCACGCGCCCCCACTGCGCCGCGCGCATGCCCGGCAGCGCCGCGCGCAGCAGCGCGTGGTTGGCGAGCAGGTGGCGGTTGAACGCGTCGAGGTAGGCGGCGTCCTCGGCCGCGTGGGCCGGGCCGCCCGGCGGGCCGCCGGTGTTGTTGACCAGGATCTGCACCGGCTTGCCCGCGGCCAGCGCCTGCACCTGCGCCGACAGCGCGGCGTGTTCGGACACGTCGGCGGCGATCCAGCCGTGCGCCTGCGCGCCGCGCCGCGGCAGTTCGGCGGCGACCGCGGCCAACGCCTCGGCCCGCCGCGCCAGCACGGTCACGTCGCAGCCCAGCAGGGCCAGTTCCCGCGCGGCGGCGCGGCCGATGCCCTCGGAGGCGCCGCAAACCAGGGCGTGCTTGCCGGTGAGATCCAGATCCATCGATGCTCCTGCGAAATCGCTGCGATAACGGTGGCGCTCAGTCTTCCCGCCCGCGCGCGGCCATGCGCTCGCGCATCAGCGCGGCGACCGCGCGGCTGTCCTCGCGGTCCTGCGCCTGCAGCTGCGCGGCGACGTTCTCGCGATTGGCCAGCGGATGGTTCTGGCTGAGCTTGAATTTCAGTTCGATCCGCTCGACCGCGAAACGGAAACCGACGATGCCGCGCAGTTGCCGGCGCAGCTCGTCGCGTTCGCTTTCGAAACGCCAATCGCCGCCGACCTGCGCTTCGTGCCGCACGCTGAGGTCGTCGACCAGCGCCGCCAGCGCGGCCTCGTCGTCGAAGGTGTGCAACTGGCCGTGCAGATGCGCGACCGCGTAGTTCCAGGTCGGCACGCGCGCGGCGGTTTCCTTGTCCGGATACCAGCCGGGCGAGATGTAGGCATGCGGTCCGTGCAGGATCGCCAGCGCCGCGCCGGCGTGGCGCGCCTGCGGGTTCGGCCGCGCCCAGTGGCCGCGCAGTTCGATCCGCTCGCCCTCGCGCGCGTACAGCACCGGCAGGTGGCTGACCTGCGGCGCGTCGTCGCGCACGGTCACCAGGGTGGCGAAGGCGTCGGCCGCGGCGAGGCGGTCGAGCGCGCCCAGGTCGGTTTCGTCGAACGCGCGCGGCAGGTACATGGCCCGGCTCAGTGACGCGGCGGCAGTTGCTGGGTCATCAGCGCGGCCAGCGCGGCGTCGCTGCCGGCCTGCGGCGGCGCCAGTTCGCCCAGGGCGAAGCCGCGCGCGGCCGCGTCGTCCTCGTCGAGGCCGTCGTACTGGACGAACTCGGCGTCCATCAGCGCCGCGCGCGCGGTGTCCTCGCTGTCGTAGGGCAGGGTGTTGCCGTCGCTGTCGAGGACCTCGGCGGTGCCGGCCTCGAGCACGCGCAGGCGCGCCCAGATCGCGGTGCGGCCGAGCGTGGCCAGCCACCATTGTTCGTGTTCGAATGCTTGAGTCATCACGGCACCAGCAGGGAAAGCAGCCACAGCAGGCCAGCGCAGGCCAGTGCGGCGAAGGTGATCAGCAGCGACACCCGCGCCGGGGTCGCCAGTCCGTCGAGGTTGCGGTCGCCGGCGCCGCGGTAGCGCTGGCGCAGCAGCCAGTTCCACGCCGCGGGGGCGACGAAGGCGGCTTCGCCGAGCTCGCCGCGCAGGGCCGGATGGCGGTCGCGCAGGTGCACCAGCGCCAGCGGCCAGAAGATCGCGAACGCGCACAGCGCGGAGATCGCGATGCCGACGAAGGTCAGGGCCAGGAACAGGATCATCCGCTGCCTCTCGTTGAGGCGCGGGGAGCGCGTTGCCGGCCGCTCGCCGCGCACGTTGGAAGTCGTCATCCCCGCGAAGGCGGGGGGCCAGAGACTTCAGCGCCATGCCTGGACGAAGCCCTGGGCTCCCGCCTGCGCGGGAACGACGGTGTAGAGCGGCCGCGGCCGCTCCGGCTCGCTCAGAACTCCGCGCTGCCCGGCGCGCGCGGATAGGCGATGGCGTCGCGGATGTTGGCCAGCCCGCACACGTACACCACCAACCGCTCGAAGCCCAGGCCGAAACCGGCGTGCGGCACCGTGCCGTAGCGGCGGAAGTCGCGGTACCAGCCGTAGTGGGCCGGGTCCAGGCCGAACTGGGCCATGCGCGCGTCGAGCACGTCCAGGCGTTCCTCGCGCTGGCTGCCGCCGATGATCTCGCCGATCCCCGGGGCCAGCACGTCCATCGCCGCGACGGTCTTGCCGTCGTCGTTCAGGCGCATGTAGAAGGCCTTGAAGTGCTCGGGGTAGTTCAGCACCACCACCGGGCGGCCGACGTGCTCCTCGGTCAGCCAGCGCTCGTGCTCGGTCTGCAGGTCCAGGCCCCATTCGACCGGGAACTCGAACTTCTTGCCCGACTTCTGCAGCAGCGCGATCGCGTCGGTGTAGTCGATGCGCTCGAACGGCGAGTTGACGAACGCCTCCAGCCGCTTGATCGCGTCGGGCTGCACGCGTTCGGCGATGAAGGCCATGTCGTCGGCGCGTTCGTCCAGCACCGCGCGGAACAGGTACTTGAGGAAGTCCTCGGCGACCTGGGCGTTCTCCATCAGGTCGGCGAAGGCGATCTCCGGCTCGATCATCCAGAACTCGGCCAGGTGGCGCGTGGTGTTGCTGTTCTCGGCGCGGAAGGTCGGGCCGAAGGTGTAGACCTTGCTCAGCGCCAGGCAGTAGGCCTCGACGTTGAGCTGGCCGGACACGGTCAGGAAGGTTTCCTTGCCGAAGAAGTCGCGTGAGAAGTCGACCGCGCCGTCCTTGCCGCGCGGCAGGTTGGCCAGGTCCAGGGTCGACACGCGGAACATCTGTCCGGCGCCCTCGGCGTCGGAGGTGGTGACGATCGGCGTGCTGATCCAGTAGTAGCCGTTCTCGTGGAAGTAGCGGTGCACCGCCTGCGACAGGCAGTGGCGGATGCGGGTCACCGCGCCGAACAGGTTGGTGCGCGGGCGCAGGTGGGCGAACTCGCGCAGGTATTCCAGCGAGTGCTGCTTGGGCTGCATCGGGTAGGTCAGCGGGTCCTCGACCCAGCCGACCACTTCCACCGACGAGGCCTGGATCTCGAAGCTCTGGCCCTGGCCCTGCGAGGCCACCAGGGTGCCGGTGGCGATCACCGAGCAGCCGCTGCTCAGGTGCTTGATCTCGCTGTCGTAGTTGCCCAGCTCGTTGGTCGCCACGACCTGGATCGGCGCGAAGCAGGAGCCGTCGCTGACATTGACGAAGCTCAGCCCGGCCTTGGAATCGCGCCGGGTGCGCACCCAGCCGCGTACCGTGACCTCGCCGCCCGCCGGGATCTTGCCTGCGAGTGCCTGTTCGACGCTTACCACCGTCATGTCGTGCCGCCTTAGCGCGTTGCAATGTGAGGGAGGGCGATGATAACGGATGATCCCGGCGCAGCGCGCCGCGGGCGCGGCCCTTAGACTGCGGCGACGATCACGGCAAAGGGGACGGGGCATGGGCAAGGGCCGCAACGGGCGACGCCGCGCGGGCGCGGGTTGGGGGCTGGCGGCGCTGCTGGCCGCGGGGCAGGCCGTGGCCACGCCCGCGCCGCCGGCGCCGCAGCTGGACGCGGTCCAGGCCGCGAACTTCGCCGCCCTGGCGCTGGACTGCGTGGATCGCGAGTACCCGAACAAGATCGCCCACCGCCTCGACGGCGCCGCCGACGCGCGCGCGCCGTCGCAGCTGTATCCGGCCTTCTACGGCTGCTACGACTGGCATTCGGCGGTGCACGGCCACTGGCTGCTGGCGCGGCTGGCGCAGCGCTTTCCCGGCGAGCCGTTCGCGCCGCGCGCGCGCCAGGCGCTGGACCGGCACCTGACCGCGGCCAACATCGCCGGCGAACTGGCCTACCTGCGCCGCAACGACGACGAATCCTTCGAACGCCCCTACGGCCTGGCCTGGCTGCTGCAACTGGGCGCGCAACTGCGCGGCTGGGACGACCCGCAGGCGCGGCGCTGGGCGCAGGCGCTGGAGCCGCTGGAGCGCGAAGCGGCGGCGCGGCTGCAGCGCTGGCTGCCCAAGCTGACCCGGCCGATCCGCGTCGGCGAGCACAGCCAGACCGCGTTCGCGTTCGGCCTGGCCCTGGACTGGACCCAGGTCAGCGGCGATCGGGCGCTGCGCCAGGCGCTGCTGGTGCGCTCGCGCGACTACTACCTCGGCGACCGCGACTGCCCGCTGGCCTACGAGCCCTCCGGCCAGGACTTCCTGTCGCCGTGCCTGGCCGAGGCCGACCTGATGCGGCGGGTGCTGGCGCCGGCCGAGTTCGGCGCCTGGCTGGACCGGTTCCTGCCGGCGATCCCGCGCCGCGCGCGCGCCGACTGGCTGGCGCCGGGCGTGGTCCTGGACAAGGCCGACGGCAAGCTCGCCCACCTGGACGGGCTCAACCTCAGCCGCGCCTGGATGCTCGAAGGCATCGCCGCCGGCCTGCCGCCGCGCGACCGGCGCGTGCCGGTCCTGCGCGCGGCCGCGGCGCGGCATCGCGAACTCGGCCTGGCGGCGGTGTCCGGCGGGCATTACGCCGGCGCGCACTGGCTCGGCAGCTTCGCCACCTACCTGCTGGCGCCGCCGGGCGCAGCGGGCGAGGGCGCCGCGCCGGCCGCAGCGGCCGCGGGCGGGCGCTGAACCGGGCGGCGCCGCGCCGGCGGCGGCTTGAATGCGCCGGCCGAGCCGCCATATCCGGTAGCGGAGGCGTTGCGGCCCGCTGGTACCATGGCGCCGACGCCGTCGTCCCCCTTCCGACCGCATTCCGTTTCGAGACCGCCATGGCCGTAACCCTCGCCCCCGCCGCCCTTGCCCGCGTTCAGCATTTCCTGACCGAGACCCCGGCCGCGCTGGGCCTGCGCTTCGGCGTGACCCGCACCGGCTGTTCCGGCTGGCAGCACGTGGCCGATCTGGCCCGCGAGCAGCGCGAAGGCGACACCGTGTTCGAGCAGGACGGCGTGCGCATCTTCGTCGACGCCGTCAGCCTGCCGCTGGTCGAGGGCACCCGCATCGATTTCCTCAAGCAGGGCCTGGGCGAGATGTTCGTGTTCCAGAACCCCAACGCCACCGCCGAGTGCGGCTGCGGCGAGAGCTTCACCACCTCGGCCGACGCGGCCTGAGGTCCGGCGGCGCGGTCCGCGCCGCTTTCCCGAGCATTGCGGCTCCCGCCTGCGCGCGGGAGCTTTCATTTTCTGGCCCTTGCCCCGCGGTCAGCGCTGCGGCCGCGGCACTGCCTGGGCCGGCGCGGCGCAATCGACGCACTCCGTCGGCGCGGGCGCCGGCAAGGCCCGTGCGGGCCCGGGCGCGCCGCCGGTTTCGCGCAGACTGATCCGCGACAGCGCCACGCCGAGCAGGCGCGTGTCTTCGCCCTGGCCCAGCGACTGCGGCGAGGTCGGGTGCGGGATGCTCAGGCTCAGCTCGCGGGTCGGGGCCACGTCGCGGAACTCCAGGGTATGGCGGGCCGCGCTGGCGCCCAGCGCCAACGGCTGCCGCGACGCGCCCAGCGCCACGGTCACCGGCTGGCCGACGTTGGGGCCGAACGCGGCCGCGTCGACGACCACGCGCACGTTGCCGGACAGCTCGCGATCCAGCTCGATCGCCGCGACGGGACCGTCGCTCCAGCGCCCGAACGCTTCCGGCGCGCTCAGCCCGCGCAACGCGCGCACGCCCGCCGGCTGCGCCTGGCTCAGTTCCAGCGTGGTCGCGCTCGCCAGCCGGTAGACGTCGAAGCCCGGGTGGGTTTCCTTGTCCAGGTAGCTGCCGGCGGGCAGGGCCAGGCCGTCGAGCGCGACGGCGGTGCCGCGGTTCCAGTCCAGCACCGCTTGCGCGTCGCCGCCGGGCGCGACCGGGCGGATCGCCAGGTCCATCGAATCGGCATAGAACTGGGTCTTGAACCGGCCGGAGCCGTCGCTGACCAACAGCTGGCTGTCGGCGATGCGCTGCGGCCCTTGCCGGTTGAGCCACTGGCCGGCGCGGACATAGGCCGATTCGAAGCGGGCGTTGCGCACCGAAACGGTCACCGCGCCGGTACCCAGCGCGGCCACCAGGACGAAATAGCCCAACGCCGCCAGACGCGCGCGCGGCAGTTCGCGGATCGCCAGCCAGCCCAGGCACGCGGCGGCGCCGAGCAGGCCGACCGGCGCGCTCAGCCAGGTGCGGTTGATGACCCACACCAGTTCCGGCGAGTCGGCCGGCGCCGGCAGGTACAACCGCAGGGCGTAGGCGCCGGCGAACAGCGCGAGCGCGGCCAGTCCCAGCGCCGAGGCCCACAGCGCCCGCCGCTGCCAGACCGCGCCCGGCTCCGCCCCGCGCCACGCCAGCGGCGCGAGCAGCAGCAACGGCAGGCAGAAGTTGTAGTAGCGCAGGTGCAGGCGCCCGATCGCTTCGTTGGCGCCCATGCTGGCGGTGAAATAGACCGTGATCGCGACCAAGGTCGCGAGCAGGACCAGCGCGAACAGCACCGCGCTGCGCGCCCGCTCGGCGGCCTCGTCGCCGCGCGGACGCAGCAGCATCGGCAGCGCCGGCACCAGCAGCGGCGCGAACAGCAGCGCCAGCGCCAGGCCGTGCCCGACCGAGGAAATCGACAGGTTCTTGGCCAGGATCGCCGCCGACTGCACGCCGACGTTGCCGCGCGCCTGGCCGCTGTAGAACTCGCCCATGAAGTCCAGGCTCGCGGGGCCGGCGAGCAGGTAGCCCAGGCCGAAGCGCATCGCCAGGAACGCGCCGGCGCTGGCCGCGGCCACCACCATCGCCGCCGGAATGCGGTCGCGCCGGCCCGGCCACAGCGCGTCGACGACGATGAACGCGCCGAAGCCCACCGCCACGAACGCGGCGTGCATCTTGACCAGGCACATCAGCCCCAGGATCGCGCCGGCGAGCAGGCCGTAGCGCAGCGGATTCGGCGCGTACGGCCGCAGCGCCGCGGTCGCCCATACCCAGAACAGCAGGAAGTACATCGACTCGGGCATGAAATACGCCGCGTAGCTGTTCACCGGCGCGGCCACGCAGGCCAGCGCCAGCAACGCGGCCAGCAGCGGCGGGGCGTAGGCGCGCAGGATCCGGTAGATCAGCGGCAACGCCGCGACCAGCATCGCGGCGTTGAGCGCGCGCGCGCAGTCGAGGAACTCGCTGCCGCACTGGCGGGTAAGGCCGAAGATCCACAGGTACAGGTACGAGGGCAGCTTGGACTCGGCCAGCGGCACCAGGCGGCTGTAGGCGCTGTAGTACCACTCGTCCGCGAACACCGCGGCGAACAGGTTCTGGTCGCGCAGCGACATCGCCGCCAGCAGGGCGAGCCCGCCCAGGCCGAGCAGCCATCGGTGCAGGGAAGGGGCGCGGGGCGGGGCGGAGGCGGAAACCATGGGCAGGGGGCGGACTCGAAATGGAGGGCGGGTGCCGGCGCGGCGGATGCGAGGGGCATCGCAACCGTGCCTGCGCCGCCGAGCGCGCGTCTGTGCGCGCAGGCATCGCGCGGGCTGGACGGGCGCCGGCGGCGGGCGGCCGCATGCGGTACGCGCGGCGGCGGGCAGGGCGAGCGCGGAATCATAGCTAAACCGGCCCGCGCGGCCAGCGTGGCGGCCGGCACCAGCGACCCCGACTTCCGTCACGCGGCCGGCCGGGCCGCGGCGGTCTAGACTCCTGCGCTCGCCGTATCCGCGTCGACGCATCCGCGCCCGCATCCGTCCAGGGAGTCCCGCCATGTTCCGTCCCGTCCTGCTCGCCGCGGCCATCGCCGCCGGCCTCGCCTGCGCGCCGGCGCCCGCCGCCGCGTCGGACGCGCCCGCGTCCGCCACCGCCACCGCGCGCTCGCCGCAGGCGCGGGCCTTGCACGACCTGTTCGATCAGGAATGGGAACGCGGCCTGCGCGACAGCCCGGAGAGCGCCAGCTACAACGGCGACAAGCGCTACAACGACCGCTGGGCCGACAACAGCCTGCAGGCGATCCGCGCCCGTTTCGACGGCGACCGGCTCGCCCTGAAGCGCCTGCGCGCGATCGACCGCGCCGCGCTGTCGGCCGAGGACCAACTGAGCTACGACACCTTCGTCTGGAACCTGGAGCACTCGCTGCAGCGCGAGAAGTTCCGCGAGTACCTGATGCCGCTGAGCCAGCAGGGCGGGGTGCAGACCGCCGACGGCATCGTCGAAGGGCTGGCCTTCGACAGCGCCAAGGACTACCGCGACTGGCTGGCGCGGCTGCGCGCGGTGCCGGCGATGATCGAACAGACCCAGACGCTGATGCGCGCGGGCGTCGAGGCCGGGCTGACCCCGCCGCGGGTGCTGATGCAGCGGGTGCCGGCGCAGATCGCCAAACAAGTCGTCGACGACCCGACCCGCAGCCCGTACTACAAGCCGTTCGCGCGCTTCCCCGACAGCGTCGCGGCGGCCGAGCGCGCGCAGTTGCAGGACGAGGCCAAGCGGGTCATCGCCCAGACCGTGGTGCCGGCCTACCGCGCCTTCGGCGAGTTCTTCCAGCGCGACTACCTGCCCAAGACCCGCGCCAGCATCGCCGCCGGCGACCTGCCCGAGGGCAAGGCCTACTACGACTTCCTCGCCGGCTACTACACCACCACCGACCTCAGCGCCGAGCAGATCCACCAGACCGGCCTCAAGGAAGTCGCGCGCATCCGCGCCGAGATGGAGAAGATCCGCGCCGAGGTCGGCTTCAAGGGCAGCCTGGCCGAGTTCTTCCACTATCTGCGCACCGATCCCAAGTTCTTCTACAAGACCCCGGCCGAATTGCTGGAGGCCTATCAGGCCACGGCCAAGCGGATCGATCCGGAACTGGTGAAGATTTCCAAGATCATCCCGCGCCAGCCCTACGGCGTGCGCCCGATTCCCGACAACATCGCGCCCGACACCACCACCGCCTACTACCTGGCCGGCGCCGTCGACGGCAGCCGCGCCGGGTTCTACTACGTCAACCTGTACAAGCCCGAGTCGCGGCCGAAGTGGGAGATGATCCCGCTGTCGCTGCACGAGGCCGTGCCCGGCCACCATTTCCAGTTCGCCCGCGGCCTGGAGCTGCCCGACGCGCCGCTGTTCCGCCGCACCGGCTATTTCGTCGCCTACGGCGAAGGCTGGGGCCTGTACGCCGAGCGCCTGGGCTACGACATGGGCCTGTACGACGACCCCTACGACCGCATGGGCCAGCTGTCCTACGACATGTGGCGCGCGGTGCGGCTGGTGGTCGACACCGGCATGCACGCCAAGGGCTGGAGCCGCGAACGGGCGATCGCGTTCTTCATGGACAACGCGCCCAAGACCGAGCAGGACGTGGTCAACGAGATCGACCGCTACATCGGCACCCCGGGGCAGGCGCTGGCGTACAAGATCGGCCAGCTCAAGATCAGCGAACTGCGCGAGCGCTCGCGCCAGGCGCTGGGCGAGCGCTTCGACCTGCGCGATTTCAACGACCAAGTGCTGGCGACGGGCTCGGTGCCGCTGAGCGTGCTGGAAGCACGGATCGACGCCTGGATCGCGATGTCCAAGAATAAAAAGTCGAATTGAATTATTGGCTTACAAGATTAATTCGAGAAATGACATGATCCGGGTGCGGCCGGCCGATCCTGGCCGCCGGTGCTCCCGGCGCCGCAGTCCCGGTCTGTCCGCTACGCGCAAATTGCGCTGACTGCCTGTCGCTGCCATACTTTCCGGCTCCCGCACGGCCGCTGGCCGGGCCGGGACCCTTGCTCCACCGGGCCGCTCCTGGCCTCGGGGGGCTGAACGGGGCCGCCGTCGGCGGTCCTTCATCCACAAGGAATCACCGCAATGCGTCATTACGAAGTCGTGTTCCTGGTCCACCCGGACCAGAGCGAGCAGGTCCCGGCCATGATCGAGCGCTACAAGTCGCTGATCGAAGCCGGCGAAGGCAAGATCCACCGTCTCGAAGACTGGGGCCGCCGCCAGCTGGCCTACCCGATCGAGAACCTGGTCAAGGCCCACTACGTCCTGCTGAACATCGAAGTCACCCAGACCGTGCTCAACGAGCTGGTCGACGGTTTCCGTTTCAACGACGCGGTCCTGCGTCACCTGGTCATGAAGCGCGACGAAGCCGATACCGAGCAGTCGCTGATCATGAAGTTCAAGGATGAGAAGGGCGACAAGCCCGAGCGCGGTGAGCGCCGTCGTCGCGACGACGACAGCGACAGCGCCGTCGGCTCCGCCGACAGCGCCGAAGACACCACCGAAGCCGCCTGATCCCTTCTAGGAACGCATTCCCATGTCCAAGTTCTTTCGCCGCCGCAAGTTCTGCAAGTTCACCGCCGAGGGCGTCAAGGAGATCGATTACAAGGATCTCAACACCCTGCGCCAGTACCTGACCGAGACCGGCAAGATCGTGCCGAGCCGCGTCACCGGCACCAAGTCGAAGTACCAGCGCCAGCTGGCCACGGCGGTCAAGCGCGCCCGTTTCCTCGCGCTGATCCCTTACACCGACAACCACAACGCCTGATCGGCGTTGTCGGGAGCGAGTGGCGGCTGCGCCGCCTTGAGGAGTGAGCGGAGAGAGAAAACTTCGCTTCCGCTCGCTTCTCGCTCCTCCACGCTCGCTTCTCGCTTCTTCGGACAGCGAATCCTGCTGCGGGCCTATAGACCCGCTAACGAATACGGAGCAATCCCATGCAACTGATCCTGCTGCAGAAAGTCACCAACCTCGGCAACCTCGGCGACAAGGTCAACGTCAAGCCGGGCTACGGCCGCAACTACCTGGTCCCGCAGGGCAAGGCCGTGCCGGCGACCGCCGCCAACCTGGCCGAGTTCGAGACCCGCCGCGCCGAGTACGAAGCCAAGGCCAGCTCGCTGCTGGAAGGCGCCGAAGGCCGCAAGGCCAAGCTGGAAGGCGTCGAGGTGACCATCACCGCCAACGCCGCCACCGAAGGCAAGCTGTACGGCTCGGTGACCCCGCGCGACATCGCCGAGGCGCTGACCAAGGCCGGCTTCGAAGTCGGCAAGTCGGAAGTGATCATGGGCGAAGGCCCGATCCGCCGCACCGGCGAGTACGACGTGCTGATCCACCTGCACGCCGACGTCGAGACCAGCGTCAAGGTGATCGTGATCGGCGACGCCGCCTGATCCGACAACGCGGTCCGCGCCCGACGGGCGCGGTCGCGAACCAGCGAAAGGCGCCGCGAGGCGCCTTTCGTTTGTTTGAGCGCAAGGCCGGGATCGTGCGTGCCGGCGATACGTTCGGGCCCGCGCCGGGCCGATCCGGCCACATTCGGCCGCGTCCGGCAGGGCTTCGCCGAACCGGGAGGTTTCGCCGCCGTTCGGCGATGTTCTTCCAGTCTTAGCCGCGTAGACGCGACGGGCGCATAAACGACCCACTCGTTGTCCACAGCCTGTCCACCGTCTTGTCTGCAACCCCCTGCCGGCGACGGCCGCTAGGATGAGCCCCCGGGCGACGTCCCGGCCACCGCCGCAGACCGGCCGCCAGCGCGGCCCTCCGACCAGGATCGTCTCCCCGATGAGCTCACGTCCCGGATTCCGTGGCGAAAAACGTTTCGAGACCCGCGCCGAGCAGCGCATCGACCAACTGCGCGTGCCGCCGCAGTCGGTCGAGGCCGAGCAGGCCGTGCTCGGCGGCCTGATGCTGGCGCCCGACGCCTACGACCGCGTCGCCGACCAACTGGTCGAGGAAGACTTCTACCGCCGCGACCATCAGCTGATCTACCGCGCGATCCGCGAGCTGGCCGAGCGCAGCCGCCCGTTCGACGCGGTGACCCTGGGCGAATGGTTCGATTCGCAGGGCCTGAGCGAGCAGGTCGCCGGTGGCGCGTACCTGATCGAACTGGCCACCACCACGCCCTCGGCCGCCAACATCGCCGCCTACGCCGAAATCGTTCGCGACAAGGCGGTGATGCGCAAGCTGATCGAGGTCGGCACCGAGATCGTCAACGACGGTTTCCAGCCCGACGGCCGCGACAGCAGCGAGATCCTGTCCAAGGCCGAGCAGCAGGTGTTCGCCATCGCCGAGGCCGGCGCGCGCGGGCGCACCGACTTCACCCCGGTGACCAAGGCGCTGTCGGAAGCCTTCGACGTGCTGCAGACGCGCTACGCCAACGGCGGCGCGGTCACCGGCCTGCCGACCGGCTACACCGAATTCGACGAGATGACCGCGGGCCTGCAGAACACCGACCTGCTGATCCTGGCCGCGCGTCCGGCGATGGGCAAGACCACCTTCGCCCTCAACATCGCCGAGCACGTCGCCTTCCGCACCAAGAAGGCGGTGGCGGTGTTCTCGATGGAAATGTCGGCCAGCCAGCTGGCGCTGCGCCTGATCTCCTCGGTCGGCCGGGTCAACGCCCAGCGCTTGCGCTCGGGCCAGCTCGAGGACGAGGACTGGGCGCGCGTGACCGGCGCGATCCGGCAGTTGCGCGAGGTCAAGATCTTCATCGACGACACCCCGGGCCTGTCGCCGGACGTGCTGCGCGCCAAGTCGCGCCGGCTCAAGCGCGAGCACGACCTGGGCCTGATCGTGATCGACTACCTGCAGCTGATGTCGGTGCCGGGCAACCAGGAGAACCGCGCGACCGAGATCTCCGAGATCTCGCGCTCGCTCAAGCACCTGGCCAAGGAACTCAACCTGCCGGTGATCGCGCTGTCGCAGCTCAACCGCTCGCTGGAACAGCGCGCCGACAAGCGCCCGGTGATGGCCGACCTGCGCGAATCCGGCGCTATCGAGCAGGACGCGGACATCATCATCTTCATCTACCGCGACGACTACTACAACAAAGAGACCTCGCCCGATAAGGGCCTGGCCGAGGTCATCATCGGCAAGCAGCGTTCCGGCCCGACCGGTTCGCTCAAGCTCAAGTTCTTCGGCGAATACACCCGCTTCGACAATCTCGCCCACGACTCGATCGGCAGCTTCGAGTAATCCGCGCGCGAGCCGGCGCAGGCCCGCGCGCCATGCCGGCGTCGTCGCCGCGGCGTCGCGCGTGTGCATCCGCGCGGCGTCGCGCGCATGACGATTGTCATCCGGCGCTTCGCGCCGCAAATCCGTGTTGCAGCGCAGCGCCATCGGCGCACGCGCGTCCGCGTTCGCTCGCGCGCAAGCCAGGCGCGACGGGCGATCGCGCGCGCAAGCCGCTAATTTTTTGCCGCATCGGGCGCATTGCGCGCGATCGGACGACGATGCCTCGCGCGCATCCGACGACGATGAATCGTTTTGCGACACGCTTTGCGCTTTGTCGCGCACCGCGCTCGCATGCGCGCGCTCGCACGGCCGCAAGGGCCGCATACAGAAAAAAACTTGCCGGTTTGCGATGCCCATGCACAAAAGCGCATGACATCTTCTTGCTATAAGCCCAGGAGTCGGACGAACGCAGCGCACCTGTCGCACCGCGATCGTCCCGCACGCGCAAGCAACGACAACTCGAACGCTGGATTTCGCGAGGTAGGTCTTCCCATGAGAGATCTGATCAAGCAAGTCGACGCGGGTCTGCAGGCCCACGACGAGTTCGGCAATTCGCAACAGATCGTTCGGCTCAACGTCGAACGCTATAGATTCGCGCTGGCGGTGCTGGCGCGCGAAGACGCCGCGCTGCAGGCTTTGCTGCCGGCGCTGGAGGCCCTGGACGAGCGCCGCGCCGACAAGCTGTTCGGCGACCTGCTGGTGCGCGCCGAGCTGGAAGCGGCGATCGAACGGCTGGAAACCGGGGTGGCGCCGATCCACCAGGCCGGCGTGCTGGCCTGGAGCCTGGCGCAGTCGCTGCAGCGCATCGACCAGCCGCTGAGCCTGTCGGCTTCGGCGATGCAGCGCAGCTTCGTCGCCGGCCCCGACCTCGACGGCCGCCGCATCTGGATCTGGGACCTGCCGGACGCCTCCGAACCGGTCGCCGACGCGTTGCGCGAAGCGCTGCGCCTGGGCTTCATGCCCGGCGGCCATTGCGAGGCCGAACTGGTGCGGCCGACGCCGCAGATGGTCGCCCAGCTCGACCGCGCCTGTTCGCTGCTGCAATCGCTGGTGCCGCAGGTCGCGCGCAGCGTGTTCGGCCACCTGCATTCGGTCGCGTTCGCGAACATGCGCAACGAGCGCGGGCCGATGCTGACCGCTTCGGGCGGCGACTCGACGCCGTGCATGATCTTCATCGCGCCCGAGGAACTGGCCAATCCCTGGGACACGGCCGTGCACATCATGCACGAGGCGGTGCACCTGAAGCTCTCCGACATGGTCCGCACCAGCGCCGCGGTGGTGCGCGAGGACATGGTGACGCTGCCGTGGGGCCGCGAGATCTCGGTGTCGAACTGCCTGTTCGCGTTCCACGCTTATGTCCACCTGCAGATCTTCCGCACCGCGGTCGAACAGATCGGGCCGCAGCTGCACGCGGTCTACGGCGCGCCGGAGAGCTACCGCGCCGCGACCCGGCCGCATGCGATGTCGGTGGTCAACAACGCCTCGGCCACGCCGTTCTCGCGCGGGCACGAACGCATGGCCTACCTGGCCCAGCAGTTCCGCACGCAGTGGTCGCACTACCTGACCCCGTACGCGCGGCGCATGGTCGATTGGCTGTGCGCGGCGATCGCGCCGCTGATCGACCTGTCGGTCGCGCCGCAGGCCGGCGCGGCCGGCGAGCCCGCGCCGGTCGCGGCCAGCGCGCCGACGACGTCGGTGCATTACGCCAAGAACCCGCAGCTGCAACTGCGCCCGGTCGGCGACCGCGGCATCCTGTTCGCGGCCGATCCGGCCCGGCCCAAGATCCAGAAGCTCAACACCGCCGCCTGGCTGATGTTCGAGCTGTGCGACGGGCGCAGCGAAAGCGATCTGACCCAGGCCTATGCCGACCTCGCCGGGCTGGCGTCCGAGCGTGCCTGGCAACAGGTCGAGCCGGTGTTGGACAGCCTGGTCGCCACCGGCATGATCGTTGCGCAAGGCCAACGCGTCGCGCTGCGCGAGGGGAGGGCGGCATGAGCGCGCCGTCCGCCCAGGGCCACGCCCACTCGCCGCAGGCGCAACTGGTCGCCGCGGCCGACCGCACGCTCGCCCAGCATCCGAACTTCGGCGATTCGCAGCGCATCCTGGCCAAGGTTTACGCGCGCTACCGCTTCGGCACCGAGCTGTTCGCGCAGCGCTTGCCGCAGGCCGCGGCGCTGCTGCAGCAAGTGGAGGCGATGCCCGACGCCGACGTGCGGCGGATTTTCTTCGACCCGCTGGTGCGATTGGCCGCCGAAGACGCCTTCTCCGAACTGGAGAGCGGGCAGCTGGCGTCGCCGCACCGGCTCGAAGCGCTGTTGCCGCAAGCCATCGCCGCGTTGCCGGCGGGGCTGTGCGAATCGCACATGCTGCAGCGCTGGGGCCTGCAGTCGCAGGAGCAGCACTGGATGTGGTCGATCGTCGGCAGCGACGACCCGTTCGCCGCGCAGTTGCAGGCCGCGTTCGACCGCATCTTCGCCGACAACCCGGCCAACCGCGGGCTGTTGTTGAACCCTGACGCGGGCGCGCAGAAGAAGGTCCAGGATTCGATCGCGTTGCTGTCGATGCTGCTGCCCAACTCCGGCCCGGCGGCGCTGCGCCACGTCGGCGCGATCGCGCTGCTGGAAGCGCAACTGGAAGGCGGGATCGTGCTGTCGGCCGCCGGCGGCGACCTCACGCCTTCGACCGTGTTCGTCTCGCTCGACCAGCTCGGCAATCCCTGGGACATCGCCGGCTGCCTGCTGCACGAAGGCCTGCACATGAAGCTGTTCGACGCCGCGCGCTCGGTGTCGCTGGCCAAGGAGCCGGACGCGACCATCCAGGTGCCGTGGCGCAACGTGCGCTGGTCGATCGTGCGCGCGATCTTCGCGTACCACGTCTACGTGCATCTGTCGCTATTCAAGGCCGCGGCGCTGGTCGCCGACCCGCGCTGCTTCGAGCTGTACGGCGATCCGCTGGCCTATGTGAGCCGCGCGCATGCGATGTCGGTGGTCAACAACGACACCGCCCACCAGTACGGGCGCTCGATCGACCGCGCGCGCTACCTCGGCGAGATGCTCGAAGGCGAGTGGTCGCACCTGCTCTCGCCGGGCGGTTTCGAACTGATCCACTGGCTGCGCAGCGCGCTGGCGCCGGTGGACGAGGCGATGTTCGCCGACGCGCGGGAGGCCGCATGAACGCAGACGACAGCGTACGCAAGGCCGACGGGGTGCGTTGGCGCCCGGTGCCGCAGGCCGAATGCCTGATGGTGTTCTCGCCGCATTCCGGGCGCATCCATTGGCTGGCCCTGGATACCTGGCTGTTGTTCGAGCTGTGCGACGGCCGCAATGTCGATGCGGTCGCGCGCGGCTATGCCGAACTCGCCGGCGACAAGCTCGGCGGCGGCGATGCCCGGGCCCGCGCCGAGCGCGGCCTGGCGTCGCTGCTCGGCAGCCGCCTGATCGAGGCCGCGCCGGCCTGAGCCTGGCGGCGCGCGCGCGCCGGCCCCGGCCGGTGTCGTCGCGGCCGGATCCACCGACTACGGCCCTCGGGCGGGCCACGCGAAAGGAAGAGGTAGCAAGCGACGGCACGGACGCCGCAGCGATCGAGGCAAGACAGTACGTCCATTCCACAGGAGAACGTCCATGAGCAATGAAACCAACCTGGATACCTTGAAGGACCTGTTGAGCAACAAGAAGGCGCTGGAAGAATCGGAAGTGACCACGGGCTCGGCCGACGAGCGCCGCTGGTGGCCGCCGTACAACGTCTCGCCGGCCCCGCCGAGCAACTGACGCCCGCGCCAGTCGCTGGACCTGCCGCGCCCGCAAGGGCGCGGCAGGGTTGGCGCCGCCCGCATGCAGGACTTTCGATCGCAACGCCCGGCGCCCGCGTCGTTCGCCGATCCCGCCGCGGGCGACGCCGGGGGGGCGCCCAGCGCCGGCGAGATCTGGCGCTCTCGCGCGGACCCGGCCGAGGCCGTGATGGTGCTGCGCCGCGACGCCGACGCGGTCGACTACGCCTGGCTCGACCGCGACGCCGCCGACGGCCGCATGCCGCTGGCGCACTGGGCGCAGCGCTTCGAAGTGGTGCTGGAACAGGCCGACCACACCCACGCCACGCCGATCCGCCGGCACTGGCTCATCGATACCCAAGCCGAACGACTGCGCGGCGCGCGCGTGCTCGAACTGGGCGCGCACACCGGCGGCTTGACCCAGGCGCTGCTCGCCCACGCCGCGCAGGTCGTCGCGGTGGAGAACAACCCGCGCTGCGTGCGCCACCTGCGCGAGCGTTTCGGCGAACGCCTGGGCATCGTCGCCGGCGACATGCACCACGCGCTGTGGGACCTGGGGCAGGACCGGTTCGACGTGGTCGTCTGCGCCGGCGTGCTCTACCACTCCGCCCATCCGTTCCTGCTGCTGGAAGCGATGGCGCACTTGCGCCCGCGCGCGATCCTGATCGACACCCTCGACGACGGCGTCGCCGAGCTGCGCGTGGCGGTGCCGAACCTGGTCAACAGCTGCAACTACCGCTACAACCGGCGTCCGGATTGCGGCTACTCGGTGGTGCTCGGCGAACGCCTGATCGCCGGCGCGATGGCCCGGCTCGGCTACGGCGCGATGCAGCGCATCGACACGGCCGCGGCGACGATCGCGCCGGAGCGCGACAGCGCCTATTTCCAGCAGTGGCGGCGCAGCCTGTCGGCCTGGTTCCTGCGCGACGGCGCGGCCTGAGCCGCGGCGTCAGGCCCAGGCCTGGCGGACCTGCGCGTAGTAGTCGCGGAAGAACGGCACCATGCGCTTGCGGTCGGCGGCGACGATCGCCAGCAGTTCCGGCGCCAGCACGAATTCCTCTTCGCCCAGCTCGTCGTACAGACCGTTGAGCATCTGTTCGTAGAAGCGCGGAAAAGCGTGGTGCCAGCCGACCCGCGGCAGGCGGATGCCGTGCTCGGAGCCCATCGCCAGATAGTGCTTGAGCGCCTCGGCACGCGCCTGTTCGACGGTGTACAGGCGGATCGGCTTGCGTTCGGGCGCGAAGGTTTCCTCGAACAGGCCGGGGCCGCCGCAGACGCGGTCGGCGATGTGCCGGCCGAGCAGCGGCGACAGGAACAGGCCGTCGCGGTAGGTGCCGGTCAGCAGCCACAGGCCCTCGACCGAGGTCGGGCCGATCAGCGGGCAGGTGTCGACCGCGACCGGGCGGTTGCCGGCCTGCCAGGCCACCAGCTGCGCCGCGCACAGGTCCTGGTCGAGCTGGTCCAGCGCGCATTCGAGCAGGAAGAACATGTCCGCCGGCGAGGTGCGCAGCATCGGCTGCGCGAACAGGGTGTTGGTGGCGCCGACGTAGAGCCGGCCGCCGCCGCGCGGCACCGCGTGCAGGCCGCAGGCGAACGCGCGGTTGGGCGTGCGCAGCACGTGGGCCTGCGCGCGCGGGCCGGTGTCGAGCAGCAGCGAGGTGCCGCCGCCGCAGAACAGCCGCGGAATGCGCCGCGCCAGCTCCGGCACGCTGTCGAGCACGGCCTGGGTCCATACGCCGGCGGCGAGCACGACCTGCGGCGCGGCGACGCGGCCGCCTTCGCGCAGGCGCACGGCCCGGATGCGGCCGCCGTGGATGTCCAGGCCGGTCGCGGTGTCGTCGATGAAGCTCAGCGTCGGCGAGCGCTCGATCAAGGCGCTCAGCGCGCCCAACAGCTTGGCGGCGTCGATCGAGCCTTCGTCGGGCAGGTACAGGGCCCGGCTGGGCCGGCAGTCCTCGGCCGGGGCGAGGCCGTCGATGCGGTTGGGGTCGAGCGTCTCGTAGGCCGCGCCGTTTTCCTCCAGCGCCTGCACGATGGCCGCGTAGTTCTCGTCCTCGATGATCCCGGACTTGTTGTTGCTGAAGACGATCGTGCCCGGCGTCAGCGCGATGCGCTCCTCGGCGGGCAGGGCCTGGTTGATGCTTTCCAGCCAGTCCGGCCAGTGCCGCGCGGCGAGCAGGCCCTTGGCCAGCTTGGCGCGTCCGGACGGCGTGCGCAGCAGTTGCGCGGTGACCTCGCCGTAGCAGCCCATCATCGCGCCGGCGGCGGCCGAGGCCGCGCCGGGCCGCGGCGCCGGGCCGACCACGGCCACGCGCAATCCGGGATCGCGCAACTGCAGCGCATGCGCGGTCGCCATGCCCAGTACGCCGTTGCCCACCACCACGACATCGTAACCATCGTAATCGGCCATGCTCGCTCCATCGCGCGCGGGGCGCGTCCGTCATCGGCTCGGGTCGCGTGATCGCATCGGCCGCAAACCATCGCGGCAGGCGTGCGCGATACGCGTCGGCCGCGCGCGCCTGGGTCGGGCGACCGTGCGCGGGCGGTCCTGCATCATGCGGGCGCGGGCGCGCGGTGACGAGCGACCCATTGCGCAGAACGCCAACTCGATTACATCTGCGTGCGTTGCCTCTGCGTTTCTCGTCGCCGCCGTCGTCGTCGGCGCCGTTCCATGCTGCAGCGCCGCCGCGCGGGTGTCGCGCCGCACGGCGCCGCGCGGCTCAGGTGCAGGGCGCTTCCCAGGCCAGGCGGCGTTCGGCGCCGGCGGCATCCTTGACCACGAAGCATTGCGCGTAGTCGGATTCGGCGAAGGTCGGCAACCGCGGGCATTCGATCTGGCGCGCGCTGTCGTACAGGGAGGCGCCGCTGGCGCTCAGCGGCTGCAGCGCGCCGTCGGCGTCGGTGGCGAACTCGCCTGTCTGGCCGTGGCCGTCGACGCGGAAGCGCAACTGCGGCCCGTCCAGGCCGACCAGTTCGGCCGCCATCGGCCGGCCCCAGCGCGCGATCTCGCGGTTCTTGTCGTCGAATTCCACCACCCAGTCCGGCAGCAGCCAGGCGTCGTGCAGCGGGATCGCCTCGACCTCGGCGACCGGATACGGACCGCAGCCGTCTTCGCCCCACTCGACCACGCGCGGGTCCTTGTTGCGCTTGTCGTCCTTGCTCGCGAAGGCGAAGCGATAGGGCGGCTTGGCCAGCGCGGGCGCTGCCTGGACCGGCGCGGGCGCGGCTTGCGCGGGCGCGCTCTGCGTGGCCGGCGCGGGCGACGTCGCGGGCGCGGCGGGCTGCGCCGCTTCGCGCGGGCCGCACGCGGCCAGCAGCAGGCACGCGCACAGCCATGCCATCGGGGGAGTCGGGATGCGGGCCGCAAGACGGTCCATGCGAGGTTTCTCCTGTTGCGCACGGCACCCGCGCACGCGCGGGCAAACGCCGATCATAGGCGGCCGGGGCAGGGCGCGGTACCGCTGCGCGACGGCGCGGTGCGTCGCGCATTCGGCGACGCCGCGCACGCTGCGCGAATTTCGCCGCGCGCGGCGCGAACGCGCATGCGCCCGTTCAGGCTGGGGCGGCTAGCCTGCCGGGGCGATGTGCCGGATTGACGTCTTTATGACGAGTCCGGGCGCATCGTAGACATCGCCCTCCCAACTCCTTCGGTGAGTTATATGAACTCCACTTTCAAAACCATGATCGCCGCTGCGCTGGTGTCCTGCGTCATGGTCACCGGCGCCGCCGGCGCGCAGACCAAGTCGAAGAAGACTCCGCATTGCTACAACGTGGAAGTGCAGCGTCCCAAGCAGATCAAGGACCAGCACAAGATCGCCGGTACCGCGATCGGCGCGGTGGCCGGCGGCCTGCTCGGCAACCAGGTCGGCGGCGGCAACGGCAAGAAGCTGGCCACCGCGGCCGGCGCGGTCGGCGGCGCGTTCGCGGGCCGCAAGATCCAGGAAAACCAGCAGAACAAGACCGAGACGGTGATCGAGCGCCGCTGCGACTGACGCAGCCGGCCGCCGCCGTCGCAACACCGAGCCGCGCGCGGGCGACCGCGCGCGGTTTTTTTGTGGATGGCCTATGTGGGATCGCGTTCAGGCCCGATGCTTTCGGCTCGGGTCGCCGCGATCCGAAACCAGAGCATCGGGCCTGAAGGCCCTCCCACGACTGCCCGAAAGCATCGGCCGCAAGCTCGGGCTTTGCCCATCCTGCGCGCAGCCGTCACTTCACATTCGCCTCATAGCCCGCCGCGAGCGCGCCGCTAGAATGTGCGCCATGGCACGACCGACCTGCGCACACATCCACACCGACGCCTTGCGTCACAACCTCGCCCAGTCCCGGGCGTTCGCTCCCCGCAGCCGGGTGATGGCGGTGGTCAAGGCCGACGGCTACGGTCACGGCCTGGAACGCGTCGCCCGCGCGCTCGAAGGCGCCGACGCCTTCGGCGTGGCCGCGCTGTCCGATGCCGACCGGCTGCGTTCGGCCGGGCTGTCGCAGCCGATCGTGCTGTTGTCGGGCTTCGACGAACCCGAGGATCTGCCGCAGCTGCGCCGCCTGGGCGTGGAGACCGTGGTCCATCACATCAGCCAGATCGAGATGCTCGAACAGGCCGGGCCGGGCGAGCCGATCCGCTGCTGGCTCAAGATCGACAGCGGCATGCATCGCCTCGGCTTCGCCCCGGAGTTCGTGCGCGAGGCCTATGTGCGCCTGACCGCGGCGCCGGCGGTGGCCGGCGGCATCGTGCTGATGAACCACTTCGCCAGTTCCGACGAATTCGCCAACCCCCAGACCCGCCAGCAACTGGCCGCGTTCGCCGCCGCCACCGAAGGGCTCGGCGGCGCGCGTTCGCTGTCGAACTCGGCCGCGGTGCTCGGCTGGCCGGACGCGCACGCCGACTGGATCCGTCCCGGCGGCCTGCTCTATGGCATCAGCGTGGTCGAGGGCCGCACCGGCGCCGACTTCGGCCTGCGCCCGGCGATGACCCTGTCGACCCGGCTGATCGCGGTCAACCGGGTGCGCAAGGGCGAGCGCGTCGGCTACGCGGCGACCTGGGAATGCCCCGAAGACATGCTGGTCGGCGTGGCCGCGATCGGTTACGGCGACGGCTATCCGCGCGCGGCGCCCTCGGGCACGCCGGTGCGCGTGCGCGGGCACGAAACCCAGCTGATCGGGCGGGTGTCGATGGACCTGATGACCATCGACCTGCGCGGCATCGATTCGCCCGCGGTCGGCGACCCGGTCGAACTGTGGGGGCCGGAGCTGCCGGTGGAGCGCATCGCCGAGGTCAGCGCCACCATCGGTTACGAGCTGACCTGCTCGATCACCCGCCGGGTGCGTTTCGTCGAGACCTGAACGCGTCCCGCGGCGGCTGCAGCGATGCGCACCAAGTGCGCAAGTTGTGGACACCGTCGAGTAAATCCACTCACAAAAAACCGGCCTTTACTTGCGTTTTCCAGGCGCGCACCGGATGAAAATCCGCTGTCGGCCTGGGTGTTTTCCCGGGGTAGGGTGGCACCCTCGCGGCCCCGTTAGGACTGACATCGGGCACGAACATCGCGCCCGACGGCCGCCTCCGACCGGAGCCGGCCCCGTCACTCCAATCCCCGGGGGATCGATGAAGCAGAGCAAGTTGATGTGCGCGTTGGGCCTGGCGCTGGCCGCGACCACCCTGTCCACCGCGGCGATGGCCCAGGAAGGGCCCAACCCCAATCGCGTGTGGGTCAAGTTCAAGTCCGGCGCCGGCGTTTCCGCCAATGCCGCCAACGCGCGCAGCGGCCTGGCCGCGCCGGCGAACCTGGGCCAGCGCATCCAGGCGCTGCGCGGCAAGCTCAGCGCGGCCAAGGCCGGCGACGCCGAGCTCAACTACCAGTTCGACCGCAGCAACACCGCGGTGATGACCCTGTCCTCGCCGGAAGCGGTCAAGGCGCTGCGCGCCAACCCCGACGTGGAATCGGTCGAGATCGACCAGCCGCGCTACCTGCAGGCGCAGAGCGTGCCCTACGGCATCGACCAGGTGCAGGCGCGCAACGTGTGGGACGCCAACCGCGACGGCGTGCTCGACACCGGCGCCGCCAACGGTTCCGGGATCAAGGTCTGCATCATCGACTCGGGCCTCAACAAGGGCCACGAAGATTTCGCCGGCATGACCATCACCGGTTATCCGACCGGCTGGGACACCGACACCTGCGGCCACGGCACCCACGTCGCCGGCACCATCGCGGCGGCCAACAACAACGTCGGCGTGGTCGGCGTGAGCCCGGGCAAGGTCTCGCTGCACATCGTCAAGATCTTCGGCAGCAACGCCTACAACGGCAGCGATCACGGCCAGTGCTCGTGGACCTACTCCTCGACCCTGGCCGACGCCGCGCAGCGCTGCCAGGCCGCCGGCGCCAAGGTCATCAACATGAGCCTGGGCGGCCCGAGCGCGTCCACCGCCGAACGCACCGCGTTCCAGACCGTGGCCGACGCCGGCGTGCTGAGCATCGCCGCGGCCGGCAACGACGGCGACAGCTCGCAGAGCTATCCGGCCGGCTACGCCAGCGTGGTCTCGGTGGCGGCGGTGGATTCGAGCAACGTCAAGGCCGACTTCTCCCAGTTCACCCCGAAGGTGGAACTGGCGGCGCCGGGCGTGGACGTGCTGAGCACCTATCCGCTCAAGAACGACCCGCTGGTGGTCGGCACCTCCAGCTTCGCCGCGATCCCGGTGGCGGGCTCCAAGCAGGCCACGGCCAGCGCGGGCTGGGTCAACGGCGGCCTGTGCCAGACCTCGTCCAGCACCTGGCGCAACAAGATCGTGGTCTGCCAGCGCGGCACCAACACCTTCGTGGACAAGATCACCAAGGCCAAGAGCGGCCGCGCCGCCGGCGTGGTCATCTACAACAACGTCGACGGCCCGCTGGCCATCGGCCTGTACACCGGCACCGCGCCGAACCTGAGCGCGACCACCACGACCCTGCCGGCGGTGGGCATCAGCAAGGTCGACGGCGAGTACCTCGTCGCCAACCTCGCCGGCAAGACCGCGACGGTGGACGCCACGCCGTCGGTCGCGAACAGCGCCTACGAGACCATGAGCGGCACCTCGATGGCGACCCCGCACGTCGCCGGCGCCGCCGCGGTGGTGTGGAGCGCCAAGCCCACCGCTACCGCCCAGCAGGTGCGCGACGCGCTCGACGCCACCGCGCTGGACATCGACGCGGCCGGCCGCGACAACAACACCGGCTGGGGCCTGGTGCAGATTCCGGCGGCGATCGCCGAGCTGCAGTCGCAGTAAGCGTTCGCGTCCGAAGCTGCAAGCGAACGGGAGCCTTCGGGCTCCCGTTCTTTTTAAGCGGCGCACGCGGGCCGGTCGCTGGGTTCGCGAGCGCTCGGGGCAGGCCTGTGCGGCGCCCGCTCGCTTGGGCCCGGCAGCTTGCGCGTTGCGGATCTGCGAAGCGCGAGTCTGCGAAGCGCGGATCTGCGAATCGGGCGCCGCCCGACTGCGCGCCGGCTTCGAGGCCGGCGGGGCGGGGCGAGCGAAACGAGGCCGGCGCCGGCGCGCGCGGGCGGCCGCGGTTCTGGCTGCATACTGGTCGCCCCTCCCGCGCGCCGGCCCCGATGCCCGAAGCCCAACCCTCCGCCCTGGTCTGGTTCCGCGACGATCTGCGCCTGGACGACAACCCGGCGCTGCGCGCGGCGCTGGAAGCCGGGTTCGTGCCGGTGCCGGTCTACATCCACGCGCCGGACGAGCACGGCGCGTGGACGCCCGGCGCCGCCTCGGACGCGTGGCGGCATCATTCCCTGGCCGCGCTCGACGCCGACCTGCGCAAGCGCGGCTCGCACCTGCGCCGCTTCTTCGGCCCGAGCCTGGCGACCTTGCAGTCGCTGGCGCTGGCCACCGGCGCGCAGGCGGTGTTCTGGAACCGCCGCTACGAGCCCTACATCGAAAAACGCGACACGCGGATCAAGCAGCAGTTGCGGCGCACGGGCCTGGAGGCGGAGAGCTTCAACGGCTCGCTGCTGTTCGAGCCGTGGACATTGCGGACCAAGCAGGGCGGCCCGTTCAAGGTGTTCACCCCGTTCTGGCGCGCGGCCCTGGCCGACTGGCGCGAGCATCCCGCATGGCAGGCGCCGGCCTCGCTGCCGGCCACCCGCGAAGGGCCGGAGGGCGTGCCGCTGGACGCGCTGCGGCTGCTGCCGAAGCTGGGGTGGGACCGGGAATTCTGGCAGCACTGGAGCCCGGGCGAAGCCGGCGCGCGCGCGGCGCTGGAGACCTTCGTCGACGGCGCGCTGCGCGGCTACGCCGAACAGCGCGACCGGCCCGACCGGGTCGGCACCTCGCGCCTGTCGCCGCACCTGCACTTCGGCGAGATCGCGCCGTGGCGCGCGGTCGCCGCGTTGCAGGCCGAACGCAACGCCGGCAACGCGCGCGACGTCGACGCGGCGATCCGCGAACTGGGCTGGCGCGAGTTCGCCCACCACCTGCTGCACCATTTCCCCGACACGCCCGAGCAGAACTTCAACCCGCGCTTCGCCGACTTCGACTGGGCGCGCGCGGCGCCGCCGAAGCTGGAGCCGTGGCAGCAGGGCCGCACCGGCGTGCCGATCGTCGATGCCGGCATGCGCGAGCTGTGGGCCACCGGCTGGATGCACAACCGCGTGCGCATGATCGTCGCCAGCTACCTGACCAAGCACCTGCGCCTGCATTGGCGGCACGGCGCGCGCTGGTTCTGGGACACCCTGGTCGACGCCGATCTGGCCAACAACACGCTGGGCTGGCAATGGGTCGCCGGCACCGGCGCCGACGCGGCGCCGTACTTCCGCGTGTTCAATCCGGTGACCCAGTCGGAGAAGTTCGATCCCGACGGCGCCTACATCGCGCGCTGGGTGCCGGAGCTGGCCGGCCTGCCGGTGCCGCTGCGCTTCGCGCCGTGGCAGGACCCGCGCCGCCTGCGTCGCGAGGCGCCGGATTATCCGCCGCAGCCGCTGGTCGACCTCGCGGCCGGGCGCGACGCGGCGCTGGAGGCGTATCGCCGCTTGCGCGAGTGACCTAGGCCGGCCGCGGCGAGCGGCCGGCGTGCCGCTGCCCGTTGCGTTTTCCCTTCGTTCCCGAATCCCGACCCGGCGCGTTGACTCCCGCGACGCACGCATGATTCACTCGCCCGAACGCATCGGAGACACGCATGGCGAAGGCAGAAACGGGTGCAGGGCAGCGCCGGCGCGCGCGTCGCGAACCGATGTCGCGGGTCGATACGGCCTGGTTGCGGATGGAGCGCCCGACCAATCCGATGATGATCACCGGGGTGCTGATGTTCGCCGAACCGATGTCGGTGGACGCGCTGCGCAAGGTCATCAAACAACGCTTCCTCGCTTATGGGCGGTTCCGGCAGAAAGCCGTGGACACCGCCGCCGGCGCCTACTGGCAGACCGACGACGACCTCGACCTGGACTGGCACGTGCAGCACACCGCGCTGCCGGGGCGCGGCGGCAAGCGCGCGCTGGAACGCTTCGTCAGCCAGCTCGCTTCCAGCCCGCTCGATCCGAGCCGGCCGCTGTGGCAGTTCCATCTGGTCGAGCGCTACCACGGCGGTTCGGCCTTGGTCGCGCGCCTGCACCACAGCTATGCCGACGGCATCGCCCTGGTCCAGGTGCTGCTGTCGCTGACCGACACCACCGCGCAGCCGGCCAAGGGCAGCGACCTGCCGCACGCCTGGCTCAAGCAGGACGGCGCCGACGTCGCCCGCCGGGTCGGCGCGGTCGAGCGCTACATGAAGCTCGGCAGCAAGGCTGTCGAGAAGAGCATGGAGATGTACCGCGATCCGACCCTGGCGGCGATGCTGGCCAAGGAGGGCGGCGAGATCGCGCGCGAACTGCTGCACGCGCTGTCGCTGTCGGACGATCCGCCGTCGATGCTGCGCGGCAAGCTCGGCGTGTCCAAGCGGGTGGCCTGGGCCGAGCCGCTGGACCTGGAAGAGGTCAAGGCGGTCGGCCGCGCCTGCGACTGCACCGTCAACGACGTGCTGATGGCGACCGCGGCCGGCGCGCTGCGCAGCTACATGATCGAACGCGGCGACGCGGTCGACGGCCTGACCCTGCGCGCGACCGTGCCGGTCAACCTGCGGCCGCTGGAACACGCGCGCAAGCTCGGCAACCACTTCGGCCTGGTGTTCCTAGACCTGCCGGTCGGCGAGGCCAACCCGATCCGCCGGGTCGAGCGCGTCGCCGAGTGCATGAATAATCTCAAGAATTCGCGACAAGCCATTGTCGCATTTGGACTTTTGGCTGCGCTCGGCATGGCCCCGGCGCAGATGCAGGGGCTGGCGCTGGAGCTGTTCAGCCGCAAGGCCACCGCAGTGGCGACCAACGTGCCCGGGCCGCAGCAGCCGCTGTACATGGCGGGCTGCCGGCTCGACGAAATGATGTTCTGGGTGCCGCAGACCGGCTCGATCGGGGTCGGCATCTCGATCCTGAGCTACAACGGCCGCGTGCATTTCGGCCTGATCGCCGACGGCAAGCTGATCCCCGATCCGGACGAGGTGATCGGCCGCTTCGGCGCCGAGTTCGACAAGCTGCTGTACCTGGCGCTGATGGGCGACTGGAACCACGCCCTGGACGCCGAGGGCGCGGCGGCGTTGATGGCCTGAGGCCCTGTGGGAGGGGCTTCAGCCCCGACGCTTTCTTGCCGGCCTGATCGGAAGGCGTCGGGCCTGCAGGCCCTCCCACATGCAGCGGCAAAGCCCTCCGGGAAAGGCCCGCGCGCCTTCCCCGCCCGGACCTGAACGGGCGGTCGCCTCCGTCACTCGTCCCCCACGGCGGCGTGATTAGCTTGTGGGCGCTCCGCCACCAGACGAGGACAGCCCATGAAGACCCCATTCAAACTCGCCATCGCCGCCGCGACCCTGACCGCGCTGCTCGCCGGCTGCGCCACCGGTGGCGGCGGCTACTACGGCGGCCAGCAGCAGCCGTACCCGGGCGATCCGAACCAGCCGCAGCAACAGCAGGGCGGCATGAGCAAGACCCAGAAGGGCGCGCTGATCGGCGCGCTGGCTGGCGTCGCGGCGGGCCTGCTCAGCGGCAACGACGCCACCGAGCGCCGCCAGCGCGCGTTGATCGGCGCCGGCGTCGGCGGCCTCGCCGGCGGCGCGATCGGCAACTACCAGGACCGCCAGGAACGCGCGCTGCGCGAGCGCATGCAAGGCACCGGCGTCGACGTGATCCGCCAGGGCGACAACATCACCCTGAACATGCCCAGCAACATCACCTTCGCCTTCAACAGCGCCAACTTGGACCCGAAGTTCGACCCGGTGCTCGACAACGTCGCCAGCACCCTGAACGAGTACAACCAGACCATCGTCGAGGTCGCCGGCCACACCGACAGCATCGGCGGCGACGCGGTCAATCAGCGCCTGTCCGAGCAGCGCGCCGCTTCGGTCGGCAATTACCTGATGTCCAAGGGCCTGGTGCGCGACCGCTTCATCCTCACCGGCGCGGGCAAGACCCGGCCGATCGCCAGCAACGACACCGAGGCCGGCCGTGCGCAGAACCGCCGGGTCGAGATCACCCTGGTGCCGGTGCGCTCGTGACGTCGCACCACCGACCCTGACGGCGCGCCGTTCGCGGCGCCTGCGTTCGCGAATCGGGCCGCCCAGTGCGGCCCGATTTTTTTGCGCCTGTATTTCGCGTGGATCGTTCCACGCGGGCGCGGCCTGACGCCGCGACGGCCGACGGATCGCCAAATTCGCCCGCCTTGGCTTGGTGCAGCGAACGCGCGCCATCTCCCTGCGCGCACCTTTTGTCCGCCTGCGCATGTACACGACGAGAAGCTGTTCAAGAGGAACAGCACCGTGAACGACATGCCCGACGCGACCGATATGCCCGATTTCCCGCGCGAGCCGCTGCGCATCGCCTTGTCCGACGACCATCCGGTGGTGCGCGCTGGCGTGCGCGCCCTGCTCGACGCGGGCGGCGGCGACGCCTGGACGGTGGTGGCCGAAGCCGCCGGCGCCGACGAACTGCTGGGGCTGCTGGCGGTCACGCCGCTGGATTTGCTGATCACCGATTTTTCCATGCCCGGCAGCCGCGCCGGCGACGGCCTGACCTTGCTCGGGCTGATCCGCCGCCGTTATCCGCAATTGCCGGTGATCGTGCTGACCATGATCGGCAACCCGCCGATGCTGCGTTCGATCGCCGACACCGGCGTCGCCGGGCTGCTCGACAAGGCCGCGGCCGCGAACGAGCTGGCCCAGGCGGTGTCCGCGGTGGCGCAGGGCCAGCACTACTACGGCCGCGCCTTGTCGGCCGCGCTCGATCCGGCGGCGGCGCTGGCGCGCGCCGGCCAGGCGCTGTCGCCGCGCGAGGCCGAGGTGCTGCGGCTGTTCGTCGCCGGCTTCGGCGTGTCGCAGATCGCCGCGCAACTGCATCGCAGCAAGCAGACCATCAGCCGGCAGAAGACCGATGCGATGGCCAAGCTGGGCTTGCGCAACGATCGCGAGATCTACGAATACGCCCGCAGCGAAGGCCTGCTGTCCTGAACCGCGCGGGCGCCCCTGCGGCGAGCGCCGAGGCGGGCCGTCGTGCGCTGCGGTGCGGGGGACTGGCTGCATTGGCGATGGTGGCGGCCGTGGCGGCGGGTTCGGCGCAGGCGCGCACCTGGAATCCCGATCCGGGCCCGGTCCTCGTGCCGGTTGCTGTCGAGGCCGCGCCCGCGGCGGACGAGCTGCCCGGCAAGGGCGCTCGCATTGCCGAAGACCCTATAGCGGCAGGGCGAACCGGCGAGAAGATCGCCGCAACGCGCAGCGCGCCCGACACGGTTTGGTCGTTCGCACGAAACGCGGCCAGTCCCACGGCGGAATCGATCCCCGCCGCCGCCGGCGCCCGTGCGAGCCCGCCGACCGAGCGGCTCGACCGCCTGCCGCAGGCCGAGCGCGAACGCATCCGCGACGGCGCGACCGCCGCGCGCTATCGCCAGGGCGTGCCGTGGAGCCGGGTGCTGGTGATCGTGTCGGTGGCGCTGCTGACGATCAACGTCATCGCCGTGTTCCACCTGCGCCTGCGCAACGAATCGCGGCGGCGCGAGGCGGCCGACCGCAAGCTGCGCGAAGTCGCGCGCAACCTGCCGGGCGTGGTGTTCAAGGCGCAGCGCGCCGCCAACGGCCAGATCCGCTTCCCTTATCTGACCGGACGCCCGGAGCTGTTGTTCGGGATCGGCGCCGAGCGTGCGGCGCTCGACTCGCGCGCGCTGTTCGCGCGCGTGCATCGCGACGACCTGCCGCGATTGCGCCAGGCGATCCGCGTCGCGACCCGGGCCATGAGCGGCCTGCATGCCGATTTCCGCGTGCACGGCGACGACGGCCAATGGCGCTGGGTGCGGGTCAGCGCGTTGCCGCGGCCGCCGCAGCCTGGCGAGGACGGCAGCGAGGCCGGCTACACCGGCTACTTCGTCGAGGTCACCGACGTGCACGTGCAGGCCCAGGCGCTGGCCAGGGCCAAGGAGCAGGCCGAGGCCGCGACCCGCGCCAAATCGCATTTCCTGGCGACGATGAGCCATGAGATCCGCACGCCGATGGCCGGCATGGTCGGCATGCTGGAGTTGCTGCAACGCTCGCCGCTGGACGCCGACCAGCAGGCGTTGTTGGGCTACATGCGCGAGTCGGCGCAGAGCCTGCAGGCGCTGGTCGGCGACATCCTGGACGTGTCGCGGATCGAAGCCGGGCAACTGCGCATCGAATGGGCGCCGCTGCAGCCGCGCGGGCTCGCCGATGCGGTGGCGATGCACGCCGCCGAGGACTGCCGCAACCGCCGCCTGCGCCTGGACCTGCGGGTGGACGCGGCGGTGCCCGACAGCGTGCTCGGCGACGCGGCGCGGCTGCGCCAGGTGCTGTTGAACCTGCTCGGCAACGCGGTCAAGTTCACCGAGAGCGGCGGAGTCTGGCTGGACATGCGGGTGCGCGCGGCCAAGTTGGTCATCGAGGTCGGCGATACCGGCATCGGCATGAGCCCGGCCCAGTTGCGGCGCGCGTTCGAGCCGTTCCGGCAGGGCGAGGACAGTACCTCGCGCCGCTACGGTGGGACCGGCCTGGGCTTGTCGATCTGCCGGCAACTGGTGGAGTTGATGGGCGGATGCATCCGCGTGGACAGCCGGCTGGGGCAGGGCACGCGGGCGATGGTCGAACTGCCGTTGCGCGCGGCGGTGGCCGCGGCGGCGGAACCGGGGGCCGCTGCGGCGCCGCTGCGGGTGGCGGTGAAGCTGGCCGATCCGCGCCGCGCCGACGCCTTGCGGCAATGGCTGGCGGCGCTGCGCCAGCGGCCGGCCATGCCGGGCGAACGGGCCGACCTGAGTTTCGAGGACGCGGAGCGCCCCGGCCAATTGCGGATGCGCCGCACCGACCATGACGGCGGTTCGCAGAGCTATGCGGTGCACGCCGATCCCTTGCTGTTCCTGCACGTGCGGCGCGCTTGCGAATGGGCGCGCGATCCGGCCAGCGTCGCGCCGGCCGCGGCGGCCGTGCGTGCGGCGGCCGTGCCGGTAGCGGCGGCGGGGCCGCAGGCCACGCGCATCCTGGTGGCCGAGGACAGCCCGATCAACCGCGAACTGATCCGTCGCCAGTTGCTCGAACTCGGCCATGCCAGCCGGGTGTGCGCCAGCGGCCGCGAGGCGCTGGCGGCCCTGCGCGAGGGCGGCTTCGATCTGCTGTTGAGCGACTGCCAGATGCCGCAACCCGACGGTTACCAACTGGCCCGCGCGATCCGCGCCGAGGAGGCGCGCGGCGGCGGCGCGCGCCTGGCGATCGTGGCGGTCACCGCCAGCGCCTTGCCCGAGCAGCTCGAGCGTTGCCATGCGGCCGGGATGGACGATTGCCTGGTCAAGCCGGTGCGGCTGGGCGAGCTGGAACGGGCGCTGCGGCGCTGGTTGCCGGCGGCGAAGCCGACGCTGGAGCAGGCGCCGGCGCAGGCCGAGCCGGACCGTACGGGCTTGCGCGCGGTGTTGCCGCTGTTGCTGCGTGAGTTGCCGCGCGAACGCGAGGGCATCGCCGGGGCGCTGCGCGCCGAAGACGCGGTCGCGCTGGCGGCGGCGCTGCATCGCTGCGCCGGCGCCATCGCCTTGTACGACGCTCAGGCGGCGGCGCGCGCGCAGGCGCTGGAGTTGCAGCTGGCGCAGCGACCGTTGCCGGAATCGGCCGCGCAGGTGGCGGCCTTGCTGGAGGAGCTGGCCGGATTGCAGCGGCGCTGGGAAGCGCTGGCCGAGGCCTAGCGCCGTTTCAGTGGCGGGCGTCGCCGGCGTCGGCGACGACGTTGAGCGCGGGCGGCGGGTCGATCGCCAGCTCTTTCTCCAATTCCTCGCGGAACTGCTCGGAGCTCAGTCCGCGCTCGGCCAGTTCCTGGTCGGCGGCGCGGCGCAACGCGCTGGAGCAGCCCAGGCTGACCTGGCGGCCTTCGCGCCGGTGCAGCGACGCGGCGCGTTCGAGCAGGGCCAGCACCCGCGCCGCGCTCTCGGAGCCGCCGACGATGCGGCCGCCCAGGCCCAGGGTCCATTCGCCGTCGCGGCGGACGATGCCGCCGAGCAGGCGGCCGTCGGTATCGCGCAGCTCCGCGTGCGGCTCGATGCTGGCGCCGACCGCCGCGACCGGACGGGCGCGGGCGAGTTTGCGCTTCTTGGCGTCGCGGCGGGCCTTGGAGTTGATCGACATTGCTGGCTCCTCGGCCGCGATGATGGCTTGAGCGACATCATAGCCGCGCGTTTGCGGGGGCCCAAGCCGAGTGCGGCGGCAGGGGAGTGCGACGCAGTGCGCCGTTCAGCGAGTGCGTGGCGGCTGGGAGGAAGGCGTCGGGCCTGAAGGCCCTCCCACAACAGCGAAGGCGGCCGGCTTCGGCAAAGCTGGCTGGCTCCAGTAAAGCTCGCTGGCTCTACAAAGCTGGCCGTCTCTACAAAACTGGCCGTCTCTATATAGCTGGCCGGTTCCAGTAAGGCTGGCTGGCTCTATTCAAAGCTGGCTGGCTCTATCTGCGGCGATGTGCGGCCCGACCGCTGTCGTGGGAGGGCCTTCAGGCCCGACGCTTTCCTTTCGGATCGCCACGGAACTCCCGGTATCGGCTCCGCCGCTCGCCACAAACTCCCAGGACCGGCTCCGCTATGAAGCGGAGCCGGTCCGGCCGGATCAGTGCCGGTGCGATCGGCCGTCGCGGTGGGTGTGCGCGTCCTCGGTCGGTGGCGCGGCCTTGGCGTTGTCCCGCGGTGCGGGTTGATGCGCGTCGTCGTGCGCATGCGCATGTCCGCCGGTTGCGGCATCGCCCGCGCCGGCGTCGTGTCCCTGCGCATCGCCCGCGCCGGACCGGGCGTCGTTGCGATGCGCATGCCCGCCCATGGCGCCATGCCCGGACGCGTCCTCGCCGCCGCCGTGCGAATGGCCGTCGCTGCGCGCGACCAGTTCGCGATAGCCCTGCGCGTCCAGCGAGGGCAACCGGCCGAGGAAGGCGACCAGGTCCCACAGGTGGGCGTCGTCCATGCTGCCGCCCCAAGCCGGCATGCCCGAGGCCTTGATGCCGTGCTTGATCGTCCAGAACGCGGACGCGGCATCGACTTCGCGTTGCGACAGGTTCGGCGGCGCCGGGTACAAGCCGCGCGACAGCTCGCTGGGGCCGGCGCCCGGGGTCAGGTGGCAACCGGCGCACATCGCCGCGTAGTTGCCGGCGCCGCGGCGCACGCGCTCGGCGTCGTCGAGATCGGCCGGCACCGCGATCGCGCTCGCGCGCGTCGCCACCGAGCGCTCGCGCGCGTACTCGAGCACGGCGTACACCGGCCGCGTGTGCGGCGCGTCGGCACCGACGTCATAGATCCCGGACCACAGCGCCGCGGCGCCGGCCGCGCCCGCGGCCAAGACCGCGCCGCCCAGCCACAGGCCGGTTCGAAGGAAAGCGTTCATCGGCGCGCTCCTTCAGAACCACAGCCGCACGCCGGCGACCAGGCGGGTGTCCTCGATCCGTTCGCCGTGCGCGCGCCGGTAGTCGGCGGTGTCGCCGAACGCGCGCTCCCAACTCACGCCGATATACGGCGCGAACTTGCGGCTGAACTCGTAGCGCAGGCGCAGCCCGGCTTCGGCGCTGCTGAGGCCGGCGCCGGTCTCGCGGCGCGGATCGTCCTTGCCGTAGAACTCGACTTCGACCAGCGGCTGCAGGATCAGGCGGTTGGTCAGCAGCAGCTCGTACTCGGCCTCCAGGTTGAGCGCGCTCTGGCCGCGTTCGCCGAGATAGGCGGTGGCGGACACTTCGAACTTGTACGGCGACAGCCCCTGCAGACCGAACGCGGCCCAGGTCTGCGAACGCTCGGGGCGGAAGTCGTGGCGCACGCCGGCGACCACGTCCCACCACGGCGAGATCGCGCGGCCGTAAAGCGCTTCCAGGTTGGCCGATTCGGTGCGGCCGTCCTCGCGCTCGCCTTCGCTGCGCAGCCACAGGCGATCGGTGTCGTTGCCGAACCAGGCCTGGCCTTCCCAGGCCTGGGCGCTGCCGTGCTCGGCATCGACCGCTTCCAGGCGGTTGAACACCACCATGCGGCCGAACTCGGGCGCGTGCTGCATGTGCAGGCTGATCGGCGGGAACGCGGCGGCGCGGTCGGCGTCGGTGACCGCGGGGATCGGCTCGCGCGGTCGCTGCGGCGCGTCGGTGCGCGGCGCGGCGCCGTGGCCCATCTGCGAGTGGTCCATTTTCGAATGGTCCATCTGCGAGTGGTCCATCTTGGAGCGATCCATCGCCGCGTCCGGCTCGGATGCGGCGGCAGGCGCCGCATGACCGGAGTGATCCATCCTGGAATGATCGATCTGCGAGTGGTTCATCTGCGCAGGGTCCGCAGCGGCCGCTTTCGACTGCGCGGCGGCCGTCTTCGCCGGCGTTTTCTTGCCGGCGTGCGAATGGTTCATTCGCGAACGATCCATTGCGGCCGCGGGCGCCGCGTCGGTCGCATGCGCGGCATGATCGTGCTGCTGTGCGCCGGCGACGCCGGCGAACGACAGCGCCAGGGCCAGGGCGGAGCGGGGCAGGCGTGCGGTCGTCTTCATTCTTCGACCCTCACTTCGCGCATCATGCCCGCTTCCATGTGGTAGAGCAGATGGCAGTGGAAGGCCCAGCGGCCGAGCGCGTCGGCGCGCACGCGATAGCTGCGGCGCGTTCCCGGCGGCATGTCGACGGTGTGCTTGCGTACCTGGAATTCCTGTTTCTCGTTCTCCAGGTCGCTCCACAGGCCGTGCAGGTGGATCGGGTGGGTCATCATGGTGTCGTTGACCAGGACGATGCGCAGGCGCTCGCCGTAGGTCAGCCGAATGGGTTCCGCGCCCATGAATTTCTGCCCGTCGAAGGACCAGGCGAACTTTTCCATGTGGCCGGTGAGGTGCAGCTCGATCTCGCGGCCGGGTTCGCGGCCGTCCGGATCGGGGAACACGCTGTGCAGGTCGGCGTAGGTCAGCACCTTGCGGCCGTTGCCGCGCAGGCCGATGCCGGGGTCGTCGAGCTTGGGCGACACGCTCATCGCGCGCATGTCGATCAGGCGCTCGTCGCCGCCCGGTTTCGCGCCGGCGCCGTGGTTCATGCCGGCGTGGTTCATGCCGGCCATGCCGTTGCCGCCGCCCATGTTGGCGCCGCAGCCGCCTTCCATGCCTTTGGACTTGGCGCCGCCCATGTTGCCGCCGCAACCGCCCTCCATGCCCTTCATCTGCGACATGTCGTGGCCGCCGTGCCCGCCCATGCCGCCGTGGCCCATGTCCTCCATGGTCAGCAGTGGGCGCGGATCGGTGCGTGGCACCTCCGCTTCCAGTCCCTGGCGTACCGCCAGGGTGCCGCGCACGTAGCCGGTGCGGGCGTTGTCCTGGCAGAAGATCGTGTAGGCGTCCTGGCCTGAAGGCTCGACGATGACGTCGTAGGTCTCGGCCACGGCGATGCGGAACTCGTCGACGCTGACCGGATGCACCGGCATGCCGTCGGCGGCGACCACGGTCATCTTCAGGCCGGGGATGCGCACGTCGAAATAGGTCATCGCCGAGCCGTTGACGAAGCGCAGCAGCACCTTCTCGCCGGGCTTGAACAGGCCGGTCCAGTTGCCGGCCGGCGTGGCGCCGTTGAGCAGGTAGGTGTAGGTGTGGCCGTTGACGTCGGACAGATCGGTCGGGGTCATGCGCATGCGGCCCCATTCGCCGCGGTCGCGCAGGGTCGCGGCCAGGCCCTTGTCGCGCACGTCGCGCAGCGCGTCGCCGACGGTGCGCTTGTAGTAGTTGTCGTAGCTGGACATCTGCTTGAGCCGGCGGAACAGCGTGGTCGGTTCCAGGTCGGTCCAGTCCGACAGCAGCAGCACGTGCTCGCGGTCGTAGCGGTAGGGATGCGGTTCGCGCGGATCGATGACGATCGCGCCGTACAAGCCGGCCTGTTCCTGGAACAGCGAGTGGCTGTGGTACCAGTACGTGCCGGATTGGCCGACCCGGAAGCGATAGACGTAACTCTCGCCGGGGCGGATGCCGTCGAAGCTCAGGCCCGGCACGCCGTCCATGTTGGCCGGCAGGATCAACCCGTGCCAATGGATCGAGGTCATGCCCTCGCGCAGGCGGTTGGCCACGCGCAGGGTCACGGTGTCGCCTTCGCGCCAGCGCAGGATCGGCGCCGGCAGGCTGCCGTTGACGGTCACCGCCGGGCGCACGCGGCCGGTGAAGTTGACCTGGGTGGCGCCGATGTCGAGATCGAACTCGGTGCCGCTGAGAACGCGCGGGGCGTGCGCCATCGGCGCGGCGGACGCGCCGCGCCACAGGCCGCTGCCGGCGATGGCGCCGCCGGCGGCGAGGCCGGCGACGAAGCGGCGGCGGCTGCGGTCGAGCGGCGCTCCGTAAGGGGGAATACGTGAATTCATGGGACCTTCCGTGCCGTTGCCGGCGAGTGGGAAGCGCCGCGATCTGGATCGCGGCAAGCGATGCGCGGGCCGGCCGGGCGGCGGCGCGGCCCGCGTGCGAACGGCGACGGCGCGCGGCGTTCGCCGCGGGCGCGTACGGCCGTGGGCCGGCGCAGGGCCGGCGGTCGCGAATCAGGCGATGGGCGGGCGGATCGGCAGGCTCAGCACGCCGCTGGGCGGCGCGTGCGCGTTCGGCAGCGCCGGCGCGATTTCGTCCAGGCGCGGCGGCAACGGCACGACCGCGTGGGCGATGCTGGCGGCCTGCAGGCAATCGCACTGGCAAGCGAACTTGCCGCAGCAGTCGCCCTCATGCGGGGCGGCCGGGTCGCCGGGGTGCGGCGTGGAATCGGGCATGGAGCCGGGCGCGGCGCCGTGATGCTGCATCGGGCCATCGGCATGCGCCATCGCCGGCAGGTCCATGCCTTCGTGGCAATCGGCCATCGCCGGGCCCGCGGCGGGCGCGGCCGCCATCGCCGTATGCGGGCCCATCGCGTGGCCGCCGCTGGCGATCATCGCCGCCGACGCATAGCCGTTGAGGCTCAACGCGACGATCAGCGACAGGCGCAGCAGCAGCGAAAGAAAGGACATGCGCGAGAGCGGGGCAGTGGATGCGATGGGAGCGGCGAACGGCGGCGGGACGCGGTCTCGCGGTCGAACGAACATCATTGTGCACGCAATGGCCGGCGAGGGTGCAACCTTCCTGAGTGGGAAGGTTGCGTGCGGCGTTCATTTCGGCGCGTCGCCGAGGCTTCGCGACACCATCGCTTCGCTCGCCGCCGGCAGCGCCGGGAGCGGGGCGACCGGCGCTGCGTCCGCGCTTGTTCGCGGATTTGCCGCTGCGGTAGCATGACCGGCGGAGATGGCATTCCTCCGGTCCTGTCGCGACAGGCGAACCGCCGCCAAGGCTGATGATGCCTGCCCACCCCGGAGCGCGGGTGCGCAGGCGTGTCGCCGTCCAGTCGATACCCGCCGCGCGCGCTCCCTGCAAACCGTGAGGAGTCCGAGCGCGTGGATGGCATGTCGGCTGTGAGCATCTTCATCGGCGCGGGCCTGGGCGCGTTGTTGCGCTGGTGGCTCGGCCTGGCCCTGAACCCGCTGTTCCCGACCGTTCCGATGGGCACCCTGGCCGCCAACGCCCTGGGCGGGTTGTTGATGGGCGTGTTGATGGCGGTGTTCGCCCAATACGAAACCCTGCCGCTGGCCTTGCGGCTGGCACTGACCACCGGCTTTCTCGGCGGCCTGACCACGTTTTCGACGTTCTCGGCCGAGACATCCAGTCTGCTGTTGCGCGGCGAGTACGGCTGGGCCGGCGCGATCGTCGCCGCGCATGTCGGCGCTTCGCTGCTGGCGACGCTGGCCGGGGTGATGGCGGTGCGCGGACTGTTGCGGTGGCTGGCGGGCGCGGCGGCATGAACGCGGTGCGCTTGCGTCTGTCTGTGCGCGAGAGGCGCGAGCACCGCGGCGGTGCGCTGGCTTGGCGATGACGGCTGTTGCAACATCAGCGCGCCGACGCAGGTCGCTCGCGGTCGGCGCAATGGTTTGCGGATGCATGTCGGGTTAGTGAAAGCGCGATAAGCGTCGCAAACCATATTTGTACGGCTGTGATGCTTATCGCATCGCGCTGGCTTGAACCGACAACGGCGTCCGGCGTAAGCGCGCACGCGGCCGTACGCGCGATTTCGTTCATCCCGCGCGCGGCGCGCAAGCGCTTGCCCGGCCCAGCGCAAGTGGCATAATTCCCACTCACACGGACGACGTACTCACGGCTCGTCCATTTCCGGCCAGCCGGCGTTCCCGCCCGCAAGCTCTCGACCCCAGAGCCTGCAGGTGCCCCTTGAACGCATTCTCCCGCGCGGCTTGCGCGACGCCAGCTTTCCGTTTCTCGCCTTCTTGCTTCCGCGATCCTCGCGGCGATCGCGCCGGCGCGCGCGCAGGAGCGCGGCGATGAGCGAAGAAGCCCAATTGGCGCCGCTCGCGCCGGTTCCCGCCAGCGAATCCAACGCGGGCGAATCCGGAATCGGCGGCTTCGACGCCTCCGCGTCGAGCCATGAGCCGGCCGAAACTTCAGCCGCGCCGGCCTTGCTGTCGAGCTACCGCGCGCACGATTCGCTGTTCTCCTCCAGCCACACGCAGCTGCATGCGCGCGGCGTGCTGCAGCCGTTGACGCGCGCCAGCGACGACGATCTCGCCAGCGCCAGCGAGCGTTTGCTGGCGCAGGTCGCGGCCGAAGCCGGGCGCTTGCCGCTGCTCGGCGCGGTGCCGTTCGAAGGCGGCCAGCCCGCGCGGCTGTGGGTGCCGGCGCAGGCCGCGTTCGCGGCCGGGCGCGCGCGCCACCGCGGCGCCGTCCACGGCGAGGCCCGCCACGCGGACCGAATCGAGCCGAACGTCCAGCCGGTGCCTGCGCCGGCGCAGTTCAAGCGCAACGTCGAGCGCTCGCTGCAACGCATCCACGACGGCGGGCTGCGCAAGGTGGTGATGTCGCGCAGCCTGCGCATCGATGCGCGGGTCGAGGTGGCGCAATTGCTCGCGCAGTTGCTGGCGCGCGCGCCGTCGGCCTACACCTTCGCCATGGATCTGGCCGGCGCCGGCGGTCCGGCCGCCTGCCTGATCGGTTCCAGCCCCGAGTTGCTGCTGTCCAAGCGCGGCGCGCGGATCGTGTCGAATCCGCTGGCCGGTTCGATCCCGCGCAGCGCCGATCCGCACGAAGACCGCCGCCGCGCCGAGGGCCTGCTGCAGTCGGCCAAGGACCTGCACGAACACGCGCTGGTGATCGAGGACGTGGCCGCGGCGCTGCGCCCGTTCTGCCGCGAACTGCAGGTGCCGGCCGCGCCTTCGCTATTGGCCACGCCGACCATGTGGCATCTGTCCACGCGCGTGGACGGCGTGCTGCGCGATCCGGCGACCAGTTCGCTGCGGCTGGCGCTGGCGCTGCATCCGACCCCGGCGGTGTGCGGCTATCCGACCGAACCGGCGCGGCGCACGATCCGCGAACTGGAAGGCTACGACCGCGGCCTGTTCACCGGCCTGGTCGGCTGGTGCGACAGCGAAGGCGACGGCGAATGGGCGGTGACGATCCGCTGCGCCCTGGTCGAGGAACATCGCGCGACGGTGTTCGCCGGCGCCGGCATCGTCGCCGGCTCGCAGCCGGAGGCCGAACTGGCCGAGACCACGGCCAAGCTGCGCACCATGCTCGGCGCGATGGGGCTGGCGCACGTGGCCGAGGCCGAGGGCAGGGCATGAACGCCGCGCCGCTGGACGGCTGCGTGGCTTGGCCGGACGAATTCGCCGCGCGTTATCGCGAGCGCGGTTACTGGATCGGCGAGAACCTCTACGCCGGCCTGGCCCGCGGCGCGCGCGAACATCCCGAACGCACCGCCGTGGTATGCGGTGAACGGCGCTGGAGCTACGCGCAACTGGATCGCGACGCGCGCCGATTCGCCGCGGGCCTGCGCCGCATCGGCGTCGCGCCGCGCGACCGGGTGCTGCTGCAACTGCCGAACATCGGCGAATACTACGTCGCCTGCCACGCGCTGTTCCTGCTCGGCGCACTGCCGGTGTTCGCGCTGCCGGCGCATCGCCGCGCCGAGATCGGCTATTTCGTCGGCCACGCCGACGTACGCGCCTGCGTGATCGCCGACCGCGACGGCGGCTTCGATTGCCGCGCGATGATCCGCGAACTGAGCGGCGAACATACCGGCCTGCGCGAGGTGGTCGTGATCGGCGAGGCCGAGGAATTCCACGCCTTCCACGCGTTGCTCGACGAACCGCTGCAAGGCGACGGCCCGGACGCGGCCGAGTTCGCCTTCCTGCAGTTGTCCGGCGGCAGCACCGGCGTGCCCAAACTGATCCCGCGCACCCACGACGACTATTTGTACAGCGTGCGCGAGAGCGCGCGCATCTGCGGCCTGGACGGCGAGACCGTCTACCTGTGCGTCTTGCCGGCCGCGCACAATTTCCCGATGAGCTCGCCCGGCGCGCTCGGCGTGTTCCATGCCGGCGGCTGCGTGGTGCTGGCGCGGCAGGGCGACGCCGAATCGTGCTTCGCCCTGATCCAGCGCGAGCGCGTCACCCTGGCCGCGCTGGTGCCGGCCCTGGCGCTGGCGTGGCTGGATTCGCGCGCGCGGGCGCGCTACGACCTGGACAGCCTGCGCTGCATCCAGATCGGCGGCGCGCACCTGGCCGGCGATGTCGCCCGGCGCGTGCCGGCGGCGTTCGGTTGCCGCCTGCAGCAGGTGTTCGGCATGGCCGAAGGGCTGGTCAACTACACCCGCGACGAGGACGGCGAGGAATTCGTGCTGGGCACGCAGGGACGGCCGATCAGCGACGACGACGAGATCCGCATCGTCGACGACGAAGACGTCGAGGTCGCGCCCGGCGGGATCGGCCATCTGCTGACCCGCGGGCCGTACACGATCCGCGGCTACTACCGCGCCGAAGCGCACAACGCGCGCGCGTTCACCGCCGACGGCTTCTATCGCACTGGCGACCGCGTGCGCCGGCTCGCCAGCGGGCATCTGATCGTCGAGGGCCGGGCCAAGGATCAGGTCAATCGCGGCGGCGAAAAGATCGCGGCCGAGGAGATCGAGGGCTACTTGCTGGCGCATCCGGCGGTGTTCGACGCCGCGCTGGTGGCGATGCCCGACCGCTTCCTCGGCGAGAAGTCCTGCGCGTTCGTGACGCTGCGCGAGCCGGCCCAGGCCACGCCGCGCGAGTTGGCCCAGTTCCTGCGCGAACGCGGCATCGCCGCCTACAAGATTCCCGACCGCGTCGAATTCCTGGCCGAGTTGCCGCGCACCGCGGTCGGCAAGATCGACAAGAAGGCCTTGCGCGCGCGCTTCGCGCCGCCGGCCGTCGCTTCCTTTCCCGAATCCGCTACCGTCGAAGTCTCGCCATGACCATTCCCAAGATCGCGACCTATCCCATGCCCGGCCCGCAGCAGTGGCCGTCCAATCGGGTCGACTGGCGCCCGGAGCCCGCGCGCGCGGTGCTGCTGATCCACGACCTGCAGGAGTATTTCCTGGCGTTCTACGATCAGACCCAGGCGCCGGTGCCGCAGTTGCTGGAGAACGTGCGCGCGCTGCGCGACGCCTGCGACGATGCCGGCGTGCCGGTGGTCTACACCGCCCAGCCGCCGGTGCAGAGCGCGCAGCAGCGTGGCCTGCTGCAGCCGTGGTGGGGCCCGGGCATCACCGCCCAGCCGCAACTGGCGCCGGTCGCCGCGCCGATCGCGCCGCGCCCGCACGACACCGTGTTGACCAAGTGGCGCTACAGCGCCTTCGTCTCCAGCGATCTTCGCCAGCGGATGCAGGAACAAGGCCGCGATCAGCTCATCGTCTGCGGCATCTACGCCCACATCGGCTGCATGATGACCGTGGCCGACGCCTTCATGCACGACATCCAGCCGTTCCTGGTCGCCGACGCGCTGGCCGATTTTTCCGCGCAAGAACACCAGATGGCGCTGGATTACGTGTCGCGCCGCTGCGGCGTGGTGCTCGGCCGCGCCGACTGCGCGCAGGCGCTGGCCGACGGCGCCGGCCTGCCCGCGAGCCTGACCGCGCTGCGCACCGAACTGGCGTTGATCATGGAGCGTCCGCTCGCCGAGATCGGCGCCGACGACAATCCCTTCGAGGCCGGGCTGGATTCGATCCGGATGATGACCCTGCTGGAGCGTTGGTCGGCGCGCGGCGAGCGCATCGGTCTGGTCGAACTGGCAGAGCGCGGCAGCGTGGCGCAATGGTGGGAACTGATCCAGCAGCGGCGGGCGGCCTGATGTCGGGGAGCCTGAGGTCCGACAGCCTGGCGTCGGACGACGCACTATCGCTGCCGCTCACCGGCCCGCAACTGGGCATGTGGTCGGCGCAACAACTCGACCCCGACAGTCCGGCGTTGTGGACCGCCGAAGCCGTGGAGTTGGAAGGCCCGCTCGACGAGGCGGCGCTGGAAGCGTCGATCCGCGAGACCTTGCAGGCCTGCGACGCGCTGCACATGCGCTACGAAGGCGAGGGCATCGATGTCGTCCAGCGCTTACGCGAATCGCGCAGCGTGGTGATCGGCCGCGAAGACTACGCCGGCTGCGACCGGCCCTGGGACAGCGCCTGGCGCTGGATGCGCGAGGACCTACTGCGCCCGGCCGACCTGGCCCGGCGCCCGCTGTTCGCGACCGCGCTGATCCGCCTGGGCGCGCAGCGCCACCTGTGGTACTTGCGCGCGCACCATATCGCGCTCGACGGCTTCGCCTATCTGCTGCTGATCCACCGCGTCGCCGAGTTGTATTCGGCCCGGACCGGCGGCCGCGCGGCGGCAGCCGCGCGCGACTGGTCGCTTGCGCCGCTGGTCGCCGAGGAAGCGCGCTATCGCGCGTCGCCCGAATCCGCGCGCAGCCGCGAGTTCTGGCTGCAGCGCTGCGCCGATCGCGCCGAACCGGTCACGCTCGGGCCCAAGTGCGCGCCCGACGACAGCGCGCGTTCTTCGCGCCTGCAGCTGCCGGCCGGCGAGCACCAGCGCTGGCATCACGCGGCGCGCGCGATCGGCGTGGACTGGTCGGCGTGGCTGATCGCCGCGGTGTTCGCCTGGATGCGCGCGCGCAGCGGCAGCGACGCGATTTCGCTGGGGCTGTTGGTGATGAACCGGCTCGGCTCGGCGGCGCTGGGCGTGCCGTGCATGGGCATGAACGTGGTGCCGCTGCGCCTGCGCCTGCAGCCGCAGTGGAGCTTCGCCGAACTGGCGCGCGCGGTCGCCGCCGAATTGCGCGAACTGCGCCCGCATCAGCGCTACAACTACGAATGGCTGCGCCAGGACCTCGGCCTGGGCGACAGCCACGCGCAACTGTACGGGCCGGTGCTCAACCTGATGCCGTTCGATCGCGGCTTCGTGTTCGACGGCCTGCGCAGCCGCGCGCACCCGGTATCGGTGGGCTCGGTCGAGGATCTCGACCTGACCGTGTCGCCGCTGGCCGACGGCGCCCGCTTCGATATCGAGGCCAATCCGCAGGCCTACGACGCGGCGACGCTGGACGCGCACCATCGCGCCCTGGTCGCGACGATGCGGGCGGCGCTGGCGGATTCCTCATTGCGCCTGGACCAGTTGCACAGCGCGCTCGCGCGCGAGGCCGCATGAGCGCGCGTCCACGCGCGCGCCTGCTGCGGGTGTTGCGCATCGCCCAGCGCACCGCGCGGATGCGCCGGATCACCGTCGGCGGGCGCGAGCTCGACGGCTTTCCGGCCGGCAGCGAAGGCGCGCACATCAAGCTGTTTCTGCCGGCCGAGGCCGGGCAGACGCCGGTGTTGCCGGAGTTCGGCGAACACGGGCCGGTGTGGCCGCCCGGCGCGGCGCGGCCGGCGGTGCGCACCTACACCGTGGCGCGGATCGATCCGGCCGCGGCCGAGCTCGACATCGACATCGTGCTGCACGGCGACGACGGCCCGGCCTCGCGCTGGGCCGCCGCGGCGCGGCCGGGCGATGCGCTCGGCGTGGCCGGTCCGGGCGGGCCGGCGCTGTTCCGCGCGCAGGCCGGCCGCCATCTGCTGGTCGGCGATCCCAGCAGCTACGCCTTGATCTGCGCGGTGATCGCGCAATTGCCGGCGCACGCGCGCATCGATGCCTTGCTGGAAGCGCCCGATGCCGGCGAGATCCAGCCCTTGCCCGCGCATCCGCGGCTGCAGGCGCGCTGGTTCTCGCGCGACGGCGCCCCGGCCGGCGCGAGCCGGCGGTTGTTGGAGGCGGTGCGCGAACTGCCGTGGCACGACGGCGAAACGGTGTCGGCGACCTTGGCCGGCGAAAGCGCGCAGGTGGTGGCGATCCGCGATTTGCTCGCGCGCGAACGCGGCGTGCCGCGCGCGATGATGTACGCGGTTCCGTATTGGAAAGACCGTTGGGACGAGGAGCGCTACCACGACGAGCGCCACCGGATCATGGATGAATTCGAAGCGCAGGCCGACGCGTTGCAGGGGGCGTCGGCGTGAACGCGCGACAAGACGGGGCAGGGGAGTTCGCCGGGCGCGTCGCCCTGGTGGTCGGCGCGGCGCAGGGGATCGGCGCGGCGACGGCGGCGCGGCTGGCGGGGGAGGGCGCGCGGCTGGCGCTGATGGATCGCGACCAGGCGCGATTGCAGGCGACGGCGCTGGCGCTGCGCGGGCAGGGGGCGCAGGTGCTGGCGCAGGCCTGCGATGTCGCCGATATCGGCGCGGTCGAGGCGGCGGTGGCGCGGATCGAGGACGAACTGGGGCCGATCGCGCACCTGGCGCATGTCGCCGGCATCCTGCGCGTCGGCGCGGCGGTCGAGTTGGATCCCGACGACTGGGATGCGTGCATGGCGGTCAACGCCCGCGGCGTGTTCGCCACCACTCGCGCCGTCGCTTCGCGCATGCGCGAGCGCCGCGTCGGCAGCATCGTCGCGGTCGGTTCCAACGCGGCCGCCGCGCCGCGCACCGGCATGTCGGCCTATGCCGCCTCGAAAGCCGCGGCGACCCAGTACCTGCGTTGCCTGGCATTGGAACTCGCGCCGTGCGGCGTGCGTTGCAACATCGTCTCGCCCGGTTCCACCGACACCGCCATGCAGCGCGCCTTCGCCGCCGATGAAGCGGCGCGCGAGCGGATCCTGCGCGGCGACGGCGAGCGCTTCCGCATCGGCATTCCGCTCGGCCGCATCGCCGAGCCCGACGACGTGGCCGAGGCGGTCTGCTTCCTGTTGTCGGACCGTGCGCGCCACATCACCCTGCACGATCTGCGCGTGGACGGCGGGGCGACGTTGGATGCTTGAGGCTTGGCGCCGGGCGGGGCGGCGGGCAAGGGGAGCCGCGCGTCGAAATTCCGCCAACGGCGAACCGTAGCGTGATGTTTCGTTGCTGAAACGGGTTGCACGAGTCGTCGTTGTTGGCGTTGACGCGATCCCGGATAGAGCAAGGGCTGGCGGCCGCTGAGGCCGTGCGCATGGAAGCGCGCACGCGAGCCAGTGAAAGGCCTAACACACGAGCGCCGGTCATACCGACCGGCGCTCGTGAGATTCCGTGATCTTCGCGTTATGCGAAATCTACCGAGGCGAAGCCTGCACTTACGGCACGGTGATGCCGCGGCTGTCATCCTCGCCGACCACGCCGCTGTCGGAGCTGTTCCAGACGATGTACAGGTACTTGCGATCGCCCGGCGACGGATCGCCGTAATCGCCGTTGTTGGCGATGAAGGTGCGCTGGCCGGCGCTGTACTGCTGGCGGACCTTGCTGGTGACGTCGTTGGTGCTGTTCCACACGCCGTAACCGGCGTAATCGATGCTAGCCATGATCGGATCCTCGTTGAGCAGACGACGCTCGCCCGCACATCCTGCGGGCCGCTCGCCGGTGTCGTCCTGGCCGGCGGTTGCGCACAGACTGGGCGATGAGGCCGCTGTCGTACCTTTCGGCAACCTTACGGTTGGGCCGTCGACGCTGGTGCGAGCAATGAAGCCCGCCAGCGTGAATTCTGGACGGCTGAGGGCGGTCGTGACGGCCGGATTTCAAGCAGCCGGCGTGTGCTGGGGAGGCGGATTACGAAGCAGCTTCGGCTTGGCGGCGCGAGGCGAAGCCTTGCCTATAGAGTTCCATCTGCTCACGCCACAACAGTCCGCGTAGGCGTCCGAAGGGCCGATGCGCTGCACTAGCCGCACAAATAATAACATAATACACATTATGCGAAATTACGGACTGTGGGGCCTGATGCGGCGCCGCTTGTTCCTCGACCGGTGGTCGCGCCTGGTGCGGCGTCTCCTGGCGATGCTGGACACGCTCGCAACGACAGGAGGTCACCATGATCGAACGCCCGCCGTGCTGGCCTGAGGGCCGCCCGTGCCCGAACAACTGCGCGGCACAGCTACACCGCCGCGTGATCTACAACCACACGCCGCTGTTCGGCCCCTGGGCGGGCTGGAAGCTCGCAGGAGCCAGGCTCGTATCACCTGCAGGTGACTGGGCGAGTCCCGACCAGGTAGACCGATGGATCTACAGGCACACCCAGCTATTCCGCCACGCGTAACGAAAAGGCCCCCGATTGGGGGCCTTTTCATTTGCACGCGTTCCACACGTAGTCATCCCAGCCGCGGCGAGTGTCGATGCCGGCTTGCAACGAATCTGGACCTCTCGTCCAGGCATCGCGATCCGCGCGAGCCTTTGCGCAGGCGCTACCGCCGATAGGGATGGCCGCGCCTTGAGCGCTACCCCGGCCGGGGCGGAACGCACCAGGCGCACGCCCGGCCCTGGCGGCCAGCTCCCGCGATTCGGCCTGCGCCCGTTGCTGTGCCCACTGGCGAGCTCGGAGTTGCGCGGCCGTGGGCTCCGGCTCTGGGGTGGCCGCCCAGGCCTTCGCCGGCCTGCCGTTGTCACAAAGCTCGCTCTGGTAGGAGACGGCCCCGCCCTTCCCTACGCACTTGTAAACCGCCTGGCCGCTCGCCTGCAGCGAGCACAGCAAGAGCAGCAACGCAATCCCTGGCTTCATACCTTCCCCCTGTGCGGGAAGGGTAGCGCATAACGAAAAGGCCCCCAACCGGGGGCCTTTCTCTCATGTGCGCGTCCAGACCTTCGGGCCTGGCGGTGGCGGATCCGCTGGAGGCGGAGCCTGGGCACGGCGCGCATCGTCCAGGAGCCAGGACAACCGCTCGATCAACAGTTCACGCCGGCGTGCGCGGAGCCAGGCGGGGAACGCGGCCACCAGGTAGCCAGCGAGAAACGTGTAAATCAGTAGCGGCCAGTCCATGAAGCCTCCTGAAAAGCGGTTTTGCGGGGAGGGGTGGTCCCGGTCGGTCACCCTCTGCGAAGAGTCCTATCCCCTGCCCCGTTCGGACCAGGCGCAGGCGCGGGTGAAGCGGTTTGCCTGGAATACCCCTACGGGTTACCAGCGAGGAGGCGCTGCAGGATCGCACGAATCTTGACCATCTCGCGCTTGTCGACCCAGGGCAGACCGAAATCGGGGATGCGTGACGCTACCGCATCAATCTCGCGCATAGCCTGGTCGATAGCGTCGCCGTACGGATACTCGTACGGCAGCATCATCGAGGCTTCGTCAATTTCGTCACTCATCACGATTCCCCTGGCGCGTGTGTTCGTGGAGATTGTGAAGTTCCCAACGGACAAAGAACGAGAAAACGTACAGACCGAGGACAATGAGAGCGAGAGCTAGGGCGCGGCTAAGAATTTCGTGACTCATCACTTTTTCCTCTTGCTGGCGAGGCTAGCGAACGGGTCAGGAAAGCGGCGGGAAAGTTCCGCCACCAGCTTGTAGCCAAGAATGCTGGCCGGATCATCCTTGGCATGCCTGGACAGATCGGCGAGCGCCATGCAGATGGCTTGAACCGTAGCTTCTTCCGGCCGTTCGAGAACGTCGCCGAAGCGATCAACGCGCTTGCGGCGGTAGCGCCTGGCCCGCTCGGCAGGCGTCAATGCTTGCTTGCCCTGCGGCGGCCGACCGCGACGCTTGGGGGCGTCGAACATCTCGATAGTGCCTGGGTCGTTTGCGTGCTTCATGCGTGGGCGCTCCTTCGGACTGATGCCGTATTAACGTGACGCGTCACTTAAGTCTAATGACATTACGTTATAAGTGACGCGTCACTTATTTACCGGACTGCCGACTCCAATCGCGCCGTAGCCGGCAACCTGGGGCGCGCTCATCACCGCAGTGGCCGCAGGGATTGCGTCGGGCTCCGACGGCTTGCCGGCATCGGACGAATTCCGTTTCTCGTCACTATTCGCGGTGGCTCGTTGCTTGTACGGGTTGTAGACCGGGCCATCGCGGGCGATGCGCATGCACTCGCCCTGACTGATCGCATACACCGTGTTTTGCTCAGTGACGCAACGACAGCTTTCGGGATGCTCGACGCCATCGGCATCGACGCCGGCGCCGGAGGACATGCAGAGCAACTGCGGGTCAGCGGTGATCGAACGGTGATCGTAGACGGGCGCCGTCCAGGGCATTGTGGCGAACCTGGGCAGGTGGGCCTTGGCGTAGTCGCCCGCCGTGTCATACACGGGTGCACTGCCCTTGCGTTCCTCGCTAAGCGTACGCGGCACCGTCGCTGACGCTCCGTTGCCGCGCCCGCTTGCTCCTGCCGCGACAGGCTTTGCGTCCGGTGAGAAACGGCTGTTGACGCGGCTGGCGGTCATGTAACCGCCGACCAGGATCACCACGGCGAGAATCGCTGCAGCAGGGTAGTACCACGGCACCTTGCGCTCAGTGGTATCGAGGACGGTGGACTCGTACAAGCCCATCGGCCTACGGGGCAGCTTGACCCGCTTGAGAATCAGCGGGTGCGCCTTTTCCGGGTTGCGCTCGTAGCGGTCGAAGATACGCAGATGCGCGAACGGAAGACCGAAGCGGCGACGCACGTGCGTGTGCCGCTCGATGTTGTCGTGCACAAACTCGTCCATTTGCTTGGACGGCGACTGGCACACGAAGATGAAATCGCGGCCGGTGTGGCGATGCTTCGCGAGCTCCTTGACGTGCTCCGGCACCTTCGAGCCAGGAGACCGCTTGGTCAGCATGTCGTGCTCATAGCACTCATCAACCAGGATCACGCAGCCCTCAGGCGTGGCGTTCATCCAGTCCTTGAACTGCGCAGGCTCAAGCGGCAGCATCCTGGCCTTGCCGTGATCGAAATTGCGGACGTTGCAGACGTACACCAACCGTCCCGCGTCACGAAAATCGATGGCCTGGTCAAGCGCGTGCAGCGTCTTGCCGTGGCCGGGTTGCCCAGTCCATTGGTAGATCATCCTAGCCTCCCGCCTGGTTGATCATCGATTCGAGTTGCGAGGTCAGCATCAGAACCGTCTTCATCCCGATTCGCGCAACGAGCGCGGAGATGATCAGCGTCATAAACACGTCCACGCCGGTGGCCGAAAGCAACTGAATCGCCTGCGGTCCCAGGCCCTGCGCTTGCTGCGCAAGCCAACTCTTCACCGCCGGCAACGCGTAGGTGAAGCTCACGAACGTCAGCCCCATGCCGGCGAAGATGCGGCCCGCGATGCTCGCCGCGCCGAGTTTCAGCGCGGTGATCAACGTGCCGACCCACTTGATAATGATGCTATCCAAGGCGCCACCCCAGCAGTATGCCGAGCGCGATGAACGCGCCGACGAGTTTGAGAATCCACCGCGTCATAGCGAGCAGGTCGCAGAACCACGGCTCGCTGTCCAGGTCGAAAGAACCGTAGTCGCCCAGATCGATTGCGCCGAGTCGCGGGCATTGGCCGGAGCCGCCGAACAGGCCAGACGAATCAAGCCTCCCATCGATGCCCTGCCCTATCACACGGGTCACACCGCCAGGCTCAGGGCCGCCACCACTTCCGTCACCCGTCACTTTTGTCCAGGCCGGTTGCGCATCCGCAGATCCGCCGCCACTGGTACGCGTATTGCACGCGGCACGCCATTGCTGCAGCAGCTGGGCGTATTCGAGTGCGTCGCACTTCTCACCCGTGCAGATCGGCACGTCTCCGGAGCTACAGCCATGGCCGCCGGTGACCGTGCGGTTTTTCCGGGTGTTGCAATCGATGCGCCACTGGATGCGCGCCATGCCGCACAGGATGTTGTCGCCGCTGCACTCGGGCGGGACCTTGCAATCCTCGCCGCCGGAGAACGTGCCGGTGTCCTCGCCGTCGTCGGGATCGCCGTCGCCGTCGCCGTCCGGCTTGCACGTACCGTCCTTGCCCTTGGCCTGGCCGGCCGGGCATCCCTCGTCGACGCAGGACCCATCCGGGGCCTTGATTTTGCCTGTGGGGCACTGCCCTACCGGCTCACACTTTCCATTCACCTTATGCTGCCCCACGGGGCAATCGCCTTGGTCGCCACACTTGCCGTTCAGCAGGCGAACCTGGCCGGCCGTGCACTCCTTGTCCGGGGGCACCTCTTCGCCATCACCATCGTCTGTGGGATCGCATGTCGTACCGGTTGGCGTCATGTCGTACGTGCAGTAATAGCCAGGTCGCGGACCTTCCGTTTCCGTCCAGCACAAGCCGGCCTGGCCATCCGAAGAATGCCTACAGCCGCGTATGCAGACGTTAGAGCCGGGCGGCCGCGGCTGAAGCGTGTGATTCACCAGCAGGTTGTCGTGCGGACGAGAACCGCAACTGGCCTTGTACGCGAACTCGCCGAAAAGGCCATTAACGTTGTGCTGGCCGTACGTCGCCGTCGCCTGGATAAGACCCTGTGCGTCGGTCGAGTTAGCCGAACGCTTGCACTGCTTATTGCTAAACGGCTTGAGCTGCGGCGAGTCAGTCTCAAGCCTGCCCAGCTTGTCATGACAGGCCACCAGGGCCTGCCCTTCATCGCAATTGGAATTTGCGCCACACAGCTGCTGCGCCGCGACCGCCTGAGGCCACGTGAGCGCCATCAAGGCGAGCAGCACCAGCGCGATCGACAGAGGCACGCAGCGCATGTCAGGTCGCATCGTAGGCGAGCCAGAGAGCGCCCAGGAACGCGACGATCACGAAATAGCCGTCCATACTCCCTCCGAAAAAGTGAGGGGCGGAAATCCGCCCCTGTGTGTGTAGACCGCCGGTCAAAGTTGGTCGCCGCACTCGGTGCAAAACGCATCGCCCTCATCGTTGAACGCACCGCAGCCTGCGCAATTCATCATCGAGTCCGCCCTGTCTTCCTCGGGCGGTTCGCAGGACACGCACCAACCACCCTCGACGTGTAGAGCGCCGCATTGCTCGCACTCAACCAATTCCTCGGTTTCCTGGCCGCAGTGCGAACAAAACGACGCATCCACTTCGGTCTCGCATTCCATGCATCCGCGAGACATGACGGCGGCCGCTTACTTGGCGCGCTTGATGAAGCCGTACAGGACGAACATGAAGACGACGCCGACCAGGATCACCAGGATCGCCTTCACGTCGCCGTTCAGGCCGCCGATGGCCGCGAGGGCGGCGGCGCCGATGCCCGAGTCCTGGGCGGAGGCGGCGCCGGAGACCGCGAGCGCGGTGGTGCCCACGCCGATCTTGGCGGCGTGCTTGCGGGCGAAGGTGGAGAGGGTGGCGCCATAGCGGCGGGCGGTGTTGGGGAAGCTGTTGAAGCGGATGCTGTTGAACATGGGTTTTCCTCTGTTGGGCTCTTACGAGCGGTGGGTTTCCTGCTGTCCGGTGCGGATCAGCAGTCTTGCGACAACGCCAAGCGTCCACGTGGCGCCGATAGCGCCGGCGATCAGAGCGCCGTCGGTAGCGGACAACACGGGAAAGAACTGCGGCGGGGTGCCGTAATACGGGTGCGCGCACTCCCCCGTCGCCTCGTTGAAGTCCTCGACGTTGCAGGCGAGGAAGTACGCGTTCGCCATGGCTTAGGCCGCCTTGGGCGACGGAGCGGGCTTGGCCTCGACCAGCGGCCGCAGCGTGCGGCGACGGGCCAGGTCGGTGCGGCCGTAGCGACCGGGGACCAGGTCGGCGGTCACGTCCCACTGCCACTTGCTGCCGACCGCCAGGGCCTGATCGGGCGTATCGAACTCGTGATCGATCTGCACGCGCATCTGCGCGGTTTCGAGCGTGGCGGGCTGAAAGTGCAGCTGCTTGGCGAAACCCTTGGCGTCGGTGATGGTGCGAACCTGGGCGGGACCGGCGATGGTGATAACGGGAGCTTCGATGAGATTCATGTCTGGCCTCTTTGGCTGTCGTCGTTGTGGTCGGTGCTGCGAATTTCAGGCGGACTGGTAGGGTCAAGCTAAGGACCGTGGCCGCTCGGCCGTCCTCTCTTGGTGCCCTCCCAGCGCGATGCTTGCATCAGTCCGCCAGTGTCCGGTTCGTCGTGCGCGACCCCGGACAGGTCGCCTTGCTGCGGTGCTGCTGCGTAATCGGGGCGTGCGGGTTGCCACGCTCCGAAATTCGGGGACAGATCCACCAAGCCGTCTTTGACGACGTATTTGCTTACGTAGTCGGCGACCTGGTGCTGTGATCGCGGTTGCTCCAGCTGGTTACGGCCGAACTCGCGGTACCACCACTCATGCCAGGCGTAGCGGGACATGAGGTGGTTAAGGTCAGCCGTGGGCGCGGACAGCAGCGCGTGGAAATGCAGCCGGCCGTCCTTGTGGAACTCGCTACCTCGCGCCCACTGGATGCCGCGATGCCATCGCGTGTTCCACTTGGGGCCGTAGATTTCGCGATTGAGGCAGCTGACGAAGTAGCGAAACGCTTTGTCGGCCGCTTCTGGATGCATAGAACCGTTCGCGCCGGTTCGGTTGACCGCGACGACTTTTCCGCTGTGCTTGTCGCGGAAGTGCTTTTCGCGTCGAAAAGTGAGAGTTGCGAACACATGTGCGGGACGGGGCCTGAGAAGCTCAGACCAGGCGTCGCGTAGACGCGTATCCGCGACACCGTACAGTTCCGGCTGATCCAGTAGCTCGACATGGCCTGATCCCACGTCACGCCTGCGCGCTCTTGCTCAACACGCGCTGTTCGTAGCCAGGCACGTACGAAGGGAAACCCATCTCCGCAACCAAGCGGTCACAGCACCAAGGGCAACTAGGCCCGCAGCAATCACCGCAGTCGTAATCGCCCCATTCGTCGGATTGAATTTCGTGACGCGTTTCGGAAAGGTCGCCGGTCTGCGCCGTCGCGGTGGACAGGCACAACGCCTCGCGTTCCGGTTGAGTCGCCAGGTGCCGGAGCAAGCCGGCGACCCGCGACAGGAGAACGATGGCGCAGACGGCGAAGCCGAGAGCGAGGACGCCGGCGGCGGCGGTCACAGCAGGCCGACCTGGCGAGAAAGGCTGCCGACCAGGTCGCGCTGGTTGCGATAGGACGCCAGGCAGAAGCCGGCTGCGCGAGCCGCGTTATGATGCTCGACAGTGCCAGGGGTGAGACTCGCAACGGTGCGGCGAGCGTGCTCAAGAATGCGGTAGCGGATCGCTTCACCCGCAACGGCCTCTTGCAGCAGGCCGCGAAGAATTTCGTGACGCGTGACGGTTTGCATCCCCTACCCCCTGTAGGCCGGGGGGCGACGGCGCGGGCCTCGGGGGGCGGGCGCCGGGCCCCACCCCCCGGCGGTTGCCCTGTCTACCCAGCGGCAGACAGGTGCAATGTATGCTCGGCGTTAGACACTTGTCAACCGGCGGTGATACATGATCGGGATAGCAGACCTCCTGGACCGAGCCAGGAAGCATTCGGGTATCAGCAGCGACTCGGCGCTAGCAGAGCGGCTAGGCCGTTCACGGCAAGCGCTCTCGCATTGGCGGGTCGGATACAAGGTTCCGGAAGACGACCAGGTGATGGCGCTGGCGCGCTTGGCTGGCGAAGACCAAGGGCCCTGGTTGCTGGTAGCGCAGGCGGCGCGAACGACAGGCGCAGCGCATGAGGCTTGGGTAGCCCTGGCGCGCCGGCTCGGGGCGGCGGCGTCGGTCACGTTGATGTTGTTCGCGGTGTCGCTGCCCTCGCCCGCCAAGAGCCGTTCAGTTCTGTCGATCGACGAAGCTGAACCGGCGCGGGTGGTACACATTATGCGAAATTAGCTAAGGAGCGGAAAGGTCTTCCGGTGCGCCGGTATCCCATCGCCCCCTGGCGTTTTCGCGAGGCCCGTTTGAGCTGCGGCCTGAGCGTCGCTGCTTGTGCGGAACTGCTGCAGGTCACCGAAAGTGCATCCGGTGCTGCCGACAGCATCGACCTTAGCGTGGCCCTGACAAAAAAATCTGCGTTGTTTAGTGCGGCAGGTGCATAAGTATTTTCGCAAAGTAACTGCGAAGCGCACCATCCGAGTGAGGCTGATCCAACAACTCCGACAAGTCGTCCCTTGAGGCCAACGCAGCCTCTATCGCTCGCTTCATTTCCTCTGGCCCGAACGCAATCCCCTCCCCGGTCTCAATCATATAAAGGGTTTTAGGGAACTGCGCATCGAGATCTTTCACGAAGATCAAGGTATACATAATGACCGCGACTACACCTTTCCAACCATCCATACGATCAAGCCTCAGGAGGAACACGAGTTTAGACCCAAGAGGATGTGCGACGCCGGAGTCGCGACGCTCTATCGAGCGAGCGTTCGGCGGGACAGGAATGTGAAATCACCATTAAGGAACACTTGAATAAGTTGCGAGAGTGCCTGGATGTTCTGCTTGTCTCGAACAAAGACCCGACACGATTGCTGCACATTGATGCGGACGAATGTGCGGCTGACTCGGAGTGATGTCCGCTGACCATCTGTGGAGAGGATATTGACCATGCCAGTGCAAATCGATCTTTCGACCGAAGATTTCGAGCAGCTGCAGCAAGAAGTGATCGGCGAGCCCGATCTGTGCGACGACAAAATGGAAACCGCCCGCGTGCCGTGGACTCCGCGCTGGACTTGCATCGCCTGATCCCGATGCGGGACCCGATGATGGGCTGCATCGGCAGCCCATCATCGTGCCAGTCATGCTGAGCGACGAAGACCTGCGAAGACTGGACCCTTTCCTGGGGTGGGCAGCGCCGTTGTTCGAGCCGGCGCTGCATCGTGTCGCGGGCATCTACGAATCCGCCGCCCGAAGTCATCCCGACAAACTCGACTCTCAAAGCCTGCTGCCGAGCATCCGCTCGGCATTTTCGACCCCGCTCCTGCTGTGGAGCTTTCGCGCCCTGATCCTGGAGATCGCCCTGGCTCGCCATCGCGGGCTCCTGCGCGGAGATACCGCACAGCAAAAATTCCAGTTCTTCATCGAGCATATTCAACGCGTCTCCGGCCGCAGCGCCATCGAAAAGAACTATCCGCTGCTGAGCGGCGATATCGTCCGCATCACGACGCAAGTCGAGCGGACGCTGTACCTGCTCCTGGAGCGCATCACGAACGATCACGCCTCGTTGGGCGCGTTCGTTCCCGGCGCCTGCGGAATCGGAGCGTGGCGCGGTTTCGAAACGGGCCTGGGCGACAGACACGACGACGGCAACACCGTGGCGCGATTGGCGTTCGAGCACGGGGCCCTGTTCTACAAGCCGCGCCCGATGGCCATGGACACGGCATTTGCCCGATGCCTGCGCATGCTCGCGGATCGGGGAATCCGGCCGGGACAGCGCTCGCCGCTCGTGCTCGACAAAGGAACTTACGGATATGCCGAGCCTATCGAGCACGTCCCGACAGGCGACGAGGACGCGGCAACCTCTTACTACGGCCGGTATGGAGGCCTGATAGCCATCGCCCATGTGCTTGCCGCTTCGGACCTGCATTTTGAGAACGTCATCGCCTCCGCAGGCTATCCGGTCATCGTCGATCTGGAGACGTTATGCCAGCCGCGCTCCAGCCAGATCGAACAAGGTAATGGCTGGGCGGCCGGCGCCAGATCCATTCTGGAATCCGGATTGCTGCCCACCAGGGAGAGCATGCTGGACTCGGTGGACATCAGCGGTCTCTCGACCGGCGCCGAGCATCGCCTCGTGCACAGGATCATAGGCGCCGGCAGCGATGAAATCCGGCTGGCGCAGGTCAAAGAAAAACCAGGCCATGGGCACAACCTGCCGGTACGCGACGACGGCGGCGTATTGCTTCCCTATGCGTACGCCGATTCGATCCTGCGGGGATTCGAATCCACTTACGCCGGCTTGTTGGACCACAAGGATTGGCTGCTCGCCGAGGACGGGCCCTTGTTGCAATTCTCCTGCCTCAAGTCGAGGGCCGTACTGCGATCCACCGCGATCTACGGTCGCCTGCTGGACGCCATGTCGCATCCCAAGTACCTGCGGGACTCGCACAAGCGGAGCGAAGCCCTGGACAGACTGAGTGTGGGCTACGAGGCTTGGCCCGCGCTGCGCAGCGTTGGTTGTTCGGAACGGCACGCCCTCGAGCGCGGCGACGTTCCGAGGTTCTGGATCCGGGGAGACAGCCTGGAGGTCGAGGACGAGGACGGGCGTCGCACAGGCGGGCTTTTTTCGAGTTCCGGCATCCGGGAAATGCGAAAGCGCGTGCGATCCCTTTCGCCGCTGGATTTCCGCAGGCAACGCTATCTGCTCCATCAGTCGCTGGAAAGCACCCGGCTCGATGAGCCCGCGATGGCATCCCGCCCGATGGCGGCGAGGCGCGAACGTACCGCTCCGCGTTCCTTCGAGGAGATGGCGCTGCAGATCGCGGACCAGATCGTGGCGATGCGTTTCTGCGATCGCGGCGAAACCCGGTTCATTCACCTCGACTATTCCTCCGAAGACGTCCCGCGCCTGGCCCAGATGGACGAGGCGCTGTACGAGGGGCTTGCGGGGGTGATGCTGATGCTGTCGGAAACGGGGCTACGGACCGGCCACAGCGAACTCGTCGCCCGCTCGGCGGCCGCGATGGAATCCATCGACCGCCGCCTGCGGCGCAACCCCGACGCCCTGCCCTCCATCGGTGCCTTCAATGGCCTGAGCGGCTGGATGTATGCGCTGCTGGTGTTGGGACTGCGCCAGCGGCGGCCCGACTTGGTTGATGCCGCGCTTGCGTGGGTTCCGACCATTTTCGAGCGCATTGCCGAAGACCGGGAGTTCGATGTCATCTCCGGTGCCGCGGGTTGCCTGCTGGTGCTGCTGCAACTGCACGTTCATCGCGATGATCCCGACTTGCACGCAGCGACGAGATGCTGTGCCGATCGCCTGATTGCAGCAGCCAGGCAAGACGCGTTCGGCGCGTACTGGCACGACGGGGGCGACGATGTCCTGGGTGCGACTGGATTCGCGCACGGGTCCGCGGGCATCGCGGCGGCCCTGGCCCGCCATGCGGCCGCATTCGACGATGCGCGCTGCCTGAGAATGGCCCTGTCCGCGCTCGAGCGGGAACGTGTCGCCTACCGGCGCCGCGGAGGCTCGTGGTACGACCTCGACACCACGAACGCCACGCAGGCACGTAAGGGGACCGCATCGTGGTGTCATGGCGCCTCCGGCGTGGGACTGGCGCGTCTGCTTTGGCCGACGGCCTATCGCGATGCCGCCTGGGAGCGCGACGTCGATCATTGTTTGAACGCCGTGCTTGTCGGCATGGACGACGCTGCGGGACACTGCCTGTGCCATGGAAGTTGGGGGAACCTCGACTTTCCGTTTGAATGGGCGGTTCAGTCCGGCGACCGGGCATTGTTGGCGCGATGCCGCCGGCTCGCCGACGCGCTGTTGGCTCAGGGCAGCAACGGCTGGGTTTGCGGCGGCCGCACTGAAAACGAGATGCCGCTGGGTTTGATGATCGGGCTCAGCGGCATGGCCTATGCATGCTTGCGCGCTGCCGATCCGGAACACGTGCCGTCGATACTGAGCTTGAGTGTTCCCCGGCCCTAGTGCGGATGCAGAGCAGCGGTGACCGGACACCCCGCCCTACGGCGCCAACGCAGCAGTCGACCCACGCAGCATCAAACTGAAATCCAGCGTCTGCTGATGCGGCACGTCCACCGCCTCGATGATCGCGAGCAGCAAGTTGACGGCACGCACGCCGATCTCGCGCATGGGTTGGCTGATGGTCGTCAGCGGCGGGGTCAGGTAACGCGACGACGCCAGATCGTCGAAACCGACGATCGAGAAATCCTCGGGCACGCGCAGGCCCAGGTCGCGGCACGCGGCGAGAACCCCTAGCGCCATCTGGTCGCTGAAGCAGAACGCCGCGGTCGGGGCGGCGCCCTGCCCCTGCCCCAGCAGTTTTTTCCCCGCGGCATAGCCGGACTCGATCGAAAAGTCGCCGGGGGCGATCTTCAGCAGCCGCAGGCGTCCCCGCGTCCTGGCGGCGGCCTCGACGCCTTCCAGCCGTTGTCGGTGCAAGGGATTGTCGGGCGGGCCGCCGATCACGGCGATCCGTTCGTGCCCGAGGCCGTACAGATGCTCCATCGCCGCGCGCGAGGCGGCGGCGTTGTCGATGTGGACGCTGGGAATGCCCAGCGCCGGGTCGAACTCGCAGCCGTTGACCACCGGCGCGGTGGCGCCGAGCCGCTTGACGATCTCCTGCGCCGTAGGCGGCAGCCGGTGCCCGAGCACGATCAGGCCGTCGGCCTCGTTGCGCGGCAGCATCTGCGCGTAGCGCTCTTCGCGATCCGGCCGGTTCTGGGTGTCGCCGAGCAGCACCGCGTAGTCGGCCGCCTGCGCGGCGTCTTCGGCGCCTTGCAGGATCTGCGCGAAGAACGGATTGGCGATGTCCGGGACCGTGACCAGGATCTTGCCGCTGCGCTGGGTCTTGAGCGTGCGCGCCACCGTGTTGGGGACATAGCCCAGCGCGGCGGCCGCTTCCTCGATGCGCTGGCGCGTGGCCGGCAGCACCTTGTCCGGCCGCGACAGCGCGCGCGACACGGTGCCGGCGGAAACGCCGACGTGTTTTGCGATGTCGTAAATGGTCGCCATGCCTCAGCCCGACGGTCCCCGCTGCGCTGCACAACGCGTATCGTGGCGACCCCGTGCTAGGATTGCAATCGATTGCATCGGGCGGATTTCCATGAAAACACTCAAGGGTCCAGCGCTGTTCCTCGCGCAGTTCATCGGTGACAAACCTCCGTTCGATCGGTTGGACACTCTGGCCGAGTGGGCCGCCGGCCTGGGCTATTCTGGCGTACAAGTACCGACCAGCGCGCCCCACCTCTTCGATCTCGCCCAGGCCGCCCGCAGCCAGGCCTATTGCGACGACGTCGCCGCGACCTTGGCCCGGCACGGCATCGAGATCACCGAGCTGTCCACGCATCTGCAGGGCCAGCTGATCGCGGTCCATCCAGCCTACGACATCTTGTTCGACGGTTTCGCCCCGGCGGAAAAGCGCGGCGATCCGCCCGCCCGCCAGGCCTGGGCGGTCGAGCAGCTGATGCTGGCGGCGCAGGCCAGCCAGCGCCTGGGGCTGAGCGCGCACGCGACCTTTTCCGGTGCGTTGGCCTGGCCTTATTTCTATCCCTGGCCGCAACGGCCGCACGGGCTAGTCGACGCCGCCTTCGCCGAACTCGGCCGCCGCTGGCGTCCCATCCTGGACGCGTTCGACGCCTGCGGCGTGGACCTGTGCTACGAGATCCATCCGGGCGAAGACCTGCACGACGGCGCGACCTTCGAGCGCTTCCTCGACGCCGTCGATCACCACCGGCGCGCGAAGATCCTCTACGACCCCAGCCACCTGCTGCTGCAGCAGATGGACTACCTGGGCTTCATCGACCGCTACCACGAGCGCATCGGCATCTTCCACGTCAAGGACGCCGAGTACCGCGCCAGCGCGCGCAGCGGCGTCTATGGCGGCTATCAGGACTGGATCGACCGTCCCGGGCGGTTCCGCTCGCTCGGCGACGGTCAGGTCGATTTCAAGGCGATCTTCTCCAAGCTGGCCCAGTACGACTTCCCGGGCTGGGCGGTGTTGGAGTGGGAGTGCTGCCTGAAGCATCCGGAAGACGGCGCGCGCGAGGGGGCCGCGTTCATCCGCGACCATCTCATTCGCGTTACCGAGCGCGCGTTCGACGACTTCGCCGACAGCGGCGCCAGTCCCGAGCGCACGCGCAGCCTGCTGGGGATTTGATTCGACGCGGTCCGCGCTGTGGAAGCCACCAAGGGGACACCATGACGTTCACCATGCCGCGCCTGAGCGCGATGATGTTTCTTCAGTTCTTCATCTGGGGGGCGTGGTTCGTCACCCTGGGCACCTACCTCGTGCAGGGGCCGCTGCAGGCCAGCGCGAGCCAGGTCGCGACGGCGTTCCTGAGCCAGTCCATCGGCGCCATCGTCGCGCCGTTCCTGGTCGGGCTGATCGCCGACCGCTACTTCGCGGCGCAGCGCATCCTGGCGCTGCTGCATCTGGCCGGCGCGGCGCTGATGTGGGGCGCCTCGACGGCGACCAGCTTCGGCGCGTTCTCGGCCTGCGTCATGGCCTACATGCTGCTGTTCATGCCGACGCTGGCCCTGGCCAACAGCATCGCGATGCGGCACATGCAGGCGCCGGAAAAGCAGTTCCCGCCGGTGCGCGTCGCCGGCAGCATCGGCTGGATCGTCGCCGGCGTGCTGATCGGCTGGCTGGGCTGGGAACAGGCGCATCGGCTCGACCTCACCTTCAAGATGGCGGCGGCGGCCTCGCTGCTGCTCGGCCTGTATGCGCTCACCCTGCCGCACACGCCGCCGCTGGAGCGCCAGCGCGAGGCCGGGCTCGGCCAGATCCTCGGACTGGACGCGCTGCGCCTGCTGAAATCGCGTTCCTACCTGGTGTTCTTCCTGGCCTCGATCGCGATCTGCATACCGCTATCGTTCTACTACAACTTCACCAATCCGTATCTCAACGATCTCGGCGTGCGCGGCGCGGCCGGATTGCAGTCGCTCGGCCAGGTGTCGGAAGTGCTGCTGATGCTGGCCATGCCGTTCCTGTTCGCGCGGCTGGGCGTCAAGACCATGCTGGCGCTGGGCATGGCCGCGTGGGTGCTGCGCTACGTCCTGTTCGCCTACGGCGACGCCGGCGCTGGGTTCGCCCTGCTGGTGACCGGCATCGTGCTGCACGGCATCTGCTACGACTTCTTCTTCGTCACCGGCCAGATCTATACCGACGCCCATGCCGGCCCGGCGTTCCGCAGCAGCGCGCAAGGCTTCATCACTCTGGCGACCTACGGCGTCGGCATGCTGATCGGCAGCTTCCTGTCCGGCGCGGTGGTGGAGCACTACACCACGGCGGCCGGCCGCGACTGGCAGCAGATCTGGCTGTTCCCGGCCGGCGTCGCGCTGCTCGTGCTCGCGGCGTTCTTGTTGCTGTTCCGCGAACGGCCGGCGGCGGTTTCCGCCGCGCCTTCCACGCCATCCGCCCCCTGAGGAACACCGACCGATGAGCCAGCTCGGCGTCGCCATCGTAGGCACTGGAATGATCGGCAACGTGCACCGCCGCGCGGCGATCCTGGCCGGCGCCCGGGTTTGCGGCGTGAGCGCGTCGTCGCCGCAACGCGCCGCGGACGTGGCGTCCGCCTGGAATGTCGCACGCGCCTACCGCGATATCGAAGAAGCGCTCGCCGACCCGCAGGTGCAGGTCGTGCACATCTGCACGCCCAATCATCTGCATCGGGCGATGGCACAGGCCGCGCTGGCGGCCGGCAAGCACGTGATCTGCGAAAAGCCGTTGGCGACCACGCTCGAAGACGCCGGCGCCCTGGCGGCCGCGGCCGCCGCCAGCGGGCTCGTGGCCACGGTGCCGTTCGTCTACCGCTACCACCCGGTCGTACGCGAGGCGCGCGCGCGCATAGCGCAGGGCGAACTGGGGCCGTTGCGGCTCATCCACGGCAGCTATCTGCAGGATTGGCTGCTGGACCCGGCCAGCAACAACTGGCGCGTCGATCCGGCGCTGGGCGGCCCCTCGCGCGTGTTCGCCGACATCGGCTCGCACTGGTGCGATCTGGTGGAATGGGTCGCCGGCGAGCGCTTCGTCGAGGTCAGCGCCGCCTTCGAAACCGTGATCGCGCAGCGCAGCGCCGTCACCGGCGAGAGCTACGCCCGCCCGGCCGCCGACGGCGCGATGCAGGCCGTTTCCAGCGAAGACGTCGCCGCGGCCATGTTCAAGACCGGCAGCGGCGTGCTGGCCTCGCTAACGGTCAGCCAGGTCTCGGCCGGACGCCGCAACCGCCTGTGGTTCGAAATCGACGGCGCCCGGGCCAGCGTCGCGTTCGACCAGGAAGACAGCGAACGGCTGTGGATCGGATTGCCCGACCAACGCGAAGAGATCTTCGTGCGCGGCCCGGCGGCGGGCAGCGCCGAGCAATGCAGGCTGTCGCTGCTGCCGGTCGGCCACGCACAGGGCTACGGCCATTGCTTCGAAGCCTTCGTCGCCGACACGTATCGCGCCATCGGCGCCGAAGCGCCGGAAGGATTGCCGAGCTTCGACGACGGGCTGCGCTCGGCGCTGATCGTCGACCGCGTCATCGCATCGGCGCGGACGCGCGCCTGGACCTCCATCGGCCGCGCGGTCGACGAGGAACGCCGGCCCGCCTGATCCAAGCACCCGCCACGACGCGCCGCCCGCCCTCCCCGCACGCCTGGGCCATCGTTTCGTCCGCAGCCATCACCCTCCCGGGAAGACACCATGACGACAGCCACTCCACGCCTCCTCGCGGCCGCCGCGCTCGTGCTGCTGACCGCCCTGCCCGCCTTCGCCCAGCGCGCCGACAACCGGGCCAAGCCCATCGCCGTGCAGATGTACACGCTGCGAGAGGTCGCCTCGCTCGACGAGCAGTTGAAGATCGTGCACGACGCCGGCATCCGCGCCGTCGAGACGGTCGGCACGCAGGACGTTTCGTCCAAGCGGCTCAAGCGGCTGCTCGCCAAGTATTCGATCAAGGCGATTTCGACCCACGCGCAGCTCACCAATCTGCGCCGCGATCTCGACGGCGTGGTGGCGTTCAACAAGGCGGTCGGCACCAACACGCTGGTGGTGCCCTACCTGGCGAAGGAAGAGCGCCCGACCGACGCCGCCGGCTGGATCGCGCTGGGCAAGGAGCTCGGTGGGATCGCGGACAAGCTGCGCGCCAAGGGCATGACCCTCGCCTACCACAACCACGATTTCGAGCTCGCCGAACCCGCCGGTTCGGGCGGCAAGACCGGTCTGGAACTGCTGTTCGAAGGCGCCGGCCCGCGCTTGCAGGCCGAACTGGACCTGGCCTGGATCGCGCGCGCCGGCCACGACCCGGTCGCCTTGCTCGGCAAGTTCCGCGGACGCGTGTTCGCCGTCCACGCCAAGGACAACGCCCCGCAAGGCCAGGCCAAGGACGAAGACGGTTTCGCCGCCCTGGGCCAGGGCGTGCTGGACTGGAACGCGATCCTTCCCGCCGCCGAGCGCGCAGGCGTGCGCTGGTACATCCTCGAGCACGATCACCCGCTCGATCCCGCCGCGGTCGTCAAGACCGGCGCGGCCTACCTCAACCAGCACCTGCCCGCGGGCGCGGGCCGCTGATCGCGGAGCATGCCCATGTCGAAGTCCATCGCGGTCGCCGTTCTGCCCTTCCTCGCCGCGGCGTTGGCCGCCGCGCCCGCCATCGCACAGGATTCCGCGGCCGGCGCCAAGCTCTATGCCGCCAATTGCGCGTCCTGCCACGGCCCCAATCGCGCGGGCATGGGCGAAATGTTTCCCGCCCTGACCGACGTGGGTAAGCGGCTGGACGCGAAGAAGATCAAGGAACGGATCAAGACCGGCGGCGGACTGATGCCGCCGTTCGGCCAGTTGTCGGAGAAGGATCTCGAAGACCTCGCGGTCTTCCTGAAACAATAAGACGCGGGCCGCGGCGCAGCGTCCCGCCGCGCGCCCGCCGTCTACAGTTCGCGTACCCAGATGTTGCGGTAGCTGACCTTGGCGTCGTGGTCCTGCAGGTAGATCGGCGCGCAGCCGTGGGGCGAATACGACGGCGCGCCGATGTATTCGGTCTTGCCCGACAGCACGGTGTCGTCCTGCACCAGCACGCCGTTGTGCAACACGGTGATGCGCGCGGGCGAAACCAGGCCGCCGCCCTGCGCGAAGCGCGGCGCTTTCCAGACGACATCGTAGGCCTGCCACTGGCCCGGCGCGCGCGAGGCGTTCGCCAGCGGGATCGCCTGCTTGTAGATCGACGCCGCCTGGCCGTTGGCATAGGTCGGATTGTCGTAGCTGTCGAGCACCTGCAGCTCGTACAGCTCCTGCAGGAAAATTCCGCTGTTGCCGCGATGCTGGCCGTCGAATCCGCGGGTCTGGGCCGGAGTGCGCCATTCGACATGCAACTGGATGTCGCAGAAGCGGCGTTTGCTGCGGATGCCCTTGCTGCCCGGCACCACGGTGAACGCGCCGTCGGCCACGGTCCACGAAGCCTGACCGCCCTGCTCCGCCTCCCACGCCGAGAGGTCCTTGCCGTCGAACAGCACCACCGCATCGGACGGCGCGGCGTCCTTCGGCGTGGCCACTGCCTTGGGTACCGGCGTCCAGACTTCGGTCTTGGCAGGGTCGCGTTGCTGCTGGTCTTGGGCTTGCGCGAACGCGGGGGCCGCAACGAGGGCGGCGAACGCCATCGACAGGACCGGCGCGCCGATTCTCGCCCCGGCGATCGCGACGCGAGTGTGCCGGCGCGCCATCAGGTCGCCCATGCCGGCGTGCCCGGCTCGTAGACCGCGGCGCCGTCGTAGCGTCCGGGCACCGCGACGTAGCGCAGCGCCTGGGTCGCACCGACCTTGGAGGTGAAGAAACCGAACAGCGTCAGCTGCTTGATCATGGTGAAGTAATGCGGCTTCGCGGCGTTGGCAGTGGCGCCGCCGGTGGCCACCGCCATCGAATTGATCCGCCGCCCGGCTTCGCCGTCCAGGGCGCGCAGCAATTCGCTGCGCGCCTGCGGCGACAGCGATACGAACCGGCCGCCCGCGCGCTGGTCGAGTTCGGCCAGGCCGGCGCGGAACAGCGCCTGGTATTCGGGCGTGTAGCAATCGGTCACGAACGTCGCCATGAACGCGCCGACGCCGGCGTCTTTAGCCCCGGGCGTCTTGGTCCGGGGCAGGATGGTGTCGGCGATTTCGTCGAGCCTGGCCACTTCGTCCGCGGAAAAGGCGCTGTTCCCGCTCGGCGCCGGCGCCTGCCCGTAGACGAACGCCGGTACGCCGATCATGGCCGCGCCGGTCGCGGCGGCGATCATCTTCAACAGTTCGCGGCGTTCCATCACAGGTTCCCCGCCTTGAGTTCGCGCACGGCATGGTCCGCCGCGCGCGCGGTCAGCGCCATGTAGGTCAGCGACGGATTCACGCAGGCGCTGGAGGTCATGCAGGCGCCGTCGGTGACATAGACGTTCGGCGCGTCCCAGACCTGATTGTGCATGTTCAACACCGAATTCTTGCGGTCGCGCCCCATCCGTGCCGTGCCCATTTCATGGATGGCCATGCCCGGGGCGTAGTCGCTCTCGTGCACCTTGACGTTCTTGACGCCGGCGGCCTCCAGCATTTCGGCCGCGTCCGCGCCCATGTCCTTGCGCATCGCCCGCTCGTTCTTGCGCAGGCTCACGTCCATCGCCAGCACCGGCAGCCCCCACTTGTCCTTGCGCTGCGGATCGAGGCTGATGGTGTTGTCGTGATACGGCAACATCTCGCCGAACCCGGTCATGCCGATGGACCAATCGCCCGGGACGCTCAAGGCGTCCTTGAGATCGGCGCCGACGCTGAGCTCGGCGATGTCGCGCGACCAGCCGCTGCGGCTGGCCGATCCCTGGTAGCCGAAGCCGCGTACATAGTCGCGCTTCTCCCGGCCCAGGTTGCGGAACCGCGGAATGTAGAAACCGCACGGCCGGCGGCCGAAGTAGTACTTGTCCTCGAAGCCCTCGACCCAACCGGACGCGCCGACGCGGAAATGATGGTCCATCACGTTGTGTCCCAACTCGCCCGAAGCCGAGCCCAGACCGCCTTCCCACACATCGGTGGCCGAGTTCATCAGCAGCCAGGTCGAATTGAACGCCGATGCGTTGATGAAGACGACCTTGGCGGTGTATTCGTAGGTCTGGCCGCTTTCGGCGTCGATGATCTCGACCCCGCGCGCGCGCTTTCGGTCCTTGTCGTACAGCACTTGCTTGACGATCGAGAACGGACGCAAGGTCAGGTTGCCGGTCTTCATCGCCGCCGGCAGCGTCGCCGACTGGGTCGAGAAGTAGGCGCCGAACGGGCAGCCCAGGATGCATTTGTTGCGGTACTGGCAATTGACCCGGCCCTGCTCCGGCTTGGGCTCGGTGATGTTCGCGGTGCGCGAGTGGATCAAATGGCGGCTGCCGCCGAACGCCTTCTTTATCCGCGTCGCCACGTCTTTCTCGACGATGTTCAACGGGATCGGCGGCAGGAACTGGCCGTCGGGCAGGACGTCCAGTCCCTCGACGGTGCCGGCGATGCCGGCGAATTTCTCGACGTAGTCGTACCACGGCGCGATGTCGGCGTAACGGATCGGCCAGTCGGTGGCGATGCCGTCCTTGAGGTTCGCCTCGAAATCCAGGTCCGACAGGCGATAGCTTTGCCGACCCCACATCAGCGAGCGGCCGCCTACGTGATAGCCGCGAAACCAGTCGAAGCGCTTGGTTTCGGTATACGGACAGTCCTTTTCGTCGGCCCACATCCCGGCCGTGTCTTCGGCCAGCGGGTAGTCGCGCTTGAGCACCGGGAACGCCGCCTTCATCTCCTGGGTCGCCCAGGTGCGGTGCGGGTAATCCCAGGCCTCCTTCATCGCATTGACGTAGCCCTTGACGTGCTCGATGTTGCGGCCGCGTTCCAGCATCAGGACCTTGAGTCCCTTTTCGGTCAGCTCCTTGGCCGCCCAGCCGCCGCTGATGCCCGATCCGACGACGATCGCGTCGTAATGATTGTCTGCCATGAGAGCTGTCCCAAGGTGGATATCGTTTTCAGACGTCGCACAGGCGTATCGCCTCGCGCAGCGATTCGACCGGGTCCGGCGCTTCTGGCATGAACTCCTGCGCCAGGTAACCGTCGAAGCCGGTGTCGCGGATCGCGCGACAGATGGCGGGATAGTTGAGTTCCTGGTTCGCGCCGATCTCGTGCCGACCGGGAACGCCCGCGGTGTGGTAGTGCTTGAACCACGAATGGTGCTTGCCGATGGTGGCGATGATGTCGCCTTCCATGATCTGCATGTGGTAGATGTCGTAGAGCAGGCCGAAGTGGTCCGAGCCGATCCGCTCGCACAGCGCGACGCCCCAGGCGGAGCGATCGCACAGATAGTCGGGGTGGTCCACCCTGGAGTTGAGCAGTTCCATCACCAGCACGACGCCGCGCTTTTCGGCGTGCCCGAGGATGCGCTTGAGCCCGGCCTCGGCGTTGGCCAGGCCCTGCTGGGGATCCATGCCGTTGCGGTTGCCGGAAAAGCAGATCAGGTTGCGGTAACCGGCATCGGCGACCAGATCGATGTGGCGGGCGTAGCGCTCCACCAGCTGATCGTGGAATTCCTTGCCGGCGAAGCCGTTCTTCAGTCCGAGCTCGGCGCCGTTGCACATCGAACTGAACACGCCGTGGGCCTTCAGGGTCGGCCAGTCTTCGGGGCCGACCAGGTCGATGGCGGAAAAACCGATGTCCTTCACCGTCCGGCAAAGCTCGGCGACCGACTGCTTCGGGAACGTCCAGCGGGCGACGGAGTGCTTCAGCCGGCCCTTCAGCGGGGCCGGGGCAGCGATGCCGGGCGCGACCGCGGCGGCGGCGAGTCCGAGGCCGGCCATTGCCGCGGCGCGGATCGCGTTTCGCCGCGTGATCTTCGGGTTCATAAAGCTCATCTGCGCTTCCTGAAGCCATAACCGAAAGGTCGCTCAGACAAATCTTTCGAAGCATCGCGTCGCGACGGGATGCGCACCGGCAGTCGATGCTTCGAATCGATCGAGCGGATGGAGATCCAGCCGCTGAGCTTCGCTGCCGGCATGAAACCGCAAAATTCCTCGGAATGCAATCGATTGCGCACAAGGGGGAGCAAACGCCTTCGGGGGCGAGTGTTCGGCCGAAATCATGCTGCAAAGCACCACGAAACCGATGCGCAGGCGAACCGCGATTCACGAGCCGGAGCGATCGACGTTGAACTCGGAGACGAGCGACATCGGACGCGGACCGGCGAACGCTCGCCCGCAGCGTTTCATCGCGCGGGCGCACATCCGCGTCGTCGCCGCGCCCTTCGCACAACGGCAGCCCAGTGGAAACGGCCATCAACCGAATTGTCTCACCGCAGGCGTGGAAGGACCTGGCAGAGCGGCTGGGAGTCGATGAGGCCTGCTTGAAAGCGGTCGCGGAAGTCGAATCGTCCGGCGGCGGATTCATGCGGCCGCCCTCGCAGCTGCCCAAGGTCCTCTTCGAAGGCCACGTGTTCCATCGCCAGACCCAGGGACGCTTCGACGCAAGCCATCCAGAACTGAGCCACCCGCACTGGGACCGGAGCAAGTATTCCGGCTCGGTCGCCGGCGAATGGAAGCGGCTGGATGCCGCCTGCGCGCTCGATCGCGGCGCCGCCTTCGCGTCCGCGAGCTGGGGCGCGTTCCAGATCATGGGGTTCAACTTCGCGATGTGCGGATTCGACGACATCGAAGCCTTCGTTGCCGCGCACAAGCAGAGCGCGGAGGCGCAGCTGGCGGCCTTCTCCAGTTTCATCCGCCGCCCGGGGCTGTTGGACGCGTTGCGCAGCCAGGACTGGAAAGGCTTCGCGGCCGCGTACAACGGGCTGGGTTTCGCCAAGAACAGCTACGACACCAAGCTCGCGACCGCCTATCTGCGGTTCGGCGGCCGCAGTCCATGAGCGAACCGCGGCCAACCGCGGCGAACCGCCCGCCTTGTCGGACGGGACGGCCTATGTTCGCCGCCTTGTTTGGAGAACGATCATGCCGGCTCCGGCTAGACATCGGTTGATTCCCGCATCCGTGCTGGGGCTTTTGTTCTTATGCGGCATGACCGCGCCGGCCAGCGTGCCGGCGTCCAGCGCCCAGGACGACGCGGCGCGCGTCGCCGCCGTCGATGCCGGCCCGGGCGATCCCGCGCCGGCGCCGGCGCCCGCGCCGAAAGTATCCGCCGTCGACGGCGTGCTTCAGCTCGACGACATCGCCGAGGTCACGGTCGCCAACCTGAAAGAGTGGGCGGCGACCCACGACCCCGCCAAACTGGTGCCTTTCATCGAAGGCAGGGCGATCCGCGGCAACTACCCCGAGGAAGTCCACCCGCACGAGGGCCGGATCTATTTCCATCTGAAGATAACTCCGGAAAGCAAGGAGCACTGGACGGATCTGCTGGGCGCGCCCGACAGCATGCGGCGGCCGGTGAGGTTCAGCATCGGCCTGGAGGATCACGCCCCGTTCGAAACCGTGCACGACAAAACCAATCCGCTGCTGATGACGGTCATTTCGCCTGTGTTCGGCGCGACCGCGGCGCTGGTGGCCTCCCTCACCTTGATCCTGTTCATACGGCTGGCGCGCAGCACCAGCATCATCCGCGAGCCGGGCGCCGCGCCGGCCGATGGCAGTCCCAAGGCGTACAACCTGGGGCGCACCCAGATGGCCTTCTGGTTCTTTCTGATCTACGTGTCTTACCTGGTGATTTGGCTGATCACCGACATGCTGGACACGATTACCCCGTCGCTGCTGGGGCTGATGGGAATCAGCGCCGGCACGGCGTTGAGCGAAGCGCTGATCGACTCCAGCAAGGATTCGGCGCACTCGGAGCGGCGCTGGAACCTTTCGGCGGAGCGGCGCGAGCTCGAAAAGACCATCGCCGATTTGAAGCTGGAACGCGCCGGGCTGGACGCCGGCGCCGCGGCCACGCCCGACGATACCGCCCAGCGGGAGCAGCTGGACGGAAAAATCCAGGCCGCGCGCGCGCGGCTGGCCCAGGCGGCGCACCGGTTCTCATCGCTGGATTCGAAAAAGTCGGCGCGCGCCTCGCGCGGATTCCTGCGCGACGTCATGGCCGATCGCGACGGGTACTCCTTTCATCGCTTCCAGATCTTCGCCTGGACCATCGTGCTCGGCATCATGTTCGTATCCAGCGTCTACAACAGCCTGGCGATGCCGGAATTCAGCGCCACGCTGCTGGGACTGATGGGGCTGAGTTCGGGCACCTACATCGGATTCAAGTTTCCCGAACGACAGGAGTAGCGTCCCGCCGCACCGGATCGCTCCACCGCGACAGCAGCAGATAGATGCACGGCGTGGTGTAGAGCGTCAGCCACTGGCTGACGATCAGCCCGCCGACGATGGCCAGTCCGAGCGGCCGCCGCATCTCCCAGCCCTCCCCCGTCGACAGCAGCAGCGGCGCGGTGCCGAGCAGCGCCGCCAGCGTGGTCATCAGGATCGGCCGCAAGCGCAGCGTCGCCGCCTCGATCGCCGCCTCGCGCGCGTCCAGGCCGCGCTCGCGCTGGCCGGCCAGGGCGAAGTCGACCATCAGGATGGTGTTCTTCATCACCACGCCCACCAGCAGGAACAGGCCCAGCAGCGAGATCAGGTTGAGTTCGTCGCCGAACGCGTACAGCGCGGCCAGCGCGCCGAGGCCAGCCGCCGGCAGCGTCGACAGGATGGTCAGCGGTTGCAGCCAACTCTCGTAGAGCATGCCGAGCAGCAGGTACACCGCGAGCATCGCGCCGAGGATCAGCCAGGCGAAGCGCTGGCCGCGCTGGTCGAGATCGCCGGCTTGCCCGCCCAGGCGCGCGCGCACGTCGCTGGGCAGCATGACCCCGGCCATGGCGCGCCCGATCGCGTCGCTGGCCTGCTGCAGGCTGGCGCCCGGCGCCAGCGCGAAGGATACGGTGGCGGCGGCGAATTGGTCGGTGTGGTTGATCCGGTCCGGCGCGATCCGGTAACGCATCGACGCGAACGCCGACAGAGGCACCCGTTCGCCCGCGGCGTTGAGCGCATGCACGCGCTGCAAGGTGTCGGGGCTGCGGGTCAGGCGCGGGTCGAGCTCCAGCACCACCCGGTACTGGTTCAGGCGCTCGTAGCGGGTCGCGATCTGGCGCTGGCTGAAGGAATTGTCCAGCACCGTGGCGATCGTGCGCATGTCCACCCCCAGCCGCGCCGCCGCGGTGCGGTCGATGTCCAGCACCACCTGGCGCGCGCCCTCGTCGCCGCTGGACTCGACGTCGGCCAACTGCGGCAGCCGGGCCAGCGCGTTGCGCACCTTCGGCGTCCATTCGCGCAGGCGCGCGACGCTGTCGGACATCAGGATCAGTTCGTGCCCGCCTTCGTCGCCGTCGCCGGGCAGGTTGATGTCCTGATCGACCCACAGCCACAGCACGCCGCCGGGCACCTTGGGCATCTTCTCGCGCAGGCGCGCCATGATCTCGTCGCTGGAGGCCTTGCGCTCGCTCAGCGGCTTGAGGTTGACCAGGATGAAGGCGTTGTTGATGCCGTTGTCGCCGCCGATGAAGCCGCCGATGTGCGAGATCGCCGGGTCCTGGGTCAGCAGTTCGCGGTACTGCGCGATTTTGGGCTGCATGACCTGGAACGACAGCCCGTCGTCGCCGCGGGCGAAACCGCGCAGCTGGCCGGTGTCCTGGCTGGGCACCACGCCTTTGGGCACCGCCGCGAACAGCCACAGGTTGAGGCCGAGCAAAGCCGCGAACCCCAGCGCCAGCCACGGCCAACGGCGCAACGCGGCGGCCAGCGAACGCGCATAGCCGCGGCGCAGGCACTGGAACGACGCGTCGATGCGGCCCCGCGGCGCCGCGTCCGCGGGTCGGCCGCCGGACAGGCGCGCGCACAGACTCGGGGTCAGGCTCAGCGACACCGCCACCGACACCGCCATCGCCGCGACCAGGGTGATCGAGAACTCGCGGAACAACAGCCGGGCGAAGTCGTCGACGAACATGATCGAGACGAACACCGCCGCCAGCGCCAGGTTCATCGACAGCAGGGTCGAGCCGACCTCGCCTGCGCCGCGCAGCGCCGCCTGCACCGGCGACAGGCCGGCCTCGCGGTGGCGGGCGATGTTCTCCAGCACCACGATGGCGTCGTCCACCACCAGCACGCTGGCCACGATCAAGGCCATCAACGACAAGGTGTTGAGCGAGAACCCGCACAGCCAGATCACCGCCAGCGCGCCGAACAGCGCGACCGGGATCGACAGCGTCGGCAGCAGCGCCGCGCGCACGTCGCCGAGGAACGCGAACACCACCAGCGCGACCAGGGCGACGGCCAGGATCAAAGTCGTTCGCGCCTCGGCCAGGGTCGCGCGGATGCTCGGCGAACGCTCGGCGGTGACGGTCATGCTGACGTCCGGCGGCAGCAGCGCCTGCAGCGCCGGCAGCCGCGCGCGCACCGCGTCGATGGTCTCGACGATGTTGGCGTCGGGCTGGCGGGTGATCACCATCAGCACCGCGTCGCGGTCGTTGTGGAAGCCGGCGGCGTAACGGTTCTCCACGCCTTCGCCGACGCTCGCCACGTCGCCCAGCCGCACCGGCCGGCCGTCGCGCCAGGCCACGATCAGCGGCGCGAATTCCTGCGCGCGCGCGAGCTGCTGGGGCGCTTCGATCTGCCAGCGCCGGTGCGCATCGCCCACTTCGCCGAGCGGCCGCAGCGTATGCGCCCGGCGGATCGCTGCGGCGACCTCGTCCAGGGCGATGCCGTGATGATTGAGCGCGTTCGGGTCCAGCGCCACCCGTACCGCCGGCAGCGAACCGCCGCCGAGTTCGACCTTGGCCACGCCGGGAATCTGGGCGACGCGCGCGCTCAGCAGGCTCGCCGCCATGTCGTAGAGCTGGCCCGGCGTATGCCGCGGCGAGCTCAGCGCCAACGCCATGATCGGCGCCTGCGACGGCGTGGATTTGCCGAACTGCGGCATCTCCGGCATCCCGGCCGGCAGTTGCGAGCGCGCGGCGTTGATCGCCGCCTGCACTTCGCGCGCGGCCGCTTCGATGTCGCGTCCCAGGGCGAAGGTCAGCTCGATCTCGGTCGCGCCCTGCGAACTGCTCGACTCGATCTCGACGATGCCGGGAATGCTGCCGAGCGCGCGTTCCAGCGGCGTGGCGATGGTCGCCGCCATCGATTCGGGACTGGCGCCGGGCAACTCGGCCCAGACCTGGATGCTGGGATAGTCGACTTGCGGCAACGGCGCCACCGGCAGCCGCGCGTACGCCAGCAACCCGGCCAGCGCCACCGCGACCGCCAGCAGCACGGTCGCGACCGGGCGGCGGATGAACACGCCAGCGATGTTCATGCCGTGGCCGGGCCGGGCGCGTCGGCCGCGACCGCCGACGCGGCGGAACGGCGGCGCGCGATGCGGTCGAAGAACAGATAGATCACCGGCGTGGTGAACACCGTCAGCAACTGGCTCAGCAGCAGGCCGCCGACCATCACCCAGCCCAGCGGCTGGCGCAACTCGGCGCCCGAGCCGCTGGCGAACATCAGCGGCACCGCGCCGAACAACGCCGCCAGCGTGGTCATCAGGATCGGCCGGAAGCGCAGCAGCGCGGCCTGCCGGATCGCCTCGCGCGGGCTCATGCCCTGCCCGCGCTCGGCCTCCAGGGCGAAGTCGATCATCATGATCGCGTTCTTCTTGACCAGGCCGATCAACAGCACGATGCCGATGATCGCGATCAGGTCGAGGCTGCGCCCGCTCAGCCACAGCGCCAGCAAGGCGCCGACCGTGGCCGAGGGCAAGGTCGACAGGATCGTGATCGGGTGGATGTAGCTCTCGTACAGCACCCCCAGCACGATGTACATCACCAGCACCGCGGCCAGCACCAGCCACAGCGTGCTCGACAGCGAATCGCGGAACGCGCCGGCCGCGCCCTGGAACTGCAGCTGCACCGAGGCCGGCGCGTCCAGCTCCGCCCAGGCGCGCTCGATCGCCGTCACCGCGCGATCCAGCGACGCGCCCGGGGCCAGGTCGAAGGACACCACGGTCGCCGGGAACTGGCCGATCTGCTGGATCAGCAGCGCCGCCGGGCGTTGCTCGACCCGCGCGATCGCCGACAGCGGCACCGGCTCGCCGTCGGCGCCGGCGACGTGGATGCGGCCGATGTCCTGCGGCCCGCGCTGGAACTGCGGCCGCGCTTCCAGCACCACGCGGTACTGGTTGGCCTGGGTGAACATGGTCGAGACCTGGCGCTGGCCGAACGCGTCGTACAGCGCGTCGGCGACGTCGGCCACGCTGACGCCCAGCCGCGCGGCGGCGGCGCGGTCGATCTCCACGTACGCCTGCAGACCGTCGCGCTGCAGTTCGCTGGTCGCTCCGGCCAGGGCCGGTTCGCGCTGCAGGCGCTGCAGCAGGCGCTCGGTCCAGTCACCCAGCGCCTGTTCGCTCGGCGCGGTGAGGCTGAGCTGATACTGGGTGCGGCCGATGCGGTCGTCCAGGCTCAGCTCCTGCGCCGGCTGCAGGTACAGCTCGATGCCGGCGATCCGCGCCGCGCGTTGCTTCAAGCGCTGCAGGATCTCGCCGGCGGCGGCTTCGCGCTGGCCGTGCGGCTTGAGATAGATCAGCATCCGCCCGCTGTTGAGCGTGGCGTTCTGTCCGTCGACGCCGATGAACGAAGACAGCCCGGCCACGTCGGGATCGTCGAGCAGCGTCGCGGCGACCGCCTGCTGGCGCTGCGCCATCGCTGCGAACGACACCGATTGCGGCGCCTGGGTCACGCCCTGGATCAGGCCGGTGTCCTGGATCGGGAAGAAGCCCTTGGGCACCGCGAGGTACAGGGCCGCGGTCAACAGCAAGGTCGCCAGGGTCGCCAGCAGGGTCCAGCCCTGGTGGCGCAGCACCCAGTCCAGGCCGCGGTCGTAATGGGCGATCATGCGGTCGAACGGATCGGGCTTGCGTTGGCGCGCCTGATCCCGTCCGTTCGTATCTTGCCCGTCCTGTTCGCGCCGGCCCGGATGGCCGTGGCGCAGGAACACCGCGCACATCATCGGCGTGAGGGTCAGCGACACCACCAGCGAGATCGCGATCGCCACCGCCAGGGTGATCGCGAACTCGTGGAACAGCTTGCCGACCACATCGCCCATGAACAGCAGCGGGATCAGCACCGCGATCAACGAGAAGGTCAGCGAGATCAGGGTGAAACCGATCTGGCGCGCGCCCTTGAGCGCCGCGTCGAGCGGTTTCTCGCCGCGCTCCAGGTGGCGGGCGATGTTCTCCAGCATCACGATCGCGTCGTCGACCACGAAGCCGGTGGCGATGGTCAGCGCCATCAGGCTGAGGTTGTTGAGCGAGAAACCGGCCAGGTACATCACCCCGAAGCTGCCCACCAGCGACAGCGGCACCGCCACGCTGGGGATCAGCGTGGCCGGCACGTTGCGCAGGAACAACAGGGTCACCATCACCACCAGCGCGATCGCCAGCGCCAGTTCCTTCTGCACGCCGCGGATCGAGGCGCGGATCGATTCGGTGCGGTCGCCGAGCACGCTGACTTCGGCCCCGGCCGGCAGGCTGGCCGACAACTGCGGCAGCAACGCGCGCACCCGGTCGACCACGTCGATCACGTTGGCGCCGGGCTGGCGCTGGATGTTGACCAGGATCGCCGGCCGCCGCCCCGACCACGCCGCCAGCATACGGTTCTCGGCGCCGTCCTCGACGCTGGCGACATCGCCCAGGCGCAACGGCGCGCCGTCGCGCCAGCGCAGCACCAGGTCGCGGTATTCCTGCGGCGAGCGCAACTGGTCGTTGGCGTCGAGCATGATCGCGCGGGTCGGACCGTCGAAGCTGCCCTTGGGCGCGTTGATGTTGGCCGCGCCGATGGCCTTGTGCACCTCGGCCACGCTCAAACCGTTCGCGGCCAGCGCCACCGGATTGACCTGCACCCGCACCGCCGGGCGTTGTCCGCCGGCGAGCGCGACCATGCCCACGCCCGGCAACTGGGCGATGCGCTGGGCCACGCGGGTGTCGATCAGATCGTAGAGTTCGGGCAAGGACAGCGTGTCCGAGCTCACCGCCAAGGTCAGCACCGGCGCGTCGGCGGGATTGACCTTGCGGTACACCGGCGGCATCGGCAGGTCGTCGGGCAGCAGGCCGCTGGCGGCGTTGATCGCCGCCTGCACTTCCTGTTCGGCCACGCCGAGATCGACCTCGAGCGAGAACTGCAGGGTGATCACCGATGCGCCGGACGAACTGGACGAGGACATCTGCGCGAGGCCCGGGATCTGGCCGAGTCGGCGCTCCAGCGGCGCGGTCACCGCCGCCGCCATCACCGTCGGGCTGGCGCCGGGATAGAAGGTCGACACCTGCACGATCGGGTAATCCACCTGCGGCAGCGCGGCCGCGGGCAGTAGGCGATAGGCCAGCAGCCCCGACAGCAGCAGCGCGATCATCGCCAGGGTGGTGGCGATCGGCCGCAGGATGAAAATGCGCGACAGATTCATCGGCTGCCGGCGGCTGGCGCGGCGGCGGCCGCGTCGGCGATCACTTCGACCGCGCTGCCCTCGCGCAAGCGGTCCAGGCCTTCCAACACCACCCGCTCGTCCGGCTTGAGCCCTTCGTGCACGGCGATGCGCCCGTCCTGGGCCGCGCCGAGCTTGAGCGGACGGATCGCGACCTTGCTGTCGGCGCCGATCACGAACACGTAGTTGCCCTTGGCGCCGAACTGCACCGCGGCGTCGGGAATCACCACCGCGTCGCTGCGCTGGGTGCTCAGGCGCACGTTGACGAACTGCTGCGGAAACAGCGCGGCGTCGGCGTTGTCGAACACGGCGCGGATGCGCAGCGTGCCGGTGGCGCTGTCGATGCGGTTGTCGATGCTGGCCACGCGGCCGCTGGCCAGGCGGGTGCGTTCCTCGCGGTCCCATGCCTCCACCGGCAGGTCCGGCTGGCGGCGCACCGCCTCCAGCAAGGCCGGCAGTTCGTTCTCGGCGACGGTGAACATCACGCTGATCGGCGAGGTCTGGGCGATGCTGGCGATGGCCTCGCCGGCGGTATTGCCGGCGCCGACCAGATTGCCTTGGTCGATGCCGCGCAGGCCCACGCGCCCGGACACCGGCGCCACGATCCGGGTATGTCCCAGGCGCACTCGCGCTTCGTCGACCGCGGCTTGATCGCTGCGGCGACGGCCTTCGAGCTGGCGCACCTGCGCTTCGCGATTGCTGACGTCCTGGGCCGAGACGTAGTGGCCGGACTTGAGTTCGCGATAACGCGCCAGTTCGCGCCGGGCGTTGTCCAGCGTCGCCAGATTCTCCTGCTGCTGTCCTTCGGCCTTGGCCAGTTGCACTTGATAGGTGCTCGGATCGATGCGCGCGAGCAACTGCCCTGCCCTGACCTGCTGGCCTTCCTGGAACGCGACTTCGACCAGTTCGCCCTCGACCCGGCTGCGCAGGGTCACGTAGCTCAGCGGCGTGACCGTGCCGAGGGCCTTGAGGGTGACGGCGAAACTCTCGCGCTTGGCCGCCGCCGCGCGCACCGGCACGGCGGCCTGTTCCGCGGCGGCGGCGGCCGGCGCCGACGGCCAGAATCGCCACGCCAGCATCGCGGCGAGCGCCGCGCAGACCGCGGCGGCGATGAAAAGACGGGACTTCGGCGACGACGGCGGAGCGATAGGCATGGGCGTTCGAGCGGATCGATAGGCGAAAGGAAGGACGCCGCGGCCGCGAGGCCGACGACGGCCATGCGGCGGCGGCGCAAGCGCGCGGCCGGCAACGGACGGACTGGGACGGATCGGGACGGCGGTGGCGGCTACGAATCCCCGGCTGCCGCAAATGAGAACGAGTCTCGTTATCTCTCAGTATGGCACGGCGCCGCGGCCTGCGCTGTTTGCGTTTGTACCGGGCGCCCGATACGGCAAAGCGCTGCGCGTCGGGCAGGCGATCCGCGGCTTCGTCGACGCGCTGGGTGCGCGGCCGGTTTTCGTTTCGCCTGATGGCGCATGCGGCGTGTCGGCATGGGATTGCCCCGCGACGCGCGGCGCGATGTCCAAGCCGACTACCGACTTTGCTCGGAGCGCGCGGCGGATTCCTTCGTGCGCGCCGCCATTACGCCGACACGAGATCGCGCGCACCGAACCGGCGCAGCGTGCGTCGTCCCCGCCTCGATTACGGCCCCATGCCCCCTGCTTTCTGCCATGCGTCGTTTGCGCAAATCCCCCATCCCCCGCGATGTCTGCTCTCAGCGCTTTCCAGTGACGCCGTCGAATGCGCAGCTCCCCTCGCGCGTCTTGCGATCCTTTCGCCGACACCAGCCCCCAAAAAACGAAGGGGCGGCCTGGGCCGCCCCTTCGTCTTGGTCGATCCGTAAGCGCGAACCCATTACAACGAGTCGCTGAAGTCCTTGACTTCCTTTTCGGCGCGATCCTTCGCCCAACCGTACTTCTCCTGCAGCTTGCCGGCCAGGTACTGCGCGTTGCCTTCCGCGACATCCAGATCGTCGTCGGTCAAGTCGCCCCACTTGGCCTTGGCCTGACCCTTCAGCTGCGTCCACTTGCCGGCAATGATGTCCTTGTTCATGACGATGCTCCGCATAGTTGAGTTGGAAACGCGAGCGAAGAAGCGCTCGGGTTGGATGCAGTGTGTCGATGCGCCTGTTGCCGATGCGTGAGCATTCGACTGAACGATTCAGTCATTTTTCCACTGGAATTTCATCGCGCTTTGGATCGCTTTGATCAACGACGGCGAGATGTGCTGAGCAATGCGACTGGCGTCATCGCAGAGCGTGATTGCGTGCGTTTCGTGAGGCGTGAGTAACGACCGCCTCAGGCGGTGCGTTCTCTTCTCACTATCGGAATTGGTGGCGACTTTTCCGATGTCTTCGTATCGACGACGTAGGCTCCGCGCTATCGGGCAGCTATTTGCAGCCGCTAGCGAAAAACAGATCGTATCGCGCAGCAGCGAATGATGGGCTCGGAAAACGCCGACGAAGCGTCCCTTGAAAAGCATGGGACGATCAGGTCGACGAAGGCATCTATCGCCAGGCGCGAACAGCGGCGTCGGCAGCCGTATACGATATTCGCTTGTCGATGCCATTCGATTTAGACGACTGCGTTTCATACGCTTGCAATAAATTATTCGATTGGCGGTCGCCGCAACACGCAACGAACCGCGGCGCGGCGAGGCGAGCGAATGCGCCGTACGCAATCCGCATCTGTGATCGAACGCACCTGAAATCCATGCCTTCGGCGCGCAAAACGAACTTGTCGTCAAAGAAAATGCGGATCCGATCAAACAATCGACTTGCCTCGACACTTGATCGCGCAATGGGATAAGATTCCTGACGCAAAAAATGACAGCGCTGTCATGAATGTTGCGGAAATTCGGATCGCAAGCTTTGCGCAAGCTTTGGACCGCACACTGATCGGCGGAAAAGTTTGCGCGGCGAACGAGGTTCAGGGGGATTCGAAGTTTTCGTGTCGGGAATGCAGGACGCGATGCGCCTCATGCGGGCGCTGCGTCCCGGTCCGCGGCGGCGGTGCGCCGGTCCGTCGCGGCATTCGCGCTCCCGCGCGCTTCTACCCTGCCCTCCTGCGGCCTGTCTGCGCATCCGCCGCGTGCGGCGGCGCGCCGCGGCCGCGCGACCGGATCGCCCATCGCCCAGGCCGCTGTATCTGTCGACTCCGCCGCCTCCGCCGTATCGCATCATCATCGTGACAGGTCGTATCGATGCTACTTCCAGAACAGTCGCAACGTCCCAAGGTGTTGGTGGTCGAGGACGACCAGGCGCTGGCGCACGTCATCATGGGGCACATCCGCACCCAGGGCATGGACGCCTACGCGGCCACCGACAGCGCCGAGATGAGCGAATCGATGCGACAACGCAGCCACGACATCGTGCTGCTGGACCTGATGCTGCGGCAGGAGAACGGCCTGGACCTGTTGCGCGCGTTGCGGCGCGATTCCGACGTCCCGGTGATCATCATGACCGGGCACCGCCGCGACGAGATCGACCGCGTCGTCGGCCTCGAGCTCGGCGCCGACGACTACATGCCCAAGCCGTTCGGCCTGCACGAGCTGACCGCGCGCGTGCGCGCGGTGCTGCGCCGGCATTCGGCTTCGCTGATGGCCGGCGTGCAGGCGGCCAAGCGCGCGATCTACCGCTGGAACGACTGGCAGTTCGACCGCGCCGCGCGCGCGCTGACCTCGCCCGAGGGCGAATCGGTGGTCCTGACCAAGGGCGAGCACGCGCTGCTGTGCGCCTTCATCGACGCGCCGGGCAGGCCGCTGAGCCGCGACCACCTGCTGCGCACCACCCGCATCCACGACGACGTGTTCGACCGCAGCATCGACGTGCAGATCCTGCGGCTGCGGCGCAAGCTCGAACGCGATCCGGTCAATCCGCAGGTGATCGTCACCCAGCGCGGGCACGGCTACGTGTTCGCGCCTGCGGTGGAGTGCATTTGAGCGGGGCCGCGACGCGGGCGTTAGCGGCGAGCGGCCGGGTCGTCGGCCAGGCCGCGTCGCGGATCGGCGCCCGCGGCGGCGCGGCCGGCTGACCCAACGCCATGAAGACCATCGTCTTCATCAGCGCGACGATGCTGGCCGCGCTGCTGTCGCTGGCGTTGTACATCTACTCCCTCGACGGCGCGATCCAGCGCTGCGACCGCTCGCTGAGCGCGTTGGCGGCGCTGAAGATGGCCGATACCGACATCGAGAGCGACGTGCTGAAGACCCGCGTCGGCGCGTTGCGCGATTACCGCGGCCTGTTCGCCGGCGACCGCCGCGCGCGCGATGCGCTGGAGCGGCTGCGCCGGCTGGCGCGCGCGGACGTCGAACTGGGCGCGCGCATCGTCCGCCTGGCGGGCGACTACGAGGCCAAGCAGATCCAGCTGGCGCGCTTTCGCGTGCAGAACGCGCTGCTGTCGGATGCCATGCGCACCTTCTCGGCCGAGAGCGGCCGGCAACTGGCGGCCGAACGCGATGTCCGCGCGGTACGCGCGATCGGCGCATTGACCGGCTCGGTCCACCGGCTGTGCCAGGACGACAGCGCGGACGCCCTGCGCGAAGTGCACCAACGCTTCGACGCGATGGCGCAGGCCGGCGGCGCCGGTCCGTTGCTCGTGCACGCGCGCGAACTGGCGCAGCTGCTGCCGCAGACGCATGCGACGATCCTCAAGCTGCAGCCGCTGCCGCACCTGCCCAGCTATGCCGCGGTGCAGACCTACCTGGCGCAGCGTCGCGAAAGCCTGGCCGAACGTTCGTTGCAGGCGCGCAGCGGCCTGATCCTGCTCGCCATCGCCATGCTGGCGACGCTGGTGTACCTGGCCAAGATGCTGCACGAGCGCGCCCGCGCGCTGCGCCGGCGTTCGGAGTTCGACCGCCTGATGATGGCGATCTCGCGCGACCTGCTCGGCTGCGAACGTGCCAGGACCGATGCGGTCGTCGCCGCCAGCCTCGCCCGCCTGTCGCAGTCGCTGGGCAACGTCGAGACCGGGCTGGTGCTGTCCTGCGGCCAGGCGCGGCCGCGTTCGTGGTCGGGCGCGGAGGATCCGGCCTTCGCCGCGTTCGCCCAGGCGCTGATCGCCGACGCCCCGCCCGGCGCGGGACCGGGCCACGACGCTTTCGTCGTCGACGAGCGCGGGCGCAGCGTGGAGCTGCGCGCCGGCGACCGCGCGCCGCTACGGCGGGCGCGCTGGCTGTGCCTGCGCCGGCGCTCGGAGTCAGGCGCCACCGCGCTGTTGTGCTGCACCCGGCCGCGCCAGCGCGCCAGCGCCGCGGCCTACTCCGAATTCGTCCTGCTGCGCTCGGCGCTCGACACCCTGGCCGACGCGCTGGAACGCCAGCGCCTGGAAGACGAGGCGCGCGTGCTCGAGCACCGGCTCGGCCGCGCCCGCGACATGGAAACCATCGGCACCATGGCCAGCGGCATCTCGCACAACTTCAACAACATCATCGGCGCGATCCGCGGCAACGTCGAAACCGCGCAGCTGCGGCTGGCGCCGCACGCCCACGCGCAGGCCAACCTGGCCGAGATCGGCCGCGCGCTCGAGCACGCGGCCGAACTGGTCGAAGCGATCCTGAGTTTCGGCCGCACCCAGAACCACCACGTGCGGCCGGTAGAGATCAACGAGCTGGCCAAGCGCAGCCGTTCGCTGCTGGTCGCGGCGCTGCCGGCGAGCGTGGAGTTCGAGCTGCGCCCGGCGCCGTCCGCGTTGCAGGTGTGGGGCAATCCGTCCCAGTTGCAGCAGGTGATCCTCAACCTGGGCACCAACGCGGCCCAGGCGATGTCGATGCGCGGGCCGATCCTGATCCAGGTGACCCGCATCGATGGCGACTCCGCGCCGGAACGGGTGCGCATCGAAGTGATCGATCGCGGCGTGGGCATTCCGGCGCCGCAGCTGGACCGCATCTTCGATCCGTTCTTCACCACCCGCAAAGGCGGTACCGGGCTGGGGCTGGCCACGGTCAAGCAGATCGTCGGCAATCACAACGGCCGCATCCAGGTCGACAGCCGGCCCGGGCTGGGTACCCGCTTCGTGGTGGATTTGCCGCTGTGCGAGGGCGACTGCGCCGCCGGCGACGGCCACGAGACCTGGCTGGTGCTGTGCGCGGACCCCGCCGCGCGCGAGCGCCTGGAGGACCTGCTCGCGGCGCTGGGCCACGAGCCGATCGGCTATGCCGATGCCGACCATGCCGCGCACGCGATCGCCGAGCGCACCGATCATTTCGACGGCGCGTTGGTCCAGTCCGAAGACGCGCGTTGCGCCGCCGGCGAGGTCGCGACGCTGCACGCGCTGCTGCCCGGACGCCCGATCCTGCTGGCCCTGCACAACCCGGGCCTGACGCCGGCGCCGGACCTGGGCTACGCGGTCGCCGAAACCCTCCGCGCGCCGGTGCGCGCCGAATCGCTGGCGCGCGCGCTGGCGCGTTCGAGCCAGGATTACGGGTACAGGCCCGGCGCGTTACATATGTAACAAAACCAGCCGGGACGGAAATCGGCTGGTAGCCGTAGGCACCTAATCTGTGAGCGAGCATCCAATGACGGATGCCGTCCGACGCAGCCCAGGTAAGGACACCGACCCAGGAACCCCACGCCTATCGCCCCTCGCCCGCCATCGACGCGTTCATGACCCTCCGACCGACCGATCTGTCCCTGCTGGTGTCCCTGGACGCCCTGCTCGAACTCAAGAACGTCACCCACGCCGCGCGCCGCCTGCACATCAGCCAGCCGGCGCTGTCCTCGCAACTGGCGCGGCTGCGGGTGTTGTTCGACGATCCGTTGCTGACCCCGTCGGACACCGGCCGCGGCATGGTCGCCACGCCCAAGGCGGTCGAGTTGGCGGCGCCGCTGCGCGAAGCGATGGACAAGCTCAAGTCGATCGGGCGCCGCCGCGAGGAGCGCAAGTCCGCGACCAGCGAGGTGAGCTTCAAGATCGGCGGCAATACCGAAGCCATCGCCGCACTCGCCGCGCGCCTGGTCCGCCACGCCCAGCGCTGCGAATTCGACGATGTGCGGCTGCGCCTGTGCTTCGTGCGCGCGCAGGAGCCGGACCTGCTGGCCCAGTTCGAGAACGGCGAGTTGGATCTGCTGCTGGGCTCGTCGATCCAGCTGCCGCCGGCGCTGCGCTTCCGCAAGCTCGGCGACGACCGCTACGTGATGGTCCAGCGCCTGCGGCATCCGCGCGGCGTCCACGCGCCCGCGCTGGCGGAGTACTGCGCGCTGCAGCACTTGGTGGTGAGCGAGCCGGGACAGGACGGCGCGCCGATCGACGACTGCCTGCTCGGTCGCGGCCACCGGCGCAGCGTCGCGGTGCAGCTGCCGCATTGGAGCAATGTGCGCGACATCCTGCTGGAAACCGACATGGTGGCCACCGTGCCGCTGAGCATGCTCGCCGCCGATCCGGCCAGCGAAGGGCTGGCCTGCTGCGAATTGCCGTTCGCCTTGCCGCCGATGCCGCTGGTGATCGCCTGGCACCGGCGCAGCGACCGCGATCCGCTGCACCGCCGGCTGCGCGAACATCGATTCGGCTTCGACGCCGACGATGCGGCCGCGCCGTTGCCGCGCGAGGCCCGCACCGGCGCGGTCGAACGCCTGCTCGCCGCCGTCGTCCCCGGAGCGGTGCAATGAGCGAGCGCCTGTTGCAGCCGCTCGACGGCGACGAACCGTGCGGCCCGAACCTGGAATACGACCCGGACTTCCAGACGCTGGAAGAGTTGGCCGAGCCGCGGCCGGAACGCACCCTCGGCGCCGGCACCATCGCCTCGGAACCGATCGAATGGCAGCGCATCGCCGACCAGGCCGATGCGCTGCTGCAACGGTCCAAGGACCTGCGCGTGGCCGTGCACTGGTGCGCGGCGCGTCTGCATCTGGACGGCGTGGCCGGTTGGGCGCAAGGCGTGGCGTTGATGCGTGCGCTGCTGGAACACCATTGGGACAGCGTGCATCCGCGCCTGGACCCGAGCGAGAACGACGATCCCACCGAGCGCATCAACGCGGTCGCCGGCTTGGCCGACAACGAACGCATGCTGTCCTACCTGCGCGGCGCGCGCTTGTTCCGCGGCTCGCACCCGGCGCACTTCTCGCTGCGCGAACTGCGCATCGCCCAGGGCACGCTGAAGATCGAACCGGCCGATGCGGCCGGCCTGCCCGGCCTGTCGGCGATGGAGGCCTGTCTGCGCGAATGCCCGCTGCAGGAACTGTCCGCGCTGGACGCGGCGTTGGCCGGCGCCGTCGCCGACCTGGGCGCGATGGCGGACGTATTCGGCGAACGCACTTCGTTGTCGGGCCCGGATTTCGCCGGGCTGCTGCGCGAGTTGCGCGAGTTGCGCGCGTTCGTGCATCCGGCGCTGCTGGAACGCGACGCCTCGGCCGCGGTCGCCGAAGCGGCGAGCGCGGGCGACGGCGCCGCGGCCGCGCCGGCTGCGTCGGGACGCCAGGGCATCGAGCGTCCCGAGGACGTGCGCCGCGCGATCGACCAGATTTGCGACTACTACGCGCGGGTGGAACCTTCCAGCCCGGTGCCGCTGCTGCTGCGTCGGGCGCAACGCCTGGTCGGGCTGGACTTCGCCGGGCTCATGCGCGACCTCGCGCCGGACGGGATTTCCCAGCTGCAAGTGATTTCCGGGCAGAACCACGACGAGTGAAGCCTGCGCCCGCGGTCGCCGCGGGCGGGCTTGCGGTGGTTGGGCCGATCGAATCGAACGGCTTCAACCGAGCTGCTTCAATCGAGCCGCGTTGATCGAGCCGCGCTGATCCGGCGATTCCCATCGAGCGCTCCGCTTCGCGCCTTGCGCGCGCGGGACCCGTTCGCCAGTCCTGGCGCGCCGCGCTCACGACGGCGCGCCATGCCCCAGCCAATAGGCGTACAGCGCCGCGGCGCCGAGCAGCATGCACAGACACCACAGCCACAGCGCCCACGAACGCAGGGCGCGCGGCAAGCCTTTGCGCGCGTCGACCGCGGGCGGCGGCGGCCGGGGCGCATGCGCCTCGTCGCGGCGCAGGGTGTCGGCGCCGGCGCCGAAGTGCAGCGCCTTGAGCAGCAACTGGCGACGGCAGCGGCGGTACTCCTGTGCCGCGATGCGGCCGTCGGCCTGGGCCAGGCCGAGTTCGCGCAGGGCGAGGTTGACCTGGATTTCCCACTCGCTCACTTCAGCTCCTTGACCAGACGCGCGCCGATCCGTGCGTCGGCGCGGCCGTTGCCGACGCCGGCCGCGCCGGCGCAGGCGCGGGCGTTGCCGGGGCCGCCGCGCACGCCGACGACGCTGCCGTCGACGACCCACTCGCCGACGCCGCCGGCCATGTTGACCAGTCCCCAGCGGTTGGTGACCGCGACTTCGCACACCGCCTCGGCGCCGCCGGCGCGGGCCGCTTCGATCCACTCCGCGTCGGTTGGCAGCCGATACGCTTGGCGGCTGGCGCCGCTGAGCCATTGCGCGTACTTCTGCACCAGGCTCAGCGGCAGGTCGCGGGCGACGGTCTTGCCCTGCCAGCGGCTCGAATCCGGACACGAGCGGGTCGCATCGCAGAACGGCTTGAGGTCGTCGAAGCCGATCTCGCGGCGCATGATCGCCAGCGGCTTCTTGCCGGCGCGCGGCACCACCACCAGCACCGGACCGTTGCCGTAGCTGCCGAGCGAGTCGCCGCACGGCCGCGCCTTGGCGGCCGCCCCGGCGCGGCACGGTGCCAGCGGTTCGGATTTCTTGTCCGCGCGATCCGCCACGGCTGGCGTATCGGGCACGGCCGCGGTTGTGGCTACTGGCGCAGACGCCGGTTCGACCGGCGCGGCCAGCAGACGCTGCAGCAGGCCGCGCACCGCGATCGCGCTGCGCCGGTTGGACGCGGCCAGTTCGGCCTGCCACAAGCGCAAGCCGCGCGGGTCCTGCGCGCGCAGCTTGCGCGCCCTGCCCTGCAGGCCCGGCCAGGCCGGGGCACCGGGTTCGATCGCGCCCTGCCTGGCCAGGTCGGCGGCCAGCGCGTAGCGCAGCGCGGCCTGGCGCACCGTCGGATCATTGCTCCAGTCCTCGCGCCGCGCGCTCAGCTCGGCCGCGTCGCTCCACTTGCCCTGCCGCGACAGGTCGCGCGCCTCGCCGAGCACGGTGTCGCGCAGCAGGCGTCGGCCCTCGCCGAGGAAGGCATGGCGTGGATCGAGCTCGGCGATGCGCTGCAACAGGTCGGCGACCTTGTCGGCGTCGCCGGCTGCGGCCGCGCCGCGCAACGATTCGATCCGGGTCTCGATCTCGGCCTCCTTCATCGCCGCTTCTTCCGCCTGCGCCAGTGGTTCGGCAGCCTCCGCGGCCGCAGGTTCCGCGAGCGGTGCGGTCGCATCCGGCGCGCCTTCGGCCGGTGCGCCCGCTACCGGTACGCCCTCCGCCGGAACCGGCGGCGCGGCGACGGCGGCAGTCAGTTGCTGCTCGCGCACCGGCCAGTTCGGATCGTTCGGGAACACCCGCCGCGCCGTCGCCAGCCGTACCCGCGCCGATTCCAGCTGGCCGCCGCCGATGGCCTGCACGATCGCCGCGTCGTAGCTCAGCGCCAGTTGCGCATGGCGCAGCAGCCGGCTGTTGGGATCGATCGCGCGGATCCGGCCGAGGATCGCCACCGCGTTGCCGGGCTGGTCCTCGAACAGCGCGCCGGCGGCGATCGCGCGGCTGAGCCGGGTGTCGAGTTCGTTGAGGATCTTGTTGCGCTCCTGCTCCAGTTCGATGCGCCGGGTTTCCAGCCGCGGCGAGAACAGCTTGAGCTGCTCGCGCACGGCCAGCACGCGCTGGGCGCCGGCGTAGTCCTCGCGGCCGCGGTACGGCAGCCAGTAATGGTCGATGCGCGCGAGCAGGAACGATTCGATCGGCGCGCTGGCGTCGGCCACCAGCCGGCGCCGGTCCTCCTCGTCCAGCGCCATCAGCGCGCGGCCGGCCTGGGCTTCGTCGGCGTAGCGGTCGGCGGCGCCCGGCGCGAGCCGCTGCAGCACCTGCCGGCTCTGCTGCTGGCGCGAATAGGCCTGGGCCAGGAACGCCGCCGCGGCGCCGCCCAGCAGCAATGCGCCGGCGCCGACGGCGTAGCCGCGCGCGCGTTCGCGCAGGCCGCGCGGACGCAATTGTTCCAGCACCTCGGCGATGCCGGGGCGATCGGTCGCCGCGAACGCCAGGCAGCGCTGCAGGGCGCGGTTCTGGCGCCGGCTCAGGCCGCGGATCGGCTTGGGATACTTGCCGGCGGCCTGCGCGTCCTGGGCGCTGAGCTTGTCGAAGGGATGGCGCCCGGCGAGCAATTCGTAGACCACGCAACCGAACGCATAGACGTCGTCGGCCACCGCCGGTTGCTCGCCGCGCAGCATCTCCAGGCTGGCGTAGGCCGGGGTCAGCGCGCCGAGCGTGGTCGCGTCGAACACGGTGCGGTCGTCGTCGGCCTCGCCGACGCGGCGGGTGGCGCGGGCGATGCCGAAGTCGAACACTTTCGCCGCGCCATCGGCGTCGACCATGACGTTGCCGGGCTTGAAGTCCGAATGCACCACGCCGGCGCGGTGCGCGCGTTCCAGGGCGCGGCCCATGCCTTCGATCAGGCCGGCGGCTTCGGCCATCGGCAGGCCCAGGCCCTGGCGGCCGCGGATCAATCCGCGCAGGTCGGTGCCATCGATGTATTCCATCGTCATGAATACGACGGTGCCGTCCTTGTCGAAGTCGTAGACCCGCACGATCCGGTCGTGGGCCAGGCTCTGCGCCTTGCGCGCCTCGCGCTGCAGCGCGATCAGCGCGTCGGGATGGCGGCGGAAATCGTCGTTGAGCACCTTCACCGCGATGTGCGGATGGCGGTCGCGCGCTTCGACCTTGCGCTCGTCGCGCGCCAGGTAGACCACGCCCATGCCGCCGCGGCCGATCTCGCGTTCGAGCAGGAAGCGGCCCTTGAGCAAGGTGCCGACGCCGACCTGGGCCTGCGCCGGATCGGCGCTGAGCGCGACCCAGTCGGTGGTGCCGGCGCTGGTGGACTGCGAGGTCGCGCGGCGCCGCTCGGTGTCGATGGCGGGACGCTTGACCACGGTGGCGTCGTCGGCGTGCGGCGCGGCGTCCGGTGCCGGCGCGGATGCGGGCGGCGCGTCCGTCGCAGGCGTGTGGGTGTGGGTGTGGGCGGCAGGCGCGCCGGTCGCGGACGCGCGCATCGGCGCCACCACCGTTTCGTCCGCCGCAGGTGCGTTGGCCGGCGGTGCCGCCGTCGCGCCGGCATCGGCGCGGATCGGCGCGACCCGGGTCGCGTCGTCGCTGTCCGCGGCCCGCGGCCGCTCGTCCGTGTGCTTCATGGTTCCGCGCCCCCCCGGCGCACCGTCACCACCGAAATGTTGTCGCGGCCCGCGCGCGCCAGCGCGGTGTCGAGCAGGCGCCGCGCGAGCGCGCCGGGCTCGCCGTGGCGGCGGCACTCGGCGGCGATCTCCTCGTCGCTCATTTCCTTGTTGATCCCGTCCGAGCACAGCACGAAGGTCTGTCCCGGCCGGCGCGCGATCACCGCCCAATCGACGAACAACTCGTCGTCGGCGCCGATGGCCCGGGTCAGCGCGCCGCCGGCCATCGGTGCGCCCGGCGCGGACGGGTCTTCGTCCTCGTCGTAGCTGGCGACGTGGTCGCGGGTGAGTTGTGCCAGGCGCGCGCCGTCGAAACCGTAGGCGCGGCTGTCGCCGACCCAGCCGCACACCGCCAGGTCCTCGGCGCCGACCAGCAACACCACGGTCGAGGCGATGATGTCGACCTGGCGCGTCTGCGCCAATTCGCGCAGCTCTTGGTTGACCGCGCGCAAGGCGTCCTCGATGGCTTCGATGAACTCGACCAGGTCGTGCGGACGCTGCAGCGCGTCGAGTCGCTCGATCACCGCGCGGCTGGCGTAGTCGCCGGCGCTGTGGCCGCCGAGGCCGTCGGCGACCGCCCACAGGCCGAGGTCTTCGCGCACCAGGATCGCGTCCTCGTTGCGGTCGCGCAGCTTGCCGCGGTCGCTGAGGCCGTCGGAAGCGAAACGGCCGAAGCCGGCGTGCAGGTCCGGCATGGGCAGAACGCCGGCGTTCATGCGTCGGCCTCGACGAGATCGGTGCGCTGCGCCGGCAGCGGCGCGTACGCAAGATCGAGTTCGCGGCCGCCTTCGGCGAACGCCAGGCCGACGCTGGTGATCCACGCGCCGCGCCGCGCGGGCGCATCGGCACGCCACCACAGGCTGCAGCGGCGGCCGTCGTCGCCGGCGTGCGCGCGTCGCCATGCGGCCAAGCGCGGATCGTCGGCCGCGTCGGCGCGCAGTCGCGCGCATGCGCGGTCGAAGGCTTCGACGTCGGCGAACTCGCCGCGCAGCGCTTGCGCATAGAGGCGTTCGGCGGCGTCGAACCAGGCCGGCGCCGCAGCCGCGAGCGGCGCCGCCAGCACCAGCGGAAACGCGCGGCCGACGCGGTCGCGGCTGGCGCCGACGCAGCCGATCCAGGCGCGGTCGCCGCACACGCCCGGCGCCAGCGCGAAGCGCCAGCGCGAAGCGTCGTCGCGCACCGGCGCATCGTCGCCGGACGCGCTCAGCAGCAGGCGCTGCATCGCCGCGTCCCACGGCGCGACGAACGCATCGGGCAGGCGGCGGCGGACGAAATCGCCCACGCACGGCAGCTTGCCGTAGAAACCGACCGTGGCATGCGGTCCGCTCACGGGCAACGGAACCGCTGCACCGACGCGTCGGCGAACGGATGGCGCAGGCTGCCCGGCAGTACGCCGATGCGCAGTTGCGCGCTGCCCAGGGCGATGTCGGCGACGTAGTTCAGGTCGCCTTCGCGGCGCAGGCGACCGTCCTGCAGGGCGCGGAACCACGACCACGCGCCGCGGTATTCCTTGCTCGCCAGCGGCTGGTCCTGCTCGTCCCAGGCGCTGATCTTGACGAAGCCGGCGCGCGGGCCGGGCCAGGTCATGCTCTGGCGCGTGGCGACGCCGTCGGCGTAGTCCAGGCTTTGGCCGTCGACCTCCAGCTGCACCCGGCCGATGCCGGGCTGCGGCGCGACCGAGACGGTGAACGCCACTTGCGGCAGGCCGCCGCTGCCGAAGTAAGCCTGGCGGATCTGGTCGGCCAGTTGCGCGCGCGCGAGCACGTCCCCGGCCTCGACCTCGCGCATGCCGTCCTTCCATTGCCAACGGCGCGCGCCGGTGTCGACCTTGGCCGCCAGCGACTGTTGGAAGAAACGGTCGAAACGGCCGCCGCCGGCGAACAGTTCGGCGAAGTCGCGCAGCGGAATCTCGCTGCTGGCGCCCGGGTCGAACGGATAGCGGCCGTTGACGAACAGGCCGCAGTCCGCGCCGACGCTCTGGCGCAGCCCGGCGCGCATGGATTCGCCGGCGCTGTCGGCGGCCAGGCTGCGGCTGCGTCCGGCCAGCGCGGCGACCCATTGCGAGGCCGGCGCGGGCAGTTGCTCGGCCTGCTGCGCGGCGATCAGCAACGCCGGGTCGTTCTGGTCGACGCCGCCGACGCCGGCGCCGATGCTCAGCAGCGAACGGCTCATCTGGGTCAGCGTGGTCATGGTCTGGTCCAGCGGCATCGCCCCGCCGTCGCTCGACAGCAGCCGGTTGAACGGTTCGAAATGCAGGCCGATGGGCTCGCCGGCAGCGTCGCCGCCCTGCCCTGCGCCGCCCTCGTTGTCGTTGTCGTTGTCGGCCTCGGCGGCGGAGCGGTTCTGCGCGGAGCCGCCGCCTTTCGCGCCCTTGTCGCCCGCGGGCTTGGCCGCATGCAGGCCATGGGTGTGCTCGCGCACCAGCTCCAGCAAGGCTTTCAACGGCGAGCCCGGACCGCCGAGCTTGGCCGCGACCGCGCTGGCCTCGCCCATGCCGACCACCGGCCGCAGCTCGATGTCGGCCAGCACCCGGTCCCAGGCGGCGATGTAGTCGCGCTGGTACAGCGCCAGCACTTGCTGGGTCAGTTGCAGCCGCGCCAGCGCGTCGAGCTTGGCGCCGCCGAGCACCCAGTCCTCGGCCAGGAACTCGCGCACCGCGCGCTCGATGCCGCCGCCGGACAGTTCGGCGAAGGCCTGGCGGGTGTACAGCGCCGGCAGCGGTTCCGACAGCGCGGTGCCGCTGCGGCGCTGGAACACTTCGCCGAGCAGGCCGAGCTTGCGGTCCAGCCGCACCGGCGCCGCTTCGCGCGGCGTCGCGCCGGAGCGCGCCAGCACCAGACCACCGTAGACCAAGGTCGGGATCTCGGCGGTGTGCAGGGTTTCGCGCGCGCGTTCGATCTGGCGCTCGTCCAGCGGCAAGGCGCGCGCGCCGCCGGCGAACAAGGCGCGCAGGTGCCGGTCCAGCGCCGCGCGCAGCGCCGGATCGTCCGACAGCGTGCGCCGCCAGTGCGTCGCCGCCAGCGCCGAGAGATGGCCGACGTCGCGGCGCGCCGGCTGGCCCAGCATCAGATAGCCCTTGAGCAACTGGTACAGCCACTGCGGATCGCCGCTGGAACCACTCAGGCTGAGGTGCAGCGACTGCGCCAGCGCCGGCAGCATCACCGCGTTGAGATCGCGCAGGTATGCCGCCTGCACGTCAGCGCCGAGGCTGGCGCCGCGGTATAGGCCGAACCGGTACGACCACGGCACCGGCCGGCCGGGCGGCTCGGCGACGTTGCGGGTGCGTTCGAGCACGTCGAAGCGCTGCAGCGCGCGGGCGTAGAACTCCTGCTCGGTGGTCGCGTCGGGCAGCGCTTCCATCGGGTAATCGGCCAGCGCGTCGCGGACCTGGCCGATGCGCTGGCGGTTGTTGGTGTAACTGCCGATCAGGCAGAACAGCAAGGTCAGCGTGGCCGCGCCGAGACCGACCCACGCGGCCACCTGCAGCGCGCGCTTGCGCCGCTCGCTGCCGAGATAGCCGCCGGCCAGCCCGGCCTCGGCGAACATCACTTCGTTGAGCAGGCGGCCGACGAAGAAGGTGCGCGGCTTGTCCGCCGGCGCCGGCAACCGCGACGGCGCCAGGCCGAACACCCGCGCCACCGTCGACAGCACCCGGTCGATCGGATGGCCGTGCTGGGTGCCGGAGGTGAAGTAGACGCCGCGCAGCCACGGCTGGTCGGCATAACCGTGCGAGCCGAACGCGCTGTGCACGAACGCCTGCAACTGCGGCTGCAGCAGGCGCAACTGCTGCGGGAACGACAGCACCCCGGCGCGCCGCTGCGGATCGCGGAACGCCTGCAGGCGGTCGAGCGCGCGCGCGTCGATGCGGCCCAGCAGCAGTTCCAGTTCGGCGGCGAACAGCGTGGTCGGGTCGGCCGGCGCGTCGCGGCCGTGCGGGAAGGTCGTGCCCCAGACCTGTTCGCGCCCGGCGCCGTCGAGCTCGGCGAAGAAATCGCCGAAGCCGGAGATCAGGTCGCACTTGGTCAGCACCAGGTAGACCGGCACGGTCGCGCGCAGGCGCTCGCCGAGTTCGTCCAGGCGCCGGCGCACCGCGCGCGCGTGGGCGCGGCGGCGGTCTTCGTCGGGATCGAGCAGGTCCGAGGCGCTGACCGCGACGATCACCCCGTTCAATGGACGACGCCGGTGCTTGCGCAGCAGGCCCAGGAAGGCCTGCCAAGCGGCGCCGTCGGCGGCCGCGTCGGAATCCTGGGTGGTGTAGCGGCCGGCGCTGTCGATGAACACCGCCTGGTCGGCGAACCACCAGTCGCACTGGCGGGTGCCGCCGACGCCGGCGACGGTGTGGCCGCCGAAATGCTCCTTGAGCGGAAAGTCCAGGCCCGAGTTCTGCAGCAGCGTGCTCTTGCCGGCGCCGGGCGCGCCGATCAGCAGGTACCACGGCAGCGTGTCCAGGCCGCGGCCGTCGCGGCGCTTGCGCTTGCGCAGCAGTTCCATCGCCTCGGCGAAGCGCGCGCGCAACCGCGCCTGTTCCTGGCCGGCGCGCGCGGCGGGGCTGTCGGCGCCCTCGCCGGCCGGCGCGGCGAGGTCCTGGGCCATCTCGCCGGCGGCGCGGCGTTCGCGCCACCAGCGCCAGCCGCGCCACAGCAGCCAGCCGGCGCCGATCGCGCCGATCAGGATCAGCCGCGCCTGCACGCTGCGCAGGGGATACCACGAGTCGGTGCCGAAGTACGGCCCGCCGGTCCAGACCAGGATCACCGTCAGCGCGAACGCGGCCAGGTCGGTCAAACCCTTGCGGCGCATGAAATCGATGAAGCGGTAGAGATACGACATCATCGATCAGGTCTCCGGGATCAGCACGATCTCGACGCGGCGGTTGCGCGCGCGGTTGGCCGGCAACTGCGCCGGCACGGCGATGGGCTGCGAATCGCCGGCGCCGCTGTGCTCGATCCGGCGCGGATCGCGAAGGTTCGCGGCCAGCAGCGCGCCGACGTTCTGCGCGCGCCGGGCGGACAGTTCGAAGTTGTCGCGGAACGCCAGCGAGCGCACCGGCTGGTCGTCGGTATGCCCGACCACGACGATGCGTCCGGGCAGGCGGTCGAGCGCGGCGGCCACCCGCGCCAGCAGCGGCCGCTGGGCGGCGTCGACCTCGGCGCTGGCCGAGGGAAACATCGCCGCGCCGGCGATGCGGATGGTGGCCTTGCCGTCGGCGCTGTCGACGCTGAGCAGGCCGGCGTCGCGCTCGCCGCGCAGCAGGCCGGCCAGGTCCGGCGCCGGCGCGGGCGTCGCCGCGGTCGGCAGGCGCACCCGGTCGAAGCCGATCCGCGCCAACTGCGCGCTGATCGGTGCGGACAGGCTGTTGAGCCGCGTATGCAGGAACAGGAACGTGGCCAGCACCATGCACAGCGACGCCAGCGCGGCGACCAGCAGCGGCGAGACGCCGGACTGCGCCTGCAGCCGGTAGTCGGCGCCGCGCCAATGCGGCGACAGCTCGGACGGCGGCGTGTCGCGCTGGCGCCGGATCAACGCGTGCAGCGTGGTCAGGCGGTCGGCCAGGCGCGCCTGGCCGCCGGGTTCGACCAGATAGCGGCCGCCGAAGCCCAGCGCCAGGGCCAGGTAGATCATTTCCAGCAGATCCAGGTAACGCGCCGGCTCGCGGCTGAGCCGGTCGAGCAGGTCGAACACCTTGGCGCCGCCGTAGGTTTCGCCGTGGAAGCTGACCAGCAAGGTGCGCTGCGACCAGCCGCTGCTGTCGCCCCACGGCGCCGCCAGCACCGCTTCGTCGAGCAACGTGCACAGCACGTAGCGCGCCATCATCGCGATCTTCTCGTCCACGCCGTGCTGGCGCGCGTCGCCTTCGAAGCGCTGCAGCTTGGCGCCGCAGGCGGCGCGCAGCGCGCCGAGTTCCGGCGCCTGCGCGCTGTGGCGCAGCTGCACCGCCAGCAACAGCAGCGGCGTGGCCGCGCGCACCAGGCCGTTGCCGGCGACCGCGCCGGGCAAGGCCTTGAACGCGGTGTCCAGCTCCGCCTCGGCGCGACCGGCTTCGCCGCGGCCTGGCTCGAGGCGGCTTGGTTCGAGACGGCCCGCCGGCGCTGCGCCAACGGCCTCATGCCCTGTCCGCCCGGCGCCGGACGCCGCCGCGGGCGGCGCGGCGCGCAGCACGGTGACGTCGTCGCGGGAGGCGGCGTTGCGCTCGTTCATCTCAGCTCCTCACCGCCCACAGTTCCAGTTCGATGCCGGGGAAGCCGCCGCCGAAATGCAGGGCCATGCCGCCGGAGGTGCGCAACGCCTTCCACAGCGGCGAATGCCGGTCGAGCTCGAAGTACTGGCGGCCGGCGTGGTAAGGCACCTGGCGCGGCGCGATCGCCATCGAGCTCAGGGCGATGCCCGGCAATTGCAGATTGACCAGGTCGCGGATCTTCTCGACCGGGCCGATCTTGGATTCCGACGGCAGCCGCTTGCGCAGCTCCTCGCCGCGCACGTCGGCCTTGACCGCGAGCACGAACGAGGCTGCGTCGAGCAGGCCCGGATCGGCCAGCACGCCGACCCACACGCCGTACTTGCGCTGCTGCAGCGGCACCGCGATGGCCGACTGTTCCAGCACCGCGCTCAAGGACTCGCGCAGCGCCAGCACCACCGGCTCGAAGCTCTCGCGCAGCGCCTCGTGGCGGTAGGCCGGGAACGAAGGGCCACGTTTGCTCGCGCGGGTGAAGGTCGCCAGCTCGCCGGCCATCTCGATCAGCAGCCGATAGAGGCCTTCGGGATGCTCCAGCGGCGAATGCGCCCAATGCGCGACCAGCGGCTGGTAGCGGTTGATGGTCTGCAGCATCAGCAGATCGGCGATGTCGGCCACGCCGACGCGGTCGCCGCCGGCGACGCGTTCGGCCAGGGCCTGGCCGCGCTGGTGCAGCAGGCCCAGCAGTTCCGACAACAAGGTGACCAGTCCGCCCGCGCCTTCGATCCGGCAAACCGTGGGCACGAAGGCGTCGTCGAGGATCACCCGGCGGTCGGGGCGGCATTCGATCACCCGCGCCAGCGGGATCTCGACCAGGCCCTCCTTGGGCTCGGACTGCAGGCGCAGGCGCGACTGCATCGAGCCGACTTCGATCAGCACCGAACCGGCGACGCTGCCGGAAGCGTCGCCGATCTCGGTTTCGCCGACCCGGTAGCGGGTCAGGCGCGGCGCGCTTTCGTCGGGCCAGGCGCTGTCGGGCTGGGCCGCCGAACGCAGCGGCAGGCTCAGGCTGACGATCTGGTCGCGGCAGTCCATGCCCACATCCAGCGGCGGCGGCGCCGGGTCGCGGTCGGGAATCGAAAACGGAGTGCCGTCGGGAAAGCAGCCGCGGGCGCGGCGGATCGCCAGCTTGCCGATCGCCAGCAGCTCGGTCTCCAGCTCCAGCAGGGCGAAGCCCCAGGCGTGCGGGCGCAGCGCGCCGGCGCGCAGCTCGACGAAACGCTCCAGGTAGCGCTCCTGCTGCTGCATGTGCTGCGGCCGCAGGAACAGCCCTTCGCTCCAGATCACCTTGTTGCTGTCGATCATGCGGTGCCGCTCCAGTGCGCGCCGGCGTCTCGGGTTTTCATCAGGCTCATCTGCTCTTCGTAGGCGCGGGCGAATTCGTCGCCGAACAGCACGCGGTAGCGCTCGTCCGGATCGCCGCGCAGCGCCTGGTAGCGTTCGCGATAGCGGCGCCAGCCCTTGCCGCCCCAGCCCAACGCGGTCTTGCCGCCGTCGTCGGGATCGAAACGGACCGGGTCGAAGTGGGCGAAGGCGTGCTCCAGCGCGATCCGCATCGCCGCCAGCAATGCCAGCTGGTGGTGGCGGATGTCGCGCATGGCGTCCTCGATCGCGGCTTCGCCGGCGAGGTAGGCGCCGTCGGTTGGGCCGCCGAGGCGTGCGATCGCTTCCTCGACGGAGGCGGCGAACTTGAGCGGATTGTTCTCGCGCCGCTGCACCAGGGTCGAGGGCAGGCGCAGGCCGTTCTTGAACTCGGCGCGTGCGCGCAGCAGGTCCATCAGGCCGGCGACAGCGGTGGCGAAGAGCGCGGCGTCCGAGGCTGGCGCGGGGTGTTGCGGCGGCTGCGGCCCGGTGGGTACTGGCCGCGGCGCGTTGGGCGTCGAATCGACCGGATGTTCGATGGGATGTTCGACGGGATGGTCGAGCGGGCGCTCGAATTCGCCGACGAATGCGACGGGCGCAATTGCCGCGGACGGTGGCGGATCGAACAGCGCTTGCAGCGGATTGGGTTCCGGTCGCTGAGGCGCGACGGCCGGCCCCGCGGCGGCGAGGAAATCCTCGTCTATCGCTATCGCGGCGGGCGCCGGCTCGGAGGTCTGCAATCCGGGCCGCGCATCGACCGCTGCGCGTCGCGGTTGCGGCGCAGTATCGCCCTCGCCCTCGCCCGCCGCGACCGCGGCGGGCGCCCGTTTCGCCGAAGCCGCCGCTTCCTGCACCGGCGCCGACGCGTACTGGGTGCGGGTGCGGTCCCAGTTTTCCGGCAACACCGCCGGCGCGGGCGCGGCGACCGTCGCCATCGGCATGTGATACGCCGCCGCGGCCGCCGGCGTGTGGTTCCAGCCGCCGATCGACCATTCGGTGCCGTGGCCGGCTTCGGCGCGGTCGAGCAAGGCCAGCGGATCCACCGCGACCGCGCTGCGCGGCCCGGCCAGCAGCGCCTGCAGGTCGTGTTCGTCGACGTAATCGGATTCGGCGCCGGACAGCACCGCGATCGAGACCTCGGGCAGCTCGTCGTCGACCGGCGCCGGCATCGGCGCGTACGCCGGTTGCGCCGCGGCGGCGTGCGCGCCATCCGTACCGATCGCGATGTCGATCTCGAACACGTCGATCTTGAGCCAGTCGCCGTGGCGCAGCGCCACCGGCAGGCCGGGCTGCAGCGCCGCGCCGTTGTGCAGCAGGCCGTTGGTGCTGTGGTCCTCGATGAAGTACAGGCCGTCCAGGCAGCGCACCGTGGCGTGCAGGCGCGATACGCCGTCGGCCTCCAGCACCCAGTCGCAGGCGGCGCCGCGGCCGATGCTGCCGCCGCCCTCGAACTGCGCGCGCGCGCCGGCCGGCGCCAGCGCGCTGTCGCGCAACCGCATCGTCAATGCCTGTGCGCTCGCGCTCATGCGATCTGCTCCGTGGGATGGACCTGGCCCAGCAACGCGTGCGCCTGCTCGGCCCAGCGCTGCAGGCGTTCGTCGAAACGCTCCGGCTCGCGGCTGGCCAGCAGCACCAGCGCCGCGTTGGCCGCAACCGCGGTCAAGTGCGCCGCCGGCGGCGCGCCGCCTTCGGCCGCGGGCGCGCCGCTGGCCCAGGCCGCCGCAGCCGCGAGCCAGGCGCCGGGGCTGCGGTAGTCGTCGTTCTCGGCGAAGGCCTGCGCCGCCTGCCGGCTGGGTTCGTCGCGCTCGCGCATCCAGCGCTGGGCCAGGCGCAGGCCTTGCGCGTCGCGTTCGTCCAGCGGCTGCGCGCCGGCGCACTGGCACGTCCACGCCAGCGCGTACGGCGTCGGCAGCAGGCGCAGCGACAGCGGCAGCGCGTCGCCGTAGCGCTGCGCGCCGATCAGCGCCGAGACCGCCGCCAGCGGCGCCTCGTGCGCGGCCGCCAGCGCCTGTCCCGGTTCGGACAGCTGCATCTGCTCGGCGATCTGCGCGGTCGCGGTCATGGCGGCGCTCATGCCAGCAAGGGCGGCGAGCCCTTGAGGATGGCCGGGCCGGTGGCCTGCAGCAGCAAGGTGGCGTTGGCGCGCACCGTGGCGACCGCGTTGGACTGCACCATCACCGCGCCGTTGGCCATCACCGTGAACGCCGTGCCGCTCTTGATGTCGACCGCGGCGCCGGCGACCACGTTGAAGCCGATCCGCGCGTCGAAGGTCAAACGGGTGCCGCTGATCGATATCTCGCCGCTGCGCTTCATCACCAGCCGCGCCGCGCCGGTGACCAGCTCGATCTCGTTGCCGGCCTCGATGCGCAGCTTGCGGCCGACCTTGAGGGTGTCGTCGCGGCCGACGGTCCATTCGCGGTTGCGGCCGATCTCGCCGGTCTCGTCGCGCTTGGTGTCGACCAGGTGGTCGTTCTCGGATTCGTGGCGCATGTCGCGCTGCGCGTGCAGCAGCAGTTCTTCCTTGCCCTTGCGGTCCTCGAAGCTGATTTCGTTGTAGTCCTCCGGCCCGCCGCGCGGATGGCTGCGGCTGCGCACGCCGCTGCGGGTGCGCTGCGCCGGCAGCGGATACGGCGGCATATGGTCGGCGTTGTAGACGCTGCCGATGATCAGCGGCCGGTCCGGATTGCCTTCCAGGAAGCTCACCACCACTTCCTGGCCGACGCGCGGGATGTGCACCGCGCCCCAGCGCCGCCCGGCCCAATACGAGGCCACCCGCACCGGACAGGAGCAGTCCGCGCGCCGCTTGCCCGGCGGGCTCCAGAAGAAGTCCACCTCGACCCGGCCGTACTGGTCGACCTCGATGTCCTCCGGCGTCTTGCCGTGCACCACCGCGGTCTGCAACCCGGCGATGCGCGGCCACGGCGTGGTCTGCGCGGTGCGGAACGGCTGGCGGCTGCGCAAGGCCGAGAACGTGCAGAAGTACGGCTCGCAGGTGGCGCTTTCGCCGGATACGTAGTCGACCTCGACCAGTACGGTCTCGGCCTGCACCACCAGGTATTCCTGGTTGTACTCGGCCAGCGGAAAATCCTTGAGCTTGAACAGCGCGCCGACCGCCAGACCGCAGGCGTCGGTCTGTCCGCTGAACCGCGCCTGCGGTACGTTCAGCGCTTCCGCGCGCACCTGGGCGTAGCGCCGGCCGACCGCGAGGTCTTCGTAGGCGCCGGGATAGTCGAACACGTCGAGCTCGCCGACGCTGCCGCCGCAGGCCTCGGCCGGCTCCTCGGCGACCTGCAGCGAAGCGCGCGGCTTGAGGTAGTCGTAGTCGTTCAGGCGCACGCGCTTGCTGTGCGCGCTGCGGCCCAGGTTCCAGTCGGTGATCGAATCCTTCATCCGGCTGCCCTTCTGTCCCGGCGGGCAGTACGGCACCCGCGCGAACGGCGCGTTGGCGCTGTGCGCGCCGAGCGCGTCGGCCAGGACCATGGTGTGGGTGCTGGCGGTGTGGGTGAAGTAGTAGTAGATGCCCTCCTGCTCCATCAGCCGGCTGATGAAGTCGAAGTCGCTCTCGCGGTACTGCACGCAGTACTCGCGCGCCTTGTAGCTGCCGGTGAGGCTGAGCTTGACGTCGGTGTAGCCGGCCTCCGACAGCAGCAGCCGGACCAGCTCGGGCACGCTCTTGTTCTTGAAGATGCGGCAGTCGCGGCGTTGGGTCAGCAGCCAGGGCTTGGGCACCAGCACCAGCGCATAGACGGCGTAGCGCAAGTCCTTGATGTATTCGAAACCGGTCTGCTCGACCTCGCTGACGATGCCGTGGTAATGGCGCACGTAGCCCTTGGGCGTGGTCACTTTGACCGACATCGCCATGCCCAGCATCGCCTTGAGGTCCAGCGCCGGCGAGCGGCTGATCGCTTCCAGCTCGAAGGTATAGAGGCGCCCGAGCTGCTCGCGCGCGCGCATGCGGGCGAAGCGCAGCTTGTCGCCCAGCGGGGACTGCAAGGTGATGGCGTGGGCCATGGTCGGTGCTCTCGGCGAAGGGGGCGTTCGGTGCGAGGGTCGGGCTGGGAACGACGGGCGTCGGCGTCAGGTTCGCGGCATCGAGCCCGCGGCCTCAGGCGGTCGGCCGCGAGCTGCGGTGCGGCACGTGCGCGCGCAGGTAGTCCTTGGCCGCCTTGGCCTTGGACTTGAGGAAGAAATCCTTCTTGACGTGGGTCTTGGCCGGCTGGGCGCGGCCGCTGACGCCTTCCAGCTGCAGATTGGAGCGATCGACCAGGTCGCGCGCGTAGCGCACGGTCGGCTCGATCTTGCTCTCGTACATCTGCTCGACCTGGGTCATCCAGTTGGGCAGGCCGATGTCGGCGACGAACAGATTGGCCACGCTCGAGGTATCGGCGCTGATCAGCAGGTAGCAGCCCAGGATCGGGCATTCCTCGAACACCTTGATGCTGAGGTCGCCCGGATTCTGCAGCCAGCGGTTGCCGGCCTTCATCTGCTTGATGTCCATGCCGATCACGGTCAGCTTGAGCAGCCAGTCGGCGATGAAGGTGGCGATGCCCGGGCCGAGCGTGGTCGCGGTGCCCATGTCGATGAACACGCCGGCCACCTTGGTGCCGAAGCCGACGGTCTGGTTGGCCCAGTCGATGCCGCCGACGTACAGCTCGCGCTTGATGATCTGCTGGACCGAGTCCACCGCCGCCTGCGGGGTGCCGTCGCGGAAGCCGGAGCGGAAATCGCCGGCCTTGATCCGGTACAGGTGGTGGGCGTCGGTGATCACCTGCTTGGACGCCTTGGCCCAGTTGATCGTGGTGTAGACCAGGCCGACCCAGGGAATGATTTCCTTGAGCAACTGGCCGGCCGATTCCTGGCCGAGCGCGGCGACCAGTTCGTTGAAATTGCCGACCCCGGCGGCGTCGGCGGCGAAGGCCTGCGCCGCTTCCTGGATCTTCGGCAGCATCGCCTCGGTGACCTTCTCCTGGATCATCCCCTGGAATTCGTAGATGCCGGTGGCCATGCCGTGCCAGTTGCCCTTGGCGTAGCTGAACTTGCCGAACTTCAGCTGGGTGCCGTTGAAGGTCTGGAACATCAGCTCGCGGCGCGACTTGGCGATCGCGTTGAGGGCGAGGAACTCTTCCCTGCTCAGGTTGCTCATGGCGGGTCTCGGTAGTGGGATCGGTGGCGTGGGGACGGGAGTGGACGGACGGCGGCGGCTCAGTCGATCTCGACGCTGAGTTCGGCGCCGTCGGCGCCGATGCGGATGCTGCGCGGCGGCGGCAGCTCGGCGTCGCGTTCGAGCAGGCGCCGGCTGATCGTCGGCAACAGCGCGTGGGTGAGGATGGAATCGATCATGCGGCCGCCGGATTCGGACTCGGTGCAGCGCTGCACCACCAGTGCGATGACGTCCTCGCCGTAGCGGAACTGCGCGCGGTAGCGCGCGGCCACGCGCTGGGCGATGCGCTCGAGCTGCAGCCGGGCGATGCGCGCCAGCAGCGCGTCGCCGAGCGGGTAATAGGCGATGGTGACCAGGCGGCCGAGCAGCGCCGGCGGGAACACCTTCAGCAACGGCGCGCGCAACGCCTGGCCCAGCGCGTCCGGATCCGGGGTCAGGTCCGGGTCCGCGCACAGACTGGTCAGCAGTTCGGTGCCGGCGTTGGTGGTCAGCAGGATCAGCGTGTTGCGGAAGTCGATGCGGCGGCCCTCGCCATCCTCCATCCAGCCCTTGTCGAACACCTGGAAGAAGATCTCGTGCACGTCCGGATGCGCCTTCTCGACCTCGTCGAGCAGCACCACCGAGTACGGGCGCCGGCGCACCGCTTCGGTCAGCACCCCTCCCTCGCCGTAGCCGACGTAGCCCGGCGGCGCGCCCTTGAGCGTGGCCACGCTGTGCGGCTCCTGGAACTCGCTCATGTTGATGGTGATCAGGTTCTGCTCGCCGCCGTAGAGGGTCTCGGCCAGCGCCAGCGCGGTCTCGGTCTTGCCGACGCCGGAGGTGCCGGCGAGCAGGAACACGCCGACCGGCTTGTCGGGGTTGTCGAGGCCGGCGCGCGAGGTCTGGATGCGCCGGGCGATGGCCTCCATCGCATGGTCCTGGCCGACCACGCGCCGGCCCAGCAGCGCCGGCAGTTCCAGCACCGTGCGCACCTCGTCGCGGGCCATGCGCCCAAGCGGAATGCCGGTCCAGTCGGCGACCACCGAAGCCACCGCCTGGTAGTCCACGCTCGGCAGCACCAGCGGGCGCTCGCCTTGCAGCGCCGACAGTTCGGCCTGCAGGGCGCGCAGTTGGTCCAGCAGCGACGGCGCGCCGGGGTCGGCCGGCGCGTGCGCCTCGCCGTCGCCGCGGATCGGCGTTTCAGCGTCTGCGAGTTCCTCGTCCGCCGCTGCGTCGTCTGCCGGCTCGGCGTGCGCCATCGCGGTCGCGCCGGCTTCGCTCGCGGCGACCGCTTCGCCGAGTCGGGCGCGCAGCGCCAGGATGCGCTCGACCAGGGCCTTTTCCGCCGCCCAGCCCTGCTGCAAGCGTTGCTCGTTCTCACGCAGGTCGGCGAGCTCCGTGCCGACCCGGCCGGCGCGCTCGGCCACGTCCACGCCGATGCGGCCCTCGCGTTCGACCATCGTCTGTTCGGTCTCCAGCACGGCGATGCGCTTGCGCGCGTCGTCGAGTTGCGGCGGCACCGCGTGATGGCTGATCGCCACCCGCGCGCAGGCGGTGTCGAGCAGGCTCACCGACTTGTCCGGCAGCTGCCGCGCCGGGATGTAGCGATGCGACAGCCGCACCGCCGCTTCCAGCGCCTCGTCGAGGATCTGCACGCGGTGGTGCTGCTCCATCGCCGCGGCCACGCCGCGCATCATCGCCACCGCGCGCGCCTCGGCCGGCTCTTCGATCTTGATCGGCTGGAAGCGCCGGGTCAGCGCCGGGTCTTTCTCGATATGGCGCTTGTACTCGGCCCAGGTGGTCGCGCCGATGGTGCGCAGGTTGCCGCGCGCCAGCGCCGGCTTGAGCAGGTTGGCGGCATCGCCGGTGCCGGCCGCGCCGCCGGCGCCGACCAGGGTGTGGGCTTCGTCGATGAACAAGACGATCGGCCGCACCGACGCCTGGACCCGGTCGATGACCTGGCGCAGCCGGTTTTCGAACTCGCCCTTGACGCTGGCGCCGGCTTGCAGCAAACCCACGTCGAGCACGCGCAGCTCGACCTCGCGCAGCGCCGGCGGCACGTCGCCCTCGGCGATGCGCAACGCGAAGCCCTCGACCACCGCGGTCTTGCCGACGCCGGCCTCGCCGACCAGCATCGGATTGTTCTGCCGGCGGCGCATCAGGATGTCGACCAGCTGGCGGATCTCCTCGTCGCGGCCGACCACCGGGTCGATGCTGCCGGCGCGGGCCTGCGCGGTCAGGTCGACGGTGAAACGCGCCAGCGCATCGTCGCCGCCGGCGACGGCGCCCTGCCCCGGCGCGGCCTCGGCCGGCGTCGCGGCGACGTCCAGCGCGTCGTCTTCGGGCGAGCCGGCGACGATGCGTTCGAGTTCGTCGGTCAACGCTTCGGTGCGCAGCGCGGCGAACTCGGGCGACAGCGCCAGCAGCGCGTTGCGCAGGCCGCGGGTCTGCGCGATCGCCACCAGCAGGTCGCCGCTGCGCACGCGCTGGCGACCGTAGCGCAGGCTGCAGTACAGCCAGGCCCGCTCCACGGTCTCCTCGACGTGCGCGGAAAGATCGAAGTGCGCGCCGCCGCCGCTGCGCGGCAGCCGGTCCAGCGCCTGGGTCAGGTCGCGCGCCAGCCGCGCCGGCTCGATGCCGAAGTGGCGCACGATCCGATGCACGTCGCCGTCCTGCAATTGCAGCAGCTGGTACAGCCAGTGCGACAGCTCCACCTCGGGGTTGCCGCGCAGTTTGCAGAACACGGTCGCCGACTCGATGCTCTGGTACGCGATCTTGTTGAGCTTGCCGAACAATGCGGCGCGGCTGATGTTGGCCATGGCGGTTCCCGTTGCGGAAGTGGGTTCAGGCGTTGAGGGCGGGGTGCAGGACCAGGTCGTCGGCGTGCTCGGGCTTGCGGTAATCGCCCATCCACAGCGATTGGCCCATGCGCTGCGACTTGCCCAGCCGCGGCGGCGGCACCTGGCTGCGGTCGAGCACCAGTTGCAGGTCCCACAGGTATTCGTCGCCGCAGTAATGGCGCACCAGCGCGACCAGCTCGCGCAGCGCGCGCCCGCCGGGCAGGAACTCGCGGTAGCGCGGCAGGTCCAGCGGCCCGATGCGCAGGCGGAAGCGGTGCTGGGCGTTGCGGAACTTGGCGCCCATCGTCGCTTCCTGGCCCAGCCGCGCGGCTTGCCGGCCCATGCCGAGGCGGCCGTCCGGCGGCAGGTCCAGCCAGTCGGCGAAGAACGACTGCACCGTCAGCGGCACGTCGAACAAGGTCCGGATCGCCGCCTGCAATCCTTCGGCATTGCGCGCCTGCGCGGCGAAGCGTCCGGCGAAGTAACGGCGCACGTCCGGCGCCAGCGCATCGCGTTCGCGCAGCGCCGGCTGGCCGACCCCGACCAGCGCATCGACGTGGCCGCCGAAGCGGTCCTGGTCGGGTCGGTCGGCGTGCACGGTCGGCCGCGCATCGGCCCAACTGCGGTACCACAGCGCGATCATGCGGTGATGGAACAGATCGGCGAACGCGGCCAGGGTCGGGTCCTGGTCCATGCGTTCGCGCTCGATCGCGTACTCGGTCAGGTGCAGCGGCAGCGCGCCTTGCGGGCCGAACAGGCCGAGCGGAAACGTGCGCAGCCGCGGCGCGCGTCCGCCGCCGGTTTCGTCGAGGGCGTCGACGCTGCGCGGGGCGAAGTCCAGGCTGGCGCGCTGGCCCAGCCGCACCGGCTCGTCCTGCGGGCGCGCGGCCTGGCCCAGGCGCGGGTGCTGCGGGTACGCGCACTCGATCCGGCGCAGCGCCTCGAACAGTTCGAAGTCCTGCGGCCGCTCGCGCAGCGCCCGCAACAGGCGCGCGGCGTCCGCCGACGCCGCCCCGCGGGCTACAGGATCGGTCGGTTTCCGAGCCTTGCGGGCCATCGGTCCACCTCGTTGCGTTCGAGCGTGCGCAGCACGGTCTCGGTGAAGGAATTCATCGATGCCTGGCGGGCGAAGAAATGCCGCAGCACCGACGCCAGCAGGTACGCGCCCTGGCCTTCGAAGGCGGCGTCGTCGCAGGTCAGGGTGATCTCCAGTCCGCGGCCGTACGTGGCCGGCCCCGGCAGCGGCAGCCGGCGCACGATCGGGCGCGAGGCGACCCGGCGGATGCCTTCGACCTGGCGCCGCGCGGCGCTGTCGTGCGGGTCGTGGTACAGGGTCAGCATCTCGCGGATCGCGCTGGCGCCGTCCTCGCCGTCGTCGAGCAGCGACAGGTAGTTGAGCTGCAGGTGGCTGATCAGGCGCCAGCGCGAATCGCCGGCGGCGACCGCGGCGCGCGGCCGGGTCGGCCCGGCGACGCAGCGCGCCGCGCCGATCGCGGCGGCGTCGTCGAGCAGGAAATCGGTGCTGGCCTTGCCGACCGGCATGTGCAGCGGCAGGTCGCGGTTGGTGCACAGCATCTGCAGGCCGAGCTGGCGCAGATCGTGCGCGTACGGCGCCTGCTCGCCGTCGACCAGGGCGATGAAGGTCTCGCTGCCGACGTAGCTGGAACGCGCGCCGTTGTGCTTCTGCCCCTGCGACAGCCGGCGCGGATGCCGGCGCAGCGCATAGAACGCCGAGCGCCGCTCGTGCCAGCTGCGCCCCTGCGCGGCGTAGAACGGCTCGAAACGCTGCAACGGCTCGTTGGCGTCGCCGTAGCCCTCGACCTGGGCGACGCTGTAGACCTCGAAATCCATCGGCCGGGTGCGGTCGGCGAGCAGGTGGTGCTCGGACACGCCCTGGCGCAGGTGGATGCGGTCGCCGCGCTTGGGGAACAGGTTGATCGCCGGGGTGCAGTACAGGCGGAAGTTGTCGGCGCCGACCGCGTTGTCGAGCCGCTCGGCGACGCGGTCGAACAGCACCACGATCTCGAACCCCAGGCAGGACGCGCGCGGCAACAGCTCGGACAGGCCGGAGAATTCGGCGAACAGGAACCGCTCCGGACAGGCGAAATATTCCTGCAGCAGCCGATAGCCGCTGAACGAGCGCTCGCTGCGCGGCAGCAAGGCCTGCGCATCGTCGAAGCCGACCTCGCCGATGCGCTCGGGTCCGAACGTGCGGCTGAGGTAGCTGCCGTTGGGGCCGGCCGCGGCGCGCACCACGAAGCCGGTCGCGTGCGCGTGCAGTTGTTCGTACAGGCAGCCCGACTGGCCGTCGGCGCCGGCGATGAACAGCGGCAGCCGGTCCAGGTTGAGCATGTCCACGCTGAGCCCGGGCTCGACCGCGAAACTCAGGCGCAGGCCGGCCTTGACCCCGGCGTCGGCGGCGATGCCTATCGCCGCCAGCGCCGCCGGCGAGGCCAGATAGGCCGCATCGGTCAGGCGCAGCGGATACAGCACCACCTCGTGCGCGGTGCGGTATTCGCACGGCGTGCGCTCGCCGTGGCCGAGCAGCGAGTGCAGCGCGGTATCGCGCGGCAGGTGGTGGCCGGCCGGGTCGATGCCCTCGCCCGCCTCGGGATGCAACTGCACCACCGCCATCGACGGCAGCGGCGCGAGAAAATGCGGGTACAGCATCTCCAGCAGGTGCGCGGCGAACACCGGCTGCTGCGCTTCCAGCTCCAGCTGCACGCGCGCGGCCATGAACGCGAAGCCTTCCAGCAGGCGCTCGACGTACGGGTCGGCGCACTCGATGCCGCTCATGCCCAGGCGCCCGGCGACCTTGGGGTAGTCGCGGGCGAACTCCGCGCCCATCTCGCGCAGGTGCTGCAGCTCGCGGTTGTAGTGATGGAGCAGGCGCGGGTCCATGGTCAGCGCTCGCCCTCCACCAGGCTGAAACGCCCGGTTTCCAGGTCGACCTCGGTGCGCAGGTACAGGCTCAGCGGGATCGGCTGCGCCCACATCTCCGACTCGATCACGAACGACAGCGCCAGGTGGTCGCTGCGCTGCGGGTCCACGCGCGCGGTCACCTGCAGGCCCGAGGCCAGCAGGCGCGGTTCGAACGCCAGGATCGCGGCCTGGATGCGGCTTTGCAGCGCGCTCACGTCCAGGCCTTCGAGCAAGGTGCCGGCCAGGTCGGGAATGCCGTAGTTCAGTACGCTTGCGGCGACGTAGGGATGCGCCTCGAGCGCTTCGTCGGACCAGTGCCGGGTGCAGTTGAGCAGCCACGACAGGTCGCGGACGATGCATTGGCGCAGTTTCGCCGCGGTGATCGCGCGGGCGTCGCGGCTTTCGACGATCTCGTGCCGGTTCTCGTCGATGAGCCGGTCCAGCAACGAGGGTTGCAGCCGTTCCTGCTGGCTCAGCTCGGCCATGCGGCGGCCTCGCCCGGCGGCGGATCGAAGCGGATGCGGCGGATCTCCAGCAGCGGATGCTCGCCGCGGTCGCTGAGCAGCATGCGCTGGCCGAGTCCGCGCGCGGCGGCGGCGTCGCCGCTCCAGTCGGTGCGCCGGCCCAGGCGCAGGGCGATGTGCTCGCTGTGTTCGCTGCCCGGATAGCGGCACGGCACCAGCCCGGCGACCGCGTCGCCGTTGCGCCACACCAGCGTGGCCGGTTGCCACAGCAGGTCGCGCAGGCTCACCGGCGCGTCCAGCACCACCTCGCTCAACTGCGCGAACGCGATCCAGGCATAGCCGGTTTCCAACACCACTTCCAGGCACGGCCCGAAGCGCGGATCGGCATCGCACAGCCACTGGAAGGCGACGCCGTCGATCTCGCCGGCGGCGGCTTCGGCCTGGGCCAGCGCCACCTCGCGCCGCTGCGCGGCCTCGGCGGCGAGCCCCTGGCTGTCCTGGCGCAGCGCCAGCAGCAGGTCGTGCTGCCACTGGCCGGCCTGGCCCAGCAGCAGCGGCATCATCTGCCCGGACATCACCTGCTCGCGTTCGAGCTCGGCGTCGAGCACGCGCGAGTAGGCCGCGGCGAGATCGCCGTGGCCGGCGTCGAGCCGCGCCGACAATTGCAGTTGCTCGCGCGCCCGGCTCCACTGGCCGGACGCGGCGAGCAGTTGGAACAGGCCGATGCGCAGCTCCGCATCGGCCGGATGCTGCTTCGCCCATTCCATCGCCGAACGCAACGCCAGGTCGAACTCGCCTCGCTTGAGCAGGCTGGAACACTCTTGCTGGGACTGCGAAACGGTACGGATCATGGCGCGGTCGGCTCTGGAATGGACGAGGCGGCGGAACCCGGATCGCGGCGCGGACGCCGCGACGCGCGGATCAGGACTTCTTGACTTCCTGCATCGAGAAGGTGAAGTCCTTGGTGCCGCCCTGCTTCTTGCCCTTGTCGTCCTGCGGCTGGAAGGCGTACTTGAACTTGCCGAAATGCAGGGTGATGTTCTCGGTCAGGCGTTCTTCGCCGCCGCTGCCGCCGGTGGAAACCGCGGTCACCATGACGCCGTCGCTGAGCTCGATGGTCAGGAAGTCGGTCTGCTCGCCGGTGGCGTTGGTCACGTACAGCGTGGCGTTCTCCACGCGCGCGCCGGTGCAGCAGGCGTTGAGCAGCGCGTTGGAGCACGAGTCGATGTACTTGGTGATCGAGATGTCCTGCACGTTGGCCTTGCCGCCGGCGGCGTAGCCGGCGCCGGTGTGCAGGTTGCCGGTGTTGCTGGTGCCCCACGACCAGGCCAGGATCGGCACCTCGTCCTTGTGCTTGGAATGATTGGACGCGCCCTTGATCTCGACGTCGCCCGGACCGAACTTCAGATGCATGTCGTATGCCACGGCCTATCTCCGTTTCAGCGGTTCTGGGAAAAGCCGGGAGCGTCGGAGCGGCCTGCGCCGCGCCGTTCGCGCCCGGAGTTGCTTGGCTGGGATTGCGTTGGGGGGTTACTTGGCTTGCGCGGACGGCAGGCGGGAGACCAGGCGCAGCGACACGGTCAGGCCTTCGAGCTGGTAATGCGGGCGCAGGAAGAACTTGGAGGTGTAGTAGCCCGGGTTGCCCTCGACTTCCTCCACCTGCACCTCGGCCGCGGCCAGCGGCTTGCGCGCCTTGGCTTCCTCGCTGGAGTTGGCCGGGTCGCCGTCGACGTAGTTCATGACCCAGTCGGTCAGCCAGCTCTGCACCTGTTCGCGGGTGCTGAACGAGCCGATCTTGTCGCGCGCGATGCACTTCAGGTAATGGGCGAAGCGCGAGCACGCGAACATGTACGGCAGGCGCGCGCTCAACGCCGCGTTGGCGGTGGCGTCGGGGTCGTCGTACTCCTCCGGCCGGCCCAGCGACTGCGCGCCGATGAACGCGGCCATGTCGCTGTTCTTGCGGTGCACCAGCGGCATCAGGCCCATCTTGTCGAGCTCGGCCGAGCGGCGGTCGGTGATCGCGATCTCGGTCGGGCACTTCATGTCCACGCCGCCGTCGTCGGTCGGGAAGGTGTGCGCCGGCAGGCCTTCGACCGCGCCGCCGGACTCGACGCCGCGGATGCGCGTGCACCAGCCGTAGAGCTTGAACGAACGGTTGACGTTGACCGCCATCGCGTAAGCGGCGTTCTGCCAGGTGTAGCGCGAGGAATCGGCGCCTTCGGTGTCCTCTTCGAAGTCGAACTCCTCGACCGGCTCGGTGCGCGCGCCGTACGGCAGGCGCGAGAGCGTGCGCGGCATCGCCAGCGCGAGGTACTTGGCGTCGTCGCTGCCGCGCAGCGAACGCCAGGCGGCGTAGTCCGGGGTGGTGAAGATCTTGGCCAGGTCGCGCGGGTTCGACAGCTCGCCCCAGCTCTCCATGCCCATCAGGCTCGGCGAGGCCGCGCCGATGAACGGCGCGTGCGCGGCGGCGGCGATCTGGCCGATGCCGCGCAACATTTCCACGTCCTGCGGACTGTGGTCGAAGTAGTAATCGCCGATCAGACAGCCGTAAGGCTCGCCGCCGAGCTGGCCGTACTCTTCTTCGTAGACCTTCTTGAACACCGGGCTCTGGTCCCAGGCGACGCCCTTGAAGCGCTTGAGGTTCTTGCCGAGTTCGGCCTTGGAGACGTTGAGCACGCGGATCTTCAGCAGCGTGTCGGTCTCGGTGTTGGTGACCAGGTAATGCAGGCCGCGCCAGGCGCCTTCCATCTTCTGGAACTGGGCGTTGTGCATCACAAGGTTGAGCTGCTCGCTGAGCTTGCGGTCGATCTCGGCGATGTAGGCGCTCAGGGTCTGGGTGACGTCGGCGCTGATGATGTCGCTGCGTTCGAGCACCTGCTCGGCGAGCGTGCGCACCGCCGAGCGGACTTCCTCGCCGGCGCGCTCGTTGCGCGGGCGGAACTCGCGCGCGAGCAGCGCGGAGAAATCGTTGATCGACGGCGCGTCTACCGACGGCGCGGTTTCGAGCGCTTCGGCGGTGGCGACGGCTTTCTGGGTAGTGGCCATGATCGTCGCCTCACTCGCGCTCGGGGTTGGGCGTGCTGGCCAGGGCGCGCAGCAGGGCCGGGTCGCGGATGGTGTCGGCGATCAGGCGCTCGGCGCCGGCCTTGCCGTCCAGGTAGGTGCTCAGGTTGGACAGCTGAGTGCGCGCCTCCAGCAGCTTGGCCATCGGCTCGATCCGCTTGACCACTTCGGCCGGGGAGAAATCCTCCAGCCGCTCGAAGGTCAGGTCCACCGCCAATTCGCCTTCGCCGGTAAGCGTGTTGGGCACGCTGATCTGCACCCGCGGCTTCATCGCGCGCATGCGGCTGTCGAAGTTGTCGACGTCGATCTCCAGCGCCTTGCGCTCTTCGATCGGCGGCAGGTCGACGGAGTTGGCGCCGGACAGGTCCGACAGCACGCCCATTACGAACGGCACCTGGACCTTCTTCTGCGCGCCGTAGATTTCGACGTCGTACTCGATCTGCACGCGCGGGGCGCGGTTTCTTGCAATGAACTTCTGGCTGTTCTGAACGGACATGCCGCCTCCGGGGTTGCTCAGACAAGTGAGCTCCGCCGTCGTGCGTCGAACCAGCCGACCGGCGAGCCCGGTCTGTTTACCCGCGGGCGGCGCCGGCGCGGAAATCGATATTCGGTATAGGACCCATCGCCGTGGGTGATTCCGTTATGCGTGGTTCTTTGTGCAATGCAATTCGCATTTTTATAGCGAATTCTTCGTCATGCCGGGCTTTACATTCGTTGCTTCGGCCGGCATAAGCGGCACTTCGCTACGGCCCGGCATCGCGCATCGCGGACTGTGACCCAGGTACGCAAGCCCGCCGGCGCTGCGTGAGGGTATGCGTAGACAGAACCGGTGCGTCGCGGCTGCGGTTGCGGTGCAGTTGCCCGGCGTCGCCGAAGCAGGCGCGGCGATGCGACCGGCGGCGCCTCCTTGCGATGGACGCCGCCGCCTTCGATGGATGAACGGGCGCGATCGGCGCCCGCCCGTATCCCTTGGCGCTGCCAGCCGGCCCGCCCCACCGGCTGTTCGCGCGGATGCGCGCGCGATCGCGCCGCAGCGGATCAATCGATCCGGAATTGCCCGCGGCAGCCGTTGCTGACCCACACGCCGTTGCGGTCCCAGCCCCAGCTCTGGCCTTCGATGCACGGTGAATTGGAGTTCTGCCGGACCAGGCGCGCGCCGCGGCGCACGCTGGCATTGCAGCGGTTGAGACGCTCCTTGTTGGAATCGCAGCTCAGGACCTGGCCGCCGCCGCGATCGCCCCAACCTGCTCCGCTCTGGCCCCAGCCGCTGCCGCCCCGGCCGCCGCGACCGATCTCGAAGTCGGCGCGGCAGCCCTGCGACACCCACACGCCGCGGCGATCGTAGCCCCAACTGCTGCCCTGCACGCACGAGGAATTCGACAGCTGCCGGCTCAGGCGCACGCCGCCGCGCGTATCGGCCTGGCAGTAGCGTTGGCGGCCGCCGTCGGATTCGCAGCGGATCGTGTCGCCGCCGCCGTAGCCGCCGTGGCTGCCGTATTGCGGCGCGGCCTCGGCTTGCGCGCACAGTGCCAGGCCGGCGGCCAGGGCCAGGCCGGAAGCGATGCGTACGTACATGTGTTTCTCCTTGTCGAATGTTTCGTAGTCGGGGGAACCGTGAACCGACGGACGCCGCGGGCGCGCGAATTCCATCGCACGCGGATCGCCGCGACGCGACGGCGCACGGGCGCGTGCATGATGCGCGGCGATGCTTGCGCGAACCTTGTCGCTCGCGCGCTTCGCCGCGACGTGACCGTGCGATTAACGCGCGAGGCGTATACCGCAGCGGAAAACCGCCGCGCATAGTTCGCGCAAGCTTCGCTGGCTAAGGTCGCCCGGCTGAACGCCCCGCCCCCGGGGGCTCGTCCGAGTCAAAAGCCGACCGCCATGAATCAGGAAACCCGCTACGGCCTCACTTCCGCGGCCTGGAACCCGCGCCCCTCGCGCCGTCGCTCGTCGTGGCTGCGATCCATTCCGCGCGAAGAGCGCGCCAACGCGCTGACCCATGCGGCCGGCGCGCTGGCGTTCGCCGTGCTGGGCGCCTGGCTCGTCGACGCCAGCCTCGGCAGCGGCTCGTTCGCGCTGGCCGCATCGGTGTGCGTGTTCGTCGCCGCGCTGCTGGCGATGTATGTCGCCTCGGCGCTGTACCACGGCAGCGCCGACGCCGCGCGCAAGCCGTTCCTGCGCGCGCTCGACCACTGCTCGATCTACCTGTTGATCGCCGGCACCTACACGCCGTTCGCGGTGGCGCTGGGCGGCGGTTGGGGCGCGTTGCTGCTGGCGATCGTATGGCCGGCGGCGGCGATAGGCATCGCGCTGAAGCTGCGCGCGGCGATCGGCCGGCGCTGGCTCTCCACCGCGATCTACGTGGCGATGGGTTGGGTGGTGGTGATCGCCGCGCATCCGTTCCTGCAGCATTTCGCCCGCCCGACCTTGTTGTGGCTGGCCGCGGGCGGGCTGGCCTACACCGCCGGCACGCCGTTCTATCTGATGTCGCGCCGCCGCCCCGCGCTGCATGCGTGGTGGCATGGCTTCGTCATCGCCGGCAGCGCATTCCACTTCATCGCCGTGGCCACGCTCGTGCTCGGCGCTACGAACGCGACGCAGGGCTGACATGCCGCATCCGTTCGCGTTCGCCGCGGCCCTGCGCCCGCCGGCGCGCCACTGGCTCGGTGTCGCGCTGGCGCTCGCCTTGGCCGGCTGCGCCAGCGGCCAGCGCCCGCAGGTTCCGTCGCTGGTTCTGCCTCCGGTTTACGACGCCGCCGGCCGCGCGCAGCTGCCGCCGGCGGCGCTGGACGCGTGGTGGCGCGGTTTCGACGACGCGCAACTGCAGGCGCTGGTCGAACGCGCGCTCGACGCCGGCGTCGACGCTCGCCTCGCGCTGGCGCGCCTGGACGAAGCGCGTGCGATCCGCGGCCAGGCGCTGTCGGCGTATGCGCCGCAAGGCGCGCTGCGCGCCAGCGCCGAACGCACGCGCAGCCGCGATCTCGACGACGGCCCCGATCCTGCCGACGAACGCGCGCGCAGCGCGTCGCTGCCAGTCGGCTGGGAGCTCGACCTGTTCGGCCGCCGCGCCGCCGCGCGCTCCGCCGCCGACGCGGATCTGGCCGCGGCGCGCTTCCAGTACGAAGCCGCGCGCGCGGCGGTCGCGGCGAAGGTCGCGCAGACCTTGTTCGAGGCGCGCGGTCTGGCCGCGCGGTTGGACGACGCGCGCGAGAACGAACGCATCCAGGGCGCGCTGGCCGAGCTGCTGCGGCGACGTGTCGAACGCGGCCTGGCGGCGCCCGCCGACGGCGACCGCGTCGGCGCCGAACTCGCGCGCAGCCAGGCGGAACGGCTGGCGCTGCAAGCCGAACTGGACGCCGCCCGGCGCGCGCTGCTGGTGCTCAGCGGCGATGCGTTCGCGCCGGCCGCGGCGTTGCCGCTCAGCGCCGAGCTGGGCACGGCGCCCGAGGTGCCGGCGACGCTGCCGGGCGACCTGCTGGGCCGCCGTCCCGACGTGCGCCAGGCGCAGGCGCGGATCCACGCGGCGGCCGGCGCGGTGCGCTTGGCCGAGCTCGATTTCTTTCCCAAGCTGACCCTGCAAGCCACCCCCGGCGCGTCGTGGCAGCGCGGCGCGCTCGACGCCTCGCGCTCGTTCTGGACCCTGGGCGCCGGCCTCGCCGTGCCGGTGCTGGACCGGCCGCGGCTGCTCGCTGCGCTGGACCTGCAAGGCGCGCGCGGGCAACAGGCCGCGCTCGGCTACGAACAGGCGGTACAGGCCGCCTTCGCCGAAGCCGACCAGGCCCTGCTGCGACTGGCCGCGGCGCGCAAGCGCGCACATACGCTCGACGACGGCGAGATCCGCGCCCGTCGCGCGTTCGATGCCGCACAGGTTCGCTTCCAGCGCGGCCTCGGCGACCTGCAGGCGCTGCTCGACGCCGAAGCCGCGTGGCGGGCCACGCGCAGCGCGCGCACCGCGGCCCGGCTCGACGCGCTGCTCGGCGCGGTCCAGGCGTGCAAGGCGCTCGGCGGCGGCTGGTCCGCCGCCGCGCCGGGCGATGCCTGATCCGCGCCGCTCTCCCCATTCCACCGTTCCTGCGACCGATCCGACCATGAATTCGACCACCGCCTGCCTGCTGCTCGCCGGCGCCACCGCGCTGCTGTGCGCGTGTTCGCAACAAAAACCCGCCACGCCGCGGGCGCCGGAGAGCGTGCGCGCGGTGACGGTCGCGCGGGTGGAAAGCCGCGCGCTGGCCAGCGCCGCCAGCGCCTCGGGCTTGCTGGTCGCGCGCGAGGAAGCCGCGGTCGGCGTCGAACAGGCCGGCGTGCGGGTGCTGCGGGTGCTGGTCGAGGAAGGCGCGCGAGTGCGCGCGGGCCAGCCATTGGCGGTGCTCGACGACGCGCTGCTGCGTGAACGCCTGGCGCAGGCGCGCGCGCAGGCGGCCCAGGCCGGCAGCGAAGCCGAACGCGTGCGCGGCCTCGACGGCAGCGGGGTTATGTCGGAGGAAGAGATCGGCCGCCGCCGCAGTCAGGCCCGCATCGCCCAGGCGCAGTTGCGCGAACTGGAAACGCAGTCGCGGCAGACCACCGTGCGCGCGCCGGTGTCTGGCGTGGTGATCGAGCGCAGCGCGCGCCCGGGTTCGCTGTCCGGCGGCGAGCCGCTGTTCCGCATCGTCCGCGACGACCAGGTCGAACTCGACGCCGAAGTGCCCGAAACCGCGATCCTCGGCATCGAGCCGGGCCAGCCGGTCGCGGTCACGCTTGCCGACGGCCAGGTCTTCGCCGGCCGGGTGCGGCTGGTGAGCCCGCGCATCGATCCCAAGACCAAGCTCGGACGCGTGCGCGTGGCGCTGCCGGTCGCGGCGGACCTGCGCGTGGGCGGCTTCGCCCGCGCCGCCTTCGCCGGCCGCTCCGCGCCGGTCGCGACGGTGCCGGAAAAGGCCGTGCATTTCGAGGCCAGCGGCCCGCAGCTGACCCTGATCGACCGCGACGACCGTGCCCGCCGGATCGCGGTGAAGACCGGCCGGCGCTCGGGCGGCGTGGTCGAATTGTTGCAGGGACCGCCGGTCGGCAGCCGGGTCGCGCTGGCCGGCGGCGCGTTCCTGATCGACGGCGACCGGGTCCGGCCGGAAGCGGTCGTCCCGGAGCCGGTCGCACCTGAGCCGGTTTCGCCTGAGCCGGTCGCGCCGGCGCCGCACGCGCCGAAACCGGCATCCGCCGCGGAGCGCTGACATGAAACTCGGCATCTCCGCCTGGTCGATCAAGAACCCGATCCCGGTCAGCGTGCTGTTCATCGCCCTGCTGCTGGCCGGCCTGGCCGGCTACAAGGCGCTGCCGATCAAGCTGTTCCCGGACGTGTCGTTCCCGATCGTGCAGGTCGCCGTCAGCCTGCCCGGCGCGGCGCCGTCGGAGGTCGAAACCCAGATCACCCGCGAGATCGAAGGCGCGCTCGCCAGCATCGCCGACGTCGATCACGTCAGCTCGACCGTGTCGCTGGGCCTGTCCTCGACCACGGTCGAATTCGTCGTCGGCGCGGACGCGCAGAAGGCCACCGACGAAGTGCGCGCGGCCATCGACGGCGTGCGCGCGACCCTGCCGCGCGGGATCGAGGAGCCGGTAGTGCGCCGCTTCGACATCGACCAGATGCCGATCCTGACCTACGCAGTGTCGGCACCGGCGATGTCGGATGTGGAGCTGAGCTGGTTCGTCGACGACACCGTCGCGCGCGAAGTGATCGGTGCGCGCGGCGTCGCCCAGGTCGCCCGCGTCGGCGGCGTCGAGCGCGAGATCAACGTCACCCTCGACCCGGCCCGGCTGGAAGCGCTGGGCCTGAGCGCGCCGCAGGTCAACGACGCGCTGCGCGGTTTCAGCGCCGATATCGGCGGCGGCAGCGCGCGCATCGGCGGCCACCAGCAGACCGTGCGCGTGCTCAACGCGGCGCAAAACGTGGAAAGCCTGCGCCAGCTGACGATCCCCACCGGCGACGGCCGCAACGTGCGCCTGGGCGACGTCGCCCAGGTCGGCAGCGGCGGCGCCGAACGCAGCAGCCTGGCCCTGCTCGACGGCGCGCCGGTGGTCGGCTTCCAGGTCATGAAGACCAAGGCCGCCTCCGACGTCGAAGTGGAGGCGGCCACGATCGAGGCCGTCGACGACCTCGCCCGCCGCCATCCCGGCTTGCGCTTCACCCGCATCCTGTCCTCGGCCGAGAACACCCGCCACAGCTTCGAGGCGACCGTGCACACCCTGGTCGAGGGCATGCTGCTGGCGGCGCTGGTGGTGCTGGCGTTCCTGCGCGACTGGCGCGCGACCGCGATCGCCGCGGTGGCGATGCCGATCTCGCTGATCCCCACCTTCGCGATCATGGCGCTGCTGGGCTTCAGCCTGAACATGATCACCTTGCTGGCGCTGACCCTGGTGATCGGCATCCTGGTCGACGACGCCATCGTCGAGATCGAGAACATCCAAAAGCGCATCCAGCTCGGCGAGACGCCGTTCCAGGCGGCGTTCGAAGGCTCCGACGCGATCGGCCTGGCGGTGACCGCGACCACGCTGGCGATCGTGGTGGTGTTCCTGCCGGTGTCGTTCCTGAGCGGCTTCATCGGCCAGTTCTTCTTCGAGTTCGGCATCACCGTGGCGGTGTCGGTGCTGTCCTCGCTGGTGGTCGCGCGCATGCTCACGCCGCTGATGTGCGCCTACTTCCTCGCCCCGCAGGCGCAGGCGCACGAACGCAAGCCGTTCCGCGGCACGTACCGCCGCGCGCTCGACTGGGCGCTCGACCACCGCTGGATCTCGCTGGCGCTGGGCGTGGCGATCTTCGTCGGCTCGCTGTTCCTGGCCGCGGCGCTGCCGACCGGCTTCACCCCGCCGAGCGACAACGGCATCGTGCAGATCTCGCTGGAAGGCGCGCCCGGCGCGACCCTGGACGACCTGCAGGCCTCGACCCAGCGCCTGACGCGCGAACTGCGCAAGCGCGACGACGTGCAGAGCGTGTTCGCGACCCTCGCCACCGACGCCGCCGGCAGCAGCGGCGTCACCGTGCTGCTGCGCGCCGACCGCGAGCTGACCACCCAGCAATTCCAGGCCGACATCCGCGCGCTGATGCTGTCGATTCCGGACGTGCGCCTGGGCTACGGGCCGGCCGGGCAAGGCGGCAGCACCGTGGTCCAGGTGCTGCTGTCGAGCGAGGACGGCGCCGCGCTGGAACAGGCCGCGCGCACGCTGGAGCGGCAGATGCGCGGCCTGCCGGAACTGGCCAACGTGCACGAAGTGACCCCGCGCCCGGGCACCGAGCTGATCGTGCGGCTGAAACCCGAGCAGGCCGCGCGCCTGGGCGTGAGCCCGGAAGCGGTCGCGGCGATCGCGCGGGTGGCGACCATCGGCGACATCGACGCCAATTCGGCCAAGTTCAACGCCGGCATGGAGCGGCTGACGGTGCGGGTGCGGCTCGACGACGCCGCGCGCGGCGATCTCGACGTCATCGGCGCCTTGCGCGTGCCCACCGCCAGCGGCGCGTCGGTGCCGCTGGCGGCGGTCGCCGACCTCGGCTTCCAGGCCGGCGCGGCGCGGATCGAACGCTACGACCGCGAACGCCGGGCGATGGTCGAGGCCGAACTGCACGGGGTTTCGCTGGGCCAGGCCATGGCCCGCATCAACGCCCTGCCGATCCTCAAGCAGTTGCCGCCAGGCGTGACCAACCCCGCCTACGGCCAGGGCGAGAGCCAGGTCGAGCTGTTCGCCAGCTTCGGTCTGGCCCTGGCCGCCGGCATCTTCATGATCTATGCGGTGCTGGTGCTGCTGTTCCGCAGCTTCTTCAAGCCGATCACGATCCTGGCCGCGCTGCCGCTGTCGCTGGCCGGCGCCTTCCTCGGCCTGCTGCTCGGCGGCGCCGAACTGGGCCTGCCGGCGCTGATCGGGCTGCTGATGCTGATGGGGCTGGCGGCGAAGAACTCGATCCTGCTGGTGGAGTTCGCGATCGAGGCCGAACGCGACGGCGCCAGCCAGCACCAGGCGCTGGTGTCGGCCTGCCGCGAACGCGCGCGGCCGATCGTGATGACCACCTTCGCCATGGCCGCCGGCATGGTCCCGACCGCGCTCGGGCTGGGCGAAGGCTCGGAGTTCCGCGTGCCGATGGCGCTGGCGGTGATCGGCGGACTGATCAGTTCGACCGTGCTGTCCCTGGTCTTGGTGCCGGTGGTGTACGAATTCGTCGAGGACGCCGAACTGTGGCTGACGCCGAAACTCTCGCGGCTGATCACCCACAACCCGGCCGAACCGCAGGCGCCGTCCAGGACCGCCACCGCCGCGGCGGGCGCGGGCGATGGCGGCGGCGCTTGAGCGCGCGCGGACGGCGCGGCCCGGGGCGGTCGTGCGCGCGCAGCGCCGGCGCGAACGGGACTATCATGCCGGCGACGCTGTGCGCGTTGCAGACGCCGCCGGAGCCAGCATGCGCAACCCGATCCCGTTCTTCTTCCGCGTGCCGTCGCTGAGTCGCCGCATCGCCTGGCGGGTCGGCCTGGGCGTGGTGTCGTTGATCTTCGTGCTGTTCGCGATCCTGTGCGTGGTGCTGTGGAAGCCCGAAGCGCGCACGATCTACCGCGACACCGCCGACGACGCGGCCCAGGCCATCGACCGGCGCGGGGCGACGCTGGTCCTGGCCCCGGCGCGGCTGCCGCAACGGCTGCGCGAAGCGCCCGAAACCGCTTGGCTGGCGGCGGTGGACGACGCCGGCCATACCCTGACCTGGGGCAAGCTGCCCGCCGAATACCGGCCGGTGGTGGCGATGCTGCCGCTGCTGAGCGACTCCGACCTGCGCAGCCCGGACCCGCGCCTGGCCGCGACCCTGGTCGTCGCCGAGCGCGACTGGGGCCGGTTGCGCATCATCGTCGGCGGCGTGCCCGAGGAAGGCGTGATCGGCCTGTTCGCGCCGCTGTTCTACTTCGTCGGCCTGTGGATGGCGCTGCCGGTGGCGATCGTGATCCTGCTGCTGGTGCCGTGGATCGTGCGCCGCGGCCTGCGCGGCATCGGCGAGGTCGCCGAGCAGGCGCGCGGAGTCGACATGAACCGCCGCAGCCGCCACCTCGACGCCGCTGCGGTGCCGTCCGAGCTCAAGCCGCTGATCGACGCCTTCAACCAGGCGCTGGACCGGATCTGGGACGCCGCCGAAGCGCGCGACCGCTTCCTCGGCAACGCCGCGCACGAACTGCGCCTGCCGATCGCGATCGTGCGCGCGCGCGCCGCGGCGCTGTCCGCCGGACCGTCCAAGACCAGCCTGCTCAGCGACATCGTGCGGCTGGAGAACATCTCCGAGCAGTTGCTGGATCTGCAGCGGATCGACCGCGGCCTGATCGCCAACGACACCCTGGACCTGGTCCAGGTCTGCCGCGAGGTCGGCGAGGACATCGCGCCGCTGCTGGTGAAGGCCGGCTACGCGTTCTCGTTCGACGCGCCCGCGCAGCCGGTGTATGTGTCCGGCGATGTCGGCGCCTTGCAGCGGGTGGTGATGAACCTGCTGCAGAACGCCATGACCCACGGCGGCCGCGCCGGCGGGATCGAACTGAGCGTGTCGGCGGACGCGCGCATCAGCGTGTCCGATGCCGGTCCGGGCATCGCCGAAGAGGAGTATCCGCAGATCTTCTCGCCGTTCTACCGGCTCAATCCGTCCGCCCAGGGCAGCGGCCTGGGCCTGCACCTGGCGCGCGAAGTGGTGACCCGGCATCGCGGCAGCATCCGCGTGTCGCGATCGTCGCAAGGCGGCGCGCGCTTTTGCGTGCAACTGCCGCTGCTGCGGCCGCCGGCGCGAGGCGCCTGATCATGCGCATCCTGCTGGTCGAAGACGATCAAGGCCTGTCGCAGGCGCTCAAGAGCGCGCTGGCCGCGCACAGCATCGTGCTCGACGTCGCCGCCGACCTCGGCGCGGCGCGGCGCGCGCTGAGCGACGCCGATTACCGCGTGCTGATCCTGGACTGGCAGCTCCCCGACGGCGAAGGCATTTCGCTGATCCCGCTGGCGCGGCGCGCGCAGCCGGGCCTGCCGGTGCTGATCCTGACCGCGCGCCACCAGGTCGAAGACCGCATCCAGGGCCTGGACGCCGGCGCCGACGACTACATCACCAAGCCGTTCGACGTGAACGAACTGCTGGCGCGCATCCGCGCGGTGTGCCGGCGCCCGACCCAGCAGCAGATCCCGAGCATGACCCTGGGCGCGCTGCAATTCGATTTCGGCGACCGCTGCGCCAGCCTGCACGGGGTCCGGCTGAACCTGCCGCGGCGGCAGCTGTTGGTGTTGGAAGCGCTGTGCCTGCGCGCCGGCCGCACGGTCTCGCGGACCAAGCTGCAGGAAGCGGTGTACGGCTTCGACGACAACATCGAATCCAACACCTTGGAATCGCATATCTCCCGACTGCGGCGCACGCTGGCGCCGGCTGGCATCGAGATCCATGCGATGCGCGGTTTGGGCTATCTACTGCAGGCGGCGGACGGGGCGGACGAGTCGTAGCGCGCCATCGCCCGTCCGCATGCACGGCGCGCATCGTGCCGCGCTCGCCGATAGCCGCCGGTTTCGCGCATCCAGCGCGACACGGACGGGATCGACGCAGACCGGCGCCGCGGGCTTTCAAGGCCCGGCCTTGTCCGCCGCCGCACCCGCCCCGCCGCGCAACTCGCTGCGGACCAGCGCCGCGCCGTTGAGCGAGAACGGTTGCGCGACCATGCCTTCGGGACGCGGCACGCGCATCATCGTGGGTTCGTACGAAGCATCGACCAGGCGGATCGCGTAGGCCGATCCGGGCTTGAGCTGCAGTTCGAGCCGCAGCGGCGCGTCGCCTTGTCCGTACAGGTCGAGCATCCATTCTTCGCTGTCGTCCGCCTGCGCGTTCGGGTATTCGACGCCGGCGATCGCTGCGCGCAGTACGGTCGCGCCGTCCACGCTCAACATCATCCGCGGCGCGTTGCGTGCGGACGCTATGGTCAGTTTGAGCGTGCGCGCCTGCGCGTCTGCGCGTTCGGCGTCGAGCCGCAGCGTCGGCGGCGCCAGCACCGCGGGCGTCGCGCCGGCCCAGAACGGATCGGAATCTGGGCCGAAGAACTCCGGCATCGTCCGCTGCGTCGGCGATGCGCCGAGGTAGCGGCCGGTCCAGGCGTCGGGCCGGTCGTCGCGCGAAATCCACCAGGCGTTGCCGCTGGCGGCGTCCTGCGCGTACAGCAAGCTGTTCTGGCGCGGATGCGCGGTGTCGAAACCAGCGGTGACCGAGCCGACGGCGAGCAGCGCCAGCGCCGCCAGCCACGGGGCCCAGCGCCCTGCCCCGCTTCCGCCGATCTGCGCCAGCAACGGCGCGAGCATGCCGAACAGCAACATGGCGGCGATGCCGGCGACGAATGCCAGCGACGGGGTCAGCGCCACGTACAGCGCCCACAGCACTATCGCGAACAGCGCCACGCCGGGGATCGCCGCGGCGGTCTGCACGGCCAGCCGCACGTTCGCCGACACGCCGCGGCCCGGGCGCGCCAGGCTCGCCCAAGTGCCGGCTTGCACCGCCAGCAGCGGCCACAGCAGCAGATAACCGGCGCCGGGCACGACCGCGGCGGCCCAGCACAACAACGCGGTCCAGACCAGCATCGCCGCGAATCCGGCTTCCAGCGCGCTGCACCAGCGCGCCGTCGCGGCCAGCAGCGCGGTCTGCACGCCCGCGGCCACGGCCAGGAACGCGAGCAGGTACCAATGGCTGTTGTAGGTATCGCCCTGCAACAGCGTCGCGTAGGCCGGATGCAGCCAGCCGACCGCGATCCACAGCGCCTGGCACGCGCCGCCGGCCAGGACCAGCCCCAGCGCGAACAGCGGCAACGCGCGGGCCACGCCGGCGCCGCGGATCGCGCCGTTGCGCAGTCCCGCGACGAGCAGCACCAGGCTCAGCGCGACCGCCAGCGCGGTGAATGCGATCGCCCAGCCTGCGCCGTAGTTCGGCATGCCCAGGCCCGGCGCATTGAAGAACACCCGGTCCTCGCCGTGGATGCGTTGAAGGTCGGATTCGCCGAAGCTGCGCGCCGCAGCGAGCATGTTCTCGCCCAGGTGCTGCACGCTATCGGGCTGCAGGCGGTCGATCCGGTCGATCTGGGTGTGGTAGTGGGTGTGGCCTTCGATCGCGGCGAAGTTGAGCCCGGCGATGCCGGCCTGCTTGAACACCTTGAAGTCGGTGCTGTTGGGCATGCGCCGATACAGCTCGTAGCCCAGCGAACCGCCGATCGGATGCGGCGCCGCCGCGGCGAACTGCGCCACCAGGCGGCCGTTGCCGGCGCTGGTTTCGAACAGCATCGACGGGCCGCGGTTGCCGCGGAAATCGAAGTTTAGCACCAGCCCGATCCGCCGCGCCCAGGGATGCTGGGCGACGAAGGCCTCGGCGCCGAGCAGGTCCGCTTCCTCGGCATCGGTGAACACCACCATCACGTCGTTGCGCAGCGGCGCGCCGGCGCGCAGCGCGCGCAAGGTTTCCAGGACCGCGGCGACCGAAGCGCCGTTGTCGGCCGCGCCCGGACCGGTGGTGACCGAGTCGTAGTGCGCGACCAGCGCCAGCGCCGGGCCCGGCTCGCGCCCGGGCAGGCGCGCGACGATGTTGTGCACGGTGCCGGCGACCACGCCCCAGCGGTCGGGCTTGGCCACGAACGCGGTCTGCACCTGCGGCTGCAAATCGAGCTTGCGCAGTTCGGCGAGCAGATACGCGCGCACCCGCGCGTTCTCGGCGCTGCCGACCGGGTGCGGCCGGGACGCGATCGACGGCAGGTGACGCATGGCGCGCGCGGCCGAGAACTCGCTCGCAGCTGCGTTGCCGTCGCGCGCGGCCGGCGGCCTCACGTCCAGCCACGCGGCGGCGGCGCACGCGATCAGCACCAGCAAGGCCAGGCAGCGGGCCGCAACGCCGGGCCGGGAGGGAAGCGAGGGCGGGTTCGTCATAGGCCGCAGACCTTACCCCAGCGCCTGCGCCGGCGCATGCGCCATTCGCCCTCCCGTCGCGTGGTCGCCGTCGTACTCGGCCAACTGGCCGCCGTCGAGTTTCAGCACCCGGTCGGCGAGGTGGAAATAGCGGTCGTCGTGGCTGACCGCGACGATGGTCTTGCCGGCCGCGCGCAACTCCGGCAGCAGGTGCTCGTAGAAGAAACGGCGGAACGCCGGGTCCTGGTCGGCCGCCCATTCGTCGAGCAGCAGGATCGGCCGCTGCTCGGCCCAGGCCAGCAGCAGCGCCAGACGCTTGCGCTGGCCCTGCGACAGGCGCGTGTCCGACAGCACGCCGGCGCCGACGGACACCTTGTGCGCCAGTTCCAGCCGGGCCAGCAGCGCCTGCGCGCGTTCGTCGCCGAAGTCCGCGCCGTCCGGGCCGAGCACGCGGTTGAACAGATGGAAATCGGAAAACACCGTGGCGAACAGGCGCCGCAGAGCCGGCGTGCGGGCGGCGTCGATCTCGGTGTCGTCCAGCCACAGCGCGCCCTGTTGCGGGCGGTACAGTCCCGACAGCACCCGCATCAGCGTGCTCTTGCCGCTGCCGTTGCCGCCGATCACGAACAACAGTTCGCCGCGGCGCAGGCTCAGGTCGATCGGACCGACGCCGAAGCCGGCTTCCTCCGGGGTCGCGGCGGCATAACGATAGGCCGCGCCGCGCAACTGCAGGCGCGACCAGTCCGCCGGCAGCGCCGTTTCGTCGTCGCCGAAGCCTTCGCGGTGCGGCGCCAGTTGCAGGCTGTCGACCTTGGCCAGGGCCACGCTGCCGGCGATCAGGCTCGGCACCGAACCGACCATGCCGGCCATCGGCGTGCGCAGGAACATCAGCGCGAAGGCGAACGTCGCGGCCGTGCCCGGGCTGGCCCAGCCGAGGTAGCCGACCAGGAAGAACACCAGACCGATGGTCGCCAGCAGGATCGTGTTGATCCAGTTCTGGTTGAGGCCGTTGTAGATGTCGGTGCGGATCTCGTGGTCGCGACTGCGGCGGGCGTCGGGCTCGAACTCGTGTTCGTACACGCTGCGGGCGCGGTCGCGGTTCAGGGCCAGTTCCTTGCGGCCCTCGACCACGGCCTGGTAGTGACGGTACAGATGGTCTTCCATGTCGCGGGCCAGGCGCGCCTCGCGCCGGGTGCGCGCCATCAGCAACGCGCTGCAGCCGACCGCTATGGCGATCATCAGCGCGCAGGCGGCGAACAGCGGCAGCGACAGCCACGCCAGGTAGGCGAAGCCGCCGAAGGTCAGGGTCAGGCCGTAGACCACTGACGGCAGGCTGGCGAAGGCCAGGGTGATGGTGTTGATGTCGCCGTTGAGGGTGGCCAGGATGCGCGCCAGTCCGACCCCTTCCAGCCGCTCCACGTCGGTGTCGAGCACCCGCTTGACCATCGTCTGGCGCAGCCGGTAGACGACCTTGTGGCCGAGCGTGGACATGGCCAGTTGCGCGGCGCTGCCGAACACGAACAAGGCCACCAGCAGCGCGGCGAAACCGGCCAGCCCGCGCGCGTCGCCGACCTGCGCCAGCAGGCGGTCGACGTAGCCGATCATCGCCACGCCGATCGCGGCGCTGACCAGGCTCAGCGACATCGCCAGGGCGATGAACGCGCGATGGCTGCGGAACAACAGGCGGATCAGCGACATGGGGACACCTCCGCGGCGCGGGCGCGGCGCGCGGCCGCGGCCACGGCGTCGGCCAGGGCCGGCGACTGCATGATCGAATAGTGGTCGCCCGCCAGCACGGTCTGCTCGACCGCGGCATGCGCCTGCCACGCGTCGGCGCCGCCGCCGAACAAGGCCACGCTGTCGGCGGCCTGCCAGTGCGCGACCGGCGCGGCGAGGCGACCGGGACGGTAGCCCGCCAGCACCTCGTCCCAACTGCGGAACAGGCGCAGTTGCAGCAGATGGCGTTCGGCATCGGCGACGCCCTGCCCCGCCAGCGCTGCGTAGTGCGCGGCGAGCACGGTTTGGCGCGCGGCTTCGTCGGCCGCTTCCACCAGCGCGGCATCCAGCGCGACGAGCTGTTGCGGCTGCGCGTACAGCGGTTCGCGCTGGGCCGGCTCCAGGTAGGCGAAGTACTCCGGCAGCCAGCGCAGGCCGTGCAAGGCCGGATCGGCGATGCGTTCCTTCTCGCGCCAGCCGAAGCAGTCGATCAGGCCGAGCCAGGCGACCTGGTCGCCGGCTTGCTCCAGGCGCTCGGCCAGGGCGTAGGCGAGCGTGCCGCCGAGCGACCAGCCCAGCAGCGCGTACGGGCCTTCAGGCTGCTCGGCGCGGATCAGCGCCAGGTAGTCGTCGAGCAAGGCCTCCAGGCTCGCCGGCCGCCACTGATTGTCGACCAGCATGCGCGAGTTGATGCCGAACGCGGCCACGTCCGCATCGAGGCGTTCCAGCGCCGGCGCATAGGCCAGGGTGTGGCCGCCGCCGGGGTGCAGGCAGAACAGCCGCTGCGTCGCCGCGCCGCCGCCGCGCAGCCGCACCAGTGCATTGGCGCCGCCGCGCTGCGCGCCCAGATGCTCGCTCATGCGCGCGATGCTCGGATGCTGGAACACCAGCGCCAGCGGCAAGTCCTGGCCGCGCAGGCGGCGCAGGCGACTGAGCAGCGAGGTGGCGAGCAGCGAGTGGCCGCCGAGGGCGAAGAAATCGTCGTCGATGCCGAAGTCGCTGCGCGCCAACACCTGCCGCCACGCATCCAGCAACTGCCATTCCAGCGCGTTGCGCGGCATGCGCCGGTCGGCCGCCTGGGTCGCTTCCGGCTTGGGCAGCGCCTTGCGGTCGAGCTTGCCGTTGGCGGTCAGCGGCAGCGCCGGCAGCAGCTGGATCTGACGCGGCAGCATGTAGTCCGGCAGCACCGCGCGCAGCGCATCGCGCAACGCTTGCGGATCGGGTTCGGCGTTCGGCGCGGCGACGGCGTAAGCCATCAGCCATGCGCCCTCGCCCTGCCCTTCGACCGTCACCGCGGCGTCGACGACCTGCGGCAACGCCGCGAGCTTGGCCGCGATCTCGCCCGGTTCGATCCGGTAGCCGCGCAGCTTGACTTGATCGTCGCCGCGGCCGCGGTACTCCAGCGATCCGTCGGCGCGGTAGCGGCCGAGGTCGCCGGAGCGGTAGCGGCGTTGGCCGTCGACCGCCACGAAGCGCTGCGCGGTCAATTCCGGCCGCTGCCAATAGCTTTGGGCGACGCCGTCGCCTTCGACCACCAGTTCGCCGACCACGCCCAGCGGTACCGGCTGGCCGGCGTCGTCGAGCACGTGTACGGCCAGGTCCGGCAATGCACGGCCGATGCGGCTGGCCGGGCTTTGCAGGTCTTCGTCGCTGAGGCGGTGGAAGCTGACGTGCACCGTGGTTTCGGTGATGCCGTACATGTTGACCAGCTCGGCATCCGGGTAGCGCTCGCGCCAGGGTTGCAGGCGCGAAGGTTCGAGCGCTTCGCCGCCGAACACCACGGTCTTCACCTTCAGCGGTACGTCGCGTCGCAGCGCCTGCGACTGCAGCGCGTAGAACGCCGACGGCGTCTGGTTGAGCACGGTGATGCCCTGTTCGGCGAGCAAATCGAGGAAGGCATCGGGTTGGCGGCAGACCGCTTCCGGCACCAGCACCGCGCGGCCGCCGTACAGCCACGCGCCCCACAGTTCCCACACCGCGAAGTCGAAGGCGTGCGAGTGGAACAGGCTCCACACGTCATGTTCGTCGAATGCGAAATGGCCATCCTGCGTGGCCGCGGTGAACAGCCGCTCGACATTGCGATGCGTGACCACCACACCCTTGGGCGTGCCGGTCGAACCCGAGGTGTAGATCAGATACGCCGGCGCGTCGGCGGGCACCTCGGGCAGTTCGCCCGGCGTCGCCGCATCGAGCTGCGCGCGAGTGAACGGATCGTCCAGGCACAGCGCCGTGCCGGGCAGCTCGACCGCCAATGCGCGCTGGCTGACGCTGAGGCAGACGCCGCTGTCTTCGAGAATAAAACCGCGCCGCGCCGCCGGGGCCTGCGGATCGACCGGAACGTAAGCCGCGCCGGTTTTGAGGATCGCCAGCAGCGCGACCAGCAGATCGCGGCCGCGCGGCAGGCACAGGCCGACGCGTTGGCCGGGGCCGGCGCCTTGGCGGATCAGCAATGCCGCCAACTGCGAAGACCGCCGATCGAGCGCGGCGTAGTCGAGTTCGCCGTCTTCGGCCGAGACGGCGATGCGCGCGGGATGGCGCTGCGCGACTTCGATGAAGCGCGCGACCAGACTGCCGACGCATGGGTAGCTCGCGCGTTCGGTCCAGGCGGCGGATCGACTCTGCGAAGGCAGCAACGGCAAGTCGTCCAGTCGCTGCAACGACGGCAGCTGCCGCAGCACGAAGGCCAGATCGTCCAGCATCTGCTCGACCAGCCAGCCGTCGAGCTTGCCGCGGTCGAGCACCGCTTGCACGTGCAGTCTGGACTCGTCGGCCAGCATCGCCAGGGTCAGCGGATAGTGGGTCAGGTCCGCGCCGTCGTGCTCACGCACGCGCAGTTCGCCACCATCCTCGCCCGGCGCGGCGGGATAGTTCTCGAACACCAGCAGGGTATCGAACGGCGACACGCCGCCCGTCAGGCCCGACAAGGCCTGCACTTCGGCCAGCGGCAGGTGTTCGTGCTCGCGCAGGTCCACGCCGTGCCGTTGCAACTGCGCCAACCATGCGCCAAGCGATGGCGACCGCTCCAGTTGCGTCCGGTCGAAGCGCAAGCGCAGCGGCAAAGTGTTGATGAACACGCCGAGCATGCGCTCCACCCCGGGCAGTTCGGCCGGACGGCCGGAACTGGTCAGGCCGATGCAGAAATCGTCGCGGCCATAGTAACGGCGCAGCACCAGCGCCAGCGCGCCCTGCACCGCGGTGCCTAGCGTGACCGCGTGAGCGGCAGCCAGCGCAGCCACGGCGGTCGCATCGAACTCGCGTTGCACATGGGCGAAACCGGGCTGCGGATCGGCGGCCTCAGGCAATCGCGCGGGCGCGTCGAGCGCGGCCAGTTCGCGCGACCACCAGGCGCTAGAGCCCGCGCGATCCTGCCGCGCCAGCCAGCCCAGATAATCGCGATACGGCGGCGCCGCGGGCAGCGCCGGCCGCTGCCCGCGCGCAAGCGCGCGGTAGCCGGCCATCACTTCCTGGATCAGCAGCGCCGAGCTCCAGCCGTCGACGATCAGATGGTGGCGCGTCCACACCACGATATGCCGCCGCGGCGCGCACTGCAGCAGGCGCACCCGCATCAGCGGCACCTCGTCGAGCGCGAACGGCGTAGTGCGGTCCTCGCGTTGGATCTCGGCCAGGATCGCGGCGATGCCGGCTTCGTCGCGATCGCGCAGGTCGTGCCGGCGCGGCGATAGCGACGCCCGGCTGCGAACCACCTGCAGCGGCCGTTCCAGGCCGTCCCAGGCGAAACCGGTGCGCAGGATCGGATGCCGAGCCAGCGCCAGCGTCCAGGCCTGGTCGAATGCGTCGGCATCGAATTCGCCGTCGAGGGTGACCGTGCTCTGGTTGATGTAGAGCGGCTGCTCGCCGGCGTCCAGGGCGTGGAACAGCAAGCCTTGCTGCAGCGGCGACACCGGATAGGCGTCTTCCAGGTCCGGATAGCGATGGATCAAACGGTCGAAACCGGCGTCGTCGAACGCGGCCAGGGCCAGGTCGCTGCGCGTGGGGACGGCGGCGTCGCGGCCGTCCAGTGCCAGTAGCGCCTGCAGCGCGGCGATGAAATCGTCGGCCAGCGTCTGGATCGCATCGCGGCCGATCGCGTCGGCGGGATAGGTCCAATCCACGCTCAACTCGCCGTCGACGACGATGGCGCCGACATCGAGCAGATGGCTGCGGCGGGTGCCGGGCGCGCGGCTGCCGCCGTCGTCGCCGCCGGCGAAGTCCCACCCCGCGGCCTCGCCCGAACGCACCTGGCCGAGGTAGTTGAAGCAGACCTGCGGTACCGGCAGGTCGGCGAGTTCGCCGTGCAGGTAGCGCAGCACGCCATAGCCCAGGCCGCGATCGGGAATGTCGCGCAGTTGGTCCTTGACCGCGGCCAGCGTCGCGGCCGGCACGGCGCCGGCGGGCAGACGCAGCCGCGCCGGGTAGCGGCTGGTGAACCAGCCGACGGTTTCCGACAAATCCAGCTCGCTGTCGACCGGCTCGCGGCCGTGGCCTTCCAGCTCGATCACGATGTCGTTCGCGCCGCACAGTCGCGCCAGCGCCGTCGCCAGCGCGGCCAGCAGCAGCTCCTGCGGTTGGGTGCGCAACGCGCGCGTGTCCTCGCCGAGCAATCGGGCGGTGGCGGTGCGGTCGAGCCGCGCGTGCACGCTGGCGCTATCGCATTCGCGGTTGGCGCTGGCGGCGAACGGCAGCTGCGCGCAGTCGCCGGATTGCGGTCGCGCCCAGTAATCGCGCCATTGCTGCAGGCGCCGCGGCGACAGACCCTCGCGCAGATGCCGCTGCCATTGGCCGAAATCGCTCGGCGGTGGCGCCAGGGCCGGCGCGCGGCCGTCGGCGGCGTCGCGATAGGCGCGCTGCAGGTCCTCCAGCAACACGCGCCAGGACACGCCGTCGATCAGCAAATGATGCGCGACCAGCAGCAGACGCCCATCCGCGGCATCGGCGGCGGTGAGATAGAGCGCGCGGAACAGCGGTCCGTTGTCGAGGTCCAGGCTGGCTTGCCAGGCGCGCATCGATTCTGCGCGGCTCGCCGGGTCGTCGCTTTCGCGGTGGGCGAACTGCGCGGGCAGCCACGGGCCGATGCGCTGCTGCCACGTGCCGCTTGCATCGCGGCCGAAACGCGCGCGCAGCATCGGATGGCGTTCGGCCACGGCGCGTACGGCGGTCTCCAGCGCAGCCGGCCGCAGGCGCTCGGGAATGCGGATGCAGACCGACATGTTCCAGTGCGCGGGCTGCTCCAACGCCTGTTCGAAGAACCAATGCTGGATCGGGGTCAAGCCGAATGCCTGTTCGGCTTCAGGCGCGGGCTTGGCCGCGGCGGGCGCCGGCGCGCTCGCCTGCACGTGAGCGCTGAGCGCGGCCAGGGTCGGATGGTCGTACAGCTGTCGCGGCATCAGCGCCAGCCCGGCTTGGCGCGCCCGCGCTACGACTTGCAGACTCAGGATCGAATCGCCGCCGAGCGCGAAGAAGTTCTCGTGCGCGCCGATATGCTCGCGGCCCAGCAGCTTTTGCCACAGCTCGCGCAGCACTTCGTTGACCGGGGGTTCGTCGGCGGTCTCGGCCGACGGATCGGTTTCGTCCTGCTGCAACAACTCGGCCAGCGCTTGACGGTCGATCTTGCCGTTGCCCAGGCGCGGCATCGATTCGACCACGCACCAGCGGGTCGGGCATAGGTATTCGGGCAGGCGCTGCGCCAGCGCGTCGGCGACACCGTCCAGCGTGCCTTGCACGCAAGCGCCCAGTTGCAATACGCCGTTGGCGCCTGGCAGAGCCAGCACCGCGGCGACTTCGACGCCGGGCAACTGCGCCAGCACTTGCTCGACTTCGCCCAATTCCACGCGATAGCCGCGAATCTTGACCTGGTGATCGCCGCGGCCGAGGTACACGATCCGGCCTTCGCTATCGAGCTTGGCGAGATCGCCGCTTCGGTACAGCGTGCGGCCCGGCGCGAACGGATGCGCGACGAAGCGTTCGGCGGTTTGTTCGTCGCGCTGCCAATAGCCCAGCGACAGATTGCCGCCGCCCAGGTACAGCTCGCCGGCCACGCCGATCGGCGCCGGCAGACCGAAACGGTCCAACACCCAGGCCTCGTTGCCGGCCAGCGGACAGCCCACCGGGACGCCCTGCTCCGCCGGCCATTCGTCCGGCACGGTGCAGGTCAGGATACCGACCGTGGTTTCGGTCGGGCCGTAGTGATTGACGATCCGCAGCGACGGCGCGAGCGCGCGCACCTGCTGGACCAAGGCGCCGCTCAGCGCTTCGCCGCCGGTGACCAGGCATTCGCGCGGCAACACCGACGCGCCGCCGCCGGCCGCCAGCAAACCGGCCAGATGCGAGGGCACGATCTTCAGGCAATCCACCGGATGCGCCTGAAGATGTGCGGCCAGCGCTTGCGCATCGAACGCCAGCTCCGCCGGCAGCAGCCGAACGCGGCGGCCGCTCAGCAAAGCGCCGAACAAGGCGGTGAAACCCAGGTCGGCCGCGACCGTCGATAGCGTAGCCAGCGACGCGTTCTCGCCGAGTTCCAGCACCGGCAACACGCCGGCGACGTAATGCGCCAGACTGCCCTGGCTCACCACCACGCCCTTGGGCGTGCCGGTCGAGCCGGAGGTGTAGATCAGATAGGCCGGAGTATCGACATCGACATCCACGCGCGGCGGTTCCGCATATGGCGCGGTGTCGCCCAGGACCGATTCGGCATCGAGCCAACGCACGCTGGCCGGCAGCCACGCCGGCGCAGCGCCCCAGCCGATCACGACACCCGCACCGCTGTCGTCGAGCACGGCGATCTGACGCGCATCGGGATGTTGCGGGTCCAACGGCAGCCACGCCGCGCCGCGATGCCACACCGCGGCCATCGCCGCCAGTTGCGCGAACGTCCGCGGCAGGCACAGCGCGACGTGCGCGCCCGGCGACGTACCCGCCGCGTCGAGCATCGCGGCGATCCGGCCGGCCGCCGCGCGCAGCTGCGCGTAGGTCCAGCTGGCATCGCCCTCTTCCACCGCCACCGCTTGCGCCGGTGCCTGCCACAGCAGCGACTGCGCGGTGGCGACGGCCGCGGGCTCGACGGTTTGATTCCGCGCCTCATGCCCGAGCACGACCTCGCCGAAGCGAATCTGCGGCGCGGCGCAAACCTGTTCCAGCAGGATTTCGAAATCGGCGAGCAGGCGTTCGGCCGTCTGCTCCTGGAACAACTCGGTGCTGTACTCCAGATGCAGGCCGAGATGGGCCTCGTCGCGGCGCTCGGCGATGCGCAGGCTGAGGTCGAAACGCGCCAGCCGCTGTTCCTGCGCCAACGGCGCGATGCTCAGCCCAGGCAGGGCCAGGGCGCCGGCGTCGGGCACGTTCTGCAGCACGAACAGCACCTGGCACAGCGGCGGACGGACGCCGTCGCGGGCGATGTCCAGCCGCTCCAGCACGTGCTCGAACGGCACCTGCGCGTGCTCGAACGCGGCGGTGATGGTGTCGCCTGCGGCCGCGGCCGCCTGGTCGAAGCGCAGCGAGGCCTCGACCCGGTGGCGGATCGCCAGAGTGTTGACCAGGCAGCCGATCAGCGGTTCGAGTTCGGTGCGTTGGCGGTTGGCGATCGAGGTCGCCATGCACAGGTCGCCGGTGTTGCCGTAGCGCGCCAGCAGCCAACCGAACGCGGTCTGCAACAAGGTGTACAGCGTGGTCTCGCGTCCCGGCAGCAGATTCGCGGTCAGGCCGTACAGGCGCCGGGTCAGCGCCGCCGGCAGCGTGCGCCTCGCTTCGGCGCCGCCGTGACCGCGCGCCTGCGTGGCGGGCCGGGCGCGGTCGAACGGCAGCGACAATTCGTCCGGCACGCCGGCCAGCGCGTCGCGCCAATAGTCGCTGTGGCGGCGGAAGCTGGCGCTGCGCTGCCACAGTCCTTCCCAGGCGGCGTAGTCGGCGTACTGCGCCGCCAGCGGCGCCAGCATCGCAGCGCGACCGTCGGCCAGAGCCGAATAGGCCTGCACCAGCTCGTTTTGCAGCACGCCTTCGGACCAAGCGTCGAACGCGATGTGGTGCACACACCACAGCAAGGCCCAGCGCCGCTCGCCGAGCCGGTACAGCTCGATCCGCAGCGGCGCTTCGGCATCGAGCGCGAACGGCTGCGCCTGCATCGCGTCGAGCCGCTCGCGCAGTTGCCGGCCGGCATCGCCTTGCAGGGTGCGCTCTTCCAGCGCCAGCGGCGCGTGCGCCAGCACCTGCTGTTGCGGCACGCCGTCGACTTCGCGATAGACCGTGCGCAGCACTGCATGACGTTCGACGATCGAGTCCAAGGCGCCGCGCAAGGCGCGGAGGTTCAGTTCGCCGTGCAGTTCCAGGCCCGAGGCGAGGTTGTACAGGGCTTGCGCGGACATGCGCTCGACCAGGTACATGCGGCGTTGCGCGAACGACAGCGGCGTGGCCGCATCGGCCTCGGCGCGGGCCACGATCGGCAGCAGCGCCGCGTCCAGGCCGCGTTCGTCCAGGCGCGCCAGGAACAGGTCCTGCTTGTGCGCCGGCAGGTTGATCGCGCGTTCGGCGATCGCGCGCAGTTCGGATGCAGCGGTCATTCCAGTTCGTCCAGCAGATCGTTGAGGAAGCCGATGTCGTCGGCGGCGATGCGCTGGTCCGCGGCGGCGATGCGCTCGGCCAGTGCGGCGATGGTCGGACGGGCGAACAGCCCGGCCAGTTCCAGTTCCACGTTGAAGCGCGCTTCGACCCGCGCCTTGAGCCGGATCGCGCCGAGCGAGTTGCCGCCGAGAGCGAAGAAGTCGTCTTCGACCCCGACCTGTGGCAGCCGCAGCAGTTCGCACCAGATCGCCGCGAGTTCGCGTTCGCGTTCGTCGCGCGGCGCCACCGGCGCGGCCGCGGTGGCGGATGCGGCCAGGCGCGGGGCTTCGGGCAGGCGCTTGCGGTCGAGCTTGCCGTTGACCGTCAAAGGCAATTCCGGCACCACCGACCAGGCCTGCGGCAGCATGTAGTCGGGCAGCCGCGCGCCCAGCCACTGGCGCAGCGCGGCCGGCTCGACCTCGGCGGAGGCCGCGCCTGGATCGGCGACCGCATACGCGGCCAAGTACGCCTCGCCCTGCGCCGGCCGCACCGCGACGACCACCGCTTGGCGCAGCGCGGGATGGCCGGCCAGGACCGCGCCCACTTGTTCCGGATCGACCCGGTAACCGCGCAACTTAAGCTGATGATCGCTGCGGCCGAGGAATTCGAGTTGGCCCTCGCCGTTCCAACGCACCCGGTCGCCGCTGCGGTACCAGCGTTGGCCTTCGGATTCGAAGAACGCCTCGGCGCTGAGCTGCGGCTGGCCGTGATAGCCGCGGCCGACGCCGGCGCCGCCGATGACCAGTTCGCCCGGCAGTCCCGGAGCCACCGGCCAGCCGTCGCGACGCACGCTCAGGCGGGCGTCGCCGAGCGCCCGGCCGATGGCGACGCGGCCGTCGTCGCCGAGCCGGTAGTGGCTCGCCACCACCGTGGTCTCGGTCGGGCCGTAGGTGTTGATCAGTTGCGGGCCGCCGACGACGTGCCGGCGCCATTGCGCGAGCAAGCCCGGCTGCAGGCTTTCGCCGCCGAGCACGCACAGGCGCCAGCACGCCGGCGCCTGCGCGCCCTGCGCGGTTTCGGCCAGCACGTTCCACAACGCGGTCGGCAGGCTGGTCACGCTGATCGCCTGCGCCGCCAGCGCCGCGCAGAAGCCGCTGGCCTGGGCCAGGAACTGCGGACCGGCGACCACTACCGTTGCGCCGTGGGCCAGGCTCACCATGGTCTCTTCGATGGCGATGTCGAAACCGGGCGAGGCCAGATTGAGCACGCGGTCGTGCGCGCCGATGGCATAGGCCGCGCCGGCCGCGTCGACGTAGGCGGCGAGGTTGTCGTGGCCGATCACCACGCCCTTGGGCGCGCCGGTCGAACCGGAGGTGTAGATCAGATAGGCGATGCCGGCGGCGTCCGCCCCGCCATCGCTGTCGTCGTCGCCGTCTGGCGCTTCGGGTTCGCTGGCGGTGTCGATGGTCCAGCCCGGCACGCCCAGGTCGAGCGCGAAATCGGCGTGGCGCAGCAGCGCGCCGGCGCCGGCATCGGCGGCGATGGCCTGCAGGTGCGCCGGCGGATGCGCCGGGTCCAGCGGCAGGAACGCGCGCGCGGCGCGCCACGCCGCCAGTTCGGCGACGATGGATTGCCAACCGCGCGGCGCCAGCACCGCGACCGGCGTGCCGTCGCGCGGCAGATGCCGGGCCAGCGCGCCGGCGCGGCGCCACAGGCTGCGGTAGTCCAGGCGGGTTTCGCCGTCTTCGACCGCCAGCGCCCGCGGCGTGCGCAGCGCGTGTTCGCGGATGCGCGCGGCGACGTGCGTCGGCGCCGGCGCGGTCGTCGGCGCCGGCCAGCGCTCCTCGACCCGGGCGAGTTCGTCCAGGGTCCGCGTCGGCGCGTCGGCGACCGCTTCGAGCAAGCGCAGGTAGTGCGCGGCGAACTGCTCCACGCTGTCGGCATCGAACAGATCGGTGGCGTACTCCCAGAACGCCACGCAGCCGTCTTCGAGCTGGTTGACGTCCAGCGACAGATCGAACTTGGCGCTGCGGCTGGGCGCGTCGAGCGCATGCACCTCGATGCCGGGCAGCGACAGTCGCGTCGGCTGCGCGGACTGCGCCGAGAACATGATCTGGAACAGCGGATTGTGGGCCAGTTCGCGCGGCGGCCGCAGCGCATCGACCAGGTGCTCGAACGGGGTATCCTGATGCGCCAGCGCCTGGGTCACCGTGGCCGCCACCGCGTCCAGCAGCTGATCGAAGCGCATCGAAGGTTCGGCGTGGTGGCGCAGCACCAGGGTATCGACGAAGAAGCCGATCATTCCGTCCAGGCCGGCATGGTCGCGCGCGGCCGACGGCGTGCCCAGCACGATATCCTCGGCTTCGCTGAAGTGATGCAGCCAGAGCACGAACACCGCCTGCAGCAGCACGTAGCGGCTGACCCGCTGGCGCGCCGCCAGCGCGTCCAGCCGCGCCACCAGCGCCGGCGGCAGCGGTTGGCGCAGGGTCGCGCCGGCGTAGGAGCGCTGCGGCGGACGCGGCCGGTCCAGCGGCAGGTTGTGCACCGTCGGCAGGCCGTGCAGGCGCTCTCGCCACCAGGCCAGTTCCTGCGCCGCACTCGCCTGCCCTTCGCGGCCGCGTTGCCACAGCGCATAGTCGCCGTACTGCAGCGGCAGCGCCGGCAAGGCTTGCGCCGGTTCGGCGTAGGCCGCCTGCAAGTCGGCGAGCAGGATCGGCAGCGAGGCCGCGTCGGCGACGATGTGGTGCAGCACCAGCACCAGCACATGGCGGTCGGCGGCGCGGCGCAGCAAGGCCACGCGCAGCGGCGCTTGCTCGGCCAAGTCGAACGGGCGCGCGGTCAGTTCCGCCACGCGCTCGCGGCAGGCCTCGTCGCTGCAACCGGTCGCGTCTTCGATCCAGCCGGTGCCGGCCGCGGCCGGGCGCACGGTTTGACGGCCTTCGCCGTCGCGTTCGCCGAATCGGCTGCGCAGGATCTCGTGGCGCGCGCACACCGCGTCGAACGCGGCCAGCAAGCGCGCGGCGTCGAGTTCGCCGCGCAGCTCCACCACCGCCGGAATCAGGTAGTCGGCGGCACCGCCGGTCAGGCGTTCCAGCGCCCACAACCGGGCCTGGCCGAACGACAACGGCAGTTCGCCGGAGCGATCGGCCGCGACCGGCGCGTCGGCGTTCGCGCCGTCGGCCAGCGCGTCGATGCGCGCGGCCAGCTCGCGCACGGTCGGCGCGGCGAAGATCGCCGCCAGCGGCGGCGCATGCGGATAGCGTTCGCGCACCCGCGCGAGCAGGCGCACGGCCAGCAACGAATGGCCGCCGTGGGCGAAGAAGTGATCGGTCGTGCCGAGGCCGTCGTTGCCGAGCAGTTCGCGCCACAGCTCCAGCAGGACCGCTTCGGTCGCGGTCTGCGCGGGCTGGGCCGCGCTGGGCTCGCGTTGCCATTGCGGCGCCGGCAGTGCGGCGCGGTCGAGCTTGCCGTTGACGGTCAGCGGCAGGCGCGCCAGCACGGCGTAGGCCTGCGGGCGCATGAACGCGGGCAGGCTGCGTTCGACCTGCCGCTCGGCGCGCTCGCGCAGCGCGGCCGCGTCCTCGTCGCCGGCCAGCCACGCGACCAGTCGCGGTTCGCCGACGGGGTCGGTGCGCAGATCGACCGCGGCGGCGCGCACGCCGGGCACGGCCTGCAATTGCGCGGCGACTTCGCCGGTCTCGATGCGGAAGCCGCGCAGCTTGATCTGGCCGTCGCCGCGCGACAGATAACGCAACTCGCCGTCGCCGCCCAGGTGCACGCGGTCGCCGGTGCGGTACGCGACTGCGCCGTCGGCATCGACGACGAAGCGTTCCGCGGTCAGGTCCGGCCGGCCCAGATAGCCCGACGCCAGCGCGGGACCGGCGACGTAGAGTTCGCCGATCGCGCCCTGCGGCAGCGGCGCGCCACGCGCGTCGCGCACGCTCAGGCGCAGGTTCGGCAGCGGCCGCCCGATCGGCGGCAGCGCCGGCCAGCGCAGCGGATCGGCCGGCAAGGTATGCGCCGTGACCACGTGGGTCTCGGTCGGCCCGTAGTGATTGACCAGACGGCATTGCGGATGCGCGGCGAAGAAACCGCGCAGCGCCGGCGAAACCGACAGCGCCTCGCCGGCGACCGCGACCAGGCGCAGCTCCGGCAAGGGCCGTTGCGCCAGCATCGGCAACAAGGTCAATACCGCCACGGGCAGGAACAGCCGCTGCACGCCGCGGGCATGGATCAACTCGACCAAGGCCGGCAGGTCCTGGCGCTGCGCCTCGCCGACAAGCACCAGGCGCGAACCGCTGACCAGCGCGGTGAAGATTTCCTGGAACGAGACGTCGAAGTTCAACGAGGTGAACTGCAGCGTCGCCAGGCGTTCGCCGAACAGCGGCTGGTCGGCGGCCTGGGCGGTCAGCAACTGGGTCAAGGCGCGATGCGGCAGGACCACACCCTTCGGCGTGCCGGTCGAGCCGGAGGTGTAGAGCACATAGGCGGCGCTGTCGGGATCGATCGTCGCCGTCGGCGCTGGCGCGAAGACCGCACCTTCGGCGGGCATCGGCAGGCGCGGCGCGTCGGCGCCGATCAGCGCCGCCTCGCCCGCCGCGTCGGCGAGGATGCAGCGCAATCGCGCTTCCGCTGCGATGCGCAGCAAGCGCTCGCTCGGATAGGCCGGATCCAGCGGTACATAAGCCGCGCCCAGGCGCAGGCAGGCGAGGATCGCGACGACCGGCGCGCAGCCGCGCGCCAGGCACAGGCCGACCCGGTCGCCGGCACGGACGCCGTGGGCGTACAGATAGTCGGCGCAGTCGCGCGCCTGCCGCGCGAGTTCGGCGTACTCGATGCGATGCTCGCCGTGCTCCAGCGCGACCGACTGCGCATGGACTTGGGCGCTGTGCTCGAACCAATGCCAAAGATCGGCGTGCGCGACGGCCGCCGCGGCGGGTGCCGGTTGCGGCAACGCCGCGGCGGCGAGCGCGAGTTCGCCGGCCGGCGCGTCGGGACGCTCGGCCAGATCGGCCAGCAGCGCCGCCAGCGATTCGCCGAGACTGCGCACGGTATCTTCGCGCAGCAGCGCGGCGGCGAATTCGAACTGGCCGTGCAAGCCGCCGTCGCGGCGGGTCAGGTGCAGGCTCAGGTCGAACTTGGCCGTGCCGCTGCCGTGGTCGAGCGCAACCAGGCGCGCATCCGGGAATTCCAGCGCGGCGCCGCCTTCGTGCACGGCGAACAGGATCTGGAACAGGGGCGACGGCCCGCCCTGCCCGGCCGCCCCCAGCGCCTCGACCAGGGTGTCGAAGGGCTGCGCCTGGCGATCGAAATCGGCCAGGTATTGCGCGCGGCCGGCGCGCAACGAGTCGGGCAGGCTGCGCGAGCGGTCGACGGTTTCGCGCAACACCAGGGTGTTGGCGAAGAAGCCGATGGTGTGCTCGAACTCGGCGCGCTCGCGGCCGGACACCGGTGTGCCCAGGACGATGTCGTCGTTGTCGGAATAGCGCGCCAGCACCAGCGCGAACGCGCTCTTGAGCAGCATGAAGGCGGTGACGCCGCAATCCAGCGCCAATGCGTCGAGCCGGGCCACCAGCGCCGCCGGCAGCACGAAGGCGTGGTGGCCGCCGCGATGATCGGGGCGCTCGGGACGCGGGTAATCCAGCGGCAGGCTGTGCACCGCGGGCGCGCCGGACAGGCGTTCGCGCCAGTAAGTCAGCAAGCTGCGTTCGCGCTCGGGCGTGAGCAGACGCTGTTGCCAATCGGCGAAATCGGCGTAGTGCAGGCGCGAAGCGTCTTCGTTGTCGCGCTCGCCGCGCAACGCTGCGCGATAGGCGGCGTTGGCCTGGGCCATCAGCAGGCCCAGCGAGGCGCCGTCGGCGGCGATGTGGTGCAGGCAGACCAGCAGCGCGTGCTCGTCCGCGCCCAGCCGGATCAATTCGATCCGCAGCGGCAGTTCGCGCCCCAAATCGAACGCGGCGGTCGCGCTGGCGTGCAGGCGTTGCTGCAGGCGCGCCTCGCGTTGCGCCGGCGCCAGCGCCGACAGGTCGAGCTCCCGCCACGGCAGCGCGGCCTGCGGATCGGGCAGCGCATACGGCGTGCCGGCGTCGCTGGCGATGCGGCTGTGCAGCGCCTCGTGCCGCGCCAGCAGGCAGGCGAACGCGGCGCGCAGCGCGGCCGGGTCCAGCGCGCCTTCGATCCGCCACGCGCCGGGCATGTTGTAGCTCGGCGAAGCGGCGTCGAGCTGTTGCAGGAACCACAGCCGGCGCTGTGCGGGCGACAGCGGCAGACGCTGGGTGCGCGACAGCCGTTGCGGTATCGCGGTCTCGACCTCGCCGCGCTCCAATGCCGCGGCCAGGGCGCGCACGTTCGGCGCGGCGAACAGTTCGCGCAGCGGCAGGGCCCGCTGCAGGCGCGTGCGGATCAGGCCGGCCAGCCGCGCCGCGGCCAGGGAATGGCCGCCGGCGCGGAAGAAATCGTCGTCAGGGCCGAACCCGGGCTGGCCCAGCACTTCGCGGAACAACGCCAGCAACGCGATTTCGCCCTCGTCCAGCGCTGCCGCCGGCGATGGCGGCGCTGCATTCCAATCCGGCGCCGGCAGGGCGCGGCGGTCGAGCTTGCCGTTGACGTTCAGCGGCAGGCGCGGCAAGCGCACGAAGCGGCTCGGCACCAGGTAGAACGGCAGTTCGCGCGCGAGCGCGGCGCGCAAGTCGGCTTCATCGGGCACGGCCTGGTCGGTCGCGTCGCCGACGTCGGCATCGGCCTGCCAATAGGCGATCAGGCGATTGTCGCCGGCCGGATCGCGCAGGCAGACCGCGCAGGCATCGGCGACGCCGGCGAGACCGCGCAGCGCCGGTTCGATTTCGCCGGGTTCGACCCGGAAGCCCTGCACTTTGGCCTGATCGTCGCGACGGCCGAGAAACTGCAGTTCGCCGTCGCGCCAGCAGACGCGGTCGCCGGTGCGGTAGACGCGCTCGCCCTGGAGCTCGGCGAAGCCGGCGGCGTTCGCGGCCGCATGGCCGATATAGCCCTCGCCCACGCCCTCGCCCGCCAGCACCAATTCGCCGGGCACGCCTTCGGGCACGCGCGCCTCGCCCTGCAGCACCAGGCAGCGTGTGTTCGCGTATGGACGACCGATACGCACGTCCTCGCCCGTGCCGAGATCGAAGCAGGTCGCGGCCACCGTCGCCTCGGTCGGGCCGTAGGTGTTGAGCAGGCGCAGGCGCGTCCCGACCGCGCGGCGCCAGGCGCGCACGCACTCGGCGCGCGCCGCTTCGCCGCCGATCGCCAGCAGCCGCAGCGGACTGTCGGCCGGCACCGCCACGGCGGGATCGCCGCACAGCACATGCCAGGACGCGGTCGGCAGCGAGGCCACCGAAATCGACTGCGCGGCGACGAAGGCGGCGAAGCCGGCCGGACCGGCCACGCTTTCGTCATCGCGCAACACCAGCGCGGCGCCCGCGGCGAGCGCGCAGAAAATCTCCTCGACGCTGATGTCGAACGACAGCGAGGCGAACTGCAGTACCCGGTCGCGCGGTTCGATCCGGTAGTGCTCGGCGACGGCGCGCGCGTAGCCGGCCAGATTGCGCTGCGAGATGCGCACGCCCTTGGGCCGGCCGGTCGAGCCGGAGGTGTAGATCGCGTAGGCCGGGTGTTCCAGCGCGTCCTGCCGCGGCGGCGTCGTGGCGCCATGCGGCGCTTCGGCCAGTGCGGCGGGCGCTATCCATGCCGCGTCGCCGACCGGCGCCTCGGCGATCAGCAACCGGCAACCGGCGTCGGCCAGGATGAAGGCGCAACGCTCGTCCGACAGCGCGGTGTCCAGCGGGACGTAGCCGGCGCCGAGCCAATGGCAGGCCAACAGGCATTCGATCGCCGCCGCGCCGCGCGGCAAGCGCAGCGCCACCAGATCGCCGGCTTTCACCCCGCGGGCGGCCAGGGCCGCGGCGGCAGCGGCCACGTTGCGCAGCAGCTCGCGATAGCTCAGCGTGCGCGCTCCGTCGACCAGCGCGATCGCGTCGGGCGCGCGTTCGGCGCGCTCGGCGATCTCGCTCAGCACCGGGCGCTCGCCGCGCACGCGCACTTCGCCTTCCCAAGCCTGCAGCGTCTGCCGTTGCGCATCGTCGAGCATGTCGAGCGCGCGCAACGGCGCGTCCGTGTCCGCGCACATCTGCGCCAGCAGGCGCCGCAGCTGCGCGGCCATGGCCGCGATACGCGCCGGCGCGAACAATTCGGTGTTGTATTCGAAACTCAGCTCGATGCCGTCGTCGCCATCGAGCGCATCCAGCGACAGCTCGAACTTGCTGCCGGCTTGCGGCAGCGGCCACGGCCGGATGTCCAGGCCCGGCAGGCGCAACCCGTCGCCTTCGCGGCGCTGGTAGGAAAGCATGATCTGCAGCAGCGGCGCATGACTGAGGCTGCGCGCCGGCTGCACGGCTTCGATCAGTTTGTCGAACGGCAGCGCCTGGTGCGCGAACGCGTCCAGGGTGGCGCGCTTGACTTGCGCCAGCCACGCGCCGACCGACGCGTCTTCATCGACCCGATGGCGCATCGCCAGGGTATTGACGAAGAAGCCCACCAGCGGCTGCAGTTCGCGATGTTCGCGTCCCGACACCGGCGTGGCGAAGGCGACGTCGGCGTGGTCGCCGTGGCGCTTGAGCAGCAGCGCGAACGCCGCCTGCAGCACCACGAAGACGGTCGCGTCGTGGGCTTGGGCCAACCCCAGTACCGCGGCGCGTTCGTTCGCGTCCAGGCGCAGGCTCACCCGCGCGCCGGCATTGCCGAGCCGCTCCGGCCGCGCGCGATCGGTGGTCAGCGCATGCAGCGGCGCCAACCCGTCCAGGCGATCGAGCCACCAGTCGCGGCTGGCGTCGAGCCGGCCTTCGCGCCAGCGTTCGCGCTGCCAATGGGCGTAATCGGCGTACTGCAACGGCAACGGTTCCCACGCTGGCTCGGCGCCGTCCAGCGCCGCGGCGTAGGCCTGGGCGAACTCGCGGGTAAGCACCGCCATCGACTGCGCATCGCCGGCGATGTGGTGCAACAGCAGCAACAGCACATGCCGCTGCGGGCCCAGCGCGAACGCGTGCACGCGCAGCATCGGCCCGTGCTCCAGGTCGATCGGATCGGCGCAGGCGACGGCGATGGCTTGCGCCAATGTCGCGTCCTGATCGTCGCTCGCCGCCAACTCGCGCCAATGCAGCGGGTCGGGCCAGGCATCCAGCCGGTGCGCTGTCGCTTCGCCGTCGCGCTCGCGGAACACCGTGCGCAGCGACTCGTGGCGCGCCATCAGCGCCTGGATGCCGCGGCGCACCGCGTCGGGGTCGAGCGCGCCGCGCAGTTCCAACGCGGCCGGGATCAGGTACAGCGCCGGGTCGGATTCCAGTTGTTGCAACAGCCACAGGCGTTGCTGCGCCGGCGACAACGGCGCGTCCTGGCGGTCGCGCAGGCGCGGGATCGGCGCTTCGCCGGCCGCGGCGGCCGGATCGTTGGCCGCGAGCAGATCGGTCAACTCATCGCGATGCGCCTTGAGCCGGTCGCGCAGCGCCGGCGTCAGCACGCCCGGCGGCGCCTGCACTTGCAGGCGGCCGTCGGCCAGGCTCAGGCGCACGCCCTGGCGGCGCAGGTCGATCAGCAGTTGCGAGGCGCTCATAGTTCGAAGCTTTCCCAGGTGTCGTCCGCGCGTTCGGGCGCCGCTTGCGGTGCGGCGAGAGCGTCGAGCAAGGCGGCCTGTTCGGCCAGCCGCGGCTGCTCGAACAGGGATTTCAGCGGCACGGCCACCGCGAACTCGACGCGGATGGCCTCGGCCAGGCGCACCACCAGCAGGGAGTGGCCGCCGCGGGCGAAGAAATGCGCGCCGCGTCCGGGCAACTCGCCGCCCAGCAGTTGCCGCCACAATTCGGCCAAGCGTCGTTCGCTGGCCGATTCGAGGACGCCTTCGTCGCGTTCCCCGGTCTGCGGTTTGGGCAGCGCCTTGCGGTCGAGCTTGCCGTTGGCGGTCAGCGGCAGCGCCGGCAGCAGCTGGATCTGGCGCGGCAGCATGTAGTCCGGCAGTACCCCGCGCAGCCCGTCGCGTAACGCTTGCGGATCGGGTTCGGCGTTCGCCGCGGCGACGGCGTAAGCCATCAGCCACGCGCCCTCGCCCTGCCCTTCGACCGTGACCGCGGCGTCGACGACCTGCGGCAACGCCGCGAGCTTGGCCGCGATCTCGCCCGGTTCGATCCGGTAGCCGCGCAGCTTGACCTGATCGTCGCCGCGGCCGCGGTACTCCAACGAACCGTCGACGCGGTAGCGGCCGAGGTCGCCGGAGCGGTAGCGGCGCTGCCCCCCGCGAACGACGAAGCGCTCGGCGGTCAGTTCCGGCCGCTGCCAATAGCCTTGGGCGACGCCGTCGCCTTCGACCACCAGTTCGCCGATCACGCCCAGCGGTACCGGTTGGCCGGCGTCGTCGAGCACGTGTACGGCCAGGTCCGGCAATGCACGGCCGATGCGGCTGGCCGGGCTTTGCAGGTCTTCGTCGCTGAGGCGGTGGAAGCTGACGTGCACCGTGGTTTCGGTGATGCCGTACATGTTGACCAGCTCGGCATCCGGGTAGCGCTCGCGCCAGGGTTGCAGGCGCGAAGGTTCGAGCGCTTCGCCGCCGAACACCACGGTCTTCACCTTCAGCGGTACGTCGCGTCGCAGCGCCTGCGACTGCAGCGCGTAGAACGCCGACGGCGTCTGGTTGAGCACGGTGATGCCTTGGTCGGCGAGTAGGTCGAGGAAGGCATCGGGTTGCCGGCACACCGCTTCCGGCACCAGCACCGCGCGGCCGCCGTACAACCACGCGCCCCACAGCTCCCACACCGCGAAGTCGAACGCGTGCGAGTGGAACAGACTCCACACGTCGCTTTCGTCGAAGCTGAAGTGGCCGTCCTGCGTGGCCGCGGTGAACAGACGCTCGACATTGCGATGCGTGACCACCACACCCTTGGGCGTGCCGGTCGAACCAGAGGTGTAGATCAGATAGGCCGGCGCGTCGGCGGGCACCTCGGGCAGTTCGCCCGACGTCGCCGCATCGAGCTGCGCGCGAGTGAACGGATCGTCCAGGCACAGCGCCGTGCCGGGCAGCTCGACCGCCAACGCACGCAGGCTGACGCTGAGGCAGACGCCGCTGTCTTCGAGGACGAAACCGCGCCGCGCCGCCGGTGCTTGCGGATCGACCGGGACGTAGGCCGCGCCGGTTTTGAGGATCGCCAGCAGCGCGACCAACAGGTCGCAGCCACGCGGCAGGCACAGGCCGACGCGCTGGCCGGGGCCGGCGCCTTGGCGGATCAGCAATGTCGCCAATTGCGAGGAACGCCGGTCGAGCGCGGCGTAGTCGAGTGCGCCGTCTTCGGCCGAGACCGCGATGCGCGCGGGATGGCGCTGCGCGACTTCGGCGAAGCGCGTGACCAGACTTCCGACGCATGGGTAGCTGGCGCGTTCGGTCCAGGCGGCGGATCGACTCTGCGAAGGCAGCAAAGGCAAATCGTCCAGCCGCTGCAACGACGGCAGCTGCTGCAACACGAAGGCCAGATCGCCCAGCATCTGCTCGACCAGCCAGCCATCGAGCTTGCCGCGGTCGAGTACCGCCTCGATGCGCAACCCGTCGTCTTCGGGCACGGCCGTCAGCATCAACGGATAGTTGCTGTGGGCGCGATGATCCAGTTCCTCGATGCGCGGGCCGGCATCACCGCCGCGCGCGGCCGCGGGCAGGTTCTCGAACACCAGCAAGGTATCGAACAGCGAACCCGCATCGGCCGCGCCGGCGCGCTGGATCTCGGCCAGCGGTAGGTAGCCGTGAGTGCGCAGGTCGAGATTGCGCCGCTGCAGGTTCTGCAGCCACAACGCCGGCGCGGCTTGCCCGGCCGTGACGACGCGCAACGGGACGCTGTTGATGAACACGCCGAGCATGCGTTCCACCCCAGCCAGTTCCGGCGGGCGTCCGGCGATGGTGATGCCGAGGGCGAAATCGTCGCGGCCGTAATAGCGCCGCAGCACCAGGGCCAGCGCGCCTTGCAGCAGCGAATTGGCGGTCAGGCCGTGGCCCTGTGCCCAGGCCGCGGCCGCGGCGAAATCGAACCGGCGCGCCAGCGATGCGTATCCAGCCGCCGGTTCGGCCGCTTCGGGCAATGCCACCGGTTCCAGGCCGCCGAGTTGTTCGCGCCAGAACGCGCGCGCAATCGCAGGGTCTTGTTCGCGCAGCCACTGCAGGTAATCGCGGAACGGCGGCGCGGCCACCAGTTGCGGCGTGCGGCCTTCGCGCAATGCGGCGTACAGGCGCCAGACCTCGCCGAGCAGCAGCGCCGAGCTCCAGCCATCGACGATCAGGTGGTGGCGGGTCCATATCAGCCAGTGCTCGTCCGCGCCGCGGCGCAGCAGCGCCAGCCGCATCAGCGGCGGCGCGGCGAGATCGAAACCGATGTCGCGTTGCTGCGCCTGCAATTCGGCCAGGCGCGATTGCGCCTGGGCCGGGTCCAGATCGCTCCAGTCCTGCTCGATCAACGGCAGCGCGACCTGCCGGTGCGGCAATTGCCGCGCCGAGGACAGCCCTTGCACGACGAAGCCGCTGCGCAGGATCGGATGGCGCGCCAGCGCTTGCCGCCACGCGTCGGCGAAGGCCTCGCCGTCGAGCGCGCCGTGTAGCGCCACCGTGGTCTGGTTGATGTAGGGATCGGCCTGTGCGTTGAGCAGGCTGTGGAACAGCAAGCCTTCCTGCAATGGCGCCAGCGGATAGACGTCCTGCGCCTGCGGATGCCGGGCCAGCAGCGCGTCCAGCTGCGCCGCATCCAGTCCGGCCAGCGGCAGGTCGGCGAGCGTCGGTCGCGGCTCGGCGGTCTGCGCGCTGGCGATCAGCTCGCGCAACGCGCCCAGATAGCGTCGGCTCAGCGCCTGCAGCGCCTCGCCCGTCGCCGCGTCGCGCGGCCAAGCCCAGTCCAGGCGCAGTTCGCCGTCGACCAACATCGCATTGAGGTCGAGCAGATGGCGGCGGCGATTGCCGCCGGCGCGGCCGCCGCCGTCGTGCTCCTCGCACAGGGTCCAACCGTCGCGTTCGCCGGCGCGCAACTGGCCGAGATAGTTGAAGCAGACCTGCGGCACCGGCAGGTCGGCGAGTTCGCCGTGCAGGTAGCGCAGCACGCCGAAGCCCAGCCCGCGATCGGGGATCGCGCGCAGTTGGTCCTTGGTCGCGCGCAGCGCCGCGCCGGGGTCTTCGCCGGCAGGCAGGCGCAGCGCCAGCGGATAGCGCGCGGTGAACCAGCCGACCGTGCGCGACAGATCCAGGTCCGCGCCGAGGTCGTCGCGGCCGTGGCCTTCCAGCTCGACCCACAGCGTGGTCGCGGCGTCGTCGCCGCGCAGCGCCAGAGCCAGCGCCGCCAGCAACAGCTCCTGCGGCTCGTTGCCGTAGGCGCGGGCGGTCTGGGTCAGCAGGCGCTCGGTCCACTCGCGGTCGAGGCGGTCGTGCAGATGGACCGTATGCGCGTAGCGATTGTCGCTGTCCTGCCACGGCAGTCGGGTCGCGTCGGTGTTCGGATCGAGGGCGCGCCAGTAGCCGCGCCACCGCTCCAGGGTGGTCGCGGGCAACTGTCGCAACGCGGATTGCCACTCGCCGAAACCGCAGGCTTCGGCGGCCAGCGCCGGAACGCGGCCGGCGCGGCGCTCGGCATAGGCCTGTTGCAGGTCGTCGACTATGACCGCCCACGACACCGCATCGACCAGCAAGTGGTGCGCGGCGAACAACACCCGGGTTTCCCCGTCTTGCGGCCCGGACAGGGCCAGCACGCGCCACAGCGAGCCATCGAAGCTCAGGCCGGACTGCCATTGCGCCAACAAGGTTTCGCGTTGTCCGGCTTCGGCTTCGCGATGGACGAAGTTGTCGGCCTGCCATGCGCCGATGCGCTGGCGCCACTGTCCGCCGGCGTCGCGCTGGAAGCGTGCGCGCAGCATCGGGTGCGCGGCGACGACATCGGCCAATGCCGCGGCGAAGGCGGCGGTGTCGAGCGCGCCGGGCAGTTTCAGGTACAGCGACATGTTCCAGTGCGCGGGTTCATCGAGCGCCTGCTCGAAGAACCAATGCTGGATCGGGGTCAAGCCGAACGCCTGTTCGGCTTCAGGCGCGGGCTTGGCCGCTGCGGGCGCCGGCGCGCTCGCCTGCACCTGCGCGCTGAGCGCGGCCAGGGTCGGATGGTCGTACAGCTGTCGCGGCATCAGCGCCAGCCCGGCTTGGCGCGCTCGCGCCACCACTTGCAGACTCAGGATCGAATCGCCGCCGAGCGCGAAAAAGTTCTCGTGCGCGCCGATATGCTCGCGGCCCAGCAGCTTTTGCCACAGCTCGCGCAGCACTTCGTTGACCGGGGTTTCGTCGGCGGTTTCGGCCGACGGATCGGTCTCTTCCTGCTGCAACAACTCGGCCAGCGCCTGGCGGTCGATCTTGCCGTTGCCCAGACGCGGCATCGATTCGACCATGCGCCAGCGGGTCGGACACAGGTATTCGGGCAGACGCTGCGTCAACGCTTCAGCGACACCGTCCAGCGTGCCTTGCACACAGGCGCCCAGTTGCAATACGCCGTTGGCGCCCGGCAAGGCCAATACCGCGGCGACTTCGACGCCGGGCAACTGCGCCAGCACTTGCTCGACTTCGCCCAATTCCACGCGATAGCCGCGAATCTTGACCTGGTGATCGCCGCGGCCCAGGTACACGATCCGGCCTTCATTATCGAGCTTGGCGAGGTCGCCGCTTCGGTACAGCGTGCGGCCCGGCGCGAACGGATGCGCGACGAAGCGTTCGGCGGTTTGTTCGTCGCGCTGCCAATAGCCCAGCGACAGATTGCCGCCGCCCAGGTACAACTCGCCGGCCACGCCGACCGGCGCCGGTAGACCGAAACGGTCCAACACCCAGGCCTCGTTGCCGGCCAGCGGACGGCCGACCGGGACGCCCTGCTCCGCCGGCCATTCGTCCGGCACGGTGCAGGTCAAGATACCGACCGTGGTTTCGGTCGGACCGTAGTGATTGACGATCCGCAGCGACGGCGCGAGCGCGCGCACCTGCTGGACCAAGGCGCCGCTCAGCGCTTCGCCGCCGGTGACCAGGCATTCGCGCGGCAACACCGACGCGCCGCCGCCGGCCGCCAGCAAACCGGCTAGATGCGAGGGCACGATCTTCAGGCAATCCACCGGATGCGCCTGAAGATGCGCGGCCAGCGCTTGCGCATCGAACGCCAGTTCCGCCGGCAGCAGACGCACGCGGCGTCCGCTGAGCAAGGCGCCGAACAAGGCGGTGAAGCCCAGGTCGGCCGCGACCGTGGACAGCGTCGCCAGCGACGCGTTCTCGCCGAGTTCCAGCACCGGCAACACACCGGCGACGTAATGCGCCAGATTGCGCTGGCTCACCACCACGCCCTTGGGCGTTCCGGTCGAGCCGGAGGTGTAGATCAGATAAGCCGGGGTATCGATACCGACATCCACGCGCGGCGGTTCCGCATACGGCGTGGTGTCGGTTAAGACCGATTCGGCATCGAGCCAGCGTACGCCGACGGGCAACCACGCCGGCGCGGCGCCCCAGCCGATCACGACATCCGCACCGCTGTCGTCGAGCACGGCGATCTGGCGCGCATCGGGATGTTGCGGGTCCAACGGCAGCCACGCCGCGCCGCGATGCCACACCGCGGCCATCGCCGCCAGCTGCGCGAACGTCCGCGGCAGGCACAACGCGACATGCGCCCCCGGCGACGTACCCGCCGCGTCGAGCGCCGCGGCGATCCGTCCGGCCGCAGCGCGCAGCTGCGCGTAGGTCCAACTGGCATCGCCCTCTTCCACCGCCACCGCTTGCCCCGGCGCCTGCCACAGCAGCGACTGCGCGGTGGCCGACGACGCCCGCTCCGGCAACGTCGCCGGCACCGCATCGGTTTCGCCCAATAGCTCGGCGACCGTGCAATCCGGCCGTTGCAGCAAGCGAAGCAGGCTCGCCACGGCCAGATCGAGCATCGCCGCGACCACGTCGCGGTCGACCCGCGCGGCATCGAGCAAGGCTTCCAGGCGCAGGTTTTCGCGTTCGGACACGCGCAGCGTCAGCGCGTAGTGATTGGCCGCGCGGGTCTCGCGCACGCGTAATGCGAACGGCAGCTGCGCCGGCGCCATCGCCGGGAAGTTCTCGACCACCAGCAGGCTGGCGAACAACCGATCCGCGTCCAGGCCGCTGTCGGCGAGGATCTCGCCCAAGCCCACGGCTTCGTTCTCGGCGATTTCCAGCGATTGCCCGCGCAGCGCCGAAAGCAGGTCGAGCGCGGGCCGGCTTGCATCGACGCGCAGGCGCAGCGGCAGCGTGTTGATGAACACGCCGACCATCGACTCGACCCCGGCCAGATCCGGTGGCCGGCCCGAACGGGTCATGCCCAGCACCACGTCGTCGCTGTTGCCGTAACGCGCGTTCGCCAGTCCCCACGCCAAAGCGACGAGGTCGCTGAGCGTGCAGCCGCGTTCGCGGCAGAACGCGCGCAGGCGCTCGCTGTCGTGCGCGCTGAGCCAGCGTTCGCATTCCTCGCGCCGGGTCGCGCCGGACGCGCCGGACGCGCCGGCGGGCAGCGCGGCGGCGCCGGAATATCCGTGCAGACGCTCGCGCCACCAGCCGCGCTGACGCGCCAGGTCCTGGCGTTCGCGCCAATCCAGGTATCCGTCGAAGCCAGGCGCCGGCGGCAGCGACAGCGCGATGCCGCGCACGTCGGAGGTATAGCGCTGCAGCATTTCGCCGACCAACAGCGGCGTGCTCCAACCGTCGACGATGAGATGGTGGATGCTCCACGCCAGCCAGTAGCGGCCGCCGCCGCGCGCGATCAGGCACATGCGCGCCAGCGGCGCGTGGGCGAAATCGACGCCGCGCGCGGCATCGTCGGCCAGCCATCGCTGCAGTTGCGCGTCCTGGGCGGCCGGGTCGAGTTGCGACCAATCCAGTTCCTGCCACGGCGCCTGCGTGCCCGCCAGCACGATCTGGTGCGGCACCGACAGCCCTTCCCACACGATCGCCGTGCGCAGCATCGGCTGCCGGCGCGCGGTCTCGAACCAACTGCGGGCCAGCGCGGCCGCATCGAGCTCGCCCTCCAGTTCGGCCACCGTCTGCTGGAAATACGGATCGGCGCCCTCGCCGCGCAAGCTCTCCAGCAGCACGCCGCGCTGCAATGGCGTCAGCGCGAACGCGCGCTCGATCGAACGCGCGTCCTCGCGCGCGGCCAGCGATGCGAACTCGCCGGCGTCCAGCCGCGCGTGCGGCAAGTCGCTGGCGGTCAGCAGGCCGCTGCCGGGCTCCAGGCAATGCGCCACCAGCGCCGACAGTTCGGCGGCGAAGTCGCGCGTCCACTGTTCGATGGTGGCCGCGTCGTAGGCTTCGCCGGCGTAGTTCCAGACCAGGCCGAGCCGGCCGCCCTGCACCCGCGCATTGACCTCGACCAGCGCGCCGGGCGGATTGTCCGCGCCGTTGCCGGAGGCCAGCGCGCGCGCTTCGATCTCGAACGCCGGATGCGCGCCGCCGTCGACGACGCCGTGGTAGTTGAACAACAGTTGCGCGGCCGGCAGGGCCGGTATCCGCCCGGCCGCGGCCAGCGGCATGTATTCCAGGCCGCGCCGCGCCAGCGCGCGGATTTGCTCCTTGAGCGCGGCGATCTGCGCGGGCCCGTCGGTACCGGCGAGGTCCAGCGGCAACGGATGCACCGCGGTGTACCAGCCCAGCACCGACGACCAGTCGCGGCCGTCGAGCACGTCGCGGCCGTGCCGCTCGCGATCCAGCCATAGCCGGCTGCGGCCGGTGCGCGCGGCCAGCGCCCGCGCCAGCGCGATCAGCAGCAGTTCGTCGGTTTGGCAACGATAGGCCGCGCCCGCGCGTTCGAGCAGGTCCGCGGTCAAGCCCGCGTCCAGCGTCTGCACCACGCGGCCGACGTTGCGCTGGCGCGTATCGGCCAGGGCGACGGCGCGGTCCTGCGGCAAGGCCTGTATCGGTTGCGCGGCAGCCTCGTTCCAGAACCGCGCATCGAAGCTCTGCGCCGCATCGGCCTGGGCCAGCGCCTCGATGTAGTCGGCATACGACGCGTTGCGCGCCGACGGCGTCCACGCCTGTCCACGCGCCAGGGCCGCCAGTCCGTCGAACAGTTCGCCCAGCAGCAGGCGCCACGACACCGCGTCCACGATCAGGTGATGGGCGCAGACCAGCAGGCGTTCACCCTCGTCGCAGCGCGCAACGGTCAGCGCGGCCAGCGGGCCGGCCAACGGCGTGGCTTCCTGCATGCGCGTGAACTCGGCGTCGATGCGCGCGTCCAGGTCGGTCGCGCCGCGCCAGTCCCGCGCCTGGATCGCCGGCGCGGGACCGGGCGCGTCGACGCGCTGCCGCCACTGCCCGTCGATGCGCTCGAAGCGCGCCCGCAGCAGATCGTGGCGCTGCCACAGCGCCGCCCAGACTCGGTTCAAATGCTCGGCATCGAGCGGCTGTTTCAGCCGCAACGCCACGTACTGGTGATAGCGATCCGGCTGGGCCGGCGCGCTGTCGAAGAACCAGCGCTGGATCGGGCTCAGGCCAAGCTCGCCCATCAGCGGCGCGGTCTCGGCCGGCGCGGCCTGCAGCGGCGCCAGATGTGGCGCCAGTTCGGCCGCGCTCTGGAACTGGTACATTAGCTTGGGCGTGACCGCATAACCGCGTTCGCGCAGGCGCGCGACCACTTGCAGGCTGCGGATCGAATCGCCGCCGAGGCGGAAGAAGCTGTCGTGGATGCCGACCTCGCACTGCAGCACATCGCTCCAGACCGCGCACAGCGCGCGTTCCTGCGGCGTGCGCGGCGGCGTCCGGTCGGCCGGCGCGGGCGCGGGCGGCGCCGGCAAGGCGCGGCGGTCGACCTTGCCCGAAGCATTGCGCGGCAAACGCGCCAGGACGACGAATTGGGCCGGCACCATGTGCGCGGGCAGACGCTCGCTCAGCGCGCGATGCCAGTCTTCGGCGTCGGCTTCGCTTGAATCTGCCTCGTTTGAGTCGGCCTCGCTTGAATCGGTCTCGCTGGAATCGGCGGCGACTGCGGTGGTCTCGCCGACGCGCTCGACCCACGCGACCAGCCGCTGCGCGGTGCCCTCGCCGACCACGCCGGCGGCCGCGGCCCGCACCCGTGGCAACTGCCCCAGGCAGTGCTCGATCTCTTCCAGCTCGATCCGATAGCCGCGCAACTTGATCTGGAAATCGGCGCGGCCGAGGAACTGCAGTTCGCCGTTGCCGAGCAGGCGCACGCGGTCGCCGGTGCGGTACATGCGCAGCGATTCGCCGCTCGGCAGGCGCAGCGGTGCGAAACGCCGCTCGCTGGCGGCTGCGTCGCCGCGGTAGCCTTCGGCCAGGCCGATGCCGCCGAGCGCGAGTTCGCCGCTCGCCCCGCGCGGCGCGATGCGTCCGTGCGCGTCGAGCACCGCAGCGATGCGCCCCGGCAGCAATCGACCCAGCGGTACCGGCCGGGTCGCGTCTTCGGCGTGCACACGGTGATAGTGGCTGGAGATGGTGGCCTCGGTCGGGCCGTAAGCGTTGATCAGGCTGCGGCCCTGGTTCAGGCCGAGCTCGAACCAGCGTCGCGCGAGCGACACCGGCAGCACGTCGCCGCCGACCACCAGACAGCGCAGCGGCAAACCGCGCCAGTCGTCGGCGGCGGTGGCTAGCAACAGTTCGTTGGCATACGCCGGCGCCAAATCGACGACGGTAACGGCGCGCTCGGCCAGGCAGGCGAGGAAGCGACGCGGTTCCAGCAATTCGTCGGACTGCGCGACCACGCAGGCGCCGCGGCTCCAGGCCGCGAGCGGTTGTTCGAGGGTGGTGTCCACCGCCAGCCCGGCGACGTGCAGCACCCGGTCGTTCGGCGTCAGCGCCAGCGCGTCGGCCGCGCCGGCGATGTGCGCGGCCAGCGCGGCATGGCCGACCTCCACGCCCTTGGGCGCGCCGGTGGAGCCGGAGGTGTACAGCACATAGGCCAACGGGTTCGACGAAGGCGCCGGGGCCTCATCGGTTTCCGCATGCGCGGCCGACTGCAGCGCGTCCACCGCGACAATTGATTCCGGCGCGAACCACGCCCGCCCCTGCGCATCGGTCACGACCGCGTCGCACGCGCTGGCGGCGACGACTTCGCGCAAGCGCGCCTGCGGCCACTGCGCATCCAGCGGCACCACGCTCAGCCCGGCGCGCCACGCGCCCAGCAAGGCGCAATACCAATCCAGCCCGCGCGGCAGACACAGCGCCACGCTGCGCGCCTGCGCGCCCAGGCGTCGGCGCAGCGCGCCGGCGCGGGCATCGGCCGCCACGATCAGTTCGCGATAGCTCAGCCGGCCCTGCGCGGTCTCCAGCGCGGTGTGTTCGGGGAACCGCTGGGCGATATGCGCGATCGTCTCGGCCACGCTGGCGGCGGCCAGTGGCGCCGCTTCGCGGCGATCGTCGAGCGCGAGTTCGGCGGCCGGCCACGGCCACGACAGCGCCGGCGCGTGCGGCTGCTCCAGCATCGCCGACAGGGCAACGAAGTAGCGTTCGGCCCAGCGCGCCACCGTGGCCGCATCCCACAGCGCGGTGTTGTATTCCCATACCGCGCTCATGCTGCCCGCGCCGACCAGCACTTCCAGGGTCAGTTCGTGCTTGGCGATATCCTCGGGCAAGGCCAACGCGCGCGCCTGCACGCCGTGCAGGTCCAGGGCCAGGTCGGCGTCGTGGCGCAGCGCGAACATCAGCTGGAACAACGGCGCGTGGCGGTTGCTGCGTTCGACCTGCAAGGCCTCGATCACGCGTTCCAGCGGCAGCGCCTGATGCTCCAGCGCGGCCAGTTGGTGGTCGCGGCAGCGCGCCACCAGGGTGGCGAAATCGGGATCGTCGTGCAGCTGCGTGCGCAGCACCACGGTGTTGACGAACAGGCCGACCAGCGACTCCAGCTCCGGCCGCACCCGGCCGGCGACCGGGGTGCCCATCAACAGATCGTCGCCGGCGCCGCAACGCGCCAGCAGCACGGCGAAGGCGGCCTGCAGGACGTGGAAAGCGGTGGCGCGCGAGGCTTGGGCGTAGGCGGCGATGCGCTCGGCCAATCCGGGCGGGAACGCCAGGCGCAGTTTGGCGCCGGCCTGGCCGAGCGCGGCCGGGCGTTCGCGGTCCAGCGGCAGCGCGTGCAGGTGCGGCGCGCCGGACAGCGCTTCGACGTGATGGCGCAGGGAATCGTCGAGCCGGTCGAGGGTGTCGCGCTGCCAGCGCGCGTAATCGCCGTACCGGCACGGCAGCGGCGTCGCCGCGTCCACCGTCAGGCCGCATTCGGCGCGATAGGCGCGGCCGAGCTCCTCGGTCAGCAGGCCCAGCGACACGCCGTCGCAGGCGATATGGTGGACCACGACCTGCAACCAATGTCGGGGCCCGCTGTCATTCTGCGCGCTGCCATCCTGCCCGCCGTCGCCCTGCGCGCTTTCGTTCTGCCCGTCCAGACGCAGCAACTGCATGCGCAGCGGGCGTTGCCGCTGCAGATCGAACGGGCGCAGGCGGAAGCCTTCGACCGCCGCGTCGATCTCGCCCTGGCCGCATCCGCGCAGGTCCGCCGCCTCCACCGCCGCGGCGCCGTCGCCGACGACGATGGACTGCCCATCGCGCACGCACCGATCGAGCGCGTCGTGGCGGGCCAGCAGGCGCCGTACCGCGCGCTCCAGCGCGGCCGGGTCCACTTCGCCGCGCAGTTCGAACAGCGCCGCCAGGTGGTAAGCGTGGCCGCCGGGTTCGAATTGCTCCAGGAACCACAGCCGCTCCTGGCCCAGCGACAGCGGGGCGGGCACGCCGTCCGGCGCCGCTTCGATCGGCAGCGCGCGCCAGTCGCGGTTCGCGTCCTGCGCCTGGCTCAACAGCGCGATCAAGGCCTCGCGCCGGGCGCCGATATCGGCGCGCAACTGCGCGTCCAGCGGCGCGCGCGTCGCCTTGAAGGCCAACCGGCCGTCTTCGACGTGCAGCGCGATGCCCGCGTTGCGCGCGCGTTCGAGAATCTCGAGCGCGGCGCCCTCCGGCGTGGCGGCGTGCAGCCCGGTTGCTTCAACAGCGGTCATAGGAATCCCGATTCGATGACGGATTCGGCGCCGTCGCCGGCGCTGGATGCGAGCGCGGCGGCCTGCAATGCGTCGATCAGCAAGGCTTGGTCGCGGATGGTGGTGGTGGCGAACAACCGGCGCAGGTCCAGGCGCAGGTCGAATTCCAGGGCGATCGCGCTGGCCAGCCGGGTGGCCAGCAGCGAGTGGCCGCCGAGGGCGAAAAAGTCTTCGGTAACGCCGATCGCGTCGCGTTGGAACAGCCGCTGCCACACCGCCAGCAGCCGGCGTTCGCTGTCGCTGGCCGGCGCCAGCCGGACCTGCGGCCGCAGCACGTGTTCGACCAGCGCCGCCAGGGCGCGGCGGTCGACCTTGCGGCTGGCGCTTTGCGGCAGCGTCGCCCGGCATTCGATGTGCGCCGGCAGCAGATGCGCCGGCAGGCGCAGGCGCAGCGCTTCGCGCAGCGCCGCCGGGTCGGCCTCGCCCTGCACGAACGCCACCAGGCAGGCGTTGTCCTGCCCGGGCCGGTGCACCAGCGCGACCGCCTCGGCCACGCCCGCTTGCGCGCGCAGCGCCGCTTCCACTTCGCCCAGCTCGATGCGCAGGCCGCGGATCTTGACCTGGTGATCGCGCCGGCCGAGGAACTCCAGGCGGCCGTCGCGACGTTGGCGCACGCGGTCGCCGGTGGCGTACAGGCGCACGCCGGCCAGCGGCCCGCGCTCGGGCGTGCGGAACGCCGCCGCGGTCTTCTCCGGCAGGCCCAGGTAGCCGTGGGCGAGATAATCGCCGGCCAGGTGCAGTTCGCCGACCGACTCCGGCGGGCACGGCTGCCCCGACCAGTCCAGCACATAGCACTGCGCGTGCGGCAACGGATGGCCCAGCGCGATCGCGCGGCCGGGTTCGTAGCGATCGGCGGTGACCAGCACCGACGCCTCGGTCGGGCCGTAGCCGTTGAGCACGACGCGGCCGCGGCCCCAGCGCTCGGCCAGTTCGGTCGGGCACACGTCGCCGCCGAGCAACAGGTAACGCAGCGCCGGCAACGACGGCGGCGGCAGCGGCGCGAACACCGCCGGCTGCGCCACCACGTGGGTGATCGCCTGCTCGGCCAGCAGCGCCAGCAGGCCGTCGCCGGAACGGGTCAGCTCGCGCTCGATCAGGTGCAGGCACGCGCCCTGGGTCCAGGCGCACAGCCACTCCAGCACCGACATGTCGAAGTGCAGGCCGGTGAACTGCAGCACGCGGTCGCCGGGACCGGCCGGCAGCATCGCCTGCACCGCCTGCATCAGCCGCAGCGGGCCGCGGTGCGGCACCAGCACGCCCTTGGGCTGGCCGGTGGAGCCGGAGGTGTAGATCACGTAGGCCGGCGACGCCGCGTCGTGGTTGCGCGCCGGGTTGCGCTCGGGCTGCGCGGCGAGTTCGCCGAGCAAGGCCTCGCTGTCGAGATCGAGCACGCGGCTGGCGCCGCCGCTCACGCACGCCAAGCCCGCGTCGCGCGCCAGCGCGAAGCGGCAGCCGGCATCGGCCAGGACGAAGGCGATGCGCTCGTGCGGATGTTCCGGATCGATCGGCACATAGGCGCCGCCGGCCTTGAGCACGGCCAGCATCGCCACGGTGATCGCGACGCTGCGGTCGGCCACCAGCGCCACCCGCTCGCCCGCGCTCAGGCCGAGCGCGCGCAGATGGTGGGCCAGGCGATTGGCGCGGCGATTGAGTTCGTCGTAGCTCAGGCAACGCCCGCCGCCGACCAGGGCTGGTTCGCCCGGATGCCGCGCGGCGGCGCGTTCGATGCAGTCGGCCAGCGAATCGGGCATGCGCTCGGGCACGAACGGCAACGCGGGCCCCTGCCCGCGCGCGCGCCACGCCGCCCAATCCGCGGGCGCGAGCAGGCCCATCTGGCCGACCGGCGTGTCGACCAGTCCGGCGACGCCGCGCAGCAGGCGCAGCCAGTCGCCGAGCACGCGTTCGACGAAGTCGTCCGGCAACTGGTTGCGCTGGCTCTGCAGCAGCAGGTGCAGGCTGTCGTCTTCCGGTGTGATCTGCACCAGCAACGGCAGGTTGGTCGCGCTGGCGGCGTGCACGAATTCGTAGGCCAGGCCGTCGGGCAACCGCGCGGCGGTGTCGAGCGGAATGTTCTCGATCACCAGCAGGCTGTGCAGCAGGGCCGCGCCGTTGGGGACGCCGGCCAGTTCGGCGATGCGCGCCAGCGGCAGGCGGTCGTGCGCCTGCACCGCGAAGCTGAGGTCGCGCGCCTTGCGGCACAACGCGCCGAAGTCCTGTCCCGCCTCCAGCCGCAAGCGCATCGGCAGGGTGTTGATGAACAAGCCGGTCATGCGCTCGGCCTGCGCCAGCGCCGGCGGACGGCCGCTGACGGTCAGGCCGAAGCAGACATCGGCGCTGTTGGTGTAGCGGCTGAGCAGCAACGCCCAGGCCGCCTGCAGCACGCTGGTCAGCGGCACCTGCAGGCGCGCGGCGCATTCGCGCAGCGCGACGATCTCCGCGCGCGCCAGCCGCGCCTCGGTGACGTAGCGGCCCTCGCCCGGCGCGGCCGGCGCCGGCAGTTCTTCGCCGCCTTCGTAGTCGGCCAGTTGCGCGCGCCAGAACGCGTCCTCGCCCTGCACCGGCTGCGCGCCGAGCCAGCCGATGTAATCGCGGTAACGCGGCGCCGGCGGCAAGGCCTCGCCGGCGTACAGCGCGAACAGTTCCTGCAGCAGCACTGCCGCGCTCCAGCGGTCGATCACCAGATGGTGCACGGTCAGCACCAGCCAGGCTTGCGACGGCCCGGCGCAGACCAGGTGCAGGCGCAGCAACCCCGGTCGTTCCAGCGCGAACGCGCTGTCGCGCTCGCGTTCGCACAAGGCCCACAGTTCGGCCTGGGTGCGGGCGCTGTCGCGGCCGGACCAGTCGTGTTCGTGCATGCTCGGGCCGGCCTGCACCGGCAACCACTGCACCGGTCGGCCGGCGTGATCCCAGTCGAAGCCCACGCGCAGGCTTTCGTGGCGTTGCTGCAGCGCCGACCAGGCCGCGACCAGGCGCGCGCGGTCCAGCGGGCCGGTCAGGCTCAGCACCTGCTGGTTGAGGTACTGCCCGGAATCGGGCGCGGCCAGGGCCGCGAACAGCAGTCCTTCCTGCAGCGGCGACAAGGGATAGGCGTCGATCGCATCGGCGTGCGCGGCGCGCAGGCGCGCGCCTTCGGCGGCGTCGAGCAGGCCGAACGGCGCCAGCGCCGCGGCCGGTGTCGGTTCTACCGGCGCGGGCGCGACTGCGTCGATCGCGTCCGCGGCGCGATCCAGATGCGCGGCCAGCGCCGACAGCGGCCGATGTTCCAGCAGTTCGGCCGGCGTCAGCGCCAGCCCGGCCTGGCGCGCGCGCGCGACCAGTTTCAGCGCGGCGATCGAGTCGCCGCCGAGTTCGAAGAAGTCGGCATCGCGGTCGATGCGGTCGCGCCCCAGCGCCTGCGCGCAGGCCTGGCGCAGCAGCAGCTCGGTCGGCGACGGCGGTCGCAGCCGCTGCGCCAGTTCGCGCAGGCTGGCGGTTTCCAGCAGCAGCGCCGGCGTCAGTTCGATCCCGCTCTTGCGCGCGCTGGCGACCAGCCGCAGGGCCAGGATTGAATCTCCGCCGAGGCCGAAGAACGAAGACTGCGGTCCGATCGTCGCCTGCGGGAACAGCGGCTGCCACAGTGCCGCCAGTCGCGCTTCGAACGGTTCCAGCGGCGCGTCCTGCGCGGCCGCGGCGGGCTCGGCGGCGTCGAGCAAAGCCAGCAATGCGGCGCGGTCGACCTTGCCGTTCGCGGTCACCGGCACCGTGTCCACGCGCAGGCAGCGCGCCGGCACCATGTAGTCGGGCAAGGCCGCGCGCAACGTCGCCAGCGGGTCGGCGTGGGCGCCGCGATAGAACGCCGCCAGCGTTTGCGTGCCGTTGGCGCCCGGCGCGGCCAGCACCACCGCTTGTTCGACCCCGGGCACGGCGCGCAGGCGCTGTTCGACCTCGCCGGGTTCGACCCGGTAGCCGCGGATCTTGACTTGGTCGTCGGCGCGGCCATGGAACACCAGTTCGCCCGCCGGCAGCCGCTGCACGCGGTCGCCGGTGCGGTAGACGCGCTGCGACGGGTCGAGCGGATCGGGCAGGAAACGTTCCGCACTGAGCGCCTCGCGGCGCCAATAGCCGCGCGCCACGCCGATGCCGCCGATGTACAGCTCGCCGATCGCGCCCTGCGCCACCGCCCGGCCCTGTTGATCGAGCACGTACGCGCGGTAGTTCGGCAACGGCATGCCGATCGCCACCGACGCGGTACCGCGCGGCGCCCGCTCGGTGTCGATGCAGGTCGCGCCGACCGTGGTCTCGGTCGGGCCGTAGTGGTTGAACACCCGGCAGTGCGGCGCCAGCGCGCGGATCTGATCGACCAACGGCCAGGGCAAGGCTTCGCCGCCGAATACCAGCGCCTGCCGCGGCAGCAGTCGCTGCGGCTGCTCCGCGGCGAGCAATGCCTGCAGGTGCGAAGGCACGATCTTGAGCACGTCGACGCGGTGGCGCTGCAAATGCTCGGCCAGCGCATGCGGATCGCGCGCCAGCGCATCGTCGATCAGGCGCAACCCGCGCCCGCTGAGCAAGGCGCCGAACAGCGCGGTATGGCCGAGATCGGCCGAAGCCGTCGCCAGGGTCGAGAACACCGCGTCCTGCGCCAGGGGCCGGTCCTGCTGCAATCGCGCCAGCACGCCTTCGACGTAACCGCACAGGTTGGCGTGGCTCACCGCCACGCCCTTGGGCTGTCCGGTCGAACCGGAGGTGTAGATCAGATAAGCGACGTCGTTCGGGTTTCGCGCGGTTTCGTCCAAGCTTTCGCCGGTCAGCGCGTCGGGGGCGTACCAGGCCGCCGCTGTGGGCAACCACGCCGGACGCGGACCGTCGCCCAGAACGACGCGCGCGCCGCTGTCCTCGACCATGTAGGCCAGGCGCTCGTCCGGCAGGCGCGGGTCCAGCGCCAGCCAGGCCTGTCCCGCGTACCACGCCGCCAGCATGCCGACGATCTGGGTTTCGCCGCGCGGCAGCGCCAGCGCGACCACCTCGCCGCCGTGCGCCTGCAGGCCGGCGGCCAACGTCCGTGCGCTCGCGCGCAGCGCGGCGTAGTCGAGCGTGCGCTCGCCTTCGTGCAAAGCGATGTGCGCATCCGGGGCCGATTCGATCCGCTCGATCGAGTGGCGTGCGCCCGCATCGATGGTTTCGCCGCGTTCGCCGGCCTGGCCGTGCCCGGCCCAGTCCAGCGCGTCGAGCCTGCGCGAAGGATCGGCGACGATCCGCGCGAGCAGTTCGACATAACCGTCCAGCCAGCCCGACACGGTCTGCGCGCCATACAAGGCATCGCAGTAACCGATCTGGCAACACAAGTCGGCGCCGTTCTCGAACACGGTCAGGATCAGTTCGTGGGCGGCGCCGCGCATGCCCATGTGCAGCGTTTCCATCGCCACCGCCTCGCCCCAGCCCAGGCGCGCCTGCGAGTAGGTGAAGAAATGCTGGAACAGCGGCGCGCGGTCGGAGCGCCGCGGCAAGGCCAGTTCGTCCAGCAGCCGGGTCAGCGGATAGCGCTGGCGGCGCAGCGACGAGTCCATTTGCATCTTCAGCGCCGCGGCCAGGTCGGCGAAGCGCTGCTGCGGATCGATGCGCGCGCGCACCGGCACCGGATTGGCCAGGTAGCCGACCAGATGCCGGTGCCGCGCCGCGTGGCGTCCGAGCGTCGGCGTGCCGATCACGAAGTCGGCCTGTCCGCCCAGCCGCCACAGCCACAGTTGGTAGGCAGCGAGCAGCACGATGTACGGGGTGACGCCGAGCGCGGTCGCGGTCGCGCGCACCTGCGCGCTCAAGCCCGGGTCCAGGTCGCGCTCGATCCGCTCGCCGCTCCACTGCCGCAGCGACGGGCGGACGAAATCGGTGGGAAGCTGCAGCTCGGCGGGCGCGTCGCGCAGCAGGGCTTGCCAGTACTGCGCCGCGTCGCGGCCGCGATCGCTGTCGAGGTATTCGGCGTTCTCGCGGCTCCACTGTTCATAGGACGCGGCGGCGGCGTCGGCGGTGCCGCCGCTGAGTTCGGCGACCAGTTCGCGCGCAAGGATCTCGCAGGAATAGAAATCGGCGACGATGTGGTGCAGCACCAGCGAGACCACCACCCTCTGGCCCACGCGCACGCTGGACAGGCGCATGACCGCGGCCTGTTCCAACGCGAACGGCCGGTCGGCCTCGGCCAGCAGCGTGCGCTTGGCCTGCGCCAGGTCGGCGTCGGCGGCCAGCGCGCGGCATTCGTTGCGGTGCTCGGCGAGGATGCGATAGCACGGCTCGCCGTCGCGCTCGCCGAACTGCGCGCGCAGCATCGGATGGCGCGCGCACAAGCGCTCGAACGCCGCCGCCAGCTGCGCGTCTTCGATCCGGCCGTCCATGCCGAGCACGGCGGTGCAATGGTAGGCCGCGCTGTGCGGCGCGAGCCGGTGCAGGAACCATAGCGCGCGCGGGTTGGCCTGCAGCGGACGCCAGTCGAAGTAATCCGGCTGGGCCGCGAGGATCGCGTCGATCTCTTCGCGATGTTCGTCCAGCGCGCGTCGCTCGGCGGGTGCGAGCGCCTCGTCCTCGCGCGCCGGCATCGTCCAGCCCTGTGGACCGCGTTCGAGCGTGCCGCCCTTGCGCCAATAGCTTGCGAGGATCGCGCTTGCGGGAGCCGGACTCGTGGAGGCCGGGCTTGCGGGGGTCGAGGACGCCATCGTGTGTTTCCTTCGGTGCATCGCGGCCCGCGAACGCGTCGCCGGGCCGGTCCAGGGCCTCGCCGCGGCGATCAGCCCGCCAGGCGCTCGCGTTCCAGCCGTTCCAGTTCCTGCAGCGAGAACGGCTCGGCCATCGACACCACGACCTTGCGTTCGCCGTCGAACGGTTCGCGGCCGTGCGCGGCGAGCATGTTGTCGAGCATGACGATGTCGCCGGGCTGCCACGGGAACTTGACCGCTTCCTCGGCCAGCACGCCGCGGATGGATTCGAGCACGCTGTCTTCCAGCTCGCTGCCGTCGCCGTAGAACACATGGCGCGGCAGGTTGCGCGCATCGCCGAGCACGTCGAGCAGCATCGCCATCACCTCCGCGCCCTGGCTGGAGGCGTGGAACAGATGCGCCTGGTTGAACCACAGCGGGACGCGCGTGACCGGATGCCAGGCGGTGCCCTGCACCAGCTGTTCGGTGCGCAGCTGCTTGTCGCCGATCCAGTGGGTGGCGATGCCGTTGTCGCGGCAGAACGCATCGACTTCCTCGCGCGACTCGGTGCCGAAGGTCTGCTGCCACGACAGGTCCATGCCGGTGCCGTAGTTGCGCACGTACAGCAGGCGCTTGCGCTCGAAGCGCTCGCGGATCGCCGGCTCGATGCGCTGGTGGATGCGGCGGCTGTCGGCGATCGGGGTTTCCCCGCCGACCGGGCTGGCGACCACGCAGTGCAGCCAGATCTTCATCGGCCAGGCGGTGGTGTAGGCCTGTTCGTTGTGCAGCGGAATCGAGCGGTTCTTGGGGAATTCGGTCGAGGTGTACACGCCCTTGGTCAGCTTGGAGCGCTGGCTGGAACCGAATTCGTAGCTGATCGGGGCGAAACCGAAGCCGCGCACGAAGGCGTCGAAGGATTCCAGCCCGGCCACGTCGAAGCCGCGGAACAGCAGGCCGGCGTGGCGGTACAGCAGGCGCGAATTCAGCTGGGCGATGTCGTGCGCGCTGTCGGCGATCGCCGCTCCTGCGGTGGCCGGCTCCACCAACAGCGGAAAACCTCCGCGCGCGGGATCGAATGCGCGCACGCGCAACGAGCTCAGGTCTGCGGTCGCGGCGGCCAGGGCCGAATCGTCCAGGGGAGCAAAATCGAGCATGTCACCGATCCATATGCCAAAGCGGGCGATAGAATAGGATCAATGCAAATGATTGTCATTTGGATTTATGGAGTTCAGCTGATGCCCGTCACGCAATCTTTGCCGCGTTTGATTTGCTTGCCTTACGCAGGCGGCAGCTGGCATGCGTTCGCGCCGTGGCAAGCGGCATTGCAAGGCCAACTCGAAGTGGTCGCGCCGGAATTGCCGGGGCGCGGACACCGCATCGCCGAGGCCCCATTCATTCGATTGACTGCGCTGGTGGACTGGTTGCTCGACGAGCTCGACGCTCAGTTGGCTGATGATTTCTCGCTATGGGGTCATAGCATGGGCGCGTTGCTGGCGTATGAAACCGCGCGCACGCTCGAACGCCGCGGGCGTCGCGGGCCGCGTCATCTGTTCGTCACCGGCGCGCTGCCGCCGCGCTATCCGCGCCACGCCGAGCGCTATCACCTGCTCGACGACGACGGCCTGATCGCCAAGCTCGCGGCGATGGGCGGGACGCCCGAAGAAGTGCTGCGCGACCGCGATCTGATGCAGATCGTGCTGCCGTTCGTGCGCGCGGATTTCGCCGTCTGCGAGACCTATGCCTGGAACCCTGGCGAGCCCGCGGTGCGCGCGCCGATCACCGCCATCGGCGGCGACCGCGATCCCGATATCGCGATCGACAAGCTGCAGGGATGGAACGATTGCAGCCGCGCCGGCGCGCGCGTGTCGAGCCTGCCCGGCGGCCACTTCTTCCTGCGCGATCACGTCGCCGCCCTGGCCGATGTGTTCACCCGGACTCTGGCGCGGCCGGCGTTGCGCGAACCAGCGTAGCGGCGCGGATCGGGTCGCGGCGCAGCCAGCGCACGGTGGCGATGCAGGCCGCGGCCAAGGCCAGGCACAGCAGCTCGATCGTGGTCGCCGCCCAATCGCCGGCGGCGAGCGCGGCCAGCAACGCGCGGCCGAACATCGCCCAGTCCAGCAGCGGCAGCAGCAGGAACAGCGCGCCGGCGATGCGCAACAGCAGGCTCAGGTCGCGCCGCGGCCGCGCGCTGAGCACGCCCAGCGCGCACGCGGCCAATAGCGGCACGGCGAACGCGCCGATCACCCAGTCCATGCGCGCCGGTACGGCCACCGGCAGCGTCCGCGCCGCCAACAGCACCGTCGCCAGCGCCAACATGCCGCCGCCGCAGGCGCCCACGCTCAGGCCCGCGACCCAGCGCAAGCCGCGCGGACGGGCGCGCTGGCTCAGGCGCTTCTCCAGCCACAACAGATTGCCGGTGGCGATCAGCACGCAGGTCGCGATCGCCAGCAGGAAGTACAACAGGCGCAGGCCGACGCCGCCGAAATCGCCGTAATGCAAGCGGTGCAGGACTTCGTTGCCGTGCGCCAGCGCGTTGATCCCGCGCGGCGGCAGCATGCGCAGCGGTTCGCCGCTGTCCAGGCGATAGCTCGCCTGCCCCACCTGGGCCAACGATCCGTGGCCATGACCGTGCACGGTCAGCCAGGCGTTGCGGTCGCCGTAATGCAGGATCGAGACCCGCACCGGCTCCATGTCCAGGCGTTGCGAGGCTTCGCGGATCAATCCATCGACGCTCAGCGACGGCGTCGGCGCATGCGCGATTTCCAGCGGCAGCGGCGGCGCGAACAGCAGCTCGCGCAAGGGTTGATCGTCGCCGTGCAGGCGGCCGAACACCATCAACAGGTTCAACAGCAGGGTCAGGCTGAACACCGTGCCGGTGAAGGCCATCAGCAAGTGGAACGGCAGCGCCAGCACGCCCAGGCTGTTGTGCAGGTCCAGCCAGCGCAGGCGCGGCTTGCCCCAGCGCGGCGAAAACAGCGCCGACAGGCTCAGTTTCGGCCAGTGCAGCACCAGTCCGGTCAGCAGGCCGAGGAACATCAGCAGCGAGGCCACGCCGACCAGGTAGTGGCCACCGGGCAGATAGAGTTCCTTGTGGAATTCCTCGAAGAACTCGCCCAGGCCGGTGGCCTCCGGATCGGGCAGTTGCGCGCCGGTGACCGGATGGAACGCGGTGGCGCGATAGAAGTCGCCGGCGTCGTCGTACAGAAAGACCTGGTAATAGGCGCTCATGCGCCCGGGCAACAGCACTTCGATGTGCGGATCGGCGACTTCGCGCGGCACCCGGGTCGCGGCGAGCACGCTGTCGAGGCTTGCGACCGCGCGGTTGTGGCTGCCCAGGTAGTCCGGCGCCTTCTCCCACAGATCGACCTCGCGCTTGAACATGGTCATGGCCCCGGTCAGGAACACCAGGAACAGCACCCACGAAGCGATCAGGCCCAGCCAGCTGTGCGAGGCCAGCAGGCCGGCCGTGCCGCCGCGCGAACCGGGCTGGGCGGGCTTAGCGGACATAAGCGAACGCGTTCAACAGCAGCGACGGCAACGCCAGCGCGGCCAGGCCCAGCCAGGCGCGGCGCAGGCTCGATGCCGCGTAGCAGAAGTACGCCAGTGCGACCCACAGCGGAAACGAGGCCAGCAACAGGATCAGCGCCAGCGCCGCCAGCGACAGGCCGGGCAGCCACATCAGGTTGAGCATCAGCGTCGCCATCGTCGCCGCTCCGCCCAGGCCCGCGGCCGCGCTACGCCCCCACACGGTACGCGCGCCCCCGTCGCGGACAAGACAGCGCGAGGCCCGGCGAAGCCGGGCCTGGGCTGGCGGCGCTACGCGCGGCGGGCGTCATGGCGGCTTGCGCGATGGTCCGATCAGAACCGATAGGCGACCGAGAACAGGGCCGTGCGCGGATCGCCGATGCGTACGCTGGGAGCGAAACGGTCGCCGTCGGAGGCGTAGTACCAGCGCTTGTCGGCGAGGTTCTTCACCGTCAGCTGGAAGCGCAGGTTGGCGTTGTCGCCGACCGGCAGGTAGTACCACACGCCCGCGTCGAACAAGGTGTAGGACGGCATCGACCAAGTGTTGTCGTCGTCGCCGTAGCGCTTGGATACGTAGTTGACGCCGGCGCCGAAGCCTAGCCCGCGCCAGGCGCCGTCGCGCAACTCGTAGCTGCCCCACAGATTGCCGCTGCGCGGCGCGACGTTGGCGTTGGTCTTGCCGAGCAAGGCCGGATCCGGATCGCGGGTGATCTCGTAATCGAAATCGGCGTAGCTGGCGATCAGGTTGAAGCCTTCGGTGATGCGCAAGGTGGCGTCGAATTCGATGCCGCGCGAGCGCGCCTCGCCGATGAAGCGGTACTGGTCCAGGCTGCCGGTCGCATCGGGGTTGAACGCCGGGATGTTGGTCTTGCGCAGGTCGAACCAGCTCAGGGTGAACTGCAGGCGGTCGGCGAACAGGTTGCCCTTGAGTCCCGCTTCCCACTGCTTGCCGGTCTGCGGCAGCGAGCGCGGATCGTAGTTGAAGAACGGATGCACGGTGAACGAGGTCGCGCGGCTGGCGTACACGGCCAGGCCCGGGGCGAACTCGTAGGACGCGCCGAGCTGGTAGGAGTTGTCGCTCCATTCGCGGTCGGCCACGGCGGCGGCGCCGACCGGCTGGCCTTCGTCGTAGTTCTGGTTGCGGCTGGCCACTTCGTACCAGTCGCGGCGCAGGCCGGCGGTCAGCAGCAGCTTCTCGTTCGGCTGCAGGATGTTCTGCACGTACACGCCGCGGAAATCCAGGTCGGTGCGCGAGGACCGGCTGAGCGCGGCCGAATCCGGCCGCAGGTTGCCGTACACCGGCGCGAACACGTTGAACAGCGGCCGCCCGGCGAACACGTTGGCGGTTTCGTTGTCGCCGTTGAGCTGGCCGGCGTCGGTGTCGGTGTAGCCGCCGTCGACGCCGGCGATCACGGTGTATTTCATCCCGGCCGGTTCGAAGCGGCCGGTCAGGCGGGCGTTGTACTGGCCCGAATCGACGTCGTAGGGCTTGTTGCCGCCGACGTTGCGGATCAAGGTGCCGGCCGGCACGGCGATCCCGCGCACCACGGTGTCTTCGGCGTAGAAGTCGTAGGCGCGCACCTGCAGGTCGTGCGACTCGGTCTTCTGGTAGGTGTAGCCGACCACCGCGTCCCAGTGTTCGCTGAAGCGGTGCTGGTACTGCGCATCGAGCGAGTGGCCGGTCGACCAGGAGTTCTCCCACGACTCGCCGAAGCTGCGCGAGCGCGGCGTCTCGACGATCCGGCGCTCGCCGTCGGCGTAGCGGCCGACGATGGCGCCGCGGTCGATCGGCAGGGTTTCGTCGTAGTAGTGATAGCTGACGGTGAGTTCGTCGCGCTCGCTCGGGCGCCAGGTCAGGCTCGGCGAAATCACCGTGCGCTCGACCTGCTTGCCGTCGCGGAAGGTGTCGGAGTCCTCGTAGGAGGCGGACAGGCGGTACAGCAGCCGGCCGTCGCCGTCGAGCGCGCCGGTGAAGTCACCGAGCAGATGGCGCTTGCCGTATTCGTCGAAAGTCGCTTCAAGATAGCGGCGCGGCTGCGCCTGCGGCTTCTTGGTGATGATGTTGACCACCCCGCCCGGCTCGATCGCGCCGAACAGCAGCGACGCCGGCCCCTTGATGACTTCGATGCTCTCGATGTCGGTGGTCGGGTTGCGCTGGTTGGCGGCGAGCCGGCGGCCGTCGCGGTAGACGTTGTCGCGGCGGAACCCGCGCAGGAAGAAATCGTCGTTGGTGCCGCCGAAGCCGTCGCCGCGGCTGACGCCGCTGACGTTCTTGAGCGCTTCGTCGAGCTGGGTGACTTTCTGGTCGAGCAGGATCTGCTCGGGCAGCACCACGACCGAACGCGGGGTGTTGAACAAGGGCGCGTCCACGCCCAAGGCGCTGGCGGAGGCGTCGTTGTGGTAGCGCGCCGGCTCGGTGCCCACGGCCTGGACCCTGTCGAGCGTGGTCGGCTGGTCGGCCTCGGCGGCCTCGGCGGCCTCGGCGGCCTCGGCGGCCTCGGCGGCCGCCGTGGCGTCGGCGGGCGCTTCGGATGCCAGTGCGGCGGGTGAGGTCAGCGCGGCGATGCACAACGCCAAGGTTCGTTTGCGCAAGGTCATCCGCGAGCCTGAAAGCCGATCTGGGGCGCGCATCATACAAATAAATGGGAATGGTTATCAATTGCGGGCCGGTCGGTCGCACGGCCCGCAAGCGACGCCCGTTCCGCCTGGCGCCACGGCTTCCCTGATCGCTTTGAAGCGGCGCGTACGCCGGCGGATTCAAGCCGGCCGCAACCGCTCCAGCGAGGCCTGGGCGATGCTCCAGAACAGGCGCGCATCGCCGAGCGCGCGCGCGGTCAGCATCGCGCCGTGGACGGCGGCCATGAAGGTCATCGCCTCGGCGTGCGCGCTCGCGGCCAGGCGCACGCGTCCACCGTCCGCGCCTTGCGCCAGGGTCTGCTCCAGCCACGCCGACAGGTCTTCGAAATGGCCGCGCACTTCGCTCGCGACCTCGGCCGGGACCGACGGCAGTTCCGCCGCCAGCAACGCGCACAGGCAGATCGGCGGATTTGCGCTTTCGATGCAGGCCGCCCACCACCGGCAGTACTCGCCGAGCCGCTCGAACGGATCGGCGACGCGCTCGCTCAAGGCCTGCATTCCGCGGCGGCTGGACTCGCGGTGACGCGCCACCGTCGCCTTGACCAGATCGACCTTGTTCGGGAAGTGATGGTGGATGCTGGCCTTCCTGACCTGCACCTGCTCGGCGATGTCGGCATAACTGAAGCTGTCGTAGCCGCCCAGGGCCAGCAGTTCGCTGGTGCGCTGGAGGATCTCCTCGGCCTTCGGCGAAGGCGAGGTCTGCGGATCCGAGGCGGTGCGTTTGGACGCGGTCGGTTTCATCGAGAGCCTGTGGTCGAGGCGGCGGATTGCGCCGCCGCGGCATTGCGTTTGTACAACGCGCGCAGTTGCAGCGGCACGCCGACGAGCAGCGCCAGGAACAAGGCGCCTTGCACGCCGAGCAGCAGCGGATCGGTCATCTGCTTGACCAGCGGGTCGCCGGCTGGCAGCCGGCGCAGGGTTTCGCTGACGGTGGGCACCATCAGCAGGAACACGCTCAGGCTCAGCGCCACGGTCTCGACATAGCCGGCCAGGCGCCGGCCCACCGACAGCGCCGAGGCGCCGTAACCGATCAACAGCGTCGCCAGGGTAACCGTCGCGACGATCGCGCTGACCGGTTGCTTGGCGATCGGATAGACCGTCAGCACGCCGAGCAGCATGAAGCCGAAGTAGGCGCGGCCGGCGCGGGTCTGCGGCGCGATCCGGCCGTACTTGGCGAGCATGTAGGCGGCGAGCGGGATCGCGGGCAGGCTGCCGAGCGTGTGCAGCCAACCGATCGGGGAAATGCTCATGGGAGAGTCGCGGCAGTGGGGGTGAAATGAATCTACCTACCAGTTGGTAGGCAGTCAAGCACGGCTCTTCGCCGCGATGGCGCGCCCTGCCCGGCGGCGGCCGCAGGCCGGCGCGAGCCGCTAAACGTATTTGCGCTGTATTCGTGCTGTATTTGCGCCGTACGCCCTGCCGTCTTGCTCCGTATTGTCTGCATTCATCTTTCTGACTAAGATGCGCGCAGCCAGCGGAACGCCTTACAGCCAGCGATGACGCGTCCTAGCGACGCCGGACATCACTAACGAGCTGGAGGCTCACATGACCACTTCTGCGCTGGCCGCAGCGATTTCGCTCGCCCTGTGCCTGGGCATCGCCGGCAACGCGTCGGCCGACGAATGCCGCACCGCGATAGACCGCACCCGCCTTGCTTGCGCCAACGACGCCGACCCGCAAGCCTGCGCGCGGCGCGCCCTGCCCTCGCCGTGCGGCGAGGAATACGAGCGGCTCAACGCCGCCACCGACGAACTGCACCGGATCACCGTGGTCGGCACGCGCTTCGGCATCGACGTGCTCAAGTACCCCGGCTCGGCCAGCGTGCTGACCGAGCAGGACCTCGACGACTACCCCGACCTCATCCAGGCGCTGAAGAAGGTGCCGGGCATCGATACCGGCAACGACGGCGGCCGCGCGATCGGCCAGCACTTCAGCATCCGCGGCTTCGGCCACGGTTCCGAGAGCCGGGTCATCCTGATGCAGGACGGCGTGCGCCGCTCGGCCAACCTGTTCGCCAACCAGGTGTCCGGCTTCGGCATGGACAGCGACCTGCTCAAGCAGGTCGACGTGGTGCGCGGTTCCTCGGGCATCAGCTACGGCGGCGGCGCCATCGGCGGCGTGATCGGCAGCACCACCAAGGACGCCGCCGATTTCCTCGCCCCGGGCCGCGACTACGGCGTCGCGCTGAATTACCGTTTCGATTCCAACGACCAGCGCCAGGCCTACGCGGCCTTCGCCGCCGCGCCGCAGGACCGGCCGTTCGAGGCGCTGGCCTTCGTCAAGCGCGGCAAGAAAGGCGACCTGACCCAGGCCGGCGAGCTGGTCGACGCCACCGGCCGCCACGACAACGTGGTCGACAACGAAGAGGACATCGACACCGCCTTCGTCAAGCTCGGCTGGAACTTCGGCGAAGGCCACAAGCTCAGCCTCAGCCATTTCGACTACGCCATCGACGCCAAGACCGGCTGGAACAGCCTCTACCACGCCACCTTCGGCGCGGCCAACGGCGCGGTGCTGGGCGAGCGTTCGCAGCGCGACACGGTGCTGCGCTACACCCTGGCGCCGGCCGGCAGCCGCTGGCTCGACCTGACCGCCACCGCCTACAAGACCCGCGGCTACTACGAGCGCGGCTACGAACGCGGCGTCGATCTGTACTACAAGAACCTCGACGAACGCTGGGGCGTCAGCGCGCAGAACCTGATGCGCTTCGCCACCGGTCCGGTCGAACACCGCCTGCTGTTCGGCCTGGACTACGAACACCGCGAGGAAGACGGCATCTACATCCTCGACGGCGTGCGCACCGGCTTCAACTCGATGCCCAACACCTACCGCGATTTCGGCGCCTTCGTGCAGCACGAGTCGCGTTGGCTCGACGGCCGCCTGGCGCTGCAGTTGGGCGGGCGTTACGACCGTTTCGACCGCCGCGTCCAGGGCGTGGCCGAAACCTACGACAACAGCCGCTTCTCGCCGCGCCTGGGCCTGAGCTACGAAGTCGCCGGCGGTTTCGTCCTGCTGGCCAACTACTCCGAGGCGTTCCGCGCGCCGACGCCGCACGAGACCTCGTCCGACGGCCCGCTCAACATCCACTACTGGTACCGGCCCAATCCGCGGCTGAAATCGGAAACTTCGAAGGAATACGAAGCCGGGTTCTCGTGGAGCCGCAACGCGCTGCTGGCCGCGGACGACCGCGTCGCGGCCAAGGCGATGTACTTCAACGGCACCATCAGCGACATGATCCAGCTGGTGGTGGACTACGGTTCGGTGTCGCCGGCGAAGTCCGAGTACGTGCGCTACGAGAACGTCGGCGAAGTCGACCGCGAGGGCGTGGAAGTCGAGCTGTCGTACGACCGGCCGCGCTGGGGCGGCTATTTCAGCTACGAATCGCTGGACATGAAGGACGCCGCCAGCGGCCGCAAGACGCCGTCGGCGTTCGCCGACCGCGCCCGGCTGGGGCTGCGCTGGCGGCCGTTCGACGACGACTTCAGCGTCTCGGCCGACGTCAGCCACTGGTTCGAACCCGACCAGAACCCCAAGACCCTGGTGTCGGCCGGCACCACGTACTGGTACGTGCGCGACGCCTACACCCAGACCAACCTGCAGCTGCGCTGGCGGCCCAGCGTGTCCGGGGTGTCGTTCTTCGACGGCAGCACCCAGTTCCTCGCCGGCATCAACAATGTCTTCGACCAGAAGCGCTTGAACGCCTCGGGCGTGGAGACCAGCTCGCGCACCGGCTTGGGGCGGAACCTCTACTTCAGCATCAGCAAGCAGTTCTGATCGTCGCGCGGGGCCGCGCGGCGCACGCGCGGCCCCGTCCTGCCGGCAGAAGCGACGAGACAAGACAGCGGCGCAAGCGGCGACGAAACTTGCGGTTCGTCACGCATTGCTTTTAAGATTCGCGCACTACGCTTGCTGCGTAGCTCCGCTCATCGCACACGTGCCCGCGACCTTTCCGGTCCCCACGGCAGACGGCGCTCTTCGAACTGTGCCGCCGTCATGCGCTTCCAATCCTTTGCCCACCGCGCTGTCGCGCACCCGTGCCGTCGCGCGCCGAACCCGCCGGTGCTCGGGTGATGGCGGGCGCCGGCATGCGCGACTGCGGCGAGGACGAGCGTCCGCCGGGACTGGCGGAACTGCTGATCCGCGAGCGCCCGGCGCTGTTGCGCCTGGTCCAGCGGATCCTCGGCGGCGACCATGCCGCCGAAGATGTGGTCCAGGCGGTGTGGCTCAAGCTGCGCAACGTCGGCGACGCCGGCGCCATCGACAACCCACGCGCCTATCTGTTCAAGCTGGCGGCGAATCTGGCGACCGATTGGGGACGCGAGCGCACGCGCCGCAACCAGTTGCTGGCCGAGCATTATCTTTGGGGCCCGGACGAAGCGCTGTCGGCCGAGGAACAGGCCATGGCCCAGGACGAGTTGCAGCGCGTGCTGGCCGCCGCCGGACGGCTGCCCGAGCCGACCCGCACCATCTTCCGGCTCAATCGCCTGCAGGGCCTGACCCAGGCCGAGATTGCGCGGCGCCTGGGGGTGTCGGTGACGACCGTGGAAAACCACGTCCGCGCCGCCTTGCAACGCCTGGCCCACGCGCGCGCGGGACGGTGAATCGTCTTGGGCAACGCACCGGTCTTGGGTAAAGCGCCCGCTCGAACGTCTTGATCTCGATACCGCCTTCGCCGACGCACCGCCCTCGCCCGCCATGAGCCAGCCGCCTGCCTTCGCCATCGCCGACGCCGAACCCATCCACGCGCAAGCGCGCGAGTGGATCGCGTGGCTGGCTTCGGGCGCGGCCGACGAGACCGGCCTGGGCGAGTTCGAACGCTGGCTGCAGCGCCCCGGCCACCGCCGCGCGTTCGAACGCGAGCGGCAGTTGTGGCGCAGCCTCGGGCCCAGGCCCGCGGCGCAAGGCACGGCGGCGACAGTGCGGCCGCGCGCGGGCCGTCGCGGCCGCTGGCGCCCGGCCCTGGCCGCGGCGGCCGTGCTGGTGCTGGCGCTGGCTTCGCCCGAGGCATGGTTGCGGCTGCGCGCCGACCATCGCAGCGCCCACGCCGCCGAAACCGTCGCCCTGCCCGACGGCAGCCGCGCCGTGCTCGACGCCGACAGCGCGATCGCGATCCAGTACGACCGCGACCAGCGTCGCGTCGAATTGCTGCGCGGTCGGGTGTGGTTCGAAGTCGCCGCCGATCCGGCCCGGCGCTTCGCCGTGGTCGCGGGCGATGGCGTGATCGAAGACATTTCAACCGCGTTCGCGGTCGCCGACGACGCCGGGCGCATCGAAACCGCGGTGAGCCAGGGCCGGGTGCGGGTGGCGGCCGCGGCGGACGGCGGCTGGACGTATCTCGATGCCGGCCAGCGCGCCGCGTACGGCCAAGGCCGCAGCGTGGCCCGATTGAACGACGTGCCGGCCGACGGCATCGGCGGCTGGCGCCAGGGCGAACTGCTGCTGGACGACGCCGCGGTCGACGTCGCGGTGCGCGAACTCGCGCGCTACCGCGCCGGCCCGATCCTGGTCCGCGGCGACCTACGCGCCTTGCCCAGGGTCAGCGCGGCCTTGCGCATCGGCCGGCCCGAGCAGGCGCTCGACGCGTTGGCCGCGAGCGCCGGCCTGTCGGTGACCCGGCTCCCGTTCGGCGTGGTGATCGTGCAGCCGATCCCGACGCCCGCGCCGGCGCCGGCCTCGGTGCGCTGAGCGCCGACTCGGCAAAGCGACGCGCCCGGCGCGGCACCGATCCGCCGTCGCGACGGCGCCGATTGGTTCGGACGCGAAATTGATCTTGGGGTCGGCGCGGCCTCGCCCGTCTTATCCAGCGAACGTACCCGCCGCCGCCACGTACGCCGCCGTGCCCGCTTGCGCGCGGGCGAGCCGCAACCGCGGCGCCGACTTTCCGACAGGTTTCTTCATGCCCACTTCCATCCACCCGGGCGCGCTGCCGCGCCCGTCCCGCCTGTGCATCGCCTTGCTCGCCGCGGTCATGGCCGCGAGCGCCCTGCCCGCCGCCGCCCAGACCGGCGCCGCGCCGGCCTCCGCCGCGGTGCGCCGTTTCGATATTCCCGCGCAACCCCTGGTGTCGGCGCTGCGCGCCTACATGCGCCAATCCGGCGTGCAGGTCGCTTATGCCGCGACCCTCGCCGAAGGCGCGGTGTCCACCGCGGTGGCCGGCGAGCTCGATGCGGACGCCGCGCTCGCGCAACTGCTGCGCGGCACCGGCCTGAGCGTGCGCCGGGTCGGCGCGGACGCCGTCGCGCTGGAGAAGGCCGCCGCGGTCGCCGGCGATGTGATCGTTACCGACACCCTGCGCGTCGGCGGCGAGCGCGACCTCGCCGGCGGCGCGGGCGTCGCCAGCGACGAAGCGCGCCTGCTCGACACCTATCGCAATCCCGGTTCCAGCCACTACATCGCCCGCGAAACCATCGAGCGCTTCCGCGGCGCCTCCGCCGCCGACATCGTCAAGGGCGTGGCCGGCGTCACCGCCGGCGATCCGCGCACCGCCAACGCGCTGGACGTCAACATCCGCGGCATCCAGGGCCAGAGCCGGGTGCCGGTGATCGTCGACGGTGGCCAGTCGACGATGGACACCTACCGCGGCTACGCCGGCCAGTCGCAGCGCACGTATCTGGACCCGGACCTGATTTCCAGCCTCACCATCACCAAGGGCCCGAGCCTGCAGGCCAACGCGTCCGGCGGCATCGGCGGCGTGGTCGAGATGGAAACGCTCAAGGCCGACGACGTGCTGCGCGCAGGCCGCGACTGGGGCCTGCGCCTGCGCGGCGGCGCCTCCAACGCCAGCGCGCGCGACCTGCCCGCGTACAACGACCTGCCGCACCACGACCGCAACGCGCTCGGCGGCGGCTTCGGCAACATCGCCGCGGCGGCGCGCTGGGATCGCTTCGACCTGGTCGCCGCCTACGCCTGGCGCGACACCGGCAACTATTTCTCCGGCCGCCACGGCTACGACGATTTTCCGCAGACCCGCCGCACCCTGGCGCCGCTGAACCCGCCGCGCACCGAAGTGTTCAACACCTCGGCCAAGTCCGAGTCGGTCCTGCTCAAGGGCACTTGGCGCATCGACGACGCGCAGACGCTGGAGGCGGGCTATCGCCGTTTCGACGGCGAACAGGGCGAGATCATGGCCTCGCAGATCATCCGGGTGAACCGCGACATCGTGCCGCAATGGGACCCGGGCCGCATCGGCATGGACGCCTACAGCCTGCGCTACCGCTTCGACCCCGACAGCGAACGGGTCGACCTGCGCGTCAACGCCTGGTACACCGACGCCGACAGCCGCATGTACAACGGCCTGACCGGCATCGCCCCGTGGTATTTCCAGCGCCGCACCGAGTGGTACGACGGCCCGACCTTCAATACCGATCCGGGCTACAAGGACGCGTACCGGAACAATCTGCGCCAGCAGCGCTTCGGCCTCGACGCCAGCAACACCACCCGGCTGAGCGCGGGCGCCGGCAAGGTGACCCTGGATTACGGCCTGTCCTACAGCGACGAGGACATCGGTCCGGGCAAGGACTCGCCGATCCTGCACGACGACCTGATCAACAACCGCTTCCTGCGCAACGCGCAGCGCAAGGAATACAGCGCGGTGTTCTCGGCCAAGTGGCAGCCCGACGAGCATTGGGAACTGCTCGCCGGCGGCCGTTACAGCCGCGTCAGCGTGCACGACCGCAACCGCCTGGCCACGGTCGCGGAAACCGCGAGCATCGGCCAGTACCGCTACACCGAACTGCTCAACGGCAATCCGAACCTGCCGGCGTGGCGGGCCAAGCGCGTCGCCCTGCTGAACTGGTATCCCGACGCCAACGGCCAGTTCACCCAGGCCTCGCTGCTGGCCTCGCCGTACAAGCGCGGCACCGTCGCCGACATCGCCGGCTGGAATTTCTTCGACGCCGATCCGGCCGAGGACTTGATCGTGCCGGTCAAGTGGAACTGGTCGCAGCCGATCCGCCGCCGCGACAGCGCCTTCACCCCGACCGCCAGCGTCGCCTACCGCTTCGACGACGACAGCATGGTCTACGCCAAGTACGCCGAGGGCGTGAAGCTGCCGAGCCTGTTCGAGACCACGCTGGGCCTGTTCACCGCCGCCAAGCCGGTCGGCGAACTCAAGCCCGAACGCGCCAAGACCCTGGAAATCGGCGCCAGCACGATCCGCCACGGCCTGTTCGTCGACGGCGACCGCGCCGCGTTCAAGCTGGCTTACTTCGACACCCGCATCGACGATCTGATCACCCGCGATTACCGCACCCTGTCGGCCGGGCTGATCCGCAACGTCGACCGCTTCAAGGTCTCCGGCGTCGAGTTCCAGTCCAGCTACGACAGCGGCCTGGTGTTCGCCGACCTGTCGGCGCACTACTACTTCCAGGCCAAGACCTGCGCGCCCGACATCGCCGCCGAGCGCCGCGAGTACGGCCGCCAGCGCAAGATCGCCGAACTGATCGGCACGCCGGACTGCGTCGACGGCGGCTTCGAGGGCTCGTACACCAACACCCAGAACCCGCCGCGCTACAACGTCAACCTGACCGTCGGCCTGCGCCCGTTCGACGAACGCTTCACCGTCGGCATGCGCGCGGTGCACAACGCCGGGCCGATCAGCAAGCTCGACAAGGAATGGAACGTCGGTTTGTCGGCGATCCAGCAGCTGTACCGCGCCGCGACCATCGTCGACGTGTTCGCCAGCTGGCAGGTCAGCGAGCAGTTCGCGGTCGACTTCAACCTCGACAACGCCGGCGACCGCTACTACCTCGACCCGCTCGCGCTCGGCGTGCTGCCCGCGCCCGGCCGCACCGCGCGGCTGGCGTTCACCTACCGCTACTGACGGCCGACCGCATGTCCGACATCGCCACCGAACCCGACTCCAGCACGCGCAGCCAGCGGCTCAAGGCCGCCACCCACGCCACCCACGACCGCCTCGACCGGCGCATCATGGCCGGCGACATTTTCGCCAACCGCGACAATTTCGCCCGCTTCCTGCGCGTGCAGTACCGTTTCCATTGCGACATCGACGGTCTGTACGCGAATGCCGCGCTGGCGGCGCTGGTGCCGGATCTGCCCGGCCGCCGGCGCCTGCCGCAGATCGCCAGCGATCTGCGCGACCTCGGCCAGCCGCTGCCGCCGTTCGCGGTCGCGGCGGTGCGCGCCGACCTGCCGCTGGCGACGGCGCTGGGTTGGCTGTACGTCGCCGAAGGCTCCAACCTCGGCGGCAGCGTGCTGTACAAGCTGGCGGCCAAGCTGGGCCTCAACAGCGGGTTCGGCGCGCGTCACCTGGCCGCGCATCCCGACGGCGTGGCCCGGCACTGGCGCGGCTTCACCGCGGCGCTGGACTCGGTCGCGCTGAGCCGCGCGCAGGAGGACGAAGCCATCGCCGGGGCCGAGGCGGCGTTCCAGCGCGTGCGCGCCCACGTCGAGGACGAATTCGCGTGAATGCGCGCGCGCCGGTCGAATCCGCGGAACCGCGCTGATGCGCTGGTTGTGGTTCGCACTGGGTTGGGCGATGGTCGCGCTCGGCGTGATCGGCGCCCTGCTGCCGGTGATGCCGACGACGATCTTCCTGATCCTCGCGGTCGCTTGTTTCGCCCGCAGTTCGCCGAAGTTCGAACGCCGCCTGCTCGAACACCCGCGTTACGGCCCGGCGCTGCGCCTGTGGCGCGAGCAAGGGGCGATCTCGCGCAAGGGCAAACTGTTCGCCGGTCTCGGCATGGCGGTCGGCTTCGTCCTGTTCTGGTGGGGCGCGCATCCCTCGCAGGCGCTCGCGCTCGGCGTCGGCCTGGGCTTCGCCGCCAGCGCCGCCTATGTGCTGTCGCGGCCGGCGCCGCGCCCTGCTCCGCCCGATGCGCCGCGATGTTGAGCCGCGCATCGTCTTTCCTTTCCTGCGAAGGCCGCCGCGCGCGGCCGCTCGCTTTCAGTGCGAACCGACCATGAGCTTGCCTACCGACGTATCCGCCGCCGCGCTGACCCCGTGGCAGATGTACCTGACCGCCGACCCCGTGGTGAAGGCGGTGATGATCGCGCTGGCGCTGGCGTCGGTCGCCAGCTGGACCGTGCTGGTGGCCAAGAGCTGGGAGCTGTCGCGCCTGCACCGGGGTTTGCGCCGGGCCCGCGCGGCGCTGCTGGACGCGGCGCAATTGCCGTGCGATAGCGCCGATCAAGCGCTGCGCGACGGCGCCGCGTGCGACCTGATCGAGGCCGCGCGCAGCGAACTGCGGCTCTGCGGCGGCGGCTTCGATCCGGCCGGCATCAAGGAACGCATCGGCTCGCGCCTGGAACGGATCGAACTGGCGCAAGCGCGGCAATGGCGCAAGGGCGTCGGCCTGCTCGCCAGCATCGGCGCGATCGCGCCGTTCGTGGGCCTGTTCGGCACCGTGTGGGGGATCATGAACAGCTTCGTCGGCATCGCCCACGCCAACGCGACCAGCCTGGCGGTGGTCGCGCCGGGCATCGCCGAGGCCTTGCTGGCGACGGCGCTGGGTTTGGTCGCGGCGATTCCGGCGGTGGCGATCTACAACTACTTCACCCGCGCGCTCGCCGGCCTGCGCGCCACCCTCGGCGACGTATCGGCGAGCGTGCAGCAGTCGGTGTCGCGCGATCTCGACCGGCCGCACGGGCGCGCAGCCGCGGCCGTCGCGGCCGCGCGCTGAGGGCCGGGCGATGGCGATCCGCACCGCGCGCCACGACGAGGACGCGCTCGAAGAACACCATGAAATCAACGTCACGCCGTTCATCGACGTGATGCTGGTGCTGCTGATCGTGTTCATGGTGGCCGCGCCGCTGGCGACCGTGGACACGCCGGTGGAGCTGCCGGCGAGCGCGGCGAAACCGCAGCCGCGCGAACCCGAGCCGGTGTTCCTGAGCGTGCAGGCCGATCTGTCGCTGCGCCTGGGCGAGGCGGCGGTGACGCGCGAAAGCCTGGCCCCGGCGCTGCAGCGCGCCACCGGCGGCGACCGCGAGCGGCGCATCTACCTGCGCGCCGACAAACGCGTGGCCTACGGCGATCTGATGCAGACGATGAACGCGCTGCAGACCGCCGGCTATCTCAAGATCGCCCTGGTCGGCCTGGAGCCGGCGACGCCGTGAGCCCGCGCGCGCGCGAACGCTGGCGTTGGCTGTGCAGCCTCGGCGCGGTGCTGGCCGTGCACGGCGCGGCCGCGGCGGCCGCGTCGTGGTGGTCCGCGCGCGAACCGCTGCAACCGCAAACGCTGCCGGCCGCCGCGGTGATGGTGGAACTGGCGCCGACGCCGCAAGCGCCGCCGGCGCCGCCCAAGCAACTGCCGCCGGGTCCGCGACAGCGCGAGCAGCATCGCGCAGCGACACCGCCGCGGCCGCAGCCGCGACTGCAGGCGCCGCCCGCGGCCGATGCCGACGTCGAACTGCCGCCGCCCGCGCCGGCGCCCTCCCCGCCCGCGCCCGCCGATCCGGCCGATGTCGCCGCGACCTTGGCCCCGCCCGATCTGCCGGCGCCCGCCGCGACGAATTACGCGGCCCCGCAAAGCGTGTCGGGCCGGCGCGACGACGCGGTCGCGCAGTGGCAGAACCTGCTGCTCGGCCATCTGGAGAAATTCCGCCGCTACCCGCGCCAGGCGCAGCGCCTGAACCAGCAGGGCGTGGCCTATGTGCGCTTCGCCGTCGACCGCGGCGGCGCGGTTTCGCAGATCCGCATCGGCCGCAGCAGCGGCTATCCGGCGCTGGACGCGGGCACCCTGGAGACCGTGCGCCTGGCCGCGCCGGTGCCGGCGCCGCCGGCGCAGATCCAGGGCGATCCGGTCGAGGTGATGGTGCCGGTGGCGTTCTTCATCCGCGGCCGCTGACGGCGATGCGCGGGCGTCCGCGGCGCATCGCGCGCAAGCGCCTTGCCTGCCGCCGGTCCGTACGCAAGACGCTCGCCGCGCGTCAGGCCGCGCCTTCGGCGACGGCCTCGGTTTCGCCGGCATCGCTCTGGCGCAAGCCGCTCGCGCGCAGGTTGGCGTAGTCGGCCGACGTCTGCGCGAGCACCGCCTCCGAGCCCTGCGCGACCAGCCGCCCGTCCACCATCACCAACACTTCGTCGAAGTGCCGCAGCAGTTCCAGCCGGTGCACCGAAGCGATCAGACAGGCGTCGGCGAACTCGGCGAACAGGTTGGCGTAGACCGCCGCCTCGGTGCGCGCATCCAGGTTCGCGGTGGGCTCGTCGAGCAACACCAGCGAGCTGCCGCGCGCGGCGAGGATGCCGCGCGCCAGGGCCACGCGCGCGCGCTGGCCGCCGGACCAGTTCGAGGCCTGCTCGCCGATCGACACCTGCAAGGGATCGGCGTCGGCGGGCAGGAACTCCTTGACCGCCGCCAGTTCCAGGGCGCGGTGATAGTCGCCGGGATCGGGCTGGCCGTGCAGGGACTCGCACATCGCCAGGTTGTGTTCCAGCGAGGCTTCGAACAGTTCGGCCTCCTGCGGGATCAGCGTGGTCGATCCGCGCAGGTAGCGCGCGGCGTCCACCGGCGCGCGGGTCGCCGCGGCGGGGTCTGCATCGTCGGCGGCATGCAGTTCGATGCGTTCGGCCACGTACAGCCCGGCCAGCGCCCGCATCAGCGTGCTCTTGCCCGAGCCGCTGCCGCCGATCAAGGCATAGCGCTTGCCGCGCTGCAGGGTCAGCCGGACGTGGTCCAGGGTCGGTCCGGCCTCGCGCCCGGCCGCATGGCGGAACACCAGATTGCGGATCTCGCACTGTCGCCAGCTGCGCGTTTGCACCGGATCGCTCAGGCTCGCATCGACCGGATGGTCGCGGATGACGTCGGCGCTCTGGTAATTGGCGTACTGGGTGGCGAAGGTCTGAAAGTTCGACGCCACCGCCGAGACCACGGCACCGGACTGCAGCGCGTATTCCCAGACCATGTAGACGTTGCCGAACATCAGCTTCTGCCCGTCGCCGGTCGCGCGCAGCACCAGCCACGCGTACAGCCCGACCAGGCAGCAGCTGAGCAGGCGGCTGGCGACGTCGACCGCGCACCACTTGATCTCGATGATGACGATCATCCGCCGCAGCGGCTCGAACACTTTCTCGACCAACTGCCGCAGCGAGCGGATGAACGGCCGCGCCTGGCGCAGCGCCAGCACGCTGGTCGCGTTGCCCAGCGCATCGGCGAGCACCGCGGTGTAGCGGCGTTCGGCGTCGTTGGTCTGGATCGCCAGGCGCACGATCGCGCGGTCGAAACCGACCACCGCGCCGCAGATCGCCAGCAGCCCGAGCGCGGCGGTGGCGCCGACCATGGGATGGATCGCGATCAACGCGCCGATGGGCCCGATCAGCCGCACCACGCTGCGCAAATAGATGAACTGGTTCTCGGCGAAGGTGCCCAGCGACGAACTGCTCTGGTGCACGCGGTGGGCGCTGGCGACGGAGTGGTTGCCGTCGTGCCAGGACAGCGGGAACGCCAGCAGGCGCTGGGTCAGCGCGGTGGCGACGCGCTTGCGCACGCTCAGGGCGACGTTGCGTTCGAGGATGCGGCCCGGGCCGTGGATCAACCAACTGACCAGGGTCGCGCCGAGCACCGCGGCCAGCCACAGCGCCGCTTCGCCGGCGCCGTCGTTGCCGCGCGCCTGCAAACTGTTCAGGGCCCGGCCGACCAGGTAAGGCACCGCCAGCAGCACCACCTGCGCCCCGATCAGCAGCGCCATCGAACCCAGCAACGCGACGCGGTGGCCTTGCGCCTGATGCCACAGCTCCCGGTACAACTGCAGCACCGGAGCGCGATGGCGGCCCGGCTTCGCGTCGTCACTGTCCATGCGATTCCGACAAGGGTGGCAGGCTACGGCAGGCCACTGTAAAGCACCGGTCGCGAAACACAATCCAGCCGCGGTCCCCGCCGCGCAAGCGTGCGCGCCCTCGCCCGGCCGCCGCTCGGCGCGGGCGAGACAGGCGGCGTCGCGGCCGGCCCGGCCGCCGTGCGGGCCATCCACGCCCGCCCCGCCCGGACCCGCGGCGTGGACAGCCCGGGTCCGGGAACGTAGCCTGGATGCACGGCGCTGCCGGGTCGATCGTTCGACGCGAATCCAGGCGCCGGGGGGCATCTGTCGGGGAAACGCAGTAGGTCCGCACGCCGCGCCGGTTTCGCTGCGCGGCTCCGCTGCGCGCGCCCCGCGGACCCGTCGTTGTCCCGCCATCGCAGCATCGCGCGTTCACTACGGAGCTCAACCGGATGATGGAAAACCAGATGATGGAAAACCGGACGATGGAACACGAACTTCCCAACGGCAGCGAACTTCCCAACGGCAGGCTGGACGACATCTTTTCCGGCCCGCAGGCCGTCGCCGCCGACGAACGCAGCGCCTTGTCCGCGCGGGTCGTCGAGTCGGTGCGCGAACGCTTCGGCGAACACCTGCAGCATCTGGTGCTGTACGGCTCCACCGGGCGCGGCGAAGACCGGCCGCACTCCGACATCGACCTGTGGGGCATCGTCAGCGACGAGCTGTACGGCGCGCAGTTCCAGAAAGCGATCGAGTGGGTTTACGGCCCCGGCAAGATCCTGGTCATGCTGTTCTCGCGGACCATGGCCGAGGCGGTGGCGCGCGAGGTCGACGAAAGCTGGCCGATCACCCGGGCGAAGTTCCTGCATTCGCGCCTGGTGTGGGCCTCGCCCGGCAACGAGAACCTGCTCGCCGAGCTGCGCGCGATCGCCGCCAATCCGGACCCGGAACGGGCCGGGCGGGCGATGGCGGGCATCATCTCGGGCACCTTGTACGAACTGATGGGCAAGCTGCGCAACCGTTCGGCGCCGCACGCCATGATCGCGGGAACCTTCGCGATGCATCTCGCGCTGGTGACCGGACTCGGCGCGCGTTATGCCTACACCACCTTCGGCGCGGTGCTGCGGGAAGCCTTGAACCTGCCGGGCCCGGACGGCGCGCAGGAACTGTATGCGATGGTGCTCAGCGGCGAGCTGAGCGATATCGCCCGGGTGGAAGCGGTGGTGGAGCGCGCCTGGGCCGGATTGTCGTCGTGGCAGGCCGGTCCGGCGTTCACGGCCGCGCTGCAGCGGCGCGTGTCGCACACCTTCGGATCGCTCGAAGCGGTCGCGTAGGACTTCCGCGCAGGGCGAGCGCCATCGCCTCGCCGGCGATGGCGCGCCCACCGATTCAGCGCGCCTCTTCGCCCGACATCGCCATCACCGCGTACAGCATCCAGGTCGTGTGCGGAATCCACTGCTCGACCCAGCGCCACTGCTCCGAATCCGGGCCGGGCGCGAACGCGATGCCGGCGCCGGTGTCGCTGCCGACCGCGCCGGTGATGCCGTTGGAGATGCCGCCGACGAACATCTCGCCGGCGCTTTCCAGCACGGTGGGCGGGTTGCTGCGGCCGAAACCGTAGAGCATGCAGATGCCGTAGGGATTGCGGCCCAGGGTCCAGTCGAGCTGGCTCTGCGCATAGCCGGCGCGATCGGCGCTCAGGCCGTAGCCGGCCGCGCCGTGTTCGGCGAGCGCGCGGCCGCCGACCGCCATCGCCGCGCTCAGCGAGGCCAGGCGCGCGCTCTCGCCCTGCCACCAATAGCCGGTTTCGTTGCGGTGCGGGATGAAGAAGCCTTCCAGCACTTCGCCCGCGGCCTGGCCGTCTTGCGCCAGCTGGAAGCGCTGGCGGGCATAGCCGTAGGGATTGGCGACCGCATCGGTGATCGCCAGTTCGTGCTTGAGCGCCGCGCCGATGGCGTCCAGCGCGCGTTGGCGCCGCGCCTGTTCGGGCTCGATGCCGGCGTAGGCGGACAGGCTGATCACCGGCAGGCCGGCTTCGGCCGCGTGATAGTACGGACGGCGGCCGCCGTCGCTGACGAAGCCGCCGTCGGCCTGCTGGCGCGCGATCAGGCTGGCGGCGCGGGCGCGCGCGTCGTCGAGATAGCGCGATTGGCCGGTGGCGTTGTGCAGCTCCACCAGCGCCATCAACGCGGTGTAGTCGTCGATGATGTTCTCTTTGCCGTCGGCGCCGTACTGCGGATTGAACCGGCGCAGGTGCGCATAGGCGCGCTCGGCGTCGGCCAGGTACTGGGCGCCGTCGAACTCGCCGTGACGGCCGCTCTGCTTCGCCAGCATCGAGGCGCGCGCTAGCGCGGCGATGGCCATGCCGGCGCCGGCGCGGAACGCCGAGCGATACAGTGCGGTGTAGGTGCCGGCCGCGCCTTCGTAGCCGGTGACCATGCGCACCGCGCCCGGCGTGCCCCACTGGTCGAACACCGTGGTGTAGAAGTAGCCGTCCGCATCGAGGATGCGGTGCAGATAGTCGGCGCCCCAGAACGCCTCGTCCTCGACCTGGGTCTGCAGGCCGTGCGCGGCGAACAGCGATTTGCGCGCGTGCGCGCCATAGGCCAGTACCCAGGCCGCCATCGAGGCCTGCTGCGGATTGAAATGATTGGCGTAGCCCAGGTGCGACAGGTACTTGCCCTTGTCGCCGCCGGCGTCCTGCCAACCGCCCCAGGCGTTCACCCGTCGCGTGGTCTGGAAGATCGGCAGATCGCGGTCGGCCGGATCGGTGTGGCGGCTGCGCTTGAAGTAGCCGAGCAACTGCGCGCCGGCGGTGGCGAAGATCGCGTCGTCGCGCACCGGCACGACGGCCGAGCGCGCCTGCAGCTGGTCGATGCTGACCTCGACCTGATACCGCCCGGCTTGCTGCGCTTCGGAAAAATCGACGCTGAAATAGCGCTTGCCCGGCGCCCACGCGGTGAACGCGGGCAGCGGCCGCAGTTCGCCGCGCTTGATCGGCTTGCCGTCGCGCAACACGGTGTAGCGGCCGTGTTCGGCGTCGCCGGCGTATTCGACGATGGCCCGCTTCGGGCCCTGCCGCTCCAGCGCGACCTGGTTGATCTGCACCAGCAACGGCGCGCTGGGCAGGCCGACCGACACCGTGGTCTTGGGCTTGGATTCCGCGCTGGCGGCGGCGGCCGCGTGCGGCGCGCCAGACAAGGCCAGCGTTAAGGCCAGCGCCAGCGCGGCCAATGCACGCAGGCCGGTAAGGGAGAAGTGCGGCGAAGCGGTCATCGGCACGGTTCCGGATAGACTGGGCACAGCGCAACTTAGCCATGCCACCGCCTGTCGTCAATAATACTTCACATGGATGTATGAATAATGCGGCAGCTTCCCTCCCCCTCGCTCAACCGGTTTGCACGCCCATGAACCTCGGCCGCGGCGCCACCCAGCAATCCAGCGCCCCCTACAACCGCCGCCTGGTGCTGGACTTCATCCGCCAGCACGGCGCGGCCTCGCGCAAGGACATCCAGGAGAAGGTCTCGCTCAGCCCGCAGACGGTCGCCAACATCACCAACGAGCTGGAATCCATCGGCCTGATCGTCTCGCGCCGGCAGAAGGACCTGAAGACCCGCGGCCAGCCGCCGATCGCCTTCGAGATCAACCCCGACGCCGGCCAATCCATCGGCATCAGCCTGGAACCGGGCCGCGCCTCGGGCGCGCTGGTCAATCTGGTCGGCCGGATCGATGCGCGCTGCGAGGTCCAGCTGCAAGGCTGCGACCGGCCGCAACTGTTGGCCGGCCTGCTGGAGCTGGTGGCGACGCTGCGCCGGCAGGCCAACGCGCGGCTGTGGGGCATCGGCGTGGCCCTGCCCGGCCCGCTCGGCGACACCGAGCTGAGCTTCGTCGGCCCGACCGCGCTGGAAGGCTGGAAGGACCTGTCCATCCTCGACCAGCTGCAGGAAGCCACCGGCCTGCCGCTGTTCCACAGCGTCGACAGCGTCGCCGGCGCGCTCGGCGAGACCTCGTACGGGGTCGCCCGGCACCTGGACACCTTCTTCTACCTGCACCTGAGCATGGGCCTGGGCGGCTCGCTGATCGTCGGCCGCAATCACTACCGCGGCGCCGACGGCAACGCCACCGAGATCGGCCACGTGCCGGTGGTCCCCGGCGGCACGCCGTGCTATTGCGGCAACCAGGGCTGCCTGGAGCGCTATCTGTCGCTGCATTCGCTGGCCGAGGCGCTGGGCCTGGACGACGCCCAGGTCCACACCCCGGACCTGCTCGCCCGCCTGGACCAGGCCGGCGACCCGGCCCTGCAGCAATGGTGCGCGCAGGCCGCCCAGCGCCTGCGCGACGCCGTGTGCATGATCGAGAACCTGTTCGACCCGCAGACCATCGTGATCGGCGGATCGGCGCCGCAGGCGCTGGTGCAGCGCCTGGTCGAACTGGCCCAGCCGCTGCACCGCTCGGTCCGCGGCCGCCCCGACCCCGAGCTGCCGCGGGTGATGATTTCCCAGCGCGAGGAAGACTGCTCGCTGCTGGGCGCGGCGGTGCTGCCGATCCACGAACTGCTGTCGCCGCGCCTGGAAGGCGTGCAGAAGGACGGCTTCGGGGAGCTGCAGGCGGCCGAACTGCTCGGCCACCGTCCGGCCGCCGGCGGGCGTCGCATTTAATTAAACTTCCACTGGATATTTTTATTGACGAGGCGGAATCGGGGTGACTATAGTCGGCCCCCATGACGGACGCTCCCGCTCGCTTCGATCCGCTCCCCGACCCGCCGCCGGCCTCGCCGGCGGACCCGCCGCGCTTCAACATCGTCGGCGACGTCAGCGTCGACCTGGTCCTGGGCACGCTCGACGGCTGGCCCAAGATCGGCACCGAACAGCTGCTGCCGCGCAGCGAACTGCGCGCCGGCGGCTCGGCCGCCAACTCCGCCCTCGCCGCGCGCCATCTCGGGCTCAGCCCGCACCTGATCGGCGCCATCGGCGACGACGACCTGGCCCAGTGGCTGCTGCTGCAACTGAGCGGCATCCGCGTCGACCTGCAGACCTGCAGCAGCGACACCACCATGTCGGTCGGGCTGCTGCACACCGGCGGCGAGCGCACCTTCTTCACCAGTTGCGGCCACCTGCAGCACCTGGCGCCTGAGTTCGTGCTGCGCCACCTGCCGCCGGCCGCGCCCGGCAGCATCGCCCTGTTCACCGCGCCGTTCCTGCTGCCGGGCCTGCGCGAGCGCTTCGCCGCGTTGCTGGCCCAGGCCGCGGCGCGCGGCTACCAGATCGCGCTGGACACCGGCTGGCCGCCGGAAGGCTGGACCCCGCAGGTGCACCGCGAAGTCGCCGGCTGGCTCGCGCATTGCGACCACCTGCTGGTCAACGAGCTCGAAACGATGAGCATCGCCGGCGACGACTCGCTCGAATCCGCCGTGCGCCGCGTCGCCGGCCTGCTCAAGCCCGGCGCGCACCTGATCGTCAAGCTCGGCGCCGCCGGCGCGCTCGGCCACGTCGACGGCCGCAGCACCCTGCACGTCACCCAAGCGGCCGCCGACGTCTTCGACACCGTCGGCGCCGGCGACAGCTTCAACACCGGCTACCTCGCGGCGCGGTTGAACCGGGCCGGCCTCAGCGACGCGCTCGCCGCCGGCTGCCGCACCGCGAGCGCGATCCTGCCGCGCTTTCCGCGCAAGCGCATCGCCGCCGGCGAACTCGCCCACTGCCTGCAGCCGCAGCCCTGACCCCGGAGGCACGATCGTGAAGCACCGGCCGTTGATCATCAGCTACCTCCTCCTGATCTGGTTCGCGATCTCCTTCATCACCAACCTGATCGGGCCGCTGATGCCCATCGCCATCGAGGACTTCAAGCTCAGCCTGACCATGGCCGGCTTCATGCCGTTCTCGTTCTTCCTCGCCTACGGTTTGATCTCGATTCCCGGCGGCGTGCTGATCGAAGCGCGCGGCACCCGCTTCACCCTGTTCGCCGCGTTCGCGCTGAATGTCGTCGGCGCGCTCGCCATCGCCGTGGTTCCCGGCTACGCCTCGGTGGTCGCCGGGCTGTTCGTCATCGGCCTGGGCATGGCGCTGCTGCAGGTGGTGATCAACCCGCTGATGCGCACCGCCGGCGGCGAGCAGCACTTCGCCTTCTTCTCGGTGATGGCGCAGTTGGTGTTCGGCCTGGCCTCGTTCCTGAGCCCGCTGGCGTTCAAGTTCTACATGCAGCGCCCGGGCGTGGACGGACAGCCGCTGGCCTGGCTGACGTTCTACTGGTTCTTCAGCGCCGCGTTCGTGCTGCTGGCCGCGCTCAACTGGAAACTGCCGCTGCCGGCGGTGGCTCTGAAGGACGACGAGCGCGCCGGCAGCCGCGAGGCCTACCTGAGCCTGCTGCGCCGCCGCGACGTGCGCCTGTTCTTCCTCGCCATCGTCGCCTATGTCGGCACCGAGCAGTCGCTCGCCAACTGGATGTCGCAGTTCCTGCACAGCTACCACGGCTTTTCGGCCACGCAGGAAGGCGCCGTCGCGGTCAGCCGCTTCTGGGGGCTGATGTCGCTGGGCTGCCTGGTCGGCCTGGGCCTGCTGAAGCTGCTGGATTCCAAGCGGGTGCTGGCGATCTTCTCGACCCTGGCCATCGCCTGCCTCGCCCTCGCCCTCCTCGGCCCCGCGGCCGTTTCCCTGCTGGCGTTCCCCGCCGCGGGCTTTTTCTTGTCGGTGATGTTCTCGGTGATCTTCTCGCTGGGATTGAACTCGGTCAGCCAGCACCACGGCGCGTTCTCGGGAATCCTGTGCAGCGGCATCCTCGGCGGCGCCATCGTGCCGCTGCTGATCGGCATCCTCGCCGACCGTTGGGGCCTGCGCGCAGGCCTGTCGCTGGTGTTCCTGCCCCTGCTCTACATCCTCAGCGTCGCCGCCTGGGCCAGGCCGCTGGTGCGCAACCAGACCGTGTACTCGGCCAAGAGCACACCTGCCTCGAGCCCCCCCGCCTCGCCCTGATCCCCGACGCCAGCCATCGCGGGCCCGCCGGCCCGAGTCGCCGTACAACCAGGAGCCCACGATGAAAAAGCATCCCAGCGGTGTTCGACCCAGCGGCCTCGCCGCCGCGGTGGCCGCGGTACTGATCGGCTGCGCGGCCGCGCCGGCGGTTGCGCAATCCGCCGCCGCGCAGCCAGCCGCCGCGGCCGATGCCGACGCGCCAGCCGCGACCGCGCAGGCCGGCGCCGGCGAAGCCCGCGCCACCCTGGAAACCGTGCGGGTGTCGGCCACGCGCCTGGAATCGGAGCTGCTCAAGACGCCGGTGACGGTCACCGCGGTGACTCAGGAAGCGCTGACCCGCGAAGGCGTGCGCGACGTGCGCGGCCTGTCCGGCAGCATGCCCAACCTGCAGATCGCCTCCGGCCCGGATTCGGGCGTGCAGGTCAGCATCCGCGGCATCGGCGCCAACAACTTCACCGAAATCGGCGACCCGGCCGTGGGTCTGCACGTGGCCGGCCTGTACTCGCCGCGTCCGCAGGGCGCGCTGGCGCTGATGTTCGACGTCGACCAGGTCGAAGTGCTGCGCGGCCCGCAGGGCACGCTGTTCGGCCGCAACTCCACCGGCGGCAGCATCAACATCATCCCGGCCAAGCCGCGCTTCGATTCCAGCTTCGGCAGCGCCGAGCTCGACGTGGGCAGCTACAACCTGCGCCAGCTCAACCTGATCCAGAACATCGCGGTCAACGACCGCTTCGCCCTGCGCTTTTCCGCGACCAAGGTCGAGCGCGACGGCTGGATCGACCAGAAGCAGGATTTCACCGATGTGAACATCCCCGAGCGCGGCTTCGTCGCCGACGGCATCCCGGACGTGGACCAGCGCCGCAACGTCAAGGTCGGGCGCGACAAGTACTACTACAACCGCGACGAATGGGCGCTGCGCCTGGCCGCGCGCTTCGCCTTCAGCGACGACGTCGAGTGGCTGCTGGCCTACGAGAAGTTCCAGAACGACGGCGCCGGCCAGGTGGCGATGAAGGACTGCGGCCAGGCCGCCGGCACCCGCTTCGCCTGCACCGGCGGCAAGTGGGACGTGAACATCAACGTCCCCGGCAAGACCGACATGTCGATCGACACGGTTCGCTCGAACCTGATCTGGCTCATCGGCGACAGCAACAGCCTCGAATACAACGTCGCCTTCGCCACCCAGAAGCGCTCGCAGATTTCCGACGACGACGGCGGCTACCACGAGATTCCCTCGCAGGTGACCGCCACCTTCCCGGTCCCGCCGGAAGGCGACTGGGGCGTGTGGCCGGTGCGCGACAACACCTCGATCACCCTGGATTCCAAGTACCGCTCGGTCGTGCACGAACTGCAGTTCAAGCACCAGGGCGAGCGCCTGAGCCTGGTGTCGGGCCTGTTCTGGATGCACGAGAAGAACCAGATCGACTACGCGCAGGAATTGCTGGTCAACGCGCCGTTCGGTTATCCGATCAGCCAGCTGTACCATCAGCCCGACCGCCAGGTCGACGCCAAGGCGATCTTCACCCAGGCCGACTGGCGCTTCGCCCCGACCTGGACCGCGACCTTCGGCGCGCGCTACAGCCGCGATGAGAAAACCGACCGCGGCGGCCAGGTCTACGGCGGTTGGGACACCGAATCCACCGCGTACTACAACGGGCTCTACAACCCCGGCACGCCGGGCCAGCCGGGCTTTCGCCCGCACAACGGCCGCGACCTGACCGAACGCATGGGACCGTTCGGCGGCATCGACGCCTACAAGCTGTGGGGCCCGCCGGCGGAGAACGAACACTCCGAATCCTGGCGCAAGACCACCTGGCGGCTGGGCCTGACCAAGGCGCTGTCCGACGACGAAATCCTGTTCACGTCGCTGTCCACCGGCTACAAGGCCGGCGGCTTCGGCGACAAGGACGACAAGTGCGGCGGCAAGGTCTGCATCGACGGCCCGGCCGGCCCGCAGTACACCTTCTTCCCGTACAAGCCCGAGACCGTCGCCAACTTCGAGATCGGCTACAAGGGCCTGCTGCTGGACAAGCGCCTGAGCCTGTCGGTCACTGCCTTCTACAGCCGCTACAAGGACATGCAGGTGACCGGCGATTTCTACGCCGCCAAGGTCCACGTCGAGCAGCCCTGCCCCGACTTCGACCCGACCTGCGACGTGATCAAGAAATGGCAGACCGTCAACGTCGGCACGGTCAACATCCCCGGCGTGGAAGTCGAATTCGACTACCTGCCGACGCCGAACACCCGCATCGGCGGCTTCTTCTCGTACATCGACAGCAAGATCAAGGACTACCCGACCTTCAGCGACGAATGGAACTGCGGCGTGCGCGAAGAGTTCGGCGCGCCGCCGTGCCCGCCGCCGTACAGCGGTTCCGATCCGCGCCTGGCCGGCCGCCAGATCTACGACATCACCGGCCACCACCTGCCGATGACGCCGAAGTTCACCGCCGGCGTCAACGTCTCGCACACCTTCAAGTTCGGCAACGGCTATGAGTTGGTGCCGTGGGTCAATGTGAAGTGGCAGGACAAGATGTACTTCACCTTGCGCAATCTCGACAACCCGCACGTCTCCGACGCGCAGGAGGCCTACACCACGGTCGATGCCAGCCTGAGCCTGCAATCGCCGTCGTTCTGGCGCGCGGAGCTGTATGTGCTCAACGCCACCGACAAGATGAGCAAGAACTGGGCCGACGACGCCGGCGGGTTCATCCGCGCCTACTGGAACGATCCGCGCACGGTCGGGTTGCGGGTGCGCTTCGAGTATTGATGCGCTGCGGCCCCTCTTCCGCGCGGGAGAGGGGCCGGGCCGCCGCCGCGCGTTCGTCCTCGGGCCGGCGCGCACCGACACGCGCGATCGCTGCGTGGCGCTACAAGCGAGTCGCGGAAAACTGCGCTGCACGTCACTGAAATTCATTCCCGACGCCGAATCCCGACACGCGCGATCCATCCGGTCGCCACCATCCTTGCGTGCGCCAAAGCCCACCGGTAGAGTTGAAACCGGTTACATACGACGGCCGCAACGGCCGCGGCGGACGATGCGCAAGCCTCGCCGCCCGGCTCGCAGCCAAACAGTCCGTCTCTTTGGGGAACCCGGTGATTCGCGAAGACTATTTGCGCAAGGTCGCTGCCGCCATCGCCACGGTCGAGGACAATCCCTCGCTCGCCGCGGACATCGGCTACTCCACCGACATCATCAACGAGGTCGGCCTGGACAGCCTGAAGATGACCGACTTCATTCTCGGCCTCGAGGACGATTTCGGCATCAGCATCGATTTCGACAAGGTCGAGTACGAGACCTTCACCCGCGTCGACCGCCTGATCGATTTCCTGATCGACGCCACCGGCGCGTCCGCGCCCTCGCCCGTCGCGTCCTGAGCGGAGCGCACCACATGCAACCCCAGTCGTCCGCCGCGCTCGACCGCCACGCGTTCGAGCGGCTCAAGCAGTCGATCCGCAACAAGGCCGAAAGCAGCCGCGGGCTGCGTCGCGATCCGGGCTACGCCACGGCGATTCCCGAAGAGATCGGGATCAAGCTCAACAACCGCTGCAACCTGCGCTGCACCCACTGCTTCGAGTGGAACGAGGACGGCTACCACCACGACATGATCCACAGCACGGTGCGCGACGAGGTGCCGATCGAACTGCTGCGCAGCGTGCTCGAACAAACCCGCGGCGCGAGTTCGAAGCTGTTCCTGTGGGGCGGCGAGCCGCTGATCTATTCGCAGTTCGGCAAGATGGCCGAGCTGATCGCCGCCGAAGGGCGCTGGACCACGATCTGCACCAACGCGATCACCACCGAGCGCCGCTACGACGACCTGGTGAAGATGTCGGCCAACCTGGAGTTCCTGGCCAGCCTGGAAGGCTTCGAGCAGGAGAACGACGCGATCCGCGGCAAGGGCACCTACGCCAAGGTGATCAAGAGCGTGGACCTGCTGCTGGATTCCAAGCGCCGCGGCGAGTACCGCGGCGAGGTCGCGGTGCAGCTGACGATCAACGACTCGATGATCGGGCGGCTGTACGAGTTCGTCGAACACTTCGAGCGCGTCGGCGTGGATTCGGTCCACCTGACCTTTCCCTGGTACATCTCCGGCGAGACCGCGGGCGAGATGGACCGCTACGTCGGCGAGCACTTCCCGTGGGCGATGCCGAAGCTGGACTTCCTCAAGCCCAGCTGGCACTCGTTCACCTACAGCCTGTCCGAGGAGCATCACCGCGCCCTGGCCGACGAAATGGCGCGGGTCTCGGCCCGGGTCTGGAACACCCGCGTGCGCTTCAAGCCGGCGCTGGAAGACGACGAACTGCTCGACTTCATCCGCGGCAGCTCGCGCCCGGGCCAGCGCCGCAGCCAGTGCCTGGCGATCACCAACCGCATCGACATCCTGCCCAACGGCGACGTTTCCAGCTGCAAGTTCTTCCCCGAGTTCTCGATGGGCAACCTCAAGGACGCCAGCCTGCAGGAGGTCTGGCACGGCGAGCGCTTCGGCGAAGTGCGCAAGACCCTGGCCTGCGGGCTGATGCCGGCGTGTTCCAAGTGCGTGCTGCTCTACCTCAACGGGCGCTGAGGCCCATGCGCGGCGGCGCCGACGGCAACTGGAAACGCAAGGCATGATCGAAGTCGAACGGCTGTCCAAGACCTTCGCCTACCACACCAAGAAAGAAGGCCTGCTGGGCTCGATCGGCAATCTGTTCCACCGCCCCACCCTGCACAAGCAGGCGGTCAGCGAGGTCAGCTTCCGCATCGAAGGCGGCGAGATCGTCGGCCTGCTCGGCCCCAACGGCGCCGGCAAGTCGACCCTGATCAAGATGCTGTCGGGCATCCTCTATCCCACCTCGGGTTCGGCGCGGGTCGCCGGCTACGTGCCGTGGGAGCGCGCGCTGGCGTTCCGCCGCAGCATCGGCATCGTCATGGGCCAGCGCTCGCAGCTGTGGCCGGACCTGCCGGCGATGGACAGCTACCTGCTCAACCAGCGCATCTACGACGTCGAGGAAACCGCGTTCCGGCGGGTGATCGGCGAACTGTCGGAACTGCTCGACGTGCGCCGGCTGCTCGACATCCAGGTGCGCCGGCTGTCGCTGGGCGAGCGGATCAAGCTCGACCTGATCGGCGCGCTGCTGCACAGCCCGCGCGTGGTGTTCCTCGACGAGCCGACCATCGGCCTGGACTTCGCCGCGCAGAAGAGCATCCGCGGCTTCATCCGCGACTATTGCGCCCGGTTCGGCGCCACCATCGTGCTGACCAGCCACTACTCGACCGACATCGAGGACCTGTGCCGGCGGGTCATCGTCACTCACCACGGCAAGCTGCTCTACGACGGCGAACTGGCGCGCATCGCCGACCGCTTCTCGTTCGCCAAGATCGTGCGCTTCCGCGTCCGCTCGCCGGCCGCCGCGGTGGCGCTGCCGTTCGACTACGCGCTGCAGGAGAAACCCGACGGCGAGTACTGGATCGAAGCGCGCTCGGAGCACGTCAACGAGGTGATCCGCGTCCTGCTCGACCGGCTCGAGGTCGAGGACCTGCGCATCGAGCACCTGCCGCTGGAACGCAGCATCGAGTCGTTGTATGTCGGCTGAGGCCCCGGCAAGCGCGCGCCGGCGGCGCCCGTCCGCGTCGCTGCATGCGGTCGCGCTGGGGCTGCAGGAAGCGATGCAGCACAAGGCCGACTTCGCGCTCGGCTTCGTCAGCGCCGCGTTCCCGCTGTTCGTGCAGTACTACCTGTGGTCGTCGCTGTACGCGCGCGGCTACTCGATCCCGGGCTACGCCTACGCCGACGCGCTGCTGTACTCGGTGCTGGCCGCGGTGGTCGGGCGGCTGGTGCACACCGGCTTCGAGTACGAGGTCGGCAACGACATCAAGCACGGCGGACTGGCGCGCTACCTGGTCCAGCCGGTGGCCTATGTACGGCTGCGGCTGGCCCACTTCGTCGGCGGCAAGCTGCCGGTGTACGCGATCATGGGCGCCCTGCTGCTGGCCGCGCTGGCATTCGGCGGCGCGGCCGCAGGCGAGCGCCTGGGGCTGTTGCCGGCGGTGCTGGCCGCGGTCGCGCTGGGCGTGGCGATCAATTTCCTGATCTTCCTGTGCGTGAGCTTCACCTGCTTCTGGTTCGACGAAGCGGCCTATCTGTTCGAGGGCATCCGCATCGGCATCGTCGTGCTCAGCGGCGGCATCGTGCCGCTGGCGGTGTTCGGCCGGGCCCAGGACGTGCTGCACTGGCTGCCGTTCCGCTACATCATCTCCGCGCCGATCGAGATCGCGATGGGCCGGATCGAAACCGCCGCGCTGCCGCAGTTGCTCGGCGTGCAGGCGCTGTGGGTGGCCGTGTTCGGCCTGATCGCCTGGGCGATGTGGCGCGTCGGCCTGCGCTCGTTCATGGCCACGGGGGGCTGAGCGATGCTGGGCGAACTGCTGCGCCACCTGCGCATCTACGGCGTGCTGCTGCGCAACTCCTTCATGGTGCAGATGGAGTACCGCTTCAACTTCTACGCCGGCCTGGTCATGGAGACCGGCTTCCTGCTCTCGAAGCTGGCCTACGCCTATGTGATCGTCAGCGCCGACGTCGACTTCGGCGGCCTGCGCCCGTCCGAGGCGCTGGTGGTGCTGGGCTGCTACACCCTGCTGACCGGGTTCTACACCTGCTTCTTCATGGCCAACAACTTCGAGCTGTCGGCCAAGATCCGCAACGGCGACCTCGACCTGGTGCTGGTCAAGCCGGCCTCCGGCCTGTTCCTGGTGTCGTGCGCGCGCGCGGAGTTCAGCCTGCTGCTGCCCAACGCCATCGCCGGCATCGCGATGATCGTCTACGGCGCGCAACTGTCGGACGTGCCGCTGAGCGCGGCGACGGTGGCCGCGACCCTGGTCGCGCTGGGGCTGTCGCTGTCGGTGGCCTACGCGATCATGATCCTGCCGCAGTTCCTGGCGTTCTGGTTCGGCACCACCCACGCGGTGACCCAGCTGTCGCATTCGCTGTGGGACCTCAACACTGTCCCGGCCGCGGCGTTCGCGCGCGGGGTGCGGCTGTTCGGCACCTTCGCCCTGCCGATCTTCATGGTCACCAACTACCCGGCCTATCTGTTGCTGGGCAAGCTGCCGGCGCACGGCTACCTGTGGCTGCTGGCCGCGCCGGTGGTCTGGCTCGGCCTGACCGTGGCGCTGTGGCGGTTCGCCCTGCGCGCCTACAGCAGCGCCAGCGGGTGGTCGCAGTGAGCGCGGTCGAGGCCGCCGCCGCAGTCGCCGTCCCCGAACGGGTGCGCCTGCCATTGGCGGCGCCGTCGATCGACAGCTATCCGCAGCACGCCTACTACCTGTCGGTGATGGAGCTGCAACCCGGCGCGATCGACTGGATCTGCAGCAACTACCTGCAACTGTCGGCGTTCCCGGCGCCGGAGACCGACGAGCTGTTCTTCTTCGACTTCTTCGTGCCGGAGATCGAGAAGCACATCAATCCCTGGCTGTCGTTGCAGAAGATCGACCGGCGCTACTTCGCCGCGCTGACCGGCGACCCGGTGGCGGCGCTGCGCGACGCGCTGGCGCGCGGCCACTACCCCAAGCTGCCGCTGGACGAGTTCCATGTGCCGGGCACCGACTCGCACCAGCGCGCGCACTATCCGCACCCGTCGCTGCTGCATGGCTACGACGAGCAAGCGCGGGCGTTCGAGTTCTCCGGCTACCTGCAGGGCCGCTACGCGCAGGCGCGGATCGGCTACGACGCGCTGCGCCGGGCGGTGGACGGCCTGGCCGAGTGCGGGCCGCCGGAATATCCGGACCTGTTCCTGGTCAAACCGCAGTGCAACTGGCCCTACCCGCTCGATCCGGTCGCGGTCGGCGAAGGCATCGCCGACTACCTCGGCGCGCGCAATTCGATGGCGCGCTACCGCACGATGATGTCGCCGGTGGACATGCGCTTCGGCGTGGACGTGTACGAGGCCTTGCGCAGCTATGCGCTGGCGGTCGCGGCCGGCGCGGCGCGCAGCAATCCGCTGCCCGCGCACTTGCTGTACGAGCACAAGCGGCTGATGGCGCGGCGGGTGCGGCGGCTGCTCGAACTCGGCACGATCGGCCTCGCCGGCGCCGCCGGCGCGGACGACTGGACCGCGCGCGCCGACGCGGTCGCCGAACTGGGGCTGCGGCTGCGCGCCGAGTACCTGAAGCTGCACCGGCGCCCGCAGCGCAGCGCGCCGCCGGACGCGCTGGAGCGGCTGATCGACCGGCTGCGCGCGAGCGAGACCGCATTGCTCGGCGACCTGCTCGCCGCGCTGAAGACGCCGGCGTGAGCCTGCGCATCGGCGTGCTCGGCGTCGCGGAGATTTCGCCGCTGGCGATCTTCCGCGCGGTCGCGGCCCTGCCCGGCGCCGAACTGGTGGCGATCGGCTCGCGTCGCCCGGGCGCTGCGCAGGCGCAGGCGCGCCTGCACGGCCTGGCCTGCGCCTGCCTGGACGACCAACAACTGCTGGCGCGGCGGGACATCGACTGGGTATACGTGCCCGCCGCCAATACCGACCATTACCGCGACTGCGAGGCCGCGCTGCGCACCGGCAAACACGTGCTGGTCGAGAAACCGGCGACGCTGTCGGCGCGGGAACTGCAGGCGCTGATCGCGCTGGCGACGACGCACGGCCTGAGTCTGGTCGAGGCGATCATGACCCGCCATCACCCTTGGCAAGCCTGGCTCGCCGAACAGGTGCGCGCGCGCACCTGGGGCCGCCTGCTGCGCCATTCCACCCGCCTGCGCCACGGCCTGCGCGAAGGCGACCGCTTCCGCCTGCGGCCCGGCGGCGGCGTGCTGTGGGACGACGGCGTCTATTGGCTGCAGGCCGCGCAGGCGGTCGCCGGCATCGACTTGGGCGCCTACGCGATCGAACAGGCGCAGGCCGATGCCGTCGATGTTCCGACCCGCGTACGCATCGAGCTGACCGCGCCCGATGGAATGAAGACCGATCTGGAAGCCGAGTTCGCCCTGCCGCGCCAGGCGGAGCATGCCTTCGAGTTCGAACGCGCCCGCGTCGTGATCGGCGACTTCTTCCGCGCGCGCATCGGCCGGCACAAGATCCATCTCGACATCGCCCATGCCTCGGGCGAACGCGAACGGGTCAGCTTCGACGAGCAGAACTACTACCTCAACCAGCTCGCCTATCTGGCCGGAGACGCGCGCGACCAGGACTGGCCAACGCAGGCGCAGCGCAGCGTCGAGCGCATCGCGATGCTGGAAGCCTTGCACGGGCGCTTGCGGCCCACGCTCGATGGCCCCTCGGTCGACGGTTAACGCGCGTCCAGTTCCGCGGCCAGTTGCCGGCAGTACTCGGGCACCTGTGCGCGGTCGCGCAGCAAGCGCGCGTGCATCCGCTCCAGCGCCTCGCGCTGCGCGCCGTCCTCGCGCCATTGCTCGAACCACGCGCCGTAGCCCAGCGCGATCCAGGCCTCGGCGTTGGCCTGCTCGTGCTTGCCCGACGGCGCCAGGAACAGCACCGGCGTGGCTGCGGCCATCGAGTCGATCAGGGTCGAGCCGCCCGGCTTGGACACCACCGCCAGGCTGGCGCGGGTGATCCCGAACAGGTCCGGCACGGCGTCGGATTGGCGATAGCGCAGCTCGCCGTCGGCGTCGGCGAAGCCCAACCGCGGGAACTCGCCCAACTGCTCCGGCCCGGTGTCGCGCCAGGCGCGCCACTGCGGGTCCAGCAGCAGGTTGCGCACGCCTTCGCGCGGCTGCAGGTCGGCGGCCGATCCGCGCACGATGCTGGCGCGATAACCGGCGGCGAGCACATCGTCCACCGCCGAGGCGAACGTGCCCACGCTCCAGCCGCCGCCGTGCAACAGCAGTTCGGGCGGGCGCTGCGCGTGCGCGACCGGCGCGGCTTCGCCGATCTCCAGCCGGAACGCCGCCCGCGGCGCGGCGCGGTCGATGAAGTAACGGTGCTCGGCCTGCGCGAACTCGGGGCGTTGCGCATACGGCAGCCACGACGGCGACGGCACCGAATCGATATGCAGCGCTTCCAGCGTGCAGTGCGCGCGTTCGCGCGCATAAGCGGCGGCCCACGGCAACCAGAAGCCGGACAGCGCCAACAGATGCGTCGTGCCGGCGGCGTCGAGCCGCGCCGCGAGCGCGGCCAACGCGGCGGCGTCCAGCGTCGGCGAAATATCGCGCACCAGCTGCTGCGACATGCGCAGGGCGCGGAAGTCGCGCTGGTGGCGTTCGCGCGCGCGGATCAGCGCGTCCTCGACGTCGGCGGGCTGGAACGCTTCGAGCACGAACACCCGCCCGCGCACGCCATGGCTGCGCAAGCGGCGGGCGATCTCCAGGCCCGGCAGATAGACGCCCAGGGCGACGCCCGAGCACAGGATGGCGACTTCGCGAACCGGCGTGTCCGCTGTCTCCGCTATTTCCGCCATCCGCGCGGCTTAGCCTCGATCCGCGTCGGCGGCGGGCCGTTCGAAGGCCGGCCGTTCGAAGGCGGGGCGTTCGAAGGCAAGCAGTTCAAACGCGACCGGCTCGCCGGCATCGGCCGACGGCGCCACCCACAGGTCGAACCAGCCCGGTTCGGCGACCAAGCGGTTGTCGACGCCGCGGAATTCCAGGTCGGCGCGGGTCAATACGAACTCCACCACCCGGCTCTCGCCCGGCGCCAGCGCGATCTTCTGGAAGCCCTTGAGCTCGCGGATCGGCCGCACCCGGCTGGCGACGCGGTCGCGCAGGTACAACTGCACGACTTCCTCGCCCGGGCGCTGGCCGACGTTGGCGATGCGCGCGCGCACCTGCAGGCGGCCGTCCCACGCCAGCCCGGCGGCGCTGAGTTCGACCGCGCCGTATTCGAAGCGGGTGTAGCCCAGGCCGTGGCCGAACGGATACAGCGCGGTGTTGGCGGTCTCGCGCCAGCGCGTGCGGAACGCCTCCAGGCCGGTGCCGGGCTGGTACGGCCGGCCGCTGGAGGTGTGGTTGTAGTAGTAAGGCTGCTGGCCCGAATCGTGCGGGAAGCTGATCGGCAGGCGGCCGCTGGGGCTGTGGTCGCCGAACACCAGATCGGCGACCGCATGGCCGGTCTGGGTGCCGAGGAACCAGGTCACCAGGATCGCCGGCGCCGCCTGCAGCGCCGGGCTCAGCGCCAGCGCGCGGCCGTTGCGCAGCAGCACGATCACCGGCGTGCCGGCGCCGATCACCGCCTCGGCCAGCGCCTGTTGCGCCGCCGGCAGCACGATCTGGGTGCGCGACTGCGCCTCGCCGGTGTAGCGCGTGGGCTCGCCGACCGCCAGCAACACCGCGTCGGCGCCGCGCGCGGCCGCCAGCGCGGCCTCGATGCCGCCGTCGATGGCCTCTTCCATGCCGCAACCGTCCACCACCTGCAGCGAAGCCGGATCGGCCAGCGCCGCGCGCAGGCCGGTTTCCAGATCGATCTCGCGGCTGCTGTCGCCGAAGATGTTCCAGCAGCCGGCCAGGTTCTCGCGGTCGCGCGCGAACGGGCCGATCAGGGCGATGCGCTGGCCGGACTTGCGCAGCGGCAGCGTTTCGCCGTCGTTCTTGAGCATCACCACGCTGCGCCGCGCGGCGTCGCGCGCCAGCGCGTCGTGCGCGTCCAGGTACGGCGCCGGGCCCGGCGGGGGGGCGGTCAGCGAGCGGTAGGGATTGTCGAACAGCCCCATCCGCGCCTTGACCGAAAGGATCCGCCGCACCGCGGTGTCCAGCGTCGCGGTGGCGACCTTGCCCTCTTCGACCAGCGCCCGCAGGTGATCCATGTACACGCCGCTCTGCATGCTCATGTCCAGGCCGGCATCGAGGCTGAGCTGGGCGGCGTGCTTTTCGTCGGCGGCGAAGCCGTGTTCGATCAGCTCGAAGTCGGAGGTGTAGTCGGACACCACGAAGCCTTCGAAGCCCCACTGCTCGCGCAGGATGCCGGTCAGCAGTTCGCGGTTGGCGGTGGCGGGCACGCCGTTGATGTCGTTGAACGAGCTCATCACCGTCAGCGCGCCAGCGTCGATGGCGGCCTTGAACGGCGGCAGGTGCACGTCGAACAAGGTCTGCGGCGCCAGGTCGACGGTGTTGTAGTCCAGCCCCGCGGCGACCGCGCCGTAGGCGGCGAAGTGCTTGGGCGTGGCCAGCAGCGAATCGTCGGCGGTCAGATCCGGGCCCTGGAAGCCGCGCACGCGGGCGCGGGCGAAGGCGCAGGCCAGGAAGGTGTCCTCGCCGGTGGTCTCGGCGACACGGCCCCAGCGCTGGTCGCGGGCGATGTCGACCACCGGGGCGAAGGTCCAGTGCAGGCCTTCGCGGGTGGCTTCGATCGCCGCCGCGCGCGCGGTGCGTTCGGCCAGTTCCGGCTCGAAGCTGGCGGCCTCGCCGAGCGGGATCGGGAACACCGTGCGCATGCCGTGGATGACGTCGGCACCGAGCAGCAGCGGAATGCCGAGCCGGCTTTCCTCGACCGCGATGCGCTGCAGTTCGCGGCCCTCGGCCGCGCCCACGCCGTTGAACAGCGCGCCGACTTCGCCGGCCTGGATCAGCTCGCGGGTGCGCTGCGGCCCCCACTGGAACGAATCGGGGTTCACGTCGAAGGCGAAGGGACGGATCGAATCGGCCAACACCGAGAGCTGACCGATTTTTTCCTGCAAGGTCATGCGAGCGATCAGTGCATCGATATCAACGCGATCCGCCATTACGAGATGCACCTTGCGTGAAATAATCGTTCAGTTATGGTATGTAATCGATTACATGGCTGTCAACCGGCGGGCCTGTGCGCGGTCGGGCATACGGGCGGAATTCTCGCTCTTCGCCCGCCGCGGCGACAGGCGCGGGCAGCGGCGCGCCAGCGCCGCCGGGCGACGGCTTCGATGCGGCTGCTTCGCGTTCGCGCGAGCGCCGCACCCCCACCACTGCGAGCCCGACCGTCCGCCCGATGATCACCCTGCTCGATGCCTTGCGCCGCCAGGCCCGCGACGTCCCCGATGCGATCGCGCTCGAACACGACGGCGAGACCTGCAGCTACGCGCGGTTGGCCCGCGACGTCGACGCGCTCGCCGCGGGCCTGCACGGCCATGGCTTCCAGGCCGGCGAGCGGATCGCGCTGTATCACGACAAATCCATCCGCATGGTCGCGATGCTGTTGGCGATCCTGCGCGCCGGCTGCATCGCGGTGCCGGTCAATCCCAAGCTCAAGCCGGCGCAGGTGCGGCACGTGCTGCGCGACAGCGACGCCAGTGCGCTGGTCGCCACCGGCCTGCGCGCGGCCGAACTGGGCCGGCACAAGGCGCTGGGGCGGGCGCGGACGCTGCTGACCGATTCGCGTCCGGCGGCGCCGGACGTCGCCGCCGCGCCGGCGCTGTACTGGGAGGACTGCCTCGCCGCCGATGCGGCGCCGCCGCCCGCGCAGCCCATCGACGCCGACGTGGCGCTGCTGATCTACACCTCCGGCTCCACCGGCCTGCCCAAGGGCGTGGTGCTCTCGCACCGCAACCTGGTGGCCGGCGCGCAATCGGTGGTGGCCTACCTCGGCATCGACCGCGACGAGGTCATCCTCGGCTTGCTGCCGCTGAGCTTCGATGCCGGCTTCAGCCAACTCAGCACCGCACTGGTCGCCGGCGCGCGGCTGGTGCTGCACAACTACGCTTCGGCGCGCTTCGTGCCGGCGCTGTGCGCGGCCAGCCGGGTCAGCCTGATCACCGCGATTCCGCCGCTGTGGGCGCAACTGGCGGCGGCACCGTGGGGCGAGCAGGCCCGCACGGTGCGCACCATCGCCAACACCGGCGGCCACATGCCGGCCTCGCTGCTGCGCGACCTGCGCGCCGTGTTCGCGCAGGCGCGGCCGTTCCTGATGTACGGGCTGACCGAAGCGTTCCGTTCTACCTATCTCGATCCGGCGCAGATCGATCGCCGCCCCGACTCCATCGGCAAGGCGATCCCCAACGCCGAAATCCTGGTGCTGCGTCCCGACGGCAGCCGCTGCGATCCCGGCGAACACGGCGAGCTGGTGCATCGCGGCGCATTGGTCGCCCTGGGCTACTGGAACGACCGCGCCAAGACCCGCGAACGCTTCCGCCCGCTGCCGCGTTCGCTGCGCCGCGGCGCCCTGCCCGAGTACGCGGTGTGGTCGGGCGACATCGTGCGCGCCGACGAGGACGGCTTCCTGTACTTCGTCGGCCGCCGCGACGAGTTGATGAAGATTTCCGGCTACCGGGTCAGTCCGACCGAGATCGAGAAGGCGCTGATGCGCTTCGGCGGCATCCGCGAGGCGGTGGTGTTCGGCGTCGACGACGAAGCGCTCGGCACCGCGCCGGTCGCCTTGCTGGTGCCGCAGGACCCGGCGTTCGACCTCGCCGCCGCGCTCGCCCACTGCAAGCGCGAACTGGCCGGCTACATGGTGCCGCGGCTGGCGGTGTGCGCGGCCCTGGCGCATTCGGCCAACGGCAAGATCGACCGCGCCGGTTCGCGCGAGCTGTATCTACGCATGCAAGCGCAAGCGGCGGACGCCGCGCCGGTGCCGGCTTGACCGCCACGGACGCGTTCGACACCATCGGCGCGGCTGCGCGCCCCGGTTCGCGGCCCTGCGCATCGGGCTCGGCCGCAAGCGCGTTGGCGCGGGACATCAGGCTACAGGCGGCGCCAGCGGCGACGCCGGACAGGAAGCGAGGAATGCCGACCGGATCCAGCGATGCCCGCATGCGTGGCCTGCGAGCCAGCGCCAACCAAATCCGCTCCAATCGAGCCCGCTCCAACCAAGCCTGCTCCAACCAAGCCCGCTCAATCCCGGTCTGCGCCACGGCCGCCTTGCCGATTCGAACCCGCCCCGCCCCGGCCGTCGCCCGGGTCCTGCTCTGCGTCGCCGCCTGGCTGACGCCCGCGTGCGCGGCGCTGGCGATCGAGGCGCGGCGCCTGGACGCGTCGTCGCCGTCGTTTCCCGCGCCCGCCGATTGGGACGCGGCCGAGCGCCACGATGCGTTCTGGATGTACAAGCCGCGCGACGGCGTCGCCTCGCCGCTGCGCACCCAGGTGCAGGTGGCCTGCGACGACCAGGCGCTGTTCTTCCGCGTGGTCGCCGACGGGCAAGGCTCCGGCGGCGTGCGCGCGCCGCTGGCGCGGCGCGATCAGATCGCCGACGACCAGGACTACGTCAGCGTCTTCATCGACACCAACGGCGACGGCAAGTCGGCCTACTTCTTCCGGGTCAATCCCAGCGGCAGCCTCGCCGACGGCACCTACGTGGCGATCAGCGACAACCAGGACTTCCATCCCGACTTCGACGCCAGCGCGCGCGGCGCGGCCAACGCCGACGGCTACGCCGTGGACCTGCGCATCGCGCGCTCGCAATTGCGCAACCGCGGCTCGGACGGGCGCGGCTGGCGCTACCTGGTGATGCGCAACGTGCCCGGCGCCGAACGCATGATCCTGGCCAGCGGCGAGCTCAAGCAGAACGCGACCAGCTACCTCAGCGCCAGCCAGCCGCTGGACATGGCCCGCTGCCCGGGCGCCGGCGGCGAATGGGAGGCCGGCGCGCACCTGACCGCGCGCCGGCACGAGCAGAAGACCGGCGCGGTGTCGCAGTCCGACGGCGTCGATACCCAACTGGGCGGTTATCTCAAGTGGAGCGACGGCGCGCACCTCGCCGTGCATGCGACCTACCGGCCGGATTTCTCCCAGGTCGAGCTCGACATCCCGCAGTTGCAATCCAACGCCCAGTACGCGCTGTTCCTGCCGGAAAAGCGCGATTTCTTCCTCGAAGACACCGACCTGCTGGAACTGCCGACGCGCTCGCAGCTGCAGGGCGGCGGCGGCGGGCTGGCGGTGTACACCCGCACCATCACCGACCCGCGCTGGGGCGCGCGCATGAGCTACCGCAACCAGGGCCGCGACTTCACCGCTCTGGTCGCCGACGACCGCGCCGGCGGCGTGGTCGCGATCCCGGGCCCGTTCGGCACCGCCTATGTCGCGCAGCCGGCCTCGCTGCTGTTGCTGGAGCGCGCCAGCCTCGCGCGCGGCGCCTGGCGTTTCGGCCAGTTCCTCAGCCATCGCGGCTACGAGGGCGCCGGCCGCAACACCGTCGCCGGCGCCGACGCGTCGTGGCAGCCCAGCGCCATCGCCAAGGCGCGGGCGATGCTGCTGTTCTCGGCCACCACCGCGCAGCCGCAACAGGGCCTGCTGCGCCCGGGCGAGCGCAGCCAGGGCACGTATGCATTCGCGGACTGGGCGCGGTTGGGACGCGACTGGGAAACCTCGCTGACCCTGGAACGCGCCAGCGAGGATTGGCGCAACGACACCGGCTACATGCCGCAGTCGGATTTCGCCCAACTCACCGGCGTGGTCACCCGGCGCTGGCGCTTCGACGGGCCGTGGAGCAGCATCAGCGCGTTCGTGTGGACCGCGCATTCGCAGACGGTTTCCAGCGGCGAGACCATCCTCACCCGCTACGCGCCGGGCGTGTGGTTCTCCGGCCCGTACGACCTGCAACTGGTGGCCGAATACCACCCCGGCGAGCGCCGCCGCGTCGGCGGTTACGGCGCCCGCCTGCACCGCATGGACCAATGGTTCTTCCAGGTCTCCAGCAGCCTCAGCCAGACCGTGCCCGCGCTGTCGTTCGAGATCCTCGCCGGCGACCAACTCGACTACGCCGCCGACGCCCTCGGCCGCGGCTACCAGGCCAGCTTCAGCGGCAAGATCCGTCCGCTGGCGTGGCTGGAAGTGCAGCCGCGGGTCAGCTACTGGTACATGAACGCCTCAGCGCACGACCTGCACGCGCGCGAGACCTCGGCGCAGCTGCTGGTCAACGCCAACTTCGAGGCCGGCAGTTTCCTGCGCCTGATCGCCCAGTACAGCCGCAACCGCCGCCAGGAACCGCTGCTGCGCGGGCCGGCGCCCGATCCGTCCGGACTGGCGCTGCCGGATTGGCTCGACCGGCGCGGCAACCTGCAATCGCTGGTGTATTCCAACAACGCGCATCCGCGTTGGGGGTTCGACGTCGGCGCGACCCGTTCGCAGGACTATGCCTCCGGCGATCCCAAGCGCTACGTGCTGGACCTGTTCGCCAAGGTCGTGGTGAGGCTGCGTTGAACGCGGCGGCGGCGTGCCTGCCCTTCCACCGGTGCCGGCCGCGCTCGCCGCGCCGCGGCGGCGCCCCGCGCGCGAGCGACCCGCAAGGATGAAGATCAGCCTGTTCTTCTTCGGCGCCGACTCGGACCAGGCCGACAAATACCGCCTGTTGTTCGACGCGGTGCGCTTCGCCGACGCCCACGGCCTGTATGCGGCCTGGGTTCCGGAGCGGCATTTCCTGCGCTTCGGCGGGCTCTACGGCAATCCCAGCGTGACCGCCGCGGCCATCGCCGCGATCACCAGCCGCCTGCAGATCCGCGCCGGCAGCGTGGTGATGCCGCTGCACCATCCGCTGGAAGTGGCCGAGGCCTGGTCGATGATCGATCACTTCAGCAACGGCCGGGCCGGCATCGCCATCGCCAGCGGCTGGCACGTCAACGACTTCGTGCTCGCGCCGGAGCGTTACGCGCAGCGCGGACCGATCATGCTCGACAGCATCGAGTTGGTGCAGCGGCTGTGGCGCGGCGAAAGCGTGGAATTCGCCAACGGCGAAGGCGTGGCCACGCCGACCGCGATCCTGCCGCGGCCGCTGCGGCCGGACATCCCGGTGTGGATGACCGCGTCCAGCGAGGACGGCTGCGCGCTCGCCGGCGAGCGCGGCTTCGGCCTGCTGACCTCCAACTTCGGCAACAACTACAGCCTGGACGTGCTCGGCCGCAAGGTCGCCCGCTATCGCGCCGGCGCCCGTCCCGGCGCGCAGTTGACCCTGATGATGCACGCCTACGTCGGCGCCAGCGCGCAGGACGTCGCCGCGCATGCGCTGCCGGCGATGATGGACTACCTGCACAGCAACATCGCCATGCAGGCCTCGCAGGACGCCGGCCGCGGCGAGGACCGCGGCTACGCCGAACTGCAGGGCCGGCGCGAGCGCAAGTTCCTGCAACTGCGCGCCGCCGCCAACATCAACAGCGAACTGAGCTTCGTCGGCACGGTCGAGGACTGCGTGCGCCGCGCGCGCACGCTGCAGGCCGCCGGCGTGGACGAGATCGCCTGCCTGATCGACTTCGGCATCGCCTACGACGCCACCATGGCCGGCCTGCAGCGGTTGGCCGAGGTCGCGCGACGGCTGGCCTGAGCCGCGGCGCGGCGCCGGCGAGCGGCGGCGACGCCGAAGCCGCGCGCCGCCGCGCACGGCGGCGCGCGCCCTCCCCGGACGCGGTTTACTGGCGGCGGTACACGCGCACGTAGTCCACGTGCATCTTCGCCGGCAGCTTGCTTTCGTCGATGTTGAAGCCCGGCCAGTTGCCGCCGATGGCGAAGTTCAGCAGCACGAAGAAGTCGCGGTGGAATTCCTCGGTGCCGTTGATGTTGTTCTGGATGTTGGCTTCGTGGAACTTGTTGCCGTCCACGTACCAGCGGATCGCGTTGGCGTCCCATTCCACCGAGTAGACGTGCCAGTCGGCGACGCCGACCGCGGTGTTGCCGCCGTACTGGGCGTAGTTGCCGTTATGGTCGCGCCAGTGGATGGTGCCGTAGCTGCGGTTCTCGTTGTTGATGTGCTCCATGATGTCGATCTCGCCCGAATCGGGCCAGCCGACCTGCGGCAGGTTGGCGCCGAGCATCCAGAACGCCGGCCACGCGCCCATGAACGAAGGCAGGCGCATGCGCGCCTCGATCTTGCCGTAGCGTACGTTGCGCAGGCCCTGGGTCTTCATCCGCGCCGAGGTGTAGCGGAAGCCGTTGAAGTCCTGGCGGCGCGCGGTGATCACCAGCGCGTTGTTCTCGATCCCCGCGTTCTCGCGCCGGTAGTACTGGCGTTCGTTGTTGCCCCAGCCGCCGCTGCCGTTGCCGGTCTCGAAGGCCCAGCTCGGCCCGATCGAGCCGTTGAATTCGTCGCTCCAGACCAACTGCCAGCTCTGCGCCGCGGCGCTGCCGGCGAACGCGCAGGCGAAACACAGGACCAGCCCTTTCATCAGCCGCTTCATGGTGTCGTACCTCTGCTGTCTTCGTGGGGAAACCGCCGGGGCCGTCGGGCCGCCGTCGCCGCGCACGCCGGTCGCGCCGCGGCTGGGGCCGACGCTGTCCTGCAATGACAGCGCTGTCAACGATCGGGACGCGCGGGCTTGCGTTTGCTGGGCGAGTTCACATTCCAGGCGTGGGCCGGTCGACGATCCGGATCGACGCGAACGATCGGCGTGCTGCACGACAGCACGCGCAGGCGCCGCGCGGCGGCCGCGCAAGCGCAGCGGTCCGCTGTTCGATGCGCGAATATCGATCTGCTGGCGCCGCCTCGCCCCGGGGCGCGGCGCTCGCGCTCAGCCGGCCGCGTCCCCGGCCAGCGCCGCCGCTTCGTCCTGGCGCAGGCTGGCCGCGCGCAGGCTGGCGTAATCGGCCGACGTCCGCGCCAACTGCGCTTCCGAGCCCTGCGCGACCAGCCGGCCGTCGACCATCACCAGCACTTCGTCGAAGTGCCGCAGCAGATCCAGCCGATGCACCGAGGCGATCAGGCAGGCATCGGCGAATTCGGCGAACAGGTTGGCGTAGACCGCCGCCTCGGTGCGCGCGTCGAGGCTGGCGGTGGGTTCGTCGAGCAGGATCAGCGAGCTGCCGCGCGCGGCCAGGATGCCGCGCGCCAGGGCCACGCGCGCGCGCTGGCCGCCGGACCAGTTCGAGGCGTGTTCGGCGATCGATACCTGCAAAGGATCGCCGTCGGCGGGCAGGAAATCCTTGACCGTCGCCAGTTCCAGGGCGCGGTCGAAGCCCTCGGGGTCGGGCTGGCCGTGCAGGGATTCGCACATCGCCAGGTTCTCCGCCAGCGAGGCTTCGAACAGCTCGGCCTCCTGCGGGATCAGCGTGGTCGATCCGCGCAGGTAGCGCGCAGCCTTCAACGGCGCCTGGATCGACGCGTCGTCGCCGGGATGGCCGGCATTGCGCGCATCCGGCTCGACCACGATGCGTTCGGCCACGTACAGCCCGGCGAGCACGCGCATCAGCGTGCTCTTGCCCGAGCCGCTGCTGCCGATCAGCGCATAGCGCTTGCCGCGCTGCAGGTCCAGGCGGATGCGGTCCAGGGTCGGCCCGGCCTCACGCCCGGCGACGTGGCGGAACACCAGATCGCGGATCTCGCAGCGCTGCCACTGCTGCGCCTGCGCCGGTTCGTGCAGGCTCTCGTCGACCGGATGGTCGCGGATCACGTCGGCGCTCTGGTAGTTGGCGTACTGGGTGGCGAAGGTCTGGAAGTTCGCCGCCACCGCCGCGACCACCGCACCGGACTGCAGCGCGTATTCCCACACCATGTAGACGCTGCCGAGCATCAGCTTCTGCCCGTCGCCGGCCGCGCGCAGCACCAGCCACGCGTACAGCCCGACCAGGCAGCAGCTGAGCAGGCGGCTGGCGACGTCGACCGCGCACCACTTGATCTCGTTGATGACGATCATCCGCCGCAACGGTTCGAACACCTTCTCGACCAACTGCCGCAGCGAACGGATGAACGGCCGCGCCTGGCGCAGCGCCAGCACGCTGGTCGCGTTGCCCAGCGCGTCGGCGAGCACCGCGGTGTAGCGGCGTTCGGCGTCGTTGGTCTGGATCGCCAGGCGCACGATCGCGCGGTCGAAGCCGACCACCGCGCCGCAGATCGCCAGCAGCCCCAGCGCGGCGGTGGCGCCGACCATGGGATGGATCACGATCAGCGCGCCGATCGGACCGATCAGCCGCACCGCGCTGCTCAAATAGATGAACTGGCTTTCGGCGAAGGTGCCCAGCGACGAACTGCTTTGTTGCACGCGGTGGGCGCTGGCGACGGAGTGGTTGCCGTCGTGCCAGGACAGCGGGAACGCCAGCAGCCGGCCGGTCAACGCGGTGGCGACGCGCTCGCGCACGCTCAGGGCGACGTTGCGTTCGAGGATCCGGCCCGGGCCGTGGATCAACCAACTGACCAGGGTCGCGCCGAGCACCGCCGCCAGCCACAGCGCCGCTTCGCCGGCGCCGGCGTTGCCGCGCGCCTGCAGGATGTTGAAGGCCTTGCCGACCAGGTAAGGCACCGCCAGCAGCACCACCTGCGCGCCGACCAGCAGCGCCATCGCGCTCAGCAACGCGCCGCGGCGGCCCTTGGCCTGGGACCACAGCTCCCGGTACAGCTGCAGCACCGGGGCGCGGTGCTTGCCCGATTTCGCGTCGTCACTGTCCATGCGATTCCGGCAATGGGACCAAGTGGAAACAACGGAGGAGAACCGGGCGGCGGGCGGCCCTGGGCAGGCGCCTGCCGCGTCCGGCGGATCAATGTAATGCACCGGTCGCGAAACACAACCCACGTGCGCGGCGGCGTCTTGTGAGTGCCTTGTGAGCGTCCGGAGGCCATGCAATACTCGCGCGGCGAAGGCGACCGTCGGAGACAAGCATGTCACAACGCGCCATGATCGACGGTTACGACACCGCCATGCAGGGCGCGGTGATCGAGGCCTATTACGGCTCCAGCGATTTCTATAATTTCGGTTTCTGGTCGGCCGACACCGGCAACCAGTCGCAGGCCTCCGAGGCCCTGGTCGCGCGCCTGCTCGAGTTCATTCCGCCGGACCGCCGCGACGGCCGCATCCTCGACGTCGCCTGCGGCTTGGGCGCCTCCAGCCGCCACCTGCTGCGCCATTTCGCGCCGCGGCAGATCGTCGGCATCAACGTCTCCGAACGCCAGCTCGAACGCGCGCGCCACAACGCGCCGGGCTGCGAGTTCCGGGTGATGGACGCGACCGCGCTGGAGTTTCCCGACGCCTCGTTCGACAACATCCTGTGCGTGGAGGCCGCGTTCCATTTCGACACCCGCGCGGCGTTCCTGCGCGAGGCGCTGCGCGTGCTCAAGCCGGGCGGACGGCTGGTGCATTCGGACATCCTGATGGCGCCGCTGCCGCAGACCACGTCGGTGCGCACGCATATTCCCAACGCCAACGCGATGAGCGACCCGGCCGAACTGGAGCGCGCGATCCTCGCCGCCGGTTTCGCCCGCGCCGAGGTCGTCGACGCGACCGAACAATGCTGGACGCCGTTCCTGCGCTCGGTGCGGCGGTTCAAGGCCGCGCACAAGCCGCCCGGGCCGAGCACGCCGCGGGCGCGGCGTTCGGCGCCGATCTTCTTCAATCCCGAGTACCTGGCGCGCTTCATCCGCCGTTACGTGCTGGCCTGTTCGCACAAGTCGGCGGACTGAGCCCCGCCCCGGGATCGTCGTTTCCCCGCAATACAGCAGTCGCCGCAACAAGCATCGGTGCGCGCTTGCGCGCCCGAGACGAACAAAAGCCCGACCCGCTTTCTTCTTGCCTGCAACACGGATGTCGACCCACGGATAGTCCAACGCCGCGTATCGGCGCAGCGCGCGCCGGCCCGGCCCGACGCGCTGCGCGCGGCAATCAGGAGAAAGCTTCGATGGCGGTGGAAGTTGCGGGAGAGGCCGGCGCGGCCGCGGCGGCCGAAGGGGACATCGACGCGATCCTGCGCCGCGACCCCGACGGCACTTACCCGCGCATGGATGCGCGCTCGCGCCAGGATTACCGCACGCGGATCGAGGATTGGGCGCGGCGCTCGCGCCATACGCCGGCGCAGGCCGCGCAAGTCGCGCTCGAACTGGCCGCGCAGGCCGGCCAGCGCCACGGCGCCGGCGACCGCCGCGCCCACGTCGGCTACTACCTGCTCGACCGCGGCCTGGGCGACTTCGCCGCCGCGCTCGGCGCGCGCCTGGACTGGCGCGAACGCGTGCGGCTGCGGCCGTCCTGGCAAGTGTTGCTGGGCTATTACAGCGCGTTCTTCGCGCTGTGCCTGCTGTACGGGCTGCTGTCGGTGCGCTTGTTCGACTTCCAGTTGCCGTGGTACGGCCGCGCGGCGATGGTGTTGATCGCCGCGTTGTACGTCTGCCCGATCGTGCAGAGCTGGATCAATCTGTCGATGCCGCGCCTGCTGCGTTCGCGGCGGTTGCCGCGCCTGGATTTCGAAGCCGGCCTGCCCGCCCAGGCGCAGACGCTGGTGGCCGTGCCCTGCCTGTTGGTCTCGCGCGACGGCGCGCACAAGCTCGCGCGCGCGCTGGAGGCCTTGTACCTGGACAACCGCGGCGCCGGCGCCGGCTATGCGCTGCTGTCGGATTTCGTCGACGCGCCCGCCGAGCACGCCGACGGCGACGAAGCCCTGCTGCAGGAGGCCTGCGCCCAGATCGACGCGCTCAACGCCCGCTACGGCGGCGGTTTCGCCCTGCTCCACCGCGCCCGCCGCTGGAATCCCGGCGAAGGCGCGTGGATGGGCTGGGAGCGCAAACGCGGCAAGCTCGAACAGCTCAACGCCTGGCTGGTCGGCGCGCCGTCGCCGTTCCACACCGCACACGGCGACCTGTCCAAAGTGACAGGCAGCCGCTACGTATTCGTGCTCGACGAGGACAACTCCGACCTCACTCCTGGTGCGGTGCAGCAACTGGCCGCGGTGATGCAGCACCCGCTGCACCGGCCGGTGTTCGGCGCCGACGGCGTGCGGGTCGAGGCGGGCTATGTGCTGGTCCAGCCGCGCGCGACCATCGTGCTGTCGCGCGACTCCATACCCAGCCGCCTGGAAACGCTGGTCCAGTCGATGATCCACATCGAGACCGGCAAGCCGACGGCCGACCACGAGCCGCCGCCGCACGCGGACCTGGAGCTGTTCGGCCAGGTCCCCTTCGTCGGCAAGGGCTTCTACGACGTCGCCGCGTTCCACCGGATCATGGACGGCCGCGTCGGCGAGAACACCACGCTCAACCACGACGTACTGGAAGGCGGCACCGTGCGCGCGGCCGTGGTCGGCGACATCGTCCTGCGCGACACCTTCACCCCGACCTACTACGCCGCGGTGCGCCGCAGCCACCGCTGGATGCGCGGCGACTGGCAGTTGCTGCCGTGGCTGCTGCCGACGGTGCGCAACGCCGCCGGCGCGCGGATCCCCAATGCGCTGTCGCCGTTCGGGCGCTGGCAGATCGGCTACAACGCGGTGCGCATGCTGTTCCCGGCCGCCTCGCTGCTGTGCTTCGCGATCGGCTGGGCGCGCTCGCCGACGCCGGGGCTGTGGACCTCGTACCTGCTCGCGGTGGCGTGGCTGCCGGCGTTGATCGAGCTGCTGTGGTCGGCCGCGCGCCGGCTGCCGTCGCAGCCGCTGCGCGACACCGCGCGCGGGATGTGGGCGTGGCTGTCGCTGCGCTCGGCCAGCTTCATCTTCTGCGTCGACCAGGCCCACACCAACCTGGACGCGGCGCTGCGCTGCAGCTACCGGATGCTGGTCTCGCACCGGCACATGCTGGAATGGACCGCGTCGAGCGTGATCTCCACCCGCCGCGATCCGACCCTGGGCCAGTACCTGCGGATGATGTGGACCTCGCCGGCGTTCGCCGTCGCGCTGATGTGCGCGCTGGCCTGGAGCAACCCGCCGGCGCTGGCCAGCGCGCTGCCGTTCGCATGCCTATGGACCGCCGCCCCGTTCATCGCCTGGTGGTGGAGCCAGAAGCCGGACGAACCGGTGCGCTCGGCGATCCAGCCGACGCAGTCGTGAACGCGCGCGCGTCGCGTCCCGACGCGGCGCCTATCGCATCGAGCGATCAACGATCATGGACGCAGTTCGCTTTCCCGCCCGATTCATCGAAAACTGTCAGGTTGACGATGCCGGTGGATTTAGGGAGTATTCGGTGAAGAACTTTCCAGCGTCTCAAGTGCACTAATTCCGCGAGAAATCATCCGCGGACAGGCATCAGCGGAGGTCGTGGGTGGACTTGGACGTAGCGGCAGGAAGCGCGGTCGAGGTCGAGGACGGTGTCGACGCGATTCTTCGCCGCGATCCCATCGGCGCTTATCCCCGCATGGACGCGCTATCGCGTCGGGACTATCGCGAACGGGTGCGTATGTGGGCCCGGCGCTCGGGCCGCCAGGCGCAGCAGACCGCGCAACTGGCGCTCGATCTGGCCGAACAATGCGGCCAACGCCACGGCAGCGGCGACCGCCGCGCGCACGTGGGCTATTTCCTCACCGACATCGGCGTGCGCGAGCTCGCCGCCGCGCTCGGCGCGAGACTGAACTGGCGCGAGCGCTTGCGCCTGCACTCCACCTCCAGCCTCGTGCTCGCTTATTGCCTCGCGGTGTACTCGATCTGCGCCGCGTTCGGGATCGTCTCGGTGTGGCTGTTCGAGATCGCCCTGCCCTGGTACGGCCAGGCCCTGCTGGCGGCCTGCGCGGCGCTGTACGCGAACTACATCGTGCAGAGTTGGATCAACCTGCACCTGCCGCAGTTGTTGCTGCCGCGGCGGATGCCGCGGCTGGATTTCGGCGACGGCATCCCGGCCGAGGCCAAGACCCTGGTCGCGATCCCCTGCCTGCTGGTCTCGCGCGAGGGCGTGGCCGCGCTGGCGCGCGCGCTGGAACGCCTGCACCAGAGCAATCCCGGCACCGGCGTGGGCTATGCGTTGCTGTCGGACTTCGTCGACGCCGCCAGCGAGCGGGTCGACGGCGACGAGGCCTTGCTGCAGGAAGCGCGCGAACAGATCGACGCGCTCAACGCGCGCCACGGCGGCGGCTTCGTCCTGCTGCACCGGCCGCGACGCTGGAATCCCGGCGAGAACCTGTGGATCGGCTGGGAACGCAAGCGCGGCAAGCTCGAGGAGCTCAACGCCTGGCTGCTCGGCGGCCCCTCGCCGTTCCAGGTCGAACACGGCGATCTGGCCAAGGCCGTCGGCAGCAAGTACGTGGTGACCCTCGACGAGGACAACGACGACCTCACCGCCGGCGCGTTGCGCGAGCTGGCCGCGGCGATCGCCCATCCGCTCAACCGCCCGGTGCTCGACGCCAACGGTACCCGGGTCGAGGCCGGCTACGTGGTGCTGCAGCCGCGCGCGATGATCTCGCTGTCGCGCGATTCCGCGCCGAGCCGGCTGGAGCTGATGATCCACGCGATGATCGAGATCGAAACCAGCAAGGACTACCGCGCCGACAAACCCGCCGTGCACATCGACCAGGACCTGTTCGGGCAGGCCGCGTACGGCGGCAAGGGCATCTACGACGTGGCGATGTTCCATCGCCTGACCCACGGCCGCATCGCCGAGAACACCATCCTCAGCCACGACGTGCTCGAAGGCGGCATGGTCCGCGCCGGCGTGGTCAGCGACGTGGTCCTGCGCGAGAACTTCGTGCCGACCTTCCACGCCGCGATGCGCCGCAGCCACCGCTGGATGCGCGGCGACTGGCAGCTGCTGCCGTGGCTGCTGCCGAGCGTGCGCGACGCCTCGGGCGCGCGCGTGCGCAACACGCTGTCGCTGTTCGGGCGCTGGAAGATCTTCCACAACGCGCTGCGCATGGTGCTGCCGATCGCCTCGCTGCTGTGTTTCGTGCTCGGCTGGGCGAGCTCGGCCGAGCCGGGGCTGTGGACGCTGAACCTGCTGGCGATCGCCTGGGTGCCGGCGGCCGTCGGCCTGTGCATCGGGATCGCGCGCAACCTGCTCTCGGGCAGCCTGCGCTCGGTCGTGCGCGGGGTGTGGTCGTGGCTGTCGCTGCGTTCGGCGAGCTTCATCTTCGGCGTCGACCAGGCCCAGACCGCGTTCGACGCGGCGGTGCGGGCGAGCTTCCGCATGCTGGTCTCGCACCGCAAGCTGCTGGAGTGGACCGCCTCCAGCGTGATGTCCGCGCGGCGCGGCCCGAGCCTGGGCCAGTACCTGCGGATGATGTGGATCTCGCCGGCGTTCGCGGTGGCGGTGGTCTGGCTGATCGGCCGGATCAACCCGCCGGCGCTGTCCAGCGCGATCCCGTTCGCGGCGTTGTGGGCCTGCGCGCCGGTGGTGGCGTGGTGGTGGAGCCAGAAGCCGCGCGCCGCCCACCCCGCTCCGCCTTCGCAGGCCTGACCCCGGTGCGAGGGCCGATCCGCCGCTGATCCCGAACCGATGCCGCAGCCGCGGGCATCCGCCGCGCGCGCACGCGAGCCGGATCCGCCGTACCGCTTCGCCGCCGTCGCCGTTGGATGCCACGCTTCGCCCATGCGCTATCGCTGAATCAGCTGTCCCCGCCACGCCAGGAACGCAAGGAAACGGGATCCGCACATGTTGATACTAGGTTTTTACGGTGGTCCGAGCACCGAGTTCGAAGCCGGTTCGCCGACCCAGACCCACGACGGCGCCGCGGTGCTGCTCAAGGACGGCGAGGTGATCGCCGCGATCGAAGAGGAGCGGCTCAACCGGATCAAGCATTCCTACACCGCGCCGTTGCGCGCGGCGCGCTTCGTCATGGACCAGGCCGGCGTCGGCCTGGACCAGATCGACCGCATCGCCATTCCGTACATGTCCGGCTCCGCCGAACGCCTGCTGCGGCGGATGTACCTGGCCGATCCGTCGGCCGAGCACGCGCTCGACGTCGCCGACGCGCTGCGCGCGCAATGGCGGCGCTACCTCGGCGCGGACGTGCCGCGCGAGAAAGTGCGCTTCGTCCCCCACCACATCGCCCACGCCACCGCGACCTTCGAAATGTCCGGCTTCGAGCGGGCGCTGGTGATGACCATCGACGGCCAGGGCGACACCGAGGCCGGGCTGACCCTCAAGGGCAGCGCCGAGGGCCTGGAGCTGCTGCACCGGGTGCCGATCCCCGAATCGCTGGGCCACTTCTACATGCAGGCGATCGGCTTCCTCGGCTATCGCATGTTCGACGAATACAAGGTCATGGGACTGGCGCCGTACGGCGACCCCGAGCGCTTCCGCGCCCAGTTCGAGGCGATGTACGAACTGCTGCCGGACGGCCAGTGGCGGCTGCACCCGCACCTGCTCGACGGCATGTACGCGCAGCTGATGCCGCGGCGCAAGCGCGAGCCGATCGAGCAGATCCACAAGGATTTCGCCGCCTCGCTGCAACAGACCCTGGAAACGGTGGTGTTCCATGCGCTGCGCCACTACCGCGCCAGCACCGGCCTGCGCGACCTGTGCCTGGGCGGCGGCGTCGCCCACAACTGCACCATGAACGGCAACATCCTGCGCTCGGGCCTGTTCGACAACGTATTCGTGCACCCGGCCGCGCACGACGGCGGCAACGCGCTCGGCGCGGCGCTGAGCGTGCACCGCAGCGAGGCGCGGCACCGGCCGCAGCGGCTGCGCAACGTCTACTGGGGTTCGCCGCTCGGCGAGAGCGATTCGGTCGAAACCCGCCTGCGCGCCTGGTCGGACTTCCTCGACATCGCGCCGAGCGCGAACGTGGAAGAGGACGCGGCCGAGCTGATCGCAGACGGCAAGGTCATCGGCTGGGTCCAGGGACGCTCGGAGTTCGGCCCGCGCGCGCTCGGCAACCGCAGCATCCTCGCCGACCCGCGCCCGGCCGAGTTCAAGGGCCTGATCAACAAGATGATCAAGACCCGCGAATCGTTCCGTCCGTTCGCGCCGGCGGTGCTGGAGGAACAGGCCGCGGACTACTTCGAGCTGCCGGCCGGCGCCACCCGCTTCCCGTTCATGACCTTCGTGCTCAACGTGCAGCCGGACAAGCGCGAACTGCTCGGCGCGGTGACCCACGTCGACGGCACCGCGCGGGTGCAGACGGTCTCGCGCGAGGACAGCCCGCGGTTCTGGCGGGTCATCGACGCGTTCCACCGCCGCACCGGCGTGCCGGTGGTGCTCAACACTTCGTTCAACAACAACATCGAGCCGATCGTCGATTCGCTCGAGGACGCGGTGGAGTGCTTCCTCACCACCGGCCTGCAGGCGCTGGTGGTCGGCGATTTCGTGCTGACCAAGAAGGACGGCGCGCCGCGCTCGGCCCTGGTGCCGCAGCTGCCCAACCACGTGCGCCTGCACGAACGCCGCCAGCGCGACGACGACGGCGAGGTGCGCGACACCTTCGAGCTGCGCCGCGCGGAATGGAACGGCGAAGCCTGCAAGCCCCTGCCCGCCCCGATCTTCGGCCTGCTCAAGCGCATCGGCGATGCGCCGATCGAGCAGCTCGCGCGCGAGGCCGGGCTGGCGCTGGACGAGGTCATGCCGACGATGGAAGAACTCTGGGCGGAACGCTGCCTGGTCATGCGGCCGCAGGCCGCGCAACGCTGATGCCGAACAGGGAGCGGGCATGTCCGTAATGTTTTCCCAGCCGCCGCGGGCCGGCGCCGAGGATGTCGCGCTGAGCAAGGACGCGAGCATCGCCTGGCACGAGCTGGAGGGCCCCGGCGGGCTGCCGATGCTGGTGATCGACAACGCGCTGGAAGACCCGCACCGGGTGCGCGAGTGCGCCTGGGCGTCGCGCTTCCACACGCCCGGGCCGAACGAGTACTACCCGGGCTGGCAGGCCACCGCGCAGATGTCGGGCGAAAAGCGGCTGATCCAGGACCTGGGCAAGCTGTTCCTGGACCGGCTGTGGTCGCGCGGCTGGCCGCCGCCGCTGACCGTCGCCGACCTGGTCCCGCACTCGACCTACTCGGTGTTCGGCATGGACCACGAGGTGGCCCGGCGCAACGGCTACATCGACCAGCACGTGGACACGTTCTCGTGGATCGCCGTGGTCACCTACCTGTTCGAGCACGACGAGCGCGCCGGCTACGACCGCGGCACCGCGTTCTGGAAGCACCGGCCGACCGACCTGAAGACCTTCTTCCTCGGCGACCTGCTGCAGGCCGCGCAGATCGAGCAGTTGTTCGGGCTCAACTTCATCGACCCGTTCCGCAAGGCCAGCGTGCGCCTGCGCGCGGCCAGCATGGCCGAGGCGCAGAAGCAGATCCTGGAGAACCCCGCCTCGACCCGCCGGCTGTTCTCGCTGGAGGAGGACAACCACTGGAGCCTGCTGAAGTTCGTGCCGGCGCGCTTCAACCGCATGGTCGCCTACCCGACCTGGCAGTTCCATTCCATCGTCGACACCTCGCCGATCCAGGCGCTGTCGACGCGCAACGCGCGGCTGACCTACAACACCTTCATTCCCTACCCCGTGCCCGCGGGACTGGGACCGCAACCGAAGTACCAGGGCGGCGGCTACGCCGCGATCGACGGCATGCGCGTGGGCTGAGCGGCGCCGCCGGCAGGCCTTGCGACTTCACGTTCCCAGGAGAGCGACAGCAATGAAGCCTTACACTCTGATTTCCGTCGACGGGCACGCGGGCCTGCCGACTGCGCAGTACCGCGATTACCTGGAGCGCAAGCACCACGCCGCGTTCGACGAGGAACTCGAACAGCTGGCCCTGCTGCGCAAGGGCTTCCTGACCGCGGGCAAGAACGCCAAGCAGACGCCGCTGATGTACCAGGCGCACATGCACCGTTACTCCGATCCGGGCAACGGCGAGATGCAGGAGCGCATCCGCGGCGCCTGGGACCTCGACGTGCGGCTCAAGGAGCTCGACGCCGAGGGCGTGATCGGCGAAGTGCTGTTCCCCGACGGCCAGGGTTTCAACTCGTTCCCGTTCGGCGGCTTCTTCGGCGAGCACCCGGTGCCGATCCGCGATCCGGAACTGCGCGCCGCCGGCGCGCGCGCCCACAACCGCTGGCTGGCCGAGTTCTGCGCCGCCAGCGGCGGGCGCCTGCAGGGCGTGGCGATGATCATGCCGTTCGATATCTGGCAGGCGGTCGCCGACGTGCGCTGGGCTTATGCAGCCGGCCTGCGTGGCATCGTCCTGCCGCCGCCGGACGAGACCTACCCGCCGTACCACGAGGCGGTGTTCGATCCGCTGTGGGCGGTGTGCGCGGAACTGGGCATGGCGGTGCATTCGCACGGCGGCGATCCGCCGAAGATCTACGGCCAGAACATCGCCTCGCAGACCCTGGCGATCCTGGAGTTGGGCTTCTTCCGCCGCCGCATCCTCGCCCAGCTGATGTTCGGCGGCGTGTTCGTGCGCCATCCGAACCTGCGCTTCGTCTACACCGAGGTCGGCATCGACTGGCTGCCCAACTTCATCGAGCTGCTCGAACACGTCTACCACAACGACTGGCTGCGCATGGGCCGCGCGCCGAAGCATTGGCTGTCGCTGTCGCCGAAGGACGCGTGGGCGCGCAACTGCGCCGCGGCGGCGACCGCGGCGACCTTCGACGAGATCCAGCAGGCGCGCCGGCTCGGCTTCGACACGGTGATGTGGGGCGCGGACTATCCGCACGTGGAAGGCGGCTGGCCGCATTCCTGGGACGAGATCCGCCAGGCCTTCGCCACCGTCGGCGACGACGATCGGCGCAAGATGGTCGGCGAGAACGCCGCGCGCTTCTACCGCTTCGACCCGCAGCTGATCGAGTCGCTGGTGGCGAAGATCGGCCCGCCGGCCGGCACCTTCGTCAGCGACGAAGCGCCGCAGCGCCCGGAGTTCAGCGTGCACGACTTCACCAACGGCTGGGTCAACACCTACGGCGGTTTCGCCCGCAACATGCGTTGGTCGCTGGACTCGCCCGACACCCATCCGGACTCGCGGCCGAACGCCAAGCGCGACTCCTGAGCCGCTAAACCGCACCCGAACCCGCGGCCGGCCGCGTACGCGCGGCCGCGCCGATCCCCCGACGGAGGCGTCCATGCAAGCCAAGCCGCACCCATCGAGGTCGCCCGCCCGGGCGGCCCGCCGCCAGGACGGCGGCCGATGAAGGTCTCCATGTTCCACCTGATGCCGCTGCGCGACCTGCCCGCGGATTTCGAACAGCGCCACCGTTCGGTGTGGGTCGACGTGCCCTGGCACGAGTTGACCACGCCGGAGCGGGTCGGCCGGTTCTACAACCAGTCGCTGGACGAGCTGATCTACGCCGCGCGTTGCGGCATCGACGGCGTCTGCGTCAACGAGCACCACCAGAACGCGTACGGCATGATGCCGAGCCCGAACCTGATGGGCGCGATCCTGGCCCGGCAGACCGCCGAGCTGGACGTGGCCTGCATCCAGCTCGGCGCGACCCTGCCCAACACCCAGCCGCCGATCCGCATCGCCGAGGAGTACGCGATGCTGGACTGCATCAGCGGCGGCCGCATCGTCGCCGGCATGCCGCTGGGAACGCCGTTCGACGCCAACTACTGCTACGGCATCACCCCGCTGGAGCAGCGCGAGCGCTACTACGAAGCGCACGACCTGATCCTCAAGGCCTGGCGCGAACGCGAGCCGTTCGCCTGGAACGGCAAGTACACCCAGCTGCCGATGGTCAACCTGTGGCCGCGGCCGATGCAGGACCCGCACCCGCCGATCTGGGTGCCCGGCAGCGGCAGCCTCAGCACCTGGGAATTCACCGCCCGCCACGATTACTGCTATTGCTTCCTGTCCTATCACGGCATCCGCTTCGGCAAGAGCGTGATGGACAAGTTCTGGGAGTTCTCCGCGCGCAACGGTCACGACGCCAATCCCTACCGCACCGGCTTCCTGCAATTGGTGGCGGTGGCCGAGACCGACGAACAGGCCGAGCGCGACTACTACGAGCACATCCGCTACTTCTACGACAAGACCCAGCACGTCGCGCCCGAGTTCACCCCGCCCGGCCACCAGGACTACCGCTCGATGGTCAACACCATCCGCAACCAGGTCTCGCAGGTGAACAGCGTGCGTTCGCGGATTCCGCAGTTCAAGTTCAAGGATTTCGTCGACAACCAGCTGGTGATCGCCGGCAGCCCGGCGACCGTGCGCGAGCAGCTGGCCGAATCGGTGCGCCAGCTGCGCGTGGGCAATCTGATGGTGCTGCTGCAGATCGGCTCGATGCCGCACGAACTCACCCTCAAGAACATCCGCCTGTTCTGCAGCGAAGTGCTGCCGCACCTGCGCGGCATCTGGGACGACGAGGGCTGGGAGAACCGCTGGTGGCCGCAGCGCCTGCGCGGCGCGCGCAACGCGCCTGCGGCGCCGGCGCAGCCGGGGTGGGTGGGCGCATGAACATCGAACAACGCGTGGTGCGCGCATGGAACGGCCGGATCAACACCCGCGTCGACGTGTGCGGCAGCGGCCCGCCGCTGCTGTTCCTGCACGGCGAGAGCGGCCATTGGGACCCGTTCCTGGACCGGCTCGCGCAGCGCTACACCGTCTACGCGCCCGACTTCCCCGGCACCAGCCCCGGAGCCGAGCAGGAGATCGACGAACTGCGCGACATCTGGGACCTGACGCTCTACTTCGAGGAACTGCTCGACGCGCTCGGGCTGGATTCGGTCGCGGTGGCCGGCCATTCCATCGGCGGCATGTTCGCCGCCGAACTGGCCGCGCACGCGCGCGCGCGCATCCGCCGGCTGGTGCTGATCGCGCCGGCGGGTATGTGGCGCGACGATCATCCGGTGCCGAACTGGTGGTCGATTCCGGCCGCCGAACTGCCGCAGCGCACCGTGGCCCAGCCCGACGGCCTGGTCGGCCAGATCATGTTCGCGGTGCCGCGCGACCGCGACGCGGCGATCGAACGGGTGATCCGCAAGACCTGGGCGCTGGCCTGCGCCGGCAAGTTCACCTGGCCGATCCCCGATAAGGGACTGGCGCGGCGCATCCACCGGATCAGCGCGCCGAGCCTGATCGTGTGGGGCCGGCAGGACCGGATGATCCCGCCGGTCTACGCCGAGGAATTCGCCGCGCGCATCGGCGGCGCGCGTACGCTGCTGGTCGACAACGCCGGGCACATCCCGCAGCTCGAACAAATGGACCAGGTCGGCGACGCGGTGATGCGTTTCCTCGACTGAGCCCCGCGCTGTCGCGATAGTTACAACGCGTCTTCCAGGTTGATCCCCGGCGCGCCGTAGATCGTCGGCGGCTGGCCGCCGGCGACCATCATCAGGATGCTCAGCTGGCCGCGGTGATGCGCTTCGTGGCGCAGCATCAGGTTCAGCAGCTCCATGCGCGTCCACGGGTTGCCGTAGAAATCGACGGCTTCGTCGACCCAGTCCTCGCCCTGCTCCGCCACCGCCTGCATCAGCGCCGCATGCGAGCGTTGGAACGCCGCGGTCATCTCCGCGACCGTCGCCGGCATCTCGTCGGCCGGCACCTCGTTGTCGCCGGCCGGCCGCGCGCCCATCACCTCGGCGCAGAACCAGCGCTCGCTGATGCAGATGTGCCAGACCAATCCGCCGAGGGTCCAGCCCTTGTCCGGCACCACGGTCTGTTCGTTGCGCCCTTCCGGCACCCGGGAGAACACCTCCAGGGTGGTCTCGTTCTCGCGTTCCCAGGTCTTCAATACGCTGTGGATATCGGCTCGCATGCGGATGTCTCTTGGCGGCAAAGGGAAGGACGGCGGGGGGAACTAGCGCAGCGACGAACCCGGCGAGCGCATGTAGACCATGAACTGCACGGCTTCGGTCTTGCTCAGGCGATCGAGTTCGGACTTGCCCAGGCGGTTCCACAGCAGGTGCGCCAGCGCTTCGTCGCTGTAGCCCAGGCGCGCGGCGGTGTTCTGGATGGTCTGCTTCTGCACCGGGCTGATCGGCCCGGTCGGGCGCGACTTGGCCGCCAGCGCGGGCTCGACGTAGCGCGCGGTCTGGCCGATGTCGGCGATGATCTTGTCGACCTCCTGCGCGTCCAGCTGCGGCGGGCAGAACCGCGCCGGCTCGGTCTCCGGCAACGTCCGCTCCAAGGCCTGGCGCAGCACCGTGCGCATTCCGGTCACCTTGTCGCGCAGGCTCGCCGCGGGGCGCGCGTACTCGGCCTCGATCTGCGGCATCGCCGCGGTCAGGGCGTCCTGCGCGCCGGAGGCGGCCAGGTGCGAGCCCAGGTTCTGGATGTAGGAATCGCGATGGAAGTTGTCCACGCACAGGAACCGGCCGAAGCGGTTGCGGCGGAAGCGCAGGTTGAACGACATCGCGTCGTCCACATAGCCCAGGTAATGCCAGATCAGCGCCGGCATGTAGATGGTCTCGCCCGGTTCGAGCACCGCGTGGTAGCCGCCGACTTCGGCGACGAAGTCCAGCTGCTCCTGGGTCGACATCTGTTCCAGGTACACGCCCGAGGACCACGGCGCGCCGGAGGTGGTGCGCAGGTCGACGCAGGCCTCGGGCTGGAACAGCAGCACCTGCTTGCGGCCGAACATCTGGTGCAGCAGCACCTGGCGGTGGTCGCCGTCGAAATGCAGGTGGGCGCGGTTGCCGGCGTTGGCGACGAAGATGTTCGAACACAGGTCGTGGTCGCCGTACTTGCGCGGCATGTCCAGCACCTCCGGCTCGTCCAGGTCCTGGGCCAGGCAGAACTCCGGCAGCCGGAACATGCGCATGATGCTGGCCGGGATCTCGTACTCGGTGCACAGCAGCGCGGTGTCCGGATTGGCCCGCACGTGCGCCCAGTACTCGTCGAAGGTCATGGTGGTCTCGACCGCGGTCTCCGGCGAACTGGCGGCCACCGCGTACTCGGTCTGCACGTGCATCGGCACGCCGCCGAACGCGGCGCTGGCGTCCTCGATGGTGCGGATCGCGTCGATCGGCTGGCCCGCGAACAGGTCGGTGATGATCACCGGCGTGCGCGTGCGGACGTAGTCGCGCAGGAACCGCTCAGGATCGGGCCTGGAGATTCGTGCGATTTCCTTCGCTGCCATGGTCGGTTTCCTCGATGCGTTGTGTAGATGCGTTGTGCAAGATTGCGGGCGGACGCCGCCGGCGCGGCGCCCGGATCGGACTCATATCGGACTCATATCGCGCGCAGGTCGTCCACGACCTGGCTGCGCACCGCGCGGATCGCCGGCACCAGCCCGCCGACCACGCCGATGGCCAGCGCCGCGGCGATGCCCTGCAGCACCACCGACGGGGTCATCGACACGTCGAACACCAGCTGGCGCAGGTCCGCGCCGACCGCGGTGCTGACCGTGCGGCCGCCGGCCACCAATGCGGCCAGGACCGCGCCGAGCGCGCCGCCGAGCAGCGCCAGCAGCGCAGCCTCGACCACGATCGAACTGACCACCACCAGCGGCGGGAAACCGAGCGCGCGCAAGGTGGCGATCTCGCGGCGGCGGTCGTCGATGCTGGAATACATCGCGTTGATCGCCACGAACATCGCGCCCAGCGCCATGATCCCGCCCATCACGTAGGCCATGAAGCCGAGCAGGCCGTTGAGGCTGCGCGATTCGCGCTGCAGGAACTCCGGCTCGCTGAACACGTCCATGGCGATGCCGGGGTTGGCGGCGACGGCCTGCTTGAACCCGGCCACGCCGGCGGCGTCGGGCAACACCACGGTGACGTTCTGGAACATCGGCCGGCGGCTGACGTCCATGACCACGGTCGCGTCGGCCATCAGTTCGGATTCGCGCATGCTGTGCCGCGCCGCGAACACGCCGACGATCTTCCACTGGGTGCCGTAAGCGGCGACCTGCCCGCCCAGGGTCAGGCCCTGGAACTGCTCCATCGCCTGGCGGCCGACCACGACCTCGAACTTGCCGGGCTCGAACATGCGCCCGGCCACCAGCTCGATCTCCGGGCGCACCGCCAGCATCTCGGGGCCGACGCCGCGGATGGTGCCGTTGACCTCCAGCCCGCTGGACTTCTCCACCAGGGTGATCGGGCCGACCGCTTCGGCGGTCAGCAACACGGTGCCGTCAGCGTTCTTGCGCACCTGGGTCGAGTTCTGGATCGCGCGCACGTCGTCGAGCGAGATCGCGCTGGCGATCTCCACGGTCGAGCCGGCGCGCAGCACGATCGCCCGGTCGGGCCGGCCGGCGTCGCGCATGGCCCCGTCCAGGCCGGCGTTCATCGCCAGCACGCCGGAAAACACCGCCACCGCGCCGGCGATGCTGACCACCATCACCAGCGCGTTGAGGCGCCGGCGCGACAGTCCTTGCAGGTTCATCAGCGCGGCCTGCGCGATCAGTCTGAGCATTCGCATGCGCACCTCCTCAGCGTCCGGACAACGCGGCGACGAGGCTGAAGCGCATCGCCCGCACGATCGGCAGCAAGGCGCTGACCAGGGCGATGCCGAGCGCGATCGCCAGCCCGCCGACGAACACGCTGGGCTGCATGCGCATCGCGCCGAACAACTCGGCCACCGCCGGGAACGCCAGCGCGGCCAGGCCGAAACCGGCGACCGCCGCCATCAGGCTCAGCAGCAAGGCCTCGCCGAGGATCAGCCCGGCGATGCGCGCCGGAGTGAAGCCCAGGGTCATCAGCACCGCCAGTTCGGCGAAGCGCTGGCGCACCGACTGCATCATGGTGCTGGCGCTGACCACCAGCAGGGTGAACAGGACCGCGCCGATGATGAAGTTGCCGACCGTGCGCAGGTCGTTGATCTGCCGCCACTGCACCGCGGCGTAGGCGTTCTCGGTGCGGGTGCGGGTCTGCAGCGGCGAGTTCTCGGCCAACTTGTCGATCGCCTGGGCGATCGCGCCGCTGCGTTTCTCGTCGTTCACCCGCACGATCATCAGATGCACCTGGCCGGCGCCGAACGCGCGCGCCTCGTCGAAGTAGTCGAGGTTGACGAAGAACAGGTCGTTGAGCGCCGGCGACGCCTCGGCCGGCTCGTAGATGCCGACGATATCGAAGTACCAGATGTCGCCGCCGTCCTTGCGCGGCCAGATCGCCGACTTGATCGGGACCCGGTCGCCGATCTTCCAGCCGAAGCGCTTGGCCAGGCTCTTGCTGATCACCGCGCCGGATTTGACGATGCCCATGGTCTGCAACTGGCTGCGCGGCAGCTTCAGTTCCGGATACATGCGGAACATGCGCGGCACGTCCGCGGCCACGATCGGCAACTGCACCGTCGGCCGCTGGTAATAACCAACGAAGTAGGCCCAGTAGGCGACGTCCTCCACCCCGGGGATCTTCTCCACCTGTTGCGCGAACGGCAGGATCAGCGGGTGGTACATGCTGATCCGGTTCATCACGTACAGGCGGTCGAGATGGAAGCGCTCGGTGACGTGGTCCAGTCCCTGGTTGATGCCGTTGAGCAGCCCGAACAACAGGAACGCCACCGTCATCGACGCGAAGGTCAACGCGGTGCGCACCGGCTTTCGCCACAGTCCCTTCCAGATCAGCAACAAGTGGTTCATGGTTCGGCTCGGTACTCCATCGATGCGTCGGTTCCGGGGATGTACCGGACGGGCCCTGCCCGTCCGCGGCTCAATCGTCGTTGCGCAAGGCGCGCGCCAGCGGCTCCAGGTTGGCCGGATACGGCCGCCGCGGCGCGCCGGCGGCGTCCAACGCGGCCATCTGCCCGGCGTCCAACTCCAGATCGCGGGCGCCGAGGTTCTCCTCGGCCTGGGCCAGGCTGGACGGCCCCATCGCCACCGCGTTCATGCCGGCGCGGTTCAAGGCCCAGCGCAGCGCCACCTGCGCGCGCGGGCGGCCCAGTTGCTCGGCGACCTGCGCCAGCGCCGCATCCACCGCCGCAGGCGCGGCCTCGCGCCCGACCTTGGCGTCGGTCAGGGCGCCGCGCGCCAGCGGACTCCAGGCGATCGCGCCGAGCCCCTTGTGCGCGCACATCGGCAGCAGTTCGGCCTCGATGTCGCGCTGATGCAGGTTGTACAGCGCCTGCACGCAGCAGTAGCGCGCCCAGCCGTTGCCTTGCGCGGTCCACAACGCCTCGTTGAGGCGCCAGGCGGTGTAGTTGGACGCGCCCAGGTACAGCACCTTGCCCTGGCGCACCAATTGATCGAACGCGCCGAGGGTTTCTTCCAACGGAGTCAGGAAATCGTCGGAATGGGCGAAGTACAGATCGATGTACTCGGTCTTGAGCCGGCGCAGCGAGGCTTCGCAGGACTGCACGATGTGCTTGCGCGACAGCCCGACCTGGTTCGGCCCGGGACCGGTGCGGCGGAACACCTTGCTCGAGATCACCAACTGATCGCGCCGGTCGCCGATCCACTCGCCGAGCAGGCGCTCGCTTTCCGGCGAGAAATCGGCGGTGTCGACGAAGTTGACCCCGGCGTCGAGGCAGCGCGCCCAGATCCGCCGCGCTTCGTCGGCCGGGGTGCTGCCGCCGAACTCGGTCGCGCCCAGGCACAGTTCGGAGACTTTGAGTCCGGTCGAGCCGAGAAAGGAATAGCGCACGCGCGGGCCTCAGTGGGTCGCCGGGGCGTCGACGGCGCGCCCCTTGTCCAGGTGCAGCTGGCGCGTCGCCCGCGCCGCCGCCGCCGGATCGTGGGTGACCATGACGATGGTCTTGCCGTGCTCGCGGTTGAACGCGCCGAGCAGGTCCAGGACTTCGTCGGCGCTGGCGCGGTCGAGGTCGCCGGTGGGCTCGTCGCAGACCAGCAGCGGCGCGTCGGTGACGATGGCGCGGGCGATCGCCACGCGCTGCTGCTGGCCGCCGGACAGCTGCGCCGGCTTGTGGTCGATGCGGTGCGACAGGCCGACCACCTCCAGCGCGATGCGCGCCTGGCGCCGGCGCCGCGCGGCGTCGAGGCCGCTGAGCAGCAACGGCACTTCCACGTTCTGCGCGGCGGTCAGGGTCGGCATCAGGTGGTAGAGCTGGAACACGAAGCCGATGTGGCGGCCGCGCCAACGCGCCAGTTCGGTCGCGCTCATCTCGCCGATGCGCGCGTCGGCGACGGTCAGTTCGCCGGCGCTGGGCTTGTCGAGGCCGGCGATCAAGTTGAGCAGGGTCGACTTGCCCGAACCCGACGGCCCCATCAGCGCGACGAACTCGCCTTCGGCGACGTCGAGATCGACCCCGTGCAGGACCTCGACGCTGTTGGCGCCGAGCCCGTAGGACTTGCGCAGGTTGCGCACCGACACCAGGCTCATGCGAAGGACCGGTCGTAGTGGTGCGCCTGCGGCGCCGCCGCGAACAATTCGCGCAGCCGCGCGCGCAGGTCGTCGCCGGCCTGCACCGCGCAACGCGGCAGCACCAGCGGGTGGCTGTGCGCGGATGCGGGCTGGTTGCCGGTAGTCACCGCCGCGGCGAAGCCGGCGCGCTGGGCCGCGCGCACCGATTCCTCGTCGAAGGCGCCGTAGGGATACGACAGCGAGCGCACCTCGCGCCCCAGCAGCGCTTCCAGCCGCTGCCGGCACAGCAGCAATTCCTGTTCCTTGATCGGCAGCGCATGCGCCGGCAGCAACAAGTGGTTCTCGGTGTGCGCGCCCAGTTCCATGCCCGGCATCGCATCGAGATGGCGCAGTTCTTCGGGCGTCATCGCGCGCACCGGCCCGGTGCCGTCGGCCGCGGTCAATCCGCTCCAGGCGAGCAGCGCGGCGATGCGCTCGCGCCGCTGCTGCGGCGTCCACGCGTAGAACGGGCGGCGCACCGTATCGAAAGCGGCGCGGCGCTGCTCGGGCGTGTCCAGCGGCAGCGGCGCCTGCGTGCCGGCCAGCTCGGCATCGAGTTCGGCCGGCAGCGCCGGATGGTCGAACACCCGCTGCAGGGTTTCCCACCAGAACTCGGCGGGGCCGTCGAGGGTCGCGGTGATGATGAAGAACGTGGCCGGGTATTCGAACTCGCGCAGGAGCGGCGCGGCCTCGGTCAGCGCGTCGAGGTAGCCGTCGTCCAGGGTGATCGCGACGCTGCGCGGCGGCGCGTCGCCGCGCGCCAGCGCCTGCGTCAGCTCCTGCAACGGCAGCACCCGACAACCTTCCTCGCGCAGCACCGCGAGGTGGGCGCGGAACTCGGCCGGCGACACGCACAGCTCGGTGCCGTCGTCGGCGATGCGGTGGTACATCAGGATGACGGCGTTACCGTGGCTCGAATCGGTTCGCATCTGCTGGCTGTCCGGGAGTGATCGGCGTGCGGCGGTTGAATGGAGGGAAGTCGTGGCGCTACGTGACCGCGGCGCGTTCGTCGCTCGGCGCGGCGGCGCGGATCTGCGCGATCAGGCGGGTCAGCACGTTGCCGGGCCCGGCTTCGACGAACGAGGTCGCCCCGGCGCGCAACAGCCCCTGCACGCATTTGACCCACAGCACCGGCCGCACGATCTGGCGCACCAGCAGCGAGGCGATCACCGCGCTGGGCGCCTGCGCCGGATAGAAGGTGCCGGTGACGTTGGACATCACCGGCAGGCGCAACGGGGAAAACGCGAAACCGTCGAGGAATCCGGCGTAGGCGCGCGCCGCTTCGTGCATCATCCGCGAATGGAACGCGCCGCTGACCGCCAGGCGCACGCAGGCGCCAGCGCCGGCGGCCTCGAACAGCGGCAAGGCGCGCTCGATCTCGTCGCGCGGACCGGACACCACGGTCTGGGTGGGCGCGTTGTAGTTGCCGATGTCCACCGCGTCCAGGCCGTGGGCCATCATCAGTTCGATGATGCGTCCGGCCTCGAGCCCGAGTACCGCGGCCATCGCCCCGCCGCTGGCCTGCGCCATCAGTTCGCCGCGCCGTTGCACCAGGCGCAGGCCGGTCATCAGGTCGAACGCGCCGGCCGCGTGCAGGGCGTTGTACTCGCCCAGGCTGTGCCCGGCCAGGAACGCCGGCGCGGCCCCCTCGCGCAAGGCGCGAATGCCGTGCAAGGCGTTGACCATGTACAGGCACGGCTGGGTGTAGCGGGTATCGGCGAGCTTTTGCGCGTCCTGGCAGGCACCGCGCAACGAATAGCCGAGCAAGGCGTCGGCCTGCGCTTCGATCGCCGCATAGTCGGGCAGATCGAACAGCTCGCCGCCCATTCCGGCTTTCTGGGCGCCCTGCCCGGGAAAGATCATCGCCTGGGTCATCGCCTGGGTCATCGCCGGCATGCGCCGCTCCTTCGCGTCATCGTGGCGGCCTCAGGCGCGGGCGAAACGCCAGCTCGCCCACGCGACCATGCGCAGGCGCGGCCACCACGGCATCGGCCGCGACCACAGCTCGCGCACCAGTTCGCGGTAGACGCGGGGGCGCTTGCCGAAGGCGCGGGCGTTGCCGCGGAAACGGGCGAAGTCGATCGGCACGCCGGGAAAGTCCTGCGGCCCGCTGACCGGCTCGCGGTCGGGCTTGGGTTCGAACAACCGCAGCACCTGATCGTTGCCGAAGTGGTTGCTGACCACGAACGCCTCGACCGTGTCGCTGAGGTCGACGAAGCGCAACGCGCCCTCGCCCGCCGCGTCGGCCGCGTCGGCGCCGGCTTCGCCGTCGACGCAGGCCTGCGCGCGCTGCTGGAAGTCGTCCATGCGCCCGGCGATGAACGCGGTGGCTTCCACCGCGCGGGCGTCGTTGAGCGACCAGCGCTGCTGCAGCAACTGCATCAGCGCCGGGCCGCGCTCGGGCAGGAACCACAGGTCGGCGACCTGATGGTGGATCGCCAGCACCGTCAGCCGGTGCTGCGGCCAGCGGCACAGCAGCGACAGGCCGGTGGACAGCACCCAGTCGCCGCGGTGCCAGGCGCAGCGGTAGCCCAGCGGCGCGCGCCGGCTGTGGACCAGCTCCCATTGCCGGCTCTTGCGGCTGGCCAGGGTCGCGATCGGCGCCAGCTCGGCTTCGCGCTGGGCCACGGTGCGCTGCATCTGCTCGACGAAGTCCGCCGGCAGCGCGTCGTCGTCGTCGAGGATCGTGGTCAGCAGGCGGGTGGTCTGCGCCGGCGCGTACGGTTGCAGCCAGCCGGTCTCGGTGAGGTCCTGGGCCGGATCGTAGTCGTACAGATGCGTGCGCGGGCGGCCGGCGACCAGCGCCTGCAGGCGTTCGCGCCACGACGGCGGCAGGTCGCGATCGACGACGATGAACCAGTCGAAGTCCTGCGAGGTCTGGCCCAGCAGCGACGGCAGGCAGGTCAGCTCGAACAGCGAGTAGCGCAGCGCCAAGCGCTTGGGCTCCAGCGGATCGCGCCGCAGCAGCGAGACCAGGACGCCGTTGAGGCCGGCCGCCGAGGTGGTGTGGCGGTAGCTGAAACGGGTGATGACGGCATGCCAGAGCATCGTTCAAACCGCCTCTTGGACGTGAAGCGGCGCGGCGCCGCGCGGCGCCAGCCGCTGCGCCGCGTACTGGCGCAGCAACGCGTTGAAGCGCGACGGATTGTCGAGCATGACCGCATGGCCGGCGCGCTGCACCGATTCGACCTCGGCCTGCGGCACGCGCGCGGAGAACTCCTCGCACCAGCGCTTGCCGCACAGCGCCGAGGCGGCGCCGCGCACCAGCAACAGCGGCACGCGGATCTCGCGCAGGCCCTGCCACAGTTCGTCCTCGACCGAGGCGGCCTGATCCTGGTAGCCCAGCGCGCGATCGGCCTTGAGCCGATACTCCTCGGGGCCCAGCCGCTCCAGCGCGTCCACGGCCAGCGCCTGCAACAACGGCGGCGGCACCAGCGGCATGGTCGCCTGCAGGTACTCCAGATATTCGTCCGGCGAGCGATAGCGGAACTTCAAGCGCAGGAACTCCTCGCGGATGTGCGCCGACGCGGTCGGACTCAGGCCCGGCCCGCCGTCCACCAGCACCACCGCGCGCGGCGGGCGCGGCAGGCGTTGCGCCGCCAGCGTCGCCACCGAGGCGCCGAGCGAATGGCCGACCAGGAGGTAATCGCGCAGGTCCAGCGCGCGCGCCACTTCGATCAGGTCGGACACGTGCGCGGCGATGGAATAGCGACGCGACGGATCGTGGTCGGAATCGCCGTGGCCGCGCAGGTCCGGCGCGGCCAGACCGTATTCGGGCATCGCCGCGGCCAGCGAGCGCCAGACGAAACCGCCGTGGCTGAAGCCGTGCACCAGCAACAACGACGGCGGGCGTTCGCCCCAGGTGCGCACGTGCACGCCCACGCCGTCGCCGACCTGCACGCGCATGCCGGCTTCGCGCGCAGGCGCGGCGCCGGCCGGAACGGCGGACGGATCGCTCATCGCCACCGTCATTCGGCCGCGCGACCGGTGTCGGCGGCCTGCTGCAAGCGCAGGCGGACGCTGCGCGGCGTGAGGTCCTTCCAGACCTCGTCCACGTAGTCCAGGCACGCCTGCCGCGCGGCCGGGCCGTGCGCCACGCGCCAGCCGGGCGGGACCGGGATCGATTGCGACCAGAGCGAGTACTGCTCTTCGTCGTTGATCAGGACGATGAAGTCCTCGGACGAATCGGGCTCGGACATCGTTACCTCGGATTCTCGGCGGGACGCAGCCCGCGCATGCAAGGAAGGCACGACTTTTGCGCGCCCATACTAGTGGCTGCCGGGCGGCCGAGTCCACGGCCGCGCAGGCATCGTCCGGCCTGTCGCGACCGGCTCATATCGTGTAACTCATCGGTTGCTCGCGGCGCTTCGCCGGCGCGGCCTGCGGCGTCGGCGCGACGCTTTCGTCCGCCGCCGCCGCGTCCTCGGCATGGTCTTCGCCGATGTGCTGCATCAGCGCGTCCAGGGTCGGATGGTCGAACGGCGCGGTCGTGGTCAGCTCCAGCCGCAGCGACTGGTTGAGGCGTTCGACCCATTGCACCGCCAGCATCGAATCCATGCCGTAGTCGGTGAACGGCGTGGCCGGGTCGAAGTCGGCGGCGTCGATCGCCAGCACCGCGAGCAGTTCCTGCCGCACCCGCTCGCGCAGGCCGCCGCTGCGCGCGGGCTGCGGCGCAGGCGCGGCGACGGCCGCTTGCGGTGCGAGTTGCGGTTGCGGTGCGGGTTGCGACTGCGGTGCCGACGGCGTCCACGATTGCGACGCTTGCGGCTGCGACGGCTGCGCCGCGACCGCGCCATGGCTGGCGCTGGCCAGCAAGTGCGCGACCAGGGCGTCGATGGTCGGATAGTCGAACAGGCTGGTGGTGGTCAGCTCGACCACCAGCCGCCGGTTCAAGGCTTCGACGATCTGCACCGCCAGCATCGAGTCGATGCCGTAGTCGACGAACTCCGCATCGCCGCGGATGTCGCCGCTGTCGATGCCGGCGATCTCGACCAGCGCCTGGGCGATGGCCTGGGCGATGCCGGCGCTGGCCGCGACCGGCGCGGTAGGTGCCGGCGCCTGCACCGCAGCTTGCGGCTGAGGTTGCGGCGCGGCGACCGGCGCAGCGGCCGGCGGCGCCACGCGGCTGGCGACCGCGTTCGCCGGTTCGTTCGCGACCGACGCCGCGACCGACGCGTTGCGCGGCCGCAGCGACAGCAAGTGGTCCACCACCGCGTCGATGCTGGGGTGGTCGAACAGGCTGGTGGTGGTCAGCTCGGTGCCCGCGGTGGTGTTGAGCACCTCCACGGTCTGCACCGCCAGCATCGAGTCCAGTCCGTAGTCGGTCAGCGGCGCGTCGTCGCGCAGTTCGTGCGCCGGCAGGTCCAGCGTCGCGATCAGGGCGTCGCGGACGATGCGGCGGATCGCCGCCTCTTCGTCCTCGGCCGCGGGCGCGGCCGGCGCGACCGGCGCCGATTCCGCGACGGGCCTCGCTTTCGCAGCGGCGACGGGTTCGGGCGCACGCGACGCCTCGCCCGCCTGCACGGCCACGACTTGAGCGCCGACAGGCTGGCGGATCCAGCCGTCGCTGCTCGCCAGCACGATCTGCTGCCCGAGCGAGCGCGCGCCCTCGGCCGGCAGGCCGATCGCGCCGAAGCCCTGTTCGGCCAGCACCGCGCGCCACGACTCCGGCGACAGCGCCGGCGAACCGGGAATGCGCAGGTGCGCGTCCTCGTACAGCCACCAACCCTTGAGCAGGCCGAAGGTGACGTGGGCGAACAGGCTGGTCGCGCACACCTCGTTCAACACCAGCAGGCCGTTGCGCTTGAGCGCGGCCTTGGCGTTGCGCAGGGTGCGGGCGATGTCGCCGGTGGCGTGCAGCACGTTGGCGGCGACCACGATGTCGAAACCGCCCACGTCGATGCCCTGCGCCGCCGCCGCGCGTTCCACGTCGAAACTGCCGTAGCTCATGTACGGCGCCCGCTGCGCGTACTCGTCCTGGGCCGCCAGCGCGAACGAACGCGAGATGTCGGTGAAGCGGTATTCGGCGACGCAGGACGCGTAAGGCTCCAGCGCCCGCACCAGCGGCGCGGTGGTGCCGCCGGTGCCGGCGCCGATCTCCAGGATGCGCAGGCGCACGTCCGGATCGATCCGGCGGCGGCGCTCGATGTAGCGCACGACCGCGCTGCACAGCACCTTGTTGAAATAGTCCGGCACCGGGCTGTCGCGGTAGATGCCCTCGACCAGATGCGGCGAGGACTTCGGGAACAGCACGTCGGTGGCGGCGCGCTGGCCGGTCAGCACCGGGCCCAGTTCGCGCAGGGTCGCCTCGGCCAGGCGCACCGGCGCGGCCAGTTCCGCGCTGTCCAGCCATTGCGGCGCGTTGCGTTCCCACTCCTGCCACGGCGAAGACGCGGACGCGGGCCCGGCGGCGTGCCAGGCCTCGCCGCGCCGCGCCGCCAGCCCGTGCTCGGCGAGCAGGTCCAGCGTATGCCGCAACCAGGCGCGGTACTGCGGCGCGATCAAGGCCTCGCGCGCTTGCGCGGTCGCGGCGGCGAACACGCCCAGCGCGTCGAGTTCGTGGCGCAGCAGTTCCAGCAACAGGCCCTCGAAGCGCGCGGGCAGCCCCTGCCCGGCCAGGCCGGCCGGATCGAGATCGACCGGCGCGTCCAGCGGCACCACCGGCGCGGTCGCGCCGACGCGCCACAGGCGGTCGTCGGAGAACTGCACGCCGGTCAGCGCGTCCTCGCGCCGGGTCTTGAGGAAGGCGAACTGGCGCAGCGGACCGGCCAGCAGCCGCTCCAGCGCGGCCATGCCCTCGGCCGGTTCCACCGAGCCCATGCCGGCCTGCGCGATCCAGTTGCGGTAGCCGCTGGAAATCGCCGCGAAACCGACGCTGCCCCAGTAGCCCCAGTTGACCACCCGCACCGGGCAGCGCCATTGCTGCGCCAGCAGCGCCGCGTACGCGTCCTCGACCGTGCAGCCGGCGGCGTAGTTGGCCTGGCGCGGGGTTTTTTCCAGCGCCTGGATCGAAGAGAAGAACAGCACGAAGTCCAGCGGCAGGTGGGCGAACGCCTGGGCCATGCGCACCGACACTTCGATCTTGGCCGCCAGCCCGCGCCAGAAGCGCTGCTCGTCCATGCGTTCGAGCGGATCGCCGGCCATCAGCAGCGCGGCGTGGACCACGCCGTGGACGGTGCCGAAGCGGCGTTCGATGTCGGCGCAGGCGCGCTCCAGCGACGGCTGGTCGGTGGCGTCGGCGGAGACGTAGTGCGGTGCCGGGCCCAGCTGGGACAGGCGGCCGATCTTCTCTTCCACGATCTCGTCGCGCTTGCGCAGGCCGATCCACACCACCTGCGCGGCGTAGCGCCGGATCAGGTATTCGCTGAAGGCCTCGCCGATGCCGCCGGCGCCGCCGACCACGACGTACACGCCGTTGCGGCGGAACGCGGTCTGCTCGGGTTCCGGCAGCGCGCACTGGATCCAGCGCTGGCGGTGCCAGCGGCCGTGGCGATGCGCCCAGGCGTTGCCGTCGCGGTCGGCCGGCAGCGCCAGCAGCGCGTCCAGCGGCCACGGCTGGCCGGCTTGCACATCGACCAGGCGCACGCGCCAGTCCGGATATTCCTTGGCCAGGGTGCCGATCAAGCCGTGCACGCCGGCGTGGGTCGGATCGAGCGGCTCGCCGTCCGCCACCGGCTGGCTGCCGGCGGTGACCACGGTCAGGCCGAGCGGCTTGCCGGCATAGCCGAGCTTGAGCAGCGCCTTGACCAGGCGGAACGTGGCCATCACCCCGCGCTGCTGATCGACCACGATGCTTTCGCTGTCGACCGCGCGCGCCTGCGACGGCGGCGCCAGCCAGAACAGGTGTTCGATGTTGCCGGCGGCGCGCAGTTCCTCGGCGGCGCGGTCGGCGGTGTCGGCGATCGCCGCGGGCAGGTGGCGCGCGCGCGGATGGCGCTTGCGCAGCTGCGCGAACTGGGTCTCGTCGCCGCCGATGACGACGACGTTGGCCTTCTCCTGCGGCCAGGCCTCGGCCTGCGGCGGCGCGGCCGGCTCCCAGGCGGGCGCCAGGGTCAGCGCGCCGACCCGGTCGCCACCGGGGAAGGCTTCTCCGTGCGCGCCGGCAGACGCCGGCGCCGCGACGGGTGCCGGCGCGGAAGGCGCCGGCTGCGGCGACGGGGCTTGCGCGGGACGCGTCGCCGCCGATGCGCTGGCGGCCGCGGCCGGCCGCTGCGGCGCGCCGGCTTCGCGCGAAGTCACTCCGCGCAGCGCCGCCACCACCCGTCCGGTCGGCTCGCACAGATCGATATCGAGCTTGTTGCCGTTGCCGCGGGGATCGCGGCGGATCCACACCCACATCTGTTCGGTGCACGGGCCGTACAGTTCGATCTGGTCGAGCGCGAACAGCATCAGCGAACGCGGCGCGGCGCCGTCGCTCGGACGCTCCTCGCGGCCGTCGCCGATCTCGAAGCCGATCGAGGCCTGCAGCGCGCTGTCGAGCAGGCTCGGGTGCAGGTGGAAGCCCTCCTGCGCCGCCGCGGCCGGCAGCCGGATCTGGGCCAGCAACTGGTTTTCGCCGACGAACGCGCGCTCGATGCCGCGATAGCTCTCGCCGTAGGCCAGGCCCATCAGGTCGAACACGCGGTAGTAGTCGCCGCCCTTGAGCGTGCGCAGGTCGCAGCGCATGCGCAGGGTGCCGACATCGACGAACGAACCGCGCCCGGGCGCCGCGTCCAGGACCACCCGGCCCTGGCAATGCGGCGTGTCGCTGCCCGCGCCGAGGATGCGGAACGCGAGTTCGTTGTCGCGCGCCGGCACCGGCTCCAGCGCGACCTGCAAGTCCACCGGCTCGGCCACGGCCAGCGGCCGCAGCCACACCACATTGCGCAGTTGCCGCGCGCGCTGGCCCGGACGCGCCAGTTCCGCCGCGGCGCGCGCCATTTCCAGGCAGGCCGCGCCAGGCAGCATCGGCGCGCCCTGGACGACATGGTCGCGCAGGAACGGCTCCTGGCCGCTCCAGCGCGTGGCGTAACGCGGGCCGTCGGCGCCGGCGATCGCGGCGTGCACGAACGGATGCAGCGGCGCGGCCGTGGCGACGACGCCGGCGACGTTAGCGGCGGCCGGCTTCGGGGCCGGCGAAACCGCGCTGGGCGGCGCAGCCGTCGCGGGCGCGACGGACGGCGCGGGCGCCGGCACTACAGCCGCAGGCGCGACGGCGGCCGCGACCGGCGCCGCAGCGGCGTCGACGCGCGGCTGCGCGCGCTCGGGCACCCAATGACGCTTGCGCGAGAAACGGTACAGCGGCAGCGCGACGCGCCGCTGCGAGGCGAACGCGGAACCCAACTCGGGCGCGAGGCCTTGCACGTGCAGCGCGGCCAGTTCCGCCAGCAATCGCGCGCGCTCGCCGTCGTCGCGGGCCTGCGCCAACGCGTGCAGGCGCTGCCGCGCCGGCGCGAAGCGTTCGTCGCCGCCGTTGCCGGCGGCAGCGGTGCCCGCCAGCACGCGCGCGGAACCGCCGGCGAGCCAGCGACGCAGTTCGGCCGCCGCATCGGCCGCGTCGTGCGCGACCAGGGCCAGGCGATGGCGATGATGGCGACGGCCGACCGCCAGGGTGTAGCCGGCCGCGGCCAGATCCAGCGCGCGCTCGTGCTCCAGGTGCTCGGCCAGCGCCGCGGCCTGCGCCGGCAGGTCTTCTTCGCGGAAGCCCGACAGCACCAGCAAGGTCGGCTGCGCGGCGCTCGCGGCGGCGGCCGCGGGCGGCGCCTCTTCGACCACCACATGGGCGTTGGTGCCGCTCAAACCGAACGAACTCACCGCAGCCAGACGGCGGCCGGCGGCGGGCGCTTCCCAATGCTTGAGTTGGGTGTTGACCGTCAGCGGACTGTCGGCGAAGGCGATGTGCGGGTTGGGCCGGTCGAAGTGCAGCGACGGCGGAATCTGCCGGTGCTGCAGCGACAACAACACCTTGATCAGCCCGGCCACGCCCGCGGCGGCGCCGGTGTGGCCGATGTTAGTCTTGATCGAACCGATCGCGCAGAAGCCGGTGCGGTCGCTGTAGTGGCGCAGCGAGCGGCTCAGCGCCGCGGCCTCGATCGGATCGCCGAGGATGGTGCCGGTGCCGTGCGCCTCGACCATCTGCAGGCGGCCGGCGTCGATGCCGAAGCTGTCGTAGACGTGGCGCTGCAGGCGTTCCTGCGCGCCGGCGCTGGGCGCGGTGATGCCGTTGCTGGCGCCGTCCTGGTTGATCGCACTGCCGCGGATCACGCCGTAGATGTGGTCGCCGGCGTCGAGCGCGTCCTGCAGGCGCTTGAGCACGACCACGCCGACGCCTTCCGACGGCACGAAGCCGTCGGCCTGGTCGCCGAACGCGCGGCAACGGCCGGTCGGCGAGAGCATGCCGGCGCGGCTGGAGGAAATCAGGAAACCGGGCGTGCACTGGATCCAGACGCCGCCGGCCAGGGCCACGTCGGTCTCGCCGGTCCACAGGCCCTGGCAGGCCAGGTGCACGGCCACCAGCGAGCTCGAACAGGCGGTGTCCAGGGTGATCGCCGGACCTTGCAGGTCCAGGTAATAGGCGATGCGCGCCGACAACACCGAGGCCGCGTTGCCCCACATCGCGTGCGGCGGCAGCGAGGGTTGGCCGTGCAGCAGTTCGCCGTAGTCGCCGCCGTTGAAGCCCATGTAGACGCCGCAACGCGCGCCGGCGATGCCCTGCCCCGCGTAGCCGGCGTCTTCCAGCGCATGCCACGAGGTTTCCAGCAGCACCCGGTGCTGCGGATCCATGAAGTTGGCTTCGGTGCCGGAGATGTTGAAGAACAGCGGATCGAACTGGTCGATGTCGCCGAGGAAGCCGCCGCGCGGGCAGACCTTGATGTCGTCGGGCAGGCCTAGCGAATCGATCCGCCAACGGGTGATCGGCTCGGTCACCTCATCGCCCGCGGCCAGGTGCGCCCACAGCGTCTGCAGGTCGGGCGACTGCGGGAAGCGCCCGCTCATGCCGACGATGGCGATCGGGCCCGGCGCGGCGGCCGCGCCGCTGCGCTGCGCCGCGGGTTGCGCACGCGCATCGCTGTCGGCCGAGGCGTCGTTGGCCGCCGGCGTCGCCCGGCGGTCGGTATCGGCGGCCGGCTGCGCCGACGCTGCCGGCGCCGCGACCGGCTGCGGCAGCGCGGCGCGCGCCGCGGCCTGCAGCTGCGCGGTGTCGTGGTCCTGCAGCACATGCCGCACGAGCTTGTTGACCGAGCTGTGGTCGAACAGGCTGGTGCCGGCCAGTTCGATGCCGAGCGCGTCGTTGAGCGCGCGCACGATCCGCACGCTGCTGATCGAGTCGACGCCGTAGCCGGCGAACGCGCTGTCCGGATCGATGCGCTCCGGCGCCAGCTTGAGGATTGCGGCCAGCTGCGCGAGCAGCGTGTGCTTCACATGGGCTTCGAGGTCGATGGCGGCCACCGTCTGGTCGGGTTCGTAGTCGGGTCGGGGTTCGGATGCGGCAAGCGCGGGTTCGCGCTCGATCGGCGGCGCGCGCTCGGCTTGCGGCGCGGGCGGTTGCTCTGCCGCGGCGTCGGCCGCGGGCTCCGGCGCGGGTACACGCAGGCCTTGCGCGCCCAGCCGATGCAGCGCCGCCAACTGCGGCAGCGCGGCGTGCATGAAGACTTCCAGCGCGGCCATCGCCTCGACCGGCCGCAGCGCGCCGATGCCGGCCTGGGCGAAGCGTTCGCGCACCCGCGGCGGCAGGCCCGCGGTGGCGCCGATGTCGCCCCAGAAGCCCCAGTTGAGGGTCTTGACCCGGCGGCCGTAGCGGCTCGCCAGACCGCGCGCCAGCGCGTCCTGGTACAGGCTGCCGGCGCTGTAGTTGCTCTGGCCGGCGTCGCGCGAGTAGCTCACCAGCGAGGAGAACAGCACCACGCCGTCGGCCGCGTCGTCGGCGAATGCGTCCAGCAGGTTGGCGGCGATCCTGGCCTTGGTCGCGAACGCGCGTTCGAACCGCGCCGCGTCCATGACTGCCAGGCCCTGGTCGTGCAGTTCGATCGCCGAATGCACGACGCAGTCGACCCGGCCGTACGCGCGCAACGCCTGCACGCGCACCGCGGCCAGCGCCGCCGGGTCGGCGGCGTCGGCCTGCAGGTACAGCGGCGCCGGCCCGAGCGCGGCCAACCGCGCGCGCTTGGCTTCGATGTCGGCATCGGCGGCGCGCCGGCCGACCCAGACCACGCGGGCTTGGTAGTGGCGCAGCAGGTACTCGCTGAATACCTCGCCCACGCCGCCGGCGCCACCGACGATCAGGTACACGCCGTCGCGGCGGAACGCGCCGTCGGTGCGCGCGGGCACCGGCACCGGCCGCAGCCGTTCGCGCGCCCATTGGCCGTCGTGGCAGAGCCAGCCGCGGCCCTGGGTGTCGGCGGGCACGGCGAGCAGTTGTTCGACGCCGATGCCGGCGGCCGCGCCGATGGCGTCCTCGCGCCCCAGGTCGACCAGGCGCAGGCTCCACTGCGCGTTCTCCTTGACCGCGCTGGCCACCAGCCCTTGCAAGGCCGCGTGGCTCGGGTCGGTGCCGGCATCGCGGGTGACCAAGGTCCATTCCAGCGCGCCGTCGCCGTAGCCCTGGTCGAGCAAGGCCTTGATCGCGTGGAAGCACGCCAGCACCGGCGCGCTGCGGGCGGCGTAGTCGAGCAGTTCGTCGACGCGTTCGCCGCCGCCGTCGCCGGCGAACCAGACGAGGCGGTCGATCCGGCCCAGCGCGCGCAGCGCATCGGCCCAGGCGCCGATGGCGTCCGCCGCGGGCGGCGCCAACGCCGTCGCGCGCGGCCACACCCGCGCGAATTGCGCCATCGCTTGCGCGCTGGCGCCGACGATGGCGACGCGCGCCTGCGCATCCAACGCCTGCGGCACCGGCGCTTCGACCGGCTCGGTATCGCCGATCAGCAGTTCCAGCGCCGCGAGCGCCTCGGGGACGCCATGCACGGGTGCCTCGACCGGCGGTGCCGGCGGCTGCATGACGGGCTCGCTGCGCGGCCCGGATTCGCCAGCGCCCTCACCCGTCGTCACCCAGCAACGCTCCTTGGCGAAGGCGTAAGTCGGAAGATGCGCGGAACGGCCCGGCCGCGAGCGCGGCAGGTCGCGCCAATCCGGGTCGAATCCGCCGACCCAGCGCTCGCCGAGTCCGGCCAGCGCCTGCGCGTCGGCGCGCAGCGGTGCGCGCGTGGCGCCATCGGCGCGATGCGATTCGCGCATCTGCGCGGTGACGCGGCCGGCGAACGAGGCCGGCGCGGCGCGGCCGGCGAGGAAGTCCTCCAGCCGCGCGAGCGCTTCGGCGCGGTCGGCGGCGACGAACGCCAGCCGCTGCTCGAACGCCGCGCGCCCGACCTGCAAGGTGTAGGCGACATCCGCCAGCGGCGTGGCCGCGTCGCGTTGCAGCCAGCGCGCCAGCGCCTGCGCTTGCGCGCGCAGTTCGTCCGCGCCGCGCGCGGACAGCAGCAGCAACTGCGGCTCGCGCGCATCGGCCTGGGGCGCGGCGTGCGCTTCGGCCGGGTTCCATTCCTCCAGCACCAGATGCGCATTGGTGCCGCTGTAGCCGAACGAACTGACCGCCGCGCGGCGCGCGCTCGCCTCGGGCACCCGCCATTCGCGCAGTTCGGTGTTGATCACGAACGGCGAGCCGCGCAGTTCGACGTGCGGATTGGGCCGGCTGTAATGCAGGGTCGGCACCAGGCGCTTTTCGCGCAGGGCCAGCAGGGTCTTGTGCACGCCGGCGACGCCGGCGGCGGCCGAGGCGTGGCCGATGTTGCTCTTGACCGAGCCCAGCGCGCAGAAATGCAGGTCGGCGGTGGCCTCGCCGAACACCGTCGACAGCGCCTCGAACTCGATCGGATCGCCGAGCCGGGTGCCGGTGCCGTGGGCTTCGACGTAGCTGATCGACGCCGGATCGATGCGATGGCGGCGGTACACCTCGCGCAGCAAGTCGGCCTGGCTCTTGGCGCTGGGCGCGGTGATGCCGTTGGTGCGCCCGTCCTGGTTGATGCCCGAGCCGAGCACGACGGCATGGATGCGGTCGCCGGCGGCGATCGCGTCGCTCAGTCGCTTGAGCACCAGGGTGCCCACGCCCTCGCCCGGAACGAAACCGTCGGCGGAGTCGTCGAACGCGCTGCAGCGTCCGGACGCCGACAGCATTCCGGCGGCGCACATGCTGACGTGGGTTTCCGGGCTCAGGTACAAGGTCACCCCGCCGGCCAGGGCGAGGTCGATCTCGCCGGCCAGCAAGGCCTGGCAGGCCAGGTGGGTGGCCACCAGCGAGGACGAACAGGCGGTGTCGACCGCGATCGCCGGGCCCTTCAGATTAAGGTGATAGGCAATGCGCGCCGCGGCGATCGACGAGGAATTGCCGGTGGCCTCGCCGATGCCGGCGCCGGCCTGCCGGCACAGGCCGACGTACTCGTTGCCCATGATGCCCAGGTAGACGCCGCAGCGCGCGCCGTCGAGCGCCGCCGGCGCGTAGCCGGCGTCCTCGAACGCGCGATAGCCTTCCTGCAGGAACACCCGGTGCTGCGGGTCCATCACCGTCGCTTCGGCCGGCGAAATGCCGAAGAACAGCGGATCGAAGCACTCCACGTCGTCGAGCGCGCCGAGCCACTTGCAATAGACCTTGCCCGGCTGCTGCGGGCGCGGATCGTAGAACCGCTCCACGTCCCAGCGCGACGCCGGCACCGTGCGCACGCCGCTGCGGCCTTGCGACAGCAGTTCCCAGAACGCGTCGAGCGAGTCGGCGCCGGGATAACGGCCGGACATGCCGACGATGGCGATGCGTTCGTCCGCGCTTGGGCTCGGGCCCGTGCGCGCGGCCGACGCCGCGGCGGCCGATGGCGCCGCCGGCGCGGGTTGCGCGGCCGCCTCGGCCAGCAGCCGCTTGGCCTGTTCCGGGGTGATCCGCCGCGATTGCAGATCGCGCAGTACGTCTTGTCGATTCATGCTGTCCATCCACTCGATACGGTCGCGCCCGGCGCGGTCCGCGGCGACGTTGGGCGCCGCGCATGCCCTTGCATCGGCCCGGTCTCAATCGCCATGCCCGGCTCCTTGCGCGTCGGCGGCCGCGGTGTCCAGCCACTCCTGCGCATCGGCGGGATCGGCCTTGCCGTCGTAGATCGCCTGCAGCCAGGCGTCGACCGAACCCGGCGCGGGCGTCGTCGCCGCGGCCGGCGCCGGCGACTGCGCCAGGACATGCCCGGCGAGATCGCGGATCGTCGGGTACTCGTAGATCTTGGTCGGCCCCAGCGCCACGCCCAGACGCTGCTCGATCATCGGCAGCCATTCCACGCCCATCACCGAGTCCATGCCGAGGTCGACGAAGGCGGTGTCGATGCCGACATCGGCCGGCTTCATGTACAGCACCTCGGCCAGGGTTTCGCGCAGCACGTCTTCGATCCGGCGCAGTGGCGCCGGCGCGGCGTCGGGCGCGACGTGCGGCACGGCGGCGGCCACGACCTGCGCCGCGGCCGCGACCGGCGCCGCAGGCTGCGACTCGGCCGTGTGCGACTCGGCCGCGCGCGACTCAGCCGCGTGCGCGTTCGCCGGCGTGTCGGCGCCCTGCCCGGCCGCGGGCCTCTGCCCGGCCACATAAGCGGCCAGTTCGCGGATCGTCGGGTACTCGTAGATCTTGGTCGGCCCCAGCGGCACGCCCGAACGCTGCTGGATCATCGGCAACCATTCCACGCCCATCACCGAATCCATGCCGAGATCGACGAAGGCGGTGTCGAGCGCGATGTCGCCCGGTTGCATGTACAGCACTTCGGCCAGGGTCTCGCGCAGCATCGTCTCGACTTCGCGCGAAGCGGCACGGGGATCGCTCACCGATGCGGGCGGCGCAGCGGGCGCGGCGACCGCCGGTGCCGGTGCGGCCGGCGCGGGATCGCGGACGGGCTGCGGCGCGACCGCGGCCACGCCCGCGACGGACGCCACGCGGCCGCGCAACACATCCGGCGCCCAATAACGCTCGCGCGCGAACGGATAGGTCGGCAGGCTCAACCGGCGCGGCCGCCGCGCATACAGCCGCTCCCAAGGCCAGTGCGCGCCGGCGACCCATGCCGCCAGCACGCGCTCGTGCTCGCCGCGTTCGACCAGCGCCGGCAAGTCGCCGGCCGGCGCGGACGCGCGCTCGGGATCGGCGACACCGTAATGGCAGCCCTCGCGCCCGCCGGCCGCGAACGCGTCCAGCTTGCGCGCCAGTTCGGCGATGCTGCGCGCCGACAGGCCGAGTCGGTGCGCATGATGTTCGCGTCCGGTCTGCAAGGTGGCGGCGATCGCGTCCAGGTCGGCGTCGCCGTAGCCGTCCGCCGCCAGGCTCGCCGACAGGCGCCGCGCGGCGTCTTGCAGGCGTTCGGCTTCGCTGGCGCTGAGCACGATCAATGCCGGCCGCTGCGGCTGCGGCGCGGCATCGCGCGCGGGCGCCGCGGCCAGGAACTCCTCGACCAGCAGGTGCGCGTTGGAACCGCCCGCGCCGAACGAGGACACCGCCGCCATGCGCGGCGCCGGCGTGCCGTCGGCGCGGCGTCGCGCCGGCCACGGCTCCAGCGCGCGCTGCACCGCGAACGGCGTGCGGGCGAAGTCGATGTTCGGATTGAGCCGCTGCGCGTGCAGCGTCGGCACCAGGGTCGCGTGCTTGAGCTGCAGCAGCACCTTGGTCAAGCCGGCGATGCCGGCCGCGCTTTCGCAGTGGCCGATGTTGGATTTGACCGAACCGATCCGGATCGAACCCGGTTCGAGCGCGGCCGGTTCGTGCGCCTCGCCCGCCTCGGCTTCGCCCGCTGCCGCCTCGGCGCGCTCGTGCAAGGCGCGGGTCAACCCGGCGATCTCGATCGGGTCGCCCAGCGCGGTGCCGGTGCCGTGCGCCTCGACGTAGCCGATCGCGGCGGGGTCGACGCCGCTGCGCTCCAGGGTGCGGCCGATCAGGCGCGCCTGCGCCGCGGCGTTGGGCACCGCGAAGCCGTTGGCGCGGCCGCCGTGGTTGACGCCGCTGCCCTTGAGCACGGCGTAGATGCGGTCGCCGTCGGCAACGGCGCGCGCCAGCGGCTTGAGCACCACCGCGCCGACGCCCTCGCCCGGCACGTAGCCGTCGCCGCCTTCGCCGAACGCCGCGCAGCGGCCGTTGCCGGAGGCGAACCGCGCCTGCGACAGGCCCAGGTACTTGTTCGGATGCACCGACACATTGACGCCGCCGGCGATGGCCACGCCGCATTCGCCTTCGCGCAGGCTGGCGCAGGCCAGGTGGATCGCGCTCAGCGACGACGAGCACATGGTGTCCACCGCCAGCGACGGCCCCTGGTAATTGCCGAAATAGCTGACGCGGTTGGCGACCGAGCCGATGCCCGAGCCCAGCGCCAGCGGCTCGCCGGCCATCTGCGCCTGCGCACCGTACAGTTGGTACTCCGCGTGCATCACCCCGACGAACACGCCGACGCCGCCGTGCGCCTGCGCGCCGTGGTTGAGCGCTTGCCGGGTGTAGCCGGCGTCTTCGACCGCCTCGTGCGAGCACATCAGGAACAAGCGTTCCTGCGGGTCCATCATCGGCGCTTCGCGCGGCGAGATGTTGAAGAAGCGCGGATCGAAGTCGGCGACGCCGTCGATGAAGCCGCCCCACTTGCTGTAGCTCTTGCCGGACGCGGCCGGGTCGGGATCGAAGAAGCCTTCCAGGCTCCAGCGCTCGGCCGGGATCTCGCCGACGCAATCGACGCCGGCCTTGAGGTTGTCCCAGAACGCGGCCAGGTCCGGCGAGCGCGGGTAGCGTCCGGCCAGGCCGATGATGGCGATGTCGTCGCGGTCGCGGGCCGGCGTCGGTTGCGGCGCGGGCGATGCGAGCGGCCGCTCGTGCGTTGCCTCGCTCGAAGCTGCCTGCGTCGATGCCGCCTGCACCGAGACCGTCTCGATGCGAGCCGGCGCGGCCGTTTGCGCGGCGGGCGCGCGGCGCGTCGCCAGATATGCGGCCAGGTCGGCTACGGTGGCGTATTCGAAGAACAGCGTCTTCGACAGCGGGCCGTGGTTCTTCTCCAACGCCGCGGTCAGCCGCACCGCGATCACCGAGTCGATACCGAAGGCGTCGAAGCCGTCGCCGGCGCGGATCCGCGCCGGAGCGATCATCAACTGCTCCGACAAGAACGCGCGCAATGCGGCGACGGCGTCCTCGGGCGCGGCCGGCGCAAGCGGCGCGGGCGGCTCGGACGCCTGCGCCGACACGGTCTCGCGCGTGGCTTCATGGCGCGCGGCGCGGGTCGGACGGTCGCCGCCGTCGCCGTCCGTGGGCGCCGTTCCCAGCGCCGCGCGGATCAGCGCGGGGTCGCCGTGGGCGACCGCGACCTGCGCATGCGGCGAAGCCAGCGCCCGCTTCAGCGCCGCCACCCCGCTGTCGGCGTCGAGCGCGGCGAAACCGCGCCGGCGCATCTGTTCGACCGTCTGCGCCGGCAAGCGCATGCCGTGCTCGCTATGCCAGTACGGCAGGCCGAGCGACAGGCTGCGGCCGCTGCGTTCGCCCAGCGCCTGCAACTGGCTGCGGTACTGCGCGTACTCGTCGAGGAAGGCGTTGGCGGTGGCGTAGGCGGCCTGGCCGTCGGCGCCGGTGCGCGCGGTCAGTGAGGACAGCAGCACGAAGCAGTCCAGCGGCAGATGGCGCGTGGCCAGATCGAGGTTGCGCGTACCGGCCACCTTCGCCGCAAGCGCTTGGCCGAGCTCACCAGCCTGCAGCGCGGCCAGCGCACGGCGATGGGCGACGCCCGCGCACTGCAGCACGCCGTGCAGCGCGCCGTGCTGGGCGAGGATCTCCGCCACCAGTTCCTCGACCTGGACGCGGTGCGACACGTCGACGCAGCGATAGGACACGTGGGCGCCCAACCCGGACAGGCGCTTGAGTCGCTCCAATCCGGCCGCGTCGAGATCGCTGCGGCCGGCGATCACGATCTTCGCGCTGGGATGCGCGCGGGCGATGTCGGCCACCAGCGCCGCGCCGATGCCGCCGAGTCCGCCGGCGATCAGATACACGCCGCCGTCGCGCCACGGCGTCGTCGTCGCGTCCGCCTGCGGCTGCGAACCGGACAGTTCCACTTCGCGCAGGCCCGCGCCGTCCAGAGGCAGCGCGCGCACGCGCGAGACCGCGTCGGCCTGTGCATCCACCAGCAACAACTGCGCGCGCAGCGGCCGGGACGATTCGGCTTGAGCCTGGCGCAACAGCGCCGCCAGCGCGGCGTGCAGGCGGCCGGCGCCGCGCTCGGGCACGGCCAGTTGCAGCACGGCCGGGGCGTCGCCGCCCTCGCCCATCAGCTCCTGTGCGTGCGTCAGAGCCTGTGCGGCATAGGCGGCGAAACGTTCGGCGGGATCGGCGGCGGCGCTGTGCAACGCGCGGCGATCCGCGGCCGGCGCCAGCCCGTCCAGGGCGGCAGCGGGCACGTCGCAGGCGAGCAGGCGGCGATGCGCGCCGTCCGCCGGCGCCACGTCGCCAGCGGTATCGGGCACGAAGAACAAGGTCCGCGGCGCAGCCGCGGCGCACTCGCCGTGGCGGTACGGCCGGCCGCTGAGTCCCTGCAGTCGCACGCAGACGCGGCCGTCGTCGTCGCACAGATCGATGTCGGTGCGCGCCGCGCCCGGCGCCGACGACGCGCGGCGCACGACCACCCAGCACGAATCCGGGCAAGCTGCGAACCATTGCAGACGATCGAGCGCGAACGGCACCGAGGCGGCGCCGTCGCTGTCGGCGTGCGCCGCGTCGGCGACGCCGAAGCCGGCGGCCTGCACCGCCGAATCCAGCAAGCCTGGCGGCAGCGCGCAGCCTTCGGCGTCCGCTGCGGGCAAGTGCAGGCGCGCGAGCACGAACGCGCCCAGCGCATCGGCGCCCGACTGCACCTCGACCAGGCCGCGGTGCGATGGGCCGTATTCCACGCCCATCGCGGCCAGTTCGCGGTAACACGCCTCGCCGCTCAAGGGCGCGCCGACCAGCGCCGCGCGCAGCGCGTTTAAATCCTGCGCGGGTGTCGGCCCGGCATCGGCCCGCAGGCGCACGCTGGCGCGCACGCACGGCGCAGCGGCGCGCGCACCCTCGCCAGCGTCGCGCTCCTCGCGCACGAATTCGCAGACCAGTTCTTCGCCCTGCGGGCGGACGTGGATATGCAAATCCACCGGGCCGTCGCCGGCCATCACCGGCTTGAGCCAGACCACATCGGCGATGCTGGCCGGCGCACCGGCCCCGGACTGCGCCGCGAGCGCCGCCGCGGCCCGCGCCATTTCCAGGTAGGCCACCGCCGGCAGGATGCGCTGGCCGGCGACGCTGTGATCGGCGAACACCGCCTCGCGGCCGCTGAAGCGCGAACTGAAGCGCAGCCCTTGCAGATTCGAAGTGTTGCGATGGACCAGCGGATGCAGGTACGCGGCCGCCTGCGACCGTCCGCCCGCACCGGCGTCTGCGCCGGCTGCCGCCGTGGACGCCGCCGGCAGCGCGCCGATCCAGTAGCGTTCCGGCGCGAACGGATAGGTCGGCAGCGCGATGCGCCGCGGCCGCGCCTGCGGATACAGCCGCTCCCAGTCGACCCGCGCGGCGCCCGCGACCCAGGCCTCGCACAACCGATCCAGCTTGCCGCGCGCCAGCCAAGTGTCGATCAGCGCCTGCGCGTCTTCGTCTTCGCGCAGCCATGACAGGCCGTTGCGGCCGCGCTGCGCCTGGCCGGTGTGGAACTGTTCCAGTCCCTTGCGCCGTTGCAGGAAGCCTTCAAGCTTTTCGCGCACCTGCGCCAGCGAATCGGCGACGAACGCCAACCGCGACTCCATCGCTTCGCGGCCGACCTGCAAGGTGTAGGCCAGGTCCGCCAACTGCGACTCCTGCAGGCCGCTGCAGGCCTCAAGCAGTTGCCGCACGCGTTCGCGCAGGCGCTCGTCGTCCTTGGCCGACAGCGGCACCAGCACCGGCGCGCCGGACGCGGCCGGAGCCTGCGCCGGAGCGGCGTACTCTTCGAGGATGAGGTGGGCGTTGGCGCCGCCGGCGCCGAACGAGGACACGCTGGCGATGCGCCGCCCGCCCGCGCGCGGCGCCTGCCACGGCGAAAGTTCGCGCTGCAGGCGGAACGGGCCGGATTCGAAGGCGATATGCGGATTGACCCGCTGCGCGTGCAGCGACGGCGCCAACTGGCGGTGCTTGAGCTGCAGCAGCACCTTGGTCACGCCGGCCACGCCGGCGGCCGCTTCCAGATGGCCGATATTGCTCTTGACCGAGCCGATCGCGCAGAAGCCGCGCGCGTCGGTGGACGCGCGGAACGCCTGGGTCAGCGCTTCGATCTCGATCGGATCGCCGAGCTCGGTGCCGGTGCCGTGGGCTTCGACGAACGAGATGTCGTCCGCGCCGATCCCGGCCTTGGCGATCGCGGCCTTGACCAACTCGCGTTGCGCGGCCGGATTCGGCGCGGTGTAGCCCTTGGCCTTGCCGCCGTGGTTGATCGCGGTGGCGCGGATCACCGCGTGGATCGGATCGCCGTCGGCGACCGCGCGGGCGAGCGGCTTGAGGATCAGCACGCCGACGCCCTCGCCCGGCACGAAGCCGTCGCCGCCTTCGCCGAAGCTCATGCAGCGGCCGGAGGTGGACAGGAACCGGCCCTCGCACGAAGCCACGTAGCGCGACGGATGCAGGTTGAGATTGACCCCGCCCGCCGCGGCCACTTCGCATTCGCCGCGCAGCAGGTGTTCGCAGGCTTCGTGGATCGCGGTCAGCGAGGACGAACACATGGTGTCGATCGGCATGCTCGGCCCTTGCAGGTCGAACAGGTAGGACACGCGGTTGGCGACCGAGCCGAACGAGGTCTGCGGATGGATCGCGTCGCCGCCGGCGTCCTGGCCGCTGGCGCAGCGCTCGAAGCCGGACTGGGAAATGCCGGCGAACACGCCGACCCGGCGCTGGTGGCGGCTGGCCAGGGTGTCGCGGGTGTAGCCGGCGTGCTCGAACGCGCGCCAGGTTTCCTGCAGGAACAGCCGCTCGTGCGGATCGATCGCCATCGCCTCGCGCGGGGCGATGCCGAAGAATAGCGGATCGAAGTCGGCGAAGCCGTCGATGAAACCGCCCCACTTGCAGTAGCTCTTGCCCTCGGCGATGGCCTTGGCCGGATCGGCTTCGTAGAACCCCTGCAACGGCCAGCGCTCGGCCGGGATTTCCTCGACGCAGTCCTCGCCGCGGCTGATGCGCTGCCAGAACTGGTCCAGGTCGGCGGCGCGCGGATAGCGTCCGGACACGCCGATGATGGCGATGGCGCGGTCTTCGGCGGCGGGCCGCGGCGCGCTCGCCGGTTGCGGCGCCGGCGCGGCGGCGGCGGGCGGCGCGGCTTCGCGCACGCTGGCCGCGGGCGCGGCATAGGCCGCAGCGGGCGCGGGGCGCGGCGCGGCCGCCGGCGCGGCGTGCGCCGGTTCGGGCTTGCGCGGCGCCGGCACGAGGCCCTGCGCGGCGAGCGGCTGGGTGGCGATGAAATGCGCGGCGATCGCGGCCACGCTGCGGTGTTCGAACAGCACCGTGCTGCTGACCTCGGCGAAGGTCTCGCGCAGTTCGTTGGCGATGCGGATGGCGAGGATCGAATCCACGCCGTAGTTCTCCAGCGGTTCGTCCGCGTCGATCTCCTCGGCCGGCTGCTCCAGGGTGCGCGCGACCACCGCGCGGACCAGGGCGATGGTCGCGGCGCGCACGTCGCCGGCGTCGGGCGCGGTCGCGGCCGGCGCAACTGCGGGCGTGGGCGCGGGATTTTCAGCGACGGGCGCAACGGCAGGCGTTGCCGCCGCCGTGGGCGACGGTTCGGTCTGCGTCCCGGCGTCCAGCGACTCCAAGTGCATGGCCAGCGCACGCACGCAGGGATGCTCGAACACGATGGTGCTGGACACATCGGGGAAACGCGCTCGCAGCGCGTTGGCCAGGCGGATCGCCAGGATCGAATCGACGCCGTAGCTCTCGAACGGTTCGTCGGCGTCGATGTCCTCGACGGTCAGCTCCAGCGTCTGCGCGACCGCGCTGCGCACGAAGCGCAGGACGTCCTCGCGCCGGGCGGCCGACACCGACGCGGTCGCCGCCACCGGCGCCGGCTCGTGCGCCGCCACCGTCACGGGCGCCGGCTCGGTTGCGGGCATCGCGGCCGCTGGCGCGGGCTGCTGTTCGCGTGAAGGCACCGCCGTGCGCTTGTGTCGAAACACTCCGTCGCTCTCCGCAATGATGATCTGCTGCCCGAATCGATGCGCGTCCGCGGCCGGGAACCGGATCGCGCGCAAACCTTCTTCTTCCAGCACCCGGCGCCACGCGGCCGGCGCCAGCCCGGGCGAACCGGGTTCGCGCAGCCAGCCGTCGCGGTGCGCCCACCAGCCCGGCAACAGGCCGAAGGTGAGGTGCGCGAACAGTTCGTGGCCGCGCATCTCGTTGATCACCAGCAGGCCGCCGCGGCGCAGCGCGCTCTTGGCGTGGCGCACCGCCAGGTGGATGTCGCCGGTCGCGTGCAGCACGTTGGTCGCCACGGCGATGTCGTAGCCGCCGCAATCGACGCCCTGCGCGGCCAACGGCCGCTCGATGTCGAGCAGTTGGCAGCGCAGGTACGGCGCCAGCGCCCGGTATTCGCGCTCGGCGTGGCCGAGGAACGCGCGCGAGACGTCGGTGTAGCGGTACTCGCCGACCTGCGCCGCATGCGGCTTGAGCGCCTGGAACAGATGCACGCTGGTCGCGCCGGTGCCGGCGCCGATCTCCAGCACGCGCAGCGGCGCGCCGGGCTCGGCGCGCAAGCGCTGCTCGGCGTAGCCGGCGACCATGCTCGCCGCGATCCGGTTGAAGTAGTCGATGAACGGATTCTTCTTGTAGACGTCCTCGACCCGCCGCACCGAGGCGTCGGCGAACATGATCGCGGTGGCGTCGGCGCGGCCGGCGAGGATGTCCGGCAACGCGCGCAGCAGCGGCGCGACCAGAGCGGCATGGGCGCGCTCGCTCTCGTCGCGCAGCGGGCCGGCGAAATACGCCTCGACCGCGACCCAGTCGGCCGGCACCGGGCCGGACGCGAACTCGCCCTCGCCGATCTCGCGCAAGCGTCCGGTTCGGCACAGGAAAGCCAGCGCTTCGCGCAGCCACGGGCCATACAACTCGGGCTTGCCCAGACGCGCATGCAGCGCCGGCCAGGACAGCCGCTGCGGCCGGCCCGATCCATCGCCGCCGAAACGCTCGATCTGGACCAACAGGCCCGAGGCCAGCGCGGCATCCAATTCGTCGGACTGTTCCGATTCCGGCGCGGCCGGCGCCGCCACCAACGCGGTGTCGGGCACGGCGAAGCGCAGCCCCGCCGCGGCGGAGGCGATCCGGATCGTTTCCTCGCGCAGGATCGGCAACGCCGCGCCGCCGTGCGCCGCGCTGCGCTTGAGCAAGGCCACCTGGTCGAACGGCCCGGCCAGCGCGGCCTCGATCACCGGCATCGCCTCCGCCGGCTCGATCGAGCCCTCGCCGATATGCAGCATGCGGCGCCGGTGCGCGTTGGAGGCGACGATGCCGACGCTGCCCCAGTAGCCCCAGTTGATGGTGCGCGCGCCGGCATGGCCCTTGCGCCGCAGCCAGGTCGCCATGGCGTCGAGGTAGGCGCTGCCGGCGGCGTAGCTGCTCTGCCCGGGCGAGGGGTTGAAACTCTGCAGCGCCGAGAAGAACAGCACGAAATCGGCCGGGCGGTAACGCGCCAATGCGCCGGCCAACGCGGCGGCGGTGGCGATCTTGGACGACAGCGCATCGGCGAACGCGGCCTCCTCGACCGCCATCACCCCGCGGTCGTGCAGGGTCAGCGCCGAATGCACGAAGCCGTGGACGACGCCGTGTTCGCTCTCGACTTGCTTGAGCGCGGCTTCCAGTTCGTTGCGCTTACGCGCGTCGACGCTGAGGTAACGCACGCTGCCGCCGAGGCCGGAAAGCTGCCGCAGCGCGGCGCCGATGGTTTCGTCCTGCTCGCGCCGCCCCAACCAGACGATGTGCGCGCGGTAGCGGCGCAGCGCGTACTCGCTCCAGGCGCGGCCGAGCCCGCCGGCGCCGCCGAGCACGACGTAGACGCCGCCCTCGACCATGCGGCTGCGCGGCGAATCCGGCAACTGCGCGGGCACCAGGCGGCGCTGGTAGCGGCTGCCCTCGCGCAGGGCCAGCGAGCTGTTTTCCGGGTCGGGCGCCGCGTCGAGCAACGCAGGCCACGGACAGCGGTCCAGCGCGTCCAGATCGCAGGCGCGCACCGACCAATGCGGGTACTCCTTGGCCAGCGAGCCGAGGAAGCCGTGCACGGCGGCCTGGGCGGGATCGCCGCATTCGTCGTTGCGCACCGCCAGCGCCTGCGCGGTCAGCGCGAGCAGATGCAGCGGCCGCGCCTCGAAGCCTTCGCGCAGCAGCGCCTTGGCCAGGCGCAGGCAGCGCAGGACCTGCGCATCCGCGGCGACGCCGGCGGCCGCGCCTTGCGCGATCCAGACCACATGGGTCGGCCGCAACGCGCGGATCGCGACGATGGCTTCGACCTGGGAATGCTGCGGCTCCAGTTCGCGCAGCTCGGCTTCGCCGCAGGCGGCGAGCAGACCGTCGCGCAACGCGGCATCCGCGCCGATCAGCAGAATCCGGCGGGCCGATGCCTCGGCCGCCGGCAGCGCCGCTTCAGGCGGGCCAAGATCGTCCCACACCGGCACCAACGGCAGCGCGCCGAGCGGCAGGCCGGTTTCGGTTTCGGTTTCGGCCTGTGCTTCGGCTGTGGCCGGCGCCGCGACGGCGGCCGACGCAGCCGCGCGAGGCGCCTGGCTGTGCGTTTGCACCGGTGCCGCGGCGATTTCATCGCCGGCGCCCGACACCACCCGCGCGCTCAGACCGGCGATCTCCACCGCGATCCGCCCGTGTTCGTCGCACAAACTCAGGTCGAGCTTGTTCACCGCCTGCGAACTGTCCGCCGCTTCGCGCACCAGCACCCAGGCGCTGTCGCCCGGCGCCTGCGCGATGCGCACGCGGTCGATGCTGAAAGGCAGCGTCTGTTCGAGTTGGGCGCCGTCCAGCGAGGCATCGTCCGCCTCCGGGTCCGACAGCGGATCCAGGCCCAGGCCGATCGACGCCTGCAGCGCCGAGTCGAGCAACCCCGGATGCAGGACGTAGCGCTCGTCGCGCTGCGCCTGCGCGGACAGGCGCAGGCGCCCGAGCGCGAACCGGCGCCCGTCGCCATCGACGCCGGCGCGGGTATCGACCAGGGCGCGCAGCGAGGGGCCATAACGGCAGCCGAGCCGGTCGAACAGCGCGTAACAGTCCGCGCCGGCGATCGCGCCGCCGCACTGCGCGCGCAGCGCGTCGAAGTCGAGCCTGCGTTCGGCGCCGGCGGACGACGCATCCGCGCCGGCCAGCGATGCGCTGCCTTCGCAGTGCACGCACTCCGCGCCGTCCGCCTGCGTGCTGGCGACCTGGAACGCATATCCGCCGCTCGCGCGCTCAGCGACGCTCACATGCACCGCCAACGGCTGCGGACCGACGATCAGCGGCCGCAGCCAGCTGACGTTGTGCAGGGTGATCCCCGTCTGTTCGCTGCGCAGCGCCTGGGCGAGCGCGACGCGGGCCATTTCCAGGTAGGCCACCCCGGGCAACAGGCGCGCGCCGCGCACCTGATGGTCGGCGAACACGAACTCGCCGCCGTCGAACACGCTGGTGTAGCGATGCCGGCGCAGGCTGGAGTCGTTGCGATGCAGCAGCGGATGCAGGACCGCGACGGGCGCCGGAGCGAGAGCCGGCGCTGCCGTCGGCCGACCATGCCGGGTCAGCGCGAACGGATAGGTCGGCAAGGCGACGCGTCGCGCCTGCCCGGCGTCGCCGAGCGCGCGCCAGTCGATGTCCGCGCCGGCCGTCCAGGCCGCGGCGATCTTGTCCCACTGCCCGCTGCCGGCCCAATGCGGCAGCAGCTGCGCCAACTCGTCGGCGTCGTAGGCCGGCTTCGCCGCCGGCGCGCTGGTCGCGGAGAGGAATCCGCGCAGGCCTTCGCGCAGTTCGTCCACGCTCTGCGCCAGAAACGCCAGCCGGCAGGCGAACGGCTCGCGCCCGACCTGCAAGGTGTAGGCGATGTCCTCCAGCGCAGGCTCGCCGACGCCGCGATCGAGGAACGCGAGCAGGTCGGCGGCGTACTGGCGCAGCCGCTCGGGCTTGCGCGCCGACAGCGGCACCAGGCAACGGCGCGGTTCGCGCGCTGCCTGCTGCGGTGCATGGAACTGCTCCAGCAGTGCGTGAGCGTTGGTACCGCCGATGCCGAACGAACTCACCCCGGCGCGGTGCGGCGTCTCGCGCTGCGGCCACGGTGTGCGGCGGTCGACCACATAGAACGGCGAATTGGCGAAATCGATGGCCGGATTCGGCCGCGCGTAGTTCAGCGACGGCGGGATCTCGCCATGGCGCAGGCTCAACGCGACCTTGATGCAGCCGACCAGACCGGCCGCGGTGTCGAGATGACCGAGGTTGCTCTTGACCGAGCCGATGCCGCAGAACTGCCGGCGCCCGGTGTGGCGGGCGAAGGCCTGGCCCAGCGCCGCCAGCTCCAGCGGATCGCCGAGCCGGGTGGCGGTGCCGTGGGCCTCGATATAGCCGATGCTCTCCACGTCCACGCCGCTGTCGCTCAGCACGCGCTCGATCACCCGCGCCTGTCCGCCGGCGCTGGGCGCGTAGTAGCCGGCCTTGTCGGCGCCGTCGTTGTTGACCGCCGTGGCGCGCAGCAACGCATAGACGTGATCGCCGTCGGCGATGGCCTCGCGCGCGCGCTTGAGCAGCACCACCGCCACGCCTTCGCCGCCGAGCATGCCGTCGGCGTCGGCGTCGAACGGGCGCAAGTGGCCGTCGCTGGAGAAGTTCATGCCGCGCTCGGCGACGTAGCCCAGCGACTCGCTCGCCGACAGCGTCGCCGCGCCGACCAGGGCGTGGCGCGCATCGCCGGCGAGCAGGCTGCGGTACGCGGTGTGCAGCGCCACCAGCGACGACGAACAGTTGCTGTGCACGAACAGGCTGGGGCCGCGCAGGCCGAGTCGGTGCGAGATCAGGGTCGGGATCGAACCGGGCTGGCTCCAGGCCGAGGCGACGTACTGCTTGGAGCTTTCCATCAGCGTCCACGGCGTCGGCGCGGCGTCGGCGTGGTAGCCGGCGTTGGCGGCGCTCATGAACACGCCGGCGTCGCCGATCGCGGCGGTGCGGTAGCCGGCGTCCTCGACCGCTTTCCACGAATGCTGCAACAACAGGCGCAGCTGCGGGTCCATCGCCTGCGCGTCCTGCGCCGAGACCTGGAAGAACTCGGCGTCGAAGCAATCCTTGTCGTGGATCGCAGCGCGCGCGGCGACCAGTCCCGGCCGCGCCAGCACGGCCTCGGGCACGCCGGCCGCGCGCAGGACCTGCGGATCGAGGAACTCGATACTCTCCACGCCGTCGCGCAGGTTGTCCCAGAACTGGCGGTGGTCGCGGGCGCCCGGCAACTGGCAAGAGATGCCGATGATGGCGACGCAATCGTCGAGGCGGTCCGGCTCGGATCCGCGCGGCTGCGGCGCGGGCGCTGCCGGGTGTCGCGTGTCCTGCGCCGGGACGGCAGCCTGCGCGACACCGGGCGCGACAGCTTGCGCGACGATGTGCGCGGCGATCCTGCGCACGCTGGCCAGGTCCAGCAGATGGGTCGCGTCGAACGCGATGCCGAAGGCTTCGGCGATGCGCCGCGCCGCGCCCACGGCCAGGATCGAGTCGCCGCCGATGTCGAAGAAGCCCTGATCGACGGGCACTTCGCGCAGGCGCAGGACCTCGCCGAGGATCGACGAGACGGTGGCTTCGATATCGCGCTCGCGCAGCATCGCCGGCGGCTCCTTGAGGTCGGGGTCGCGCAGGCGCGCCAGCAGCGCGTCGCGGTCTACTTTTCCGTGAGCGGTGGTCGGCAGCCGGGCCAGGAACTCGACCCGCGTCGGCACCATGTAGTCCGGCAGACGCTCGCCGATGTGCCGGCGCAGCGCGGCGGCATCGGGCGCGGCGTCGGCGCCGGTCACCGCGAAGGCGACCAGCTGCCCGCGCTGCGGCCACAGCGCCACCGCGCACTGGGCGACGCCCGGATGCGATTGCGCCGCGGCCTCGACTTCGCCCAACTCGACCCGCGAGCCGCGGATCTTGACCTGGGCGTCGGCGCGGCCGACGAACTGCAGCTCGCCGTCGGCGAGCAGGCGCACGCGGTCGCCGGTGCGGTACATGCGCGCGCCCGGCGCGCCGTAGGGATCGGCGACGAAGCGTTCGGCGGTGAGCGCGGCGCGGCCGAGGTAACCGCGCGCCAGCGCGGCGCCGGCGACGAACAGTTCGCCGACTTCGCCCGCCGCCACCGGCTGCAGCGTGCGCGGGTCCAGCGCGCGCGCGGCGGTGTTGGCGATCGCCCGGCCGATCGGCACCGAGCCGGGCGCGAACGCATCGGCCCGCTCCGGATCGCACGGCTTGAACGTGGCGCAGACCGTGGTCTCGCTGGGGCCGTACGCGTTGACGAAGCGGCAGCGCGGCATCCAGCGCTGCGCCAGCGCCGGCGTGCATTCCTCGCCGGCCACGATCAAGGTGCGCAGGTGCGGCAGCGGCGTCGCGTCCAGCAGGGTCAGCGCCGACGGCGGCAACGTCGCCACCGCGATGCGCGCCTCGCTCATCAGGCCGGCGAGCCGGTCGCTGCGCTGCAGCGAGCCGTTCGGCGCCAGGTACAGGGTCGCGCCGGCCGACCAGGCCATCGCGATTTCCCACACCGAGGCATCGAAGCTCCACGGCGCGAACTGCAACACGCGCTCGCCCGCGCCGACGCCGAACGCGGCGGCTTGCGCCTGGGCGAGATTGGCCAGGCCGGCGTGGGTCAGGGCCACGCCCTTGGGCGCGCCGGTGGAGCCGGAGGTGTAGACCACATAGGCGAGCTGCCCGGGATCGATGACCGGCACTGCGCGTTCTTGCGCGGCGACGGCGGCGATCCGTTCCAGAACCAGCGTGCGCGCGACCGGACACGGCAACTGCCGGCTTTGCGCTTCCCGCACGATCAGGGTCGTCGCGCCGGCATCCTCGATCATGAAACGCAGCCGCTCGGCCGGCAGTTGCGGATCCAGTGCCAGGTACGCGGCGCCTGCCTTCCACACGCCCAACAGCGCGCACAGCGCGTCGTTCGAGCGCTCCAGCAGCAGGCCGACGATCGCGTCGGCGCCGACCCCGGCGCGGCGCAGTTCGGCGGCGATCGCATCCGAGCGCGCGTCGAGTTCGCCGTAGCTCAGCTGCGCATCCGCATCGACCACGGCCAGCGCCGCCGGATCGCGCCGCGCCTGCGCCTGGATCGTATGCGGCAGGGCTTGCCACGCGGCGGCCGCGACCGGCTCGGCCAGGCTCGCCAGCGCGGCGTGGATCGATGCGGCCAATTGATCCAGCCAGGCCTCGGCCGTGGCCTCGGGCACGCGCCCGGCATCGTGATCGAAGTACAGCACCGGCCCGTCTTCGCGCTCGGCCACCTTGAACGCCAGCGGATACTCGCCTTCCTGGTACAGCCCTTCCACCGGTTCGAAACGCACGCCGGCCCATTCGCGCGCCAGCGCCGGAAGCGCGAAGAAACCGCGGTTCTTGTACTCGAACACGGTATCGAACAGCTCGCCCTGCCCCGCCCGCCGCAGCTCGCGCGCGACCCGCGGGAACGGATAGTCGGCGTGGCTCAGCGCCTCGCCGAGCCGCTCGTGGGTGCGGCGCAGGCGCTGCGCGAGCGGCGCCTGCGGTTCGCGGTCGCCGGGCACGACGATGAGATTGACGAAGCAACCGACCGTCGCGTCGAAGTCGCGGTGCGGGCGACGCTCGACCGCCATGCCGACGCCGGCGCCGGCACCGGCGCGGCCGCCGGCCGCGGCCAACAGTTGTTGGTACAAGGTCAGGTAGAACGCGGCCGGGGTGATGCGCAGACGCGCGCAGGCGGCGGCGACGGCGCGCCCGGCGTCGGCGCCGAGTGCATGGCGCAGTGTGCGCGGCCGCACCGGTCCAGCGACATCGGCGCTGAGCGCGGGGCCCGCGTGTTGCAGCGCTTGCAGCCAGTAGCGCCGCGCCTGCTCGCCCGCCTCGCTGGCGACGAACTCGCGTTCCCAGCGCACGAACTCGGCGAAACCGCGCCCCTCGCCGACGGGCGCGGCGGCCTGCGGCGACGCGCCGACGGCGCGCTCGTAGGCGCGACACAGGGTGTGCAGGAACGCGTCCACCGAACCGCCGTCGAACGCGATGTGGTGGACCGCGATCAGCAGCAACCCGGTGTCGGAACCGCGCGAGTACAGATCGGCGCGCATCCACGGCCCGCGCTCCAGCGCGAACGGTTCGCGCAGGCGCGCCTGCATCGCTTGCGCCAGTTCGTCTTCGCTCCAGCCCTCGGCGGCGTATACGGCGAACGGCAGGGCGTCGGCGGCGACCGCCTGGCGGAGCGGGCGGCCGTCGCGCTCGACCACCGCCGATGCCAGCGCCGGGTGCGCCCGCAGCGTGGCGATGCACGCGGCCCGCAGCGCCCGCGGGTCGAGCGGGCCGCTCAGGCGCAGGCAGATCGGGATGTTGTAGGCGAAGCCGTGCGGCTGCGCGCATTGCAGCATCCACAGGCCCTGCTGGCCTTCCGACAGCGCGTCGTCGTCCGGCGACGGCAGCGACTGCAGACGCTCGCGCAGTTGCGCGCGGGTAAGCTCGCCGCGCTGAAAGGCCGCCAGCAGGTCGCGCACATTCATCGCGCGGCCTCCGCGTCGATCGCGCCGGCATGCGCCGCGCGGATTTCGGGCAGCCGCGCTTCGATCAGCGCCTGCGCGGCATCGAGGTCCAGCTGCCCGGCTTCGAAACGGTCCAACAACGCCTCCAACGAATCTTGCGGTGCGGCCGGCGCCGCCGCCGCGGCCGCGCGGCTAGCGAGCCGGGCACCGACGTAGGCGGCCAGCCCGACCAGCGAGGGGTGTTCGAACAACTCGCGGCCGGAGACCTCCAAGCCGTAGCGATGCCCGATCTCGCGCATCAGCCGCATGCTCACCAGCGAATCCGCGCCCAGGTCGTGCAGGTCGGCATCCGCGGTCAGTTCGCCCGGCGCCAGCGCCAGCGCGCGTTCGAGAAAGCCGCCGATGAAGCTGGCCGGATCGTCGCCCGCCTCGTGCGCATGGGCTGCGACGGACGGCGCCGCGACTGTCGCGGCGGCGGGCGCCGCCGGCTGCGCCGGGGCGTCGATCCAGCAGCGTTCGCGCGCGAACGGATAGGTCGGCAGCGGCACGCGCCGCGCATCGGGCCCGAACAGCGGGGCGAAGTCGGGCGTGGCGCCGCGCACGAACAACGCGCCCAGCCCCTGCAGCGCGGCGCGACGTTCGTGCGGCCGGGCCGCGGCGTCGAGGCAGTGCGCCGCCTCGCGGCCCAGCGCGTCGAGTTCGCGCGCGTCCAGTCGCGCCGGCGCGACGCCCGGCGCCGCGGCGAGCGCGGATTCCAGCGCCGCGACCGCTTCCGCGACGCTGGACGCCACGCAGGCCCAGCGCTGTTCGAAATGCTGGCGCCCTTGCAGCAGGGTGTAGCCGACCTGCATGCAATCGAGTTCCGGCCGCTCGCGCAGGGCCTGCAGCAGGCGTTGCTGGCTGGCGCGCAATTGCTCGGCCGAGCGCGCCGACAGCGCCAGCAACCACGGCGCGGAAGCGGTCGCCGCCAGCGGCTGCGACGGCGCTTCTTCGATCACCAGGTGCGCGTTGGTGCCGCTGAGCCCGAAGGCGCTGAGCGTGGCGCGACGCGGTCCGCGCTCGGGCGCCGGCCAGTCGCGCAGCGCGGTGTTGACGTAGAACGGGCTGTCGGCGAAATCGATGTGCGGGTTGCCGTCGCGGAAATGCAGGGTCGGCGGAATCTGACGATGCTGCAGCGACAGCAACACCTTGAACAGTCCGGCCATGCCGGCGGCCTCGGCGGCGTGGCCGAGATTGCTCTTGACCGAACCGATCGCGCAGAAGCCGCGGCGGGCGGTGCGCCGGCGGAACGCGCGGGTCAGCGCCTGGAACTCGATCGGGTCGCCCAGCGCGGTGCCGGTGCCGTGCGCCTCGGCCATCTGGATCTGCTCCACATCGATGCCGAAGCGCTCGTACACCTCCAGCTCCAGTTGCTCCTGGGCCACGGCGCTGGGCGCGGTGAGGCCGTTGCTGGTGCCGTCCTGGTTGATCGCGCTGCCGGCGATCACGCCGACGATATGGTCGCCGTCGGCGAGCGCCGCCGACAGCTTCTTCAGCACCACCATGCCGACGCCGTCGGACGGCACGAAGCCGTTGGCGCGCGCGTCGAAAGCGAAGCAGCGGCCCTGCGGCGACAGCATGCCGGCGCGGCTGCCGATCAGATGGAACCAGTGCGTGCACTGCACGTGCACGCCGCCGGCGATGGCCAGTTCGATCTCGCCCATCCACAGCGCCTGGCAGGCCAGGTGCACGGCGACCAAGCCGCTGGAACAGGCGGTGTCGACGGTCATCGCCGGGCCGCGCAGGTCCAGGTGATAGGCGATGCGCGAGGACAACAGCGCGGTGGAGCTGCCGTGCATCGCCGCCGCGGGCAGTTCCGCGGCGGACAGCAACTGGGTGTAATCCTCGCCGCTGCAGCCGACGTAGACCCCGCACTTCTTGCCGGCGACCACGCGCCCGGCGTAACCGGCGGCTTCCAGCGCCTTCCAAGATTCCTCCAGGCACAGCCGCTGCTGCGGGTCCATGTAGGCGGCGTCGGCGCGCGAGATGCGGAAGAACAGCGGATCGAAACGGTCGATGTCGCGCACGAAGCCGGCATGACGGCAGACCGGCTCCTCGCCGTCGCCCGGCCACGCCGCGTCGGGCCAGCGCGAGGCGGGTTCGATCAGGTCGCGCCCGGCGGCGAGGTGGCGCCACAGCTCGGCGCTGTCGTCGGACTGGGCGAAGCGGCCGCTCATGCCGATCACGGCGATGGGTTCGCGCTGCGGCGGCGCTGCGGATCGCGGCGCGGCAGCGGCCTGCGCAGGCTCGGCCGCGGCCGGAGCTTGCGCTTGCGCGGAGGGTACCTGCGCGCCCATGGCCCGCAGCGCCTCGGCGCGATGCGCCTGCAGCACGTAGACGGCGAGTTTGTCGAGATTGGGATGGTCGAACAGGCAGGTCGCAGCCAAGGCGATGCCCAAGGCCTGATTGATCGCCCGCACCACGCGCAAGCCGATGATGGAGTCGACGCCGTAATCGGCGAACATCGCCTGCGCATCGAGCAGCTCCGGCGCCATCCGCAGCGCGCCGCATACCTCGCGCGCCAAGGCCGCGCGCACGAATTCGTCGAGCGCGAACGGATCGTGCGATGCGGCGGCCGCGAGCGCAGGAACGCCCTCGCCCGCTTGCGCGCCGGCGTCGATCCACTCGATCCGGCCGCCGTCGATGCGCAGGCGCCGGTCCGGGTCGAGCCCTTCGACCTCCAGCGAGCGGTGCGTGCGCAGGAAACCGAGCTGGCGGCACGGCCCGCTCAGCAGTGCCTGCAGCGCCGCACCGCCGGACGCGGCATCGATGAATTCGATTCCGATCTCGTGCAGTTCGCGCGTGCGGCGCGGATCGTCGATGGTCCAGTAGCCCCAGTTGAGGGTCTTGGCCGGCACGCCGAAGCGCTGGCCGAGCAGGCGCGCGAACGCGTCCTGCCAGGCGCAGGCGGCGGCGTAGTGGCTTTGTTCGCGATTGCCGATGAACGAGACCAGCGAGGAGAAGAACACCAGGCCGCCGGGCGCGTCGCCTCCGAAGGCCTGCGCGATGCGCACCGCCGGCGCGGTCTTGGCATCGAACGCCGCCTGCAATTCGGCGCTGGACAGCCGCGCGGCCGGCGCCAGCGAGAAATGCGTGGTCGCGACCAGCACCGCGTCGATGCGCCCGCAGCGCGCCAGCACCGCGGCGCGCACTTGCCGCAACGCGTCGAGATCGCTGGCGTCGGCCTGGTAGTACAGCGGGCGCTGCGCGGCGGCGAAGCCGGCCAGGACCGCATCCACTTCACCGGCGGGGCGGCGTCCCACCCAGATCACGGTCGCCGCGTGCTCGGACAACAAATAGTCGGTGACGTGCCGACCGACGTGGCCGGCGCCGCCGACCAATACATAGACGCCGCCGCGGCGGAAGCCGCCCGCCGCGGGCCCGCCGCGTTCGACCGCGATCAGCGCGCTGCGCCGCCAGCCGTCATGGCGATGCGCGTACACCGTCGCCCGTCCGGGCACGGCGCGCAGCGACGCCAGTACGTCCAGGCCGGGTTCGTCGAACCCCTGCCCGTTTCCGCGCGCCAAGTCGACCAAGGCGAACGCGCTGTGGCGATAGTCCTTCGCCGCCGAGCGCAGGAAGCCGGCGACCGCGGCCTGGGCCGGATCGACCGCCTCATCGTCGTCCACCGATTGGCCGCAGCGCGTGACCGCGACCAACTCGATTGTGGGGTCGGTGCGATGCAGCGCCTGCAGCAACGCCGCGCATTGCTCCACGGCCTGCGCCGGCGCCTGCAACAACGAGTCCCAACCGTCCGCCAGCGAAGCCGGCGCGAACCACACGATCTTGGCGATCGCTCGCCCGGCCAGCGATCGCTCCAGCGCGCCGCCGCCGTTCCAGTCGACGGCGATCGCACGCTGCGCGGGCAGCGTCGACAAGCCGCGCAATTGCGCGGCTGTGGCGTTGATCACGAGCAGGTCGCCGGCAGGCACGGACCCAGCCGGCTGGGCGACGGCCTGCCAGTGCGGAACCAGCAGGCAGTCGCTGCCCGCGTCCGAAATCGCGGCGGTGGTCGGCTCAAGCGCGGCCGGTGCGGCGGCGACGGCTTGCGCGGGCAGCGCGGGCGCGGCCCGGGCGACCCGCGCCGGCTGCGCCGCGACCGGCCAATAGTGTTCTTCGGCGAACGGATACGTCGGCAACGCCGCCAGCGAAGGCCGCTGCGGATACAGCACCGACCAATCCACCGCCGCGCCCGCGGCCCAGGCCGCCAGGACCGGTTCGAAGCGTCTTTCGCGCAGCCAGCCCTGCACGGTATGCGCCGAGACAGGATCGCCGCCGCGGCCCGGCGCGCCAACGTGGATCGCATCGGCCGACGCGGCGCCGTCGGCGAACCGGCGCAAGATCGCGATGGCCTCCGCCGGCGACGTGGCGATGAATCCCACGCGATGCTCCATCGCTTCGCGCCCCAGTTGCAGGGTCGCGGCGACAGCTGCCAGATCCGCGCGCTCCGGCCCGCCGCGCTCGAGCGCATCGGCCAGTCGCCGCGCGTACACGGCCAGGCGGTCGGCGCGCCGCGCCGACAACACCAGCAACGCCGGCGCGCCGGTATCCGCAACGACGGCCGGCGCCTGCGGATACTCCTGCACGACCACGAACGCGTTGGCGCCGCCCGCGCCGAACGAGGACACCGTCGCCGTGCGCGCAATCTGCGAACCGTCGCCGCGTAGCCGCCGCGTCCACGGCTCGGCGCGCTGCTGCAGCACGAACGGCGTGGCGTTCAGATCGATATTCGGATTGGGTCGCTCGCAGTGCAGCGTCGGCGCGAGCTCGCCATGGCGGAACTGCAGCAGCACCTTGGTCAGGCCGGCCACGCCGGCGGCCGCTTCCAGATGGCCGATGTTGGATTTGACTGAGCCCAGCGAACAGAACCCCGTGTCGGCGGTGGTCGCCGCAAACGCCTGGGACAGGCCTTCGATCTCGATCGGATCGCCCATCGCGGTGCCGGTGCCGTGCGCCTCCACGCAACCGATCTCGTCCGCGCCGATGCCGGCGCGCGCCAGGGTGTCGCGGACCAGATCGCGCTGCGCGCGCGGATTGGGCACGGTGTAGCCGTGGGTGCGTCCGCCGTGGTTGATGCCCGAGGCGAGCACCACGCCGTGGATGCGGTCGCCGTCGCGCTCGGCCGCCGACAGCGGCTTCAGCACGACCACGCCGACGCCCTCGCCCGGAACGAAGCCGGTGGCGTCGGCGCCGAAACTGCGGCAACGGCCGTCGGTGGAGAGCATGCGCTGCGAACACAGGCCGACATAGGTCGACGGATGCAGGTAGAGATTCACCCCGCCGGCCAGGGCCAGTTCGCATTCGCCGCGCAGCAGGTGTTCGCAGGCTTCGTGGATCGCGGTCAGCGACGCCGAGCACATGGTGTCGATCGGGAAGCTCGGGCCGTTGAGGTCGAGCAGATAAGACACGCGGTTGGCGACCGAGCCGAAGCTGGTGTACGGCGTGGCCGGATCGCCGCGCTCGGCCAGGTCGCGGCCGTGCAGCTCGAAACCGGTTTTGGTGATGCCGGCGAACACGCCGACGCGGCCGCCATAGCGTCGCGCCAGGCTGTCGCGGGTGTGGTTGCTGTCTTCCAGCGCCTGCCAGCAGGCCTGCAGGAACAGACGCTCCTGCGGGTCCATGTCCAACGCCTGCGCCGGCGCGATGCCGAAGAACAGCGGATCGAACTCGGCGAAGCCGTCGAGGAACCCGCCCCACTTGCTGTAGCTCATGCGGCTGGCGACGGCGCGCTCGGGGTCTTCGCAGAAGAACCCCTCCAGCGGCCAGCGCTGCGCCGGAATCGGGGCGATGCTGTCGCGGCCTGCGCGCAGGTTGCGCCAGAACTGGTCGAGATCGCGCGCATCGGGATAGCGACCGGCGAGTCCGACGATGGCGATAGGCTCGCGCGACGGCGACGGCGACGGCGACGGCGACGGCGACGGCGCGCGGCGCACGTTCGCTGGCGCGGCCGCGGCGACGGTGCGCTCGCGTGGCGCCTGCGCCTGCCCGCTCGCGCCGCCCTCGTCCGCGCCGGCCCAGCGCGCGCAGGCCTGGGCCTGTTCGGCGACGAGGTGGGCGCCGATCTCTGCCAGGTTGCGGAACTGGTAGAACAGGGTCTTCGACAGCCCCGGGAACGCGCCGGCCAGACGCTGGTTGAGCTGGGCGATCATGATCGAGTCGATGCTGAACGCTTCCAGCGCTTGCTGCGGATCGATCCGCGCCGGCGCGATCTTCGACACCTCGGCGAACACGCCGATCAGGCGCTGCAGGACGCGCGCGGAAAGATCGGCGCGAGCGATCGGTTCCTCCGCGGCACGCTCCGGCGCTTGAAGATCCGCTGCGGCGACCGGTTCGCGGCGTTCGAACGAACCCAGCAATTCGTCGAGCGCGCGATCTTCGCCGGCCAGCACCGTTACGCAGGACTCGCCGCTGGCCCAAGCCCGGCGCAGCGCCGACACACCCTGCTGCGCCTGCAGCGGCGCCAGCCCGGCCTGGGCCAGCTCGGTTTCGGCCTGCGCCGACAAGCGCATGCCGCCGTCGCGCCAGTACGGCCAATCGATGCACAGCGTCCGCCCCTGGCGCTCGCCGCGACCGGCGCGGGCGTTGCGCAACGCGGCGAACGCGCGCATGAAACCGTTGGCGGCGGCATAGTCGCCCTGGCCGGCGCTGCCGAGCGCGCCGCCGATGGAGCCGAAGCAGATCAGGAACTCCAGCGGCGCCGCGCCGTGGGCGCGGTCGAGGTGGTCCAGCCCCGCGACCTTGGGCGCGAGCACGCCCAGCGCCTGCGCCGCGCGCTTGCGCGCGAGGTAGCCGTCGTCGAGTACGCCGGCTGCGTGCACGATCCCGTCGATCCCGCCGTGGCGCGCGCGAACCCCATGCAGCAAGGCCTGCGCCTGGCGCTCATCGGCGATATCGGCGCGGACGTATTCCACCCGCAGTCCGGCCGACTGCAGCGTCGCCACTTCGGCGGCCAGCGCCGGCGTGGGCTCGCTGCGGCCCGCCAATACGACGACGCCGCTGCGCAGATCGGCGGCCATAGCGCGGGCGAGCAACAGGCCGAGCCGGCCGCCGCCGCCGACGATCAGATAGCGGCCGCCGTCGCGCCACGGCGCGGCCGCGTCGGCGAGCGCGGGCAAGGCGACGAAGCGGCGCGCATGCGCTGCGCCGTCGATGTCGCGAAGCTGCCGCGCCGCGAACGGCGACGGATCGAGCAGGCGCGTGGCTGCATCGTCCGGCGCGGCGTGCGCGTCCAGGCGGATCGTCTGCACTTCGAGCCGGTCGTATTCGCGCTTGGCGCTGAGCAGCAACGGCGCCAACCCGGCGCACAACGCACCATCGTCGTCGCCGGGGGCCACCAGTTGCAGCAAGGCCGGAGCGGCCGCCGCGGCTTCGCGCAACAACTCGATCAGGGCCGTGGCATGCGCGGCGAAGCGCTGGCCGATCCCGGCGCCGCTGCGCGCCAGCACATGCACGGCGGTGTCGCCATCCGCCCGCGCGTCGATGGCTCGCAGCAGCGGCGAATCCGGCGGAAAATCGCACAACACCAGATGCCGGCGATGGGGCCAGCGCGCGCCCGCTTCGGCGACGCGGTCCCAGCGTTCGGCGAACAGCCGCACCGAAGCCGCGCTGTCCGCGGGTGCGGCGCTCGGCGCGGCCGGCGCCGCGACGGCGGCGACCGGCGCGCTGGCCGGATCGAGCCAGAACCGGCGCGGATTGAACGGATAGGCCGGCGCGCTGATCCGGCGCGGCGCGCCGGCCGGGTACAGCGCCCGCCAGTCGAACGCGAATCCGCCGACCCACAGCGCCGCGAGTTGTTCGTAGCGGCCTTGCGCGGCCCAACGCGCCAGCGCGGCCTGCAGTTCTGCGTCGGCGGGATCGACCGTCGCCGCGGCCTCGCGCGTCGCGCCGGCCGCCGCGCGAGCGGCCTGGCCGCTGTGCACGCCGGCGACATTCGCGCCTCGCAGCCAGCCGCGCAGCCCGGCCTGCAACTGCTGCGCATCGGCGGCGAGGATCGCCAGCCGGTACGGCATCGGCTCGCGCCCGGTCTGCAGGGTGTAGGCCAGCCGCGGCAGCGAAGGCGCACCAGCGAGGAAATCGAGCAGGCGCCGGGCCATCGCGCGCAGGGTGTCCGGATCGCGGGCCGACAGCGGGAACAGCCACGGGCCCGGCGCGAACGCGTCGCCGCCATCGACCGCCGCGCACTCTTCCAGGATCGCGTGCGCGTTGCTGCCGCCGACGCCCATCGAGCTGACCGCCGCCCGGTACGGTCGCGCGCCCTGCCACGGCTGCGCCTTGTCGACCACGAAGAACGGCGACTGTTCGAGCTTGAGCGCGGGATTGGGCGTGCGGAAATGCAAGGTCGCCGGGATCGTCCCGCGCGACAGGCTCAGCGCGGCCTTGATGCAACCGGCCATCCCGGCCGCGGTGTCGAGGTGGCCGATGTTGGTCTTGACCGAGCCGATGCCGCAGAACTGGCGCGCCTGGGTGTGGCGTCCGTAGGCCTGCGACAGCGCCGCGACTTCGATCGGATCGCCCAGCGGCGTGCCGGTGCCGTGCGCTTCGACATAGCCGATCGAGGCCGGATCGATGCGCGCCGCGGCCAGCGCGCGCTCGATCGCCGCGCGTTGCCCGGCGACGCTGGGCGCATAGAAACCGGCGCTTTCGCCGCCGTCGTTGTTGGCGGCGCTGGCGCGCAGCAGCGCGTAGACATGGTCGCCGTCGGCGACGGCGTCGCGCGCGCGCTTGAGCAGCAGCACCGCCACGCCCTCGCCGCCGACCGCGCCGTCGGCGGCCGCGTCGAACGCGCGCAGGCGGCCGTCGCTGGAGAAATTCATCCCGTCCTGGTGGACGTAGCCGGCGCCCTCGAAGCTGGCCACGCGCGCGGCCGCGACCAGGGCGTGGCGCCACTCGCCTTCCAACAGGCGACGCCGCGCCAGGTCCAGCGCAGTCAGCGACGACGAGCAATTGGAATGCACGAACAGGCTCGGACCGCGCAGGCCCAGCTTGTGCGAGATCACCGCAGGCAGGGTGCCGTTCTGGGCCATGATCCAGCCCACGTACTGCTCGATGCTCTGCGCCGAAGCCGGCGCCGAGGCCAGCAGGCGGGCGTGATAGGCGCTGTTGCTGGCGGTGGCGAACACCGCGGTGTCGGCGAGATCGCCGGCGCGGTAGCCCGCGTCCTCGATCGCCCGCCAGGCGTGCATCAGCAGCAGGCGCAGCTGCGGGTCCATCAACTGCGCATCGCGCTCGGACACGTTGAAGAAGTCGGCGTCGAACAGATCGCGTCCGGCCAGGTCCGAGCGCACCGGCACGTAGGCCGGATCGGCCATCATATCGGCGGACACGCCGAGTTCGCGCAGTTCCGCGTCCGGAATGCGTTCGATACTTTCCCGGCCCTGCAGCAGGTTGTCCCAGAACTCGTCGTGGTCGCGCGCGCCGGGGAACGCGCAGGACATGCCGACGATGGCGACGGCGTCGTCGTAGTAGGCCGGGATCGCCGGTTCGCTCGCGGCCGCGGGCGCGGCCACCGGAGTTTGCAGCGCCGGTTCGGCGCTCGCGGGCATCGGCGCATCCGCATTCGCGTTCGCGGCCGACGCCTGCGCTCGCAGATGGCGGGCGACGCGCGAGATCGATCCGAATTCGAACAGCGAGGTGACCTCGAAACCCGGCTGCAGCTCGGCGGCGATGCGCTCGGCCAGGGTCACCGCCAGCAACGACGTCCCGCCTTGCTCGAAGAATCCTTCGTCGATATCGACGTCGTCGCGACCGAGCGTTTCGCGCCACAGCGCCAGCAGGCGCGGCAACGGATCGTCGCCCTGCCCGGCCGCCGGCTGCGGCGAGCGCGGCGTCGGCGCCGGTTCGGCCGCGCGCAAGGCGGCGACGGCGACGCGATCGACCTTGCCGTTGGCGGTCAGCGGCAATCCCGCGACCGCGACGAAGGCCACCGGAATCATGTGCTCCGGCAGGCTCGCGCGCAGATAGTCCTGCAACTCGCGCCGCGACGGCAGCGCCGCGCCGGCCGCGGGCACGCAGGCGGCGACGAGCTGCGCTTCGCCTTCGCGGCTCACCGCGCAGGCGCACAGGTCCACCGCCGGATGCCGCGCCAGCGCCGCCTCGATTTCGCCGAGCTCGATGCGGAAGCCGCGCAGCTTGATCTGCGCATCGGCGCGGCCGAGATAGTCCAGGCGCCCGTCGGCGCGCCAGCGGGCGCGATCGCCGGTGCGGTAGATCGTGCCGCCGGCTGAGAACGGATCGGCGATGAAACTCTGCGCGGTCAGCGCCGGCCGGTTCCAATAACCGCGGGCGACGCCGTCGCCGCCGATGTAGAGGTCGCCTTCCATGCCGACCGGCACCGGCGCCATCGCCGCGTCCAGCACGTAGACGCGGGTGTTGGCGAGCGGCCGACCGATGCAGGAGCCGCCGCCGGCCGACGGCGAATCCGCCGCGATCGCATCCAGCGTCGACCAGATCGTGGTCTCGGTCGGGCCGTACAAATTCCACGCGTCCGCGCCCTGCGCCAGCGCCGCGCGCAGCGCTTCGGGCAGGGCTTCGCCGCCGCACAGCACCTGCATGCCGCTGTCGTTGCGCCAGCCGGCGCGCAACAGCATCTGCCAGGTCGCCGGCGTCGCCTGCATCAGGGTCGGGCGCAGTTCGCGGATGCTACGCGCCAGGCGCTGCGCATCGCGCAGTTCCGCGGCCTCGGCGATCTGCACGCGCGCGCCGCGCAGCAGCGGCATCAGCAATTCCAGGCCGGCGATGTCGAAGCTGTAAGGCGTCACCGCCAACAAGGTGTCGTCCGGACCGACGCCGAAGCGGTCGGCCAGCGAGTGCAGCAGATTGAGCAGGCCGCGGTCGGCGATCGCACAGCCCTTGGGCCGGCCGGTGCTGCCGGAGGTGTAGATGACATAGGCGAGCGCGTCGGCGCTGCGATCGAATTCGCGCGCCTCGTCGGCGAACGCATCGGCCGCGCCTTCGTCGCCGTCCTCGACCGCGAGCGCCCGCTCCGGCGCGAGCGATCCGGCCAATCGCGCGGCGTTGGCGCGGTCGCACAGCGCCCAGCCCAGGCCGCTGTCGGCGACCATGTAATCCAGGCGCTGCTGCGGATAGGCCGGGTCCAGCGGCACGTAGGCCGCGCCGGACTTGAGCACCGCCAGCAAGGCGACGCTGAGCTCGACCGAACGCTCCAGGCACAGCCCGACCCGTTCGCCGGGGCCCGCGCCGGCGCGGCGCAGGCGGCGCGCCAGCGCGCTGCTGCGCCGGTCGAGTTCGGCGTAACTCAGCGTGCGCCCGCCGCAGCCGACCGCGACGGCCTGCGGCCGCAGCCGCGCCTGTTCGGCGACCAGCGCCGGGATCGAAACGCGGTCGTAGCCGCTGCGCGCGGTGTCGTTGCAGTCCACCAACAGGCGCTGGCGCTCGTCCGCGTCGAGCAGCGGCAGGCGGCTGGCGCGGGTGTCCGGATCGGCGGCCGCGCCGGCGAGCAGGCTGGTCCATTGCGCGCACCAACGCTCGATCGTGGCGGCGTCGAACAGGTCGGTGGCGTATTCGCATTCGCAGGCCAGACCCTGCGCGGTCTCTTCCACGTACAGCGACAGGTCGTACTTGGCGTGGCTCCACGGGCTGTGCTCGCGCTGCCACAGCGCGCTGCCCCGGTCCTGCGCGGCGGGATAGTTCTGCAGCGAGAACAGCGCCTGGGCCAGCGGCTGGCGGGACAGATCGCGGGCCGGACGCAGTTGCGCGAGCAGGCGCTCGAACGGCAGGTCCTGGTCGTCGTGGGCGTCGAGAGTCGCGGCGCGGGCGCGCGCGAGCAGTTCGGCGAAGCTCGGGTCGTCGCGCACGTCCAGGCGCAACACCGCGGTGTTCAGCAACGGGCCGACCACGCGCTCCAGGCCCGGTTCAGCGCGCGTCGCCAGCGGCGAGGCAAGCAGCAGGTCGCTGGCGCCCGACAGCCTGGACAGCAACGCGCCGAAGCCGGCCAGCAAGGTCATGTACAAGGTCGCGCCGCGTTGCGCGCCGAGCTCCAGCAACCGGTGATGCAGCGCATCGGGCAGCACGAAGCGATGCAGCGCACCGCGGTAGGACTGCGCCGGCGGACGCGCGCGGTCGCTCGGCAACGACAGCACCGTCGGCGCGCCGAGCAGGCGTTCGCCAGCGCGTTGCGCCAGCCGGTCCAACGCGCTTTCGTCCACGCGCGCGCGCTGCCAGGCGTCGTAGTCCGTGTGCTGCAGCGGCGGTTCGTCCAGCGGCGAGGCGCCGCTGGCGGCGAAGGCCGCGTACAGCGCGCGCAGTTCATCGGCCAGCAGCGCCACCGACCAGCCGTCGGCGGCGATGTGGTGGGTGGTCAGGGTCAAGCGATGATCGTCGTCGCCCAGCCGCAGCAGGCTCGCGCGCAGCAGCCGGCCGGCGCCGAGATCGAAGCGGCGGCGCATGTCGCGCTCGCGCAGGCGCGCGGCCTGCGCTTCGCGGTCGGCCGGCGCCAGCGCGCTCAGATCGTGCAGTTCCAGGGCCACGGCCTGGGCCGGCTGGATCGCGGCGTACGGGCCGTCGGCGTCGCTGAGGAAGGCGGTGCGCAGGCTTTCGTGGCGGCGTTCGAGTTCGTCCAGCGCGCGCCGCAACGCCTCCACGTCGATGCGCGCGCTCGCGCGCAACGCGAGCGGCATGTTGTAGGCGGCGCCGGCCGCGCCGAGCCGGTCCGCGGTCCACAGGCCGCGCTGCGCCGGCGACAGCGGCAGGCGCGGCGCGCGCGGCACCGGCAGCAGCGGCGCCGCCGCCGGCGCGGCGCGCCCGCGCGCGGCGTCGACGCTGCGCGCCAGATCTTCCAGGGTGGCGGCGGCGAAGAATTCGCGCAGGCTCAGCTCGACGCCGGCGGCGCGGCGGATGCGGCCGACCGCGCGCGTGGCCAGCAGCGAATGGCCGCCGAGGTCGAAGAAACGGTCGTGCACGCCGGGCGCGCGGCAGCCGAGCACTTCGCGCCAGATCGCGGCCAGCAATTGCTCGGTCGGAGTACGCGGGGCGACGTGGACGCGGCCGTCGGTCGCGGCGGCGCCGGCCCGCGGCAACGCGGCCGGATCGATCTTGCCGTGCGCGGTCAGCGGGAAGCGCTCCAGCACCACCAGCGTCGACGGCACCAGGTGCGCCGGCAGCCGCGCGCGCAGCGCCGCCAGCGCGTCGTCGGCATCGAGCGTGCGTCCCGGCGCGGCCACCGCATACGCCGCCAAGCTGCGGCCGTCGAGTTCGCCCTGGGCCAGCACATGGGCCTGGGCGATGCGCTCGTCGCGCAGCAAGGCCGCTTCGATTTCGCCCGGCTCGATCCGATAGCCGCGGACCTTGATCTGGCGGTCGAGGCGGCCGAGGAATTCGAGCGCGCCGTCGGCGCGCAGGCGGCCGCGGTCGCCGGTGCGGTACATGCGCGCGCCGGCGCCGGCGAAGGGATCGGCGAGAAAACGTTCGGCGGTCAGCGCGGCGCGTCCGCGATAACCGCGCGCCACGCCGCTGCCGCCGATGAAGATTTCGCCGACCACGCCGGCCGGCACCGGTTGCAGCGCCTCGTCGAGCACGTACACCGGCGCGTGCGCCAGCGCCCGGCCGACCGGCGGATCGCGCGGATCGGCGCGGTCGCAGTCGTGGGTGGTGGCGCAGACCGTGGCCTCGGTCGGGCCGTAGGCGTTGATAAAGCGCACCGGCTCGGGCCAGCTGCGCACGATCGCCGCGGGGCAGGCTTCGCCGGCCACCACCAGGGTCTGCAGCGTGGCCGCGCCGCCGGCCTCGACCAGGCCGGGCACCACGCTCGGCGGCAAGGTCACATGGGTGATCGCGCGCTCGCGCAGGGTCGCGGCCAGTTCGTCGCCGGCCAGCAGGCGTCCGCCGCCGGGCAGGCACAGGCAGGCGCCGCTGCACCAGGCGGTGAAGACTTCCGAGACCGAAGCGTCGAAGCCGAGCGAGGCGAACTGCAGCACCCGGCTGTGCGGCGCGATGGCGAAGCGCTGGATCTGCGCCAGGGCCAGCTCGCGCAGGCCGCGGTGCTCGACCAGCACGCCCTTCGGCGTTCCGGTCGAACCGGAGGTGTAGATCGCATAGGCCAGGTCGTCCGCGGCCGGCGCCGGCAACGGCGTCCCTTCGTCGGCGTCGCTCTCGCCTTGCTGGAACGACAAGCGCTGCGCGGGCGACGGCGGCAAGCCGTCGAGCGCGCCGGCATCGCCAAGGATCAGGCGCGGGCGCGCGTCTTCGAGCAGGTGGTTCAAACGCTGCGCGGGCGCTTGCGGATCGATCGGCAGATACGCCGCGCCGGCCTTGAGCGTGGCGAGCAAGGCGATGAAGGTGGCGACGTCGCCGTCGCTGGCCACCGCGACCAGATCGCCCGCGCCGATGCCGCGACCGCGCAGCTGCCGCGCCATCCGATCCGAGCGTCGCGCCAGTTCGGCGTAACTCAGCCGCGCAGCAGGCGATTCCAGCGCCGGCGCCTGCGGCGTGCGCGCGGCCTGGGCCGCGAACAGATCGCAGACGGTGTTGGGAGCCGACTGCGCCGGCGCGGCCGACGCCGCGGCGACGCCCAGGCGCAGCCGCGCCAGCGGCCGCGCCGGTTCGGCCATCGCCGCGTCCAGCAGCGTGGCGTACATCTGCGCCAGGCGCTCGATCGTGGCCGGATCGAACAGATCGCTGGCGTATTCGATCTCGGCGTAGAGGCGCTCGCCCGACTCGATCACGTTCAAGGTCAGGTCGTACTTGGACGTGCTGCTCGGACAGTCGATGCGTTCGACCCCCGCGCCGTGCAGCCTCAGCTGTGCCGGCGCGGTGTTCTGCAGGGCGAAGATGACCTGCACCAGCGGCTGCCGCGACAGATCGCGGTGCGGCTTGAGTTCGGCGACCACGCGCTCGAACGGCACGTCCTGATGGGCGAACGCCGCCAGCGCGGTGTCCTTGGCCTGCGCCAGCAATGCATCGAAACCGGCCTGGACATCGACGCGCGCGCGCAGGGCCAGGGTGTTGATGAACAGCCCGACCAGCGGCTCGGTATCGCGGTGGGTGCGGCCGGCGGTGGGCGTGCCGATCACGATGTCGTCGCCGCCGCCCCAGCGCGCCAGCAAGGCCTGGAATCCGGCCAGCAGCACCATGAACGCGGTGGCGCCGCGCTCGCGCGCGAACGTCGGCAGCCGCCGCGCGAGCGCGGCCGGCAGTTGGAAACGGTGGATGCCGCCGCGGAAGCTGGCGACGTCCGGCCGCGGCCGGTCGGTCGGCAGCGCCACCAGTTCCGGCGCGCCGGCGAGCTGCGCGGTCCAGTACGGCAATTGCTGCGCCAGCAGCGGCCCTTCCTGCAGCCACTGCCGCTGCCACGCGGCGTAGTCGGCGTACTGCAACCGCGCCGGCGGCAAGGAATCGGCGGCGGCGCCCGCGTGCGCGGCGTACAGCGCGCCGAGTTCGTCCAGCATCACCGTATGCGACCAGCCGTCGGCGGCGATGTGGTGCGCGGCCAGGACCAGGACGTGTTCGTCCGCGCTCAGCCGCGCCAGCCGGGCGCGGAACAGCGGGCCGCGTTCCAGGTCGGTGCGGTGATGCGCTTGGGCTTGCAGCAGCGCGTCCGCGCGGGCCTGCGCGCGGGCCGGATCGAGCGCGCTGAGGTCTTCGAATTCCAATAGGGCCTGCGGCGCCGGATCGACCGTCTGCCGCAGCTGTTCGCCGTCGAGCACGAAACGCGTGCGCAGCATCTCGTGCCGCTGCAGCAACTGCGCCAGCGCCGCGTCGAGCGCCGGCGCCGCCAGCGGGCCGCGGATGCGGAACGCCAGCGGCACGTGGTAAGCCGCGCCGACCGTGCCGAGCTGTTCGAGGAACCACAGCCGTTCCTGCGCGAACGACAACTCGGCCGGCCCGCTTTGCTCGCGCGCGCGCAACGGCGGCGCCGCGGGCGCATTGCTGGCCGCGGCGGCGACCTCGCGCTCCAGTCCGGCGACGGTCGGATGCTCGAACAAGGCACGCAGCGCCAGCTCGACGCCGAGCTGTGCGCGCAACTGCGCGACCACCCGCATCGCCAGCAGCGAATGGCCGCCGAGTTCGAAGAAGCTGTCGTACAGGCCGACCCGGTCCAGCCGCAGCACTTCGGCGAAGATGCCGGCCAGGCGCCGCTGCAGGTCGGTGTGCGGCTCGGCGTAGTCGGCGACGTCGGGCCGTTCCTCCGGCGCCGGCAGCCGCGCCTGATCGATCTTGCCGTTGACCGTGAGCGGCAGCGCCGGCAGCGCCAGCGTCGCCGCCGGCAGCATATGTTCGGGCAGGATCGCGCGCAGGTGCTCACGCAGGCTGCGCACAAAGGCGTGCTGGGTCGCGGCGGCGAGCGGGTCGTTGGCGTGGCGGCGCGGATCGGTGGCGGCCTGCGTCGGTGCGGGCGCCTCGGCCTGTGCGGATTCGCCCTGCCTGGCCGCCGCCGCGTTTTCATCGACGAACGTGGCGCAAAGGTGATCCGCGCGAAGCTGCGAACCGGCGACGTCGACCCGGTAGCCCAGGCGCTCGCCCAACTGCCACAAGGCCTCGGGCTCGATGCCGTCGGTGGAGGCCGGCGCACGCGCGCACAGCTCGCTCCAGGTCAGCGCCGGATCGGCCTCGCGCAACAGCGCCAGCCGCTGCAAGTCCGGCTGCAGGCGCGCATTGGGCAGTTCCAGGCTCAGCCGCGCCGGCCGCTGCGCGCGCAGGTGCGCTTCCAGCTCGGCCAGCGCGTCCTCGCCGCTGGCCTGCCACGGCCTCGCCGCCGGTTGCGGCGCACGCGGCCCGACGTGCAGCCACACGTCGTAGCGATACTGATTCAATTCGTTGCGCGCATCGCCGCGCTTGAGCAGGATCTCCACGCCGCCGATCGCCGGCAGCCACTGCGGCAGCGCGCGGAAGAACGCCGGCGACAGCAGCAGTTCCTTCTCCTGGCGCATGCCGCGTTCGATCGCCGCGCGCATCCGCTGCGCGCCGGTCGCCTCGCCCGCCTTGGCGAACTGCACCGAGGCGTGGAAGGCTTCGAGCAGGTCGTAGTCGCGCACGTCGCCGACGAAGATGCGGCCGCCCGGCACGACCCGTTCGCTGGCCCGGCGCAGCACGTCGAGCAGGTAATCGGCGCTGGGAAAATACTGCACCACCGAATTGATCACGACGGTGTCGAAGTCTTCGGCCAGACCGGCGAAATCGTCGGCCGGCTGCGCGGCCAGCCGCACGTGCTGCAGGCCGGCGTCCGCGCCGACCCAGCGCTGCAACCGCGCGATCGCGGTCGGCGACAGGTCGGTGGCGACGTAGCGCCGGCAATGCGGCGCCAGCTGTTGCAGCACCAGGCCCACGCCGCAGCCGATCTCCAGCAACCGCTGCGGCCGGCCCGCGAGCACCCGCTGCGCGGTCGCGTCCAGCCATTGGCGCATCTGCGCTTCGGGAATCGGCGCGCCGGTGTAGCTGCTGTGCCAGCCGACGAAGCTCGGGCTGCAATCGTCCTGTTCGGGCCGGTACGTGTCCTGGTACAGCGCCTGCCATTGGCCGACGCTTTCGTCGGCGCGCGCGTCGCGTTCGCTCGCTTGCGCCGGCTCCGGCACCACGTAGGCGACCAGACTCGGCTGCCCGTCGGCCTCGCGCAGGGCGACCACCGCCTGGCGCACGCCGGGATGGCGCAGCAGCGCGGCCTCGATCTCGCCCAGTTCGATGCGGAAGCCGCGCAGCTTGACCTGATGGTCGATGCGGCCGAGGTATTCGATGTCGCCCGCGGCGGTGCGCCGCGCCAGGTCGCCGCTGCGGTACAGCCGCTCGCCGTGCGCGAACGGGCTGGCGACGAAGCGCGAGGCGGTCAGTCCGGCGCGGTTGAGATAGCCCCAGGCCAGGCCGGCGCCGGACACGCACAGCTCGCCGGCTTCGCCGTCGGCGACCGGCCGCAGCGCGTCGTCGAGGACATGCACGCGCAGGTGCGGCAGCGCCGCGCCGATCAGGCTCGCCGGTGCCTGCAGTGCCTCGGCCGCGGCGACGCCACGCTCGGTGACGTGCACGGTGGTCTCGGTGATGCCGTACATGTTGACCAGTTGCGGCCGCGCGTCGCCGTGGCGCTCGAACCAACCGCGCAGTTCGCCGAAGCGCAGCGCCTCGCCGCCGAAGATCACCCAGCGCAGCCGCAGCGGCAGGGCCGCGGCCTGATCGGCGGCGGCGAACTGGGCGAACGCCGACGGCGTCTGGTTGAGGACGGTGACGCCCTCGCGGCTGACCAGTCGGTAGAAGGCTTGCGAATCGCGCGCGACCTGGGCCGGCACCAGCACCAGCCGGCCGCCGTGCAGCAACGCGCCCCACAGTTCCCAGACCGAGAAATCGAAGGCGTAGGAATGGAACAGGCACCACACGTCCTGGCCGTGGAAGCCGAAGCGCGCCTGCGCCGCGTCGAACAGCGCGGTCACGTTGGCCTGCGGCACCAGCACGCCCTTGGGTTGGCCGGTCGAGCCGGAGGTGTAGATCACATAGGCCAGCGCACCGGCCTCGAACGCGTGCGACGGCGCGGCCGCGGCTTCGCGCCGCACCCGCTCCCCGTCGAGATCCAGGCGCAGCACGTCGCGCGTGGGCGTCTGCGCGTGCGCGCACAGCTCGGCCTGGGTCAGCAGCAGGCGCGCGCCGCAGTCGTCGAGCATGAAGTCGATGCGCGCCTGCGGCGTGCGCGGATCGATCGGCAGATAGGCCGCGCCGGCGCGCAACACCGCGAGCGTGGCCACCACCAGCAGCGGCGAACGCTGCAGACACAGGCCGACGATGCAGCCCGGGCCGATCCCGGCCTGCCGCAACCAGCGCGCCAGTTCGGTCGCGCGCGCCTGTAGTTCGGCATAGGTGACGCGCGCGTCCTCGCACACCAGCGCGACCGCGTCGGGCGTGCGCGCGGCCTGGGCGTCGAAGCGGTCGGCCAGCGACGGCGCGGCGCCGGCCTCATCGAACGGGCCGGGCGCGGGCGCATCGCTGGCGGAAGGCGGAACGCGCGCGTCTTCGCTCACGCATGCATCTCGCGATAGCGCGCCGCCCACTGTTCGGAAATCTCGTCCGCCTGGCGGCGGTGGCGGGTGCCTTGGATCGACAGGCACTGCTCGGACAGGCCCAGGTAGTCCAGCACCGAGCGCAGGGTCGGTTCGTAATGCGCGGCGAGGTCTTCGTAGTCGACCACCATCGGCTCGATCCGGTGGCGCTTGAAGAACGCGCGCCAGCCGTCGTCGCCGCTCTGCAGCCAGTCGGCCAGGCGGCGGATCCGGGCGAAGTCGAATTCCTCGGCGCCGACCGGGATCACCGCATCGGTGCTGCCGGCCACGCGCACGAACTCGCTGCTCTTGATCGCCTTGAACAGCGACACCGCCTGCGCGACCCGGTCGCTGCGGCGCAGCCAGATGTAGGACAACCGTGGGAATGCGCGGCTGAACAATTCATGCGGCGAAGCGGTCTTGTCGCCGAAATATTCCTGCAGCACTTCCACCGCGTTGTGGAAGTCGGAGAACGGACGCTGGAAGTGGATCTTGACCCCGAACACGCCGTTGTCGCTGGTGCCGGCGTCCACGATCTCGCGCAGCACGCGTTCGGCCGGGTTGGCGAGCCGCTGTTCCTGCAGCAGTTCGCGATAGCGCGCCGGGTCCATGTCGAACACCTGCGCCTGCGGCAGCCGCACCGGCGGCGCGAAGTATTCGTCGGGGCGCCCCGCCACACCGGTCTCGCGCAAGCCGCTGGCGAGCATGGTGCTGCCGCTGCGCATGGTGGTGCAGATGATGTAAGAGCGCTGGTTCCGCATCCTTCGAAACTCCCGGTACGACAGATGATCGATCTCGGCCGGTCCGGCGCGGCGCCGGACGTCGCTGACGCAGACCCGTCGGACGCGAGGCGCCCGGCGGTCCGCATGCGGCGATCAACTCGGGTCGAGGACTGAGGCAGGAAGACTAGCCGCGCACGCAGGGATGCGCAGGAATCCGAAACTGTGACGCCGAACGGAGTTGCTTGCCTGCAGCGGCGACGCAGCGCGCGACGGCATCGGCGCATCCGCGCGCGCTTGCGTCGCGCTAGCGGCCTGCGCGCAAGCGGCCTGCGCGCGAGCGGCCTGCGCGCGAGCGGAAACAGCGCGATTCGCGGCCGGTTCGAACGACAAGCCAGGCGAGGCGACGCGGACGAGCCGCGGCTCAGTGTGCCCGCCGATGCGGCGAGGCTGCGGCGGTTCCTGGCAGTTCTGACAGGTGCGCCCTGCGCGCCGCGACCCGGCGCTGGCGAAACCGCGGTGCGGCTGCGCGTGCGATGAAATGATCCGACGTTCGAACATCGCCTGCGCAGACATCCAGTGCTCCGTGCCGAGATCCGACTATGCGACTGACTATGCGTCTAATGCGTCTAAATGCGTTGCGTAACGACACACTTCGCTACAGCGTTTGGCATCCTCGTACGATTGCCAGCCGTCGTCAAGGCGCGCGAAGCGCGATGCGCGCGACCACGACGAAGCGCGTTCGCAGCGCTGCCTACGCGCAAGCCTGTTCATCGTCGTTCGAGAAGGTTTCGCGCCGAAACGATGCGCCGGCCGGCGGGTTTGAGCCGACGGCCGGACGGTGTTCGACGCGCGGCGCAGCGTTGCGAACGCCCGCCGCCTGACAGCATGCGCTCGCGTATGCAGAGGCACCGGCAGCGGCGCCGACGCCGATTCATTGAACCGGATCGACGCTCCCGCCGGGATTGAAGCGCGTCAGCCGCGGGCGCGGCGCCAGCACCAGCGCGCGATGCCGCGCGAACTGCGCCTGCATGCCCCAGACCCGGTCGGCGAACTCGCGCGCGAGCGCCTCGCCGTAGGCTTGCGCATATTCCTGCCGGCACAGCAGGAACTTGGCCGCGGCGGCGATGTCCTCGCGGTCGACGACGCAGAACACCGCCCATTGCGGATTCGCCTGCAGCGCCTGGGCGACCGCGATGCCGAGCTCGGGATAGGCCGGGCTGAGCATGTCGTCCAGGCAGATCACGCCCCATGGCGCCATGCACGCGAACGCCAGCGCCATGTCGCGCGCCAGCGACTGCGGCTGGTGGTCGCCGTCGATATGGAAGAAGCGGATCGCGCGTCCGCCCTCGCCGCCGCCCAGGCGCTGCGGCGCGAGCCGGCGGCTGTCGGCGCAGATGATGTCGACCCGCTCGGCCAGGCCCAGGCCCGCCAGGCGCTCGCGCAGGCGCAGGCCCACGTGGATGTCGGGCCAGTCGTAGAGATCGATCGCCAGGGCCCGCTCGCCCGGTTGCAGGGCCAGCGCCAGCGCGATCAGGAAACGTCCTTCGAACGCGCCGATCTCGGCCGCGTCGCCGCCCCAGCCGCGTTCGCGCTGCAGCCGCATCGTCGCCGCGCACACCTGCGCGGCGAACGCCGACGACATGCCCGGAACGGCGTCGTAGTGCTCCCGCATATAGCGATCGAACGTCAACGGCGCCGGCGACATGCCCGCCTTCCTCCCATGAAAGCCAACCCATCGCGACAGCGAACGGACGACGCGCCTGCGCGGTCGCGGCCTGCGCCCGTCGCATGCGCGCCGCTGTGCGCTCCCCCAGCGCGTCGCGACTCTAGCACGGCCGCATGTCCGGTCAAGCCGCATTGCGGCAGGCCGCGGCGACGCTCGCGACGGCGATCTCGACGGCGATCGCGCGCGTTCGCGCCGCATCGCGCTCGCACTGCGGCGAGGACTGAATTACTCTCGCGGGCGGAACCTTGTCGTCGTACTCATGCAGTCCCCACACAGGCCCGGCCGCGATGCGGCCGGCGCCGCAGCCGCAACCCGCGACCGCGAACCTTCGCGGCCCCGCGCCGCTGGACAGATGGAGGAAGACCGCTGGTGATCGCGATTATCGAAGAACCCCGTTCGCTCTCCGCCGACTTCCTCAAGGAAATCGGCGCGGTCGCGTTCGTGATGGCGCGGCACGAGCGCCATCGCGACCGGCCGGTGCACGCCCTGCCCAGCCGGATCGCGCCGGCGGCGATGGCCCGGCAGATCCGGGTCTTCTACACCGCGCAAAGCATGCCGGTGGGCTACCTGACCTGGGCATGGCTGAATCCGCAGGCCGAGCGCCGCTGGATCGAACAGCCCGACGCGCCGCTGCATCCCTCCGAATGGACCGACGGCGACGCGCTGTGGTTGATCGACTTCGTGACCCTGCCCGGCCTGGAACGCAGGCTGTTGAACCACGCCAAGGACAGCCTGTTCGCCGACCAGCCCTCGATCAAGGCGCTGCACCGCGGCGCCGACGGCGCGGCGCGCAAGGTCTCGAACTGGCGCCGCCGCGGCGGCGCCTGGCGCGTGGCCGACCCGCATTGGCATTCCGCGCGCGGCTGAGCCCGCGCCCGAACGGAGGATATGGATGAGCCGCTCAGCCCCCACCGCCGATACCGGCGCGGACGACGCGCCCGACGCGATGCCCGGCCCCACCAGCGAACTCGCCAGGCAGCGCGTGTTTCCCGAGCATCGCTTCCAGTTCAGCGCGCACCAGTTGTGTTTCATGTGCAAGTGCCTGTCCGACACCCGCAACCTGGACGGCGCCATCGTCGAGATCGGCTGCGAGTACGGACACACCACGGTGTTCCTCAACAACTACATCGACGATCTGGTCGGCCAGGACCGCCCCTACTACGCCATCGACACCTTCAGCGGCTTCACCGAATCCGACGTGCGCTTCGAGGCCGACAACCGCGGCAAGCAGGGCATCGCGTACCAGGACTTCAAGGAAAACCGCAAGGAATGGTTCGAGCGGACCTTGCGCATCAACCGCATCCAGCGGGTGCGGGCGATCGAGGCGGACATCAACGCGTTCGACCTGCCCTCGCTCGGCCCGCTGTCGTTCGTGCTGCTCGACGTCGACCTGTACCGGCCCACCCGCAAGGCGCTGCCGGAGCTTTACGAGATGCTGCTCCCCGGCGGGGTGCTGGTGGTCGACGACTGCAATCCCGCCAGCAACCACTGGGACGGCGCGTATCAGGCCTACATCGAGTTCGTGCGTACGCGCAAGATCACGCCGAGGATCATGTACAACAAGCTCGGCGTGCTGAGGAAGCCGTTGCCGGAGGCGGCGCCGTCCTAGCGCGCCGCTCGCATCCAGCGCAGTTCTCCGTCGCGGCCGTCGCCGGCGCGCGGCACGATCCGCCCGGCCGGAGCCGCCGGGCGCCCAACCCGGGGCGAGTTGCTTGAACGCGAACAGGCCGATACTGATCACCGGAGGCGCCGGCTACGTCGGCAGCCACGTCGCGCTGCACCTGGCCGAGCGCGGCGAACGCGTCGTCGTGCTCGACGACCTGAGCACCGGCCACGCGCGCTCGGTGATCGGCGCGGAACTGGTGATCGGCGACGTCGGCGACCGCGACACGGTCGCGCGGGTGCTGCGCGAGCACGACATCGACACCGTCGTGCATCTGGCCGGGCGCACCATCGCCCCGGAATCGGTGCGCGACCCGCTGCGCTATTACGCCGGCAACACCTGCGCCACCCACAACCTGCTGGCGTGCTGCGCCCAGGCCGGGGTCAGCCGGTTCGTGTTCTCCTCGTCGGCCGCGGTCTATGGCATGCCCGCCTCGGGCGTCGCCAGCGAAGACACGCCGACCGCGCCGATCAATCCCTACGGCGCGTCCAAGCTGATGAGCGAGTGGATGCTGCGCGACCTGTCCGCGGCCAGCGGACTGCGCTACGCGGTGCTGCGCTACTTCAACGTCGCCGGCAGCGACACCCGCGGCCGCACCGGCCACCGCACCCGCAACGCCACTTTGCTGATCAAGGCCGCCTGCGAAGTGGCGACCGGGCAACGCGACTGGATCGCGGTGTACGGCACCGACTTCGCCACCCCGGACGGCACCGGCGTGCGCGACTACATCCATGTCGACGATCTGGCGCGCGCGCACGCCGACGCGCTGGACTACCTGCGCGGCGGCGGCGAATCGATCGTGCTCAATTGCGGCTACGGCCGCGGCGCGTCGGTGCGCGAGGTGTTGCGCGCGGTCGAGCGCGCCCACGGCGCGCCGATCCCGGTGGTCGAGCATCCGCGCCGGATCGGCGACGCGCCGTCGCTGATCGCCGACGCGGCGCGGATCCGGCAGGTGCTGGGCTGGTCGCCGCGCTGCGACGACATCGACCTGATCGTCGCCAGCGCGCTGGCCTGGGAACGCAGCCTCGCCGCCGAGCGCGGCTGAGCGCGGCGGCGCACGCCGCCGTCGTCTCCGCCGTGCTGTCGCTTCAACGCGACGCGTGGCCTCCCGGCGCATCGTTCGACGCATCGACGATCGCCGCAACCGAATAGCCGCTGCGCGCGATGGCTTCGACCGTTTCGGCCACGGTCAGCCAGTTTTCGACCCGCACGATCGGCGCGCCGCGCTCCAGGTCGCGTTCGAAATTGATCCGGCTGCCGATGTCGGCGCGCAGCACCGCCGCGGTGATCCCGCGCATCGCGTCCGCGTCCAGGGTTTGGTGCAATTGCAATCTCATGGCGCGGACTCCTGTTCGGTCAGGTCGGTGGAAAAGGGTTCGGCGGCGTCGGCCTCGCGCCACCACGGCGCGGTCGCCGCCGGCGCGCGCAGGTCCACGCGTTCGCCCATGCGCGGCGTGCTCAGCGCCACGCCGCGCTGCGCGGCCAGCGCCGACACCCGCTCGAACGGCTCGGTCCACGGATGCAGGGCGAGGTCGAAAGTGCCGTTGTGGATCGGCAGCAGCCAGCGGCCGCGCAGGTCCAGGTGCGCCTGCACCGTCTGTTCCGGCTGCATGTGTACGTGCGGCCAGTTGGCGTCGTAGGCGCCGGTTTCCAGCAAGGTCACGTCGAACGGCCCGAAGCGGCGGCCGATCTCGGCGAAGCCGGCGAAGTAGCCGGTGTCGCCGCTGAAGAACAACCGCAGAGTGTCGCCGTCGCCGGCGTCGTCGAGGATCGTCCACGACGCCCACAGCGTCTTGTCGCCGTCGAACAGACCGCGCCCGGAAAAGTGCTGCGCCGGCGTGGCGACGAAACGCACGCCGTCGATGCAGGTGCCCTGCCACCAGTCGAACTGGCGCACCTTGGCCGGATCCACACCCCAGCCGATCAGGCGGTCGCCGACGCCCAGCGGGGTCAGGAACACGCCCGCGGTCTTGGCCAGCCGCAGCACGGTGGCGCGGTCGAGATGATCGAAATGATCGTGCGACAGGATCACCCCGCGCAGCGGCGGCAAATCCGCCAGCGCGATCGGCGGCGCGTGGAAGCGCTTGGGCCCGATCCACTGCAACGGCGAGGCGCGCTGCGCGAACACCGGGTCGGTGATCCACCAGCCGCCGCGCAGCTTGACCAGCACGGTCGAATGGCCGAGCCGGTACAGGCTGCGGTCGGGCGCGCGCGCCAGCTGCCGCGCGGTCAGCGGCCGCACCGCCGGCGCCACCGCCGGGACCGCGTCGGCGGGCTTGTTCCACAGCGCGTCGGCGATGATCCGCAGCATCTTGCGCACGCCGGTGGCCGGGCGCGGGACGACGTTATGGAAACGCCCGTCGGCGAACTGCGGCGAGTCGGCATGATTGGCGTGATCGATCGAGGACAGGCGGGGCTTGGCGGCGAAAGGCAGGCAGATGCTCACGGTCGTGGCTCCGATGGGCAGGCGGGGGCGGCGAAGACGGGGCTGCAAGCGTTGCGAGACGGGCGCCAAGGCCCGCCTGAATACTTACACTGCCCAGTGTAGTGTACTTTTTGAAAAAGTAAACCCATGGGTGTAACCTTGCCGTCATGCCTACGCCCGCCCCTGCCCGCCTGACCGACCGCAAGCGCGCCGCCATCCTCGACGCCGCGATCGCCGAGTTCCGCCAGGCCGGCTACGAAGCCACCAGCATGGACCGCGTCGCCGCCAGCGCCGGGGTCTCCAAGCGCACCGTCTACAACCACTTCCCGAGCAAGGAAGTGCTGTTCGCGCACATCCTGCGGCAGTTGATGGAACGCACCCTGGCCTCGCCGGAACTGGCGTACCGCGCCGACCGCCCGCTGCGCGCGCAGCTGCTGGAACTGGTGCGGCAGAAGATGGAACTGCTGCAGGACGAATCCTTCATCGACCTCGCCCGCGCCGGCATCGCCTCGGTGATCCCCTCGCCCGAGCGCGCCCAGCAGATGTTCGGCCGCATCGGCGACAAAGAAGAAGGATTGGTCGTGTGGATCCGCGCCGCCGCCGCCGACGGCCGCCTGAACACCGATGACCCGGGCTTCGCCTCGACCTTCATGTTCGGCATGATCAAGGGCTTCGCGTTCTGGCCACAGATCACCATGGGCCAGCCGCTGTTGACCGAACAACAGCGCGATCGGGTCGCGCAGACCGCGACCGACATGTTCCTGGCGCACTTCGCGGCGGCGTGAGCGCCAGCGCGGCGTGCGCGCGCCGCCTCAGCGCCGTCGCGGCTTGTCCGCCGCCGGCTCCGCCTCGCGCAGGCTCTCGACCAGCGAAAACACCCACGGCCGGCTCGCCGCGAGCATGCCGACGCTGCGCCGGCGCTCCGGCGGCAGGCCGATGTCGAGATCGGCGGCTTCCTTGAATTCGGCCACCAGCTTGTCGAGCTTGCGCCGCAAGGTCGCCGCGGAGGCTTCGCTGAGCTCGCGTATCTCCAGGGCGAAGAACGCATCGCCGCCGTCGAAGCCGTGGTTGAGGAATTCGCGGCTGGCCAGCTGGAAATAACGCGCGCGCACCGGGCCGTCGTCGCGCCAGGAGAAATCGCGCGCGACGCGCAGCCGGGTGCGGTCGCCGGGCAGCAGTTCGATCAGGCGCAGCGCGTCCAGCCGCGCCAGCAACTTGACCAGTTCGGGCTTGCGCAGGCCGTAGTCCGCGCCGATCGCGGCGGTCTGCCAGCCTTGGCACAGCAGGTGGAACACCGTCATCAGGCGCGGCTCGGCGGCCAGCGCGGTTTCCTGGGCCAGGCTCAGGTGGCGGCGCGCGTCGCGGTTGCCGCGGGCGCTGCGCGCGAGTTCGAAGAAATCGATGTCCAGCGCTTCGCAGATCTGTTCGAGCCGGTCCAGGCCGATGCGACCGTTGGAGAGCATGCGCTTGATCGTGGGCTCGGACAGGCCGAGCGCGGCGGCGAGGTCGGCATAGCGCCAGCCGCGTTCCTTGAGGATGCGCTTGAGCGCGGCAAGCAGTCGTTCGCGTTCGGCCATGGTGGCGCAGGCGTCGGGTGGCGGGATAGCCGGGATCATATCCCGATACCAGATCCGCCGCGATTGCGGATGACGATACCCGGCCGCAGGCTGCGCGCCAGTCCACTCCGCCGCCCCGCCCATGTCGATCGCCGCCCTGCCCTGCGCCCCGCCGCTGGAAACGCTCAACGATGTCCACGCCCGGCTCAACCGCACCCAGGCGCAGGTGCTGCGGCCCGATTCGGTCGAAGCCACCTGCGCCGCGGTGCGCGCCTGCGCCCGCGCCGGCCAGCCGCTGATCGCCGCCGGCGCGCGCCATGCGATGGGCGGCCAGCAGTTCCTGTCCGGCGGCCGGGTGCTCGACACCTCGGCGCTGTGCGGCGTGCTCGGCTTCGACGACGCGCGCGGACTGCTGACGGTACAGGCCGGCATCCGCTGGCCGGCGCTGCTGACATGGCTGGCGTCGAGCCCGGACAACCGCGGCGGCTGGACCATCCGTCAGAAACAGACCGGCGCCGACGAGTTCAGCCTCGGCGGCGCGCTGGCCAGCAACATCCACGGCCGCGGCCTGAGCTACGCGCCGTTCGTCGAGGACGTCGAAGACCTGACCCTGATCGACGCGCAGGGCGAGCTGATCCATGCCAGCCGCCAACAGCGGCCGGAACTGTTCGCACTGGTCGCCGGCGGCTACGGCCTGTTCGGGATCGTGGTGGCGCTGACCTTGCGGCTGACGCCGCGCCAGGTGTTGCGCCGCGAAGTCGCGCTGACGCGCATCGGCGAGTTGCCGTCCGCGTTCGCCCGCGCCATCGCCGACGGCTGCACGTACGGCGATTTCCAGTTCGCGATCGATCCCGCCAGCGACGACTTCCTCGACCTGGGGGTGCTGTCGTGCTATCGGCCCGCGCCCGACGCCGTCGCTTCGGCGCCGCGCCACCTGCAGGCCGACGATTTCGCCCGCCTGCTATTGCTGGCGCACCACCAACCCACGCGCGCATTCGACGAGTACGCCGATTTCTATCTGGCCACGCACGGCCAGCACTACGCCAGCGACGCGCAACAGACCGGCGTGTACCTCGACGGCTACCACGCCGCGGTGGACCGCTCGCTCGGCCATTGCGGCTCGGAAATGATCAGCGAGTTGTACGTCCCGCGCGCTGCGCTGGCCGGCTTCATGGCGCGCGCCGCGCACAGCCTGCGCCGCCATCGCGCCCAGCCGATCTACGGCACCGTGCGCTTGATCGAGCGCGATCCCACCAGCGTCCTGGCCTGGGCGCGCGAGGACTGGGCCTGCGTGATCTTCAATCTGCACTTGCGCCACGATGCCGAGGGCATCGACGACGGCGCGCGCGCGTTCCGCGCGCTGATCGACGATGCGCTGTGGTTCGGCGGCAGCTTCTATCTCACCTACCACCGCTGGGCCACGCGTGCGCAACTGGAAGCCGCGCATCCGCGCCTGCGCGAGTTCCTGCGGTCCAAGCGCGAGTTCGATCCGCAACAGCGCTGGCAGAGCGACTGGTACCGCCACCACCTCGCCCTGATGCAGGCCTGAGATGGACCGCATATCGACCTCGATGCTGCTCGCGGCCGCGGCGGTGCGGCAGGCGCGCAGCGATTCGGACCCGGCGGTGGCGCGCAACGCGGCGCTCGCCCGCGCCTGCCTGCAAGGCTGCGGCCGGCCCGGAGCGCGGCTGCTGTGCGCCGTCGACCACGCCCTCGGCCGGGTCTTGCTGGCGGCGCTGGAAACGCTGTACCTGCCCGGGATCGGCGCGCATTACGCCTGGCGCAAGCGCCGCATCCGGCGTTGGGCGCTGCAGGCTTGCAACGACGGCGCGCAACAACTGCTGGTGCTCGGCGCGGGCTTCGACGGATTGTCGCTGTTCCTGCTCGAGCGCATCCCCGGGTTGCGCGCGTTCGAGATCGAGCGCGAATCCACAGTCGCGATCAAGCGCGAAGCCCTGTGCCGGCTCGGCGTGCGCGAGCCGCGCCTGAGCCTGATCGCGGCCGACTTGAGCGTCGTCGCCATCGAGGCCTTGCTACCGGGCATCCCGCGGTTCGATCCGCGGCAGCCGACCCTGGTCGTCGCCGAAGGCGTGCTGATGTACCTGGAACCGCCGGAACTGCAGCGGCTGCTGCGCGGCCTCGCGCGGACGTTGCCCGACGCGGGCCTGATCGCGACCGCGATGGCGCCGACCGCCGCCGGCGCGCCGGGATTCGCGCGCCAGCGTCCGTGGGTGCGGCGCTGGCTCAAGCGCGCCGGCGAACCGTTCCGCTGGGCGCGCACGCGCGACGCATTGGCCGCGACGCTGGCCGCCGCCTCGGTGCGCCTGGAACGCATCGCCGATCCCGACGAAGCCGCCGATCCCGATCCTTGCCCAGGCGAATGGCTGTTCGCCGGCGAGTTCGCGCGGCCGCCGCGGTAACGCGACGGCTGCGTAACGCGACGGCTTAAGCAAAACACCGCCCGTGCGGCGTTCTGCCGCAGCGTCCGCGGCCCGGCGCGGCGCGCGCCTGCCCTACTCTATGCCTCGCCCGCGCCGCGACCGGTTCGCGGCGCCTTCCTTCCCGATGCGCACCCGCTCCGGCGCCACCGCCGGCCGCTTCGCCGCGCCCGTTGACTGCGACCATTGCGATGACCTTGCGAACCCTGGCGCTGAGCTGCGCCATCGTCCAGACCCTGGCCGCGCCCGCCGCGCTGGCCGCCGAAACGGCCGCGGCGAAAGACGACTCCGCCGCGACCCTCGACGCCGTGGTGGTGACCGCCGCGCCGGTGTCGCCGCTGACCTTCGAACTCGATCCGCGGCTGCCGCGGCAACCGGTGCCGGCCAGCGACGGCGCCGACTATCTCAAGACCATTCCCGGCTTCAACGCGATCCGCAACGGCGGCAGCAACGGCGATCCGGTGCTGCGCGGCATGTTCGGCTCGCGCCTGAACCTGCTCGCCAACGACGGCAGCATGCCCGGCGCCTGTCCGGCGCGGATGGACAACCCCTTGTCGTATGTGTCGCCGGAAACCTACGACCGGCTGATCGTGGTCAAGGGCCCGCAAACCGTGCTGTGGGGCCCCGGCGCCTCGGCCGGCACCGTGCGCTTCGTGCGCCGCACCGAGCCGTTCGAGCGCCCCGGCGTGCGCGCCAGCGGCAGCCTGCTCGGCGGTTCGTTCGGCCGCAACGACCAGCGCCTGGACCTCGCCGCCGGCGCGCCGGGCGGCTACGGCCGGGTGACCGCGAACCGCTCGCAGGCCGAGGACTACGACAACGGCGACGGCCAGCGCGTGCCTTCGTCCTGGAAGAAGTGGAACGCCGACGCCACCGCGGGCTGGACGCCCGATGCCGACACCACGCTCGAACTCGCCGCCGGCCGCGGCGACGGCGAGGCGCGCTACGCCGGCCGCGGCATGGACGGCGCCCGGTTCGAACGCGAGAGCTACAGCCTGCGTTTCGAACGCAAGAACCTCGGCGGCGCGCTCGACGCGGTCGAAGCCAACGCGTACTACAACTACGCCGATCACGTGATGGACAACTACAGCCTGCGCGATCCCAATCCGATGAGCGCGATGCCGATGCCGGTGGCCGCGAACGTGGACCGGCTCACCGCCGGCGGCCGCGCCGCGGCGAGTTGGCGCTGGACCTCGCTCGAACTCACCGCCGGCCTCGACGGCCAACGCAGCCGCCACCGCGAACGCAGCGGCATGGGCCGCGGCGCCTATCGCGCGGCGCCGTGGAGCGCCGATGCGCGCTTCTCGACCCTGGGCCTGTTCGCCGAGGCCGCCTGGCGCGCGGATGCGCGCAGCCGCTGGGTCTACGGCGCGCGCGTGGACCGCGCCCGGGTCGAAGACCAGCGCGCCAGCGCCGGGATGATGGGCATGCCCAACCCGAGCTTCGGCGACACCCGGCGCGAAACCCTGCCCAGCGGTTTCGTGCGCTACGAACGCGACCTGGCCGGCACGCGCGCGGGCTGGTACGCCGGCCTCGGTCACGTCGAGCGCATGCCCGATTACTGGGAGCTGTTCTCGCCGAACCTGGGGCCGGCCGGCGCGGCCAACGCCTTCGCCGGGATCGCGCCGGAGAAGACCACGCAGTTGGACGTCGGTTTTCAGTACAAGGGCCAGCGCGTCGACGCCTGGGTTTCGGCCTATGTCGGCCGGATCGGCGACTACATCCTGTTTACCTATCTGCCCGGCGGCATGATGGGCCCGACCAGCCGCGCCGCCAACGTGGACGCGCGCATCCGCGGCGCCGAAGCCGGCGCCGACTGGCGCCCGGCCGAGCATTGGAAACTCGGCGCGAGCCTGGCCTACGCCTGGGGCGAGAACCGCAGCGACGGCCGCCCGCTGCCGCAGATGCCGCCGCTGGAGGCCAAGCTGTCGCTGGGCTACGACGACCGGCGCTGGAACGCCGGCGCGCTGCTGCGCGCGTCGGCGAAACAGGACCGGGTCGCGGTCGGCCAGGGCAACGTGGTCGGCCAGGACATCGGCCGCAGCCGCGGCTTCGCGGTGTTCTCGCTCAACGGCGGCTACCGCTTCAACGACAAGGTCCGCTTCAGCGCCGGCATCGACAATCTGTTCGATCGCCGCTACAGCGAACACCTCAACCTCGCCGGCAGCGCCGACTTCGGCTATCCGGCCGATCCGGTGCGCATCGACGAACCCGGGCGCTCGCTGTGGGCCAGACTCGACCTGACCTATTGAACGCGCCGCCGCATCGGCATCGCGACGCGGCTCGCCGCGTCACTCGCGCCGCGACAGGCCGACCTTGAGATCGTCGCGGATGTAGATCTCGACATAGCCCGGCAACCAGCCTTCGTGGGCCATGCGCACGAACGGTTCGAGCAGGCGGCTGTCCTGCTGCCCGGTCAGGAACACCACCGACCACAGGTTCAACGGCTGGGTTTCCTCGCCGCCGACGCCGTGCACGACGTGGAAGACCGGCTGGCCAGTGCCGGCGCGCAGCGGCGCGCCGTCGGGGCCCGGGTACTCGGCGGCGCCGATGAAGGTCACTTTCTGCTGCGCGTGATCGGCCCGGGTCTGTTCCAGGATCAACTCATAGCGATCGGGCTGCAGCCACAGCCGCTGCCGCGACTTGCGCACGAAGCGCTCGACCCGCTCGCGCTCGCCCTGGTCGGCCCACACCGCCGCGCTGCCGGGCTCGACCACGTAGGGAATGTAGCGGTCGGGCCGGCGCGCCTTGCGCGCTTCCATCTCCCACAGCTGCGCGCGGGTCAGCCGCAGCGGACGTTCGAGCCGGTAACGCTCGGACAGCACCCGGTTCACGTCGATCGGGGGAATCTCGAAACGGGTGTTGCGCGGGTCGTTACAGGCCTGCTCGAAGACGGGTTCGTGGTCCACGTTCGGGAATGCAATGCTCATGACGTCGCTCCGGGGGAAGGGGTTCGCGCTGCCGTCGCGGGCCGATCCGGTGCGGATCCGCGGCGGGCGGCGGGTGTGGGAACGTTAGGACCTCAATTTAAGTCGAGGTCAATGCGCGACCGGGCGAACGATCAGTTCCAGATCGGCAACTCTCGTTCCGACAACTGAACGATGCTTGCGAGCGGCCCAGCGGCTCGACCCGAATCGTCCGTTCGCAACGTCATCGCCGCCACGCGAACGCGAAGATCGCCCAGGCGTCGTGCCCGCTCCGTCGCGCTAGGCCCCGGTCTGCCGGTGCGGCGCGCGCACCGGCTTGGATTCGGGCGACTTGTCCTCGCGCAGGAAGATCGACAGCACCACGATCGACAGCACCGCGAGGAATTCGCTCTGCCAGTTCTGGAACGATTCGAACCAGAAATCGGAACTGCGCAGGTGCTCGCTCAGTTCGACCGGCGCACGCCCCTGCAGCCGGCGCTCGTCGTTGTGGTGGCGCCAACTGCCGTAGCCGTGCAGCGCGAACGAGCCCAGGAACAGCAGCAAGAACGCGGCCGTCAGCGAGTGCGCGTACAGCCGCCGCCACAGCCCGCCGCGGCGCACCGGCCACGGCGCCGGGCCGGGTTCGATGTCTTCGGGTTGCGGCTCGAACGGGCGCGGCTCGAACGGTCGCGGCTCGAACGGTCGCGACTCGGCCGACCCCAGTTGGCGCAGCCACACCGTCAACAGCACGTACATGCCCATCTGCAGGAATTCGCTTTCCCAGTTCTCGAACGTGGCCGAGATGAAGTGGCCGCTGTCGAGATAGGCCCACAGCGTCAACGGCGCGCGGCCTTCGCGCGCGATTTCCTCGTTCCACGCGGCCTGGCCGGTCAGTACCTGGCCGAGCAGGAATACGACGAAGATCGCGGCCAGCACCAGGCTCAGGCCGTTGCGTCGCCAGAAGGACGGTTCACCTCGCATCGCTGCTTGCATCGCACTGCGCGCTCCGTAACAAGGGTCGCGAGGACGATCCGCCGGTCGGCGTTAGCGCGATGTTCACGCCGGCGTTCACTCGCGCTGAATTCGAAGCGTTCTACGTTGCCCGCACGCCAGCAATCGACGATGGAGGACACGATGGCCAGCAAGCGCCACGACCGCGCCCAGTTGCACGAACTGCTGTACCAGGCGCTGGAAACCGAGAAAGGCGGCATCCGGATCTACCAGACCGCGCTGGAGTGCGCGGTCAACGAAGGCCTGCGCGAGGAATGGCAGGGCTACCTGCAGGAAACCCGCCGTCACCACGAGATTCTGGTCGGCGTGTTCGCCGAACTGGGCCTGGACCCGCAAGCAGCCTCGCCCGGCCGCGAGGTCGTCGCCCACATCGGCGCTTCGCTGGTGAAGGCCATGCAGATGGCGCTCAAGGCCGGCGATCCGCAGGCCGCCGAACTGGTCGCGGCCGAGTGCGTGGTGCTGGCCGAGACCAAGGATCACCAGAACTGGGAACTGATCGGCCATGTCGCCAAGAACACCAGCGGCAAGGAAGCGGCGACGCTGATGGAAGCCTACGAACAGGTCGAGAAGGAAGAGGACCACCACCTCTACCACACCCAGGGCTGGGGCCGCGAGCTGTGGATCGCCAGTCTCGGCTTCAAGGCGGTGCTGCCGCCGCCGGAAGAGATCAAGCACGTCGAGACCGCGATCGGCGCATCGCGCGCGGAGCAGTCGCGCGAACGGATGTTGAAGAAGAACTGAGCCGCCATGGCGAACCCACCCGGCCGGTTCCCCTTCGACGTCCCGCCCGCGTTCGGACCAGAGTCCGAACGCGGGATGGGCCGCGCCGTCGCCGACGACGGCGCGCTCGAACGCATCGGCGAGCGGCGGCCTGCCGCGGACATCGGCCTCGCCGGCGGCATCGCGGCGTGGGTCCGGCGCAAACCCGCGCATGCCTTCGCCCTGGCCGTGGCCGCGGGCTGGTTGCTAGGCAAGATCAGTCGCGTCGCCCAGGGCCGTCGGCGGCTGCGATAGAAGCGCGATGGAAGATAGCGCGGCCCGGCGCCTCGCCTCACGGCTGCATGTGTTCGCCGACGATGACCACGATCCGGTCCGGCACCAGCGGATCGTTGGCGTAGACCCGCACCAGCGATTGCGTCCGTCGCGTCACCACCGCCGCGAACGTCTCCAGCAGCACCGAGGTGACGACCACGGCGCGATTGGGCGTGACCAACCGCCGCGTGCACACCAATTCGCCCGGACGGGCCACGAACTCGTCGCTGACCAGCAGGCGCACCGGCAGGCCGTTGGCGGTGGCGTTGCGGATCGCGATGCAGGCGTCGTTGGCCTGGATCGGCAGCTTGCCGCTCAACGGCGGCAGGTTCAACGCACCGGAGTCGCACACGAGCAGGACCGGGTTGTACTGGGTGATCCGGGCGAAGACCTTCATGCAGCGGTGCATCGTTCCCTGGTCGGCGGGGCCCGTATCTGACCACCGCGCGGGCGCGTCGGCCAGCGAAGCGCGAAGACAAGCTGAACCAGTCAGCTTGGCGGCGAGAAATCGAACGGAACCGCGCATTGGCGCGTTCGTGGCGGTCGCGGTAAACGCATCGCTCGAGATCGCTCGAGCGCGCCGCAACGCCGCGTTCGCCCACCGTTCGCGTCGTCACCGCAGCCGACGCATGGCCGGTCCGGCGCGGCGCGCGCGTCGGTCCGCGATCCGCATCGCGGCTGCGCGTGTACGCCCGGGCAACATCGCCTGCGCTAGCGTCGCCGGCATGTCCAGCGCACTGCGCCCCGACGATGTTCTGAGCCTGCGCCCGCAAGGGCTGTACTGCGCGGCGGGCGACTTCTACATCGATCCGCTGCAGCCGGTCGCGCGCGCGCTGATCACCCACGGCCACGGCGACCATGCCCGCGCCGACATGGGCGAATACCACACCAGCCTCGCCGGCCTGCCGGTGCTGCGCTGGCGCCTGGGCGAGCGCCGCTACATCGCCCACGACTATGGCGAACCCTTCGACCTCGGCGCGGCGCGCGTATCGCTGCATCCGGCCGGGCACGTGCTCGGCTCGGCCCAGGTGCGGATCGAGGCCGGCGGCCGGGTATGGGTGGTATCGGGCGACTACAAGCGCCAGCCCGATCCGACCTGCGCGCCGTTCCAGCCGGTGCGCTGCGATGTCTTCGTCACCGAAGCCACCTTCGCCCTGCCGATCTACCGGTGGCCGGACACGGCCGCGGAGGTGGCGCGGATCGAACGCTGGCGGCAGCGCTGCGGCGAACGCGGCGAGGCGGCGGTGCTGTTCTGCTACGCCCTGGGCAAGGCGCAACGTCTGCTCGCCGAACTGCGCGCGTTCGGCGAGCGGCCGGTGTACGCGCACGGCGCGATCGAGGCCGGGGTGCGGGTCTACCGCGAGGCCGGCGTGGCGATGGTCGAGACCCGCCCGCTCGAGGACGGCGGCCGCGACGCGCATGCCGGCGAGCTGGTGCTGGCGCCGCCGTCCGCGCTGGGATCGGCGTGGATGCGGCGCTTCCGCCGGGTCCAGACCGCACTGGCCTCGGGCTGGATGCGCGTGCGCGGCAACCGCCGCCGACGCAACGTCGACCGCGGCTTCGTCATCTCCGACCACGCCGACTGGCCCGCGCTGCTGGCCAGCATCGACGACAGCGGCGCTAGCCGCGTGCTGGCCACCCACGGCCGCAGCGAGGCGCTGGTCCGGGTGTTGCGCGAACGCGGGATGGACGCGCACTCGCTGCCGGCGTCGGCACCGGCGATGCCTTCGTCGCCATCGCCGGACAGCGACGCATGAAGGCCTTCGCCGCGCTGTACCGCGAACTCGACCGCTCCACCGCGACCTCGGACAAGCGCGCCGCGCTGATCGCCTATTTCCAGGCCGCGCCGCCGCGCGACCTGGCCTGGGCGCTGTGGCTGCTGTCGGGCGGCAAGCTCGCCGGCATCGCCAACCAGCGCGAACTGCGCGAATGGGTCGCGCAGGAATCGGGTCTGCCGGATTGGCTGGTCGGCGAGTGCTACGACGAAGTCGGCGACCTCGCCGAGACCTTGAACCTGCTGCTGCCCGAGCCCGCGGCGCCTGCGCCGGAGCGGCCGCTGCACGAATGGATCGAACAGCACCTGGCGCCGGTCGCCAAGGGCGCGCCGGAACTGCGCCGCGAGGCGGTGCTGGCCGGCTGGCGCGGGCTGCCGCCGGCGCAGCGCTTCGTGTTCGACAAACTGTTGACCGGCGCGCTGCGCGTAGGCGTGTCGCAACGCGCGGTGCAGCAGGCGCTGGCCGCGTGGTCGGGCGTGGACATCGCCTTGATCGCCCAGCGCATGCTCGGCGCGTGGACGCCTTCGCCGGAGTTCGTCGGGCGCCTGCTGTCCGCGCAGGCGCAGGCCAGCGACCGCGAGCAACCCTACCCGTTCTTCCTCGCCTCGCCGCTGGAACATCCGCCGCACACGCTGGGCGCAGCCGGCGAGTGGCTACTGGAATGGAAATGGGACGGCATCCGCCTGCAGCTGATCCGTCGGCGCGGCGCCGTCGCGTTGTGGTCGCGCGGCGAGGAACGCCTGGACGGACGCTTTCCCGAAATCGAAGCGGCGGCGCGGCAACTGCCGCGCGATTGCGTGCTCGACGGCGAACTGCTGGCCTGGCGCGCCGACGAGCCGGCGCCGCTGCCGTTCGCGGCGTTGCAGACGCGCATCCAGCGGCGCAAGCCCGGGCCCAAGAGCCTGGCGCAGGCGCCCGCGCGCATGCAGGTTTACGACCTGCTCGAACTCGACGGCGAGGACTGGCGCGAACGCCCGCTGCGGCAACGCCGCGCCGCCCTCGCCGAGTTGCTCGCGGCGCAGCCCGGCGCGCCATCGGTGCTGGCGTTGTCGCCGCAACTGGCGGTGGACGACTGGCCGCAGGCCGCGGCGCAACGCGAGACCTCGCGTGGGCGCGGCGTGGAAGGGCTGATGCTCAAGCGCCGCGATTCGCCTTACCGGATCGGCCGCCGCCGCGGCGACTGGTGGAAGTGGAAGATCGATCCGCTCAGCATCGACGCGGTGCTGATCTACGCCCAGGCCGGGCACGGCCGCCGCAGCACGCTCTACACCGACTACACCTTCGGCCTGTGGCGCGAGGGCGAGCTGGTGCCGGTGGCCAAGGCGTATTCAGGCCTGGACGATGCCGAAATCCTGGAACTGGACCGCTGGATCCGCGCCCACGCCCTGGAGCGTTTCGGCCCGGTGCGCGCGGTCGCGCCGGTGCAGGTGTTCGAGCTCGGCTTCGAAGCGGTCAATCGCTCGACCCGGCACAAGTCCGGCGTCGCCGTGCGCTTTCCACGCATCCTGCGCTGGCGCCGCGACAAGCCCGCGGCGCAGGCCGATACCCTGCAAGCGCTGGAATCGCTGGCGCAGTGAGCGCGCGCCGGCGCTCAGCCGGCGTTCGCGAGCCCGGCACAGAGCTCGCGCAAGCGCAACGCATCGGCCACCGCATGGCCGGCGGCGGTGTTGTCGAACACGCACCAGGTCTGCGCACCGGATTCGCCGGCGCGTGCGCGCACCGCCTCGGCCATGACCCGCAGGCGGTCTTCGCCGTACTCGCTGTAGTAAGTACGCGGCGAACCGTGCCAGCGCCAGTAGCGCACCCGGCCGTGCGGCGAGGGTTCGGCGGCGGCGGCCAGCGGCGCCGCCGGATCGACGCCGGCGCGCTGCACGTCGTAACGCTGCAACAACGCGTCGGCGCGCGGGTGGAACCAACTGCGGTGGCGCGGCTCGCACACCACCGGCGCCTGGCTGCGCCGGGCCAGCATGGCGAAGAAGCGCGCGGCCACGGCGGCGTCGAAACGCAGGCTCGGCGGCAATTGCACCAACAGCGCGCCGAGCTTGTCGCCCAGGCCGCCGGCCTGGGCGAGGAATTCGTCGAGCATCGGCCCGGCGCCGCGCAGCCCGGCCTCGTGGGTGATCGCCCGCGGCAGCTTGACGCTGAAGCGAAAGCGCGCCGGCACGCTGGCGGCCCAGCGCTCGTAGGTCGCGCGGCGGTGCGGGCGATAGAACGAGGAATTGATTTCGACCGCGTCCAACCCGGTGGCGTAAGCGGCCAGCACGCTGTCGCCCGCGCCGAAGCGCGCGCGCTGCGCGGCCGGCAGCGACCAGCCGGCGCAGCCGATGCGGATGCGGCCGGCCGATGCCGGCGGCGCGTCGCGCCGGTCGGATGCCTGCTCGTCGCGATCCCGCGCTTGGGTGGGGTGCGCACTGGAGCGCCGCGAATCGGGAATCTGCATGCGTCCGATGTTCCCGGCCCGATCATGGCACCGGCGTGAACGCATGCGGCGTACGCGTTCACGCGCCGTGGCGCCGGGCTTAACGCGATCGTGCGCAAGCTGCGACCGACTTCGCCACGGAGACCGCCATGCAGCACCAACGCCTGCGTTTCGGCAAGGGCTTCCGCGTCGCGTTGCGGGTGCGGCGCGTGCAGGCCGCGCAAATGACCCTCGCGCCGGGCGCCAGCGAAGGCGGCCCGGACAACCGCCACCGCGGCGCCGAACAATGGCTGTACGTCGTCGCCGGCAGCGGCCTGGCCATCGTCGAAGGCCGGCGCCAACGGCTCGCGCCGGGCAGCCTGCTGGTGATCGAACGCGGCGAACGGCACGAGATCCGCAACACCGGCCGCACCGCGCTGAAGACGCTCAATCTCTATTCGCCGCCGGCCTACGACGACGGCGAACCGCTGGGACCGGGCAAGCGTTAGGCACCTCGCGGCAGTGCCGGGCTCAGTAGGCCGGCGCCCGATGCCAGCGCCAGGCGCTGTCGATGATGTCCTCGATCGCGCCGTGCCGCGGCGTCCAGCCCAGGCGTTCGCGCGCCGCGGCGCTGGACGCGACCAGCACCGCCGGATCGCCTTCGCGCCGCGGCGCCACTTCGTACGCGATCTCGCGACCGGTCACGCGCCGCGCCGCGCGCACGATCTCCAGCACGCTGAAGCCGGTGCCGTTGCCGAGGTTGAAGCAGTGCGCGCCGGCGTTCGCGTGCATCCAGTCCAGCGCGCGCACATGCGCGTCGGCCAGGTCGAGCACGTGCACGTAGTCGCGCACGCAGGTGCCGTCGGCGGTGTCGTAGTCGTCGCCGAACACCCGCAGCGGCGCGCCCTGCCCCAGCGCCGCGCGCAGCACGTTCGGGATCAGGTGGGTCTCGGGCGTGTGCGACTCGCCGATGCCGGCCTCGGACGCGGCGCCGGCGGCGTTGAAGTAGCGCAGCGATACCGAACGCAGGCCGTAGGCGCGCGCGGCGTCGGCGAGGATGCGTTCGACCATCAGCTTGCTGGCGCCGTAGGGATTGATCGGCGCGGTCGGGTGGTCCTCGTCGATGCGCGGCGCGCGCGGTCGGCCGAACACCGCCGCCGAAGACGAAAACACCAGCCGGCCGACGCCGTGCGCGCGCATCGCGCGCAGCAGGTTGAGGCTGCCGGCGACGTTGTTGAGGTAGTAGTCGTAGGGCTCGGCGACCGACTCGCCGACCAGCGAACGCGCGCAGAAATGCATCACCGCATCGACCGGTTCGGCGAAGGCCGCATCCAGGCTGGCCGGATCGAGCAGGTCCGCGTCGATCCAGCGGCCCCAGCGCAGCGCCTGGCGATGGCCGGTGCTGAGGTTGTCGAGCACGCTGACCCGGACACCGCGCCGGGCCAGCGCGTACGCCGCATGCGCGCCGACGTAACCGGCGCCGCCGCAGACCAGCACGTGCGGCGAATCCGCACGCGGCGCGGCGGCGACGAAGCCCTCGCGGTCTACCGTCCGTGGTGAAGGCAACGTCAAGAAAATCTCCGCTAACTGAAGCCGTTCGGCATTCGCGCCGGGCGATGCTTGTGGCTGCGCGGCATTGCGTGGGAGTATGCGTCACGCTTCGTTTTGTGATGCAAATCACTTTAATCGCGCCATATTTCTGAATGAACCGACTGAACAAGGACGCGCGTCGGCACCGTCGCGGCGACGGCATGGGCGAGCGCATCCGCCTCGCCGCAGCGCAGCCCAAGGACCGGGCATGTTGATCCGCCAGACCGCGCTGTACCTGCCGGCGCAGTTGCTCGGGCCGCTGGCGCAGTTGGCGGCGATCGTGCTGTGGACGCACTGGCTGGATCCGGGCGAGTTCGGCGCGTTCACCCTGGCGCTGGCCGCGCAGGAAGCGGTCTATCTGCTGTTCCTGGCGTTCTGGTCGTACTACCTGCTGCGCTTCCTGCCCGGCGCCGATGCGCTCGCGCGCGAGCGCATGGACACCTTCGAGGGCTGGGTGTTGCTGGCCAACCTCGCGCTGCAAGCGGCGGCGCTGGCGCTGGTGCTGCGCTACCTCGCCGGCACGCCGCCGGGCGCGGCCGCGTTCGCGGTGCTGTTCGCGTTCGCCTTCACCCGCTCGTACTGCACCCACCTCGCCGAACGGGCCAAGGCCGGCAACGACATCCTCGCCTACACCGCGCTGCAATGCGGCGGCCCGATCGGCGGGCTGGCGCTGGGCTGGCTGTGGGCGCACCTGAGCCGCGACGGCGCGGCCCGAATCGGCCCGCTGCAGGTGCTCGGCGCTTACGCGATCGCGCAGGCCGCCTCGCTGTTGTTCGCGTTGCTGCGGCTGCCGCTGCGCTGGCGCCTGCGGCGCGTGGACCGCGGCTTGCTGCGCGCGGTCGCGGCGTACGGATTGCCGCTGGCGCTGAGCGGCGCGCTGGCGTGGGTGCCCGGCAACGGCATCCGCTTCGTGGTCGAACACGGGCTCGGCCTGGCCGCGGTCGGCCTGTTCGCCGCCGGCTGGACCCTGGGCCAGCGCGCCTGCGCGTTCGCGGCGATGCTGGTCACCGCCGCCGCCTTCCCCATCGCCCTGCGCCTGGAAGCCAGCGGCGAGCGCGAGCGCGCGCTGCGGCAACTGGCCGACAACGGCGCGCTGCTGTGCGCGGTGCTGCTGCCGAGCGCGGCCGGCCTGATCGCGTTGTCGGCGCCGCTGTCGCGGCTGGCGGTGTCGGTGCCGTATGTGGCCGACACCCTGGTCATCCTGCCCATCGCCGCCCTCGCCGGCCTGGTCAAGAACCTGCGCAGCCATTTCGCCAACCAGGCCTTCCTGCTCGCGCGCAAGACCGGCTGGACGCTCGCCATCGATGCGCTGGAAACCGCGCTGTTCCTGATCGGCGCCGCGCTCGGCCTGCGCGCGCTCGGACTCGCCGGCGCCGCCTGGGGCGCGCTGGCGGCGGTCAGCGTCGGCGCCGCGCTGTCGTTCTTCGTCGCCGTGCGCCGCCTGGACATGCCGCTGCCGGCCGCGCACCTGGCGCGCATCGTCGTGGCCAGCGCGGCGATGTCGGCCGCACTGGCGCTGCTGCCGCCGCTCGCCGGCTGGCCCGCGCTGATTCTCGCCACCGCGTTCGGCGGCGCCGTCTACGCCGGCGCGCTGGCGCTGTGCTACCGCGGCCATCTGCGCGAGCTGCGCGGCCGTCTTCCTTTCCTGTCCCGATGACTTCGCCATGGATCGCATCGCTTCCGGCGCGCTGAGCGCCCTGACCCCGCAATCGCCGGCGCAATGGCAAACCGCGCCGCTGTTGTTCCAGCACCGCCTGCACGCCGACCCGCGCTTCGCCAAGGCGGCGATCGCCGGCCTGATCGACCGCTATCCGCGCCGCAGCTATTCCATCGTGCACATGGGCGAGCAAGGCGCCGGCGGCCGGCGGGTGTGGCGCGAAGGCGACTTCGGCGGGCTCGACGGCGCGCGCGTGCTCGACGCGATCGAGCGCGGCCGGCTGTGGCTCAATTTGCGCGATGGACACGCGCACGACGCCGAGTTGGATGCGACCATGCGCGGCCTGTTCGCCGAGGCCGGCGCGCTGGCGCCGCCGGTGTCGAGCTACGGCCATCGCCTGGGCGTGCTGGTGTCCTCGCCCGGCGCGCAGGTCTATTACCACGCCGACCTGCCCGGCCAGGGGCTGCTGCAATTGCACGGCCGCAAGCGCATCTACATTTATCCGCCGCGGCTGCCGTTCCTGAGCGAACAGGGCCTGGAGAACATCGCCCTGAGCCAGCTCGAAGTCGGGCTGGAATACCGGCCGGAGTTCGACCGCGAGGCGATGGTGTTCGATCTGGAGCCCGGCCAGGGCCTGTTCTGGCCGCTGAACTCGCCGCACCGGATCGAGAACCACGACAGCCTCAACGTGTCGCTGACGCTGGAGTACTGGACCCAGGAGATCCGCCGCAGCCAGATGATCAACGTGGCCAACGGCATCCTGCGCAACCATTACGGCGTGGCGCCGCGTTCGCGCAAGCTCGGCGGGCCCTCGTTCTACGCCAAGGCCGCGCTGCAGTCGCTGTGGCGCCGCAGCGGCCGGCTCGACGGGCTGCGCCGCGCGGCGCGGCCGATCGATTTCCGGCTCGATCCCGACCGCCCCGGCGCGATCCTCGACCTCGGCGCGCCCAAGCGCCGCGACGGCCAGGGCGCATGAACCGCAGCGACGATTACCGGGTCATCGTCGAGCGCGAACTCGCGCCCGCGCTGGCGCGTTGGCGCGAGTGGGAACGCGACGGCGCCGCGGTCGGCCTGTTCCAGCGCGAACATTGGCTGCGCGCCTGGTACGCGACGCTCGGCGCGCAGGCTGGACGCGAGCCCCTGCTGGCGAGCATCGAGCGCCGCCACGACGGCAGCGCGCTGCTGGCGCTGCCGCTGGTGCGCGAGCGCCGCGGCGGCCTGTACTGCATCGCCTTCGCCGACGCCGGCGTCAGCGACTACGCCGCGCCGATCTGCGCGCCCGACTGTCCCGCCGATCCGGTCGCGGTGCGGGCGATGTTCGCCGCGCTGCGCCGCGTCCTGCCGCGCGCCGACCTGTGGTCGCTGGAGAAGATGCCCGCGCGCATCGGCCGACGCGACAATCCGCTGCTGCAACTGCCCGGCACGCGCGCCAGCGCCTTGTTCGGCAATCCGGTGACCATCGGCGAGGACTTCGACGCCTGGCGCTTCAGCCGCGAAAAGACCCACCGCAAGGAACTGGAGCGGTCGTGGCGGGTGTTCTCGCGCCACCCGCAGGCGAGCTTCGAACGGATCGAGGATCCCGCGCGCGCGCTGCCGGTCATGGATGCGCTGGAAGCGCTGCAGCGCGAGGCGATCCAGGGCAAGGGCTGGGCCTACCTGCTGGACGAGCCGGGCTACCGCGAGTTCTACCGCGAACTGGTCGCGCGCGGGCTGGCCGGCGGCGAAACGGTGCTGACCGCGCTGCGCGCCGGCGACGACATCGTCGCCGCCCTGCTCGGCCTGCGCCGCGGCGACGAGTACGCGATGATCCGGATCGGCAACGCCGCCGGCGAATGGCGCAACTGCTCGCCCGGACGGCTGGTGATCGAGCGCACCATGGCCGCGCTGCACGCGCAGGGCGTGCGCCGTTTCGATTTCACCATCGGCGACTACGCCTACAAGCGCGGCTTCCAGCCCGAGCGCGAGGACCTGTTCGATTCGACCGTGGCGCTGTCGTGGAAAGGCCGGCCGCACAGCCTGCGCGCCGGGCTCCGGCATCGCGCGCGCGCCTGGCTGGCGGACCGGCCGGAGCTGAAGCGGCGCTTGTCGGCGCTGCGTTCGCGCCCCGGCGACGCCGGCTAGCGGCGCTCAGCGCCGCGCGGCGCCGTCGTCCATCAGCCGTTCGAACAGCCGCAGATAACGCTCGGCGCTGCGCTCGACGGTGAACTGCAGCGCGTGCTCGCGCGCGGCCGCGAGCACTTGCGGATCGGCGTGGCGCACCTGCCGCTCGATCGCCTCGGCCAGCGCGCCGGGATCGTCGGGCGGCACCAGCAGGCCGTAGCGTCCGCCGGCCAGCACTTCGCGCGGTCCCACCGGGCAATCGGTGCTGACCACCGGCGCGCCGCAGGCCATGGCTTCGATCAGCACGTTGCCGAAGCCCTCGAATTGCGAGGCCAGCGCGAATACCCGCGCCCGCCGCATGTAGGGATAGGGGTTGTCGCGCTGGCCGAGCAGGCGCACCACCCGGCCCAGGCCGAGTTCGTCGATCAACGCCTGCAGCGCCGGCCGCTGCGGGCCTTCGCCGACGATGGCCAGGTGCAGCCGCAGCGGCGTGCGCAGGCGGGCGAAGGCGCGGATCAGGCCGGCGAAATTCTTTTCCTCGCTCAACCGCCCGACCGAGAGGATCGTCGGCGCGCCGTCGGCGCCGAAGCCGTCCTCGGCCACCGGCGCGTCGGCGCGCTCGCGCCAGTCGCGTGGCAGCACCGGGTTGGCGATCACATACAGGCGCCGGCGCTGTTCCTGGCGCAGGTGCGCGGCGATGTCCTCGCGCACGCCTTCGGAGACCGCGACGACGGCGTCGGCATGGCGGTAGGCCCACGGCATCAGCGCCACGGTGGCGCGGTAGCGGCGCGAGCGGTCGAGCCGGCGCATCGAGGCGATCGGCGCGTGCTCGGTCAACACCGTGCGCACGCCGGTGCCGCGCGCCACCAACGCGGCGACGATGTTGCTGTGGGTCAGCGCCGAGACCAGCACGTCGGGACGCCGCTGGCGCAACAGCTGCGCCAGTCGGCCCGGCACCGCCAGGGTGCGGCCGGCATCGAGCGACAGCAGTTCGATGTCGCCGGCCAGCGCCTGCGCCGCCGGATCGGCGCGATGCACCGCCAGCGCCACCGCCACGCCGCGCGCCTGCAACCCTTGCGCCAGGCGCAGGATCGAGATCTCGGCGCCGCCGAGCTTGAACTGCGGCAGATACAACAGGACCGAGCGCACCGTCGCCGACCCCGATTGCGCGAGCGCGCTCAAACGCCCACCGTCTGCGCCGCCGCGCCGTAGCGGCGCCGCAGCTTGCGCCCGAGTTCGTGCAGGTTGAACACGTAACGCTTGCCGTCGACCAGGGTGCGCGCGCCCCAGGCCGAGACGGTGTGCAGCCCGTGCGGGTTGCGTCCGCGCGGATCGGGCCGGCAATGCGTCACCACTTCTTCGCGATAGCGCTGCGGCGTGCACAACCGCACCCGGTTCAGCGCGACCGCTTGCCCATAGCCGCCGGTGCAATCCTGCGCCGGCCGGTACAGCGCGCCGTCGTGGACGAACGGCGTGCCGGCCGGACGCGAGCTGCGATGGTCGAGCTTGACCGGATGGCGCGCATGCCGGCGCCACGGGCCGCGCAAGTCGTCGGCGTAGCTCAGGCACAGATTGTCGAACGCGCCCCACGACAGGTCGGTGTAGGCCAGCCAGAAGCGCCCTTCCCAGGCGAACAGGCTGGCATCGGCGGCGGCGACGTCGTCGAGCAAGGTGGCGACGAAGCGCCAGCGGCCGTGCGCGTCGATCTCGTACAGCTCGCAGCAGCGGCGCTGCGCGGTCTCCGGAATCGCGTACGTCTGCCCTGCGTGTTCGAACACGTACGGATAGGAGACGTGGCCCGGCCGCTGCGGACCGGCCGGATCGGCCTGCGCGACCGCGCCGTCGGCGTCCAGGCGCAGCCGTTCGAGCCGGCCGACGCCGTCGCGGTAATCGTAGGTTTCGCAGTACAGCAGGCGGTCCTGGCCCGGCAGGCCGAACGGATCGGCGCGGTACTGCAGCGCGTCGCGCCCGCCCAGCCAGCGGATGCGCTCGGCGAAGCGGCCCTGCAGCGTTTGTTCGATCGGCGCGTCGACCACGCCGATCATCCAGCTTTCGCTGAGCCACTGGCCGCGCCAGCGGCGCAGCTGCGAACGCCAGCGTCCGCGCAGGCCGGCCACGAGGCGGCGCCAGCGCGACCGCGGCGCCTGAGCGACGAACGCCGCAGCCGCCGGTTCGCCGCCGTGGACGAGTTCGAGCAGGCCGGCGGCCAACAGATACAGCAGCCCCAGGTAGGCGCGGCCGAGCGCGCGCGGATAATCCGGGTCGGCGTAGTAGCGCATGGTTTCCAAAGCCATCGCGCCGTCGCGCACCAGCGACAGCTCGCCGCCGCGGCCGGACACGATCGAGGCATGTCCCGCGTACGGCGCGGCCAGGTGCAGGCCCTGCGCGTCGAGCGGCTGCCACACCCCGAAGCGGCTGCGCGCGCGCCACGGCGCGGGATCGGCCACATCGGCCAGATCGATCACCGCATCCCAGACGCCGGCCGCATCCCAGGCGCCGGCCGCGTCCGCCAGCGCGGCCGCGTCGCTTTCGTCGTCCACGCGCAGTTCCTGCAGTTCCGGATGCGCCGCGGCCCAGCGCCGCCACTGCGCGTCGTGCTCGCGCGGCGCGGCGCGCACGCGCACGACCCGGCACTGCACCCCGGGCAGCCCGGCCAGCGCCAGCGCGGCGCGTTCCTGCCAGACCCGGCTGCGCCCGGCCGGCAGCAGGATCGCCGCGCGCACCGGCGCGGCGGCGTCAGAGTCGCTCGTGCAAGGCATGCGGAAGATGCGAACGGTGTTTGTTGAGGACGGTGCCGATCACCCGCGCATCGACCGCGGCCAGGTCATCGAGCAATGTTCGCACCAGCGCGGCGCGGGTGGCTTCGGCCTCGACCACCACCACCACGCCCGAGGCGTGCTTGGCCGCGGCCAGCGCGTACGGCGCCCGCGCGTCGACCACGATTTCGTCGAAGCGCTGCGCCAGCGCCTGCCACGCGTCGGCATCGTCCAGCGCCGCGTAGTTGTCGCGGAATTCGCGCCGCGGATCGGTGAGCCGGGCCACGGCCAGGCCGGGCGCGCCCGGCGCCGCGGCCTGGGCGAAACAGTCCGCGAAACAGGCGGCGTCGCCTTGCGCATCGTCGGACAACAGCAACACCCGGCGCTTGCGCAACTGCGCCGACGCGGCCGCGTAGCTGTGCGCCAGCGTGGTCGCGCCCTCGCCCGCGCGCGCGGCGGCGAACTGGACGATGCGGCGCTCGCCGCCGCCCGCGCTGGCGTCGAGCCGCTGCACCAGTTGCGCGATGCGCGCCTCGTCGAGGCCGAACAGGGCCAGGGTATCCGCTTTCACGGTAGATGCCTCGAACAGGGGCGCGATGCCGCTCGCCGGCCGCGGCGGGTCCGCGGCCAGACGCAACGCGCGCGCGATGAATACGGCGCCGCCGAGCAGGTAGCGCCGCCACAACCGGCGCGGCTCGCGGCCGAGCCGGTACAGCCATTCCAGGCGCGCGCGCCGCATCCACGCCGGCGCGCGGGCGACGCGCCCGGCGATGAAATCCGCGATCGCGCCGCCATTGACGATCAACAGCCGATGCCCGGCCTGCCGCGCCCACTGCGCCAACTCCGCGGCGACGCGCTCCTGCCTGGGCATGCCCATCGCGAGCACGACCAAGTCGGGCCGTTCGCGCGCGACCGCTTCGAGATAGCCCGCGGCGTCGCCGAAGCCGTCCAGGGCGCAGGCCACCTCGACCGCGTAGTCCTCGCCCAGGCGCTGCGCGGCGCGCTGCAGGTACGGCTCGCGGGTGCCGATCAACACCGCGCGGCGTCCGGCGAACGCGCCCAGCAACTGCGGAATCAGGTCGGTGCCGTTGGCGTTGAGGCCCGGCTCGCGCGCCAGCAGCCGCAGGCAGGCGGCGACGCCGACGCCGTCGCGCAGCAGCACGTCGCTGCGGCGCAGGTGTTCGGCGAACGCCGGATCGGTCCAGGCCAGGTTGAAGGCGTGCTGGTTGAAGAACGACAGCACGGTCGCACCAGCGGGATCGGCCAGCCGCTGCAACAGCGCGCGGTACTGCGCCGCGTCGCGGACGATGAGCAGCCGGTCGAGCAGCTCCAGCAGGCGTCGCGGCGCCGCGTCGGGCGATGGCGCGGCGGCGTTCATCGCTGCGCCTCCTGCAGCACTTCCTCGTACACCGCCGCGACCTGGCGCGCCATCGCCACGTCCGAATAACGCTCGCGCTGGCGCTGCAGCCCGCGCCCGGCCAGTACGGCGGCGCGCGCGGGATCGTCCATCAGCGCGGCGATCGCGGCCGCCAGCGCGGTGGCGTCGCCCGGCGGCACCAGTTCGCCGGCGCGGCCGTCGGCGAGCACTTCGGGCACGCCTTCGTTGGCTGTGGCGACCACCGGCAACCCCAGCGACAGCGCCTCGATCAGCACCATCGGCAGGCCTTCGCCGTACAGGCTCGGCAATACGAACAAATCGATCCGGGCCAGTTCGGCGGAGACGTCGCGGGTGAAGCCGGTCCAGTGGATCTGCTCGGCCACCCCGCGCGCCTGGGCATGCGCGAGCACCTGTTCGCGATACGCATCGCTCTCGAAACCGCCGACCGCGCGCAGGCTCACGTCCCTGCCCTGCGCGCGCAACTGCGCCAGCGCGTCGATCAGCACTTCCACGCCCTTGCGCGGCCGGAACAGCGCGACCATGCCCAGCGTCCACGCGCCGTCCGGGGCGATCCACGGCCGCGGCGCCGGATTCACCGGCACGCCGTTGGGCACCACCCGCACCACTTCGTCGTCGTAGCCGAGCCCGCGCAGGTAGTGCGCGGTGCCGTGCGAGACCGCCACCAGGCGCGTGGCGCGGGCCGCGCCGAAGCGCTGGATCGCGCTGTTGACGCGGTTGCGCAGCGCGTTCTCGGTGTCGCGGTCGGTGCGGCTGTGGACGTGGTGCAGCAGCGGCCGGCGCGCGCGCCGCGCGGCGAAGCGGCCGACCAGCAGCGAACGCACGGTGTGGGTGTGCAGCAGGTCGTAGCCGCCGCGCTCGAGCAGTTCGGCGACCCGGCGCGCCGGCCCCATATCCAGGCGCGAACGCATCGGCACGGTGATGATGCGGCTGTCGCGGGCGCTGCGTTCGCGTTCGAACGCGCCGGGCTTGAGGCAGGCGAAGTCCACGTCCCAGCCGAACCGCGGCAGTTGCTGGGCGAGCAGGTCCTGCACGCGTTCGGCGCCGGCGTAGTGTTCGCCGTTGATCAGATGCAGCGCGCGCCGCGGTTGCGGCGGCAGCAGTTCCCAGCCGCGGTGGGCGCTGGTGACGGAAGCTCGGGTCATGCGGTCGCTCCAGTGCGCATGGCGATGCGGCGCGGCGGCGCCGGCCGCGGTGGCGGTTGCGCCAGGCGCCGGCCGCGGTAGCCGCGCAAGCAGCACAGCAGCGCGAACAGCAGGGTCAGCGCGCTGGTCTTGGACGCCAGCGAATTGGTGGTGGACGCGGTGGCCAGGAACACCAGCAGCGCCCAGCGCGCGCCGCCATCGGCGCGGCGCCACAGCCAGTACAAGCCGCAGCCGAGGCCGGCGGCGAAGGCGAGGAATCCGAACGCGCCCAGCTGCAGCAGCATGAACAGCCAGAAGTTCTCGATCGCTTCCAGGTTCTGCGACAGGCCGATGCGCAGCGAGAGTTCCTGGATCTGCTGCGGGGCGATGCCGAACAGCAGATCGAAGCCGTCGAGGTGGTCGAACACGTCGAAGATGCGCAGCCGCACCGCGGCGCTGTCGTCCAGGTACAGGCCCTGGAAGATACGCGCGCCCAGGCCGCTCTTCCATACCGCGGCCGCCGCGACCGGCGCGGCGACCAGGCCCGCCAGCAACGCGCCGACGATATGCAGGTAGCCGTAGCGGCCCGCGCGCAGGCCCTCGCGCGCGCGCAGCGCGGCCCACGCCGCCAGCGCCGCGACGCTGAGCAGGAAGCTGGCGCGTCCGCCGAAGGCCAGCAGCGCCAGCACCAGCAAGGCGCACAGCGCCCAGCGCCGGCGCGGCGGCATCGGCAGGTCGAGCGCGGCCAACAGGGCGATGCCGGTCAGCATCGCGTTTTCCAGCGGATGGCCGTGCAGCGCGGTGGCGCGGAACTTGTCCTCGATCACCGCCACGCCACCGGCCACGGTGTACGGCACCAGATGCCGCTGCGACGCCGCTTCGGCCAGGCCGATCGCGGCATTGACCAGCACCGCCGCCAGCAGCAACCGCCACAGCCGGCGCAGCTCGGCCTCGTCCATCGCGACCAACACCAGCGCCATCGCCGCCGGCATCATCAAGGTATCGATGAAGAACGCCGAGCCCGACGGCCCGTGGCGCAGCAGCGAGTAGGCGAAGATCGACGCCATCGCGGTCAGGTAGGCGGCGAGCAAGGGATGCGCGCGCAGGCGGCGCAGCGCTTCGAGCAACGGATTGCCGCGCGCGGCCAGCGAGCAGGCCAGCGCCAGCAGCAGCGGATAGTCGCCCGGATGCAGCTTGAACCAGAACGGGCCGTACGGCGCGTCGTAGGGAATCCCCAGCACCGTCAGCAGCGCCGGCGACAGCGCCAGGTAAGCGATCAGCGCCAGCGCCGCCAACGCGGCCGCGGCGCGTTGCAAGCCGGGCTGGGGGCCGGACGCGGGACTCATCGCGCGCCCTGCCTGGGTTCGGGCGTGTCCGGCTCGCCGCGCGCGCGCGTCGCGGCCGGGCTGCGCCGCCCCCGCGCGTCCAGGCCGAGCGCGCGCAACGCCGCCGGCTCCAGCGCGCCGCGCGGCGCGCCGGTGGTGTTGCTGTTCGCGGTCAGGCCGAAATCGTCGGCGTAGTTCCATACCGACCAGCCCCAGCCTTCGGCCTCGGCCAGCGCGCGCACGTCGCCGATCCAGCGATAGCGCGAGTCCGGGTCGACGCCCTCGCGGATCGTGCCGAACTCGCCGCAATGCACCCGCACCTTGTGCTTGCCGGCCCACTCGCGCAGCGGCCGCCACTGCGCGGCGATGCGTTCGCGGTCCCAGCCATCGCGGAAGTAATCGGCGATCTCGTCGCGCGCGCGGTCGCGCCCGACCCCGCCGTCGGTATGCGGCAACCGCGCCTGCGCCGCCTTGGCCGGATAGCGCACGCTGCGCCAGTGTCCGGCGGTGGTCCACTCGTCGCCGCGCATCCAGCTCGCGCCCTGGTGGGTGAACACGTACGGCAGGTAGTAATGGAAGCTGTAGATCAGCTTGTCGTCGTCGAGCGGCGCCAGTTCGACCAGCCCTTCCAGGCTGCCGCCCTTGCGCCCGCTGACGATCAGCACGCGCTCGCGGTCGACGCCGCGCACCGCTGCCACCAGCCGCTGCTGGTAGCGGCTCCAGGCCAGGCCGCCGGTCCAGCCGTAGAAGCCGGGCTCGTTGAACAGTTCGAACGCGACCCGCTGCGTCGGCAGCGTCTTCCAATCGGCCGCCAGCGCTTTCCACAGCGCTACATAACCGTCCGCCCACTCCCCGCCGCGCTCGATCGCCTGCTTGGTCTGCTCGCGCGGATGCAGGTCGACGATCGCGTCCAGCCCGGCCGCGAGCGCCGCGTCGATGGCCGCGCGCAGGCGCGCATCGTCGAGTTTCGGCCCGCGCCGCGGCGACCAGCCCAGGCTCACCGGATCGACCGGAATGCGCACGTGATCGAATCCGGCCGCGCGCAGGGCGCGCAGTTCTTCGGCGCTCACCGGCGCGCCGGCGCTGGCTTCGAACCAGCGGCTCAGGGCCACGCCGCGGCGCAGCGGCATCGCTTCTACGGCAGCGCAGGCCAGCAGCCACAGCGCCAGGCCGGCGCCGAGCGCGAGGCCGCGGCGGCGCCTGGCCCTCAACGCTGCACCCGCGGCAGGGTCGCCAGCACCGGCAGGCCGAACGCGCGCTCCAGTTGCTCCGGCGACTGGAAACTGCTGCGCAGCGCCTGGCTGAGGAAGGCCACCAGCAAGGCCGCGGCGACGCTCAGGCACAGGCCGATGGCCAGGATCGGCAGGCGCGCGCTCTTGGCCTTGAGCGGCCAGCTGGCGGCCTGCAGCACGCTGACCGTGGTGCGCTGTTTCTGCTCGCGCGCCTCGGTGATGCGCGCGGCTTCGAGCTTGCGCGCGTAGTTGCCGTAGCTGTCCTCCAGCAGCTTCTGCTCGCGGCTCAGCGCGGCCAGTTCGATCTGCTGGCGGCTCAGTTCGTCGGCGCGCCGGCGCAGTTGCTGCAGCGTGTCCTGCAAGGCCTTGCGGCTGCCGGCCAGCGCCGATTCGTCCGAACGCGCGCGCAGCAGGTCCAGTTCGGCGGCCTCGCGCACCGGGTTGCGGCCGGTGCGCACCGTGGTCGGCGGCGCCTTGCGCTGGTCGCGGATGAAGGCCTCGGCGGTGGCCACGTCGTTGCCGGCGTTGACCACCAGCGGGTTGTCGTCGACATAGCGCGAGCGCAGCCCCTGCTCTTTCAGCCGCAGTTCCAGCAACTGCCGCGGCACCTGCGGGTCGCCCAGGCTCTCGCTGAACTGCACCAGGTTGGCCGGGGTCGCGTTGGCCAGCCGGGTCAGGGTCTTGGCCCGTTCGCTGGCGGTGCGCGCTTGTTGGTCGGTGTCGTTGAGGCGCGATTCCAGTTCGTTGCCCTGCTGCAGCAACAGGCCGATCTGCTGGCCGTAGTCGACGATGCCGTGGGCGCGCTTGAACCGGCTCAGGTCCTGCTCGGCGCGCTGCAGGCGTCGGTCCACCGCGGCCACCTGGCCTTCGAGAAACCGCACCTGGCCGTCGGAGAACACCGCGGCGCGACGCGCCAGATAGGTCTGCAACAAGGTCCGCAGCGCGGCCTGGGCCAGGGCCGGATCGCGGTGCGAGAAACCGATCTGGATCACCGTCGCGCCCTTGAGCAACTGCGCGTCCAGGCCCTGGCGGAAGCGCTCCACCGCCTGGTCGAGCTTGGGCCGGTCCGGGTCCTCGCGCTGGCGGGCGATGTCGGGATACAGCCGGCCCAGGCCGACATGCCGCACCACCTCGGCGATCAGATCGCGGCTGGCCAGGATCTGGGTCTCGGCGCTGAGCGCCTCGGTGCGGTCGAACATCAGCGGCATCGCGCCGCCGCTGCTGCCGTCGGTGTTGTCGGCGACGTAGACGTACTCGTGGCCGAGCCGCACCAGCACGCTGGCCTCGGACTGGTAGCGCGCGGTCGGCAGCAGCGCCGCCAGCACGGTCAGGCCGAAGCACAGCGCGAACGCGGCGGCGATGCGGCGCTTGTCGCGGAAAGCGATCTCCAGCCATTCGCGCAGCGCGGACGCGGCGGACGGCGCGGCGACCGGCGCGGGCCGGGCGGCGGGGTCGCGATCGAGGTCGAGGTCCATTCAATCGCCCCGGCGGTTGTTGTCGTTGAGGTCGTAGGAGAACCCCACGTTGACCGGCAGGTTGCGGCGCACGTACTGGTCGATCCACTTGTTGACCCGCGAGATCCGCGACGGCACCGCCAGCACCACGTCGAAAGGCTGCAGCGGCGGATCGTTGCCGTCGTCGGCGCCGCGGCGCGCCTGCGAGGCGGCGTCGACGCGGATCACCCGGGTCGCGCCGGACTCGTCGCGGCGCAGGATCGCGACCCGATTGAGCGCGGCGCGGTCGGTCGGGCCCTGGGCGACGATCAGCGCGCGCATCAGGGTCAGCCCCGGCAACAGCGGCTGCGCGCCGGGCCGGCCGACTTCGCCGCCGACGAACACTTGCTGGCGGGCGAAGCCCTTCTCGACTTCGACCGACACCTCCGGGTAACGCAGGCTGCCGGCATAGGCGCGCTTGAGCGCGTCGGCCAGCTCCCGCGGGGTCTGCCCGGCGGCGCGGACTTCGCCGACCAGCTGCAGCTGGATGCGGCCGTCGGGACGCACGGTGGCGGTCTCGTTGAGCTCGGGCGCGTAGAAGAACTTGAGCGCGAGCTCGTCGCCGGCGGCGATGCGGTAGCCGGGGTCGGCGCCGGCCGCGGCGGCCGCCGGCGCGGGCGCCTGGGCGAACGCCGGCGCCGCGGCCAGGCCCGACGCCAGCAGCCACAACAGCATCAGCAGTGGCGCCAGCTGCACCCGCTGCCGCGCCGGCGCCGTGCCTCGTCCTGCCCGTGCCGGACTTTCCGGCCGCCTCCTGCGAACCTGCTGGCTCATCACTCCATCCCGCCCTGCGTAGCTACTGAGAAAGATCGCGCAATCGACTGATTCAAAAGGAATCGACGCCGAACCCGATGCGCTGGCCAGGCATCGCGGGCACGATCAAATATGAGAGTTAGATCACAGTTTATCGGCTGCCGATGTCGCCGCCGCGCGCATGCGCGCACCCCATCGGCACGGCCGCTGAACCGCCTGAATGCGCTCGCGGTCGCGGCGCGCCGGTTCAATACGCCGCCTCCCCCGACAGCACCGCCGGCAGCGTGCGCAGCAGGATCGACAGGTCCAGCCACAGCGACCAGTTCTCGATGTATTCCAGGTCGTACTCGACCCGGCGCTGGATCTTCTCGATCGTGTCGGTCTCGCCGCGGTAGCCGTTGATCTGGGCCAGCCCGGTGATGCCCGGCTTGACCCGGTGCCGCGCCACGTACTCCTGCACCGCGTCCTCGAACAGCACGTTGGCGGCCTTGGTCGCGGTCGCGTGCGGGCGCGGGCCGACCAGCGACATGCTGCCGGCGAGCACGTTGAACAGCTGCGGCAGCTCGTCCAGGCTGGTCTTGCGGATGAAGCGCCCGACCCGGGTCACCCGCGGGTCGGCGCGGCCGGTCTGCCGCGCGGCGTGCTCGTCGCGCAGGTGGTGGTGCATCGAGCGGAACTTGAATACCTCGATCAGGCGCTGGTTGTAGCCGTAGCGCTTCTGCCGGAACAGCACCGGGCCGGGCGAATCCAGCTTCACCGCCAGCGCGACCAGCGCCATCAGCGGCGCCAGCGCCAGCAGCGCCAGCGCCGACAGCGCCAGGTCCTCGGCGCGCTTGAGCACCGGCGCCCAGCCCTGCAGCGGCGGCTCGGCGATCACGAACATCGGCACCCCGGCCACCGGCACCAGCTTGCGGTGGGCGAAGTGGAAGCTGCCCATGTCCGGCACCAGCAACACCTGCACCGGCAGGCGGCGCAGGCGCTGGGCCAGGTCCTCGTTGCGCCCGCGCGCCTGCGCCGGCAGCGCCACCAGCACCTGGTCGACGCCGCCGTCGCGGATCAGCCGCTCCAGGTCGTCGATGTCGCCCAGCCGCGGCAGCGAGGACGGCGGCGGCTCGCTGAGCCGGTGGGTGCGGCGGTCGTCGATGTAGCCGACCAGGCCGGACACGACGTCGGCGCGATGGTGGATCTGCTCGGCCAGGCGCAGCGCGTTGTCGGTCATCCCCAGGATCACCGAGCGCTGGATGAAAGCGCCCTGGCGGATCCGGCGCTGGAACAGCCACAGCATCACCAGCCGCCCGCCCACGAACAGGACGAAGCTCAGCGCGAACCACAGCGCCAGCGATCCGTCCGGCAGCGGCCGCAGGAAGCGGAACAGCAGGTGCAGGGTCATCACCAGCCCGAACGCCGCGCCCCAGGCCAGCAAGGTGCGGCGGATCAGCAGCCGGCTGCCGAACATGTCGTGGCCGTACAGCCCGAAACTGTGGAACACCAGCACGCACAGCGCGCCGGCCAGGGCCGACAGCGCGAGATAGTGCTCGCTGGCGCGCGGCGGACCGCCCTGCAGGGCGTGCAGCGCCAGCGCGCCGGCCCCGAACACGATCAGGAAGTGGGCCAACCGGGCCAGCGCGACGATATTGCGCAGGGCCGACGGACGAGCGAACGCGAACAGCGCACTGGAGAACCCCAACCTCATGGATGCCTTGCCTACCGTCCCTAGCGCGCGACCGAGAAAAATGTGATTCAAGTCACATCAAGGTCGGGTGAGTTTTGGTGAGCGAAGGTGAAGCAGATGAACGCCAGAGGCCGGCATTCGCGCATGCTGCTGGCATTGGTTGTGGAAATTTCGATCACTCTTGATGCGCACGGCACCGCCGCGCGCGGGATCGTCCGCGCTCGAGGACCGCGACCGCACGGCGGCGACTCGCGAACCGCAGGCGTCGGCGTGGCCCACCCGCCCTGGCGATCCGGTCTAGCCGCAATCCGCCCCTACCAAGGTCCTTGCCCGCTCGAACCGCCACCCGCGAGCCGCCGAACGCGAACAGCGGCCACCGTCGATTCCCCGGCTGCGCTCCAGCCCCCTCGCAGGTGCCGGTACAGCAAACAGGCACACATTCCTAATAACTACAATTGTGAGTCTTGGGGCTTTTACATATGCTCTGTTTTACCCAAATAACCACATTGCGGGCTTAGTTGGACCGAGCGCGGCAGCACTGGATCGAACCTGGCCGGACAGGGGACGCCGGCACTGCCCGCCGCGGCACCGGAACGCGTGCCGCCGGCGCGCCGCGCCGCCGCGCCCCGGTCCGGGCCCGAGCCGTTGCGCCGCCTGCCTCGCGTCCGTGCATGTCCGGTCCCATGCATGCCGTCCCCATGTCCCCTGCTTCGATGCCCGTTCCACCGATGACTGTCTGCGCCCGCGCGCCGGCGGCCCGCACCGCGCGCCCGCGCCGCGACGCCGCGGACGGCGCGCGCGGGCGGCCGACGGCCTCCCCAGAGAACCGACCATGATCAACCTCTCCATTCGCCAACGGATCCTGCTGAGCCTGGCCGTGACCTTCGGCGTGCTCGCGCTGATGGGCGGCATCGCCTGGCAGCGCCTGCTGCACATCGAGACCGAGGAAGCGGCGCTGCGCGACGACTCCATCCCCGGCACCTACGCGGCCTCCAAGATGCAGTCCTCGTGGATGACCTACCACGCCAACGTGCGCGCGATGACCATCGCCGGCAGCGACGACCTGACCCGCCTGGAGGAACTGGTGCGCACCCGCCGCGCCCAGTTCGAGGCCGCCGCCGTCGAGTACGACCGCACCATCCGCCGCGCCGACGACCGCGCCCAGTTCGCCGAACTGATGCGCCAGGCCCAGGCCGCGTTCGCGCTGCAGGCCGAACTCACCCGCCTGGCGCAGGAACGCTCGCCCGCCGTGGCCACCGCCTGGCGCGAGCGCGCCGCGCCGGTGTTCGAGCGCAACAACGCCGCGCTCGACAAGATCCTCGACTACAACCGCCGCTACGCCTCCGAATCGGTGGCGCGCATCGACCAGGCGATCGCCGCGGCCAAGACCGGAATCGCGGTGTCGTTCTTCGTCGCCGTGATCCTGTCCGGCCTGGTCGGTTTCTTCCTGTGGCGCGCGATCACCGTGCCGCTGCGGCAGCTGTCCGGCGCGGTCCAGACCCTGGCCAAGGGCGATTTCAGCAAGCGCCTGGCGCTGGGCCGCAGCGACGAATTCGGCACCCTGGGCCAGGGCTACGACCGCATGACCGACGACCTGTCGGAACTGGTCGGCCAGGTCCAGTCGTCCGGCATCCAGGTCAATTCCTCGATCAACGAGATCACCGCCACCCTGCGCGAACAGCAGGCCTCGGCCGCGCAGATCGCCGCCACCACCACCGAGATCGGCGCGACCTCGCGCGAGATCGCCGCCACCTCCAAGGAGCTGGTGCGGACGATGGACACCGTCGCCGCCGCGGCCGAGCAGACCTCGTCGCTGGCCGGCAACGGCCAGGCCGGGCTGTCGGAGATGGAGCAATCGATGCGGCGCATGATCGAGGCCACCGCCGCGATCAGCGCCAAGCTGTCGGTGCTCGCCGACAAGGCCAACAACATCAGCCAGGTGGTCACCACCATCACCAAGGTCGCCGACCAGACCAACCTGCTCTCGCTCAACGCCGCGATCGAAGCGGAAAAGGCCGGCGAATACGGCCGCGGCTTCTCGGTGGTCGCCAACGAGATCCGCCGCCTCGCCGACCAGACCGCGGTCGCCACGCTCGACATCGAGCAGATGGTGCGCGAGATCCAGTCGGCGGTGTCGGCCGGCGTGATGGGCATGGACAAGTTCTCCGAGGAAGTCCGCCGCGGCACCCACGACGTGCAACAGGTCGGCGGCCAGCTGTCGCAGGTGATCGACAACGTGCAGGCGATGGTGCCGCGGTTCGAGGCGGTCAACGAAGGCGTGCAGGCGCAGTCGGCCGGCGCCGAACAGATCAACCTGGCGCTGAGCCAGCTCAGCGAGGCCGCGCAGCAGACGGTGGAAGCGCTGCGCCAGTCCAACCAGGCCATCGACGAACTGCACCACGTCAGCGCCGGACTGCGCGACGGCGTGGTCAAGTTCAAGCTGCTGGCCTGAGCCGGCGGAGCCGCGCGCGTGCTGTTCCTGGTCTTCCAGCTCGATGCCGAACGCTACGCGATCGACGCGGCGACGGTGACGGCGGTGTTGCCGCAAGTCGAGCTGCGGCGGCTGCCGCAGGCGCATCCCGCGGTGGCCGGGGTGTTCGACTACCGCGGCGAAGTCGTGCCCTTGATCGACCTGTGCCGGCTGGCGCTGGCGCGCCCGGCGCGCGCGGCGATGAGCACGCGCATCGTGCTGGCCGATTACCGCGACCGCGCCGGCCAGCCGCGCCGCCTCGGCCTGCTGGCCGAGCGCGTGCTCGACACCGTGCGCCTGGAACCGCAGGCGTTCGCGCCCAGCGGCGTGGACCAGCCGCAGGCGCGCTACCTCGGCCCGGTCGCGCGCGACGCGCACGGCCTGCTGCAATGGATCGGCGTGCGCGAACTGCTGCCCGACGACGTCCACGACCTGCTGTTCCAGCAGGCGGCGCAAGCCTGATGGACGCCACCGCCTTCAAGCGCTGGCTCAAGACCACGATGGGCCTGGACGCCGAAGCGGTCGGCCCCGGCGTGGTCGAACGCGCCATCGCCGGGCGCATGCGCGCGCTCGGCGTCGCCGAGGCCGACGCCTACTGGCGGCGGCTGCAGGCGCAGCCGCTGGAGCAACAGGAGCTGATCGAAGCGGTGGTGGTGCCGGAGACCTGGTTCTTCCGCGGCGTCGAAGCCTTCGACGCGCTGGCGCGCGCGTTCGCGTCGCGCCTCAGCGAGCCCGGCAACGCGCCCTTGCGGCTTCTGAGCCTGCCGTGCTCGACCGGCGAGGAACCCTACACCCTGGCGATGGCCCTGCTCGATGCCGGCTGGCCGCCGCAACGCCTGCGCATCGACGCCTACGACATCAGCGAACGCGCGCTGGCCAAGGCCGGGCACGCGGTGTACGGCGCCAACTCGTTCCGCGGCGGCGACCTGCGTTACCGCGACCGCCACTTCCGCGCGCTCGGCCACGGCCGCTGGCAGCTGTCGGACGCGGTGCGCGGCTGCGTGCGCCTGCATCGCGCCAACGTGCTGGCGATCGACTTCCTGCCCGATGCGGCGAGCTTCGACGCGGTGTTCTGCCGCAATCTGCTGATCTATTTCGACCAGGACACCCAGGTGCGCGCGGTCGGCGTGCTGGCGCGCGCGCTCGCCGCCGACGGCCTGCTGTTCGTCGGCGCCGCCGAGACCGGCCTGCTGCTGTCGCTGGGCTACGCCTCGGCGCAGATCCCGATGGCCGCCGCGTTCCGCAACCAGCGCAGCGCGCCGGCCCCCGCGCCGGCGCCGCCGCAGCCGTGGCGCGCGCCGGCACTGGCGCCGCTGCCGGCGGCCGCGGCGCGTCCGCGCCCGTTCGCGGCCGTCCCCACCGCGCTGGCGGCGCGCCCCGCGCCGGCCTCGCCGCCCGCGCCCGCGCAGGCCGCCGACGACTCGCTGCCGCAGGCGCGCCGCCTCGCCGACAACGGCGACTTCGCCCAGGCCGAGCGGCTGTGCCAGGCGCACCTGCGCGCGCACGGACCCAACGCCGAGGCGCTGTGCCTGCTCGGGGTGATCTACGGCGCCGACGGCGCCGACGCCCGCGCCGAAGACGCCTTTCGCAAGGCGCTGTATCTGCAACCCGATCACGCGGAAAGCCTGATGCACCTGGCCTTGCTGCTCGACGCCAAGGGCGACGCGGCCGGCGCCCGGCTGATGCGCCAGCGCGCCGCGCGCCACCGCGACAGGAACCCCTGAGATGAGCGCATCCGACCTCGGCGATGCGGCGACCGGCGGCGAACGCGGCCACGCCCGCTCCGCCGTCGCCCGCCTGCTGGAGCGCGCGCCGGCGCGCGAAGACCTCGCCGCGGCCGCCGCGCGCCTGGCCGCGGGCGCGGTCGAGCAGCGCGGCGACGCCGCCAGTGCGTTCGTGTTCCGCCTCGGCGAGGAATGGCTGGGGCTCACCACCGCGCTGGTCGACGAAGTGCTGGAACTGCGCCCGGTCCATCGCCTGCCGCACCGGCGCGACGCCGCGCTGCGCGGCCTGGTCAACGTGCGCGGCCGCCTGACCGTGTGCGTGGCGCTGCCGGCGCTGTTGCAGACCGGCCCCGCGCCGGCCGTGCGCGGCGGCGCGCGCCGGCTGGTGGTGCTGGCCGCGCCGGAAGGCGCGCTGGCGTTCGAAGCCGACGAAGTCCACGGCAGCCTGCGCTACCCGCTCGACGACGTGCGCGCGGTGCCGTCCACGGTCGCCCACGCGGTGGCGCGCTTCGCCACCGGCGTGCTGCCCTGGGGCGAGCGCCGCGTCGGCCTGCTCGACGCCGACCTGCTGCTGCACGCGCTGGACCGGCGGATTTCATGAGCGAGGACCGCATGAGCCACGACTCGCTGCGCGATCGCTCGCTGCACGACCTGTTCCGGATGGAAGCCGAGGCCCAGCGCCAGGTGCTGACCGAGGGCCTGCTCGCGCTGGAACGCAACCCGACCGCGGCGGCGACCCTGGAGGAGTGCATGCGCGCGGCGCATTCGCTCAAGGGCGCCGCGCGCATCGTCGGCCTCGGCGCGGCGGTCGCGGTCGCCCACTCGATGGAAGACTGCCTGGTTGAGGCCCAGCACGACCGCCTGCACCTGCACCGCGCGATCATCGACGTGCTGCTGCGCGGCGTCGACCTGCTCGGCCGCATCGCCGACACCCCGGCCGAAGCCGCCGCGACCTGGGCCAACGAAGAGATCGAACCGGTGCTGACGTTCCGCGCCGCGCTCGACGCCGCGCTGGCCGCGCCCGCGCCGGCCGCCGACGCGCTCGAACCGGCCGGCGACGCCGCGCCGGCCGAGGCCGGCGAGGAAACCGAAGAACGCGTGCTGCGCATCGCCGCGCGCAACCTGCACCGCATGCTCGGCCTGGCCAGCGAGGCGCTGGTGGAATCGCGCTGGCTCGATCCCTACATCCGCTCGCTGGCGCGGGTCAAGGAACTGCAACGCCGTTCGGCGCTGGCGCTGGACCAGTTGGCCGAACGCAACGCCGGCCTCGCCGCCGACGCGCCTTCCGCCGAACTGCTGGCGCGCGCCCAGGCCGACCTCGCCGAAGGCCAGCGCCTGCTCGGCGAACGCGTGGCCGCGCTGGACGCGTTCGACCGGCGCCTGGCCGGCGTCGCCCACGGCCTCTACGACGAAGCCCTGGCCAGCCACATGCGTCCGTTCGCCGACGGCACCCGCGGCTTCAAGCGCATGGTCCGCGACCTCGCCCGCGAACTGGGCAAGGAAGCGCGGCTGGAGATCGTCGGCAACCGCACCCCGGTCGACCGCGACGTGCTGTCGCGGCTGGAAGCGCCGCTGGGCCACCTGCTGCGCAACGCGGTCGACCACGGCATCGAGGCGCCAGCGCAGCGGCTGGCGCGCGGCAAGCCGGCCGAAGGCGAGATCCGGCTGGAAGCGCGCCACGTCTCCGGACGCCTGGAAATCCGCATCGGCGACGACGGCCAGGGCATCGACGCCGAGCGCATCCGCCGCGCGGTGATCGCGCGCGGACTCGCCGACGCCGACACCGCCGCGCGCTTCGACCACGACGAACTGCTGGAATTCCTGTTCCTGCCCGGCTTCACCCTGCGCGAGACCGTCACCGACATCTCCGGCCGCGGCGTCGGCCTGGACGCGGTGCAGAACATGGCCAAGCAACTGCACGGCAACGTGCGGGTGTTCTCGCAGCCCGACCAGGGCACCCGCTTCCAGCTGCAACTGCCGCTGACCACCTCGGTGCTGCGCGCGCTGTCGGTCGACATCGGCGGCGAGGCCTACGCTTTCCCGCTGGCGCGCATCGTCGCCACCGCGCTGGTCTCGCGCGAGCAGGTGCGCTCGCTGGAAGGCCGCCAGTACTTCGAACTCGGCGGCCGCGAGATCGGCCTGGTCGCCGCGCAGCAGGTGCTGGAAGGCGGCGACGCGGCCGCCGCCGGCGCGCAGCTGCCGGTGGTGGTGATCGGCGGCGCCCACGGCGAACACCTCTACGGCCTGGCGGTGGACCGCTTCGGTTCGGTGATCGAACTGATCGTGCAGCCGCTGGACCCGCGCCTGGGCAAGGTCAAGGACATCGCCGCAGGCGCCATCCTCGACGACGGCACGCCGGTGCTGATCGTCGACATCGACGACCTGCTGCGCTCGATCGAGCGCCTGGTCGCCGCCGGCCACCTCGCCCAGGTCCGCCACCAGGACAGCGCCGGCGCCGCCGAACGCAAGCGCGTGTTGGTGGTCGACGACTCGCTGACCGTGCGCGAACTGCAGCGCAAGCTGATCGAAGCCGGCGGCTACGCGGTGGAAGTCGCGGTCGACGGCATGGACGGCTGGAACGCGCTGCGCCTGGGCCGCTTCGACCTGGTGGTCACCGACATCGACATGCCGCGCATGGACGGCATCGAGCTGGTGGAGCTGATCAAGAAGGACCCGCGCCTGCGCGAACTGCCGGTGATGATCGTGTCCTACAAGGACCGCGAGGAAGACCGCCGCCGCGGCCTCGATGCCGGCGCCGATTTCTACCTGAGCAAGGCCGGCTTCGACGAGGACGCGCTGATGCAGGCGGTCGTCGACCTGATCGGAGGGCCGCTGGAATGAACCACGCCACAGCGCGGCCGCGCGCCGCCCGAAGGACCCCGCAGTGAGGATAGGCATCGTCAACGACCTGGGCATCGCCACCGAGGCGCTGCGGCGCGTGTTGGCGCGGCGCGCGGATTTCCGCGTCGCCTGGGCCGCCGCCAGCGGCGAGGACGCGGTCGCGCACTGCGCCCGCGACACGCCCGATCTGGTGCTGATGGATCTGGTCATGCCCGGCATGAACGGCGTGGAAGCCACCCGCCGGATCATGGCCGCCAGCCCCTGCCCGATCCTGGTGGTGACCGTCAGCGTCGGCGCCAACGCGGCGATGGTGTTCGAAGCGATGGGGCACGGCGCGCTCGACGCCACCGACATGCCCTCGCTCGGCGGCGAAGAGAACGGCGGCGCCGACAAGCTGCTGGCCAAGATCGATTTGATCGGCCGCCTGACCGCGGCGCCGCCGCGGCCGCTGCCGGCGCGCGCGCCGGCGTCGGGCGCCGCGCACCCGTTGCTGGCGATCGGCGCTTCCGCCGGCGGCCCGTCGGCGGTCGCGCGGTTGCTGGAAGGACTGCCCGCGGACTTCGCCGGCGCGGTCGCGGTGATCCAGCACATCGACGAAAAATTCGCCCCGGGCATGGCCGACTGGCTCGGCCGCTACTCGCGCCTGCCGGTGCGCATCGCCAACACCGGCGACACCCTGCAACCCGGCCGGGTGCTGCTGGCGGCGACCAACGACCACCTGTCGCTGCGCGCCGACGCGCGCCTGGAATACGTGCGCGAACCCGCGCAACTGCCCTACCGCCCCTCGGTCGACGTGTTCTACAAGAGCGTCGCCGACCACTGGCGCGGCGCCATCGTCGGCGTGCTGCTGACCGGCATGGGCCGCGACGGCGCCGCCGGCCTGCGCCTGCTGCGCGACCAAGGCCACCACACCATCGCCCAGGACCGCGCCACCAGCGCGGTCTACGGCATGCCCAAGGCCGCCGCCGAACTCGATGCCGCGGTCGAGATCCTGCCGCTGGACCGCATCGCCGCGCGCGTGCGCGACCTATTCGCCCAGACCCAGACCGCCTCCCCATGAGCGAACCCACCTTCCCCACTCCCAGCGACCTGCCCGCGCACCTGCGCCAACACCGGTTGGTGGTGCTGCTGGTCGACGACCAGCCGATCATCGGCGAAGCGGTGCGCCGCGCCCTGGCCAGCGAAAGCGACATCGAGTTCCATTACTGCGCCCAGGCGCTGGATGCCGTCGCCGCCGCCGAAGCGCTGCAGCCGAACGTGATCATGCAGGACCTGGTCATGCCCAACGTCGACGGCATGACCCTGCTGCACCACTACCGCATCCACCCCAGGCTCAAGAACGTCCCGGTGATCGTGCTGTCGAGCAAGGAGGACGCGCTGGTCAAGAGCCAGGCCTTCTCGACCGGCGCCACCGACTACCTGGTCAAGCTGCCCGACTCGATCGAACTGATCGCGCGCGTGCGCCACCACGCCCGCGCCTACCTCAACCAGATCCAGCGCGACGAAGCCTACCGCGTGCTCAGCGAGCACCAAAAGCGCCTGCTCGAACTCAACGAGACCCTGCGCCGGCTCAGCGACGTCGACGGCCTGACCGGCCTCAACAACCGCCGCTACCTCGACTCCTACCTGGACAGCGAATGGCGGCGCGCGGTGCGCCAGGGCGACGACTTCTCGCTGCTGATGCTGGATGTCGACAACTTCAAGCGCTACAACGACTACTACGGCCACCTCGCCGGCGACGAAGTGCTCAAGGACGTGGCCGCGGTGATGCGCCAGCACGCGCTGCGCCCGGCCGACCTGACCGCGCGCTATGGCGGCGAGGAATTCACCGTGGTGCTGCCGGCGACCTCGGCCGAGGGCGCGCTGCGCATCGCCGAACGCATCTGCGACGGCGTGCGCGAACTCGCCCTGCCGCACCGCGCCGCGCCGCAGGAAACCGTGACCATCAGCGTCGGCGCCGCGACCGCCTCGCCCGCGCTCGGCGACAGCTACGCCTCGCTGCTGCGCGCGGCCGACATGGCGCTGTACGAGGCCAAGCGCGGCGGCAAGGACCGCGCGGTGTATCGCGCGTACCAGCGCGGCGAAGAATGAAACGCAGGCCCGTCCGGCCGCCGACCACCCAGAACCCCAGGAAACACAGATGGCCAAAGTCATTACGGATGAAGACATTCTTTCGGCGTTCCGCGCCTCCGATCCGCGCCTGTGGCTGCGCGAGCACGTCGCCGGGCTGACCCGGCGCGCGTGTTATTACTACGAAGCGCCGATCTCGCAGTCCGACAACACGATCATCCGGCACGAGGTGCTGATCACGCATGCGGACCCGTTCGCGCCGACCGCCCGCTCCAAGGTGGAGATCAGTTCCTCGGCCGTGACGGGCGGCCCCCACTTCCCGTTGTTCCATCAGGAATGCGAAGTGGAGATTTCCCCTGCCGAGGAATCCGTGCAGCGCGGTACGTGGTCGCGGCTGGACGACGCGATGATCAAGAAAGCCCACGACATTGCCCGAGCGGCCAGCGATTACCAACCTGAGGCGCGCAGCCTCAGCTAGCCCGCGGCCATGCGGATCGCCTTCGACATCGACGGCACCCTGACCCCGCTCGGCGCCGGCCAATTCCCCGCCGCGCCGCTGCCGTTCCCGCTGCGCCTGCTGTGGCGCGAACCGCTGCGCGAGGGCACGGTTGCGCTGATGCGCGAACTGCAGGCCGACGGACACGAGGTCTGGGTCTACACCTCCTCGCTGCGCTCGCCGGCCTACCTGCGCCTGTGGCTGCGCTGCGCCGGCATCCGCCTGGCCGGCGTGGTCAACGGCGACGCCCATGCGCAAGCGCTGCGCGGCCGCGCTGTCGCGCCGTCCAAGTTTCCGCCCGCGTTCGGCATCGATGTGCTGGTGGACGACTCGGCCGGCGTGGCGATGGAGGGCGAGGCGCATGGGTTTCGCGTGGTGCTGGTGGCTCCCGGCGACCGAGCCTGGGCGGACAACGTCCGGGCCGCATGCCGGACCGTGCCAGCGCGCTGAGCGCCGCGCGCGGCGATGTGTTTCGACGCCTTCCTTCAGCGGATGGCTTGCACGACGCCTTGCCACGATGGCGCGCGTTTGGCCCGAAGCCGCCGTCCCAACCGTTGAGACACCCGCATGCTTTAGTGCGCGCCACCGCGGTCGGACCGAGACCGCAGCGCACTCGCCCCATCGCCACCGCAGCTTGCCCGAGCGCAAGCCTTCAGACCATCACGCCATGCCCGCTATCGACCCCGCGCTCGTCCTCGCCTGGCAGACCGCGCACTGCATCGCCCGCAACGCCCCCGCACCCGTCCCCGACCGCGGCGGCTGGCGGGTGGACACGCATTCGGACAAGGAAACCCGGCGTTGGGTGTTCCCCCGACTGTGCGACGGACTTCGCGAAATCGCCGAGGAAATCACCGCGCCGCTGCACTACCTGAAACTGGCCGGCACTGCCGAAGAATTGCGCAGCGCATTGCCGCCGTGTTGGGAGATCCAGCCGGCGAACTACTTCATGATCGCGACCGCGGCCCCGACCGACACCCGGCCGCTGCCGCCGGGCTACACGCTGGAACTGCATCGAGCCGGCGCCTTCGCCCGGGCCAGCGTCATCGCTCCCGACGGCGAATTGGCCGCGAGCGGAAACGCCGCGAAGACCGCGGACGCCTTCGTCTACGACCGGATCGAAACCGCCCCCGACCACCGCCGCAAAGGGCTGGGCCTGGCGGTGATGGCCGCGCTCGCGACCGCGAACACCTCTGCGGCCACTCCGCAGCTGTTGGTCGCGACGGAAGACGGCCGCAGCCTGTATGCGCGCCTGGGCTGGAGCATGCTTGGGCCGTTCGCCACCGCGGTCATCCCCGCCGGCGAGTAAACATCGACCGCGCGGCCGCCCGCCTCGACACTCAGGCGCCCGCGACGCGCGACACCATATCCAACGCAACAGCCTCGGCCGTACGGATGCCATCCACGCCGGCCGACAAAATGCCGCCCGCATAACCCGCGCCCTCACCCGCCGGAAACAGGCCGCGGGTGTTCAGGCTGTGGCCGTCCTCGCCGCGGGTGATGCGCACCGGCGACGAGGTGCGGGTCTCGACCCCGGTCAGCACCGCGTCGCGCATCGCGAAGCCGCGGATCTGCTTGTCGAACGCCGGCAGCGCTTCGCGGATCGCGGCGATCGCGTACTCCGGCAACGACGGCGCCAGGTCGCCCAGGCGCACGCCGGGCTTGTAGGAAGGCTGTACCGTGCCGAACTCGCCCGACGCGCGCCCCTTGAGGAAATCGCCGACCAACTGCCCCGGCGCCTCGTACTCGCCGCCGCCGAGCTCGAACGCGCGCGCTTCCCAGTACCGTTGCAGCTCGATGCCGGCCAGCGGGCCCTCGCCGTAGGGCGCGAAATCCTCCGGCGTGATGCCGCAGACGATCGCCGCGTTGGCGTTGCGCTCGTTGCGCGAATACTGGCTCATGCCGTTGGTGACCACCCGCCCCGGCTCGCTCGCCGCGGCGACCACGGTGCCGCCCGGGCACATGCAGAAGCTGTAGACCGAACGCCCGTTGCGGCAATGGTGCACCAGCTTGTAATCGGCCGCGCCGAGCAGCGGATGCCCGGCCTGCGTGCCGAACCGCGCGGTGTCGATCAGCGACTGCGGATGCTCGATGCGGAAGCCGATCGAGAACGGCTTGGCTTCGACGAACACGCCGCGCGCATGCAGCATCGCGAACGTGTCGCGCGCGCTGTGGCCCAGCGCCATGACCACATGATCGGCGCGCAACTGCTCGCCGCTGTCCAGCGTCACTCCGCGCACATGCCGCACGCCGTCGCCGTCGGTCTCGATCAGCAGATCGTCGACCCGGTGACTGAAGCGGATTTCCCCGCCCAGCGATTCGATCGTGGCGCGCATCTGCTCGACCATCGACACCAGCCGGAACGTGCCGATATGCGGCTTGCTGACATAGGCGATCTCCTCCGGCGCGCCGGCGCGGACGAACTCGTCGATCACCTTGCGCCCATAGTGCTTGGGATCGCTGATCTGGCTCCACAGCTTGCCGTCGGAGAACGTGCCCGCCCCGCCCTCGCCGAACTGCACGTTCGACTCCGGGTTCAGCGTCTTCTTGCGCCACAGCCCCCAGGTGTCCTTGGTCCGTTCGCGCACCGCCTTGCCGCGCTCCAGGATGATCGGCCGGAATCCCATCTGCGCCAGCACCAGCCCCACGAACAGGCCGCACGGGCCCATGCCGATGACGAGCGGACGCAACGGCAATTCGCTCGGCGCGCGCGCCACGAACTTGTAGCTCGTATCCGGCGTGCGCATCACCTTGCCGCCGTCGCCGGCCTTGGCGAACTCCGCAGCCTCGGCGTCCAACTGCAGCCGCCGCAGGATGTCGGCCTCGCGCGGCGTCTCCACATCGACCGAATAGATCAGCACGATCGCGCCGCGCCGGCGCGCGTCGTAACTGCGCTTGGCGACGGTGTAATTCGTCAACTCGTCGGACGCGATGCCCAGCCGCGCCACGATCGCCTCGCGCAGCGCCGCCTCGGGGTGGTCCAACGGCAATTTGAGGTCGGTCAGTCGAAGCATGGAATACATCCGATGGCGCGGTGGGGCGCCGTGTCAGGGGAACGGGGGGGAACGCGCAACCGGCGCGGGGACGCGGCCGGTTTGCGGGGGGACCGGGGCATTGTAAGAGTTCGGGGCGGCAGACCGAACCTCCCCCGTCGGGATAACGAGCGTTTAAACCCTCATCCCGCCCGGCACATCCACCCACCCGGCTGGCCGCGGCATCGCCCGGCCAGGGACCAGGACCTCACCTCATCGGCGAATACGCCACAGGGAACTGCATGCTGCCCAAGAAACTCCGCGCCACCGCGATCATCGCCGCGGTGCTGATGTCGTTCCCGTGCCTCGCGCCCGCGGCCACCGCGCTGCAAGACGCCAACGAACGGGCCCGGGCGTACGTGCGACAGACCATGGCCGAACAGCGCATCCCCGGCCTGCAGCTCGCCGTCGTCAAGGACGGCCGGATCGTCCTGTCGGAGAGCTACGGCTACGCCAACGTCGAAAACAAAGTGCCGGCGACGCCCAAGACCCTGTTCCCGATCAACTCCGCGGCCAAATCCTTCACCGGCGTCGCCCTGATGCAACTCGCGCAGGCCGGGCAAGTGGACCTCGACGCCCCGGCCTCGCGCTACCTCGACGACCTGCCCGCCGCCTGGCGGCCGATCCGCCTGCGCCAACTGCTCGGCCACATCTCCGGCCTGCCCGACATCGTCGACCCACGCGGCCTGATCGGCGGCGGCAACGAAGCCGCCGCATGGAACGCCGTCAAGGCCCTGCCCCTGGACGCGCCCATCGGCCAGCGCTTCGCCTACAACCAGACCAACTACGGCCTGCTGGCGCAGATCATCGTCAAACAGACCCGCATGCCCTACGAGCAATACCTCGCGCAGCGCCAATTCGCCGTGGTGGGCATGCCGCTGACCACCTTCGGCGACAGCTACGACCTCGTGCCCAACGCCGCGACCATCTACAGCCACACCCCGCGCGGCACCCTGGCCAAGAACGACAACGACCGCCTGTCGCGCTGGATCTACGACATCCCCTACAGCCTGTGGGCCGGCGGCGGCATCCAGACCACGGCCGAAGAGCTGTCGCACTGGCTCATCGCCGTCTCGAACGGCCGCCTGATCCCCAAGGACGCCGTGCAACGCATGTGGACGCCGGAGAAATTGAACGACGGCAGCGACGGCGCCTGGAGCGCCGGCTGGCCCGTGCTGCACGCCGCGCCGCCGCGGCAAGTGGCCGGCATCGGCGGCGCCCGTGCGGCCTTCATCGTCTATCCGGACGATGGCTTGGCTATCGTGGTGTTGACCAATCTTGCGGGGGCGAATCCGCAGCGGTTTATTCCGAAGATCGCTGAGTTTTACGTGTCGTCGAAGCCTGCGGCCAAGCGATAACTCGACCGCGGCCTGGGCTGGCGCCCGCGACGCGCGCTGGCCCGGTCGCAAGGCGTGCGGGGCCGCGAACAAGGCTTCATGGCTTGCGCGCAAGCCGCCGAGACCCGGCCGCAACACTTCGCGGACCGTCCGCGACCTATTCGGCTTGCGCGCAACGCTTAGCGTGTTGCGTTCGCAAGCCAAAACGCCTTGCGCGCGAGGCGTTTTGCTCCAAGCACAAAGCGCCGAGCCTTGCGCGCAAGCCAAAAGGCTCGCACGCAAGGCGATAGGCGTTGCGAACGCAAAGGATGAACCGTGGCGCGCAAGCCTTCGCGGCCCAAGCGCAAGGCGAATTGGCTTGCGGCTGGGATACGCAGGGTTGCGGCCCGGCCTGCGCGGCTCGCGACCGAGGGAAATTGGCTCAACCGCCAAGCAGATTGCTTTGCGCGCAACGCTTTTCGGCTTGCACGCAAGGCATTTTGGCTTGCGGTCGGTATTGTCTGGGCCGTAACCGGGCTTTATCGGTCGGTTGCCGGGGCTTGGTGAGCGGGCGACCGCCCTGACATCGCCAAGACCTAACCCACTGGCCTCAGTGCAGACGCCCCGACCTTACCGGCCCGACGGCCTCGTCCTCCAAGGGCGTCCAGACACAAGCATCCATAACCGGGTCTAGGCGCCGGGCCAGCGCCTGAAAGACCTCACGCAACAAACGGTGATCCTGCCCGGCCGGGTAGCCGATTTCGATCAATACCTCGGGCTGCAGGGTTCGCACGATGCCGTGCAGTTCCTGCTGGAAGGCGGAGAGGGCTTTGAACGCGTCAACGGGCATGAGCATCCCTTCTTGCGGGGGCATGCGCTTGGACTTGCGGGACATACGGAGACTCCTCGTCAGGCGTGAAGGCCCACTGATAACGGGGTGGGTTCCGCTGAGCGAGGAGTTAGAGGCTCCGGTCGCGGCACTGTGCGGCGCCAACTAAAAGGCGTCAACCAAAAATGTCCGTTTTTAGATATTTATCACGTTTTGAAGCAGACGGAAAACCCCGCTTTCAATTGACGATGTAAGTACACGCTTCCGGCCTTGAAGCGAACACGATCCGCTCGAATGCAAGGCCGGCAGGTCCGATAGTGCGCCTGCTTGTTAGGGGCCCTCAGGGCCCCTAAGATCGATCTGTATCAAAGGCACGGCCCACCGTTAGATACGCTTTGATCAGGCCATACAATCGGATTCAGGTGCGGAGCTATTACATACTTAAGCCCCTGCGGAGAACTAGCGAGTGCCGATAGAACACCTTAAAGATGACGACCTGTCACCAACTGAGTCGGGCGACCCGGACTTCGATTCGCTGAACCGCTTTAACCATCTGCTTTCGAAGCACGATGAGCGCGGGCTTGCCCTATCGCTAGCTGCATTTGCGGAAGACACGCTAGGCCGGCTGCTACTGACCTACTTGATTGACTGCAAGCAATCTAAAGACTTAGTTGAAGGGTTCAATGCGCCCTTGGGCACGCTAGCAACCCGCATGAAGGCAGCTTATTCAATTGGGCTCCTAACTAAGGAGCAGTATGAAGATCTAGAAATTGCTCGAAAGGTCCGAAACTTATTCGCCCATGATTGGGAAGGCGTGTCACTAGAGCGATCAGACATCAAAGCCATGATCGGTCAGTTGCACGGCTATACCTTTGATGGCGCGCCCATCTCAGGGGATGCACGCCAGCGCCTTCAACACTCTATCGCCATCGTGCTAACGGAGCTAAGGGTGCAGATCGCACAGCATCGCAAGCACCATCGTCGCGCCCCCTTCGCGGGCTTCCGTCTCACAACCACCAAGCCAAGCTAAGCGTACTGCGACCTAATAATTCATCTAAGCCAAGACTGTTTAGCGGTCCGGCTTAACACAGGCGTTAGACGGCATTTCCAGTTCCTGGTGACTTATGACGATATCAGCCGTGTGGGTTCGCACTCTAGATACCGGTGCCGAAGAGCTCGTTTTTTGCTCGGACAGCCGACTTAGCAACGGAAAGCGATTTGATCACTGCCAGAAGATATTCAAATTTACGCGGACTGACGCAGCCATCGGCTTTGCTGGGGACACCGACTGGGCATATCCAATGATAGTTGCGGCGGTCACAGCAGCCGACGTCCACCTCCCATCACAAACGCGCGCACTGACTCTGTCAAAGTTTAAGGCGCACCTGATCAACATTCTTAACCAAATGCAAAGGGAAGTGCACAACTATGCCAAAGGCGAGGAAATTCCTGGTGCGACTTTCCTATTTGGCGGGTATGACTGGTGGTATAAGAAATTTAGGATTTGGAGAATTGAGTTCTCAAACAGAGAAAGGAGATTCACCGCTCACGAACGCACAGGAAGCAACGCCTTCGGGTCTCTAGGAAAGATAGAATTCTCAGGGGACAACGAGTGGACGCAAGAATTTCGTAAGAAACTCAAAGAAAAGGCCCAAGAGAAATACGGTTTAGCCATGAATGCCCCTAGAGGCAGCAAGTTCAATATGGAACCACTTGAAGTAATTCGCGATCTAATTCGCTCAGCAAACGCGAGCCACAGCATCGGCGGCGCCCCTCAGGCCGTAAAAATCTATCAATTCATGAACTCGGCGGATGTTGGTATTTTCTGGCCTAACGTTGAACAAGGGCGACTGTACATATCCGGACGACCATTGCTCGACTATGAGCGAGCCACCCTTAAATCTATTCTCGACCCCGACACTTTGAATTCAACTTGGTGCAATGGAACTCCGATGCAGCGAGAGATCAAATCTCAACCGCCATAAGGAACGACCAAATCATCAGCGAGGAGCTCGAAGTACCAGAGGGTGTAACAGGAACCGGATAAAACTTATTGAGCCTGATAGCACTTCGCAACGCCACCTCACTCAAACAGCTAGAAATGTCCGCTTTTCGCCGAAAGTCGAATTAGATGCAAAACAAGAAATCGCGCCGTGTCATCCCGCTAGCCAGACGCATCACCATATCGCCTCCCCTCAAGTAATAACGGCGAAGCCACCCCACACCCCGGATGCAACCGATTCAACCCATGAATCGCCCCCGCCAACCCGGTCATCAACCCCGGGGTAAACGCCCGCCGGGTAATCCCACCCACGATCCCATGCTCCTCGATCGCCGACACCACCTGCGCAGTCGCCTCTTCGAGGTCGCCCGCACATTCCTTGGGATCGAGCCGCGCCCCACGCGCCATCAATTGCCACAACGAAAAATCGCCATGGCACAGGGTATGGGTGAACCCCCACTGCCCTCGCGAAACCGCCACCGCGCGGCGCATATCTCGTAACGCAACGGCGTCGCCAGTGCGGGCATAGAGGTCCGCCGCAGCGAGGCCAATGCCAACGCCGCCATTGCACCAAGTCGGAAAGTTGATGGTGTTGACCATACGCACATCGCGCCAGTTGCCAACGGCGGCGTCATACATCGAATCCTGAAACGCGAAGGCGCCATCGGCGAGCGCTCGCCAGCGCTGGCGGTCCTCGGCGCTGCCAGCGTCGCTCAGCGCCAGGCGCGCCAGCGCCCAGCCGATGCCGTAGGCGCCGTGGGCGAAGCCGCCGATGGGATCGTCGTAGCCTGGCAGGCGCCAGTAGGCCAGGCCGCGCTCGTCGCGTTGGGCCAACGATTCCAGGCGTTCGCCGGCGCGCGCGGCCAGGGCCAGCCAGCGGGGGTCGCCGCTGGCGCGGGCGAGTTCGATCAGCGGGACGATGGCGCCGCTGCTGCCGTCGGACAGGTCCAGGCTCGGGTCGTCGTCGAAGCCTTTGCGTTCCAGGGTTTCGGCGCTCTTTACGGCGTTGTCTAGCAACTGCGGGCGGTCGAGCAGGCCGTGCAGGACCAGCCAGGCCCAGATGCGGCTGCCGTCGCCGCTGAGGCCGCCGACGGTCGGCGGGGTGTCGACTTCGGTCAGGGTGTGGAAGGAGTGGATCGCGCCTTCCAGCGCTTCGTCGAGGCCGGCGACGGGGTCGGCGCGGCCGGCGTGGACTTCGTGGCGGTAGCCGGCCAGGGCGACGGCGATGCCGCCGAGGCCGAAGTAGGCGTCGCCGCCGAGCGGTTGTACGTGCCAGCCGGAGCCGCCGAAGCTTTCCGGCGAGATCCAGGTCACCGAGCCGTCGTCGCCGCGCACGGACACGCGCAGCAGGCGTTCGACGATGTCGGCGGCGAGCGCGCGGCGGCGTTGTTCGAGGTTGTCGCGGCGGACGTTGCGGGCGTAATGCGAGCGGCTGTCGCGTTCGCCGGGGCCGTCGGCGCCGCTGTTGAGTTGGGTCACGACCAGCGAGCTGCGGATGGTCATGTCTTCCAGTTCGATCCGCATGCGGCGCCAGCCGTCGAGGGTCTGGGCGATGCGCGCGGCGCTCAGCGGGGCGACGAACAGCGGGATGTCGCCGTGGCGCAGGTCGTCGATCTCGCGGGCGATCTGTTCGGGCGTCGGCGGCGGGCCGCCGGCGCTGGCGGCGAACAGTTTGCGCGCGCGTTCGATGGCCTTGTCTTCTTCGTGCAGCGAGGCCGGGTGCCAGAGCATGCGCCCGACTTCGACGTAGAGCTGGGTGGTGCGGCGCACGTCGCGCACCTGGCAGCCTTCGAACGCGGACAGCCACTGCGCGAGGCGACCGTCGGCGTCGAGCTCGCGCAGGCGCTGCGAGGCTTCGAGGAAGCCGTCGCTGATCTCGTCCCAGTAGCGCGACACCTCGGGGTTCGGGCTGGGATGGTTCTGCGAGATGTCCATCGCGGTCTCGACCATCTGCACGCGCGCGTCGGTGGTGCCGTCGCCGACGATCACCGGGACCTGCAGCTGCGGCTGTTCGCCCGGCAGCGAGCCGGCGGCGGACAGGTCGGCCTGGCCGGCGCCCATCACACGCGAGCGGAACGGGACGATGCCGGTGCGCAGCACCGAGTTCTGGATCAGGTCCTGGGCGCGGTCGTAGGCCTGGCCGAAGCGCGAGGCCGCGGCCGGGCGCTCGGGCGCGAACAGGCTTTCGACGTCGACCACCACCGGCACCGGGCCGGCGGCGATCAGGTTTTCCAGGTGGATGTCGGTGCCGCCGAGCAGGCGCAGCAGCGCCAGCCAGTGGCCGAGGCCGCGGTAGAACGCGCGCAGTTCGGCTTCGCCGTCGCAATAACGGTGCTGCACGAACGCGGCCCAGCCGTAGTCGCCGCGGTCGAGCACGGCGGGCACGCGGATGCGGCCGTCGTGTTCGAACACCTTGGCGAGGAAGCCGTCGGTAATCGCATCGATGACCAGCGAGCGCGGCTTGTACATCGCCTGCCCGCCTTCGAACGCGAGCTTGGCGACGGTCTGGCCGCCGGCGTGCAGGTCGCCCTCGCCGAGCTTGATCGACAGCAGCCGGCCGGGCGCGCGGCCGATCAGCGCCGCCAGCGCGTCGCGGTCGGCGTGGATGCGCGCGGCCAGGGTCGCGATCGCGGCGCCTTGCTGGCGCAGCGAGCGTTGCAGGCGCTGCGACAACGGCGGGTAGCGTTGTTCGACGGTCTGCGCGAACTGCGGGCTCAGCGCCTTGGCGACGAACTGGGCGAAGCGGCCGGGCTCGTCGGCGGCGGTGAGTTCGCCCAAGTGCTTGGCGGCGTGCAGTTCCAGCAGCAACACGCGGTTGAGTTTCAGCCGCGCGCTGGCGTAGAAGGCGTGCGCGCCGGCGGCGCGGATCAGTTCGGTTTCGCGCGGATCGAGATCGCCGCAGCGCGCGGCGAGTTCGGCGTCGAGCGCCTCGCGCGCAGTGGCGGTGAAGTGGTCGATGATCGGGCCGAAGCCCTCCTGGATCTCGGGTTCGGCCATCGTGTCGACGATCCTTTGCAGACGGTATGGAAGATTGCGGTTGGTGCGGTGCGCGCGACACGCATCGCCGCGGCGCGTCGTGAACGCGGCGCGGTGTCGGTGAGTGTCGGATTCGTAGCGGATGCGGCGGCGTGGCGGGTTCGGGCGCGAAGCGGGCTCGTCGCCGATGCGGCGCCGAAACGACGCGCAGCCCGCGAAGGCTGCGCGCCGAAACTAGCGACCGGCGTGGACGAACCGTCGGATCAGACCGGACCCCAGCCGGTTCCGATCCGGCTTACATGCAGCAGTAGCAGCGGCCGGTCGGGCAGGTCGAGATCGAGGTGGAATGGGTGATCGGCGCGCGCGCCGCGTCTTCGACCGCGTTCTCGCCTTCCAGGTACAGCGGACCGGCCGGGTTGTCGAAGCCCATGACCGTTTCGGCGCCGGTGAGCCAGCCCGACACCAGATCGTTGCTTTGCATTGCTGTTCCTCCCTGAGTACTGGATGTCGCCCGGACAGCGGTGTCGCATGCATCGAAATCCGCCGTGCCAGGCCTCGATTTCAAGCGTCGTGGCCGCTTGTGCCGCGGGCGGGCCCGCGATGCGGGACTGCTGCGAACGACCACCGCCCGACTCTAGACAGCGCTCTCGACGGCTGTCAAATGCGTATCGGCCCACGCCGGTCACGATCTTCACGATGCCGGCGGCGGCGCGGCCGGTACTACCAATAGGCTATCGGCGCGGACGCCGGCTGCGCCTACAACTGCGCTGTCCTGAAACCCCGCCGGAGACGCCGGTCCGATGAAAACCGCGTTCGCTTGGGCTTGCGCCTTCGCTATGTCCGCCGCCGCCGCGGCGCTGCCGGCGCATGCCGCGCCGCCGGCGCCGGAGGTTGTCCCGTTGTGGCCGGCCGACCAGTGGCCCTCGCCGGTGCGCGGGCCAGAGCGCACCGGCCGCGACGGCAGCGCCAGCGGCGCGGTGTCGAACGTCTCGCAGCCGCGCATGGAGATCTACCGCCCCGAGCGCCCCAACGGCAGCGCCGCGGTGATCTTCGGCGGCGGCGGCTATTTCCGCATCCAGATCGGCGGCGCGGCGCGGCCGACCGCGTTGTGGCTGCAATCCATCGGCGTGACCGCGGCGGTGGTGTATTACCGCTTGCCCGGCGACGGCTGGAGCCCGGTGTCGCCGTTCCAGGACGGGCAGCGGGCGATGCGGCTGATGCGCGCGCGCGCCGCGGAACTCGGCGTCGATCCGCAGCGCATCGGCGTGATTGGCTTCTCGGCCGGCGGCAATCTGGCCGGCATCGTCGGCACCCGCTTCGACGCGCCGCTGTATCCGCCGCTGGACGCGGCCGACCGCGAATCCGCGCGCCCGGACTTCCTGGCGATGATCTATCCGGTGGTGTCGCTGAAGCCGCCGCTGGACACCACCCGCTCGCGCCGCGAACTCGGCAAGCAGGCCGACGCGGTCGAGGCGTATTCGGTCGAAGCGCACGTGCGCCGCGACATGCCGCCGGTGTTCCTGGCCCAGGCGGCGGACGATCCGATCGCCGACATCGGCCACAGCCTGGCGATGTTCCAGGCGACGCGCGCGATCGGCGTGCCGGTGGAACTGCATGCGTTCGAACGCGGCGGCCACAGTTGGGGACTGGGCCAGCCGGGGACCTTGGTCGCGCAGTGGCCGCGCTTGTTCGCGCACTGGGCGCGCAGCCACGGCTTCTTCGGCGCGGCGGCCGCGGCGCCCGCGCAAGACCAGCCCGCGAAACCGAAGCCGTCCGCACGCCGCGACGACGCGGACGGGGACTGACACCGCAACACCGCAACGGCGCGCCGGCTTGGTTCGGCGCGCCGCGATCCTGGGGAGCCATCGCCATGAGCCACACCGACCGGGCCGCGTACGCGCTGGCCTTGAGCCTCGCCGCGTGCGCGGCGCCCGCGTTCGCCGCCGACTCCGCCAACGCCCCCGCCAGCGACGCCGACCTGCGCGCGCTGGTGCGGCAACAGGCCGAGCAGATCCGCGAACTCAGCCAACGCCTGTCCGAACTCGAACGCCGCCAGGCCGCGGAGCCCGTCGCAACGGATCCGATCCAGGCGCAGGTCGCCGCCGCGGTCGCGGATACTCGCGACGACGAACTGGCGATCCTGCAAGCGCAGGTGGCGCAGCAAGCGGCGACCGGCGGCGGCAGCGGCGACGGTGCGCGCATGAACTGGCGCAAGGGCGCGCCGGAATTCAGCAGCGGCGACGGCCGGATGACGTTCCGCCCACGCGGCCGCCTGTTGCTCGACCAGACGTTCACCCGCGGCTCTTCGTTCGGCGCGCGCAACCTGTCCGGCAGCGACCTCGCCAGCGCGCGCCTCGGCGCGGAAGGCGAATTCGGACCGCTGGGCTACAAGGTCGAAGCCGATTTCGCCGGCAACGAAGTCACGCTCAAGGACGCCTATCTCTCCTACGACACCCGCCTGGGCGGACACGCGGTCGAGTTCTATCTCGGCAACAAGCTCAAGGACCGCAGCCTCGACGGCGCCACCAGCGGCGTCGCCACGCCGTTTATGGAGCGCAACGCAGTGGCCTCGGTCGGCGGCATGCAGAGCGGCTACTTCGGCCTCGGGCTCAGCGCGAAAGTGTTCGGCGACGGCTGGCACGCCAGCCTCGCCCTGACCGGCGACGATGTCGGCAATGCGGGCGACGCCAGCGACGCCGTCGCCTACCTCGCCCGCGCGCACTGGAATCCGCTCAGGGGTGGCGACGGCTTCGTCCATCTCGGCGGTTGGTACTGGTACGAGAAACTCGGCGCCGATGTCGCCAGCATCAACAAGACTTCGCCGGTCGCGCTGGGCTGGAACGATCAGGTGCGGGTCTCGGCCAGCAGCATCGCCAACGTCGACAACGACCGTGCCTGGGGCACGGAACTCGGCGCGGTGTACCGCAGCGGCTGGCTGTTCGGCGAACGCTCGGTGCGCACGATCGAATCCGACAGCGTCGGCGAGGTGCGGCACAAGGCCAGTTCGGTCTACGCCGGCTGGCTGCTGACCGGCGAGAAGCCCGGCTTCAGCCGCCGCTCGGGCGTGTGGACCGCGACCCGGGTGTTGCGGCCGGTCGATCAAGGCGGCATCGGCGCATTCGAACTGGCAGTGCGCTACGACCGCTACGACTTCACCGACGCCGCCCGCGGCGGCGACGGCGATGCCTGGACGCTGGGCGTGAACTGGTATCTCAACGACTGGTCGCGGCTGATGCTCAACTACGTGTTCTGGAAGACCGACAACAAGGTCGGCGCGTTCCAGGGGCCGGATTCGGGCCGCACCCTGGGCCTGCGCGCGCAGGTCGCATTCTAGTGAGGCCGGCCAGCGCGGTCGGCGCTCAGGACGAGCGCGCGGCGCGGCCCGCGGTCGCCTGCACCGGCTCGGATACGCGCAGGATGCGCTGCAGTTGCCGCGCCTCTTCCAGCGGCGGCCGGCCGAACATGCGCTTGAACTCGCGGTTGAACTGCGACGCGCTCTCGTAGCCGACCCGGCGCGCCGCGTCGGCGGCGGCGCAGCCGTTGCGGATCATCAGCAGGCGCGCCTGATGCAGGCGCATGGCCTTGATGTACTGGATCGGCGAGGCGGCGGTGACCGCCTTGAAGCGCGCGTGGAAGGCCGGCACGCTCATGCTCGCCTCGCCCGCTAGGCTGGTCACGTCGAGCTTGCGGTCGTACTGGTCGTGGATGCGGCGCAATGCCTTGGCGATGCGGCCGAAATGGCCGCCCTGCGCCATCGCCGCGCGCAGGCTGCCGCCCTGTTCGCCGGTCAGCGCCAGGAACGCGATCTCGCGCGCGATCGCCGGCGCCAGCAGCGCGCTTTCGGCCGGATCGCACAGCGCTTCGAGCAGGCGCACGGCGGCGTCGCTCATGCGTTCGTCCATCGGCGAGGCCACCATCGTCGCCGGCGGCACCTCGCTGTCGGGGCGCATCCGATCCAGCGACAGCGCCAGTTCGGCGATCGCGCTGGGATCGATACGCAGGGCGATGCCGAACATCGGCTCGTCGGCGCTGGCCTCGGTCTCGGTCTCGAACGGCAGCGGCACCGCCAGCGCGAGGTAGTGCTGGGCGTCGTAGACGTAGGCGCGGTCGTTGTGGAACGCGCGCTTGCGGCCCTGCACCACGATCACGATGCTCGGCTCGTACAGCGCCGGGGTGCGCTGCACCGGCCGCTCGCAGCGCATCAGGCTCACCGAATCCAGGCGCGAACGGGTGTAGCCCTCGCCGGGCGCGAGCCGGGCGACGAGTTCGACCATGCGCGCGCGGCGCGCGGCGGAATCGGTGGCGGACATGGGCAACGGGGCGGCGTGCGGAACAGGCAAGGACTATACCGCCGCCCCACCGGCCGGCGCGGGCGTGCATGGCCGGCTCGATAGGAATGGGCAAGGACCGGCCACGATCGGGTCTTAGCCCGCCCCCGCCCGCTGCCTAGCATTTGCCTCACCGCGGCGCCGCACCGGTGCCGCCTCCCCCGACAGGAATTCCACCATGAGCCTCGTTACCGCTTCCCCGAAAACCATCCTCGTCACCGGCGCCAGCAGCGGCATCGGCGAGGCCACCGCGCGCGAGCTGGCCCGGCGCGGCCACCGCGTCGTGGTCGGCGCGCGCCGCGGCGAGCGCCTGGACGCGCTGTGCCGCGAACTCGCCGGCGCCGGCGCGCAGGTCGCCTGGCGCGAGCTCGACGTGACCCGCCTGGACGATATGCAAGGCTTCGTCGCCTTCGCCGAAGAGCGCTTCGGCCCGGTCGATGTACTGGTCAACAACGCCGGGGTGATGCCGCTGTCGCCGCTGAGCGCGCTGAAGATCGACGAATGGGACCGCATGCTCGACGTCAACGTGCGCGGCGTGCTGCACGGCATCGCCGCGACGCTGCCGGGCATGCAGGCGCGCAGCCGCGGCCAGATCGTCAACGTGTCGTCGATCGGCGGCCACGCGGTGTGGCCGAACGCCGCGGTCTACTGCGCGACCAAGTACGCGGTGCGGGCGATCTCCGACGGCCTGCGCCAGGAGACCGACACCATCCGCGTCACCGTGGTCTCGCCGGGCGTGGTCGAGTCGGAACTGGCCGACACCATCACCGATGCCGGCGCGCGCGAGGCGATGAAGGCGTTCCGCGAGGTCGCCCTGCCCGCGCAGGCCATCGCCGAAGCGGTGGCCTACGCGGTCGAACAGCCCGCGCACGTGGATGTCAGCGAATTGATCGTGCGTCCGACCGCGAGCCCGTACTGATCGCCGCCCCGGACGGCTCAGCGCAGGCCGAACAGCCGGCGCGCGTTGCCGATCCGGATCTTCTCCTTCTCCTCATCGGTCAGGTCCAGGCGGTCGAGCGCATCGACCGCCTTGGCCAGCGGCAGCTGCGGATAGTCCGAACCCAGCAGCACCTGGCCGATGCCGACGTTGCGCAGGGTCCACACGAACTCCTTCTCGACCGGCGAGTCTGCCATCAGCACCGCGGTGGCGGAAATGTCGAAGAAGATGTTGTCGGCGAAGAAGTCGTCGGCGGTGCGCGCCAGCGCCAGTATGTTCCAGAAGCGGAAGTTCATGCCGCCGATATGGGCGAAGATGAAGCGGGTCTTCGGCGCCTGGATGGCCACGTTGAACAGGCGCTCGCTGTCGCCGGGCAGGATGTTGGCGTTGTCGAACAGCACCACCACGCCCAGCTCGCCGGCCTTGCGCACCAGCGGCAGCACGCGCGGATCGGCGGCGTCGAATTGCTGCGTGTGCGGGTGCAGCTTCAGCACCTTGACCCCGCGGCCGGCGACGCGCGCCAACTCATCGAGCGCGGCCTGGCCGTCGTAGGGGTGCACGGTCGCCACCGCCAGCATCTCCGGGTGCTTGGCCGCGAGCGCGATGTGGGCGTCGTTGGCGCGGCGGATCGCGTCCGGATCGCCCTGCAGCGCCTGATACGGGCCGCCGAACCACATGCCGGCGAAACCGGCGAGCTTGAGCTTGGCGTCGGCGACTTCGCGCTCGTAGGTCTTCAGCGAGGCCTCGCCTTCGCGCAGATGGACGTGGACGTCGAACACCGGCTGCGGCGCCGGCGGCGGCGCGGCAGCGACGGCGAACGAGGCGACGGCGAGCGACAACGGGAGGATGGCGAGTAGACGGCGCATCGGTTCGGTTCCTGCCTGCGTGGGCGCACAGGATAGCGGCTGCGCGTCCTCGCCGCCGCCCGTGTGGCCGGATCGCGGCGGTTTGCGCGTAAAGCCTCACGTCGATGGCCGCGCCGGACTGCATGCGCGCGGTGCCCGGCGCCGCGCGCGCCGCCAACGGGAGCAACCTCATGGGCTTCACCCTCGAAGAGAAGACGCTGAAAAGCGGCGAAACCGTCACCCTGGTGCATTGGGAAGACCTGTCGCCGACCCGCCACGGCAAGGCTTTGCAGGACCGCGACTGGGACGGCAGCGGCAACCGCAAGGGCCTGAGCTTCTACGACTCCACGTCCGAATACATGCACAACAGCTGGGCCAGCGAGCACATGGCCCCGCAGGGCGTGACCTTGCCCGGCAAGGGCTCGCTGATGCTCTACCACCACGAGCAGACCGGCACCTGGCACAGCGCCGACGCGCTCGACATCGACCACGTCGCGCAGTGGAAGGACCACTTCGTCGAACGCGGGGTGAAAAGCCAGGCCGAGGCGATGATGGCCTACAACGACGTCGACAACCTGCGCCTGCTGCCGGCGCCGGTGAACCGCGCCCGCGACGCCGCGTTTCGCGTGCTGGATACCCACGGCGCGGATTCGCCGGAATGGAAGCAGTGGGTCGAAGACCGCTTCGCGTTCGATCCCAAGACCAACCGGCCCGGCTTCGATCCGGACGTGGATGGCAGCGTGCGCAAGCGCACCACCATGGAGCAGCCGTGGAAGCCGGAGGACGGCCGCACGGGCCTGAGCTTCGATGCGGCGGTGCTGGGCAAGTGGTACCAGGCCAAGCTGCAGGAGTGCTATGCCGGCGAAGTCGAGGTGCGCCATCCGCAGACCGGCGACAAGAGCAAGGTGCCGCTGTTCTTCTGCCAGGCCTCGGGCCAGCTGTGCACCCGCGACGCCTTCGACATCGACCACGAAATTCCGTTCGAACTGCTGGGCCCGGAGATGGCCAAGCACGCCGGGCGCGGCGGGCTGAGCAAGGCCGACGCGCTGGACGGCTACAACGACACCAGCAACCTGCGCCTGGTCGCGCGCGGGGTCAACAGCTCGCACGACTTCGAGATCCAGGCCTCGGGCGACTACCGCGACGAGAAGATCGCGCCGGAAAAGCGCGGCGAGTTCAAGGGCTTCCTCGGCGAAGAAGGCGGCCTGCTGTCGCCGCAGCTCAAGCAGCAGTTGCGCGAACTCGGCCGCAACTATCCCTCGCCGCAACAGCTCATGAGCGACTTCGGCCAGCCCGGCTACGGGCCGTACACCCAGGCGCTGGGGAAGCTGGAACAAACCAGCTTCGGCCAGGCCATGACCGCGCAGGAACGCAGCAACGTCGCCGGCACCCTGGCGGTGGCCGCGACCCACTATCGCCTCAACATCGACCACGTCGCCCAAAGCGACGACGGCACCCGGGTGTTCGCGATCCAGGGCGATCCGAAGAACAACCAGTTCGTCTGGGCCGACGCCCAGGGCGCCAAGCAACAGTCGCTGGCCCAGAGCACGGTCGATCTGAACCGGATCGTCCACGAACAGAACAATCCGTCGGGACCGCAACTGAACCAGCAGCACCGCAACGCGACGCTGCAGTAAACCCGCCGCGGCGCCCGCACACGCCCGCGTACGCACGCGGGCGCCGCGCGCGAACGCGGGCCTGCCGCCCGTTGGCGCAAACTGCGAAGCCGTCGGCAGGATCGGCGCCGCCGCGCGGCTGGACGTAGCGCGCGCGGCGTGCCTATCATTCCCGCGCCTGAGTACGCACCGTGTCGTCACGCAAAGGGCCCCTTGTCACCGAGGAGCCGCCCATGCGTACTCGATCTCCGCCCGCCTCGCCCGCGCCCGATCCATTCGCGCCGGCGCCAGAGCCAGCCCCCGCCGCCACCGCACAGACCGCCGCTCGCGACGCCCTCGCGCAGTGGCGCGAACTCACCCGCCAGGCCAACGCCGCGTTCGACCGGCGCCAGCTCGCCCACGCCCAGCGCCTGTACCGGCAAGCCTTGCGCGTCGTCGATGCGCCGGATTGGCGCGCGGCGCTCGCCGTCGCGCCCGACGAACTGCTCGCCGCGCGCGTGGTGTCGCATCACAACCTGGCCGAAACCCATCGCCGCCTGCGCGATCCCGAGCGCGCGCGCGAGCAGCTGTGCCTGGCGCATGAGGCGCTGACCGGCATTGCCTGCGACCCGCGCGCCGGCGACGCCGTGCGGCGCTGCGCGCTGCGCCACCTCGGCCGCACCCGCCTGGCCCTGCTCGACTGGCAGAGCGCGCGCGGGGTCTGCGCCCGCACCCAGGTCGCGTTGCGCGAGAGCGCGGCGGCGCTGGCGCGCAGCGATCCCGGCTCGGCCACGCATTGATCTCTTCACCCGCACGGATACCGACCATGCCGCACCAGCTTCCCGCCCTGCCCTACGCCTACGACGCGCTGGAACCGCACATCGACGCGAAGACGATGGAGATCCACCACAGCCGCCACCACCAGACCTACATCGCCAACCTCAACGCCGCGGTGAAAGGCGGCGAATACGAAGACGTGCCGGCCGAAACCCTGATCGCCGACATCGACGCCCTGCCCGAGGCGTTGCGCCTGCCGGTGCGCAACAATGGCGGCGGCCACGCCAACCACAGCCTGTTCTGGACGGTCATGGCGCCGCCCGAGCACGGCGGCGGCGGCGCGCCGGACGGCGCGCTGGCGCAGGCGATCGATGCGCAACTGGGCGGCTTCGACGCGTTCAAGGACGCCTTCACCAAGGCCGCGCTGACCCGCTTCGGCAGCGGCTGGGCGTGGCTGACGGTCGACGCCGGCGGCCGCCTGGCGGTGGAAAGCAGCGGCAACCAGGACAGCCCGCTGATGCGCGGGATCGGTTCCGGCGCCACCCCGATCCTCGGCCTCGACGTGTGGGAACACGCGTATTACCTGCAGTACCAGAACCGGCGCCCGGACTACATCGCCGCGTTCTACAACGTGGTGCATTGGCCGGAAGTGGCGAGACGTCATGCAGCGGCGCAGCGCTGAACGCGGGCAATCCGCGGCGGCCGGCGAGCGCGACGGCCTGCGCCGGCTGACGCCGGCGCAATGGTGCGGCGTGGCGATCCTGGCGCTCGGCGCGGCGGCGATGCTGTCGGACCTGTGGCGCTGGCTCGGCAGCATGCCGGCGGTGCGCGAGGCCTTCGTCGGCGGCGCGGTCGCGGCCGCCGCGACCGCGCTGGGCGCGTTGCCGGTGTGGTTCTCGCAGCGCCTGTCCGAGCGCACCCAGGACACCTTGTTCGGCTTCGGCGCCGGGGTGATGCTGGCGGCGTGCGCGTTCTCGCTGATCATTCCCGGCCTCGCCGCGGCGCAGACGACGACCTGGTTCGGCGGCGGCGAACGCGGCGCCAGCCTGGTGATCGGCGCGGCGGTGCTGCTGGGCGGCGCGGCGTTGATGCTGGTCGACCGGCTGGTCCCGCACGAGCACTTCATCAAGGGCCGCGAAGGCCAGGCGCCGGGCACCTTGCGCCGGACCTGGCTGTTCGTATTCGCCGTCGCCCTGCACAACCTGCCCGAGGGCCTGGCCATCGGCGTCGGCTACGCCGGCAACGAGGGCGCGGTGCGGGCCAACGCGCTGGCGATCGGCATCGCCATCCAGGACGTGCCCGAAGGCCTGGTGGTCGCGGTGGCGTTGCTGGCGGCCGGCTACGGACGCGGGCTGGCGGTGTTCATCGGCGCGGCCAGCGGCCTGATCGAACCGGTCGGCGCGGTGCTCGGCGCGGCCGTGGTCGGGCATTCGCAGGCGCTGCTGCCGTGGGGGCTGGGTTTCGCCGCGGGCGCGATGCTGTTCGTGATCAGCCACGAGATCATTCCCGAATCGCACCGCAAGGGGCACGAGCGCTTCGCCACCGCCGGCCTGATGATCGGGTTCGTGCTGATGATGGTGCTCGATACCGCGCTGGGTTGAGCGCCGCCAAGAACGACGAAGCCGCCCGGCCATGCCGGACGGCTTCGTTCGAATCGATGCCGCGCGTCTTACATGACGCAGCCGGCGACCACCTTGTACTTCTTGGTGGTCGGTCCGTATCCCGGATCGCCGCAGGCCTCCGGCTGGCGCACGCCGACGGTGTTGCCGGCGTCGTCGTAATAGATGGTCGAGCAGAAGCAGCCCTGGGTCTGGGTGGCCGCGCCGGTGCCGGCGGAGGCCGCCAGCAGCGCGCCCAATACGATCAGCTTGAATCGTTGCATCGTAATCCTCCCTACGCTTGCGCGCGGCGGTTCGCCGCGCGGGCACCATACAACGCCGAAGCCGGCGCGCGGGCCCACGACGTACGCACGAAAGTGCAATGAAGTTTCGATTGCGCGACCACGACGCAGATGAACTGTGCGCGCGATCATGCCGCACTGCGATCCGCGCGCACCGGCGACGGGGGTATAGTGCCCGCGCGATGCGCCGCAACACGCGCCGCCCGCATTCCGGAGATCGCGATCATGACCATCGCGCCAGCGCCCGCCCGACTCGTGGAAATCCGCACCTACCGGCTCAAGCCGGGCCACGGCCCGCGTTTCGAAACCGCCATGGCGCAGACGCTGCCGATGCTGCGCGCCAGCGGCATGGACGTGGTCGCGTTCGTGCGCAGCGACCATGAGCACGACAGCTACTGTTTGATCCGCGCCTATGCCGACCGCGCGCAACTGAACGCGCAGCAGGACGCGTTCTATTCCTCCGACGCCTGGCGCCAGGGGCCGCGCCAATCCCTGCTCGATTGCCTGGAGGACTACCTCAATACCCTGCTGTGGCTGGCGCCGGACAGCATCGAGGATCTGCGCGCGCGCAACGGCCGCTAGCCGCGCCCGCAGCGCGAGCCAGCGGCCGGGACTACGGCGCTGCCGACCGTCGAATCCGTAAACGCCGCGGGTCCGCGCACGCCGCTGCGGAGCTTGCCGGATCGGCCGGCAACCGCTTTGCGCGCCGGCGCGGGTTGGGAGTTCCGCCGCCCGGAACGTCCTTGGGTATATGAACTCCTTCCGCCACGCGGAAGTCCGCCGTCATCTGCCCGATCGCCTCCATGGCCGCCCACGACCTCGCCAGCGACTTCACCGACCTGCCGCGCAGCCAACGCCTCAAGGCCGCGACCCGCGCCACCCACGACCGGCTCGACCGCCGCATCATGGCCGGCGACATCTTCGCCGACCGCGAGCGCTTCGCCCGTTTCGTGCGCGTGCAGTACCGCTTCCATCGCGACATCGACGCGCTGTACGCGCATCCGGCGCTGGATGCGCTGCTGCCCGACCTCGCCGGGCGCCGGCGCCTGGACCAGATCGCCAGCGACCTGCGCGACCTCGGCCAGGCACTGCCGACGCCCGCGCGACCCCAGGCCGAAGCCGGCCTGCCGCTGGCGCAGGCGCTGGGCTGGCTGTACGTCGCCGAGGGCTCCAACCTCGGCGGCAGCGTGCTGTACAAGCTCGCCGCGAAGCTGGGGCTGGACCGCGAATTCGGCGCCCGCCACCTCGCCGCCCATCCCGACGGCGTGGCCCGGCACTGGCGCGAGTTCACCGCCGCGCTCGACTCGGCGGCGCTGGACGCGGCGCAGGAGCGTGACGTCGTCGCCGGCGCCGAAGCCGCGTTCCGCAGCGTGCGCGGCCACGTCGAGGCCGAGTTCGCATGAGCGCGCGCGGCGGCGAACCGACGGCGCCGCGCTGATGCGCTGGCTGTGGTTCGCCCTGGGTTGGCTGATGCTCGCGCTGGGCGCGATCGGCGCGCTGCTGCCGGTGATGCCGACCACGATCTTCCTGATCCTCGCCGTCGCCTGCTTCGCCCGCAGTTCGCCGACGTTCGAGCGGCGCCTGCTGGCGCATCCGCGCTATGGACCGGCGTTGCGGTTGTGGCGCGAACAGGGCGCGGTCACGCGCAAGGGCAAGTGTTTCGCCAGCGCCGGCATGGCGCTGGGCTTCGCCTTGTTCTGCTGGGGCGCGCATCCGTCGCTGACGCTGCTGCTGGCGGTCGGCCTGGGCTTCGCCGCGAGCGCGGCGTACGTGCTGTCGCGGCCGGCGCCGCGCGCCCGGTCGCTGGGCTCGAGCGCGCTGGATTGAAGCCGGCTCGCGCCGCGCGCGGCGCGACGCGGCCGACAAGCGTCGGTTACGGCGCCATCATCGCGGCGCCGCGAGGCCGGCTCACGCGTCCGGCACCCACACGAAGCCCTCGCCCTGCGCCTTGATCCGGCCCAGGCCCGGGAACGGGAAGTGCACGGCGTACACGTGCAGATTGCCGTCGGCGATGCGCTTGAGCAGGGCGACGCGGCTGGCTTCGGCCTTGGGCGCGTCGCCGTCGAACTGGATCGTCCATTGCGGACGCTGCACCGAGACGATCGAGCTGTGCGCGGAATCGCCGATGTACAGCAGGCGTTCTTCGCCCGATGCGATCTCGTAGGCGCTGTGGCCCGGGGTGTGGCCGTCCACCGCGACCGCCTTGACCGTGCCCGGGACCAGTTCGGCGTTCGGCGCGAACGCCTGCACCTTCGGCGCGAGCGCCGCGGCCAGTTTGGCGTTGTCCTTGTTCGCCTGCAGCGCGGCCCACTCCGGCGCCGACAGATGCACGGCCGCGTTGGCGAACGCCAACCCGCCGTCGGCGCTCAGCAAACCGCCGATGTGATCGGGATGGGCGTGGGAAATGAAGATGTCGGTGACCTGGCCCGGCTCGACGCCGGCGCTGCGCAGCGATGCCTGCAGGCGCCCGGCGCGGGCGAACGAGGCGTTGCCGGCGCCGGTATCGAACAGCAGCACCCGCTCGCCGCTGCGCACCAGCAACGGCTGGATGCTCAGGTGCACGGCGTCGGTGGGCTGGCCGTTGGCGCTCAGCAGCGTCGCCACGTCGGCCGGCGGACGGCCGACGGCGAAGGTCTTGCCGTCGTTGGCGACGTCGATGTCGCCGTCCTTGAGCGCGAAGGCCGAGAGCTGGCCGATCTTGAACGCGTGGACGTCTTCGGCGCTTGCCGACGGCGCCGGGGCGGCCGGCGCCGGCTCGGCCGGCTTCGCGGCCTCGGCAGGAGCGACCTCGGCAGGAGCGGCCGCGGGCGCGGTGTCGGCCGGCGGGCGCGAACAGGCCGCGAGCGCCGCGCTGGCGAGCGCGGCGGCGATGAGCAAGGACAGCGAGCGACGGGTCATGGGGAGTCCGGTATGCGAGGGCGCGCGAACGGCGCCGGATACGCCGCCGCGCGACGGGCGCGACGGCGGGTTCCGCGAGCTTATGCCCGGGCCCTGGATGCAACAAGCCGGCGAACGATCCCCTTCAGTGTTCCACCGGTGATGTCGCTGCGCGCGCGGATTCGCTTGCCTCGCGCGCTGGATCGCGACTCGATGAGTCGCGACTCGACGGATCTTGCGCGTCCGCGCAGGCACGGGCCGGATCGCCGGCCATCGCCAACGCCGCCGCGCGCACCGAGGCGCGCAGCATCGGGCCGTGGCCCAGTCCGGCGAATTCGCGATAACACGCGCGCAGGCCCGGCTTGGCCTGCAGCCGTTGCGCCAACTGTTGCGCGGCATCGGCCGGCACCGCGGCGATGCGGGCGCGGTGCGCGGCCACGCGCGGGTCGTCGCTGCGGGCGGCATCGCCTGGGCTGCGGTTCGGCGCGCGTTCGCTTCCGCCTTGCATGATGGCCACGCCCGCGGGCCGCCGCAGTTCGCCTTGCAGGAACTGCCGCTCGGGCGCGCCGAGCTCGCGGCCGTTGTCCCACCACAGCGAAGGGCTGGCCGGGAACCACTGCGCGAACGCGTCGGCGCGGGTGTAGAGCAGGTCGAGCACGAACAGGCCGCCGAGCGAATGGCCCCACAGCGCCTCGCGCGAGCGGTCGATGCGCGCGCGGCGGCGCACTTCGGGCTGGATGCGTTCGGCCAGCGCGGCGGCGAATGCGGCCGCGCCGCCGCCGCGCGGCCCCTGCCCCAGGCCGTCGTCGACCGCGCTGGGCGTGTAGTCGCGGGTGCGCGCGGCGCCGTCGATGCGCAGTTCGTTGTCGTAACCGACGAACGCCAGCACCGGCGCGCGGCCACGGGCGAGTCGATCCAGCAGCGGCGCGTCGAACTCCATCAGCGCGGCGTTGCCGTCGAGCATGTACAGCGCCGCATACCCGTCTCGGGCGGCACGCTGGCGCGGGATCGCGAGATGGATGCGCCAGCGCCGTTCGCCGTCGGCGACCACGAAGCGCTCGAAACGATAGTGCGGCGACGCGGCATCGGCCACGGTCTGGCCGATGCGCTGGTTCGGATCGGGTTGCGCGAGCGCCGGCGACGCGGCCAGGCACAGCGCGAGCGCGGCGGTGCCGGCCAGCATCCGCAGCCGTGCGGGGAGGCGGGATACGCGTGTGGGTTCAAGCGAGGGCATGACGGATTCGCTCACGAAGACGCGGCCGGCGCGACCTCGCGCGTCGACCAGATGCTGTCGGCGTGCCCGCGCTGCAGGCGCCGGCGGGTGCGCAGCGCGATCAGCGCGAACGCCGGCACCGCGGCCAATGCAGCGCAATCGATCACCGCGCCGGCGCCGGCGTGGTTCCAGGCGCCGCCGAGGCCCCAGGCGCCGGCCAGGCTCGACAGCGGAATCGCCAGGGTCAGCGCCGCGCACAGCCAGGCCAGTTCCACCGCGCTGCGCGCCGCGCCGCGCGCGAACGCCCAGGCGGTCGCGGCGACGAACACCGCGTAGTAAATGCCTTCGTGCCATGCGCCGAGATCGCCGACCCGGCCCGGTAGCCACTTGGTCGCCGCCAGCGTGGCCGAGATGCCCGCAACGCAGCCCAGGCTCACCCCGACCGTCAGCGCGCCGAGCGCGCGTGCCGCGCGGGTCTGCGCCGGCGCGCCCTGGCCGCGGTCCTTCTTGCGCCGCGATTCGATCCACAACAGGTTGCCGGTGTAGAACAGCATCGCGCCGGCCAGGCCCAGCAGCAGGTACATCCAGCGCACGGTGTTGCCGCCGTAGCTGCCGAAGTGGAGCATGAAGAAGGTATTCACCGCCGAATCCCAGCCGCCCATGTGGCCCGGCAGATCGTGCGGATCGACCTGTCCGGTGTACGGGTCGAGGTGGGTCGAGGCGTAGGTGCGCGCGCGGGTGCCGTAGCGCGTGTCCAGGCCGGTCACATGCGCTTCCAGTCGGCCGTCGCGCTGCTCGAAGCCGAAGCCGAACACGCGGAAACCGGGCAATTGTTCGTTCACCCGCCGCAGCAGTTCCTGCGCGGGCAGCGGCGTCGCGCCAGGCGCCGGCGGCGGCGCGGCTTCTTCGCGCCCCCACTGGATGCCCTGCGGGTACACCGCTTTGTCTTGCGCGTCGTAGAACTCGTCGTGGAAGGCGAACACCACGCAGGTCAGCGCCATGACCAGATGGAACGGCAGGCTGACGATGCCCAGCGCGTTGTGCACGTCCAGCCACAGGCGCTTGATGTTCTTGCCGATGCGCAGCGCGAACAGGTCCTTGAGCAGGGTCGGCAGCAGCACGATCAAGCCCGAGACCAGGGCCAGCGCGTACAGCAGCGACACCGCGCCCATGATCCAGCGCACGGCCGGATCAGGCAGCGGCAGGCCGACCTTCTGGTGCAGGGTGTCGATCAACTGCGCCACCGGCGCCTTGGCCAGGCGCTGGGTCTGCAGTTCGCCGCCGGGCCCGAAGCTGGCGCCGTGGTCGACGAATTCGCGGCGGCGCGCGCCGGGCTCGCGCCAGATCACCCGCGCCGGCTGGTCGGCGGCGGTTTCGACCATCACCAGATAATGTTTGCCCGCTTGCGGATGCGCGGCGATCGTCGCTGCGACCAGATCGTCGGCGCGCGCCAGCGGCACCGGCGGCGCCAGCGTCGCCGGCGGCGTGGCCCAGCGTTCCAACGGCTTCTCGAACATGGTGATCGCGCCGCCGTAGAACGCCACGAACAGCATCAGGCCGGCGACGATGCCGACCCAGATGTGCACGTCCTTGTAGACCTTGACGATGTCGCTGCGGATCTTCATCGCGCCTGCACGCCCTAGCCCGCCCACGACCGCAGCGCGGCCAGCGCGGCGAACGCCAGCGCATTGGCCGCGCCCAGCCACAGCCACGCGCGGGCGCTGCTGCGGAACAGGAACACCAGCGAAAACACCGCGCACCACAGCGGCGCGATCAGCCACATCACGAACTGGATCTTGCCGCCGCCTCCGCCGTGGATGCCGTCCGGGCCGAGCCAGGCGAACACGCCGGACAAGGCCAAGGCCAGGCCGAAGCCGAGGATCAGCCCGGCCGAGCCCTTGCCCAGCCAGTGCCGGCTCTGCAGGCGTTCGCCGCTCATGCCGCCCCCTCGCGACGACGCGCGCGCCAGGCGCCGAGGAACGGCGCCAGCGTCGTCATCAGCATCAGCACGGTCAGCCACATCGCCACCGCCGCGGCCGCGCCCATCGCCGGCCACAACAGCGCCAGCGACGACAGCGCGCAGGCGACGCCCGGCCACGCGCGCAGCGGCGCGGCGCGCCAGCGTTGTTGCGGCGAGGCCAGATACAGCAGCCACGCGCCGGCGACGCCGAAGACCATCGCCGGCACCACCCACCACGGATTCATCGGCTCGCTCCGTGCAGGAGCGGCGCGAGCCGCGACGCGGCAACCGCGGGCGCCGGGGAAATGCACGCAGGCGGTTGTCGCATCCGCGACACATCGAGGGTTTCGCCGCGAACCGGCGCCCCGCGGTCGCGGCTTGCGCCGCTCCTACAGGGAGCCATCGCGATGTTCGCGGCGAAACGGGTCACCAGCTCAACCGCACGCTGGCGACCACGGTGCGGCCGGTGCCGTAGTAGCACGAGGCCACGCTGCCGCAGGTGGAGATGTAGGTCTTGTCGCTGAGGTTGCCGATGTTCAGCGCGAACTGGGTCGCCGGGCCCGTGCCGGTGTCGACGCGGTAGCGGATCGCGGCGTCGAACACGGTGTAGGACGGGATGCGGTAGAGGTTGGCGCTGTCGCCGTAGCTCTCGCCGTTGTAGCGCACGCCCGCGGCCAGGCCCAGGCCTTCCAGCGCGCCGCCCTGGAAGGTGTAGTCCAGCCACGCGGTCGCGGTCCATTCCGGCACCTGCACCAGTTGCTTGCCGCGCAGTTCCGGCGCGCCCTTGGTCACTTCCGAATCCATGCGCGAGGCCGCGCCGATCACGCTGAAGCCTTCCAACGGCGTCACCCGCGCTTCCAGTTCCAGGCCGCGCACGCGGCCTTCGCCGCTTTGCGCCTGGCAGCGCAGCGCACCGCTGGCGCCGCAGTTGACGTGGGTCGGGTCGGGATCGTCGACCAGGATGTTCTCCTGGCGCAGGTCGTAGGCCGACAGCGTGATCAGGCCGTCGAAGCTGGACGGCTGGAACTTGACCCCGCCCTCCCACTGCTTGCCGGTGATCGGGTCGAACGGGGTGCGGGTGTAGCTCTGGTTGATGTCGGTGGTGGCCGGCTGGAACGATTCGGCGTAGCTCAGGTACGGCGACCAGCCGCTGGGCGCGGCATACAGCACCCCGGCGCGGCCGGTGAAGGCGTCGTTCTTCAGGCGCGTGCGCACCCACGGCGTGACCACGCCGGTGGCGACGGTGCGGGTCGCGGTGGCGGTGTCGTCGTCGGTGCGGTCGTAACGGCCGCCCAGCAGCACGCGCCAGTTGCCGAACGCCATCTGGTCCTGCAAGTAGGCGCCGGTCTGCTCGTTGGTGCCGCGCGACAGGCCGACCGAACGCACCACCGGGGTGTAGCCGGTGTAGACCGGGTGGAAGATGTCGATCGGCGCCGGGTTGCTCATCGCGCCGCGGCCGCCGACCCAATCGGCCTTCTGCCAGTCCACGCCGAACAGCAGCGTGTGCGCGATCGCGCCGGTGACGAACTTGCCCTGGATGCGGGTGTCGACGGTGTCGCCGTCGGAATCGCCGTCGCCGTAGGTGGCGCGGCGGTTCTGGGTGCGGCCGTCGGCGCTCAGCGCGCCGAGGGTGATCACGCCGCGATACAGCGAATCGACATGGGTGCGGCGCGCGCTCTGGCTCAGGGTCCAGTTCTCGTTGAAGCCGTGCTCGAACAGCCAGCCCGCGGTCCAGATGGTGCGGTCGTAGGTGTTCCAGCTCGGCTCGCCGATGAAGGTAGTGTTCTTCATCCGGCCGTAGCGGGTCGGGCGCAGGGTGCCGTCCATCGGCAGGAACTGGTAGGTCGAGCCGCCGTCGTCCTTCTGGTACACGCCGAGCAGGGTCAGGCGGGTGCGCTCGGCGATCTGCCAGGTGTAGCTGGGCGCGAGGAACCAGTGCTTCTGCTCGGTGTGCTTGATCTGGGTGTCGCCGTCGCGGTACAGGCCGACCAGGCGGACCAGGTGCGCGTCGTCGTCGGTGCCGGTGCCGACGTCGAAGGCCGCGCTGTACTGGCCATGCCCGTCCAGGCCCAGCTGCAGCGACTGCTGCTGCCCGGGCGTCGGGGTCTTGCTGACCTGGTTGACCATGCCGCCGGGCGCGACCTGGCCGTACATCACCGCCGACGGGCCCTTGAGCACTTCCACCCGCTCCAGGTTCCAGGTGTCGAACATGGTCCGGTTCCACTGCCCGCCCTGCGGCGCGCGCAGGCCGTCGAGGGTGACGTTGTTGCTCCAGCTGCCGGCGTCGTAGCCGCGGATGCGGAAGTCGTCGACGCGGTTGTCGATGCCGCTGCTTTCCAGCGACACGCCGGCGACGTAGCGCATGGCGTCGTTGAGGTTCTGCACGCCGCGCGCGTCGAGTTCCTCGCGCGCGATCACCGCGATCGACTGCGGCGTCTGCGCGATCGAGGCGTCGGTCTTGGTCGCGCCCTGGGAATGGGTGGTGGTGCGGTAGGCGTTGACCCGGACGGTGTCGAGGGTCTGAGCGTCGGCGGCCTCGGCGGGCTCGTCCGCATGCGCCGCGAACGGCAGCAGCAGCGCCAGGGCGAGGGAAAGGGAAAGCGGAGAGCGCGCGAAAGCGCGCAGAGATCCTTCTGCGTACACGAGAGTCGGCCCGATGGAGACGTTTGGCTGACTGCAGGTGCAGCGGCTGACGCGGCGCATCATAGCAAATGAGAACGGATCGCAATAGCGGACCTGCGCCGGGATGCGCCGGGGCCGGCCGGAACCGCCGCCGACGCGCGATTGCGCGCGCTGGACGCGAATCGCCGCCGCGCCGCGGGTTCTTGCTGCCGCGTTGACGCGCTGCCCCGTATCACAGGCGCATGGCTTCCTCCCCGCCCTCCGACCGCGATCCCCCCGCCACCGGCCTGCGCTACGTCGTCGACGACGAGCCCGGCTTCAGCCGCCGCCGCGCCGGCCGCGGCTTCGCCTACCGCGACGCGCGCGGGCGGCCGGTGCGCGCGGCCCGCCAGCTCGAACGCATCCGCGCGCTGGCGATCCCGCCGGCCTACACCGAGGTGTGGATCTGCGCCGATCCGCGCGGCCACCTGCAGGCGACCGGCCGCGATGCGCGCGGGCGCAAGCAGTACCGCTATCACCCGCGCTGGCGCGAATTGCGCGAGCGCGGCAAGTTCGAGCGCATCGTCGCCTTCGCCGCCGCCCTGCCCGCGCTGCGCCGGCGCGTGCGCGCCGACCTCGCCCTGCCCGGGCTGCCGCGGAGCAAGGTGCTGGCGATCGTGGTCGCGGTGATGGCGCACACCCTGGTGCGGGTGGGCAACGACCAGTACCAGCGCAGCAACGGCTCGTTCGGCCTGACCACACTGCGCAAGCGCCACCTGCAGTTGTTGCGCGGCGGCCGCGCGCAGCTGGCGTTTCGCGGCAAGGGCGGCCTGCGCCAACAAATCGAGCTCGACGACGCGCGTCTGGTGCGGCTGGTGCGCCGTTGCCGGCAACTGCCGGGCCAGGCGCTGTTCCAGTACCGCGACGAGGACGGCGGCCGCCAGGCGGTGGGTTCCGGCGACGTCAACGAGTACCTGCGCGAGGCCATGGGCGCGGACTTCACCGCCAAGGACTTCCGCACCTGGGGCGCGACCGCGGCCGCGTTCCGCCGCTTCGCCTCGACCGAGCTGCCGCCGCCGCGGCGCGACGGCCGCCGCAACGAACGCGCGATCGCGCGGATCGAGAACGAGGCCGTGGCCGAAGTCGCGCAACTGCTGCGCAACACCCCGGCGATCTGCCGCAAGTCCTACATCCATCCGGCGGTGCTGGAAAGCTGGCGCGAAGGCCGGCTGACCCTGCCGGCGCGAACGCCGTCGAGCGGCCGCCAGTGGGAGCGCGCCGCGCTGGCGTTCCTGCGCAAGCGCCGGCGCTGAGGCTCAGCGCCGGTCACTGGTGGAATCCGGGCTTGCGCCGGACCGGGACCCGGATTCGGCCTTGGACTCAGATTCGGACTCGGCCTTGGGCTTGAGCCCGAGCCCGCGTTCGGCGCGCTTGAGCGCCACCAGCACCAGCAAGGTCAACGCCGTCGCCGCCAGCGCCAGCACGTGATAGCGCAATCCGGCGCAGGCGCCGATCACCGCCGCCATCAGCAACGAGGCGGCGGTGGTGATACCGGCGATGTCGCGCCCGCCGCGCCAGGCGAAGATGGTGCCGGCGCCGATGAACGACACCCCCGCGATCACCGCTTCGACCAGGCGCATCGGGTCCATGTTGATCAGGAACGGCATGCGGAAGCGCGGATCGTTGAGCGCCAGCAGGCCCATGCCGATCAACAGCGATGACGCGCCGGCCACCAGCATGTGGGTGCGGAATCCCGCGGGCCGGTTCTTCAACTCGCGCTCGAATCCGATCGCGCCGCCGAGCAGCATCGCGTACGCCGCGCCGCCGACCACCCACAGTTGCTCGCTCCAGTCCATGCCTGAATTCCGTTGGGCCTGCGCCTTGTCTAACCGGCCGCGCGTTGTCCGAAAGTGATGCGCGCGAGCGTGTCGGGATGGCGCGTCGAGATTCGGTAAGCGCGGCGTTAGCGCGCGGTGATCGCGATGCGATTGCATGCGCGGATTCATCACTCGCGGGTCACGGCTGTTTAATGGCGACGCCGCGATAGTCGGGGCAACCGATGCGCGCAGCGTCGGCCTTCTTCCCCATCGTTACGCAGGAGACGGCAATGACCGACAAGAAGACCGAACACAGCCTCAACGATCTGATCCAGATCGCTCGCGACGGCGAGCATTTCTACGCCGAAGCGGCCAAGAAGGTCGGCGACACCGAATTGGCCGGAACGTTCCTGCGCATGTCCACCGCCAAGGGCGCGATCGTGTCGCAGCTCAGCGCCGAAGTCGCCGCCGGCGGCGGCAAGCCGGCCGAGAGCGGCACCTTCGTCGGCACCATGCAGGAAGTCTACGGCCGCGTGCGCGCCGCGCTGGGCGACACCCGCTACGGCTACGTGGCCGAACTGGAGGAGTCCGAGGACCGCCTGCTCAAGGCCTTCAACGAGGTCCAGGGCGATCCCAACGTCGCCCCGTCGGCGCGCGCGGCGGTCGAACGCCTGATGCCGCAGGTGCGCGAGAGCCATCGCGAGATGAGCCAGCGCAAGCATGCGATGAAGCACTGATCCGCGGCAGCGACGCGGCAGGCATGCGGATCGCGGCGCTCCTTCAAGGGGCGCCGCGATCATCGCGCAGGTCGCCATGGGCGCCTGCCGTGTTTACTCGGGTTGCGGCTGCTCGGGTCGCGGCGCATCGGGATGCGCCGCATACAGATTCGCGACTTCCAGCGTCCCGTCGGCCATGCGTACCGGCACCAGGATGCGCAGGTACTGTCCGCCCTCGAACTCGTCCAGCCGCGCCCAGTGCGCGGGCAAGGCCTCGCTGGCGAACAGCTGCACCGCGACCTCGCCGGCGTCGGCTGACCAGCGCAACGCCGGATAGCCCAGGTCCGCGCCCCAACCGATCTGCACCAGTTCGCCGGTCACCGTGCCGGGGCGCCAATGCCCCGGCAATTCGCTGAGGTGATGGTGATTGGGTTCGCCCGGCGCCAGCGTGCCGTACACGGCCAAGCGCCGGTCCGCGTTCCAGCGCCCGGCGAAACGCGCTTCCAGGCCGGCCGCTTCATCGCCGGTCCGCGCGGCGTCTATATCGATCGCGCGCAGTCGGTTGAGCCGCGCCATCGCTTCGCGTTCGTCGGCGTCCAGTTCGGCATTCTGTTCGGATGAGGTCATCGTCGTTCTCCGTCGCGAGCCTTGCGCCGCGCTGCGTGGCGCCCACAGTGTCACCCTTGCAGCCAGCGCCGCAACAAGGCGGTCGCGACCTGCGGCCGCTCCATCGTCGGCAAGTGTCCGCACTGCGCGATGCGTTCGAGCACCGAGCCGGCGATCCCGCGGTGAATCTCCTCGGCCGCGGCCGGCGGCGTCAACCGGTCGTCCTCGCCGACCGCGATCAGGGTCGGCACGGCGATGGACGCCAGCAGCGGCCGCGAATCCGGCCGTTCCAGGATCGCGATCTGCTGGCGCCGATACGCCTGCGCGCCGACCCGCTGCGCCATCGCCCGCACCTCGGCGCCGACCGGCCCGTCGACGTGCTGCGCGTGCACCAGGCTCGGCAGCAACTGTTGGGTCACGCCGGCGAAGCGGCCGCGATCGAGCAGGCGCAGGCCCGCGCGGCGCTGCATCGCCCGCGGCGGCGAATCCGGCGCGGCGCTGGTGTCGAACAAGGCCAGCCTGTGCACGCGCTGCGGCTGCTGGCGCAGGATCTCGAACGCGACGTAGCCGCCCATCGACAGCCCGGCCAGGGCGAACCGCGGCGGCGCCTGCGCCAGCACCCGCGCGGCCATGCCGGCGACGCTGTCGTCCTGGGTCAGGTCGGGCACCCCAATGTCGGCGATATCGGCCAGGTCGCGGATCTGCTCGCGCCACAGCCGCTCGTCGCAGAGCAATCCCGGCAACAACAACAAGGCCTGCTTGTCGCTCATGCGCGCCGCTCTCCGCGATCCACCTGCAAGGCCAGCACGATGCCCGCCGCGGCCAGGCTCGCGGTCAGGGCCACCTCGCCGCCCCAGCCGCCGTGCTGCCAGGCCCAGCCGCCGAGCGCGCCGGTGATGCTGGAACCGAAGTAGTAGAACAGCAGGTACAGCGACGAGGCGTGGCCCTTGTCGCTGCGCGCCAGCCGCCCGACCCAGGCGCTGGCGACCGAGTGGCCGACGAAGTAACCGAAGGTGATCAGGCTGATGCCGGCGATGATCGCTGTCAGCGACTGCGCCAGGGTGACCAGCGCGCCGACCGCCATCAACGCCAGCCCCGCCGCCAACGGCCAGCGCCCGCCGAAGCGGTCGGCCAAGCGCCCAGCCAGCGGCGAGGCGAACATGCCGAACACGTAGGCCAGGAAGATCAGGCTGATCTGCGCCGGGCCCAGCCGGTAAGGCGCGCCGGCGAGACGGAAGCCGACATAGTTGAACAAGGCCACGAACACGCTGGTCAGCACGAAGCCGATCGCGAACAGCCGCAACAGCCCCGGATGGCGCAGGTGCGCGGCCCAGGCGTGCAGATGCTGCCGCAGCACGAAGCCGCGCCGCGGCGCGAACCGGCGCGACGGCGGCAGCAACGCGGCGAAACCGAACGCCGCGGCCAGGCCGGTGCCGCCGATGATCGCCATCGCCGTGCGCCAGTCGCCGATCTCCACCAGCAGGCCCATGCCGACCCGCCCCATCATCCCGCCGAACGCGGTGCCGGCCACGTACAGGCCCATCGCGCCGCTGAGGTGGCGCGCGTCCATTTCCTCGGCCAGATACGCCATCGCCACCGCCGGCACGCCGCCGAGCAGCGCGCCTTCGGCCAGCCGCGCCAGCAGCAGCAACGGCCAGCTCGGCGCGACCGCGGCGAGCAGGTTGCAGGCCGCGGCCAGCGCCATCGAGGCGAACATCAGCCGGCGCCGCGAGATCTGCTGCGACAGTGCGCCGGCGGCGAAGATCGCCAGCGCCAGCGCGGCGGTGCTCAGCGACAACGCCAGCGAGGCCGAGGCCGGGCTCAGGCGGAAGTCGCGGGCGAACTCCGGCAGCAACGGCTGCACGCAATACAGCAGCGAGAAGGTCGAACAGCCGGCCAGGAACAGGGCCAGATTGGCGCGGCGATAGGCCGCGGTGCCGCGCTCCAGGCCGCGCTCTAGGCCGCGTTCGGGCGGTGCGGCGGCGGCCACGACGGAAGATGCGTTCATGGCGCCAGCATGGCGCCGCGTCCTTCATTCGTCCAATATATGAAACGATAGCCATCCATATCTTTTAGGGATAACGGCGGCGGCGTGCGCCGATCCGGAGGCCACGATGGAACTGCGCCACATCCGCTACTTCCTCGCCGTCGCCGAGGAAGGCAACTTCACCCGCGCCGCGCAGCGCCTGGGCATCGCCCAACCGCCGCTGAGCCAGCAGATCCGCGACCTGGAAAACGAGATCGGCGCGCGCCTGTTCCAGCGCGTGCCGCACGGCGCCGAGCTCACCGAAGCCGGCCGCGCCTTCCGCGAACGCGTGCGCAGCCTGCCCGAACAGGCCGGAGCCGCGGTGCGCCAGGCGCAGCGCGCCGCGCGCGGCGAAACCGGCGCGCTGCGCCTGGGCTTCACTTCTTCGGCCATCCTCACCCCGCTCACCACCCAGGCCATCCGCGAGTTCCGCCGCCGCTACGGCGAGGTCGAGCTGACCCTGGAAGAGAGCAACAGCGCGCACCTGTCGGCCAAGCTGCGCGACGGCAGCCTCGACCTCGCCTTCCTGCGCCACGACGGCAGCGAGAACGAAGGCGTGCTGCTGCACGCGCTGCTGGAAGAACCGATGATCGCCGCGCTGCCGCTCGGCCACGCCGCGGTGCGCGACGGCCGGCGCAAGTCGGTCCGCCTGGAAGAACTGCGCGAGGACGCGCTGATCCTGACCCCGCGCAACGTCGGCCCGACCCTGCACGAGGCCATCCTCGGCGCCTGCCGCCGCGCCGGCTTCGAACCGCGCATCGGCCAGCACGCGCCGCAGCTGGCCTCGTCGCTGGCGCTGGTCGCGGCCGAACTGGGCGTGGCGATCGTGCCCGAGGCGATGCGCCGCTTCGCCCTGCCCGGCATCGTCTACCGCGACATCGCCGGCCTGCAGCCGATCGCGCGGCTGGCGCTGGCGCAGCTGCCGGAACTGGATTCGGCGCCGGCGCGCAACTTCGTCGAGTTGGTCGCGCAGCTGCCGCGCTGAAACCGCCTGGCGCGGGTCGCGGCCAGGCCCGCGGCGGCGGGCGCGCGTCGCGAGCGAGCGCTCAGTCCGGCGCGTCCTGCGCGGCGACGTCGATCGCCTCGCCGATCGCGTAGAAATGCCCGCCGGCGATGTAATGCAGGCTGCGCAGCGCGGGATCGGCGTGCTCGAACCGCCAATGCCCGTCGGCGAACGCGCGCGGGTCGGACCAGGCGCCGACGATCTCGCCGATGAACAGATCGTAGGTTTCCTGGTTGTGCGGTTCGCGAATCAGCCGGCAGGCCATCCACGCCGAGCAACCCGCCACGAACGGCAAATCGTGGCCGTCGATGGCGAACAGGCCGACGCCGGCGCGGGCGAGCTTGTCGGGCTCGTCCGAGCGGCTGTGGGTGCCGACGCGGTGGGTCATCGCCGCCTGCGCCGCGGTCGGCACCTGCACCGCGAACGCGCCGCTGCGCTCGATCAGCGCGCGCGTACGCGTGGCCTTGTCGATCACCACGGTCAGCTTGGGCGGGTCGTAGTCGAGCGCACAGGCCCAGGCCGCGGCCATGACGTTGTCGACGCCGTCGTGGCGGGCCGAAACCAGCACGGTCGGGCCGTGGTTGATCAGGCGCGAGGCCTTGGCCAGGGCGACCGGTGCGAGGATGGGGGACATGCGGGCTCCGCGGTGGCTGTCGGACGGATCGGTCCGGCGCGCGCCGGACCGGGCAGGATCGGTTCGCTGCGCGCTCAAATCAAGCGCTCGGAGCCGACCGCATGCACGCCGGGCGCGGCCTGCAGCGCGGCATCGAGCAAGGCCTGGGCGATGCGCGGGGCGGGATTGATCCGCCAGCGCCGCGGCAGCGCCGGCGCGAGCGCGCGCAGCAGCACGGTCGCGGCGGCTTCGCCGGGACGCGACTGCTGCCGCTCGCCGCCGATCAGCCCCGGGCGCACATAGGTCAGCGAATCGAAGCCGACCCCGGCCAGCGCCTGTTCCAGCTCGCCCTTGACCCGGTTGTAGAACACGCGCGAGCCGGCATCGGCGCCGAGCGCGGAATTGAGCGCATAGGCGCGCGCGCCGGCGCGGTGCGCGGCCCGCGCGATCGCCAGCGGATAATCGAAATCGACCTTGCGGAAGGCCTCGCGCGAACCGGCCGCGCGCATCGTGGTGCCGAGCGCGCAGACCGCCGCATCGACCCGCCACCACGGCGCGTCGGCCGGCAGCGCGTCCCAGTCGACCTGCGGCGCCTCCAGCTTCGGGTGCGGCGGCAGCGCGCGCCGCGTCGGCGCGATCACCCGCTCGATCATCGGATCGGCCAGCGCCAGCCGCAGCGCATGGCTTCCGACCAATCCGGTGGCGCCGGCCAGCAGCAGTCTCATCGGTCTTCTCCCGCGCCCGTCGCGACGCGTGCGCGCGCCGATCATCGCAGAATCGCCGGCGCGGCACGGTCTGCGCCGCCGGGCCGCCGCCGCGCGCGTCACCTCGCGTGAACGCCGCGGCGGTTTAGCTGACCGTCCCCTCATCGTTCGCTGCGCCATGGACCTCAAGAGCGGCTATCCATTCTGGGCGATCCGCAACGGCCTCATGCACGCCTTCCCGCGCCTGCGCGAGGACCTGGACTGCGAGGTCGCGGTGATCGGCGGCGGCATCAGCGGCGCGCTGATCGCCGACGAACTGGCCGCGCACGGCCACGACGTGGCGGTGCTGGAACAACGCGACATCGCCTGGGGCAGCACGGCGGCGAGCACCGCGTTGCTGCAGTACGAGATCGATACCCACCTGGCCGAACTGAGACAACGCTACGGCGAGCCGCGGGCGGCGCTGGCGTATCGCGCCTGCGCCGCGGCGGTGGAGCGCCTGGGCGAGGTCGCCGCCGACCTGCGCGGGGTCGACTTCCGCCGCCAGCGCAGCCTCTATTACGCCAGCCGCGCCGGCCACGTGCCGCTGCTGCGCGAGGAAGCCGCGCTGCGCGCGCGCCACGGGCTCGCGCTGCGTTGGCTCGATGCCGATGAGCTGGCGGCGGATTACGGCCTGCGCGCGCCCGGCGCGATCCTCAGCGATTGCGCCGCCGCGGTCGATCCCTACCGCATGACCTCGCGCCTGCTCGCGCGCCTGCGCCGGCGCGGCGCCGGCGTCTACGACCGCACCCGCATCCAGGCGCTGCACGCGACCTCGCGCAAGGTCGAACTGCGCACCGGCGAGGGCCTGCGCGTGCGCGCCGACCGCGTCGTCGTCGCCGCCGGCTACGCCGGCCAGCACTGGATCGACCAGCGCCTGGCGCGCAACCGCAGCAGCTACGCCTTCGTCACCGATCCGCTCGACGCCGACGACCTGCAGGCGCTGGGCGAGACCTTGGTGTGGGAATCCGCGCGGCCGTATCTGTACCTGCGCAGCACCGGCGACGGGCGGCTGGTGGTCGGCGGCTGCGACGACGCCGTCGACCTGCCGGCGCGGCGCGACCGACGCGTGCAATCGCGCGCGCAGCGCCTGGTCCGCCAGGTGCAGCAGCGCTTCCCGCGCCTGCGACTGCAGCCGGCCTTCGCCTGGGCCGGCACCTTCGCCGAAACCGCCGACGGCCTGCCGTGGTTCGGCCCGCATCCGCAGCACGGCCCGCGCGTGCTGTTCGCGATGGCGTACGGCGGCAACGGCATCACCTACAGCATGATCGGCGCGGAGTTGTTGCGGGCGCGGATCGAGCGGCGCGCGCACCCGCTGGCGCGGTTGTTCTCGTTCGAGCGCACGGTCGGCTGAGGCCGCGCGCGTCGATCGCGACCGGTCGATGCATGAACACAGGTTGACTCGTTCAGCTTCGACTGAGACGATAATCACAGCGAGCAATCAGGGGCTTTCGCAGTTCTCACGCCAGCAGCACCGACTTCCGCCCGGAAGCCGGTAATCCCACCGTGAGAACTCGATGAATCGCCTGACCCTGGCCATCGGCCTGGCCCTGTCGGCTGGACTGCTGCACGCCGAAGAACGCTCCACCGTCGCGTCGCCCTCCTCTGCCGTCGCCGCCGACGCATCCTCCGCCGCGCCGGCGCCGTCCATCTACACCTACGATCCGCTCAAGGTCATCGGCCAGCGCCTGTTTCCGTACCGGGAAGGCATGACCATGGACCGCCGCTACATCGAAGAGCAGATCCGCGGCAACGGCGACATCGGCACCTTGCTGCGGATCAACCCCAGCGTGCAGTTCGACGAGACCGCCGCGACCTCGCGCAACATGGGCGAGATCCGCCCGGCCGACATCAGCATCAACGGCGGCCTGTACTACCAGAACGCGTTCGTGCTCGACGGCGCCGGCTTCAACAACGACACCGCGCCGGGCGGCTCGACCCTGGCGGCGAGCATCATCGACGTCCCCAGCCACACCCAGGGCATCGCCCTGGACGCCAGCCAGATCGGCACGCTGACCGTCTACGACAGCAACGTGCCCGCGTCCTACGGCGGCTTCAACGGCGGCGTGGTCGAGGCCGAGAGCCGGCGCGCGCGCGATGCGTTCTCCGGCAGCGTGGTCATGCGCATGCAGCGCTCGGTCTGGAACGAGATGCACATCGCCGCGCCGGCGCTGCAGAATTTCGAGGAGTCCTCGACCGAATCGCTGCAGCCGCGCTACGACAAGTACCAGTTGCGCGCCACCCTGGAAGGCCGCACCCGCAACGGCCTGGGCCTGTCGGGCACGGTGTCGAGGCTGCGCTCGGTGATCCCGCTGCGCGGCTATACCTCCGGCCGCAACAGCGTCAGCGACGAGAACGAAAAGGAGCAGGTGCGCGAGAACACCAGCGCCAGCCTGCGCGCGGACTGGAGCGACGGCGAGGGCCTGGAAGTCAGCGCCAGCGTCAACTACGCGCCCACCGACGAGCGTTACTTCATCGCCAACGCCAAGAACGGCTACTACGATCTGGAACAGGGCGGCCCGGTGGCCAGCCTGCGGGTCAACTACCAGCGCGGCGACTGGACCTGGCGCAACACCCTGAGCTACAGCGACCTGGACAGTTCGCGCCGCAGCCAGACCGACTACTGGAAATCCTGGGCGCGTTCGAGCGAGATGGACTGGGGCGTGACCACGCTCAGCGCCGAAGGCAGTTGGGGCAACATCGACCAGCGCAACCGCAACCTCGGCTACAAGCTCGTGCTCGAACGCGAGCCGGTGCGGCTCGGCATCGGCGAGCACCGCCTGCAGTTCGGCCTGGAATACCGCGACCGCAGCGCCGACTATCACCGCCTCAACGACCATTCCAGCTACCTCAACCCCGCCGCCACCCGCACCTGCACCGCCAGCGACGGCACGATCGACCGCGACGGCTGCTCGCTGTCGCCGGTGGAGACCACCGCCAGCGGCGTGATCAAGGGCCGCGGCCAGTACTTCACCCGCCGCAACGTCTATCGCGAAGGCGCCTTCAACGTCGACAACCGCGAGTGGGCGCTGTTCGCCCAGGACGACATCCGCCTGGGCCGCTGGAGCCTGCGCCCGGGCGTGCGCGTGGACGGCGACAGCCTGATGGGCCGCACCACCGTCGCGCCGCGCCTGGCCACCTCCTGGGACGTGTTCGGCGACCGCGACACCTTGCTCACCGCCGGCGTCAACCGCTACTACGGCCGCAACCTGTTCGCCTACAAGCTGCGCGAAGGCCGCGAGCGCCTGCAACTGGAACAGCGCCGCGGCGCCGACCTGATCTGGCGCGACGTGCGCACCTCGCCCGCCGACTACCGCTTCGACCGCTTGCGCGTGCCGTACAGCGACGAACTGGCGCTGGGCTGGAACCAGCGCTGGGCCGGGCTGGACCTGAGCCTGAAGTACGTGCGCCGCGAAAACCGCGACGAAGTGCTGCGCGAGACCATCCTCAACCTGGACGACAGCGGTTTCTACGACACCCGCGTCAACCGCTACAGCAATCGCGGCCGCAGCCGCAGCCAGACCTACACCGCCAGCGTGTCGCCGTCGCGGCCGCTGCGCTGGGGCAACGTGGTCACCAGCGCCGAGGCCGCGTTCGATTACACCGACGTGCGCCGCAACTACAGCGACTACGAAACCGCCTACAGCGAAGCCCTGGAGGACTGGGTCCGCTACCAGGGCAAGCTGATACGCGCCAACGAACTGCCGGCGACCTCGTTCAACCGGCCGTGGAGCGCGCGCCTGGCCAGCCAGACCCGGTTCGAATCGATCGGACTGCTGTGGAGCAACTTCCTGCGCTACCGCAGCGGTTACCGCGGGCGCCAATCGCTGGGGCGCGAGGTGTTCGAGGGCAAGAGCATCTCGGTGATCGACGAAGTCGCCTACCCCGACACCTGGACCTGGGACAGCAGCGTGGAATGGACCCTGCGCCTGCCGCACGAACAGCAGGCCTACGCGCGGGTGGAAGCGCAGAACCTCACCAATCGCTCCAACCTGATCAGCAGCGCCACCGCCACCACCACCGTGTACGAACCGGGGCGTTCGTACTGGCTGGAACTGGGCTACCGGTTCTGAACGCGATGCGCGGCGACAAGCGCTGGCTGGCGAACCTGGCCGTGGCGGCGGCATCCGCGCTGCTGTTCGCCGCCGCGTTCGCCGGCCTGCTGTGGGCCGGTGCGAGCGCGGCGCAGGCGGTGCAGGTGGCGCCGAGCGACGATGGCGACGATGGCGCCGATAGCGCCGACCTCGACGCATGCCGTCGGCGCCTGGACGCCGGCGGCGCGCAGATCGACCGCGACTGCCTGCGCCGCGTCTATGCCCTGCCGATCGAACAGTGGCCGCGGCCGCTGACCGATCCGGGCGCGCGCTGGTCGGAGCTGGCGCCGTTGCCCCGGCAGGCGCCGCATCCGCCCGGCCATCCGCCGGCCCCGGCCAAGATCGCGCTGGGAAAGCGCTTGTTCGAAGACCCGCGCCTGTCCGGCTCGGGCCAGATCGCCTGCGCCAACTGCCACGATTCCGAACTGGGCTGGGGCGACGGCCGCAGCGTGCCGTTCGGCCACGACCGCCAGCGCGGCCGCCGCAACGCCCCGTCGGTGGCGATGAGCGGCTTCGCCGCGCACCTGTTCTGGGACGGGCGCGCGTCCACGCTGGAAGAACAGGTGCTGCATCCGCTGACCGATCCGCGCGAGATGGCCGCGCGCCCGGCGGCGGTGCTGCGCGCGCTGCGCCGCGACGACAGCTATCGCCGGCAGTACGCGCAGGCCTTCGGTTCGCCCGGCATCGACCTGGCCCGCACCGCCCAGGCCCTGGCCGGCTTCCAGCGCAGCCTGGTGCCGCGCTTCAACCGCTTCGACCGTTTCCTGGAAGGCAACCGCGGCGCGCTCGACGACCGCCAGCTGTGGGGCCTGCACCTGTTCCGCACCCGCGCGCGCTGCATGAACTGCCACAGCGGCGCGACCTTGAGCGACGACGGCTTCCACAACCTGGGCCTGCATTTCTACGGGCGCAAGCTGCAGGACCTGGGCCGCTACGAAGTCACCGGCGACCCGGCCGATAGCGGCAAGTTCAAGACGCCCTCGCTGCGCAACGTCGCCAAGACCGGACCGTGGATGCACAACGGCCGTTTCGCCACGCTGCGCGGCGTGGTCAATCTCTACAACGCCGGGATGCCGCGCCCGCAGCCGTCGCCGCAGCAGGTCGGCGACCCGCTGTTCCCGCAACCCGACCCGCTGTTGCATCCGCTGGATCTGCATCGCACCGAACTGGAAGCGATCACCGCGTTCCTGGAAACCCTGTAGCGCGACGGTTCGCTCGCGGCAGCGCCGCGACCGACGCTGACCGACGCTGACAGACGCTCCCGCCCATCGCGGCAAAGCGCCCGCTCCGACAGCGCGCAAGCGGTTGCGGTCCGGCGGCTCTTTCACGCAGCCATGACGGTGCTGGGATCATGTACGGGGAGCCGTTCGCGCGCCCCGCCCCGGGCGCGCCGCGAGCGTCCTCCCCTCCCCGCGCATTCCATCGTCATGAAGAAATTCCGCAAAACCCTGTTGCTGCTGATCGTCGCGCTCGCGGTCGGCGGCGGCCTGTTCCTGTACTGGCCGCTGTGGCAGCGCTCGGTGCCGCCGGCCGCGAACGACAAGCCGGTCGACGTGGTGCTGGTCGGCGCCGGCATCATGAGCGTGACCCTGGCCACGTATCTGCAGGAACTGCAGCCGGATTGGACGCTGCGGATGTACGAGCGCCGCGACGGCGTGGCCGAGGAAAGCTCCGACGGCTGGAACAACGCCGGCACCGGGCATTCGGGCTTCGCCGAGCTGAACTACACCCCGCAGCGGCCCGACGGCAGCGTCGAGACCAAGCGCGCGGTGGAGATCGCCGAACAGTTCGAGGTCGCGCGCCAGTTCTGGTCGCACCAGGTGCGCGAAGGCCGGCTCGGCGCGCCGGGCGATTTCATCAATCCGACCCCGCACATGAGCTTCGTCTGGGGCGAGGACAACATCGACTACCTGCGCAAGCGCCGCGACGCGCTGGTCGAGAATCCGTTGTTCTACGGCATGCAATTCTCCGACGACCCAGCGCAGATCAAGGCGTGGGCGCCGCTGCTGATGGAAGGCCGCGATCCCAAGCAACACGTCGCCGCCACCTACATGCCGCTGGGCACCGACGTCAATTTCGGCGTGATCACCCGTCAGCTCACCCAAGGCCTGCAGCGCAGCGGCAACTTCGGCCTGCATCTGGGCCACGAAGTCACCGCGCTGCGCCGCAACGCCGACAAGACCTGGAACGTCACCGTCAAGGACCTCAAGAGCGACAAGGAAACCACGGTCAAGACCCGTTTCGTGTTCATCGGCGCCGGCGGCGCCGCGCTCAAGCTGCTGCAGCTGTCGGGCATTCCCGAAGCCGAAAACTACGCCGGCTTTCCGGTCGGCGGGCAGTTCCTGGCGTTCTCCGCGCCGGCGCTCGCCGAGCGCCACCGCGTCAAGGCCTACGGCATGGCCGAGACCGGCTCGCCGCCGATGTCGGTGCCGCATCTGGACGCGCGCAAGCTCGACGGCAAGCCGGTGATCCTGTTCGGGCCGTTCGCGCTGTACAGCACCAAGTTCCTCAAGCACGGCTCGTGGTTCGACCTGTACTCCTCGGTCAATCACGACAACCTCGGCGAGATGGTCAGCGTCGGCTCGGAGAACCTGGACCTGGTGAAATACCTGATGAGCCAGGCGCAGTTGAACGACGACGACCGCCAGGCCGAGCTGTTGAAGTATTTCCCCACCGCCAAGCGCAGCGACTGGACCCTGGTCACCGCCGGCCAGCGCGTGCAGGTGATCAAGCGCGATCCGGTCAAGGGCCCGGTGCTGCAGTTCGGCACCGAGATCGTCGTCGACCGGGACCGCAGCATCGCCGCGCTGCTCGGCGCCTCGCCGGGCGCTTCGACTTCGCCGCCGATCATGCTCGAGCTGATGGCCAAGGCCTTCCCGCAACAGGTCGCCGGCGACTGGGGCGAGAAGCTGAAACTGATCGTGCCGTCGTACGGGCGCAAGCTCAACGACAGCGCGGCGCTGACCAATCATATCCGGCGCATGACCAGCCAGACCCTGCGGCTGCCGTACCTGGAGGTGCCGGTCGACGGCGCGCAACCGGACTCGCCGCCGCCGGCTGCGATGCCGTCCGCGCCGACGCCCGCGCAGAAGAACCAGGATGCGGAACTGCAGGCGATGTGACGCCTGTTGCGGGACGCGGATGCCGGCGCCGCGCGGCATCCGCGGCTCGCCCGCAGCGTGCGTGCCGCATCGCCGATTCGACCGGTTCGCGCAACGAACCGGTTCGCCTCACGGGCTATGCCCGACACCGCCGCCGCCCTAGCCTGATGCCGCCCCCGTCTGGAGTCCCGCCATGTCCGCCGTCCCCACCGCGCGCCTGTTGTTCGCCATCGCCGCCTTCGCCGCCCTGACCGGCCCCGCCGCGGCCGCCACGCCGCTGCGCATCGAGGTCTACAACCCCGGCGAAAAGGGCGTGTTCCCGGTGTCGTCGGAACTGGTGATCGGCGAACGCGAGGTGCTGCTGGTCGACGCCCAGTTCCAGCGCGCCGATGCGCAGGCGCTGGTCGAGAAGATCCGCGCCACCGGCAAGAAGCTCAGCGCCGTCTACATCAGCCAGAGCGATCCGGACTATTACTTCGGCCTGGACGTCATCCGCGACGCCTTCCCCGATGCGCGCATCTTCGCGACCCCGCAGACGGTGGCGGCGATCCGCAAGACCATGGACGGCAAGCTCGCCTACTGGGGGCCGGTGCTCAAGGACAACGCGCCCAAGCGCCTGGTCGCGCCCGAACCGCTGCAGGGCGACACGCTGACCCTGGAAGGCCGCACGCTCAAGATCGAAGGCCTGCGCGGCCCCGACCCGGCGCGCACCTACCTGTGGATCCCTTCGCTCAAGACCGTCGCCGGCGGCGTGGTGGTGTCCAGCGGCGGCCACGTGTTCATGGCCGACACCGCTACCGCCGCCTCGCGCGCGGCGTGGTTGCAGACCCTGCGCGGCATCCGCGCGCTCAAGCCGGCCAAGGTGATCCCCGGCCACTTCCTCGGCCCGATGCCGAAGGGCCTGGACGCGGTCGAGTTCACCGCCGCGTACATCGAACGCTTCGAGCGCGAAGCGGCCAAGGCCAGCGATTCCAAACAGCTGATCGCGGCGATGCAGGCCGCCTACCCCAAGCTCGGCGAGGCCGCATCGCTGGAACTCAGCGCCAAGGTGGTCAAGGGCGAGATGCAGTGGCCGGCGCCGCAGCCTTGAACGACGGCGCCGGCGGCATCGGCGCGAAACGACCGCGCGTTCGGCGAGGCTAGCCCGTCCGCGGCGGACTTTGCCGAATCCCGCCTCCGCTCCGGTTCGCGACCGGCGCACGCAGCGCCGCGCACCGCAGTCACGCTCGGATCCGGCCGGCGGCTGCTACGGTCGGGCGGCATCGTGCGCGCGCTCGACGACGACGGGCGGCGATGCGGACAGAACGTCCTCCCCCAAGCCCCAGAAGGAGACAGGGCCATGAAAACGCTCGCATTCGCTTCGCTCACGATGTTTCCGATCCTCGCCGCGGCCCAGGCCGGCGCGGCGCCCTCCGCGCCGTTGCAACGCGATGTGCGCTGGATCGATGCGCAAGACCGCAGCCGGGTCGCGACCCAGGTCCTGACCCGCCGCGCCGACGGCGCGCTGGTCTACCGCTACGACCGGCAAGCGACGCCGGCCCGGCGCTACCACGAACGCATGTGCGAACTCGTCGGCGGCGTGCCCGCCGCCGGCGACACCGTGCTCGGCGGCGCGGACGCCGCCGGCAGCCTGGCCTGCACGCTGCCGGCCGACGCGGCCGGCACGCCCGGCGTCGTCGTCGACGGTCTGTTCCATCCGAGCCCGCGGCCGCCGGCGAACGCCGCCGCCCAAGGCCAGGACGCGGCGCGCGCCGACGCCTCCGACGACTTCGCCCACGCCGCCGCGCCCGGCGGCGCCGCGCCGCGCGGAGAAAACTTCCAGGCCGTCGGCGGCGCGGGCTATTCCAGCGAAACCGGCGGTACCGGCTCGGCCAAGACCTCGCTCGACAACGATCGCTGCACGATCGAACAGACCACGCCGGTCCCCGCCGGCGGCAGCGAATCGGTGCTCCTGCTGGTCACCTGCATCGAGCAACGCGTGCGCGCCTTGCCGACCTACACCCGCGCCTGCATGAACGCCACCTGCGTGACCGAGAACGGGTTCATCGACGTGCTCGACCTGTCGCCGCCGACGCGCTGATCGCACGGCACCGGCGGCGCGGGCGCGTCCCGCGCCGCCGGTGTCCGCTCAAAACCGGTACGTCGCCGACACCCGCACGCTGCGCGGCTCGCCCCAGGTGTAGGTGCTGTAGACGTCGAAGATCGTGTAGTAGCGCTTGTCGAGCAGGTTGTCGACGTTGAGCGAGGCCGATAGCTTTTCGTCGAAACGATAGGCGAGCATCGCGTCGAGCAGCCAGTACGGCCGGGTGCGGTGCTCGACCGTGCCGCCGCCGGGCGCGCCGACCGGGCCGAAGCTGCTGCTCTGCCAGCGCGCGCCGCCGCCGACGGTCAATCCTGCGAGCGCGCCATCGAAGCGGTAGCTGCTGTGCGCGCTGAACTGGTCCTCCGGCTCCAGCGTGGACACCTTGGCGCCGTTCTGGCGCGCGACCTTGTGCGCGTAGCCGGCCTGGACCTGCCAGCCCGGCCGCAGCTCGCCGGACAGCTCCAGTTCGTAGCCCTCGGTGCGCACGCCCTGCAGGGCGCGGTAGGCGTCGCCGCCGGTGGGCGTCTTGCCGCCGCTGGGCACCGGATAGTTGTCCTGGTCCAGGCGGAACAGCGCGGCGCTGGCGTTGAGCCGGCCGTCGAAGAACTCGCCCTTCAAGCCCAGTTCGTAGTTCTCGCCTTCGCGCGGGTCGAGCGCGCGGCCGCGCTCGTCCTGCTCGGACTGCGGCTTGAAGATGGTGCCGTAGCTGGCATAGGCCGACAGGTAGGTATTGAGGTCGTAGACGGCGCCGGCGTACGGCACCACCACCCCGCTCTCGTCGATCCCGTCGGTCTTGTAGTTGGCGATGCGGCTGCCGAGGATCAGCTTGAACGGATCGGCCAGGTCGAAGCGGCCGACCACGTACGCGCCGCTCTCGCGGGTCACCTGGTCGTTGTCGAAACCGTGCTGCCAGGCCGGTTCGGCGATGTCGCCGTTCCAGCGGCGGTAGTCGGCCACCTGTTGCGGATAGTCGGCCGGCGCGAAATAGCCGGTGCCGGTCCAGTGCTTGCGCGACACGCTCGCGCCGACCACCACCTCGTGTTCGCGCCCGAACCAGCCGAAGCGGCCGCTGAGGTAGGCGTCGGCGGCGTTGGCGACGGTCTCGCCGACGTACTTGCCCAGCCACAGCGACACGCCGCTGCCGTCGCGCGGGTCCGGATGGCCCGCGGCGGCGGCGCCGAGCGCGGCGTCGTAGCCGTTGACCTGATGGTTGAGCTGCAGCTTGGCGATCCAGCCGTCGCCGAAGCGATGCTCCAGGGTCGCGAAGCCGGTGCGGGTGTACTGGCGCCAGCGGCTCCAGTCGGCGCCGTTGTTGAACGAGCGCGGCACCCGGTAGAACCCGCCGTCGGCATCCAGCAGCGGAATGCCGCCCCAACTGGAGCCGCGCGGGTCGCTGTTCTGATAATCGGCGCCGACGGTGAGCAGGCTGTCGTCGCCCAGATCCGCTTCGAGGATGCCGTACAGCACCGACGTGTCGCGCTGGTAGCGCTCGCTGTAGCCGTGTTTGTCCTGGCGCACCGCGACCGCGCGACCGCGCACCCGGCCGCTCTCGCTCAAGGGGCCGGACACGTCGATCTCGCCGCGGTACTCGTCCCACGATCCCGCGCCCAGGCCGATCTGGCCCTTGAACGCGCGCGTGGGCTTCTTGCGGATCAGGTTGATGGTCGCGCCCGGGTCGCCGACGCCGGTCAGCAGGCCGGTGGCGCCCTTGAGCACTTCGATGCGGTCGTAGATCGCGGTGTCGCTGAGGGTGTTGCCGGCCGAGAACGCCGAATCGCGTTGCATCGGGATGCCGTCGTACTGGAAGTTCTGGATCGCGAATCCGCGCGCGTAGTACTCGGTGCGCTCGCTGTCGTAAGTGACGATGCTGATGCCGGGCGTGACCCGCATGACATCGTCGATGCCGGTCAGGCCGAAGTCGTCCATCTCCTGGCGGCCGATCACGCTGATCGACTGCGGCGTCTGCCGCGGCGTCAGCACCAGCCGGGTCGCGGTGGCGATGGTGCCGGGCGTGTAGGAACCGCTGCCTTCGGTCAGGGTGCCGAGCTGGTTGGCCTTGACTTCGATCTTGTCCAGATCGGTCGGATCGGGCTGCCGCGGATCGCGCGCAGGGTTGGCGGCCGCGTCCTGGGCGCAGGCGGCGATAGGCGCGGCGAGCGCGAGCGCGCCGGCCAGGGCGGCGGCGAGCGCGGTGCGCGGCAGGCCGCGCGTACGCGGCGGGAACACGGGAGAAAGGCGGGATTCGACAGGCACGGCGAGAGCTTCCGGCAGAGGGAGGAGGACTCCTCTGGCGGCGGCTCGAGGCGGACACTGCGCGGCGCGGCCGCGCGAGTCGGCAAGTATAGGCCGAGTGCGGAGCGCTTCGGCGATGTCGCGGCCGCAGCGCCGGGCCAATGCGCGCAAACGGCGGTTCCAGCGCGAATCCGCCGTTGCCGGCGCGGCCGTTCGCTCGCAAGACACCGGGCCTGAGGGCTTGTCCCCAAGCCGCCCCGCATCGCCGGTCGCCTAGCGCGCAGCCGGCTTGATCGCCTTGCGGATCTCGCCGGCGACCTTCTTGGCGATGACGCCGGGCTCGCTGAGCCCCGGCCCCGAATAGTCGAAGGCCTGCACGACCCACGCCGTGTGGTTTCCGGCGGCGATGCAGTAAGCCACCAGCGAGCGGCCTTCCTGGCGCGGACCGGACACATGCAACGACAAGGTCTTCTGGTCCTGGTTGGCGCGCACGACATAGCCCAGCGCCGCCGCGCCGCGGCCGATCGCCGCGTTGCAGGCCTGCACGCTCAACTGCGCCGCCGGCACCCGGTCGACCTCGTAGCCCAGGCTGAAATCCGCGGCCGCGGCGCTCAACGGCAGGGCCAAACCGATGCACAGGATCGATACGCTGGCGATTCTCATGTTCACCTCACTGCTGGTTGCGGGGGATGTCGTCGCGATGCGCCATCGTTCGATGGCGCCGCCGCTCACGTCCGCACGAAGATCTCGACCCGCCGGTTGAGCTGGCGCCCGCCCGGGTTGTCCTGCCCGCCGATCTCGTTCGGCGCCACCGGCCGCGCTTCGCCATAGCCCTTGGCCGTGGCCTGTTGCGCCGCGCCGCGCTCGCGCAAAGCCGCGACCACCGCCTGCGCGCGCCGGTCCGACAGCGCCTGGTTGTAGTCGTCGCTGCCCTTGGCGTCGGTGTGGCCGCCGACTTCCATGCCGGTGCTGCGCACGTCCTTGAGCGCCGCGGCGAGCGCGTCGAGCACCTTGGCCGCGTCGCTGCGGATGTCGGCCTTGTCGAAGTCGAACAGCACCCGGTCGTTGAGGGTGATCAGGTAACCGCAAGGCGCGCCGGGCGGGGCGAACTTCTTCAGCGGCGGGAAGCGGCCGGCCGGCGCGACCTTCGGCAGCGGCGGCAGCTTCACCGGTTTGGCCGGGGTGTCGATGCTGCCGGTGCCGTCGCCGTTCACCACGACGATGCCGAGCGGTCCGTTCCAGCGTCCGCTGCCGTCGTTGTTGATCGTCACCAGCCCCTGCGGGCCGTTCCAGGTGCCGCTGCCGTCGCCGTTGTTGCGGATCAGGCCGCTGTCGCCGTTCCAGCTGCCGCCGCCTTTGCCGTCCAGGGCGATCACGCCGGCCGGACCGTTGTAGGAACCCGAACCGTCGGCCTCCACCCGCACCAGCGCGCCGCCCTCGCCGTCTTCGTCGCGGCCATCGCCGTTGATGCTGCCGCTGCCGTCGGCGTTGATGGTGATCAGGCCGCCTTCGTAGTTGGCGCTGCCGCTGCCGTCGGCGGCGATCTTGAAGATGCCCGCATCGCCGTTGCGGCTCAGGTTGCCCTGCGCATCGACGCTGGTGATGCCGGCATCGTTCAACAACACGCCATCGGTGCCGCAGCGCGCGGGCGAGACGCTGACCCCGGCGATGGGATCGAGCACCGGCGCCATCGCCGATTCCAGCGCGCGCTGCGCGGGCGAGACGCCGAGGATCTCCGGCACCACGATGACCGGGATCGGCGGGAACTGCGCGGCGATGGCGTCGGCTCGTTTCTGCACGTCGCTGTCGGCGCCGGCCTCGTCGGCGTGCGCGGCCGCCAGCGCGGCGGTTCGGGTGCCGCCGGGCGCGGCCGCGGAGGCCGCCGGCGCGTCGTTGCCGCGGCCGCAGCCGGACGCCAGCGCGGCAAGAACGAGCAGGGAGAGAATGCGGGAAGGAAGAACGCAGGAACGCACGAAAAACTCCTTGATCCTTATGCGGCGAAGACATCCATGACCGTGGCGCGGCGACGCGGTCGACAGACCGCGGCGCCCCCCTGCGCACCCGACGCCGACACTTGTACCCGATGACGGCGACGAGGAAAAGACCGCGGCGCCGAACGCGTCCGTGCATCGGCGCAACCTCGGCGCCCGACTTCCCGCGCATCCGCTACGCCGCGAGGCGCTCGTCGCTGGGCCCGAAGAACTCGTAGTGCACGCGTTCGTCCGCCACGCCCGCGCGCGCCAGCGCCGGCACCAGCGCGCGCAGGAACGGGCGCGGGCCGCACAGATAGACGTCGGACTCGAACAGCGGCACGTTGGCGCGCAGCCACTCGGCATCGATCAGGCCCTCGCGCTGATGGCTGCGGCCGAGCGCGTCGCCGGCGCCGGGTTGGGCATAGAACGTGCTGACCTGGATTGCGCCATGGGCCCGCGCCAGCGCCTGCACGTGCGCGGCCATGGCGTGGCTGGCGCCGTCGGCGGTGCCGTGCACGTAATGCGCCTGCAGTCGCGGGTGCCGTGCGGCGATGGCTTCGAGCATGCTCACCATCGGAGTCAGGCCGACGCCGCCGGACAGCAACACCACCGGGCGCGGCGGCGCGTCGGGCAGGAAGAAGTCGCCGGCCGGCGGCGTCAGCTCGATGCGCTCGCCGATCGCCATCGCATCGTGCAGGTGGCGCGAGCCGCCGTGGCCGTGCGCTTCGCGCTTGACCGTGATGCGGTAGGCCTCGCGGTTGGGTCCGCAGGAGATCGAGTAATTGCGCTTGATCCGGCCCTGCCCCGGCACCGCATAACGCAGGGTCAGGTACTGGCCGGGCCGGTGCGCGATCACCGCGCCGCCGTCGGCGGGGCGCAGCTCGAACGAGGCGATCGGCGCATCGGCGGCGGCGTTCTCGATCCGCTTGCCGGCGACGACGAACTCGCGCCAGCCGCTCCAGCCGCCGACCGCGTGCGCCAGTTCGCCGCGCAGTTCGGCCTCGCGTCGCTTGAGCAGGTCGGCCAGCAGCCAGTAGGCCTCGCCCCACGCCGCCAGCACCTGCGGCGTGGCGGCGTCGCCGAGCACGTCCTCGATCGCGCCGAGCAAGGCGCGGGCCACGAACGGGTAGTGCTCGGGCAGGATGTGGTAGCCCACGTGCTTCTGCGCGATCCGCTCCAGCGCCGCCGACAACGCGCCCAGGTCGTCGATGTTGCGCGCATAGGCGAGGATCGCCCCGGCCAGGGCGTGCGCCTGGGCGTTGTCGCCGCCCTGGTTGGCGTGGTTGAACAGCGCGGCGATGTGCTCGTCGCGGAACAGCCGGCGGTACATCGCAGTGGTGACGGCGTGGCCGTGCGCGGCCAACGCGGGCACGGTGGCGCGGACGACGGCCACGGTGGCCTCGCTCAGCGGGGTGCTCATGCTTGGGTTCCTCGGGTTTGGAAAATTTCGGGCGACGCGCTCAGGCCTGCGCCAGCAGGCGCTGCAGGTGCCCGCCGATGCGGGCGGCGCGCTCTTGCACGGCGGCGGCCTGGGCCGGCGGCAGGACCTCTTCGCTGCAGCGCCGCCACAGCGCCAGCCAGCGCGCGAACAGTTCGGGACGGATCCGGCTGGCGTGATCCAGGTGCGACTGCGCCGGATTGCCGCGATAACGGCCGCTGCCGAGCATCGACGAGGTCCAGAAGTCGATCAGCCGGCGCTCGTGCTCGTCCCAGTCGCGGACCGCGGCGGCGAACACCGGGCCGAGCTCGGCGTCGGCGCGCACCGCCGCGTAGAAACGGCGGACCAAGGCCGTCAAGGCGGCCTCGTCCAATCCTTCGAAGCTGCGCATCGCGCGCTCCTCCCGCCCTTCGGCTTAAATATTCATCACGAATGCATGATATTTCGCACCGCTAAAACATGCAAAGAAAATGACTGTTATCATGCCGCGACCGATCGCCGCACCCCGCCGCGCCGTCCGCCGACGACACTGAGCCGATGAAGCTGAGCCTGTACACCGACTATTCCCTGCGCGTGCTGATCCACCTGGGCACGCACGCCGGCGAGCTGGTCTCCATCGCCCAGGTCGCCCAGGCCTACGGCATTTCCCACAGCCACCTGACCAAGGTGGTGCAGGACCTGGCCGCGGCCGGCTTCATCGAGACCGTGCGCGGGCGCAACGGCGGCATCCGCCTGGGCCGGCCGGCCGAGCGCATCGGCCTGGGCGAGGTGGTGCGGCATACCGAGGCCCATGTCGACCTGGTCGATTGCGGCGGCTGCCTGATCGCGCCGGCCTGCGGGCTGCCGCCGATCCTGGGCCGGGCGATGCGCGCGTTCTTCGAGGTGCTCGACGGCTACACGGTGGCGGATCTGCTCGGCAAGCAGCGCTCGCTGCAGCGCTTGTTCGCGGCGGCGGGTTGAGGGAGCGGCGGGTTGAGGAGCGCGTTTCGATAGCGCGGCTTGTGTCGTAGCCGTGTTTCGCGGTCGCGGCTTGCGCCGCTCCTACAGTCGGATACGCAGCCGCCGCAGCCCCCTGTAGGAGCGGCGCAAGCCGCGACCGCGAAAACACGGCTACGCCGACAGCACGCAACCGGGGCACCGCTGGATCGGTGGCAAGCCTGCCTGCGACTGCGTCGTGCCCGACGCATCGGCAAGAAGCAGGCCGCTGAACGCCGCTGACACGAATACGGCACGGTAGAGCAGCCCAACCGGCACGCCCGAGGCATGAACTAAAACCGTGACTGCGTCGCGAAACACAGACGCGGCACGCTTTTTGTCACGCATCCGTTCCCTGGACGTGGAATTTTTGTCCCGCCTCCCGCCCTGATCGGATTCCCCGCCATGCCCCCGGTTGCCCGCCTCGCCACCGCGCTCGTCCTCGCCCTCGCCGCCCCGGCCGCGCTCGCCGCGACCTGCACCAGCGCCCACAACGACCAGTACCCCAGCGGCCGCAAGCCGGTGCTAAGCAATGCCGACCTCAACGAACAGACCGTGTCGATCTGCTACCAGGACTACAACCTGTACGCCTCCAAGGTCACCGGCACCAACCTGTGGTCGGCCCAGCACCTGACCCGGGCCAAGGTGATCGGCGCCGAATCGATCAGCCGCATCGACTCCAGCTTCTTCAGCGAGCCGGGCTTTCCGACCAAGCACGCCAGCTACACCAACAGCGGCTACGACCGCGGCCACATGATGCCGGCCGGCGACGCCTCGACCACGCCGGCGCAGAAGGAGACCTTCTCGGTCGCCAACATCGTTCCGCAGACCGGCAAGCTCAATCGCGGCAGCTGGGCCAAGATCGAGAACATCGTGCGCACCGTGGCCAAGGAATGGGACGCGGCGTACGTCGTCACCGGCCCGGACTTCGACAACATGAACACCACCATCGCCAGCGGCGCGGTGGTGGTGCCGACCCAGACCTGGAAGGCGGTGTACGTGCCCTCGGCCGGGGTCGCCGGCGCCTACTGGTGCGTCAACAGCACCGCCCCGACCTGCTCGCTGATCTCGCTCAACGAACTCAAGCGCCGCGCCTTCGTCGATCCGTTCCCCAGCCTGGGCACGGCGCTGCGCGCGCAGACCGCCTCGGACTGGACCGACATCCTGGTTCTGCCCTGAGTTCCGAGCGCTGAGTCCTGGACACGAACCGGTGCGGCGCGCTCGCGCGTCGCCGCCGGACCGCTCAGGCCTTGCCGGCCTGGGCCAGGCGATAGGCGACCAGCGCGTTCGCATGGCCGTGGCCCAGGCCGTGCGCGCTCTTGAGTTCGGCCACCAGTTCCATGTGTTTGCGCGCGCCGAGCGCGTCGATGGCCGCGAACCAGTGCGCGACCGGCTTGCCGTAGGTCTTCTCGATCGAGGGGAAATAGGACGCCGGGCCCTTGACCTTGTCGGCGGCCGCCGGCGCTTGTGCGGCCGGTTTCTTCGCGGCAGCTGGCTTAGCCGCGGCGGCGGGCTTCTTCGCGGCAGCCGGCTTCGCCGCGGCGGACTTGGCGGCGGCGGGTTTGCTCGCGGCAGGCTTGGCGACCGCAGGCTTGCCGGCCGCCGCGGTCTTGCCGGCCGCGCCGGCGTTGCCCGACGCCTTCTTCGCCACGGCCTTGGCCGTTGCGCTGTTCTTGACTGCGGTATTAGCGACGGGCGTCTTGGATCGGCTGGCGGTGGCCATGCGCATCTCTCCTGGAGGAAGGCCGATAGTGCGGCAAGCGCGGCGCCGATGGAGGTGACAAATGTGAGTTCGACGCCGGCTTCCGGACCGCCTGGATGAGAACGCATCGGTCCGGCTGGCCGACGCTTGCGCGCGGGGCCCAACCGCAGCGGCCCGCCCTCGCAGCAGGCCGGGGCGGCGGACCCGATCCCCGCGCATCGCGACGGCTGCACGCATGGGCCGCCTCGCGCGACCCGCACCTCGCGCCCCCGGCCAAAACCACCGCCGACGCACAGCCGCCGACGCGGCCGATGCCGCATGATGTCGCCTCCCCCCCTGCCCTGGCGTCCGCATGCCGCACCTGCGCGATCTGTCCCTGTCCGCCGTCGTCGCCGGGTTCGTCGCGGTGCTGGTCGGCTTCACCAGTTCGGCCGCGATCGTGTTCTCCGCCGCCCAGGCCAGCGGCGCCGACGAGGCCGAAATCGCGTCGTGGATGTGGGCGCTCGGGCTCGGCATGGGCGTCACCTGCATCGGCCTGTCGCTGCGCTACAAGGTTCCGGTGGTCACCGCCTGGTCCACGCCCGGCGCGGCGATGCTGATCACCGGCGCGGCCGGGCTGCCGCTGGCCGAAGCGATCGGCGCGTTCGTGATCAGCGCCGCGCTGACCGTCGCGCTCGGCTTCAGCGGTTGGCTCGAACGGGTGCTGGCACGGCTGCCGGCGAGCCTCGCCGCGGGCATGCTGGCCGGCGTGTTGCTGCGCTTCGGCCTCAATGTGTTCACCTCGATGCAGCACAGCTTCGCCCTGGTGTTCGCGATGTTCCTGGGCTTTCTGTTGGCGCGGCGCTGGCTGCCGCGCTACGCGGTGCTGGTCGCGCTGGCGGTCGGCATCGCGGTGGCGGCGCTGCAGGGCGGGCTGCACCTGGACAAGCTGCAACTGGCGGTGGCGATGCCGGTATGGACCACGCCGCGGTTCTCGCTCGCCGCCACCGTCGGCGTCGCCATCCCGCTGTTCGTGGTGACCATGGCCTCGCAGAACGTGCCCGGCATCGCGATCCTGCGCGCGCACGGCTACCGCGACACGCCGGCCTCGCCGCTGATCGGTTGGACCGGCGCGGCCAACCTGCTGCTCGCGCCGTTCGGCGCGTTCGCGCTGTGCCTGGCCGCGATCACCGCCGCGATCTGCATGGGCGAGGACGCGCACGAAGATCCGCGCAAGCGGTATCTCGCCTCGGTCGCCGCCGGCGTGTTCTACCTGCTCACCGGCGTGTTCGGCGCGACCGTGGCGGCCGCGTTCGCGGCGTTCCCGCAGGCGCTGGTGATGGCCATCGCCGGCATCGCCCTGCTCGCCACCATCGGCAACGGGCTGGCCGCGGCGCTGGGCGACCCGCAGGAACGCGATCCGGCGCTGATCACCTTCCTGGTCACCGCGTCGGGCTTCACCGCGTTCCAGATCGGCTCGGTGTTCTGGGGCATGGTCGCGGGGGTGCTCGCCACGGTGGTGCTGCGGCTGCGCAAGCCGGCGGCGGCGGCGGATCCGGCGCGCTGAGTGGTTGCGGGAGCGGTTTCGAAAGCGGCATCGCGTCGGAGCGCAGAGCGTCGGGCCTGAAGGCCCTCCCACAAGCCTCATGCAGTCCGCGAAAGACCTGTGGGAGGGCCTTCAGGCCCGACGCTCCTGTGCCCGATGGCCGCCAAACTTCCTCGCAGCGGAACGGGAAACGTCCGACCCGAGGCCCCTGCCATGCCCGTCCGGCGGGTATGCTCGCCGCCACCCCACCACGGACACCCGCCGCATGGACGCCCGCCGCGAATCGCTCCCGGACCCGGCGGGCCTGCGCGCCCTGCTCAGCCCCAGCGTGATCGTGAGCCTGGCGCTGGCGCTGACCGCCGCGGTCCTGGCCCTGGTCTATCTGTTCCAGATGCGAGCGCCGGCCGCGCGCGGCGCCGCGGCCGCGCACACCGCGCCCGGCCGCGCCGATGCGCCGGCCGGCGAAGCCGCGGCGCTGCCGGCGCCGGTGCCCGAACCGGTCGAGTTCCGCTGCGTCGACGGTCTGCGCGTGCGCAAGCAAGGCAGCAGCTACACCGGCGACGGCCGCTGCTGAGCCGCCCACGCCGCGCCGCCGCCGGCCCGCGCGGCGCGACGGCCGCGGCCGCGCCGCCGCACGAACGCGGGACGCAGCGCGCCCGCCATGACGCCGCCACCGCTTTCCGCTAGCGTAGGCGGCCTGCTCCTCCCGCACCGCCCGGATCGCCGCTCCCGATGCGCATCGCCGACGCCAGCTACGGTTCCAACGAAGACGGCCTGATCTGGGGCTATCGCTTCGTCCCGGGCCAGCCGGCGCAACCGATCAGCACCGACGCGGTCGCCGCGTTCCTGGCGGCGCCCGCCGACGGCGACGGCCGCGGCTTCCTGTGGCTGCACTTCTCCCTGTCCAACACCGGCAGCGAACGCTACCTGCGCCGCGCGCTGCGGATGCCCGACGCGTTCTACGACAGCCTGCGCAGCGAAGTCGGTTCGACCCGGCTGGAACTGGACGACAACGCGCTGATCGCGGTCATCCACGACGTGCTGTTCGATTCCAGCTTCGACGCCTCCGAGGTCGGCACCACCAGCCTGTGCATCGGTCCGCGCCTGCTGGTGAGCGCGCGGCTGCGCCCGCTGCGCTCGGTCGACCAGTTGCGCGCGGCGGTGCGCTCGGGCCAGGTATTCCGTTCGCCGGTGGAACTGCTCGCCCACCTGCTGCGCGACCAGGCCAGCGTGCTCGGCGAGATCCTGCGCAAGTGCACCGTGCAGGTCGACCGGATCGAAGACCGCCTGCTCGACAACCGCATCGCCACCGACCGCAAGCAGCTCGGCGCGCTGCGCCGCAGCCTGGTGCGGCTGCAGCGGCTGCTGGCGCCGGAACCGACCGCGCTGTTCCGGCTGCTCAACCGCCCGCCGGACTGGATCGGCCGCGACGACATCGGCGACCTGCAACAGGCCGCGGAAGAATTCTCCACCGCGATCGGCGACTCGGCCGCGCTGGTCGAGCGGGTCAAGCTGATCCAGGAAGAACTGGCGGCGCTGGTCAACGAGCAGACCGGGCGCACCTTGTTCGTCCTCACCGTGGTCACCGTGGTGGCCCTGCCGATCAACCTGGTCGCCGGCCTGTTCGGCATGAACGTCGGCGGCATCCCGCTGGCCGAGAATCCGCACGGCTTCCTCAGCGTGGTGATCGGGCTGTGCGTGCTGACCGCGGTGCTGGCCTACGCGGCGTTCGGCCGTCGGCGCGACTGACATCACATCCCGCGCCCGGCTGAATGCGCGCGGCGATCACGCACTGCGCCCTTGCATCACAGATTCCACGGTCCGCCCCGCAGGCCGCGGGCGGCTTTGGTATAGAGGAGCGGCAGCCGCCGGGAGGGCGCAGGCCCGCAACGGCCCGCTGCGCTGTGGCACGAAGGAACAACCCATCGACCATTGGAGGGAGCACATGAAGAAGACCATCGATATGCCGCTGATCGTGAAGAGCGGCGTGCGTCTGATCGAACCGACGTCGACCCTGGAAGCCCACGACGTCCAGCCGGAAATCACCGCCGACGAGCTGGATTTCCTGGAAGCGCACGCCAAGTAAGCCGGCAACAGCGCGACCGGCCCGGGCCGGCGCGGCGGCGGCATGCAGGCGCGCCTGCGTGCCGCCGCACCGACGCCGCAGGCGACGCGCGCGGCGAATCCAGCGCGAGGGAGAGCGCAGCCGATGATTCCCCTGGAACGAGAACGCAGCCTCGACGAGGCCGAACGCGCCATGCGCGATTTCCTCGACGCGCAAGGCTGGCGCGCCGAACTGGAGCGCGTCGGCGCGCCGTTCGCGGCGACGATCTGCTCGCTCTACGACCAAGCCGACGGACGCCTGCTCGGCAACGGCTTCGGCAAGGGCGAGGCCGACCCGTCGCGGGTCGGCGCACTGTTCGAAGCGGTCGAACATCTGTTCACCGGCAAGGCGCCCGCGCACGCCGTGCTGAGCCTGCGCAGCGGCGCCGACTGCCTGGCCGATCCGCTGCTGGCGCAACTGCCGGTGCGCGCCGCCTTCGCCCAGCAGCCCGATCGCCGGCTCGCCTGCCGCCGCTACCGCGCCTTCGCCGCCGGCGAGCCGGATGCGGTGTTGCCGCTGTTCCTGTCCTACCCCACCTATCTCGACTGGCGCGCGCCGCAGGACGATTTCGACTACACCAGCGCCCTGCGCTTCGGCTCCAACAACGGCACCGCGATCGGCAGCAGCCTGGCCGAGGCCGCGGTGCACGCGATCGGCGAACTGATCGAACGCGATGCCTGGTCGCTGTTCCTGGTCGGGCACTTCCTCGGCGATCCCGCCGCCCACGGCTACCTGCTGCCGGCGCAGGAACTGCCGCCGGCGCTGGACCGGCGCCTGGGCGAAGCCGAGGCGCAGCTGCAGCGCGAGATCGTGCTGATCGACGCCACCAGCGACCTCGGCGTGCCGTGCATCATCGCCACCGCCAGCGACCTGCGCGACGGCGAATCGATCCATCCCTGCGGCTACGGCGCCTCGCTGTACCCCGAACACGCCGCCATGCGCGCGATCACCGAACTGGTGCAGGCGCTGGAACTGCCGCATCTGCAGCCGCGATTGGCCGGCTATTCGCAGGCCGTGCTGAACGCCTTGTCGGCCTATCCGAAACTGCGCGACTGCGCGGTGTTCGCGATCGACCGCGCGCGCCTGCGCCGCCGCCGCTGGGACTTCCCGGCGCCGGCGCCGCTGCCGCCGACCGCGTTGCTGGAACTGCTGACCGCGCGCCTGCGCGCGCGCGGCATCGACCTGCACTACGCGATCAACCACCACGAACCCGGACATTTCTGCGTGATCAACGTGGTGTCGCTGGCGCTGGAGCGGTTCTTCCTGGTCTGTTCCGGCATCGTCATGGCGCCGGGCCAACGCGGCCGCGATCTGCTGGCCGGGCGCCTGCCGGTGCCGGGGAGCGCGGCGGCGCTGGATCGCGAGGCGGGACTGATGCCGGCTTGAAACGCACGTGGCGAGCCTGCGTCGCGGGCTTTTGTGGAAGCGGGCTTCGGCTGCGATGCTCTCGTGAGGGGCTTCGGCACCATGTCTTTGTGGGAAGGGCTTCAGCCCGATGCCTTTGTGGGAAGGGCTTCAGCCCGATGCCTTTGTGGGAGGGGCTTCAGCCCCGACGCTTTTGTATCCGCGCGCGGCGACCGGATCGAAAGGCGTCGGGGCTGAAGCCCCTCCCACAAGAGCTCCGCCTCGTTGCGGATCGGTCCCGCACTGTTCGCGCCGGCACTGCCGACCCCGCTCGCAACGAGCGAACCGCCGCAATACTCGCTCGCAACGGCCGCGCCGACGCCGCACTCAGCGCGCGAACTCGATCACCGCGTTGGATTCGGGCAACTCGTCGCGGCGCCGCTCCGCGACGTCCTTGTCGCGCGCCTGCCACGGCCGTTCGCCGAGTCCGCTCGCGCCCGGGTAATGCCCCAGCAAACCGAACGCCTCGAAGGCATAGCCCACGCCCTCGCCGGCCAGCGGCGGCGCCGCGTCGGCGACATGGAAATGCAAGTGCGGACCGGTCGAATCGCCGGTGAAGCCGAGCGCACCGATGACCTGTCCGCGGCGCACGCGCTCGCCCGTACGGACTTTCAGGCTGCCCGGCTGCAGGTGTTCGTACACCGCATACCGGCCGTCGCCGAGCGCCAGCGACACGTAGTTGCCGGGCGCGCGGTCGAAGTCGTGGCGCGGATGCGCGGACACGCGCGCGCTCTCGCCGATGCCGTCGCGCGCCGCGGCGACCACCGCATCGGCCACCGCCAGCACCGGCTCGCCGTAGCCGAGCGCGTTGGCGGCCAGATCGGCATCGCCGCGGGCGGTGCGGCCCTGCGCGTCGACGCGGACGAAATCGATGGCGTAGCGGCCGGGCAGGCGCGCGCGGCCGTCGAGCGCGTAGAACACCCGCCGATGCCCGCGCGGCCATTGCGGCGCGTACACCGCCGCCCACGGCCCGCCGCGCAGCGGCGGCGCCAACCGCAGCGAGGCCGCCGGCAACGGCGCCACTTGCGCGCCTTCGACCTGGCCGGGATCGGCGCCGCCGGACGCGCCGCCGGGAGCGCTGGCGGACGCGGAGAACTCGACCCGATGGCGCAGCGCCTTCGGCATCGGCGCCGGCAGGTCCAGCTCCAGGAACAGCACGGCGCGCTGGCCCGGTTGCAACGCATCGCCGAGCGCCGAATCGCGCGCGCCGACGACCCGGCCGCGCGCAGCCAGCGCGTCGCCGCGCCAGGACGCCAGTACCGCGCCATCGTTCGCATCGAGCACGCTCAACGCCTGCAGCCGCAGCGGCGCGGCGCCGAAGTTGGTCAGATGCAGCTCGTACAGCAGCCGCTGACGGCCTTCCACCGCGACCGGGGCCGGGATCTGCGGCACGGCCAGATCGAGCGTGTCCACCGGTGCGGCGCGCGTGGGCGCGGCGGCCAGGAGCGCGACGACGAACACCAGGACGGAGGCGAGCAGGCGAGGCAGCATGCGAAGGTTCCAGGCCGGGCGCGGATCGGCGAGGCAGCTTCCGCCAGCGCGGCCGTCCGCGTCCCCTGCCGATTGTCATCCGCTCGCGCGGCGGTCCGCATTCGCGCTGCGCGCGCGGTCCGAGCACTGCGCTGCGGCCGTAACGCGACGATCGGCGCGCCGCCGCGAAAACCGACGACGTCGCCAGCCGCAGGCCGCGAACATGCCGCCAGTCCTCGGCCCCGACCGCTGCGCGTCCCGCGTTGGTTGCGCAGCGATCCGCGCCCGTCGCGACGCAATCCGACCGCGCCGCCGGCCGCCTCCCGCGCACTCGCGGCGCTACGCCGCGGCGATGGCGAAAACGCGAACGCCGTCGCGCGATCCGCCCGCGCGACGCGCTTGCGTTCCCCGCGCGCATCGCGAATGATCGCCTTCCCGCGGCCAGGGAGGCCGCTTCCGTTGCGCGCCCGACATGGACCGTCGCCACCTCCGCGCCCTATCCGGCCTCGCCCGCCCGCTCGCCGCCGCGCTGGCCTGCATCGCCGCGCTCGCCGCGTGCAAACCCAGCGTGTCCGAGCGCCAGGTGCGCGAAGACTTCGCCACCTTGCAGGCCACCGGCACGGTTCCGGGCAAGGCCCGGCTGGAGCGCATCGAGTTCACCGACGGCTGGAGCGACGGCGCCGAGTTCGAAGTCTATTTCTGCCTGCCCGCGAGCGACGGCCCCGGCCGCGGCTGCGAGCGGCGCAACATCGGCTTGTCGTACCAGCAGCGCGAAGGCCGGTGGCGTTTGTTCTCGGTGCAGGCCGAGCAAGCGGTCGACTGAACCCGCGGCGCAGCGGCGAGCGTTCGCCGGTCCGGCCCCTTCTCCGATCGCCATCGGCCGCGCGGGCAAGCCTGCATCGGGTTGCCCGCCGTCGAGCGAACTACGCGCACATCGCCCATCGCCGCCCGCCAGCGCGCGGCCGGGTCGGGAGCCAGCCGCGCCGCCGCCGCCGGCGCCATGCCGCAATGGCCAGCATCGCCGTACCGCTTGAGCGCATGCGACAAGTGTCGTATGTTAGCGACACGACATCCACACCCGACCGCCGCCATGCCGCCACGCCCGTCCAACGCCGAACTGGAACTGCTCAAATGCCTGTGGCGGCAACAGCCGCTGAGCGCGCGCGAACTGCATAACGCGGTCGGCGAGCAACTGGAGTGGTCGTATTCGTCCACCCGCAAGACGCTCGACCGCATGCTCGAAAAGGGCCTGATCGCCAGCGCCGACCACCACGGGCTGCTGGTGTTCCACGCCGCCGTGGCCAAGCTGCCGACCCTGGCCGCGCTCAGCGCCGACTTCGCCCGCCGGGTGCTGGAGATCGACGGGCCGCTGCCGATGCAGGCCTTCGCCGACAGCCGCCTGCTCGACCAGGGCGAACTCGAACAGCTCGAAGCGATGCTGCGCGACGCCGATCCGGAGCGACCGCGGTGAGCGCGGCGGACGCCGGGTTCTGGCTCGCGCAGGCCGGTGCGCAGTTGCTCGCCGGCGCGCTGGCCTGGTTCCTGGGCGGCGCCGCGCACCGCCGCCTGCGCATTTCCCACGCCGCGTTCGGCTATTGGCTGGCGCTGTGGCTGTTGGCGCTGGCGCCGAGCCTCGCCGCGTCGATCTGGCACCTCAGCGGCGCCGCCGCGCCGGCATGGCCGTTGCCGTCCGGCCTGCCGTTGCCGCGCCTGGACGCGTTCGCCGACGATGCCGCGCCGGCGCAAGCGGCCGAGGCTTTCGCGGCGCAACCGGTCGTGGACCTCGCGAGCGCGACGCTCGCGCTGTACCTGGCCGGCGTGGCCTGGAGCCTGGCGCGCTGGCTGCGCGACAGCCTCGCGCTGCGGCGATCGCTGCGAACCGCGCATGCCGCCGGCGATCGCATCCGCGGCGCGCGCAGCCGGCGCGAGTCGCAGGCGCTGCGCGCGCGCGGCGTACGGGTGCTGCTGAGCCGCGACGCCGCCACCGCCTTCGCCCTCGGCTGGCCGCGCCGCAGCGTGGTCGTGCCCGCGGCGCTGGCCTCGAACCTGGACGACGCCCAACTCGCCTTGGTGCTGCGCCACGAAGCCGCGCACCTGCGCCGCCTCGACCCCGAACGCACCGCGCTGATGCGGCTCGTGCAGGCGGCGCTGTGGTTCAACCCGTTCCTGCGCGCGCTGGCCGCACGTGTGCAACTGGCCGCGGAGCTGCGCTGCGACGCCGCCGCGATCGGCGCCGATCCCGCCCAGCGCAGACCCTGCGCGCAGGCCTATCTCAACACCCTGCGCCTGGCCGTCGGCCGCGCCGCGCCGGCCGGCGCCAGCGCGTTCACCCGTCGCCGCGACCCCGGCCAACACCAATTGCGCATGCAGCACATGCTGCACGGCGACGACCGGCCGCGCCTGCGCCCGCGCGCGCGCCTGGCGTTGATCGCGCTGGCCCTGGGCGGCAGCAGCGCGCTGGCCGTGGCGCAGGCCGCCGCCGGCGGCGATCCGCCGCGCATCGCCGCCCGCGCTCCGGCCGCCGTCGCCGCGCACGGCGCAGACATCGCGGCCGCATCCGCGAAAGCGTCCGCCGCCCCGCCCGGCAAGGCGAACGACGACGCTCGCGCGGCGCCGGACGCCGGGCCGCAGGCGCCGTCGGAATCCATCGCCCTCGCCGTCCCGCTCACCAATACCCGCATCACCAGCCGCTACGGCGTCACCGGCGGCATCCGCGTGCGTCCGCACCGCGGCCTCGACTTCGCCGCCCGCCGCGGTACCCGCGTGTACGCGCCGGCCGCCGCGCTGGTCGTCGCCGCGACCGACCGTTATCCCGAAGGCGAGCGCTACGGCAAGGTCGTGGTGCTCGACCACGGCGACGGTTGGCAGACGCTCTACGCCCACCTGCAGGACTTCGACGTGCACGAGGGTCAGCGCATCGCCGCCGGCGCGCCGATCGGCCGCTCCGGCGCCAGCGGCCAGGCCACCGGCCCGCACCTGCACATGGAAGTCCTGCACGACGGCCAGCGCGTGGATCCCGAACCGCTGCTGCGCTGAGCGCGCCGCTCCCACCTTTCCCCATCCGTCTTCCGTTCGCCCGCCGTCGCGGGAGGCCGGCGGCTTGCCCGCCGCCGGCCCCGCGCGCTCCACCGGATCGCCCGCCGATGCCCTTGCCCCGCTCCGCCGCATTACGCCGCACCGCTCTGCACACCGCGCTCGCCCTCGCATCGAGCGCCGGCGCCGCGCTCGCCCAGCCGCCCCAGGACGCCGCCAGCGACGCCGTCACCCGCCTGGACACCGTCACCGTGCAGGCGCAGGACTACGACCCGCGCCGCGACGACACCGCCTCGCGCATCGTCGTCGCCAGCGACGAACTGACCCGCTACGGCGACGACACCCTGGCCGACGCGCTCAAGCGGCTGCCCGGCGTGTCGGTGTCCGACGGCGCCGGCGGCGGTGCGATCGCCCTGCGCGGGCTTGGCAAGGGCTACACCCAGGTGTTGATCGACGGCCGCGCCGCGCCGCCGGGCTTCGACCCGGCCACGCTGCGGCCGGATCAGGTCGAACGGATCGAACTGCTGCGCACCACCACCGCCGACCTGCGCGGCGAAGCCATCGCCGGCACGATCAACATCGTCCTGGCCAAGCAGGCGCGCCGCGACCGCGACCGGCTCACCTTCGCGCTCAAGCACAGCGGCAACGGCTTCAAGCCCAGCGCGGCGTGGAGCCGCACCCGCCGCGGCGACGCCTCCAGCAGCAGCTTCGACGCCAGCGTGCTGCGCAACGATCACCAGGTCGACGAACGCGGCATCGAGCAGGCCTTCGACGACGCCGGCGCGCAGACCCTGGCGCGCCGCACCGACCTGCGCGCGCGCGGCGTGCGCGAACAACTGTCGCTGGCGCCGGCGGCCGAGCGCACCCTCGCCAACGGCGACCGCATCGCCTGGCGCAGCGGCCTGGAGGTCCGCCGCCACCGCAAGCGCGGCGACATCCACTGGTCGACCTCGCTCGGGCCCGAGCTCGATCACACGGACTATCGCCAGCGCACCGACCTGCGCCTGCTGCAGCTGCGCAACGAACTGGCCTGGACCCACGGCTTCGCCAGCGGCGCGCGCCTGGAAACCAAGCTCAACCTCGACGGCAACCGCGAACGCACCCGCTATCGCGAGGACGCCGACGGCCGCGACGGCGCGCGCAATCTGGAAGAGGCCACCGACAGCCGGCTGGACGTGCGCAACCACGCGCTCAGCGGCAAATACTCGTTCGCCGTGCGCGGCGCGCATACCGTGCAGGCCGGCTGGGACCTGGGCCAGGATCGCCGCAGCGAGCGCCGGGTGCAGCGGCTGGCCGAGTTCCCCGGCTTCCCCGGCGCGCTGACCGACCAATCCTTCGACGCGCGCATCCGCCGCAGCGCGGCCTACCTGCAGGACGAGTGGTCGCCGACGCCGCGCTGGTCGCTGTACCTGGGCGCGCGCTGGGAACGCATCGACATCCGCAGCGCCGGCAGCGATTTCTCCCCGCTGCGCAACGACGCGCAGCTGCTGACGCCGGTACTGCAGTCGCTGTGGAAACTGGCCGCGGACCAACGCCTGCGCCTGGGCCTGAGCCGCAGCTACCGCGCACCGGAACTGCGCGAACTGACGCCGCGTCCGTACACCTCGACCAACAACCGCGCGCTCGATCCCGACCGCCAGGGCAATCCGGCGCTGCGCCCGGAACTGGCGACGGGACTGGACCTGGCCTACGAGCGCGACTGGGGCGAAGCGGCCACGCTCAGCGTCGGCGGCTATGCGCGGCGGATCGAGGACTTCATCGGCGAGAGCACGCGGCTGCTCGACGGGCGTTGGGTGGCGTCGCCGTTGAATACCGGCGACGCCTCGTCGCACGGCCTGGAGCTCGACGGCAAGCTGTCGCTGGCCAGGCTGCGCAAGCGCGCACCGGACCTCGACATCGGCCTGCAATTCAATCGCCACTGGTCGCGCGTGGACGCCATTCCCGGCCCCGACAACCGCATCGACCGCCAGCCGCGCTACACCGGCGCCCTCAGCCTGGACTACCGCCCCGCGCCGCACTGGACCCTCGGCGCCTCCTACACCCACCGCAGCGGCGGCCCGGTGCGCACCGCGGCGCGCGAAATCGAAGCGCAGACACCCAAGCGCGAACTAGACGCCTACGCGCTGTGGAAACGCAGCGACGATGCGCAGTTGCGCCTGACCCTGACCAACCTGCTGCGCCAGGACGGCGGCGAGAGCTTCGAATATCTCGACGAAGGGCAACGGCTCAGGCAACAGCGCTGGCGCAAGAGCACGCTGGGCGTCCGGCTGGAGTGGCAAGTGGGGTTCTGAAGCCGGGTTTGTGGGAGGGACTTCAGTCCCTACGCCCTTGTGCGAGATCGCTGCGAGCGGACAGAACAGCATCGGGACTGTAGTCCTCCCACAGTCAGCGACCACAGCCACACGGCTGCCATCGGCGCCGGTTACCCTCGGGCATCCCCGCTGCCGGGCTCCCGCCATGCACGACCACGACGCCTCCCGCCGCCGCTTCCTGCTGCAGTCCGGCAGCGCCCTGGGTTTGGGCGCGCTCGGCGGCGCCCTGCCCGCGCTCGCCGGGCCGGCGCTGGTGTCGGCCGAATCGGCGCGGCCGCAGTTGCCGAGCGGCCTGCAGTTCGGCGACGTCGGCGATGGCGGCGCCACGGTGTGGGCGCGCGCCGACCGCGCCGCGCGGCTGTGGATCGAGATCGGCGACGAAGACGGCTTCCGCCGCGCCCTGCGCCTGCGCGGCCCGCTGGCGACCGCGGCCGGCGACTTCATCGCGCGCCTGGACGTGCCGCTGTCCGGCACCGCCGCGCGGCGCGTCCGCGTCGCCTTCGAAGACGCCCACAGCGGCGTGCGCAGCGACTGGTGCGAAGGCCGCCTGCGCCCGGCGCCGACCGGCGCGCTCGCGCGCACCCGCCCGGTGCGCCTGGTCTGGGGCGGCGACGTCGCCGGCCAGGGCTGGGGCATCAATCCCGAGATCGGCGGCATGCGCATCTTCGAAGCCATGCGCCGGCGCGATCCGGACTTCTTCCTGCATTCGGGCGACGCCATCTACGCCGACGGCCCGATCGCCGAACAGGCGACGGCCGAGGACGGCCGGATCTGGCGCAACCTGGTCGCCGACGGCGTGCACAAGGTCGCCGAGACCCTCGACGAATACCGCGGCCGCTACCGCTACAACCTGCGCGACGAGAACCTGCGCCGCTTCGCCGCGCAGGTGCCGCAGATCTGGCAATGGGACGACCACGAAGTGGTCAACAACTGGTCGCCGGCCAAGGACCTGTCGGCCGACCCGCGCTACACGGTCAAGGACATCGACGTGCTGGTGCGGCGCGCGCGCCAGGCCTTCCTGGAATACTCGCCGCAACGCCGCGCGCGCGGCCGCGACGGCGACGGCCAGCGCACCCGCATCGACCGGGTCGTGCGTTACGGCCCGCTGCTGGACGTGTTCGTGCTCGACATGCGCAGCTACCGCGGCGGCAACAGCGCCAACCTGCAGTCGGCGGCGGACGCCGACAGCGCCTTCCTCGGCCGCCGCCAGCTGCGCGAACTGGCGGCGAACCTGCGCCGTTCGCGCGCGCTGTGGAAGATCGTCGCCGCCGACATGCCGCTGGGCCTGCAGGTGCCCGACGGCAACGACGCGCAGGGCCGGCCGCGCTGGGAGGCGGTGGCCAACGGCGACCCGGGCCTGCCGCGCGGGCGCGAGCTGGAGTTCGCCGAACTGCTGCACGCGATACGCGCGGTCGACAACGTGGTCTGGCTGACCGCCGACGTGCACTACTGCGCCGCCCACTACTACGATCCCAACCGCGCCGCGTTCCAGGATTTCTCGCCGTTCTGGGAATTCGTCGCCGGCCCGCTCAACGCCGGCTCGTTCGGGCCCAACGCGCTCGACGCCACCTTCGGCCCGCAGGTGGTGTTCCAGAAAGCGCCGCCGGCGCCGAACGCCTCGCCGCTGGCCGGCTTCCAGTTCTTCGGCGAGGTCAACATCGACCCGGACAGCCGCGCGCTGAGCGTGGACCTGCGCGACATCGACGGCCGCAGCGTGTTCGCCAAGACCCTCGCCGCCGCTTGAGCCCCGCCGCAATGGACTAGCCGAGGGAGACAGCGAGAAGCGCAGCGCCGCCGTTGCTGTCTGCCGTCCGCTGTCTCCTGCCCAAGCCGGCCTCGGCGCGCCGCGACCTGTTTGCAGGATCGGTCCATTCGATCATCGACCGTTCGTTCGCGCATCGTGTCGAGGCGAACGCTTTTCCCTTCGCTCGAAGATGTTTCGTATACCGCCATTTTCTCGGGGTTTTGCGCGACCTCGCGCGACGCCGTCGCGATCGTGAACGACGCGCGCATCGCGGCGCGAGCGCAATTGTGTGATCGTCCGCGCCGCGCAATGCGATAACCATCGCTACTTGGACAGCGCAGCGGGCGCCAGCGTTGACCGCGCCGACACTGCGACGTAACACTGTCTTGGCAGTTTCGATTCCCGTATTGCGTCGCAACGGCATCGCGCGCCCGGACCAGAACAACAACGACCTCGTCCGACGCCGACCGCCGATCGCCCAGGGCGCGCCCGCACGCGACACGCCCGGCACGACACCTCCCGCTACACGAATCATTTCTTCGCGACACGGAGCCAGTCCTTTGAAGAATCCGACCGCCTCGCGCCGACCGGCGCGCCCTTCGCCCTTGCCCGCGCGGCGACCGCCGCGGCCGCCGCAACGCGCCGCGCACCGATACGGCACCGCGTCGCCCGCCGGCTGCGAACCTTGAGGCATTCCGCGCGCGCAACCGGTCACGCCGTCGCGCGCGTTCCGGCCGCTGCCGCGCGCGCGCCGCGATAACGCGAAGCCGATCCCATCCGCGCATCGATACCGCGCACACCCGCGCCGGCACCGCCGACGCGGCGCCCGCGCTTTTGCTCTCCCCCGTTGTCCCCCACCGCCGTTCCCGCCCCCACCGACATGAGAACCGCGCCGATGATGCCTTCCCTCGCCGTCCAAGGACGCAAGACCCTGCCCGCCCGCGGCCAACCCTGGAGCGAACTGCAGCAAGCCCTGTCGGCGCTGCGCAGCGCCGACACCGACTGGCGCCAGGGCCGCGCCTCGCTGGACGTCTACTACGCCGGCGAGGACGTGCTCGACGTGGCCCGCCGCGCCTACGCCATGTTCATCAGCGAGAACGCGCGCGCGCCGCACCTGTTCCCGAGCCTGCAGCGCATGCAGGAGGACCTGGTGCAGATCTCGCTGTCGCTGCTCGGCGGCGGACGCGAGGCCGCCGGCACGGTCACCTGCGGCAGCGCCGAGAGCGCGATGCTGGCGGTGTGCAGCGCCTACCGCGCGTTCCGCGCGCGCCGCCCGCACGTGCGCCGGCCGCACCTGCTGCTGCCGGCCAGCGCCCACCCGGTGTACGAACAGGCCGCCGAGATCATGGGCCTGGACCTGATCCGGGTCGCCATCGGCGGCGACTACCGCGCCAGCGTCGAGACGCTGGGCCAATGCATCGAACCGGAGACGATGATGATCGTGGCCTCGGCGCCGTCGCAGCCGTTCGGCGCGATCGATCCGGTCGAGGCGATCGGCCGGATCGCCCGCGACCGCGACGTGTGGCTGCACGTGGACGCCTGCATCGGCGGCTTCCTCGCCCCGCACGTGGCGCGCTTCGTCGCCGGCGTGCCGCGCTTCGACCTGGCCCTGCCGGGCGTGCGTTCGCTGTCGGCCGACCTGCACACTTTCGGCTACGCCGCCAACGGCGTGTCGGTGCTGCTGCACGCCGACCCCGACGACCACGCCCACCAGACCTTCGAATACAACCAATGGCCCAAGGGCACCTGGCGCAGCCAGACCCTGTCGGGCACCCTCGCCGGCGGCGCGGTCGCCGCGGCCTGGGCGGTCATGCACTACCTCGGCGAAACCGGCTACCGCGCGCTGGCGCAGCGGGTGATGCACCTGCGCGACCGCTACATCGAGGGCATCGAGCGCATCGGCGGCCTGCACGTGCTGGGCAAGCCGGACCTGAGCGTGATCGCGTTCGGCTCCGACGAATTCGACATCCACGCCGTCGGCGACGCGATGCAGGAGCGCGGCTGGCAGATCAGCCGCCTCGCCAGTCCCGCGGCGCTGCACATGACGGTAACGCCGGTGCACGACCAGGGGGTGGAGGCGTACCTGGAGGACTTGGCGCGGTGCGTGGCGGTGGCGCGGAGATAGCGCGCGGGAGCGAGGAGTGAGCGGAGAGGAGTGAGGAGCGAGAGAAGGGCTTGATGTCGGGCAAAAAATGAGGAGTGGCTTTCGCTCACTCCTCACTTCTCCAAACTCGCTTCTCGCTCCGGCTTCAGCTGCGCAGCTTGAGCATCCGGTTCACGCCCAGCGCCGCCATCGTGCAGACCGCGCCCGACAGCAGGTACAGGCCGACGAAGCCCAGGCCGAAGTGCGCGCACAGGCCCAGCGCCACCAGCGGCGCGAACGCGGCGCCGATCAGCCAGGCCAGGTCGGAGGTCAGCGCCGCGCCGGTGTAGCGGTACTTGGCGCCGAAGTTGGCGGTGACCGAACCGGCGGCCTGGCCGTAGGACAGGCCGAGCAGGATGAAGCCGACCAGGATGAACACGTCCTGGCCAAGTTCGCCCGAGCCGAGCAGGGTCGGGGCGAAGCCGCTGAACATCGCGATCGCCGCGGCCAGCGCGGCCAGGGTGCGCGGACGGCCGAACTTGTCGGCGATCCAGCCCGAGGCCACCACCGCGCCGGCGGCGAGCGCCGCGCCGACGATCTGCACCACCAGGAACTGCGGCACCGACTGGTCGGAATACAGCACGATCCACGACAGCGGGAAGATCGTGACGATGTGGAACAGCGCGTAGCTGGCCAGCGCGGCGAACGCGCCGATGACGACATGGCGGCCCTTGGCCTGGAACAGCTCCAGCACCGGCGTCGGCTCGAGCTGCTGCTCGCCGAGTTCGCGCTCGTACTCGTGGGTCACCACCAGACGCAGGCGCGCGAACAGCGCCACCACGTTCAGCGCGAACGCGGCGAAGAACGGATAGCGCCAGCCCCAGTCGAGGAAGTCCTGGCGCGACAGCGCGGTACTGAGATAAGCGAACAGCGCCGCGGCGATCATGAAACCGACCGGCGCGCCGAGCTGGCCGAGCATCGCGTACCAGCCGCGGCGCTCCTTCGGCGCGTTGAGCGCCAGCAGCGACGGCAGGCCGTCCCAGCTGCCGCCCAGGGCCACACCCTGGCCGAGGCGGAACACCGACAGCAGCACCAGCGACAGCGCGCCGATCTTGGCGAAGCCCGGCAGGAAGGCGATGCCGGCGGTGCAGGTGCCGAGCAGGAACAAGGCGATGGTGAGCTTGGTGCTGCGGTCCCAGCGGCGCTGGATCCACATGAACAACACCGTGCCCAGCGGACGCGAGATGAACGCCAACGCGAAGATCGCGAACGACCACAGCGTGCCTTCGAGCTTGCCCAGGTGCGGGAAGAACACCGACGGGAACACCAGCGCCGAGGCGATGCCGTAGACGAAGAAGTCGAAGTATTCCGAAGCGCGGCCTATGACCACGCCGACCGCGATGTCGCCGGGCGCGACCTCGGCGTGCGAATCGGTGCCGTGCACCGAGACGGTCATGGAATCGGGGTTTGCGTGATTTGGCGTTTGCATCGTCTGCTGCAGCTCGGTGCGTGGTGCGGGAAAGAAAGTGCGCAATGCCGCGGGGCGCTGCGGGCCGTGGCGAACGTGCCGACTTGGGCGGATCGGTTCATCCGGCCGTGCCGATACCTTACTCCTGGCCGCGCCGCCGCGCCGTTCGCGAACGAGCGCCATGCTCCCGACGAACGGGCCGCAAGGCCCGAAAACACGGGATTTGCCAGGGTTTCGCGCCGAAACCGCCGCGGCCGGAGGCGGCGGAAACCGCGCACGGGCCTGCGCCCCGAAGATCGGGACGGCGTAAGCTTCCCATCCGGATTGCCACGCTGCCATAGGACAAAACGTCCAATCGTCCCGGCCCTCGCTGCGGCGCACAATTGCGCGGTCGCCGCGAGCCTCGCGGCCTTGTCGTGCTTAAGCGTCAGGTTGATGAACGCAATCAAGTCCCTCCTCCGTCCCCTGCTCCTGGCCGGCGCGCTGCTGCCGCTGGCGGGCTGCAATACGCTCCTGCTCAACGCGCCCGGCGACGTGGCCCGCCAGCAGGGCGATCTCATCATCGTCTCCACCGTGCTGATGCTGCTGATCATCGTGCCGGTGATCGCGCTGACCCTGTTCTTCGCCTGGCGCTACCGCGCCTCCAATACGAAGGCGACCTACAAGCCCGACTGGGACCACTCGACCCAGCTCGAGCTGCTGATCTGGGCGGCGCCGCTGCTGATCATCATCGTGCTCGGCGCGATCACCTGGGTCAGCACCCACACCCTCGACCCGTACCGCCCGCTCGACCGGATCAAGGCCGGCCAGCCGGTCGCCGCCGACGTCAAGCCGCTGGAGATCGAGGTGGTGGCGCTGGACTGGAAGTGGCTGTTCCTCTATCCCGAGTACAACATCGCCACGATCAACGAGATCGCCGCGCCGGTCGACCGCCCGATCAAGTTCAAGATCACCGCGTCGTCGGTCATGAACTCCTTCTACATTCCCGCCCTGGCCGGCCAGATCTACGCCATGCCGGGCATGGAGACCCAACTGCACGCGGTGATGAACCACCCGGGCGAGTACGAGGGCTTCTCCGCGAACTACAGCGGCGCCGGCTTCTCGCACATGCGCTTCAAGTTCCACGGCCTGGACCAGGCCGGCTTCGACCGGTGGGTGCAAAACAACCGCGCCGGCGGCCAGACCCTGGAACGCGCCGGCTACCTGGAGCTGGAAAAGCCCAGCGAGAAGGAACCGGTGCGCCGCTATTCCGCGGTCGCGCCGGGCCTGTACAAGGCCATCCTCAACCGCTGCGTCGACGCATCGAAGATGTGCATGGACGAGATGATGATGATCGACGCCAACGGCGGCCTGGGCAACAGCGCCAACGCGCTGGCGCCGCGCCGCCGCGGCGACCTGCGCGGCGGCCCGGTGGTGCTCTCGGCGATGTGCGTCACCGAGCCGTCGGCCGTCCCCAGTTGGGGCGTCGCCACCCTGGCCCCCTGAGCGTTTAGCGCAAGCATTCAACCGCGCGCCTCGCGCGCGCAGGTCCGCACGCGGACTTCGGAGCGAAGATGTCTGACCAATCCAACCTCGCCAAGCTGATTTTCGGCCGGCTCACGTGGGACGCGATCCCGCTGCACGAGCCGATCCTGATCGCTACTTTCGCCATGGTCGCGCTCGGCGGCGTCGCCGTGCTCGCGCTGCTGACCCGCTACAAGCTCTGGGGCTATCTCTGGAACGAGTGGTTCACCAGCATCGACCACAAGAAGATCGGCATCATGTACATCGTGCTGGGGCTGGTCATGCTCATGCGCGGTTTCGCCGACGCGATCATGATGCGCATGCAGCAGGCGATGGCCTTCGGCGACAACGCCGGCTTCCTGCCGCCGCACCACTACGACCAGATCTTCACCGCCCACGGCGTGATCATGATCTTCTTCGTGGCGATGCCGCTGGTGACGGGCTTCATGAACTACGTGGTGCCGCTGCAGATCGGCGCGCGCGACGTGGCGTTCCCGTTCCTCAACAACTTCAGCTTCTGGATGACCGCCTGCGGCGCCGGCCTGGTGATGGTGTCGCTGTTCGTCGGCGAGTTCTCCACCGCCGGCTGGCTGGCCTACCCGCCGCTGTCGGGCATCGCCTACAGTCCCAGCGTCGGCGTCGACTACTACATATGGGCGCTGCAGATAGCGGGCGTCGGCACCTTGCTGTCGGGCGTCAACCTGATCGCCACCATCGTCAAGATGCGCGCGCCGGGCATGAGCATGATGAAGATGCCGGTGTTCACCTGGACCTCGCTGTGCACCAACGTGCTGATCGTGGCCGCGTTCCCGGTGCTGACCGCGGTGCTGGTGCTGCTCTCGCTCGACCGCTACGCGGGCACCAACTTCTTCACGAACGATCTGGGCGGCAACCCCATGATGTACGTGAACCTGATCTGGATCTGGGGCCACCCCGAGGTCTACATCCTGATCCTGCCGTGCTTCGGCATCTTCTCCGAGATCGTCTCCACCTACAGCGGCAAGCGCCTGTTCGGCTACGCCTCGATGGTCTACGCGACGGTGGTGATCACGATCCTGTCGTACCTGGTGTGGCTGCACCACTTCTTCACCATGGGCTCGGGCGCGAGCGTCAACTCGTTCTTCGGCATCACCACGATGATCATCTCGATCCCGACGGGCGCGAAGATCTTCAACTGGCTGTTCACCATGTACCGCGGCCGCATCCGCTTCGAGGTGCCGATGCTGTGGACGGTGGGCTTCATGGTCACCTTCACCATCGGCGGCATGACCGGCGTGCTGCTAGCGGTGCCGCCGGCCGACTTCGTCCTGCACAACAGCCTGTTCCTGATCGCCCACTTCCACAACGTGATCATCGGCGGCGTGCTGTTCGGCCTGTTCGCCGGCATCAACTTCTGGTGGCCCAAGGCCTTCGGCTTCAAGCTCGATCCGTTCTGGGGCAAGTGCTCGTTCTGGTTCTGGCAGATCGGCTTCTTCTTCGCGTTCATGCCGCTGTACGTGCTCGGCCTGATGGGCGTGACCCGGCGCATGAGCCACTTCGACGATCCCTCGATCCAGATCTGGTTCCTCATCGCCGCCTTCGGCGCCGCGCTGATCGCGATCGGCATCGCCTGCATGCTGATCCAGATCTTCGTCAGCATCCGCAACCGCGAGAAGCTGCGCGACCCGACCGGCGACCCGTGGCAGGGCCGCACCCTGGAGTGGTCGACCTCGTCGCCGCCGCCGGCCTACAACTTCGCCTTCACCCCGGTCGTGCACGACAACGACGCCTGGCACGACATGAAGCAGAACGGCTTCCAGCGTCCGACCTCGGGCTTCCTGGCCATCCACATGCCCAAGAACACCGCCGCCGGCCTGGTCATCGCATTGCTCAGCACCGTCTGCGCGTTCGCCCTGATCTGGCAGATGTGGCTGGTCGCCGGTGTGTTCTTCGCCGCGATGCTGGTCGCCGCGATCGTCCACACCTTCAACTACAAGCGCGACTACTACATCCCGGCGGACGAAGTGACCGCCACGGAAAACCTGCGCACGCAACAACTGGCCGCCGCCCATGTCTGACGCCACCGCCATCCTCTCCCACGCCCAGGCGCAGCCGGCCTCTTCGGCTTCGCGCTTCCTGGACCTGAAGGGCAAGCACCATCCGGAAAACGGCACCCTGCTCGGGTTCTGGCTCTACCTGATGAGCGACTGCCTGGTGTTCGCGGTGCTGTTCGCCACCTACGGCGTGCTCGGCCGCAGCTACGCGGCCGGCCCGTCGGGCGCGGACCTGTTCGACCTGCAGCTGGTGGCGATCAACACCTCGATGCTGCTGCTGTCGTCGATCACCTACGGCTTCGCGATGATCGCGATGACCAAGCGCAAGCTGGCCGCGGTGCAGGGCTGGCTGGCGATCACCGGCGTGTTCGGCCTGGCCTTCATCGGCCTGGAGCTGTACGAGTTCGCCCACCTGATCCATGAAGGCGCCGGCCCGCAGCGCAGCGCGTTCCTGTCCTCGTTCTTCGCCTTGGTCGCGACCCACGGCCTGCACGTCACCTTCGGCATCGTCTGGCTGGTGGTGCTGATGGTGCAGCTGGGCAAGCACGGCCTGACCGCGCCGAACCGCCGCCGCCTGTTGTGCCTGTCGATGTTCTGGCACTTCCTCGACGTCGTCTGGATCGGCGTCTTCACCTTCGTCTACCTGATGGGAGTGCTGCCGTGACCCAGTCCGCGCAACACCACGACAACGCGCACGGCCACGACGATCATGGCCACGACCACGAAGAGCACGACGACTACCACGGCACCGTCAAGGGCTACACCATCGGCTTCCTGCTGTCGGTGTTCCTGACCGCGATCCCGTTCTGGCTGGTCATGGCCAAGGTGCTGCCGTCCTCGGGCGTCACCGCCGCGGTGATCCTGGCCTTCGCCGTGATCCAGATCGTCGTGCACATGGTCTACTTCCTGCACATGAACACGAAGTCGGAGGGCGGCTGGAACATGCTCGCGCTGATCTTCACCATCGTGATCGTGGTGATCACCCTGGCCGGTTCGCTGTGGGTCATGCACCACTTGAACGTGAACATGATGCCGATGCCGCACGAGATGCGGAACATGCCCTGAAAGCCGTAGGAGATAGCGGGGAGGAGTGAGTGGATAGCGCTCCTCTTCGCGGTTTCCCGGCGTCGGCGGCGGCGCGGTTCGCACTCACCGCGCTCCCGCCCGCACGTCATCCCCGCGAACGCGGGGATCCAGAGACTTCAGCCGGCCCTTTGCCGGCAATCCGCGCGCAGTTTCCGCGGCTCCTACCCCGCCCCGGTCCCCGCAGGGCTATGATCCCCACGCAACCGGCTCGCCCCTCTCGTCTTCCGCACGAGGCCATCCCATGGCGACCAGCGTCAAACCGCCGCGCAGTTCCTTCGTCCTCGGCCTGATCGGCGCCGTGTTCCTGGCGCTGTTCGCCGGCCTGATCGCGCTCGGCGCGTGGCAGGTGCAGCGGCTGGGCTGGAAGCGCGATCTGATCCAGCGGGTGGAGTCGCGCGTGTACGCCGAACCCGGCGATCCGCCGGCACCGGCGCAGTGGCCCGGCGTGAGCGCGGCGCGCGACGAATACCGCCACGTGCGGCTGCGCGGGCGCTGGCTGCCCGGCGCCGACACCCGGGTGCAGGCAGTCACCGACCTCGGGCCGGGCTTCTGGCTGCTGAGCCCGCTGCGCACCGACGCCGGCTACACCGTGCTGGTCAACCGCGGCTACGTGCCCGACGCGCGCGCCGCGCAATCCGCGCCGCCGCCGCCCGGCGAGGCCGTGGTCACCGGCCTGCTGCGGCTGAGCGAACCCGGCGGCGGTTTCCTGCGCGACAACCAACCCGGGCAGGACCGCTGGTTCTCGCGCGATGTCGCCGCGATCGCCGCCGCGCGCAAGCTCGACGGCGCCGTCGCGCCCTACTTCGTCGACGCCGAGCGCGCCGCGCCGTTGCCCGGCGACCTGCGCACCGCGCCGCAATGGCCGGTCGGCGGACTCACGGTGATAAAGTTCCCCGACCACCATTTGCAGTACGCCCTGACCTGGTTCGCCCTGGCCCTGATGGTGCTGTGGGCGGGCTGGAGGGTGTGGCGGGAAGAAGCCCGGCGCCGCGCCGCGGCCGCCTAGCGCCGCAACGCCGGTCGACCGCCGCAACGCCTCCCCGCCGCTTCCGCCCGCCTGCCGTGCTTTACTCGCTCCTCACTCCTCTTCACTCGTTCCTGCCCAAACGCATGCAGCTCGCCCCGCCCCTCCCGGCCTCGCGCGACGGCACCGGGGTCAAGAACATGCACCAGCTGATCCAGCTGCGCTGGATCGCGGTGATCGGCCAGGTCGCCACCATCGTCTTCGTCCACTACGGCTTCGGCATCAAGCTGCCGCTGATGCCGATGGCGATCGTGCTGGCCTGCCTGGCCGCGTTCAACCTGGTCAGCATGCTGCGCTGGCGCAAGCGCGAGGAAGTGACCAACGGCGCGCTGTTCCTGGCCCTGCTGGTCGACATCCTCACCCTGACCGCGCAGCTCTACCTCAGCGGCGGCGCGGCCAATCCGTTCGTGTTCCTGTACCTGCTGCAGGTGGCGCTGGCCTGCGTGCTGCTGCGCACCTGGGCCAGCTGCGCGGTGGTGGTGGTGACCACGGCCTGCTTCATCGCCCTGACCGCGTTCGCCGGCCCGGTGGTGATTCCGGCCGACCCGACCCGCGGCCTGCGCGATCCCTACGTGCAGGGCCTGCTGCTGTGCTTCGCCCTCAACGCGACCTTGCTGGTGGTGTTCATCACCCGCATCGGCCGCAACCTGCGCGCGCGCGACCAGCGCCTGGCCGACCTGCGCCAGCGCGCCGCCGAGGAAGAGCACATCGTGCGCATGGGCCTGCTCGCCTCCGGCGCCGCGCACGAACTGGGCACGCCGCTGGCGACGCTGTCGGTGATCCTCGGCGACTGGCGGCGGATGCCGCCGTTCACCCAGCAGCCCGAGCTGCTGCAGGAACTCGACGAGATGCAGACCCAGCTGACCCGCTGCAAGAGCATCGTCACCGGCATCCTGCTATCGGCCGGCGAAGCGCGCGGCGAGGCGCCGGCGATCACCACCGTGGCCGAATTCCTCGACGACCTGGTCGGCGAATGGCGCACCACCCGGCCGGTGCGCGGATTCGACTACGAGAACGGCTTCGGCGAGGATGTGGCGATCATTTCCGACTCGGGCCTCAAGCAGATGATCTGCAACGTCCTCGACAACGCGCTGGAGGCCTCGCCCGGCTGGGTCGGGCTGGAATCCTGGCGCGACGAGGACCGGCTGGTGCTGCGGGTCAGCGATGCCGGCCCGGGTTTCGCCCCGGCGATGCTGTCGCATTTCGGCAAGCCGTATCAGTCCAGCAAGGGCCGCCCCGGCGGCGGCCTGGGCCTGTTCCTCGCCCTCAACGTGGCGCGCCAGCTCGGCGGCAGCATGGTCGCGCGCAACCGCGAACCCAGCGGCGCGGTGGTGACCATGAGCCTGCCGCTGGCCGCGCTGACGCCGCCGGAGTCGTCGGATGAGTGAGGAACTGCCGCCGCTGCCGCCGGGATTCGACGACGAGGACGACGAGCCGCGCCGGCTGCTGATCGTCGAGGACGACGCCGCGTTCGCGCGCACGCTGACGCGCTCGTTCGAGCGCCGCGGCTACCTCGTGCACAACGCCAGCAACCTGGCCGAGGTGCAGGCGCTGCTCGGCGAACACACGCCCGGCTACGCCGTGGTCGACCTCAAGCTCGCCGGCGGCGACTCCGGCCTGGCCTGCGTGCAGGCGCTGCACGCCCACGACGAGGACATGCTGATCGTGGTGCTGACCGGCTACGCCAGCATCGCCACCGCGGTCGAGGCGATCAAGCTCGGCGCCCTGCACTACCTGGCCAAGCCGTCCAACACCGACGACATCGAAGCCGCGTTCGGCCGCGCGCAGGGCGACGTCAACGTCGAACTGACCGAGCGCCAGACCTCGATCAAGACCCTGGAATGGGAACGCATCCACGAAATGCTGGCGGCGACCGACTTCAACATCTCCGAAACCGCGCGGCGCCTGGGCATGCACCGGCGCACCCTGGCGCGCAAGCTGGGCAAGCATCGGATCAAGTGAGTCCGCTGCGGGCGGGACACATACGGTCGCGCCTTCGGCCCGGTTCGCGGATCGAATCGAGTCCAGCCGAATCGCCCCGCCCTGCCGTCATCCCCGCGAAAGCGGGGATCCAGGGCTTTATCGCGACAACGCTCTGAAGTCTCTGGATCCCCGCTTTCGCGGGGATGACGGCGTGGAGATTCGCGCGTTGTGATACGCATCGGCCTGCTCCGCATGAATACGATTGCAGCGCACCATGCTGCGCTGCGGCTTGCTCCTACAGTCGTCGCAGATGCCCGCGACCTTCGCGGCGCGCGCGATCACGGAGAACGGCGATGATGGACGAACACCGACCGAGCCAGCGGCGACGCGCCGGCGCGACACTGCGCGCCCTCGCCCTGGCCGCGCTGGCCTGCGCGCTGAACCCGGCCCACGCCGCCATCGACGCGCAGCAACTCGGCGCGCGCTACGACGCCGCCCAGGCCAATCTCGCGTTCCGCGTCTATTCCTCGCGCGCCACCCGCGTCGAGGTGTTCCTGTACAAGAACCCGACCGGCACCCAGGAAGTCGCGCGTCTGGCGCTGAGCAAGGACGCCGCGACCCAGGTGTGGTCGCTGTCGCTGCCGACCGCGACGATCAAGAACACCTACGGCATCGCCGGCACGGTCTATTACGGCTACCGCGCCTGGGGCCCGAACTGGCCCTACGACGCCGCCTGGACCAAGGGCAGCGCCGCCGGCTTCGTCAGCGACGTCGACAACGCCGGCAACCGTTTCAATCCCAACAAGCTGCTGCTCGATCCCTACGCGCGCGAAATCAGCCAGGACCCGAATACCGCGACCTGCGCCGACGGCACGATCTACGCCACCGGCGCCGCGCACCGCAACAAGGACAGCGGCCTGTGCGCGAGCAAGGGCATCGCGCTGGCCGCGGATGCGACGTCCACCGGCAGCAAGCCGACCCGCGCGCTCAAGGACGAGGTGATCTACGAAGTGCACGTGCGCGGGCTCACCCGCAACGACGACAGCGTGCCCGCCGCCGAGCGCGGCACCTACAAGGGCGCCGCGCGCAAGGCCGCGGCGCTGGCCGCGCTGGGCGTCACCGCGGTCGAGTTCCTGCCGGTGCAGGAAGCGCAGAACGACCAGAACGATGTCGACCCCAACTCCACCGCGGGCGACAACTACTGGGGCTACATGACCCTCAACTATTTCGCCCCGGACCGCCGCTACGCCTACGACAAATCCGCCGGCGGACCGACCCGCGAATGGAAGGCGATGGTCAAGGCCTTCCACGACGCGGGCATCAAGGTCTACATCGACGTGGTCTACAACCACACCGGCGAAGGCGGCCCGTGGAGCGGTACCGACGGGCTCAGCGTGTACAACCTGCTGTCGTTCCGCGGCCTCGACAACCCGGCGTATTACTCGCTGACCAGCGACTACAAATACCCCTGGGACAACACCGGCGTCGGCGGCAACTACAACACCCGCCATCCCGTCGCCCAGAACCTCATCGTCGATTCGCTGGCCTACTGGCGCGACGCGCTCGGCGTCGACGGCTTTCGCTTCGATCTCGCCTCGGTGCTCGGCAACAGCTGCCAGCACGGCTGCTTCAACTTCGACAAAAACGACAGCGGCAACGCGCTCAACCGCATCGTCGCCGAGCTGCCGCCGCGCCCGGCCGCCGGCGGCACCGGCCTCGACCTGATCGCCGAGCCGTGGGCGATCGGCGGCAACTCCTACCAGGTCGGCGGCTTCCCCGCCGGCTGGGCCGAGTGGAACGGCCTGTACCGCGACGCGCTGCGCAAGAAGCAGAACAAGCTCGGCGTGGAGACGGTCACGCCCGGCACCCTGGCCACGCGCGTGGCCGGCTCCAACGACCTGTACGGCGACGACGGCCGCAAGCCCTGGCATTCGATCAACTTCGTGGTCGCCCACGACGGCTTCACCCTCAACGACCTGTACGCCTACAACGACAAGCAGAACAACCAGCCGTGGCCGTACGGGCCGTCCGACGGCGGCGAGGACCACAACCTGAGCTGGAACCAGGGCGGCATCGTCGCCGACCAGCGCAAGGCCGCGCGCACCGGGCTGGCCCTGCTGATGCTCAGCGCCGGCGTGCCGATGATCACCGGCGGCGACGAAGCCCTGCGCACCCAGTTCGGCAACAACAACACCTACAACCTCGACTCGGCCGCCAACTGGCTGTACTGGACCCGCAGCGCGGTCGAGGCCGACCACGAGACCTACAGCAAGCGCCTGATCGCGTTCCGCAAGGCGCATCCGGCGCTGCGCCCGGCGAACTTCTATTCGGGCAGCGACAACAACGGCAACGCGATGGAGCAACTGCGCTGGTTCAAGCCCGACGGCGCGCAGGCCGACAGCGCCTACTTCAACGGCGCCGACAACCACGCCCTGGCCTGGCGCATCGACGGCAGCGAATTCGGCGACAGCGCCAGCGCGATCTATGTCGCCTACAACGGCTGGTCGGGGCCGGTGAACTTCGTCCTGCCATGGCCCGGCAACGGCAAGCAGTGGTACCGCGTGACCGACACCGCGACCTGGAACGAAGGCCCCAACGCGGTCGCCGCACCCGGCAGCGAGACCCTGATCGGCGGCGAGAACACGACCTACGGCGCGCAGGCCCGCTCGCTGTTCCTGCTGATCGCCAAATAACCCGGGCCGCGGCGACAGAGCCCCTGTAGGAACGACGCGAGTCGCGACCGCGACAACCCAACCGCGCCGAAACCAGCGCCGCAAGCGTAGTGCCGCGCTCGCGGCTTGCACCGTTCCTGCAGTCGCTGCGCCGCGGCGGCCCGGGCCGTGCCACGACAACGCCGCGTCCTCGCCATGCTCGTCCGCCTGGGTCCGACTCCGCGGTCGGCATCGGATCGAACCGTCCCGGGGCGACGACAACGCCGACGGCCTGCGCCGCGTGCGCGAACCCGCCGACGAACGCACACACGGTCAACCGGAGCCGTCCAGCAGCCTTGGCTATTTCGATAGCCAAAACCATGAATCCCGCAGCATTCAGCAACATTAAAAGCGCGCATCGAAAATTCACGCGCCCTGGTTTGCGGCTATGGAAATTTCGGTACCCCGCCGCTTCCGACGCACGACCGCGGCGCGGGCGCAGCCGCCGACGCCAACCGGCCGCCGTACGAACATCGCGTTGGCGCATTCACCCAACCTGGGGTCAAGGATATGAGCGGCAAACCCACCATCGTTCTCGTACACGGCTTCTGGGGCGGCGCGGCGCATTGGGCCAAGACCATCGTCGAACTCTCGCGCAAGGGTTACACCGACCTGCGGGCAGTGGAGATCCCGCTCACCTCGCTGGCCGACGACGCCGCCCGCACCCGCAAGATGATCGAACAGGCGCCGGGCCCGGTGCTGCTGGTCGGCCATTCCTACGGAGGCGCGGTGATCACCGAGGCCGGCAACCACGACAAGGTCGCCGGCCTGGTCTACATCGCCGCGTTCGCGCCCGACAGCGGCGAGAGCCCCGGCGGCATCACCCAGGAACACCTGCCCGAAGCGGCGCCGAACCTCGCCCCCGACAGCGACGGCTACCTGTGGCTGAAGGCCGACAAGTTCCACGAAAGCTTCTGCCAGGACCTCAGCGCCGAAGAAGGCCTGGTGATGGCGGTGACCCAGAAAGCGCCGCTGGCGAGCACTTTCGGCGACGCCATCTCGACGCCGGCCTGGAAGTCCAAGCCGACCTGGTACCAGATTTCCGCCCACGACCGCATGATCGCGCCGCAGAACCAACAGCGCATGTCGGCGCGGATGAATCCGAGCAAGACGATCACGCTCGAAGCCAGCCACGCCTCGCTGGCATCGAAGCCGGCCGAAGTGGCGGCGTTGATCGACGAAGCGGCGAAAGCGATCGGCTGAAGCCGGGGCTGGCTTCCTGGACGGGAGCGCCGCAAGCGCAGTGTCGCGGTCGCGGCTTGCGCCGCTCCTACAGTCGCTGCGTCCGACAATCGCTTCGTCGGACCGCGTTTCTCCCTGTAGGAGCGGCGCGAGCCGCGACCGCGGGAACGCAACTGCGACGACGCTTACGCCGCAAGCGTTGTGTCGCGGTCGCGGCTTGCCCCGCTCCTACAGTCGGCCATGCATCGGCGCGACCGATGCGGGCTTCGCTCTGGCAACGCCGAACCGCTAGCGCTCCGGCGCATACGCCCGCGCCGTCGCCAGGTAGCGGCTCGGCGGCATCCCGATCAATCGCTTGAACATGGTCGTGAACGCCGACGCGCTTTCGTAGCCCAGGTCCAGCGCCAACGCGGTGATCGGCTCGCCCGCGGCCAGCCGCGGCAAGGCGGCGAAGATCGCCGCCTGCCGGCACCATTGGGCGAAGCTGCTGCCGGTCTGCGCGCGGAAGCGGCGGGTGAAGGTGCGCCGGCTCATCGCCAGGTCGCGGCACCAGTCGTCGATGCCGTCGTGCGGCGACGGCTGGGCGAGGTAGGCGCGGCAGCGCGCGGCCAGGCGCGGTTCGGACGGGAACGGAATATCCAGCGGCAACACCGGCGCGCGTTCGATCTCGCGCACGATCAACGAGTAGATCAGGTCCGGGCGCGAGCCGCCGGCGGTGTCGGCCTGCAGCGGCAGGTCCAGCGTCTCCAGCAGCAGTTCGCGCATCAGCGTCGACACCCCGATCACCCGGCAATCGCCCGGCAACGCCGCGCTGACCTCCGGCTCGACGTAGATGCTGCGCGTGCTGATCTGCGCCAGCACGTGCACGTCGTGGGCCATGCCGGCGGGAATCCAGGCCGCGCGCTCCGGCGGCACCATCCAGCGCCCGGCCTGGGTGCCGACCACCATGATCCCGTGCGCCCCGTACAGCAGCTGCGAGCGACGATGGCTGTGGCGGGCGATGCGGTGGCCGGTGGGGTATTCGTTGGAGGTCGCCACGATCCGCCCGGGCAACTGGTCGGCCTGCCCGGCCAGGACATTGCGCATTGGCCCGATCTCGAAGAATGTTGACCCGAACTATAACGCGGGCAAGGCCGCGCAGGCGTTTACTGAACGGGCCGCGCCGCCCGGCTCCGCCGCCGGCGTTCCCTTCCCCGCCGCCTTCCGCCATGACCTCCCTGGATACCTCCTCCCCCGCGACGGCCGACAGCGCCGTCGCACCGCCGGTTCCCGACTTCCAAGCCGCACCGCCCGCCGCCGAGACCGCGAACAAGATCGCCCTGCCGATCCTCGGCATGCTCAGCGTCTGCCATCTGCTCAACGACATGATCCAGTCGTTGCTGCCGGCGCTGTATCCGCTGCTGAAGGAATCCTTCCGCCTGGATTTCGGCCAGATCGGCCTGATCACCCTGACCTTCCAGGTCACCGCCTCGCTGTTGCAGCCGCTGGTCGGCATCTACACCGACAAGCGCCCGATGCCGTGGTCGCTGGCGATCGGCATGGGCTTCACCCTCAGCGGATTGCTGCTGCTGTCGCGCGCGACCACGTTCCCGGTGCTGCTGCTGGCCGCGGCGCTGGTCGGTTCGGGTTCGTCGGTGTTCCACCCCGAGTCCTCGCGGGTCGCGCGCATGGCTTCCGGCGGCCGCCACGGCCTGGCGCAATCGCTGTTCCAGGTCGGCGGCAACCTCGGCTCGGCGTTGGGGCCGTTGCTGGCGGCGTACATCGTCATGCCGCGCGGCCAGGGCAGCGTCGGCTGGTTCGCGTTCGCGGCGCTGGCGGCGATGCTGCTGCTGAGCCGCATCGGCCTGTGGTATCGCGAGCAGATTCCGCTGCAGCGCAAGGCCGGCGCGCGCGCCGCCACCGCGCCGAAGCTGCCGCGCAAGACCATCGTCGCGACCATGACGGTGCTGGGCCTGCTGATCTTCAGCAAGTATTTCTACATGGCCAGCCTGTCGAGCTATTACACCTTCTACCTGATGCACAAGTTCGGGGTCAGCGCGCAAAGCGCGCAGGTACATCTGTTCGTGTTCCTCGGCGCGGTCGCGCTGGGCACGCTCGCCGGCGGACCGATCGGCGACCGCATCGGCCGCCGCTACGTCATCTGGTTCTCGATCCTCGGCGTGCTGCCGTTCACCCTGCTGCTGCCGCACGCGAACCTGGGCTGGACCACGGTGCTGACGGTGATCATCGGCCTGATCCTGTCCTCGGCGTTCTCGGCGATCCTGGTCTACGCGCAGGAACTGGTGCCCGGCCGCACCGGCGTCATCGCCGGGCTGTTCTTCGGCTTCGCCTTCGGCATGGGCGGCCTGGGCGCGGCCGCGCTGGGGCAACTGGCCGACCATATCGGCATCGAGGCCGTGTACCGCCTGTGCGCCTACCTGCCAGCGATCGGCCTGCTCGCATGGTTCCTGCCGAAGCTGGAGCGGCGGCCCAAGGGCGGCTGACACCGCGAGCGCCGCGCTCGCCGGATAGCGGTTGCGGCGCGCGACGCGGCACCGTCTCGCAGACTGAGACGGCGCCCGCGCAGACTGCGCGGATGCACCAGGCCTCGCTGTTCGCCGCGCAACCGCAGCAACCCATCCTCGATGCCGAAGGCGGCGTGCGTTACCTGCCCGACGTGTTCGCGCCCGACTGGTGCGCGCGCCTGTTCGCCGAACTGTGGGACAGCGCGCCGTGGAACAGCGAACAACGGTTGATGTACGAACGCCTGGTCGAAGTGCCGCGCCGCGTCGCCCGCTACCGCATCGGCCGCGACCGGCTGCCGCCGCTGCTGGAAACCGCCGCCGGGCGGGTACGCGAAGTCCTCGCCGCGCCGTTCGACAGCATCGGCTTGAACCTCTACCGCGACGGACGCGACAGCGTCGCCCCGCACAACGACAAACTGCACGACCTCGTCCCCGGCCAGCCCATCGCGGTGCTGTCGCTCGGCGCGACCCGGCGCATGACGATCCGGGCCAAGCGCAAACCGCATGCGAGCTGGCATATCGAACTCGAACCCGGCAGCCTGCTGGTGATGAGCCACGCCTCGCAGCATCACTACGACCACGGCATCCCCAAGGACCCGGGCGTGACCGATGCGCGCATCAGCGCGGCGTTCCGGGTTCGCGGCCACTGAAGGTTGCCTGGAGGCGGCAACGGCTCGGGGCGCGGATTTCGCCATCGCTGCGGATTCGCGGTCGCGGCTTGCGCCGCTCCTACAGGGGGCAACCGTGGCTGGACGCAGCGACTGTAGGAGCGGCGCGAGCCGCGACTGCAACAACTCGGCTACGCCGAAAGCTTCGACGCAGCGGTGGTTTCGCGGTCGCGGCTTGCGCCGCTCCTTCAGGGGCAAACGTGGCTGGGCGCAGCGACTGTAGGAGCGGCGCGAGCCGCGACTGCGACAACTCGGCTACGCCGAAAGCTTCGCCGCAGTGGTGGATTCGCGGTCGCGGCTTGCGCCGCTCCTACAATCGGATTGCCTGCGCCGCCGGGTTACTGCGACAGCGGCGGCGTCGGAGCCGCGGCGTCGTCGCCGGAGGCCAGCGCCGACCAGCGCAGTTCGACGCCGTTGCGCCGGCCTTTTTCGGTCAGCTTCAATCCATCCGGGTCGACGGTCAGGGTGTAGGCCTTGCCGTCGATGTCCAGTTCGCGCCGCAGCGGTTTGTCGAGTTTGGTCATAGTGCACTCCTGAGCGTTGGGCCTAGGGAACGGGGCGGCCGCCGCGCCGGTACCAGTCCAGCAATGCGGCCGGAAGGCGCCGGTCGAGATCGCCGGCGAGCGCGCGGTGCGCGTCGAGGGTGTCGAGCAGGTTGCGCCGCAACGGCGCCAGCGCGGGGTCGTCGAGCGCCGCGGTGTCGCCTTGCAGTTGCGCCAGCAGCGCCTCGGCGCGCGCATACAGCGCCTCGCCCTGCCCGGCCAGTTCGCGCGCGAACCACGCCGACAGCGGCCGGTGCAGGCGATGGCCCTGCGCTTGCCAACACGTCGCCTCGTCCTGCAACTGCGTCCAGGCGCCGCGATACCACTCGCCCAGGCCGGCGGCCTGTGCGCGAACGGTCAGCGGCGCAGGCGCGTTGTGCTCGCGCAAGCGCGCGTGCAGCGCATGTTCGAGCGCGCGCGCTTCGCGCACCTTATCTACTTCCACGGCGAAGGCGCGGTCGAGATCGAAGAATTCGAAATAGCGCGGCTGCAGCGCCTGCGCGCGCTCCAGCGGATTGCGCGAGTGACCGATCTTGAGCAGGTCCTCGTAGGCGCAGGGCAGCACGTAGACGAAGCCGCGGCCTTCGCTGGCGCCGGCGGGGCGTTCGGGTTCGCGGCTGCGCAGAAAGGACATGGGCCGATCTTCCCCCAGCGCCCGCGAGCGCGGTGTGCAGAACGCGTTCACATCGGCCGCGATGAGGCCTGGTTCACGTTCGCTCACGGCCCGCCGTCGCATCGCCGCCCCGGACCGCGCGGCGGCTCAGGCGCGGTCGCGGATTCCCTGCACGCCGGCATGGCCGGCGCAGTGCGCGCAGCAATAGTAGCGGCCGGCGTGCTCCACGCCGTGGCCGACGATGCGGCAATCGCAGTGCGCGCAGCGCGGCGCCAGCGCGTGTATGGCGCATTCGAACGAGTCGAACGTGCCGCCGCGATCGGGCATGGTCACGGTGAATGCCTTGTCGTAGTCGTTTCCGCAGACATCGCAGGTGGGCATGTGGTTACTCCTGGAAACTGGATCGATGCGCTTTTCCGATAATTAGGACCAAGCGCGCTGCGCGCGATGGCGCGACGGGCCCAAACCAAGGGAGCGCCGACTGACGCGCGCAAATCTCGGCCTCGCGCTCGATCTGTCGCGTTTAATCGGTGAAACGACGCTGGGCCGAATGGATCGGGCGCACTTGCGCGAGTTCGTCGATCCACAGGTAATCGCTGCGGCCGGTGCGCGGATCGTCGATCCGCACTACCGCATTGATGCCCTCGCGGCCGTCGCGGTCGAGGAAGGTCTGCAGGCTCGGCCGCGTGGTCACCACCGCCGCGCGCCAGCTACCGTCGACCAATTGCAGGTCCACCAGGCCTTCGTCGGGCAGTTGCTCGACCAACGCGGTCAGGCGGCGCAGGTCGGCGGGGTCGCGGTAGACACGGTCGGCGAGTTTGGTCATGACGGTTCGCTCCGCCGGCGCGGCCGGTCGGGGATGCGCGGCGCGCGGGCCGCGGCGCCCCCTGCCCGCGCCGCGTTCCGCGCCGCCCCGGCGGCCGCGACGGAATCAGCGCGCCTTCGACACCGTCAGGCCGCTGGTGTCGACCTTCTTGACGCCGTCGATGTTGCGCGCGATGGACGCGGCCTTGTCGGCCTGCGCCTTGTCGACGCTGCCCGACAGCTTGACCACGCCGTTGACGGTCTCGACCTTGATGTCGGTGCCCGGCACGCCGCTGGTCGCCATCAATTCGGTCTTGACCTTGGTGGTGATCCAGGTATCGCCGACCGGCTGCTGCGAATCGCCGGCGGCGGTCGCGGCAGGATCCTGCGCGGCATCGGCGCGGGTGCCGGCGGTCTGCGCGCCGGCGGCGGTGGACAGCGCCAAGCCAAGCGCGGCGGCGATGGACAGGGTCTTCATGTGCGCGGTTTTCATATGCGGTTTCTCCGAATATGCAGCGCGTGCGCTGCGAATGAGCGGCGATGGGGTTGCGGGCGCGCAGGTTCTACTCAATGCGAATCCTTGCGGCCCGAACCGGATTTCTTGCCGCCGTGGTCCTGCTTGTTGACGGTGCGCCAGGCGCGCTCCTCGGCTTCTTGCTTCGGCACGCCTTCCTTGCGATAGCTCTCCTCGATGTGTTCGGCCTGGCGTTTTTGCTTGTCGGTGTAAGACGACTTGTCGCCGCGGGGCATGTTCGGTCTCCGATAGCGTGGGGCCGGATCGCCCGGCCCGGTAGAGGGCGCGATTGCTGCGAGCAGCGTTCGCCGCAGGCAATGCGTCGCGTGTTGTCGGATTCCACGCTAACGGGCAGCGGGTTAAGCGCCGACCTGCGTGGCGTTAAGGCGAGGTCGCGGGTTCATGCGCGCGGCGTCATGGCCGAGTAATCCTGGAGGACGGCGTGAATGGGCAAGCGATAACCCATGTGGGAGGGCCTTCAGGCCCGACGCTCTCCGCTCCGGTCGCAGTGATCGGAGCGGAGAGCGTCGGGCCTGAAGGCCCTCCCACAAACAGCGGGGACGCTTAGTTGTCGCGCCCGGCGCCGCGCCGGTGTCCACGGTCTTCGCTCATGTCGCGCAGTTCGCGCTTTTCTTCGGCCCGGTGTCGCTCCCGGGCATCGCGCCGCGAATCGACGTCGCCGTCGGCCTCGCGCCGCCGGGCTTCGTCGCGCGCCTTGCATGCGAGTTCTTCGTAGCGTTTGCGAAAGCGCTCCAGCGCGTCCTCGTCGAGCTCTTCCAGATCCAGCAGCGCGTTCTCGGCCGAGCGGGTGGCGCGGATGAGTTCGTCGAGCTTGATCTGCACCGCCGCGGCATCGCGGTTCTGCGAGTTCTGGATCAGGAACACCATCAGGAAGGTGACGATGGTCGTGCCGGTGTTGATCACCAACTGCCAGGTGTCGGAGAAACCGAACAGCGGCCCCGACACCACCCAAGCCACCACCACCGCCACCGCCAGGCCGAAGCACAGCGGGTGGCCGGCGAATCGCGACGCCGCCTTGGCGCCGCGCTCGAAGCCGCGGCGCAGCGCGCTCACCGCCGTCCGCGCTCGCGCTGGATGCGTTCACAGGCGGCCACGGCCACCGCGCGCGCATCGTCCCAGTCCAGGCGCGAAGCGCCATGCACGCGGCGATAGCGGTCGCGCAGCTGTTCGTCCAGTTCCGGCCAGTCTTCGACCTGGCCGCGCACGTACGCATCCAGGCCGAGCTTCACCGCCGGCTCGTAGTCGCTGAAACGCAAGCCGGGACGCCCGAACAGCAGGCGGTAGTTGGCGCGCCAATAGCTCAGTTCCGAGTCCAGATCGACCGCGTCGGGCGACATCGGCGAAGGCGCGGCGGCGAGTGGCGCGACGGCGGCGGAGCGGCGTTGGCCGGCGGTCTGCAGGGATTCCAGGCGCATTGCGGTTCCTCGAAGAAGGCGGCGCGCGTACCGATCCGTCGCGCCGGTGCGGGAGGCGAATGCTGCGAACAAGAGTGCGGACGCGTCGTCGGTTTCCGCGTGCGCGTTCGCGCTTTCGCTTCGATCACGGCCCCCGTCGGGCACCATGCCACCCTGCCGCGCGAAGAGGGTGTCGATACAGCGCAAGCGCATTGTTTTCGCGTTCATGTTCGCGCTAACGAATGCGGCGCAACGATGAATGCGATTGCGTCCAATCGCCGCGACGCAGCGCGATTGCGCGCATCCGCGCCGCGCCGCTTCACATCGTTTGCCGCCACGACGGAACTGCGTCGCGGTTCCGCGCTGAACCGCTCAGATTGCGCCGCCGGTCGCCTCAGCGAACGCTCAAGCCCAGATGGCGCATGACTTCATCGATGCGCGTATCGGCCGCCGCGGCGGCGCCGCCGGGACGCCGTTGCAGCAGCCGCTGCACCTCGCGCTGCGCGTCCGCCGGCAGTTCCTCGATCCACTCCACCTGCCCGGCCAGCAGGCTCGCCACCGCGACGCCGTCGCGGAAGGCGATGCGTGCGCCGGGAATGCGCGGCACCTTGGTCCCGGCGAGCACGCCGCCGGTGAGATTGAGCGGATCGGCCGCCGACACGCAGACGATGTCGCCGTCGCGCTCGCGCTGGCGCACCTGGCGCAGCGCGGCCACCGCATCGGGCAGCGCGTACTGTTCGCCGGTCATGCCGCTGACGAAACGGCCGCCGCGGATCTCGCCGCGCGCTTCCAGCCGCCGGTACACCCGCAGCAGGTCGCGCCACGGCGGCAGCCACGCCGCCTCGCGCTGGATCAGCCGCCAGAACACCACGCCGTAACGTTCGAGCAGGCGCCAGGCGATGTGTTCGACCGATTCGGCGGCGGCTGCCGACGCCTGCGCCTGATCGGCCTGCGCCTGACCCGCCGGCGACGCCTCGTCCGGCCGCGTCAGCGACCAGCGCCCGGCGTCCGACAATTCGGTCAGCAGCGCGCGGCGGCGGCGCTGGCCGTGGCCGCCGGCGCGCTTGGACGGCGGCACCAGCAGCGCGCGCAGGCCGGCGTAGCTGTCGCAGGTGATGCGCCCGCGCACCACCAACTCGCCCAGCGCCTCTTCCAGTTCGGTGCGCAGCAGGTGCGCGGAGCGTTCGAGTTCGTCGAAGAACGACGCGCCGCGCGCGGCCAGCGCGTCGAGCACGCGCTGCGCGCGCGAGGACACCGGCGCCGGGTCGGCGTTGCGGCCGGCGGCCCATTGCCAGTCCGCCAGCGCGCGTCGCGGCAGCAGCACGATCGGGGTCTGGCGCACGCTCGGCACGCCTTGCGGCACGGCCGGTTCGACGCCGGCGTCGGCGCTGGCGTTGCACGGGCGCAGCCGCGCCCAGGCGATCCGGCCGGCGCCGCACAGTTCGTCGAGCCAGGCCGATTCGTAGTCGCCGATGCGCGCCGGCAGCAATTCGCTTTCCCATACCGAGGCCGGCGCTTCGAAACCTTCCAGTTGCGCCAGCACCGCCTGCAGCGCCTGCGGACCGCTCATGCGCGAGGCCCGCGACAGCTTCTGCCAGTCGAACAGGAAGCGCGCGTAGTCGCGCGGCGCCACCGGCTCGATCTCGCGGCGCAGGCGGCCGACCGTGTAGCGATGGATGCGCGCGAGCAGATGCCGCTCGCACCATTGTTCGTCGCCGCCGAGCAGGCTCTCGGGCTCGAAGCGGCCGCGCATGACGTAGCCTTCCGATTCCAGCCGCAGCAGCGCCAGTTCGACCTCGGACGGTTCGCGCCGCGCATCGCTCGCCAGGCGCGCGGCCGTGGTCGGCCCCAGCCCGGTCAGGCGCGCGCGCAGCAGTTCCACCAGCGCGGTCTCGGCGCTCCATTCGACGTCGGCGTATTCCCGCGGCACCCGCACCGCCGGCGCGGCCGCGGCCTGCGCGAACAGCGCCATGACCTGCGGCAGGTTTTCGGTGGCGATCCACCAAGCCGGCGCGGCATCGTCGCTGCGCAGGCGCAGCGCGGTCGCGCGGCCGTTCGCCGCGAGTTCGCCGAGCCAGCCGTCCCAACCGTGCGCGTCGGCTTCCTCGGCGGCGACGAAGCCCAGCCCCATCAGCGCTTCGTGCATTTCGTCGGCGTCGCGCACCTCCGGCCACGCCTCCTCGCGCACCGCCTGGATCGCCTGCGGATCGAGCCGGCCGAGATCGTCGGCGCTGTCGGCGTCGCCGTAGCGGCGCGCCATCACCGCCTGGGTGCGGCGTTCTTCGATCGGCGCGTCGTCGAGGAAAGCGTACGGCTTGGCGTTGAGCGCTTCGGCCGCGATCGGCGACGGGCCGGTGACGTCGCGGCCGACCACGCGGATCTCGCCGGCCTCCAGCCGCCGCAGCATGCGCAGCCAGCCGTCGCTGTCCATCGCCTCGGACAGGCAATCGCGCAAGGTCTGTTCGACCAGCGGATGCTCCGGCACTTCGCGCTCGCCGGCCAGGTTTTCGGCGCAGGCGACCTGATCGGGAAACACAGTCGCCAGCAGGTCCTCGCTCTTCATCCGCTGCAACTGCGGCGCGACCTTCTTGCCGCCGGCGAAGCGCGGCAACGCGAGCGCGGTCGTCGCGACCCAGCGCCAGCGCGCGCCGAACAGCGGCGCATCGAGCAGCGCCTGGATCAGCACGTCCAGCGCCGAGGCCGAATGCAGATAGCGCGCCACGTCCTCGAGCGGGAAGCTGTGGCTGGTGGACAGCGACAGCACGATCGCGTCCTCGGTCGCCGCCGCCTGCAGTTCGAAGTTGAACTTGCGGCAGAAGCGCTTGCGCAGCGCCAGGCCCCAGGCCTTGTTGATACGGCTGCCGTAGGGCGAATGGATCACCAGCTGGGTGCCGCCGGATTCGTCGAAGAAGCGCTCGAACACCAGCACGTCCTGGGTCGGCACCAAGCCCAGCGCCTGGCGGGTGCGGCCGAGGTAATCGGCCAGCTGCAGCGCGCTGGCGGCGTCGAGCGCGAACTCGTCGGCCAGCAGCCGCGCCGCTCCGGCGCTGTCGCCGGCGCGCTCGAACGCCGCGCCTGCGGCCGCGCGCAGGCGCGAGACGCTGTGCGAAAGCTCGTCGGTTCGGCCCGGCGCCTCGCCGAGCCAGAACGGGATGTTCGGCGGCTGGCCTTGCGCGTCCTCGACCCGCACCCGGCCCGGTTCGACCCGCAGGATGCGGTAGCTGGCGTTGCCGAGCTGGAACACGTCGCCGCCCAGGCTCTCGACCGCGAAGTCCTCGTTGACGCTGCCGATCACCGTCGCCTCGGGCTCCAGCACCACCGCGTAGTCGCCGGTGTCGGGAATCGTGCCGCCGGACATCACCGCGGTCATGCGCGCGCCGCGCCGCGCGCGCAGGCGCCGGTGCACGGCGTCGCGGTGCAGATAGGCCGCGCGCGGCCCGCGCCGGGTGGCGAAGCCGTCGGCGAGCATGCGCACGATCGCGTCGAACTGGGCGCGCTCCAGCCGCGCGTACGGCCAGGCGCGGCGCACGCAGGCGAACAGCTCGTCCTCGCCGCAGTCGCGCATCGACGCTTCGGCGACGATCTGCTGCGCCAGCACGTCCAGCGGCGCCGGCGGGATGCGCAAGGCGTCGAGTTCGCCGCGGCGCACGCTGTCGAGCAGCGCCGCGCATTCGACCAGATCGTCGCGCGAGGACGGAAACAGCCGGCCCTTGGGCACGCCGCCGACGTGGTGGCCGGCGCGGCCGACGCGCTGCAGGAACGCGGCGATCGCGCGCGGCGAGCCGAGCTGGCAGACCAGATCGACGTCGCCGATGTCGATGCCCAGTTCCAGCGACGCGGTCGCCACCAGCACCCGCAGTTGGCCGCGCTTGAGCCGCTGTTCGGCGTCCAGGCGCAGTTCGCGCGAGAGGCTGCCGTGGTGCGCGGCCACGACCTGCTTGCCGAGCCGGTCGGCGAGGTGCTTCGCCGCGCGCTCGGCCATGCGCCGGGTGTTGACGAACACCAGCGTGGTGCGGTGTTCGCCGACCAGTTCGGCCACGCGCTGGTAGACCTCGTCCCACTGGTCGTGCGACATCACCGCGGTCAGCGCCGAACCGGGCAGCTCCAGGGCGAGGTCGCGGCGCTTGTCGTAGCCGATGTCGACGATGGCGCAATCGGGCGCGCCGTCGGCGCCGACCGCGTCGCTGCCGACCAGGAAGCGCGCGACTTCGTCGATGGGCTTCTGCGTCGCCGACAGGCCGATCCGCACCGGCGGCCGCGCGCACAGTTCGCGCAGGCGTTCCAGGCTCAGGCTGAGGTGGCTGCCGCGCTTGTCGTCGGCGACCGCGTGGATTTCGTCGACGATCACCGAGCGCACGCTCGCCAGCATCGCCCGCCCCGATTCGGAGCCGAGCAGCACGTACAGCGACTCCGGCGTGGTCACCAGGATGTGCGGCGGGCGCTTGCGCATCGCGGTGCGCTCGCCGGCCGGGGTGTCGCCGGTGCGGACCGCGGTGCGGATGCCCGGGTCGGGCAGGCCCATGGAGCGCAGGCGTTCGGCGATGCCGGCCAGCGGCGCGTCCAGGTTGAGGTGGATGTCGTTGGAGAGCGCTTTCAGCGGCGACACGTAAACCACGCGGGTTTCGTCGCTCAAGCCGTGTTCGAGGCCTTCGCGCACCAGCGCGTCGATCGCGGCCAGGAATGCGGTCAGGGTCTTGCCCGAACCGGTCGGCGCGGCGACCAGGGTGTTGCGGCCGGCGCGGATGTTCGGCCAGGCCAGTTCCTGCGCGCGGGTCGGCGCCGGGAACGCGGCGCGGAACCACGCGGCGATCGCCGGATGGAAGGCGTCGAGCGCGGGGTGGGCGGGGTGGGCGTCTGGGGCCATGGCGAGCGGCCTGCCGGAGGGCGATGCGGGGATGGTGTGGATATGGGGGCGATTGTGGCACCGGCCAGCCTGCGGCCGGGCGGTCGCGGCCGGTGCGACTGAACCCTTCAGCGCCCTTGAGCACCGATTCGTCCCGAACCGGCCGATCCGGGCGGGCCGATCCGGGCGGGGCCGGCTCACGCCGCGCGATCAACCTTGACCTTACCATCATGGCAAGCCCCAACCTGTGCGGCGTCAGCCAACCAGGACTCGTCCATGAACGCTACCGCCCTTCCCTCCACCGCCCTGCAGCGCCTGCGGCTCGACGTCGCCGGCATGACCTGCGGCTCCTGCGTCGGCCGGATCGAGAAGGCCCTGCGCGCCCTGCCCGGGGTCGCCGAGGCCACCGTCAACCTCGCCACCGAAAGCGCCGAGGTCGCCTACGAGGCGCCGCTGGGGCCGGCCGAGATCGTCGCCGCGGTGACCGCGGCCGGCTACACCGTGCCGACCCGCGAGACCACCCTGGACGTGACCGGCATGACCTGCGGCTCGTGCGTGGGCCGGATCGAGAAGGCGCTGCGCGCGGTGCCCGGGGTGATCGCGGCCACGGTCAACCTCGCCACCGAGCGCGCCCGGGTCGAGGCGCTGGGTTCGGTCGAGCCGGCGGCGCTGATCGACGCGGTCGCCCGCGCCGGCTATCGCGCGCAGCTGCCGGGCGGCGACGGCCCGGGCGACGGCGGCGGCGGTTCGGCGGCGCCGGCCGATGCCGCCGGCGATCCCGCCCACGCCGGCCGCATCGACGCGCGCGAAGCCCAGGCCCAGGCCGCGCTGTCGCGCCAGACCCGCCACCTGCTGCTCGCCGCGGCGCTGACCCTGCCGCTGGTCGCGCCGATGATCGGCCTGCTGTTCGGCCAGCACTGGATGCTGCCGGGCTGGGTCCAGTTCGCCCTGGCCACGCCGGTGCAGTTCTGGCTCGGCGCGCGCTTCTACCGCGCCGGTTTGGCCGCGCTGCGCGCCGGCAGCGGCAACATGGACTTGCTGGTCGCGCTGGGCACCAGCGCCGGCTACGGCCTGAGCCTGTATCACCTGCTGCGCGGCGAGACGATGGCGCTGTACTTCGAGACCTCGGCCGCGATCATCACCCTGATCCTGCTCGGCAAGTGGCTGGAAGCGCGGGCCAAGCGCCAGACCACCGCCGCGATCCGCGCGCTGCAGGCGCTGCGACCGGCGCGGGCGCGGGTGCTCAAGGACGGGGTCGAGCGCGAGATCGCCATCGCCGAGCTGCAGGTCGGCGACCGCGTCGTGGTCCTGCCCGGCGAGCGCATTCCCGCCGACGGCCGCATCCGCGAGGGCCGCACCCACGCCGACGAATCGCTGATCACTGGCGAATCGCTGCCGGTGGCGCGCGGCGAAGGCGACACGGTCACCGGCGGCGCGGTCAACGGCGAGGGCCGGATCGTGGTCGAGACCCTGGCGGTCGGCGCGGAGAGCGCGCTGGCGCGGATCATCCGCCTGGTCGAGGACGCGCAGGCCAAGAAGGCGCCGATCCAGCGCCTGGTCGACCGGGTCAGCGCGGTGTTCGTGCCGGTGGTGATCGGCCTGGCGCTGCTGACCCTGATCGGCTGGGGCGTCTACAGCGGCGACTGGAGCCAGGCGCTGCTGCACGCGGTGGCGGTGCTGGTGATCGCCTGCCCCTGCGCGCTGGGCCTGGCCACGCCGACCGCGATCATGGCCGGCACCGGCGTGGCCGCGCGCCACGGCATCCTGATCAAGGACGCCGAAGCGCTGGAGACCGCGCACCGCATCGCCATCGTCGCCTTCGACAAGACCGGCACCCTGACCGAGGGCAAGCCGGTGCTGGCGCAATGGATCGCCGCCGACGGCGACCGCGCCGGCCTGCTCGCGCGCGCCGCCGCGCTGCAGTCGGGCAGCGAGCATCCGCTGGCCAAGGCAGTACTGGTCGCCGCCGCGGCCGAGCGCGCCGCGCCGCTCGGCGCCGCCCAGGTGCGCGCCGTGCCGGGCCGCGGCGTGCGCGGCAACGTCGGCGGCGAAGCGCTGGCGCTGGGCAGCACGCGCATGCTGGAGGAAGCCGGCGCCGAGTTGGGCGCGCTGCGCGAACAGGCGCAGACCCTGGGCGATAACGGCCACAGCGTGTCGTGGCTGGCGCGCGAGCGCCTGGGCGCCGCGCCGCAGGTGCTGGGCCTGCTGGCCTTCCGCGACGCGCCGCGTCCCGGCGCGCGCGCGGCGATCGCCCGGCTGCATGCGCAGGGCCTGCGCACGGCGATGATCTCCGGCGACCACGCCGGCGCCGCCAACGCGATCGCGCAACAGCTCGGGATCGACGACGTGCGCGCCGACGTGCTGCCCGAACAGAAGGCCGCGGCGGTGACCGACCTGGGCCGCGGCGGCGCGGTGGCGATGGTCGGCGACGGCGTCAACGACGCGCCCGCGCTGGCCGCCGCCGACGTCGGCATCGCCATGGGCAGCGGCACCGACGTGGCGATGCAGGCCGCCGGCATCACCCTAATGCGCACCGAGCCGACCCTGGTCGCCGACGCCATCGCCATTTCCCGCCGCACCACCCGCAAGATCCGCCAGAACCTGTTCTGGGCGTTCGGCTACAACGTCGTCGGCATCCCGCTGGCCGCGTTCGGCCTGCTCGACCCGGTGTTCGCCGCCGCGGCGATGGCGTTCTCCAGCGTCAGCGTGTTGGGCAATACTCTGCTGCTGCGCCGCTGGAAGCCGGCATGAACGCCAGCGCCCGTTCGATCAGGAGTCCCCTACCGATGAGCCGCCACGCAACCGCGCCCGAACTGGCCCAGGCCAAGGCCGAGGGCCTGCACAACATCGGCGAGGCCGCCCAGCTCAGCGGGGTCAGCGCGAAGATGATCCGCCACTACGAGAGCATCCGCCTGATTCCGGAGGCCGGGCGCAGCGTCGCCGGCTACCGTTTGTACAGCGACGCCGACCTGCACCGGCTGCGCTTCATCAAACGCTCGCGTTCGCTGGGGTTTTCGATCAAGCAGATCGAGACCTTGCTGGGGCTGTGGGACAACCGTTCGCGCGAGAGCGCCGAAGTCAAGCGACTGGCGCTGGACCATGCCTCGGAGCTGGCGGAGAAGATCCGCGAGATGCAGACGATGCAGCGCACGCTGGAGGATCTGGCGCGGCGCTGCCATGGCGACGATCGGCCGGATTGCCCGATCCTGCAGGACCTGGCGGCGGAGTGTTGCGAGGGCAGCGGGGCCGGGCGCGCGTAGTTGCTTTGCTCTTCATCTACTCCGCTCTTCATCTGCCCTGCTTTACTTCCCCGCTCCGTCATTCCGGCGAAAGCCGGAACCCATTTTGATTTTGCCGTTGGCTGTTGCTGTGGCCGTTTGCTTTTAGCTTGGACGCAACCCCGCCCGAGGCCCACGTTCCGCAGCCCCGGAGGGCGCGCGCATGGATGCGCGCGTGCGCCATGGGGCAGGATGCCCCTTATGGCGCAGCCCCGCGCCGGGTGCTGGACTCAGTGTCTTTTGACCTTAAACAAGCGTTTTTCTTTGGCTACTTTCTTTTGTCGCGCTGACAAAAGAAAGTAGCTCGGCCGCTTGCGGACGAAAGCTGTTGATGGTGGCTTGTCGTCACACAAAACATCGATAATGGTGAAAGCAGCAGCAACGTCAACATGGGTTCCGGCTTTCGCCGGAATGACGGGCGAGGGGGTGCGTACCCGACTGTAGGAGCGGCGCGAGCCGCGACCGCGCCAACGCAACTACGACGAAACTTTCGCCCTCGCTGCGATGGCACGGTCGCGGCTTGCGCCGCTCCTACAGGGGGGCGTGCCGCGGTGGAGTTCTTCTTTGCGTGTGCGCACTTGTGACGACAAGCGAAGATCAAGGGCTTCCGTCCGCAAGCGGCCGGGTCACTTTCTTTGTCTTAAGCCACAAAGAAAGTAACCAAAGAAAAGGCCTTCTCTTTTTCGGATCAAGAGCCACTAGGTCCAGCACCGGGCGCGGGGCCGCGCCATAAGGGGCATCCTGCCCCATGGCGCGCGTGCGCATCCATGCGCACGCCCTCCGGGGCTGCGGAGCTACTGCATCGCGCTCAAGGGCGAGCACAAGCAAAGGCAATAGCAACGGCAACGGCAACGGCAACGGCAACGGCAAGATCAAAATGGATTCCGGCTTTCGCCGGAATGACGGCAGGTGGCGGCGTTCATACCGACCGAAGCCCCTGTAGGAGCGGCGCAAGCCGCGACCACGACAAATCGGCGACGATGCAAGCTGCATCGCAATCGATCGCAACCGATGATTCGCCCGTCGCGGCTTGCGCCGCTCCTACAAAGCCCGCGAAGTGTTGTGCCAGCTCAGTTGAGCCGCGCCACCCACGACAACGGCGCGCGCTTCATCCACCACCCCAACGGCGCCCACGGCCACCACGGCACGTAAGCCTTGTTCGGCTCCTTCTCGATCGCCCGCGCCAGCAGGCGGCAGCCTGTGGCTTCGTCGATGATGAAGGGGGTGTGCGCCGCCGGCGCGCCGTCGTTCATTTCGGTGCGGATGTAGCCGGGAAACACCGTGCTGACCCGGATCGACGGCTTGCGCAGCATGTCGGTGCGGATGCCCTCGGCCAACGCGGCCACGCCGGCCTTGCTCGCGGCGTAGGCGGTCAGGCCGCCGCGCAGGCCGCGCATCGCGCTCATCGAGGAAATCAACACCAGATGCCCCTGCCCGGCCGCCCGGAAGGTCTCCATCGCCGCTTCGCACTGGGCCAGCGCGGCGAGGAAGTTGGTCTCGACGATGGCGCGGTTCAATGCGAACTGGCCCTTGCCGACCGGCGCGCCCTGGCCGATGCCGGCGTTGACCACGACCCGGTCGAGGCCGCCGAGTTCGTCGCGCAGTTCGCCGAACACCCGGAACACCGCGTCGTGGTCGGTCACGTCGAGGCTGCGCACCGCCACGCGGATGCCGGGGTGCGCGGCTTCGAGTTCGGCCTTGAGCGCCTGCAGCCGGTCGAGCCGGCGCGCGCACAAGGCGAGGTCGCGGCCCAGGCCGGCGAATTCGCGGGCCATGCCGCGGCCCAGACCGGAACTGGCGCCGGTGATGAGGATGCGCTTGCGCATGACGGTCGGCCTCAGCGGTAGGTGATCAGGCCATCGCGCGCGTGCAGGTGCGCGTGGCCGTTGAAGGTGGACAGGCGCAGGCCGCCGCGGGCGGCGTGCACCTGGGTGTGGCTGGCGTTGACCAGGGTCCAGCTCAGGCGCAGGGCTTGGGCGTCGGGCGCGTCGAGCAGCGATTGCACCACCGCCGCGATCGGCCCGCCGGAGGTGAAGATCCAGACGTTGCGCGCGCCGCCGGCCTGCGCGGCGGCGGCCTGCAGCGCGGCGGTGCAGCGCGCGCGGAACGCCGGCCACGGTTCGTCGTAGTCGCCGTCGAATTCGCCGCCGGCCCAGCGCTGCATCGCCGCGGCGAACAAGGTCTGGAACGCGCGGTGCGGATCGGACTGGGCGCGCAGGTCCGCGCTCAGGCGGGCGTGGTCGGCATACTCGGGGCGATGCCGGGCGAGGATCTGGACGTGGTCGAACTCGTTCCAGCGTTCGTCGCAAGTGGGGGCATTCCTTCCAATCCCTCTCTCGCCAGCGCGAGAGGCGCTTGCCCGCGCGGCGGCGGGCATATCGTCGCGAACGAACATCGCGGCGAGGCATTCCTCGGCGGTCTCGCGATGCCGGCGCATGCCGCCGCAGATCGCCAGATCGCCTTCGCCCGCCAGCGGCGCCAGCGCGGCGCCGAGCAGGCGCGATTGCTCGCGGCCCAGATCGCTGAGTTGGTCGTAGTCGGCGGCGCCGAACGCGGCCTGGCCGTGGCGGATCAAGTGCAGGGTCGTGGTCATGCGCCGCGCTCCTCGCGCGCGATCGCCCGGCGACAACGCCAGTGCAGGTAGTTCACCGACAGCCAGAAGCGCTTGAACGCCGGGTTGCGGGTCTGGCCGTGGTGATAGCGGTAATAGATCTGCTGGGCGATCGCCGAGAGCCGGAACAGGCCGTAGACCTCGTAGAACGCCCAACTGCGCGGACGCCAGCCGGTGCGCTGGCTGTAGTAGTCCATGACCTCGCGCCGGCTCGGCATGCCGGCCAGATGGGTCGGCTGGCGACGGGTGTCGCGGGCGATGAAGTCGTCGTCGGCCTGCACCCAATAGGCCAACAGGTTGCCGACGTCCATCAGCGGATCGCCGAGCGTGGCCAGTTCCCAATCGAGCACGCCGATCACCCGAGTCGGATCGTCGCGGTCGAGCACGACGTTGTCGAAACGGAAATCGTTGTGGGTCAGGCGGATGATTTCCTCTTGCGGCAGGTTCTCGCGCAGCCAGGCCATGATCTTGCCGCCGCGCGGAACGTTCCAGGTGCGCGCATCGCCGTAGCGCTTGCTCCAGCCCGCGATCTGGCGCTGGGCGTAACCCGCGCCCGGTGCCAGCCCGTCGAGGCCGGCGGCGCGGTAATCCACTTGGTGCAATGCGATCAGGGTATCGAGCACATTGTGCGCGAGCGCGGCCACCCGCTCGCGCGACAGTTCGAAACCGGCCGGCGGGTTCTTGCGCAGGATCAGCCCGTCCAGGCGCTGCATGACGTAGAACTCCGCGCCGATCACGCTGTCGTCGTCGCAGTGCGCGTGCATCCGTGGCACGAACTCGAACACCGGCCGCAGCGCCTGCTGGATGCGGAATTCGCGGCCCATGTCGTGCGCGGACTTGGCCTTCTTGCCGGCCGGCGGGCGGCGCAGGATCAGGTCGTCGTTAATGTAGCGCAGGCGGTAGGTCCAGTTCGACGCGCCGCCGGCGTACTGGGCGATCTCCAGCGTCCCTTGCAGATGCGGCAGGCGCGGCTTGAGCCAGGCGTCGACCGCGGCGGCGTCGAGTTCCTCGCCGGCGCGCACCGGACGCGCATCGTCGCGGACCGCCGCGCTCATGCCGAGCGCGGCCCGTCGGCCGGCTGCGAGCGCGCGCGCCCGCGACCGCCGGCGCGGCGCATCGCCGCCTCGTACAGGCGATACGGCAGCAGCCGCTTGAGCAGCCAGAAACGCCTGGCCGCCGGATGGGTGAGGATGCGGAACTCGCCGCGCGCCACGCCCTCGCGGATCAGCCGCGCGACCGACTCGGCGTCGATCTTGGATTCGTCGACCAGCTTCTTCATCCAGCGCGCATAGCGCGGATCGCGGGTACGCAGGCTTTCGCCGAGGTTGGTGCGGAAGAACGCCGGGCAGGCCACGGCGACGCGCACCCCGTCGGGTTCGAGTTCGGCCTTGAGCGTTTCCGACAGCGCCACTACCGCCGCCTTGGTCGCGTTGTACGCGCCGGCGAACGGCGGATGCACCAGTCCGGCCATCGAGGCGATGTTGAGCAGCGCGCCGCCGCGCTGGCGCTTGAGCATCGGGATGAAGGCCTTGCAGCCGCGCACCACCCCGAGCAGGTTGATCTGCACCATCCATTCCCAGTCGGCCAGCGGCATCGCCTCGACCGGGCCCATGTCGGCGACGCCGGCGTTGTTGATCACCAGGTCGGCGCCGCCCCAGTTCGCCTGCATCCACTGCGCCGCGGCCTGCAGGTCTTCTTCGCGGGTCACGTCGCAGTGCAGGTAATGCGCTTCGGGCTGCAGCGCGCGCAAGGCCGCCAGGGCCTCTTCGCCGCGCGCGGCGTTGACGTCGCCGATCAACACCCGCGCGCCTTCGCGCGCATAGCCTTCGGCCAGCGCCCGGCCCAGGCCCGAGGCGCCGCCGGTGACGAACACGCGTTGCTCGGCGCTCATGCCGCCGCCTCGCGCTTGCCGCCGATGCCGTACTTGGCCAGTTCCACCCGCGCCACCATCGCCCGATGGACCTCGTCGGGACCGTCGGCGATGCGCAGCGCGCGCGCCAGCGCGAACAGGCCGGTCAGCGGCGTGTCGTGGCTGACGCCAGCGCCGCCGTGGATCTGGATCGCCTGGTCGACGATCTCCTGCAGCATGTTCGGCGCGACCACCTTGATCGCGGAGATTTCGCTCATCGCCTGTTTGACCCCGAAACGTTCGATCTTCCACGCAGCGTACAAGGTCAGCAAGCGCGCCTGGTCGATGGCCATGCGCGCCTGCGCCACCCGTTCCAGATTGCCGCCCAGGCGCAGGATCGGCTGGCCGAAGGCCTCGCGCCCGGCGCCGCGGCGGATCAGCAGCTCCAGCGCGCGCTCGGCCGCGCCGATCGCGCGCATGCAATGGTGGATGCGGCCCGGCCCGAGCCGGCCCTGGGCGATGGCGAAGCCCTGCCCCGGGCCCTGGATCAGATGATCGAGCGGCAGCCGCACCTGCTCGAAACTGACCTCGCCGTGGCCGTAAGGCGGATCGTATTCGCCGAAGGTCGGCAGCATGCGTTCGATGCGCACGCCCGGCGCGTCCAGCGGCACCAGGGCCATGCCGTGGCGCGCGTGCGGCGCGGCGTCGGCGTCGGTCAGGCCCATGAAGATCGCGACCCGCGCATCGGGATGGCCGATGCCGGTGGACCACCACTTGCGGCCGTCGACGACGATCTCGTCGCCTTCGATGCGGATCTGCGCGCGCATGTTGGTCGCGTCCGACGAGGCCACCTCCGGCTCGGTCATGCAGAACACCGAGCGGATCGCGCCGTCGAGCAAGGGCCGCAGCCAGCGCGCTTTCTGCGGCTCGCTGCCGTAGTGGTACAGCACTTCCATGTTGCCGGTGTCGGGCGCGTTGCAGTTGAAGATCTCGGCGCAGAACTCGTAGCGGCCCATGGCCTCGGCCAGCGGCGCGTACTCCAGCACCGACAGGCCGGCGCCGAGTTCGGCGTCGGGCAGGAACAGGTTCCACAGGCCGGCCTCGCGCGCCAGCGCCTTGAGCTCGGCGATGCGCGGATGCACGCGCCAGCCGCGCCAGTCGGCGCCGGCGTTGAGCTCGGCGTTCTCGCGCCGGTAGACCGGGTCGAACGGCGCGACGTGGCGGTCGATGAAGGCGTGCAGGCGCTGCAGGTATTCCTGGCTGCGCGCGCTGGGGGCGAAGTCCATGCGGACGGCTCCGGACGCCGGGACGTCCCGGCCGATTCATCCTAGGCGCGCGGCCGGCATGAATGAAGTGATCTTTGCTAACGTCTGTGCATGAACCAGATTCATACCCGCAGCGAGCAGCTCGACCTCAACCTGCTCAAGGTGTTCGAGGCGGTCTATCGCGAACGCAACCTCAGCCTCGCCGCGCAGGCGCTGTACCTGACGCCGTCGGCGGTCAGCCACGCGCTGGCGCGGCTGCGGCGCCAGTTCGACGACCCGCTGTTCGTGCGCGACGGCCGCCGCATGAGCCCGACCGCGGCCTGCCAGCGGCTCGCCCCGCCGCTGCTGGAGACCCTGGCGCGGCTGCGCGAGCTGCTGCAGCACCGCGACCGGTTCGAGCCGGGATCGAGCCGGCAGTCGTTCCGCATCGGCATGCCCGAGGCGACCGAGACCGTGCTGCTGCCGGCGCTGATGCGGGCGCTGCGCGCGCAGGCGCCGGGCGCGACCCTGGCCAGCGTGGGCCTGCCGCGGCGCGATCTCGGCCGCGAGCTGGCCGCCGGCCAGGTCGACCTGGCGGTGGACGTGGCCTTGCCGGTGCGCGATCCGGTGCGCCACCGCCCGCTGTTCGAGGACGGCTTCTGCGTGGTCGCGCGCGCCGATCATCCGCTGGCGCGGCGCATGAGCCTGAAGCAGTACCTGCAGGCGCGGCACGTGGCGGTGTCGGCGCGCGCCACCGGGCAAGTGATCGAGGATCTGGCGCTGCTGCACCTGGGCCTGCAGCGCGACATCGCGCTGCGCTGCCGCAGCTACCACGCCGCCTGCGCGGTGGCGGCGCAGTCCGACGCGCTGCTGACCCTGCCCGAGAGCCTGGCCGCGCGGATCGCGCCGGACGGCGCGCTGGCGCGGCTGAAGCTGCCGTTCGCGCTGCCGGCGGCGCAGTTGCATCTGTACTGGCACGCCAACAGCGAGGCGGATCCGGCGAATGCGTGGCTGCGCGGGTTGGTCAGCGAGGTGTGCGGGCGCAAGCTGGAGCGTTGAGGTGCGCGGCGCGGCTGCACCGATGCGGTTGCGGCGGAGTTTTCGCCGTAATCGATCTGGCGCGGTCGCGACTCGCGTCGCTCCTACAAGGGCTTCAGCAGGTAAGTATCCGACTGTAGGAGCGGCGCGAGCCGCGACCGTGGCAACGCAACTGCGACGCAACTTTCGCCGTAGTCGATCTGGCGCGGTCGCGACTTGCGTCGCTCCTACAGGGAGCTTCGGCGGGTGCGTATCCGACTGTAGGAGCGGCGCGAGCCGCGACCGTGGGAACGCAACTGCGACGCAACTTTCGCCGTAGTCGATCTGGCGCGGTCACGACTTGCGTCGCTCCTACAGGGAGCTTCGGCGGGTGCGTATCCGACTGTAGGAGCGGCGCGAGCCGCGACCGTGGGAACGCAACTGCGACGCAACTTTCGCCGTAGTCGATCTGGCGCGGTCGCGACTTGCGTCGCTCCTACAGGAGCTTCGGCGGCTTGCGCGGGTCGCGCGCCGCCGTGCGCGGATCAGAACTTCCAGCCCACCAGCACGGCCAGCTTGTCGTCGGCCAGTTTCTTGTCGTCCAGGCCTTCGGAAATCTTCGGGCCGTAGCTCGAGGTGGTGGTGTACTGCAACTCGGCATGGAACGGCCCGAACTCGCGCGTCAGCGCCAACAAGTAATCGTTGTAGCTGTCGCCGAGCGGGTCCTGCAGGTCGTAGTAACCGACTTGGGCCTTGAGCCCGAAGCCGCTCTCGCCCAGCGGCCACTCGCCGCCGACGTTCCAGTAGTAACCCTTGCCGCCCAGGCCGAAAATATCCGGCGAATAGGCCAGGCCGACGTGGTAGTGCTCGGCGAAGCTCAAGGTGCCTTCCAGTTCGGTGTAGTCGTAGTCGAAGTCGCGCTTGGCGCCCGGATACGCGGCGCGGGTCAGGACCACATCCAGTTCCAGGCCCGGGCGCAGTTCGCCGGACCAGCCCAGGTAGCCGTCGAGTTCGTAGTGCACCCCGTCGCTGTCTTCGCCCGGCGCGGTGAAGTCGATGCTCGACACCCAGGCGCCGGCATAGAAGCCGCTGCGGTGTTCCAGGTTGATCTCGGCCTGCAGCGCCGGGTCTTCCTGGGTCTGGGAGACGCCGCGCCAGACGTAGTCGCTCATCGCGACGACGCCGCCGCGGACGTCCCAGTCGCGCTCGCTGTCGCTGCTCTCCTGGGCCCAGGCCCAGGGCGCGACCACCGTTAGGGCGGCGGCCAGCAGCAGTTGCGGGGCGCGCAGGCGCGGTTGCGGGCGGCGGTCGGACATCTGGAATCTCCCTGGAAAACATGCGGCGCGACGCCCTGGCGGGACGCGGCGGCGCGCGCGAAACGACGACGGAATGGCGGATCGGCGGCGGGCGGAACAGATTTCGGCACGGAGCCGGTCCGCGGCTGCGGCGGCATGGACCGGCGGACCGGAGCGCGACGATACCGCACGTCGCGCCGCGGCGCGCGCCAACCAGGGCCGCGGCCGCGGCGATCGGCCGACGCCGGTCGCAGTCTGGCCCGGCGCTGCCCGGCACCGTGCCGGCAGGGGCCGCCCCGACCCGCCCGGATCGCGATCCCGCCCGCCTCGACGCCCTCGCGCCGCGCCGCAGCCGCGCGAGTTCCGCGCGAACGCCGCGTAGACCCGGGCGATCGCATAATCCGTTGACACCGCGCGGCCCGTTTCCGAACATCCCCGCCAACGCCCCGCCCCCGTTGCGTCTGCGGCGGGCCGCCCGTCTTTCCAGGAGATTCCCGTGACCCTGCGCCTCGCCCCGCTCGCCTGCGCCGTCCTCATGCTCGCCGCCTGCGGCGGCAAGCCCGCCGCCGACGCCAACGCCCCCGCGGGCAAGCCCGGCGCCGAGGAGAAGGTGCTCAACGTCTACAACTGGTCGGACTACGTCGCCGACGACACGGTCAAGAATTTCGAGGCGGCCACCGGCGTCAAGGTCAATTACGACGTCTACGACGCCAACGAAACCCTGGAAAGCAAGCTCAGCGCCGGCGCCTCGGGCTACGACGCGGTGTTCCCGTCGGCGCGCCCGTTCGCCCAGCGCCAGGTCAAGGCCGGGATGTACGCCAAGCTCGACAAGAGCAAATTGCCGAACTGGAGCCACCTGGACCCGCAGCTGCTGCAGAACCTCGCCTCGATCGATCCGGGCAACGAACACCTGGTGCCGTACATGTGGGGCACCACCGGCCTGGGCCTGAACGTCGACAAGATCAAGGAGGCGCTCGGCGAGAACGCGCCGCTGGACTCGTGGTCGCTGCTGTTCGATCCGGCCAACGCGGCCAAGCTCGGCAAGTGCGGCATCACCGTGCTCGACGACGACCAGGAAGCCTTCGGCGCGGCGCTGATCTGGCTCGGCCGCGATCCCAATGCCGGCGCCGCCGACGAGATCGACGCGGTCAGGAAGGTCTACGCCGCGATCCGCCCGTTCGTGCGCACCTTCAACAACGCCGAATACAAGGACGCCTTCGCCAACGGCGACGCCTGCATCGTGATGGGCTACTCCGGCGACATCGCCCAGGCCAGCACCGCCGCGTTCGACGCGGCCAAGAAGGCCGGCAAGCCGGCGCCGAACCTGCGCTTCGTGATCCCGAAGGAAGGCGCGATCCGCTGGGTCGACGTGATCGCGATCCCCAAGGACAGCAAGCACGCCGGCAACGCCCACGCCTTCATCGACTACCTGCTCGATCCCAAGGTCGCCGCGGCGATCAGCAACCACGTCGCCTACGCCAGCGCCAACAAGGACGCCGCGCCGCTGATCGATCCGGCCATCGCCCAGGACCCGGGCGTGTACCCGCCCGAGGACGTGCGCGCCAAGCTGGTCGATCCGCGCTCGCTGCCCGAGGACGTGCAGCGCCAGCGCGTGCGCGCGTGGACCAGCATCAAGAGCGGGCACTGAGCGCGTGAGCGTCCCCGCCCGCAGCCCCGCGCTGGAACCCTGGCGCGATCCCGCCGCGCAGCCGTTCGTGCGCATCGAAGGCGTAACCAAGACCTTCGGCAAGGTCTACGCCTGCGACGACATTTCGCTGGACGTCTACCGCGGCGAGTTCTTCGCCCTGCTCGGCGGTTCGGGCTCGGGCAAGAGCACCCTGCTGCGGGTGCTGGCCGGTTTCGAATCGCCCGACCGCGGCCGGGTGCTGATCGACGGCATCGACGTCACCGACCTGCCGCCGTATGAGCGGCCGGTCAACATGATGTTCCAAAGCTATGCGCTGTTCCCGCACATGAGCGTGGCGCAGAACATCGCCTTCGGCCTCAAGCATTCCAGCGGCGGCGCCAGGCCCGGCGCCGGCGAGATCCGCGACCGCGTGCAGCAGATGCTGGAGCTGGTGCGCATGCCGCAGTTGGGCAACCGCAAGCCCGACCAGCTCTCCGGCGGCCAGCGCCAGCGCGTGGCGCTGGCGCGCGCGCTGGCCAAGCAGCCCAAGCTGTTGCTGCTCGACGAGCCGCTGGGCGCGCTCGACAAGAAGCTGCGCGAGCACACCCAGTTCGAACTGGTGAGCATCCAGGAGCGCGTCGGCACCACCTTCATCATGGTCACCCACGACCAGGAAGAAGCGATGACCATGTCCTCGCGCATCGCGGTCATGGACGCCGGCCGCATCGTCCAGGTCTCGACCCCGGCGGTGCTGTACGAATACCCGTCCACGCGCTTCGTCGCCGAGTTCATCGGCGGCATCAACCTGCTCGAAGGACGCGTGCTCGGCCACGACGGCGACGGCGACCTGCGCATCCAGTGCGACGGGGTCGGCGGCGAACTGCTCGCGCGCCATCCCGATCCGCTGCCGGAAGGCACCGCGGTCGGCATCGCGGTGCGGCCGGAGAAGATCGACGTGCACGAGACCCGGCCCGAGGGCTTCGACAACGCGGTGATGGGCAAGGTCCGCGATATCGCCTACCTCGGCGACGTGTCGATCTATCACGTGCAGACCGAGGCCGGCGCGGTGCTGCGGGTGCAGGAGACGCATGTGGCGCGCAGTTCGCAGCCGCATTACGACTGGGACGATACGTTGTGGTTGTCGTGGGATGCGGCGAGCGCTGTGGTGTTGACGTCGTGAGCGGCGGATTTTCGCATTCGGGTTTTGCGGCCGCTGCCGCGGCGGGAGCGCGGGCATGAGCGCTCTACAGCAAAAGCGCGGCTCGGGGTGCTGGTGGTTCTGGGCCGCGGGCATCGTCACGGGAGGTCGGTCGTGAGCGGGCAGGAACGCAGGCAGGGCTTGGGGGTTTGGGGTTTCTGGGCTGATGTTGTTTATAACCTCTTCGGTTGGTTCCGCGCCGTAGGCGACGAATTCCGCACCCGTCGCGGTCGCTTCCTGGTCACCGCGATTCCGATGCTGTGGCTGGCGCTGTTCTTCTGCGTGCCGTTCCTGATCGTGCTGAAGATCAGCTTCGCCCAGTCGGTGTTCGGGCAAGTGCCGCCGTACACGCCGCTGCTGGAGACCGCCGAGAACGGCGCCACCACCCTGCGCCTGCACGCGGCCAACTACGCCGCGCTGCTGGCCGATCCGCTGTACGTGGCGGCATACCTGAAGTCGCTGCTGTTCGCCGGCGTGTCCACGCTGTGCTGCCTGCTGCTCGGCTATCCGATCGCCTACGGCATCGCGCGCGCGCCGCGGCTGTGGCGGTTGTTGCTGCTGGTGCTGGTGATCCTGCCGTTCTGGACCAGCTCGCTGCTGCGCACCTATGCGTTGATCGGCCTGCTGCGCGCCAACGGCTGGCTCAGCCAGACCCTGGCCGGCCTGGGCGTGCTCGAACCCGGCCAGGCGGTGCTGCACAGCAACCTCGCCGTGTACATCGGCATCACCTACAACTACCTGCCCTTCATGATCCTGCCGCTGGCGGCGACCCTGATCCGCCTGGACTTCACCTTGCTGGAAGCCGCCGCCGACCTCGGCGCCAAGCCGTGGCAGGCGTTCCGGCGGGTGACCTTGCCGCTGTCGTTCCCGGGCATCCTCGCCGGCAGCCTGCTGGTGTTCATTCCCGCGGTCGGCGAGTTCGTGATTCCCGACGTGCTCGGCGGCCCCGACGCGCTGACCATCGGCCGGGTGCTGTGGACCGAGTTCTTCACCAACCGCGACTGGCCGCTGTCGGCGGCGATCGCGGTGGCGATGCTGCTGTTGATCGTGCTGCCGACGTTGTTGTTCGAGTACATCGAGAACAGAGTTGATAAAGGCCGCCGCGTCGCGCGCGAGGCGCAGTCGTGAAGCGGCGGCCGTTCGCGCTGTACACGATGATGGCGCTGGGCTACGCGTTCCTGTACCTGCCCATCGTCTCGGTGATCGTCTATTCCTTCAGCGGCTCCGACCGCGCCACCACCTGGGGCGGGTTCTCGCTGCAGTGGTACGCGGCGCTGGCGCGCAACGAGCAGATCCTCGAAGCGGCGCAGCGCAGCCTGATCATCGCCGCGATCTCGGCCACCGCCGCGGTCGCGCTGGGCACCGCCAGCGGCCTGGCGCTGTCGCGCTTCGGCAAGTTCCCGGGCCGCGGCATCCTCAGCCTGATGAACTCGGCGCCGATGGTGATGCCCGACGTGATGCTCGGCCTGTCCTCGCTGCTGCTGTTCGTCGGCCTGCAGCAGTTGTTCGGCTGGCCCGAGCGCGGCATGACCACGATCACCCTGGCCCACATCACCCTGACCGCGTGCTACGTCACCGTGGTGGTGCGCTCGCGCATGACCTCGATGGACGCCAGCCTGGAAGAGGCGGCGATGGACCTGGGCGCGAAACCGTGGCGGGTGTTCTTCGTCATCACCCTGCCCTTGATCGCGCCGGCGCTGCTGGCCGGCTGGCTGCTCGCCTTCACCCTGTCGCTGGACGATCTGGTCATCGCCAGCTTCGCCTCCGGCCCCGGCTCGACCACGCTGCCGATGCTGGTCTATTCCAAGGTCAAGCTCGGCGTCACCCCGGAGATCAACGCGCTGACCACGATCATCGTGGTGCTGGTGGCGATCGGCGTCAGCGTGGCCGGCGTGCTGATGCACCGGCGCGAGCGCAAGCTCGCGCGCAGCGAGAGCTGAGACTCGCCAGCCGCCGCGCCGCGTGCGCGGTGGCACGCGCATTCATGCGCGCGTTCACACCCGTGCAACCGCGCCGACACGTGGTTTTGTTCTCCTAGCGCGCGGGGACAAGCACGCCTACGACGCTGCGCACTACCGGCCGACGCCCACCGGCGCGATCCGGCCTTTGGTCTTTCACTTGCACTCTCCTCGCGGCCGCGCGATGCGGCCGTTGCTGTACGTCCTGCGTCGGCGTGTCCGTCCGTGTCCCCCGGATGCCGCGCATCCGCGCCGGTTCCATCCAACCTTCAAGGAGACAACTCATGGACTACGCAATCCGCGCCAAGCTGTTCGCGGCCGTCGCCGCGCTCGGCCTCGGCCTGCTCGCCGCTCCGCACGCCGACGCCGCCAGCCAGTGCAAGACGCTCAAGCTGCTGCCGGGCGTGGTGCAGGTCTACGCCACGGTCGACGGCGCCGCCGCCGGCGACAGCGCGTTCTGCACCGCCGACTTCGCCTGCCCCACCGGTTCGACCAAGGTCGAAGTGTTCGGCACCGCGCTGGCCACCACCCGCGACGCGGTCGTCGCGGTCGACAACACCGCCAACCTCAGCAGCGGCGAGCAGGTGTCGTCGAACTGCATCGCCACCGTGGTCGGCAACGGCAAGCGCGTCTCGGTCAGCACCTGCAACGCCAAGGCCGAAGCGCCGGCCAACAAGGGCACCGCCGACACCTCGGCCTGCTCGGTCTACGCCGAAAGCCCGGCCGGCGCGCGCGTCGGCGCCAACGCGACCTGCTTCTGCGGCACCTGATCCGGGTCCGGTCCCGCTCCAAGCAAGCGCTATCCAAGCAAGACCCATCCAAGCAAGACTGATCCACGCGCGACCGATCCACGCCTGACCCGAGGCGCCGCCAGGCGAACGGGCAAGAAAAAAGCTCCCCGATGCGACCGGGGAGCTTTTCTTTTTGCGGCGTCGCTTTTGCGATGTTTCTTTATCGAAGCGTTGCTTCAGAACGTTCTTTCGAACCGGCCGCCATGCGTGGCGGCGGCCATCCGTGCCGCCGCCACGCCCGCGATCAGTTGATGCAGCTGTTGATCGAACCGACCGCCGAGCTGCGGAACAGCGCGTTGCCGTCGATGTAGGCATAGCCGGTCGGCAGCGCGACGCGGGTATCCGGCGGGGTCACGCCGCCGACGGGCAGCGGGGCGTAGAACTGCTTGAACAGGTTCTTGAGCGGGGTGGCCTTGGTGCCGTTGCCGGCGTTGTAGGCGGCCAGGTAGGTCACCGCGGCGATCGGGTAAGCGCCCGAGATCACGGCGGTCGGGTTGACCAGACGGGTGCAGTTGCGCGCCGGGGCGGCGACGCTGGCCGGCACGTCGGCGACGGTGGCGCCGTCGAGCACCTTGCCCGACAGCAGCGCGGCCGGGGCCAGGCTGACCGCACCGGTCGAACCGAACAGGGCCGGGTCGTTGCCGTTGACCGAGGCGTACATCACGCCCTGGCTCAGCACTTCGGCGATGTCGGCGTAGCCGATCGCGTCGGTGGTGGTCTTGACCTTGGAGACGACGCCGTTGTTGCCGGCCTGGGCCGAGGACGCCGAGTAGTTCGGCAGCGCCAGAGCGGCGGCGGTGGCGAAGCTCTGGTTCGGCTTGAAGAAGTCGGCGGCCAGGCCGAACTTGCCGTTGCACTGCGCGGCGAGGTAGCTGGTGAAGGCGAACGAGGTGCCGCTGCCTTCCGAACGGTAGACGATGGTGATCGGGTGCGAACCGGCCACCGGCGAGGCCAGGCGCGAATCGTTCCAGTTCTTGATGTCGCCGGCGAAGATGCGGCAGACCTGCTCGGTGTTCAGCGCGACCGAGGTCAGGCCGCCGACGGTGTCCTTGAACGGCAGGGCGATGGCGCCGGCCAGGACCGGGATCTGCACGATCGCGGTGCGGGTGGACGCCATGTTGGTGATGAAGGTGTTGTAGTCGGCGGTCGCGATCGGCGCGTCGGTGCCGATGAAGTCCGGAGCCGACTGGCCCGAGACCGAGCTGAAGCCGGTGATGCCGGCCGGCGAGCAGGCGCCGTTGGCGAAGATGCCGTCGTTGTTGAGGATCTTCTTGCCCGTGCCGCTGCCGGTCTGGCAGTAGGACACGGCGTCGGCCGAGTAGCGGGTGTGGAAGTCCTTGAACACCGGAACCTTGGTGCCGGTGGAGTTGCCCAGGCCGGCGACGCTGAAGGTCACGGCCGGCAGGGTGATGGCGGAATCGCGCGACAGCTTGGCGACCGGCGAGGTGCCGTTGTACAGGTCGCCGACGTAGGCCGGGGCCGGGAAGGTGGCGCCGCCGCCGTACAGATCGGCCGCGTTGGCCGAACCAGCGAAGACCAGGACAGCGGTAGCGGCCAGCAGGCCGACATGAAGCTTGTTGCGATGCACGAGACGTCTCCTTTTGAGGGTGCGGACCGAATGCCCGCGGATCAATCCGTATCGATTCGTTGCAGGGCGCCGACGCGTCGCCTCGGATGGGCTGCGTTGGCGCGGCGACAGGATGGGTGCGGCGTGTGCAAGCGCAGCGACCATGCGGGTAAGTATTTATTACATGCTTCAAGTGATTAATCGGCAGGGATTTAGCGCGATCTAAATCGTGTTTTCGTAAGCGATGCGAAGGTTTTGTGTCTGCGCGCGATCGCGTGGTTACACAGATGACAGCGTGTGCGCGCACTGCGTCACGGTCATGAGCGATGAGTCCAGGGTGCGATTGCGACGCGTGTCGATTGTCATCTGCGCGGGAATCCGCAGTGTTCGCGTGTTCGCATGCGCGGCTTCGGCGTTTCGCAATTAGCGTTGCGAAAGGCGGGCACGGTTCTCAGCGGTTCGCAACGACGCGGAGACTCTCTGGCGATGGAGATCGTGGCGGGATTGCGCGCAAGCGTCGCGTGGCTGCCTGCATTCGCGGTTCGTGCCCGCCTGGTTGCTTTGCGACAGAAGTGCACGCTGCGATGTCGCACTGGCGCTGCGCGGAAATGAAAGCCGAAGATACCGCGTACTTGCGGTAATCGAGTGCAGGGGCTTTCGGCGTTGCTTGATTCTCGCGGTCGCAGCTTGCGCAGCTCCTACAGGGAGAGTGCGTGGTTGCGATCGAGGTCGGCTGGATCGTTTTGCCTCGCGCGACTGAAGCGAAGATGCTGCGCTCGCCGCTCAAAAAAAGGGCGGCCTGTCGGCCGCCCCGTTTCGTTCCCCTGCCCTTCGCGCCGATGCTTCGGCGGGCCGCGTTACGGCGAGTTCGCGCAGCGCGGGTTGCTGGCCTCGCATTGGCCGAAGCCGATCACCTGCACCGAGATCAGCGCCGGCAGGTCGCGGCCGCCCATCGCCGGGCGCTTTTCCGCCATCTGCTCGGCCACCGCGTTCACGCCCGAGCTGGCCGACGAGGCCGCGCTGAGCGCGCCGGTGTCGACGTTGCGCGCGACCGGGATGCCGATGGAGTCGCCGTCGACCTGGATGTTGTCGGCGTTGGCGATGGTCTGCGCGGCGACGATCAGGTTGCCGCCGATGCGGATGCCGGCGTCGCCGGCGTCGATGGTGCCGCGCGGGGCGATCAGCACCGCGTCGCCGGCCTTGCCGGCCGCTGCGGTCTGCAAGGTCGCGATGCCGGCGCCGGTGACCAGGCCGCGCGCGTCGATCCGGCAGTACTGGTCGACGTCGCAGACGTAGCGCACCGGCGGCTTGTCCGACGAGGTCTTGGCGCCCTTGCCGGCGTTGATGTCGCCGTTCGAGCTCCAGATGGTCAGGTCGCCGCCGCGCTGGGTGAAGATGCGGCTCTGCGCGAGCAGCACGCTGCGGTCGGTGAAGATGCCGATGTCGCCGACGTCGAGGGTCAGCACGCCTTGCTGGTTGGGGCCGATCACGGTCTCGCCGCGGTTGTTCGTCACCAGCGGCGGCGCGGCGACGCTGCCGACCAGCACCTCGCCGCCGGGGCCGAGAATGCGCACGTCGCCGCCCTGCTGGGTCTGCACGGTCGAGCCGCGCATGTCCATGCGCCCGGTCGCGACCGGCGCGTCGGCGCCGTTGGCGCCGCCGTCGAGGCGGTTGGCGGTGTAGCCCAACGCCTGCGGGAACAAGGTGTTGATCGCGCGGTAACCGGCGGCGTACTTGCCGAACTCGGGGCTGGCCGGGTTCTTGTTGTCGCGGCCGGCGCGTTCGAGCAGGTCCAGGAACACCTTGTCGACCAGACGCTGCTGCGCCGCTTCGGGCAGTTGCGCGAATTCGGCCCAGGCCTGTTGCGGCGACAGCGCGCCGTCGCCTTGGCCGTCGCCGTCGCCGCCGGCATCGCGGCGCTGCTGGCGTACGTAGGCGGCGAGCCAGGCCGCATAGGCCGCGGATTCCTCGCCGGCCGGATCGAGATAGCGCGCGGCGAACGCGCGCGTGTCGATGCCCGGGGCGACGCCGAAGCGCACCACCAGGTCGGCGCCGTCGTAGCCGAGCCCGGCGTTGTCGCGATTGCCGATGGTGCGGATGCCGCCGCCTTCGGCGCGCAGCTGATTGAACGCGTAGGCCTCGTTGGCCGAAGTGAACGGGCCCAGATCGCGCCCGGCCTGGATTTCGAAGCTGCCCGGCCCGCCGAGTTCCATCCAGTTGTAGCGGCTGACCCGGCCGCTGATGCTGCGGCCGAGCGGTCGGTAGTACAGATCGCGTCCGGCCAGCACCCGGGTCGCGTCGCTGGCGCGGTAGTTCTGTCCGCGCAGGTCCAGGTCGACGATGTCGCGGCCGGCGCGGATCGTCGCCGGCTTGGGCAGTTCCAGGGTCAGGGTGTTGAAGCTCTGGCGCTGGTCCGGCTGGCCGTTGACGATGTCGCCGAGCGCGTACACCCGCACCGGTTCGCGATCGTCGCGGTGCAGGTTGGCGCGCTGGTCGCGGCTCGGGATGAACACGTCCAGGCGCGAGAAGTCGAACGCGGTCTGCTCCGGCAGGCTCGACAGCGGTCGCAGCGGCGACGGCATCCAGGCCGGGTCGATGTCGAGCAGGCGCAGCGTATCCAGGCGCGGGAACGTGTCGGCGTACAGCAGTACGTCGCCGCCGGCGAGCAGGTTCAGGCCGCCGCGCGCGGACGGGAACAGCTGGCCGCCGTTGCGCACGCGCACGTCGCCGGCGATCGCGGTCAGGCTCAGCGAACCCGGCAGCACCTGCGCGAACAACGAGCTGCCGCCGATGTTGTACGGCGCTTGCGGACGGTTCGGGTCGCGGCCGCCGTAGGCGAACAGCGCGTCGCCGAGCAGCAGGCTGCCGAGCTGCACGTCGCCGGTGGTCGAGGTCGCGTTGAGCGCGGCGTCGGCGCCGAAGGTCTGCGAATCGACTTCGCGCTCGGTCAAGCGCGCGTACGAGGGATTGAGCACCCGACCGATGTCGACGTCGCCGCTGGCGCCGACGTTCCAGCGCGCGTCCTGCATCGCCAGGATCGGCGCCACGCCGGAGCTCATCGTCGTGGTCTGGCTGCTGACGTTCTCGATGAACACCGGCACGCTCAACTCGTAAGCCGAACCGATGCGCCCGCCGGCGTTGAGCGAGCCCTCGCCCTGGGACACGAAGAAATCGCCGCCGAGCACGTCGCGGCCGGCGCTGGCGCGCAGGTCGCCGCCGCCGAAGCGGCGCAGGCCGCCGGCGCCGTCGCGCTGCCATGTGGTCGGCGAGGACGCCGACACTTCGACCAGGTCGCGGCCGGCGTCGAGGCGGATGTCGCCGCCGACGCTGAGCAGGCCCTGGGCGAAGCCGCCGAAGTTGATCGAGGTCGAGACCAGGCGGCCGTCGGCGTCGGCGACGTTGCCGGTCTGCATCCACGGCCACCAGTACTGGACCAGATAGCTGCCGGCGACGCCGCTGCGGCGGCCGTCGCTGTCGCGGATCTGGCGGTTGCCGACGATGTCGCGACCGGCGCGCACGCTGAGGTCGCCGGCCGCTTCCGGATTGACCGCGCCGGTGACCGCGACCAGCGGGCCGCCCAGGTTCTGCGGCGAGCTCGCGCCTTCGATCCGCGGCCGCGAGGTGTCGGCGCTAGTGCCGTCGCCCGGACGGCCGGCGGTGTAAACGCTGGCCGGCGCGTCGCGGTCGGCGAAGCGCACGTCGCGCGCGGCGACCAGTTCGATCTCGCCGGTGCCGGTGCGCAGCACGTTCGGCAAAAGCAGATCGCTCTGGCCGGTCTTGCGCAAGGTGGTGTGGCCGTCGAACACGAGGTCGGCCGCGCCGCTGCCGGCGCGGTCGGGCGCGACGCTGCTGAAATCGGCGCCGGCGACGAAGCGGTAACGGCTGCTGTCGCCGCCGGCGAGCTGCTGCTCCAGCCACGGCGTCGGCCGTTCGGCGCTGGCCTGCAGCATCGGCGTGCGGTCGGCGGCCGGCGGCACCGGGCCGAGCACCGGCAAACGCGGCACCCAGGTCATCGGCGGCGCTTCGCCGGCGGCGACGCGGTTGGCCAGGTCGATCACATAGCCGCGATAGCGCTCCAGATAACCGGCGTAGTCGCCCGGTCCGGCCGGCGGCGCGGGCTCGTCGATGCCGGCGTCGCCGGTGCCGGCGATCGAGATCAGCAAGTCGATGAAGCCCATCAGCGAGGTGCCGGGGCCGACGATGTTGTCGAGCGCGCTGTCGGGCCGGGTCATCATGCCGAACAGTTCGTCGTACTGGCCGTAGTACTGGCCGGACTCGTCGTTGGGATCGTAAGGCTGCGGCGCCGGCAGGAACTGCTCGCTGTCGGGCATGCTCAGCGGATTGTTCTGCAGCCAGGTCATGCGCGCGGCGACCGAGCCGTCGTAGTTGCCGACCGCGCCGCTGCCGGCGGCGTTGTAGTTGTAGAACCCGTCGCTGATGCTGGCGTTGACCTGCACGTCGCCGGCCGCGCGCAGGGTCAGCACCGGCGCGGCGCCCTGGTAGCGGAAGTCCGGCGCGTTGCGGTCGCCGGAGTTGAGGTTCCAGTTGGTCAGCACCCGGATCGCGCCGCCGTCGCGGCTCGCCTCGGGATTTTGCAGCTCGATGCCGGGACGCGCGCGGAAGTGGGCGATGCCGGCGAAGCGTTCGCCGAAGGCGAAGCCCGGAGCCTGGGCGAACCGCATCAAAGTGCCGGCCTGATGCTCGACGCTGTCGCCGTCGAGATAGCCGTAGAAGCCCTGGTGCGCGGCGTTGGCCGCGTCGGGGGTGAAGTAATGGGTCTTGAGGTAGAGCGCGAGCTGTTCCGGCGTCTGCGGCGCGGCCAGTTCGGCGCCGCTGGCGTCGCGCCACTTGCCGGCGACGAGCTGGCCGTCGGCACCGTACCAGCCGGCCGGATCGACGATGCCGTCGAAGTGGCGTTCCGGATGCGCCGGATCGACCGCATCGCTTGCGCTCCACACCGCATACGCTTCCAGCCCGACCTCGCGCGCGCCGACGAACGCCGCCGGATTCTCGACCGCGATGTTGACGTCGCCGCCAACCAGCAGCGGCGCGCGCAGTTCGACCTTGCCGCCGGACAAGTCGCCGGCGCTGCCGCCGCGCACGTCGATCAGCGCGTCGCGGCCGATGCGGACGACGCCGGCCGCGTCGGCGGCGACGTTCTGATAGCCGAAGAAGTCGTTGAGGCTGCCGTCGCTGCGGCCGCTGGTGCCGATGCGCACGGTGCCGCCGCGCTTGCCGGCATCGCTGCCGTTGGCCAGCAGGCGGCCTTGCAGGTCCACGCCGTGGCGGCCGTACAGATCGATGCGGCCGCCGGCGCTGCCGGACGCGTCGATGTCGCCGAGGATGCGCACGTTGCCGTTGGCCGCGTCGCGCAACAGCGCGTCGCTGCCGCCGTCGGCGATCAGGCTGACTTCGCGCGCCTTGAGCGTTTGCCCGGCGCTGAGCTGCAGGTCGCCGCTGCGGCTACGCACCGCGATGCCGCGGTCGATGCCGCTTTGCGCCAGACGCTGCGCCAGCGTGTCCAGGTCCAGCGCCGCGCCGCTGTCGAGTTCGATGCGGCCACCCTGCCCCTTCGGCGCCGCGCCCTTGAGCGCCCCATCGAGCGCGATCGCGCCCTGCGCCGCGAGCAGGCGCAGCTCGCCGGCGTCGCCGCCGCCGGCCGCGGCCGACACGTCGAGCTGCGTGCCGCTGGCCAGCGCGATGCCGCCGCGCTCGGCGCGCAGTTCGATCCGCCCGCCCGGCGCGTACACCGGCTGGTCGAAGATCGCCTTCGACAACGCCGACACGTCGATCGCGCTGCCCGCGTCCAGGCGCACGTCGCCCCGAGTCGCGACCAGGGTCGCGCGGCCGGAGTTGGCCCGGATCAGCGCGCTGCCGGCGATGCTGGCGCCGCGCAGTTCCAGCGCGCCGCCCTGCGGCCGCGCCGCGTCGGCCGCGGCGTCGCCGACGCGCGCCAATGTGATCGCGCCGCTGCTGCGCAGGCTCTGGTCGGCGCCGCCTTCGGCCTGGATCAGCGGCGCCTGCAGGCGCAGCTCGGCGGCGCCGAAATCGACGCTGCCGCGGCCGCCGGCGGAAATCTGCTTGGCCGCTTCGACCGACACCTTGGCGAAACCGGCGAACTGCGAATCGCCGCCGCTGAAGGCGACCGAATCGCCGCGCAGTTCGAGCGTGCCGGGCCCGCCCGGCACATCGCCGGCGGGGCCGCCCTGCACGCCCAGTTCGTTGCCCAGGGTCAGGCGCTGCGCGCTCAGCCGCACCGTGCCGCCGTCGCCGCCGAAGCGGCGCGCGCTGAGGTTGAGTTCGCGGTCGCTGTCGACGTCGATATCGCCGTAGAACGCCATCTCGCCGTAGCTGCGCAGGCTCACCCGCTGGGCCTGGCCGAACTGCGCGAGGGTGTTGCGGCCGACCACGAAGCCGTCGTAGCGCGCGTCCGGGTCGGCGCTGAACACCACCCGCCCGCTGCTGGCCTGGATGTCGCGCCCGGCCAGCACCGCGCTGGCGTCGACGCGGGCGTTGCCGGAGGCGTCGAGCATCAGCGCCGCGCCACCGTCCAGGCGCGCGCCGGCGCCGACGTCGAGCAGGCCGCGCGATTGCTCGAACGCCGGCAGGCCGCGCCGTTGCAGGGTCGCGGCGCCGGCGTTGGACACCCGCAGCAGCGCGCCGTCGCCGTTGATCGCGGGGCGGTTGCTGGCGGCGTCGGCGTTCTGGCCGATCACCAGTTGCAGATCGCCGGCGCCGGCCAGGGTACCGCGCGCCTGAATCACGCTGCCGTCCTCGACCCGCACGCCCTGGCTGCCGTCGCCGGCCTTGGCCACCAGCACGATCTCCGGGCCCTGCAGCGGCGAGGCGGCATCGTTGGACAGCAGCACGTCGCGCGCGCGCACCGAGATCGCGGTGCCGTCGCTGCCGCGCTCGCGCACGCCGCCGATCAGCAGGCTGCCGGCGCCGAGCGCACTGAGTTGGCCGGCATCGAGCTGCACATAACCTTCGAGCGCGGCCTGGTTGCGGCCGCGGATCTGGATCGCGTCGGCGACCACGTCGATCTGCGCGGCGGCGCCGCCGTCGGCGGCGGCCACGTCCAGGCGCGCGGCCAGTTCCAGCGCGCGTTGCGCGCTGAGCACCAACTGGCCGCCGTCGCGCGGCAGCTGCGGCGCGAAGCGGCCGGCCTTGCCCGCCTGTTCGGAGAAGAACTTGTTGGCGCGGCTGAGCTGGTACTGCGAGTACTGGCCCCACACCGCCGCCGACTGCACATCGAACGACTGCGAACGCGCATCGCGCGCGCCGCTGAGCGCATCGACGTAATAACCGGCGACGCGGTGGGTGCCGTCCGGCGCGGTCAGGTTCTGGCTGGCCAGCGCGTCCTGGCCGCCGCTGCGCTGGACCACGCGGAACGCGCCCGGCAAGGTCGCGTAGCGGCCCGGCAGCAAGGTGTAGACGCCGTCGGCGAGCCCCGGCACGCCGGACAGGTACACCGACTTGCCGACCTGGCTGGCGCCGGCGCCCTGGTCCAACAGCGGGTCGCTCGCCGCCAGCGGCGACTGCGCGCCCGGCACGATCGCATAGACCTCGCGGCCGTCGGCATACAGCGGCGCGCGCGTGCCGCTGCCGCTGTCGGCGTAGCTCACCGCGAAGCTCGACAGCACATCGCGACTGCCGCCGGTGCCGGCGACCCATTCGAACGCCTGCAGATCGCCGCCGCCGGACAGGTCGACGCGCGCGCCGTCCTGCAGCGACAGCTCGGCGCCGTCGAGCGAGATGCGCTTGAGCGGCGGCGCGGTCAGGCGCTGCTCGACGTCGTTGCCGTCCCATTGCAGCGAATCCACGGTCTTACCGTACGGCAGCACGCGGCCGTCGAGCGAAACCGAGGTCAGGCTGCCCGGCGCCAGGGTCACCTTGCGCGTCGGCGTCAGCGCGAGCTGGTTGAACAGCGCGCGGGTGGCCGGATCGTCGGCGTTGCCCGCGCCGAGCACGATCTGCCCGGCCGGCGCGCGCAGCGTACCGGCCTGTTCGATTTCGCTCGCGTCCAGCAGCAGCTTGCCGCCGGCCGACAGCGGCAGCGGCGCGACCGCGCCGTTGCCGGCGATGCGGATCGCGGTGTCGGCGCGCTGGCCGCTCGCGTCCTTGGCGCCGAGCGCGCGCACGATGAAGGTTTCGCCGCTGGCCGGATACAACTGCGCGGCGCGGAACGACAGATTGCCGCCGCTCAGCAGTTCGCCCGGCACCAGCCGCACTTCGTTGTTGATCGTCGCGCTCTGGTAGAGGCTGGGCGTGTGGAAGCGGATGTCGCCGCGGCTGTCGAAAGCGGCGTCGGCGAAGTTGCGCAGCGCCACGCGGCCGCCGATGTCGATGAAGCCGGCTTCGACCTTCAGCGTCGCCGTACCGGGCTTGCCCGGTTCCGGCAGCGCCGTCGCGGCGTCGCCGCCGAGGCCTTGCAGCGACACGTAGGCCGAGCGCAGCGTCGCCGCGCCGCGCTCGCCGCCGGCCTGGAACGCGCGCGCGTTGATCATCAGCGCGCGCGCCGGCGACAGGGCCACGTCGCCGTCGAACACCACCGGCGCCACGCCCGGGCCGCGGATCAGGCCGTCTTCGCCGATCCCGACCAGCAAGGTGTCGATGCCGGAACCGTCTAGCGAGTCGGCCTGGAAATGCACCGTGCCCGAGGGCGTTTCGCGGCCCGGCTCGATCGCCCCGCCCGCGCGCGCGGCCGGGTCGAGCTGGCTGCCGCTTTGATGGAACACGATCTGCGACGTCGCCAGCGGCGCGCGTCCGCCGCTGACGTCGAGCGGTCGCACGCTCTGCGCGGTCAGCAGCTGCACGCTGCCGCCGCGAGCCTGCGCGTCGCCGCCGGCGGCCTGGATGCGACCGTCGAAGAACAGGCCGCCGGCCGCGGCCAGCACCAGGTCGCCGCCGTCGCTCCATACCGTGCGCGCTTGCAGCGGCGCCTGGCCGATCGCGCCGCTATCGGCCGGCAGGTCGAACACCGCGCGCGCGCCGGACAGATCCAGTCGCGCGCCTTGCTCGACCACCACATAACCGCCGTCGTTGCTCAGGCGGATGCGGCCGCCGTCAAGCAGCTTGCCGTCGCGCGGCACCGCGCCGCCGTTCGGCAGCGGCGCCTTGAACGGATTGAGCAAGGCCACGCCGGATACATCCAGTACCGCGTCCTTGCCGACCCACACCGACTTGTCCGCGCGCCAGTAATCCACCTGCGACGGGCTGTGCGACGGCGACAGCGCCGTGCTCGAGGTGTCGCCGGACAGATCGATGCTGCCGCCGCGCGCGATCACCGAGCCGAGCACGGTGAGCTGGCCGCGCGAGCCCAGGCGCACCGCGCCGCCGGCGTCGACCTGCACCTGCGCGCCGCGTTCGAGCGTGAGCGTGTCGCGAACTTGGTCGAGCCCCGTCACGTTCGGCAGGGTGCGGCCGGCGGCCGCGCCGGCTTCGAGGAAGAAGTCGGCGGCGTCGCGGTGATAGTCGTCGAGGCGACCGAACGCGCCGTACTGGCCCACGCCGGCGGTGTTCAGCCCGGCGTAGAGATCGCCGCCGCTGCGCAGTTCGCGCAGCGCGTCCAGGTCGGGCAGGAAATTGCGCTGCGACACGCTCAGCTGGGTGCCGGCGACGATGCGCGCGTCGTGGCGCGCGACCAGGTCGTAGGCGCCGAAATCGCCGTCGCGGAAGAAGCCGGCATCGAGGCGCAGGGTGCGCGCATCGCCGGCGAGCGGATCGGTCGCCGACGCGCCGATCAGGATGTCGCGCGCGTGCAGGCTCAACGTGCCGCCGCCGGCGAGGCCGCCGCCGCGCAGGTTCTGCGCGCTGAAGCGCAGTTCGCCGGCGCCGGGCTCGGCGTCGAACGCCGACGCGGGCAGGAACGGATTCAGCGACTGGGTGCCTTCGCGCGGCTGGTACAGCTTCAAGGCGATATCGCCGCCGCGTCCCAGCGGCACCCCGTCCTTGGCCGCGAGCTGGCCGTTCGGCAGGATCCTGCCGCCGCCGGACACGTCGAGCAGCGCGCCCGGATCGAGCACGATCGAACCGCTCGCGTCGCGGCCGCCGCCGGCGCCGTCCAAGAGTGGATATTCGGAGACGCTGAGGCTGATGCGGCCGCCATCGATGTGCGCGCCGCCCTGGCGCTGGTCGGCGACGCGGTCGCGGTCGTTGACCCATTGTCCGCGCGCGAGCAGGCGGCCGCCGGATTGCACGGTGATGCCGCGGCGCGCGCCGGCTTCGGGATTCGCGTCGTTCTCGCTGGTCGCGCTGAGCGCGATCTCGCCCGAATCGGCCTGCAAGGTGCCGGCCACGTTCACCCGCGACCCGCTCAGGGCGATGCGGCCGCCGGCATCGACTTGCAGGTGCGCGTCGCCGGCCACGTCGATGCGCGAGAGTTTGTCGCTGAGCTCGACCGTGCCGAAGCCGGCCTGATTCAACGCCTGGGCCGACAGCGTGCCGCCCTGCCCTTGCGTCAAACGCTGCTGCATCGAGAAGTCCGCGGCCACGTCGGGCACCGCGCCGTTCTGCAACGTCCAGCGACCGTAACCGGCGCCGCTGACCGAGACGCTGAACTTGCCGCCCAGCGCCGGCGCGCCGCGCTCGCGCTGGTCGCGCCCGGATTCGGCGTTGCCGCGCAGTTCGCCGGCCAGCACCAGCCCTGTGTCGACCCGGGTCGCGTCGGTGCCGGCGTCCTGGCGCAGCACGATGTTGATCTCGCCGCCGTCGCCGCCCTGCACGTAGTCGGATTCGTAGTAGCGGTCCGAACGCGCGAACGCGGAATGGAAATACTCGCGCACGTTCCAGCGCTGGTGGTCGAGCGAGAACTGGCCGGCGAAGCCGAGGTAGGACTGCGACGGGTCGGCCCCGGCCAGGCGGTAGGTGCGCCCGTCCGCGCCGATCACCCGCGGGGTTTCGACCATGCCGCCCTGGTAATGCAGGAAGCCGCCGCTGACGTCGATCACCGAACCGCCGCGGGCGACGAATTCGCGCGCGCTGACGTTGATGGTGCCGCCGTCGACCAGCAACTGGTCGATGCCGCGCGGACGCTGGTCGGCGTAGCCGGCGGCGTTGAGCAGCGGGCTGCCGACCCAGGCGCGGCCGTCGTCGGCGACGCCGCGCTCGCGCGCGTCGAGCACGACCTTCTTGCGGTAGAACGCGCCGCTGCGCAGCAGCGGCGAATCGGCCAGTTCGTTCTCGCCGATGCGCTCGATGGTGATGAAGTGGTCGGACATCGGCCGCTGCACGTCGGCCAGGCCGGCGACGTTGATCTGCGCGCCGCGGTCGATCTGGATGCGCGCGACCTCGGGCTTGCTGGTGCCGTCGCGCAGCGGCTCCATGCCGACCAGGTCGAGCTTGGCGCCGGGCATCAGCACCAGCGAGCTTTCCTGCAGGCGCATCTGCGCCGCGGCCAGCACCGCGTTGGGCGCCTGGAACGCCTTGTCGGCGGTCGCCGCCGAGGTGGTGGTCTCGCCGTCGCGCTCGGGCAGGATCGCGGTGACCGAAGCGCTGCCGAAGCTGAGCTTGCCGCCGGTGCTGCCGCTGAGATCGGCCGGCTTGTCGACGCCGGCCGAACGCGAGTGGTTGGCGGCCACGATCGAGATCCGCCCCGGCCGGCTGACCGAGGTGGTGGTGCCGACATAGCCGTCCTGATGCAGGTCGTAGCCGGTCAGCGTCACCGTGCCGCGCTTGCTGGCGACGATGCCGGTGTTGTCCAGGCGGCCGTAGCCGACGTTGGGCGCGCTGGCCTGCGGGGCTACGCCGCTGTAGCGCAGATTCAGTTCGTTGCTGGCGCCGGCCGGCGCCGGGGTCGAGAACGCGCCGACCACCGCGGCCAGCTGCGCGTGGCCGTCTTCGGCGGTCACGCTGCCGGCGTTGCTGAGGTTCGGCGCGGCGATCAGGGCGTAGCCGCCGGAACCGGTCTTGATCTGCGCGCCGGCGTCGATGCGGATGTCGCCGGAGGCCTGCGGCCGCGCCGCGGCGCCGCCGACGAACTCGGCCAGTTCCGAGGTCAGCACCGCCGCATCGGCCTTGGCCCGGCGCACGCCTTCGCCGATGAAGATGCGGTTGCTTTGGGCGACGTCGTTGCTGAAGAGGTTCAACGACGACACCAGCAGCGAGCGGGTGTTGACCTGGCTGGTGCCGCCGAACACCACGCCGTTGCGGTTGAGCAGATACACGCTGCCTTCGGCCTTGATCTGGCCGAAGATCTGGCTGGGCCGGCCGCTGGGATCGTCGACCCGGTTGAGCGCGATCCAGTCGTTGCCGCCGCCGCTCTGGTTGCCGCCACGCTGGTCGAAGTAGACCGTGGTGCGGCGGCCGACGTTGAAGCTCTCCCAGCTCAGGATCGCCTTCTTCTGGGTCTGCTCGACGGTGACGGTGACGTTGCCGGACGCGTCGTTGTTCTGGCTCGGGCCCTTGGCGCCGAGCCACAGCTTGGATTGGTTGAGGCGCGGGTCTTCGACCGCGATGGCGCCGGGTTCGAAGCGAACGCCGGCGGCGACCTTGAGCCCGCCCTGGACCATGCCGTCGGGCACTTGGTTGGCCGCGCTCGACGCCGCCGCCGCGGCGCGCGCGGCCACCTGCGCGGCGTCGAGCGCGGAGCGCACGCGCGCGGCCTGGGCGAACGCGGCCAGCGAGCGCTGCGCCATCTGCTGCGCCTGCGCCGATTGCAGGCCCTGCTGCTGCACGTTGCGCGCGGCCTGCGCAGCCGGATCGGCGCCGCGACGCGCGAACGGATTGGGATCCGCGTACGCGGCGCCGCCGACCAGCGCCAGCGAAATCGCCGCGCTCAGCGCGAACAGGCGCAAGCGCGCGGGCGAAGGACGGCCAGGGGCGTTACCGGCGAGGGGCTTGCGGGTCATGACGGCTTCCTTTGCGCGGGCGGCGTGGGCGTGGACGCGGCGGAGGCGTCGCGCAACGCGGCGACGCGGTGGAATGGGAAAAACTTTGCGGCTGTCCGCGCGCGCATCTCAGCGCACCGGCGGCCGCGACAGAGGCGTCGCGGGAAAAGCGCGTTCGGGTCGTTGCGGCACGATCGACTTGCCGTACTGGTCGCCGAGCCGCTGCCGCGTCGCCGCCGGCACCGCCAGGCCCTGCCCGATCGGCGCCAGGCGCTCGCCCGGCGAATCGGCGGCGCTTACCGGCGCGGTCTTGCCGACTTCGGTCTTGATCGCGGCGTTGACGCAATCCCAGCGCCCGGCCTCGTCGTGGCCGATGCGCACCTGCACGCACGGCGGCGGCGACGGCTGCGAGGCCGGCAGGATCCGCCGCTGCGCCGGCAGCGCCGCGGCGACGGCGCACAGCGCCAGCATCAGCGCCGTGCGCGCGAACGTCCGCCGCGCGCCCGCAGGCGCGCGCGTCGCGCGCGAAACCGCGCGACGGGCCACGACAGCGCGGGCGCGCGGCATACGCATCAGCCGTTCGACATCGTGCCGGCGGTGCGCGCGGCGGCATCGCCGGCGCCGCACTGGGCGGTCTTGGCGCGTTCGTCCTCGAGCTTGTTCTCGAGTTCGCGCGCGCGGTTCTCGCGCTCGACCTGGCCGAAGCCGAGCAAGGTCACCCGCTTACCCTTGGCATAGGCGGGATCGCGATACAGCTGGGCCAGCTCGCGCCCGGCCTGGTACAAGGCCTCGCTGCCGGCCGCGCAATCGGCCGCGCGCGCCTGCGCGGCGTCGAGCCGTTTCGCCAGTTCCGCGCGCTCGCGTTCCTTCTGCTGCGCGCTGTGCGCGGCCTGTTCCTGCGCGCTGCGCCACTTGAGCGCCTCGCCGCGCGCCTGCTCGGCCGACGCCGAAGCCTGGCCCAGGCGCTGTTGCAGCGCCGCCAGTTGCGCGCCGTCGGCGGCCGGCGCGGGCTTGGCCGCGCGGCCCTTGAGCTCGTCGCGCTCGCGCTCGGCCGCGGCGGTCGCGGCCTGCTGCTGGGCCAGCGCGGCCTCGGCGGTGCGCAGGCGCGAGGCGGTGTCGCGCAGCGCGTCGCGCAGGCGGGTTTCGTTGGCGCTCTGCGCATGCGCGGCGGACGCGGCGAACCACAGCGCCGCCAGCAACGGCGCGCTGCGCAGGGCGGCATGGCGAATCGAAGGCAGACTCATACGCTAGGCGTCCTTCCGGGTCAGAACTGGGTGTTGAGATCGAGCTGGATCACATCGACCGAATACGGCTGGCCGGTGACCTCGTTGGCGCTGAGCCAACGCAGCCCCAGCCAGGTGTTGCGGGCCAGGCCCAGCGAACCGCCGACGATGAAGCCGCGCGCGTTGGTGCCGCCGAGATGGAAATCCGAATCGGCGAACGCATCCGGCACCGCATCGGATTCGAGCCGCTTGTAGCCGATGCTCGCGTTCCAGTCCCAGGCCTTCTCGATCTTCGGCTGGCCGACCAGAAGGTTGACGTAGTAGCCCATGTCGCCGCCGTCGAAGATCGCGGTGGTGTCGGCCGGGTCCAGGGTCGGCTTGAAGTTGTTGAGCGGGCCGAGCGCGCGGATGCGCTTGGCGTCGTACTTGGTGTTCTTGACCACGTCGGCCTCGAGCACGATCTTGACCGGGTCGAAGCGCGCGATCTCCAGCGCCGCGTGCAGGTTGGCCACGCCGAATTCGCTGGCGTAGCCGAAGTACTGCAGCTGCGGACCGTTCGGCGCGCCCTGCGCCGGCACGATGTTGCGGATCGCGAACATGGTGTTGCCGAACTGCTGGAACTGCGGGCGCGACAGGTCGGTGTCGCACACGTCCTTGGCGGTCGGCGCCAGGCACGGCGAGGAGAACTGGCCGTTGAGCTTGTCGAACAGGAAATAGCCCAGCCCCAGCTTGAGCGACATGGCGTCGGCGAAGTTCCAGTCCAGCCCGGCCTGGGCGCCGTACAGCCACTTGTCGCGGCTGGATTCCTTGTCCATCTTCTGGGTCGAGCCGAAGTCGAAGTCGGTGTTGAACACCGGGAACGCGCCGACGTTGACGAAGGTCTTGAAATCCGGGTCGTGCGCGAACTGGGTCTTCACCGCCACGCCGTCGAAGTTGAGGTCGTTGTCGAACAGCAGCTCGCTGGTCCAGAACGGATTCGGCGTGCGGCCGATGTCGGCGCTGAGCCAGGACGTCGGCTTGAGCCGCACGTAGGCGCGATCCAGCCACAGCGAATACTTGGACAGGTTGCCGCCGGCGCCGAGGGTCTGGTTGGTCGAGACCGGGCTGCGGTCGCTGCCGGTGGCCAGGCGCAGGTCGGCCTCGACCCAGTCGGCGATCTGCGCATGCACGCCCAGGCGCGCGCGCAGGCGCATGCGGCCGCGGTTCTTGGTGGTGTTGACGTAGGGCACCGGGTTGGCGACCGGATCGGCGACGTCGTAGCCCGAGCCGCTGTTGAGCGCGGCGAAGTTGGGGAACTCGCGGTAGTTCTCGCCGTCGTTGAGCACGTCCTCGGCGCGCGCGCGCAGATCGCCGTAGACGCTGATGCGCTGGGTCCACTCCGGCAGCGCGTTCGGCGCCGCCCAGCCTTCGCTCTTGGCCTGTTGCACCACCTCGGCGCGCAGTTCGTCCTTGATCTGCTGGCGCACCACTTCGGGCACGTAGGGCACGACGACGGCGCCGGGCGCGGTCTGATAGGCAGGCGTCGCCGCCGCGGTCGCCGGAGCGGTCGCGGCCGACGCGCGCGCCTCGGCGATCAAATCGTCGGCCTGGCCGCGGGTCAGTACGCCCTTCGCCACCAGCAGGTCGATCAGCTTGAGCGTCACCTCGGGACTGATCTTCGCCGCGTCCGCCGGCGAGGCGGCCAGCGCCGGCGCGGCGCAGGCCGCCAGCAGCGCGAGCGCCAGCGCGCGCACGCGCAGGCGGGGACGGAGACGGCGGCGGGGTTGGATCGAAGCGGTCATGCGTGGCCTTCCTGAAGTTGAAGTCGTATCGAAGCGCGCCGCGGTCAGCCCGGCGACGACGCGCCGATGCGCAAGTTGATCGGTTGCGGCATCTCCGCCGGCGGCGCCTGCGGCAGCGAGCGGCCCTGCAGCGCGGCGACGATCGCCGCGTCGAGCTCGGGCTTGCCGGTGCCGGCGATCACCTGCGAGCGCTGGATCGTCCCGTCGGGGTTCAGCCACATCGCCACCGTGGCGCTGTAGCGGCCCTTGCGGGTCTTCTCGCCCTGCTGCAGGTACTGCTGCACGGTCCGCTGCACCATCGCGGCGTAGCCGGCATACGGATTTCCGCCGCCGCCGTTGCCGCCGATGCGGGTGCCGCCTCCGCCGGTGCCGGCCTGCAAGCCGAACTCGTTGTTGCCCGGGCCGGCGTCGGCGGTCAGCGGATCGCCGGGCGGTTCGGCCGAGTCGTCCTTGGGCGGCTCGATCGATTCGAACGGCGTGTTCTCGACCGGCTTGGGCTCGTCTTGCACTTTGTCGGGTTCCGGCGGAGGCGGCGGCGGTGGCGGCGGCGGCAGGATCACCTGGGTGATGCGCGGCGGCTGGCGCTTGGTCGTGGGACCGGCGCCCTGCATCAGCGACCACACCAGCCACGCCATCACCGCGACGACGCCGATGGCGCCGAGCACGCCGAGCGCGCGCGAGAACTTGGAACCGCGGCCGTAGGTCTCGGACACGTCCAGGCCCCTGCCCTAGCCCGCGGCCTGGCGCTGCGAGGCCAGGCCGATCGAGGAAATGCCGAGCTTGCTGCACAGGTCCAGCACCGCCATGACCTTGTCGTACTGCACCGCGCGGTCGCCGCGCAGGATCACCGGCAGTTCGGCGTCGTTGGCCAGCGCGTTGCGCAATTGCTGCTCCAGCTCGCTCATGCTGACCGGCACCGCGTCGATGCTGACCTGGCCGGCGTTGTCGATGGCGATGACCTTGGTCTTGGGCTGCGACAGCGGCTGCGCCGCGCTGGCCTTGGGCAGGTCGACCTTGATGCCCTGCACCGCGGCGGTGGTCATGATGATGAAGATCACCAGCAGCACGTACGCCAGGTCCAGCATCGGCGTGATGTTGATGTCGTCGTAAGGCTTCTTGCCCTGGACCTTCACGGCAGCGTCTCCGTCGACACGCTGCGGGCCAGGTGCGCCGGCAGCGGCGCGTCGCCGGCGTAGTCCTCGGCGATGCGCTTTTCCAGCTCGTCGACGAACACCTGCATGTCCGCGCCGATGGCCTCGGTGCGGCTGAGCAGGTAGTTGTAGCCGAACAGCGCCGGGATCGCGACGGCCAGGCCGGCCACCGTCGCCAGCAGCGCCGCGGCGATGCCGGGCGCGATCGCGTTGATGTTGACGTCGCCGGCCGCGGCCACCGCGGCAAAGGTGATCATCACGCCGACCACGGTGCCGAGCAGGCCCAGGAACGGGCCGCCGGAGATGGCGATGGTCAGCATCACCATCAGCTTGTTGAGGCGCTGGCCCTCGCGTACCGCGGCGGCGTCGAGCGCCGATCGGATCGCGGCGATCGACTGCGGCCGCACCACCTGGCGGCCGCCGCCGGCGGCGATGCGGTTGCGCAGTTCGTCCAGGCCGATCGCCAGCAAGCGCGCGAGGTTGGACTTCTCGCCGTTGAGCGGGCCGCTGCCCTCGGCCGCGCGCACCCAGGCCGCGTCGTGCAGCGGGTATTCGGCGGCGTGCTTGCGGAACGCGAGCAGGAAGCGCTCGTTGGCCTTGGCGGTGGCGCCGACGAACAGGCCCTTGCCGATCATCACCCACCACGAGATCGCGGCCATGAAGCCGAGGATCACGATCACCACCCAGGCATCGACGGTGAGCGCGTTGAACAGGATGCCGAAGTAGTTGTGGCCGCCGTCGCCGGAGCGCTGCTCGACCGGCTGGAAGGTCAGCAGCTTGGCGTCCAGGCCCTGGCTGTGCGCGGCGGCCTGGATCAGGCCGAGCGGACGGGCGACCTTGGACAGTTGCAGTTCGTCGATCTGGCCGATGAAGTTCGGCCGCGCCGCGCCGTCCTCGCCGCCGACCAGCAGGCCCGCGGCCGCCGCCGGCAGCGCCGCCGCGGCGTCGCCGGCCGGCGCGCCGTTGACGTAGACCGCGAGCTTGCCGGCATCGGCGCGCACCGCCACGTGCGCCCAGCCCTCGCCCACCAGCGGCGCGCCCGCGGCGGTGCGCACGTCGGCGCTCTCGGCGTAGACCACGCCTTGTTCGATGCCCACGGTCAGCGCGCCCGGCAGCGAGGCGATCACGCCGCTGGCGTTGGCGCCGGCCGGCTTGATCCACGCGCTCAGGGTCAGCGGCTGCTCGGCGGCGAGATTCAGCGACGGCGACGCCGGCACCTTCACCGGCGCCTTGCCGTCGAGCTGCAGGCCCGAGCCGATCAGCGCGGTCTGCGCCAGCGTCAGCGGCGCCTGCGCGTTGTTGCCGTAGGCGGTGGTGTCGGCGCCGGCCGCGCCCTGGTCGGCGAAGTGGAACACCGCGATGCTGTCGGCGTCGTAGCTGCCCTTGGGATCGCTGCCCGGCGTGGCCTCGGGATTGCCGAAATACACGTAGACCGAGGCCGCCGCGTTGGCGTCGAGCTTGGGCACGTCCACCCAGGCCAGCGCGACCTGGTCGACCAGACCGTCGTACTTCTCGAAGTGGTACTTCAGCGGCGTGCGGTCGTCGGCGGCGATGAAGCGCACGTCGCTGCCGTCCTCCTTGGCGTCGGCGAAGTTGAAGTTGCCCGAATGCAGCCGCACCAGCACTTGCGCGCGGCCGCCCGGCTCGGTCGTCGCAGCGCCGGTGGAGGTGGTGTTGAGATCGATCTTGGCCCGGTAGTTCCACTTGCCGTCCCACCACGAGGCCGCCGCGGCCGGGGCCGACAGCAGCGACAACAGCAGCAACAGCGAACAGGCCAACAGCACGCGCAATTGAGTCACGACACTTTCCCCAAGAGATGTTCGGTACTGGTGGGAGGGCCTTGAGGCCCGATGCCTTCCGGTCCGGTCGCGACGAGCGCTGCCGGCGATCTGGGACAAAAGCGTCGGGGCGCAAGCCCCTCCCACACTCCAGACTTCAGATTTCGGACTTCGTCAGAACTCGCCCCACAGCCGCACGCCCACCTCGACCGAGTCGGGTTTGCGTTCGCGTCCGTTCGGGTTGGACAACGGATGGGCCACGTCGATGGAACCGTTGAGATGGCCGAAGGCCTTGATCGTCGCGCCGAGCCCGGCGCTGACCAGGGTTTCGCTGCGCGACTGCTCGGGCAGCGGATCGTTGATGCGGGCATAGCCGGCATCGACGAACGCGCGCAGGCGCAGTTCCTGGAACGCCTCGCCGAGCTTGTCGGCGAACGACGGCGTGCGCGCTTCCAGCGTCGCCGCGCCGCCGAGATCGCCGAGCGCTTCGGATTCGTAATAGCCGCGCACGCTGTCGAGGCCGCCGATGCTGAACTGCTCGTTGCTGATCAGCGGCTCGCCGGCGAACTGGGTCTGCAGGCGCAGCATCAGCTGCGCGTCGCCGGCCGACTTCCAGGTGTAGGAACCGCTGGCGCGCAGATAGAAGAAGTTGGGCTGGGCCTGGTAGCGCTTGGCGTCGAACGCCGCGCGCCCGTCGCCGACGCCGCGCAGGTTGAACACCGCCGACAGCGCCAGGTCGGCGACCGAACGTTCCTTCACCCAATCGGCGTTGTAGTTGACGCTGAGCGGGAAGTACTCGATCGGCACCGCGCCGCGGTCGGCGCCCTGGATCAGCGATTCGGTGAAGTCCTTGTAGTCCGCGCCGACGCTGAGCGAATGATAGAAGCCCTCGCCGGCGGCGAACGAGCGCATCAGGCGCAGCCCGGCCAGGGTGCCGTTGCCGATCACGTTGAGATCGCCGACCACGGCGATGTCGCTCTTGCTGCGCACCGCATAGCCCAGCAGCGACCACGGCGAAGCGCCGAAACGCGCCAGGTACGAAGCCGAGTACACCTGCGCGTCGGAACTGCGCTGCGGCGCGACCTGCGCCGACAGGCTGACGCTGTGGCCGAGCTGCCACAGATTGTCGTAGCGCACGCTCGCGGCCAGGCGCTGATCGCTGGTGTTGGCGCTGTTGCGGTTGTTGAGTTCCAGCGAGCCGTGCAGCGGCAGCTTGTCCTCGACGTTGAGATCCACGTCGACGGTGTTGGGCGTGGTTCCGGCCTTGATTTCCGGAGTGACGCGGCGGTCCGGCAACTGGTTCAAGGCGACGATGTCGCGCTGCACGTCCTTGAAGTTGGGCACGGCCCCCTCAGCCAGCGACGGCGCGGCGCGCTCGATGTCGTCGGGCGAGAAATAATCGGCGCCGTTGACCCGCAACCGGCCGATCTTCTGTTCGTTGACCTGCAAGGTCACCAGGCCGGTAGCCACGTCCTGTTCGGGAATCGCGACGCTGACGGTGGGATAGCCGCGGCTGTCGTACAGCGACTGCAGCGCCGCGCGCGCGTTCTCCACGTCCTCTTCGCTGCGCTTGGGGCCCAGGTGCGGATAGACCACTTTCTCGATGTCCAGATTGCTCAGCTTGCTGTTGCCGAGCACCTGGTAGGCGAGGATGTCGAAGCGCGCCGCCGCGGCCGGCACGGCGCCGGCCTGGGGAGCGGTTTCCTGCGCATGGAGAACCGTCGGTCCGAACATGGTCAGACCGACGGCTGCGATGAGGCGTAGATGCATCGACCCGAAACCATCCCTGTTGCGCCGGCCCCGCGATCGGGGGACGGCAGACCGCGCCAAGGTAGGTTCGCTATATGACGATGTTTGAACTGCTACATGACAAGGCACACGAAAGGCGTCACAGATGTATCGCGTTTGCAACGCGTCGCTCACAAGTCCGGCGCATGACATGAGAACTACGCGTTCGGTCACGCGACATCTCATGCGTAGCTGAGCGATATCACACAGGTGAGAAATGCGCCGATTTGTAGTTGCTTCGTGGGCGGATCGATCTCAGCGACGAACGATTCTTTAGTCGCAGCGACAAGTGCGAAGCCGTCGCGATTCTGTCGGCGTGCACAAGGGCAAGCGTGCGTGCGTCGCGAAGCGCGGCGCGAACGGCGCGTTTTCGTCGCGGGCGGTCGAGCGGTTTTCGTCTTCGTCTCGTTGTCGATCCAGCAAGTCGAATGCGCGCATGCGATATGAGCGCGACATGGCGGCGCTGTCGCACGCGGCGGCGCTCTCGCGCCTGCCGATGAGAAGCGATGCGATAGCGATCGCGGCCGCGCCGATGCCGCGATATTTCGTCTTGGCAACATCGACGATGGCGGCCGACTCGCGTGAGAGGGCCTTTAGCTGTTGTGGGAGGGCCTTCAGGCCCGATGCTTTCCTTTCAGATCGCATCAACCTGAGAGAAGAGCATCGGGCCTGAAGGCCCTCCCACAACAGCAATGCCCTCCGACATCAGTAAAGCCCTCGCACAAACTCAGGACCCTGCTACTGAGGCCGGGTGGCTTCGAGTCGCGGGCAACGACCGTCGCTGGCCAGCGCCGCGCGAATCGCCGGCCGGGCGCCAGGCAAAAAGAAAGGGCGGCCGAAGCCGCCCTTGCGGGAACCGCGCCGACGTCGGCCGGCTCAGTTCGCCGCGTCGCCCTGCGGCGCGTTCGCCGCGGCGGTGGCCGGCGCCTGCTGCGCCAGTTCCGACAGCCGCTCCAGGTTGCGCATCGACAGCAGGTGGGTGTAGATCAGGCCGAGCACGCCGGTGCGGAACAGCTCCGGCAGCTGCGCGTCGGTGAGCTTCATCAGCTTCTCTTCCGACACCGCGTAGACGCCGTTCAACTCGGCCTGCGGCTGGTCGGGATTGCCGAACCGGATCACCTTCTCTTCCAGCAGGTCCAGTTCCTTGATCTTGGCCGCGAACGCCGCGGTGCGCTTGAACTCGCCGTGCAGCTCCTGCAGGAAGTTCACCGCCCGGGTCAGGCTCTCGGTGTCGCCGCCGTCCTCGCCGAACAGCGGCTCGCCCTCGTCCTCCGACAGGCCGTCGTAGGCCAGGTCCACGCACACCGTGACCGTGCCGGTGTCGGCGTCCTCGGCCAGCACGAACGGGTACTGGCGCAGGAACGCCGGCACGTAGCCGCGGCGCCAGCGCGCGTTCTCGTCCACGTACAGGTTCTGCTGGCTGCGCAGGCCGACCAGCACCGCCGGCAGGAAGTCGCCGTTGGCGAGCTTGGCGAACACGATCGCGTACTCGTTGGCCGCGGCCGGGAACTCGATGGTGGCCACCGGCACCGAGTTGAGCGAGGCGGCGAACCGCGCGTTGTGCTGCGCGGTGCGGATGCGCAGGCGGCGGTGGGTTTCGCGGTTGAGCGGGACGACGCGGTCGTAGATCAGCATGGAATTCCGATTCCTGGTGGCGACCGCCGGCAGGAGCACCGGCGGGAGCGGCGAAGATGCGCCATCGGCGTGACAGTTACAACGCGTCCGGCCGCCGGCGACCCGGCGCGCGCCGGCTACCGTACCCTGGCGACGGCGTGAACGCCACTTTCACCTGCACGGATGCGAGTCAAAAATGTCATCACATGCGATCCCATATCGTGATTACAGGCACATATAAAGCACTACGTGCCGGGTGCGCCCAGGGGACTATCGCTTTGTTCAAGGTGTCGTTGCGGGAACATGCTCTGCTGAGCGTGCTGGTCGGGCTGCAGCGCGGCGTGCAGCCGGAGACCAGCCATATGAAGCACGCCCTGATCGAGGACGGACTGGCGCTGAGCGCGGACGGCCGGCTGAGCCTGTCGGACGCCGGCAACACCCTGCTGCAGGCCTTGCAACACATGGTCTGGGCCGAGGTCGAGTCGCTCCAGCAGGTGCTGGTCAACAAGTCCAGCGCGCCCAGCGACGAAGTGCTGCGGATGACCCGGCTGCCGGCGTCGAACCAGCCCGAGTAAGCCGCGCCGCTCTTTGTAGGAGCGGCGCGAGCCGCGACCGCGACATCGCAGCTGCGCCGCAAGCCTCGTCGTCGGCGGATTGTCGCGGTCGCGGCTCGCGCCGCTCCTACGGGGAGCCGCCGCGGCGACGTCCGAACCTACTTACTCCCCGTCCACGCCCTCGCCGCGCGCCTGCTCGCGCAAGACCCGCAGCCGCTGCAACTTCTCGCCGAGCTTGATCTCCAGCCCGCGCGCCACCGGCTGGTAGTACACCCGCTCGCCCATCGCGTCGGGGAAACCGGTCTGGTCCAGCGCCACCCCGCCGTCGGCGTCGTGGTCGTACTGGTAACCCTGGGCGTAGCCGAGTTGCTTCATCAGCTTGGTCGGCGCGTTGCGCAGGTGCAGCGGCACCTCCTGGGTGCCGTATTCGGCCACGTCGGCCTTGGCCTGGTTGAACGCGGCATAGGCGGCGTTGGACTTGGCGGTGCTGGCCAGGTAGATCACCACCTGGGCCAGGGCCAGGTCGCCCTCGGGGCTGCCGAGGCGGTCGTAGGTGTCCCACGCGTCGACCGCCATCTGCAGCGCGCGCGGGTCGGCCAGGCCGATGTCCTCCACCGCCATGCGGGTCAGCCGCCGCGCCAGGTAATGCGGGTCGCAGCCGCCGTCGAGCATGCGCGCGAACCAGTACAGCGCCGAATCGGGATTGGAGCTGCGCACGGATTTGTGCAGCGCCGAGATCTGGTCGTAGAACTGCTCGCCGCCCTTGTCGAAGCGGCGGGTGCGGTCGGCCAGGACCTGGGCCAGGGTCGCCGGAGTGACCTCGCCGCCCTCGTCCTGGGCCAGTTCGGCGGCGATCTCCAGCAGGGTCAGCGCGCGGCGCACGTCGCCGTCGGCGGCGGTGGCGATCTGCAGCAGCAGGTCGTCGCCGGCGCTGACCTGCTGCGCGCCGAGGCCGCGGTCGGCGTCCTCCAGCGCGCGCCGCAGGGTCACCCGCACGTCTTCGGGCGAGACCGCCTCCATCACGTGCACGCGGCAGCGCGACAGCAGCGCCGAGTTGAGTTCGAACGAGGGATTCTCGGTGGTCGCGCCGACGAAGATGATGGTGCCGCGCTCGATGTGCGGCAGGAACGCGTCCTGCTGGGTCTTGTTGAAGCGGTGCACCTCGTCGACGAACAGCACCGTGCGCCGGCCTTCGGCGAAGCGGTGGGCGGCCTCGGCCAGCACCTGGCGCACCTCCGGCAGGCCGGACAGCACCGCGGAGATGGCGCGGAAATCGGCGTCGGCGTAGCGCGCCAGCAGCAGCGCCAGGGTGGTCTTGCCGCAGCCCGGCGGGCCCCACAGGATCATCGAATGCACGCGCCCGGATTCGACCGCGCGGCGCAGCGCCGAACCCGGCGCGAGCAACCGGCGCTGGCCGACCATCTCGTCGAGCGCGCGCGGGCGCATGCGTTCGGCCAGCGGGCGCAGGCCTTCGCGGTCGACGCTGAGCAGGTCGGGCGTGTCTCCGGCGTTGCCGGAACGTGAGGCGGTTTTGCGGGCCACTGCGGCGAATCGGGCTAGCACGGGGGGACCGCCACGATAACAAGATCGCGCCGCGGCGGCTGTCGGCGGACCCGCGGCGAACCGGCGCGCGCGCATACGGCGGGACACGGCAAAACCGGCGCGGGCACGGCGCGCCCGTCGGGACGGCGCCCGCGGCGGCCCGGTCCGCGCCGCCGCTCACAACGCCGCGCCGCCGGCGTTCGCACAGGTACCGGCGCCGCGCGCGCCCTGGCCCACCGCCTCACGTCCGGAGTCGCCCATGTCCCTTCGTCCGTTCCCGCCCCGTTCCTTCCGCCGCGCCCTGGCCGCGCTGACGCTGCTGCTCGCCGCCGGCGGCGCCCAGGCCGCCTGCCCCGACGGCTCGCCGTGCGAGACCATCGCGGTCTACCGCGTGCAGACCTGGCCGGCCCTGCTGACCGACGCCGCCGGCCGCGATTCCTTGTCGCTGCAGGAAGCCAACGGCACCAGCCAGGCCTCGTTCGAACCGGTCATCAAGGGCTATGCCGGCGGCCCCAAGACCCTGGCCATCCGCTTCAGCGTGATCCGCATCGCCAGCGCGCCCAACGCCTACTGCAACTGCAATTTCGAGCTCGGCGACAAGGCCTGCAAGACCAGCGACCTCGACCTGCTCAAGCAGTGCAAGCGCGTCTGCCTCAACAGCGGCAAGACCTGCACCGCCACCGGCAAGGACGACAAGAGCGACGGCGGCGCGTGGTACGCCTTCCCGGCCTCGACCCGCTGCGTGACCCGCGACGCCGCGCCGACCCAGCAGTGGAAGAAGAACGCGTTCGAGGTCAACCCGAAGAACTGCGACTGGTACCAGGCGTCGAGTTCGATCAAGCGCGCCGCCTGCGTGGCCGACGCGCTCAAGCTCGACCCGAGCCTGGACCTGGACCGCCTGTTCGCCAACGAAGCGCCCTGCGCCACGGTCGACGCCGCCACCCTGCAGCGAGAGGCGATTCCGCGCTGAGCCGCCGGCGACCGCGCCGTCGGTTACGACGGCGCGGTCCGCGAAGTACCGCGTCGCGCCTGCGCCCGCGCCCGCACCCGCACCCGCACCCGCACGAGGCTATGCCCGATCTCCCGCGACGGCGACAATGGCGCCCCGCCCCCGTCGTCGCCGCCATGTCCGCCGCCGCTCCGCTGATCCGCCCCGCCCACGCCGACGACCGCGCCGCCGTACTCGCCCTGCTCGAGGAAACCTTCCTCGACACCTGGCGCCCGCAGCTGACCGAACAGGCCATCGCCGACTACCGCGACAACCGCGTCGCCGAACGCTACATCGACGCGCAACTGCCGCAGTTGCTGGTCGCCGAGATCGACGGCGCCGTGCTCGGCTTCGCCGGCCGCGACGCCGGCTTCGTCGACTCCCTGCACGTCAGCGCGCGCGGCCGCCGCCGCGGCATCGCCCGGGCGCTGATGCAGGCGTTGGAAACCGCGATGCGCGCGGACGGCCTGGCGCTGGCGAGCCTGGAAACCGACACCTTCAACACCGCCAGCCAGGCGCTGTACCTGGCCCTGGGCTACCGCGAGACCGCGCGCTATCCCGACGAAGAATGGAACAGCGGGTTGACCACGATCCGCTACGAGAAGGCGTTGTAGCCGCGGTTCGGATGCGCGTGGGCGCCTGCAAAAGAAAAACGCGAGCCCGAAGGCTCGCGTTCCCGATTTCCGAACGGCTCCGCGCAGATCCAACCGCGCCGGAACTCAACCCTCGCCGATCACATCCACGCCCTTGCCCGGCGCGTACTTGAAGGTGCTGGCCGGGAAGCTCGGGTTGCGCTTCCAGCCGGAGAAGCTGATCTCGGTCTTCTGCCCCAGCGCGTCGACGATCTCCATCTTGCTCAAGGTGCCGCCGCTGAAGCCCAGGCGCGCGCTGCGGAAGCTGGCCTCGCCCTGGCTCTTGGGCGTCAGCAGCAACCAGCTCAGGCCGCCGTCGCCGCCACCGAGTTCCTTGACCGCGAACATCGCATCGAGCTTGCTCGGATCGATCAGCGCCGCCAGCGGGCTGTTCTGCTCCTCGGCGCCCTGCGGACGCACGCTGACCTGCTGCAGGTCCGGCTCGTACACCCAGACCTTCTTGCCGTCGGCGACGATCAGCTGCGGATACGGCTTAGCGTATTCCCAGCGGAACAGCCGCGGCGCCGACAGCGCGACCTGCCCGGTCGAGGATTCCTTGAGCTTGCCGTTGGGGTCGTAGACCTGCTGGGCGAACTGGCCGTCCAGGCCCTTGAGGCCGCGGGTGAAGGCGTTGAGGTCGTCGCGCGCGCCGGCAACGGCGGCGCCGGCGAACAGCGTCGCCGACAGCGACAACGCGAGGGCGGCTTGGCGGACGAAACGGGTCACGGGCGACTCCTGGATGAGATGGCGGCAGTGTGCTGGGACGAAACTGAACGGGCTCGCGACGGCCGCATCCGGGTTCACCGCGCATTTTGCCACGTAGCGCGCGTCGGCCCATGCGCGCGGCGATGTCGATCTTCCGCCTCGCCCGATCCGCCGGAAACACGGCGCTTGCGCAACCTCGCTCTAAGGCCGCTGCCTGGACACGCGGATCGGGAAAAGGCACCGGCGGACACTCGCGGACGCCCGCGCGCTGCGGCGATGCCGCGGGCTTACTTCGGCGGCGGCGGCGCCAGCACGCTGCGGTCGCCGTTGTGTTCCGGCGGCGTCACCACGCCCGCGGCTTCCATCGCCTCGATCAGGCGCGCGGCGCGGTTGTAGCCGATCTTGAGCCGGCGCTGCACCCCGGAAATCGAGGCGCGGCGGGTCTCGGTGACGATGCGCACGGCTTCGTCGTAGAGCGGGTCGGATTCGTCGCCGCCGGAGCTGGGCGCTTCCGGCAGGCCGGTCGCGCCGACCACGGTGCCGTCGCCCATGGTCTGGGTCTCGTCGAGCACGCCCTCGATGTAATCCGGGCCGCCGCCGATCTGCTTGAGGTGCTCGACCACGCGATGCACTTCCTCGTCGGACACGAACGCGCCGTGCACGCGTTCGGGCATCGCGGTGCCCGGCGGCAGGTACAGCATGTCGCCGTGACCGAGCAGCGTCTCGGCGCCGGACTGGTCGAGGATGGTGCGCGAGTCGATCTTGCTCGACACCTGGAACGCGATGCGGGTCGGGATGTTGGCCTTGATCAGGCCGGTGATCACGTCCACCGACGGACGCTGGGTCGCCAGGATCAGATGGATGCCGGCCGCGCGCGCCTTCTGCGCCAGGCGCGCGATCAGCTCTTCGACCTTCTTGCCGACGATCATCATCATGTCGGCGAATTCGTCGATGAAGATGACGATGAACGGCAGGGTCTCCAGCGCGATCGGCACTTCGCCGAGTTCGGCGTTGGGCTTGAACAGCGGGTCCATCATCGGCTGCCCGGCGTCCTGCGCGTCCTTGACCTTCTTGTTGAAGCCGGCCAGGTTGCGCACGCCGACCGCCGACATCAGCTTGTAGCGCCGCTCCATCTCGGCCACGCACCAGCGCAGGCCGTTGGCGGCCTCCTTCATGTCGGTGACCACCGGCGCCAGCAGGTGCGGGATGCCCTCGTAGACCGACAGCTCGAGCATCTTCGGGTCGATCATCAGCATCCGCAGGTCCTTCGCGGAGGCCTTGTACAGCAGGCTCAGCACCATCGCGTTGACCGCGACCGACTTGCCCGAACCGGTGGTGCCGGCGACCAGCAGATGCGGCATGCGCGCCAGGTCGGCCACGGTCGGCCGGCCGGCGATGTCCTTGCCCAGCGCCAGGGTCAGCGGGCTGCCGGACTTGTCGTATTCCTTCGAGCGCAGCAGCTCGGACAGGAAGATCATCTCGCGCGAGGTGTTCGGCGTTTCCAGGCCGATCACCGACTTGCCCGGGATCACGTCGACCACGCGCACCGACTTGACCGACAGGCCGCGGGCGATGTCCTTGTCCAGCGAGGAGATCTGGCTGACCTTGACGCCCGGCGCGGGCTCGATTTCGAAGCGGGTGATGACCGGGCCCGGATAGGCGCCGACCACTTGCGCGTCGATGCGGAAGTCCTTGAGCTTGAATTCGATCTGCCGCGACAGGGTTTCCAGGGTCTCTTCGCTGTAGCCCTTGGGCTGCGGCTTGGGATCGTCGAGCAGCGCCAGCGGCGGCACGCCGCTGCCGTCGGCGGTGTGGAACAGCGGGATCTGGGTCTCGCGCTTGGCGCGCTCGCTCTTCTCCACCACCGGCGCCGGCGGCGGCTCGATCTTGACCTTCTCGCGCTTGGCGCGCAGCTCGGTGTCGGCCTTGCGCGCTTCCTCGCGCTCCTCGCGCATGACCTGGGTCTGGCGCCACTCGGTCGCCTGCTGGCTGCCGCGGCGGAACAGCTTGCTCGCGACCGGGCCGAGGGTCAGCACGCGCTGGCCGATCCAGTCCATCACCGCGAACCACGACACCCCGGTTGCGAGGGTGAAGGAAATCAGCAGCAGCGCCGCCAGGAACAGGTTGCCGCCGACCGGCCCGAAGCCGGAATACAGCGAGCGCCCGACCAACTGGCCGAGAATGCCGCCGGCGCCGGCGGAGAAATTGTCGACCGCGCCGATGCGCAGCTGCAGCAGGCCGGCCGAGGAGACCAGGAAACCGACGATGCCGACCAGGCGCAGCGCCGGGCCGAGATCGGCCTCGCCGTCGCCGTCGGTGTCCATGCCGAACAGCGCGATCCAGGCGATCGCGCCGAGCATGAAGGGCAGCAGGAAGGCGACGTAGCCGCACAGGTACAGCAGCACGTCGGCGATCCAGGCGCCTACCCGGCCGCCGAGATTGTGCAGCGGCGCGGTGATCGAACCCGAATGCGACCAGCCCGGATCGGTCGGCGAGAAGGTGAAGAGGCTGGCCAGCAGATACAGCAGCAACGGCGCGATCACGATCAGCGAGATATCGCGCATCAACCGCTGCCGCTTCGGCGACGGCGGCGACGACGCGGCCGCGCGCGGTGCGGCCTCGGCGGAAGCCTTGGCCTTCTTGCGACTGGCTGTGGGAGCGGACGCCACCGTGATGTGCTGCCTTAGCTAGATTCCGTTAGTCGTTGAATATACAGGAAGAGCTTGGGAGTGAGTAACGAGGAGCGAGAAACGAGCGGGGGAACGCCGGGCGGCCCCTGTTCAGCCGGTACGGCGGGCCTGCGGCCGCACCGGCACCATAAAAGCACAAAGGGTCGGACGGAATACTCCGCCCGACCCTTTGTTGTGCGGCTCAGCCGGCCCAAGCCCGGACATCCGGGACCCGGGCCTGCGTCCTCAGAGCTTCATGTCCTGCAGCGCCGGATGGACGATCTTGCCGCCCTCGACGTTGATGCCGCGCACCAGCGCCGGGTTGTTGCGCCAGTCGTTGCCGGCGGCGAGCTTGTTGACCCACGGCAGGATCGCCGCGCAGATCGCCTGCGAGGAGGTCTGCGGCACCGCACCGGGCATGTTGGTCACGCAGAAGTGGGTCACGCCCTCTTCCACGTAGGTCGGCTCCTTCCAGGTGGTCGGACGCGAGGTCTCGAAGCAGCCGCCCTGGTCGATGGCGATGTCGACCACGACGCTGCCGTCTTCCATGTCGCGCAGCATCTCGCGGGTCATCACGTGCGGCGCCTTGGCGCCGGTGATCAGCACCGCGCCGATGACCAGGTCGGCCGAGGCGACTTCGCGCGCGACCACGTCGTGGTACGGGTACAGCGCGGTGACGTTGTTGCCCAGGCGCATCATCTCGTCCATGCGGTCCTGGCGCATTTCGAACACGGTGACGTTGGCGCCGGCCGCGGCGGCCAGCGCGGCGGACGCGCCGCCGGCCTTGCCCGCGCCGAACACCACGACCTTGCCGCGCTCGGTCGACGGCAGGCCGCCGAGCAGCTTGCCCTTGCCCGACATCGGCTGGTGCAGCAGGTGGGTGCCGACCTGGACGCCGATCTTGCCGGCGATGACCGACATCGGCGCCAGCAGCGGCAGGTCGCCGTTGGGCAGCTCGACGGTCTCGAAGGCGACGCCGGTCAAGCCGATGTCGAGCAGGTGCTTGGTCAGCGCCGGTTCGGCGGCCAGGTGCAGGTAGCAGAACAGCAGGTGATCCTTGCGCAGGTGCTGCAGGTCGCCGGCGATCGGCTCCTTGACCTTGACGATCAGCTCGCCCTTCTCGTACAGCCCCGCCGCGTCCGGCGCGATCTTCACGCCCAGACGGGTGTAGTCGGCATCCTTGAAGCCGCTCTTGACGCCCGCGTCCTGCTCCAGCCAGACCTCGTGGCCGCGCTTGACCAGGTCGCCCGCGGCGGCGGGGACGAGCGCGACGCGCCCTTCGAGAGTCTTGGTTTCCTTCGGTACGCCGATACGCATTGCAGTCTCCAGTGCGGCCCAGAAAAAACGCCGCATCCGCGGCGCGCCGAGCCAGGTTGTGTTTTCTGTGAGCGGTGAGGGATGGAACGTTTGGAATGGGCGGGGTGGCGAACGTGGCGAGGTGCGGCGCCGCACCATCCGCGGCCGTCCGGAACGCACCGTGACGCGGTTCCGTCGGGCGGGGATGGCCCGCACACGCGGCTTTTTACTCTCACCCCGGCCGCAATGCCAGCTGCGGTTTGGCGGTTCGCGCCGCGCGTCGCGTCGCGCAACGTTGCGTCCGCGCGCCACGCCTTGTTTTGCAGGGGCGGCGCCTCCAAGCTATGCCCTGCTCCGGAATCTTCTACACGCCGGCGTATGGGCCGATGAATCGTTTACAGGCCCCGGCGCTGCGCGAACTTGCGTCGATTCCTTTCTGCGCGCAGCGCATTCCTTACAGCCCGCGATCATATACATGAGCCCAACCAAGCACTCCCGCGTCGTCATCCTCGGTTCCGGCCCCGCTGGCTGGACCGCCGCCGTCTACGCCGCGCGCGCCAACCTCAAGCCGCTGGTGATCACGGGCCTGCAGCAGGGCGGCCAGCTGATGACCACCACCGAGGTCGACAACTGGCCCGGCGACGCGCACGGCCTGATGGGCCCGGACCTGATGGCGCGCATGCAGGCGCACGCCGAACGCTTCGACACCGAAGTGCAGTTCGACCACATCCACACCGCCGACCTGTCCAAGCGCCCGTTCCGCTTGATCGGCGACAGCGGCGAGTACACCGCCGACGCGCTGATCATCGCCACCGGCGCCACCGCCAAGTACCTGGGCCTGCCCTCGGAAGACGAGTACAAGGGCCGCGGCGTGTCCGCGTGCGCGACCTGCGACGGTTTCTTCTACAAGGACCAGGACGTGGCCGTGGTCGGCGGCGGCAACACCGCGGTCGAGGAAGCGCTGTACCTGTCCAACATCGCGCGCAAGGTCTATCTGGTGCATCGCCGCGACACGCTGCGCGCCGAGAAGATCATGCAGGACAAGCTGCAGGCCAAGATCCAGGCCGGCAAGATCGAGCCGGTGTGGCACCACACCGTCGACGAAGTGACCGGCAACGACGCCGGCGTGACCGGGCTCAAGCTCAAGTCGGTGCTCGACGGCTCCAGCCGCGAACTGGCGATCCACGGCCTGTTCGTCGCCATCGGCCACACCCCGAACACCAGCCTGTTCGACGGCCAGCTGGAGATGAAGAACGGCTACCTGACCATCCGCACCGGCCTGGACGGCAACGCCACCCAGACCTCGGTGGATGGCGTGTTCGCCGCCGGCGACGTCGCCGACCAGGTCTATCGCCAGGCGATCACCTCGGCCGGTTTCGGCTGCATGGCCGCGCTGGACGCCGAGAAGTTCCTCGACAAGGACGCCTGAGCGCGAAGTTCTCGCGCGCAAGCCGGACGGGCGCCACGCGCCCGCCGGCCCATGACGGCGACGGGCCGTTCGCCACACCTCGGGTTCGATCCTCCAGCCTCCAGCCTCTAGAGCCGCCACGATGCTGAGCTTCCGCGACGACGCCCTGTCCGATGCCGATTTCGCCGTCGTCCACGGCGTTCTCTCGCAGACCTACTGGGCCGCCGGCATTCCCGCCGAGACCTTGCGCCGCGCGCTGGACGGCTCGCTGTGCTATCGCGGCTACCTCGACGGCGAACTCGTCGCCTTCGCCCGCGCGGTCACCGACCAGGCCACCTTCGCCTATCTGGCCGACGTGTTCGTGGTGCCCGCGCACCGCGGCAACGGCTACGGCCGCGCGGTCGTGGAGGCCTTGATGGCCGACCCGCGCGTGCAAGGCCTGCGCCGCTGGCTGCTGGTCACCAGCGACATGCAGCCGCTGTACGCCAAGCTCGGTTTCACCGCACTGCCGCGGCCGGAGCAGCACATGCAAAAACACGACCCCGACGTGTACCTGCGCGCCGGCGGGGCCGCGCCCGCGCCGTGAGCGAGGCCGGCGACGCCTACGCCGTGCGCCTGCTCGGCGCGCTCGCCGACGTGCCGGCGGCGCAGTGGGACGCGCTGCACGACGGCGCCAATCCGTTCCTCGCCCACGCTTTCCTGCACGGCCTGGAGGCCACCGGCTGCCTGCGCGAGGACTGGGGCTGGACGCCGCACCACCTCAGCGTCTGGCGCGGCGAGCATCTGGTCGCGGCGATGCCGGCGTACCTGAAGCAGAACTCGCACGGAGAGTTCGTGTTCGACCATGCCTGGGCCCGCGCCTACGAGCAGCACGGCCTGGACTATTACCCCAAGTGGCTGGCGGCGGTGCCCTACTCGCCGGTGACCGGCCCGCGCCTGCTCGCGCGCGAACCCGAACACCGGCGGTTGCTGCTGCAGGCGATGACGCAATTGTGCGAGCGCCAGGAACTGTCCTCGGCGCACGTGAACTTCCATCGAGAGGACGAAGACGCCGCCTTCGCCGGCGAAGGCGACGGCGCCTGGCTGCAGCGCGTGGACGTGCAGTACCACTGGCGCAACCCGGCCGACCCGCACGGCCTACGCTGGCGCGACTTCGACCAGTTCCTCGCCGCGTTCGACCACAAGCACCGCAAGAACATCCGCCAGGAACGGGCCAAGGTCGCGCGCGCCGGCGTCGTGTTCCGCACCGTCGAGGGCGCGCAGGCCAGCGACGCCGATCTGGCGACGATGTACGGCTTCTACCGCAGCACCTTCGACCAGTACGGCAACCACGCCGCGCTGACCCTGGACTTCCTGGGCCACCTGGCGCGGACGATGCCGCGGGCGCTGGTGATGTTCCTGGCCGAATACGAAGGCGAGCCGGTGGCCGGCGCGCTGTGCCTGCGCGGCGACGACACCCTCTACGGCCGCTACTGGGGCGCGCACGCGCAATTGCCGGGGCTGCACTTCGAAACCTGCTACTACCAGGGCATCGAGTACTGCCTGCGCGAAGGCCTGCGCGCGTTCGAGCCCGGCGCCCAGGGCGAGCACAAGCTGGCGCGCGGCTTCCTGCCGGCCGAGGTGCGCAGCCGCCACTGGATCGCCCACCCCGCCTTCCGCGACGCGCTGCGGCCGTGGTGCCGCGAGGAAGCGGCCTCGATCCGGCGCTACGCCGCGACCTTGCGCGCGCATTCGCCGTTCAAGGCGGAGGCTGCTGACGCCGCCGCCGACGACGACGCGCCGCCGGATCGGCCATCATCGGCCGCATGAAGCGCCTGCCGTTCCTGTTGCCCAGCGACCCCGAAGCGCCCTTCCCGCCCGGCGATCGCGCCCTGAGCGAGCCCGACGGACTGCTCGCGGTCGGCGGCGACCTCGGCCCGGCGCGCCTGCTCAACGCCTACCGCAGCGGCGTGTTCCCCTGGCCCAGCGAAGGCTATCCGCTGCTGTGGTGGTGCCCGGACCCGCGCACGGTGTTCCGCACCGACGGCGTGCGGCTGGCCTCCAAGTTCCGCCGCGGCCTGCGCCGCAGCGCCTGGACGGTGCGCGCCGACACCGCGTTCGAGGCGGTCATCGGCGCCTGCGCGGCGGCGCCGCGGCCGGGCCAGGACGGCACCTGGATCGTGCCGGAGATGATCGAGGCCTATACCCGCATGCACCGCCTCGGCCACGCCCACTCGGTCGAGGTGTTCGACGGCGAGGCCTTGGTCGGCGGCATCTACGGCATCGCCATCGGCCGCATGTTCTATGGCGAAAGCATGTTCAGTGCGGTCTCCGGCGGCTCCAAGGCGGCGCTGGCAGCGATGGCGCGGCGCTTGCACGGCTGGGGCTGGCCGCTGCTCGACGCCCAGGTCGAGAACCCGCACCTGGCCAGCCTCGGCGCCGAGGCCATGCCGCGCGCCCGGTTCCTGGAACGGGCCGGCGAACTGGCGGCCCGGCCCGGCTTTGAGCCCGGCCCCTGGACCGGGCGTTTCGGCACGATGGCCGCGGCGGAACTGGCCGAGCCCCTGCCCGCGCCCGGCGGCTGAGACGCCCACCCGGCGCCCTCCGCGGGCCCGCCAGCGACCCGATTAACGGATTTTTTGCTCCCAGGCCGCAGCCGTGCCAAAATAAGCGGCTTCGCGGGCGCGCGACGCCCACACACCCGACTCCAGGACTCCTCTGCGAGTCCACCTTCCTGGGAAGCACATGGCAAAAGACGACGTGATCGAATTCGAGGGCACGGTGGCGGAAACTCTTCCGAACACCATGTTCCGCGTGCGTCTCGAAAACGGGCACGAAATCATCGCCCACATCTCGGGTCGCATGCGCAAGAACTACATCCGCATCCTGACCGGCGACAAGGTCAAGGTCGAGATGACGCCCTACGATCTGACCAAGGGCCGGATTACGTACCGCATGAAGTAATGGCGGCAACCTGTTGAAAAAGGCGGCCAATGGCCGCCTTTTTCGTTTCCGGCACGGCGACGGCACGTCCGTCGCCGGCGTGGAGCGCGCGAGCCTGTGCCGGCCCGCGCCTGGGTCTTACTCGAGCGGGCAGCCGGCGCTCAGCAGGCACTGGCTGAACGGCGTTTCGCAATCGCGGGTGCCGTCGAGACCGCCATTGTTCATGCACCGCTGATACGCATCGCGGCACTGCTGGCAGGGATTGAACGGCGGCGCCGCGACCGCGATGGCCGAGGCGGAGAACGCGAACGCGGCCAGCGCCGCGAGCAGGGTGTGGCGAGACTTCATGTCAGCTCCTTGGTCCATGCATCCATCGATCGCTCAAGCGCGCGCGAGCGCGCCGCTCACCACGGCGGGTTCGGGCAGCCGTTGCTCTTCAGGCAATTCGCGACCTGGTACTCGCAGGTCTGCACATCCAGCATCGACACGCACTTGTTGTAGCGCTGCCAGCAGGTCTGGCAGGCATCGCCGGCCATCGCCGTGGTGACCACCGCGCAACCGAACACGAACGCGGCCATCGCCGCGAGGGAACGCTTCTTCATCGGATCGGACTCCTCTTCCTGGTGAGGCGGCATCGCCGCCGCCCGCAAGCCGCGGGCGAGCGGACGCTAGCACCGGCGCCCGGAGGCGCCGACGGCCCCTGGCAAAACCGACAGGGCGCGCGTTGTTGCGCACGTCGCCGATGCGACGCGCAGCGCGTTTCGCGCGTCCATGCGCGCTGCATCTTTGCGCAGCGCAGCAAGGCAACCGGGTCCGCGACCGCCACGACTGAGGCGCTTGCCGACAGCGCGCATCCGCCGGCGTGCCGAAGCGACGTGCGCACGACGCAACCTCTCGCTTGGATTCACTGCCGCGTTGCGACGACGCAGCCGCCATGTCGCGATGCGCACGCATCGTCGCGCGTCTTCCACGCCAGCGCCGGCGACTCACCGGCGCATCGCGGCGCGATGCGAACGACGTACATCGCCGCTGCAACCATCGCACCCGCGAATGCATCCATGGATCGAACGCATTTCTAGCGACGAAGCGACGTCCGCACCGCGGATGCCGCAACGACGCCGCGCGTCTGGGCCGAAGGTCATGCCGTGACGAAGGTCACCGCGACTTTTTCCAGATTTGGCCGCCGCGCGCCGACGCTAGATTTGCGCATACGCCGATCACCCAAGCCCGAGGATACGAAGCATGAAGCTGTTGTCCGCCATCGCCGTCGCCACCGCGCTCGCCGCCGCCTGCGCACCCGCGCTTGCCGCCGAGCCCTTGCAGGACTGCACCGATCTGGGCGCGCAGCACAGCGTGCGCCGCGCCGGCGACGGCGCCGTCGCGATCCGCGACGGCGAGCAGTATTACCGCGCGCAGACGCGCCAGGGCTGCAGCGACCTGAGCTATTCGGGCAAGCTGTCGATCTCCACCGACGATCAGAGCGCGCGCCTGTGCCCGCAAGGCTCGAAGCTCACCACCGAGCGCGATTACTGCTCGATCACGCGGGTGGAGAAGATCGACGCGCAGGCCTACAAGCGCTATACCCGGCGCTGAGCCGGCCGCTACGCGAAAACGCGAAAACCCGAACGCGCGGGCCCGGCCCACGCGTTCGCGGTGTCGACGTATAAGAAACCGTCGGTCCGGCGCAGCCGCCTCTTCGCAGGCCGACCGCGTCCGCAGGTCGACGGCGCGATCGCCTCCACGCAACCGATCCGCGCCGGCAAGCTCGCGCAAAGAAAAAGGCGGCCCACGGGCCGCCTTTTCCTTTCCGCCGCAAGCGCGGCCGACGATTACACCGTCGCCGGCAACAGCTTCTCCGGCTCGGCCTGGGCGTCGACCACGAGACGGTCGTCCTTGACGTCGATGCTGACCCGACCGCCGCCGACCAGCTTGCCGAACAGCAGTTCGTCGGCGAGCGGGCGCTTGATCTGGTCCTGGATCACCCGCGCCATCGGCCGCGCGCCCATCAGCGGGTCGAAGCCGTGCTGGGCCAGCCAGTCGCGCGCGCTCGGGGTGGCCGAGAGCGAGACGTTCTTCTCGTGCAGCTGGGTCTCCAGCTCGATCAGGAACTTGTCCACCACCCGCAGGATGTGGTCGAAGCCCAACGCCTGGAACTGCACCACCGCGTCGAGGCGGTTGCGGAATTCCGGCGAGAAGCCCTTGCGGATGACTTCCATCGCGTCGGTGGAGTGGTCCTGCTTGGTGAAACCGATCGAGCGCCGCGAGGCCTGCGCCGCGCCGGCGTTGGTGGTCATCACCACGATCACGTTCTTGAAGTTGGCCTCGCGCCCGTTGGTGTCGGTGAGCGTGCCGCGGTCCATGACCTGCAACAGGATGTTGAAGATGTCCGGATGCGCCTTCTCGACCTCGTCCAGCAGCAGCACGCAGTGCGGAGTCTTGACGATCTTCTCGGTCAACAGGCCGCCCTGGTCGAAGCCGACGTAGCCCGGAGGCGCGCCGATCAGGCGGCTGACCGAATGCGGCTCCATGTACTCGGACATGTCGAAGCGCACCAGCTCGATGCCCAGTTGCAGCGCGAGCTGCTTGGTCACCTCGGTCTTGCCGACGCCGGTCGGGCCGGCGAACAGGAAGTTGCCGATCGGCTTGTCCGGATTGCCCAGGCCCGAGCGCGCGAGCTTGATCGCCGAGGCCAGGGTCTCGATCGCCGGGTCCTGGCCGAAGATCACCATCTTGAGGTTGCGCTCGAGGTTCTTGAGCACGTCCTTGTCGCTGGCCGAGACCTGCTTGGTCGGGATGCGCGCCATCTTGGCCACGATCGTCTCGATTTCCTCGATGTCGATCAGGCTCTTGCGCGCGCTCTCCGGCAGCAGCCGCTGGCGCGCGCCGGCCTCGTCGATGACGTCGATGGCCTTGTCCGGCAGCAGGCGGTCGCCGATGTGCTTGACCGACAGGTCGACCGCCGCCTGCAGCGCGTCGTCGGCGTAGGTGACGCCGTGGTGCGACTCGTACTTGGGCTTGAGGCCCTGCAGGATCTGGTAGGTCTCGCCGACCGTCGGCTCGACGATGTCGATCTTCTGGAAGCGCCGCGCCAGCGCGCGGTCCTTCTCGAAGATGCCGCGGTATTCCTGGAACGTGGTCGAGCCGATGCAGCGCAGCTCGCCGGACGACAGCGCCGGCTTGATCAGGTTGCTGGCGTCCATGGTGCCGCCGCTGGCCGAACCGGCGCCGATGATGGTGTGGATCTCATCGACGAACAGGATCGACTCGGGCTGCTTCTTGAGCTGGGCCAGCACCGCCTTGAGCCGCTTCTCGAAGTCGCCGCGGTACTTGGTGCCGGCCACCAGCGCGCCCAGGTCGAGGGCGAAGATGGTGGCGCCGCGCAGCACCTCGGGCACTTCGCCGTCGACGATGCGCTTGGCCAGGCCCTCGGCGATCGCGGTCTTGCCCACGCCGGCCTCGCCGACGTAGAGCGGGTTGTTCTTGCGCCGCCGGCACAGCACCTGGATGGTGCGCTCGACCTCGTCGGCGCGGCCGACCAGCGGGTCGATCTTGCCGTCGCGGGCGAGCTGGTTGAGGTTGCTGGCGAACTCGGCCAGGGCGTCGGACTTGCCGTCCGCGTCCATGCCCTCGGCCGGCTTGGCCTCTTCCTCGTGGTGGGCGTGGCCGTCTTCGCCGCCCTGCTTGACGATGCCGTGGGACAGGTAGTTCACCACGTCCAGGCGGGCCACGTCCTGCTGGTTGAGGAAGTAGACCGCGTGCGAGTCCTTCTCGCCGAAGATCGCCACCAGCACGTTGGCGCCGGTGACCTCCTTCTTGCCCGAGGACTGGACGTGGTAGACCGCGCGCTGCAGCACGCGCTGGAAGCCCAGGGTGGGCTGGGTGTCGCGGTCGACGTCGTCGGGCAGGACCTGGACCGAGGTCGCGATGGCCTGCTCCAGGTCGCTGCGCAATCGCGCGAAGTCGACGCCGGTGGCCTTGAGGACGGCCTCGGCGGACGGGTTGTCGAGTAGTGCGAGCAGCAGGTGTTCGACCGTCATGTACTCGTGGCGCGCCTCGCGGGCGCGCTTGTAGCACTGGCCGATGCTGTATTCGAGATCCTTGCTGAACATGGGGACGGAGCCTCCAGGACGTATGCTCGCTACGTGGGGGCGCTCGCCGGCTTTTCCATGCCCCGCCCCAGGGGGATGCTTCAGCTCCCTTTTAGGCCTTTTCCATCGTGCACAGCAAGGGGTGCTGATGCATCCTTGAAAATTCGTTCACCTGCGCTACCTTCGATTCGGCGACTTCGCGCGTGAAGACGCCGCATACGCCGCGGCCGCGGGTATGCACGTGCAGCATGATCTGTGTGGCTTTTTCGACGTTCATCGGGAAAAAGCGCATCAACACCTCGACTACGAAGTCCATCGGGGTGTAGTCGTCGTTGAGCAGCATTACGGAATACAGCGGCGGACGGGCGAGCTCGGGCTTGCCGGCTTCCACCAGGACCCCGTGGCTGTGTTCGTGATCGGTCTGTTTGGCCATGCGAAGATTATAGACTCCTGCCCTCTCAGGACGCGGCCCCTGTCACGCGCGCGGCGGTCGCGGCGCGGCGTTGGACGCATCCGCGGCCGCATTGCAAAATGCCGCAGCGCCGCCATCTGTAGCGGTGCCGTCGGTGCAGATTGCGCCGATGCCCGCGAATTCAAGGACCCGCATGCGCCCCATCTCCGGCTTTCCGACCGGCTCCACGTTCCGCCTCGCCGGCGCCGCGCTGCTCGCTGCGCTGGCCGCCGCGCCCGCGTGGGCGGACCCGGCCAAGCCCGGCGCGTCGGCCGCGACCTCGACCGACGGGACCAAGGCCGCCGCCAAGCCGGCGCGCGAGGACAAGGCCGAGGGCGCCGCGTCCAAGGACGGCGACCCGGCCCTGCGCGCGCAGCTGCAGGCGCTGGGCTACAAGTACGAGGTCGACGAGGACGGCGACTTCGTCCTCACCTTCGCCCTGGACGAGCAACGCAGCCAGATGGCCTACGTGCTCTCGCGCACCCAGCGCTACGGCTCGCTGAAGGTGCGCGAGATCTGGTCGCCCGCCTACCGCAGCGCCGACCGCGGCGCGCTGCCGGCGGCGGTCGCCAACCGCCTGCTCGAGGACGGCCAGCTCAGCAAGCTCGGCGGCTGGGTCAGCCAGGATGGCGTCGCGGTGTTCGTGGTCAAGCTCGACGCCGACGCGTCGCAGCAGACCCTCGACGATGCGATCGACTATGCGGTGCGGGCGGCCGATCAAATGGAAGCCGAACTCACCCCCGGCCAGGACGAATTCTGACGTGAGCTACCGCGAAGGCCGTTTCTGGCAACCCGACGTGACCGTGGCCACCGTGGTGGTCGACGGCGGCCGCCTGCTGATGGTCGAGGAGACCGTCGGCGGGCGCCTGGTGCTCAACCAGCCGGCCGGCCACCTGGAGCCGGACGAAAGCCTGCTCGAAGCCGCGCTGCGCGAGACCTTGGAAGAGACCGGCTGGCAGGTGCGCCTGACCGCCTTCGTCGGCGCCTACCAATGGAAAGCGCCGGCCGCCTCCGCCGGCGGCAGCGGCCGCCACTACCTGCGCTTCGCCTTCGCCGCCGAGCCGGTCCGCCACGATCCGCAACGGCCGCTCGACGAAGGCATCGTCCAGGCGCTGTGGCTGACCCCGGCCGAGCTGCAGGCGCGCGCCGGCGACCACCGCAGCCCGCTGGTGTGGCAGGTCGCCGCCGACTACCTCGGCGGGCGCCGCCATTCGCTCGACCTGGTCCAGCACTTCGCGGACGCCGCAGCGCCGCGCTGATGGCCATGGCACGGTCGGCGGACACCATCGTGGGCATGTCGGGCGGGGTCGATTCCTCGGTCGCCGCGCTGTTGCTGCGCGATTCCGGGCAAGCCCTGTCGGGGTTGTTCATGCAGAACTGGGCCGACGACGGCAGCGGCGACTGCCGCGCCGAGGACGACCGCCGCGACGCGGTCGCGGTGTCCGGCCGGCTCGGCCTGCCGATCCACTTCCGCGATTTCTCCGGCGAGTACTGGGCCGGGGTGTTCGAACACTTCGTCGCCGAATATGCGGCCGGGCGCACGCCCAATCCCGACGTGCTGTGCAACCGCGAGATCAAGTTCAAGCATTTCCTCGACGCCGCGCGCGAACTGGGCGCCGACTACATCGCCACCGGCCACTACGCCCGGGTCGATGAGGCCGGCGGCCGCTTCCGCCTGCTCAAGGCGCTGGACCGGAGCAAGGACCAGAGCTACTTCCTGCACCAGCTCGGCCAAGCCCAGCTGGCGGCCACCCGCTTTCCGCTCGGCGAGCTGCTCAAGCGCGACGTGCGCGAGATGGCGCGGGCGGCGAACCTGCCGACCGCGGCCAAGAAGGACTCCACCGGCATCTGCTTCATCGGCGAGCGCGACTTCCGCGAGTTCCTGGCCCGCTACCTGCCGGCGCGCGAAGGCGAGATTCGTGCCGTCGACAGCCGCGCCGTCGACGGCCGCGTCGTCGGCCGCCACCCGGGCGTGTTCTATTTCACCCTCGGCCAGCGCGAGGGCCTCAACATCGGCGGCGTTCGCGGCTTCGAGCAGGCGCCGTGGTACGTGGTCGGCAAGGACGTAGCCGGCAACGTGCTGTACGTGGACCAGGGCAGCGACACGCCTTGGCTGCGCTCGCAGGCGCTGGTCACCGAGACCGCGCACTGGATCGCCGGCCACCCGCCCGGGCGCCGCTTCGCCTGCGCCGCGCAGACCCGCTACCGCCAGCCCGACCAGTCGTGCGAGGTCGAGGTCGGCGAGGACGGTACCCTGTCGGTGCGCTTCGCCCAGCCGCAGCGCGCGGTCACCCCGGGCCAGTCGCTGGTGCTGTACGCCGGCGAGGAATGCCTCGGCGGCGCGGTGATCGCCGCCACCGACGCGCCGGTGCCGGGCCTGCGCGCGGCCTCCCCTTTCCCGACGACTTTGACGACGAATCCGTAATGGCCGAACTTTCCGAACGCGTCCTCGCCCTCGCCGGCCTCGCCCAGGCGCTGGCCCAGGTGCGGCGCATCGCCGACACCGGCCAGGCCAACGCCAGCGTGCTGGAAACCGCGCTGGAGTCGGTGTTCCGCATCGACGCCTCCTCGCCCACGGCGGTGTACGGCAGCGTCGCCCAGCTGCGCCCCGGCCTGGTGCTGGTGCAGGACTACTTCACCAGCCGCAGCCACGACGAACACCTGCCGCGGCTGGCGCTGGCGGTGCTGCAGCTGGAGCGCCGCTTCGTCCAGGACGCGGCGATGGCCGACAAGGTCCTGGGCGGCATCCGCGCCCAGGCCGACCAGGCCCAGCGCCTGGGCAGCAGCCACCCCGACGTGATCGCCGCGCTCGGCACGCTCTACGCCGACACCCTGAGCCACCTGCGCCCGCGGGTGCTGGTGCAGGGCAATCCGCATTACCTGGGCCAGCCCGGGGTGGTCGCCGAAGTGCGCGCGGTGCTGCTGGCCGCGGTGCGCTCGGCGGTGCTGTGGCGCCAGCTCGGCGGCAGCTACTGGGACTTCCTGCTGCGCAAGCGGGCGATGGTCGATGCGACCGAGGCGCGGCTGGATTGAGCCGGGCGGGCGGCCGCCAGCGGCGCTGACGTCGGCCTGAGCCCGCGCGTCCGGTTCGCAGGATTCGCGCGGCTTCGCGCAGACGCAGGTTCGGGATGGTGCGCGGTCGCGGCTTGCGCCGCTCCTACCGCAGGCGCAAGTCGTCGCGTATCGGCATGGGGTTCCTGCAGGAGCGGCGCAAGCGGCGACCGCGCCGATCCAACCGCCGCGCCGGCCTGGAGTCTCCGCGACTCCCAGGCCAGGCGCCTTGGCGGGTCACCACACCATCTTGTACTCGCATCCCACCATGGTCTTGCCCGGATGGGTGCTGAGCGTGCTGACCGTCTGGGTGACGGTGGCGTCGATACCGTCGCCGAGCGCTTCGCGCCGCAGTTCGCGCGTGCGGATGTGCTTGGCCAGCGGCTCGTCGCTGGGCTTGAGCTTGAACTGCTTGGACAGCGCGTCGGCGACGTCGCCGTCGATCACCGCGAGCAGGCCCTCGCCGGCCATCATCACCTGCTTGGTCGAGTGGCCGTAGACCTTGATCGGCTCGGGCATCTCGAAGATGGCCACGAACGTGTTCGCGTCCTTGGCGTTGCGCCATCCCGCCAGCGCCGGCTGCACCTCCTCCGGCTTGTCGTAGTACAGCGGGGTCAGCGCGCTGCCCATGCGCATGAACTCCTCGCGCGTGGCTTCGCAGGTCACGATCTTGGCCAGTTCGGCGCGCACCTGCGCGGCGTCGCGGTAAGGCGCTTCGGCGGCGCTGGCGGCCAGCGGCAGGGCCAGGGCCAGCGCCGAGACGGCGACGGATGCGAAGCGGGACAACGAACGGTTCATGGCGAAATCCTTCTCGGGGGATGGAATGAAGACGAACGAGGGCATCCGCCGCCCCCACTCGTGCGGCGCAGCGTGAACGTTCGCCGGCCCGGCGTAAAGCGTTTCGCGAGCGCCCGACCGAAAAAGAAAAACCCCGGCGCGAGGCCGGGGTTTTCTCGATCCGCCGCTGACCGGGCGGAACCGATCAGGCGGCGACGGTGTCGGCGACCTGCTTGTAGTCCTGGATCTGATCGAAGTTCATGTAGCGGTAGATCTTGTCGCCGTTGGCGTTGATCACGCCGATGTCGGCCATGTACTCCTCGCGCGTCGGGATCCGGCCCAGACGCGAGCAGATCGCGGCCAACTCGGCCGAACCCAGGTACACGTTGGTGTTGCGGCCCAGGCGGTTGGGGAAGTTGCGGGTGCTGGTGGAGAACACCGTCGCGCCCTCGCGCGCCTGCGCCTGGTTGCCCATGCACAGCGAGCAGCCCGGCATTTCCATGCGCGCGCCGGCGGTGCCGAAGGTGCCGTAGTGGCCTTCCTTGGTGAGCTCGGACGCGTCCATCTTGGTCGGCGGCGCGACCCACAGACGGGTCGGGATGTCGCGCTTGCCTTCCAGCAGCTTCGCGGCCGCGCGGAAGTGGCCGATATTGGTCATGCACGAACCGATGAACACTTCGTCGATGACCGCGCCGGCGACATCGGACAGGGTCTTCACGTCGTCCGGGTCGTTCGGGCAGGCGACGATCGGCTCGACGATTTCGTTGAGGTCGATCTCGATCACCGCGGCGTACTCGGCGTCGGCATCGCCTTCCAGCAGCTGCGGGTTGGCCAGCCAGCCTTCCATCGCCTTGATCCGGCGCGACAGCGAGCGCGGGTCGGCATAGCCTTCGGCGATCATCCACTTCAGCAGGGTGATGTTGCTGGTCAGGTACTCGATGATCGGTTCCTTGTCCAGCTTCACCGTGCAGCCGGCGGCGGAACGCTCGGCCGAGGCGTCGGACAGCTCGAACGCCTGCTCGACCTTGAGCTGCGGCAGGCCTTCGATCTCGAGGATGCGGCCGGAGAAGATGTTCTTCTTGCCCTGCTTGGCGACGGTCAGCAGGCCCGACTTGATCGCGGCCAGCGGGATCGCGTTGACCAGGTCGCGCAGGGTCACGCCGGGCTGCATTTCGCCCTTGAAGCGCACCAGCACCGACTCGGGCATGTCCAGCGGCATCACGCCGGTGGCCGCGGCGAACGCGACCAGACCGGAGCCGGCCGGGAACGAGATGCCGACCGGGAAACGGGTGTGCGAGTCGCCGCCGGTGCCGACGGTGTCGGGCATCAGCATGCGGTTGAGCCACGAGTGGATCACGCCGTCGCCGGGACGCAGGGCGATGCCGCCGCGGTTGCTGATGAAGGCCGGCAGCTCGTGGTGGGTCTTGACGTCGACCGGCTTCGGATACGCCGCGGTGTGGCAGAACGACTGCATCACCAGATCGGCCGAGAAGCCCAGGCAAGCCAGGTCCTTCAACTCGTCGCGGGTCATCGGGCCGGTGGTGTCCTGCGAACCCACCGAGGTCATCTTCGGCTCGCAGTAGGTGCCCGGACGGATGCCCTGGCCCTCGGCCAGGCCGCAGGCGCGGCCGACCATCTTCTGCGCCAGCGAGTAGCCTTTGCCGCTGTCGGCCGGGTTCTGCGGCAGGCGGAACAGCGTGGACGGGGCCAGGCCCAGCGCTTCGCGCGCCTTGGCGGTCAGGCCGCGGCCGACGATCAACGGGATGCGGCCGCCGGCGCGGACTTCGTCGAGCAACACGTCGGACTTGAGCGCGAACTCGGCGATCAGCTCGCCGTTCTTGAACGCCTTGCCTTCGTACGGACGCAGTTCGACCACGTCGCCCATGTCCATCTGCGACACGTCGAGTTCGATCGGCAGCGCGCCGGCGTCTTCCATGGTGTTGTAGAAGATCGGCGCGATCTTCGAGCCCAGGCACACGCCGCCGAAGCGCTTGTTCGGGATGAAGGGGATGTCCTCGCCGGTGAACCACAGCACCGAGTTGGTCGCCGACTTGCGGCTGGAGCCGGTGCCGACCACGTCGCCGACGTAGGCGACCAGATGGCCCTTGTCCTTCAGCGATTCGATGAAGGCGATCGGGCCGCGCTTGCCGTCTTCTTCCGGCTCGATGCCGTCGCGCTTGTTCTTCAGCATCGCCAGCGCGTGCAGCGGGATGTCCGGACGCGTGGTCGCATCCGGCGCCGGCGACAGGTCGTCGGTGTTGGTTTCGCCGGTCACCTTGAACACGGTGACGGTCATCGACTGCGGCACTTCCGGCTTGCTGGTGAACCACTCCGCATCGGCCCAGCTTTGCAGCACGGCGCGGGCGTTGGCGTTGCCCTTCTCGGCCTTCTCCTGCACGTCGTGGAAGGCGTCGAACATCAGCAGGGTGTGCTTGAGCGCGTCGGCGGCGACGGTGCCGACTTCGGCGTCGTCGAGCAGTTCGATCAGCGGATGGATGTTGTAGCCGCCGAGCATGGTGCCCAGCAGCTGGGTGGCGCGGGCGCGCGGGATCAGCGCGTTCTTCTCCGTGCCGAAGGCGACCGCGGCCAGGTACGAGGCCTTGACCTTGGCCGCGTCGTCGACGCCGGCCGGGACGCGGTGGGTGAGCAGGTCCAGCAGGAACTCGCCCTCGCCGGCCGGCGGGGCCTTCAGCAGTTCGATGACTTCGGCGGTCTGCTGGGCGGTCAGGGGCAGCGGCGGAATGCCCAGCGCGGCGCGCTCGGCAACGTGGTGGCGATAGGCTTCCAACATAAAGATTCTCCGCGTGGATCTGGTGGTGTGGTGCGCTAAAAAACGAATGATGTCGAACGGGGGCTCAGGCTTGCGGCACGATCAGCTTCAGGCCCTTGAAGTAGTCGCGATAAAACGTGTCGTTCCAGGTGATCAGGCCGTCGCACTGGAGCAAGGCGTGGGCGCCGACCAGGAAACCGCCGAAGCCGCGCGGCTCGCCGCCGCGCTGGCGGTGGCGCCGGTGCATCTCGCCCGCGCGCAACGCCGACTTGGCTTCCAGCGCGCTGAAATGGATGCCCATCTCCTCCAGCGCCTCCTGCGCTTGCGCGCCGCCGCGCAGCGCCGCGCAGATCTCGGCCAGGCTGACGTCGCACACGACCACGCGGCCGCCGACCAGGCTCTGGCGCAGGCACGACTCGACCGCGTCGGCCTGCGGGCCGTCGCTGAGCAGTTCGATCAGCACTGGCGAGTCGACCGCGATCACCGGCTCATTCCTCGTCGCGCATCGCGCGCGCGGCGTCCTCGCCGGAATCGAAGCCGTCCAGGGCGAACTTGCCGCGCGCCTTGGAGATCGCATCGTCCACGCTCTTGCGCAGGATGATCCGGCTGCCGTCGAGTTCGACCTTGAGCAGCGTGCCCTTGGTCAGGCCGAGGGCATCGCGCACCGCTTTGGGGAGAGTGATCTGACCCCGCTCGGCGACGGTGGCTTCCATGAGTACGCTCCAGAAAGTATGTACTCATTATACATACCCGGGCATTGCCCGAGTGGCGGGGCCGGCTCGGCTGCGCGCGCAGACGCGGCGGCCGCTGCTTGGCCGGAGAATCGCCCCACGACAAAAAACCCATGTCTTACATGGCGTTATAGCGGCCACGCTTCAATTTTCGACGCCGTCGGCCGGCCGCGGCGCGCACGCATCGCCGATCCCGGTTCAGCTTCAGGCCAGAGCGGGCGCGTTCTGCCGTGGTCGGTACGCAGCGCCCTGCCCCGCGTCGTCGCCCACAGGACCGGCGCCGCCCCCGCGGCACGGCCGACACGGCCACGGCTGCGGCCGGACGAGCGCCGGCGGTCCTCGCCCCGGAGCCGGGCGCGTAACGCGCCGGCGCCGCCAGCCGTGCAGCGGATCGGCGACCGATCCGCTTCGCGCGACGCGACCGCCGCGAGCGCGATACCCAAGCGCGACCGACCCGCCTCGAACACCGCCGGCGTCCGGCCCGGTCTGCGTCCGCGTCCTTTGCCGAAGCGCAACAAAGCGCGGGCATCCTCGTTGCGAGCGCGACGACGCGGCGCGAAACCGCGGCCGGTCGCCGACCGCGACGCCGCGCCCACGCAACGCTGTGTTGTCCGTGATGCCGGATCGGCGCGCAAGAAAAACCCGAGGCCGACGAAATGCGCTGCAAAAGCCCGAGGACCGAGCTGCATCGCGCGACCGCGACCGCCGTCGCGATCGAATCGCCTCGACACCCCGTGCACATCCGGCCATCGGCAACTGGTGGATAATCGCCGCACAGACCCCGCCACGCCTTGCGCCGCCCGGTCCACCGCAAGCAGATCCTCGCCCGGCGCGAGGCGCGAGCCAGCACCTCCACAGGAGTTCACCGCATGAGCGACTCGTTTTCGACCCGCCGCCAGTTGTCCGTCAACGGCCGCGACTACACCTACTTCAGCCTGCCGGCGCTGGGCGAGCGCTTCGACATCGCCCGCCTGCCCTATTCGATGAAGATCCTGCTGGAGAACCTGCTGCGCCATGAAGACGGCGGCGCCACGGTCGGCAAGGAGCACATCGAGGCGGTCGCGCACTGGGAGGCCAAGAAGGAGCCCGACACCGAGATCGCCTTCATGCCGGCGCGCGTGGTCCTGCAGGACTTCACCGGCGTGCCCTGCGTGGTCGACCTCGCGGCGATGCGCGATGCGGTCGGCAAGCTCGGCGGCAACGCCAAGCAGATCAATCCGCTGATCCCCTCCGAGCTGGTGATCGACCACTCCGTGCAGGTCGACGTGTTCGGCCGCCCCGACGCGCTCGACCTCAACGGCAAGATCGAGTTCGACCGCAACAAGGAGCGCTACAGCTTCCTGCGCTGGGGCCAGAAGTCGTTCGAGAACTTCAAGGTGGTGCCGCCGAACACCGGCATCGTCCATCAGGTGAACCTGGAAAACCTGGCCCGCGTGGTCATGGGCCGCGAAGTGGACGGCCAGTTGCAGGCCTTCCCCGACACCGTGTTCGGCACCGACAGCCACACCACGATGATCAACGGCATCGGCGTGCTCGGCTGGGGCGTGGGCGGCATCGAAGCCGAGGCGGCGATGCTCGGCCAGCCTTCCTCGATGCTGATTCCGCAGGTGGTCGGCTTCAAGCTGACCGGCAAGCTGCCCGAGGGCAGCACCGCGACCGACCTGGTCCTGACCGTGACCCAGATGCTGCGCAAGCACGGCGTGGTCGGCAAGTTCGTCGAGTTCTACGGCGACGGCCTGCAGCACCTGCCGCTGGCCGACCGCGCGACCATCGCCAACATGGCGCCCGAGTACGGCGCGACCTGCGGCATCTTCCCGATCGACGCCGAATCGCTGAACTACCTGCGCCTGTCCGGCCGCAGCGACGAGCAGATCGCCCTGGTCGAGGCCTACGCCAAGGCCCAGGGCCTGTGGCACGAGCCGGGCCAGCCGCACGCCGAATACTCGGCCACGCTCGCGCTCGACCTCGGCGACGTCAAGCCGTCGCTGGCCGGCCCGAAGCGTCCGCAGGACCGCGTGCTGCTGGAGAACGTGCACGGCAACTTCCAGGAAAACCTCGGCCCGCTGGTCGCCAACCGCAAGCCCCGCGGCGTGGGCTGCGCGATCGAGGAGCTCAACGGCGAAGGCGGCGACCAGCCGCAGGCCAGTGAGCTCGCGGCCAAGCCGGTATCGAAGATCCGCATCCAGGACCAGGACGCCGAACTGTCCGACGGCTCGGTGGTGATCGCCGCGATCACCTCCTGCACCAACACCTCCAATCCGGCGGTGATGCTCGGCGCCGGCCTGCTCGCGCGCAACGCCGCCAAGCTGGGCCTAAAGTCCAAGCCGTGGGTCAAGACCTCGCTCGGGCCGGGCTCGCTGGTGGTGACCGACTACCTCAAGAAGGCCGGCGTGCTCGACGATCTGGAGAAGCTCGGCTTCTACGTGGTCGGCTACGGCTGCACCACCTGCATCGGCAATTCCGGCCCGCTGCCGGACGAAGTCTCCAAGGGCATCGCCGAGAACGAGTTGGTGGTGGCCTCGGTGCTGTCGGGCAACCGCAATTTCGAAGGCCGCGTGCATCCGGAAGTGAAGGCCAACTACCTGGCCTCGCCGCCGCTGGTGGTGGCGTACGCGATCGCCGGCACGGTCAACATCGACCTGACCCAGGAGCCGATCGGCAAGAGCAGCGACGGCAAGGACGTGTTCCTGCGCGACATCTGGCCGTCGAACAAGGAAATCGGCGACACCATCGCCGCGACGGTGGGCCCGGAACTTTTCGCGCAGAACTACGCCGACGTGTTCAAGGGCGACACCCGCTGGAACCAGATCGCCTCGCCGGACGGCGAGTCGTTCCAGTGGGACGAGGCCTCGACCTACATCAAGAACCCGCCCTACTTCGACGGCATGACGATGGACGTAGGCAGCATCGACGACGTGCACGATGCGCGGGTCATGGGCCTGTTCGGCGATTCGATCACCACCGACCACATCTCGCCGGCCGGCAACATCAAGAAGGACTCGCCGGCGGGCCGCTTCCTGGTCTCGCGCGGCGTGCAGCCGGCGGACTTCAACAGCTACGGCTCGCGCCGCGGCAACGACGACGTGATGGTGCGCGGCACCTTCGCCAACATCCGCATCAAGAACCTGATGTTCGGCGGCGAGGAAGGCGGCAACACGCTGTACTACGGCAAGGACGGCGCCGAGCCGGAGAAGCTGGCGATCTTCGACGCGGCGATGAAGTACAAGGCCGACGGGGTGCCGCTGGTGGTGTTCGCCGGCAAGGAATACGGCACCGGCTCCTCGCGCGACTGGGCGGCCAAGGGCACCAACCTGCTCGGAGTCAAGGCGGTGATCGCCGAGAGCTTCGAGCGCATCCACCGCTCCAACCTGGTCGGCATGGGCGTGCTGCCGCTGCAGTTCAAGGACGGCGAGAACGCACAGAGCCTGGGGCTGGACGGCTCCGAGGTGGTCAGCGTGACCGGCCTGGACGACGGCAAGGCCAAGACCGCGACGGTGACGGCGAAGAAAGCCGACGGCAGCGAGATCAAGTTCGAGGCGAAGGTGTTGTTGTTGACACCGAAGGAAGTGGAGTACTTCCGCCACGGCGGGATCCTGCATTACGTGCTGCGGCAGTTGGCGGCGAAGAAGGCGGCCTGAGTCCAGGCGTCTTGCGAAAGGCCTGGGCGTTCGCCCGGGCCTTTTGCGTTTTGGCGCGTCCGAACTCAGAGCGTTGCCGCGATTCTCTTTCGCCGTAATTCCGGCGAAAGCCGGACTCCATTCTTATCTTGTCGTTGCCGTTGCTTTTAGCTTGGACGCAACCGCACCCGAGGCCCGCGCTCCGCAGCCCCGGAGGGCGCGCGCATGGATGCGCGCGTGCGCCATGGGACATGGATGTCCCTTATGGCGCAGCCCCGCGCAAGGTGCTGGACTTAGTGGCTTGTGACCTTAAACAAGCGTTTTTCTTTGGCTACTTTCTTTTGTCGCGCTGACAAAAGAAAGTTGCTCGGCCGCTTGCGGACGAAAGCTTTTGATTGCCGCTTGTCGTCACATGAAACATCAATAAGAGCGCAAGCAACACATCAAATGGATTCCGGCTTTCGCCGGAATGACGTGCGTCGGCTTTGTGGCGCGCCCTAACCTTCCGCCCGCGTCGGCACCAACCCATTCCCCGCCGCCCACTGATTGACGTCGTCGCGCCGGATCGCCGCAGCCATCAATCCTGGAAACGCATCCGGCGTACACGCGAACGACGGCACGCCCAGCGCGGCCAGTTTCGCCGCCAGCGCCTGGTCGTACGCCGGCCGGCCCTCGTCGCTCAGCGCCAGCAACACGATGAACTGCACGCCGGCCTCGACCAGTTCCTGCGCGCGCGCCAGCAGCTTGGCCTCGACCCCGCCTTCGTACAAATCCGAGATCAGCACCAGGATGCTGTTGCGCGGCTCGCGGATCAGACCTTGGCAATAGGCGACCGCGCCGTGGATGTCGGTGCCGCCGCCGAGCTGCACGCCGAACAGCAGGTCGACCGGGTCGTCGAGCTGTTCGGTCATGTCGACCACCGCGGTGTCGAACACCACCAGCCGGGTCGATACCGCCGGCAGCGAAGCCATCACCCCGCCGAAGATGCTCGAATACACCACCGACGCCGCCATCGAGCCGCTCTGGTCGATGCACAGGGTGATCTCGCGCTGCGGCCGCCGCGACTTGCGGCCGAAGCCGATCAGCTGTTGCGGAATCACGGTGTTGTACTCGGGCTGCCAATGCTTGAGGTTGGCGCGGATGGTGCGGTTCCAGTCGATCTCGGCGTGGCGCGGCCGGCGGGTGCGGCGGGCGCGGTCGAGCGCGCCGGTCACCGCCGAGCGCATCGGCTCTTCGAGCTTGCGCATCAGTTCCTCGACCACGCGCCGCACCACCATGCGCGCGGTCTGCTTGGTCTCGGCCGGAATAACGCCCGACAGCGACACCAGGTTGGCGACCATGTGCACGTCGGGCTGGATGCCTTCGAGCATCTCCTTTTCCAGCAGCATCTGGCGCAGGTCCAGGCGCTGCAGGGCGTCGCGCTGCATCACCTGGACCACGCTGGTCGGGAAATACTTGCGGATGTCGCCGAGCCAGCGCGCCACGTTCGGCGCCGAGCCGCCGCGGCCGCCGCGCCGCGACAGGCCGCCGGGGCCGCTGGGTTCGTACAGCGCGGCCAGGGCCGCGTCCATCGGCGACAGGCCGGCGCCGAGGCCGCCGCAACTGTCCTGGGCCTCGCTGCCCAGGACCATGCGCCAGCGCTCCTCGCGCGTGCTCGGCGTCGCCGCGTCGGCGGGCAGGTCGGTGTCGGCGCTATCGGTTGCCGCGCTCATCGCGCATCTCCTACCGGCTCGAGGCCGAACAATTCGCGCAGCAACGGCAGCGCGCGCGCCGCGCGGGCGGCGTCCCACGACGATCGCGCCGCCGCGGCCGGCGCGGCGCCCAGCGGGCGCTTGACCCGCTGGCCGAGGTCGCGCCGGTCGGCGGCCTCGAACTCGGCGAAGCTGCGCCGCAACAACGGCACCACGCGCAGGAAATGCTCGTGGCCCAGGTTCGAGACCCAGCCGTCGATCAGGCCCCACACCGCGTCGTCGTGCAGCAGCACCGCGGCGTTGCGGTTGAGGAAGCCGTCCAGCCAGTGCGCCGCGTCCAGCGGCTCGGCGCCGAGCGAGAGGTTGAGCCCCAGTTCGCGCGCGACCGCTTCGCCGTCGAAGGCGCCGGCGTCGAACAGCAGGCGCGTGGCCACGCCGCGCAGCAGCGGGGTGGCGCTCAGCGCCAGCGCGAGCTGGCGCAGGGCGCCGCGCCAGGTCGCGGTCTGGGCCTCGTCCTCGCGCAGCGCGACCGCGCGGTCGGCGGCGAGCAGGGTTTCGCGCGCGTCGCCCGCGGCTTCTTCGTCGAGCCCGCCCAGCGCGATGGTCAGGCCGATGCAGGCGCGCGCGAGCATGCCGTCGAACAGATGCCGCACCTGCGCCGCGTCGGTGTTGCGCACGTTGCCGTAGCGCTGCACGTTGGCCAGCGCCGGCAGCGCCGCCAGCAGCGACAGCGGATCGGCGTCCACCGCGGCGCGCGCCTGCAGTTCGGCCGCCACCGCTTGCACCGCATCGGGCAGGTTCGCCAGCAGCACCCGGTCGATCAGGCGCGAGAGATCCGGCAGGCGCTCGGCCTGGCGCGCGGATTCGATCGCGCGCGCGGTCGCGGCCTGCGCCACGGTCTGGCCGTAGCGACTGGCGACGATCAGCTCGATCTCGAACCCCGGCTGCCAGGCCAGTTCCCACACTTCGCGGAAGCTGCCGCGCGAACGCCCGGCGCCGCCGAGGCGGCCCCAGCCGATGTCCAGCAGCAGCAACCGGTGCAGCAGTTCGCTGCGCTGCAGGTCGGTGTCGTTGCGCAGGTCCAGTTCCAGCGGCTTGCTCAAGGCTTCGGCCTTGAGCCGCAGGCGCTTGCGCTGGGCCTCCAGATCGCGCTGCAGCGGCACGGTCGGAACCGCCTCGGGCACCGAGCCGATCCGCTCGCCGATCATCAGCGCCTGCTCGATCAGCCGCATCGGCGCGTCGTCGCCGTTGCACAGGATGCTCAGGGTGGCTTCGTTGAGTTCGACCAGGCTCGGCGCCGGACGCTGGCGCAACGCGGCCAACGTGTCGGCCAGACGCGCGGCCTCGATCAGGTGCGCGGACGAGCAGTCCAGCGCGTGTTCGCGCAGCACCCGCGCGACCCGCGCGAACCAGCCGACGGTGCGGCCCTGGCTGCCGCCGTGCCGCCACAGGTGTTCGTACCAGCCCGGCGAATCGATGCCGGCGCCGTAACCGCTGGCGCTGCTGAGGTGGCGGTAGGTCCACGGCACCCAGGTCGCGGCGGCCTTGAGCTTGGGCAGGTCCTTGAGCAGGGCCTTGTCGGCCGCGGCGGTGGCCTTGCCGGCCAGCGCCGGCACGTGCCAGGCGCCGCAGACCACGGCGATGCGCTCGAAGCCCTGCTTGACCGCCTCGCGGATGCCGCTGCGCATGTGCGCCTCGCGCAGCGCTTCCTCGCGCGGGTCCAGGCCGTTGCCCAGCTCGGCGTGGTCGCGCAGTTCGGCCATGGCCGCGGCGATCGCCTCGAACAGGCCTTCGCCGTCGCCGCGCTCTTCGACCATGTGGTTCCACCAGCTCTCGCCGTCGGCGTAGCCGGCGGCGTGGGCGAGCCAGTCGAGCGGATCGCGCTGGCCGTGGCCGTCCGCGGTCGGTTCGGCGGCGTCCTCGGCCTGGGGTTCGGACGCGGACACGGGAGCTGCGCCCTCGGCGCGCGTTTCCGACGCCGCGGGCGCGGCCTCGATCCGCGCCGCGTCGTCGGCGAGTTCCTGCGGCGACTGCGCCTCGCCTTCGCCAGCGACCTCGCCCGCCGGCTGCGCCTGCGCCTCGCCGGCGAAGCGCTCGCGCCGCGCCCGCTGCCAGGCCAGGCTGGCCCCGGCCGGCACGTCGATGAAGCGCACCGTCGCGCCCTGCTCCACCGCCCAGCGCATCGCCTGCCATTCCGGCGAGAACTCGGCGTAGGGATGGAACACGGCCAGCTGCGGATCGTCGACGCCGTAGGACAGCAGCGCCACCGGCGGCTGCAGTTGCGCGTCGCGCAGGTGCTCGACCATGGCCTCCGCGCCGGCCGGGCCCTCGATCAGCAAGCAGTCCGGCCGCAACGCGTCCAGCGCCTTGCGCAGGCTGCGCGCGCAGCCCGGGCCGTGGTGGCGGATGCCGAAATAACTGAGCGTGGCGCTCATGCGCGGATCACAGCTGCTCGCGGAAGGCGCGGTAAAGGTCCTTCCACTCGGCGCGTTCCTTGACCACGGTCTCCAGGTACTCCGTCCACACCACCTGGTCCTGCACCGGGTCCTTGACCACCGCGCCGATCATGCCCGCGGCCATGTCGGCCGGACGCAGCACGCCGTCGCCGAAGTGCCCGGCCAGGGCCATGCCGTTGTTGATCACCGAGATCGCCTCGGCGGTGGACAGGGTCGAGCTCGGCGTCTTGAGCTTGGACTTGCCGTCCTCGGTCTGGCCGTTGCGCAGTTCGCGGAAGATGCGCACGATCCGCGCGACTTCCTTCAGCGCCGGCGGTTCGGCCGGCAACTCCAGCGCGCGGCCAAGTTCGTGCACGCGCTTGACCACGATCGAGACTTCCTCTTCCTCGCTCGACGGCACCGGCAGGATCACCGTGTTGAAGCGGCGCTTGAGCGCGCTCGACAACTCGTTGACGCCCTTGTCGCGGTTGTTGGCGGTGGCGATCACGCTGAAGCCGCGCGCGGCCTGCACTTCGCTGCCGAGTTCCGGCACCGGCAGGGTCTTCTCCGACAGCACCGTGATCAAGGTGTCCTGGACGTCGGCGGGGATGCGGGTCAGTTCTTCGACCCGGGCGATCTTGCCGAGCTTCATCGCGTTCATCATCGGGCTCGGCACCAGCGCGTTCTCGCTGGGGCCGTGGGCCAGCAGTTGCGCGTAGTTCCAGCCGTAGCGGATCTGCTCTTCGCTGGTGCCGGCGGTGCCCTGGATCAGCATGGTGGAGTCGCCGCTGATCGCCGCGCTCAGGTGCTCGGACACCCACGACTTGGCCGTGCCCGGCACGCCGAACAGCAGCAGCGCGCGGTCGGTGGCGACGGTGGCGACGGCGATCTCCATCAAGCGGCGGTTGCCGATGTACTTGGCGCTGACCTCGAAGCCGTTGTCGAGCTTGCCGCCGATCAGGTAGGTCACCACCGCCCACGGCGACAGCTTCCAGTTGGCGGGACGCTGGCGGTCGTCGGCCTTGGCCAGTTGTTCGAGCTCTTCGGCGAACTGGATTTCAGCGTGTTGGCGCAGGACGGCGGTCATCGGAACTCCGTGTGGATGAGGTTTGATTCGAAGATTCGAAGATTCGGGGGCCGGGCGGCTCAGGCGTGCAGCAGCCGGCGCAGCTGCGCGGTGCGCTCCAGGCCGGCGAGGCAGTCGGCCAGGGCCGGGGTGTCGTCGGGTGCGCGCGGCGGCGCCTGCCAGCCGTGCAGCGCCTGCGGGTGCAGCGCTTCCAGCAGCGTCTGGGCGTTCTGGCGCAGGCTCCAGTCCTGGCGCAGGGTGTCGCCGGCCTGCTGCAGGCCTTCGCCGACCAGGCGCGAGTAATCCAGCGGCAGCCACTGCCCCGGCGCGCAGGAGCCGAGCACCTCGTCCAGGCGGCCGCTGCGGCACAGCTCGGCGAAACTGCGCGGCCAATGGCGCACGCGCTGCGCCGGCGGCAGCAGCGCCAGCAGTTCGCCATGGTGCTCGCCGAAGGCGCGGCCGGGCGCGTCGAGCATGGCCTGCACCCAGTCGCCGTCGTCGCGGTGGATGCGTTCGATCCAGCCGCGGTACAGCGCCTGCTTCCAGTCGCTCTTGCCGGCCCAGGCCAGCAGCGCGGCGGGGTCCATGCCGGTGCGCTCGCACCACCAGCGCAGCGGCATCTGCCGCGCCAGCTGGTACAGCCACCACGCGCGCTCGCCGAGCGCGTCGTTCTGCGGCCGCGCGGCGTCGATGGCCGCGGCGGCCCACTCGGGATCGGCGGCCTGCGGCGCGTCGAGCGTCCAGCGCTTGACCAGCAGCACGCGCTCCTGGGTCAGCAGCGGCGCCAGCCACGCGGCCAATCGCTGCGCATGCGCGGACTGCGGCAGGCGCGCGAGCAGGCTCGCGGCGAGCCGGCGCACTTCGCGGCCGCGGTCCTTGAGCAGGCCGGCCAGCAGCGCCTCGTCGTCCGCGTCGAGCCCGGCGTCGAACTCGGCGACGAACGCGGCGCGTTCCTTCGCCGGCAACTCGCCGAGTTGTGCCTGCAACATCTCTCTCGCGCGCGCGGGCTCGGCCGCGCGGACCCGCGCGAACAGGGCCAGGCGCTGTTCGAAACTGCCTTCCTGCCACAGGCGCGCGACCTCGGCCGCCGAATCGGTGGGCTCGTCCTCGCCCACGATGTTCTCGCCCGCGCCGGCCGCGCCGCGATCGGCGTAGCGCCAATCCGGATTGAGCCGGGCCAGCCACAGCCCGCGTTCGCCGAGCACCGGCAGCAGCGCCGGGCGCAGCCGCGCGCGCTGGCGGCCGGCATCGAGCGCGGACGCCAGCGCCGCGGCCGGCAGCGCGCGGCCGAGCGCGGCCAGGCGCTGGCAGGCTTCGTGGTGCAGGCGTTCGCTGTCGCCGCGGAAGATCGCGGCCAGCGCCGGCGCCAGCGGCTCGCCTTCGCCGATCATGCGCGCGTCGTCGGGCGCGGCCGGCGGCGGCTCGGCCGCGGCCGGCGCGAGCTCCACCGCGGCCAGCCGGCACGCCGCCATCGCCGCGGCGCCGCGGGCGTAGCGCGCCAGCGCGTCGTCGCCGTCGATCTGCTCCAGCAACTCGCCGACCGGCGCGGGAAACGCCGGCGCGCGCGCGCCGTCGATGCCGACCAACGCCGGCTTGATCCAATCGCCGCCGGCGTCCGCAAGGTTCGCGCTCATGCCGCCAGGCTCCAGTTGTGCGCCGCGTCTTCGCCGCGCCAGGCGCTCAGCGGCCGCAGTTCGCGGCCGTCCCATTCGCCCATCACCTGCAGTGCGCGGCCGCCGCTGCGCGCGAGCAGATTCCAGCCGGCCGCGTCGCCCAGCGCCAGCGGCAGGCGCCCGGCCGGGGTGTGCAGCCACCAGCGTTCGTTCTCGTACAGCGGTATCGCATCGGCCAGCGCCAGCGGCCACCATTGCAGCCACGGGTTCGCGGCGAACGCGAGCGAGGCGGCTTCGATGGCGTCGGCGGCCGGCTGCGACCAGCGCGGCGCCGGCTGCGCCGCGCCCTGCTCCAGCGCCAGCGCGCGCAGCGGCGCGCTGCCGGGGAAGAAGCGCAGGGTCGCCTCGACCGCGCGCCCGTCCAGCCATTGCTGCTCCCAGCCGCGGCCGCCGTAGGCGTAGTCGTGCAGCAGCGCGTCGCGGCCGCTGGCCTGCCCGCGCAGCCACACCCGGCGTTCGAACAGGCGGTCGTCGCGTTCGTCGATGCGCTGGCCCTGGACGATCCAGCGATCGCTCACGCTTTCGCCGAGCGTGGACAAATCGTCCTTGTCGTAGACCCAGCCCAGCGCGGTGCGCACGTCGGCCAGGCGTTGCGGCGACAGCGTCGCGCGCCGGACCACCGCTTCGCGCAGCAGCCAGATCAGGCCGAAGCGCTCGATCACCGCCGGCGCGCCGGCGATGCCGGCGGCCATGGCGTCGGTCGCGGCCAGCAACTGCGCCGACAGCGCCGGCGCCTGCGCGTCGACCATGCGCGCCGCCATCGCCGTCCACTCGGCGCGTTGCTGCGCGCCGAACGAAGCCAGCCCGCGGCGCAACTGATCGCCGATCCAGCGCTGCAGTTCGGCGGTGCCCTGGTCGATGCGCTTCCAGCGCGCGGCCTCGCGCTTCGCGGCCGCGGCGGCGGCGGCTTCGGGATCGGCCGCCTGCGCGGCGACCGCCTTGGCCGCGGCCTGTTCCTTCTTTTCGGCGCGGTCGCGGCGCGAGTTCAGCCATTCCTCGACCCAGGCCGGCCGCGCGTCCGCGGCGATGCCGCCGCGCGCATGCATCAACAGCAGCGCCAGCGCGTGCTTGCACGGGAACTTGCGGCTGGGACAGGAGCAGCGGGTGACCAGCGCGCCCAGATCGACCTGAGCCTGGTAGGGCTTGGCGCCGCTGCCCTTGCATTCGCCCCACAAGGCCTCGGCGTCGCCGCCCAGGCTCACCCAATGTCGGTCGGAGGCCAAGCCGGTGGCGGCCTTGGCCGAAGCGCCGTCGGGCGCCAACGCAAGCGCCTGTTCGGCGGTCAGGGCAGATTCCATTGCGAACCGGTCCCCACCGGCGGCGTCCTTGTGATGGACGTCAGCATAACTGAGGAGCGAGGAGTGAGCGTGGAGGAGTGAGGAGTGAGCGACAGCGAAGCCCGAAGGGCTCCTGCTTTCGCTCACTCCTCACTCCTCCACGCTCGCTTCTCGCGCTAAAGCCTCGGCGTCCACTCGGCCGAGATCATCCGCCATTCGCCGTCGCGCTCGCGCCAGCCCGTTCGCACCTGGTAGAGCTGCGCGGCCTCGGGCAAGGCGTTGCCGGCGCCGCCGCCGAGCGCGGCTTCGAACTCGACCGTGGCGCGGTCGCCCTTGACCTCGAAGCGCGGCGCGGCCACGCGCACCCATACGTCGCGATAGCGCAGGAAGCTGGCCGCGGCCAGCCGGCGCGCGCCTTCGCGGTCCAGGCCCTGCGGGCCGACGAAGTCATCGGCCAGTTGCGCCCGCACCGCCTTGGCGTCGCGCGCCTGGATCGCGTCCTGCAACTGGGTCATCGACGCGCGCAGGCGCTGCTCCGGCGAGCCGCCGCCGCAGGCGGCCAGGGCCAGCAGCGCGGTCGCCAGCCAGCCCATGCGCGCGCCCGCGCGGGCGGCGCTCCGTAGCGGCTGCGTCCGGTCGATCGCGAACAGTGTGAACATGGCGGATTTCCCCTTCTGAACGCTGCAACGGACGTATTCGCACGACCGTTCGCCCACTCGGCCGGCGGCGCGGCGCCGCGCGGTCCGTGCCGGAGCCAAGCCCGGCCGCCGCCGATCCTGACAGGTCCGCGGCGCTCGCCACAACGCCGCCGGGCACCGCCTTGCCACCCGCTAGAGCCTATGCTCCAATCGAGAAAACACACCGTACGCCGGCGCACTTCGCGGCAAGCGGACAGAAAATCGACGAGCGATTAAAGAGGGGATCGCGATGAGTTTGAACCGTCCGTGGCTTGCCCACTATCCGCAGGGCGTGCCGGCCCAGATCGACGTGGAGGAATTTCCCTCCGTGGTCTCGGTGCTGGAGAACGCGATCGAGAAATTCCGCGACCGCCCCGCCTTCCGCAACTTCGGCAAGACACTGACCTACGGCGACATCGACCGGCTCAGCGCGCAGTTCGCCGCCTACCTGCTCGGCGAGCTCAAGCTCAAGAAGGGCGATCGCGTCGCGATCATGATGCCCAACTGCCTGCAGTACCCGATCGCGACCTTCGGCGTGCTGCGCGCCGGCCTGACCGTGGTCAACACCAATCCGATGTACACCCCGCGCGAGCTCAAGCACCAGCTCGACGACTCCGGCGCGAAAGTCATCTTCGTGCTCGACAACTTCGGCAAGACCGTGCAGGACGTGGTCGCCGGCAGCTCGGTGCAGGTGATCGGCACCGGACTGGGCGACATGGTCGGCGGGCTCAAGGGCCCGGTGATGAACTTCGTGCTGAAGTACGTCAAGAAGATGGTGCCCGACTACGACATCCCCGGCGCGGTGCGCTTCCGCGACACGCTGACCCTTGGGCAGATGCACAAGCTGCCGCAGGTCGACATTTCGCACGACGACATCGCGTTCCTGCAATACACCGGCGGCACCACCGGCGTGGCCAAGGGCGCCATGCTGACCCACCGCAACCTGGTCGCGAACATGCAGCAGGCCGCGGCGTGGATCGGCACCAACGCGCGCATGGGCGAAGAGATCATCATCACCGCGCTGCCGCTGTACCACATCTTCGCGCTGACCGCGAACGGCCTGGTGTTCATGAAGTTCGGCGGCCTCAACCACATGATCACCAACCCGCGCGACATGCCGGCGTTCGTGAAGGAGTTGCAGGAAAACCGCTTCACCGCGATCACCGGCGTCAACACGTTGTTCAACGGCCTGCTCAACACGCCCGGCTTCGACAAGGTCGATTTCTCCGGCCTGCACCTGACCCTGGGCGGCGGCATGGCCGTGCAGCGCTCGGTCGCCGAGCGCTGGAAGCAGGTCACCGGCGTGACCCTGGTCGAGGCCTACGGCCTGACCGAGACCTCGCCGGCGGCGTGCATCAACCCGATGGACCTGGCCGAATACAACGGCGCGATCGGCCTGCCGATCTCTTCCACCGACGCCTGCCTCAAGGACGAAGACGGCAACATCCTGGCGATGGGCGAAGTCGGCGAGCTGTGCATCAAGGGCCCGCAGGTGATGAAGGGCTATTGGCAGAAACCCGAGGAAACCGCCAAGGTCATCGACGACGACGGCTGGCTGCATACCGGCGACATGGCCAAGATGGACGAGCAAGGCTTCTTCTACATCGTCGATCGCAAGAAGGACATGATCCTGGTCTCGGGCTTCAATGTGTATCCGAACGAGATCGAGGACGTGATCGCGCTCATGCCCGGCGTGCTGGAAGTGGCCGCGGTCGGCGTTCCCGACGAGAAGTCGGGCGAGGCGGTCAAGGTGGTGATCGTCAAGAAGGATCCGGCGCTGACCGCCGAGGACGTCAAGGCGCACGCGCGCGCCAACCTCACCGGCTACAAGCACCCCAAGTTCGTCGAGTTCCGCAAGGAGCTGCCCAAGACCAACGTCGGCAAGATCCTGCGCCGCGAGCTGCGCGACCCGCCGCCGGCGGCGTGAAGACGCGTGAGCATGGGTGGGACGCGGTGCGGGTAAAATAGCCCGCGCAACGCCCCGGTCCTGCGGAGAAACAAGCAAGAACCCGCGCAAGCCCCTCTCCGGAGGGGCTTTTGTTTTTGCGGCGGAATCGGGGTGTAGCATCGATGCGTGGGCTCCAACCATCGCCGCTCGCGGCCCACCGCACCCTGCCCTGCGGGCGGCCATCGCCGAGGACCGCATCCATGAGCACCATCGAAAAGCTGCACCGCGTACGCGCCTACCCCACCCTGCGCATCGAGTCCGCCCCCGACGGACTGGCGCACTGGCTGTACATGCACGAGGACGTCGGCCTCGGCGTGCGGCCGTGCTTCCGCACCCCGCTGATGGAAGACATGTGGGCGTTCCTGTCCTCGATCAGCCTGCGCGAAGGCCAGGCGCCGAGCGAATTGCGCCACGTGGTGCTGGCCTCGTCGGCGCCGGCGTTCAACCTCGGCGGCGACCTGGAACTGTTCTCGCGCCTGATCCGCAGCCAGGACCGCGAGCGCCTGCTTTCCTATGCGCAGCGCTGCGTCGACGGCGTCCACCACATCCACGGCGGACTCGGCGGCGACGTGCACACCATCGCCCTGGTCCAGGGCGACGCGCTCGGCGGCGGGCTGGAACTGGCGCTGTCGTGCCACACCATCGTCGCCGAGGAAGGCGTCGACATGGGCCTGCCGGAGGTGGTGTTCGACCTGTTCCCGGGCATGGGCGCGTACTCGTACCTGTGCAAGCGGGTCAGCCCGCGCGTGGCCGAGAAACTGATCATGGACGGCGCGCTGCTCAGCAGCGAGGAGATGCACCGGCTGGGCGTGGTCGACGTGCTGGTGCCGCGCGGCCAGGGCGAGGCGGCGGTGGCCGACCTGATCCGCCGCCAGCAGCGTTCGCCGCACTCGCAGCTGGCGATGAACAAGATGCGCCAGATCGCCCAGCCGACCAGCTACCAGGAACTGATGGCGATCACCGAGCTGTGGGTCGACACCGCGCTGGCGCTGCCGGACAAGGCGCTGCGGACCATGGACCGGATCGTGCGCGCGCAGGAGCGTCGGGCCGTGGCCGCGTAACCGCCATGTTCCCCTCGACGGCGTTTCAGGGGGAGCGCTCGTCGCCGTCACGCGCGTGGCGTTGCCGCTCGCGTGCTTCGAGCGCTTCCCGGCCCTGGGCCAGACGCTCGTTCAACGCACCCTGCCGGGATCGCCACTCGGCAGCGACCTGCCAATCCGGCAGCCGCATCAGATCGCCGGCCGCGGCCGCGAGCCTGACCAACCCCAGATTGCTCGCCACGCCCTTGAGCGCGTGGCCGTGTTCGCGCACGCGTTCCCACTGGCCGCGCTCGCCCGCGTCGGCCAGGGCGACGATGCAGCCGTCGGCGTCGCGCAGGCACTGGGCGACGAATTCGCGCTCGAAGCCCTCGCCCATGCCGAGGCTGCCGAGTTCGTCGAGCACCGAAGGATCGAAACCGTTGTCCTGCTGAGCGCCGGACGACGCGGCCTCCGTGCGCACCGGCATCGGCGCGGCGGCGGCGATGCGGCCGGCGGCCGCGATCTCGGCCAGCGTGTCGAGCAGGCGCACGGTCGATACCGGTTTAGCCAGGAACGCGCGCGCCCCGGCCTGCTGGCAGGCCTGGATCGAATCGGGCGTGACGTCGGCGCTGAGCACCACCACCGGCGTGCGCCGGCCGCCGCCGGCTTCCATCACCCGCAGCTCGCGCAGCAGGTCCAGGCCGCTGATGCCGGGCATGTGCAGGTCGGCGACCACCGCGTCGTAGTCGCTCACCGCCAGCGCGTTCAACACTTCCTCGCCGCCTTCGACGCAGACCGCGCGATGGCCGGCCTTCTGCAACAGCCGCTGCAGCACCATGCGGTTGGCGGCGTGGTCGTCGGCGACCAGCACCTGCAGGCTGCGCACCCGCGCGCGGTGGCGCAGGAACGGGTCGGAAAAGGCGATGACGTTTTCCGGATCGTTGCGCGGGGTCGGCTCGACCGCGTCGGCCTCGGCCAGGGCCGGCTCCGGCACCGGCGCCACGCGCTGGAACGGCAGCTCCACCCAGAACCGGCTGCCGCGCTGCTCGGTGCTCTCGAAGCCGATGCTGCCGCCCATGGCTTCGGTCAGGCCCTTGGCGATGGTGGTGCCCAGGCCGGTGCCGCCGTAGCGGCGCGCCAGGCTGACGTCGGCCTGCTCGAACGCCTCGAACAGGCGCTGGCGCATCGCCAGCGGAATGCCGATGCCGGTATCGGTCACGGTGAAACGCAGGCGCACGCCGCCGCTGTCGGCCTGGCCGACCACGCCCAGTTCCAGCCGCACGCTGCCGTGGTCGGTGAACTTGACCGCGTTGCCGGTGAGATTCAGCAGCACCTGGCGCAGATGGCCGACATCGCCGCGCAGCAGCGCAGGCACCTCGGCGGCGATATGGGTCTCGTAGCGCAGTTGCTTGGCCCGCGCCTGCGGCTGCAGGATCAGGCCGATGCCCTCGATCAGTTCGCGCGGCGAGAACTCGGCGAGATTCAGCTTGAGCTTGCCGGCCTCGATCGCGGAGATGTCGAGCACGTCCTCGACCAGCGCCAGCAGGCTGCGGGTCGAGGCCTGGATGGTGTTGAGGCATTCGCGCTGTTCGGCGTCCAGGCGCGTGGTCGCCAGCAGTTCGGACATGCCGGCCAAACCGTTGAGCGGGGTGCGGAACTCATGGCTCATGTTGGCCAGGAACCGGCTCTTGGCCTCGTTGGCGCGCTTGGCCTCGTCGGTGGCGCGCACCAGTTGGCGCAGCAGGCCGGTCAGGTACAGCGGGATCGCCGCCAGGCCCAACTCCAGGCCGATGCCGAGCACCGGGTTGCCGCGCCAGTAGTCGCTGAACCACAGCACCGAGCCGAAGCTGGCCAGGGCCATGGCGACCGCGCCGAACAGATAGCCGGTACCGAAGCGTAGGCCGTTGCCGATGGTCACCCACATCAGGATCACGTAGACCCAGGCCAGCGGCTCGCCGATGTGGATCATCGCCGCGGCCATCAGCCCGTAGTCCGAGCACATGCCGATGATCCGGCGCAGGTGCGAGCGGCCGGGCGCGGCCAGGATCCAGCCGATCAGCACCACGCCGACGCTGAAACCGGTGACCACCATCAGCAGCACGTTGTTGTACTGGACCACCGGCATGCCGCCGCCGCTGCCGCGCGCCAGCATGTAGGCCAGCACCACGAACAGCACGGCGATGCGGACGAAGGCCTGGCCGTGCTCGCTGTCCGCGCGTTGGGACAGCGTGGACCGGAACCAGTTCAGCAGGCGGATCATCGGGTTGCTCCAGGTTTACTCCAGGCCGGGCCTGCTGGGTACCGTGGAAAAACGCGCGCACAGTTCGTCCAGGCGGGTACGGCTGCGGATCAAGGCATCGACGCAGCGCGGGTCGAACAGGCGGCCGCGCTGGGCGTACAGGTAACCCAGCGCCGCGTCCACGTCCCAGGCCTTCTTGTACGGACGCGGCGAGATCAGCGCGTCGAACACGTCGGCCACCGCCACGATACGCGCTTCCAGCGGAATTTCCTCGCCGACCAGCCCGTCGGGATAGCCCGAGCCGTCGTAGCGCTCGTGATGGCGCAGCGCGATCAGCGCGCCGGCCTGGATGAAACGGTTCTGGCTGCCGCTGAGCAGCTCGTAGCCGATCTTGGGATGGCGGCGCATGATCGCCGTCTCTTCCTCGGTCAGCGGACCGGGTTTCATCAGCACCGCGTCGGGAATGGCGATCTTGCCGATGTCGTGCAGCGGCGCGGCCATCTCGATGACCCGGATCTCGTCCTCGAACATGCCCAGCTGTTCGGCGATGAGCCCGGCGATGTGGGCCATGCGCTCCAGGTACGCGCTGGTGCCGGCGTCGCGGAACTCGATCGCCCGCGCCAGCCGCGACAGGGTCTCGCGTTCGCGCTCCTCGACCTCGTGCATGCTCGACAGCAGCCGCTGCTCCAGCGACAGCGCGCGCTGCTTGACGTTCTCGGACTGCTGGCGCAACGCCAGCAGGTTGCGGCAACGCGCGCGCAGTTCGCGCGGACGCACCGGCTTGACCAGGAAGTCGATGACCCCGGCCTCCAGCGCGGCCTGGCGCACCGGCTCGTCGCCGACCACGGTCACCAGGATGATCGGGATGTCGCGGTGCATCGGCAGGCGGCGGAAACGGCGGGCGAATTCCAGGCCGTCGATGCCGGGCATGCGGTAGTCGAGCAGCAACAGGTCGGGCTGGTGGCTCTCGCACCACGCCAGCGCGGCTTCGGGCTCGCCGAAGTCGTGCACCTGCAGTTCGGACGCAATGTCCTCGATGATGTGGCGCAGCATCGTCCTGGCGGACGCTTGGTCATCGACGATAACGACGTTCACTCAACGGTACCCGTAGTGAGGCCGCCCCCTGCGGCTGCCGGTCTGCGAGCATACTCCGCCGCGCCGTGCCGAGGCAGCCGCCGAAAGTCCCGGCACACCCTGCGTGGGCCGGCATTCACCTGAAGCCATGAGCGATTGCGCGGCATTCATCACGCTTTGTACGCAAACCCGATAAGCCAACGGCCAGCGGGGGCTGGCCGTTGTCGATGGTGCACGACGTGGCGGCCGGGCGCCCTGGGCCGCTCGGCTCCAGTGCGCGGACCGCCGCAGTATGCCCCGATCCGGTCGCGCGCGCTGCGACCCGCGCGCGGTCGGCGCGGGCCTGTCTGCCCTGGCGCGGCGGCCGCTGACGCTGCGCGGTTCGCGCCAGGATGGTTCCAGGCGATGCCGCCAGCACAGGAACAACCGACGCCGACGACACGCGCGCGGCGGCGCGCGGACCGCCGCGGCCGGCTCAGGCGCCGGCTTCGGGACGCATGTACGGGAACAGCAGCACGTCGCGGATCGAGGACGAACCGGTCAGCAGCATCACCAGCCGGTCGATGCCGATGCCGAGGCCGCCGGTCGGCGGCAACCCCACCTCGAGCGCCCGAATGTAGTCGGCGTCGAAGTGCATGGCCTCGTCGTCGCCGCCGTCCTTCTGCGCCACCTGCGCCTGGAAGCGCGCGGCCTGGTCCTCGGGGTCGTTGAGCTCGGAGAAGCCGTTCGCCAGTTCCTTGCCGCCGACGAACAGTTCGAAGCGGTCGGTCAGTTCCGGGTCCAGGTCGTTGGCGCGCGCCAGCGGGCTGACTTCCACCGGGTGGTCGGTGATGAAAGTCGGCTGGATCAGGGTGTGCTCGACGGTCTTCTCGAAGATCTCCAGCAGCAGCTTGCCCCAGCCGTAGGACGGCTTGACCGCGACCTTCAGGCGCGCGCAGTGGGCGCGCATGGCGGCCAGGTCGCGCAGTTCCTCGCGCTTGATCTGCGGGTTGTGCTCCAGCACCGCGTCGGTCATCGACCAGCGGCGGAACGCCGGGCCCAGGTCGATGGCGTTGCCGTCCCACTCGACCTGGGTCGTGCGCAGCACGTCGTTCGCCGCGTGGCGGATCACCGCCTCGGTCAGGTCCATGATCTCGGTGTAGGTGGCGTAGGCCTCGTACAGCTCGAGCATGGTGAATTCGGGGTTGTGCCGGGTCGACACGCCCTCGTTGCGGAAGTTGCGGTTGATCTCGTAGACCCGCTCCAGGCCGCCGACGGTCAGGCGCTTGAGGTACAGCTCCGGCGCCACGCGCAGGTACAGCTGCAGGTCGAGCGCGTTGTGGTGGGTCGTGAACGGCTTGGCCGTGGCGCCGCCGGGGATGTAATGCATCATCGGCGTTTCCACTTCCAGGAAGCGGCGCGCGTCGAGCCAGGCGCGCATCGCGCGGATGATCTTGGAGCGCTTGACGAACACCTCGCGCGAATCGGGCGAGACGATCAGGTCGACGTAGCGCTGGCGGTAGCGCTGCTCGACGTCGGCCAGGCCGTGGAACTTGTCCGGCAGCGGGCGCAGCGCCTTGGTCAGCAGGCGCAGCGATTCGGCCTTGACCGACAGTTCGCCGGTCTTGGTCCGGGTCAGCGCGCCTTCGGCGGCGACGATGTCGCCCACGTCCCAGCCCTTGAACTTGTCGTAGGTGTCGCCGAGCGCGTTGGCCTGCAGGAACAGCTGCAGGCGGCCGGACTCGTCCTGGATCTGGACGAAGCTGGCCTTGCCCATGACCCGCTTGAGCAGGATGCGGCCGGCCACCGCGACGCGATGCGCCTTGGCGTCGAGCGCCTCCTGGGTCCACAGGTCGGCATCGGCGTAGAGCGCGTGCAGGTCGCCGGCGTAGTCGCCGCGACGGAAATCGTTCGGGAACGCGATGCCCTCCCCGCGCAACGCCGTGAGTTTCGCCCGGCGCTCGGCGATCAGGTGGTTCTCGTCGATGGGCGGCTGCTGGGTTTCGTCGGTCATGGTCTTGGCGATGCGGATGGGGGATGCGTGAGGGGGCAGATTACTGAAGTCCCGCGGCGCGTGCGCGAAACGCCGGCCGCGGTCGGCCGGCGATGCGGCGGGGCCGGGCGGGAATCTGCGGCGAAAGAGCGTCGCGATGAAGCCCTGGATTCCCGCGTTCGCGGGAACGACGGCGGGAGGGATACGCGTTGCGCCGGATAGCGCGAGCGAACGGAACGGACGGGAGGAACGGGGCCGACGCGGCAAGCCGGAGGGCGCCGCGGGCGCGCGATGGCGCCCGGGGCCGGGCCGGAGACGGCATCGCCGCCTCCGGCGCGCGGCTTACACCGCGTCGCTGCGTTTCGAGCCCACTTCCAGGCCGGCCTTGAGGCTGGCCTCGACGAATTCGTCGAGATCGCCGTCGAGCACCTTCTGGGTATCGCTGCGCTCGATGCCGGTGCGCAGGTCCTTGATCCGGCTCTGGTCGAGCACGTAGTTGCGGATCTGGCTGCCCCAGCCGATGTCCGACTTGGTCGCCTCGACCGCGTCGCGCTCGGCGTTGCGCTTCTGGATTTCCAGCTCGTACAACTTCGCCGCCAGCATCTTCATCGCGCGGTCGCGGTTGGCGTGCTGGCTGCGCTCGGTCTGGCACGCCACCACGATGCCGCTGGGGACGTGGGTGATGCGCACCGCCGATTCGGTCTTGTTGACGTGCTGGCCGCCGGCGCCCGAGGAGCGGTAGACGTCGGTCTTCAAGTCGGCCGGATTGATCTCGATGTCGATCTTGTCGTCGACTTCCGGCGACACGAACACCGAGGTGAAGCTCGTGTGGCGGCGGTTGTCGGAGTCGAACGGCGACTTGCGCACCAGCCGGTGCACGCCGGTCTCGGTCTTGAGCCAGCCGTAGGCGAAGTCGCCTTCCACCCGGAACGTGGCCGACTTGATGCCGGCGACGTCGCCGCCGCTGACTTCCATCAGCTCGGCCTTCCAGCCGCGCGATTCGGCCCAGCGCAGGTACATGCGCAGCAGGATTTCGGCCCAGTCCTGGGCCTCGGTGCCGCCGGCGCCGGCCTGGATGTCGACGAACGCCGAGGCGCTGTCCATCTGCCCGGAGAACATGCGGCGGAACTCGAGTTTCTCGACTTCCTTGGCGTAGCGCTCGACGTCCTCGACCACCGCCAGCGCGGTGGACTCGTCGTCCTCCATCTCGGCCAGTTCCAGCAGCTCCAGGCCGCCGACCAGGCCCTCGGTGAGGGTGTGGATGCCGTTGACGACCTTTTCCAGCGCGGCGCGCTCGCGGCCGAGGTTCTGCGCCCGTTCGGCGTCGTTCCAGACGTCGGGGCTTTCCAGCTCGCGGTTTACTTCTTCCAGGCGCTCGACTTTGGCGTCGTAGTCAAAGATACCCCCTGAGCGAATCCAGCCGGCCCTTGAGGTCGGCGATTCGCTGGCGGACGGGATTGAGTTCGATCATGTCCGGGTTTGTGCGTGTGCGGATGAACCGGCGATTCTAGCAGGCCATGAGGCCCCGCGCGGCCCGCCGCCCTTGTAGGAGCGGCGCGAGCCGCAACCGCGCCCTCGCCCGCCGCGGCGCAACCGACCGCGGCCCGCGCGGCGGCACGGCGACGGGCCGCAGCGGCGCGGGAGGATCGGACCCCGGGGTTCGACGCGGCGGGCGGTGGCGCGGTCGCGGCTTGCGCCGCTCCTGCAGGCAGCCACCGCCGCCGCGTCGCGGCGGTCACTTCACTTCGAATTCGCCGACCAGGACGGTGTCGCGCGAATCCTTGAGCCGCAGGGTGACCTTGCGGTCGACCTGCCCCGCACCGCCGAACCCGGTGCTCAGCCACAGCTGCAAGGTGGTCGCGCCGGTCACCAACTGCTGGCGGCTGCCGAAGAAATTGGCCTCGACCTTGTACTTGCCCGGCTTGGGCTTGCGCAGCGAAAACTCCTCGGGCCCGTAGCCGCCGGTGAAATCCTCGGTGATGCGGCCGCCCTGGAAGGTCTGCTTGTGGCCGTAGAAGCACTTCTCGCCATTCGGGTCGGTGACCCACAGGTCCATGTCGGAGTTGTCGCTGTCCCAGCTCAACACCGCGCGCAAGCCCAGCGGCAGGTTGCGGCGCAGGCGCGGATCGACCTGGGCCAGATCGGTCTCGCCCGGATGCGCCGCGGCGATCGCGTTGAGCTCGGCCAGGGCGATCTCCTCGATTCCGGGGAACCGGTCGTCCCAGTCGCGCACGACGACTTCGTAGAGGTTGTCGACCGCGCGCTGCGGCTGGCCGGCGGCGGCGTAGGCCAGGCCGAGATCGCGGAAGCTCTGCGGCTCTTCCTCGGCCAGGCGCAGCACCCGCTCGAACACCGGCACCGCCAGCTTCGGTTCGCCGATCTGCAGCAGGCGGTAGCCGAGCACGCGCAGGACGTGGCGGTTCTCCAGGTCCAGCTCGGCCAGGTTCGACAGCACCCGCAAGGCGAGGTCGCGTTGACCCTTGGATTCGAGCACGTCGGCGACGTCGAGGTAGAACGCGGTGCTGGCGGCGTGCGAATCGCGCTCGTCCAGGTACAGGCGGTAGACCTGCGCGGCCGGCGCGGCGCGCAGGCGGCGGGCGTAGGGCGAATCGGGCTGCCAGGGCTGCAGGGCGATGCTCGCCGCGCGGCCGTCCGGGCCGGCGACGTCGGCCTTGGCTTCCTCCGGGGAAGCGATGCGGCTGCCGGTCACCGTGATCGCGTCCAGCGAGGAGGCTCGCGCGGCCGGCGCCGCGGCGACCGGCATCGGCATCGGTTGCGCGGGCGGCGCCATCGCCGCCGGCAACTCGGGTATCGACACGGCCTCCTCGCGCACGGCCCGCGACTCGGACCGGCGGCGCAGCGTGTCGGCCTCGCTCGCGGCCGCATCGGCGGCGGCGGCAATGGGCGCGGCAACGGGCGCGGCATCGGCGATCGGCAACGGCGGCGCGTAATGCACGCTGCCGTCGCCGTTCTCGTCTTCCGGGTCGTAGCCGCCTTCGACCGCACGGTTGACCCGCGCCACCAGCCCCTTCGGCGGGTTCTTCGGCCAGTCGCGCTGCCACCACTCGATGCGCCGCGCGTACAGCTCGGCGACGCGGTCCAGGCTGGCCTTGCGGGTGCTGTCGCGCTCGCTCGCCTGGGCCGCCTTGAGGCGCTGGAACTCGTCGCGGCGATCCGGCGGCGCGATGTCGTAGCGCACGTAATCGGCGATGTCGTCGAGCACGATCAGCGAGGTTTCGCCGGTGACCACGCCGAAGCCCTGGCCCAGGCGCGCGATCGCGGCGCGGTTGGTCTCCGGGTCGGCTTCGAGCCGGGCGATGGCGTAACGCGCCCACAGCCGCGCGGGGAACGCCGAGGCCGGGGCGTCGGCGCCGATCTTCACGCTCTGGCGGCGCTCGCCCTGGCCGTCGGCCACGCGCAGGTTCAACTCGGCGCGGGCGTCGCGCAGGCGGCCGGCAATGCGCAGCAGGCCGTCGTCGGGAAACGCGGACTGCACTTCGATCCGGTCGGCGCCGAGCGCGTCCGCGCCGAGCAGGCGCGGGCCTTCTTCGAGCAGTCCGGCGGCGACGCGGTCGAGTTCGCCGGCGCGCTGCCAGCTCAGCAAGCGGCCGCCGTGGGCCTGGGCCAGCGCGCCCAGGCGCGCGGCGTCGGCGTCGGCCGAGTTGAGCGCGTACAGGCGCTGGCCGGGCGCGAACTGCGGCAGGCCGCCGGCGCCGTAGTTGAACAAACCGTCGCCGAACAACAGGTACTCGCCGACCTGCGGCCGCGCCTGCCAACTGTCGGCGGCAGTGGCGCCGTCGTAGACCGTGCTTTCCAGTTCGCGCCGCAGCGCCGCCCAGTCGCCGTTCTCGACCTGGAACACGCGCGCCGGTTCGGCGCGGTCGCGCAGCCGGATCAGGCTCGCCTCGATGCGGCCGGCGCGGCGGAAGTAACGATCCAGCAAGGCCAGCTCGCTGGCGTGGTCGCGCTTGCGGCCGGAGGCCGAGCTGTCCCAGACCACCGCCACCGACGCCGGCAGCACGCGCGGCGCGCTCGCGCCCTGCAGCGGCACTTCGGCGAGGAAGTAGCGCTCGCCGTCGTGCTCCTGGACATAGGCCCGTGGCCCGGTCGCGGCGGCCACGCTGACCGCCAGCCGGCCGCCGGCCGGCGCGCGCGCCAGGGCCAGGGTGTAACCGCCGCCGCGCGAACTCACCCGCGCCTCGCCGCCGGGACCGTCCACCTGCGGCTTGGCCGCGCTGCGCAGTTGCAGGTCGAAAGCTTGCGCGCCGGCGGCGAACGCCAGCGGCAGCTCGAAGCGCCACTGGCCGTCGTGGCGGCGCAGCGCCTCGCGCAGTTCCAGCCGGACCCGGCGCGTGCCCTGGGCCGGGATCGGATAGATGCGCAGCTTGAACTGGTTGCCGGCGGTCTGCTCCAGCAAGGCCGGGTCGGCGCCGCGGCGCTCGATCGCCTCGAACACTTCGCGGCCCTTGTCCTTGGGCACCGGCACCGCCGGGCGCAGGCGGCCGTCGATGTCCAGGGCGAAGCCGTCGATCTGCTGGCCCTCGCTCAGCGGGAACTGCAGTTCGCCTTCGAGCACGCGGTTGTTGGGATTGCGGAACACCAGCTCGATCGCGGTGTGGGCCAGGCCGCCGCTGAGCTCGGCGTCGATGCGCGCCGATTCGAGCCGGATCGGGGTTTCGGCCTCGCGCGCCACCAGCAGCGGCGCCGGCGGCGGCGGCGCGGTGACGTCGCCGCGGATCGGGGTTGGGCGGGACGAAGGCTGGCCGAACGCGGCCAGGCCGATGGGCAGGGCCAGCATCAAGCCGGCCAGGGCGACGGGAAGACGGGAACTCACCGGGTGCGTCCTTGTAGTGGGCGATGGGGCTGTCAACGCGCGGCGTGGCGCGATGGGGTCAGCCGGTCCTTCGTCCAGCATCGGCGCGAACCCGGGCGCGGCGCAATCCCCGCGCCGGGCCGGCGGGAGCGGCCACGGCGCGAAGTCGACGGCCTTGCGCCCTCGCCTTCGCGCCGCGGCGGCGCCGGTGCGCCGCCGCCCTCGCCCGCCTCAGCGGCGGTACAACGAACGCAGGGTCAAGGCGCGCTCCAGCGCGTCGAGATCGGCCGCCGACTTCAGCGCGATCCGCACCGTCTCGCCCGGCAACACCGTCAACGCGTTGTCGTCCAACGCGACATCGCGGTCGCCGAAGTCGATCCACACCGCGCGCGCCAAGGCGTCGGCGTGCAGTTCAAGCACGTAGCCGCCGCCGTCGCGGCGCAGCGTCGCGCGCAGCTTCGGGTCTTGCCAGGCCAGATTGCGGGACTCGCTGAAATACACCACGTTGCGCGACACCGCGCGCCCGTCCACCCACAACTCGAACACCGCCGCAGTGCGCTTGGGATCGGCGCCGCGCAGCAGTTCGGCATCGCTCCAGCGGCCGGCGCGGGTCGCGCTCAGCGGCGCCAGCGTCGCTGGCTCGCGCTGCTCGTGGCGAACGCTGCCGTCGAAGTCGATCACCCGCAGCCGCCATTCGCCGCGCACCGGCTGCTGCCGGTCGGAGATCAGGCTTAGCTCGGTCTCGCCCTTGGCCGGCCGCCGCAGCGGCGCGATCGCCAGTTCGGCGAAGAAGCGCTTGGCGTGGAAATGCAGCGGCTTCCAGCGGCCGAAGTAGTCCAGGCTGGCCCAGGACGCGCCCGGCCAGACATCGTTCAATTGCCAGTACAGCGAGCCCATCGTGCGCGGACGCGAGGCGCGGTGGTGCAGCGCGGCCAGTTCGATGCCCTCGGCCTGGACCTGCTGGCTGAGATAGACAAAGTCGGCGAAATCGCGCGGCTCGCCGTACTCGCCGCGCACGTACTTGAGCAGGCGGGTGTTGCCGTCGCCGGCGAGGAACTTCTGGTGGGCGCGGATCACCGGCGTGTCGATGCCCTGCTCCTCGGGTTTGGCGAACGCGCCGATCGTGCGCAGCGACGGCCAGCCCTGCAGGCCGTACTCGGACATGAAGCGCGGGGTCTCGTCGAGGTAGGCCGTGGCCGGCAGCGCCGGGCCGCCCCACACGTCCCAGTAGTGCTTGTCGCCGTTGTTGGAGTCGTTGGCCTTCTCGGCCAGGTCGTTGCTCGGCGAGCTAGACCAATACGGCACGCCGGCGCCGTCCTGCGCGACCACTTCGCGCAGGTCCTTGCCGAACAGCGCGACATAGCCGTTCCAGACCTCCTCGGCGAACTTCGGATCGGCGTCCCTGAGCTTGCTGCCGTGGCCCCAGTCCTTCCAGGCGGTCTCTTCCTCGTTGTTGCCGCACCACAGCACGATGCTGGGGTGGTTGCGCAGCCGGCGCACGTTGTCGCGGGCCTCGGCGACGACGTTGGCGCGGAAGGCCGGATCGAACCCCGGCGGCATGCCGCCGCCGAACATGAAGTCCTGCCACACCATCAGCCCGAGTTCGTCGGCGAGTTCGAAGAAATCGTCGGACTCGTAATAACCGCCGCCCCAGTTGCGGATCATGTTCATGTTGGCGTCGCGCGCGGACTGCAGATCGCGGCGCAGGCGCTCGCGGGTGACCCGCGCCGGGAACGCGTCGAACGGGATCGCGTTGGCGCCCTTGGCGAACACCTCGATGCCGTTGACGACGAAGGCGAAGCCCTGCCCGCCGGCGTCCTTCTCGCGCTTGAGCTCGACCCGGCGCAGGCCGGTGCGGCGCTGGGCCTGGGCCTGCACGCCGTCGGCGTCGTCGATGCGGGCCTTGAAGGTGTACAGCGCCTGCTCGCCGTAGCCGACCGGATACCACAGCCGCGGACGTTCGATCGCGAGCGGCACCGACACCGTGTTGCGGCCGGCGCGCAGCCGCGCCGGCTGGCGCAGCGTCGTCGGCGCGCCGTCGGGGCCGGCGTATTCGATGTCGATCGCGGCGCTGCCGGCATCGACGCTGTCGATCTCCAGCACCACCTCGCCCTGCGCGCGTTCGCGGCTCACCGCGTGCGGCCGCACGTGCAGGTCGACGATGCGCAGGCGGTCCCAGCTTTCCAGGCGCACGCCGCGCCAGATGCCGGCGCTGACGTAGCGCGGGCCCCAGTCCCAGCCGTAGTGGTAGCCCGGCTTGCGCGCGAAGTTGCCGGTCATCGCGTCCTTGGGCTCGTCGCCGTAGGGCGAGGGATAGTTGCCGGCGATCTTGTTCGGCATCGCCTGCACCCGCGGCAGCAGCTTGCGGATCGGCGACTCGAACGTCACCCGCAACTCGTTGCCGCGTGCGCGCAGGCGGCCGTCGACCGGCACCCGCCAGGTGCGGAAGCTGTTGTCGGCGCGCAGCAGTTCGCGGCCGTTGAGGGTCACGGTGGCGAAGGTGTCGAGGCCGTCGAACACCAGTTCGTTGCGCGCGCGCTTCAAGGTCGCGGCGTCGAGATCGAAGGTGGTGCGGTACTCCCAACCGGCCAGGCCGATCCATTGCAGCTGCGCTTCCGGCGCGCCGACGTAGGGATCGGCGATCAGGCCCGCCGCGAGCAGGTCGGTGTGGACGTGGCCGGGCACCTGCGCGCCGCGCCATTGGGTCGCCGCGCGGTGCGCGGCGGCCTCGGGATCGCCGGGCTGCAGGCGGAACTGCCAGCCCTGGTGCAGCTCGCGGCTGGACAGCGGCGCGGCCTGCGCGGCGGCGGCGAACAGCAGCGCGGCGAAGGCGGCGAACAGGCGCCAGGAGGACGGAGGCCGTGCGGTCTGAGGCATGGGGTCACCTGTCGGAGTCGGGACGCGGGCGCGGCGCGAGCGCGGCCCGATAGGAAGTCGGCGGCGGCGGAGTCCGGCCGCATGCGGCGGCGGAAAAAAACGGGAGCGCGCTTCCCGCGCTCCCGTTCCGAGGTCCGGACAAGACCTCGCGGCACGCATTCCGAGGGTGGCCGCGAGGGTTTACACCGCCTTGCCCGGGAGGTTCCGCCGCCACGCCGGCGCGCATCACTGGAGGAGATGCGCGCCGGCCCGGCCGCGGGGTGCTGCCGTCCGCGCGGGCCCGGGCGGCCCGCGCGTCCGATTCGGTACGCGACGCGATCAGTCGAACTTGTAAACGAATTCGGCCGAGATTTCACGACCCACGCGGGTGAACACGCGTTCGTTGGCGTAGGCGAAGAACTTCTTGTAGGGGTCCTTGTAGTCGGCTTCGTCGAACAGGTTGTCGACGTACAGGTTGACCCGCGCCTGCTCGGTCAGCTGATAGCCCGCGGTCAGGTTGAAGTACACCGGCGCCTTGAGCTTGCCGACCATGCGGCAGGAGGTGTCGGTCTGGCCCGGCAGGATCGGCGCGCACTCGTTGTAGCCGTCGCCGTTGACGTGGCCGATGCGGTTGGCGAACAAGGTCGCGTTCCACGGGCCGCGGCTCCAGCTGGCGCTGGCGCGGGCGAAGGTGCGCACTTCCTTGTCGCGGTTCTCCTGCATCGGCGAACCCGGGTCGCGCTGCTCGTTGTTCTTGAGCTGGTTGGTGTAGTTGAACTGGAAGCTGAAATCGCCGAAGCGGGTCGCCGGGATCTTGTAGCGGGCGGTGAAGTCGACGCCGGCCACTTCGCGGTAGGCGATATTGATCGGGCCGCTGAACACCGACACCACCTGCCCGATCGGATAGTTCGGGTCGGCGACGCCGAACGAATTGGTGCCCGGCGCGCTGCGGGTCACGCGCGAGACGATGTCCGAACAGGTCGAGGAGCCCGGCGTGACCTGCATGCGGTCGCTGGCGCGGCGGGTGCGGCCGTTGCGGCACTGGCTTTCGAGGTCGAGGATGTCGGCGATGTCGAAATCGCGGACCTGGTTGTCGATGGTCATGCGCCAGTAGTCGGCGCTGAACGACAGGTTCTCGGCCGCGTCCCACACCAGGCCGGCGCTCCACGACTTGCCGGTCTCGCTTTCCAGCTTGAGGTTGCCGGTACGGGCGATGTTGTGGCGGTAGTACAGCGCCTGCGTGCTGCAATCCGGGCCGAGGCCGCGGCTCACGCAGGTGGACACGTCGGTGTCTTCCTGGGTGCCGGTGCCGCTGGTGGCGAACAGGTAATGCATGTCCGGCGCGCGGAACGTGGTGTTGTAGGCGCCGCGCACCAGCAGGCTTTCGATCGGACGCCACTCGATACCGGCGTTCCAGGTGAAGTTGCTTTCCTTGCGCGCGTCGTCGTCGTAGCGGTCGAAGCGGCCGGCGGTGGTCACGTCGAGGGTCTTGAACACCGGCACCTTGAACTCGACGCCGACCGCGTAGCGCTTGCGGTCGCCGCCGCCCTGGTTGGTGCCGCCGGGCTGGTCGTAGAGCTTGTTCGGGCCGAAGGTCAGCGGATCGGGCTTGAGCCGGTAGCCCTGCGAACCGGCCTCGATCACGCCGGCGAAGCCGACCGGGCCGGCCGGCAGTTCGAACAGGTCGCCGTTGACCGAGAACTGGGCCTGGTTCATCCACGACTCGGCGCTGCTCTTGCCGCGGGTGGTCAGCTGGCGGAAGGTCTCCGGCGTCATCGGCGACCAGAACTTGCCCTGGTCCAGCGCATACACCGGCAGGCCGTTGTTGGTGCCCAACTGCGGGCCGAGGAAGTAGCTGTCGACCGCGCCCTGCAGCATGCCCGGGAAGCTGAAGTCGACCTTGTACTCGGTGCGGCCGACGGTGGCGTCCCAGTTGAAGCGCTCGCCGAAGCGGCCGCGCAGGCCGGCGGCGAGGTCCCAGGAGCGTTCGCTGGTGTTGAACAGGAACGGATCGCGGCTGCCGGCCTCGGGCACGGTGAACGCGCGCCGCGCCTGGAAGCTGCGGCCGGTGTTCTGGTCGTAGAACGCGCCGCCGCGGTTGAGTTCGAAGCGCAGCGCCTCGTCCTGGCGCGACTCGCCGTCGCTGTCCCACACCGACGCGCTGACCCAGGCCTGCATGCCGTTGTCGAAGTCGTAGCTGAAGTTGCCGAAACCGGAACGGTTGTCGGAGCCGTTGCGCAGGCTCCACAACGAATTGCCGCGCGACTGCGAGCAGCTGTAGCCGGGGAACTCGGGCGCGTTGCCGTCGTTGCCGAGGAAGTTGTGCAGCGGCAGGTCCTGGAAGCGGTCGCAGGCGCCGGCCGGCGGGGTGACGCGGCGCTTGGCGGCGGTGTCGATCAGCTCCACGCCCCACACCCACGGCCACGGGTCGTTGACCAGCGGCTTGACCGTCGCCGCCGGTTCCAGGTCGGAAGCGAGGAAGCCGCGCTGGCCGGCGAAGATGGTCTCGCGGCCGCTGAGCTGCACGCCGTAGGTCGCGCTCCACTTCTCGCCGGTGCGTCCGCCGGTCCACGACAGGTCGTAGGAATCGCCGCCGCCGCGGGTGGTGGTGCCGCCCTTGATCCGCACCTCATCGCCGTTGAAGTTCTTCTTCATGATGATGTTGATCACGCCGGCCATCGCGTCGGAGCCGTAGATCGCCGAGCCGCCGCTGGCCAGCACTTCGATCCGCTCCACCGCCGACATCGGGATGTTGTTGAAGTTGGCGAAGTTGCCGCGGCCCTCGTAGGGCAGCGGGTAATCGGCGACGCGGCGGCCGTCGATCAGCAGCAGGGTGCGGCCGGGACCGAGGTTGCGCAGGTTCAGCGGGCTGGCGTTCGGCGTGGGGCCCTTGTTGACGTCGGCCTGGACCGAGCCGGTGACCTCGGTCAGCGAGCTCAGCGCCTCGTACACGTTGGCGAAGCCTTCGCGCTTGATCTGCTCGGTGGTGATCACCGTGACCGGCGCCGGGCCTTCGATCTCGGCGCGCTTGATGCGCGAGCCGGTCACGGTGACCTTGTCGATGGTCTTGGCCTCGCCGGCCGGCGCGGCGTCCTGCGCCTGCGCGGCCAGCGGCAGGTACAGCGCCGCCAGCAGGGCCGCGCTGAGCGCGTTGCGGCGCGCGCGCGCGGCGGCGGCTTGCGGTGCGAGGCCCTGCGGCGTGCGGTCGTGTCGTTGAGTCATGGCTACCCCTCCCAATCGCGGCCGGATCGACGGCCAAGGTTTCGTTCTTGTGGTGGTCGCAAGCCGTTCGTGCGGCGCTGCGGGTTCTATTGCTGGCTGTGCGTACTTCGGCGTGCGTTGGCGTGCTTTATATTTTGGATCGATCTAAACCCGCAACAAAAAAATAGCGCGACGACATCGTCGCAGCGCGCGGGCGCGGCGGCGGACGGCGGCGGCGTTCAATGCGCCACCGCGCCGGCGTCGAGCGTCTTCCATTCGCCGGGCTGGCCCTGCGCGTCCGGCGCGGCCATGCGCAGGCCCAGGCTCATGCCGCCCTCGCGCTGGTACCAGTCCAGGCGCAGGCGGTGCCAGCCGGCGCGCAGCGGCACCGAGGTCTCGAGGGTGCGGTCGTGGGTGTCGTTGCGGACGACCGCCTCGCCGTCGACGTACAGCGCCGAGCGGTCGTCGCCCTGCAGCGCGAACCGGTAGGCGCCGTCGGCCGGCACCCGCACATAGCCGTCGAAGCGCACGCCGAAGCGGCTGCGGCGGCCGAAGCGCTCCAGCGCCAGCGTGTCGGCCGCGCCCTGCGCCGCCGGACGCTGCCTGGCGGCGGCGGCGAACTCGTCGAGGTTGGCGAACAGGCCTTCGTACACGCGGTAGCTCCAGCCGGCGGCGGTGCGCGCCGGCTTGGCGGTCGCCGGCAGATAACTGCGATAACGCAGGGTGGCGGCCTGCACCCCACTGCGGCGGCCGTCGGCGAGCACGCTGACGGTGCGCAGCTGCACCGGCTTGTCCAGCTCCAGCACCAACTCGATCGGCGCCGAATACAGCGGCGAAGCGTCGTCCGGATCGCGGCCGTCGAGGGTGTAGCGGATCGCCGCGCCCGGCACCGCCGGCGCCAGCGTCACGGTGTGGCTGCGGCGGCGCTCGCGGCCTTGCTGGATCAGCAGGACATCCTCCAGCCCCTGCGGCGCGGGAATGCGGTAGCCGACGCGGTCGCGGTCCAGGTGGGCGAACTGGCCGCGCAGGCGGCGCTGGAAGTCCGGCCAGGCGCGCTGCGCCTGCGGCGTCCACGCCACCTCGGCCAGCGCGAGCAGGCGCGGGAACGCCATGTACTCGACCATCGCCGGGGTCTTGAGGTGTTCGGTCCAGACGTTGCCCTGCACGCCGAGCACATGCCGCGCCTGCGCCGCGGTCAGCGCCGCCGGCACCGGGTCGTAGGCGTAGACCTTGTCCATGCTCAGCTCGCCGCCCAGGCCCCACTGCTCCTGCGCGGCCGGGCCCTGGCCGTAGTCGAAATAGCAGCACTGGGTCGGGGTCATGACCACGTCGTGGCCTTGTTGCGCGGCCGCGATGCCGCCGGCCTCGCCGCGCCAGGACATCACCGTTGCGTCCGGCGCCAGCCCGCCTTCGAGGATCTCGTCCCAGCCGATGATGCGCTTGCCGCGGGTGTGCAGGAACTTCTCGATCCGGCGGATGAAGTAGCTCTGCAGTTCGTGTTCGTCCTTCAATCCTTCGCGGCGGATCACCGCCTGCGCGTCGGCGCTGGCCGTCCAGCGCGTCTTCGGCGCTTCGTCGCCGCCGATGTGCACGTACGGCGCGGGGAAGATCGCGACCACTTCGTCGAGCACGTTCTCCAGGAATTTGAAGGTCGCTTCTTTCGGGCAGAAGATGTCGTCGTACACGCCCCAGTTGGCGCCGACCTCGAACGGGCCCGGCGTGCACGCGAGTTCCGGATACGCGGCCAGCGCGGCCAGGGCGTGGCCGGGCATCTCGATTTCCGGGATCACCGTGATGTGGCGCGCGCGCGCATAGGCCACGATCTCGCGCGCCTGCTCCTGGGTGTAGAAGCCGCCGTAAGGCGTGCCGTCGCCGACGAAGGGATCGATGTTGCGGCCGACCACCGTCTGCTTGCGCTTGGAACCCACGCCGACGAGCTTGGGATAGCGCTTGATCTCCAGGCGCCAGCCCTGGTCGTCGGTGAGATGCCAGTGGAAGGTGTTGAGCTTGTAGCGCGCCATCTGGTCGAGATAGCGCTTGATGAAGTCCAGCGGGAACAGGTGCCGGCCGACGTCCAGGTGCATGCCGCGATAAGCGAAGCGCGGCGCGTCCTCGACGCTGAGCGCGCGCAGCCGCAACGGCGCGCCGCCGCGCACGGCCGGCAGCAGCTGGCGCAGGGTCTGGTAGCCGTAGAACAGGCCGGCCGGCGCGCCGGCCACGCGGATGCCGCGCGGACCGATGTCGAGCCGGTAGCGCTCGTTGGCCCGGGCGTCGCGGCCGGCGGGCTCGGCGACGAACTGCACGTACTGCGCCGGTTCGTCCTCGTGCTTGCGCGGCTTCGGCGCGCCGCTGCGCAAGGCCAATTGCAGGCCCTGGGTGGCGGCGAGCTCGTCGCGCAGCAGCTGGGCGACGGCGCGGGCCTCGGCGTTGTTGGCGTAGATCGTGGTGGCCGCATCGAGCGCGAACGCGCCCTCGCCCCACTGCACATTCGCGGGCAGCGGGACCAGTTCGGGCGCGGCGGTCTGCGCCGCCGGCACGGGCTCGGCCGCGTTGGCGGCCGGCCCCAGGCCGATCGCCGCGCCGACCAGGCCGAACAAGGCCAGCGGCAGGCGCGCGCGGGTTAGCCTGGCGAGGGTGCGGCTGTTGGCGAAAAGACGATTCATCGTGCGCTCAACCTTCGACGGCTTCGGCGGTTTCTTGTGGGAGGGACTTCAGTCCCGACGCTGTTCGATCGGCGCTGGAACAAAAGCGTCGGGACTGAAGTCCCTCCCACGACAGCGGTGCGGCGGTGTCGGGATGAAGCCCTGGATTCCCGCTTTCGCGGGAATGACGGTGGGACGCAGCGTCGGCAGTCCAGGGATTCATCGGCTCATCTCACTTCGGCGCCGCGCAGGCAGACACCGGCAAGGCCGCGGCCTGCGTGCCCCAGCCGTTCGCGGCCGGCTGCGCGCCCAGCTCGAAGCGCAGCGTTCCGCCGCCGCGCAGCGCGCTCCAGTCCAGCCAGACCTTGTCCTGGGCCTTGCCGTCGAAGCTCGCGCCTTGCACGTACTGCACGCCCTGCCCGCTCGCGCCCGGCGCCTGGATGCGCAGGGTCTTGCCGTTGCCCAGATCCATCTCGACCTGCTCGAAGCGCGGCGCGTGCAGCAGCAGTTCGCCGGTGCCCGGCACCGCCGGGTACAGGCCGATCGCGCTGAACAGGTACCAGGCCGACATGGTGCCGAGGTCGTCGTTGCCGGTGACGCCGTTGGGCGCGTTGGTGAACAGCGTCTGCGCCGCGCGCAGCACGGTCGCGGTCTTCCACGGCTGGCCGATCAGCGTGTACATCCACGGGCTGTGCAGGTCGGGCTCGTTGTTGGGGTTGTAGCGGTACTGGTTGTAGTAGCTGTACGGCCCGACCACCCATTGCTTGCGCGCCGCGCCGGCCGGATCGGCCAGCAGCGCGTCGTAAGCGAAGAACGCGTCGAGGCGCTTGCCGGCCTGCTCGGCGCCGCCCATCGCCGCGACCACGCCGGGCACGTCCTGCTGGGTCAGCCACTGATACTGCCAGGCGGTGCCTTCGTGGAAACCGTGCTGCGAGCGCGGGTTGTAGCTGCCGTCGGTTTCGGCATAGAACGCGCCGCCGTCGATGCGCGGACGCGGGAAGCCGCGGAAGCCCAGTTCGGGATCGGTCGCGTTCTGGTCCCACACCTTGGTCCAGTTGCGGCCGCGCTCGCGCAGCGTAGCCGCGTCATCGCTCTTGCCCAGCGCCTGCGCCATCTGCGACAGCGCGCAATCGCCGAGCGCGTATTCCAGCGTGGACGAACCGCCGTGGTGCGGGTCCACGTCCATGCTCTTGGCCGGGAACGCGCGGTCGTACTGGACGAAACCGTCCTTCAGATAGCTCGGATTGCCGGCGCGGCCCTGGCTGCGCACCAACGCCGGCGGAAGGCCGTACGCGTTCTCGCGCAGCGCGGCGTAGGCCTGCTGTTCGCGGCCGTCGAGCGCGCCGAAGCGCCACAGGTCGACCATGAACGGGGTGACCGGATCGCCGGTCATCACGTTGCTGTCGAAGTTGGCGTAGCCCCAGCGCGGCAGCCAGCCGTTCTGCTCGTGGATCTTCAGCAGCGACTGGCCGATGTCGCGCGCGCGCTGCGGCCGCAGCATCGCCAGCAGCTGGTTCTGCGAGCGGTAGGTGTCCCACAGCGAGAAATACTCGTAGTAGGTCCAACCCTCGGCCTTGTGGATCCGGGTGTCGTAGCCGCGGTAGCGGCCGTCGCTGTCGCTGCCGGTCAGCGGCTGCAGCAGCGAGTGGTAGAGCGCGGTGTAGAACACGGTGCGGTCGTCGTCGCTGCCGCCGGTCACGCGCACCGAATTGAGTTCCTTGCGCCAGGCGTCCTGGGCCTGCTTGCGCATCGCATCGAACGCCAGCGGCTTGCCGCCGCGGCTGCCTTCCTCGCGCAGGTTGCGGCGCGCGCCTTCGATGTCGACGTGCGAGATCGCGCTGATCGCGGTCACCGCGCGGTCCTTGCCGGTATCGAAGGTGAACCAGGCGCCGTGCGGGCGGGTGTCGCCCTGCATGCTGGACTTGCCGCCGGGATGGCCGCCGGTCTCGTCCCAGGTGCCGTGGCTGGCGAAGGGACGGTCGAACTCCATGCGGAACCAGGTGGTGTACTGCTGGCCGCCGCAGAAGCTCTTGGTGGTGATGCGGCCTTCGACCGCGCGATCGCCGACCACGTCCACGGTGCTGCCGACGACGAGATGGCGCTCGTTCGCCTGTCCGGTGTTGACCAGGATCGTGCCCTGCTTCGCTCCGGCCGGGAAGGTGTAGCGCTCGGCCGCCGCGCGCGTGAGCGCGGTGGCTTCGGCGTCGATCGGGCCGGCGGCTTCGCCGGTCAGCCGCACCTTGTAGTAGCCGGCTTCGCCGACTTCGCCGTCGTGGCTGTAGGCCGAGCCGTAGGCCTTGTGGTCGAAGGACTTGGACGCCTTGGTGTCGAAGCGCTGGCCCGGGCCGATCGCGCCGGTGGTCGGCAGCACCGACAACTGCCCGCCCTGCTCCCAGCAGCCGGCGCCGGAAATGAAGGAATGGCCGAAGCCGCGGATCTTGGGATCGTCGTAGCGCCAGCCGGTGTAGTGCTCGCCGATCGGGCTGACCTGGATCAGGCCGAACGGCGCCGAGGCGCCGGGGAAGGTATTGCCGTCGTCCTTGCTGCCGATGAAGGTGTTGACCTCGCGCACCGGATCGTTCGCCGCCGGCGCGGTCGCGCCGGCGGCGAACGCCATCAAGGTCAGGCATACCGCGGCGGCCAGGGGCCGCAGCGTAGCTGCCGCCGGGAAAACCGAAAAGCGCCTGTGCCGAACCGGTGTGCGAGCCATCGTGGATGCGTCCCTCGTGAGTGGTGATGTCGCCGCGGCGGCAAGACGCCGCCGCGGCCGCGGTTTGCCTTACTTGAAGTCGAGCACGTACTCCACCGCGATCTCGCGGCCGACCGGGCTGAAGATGCGGTCGGCGATGAAGGCGAAGTCGCGCTTGTACGGGTCCTTGTCTTCGTTGACCTCGTCGAACAGGTTGCTGACGTAGACGTTGACCTTGGCGTTGTCGGTGATGCGGTAGCCGGCGCTGACGTTCCAGGTGATCGCCGGTCCGACCCGGCCCCAGTACTTCTCGGTCTTCTGACCGTAGGTCGGGCTGGCCGGATCGGTGTCCATGCAATCGTCGGAGCTGGGCGCATAGCCGTCGGCGAAGCCGCGGCAGCCGCGGAAACGCACGCTCGGCACGCTGCCGACGCGGTCGGCGTAGACGGTGGCGTTCCAGCGGTCCTTCTGCCAGTTGACGCTGCCGCGGAACTTGCTGCGCGGCTCGTCGGTGCGCTTGTCCTGCATTTCCTCGCTGCTGTCGGTGCGGGTTTCGAGCTTCAGCAGGTTGGTGTAGTTCAGGCCGAAACTGAAATCGCCCCAGCGCTCCGTGTTGAGGCGGTACTTGAGCGAGGCGTCGAGGCCTTCGACGTTGCGCGCGGCGCGGTTGATCGGGCCGGTGCGGATGTCGGTGACCGGGCCGAGCAAGGGGCCGGCGCCGTCCGGATCGGGACCGCGGGTGACCCGGCCGATCTGCAAGCGGCAGCGGTCGGCGCTCGGCGCGCCGATGCGCGGCTCGCCGGTCGGGGTCTTGCCGGTCAGGCAATAGGCCTCGTCGAGCAGCACGTCGTTGGCGCCGATGTCGTCGATCTCGTCCTCCAGCTCGATCCGCCAGTAGTCGGTCGACACCGACAGGCCGTCGGCGATGTCCCAGACGAAGCCGACCGTCCACGACTTGCCGGTTTCGTACTTGAGGTCCGGCGTGCCTTCGCGGGCGATGTCGGCGTCCTCGACCTTGAAGCCGGCGTCCCAGGTGCAGTTGCCCTGCTGGCCCGCGGTCAGGCAGCCCAGGTAGTCGGTCTGGTCGGACACCGAAGTGCTCGGGGTCGCGTAGACGAAGTGCATGTCCGGCGCGCGGAAGCTGGTGGCGTAGGTGCCGCGCAGCAGCAGGTTGGAGAACGGCCGCCATTCCAGGCCGGCGTTGTAGGTGCTGGCGGCGTCGCCGGAGACCGCGTCGTACTTGTCGTAGCGGCCGGCGATCGACGCGGTCAGGGTGCGGTGCAGCGGGATCTTGAACTCGACGCCGGCGGCGTAATGATTGCGCGAGCCCGAGCCGCGGTCGAGGTTGGCGGTCTGGTCGTACAGGCGGTCGTCGCCGATGGTGTTGGGGTCCGGCGCCAGGCGATAGCCCTGCTTGGCCGCTTCCAACTGGCCGGCGAAGCCGATCGGCCCGGCCCAGCCTTCGAACAGGTCGCCGCTGACGATGAAGTTGGCCGAGCTCAGCCACGACTCGGCGCGGTTCTTGCCGCGGGTGCTGATCGAGGCGTAGTCCTGCGGCGAGATCGGGTTCCAGAAGCGGTTCTGGTCGAGCCGGTCGCGGTTCGGGCCGAGGAAGAAGCGGTCGCCTTCGGCGATCAGGATCGCCGGGAACTTCTCGTCGACCCGATACTCGGCGCGACCGACGCTGAAGTCCCAGTCGAAGCGTTCGCCGAACTTGCCGCTCAGGCCGACCGCGACGTCCCACGACAGTTCGTCGGAATAGGTATAGCCGCTCTTGGCGCCGCCGATTTCCTGCGGGGTGAAACTCTTGACCAGGTCGAGATCGGCGTTGAGGCCGTTGTCGCGGTAGGTGCCGTTCGAGCTCCAGCCCGGCATGAAGGTCATGTTCTCGCCGCGCGAGGACCACACGCCGACGCTGGCCCAGCCCTTCATGCCGTTGTCGAAGTCGTAGTTGCCGTACACGTAGCCGGAGCGGTCCTCGCTGCCGTTGCGCAGGGTCCAGTGCTGGAACACCGCGCTCTGGCCGCACTGCCAGCCGGTGTCGCCGATCGCGCCGGTGTTGCGGTTGAAGGTGCGGCGGTTCTGCAGGAAGAACTCGCCGTTGTACTGATCGCAGGCGCCGGCCGGCGGCATCATGCGCTGGCCGGTGCCGGCGTTGAACATGCGGATGCCGACCGAGGGCAGGATGCCGACCGCGCGGTCCTGCGGATTGAGCGCCAGCGGCGGCGCGTCGAAGTCGGAGTCCATGAATTCGCGCTGGCCGGCCGGCAACGCTTCGCGCTTGAAGTACTGCAGGGCGTAAGTGACGCTCCAGTTGTCGCCGCTGCGGCCGCCGGCCCAGGACAGGTCGAGCGCATCGCGCCCGCCGCGGGTGGAGGTGCCGCCGCGGACCTTGACCTGGTCGCCCTGGTATTCCTTCTTGAGGATGACGTTGATCACGCCGGCCACCGCGTCGGAGCCGTAGATCGCCGACGCGCCGCTGGCCAGCACTTCGATCCGCTCGACGATCGCGGTGGGGATGTTGTTGTAGTTGGCGAAGTTGCTCTTGCCCTGGTACGGCAGCGGGTAATCGACCACGCGGCGGCCGTTGATCAACAGCAGGCTGCGGCCCGGCCCCATGTTGCGCAGGTTCAGCGGGCTGGCGTTGACGGTGTGCTGGCCCCAGGCGATGTCGGATTCGACCGTGCCCATCGCCTCGGTCAGCGTGGTCAGCGCGTCGTAGACGGTGTTGAAGCCTTCCTTCTCGATCTGCGCGGCGGTGATGGTGAACACCGGCGCCGGGCCTTCGATCTCGGCGCGCTTGATGCGCGAACCGGTGACGGTGACCTTGTCGATCTCGGTGGGCTTGCGCCCGGCGCTCGCCTGGGCGGCGTCGGCGCCGCCGGCCTGGACGGCCTCGGCCTGCGCCGCATCGGCCCCGTCGGGCGCGGCGGCGGCGGATTGGGCCTGCGCGGCGACCGGCGCGCACAGGACCGACAGCAGGGCGCAGGCCAGTGCGCTGCGTCTGAGGTTGGAATGATTCATCGTGGCGGTGCTCCCCATGGAATTGGCTGCAATGACGGCCCGTCCCTGGCCCCGAAACCCGTGTTGCGAACTTTTCTATCGATCTAAGACCACGGCTCAGGACCTTCCCCAGGAAGGTCCCAGTGCATCCAATCCCCACATTGGATCGATCTAAATTAAGCACGACCTCGCCGCCGGTTGCATGACGCGGCGCAGCAACATGGCTGTGTTAGGCACGCTCCCGGCGCAGCCGAGGCGATGTGCCGAAGCTAAGTGTTTGTTTTGCCGAGGTTGGCTTGCCGCGAACGCGCGGGCGAGACGGCCGCTCGCGGAGCGGCCGGAATGTTGCGCAGCAGCGGCGCCCGCGGGGCCGGCGCGGCCGGCGCGGCCGGCGCGGGCTCTGCGCTGGAACGGCCCGCCGCAGCCGCGCCTGCGGCATGAGCGAGCCCAGCCCCTGCTGTTGTGGGAGGGCCTTCAGGCCCGAAGCCTTCCGGCCAGCCTCCCCGATCCGAAAGAAAAGCGCTGGGCCCGAAAGCCGTGCCACCGTCGGATTTAGGGCAGCAGCCGGTCCAGCAACGGCGAGGCGTAAACCCGCGCCGGGTCGTAACGATTGAGGATCGCCCGCGCCGCGTCCCAGTCCGCCCCGACCGATTGGCCGTAGCGCAGCGATTGCGGAATGCCCTGCCCGATCACCGCCGCATCGCTCCACGCGCCGTCGGCGCCGTAGCCCCAGCCCTTGCTCCACTCCACCCGCGCCAGCGCATCCACGCCGGAGAAACGCGCGAACACCCACTGCTCGACTTCGCGGTAGAACGCCTGCATCTGCGGCGTGCCCGGCAGGGTCAGCAGGTCCAGCCACACCGCGCAGTCCCATTCCGGCCGCTCGCGCACCGGCCGCGCCGCCGACAGCAGCGGTTCGACCGCGCCGGCCATGCCGACCTCGCCGGCGCGGTCCAGGCCGGTCACGCGGATCTCGACCGGGCCGTTGACCGGGAACAGGCCCTGCGCCCGATACGCTTCGGCGCGCGCCTGGTAATAGCCGACGAACTCGTGCACGACCCGCTGCACGTTCGCGCGCGAGGTGATCACCGCATAGCCGTTCGCGGTGACCCGCAGCGTGGTCGGCTTCACGTACAGCAACAGATCGCTGGACCAGCCCCACAGGTCGAAGCCGGCGGTGAACACCAGCCCGGCGGCGACCAAGGTGTACTGCAAGGCGCCCAGCGCCGGCGTGCGGCTGACGTCGCCCAGGTTGACGTCGCGGATCAGCGCGGCCAACTCCGGCGAGATGCTGTCGGAGAACGGATAGTTGAACGGCGCGACGGCTTCGCGCACCAGCGGCGGCAGGCTCGGCGTCGGCGTCCACACCTTGAGCCATGGATTGCCGGTAAACGGAAAGTGGATGGTCTCGACCCGCCCGGAACGGTCGAGGAAACTGGCGAACGTGCGTCCCGCCGAGCCCGGCGCCGCGAACAGCTCGCTGGCGGCGATGTTGACGTAGCTTTGGCAGCGCAGGCGCTGATCGGCGCCGGCCTGCAAAGTAGCCTCGACGATCAGCGCGCGGCCCAGATGTACCAGGAACGCCGCGCAATCGGCTTCGTCGCGACGGAACGTGCGCAGCGCGTAGGCGCCCTGCCCCGCGTCCCACACCACCGCGGTCAGCGCCAGCACCAGGTTGCTCAGCGAACCGTAGCTGTGGCCGCTGCGGCGGGTTTCGCCCTGCGCCGGCACCGCGGTGCCGTGGCCGTCGATCGCCAGCACGCCGCCGAGGGTCAGGTCGCCCGGCGCCGGTACGTGGGCGAAGCCGAGCCCGGCCTGCTTCATCTGCGCGAGCAAGTCCTGCATCAGCACGCCGGCCTGGGCCACCACCCGCGCCGGCTGTGCATCGCGTTCGATGCGCACGCGCTTGAGGTGGGTGGCGGTGTCGAGCAGCACGACCTTGTCGCCGCAGCCCTGCGTCGGCGCGAGGTTGAGCGGCGACCAGTTGTGGTTCATGCCGCGCGGCCGCACCCGGTAGCCGTTGCGCGCGGCCCAGTTCACCACTTCGACGACTTCGGCCGGGTCGCGCGGCGAGCAGGTCCACATCGCATCGATCCGGATCTCGCCAGACCAGCTTTCGTAGGCCTGCCGGAACAGCGCGATGTGCGTGGGGAAGCCTGGTGGCGCGGCGCATTCGCCGGCGCGGACGGCGGCTTCGATGCGAGCGGCTTCGATCCGAAACGCCGGCCACCACGCCGCAACGGCACCGGCGGCGAGCGCCTGGGCGATGAAGCGGCGGCGGCCGGCTTCGGGCGATTCGGTGGGTTCGGCTTGCTCGGCGGGTTCGGCCCGTTCGGGATGTTGGGCTCGCGCGAGTTCTCGGCCGTCGCGCGGCCGGTCGGGATGGTTGGGGGTGGACATGGCAGTGCTCCGCTGCACGGTTGGGGAATGTGACCTGGACCGTGGCGGCGTCTTCGCGCCGCGTTGCGGGCGCGAAGACCGCGCCGCTGCAGCGGCGCACATGCACGGTGGATGCCCCAACGACTAGCAGCGCGGCCCGCGCGCGGCAATCGCGGAAACGCGTTTGCGCGAGTGCGTGCCGGGTGTCGCCGTGATCCGGTTCCGCTCGCGCGACGCGCGCTGCGCGAGAGACGGCGATGCCGTCGCCGCGCCCGGGAAAAACCGTTCGCCCCGCGGATGCGGAAGAAGATGAAGTGGCGTGACCGACGGCGAAATGCGCGCAAGCCGCAGTCACACTCCGCAATCGTGACGTGGGAGGGCCTTCAGGCCCGACGCTTTTGTTTCAGTCGCGGCGAAGATTCATCGCGGCGGATCGGAAGGCATCGGGGCTGAAGCCCCTCCCACAACAGCACCGCCCCGCTGAGGCTGCGGTAACACCTGTGGGAGGGCCTTCAGGCCCGACGCTTTTCTTTCAGCCACAACGAGCCTGCGCCAACGCCGACCGCAAACCTCCCAACGCGACGCCGCCATCAGAACGCGGTCGGGCCGCCGTCGTCGTCGACATAACGCGCCCCGCCGAACAAGCCGGGCAGCGCGCGCAAGTCCGCGCGCACCATCGCGCTCAACGGGGTCATGCAGGTCACGCGCACGTCGCGCTCGCCGAACACCAACTGCGCTTGCTCCCATCCGTCCGCTGGACGCGCGGGATCGCTCAACCACAGTTCCCAGGCGCCGGCGCGGCGGCTGAAACTCGGCAAGGCCGTGGCCGCGTCGATCAGCGCCGCGCGCCGCCGCAGGTAATCGTCGGGATCGTCGGGCACAAGGTCGTATTCGTAGCCCATGCGCTCAGCCGCGCAGCGCTCGCACCAGCGCGCGCACGCGCTGTGCGTCGCTCTGGCTCCAGTCCGGCGACAGCCCGGCCAGGGCGTCGTTGCGGTAGCGCATCGCCGAACGCTGCGGCGCCTTGGCCGAGGCATGCAATTCGCGAACGCCGGCGCGACGCGCGACGTCCGCGATGTTTTCAGGAGTGACGCCCGCGCCGGCCATCAACGCGATGCGTCCCGCCGATTGCGCGCCCCACTGCGCGATGCGCGCCGCGCCCGTGTCCGCGTCTGCGGCGCCGCCGGACGTGAGGACGCGTTCGCAGCCGAGCGCGATGACCGCTTCCAACGCCCGCTGCGCATCGCGCACGGCGTCGAAGGCGCGATGGAAGGTGACGCCGAGCGGACCGGCCGCCGCGATCAGTTCGCCGCACACCGCCGCATCGACCTCGCCGTCGGCGTCGAGCGCGCCGATCACCACGCCGTCGCAGCCCAGCCGCACGCAGGCCTCGACGTCGGCGAGCATCGCCGCGCGTTCGGCCGGGTCGTAAAGAAAGTCGCCGCCGCGCGGGCGGATCAGCACGTACAGCGGGATGCGCAACCGGTCGCGGGCGACCGCTAGCGCGCCGTAGGACGGCGTGGTGCCGCCCTCGGCGAGGTTGTCGCACAGCTCGACCCGGTCTGCGCCGCCTTCCTGCGCGGCCAGCGCGGACGCCAAAGAGCCTGCGGAAATCTCAAGCAACGGTCGATCGGTCGCGTTCATGGACTTTACCTCCGGTCAATCCGCTGTCGCCTGACACCCGCATCGAACCGCGCGTATCCATCTCAATCCACCGTCATCGACTCAAGTCTGCTCGGTCGCATACACCGAGCGCGCATCCAGCAGCGCGTCGCGCTTGCCGGCATCGCACACCGCGTAGACGAAGCCGCGGTGCAGCGCGTGCGCGCCGACTTCGCCGTGCTTGTCGATCGCCAGGAAACACACCTGCAAGGTCTTGCTCGCCTGCGGGCGCTTGCGCACGACGCGTTCGATCGCCTCGCGGCAGGCTTCGTCGGGGCTGCGGCCCTGGCGCATCAGCTCGACCACCAGGAAGCTCGCGGCGTTGCGCAGCATTTCCTCGCCCACGCCCGAGGCGGTGGCCGCGCCGACGTCGTTGTCGACGTACAAACCGGCGCCGACGATGGGGCTGTCGCCGACGCGTCCGTGCAGTTTCCAGGCCATGCCGCTGGTGGTGCAGGCGCCGGCCAGCTTGCCGCTGCGGTCGATGGCGAGGATGCCGAGGGTGTCGTGATTGTGCTTGTCGCCGGGCTTGGCGTTGTCCAGGCGCTCGGCGTTGATCGCCGGCTGGTACTTCGCGGTCTTGCGCCACTCGTTCCAGGCCGCGCGCGCCTTGTCGGTCAGCAGCGCTTGCTTCGGGAAGCCCTGCTCGATCGCGAACTGCTGCGCGCCCGCGCCGGCCAGCAATACGTGCGGCGTGCGCTCCATGACCCGGCGCGCGACGCTGACCGGGTGGGCGATGTCCTCCAGCGCGGCGACCGCGCCGCAGCGGCCGTCGCCGTCCATGATGCTGGCGTCGAGCGTCAGCACGCCGTCGCGGTCGGGGTTGCCGCAGCGTCCGACGGTGCTGTTGCAAAGATCCGCTTCGGCCCAGCGCGCGCCGGCCTCGACCGCGTCCAGCGCCGCGCCGCCCTCGCCCAGCACCTTCCACGCGGCCTGATTGGCGCCGACGCCGAAGTCCCAGGTCGAGACCACGCGCGCGCCGTCGATGGCCTTGGGCGCCGGCGGCTTGTCGGCGGCGAACGCGGGCAGCGCGGCGGCGCCCGCGGCGAGCAGCGAGCTGTGCAGGAACGAACGGCGAGTGGTCATGGCGAAGGCCCGGCGGATGGGAGGCGAAACGGACCGCCCACACGCTAGCGGCCGCGCCGCGCGGGCGCAACCGCGCGGCGGTTTTGGAAATGTTTCGCCGGTTTTCGACGGCGCGCGGCTGGTGTGGGAGGGACTTCAGTCCCGATGCTTTTCGGCCGGATCGCCGCGATCTGAGCGAAAGGCATCGGGACTGAAGTCCCTCCCACCACAGCAACAGCGAGGCGCTGGTGGAACCGGGCCCGCTCGGGCCCCGGCATCCACTGGCTTGTCGTTACTCGCCGATCGCGCGCGGCTTCAAAGCCCGTACGCCTCGATCACCGCCTCGTGCCGCGACACGTCCGCGCCGGCCTGTTCGGCCAGTTGCGGCCAACTCAACGGGTGCTCCCAGCCGGCGGTGAGTTCGTGCAGGCGCCGGTCCACGTCCGCCGGCGACGAGTGCGGCGGCGTGGCCAGGAAGAAGTACACGCCGGGCAGCGCCTCGTCTTCCTCGGTGTTGGGATCGCGCACGCGATAGTCGTCGCTGCTGCGCACCCACAACGACCATTCCTGCGCTTCGACCGCTTCGCACAGCGCTTCGAACGCGGCGTCGCCGGGATGCGCGCCGTCGACGAACCAGCTGCGGTAATCGGCGCGATGGGCGGTGTGGACCACCCGGAACGGCGCCAGCCAGCGCTCGCGCTCGGTCTCGTCTTCCGGCGCCGGTTCCAGCGGCGCGGCGTCGAACACGACTTCGTCGCGCACGTGCTGGGGACGGCCCGGCGGCGCCACCGTGGTCACTTGCGCGGTGACCGGGCCGGTGCGCCGGGCCAGGCAGTCGTAGCTCTCGCCGTCGCGCTCGTAACGCACCCGCACCCAGCCCCAGGACTCGCGCACCGGGCCTTCGCTATCGCTCAGTTCCATGCCCAGGCGCGCGGCGCTGCGACGCACCGCGTCCCAGTCGCCGGCGGCGCTGGCGGCCGACATCAGGTCCCAGTCGTCGCCGCCGGGCTGTTCGGCCTGCTCGGCCAGCGCCGCGTACAACTGCACGGCCTGGGCGAAGTCCTGTTCTTCCATGGCCGCGCGCGCCCACAGGCGGTTGGCGCCGCGCGCGTCGGGATCGGCCGCGAGCAGGCGCTGCACATGTCCGCCGACTTCGCGCCAGCGCGACTGGCGGAACGCCAGCTGCGCGCGGCACCAATGCGCGAACGGTTCGCGCACGGGCTGCAGCAGCGCGGCCAGGCGCTCGATCTGCGCGCCGGCGTCGGCATCGTCGAGCAGTTGGTCCAGCAATTGCCCCGCCGGCGATTCCTCCGAACCGGGATGGCGGCCGACGAAGTCCCACAAGTGCGCCAGCGCTTCCTCGCGCGCGCCGCAGGCCAGCATCGCCGAGGCCAGCAGGCCGGCCAGCGGGCCGTCGTCGCGGCGTTGGGCGTAGGCGGCGAGCAGCAGCTCCATGTCTTGCTCGGGATCGGAGCCCTCGCTGCCGCGCACGTGCTCGTAGACCTGCTCGGCCGGCATCGGCAGCGCGAATTCGCCGCCGCCGGCGGCGTCCAGGCGCGCGGCGAAGGCGTCGATCTGCTGCGCCGCGCCGAGGTCGGCGCGCAGCAGCGGCTGATGCCGGCGCGCCAGTTCCAGCGCGCGGCGCGCGCTCCACGGCGCGTTGCGCAGCAGCGCCAGTTCGCCGTGGCGCAGCGCTTGCTCGATGCAGCGGCGGTGCGCACCGACCTGATCCATGTGCGTGGCCATCGACATCAGCAGCCGGCCCAGGCGCCAGTGGTTGTACTCGGGCTTGGCCTGCGCGATCAGCGCCATCGCCTCGGACCAGCGCGGATACAGCAGCGGCACGATCAGCGGGCCGTATTCGGGCAGCGCGTCCCAGGCCTCGTCGATGCGGCCCTGGTGGGCCAGCACCAGCGCACGGAAGGTCTGTCGGCTGAGCCGGTCGCCGTCGTCGTCGTCGACCATGTCGTCTTCGTCGATCGCCGCCAGCTCGGACAGCGCCTCGTCGAAGCGGCCGGCGCGGAACAGCGCGCCGGCCTGGGTCTCGCGGTAGGCCACGCCCGGCTCGGCGCCGTCGCGCAGCATGTTCTGCGCCTGCCGCTGCAGGTACTCGACCGCGTCGGCGGCGCGGCCGTCGTCCATCAGCGCCAGCGCGTATTCGCGGCTGATGCAGTCGTAACAGGCGCGGCTGGGCTCGATCCGCGCCAGCGTCTCCTCGCTCACCGCCAGCCGCTCGGGCACCCAGCCCGGGCCGTCGACGTTGCCGTAGCAGATCGCGATGTCCTGGGTCACGCACACCGACTGCGGGCACTGCTGGGTCTGGTCGCGGTGGGCGAACTCCAGCAGCGACACCGCCTCGGGCAGCGCCTTGTCGCCCTCGGCGAGGTTGCGCATGCGGTTCTGCAGGCCCCAGTGGCGGAAGAACACTTCCAGCCACGGATGCTGCATCGCGCGCGCGGCGGCCAGCGCCTCGGGCAGCATCGCCTCGACCCGCTCGGGATGGTTCTCGTGCAGTTCGTGCGGGATGCGGTTGATCAGCTCGACCAGGCGGTACTGGCCGGCCTCGCGCAGTTCATCGCTGAGGTCTTCGATCCATTGGAAGATGTCCATATCGGTTGCTCCCCGTTTGGCTATGGCGCTTTGGCGAATGGGTGGAGGGCGCCGCGCCGCCGCTGCGCGAAGCGGCGGCGAACGCGGCGCGGTCGCGCGGATCAGGCGGTGGGCCGCTCGTCCTGCGCCTGAGTTTCGGCTACCGGCGCGGGCCCGGACGGCAGCAGCCGCAACGCGCTGTCGCCGATCGCGGCGAGCGCGCCGTTGAGGCGCGGGCCCTGGCCGTCGGCCTCGCTGTGGCTGTCCATCAATTGCTTGATCGCCTTGAGCAGGCGCGCCGCCGGCGCGGCCGCGGCCGGGTCGCGGCGGGCGGTGTCCAGCAGCGCCTGGATCGCGGGATTGTCGAGATTGACGTACAGCCGCGCCTGCGCCGAGCCGTCGATGCCGGCGGTGAAGCCGCGCACCAAGCGCAACGCGGTCATCGAGATGCGCTTGTCGGCCTCGTCGCTTTCCAGCCGGCGCTTGAGCTCGGCCTCGCGGTCGGGCACCGCCATCAGCGGCAACTCGGCCGGGGCGAAGCGCGCCGGCACCAGCTTCTCGCCGTCGGCCAGGACCTCGCGCAGCCAGTCCAGCTCCGCCTGCGGCAACGATTGTTCGGTGAACAGCTGGCGGTTGCCCTGCTCGGTGCCGATCTCGATCAGCCGGCCGCCGTGGCGCTGCACCCACTGACGCAGGAACGGCAGCACCGCGTAGCGGTCGCCGCGCGCGACCGGCACGCCGAGCATGCGGAACAGCATGTCCTCGAAGCCGCCGCCGCCGAGGCCGACGTGGATCGCGCCGTCGCGGCGCAGCGCGCCGGCGCGCAGTTCGCCGTGCGAACTGGGAATGCGCACCTCGCCGGCCAGCAGTTCGAACAGCCGCGCATCGCCCAGCGCCGCGCCCAGCAGCGCCTCGTTGTGGCGCGCCAGGATCCGCCGCCAGGCCTCGGGCTGCTCGCGCGCGAGCGCGGCCAGGCCGACGATCAGCGCTTCGGAAATCGCGTGCTGGGCGCTGCGGTAGGCGTCGTTGCGCTGCAGGTCCTCGCGGCTCGCGGTCGGCATCAGCCGGCTGGATTCGATCACCCCGCCGGCGAAGCCGGCCCAGCTGGGCAGCAGTTCGCGCGCGTCGTCGTCGAGCAGCATGCCGCGCACGAACACCGACAGGTTGCGGTTGTCGCTGTTGCCGTAGGTGCCGCCGTCCTGCACCCACAGCAGGCCCTTGAGGTCGTGCTCGGGCGCGGACACCGGCAGCGCGCAGATCGGTTCGAACTGGGATTCGAAGCGGCTGGCGAAACGCAGCTGGCGCTTGCGCGCCTGCACCGGGTGTTCGTTGCCGGCGTCGGGATCGCGCCACGGCGGCGGCTCGGGATTGACCGGCTCGGCGGCCGCGCCGATGAAGATCGGCACCCGCAGCAGCGTGCAATAGCGGCCGAGCACGCGCGCCAGGTAGTCCTCGCCGGCCAGCCGCGCGTGTTCCGGGCGCAGCAGCAGCTCGACCACGGTGCCGACCTCGCGCGCCGGCGCCGGACTCAGCGAGTACTGCTCGCCGTTGCTGGACTGGTAACGCCAGCCGCGCCCGGGCTGCTGGTAGGACGTGGTGTGCACGGTCACCCGCTCGGCGATCACGAACGCCGACAGGAACCCCAGGCCGAACATGCCGATCAATTCGTCGCTGCCGGCGCCGGCCTGGCGCAGGCCGCGGGTGTAGCCGACCCCGACCGTGGCCAGGTATTGATGGATTTCCGCGTCGGTCAGGCCGGTGCCGGTGTCGGTCACCCGCACCGTGCGCGCGCCGATGTCGCCGCTGACGACGATGCGCGGCGCAACCGGCGGTTGCGGGTCTTCCAGGCGGCGGCGGACGATCGAGTCATGGGCGTTCTGCACCAGCTCGCGCAGCGCCACCAACGGGGTCGAATACAGGTGTTGGCCCAGCACGGTCATCAGGCCGCCCAGGTCGACCCCCGCCGTGCGCAGCTGTGCGTGATCGCCTTCCAAGTCCCGCCGCTCCCTACGTGCGCGCAGTTCGTGCGCAAGACCGCAAAGTTAGCAGACAAGCGCCGGCCGCGGCAGCGCGCGCGGCGCCGCCCGGCGGCGCGCCGGCGGCGCGCGCGCGTACCGACAGGAACCGCAAAGCGCCGCTCAGCGTTCGAGCAGGTCCTGGGTGTTGGCGGCGTTGTTGACGATGTTCGACAGCGGCAGCAACTGGTTGACGAAGCGGTTCCAGCGGGTCACCCCGGCCGGGCCGACGAAGACCACGTCGCCGGCGCGCACGTGGAAGCGGCTGCCGAGCGCGAACGCGGCCGGCGACTTGGCGCTGAGGTGGAAGATCGTCGCCGGCTGCTTGTCCTGGGTCTCCACGCCGCGTATGACGTATACCGAATCGCCCTTGGCGGTCAGCGGATTGAGCCCGCCGGCGCGGCCCAGTGCCTGGGTCAGGGTCAGGTCGGTGGTCTTGAAGGTCATCGCCTGCGGCCGCACCACCTCGCCGACCACATAGACCTCCTTGCGGTCGTTGTAGGGCATGTACAGGTGGTCGCCGGCCTTGAGGTAGATGTCCTTGGCGACCGAGCCGCCGCGGTTGAGTTCGTCCAGGTCGAGGTGGTACTGGCGGCCCTCGCGAGTCAGCACGAAGCCGGCGAGGTCGGCGCGGATCGGATCGACCGTGGCCGCGCCGATCGCCTGGGCCAGGGTCAGCGGCGTGGCGGTGATCGGCTGGCGCTCGGTCTTGACGAACGCGCCCTGCAGAGTCACCCGCTGGCTGCCGTAGTCGATGATGCTGACGTCGACCTGCGGGCTTTGCACGTAATGCGAGATGCGCGAGGTGATCTGCGAGCGCAGTTCCTCGATGGTCAGGCCCTCGGCGCGGATCATGCCGACATAGGGATAGAACAAGGTCCCGTCCGGGCGCACCAGGCGGCCGTTGGCCGCGGTCTGCTGCTGGGTGCCGGCCGGCGAGGTGAGTTCGGGATGGTCCCAGATGGTGATGTACAAGGTGTCGCCGCGGCCGATGCGGTAGGCCTCGGGCTGGTACGCCATCAGCTCGATCGGAATCGAGGTCTCGACCCGCTGTTGCGCCGACAGGTAATCGGGCGTGATCGCCACCATCTGGATGTGGCCGTCCTTCGCCAGGTCGCTGCGCGCGAACTGCGCGGGCGAGATGTACTGGCCCGGCGCGAACGCGCAGCCGCCGAGTCCGACGATGGCGGCCACGGCCGCGACGCCCGAAATCTTGATCATGCGGAAAGAGTCTCTAGAGCGGAAACACGAAGGGGGCGCGCCGCGGCGCGCAAGGGCGGGCCGTCGGCGCAGGGGAAGTTTCGTGCGAAACCGCTTGCCCGGCGCGGCGCCGGCGCAGTTGCGCCGGCGAGGCGGCGCGGTGCGGGGAATGGATGCTGGGTTGGGACATGGGGCTGTAAGCGTCGCGCACAAAGTTGGTGAGGCCCCCGTGGCGCGCAGTATAGCCACCGCGCGCGCATCGCTGTCACTCACCCGCGTTGGAATCGCATCACGTTTCGCCGATGGCGCGCGCCGCGTACAGGTGGGGTTAGAAAAACCGGCGCGCGCAGAGCCCGCGCAACGCGGATCGCGCGATCGCCGATAAAAACGAATGTTTAACGCCGGCTAAGCGGAATGCGCGGATTCGCGCGGTGCGCTTGAACGAAAAGAAAAGCATCGGGGTGAACTGCGTCACGACTTGCTCGATGCGTGTGGAGTTCGTGTTGACCGCGTCATGACCTCGTCTATACATTCCCGCCTCGTTACGGGCCGGTCGGGGGGCGGGCTCGCAACACGGCGCGCGATGCGGGCGAACACTGCCGCGCGACTTTGCGCATGACGGCTCAAACGATAGGTTTTGCGTGTGTTCCGAAATGTTCTGGTCGTATGCGTCGGCAACATCTGCCGCAGTCCAACCGCGGAAACGTTGCTGCGCCACGCGTTGAAGAACGACGTACAGGTCGCGTCCGCGGGCCTCAAGGCCCTGGCCGGCCATCCGATCGACGCCACAGCACAGGCCGTGCTGTCCGGGCATGGATTGAGTGGGCAATCCCATGTCGCACGCCAGATAGACCGCTCGATGATCGACGCGGCCGATCTGGTCTTGACCATGGAGCCATGGCACAGCGAGGCCGTGCTCCGCATCTCCCCACACGCGAGAGGAAAAACCTACTTGCTAGGCAAATGGCTGGACAGCACCAGCATCCCGGACCCCTACCGGCAATCGCAGCAGGCGTTCGAACGCGCGTATCAATTGATCGACGCGGGCGTGCAGCGCTGGGCCGCGCATTTCTGAGCGCGGCGCGGCGCGCATCGCGGCGCTGAGCGCGAAGCGCGCGGGCCTCGTCGCCGCACGCGCCGCAACGCTGCGCCGCGATGCCGCGAACGCGATGCCCTGAAGTGCCGAAGTTGCGCAGCGCGGTGCGCGCGGTCGCGACGTTTTCGCGCGCGGCGCCGCATCCGCTAGGCGATGCACGGACGCACTGCCGCTGAGCCCGATCCGCAAGCGCGCCCGCGGGCGCGTCGCTCCACCTACCATTCAAGGCCTTCCCCCCAATGGCGGCAGTTTCCACCACGTCCGGCCCGCGTCAGGACGCCGGCAACGACGAAATCGACCTGGCCGCGCTGCTGGGCACCCTGTTCGATCACAAGTGGCTGATCGGCGCGGCCGTCGCGCTCGGCTTCGCGCTGAGCGTGGCCTATGCGCTGCTCGCCGCGCCGGTGTACCAGGCCAATGCGATGGTGCAGGTGGAGTCCAAGACCCCCACCCTGCCCGGCCTGACCGCGGTCTCGCAGGCGCTGACCGATTCGGCGCCGCAGGCGATGACCGAAGTGTCGCTGCTGACTTCGCGCACCACGCTGGGCAAGGCGGTGGACGATCTCAAGCTCGACCTGCAGGTCGAGCCCGCGCGCTTCCCGCTGATCGGCGCGGCGATCGCGCGCCGCTTCCAGCCGTCCACCGGCAACGAAGTCGCCGCGCCGTGGTTCGGCCTGAACCGCTACGGCTGGGGCGGCGAAACGCTCGACATCGCCGAACTCGACGTGCCGCTGGACCTGGTCGGCAAGCCGCTGACCCTGATCGCCGGCGCCAACGGCAGCTTCGAACTGTTCGACGACCAGGACCAGCGCCTGCTCGGCGGCGACGCCGGCCAGCTCGCGGTCGGCGGCGGCGCCAAGCTCAAGGTCGAACGCCTGCTGGCGAACCCCGGCATGCGCTTCGAAGTGACCCAACTCGCGCGCCTGGGCATCATCGCCTCGCTGCAGAACAACCTGACCGCGAGCGAGAAGGCCAAGGACTCGGGCATCATCCAGCTCAGCTACGAGCTCGGCGATCCGGTCCTGGCCCAGGCCACGCTGGAGGCGATCACCCGCCAGTACATCCGCCAGAACATCGAGCGCAACTCGGCCGAGGCCGCCAACAGCCTGCAGTTCGTCAACAAGCAACTGCCCAACGTGCGCCGCGACCTGGAGAAGGCCGAGCACGCCCTGGCCCAGTACCAGTCGCAGGCGCACACCGTCGACATCACCCTCGACGCCAAGTCGCTGCTCGACCAGATCGTCTCGCTCGACACCAGCATCTCGCAGCTGCGCCTGCAGCAGGCCGAGGTGACCCGCCGCTACACGCCCGCGCATCCGGCCTACAAGGCGCTGATGGCGCAGATCGGCGAGCTCGAAGCGAGCAAGCAGAAGATCAACGACCGCATCGGCACCCTGCCGCAGACCCAGCAGGAACTGATCGGCCTGACCCGCGAAGTGCAGGTCAGCACCCTGACCTACACCAACCTGCTCAATCAGGCCCAGCAGCTCGACATCGCCCGCGCCGGCACCGTCGGCAACGCCCGCATCGTCGACCGCGCGGTGGTCGACACCAGCCAGCCGGTCAAGCCCAAGCGCGCGCTGGTGGTCGCCATCGGCACCTTCCTCGCCGGTTTCCTGGCGGTGGCCTACGTGTTCCTGCGGCAGATGCTCAACCGCGGCGTCGAGCAGGTGGCCGAGATCGAGCAGATCGGCCTGCCGGTGCTGGCCTCGATCCCGATGAGCGCGTTCCAGCGCGACCACGAGAAGGCCGGGCGCAAGCTGCGCGCCGCCGGCGGGCACAACGGCAAGCCGCATCTGCTGGCCATCGACGCGCCCAACGATCTGGCGATCGAGGCCATGCGCAGTCTGCGCACCGCCCTGCACTTCGCCCGCCTCGACGCCGGCAACAACATCCTGATGATCTGCGGCTCCAGCCCCGGCGCCGGCAAGACCTTCGTCTCCACCAACCTGGCCGCGACCATCGCCCAGGGCGGCCAGCGCGTGCTGCTGATCGACGGCGACCTGCGCCGCAGCAGCCTGCACAAGGTGCTCGGCCAGGACCCGCGCAACGGCCTGTCGGACCTGCTCGCCGGGCGCATCGACATCCCCGCGGCGACCCGGCGCACGCCGATCGACAATCTGTCCTTCATCCCGCGCGGCGAAGCGCCGCCCAATCCGTCCGAACTGTTGATGCGGCCGGAACTCGGCGCCGTGCTCAAGACCGCGGCGCTGCAGTACGACCTGGTCATCGTCGACACGCCGCCGATCCTGGCGGTGACCGACGCGGCCCTGATCGGCCGCCACGCCGGCACCTGCCTGATGGTGGTGCGCTTCGGCCTCAACCCCGCCAAGGAGCTCGCGCTGGCCGTGCAGCGCTTCGAGCAGAACGGCATCGACCTCAAAGGCGCGGTGTTCAACGCGGTCGAGCGCCGCCACGACACCCACTACGCCTACGGCTACGAGTACCGCTCCGGCGCGTGAGCGCGCGTTGCGCAACGACGACGCCACGACACGCGACGCAACAGCCACGCAAGGATCGCGCCAACCAATAGCGAAAGCGGGTTTCGCTTTCGCGAGAGGAAAGCCGATGATGATTTCCATCGCAACCGTTTCCGCGCGCGCCGCACGCCCGGCGCGCGGATCGCCCGCGCGTCGCGCATCGTCGCGCCCGCGCCGCCGCGCCGAATCGACAGACCACGCAAAATCACCGCTTTTCTCGGGTTTTTTGCCTTATGCGTCGAATGCGCAATGCGATGTCAAGCACTCGACTTGGCGAACAAAAATTTCCGATTCGTTGCAGACGCGAAACCACTCACGTTTCCTGAATCCCATCGGCAAACGACTTACGGGCGCACAGTATTTCGCAATCCAAGAGTGGCACGATGCCGTCCGCCGAGAATGCACGCGCAAGACGCACATTCCGGGCCAGCAAACGCGAAAGTTTCTTTCCGCGTCCGCAAGCGACAGGCGAAGGCAGGCGCGAAGCGCCGGCTGACGCCGCGACAACTGTCCGGCCGTCGCGGCGGACGCGCAGCTCGGCGGCACGGCGGCACGGCAATACACAGCGTTGACCGAAGGGGGCGGTCGTCGGATGGGTCTACCGAAGACTTACCTTGGAATCGATGGTCATGATGAAAGAACAATTCGTCATTGCGGGCGCGCTCAGCGTCGCGATCACTGCGTTGTCGATGTTCGCGCTGCATTCCGGCGCCGCCCGGCTCGGGCTGGTCGACCGCCCCGATGCGCGCAAGCAACATAAGGGCGAGATCCCCGTAATCGGCGGCATCAGCTTCTTCCTCGGCTTGCTCGCCGGTGCGCTGTACCTGCAGCTCGGCGACCGCTACAGCATGAGCCTGCTGGCCACCGCCGGATTGGTGGTGATGCTCGGCGCGCTCGACGACGCGCGCGACCTGAGCGTACGCACGCGCCTGCTGATCCAGTCGATCGCGGTGGGATTGATGATCACCGGCAGCGGCGTGTGGCTCGACGACCTGGGCGATCTGTTCGGCACCGGGCCGATCCATCTGGGCTGGCTCGGCGTGCCGGTGACGGTCATCGCCGTGGTCGGCACCATCAACGCCTTCAACATGCTCGACGGCATCGACGGGCTCGCCGCCAGCCTCGCCCTGGTCTGCATCGGCGCGATCTTCCTGTTCGACCGCGGCAACGTGCTCGACGAGGGCGCGCTGCCGACCCTGGCGCTGCTGTTCGTCGCGCTGCTGCCGTTCCTGTTCGTCAATCTCGGCGGCATCAGCGGACGCAAGGTGTTCATGGGCGACGCCGGCAGCATGCTGATCGGCTATGTCATGGCCTGGAGCCTGATCTACCTGAGCCAGCGCGGCCCGGCCCGCATCGACGCGGCCGAGGCGCTGTGGTGCATCGCGCTGCCGCTGCTGGAGACCTTGAACCTGATGTACCGGCGCGCGCGCCGCGGCCTGTCGCCGTTCAAGCCCGACCGCCAGCACCTGCACTACCTGCTGATCGACCGCGAGCGCTCGCCCAAGACCGCGCTGCTGACCATCGTCGGCCTGGCCTGCGCGCTGGTCGCCTTCGGCTACGCGCTGCGCAACCTGCCGGTGATGGTCGGCCTGCTCGCGTTCTTCGCCATGCTCGGCCTGTACTCGCTGACCCTGAGCAGCGGCGACCGCAACAAGCTGCCGGACTGGCTGCCGCGTCCGCCGCGCCAGCTCGCGTTCGCGCAACAGGGTCCGCCGGGCCGCGAGCCCGCGCGCCAGTCCGCGCCCGCATCGACCGCCGCCGCGGGCGCCACCGCCTATGCGCGCGGCGCCCTGAGCGAACCCGCGGGCGCGGGCGCGTTCGCCCCGCTGGCGCCGGCCGCGGCCGCCTCCGCCCAGCTCGGTCCGGCGATCAAGACCCTGTGCGTGTTCGGCACCCGTCCCGAAGCGATCAAGATGGCGCCGCTGGCCAAGATGCTGGCGCAGGACCCGCGCTTCGACGCGCGCGTGTGCGTGACCGGCCAGCACCGGCAGATGCTCGACCAGGTGCTGCAGTTGTTCGAGATCGAACCCGACTTCGACCTCAACATCATGAAGCCCAAGCAGGACCTCACCGACGTCACCACCGCGATCCTGACCGGGATGAAGGCGGTGCTGGCCGAGCTCAAGCCCGACGTGGTGCTGGTCCACGGCGACACCTCGACCACGATGGCCGCGACCCTGGCCGCGTACTACCAGCAGATTCCGGTCGCCCACGTCGAAGCCGGCCTGCGCACCGGCAACCTGTACTCGCCGTGGCCGGAAGAGGCCAACCGCAAGCTCACCGGCGCGCTGGCGGCGATCCACTTCGCCCCGACCGAGCTCTCGCGCGGCAACCTGCGCGAGGAAGGCATCCCCGACGAGCGCATCGCCATCACCGGCAACACCGTGATCGACGCGCTCAAGGACGTGCTGGTGCGGATCGAGCGCACGCCGCAGCTGCGCCGCGAGATCGCGGCCAAGCTCGAGTTCCTGCGCGACGAGCGCAAGGTGGTGCTGGTCACCGGCCATCGCCGCGAGAGCTTCGGCGGCGGCTTCGAGCGCATCTGCGAGGCGCTGCGCGACACCGCGCTGCGCCATCCGGAGATCGACATCGTCTATCCGGTGCACCTCAATCCGCAGGTGCGCGAGCCGGTCAACCGGGTGCTGCGCGGGATCGCCAACGTGCACCTGATCGAGCCGCTGGACTACCTGCCGTTCGTCTACCTGATGAACCGCGCCCACATCATCCTGACCGACTCCGGCGGCATCCAGGAAGAAGCGCCGTCGCTCGGCAAGCCGGTGCTGGTGATGCGCGACACCACCGAGCGGCCGGAAGCGGTCGCCGCCGGCACGGTCCGGCTGGTCGGCACAGATCGCGAGCTGATCTGCGCCGGCATCAGCGAACTGCTGAGCGACCGCGCCGCCTACGAGGCGATGAGCTTCGCCCACAACCCTTACGGCGACGGCCTGGCCTGCCAGCGCATCGTCGCCGCGTTGGCGCAGTTCCGCCGCGAAGACTCGCTGCTGGCCGCCTGACTCCCCCGCCCGCGCCGCCCGCGCCCGAACGGGCGCGGCGGCGCGGGTTTCCGCCTTCGCCCATCCGCGCATCCCTGAGCAACGCCTCCCCCACGGAGGATCACTGGAGCCTTTATGAGTTTCGACACCGTCTCGGTCATCGGCCTGGGTTACATCGGCCTCCCCACCGCCGCCGCGTTCGCCGCGGCGCGCAAGCGCGTGATCGGCGTGGACGTGACCGCCTCGATCGTGGACACGATCAACCGCGGCGAGATCCACATCGTCGAGCCCGACCTCGACGTGGCCGTGCGCGACGCGGTCGCCGGCGGCTTCCTGCGCGCCAGCCTGAAGCCCGAGCACGCCGACGCGTATCTGATCGCGGTGCCGACGCCGTTCAAGGGCGATCACCAGCCCGACCTGGCCTACATCGAAGCCGCGGCCAAGGCGCTCGCGCCGGTACTGCAGAAAGGCGATCTGGTGGTGCTGGAATCCACCTCGCCGGTCGGCGCCACCGAGCAGCTGGCGCAGTGGCTGGCCGACGCGCGCCCGGACCTGAGCTTTCCGCAACAAGCCGGCGAAGCCGCCGACGTCAACGTCGCCCACTGCCCCGAGCGGGTGCTGCCGGGCCAGGTGATGCGCGAACTGATCGAGAACGACCGCGTCATCGGCGGCATGACGCCGCGCTGCTCGCAACGCGCGGCCGAACTGTACAAGAGCTTCGTGCGCGGCCAGTGCATCGTCACCAACGCGCGCACCGCCGAGATGTGCAAGCTCACCGAGAACGCCTTCCGCGACGTCAACATCGCCTTCGCCAACGAGCTGTCGATGATCTGCGACACGCTCGGCATCAACGTATGGGAACTGGTCGGCCTGGCCAACCGCCATCCGCGCGTCAACATCCTGCAGCCCGGCCCGGGCGTGGGCGGCCACTGCATCGCGGTCGACCCGTGGTTCATCGTCGACAGCGCGCCGGAGCAGGCGCGCCTGATCCGCACCGCGCGCGAGGTCAACAACGGCAAGCCGGGCTGGGTGATGGACAAGATCGATGCCGCGATCAAAGAGGCCAAGGCCGCCGGCAAGCAGGACAAGGACCTGAAGATCGCGGTGTTCGGACTGGCGTTCAAGCCCGACATCGACGACCTGCGCGAAAGCCCGGCGCTGGGGATCGCGGTCGAACTGGCGCAGCGCCACCCCGGCCCGGTGCTGGCGGTGGAGCCGCATATCCAGGCGCTGCCGAGCAAGCTCAGCTCGCCCAACGTGGTGCTGTCGGACCTGTCCACCGCCAGCCGCGAAGCCGACATCGCGGTGCTGCTGGTCGACCACAAGCCCTTCAAGGAGCACGCCATGCCCGCGCACATGAAGATCGTCGACACCAAGGGCATCTGGACCTGAGCGCAGCCCGGCCCATGAACGCGCGCGCGAATCTGCGGCCATGATGCGGCGACTGATCGGCACGGCCAGCCTGTCGGCGGTCAGCGCGATGGCCTCGCGCGGCGCGCTGTTCGCCGGCGTGCTGGCGGCCGCGCATTACCTCGGCCCGGCCGCGTTCGGCCAGTTCACCCTGATCCAGACCACCGCGCTGTTGTTCACCACCTTCTGCGCGCTGAGCCTGGGCCAGATGGCGACCAAGATCGTGGCCGAGGCGGTCGCGCGCGGCGACGGCGGCCGGGTGTCGGCGGCGCTGACCGTGTCCTACGGTTCGGCGTTGCTGGCCTCGCTGGTGTTCGCCGCGCTGTTGCTGGCGTGCGCGTATCCGCTCGCGGTCAAGCTCGGCGGTTCGGCGGATCTGGCCGTGGTCTACGCGAGTTCCTCGCTGTTGGTGCTGACCGGCTTCGTCGGCGCGATCCAGAACGGCGTCGCGCTGGCCCTGCACAAGGTCAAGCAACAGGCCGCGGCCAACCTGCTGACCGCGCCGGTGGTGTTCGCGATCATGTGGGGCGCGGCGACCCGGCGCGACATCGGCTGGGCCATGTACGGCGCGATCGCCGCGCAATGGCTGATCGTGCTCGGCCAGGAACGGGTGCTGCGCCGCTACCGGCGCGAGCACCGCGAACCGCTGGCCTGGTCGGCGACCACGCGCGAGGATTGGGCGGTGGTGTGGCGGCTCGGCCTGCCCTCGTCGCTGTCGGGCCTGCTGACCATGCCGGCGATCTGGCTGTCGATGGCGATGCTCGCGCACAGCGCGCGCGGCGAAGCCGAACTCGGCCATTTCGCCCTCGGCAACCAGGCGCGCTCGATCCTGCTGTTCGGCATGGGCGTGGTCGCCAACGCGGCGCTGCCGATGCTTTCGGCGGCGATCGTGCGCGGCGCGCGCGAGGAAGCCGCGAGCACCCTGCGCCAGTCCATCGCCCTGCTGGTCGCGGTCACCGCCGGCCTCGCCGGCGTGCTCGGCCTGGCCGCGCCGCTGGCGGTGGCGCGCTTCGCCCCGGCCTACGCCGAGGCGGTGGTGCCGCTGCAATGGCTGCTGCTGTCGGCGGTCGCGACGGCGCCGACCACCATCCTGATGCGCAAGGCCACCGCCGACGCGCGTCCGGCGGTGATGCTGCTCGGCAACGCCGCTTTCGCCGTCAGCCTGATCGGCGCCGCGGCGCTGGCGCTCGAGCTCGGCCACGGCGCCACCGGCGTGGCCATCGCCTACGCGGTCGCCTCGACCGTGCAACTCATCGTTTTCGCCGCCTGCAACCGCCGCGAACTGCGCTGGCCCGCGGCGGCCGGCAAGAGTCCATAGGAGCATGCCCATGAAAGTTTTCCGCCTGCTCAAGAAGGCCGTCGTGCTGAGCCTCATCCGCCTGGGCTGGTTCATCAAGCCCGGCCTGGTGACGCGCCTGTACGCGTGGTTCCTGCGCTCGGAAGGCGCGCAGATCGAGGAGCGCCCGAACTACCTGTCGGCCAAGATCTGGTTCGACGGCACCGACTATTCGCTGATCCGGCTCGGCAAGGGCTGCACGATCTCCAGCAACGTGCGCATCCTCACCCACGACTGGGCGATCCACACCGTGGCCAAGGAGTTGGGGCTGACGTTCGACCGGCCGCAGGGGCGGATCAAGCCGATCTCGATCGGCCGCCACGCCTTCATCGGCACCGGCTCGATCATCATGCCCGGCGCCGACATCGGCGCGGGCTGCATCGTCGGCGCCGGCGCGGTCGTGCGCGGCGCGATCCCGCCGCTGAGCATCGTGGTCGGCAATCCGGGCCAGGTGGTCGGTTCGGTCGCCGAGTACGTCGAGCGCGCGACCCGGGGCGCGGGCGTGGGCCCGGCCGAACAGGCCGCGCTGAAGCAGGCCGCGCTCGCCCACGCAGCCGCGCTCGCCGGCGCGCGCGCGGGCTGAGGACGGACGCGAGGCGATGCGCATTCCCGCGCCCAAGCTGCTGTTGGCGCCGGCCTGCCTGGGCCTGTTCCTGCTTTCGGGCTGGGCCTCGGTGTTCTTCGCCGTGGACACCGATCTGGTCCAGTACGCGGCGATCGCCGCGACCATCGCGCTGGGCGGGCTGTCGCTGTCCTACAGCGGGCTCAACCGCTTCGCTTGCTTGCTGCCGGTGATCGCGTGCCTGATCGCGTTCGCCCAGATCGCCTATCTGGACACCCACATCGGCCACCGGCCGAAGGAACTCAAGTTCTATCTGATCCTGGTGTTCTGCGCCTACTGCGCCTGCTTCGTGCTGCGTGGCGCGGCGGCCGAGCAGTTCGTCAAGATCTACGTGGCGCTGTGCTTCATGCTCAGCATCGCCGCGCTGGCGATGAACAAGGGCGCCGACACCGGCGCGCAGCGGCTGATGCAGGGCGACGGCAATCCGATCTGGATCGCGCGCGCGGCCGGCACCGCGATCATGTTCCTGGCGTATCGGCTGCTGACCGAAACCCGCCTGCGCGGCCTGCGCATCGCGCTGATCCTTCCATGCGTGGCGGCGCTGGTGCTGGCCGGCTCGCGCGGGCCGATCCTGTCGCTGCTGCTCGGCCTGGGCGTGCTGCTGGTGCTGACCAACCGTGGCGCGTTGCTGCTGTCGCGCAAGGTCTGGGCGGCCGGGCTGGCGGTGATGCTGCTCGGCGTAGCCGCCATGGCGATGGCGCCCGACGGGATCAAGGACCGCCTGGCCAGCCTGGTGGTCAGCAACTACAGCGGCAGCGACGTGCTGCGCATGAACCTTTACGACGTGTCGTTCGCGATGCTGCGCGACACCCTGTTCGGCAAGGGCTTCGGCGCGTTCGAGGCCAGCGGCGCGCTGCAGCCCTATCCGCACAACCTGCTGATCGAGACCCTGATCGAACCGGGCCTGGTGTTCGCCGCGTTCTTCTTCGCCCTGATCGTCTACGCGATCGTGCGCCTGTACCGCAGCGCCAAGCGCAGCCAGGGCCGCGACCTCGTCGCCACCTTCCTGTGCGCGCTGTCGGTCTATTCGCTGGCCAACGCCATGTTCAGCGGCGACATCACCAGCCCGAAAGAACTCTACCTGTGCGTGTTCTACGCCCTGTCCACCGCGTTGGTGCTGCGCGGCTCCATCGCCCAGCGCCCGCCGCGGTTCCAGCCCGCCGTCCGCTGACCCGCCCCCCATTCCGAATTCCGAAAACCGAATCTCGAAAACGAATCCCGAACATGCAAGCCATCATCCTCGGCCAAGGCAATCCCTACCTGAAGAACCCGTACCTGGCGAAGCTGTCGAAGGTGCTCGACAGCGCGCAGGTGCCGTACGAGTTCTGGATCTGGAGCCGCGACAAGCAAGCCCGCGACCTGCCCAAGGTGCGGGTGTTGCTGAGCTTCGGTTCCTGGGGCGGCGGCGCGGTCAACGCGCTGGGCTACGCGCTGTGGGTGCTGTGGCTGAGCGTGCGCGTGTTCGCGCAGCCGCGCGCCGGCGTCTACTTCTGCTCGCGCCTGGACGCGGCCCTGCCCTGCGCCCTGGTCTCGACCGTGCGCCGCTGCCGCTACGTGTTCCTCGACCGCGACAAGCTGTCCAAGAGCTACGCCTGGCCGGCGCCGGTCAAGCGCGTCATCGAAGGGCTGGAACGCTTCGTCGGCCGCCGCGCCGCCTTGCACGTGGTGCCGGGCGACTCGCGCACGCAAGGCAACGACAGCGACAACGTGCGGGTGGTGCGCAACACCCCGCACACCGACACCATCGCCCGCGCGCGCCAGCTCGCCGCGGCGCTGCCGCCGCGCGACGGCCGCCTGCGGGTGCTGGTCAGCGGCCTGATCTCGCCCGAGCGCGGCGCGAAGATGATGCGCGAGGCCATCGACGCCTGCGCCGGCAAGATCGACTTCGTCGCCGCCGGCCGCCTGCTCGGGCCCGACGCGCAGCGCCTCGCCGACGGCCTGGGCGAGCGCTACCGCGGCATCGTCAGCAACGAAGAGGCGCTGGCGATGCTGCTGGATTCCGACGTGGTGCTGGCCTTCTACGACCCGGCGCTGGAGATCAACCGCCTGGCCGAACCGAACAAATGGTTCGACTGCGCCGCGCTGGAGATCCCGTTCTTCACCAACCCCGGCCTGTTCACCTCGGCGCCGTTCGAACAGCGCCATGCCTGCTTCCTCGCCGATTACGGCGACGGCGCCCAGCTCGCGCGCGAGCTGCTGCGCATCGACGCCGACCGTTCGTTGCTGGAGGCGCGCCGCGCCGGCCTGCGCCAGTTACGTTACGAAGCGTGGGACACGGCGATGGCGCGGGTGATCGCCGAATGTGCGGAGCTTGCGCCATGAACCTGCGAATCCTTTGCGCGACGCTGTTGTCGCTCGCCATCGCCCTGCCCCTGCAGGCGCAGGCGCAGGCGCGCGACTTCAAGCTCTACAACAACACCAAGTACACCGACGGCGACGACCGCCGCCTCGACATCGCCCGCTCCAACCTGCTCGGCGAACCGCAGCTGCCCGAACTGGCCAAGGGCGTCATGCCGGACGAAAAACGCTACAAGGACGCGGTGCGCGCCAGCCTCGGCAACCCCGGGCCGCTGGTGCTGGACTTCGAGCACATCAACCTGGCCAAGGACCCGCAGTTGTCGGCGACCAATCTCGACAAGCTGCAGACCCTGGCGCGCTGGGCGCGCGAGGCCGCGCCGGGACGCCAGATCGGCTACTACGGCTTCCCCGGTTCGATCGACAAGAACGATCCGGCGCGCGGCAAGCAGTTGGCCGAGTCGGTGGATCTGTTCTTCCCCTCGCTATACACCGTCGACGACGACCGCGACCGCTGGCGCCGGCGCCTGGACAACATGGTCGCCGCCGCGCGCAAGCTCGACGCGTCCAAGCCGGTGCTGCCGTTCGTGTGGCCGCAGTACCACGACAAGACCCCGCGCGACGGCGAGTTCGTCGCCTCCGACTACTGGAAGTTCCAGCTCGACCAGTTGCATCGCGCCGCCGACGGCGCGGTCATCTGGAGCAAGCGCGTCAGCGGCGGCGAACGCGACTGGGTGCCGGTCACCCGCAGTTTCATCCAGTCGGCCAAGCCCGCTTCCAGCCCCTCCCAGCCCAGCCGACGCGCCGCCCCCCGCCCCTGAGCGCGCGCCGCCGCCAAGCGCACCTTCCCCCATATCGAAATCCCGGAACTCCCATGCACCAAGTCCTGCAAAACCTGCGCGACGGCAGCACCGAAGTCGCCGACGTCCCCGCCCCCGCGCTGCGCCGCGGGCACCTGCTGATCCGCAGCCACGTCACCCTGGTCTCGGCCGGTACCGAGCGCATGCTGGTCGAGTTCGGCAAGGCCAACCTGCTGCAGAAGGCGCGCCAGCAGCCGGACAAGGTGCGCATGGTGCTGGAGAAGATCCGCACCGACGGCCTGACCACCACCCTCGACGCGGTGCGCAGCAAGCTCGACCAGCCGCTGGCGCTGGGCTATTGCAACGTCGGCACGGTGATCGGCGTCGGCCCCGGCGTGACCGGCTTCGAGCTCGGCGACCGCGTCGCCAGCAACGGCAAGCACGCCGAAGTGGTCGCGGTGCCGGTCAACCTGTGCGCCAAGATCCCGGCCGAGGTCGGCGACGAAGCCGCCGCCTTCACCGTGCTCGCGGCGATCGGCCTGCAGGGCATCCGCCTGGTCCAGCCCACGCTCGGCGAAGCGGTGGTGGTCACCGGCCTGGGCCTGATCGGCCTGATCACCGTGCAGTTGCTGCGCGCGCACGGCTGCCGCGTGCTCGGCATCGACTTCGACCCGGCCAAGCTGGCGCTGGCGCGCAGCTACGGCGCGCAGACCGTCGACCTGTCCAAGGGCGAGGACCCGGTCGCCGCGGCGCAAGCGTTCTCGCGCGGGCGCGGCGTCGATGCGGTGATCATCACCGCATCCAGCAAGAGCAACGAGCCGGTCTCGCAGGCCGCGCACATGTGCCGCAAGCGCGGCCGCATCGTCCTGGTCGGGGTCACCGGACTGGAGTTGTCGCGCGCGGACTTCTACGAAAAAGAGCTGTCGTTCCAGGTCTCGTGCTCGTACGGCCCGGGCCGCTACGATCCGTCCTACGAGGAACGCGGCAACGATTATCCGGTCGGCTTCGTGCGCTGGACCGAGCAACGCAACTTCGAAGCGGTGCTGGACATGATGGCCAGCGGCGCGCTGCAGTTGCAGCCGCTGGTCTCGCATCGCTATCCCATCGCCGAGGCCGAGACCGCCTACGGCGTGCTCGGCGGCGGCGTGCCCTCGCTCGGCATCGTGCTCGACTACGGCCGCGGCGAGGAGATGGCCGATCACCTGATACGCCGCCACATCCCGCTGCCGGTCGCGACCACGGTGCGCGAGGCGCCCGCCGCCGACGCCGACCGCAACGCGGTCGCCTTCATCGGCGCCGGCAACTACGCCGGGCGCGTGCTGATCCCGGCCTTCGCCAAGGCCGGCGCGCGCCTGCACACGGTGGTGACCGCCAACGGCGTGGGCAGCGTGCACTTCGGCAAGAAGTTCGGCTTCTCCCACGCCAGCACCGACACCAGCGCGGTGCTGCGCGATCCGGCGGTGGGCTCGGTGGTGATCGCCACCCAGCACGCCAGCCACGCCGAACTGACCTTCAAGGCGCTGCGCCGCGGCAAGCACGTGTTCGTGGAAAAGCCGCTGTGCCTGACCATGGAAGAGCTGCAGACCATCGAGAAGGCGCACGCCGAGCAGACCGTGTACGGCGCGCCGCCGGTGTTGATGGTCGGCTTCAACCGCCGCTTCGCCCCGCAGGTGCAGAAGATCCACCAGCTGCTGGCCGGCGTGCGCGAACCCAAGAGCTTCGTCATGACCGTCAACGCCGGCGCGATCCCGGCCGACCACTGGACCCAGGACCCGCAGGCCGGCGGCGGCCGCCTGATCGGCGAGGCCTGCCACTTCGTCGACCTGCTGCGCTTCCTCGCCGGCGCGCCGATCGTCGGTCACCAGCTCACCGCGGTCGGCAACGTCGCCGGCGTCGGCATCCGCAGCGACCGGATCAGCTTCACCCTGAGCTTCGCCGACGGCTCGTTCGGCACCGTGCATTACCTCGCCAACGGCCACAAGAGCTTCCCCAAGGAACGGCTGGAAGTGTTCGCCGCCGGCCGGGTGCTGGCGCTGGACAACTTCCGCAAGCTGCGCGGCTACGGCTGGCCGGGTTTCAACAAGATGAACCTGTGGAGCCAGGACAAGGGCCAGGCCGCGTGCGCGCAGGCGTTCATGCGCGCCGCGCGCGGCGAAGCGCCGCCGCCGATCCCGGCCGAGGAGATCTTCGAAGTCGCGCGCGTCACCCTTGAACTGGACGCGTCGGTATGAGCGCGCGCCCGGGCCCGGAGAGCGCCGCATGAGCCTGGCCACGCGCCTGCCGCGGCTGTGGCATACCGTGCGCCACCTGCGCCCGGTGCAGATCTACGGCCGCGCCTGGCACCGCCTGCACCGCCCGCGCGTCGCCCACGCGCCGGCGCCGCAGATGGCCGCGTTCGAACGCGGCTGGATCGCCTGCGCGCGCGAGCCTTCGATGCTCGGGCCGACCCGCTTCCGCTTCCTCAACGAGGAGCACGAGGCCGGCGCCAACGACTGGAACAGCACCCGGCTGCCGAAGCTGTGGCTGTACAACCTGCATTACTTCGACGATCTCAACGCCGACGCCGCGGCCTCGCGCGAACACTGGCACCGCGACCTGATCGCGCGCTGGATCGCCGACAACCCGCCGCCGGCCGGCAACGGCTGGGAGCCGTATTGCCTGTCGCTGCGCATCGTCAACTGGATCAAGTGGCGCTGCGGCGGCCAGTTGTTCGGCGACGCCGCGCGCGCGCGCACCGCGCTCGACAGCCTCGCCACCCAGGTGCGGTTCCTGCGCGGGCGGCTGGAGCGGCACCTGCTCGGCAACCACCTGTGGGCGAACTACAAGGCGCTGCTGTTCGCCGGCGCGTTCTTCGAAGGCTCCGAGGCGGTGCGTTGGCGCGAACTGGGCCTGTTCGGCCTGCGCGCGCAGATCGACGAGCAGATCCTCGCCGACGGCGGCCATTTCGAACGCAGCCCGATGTACCACGCGATCCTGCTGGAGGACCTGCTCGACCTGGTCCAGCTGGCCCTGGTCTACCCCGACGCGTTCCCCGAACGCGACGTGCAGCTGTGGCGCGACAAGGCGCAGGCGATGCTAGCGTGGCTGGCGGTGATGACCCACCCCGACGGCGGCATCGCCTTCTTCAACGACGCCGCGCTCGGCATCGCGCCGCCGCTCGCGGCGCTGCAGGATTACGCGCGCGCGCTCGGCATCGAGCCGCCGCCGGCCTCGCGCGAGGCGTTGCAGCTGCTGCCGCAATCGGGTTACGCACGACTGCAATCGGGCGAAGCGGTGTTGATCTGCGATGTCGGCGAAATCGGCCCGGACTACCTGCCCGGCCACGCCCACGCCGACACCCTGAGCTTCGAACTGTCGCTGCACGGCCGGCGGGTGCTGGTCAACGCCGGCATCTCGCGCTACGACATCGATCCCGAGCGACTGTGGCAACGCGGCACCGCCGCCCACAATACGGTCGAGATCGACGGCCAGGATTCCTCGGAAGTCTGGGCCAGCTTCCGCGTCGCCCGGCGCGCGCGGCCGCGCGCGGTCGCGCACGGGCGCGAGGGCGAATCGCTGTGGCTCAGCGCCGCGCACGACGGCTATCGCCGGCTCAAGGGCCGGCCGCTGCATCGCCGGCGCTGGGTGCTGACCCCGCGCGGGCTGCGCATCGAGGACCGCATCGACGGCCGCTTCGGCGAGGCGATCGCGCGCTTGCGCGTACATCCGCAGTGCGAAGTCGACGGCCACGACATCCGCGCCGCCGGCGACGGCGACGCCCCCGCGCAACTGCGCTGGCGCAGCGAAGCCGGCGGCGATGCGCTGGTGCCGGGCCGCTATCACCCCGGCTTCGGCTTGCGCGAAGCCTGCACGGTGATCGAGACCCTGATCGACCCGCGCGTGGGCACCGCGACCCTGGTGCTGGAATGGGGACGCTGACGCCATGCGCATCCTGTTCCTGACCGACAACTTCCCGCCCGAGGGCAACGCCCCGGCCACCCGCACCTACGAGCACGCGGTGCGATGGGTACGCGCCGGCCACGAGGTCACGGTGATCACCTGCGCGCCCAACTTCCCCGAAGGCAAGCTGTTCCCCGGCTACCGCAACGCCTGGCGCAGCGTGGAGACGCTCGACGGCATCCGGGTGGTGCGGGTCAAGACCTACATCACCGCGAACGAGGGCATCCTCAAGCGCACCCTGGACTATCTGAGTTTCATGGCCGCCGGCACCGTGGCCGGGCTGTTCGAACGCCGCCACGACGTGGTCGTGGCGACCTCGCCGCAGTTCTTCTGCGCGCTCGGCGGCTGGGCGCTGGCGCGGCTCAAGCGCCGGCCGTTCGTGTTCGAGCTGCGCGACCTGTGGCCGGCTTCGATCACCGCGGTCGGGGCGATGCAGCGCAGCGCCGCGATCCGGGCGCTGGAAAAGCTCGAGATGTTCCTCTACCGCAGCGCCGACGCGATCGTGCCGGTGACCCAGTCGTTCCGCGAAGAACTGGTCCATCGCGGCGTGCGGGCCGACAAGATCCACGTCGTGCTCAACGGCGTCGACCTGCAGCGCTACCGCCCCGCCGCGCGCGATCAAGCGATGGCGAAGCAGTACGACCTCGACGGCCGCTTCGTGGTCGGCTACCTCGGCACCCACGGCATGGCCCATGGCCTGGAGAAGGTGATCGAAGCCGCCGAACGGCTGCGCGACGACCCGCGCATCGTGTTCTTCTTCGCCGGCAGTGGCGCGCAGCGCGCGCACGTGGAGCGGATGGCAGCCGAACGCGCCCTGCCCAACGTGCGCATGATCCCGCGCCAGCCCAAGGAAATGATGCCCAGGCTCTGGGGCCTGTGCGACCTGTCGCTGATCCCGCTGCGCGACACGCCGGTGTTCGCCTCGGTGATCCCGTCCAAGCTGTTCGAAGGCATGGGCATGGGCATCCCGGCGCTGATGTCGCTGCCGCGCGGCGAGGCGGTGCGGATCGTCGAAAGCACCGGTTGCGGCGTGTGCGTGGCGCCGGAGAACGCGGCGGCGATGGCCGACGAGATCGCCGCGCTGGCCGGCGATCCCGAGCGCATGCGCCGGCTGCGCGAGGCCAGCCTGGCCGCGGCGCCGGCGTACTCGCGCGACCGCCAGGCGCGGCTGATGAGCGACGCGCTGGCGCGGCTGGTCGACGACGACGGCGCGCGCGGCCTGCTGCGCACGCCGGAGTAAACGACGCATGTCCGCCGCCGCGTGGTTGACCCAGCCCCTGCACGCCAGCGCCGTCGGCCTGGCGCTGGCGGCGCTGGTGTGGCTGCTGCATTGGCGGCGCAGCGCGCTCGCGCTCGGCGTGTTGGCCGTGGCGTGGTCGCTGCTGTGGTCGCTGCCGGCCGCGGCCGGCGCGCTGCGCGATTCGCTGCAGCGCGGCTATCTGGGCCAGAGCGCCGAAGGCCTGCCGCAGGCCGACGTGATCGTGGTGCTCGGCGGCGGCATCGGCCGGGTCAGCGCTTTCGCGCGCGGCGACGCCGACGCGCCGGAACTGGCCGGCAACCGCGTCGCCGCGGCCGCGCGCGCCTGGCAGGCCGGACGCGCGCCGGCGATCCTGGTCAGCGGCGGTGCCAGCGCCAGCACGCGCGGGGTCAGCGAAGCGGCGATCATGGCCGATGCGCTGGTCGAGCTCGGCGTGCCGCGCGCGGCGCTGGTGCTGGAAGACGCCAGCGGCGACACCCGTGCCAACGCCGAACGCAGCGCGCGCATCGCCGCCGAACGCGGCTGGAAGCGCGCGATCCTGGTCACCTCGGCCCTGCACATGCCGCGCGCCCTGCAATGGTTCCAGCGCGCCGGGCTGCCGGCGCTGCCGCTGGCGCCGGAGCCGCCGGTCGCGGCAGCGCCGCCGGAGGCGTGGACGCCGTCGATGCGGACCTTGGATGAGAGTGCGCAGGCCTTGCGCGAGTACGCCGGGTTGGTGGTGGCGACGTTCGGGTGAGGTTGCACGCCGGGGCGTTTTCGGCGGCGGGCGGGAGCCAAAAATCAAAATGGATTCCGGCTTTCGCCGGAATGACGGGGTGGGGAAACACGGCCATCATCAGCCGTGAGCCATGAGCAGTGAGCCGTAAGCCGTAAGCCGGCGCCACTTTCCCCCGTCATTCCGGCGAAAGCCGGAACCCATTTTGATCTTGCTGTTATTGTTGCTGTTGCCGTTGTTGTCGCCGTTACCGCCGCTGACGCAACCAGCGCCGCGAGCCCAAGCCCACGGCGCCGCCCACCACTTACTCCACCGTAACCGCCTTAGCCAGATTCCGCGGCTTGTCCACGTCCGTCCCCCGCGCCAGCGCCGCGTGATACGCCAGCAGCTGCACCGGGATCGCATGCACCACCGGCGACAGCACGCCCACGTGGCGCGGCGTGCGGATCACGTGCACCTGCTCGGATTCGCCGAAGTGGCTGTCCAGGTCGGCGAATACGAACATCTCGCCGCCGCGCGCGCGCACTTCCTGGATGTTCGACTTCACCTTCTCCAGCAGCTTGTCGTTCGGCGCGATCACCACCACCGGCATCGCCGCGTCCACCAGCGCCAGCGGGCCGTGCTTGAGCTCGCCCGCCGGGTACGCCTCGGCGTGGATGTAGGAGATTTCCTTGAGCTTGAGCGCGCCTTCCAGCGCGATCGGGTAATGCACCCCGCGCCCCAGGAACAGCGCATGGTGCTTGGGCGCGAAGCGCTCGGCCCAGCCGGCCACCTGCGGCTCCAGGTTCAGCGCGTGCTGCACGCTGCCCGGCAGGTGCCGCAGCGCGTCGAGGTATTCGGCTTCGCGTTCCTCGCTGAGCGCGCCGCGCAGCTTGGCCAGGGTCGCGGTCAGGGTGAACAGCGCCACCAGCTGCGTGGTGAACGCCTTCGTCGAGGCCACGCCGATCTCGGCGCCGGCGCGGGTGTAGTACACCAGCTTGCTCGCGCGCGGGATCGCGCTCTCGGGCACGTTGCAGATCGACAGCGTCTTCTCATGCCCGAGCGACTTGGCGTATTTCAACGCCTCCATCGTGTCGAGCGTTTCGCCGGACTGCGAAATGGTCACGATCAACTGCTTCGGGTTCGCCACCGCCGCGCGGTAGCGGTATTCGCTGGCGATCTCGACCTGGCACGGCAGGCCGGCGATGGCCTCGATCCAGTAGCGCGCGGTCAGGCCGGCGTAGTAGCTGGTGCCGCAGGCCAGGATCTGCACGCCTTCGACGCCGGCGAACACCTCTTCGGCCTTGGCCCCGAACAGCGACGCGCTGAACCCGTTGTTGTCGATCACCGCCTCGATCGTGTCGGCGATCGCGCGCGGCTGCTCGTGGATCTCCTTCTGCATGAAGTGCCGGTATGGCCCCAGCTCCAGCGAAGCCAGCGACACGTCCGACAGATGCACGTCGCGCTCGATCGCCGCGCCGCCCGCATCGAACACCCGCACCGCGGCGCGGGTGATCTCGGCGGTGTCGCCCTCTTCCAGGAAGATCACCCGGCGCGTGGCCTGCACGATCGCCGAGACGTCGCTGGCGACGAAGTTCTCGCCCTCGCCGAGGCCGACCAGCAGCGGGCAGCCCATGCGCGCGGCGATCAAGCGGCCCGGCTCGTTCAAGCTCACCACCGCGATCGCGTACGCGCCGACCAGCTCGCGCGCCGCCGATTGCACCGCGGCGAGCAGATCGAGCCCTTGCCGCAGATGGAAATGCACCAGATGCGCGATCACCTCGGTGTCGGTCTGCGACTCGAACGCATAGCCGGCCGCGCGCAAACGCTCGCGCTGCTCGTCGTGGTTCTCGATGATGCCGTTGTGCACCACCGCCAGTTCGCCGAAGCTGATGTGCGGATGCGCATTGGCCTCGGTGACGCCGCCGTGGGTCGCCCAGCGCGTATGGCCGATGCCGACCTGCGCGCTGAAGCCCTCGGCCTGGGCCGCGTTCTCCATCTCCGACACGCGCCCGGTCCGGCGCACCCGGCGCAGTTGCGCGCCGTCGAACACGGCGATGCCCGCCGAGTCGTAACCGCGGTATTCCAGCCGCTTCAGGCCGTCGATCAGGACCGGTACCACATCGCGATCGGCGATCGCGCCAACGATTCCGCACATGCTGAAAAACTCCGGGGGAAGAGTGCCGGCCAGTCTAGCCGGGCCTTCCCCCGGCCGTCGCGAACTGCGTCGCGACGGCGCTACCGCCGGCACAGATCGTTAGCGAACGGTTCAACAAGCCCAATGCGGCGCCCGGCTGCACCGGGAGATCGAACACGTCGGCGTGACCGACGCGTTACACCACCGACGAAGCGGGCGCAGGCCCGAGAGACGGCCGAATGCCGGTATGCGCCGTCATTTCGCCCTGCACTCGAGCACCGCGTGCCTGATCGCGGCGTCCGTCACCGCATAGCCCGCGAGGTGGCCGCATCCGCCGCCGATGCGTTCACCGCAACCCTGAGCCACACAGGTATCGAACACCGCCGCCTGATGGCCCGCCAGGATCCCGTGGGCGCAGTCGCGTCGCGGTCCGACGAACGAATTCAACTCGAGCCGCATCGCCTCGGCCAGGGCGCCATCGACCTCGACCGGAGCAACGTAACGCGGGTCCTTCAGAAAGGCCTCGTCCAGCGCCCGCGAGCACTGCGAGTCCTGGCGCGAGCCGGCGGCACGGGCCCGCTCCTCCATCGCGTCCCTGGCGTCTTCGGCCCTGCCGTCCGCGGCGCATTGCCGGTCGTTGCCGGCGCATCGCCGGATGTCGACGAGCTTGTTGATGGTCTCGGTCGCGCCCGGAGGCGTACCCGTGCCGAACACGGCGCGCACCTCGTCTCCCACGCGCACATCGGCCAAACGTTCCAGCGCCTTCGCCTCGCCGTAGAAGCCGATGTAGACGACGGCGTTTTTCCTGCCGATCGCGATGCGCCCCGGCGAAACTTCGACGATCTTGCCGACGTAGACGCGCTCGTCGGCCCCGGCAGCGGCCGCAGCGGCGAGCAGAAACAGCAACGCAACAACGACGGTGGTCGGTTTCATCGATGGCGGACCTCGATTGCCCAGCGTGGAATAGCGGCGCGCGGATTCGCGCCGACGGCCGACATCGGCACGGCGGCGGTCAAAGCGCCTCGCGGTGGACGACGATGAGCTGTACAGCCTCGCCGCCGCGGTAGTCGTCCGGCTCCAGGCGATAGGCGATGCGCACCCACGGCGGCGGCTTGTTGCCGTCCCAACCGCCGAACTCGATGGCGTTGAGCCGGCGCCCTTCGCAACCCAGTTCCAACTTGAGGTGGCGCTCGCCGATCACGCGCCACGACAGCACTTCGAATTCGCCGTCGAACTGCGGTTCGGCGAAGCCCTGTCCCCACGGCCCGCCGTCGCGCAGCGATTCGGCGTGGCGGCGGTCGAACTCGGCCGGGGCCAGCGCGCCGTCGCTGAGCACGTCGGCCTGCAGCAGCTCCGGCGTCAGCGCCGCGCGCGCGACCGCGTCGAAGGCATCGCGGAACGGTTCGAACGCGTCGCGGTGCAGCGACAGGCCGGCGGCCATGGCGTGGCCGCCGAAGCGTTCGATCAACTCGGGATGGCGCGCGGCGACGTCGGCGAGCGCGTCGCGGATGTGGAAGCCGGGAATCGAACGCGCCGAGCCGCGCAGCTGCGCGCTGCCCGGTTCCGCCGGCGCGAACGCGATCACCGGCCGGTGCAGGCGTTCCTTCATCTTCGAGGCGACCAGGCCGACCACGCCGGGATGCCAGTCCGGATCGAACAGGCACGGCGCCAGCGGCGCGGCGGCCGGATCGAAAGCCACGCGCGCGAACGCGCGCTCGGCCTCGTCGGTCATCTGTTGCTGCACCGCGCGGCGCTCGGCATTGATCTCGTTGAGCGTGGCGGCGATCTCGCGCGCCTGCGCCGGGTTCTCGGTCAGCAGGCATTCGATACCCAGCGCCATGTCCTCCAGGCGGCCGGCGGCGTTGAGCCGCGGCGCCAGCGCGTAGCCGATGTCGGCGGCGGTGAGGCGGCGGTGATCGCGCTGCGATACTTCGATCAGCGCGCGCAGGCCGGCGCAGCCGTGGCCCGCGCGCAAGCGGCGCAAGCCGGCGGCGACCAGGGCGCGGTTGTTCGGGTCCAGCGGAACCAGGTCGGCGACGGTGCCGACCGCGACCAGGTCGAGCAATTGGCTCAGGTCCGGGCCGTTGCCGCCGGCGCCGAACGCGCCGGCTTCGCGCAGCCGCCGGCGCAGCGCGAGCAGCACGTAGAACATCACTCCGACGCCGGCCAGCATCTTGCTCGGGAACGCGTCGCCGGGCTGGTTCGGATCGACGATGGCGTCGGCCTGCGGCAGGCGCTCGCCGGGCAAATGGTGGTCGGTCACCAACACCTGCCAGCCGCGCGCGCGCGCCGCTTCGATGCCGGCGTGGCAGGCGATGCCGTGGTCGACGGTCACCAACAGATCCGGTTGCAGCCGCGCCAGTTCGTCGACCAACGCCGGCGACAGGCCGTAGCCGTGGACGATGCGGTTGGGCACCGCGTGCGACACCCGCTTCGCGCCGAGCATGCGCAGCCCGCGCACGCCGACCGCGCAGGCGGTGGCGCCGTCGCAATCGAAGTCGCCGACCACCAGGATGTGGCGGTCGGCGGCGATCGCCTCGGCCAGCAGTTCGGTCGCCTTGTCCAGGCCGAGCATGCCGTCCGGCGGCAGCAGTTGGGCGAGCTTGGGCTGGGCCTGTTCGACGCAGGTCGCGCCACGCGCGGCATAGATCCGCTGCAGCAACGGCGGAATCGAATCGGGCCACTGCGGCCCGTGTGCGTCGGCCGCCGGCTCGCGCCGGCGCAGGCGCGCGGCGGGCTTCAACGCCGCGGCTCCGGCGACGGCGATGGCATGCGCGCGTTCAATCCAGCAACGAGCGCAGCGGCTTGCGCCAGAACCGCCAGCGCTGCGAGCGCGCCAGTTCGAAACGCTCGCCGTCGGCGCACAGCGCCGCCACGCGCGCGAGCGCGCCGCGGTCGAGCGCCTGCGCCAGCGGTTGCAGCCAGTCGCGCTGGATCAGGGCGAGGTCGCGCTGCGCGCGCAGGTCGAACAGGCGCGCGCCCTCGACAGCGGCGCCCTCGCCCGCCGGCTCGCTCCAGGCGCGCGGCAAGGGACCGCTGGCGATGCCGGCCTGGGCGCCGAACGCGGTCAGCGCCTCGTCGTCGCTGTACACGCCGGCGTAGTCGCAGCGCACGCGGTCCGGCAGCGCGCCCGCGCCCCAGAACCACAGCGAATTGACCGGAGCCAGCCCGGCTTCGGCGCGGGCCAGGTTGTGCGGATGATTGTGCAGCACCACCTGCGCCTCGCTCAGCAGCGCGCGCCAGCGACGGCCTTCGGCGCCCTCGCCTTCGGGCAGGTGCTGGAACATATCTTCGCCCAGCGCTTGCTCGGGCGAGACGAAGCGCGGCAGCCGGGTTTCGCGCGGCAGCGCCACATACCAGCGATCCGGCGCGGGCGCGTCGATGGGAAAACCGGCATCGCCGAACAACGGCTTGAGCGCCGGCAGCAGCGCGGCGCTGTCGCGTTCGCTCAACGACAGCGCACGGCCGTAGGCGAGCAGGCGCGCGCCGTTGATGTCGGGACGCACATAGACCGGATCGGCGCGCAGCCAGGCGCCCTGGGCGGCATCGCCGGCGTCGCGCTGGCGGGTGGCCGCGGCCACCGGCCAGCCGCGCGGCAGGAGGTCGAACGCGCGCGCGGCCGGATCGGCCGCCTCGACCGTGCGGTCGGCGCGGCCGAAGCGCAGACCCAGCGCTTCGCCCAGGCGTTGGCCGCCGAAGCGTTCGCGCGCGGGCAGCAACAGGTCGACGCGGTTCATGGCGTGCGGATGGGCGTGCGGCTGTGTGTGTGGATCGGCGCGGCTCAGCCTTCGTAGCTGACGCCGACGATCTCGTACTCGCGGGTGCCGCCCGGGGCCTCGATGACGACGGTGTCGCCCTCGTTCTTGCCGATCAGCGCGCGCGCCACCGGCGAGGAAATCGCGATCAGGCCCAGCTTGATGTCGGCTTCCAGGTCGCCGACGATCTGGTAGCGCTTTTCTTCGTCGGTCTCGGTGTCGGCCAGTTCGACGTTGGCGCCGAACACCACCTTGGAACCGGCGTTGAGGGTGCTGGTGTCGATGATCTGGGCGTGCGACAGCTCGGCCTCGAGCTGCTTGATGCGGCCTTCGATGAAGCCCTGCTGCTCGCGCGCGGCGTGGTACTCCGCGTTTTCCTTCAGGTCGCCGTGGGCGCGCGCTTCGGCGATCGCGTTGATCACGGCCGGGCGCTTGACCGACTTGAGTTCTTCCAGTTCGGCGCGCAGGCGCAGCGCGCCCTTGGCGGTAATGGGTGCTCTCATTCCTTGGTTCCTCTGCGGTGCGACGCCGGGCGGATCCTTGGGCCCGGCGCGGTTGTTTCGAAGATGGGTCCAGGGGCATTGTGCCGGGGAAGCCCGGCGGAAGACAGCCCTTGAAATCCGAAGGTAAACGCCCGTGGGAGGGCCTTCAGGCCCGATGCTTTCCGGCCGGATCGCGCCGATCTGCGACGAAAGCATCGGGCCTGAAGGCCCTCCCACAAAAGCGGGCCCGGGCGGCGCCGGGCGGGATCGACCGGCTCGCGCCGATCGATCCGAACGGATCGATCCGTGCCGGCCGATCCGTTCGGATTGCCGGCCGATCCGCTGGGATCAGCGTCCGCCGATCTGCGCGTGCAGTTCCTGCAGCGACCACACCGGCCCCTGGCCGCGGTAGTCGAGCGAGTTGACCAGCGCGCGCGCGCCCGACACGGTGGTCGAATAGGTCACCCGCTGCTGCAGCGCCTCGCGCCGGATCGAGAACGAATCCGAGATCGCCTGGCGGCCTTCGGTGGTGTTGATGATGTAGACGATCTCGCCGTTCTTGATCAGGTCGACGATGTGCGGGCGGCCTTCGGTGACCTTGTTGATCGACTCGCAGGCCACGCCGTGCTCGGCGAAGAACGCCTGGGTGCCGCTGGTGGCGACCAGGCCGTAGCCGCGGCGCGCCAGTTCCTGCGCCACCGGCAGCACCCGCTGCTTGTCCGGATCGCGCACGGAGATGAACACCTTGCCCACCGGCGGCGCCTTGATGCCGCCGGCCTCCTGCGCGCGCGCCATCGCCGCGCCGAAGTTCTGGCCCACGCCCATCACCTCGCCGGTGGAGCGCATCTCCGGCCCGAGGATCGGATCGACGCCCTGGAACTTGGCGAACGGGAAGATCGCTTCCTTGACCGAGTAGTAGTCCGGCACGATCTCGTCGACCGCGTCCTGCGAGGTCAGGGTCTGGCCGACCATGCAGCGCGCGGCGATCTTGGCCAGCGCCATGCCGGTGGCCTTGGACACGAACGGCACGGTGCGCGAGGCGCGCGGGTTGACCTCGATCAGGTAGATGGTTTCGTTGCCGTCGGCGTCGGTCTGGATCGCGAACTGGGTGTTCATCAGCCCGACCACCTTGAGCGCCTTGGCCAGCGCCACCACCTGCTCGCGCAGCCGTTCCTGGGTCGCCGGCGACAGCGAGTACGGCGGCAGCGAGCACGAGGAGTCGCCCGAGTGCACGCCGGCCTCCTCGATGTGCTCCATGACGCCGCCGATCAGCACCCGGCCTTCGCGGTCGGCGATCACGTCGACGTCGACTTCCACGGCGTTGTCGAGGAAGCGGTCCAGCAGCACCGGCGAATCGTTGGAGACCTTGACCGCGTCGCGGATGTAGCGGCTCAGGTCGGCGTCGGAGTAGACGATCTCCATCGCCCGGCCGCCGAGCACGTAGCTCGGGCGCACCACCAGCGGATAGCCGATCTGCGAGGCCAGGGCCAGCGCCTCGTCGGGATTGCGCGCGGTGCGGTTGAGCGGCTGGGCCAGGCCCAGCTCCTGCACCAGCTTCTGGAAGCGCTCGCGGTCCTCGGCCAGGTCGATGCTGTCCGGGGTGGTGCCGACGATCGGCACGCCGTTGGCTTCCAGCGCGCGCGCCAGCTTCAGCGGGGTCTGGCCGCCGTACTGCACGATCACGCCCTTGGGCTTTTCCAGATCGGCGATTTCGAGCACGTCTTCCAGCGTCAGCGGCTCGAAGTACAGGCGGTCGGAGGTGTCGTAATCGGTCGACACGGTCTCCGGGTTGCAATTGACCATGATGGTTTCATAGCCGTCCTCGCGCAGGGCGAGCGCGGCGTGCACGCAGCAATAGTCGAACTCGATGCCCTGGCCGATGCGGTTGGGGCCGCCGCCGAGCACGATGATCTTGTCGCGGCCGGTCGGGTTGGCCTCGCACTCGTCCTCGTAGGTCGAGTACATGTAGGCGGTGGTGGTGGCGAATTCGGCGGCGCAGGAGTCCACCCGCTTGTACACCGGGCGCACGCCGAACGCGCGGCGCAGGGTGCGCACCGCGGTCTCGTCGGTGCCGGTCAGCTGGGCCAGGCGCGCGTCGGAGAAGCCCATGCGCTTGAGCGCGCGCATGCGGGCCTTGTCGAGCGCGCCCAGGCCGGCGTCGGCGACCTCGCGCTCGGTCGCGATCAGTTCCTCGATCTGGTCGAGGAACCACGGATCGACGAACGACAGCGCGTGCACGTCCTCGACGCTGAGACCGGCGCGGAACGCGTCGCCGATGTAGAACATGCGCTCCGGGCCCGGTTCCTTGAGCTCGCGCTTGAGCACGGCCAGATCGCTGTCGCTCGACAGGTCCAGGCCGGTCGGGTCGAGGCCGACCTTGCCGGTCTCCAGCCCGCGCAGCGCCTTGTGCAGCGATTCCTGGAAGGTGCGGCCCATCGCCATGACCTCGCCGACCGACTTCATCTGCGTGGTCAGGCGCGCGTCGGCCTGCGGGAACTTCTCGAACGCGAAGCGCGGGATCTTGGTGACCACGTAGTCGATCGACGGCTCGAACGAAGCCGGGGTCGCGCCGCCGGTGATCTCGTTGCGCAGTTCGTCCAGGGTGTAGCCGACCGCCAGCTTGGCGGCGATCTTGGCGATCGGGAAGCCGGTCGCCTTCGACGCCAGCGCCGAGGAGCGCGACACGCGCGGATTCATCTCGATCACCACCACGCGGCCGTTCTGCGCGTTGATGCCGAACTGCACGTTGGAGCCGCCGGTGTCGACGCCGATCTTGCGCAGCACCGCGATCGAGGCGTCGCGCAGGCGCTGGTATTCCTTGTCGGTCAGGGTCTGCGCCGGGGCGACGGTGATCGAGTCGCCGGTGTGCACGCCCATCGCGTCGAAGTTCTCGATCGAGCAGACGATGATGCAGTTGTCCGCGGTGTCGCGGACCACTTCCATCTCGAACTCCTTCCAGCCCAGCACCGACTCTTCGACCAGCACTTCGGTGGTCGGCGACAGTTCCAGGCCGCGGGTGACGATCTCGATCAGCTCTTCGCGGTTGTAGGCGATGCCGCCGCCGCTGCCGCCGAGGGTGAAGCTGGGGCGGATGATGGTCGGGTAGCCGACCCGCGCCTGGATCTCGATCGCCTCTTCCAGCGTGCGCGCGACCGCGGCGCGCGGGCATTCCAGGCCGATCTCGCTCATCGCCACGCGGAACAGCTCGCGGTCCTCGGCCATGCGGATGGCGTCGCGCTTGGCGCCGATCAATTCGACGTTGTACTTCTCCAGCACGCCGTTGTCGGCCAGGTCGAGCGCGCAGTTCAGCGCGGTCTGGCCGCCCATGGTCGGCAGCAGCGCGTCGGGCTTTTCCTTGGCGATGATCTTCTCGACCGTCTGCCAGTTGATCGGCTCGATGTACACGGCGTCGGCCATGTTCGGGTCGGTCATGATCGTGGCGGGGTTGGAGTTGACCAGGACCACGCGATAGCCCTCGTCGCGCAGCGCCTTGCACGCCTGCGCGCCGGAGTAGTCGAACTCGCAGGCCTGGCCGATCACGATCGGGCCGGCGCCGATGATCAGGACGGTTTTGATGTCGGTACGCTTGGGCATGTCAGCTCCGGGACTGGGGACCTGGGACCGGGGACCCGGTCTCCAGTCGTTGAATGAGTGAACGATGCAGCTTGTGCAGCATCTTGCTTACTCGCTCCGCAGTTTCCATTGTGGACTCCGCGGCAACAGGATCGGCTAGTGAAAGTTCCACCGCCAAGGTGAGCTGTGTCTGTAACTCGGCAACGGAACCGCATGCCATGGCGATGAAACGGGCGTAATCGCGAGTCGAGGCGCGCGCATTGCCTTCGGCGATGTTCGAAGGAATCGAAACGGCCGCCCTTTGCAACTGCGAGCTCAAGCCATACCGCTCTTCCTTCGGAAAGCCAACCGTCAGGGAATAAACCGCCTTGGCAAGATCCATCGACAAGCGCCAGACGTCCAATTCCCGAAAATGGCTCGGACTCAAACCGCCCTCTCCCGGTCCCCGGTCCCTGGTCCCCGGTCCCGCATCGATTCGACGAAGCGGTCGAACAGCGGCGACACGTCGTGCGGGCCGGGGCTGGCTTCCGGGTGGCCCTGGAAGCTGAAGGCCGGCGAGTCGGTCAGCGCGATGCCCTGGTTGCTGCCGTCGAACAGCGAGCGGTGGGTCACGCGCACGTTCGCCGGCAGGCTCGCTTCATCGACCGCGAAACCGTGGTTCTGCGAGGTGATCATGACCCGGCCGCTGTCGAGATCCTGGACCGGATGGTTGGCGCCGTGGTGGCCGAACTTCATCTTCAGCGTCTTCGCGCCCGAAGCCAGGCCGAGCAGCTGGTGGCCGAGGCAGATGCCGAAGGTCGGGATCTTCTTGGCGACGAATTCCTTGATCGCGGCGATCGCGTAGTCGCACGGCTCCGGATCGCCCGGGCCGTTCGACAGGAACACGCCATCGGGCTTGAGCGCCAGCACGTCCGCGGCCGAGGTCTGCGCCGGCACCACGGTGATGCGGCAGCCGCGTTCGGCGAGCATGCGCAGGATGTTGAGCTTGACGCCGAAGTCGTAGGCGACGACGTGGAAGCGCGGCGGCGCGTTCACGAACGCGTTGCGGTCGAGATCGAGCTGGCCTTCGGTCCATTCGTAGCGCTCGCGCGTGCAGACTTCCTTGGCCAGGTCCATGCCCTTGAGGCCGGGGAACTTGCGTGCGGCTTCCAGCGCCTTGTCCACATCGATCTCGCCGGCCATCAGCGCGCCGTTCTGCGCGCCGGTATCGCGCAGCAGGCGGGTCAGCTTGCGCGTGTCGATGTCGGCGATGGCGACCACGCCGCGGTCGGCCAGCCACTGCGGCAGCGCGATCTGGCTGCGCCAGTTGCTGGGGCGGCGCGGCACGTCGCGCACGATCAGGCCGGACGCCCAGACCTGGCGGGCTTCGTCGTCCTGGTCGGTCACGCCGGTGTTGCCGACGTGCGGATAGGTCAGCGTCACCAACTGGCGCGCGTACGACGGGTCGGTGAGGATTTCCTGGTAGCCGGTGATGGCGGTGTTGAATACGACTTCGCCGACGCTGAGGCCGGGCGCGCCTACGGAAACGCCCTCGAACACGGTGCCGTCTTCGAGAGCGAGGATTGCGGGTTGGGTCACGGGGGTCGCCTTGGCTGCCGGAGGAACTGATCCCGTTGCGGCTACGGCAAAACGCAGTTGCAGCAAAGCGCGGACGCGGTGCTGGACCGGTCCGGCGTTGGGATTCAGGCGAGCCGGAATTCTATCTGCGATGGGCCCCGGGCGCCAGTATTAATGTGGCGGGGAGATGACGATCCGGCGGGGTCGGCGGCGCGGTTGGCTGAACGGAATCGGGGCCGCCGGGGTCGGTTTGGCTGAACGCAGCGCGTGGGGCGGCGCCTGAATCGGGCGGACGCGGTGGCGGGCGGGTTCGCAGTCGCGGCTCGCGCCGCTCCTGCAGGGGCTTCGGCCGGTTTCGTTTGCGACTGTAGGAGCGGCGCGAGCCGCGACCCCTCGCCGCCCGGCGCCACCGCCCTACCCGGCCGCCGCCTTCACAGATTCGGGAACATCAACTCCGCCAGCCCATACCGCCCCGGCGCCTGCTGCGCCACCCGCACCGCCGCCTCCAGCGCGCCGCGGGCGAAGATGTCGCGGTTGCTGGCGCGGTGGATCAGCTCCAGCCGCTCGCCCGGCGCGGCGAACTGCACGGTGTGCTCGCCGACGATGTCGCCGGCGCGCAGGCTGGCGTAGTGCGGCTCGCTGCCGCGGCCGATCGCCACCGCCGCGCCCAGGTGCAGCGCCGTGCCCGAGGGCGCGTCGAGCTTGCGGGTGTGGTGGGCCTCGACCACGTCGCAGTCCCAGCCCGGCAGCGCCGCGGCGGCGCGGCGCACCAGTTCGGTCAGCACCGCCACGCCGAGGCTGTAGTTGGCGGCCCAGACCACGCCGATGCCGGCCGCGGCATCGTTGATCGCCGCGTTCTGCGCCGAGGACAGGCCGGTGGTGCCCGACACCAGCGCCTTGCCGCGCGCCGCGCACAGCGCCAGCACCGGGTCGAAGCCGTCGGGCAGGCTGAAATCGACCGCAACGTCGAACTCCGGCGCGCCGCCGAGTTCGGCCGCGGCGAAGTGCGGCACACCGTCGATGACCCGTTGGCTCGGCTGCGAGCGCGAATACGCGGCGACCACGACCAGGTCGTCGCGCTCGCGCGCGAGCCGCAGCAAGGCCTGGCCCATGCGCCCGCTGGCGCCGTGGATGAGGAGTCGGATCGGGGTCTTGGCGGTGTCGTTCATGCGCGCAGGCTAGCCGCTGCGGCCGGCGCAAAACAAGCCGGCCGCGCGCAAAAAACAGATCGGACCGCCGACAACGAACGGGGCCGGCGCTGGGCCGGCCCCGCGCGGTCCGCCGCGGCGGACGCTTACTGGTAGATCACCTGCGCCTTCAGGTTCGGCACCACCTTGCGCGCGAACTCCGAATAGCCGCGGTTGTACTCGCCGGTGCACACCGGCCCGACGGTGGCGTCCTCGATCACCCGGTGCGCGTGCAGCACATTGCCTTCCAGGCGATAGCTCGCCTCGTAGCGCGAACCGTTGGACTCCAGCTTCAGGTCCTGCGGCTTGGCCAGCACTTTCACCGTCTTCGGAAACTCGATCCGGTAGGTCTCTTCCGAGCGGCCGCCGCCGCACAGGCCGTCGCCTTCATCCTTGAGCTCCGGGACCTGGCCGCTGCCGACCAGGGCGGCGACCGGCTGCGGGGTCATGAACATCGGGCCGAGCGGGAACGCGCCGGGCATCTGCACCGCCTGCTTGGCGTCGATCTCGACCTGGTAACGGTGCTGGCTGCGCAGCGGCTTGGGATCGTCCTGGCGGAAACTGCCGGTAGCCTGCACGCCGTTGCGCTCGAACACCTTCTTGACCAGCTCGGCGGCGTCCTTGTCGGTGAGCTCGCGCAGGCCGGCGCGGAACTCCATCGCCGGACGGCCGTCGAGCTCGACCTTCATCGTGCCCTTGACGCTGCCGTCCTCGGCGATGACCAGTTGGGTGTCCATGCGCTGGCGGTTGGCCAGCTTGACCGGCGCCGGCGTGCGCGCCTCCAGCTCCGGGCGATCCACCCGCAGCACCGGCTTGCCGGACACCGCCCACGGCAGCTCGCCGAAGGCGATGCCCTTGGCGGTGGCGTCCAGGTACAGGTCCATGCCCGGCAGGTAGTTGAGGACGTGGTTGACCGCCGAGGCCACCGGCACCGGCGCCAGCTTGTAGGTCGTGCCGGAATTGATCAGCGCCTGGGTCGCCTCGATGCCCTTGGCCGCGAGCAGCGCCTGCAGCAGGGTCGCGTGGTCCTTGCAGTCGCCGATGCGGTTGTCGAGCACGAAGTCCTGGTCGCGCGGCACCACCGCGCCCAGGCCGATGCAGTTGCCGGCGTAGTTGATGTTCAGCGACACCCATTCGTACAGCGCCTGGGCGATCTCGCGCTGGCCGGTCTTGCCGGCGGCGATCTCGTCTGCGAGCTTGCGCACGCGCGCGGTCGGCACCGCCTTGGGCAGCGCGCGCTCGCCGTAGACGCGGGCGATGTCGCCGTAGCTGGCGAAGGTCGACACCGACGCGCCGTTGGTGCGGGTCAGGTCGAACGGCGCGGCGGCCTGCGGCTCGAACACCTTGGGCTCGCGGTTGCTGTAGCTCCATTCGAGGATGCGGCGGTCGCCGACGACCTCGTCGCGCACGGTCTTGAGCGCGCCGTAGGACTCCTTGCGGATCTTCATCGAGGCCGGCAAGTCGTACTTGAGCTTCATCTCGCCGAGATAGGCGTAGTCGCTGAAGCTGCCGGTGTCGGAAAACTGGCCTTCGAACATCGGCTGCTTGCCGACCAGGCGGTAGTTCAGCACCACGGTGTCGCCGACGGCGACGTCGGCGAACACCAACTGGGTGGTGGCGATATCGGAGAACGCCGGCCCGCCGTCGCCGCGGCCGTCGTTGGTCTGCACCTGGTAGTTCGACTTGGGCACCGCGATGCGGCGGCCGTCGGCCTTGAGCGTGTAGGCCTCGACCACCTCCAGCGTCTGCAGGCTGGCGCTGTAATCGATGGAGTCGTACTTGGCGCGCTCGACCGCGTCCTCGCGCAGCACCTTCAGCGCCGACTCGCGCTGTTCGACGTAGGCGCCGTTGGGCTGCACGGTGTAGGTGTAATGCATGCGCTCCAGGCGCGCCGGTTGTTCCTCGGCGCGACCGGCTGGCTTGGCGGCGGCGGCTTGCGCCGGCGCGGCGGCGGCCGGTCCGCCCGGCTTGGCCTGGCTGTCGGCCTGTGCGAACGCGGCGCCGTTCGCGGCGAGCGCCGCGGCCAGCGCCACAGACAATGCGGCCGAACGCCGCGGCATGACGATGCGCATCCTTTCTTCCCCTGATCCTTGATCGACGATGGTCGGCGCCGCTGCGGCGCCGCAGGCGGTTTTCTATCACATCGTCGCGGCGAACGTGCGCGCGCGCAAATAAAAAGCGAGCCGAAGCTCGCTTTCTTGTTCGCGGCATCCATACGCGCCGAGGCGATGCGACGATGGCCCAGGTGGGCCCAGCCGCGATTCTGGCTCCGTCGGCCGCAGGGACCGACCGGCCCCGCGTCGGCCAGGCACGTCCGCGGTCGCCGCCGGGGACTGCCCCGACCAACCAAGTCGCCCAAGCCACTTCGACCGCCGACCGTTACTTACCCGCTTTGCTGTCTTTGCGTCAGTGGGTCAATACAAAGTGGATATTGAGCCTGTAGGTCGCTTTCACCGCCTCGCCGCCCTGCCGCCCCGGCTGCCAGCGCGGCATCTTCCGGACGAGCCGTTCCGCTTCGGCGCCGCAACCGCCGCCGATGTCACGCACGATCAGGATGTTCTGGATCGTCCCGTCGACATCGACGTCGAAATCGACGACCACCGCGCCCTGCACTTCGTCTTGCACCGCCTTCGCGGGATATTGCAGGTTGTTGCCGAGATAGGCCCTGAGCGCCGCTTCGCCTCCGGGAAACTGCGGCGCCTGTTCGGCCTGCCGCGGCGTCGCGGGCGTGAAGGTGGGCGGCGGAGCCGGCATCTCGGCTCCCGGCTTCGGCTCCTCGATAACCACCACCGGAACCGGCGGCGGCGGCGCGCCGTCCTCGTCCGCGGACTGTTCTTCTTGCGCGGCCGTGGCGGTAAAACACAGGCAAAGCAACGACAACGACGATGCCTTTGCGAATAGCGCGAGCGCTCCCTGTCTCATGTCCCTGTCCTTTGGTCGCCGAAGATCGGCAAAAAGACCTTAGCGGCTTTCCATACCGGCGACCAGCGCCCGTTCGGGCGCGCATGCGCGCATCGGCCGCGGCACGTCGCTGCAGGCGGCCGGCCCAAAGGGCGGGCGATGCCGGCGTCGTGCCGCGCCGGCCGCATACGCAAAGGCCCCGACCGATCGGTCGAGGCCTTCGCTGATGCGGGTACAACGCTTTATCGCTTTGGGGTCAGGAGGTCATCCGGTCCCAGAACCCCTTGACCCCGTCGATGAAGGTCGAGGAACGCGGCGAATGCTTGCGCGCGCCTTCGCCGACGAAGGTCGCCTCGAACTTCTCCAGCAACTCGCGCTGCTCGACGGTGAGGTTGACCGGGGTCTCCACCGCGACCCGGCAGTACAGATCGCCGGGCTTGCGGCTGCGCACCGACTTGACGCCCTTGTCGCGCAAGCGGAACAGCTTGCCGCTCTGGGTCTCGGCGGGAATGCGCAGCTCGACTTCGCCGCCGAGCGTGGGCACCCGCACGATGTCGCCGAGCGCGGCCTGGGAAATGCGGATCGGCACTTCGCAATGCAGATCGTCGCCGTCGCGCTGGAAGATCTCGTGCTCGCGCACGCGCACTTCCACGTACAGGTCGCCCGGCGGCGAACCGGTCGGGCCGGCTTCGCCTTCGCCGGTGAGGCGGATGCGGTCGCCGTTGTCGACGCCGGCGGGAATCTTGACCTGCAGGGTCTTGGTCCGCTCGACCCGGCCCTGGCCGTGGCAGTCGCCGCAGGGGTTGGCGATGGTCTGGCCGCGCCCGTTGCAGTGCGGGCAGGCCTGCTGCATCGAGAAGATGCCGCGCTGGAAACGCACCTGGCCGCGGCCGTTGCAGGTGGTGCAGGTCTCGATCTTGCCGTCGGCCGAGCCCGAGCCCTTGCAGGTTTCGCACTCGTCCAGGGTCGGGATCTCGATCTGCTTCTCGACCCCGCCGACCGCCTCTTCCAGCGACAGCTCCATCACGTAACCGATGTCGGCGCCACGGCGCGGACCGCGCGCGCCGCCGCCGCCCCCACCGCCGAAAATGTTGCCGAAGATGTCGCCGAAGATGTCGCCCATGTCGGCGAAGCCCGGGCCGGCACCGCCGCCGCCCATGCCGTGTTCGAACGCGGCGTGGCCGTGCTGGTCGTACACGCGGCGCTTGGACGCGTCGGACAGGACCTCGTAGGCCTCCTTGCATTCCTTGAACGAGGCCTCGGCGGCCTGGTCGCCGGGATTGCGGTCCGGGTGGAACTTCATCGCGCAGCGGCGATAGGCCTTCTTCAGGTCGTCGTCGCTGGCGTTGCGTTGCACGCCCAGCACTTCGTAGTAGTCGCGTTTGCTCATCGGCGGGGATCGGAATTCGGAATCGGAATCGGGAGTTGGGAATCGTCGGATCGAACGCGCGCGAGCCGGATCGGCCCGCCGCGAATGCGAGAACGGGGAACCGGTCCCGCGGCAGGCCGCGACGAAGTCGCTACCGGCGGTTCCCGATTCCCCATCCTCACTCCCGGCCTTACTTCTTGTCGTCCTTCACTTCGGTGAACTCCGCATCGACCACGTCGTCGGACTTGGCCGAGGCGCCGGCGTCGCCGGCCGGGGCTTCCTCGCCCGGCTGACCGGCGCTGGCGGCGGCCAGCACCGACTGCGCGGCCTCTTCCAGCGCGCGCGACTTGGCCTCGATCTGGCCCTTGTCGTCGCCCTTCATCGCGGTCTCCAGCTCGGCGATCGCGGCCTCGGCGCGGCCGATGGCCTCACCCGGGATCTTCTCGCCGTGCTCCTTGATCGCGCTGCGGGTGCTGTGGATCAGCGCGTCGGCGTGGTTGCGCGCCTGCACCAGCTCGTGGAACTTCTGGTCTTCCTCGCGGTTGGCTTCCGCGTCGGCGACCATCTTGGCGATCTCTTCCTCGGACAGGCCGGAACCGGCCTTGATCTCGACCTTCTGTTCCTTGTTGGTCTTCTTGTCCTTGGCGCTGACGTGCAGGATGCCGTTGGCGTCGATGTCGAACGACACCTCGACCTGCGGCATGCCGCGCGGCGCCGGCTCGATGCCGGACAGGTCGAAGCGGGCCAGCGACTTGTTGTAGCGGGCCTGCTCGCGCTCGCCCTGCAGCACGTGCACGGTGACCGCGGACTGGTTGTCCTCGGCGGTGGAGAAGGTCTGCGAGGCCTTGGTCGGGACGGTGGTGTTCTTCTCGATGATCTTGGTGAACACGCCGCCGAGGGTTTCGATGCCCAGGCTCAGCGGGGTCACGTCGAGCAGCAGCACGTCCTTGACCTCGCCGGCCAGCACGCCGCCCTGGATCGCCGCGCCGACGGCGACGGCTTCGTCCGGGTTGACGTCCTTGCGCGGTTCCTTGCCGAAGAACTCGGCCACGGCCTGGCCGACCTTCGGCATGCGGGTCTGGCCGCCGACCAGGATCACCTCGCTGATGTCGCTGGCGCGCAGGCCGGCGTCGTTGAGCGCGATGCGGCACGGCTCGATGGTCTTCTTGATCAGGTCCTCGACCAGCGACTCCAGCTTGGCCCGGGTCAGCTTGATGTTGAGGTGCTTCGGACCCGAGGCGTCGGCGGTCACGTACGGCAGGTTGACCTCGGTCTGCTGCGAGGACGACAGCTCGATCTTGGCGCGCTCGGCCGCGTCCTTCAGGCGCTGCAGCGCCAGCGGGTCCTTGCGCAGGTCGATGCCCTGGTCCTTGTTGAACTCGTCGACCAAGTAGTCGATGACGCGCTTGTCGAAGTCTTCGCCGCCGAGGAAGGTGTCGCCGTTGGTCGACAGCACTTCGACCTGCATTTCGCCGTCGACCGACGCGATCTCGATGATCGACACGTCGAAGGTGCCGCCGCCGAGGTCGTAGACCGCGACCTTGCGGTCGCCGCCCTTCTTGTCCATGCCGTAGGCCAGCGCGGCCGCGGTCGGCTCGTTGATGATGCGCTTGACCTCCAGGCCCGCGATCTTGCCGGCGTCCTTGGTCGCCTGGCGCTGGCTGTCGTTGAAGTAGGCCGGCACGGTGATCACCGCTTCGGTGACCGGCTCGCCCAGGTAGGCTTCGGCGGTCTTCTTCATCTTGCCGAGCACTTCTGCCGAGATCTGCTGCGGCGCCATCTTCTTGCCGTCGGCGGTCGCGACCCAGGCGTCGCCGTTGTCGTGCGGGACGATCGCGTAGGGCACCAGGCCCAGGTCCTTCTGCACTTCGGCGTCGGTCATCTTGCGGCCGATCAGGCGCTTGACCGCGTAGAAGGTGTTCTTCGGGTTGGTCACCGCCTGGCGCTTGGCCGAGGCGCCGACCAGGACTTCGCTGTCCTTGGTGAAGGCGACGATGGACGGCGTGGTGCGGTCGCCTTCCGAGTTCTCGATGACCTTGGCCTTGCCGCCTTCCATGATCGCGACGCAGGAATTGGTCGTGCCCAGGTCGATGCCGATGATCTTGCCCATGCTGTTGCTCCCTCTCTAATGCTGGAATGTTGGGGGCGGCGCGGAATGCCGCAGGCCGCCGATGTTCGTTATTTGGGGCCCGGTGCCGGGCAGTTCAAGCGCCCGTGCCCTGCCCCGATGTACTGAAAAACCCCGATTCGCTTCCCGTTGCGGACGCCTTGCGCGCGGCCCCCGCCGCGACGCCCGCGGGAGGCGGCTCAGGCGTCCTGGGCGACCACGACCAGGGCCGGGCGCAGCAGGCGCTCGTTGAGCAGCCAGCCCTTCTGGTAGACCTGGACCACGTGGTTCGGCGCCACGCCCGGCGCCGGCACCATGCTCATGGCCTGGTGGTGTTCGGGATTGAAGGGCTGGCCGACCGGATCGACCGCGACCAGGCCGTTGTCGGCGCCGACCTTGAGCAGCTGGCGCAGGGTCAGTTCCATGCCCTGGCGCAGCGCGCTGGCGTCGCCGCCGGCGGCGGCCAGGCCGGCCTCCAGGCTGTCGATCACCGGCAGCAAGTCGCCGAGCAGGCGCTCGTTGGCGAACTTGCGCGCCATCTCGATATCGCGGACCACGCGCTTGCGCTGGTTCTCCAGCTCGGCGCGCTCGCGCAGCGAGTCCTCGCGCAGCTTGTTCATTTCCGAACGCAGGGCCTCGACCTCGGACATCGCCGCGCCGGCGGCGGCCACCGGGTCCTGGGCCTCACGGTTCACATCGGGGTTGGGATCGTTTGGGTTCATGCTGGTTCCTTGCGGCAGTCCGCGACTGGGCCAGCTATGGGGGCCGGGGACGGGCATTCAAGAGGCGGCGGCCGAATGGCGGCGCGACAACGGCGTTGAACTGCGGCGATCGTGCGGGATCGGCGCCCAGTTGCGCGGTTCGCGTCGCATTTTGGAACAATCGGCCTGGAGCGGCGGGCCAGCCCTAGCTTTTGTGGGAGGGCCGCTTCTGTGGGAGGGCCTTCAGGCCCGACGCTCTTGTGCCCGATCGCCGCGATCCGACCGAAAAGCCTCGGGCCTGAAGGCCCTCCCACAAAAGCTTCGGGCCTGAAGGATTCGCCGCGACGCCGGGCCTACTCGCCCTCGCCCACCGCCCCCTCGCCCGCCTGGAACGCGTCGCCGAGCGCGTCGGCCGCGGCCTGCACTACCGGGATCACCCGTTCGTACGCCATCCGGGTCGGCCCGATCACCCCGAGCACGCCCAGCACCCGTCCGCCGGCGCCGTAGGGCGCGGTCACCAACGACACCCCTTCCAGCGGCGCCAGCCCGGTTTCCTCGCCGATGAAGATGCGCATGCCCGGCGCGCGCACGGTGCGTTCGAGCAGTTGCAGGATCTCGCGCTTGCGGGCGAAGGCCTCGAACAGCTCGCGCAGCCGGTCCAGGTCGGCCAGTTCCTGCACGCCCATCAGCCGGGTCTGCCCGGCCAGGACCATGTCGTCGCTGTCCGGCGCCAGCGCCTGCTCGGCCAGCTCCATCGACTGCGCCAGCAGCGCCTGCATCTCCGACTGGGCGTTGCGCAGCTCCAGCAGCAGGCTGGCGCGGATCTCGGCCACCGGCCGGCCGGCGAAGTGGGTGTTGAGGTAGTTGCCGACCCGCTCCAGCTCGCCGGCCTCGAACGGGCGGCGGGTCTGGATGATGCGGTTCTGCACCTCTTGGTCGGCGAACACCAGGATCGCCAGCACCCGCTGCGCGTCCAGCGGCACGAACTCGATCCGGCGGAACGCGAACTGCTCGCGCTTAGGCACGCTGACCACGCCGACGAAGTGGGTCATCGCCGACAGCAGCTCCGACGCGCTGCCGAGCAGGGCCTGGGTGCCCGAACCGGGCGGCAGTTCGCTGCGCAGCCGCGCCACCTCGCCCTCGGGCAGCGGCCGCACCTGCAGCAACGAATCGACGAACAGCCGGTAGCCCTGGGCGGTGGGGATGCGCCCGGCCGAGGTGTGCGGCGCGCTGAGCAGGCCGGCCTCTTCCAGGTCGGACAGGATGTTGCGGATCGTCGCCGCGCTGACGTCCAGGCCGGCATGCCGGGCCAGGGTCTGCGACCCGACCGGCTCGCCGCTGTGGATGTAGCGGCCGATCAGCGCGCGCAACAGCTGGCGCGCGCGCGGGTCGAGGGCGGGGTCGTTGGCTCGGCGGTTCATGCAGGCGATATATGCGCGGCGGCGGCCGGGTGCAAGCGGGCGGGTCGGGTTGCGAGCGGGAATGGGATCGTGGGCGTTGGTGGTGGCGGCCGCGGTGGCTGCCGTGGCCGCCCACCCCGACCCCGCGTCATCGACTGCGGCCATACTGACGCCCCCGACCGACGCCCGCCCGCGTCTCACGCGCTGATACACCCTCTCCCTACCCTCGCGCCCGCCGCGCGCCCATTCCCAGCCACGCCCCCTCCCAGGCACAATCGCCGCCGCATGCTCGCCCATCTATCGCTCAAGCAATTCGCCGTCGTCACTGCCGCCGAGCTCAGCTTCGGCCCGGGCCTCACCGTCATCTCCGGCGAAACCGGCGCCGGCAAGTCGCTGTTGGTCGACGCGCTCGGCCTGCTCAGCGGCCTGCGCGCCGACAGCGGCGTGGTCCGCCACGGCGCCGACCGCGCCGAGCTGGTCGCCGACTTCACCCTCGACGACGCCCCGCTCGCCACCGCCTGGCTGGCCGAGAACGAACTCGACGAAACCGGCGACGGCGACGCCCCGATCTGCCAGATCCGCCGGGTGATCCGCGCCGACGGCGGTTCGCGCGCCTGGGTCAACGGTCGCCCGGTCACCCTGAGCCAACTCGGCGAGCTGGCCTCGCGCCTGGTCGAGATCCACGGCCAGCACGAACACCAGGCCCTGCTCACCCGCGCCAGCCAGCTCGACCTGCTCGACGCCTACGGCCGCCATGAGGCCGCGCGCGAGCCGGTCGCCCAGGCCGCGCGCGCCTGGAGCGCGCTGCTGCGCGAACGCGACGGGCTGGTCGCCCAGGGCGACGTCTCCGACCGCATCGGCTGGCTCGAACACCAGCACGCCGAACTCGAACGCGAGGCGCTGGAACCCGAGGCCATCGCCAAGCTCAATGCCGACCATCGCCGCCACGCCCACGCCGCCGGCCTGATCGCCGCCTGCGAAGGCGCGTTCGCGCGCATCGGCGGCGACGAAGGTCCCTCGCTGACCCGCACCCTGCAGCAAGTGCGCGGCGACCTGCAGCGGGTCGCCGAGCACGAACCGCGCCTGGCCGAAGTCGACGCCATGCTCGACAACGCCGCGATCCAGGTCGACGAGGCGTTGAGCCTGCTCGACCGCGTGCGCGACGATCTCGACCTCGACCCGGCCGAATTCGAACGCATCGAAGCCCGGCTCGGCCGCCTGCACGAACTGGCGCGCAAGCACCGGGTCGCGCCCGAACAACTGGCCGCCACCCGCGACGGCGTCGGCGCCGAACTGGAACAACTGCGCGGCGCCGGCGAACGCCTGGACGCGCTCGACGCCGAGATCGGCGCCGCGCGCAAGCGCTGGCGCCAAGCCGCCGACGCGCTCGGCCGCGCCCGCCGCGACGCCGCCGCCTCGCTGTCGGCGCGCACCACCGAACTGATCGGCGAACTGGGCATGGGCGGCGGCCGCTTCGCCGTCGAGATCGAGCCGCAGGAAGACGACCGGCCCGACCCGAACGGCGCCGAACGCGTCGAGTTCATGGTCGCCGCCAACCCCGGCCAACCGCCGCGGCCGCTGCGCAAGGTCGCCTCCGGCGGCGAGCTCTCGCGCATCTCGCTGGCGATCGAAGTCGCCGCGTTCGGCCTGGACGCGGTGCCGACCATGGTGTTCGACGAAGTCGACACCGGCATCGGCGGCGCCGTGGCGGAAATAGTCGGTCAAAAGCTGCGTGCCTTGGGCGGCAGCCGCCAGGTGCTGTGCGTGACCCACCTGGCCCAGGTCGCGGCCCAGGGCCACGCCCACTACCGCGTCGCCAAGGCCGCCAGCGAAGGCGTCACCCAGAGCGCGGTGCAGGTGCTGGCGTCCAAGCAGCGCGAGGAAGAACTGGCGCGCATGCTCGGCGGCGTGGAGCTGACGAAAGAAGTGCGCGCGGCAGCGCGGCGCTTGCTGGCCGATGTGGGGTGAGGCGGGGACCGGGGACCGGGGACCGGGGACCGGGGAAAGCATGATCGGGTTCGAACTGACGCCACGTGCTCAACTGAAAACCTGCATCGCAAAAAGCGAAAGGCCCGTCGCATCCGACGGGCCTTTCGCTTTCGGGTCCCCGGTCCCGGGTCCCCGGTCCCGCCAATCACCGCTTCTTGCGCACGTACAGCACCAGCGAATGTTCCTCGATCAGGTAACCGTGCTCGGCCGCGATCTTGCGTTGCAGCTCCTCGATCTCCGAGCTTTCGAACTCGATGATCTTGCCGCTGTCGATGTCGACCATGTGGTCGTGGTGATGGCCGCGGTCGAGCTCGTAGACCGACTGGCCGGCCTCGAAGTTGTGCTTGAGCACCAGCCCGGCCGATTCGAACTGGGTCAGCACCCGGTAGACCGTGGCCAGGCCGATGTCCTCGCCCTTCTCCAGCAACATCCGGTAGATGTCTTCCGCGGTCATGTGCCGCGGCTTGGCGCTCTCCAGCAACTCGAGGATCCGCATGCGCGGATGGGTGACCTTGAGTCCGGCGTTGCGCAGGTCCTGAGATTCCATGGGGGTACGTCCCTTCGATGACTTTGGACCGGCGCGGGCCGGTCCGGATGGAGACCGGCTGGCCGTCGCCGCGAAGGGCGCACTGGGCGGGCGGGCCGGAATGGCGGATGAACGCGAGGGGCCGCCCCGCGCCGCGATCCGCCCTTGGTGGGGTCGGGCTTCAGTGTATCATCGGGCCCGTTGCCTTCGACTGCCGCAGACACCCTATCCGATGCGTAAGCTCCTGCTCGTTCTCTCGCTCGCCCTGGTCACTTCCGGCTGCGGCATCATCTACAAGCAGCCCATCTATCAGGGCAACCTGCTCGAGAAGACCGCGGTCGACCAACTCCAGGCCGGCATGAGCAAGCAGCAGGTGCAGGTGCTGATCGGCACGCCGTCGATCGAGGACCCGTTCCACCAGAACCGCTGGGACTACACCTCGACCCAGCGCGTCGACCGCCTCGGCCATACCGCGCGCAAGAACCTGACCCTGTGGTTCGAGAACGACGCGCTGACCAAGTGGGAAGGCGACTACTTCCCCGAGCAGGACAAGGAAATCGCCGCGGCCTCGGTCAAGCAGTTCGGCCGCAACCTGGCCAAGGAAAAGGACAAGAAGAAGCGCCGCTGAGGCGCGCGTCCGCTCCGCCGACGACAGCCGCCGCAAGGCGGCTGTTGCGTTTCCGGGCCGCGCCAGGACGTTCGGGCCCGACGCTCCGCAAGCCGCTGCGGCCAGGCCTTCGGACCCGATGCCCTCGGGCTGCTGTGGGAGGGCCTTCAGGCCCGACGCTTTTGTTTCAGGTCGCAGCGATCCGAGCGGACGGCATCGGGCCTGAAGGCCCTCCCACAACAGCCGCGACCGCGCGCCGGCCTCACTTCTTCTTGAGCGGCCGCTCTTCCGCGCGCCGCCGGCGCGCGTCCTTGGGATCGACCTGCAGCGGCCGCAGCAACTCCACCCGGTCGCCCTCGCGCAGCACCGTGTCGGCGCCGGCGCGCACGCCGAACACCGCATAGCCCACCGCCTCAGCATCGCCGTCGAACCCGGCCGCCGCCACCGCCTGGCCCAGGGTCGCGCCCTCGGCCAGTTCCAGGCTCATCAGCTGGAAGCGTCGCGGCCAGGCGCGGACCACCTCGACTTTCATGCAGGCGCGTTGCCTGCGTCCGGCGCCGGCGCGGCGACTTCGGCCGGCGGCGCCGGCTCGGCGCCGCGATCGGCGACGCGGACGAAATCGTCGACCATGCGGTCGGCCAGGCTCTGGAACCCCAGCGCCATCGCCGGCCCCAGCAGCTTCACCGCCGGCTCGAACTCCAGGGTCAGGGTGACCTTGCACGCCGACTCGTCGAGCGCATGGAACTCCCAGCGCCCGCCGAGCTTGCGGAACGGCCCGTCGACCAGCTTGAGTTCGATGTGGTGCGGCGGCGACAAGGCGTTGTGGGTGGTGAACCAGGTCCGCAGCGCGCCCAGGCCCAGGTCCAGCCGCGCGACCATGTGGGTCGCGTCGGCCTCCAGGATCTGCGCCGCCTCGCACCAGTCGAAGCGGCGCGGATAGGCAGCGACGTCGTTGACCAGCGCGAACATGCGCGCGGCGGAATGTTCGACCAAGGCGGAGCGGCGGATGGTAGGCATCGTTCTCGCTTATTGGGATCGCAGCGCGGGTTTCAACCGGGCTCGGCCGGATTCGGCTTAATTCAGCCTGATCCGGCCTGATTCGATGGAACTCGGCCGGACCGCCCGCATCGGCAACGCGCGGCGGCCACGCCGGTCGATTCTCGGCCATCGCGGGCCGGCAAATCGACCCCGCGCCGCTCCCACCCCGCCGGCCGGCTACTCAAACCGCCTCCGGATCGGAGACAATCGGGTATGGCCAAGACAAACAACAAGACCGCCAAGGATAAAGCAAAGGGCGGCGCCGGCGGCACCATCGCGCAGAACAAGCGCGCCCGCCACGAATACCACCTGGAAGAGAACTTCGAAGCCGGCCTGGAGCTGCAGGGCTGGGAGCTCAAGTCCATCCGCGCCGGACGCGCCAACATCACCGACGCCTACGCGGTGGTGTTGCGCGGCGAGATCTACCTGATCGGCGCGCAGATCGTCCCGCTCATCTCCGCCTCCACCCACGTCGTCGCCGAGGAACGCCGCAGCCGCAAGCTGCTGCTGCACCGCAAGGAGATCGACAACCTGATCGGCCGCGTCCAGCGCGACGGCTACACCGTGATCCCGACCGCGCTGTACTGGAAGGGCAACCGGGTCAAGGCCGGACTGTCGCTGGCCAAGGGCAAGCAGAGCCACGACAAGCGCGAAGCCAGCAAGGAACGCGACTGGGAGCGCGAGAAGCAGCGGGTCATGCGGCGGCACAACCGCGACGCGTGAGGCGCGTCGGGTAAAAGCAGCCCCGTTCGCGACCGCGAAAACTCAACTACCGACGCCCCCCGCCTCACCCGCCGTGCCCACCGCCCGGCAAGGTGAAATAGAACGCCGCGCCCTCGCCCTCGCTGCCCTCGGCGCGGATCGTCCCGCCGTGGCGCTCGACGATGCGCTTGACCGAGGCCAGCCCGATCCCGTGCCCGGCGAAATCCTCCACGCTGTGCAGGCGCTGGAACGGCCGGAACAGCTTGTCGACATAGGCCTGCGGGAAACCGGTGCCGTTGTCGCGCACGAAGAACTCGCGCCCGCCGCCGGGCGTGTCGGCGAGGCCGAACTCGATCGTCGCCGGATCGCGGTCGCGGGTGAACTTCCAGGCGTTGCCGAGCAGATTGCCGAGCAGGTTGCGCAGCAGCGAAGCGTCGCCGACCACCTGCAGCCCCGGCGCGATCCGCACCTCGACCGCGCGCTGCGGCTCGCCGACGCGCAACTCCTCGACCACCTCGCCGGCGATGCGGCTCAGGTCGACGTTCTCGTGCTTGAGCTCGCTGCGGGTCAGGCGCGACATCTTCAGCAATGCGTCGATCAGGTCGCCCATGCGCGACGCGGCCTTGCGCACCCGCGCCAGGTAGCCGCGGCCGGATTCGTCGAGGCGGTCGGCGTACTTCTCGCCGAGGATGCGGCTGAACCCGTCGATCGCCCGCAGCGGCGCGCGCAGGTCGTGCGAGACGCTGTAGGCGAACGCCTCCAGCTCCTGGTTGGCCTGGCTCAGCTCGCGCGTGCGCAGCGCCACGCGCGCCTCCAGGGTGCGGTTGAGCGCGTGCACCCGCGCTTCCGCGCGCAGCCGCTCGGTGACGTCCTCGACCTGGACCAGGCCGGTGATGTCCTGGCCGACCTTGCCCGGCACCGGCGAATAGGTCAGCTGCACCTGCCGCGCCACCCCGTGCTGGCGGCGCAGGCGGCGGGTGGCGCGATGCACGCCGTCCTCTTCGTTGCGCTCCTCGTCCGCGGCGTGCGCGTCGGTCTCCTCGTCTTCGAGCAAACCGTCGAAACGCTGGTCCAGCAGTTGCGCGCGCGACAGCCCGACGATCGCCGCCAGCGCCGGGTTGGCGTCGACGATGCGGCCCTCGCTGTCGAGCAGGGCCTTGCCGATCGCCGAATACTGCATCGCGCTGCGGAAGCGCGCCTCGCTGCGGCGGAAGTCCTCGGTCATGCGCATCGCGATCTGGCGCGCGCGCGACTCGGTGTGGGCCAGCACCAGGGCGATGCCGTACAACAGCAGCGCGGTGAAGATGCCGAGCGCGAACATGTTGCGCAGGCCTTCCATGCGCGGCACCGCCTGCTCGATCGGCGCCGATTCGTACTCGATCCGCCAGGTGCGGCCGTAGACCTCGAACGTGGTCTTGTGCAGGAACGCCGCCGGCTGCCGCGGCTTGGCCCCGGGAGTCTCGAACAGCAGGGCATTGCCGCCGCCGCTCTCGTCGAAGATGCGGAAACGCAGGTCCTTGTGGCCCTCGGCGAGCGAGGTATCGACGAACGTCTGCAGCCGGAACGGCACGTACACCCAGCCCTGCATCTCGGCCCGGCGCAGGCTCGGGCTCAACGGCCGGCCGCCGCCGAGGTAGACCGGCAGCACCAGCAGCAGGCCGGTGCTGCGGATGCCGTCGTGCTTGTCCTGCAACAGATCGATCTTGCCCGACAGGCGCGCCTGCCCGGACTCCAGCGCCGCCTCCATCGCCGCGTGCCGCACCGGCTCGGAGAACATGTCGTAGCCGATCACCTCGACGTTGGCCGCGGTTCTCGGCTCCAGGTAGAGGATCGGCCCGTACACCTCGCGCTGGCCGAACGGGCGCACCGTCAACAGGCCGTAGCCGGCATCGCGCCATTCGTTCTGCAACTGCACCAGCAGGCGCTGCGGCACGTAGCCGGTGAAGCCCAGGCCCAGGGTCGAGGGAAACCGGCGCTGCAGGTTCATGCCCTCGACATAGGCCTTCCACTGCGCCGCGGTCGGCCGCTGCACCGAGGCGAACAAGGACACGCCGCCGCGCGCGACCAGTTCGAAGTTGACCAGGCGCTGTTGCAGCAATTCGGTGACCTGGGCGGTGCGGCCGATGAACTCGACCTGGGCCGAGCGCTGCTCGCGGTCGCGCGCGACCCGCCAGGCGGTGAACACCAGCACCAGGGCGACGATGAACACGATGAACGCGAGCACGTAGCCGCGACGCGGCAGCAGCCCGGAGACATCGGCAAAATCCGGCGCGGGGTCCGGTTCGTTCGGCGGAGCGGCGCGGGCGGCCGGATCGGTCGTCGTCATCGGCCTAAGCATACAAGCCGCACCCGGACAGGCCCATCGCGGTGGCTCCACGCCACCGACGATGCACAGGCAGCCGCCCTGCCCTGGCTCCGTCCTTCGTTCTCCATCGCCGTCACCAGCGCAGGCGCCGTCGCAGCGCGTGCCGTCGCCGCGGACGCGGGCCGCGGGGCGTGACGGGACCGGCTAATCCGGCGCAACGCCGTCGAGCATGAGCCCTTCCAGCATCAGCCGATTGATGCAGTCCAGGTGCTCCAGCGCCAGGCGCCGGCACAGCCGCGGCCAATGCCGCTGCGCCAGCACCGGCGCGCCCTCGCACTGCCGCTGCGCCAGATAGGCCTCGATCTCATCGGCGAGACGCAGCAGCTCGCGCCCGTTGCGGTCGGCGCGCGCCGCCAGCCGCGCCCGCGACGCCCGCCGCGCGCCCCAGCGCCAACCGGCCAGCGCCGCCGCCGCGAACACGGCCCCGACCGCCAACGCCGACCACAGCCACGCCAGCGCCGGCGGCGCTGCGGCCGCCAGCCCCACGCCGGCCAGCACCGCCCCCGCCAGCACCGCGCCCGCCGCGCTCACGGCCCCGCCTGCGGCAATGCCAGCAGCTCCGCCGGCGCCAGCCGGAATCCGCAGGCGCGCGCCATCAGCAAGGCCCGCTGCCGGGTCGAGACATGCCCGCGCGAACGCATCCGCCGCAGCATGGCCGTGGACACCCCGGCCGCATCCGCAGCCGCTCGCACCGTGTCGAAGCAGGCGATATAACGTTCGATAGGATTCGGCGGCGCGCTCGGCAGCGCGCGCCGCCGGTCGCGCCCGTTACCACTTCCGGCGGAGTTTTCCTCCGCACTTTCAACCTGCGATTCGGCCGCGTTCGTGACGCGGCTTCCGTTTTGCGGACTCTGCTGCGAGGCCTCGCGGCCTTCGCGGACGCGGTAGCGGCGGCCATGCGCCCAGGTATTGCCGTTGCTGCGGTTCAGCCCTTCCATGGTCGTTCCTTGCGTGCATCCATGCACGATCAAATTACCATTCGAAATTGCTCTTTTCAACAAGCAAAAAGAGTGATCTTTTTACGCGAGAATACGCAACAATGAGTTGCGCTCTTTCTCCGCCCCCGGCCCTGCGCCGGACCCGGACCCGGCGCCCACGTTTAGCCCTGCAGGATGCTCCGGCGAGACCTATGACCAACGCGCCCCATCAAGAATTCGCCAACCGTTTGCACCAGGCCCTGGACTTCTCCGGATTCGCCAAGGGCCGGGCCCGCACCGGCGCCCTCTCCGCCTACTACGACGTCAGCCGCGAGACCGCGCGCAAATGGCTGGTCGGCCTCGCCCTGCCCGAACTGGAGCGCATGCTGCAGATCGCGGTGCAGCAGCACGTCAGCTTCGAATGGCTGGCCACCGGCCGCGGCACCATCGAAGGCAAATCGCTGTCGGTGCGCGAGAATGCCGCCAAGTACAGCGATCCCGACGAACTGCGGCTGATGGGCCTGATGCGCAAGCTCTCGCGCAAGAAGCGCCGCGCGCTGATCGAGTTGCTCGACGGCAACTGAGCCACGCGCCGTTTCGTCGCGCGCGCTCTGCCGCAAGGCCTTCTTCGCTTCCGTGGGAAGGCCTTCAGGCCCGATGCTTTCCGCTCGGCTCGCGGCGAGCTGATGGAAAAGCGCCGGGCCTGAAGGCCCTGCCCCAACCGCCGCGCCTGACCGCCACCCCACCGCTTTCGCCGCCGGACTTGAGAACCGGCGCGCAGCCCCTATACTGAACGGGTCAGCGCTGTAACGCAGTTTCCCCGGGGGTGCACTGGCTTCGACGGGGGTCGCGAAATCGCTTGGCGCATGCCGAGGGGGTAGCTTTCCTCGTAAATCCAGCTGCAAAACTCTAGTTGCCAACGACGACAACTACGCTCTCGCCGCTTAAGGCGTAAGCCCCGAAACTGCTTGTGTCCGTGCTCGCAGCGTAGGGTCACTATCACGGAATCGCCGGGAGCCGCCGCCTGCCAGCTCCCGGTCAACCTATAGCAGGCTGGTCCTTGGATGCGCTTTGCGCGCCGTGCTGTCCCGGGACGAGACTCAACGGAGCGCTAAGCATGTAGTGCCGGGGATGGAGTGCCTTCGGACGGCGGTTCGATTCCGCCCACCTCCACCATCAGTCGATCCGCAAGGGTCCGGAACAGGCCGGAAACATCTCGATATCGAGGGTTTCCGGCCTTTTTTGTGCCTGTCGTGCGGCCCGGTCCCGCCCGGCCCCGCCCCAGCGCATGGCCATGGCGCGACCATGAACGCACTCTCTCGGCGCGCTACGCGCCACCGCTTCTCGACCAACCCAGCCGACTCGCCGATCGCTCCATGCGCTGGCCGCCCTCGGCGACCTTGGGATCGTGCCGGTCGATCCAAGCCCTTCCACGCAGCGCCGTCGGCACCGAGCGTGCCGGCCAGAATCGCCCCACCCGTCGGCCCCAGCGCGGGCACGTACTCGCCTGACGCTTGATGCGCCGCCCCATCGACGAGCCTGGGCAACAAAGACAGCGAAAGCGTCAGACCGGCGCGACAGCGCGGGTTTTCTCGCACGTCGCGGCATCGGCGGACGCCGCTTAGACACGGATGCGTAGCGCCGCCAAATCATCCGATCGCGAACCCGCACCTGCGAAAGGGCCGGCCCAGTTCGGCCGGCCCCTGTCACCCCGCGCCGTCGCGATCGACCACGACCGCGCGCCGCGCTCGTTATCGAGCGATCGAAGACTCCGCAACGCGCTCAGCCCGGACGAATGATCTCCCTGGCGATCGCCTTGACCCCGGCCACGATCCCGCCCACCGTGCCTCCGGACTCCACCCCCGCGATGACGGCGCGCGCGACACGGACCACGCCGCGAAGAAATCTGCAGCATCCCTTGTCCTGGAAAACCGCCTCGGTTTCCTTGTAGCCCGACAGCAATTCGACGGAGTATCTGGCGAAGCTGATTCCCTCCAGGACCTTCAGGTCTTCCTTCGATCGCCCCAGCGACTTGAGCGCGCGCTCTTCCAGCTTGGCCAGGCTCGCGCCGAGTTCATCGGTGGATACGGCCGCATCCAAAATCGCGTCCATCTCGACGAAGTATTCGAACTGCGCGTCGGTGAACCGGTCTTTGATCGGGGCGAGTTGCTCGGCGAGCGGCGCGGTGTCGTCGAGCGGAAGCACCGCGGACAATTCCGCGATCACATCGGCGACCGGCTGGTCCAGCTTGTAATGGCACTTTTCGACCAAGGCCACGACCGCGGTATCGATCGTCGCCGCCTCTGTCCGGATCACGCAATCCATGTAGCCGATGCTGCGCGCGGCGGACTCTTCCATCGGGTTTTGCGCAAGCGCCGGCGCCGCGGTCAACGCACACGCGGCAAAAACCGACGCGGCGTACAACGATCGAGAGATTCGTGCGGCGCGCGACAGCGCGTGCGCCCAGAACCTTGGCTTCGGCGACAGGCTTCCTTTCGTGTTCGACTCCATCTCGTTCTCCCGGGACACGTCGTTAAGCCATGAGCGATTCATGGCGCCGAGACGTTGGCATCGAAGCAAGCCGCCGACAGCGATTGACATCACAGGCCGATTCGGCTGGCGGGCGGTCCATCGTGTACTGGAGCCGCCGTCGAAATTCGTCCGTGCATACGCACGGGCGCTGGACTTGCGCTGGCCGGGTTCTCTCGCGCAACGCGTCTAAGCGTTCCACCGGCGCGGCGCACAGTGAGAGCGCGGACACCGCCATGGCGGGCGGCGCTGCGCCGTCGACGTAGAGATGCCGCTGCGCTGGCGGCGGCGCTCGGCTGCGCTTCGCGCCGGCGACATCCGCCGGAATTCCGCCGAGGGCGTCGGCGAATCCCCGGCGGTGGCTGGCTCGAATCCGGGGTCGAGGAGCGGATCGGCGCGCGCATGGCGAAGCCGAATCGAGCGGCCCGGGCCGGAGAATATCTTCGGGTATCTGAGATCGATGCGGATCGGCTAACCTGATTCCCAGTCGCTTGCATCGACCGACCGGCGCTGCCCGCTTGCGCCAGACAGGCTCGAATCATTCGGTCGCGGCGAAGGCCAGCCGAAGCGGGCGACCGGTCTTTTTAGTATCCGCCATCGCCCATGGAGGGCTGGGATGAACTGGAAACGCAGACTGTCGAGCGCGCTGGTCGCGGTGTTCTCCGCCGGCTGGCTGTTCCCGATCTGGCTGGGCGTATCGACCTATCTGGATTTCTGGCGCGCCGAGGTGCTGCCGCGCATGGACGGCACCTTGATCGGCAATTCGTTTCCGTTCCTCGACTTCGCCAAGAAGTGCTTCGGCTGGGGCCTGGCGTGGCTCGCCGCGGTGCTGGCGTTGTGGGCGTACCTGGGTTTCTCGGCGCTGCTGCGCGCGCGCAGCGAGCGGGCCTGAGCAAACGAAAGGCCGGCATGGGCCGGCCTTCGTCGTGCGTCGCGAGCGCGCTCGCGCGCGGCTGCGCGCGGCGCGGGACCGGCGCGGAGGCGGGACTTATTCGTCCTCGTCTTCCTCTTCTTCGTCGCCTTCCTCTTCGTCCTCGTCTTCCTCGTCCTCGTACGGCAGGCCCATCGAGTAGCGCAGCCAGGGCTCGCCGCCGGCCTTGGTGCCGGGGGCCACGGCGAGGACGACCCAGCCGTCCTGCAGGCGCTGGTTCACTTCCTGCACGTCGTCGATTTGCACCACTTCACCGATCGTTTCCAGATCCACGTGTGTTTCGCTCCAAGGTGGGAGCGCGCAGCATACGGCAGCGCGCGGGGATGGGTAAGCGGTCGGTCGCGGCGGTGTTCGCGGTGCCGGTTGGGCGTGGCTGTGGCTGGTTCGCGGTGGACTTGCGAGAGGCTTCAGCCCCGACGTTTTTCGCCCGGGCCGCAGCGAACGCTTTGAAGATGCCGGCGAATTGAGCGGAGAGCGTCGGGGCTGAAGCCCCTCCCACGAGAAGCAAATCGTGCGACTCAGGCGGTTTGCGCGAGCGCTGCGGTGCGCTTTTCGCCGGATCGCGGCGAACGCCTCGAAGAGGCCGGCGAACGGAGCGCAGAGCGTCGGGGCTGAAGCCCCTCCCACGAGAGCGACTCGGGCGCTTTGCGCGAGCACTGCCGGCGCGCTACGGCTTGGCGCAGTCCGCGCTGCGCTGGTCGGCGTACCAGATCGCCCGGCGCGCGCGGTCGTAGGCCAGGTCGGCCGAGCGCGGCAGCAGTTGTTCGGCGCTCACCGTGTCGGCGCCGGAGGCGTAAGCGCGTTCGATGCGTTGCAGTTCGTCCAGCCCGCTCAGCGCCGGCGCCAGCAGCGTGCGCAGGCGTTCGAGGTCGCAGCCGCGGCGGCGCTGTTCCAGTTCGCCGATGGCGGCGCGGATGCGCGCGCTGGCCTGGCCGCCCAGGCCCGGGGCGCGCTCGAACGCGATCGGCGCGGCTTTGTAGGCATCGCCGGTGGCCTCGCTGCCCAAGTCTGATGGGCGCTCGTGCAGGGCCGGGTTGAACCGCACCGGCGGCGGCGGCCGCGCGACGACTTCCTGCACCTGTTTGCGGCCGGGCAGTTTGTCGACGATTTTCTGCAGGCGCTTTTGCGCGCTTTCGACCAAGGCTTCGCCGAGGGTGCCGTCACTGGCCCAGCCGTCGAAGCCGCCGCCTTGCGACGGCAGCGGATTCTTGCGTTCGAACGCGTTTCGGACCTTGGCCGCGTTGGGATCTTCGTCGCTGCCCGGCGCGTAGGCCTTGCGCTTGATCGGATCGAAGTCGGGATCGGCGGCGAGCGCGGGACGACCCTCGGCGGTGTACAGCCGCGCGGCAGGCGCGGCCTTGCCGTGCGCGGGCGATGGGTTCGCGGCCGCCGGCCTTGCGGGCGTGGCGGGCGCGCGATCGGTCGCCGAGGCGTCGCTGCGTGGCGACGCCCGCTGCGGCATTGGTTCGGATTGGGATTCGGATTCGAATTCGGGGACCGATGCGGATTCGGGCACGGTGCGGGGCGCGGGCGCGATCCGCTCGATCAGCACCACGTCGAGTTCCTGCGCCGGCGGCAGCGGCGACGGTATGCGCATCAGCAACCACACCATGAATCCCGTCGAGGCCAGCGCGACCAAGGCGGCGGCGAGGCGCAGCGGCAATTCGGGCGGGGACTCGTCGGCGTGCATGCGTCTTGTTCGGATACCGGTGCCGGCACGCACGAGGCAAGGCGCGTGCGCCCGCAACGAAGCGGGCGCCGGCGATGCGCGGCGATTGCGCAGGAGCGATTGCGGAGAAGCGGTTACGGGCGCGGCTCGCGGATCGCACGTGGTGCGCGCACGCGAACCCGATGCGCGCCGACGCGCTTGGCGACGGCTGGCCGGCGTGCCTGCTTCGCGCTCGCGAGAGCTGCGTTTGCCAGGACTGCGCTTGCGAAGGCTGCGTTCGCGAAGGCTGCGCCGGCGCGGATCGCATCGGCGAAGATCGCGCATGCAAGGCCCGCGTTCGCGAACGCCGCGCCGGCGATGCCGGCGTCTGGTTGCGCGCGGATCGGGTCGGCCGACGATAGCGAGTAGCGCGGCCGCAGGAGAATTAAATTTCCGTTGCTCGCGCCGTTGCGGCGAGATCGGTGTAGCTCGCGTTCACGAAGCCGCGGCGCACGCCGCCGGATGCGTTCGCGAACGCCGGCCGCGCGCGTCGCGGGACCGGCGCGGCGCCCGGGTTCAGCGCTTGCGGAACGACGGCACCAGCGCGCCTTCGGCGAGCTTGCCGTTGGACTTCCACACCACCGTCGCGCTCGGGAACTCTTCGCTGCGTGCATAGGCCGCCGCCTGGGCGGCGAGGATCTTCGGCGCGCCGGCGCTGGCCGGGTTCCAGGCGAACACGCCCTGTTTGCCGTACCACACCACCGGCGTGGTGGTGTCCAGGCGGGTGTCGGGGCACAGCGCGTAGCCGCGCGACTCCAGCACCTTCAGCGCGGCCGCCGGCACGGCGACCACGCCCGGACGGGTGCGCTGCTCGGAATGCTCCGGGCAGGTCTCGGCGGAACGGGCCAGGGCGGCCGTGTAAGTCGCGTTGTCCTTCGGCGGTTGTTGTTGCGCGCGCCGCTTCTGGGCGTCGGCGTGCGGGGCGATGAGGAGCAACAACCCCAGGCTGGAACCGAGGATCCGCGACTTGCAATTCATGACGACTCCGAAAACGAAACGGTGAGGGCGCGATACCGCTGTACAGCATGCCGGACGGGGACGTGGACCGATACGAATACGCGGACGGGGCGCCCGGCCGGCCGCGCGCCCCATCGCCGGGGGCGCAGCATATCAATCGTGGGCGTGCCGTTTCGTGTCGGCTGCAGGCTCTGACCCGGCCCGCCAGGACACTATCGCGTTCCCGGGTCGCAGCACCCGCGACCCGCGGCCGCCAGGCTGGGCGCGCGGAGACGGCTTGAGACACCCGTATTGTTTTGAGCTATGATCCGTCCAGATCAAGACGGAAACCCAGCCGTGAGCAAACCCGCCAAGCCGCCCACCCCGGCCAAGGGCGCCGCCGAAGCCAGCGCCAAGCCGGCCAAGGCCGCCCCGTCGCGCGGCCGCCGCGAGGCCGCGCGCAGCGTGCGCGACGCCGCCGCCTATCCGCTGCCGACCTCCAAGCGCTCGTTGTCGGTCAAGGAGCCGCTCGCCGCTGAGGCCTACGGCGCCCCGGCCACGCTCAACGGCTATGTCGCCTACCTGCGCACGGCGACCCCGCTGCAGCGGGTCGAGGCCGAGCGCGAAGGCGTGCCGGCGCGCATGGTCAAGCACATGGCCAGCGACATGGACCTGCCGGCGGTGCGCATGTTCGACATCCTCGGCATCGCCAAGGCCACCGCCGAGGCCAAGGCCGCGCAGCAGGCGCGCATCACCGGCGCCAGCGGCCAGGCCGCGCTGGGGCTGATCCACCTGCTCGGCATCGCCCGCGACATCGTCGACGACAGCACCGATCCGGCCGCGCCCGACTTCGACGCGGCGCGCTGGCTCGGCCACTGGATCGAGCAGCCGCAGGCGGCGCTGGGCGGACAGCGGCCGGCCGACCTGCTCGACACCCCGACCGGGCTCAGCGTGGTCGCGCGCCTGCTCGGCGCGCTGGCCAGCGGCGCGTACCAGTGACGCGCCGCGGCGCCGCCAGGACGAGGCCGAAACGATGACGAAACTATGGCGCATCGCCGGCGAGACCCGCGCCTACCGCGCCGACGACCTCAGCGGCGCGGGCGCGGCCAAGTTTCCCGGGCGTTGGAACGACGAAGGCCAGCGTGTGCTCTACAGCGCGACCTCGCTGGCGCTGGCGGCGCTGGAGACGGCCGCCTACGTCGACGCCCACGGGCTGCCGTTGAACCGGCACGTGGTGTCGATCGAGGTGCCGCCGGCGGTATGGAAGGCGCGCATCCAGATGACCGCCGCCGACCTGCCCGGCGGCTGGGACGCGGTGCCGGCCGGCATGGCCAGCGTCGGCATCGGCTCGCGCTGGCTGCAGTCCGGCGCCTCCGCGATCCTGCTGGTGCCGTCGGTGATCGTGCCGGAGGAGTACAACGCGCTGATCAATCCCGAGCATCGCGACGCCAAGAAGCTGCGCGCCACGACCGGGCGTAAGTTCCAGTACAACGTGGTGTTCCGCGCGCCTTGAAGCGGCCGCAGCCGCTGTAGCAGCGGCGCGAGCTTGCGGCCCCGCGGTCGCGGCTTGCGCCGCTCCTACAGGGAGCCGGTGCGGATCGCGCGGTCGATGCCGATTCGAACCGCATGACGCTTTGGTAGGAGCGGCGCGAGCCGCGACCGCGCCGCATCATGCTCGCGGCGCGATATTGCTCCCCACGGTCGCGGCTTTCGCCGCTCCTACAGGCAACGGCCGCGCGATGCAGGCAGCGGCCGCGCGATGCGCGGCCGCTCGCGGCTCACCCGCGCAAGCGCTGGAACCGGCCTTCCTGGTGGAACAGCGGGCCGAACCAGGGGTGGGCGACGTCGATGCAGACTTCGAACTGCTCGGCGTCGAGGTCGCGGTGCACCAGCACGAACCGGCCCGGCCACAGCGGCCGCGGCAACGGCAGGCGCAGGCCGCGCCAGTGCAGGAAATAGCCGTCGTCGACGAACACCAGCCGGTTCGGCAGCACTTCCAGCCGCACCCGCATGCCCAGGCCGCCGCCGAAGTGCTCCAGCAGTTCGCCGCCGGCGCCCAGGGTCATGCGCGAGCGGAAGCTGAAGATCTCCTGGGCGAAGTGGTAGGTGCGGGTCTTGATCCAGCCCAGTTCGCGCCGCAGCGGTTCGACGTCGAAGCGGAACGGCACGTCGTCGGCGTTGTGGTGCGGCAGCACCCGCGCGTAGCGGATCAGCCGGGCGAACAGCGCGCCCAGGCGGGTGCAGCGCACCTGGTGCATGTCGCCGACGTACTCGGCCTGGGCCTGGCCTTCGGCCAGTTCGAAGCGCGCCCGGATATGCGGATGCAGCAGCGCCCAGCGCGGGCCCAGCGCGGCCTTGAGCAGCGCGGCCAGGTCGTGCGCGGGCTCGAGGCCGGCCGCGGCCGGCGCCTGCGTTTCGGGCCGCTTGTGTTCGCGCCGGCCCGTCGCGGGCCGGTCCGCCGTCGCGGGCGCGGCGGCGTTTGCGCCGGTCTGCGCCGGCAGGTCAATGCGTTGCAACAGTTCCATGTCCCTCACCCGGGTGTCCTACACCCACATAGTCAGAACGGGGATCGCGCGCCAAACCGGCGTGCGCGCCGCGCAGGGCGCTGGCGAGCACGGGATGGGCGAAGACGAAGCGCTGGTCGGTCAGCCGCTGCGGGGCGGCGACGGGGCCGTCGAGCAGCATCGTGGCCATCTCGCCGAGCGCCAGCCGCAGCGGCGCGGCCGGCATCGCCAGCCACGCCGGGCGATGCAGCGAACGCGCCAGTTCGCGGGTGAACTCGGCCTGGGTGCAGCCGCCGGGCGCGACCAGGTTGTAGGGGCCGCGCACGCCGGCGTGTTCGACCGCGTATTCGACGAAGCGCAGCACGTCGTCGAGGTGGACCCAGGCGAACCACTGCCGGCCGTCGCCCAGGCGCGCGGCGCCGCCGAGCGCGGCGGCCAGCGACAGCATCGGCAGCAGGCCGCCGCTGCGGTGCAGGACCAGGCCCAGGCGCATCGTCGCCAGGCGCACGCCGCGTTCGCCGACCGGCGCGGCCGCGCGCTCCCAGGCCGCGCACAGTGCGCTGGGGAAGTCGCCGGGGACCGGCGCGAACTCGCGCTGTTCCGGCGCGCTGCGCGCGTGCGCGCCGTACAGGCCGACCGCGCTGGCCTGCAGCCACAGCGCCGGCTTGACGCTGGCGCGGTCGCACCAGGCGCGCAGCGCGTCGGTGGTGCCGATCCGGCTGGCCAGCAGCGCGCGCTTGCGCTGCGGCCTCCAGCGCGGGCCCACCACCGGCGCGCCGGCCAGGTTCACCACCACGTCGATGCGTTCGTCGTCGCGCAGTTCGGCGGTGTCGGCGATGCAGCGCGCGCGGCCGCCGAAGCGCAAGGCGGCGCGGCGCGGATCGCGGCTGAGCACGGTGATGCGGTGGCCGCCGGCGAGCAGGCCCTCGACCAGCGCGGTGCCGATGAAGCCGGTGCCGCCGCTGACCAGGAAATGCTGCTGCGGGTGCTGCGCCAGCAACGGCCGCGGCGCCGGTTCGGCGGCGTTGGCGCGCGCGGCCAGGCCGTCGCGCACCGCGCTGGCGGCGATGCCGAGCGCGGCCGCGGTCAGCGCCCACGACATCGCGCTTTGCAGGAGCGTGCCGTGCGCGGCCGGTGCCAATGCGCTCGGCAGCGCCCAGTCGCCGCGCGTGGCCAGCGCGTAGACCGCGAACATCGCACCGCCGTTGACCGCGAGGACGGTGTGCAGCACGCGCTCGGTGTTCGGCAGCAGCCGGGTCGCGTCCTCGACCACGAAGTCCCACAGGGTGATGCCGACCTCGACCAGCACCAGCAACCACACCGCCGCCAGCCACAGCCCTTGCGGCCGCAGCCAGGCGAACACCAGGAACAGCGCGCCGTAGACGAAGCCGCGCGCCGAATGCAGCTTCAGCTCCAGCGCGGCGCTGCGGCGGTTGGCGAGTTTTTCCATCACCTCGTGATGGGCGATCGTGTCCAGCGCGCCCATCGCGATCTGCAGCAGCAACAGGCTCAGGAACAGCGTGTGCAGGTCCATGGCCGGCTCCTCAGAAGTGGGTGGGGCAATGGCCGTCGTCGCAGCGCGGCGCGGGTTCTGCGCCGGCTTCGCGATACCCCAGCCAGCGCGAGACGCGGTGGCGGTTCGGCGCGATCCAGCGGTAGGCGCGCGCGGCGGCGCGGCCGGCGCCGGGCACGCGCAGCGGCCAGGTCAGCCAGCCCAGGCCGACCGCGCGGTAGGCCTCGGCGATGCCGGGCACGCCGATCCGCCACTGGCCGTCGCGGCCGCGCACGTGCAGGGCGTTGCGCAGCGCGTCGAGTTCGAAGCCCCACTGCGCGGGGTCGAAGTCCGCCGCGGCGATGTCGACCAGGCGCAGGCGGCCATGGCGGTCGCGGGCCTTGAGCCGGTGCATCTCGGTGCGGCACAGCGGGCAGGCGCGGTCGTACAGGGCGACAGCCTGCGGCAAGGGCGGGCGTGGGGCGAGATCCTTGTTCATGATCGACTCCTACGGTTATTTCGGTAATTACAGAAACTTCGAGGCAAAAAAGGGGCGCGGCTCAGGACGAGCGCGCGCCGGGCGGCGCGGCGGCATTGCCTTCGCCTGCGTCGGTCTTGCCGGGATCGTGCTCGGGAGCATCGCGCTTGGGCGCATCGCCCTCACCCGCTTCGTCGGCGAACAGCACGCCCGCGGCCTGCGCCTGCGGTTCCGGCAATGGCTTGACCGGGCCGCGCACGAACTGCTGGATGCGCGCGCCCATCTTCAGCAGCTTGATCAGGGTCTTGGGGTCGAGCCGGTTCATCTCGTCGATCCAGCTGGTGCCGGTCTCCATGAACTCCAACACCTCGCGCATGCGCGCCAGGGTCAGGCGGTCGCGCGGATCGGCCGGGTCGGGCGCCACCGCGGCGTTGTCGCCGTCGAGCACGGCGGTGCGCAGCATGCTCAGGGTCGGCTCGATCTCGCGCCGGCGCCGCTCCTGGACCACGGCGCGGAAGATGTCCCAGACGTCCTTGTAGGTCTCGAAATGGTCGCGGCGATCGCCGAGCACATGGCTCACCCGCGCCAGATTCCAGGCCTGCAGCTCGCGCAGGCTGGTGCTGACGTTGGAACGGGCCAGGTTGAGGGTCTCGCAGATTTCGTCGGCGGTGATCGCGCGCTCGGACAGGAACAACAGGGCGTGGATCTGGGCGACGGTGCGGTTGACGCCCCAGCGGCTGCCCATCTCGCCCCAGTGGAGGATGAAGCGTTCTTGCAGCGGGCTGAGGGACATGGCTTTCTCTAATTTCTGTTTAGACAGAAATTAATGAAGAGACCGGATGCCGTCAACGACCGTTGGTCGGTTCGCTCCCTGTAAGAGCGGCGCGAGCCGCGACTGCGGGGCGGCGGATTCGCGGCGAAAACTGCGTTTCAGGCCTAGGTTTGCGCTGCGAACGTGCGGGTTCGCGGTCGCGGCTCGCGCCGCTCCTACAGGGAGATCGCGTCGCAGCGGCTGCGACCGGGCGGATCCACTCTGCGCAAATCCGCCACCTCCCATCCGTCGGCCACGCCCGCCCTGCACTATCCGCGTGCCCCGACTATTACTAAAATTAGTACATGAGCCTGACCGACCTCCGCCGTGCCCTGCTCGCCTTCCTGCACGAGCGCCTCGCCGCCGACGGCCTGCCGCCGTCGCAGCAGGAGATCTGCGCGCGCTTCGGCTTCCGCCAGAACCGCTCCGCCGGCTACCACCTGCAGGCGCTGCACGAGGACGGGCTGATCGAACTGCTGCCGGGCCGTGCGCGCGGCATCCGCCTGCGCCCGGCCGGGCTGCGCGAGGCGCTCGCCTGGCGCGCCGAACGCGAAGGGCTCGATGCGCCCGCGGCGCGGGCGGGCGGCAACGACGAACCGCTGCCGATCCTGGGCCGGGTCGCCGCCGGCGCGCCGATCGGCGCCGATGCCGAAGCGCAGGCGCACGTGCTGGTCGACCGCGCGCTGTTCTCGCCGCGGCCGGACTACCTGCTGCGCGTGCAGGGCGATTCGATGCGCGAGGACGGCATCTTCGACGGCGACCTGGTCGCGGTGCACCGCACCCGCGAGGCGCGCAGCGGCCAGGTGGTGGTGGCGCGGCTGGGCGAGGAGATCACGATCAAGCGCCTGCGCATCGACGCCGACGGCATCGTCCTGCTGCCGCGCAATCCCGACTACGCGCCGATCCGGGTGCCGGCCGATGCCGACTTCGCCATCGAAGGCCTGTACTGCGGCCTGGTCCGCAGCGCCTGAGGCCGGCCATGAGCGCGCCCGTTTCGCTGCGATCCGTTTCCATGGGGCACGCTGCCATGGGGTCCGCTGCCATGGACTCCGCTTCATTGGAGTTCGCTCCAGAGTTCGCATCATCGGAGCCCGTTCCATCGCAGTCCGTTGCGCTGGAGCGCGCTTCATCGGCGGCGTCGCTGGAGCAAGCGCCGCAGCAAGCCGCCGCAGGCGGAGCGGCCGCGCCGCGCGCCGTCTCGCTGGACGGCCTGATCGGTTCGCGCCGGCTGTGGCGCGGCCAGGGCGCGCAGGCCGCGCCGTCGGCGCAACCGACCGGCCACGCCGCGCTCGACGCCGCCCTGCCGACCGGCGGCTGGCCCGAGGCCGCGCTGAGCGAACTGCTGCTGCCGCACGCCGGCGTCGGCGAGCTGGAACTGCTGTGGCCGGCGCTGGCGCGGCTGTCGCGCGAGGCGCCCGGCCACGAGGCCGGCATGATCGTGCTGGTCGATCCGCCGCTGCTGCCGTACGCGCCGGCCTGGCGCGACGCCGGCGTGGCGCTGTCGCGCCTGCAGGTGGTGCGCGCGAGCGGACGCGATGCGCTGTGGGCGGCCGAACAATGCCTGCGTTCGGGCGCGTGCGCGGCGGTGCTGTGCTGGCCGCAGCGCGCCGACGACCGCGCCCTGCGGCGCCTGCAGGTGGCGGCCGAGAGCGGCCAGTGCCTGGGCTTCGCCGTGCGCGAAGCGCGCGCCGCGCTCAACCCCTCGCCCGCCGCATTGCGCATCGCCATCGACGCCGCGCCGCGGCAGCTGCGCGTGCTCAAGTGCCGCGGCGGCAATGCGCCGACGCGGCCGATCGCGTTCGGCCACGGCGATGCGCGCGATGTCGAGGCGACGCCGGTCTTGGCCCATGACCTCGAACGCGGCGCGGAGGTGATCCGCTTGCCGCCGCAGTTGCGACCGGTCCGGTTTATTGCCGCGATCGGAGCGGACAGCGTCGGGACTGAAGTCCCTCCCACAAGAGCGGCACCGGCGGCTGTGGGAGGGACTTCAGTCCCGACGCTGTCCGCTCAGCCGCCGCGAACCCTGCCAACGCCGCAACGCTGACGCCGCCATGCGCTGGGCCTGCCTGCTGCTGCCGCAACTGGCGATGGACGTGGTCCTGCGCCAACACCCGAACCCGGACCAGCCGCTGGCCCTGGTCGAAGGTCCGCACGCGCGCCGCCGCCTGCACTCGGTCAATGCCGCCGCGCGCGCGCTGGGATTGCGGCCGGGGCTGTCGCTGGTCGCCGCGCACGCCATCGCCGATGGCGTGCGCACCGCCGAATACGACCCGCAAGCGGCCGAACGCGCGCGCCAGTTGCTGGCCGCCTGGGCCTATCGCTACAGCTCGCAGGTCAGCACCGACTTCGCCCACGCCCTGGTGCTGGAGATCGCCGGCAGCCGCCGCCTGTTCGGGGCCTGGCCGCAACTGCGCCAGCGCCTGGACGCGGAACTGCGCGAACTCGGCTTCCGCCACCGCATGGCCGCCGCGCCCAATCCTTTCGCCGCGCGCGCGCTGACCAACATCGGCGAAGGCTTGTTCTTCGACGACGACCTGCTGCTGCCGGCGCTGGCGAAGATGCCGATCGAACGCAGCGGGCTCGACCCGGCCACGGTGCAGGCGCTGCAACGCATGGGCCTGCGCAAGCTCGGCGCGGTGTTCGCGCTGCCGCGCGCGCCGCTGGCGCGGCGTTTCGGCCCGGATCTGCTGCAGCGCCTGGACGCGCTGCGCGGCGCGGCCGAGCCGCCGCTGACGTTCTACCAGCCGCCCGACGCCTTCGACGCGCGCATCGAACTCGGCCACGAAGCCGAATCCAGCCAGGCCCTGCTGTTCCCGCTGCGCCGCCTCACCGCCGACCTGGCCGCGTACCTGTCCGGCCGCGACGGCGGCGTGGCCCGGTTCAAGCTGCTGCTCGAACACGAGCGCCACAGCCATCGGTTGCAGCACCCGCCGAGCGAAATCGCGGTCGGCCTGCTCGCGCCGGAGCGCGAGGCGGCGATGCTGTTCGAACTCGCCCGCGGCCGCCTGCAGCACGCGCAGCTGCCGGCGCCGGTGGTGGCGCTGCGCCTGCTCGCCGAGGAACTGCCGCCGTTCGTGCCGGCCGCGCGCGACCTGTTCGACCCGCGCCCGCAGCAGGCGCTGCCGTGGGCGCAGTTGCGCGAGCGCCTGCGCGCGCGGCTCGGCGACGAACGCGTGCACGGGCTCGCCGCGCACCCCGACCACCGGCCCGAACGCGCCTGGCAACCGGTGCTGGGCGATGCGCCGGTCGCGCGCGGCAAGCACGCCGCCACGCCCGCGCCAACGCGGCCGGCGACCCGCCCGGGCTGGCTGCTGGCCGAGCCCGAACCGCTGCGCGAGCCGGTCGCGCGCATCCTCGCCGGCCCGGAGCGGATCGAGTCGGGCTGGTGGGACCAGGACGACGTGCGGCGCGATTACTACCTGGTCGAAACCGCGCGCGGCCAACGCGCCTGGGCCTACCGCGACGCCGGCGGCGACGGCCCGCTGATCGTGCACGGCTGGTTCGCATGAGCGCCCTGCCCGTCCGCGCCGCACCGCCCGCGGCCGCGCTGCCCGACTACGCCGAACTGCATTGTCTGTCGGCTTTCAGTTTTCAGCGCGGCGCGTCCACCGCCGACGAACTGTTCGACCGCGCACAGGCCCTGGGCTACCGCGCCCTGGCGATCACCGACGAATGCACCCTGGCCGGGATCGTGCGCGCCTGGCAGGCGGCGCGGCGTACCGGCGTGGCCCTGATCGTCGGCAGCGAGATCCGCGTGCACGACGGCCCCAAGCTGGTGCTGCTGGTCGCCGACAGCGCCGGCTACGCCGATCTGTGCGGGCTGATCACGCAGGCGCGGCGACGCGCGGCGAAGGGCGAATACCTCAGCCTCGGCGAGGATTTCGAATCGCGCAGCGCGCATCTGCTGGCCTTGTGGATTCCCGACGGCGACGCCCGCGACGACGGACACGCCGCGTGGCTGCGCGCGCGCTTCGGCGAACGCCTGTGGCTGGCGGTGGAGCTGCACCGCGGCCCCGACGACGACGCCCGCCTGGACGCGCTGACCGCGCTGGCGCGGCGCCACGGCCTGCCCGCGGTCGCCGCCGGCGACGCGCACATGCACGAACGCGCGCGCCGGCCGCTGCAGGACGTGCTGACCGCGGTGCGCCACCGCACCACCGTGGCCGAGGCCGGCGCGAAGCTGTTTCCCAACGGCGAGCGGCATCTGCGGATCCGCCGCGCGCTGGCGGCGATCTATCCGGCGCCGTTGCTGGCGCAGACCCTGCGCATCGCGCAGTTGTGTTCCGACTTCGATCTCAAGCGCGGCATCGATTACCAATATCCGCACGAATTGGTGCCGGCCGGCGAGACTCCGAAAAGCTGGCTGCCCAAGCTGGTCGAGGCCAGCGCCGCGAAGCGCTGGCCCGACGGCATTCCCGCCGAGGTCCAACCCAAGATCGAACACGAACTGGGGGTGATCGGCCGACTCGGCTACGAGTCGTACTTCCTCACCGTCTACGACATCGTCGACTTCGCCCGTTCGCGCGAGATCCTGTGCCAGGGCCGCGGCTCGGCCGCCAACTCGGCGGTGTGCTTCGCGCTGGGCATCACCGAGATCGACCCGGGCCGGATGGAGACCCTGTTCGAGCGCTTCATGTCGGAAGAGCGCAAGGAGCCGCCCGACATCGACGTCGACTTCGAGCACGAGCGGCGCGAGGAAGTGCTGCAATACGTGTTCGACCGCTACGGCCGCGAGCGCGCCGCGCTGACCGCGGTCGCGATCAGCTACCGCGGCCGCAGCGCGGTGCGCGACGTGGCCTCGGCGCTGGGCATGCCTCAGGACCAGATCGGCGAACTGGCGCGCACGCTCGACCGCTGGAGCCAGGACGTGCCGCTGGCCGAACACGTGCGCGAACGCGGCATGGACCCGGAGTCGCCGCTGCTGCGCAACATCCTGGCGCTGAGCCTGATCCTGGTCGAGAACGCCTTCCCGCGCCATCTGTCGCAGCATCCCGGCGGTTTCGTCGTGTCCGAACGGCCGCTGCACACGCTGGTGCCGGTAGAGAACGCGGCGATGGACAAGCGCACCATCGTGCAATGGGACAAGGACGACCTCGACGCGATGGGGCTGCTCAAGGTCGACTGCCTCGCGCTGGGCATGCTGACCGCGATCCGCAAGGTGTTCGCGCTGCTGGAATCGCAAGGGCTGCGCGGGCTGGACATGGCCTCGATCGTGCGCAAGCCGGACGACGAAGCCGTCTACGACATGATCTGCGAGGCCGACACCGTCGGCGTGTTCCAGATCGAATCGCGCGCGCAGATGTCAATGCTGCCGCGGCTGCGGCCGCGCGATTTCTACGATCTGGTGATCGAAATCGCGATCGTGCGGCCGGGGCCGATCCAGGGCGACATGGTCAATCCCTACCTGCTGCGGCGCAAGGACAAGCGCCTGGTCGACTATCCGTCCGAAGCGCTCAAGACCGTGCTCAAGCGCACCCTGGGCATACCGCTGTTCCAGGAGCAGGTGATGCAGATCGCCATCGTCGCCGCCGGCTACAGCGCCGGCGAGGCCGACCAGTTGCGCCGCTCGATGGCGGCGTGGAAGCGCCACGGCGGGCTCGAACCGCACCGCGAGCGGCTGCGCAGCGGCATGCTCGAGCGCGGCTACAGCGAAGACTTCGCCCACCGCATCTTCGAACAGATCAAGGGCTTCGGCAGCTACGGCTTCCCCGAATCGCACGCCGCCAGCTTCGCCCTGCTCGCCTACGTCAGCTGTTGGCTCAAGCACCACCACCCCGCCGCGTTCGCCTGCGGCATCATCAACTCGATGCCGATGGGCTTCTACACCCACGGCCAGATCCTCCACGACGTGCGCCGCAAGGGCGTGACCATCCTGCCGGTGGACGTGCGCTACAGCGACTGGGACTGCACGCTGGAAGCCCTGCCCGGCCGCGGCGAACGCAGGCACCCGCATGCGATCCGCATGGGCCTGCGCCTGATTACCGGGTTCGACGAAGCCGCGGCCGACCGCATCAGCGATGCGCGCGCGCAAGCGCCGTGGCGCGACGTCGACGATCTGTGCGAACGCGCCGGGCTCGATGCGCGCGTGCGCGCCGTGCTCGCCGACGCCGGCGCGCTGCGCGCGCTGGTCGGGCATCGCCACCGCGCGCGCTGGGCGGTCGCCGGCGTCGACACCCAGTTGCCGCTGTTCGCCGGCGTCGCCCGCGCCGAAGCGCAGGTGGCGTTGCCGCTGCCCAGCGCCGGCGAGGACGTGCGCGCCGACTACGCGCTGCTAGGCACCACCCTCGGCCCGCATCCGCTGGCGCTGCTGCGCGGCGCGCTGCACGCGCGGCGCTGCCGGCGTTCCTCGCAGCTCAAGCAGGTCGAGCACGGCCGGCGCGTACGCTTCGCCGGGCTGGTGACGGTGCGCCAGCACCCGGAAACCGCCAGCGGCGTGACCTTCCTGAGCCTGGAAGACGAGGACGGCATGGTCAACGCGGTGGTCTGGCGCGATCTCGCGCAACGCCAGCGGCGGGTGCTGGTGGAATCGCGGCTGATGGCGATCGACGGCAAGCTCGAACGCGTCGACGGCGTGCAGCACATCGTGGTCTCGCGCATGCAAGACCTGACCGCGTTGCTGGGTTCGCTGGCGACGCATTCGCGCGATTTCCACTGAGCCGGCGCGCGGCGCGGCGCTCGCCGGCGAATCCGCACGTTTCAATCGAACTTCGACACGTTTGAAGCATGCGATGCTGAATTGTATTTTCAGCGCTCACCTGGATTTAACCTCGCCTCGATTCGCCACGGCTAGGATGCGCGAACGCAACGAACACAAGGACCCGCGTTCATGAAGACGTTCCCCTGCCTCGCTCTCGCCGCCGCCCTCGTCCTCGCCAGCGCCCCCGCGCTCGCCGAAGTCGGCAACCTCACCAACACCGGTTACGGCCCGACCAAGGCCGACGCCGAGGCCAAGGCGAAGAAGAACCTGGAAGAAGCCTGCACCTCGCGCAACGGCAAGATCGTGCAAGGCTCGTTCAAGGTCACCTTCGACAAGCCCCTGTCCAACGGCCAGCATTACGTGGACGCGACCATGCAATGCGACATTCCCTGAGGCCAACCGAAACCCGCTGAAAGCGTTCCACCGCAGCGAGGCCCCGCAACCAGGTTGCGGGGCCTCTTCGTGTCAGCGGCGAGCCGCCAGCCACGGCGCGTCCGCGCAAGGTCCCTGCCGATGAAGTCTTGCGCCGCGCGTGCGTTCGCGCGGCGCACGTCGCCGCGCCGTCGCGGCCCGACTACGCGCCGCGCGCGCCGGACTGCCGCCTCGAGCGCAGCGCATATCTGCGCACCCGTCGCTCGTCGGCCGCCAAACCGTCGCTTACTCCGGCCGCTCCTTGACCGGCCGCTTGGCCAGCTTGCGCTGCAAGGTGCGCCGGTCGACGCCGAGCACGCGCGCGGCCTGCGAGACGTTGCCGCCGCATTCGGCCAGCACCCGCTGCATGTGTTCCCAGCCTTGCCGGCGCAGCGACACCGGCGCCGCCGGCGGCGGCGCGACGTCCTCGCCCGGCGCTTCGAAGGACTGCGCCAGCGCTTCGATGTCGAACGGCTTGGGCAGGTAGTTCCAGGCGCCGCGGCGCATCGCGTCGACCGCGGTAGCGATGCTGGCGTAGCCGGTGGCCAGGACGATGCGCGCCTGCGGGCAGCGCCGGCGCAGTTCGCCGATCAGCAGCAGGCCGTTGTCGGCGCCGAGCTTGAGGTCGAGCACGATGCCCTCGGGCGCGAACTCGTCCAGCGCCGCCAGCGCACTGGCGGCGTCGTGGCGCGCCTGCACCTGGATGCCGCGCCGCGCCAGCATCCGCGCCAGCACCTGGCAGAACGCCAGGTCGTCGTCGACCAGCAGCATGCGCGCGGGCAGGCTCACGCCGCGCCCTCCGCGACCAGCGGCAATTCGACTTCGGTGACGCAACCGCCGCCGTCGCGCTCGCTCTGCTTCACCGTGCCGCGGCTGCGCTCGATGCTCGATTTCGAGATCAGCAGGCCGATGCCCAGGCCGCTGCCGGGATGGTCGCGACGCGGCCGCGCGATCCGCGCCGGCCCCGCGCCGCGGTCGCGGATGGCGATGTTGAGCCGGCCTTCGCGCATGCCGGTCTCGACCTCGACCGGCTCGTCGACGCCGGCCGCGGCGTTGGCGTCGGCGGCGTTGTTGATCAGGTTGATCAGCGCCTGCTGCAGGCCCGGATCGACCCGCACCCGGCGCCCCGCCGCGCCGCCGCGGAAGCGCGCGGTGGCGTTGGGGCGCAACAGCCGCCAACGGTCGACGCAGGCGTGCACGAACGCGTCGCCGGGCTCGACCGAGCTCTCGCCGGCGGCGCCGCGGCGCGCCATCTCGGCCAGCGCGCGCACGTGGTCGCGGCAATGCGCGAGTTGCGAGCGCAGCAGCTCCAGGTCCTCGCGCGCCGGCGGGTGTTCGCCGGACATCCAGTCGTCGACCAGCAGGCCCATCGTCGCCAGCGGCGTGTTGAGTTCGTGCGCGGTGCCGGCGGCGAGCGAGCCCAGCGCCGACAGCGATTCGTCGCGGATCGCGCGTTCGCGCGCTTCCGACAGGCTGCGCCGCTGTTCGCGCACGATGGTCATGAACCGGCTCAGCACCACGACCATGATCCCGGCCGAGAGCAGGAAATTGACCCACATGCCGGTGACGTGCAGTTGGAAATCGCTGCCGTGCAGGTGCGGCAGCTCGACGTGGTGGCCCATCAGCCAGGTGTACAACGCCGCGGTCAGCACGGTCAGGCCCAGCATCGGCGCGATGTCCAGGCCGATCGCCGCCAGCGCCACCGGCACCAAATACAACGAAACGAAGGGATTGGCCGGGCCGCCGGAGAAATACAGCAGCGCGGTCAGCGCCAGCAGGTCCACCAGCAGTTGCAGCGCCAGCGCGCGCGGGCCGGCCTCGCGGTGGGCCAGCCACCACCAGTGGCTGAGCACGTTGAACAGCAGCAGCCCGGCCGAGATCGACAGCAGCGCGCGCGCCGGGATCGGCAGGTTCAGGCGCTGGGCGACGAACACCACGGTGAGCATCTGGCCGGCCACCGACAGATAGCGCAGGTAGATCAGCAGTTGCAGCACGGATGGCCTCGCGGTCGGAACGGCGGATCGGGAAGCGGCCGATTATCGCACCGCGCCGGCGCGCGCGAGTGCGGCAACCCGCCGCGGCGGGCCGCGCAAGGCCATGCTGCGGCGCGGCGCGGAAAACGGACCGGTGCCGCAGTTGCGCGCGCCGCCGCGGCCGCGGACGCGGCACGCCCCTGTCAGTACCGACAGTCCGGCGTGCGCGCGGGCGCGGCCGCCTAAGCTGGCTTCGCCAGGAATGGACTGGCCATACACAGGAAGGGATGTCATGAAATCGATTGGATCCACGTTGGCGCATGCGGCGCTGACCGGCGCGCTGGCGTTGGCCGCGATCGGCTCGTTCGCGGTGCCCGCCACCGCCCAGGCCCAGCCCGGCAGCAATCCGCTGCTGTGGTGCTTCGTCGGCCCCAACGACCAGCCGGGCAACGGCCCGTTCGGCCGCTGCACCTCGTTCTATCCGTCCAGCAGCTATCGCGCCGACTTCGAGGTGCGCAACCTGCCGGCCGGCACCTACAGCTACGTGTGGACCAACGATCTCGGCATGGTCCTGCCGTGCACGACCAACCGCTGCTATGTGACCTACCAGAGCGGCGCCGGCGGCGGCGTGATCGACACCGTCTCGGTCACCTACACCAACCTGGCCACCGGCGTGGCGACCACGCTGGGCCGCACCGTGGCGATCGGCGGGCCGATCTGAGCGAACCGGCTTGAGCGGACCGGCCTGAGCGGACCGGCCTGAACGCTGCGGTTCGCGCCGCGCGACTTCAGCGCGCGCATCCCGGTCCGCGCTTTGCGCGCGTGCGAGCGCGCGCGCCGGACAAACGAAAAGCGGGCCGCAAGGCCCGCTTTTCGCTTCGCGCCGGCGCTCAGTCGATCAGTCGAAGCGCACGTCGTACTCCAGCCAGAACTGGCGCCCGTACGGATCGTAGTTGCCGACCGGATAGAACGGCCAGCCGCCGTTGTTGCGGTCCTGCGGCGGATCGGAATCGCGCAGGTTGTTGACGATCAGCGACAGCGTGGAGCGGTCGCCGAACTTGTACGACACGCTGCCGTTGTACTTGGTGTACGGGCCGTAGCGGCCGCTGCCGTCGCTCTTGGGCAGGCTGCCGTAGCGGTAGGCGCTGAGGTTGGTGGTCCACGCGCCGATCGACCAGCTCAGGCCGGTGTTGACCTTGCTGCGCCAGTCGCCGGCTTCCAGCGGGTCGAGGGTGTTGCGCAGGTCGATGCGCGGGTCGTCGGCGAACTGCTGGTAGTCGTGCTTGATCACCAGGGTGTAGGCCACGTTCGCCGCGAAGTCGCCGAAGCGGCCCGCGCTCCAGCGCAGGTTGCCCTTCACGTCGACGCCGTCGGTGCGTTCGGACGCGGCGTTGATCGCGTTGACCAGCACCCGCCGCACCTGGTCGGGCTGCACCGGCGCGTCGGACGGGTTGCGGATCACCCGCGCCAGCACTTCGCGGCAGTTGGCCGAATTGATGTCGCGCGGCTCGCCGCCGATGGTGCGGCCGAGGCGGCAGTCGGCCTCTTCGCGCAGGATCCGGCTGCTGCTGAGGTTGGTGACTTCGTCTTCCAACCGGATCGAGTAGTAGTCCACCGACAGGTCGAAGTTCTGCGACGGCGACCAGACCACGCCGACGCCGTAGGACTTGCCGTTCTCCGGCTTGAGCCCGGTGTTGCCGTTGCTGGTGTAGTCGATCGCCAGGCCGGAGAAATCGCAGTCGTCGTAGGCCTGGCCGGCGGTGCGGCAGCGCCAGTAGTCGGTCATGCCGGGGTTATAGCCGCGGGTCTCGGCGGCGAAGATGTAGTTCATGTCCGGCGCGCGGAAGCTGGTCGCGGCGGTCGCGCGCACCAGCAGGCTGTCGGTCGGGCGGTATTCCAGGCCGGCGTTCCAGGTCGCCTTGCCCGACTTGCGCCCGGCGAAGCGGAACTCGTCGTAGCGCGCCGCGGCCGACGCGGTCAGCGTGCTGAAGATCGGGATGCTGAGCTCGGCGCCGATGGCGTAGCGGTCGCGGTCGCCGCTGGAACGCGAGCCGGCGCTGGTGTTCCAGAACGTGCCGTCGCCCAGGCGCGGATCGGGGCGGTTGCTGTAACCCTGGGTGCCGGCTTCGATCACGCCGGCGAAACCGACCGAGCCGGCCGGCAGGTCGAACAGATTGCCGTTGACGCTGAAGCTCAGGTTCTGGATCCAGGCGGCGTTGACGCCTTCGTAGAAGCCGGTCAGGCGCTGGTAGTCGGCCGGCGTCAGCGCGGTGTACAGGCGCGACGGATCGGGGTTGTAGATGCCGATGCCGGCCGCGGTGGTGCCCAGGCGCGGGCCGAGGAAGAACTCGTTGATGCCGGCCAGGAACTGGCGGCGCTTGGTCCGGTTCTCGTTGCGGCCGTGGTTGTAGGCCAGTTCGTAGTTCCAGTCGCTGTCGCCGAGCGCGCCGCGCGCGCCGACCGAGAACGCCCAGGAGCGCTCCAGGAAGCGGTTGTTGTTGGCGTGCGCCGAGCCGATCTCTTCCGGCGCGATGCGCCGGTACCAGATTTCGTTGAGGCCGCTGGCCTGGTTGAGGAAGTAGTTGTTGTCCGAGGTCCAGCTCGGCGCGCGGGTGTTGTTCTCGATGCTGGCGATGCCCAGCTGCACGTCGGCGAACAACTCGGTGCGCTCGCTCAGGTGCCAGGTCAGCAGGCCGTAGGCGTCGGCGTTCTTCTTCTGCGTCTGCACGGTCCAGAACGCCGGCGCGGCCTCGTTGCTGCCGCAGTACCAGCCCTGGCGCGGATTGTTGGCGCGGAAGGTCGAGCCGTGGTACAGGCCGGACAAACCGCCGCAGGCCGCGCCCGGATCGATGAAGCCGTTGGTGCGCGCGTTGCGGCGGAAGCCGACCTGGGTCGGGTTGATGGGCTCGCCGGTCGGGTTGTCGAGCAGCGAATCCATGAAGTCGCGCTGGTCGCCCCAAATCGCCTGGCGGTGCGAGAGCTCGACGCCGTAGACGGCGTCGAAACGATCGTTGGAGTAACCGCTGACCACCTGCAGACGCTGGTTCTGGCCGCCGCCGTGCTCGGTGCCGCCGGCGCGCACGTTGACCTGGGTGCCGTCGAACTTCTTCTTGAGGATGAAGTTGACCACGCCGGCGACCGCGTCGGAGCCGTACACCGCCGAGGCGCCGCCGCCGAGCACTTCGATGCGTTCGATCAATGCGCTGGGAATGTTGGCGAGGTTGACGACGTTGACCGAGCCTTCGTAGGCCAGCGGGTAGTCGGCCTGGCGACGGCCGTTGATCAGCACCAGGGTGTGGTTGGGGCCGAGGCCGCGCAGGTTGATGACGTTGGCGGCCGGAGTGAAGGTGTTGCCGAAGTCCTCGCCCTGGACCACGCCGGTGTTCTGGCTCAGCGCGGCGAGCGCGTCGAAGGCGCTGCGGAAGCCTTGCTTGTCGATCTGCTCGGCGCTGATCACGGTGACCGGCGACGGCCCTTCCAGGCTCGCGCGCGGGATGCGCGAGCCGGTCACCACGACTTGATCGAGGGTGGTGGCCGGACGGTCGGCCTGCGGCTCGTCGGCGTCGGCGGCCGCTGCATCGGCCGCTGCATCGGCGGCGGCAAGGTCGGCGGCCAGGGCGGGCGCGGCCAGCGCCGACAGCGCCAGCGCGAGGAAAACGGACAGCGGGCGGCGCTGCGGCCGGAACGCGGCTTGCATGGAGAGTGGTCCTCTGCGGATGGAAGCCCGGCATGCGCTGGTGGAATCCCCTTATGCGCGCCGAAGCGATGAAGCATCTTTGTTGCTGCGCAACATATGCAGAAATGAAGCCCGCGCATCTGCTTATGTCGCCACGGAATTTGCGTGTTCGGGCATTAGTCTGCCGCGTGCGCCGCAGCGCGCTTGTGTCCCCACGCACGCTTCGCGAACGCGCGCGATCCGCATCGCGACCCGTTCGAAACAGCAAACGCGGCAAAGCGCACGAGCGCGGCGACACCGGCTAAGCGCATCGCGCGTGCGACGCGTCACGCGCGGGTCGCCAAGCATTGCGCGCCTGCGCGGCGAGACAACGAGAGCCGCGCGCAAACAGTGACGCCGCGCATCCGCGTTCATGGCGTTCTGTGACCGAACCAAGTCTTTGCCGCTTGCCCGCGCCCTTAAGCTCGCGCCCCCGTTCGCCCGCCGTCGTCACGCCGCGTCGACGCCAGCCCAACCGGAGTGCGCCATGTCCAGCCCGTTGTCGAGTTCCGAGCGCGACGCGCTGCGCCGCCACCTGCTGCAACGCTACGGCGCGCTCGGCCGCGCCGCGCCGTCGAAGGCCGCGCGCGCGAAGCTCGCCGGCGCGTCCGCCGCGGCGTTCGCCGCCGCGCCGGACCTGCACGCCGCGCCGGTCGCGACGTTGCCCAAGAACCTGCCGAAGGCGCCGTTCGCGGTGCGCGCGCTCAACAACCTCAGCTACGGCGCCACCGCGCAATCGGTGGCCGAGTTCAACGCGCTCGGCAGCACCGGCGCGCAGCGCCTGGCCAACTGGGTCGACTGGCAGCTGGACTGGGCCAACATCGACGACAGCGCGCTCGACGCGCGCCTGGCCGCGGCCGGCTACACCACCCTGGGCAAGTCGCTGACCCAGTTGTGGGAAGACCACGTCAAGCCCAACCCCGCCTACGAGATCCGCATGCGCCCGGCCTGGGAAGCGCAGCGCGGCGCGCTGGTGCGCGCGGTCCACTCCAAGCGCCAGTTGCGCGAGGTGATGGTCAACTTCTGGCACGACCACTTCAACGTCACCGTCGGCGACTTCGACGCCGGCCCGGTGTTCGTGCACTACCAGCGCGACGTGTTGCGCCCGCATGCGTTCGGCAACTTCCGCACGATGCTCGAGGAAGTGGCCAAGAGCACTTCGATGCTCTTCTACCTCGACAACGCCGCCAACACCCGCGCCGGCCCGAACGAGAACTTCGCCCGCGAACTGCTGGAGCTGCACACGCTCGGCGCCGAGCACTACCTCGGCTTCATGGACCCGTTCCAGGTGCCGCCGGACGCGGACGATCCCAGCTATCCGGCCGGCTACACCGACATCGACGTGTACGAGACCGCCGCGGCCTTCACCGGCTGGTCGGTCAAGAACGGCCACTGGCAGTTCCCCAACGACAACGACGGCGGCTTCGTCTATCGCCAGGCCTGGCACGACGCCGGGCCGAAGTTCCTGCTCGGCCGCATGCTGTATCCCGAGCAGCCGGCGCTGAAGGACGGCCGCGACGTGCTCGACCGTCTCGCCAGCCATCCCGGCGTGGCGCGTTTCATCTGCAAGAAACTGATCCGCCGCTTCATGTCCGACATGCCGGATCCGGCGCTGGTGGCGAGCGCGGCGGCGGTGTTCCGGCAGAACTGGCGCGCGCCGGACCAGATCGCCAAGACCCTGCGCCACATCCTCAACACCGACGCCTTCATCAACGTGTGGGGGGCCAAGGCGCGGCGTCCGTTCGAAGCGGTGGCCGCGGCGATGCGCACGCTCGGCAGCGACTGGACGCTCGCCGTCGGCAACGCCAAGAGCGACGAGTTCGCCTGGCGCATGGGCTTCACCGGCCACGCGCCGTACGACTGGCCGGCGCCGAACGGCTACCCGGACACGCACGAGGCCTGGTCGGGTTCGGGCAGCTACGCGATGACCTGGAAGATCCTCAACTGGCTGACCGAAACCCAGGACAACGGCGTGCCGCTGGCGCCGATCCTCGCCGCCACCCGCAACAAGGTCGGCAGCTGGACCGCGAACGCGCTGGTCGACTACTGGTGCCAACGCATCCTCGGCTACCAGCCGACCGCGGCGCGCAAGCAGACGCTGGTGGCGTTCATGGCCCAGAACGGCGATCCGGCCAGCTATGTCATCACCGATACCAATACCTGGGCGGCGAGCGACCTCAAGCGCCACTACAACCAGGAACGGCTGCGCAGCATGGTCTCGCTGATCCTGATGTCGCCCGAATTCCTCGTCCGCTGAGCAGGTGCCGCCATGACCACCCGACGCGATTTCCTCAAGGGCACCTGCGCCACCGCCGCCGCGACCGCGGTCGCCGGCCCGTCGCTGCTGTTCGCCAATCCCGCCCTCGCCGCCGCCAACGGCCACGACACCGTCGTCCACCTGTTCCTGCGCGGCGGCCTGGACGGGCTGAACCTGGTGGTGCCGATCGACGGCGCCGACCGCACGTTCTACGAACAGGCGCGGCCGAACCTCGCCATCGCCGCGACCGGCGCGTACGGCGCGTTGCCGCTGACGCTCGCCAGCGGCGGCGGCACCGGCTTCGGCCTGCATCCGTCGGCGAGCGGCCTGCGCGACCTGTGGGTGTCCGGACGCATGGCGATCGTGCATGCCTGCGGCCTGCTGACCAGCGTCACCCGCAGCCACTTCGACGCCCAGCTCTACATCGACCTGGGCACGCCCGGCGCGCAAGGCATCGGCAGCGGCTGGATGGCGCGGGCGATGAACACCCAGCCGGGCCTGGACGGCAGCGAGCGGGTGCCGGCGCTCGGCGTCGCCGCGCGCCAGCCGGCCGGACTGCTGTCGTCGGTGCAGGCGTTGACGATGGCCAGCCCGTCCGACTTCGCGCTCAATGCCGGCGCGTGGTCGTGGCAGATGGCGCGCGCCGGCGCGCCGACCGGCTTTCGCGGCGTCAACGAAACCCTGTCCGACTTGTGGGGCCGTACTTCGCCGCTGGAACTCGGCGGCCAGCGCGCCGACCGCGCGCTGCAGGTGATCGCCACCCAGAGCTACAGCGCGCTGCCGGCCGGCTGGCCGACCGGCACGTTCGCGCAGCAGTTGTGGACCATCGCCCAGTCGATCCAGTTCGACCTCGGCCTGCGCTACGCCACCCTCGACCTCGGCGGCTGGGACACCCACGACGGCCAGGGCACCGCCGGCAGCGGCTATCACTACTACCAGAACAAGATCGCCGAACTCTCGCAGGCGCTGTCGGCGTTCCACGCCGCGCTGGAAGCCAGCGGCCACGCCGGCCGCGTGACCGTGGTGGTGCAGTCCGAATTCGGCCGCCGCGTGCGCGCCAACGCCAACGGCGGCACCGACCACGGCTACGGCAACCCGGTGCTGGTGCTCGGCGGCGCGGTCAACGGCCGGCGCTTCTACGGTTCGTGGTCGGGCCTGGATCCGGAAATCCTGTCGCCGCACTTCGGCGACGTGCCGGTCACCACCGACCACCGCCAGGTGCTGTCGGAGCTGCTGGTCAAGCGCATGGGCAACAGCAACCTCGCCACGGTGTTTCCCGGCTACAGCGGCTATGCGCCGATGGGGATCGTGCGCGACGTCGGCGCGCTCGCACCGGCGCCGAAACCGGCGCCGGGCGTGCGCCGTTTCGGCGCGGCGCCGGTGACCGCACCGGCAACGGCGCAGGAACCGGACCTGATGCAGCGGCTGATGCGCTACGTGCAGGAACTGGTCGACTGAGCCGCCAACCAGACGCCGCCAACCAGACGGCGCGCACCAGGCGCCGCGCGCGTCGGTCCGCCGACGCCGCGCGCGCGCCGGCGACGCGTTCGCCTCAACCGCCGCGCGACGGCGTGAACACGCCGCGGAAACGCATCCGCCCCGAGGCCAGCCGTTCGTAAGCCTCGGCGGCCTGGTCGAGCGCGAACGTCTCCACGATCGGCTTGACCTTGCCCTGCGCCGCCAACTCCAGCACCTCGCTCAGATAGCGCTGGCCGCCGTGGGTCGAGCCGATCACGCGCTGGCGCATCATGTGGAACGGCACGCCTTCCGACGAGATCGAGAACGGCCGGCTGAAGTCCAGCCCGCACAGCACGATGCGCCCGTCCACGCGCAGGCCGGCGACCGCTTCCTGGGCCAACGCGAAATCGTTGCTGGTCACCAGCAACACATCGGCGCCGCCGATCTCGCGCAACTGCCGCCCGTCTGCGACGACATGGTCCGCGCCCAGTTGCCGGGCCAGGTCGTGCTTGTCGGCCGAATGGGTGATCGCGACGGTGTCGTAGCCGCAGGCCCTGGACAGTTGCAGCGCGACATGCCCGAGCCCGCCGATGCCGAGCACGGCGATGCGTTCGCGCGGTTGCGGCTGCGCGTCGCGCAGGCCGCTCCAGGTGGTGTAGCCGGCGCACATCATCGGCGCGGCGTCGGCGTAGGCCAATCCGTCCGGCAACAGCACCGTGCCCTCGGCGGCGATGGCGATGTATTCGGCGTGCCCGCCCTGGGCGGCGAAACCGGTGGTGCGCGGCTCGACGCAGTTCATCGCGGTCTGCCCGCTCAACGGGCGGTTCTGGCGGCAGTAGGGGCAGCGGCCGCAGGCCGATTGCACCCAGGTGGTGCCGACCCGGTCGCCGACCCGCCGGCTGCGCACGCCGGCGCCGACCTCGACGACCTCGCCGACGACTTCATGGCCCGGCGTCTGCGGGTAGATATCGCCGCCATAGCCCTGGGTCGCCCACACGTCGGTGTAGCACATGCCCGAGGCATGCACCCGCACCAGCACCTGTCCCGGCTCGACCGCGGGCACCGGCACTTCGTGGACTTCCCAGGGGCGGCCGGCGCCGGTCATCACGATCGCTTTCATCTTCATGGTTCGCTCCTGCAGGCGGGAATGGACGCGCGCGGCGGCGCACGGCCGGGCCGGCGGGAACCGGAGCGGCCGCGGCGCAGCGGCGACGCGAGGCCGGTCCAGCCTAGGCAGCGTTGACTGTCGAAACAATCTCGCCAATCCTTGATGCCGAGATGAAATCCACTCACCAATCCAAGGGCGGCGACCTGTCCGCCTACAGCGTGTTCCTGGCGGTCGCGAACCAGCGCAGCTTCCGCGCCGCCGCGGCCGAACTCGACCTGACGCCGTCGGCGATCAGCCATTCGATCAAGTCGCTGGAGCAGCGCCTGGGCATCCGCCTGTTCAACCGCACCACCCGCAGCATGGCGCTGACCGACGCCGGCGAGCGCCTGTTGGCGCGGCTGCGCCCGGCCATGGCCGCGATCGAGGACGCGGTGCAGGAGATCGAGGAGCGTCGCGGCACGCCCAGCGGCACGGTCCGGATCAACGCCAGCGAAGGCGCGATCCGGCTGGTGCTCAAGCCGCTGCTCGCGCGCTTCCTGCGCGAGCACCCGCAGGTGCGCCTGGACCTGGTCAGCGACGGCCGCCTCAGCGACATCGTCGCCGACGGATTCGACGCCGGCATCCGGCTCGCCGAGGCGGTCGCCCAGGACATGGTCGCGGTCACCGTGCTCGACCGGGTCCGCTTCGCCGCCCTCGCCTCGCCGGCCTACCTGGCCGCGCGCGGTCGCCCGCGGGTGCCGCAGGACCTGCACGGCCACGACTGCATCCGCTTCCGCTTCGAAAGCGGTGCGATCTATCGCTGGGAATTCGAGCGCCGCGGCAGCGTCGAGCGGATCAACGTCGACGGCCCGCTGACCTTGACCGACCAACCGCTGATGGTCGAGGCGGCGATCGACGGCATCGGCATCGCCTTCGTCCCCGACCACCTCGCCGCCGACGCGCTGCGCGACGGGCGCCTGCAACGGGTGCTGGAGGACTGGTGCCCGGACTCTCCGGGGCTGTGTTTGTACTATCCCGGCCATCGCCACGTGTCGTCCGGCCTGCGCGCGCTGATCGACGCGCTGAGCGACCAGCGCCGGCGCTGGTCGGCGCAGGCCGCGGCCGCGCGCTGAAACCGCGCGGCGGCGGACGCGGACCTAGCCCGGCGCGCCGAACTTGTCGGCGAACACGCCCGCGACCCAGTCCACGAACGCGCGCACCCGCGGCGACAGCTGCCGGTGCCGCGGGTACATCGCCCAGGCCGGCACGCCGGGACTGGCGTACTCGCCGAGCACTTCGACCAGCCGGCCCTCGTCGAGATGGCGCTCCACGCCGTGGCGCGGCAACTGGATCAGGCCGCAGCCGCGCAGCGCCGCGGCGGCGTAGCAGGCGGCGTCGTTGACGTTGATCCAACTGTCCAGCCGATACTCGCGCAGCGCGCCGTCGACGGTCAGCTCGAACGGATAACGCAGGTCGCGATCGCTGGCGAAGAAGCCGACCGCGCGGTGCGCGGCCAGTTCGTCGGGATGGCGCGGCACGCCGTGGCGCTGCAGATAGTCGGGACTGGCGCAGACCACTTCGGGCATGGTCGCGATGCGCCGCGCCACCAGCGAGGAATCGCGCGGCACGCCCGAACGCACCACGCAGTCGATGCCTTCGCGCACCAGATCGACCAGCCGGTCGCCGCTGCTGATCTCCAGTTCGATGCGCGGATAGCGCGCGTGGAACTCGTCGATGCGCGGCAGCACCAGGCCGACGGCGTGGATGCCGTGCAGGTCGATGCGCAAGGTGCCGCGCGGATCGCCGGCGAGCTGCGCCAGCGCGGCGTCGGCGTCGTCGAGCTCGGCCAGCACGTGCACGCAACGTTCGTAATAGGCCTGCCCGTCCAGGGTCGGCCGCACTTGCCGGGTGGTGCGTTCGAGCAGGCGCGCGCCGAGCCGCGCTTCGAGCTGCTTGATCGCATGGGTGGCGGTGGCGCGTGGCAGGTCCAGCACCGCGGCGGCGCGGGTGAAGCTGCCCAGTTCGACGATGCGGACGAACAGGCGCAGGGTGTCGAGGCGGTCCATGGCGGGCTTGGGTACGTGTTGGCAGGTGGACAGGTGTGGGCGGAGGGCGCGGGCACGGGCCCGACGCGGTCCGCAGCGGCAGCGGCGGCCAGCCCAGCCCAGCCCAGCCCAGCCCAGCCCAGCCACAGCGGATTGTGTGTGGAACCCGCCACCCAATTGTTGGCAATTATTGAATTGTATTGCCAATCCAGCCCGGTTTATCCAGCGACAGCCAACGCCCAGACTGCCTGCCAACGCCGGGGCGACCGCCCCGCCCCGTCACCCCACCGGAGTCCGCCCATGTCCACCCAGACCGCCCTTCCCACCCCGGCCGCGCTCGTCACCGGCGCCTCGCGCGGCATCGGCCGCGCCATCGCCCTGCGCCTGGCCGCCGACGGCTTCGCCGTCGCCGTCAACTACGCCGGCAACGTCGCCGCGGCCGACGCGGTCGTGGCCGAGATCGAATCCGCCGGCGGCCGCGCCGTCGCGCTGCAGGGCGACGTCGCCGACGCCGACGGCATGCGCCGCGTGTTCGCCACCGCCAAGGCCGCGTTCGGTCGCCTCGACGCGGTCGTCAACAGCGCCGGGGTGATGCCGTACGTGCCGGTGCAGGGCGGCGACCTCGCCGAGTTCGACCGGGTCATCGCCACCAACCTGCGCGGCAGCTACATCGTGCTGGGACTGGCGGCCGAACACCTCGGCGACGGCGGCCGCATCGTCGCCCTGTCGACCAGCGTGATCGGCAAGGCGTTCCCCAACTACGGCCCGTACATCGCGTCCAAGGCCGGCGTCGAAGGCCTGGTGCACGTGCTCGCCAACGAACTGCGCGGGCGCAACATCACCGTCAACGCGGTCGCGCCGGGTCCGGTGGCGACCGAGCTGTTCCTCAACGGCAAGACGCCCGAACAGATCGCGCACTTCCAGTCGCTGGCGCCGCTGGAACGGTTGGGCGCGCCGGAAGAGATCGCCGCCGCGGTGGCGTTCCTGGTCGGCCGCGACGGCAGCTGGGTGAACTCGCAGGTGCTGCGGGTCAACGGCGGCTACATCTTCTGAGCCGGAGCGCCCCGGGCCCGGTACGCGTCGTGCGGTTCGCCGCGACCTGAGCGCAAAGCGTCGGGCCTGAAAGGCCCTCCCACAAAAACCTCCCGCCACCGTCGCAACGCTTCTGTGGGAGGGGCTTCAGCCCCGACGCTCTTGTTCCAGAGCACCGCGAACCGATCGAAAAGCATCGGGCCTGAAAGGCCCTCCCACAAAACCTCCCGCGACCGTCGCAACGCTGTTGTGGGAGGGGCTTCAGCCCCGACGCTCTTGTTCCAGAACACCGCGAACCGATCGAAAAGCATCGGGCCTGAAAGACCCTCCCACTAAACCTCCCGCCACCGTCGCAACGCTTTTGTGGGAGGGGCTTCAGTCCCGACGCTCTTGTTCCAGAACACCGCGCACCGATCGAAGAGCATCGAGCCTGAAGGCCCTCCCACAAAACCTCCCGCCGCCATCGCAACGCTTTTGTGGGAGGGGCTTCAGCCCCGACGCTCGTATTCCAGAACATCGCGAACCGATCGAAAAGCATCGGGCCTGAAAGGCCCTCCCACTAAACCTCCCGCGACCGTCGCAACGCTGTTGTGGGAGGGGCTTCAGCCCCGACGCATTCGTTTCAGCGCACCGCGAACCCTCGAAAACACCGGGCCTGAAGCCCGCCCCGCCCAAGCGGACCAAAACACCGCGAAGGCCGAACCCTCTTCTCCCCGTCCATTCCCGGGCGCCTCCCCGCGCCCGCCAGCGGAGCCTTGCCATGTCCCAGCAGATCGTCCTCATCACCGGCGCTTCCAGCGGTTTCGGCGCCCTCGCAGCGCGCGCGCTCGCCCACGCCGGCCACACCGTCTACGCCAGCATGCGCGAGACCGCGGGCCGCAACGCGCCGCAGGTCGCCGCCGCGAACGACTACGCGCGCGAACACGGCGTCGACCTGCGCACGCTCGAACTCGATGTCGCCGCGCAGGCTTCGGCCGATGCCGCCATCGCCGCGGTCGTCGCCGAACACGGCCGCCTCGACGTCCTCGTCCACAACGCCGGCCACATGGCGTTCGGCCCGGCCGAAGCGTTCACCCCGGAACAGTTCGCCCAGCTCTACGACAGCAACGTGCTCGGCGCGCAGCGGGTCAACCGCGCCGCGCTGCCGCAGTTGCGCGCGCAGCGCAGCGGCCTGCTGCTGTGGGTGTCGAGCACCAGCGCGCGCGGCGGCACGCCGCCGTACCTGGCGCCGTACTTCGCGGCCAAGGCGGCGATGGATTCGCTCGCGGTCAGCTACGCCGGCGAGCTGGCGCGCTGGGGCATCGAGACCTCGATCCTGGTACCGGGCGCCTTCACCTCCGGCACCAACCACTTCGCCCACGCCGGCGCGCCGGCCGACGCGCAACGCGCGGCCGACTACGAGCGAGGCCCCACCGCCGGCTTCGGCGCGGAGATCCTGGAAAAACTCGCCGCCGGCGTGCCCGCCGACGCCGATCCGGCCAGCGTCGCCGAAGCGATGGTCGCGATCCTCGAACGCCCGCGCGGCCGCCGTCCGTTCCGCGTCCACGTCGATCCGGCCGACGATGGCGCGGAAACCGTCAGCGCCGTCGCCGACCGCATCCGCGCCGAATTCCTGCGCCGCAACGACCTCGCCGACCTGCTCGCCCCGCGTCTGGCCTGATCGCGCCGAATCCCCTTGCAGGAGCGGCGCAAGCCGCGACCGCGCGTCCTCAGTCGCGACGAAGACCGCGATGCCGACGCGCACCGCCGCTACGCAGGGCCCGATGAAACCGCGCACTGCAGTTCGTCGCCCGGCTGATCGGCCCGGCATCGTCGTCAGCGCGGAAACCGGCGACAACGCCGGCACAGCCCGCCCAACGGCCGCGCAGCTGAAAAAGCGCGCCCGAAAAAACGCACGGGCCGAGGCGCATCGCCCCGGCCCGTGCGTCGTTTCGCTGCGCCGGCGGCGGCCGTCCTGGCGGCTGCCGGCAGAGGGAGGTCTGTCGCGCAGCTTGGCGGCGCGACCCGGCGCTGCCAATAGGACCTGTCAGAATCCACAGCGCCCTCGCCGGGCGGCGGGGCGCGCACGCTGTGCCGGATCTGCGCTTATGATTCGGGACCACCGTCGCCCTCCCGCCGCTCGATGACCGCAACGCTCAAGCATGGACGCACGCTGATCTGGGTCGCCGCCTTGGCCGCCACCGGCGCCGGCATGTATTACTGGGGACGCCGCAGCAGCGCCGAGACGCCGCCGCCGGCGCTCGCCGCCGCCCGCGCGGGCGACACCGCGCCGTCGAAGGCCGGCGCCGCGCCGGCCGCGTCCGCTGCGATCGCGCGCTACGACGCCGGCACCGCGCGGCCGCTGCCGCCGATCGACTCGCCGCTGCGGCTGGTCCTGCCCGAGCTGCAGCGCCGCGCCGCCAGCGAACCGGCCGCCGCCTGCCGCCTCGCCGCCGAGATGGAGTACTGCGACAGCCTGCGCATGCGCCTGGCCGGCGCCGAGAACAATCTCGACATGTTCGAACGCCAGCTCGAACGCATGCCGCAGGACACCCAGCCGCAGCGCGAGCAGCGCCAGCGCATGGCCGAGAGCTACCAGACCATGACCGACCGCCTGCTGGCCCAGTCCGAACACTGCGCGCAGGTGCCGCCGATCAGCGCCGAACAACGCGCCGCCTACTGGCGCCGCGCCGCGCTCGCCGGCCAGCCGGCGGCGATGCGCCACTACGCCAGCGGCAACGCCTTCCGCTACCAGGAACTGCTCGACAACCTGCCCGGCCTGGCCACCTACCGAGGCGAAGCCGAATCCATCGCCCGCACCGCCGCCCAGCGCGGCGACGCGCGCATGCTCGCCTCGCTGGCCTATGCCTATTCGCCGCAGCGCGACGGCATGCGCCGCGGCTTCCTCGGCCAGGTGGTGCGGCCGAACGCGGTCGAATCGCTGGCGCTGTTCCTGCAGTTGCGCGACGGCCTGCCGGCGCAGGACAGCGACGGCCCCGAGGCCGCGCCGGGCGGTCCCGGCGCGCGCGGGCCGCGCGGCGGCCGCTTCAATTCGCGGGAAATGCTCGACGCGCAGATCCGCGCGCTGACCCGCGACCTTTCGCCCGAACAGGTCAGCCAGGCGCGCGAACGCGCCGCCGAGCGCGCGCAGAGCTGGAGCACGCCGACCGCGCCGGCCCCGCCCGCGGCCCCCGGCGGCGCGCCGTCGAACACGCCGCCGATGTTCCTGATGCAAGGCGGCTTCGTGCCCGACGTGCAGCGCCAGGAGTGCGAAGGCGCGGGCTGAGCCGGACGCGCGCCGGACGATCCGCGCGCGCGGGCAAGCGGCTTCGACAAGATCAGCGCTGTCCTGTCGCGCGGGCCGCGGCAATCTCACCCGCGCACGGATGCGCGCCGCGAACGGCGAGATGCCGACGTCCGCGCGCCGCGCTCATTCCTGCGTCGCATCGGACGCGTCGCTCTCTTCCACCGAGTCGGACGCATCGCCCTCCTCCATCGAGTCGGACGCATCGCCGTCGAAGCAGAACTCGCCGCGCGGATGACGCCATTCGTCGTCGACCTCGCTGTCGGAACGGCGCGCGGCGTCGCGCTGGCCGCTGTCGGTGTCGAAGCCCGCGCACAACCGGTAGCGTCCCGCCGCGCCGGGCAGGTAACGGTAAGGCATGGCGGTCTGCGGATCGGCGATGCCCAGCGCCACGCCGGGCTGCGCCGCCAGTTCGGCCAGGTCGGCCGGCAGGCGGTCGTGGCGCTCGGCATAGCGCTCGATCTCGCTCTCGATGCGCTGCAGGTCGTGGGTGCGGCGCAGGTCCATGCGCGCCAGGCGCTGGTCGCCCGGCCCGCCGATCACCGTCATCGCCAGCGCCGAACTGGCCAGGATCGCCGCGCCGGCGGCCACGATCAGGATGCGTCCCAGGGAAGCGTTCATGCCTGCGTCTCCTCGCGTTGCAGGTCGCGCATGTAGTAGCCGAACGCGCTGCCGGCGATCGCCGCCACCGCCAGCGCCTTGAGTCCGAAGCGCAGGCTCAGCTCGCCGCCGAGCCAGTGGTACAGCAGCGCGCTCGCGTCGCAGATCAGCGCCGCCGCGGCCAGGAACAAGGTCAGGTAGGTCAGCCAGCGCCGCACCGGCGACAGCCGGTGACCCGGGTTGCGGCGCACGTCGGCGTCGATCCGGTGGCACAACCAGGCGAACAACGGGAACGCCACCGCCAATGCCGCGACCGAACTGCGCAACGAGTCGTCGACGCCGCCGCTCCAGTACGGGTATTCCTCGATCGCGTCGGGCAGGTAGAACCCGATCAGGTCGAACCACAGGGCGCACAGGTGGAAGGCGACCACGTACAACGCGCTGAAGGTCAGCAGGTAGACGAAGGTCTCGCGCGCCGACACCGAGACGCGCGGCCGCGGCACCGGCACGGGAAAGTCGCTGTCGGCGTAGGCGCCGAGCGCGCCGCGCACCTGCGCTTCGCTCCAGCCCGCCGCGACCAGCGCCTGCGCGGTGTTCTGGCGCGAGTGTCCGCTGGCCAGGGATTGATGCACGAACCGCTCCAAGGCGGTGAGGCCCGCTGCCATGGTTGTCGCTCCGAAGGAAGGTGGACCGACTCTAGCCGCGCCGCCGCGCGGCCCAGGGGCGATGCCGGGGCTTCGTCGGCGAGGTCTAGCGTCGCGCTACCGCGCGGTGCGCGCGCGGCGACGCAGGCGGCGGCGTCGGCGCTGCGCTGTTGCGGCGCAGCGGGCCCCGGCGTCGCTGCGCGCGAATGCGCGAATGCGTGAATGCGTGAATGCGTGAATGCGTGAATGCGTGAAATCCTCGCGCTGGCGGCGGACGATGCGGCGCGCAAGCGCTCCGGAGGATCGACCGCCCGGGCCCGGCGTTCGCGTCTGCCGACCGACCCCGACCGCACCGGCGGCCGTCCGATCTCCCATCGGCGGCCACCCCGAATCGGAGCCAAGCACCTCTACGGCTTGCGGCACAAATTATACCCGGGTAATATTTTCAGTCTCGCCCGACCGGCCCTCCCGCATGACCACGTCTACCGCCCCCGGCTACACCGCTTTCGCCGGCCAGCGCCTGCTCGCGCGCGGCCGCCTCGCCGACGTCGCCGTCGCAGTGCACGCCGCCGCCGCACGCGCCGGCGCGGCGGAGCTGCTGGTGTTCGACGACCGCACCGGCCAGCAGATCGACCTGCACCTCGGCGGCGACGCGCACGCGGTGGCGGCGCGTTATCGCGAACGCCCGGACGCCGCCGATGCAGCCCCGGACGACGACGCGCCGCAAGCGCAGCCTGCCCCGCACGAGCCGGCCCCGCGCGGCCGCGGCCGCCCGCGCCTGGGCGTGACCGCGCGCGAGGTCACCCTGCTGCCGCGGCACTGGGACTGGCTCGCCGCGCAACCCGGCGGCGCCTCGGTCACCCTGCGCAAGCTCATCGACCAGGCGCGCAAGCAAGGCGAGGCCGGCATGCGCCAGCGCCTCGCGCGCGAAGCCGCCTACCGCTGCCTCAATGCCCTGGCCGGCAACGCACCCGGCGCGGAGGACGCCACCCGCGCACTGTTCGCCGGCGACGCGGCCGGCTTCGCCCGCCGCCTCGACGCCTGGCCGGCGGATGTGCGCGCGTATCTGCTCGCGCTGTCCGCCGATGCGTTCGCCGTGTCCGAAGCTGCGACGACGTAACGCCAGCGGCGCGAAATCCGCCTTTGCTCATGCGGAAGCCGGTAGTGCTTCGCTGCAGAGGGCGCGCTGAAGTCTCTGGATCCCCGCCTTCGCGGCGATGACGGCTCAAGCATGCGGACGCCGGTTCTGCTTCGCCGGAGACGGCTCGCTGAAGTCTCTGGATCCCCGCCTTCGCGGGGATGACGGCTCCAGCATGCGGATGCCGGTTCTGCTTCGCTGGAGACGGCTCGCTGAAGTCTTTGCATCTCCGCCTTCGCGAGGATGACGGCTCAAGCATGCGGACGCCGGTTCTGCTTCGCCGGAGACGGCTCGCTGAAGTCTTTGCATCTCCGCCGTCGCGGGGATGACGGCTTGAGCATGCGGATACCGGTTCTGCTTCGCTGGAGAAGGCCCGCTGAAGTTTCTGCATCCCGCCTTCGCGGCGATGACGGCTTGAGGGAGCGGCCGGGCGCCCGACGGCCACCGCTGCGACCGACGCTCGTTGCATCGGCGCCCGCCGCCTCCGCCGCAACACGTTCCCACCCCGCCCTCCCCATTTCCGCGCCCCACCCTACAGGCCCACGCATGCGCGACCTCACCCAAGGCTCGATCCCCAAACACCTGATCTCGCTCGCCGTCCCCATCGGCATCGGCATGGCGTTCCAGATGCTGTACGTGCTGATCGATCTCTACTTCGTCTCGCGCCTGGGCGACGCCGCCATCGCCGGCGTCGGCGCGGCCGGCAACCTGCAGTTCCTGGTCATGGCCGCGAGCCAGGTGCTCGGGGTCGGCGCCATGGCCCTGATCGCCCAGGCCTGCGGCCGCAAGGACGCCGACGACGCCAACGCGGTGTTCAACCAGAGCCTGCTGTTGGCCGCGCTCGCCGCGGCGATCACGCTGATCGCCGGCTACGCCTGCAGCGGCGCCTACATGCGCGCGATCGCCGCCGACGCGGCCAGCGCCGCCGCCGGCCTCGCCTACCTGCATGCGTTCCTGCCCGGGCTGGCGCTGCAGTTCGCGCTGGTCGCGCTCGGCGCGGCGCTGCGCGGCACCGGCATCTCCAAGCCGACCATGCTGGTGCAGATCGTCACCGTCGTGCTCAACGCGATCCTGGCGCCGGTGCTGATCGCCGGCTGGCTCACCGGCCGCGCGTTCGGCGTCGCCGGCGCCGGCTGGGCCAGTTCGATCTCGATCGCGGTCGGCGTGGCGCTGATGCTGCTGTACTTCGCGCGCCTGGAACACTACGTCGGCGTCGACGCGCGCCTGTTGCGGCCGCAGCCGCCGGTGTGGCGGCGCATCCTCGCCATCGGCCTGCCGCCGGGCGGCGAGTTCGCGCTGATGTTCGTGTTCATGGCCGTCACCTACTGGTGCCTGCGCGGCCTCGGCACCGACGCCCAGGCCGGCTACGGCATCGGCATGCGGGTGATGCAGGCGATCTTCCTGCCGATCATGGCCATCGCCTTCGCGGTCGCGCCGGTGGCCGGGCAGAACGTCGGCGCCGGCCGCGGCGAGCGCGTGCTCGCCACGTTCCGCAGCGCCGCGCTGATCGGCAGCGTCGCGATGTTCGCGCTGACCCTGCTGTGCCAGTGGCGGCCGGAATGGTTCATGCGCCCGTTCGCCGACAACGCCCAGGCCGCCGACGTCGCGGCCGACTTCCTGCGCATCGTGTCGTGGAACTTCGTCGCCTCGGGCCTGATTTTCACCTGCTCGGGCATGTTCCAGGCGCTCGGCAACACCCGGCCGTCGCTGTACGCGAGCGCGTCGCGCCTGGCGACCTTCGCCTTGCCGGCGGTCTGGTTGTCGCAGCATCCCGGGTTCGAACTGCGCCAGCTGTGGCTGCTGTCGGTCGGCACGACCTTGCTGCAGGCGTTGACGGTGCTGTGGCTGCTGCGGCGCGAATTGCGCTTGCGCTTGCCGCAGCCCAGCGCGGCGGCGGCCTGAAATCGAGCCGGACCGGCGACGGTCCGGCCCACGCTCGCACCGGTCGCCGGGGCCGAAGTCGCTATCGCCCCATCGCCACAAACGGCTCGTCGGGAGACCGGCCCGCATCGGCCGGTCCCGCCGTCGCCGCCGCCGCTACTGCTGCACAGCGCAAGTGAAGCTGAGCGTCGCCGTCGCCCCCGTCGCCAACGAACCGAGCGTTATCCCGCTGCCCAAGTCGCCGATGGTGATCGCCGCGCTCGGGCAGGCCGCGCCGCTGCATGCCACCGGGTTGGATGCCGGACAGTCCAACCCCGCCTGCGGCACGTCCCTCACCACCGCACCGACGGCCGTGGCCGGGCCGTTGTTGGTCACGACCAAGGTATACGTCGTCGGCGTCCCGGCCACCACGGTGTCGCCGGCCTGGTCGCTGGGGTCGGCCGGTGTGTAAGTGTTGCTCTTGGTGATCGACAGATCCGCTTCGTTGGAATCGTCGTTGGTGACGGTGCATACCGCGCTCTGGCCGTTGGCCAGGGTCAGCGAATCGCCCGAGACCGCCGCGCCGCCGTCGATCGAGCAACTGTAGGCCGAGGCCGTGTAGTCGGCCGGGCCGCCGCTTTCGGACAAGGCGTACGTGCCCGCGTTGACCGCGGCGCCGGTCACCGCCGCCGCGCCGTGCGCACCGCTGATCGGTGTCGGGCCGGCGGCGTTCAAGGTCCACGCCGTCGCCACCGCGGTGCCGCCGTTGTCGTTGACCACGATCTTCTGCAAGGTCAGCGTGGCCGGCCGGTCGTCGTTGGTGATCTGACAGGAGGTCGCGCCTCCGGGGGGCAACGTGATCTGGTTCCCGCCGGTCACGGTCACCCCGTTCGTGCAGGTCCAAGCGCTGGCCGCGTATCCCCCCGGGCCGGTTTCCGACAGGGTATAGGTGCCGGCGTTCACGGGCCGGAGCAGCACCGGCGGCGTTCCGCTCACCGCTGTCGGCCCGGTCGCCCGCAGCGTCCAGGCCGAAGCCAGCCGGGTGCCGCCGTTGTCGTTGATCACTCGCTTGAGCAGCGTCAGCTGCGCCTGGCGATCGTCGTTGGTGATCGTGCAATCGGTGGTCGCGCCGTTGGCCAGGGTGATCTGGTTGCCGCCGGTCACGGTCACCCCGTTGGTGCAGACCCAGGCGCTGGGGTTGTAGCCCGCCGGGCCGGTTTCCGACAGCGTGTAGGTGCCGGCGCCGACCGCCGCATTGGTCACCGCCGCCGAGCCGTGGGTGCCGCTGATCGGCGTCGGGCCGGCGGCGTTCAAGGTCCAGGCGGTGGCGGCGGCGGTGCCGCCGTTGTTGTTGACCACGGTCTTGCGCAGGGTCAGGTTGGCCGGCGCGTCGTCGTTGGTGATGGTGCAGACCGCATTCTGCCCGTTGGCCAAGGTCAGCGAATTGCCGCTCACTGCCGCACCGCCGTCTATCGAGCAACTGTACGCCGAAGCCGTGTAGCCGGCCGGGCCACCGCTTTCGGACAAGGTGTAAGTGCCGGCGCCGACGGTCGCATTGGTCACCGCCGCCGCTGCGTGCGTGCCGCTGATCGGCGTCGGGCCGTTCGCGTTCAACGTCCAGGCCGTAGCGACGGCGGCGCCGCCGTTGTCGTTCACCACGACCTTCTGCAAGGTCAGCTGTGCCGGCGCGTCGTCGTTGGTGATGGTGCAGACCGCATTCTGGCCGTTGGCCAAGGTCAGCGAATTGCCGCTCACTGCCGCGCCGCCGTCGACCGAGCAACTGTAGGCCGAAGCCGTGTAGCCGGCCGGGCCGCCGCTTTCGGACAAGGCGTACGTGCCCGCGCCGACCGCGGCGTTGGTTACCGCGGCCGCGCCATGCGTGCCGCTGATCGGCGTCGGGCCTGCAGCGTTCAAGGTCCATGCGGTCTGCGCGGCGGTGCCGCCGTTGTCGTTGACCACGGCCTTACGCAGCGTTAGCGAGGCCGGGGTGTCGTCGTTGGTGATGGTGCAGGTCGCGTCGGCGCCGGCGGCCAAAGTCACGCTGCCGCTGTCGAAGGCGGCGTTCCCCATGGTCACGCCGGTACCGGTGCAGGCCCACGTGCCTTCGGTATAGCCGGCCACGTTCAGCTCGGTCAGTGCGCGCGTGCCGGCGTTCACCGCGACCGCGGCCGAGGTATAGACGGCGTTGCCGGCGGTCCCGGTATTAGCGCCGAAGCTGCGCGCCACGCCATCGACCTGGATGCCGAAATCGGCGACCGTGGCCACGCCGCCGTTGTCGTTGGTGACGTTCTTGCGGATCGTGAGGTTGGCTACGCCCGTATTCTGAAAGGTACAGGTGATGTCGCTTTGATGACGAACCGCCGCTGCGGGCAGCGTGACGGGCCCGGTTGTCGCCGTGGCGACGGGGTTGGTGTTGCCGCTCGCTGCACTGTTGGCGTCCACGCAGGTAACCGCTGTCTGCGTCCAGTTCGCAGCAACCGTGGATTCGGTGATCTGGACGGATTGATTCGCCGTGGTCGCCAAATTGGCGACCGGCGATGCGGGTTGTGCCGTGTCGGCAATGGTCGTGGTGATATTCGCGATCGGACTGTCGAGATTCGTGCCGGTGAATCCGAACGGGCCGTTCACGCCACCCTGGGTGATTTTCCGTACGCGGACGATCGGCCTGGCGCTGAGCCCTATGTTGAAATTGGGGTGGACACCACTGGGATCAGTGGTGAGCAGGACATTGAGGATGCCATCCCGCGGCTGCGATCCTGTCGAGCCATAGGTGGCGTTCGGCGTCTCGGTGACGACCCCGAACCCGGCCGGGATGGTCGCGGCGTTGATGTTCTGGCCAAGCGTCGGAGCGCTGGTGAGCAAAACCAGTTTCACGCCGATATCGGCGCTCGACCATGGCACCGCGTTCAACGTATACGTGCCGTCCGCGGCAATCTGCGCAAAATCGACCACACTGCCGTTGGCGTCGATTGCGGCCACGTACGGCAAGGCGCCGGTGAGCAATGCATCCCCCGCGCCGGGGTTGTAGTTACCGTCCTGATTATTGTCCAGGTAGATGCGGCCACTGACCGTGGCGCTCGCCATTTCAATCACGATATCGTCGATCGCCAGGTCATTGCCTTCATTGGTGACGTTTGCCGGCGAGGAATTGTAGAAATTGAAATACAGCGCAGAACCCGAATAGGTTGTGGGCAACTGGAAAGTCATCGTACGCTGTTGCCACGGAATATGGTTCTGGTTGCCGACGGCCCGTGGAAAAGGGATTGCGCTATTGGGTTCCTGTGCATACAGCGTTCCGCCGCCATTCGGTTGATCGCGCACGGTCAAGCCAACATATGCATTCCAGGTGGTCGCCCCGCCAGCTGCCGAATACCAGTGCGCAAGAATATTGGCGCCCCAGTACCGCATGCGATAAAACGCGCCCGGCACATCCCGTACAGATGCGGTGTAAAGGTAATAGGTGCCGACGCTTTCGCCGCGTCTTGCGGGATTGGCGTTGAAGGTCGCCATGTAACCCGTACCGGTGGTGTGATCCGGACCGTGCTGCCAAAGTTGCACCCCGCCGCCCGGATCATCCACGAAATCCGGGTTTTTGGTCACGGAATATGAGCCATCGATCGTCCAACCCGGCGTCGGCTTCGGCGTGTAATTCGTCGTCCCCGGAAGCAACTGTGTCGCCGGAGTGGCGCTGACATTGGCGCTGCCTGTCCCGAAATCCTCGCTGACCAGCGGGGCCCAGGTCGTTTGCGCCTGTGCCGGCAGGGATGCGCCCCCCAGCAACAGCAGCACGCCTGCGACTAACCCTTTGAGGCCCGGACCGAGTGGGCGAGGCAAGTCCAATATAGGCACAAGCGACGAAGTACGCAGGCCAACGTGGGCTTGCAGATGCGATGTCATGACACGATCCCCTTCTGATTCGATTCGACCATTTCAGACAAAAGCGCAGAAGCGAATATGGTTATCCGCGCCAACAACGGCGGAAGCGGCAGGGGCGAACTCGTTCGCCCCCACTCCGGCCGAGCGCATTTCGTTTTGAAAGACGCAGGCGCCGGTCAGTTCACCGTGCAGCTCAACTCGACCGTCACAGAGCCATTGGGCGGGAAGGTCGGAATCGGCACTCCGCCGCTGCTTTGCAGGTTGGCGATAGTGAGGTTTGCGGCCGCAGGGCACGCGGCACCGTTGGTGGCGGCGGTGCAGGTCGCGGTCTGGCAGGTCAACCCGGTGGGCGCGGGGTCGCGCAGGATGGCGTTGCCGGCGCTATTCGGCCCGGTGTTGGTGGCCACGAGGGTGTAGGTCCTGGTCGTACCCTGGACTACCGTGTCGTTGGCCAGATCGTTCGGCCCGTCGGTGGCGAAGGTGTTGGTCTTGGTGATCCGCACGTCCGCCCGGGGCGTATAGGAGACGGATACAGCATGCCCCTCCCTTTCTCCGGCGGTGGGAAACCCGCCGCCCTCGACGGTCACATTGAAGGTGATGCTGTTGAACGTGCCGTTCACCATGACCGAGCCGCAAGCAGCTTGGTTAGCAGCACAACTGACATTGATTGAGTTTGTCGCTACTGAGTTGTCGATCGTCAGGCCGTTGACGGCGAAAACACTATTGCCGGCCAACCGTGTCAGTGTCACCGCTTCCGGCGCACCATTGTTCGAAGCCCCGGCAACCGTGTAGATCGTCGAAATCCGGGTTGGGGTGTCGACCCCCAATCCGGCGAAATGAATGATGGGGTTGGTCACGGCCTCAAGGAAAGTGATCGTCAACGTGCCGCGCGGCGGCGTTGCACATGTGGGGGTGGTGAGGCAGCCTTGTCTCGACGTATCCATGATCGGCCCGCGAATCGCGTTTGGATTGACACCGGGCGAGAACATGACCGCCGTCGGGCTGCCTGAGGCGTCGAAAGTCGAGTTCGGTGTACGCAGCCGGTATCTAGCGTTGTAGTCACTATTTGGCGCCGCGCTCCCGGTCCCGGTCTCAGTCCCGGTCCCGGTCCCGGAGCCGGCCACCGTATAGGTCACGGTCTGCGTCACGCCGGCTATCGGGGGATACGTATAGGTCGCCGATCCAGTTCGCCCGGCCGCGCCGCTCACAAAGGCATTCGGCAGGACATACCCCGTTTGTGCGGCCGTCTCGGACGCCCCACCCAAGAGCAGGGTTAACGCGAACAGGATTTTCATGGACCGGCCGATCCCGGCGGCACGCAAAACAGGCGCGCCGGATGCAGCGATGTCAGCGGCCGCCGCGCGGATACCGGGAGTGGCATCTTTGGCCGCGACCGCCGATGCGTGCGCAAGGCATGCGCCGCGCGGGCCGATGGAGCTGTACTGGATCGGATTCATCGCATTCCCCTGAAGATCGCGCTTGCGAACGCGCCGCGCTTGGCGGCTGTCCGCTGGCCATTGCCAACTACTACCGCTAATCGTGGCGGCAAGGCAGAAGCGGACATGGCGGCACGTCCCCCGTGCCGTCCAGGACGTAATGAATACGGATCGTCCGAGGTTCGACGACCTCAACGCGGCATCGCCGGAGTCGAACGAATCCAAAGTCGGCCGGAGCCGCTGTTCCGCGCCCGGGCGCTGGACGCGCAGGCCCATCGCCAGCGCCCCCTCTCCCAAGGCATTCACCCGCAGGCCGCTGCCGGTCAGCGCGCTATTGGCCGCGGATTCGAGGGTGGGCACCTGCGCGGCCGGCACTGCCCAGGCTGCGGCCGCAACCACCGCGCACAGGGCCCACGCCATTGCGCAACATCTCCAAGTGTTTCATCGAGCCGCCGCCTCCTAGTCCGTTCGATACGCCGACGAAACCTGGAAACAGCGACCGCGCCGGCGACCGCCCGCATCGATCTCGTTCGACGACGCGCGTCGGCCGGCGCTCGGCCCCTCGCTCCACGGCGCGACCTGTATCGCTGGGACTCATCTCCGCTGCGCGCCGAGCCAGGACACGCGGCTGCCGCGTACGGATGTCCCTGCAATCCTGTGCATGCCCAGCGCGAAAAACTGCGCTTTACCGGCGCGCCGCGGCTGTTTCCGGACAAAGAAAAAGCGGGCCGAAGCCCGCTTTTTCGTTTACCGCGAAGTCGCCCGGCGATTATTCGGCCGACACGCCCTCGCCTTCTTCCACGGCCTTGATCGACAGGCGGATGCGGCCCTGCTTGTCGACTTCCAGCACCTTGACCTTGACCACGTCGCCTTCCTTGAGCTTGTCGGAGACCTTCTCGACGCGCTCGCTGGAGATCTGCGACACGTGCACCAGGCCGTCCTTGCCCGGCAGGATGGTCACGAACGCGCCGAAGTCCATGATCTTGGCGACCTTGCCCTCGTAGATGCGGCCCGGCTCGACGTCGGAGACGATCTGGTCGATGCGCGACTTGGCGGCCTGCGCGGCGGCGGCGTTGACCGAGGCGATGACGATGGTGCCGTCGTCCTGGATGTCGATCTGGGTGCCGGTTTCCTTGGTGATCGCCTGGATGGTCGAGCCGCCCTTGCCGATCACTTCGCGGATCTTGTCCGGGTGGATCTTCATCGTCAGCAGGCGCGGCGCGTACTCGGACAGCTCCGAGCGCGACTCGGTGATGGCGTGGGCCATCTCGCCGAGGATGTGCAGGCGGCCGGCCTTGGCCTGCTCCAGCGCGACCTTCATGATCTCTTCGGTGATGCCCTGGATCTTGATGTCCATCTGCAGCGCCGAGATGCCTTCCGACGTGCCGGCGACCTTGAAGTCCATGTCGCCGAGGTGGTCTTCATCGCCCAGGATGTCGGACAGGACGACGAAGTTGTCGCCTTCCTTGACCAGGCCCATCGCGATGCCGGCGACCGGCGCCTTGATCGGCACGCCGGCGTCCATCAGCGCCAGCGAGCTGCCGCAGACCGAAGCCATCGAGGACGAGCCGTTCGACTCGGTGATTTCCGAGACCACGCGGATGGTGTACGGGAACGCTTCCATGCTCGGCATCACCGCGAGCACGCCGCGCTTGGCCAGGCGGCCGTGGCCGATCTCGCGGCGCTTCGGGCCCATCATGCGGCCGCACTCGCCGACCGAGAAGGGCGGGAAGTTGTAGTGGAACAGGAAGTGTTCCTTGTACTCGCCCGAGACGGCGTCGATGATCTGGCCGTCGCGCGCGGTGCCGAGGGTGGCGACCACGATGGCCTGGGTCTCGCCGCGGGTGAACAGCGAGGAGCCGTGGGTGCGCGGCAGCACGCCGACCTTCGAGGAGATCGGACGCACGGTGTCGAGCGCGCGGCCGTCGATGCGGATCTTGGTGTCGAGCACCGAGCTGCGCATGGTCTGGTATTCGAGCTCGCCGAATTCCTTCGACAGTTCGCCCGAGGACCAGCCCTCGGATTCGGCGCGGCCGGCCAGCGACAACAGCACGTCCTTCTTGATCGCGCCGATGGCGTCGCGGCGCTGCAGCTTGTCGCGCACCTGGAAGGCGCCGGCGAGCTGGTCGCCCACCGCTTCCTTGAGCGCGCCGATCAGCGCTTCGTTCTTGGCCGGAGCTTCCCAGCTCGACGGCTTGGTGCCGGCTTCGACGACCAGCTCGTTGATGACGTTGATGACCTTCTGCATCTCGCGATGGCCGAACATCACCGCGCCGAGCATGACCTCTTCGGACAGCATGTTGGCTTCGGATTCGACCATCAGCACCGCGTTGGAGGTGCCGGCCACGACCAGTTCCAGGTCGGAGTCGGCCAGCTCGGCGGCGGTCGGGTTGAGCAGGTACTGGCCGTTCTTGTAACCGACCTTGGCCGCGCCGATCGGGCCCTGGAACGGGGTGCCGGCCAGCGCCATCGCGGCCGAGGCGCCGATCAGCGCCGGGATGTCGCCGTCGACTTCCGGATTCAGCGACATCACCGTGGCGATGATCTGCACTTCGTTACGGTAGTCTTCCGGGAACAGCGGGCGGATCGGACGGTCGATCAGGCGCGAGATCAGGGTTTCCTTCTCCGTCGCGCGGCCTTCGCGCTTGAAGAAGCCGCCCGGGATGCGGCCGCCGGCGTAGAACTTCTCCTGGTAATCGACGGTGAGCGGGAAGAAATCCTGCCCCTCGCGCGCGCTCTTGGCGGCGACGGCGGTCACCAGCAGCACGGTGTCGTCCATCTTGACGATGACGGCGCCGCCGGCCTGACGGGCGATCTCGCCGGTCTCCAGGGTCACCTGATGGTTGCCGTACTGGAAGGTCTTGGTAATTTTTGCCACGGTGGGTTCCTTCGGTATCTATGCGTTCCGGTCGAGGCCCTTGCCCCGCTCCGGTCGGCCGCCGGCGCAAGCGACCTGAGGATGGTTGTGTTCCGCGCGCGCTCCGCGCCGCGTCGCACGTGGCCCGAGGGCCGGTCCAGTTCGACGATCGCGCTCGCGTTTCGTCGCTGGCGGCGATGCGTCCTGCATCGCCCTACGGAGTTTTCGTCTCCGCCAAAACAAACCGCGGCGCATCGCTGCGCCGCGGTTGGGTGTCCGATTAGCGGCGCAGGCCGAGCTTCTCGATCAGGGCCTTGTAGCGCTCGTTGTCTTTGCGCTTGAGGTAGTCGAGCAGGCTGCGACGGCGGTTGACCATCATCAGCAGGCCGCGACGGCTGTGGTGATCCTGCTTGTGGGCCTTGAAGTGGCCGGTCAGCTGCTCGATGCGCGCGGTCAGCAGGGCGACCTGGACTTCCGGCGAACCGGTGTCGTTGGCGCCGCGCTTGTTGTCTTCAATGACTTTCTGGGTGTCGATCGACATGGTGTCTTCTCTATCTAGATGCGCGGCCCGCAGAAGCGAATCGGCACGGTCATCACCGCTCCGACGCACCGCCTGGCCCGCCGCTTGCTATGGTTGGGGATCGCAGTTCAAGCGGTTTCCGGTTGGAAGTGCTTGAAAAGCGGCGAGATTGTAACAGCCCGTTGCGACGATTGCGACCTTTGGCCGGTATGAATCGAGGCGTTCGCGACGACCGGCGGGCGCGGCCGGGCCGGCTTCCACGGCGACGCCCCGCCGCCTGTTCAGTCGGCTGCGGCGGGCGCGGGACTCAGCCGCCCTGCGCGGCCCAGCGGAACAGCCGCTGCGGCTGCAGGCGCCCGCCGGCCTGACGCAGGCCGAGGCCCAAACAGCGGCCCGTCTCGCCATAGATCGCGACCAAACCGGGCTCGCCCTCGGCGCAGGCCACCGCCTGGCCGTGGCCGAGGCGCTGGGCGGCGACGGCGTCCAGGGCGACCTGCTCGAATCCGCTCAGGCCGGCCTCGATCGGCAACAACAGGGCGTCGAGGACGCGTTCGTCGCCGCCCTCGGCCAACTCGCGCAGCTGCTCCAGGGTCACCATGGCCGGGGCCAGGAACGGCTCGACCCACGAGCGCCGCAGCGTCGCCACGTGGGCGCCGCAGCCGAGCGCCTCGCCGAGGTCGCGGACCAGGCTGCGCACATAGGTGCCCGAGCCGCATTCGATGTGCAGTTCCAGGCGCGGGCCGTCGCGCCCGGTCAGGGTCAGCGAGTGCACGCTGACTTCGCGCTCGGGCGCCTCGATGGCCTCGCCGCGGCGGGCCTTGGCGTACAGCGGTTCGCCGCCCTGCTTGAGCGCGGAATAGATCGGCGCGCGCTGCAGGATGGTCCCGCGCAGCGGCGCCAGCGCGGCCTCGATTTCGGCCGGATCGAATTCCGGCACCGGCCGCTCGCGCAGCGGCGCGCCGTCGGCGTCGTCGCTGTCGGTGGTCAGGCCGAGCACGGCGGTCGCGGTGTAGGCCTTGCGCGCGCCCAGCAGCAGCCCGGCGATCTTGGTCGCCTCGCCGAAGCACAGCGGCAACAGGCCGGTGGCGAGCGGGTCGAGGCTGCCGGTATGGCCGCCCTTCTCGGCGCGGAACAGGTGGCGCGCCTGCTGCAAGGCCTGGTTCGAGCTCAGGCCCTGCGGCTTGTCGAGCAGCAGCAGGCCGTCGACGTTGCGCCATTGACGTTTACGCATCGTGTTCAAGCAGGACCTTCGCCCCAGAGTGGCGGCCGGATGCCGGCGCGCGGGTCAACGTCGCGGGATGCTCGCATAGTGCGCCGGAACGGACGCGTGAAACGTCGTGCGGGCGCGCGTCGGCGGACGAAGCCGACCGGCGGCGTTTCGAGCGGGGTGTGCAGGGGCGCGGATCGGGCGTGGTCCTGGGGGGGGATCCGGCGCGGCGGTCGGGTTCGGCCGCCTGCCGTTGCGGGCAGGACCGCGGCGGACAACCCGCGCGGCCGTGGCCGAGCGCGGGACCGCGAAACTCAGTCGGCGTCCCTGGAGCGGTCTTCGCCGTCTTGCGGCGCCTCGCCGTCGGCGTCTTCGGTGGCCGCCGGCGCTTCGCGCAGCAGATGCTCGATGCGCTCGCCGCGGTCGACCGAATCGTCGTAGTGGAAATGCAGCTCCGGCACGTGCCGCAGCTTCATCGCCCGGCCGAGCTGGAAGCGCAGTTCGCGCGACAGTTCCTTGAGCGCCTTGACTGCCTCGGCCGAACGCTCGGGCTGCAACGCGGTGACGAAGACCTTGGCATGGGCCAGGTCGCGGGAGATCTCGACGTCGGACACGCTGACCGACGGCAGGCCGTGCTCGCGCACGGCTTCGCGCACCAGCGTGCCCAACTCGCGGCGGAGCTGGGCGGAAACGCGATCGGTGCGGTGGAACGATTTGCTGGGCATGAAGCGAGAAGTGAGCGTAGAGGAGTGAGGAGTGAGTCAGAGCGACAACGGCGATGCAGTGAGCGGAGAGTCGGTCGAGTGGCTTTCGCTCACTCCTCACTTCTCTCCGCTCACTCCTATGCCTCAAAGCGTGCGCTGGACCTCGATGCGCTCGAAGCACTCGATCTGGTCGCCCGGCTTGACGTCGTTGTACGCCTTCACGCCGATGCCGCATTCGGTGCCGTTGCGCACTTCGTCGACGTTTTCCTTGAAGCGGCGCAGCGATTCGAGTTCGCCTTCGAAGACCACCGCGTTGTCGCGCAGCACGCGGATCGGCTTGGAGCGCTTGACCACGCCCTCGATCACCATGCAGCCGGCGACCGCGCCGAACTTGGAGCTGCGGAACACGTCGCGGACCTCGGCGGTGCCGATGATCTCCTCGCGGATCTCCATGCCGAGGATGCCCGAGGCGACCTGCTTCACCTGGTCGATCACGTCATAGATGATCGAGAAGTAGCGCAGGTCGACGCCGTTGGCCTCGATGATGCGGCGCGCGGAGGCGTCGGCGCGGACGTTGAAGCCGATCACGGTCGCCTTGGCGGTGGCCGCGGCGTTGGCGTCGGATTCGGTGATGCCGCCCACGCCGGAGCTGATCACGTTGATGCGGATCTGCTCGTTGGACAGCGCGACCAGAGCCTGGCGCAACGCTTCCACCGAACCCTGCACGTCGGCCTTGACGACGAGGTTGAGGCTCAGCTGGCCCTCGCCCTTGCCCATCTGGGCCATGATGTCTTCCATGCGGTTGCCGGCGGCGGCGACCAGGCGCGATTCGCGGCGCTTGGCGTCGCGCTGCTGCGCCACGTCCTTGGCCAGGCGCTCGTCCTCGACCACGACGAAGTCGTCGCCGGCGTCGGGCACGCCCGACAGGCCCAGCACCTGCACCGGAATCGACGGGCCGGCCTGTTCGACCTGCTTGCCGGTTTCGTCGAACAGCGCGCGCACGCGGCCGTAATGCACGCCGCACACGAGGTAATCGCCCTTCTTGAGCTGGCCCTGCTGGACCAGCACCGTGGCGACCGGGCCGCGGCCCTTGTCGAGCGCGGATTCGATCACCGTGCCGGTGGCCCGGCCGACCGGAGCGGCCTTGAGTTCGAGCACTTCGGCCTGCAGCGAGATCGCGTCGAGCAGATTGTCCACGCCCGCGCCGGTCTTGGCCGAGAGTTCGACCATCTGGGTGTCGCCGCCGAAATCCTCGGCGACCACGTCTTCGCCCAGCAGTTCGTTCTTGACCCGCAGCGGATCGGCGTCGGACTTGTCGATCTTGTTGATCGCCACGATCAGCGGGACGCCGGCGGCCTTGGCGTGCTGCACGGCCTCCTTGGTCTGCGGCATGACGCCGTCGTCGGCGGCCACGACCAGCACCACGATGTCGGTCAGCTTGGCGCCGCGCGCGCGCATCGAGGTGAACGCGGCATGGCCCGGGGTGTCGAGGAAGCTGATCACGCCCTTCGGCGTTTCCACGTGGTACGCGCCGATGTGCTGGGTGATGCCGCCGGCTTCGCCGGAGGCGACCTTGGTGCGGCGGATGTAGTCCAGCAGCGAGGTCTTGCCGTGGTCGACGTGGCCCATGATGGTGACCACCGGCGGACGCGGCGCCTTGTCGCCCTGCGCCTCTTCGGCGTGGGCCAGCAGCGCGTCCTCGGCGTCGTTGCCCAGGGCCTTGACCACGATGTGGCCGAGCTCTTCGGTCACCAGCGCGGCGGTGTCGTGGTCGATGCTCTGGTTGATGGTCGCCATGACGCCCATCTTGAACATCGCCTTGACCACGTCGCCGCCCTTGAGCGCGAGCTTCTGGGCGAGATCGGCGACGGTGATGGTCTCGCCGATGGCGACTTCGCGCACGATCGGCGCGGTCGGCCGCGAGAAGCCGTGCTGGCCGCCACCGGAGCGCGACTGCTCGTTCTGGCGACGGTTCTGCTGCATCCGGCCGCCCTTGCCGCGGGTGTTGCTGTTGCTGCGGCGGGCGCGGTCGGACGGCGACAGGTGCAGCTGGCCGGCGAAACGGTTGGCCGAATCGTCGTCTTCCACGCCGGCGACCATCGCGTGCGAGCCGCGGGTCTTGTGGCGGGCGGCCGCGGCGTTGCGGTCGTCGGCGGGACGCGCGGGTTCGGGCCGGGCGGGCTTGGGATGGCCGTGGCCATGCGTCGCCGGCGGCTTGCGCGCCGGGTCGGCGGCGGCCGCGCCCGGAGCGGCGGCCTTGGCCGGCTCCGAAGCGGCCGGGGCCGGCGCGGGCTCGTTGGCGCGCAGCGCGGCGGCCTCTTCCTCGGCCTTGGCGCGCGCGGCGTCCTCGACCGCGCGACGCGCGGCGTCGACGGCGTCGGCGCGACGCTTGTCGTCGGCGGCCAGGCGCTGCTGCTCGGCGAGGTTGCGCTGCTTGGATTCCTCCAGCTTGCGCAGGATCTCGGCGCGCTCCTCGTCCTCGCCGACGCCGCCGGCGCCTTCGTTCGGCTTGACCAAGGTCACCTTCTTGCGCACCACCACGTCGACCGTGGTGCGGTTCTTGCCGCCGCCGACGGTGATTTCCTGCTTGCGGCTGCGGTTGAGGGTGATCTTCTTCGCCGCCTCGTCGCCGTCGGCGGGCTTGTCGGCCTTGCCGTGGGAACGCTTGAGGAAGCCGAGCAGCTTGACTTTCTCGATGCTGGTCACGACCTGATCGGGGCCGCTGAACTTCATGCCGGCCTCGGCCAGCTGTTCCAGCAACTTCTCGACCGGCGTGTTCACCAGTTCGGCCAGCTTGCGGATGGTGGTTTGCTGCGACATTCGGTTTTCCGTGTCCTCTTGGCGCGGGACGCATCCCACGCGTGATGGCGCCATTCTAGCTCCGCGCGCGCCCAAGGTCCGGCCCGCGCAGGCCTTCGCGGCCTGCTCGCGGACCGGGCCCGCGCCCGATCCTGCGAATCCGGCCGGGCCCGTCGGGACCGTGGCCGGCTTGCCGCAAGACGTCCCGTGGACCTCTTGCGGCCTTCCTCACCTCATTCGAACCAGTGCTTGCGCGCTTCCATGATCAGGGCGGCGGCACGTTCCTCGTCCACGCCTTCGATATCGGTCAACTCGTCGGTGGCCAGATCGGCCAGGTCGTCGCGGCTGACCACGCCGCGCGAAGCCAGGGTGAACGCCAGCGCCTCGTCCATGCCGGCCAGTTCCAGCAGGTCGGCCGCGGGCTGGTGCTCGTCGAGCTCTTCCTCGGCGGCCAGCGCCTCGTTGAGCAGCGCATCGCGGGCGCGGGCGCGCAGTTCCTCGACGATGTCCTCGTCGAAGCCCTCCACCGCCAGCAGCTCGCCGACCGGCACGTAGGCGATTTCCTCGACCGTGCTGAAGCCCTCGGACACCAGGATGCCGGCGATCTCCTCGTCCACTTCCAGCTTGTCCTGGAACAGCTGGCGCGCCGCGTTCTGCTCGGCCTCGGACTTGGCGGTGACCTGGTCCTGGGTCATGACGTTGAGCTGCCAGCCCGACAGGCGGCTGGCCAGGCGCACGTTCTGGCCGCCCTTGCCGATCGCCTGGGCCAGTCGCTCTTCGGCCACGGCCAGGTCCATCGAGTGCTTCTCTTCGTCGACGATGATCGACTGCACTTCCGCCGGCGCCATCGCGTTGATGACGAACTGGGCCGGGTTGTCCGACCACAGCACGATGTCCACGCGCTCGCCGTTGAGTTCGTTCGACACCGCCTGCACGCGCGAGCCGCGCATGCCGATGCAGGCGCCGATCGGATCGGTGCGATTGTCGTGCGCCAGCACCGCGATCTTGGCGCGGTCGCCCGGATCGCGCGCGCAGGCCTTGATCGAGACCAGGCCCTGGCCGACTTCCGGCACTTCCAGCTTGAACAGCTCCATCATGAATTCCGGCGCGGCGCGGCTGATGAACAGCTGCGGGCCGCGCGGCTCGGTGCGCACGTCGAACAGGTAGCCGCGGACGCGGTCGCCGGCGCGCAGCACGTCGCGCGGGATGCCCTTGTCCTTGGGGATGATCGCCTCGGAGTTGCCGCCCAGGTCGACGTAGATGTTGCCGCGCTCGACCCGCTTGACGATGCCGGTGACCAGCTCGCCGACGCGGTCCTTCCACGCGTCCACGACCTGGGCGCGCTCGGCCTCGCGCACGCGCTGCACGATCACCTGCTTGGCGGCCTGCGCGGCGATGCGGCCGAACTCGGGATTCTCGATCTGTTCTTCGATGTAGTCGCCGACTTCCACGCCCTCGACTTCGTCGACCGCGTCCATCAGGCGGATCTGGCGGTCCGGCGACTCCATGACCACGTCGTCGGCCACGACCTCCATGCGCCGGAAGGTCTCGTAGCTGCCGTCCTTCTGGTCGATGGACACGCGCACCAGCACGTCCTCGTCGTGGTAGCGCTTCTTCGCGGCCGAGGCCAGCGCGGCCTCGATGGCCTCGAAGATCACTTCGCGCGGTACGCCCTTTTCGTTGGCGACCGCGTCCACCACCAGCAACAGTTCCTTGCTCATCTGTTCACTCCGCACGGATCGGCGTGGGCCGCCGGCTCTCGGGTTGGTAATTGGGTTCGATGCTTACTTCTTCGAAGCGTCCGGCTTCGAAGGCTTGTCCTTGGCGGGCCGGCTCTTGCCGGGCTTTTCCGGGGCGAAGCCCAGCGCCGCCCAGTCCGGCACGATCCGCGCCTTGTCGATGTTCGAGAACGGCACCGCGAAGCGCGCGCCGTCGATCGCGAACACCACCTGCTCGCCTTCCACGCCGACGATCTCGCCCTGCAGGCGGCGACGGCCTTCGTGCGGCAGCTTCAGCCCGACCTTGGCGGTCTCGCCGGCGAAGCGGCGGTAGTGGTCGAGCGCGAACAGCGGACGGTCGATGCCCGGCGAGGACACCTCGAGGGTGTAGTTGCCGCTGATCGGATCCTCGACGTCGAGCTGGGCCGAGATCTCGCGGCTGACCGCCTCGCAGTCCTCGATGCCGACCGAGCGCGGCTGCTCGCCTTCGGCGGTCGCGTCGAGCTCGGCGGCCGGCACGTCGATGTACACGCGCAGCGTCGCGCTGCCCGGCGCGGGCAGGTATTCGATGCCGAGCAGTTCCACGCCCAGCGACGCCACCGTGGGCGCCAGCAGTTGCGCGATTTGCGTTGCCTTGTCCGTCACGCGCCTGAACTCCTGAAGGGTGGCGACCGGCGAAAACCAATCATCTGGATGCACTGCTTCCGCGATCGTCTGCAACGGCGGCGTCCGGTATTCCGACGCCGTCGCCGCACTCGCAGGAAAGCCGAATTGCGGAAAGCCGAAAACGACAAAGGGCCCATCGGGCCCCTTGTCCGTACAACTGGATTTCGGCGTATCGGCGCGAGCAGAGCGTCGATACAAAGCCCGACTTTCGATCGAAACGGCCGCTGCGAACAGCGCGGCCGTAACAGCCAAAAGTGGTAGCGGGGGTAGGATTTGAACCTACGACCTTCGGGTTATGAGCCCGACGAGCTGCCAGACTGCTCCACCCCGCATCAGGCCGACAAGTGTAACGGTCGGCTTAACTTTCTGCAAGCCTGCAATCAGATTTTCATGATTGCCGCTTACCGCTTCGAACGCGCCGGTGTTCCCCGGTGTTTCGCGAAATCCGTATCGCGTTCGCAGGCCGGCAATCTTAGGCTGTGTTCGAAATAATTCAAGCCCCCAGGACAGTTTCGAGCCGATTATTTTTCTCAGGACCGATTGAGCATGGTCCGCGGGCGGCTGGAACCCCTGCCCCGCCGTCGCTTTCGATGAATGCGGATTCAGCCGCGGGCCCGGCGGCTGTAGGAGGGCCTTCAGGCCCGATGCTCTTGTGCCCGGTCGCCGGGACCTGAGCGGAGAGCATCGGGCCTGAAGGCCCTCCCACAAGAGCCCGGTCTCCACTGCCGCAAAAAAGCGAAGGGCCGCCCAGCGGCGGCCCTTCCTCGCAGCGGGTGTCGCGCCGGCTCAGGCCGCGAACGCGCGCTGGCACCACTCCATGATCGGGTTCCAGGCGATGCCCAGCGCCAGCAGCGCCAGCGCGTTGACCCCGAACACCACGCGCAGCGGACGGTCTTCGTTCGGCGGCGGCAGCTTGCCTTCGGGTTCGTCGAAGTACATCGCCTTGATCACGCGCAGGTAGTAGAACGCGCCGATCACCGCGAACACGACACCGACGATGGCCAGCCACAGCATGTCGCCCTGCAGCGCGGCCTTGAGCACCGCCAGCTTGGCCCAGAAGCCCAGGAACGGCGGCAGGCCGGCCAGCGAGGCCATCACGCACAGGATCATGCCGGCCAGCCACGGGTTGCGCGCGTTGAGGCCCTTGTAGTCGTCGATCCGGTCGGCCTCGAAGCCGCGGCTGGACATGACGATGATCGCGGCGAACGCGGCCGAGGTCATGATCGCGTAGCTGATCGCGTAGAACATCGCCGCGGCGAAGCCCTGCGCGCCGCCGCCGGCCATGCCGATGAACAGGAAGCCGACGTGCGAGACCGTCGAGTACGCGAGCAGACGCTTGAGGTTGGTCTGCAGCAGCGCGCTGAGGTTGCCGATCGCCAGCGACAGCACCGCCAGGCCGGCCAGCAGCAGGCGCCAGTGGTGGTCCAGGCCGTGCGCGCCGACCTCCAGCAGGCGGTAGGTCATGCCGAACGCGGCCAGCTTGGGCGCGGCGCCGATGAACAGCGTGATCGGGGTCGGCGCGCCCTGGTAGACGTCCGGCAGCCACATGTGGAACGGCGCGGCGCCGAACTTGAAGGCGATGCCGGCGACCACGAACACCACGCCGGTGATCAGCATCATCGACTTGGGACCGACCGAGGCGGCCACCGCGATCTGGTCGAGCATCAGGCTGCCGGTGGCGCCGTAGATCAGCGACAGGCCGTACAGCAGCAGGCCCGAGGCCAGCGCGCCGAGCACGAAGTACTTGATCGCCGCTTCCGAGGCCAGCGGGCTGTCGCGGTCGACCGCGACCAGCGCGTACGAGCACAGCGCCAGCATCTCCAGGCCGACGTAGACCATGGTCAGGCTGCCGGCGGAGACCAGGAACATCATGCCGGCGATGGCGAACAGCATCAGCACCCCGACCTCGCCCTTGTACAGGCCGCGCGCGCGCAGGTAGGGCCAGGTGTAGATCAGCGACAGGATGCCGACCACGCCGATGCCGAGCTTGAGCACGTCGGCGGCGGTGTCGCGCACGAACATGCCGCTGAGCACGGTGCCCTGCCCGCCCACGTCGAAGGCGATCATCGCCGTCGCCGCGGCGACCACCAGGATCGAGAAGACGTGGGAAACGATGCGGTTCCGCTCCTCGACGAACAGGTCGAGCATCAGCAGCGCGAACGCGCCGACGACGACCACCAGTTCGGGCAGCAGGGGCATGATGTCGGCGAGAGAGCGTACGGGCATGTTCATTTAGTGCATCTCATGGCGGATCCGGCTCGGCTTCGAGCCTTGCTCTAGGAGCGAGCGGAGAGGAGTGAGAAGTGAGCGGCGGGCGCTCGCGCTTTTCTCTCGCTGCTCACTTCTCGCTTCTACTCACTTCTGCGCGGGCCGGGCCCGCGCGGTTTACAGCTTACTGGCGACGATCTGGCTGGCCAGATTGGCGATCGCCGGCTCCATCAGGTCGGTCAGCGGCTTGGGCCACACACCCAGAACCAGCACGCCCACCGCGAACACGCCCAGCACCAGCGCCTCACGCGGGTTGAGGTCTTCCATCTCGGCGACGTGGGCGTTGCCGACGTCGCCCCAGATCACCCGCTTGACCAGCCACAGGGTGTAGCCCGCGCCGATGATCAAGGTGGTCGCGGCGGCGAAGCCGATCAGCGGATGCTTCTGGAACGAGGCCAGGATCACCATGAACTCGCCGACGAAACCCGAGGTGCCCGGCAGGCCCGAGTTGGCCATCGCGAACAGCACCACGAACGCGGCGAACCAGGGCATCACGTTGGCGACGCCGCCGTAGTCCTTGATCATGCGGCTGTGCATGCGGTCGTACAGCACGCCGACGCAGGTGAACATCGCGCCGGACACGAAGCCGTGGCTGATCATCTGCACCATCGCGCCCTGCAGGCCCAGGCGCGCGGCGTCGGCGCCGTGGGCGTCGCCGCTGTGGACCAGGCCGAAGGCGATGAAGGTGCCCAGGGTGACGAAGCCCATGTGCGAGACCGACGAGTACGCGATCAGCTTCTTCATGTCCTCCTGGACCAGCGCGACCAGGCCGACGTAGACCACCGCGACCAGGCTCAGCGCGATCACCAGCCAGGCCCACTCGTGGCCGGCGTCGGGCACGATCGGCAGGACGAAGCGCAGGAAGCCGTAGCCGCCGATCTTCAGCATGATCGCGGCCAGGATCACCGAACCGGCGGTCGGCGCTTCCACGTGCGCGTCCGGCAACCAGGTGTGGACCGGGAACATCGGCACCTTGACCGCGAAGGCGATCAGGAAGCCGAAGAAGATCCACATCTGCTCGGTCGCGCTGAGCTGCAGGCCGTACATGTCGGCGATCTGCCAGCTGCCGCCCTTCAGGTACAGGTAGATCAGCCCGACCAGCATGAACACCGAGCCGAGGAAGGTGTACAGGAAGAACTTCACCGAGGCGTAGACGCGGCGCGGGCCGCCCCACACGCCGATGATGATGAACATCGGGATCAGCATGCCCTCGAAGAACACGTAGAACAGCATCGCGTCGAGGGCGGAGAACACGCCGACCATCAGGCCTTCGAGGATCAGGAACGCGGCGTAGTACTGGCTGACGCGCTTGTCGATCGAGGTCCAGGCGCTGATCAGCACCAGCATCGAGGTCAGCGTCGTCAGCGCGATCAGCGCCACCGAGATGCCGTCCACGCCGAGGTGGTAGCGGATGTCGAAGGCCGGAATCCAGGCTTTCTGCTCGACCAGCTGCATGTTCGCGCTGGTGAAGTCGCCGTGGGTGAACATCAGCAGGCTCAGGCCGAGCGTGACGATGGCCACGACCAGGGCGAACCAGCGCGCCGCGTTGGCGCGTTGGTTGCCGAAAGCCAGGGTGGCGAAGCCGCCGAAGATGGGCAGCCAGATCAGGAGGCTAAGCAAGGGCACGGGGATCACGTTCGGTGTCCTTGTCGATTAGTGCCAGAACTTGATGACGACGGCGAGCAGAACGATCAGGCCGACAATCATCGCGAAGGCGTAGTGGTAGAGGTAGCCGGACTGGACGTGGCGGGCCAGGTTGGCGACGAAGCCGACCACGCCGGCGCTGCCGTTGACCACCGCGCCGTCGATCAGCTTGGTGTCCACCGCGCGCGAAGCCTTGCCAAGCTTGACGCCGCCGCCGGCGAAACCGCCGATCCACAGGTTGTCCATGCCGTACTTGTTTTCCAGGATCCGGATCGGCAGCGCGAACAGCTTGGCCGCCTTGGCCGGCAGTTCCGGCTTCCACAGGTACATGACCGTGGCCAGGGCGAAGCCGCCGAAGGCCAGCCAGAACGCAGGCGCCATGAAGCCGTGCAGGGCGAAGGCGACCGGGCCGTGCCAGGCTTCCTTGGCCATCTCGGCGACGGTGTCGCGCTCGGGCAGCAGGTCGATCGCGCCGAGGAAGTACGGCAGCTGCTTGACGTGGCCGGACCAGTCGGTGCCGAACAGCATCGGGCCGGCGGTGAAGAAGCCGATCAGCACCGACGGGATCGCCAACAGCATCAGCGGCACGGTCACCACCCACGGAGATTCGTGCGGCTCGTGCGGGCCGTGGTGGCCATGATCGTCGTGGGCGTGGTCGTCGTGCTTCTTGCCATGATCGTCGTGGGCATGCGCCGCATGGTCGTCGCGGCCGTGACCGTGGTCGTCGTGACCGTGGTCAGCGTGCGCGTCGCGGAAGCGCTCCTTGCCGTGGAAGGTCAGGTACAGCAGGCGGAAGCTGTAGAACGAGGTCACGAACGCGCCGAGCAGCACCGCCCAGTAGGCGTACTGCGACACCCAGGTCGCATGCTCGCCGTGAGCGACGTGCGCGGCCGCCTCGATGATGGTGTCCTTCGAATAGAAACCGGCGAAGAACGGCGTGCCGACCAGGGCCAGGGTGCCGAGCAGGCTGGTCCAGTAGGTGATCGGCATGTACTTGCGCAGGCCGCCCATCTTGCGCATGTCCTGCTCGTGGTGCATGCCGATGATGACCGAGCCGGCCGCCAGGAACAGCAGCGCCTTGAAGAAGGCGTGGGTCATCAGGTGGTACACCGCGGCCGAGTACGCCGACACGCCGAGCGCGACGGTCATGTAGCCCAGCTGCGACAGGGTCGAGTACGCGACCACGCGCTTGATGTCGTTCTGCACGATGCCGATCAGGCCGGTCCAGAACGCGGTGGTGGCGCCGATGAACAGCACGAAGTTCAGCGCGGTCTGCGACAGCTCGAACAGCGGCGACATGCGCGCGACCATGAAGATGCCGGCGGTCACCATCGTCGCGGCGTGGATCAGCGCCGAGATCGGGGTCGGGCCTTCCATCGAGTCCGGCAGCCACACGTGCAGCGGCACCTGCGCCGACTTGCCCATGGCGCCGATGAACAGGCAGATGCAGATCACCGTCGGCAGCGACCACACGATCGGATCGGCGCCGCCCCAGACCTGGATGGTGCGCTCGGCCAGGGTCGGGGCGTGGGCGAACACGGTGCCGTAGTCGAGCGAGCCGGTCGCCCACAGCACCGCGCAGATGCCGAGCAGGAAGCCGAAATCGCCGACGCGGTTGACCAGGAACGCTTTCATGTTGGCGAACACCGCGGTCGGCTTCTTGAACCAGAAGCCGATCAGCAGGTACGACACCAGGCCCACCGCTTCCCAGCCGAAGAACAGCTGCAGGAAGTTGTTGCTCATGACCAGCATGAGCATCGAGAAGGTGAACAGCGAGATGTAGCTGAAGAAGCGCTGGTAACCGTCGTCCTCGGCCATGTAGCCGATGGTGTAGATGTGCACCAGCAACGAGACGAAGGTGACCACCACCATCATCATCGCGGTCAGCTTGTCGATCATGAAGCCGACGTGGGCCTCATAGCCGCCGATCTGGAACCAGGTGTAGACGTTCTCGTTGAACGGCGCGGCGCCGTGGCCGACCAGCTGCCACAGCACGTACACCGACATCGCGCAGCTCGCCGCGACGCCGAGGATGGTGACGGTGTGCGAGCCGGCGCGGCCGATCTTGCGCCCGAACAGGCCGGCCAGGATCGCGCCGAGCAACGGCGCGAGCACGATGGCGAGCAGGATGGACTTGGAGATTGCGGGTTCCATGCCGGATCAGCCCTTCATCGAGTCGATTTCGGCGACGTTGATCGTGCGCCGGTTGCGGAACAGCGTGACCAGGATGGCCAGGCCGATGGCGGCCTCGGCCGCGGCCACGGTCAGGATGAAGAACACGAACACCTGACCGGCCGGATCGGCCAGCTGGCGCGAGAACGCGACGAAGTTGATGTTGACCGCGAGCAGCATCAGCTCGATCGACATCAGCAGCACGATCACGTTCTTGCGGTTGAGGAAGATGCCGGCGACGCTGATGCAGAACAGCACCGCGCCCAGGGCGAGGAAGTGGCCGAGGGCTAGGCCCGACCCGAAGAATTCGCTCACGGCTTGGCCTCCTGCGCTGCGTCGGCCGGCGCCGGTTCGGCGGCGACGGGCTTCACGGCGTCCATCTTGATCATGCGGATGCGGTCGCTGGCGCGCACGCGCGCCTGCTCGCTCGGGTTCTGGTGCTTGGCGCCCGGGCGGCGGCGCAGGGTCAGCATGACCGCGGCGATCACCGCCACGGTCAGGATCACCGCGGCGATCTCGAACGGCAGCAGGAAGTCGGTGAACAGCGCGGTCGCCAGCCACTTGGTGTTGGAGCCGCCGGACGCGTCGGCGGTCAGCGGCGCGGCGAGCGACGCCTTGACCCCGATCAGGGTGATCATCTCCACCAGCATCACCACCGCGACCAGCAGGCCGACCGGCAGGTAGCGCACGTAGCCCTCGCGCAGCGGGGCGACGTCGATGTCGAGCATCATCACCACGAACAGGAACAAGACCATCACCGCGCCGACGTAGACCAGGATCAGGGCCACGCCGAGGAACTCGGCGCCGGCGATGATCCACACGCAGGCGACCGAGAAGAAGGTCAGCACCAGGCTGAGCGCGGCATGGACCGGGTTCTTGACGCTGATCACGGCCACGGCCGAAAGCGTGGCCATGGCGGCGAAGACGAAGAAGGCGATCTGGGCGAGATCCATGTCGTGTACTCAGCGGAAGGCGGCGTCGGCGGCGCGGCGCTCGGCGATCTCGGTCTCGAGACGGTCGCCGATCGCCAACAGCTGCGGCTTGGTGACGATGTTCTGTCCGCGCTGGTCGAAGTGGTACTCGTGGATGTGGGTCTCCACGATCGAGTCGACCGGGCAGGATTCCTCGCAGAACCCGCAGAAGATGCACTTGAACAGGTCGATGTCGTAGCGGGTCGTGCGGCGGGTGCCGTCGGCGCGCTTCTCCGAATCGATGGTGATCGCCAGCGCCGGGCACACCGCCTCGCACAGCTTGCAGGCGATGCAGCGCTCTTCGCCGTTGGGATAGCGGCGCAGCGCGTGCACGCCGCGGAAGCGCGGCGACTGCGGCGTCTTCTCCATCGGGTACATCAGCGTGTACTTGGGCTTGAACAGGTACTTGAGCGTCAGCCCAAGGCCCTGCGCGAGCTCGATCAGGAGCAGGCTCTTGAAATAGGAAACGATGCGATTCATGAGTTGCTCCGCCTCACTGTCCCGGCAGGAAGATGCCGTAATACGACATCAACGCGACCACGACGATCCAGGCGATGGTCAGGGGGATGAACACCTTCCAGCCCAGGCGCATGATCTGGTCGTAGCGATAGCGCGGGAAGGAGGCGCGGAACCAGATGAAGCAGCTGGCGAAGAAGAACACCTTCGCGAGCAGCCACCACCAGCCGTCGACCGACAGGAACGGAATGCCGAGGCCCTGGAACGGGCTCAGCCAGCCGCCGAGGAAGAAGATCGCGGTCAGGAAGCTGATCAGGATCATGTTCGCGTATTCGGCGAGGAAGAACAGCGCGAACGCCGAACCCGAATACTCGACCATGTGGCCGGCCACGATCTCCGACTCGCCCTCGACCACGTCGAACGGCGCGCGGTTGGTCTCGGCCACGCCGGAAATGAAGTAGACGACGAACAGCGGCAGCATCGGCAGCGCGAACCACTCCAGCGCGCCGGCGTTGCCCGACTGGGCCATGACGATGTCGGTGAGGTTGAGGCTGCCGGCGCCGACCATCACGCCGACCATGGCGAAACCCATCGCGATCTCGTACGACACCACCTGCGCGGCGGCGCGCATCGCGCCGAGGAAGGCGTACTTCGAGTTCGAGGCCCAACCGGCGAGGATGATGCCGTACACGCCCAGCGAAGTCATCGCCAACAGGTACAGCAGGCCGGCGTTGGCGTTGGACAGCACCAGCTTGGCATCGAACGGCACCACCGCCCAGGCCGCGAACGCCGGCGCCAGGGTCAGCAGCGGCGCCAGCTTGTACAGGAAGGACTCGGCCTTGGCCGGCTGGATCACTTCCTTGAACAGCAGTTTGAACACGTCGGCGAAGGCCTGCAGGATGCCCATGCCGACGTACATCGGCCCGTGGCGCACGTGCATCCAGCCGATCAGCTTGCGCTCCCAGACCACGTAGAAGGCCACGGTGATGATCACCGGCATCGCGATCAGCAGGATCTTCAGCACGATCCACAGCACCGCGCCGACCATGCCCAGCGACAGGAACCAGTTGTGCAGCGGGTCGACCAGCTGGGTCATGAACATTCCGTCCGTCATGGCTTAGGCCCTCCCCGCCTGCACGCGGCCCGCGCCGAGCGGCGCGGTGGCGCCGTGGCCGCTTTCGATCCACACCGTGCCCGGCGCGACCTTGGCGCTGATCGCGACCGGCAGGGTCGCGGTGCCGGCGCCGGCGCCGAACTTGCCGACCATGCCGTCGCCGAAACCCAGCGCGGCGGCGTCGGCCGGATTCAGCACGGCGCGCGGTTCGAGATTGAGCGGGTGCGACTGCAGCGCGGGCGCGCGGCGCACGGTGGCGTCGCTGCGGTAGATCGCGGTGGAGACGGCGAGTTCGAGACCGCCCTCGCCCGCCACGTTCGGCGCGCGGCCGGCGGCCGGCGTCACCGCGCGCGGCGCGATGCTCGCGCGCAGGCCGGCGAAGTCGGTGAACTCGAAGCCGCTGGCGCCGAGTTCGCCGCCGAGCGCGCGCAGCACGCGCCAACCGGCGCGGGCCAGGCCCGGCAGCTTGCCGCCGGCGATGGCCTGCTGGTCGCGGCCGTCGAGATTGGTCAGGGTCGCGTCGATTTCCGGCAGCAGCGCGATCGGCAGGATCACGTCGGCCACGGCCTTGGTCGAGCGGCAGGCGTAATGGCTGAACGCCACCACCTGGGCCGCGCCGAGCGCGCGCAGCGCGCTTTCGGTGTCGGCGAAATCCAGGCCCGGCTCGATGCCGTAGACGATGTAGGCGCCGCGCGCGTCGCTGAGCATCGCGCCGGCGTCGCGCGCGCTCGGCAGCACGCCGTGGCGGGCCAGACCGACCGCGTTGGCGCCTTGCGGGATGCGGCACAGCTTGGCGCCGGTGGCCTCGGCGAAGGCCTGGGCGGCGGCGCGGATCGCGGCCGCGTACGGGCCGTTCTCGGCCACGCCGCCGACGATCAGCGCGACGTGGTTGCCGCCCTTGGCGATCTCGCGCAGCGCGTCGTCGCCGAGCGCGGCGGCGAGCTGCGACGGCGCGACGATGCGCTTGCTGGTCAGGTCGAAGGTGAAGTCGAAGTCGACCGGATTGACCGCGTGCACCTTGGCGCCGCGGGTGTAGGCCTTGCGCACACGCTGCTGCACCAGCGGCAGTTCGTGGCGCAGGTTGCTGCCGACCACGATCACCACGTCGGCCTGCTCGATCTCGGCGACCGGCATGGCGAAGGTTTCGGCCACGGCGGCGTCGGACAGGTCGTGCTGCGAGATGCGGTGATCGATATTGCCGGTGCCCAGCGCTTCGGCCAGACGCGCCAGCAGCGCGCCCTCTTCGTTCGAAGTCGCCGGGTGCGCGAGCACGCCGAGGTTGTCGCCGCCGTTGTCGCGCAGGATCTTGGCAGCACGGCTCAGCGCCTCTTCCCAAGAGGCTTCTCGCCACTCGCCGTTGTCCTTCAGCAGCGGACGCTGGGCGCGGTCTTCCGCGTACAGGCCCTGGTGCGAATAGCGGTCGCGGTCCGACAGCCAGCACTCGTTGACCGCTTCGTTGTCGCGCGGCACGGTGCGCAGCACGTCGCCGCGGCGAACGTGCAGGAACAGGTTGCTGCCTAGCGCGTCGTGGTAACCCAGCGACTCGCGCGCGGTCAGTTCCCACGGACGCGCCTTGAACTGGAACACCTTGTTGGTCAGCGCGCCGACCGGGCACACGTCGATGACGTTGCCCGACAGTTCGGTGGTCAGCGGCTTGCCGTCGAAGGTGCCGATCTGCAGGTTCTCGCCGCGGTACATGCCGCCGAGCTCGTAGGTGCCGGCGATTTCCGCGGTGAAGCGCACGCAGCGGGTGCACTGGATGCAGCGGGTCATCTCGGTGGCGACCAGCGGACCGATGTCCTCGTCCGGCACCACGCGCTTGCGTTCGGCGTAACGGCTGACCGAACGGCCGTAGCCCATCGACACGTCCTGCAGCTCGCACTCGCCGCCCTGGTCGCAGATCGGGCAATCCAGCGGGTGGTTGGCGAGCAGGAACTCCATCACGTTGCGCTGCGACTTCAGCGCGCGCTCGTTGCGGGTGAACACCTTCAGCCCGTCCATCACCGGCGTGGCGCAGGCCGGCGACGGCTTCGGCGCGGCGCGGCCGCCGACCTCGGTATCGACCAGGCACATGCGGCAGTTGGCGGCGATCGCCAGCTTGTCGTGGTAGCAGAAACGCGGGATCGGAATGCCGGCCTTGTCGGCGGCATGGATGATCATCGAATTCTTCGGCGCGGCCATCTCGACGCCGTCGATGAAGACGGTGACGTGGTCGGGCGGCAGATTCGGATTTACGGGTTGAGCGCTCACAGCGAGCCCCTCATCGAAGCGTCGGACAAGCCCCTTGAGTCAAGGGGCGCATTGTTCCGGCGCGCGGCGCGGGAACAATGGGGGATGTGGAAGGACGACGCGCTCATGCGGCCACCTTCTTTTCGACCACAGTGCCGGCCGCTTGGTCGTCGACCAGGAACCGCTTGTTGACGATCGCGTACTCGAACTCGTCCCAGAAGTGATGCAGGAAGCCCTGCACCGGCCACGCGGCGGCTTCGCCGAACGCGCAGATGGTGTGGCCTTCGATCTGGCCCGCGGCGGCGCGCAGCATCTGCAAGTCTTCCAGGGTCGCCTGCTTTTCGGCGATTCTCGTCAGCATGCGGTACATCCAGCCGGTGCCTTCGCGGCACGGCGTGCACTGGCCGCAGCTTTCCTTGAAATAGAACCGGGCGATGCGCTGGCAGGCGCGGACCATGCAGGTGGTGTCGTCCATCACGATGACCGCGCCCGAGCCGAGGCCGGAACCGGCCTTCTGCAGCGAGTCGTAGTCCATCGTGCATTCCATGATCGTCGCCGCCGGCAGCACCTTCATCGAGGAGCCGCCGGGGATCACCGCCTTGAGCTTGCGCCCGCCGCGGATGCCGCCGGCGAGCTGCAGCAGTTCGGAGAACGGCGTGCCCAGGCGGATCTCGAAGTTGCCCGGGTTGGCGACGTGGCCGGACACCGAGAAGATCTTCGGGCCGCCGTTGTTGGGCTTGCCCAGGCCGGCGAACCATTCCGCGCCGTTGCGCAGGATCGCCGGCACCGAGGCGTAGGTCTCGGTGTTGTTGATCGTGGTCGGCTTGCCGAACAGGCCGAAGTTGGCCGGGAACGGCGGCTTGAAGCGCGGCTGGCCCTTCTTGCCTTCCAGCGATTCCATCAGCGCGGTCTCTTCGCCGCAGATGTAGGCGCCGGCGCCGAGCGCGCCGTAGATGTCGATGTCCACGCCGCTGCCGAGCACGTTCTTGCCCAGCCAGCCGTTCTCGTAGGCTTCCTTCAGCGCCTGCTCGAAATGCTCGAACGGCTCGTGGTGGAATTCGCCGCGCAGGTAGTTGTAGGCCACGGTCGAACCGGTGGCGTAGCAGGCGATCGCCATGCCCTCCACCACCGAGTGCGGGTTGAAGCGCAGGATGTCGCGGTCCTTGGCCGTGCCCGGCTCGGATTCGTCCGAGTTGCACAGGATGTACTTCTGGGTGCCGCTGCCCTTGGGCATGAAGCTCCACTTCAGGCCGGTCGGGAAGCCCGCGCCGCCGCGGCCGCGCAGGCCCGAGGCCTTGACCGCGTTGATGATCTCGTCCGGCGGCGTCTTCTCGCTGAGGATCTTGCGCAGCGCGCTATAGCCGCCGGTCTTCAAATAGTTTTCGTACGACCACGGAGTGTCGTAGTGCAGCGTCGTGTAGACGACCTGGTGCTCCTGCGGAGCCGGGCCGACCGGGCCGTAGCCCTTGGAATAATCGTGGTGACCGTGCGCCATCTCGCCCGACCTCACTTCAGACCGTCGAGCAGCTCGTCGACTTTCGCCGCGTCGAGCTTCTCGTGGTAATGACCGTTGACGACGACCACCGGCGCGCCGCAGCACGCGGCCAGGCATTCTTCCTCGCGCTTGAGGAAGACCCGGCCGTCGGCGGTGGATTCGCCGAGCTTGCAGCCCAGCTTCTTCTCGGCGTGCGCGACCAGGTCCTGCGCGCCGTTGAGCCAGCAGCTGATGTTGGTGCAGAAGGCGACGTTGTTGCGGCCGACCTGCTGCGTCTCGAACATCGAATAGAAGCTCGCCACCTCGTACGCCCACACCGGCGGCAGGCTCAGGTACTTGGCCACCGCGGCGATCAGCTCGTCGGTCAGCCAACCGCCGTTCTGCTCCTGCGCCGCGTGCAGGCCCTGCAGCACCGCCGAACGCTTGCGCTCCGGCGGGAACTTGGTCAGCCAGTGATCGATGTGCGCGCGCGTCGCATCGGACAACGCCACCATCGGATCGACGTGCTGTGCGGCCTCGAAATTGCCTGTCGCCTTCATTTCTTCTTTCCTCTGCGACCGCGCGCCCCCGGCGCCCGGTCTGGGACAAACCTTCAGTGCGGCGAGATCAGCGATCGATCTCGCCGAACACGATGTCGTAGGTGCCGATCATCGCCACCACGTCGGCCAGCATGTGGCCCTTGACGACCTCGTCCATCGACGAGAGGTGGGCGAAGCCCGGCGCGCGCAGCTTCACCCGGAACGGCTTGTTGGCGCCGTCGGAGACCAGGTAGCAGCCGAATTCGCCCTTGGGGGCTTCCACGGCGCAGTAGGTCTCGCCGGCCGGCACGCAATAGCCTTCCGAGAACAGCTTGAAGTGGTGGATCAGCGCTTCCATGTCGTCCTTCATCTCCTCGCGCTTGGGCGGGGCGACCTTGAAGTTGTCGACGATCACGGGGCCGGGGTTGGCGCGCAGCCACTTCACGCACTGCTTGATGATGCGGGTGGATTCGCGCATCTCGGCCACGCGCACCAGGTAGCGGTCGTAGCAGTCGCCGTTGACGCCGACCGGGATGTCGAAATCGACCTCCGCGTACTTGGCGTAGGGCTGCTTCTTGCGCAGGTCCCAGGCGATGCCGGAGCCGCGGATCATCGGGCCGGTCATGCCCCAGGCCAGGGCCTGTTCGGGCGAGACCACGCCGATGCCGACGGTGCGCTGCTTCCAGATGCGGTTTTCGGTCAGCAGCGTCTCGTATTCGTCGACGCGCTTGGGGAAGTCGTCGGCGAACGCGTCCAGGTAATCGAGCATCGAGCCTTCGCGCCACTCGTTGAAGCGCTTGAGGCCCGCGCCCTTCTTCCAGGGCGATTCCTTGTACTTCGGCATCCGGTCCGGCAGGTCGCGATAGACGCCGCCGGGACGGTAGTAGGCCGCGTGCATGCGCGCGCCGGAGACCGCCTCGTAGCAGTCCATCAGCTCTTCGCGCTCGCGGAAGGCGTACAGGAACACCGCCATCGCGCCCAGGTCGAGCGCGTTGGAACCGATCCACATCAAGTGGTTCAGGATGCGGGTGATCTCGTCGAACATCGTGCGGATGTACTGCGCGCGCACCGGCGCCTCGATCCCCAGCAGGGTCTCGATCGCGCGCACGTACGCGTGCTCGTTGCACATCATCGACACGTAGTCGAGCCGATCCATGTAGCCGATCGACTGGTTGAACGGCTTGGACTCGGCGAGCTTCTCGGTGCCGCGATGGAGCAGGCCGATGTGCGGATCGGCGCGCTGCACGACTTCGCCGTCCATCTCCAGGATCAGGCGCAGCACGCCGTGCGCGGCCGGATGCTGGGGACCGAAGTTGAAGGTGTAGTTGCGGATCTCGGCGTTGTTGAGGCCGGAGGTGTTGAGGTTCACCAAGGGCATGTCGCTGGCGGGATTGCTCATCTCACTTCACCTCGCGCTGCGACTGCTCGCCCTGCGCGGTCTGGTAGCGCGCGTCCTCGCGGATCACGCGCGGCACGCCGACGCGCGGCTCGATCGACACCGGCTCGTACACCACCCGGCGCTTGTCGGCGTCGTAGCGCACTTCGACGTTGCCGATCAGCGGGAAGTCCTTGCGGAACGGATGGCCGACGAAACCGTAGTCGGTGAGGATGCGGCGCAGGTCCGGATGGCCTTCGAAAACGATGCCGTACAGGTCGAAGGCCTCGCGCTCGAACCAGTTGACGCCCGGGTGCACCGAGGTCAGCGAGGGCACGACCGGCAGGTCGTCGTTCGGCGCGAACGTCTTCAGGCGCACGCGCGCGTTGTGCTGGTACGACAGCAGGTGCGCGACCGCGGCGAAGCGGCGCGCGGGCTTGGCGTCCTCGGCGCCGTTGGGTTCTTCGCCCCAACGGAAACGGCCGGCGCTCTTGCCTTCCACGCCGCGCGAGAAGCCTTCCGAGGACACGTCGGTGTCCCACTCGTCGCTGCCGTAGGTCAGGTAGTCCACGCCGCTGACGTCGACGCACTGCTCGAAGCCGAGTTCGTCGCGCAATGCGCGCGCGGCGTCGAGCCACTGGTCGTGGGCGACCTCCAAAGTAATTTCGCCGCGCGGTTGCGCGACGACGATGGTGGCCTGCGGGAAGCGCGCGTCCAGGCGCTGGGCGAGATCGGCGGGGCTCATTCGCGCACACCCTGCTTGGCGTCGCCGAAGTTGGTGCCGCGGCGGATCTTGCGCTGCAGCTGCAGGATGCCGTAGACCAGCGCCTCGGCGGTCGGCGGGCAGCCCGGTACGTAGACGTCGACCGGCACCACGCGGTCGCAACCGCGCACCACCGCATAGGAATAGTGGTAGTAGCCGCCGCCGTTGGCGCAGCTGCCCATCGAGATGACCCACTTCGGGTCCGGCATCTGGTCGTAGACCTTGCGCAGCGCCGGGGCCATCTTGTTGACCAGGGTGCCGGCCACGATCATCACGTCGGACTGGCGCGGCGACGGGCGGAACACCACGCCGTAGCGGTCCAGGTCCAGGCGCGCGGCGCCGGCGTGCATCATCTCGACCGCGCAGCAGGCCAGGCCGAAGGTCATCGGCCACATCGAGCCGGTGCGCGCCCAGTTCCACAGGGTGTCGAGGTTGGTGGTGACGAAACCCTGCTGCAGCAGCGGGTTCTCGCCCTCGGGGCGCAGGATGTCGTCCAGGCGGCCTTCCGGCAACGGGTTGTGCATCAACCCGGACACGGTTTGGATCACTCCCATTCGAGCGCTCCCTTCTTCCAGACGTAAACGAAGCCGAGCAGGAGCATGCTGGCGAAAATGCCCATCTCGATCAGGCCGACCACGCCGAGATCTCGGAACACGGTGGCCCAGGGCACGATGAAGATGATTTCCAGATCGAAGATGATGAACTGGATGGCGATCAGGTAGTAGCGCACGTCGAACTGCATGCGCGCGTCTTCGAAGGCCTCGAAGCCGCATTCGTACGGAGACAGTTTCTCCGCGGTCGGGCGCTTGGGCCCGAGCACATTGCCTACTACCAACAGGGCGACGCCGATACCGCTGGCGACGATCAGGAACAACAGAGTCGGCAGGTATTCGGCCAGCACGCGGTGTTCTCTCGGCTACTTGTTCGGCTACATGGGCGCGCATGGTTGCGCGATCCCTTGGCTTGGCGCCGCGGCGCCCAGTCGTTCGGACGCGCGGAGCGGCCCGCCGTGCGTGCCGCACCTGCGTACCGTGGTGCGAATTGCTGTCTTGCTTGTCTACTGCTGTCTAAAGCATCGACATCGGACTTGGATGCTGCCGGGTTGGATGTGGTGCCCAAAGGGGGACTCGAACCCCCACGACCTAAGTCGCTACCACCTCAAGGTAGTGCGTCTACCAATTCCGCCATCTGGGCACTGCCAACCTACTTCCGCCATCCTGGCCCGGCGTTGCGGGGAACCCGCGCCGCCCTAGGTCATCGCTGACCTGCCCTGCCGTCCGGGCGGGGCTGAAACTCTATTTTAACCTGTTTATCTCAGCCGCCGTTAGCCGGCTGTTTTGCCGGGGCTGCCGGCTGCGCTTGCGGCTGCGATGCCGGAGCGGCGGCCGGAGCCGGCGCCGAAGGCACCGCGCCGGCGGGCGCGGCATTGGCCGGCGCCGTCGACGGAGCCGCCGCGGGCGCCTGCGGCACGCCGCTGGCCGGAGCCTGCGGGATCGCGCTGGGCGCAGCGGCCGGGGCGGCGGCGGGCGCGGCCGGAGCCGGCTGCTCGCTGACGCGACCCATCACGCCCAGGTCGGGCTTGCCCAACTGTGCCGGGGCGGTGCGGCTGGCCTGCCAAGCCATGAACAGGCTGATCGCGAAGAACGCGACCGCCAGCCACTTGGTCGACTTGGACAGGAAGTTCGACGAACCGCGGGCACCGAACACGGTCGCCGAGGCGCCGCCGCCGAAGCCCGAGCCGGCCTGCGCACCCGCGCCGCGCTGCATCAGGATCAGGGCGATCATGGCGATCGCGATCAACACATAGATGACGTTGAGGAACAACAGCATCGTTCGGATTCTTCGCTCAGTGACAGCTCGTTACGACCGTTGCCGGGCGGCGGAGTTCGCCGTTCGACGCGATCAGGGCGCCGCCGCGGCAGCGATGGCGTTGAAGTCGGACGCGACCAGGGAGGCCCCGCCGACCAGTCCGCCATCGACGTCGGGCTGGGAAAACAGCGCGGCGGCGTTGTCGGCTTTCACGCTTCCGCCGTAAAGGATCGGAAGCGAGCCAGCGATTCTAGCATCCTGCGCAGCGATTTCGCTACGGATGAATGCGTGGACCTCCTGCGCCTGCTCCGGCGTGGCGGTGCGGCCGGTGCCGATCGCCCAGACCGGCTCGTAGGCGACCACGGCGCCGTCGAGGGCGGCGACGCCCAGCAGTTCCAGCACCGGCGCCAGCTGTTCCTGCAGGCGCCACTGGGTCTTGCCGTCCTCGCGCTCTTCCAGGGTCTCGCCGACGCACAGGATCGGCACCAGGCCGGCGTCGCGCGCGGCCGCGAACTTGCGCGCGACCAGTTCGCTGCTCTCGCGGTGGTACTGGCGGCGCTCGGAGTGGCCGACCAGGCCGTAGACCGCGCCGACCTCCTTGAGCATCGCCGCGGAGACTTCGCCGGTGTAGGCGCCCTTGACGTTGCTGCTGACGTCCTGCGCGCCGAAGCCCAGGCCGCGTTCGCCGTAGTGTTCGACCAGCTCGCCCAGGTACGGCAGCGGCGGCAGGATCACCCGCTCCACGCCCGGCGGCGGGGTCTGCGCGGCGACCTCGTCGAGCAGGGCGAAGGCGAATTCGCGGCTGCCGTGCAGCTTCCAGTTTCCGGCGACGATCCTGCGGCGCATGGCTTCTCCCTCGGTGCGTAGACGGGGCGCAGTCTAACGGTTGGGCGCGACCAACGGTACTTGAAGCCAGAAGTGAGCGAAGAGAAGTGAGGAGTGAGCGGATTACACTCATTCCTCACTTCTCTTCGCTCACTTCTGGCTGAATGCTCATCCACAGCTTCCCGCCACTCGAAGTCCCCGACGCCCGCGCGCTGGTGCTCGGTAGCATGCCGGGCGCCGCCTCGCTCGCGGCCGGGCGCTATTACGCGCATCCGCACAACCGGTTCTGGCCGATCATGGGCGAACTGGTCGGCGCGGGGCCGGCGCTGGACTTCCCGCAGCGGGTCGCGGCGCTGGCCGCGGCCGGGATCGCGCTGTGGGACGTGCTGGCGCAATGCGAGCGCGAAGGCAGCCTGGATTCGGCGATCCGCGACGACACCGCGGTGCCGAACGACATCGCCGGCTTCCTCGCCCGCCATCCGCGGGTCGGCACGGTGCTGTTCAACGGCGCCAAGGCCGAGCAGAGCTTCCGCCGCTTCATCGCGCCCGGCCTGGCGCGGCCGGACCTGACCCTGGTGCGGCTGCCGTCGACCAGCCCGGCCAACGCCTCGCAGGGCGCGGCGATGAAGCTGGAGGCCTGGCGCCAGGCGCTGCGCGCGGCCGGGGTGCGCCTGCGCGAGGGGTGAGGCGGGCGCAACCGGCGGCCGGCGCGAGAACCCCGTCCGGCGTTCGCAGCTTGCGCAGCGCCTGCAGCGGAACGCTCGGCAACCGAAGCCCCCGCAGGAGCGGCGCAAGCCGCGACCGCGCCAATTCCGCCACGACGAAACCGCCGATACCCGCGTTACTGCGGCGCAAATCGCCCCAGGAACCCGGCCCGCGCCGCCCGTTCGCCCTCCGCCGCCGTTGCGCCTGCGCAACATTTCTCTCCCGCGTCCACCGCGGCTTTCCGCCCGAAACCCTTGCCCCGCCTGCGCCGCAGCCGTCCCAGTCCTTGCTGCGACTGCATCGGCGCCACACCGGTCCATGGTCCCGGCCTGTCCTGCCCTCCCCGACCCCGGCGTTTCCTGGGGTGGCCGCCCGCCAAGGGCGCCCACCGCCGAACCGCCCGCCATCCGCGGGATGCCACCGGTCCGCACTCGCCTGTACGAGTCGGCCCGGCGTTCGACCGGAAGCCGTCCGCGCCGCCACGGATCGAGGCGCGCGACGGCGCTGCGCCGACGATCCATCCGTCGCCCATGGAGCGATACCTCAAGGAGTTTTCGACATGAAGTCGCATCGCACTGCCTCGCACCGCCTCCCCCGCCGCCTCGCCGCTGTCGCCGGCCTAGCCCTGCTGACCCTGGCCGGCGCCGCCAGCGCCGGCGAAACCGTGATCCGCACCGCCCACGGCGACGTCGCCGCGCTGGATGCGCCCAAGCCCGGCAGCGCCGCCGCGGCCAAGGCCGCCCAGGCCGCGCCGTTCGCGACCGCGCGCCAGCGCGCCGCGGTCAAGCCGCTGGTCTGGGAAACCCGCGGCGAAGCCGCGTCCCCGGCCGCGCTCAAGGCGCTGGACGCGCCGACCGGCCCGGCCGCCAGCGCGCCCGGCGGCAGCGCCCCGGCGTTCAACAACTACCTCGCCCGCCAGCACTTCCCGCAGGTGTGGAACAAGCTCGACGCGCTGGACGCGCAGAAGGCCGCCGCGCCGACGGCGGCGCTGGGCGGCGAGAAGGACGGCGCGCACTACGCCTACACCCGCTTCCCCGGCAACTACTACACCAGCCAGTGGAAGGCTTCGCCGTGGAACAAGATCGGCAAGCTGTACTTCACCAAGCCCGGCGGCGCCAGTTCGTACTGCACCGCGCAGGTCTCCAGCGGCACCAACGTGCTGACCACCGCCGCGCACTGCGTCTACACCTTCGGCTCGGGCTGGAACTCCAACTTCGTGTTCGTGCCGGCCGAGCGCTACGGCGAAGCGCCGTACGGCAAGTTCGGCTGGAGCACCGCGCGCGTGCCGACCAACTGGATCAGCCAGGGCACCCGGCGCTGGGACGTGGCGGTGATCAAGCTCACCGGCGAGCAGACCACCGGCATTCCGGTGATCAACTACGTCGGCTGGCTCGGCCGCGCCTGGAACCAGCCGTACTCGCTGTACACCTACTCGCACGGCTACGCCAGCAACCTGAGCACGCAGTACACCAACATCTGCGCCGGCCAGACCTACGACTCGCCGTCGGAAGGCACCAACGTCGTCGTGCAGGGCTGCGACATGACCTACGGCGCCAGCGGCGGCGCGTGGCTGATCAACTACACGCCCAATTCCAACGCCGGCAACCAGGTCAACAGCGTCGTCAGCGGCCCGCACATCGGCGCGTTCGGCACGGCGTGGGTCGGCGCGCGGTTCAACGACGACAACATCGTGGCGCTGTGCACGGCGATCGGCTGCTGAGCCCGCCGTCGCCGGCCTGAAACGCGGCCGGCGACGGACTCCGCCCCGGTTTGGCGGCCAGCCCGCCAGGCGACGCAGCCTTGGGTAAGTCGCCGCAGCGGACAAGGACGTCCACGGGTGCCGCGGCCCGTTCCGCGGCGCCCGGACGCTCCGCCCGGAGCGCAGTTCCAGGCCAAAGAAAAAGCCGGCGCAAGCCGGCTTTTTCCTTTTGAGCGATCGGCGATGTCGCGATCCGGCTCCACCGCGGGCGTCGTGCCCGCATGCCACGGCGACCGCGCCGCCCGATGCTCCACTCCCGATCCGCTACTTCCGACTCACTTGAGCTTGATCTCGCGCAAGCGCTCTTCCAGATAGCCCTGCGCGGTGATCGGCTCGGGATAGCGCTTGGGGTTGTCCGCGGTGATCGTCGAGGGCAGCACGTCGATCACGAAGTCCGGGTTCGGGTGCAGGAAGAACGGGGTCGAGTAGCGCGGCTGGCGCGCCTGTTCGCCCGGCGGGTTGACCACGCGGTGGGTGGTCGACGGGTACACGTGGTTGGTCAGGCGCTGCAGCATGTCGCCGATGTTGACCACGATGGTGTCGGCGTCGGCGGTGAACGGCACCCACTCGCCCTGGCGCGACTTCACTTCCAGGCCGGCGGCGCTGGCGCCGACCAGCAGGGTGATCAGGTTGATGTCCTCGTGCGCGCCGGCGCGCACGTTGGGGATGTCGTCGGCGGTGATCGGCGGGTAGTGGATCGGGCGCAGGATCGAATTGCCCGAGTCGGTCTTGTCGGCGAAGTAGTTCTCCGGCAGGCCGATGTGCAGGGCCAGCGCGCTGAGCACGCGCGAGCCGAGCTCGTCGAGGGTGGTGAACAGGCCGTAGGCGACTTCCTTGAACTCGGCGATCTCGCTCGGCCACAGGTTGGCCGGCATGTCCGCGGCGTACTTGGAGTCGCGCGCGATCTCGCGGCCGACGTGCCAGAACTCCTTGAGGTCGAAGTGCTTGGAGTCCTTGGCGGTCTCTACGCCGAACGGGGTGTAGCCGCGGGCGCCGCCGCCGCCGGGCACGTGGTACTGGCGCTTGACCTCGTCGGGCAGCGCGAAGAAGCGCTTGAACACGTCGTAGGCGCGGTCGATCTGGGCGTCGCTGATGCCGTGGCCGCGGATGCCGGCGAAACCCCATTCGCGGTAGGCCGCGCCGAGCTCGGCGAAGAAGGCCTCGCGGTCGGTGTCGAAACGGCGGATGTCGAGGGTGGGAATCTGACTCACTGGGCGTTCCTGTCTGGTCTGTCTTTTCGGATAGGCGGCTATCTTCGCTCAAAGCCGGCCCGCACGCGCGTTCGACGCCTCCGGGCGACCGCGGCGGCACCTCCGGCAGACCGCCCCGGCACGCCCGCGCGCGCCCAGGCTGAACGGCCGCCAGCGCGCTTCAGCTCGGCGCCGCGCGCCCGCCCTCCGGCGGTGTTCCAGGGCTTTGTTACACGCTAAAGTCGCCGCCCGCCCGGCTCGCTTTCGGCCCGGCCCGCCCCGGTCCGCCCCACCTCGAGAACGCCCCCGCGAATGGACGTACCCGCCGCCCGCCCCGCCTTCCAGGCGCGCCGCGCCCTGGCCTGGCTGACCGGGTTCACCCTGACCAACGCCGTCGCCGCGATCGCCATCGCCGCGCTCAACATCCCTTTCGGCCACCTCGCCGAGCACTGGAAGGCGGCGCTGTTCCTGACCCTGGCCCTGCCCGGCCACTTCCTCTTCTTCGGCGCCCTGCTCGGCCTGCCGCCGCTGCTGCTGGGCTGGCTGACCCGGCGCAACGGCGCCCTGACCGCGGCGGCGGTGATCCTGCAGGCGGCGTGGATCTGCCTGCTGGTCACCGACGCCAAGGTGTTCGCGCTGTACCGCTTCCACCTCAACGCGATGGTCGCCAACATGGTGTTCGGCGGCGCGATGCAGGACCAGGTGGTGTTCTCCGCCGGCACCTGGGCGCTGATCGCGCTGGCGGTGGCGCTGGTGCTGGCGCTGGAAATCGCCGCGGCGTGGCTGTGGTGGCGCGCGCTGCGCCGGCGTCCGGGCCTGACCGCGATCGTGCGTGCGTGGTGGCTGGCCGCGGCGGTGATGCTGTTCGGCCAGGCGATGGTCGCCTACTACGACGCGCGCGGCGATCGCGCGGTGCTGTCGCAGCTGCCCTACATCCCGTGGGCGCAGCCGATCACGCTGAAGGACTCGCTGCAGCGCTTCGGGGTGAAGAGCGACCCCGACGCGCGCATGCCCAGCGCCGGCGAAGGCCTGCTGCAATACCCGCGCAAGCCGCTGGAATGCGACAAGGCGCCCAAGCTCAACGTCGTGGTGATCCTGCTCGAATCGCTGCGCCACGACGCGCTCAACCCGCAGGTGATGCCCAACACCTGGCGCCTGGCCCAGCGTTCGCAGTGGTACGACGACCACTACAGCTCCGGCAACGCCACCCGCTTCGGCCTGTTCGGCCTGCTCTACGGCCTGCCCGGCGGCTACTGGCACCCGATGCTGGCCGAGCAGCGCGGCTCGGCCTTCATCGGCCAGATGAAGAAAGACGGCTATGCGATGCACATCTACGGCAGCGCGCCGCTGTACAACCCCGAATTCGACCGCACCGTGTTCTCCGAGGTGCGCGAGCGCCTGGTCAACGGCCCGCGCGAGCGCCACAGCGCCGAGCGCGACCTGTCGATCCTGCGCGACCTGCAGCGCGACATCGCCGCGACCCCGGCGCAGCAGCGCTTCTTCGGCTTCGTGTTCCTGGACTCGACCCACCAGCCCTATTACATGTCCGAGGGCTACCCGCCGCTGTTCCAGCCGATGGCGAAGTCGATCAACCCCATCGACTTCGGCCCCGACCACGATCCGCTGCCGGACTTCAACCGCTACCGCACCGCCGCGCATTACGCCGACTCGCTGATCGGGCCGTTCCTGGACGCGCTGCAGGCCGGACCGTTCGCGCACAACACCGTGGTCGTGGTCACCGGCGATCACGGCGAGGAATTCAACGACCTCAAGCAGAACTACTGGGGCCACAACGGCAACTTCTCCGACTACCAGCTGCGCACGCCGTTCGTGCTGTATTGGCCGGGCATGGCGGCGCGCAAGACCGGCCACGTCACTTCGCACGAGGACCTGGTGCCGACATTGATGAAGCACGCGCTGGGCTGCCGCAACGACAGCGCCGACTACAGCACCGGGCTCGACCTGTTCGGGCCGGCGCAGCCGAACCGGCCGCTGCTGGTGGAGAGCTGGTCGCAGCGCGGCATCCGCCAGGGCGACCGGATCTACCTGTTCGACAATTACGGCGCGGCGACCGTGGTGGACCGCCGCTACCGGCCGATCCCCGGGGCGAAGGTGGACCCGGCGGCGGTGAGCCAGTCGTGGGAGATGCTGACGCGGTTCCAGCAGCGTTGAGCGGCGGGTCGTTTCTTGTAGGAGCGGCGCGAGCCGCGACTGCGGCAACGAAACGCCGGCGCGCAATGGAGGTCTTGGGTTTCGATCCGGCGCCGGCCGAATGCCGCATGGCGTACGGCCTGCGTCGTTGTTTGGTTGGCGCAGTCGCGGCTTGCGCCGCTCCTACAGGGAGCTTCGGGCAAAAACGACGAAGGCCGCTTGCGCGGCCTTCGTCGTTTGCAGCGTGGACGCAGCGGTCAGACCGCGGCCTTGACTGCCGCCGACAGCGCGTCGAGCGTGTCCTGCATCAGCTTCGCATCGTCGGCCTCGACGGTGACGCGCACCACCGGCTCGGTGCCCGAGGGGCGCAGAAAGGCGCGGCCGCGGCCGGCCACGGCGGCTTCTGCTAGCTTCAACGCCTCCTTCACCGACGCGGCTTCGGTTGGCTTGCTCGCGCCCTCGAACCGCACGTTGACGGTCTTCTGCGGCACCCGCTGCAGCCCGGCCAGGGCGTCGCGCAGCGACAGCTTGCGCCGCGCCAGCACTTCCAGCACCTGCAGCGCGCTGACGATGCCGTCGCCGGTGCTGGTGCGGTCCAGGCACAGCAAGTGGCCGGAGGCTTCGCCGCCGAGCATGCCGCCGTGGGCGATCAGTTGCTGGTGGACGTAGCGGTCGCCGACCTTGGCGCGGATGAAGCCGATGCCGCGCTGTTCCAGCGCGCGCTCCAGGCCGTAGTTGGTCATCAGCGTGCCGACCACCGGGCCGCGCAGGCGGCCGCTGTCCTGCCAGTCGGTGGCGAGGATGTAGAGCAGGTCGTCGCCGTCGCAGATGCGGCCTTCGCTGTCGACGAACATGACCCGGTCGCCGTCGCCGTCGAAGGCGATGCCCAGATCCGCGCCGCTGGACTGGACCTTCGCCACCAGGGTCTGCGGATGGGTCGAGCCGACCCCGTCGTTGATGTTGAGGCCGCTCGGGTCGACGCCGATCGCGTCCACGCGCGCGCCGAGTTCGCGCAGCACCAGCGGGCCGACCTGGTAGGTCGCGCCGTTGGCGCAGTCCAGGGCGATGCGCAGGCCGCTGAGGTCGAAGCCGCGCGAGACCGAGCCCTTGCAGGCTTCCAGGTAGCGGCCGATGGCGTCGCGGGTGCGCACGGCGCGGCCCAGGCGTTCGGACTCGACCGTGCGGAACGGCTGCTCCAGCGCCGCCTCGATCGCCAGTTCGGTGTCGTCGTCGAGCTTTTCGCCGTCGGCGGAGAAGAACTTGATGCCGTTGTCGTAGTGCGGGTTGTGCGAGGCGGAGATGACGATGCCGCCGTCGGCGCGCAGCGAGCGGGTCAGGTGCGCGACCGCCGGGGTCGGCATCGGCCCCATCAGCTGCACGTCCACGCCGGCGGCGACCAGGCCGGCCTCGAGCGCGGCCTCGAACATGTAGTTCGAGATGCGGGTGTCCTTGCCGATGATGACCATCGGGTTGCGCCAGTCGCGGCGCTGCAGCGCGTGGCCGTAGGCGTTGCCCAGGCGCAGGACGAAGTCGGCCGAAATGGCGCCCTCGCCGACGCGGCCGCGGATGCCGTCGGTGCCGAAGTATTTGCGGGTCATAGGGATAGGTCTGGGAAGCGGAAATGAAGGGAACGGGGAATGGCGATGATGCGGCGAACGGGCATGAAAACGCCGTCGGGGGAGTGCCGCCGCAGGAGTGTGCCGCATGCGCGGCGCGCTACGTCGGCGCGCGGCTGAACGCTGCCGCGTTGCGCTTCGGCGCTCACAGTTCGAACGTTTCGGGCCGCGGATCGCGGATCGTCGGGACGCCAAAATGGCAAAAGCGACGCGACCGGCGCGTTCGCGCCGATGGCGTCGCTTTTGGAGATCGCCGATGTCAAATCAGCCGACCCTGCCGAAGCGGCCTCAGGCCGCTTCGACATCGTCCTCGGGCTGCGGCTGCTTCATCATCATCGCCAGCAGGTGCGAGATGCGGTCGCGCATTTCGCGGCGGTCGCAGATCTGGTCGACGGTGCCGTGCTCGAGCAGGAACTCGCTGCGCTGGAAACCTTCCGGCAGTTTTTCGCGCACGGTCTGTTCGATCACGCGCGGGCCGGCGAAGCCGATCAGCGCGCCGGGCTCGGCCAGGTTGAGGTCGCCGAGCATCGCGAACGAGGCGGTGGTACCGCCGAAGGTCGGATGGGTCATGACCGAAATGAACGGCAGGCCGGCGTCGCGCATGCGCCCCAGCGCGGCCGAGGCCTTGGCCATCTGCATCAGCGAGAACAGGCTTTCCTGCATGCGCATGCCGCCGCTGGCGGCGAAGCAGACCATCGGCACGCCGTCGGCCACGGCGCGCTCGGCGCCGCGGGCGAAGCGCTCGCCGCTGACCGAACCCATCGAGCCGCCCATGAAGGCGAAGTCCATCGCGGCGGCGACCAGCGGGCGCTGCTTGAGCGTGCCGGCCATCGCGATCAAGGAGTCGCGCTCGCCGGTCGCCTTCTGCGCGGCCTTGAGGCGCTCGGAATACTTCTTCTGGTCCTTGAACTTGAGCACGTCGACCGGGCTCAGTTCGGCGGCGATTTCCTGGCCGCTGCCGGCGTCGAGGAACGCGCTCAGCCGCGCACGCGCGCGGATCGGCATGTGGAAGCTGCACTTGGGGCACACCTCGAGGTTTTCCTCGAGTTCGGGACGGTAGAGCACGGCGCCGCAGCGTTCGCACTTCTCCCACAGGCCCTCCGGGACGCTGCGGCGCTTGGCCGCGCCGGTCTCGGTGCGGATGCCGGACGGCATGAGTTTCTTGAGCCACGACATGCGTTGGGATCTTCCTGTTGTAGCGGGCGGAGGACGGATCGGCAGTGGATCGGATGCGCCGCGCCGGTGCCGTCCCGACGCGCCAGTTTAGCGCAGCGGGCCGGACGCCCCGGCCGCCGCTGTTCAGCCGCTCGGGTCAGGCGGCGTCGAGCGCCGCGCGCAGCGGCGCGAGGAAGTCGCGCGCGGCCAGCGCCGCGGCCTGCGCCGACGCCGCTTCGGCCAGCACCGCGACCAGCGCGCTGCCGACCACCACGCCTTCGGCTTCGCGCGCCATGGCCGCGGCGCTGGCCGCGTCCTTGATGCCGAAGCCGGCCACCACCGGCACCCGCGACTGCTGGCGGATGCGGTGCAGGCGGTCGTTGGCGGCGCCGGCGTCGAGCCGGTCGGCGCCGGTCACGCCGGCGAAGCTGACGTAGTAGAGATAGCCCTGGGCGCCGTCGCACAGCAGCGCCAGGCGCTCGTCGGTGGTGGTCGGCGAGGCCAGCAGGATCAGCGCCAACCCGGCCTGGGCGAAGGCCGCGCGCAGTTCGGCGGCCTCTTCCGGCGGCAGGTCGACCAGCAGCACGCCGTCGACGCCGGCGGCGACCGCGTCGTGGGCGAAACGCTGCGCGCCGCGGATCTCGATCGGGTTGAGGTAGCCCATCAGCACCACCGGCGTATCGGCGTCACCCTGGCGGAACTGCGCTACCGCCTGCAGCACCCAGCCCAGGCCGGCGCCGCGCGCGATCGCGCGCTCGGAGCTGCGCTGGATGGTCGGGCCGTCGGCCATCGGATCGGAGAACGGCACGCCGAGCTCGACCACATCGGCGCCAGCCGCGACCAGCGCGTGCATCGCCGGCACGGTCGCCTCCAGCGAGGGATCGCCGGCGGTCAGGAACGGGATCAGCGCCTTGCGGCCGGCGGCTTGCAGCTGTTGGAACTTGGCGTCGATGCGATTCATGGGGGCACAGGAGTGAGCGTAGAGGAGTGAGAAGCGAGCGGAACCCAAAGCGGCGTAGAGAGGCGCGGAGGGCGAAACGATGCTTTCGCTCACTCCTCACTCCTCCACGCTCACTCCTCGCTCAAAAGTGCAGCCCTTCGCGGCCGGCGATCGTATGCACGTCCTTGTCGCCGCGCCCGGACAGATTGCACAGCACGACCTGGTCCTTCGGCATCGAACGCGCCAGCTTGATCGCCTGGGCGATGGCGTGGCTGGATTCCAGCGCGGCCAGGATGCCCTCGGTGCGCGCCAGGGTGCGGAAGGCGTCGAGCGCTTCGTCGTCGGTGACGCCGACGTACTCGGCGCGGCCGGTGTCCTTGAGGAAGGCGTGCTCGGGGCCGACGCCGGGATAGTCCAGGCCGGCGGAGACCGAATGCGTTTCCACGATCTGGCCGTCGTCGTCGCACAGCACGTAGGTGCGGTTGCCGTGCAGCACGCCGGGGCGGCCGGCGGCGAGCGAGGCGGCGTGGCGGCCGGTGTCGATGCCGTCGCCGGCGGCTTCGGCGCCGACGATGCGCACCTCGCGGTCGTTGAGGAAAGCGTGGAACAGGCCGATGGCGTTGCTGCCGCCGCCGACGCAGGCGGTGATCGCATCGGGCAGGCGGCCGTACTCGGCCAGCATCTGCGCGCGCGCCTCGCGCCCGACCACGGCGTTGAAGTCGCGGACCATGCGCGGATACGGATCCGGGCCGGCCACGGTGCCGATGATGTAGAAGGTGTCGCGCACGTTGGTGACCCAGTCGCGCATGGCTTCGTTGAGCGCGTCCTTGAGCGTCTGCGAGCCGCTGGTCACCGGCACCACGGTCGCGCCGAGCAACTTCATCCGGTAGACGTTGATCTTCTGCCGCTCGATGTCGGTGGCGCCCATGTAGACCACGCATTCCAGGCCCAGGCGCGCGGCCACGGTGGCGCTGGCGACGCCGTGCTGGCCGGCGCCGGTCTCGGCGATGATCCGGGTCTTGCCCATGCGGCTGGCGAGCAGCGCCTGGCCGATGGTGTTGTTGATCTTGTGCGCGCCGGTGTGGTTGAGGTCTTCGCGCTTGAGCAGGATCCGCGCGCCGCCGACTTCGTCGCTGAGGCGCTGCGCGTGGTAGATCGGGCTCGGCCGGCCGACGTAGTGGGCCAGGTCGTTGTCGAAGGCCTGGACGAAGGCCGGATCGACCCGCGCGGCGTCGTAGGCGCGGGCGAGTTCCTCGATCGGCGCGATCAGGGTTTCGGCGACGAACCGGCCGCCGAACCGGCCGAAATGGCCGTTGGCGTCGGGGTACTGATGGAAATCAATCGGTTGGGCGATCGGATCGGCGGACATCGGCGGCCATCAAACGGGGGAGCGCCGCGCCTGGCGCGGCGGAACCCCAGAGTTTAGGGCATCGGCGCGCCGACCGTACCGTTTCGCTTGCCTCGGAATGGCGGTCCGGTTGCGGGGTGACGCGCTGGGCAAAGCGCAAGCGCGACGCGGGCCCGGGCGACAGCGGGAACGGCGCACCGTCGGCGCGCCGCGCGAGCGCGCCGGCCGGCGCGTCCGCGTCCCCGCCCTTCCCCGTCGCAGCGGTCGCCGGCGCGTTACTCGACGTGGCAGTCGGCCCGCCGCACTTCCTCGACGAACTGACGCATCCTGTCGCCGTCCTTGAGCCCGGGCGCGCTCTCGATGCCGCTGGAGACGTCCACCCCCCATGGCAGGGTCGCCAGGATCGCCTCGAACACGTTGTCCGGGGTGATGCCGCCGGCCAGGATGAAGGGCTTCTGCACCCCGACCGGGATGCGTTTCCAGTCGAAGGTCTTGCCGCTGCCGCCGCTGCCGCCCTCGGCATGGCTGTCGAACAGGAAGCCGGCCGCGCCGGGATAGCGCATCAGCAGCGCGGACGGGTGCTGGCCGGCCAGTTCGCCGCCCATCGCGATGGCCTTCAGGTAAGGCACGCCGAAGCCGCGGCAGTAGGCGTCGTCTTCGTTGCCGTGGAACTGCAGCAGGCTCGGCCGGACCTGGCGCACGACCTCGCGCACTTCATCGACCGGGTTGTCGGCGAACAGCGCGACCGCGTCGACCAGCGGCGCCAGCGCCTGGCGCATGGCCCGCGCCTCCTCGGGCGCGACCCGGCGCTTGCTGCCGGCGGCGAACACGAAACCGATCGCGTCGGCGCCGAGTTCGCAGGCCAGGCGCACGTCGCCGGGACGGGTGAAACCACAGAACTTGATGCGGGTGCGGTACAGCGTGCGGGACGGATTCAAAGGCAGACCTCGGCGGGCAACTGGCATTCGGCGGGATAGCGCGGCCCGACGAACACCAGTCCCGCCGACGGAGCGGTCGGACCGGCGACCGTGCGGTCGCGCCCGGCCAGCAGTTCGGCGATCCAGCCCTCGGGCCGGTCGCCGCGGCCGACCGGCAGCAAGCTTCCGACAATGTTGCGCACCATATGGTGAAGAAAGGCGTTGGCCTGCACTTCCATTTCCACGATATCGCCGTCGCGGCGGACCGCGATGGACTGCAGGTCGCGGCGCGCGTGCGGGGCCTGGCAGTGCACGGTGCGGAACGCCGAGAAATCGTTCTCGCCCAGCAGCGCCTGGGCCGCGCGGTGCATGGCGTCGGCGTCGAGCGGGCGCCGTTCCCAGCTCAGGTACTGGCGCTGCAGCGCCGGCCGCACCGGGCGGTTGAGGATGCGGTAGCGGTAACGGCGCGCCCGCGCCGAGAACCGCGCGTGGAAGTCCGGCGCCACGGGAATGCACCAGCGCACGCATACGGATGGCGGCAGGCGCGAGGTCGCGCCCAGCGTCCAGCCGCGCGGGTCGCGCTCGACCGGGCTGTCGAAATGCACGACCTGGCACGAGGCATGCACGCCGGCGTCGGTGCGGCCGGCGCAGACCACCTCGATGCCGGTGCCGGCGACGAAGCTCAGCGCCTGCTCCAGGGTGGTCTGCACGGTGGCTTCGCCGCGCGGGGCGTGCTCGGGGCGGCTCGGCTCGCCCGGACGCACCAGCCGCTGCCAGCCGGAGAATTCGCTGCCGTCGTACTCCACGCCCAGGGCGTAGCGCCGCAGCGGCGCGGCGGCGGAGGCGGTGTCGGAGTCGTTCATGCCCTGCCCTTGCCTGTGCCTCAGGAGCCGGTCCGGCCTCCGCCGGCGCCTTCCAGTTCGCGCAGCAGGCGCGCGGCCTGCTGGCGGGCGGCGTGGTCGCCGTTGATCAACACTTCGCCGAGCAACTGGCGGGCGCTGCCTTCGTCGCCGAGGTCGAGGTAGGCGCGGGCCAGCTCGATCCGCTCCAGGCCCGGCGAGGCCGCGACCGCGGCGGCCGGCTTGGGAGCGGGCGCGATGGGATCGGGCACGATGGGATCGGGCGCGAGCCGGGCCGGTTCGGCCGCGAGGCGCGGCGCGACGGTTCCGGCATCCGCGCGCGGCTCCACGCTCGGCGCCTGGGTCGCGGCGACCTGCGGGGCGACGGCCGGGGCCACCGGCACCGGCTGCAGCGGCGCCGGTTCGGCCTCGCGGCGCGGCTGGCTGCCGGCGCTGGTCGAATGCCAGGTCGGCACGCGCGGCTGGCTCTTGGGTTCGCTGACCGGGGCGGTCCAGTGCGGCGGCGGCGCGACGGGGTCGGCGGCGGGCTGGACGGTCGCGGGTTCCTGTTCGCCAGGGAAATCCTGCAAGGCGTGGGCCTGCGGCGCGTCGGTCTGTTCGGACACGTCCGCCACATCGGCGTCGGCGTCGCTATCGGCGATGGCGTCGGCGCGCGATTCGGGTTCGGAGCGGTCGCGGCCGAGCAGCTGCGCGACCGGGTCGACCAGCGGCGCCGGTTCGGGCTTGCGCCGCAGCGTTTCGACCGGGTCCGGAGTGGGCTCGGTGGCTGCGGGCGCCGGCACGAACGGCGCGGGCGCCGGCGCGGCGGCGCGGAAGTTCGGGCGCTTGGGTTCGCGCCGGCTCAGCACCCAGCCGCCGGCCAACAGCGCCAGCAGGCCGAGGCCGCCGAAGATCCACGGCAACGGCGAGCCGCTGTCGGCGCGGGCCTGGTTCTCGGCCAGGCGCTGCTGGGTCGCGGCCAGCTCGCTGTCCTTCATCGCGATCAGCTTCTGCTGGTCGGTGCTGAGCTTCTCCAGCTCGGCGACCTTGCTCTTGAGGTCCGCCAGTTCCTGCTCGCGCACCGCAATGGTTTCGTTGGCCTGTTGCACTTGTTCTCGCACCATGTGGCCCTCGCCTGCGGCGCTGATGCCGGACTGAGCCCCGGCCTTCGCGCGCTCGGCGCCGGGCGGGACGATTTCCAGGCGCGCATCGCTGGCCCGGCCGGGCTCGCGCGCGGCCGGCGCCACCGGCGCCTTGGCGACGCGGTCGGCGCCGACGGTCAGCGGCTGCGGCACCGCCTGCTGCGGCGCCTGCCGCCATTGCTGGATCTGCGCGCGGACCAGTTCGTTGGCCTCGCGCGGGTCGATCGCCGCCATCTCGCCGCCGGGCGGACGGCGCAGCACCGCGCCGGCGCGCAGGCGATTGATGTTGCCGCCGACGAAGGCCTCGGGATTGGCCCGCAGCAGCGCGATCATGGTCTGGTTGAGGCTTTGCGCGCCGCCCACCTGCGCGGCGATGCCGGACAGGGTCTGGCCGCGCGCGACGGTGATCTCGCCCTCGGCGGGAATGGCGGCCGGCGCGGCCGGCGGCGGGCGCGGCTCGCGCGCGATGCGGCCGGCGTTGGGCCGCTCGGCGGGCGCCGGCGCCGCGGCCGGCGGCGCGGCGTCCGGGATCGCCTGCGGCGGCGGCGCTTCGGGCTGCGCGGCCAGCGCGTCCGGCGGCAACGGCTGCATCGCGTTGCCCGGATCGTAGCCGGGCACCGGGTTCTCCACCGCCAGCGGATCGGTCTGCTGCGGCTGCGCGCCGAACGGCAGCGGCGCCTCCAGCGGACGTTCGATGGTGTTCGGATTCGCGCCGGCGGCGGCCTGGATCGGCGGCTGCATCGGCGCGGACGCGGTGCGCGGCGCGTCGAGCAACGCCGAGTATTCGCGGGTCAGGCGGCCCTGGCCCCAATCGACTTCGATCAGGAAGGTCAGCAGCGGCTGCTGCACCGGCTGGGTGCTGGTGACGCGGATGATCGGCTTGCCGTTGCGGTCGACCGCCAGGGTGAAGCGCAGGTCGGTGACGATGCCCTGCGGCGGCTCCAGGCCGATGCGCTGGAAGGTTTCCGGCGAGGCCAGGCCGGCGCGCAGCTGGGCCAGTTCCTCCGGGCCGCTGGCGATGACCGGGATCTCGGCCAGCAACGGCTGGCCGGCGCGCGACTTGACCTCGATCTGGCCCAGACCCAGCGCACAGGCCGCCGAGCTGGCCAATGCCAGCGCCAGGCCCAGGGCGGTGCGTGCGAAACCTGATCTCACGAGCGGTCCCATTCCGAAGTCAGGCGGCGACTCTAAAGGGGTACGGCCTGAATGCGCAACGCATTCGTTAAGTTTTCATCCTAAGCCGTTGACTGGCTGAGGGGAAGCCGGCTTTTGTGGGAGGGCCTTCAGGCCCGATGCTTTTCGATCCGGTCGCGGCGATCTGAAACAAAGGCATCGGGCCTGAAGGCCCTCCCACAAAAGCCATAAAGCCTTGGCCTGAAGACCATTGCTCATAAGCAACGAGGCCATGGCCTGGAGGCTTTCCACCGGCGCAAAAAAATCGGGCCCCGCGGGGCCCGATTTCCCGGTTCATGCCTCGACGCTCTACCTCAGCGCTCGGCCCACACCAGCTCGGCCAGCTGCACCGCGTTGGTCGCCGCCCCCTTGCGGATGTTGTCGGCCACCACCCACAGCGACAGCCCGCGCGGGTGCGAGATGTCGTCGCGGATGCGGCCGACGAACACCGGGTCCTCGCCGGAGGCGTGGGTCACCGGGGTCGGGTAGCCGCCGCCCTTGGCCTCGTCCACCACCACCAGGCCCGGCGCCTTTTCCAGCAGCGCGCGCGCGTCGGCCGCGGAGAGCTTGTCGCGGGTCTCGATGTGCACCGCCTCGGAATGGCCGTAGAACACCGGCACCCGCACCACGGTCGCGTTCACGCCGATGCTGTCGTCGCCGAGGATCTTGCGGGTCTCCCAGACCAGCTTCATTTCCTCGGTGGTGTAGCCGTTGTCGGTGAAGTCGCCGCCGTGCGGGATCACGTTGAAGGCGATCTGCACCGGATAGATCTCCGGCTGCGCCTCCTGGAAGCTCAGCAGCGCCGCGGTCTGCCGGCCCAGTTCCTCCATCGCCCGCTTGCCGGTGCCGGACACCGACTGATAGGTGGCGATGTTGATGCGCTCGAGCTTGGCCTGGCGGTGGATCGGCGCCAGCGCGACCATCAGCTGCATGGTCGAGCAGTTGGGATTGGCGACGATGCCGAGCGGACGGTGCTTGAGCGCCTCGGGATTGACCTCGCTGACCACCAGCGGCACGTCGTCCTGGTAGCGGAAGGCCGAGGAGTTGTCGATCACCACCGCGCCCGCGGCGGCGAACTTGGGCGCGTATTCCTTCGACACCGAGCCGCCGGCAGAGAACAGGGCGATGTCGACGCCCTTGGGGTCGAACGCGGCCAGGTCTTCCACGACCAGGGTCTGGCCCTCGAACTCGATTTTCTCGCCCGCCGAACGCTCGCTCGCCAGCACGTGCAGTTTGCCGATCGGGAACTTGCGCTCGGCCAGTACCTTCAACATGGTTTCACCGACCGCGCCGGTGGCACCGACGACGGCGACATTGCAGGACGTCTTGGCGTTCATCTGATCTGAGTTACCTGAGTGTGGGGACCGCCGGACCCATTTCCGGCGGGTGGAGCTTTGGAGGCGGGACCGGGGACCGGGGACCCGGGACCGAAAAGCGGCTGTTGCGGTCGGCTTCTAAATCCGGGTCCCTGGTCCCCGGTCCCGGATCCCGCCGTTGATCGGGCTCGGCGGATCGCCCGCGCGCGGGCCGAAGCCGAGCGCGGCGATCAGGTTGTCGACCGCCAGCGCCACCATCGCCCGGCGCGTGGCCAGGCTGCCGCTGGCGATGTGCGGGGTCAGCACGACCCGGCGCTGTTGCAGCAGGCGCGGGTTGAGCCGCGGCTCGCCTTCGTACACGTCCAGGCCGGCCGCGCCGAGGCGGTCGTGCTCCAGCGCGTCGCACAGCGCGTCCTCGTCGACGATGCCGCCGCGGGCGATGTTGGTCAGGGTCGCGTGCGGCCGCAGCTTGGCCAGCGCAGCGGCGTCGATGAGGTGGTGCGACTGCGGCGAATACGGCAGCACCAGCACCAGGTGATCGGCGCGCGCCAGCAGTTCGTCGAAACCGACGTACTGCGCCTTGCATTCGGCCTCCACCGCCGCGGGCAGGCGGCTGCGGTTGTGGTACAGCGTGCGCATGCCGAAACCGGTCGCGCGGCGGGCGATGGCCTGGCCGATCCGGCCCATGCCGAGGATCGCCAGGGTCGCGCCGTGCACGTCGGCGCCGAGCAGGCTGTCGAAGCTCCAACGCTGCCATTGGCCGTCGCGCAGCCAGCGCTCGGCCTCGCTCATGCGCCGCGCGGCCGCCATCATCAGGGCGAAGCCGAAATCGGCGGTGGTCTCGGTCAGTACGTCGGGAGTGTTGCTGGCGAGGATGCCGGCGGCGCTGAGCGCGGCGATGTCGAGGTTGTTGTAGCCCACGCCGACGTTGGCGATCGCGCGCAGGCGCTGCGCGCCGGCGATCTGCTCGGCGCCGATCGGATCGTTGAGGGTGACCAGCGCGCCGTCCATGCGGCGCAGGATCGCGTTGACCGCGGCCGGCTCGTGCCGGGTCACCTCGCGGGTGGCCTCGACCTCGAAATGCTCGCCCAGCCGCGCCAGCACATCGGCGAACAGCGGCTGCGAGACCCACACGCGCGGACGCTCAGACATCGCCCTGCCCCGCCTGCGCCGGCACCCGCGGCGTCACCTCGCCGACGTCGCCGCACTGGGCGCGGTGGCGCAGCGCCTGGTCCATCAGCACCAGCGCGACCATCGCCTCGCAGATCGGCGCGGCGCGGATGCCCACGCACGGGTCGTGGCGGCCGGTGGTGACCACTTCGATCTCGTTGCCGTGGATGTCCAGGCTGCGCCCCGGCAGGCGCAGGCTCGAAGTCGGCTTGAACGCGGCCGAACAGCGCAGGCGCTGGCCGGTGCTGATGCCGCCGAGAATGCCGCCGGCGTGGTTGCTGGCGAAGCCGTCGGGCAGCAGTTCGTCGCGATGCTCGGTGCCCTTCGACGCCACGCTGGCGAAGCCGTCGCCGATCTCCACGCCCTTGACCGCGTTGATGCTCATCAGCGCCGCGGCAAGCTCGCCGTCGAGCTTGCCGTAGATCGGCTCGCCCCAGCCCGGCGGCACGCCGTCGGCGATCACCTCCACGCGCGCGCCGACCGAGTCGCCGGACTTGCGCAACGCGTCCATGTACCGCTCCAGCTCGTCGAGCTGGGCCGCGTGCGGCCAGAAGAACGGATTGGTTTCGACCGCGTCGAGGTCGAAGCCGGCCGGCACGATCGTGCCGATCTGCGATACATAACCGCGTACGACGACCCCGAAGCGCTGCGCCAGCCACTTCTTGGCGATGACGCCGGCGGCCACGCGCATGGTGGTCTCGCGCGCCGAGGAGCGGCCGCCGCCGCGCGGATCGCGATGCCCGTACTTCTGCCAATAGCTGTAATCGGCGTGGCCGGGGCGGAACTGCTCGGCGATGTTGCCGTAGTCCTTGCTGCGCGCGTCGGTGTTGCGGATCAGCAGGGCGATCGGAGTGCCGGTGGTGCGGCCCTGGTAGACGCCGCTGAGGATCTCGATCTCGTCGGCCTCGCGCCGCTGCGAGGTGTGGCGGCTGCGGCCGGTGGCGCGGCGTTCGAGATCGTGGCGGAACTCCTCCGGCGCCAGTTCCAGGCCCGGCGGGCAGCCGTCGACGACGCAGCCGATGGCCGGGCCGTGGCTTTCGCCGAAGGTGGTGACGGTGAGGAGGGTTCCGAAGCTGTTGCTGGCCACTGCGCGGGATCCTGGTGGGTGCCGGTGGTGCGTTGGCGATGATCGCGGGGGTTGGTGTGTTGTGGATGAAGCGGGTTCGTCGTCGATGCCGGGGCGTGCTTGCTGGTTTGCGGTCGCGGCTTGCGCCGCTCCTACAAGGGCGGATCGATGGTAAGGCGCGGCCGTGACGGGCGGAAATGATCGATTCGCAAGCGTCACCCCCGCCCTGCATGAGCGACGTACTTGGGATCAGGGCTCCAATCGCTACGCCCCTCCGACCGCGACGAAGCATCGGGTCCGAGGACGCTTGCGCGGGACTTGCCGCCAGGCCCGGCCCGCGCAAGCGTCCTCGGACCCGATGCGTCCAGCCCGACCTGCGCAAAGGTTCAAGACCCGATGCGTCCAGCCCAGCCTGCGCAAAGATTCAGGACCCAATGCGTCCAGCCCAGCCGGCGCAAAGGTTTCAGGACCCGAAGCGTCCAGCCCAGCCCCGCGCGCATACCGACCCGGCCACCATAGCCGACCCGTCCGGTTTCCGCTGCAACGAAGGCAGGCGCGAGCCTGCGGCGATCTCCAGGGAGTCCGCAGGCGGATGCGTTTTGAAGAAGCGCAAACGCCGCGGGGCGCTTACGAGTTACGGCCGGTCCGCGCCGGCGATGCTGTTCGGTCAGCGTCGCTTGCGGCGCCGCGCGAGGCCCGAGCCCCGCGCCGCCAGCCGCCGACGCGCGTGATCCTTACGACTCGATCAGGCTCGCGCGTCGGCGAGCCGTTTGATCTCGTCGTGATGCTCGACCAGATCGTGGCGCTCGGCCACGAAGATGCCCATCTGGCCGACCTTGAACTCGACCCAGGCCAGCGGCAGCTGCGGCAGCAGCTCGCACAGCGCGCGCTCGGCTTCGCCGACTTCGCAGATCAGCAGGCCGTGCTCGCTCAGGTGCTGCGGAGCGTCGCGCAGGATCTTCAGCGCCAGGTCCAGGCCATCAAAGCCGGCGCGCAGGCCCAGCTCCGGCTCGAACGAGTACTCGCGCGGCAGCGCGTCGGTCTCGTCGTCGGTCACGTACGGCGGATTGGTGACGATCAGATCGAACACCTCGCCCTGCAGCCCCTGGAACAGGTCGGACTGGCGCAACTCGACGTTGTCGGCGAGCAGGCGCTGCTTGTTCTCGGCCGCCAGCGACAGCGCCTTGTCGTTGATGTCGGCGCCGATCACCTCCCACTCGGGGTGGTAATGGCCGGTGGCGATGGCGATGCAGCCCGAACCGGTGCACAGGTCCAGGGCGCGGCGCACCTCGCGGCCGCCGAGCCAGGGCTCGAAACCGGCCTCGATCAGCTCGGCGATCGGCGAGCGCGGCACCAGCGCGCGCGCGTCGCTCTTGAAGCTCAGGCCGGCGAACCAGGCCTCACCGGTCAGATAGGCGGCCGGGATGCGCTCGTCGATGCGGCGCTGGAACAGCGCCAGCACCGCGTCCTTCTCGTCCGTGGTGACCCGGCCCTGGCCGTAGACCGGGCTCAGGTCGTGCGGCAGGTGCAGCGCGTGCAGGACCAACTGGGTGGCTTCGTCCAGGGCGTTGTCGTAGCTGTGGCCGAAGCTCAGCCCGGCCGCGTTGAAGCGGCTGGCCCCGTAGCGGATCAGGTCGACGAGGGTCAGCTGTTCGAAGGAAACGGAAGCGGGCACGGCGGGTCCAGGGCGTAACAAGGGGCGCAGTATAGCTTTTGTTCGGGACCGGGGACCGGGAACCCGGAGCGGGCGTCGACGCAAAGGCGCACGTTGATGGAACCGATGCCGGAGAAGTCGACGCTGGCTCCTGGTCCCCGGTCCCCGGTCCCCGGTCCCCGGTCCCCGGTCCCGGTATCATGGCCGGGCATTCACGCTGGAACCGCCATGTTCAACCGCACTACCGCCATCGTCCTGGTGGCCGCGCTGGCCGCCGCGCTGGGCCTGTGGGCCTCGCAGAAATACTTCGGCAGCGCCAAGCGCTCGCACCTGCCGCAGACCCAGGCGGTGCGCCTGTTCGACCCGCCGCGCACCCTGCCCGCGTTCTCGCTGCGCCAGTCCGACGGCACCCCGCTGATCCCGGGCGAGCTCAAGGGCCACTGGACCCTGGTCTTCCTCGGCTTCACCCACTGCCCGGACGTGTGCCCGACCACCCTGGCGCAGATGTCGGTGGCGCAGAAGGCCTGGGAGGCGATCCCCGAATCGACCCGCCCGCGGGTGCTGTTCGTCTCGGTCGATCCCGAGCGCGACAGCCCCGACAAGATCGGCGAGTACGCCCACGGCTTCCACAAGGACACCCTGGCCGCGACCGCCGACGTGCCGGCGCTGGAGAACTTCGCCAAGTCGCTGAGCATGGTGTTCGCCAAGGTCCCGGCCCCGCCCGGCGCGCCGGCCAACCAGTATTCGATGGACCACAGCGCCAGCATGGCCGTGCTCGACCCGCAGGGGCGCATGGCCGGGCTGGTGCGGCCGCCGTTCGATTCCAACGCGATCGCGCGCGACATGGCCGCGCTGACGGAGGCCTCGCCGTGAGCCTCGTCACCACCCTGACCTATGCGCTGCCGCACCGCTTCCTGTCGGGCCTGGCGCGGACCCTGGCCTACTCGCCCGACCCGCGGGTGAGCCGCTGGCTGATCGACACGGTGACCGAGAAGTTCGGCGTCGACCTCAGCGAGGCGGCCAATCCCGATCCGCGCGCCTATCCGACCTTCAACGCCTTCTTCACCCGCGCGCTCAAGCCGGGCGCGCGCCGCGCGCAAGGCGACGCGCGCACCCTGCTGATGCCGGCCGACGGCCGCATCAGCCAGTGCGGGCCGATCCGCGCCGGCGAGATCTTCCAGGCCAAGGGCCGCTCGTTCACCGCGCTGGAACTGCTCGGCGGCGACGAAGCCGCGGCCGCGCCGTTCCGCGACGGCGATTACGCCACCGTGTACCTGTCGCCGCGCGACTACCATCGCGTGCACATGCCCTGGACCGGCACCCTGCGCGAGACCGTGCACGTGCCCGGCCGGCTTTTCAGCGTCGGCCCCGACGCGGTGCGCAACGTGCCGCGGCTGTTCGCGCGCAACGAGCGCCTGGTCTGCCATTTCGATACCGATTTCGGGCCGATGGCGCTGGTGATGGTCGGCGCGCTGCTGGTGTCGGGCGTGGAAACGGTGTGGAGCGGGATCGAGATTCCCGCCTACGGCGACCGCGTCACCACCAAGGACTACCGCGGCAAGGGCATCGTCCTCAAGCGCTTCGAGGAAATGGCCCGGTTCAACTACGGCTCGACCGTGATCGTGCTGCTGCCGCCCGGCGTGGCGACGCTGGACGCCGCGCTGCAGGCCGAGACCGCCGTGCGCCTGGGCCAGCCGCTCGCGCGCCGTACCCGCTGAAAGCCCTGTAGGAGCGGCGCGAGCCGCGACCGCGACATCGCAGATTCGACGCAAGCGTGGTTTCGCGGTCGCGGCTTGCGCCGCTCCTACAGGTAAACCATCAAGCCCCACGGAGGGGATACGCATGACCCGCACCGGACGCTGCTTCGCTGTTACCGCACTCGCCCTCCTCGTGACCGCCTGCGGCGCCAAGACCGAAGCCGAACAATTGGCCGGCCTGCGCGACGGCCTCGCCTACACCCAGTACCGTCGCGTCTCCGAGAGCGGCCTGCCGGCGGCGCTGCAGGCCTATCGTTTCGGCGCGCAGTTCAGCGACAAGGCCGGCGTGGCGCCGTCCGAACTGCCGCAGTTCGGCCCCGCCGACCTGTGCATCGCCCACCTGCTGCTGGCCTATGCCGCGCTCGGCGCCGACAAGACCACGATCGCGGTGGCCGAAACCGACATCGTCGAAGCGCAGGACTGCGCCGCCTTCGACGACCTCGCCGCGGCCTCGCTGCGCTCGGTCGCGTTCCAGCGGCTGGAATGGCCGCAACTGGCGCAGGCCGAGAGCGAACGGGTCTGGGCCGCGCAGAACCAGACCGACGGCGAATTCAGCAAGGGCCCGGCCGGGCAGATGATGGCCCTGCACCTGGGCCTGGGCTATCTGGCGGTCAGCGAGAAGCGCTGGGACCGCGCCCAGATCCACGCCGACGCGCTCGGCCAGATGCTGCGCGCGCCGTGGCTGGGCAAGATCGCCGGCGCCGGCGTGGCGGTGCAGGAAGGCCGCACCAGCGACGCGCTGATCGCGCTCAAGCGCCTGAGCGAGGACCCGAGCGTGCCCGGCGGCGTGCGCAAGGAACTGGCCGGATTCATCGCCCAGGCCGAAGCCAAGGGCGGCGACGTCGACTCCTTCGCCTTCATGCCGCGGCTGGTGACCACCCTGGCCTGGGACGCGGTCAAGGCGCACGGCCCCGAGGCGATGCGCGCGGCCACCCGCCTCGCCGACGAACAGGCGCTCAAGCCGATGGGCGAATCGCTGCAAAAAGGCGTCGGCCAGGCCGGCGAGGCCGCCGGCGGCTGGTGGCGCAAGGCGCGCGAGGCGCTGTCGTCGCCCGAGCCGGCCGCTCCGGCGGAGAAGACCGGCGAAACGCCTGCCGGACCCGCCGCCTGAAAGCTCTGCCGTCTGAAAGGCCGGCCGCCTGAAGGCGCCGCCGGCCGTCCCGGCGTAAGCAACCGACGAGGTCGGACCGGACCCGCCGCCGAAGACGGCGCGGGCCGGGTCCGTCGGCCGCGCGCGCTCAGGCCGCGGCCGCGCGCGCGCCCGCCGGCAGATCCTCGCGCAACACCGGCAGGCCCTGCGCCAGCGCCTTGAACATCGCGCCCTCGTCGGCTTCGCCGTCTTCGTCGAGGAACTCCGGCCGCACCAGGCGCGGCAGATCCTCGGGTTCGAAGTCCACGTCCATATCGACATCCAGCGGCGCGGCGATCAGCACCGCCTCGACCGCCGGCCCGAACGACATGCGGAAATAGCTGGTCGCCAACACCAGCGCCGCGCGGGTGCGGCCGCCGACGTTGAGCACGCCGCCGTCGTCGCCGTAGCGGCCGGCGACCGCGCCTTCGACGATCAGTTGGCCCAGGACGGTCACGTTCGGGCAGCCCTGCAGCACCACGTTGCGCACCTTGAGGTCGCCGGTGACCAGCAGGTAGCAGCCGCCGCCGAAATCGTTCCAGAGCAATTGCCCGTCGATCTCCAGGTCGCCGTCGACGATCACGTTGTAGGGATTCCAGTCCACGCCCGGCTCGCTGCGCCAGTCGCCGGCGAGCTTGAGGCCGCCGCGGTAGACGCGCTGTTCCTGTTCGCCGGCGAACTCGCGGTAGGGGTATTCGATGCCGCCGGAGACCTTGAATTCGGTTTCGACGGCGGCGGCGGTGAGCACTTCGTAGGCGGGGTGGTCGGTCATCCGTGAGGTCCTTGGGACGCGATGGAAAAAACAGGGCGCGCAGCCGCGGCGCTGGCGCGGCCTGCAGTGCGAGTGCGAAAAAAGGGAGAGGTGCGATAGGCGGCTTGCGACGATCCTTGTCGGGGCGCACATCCTGTGCGGAAGCGGGCGGCAAGTATGCCAGCCGCGAAGCGTGCTCGGCGCGGGTCGCGCCGAGCACGCTTCGCGCAGATTCGATTCGTCACTCGCGCCGAGCGAGCGCTCCGCGCAGGCTACCTATCGTCATTCCCGTGAATGCGGGAATCCAGAGACTCAGCGTCATGTCGCGGTGAGGCCCTGGATTCCCGCATTCGCGGGAATGACGGCAGGTAGGTTGCGCCACCTGTCGCCTCGCCTCTCGCTGCCGCGCGGACGCTTGCGCCAGCGCACGCTCGCGATCAGCTCCGCGCCAGCGTCGCCGAACGCCCGATCCACCACTGCGCGGCCCAATAGCTCGCCAGCACCAGCGCCTGCGCCGCGGCGAACGGCGCGGCGAAGCGGTCGATGGCGAGGGCCGCATCCGAGAACACGAAACAGGCGCCGCCGATCGCCGCCGCGACGCCGGCCGCGTCCGCGCGCCGTCGCCACACCGCCGCGGCCTGCGCCGCCATCGCCGCAAGCACCGCGACGTAGACCACCACGGGAATGCGCAACTCGCCCGGCAAGTGCGGCCACAGCACCGCCAGCACCGCGCCGGCCAGGATCGCGTAGGCCAGGAACGGCCACGCCGCCGCGAACGGCCGCGCGCGCCGGCACAGGCCGGCCAGGTAGGCCACGTGCGCGCACAGGAACGAGGCCAGGCCGAACACGAACCAGTCGCCGGGCAGCATCAGGAAGACGTCGCCGGCGGTGGACAGCAACAGGCCGGCGAAGATCGCGCGGCGATAGCCGGGGTCGGCGGCGGCGCCCAGGCGCCACACCATCGCCGCGATCAGCAGCGTGGTCGCGGGTTTGAACAGATAGTGCAGCCAGATCGCCGCGCCGCCGGCATAGGCGCCGGCGATGGCCAGCGCGGCCGACAGCGCAACGACCGCGCCCCAGCCGCGCGCCTGCTCGATTCCGCGTTCGCTCATGCGGTCTGGCTCCCTGTCGTTGGCGGCGTATCGATCAAGGCCGCGACGCGCTCGCGCAACCCCGCTTCGTACGCGGCCAGGCCCGGGGTCGGGTCGTTCTCGGCATAACGTCGCGAGCGCTCCAGCCAGTGACGCGCGCGAGCGGCATCGCCGCGCAGGGCGGCGGCCAAGGCGCGCACGCGCGGAGCCAGGTGCGGCAGCGGCCACAGCCAGCGCGCGCGCGGGTTGAGCAATTCCAGTTCGGCCGCGGCCGCCCCGCCGCGATGCCACAGGGCGCGGTGGAACGCCCAGTGCAGTTCGCACAAGGCCAGCAGGTCGGCCAGCGACTCGCGCAGCGGTTGCGGGCACGCCTCCACCCGCTCGCGCAAGCGCTGGCGCAGCGCGCCCGCGGCGGCTTCGTCGTTGCGGTCCAGGGCGATGGCGAATGCCAGCCAATCCAGCAGCAACGGCATCGGCTCGTCCTCGGCGGCCATGCGCCGCAACAGTTCCGGCGGCAAGTCGTTCGGGTCCAGCCCCATCGACAGATGCCCGAAAAACCGCTTGACGCTGGCGCCGGGCAAATCTTCGTAGCGGTTGCGGCGCAGCCGCCACAAGGTCAGGCCGTCGCTGGGCGAATGCCCGCCGACCGGATACGGCAACAGGTTCAGCGCGCCGACGAGGCCGTGCATCGTCGCCAGCAACAGCGCGACCGTCCGGCCGAAAGCGTCCTGCCACAGCAGCGCGACCGCTGCGCAGACGGCTGCGACGGCCAGGTTGGCGGCGCAGCCGCCCCACGCCAAGGCGATCGCGTCGCCGCGCAAATCGCGGCGCGGGTCGGGATAGGCCAGCACCCAACCGCCGTAATCGCGTTGCTGCCCGCGCCGCGAGCGCAGGCGTACGCGCAACCCGCGCCGGCGCGGTTGCAACTCCAACGGGCCGATGCCGACATTGGCCACCGCCATCGCGCAGCGGCGCGCGGCGATCCAGTGCCCGCTTTCATGCACCAGTATCGCGCTCAGATAGGCCGGCACCAGCACCAATACGATCGCCGCCGCCATGCCATGGCTCAGCTGCGACGCCACCATCAGCAAGATCAGTACCAGCAGCACCCAGCCCAGCGTTTGCCAGGCCAGGGCGACGCGTCCCCAATTGCGCTGCGCGCGCGGCGACAGGTCGCGCATCGCCGGCGCCGCAGCGTCCGCCGGCGGCGCCTCGTCGTGGGGCTGCGCTGCGTCCATGCCCTCGCTGCGCTCAGTCGCCGCAACCGCTCAGCTTGATCCGCTGGCCCGGCTTGACCGCATAGCGCGGCGCCTTGAGCCCGTTGGCCTTGGCCAGCGCGCGGGTGTCGCAGGAGAACTTCTTGGCCACGTCGGTCAGGGTGTCGCCGCGCTGGATCTTGTAGTCCTTCGGCGTCGCCTTCTTCTTCGGCTCGGCCTTCGGCGCCGGCGCGGGACGGCCGGTGGCGACGGTGACCGGCACGCCGGCGGCGCTGGTTCCGGCGAACGCGAGCGTTCCGTCCTCGCCCGCGCTCTGCGCCGGCAGCACGGTCAGCGGGCCGGTGCGCACGATCGCGCTGCTGGCATCGCTGGCGACCAGGGTACGGGCGAGTTCGGCGCGCTTGCCCTGGGTGCACCAGCGGTTGTACAGGCTCACCATGCGGGTGGTGGCGTTGAGCGTGGTGCCGGCGGAGAGGTAGCTGTCGGCCTGGTAGCGCGGATTGAGGTTGCGCAGCGCGCGCATGTAGCCGTCGCGGCTGCCGGCGCCGCCCATGCAGATGGTCAGCTCGTAGATCGAGCTGGACTTGCTCAGGCGCAGCTGGGCCAGCTTGTTGTCGACCTTGGCGAAGTTCAGCCCGTACTCGCGCGGGTGCAGGAACAGCCACGCGGCGGCGACCACCATCGGCACGTAGTCGCGGGTCTCGGCCGGGAACTGGTTGTAGACCGACTCGTCCCAGAAGTTGCGCCCGCCGGAGGCGTTGTTGATCCGCAGCGCGCGGCCCTCGCCGCCGTTGTAGGCGGCCAGCGACATCTCGATGGAGTTGTTGAGCTGGCCCAGGCGCTCGTTCAAGTACTCGGCCGCGGCCTGCGCGGACTGCTTGGGATCGTAGCGGGTGTCGAAGCCCGAGCCGTCGTCGCCGAGGCCGAAGCGCTTGCCGGTGGCGAACATGAACTGCAGCGGGCCGGCGGCGCCGACGCGCGAGGTCGAATGCACGCGGCCGTTGGATTCCTTGGCCATGATCCCGAACAGCAGCGCCTCGGGCAGGCCGGCGCGCTGGAACTCCGGCCACATCAGCTGGCGCATGTACTGATAGTTGTCGTAGCTCTGCATCAGCGGGCCGCGCAGGTCGGTCAGCCAGCGGCGGATGCCGGCCTGCACCGCCGGGTTGTACTGCACCATCTTGACGAAGCGCTGGCCGTCGTCGCTGAGCAGCGCCGCGGCGCGCGCGGCCTCGGGCACGTCGGCGGCGAGGCCGTCGCTGTCGAGCTGGCCGGCGTCCTCGGCGTCCTCGTCGGTGTTGGCGACCGAGTCGGCGTTGGCCTTGAGCAGGCGCTTGTAGCCGGCCAGCATGGTGGTCGGCGCGCAGCCCTTCTGCTTGAGGCAGGCGGCGATCACGTCCTCCATGTCCTCCAGCGCGGCGTCGCTGTCCTGGCGGCCGGTCGGGTCGGCGTTGCGGATCTTGACCAGGGCCGACTGGTAGCGGGTTTCGGCCGACTGCATGCGCTGGGTCAGCGCGTCGACCGCGGCCTGGTCGCGCTTGGACAGCGCCGCGGCCTGCGGCGAGAGACTGCACAGCGCGAGCGCGGCGGCCAGCGGCGCGACCGCCGCACGGAAGCCGGCCGGGACGCGCATGGCGCGGGCGGAACGTGAATATGCGGGCATGAGGCGTGCAGCAGGTCCTTTTTGCGGGGGGTCAGGGTAACGGCGCGGGTCCGGGCCCGGCAAGGACCGTGACCACAAGCGGGTTTTCCCGACCGGGCCGGCGGCGGGCGGCGCTTGCGCCGCGGGCCGCGGGATGAAGCGGATTGGACTGGGCCGGCGGGTCGAAGTTCATACGGATCGGGCACGCGCGCGGCCGCGGCGTCTCATCCGGCCATGCTTCGCCGAAATCCCGGCTGCCGCGCTTCGCGGGCGTTGGCGCCCCTTGCCCCGTCATCGCAATCAAAGCCGAATCCATTCCGTCGCAGCCGTTGCCGTTGATACTGCCGTTGCCCTTGCGCTTTGACGCAACCCCACGCGAAGCCCCCGCCCCGCAGACCCGGAGGGCGCGCGCATGGATGCGCGCGTGCGCCGTAGGGGCAGGATGCCCCTTACGGCGCATCCCCGCGCAAGGTGCTGGACTTAGTGGCTTGTGACCTTAAACAAGCGTTTTTCTTTGGCTACTTTCTTTTGTCGCGCTGACAAAAGAAAGTAGCTCGGCCGCTTGCGGACGAAAGCTTTTGATGGTGGCTTGTCGTCACGCGACACATCGATAACGGCGAAAGCAGCAGCAACGTCAACATGGGTTCCGGCTTTCGCCGGAATGACGGTTATGAGGGTGCGTATCCGACTGTAGGAGCGGCGCGAGCCGCGACCGCGCCGACTCAACTACGATGAAACTTTCGCAATCGCCGGGATGGCGCGGTCGCGGCTTGCGCCGCTCCTACAGGGGGCGTGCCGCGGTGGATTCTGCTTTTTCGTGTTCGTACGGGTGAAGACAAGCGAAGATCAGGAGCTTCCGTCCGCAAGCGGCCGGGTCACTTTCTTTGTCTTAAGCCACAAAGAAAGTAACCAAAGAAAAGGCCTCGTTTTTTCGGATCAAGAGCCACTATGGCTCGGAAGGCGCGCGGGGCCGCGCCATAAGGGGCATCCTGCCCCATGGCGCGCGTGCGCATCCATGCGCACGCCCTCCGGGGCTGCGGGACGACGGCTTCGGGCTTGGGGGCGAGCACAGGCAACGGCACAGGCAAGGTCAAAATGGATTCCGGCTTTCGCCGGAACGACGGGGTATCTGGGATTACGACGCGACTGCGTTGATCCGCTGCAGCCCGCGCCGTTTCAGTCGCCGGAACCGGAACCGGCCCAATCAAAAACTGCGCGAGTGACAACGCGCGCGGCATGCCTCCCCGCCCCGCTTCACGAACCCCACACGCCAGCCGCTAGAATCGGCCTTCGCGTTTTCCCCAAGCATTCCCCCGAACCACGGAAACGGACATGGCCCCGACCCCCGGCGATACCCAGAACGACATCCTGATCGGCAAGGCCGTGACCACGCCCGACAGCGGGCAGGTGTTCCTGCACACCAAGCTCGGCAACCGCCACGGGCTGGTCGCCGGCGCTACCGGCACCGGCAAGACGGTGACCCTGATGACCCTGGCCGAAGGCTTCTCGCGCCAGGGCGTGCCGGTGTTCCTGGCCGACGTGAAGGGCGACGTCGCCGGCCTCGCGGTCGCCGGCGCCGGCAACGACAAGCTGCAGGCGCGGCTCGGCGAGATCGGCATCGCCGACTGGGCGCCGCAGGCCAATCCGGTGGTGTTCTGGGACCTGTTCGGCAAGCTCGGCCACCCGGTGCGCACCACCGTCAGCGAGATGGGCCCGACCCTGCTGGCGCGCATCCTCGAACTCAACGACACCCAGTCCGGCGTGCTCGACATCGTGTTCAAGCTCGCCGACGACCGCGGCCTGCTGCTGCTCGACCTGGCCGACCTGCGCGCCCTGCTCGGCCTGGTCGCCGACGAACGCAAGGACATCTCCACCAGCTACGGCCTGGTCAGCGCGCAGTCGATCGGCGCGATCCAGCGCTCGCTGCTGCGCCTGGAGCAGGACGGCGGCGATCATTTCTTCGGCGAGCCGGCGCTGGAGCTGGCCGACCTGATGCGCACCACCCCCAACGGCCACGGCGTGGTCAACGTGCTCGCCGCCGATTCGCTGATCCTCAAGCCGCGCCTGTATTCGAGCTTCCTGCTGTGGCTGCTGTCGGAGCTGTTCGAGCAACTGCCCGAAGTCGGCGACCTCGACCGGCCCAAGCTGGTGTTCGTGTTCGACGAGGCCCACCTGCTGTTCGACGACGCCCCCGCCGCGCTGCAGCAACGCGTCGAGCAGGTGGTGCGGATCATCCGCTCCAAGGGCGTGGGCGTGTACTTCTGCTCGCAGTTCCCCGACGACATCCCCGACAACATCCTCGGCCAACTCGGCAACCGCGTGCAGCACGCGCTGCGCGCGTTCACGCCGCGCGATCAGAAAGCCGTGCGCACCGCCGCGGAAACCTTCGTGCCGAATCCGGCGCTGAACGTGGCCGAGGCCATTTCCAAGCTCGGCACGGGCGAGGCCCTGGTCTCGACACTGCAGGACAAGGGCGTGCCGATGCCGGTCGAACGCACCCTGGTGGCGCCGCCGCGCTGCCGCATGGGCGCGATCACCGAGGCCGAGCGCGCCCAGGTCCGCGCCGGCAGCCCGATCGGCGGCAAGTACGACACCCAGGTCAACCGCGAATCGGCCGCCGAGATGCTGGCCAAGCGCGCCGAAACCGCGGCCGAGCAGGCCAAGGCGCCGCCGGCCAAGACCCGCGAGCAGGACGACCAGGAGGAAGGCGGCTTCGGCCAGGCGGTCAAGGACGCGGTGTTCGGCACCAAGCGCCGCCAGGGCATGGTCGAGACCATGGCCAAGCAGACCGCGCGCACCGTCGGCACCCAGGTCGGCCGGCAGATCCTGCGCGGCCTGCTCGGCGGCATTTTCGGCGGCAAGCGCTGACGAGCACGAGCCAGGAGTGAGCGTGGAGGAGCGAGGAGTGAGAAAAGGCTCGCTTTCGCTCGCTCCTCGCTCCTCTACGCTCACTCCTCGCTTTCAAACCCGTACCCAGCACAGGAGCTTCATGTGAATCGCAAACTGCTCGCCCTCGCCTGCCTCGCCGCGCTCGCGTTGAGCGCCTGCAACAAACCCGGCGAGACGCCCGCCGCCGCGCCGGCCGAAACGCCCAAGGCCGCCGAACCGGCCGCGCCAGCCGAACCCGCGCCGGCCCCCGCCGCCGACGCCGCCCCGGCCGCGTTCGACGCCGCCGCCTTCGCCGGCACCTTCAGCGGCACCCTGCCCTGCGCCGACTGCAGCGGCATCGACACCAAGCTCGAACTCAAGGCCGACGGCAGCTACGCCCTCAGCGAGAGCTACCAGGGCAAGAAGGACGGCAACTTCAAGGGCGACGGCACCTGGACCGCGGAAGAGAACGGCAAGCGCGTGCGCCTGGACCCGAACAGCAAGAGCGACGACGACCGTCTGTTCGAAATCGCGTCCAAGGACGAGATCCGCATGCTCGACACCGAGGGCAAGCCGATCGAGTCGCAGCTCAACTACAGCCTCAAGCGCGCGCCGTAACGCGCGGCATCGCTTCCCCCTGTAGGAGCGGCGCGAGCCGCGACCGCGACGCCTCGACTGCGTCGAAACTTGCGCCGCAGTTGGGTTATCGCAGTCGCGGCTCGCGCCGCTCCTACAGGGGGTAAACCGATCTTCACCTCGATTTGCTTGAACCGCGCCGCGGCCTCTGCGATAACGTCGGCCCCGCTGTCGCGAGTACCGCCATCATGGGCCGTTGGCGCCCGCCCGCCGAACACAGCACCGCGCTGATCACCCGCGAGGGCCACGCGCGCCTGAAGCACGAGCTCGACGAGCTGTGGCGGCTGCGCCGTCCCGAGGTGGTCAAGGCGCTGGCCGCCGCCGCGGCCGAGGGCGACCGCTCCGAGAACGCGGAATACACCTACCGCAAGAAGCAGTTGGCCGAGATCGACCGGCGCGTGCGCTACCTGAGCAAGCGCCTGCCGCTGCTGCGGGTGATCGAATCCACGCCGAGCGATCCGCAATCGGTGTTCTTCGGCGCCTGGGTCGAGGTCGAGGACGTCGCCAGCGGCGAGCTGGCGCGCTATCGCATCGTCGGGCCGGACGAGACCGATGCCAGGCTCGGCCATATCAGCATCGATTCGCCCCTGGCGCGGGCCATGCTCAAGCGTCGCGTCGACGACGAGTTCGAGGCGGTACTGCCGGCGGGGCCGGCGCGTTTCGCCATCGTCGAGGTCTCGTACGCCCCGCCTGCCGGCTGAAAGGCGCCCGGTTCGCGTCATCGCCCGCGCAGTCGCGCGGCACGACGGTAGGAGCGGCGCGAGCCGCGACAACACGGCTACGACGCAAGCTTCGGCGCGGTTGCGTTGTCGCGGTCGCGGCTCGCGCCGCTCCTAACAGGGGCTTCGGCCGCGTTCACCGCAGCGGCAACGGCTTATACCGCGACGATCCGAAGCCCGCCGCGCGTATCGCAGCGCGGCGTCCCGACCATCGCCGCGACGGGCGCCGGCACCCGGCAGCCAATCAGATCCGGACACCAGGCGCAGCGCGCCGGCAGGTTGCGCGCAGCGCCCGGCGCCGCGACCGGCGAAGCGGCGCGCGCGCCCGGGCTTGCCTCGGTCGAGCGCATCGCCGCCTCAGCCGCGCTGCTGCCGGCGCAGGCCGAAATACTGCAGTTCGGCGAACACCGCCACCACCGCCGCCTGCGCCAGCACGAAGGCCACGCCGAGCGGGTTCGGCGCGATCGCGCCCTGCAACCACACCAGCAACGACGCGGCGACCCAGGCGACGTTGACGCCGATCAGCGTCCACGCCAGCGGCGCGGCGATCGCGCGCCGGGTCAGGGTCCAGCCGAGGAAGGCGATCCAGCCCATCAGCACCAGGCCGGCGCCGCGCAGCCAGTCGGCGTCGATCGCGGTCGCGCGCGCCAGCGGTTCGGCGGCCGCCAGCTGCAACACGCCGGCGGCGCCGGAGACGAGCAGATCGGCCTGCACCACGCGGCGCAGGAACTGGGCGGGTCGGGGATGGGCGGCGATGGCCATGGTCGTTCTCCTGTGGTGTGGGTTCGTCTTCGTTCGCCGCCATCACACCGCTGCGCGCGCGGCGGGTCGATTACCCGCCAGGTAATGCCGGCGCCGGCGGCGCTGGGCTAAGGTGGCCGCATGAACGACTCGCGCCCCGTGGGCGAGCTGCTGCGCCAATGGCGCCAGCGCCGCCGCCTGACCCAATTCGATCTGGCCGAGATGGCCGAGATCTCCACCCGCCACGTCAGCTTCATCGAAACCGGCCGCTCGCTGCCGAGCCGGGCCATGCTGCTGCGCCTGGCCGACCGCCTGGACGTGCCGCTGCGCGAGCGCAACGCGTTGATGACCGCGGCCGGACTGGCGCCGATGTACGCCGAACGCCCGCTCGACCATCCGGCGATGCGCGAGGCCTACGCCGCAGTCGAACTGGTGCTGTACGCGCACGAACCGCACCCGGCGCTGGCGGTGGACCGGCACTGGAACCTGATCCAGCACAACCGCGCGCTGGCCCCGATGCTGGCCGGCGTCGCCGACCACCTGCTCGCGCGCCCGGCCAACGTGCTGCGCGCGGCGCTGCACCCCGAAGGCATGGCCCCGGACATCCTCAACTTCGGCGAATGGCGCGCGCACATCCTGCACCGGCTGCGCCACCAGATCGAAACCAGCGGCGATCCGGTGCTGGAAGCGCTGTACGCCGAACTGCAGGCGTATCCGCCGCCGCCCGGCCACGATTCCGCCGAGTACGACCCGGCCGAACTGACCGGCGCCGCCCACGTCGCGGTGCCGTGCCGCATGCGCACGCCGTTCGGCGAACTGTCCTTCATCAGCACCACCACGGTGTTCGGCACGCCGATGGACGTGACCCTGGCGGAACTGGCGATCGAATCGTTCTTTCCGGCCGATGCGGCCACCGCGAAGGCGATGCGCGAGTTCGGCGCGAGCCTGGTGGCGTCTTCGTAGCGCCGGCGGCGAGGCGCGCCGGCCCCAGGGCTGCGCGCGCCCAGGCTTCGTACGCCTAGTACCTCGCCTCGCACTCCGCGCCCATCGCCCCGCCCCCACCCCGCCCCGTCGTTCCGACGTCCGCCGAAATGACGAGTTGGGTGGCTTCATTCGTCGCCGCGCGGCCCCCGCCGGGATGGCAGGTGGCGTCGTAGCGCCATTGCCGCGGTCGCGGCTCGCGCCGCTCCTACAGGGGCTCAGGCGGGTTCGCTTCCGACGGTAGGAGCGGCGCGAGCCGCGACCGCGACACCGCGCCTGCGACGCAATGCCCCGTATCGCCCGAGACCGTTCGTCGGCCCGCACCCGAATATTTTACCAATCGGTTGACAGTTGCCCGTCCCAGGCGGATATTCAACCGCATGGTTGAACATAACTCCCAACGGCTCGACGCCGTCTTCCAGGCCCTCGCCGACCCCACCCGCCGGGCGATGCTGCGCCAGCTCGCCGACGGCGAACGCAAGGTCGGCGAACTCGCCGAGCCCTACGCCATGACCCTCGCCGCCGCCTCCAAGCACATCAAGGCGCTGGAACGCGCCGGGCTGGTGCGGCGCGAGGTGCGCGGACGCATCCACGTCTGCCGCCTCGATGCGCAGCCGCTGCACGGCGGCTTCGAGTGGCTGCGCCACTACGAACGCTTCTGGAACCAGCGCCTGGACGACCTGGAAGCGCTGCTGCGCGCTGAAGACGATGCCAGCCGCCGTGCACCCACGCCGGCAGCGCCGACATCCGCCGCGCCCGCCGAACCGCCCCGCCCGCCGCGGCGCAAGCCGCGTCCCTGACCCGCCACGCCTCCCCGGAGACCGCCATGAACCTGCCCGCCAACGACGCCTACGGCGTCCTCACCGCCGCCGATTCCGTCCGCATCGAACGCGTCCTGCCCGGCCCGATCGAGCGCGTCTGGGCCTATCTCACCGAATCCGACAAGCGCCGGCACTGGCTCGCCGCCGGCGAGATGGACCTGCGCGTCGGCGGCGCGGTCGAGCTGAACTTCGACAACGCCCGCCTCACCCGCAACGACGATCCGCCGCCGGCCAAGTACGCCAGCGACTGCGTCAACACCCTGCGCGGCCGCATCACCGCGATCGAGCCGCCGCGGCTGCTGCGCTACACCTGGAACGAAGACGCCGGCAGCAAATCCGAGGTGAGCTTCGAACTGAGCGAACAAGGCGAGCAGGTGCGGCTGGTCGTGCACCACCGCCACCTGTCCGACCGCAGCGGCCTGGTCAGCGTCAGCGGCGGCTGGCACGCGCACCTGGGCCTGCTGATCGACGTGCTGTCGCAGCGCGAACCCGAAGGTTTCTGGCGCAGCCACAACCGCCTGGACGCGGAGTACGAGCGGCGCATCCCGCAGGCCTGAGCGCGGCGCGAGGCGGGCGCGCGGCGCGGACGGTAAGCTGTGGGTCCTTTCGCCTACCCGTCCGAGGTCGTCCGTGCCCGCAGCGTCCCGCTCCGCCGTGTTCCGCCCTGTCGCGCCCCGCTCCGCCGCGTCCGCCGCCCTGCGCGCGTTGCCGCTGGCGCTGCTGCTGGCGGCCGCCGCGCCGATGCTGGCCGGCTGCCAGCGCCCGGCCGAGCAGGAGCAGGCCGCGGCCGCGCCGAAGGTGATGCACGGCCGCATCGCCCAGTTCGAAATGATCGACCAGCGCGTCGGCACCGGCGCGGTCGCGCAGCCGGGCCAGGAAGCGATCGTGCAGTACACCGGCTGGTTCTACGACGAGACCGCGCCGAACAAGCGCGGCAGCAAGTTCGACAGTTCCTACGACCGCAACGGCCAGCCTTTCAGTTTCCTGCTTGGCGCCGGCCGGGTGATCCGCGGCTGGGACGACGGCGTCGCCGGCATGCGCGTGGGCGGCAAGCGGGTGCTGATGGTTCCGCCGGACCTGGCCTACGGCAAGGACGGCGCCGGCGGCGGCGCGATCCCGCCGGACGCCTCGCTGGTGTTCGAAGTGGAACTGCTCGGCCTGGAAGCGCGCTGAGCGCGCGCGGTCCGGCGCGAACGCGCGCCGGGCCCGCGCCGGGCCTCGGCGCGCGACGCCTCAGCGCAGCGACTCGAGCGCCTGCGCCGCCAGTTCGAACGAGCGCAGCCGCGCGGCGTGCTCGAAGATGTTCGCCGTCACCATCAATTCGTCCGGCCGGTGGCGGGCGACGAAGGCGGCGATGCCCTCGGCGACTTCGCCCGGATCGCCGACCACCGCGCAGGCCAGGGCCTGGGCCACGCCGGCTTTCTCCAACGGCGTCCAGAAGCTTTCGATGTCGTCGATCGGCGGCGGGATCAGCCCCGGCCGGCCGCGGCGCAGGTTGACGAAGGCCTGCTGCTGGGTGGTGAACAGGCGCCGGGCCTGCGCGCTATCCGCCGCGGCGACCACGTTCAAGGCCAGCATCGCGTGCGGCGCCTGCAGCCGTGCGGACGGCTGGAAGTCGCGGCGGTAGAGGGTCAGCGCCTCGTCCATCGCGTCCGGGGCGAAGTGCGAGGCGAACGCGAACGGCAGGCCCATCGCCGCCGACAGGCGCGCGCTGAACAGACTCGATCCCAGCAGCCACACCGGCACGTCCAGCCCGGCGCCGGGCACCGCGCGCACCGCCTGCTGCGGCTGCGCCGGCTCGAAGTAATGCAGCAGTTCGGCCACGTCCTGCGGGAAGCTGTCGGCGCCGTCGTAATAACGGCGCAGCGCGCGCGCGGTGGCGTGATCGGTGCCCGGCGCGCGGCCCAGGCCTAGGTCGATGCGGCCGGGATACAGCGAGGCCAGCGTGCCGAACTGCTCGGCCACCTGCAGCGGCGCGTGGTTGGGCAGCATGATCCCGCCGGCGCCGACGCGGATGCGGGACGTGCCGCCGGCGATATGCCCGATCAGCACCGCGGTCGCGGCGCTGGCGATGCCGGGCATGTTGTGGTGTTCGGCCAGCCAGTAGCGGGTGTAGCCCAGCGCTTCGGCGTGGCGGGCGAGGTCGAGGCTGTTGGCGAAGGCCTGGCGGGTGTCGCTGCCCTGGCAGACGGGCGCGAGGTCGAGGACGGAATACGGCAGCATGCGGGGGTCGGCGCTCCGGAAGGGATGGTTCCGATCTGGGGCCGGGCGACCGCCGAATCCAGCGCGCGATTGGGGAGGAATCGGCGCTTATGTGTTGCCGGATGCGCTTGGTTGGCGCCCCCTCGTCCGCCCCGCTGGGGCACCTTCTTCCGCAAGCGGAAGAAGGAAGGCGCACTGCCGCGGCGCTTCGAGCCTCTCTCCCGCCCTCAGAACAGATCGAACGCCAGCCCCTCGCGCTCGTTGTCCCACACCGTGCACACCACCCACCAGCGCCCGTGCTCGTGGCAGACCTGGATGCTGTTGGCGCCGCGCTTGAGCAGCACCGGCGAACCCGGCGCCGGGCGCGCGTCGTACTTGCTCCACACGTGCGCGATCTGGCCGAAGCGCTCGATCCGCTGGTCGGTCTCGACCTCGAAGAAATCGTTGTCGGCGAACAAGGGCGCGACATCGGCGATGTACTGTTCGACATCGAACACCACCGCCCGGGTCGAACCGTCGGCCTCGATCACGGTGCGCAGGCTCAGCGCGCGCGGATGCATCAGGTAGCGGAACCGCGCCCAGTCGCGCGGCGCTCCGGCCGGACCGGAAATGCATGCGTACACCGCCCGCACCAGGCGGCCGATGTCCTGGGTGTCGGCGATCCAGGGGGCGGGGATGGGGGCTGGCGTGTCGGTCATGGGAGGCTCTCAGGAGTGAGCGGAGAGGAGCGAGAAGCGAGAGACGGCACCAGCGGAGCGCGGCGCGGAAGCATGGCAGGCGATCGGGCGTTCCCGCTCACTCCTCGCTCCTCTGCGCTCGCTCCTCAAAAAGGCATCGGCCAACCCGCCAGCGGCGCGATCAGCCAGTACAGCCCGCCCAGCACCAGCGCCCACATCGCCGTGCGCAACACGAAGCCGACCAGCTTGAAGGCCAGCCACAAGGCCACGACGACGACGAACAGGGCAACGATGTCCATGCGGGCTCCCGCGCAAAACGGCCCCGAGCTTACCGCGCCGCGCGCCGCGTCCGCCCCTGCCATCCTTCCTGCCGCGAACCGATGCGGACGCGGCTTTCGAGCCCGATGCCTTCCACTGCGCCGTGGCGCTGTTGCCTCGTCGATAAAAAAATCTCGACAAGCCGACAAACGGCAGGAACAATTTCCTAACATTTGGGTCTAGTGCTTCCGACATCGCCGCCAAGCGCAAGCCGCGAGGCCGCGACGCCCAGGCCGGCGCCACGCGCAGACCTGAGACACTGGATTGGGGACCGGCCGGGCCATGGACGCCCGGCCCGGCAACGGCCACCGCACCACGGATCGGAACATCGCAATGGACACCACGCCCTCGCCGTCGCAACCGGCTCCTTCCACGGAGGCCGGCGCGACCGGCCGCGTCGGCCTCTGGCGCCGCGCCAGCCAGGCCGCGTTCGGCCAGATGGCCTGGACGCCGCCGCCGTGGCTCGCCGCGCTCGCCGCGCGCATCCGCCAACGCCCCGGCCTGTACCTGGGCAGCCTGCTCGGCCTGCTCGCCGCGGCCTGGCTCGCGCACTGGCTGATCACCCGACCCAAGCCGGTGATCCCCGGCGCGCTCAGCGTCGAACTGCACGCGCCCGAACTCACCGACTACGAACGCAAGCCGCCGACCGTGAGCCGGCTGAGCCTGACCTTCTCCGACTCGGCCGCGCCGCTCAAGCAGATCGGCAGCGCGCCGGTCGGCGTGAGCCTGAAGCCCGAGCTCAAGGGCGCGTGGACCTGGGAAGACGACAAGACCCTGGTGTTCGTGCCGGCCACCGACTGGCCGGTCAAGACCAAGTACACGGTCGAGGTCGATCCCAAGACCAGCGTCGCGCCCAAGGTGGCGCTGCAGGAACACGAATTCGAATTCGAGACCGCGCCGTTCAAGGCCGAGCTGTCCACCAGCGAGTTCTACCAGGACCCGCAGGACCCGGCGCTCAAGAAGGGTGTGTTCGAGCTGAAGTTCTCGCACCCGGTCGACGAGGCGCAGTTGCAGCGCCGCATCGCCCTGTCGCTGGTCGACGGCGGCGGCAGCGCCCAGGCCGCGCCCAAGTACACCCTCACCTACGACGACGCCCGGCTCAAGGCCTGGGTCCATTCCGAACCGCTGAAGCTGCCGGAGAACGGCGGCACCCTGAGCCTGGAGGTCGCCGCCGGCGTGGTCAGCGCGCTGGGCGGCGAAGGCAGCCCGGAAAAACTGTCCGCGCAGGTCAAACTGCCGTCGCTGTACAGCGTCAACGTCGACGACGTCAGCACCACCCTGGTCGAAAACGAACGCTTCGAACCCGAGCAGGCGCTGGTGCTGGGCTTCAACAACGCCATGCGCGACACCGAAGTCGCCGGCGCGACCCGCGCCTGGCTGCTGCCGGCCAAGGACCCGCGCCGCCCGGCCAAGGAACAGGGCGGCAACCGCTCCTGGTCCACCGGCGACGTCGACGAGGCCGTGCTCAAGGCCGCCACGCCGCTGCCGCTGAGCCCGATCGCCGCCGAGCGCGAATACACCCCGGTGCACAGCTTCAAGTTCCAGGCGCCGCCGGACCGCTACGTCTACGTGCGCGTCAACAAGGGCCTGAAGGCCTTCGGCGGCTTCCTGCTCGGCCGCGACCACGCCGTCGCCCTGCGCGTGCCCGAATACCCCAAGCTGCTGCGCTTCGTCGGCGAAGGCGCGCTGCTGTCGCTGCGCGGCGAGCGCCGGGTCAGCGTGGTCTCGCGCAACGTGCCGCACGCGCGGCTGGAGATCGCCCGGGTCCTGCCCGAACAGATCCAGCATCTGGTGTTCAACAACGAAGGCAGCTACGCCAAGCCGCGCATGTACAACCTCGACGCCGACAGCCTGGTCGAGCGCGAAGAGCGCCGCCTGACCCTGCCGGCCGAGAATCCGGCCAAGGCCCATTACGAAGGCGTGGACCTGGGCGCCTACCTCAAGCCCAACCGCCGCGGCGTGTTCCTGCTGAGCCTGCGCACGATGAGCGACAGCGACGCCGAGCGCCCGAGCGAGGAGACCATCGCCGACGACGCCGGCAGCGAGGAGGACAGCCGCCTGGTCGTGCTGACCGACCTCGGCATCGCGGTCAAGCAGGGCCTGGACGGCCGCCGCGACGTGTTCGTGCAGTCGCTGTCCAACGGCGCGCCGGTGGCCGGCGCGCGGGTGCGCGCGGTGGCGCGCAACGGCGAGACCCTGGTGGAGGCCGACACCGACGCGTCCGGTCGCGCCCAGCTGCCGTCGCTGAAGGGCTTCAAGCGCGAAAAGACCCCGACCATGCTGACCGTCAGCCAGGGCGAGGACTATTCGTTCCTGCCGATCGACGACTACCGGCGCAAGCTCGACTACTCGCGCTTCGATATCGGCGGCGAGCCCAACGACATCGAGGCCGGCGCGCTCAACGCGTTCCTGTTCTCCGACCGCGGCCTGTACCGCCCCGGCGACACCATCAACATCGGCATGATCGTGCGCGCCGCCGACTGGAAGCGCCCGCTCGCCGGCCTGCCGCTGGAATGGGAGTTCACCGATCCGCGCGGCAACGTCGCCCAGCGGCAGAAGCTCAAGCTCAGCGAACAGGGCTTCGAAAGCGCCAGCTTCGCGCCGAGCGACAGCGCGCCCAGCGGCACGTGGCAGGTCCAGCTGTTCCTGCTCGGCCGCGACAACGAGCGCACCAGCATCGGCTCGACCTCGGTGCAGGTGCGCGAGTTCGCGCCGGACACGATGAAGGTCGCGGTCAAGCTGTCGGCCGACAATCCCAAGGGCTGGATCAAGCCCGAGCAGCTCTCGGCCGTGGTCAGCGCCGAGAACCTGTTCGGCACCCCGGCGCAGCAGCGCAAGGTCGAAGGCACGATGGTGCTGCGGCCGTACTTCCCCAGCTTCGCCCAGTACCCGGGCTACCAGTTCTTCGACCCGCAACGGGCCAAGGAAGGCTACGACGAGTCGCTCAGCGACCAGACCACCGACGCCCAGGGCCAGGCCACCTTCAAGCTCGACCTGACCAAGTACGAGCGCGCGACCTACCAGCTGAGCTTCCTGGCGCGCGCGTTCGAACCCGGCAGCGGCCGCAACGTCGCCGCGCAGACCAGCGCGCTGGTGTCGAACAACGACTTCCTGGTCGGCATCAAGGCGGTCGACGCGCTCGACTACATCCAGCGCGGCGCCAAGCGTTCGCTGCAACTGGTCAGCATCGGCCAGGACGGCGCGCCCAAGCCGGTCGCGGGGCTGCGCGCGGTGGTGGTGGAGAAGCGCTACGTCTCGGTCCTGACCAAGCAGGATTCGGGCCTGTACCGCTACGTCTCGCACGAGCGCCGCTACGACCTGCGCGAGCAGCCGCTGGCGCTGGCCGGCGGCCGCCAGAGCATGGCCCTGCAGACCGACCAGCCGGGCGACTTCGTGATAGAAGTGCGCGCGGCCGACGGCAAGGTGCTCAACCAGATCGGCTACCGCGTCGCCGGCGCCGCCAATCTGTCGCGTTCGCTGGAGCGCAACGCCGAGCTCGGCCTGACCCTGTCCAAGCCCAGCTACAAGCCCGGCGAGACCATCGAGGTCAGCATCCGCGCGCCCTACCCCGGCGCCGGCCTGATCACCATCGAGCGCGACAAGGTCTACGCCCACGCCTGGTTCCGCGCCGACAGCACCGCCAGCGTGCAGAAGATCGTGCTGCCGGCCGATTTCGAGGGCAACGGCTACGTCAACGTGCAGTTCCTGCGCGACCCGAACTCCGACGAGATCTACATGAGCCCGCTGTCGTTCGGCGTGGCCCCGTTCGCGGTCGACCGCGGCGCGCGCACCCAGCCGCTGAGCGTGAGCCTGCCGAAGGTGACCAAGCCGGGGCAGACGCTCAACGCCTCGATCGTCACCGAAGGCAAGGCGCGGGTGGTGCTGTTCGCGGTCGACGAAGGCATCCTGCAGGTCGCGCGCTACCGCGTCGGCGAGCCGCTGGATCACTTCTTCCGCAAGAAGATGCTGCAGGTCGACACCGCGCAGATCCTCGACCTGTTGCTGCCGGAGTTCAGCCGCCTCGCCAACGCGGCCGCGCCCGGCGGCGACGGCGAAGGCGGCATGGCCAAGCACCTCAATCCGTTCAAGCGCAAATCCGAGAAGCCGGCGGTGTGGTGGTCGGGCATCGTCGATGTCGACGGCCGTCGCGAGTTCCCGTTCGTGCTGCCCGACCACTTCAACGGCAAGGTGCGGGTGGTCGCGGTGGCGGTGACGCCGCAGCGCATCGGCATCGTCCAGGACGAAGCGATCGTCCGCGGCGACTTCGTGATCACGCCGACCCTGCCCACGCACGTGGCGCCGGGCGACGAGTTCGACCTGCCGGTCGGCGTCGCCAACACCATCGAGGGCGCCAAGCAGGCGGCCAAGGTGACGGTGAACCTGCAGCTGCCGCCGGGCCTGAGCCTGGTCGGCACCGCGCCGGCGCCGGTCAGCATCGCCCCGCGCAACGAAACCACGGTGCGCTTCCGCGTGCGCGCCGGCAACGCGCTCGGCGCGCTGCCGGTCGCGATCCAGGCGGTGTCGGGCAGCTACAACGCCAAGCGCCGGATCGAGCTGTCGCTGCGCCCGGCCATCGTCGCGCGCCAGGACCTGATCGCCGGCCGCGCCGACAAGCGCAGCACGATCCAGCCGCTGCGGGCGATGTTCGACCAGCAGGCCACGCGCCGGATCTCGGCCTCGGTGTCGCCGCTGGTGGCGGTGGACGGGCTCAGCGCGTATCTCGCCGATTACCCGTACCAGTGCAGCGAGCAGGTGCTCAGCGGCGCGTTCCCGGCGCTGGTGCTGGGCGCGCATCCGGAACTGGGCAAGGTGGTCGCGACCGGCAAGGGCGATCCGCGCCAGAACGTGATCGACCTGCTGCGCGCGCGCCAGAACGGCGAAGGCGGCATCGGCCTGTGGACCGCCACGCCCGACGCCGACGACTTCGTCACCGGCTACGCCGCGCTGTACCTGATCGAAGCGCGCGAGCGCGGCCAGGCCGTGCCCGACGACCTGCTCAAGTCGCTCAACGGCTACCTCGAGCAGCGCGCCTCCGACCGTTCCGGCAACGACCTGCCGGCGCTGCGCAACCGCGCGCTCGCCGTGTACCTGCTGGTGCGCCAGGGCCGCACCGCGAGCAATCTGTTGAGCGCGGTGCACGAGCAGATCAAGCGCGACCAGCCCAAGACCTGGGAGAACGACGTCGCCGGCCTGCTGATCGGCGCGAGCTACCAACTGCTGCAGCAGGACAAGCCGGCGCGCGCGCTGGCCACGGTGGCGCTGCGCCGGGCCAACGCGGCCTCGGCCACGTCGAGCACGCCGTACGCGTCCTACTACGACGGCGGCATCGACCAGGCCTGGACGGTGTACCTGCTGAACCGCCACTTCGGCGCGCTCAGCCGCGACCTGCTCAAGCGCACCGCGCTGGAGCGCCTGCTCGATCCGTTGCGCCACAACAGCTACAACACCCTGTCCTCGGCACTGACCGTGCTGGCCCTGGACGCCTACGCCTCGGCCCAACCGCAGCAGCCGCTGCCGGTGCTGGAAGCGGCCGGCAAGGACGGCAAGTCGCGGCGCATCGGCGCGGCCGCGGGCGTGATCAGCCGCGGCGACTTCGCCGGCGGCGACCTGCGCCTGTGGGTGGCGCCGGGCGGCGACGCGCCGGCCTGGTACCTGGTCAACCAGACCGGCTACGACCGCGCGCTGCCCAAGGCGGTGCAGGACAAGGGCCTGGAAGTGGTGCGCGACTACCTCGACGACGCCGGCAAGCCGGTCGCCGCGATCAAGCAGGGCCAGGAAGTGACCGTGCGCCTGCGCCTGCGCGCGCTCGGCGCGCCGATGCGCGACAACATCGCGGTGGTCGACCTGCTGCCGGGCGGCTTCGAGACGGTCATGCAGTACGCCGCGCCGGCCGCGGACGCGAGCGAAGGCAGCGAGTCGGAAGACGAGTGCGGCGACGAGTGCGGCGAAGGCGAGGACGGCGAAGGCCAGCCCTCGCGCGACGGCCCCGACCCGAACGCGGCGCCGGCGCAGACCCTGGCCCTGCCGGGTTCGAGCTTCCAGCCGCAGCACGTCGAGCAACGCGAGGACCGGGTGATCCTGTACGGCCGCATCGGCGGCGAGGCCAGCGAGTTCCGCTACAAGGTGCGGGCCAACAACGCCGGCAACTTCGTGGTGCCGCCGGCCTACGCCGAGTCGATGTACGAACGCTCGGTGTACGCGCAGGGCGGCCCGGCCGGGACCTTGCAGGTGACCGCGCCGACGCCGTGAGCCCGATGCCATGAAGGGGTTGTCGTCCCTGCGCCGGGGACTGAAGCGATGGCGGTGGGCGCCGGCAGTGAGACTGCTCGTGGCGCTCATCGCCCTCGTCGCGGCGCTGAGCGTCGTGAGGTTCTATCCGCGCCCCGGCCTGGCCGACGCGATCCCGTTGTCGACCGTGGTGCGCGACCGCGAGGGCCGGCTGTTGCGGCTGGCCCTGGCCAGCGACCAGCGCTATCGCCTGTGGGTGCCGCTGGAGCAGATTTCGCCGCAGTTGGTCGAGTCGGTGATGCTGCAGGAGGACGCCTGGTTCTATTGGCATCCGGGCTTCAATCCGGTCAGCCTGGTGCGCGGCGCGTGGTCGACCTACGGCAGCGGCGAGGCGCGCGTGGGCGGCTCGACCCTGACCATGCAGTTGGCGCGGCTGCGCTGGCGGCTGCAGACCCGCGACATCCGCGGCAAGCTGGTGCAGATCGCGCGCGCGGTGCAGTTGGAGCTGTGCTATTCCAAGCGCGAGATCCTCGAGGCCTACCTCAATCTCGCGCCGTACGGCGGCAACATCGAGGGCGTCGGCGCGGCCAGCCTGATCTATTACCGCAAGCCGGCGAGCGAGCTGACCCTGCCCGAATCGCTGGCGCTGGCGGTGCTGCCGCAGGCGCCGTCGCGGCGCGGCCGGCTGGCCGCGCGCGAGGACGACGCCTACTACATCGGCGCCGGCCTGGAAGCGGCGCGCGCGCGCCTGTACGCGCGCTGGCGCGAATCGCATCCCAGCGATCCCGCCCAGGACGCGCTGCTGCGCCTGCCGCTGCGCCTGCGCAGCGCGCGCGAACTGCCCTACCGCGCGCCGCACCTGGCCGACCGGGTGCTGGCCGAGCGCGCCTGGCATCCGCAGTCCGGCCCGGAGCTGACCACCACTCTCGATCTGCGCCTGCAGCGCCTGCTCGAAGAACGCGTGCGCAACTACCTGCGCCAGGGCCGCAGCCGCGGCCTGCGCAACGCCAGCGCCATGCTGATCGACACCCGCGACATGGGCGTGCGCGCGCTGGTCGGCTCGGCCGACTACTTCGACGCGTCCATCCACGGCCAGGTCAACGGCGCCGCCGCCAAGCGCTCGCCCGGCTCGACCCTGAAGCCCTTCATCTACGCGCTCGCGCTCGACCAGGGCGTGCTGCACCCGCAGACCGTGCTGCGCGACGTGCCCAGCGCGTTCGGCCCGTACACGCCGGAGAACTTCGACGGGCGCTTCATGGGCCCGGTGACGGCGACCGAGGCGCTGGTGCGCAGCCGCAACATCCCCGCGGTCTACGTCGCCGCCCAGCTCAAGCAGCCGAGCTTCTACGACTTCCTGCGCCAGGCCGGGGTCAGCCGCATGGCCAGCCGCGACCATTACGGCCTGGCCCTGGTGCTCGGCGGCGGCGAGGTGACGATGGAGGAGCTGGCGCGCATGTACGCCATGCTCGGCAACGACGGCCGCCTGCGCGCGCTGCGCTGGCGCCAGAGCGATCCCGAAGACGACGGCGCGCGCCTGCTCAGCGCCGAGGCCGCCTTCGTCACCCGCGACATGCTGCGCCACAACCCGCGCCCCGACGCCGGTTCGCAATCGGCCTCGCGGCCGCTGCCGGTGGCGTGGAAGACCGGAACCTCGTGGGCGTTCCGCGACGCCTGGAGCGCGGGCCTGGTCGGCCCCTACGTGCTGGTGGTGTGGCTGGGCAACTTCGACGGCGCCAGCAATCCGGCGCTGATCGGGGTGGAAGCGGCGGCACCGTTGTTCTTCGACATCGTCGACGGCCTGCAGGCCGCGCGCGTGGATCTGGCCGAACCGGCGCGGCAATGGCCGCTGAACCTAAAGCGGGTCGAGGTGTGCCGCGCCAGCGGCGACCTGCCCAACGCCTGGTGCCCGCAACGCGGCACGACCTGGTTCATCCCCGGCAAGTCGCCGATCCGGATCAGCACCGTGCACCGCGCGGTGATCGTCGACAACGCCACCGGCAAGCCGGTGTGCGGGCGCTTCGATCCGGCGACGATGCGCCAGGAGGTGTACGAATTCTGGCCCTCCGACCTGGCCCAGGTGTTTGTCCAGGCCGGCATCCCGCGCCGGCGCCCGCCGGCCGGGCACGACTGCGGCGGTGCGCAGGACTGGCTCGGCAGCGCACCGAGCATCACCTCGCCGTTCCGCGCCACCCGCTACACGATGCGGCTCTCGCACCCGGAGCAGTTGTCGCTGAGCCTGGCGGCGACCGTCGACGCCGACGTATCGCGCCTGTACTGGTTCGTCGGCAACACCTTCATCGGCAGCGCCGAAGCCGGCAAGGCGCTGGCGTGGACGCCCGACCGCACCGGCCAGTTCCGCCTGACCGCGGTCGACGACCACGGCCGCAGCGACGAGCGCGAGATCGAAGTGGCGGTAGTGAAGTAACCGCCAACCGCCGTCTCATTTTCCTCCGCCGGGCGGATATTGCGCGCGTATACGATTCTTGCGAAAGATTTATTAATGCAACAAACCAAATGACTATGCTGAATGTCGAGAATCTCGACGCGAAACACGCTTCGGGTTTGCGTACTGGCACACAAAGTGCGTATGACGCGCTAGTCACCGCAGGCGTGGTCATTTATTCTAGACCTCGGTCCGTCCGGCATCCGATATTCAATCGCGAAGCCGCTAGCGATTATCACCCGGACGCCTTTCCGGGCGGGCCGCGATTGGGGCGGCGGCGATTAATCATTAATATAATTCAGTAATGGCGGAGAAACATTCGGCCGCCACAGTTCTTCGGCGATTAATCATGACGGTTGGCGCCGGCACGGGCCGCATTTGATTTTCTTGATCGGAGGGATTCGTGGAAGGAGCTGTCTCGCGAGAACGGCCCGGCGGCGCACGTACGCAATCGCCGCAGGCCCCCGGGTGCAAGCAGTACCTGGAAGACGTCCTGCATAAACTGCAGGCCCTGGTCGCCCCCGGGCACGACCTGGCCGAGGAACAACAGGCCGCGACCCGGGCGTTGTTCGCCGATTTCATTTCCGGCTGCCTGCAGATGTATTTCCTGCACGGCGGCGGCACCGGCCTGCTCGCCGCGCCGCCCTGGCCCGAAGCCGCCGCGCCGGACCCGCGCGCGGCCAAGGAACGCACGCCGCACGAGCGTCCCTGGTACCTGAGCGAAGTCGCCGCCGCGCCGAAGCCGGCCGAGACCTCGCGCGCGATCGCGCCGGCCTACCCCGCCTCGGCGCTGGATGCGTCGACGCGCCACGCGGCCGCCTATCCCGAGCCGGTGGCGCATACGCCGCGCCCGCATCCGCTGCAACCGCTGCGTCCCCTGCCCGTCCCGGCGCTGTTCGAGCGCGCCAACGAGCTGACCGAACGCGAGAAGGAAGTGCTGCAGTGGATCGCCGAGGGCCGCACCTCGCGCGAGGTCGGCCTGATCCTGTCGATCGCCGAGCGCACGGTGAAGTTTCATCTGCGCAACATCTACGCGAAGTTGAACGTGCTCAACCGCACCCAGGCGGTCAGCATCGCCAACCGCATGAACCTGGGTTGAGCGCGGACCGCGCGGCGACGGCGCCGCGCGGTCTTCCGCGTCCGTCCCGGCCGAATCGCTCGACCGTGGACGAGAGCGAGGCCGCGACGGGTCAGCCCAGTTGCGTCCTGGGCGCAGGCATCGCCCGCGACAAGGTCTCGCGCACGCGATCGACCACCGCCGCGCGATGGCTGTCGACGAACAGATGGCCGCCGTCGAAGCGGTGCAGTTCGCAGCCGGCCTCGGTCTGCTCGGCCCAGCGCCCGACTTCGCTCCAGCGCCCTTCGCGCTCGCGTTCGCCGACCAGCACGCTCATCGGCACCCGCAGCTTCGGCCCGGGGCGATAGGCGTACTCGCAGGCCAGGGCGAAATCCGCGCGCAGGGTCGGCAGCACCAGGGCCATGAACTCGCGGTCGCGCAGCACTTCCGCCGGCGTGCCGTTGTAGTCGCGCAACACCTCGATCAGCGCTTCGTCCGGCAGCCTGTGCAGGTTGCGGCCCTCGCGCCGGTAACCCGGCGCCTCGCACGCGGATACGAACAGGTGCAGCGGCGCCGGCGCGCCGAGCCGCTGCAAGCGGCGCGCGACCTCGAACGCGAGCAACGCACCGAGGCTGTGGCCGAACAGCGCGAACGGCTGCCGCGGCTGCGCGGCGATGTCCGCGGCCAGGCGCTCCACCAACGGTTCCATCGCGTCCGCCGGCGGCTCGCGCAAGCGCACGCCGCGGCCCGGCAACTGCACGCCGCAGACCTCGATCTGCGCGCCCAGCGCGGGCTGCCACGACAGGTACATGCCGGCGTCGCCGCCGGCGTAGGCGAACCCGTACAGGCGCAGCGCGCGCGGCGCGCCGGGCCGGCGCAGCAGCCACGGCAGGCGCAGCGCGTCGGACGGCAAGTGCGACGGGGAAGACAGCGGATACGAAGTCGGCATCGGGGACGGCTCTGGCAACGCAATCGGTCGGGGCGGAGGACGGCCGCGGTCAGGATGCCGCCGGTTGCGGCTGCGGCGGCGCGTCGTGCGTACGCCAGCGCGCCCACAGCCATTCCTCGACATCGCGCATGCAACTGAACAACACCGGCATGAACACCAGGCTCAGCGCGGTCGAGGACACCAGCCCGCCGATCACCGCGATCGCCATCGGCGCGCGGAACGCGGCATCGAGGCCGGCGCCGATCGCGGTCGGCAGCATGCCCGCGGCCATCGCCAGCGACGTCATCACGATCGGCCGCGCGCGCACCCGGCACGCCTCGACGATGGCTTCGCGCCGCGGCGCGCCGGCGCGCATGCGCTCGAGCATGTAGTCAACCAGCAGGATCGAGTTCTTGTCTGCGATCCCCATCAACATCAGCACGCCGATCATCGCCGGCAGGCCGAACTCGGTCCCGGTCAGGAACATCAGCGCGAACGCGCCGCCGATCGACAACGGCAGCGCGGCCATGCGGGTCAACGGCTGCAGCCAGTCGCGATACAGCAACACCTGCACCGAATACACCAGCAGCAGGCCCGCGCCGATGGCCTTGAGGAAGCTGGCCATCAGCTCGCCCATGAATTCGGCGTCGCCGGTGTCGAGCACGCTGACCGGGCGCGGCAGCTCGCGCATCGCCGGCAGCGCGCGGATCCGCTCCAGCGCGGTGCCCAGGGCGATGCCGTCGAGGTTGGCGCTCAGGTCGATGCGGCGCTGGCGGTCGTAGCGTTCGATCGTGGTCGGGCCGACGCCGAAGCGCAGCGTCGCCACCGCCGCCAACGGCACGCTGCCGCCGTCGGCGGTGGCCAGCTTGAGGTTCTCCAGCACGCCCAGGTCGCGGCCGAATTCGCGCGGCAGGCGCACCCGGATCGGCACCTGGCGGTGGTCGTAGTCGAACTTGGCCAGGCGGTTGTCGTTGTCGCCGATGGTGGAGATGTTGATCGCATCGCCGATCTGCTGCGCGGTGATGCCCAGTTGCGCGGCCTTGGCCGAATCGACGTTGACGGTGATCTCCGGCTGCTGCTGGCCGCTGTCGCTGGCGACGCTGCTCAAACCCTTCAGCCCGCGCATCTGCCGCTCCAGCGCCTCGGCGGCGCGGGCCAGCTCGGCCGGGTCCTCGCTGACCAGCGACAGGGTCAGGTCCTTACTGCCGGTGGCGTTGTCGAAGCGCGCGCGCAAGTCCGGCAGCGCTTCCAGCTGCGGCAGCATGGCGTTGCCGAAGGCGCGCTCGTCGAGCGCGCGCTCGCGCGCCGGCACCAGCTTGGCCAGCACCGTGGCGCGGTTGACCCCGCCGTCGCCGGTGCCGGCGGTGGTCAGCGCATAGGCCACTTCCGGCCGCGACTTGAGGATGCGCGCGACCTGCTGCGCGGCCGCGTCGGTGTCGGCCAGGCTGCTGCCGCGCGGCAGCTCGACGCTGACGCTGGCCTGGCCGAAGTCTTGGTACGGCATGAAGCCGCTGGGCAGCAGCGGCACCAGCGCGAACGAGGCGACCAGCGTGGCCACCGCGATCGCCACCGTCTTCAGGCGATGGCGCAGGGTCCACTCCACCGCCGCCAGATAGCGCCGCGTCCACGGCCCGTCGCCTTCCTCGTGCCCGTGCCGGGGCATGTGCAGCAGGCGCGACGCCAGCATCGGCGTGATCAGCCGCGCCACCGCCAGCGAGAAGAACGCGGCGATCGCCACGGTCAGGCCGAACTGCTTGAAGTACTGGCCCGGCAGGCCGTCCATCAGCCCGACCGGCAGGAACACCGCGCAGATCACCAGGGTCGTGGCGACCACCGCCAGGCCGATCTCGTCGCTGGCCACCAGCGCCGCCTCGCGCGGGCCGCGGCCTTCGCGCATGTGGCGGTGGATGTTCTCGATCTCGACGATGGCGTCGTCGACCAGCACGCCGGTGACCAGCGACACCGCCACCAGGCTGACGAAGTTGAGGGTGAAGCCCAACCACTGCATGCACAGGAAGGTCGGGATGATCGACAGCGGGATGGTCAGCGCCGCGATCGCGGTGGCGCGGCGGTCGCGCAGGAACGCGAACACCACCAGCACGGTCAGCAGGGTGCCTTCCAGGAAGGTGTACATGGTCGAGCGGAAGCCGGTCTCGGTCAGCTCGACCAGCGAGAAGATGCGGCGGAACTTGAGGTCGCCGCGGCGCTGTTGCAGTTCGTCCAAGCGCTGCTGCACCGCGCGCGCGACCGAGACCTCGCTCGCGGCGCGGCTCTTGTACACCGAGAAGGTCACCGCCGGGCGCCCGTCCAGACGGGTAACCGAGCGCGCCTCGGCGCCGCCGTTGGCGACCGTGCCCAGGTCGCCGAGCTTGACCTCGCGCCCGCCCGGCACGGCGATGCGCAGCTCGCGCAATTGCTCGACCGTGGCGGCGCGGCCGACCGTGCGCAGCGCGTACTCGGTGCCCTGCAGCAACACCCGCCCGCCGGGCACGTCGGTCTGGGTCTGGGCGAGCTGGCGGCTGACTTCGGCGGCGGTGACGCCGAGCGCGGACAGCGTGGCCGGGTCCAGGGTCACGCCGATCTCGCGGTCGATGCCGCCGCCGCGCTGCACCCGCGCCACGCCCACGATCGACAACAGCTCGCGGTGCAGGCTGTCGTCGATGAACCAGCTCAGCTCCTCGGCGCTCATCTCCGGCGCCTCGACGCTGTAGACCAGGATCGCCTCGCCGTTGTCCTCCGAGCGCTGCACCACCGGCTCTTCCATCGTCGTCGGCAGCTGGTTGCGCACCTTGGCGACCGCGTCGCGGGTGTCGTTGACCGCGCGGTCGATGTCGGTCTCCAGGGCGAACTCGATGGTGGTCAGCGACACGCCCTCGACGATCTTCGAACTGACGTGGCGCACGCCCTGCAACGAAGCCAGCGAGCCCTCGACCTTGCGGGTGATCTGGTTCTCGATCTCCGACGGCGGCGCGCCCGGCTGCACCAGCTGCACGGTCACCACCGGCATGGCCACGTTGGGCATGTTGGTGATCGGCAGCTCCAGGAACGCCAGCATGCCGGCGATGGTCAGCAGCGCGAACAACAGGATCGACGGGATCGGGTTGCCGATCGACCAGGCGGACAGGCTCTTGCGCATGTCAGCGGCGCGCCTGGGTCAGCGCGACGATGTCGCCGTCGCGCAGGAACGGGCCGGCCTTGGCGACGATGCGCTCGCCGGCGTCGATCGCCGCGACCACCACGTGCTCGGGCGTGCGCGCGACCACCTCCACCGGCAGCCGCCGCACCGCGTTGCCGCTGCGCACCGACCACACGAACGCGCCGGCGGCATCCTGCTGCAGCGCGCTGCCGGGCAGCACCCAGCCTTCGACCTGGGCCACGGTGATGCCGGCCTCGCAGAACATCCCGACCGCGGCGCGGTGCGCGCTCTCGCCCGGACGCTGCAAGGCGATGCGCACGCTGGCCGAGCGGCTGGCGCTGTCCACGCGCGGGGCGATCAGGCGGATCTCGCCCTGGATCGGCGCGCTCTCGCCGGCCAGGCGCAGGCTCGCCGGCAGCCCCACGCGCAAGCGCGCGACCTGGCGCTCGGGCACGTTGGCCTCCATTTCCACCAGCCCGTCCTTGGCCAGCTTGAACAAGGGTTCGCTGAAGCTGGTCAGCCCGCCGATGGCGGCGCTGCGCTCGTAGATCAGCCCGTCGGTCGGCGCGACGATGCGCGCGCGGCGCACGCTCAGCTCGGCATTGCGCAGGTTCGCCAGCGCCACTTGATAGGCCGCGTTCTTCTGCGCGACGAACTCGCGGCTGACCGCGCCGGAAGGCTGCAGCGACTGGACCCGCTCGTACTCGCCGCGGGTGCGCTCGTACTCCGAGCGCAGGCCGGCGCTCTGGATGCTGAGGTTGGAACTGTCGAGCACCGCCAGCAGCTGGCCCTTCCTGACGTAGTCGCCGACGTCGGCGTGGATCTCGCGCACCTGCTGGCCGGCCAGTTCCGGCACCACCACCACGTTCTCGCGCGGCACGGTCGCGCCGACCACGGCGATGGCGTCGTCGACCGCGCGCTTGTGCGCGGCGACCACGCTGACGGTGAGCACCGGCGCGGCGATGGTCGCGGCCGCGGCCGGTTGCGGCCGTCCGGCCAGGCCGAACCAGACGACCGCGCCGACGACGGCCAAGCCGATGCCGATTCCCAGGTAGCTGCGAGTGGCGCTCATTGCATCGAGTCTCTTGGAGGATGGTGCGTTGCGCGCGCGCCGCCGCGCTGCGTCCCGCGGGGCGCGGCGCGGCGGACGAGGCCCGGATCAGGCGGCTTGCGCTTCGAGCAGTTCCTGCAGTTCGCAGAACTTCTGGTTGAACGCCTTGACGATGTCGCGCGAGGAGCCGAACTCGTAGCCCGACTGGCGGTAGAAGTAGCGCAGCACTTCGAACTCGCTGTCGCTTTCCGAGCCGCTCATCAGGTAATCGATGAACTCCATCGAGCCGCGTTCGTGGACGAAGTTCCAGGTCACCGAGATCGAGTCCTCGACCACGATCACGTCGTGCAGCCAGCCGTGCGGGATGTAGATCACCTCGCCCGGGCGGATGAAGCCGTGGTAGTCGGGCTCGACCGCGAGCCGGCCCAGCTCGGCCCCGCGCACGTCGAGGAAACCGCCGAACGAGCTGCCGTCCTGGCGGCGCGCGGCCAGCTCGTCCGCGCGCGAGGGGTGGTACATCGCCACTTCCTTGACCCCGTGGAACTGCGCCACCACCGCATCGCTGCAGAACGGGTCGCGGTGCATGCGGGTGCGCGCGCCGCGCGCGGACACCAGGATGCCGCGGTACGGAAACGCATCGACGGTGGCGTCGGACTGCGGCCGCGCCGGCACCAGCAGGCCCTGCCGGGGCAGGAACGCGGGCATGCGCCAGCGCAGCGCCAGGCGCGCGAAGGCTTCGTCGCCCCAGGCGTGGTCGACGCCCTTGAGCTGGTTGTACCAGCGCACGTACGGCACGCCCTCGCGGTAGTCGCCGGCGTGGCCGAACTGGCGGTCGAGGTAGTCGGCCAGGGTCGCCACTTCCTGCAGGTCGAACAGCGCGTCGTAGACCTGCACCGGCAGGTCGCCGAGGTCGGCGCGGAACGCCGCCGGGGTCCAGCGCGCCGGATCGAAGTCCAGTTCGCGCACCACCACCGGGCGGTTGCGTTGCACGTAGTCGGCGACGAAGGTCGCTTGGTCGAGCGAATCGAGCGCGGTCAGCGGTTTCATGCCGGCGCGCCCTGCGCCGCGGCCAGCGGCGCCAGCAGCTCGGCCAACTCGGGCCGGTGCGCGGCGCGCAGGTCCACCGCGATGGCGATGATCTCCAGCGCGCGCGCCAGCACCTCCGGCTCGATGGTCAGCGCCGGCATCAGCTTGAGCACCTGCCCGCGCGGGCCGCAGCACTCCACCACCAGCCCGCGCTCGAAACAGGCCTGGATCACCGCCGCGGTGTCCTGCTCGGCGTGGAATTCCAGGCCCTGCATCAGGCCCAGGCCGCGGACCTGGCGGACCATCGCCGGATGCGCCTGGGCGATGGCCTCCAGCGCGCGGCGGATGCCGGCCTCCTTGTCGGCCAACTCGCGTTCGAACGCGTGGCCGTCCCAGTAGCGGCGCAGCGCCTCGGCGGCGGCGACGAAGGCCAGGTTGTTGCCGCGGAAGGTGCCGTTGTCCTCGCCCGGCGACCAGGCGTCGATGCCCGGGCGCACCAGCAGCAGCGCCATCGGGAAGCCCATGCCGCCGATCGACTTCGACAGGCACACCAGGTCCGGCTCGATCTGCGCGCGCTCGAAGCTGAAGAAGCGGCCGGTGCGGCCGCAGCCGGCCTGGATGTCGTCGACGATCAGCAGGATGCCGAACTCGGCGGTAAGCTCGCGCAGCTTGCGCAGCCACTGCACCGAGGCGACGTTGAGGCCGCCCTCGCCCTGCACCGATTCCAGGATCACCGCCGCCGGCAGGTCCAGGCCCGAGCTGTGGTCCTCCAGCAGCTTGCGCAGGAAATCGACCGTGTCGATCTCGCCCAGGTAGCCGTCGTAGGGCAGCCGCGAGACCGAACCGTAGCCGACCGCCTGGCGGTGGTAGCGATTGGCGGTGAGGTTCAGCGACACCCCGGTCATGCCGTGGAAGGCGTTGGTGAAGGCGACCACGTTCTGGCGGCCGGTGACCTTGCGCGCCAGCTTGATCGCCGACTCGACCACGCTGGTGCCGGTCGGGCTGGTGAACTGCAGGCGGTAGTCGAGCCCGCGCGGCTGCAGGATCAGGCGCTGGAAGGTCTCGATGAAGTCGCGCTTGGCCTGCGAGTGCAGGTCCAGGCTCATCATGATGTTGTCGCCGCCGATGTAGTCCAGCACCGCCTGCTTGATCGCGTCGTTGTTGTGGCCGTAGTTGAGCGCGCCGGCGCCGCACAGGAAGTCGATGAACGCCTCCCCGCGTTCGTCGTAGAGGTAGCTGCTCTTGGCGCGCGCGAACACCACCGGGAACTCGCGGCAGTACGAGCGTGCTTGCGATTCGTATTTCTCGAAGGCTTCCAGTGCGTTGGCGTTCATGTGGATCCCCATTGGATTGTTATCGGCCGCCGTTGCGGCGGTCCCCGTTGCCGATCATCGATACCGAAAAACGTCCGCCGCGCGCGGCGCGGCTTACCAGCGAAAGCGAAAGCGCGCCACCAGCAGCGCCAGCGCCGACCAGCCCATCAGGCCGGCGACTTGCGGCAGCACCTTGCCCAGGTCGGCGAAGCCCACCGAATCGAACAGGATCGCCTGCAGCGCGGTGTTGAACTGCGCCAGCGGCGTGCCGACCGCGATCCACTGCACCCATTCGGGCAGCGCCTTGACCGAGAAGAACACCCCGCCCAGCAGGATCAGCGGCATCTGCACGAAGTTGGTGATGCCGGTGAAGGCGGTCACCGACGGGCTGATCGTGGCGAAGGCCAGGCCCATGGCCAGGAACGACACCGCGCCGAGGGTCAGCACGAACAGCAGCAGCAAATAGTTGATGTCGAACGGCACACCGAACACGAAGATGCCCAGCAGGTACAGCGAGGCCGCGACGCTGTAGGCGATCATCATCCGCGACATGAACAGCCCGGCCAGGAACGGCACCGGCGAGACGTCGATGGTCTTGATGTTCTTGTACAGGCCGTGGTGCTCTTCCTCGATCAGCAGCGCGCCGAAGCCGTTGAGGCCGACGATCAGCAAGGTCATGCCGATCAGGCCCGGCAGCAGGCTGATGATCTTGGAACCGAACTTGCCGATCGCCACGGTCTCCTGCTGCGGCCCGGCCGGCGCCGCGCCCTTGCGGTAGTAGCCGTCGAGCACGCTCTGCAGCGCGGTGTTCTCGACCCGGTTCTCGGCCAGCGAGTTGGCGTACAGGCGCGCCGGCGCGCCGGCGCCGGGCGCGGCGAATTCCAGGTAATGCTTGAGCTGGTTGTTCTGCAGCGCCTCGCGCGCCGGCGTGGCGGCGTCCGCGTAACGCTCCAGCTTCACCAGCTCGTGCTTGTCCAGGTAAGCCACCAGCGCCTTGGCCTCGGCCGTGGCGGCGTCGCCGCCGTAGGCCAGGGCGATGCGCGAATCGCCGGCGTAGCCCACGCCCAGCAGCAGCAGCACCGGCAGCACGTAGCAAAAGAACAGCGCGCTCTTGTCGTAGGAGATCTGCAGCATGCGCAGTTTGAAGAACACCCAGGTCTTGCCGATCATTCGCGCGGGTCCTTGACGGTGTGCGAAAGGAACACGTCCTCGAGGCTGGGACGGTCGATGTCGAAGTTGATGACGTCGATGCGCTGGCTCTGGCTCCGTTCCAGGATGCTGCGCATGGTCTGCGCCACCTCGCGCGTGGTCACGCGCAGGCGGTCGGTCTGATCGTCCCAGTGCAGGTCGGTGGCGTCGGCCAGGTCCTGCACGTATTCGAGCTTGAACTGGCCCTTGGCGAACTGGAACTGGATCGCCTGGCGCGCCTGCATGCCGCTGACCAGCTCGGCCGGGTTGCCCTGGGCGATGACCCGACCGTCGTTCATGATCATGATCTCGTCGCACAGGCGCTCGGCTTCTTCCATGTAGTGCGTGGTCAGGATCACGGTCTTGTTCGGGTCCTGCTTGAGCTGCTCGATGAACTCCCAGGTCAGGTGGCGGCTGTGCGGGTCCAGCGCCGAGGTCGGCTCGTCGAGGAAGATCACGTCCGGGTCCTCGAGCAGGGCGATGGCGATCGACAGGCGCTGCTTCTGCCCGCCCGACAGCTCGTCGACCTTGAACTTGAGCTTGTCGCTGAGCCCCAGCCGCTGCAGCAGCCACTCGATCGACTGGCCCTTGCGCGGCGGCCCGCCGGCGCGGCGCAGCTGCTGGTAGAACTTCAGCAGCTGGGCCACGCTGAGGAACTGGAAGTAGTTGTTCTGCTGCAGCTGCACGCCGATGCGCGGCTGGATCTTGCGGATCTGCGTGGCCACGTCCATGCCGAGCAGGTCGATCGAGCCGGAGGTGATCGGCACGATCCCCTCGATCATGCCCAGCAAGGTGGTCTTGCCGGCGCCGTTGGGACCGAGGATGCCGAAGCAACTGCCCTGGCGGACCTTGAAGCTCATGCCTTTGACGGCCTGGAAATCGCCGTAGCTCTTGCGGACATCGTGCACTTCGAGCGAGTGGATCATGGAGCCTCCAGCGATTCGGGTTCGGCCGCCGCGGCGAGGATTTCGCCGCGGCAGGCGGCTTCGAGCGCGGCCTGCGCCGCCTCGGGGTCGTCGCTGCGGCAGGCGCAGTGCACGATCAAACGTCCGTCGGCGACCGCGGCCTCGAACAGCAGGCCGCGGAAATCGCCGAGCTTGGCCAGCAGGTAGTCCTCATCCAGGCCGGCGGCGAGCGCGGACGCGGCCTCGGTCTGGAAGTTGAACTGCACTTCCTCGGCCAGCGCCGGCAGGGTCGGCGCGCGCGTCGGGCCCGCGCCGGCGGCTTCCAGGGTCGCGTAGTGCAAGCCCTGGCTCTGCAGGAACGCGGTGCGGTCGGACAGCTCCACCAGGCTGGTGTCGGCGGCGACCGCGAACGGGATCTTGTCCAGGAACAGGCCGAACAGGTCGAAGTAAGCGCGCTCGCCCAGTTCTCGGCCGTGGTGGTTGAGCACGATGCTGACCCGTTCCAGCCCGGTCAGCCCCAGCGCCCAGCGCTTGAAGGTCTCGAACGCCTGCTCGGCGGCGGTGGACTTCGCGGCCACCGGCACGCTGGCCGTGAACACCCGCAGCGGCTGTGCGGCGCGGGCTTGCAGACGCCGCGCGGTCGCGTCCAGCGTCTGCGCCAGCGCGGCGTGGCCGAGCACTTGATCGGCGGCGTCGCGCGCTTGCGCCGTGCACGCGGCCTGCACGGCCTGCAGATAGTCGCGATAGCCGTGCTTGGGCGCCTGCGCCTGTCGCCACAGGTGTTGCAGCAGGCGTTCGCGCAGCACCCGCGCCGATACGCCGTCCCAGATCAGGTGATCGACCGCGAACACCAGGCAATGGCGGGTATCCGACAACGACACCCAGCCGGCGCTGTACGCCAGCGGCGCGCCGCTGCCGTCGCGGTGCAGCGATTCGACCAGTTCGGCCAGTTCCAGATCCTGGCGCAGGCGGTCGGCGCCGCGCAGGTCCAGGTGCGGCAGCGGCGCCGCCGCCAGCGCCTGCGGCGCGAGCAGGCGCCATTGCGCGTCCTGCGCGTCCGGCATCGCCCGCAGCAGTTCCTGTTCGGCGCACAGCGCGGCGAAACCGGCGCGCAGTTCCTCGGCGCCGTACCAGCCGGCGATCTCGAACACCTCGACGCTGTCGCGGCGGTTCCAGGCCAGCAGGCTGCGCTGCATCGCGCCGAAGCCGAAGGCTTCGGCCGCCGGCGCGGCGCGCAGGGCTTCGCGCCACTGCGCGCGTTGCGCATCGAACCGCGCCACCGCCGGCAGTGCCGGCGCCGGCAAGGCCAATGCCGCCAGCCCCGCGGATTCGAGCGTCGCCGCGACCGCGTCCGGATCGTCCTCGATGCGGACGAAATCCGGCGCGTCCCCGGCCGCCGCCAGCACCCGCTGCAATTCGCCGCGCCGCGCCGGTTCGTCGCCTTCGCGCGCCAGCAGCAGCGCGCTGCGCGCCTGCCCGGTCGGGTCCAACGCCACGCGTCGGTGCGCCCAGCCCTGCGCGCGCAGCCATTCGTCCACGCCGACCGCGCGCGGCGCCGCGGCTTCGGCCAGCGCCTTGACCGTGCGCAGCTGGTAGACGTCGGTGACGCTGAAGTCCAGGTCGCGCTCGCGCAGGCGGCCGAGCATGCGGATCAGCAGGATCGAGTTGCCGCCGAGTTCGAAGAAACTGTCGTCGCGGCCGACCTGCGGCAGCTCCAGCAGTTCCTGCCAGGTCTCGGCGATGGCGCGCTCGGCCGCGCTGGCCGGCGCTTCGTATTCGGCCTGCTGCAGCGCCGCCATCGACGGCGCCGGCAGCGCGTTGCGGTCGACCTTGCCGTTGGCGTTGAGCGGCATCGCTTCCAGCATCACGATCGCCGCCGGCACCATGTAGTCCGGCAAGGCGTTGCGCAGGTGGGCCTTGAGCGCTTCCACGCCGACGCCGCCGTCCTGGACCACGTAGGCCACCAGTTGCTTGTCGCCGTGGCCGAGCTCGCGCGCGGTGACGATCGCCTCGGTCACCGCCGGGTGCTGGGCCAGGCAGCTTTCGATCTCGCCCAGCTCGATGCGGAAGCCGCGGATCTTGACCTGGAAGTCCTTGCGCCCGACGTATTCGATGCCGCCGTCGGGCAGGCGCCGGCCGAGATCGCCGGTGAGGTACAGGCGCCGGTCGGCCTCGTGGCGCGCGTACGGATTGGGACGGAACTTGCTTTCGGTCTCGTCCGGCCGGTTGAGGTAGCCGCGCCCGACCACCGGGCCGGACACGCCGATCTCGCCGACCGCGCCCAGCGGCACCAGGCGCAGTTGCTCGTCGACGATGTGCAGGTGCGCATTGGCCACCGGCGTGCCGATCAGCACCCGCTCCACCGGCCCGAGGATCGGCTGGAACGACACGTCGTCGGAACACTCGGCCGGGCCGTAGGCGTTCATCAGCGGCACGTCGGGGTATTGCTCGAACCAGCGCGTCACCAGCTCGCGCGGCAGCGCTTCGCCGGTCGGCAGCACCCAGCGCAGCGCCGGCAGCGGCTTGCGGTACGGCAGCACCGCCTGCATCACCGACGGCACCGGTTCCCACACGGTCACGCCCTGCGCATCGAGCCGGTCGAGCAGCGCGCCCGGGTCGCGGGTGGTCTCGCTGCCGATGATCGACACGCGCGCGCCCAGCAGCGGCGCGGTCAGGAACTGCCACACCGAGATGTCGAAGCACTGCGAGGCGGTCTGCGCGATCACGTCCTCGCCCGACAGCGACAGCGGCGCGAACTTCGAGCGCATGTTGTTGATCATGCCGCGGTGTTCGATCATCACGCCCTTGGGCTTGCCGGTCGAACCCGAGGTGAAGATCACGTAGGCCAGGTCGTCCAGCGCCGGCAGCGGCAGCGGCAGCGGCGCCGGGTCGGCGACGGCGGCCGCGTCGAGCTCGGCCAGGCTGCGCACGCGCTCGCCCTTCCACTTGCGCTTGAGCCAGCGCCGCTCCATCGCCAGCGCCTCGCCGACCCACAGCAGGCCCGGCTGGGCCTCGTCGAGGATCTCCAGCCAGCGCTGCGGCGGATGGGTCGGGTCCAGCGGCAGGTAGGCCGCGCCGGCGCGCAAGGTGGCGACGATCATCGTCAGCAGATCGGTGCCGCGCTGGTCCAGCAGCGCGACGATGCTGCCGGGGCCGGCGCCCTGCGCGCGCAGGGTCTGCGCCAGCGCGGCCGAACGCGCTTCCAGTTCGGCGTAGGTGAGTCGGTGCTGTTCGCACTCCACCGCGATGCGCTCGGGCGTCAGCGCGACCTGATCGAGGAACATCCGCGGCCAGGTGCGGTCGATCAGCTCCGGCCGGTACGTGTCGTTGAACCCGTGCAGCAGCGCCTTTTCGTCGTCGCCGAGCAATTCGATCGCGCGCACCGGGCGCGAGGCGTCGGCGGCCAGCGCCTGCAGCACGCGGGTCAGGTAACCGACGTGGCGGGCGATGGTGTCGCGGTCGAACAGCGCGGTCGCGTACTCCATGCTGCCGACGATGCGGCCGTCGGCCTCGGCCAGATCCAGGGTCAGGTCGAACTTGGACAGCACGTACGGCGCGCGCTGCGGCGCCAGGGTCAGGCCGTCGAGCTGCAGCGCCTGCGTGGCCTCGGGCTTCCAGTTGATCATCACCTGGAAGATCGAGCTGTAGGCCAGGCTGCGCGGCGGCTGCACCACCTCGACCACCTGCTCGAACGGCATCTGCTGGTGGCGCTGGGCGCTGAGGGTGCGCTGGCGCACCTGCTCCAGCAGTTGCTCGCCGCTGGGATCGGCGGACAGATCCACGCGCAGCGCCAGGGTGTTGATGAACAAGCCGATCAACGGCTCGATCTCGACCTGCATGCGGTTGGCGATCGGGCTGCCGACCACCAGATCGCGCTGCCCGGACAGGCGCCCGAGCACCACCGACCACGCCGCCAGCAAGGTCATGAACAAGGTCGCGTCGCAGCGCCGGCTCAGCGCCTTCAGCGCGTCGGTCAGCTCGCGGTCGAGCGCGAACTCGTACACCGCGCCGTCGTACGCCTGTTGCGCCGGGCGCGGCCGGTCGGTCGGCAGTTCCAGCAGCGCCGGCGCACCGGCCAGCGCCTGCGCCCAGTAGTCGACCTGGGACTGCAGGCGCTCGCCCGAGAGCCAGGCGTGCTGCCAGGCGGCGTAGTCGGCGTACTGCACCGGCAGCGCCGGCAGCGGGTCTTCGCCGCCGCCGCGGTAGGCGTTGTAGAGCGCGCCGAACTCGCGCAGGGTCACGTCCAGCGACCACTCGTCGGTGACGATGTGGTGTTGGGTGATCAGCACAGCGTGGTCGTCGTCGGCCAGCGCGACCAGGCGGCCGCGCACCATCGGCCCGGCGGCGAGGTCGAACGGCGCGCAGGCCTCCTCGTCCATCAGTTCGCGCAGGCGCGCCTCGGCCTCGGCGACGCCGCGCAGATCGCATTCGTCCAGGGCGAAACCGCCGCCGGGCGGGTCGATCCGCTGCATCGGCTCGCCGTCGACCAGCACGAAGCGGGTGCGCAGGGTCTCGTGGCGGTCGACGATGCGGTCCAGCGCGCGCCGCAGCGCGGCGCGGTCGAGTCCGCCGCGCAGGCGCAGCACCGCCGGCACGTGGTAGGTCTCGGCCACGCCCTCCATCTGCGCCAGGAACCACAGCCGCTGCTGGGCGAACGACAGCGGCATCGGCGCGCCGTCGCGTTTGACCGGCACGATCGGCGGCAGCTCGCTGTCGATCGCCTGGGCGACCGCGCGGGCGAAGTCCTCGAACACCGGGAACGCGAACAGCTCGGCGATGTTGACCTCGACCTTGAGCTCGCGGCGCAGGCGCGCGATCACCCGCGCGGCCAGCAGCGAATGTCCGCCCAGGTCGAAGAAGGCATCGTCGCGGCCGACCCGCTCGACCTGCAGCAGTTCCTGCCAGATCCGCGCCAGCGCCAGTTCGATCCGGCCGACCGGCGCGCGATAGGCGGCGCCCTCGGCCTGCACTTCCAGCGCCAGCAGCGCCTTGCGGTCGGCCTTGCCGTTGGCGCTCAGCGGCAGCGCGTCGAGGATCACGAACTGCGCCGGCACCATGTAGTCGGGCAACCGCGCGCGCAGGTGTTCCTTCAGCGCCTCGGCCGGCAGCAGCTGCGCCAGCGCGACATAGGCGAACAGCTGCTTGTCGCCGCCGGCGCCTTCGCGCGCCAGCACCACCGCCTCGCGGACTTCGGCGTGTTGCAGCAGCGCGTTCTCGATCTCGCCGAGCTCGATGCGGAATCCGCGGATCTTGACCTGGAAGTCGGTGCGGCCGAGGTATTCGATGGCGCCGTCGGCGGCCCAGCGGCCGAGGTCGCCGGTGCGGTACATGCGCTCGCCCGGCACGAACGGATCGTCGAGGAAACGCTCGGCGGTCAGTTCGGGCTGGCCCAGGTAGCCGCGCGCGACCTGCACGCCGGCGATGTACAGCTCGCCGGTGGCGCCGGTCGGCGCGAGTTGGCCGAGCCGGTCGAGCACGTACATGCGGGTGTTGGCGATCGGCCGGCCGATCGGCACGCTGGCGCGCGCGTCGCCCGGCCGGCACGGCCACGCGGTCACGTCGACCGCGGCCTCGGTCGGGCCGTAGAGGTTGTGCAGTTCGGCGTTGGGCAGGTAATCGTGGAAGCTGCGCGCCAGCGCCAGCGGCAGCGCTTCGCCGCTGCAGATCACCCGGGCGACGCGGCCGCAGCCGGCGACCGCCTCGGGAATGGCCAGGAACACCTGCAGCATCGAGGGCACGAAGTGCAGCGTGGTCACCCCCGCGTCGCGCACGACCTGGCCGAGGTAGGCCGGGTCCTTGTGGCCGTTCGGCCGCGCCATCACCAGCTTGGCGCCGACCATCAGCGGCCAGAAGAATTCCCACACCGAAACGTCGAAGCTGTACGGCGTCTTCTGCAGCACCGCGTCGCGCTCGCCCAGGCCGTATTCCTCCTGCATCCACAGCAGGCGGTTGACCACGCCGCGGTGCTCGTTGACCACGCCCTTGGGCCGGCCGGTGGAGCCGGAGGTGTAGATGACGTAGCAGGCGTCGTGCGGCTGGGCGTCGTTGCCCTCGGCCGCCAGCGCGTGCTGCGGGTAGTCCATCCACTCGCGCTCGCGGTCCATGCACAGCAGCTCGATGCCGTCCAGCGGCAGGCCTTCGAGCGCTGTCGGCACCAGCGCGGCGTGGGTCAGCACCACCGGCGGCGCGCTGTTTTCCAGGATCCAGGCGACGCGGTCGCGCGGATAGTCCGGGTCCAGCGGCACGTAGCAGCCGCCGGCCTTGAGCGTGGCGTACAGCGCCACCACCATGTCGACGCCGCGTTCCAGGCACAGCGCCACGCGGGTGCCGGCGCACACGCCGCGCTCGCGCAGCCAGCGCGCCAGCGCGTTGGCGCGGGCGTCGAGCTGGGCGTAGGTCAGCACGCCGTCGTCGGCGGTGACCGCGATCCGGTATGGGGTCTCGCGCGCCTGCGCCTCGAACAGGTCATGCAGGCGCAGCTGCCGCGGATAGTCGCGGCGCGCGCCGGCGCGTTCGACCAGCAGGCGTTCGCGTTCGCCCGCGCCGATCGTGTCCAGGTGCGCGACCGCGGCGGCCGGGTCGGCGATCATCGCCCGCAAGGTGTGTTCGAGGTAACCGGCCCAACGTTCGGCGGTGGCCGCATCCAGCAGCGCGCGGGCGTAGGTCAGCGCGCCGCTGAGGCCGCCCTCGCCTTCGCCCAGTTCCAGGCTCAGCTCGAAGCCGGCGCGCGCGCGCGGCAGGCGTTGCAGGCGCGCGGCGCAGTCGCCGAGCGCGACCGCGTCGGCGCGCGCGCCGCGCCAGTCGAACACCGCCTGGAACAACGGCGTGTGCGCCAGCGCCGGCGCGGGCTGCGCCGCTTCGACGACCTGGCCCAGGCTCGCCGGCGACAGCGCGTCGACGTCGATGCGGGTCTGCAACGCGGCGATCCAGGTCGCGACGTCGGCCGTCTCCGGCAACTCGATCCGCAGCGCGTGCAGATCGACGGCGCCGGCCGGCGCGTCGCCGCGCGCGGCGTCGGCGCGGGTGCGGCCAAGGACGAAGTCGGATTGCCCGGACAGGCGCGCCAGCGCCGCGCTCCAGGCCGCCAGCAGCACGGTGTCGAGACTCGCGCCGTGGGCCGCGCCGAGCGCACGCGCGGCCGCGGTCAATTCGGCGTCCAGGCGCAACGGCACCACCGCGCCTTCGTCGTCCTGGCGCAGCGGGCGGGCGCGGTCGAACGGAAGCTCGATCAGCGCCGGCGCCGCGGCCAGGCGTTCGCGCCAGTAACCGGCGTGTTCGTCGGCCAACGCCGGCGCCTCGGCCGCGGCCGGCGCCGCCGGTCCGGCCGCATCGCCCTCGCCTTCGACGGCCTGGTGATACAGCCGGGCCAGTTCGGCCAGCGCGCGCTCGGGCTGCCAGCGGTCGGCCGCCAACGCGTGCACCGTCAGCACCAGGGCGTGCTCGCGCTCGCCCAGGCGCAACAGGCTCGCGCGCAGCGGCGCGGCGTCGGCGAGATCGAACTCGGCGTACGCGGCTTGCTCGATGTACGCGGCCAGCGCCGCCTCGCGGTCGTCCGCTTCGCCGAGCTCGGCGACCTGCAGCGCCGCCATCGGCGCCGCGGCCGGCGCGCGCAGCGGTTCTTCGTCGAATTCGGCCACGCGCAGGCGCAGCGCGTCGAAGCGCGCGGCCCACAATTGCAGCGCGCGCTCCAGCGCGGCGCGGTCGAAACCGCCGTCCAGTCGCAGCACGCAGGTGGCGTGACGGGTGCGCGCGGCTTCGCGCTGCAACTGCCAGCGGCGCAGCGCCGGCAACGCCAGCGGCGTCCAGCCCGGTGCGCGTTTGGTGCGCGCCGGGCCGCGTCCGGCCAGCGCCTCGCCGACCGTGCGCGCCAGGTCCTTGAGCACCGGCGCCTCGCGCAGCGCGGCCAGGGTCAGTTCGGCCTTGAGCTCGCGACGCAGGCGCGCGAGCACACCCATCGCCTGCAGCCACTGGCCGCCGAGTTCGAAGAAATGATCGTCGCGGTGCACGCGTTCGAGTTGCAGGAGGTCCTGCCACATCCGCGCCAGCGCGACCTCGATGCGGCCGTTGGGCGCACGTTCGCCGCGCGCCTGCGCGCGCACCGTCTGCGCCGCCAGTTCGGCGCGGTCGACCTTGCCGTTGGCGCTCAGCGGCAGCGCCTGCGCCAGCACGATCGCCGCCGGCACCATGTAGTCGGGCAGCAGCGCCTGCAGGTGCAGCTTGAGCGTGTCCGGCGAGACCGGCGCGGCGGCGACCACGAAGGCCACCAGTTGCTTGCCTTCCTGCGCGCCCGCGGCGGCCACCACCGCCGCCTCGCGCACCGCCGGATGCCGGGCCAGCGCGCTTTCGATCTCGCCCAGCTCGACCCGGAAGCCGCGGATCTTGACCTGGAAGTCCTTGCGTCCGACGTATTCGATGCGGCCGTCGCCCAGGCGCCGGCCGAGATCGCCGGTCAGGTACAGGCGGCCGTCGCGCTCGTGCGCGGCGTGCGGATTGGCGACGAACGCGGCGCGGGTCTCGTCGGGACGATGGAAGTAACCGCGGCCGACCACCGGGCCGGACACCGCGATTTCGCCGACCGCGCCCAGCGGCGCCGGTTCCAGCGCGTCGTCGAGCACGTGCAGCGCGGCGTTGGCGACCGGCGCGCCGATCGCGACCCGCGCCACCGGCGCCAGGATCGGTTCGAAGGCGACGTCGTCGGAGCATTCGGCCGGGCCGTAGGCGTTCATCAGCGGCACGTCGGGGTATTGCTCGAACCAACGCGCCACCAGTTCGCGCGACAGCGCCTCGCCGGTCGGCAGCACCCAGCGCAGCGCCGGCAACGGCTTGGCGTACGGCAGCGCGGCCTGCATCACCGACGGAACCGGTTCCCACACGGTCACGCCATGGCGCTCCAGCGCGTCGAGCAGCGATTCGGGATCGCGCACGGTGTCGCTGTCGAGGATGCAGGTGCGCGCGCCCAGCAGCGGCGCGGTCAACAGCTGCCACACCGAAATGTCGAAACACTGCGAAGCGGTCTGCGCGATCGCGTCCTCGCTCGACAGCGACAGCGGCTCGAACTTCGAGCGCATGTTGTTGACCATGCCGCGGTGTTCGATCATCACGCCCTTGGGCTTGCCGGTCGAACCCGAGGTGAAGATCACGTAGGCCAGATCGTCCAGCCCCGGCGCGGGCAGCGCCGGCGCATCGACCGGCGCGGCTTCGCTCAGTTCGGCCAGGCTGCGCACGCGGCCGGTGGTGGCGCCGGTGTCGAGTTGTTCGTGCAGGTGGCCCAGCGAATCGCCGAGCAGCAGCAACTGCGGCTGGGCCTCGTCGAGGATCTCGCGCCAGCGCAGCGGCGGATGGGCCGGGTCCAGCGGCAGATAGGCGGCGCCGGACTTGAGCACCGCGGCGATCGCCACCAACAGGTCGAGCCCGCGCTTGTCGAGCACCGCGATCACGCGTTCCGGCCCGGCGCCGGCCTCGCGCAGCGCCGCGGCCAGACGGCCGGCGCGGCGCTGCAGTTCGCCGTGGGTCAGGGTCTGCTCGCCGCACTCGGCGACGATGCGCTCGGGCGCGCGCGCGGCCTGGGCGTCGAACAGTTCGACCCAGGTCTGCGCGTACAGCTCGGGCCGATGGGTGTCGTTGCATTGCGCGATCAACGCGCGCTCGGCCGCGTCGAGCAGCGGCACGCGCCGCGCCGGTTGCGCCGCATCGGCCACCATCGCCCGCAACACGCGTTCGAAGTAGCCCAGCCAGCGCTGCACGCTGGCGCGGTCGAACAAGGCGGTGGCGAATTCCACGCCGCCGCCGATGCAACCGTCGCTTTCGCCGAGGTCCAGCGACAGGTCGAACTTGGCGGCGACCTGATCCGGCGCCTGCAGTTCGATGCGCAGATCGCGCGCCGACACGGTCTGGGCCTGCTCGCCGAGCCAGTTGAACATGACCTGGAACAGCGGCGTGTGGGCCAGGCTGCGCGGCGGCTGCAGCGCCTCGACCACCTGCTCGAACGGCATCTGCTGGTGCGCCTGCGCGTCCAGCGCACGCTGCTTCACCCGTTCGATCACCTGCGCCAGGCTCGGTTCGCCCGACAGGTCCACGCGCAAAGCCAGGGTGTTGACGAAGAAGCCGATCAGCGGCTCGACCTGCGCCTGCAGGCGATTGGCGACCGGGCTGCCGATCACCACGTCGTGCTGCCCGGACAGGCGCCCGAGCACCAGCGCCCAGGCGCTGAGCAGCGTGGTGTACAAAGTGGTGCCGTGGTCCTGGCTGAGCCGCTTGAGCGCGTCGCTGAGCTCGCGGTCCAGGCGCACGCCGACCAGTTCGCCGTCGTAGCGCTGCTCGGCCGGACGCGGCCGGTCGGTCGGCAGCTCCAGCAGCGCCGGCGCCCCGGCCAGCGCACCGCGCCAGTACTCGCCCTGGCGCTGCAGCCACTCGCCGCCGAGGTGGCGGCGCTGCCAGTCGACGTAGTCGGCGTACTGCACCGCCAGCGGCGGCAGCGGATCGTCCTGGCCGGCGCTGAACGCGTCGTACAGCGCGACCAGTTCGCGGATGGTGAGCTCCAGCGACCACGCGTCGGTGACGATGTGGTGCATGCAGATGATCAGCGCATGTTCGTCCGCGCCCAGCGCGACCAGGACGCCGCGCGCGAGCGGGCCGGTTTCCAGGTCGAACGGCGCACCGGTTTCGCGTTCGACCAGCGCCTGCAGGCGCGCTTCGCGGTCGTCGCGGCCGCGCAAATCGTGTTCGCTCAGGGCGAAGCCGACGTGCGGCGGATCGATGCGCTGCACCGGATCGTCGCCGAGCAGCTCGAAGCGGGTACGCAAAGCTTCGTGGCGGGCGACGATCCGATCCAGCGCGCGCTTCAGCGCGGCGCGGTCGAGCGCGCCGCGCAGGCGCAGCACGCCCGGCACGTGGTAGCTCTGGCTCACGCCCTGCATCTGCGACAGGAACCACAGCCGCTGCTGGGCGAACGACAGCGGCAGCGCGGCGTCGGCCGCGCGCGGCTGCGCGCCGATCGGCGGCAGCGTGTCGCGGGCGGCGCCGCGCAGTTGCGCGGCCAGTTCGGCCAGCACCGGCCGCTGCAGCAGGTCGGCGACGCCGACGTCCAGGCCCAGGCGCTCGCGCAGCTGCGCGGTGGCGCGCATCGCCAGCAGCGACTGGCCGCCGAGGGCGAAGAAATCGGCGTCGATGCCGATGCGCTGCGCCGGCAGCTTCAGCACTGCGCCCCAGACTTCGGCGATGGCGGTTTCGATCGCGTCGCGCGGGGCGATGTACTCGCCCTCCCCGCCCGCTTCGATCTGCGGCACCGGCAGCGCCTTGGCATCGAGCTTGCCGTTGCCCGTCAGCGGCAGCTGCGCCAGCTCCATCGTCGCTTGCGGCAGCATGTACTCGGGCAATGCGCGACGCAGTCCTTCGCGCAGTTCGGCCAGGAACTCGGCCTGCGGCTGCGCGCGCGCGTCCTCGTGGCGCACCACCCAGGCCAGCAGGCGGCGCTCGGCGCCGTCGCCGTGCGCCAGCACCGCGGCGTCGCGCACGCCGGCATGTTCGCGCAGGCGGTTCTCGATCTCGCCCAGTTCGATGCGGAAGCCGCGCAGCTTGATCTGGCGGTCGCGGCGGCCGATGAATTCGATCCGGCCGTCGTCCAGCCAGCGGCCGTGGTCGCCGGTGCGGTAGACCCGCTCGCCCGCGCGCCAGGGATCGTCCAGGAACTGCTGCGCGGTCTGCTCGGGCCGGTTGACGTAGCCCTGGGCCACGCCGGCGCCGCCGATCCAGATTTCGCCGAGCAGGCCCGGCGCGCACAGCTGGCCGGCGGTATCGACGACGTACATCGTGGTGTTCGATATCGGCCGGCCGATCGACAGCCGCCCGGCCGCCAGTTCGGCGTCGTCGGCGGCGGGCATCCAGGCCGAGGACAGCACCGTGGTCTCGGTCGGGCCGTAGGCGTTGACGTAGCGGCAGCGCGCGCTCCACGCGCGCGCCAGCTCGACGGTCGGCGCCGAACCGGCGGTGAGGATGCTCAGGTTCGCCGGCACCTGCGCGGGGTCGATCTGCTGCAGGTACGGCGGCGGGAACGCGGCGAACGCGATGGCGTGTTCGCCCAGATAGGCGGCCAGCGCGTGGGGTTCCTGGATCAGTGCGTCCGACAGCAGGTGCAGGGTCGCGCCGGCCAGCAGCGCGCCGAAGATCTCGCCGATGGACGCGTCGAAGGTGTGCGGGGCGAACTGGGTGAAGCCCTGGCCGCGGCCGTACAACCCGGCGCCGCCGAGCCACAGGCTGAAGTTGACCAGGTTGCGGTGGCTCAGCGCGACGCCCTTCGGCGTGCCGGTGGTGCCGGAGGTGTAGATCAGATAGGCGGTGGACTCGCTGCTTTGCGGTTCGGCGTCTTGAAGCGCTTCGACGTCGGCGCTGCTGTCCGTCGCCGCCGCATCGATCTCGTCCAGGCACAGCGCGCTCAAGCCGCTGCCGTCGGCCAGCGCCGCGTGCGCGCGCACGGTCAGCAAGCGGCCGATACCCGCGTCGCCGGCGATGAACGCCAGGCGCTCGGGCGGACAATCCAGCGCCACCGGCACGTAGGCCGCGCCGGCGCGCATGATCGCCAGGATCGCCGCGATCAGCTCCGGTTCCTTCGGCAGCGCCAGCGCGACCCGGTCGCCCGGTCGCACGCCGCCGCGGCGCAGCCACGCCGCGACCTCGGCGACCCGCGCCGACAGCCGGTTCCAGCTCCAGCGCTCGTCGCCGCAGACGATCGCATCGCCGTCGCCCAGCGCCTCGGCCTGCTGCTGGAACAGTTCGTGCGCGCATGCGTGCAGCGGGTAATCGACCTCGCTGCGGTTCCATTCGCGCACCGCGCGCTCGCGCTCGTCCGCGCTCAGCGGCGACAGCTGGCCCACGCGCTGGTCGAAACCGTGGGCGAAGCCGGCCAGCAGGTGGCCGAGGCGGTCGAGCATCGCGCGCGCGGCCGCGTCGCCGAACTGGCGGCTCTGGTAGGCCAGCTTCACGGTCAGGCGCGAACCCGGGTAGACGATCAGGTTCAGCGGAAAATCGCTGCGCTCCACCCCGCGCGCGTCGAGCACGCGCAGTTGCTCGCCGTCCATGCTCGGCAGGCTGCGGTCGAGCGGGAAGTTCTCCACCACCACCAGCGCGTTGAACAGCGCCTGGCCGGCGCGCGCGCCGCAGGCGCGCTGGATCGCCGCCAGCGGCAGGAAGCCGTGGTCGCCGTGGTCGAGCTGCATCGACTGCACCTGGCGCAGCCACGCCGACAGCGTCTGCGCCGGATCGATGCGCAGGCGCAGCGGCAGCGAGTTGATGAACAAGCCGACCATGCGCTCGATCCCGTCGAGCTCGGGCGGACGGCCGCTGGTGGTGTAGCCGAACAGCACCTCCTCTTCGGCGCTGTATTTGCTTTGCAGCAGGCCCCACGCGGCCAGGATCGCGGTGCCCAGGCTGACGCCTTCGTGCTTGAGCGCGCGGTCGAGCTGCGCGGTCAGCGCGACCGGCAGCTCCAGCACGTGCGCGCGCTGCTCGCTCGGGCCGGTGGCGTCGGTGTCGGCGTCGTCGTCCAGGCGCGCGCTGAGCGCGGCGCTGGCGGCCAGCGGCAGGCCGTCGAGGTAACGCTGCCAGTAATCGGCGGCAGCCTGATGGTCGCGCGATTCCAGCCACGCGATGTAGTCGCGGTACGGCGGCGGCGCCGCGTCTTCATTGTGGCCGGCATAGACCTGGAACAGATCCTGCGCCAGCAACCCCATCGACCAGCCGTCGATCAGCGCGTGGTGGTGGGTCCAGGCCAGGCAATGGCGGCGCGCGTCCAGCCGTGCCAGCAGCACCCGCATCGGCGGCGCCTCGCCGAGCGCGAACGCGCGGCGGCGTTCGTCGTCGAGCGCGCGTTCGAGTTCGGCGTCGCGCTGGTCTTCGGCCAGCGCGCTCAGGTCGATCTCGCGCCACGGTAGCGCGACCTCGCGCATCACCGCCTGCAGCAGGCGTTCGCCGCCGCGGTCGAGGAAGGCGGTACGCAGCACCGGATGGCGCCGCACCAACTCGACCCAGGCCGCGCGCAGGCGCTGCGGATCGGCGCCGTCGAGCGTCAGCCGCAGCTGGGTCAGGTACACCCCATCGGGGTTGGCGCCGTCGCTCATCAGCAGCAGGCCCTGCTGCATGCCGGTGCACGGATACAGATCCTGCAGCGCCGGGTAGTGGCGGCGCAGGTCCTGCAACTCGGCGGGGGTGCAGTCGGACAGCGACCATGGCGCATCGGACGTGTCGTCGTCCTGCGTGCCCACGCCCACGCCGGCGCCCGGGCCGCCGTCGTCGTCGGCGATCTCGGCCAGCGCGCGCTCCAACTGCGCGGCCAGCGCGGCGACGCTCGCAGCCTGGAACTGACGTTCGCTGTAGTCGATGCGCAAGGTCAGCGCGCCGTGCTCGACACCGCCTTCGACGCCGAGCGCATGGCTGCGGCGGCGACGCGCGCCGATGCGGCTGCCGCCGCGGTCCGGATCGAACGCGCCGAGGTAATTGAACAGCACCTGCGACTCGCGGCCCTCGCGCGCCTGCTCCAGGTCCTCGTCGCGGGCCAGCTCGTTCAACACCCCGAAGCCGATGCCGGCGTGCGGCACCGCCGCCAGCGCCGCGCCGGCGGCGCGCAGCTGGCTGCGCAGGTCGTCGCGCAAGCGCTCCAGGCGCAGCGGATACAGCGCGGTGAACCAGCCCACGGTCTGGCTCAGGTCGACGCCGTCGAAGCCCGGCACGTCGCTCAGATCCGGACGACCGTGGCTTTCCAGATCGATGCGGATCGCATCCACCGATTGCCACTGGCCCAGCGCGCGGCCGAGCGCGGCGGTCAGCAGCTCGTGGATGCGCAGGCCGTGGCGCGACGTGGCCTGGTCGAGCAGGCGCCGGGTCAATGCCGGCGGCAGACGCAGCTCGTGCTGGCGGCTGCTCGACTGCGCCGGCGCTTCGTCGTCGCCGTCGAAGGCCAACGCCGCCGCAGGCGCGCGCAGCTGTTCCAGCCAATAGCGCTTCTCGGCGTCGAGCTCACCGCTGTAAGCGTAATCGTGCAGGCGCGCGGCCCAGTCCTGATACCCGGTCGCGCCCTTGCGCGCCAGCCGTACCGCTTCGCCGCGGCCGAGCTGGTCGAGCGCAGTGGCGAGGTCTTCGGCCAACACCTGCCACGACACCACATCGACCACCAAGTGATGCATGACCCACAGCAGCCGCGAGCCGTTGGCGTCGCGCAACCACAGCCAGCGCAGCAGCCGGCCCTGCTTGATGTCGAGCTCGGCCATCGCCGCGTCGACCTGGGCGTGGATGTGCTCGCGCGCGGTCGCCGGCGCCTGCGCGGCGTCGCCGTCGATCTCGACGATGGCGTCGTCCCAGGCCTCGGCCGACAAGGCCTCGGCGCGGTACTGCGCCATCCAGCCGCCGGCGCTTTCGCGGAACTTCAAGCGCAGCGCGTCGTGACGCGAGACGAGGGCCAGCAACGCCGCCTGCAATTGCGCGAGGCCGACGCCGTCGGCCAGCGCCACGTCGGCGTATTGCACGTAGCGGCCGTGTTCGGCGCGGTCGGCTTGCAGGAAGCGCGCTTGGATCGGCAGCAAGCGCTGCTCGCCCTTGCTCGCCTCCTCGGCGTTCGCATCGACGACGACAGCGACGGCGGGCGTGGCGGCCGGTGCCGCGGCGGCGCTCAGGCGCGAGGCGATCTGGCGGATGGTCTTTTCCTCGGTCAACAGGCGCGGAGTCAGCGCGATGCCGCGCTTGCCGGCGCGCGAAACGACCTGGATCGCCAGGATCGAATCGCCGCCGATGGCGTAGAAGCTGTCGTCGACGCCGAAGCGGTCGCTGCCCAGCACCTGCTTCCACACCTCCCACAGCGCGGTTTCCAGCTCGCCCTGCGGTTCGACGAACGCGCTGTGGGCGTAGGCCGAATGGTCGGGTTCGGGCAGCCGCGCGCGGTCGGCCTTGCCGTTGGCGTTGCGCGGGATCGCCTCGATCAGCACGAACGCGGCCGGCACCATGTACTCGGGCAACTCGGCCTTGAGCTTGGCCGCGAACGAGCCGATCAGGCGGCTGCGCGCGGCGTCGTCGGCCGGCCACTGGCGCGGCACCACGTAGGCCACCAGTTGCTTGCGCGCGCCGTCGTCGCGCGCGGCCACCAGCGCCTGGCGCACCTGCTCGTGCGCGGCCAGGGCGTGTTCGATCTCGCCCAGTTCGATGCGGAAGCCGCGCACCTTGACCTGATGGTCGAGGCGGCCGAGGTATTCGACCGTGCCGTCGGCGCGCCAGCGCGCCAGGTCGCCGGTGCGGTACAGGCGTTCGCCGGCGACGAACGGGCTGTCGAGGAAACGTTCGGCGGTGAGCTGCGGCTGGCCGAGATAACCGCGGCCGACCGCGACGCCGCCGATGAACAGCTCGCCGCCGACGCCGACCGGCAACGGCCGCAGACGTTCGTCGAGCACGTAGAGACGGGTGTTCCACAGCGGCCGGCCGATCGGCACGATCGCGCTGTCGGCGCGCTCGACCGCGCAACCGCTGGCTTCGATCGCGGTCTCGGTCGGCCCGAACAGGTTGTACAGCGCCGCGTCGGACGTCGCCAGGAAACGCGCCGCCATCGCCCCGGGCAGCGCCTCGCCGCTGGCGAACAGGCGCCGCAGCGAGGCGCAGCCGCGCAGTTCGTCCTCGTCGAGGAACACCTGCAGCATCGACGGCACGAAGTTGAGCGTGGTCACGCCGTGCTCGCGCACCATCGCGCCGAGGTAGGCCGGGTCGCGGTGGCCGCCGGGCTTGGCGATCACCAGGGTCGCGCCGTTGAGCAGCGGCCAGAAGATCTCCATCACCGACACGTCGAACGACAGCGGCGTCTTCTGCAGCACCACGTCGCTGGCGTCCATGCCGTAGCTGGCCTGCAGCCACTGCATCAGATTGACCAGCGAGCGGTGCTGGTTCATCGACGCCTTGGGCTTGCCGGTCGAGCCGGAGGTGAAGATCACATAGATCAGGTCGTCCGGGCCGACGCCGCTGTCGGGCGCGACCGCGTCGTGCGCGGCGATCCGCGCCCAGTCGGCATCGAGTTCCAGCGTGCGCACCGCGCCATCGAGCTGGGCCAGCGCCTGCTCGCGCAGATGATGCTGGGTCAGTACCAGATCGACACCGATGTCGGCGACCATCGCCGCCAGCCGCTGCGCCGGCAGTTCCGGGTCCAGCGGCACCCACGCGCCGCCGGCCTTGAGGATGCCGAGCACGCCGACGATCATCTCCAGCGAACGTTCGGCGCACAGGCCGACCACGCGGTCCGGGCCGACGCCGAGCGTGCGCAGGTGCTGCGCCAGCCGGTTGCCGCGCGCGTCGAGTTCGGCGTAGCTCAGGCGCTGGCCGTCGAACACTAGCGCGGTCGCCTGCGGCGTGCGCGCGGCCTGCTCGGCGAACAGCTCGTGCAGGCAGCGCTGGTCGCTGTAGGCGTGGTCGGTGGCGTTCCACTCGTGCAGCAGGCGTTGGCGCCAGGCCTGCGGCAGCAACTCGGCTTCGCTCCAGCGCACGCCCTCGCCGTCGAGCAGCAGGCCGACCAGGTGCTGGTACAGGTCCAGCCACATCGCGATGGACGCTTCGTCGAACAGGCCGGCGTCGTAACCGATGCGCACGCCGTATTCGAGTTCGCCGTCGCCGTCCTGGCGTTCGATCAGGCCGAAGATGAAGCGGTAATTGGTGGATTCGTAGCCGCCGACCAGCTGCGGCCGCGGCGCGTCCTGGCGCTCGCCGTAGCGGTGGCTTTCGATGTTGAACAAGGTCGCGAAGAGCTCGTCGTCCAGGCGCGGCTTGACCGCTTCGTGGATCTGCGACAGCGGGAACGCCGCGCCTTCGCGCATGCGCGCGAGCTGGCGGTCGACGCTGGCGACGACCGCGTCGAGCGCGCGTTCGCCGTCGATGTCCAGCACCAGCGGCAAGGTGTTGACGCAGCAGCCGGTGATCGTCTCGACCCCGGCGATGTCTTCCATGCGCCCGCTCTGGATCACGCCGCAGCGCACCTGCGCCTGGCCGCCGAGGCAGCGCAGCAGGCAGGCGTAGCCGGCCAGCCACAGGCTGTTGGCGGTGACGCCCGACTGCGAAGCGCGCGCGCGCACGCGGCCGCCGAGTTCGCGGTCGATGGACGCGGTGAACAGGCGCGTGTCCTGCGCCGCGGTCTCGACCGGCAACGCGCTCGGCAGTTGCGCCGACAGCGGCGCCCACGGCAGCCCGGTCCAGTGCGCCAGCCACGCCGGATCGGCCTGCAGGCGGCGCTGCTGGGCGACGACGTCGGCCATGCCGGCCAGCGGCGCGGCCGGCAGCGGCACCGCTTCGCCGAGGTGGTGGCGGTAGCTCTGCAGCAGGTCGGCCAGCAGCAGGTCGATCGACCAGCCGTCGTGGATCAGGTGATGGATCGACAGCAAGGCATGGAAGTGCTCGCCGCCGTCGTCGATGGCCTGCAATTCGAACAACGGCGCGCGCTCCAGCCGCACCGGCTGCAGCCGCGCCTGTTGCTGCAGGCGCTGCGCCAGCGCCGCGCCCTCGCCCGCCGCGGCGCGATGCACGCGCGGCTCGAACGCCAAATGCGCCAACACCAGCTGTTGCGGCTCCAGGCCATCGACCTCGCGCACCACGGTGCGCAGGCAATCGTGGCGCGCGATCCAATCGGCGGCCGCGCGGCTCCAGGCCTCGCCGTCGAACGCGCGCGGCATGCGATAGACCATCTGCACCTGGTAGGTGTCGGGATGGCGGTGCATGGTCCGCTGCATGTCGGTCAGCGGATACAGACCTTGCGGCTGCGCGTCGGCGGGTACCGCCGCGGCCTGCGCGCGGTCGAGCCCGGCGAGCGGGAAATCCGCTGGCGTCCAGCGCCGCTTCGCCGGGTCGCAGCAATGCGCGACGATCTCGCGCAGCGCCTGGATCAGCGCCGGGCCGAAGCGTCCGGCGCTGTCGCCGGGCCAGCCGGCCGGATCGTGGTACAGGCTCAGGATCAGCTCGCCGTCGCGGATCTCGCCTTCCACCGACAGCGCGTACGGGCTGGCGTTGCCCGCGCCGAGTTCGATCGCCGCCATCGGCACGGTGCGCCAGCCCTGCTGCTGGCGCTGGATCACGCCGGAGAAATTGAACAGCACCTGCGGCGCGCGATACGCGGCGAACGCCGCGCGCAGCGCCGGGTCCTGGGCCAGATAGCGCAACGCGTAGAAATCGCGGCCGCGCGCCGGCACCGCGGCGCGGGTTTCCTTGAGTTCGACCAGCCAGTCGCCGAGCGCGTCGGCGCCGGTCTGCGCCGGCACCGCCAGCGCCAGCGGATGCACGCTGGTGAACCAGCCGACAGTGCGGTCCAGGCCCTGCGCGCCGGCGTACTCCTCGTCGCGGCCGTGCCATTCCACGTCGATGGCGACGCGCTGCGCGCCGAGCGTGCGCGCCAGCGCGAGATAGGTCGCGGCCAGCACCAGTTCCTCGGCGCTCTGGCGGTAGCAGTCCGGCGCCTGTTCGAGCAAGCGGCGGCTGTCCTCGCGCGAGAGCCGATGCTCTGCAACGACAACCTCGCCGACGATGGCTTCGCCGGCCGCGCCGCGCACGGAGGCGATCGGCAGCGGCGGCGTCGCCGCGACCGCCTCCAGCAGCGGGCTCCACTGCGCCAGTTGGCGCGCCGGCTCGCGGCCGGCGTCGGCGTTGAGGCGCTGCGACCAATCCAGATAGGCCAGGCTCTTGCCCGGCAGCACGTCCTGGGCCGAGGCCGCGTCGGCGTCGTAAAGGTGGCGCAGGTCGTCGAGCAGGATGCCGTGGCTGACCGTATCCACCAGCAGGTGATGCAGCACCCACACCACGCGCGTGCGCTGGGCGGTGCGCAGCACCGCGATGCGGAACAGCGGCGCCTGGGCCAGATCGAGTTCGCCGGCGAGTTCGTCGCGGCAGCGCGCGGCGGCGGCGTCGAGCTCGGCCTCGGCGAGGTCGCGCACGATCAGCGGCGGCAGCTCGAACCCTTCGGCGGCGCCCGCGTCCGGCTGGATGTCCTGGCGCCACGAGGCGGCCTCGCGGCCGCGCGCGCCCAGGCGCACGAAGCGCGCGCGCAGTTGGTCGTGATAGTCCGCCAGTTGGGCGAAGGCGCGGCGCAGGCGCTCCAGGTCCAGCGGCTGCGCGCTTTCGAACGCGAGCGTCTGGCAGAAGTCGCCGGGGTTGCCCAGGTCGAGGTCGAAGAACCAGCCCTGGATCGGGCTCAGCGGCGCGCTGCCGTGCACGCTGGCGTAGTCGCGCTGGGCATGGCGGCCGCCGCGGCGCAGCAGTTCGGCGAAGTCGGCCAGGCGCGGGCGCGCCAGCAACTGCGCCGAGGTCGCGTGGTAGCCCAGGCGCTTGAGCGCCGACATCACCACCAGCGAGGTCAGCGAATCGCCGCCGAGGTGGACGAAGTTGTCTTCGCGCGAGACCTGCGGCTGCTGCAATACGCCGCTCCAGATCCGCGCGATCTGCTGTTCCAGTTCGTCGGCGTGATCGTCGCCGCCCTGCTCCGGTTGCGGCGCCGCGGCCTGGGCCAGGCGCTCGCGCAGCGCGCGGTAGTCGGTCTTGCCGTTGACGGTCAGCGGCAGCGCGTCGAGCCACACCAACCGGTTGGGCAACGCCCAGGCCGGCAGCGCCTGGCCGAGCGCGGCGCGCACCGCGTCCTCGGGCTGCGCCGCGCCGGCGCAGAACCCGACCAGCTGCTTGCCGGCGTCCAGGTCCACCGCGACCACCGCCGCGGCGCCGACGCCCGGCAACTGGCGCAGCGCGGCTTCGACTTCGCCCGGCTCCAGGCGATGGCCGCGCAGCTTGATCTGATCGTCCACGCGCCCGGCGAAGATCAGCCGGTTGCGTTCGTCCAGGCACGACAGGTCGCCGCTGCGGTACCAGCGCATGCGCTCGAAGCTGAGGAACTTGTCGCGGGTCATGTCCTCGCGCTTGAGGTAGCCGTGGGTCACGCCCGCGCCGCCGATCAGCAGCTCGCCGATGGCGCCGCGCGGCAGCGCGTGGTTGAAGCGGTTGACCACGCGCACGGCGGTGTTGGCGATCGGCTCGCCGATGGCGATGGGTTCGTGCGGATCGGGCAGATGGCGCGCGTGCCACGCGGTCGAGAGGATCGTGGTCTCGGTCGGGCCGTAGGCGTTGACGTACTGCAGGTGCGGCTGCCAGCGCCGGATCAGCTCGTGGTCGGGCGCCGAGCCCGCGGTCAGCAGGGTGCGCTGGTACGGCAGGCGTTCGGGCGAAAGATGCTTGGCGTACTGCGGCGGGAACGCCGAGAAGCTGACCCGGTGCTCGCTCATGTACGCCTGCAGGCGCTCGGGATCGTCGATCAACGCGGCCGGCAGGATCACCAGGCTCAGGCCGTTGAGCAGGGTCGAATGGATCTCGGCGACCGAGGCGTCGAAGGTGAACGGCGCGAACTGCGAGACCACGTCGTCGGCATCGACCAGCTCGGCGATGTGGCCGACGAAGTTCAGCAGGTTGCCGTGGCCGACCTTGACCCCCTTGGGGCGGCCGGTCGAGCCGGACGTGAAGATCGCATAGGCGAGGTCGTCGCTGGCCAGCGTCTGCTCCTGGCGCGGCCGCGACGGGCCGCGCTCGGCCGGCAGCGCGTCGATGTCCAGGCAGCGCGTCTGCGCCAGCGCGGCGCGGATCGGCGCGACGCAGTCGGCTTCGGCCAGGACGAAGCGCATGTCGGCGTCGTCGGCCATCGCCTGCAGGCGCGCGGCCGGCTGCTGCGCGTCCATCGGCACGAACGCCGCGCCGATCTTCAGCACCGCCAGCTGCGCGGCGACCATGCGCCGGTTGCGGCCGAAGCACACGCCGACGAAGTCGCCGACGCCGGCGCCGGCTTCGTGCAGGGCCTGGGCCCAACGCTCGGCCAGCGCGTCGAGTTCGGCGAAGCCGATCCGGCCCTCGCCGTCGATCACCGCGACCTTGTGCGGGTGCTCGGCCACGCGCGCGGCGAAACGCTCGACCAGGTTGCCGGCGATGGGCGCGTCGGGGCCGGCCATGTGCGCGCGCACCGCGCCGTCGTGGAGCGCGCCATCGGACAGCGCGTCCAGGGCCGACAGCAAGGTCTCGGGCTGATCGGCCATCGCCGCCAGCAAGCGCGTCCACAGGCCGATGGCGAAACGCTGGTAGGACTCGCTGAAACGGCTGGCGTCGCAATCGACGACCCAGCGGCCGCGCTCGTGGATCAGCGCGAATTCGGTCTGGCCCGGATCGCTGGCGCCGTGCAGCAGCACCGCGTGGCAGCGCAGTTGGTCGGCCAGGCCGACGTGGGTGGCGTCGTCGCGATCGAGCCAGCCGGCTTCGTCCTCGCGCCATTGCCGCTGCACCTGCTCGCGCAGTTCGCCCAGCGAGGTGGTGGCGTCGACCGCGCTGGTCAGCGGCCAGCACTTGCCTTCGCGGCGGCCGAGCAGGCAGGTGATCACCGGCTCGTCGTTGTAGCGCAGCCAATGCAGCGCCGCATGCCAGGCCGCCACGCAGGTGGCCAGGTCGGCGGTCGCCGGCGCCGCGCATTCCAGCGCGCAGCGCTGGCCGTGATCCTGCGCGCAGGCGTTGCCGTCGTTGAGCGAGCTCGAAAGATCCAGGCCGTGGTCGGCGTAAGGCAGGCTCACGGTATTCGTTGACTCGTGCTCGACGGACATTCCTTGCTCTCCACCGTTGCGTGCTGCGGTCTGCGGGTTGCGGATGTGGGGACGGCTGCGCCGGCGCGGCCGCGGCTACGCGGCCAACTGGCCGAGCAGGCGCTGCACCGTTTCCAGGTTGCGGCCGAACTGGTTGATCGACACCGCGTGGGCGACGCGGTCGCCGTAGCCGTGCTTGATGAAGCCCGACAAGGTCCCGGTCGGGCCGAGGTCGACGAAGCGGATCGGCTCGCCCTGGCTGAGCGAACCGATCAACTGGTGGAAGTCCACCGGCTGGCGGATCACGTCCCAGAAGTACTGCGCGTCGAAGGCCTCGACCTCGCGCCCGCGCATCGCCGAGTACATCGGCAGGCGCGGCGCCTGGCTGCGCACGGCCTGGGCGTGGCGGCGGAACTCGGTTTCGATCGGATCGACCCCGGCCGAATGGAAGGCGTGATCCACCGGCAGCAGCAGCGACGCCACGTCGACTTCGTCGAGCCGCTGCTTGATCGCCTGCAAGGTCTCCTGCGCGGCGCTGACCACGAAGTTGCGGCCGAAGTTGACGCTGGCCAGGGCCGCGCCGGCGTACAGCTGCGGATGGCGCTGGAAGTGATCGACCGAGGTCAGCACGGTCAGCATGCCGCCGCCGCGGGTCTGCTGGTCGAGCAGGCCGGCCTGGCGCACCACCAGCGCCATGGCGTCCTCCAGCGAAATCGCGCCGGCGACGACCGCGGCCACGTACTCGCCGAGGCTGTAGCCGAGCACGCCATCGGGCTCGATGCCGGCGTCGATCAGCACTTGGGTCAGGCTGTAGCCGAGGCTGAACAAGGCCGGATGCGACAGCCGCACGTCGGTCATGTCGTGATGCTTGCGGCTGTCGTCGTAGAGCTCGGCGACCATGCCGCGGCCGGTGTGGGCGCGGTGCAACGCGTCGCAGGCGTCCATCGCCGCGCGGAACGCGTCGTTGTGGCGGTACAGCTCCTGGCCCATCAGGTAGTACTGCGAGCCCTGGCCGGAGTACATGAACACCGTGCGCGGGCGGCCATCGCGCGCGGCGGCCCGCGCCGGCGCCGCGGCGGCCGCGGGCGCTTCGCTCAACGCCAGCGGCGCCTGCTTGATCTTGAATTGGAGGTTGGTCAGCACGTCGCCCGGACCGATCTCTTCCAACTCGACCGGGCCCTGCGCCAGCAGCCACGACATCGATTCGTACCACTTCACCGGATGGGTGATCTGGCGCACCAGCAGGTCGCGGTAGTCCTGCGCCGGATACGGCCGCGCGCTGACGTTGGCGATCACCTGCGCGCGCAGCGGCCGCAGTTCGAAACCGGCGGCGAAGTCGGCGAAGCGCGCCTGCACGTCCTGCATGAAGCGCGAGTGGAACGCGGCGCTGACGTTGAGGCGGACGAAACGCGCGCCGGCGTCGGTAAACAAGCTTTCGCAGCGCTGGATCTGGTCGAAGTCGCCGGAGATCACCGTCTGCATCGCCGAATTGACGTTGGCCAGGTCGATCCGGTCGAATTCCGATTCCGCCAGCAACCGCGCGACCCGCGCCTGGTCGATGCCGATCACCGCCGCCATCGCCCCGCGCGGCGCCTGCGCCATCAGCCGGCCGCGCTCGGCGACCAGGGCCAGGCCGGTGCGGAAGTCGAACGCGTCGGCGGCGAACAGCGCGGCGAACTCGCCCAGGCTGTGGCCGGCGTAGACCGCCGGCAGCGCATCGCCGCGGTCGCGCCGTTCCAGGAACGCCAGCGCCGACACGGCGAACAGCGCCGGCTGGGTGTACTGGGTCTGGCGCAGCAGGTCGCCCTTGCCGTCCAGTGCGTCCTCAAGGCACAGCTCGCGGATCGAATAGCCCAGCACCTCGTCCGCTTCGCGGACCAGGTGCGGATAGCGCTCGAAACCGGCCGCGCCCATGCCCTTGTGCTGGGACCCCTGTCCCGGGAACACCCAAACCGATGTCATGCGTGCATCTCTCTGGCGTTGCGCTGCGTGCGCAATGGTGTGCGTGCGCGCGCGGCCGGCGCGGGCCGGCCGCGTGGCGGGACGGCTCAGGCGGCGGCGACGGCTTCGCGGCCCGCGTCGGCGCCTTCGAGCTTGCGCTGCAACAGCGCGACCACATCGCCCAGGGTGTACAAGTCGCGCTTCTCGGCGTCGCCCACGGCCACGCCCAGGCGCTGTTCCAGCTCGTACCAGATCTCCAGCATCTCGCGCGAATCCACGCCCAGATCGCCGCCCAGGTAGGAATCGTGATCGACCGTATCGCGGGTGAAGCCGGTTTTCTTGATGTCGTTGATGACGTCCAGAACCGCGTTCGTCGCTTCGTCTTGCTTGCTCATGGCTGCTCTCCTTTTCGACTCGTTGCTGATGCGGGCCGCGCTCGCGCGCGGCGCTTACAGCGCGCCGTGCTCGCGCGCGACCTGGGCGATCATCTCGACCGCGGTATCGATTTCTTCGTGGGTGTGGGTGGCCATCACCGACAGGCGCAGGCGCTCCAGGCCCGGCGGCACCATCGGGTATTCCATGATGTTGGCGAACAGGCCGCGGCGATAAAGCGCGCGGTTGATCTTGCGCACCACGCCGTCCTCGCTGAAGAACACCGGGATGATTCCCGAGTCGCCGCGGATGATGCGCATGCCCTGCGCTTCGAGCTGGTCCTGCATGTAGCGCACGTTGGCGTGCAGGCGCTCGATCCGCTCCGGCTCGCGCTCGATCACGTCCAGCGCGGCGGAAATCGCGGCGATGGTCGGCTGGGCCAGACCCGAGGTGAACAGGTAGGGATAGGAGAAGTTGCGCAGCAGGAAGATGTGCTCCTTGCTGCCGGACACGAACGCGCCCTGCGCGCCGATGGCCTTGGAGCAGGTGGACATGCGCAGGTCGACCTGGCCCATCAGGTCCAGGTGTTCGAGCGTGCCGCGGCCGTGCTTGCCGACCGTGCCCAGGCCGTGGGCGTCGTCGAGGATGACGATGATGTCGTGGGCGCGGCAGATTTCCAGGTACTGCTTGAGCTCGATGATGGTGCCGTCGATCGAGCGCACGCCCTCGACGGTGGAGAAGATCTGCACGCCGGGCTTGGCTTTCTGCTTGATCCGCACGATCAGCTTCTCGAACTCCTCCAGCCGCTCCGGATCGAAGGTGTAGAACGGCACGTTGGTCATCTTGATCGCGTTGATGACGCTGGCGTGGCTGTTCTTGTCGTAGACGATGATGTCGTTGCGGTTCATCAGGCCGTTGACCCAGCACAGGTTGGCCATGTAGCCGCCGGGCAGCAGCACCGCGTCCTCATGGCCGGCCAGCGCCGCCAGGCGCTGTTCCAGCTCCTTGTGCTGGCGGGTGTAGCCGGAGAACGCCGGCGAGCCGCCCGAGCCGATGCCGTACTTCTCCACCGCCTCGATGACCTTGGCCTTGACGTAGGGATCGTTCGACAGCCCCAGGTAGCTGTTGGAGCCGAACACCAGCACGTCGTTGAACTGGTCGCTGTTGAGGTCCTTGTACTTCATGCGCCGGTCGACCGGGCCGAAGCCCTCGCGCCCGGTCATGAAGCCCTGCTCGACCTCGTTGAGGTAAAGCGAATACTGGAAGGCGAGCCGCTGCTTGAAGGGCTGGCGTTCGAGTTCGATCAGCGCGCGGGAGTCCATGGATGCGTCCTCTGGTCAGATGTAGTGGGTGTGCGCTTATGCGAGCGCGGCGTCTTCGGCCGGGGCTTGCGCCTCGGCCTCGGCCTGCGCCTGCGGGCCGAAATAGCCGTTGCGGCGATACCAGTCCGCGCAGTCGCGCAACATGTGTGCGAGCGGGGCGGAACGGTAGGACAGCTCGCGCTCGGCCTTCGCGCTGTCGAAGTAGTAGCTGCCGGCGAACACGCGCATGCGGTAGGCCTCGACGATGGGTTCGCCGGGTAGCAGATGCGGGTGTTTTTCCTGCAGCAGGGTCTTGTAGTACAGGCGCTGGTAGTCGCCGCCGGGGCGGTCGAAGTCCTTGCCGAGGACCTCGCCGATGGCGTCGAGGAAATCGACGTAGCGCACGTCGTGGCCGGCCAGCAGGTAACGCTCGCCCGAGCGGCCCTGGCTCAGCGCGGCGACGTGGGCGCGGCCGACGTCGGCGGCGTGACAGAAGCTGCCGCCGCCCGGCGGCAGGAACGGCACCTGGTTGTGCTGCACGGCCAGCAGCATCCGGCCCCATTGCAGGTTGTGGTCGTAGGCGCCGATCACTTCGGCCGGATTGAGGATCACGCAGTGCAGGCCCTGGCGCGCGCCGTCGAGCACCGCTTCCTCGCCGAGGAACTTGCTCTGCGCATACGGGCTGCGCGAACGGAAGCCGCGCAGCGGCCGGTCCTCGTCGCTACGGCGGGCGGGATCGTCGACCGCGCCGACGGTCGAGGTGGTGCTGGTGTAGACCAGCCGCGGCACTCCCGCCGCCAGCGCGGCGCGCACCACGGTGCGGGTGCCGTGCACGTTGACCGCTTCCAGCGCCGGCCAGTCGCGACGGTTGCAGCTGGTGTTGCCGGCGGTGTGGACGACCCCGCCGGCGCCGCGCAGCGCCGCGGTCAGCGCGGCCTCGTCGGAGAGTTCGCCGCGCACGATCTCGACCCCCATCGGCGCCAGGTGGGCGACGTTGGAGCCTTCGCGCACGTAAGCCACCGGGCGATGGCCGGCGCGGATCGCCTGCTCGACGATGTTGAGGCCGACGAAGCCGTTGGCGCCGGTGACCAGCACTTTCATGCCGGCCGGCGAAGTCGCGGGTGCGCTCATTGGTTCACCTTGTCCAGGGTTTTCCAGAAGGTTTCGCGGCCTTCGCGCTTGCTGCGCATGGCCAGGGCCGCGGGGTTCTTGTCCGGATTCTCCGCCAGCGCCTCCAGCAGCGCCTGGAAGTGCTCCAGCAACACGGCCGCGGCCGCGTCGTCGTCGCTGCCGGACGGATACAGCAGGCTCAGTTCGATCGCGTCGGCATCCACCGTCACCGCCAGTTCCATCGCCACCCGGCTCTGCGCGGCGAACAGCGCCGAGGCCAGCGGCTCGGCCCGCTCGCGATCGGGCCCGCCGCGGTCGAACACGATCACGCTGTCGAACAGGTGCTCCTGCCCGGTCCACTGCTCGATCCGGTCGATCGGCACGTGGGCGTAGGCGTGCTTGCGGTCGAGCGTGCGCTGCAGCGCCGCCAGCCAGCCGCCGACCTTGTCGCGGCCGACCGTGCACACCCGCACCGGCACCAGGTTGCGCAGCGGCTGCGCGTCGGCCTCGCCCTCGCCGGCGCGCGGCGCGGCGAACGAGCGCAGCACGCCGAACTGCGAGCAGCGCGCCTTGGTGTAGCGGTTGACCAGGATCGCCCAGGCCGCGGCGACCAGGGTCTCGACCTCGATCCGGTGCGCCTGGGTGCAGCGCTGCAGGCTGCGCACCAGTTCCTCGTCGAGGCGGCCGCTGACGCTGCGCAGCGGCGCGGCGGCGCGCTCGCCTTCGTCCTCGTTGGTATCGCCGCGCGCGCTCAGCACCGACGGCGCCAGGGCGAAGCTGGTGTCGGCGAGATCGCGCAGGTAGTCCAGCCAGTAACGGCGGGCCAGCTCTTCGCCGGCGTCGCCATCCTCGCCCTCGGTTTCGCCATCGGCCGACGCCGCGACGGCGGTCGCGCCGTCGCGCTGGAACCACTGCTGCGGCAGCGCATCGGCTTCGGCCTCCGCGCTTTCCGGCGCCGCCATCGGCGCGAGCGGCTGCGGCTGCGGCCGCTGCGCGCCGACCGCGGCGTACAGGTCGCAGACCTGGGTTTCGAACGGATAGCCCGGGAACGACAGGCGCCGGCGCGCGGCGCCCGCGTGCAGGCCGGCCCAGTCGATCTCGCCGCCGCGGGTCCAGATCGAGCCGAGCTTGTCCCACTGGCGCGACTGCATCAGCGCTTCGACGAACTCGCGCCCCGCCTCGCCGTCGAGCAGCTCGGCCAAACCGCCGGACTGGCGCGCATCGCCGGCATGGATGCCGCGCGCGGCGGCCGCGCCGGTTTCCAGATAGGCGACCAGCCGCGCCGCCAGTTGCGCGCGGTCGGCGGCGACGATGGCCAAGCGGTGATCGAAGGCGACGCGGCCGACTTGGCTGGAATAGGCCAGGTCCGCCAACGCCGCCGCGTCGATGCGCTCCTCGCGCAACTCGCGCAGCAGGCGCTCGGCATAAGCGCGCAAGCGCTCCTCGCTGCGCGCCGACAGCAGCACCACCGACGCGTCGGCGGCCGCCGACGGCGGCGGCTGCGGCACCGACTCCAGCACCACGAACGCGTTCGAGCCGCCCATGCCGAAGGAATTGATCGCCGCCAGCCGGGTGCCGCGCGCATTGGCCGGCCACGCCTGCGCTTCGCGCGGGAACCGGAACGGCGAGCGCTCGTGGTCGAACGAGGCGTTGACGGTCTTGAGCCGCGCGCACGGCGACAGCCGCGCGTGGCGCATGCTCAGCAGCACCTTGATCAGCGAACACACGCCCGAGGCCGCCTCCATGTGGCCGAGGTTGGCCTTGCTGCCGATGGCGCAGAAGCCGTCGGCCTCGCTGCCGCGGCGCAGCGCGTTGGCCAGCGCCTTGAGTTCGATCGGATCGCCCAGTTCGGTGCCGGTGCCGTGGCTTTCCAGGTAGCCCAGTTCCTCCGTGGCGACGCCGGCTTCGGCCAGCGCGCGCGACGCGGTCTCTTCCAGCACGCGGATGTTGGGCAAGTACTGGCCCGCGCCGGTGCCGGCATGGCTGATGCTGGAGCCGCGGATCACCGCGTGGATGCGGTCGCCGTCGGCCTGGGCGCGGCTCAGGCGCTTGAGCATCACCACGCCGACGCCCTCGCTCGGCACCAGGCCGTTGGCGGCGTCGTCGAAGGTGCGTTCCACGCCGTCCGGCGAGAGCACCTTCATGTCGTTGAGCATCAGGTACTTGCTCGGATGCAGGCTGAGGTTGACGCCGCCGGCCAGGGCCAGCTCGCATTCGCCGTCGAGTATCGCGCGCCGCGCCAGATGCACCGCGGTCAGCGAAGACGAGCACGCGGTCGACACGGTCAGGCTGGGGCCGCGGAAGTTCATCAGGAACGACAGCCGGTTGGCCAGTTCGCTGATCACCGAGCCCGGGCCGGGATAGCGCCCGATCCGCGCCTGCAGTTCGGCCATGATCCAGGTGAAGTCCTCGTTCATCGCGCCGACGTAGACGCCGACGCGCTGCTCGGCCAGCGCCTGCGGCGTGTAGGCCGCATCCTCGACCGCGTGCCAGGCCGCGCGCAGCAGCACGCGCAGCTGCGGGTCGAGCTTGGAGGCTTCCTCCAGGCTCATGCGGAACAGGCCGGGATCGAAACGGTCCACGTCGGGCAGGAAGCCGCCGCGGCGCGCATAGCCGCGGCGCGCGCCGTCGGCGGCGGCCGCCGGCCAGCGCTCGTCGGGAATCGCGCCGAGGCAGTCGCGGCCGTGTTGCAGGTTGTCCCAGAACTCGGCCAGGTCGGCCGCCTGCGGGAACTGTCCGGCGAAACCGACGATGGCCACCGCGTCGTCGGCCTGCGGCTGCGCCGAAGGCATCGCCGAACGGCGCTTGGCCGAGACCGGCAAGGCGCTGCGTTCGGCGCGCGGCGCGACGGGCGCCGGCGCCGCGGCAGGCGTCGTTGCGGCGGGCGCGGCGGCCGTCGCCGCGGGTTCGCCGACCAGCGCGCGCAGCGCCGGGCCGTGCTGCTGGATCAGGTACTGGGTCAGCCGCGCCGGGGTGTCGTGTTCGAACAGCACCGTCTTGGGCAGCCCGGCGAAATCGCGGCTGAGGCTGTCGCGCAGCTCCATCAGCATCACCGAGTCCATGCCCAGTTGCTCGAAGCTGACGTTGGAACCGATGTCGTCGGCGCCGGCCTTGACCACCACCGACAGGCGCTGCTTGAGCAAGGCTTCGGCGCGACGGGCGAAGTCGTCGCCCGCCGCGGGCGCGGGCGCGGCGGCGACGGATGCGGGTGCCGCGTCGCGCACCGTCGCCGGCGCGGCCTTCAGTGGCAGCGCGGCGGGCGCGGCGACGGTGCGCGCGGCGGTCTGCGCCGGCGCCGCCGGCTCCGACGACGCCGGCTCCGACGATGCCGCATGCACGCGCAAAGTCCGCGCGATCTTGGCAGCATCGCCCACCGCCACCAGCACCTGCGCCTGATCGCCGCGCAGCAGCCGGCCGAACGCGTCGAGGCCTTCGGCCTCGCTCAGCGCCGACATGCCGGAGAAGCCGAACAGCGAGGCGTCCTCGCCGGAAATCTCCATGCCGCCGCTGGCCCACAGCGGCCAGCCGATCGCCACGGTCTTGCCCGAGCGCTTGCCCTGCCGGCGCTGCGCTTCGCGCCACAACGCATGGCTGTCGAGGAAGCGGTTGCCGACCGCGTACGCGCCCGAGCCGAGGTCGCCCAGTTGCGCCGACACCGAGGAGAACGTCACGAACACATCCAGCGCCTCGCCGGCGCTGGCGCGGTCGAGCGCCAGGGTGCCGTCGAGTTTGGGCGCCAGCACTTCGGCGAAACCGGCGTCGTCGAGTTCGAGGATCGCGCGGTCGCTGGCCACGCCGGCGCAGTGGATCACGCCGTCGAGCCCGCCCCAGGCCGTGCGCGCCTGCGCCACCGCGGCCTCGGCCTGGCCCGGGCGCGCCGCGTCGGCGGCGAAGTACTGCACTTCGGCGCCGGCCGCGCGCAGCGCCTGGATCTGGCGCTGGGTGTCTTCGTTCGGCTGGGCCGAGCGGCCGGTCAGCAGCAACCGCGCCTGGAAGCGCGCAGCCAGGTAGCGGGCCACGACGAGACCGAGCTTGCCGGCGCCGCCGCTGATCAGATAGCGGCCGCGCGGCTTGAACGGCAGCGCCGCGTCGGCGCCGTCGGCGCCGGCGGGCTGGTGCGGCAACAGCGCGCGCAGCAGGCGGCGGCCGTTCCAGTGGGCGATCTCGTGCCCGGTCTGGGAACCGCCGGCCTGCAGTTCGGCGGCGACGACGGCGGCCAGCGCCGCGGCGTCGTCGAGGTCGCTGCGCAAGGTGAACAGTTCGAAGCGGTGATTGATCGTCAGCAGCGACTTGGCGTAACCGGACACCGCATCGTGCTGCGGCTGCACCGCGTCCTCATCGCAACGGTGCACGCAAGCGCAGCGCAGCGCGCGGCCCGGCAGGCTGCGCTCCAGCGCCACGAACAGGTGCCGCAGCGACTGCGCGCTGCGCTGCACGGCGGCGTAGTCGCCGCTGTCGGCGGCGGCGGCGAAGTCCGGCGCCTCGTCCAGCACCTGCACGATCGCCGCGGGCGCGAGATCCTGCGCGGCGAGGTGCGCGATCAGCGCGTCGGCGCCGGCGGCGCTGTCCGGGTCGTAGCGGAAGGTATCGTCGGCGAGCGCTTCGAAGCCCTCGCCCGGCTGCGCCAGCAGCACCCGCGCGGTCGGCAGCGATTGCGCCAGCGCTTGCGCCAGGGACTGCATCGATCCGGCGCGCGGCGCCAGCACCAGCACGTTGCGGCCATCGAGTGCGGCGCCGGCCGCAGCGGCCGGCGCGTCCAGCCATTCGTAGCGGTAGTACTGCAGGCTGCGCGCCGGCGCCGGTTCGGCCTTGACCAGCGGCCGCGCCGAGAAGTCGTGCAGCTTGATCAGCACGCGGCCGTCGGCGTCGGTCACCACGATCCGGTATTTGCGCAGGCCGGTCGCTTCGGCCCCGTCGCCGGTCTCGACCGCGTAGGCGTAGCACTCCTCGGTCAGCGGGTGGCGCAGTTCCAGTTCGCCGAGCGCGAACGGCACGATCGGCACGGTCGCTTCGCGGCTGTCGGCGCCGATCGCCAGGCACGCGCGCAGCGCGCCGTCGAACAGCGAGGGATGCAGGACGAACTCGCCCGCCTCCTCGCGCAGCGGCTGCGGCAGCGACAGCCTGCACAGCGCGCCGTCGGCGAGGCGGTAGCGGGTCTGGGTGACGCGGAACGCCGGGCCGTAGTGGAAGCCCATGCGATGGAAACCGGCGTAGACCGGTTCCAGCGACTCGGTCGACACCGCGGCGGCGCGCAGCGCGTCCAGGTCCAGCCATTCGTCGGCCGGCGCCTCGTCGCGGTGGCGGTAGACCAGCTCGCCTTCGACATTGGCGTCGCGCGAAGCGGCGCGCACGATCTCGAACTCGACCGTTTCGCCGTTCTGGCGCAGTTCGACGTGCACGTCCTCGGGCGCGTCCTTGACCTCGACCGGCTGCACCCAGATCAGGTTGCGGATCGCATCGACCGTCCACTCGCCGCCCATCGCCAGTTCGCCGGCGACGCGGGCCATTTCCAGATACGCCACGCCGGGCAGGATCAGCCGCGGCTCGCCGGTGGCGACCACGTGGTCGCGCAGGTAGAACTCCTTGCCGGTGAGGCGCTTGGCGTAGCGCTGTTCGGTCAGGGTCGAGAGATTGCGGTCGAGCAGCGGATGCAGGCGTTCCACCGCCTCGCCCTCGCCCGCCGCGGCGCGTTGCTGCACCCAGTGGCGGCGGGTCAGGAACGGCAGGCCCGGGAACGACAGGCGCCGCACCGCCGGCGCGCGGCGCGCGCCGCCGGCATCGGCGTACAGCAGGTCGGCGTAGCGCTCCCAGTCGACGTCGAGCATCGACACCCAGGCCTTGGCCAGCTGCGGCAGGCGGCCGGCCTGGACCAGGCTGCGCAGCAGCGCGTCGCGCTGGGCTTCGTCGAGGATGCCTTCGAGCTTTTCGTTGTGCTTGCGCAGGCTGCCGCGGTGCACGCCGGCGGGCAGTTCGCCCTTGCGGTACTGCGCCAGCGCCTGGGTCAGTTCGGCCACGCTGGAGGCGACCACGGCAACACGCTCGTGCATCGCCTCGCGGCCGATCTGCGAGGAATACGCCAGGCTGCGCAGATCGGGCGTGCGGCCGTGGGCGCGGGCGCGTTCGAGGAAGGCGACCACGCGGTCGATATACAGCCCCAGGCGTTCTTCGCTGTCGGCCGAAAGCACGAACAGCGCGGGCTGCGCCGCGGCCGCGGCGCGCACCGGCGCGACGTGCTCTTCGATCAGCAGGTGCGCGTTGGCGCCGCCGGCGCCGAACGAACTCAATCCGGCGCGGCGCGCGGCCGGCAGGCCGGCGACGCCCGGACGGCCCGGCGCGTCCCACGGCTCCAGCGCCTGGACCACGCGGAACGGCGTCTTGGCGAAGTCGATGTTGCTGTTGAGCGGCGTGGCATGCAGCGACGGCGCGATGCTGCGGTGGCGCATCTGCAGCAGGATCTTGGTCAGCCCGGCGATGCCGGCGGCCGATTCGAGATGGCCGATGTTGGTCTTGACCGAACCGATCCGGCACGACTGCGGCGCCACCGCGCCTTCGCCGTCGCGGCCGCGCGCTTGCTTGAGCGCGTCCTGGGCGGCGCTGGCGAAGGCCTTGGACAGGCCGGCGATCTCGATCGGATCGCCGAGCGAGGTGCCGGTGCCGTGGGCCTCGATGTAATCGACGCTGCCCGGATGCCAGCCGGCGCGGCGCAACGCCTTGCCGATCACCTGGCTCTGCGCGACCTGGTTCGGCACGGTGTAGCCGTTGGTCTTGCCGCCATGGTTGACCGCCGAGGCCTTGATCACGCCGTGGATCTGGTCGCCGTCCTCGATCGCCTGCTTGAGCGGCTTGAGCAGTACCGCGCCCATGCCCTCGCCCGGCACGTAGCCGTCGCCGCCGTCGCCGAACGCGCGGCAGCGGCCGTCGGTGGACAGGAACTGGCCCTGGGCGAGCTGGTGGTACTTGACCGGATGCACGATCAGGTTGACGCCGCCGGCGATGGCCATCTGGCAGTCGCCGTTGCGGATCGCCTGGCAGGCCAGGTGGATCGCGGTCAGCGACGAGGAGCACATGGTGTCCAGCGCCAGGCTCGGGCCGCTGAGGTTGAGGAAATACGACACGCGGTTGGCGATGGAGGAATGCAGCGCCATCGGCCGGCCGTAGCGGCGCTGTTCGTCGGTGACGTCGAGGTATTGGTAGTGGTCCCACATCACCCCGACGAACACGCCGACCTCGCGCTCGCGCAGCGACTGGCGGGTGTAGCAGCCGTCCTCGATGCATTCCCACGCGGTCTGCAGGAACAGCCGCTCCTGCGGGTCCAGGATCTCGGCCTCGCGCGGCGAGATGTGGAAGAACTCGGCGTCGAACTGGTCGACGTCGTCGATGAAGCCGCCCCATTTGCTGTAGACCATGCCGCGCGCGTTGCGGTCGGGATGGAAGTGCGGCGCGTGGTCCCAGCGCGACAGCGGGATCTCGCTGATGCCGTCGCGGCCGGCGCTGAGGTTGTTCCAGAAGTCCTCGACCGTGCGCGCGCCGGGGTAGCGGCCGCTGAGGCCGACGATGGCGATGTCCTGGCGCTCCAGCGCGGCGCTGCGCGCCATCAGGCGCGAGGCGCCGGGCACGCGCGGGCGCGGCGCGGCGGCTTCGGCCGGATGCGGCTGCGCGTCTTCGGCGCCGGCGCTCTCCAGGCTGGCGCCGGCGATCGCGGCCAGCGCGCGGCTGGCGCGGGCGCTGCCGGCCGGCTTCTCGCGCAGCTGCGCGGCCCACTCGGCGAGGCTGTCGTGGCGATAGACCGCGCTGTCCTCGACGCCGTCGTAGAGCTGGCGCAGGCCGTGCAAGGCCTCGATCAGGTTGACCGGGTCCAGCGGCCACTGCGCCAGCGGCGTGTCGGCACCGCAGTCGCGCGCGGCCTCGCCGAGCAGGTGTTGCAGCAACAGGTGCAGGCGCGCGGCATCGGCGCCCGACGCGGCTTCGGCCGGCGCCGCTTCGACCGCGGCCAGCTGCGCCAGCGCCGCCTGCGCGGCGGGCTGCGCCGCCGCGGCCGGCGCGGACGCCGGTACCGACGCCGGTACGTTGGCCGCCACCAGCGCGCGCACCGTGTCGGCATGGCTGTCGAGGAAGTACTCCGACAGGCTGTGCAGGTCCTGGTATTCGAAGAACAGCGTCTTCGGCACTTCGCCGAAGGTCACCTGCAGGCGCTCGGTCAGGGTGAGGATCATCACCGAGTCGATGCCGTAGTTCTCCAGCGCGCTCTTGGGTTCGATCTGGTCGGCCGGCACCTTGGTGACCTTGGACAGCAGGTCGACCAGATGGGCGATGATCGCCGCGTACATGGCTTCGTCGCTGGCCGCGCCCGCGGGCGCGGCGGCGACGACCGCCGCCGGCGCCGCGGCCTTGGCCGCGACCGGCGCGGCGCTGGCGACGACCGCCTCGCTCTTGGGCGCGGCGCTGCGGCCCAGGCCCAGCTGCGGCGCGGCCTGGATGCTCAGCCGCTCCAGCCGCACCAGCACCCGGCCGGAACCGTCGAGCACGTCGATGTCGTAGTGGCTCTGCTCGGCCGGCGCGCCCGGCGCCTGCACCTTGCGCGCATAGGCGTAGCACTGCCCGCCCACCGGATGCAGCGCCTGGATCCGGCGCAGCCGCACCGGCACCTTGATCGTCGTCGCGGTCGCGACCAGGCCATGGTCGATGCCCAGCGCGGTGCGCACCGCGCCGTCGAGCAGCGACGGCGGCAAGGTGTAGCCGGCCAGCGCCTGGGTCTCGCCCTGGGCCGGCACGCCGAGCCGGGCCAGCGCTTCCTCGGCGTTGAAATGCAGCAGTTCGAACACCCGGAAGCCGGGGCCGAAGTTGAAGCCCATGCGCGCGAACGCGGCATCGATGGCGTCGCGTTCCAGGCGCTGGCAGCGCGCGGCGATGGCGTCGAGGTCGAACGCGGCCGGCGTCGCCGCCTGCTCGGCTTCGCCGTCTTCGTATTCGAGCACGCCCTGGGCATAGACCGTGCGCGATTCGCCGCGGGCCTGGTACAGCTCGAACTGCACGCCGTCTTCATCGGGCAACAGGCCGATGTCGTAGCTTTCCGGCGCGGCGTTGACCTGATCGGGACCGATCAAGATCGGCTTGAGCCAGCGCACCTCGCGCAGCGCGCGCACCGCCGCACCGCCGCCGGCTAGGCGGCCCGCGGCCAAGGCCATTTCCAGGTACGCCACGCCCGGCAGGATGCGGTTGCTGCCGAGCTGGTGATCGCGCAGGAACGGCTCGTCGGGACGGAAGGTCTTGCGGAAGGTCTGCTCGTCCAGGGTGGAGACGTTGGCGTCGAGCAGCGGATGCAGCGCCGCCGCGCCGGTGCCCGCGCCCGAAGCCGGCTGGGCGTTGGCGCCGGAGTGCGCGACCCAGTAGCGCTGGCGCTGGTAGACGTAGGTCGGCAGCGGCAGGCGCCGGCGCGCGCCCGGCGCGTGCAGGCGTTCCCATTCGACCGCGTGGCCGTCGACCCAGGCGCCGGCCAGCGCGTCCAGATCGCGCCGCGCCAGCCAGTCGGCCAGCGCCGGGGTTTGCGCGGCACGCTTGGCGTTGTCGCGATGGCCCAGGCGCAGCGCGGCGTGCGCGCGCTGCTGCGCATGCGCGCGCAGCGCCTCGACGGCGTCCTCGACCCGCGTCGCGCGCACCGCCAGGCGGTGCTCCATCGCCACCCGGCCGATCTGCAGGGTATAGGCGGCGTCGTGCAGCGACAGCTGCGGATTGCGCTCCAGGTGATCGGCCAGATTGCCGGCCATCGCCTGCAACGCGGTCTCCTTGCGCGCCGACAGCACGATCAGCGCCGGCTGGCCGCGTTCGGCCGGATCTTGGGGACGCAGCGGCTCGATGTATTCCTCGACGATCACGTGCGCGTTGCTGCCGCCGGCGCCGAACGAACTGATGCCGGCCAGGCGCGGAACTTCGACCTTGCGCGCAACGCCGTCGGCGCCGGTCACGTCGAGCTTCGGCCGCTTCCACGGCTCCAGCGCGCGCTGCACGTAGAACGGGCTGCGCTGGAATTCGATGTAGGGATTGAGCGTGTCGGAATGGATCGACGGCACCAGGGTCTGGTGCTTCATCTGCAGCAGCACCTTGCTCAGGCCGGCGACGCCGGCCGCGGCTTCCAGGTGGCCGATGTTCGACTTGACCGAGCCGATCGCGCAGTACTGCAGTTCCTGCGCGGCGCCGGCAGGCGCGGCGAACGCGCGGTTGAGGCCGGCGATCTCGATCGGATCGCCCAGGCTGGTGCCGGTGCCGTGCGCTTCCAGGTAGCTGATGTGGCGCGGATCGACGCCGGCATGATCCAGCGCCTCCTGCACCAGCGCCGCCTGGCGCTTGGAATTGGGCACGGTGAAACCGGAGGTCTTGCCGCCGTGGTTGACCGAGGTACCGCGGATCACGCCGTAGATGTGGTCGCCGTCGGCCTGCGCCTGCGCCAGCGGCTTGAGCAGCACCGCGCCGACGCCCTCGCCCGGCACGTAGCCGTCGCCGCCTTCGCCGAAACTGCGGCAGCGGCCGTCGCTGGACAGGAAACGCATGTCCGCCAGCAAGTGGTACTTGTTGAAATGCAGCGACAGGTTGACCGCGCCGGCCAGCGCGACCGCGACCTCGCCGTTGCGGATCGCCGCGCAGGCCAGGTGGATCGCGGTCAGCGACGACGAACACGCGGTGTCGATGGTGATGCTGGGGCCGGAGAAGTTGAAGCAGTGCGAGACGCGGTTGGCGATGGCCCAGTACAGGCTGTGCGGCGTGGTCCAGGTGTCGGGCGCGCCCTCGATGCCGTAGAGCTGGTAATCGCCCCACATCACCCCGGCGTAGACGCCGACCGGGTTCTCGCGCACGCCCTGCGGCGCGGCCAGCTTGTCCGGCGTGTAGCCAGCGTCCTCGATCGCCAGCGCCGCGGTCTCCAGGAACAGGCGTTCGCTGGGGTCCATGATCTCGGCCTCTTTGGGCGAGATGTTGAAGAACAGCGGATCGAACTGGTCGACGCGGTCGAGGAAACCGCCCCACTTGCTGTAGCTCTTGCCAATGGTCACCGGGCCGGGCTGCCAGGTGCTTTCGATGTCCCAGCGGTCCGACGGGATCTCGACCACGCAATCCAGGCCGCGGGTCAGGTTGTCCCAGAACTGCTCCAGGTCTTCGGCCTTGGGATAGCGGCCGGAGATGCCGACGATGGCGATGTCGTCGCGGCCCTCGGGCGCGGCGCGGCGCACCGGCGCCGAGGCGCGCGCGGGCAGCGCGGCGACCGGCGTAGCGGCGGCGGAAACGGCGGCGACCGACGCGGCCGGCGCCGCGGCCGGCGCATCGAGTCCGGCGACGCGGCGGCTGGCCTGCGGGTGCTGTTCGATGAAATAGGCCGTCATCTCGGCCAGGGTCTGCTGCTCGAAGAACAGGGTCTTGGGCAGGCTGCCGAAGTCCTTCTCCAGCAGGTTGACCAGGTCGATCATCACCACCGAATCGAAGCCGTAATCGCGGAAGGCGCGGTCGGGATCGAAGTGCGCGGCGATCTGCAGGTGAGCGGCGAACAGCTGCGAGAGATGGCGCGCGATCGCCGGGCGCAGGCGCTCGGCATCGTCGCCGTCCGCGCCGGCCGCAACGCTGTCCACGGCGGCGGCGGCGACCGGCGCGGCCTCGACCACGCCGAGCACCTGCGCCACCCGCGCGGCGTCGCCGGGCATGGTCGCCAGCTGCGGCGAGGCCTGGGCCAGGCCGTATTCGAAGATCGCCAGCCCTTCGTCGTTGAGCAGCGGCACGATGCCGAAGCTGTTGCGCAGCATCTGCTCTTCTTTCTCGCCCAGGCGCATGCCGCCGTCTTTCCAGTACGGCCAGTTGACCGACAGGGTCTTGCCGCTGCGTTCGCCCCGGCCGCGCAGGGCTTCGCGGGCGTGGGCGAAATAGTCCTCGAAGGCGTTGCCGAAACCGTAGTCGCACTGGCCGACGTTGCCGAGCACGCCGGTCACCGACGAGAACAGCGCGAACACCTCCAGCGGCTCGGCGCGGGTTTCCTCGTCCAGGTGCCAGGTGCCCAGCGCCTTGGGCGCGATCACCCGACCGAACGACTCGGCGTCCTTGCGCAGGATGAAGCCGTCCTCGATCACGCCGGCCGAATGCAGCACGCCGTTGAGACGGCGGCCGTCGGCATGGATGCGGGCGACGGCCGCGCGCACGTCCTCGCGCCGCGACACGTCGCAGGCCAAATACAGCGCCTGCCCGCCGAGCGCGTTGAGCGCATCGAGTTCGAGCTGCTGCGCTTCGTTGGGCGGCTTGCGGCCGGTCAAATAGACGGTCGCGCGGTAGCGCCCGCACAGGTGGCGGGCGAAGATCAGGCCGAGCGCGCCGAGGCCGCCGGTGATGAGATAAGTGCCGTCTTCGCGCAGCGCGGCGCCCGCGCCGGCGGCGACGCCGGCATCGGCGCGGCCGTCGGCGACCACGAAGTCGCGGACCTCGCGCCGGCCCTCGCGATAACGCACGTCGGCGTGGCTGTCGTCGCCGGCGAATTCGGCCGCGATCAGCGCGCCCAGGTCGGCGCCGTGCCATTCGTTCGGATCGAACTGGACCGCGCGGCCGGAGTAACTCGGCTTCTCGATCCGCAAGGTCTTGTAGAAACCGCTCAGGCCCTGCGCATCCGGGCGCGGCGCGGGGTCGGCGATCAAGTGCACGAAGCGCGCGCTCTTGGTCCCGCGCAGCATCGCCTTGGCCAGGACGAAGGCGCTGCGCGCGCCGGCGTCCACGTACGCGCCGAGGTCGGGTTCTTGCGCGCCGTCGCGCGGCGCGATCCACAGCACCTTGGCCAGCGACGCGCCGCGCGCGGCCAGCGCGGCGACGGCGGCCTGGGCGTCGTCCCAGTCGCCGGCGCGCATGCGCACGGTGTCGCCATCGGTATCGAGCGATGCGCCGAAGCACAGGCGCTCGATCCGGGTGGCGGCGTAGCGCGCGTCGGCGCGCAGCCGCGCCTGCAGCCAATCGACGTCGGCACCGGCACCGATCAGCAGCAACTGCTCGGGCACCGCATCGGCGGCGGGCAACGGCAGCGCGCTCCAATGCGGGCGGTACACGCTCGCCGCCAGCGCTGGCGACAACGCCGGCAGCTCGGCCGCGGGCGCCGCCGCGACGACGGGCTCGGCCTGCAGCGGTCGCACGCTCAAGCCGCCCAGCAGCGCGCATACGCGGCCGCTGTCGGCGTCGCTGAGTTCGATATCGATCTTGCCGTCGGCGCGGCGCAGGCGCGCGCGCATGCGCGGCGTGCACGCGGCGCGCAGGTCCAGGCGGTCGAGCGCGAACGGCACCCGCGCGCGCGGCGCGGCGGCCGGTTCCGGCCCGAAGCCGGCGCTCCAGGCCACCGCGGCCTGCAGCGCCGCATCGGCCAGGCTCGGATGCAGCACGTACTGGCCGAACTGCGCGTCCAGTCCCTCGGGCAGTTCCAATTCGGCGACGCATTCCTGCTCGCCCAGGCGCAGCGAACGCAGCGCACGATGCGCGGCGCCGTAACGCATGCCGGCTTCGTCGAAGCGCTCATAGCACGCCTGCGCGGCGAGTTCGAGCGCGCCCGCATCGGCCGGCGCCGCCGGCCAGGCCTCGGCGGCCGCATCCTCGCCCCACGCGGCCTGGCCGCGGCAGTACACCGCACTGCCGTCCTCGGCGACGATCTGGAACGACAAGCGCTGGCCGGCCAGCGCGTCGCCGTCGGCGTCCGCGGCCAGATCGACGTGCACGCTCACCGGCGCGTCGCGCTGTTCCAGCGGGCGCAGCCACAGCACGTCGCGCAGTTGCAGGCGTGCGCCGCGCAGCGGCTCGCCCAGCGCCTCGACGATCGCCGCGCGCACCATCTCCAGGTACACCACCGCCGGCAGCACCGGCTGGCCGCCGATGACGTGGTCGGCGAGGAAGAACTCGCGGCCGTCGAAACGGGCCGAAAAGCGCGGCGCACCCAGCGACGGCACCCGCGCGTGCAGCGCCGGATGCAGTGTGCCGTCGGCGCGGACGGCCGCGGCCTGCGTGCGCTGCGGAATCCAGAAGCGTTCGCGCGCGAACGGATAGGTCGGCAGCTTGGCCGGGCGCAGGTCGCGGCCGCGGAACAGGCCGGCCCACGCCAACTGCGCGCCTTGCGCGTACGCCGCCGCCAGTTCGCACGCGGCCGCGTCCCACTGCGCGCCCTTCGGCGCCGACTTGCCGCTCATGCGCAGCAACAGCGCCGCCGCGGCCTCGGCGAGCGCGGCGTCGATCTGCGCCGGCGCCGGCTCGGCGGCGTCGCCGGCCTGCGCGCGCTCGCGTTCGGCGCGTTCGCCGGCGTCCACCGCCGCGACCAGCGCCTGGCGCAGTTGCGCCGCGTTCGCGGCGACGCAGGCATAGCGATAGTCGAAATGATCGCGCCCGGCCAGCAGGGTTGCGCTGATGTCGGCCGCCTCGGCCGTCGCGCCGGCATCGTCGAGCCAGGCCAGCAGGTCGCGCTGGCGTTGCAGCAGCGCCTGCGGGGTCTTCGCCGACAGGCCCATCGGCCACGCCAGCGGCTTCGCCTTCGACGGCTTGCGCGCCGGCGCTTGCGGCGGCTCTTCCAGCACCAGGTGCGCGTTGGTGCCGCCGAAACCGAACGAGCTTACGCCCGCGCGCAGCGGCGCATCGCCCAGGCGCGGCCACTCGCGGGTGGCGTCGAGCATGTAGAACGGCGTGCCGTCGATGCTGATGCGCGGGTTGAGCGTGGCGAAATCGTGCAGCCCGGGCAACTGGCGGTGGCGGAAGGCCATCATCACCTTGATCGCGCCGGCGACGCCGGCGGACGCTTCCAGGTGGCCGATATTGGTCTTGACCGAGCCCAGGCCGCAGTAGCCGACGTCGAGCTCGACCTGCTGGCGCTCGGCCAGGGTGCGGAACGCGGTGGCCAGTCCTTCGAATTCGATCGGATCGCCCTTGGGCGTGCCGGTGCCGTGCGCTTCGACGTAGCCGACGCTGTTGACCGGGATGCCGGCGCGCTCGTGCGCGGCCACGATCACCTCGGCCTGCGCGCGCGGGCTCGGATAGGTCAGGGTATAGGTGTCGCCGCAGTGATTGACCGCGCTGCCCTTGATCACGCCGTAGACGCTGTCGCCGTCGGCGAGCGCCTTGTCCAGCGGCTTGAGCAGCAGCAGCGCCGCGCCTTCGCCGCGCACGTAGCCGTCGGCGCGCTCGTCGAAGGTCTTGCAGGTGCCGGTCGGCGACAGCATGCCCATCTTCGAGAACGAGATGTGCCGGGTCGGCGTCAGCAACAGATTGATGCCGCCGGCCAGGGCCATTTCGCAATCGCCGTACTCGATCGCCTGGATCGCGCTGTGGATCGCGTTGAGCGAGCTCGAGCAAGCGGTGTCGACCGGAATGCTGGGACCGCGCAGGTCGAAGTAGTGCGAGACCCGGTTGGCGATCACCGCGGTCGCGGTGCCGGTGGAATGGTGCGCTTCGATCTCGGATTCGCCGCGTTCCTGCAGCTCTTTGTAGTCGTGGTTGAACACGCCCACGATCACCCCGACCTTGCGCCCGCGCAGCGACGAGGGCGCGATGCCGGCGTCCTCCAGGCAGGCCCAGCTCAGCTCGAGCATGATCCGCTGCTGCGGGTCCATGGTCTGCACGACCTTGGGCAGCAAGCCGAAGAAGCGGTGATCGAACGCGTCCACGCGCTCGATGAAGCCGCCCCACTTGCTCAGGCTCTTGTTCGCCTCGACCCGCGGATCGCCCCAGTACGCGGTCCAGTCCCAGCGATCGCCGGGGACCACGCGGATGCTGGCTTCGCGCGCGGCCAGGTTGCGCCAATAGGCGTGATGGTCGTCCGCTCCGGGAAAACGACAGGCGATGCCGATTACAGCGATATCCATTCCCTTGCCCTCAACACGAACCACGCCCCAACACGGAAGACGGCGTCGCAGGCGGCGTTATCGGCCGCATGCAAGCCGTCGAGGTCGACTTCGCTGATCCAGTCGCTGCAAGCGCGTTCGCACGCGCATGGCCGTTCGATTCCCCGGTTCCTGCGTGACACCGGGCAAGGCGCAAACGCTCAATACGCCGTACCGAATCCGCACGAAGCGTATTTAACTGCACGCCAACACGCGCAACTACTGTCCTGCCGGCCCTGTCCAAAAGGGTCGCAACGGTTGCGCGAACGCATCGAAAAGCGCGCGCCACCTGTCTCAACGAACCAGTATCCGTGGCCGCGAACACACCCACCTGTCCTTGCCCACCTGTCCGTCCGCACCTGTCCCGGACACCTGTCCGCGAGGACAGACCCGATGCGGATCGCTTGGCTTATCGTGCGCATGATCGCGATCAGGTCCCGGACTTGCGCGACATCGCGAACAATTTCGAACCACGAACGCTTTCGCTCCGGCACTCCACGCCGGCGCCGCCACGGATCGCCGAATGCACCTGCACGCCGACGACATCGCGATCTGGATCGCGCGCCTGGACGAGGCCGACGACAGCGCGCTCGCGGCGCGATGGCGCGCCCTGCTGGATGGGTCCGAACGCGCGCGCGAACTGCGCTATCGCCTGGCCGACGACCGCCGCCGCCATTTGCTCGCGCGCGCGCTGGCGCGCACCGCGTTGGCGCGCCACACCGGCATCGCGCCGCAACGGCTGCGCTTCGTCCGCGGCCGCCACGGCAAGCCGGAACTGGCCGGCGACAATCCCGGCGACCATCGCTTCAACCTGTCCCACGCCGCGGGCGTGGTGGCGCTGGCGGTCGCGCGCGGCCGCGCGCTCGGCATCGACACCGAATCGCTGCGCGCGCGCGCGTTGTCGCTGGGCGCGGTCGAGCGCAACTTCGCCGCCGACGAGATCGCCGAGCTGCGCGCGCTGCCGGCGGCGGCGCGGGCACGGCGCACGATCGAGCACTGGACGCTCAAGGAGGCCTATGCCAAGGCGCGCGGCATCGGCCTGTCGCTGCCGCTGGACCGGTTCGGCGTGCGCGTGGACGACGCGCGCTTGCGCTTGTGGATGGCACCGGGCTTCGACGATGCGCCCGAGCGCTGGCGCCTGTGGCAGTTCCTCGACGGCGAGGATCAGCTGCTGGCCCTGTGCGCGCAGCACCGCCCCGACGCCGCGCCGGCGCGGATCCAGGCCATCGCTTGCTCGCCGCTGCGCTACGAAACGCCCATCGCTCTGCGCCTGCTGCGCGCGAGCGGCGAAGACGCGCTTCCTTTATCGGAAGCATCCGGCGAAAACGACGGTCGCCCGCTTTTGGCCTCGTACTGACCGCGCATTCACCCCGCCCTCAAGACCGCGCGACTACGGTGACCGCACCCCATCGAGCGCCGCCGCCATGTCGCGCACTTCCCTGCTTCGTGCCACCGCCCTGCTCGCCGCGACGTTCGCCGGCGCCTTCGCCTGCACTGGCGTCGCTTATGCCGCCGCGCCGACGTCGCCGTCCGCTCCGCCGGCCGCCGCCGCATCGCCGCCCGACCGCGCCGTCGATGCCGCGCGCGGCTGCTGGATCCAGCGCGACGCGCCCGACGGCCGCGCCAGCGCGCTGCTGCGGTTGTTGCCGGATCGCGATCACCCCGAATGGCTCAGCGGCCAGCTGTCGCGGCCCGAAGGCGACGATCCCGACCGGCGCGTGCAACTGTGGCTCGCGCGCGACGGCCGCAGCGCCGTGCTCGCCAGCCGTCCGCTCGCCGATCCGCGCGCGCCGGCGCCGGCCGCATCCACCGCGGACGAACCGCAACTGCGCCCGCTCGCGCCGACGCATGCGCCCGGCCGCGCGCCGGGCTCGACCCAGACGCTGGTGCTGTTCCCGCAAGCGCGGATCGAATTCGCGCGCGTGCCCGAGCGGCCGTTGCCGGCCGGCGATTGGCCGCAGGACATCTTGTCCGCCGAATTCCTCGCCGGCGCCGGCACCGGGCCGAGCCGGCGCTTGCGGGTGCAAGCATCCGAAGAACGCCTGGCGCTGATCCTGGTGTCCGCGCGCGGCACCGGCGCCGGCCGCGACACGCCGCTGTTCGACGGCCGCCGCGACGGCTGCGACTGAGCGCCGCGCTCAGCCGCCCGCGGCGGTCACCCGCCAAACCGTATTGCCGACGTCGTCGCTGACCAACAGCGCGCCGCGCGCATCGATGCGCACGTCCACCGGCCGGCCCTGCGCCTGTTCGCTCGCGTCGAGGAATCCGCTCAGCACATCGCGCGGCGGGCCCGCCGGCGTGCCGTTGGCGAACGGTACGAAGATCACCTTGTAGCCGCTCTTGGGCTTGCGGTTCCACGAGCCGTGCTGACCGACGAACAGGCCTTGCGCGTAGGCCGCCGGCAGCTTGGCCCGGTCCGAAAAGGCGATGCCGAGCGAGGCGGTGTGCGGTCCCAGCGCGTAGTCGGGCGTCTTGGCCTTGGCGACCAGATCCGGCCGCGGCGGCTGCACCCGCGCGTCGACGTGTTGTCCGTAGTAGCTGTACGGCCAGCCGTAGAACGCGCCGTCTTCGACCGAGGTGATGTAGTCCGGCACCAGGTCGCTGCCGATCTCGTCGCGCTCGTTGACCGCGGTCCACAACGCGCCGGTCTGCGGTTCCCAGGCCAGGCCGTTTGGATTGCGCAGGCCGGTGGCGAACAGGCGTTTCCCGCCGCTGGCCGGGTCGAGCTCCCAGATCGCCGCGCGGCCTTCCTCGGCGGCCAGTCCGTTCTCGCCGACGTTGCTGTTGGAGCCGACGGTGACGTAGAGGCGGTCGCCGGCGGCGTTGGCGATCAGGTTCTTGGTCCAGTGATGGTTGATGCCGGCCGGCAGGTCGGTCACCTTCTCGCCGGCCGCGGCGATCGCGGTTTCGCCGTCGCGGTACGGGAATCGCCACACCGCATCGGCATTGGCCACATACAACCGGTCGCCGATCAGGGCCATGCCGAACGGCGAATGCAGGCCTTGCAGGAACAGCGTGCGGGTCTCGGCGGTGCCGTCGCCGTCGGCGTCGCGCAGCAGGCTGATGCGGTCGGCGCTCGCCACCCCGGCGCCGGCTTTCTTCATCAGGCGCGCGGCGAACCAGGCCTTGATCCCGGACGGTTTGTGCTCGCTGCGCGGCGCGTTGCTTTCGGCCACCAGCACATCGCCGTTGGGCAGCACGTACAGCCAGCGCGGATGGTCCAGGCCCTGGGCGAACGCGTTGACCGCCAGCCCCGGCGCGGGCGTAGGCCGGGCGCCGTCGCGCCAACCGACGGCGGGCGCGACGTCGACGGTCGGAATCAGGGTCGGGTTCGGCTTGGGCAGTTGCGGCGCCGGGCCGGTGCCGTCAGCGACCTGCAGCGCGGCGCGCTCGCCGCAGCCGGCGCAGGCCAGCGCCAATGTCGCCGCGGCGATCCAGCGACAGCCTCGATCCAGCGCAGCGGCCATGCGATCCTGCCTCGTCGGTGCGGACGCACGAGCATGCCGGCGCGGCGATTAAACTGGCGAGAAGGCCGTCGCAGACCGGCGTTGGCGCAGGCGTAACGACGGCATCGCAGTTTCGCCGCGCCCCCGCGCCGTGGCCGCGCGCGTTCGCATTCGCCATCCTCGCGCCGCGCCTTCGTCGCACCGCGCTGTCGCCGCACCGCTCCCACGAGGCCCCCATGCCGCGCCTGCCCGTCCCATCCTTCGCCGCCGCGCTGTGCATGCTCGCCGCGGCATTCGCCTGCGTCGCCGCCGATGCGCCGGCGGCCGCGCAGCAAACCGCCGACGCCGCCGCAGTCGATCTCGCCCGTGGTTGCTGGATCCGCCACGCGCCCGCGCGGCCCGATGGCCGCGACACCGTGCTGCTGCGCCTGCTGCCCGATCCCGAGCGCCGCGACTGGCTACGCGGCGAGATCGCGCGGGCCGGCGACGATCCCGACCGCCGCCTGCAACTGTGGCTGGCGCGCGACGGCCGCCGCGCGCTGCTGAGCGCCGCGTCGGTGCGCGATCCCGACGCGCCCGCGGCGCGGGTCGGCGCCGCGCCGGGCCCGGTGCCGATGCGCACGCCGCCCGGCGCGATCCATCCCGTGCCCGATCTCGACCCGGACGGCCTGGCCCGGCTGCTGCTCGGCGGCGACGACCGGGTCGCATTCGGCCGCAGCCCGCGCAGGCTCACCGCGGTCGGCGGCACCGCCGGCCGCTCGGCCGCGATCGACTACCGCGCCGAGGCCGGTCCGCCGCTGCGCCTGCGCGTGAACGCCGCCGAGGAACGCTTGAGCATCACAGTCGGCGGCGCCGACACCGGCACCGGCGCGCCGCTGGCCGTGTTCGCCGGCGTCCGCGACGGCTGCGACTGAGCGCGGCGACAGCGCGCGCGCCCGCGAATGCAACGATAATGCGCCTGCGATGAAACTCACCCTCGACGAACTGCTCGCCTTCGTCAGCGTGGTCGACACCGGCTCGATCACCGCCGCGGCGCAAACGCTGGACCAGACCGTCTCCGGCGTGAGCCGGACGCTGGCGCGGCTGGAGGACAAGCTCGGCACCACCCTGCTGCGGCGGACCACGCGCCGGCTGGAACTGACCGAGGAAGGCGAGGCGATGCTGACGCGGGCGCGGGCGATCCTGGCCAGCGTCGAAGACGCCGAGGAATCGCTGGCGCTGCGCCGCCAGCAACCGGCCGGACGGCTGCGGGTCAACGCGGCCTCGCCTTTCATGCTGCATGCGATCGTGCCCCTGGTCGGCGATTTCCGCCGCGCGTTCCCGCAGATCGAGCTGGAGCTCAACAGCAACGACCAGATCATCGATCTGCTGGAACAACGCACCGACGTGGCGATCCGCATCGGCCAGCTCAGCGACTCGACCCTGCACGCACGGCCGCTGCCGGGCAGCCGCCTGCGCGTGCTCGCCAGCCCCGCCTACCTGGCCGCGCGCGGCACGCCGCGCGAGGTGTCCGACTTGGCCGGCCACACTCTGCTCGGCTTCGCCCCGACCCAGGTGCTCAACCGCTGGCCGCTGCGCGACGCGCACGGCAACGAGCTCGACATCGCCGCCGACCTGCACGCCTCCAGCGGCGAGACCCTGCGCCAGCTCGCCCTGGCCGGCGAAGGCATCGTCTGCCTGTCGGACTTCATGACCCGCCAGGACCGCCGCAGCGGCGCGCTGGCGCAGTTGTTCGCCGACCGCACCCTCGACGTGCGCCAACCGATCAACGCGGTCTATTACCGCAACACCCAGCTGGCCTCGCGCATCGCCTGCTTCCTGGATTTCCTGGTCCGCCGGCTGGCGCCGGACGGCGAGGCCACGGCCTGGGAATAAGCGCGCCGCGACGGCCCGCGCGATCGCACCGGCACGCGCCGCAGACGCTCATGCCAGACCGCCGCGCGCACAGCCGCGCGCGCCCGGGCGGGCGAACGGAAAAGCGAACGAGGAAGATGGCCCCGCACCGCGTAGCGCCGCGGTACGGGGCCGGAAGTGGCTCGGCGGTCACGGTACCGCCTCGCCACAAGCAGGCGCCGGCACCTGGAGAAAATGCCGGCGTGTCGACTGGGTACAGTCGTCATAGGCAAGAACGCCGGCGATGGCGGATCACCCTACCCTCGCCGGCGGCGGAAACGGCGAAGCGTCGCCGGCGGCGGGCGCGGGCGCGTTCGCCGCCGTGCTGCGTCGCTGCGTCCGCGCCCGCTCAGCTCCCCGCCTTGGCCTCGCTCGCCGCCACCGGCGCCAGGCGCAGGTCCTGGAAGTCGAAGCTGAAGTCGGTCAGCGGCGAGACCGCCTCCATGCGCAGCTCGCGCACCTTGCCGTCCGGAGTCAGGGCGAAGTTGAGGAAGGCGTCGGCGTTGAGCCAGCGCTGGTCCCAGCGCACGATGAAGGTGTCGTGCTGCCAGTGGCTCAGTTCGCCGGTGAGGTCCTTGGTGCGGCCGAAGCGCAGCCGCAGCTTGGACCCGGCTTGTTCGATGAAGACATCGCCGTACCACGGGTCGCGGTAGGCGCCGGCGTAGCCCGACAGCGGCAGCGAAGGCTTCGACCTGGCATCGCGCGCCTTGAGGTGCTTGGCCCAATCCTCGTCGGCCTTGCCGCGACTCTTGGCCAGCGCGGCCGCATAGGCGGCGTTCCAGTCGGTCTTCGGCGCGCCCAGATAAGCGTCGAGCGCGCGCATCGTCACCGCCTGGAACGCGCCGCCGAGTTCGGCATTGGTCAGCACCACCACGCCGAGCTTGTGCGCCGGCACCAGGGTCACCCGCGAGACCATGCCCGGCCAGCCGCCGGTGTGCCAGACCAGTTTCTCGCCGCGGTAATCGGTCAGCTGCCAGCCCTCGCCGTAGCCGGCGAAGTTCGGCTTGACCGGCGCCAGTTCCGGCACCAGCGGCTCGGCGATCGGCATCGGCGTCACCACCGACCACATCTCGCGCTGGCGCTTGGCGCTGAACAAGCGCAGCTCCTTGTCGCCGTCGCGCCCGTACACGCCGCCGTCGAGCTGGGCGCGCATCCACTTGCCCATGTCGTGCACCGACGAATACAGCCCGCCGGCGCCGGCCACGTTCGACCAGGTCATGCGCGGGGCGACCTGCAGGTCCTTGAAGTCGGCCTTGGCGTGGCCGCTGGCGATCTTGTCCGCGCCGCGCAGCGCATCGGCGTTGTAGCGGGTCTCGTCCATGCCCAGCGGCTTGAAGATCCGCTCGGCCAGGAAGTCGCGATAGCTCTGGCCGCTGGCTTTTTCGACCACCAGTTGGGCCACGCCGTAGAGGATGTTGTCGTAGGCGTACTGGCCGCGGAAGCCGCCGGTCAGCGGTACGTGGGCCAGGCGCCGCGCCACGTCCTCGTTGCTGTAGTCGGTGCCGGGCCAGTACAGCAGGTCGCCCGCGCCCAGGCCGAGGCCGCTGCGGTGGGCGAGCAGGTCGCGCAGGCGCATCTCCCGGGTCACGTAGGGATCGGCCATGCGGAACCACGGCAGGTGGTCGATCACCCGGTCGTCCAGGCTCAGCTTGCCCTCGTCGGCCAGGATCGACAGCGAGGCGGCGGTGAAGGCCTTGGTGTTGGAGGCGATCGCGAACAGGGTGTGGGCGTCGACCGGCTCGGGCTTGCCGGCCTCGCGCACGCCGAAGCCGCGTTCGAGCACCACCCGCCCGTCCTTGACGATGGCCACGGCGATGCCGGGCACCTCGAACTGCTTGCGCACCGCATCGACGTAGGCATCGAAGTCCTGCAACTGCTCCGGCAGCGGCGACGCGGCGGCGGCTTTGGTGGAGGGCGCTTCGGTGGAGGGCGCTTCGGCGGCGGGCGCCTGCGCGGCGGCGCCGGCGGCGGCGCTCATGGAGATCAGCAGTCCGGCGCCTTGCGCCTTCCAGTCGGTGGCTCGCATCGGGGTTCCTGGCGATTCTGGGAATCGGCGACTGTGGCCCAAGCCAACGCGCGGCGCCAGGGGCCCGGCCGGGCGCGCGCCATGGCCGGCCGATCCGGCAAGGCCGCGGCCGCACCCGGCCTGGACGGGGCAGCGGGCATAATGCGCGCCCGACCGCTTCGCCCCTCGCTCCGTGTCCGCACCCGGCCCCGCCCCGTCCCTGCCCGAAACCCTACCCGCCCTGGCCGTCGTCGGCGGCGGCCCCGCCGGCCTGATGGCCGCGCAGGCCGCGCGCGCGCTCGGCGTGGAGGTCGACCTGTTCGAGGCCAAGGGCTCGGTCGGGCGCAAGTTCCTGATCGCCGGCAAGGGCGGGCTCAACCTCACCCACGGCGAACCGCGCCCGGGCTTCGACGCGCGCTACCGCGAACGCGCCGGCGAGGTCGCGCGCTGGCTCGACCGTTTCGACGCCGACGCCTTGCGCGAGTGGGCGCGCGGTTTCGGCGTGCAGACCTATGTCGGCAGTTCCGGGCGGGTGTTCCCGACCGACCGCAAGGCCGCGCCGCTGCTGCGCGGCTGGGTGCGGCGGCTGCGCGAGGACGGCGTGCGTTTCCACGTCCAGCACCGCTGCACCGGGCTCGACGCCGACGGCACGCTGCGTTTCCACACGCCCGACGGCGAAGCGCGCACCCGCGCGCGCGCCTGCGTGCTCGCGCTCGGCGGCGGCAGCTGGCCGCAGCTGGGTTCCGACGGCGCCTGGGTCGAGTGGCTGCGCGAACGCGGTCTCGACATCGCCCCGTTGCAGCCGTCCAACTGCGGCTTCGACGTCGGCTGGAGCGAACACTTCGCCCAGCGCCACGCCGGCGCGCCGCTCAAGCCGGTGGTCGCGCACTGGCGCGAAGACGGCGAGGAACGTTCGCTGCAGGGCGAATGCGTCGCCACCGCGAGCGGGATCGAGGGCAGCCTGGTCTACGCACTGTCGGCGATGCTGCGCGAGCGCATCGCGACGCACGGCGAGGCGACGCTGGAACTGGACCTGGCGCCGGGCCGCGAGCTTGAGCGCCTGCAGCGCGACTTCGCCCGGCCGCGCGGCGGCCGCAGCGTCGGCGAGCACCTGCGCCGGCAGACCGGGCTGGACGCGGTCAAGGCCGCGCTGGTGTTCGAAGTCCTCGGCAAGGACGGCTTGAACGACGCCGCCACGGTCGCGCGCACGATCAAGCGCCTGCCGCTGCGCCTGTTGCGCGCGCGGCCGATCGCCGAGGCGATCAGCAGCGCCGGCGGCGTGCGGCTGCGCGCGCTGGACGACTCGCTGCGCGCGCGCGAACTCGCGCCGGCGCTGTTCTGCGCCGGCGAAATGCTGGACTGGGAAGCGCCGACCGGCGGCTACCTGCTGACCGCGTGCTTCGCCAGCGGCTTGATCGCGGGCGAAGCGGCGGCGCGGGCGGTGCTGGAAAACGCGTCGGATTGAGTCGAAGGCCGTCGCTGCAACCGCAGCGACGCTGCACTGCCGCTGCGTCCGAAGACCGGCATTCTCAGAGCCGTCATTCCGGCGAGAGCCGCAACCAACCGCAGCGACGCTGCACTGCCGCTGCGTCCGAAGACCGGCTCCCCCGACTTGTCATTCCGGCGAAAGCCGGAACCAACCGCAGCGACGCTGCACTGCCGCTGCGTCCGAAGACCGGCTCCCCCAACTCGTCATTCCAGCGAAAGCCGGAACCAACCGCAGCGACGCTGCACTGCCGCTGCGCCCGAAGACCGGCTCCCCGACTCGTCATTCCGGCGAAAGCCGGAACCAACCGCAGCGACGCTGCACTGCCGCTGCGCCCGAAGACCGGCTTCCCCAACTTGTCATTCCGGCGAAAGCCGGAACCAACCGCAGCGACGCTGCACTGCCGCTGCGCCCGAAGACCGGCTTCCCCAACTCGTCATTCCGGCGAAAGCCGGAACCAACCGCAGCGACGCTGCACTGCCGCTGCGCCCGAAGACCGGCTCCCCCGACTCGTCATTCCGGCGAAAGCCGGAACCAACCGCAGCGACGCTGCACTGCCGCTGCGCCCGAAGACCGGCTCCCCCAACTCGTCATTCCGGCGAAAGCCGGAACCCATTTTGCTGTCGCTTCATCCGCTCCCGGTCGAGCAGAGCGCGAACAAGATCAAAATGGATTCCGGCTTTCGCCGGAATGACGGTATTGAGGGCGATGCCGCGAGCCTGAGAGTGACCTCGCGAGCTTTAGCGGGCCGTCGCGCCCGCGCCTGCGCGCGACACCGCTACGACGCCGGCGCGACCGCCCCAGCCGGCTTACGAGGTCGCCTTGTCCGGCAACGCCTTGCCCATGTAGAACATCGACGCGCACAGCCCCACGCCCTGCGCGCTCGCCGCCGGCAGGTCGCTGCCCTGCAGCGCGATCAGCTTGATCACGTCGCCGGTGGCCTCGCTGACCTTGGCCAGGGCGATGAAGCCGGTCGGGTGGGTGCCGCAAAAGGCGTTGGCGGGGGTTTCCTTGGGCGGAGTCTGCTCGATCACCCGGCGCAGTTCCACCGCCTGGCTAGCCTCGACCTGCATGGTCGCGCCATAGGTCTGGCCGGCGCTGTACTGGTCGCCGCCGCGCACGATCGCGACCCGCTCGGTCTTGTACAGCGAACCGTTCTCGCCCTTCATCTCCAGATCGTCGATGGTCAGCTTGCCGGTGGTGGCCTGGGCGACCGGGTTGCCGGGATCGAAGGTGCCCAGCGCGACCGGCGTCAGCATCGGCGGCGAGGCGCGCGAGACCGGATCGGCGTCCGGATCGGGCACGGCCTTGGGCGGGGCCGGCGGCGCGGCGGTGGTCTCCTGCGGGGCGGCAGTGTTGACCGGCGCGCTCTGGCTGCAAGCGGCCATCGCCAGGACGGCGGCCGCGAGCAGGCCTACGGCGGGGAACAGGCGTCGGTTCATCGGGATCCTCATGGCGATTCAGTGCCGGCGGCGGCGCGAAGCGCGGGCCGGCGTCCGTTGGCGATGGCGGGGGACGGCGCGGGGCCGGTCCATCGCGAACGCGCAGCCTAACCGCAGGCCGCGTTTGGACGGGTTAACGATTTGTAATGAATGGCAAAAAAAGCCAGTCAGGCGGCGGCATCGCGCAAAGGCCGCAGCTGCGGGTCCAGCGCCACGCGTTCGTCGAACACGAAGCAGCCGCCGTCGTAATGACGGCCGCCGACCCGCTCGAAGTAGCCCAGGATGCCGCCGTCGAGCTGCAGCAGGTTGTCCATGCCGTCCTTGCGCAGCCACAGCGCGGCTTTTTCGCAGCGGATGCCGCCGGTGCAGAAGCTGACCACGGTGGCCTCGCGCAGCGCTTCGCGGTGCGGCGCCAGCGCTTCGGGCAGCTCGGTGAAATTGTCGATCGGCAGGGTCAGCGCGTTGTCGAAACTGCCGTAGCCGACTTCCTCGCGGTTGCGCGTGTCCAGCAGGACCACGCGCTTGCCGGCGTCGTCGTGGCCCTGGTCGAGCCAGCGCGCCAACGTGTCGGGCGTCACACTCGGTGCGCGGCCGCGCAGCGGCGAACAGCGTTCTCGGCGGAACGCGATGATCTCGCGCTTGAGCTTGACCTTGAGCCGGGCGAACGGCTGCGCGCGGCTGCGGCTGTACTTGGCCGCGAGCGTGTCGAAGCGCGGGTCGGCGCGCAGGTCGGCGAGCAGCGACTCGATCGCCTCGCCGTCGCCGGCCAGGAACAGGTTGATGCCTTCGGGAGCGACCAGCGCGGTGCCGCGCAGTTGCAGGCGTTCGGCCTGCTCGCGCAGGCGCTGGGCCAGCTGCGGCGGATCGTCGATGACGGCGAAATGATAGGCGGCGATGTTGACGACCATGGCGCCATTGTACCGCCCCGCCGCGGCGGCGATCCCACACCCTGACATGCCGCCGCTGGGCCGAAGCTGAACGCAGCGAGAACCTTCCGCGCGGGCGCCGGTCGGAATTCCTGCGTGGCCGACAAGCCGACCGAACGACGGCGGACCGCGCAGACGCCGGGCAAGGGCCCGCGCGTCGACCCGATATCTGCGCCACAAGGAGGCGTTTGCATGAAGATCCAGCTCAACACCGACCACCATGTCCGCGGCGACGATTCGCTCGAGCACCACGTGGAAGGCGTGATCGACCAGAACCTGGGCCGTTTCCGCGAACAGATCACCCGCATCGAGGTCCACCTGCGCGACCTCAACGGCGAGAAGAGCGGCGGCCACGACAAGCACTGCACCATCGAGGCGCGGCTGGAAGGCCGGCCGCCGATGGCCGCGACCGAGGACGCGGCGACCATGCGCGCGGCCATCAGCGGCGCGGCGCGCAAGCTGCAGCGCGTGCTCGACAGTTCGCTGGGCCGGTTGTCGGCGTGAGCTTCGCGGGCGGCGCCGCGGCGCCGCCCTTCCCTCCACGCGGCGGCCAGGCCGCCCCGATCCACGGCGACCGCGGCACGGCCGCGACGCCCTTCCCTCTCCCCCGCGATGGCGACCCGGAGGCGCCTGCTTCATCGGTCAACGACGCACCCGCGTCGCACGCTCGACGGCAGCGGCGGCCTCGCGCCGCCGTCCTTCCCCACCGCACCGGCGGCCGCGCGCAGCGGGCGCCGTTTTTGTGGGAGGGGCTTCAGCCCCGATGCCTTTCGATCCGGTCGCGATGAGGGTTCCAGCGATCGGAGCCGAAAGCGTCGGGGCTGAAGCCCCTCCCACAACAGCCCGGCGATGCGGCGCTTCGACGCTTTCGCTCTTGTGGGAGGGGCTTAAGCCCCGACGCTTTCGGTGCAGACCGCCCGAGAACTCATCACCGGATCGGAAAGCATCGGGGCTGAAGCCCCTCCCACGACGCCCGTGTCGCCGGCGCGCCCTGCTGCAGCAACGCGGCCGGCACGGGCGCGCTCAGCGCTTGGTGGTGATCGCGCGCCGCAGGTTGTTGCGCGCGGCCGCGTCGTAGCGCTCGTGGAAGAAATCGCTGAGGAAGATCCGCTCGCGCTTGAGCAGCGCCTTTAAGAACCGCCGGCGGTTGAGCCGGAACAGCGGACCGGGAACGTGGCCGCGATACTCGGAGGCGATGCCGCGGTCGTAAGCGTCGAACACCGCCGGTTCGGCGCCGAGGATGGCCATGTCGCCGTCGAGGAACAGGCGGGTCTGCTCGTCGACGTCGTCGCGGGCGATGGCGCCGTGGCGCGCGGTCAGTTCGATCAGTTCGGCGACGCGGTCGGCGTCGATGCCCGCCTGCGGCAGCCAGCGCGCGAGGTGCTCGCGCGCCAGTTGCGCCGAACGCGCTTCGTTGTCGCGGCGGCCGGCTTCGTAGATGGCGTCGTGGTACAGCACCGCCAGCGCGGTTTCGCGCGGCTGCGTCCAGCCCGGGCCGGCGGCGACGTCGGCGTAATGGCGCAGCACTTCGGCGACGTGGCCAATGTTGTGGTACGCGCGCGGCGGCGCGGCGTAGGCGGCGTGCAGCGCGTCGAGCTGTTCGGCCGGCAACGGCAGCGGCAGCAGCGCCAGCGCGTCCTCGCCGAGGCGGTCCCTGGCGGCGCTGGCGAACGCGGGCGTGGCGGAGTCGGACATCGTGGCGGGATCGCTGGGGGCTGCACCCATCTTGGCACTTTCGCCGCCGCGGCGCGGCCGACTCTTGTGGGAGGGGCTTCAGCCCCGACGCTTTCGGCTCGGATCGCCTGGAACCTTCATCGCGACCGGATCGAAAAGCGTCGGGGCTGAAGCCCCTCCCACAAGAGCAGGCCGCCACGCAGGCCTCCCCCGCCCCCAAAAAAACGGCGGGCGCCCGAAGGCGCCCGCCGCTGCTCTCATTCCGCTTCGATCAGTACTTCTTTTCGATATTGATCATGAAGCTGTTGTCGTCGTCGTTGCCGCTGCCGAACAGGCCGCGGTATTCCAGCCGCAGCGCCCAGTCGCGTTCGGTCTGCAGCACCGCGCCGAGGCCGAACACGAAGCGGTTGCGGTCCAGGCCCTGCAGGCGGGCGCGATAGAACGGGCCGCCGACCATGTCGGCGTAGCTCATGATCGCGTAGCTCGCATCCTGGAAGTCGTGCTGGTACTCCAAGCGCAGCTGCGGCGAGAACGTGCCCCAACGCACCGGGTGGCGGTAGTCCAGGCGCAGGCCGAGGCTGGTGGTGGTGGTGTCCACGTCCAGGTCGCGGTAGTTCAGCGCGTACTGCGCGTCGCCGCTCTCGGTGTAGCCGTCGAGGGTGGCGCGGGCCACGTCCAGGCGGGCGTACGGCGAGATCCGCAGCTTGTCGCGCTGGTACTCCAGGCCGGTCGAGACCGAGGCGAACCACTGGCTGCCGTCGCGGCTGCCGCGGACCATGCCGCCGGTGTCGGTGACATAGCGGCGCGAGTCGAACGACAACCACTGGTAGCCGAGCAGGCCGTCGAGGAAGAAGCTCTCGCCGGGGTGGTAGCTGGCGTACAGCACCGCGCTGTAGCTCTCGCCCTTGCTGCGGCTGCCGCGGGTGCCGACGTCGGTGTCGTCGCGGCCGTAGCCGACGCCGCCGCCGAAGGCGAAGTCGCGGCGCACGCGGTAGTCGGCGCCCAGGCTCACGCCGCTGGTCTTGAAGTCCAACCCGCCGGAGCCGCCGCCGCGACCGTCGCGGTTGCCGCTTTCGATGGTGCCGCCGGTCCAGATGCCGTACTGCGGGCCGGTGCCTTCCACCCGCGGCTTGCCGTCCACGCCGGCCTGCTCGTCGCCGAGATCCGGATCGCGGCAGTCGCTGCCCGGGGTGCGGCGCGCGCCTTCGCGGCAACGCGGGTCGACCGAGAAGCTCAGGCCGTTGTCGAAGCGCGAGCCGCCGGTGCCGCCGTCGTGCAGGCCTTCCATGCGCTTTTGGAAGTTGCCGATCTGGGCGTTGGCGAAGCGGCGCGCGGCCTCGGCCTGGGCGTTGAGGATGCCCAGCACTTCGGCGTCCTTGGACGGATCGCTGCGCGGGGCGACTTCGATCTCGACCGTCGCCGGCGCCGAGGTGGCGTAGGCGTTGCTCAAGGTGAAGGTCGCCACGGTCAAGCCGGAGTAGCCGATCTGCGGGGTGTAGCTGAGCGTGTAGCCGCCGTTGGACGCGCTGACCGTGGCCGTGCCCGAGCTGGCCGGGGTCAGCGAGACCAGGGCCGCGCCGGTGAACGGACCGCCGCGCGCGTCCTGGGTCAGCTCGACCTTGACCGTGGCGCCGGCGATGGTGCGCACGCGCTTGGGCGTGGCCACCGGCACCGGGTTGACGGTGATGGTCGAGGTGATCGGGGCGGAGGCGCCGAACGGGTTGTTGAGGGTGTAGTTCAGGGCGATCGCGCCGGCGGTGTCGGCCGCGGGCGTGTACAGGATCTGGGTGCCCTGCACCGTCGCCGTGCCCGAGCTCGGCGGCGCCAGCAAGGTCACGCCGGTGAACGGCGCGCCGGTGGCGCCGGTGGCGGCGTCGATGGTGACCGGCTGGGTCGACAGCGTGGTGACGTTCTGCGGCTGGCCCACCGGCACCGGCAGCGCGTTGACCGTCATCGTCACCGTGGCCGGGGCCGAGGTGCCGCCCGGACCGGTCGCGGTGTAGGTGAAACTGTCGCTGCCGAAGTAGTTGCTGGCCGGAGTGTAGACGATGCTGGTGCCGCTCGGCGTCGCGGTGCCGTGCGCCGGCGCGGAGACCACCGCCACCGAGGTGATGATGCCGGTGTCGTTGGCGATCACGTTGACGGTGACGGCCTGGTTCGACTGGGTGCTGGCGCTGTCGTCGACCGCGACCGGCACCGCGTCGGCGACGGCGATGCTGTAGTTGACCGTGGTGTTGTAGCCGGCGTCGTCGGTGGAGCGGATCGCGAAGCTGTAGTTGCCCGCCAGCGTCGGCGTGCCGCTGATCGCGCCGGCCGAACTCAGCGCGATGCCCGACGGCAACGCCCCGGAGGCCAGCGCATAGGTGTACGGCGCGATGCCGCCGCTGCTGCTCAGGCCCTGGCTGTAGGCGGTGCCGACCACGCCGCCCGGCAGGGTCGCCGGCGAAATGGTCAGCGTCGCCGGAGCGATGGCGAAGGTGTAGACCTTCGACGCGGTCTGGCCGTTGGCGTCGGTCGCCTGCAGGGTCAGGCTGAAGTTGCCGTCGCTGCGCGGGGTGCCCGACAGCACGCCGGCCGAGCTCAGGCTCATGCCGACCGGCAGCGCGCCGGCGGTCAGCGAGAACGTGTACGGCGCGACGCCGCCGGTGGCGCTGAAGGTCTGGTTGTAGGCGACCGCGGCGGTGCCGTTCGGAATCGACGCCGGATCGATGGCGATGCTCGGCGTGGCGACGACGATGGTGTAGCTCTGGTCGATGCGGAACGGCGCGCCGGTGCCGGTGCTGGAATCGGTCGCGCGCACGGTGACGTTGTAGTTGCCCGGCACCGTCGGCGTACCGCTGAGCACGCCGGCCGAGCTCAGGCTCACACCGACCGGCAGCGAGCCGGCGGCGAGGCTGAAGGTGTACGGCGCGGTGCCGCCGCTGGCGGCGAAGTTGATGCTGCTGGCGACGCCGTAATTCATTGGCAGGCTGCCCGGCGCCGGGGTCATCGACAGGGTCGGCGCGCCGATCGCGAACGCGAACAGCTGGCCGACGGTGAACGGCCCGTTGCCGGTGCCCGAATCGCGCGCGCTGACGCTCGCGTTGAAGGTGCCGGCCGCGGTCGGCGTGCCCGACACGGTCAGGCTGTCGGTGCCGGTGGCGGTCACCGTCAAGCCCGTCGGCAGGTTGCTGGCGTTGAAGTTGCCGTACGGCGCGGCGCCGCCGGACCAGGTGAAGGTCTGGGTGTAGGCCACGCCGACCTGGCCGGTCAGCGGCCCGGAGGTGGCGATGGTGATGGTCGGATCGGAGACGCTCACCGTCACCGTCGCGGGCGTCGACGTACCGGCGCTGTTGGTCGCGGTGTAGGTGAAGCTGTCCGGACCGGAATAGCCCGCGACCGGCTGGTAGGTGATCGAGGTACCGGTGGCGACCGCGGTGCCGTGCGTCGCCGCGGCGCCGATCGCGACCGAGGCCGGGATGCCGCCGGTGATGTTGAGCGTCACCGGATTGGCGCTGCTGCCGTAGCCGACCGTGACCGAGACCGGATGGGCCACCGGCACGATGTCGTTCACCACCAGCGTGTAGCTCTGCGGCGCCGAGCTGTAGGGGCCGGTGCCGCCGCTGGAATCGGTGGCGACGACGCTGAAGGTGTAAGTGCCCGGCGCGGTCGGCGTGCCGCTCAGCGTGCCGTTGGCGTTCAACAGCACGCTGGCTGGCAGGTTGCCGCCGGTCACCGCGTAGGTGTACGGCGCCGTGCCGCCGGTCGCGGGATTGAGCGTGGCGGTGTACGGCGAGGTGACCGTCGCGTTGGCGAGCGAGGTCGTCGGCAACAGGATGGTCGAGGCGCCGATCGCGACGGTGTAGGTGCGCGTGCCGCTGTACGGCCCGCTGCCGGTGCTGGAATCGGTCGCGGTGACGGTGAAAGTGAAGCTGCCGCCCGCGGTCGGCGTGCCGCTGAGCACGCCGCCCGTGCTCAGGCTCAGGCCCGGCGGCAGGTCGCCCGGCGGCGCCGAGAACTGGTAGCCGCTGCCGACGGTGCCGCCGCTGGCGGTGATCGTCTGGCTGTAGAGCTGGGCGACGTTGCCGTCCGCCAGCGTCGCCGGCGACACGGTGATCGTCGGCACGGCCACGTTGAAGATGTAGGGACGGTTGCCGGTCTGCCCGTGCGCGTCGGTGGCGATGACCATGAAGTTGAACAATCCGCCCGCGGTCGGCGTACCGCTGAGGGTGCCATCGCTGGACATGCTCAGGCCGGGCGGCGCGCTGCCGGGCGGAATCGCGTAGGTGTACGGCCCGATACCGCCGGTAGCGCTGACGCTGGCGGTGTAGGCGGCGCCGACCTGGGCGCCGGCCGGCAAGGTCGTCGGCGCGAGGTTGATGCTCGGCGCGGCGACTTGCATCACGTAGTTCTGGGTGCGCGAGAACGGTCCGCCGGTGCCGGTGGAGTTGTCGGTGGCGCGCACCGAGAAGGTGTACAGGCCGGTCACGCTCGGGACGCCCGAAAGCACGCCGGTGTCCTCGTCCAGTTCCAGGCCGGTCGGCAGCCCGCCCGCGCTGATCCGGTACTTGTACGGCGCGGTGCCGCCGCCGGCGACATAGCTCTGGCTATAGGCCGCGCCGTAGGTCGCGCTCAGGGTGCCCGCCGCCGGGGTCAGGGTCAGGGTCGGCGCCGACACGCTCAGGTTGAAGCTCTGGGCGATGGTGAACGGCCCGTTGCCGGTGCTCGAATCGCGCGCCGAGGCGGTCAGCGTCACCGCGCCGGCCTGGGTCGGCGTGCCGGCCACGGTCACGCTGTTGGCGGTGTTGCCGGTGACGGCGAGGCCGGCCGGCAGGTTGGTGACCTGGTACTGGCTGAAGGGCTGGGCGCCGCCGTTCCAGGTGAAGGTCTGGGTGTACGCCACGCCGATCTGCGCGGTCAGCGGCCCCGAGGCGGTCACGGTGATGGTCGGGTTGCCGACCGCGATGGTCACCGTCGCCGGCGCCGAGGTGCCGGCGCTGTTGGTTGCGGTGTAGGTGAAGCTGTCGCTGCCGGCATACCCCGGGGTCGGCTGGTAAGTGACGTTCAGGCCCGAAGCGATGGCGGTGCCGTGCAACGGCGCGGTGCCGATCGCGACCGAGGTCGCCACGCCGCCGGTGATGTTCAGCGTGATCGGATTGGCGCCGCTGTTGTAGGCGACCGCCGCCGAGACCGCATTGGCGACCGGCGGAATATTGATCACCTGCAGCACGTAGCCGCGCGGCGCCGAGTTGTACGGCCCGGTGCCGGTGCTGCTGTCGGTGGCGGTCACGGCGAAGTTGAAGGTGCCGGCCGTGCTCGGGGTACCGCTGATCACGCCGGTATTGAGGTCGAGTCCCAGGCCCGGCGGCAGATCGCCGGCGGTCACCGCGTACTTGTACGGCGCGGTGCCTTGGCTGGCCGCATTGAGCGTGGCGGTATACGCCAGGCCCTGGGTGGCGTTGGCCAGGGAGGTCGCCGGCAGGTTGATGGTCGGCGGCTGCACCACCAGGGTGTAGGTGCGCGCGCCGCTGAACGGTGCGCCGGTGCCGGTGCTGCCGTTGTCGGTCGCCGTGATGGTGAAGGTGAAGCTGCCGCCCGCGGTCGGCGTGCCGGACAGGACCGCGCCGGTCAGGTTCATCCCCGGCGGCAGCGTGCCGGTGCGGACGAAGCTGTAGCCGCCGATGCCGCCGGTGGCGCTGAAGGTCTGGCTGTAGCCCGCGCCGACGGTGGCGTCGGGCAGCGTATTGGGATCGACCGCGATCGACGGCGGCGCCACCACGATGGTGTAGGCGCGGCTGTTGAAGAAGCCGTTGGCGTCGGTCGCGCGCACGCTGAAGTTGAAGGTGCCGGCCTGGGTCGGGGTGCCGCTGAGGGTGCCGCCGGTCAAGGTCACGCCGGCCGGCAGCTGGCCGCCGGGCACGATCTGGAAGGTGTACGGCGCGGTGCCGCCGGTGGCGCTGAAGGCCTGGCTGTAGGCGACGGCGACGGTGCCGTTGGCGGCCGTGGCCGGGTTGACCGCGATGGTCGGCGGTTCCAGCACGGTGCCGGTGTAGGTGCGGATGCGGAACGCCACCGCCGGCACGCCCGGTCCGGGCAGGCTGCTGTCGGTGGACTTGATCGTGACCGAATACGCGCCCGACGCGGTCGGGGTGCCGACGATGGCGCCGCCGCTGATGCTCAGGCCGGCCGGCAGCGAGCCGGTCTCGATCGCGTAGTTGTACGGGCCGACGCCGCCGCTGCCGGTCAGGGCGATGTTGTAGCTGGCGGTGCGGTACAGGGTCGGCAGGGTGGCCGGGGCGAAATCGTGCTGGGTGTTGGGGATCGCGATGGTGTACGACTTGACCGTGGTCAGCGGCGTCGGCGCGGTCGAATCGGTGACGGTGACCTGCACCGGGAAATTGCCGCGCTGGCGGACCGTGCCGGAGAACGTCCCGGAAGCGAAGCTCAGCCCGGTCGGCAGCACGGCGGCGCCGCCGTTGAGCACATAGGTGTACGGCGCGACCCCGCCGGTGGCGCTCATCGATTGACTGTAGGCGACGCCGAGCTGGGGCGAGATCGAGGCCGGGCTGACCGTGATCGGACTGGTGCCCGCAGCGATGGTCACGTTGACGGTGACCTCGCCGCCGACGCCGTCGCCGAAGCTGAAGGTGTCGGTGAGGGTCGCGCCGCCGTTATGGGTGTAGGTGACCTTGTCGGTGCTCTGGTTGACCGTGACGGTGCCGTGCTGCGGCGGGGTCATCAGCACGCCGATGCCGAAGCCGCCCGGCGGCGGGCCGCCGTCGCACATGTCGGCGTCGAGGATGCTGGTGCCGCCGTTGGCCACCGCCAGGGTCATGACCGGGCAGCGGATCGACGGCGCCGCGACCGCGGCGAACGACCATAGACCCGCCAGGACGATAAGGATCGCCGCCAGACCGCGCCGCCAGGCCCTGGCTGCGGTCGAGTGTCCCCAGTACGAGGCGTGCGAAACGCCCGCAGACTGCGCCGACTGCTGTTGCATGTTGTTCATCCCCTGACGCCGGCGCTGCGCGCTTCATGCGCGGATTCGACGGTCTTTTGCCCGTGAGCGATCTGGTTTCCGTGCGCCGACTGCCCCTGGCGCATCCCTTTCATTGACCTGATACGCAAAACGGATGCGAAAGCGGCCGCCTTCGGCGCCGATTCGCGTTAAGCAAGGGCATGGCGCTGCTGCGCCATACCCGGACCCGGCCGGAACGGCCCGTTTCGCCTTGCGCGGACGGGGCCTGCGGCCGAGGCTCCGGGCACGCAGTCCCGGCGCGCGCACGGCGCCCGGAAACACCTCTGGGGGAAGAGATGACAGAAGTATTCTTGGGGCAGATCACGACCTTCGGCTTCAATTTCGCGCCGAAGAATTTCGCTTTTTGCAACGGCCAGCTGCTGGCGATCGCGCAGAACCAGGCGCTGTTCTCGTTGCTGGGCACCATGTACGGCGGCAACGGCACCACCAATTTCGCCCTGCCCGACCTGCGCGGCCGCACGCCGGTGGGGGCCGGCAATTCGGTCGACCCGGGCTGGAACCCGGCGCCCTACCCTCAGGGCCAGTCCGGCGGCGTCGAGAACGTGACCCTGCTGCCGACGCAGATGCCCAATCACAATCACACCCTGGGTTGCAATACCGGGGCGGCCACCAGCCGCAATCCGAACGGCCTGTTCCTGGGCACCACCGACAAAGAGATCTACTCCGCCACCGGCGGCCCCCAGGTCGCGCTCAGCGCGGCCACCATCGGCACTGCCGGCAGCACCCAGCCGCACAGCAACGTGCAGCCCTACCTGGCGATCAACTTCTGCATCGCCCTGAACGGCATCTACCCCTCGCGCAACTGACTCGCGAACGAGCCTGAGGCCGCGCCGCGGCCCCTCCTATCCGCAGTACGACATTCCTGGAGCATCTCTCATGAGCGAGCCATACCTGGGCGAGATCCGCCTGTTCGGATTCACGCGCGTCCCGCAAGGCTGGTACGCCTGCAACGGCCAAATGGTTTCCATCGCCGAAAACGAAGCGCTGTTCATGCTGCTCGGCACCATTTACGGCGGCGACGGCATCACCACCTTCGCCGTGCCCGACATGCAAGGCCGCGTGCCGGTCCATTTCGGCACCTCCCCCGGCTTGAGCACGTACGTCATCGGCCAGCGCGCCGGCAGCGAAAGCATCACCCTGATCGGCCAGCAGATGCCGCAGCACACCCACACCATGGTCGCGACCACGTTGACCGCCACCGCGAAAACGCCGGCGGCGAACCTGGAACTGGGCGCGCTCAACGGCGACGTGCTGTACGTCACCGACACCAGCGGCGCGAGCGCGTTCCCCGCCAGCCCCTTGTCGGTCAGCGCGGTCGGCGGCAACCAGCCGCACGAGAACCAGATGCCGACGCTCACCGTGCAGTACTGCATCGCCGCTTACGGCGTGTTCCCGTCGCAGAGCTGACTTTCCGCACTTACCGGCCCGCGCTGGCGACGCCGCCGCGACGGGCCGCAGATCGAGGAGCTACCCATGACCGAACCCTTCATCGCCCAAATCCAGCAATTCGGCTTCAATTTCGCGCCGCGCGGCTGGGCCGCGTGCAACGGCGCCACCATGGCGATCCAGCAGAACACCGCGCTTTTCGCGCTGTTGGGCACCCAGTACGGCGGCAACGGCCAGACCACGTTCCAGTTGCCCAACTTCATCAACCGCGCCGCTACCAATCAGGGCCGCGGACCCGGCTTGACCCCGCACGACATCGGCGAGCCGTTCGGGGTCAATGCGGTCACCCTGACCACCAACGAGATGCCGACGCACTCGCATTCGCTGAACATCTACAACCAGCCCACCGACACCAAGAAAGCGCCCTCGCCGTCCAACGGCAACTCGCTGGGCTCGCCGAGCATGAACGCGTTCGTCGCCTCCAACGCCGCCAACGCGCCGTTGGCGCCGACGGTGCTGCAGCCCGCCGGCGGCGGCCAGCCGCACGAGAACCGGCAGCCGTACCTGGCGATGAACTTCTGCATCGCGCTGCAGGGCGTGTTCCCGGCGTTCGGCTGATGCAGCCCATGGCCTCCGCCGCGCCGGCGCTGGCGTTCCCGCCGCGCGCCGAACGCACGGACCTCCCCGCGCCCCCGGAGGGGCGCGGGGACGGCTTCGACCTGCCCGCATCGCTGAGCGAACGCGGGATCGGCCTGCGCCCGGCGCGCGCCGACGACATCGGCTGGCTGCGCGCGCTGTACCGCCAACTGCGCGCGGGCGAGTTCGCGCCGATGGGCTGGCCGCCGCAGGCGCTGGCCGCGTTCCTCGACCAGCAGTTCGCGATGCAGCACCTGCACTACGTGCGCTACTACGAACGCGCCGACTTCCTGGTGGTGGAGCGCGAAGGCGCGCCGATCGGCCGGATCTACCTGCAGCGCGCCGCGCCGGAGCATCTGCTGGTGGACATCAGCCTGGACGCGCGCACGCACGGCAGCGGCATCGGCGGCGGCCTGGTGCGCTGGGCCCAGCACGAAGCGCACGCGCGCGGACGCGGCATGCGCCTGCACGTGGAACACGGCAACCACGGCGCGCGCCGGCTGTACGAGCGCCTGGGATTCGTGTTGACCGAGAACCTGCCGACCCACGCGGCGATGCGCTGGGAGTCGGACCTGCGCTGAGTCCCGTCGCGACGGCGGGCGACTCGCTGCATGCGCCGTCGGCGCCGCGGCGGATTTCGGCCGCGCGGAAACGATTCGAAGCGTGCGGCGTGCGATCCCATGGCGCGCGGACGCGACGCCGAACCGAGTCCGCGCCGACCCGCGCGGGCGCTTGCCGGCTTAGTTGAATACGGCCTGGTAGAGGAAGCCCTCGCGCTCGCGCGCGACCGGGACCAGGAAGATGCCGACCTCGCCGATCGAGGCGTGGCGCATCGGATAGATCTGCTGCGGGAACAGGAACGCAGAGGCGTTGCGGAACAGCAGCGAGAACGGCACCCGTCCCGCCATCGGCTGCGGCTGGGTGCTCAGCGCGCGCGCCTCGACCAACACGAACGGGATTTCGCCGTCGTTGATGCGCGCGGCGTAGGTCTCGTTCACGTGCGAAGAAAAATGATCGAGCGTCAGCAGTTCCATGCGGGCCTCCCCGAAAGCCGAGGCCGCATCGTCCCTGCGACGGCGCGCGGATGCAAGCCCCCGCTGCGCGGCGTGCGAAGTCGGCCGACCGGCGGCGGCGCGCAACGCAGCGGCGCGCGCGGGACTGCGTCGGCCTGGGCGCGCTGCGCGCATCCGAGCGCATCCGAGCGCATCCGAGCGCATCCGAGCGCATCCGAGCGCATCCGAGCGCAAAGCGTCGGGCCTGAAGGCCCTGCCACGATGGCATTCGAAGCGTCCAGGCTTGTGTGGGAGGGCCTTCAGGCCCGACGCCTTGCGATCCGCGGCTACGCGCCTCCCGCATCGCCCGGCCCCGGCCGCCACGCCGCGCCCAGAGCGGCGCGACGGCCGGAGCCGCCGACGTCGCGGGCATCCTGCCCGCTCGACTTCCATCACTGACGAGGATGAAAGACGTCCTGTTCCTGCGGATGCGTCGCCGCGTGCGCGGTTTCGCGCCCGGCCACGCCCCGCGCGAGACCACGCCCGGCGTTACGTATTCGCCGGCGATCGCGCGAACAACCCAAGCCGGCGCGATCGCCGCGCCGATCCGTCGCCGCATGCAAGCGAGAACCGCTGCATGCGCCGGCCTAGCATCGCGTTTCGGCCCGTACCGGCCGCGGCGGCGCAGATCGATCTGCCTGCGCACGCCGCGACCGCCCGACACCGGGGAACCGCCGCCACCGCCGCGCCCTGCGCGCGACCGCGCGCTCGCTTCGGCCGTCACCACGACGAGACGACCGGCGCAGCGTGCGCGCCAGCGCAACAGGCGCGGGCGGTGGCGGCATCGGCTCGCGCGCCTGGCGCCGGGAGCCGTCCCCTACCCCATTGCGGGGTCTTGCCGGCGCCGCCGCCTTGCGCGGCGGCGCCCGTTTCGCACGGCGGCTACAAGGCCGCCGCGGCCGTCGCCGGCAGCGCGCGGTCGCGGATCGCGGTCACCGCGACCATCGCTTCCGCGCTCGCGCCGCCGGCCTGCACGCGATAGGTGTAGCTGTCCACGCCGGCGAAGCCGGGATCGGGACGATAGGTCGCGCGGTCGCGCTCGATCGTGACCCGGCCGTGGCGCGGCGCCTGGACCAGGCTGTAGCGCAGCGGCGCGCCGTTGCCGACGAAACCGCGCAGCGCCACGGTCGAATCGGCGCCGTCGACGCTGTGGGTGACCAGGTCGCCCGCGCGCAGCGGTTCGAAGCGGCGCAGCTGCGCCAGCTCGCGCGCGATCGGCGCCAGCGCCGCGTCGCCGCGCGGCTGCAACGCGCGCTGGAAGCGCTCGCGGTCCGCGCGCCGCTGCTCGGCGTCGTGCGCGCGCGCCTGCTGCGATGCGGCGGAGACGACCTGGCTGAGGGAAAGGTCGAGAAGTCCATCCTTCGACTGCGGGGCGCCGATCGCGCCCGCCCCCAGCGCGATCAGCGCCAGGCTCAGCACGAGGGGCCCCTGGATACTCTTGTACGGCATGCCAACTCCTTCTGGTGGGATCTCGGGGATCGGATGATCCGAAGATTCCGGACCGCGCATCCGTGCGCGCGCCGCTTGCGCGATCGCGTCCATGGCCTGGGTCCGGACCCGTTCGCAAGCGCTTGCCGCCAACGGGAAAACATCATCGCAAGCGGGCGTCGCAGGGGCCGAGACCCGGTGCGAACGCGGTCGAAAAAAGCGATGGAAATCCGCGTGCGCGCGGTTCGCCGTGCGGTCGTTTTCGCGCTGGGACCGGGCTGTGTTTTCGCTGCGACCTGAGCGGAAAGCGTCGGGCCTGAAGGCCCTCCCACAAGAGCCGCAGCGGCCGCAAGTCCAGCGCTGTCGTGGGAGGGCCTTCAGGCCCGATGCTTTGCGCTCAGGTCGCCATGAAATCCCGGCAAAAGCGCGCGCACAACCGCAACGAAAAAGGCCCACCGAAGCGGGCCCTTTCATTCGAACTCGAATCCGGATTCGATCGGCGGACTCAGTACTGCCCCATGAAATCGCGCTTGCCGATCTCCACGCCGTTGCTGCGCAGGATCGCGTAAGCGGTGGTCGCATGGAAGAAGAACTGCGGCAGGCCATAGTGCACCAGATAGTCGCGGCCGTTGAAGCGGCGCTCCTTCGGCGTGCCGGGACGCAGCACGATCTCGCGGTCGTCCGCGCCTTCGAACAGCGCCGGCTCCAGGCCGTCGAGGAAGGCGCGGGTCTTGGCGATCAACGCCTGCAGTTCGTCGAAGCCGCGCTCGCTGTCGTCGTACACCGGCACCGCGACGTCGGCCAGGCGCGCGCCGATGCCCTTGGCGAAGTCGCAGGCGATCTGGACCTGGCGCAGCAGCGGGAACATGTCGGGGAACAGGCGCGCCTGCAGGTAGGCGTCGGCGTCGATCTTGCGCTCGGCGGCGTGGGCCTGGGTGCGTTCGAGGATCGTGGACAGGCTGCCGAGCAGTTGCTGCAGCACCGGGACGCTGGCGGAGTACATCGATACGGTCATGGCGGAACCGAAGTGGGGAAGGCCGACCATGATACGAGGAGCGAGCGTGGAGGAGTGAGGAGTGAGCGAAAGCTTTGGCTCGCTCCTGCGAACTCATTCCTGCGCCTTCTTGCCCCGCCGCTTCGGCCGGCTCTCCTTCAACGCCGCCGCCCAGCGCTGCGCGCCGGAGCCCGCCTCGCCCCAGGCGTCGTCGGGATTGGCCAGACGGCAGCGGTCCAGCGACAGGCAGCCGCAGCCGATGCATTGGTCCAGGGTGTCGCGCATCAGGCTCAGGTGGGCGATGCGCTGCTCCAGCTCGTCCTTCCACGCCGCCGACAGCCGGCTCCAGTCGGCGCGGTTGGGCACGCGCGAATCCGGCAGCGTGTCCAGCGCCTCGCGGATCGTCGCCAGCGGCATGCCGACGCGCTGCGCGACCCGGATCACCGCGATCCGGCGCAGCGTGTCGCGGCTGTAGCGGCGCTGGTTGCCGCCGGTGCGCACGCTGTGGATCAGGCCCTTGGCCTCGTAGAAGTGCAGCGCCGACACCGCCACGCCGGAGCGCTCGGCCACCTGCCCCACGCTCAATTCCATCGCCATGCTCATGCACCGCCTCGGTCGGTCCGCGCGGCCCGGGCCGGAACTGCGGCAAAAAACCGCACGCAGGCCCTTGACCTCAACTTAAGTCCAGGTTCTATGCTGCTCCCCGTCCCAATCAGGCGTCAAGTCATGGCCTTCCAGCGCAAGCGCGCGCCCGCGCACGATCCGCTTCCTTCCCCCCGGGTCAAGGCCGTGGTGTTCGACCGCTACGGCGCGCCGGAAGTGCTGCGCGCGATCGAACTGCCGATGCCGCAGGCCGCCGCCGGCGAAGTCCGGGTGCGGGTGCGCGCGGCCGGCGTGCGGCCCAGCGACATCGCCCTGCGCAGCGGCCTGGGCGCGCGCGCCGGCGGCCGCGGCGGCGCGCGCTTTCCGCGCCGGCTCGGCAACGAGTTCGCCGGCGTGGTCGATCAGGTCGGCGCCGGCGTGAGCGGCTTCCAGCCCGGCGACGAAGTGATGGGCTGGGCCGCGGCGATGAGTTACGCCGAAGCGCTGACGGTGCCGGCCGAACAGTTGGTGCCCAAGCCGCACACCATGACCTGGGCGGTCGCCGGCGCCCTGCCCTCGACCGGCCAGACCGCGCACGCCGCGCTGCGCCAGCTCGAGGTCGGCGCCGGCCACACCCTGCTCATCCACGGCGCCGCCGGCGCGCTGGGCTGCGTCACGGTGCAGTTGGCGGTGGCCTGGGGCGCGCGCGTGATCGGCACCGCCGCCGCGGCCGACCACGACTACCTGCGCACGCTCGGCGCGCAGCCGGTGGCCGACGACGACGGCGGCATCGAGCGCGTGCGCGCGCTCGCCCCCGGCGGCGTCGACGCACTGTTCGACGCCAGCGGCGACGACGGATTCGCGCAATGGCTGCAGCGCATCGCCGCGGCGCGCGCGCTGAGCCTGTCGCCGCGCCACGGCCTGCCGGCGCTGCGCAGCCAGCGCAGCCGCGAACGCCTCGCCGAGCTGGTCGCCGTGCACCAGCGCCACGGCCTGTTGGTGCCGGTGCGCGAGATGTTCCCGCTGACCCGCGCCGCCGAGGCGCACCGCGCGGTCGAGCGCGGCCCCGCGCGCGGCAAGGTGGTGCTGATGGTGTACGAGGCCATGCCGTTGTCGCTGCTGAGGTTGAGCGCATGAGCGAGCGCGGCGGCGATGCCCCGGATGCGCGCGAGCGGACGTTGTCGGGAGAGCCTGCGGAGCCGATGGGCCATGTGATCGGGTCGCAGGGCAGCGGGGCCGCAGGCTCTCCCGACAGCGTCCGCGGCGCGCCGTCTGGCGCGGACGTTTCCACCCCGGTCCCCGACGAACCCATGCTGGCGCAGCGGAGCGGACCGGCCGGGGTGGGAGCGTCCGTGCGAGGCGGTGCGCGGCGGGACGCGGCGAGCGGAACGAAAGACGTCGGGACTGAAGTCCCTCCCACAAGAGTTGCGGTCACCTTCGGTGCGGGCGAGGACGCAGCGAGCGGAACGGAAGGCATCGGGACTGAAGTCCCTCCCACAAGAGCCGCGGCCGCCTTTGGTGCGGGCGAGGACGCGGCGAGCGGAGCGGAAGGCATCGGGACTGAAGTCCCGGCCGCGCAGGGCCTGTTCGCGCCGCGTTATCGCGGGCTCACCGCCGGCGCGGTCGCGCTGGTGTCTCTGGTCGGGTTCGAAGCGCTGGCGGTGACCACGGCGATGCCGACCGTGGCGCGCGCGCTCGACGGCCTGCCGCTGTACGCGCTCGCTTTCGCCGGGACGCTGGCCGCCAGCGTGGTCGGCATGGTCGCGGCCGGACGCTGGGCCGACGCGCGCGGGCCGGCCGCGCCGCTGCGCCACGGCATCGCCTGGTTCGCGCTGGGCCTGGTCGTCGCCGGGCTGGCGCCGGCGATGGGCTGGCTGGTCGCCGGACGGGTGATCCAGGGCTTCGGCGGCGGGCTGATCTCGGTGGCGCTGTACGTGGTGGTCGGCCGGGTCTATCCGCCGGCGTTGCGGGTCAAGATCTTCGCCGCCTTCGCCGCGGCCTGGGTGCTGCCGGCGATCGTCGGTCCGGCGATCAGCGGCGCCATCGTCGAACACTTCGGCTGGCGCTGGGTGTTCCTGGCGGTGCCGGCGGTCGCGGCGCTGGCCGCGTGCTGGGTGCTGCCGGCGCTGCGCGGGCTGGGCCCGGTGGCGCAGGCCGAACCGGCGCGCCGCGGCGACGCGCTGCGGCTGCCGTGGGCGCTGCTGGCCACCGCCAGCCTGCTGGCCCTGCACTACGGCGGCCAGCAGCGCGGCTGGGGCGCGCTGGCGTGGCTGCTGCCGGCCGCCGCCGCGCTGATGCTCGCTGCCTCGCAGCTGCTGCCGCGCGGCGCGCTGCGCGCCGCGCGCGGCCTGCCGACCGTGGTCTCGCTGCGCGGCATCGCCGCCGGCGCCTATTTCCTCACCGAGGCCTACATCCCGCTGCTGCTGTCGTCCGAGCGCGGCCTGTCGCCGACCTGGGCCGGCGCGGTGCTGACCCTCGGCGCGATCGGCTGGTCGAGCGGCTCGTGGCTGCGCGGTCGCGATGCCCAGCCACGGCGGCCGTGGCGCTACCTGCAGGCGGGCATGGCGATGATCGCGCTCGGCGTGGCGACGATCGCGGCGATGGCGCTGCTGCGCGCGCCGGTCGCGCTCGGCATCGCCGGCTGGATCGTCGCCGGCCTGGGCATGGGCCTGATCTACCCGACCCTGTCGGTGCTGATGCTGGAGCTGTCGCCGCCGCAGGAACAGGGCCGCAACTCCTCGGCGCTGCACCTGGGCGATGCGATCTACACCGCCGCCGCGCTGGCCGCGGGCGGCTCGCTGTTCGCCGCGCTGCTGGCGCGCTCGCACACGCTGGCGTACGTCTGTGGGTTCGCGATCGCGCTGGCGCTGGCGTTGCTGGGCCTGGCGCTGGCGGCGCGAGTGCGGGTCGCGCGGTGACGCGGATGGGCCGAACTGTGGGAGGGCCTTCAGGCCCGACGCGCTTGTTTCAGATCGCCGTGATCGGAACCGAAAGCGTCGGGCCTGAAGGCCCTCCCACAACAGCCTGGACCTTGGGCCGCGGCGGCGCTCAGCGCGCGGCCTGCGCCTGCGGCTTCGACGCCGCGAGCTTGCGCGGCGCGGCCTGCGCCAGGCGCTGGTACAGCGCCACCACCTGCTCCATCAGCCCCTGCGTGCTCCAGCCGCGCGCGTCCACCGGCCCGGCCGCCGACAGCTGCGCGCGCAGTTCCGGCGAACGCAGCACCCGGCTCACGTGCGCGGCGAAGTCCTCGACGTTCTCCTCGCTGACGACCGCGCTGCGCGCGTCGCGCAGCACGGTCGCGGTGCCCATCACCGCGGTGGAGACGATCGGCACGCCCAGCGCCATCGCCTCGATCAGCACCAGGCCCTGGGTCTCGGTCGGCGAGGCGAACACGAACGCATCGCCGGCGCGGTAGGCGTCGAGCAAGGTCGTGCGGCGGTCGAGGTTGCCGAAGAAGCGCACGTTGGCGTCGAGCCCGTACTCTTTCGACAGCCGCTTCAGCCGCTCGGCGTCTGGACCTTCGCCGGCGATGATGAACATCAGCTCGGGGAAATCCGCGACCAGCCGACGCGCCACCTGCAGCAGGAAAGCGATGTTCTTCTCCACCGCCAGCCGGCTCACCGTCACCAGGGTCGGGCGCGTCGCCTCGATGCCGTGCTCGGCGCGGAAATGCGCGCCGTCGCCGCGCGAAAATTCGTCCAGGTCGATCCCGGTCGGCAGCACCGTCGACGGCGTGGCGATGCCGTAGCGGTCCAGCACCTCGACCATCTGCGCGGTCGGCACGATCAGGTGATCCACGCCGTGGCAGAGCATGCGCGAGAGCCGGCGCGCCACCAGCCGCAACAGCGCCACCGGCGCCCACGGCAGGTAGTGGCCGATGTATTCCTCGAAATAGGTGTGGTAGGTCTCCACCGTCGGCCGGCCGGTGCGCTCGGCCAGGCGCACGCCCAGGCGGTGGGCCTGGAACGGGGTGTGGATGTGGATCACGTCCCAGTGCCGCTGCGCCAGTTCCGGCAATACCCGGCGCAGTTCCGGCGCGCGGATCAGCCGGTCCTCGGGGTCGAAGAAGATCACCCGCGCCGGCAGCCGGACGATTTCGAACTCGTCGCTGTCGTGCAGCTCCTGGCCGCTGCCGGGACCGTAGTCCGGCGCCACCAGGGTCACCGCGTGGCCCATGCGCGCCAGCGACTGGGCGAAGGTGCGGATCGAGGTCGACACCCCGTTGACCCGCGGGAAGTACACGTCCGAGAGCATCAGGATGTTCATCCCGCCCAGCCTAGGCCGGGCCGATGACCGATTTGTGTCCCCGGCCGGCGCGCCGCGACCCTGCTGCGGCGTAGGGTGGGCGGGCCGGCGGTGGCCTGGCCTCAAGGAAAGCCCTGTGCCTGAGCGGAAGGCCCCTGTGCCTTTGTGGGAGGGCCTTCAGGCCCGACGCTTTCGTATCAGGCCTGATCGAAAGCGCGTCGGGCCCAATCGAAAAGCGTCGGGCCTGAAGGCCCTCCCACAGAGACATGAGGCCCCTCCCACATAGGCTATGGAGGCCATCCCACAAAAGGCATGAAGCGCTGCGCGAGCGCGCCGCCCGCACCGCCGAGCTTGCGCAAGCGGCCGGCGGTCCCGACCATGGCCCACCGTCCCGCCCACCACGCCGATGCACCACGCCCCCGCCCTCGACAACGACACCGATCCGGGCGCCGCCCCGGTCCGTCGCCCGCGCCGCCTGCGTCTGGCGCTCGCGCTGTTCCTGCTGGCCTGGATCGCCAGCGGCGTCTACCACGTCTACAAGCCGCTGCCGCCCGGCGTCGGCGTCGCCGGCCCGCTGCGCAGCGCGCGCGAGGTCGCCCTGCTGACCGACCTGACCTGGACCGACGCCCAGGGCGCGCGCCACAGCGACCAGCAGGTGTTCGACGAAGCCCTGCGCCTGATCGGCCAGGCCCGCCGCGCGATCGTCGCCGACCAGTTCCTGTTCAACGATTTCGGTACTGAGAACCCGGGCGAAACGCGCTATCGCCGGCTCAGCCAGGAACTCACCGAGGCGCTGGTCGCACGCAAGCGCGCCGTGCCCGGCCTCACCGTGGTGCTGATCACCGACCCGATCAATACCGTCTACGGCGGCCGGGTCTCGCCGCAGTTGCAGCAGTTGCGCGACGCCGGCGTCGAGGTCGTGATCACCGACCTCGCCCGCCTGCGCACGCCCAACCCGGCGTGGTCGGGCTTGTGGCAGCTGTGCTGCCGCTGGGCCGGCAACGACAGCGACGGCGGCTGGCTGCCCAATCCGCTCGGCCCCGGCAAGGTCGGCCTGCGCAGCTGGCTGGCGCTGTTGAATCTCAACGCCAACCACCGCAAGACCCTGGTCGTCGACCAGGGCGAGGACTGGACCGCGCTGGTGGCTTCGGCCAATCCGCACGACGCCAGCAGCCTGCACGGCAACGTCGCCCTGCGCTTCAGCGGCGCCGCCGCGCTCGACCTGCTGGCCAGCGAGCGCGCGGTGGCGGCGCTGTCGGGCGCGGCGTGGCCGCGCGCGCTGCCGGCCTCGGTGCCGCGCGAAAGCATCGTCGACAGCACCAGCGCGCCGCGCGTGCAGGTGCTCACCGAGGGCCGCATCCGCGATGCCCTGCTCGCCGCGGTCGACGGCGCGCGCGGCGGCGACCGCCTGGACATCGCCGTGTTCTATTTCTCCCACCGCCGCCTGGTCGACGCGGTGACCGCCGCGCACAAGCGCGGGGTGGCGGTGCGGGTGCTGCTGGACCCGAACGAGGACGCATTCGGGCGCAAGAAGAACGGCGTGCCCAACCGCCAGGTCGCCGCCGAACTGGTCGCCGCCGGCGTGCCGCTGCGCTGGTGCGACACCCACGGCGAGCAGTGCCACGCCAAGCTGCTGCTGCGCCACGGCGCCGACGGCAAGATCGAGCTGATAGCCGGCTCGGCCAACTACACCCGCCGCAACCTCGACGACTACAACCTGGAATCCAGCGCGCGCGTGGTCGCGCTCGACGACGCGCCGGTGGCGCGGCAGGCGCGGACCTACTTCGAGCGCAGCTGGAGCAACAGCGACGGGCGTATCTTCAGCGCGGACTACGCCAAGTACGCCGACGATTCGGCCCTGCGCAAGGTCTGGTACCGGATCGCCGAAGCCAGCGGCCTGTCGAGTTTCTGACCCGAAGCTTCCTGTAGGAGCGGCGCGAGCCGCGACCGCGACAACGCAGCTGCGACGGCAGTTCCGACGTAGTTGCGTTGTCGTGGTCGCGGCTCGCGCCGCTCCTACAGTCGGGCTCCGCCGCTACCGGGCGCGGGCGCCACGTCGCGCGAACTGGCGACGCGACCGGCGACGATGCCGTATCGTGCGCGCATGGACCCGCTCCGCTACCTGCGCGGCTACCCGCCGCACGTGCTGACCCAAGTGCAAGCGCTGATCGACGCCGGCAAGCTCGGCGAGACGCTGCGCAAGCGCTACGATCACGCCGGCCACGCGGTGCGCGACGACAAGGCCCTGTTCGCCTACGTGGTGGCGATCAAGGACCGCTACATGCGCAAGGCCGATCCGCTCAACAAGGTGATCTACGACAATAAGCTGCATGTGGTGAGCCAGGCGCTGGGCACCCACACCGCGATCTCGCGCGTGCAAGGCGGCAGGCTCAAGGCCGCGCGCGAGATCCGCATCGCCACCGTGTTCCGCGACGCGCCCGAGCCGTTCCTGGAGATGATCGCCGTGCACGAGCTGGCTCACCTCAAGCACCGCGAACACGACAAGGGCTTCTACCAGTTGTGCGCGCACATGAGCCGCGACTACCACCAGCTCGAATTCGACCTGCGCCTGTACCTGACCGCGCAGGAAACCGAGTCCGCCGGCGCGCGCTGACGCCTTCGCGGCCTTCGCTGCCGCGACCCCGGCCCCTGCGGCGATGCGGGAAGCGCGCCTGTCGCGCCGCCCGAACGCGCTGCCGTGGACCCGCGGCGGCGCCAATTCCGGCAAAGTCGCCCTGCCGACGGGCCCGCCGCCGCTCCGCGCGCGGGCGAACGCCATGGAAACGGCGCGCGACGAGGCCAGAGGCGACCGTTCAATCCCGCCGGCACAAGACGCTCGACAGGCCCGCAGTCGTACGAATTACAGCCCGAATGCACCACGTCCGCGCCGCCCCACGCCCGCCACCGGGGACCCTCCACCCCAGTGCGGTTAGAATCGGCGGCTTCCACCGCACAACCCAGCTCCCGCCATGGACCGCATCGAGATCGGCCGCCTGATCGAACAACGCCTGACCGCCGAGGCCGCGAGCCTGCAGGCCCAGTGGCGCGAACACGGCGCGATCCGCCACTGCTTCGTCGACGACCTGCTGCCGCCGGCGCTGGCGCAGCGCATCCACGCCGCGTTCCCGCCGCCGTCGAGCATGATGCTGCGCAAGAACCTGCGCGAGCTGAAGTACGTGTCGGCGCAGATGGACCAGCACGACCGCCTGCTGGAGGAAATCGTGTTCGCGTTCCAGCAGCCGGGCGTGCTCGAACAGGTGCGCGTCATCACCGGGCTGCGCTCGCTGTATCCGGACGAGCACCTGTACGCGGGCGGCATCTCGGTCATGGGCCAGGGCCACTTCCTCAACCCGCACCTGGACAATTCGCACGACAAGGACCGCGAACGCTACCGCGTGCTGAACCTGCTGTACTACGTGTCGCCGGACTGGAGCCAGGCCGACGGCGCCAACCTGGAGCTGTGGCCGCAGGGCCCGCAGGGCGAACCGATCACCGTGGTCAGCCGCTTCAACCGCCTCGCGCTGATGGTGACCGACCAGAGCTCCTGGCATTCGGTGTCGCCCAACCGCAGCGAGCGCGCGCGTTGCTGCGTGTCGAACTACTACTTCTCCGACCACCCCGTCGGCGACGCCGACTACTTCCACCCGACCTCGTTCCGCGGACGCCCCGAGCAGCGCGTGCGCGACCTGGCGCTGCGCGCCGACGCGTCGCTGCGCGGCTGGGTGCGCAAGCTGTTCCCGAAGGGACTGCGGGCGACGCGGCACGTCTACCGCCGCGACCGCTGAGGCGCGCTGCGGCCAGCGCGGCAACGTGTCCTGCCGCGGCCGTCGGCGAAGCCCGACGGCGCGCCGCGGCTCAGCGCGCCGGTTCGTCCTCGCGCATCATCAGCAACGCGATCAGGGTCAGCGCGCCGGCGGCGGCGAGGTAATAGCCGACATAGGCCAGGCTGTAGCGCTCGGCCAGGAACATCGCGATCGACGGCGCCAGCGAGGCGCCGAGGATGCCGGCGAAGTTGAACGCCAGCGAGGCGCCGGTGTAGCGCACCGCGGTCGGGAACATCTCCGCCAGGATCGTGCCCAGCGGCCCGTAGGTCAGGCCCATCACCCCCAGGCCCAGGCTCAGGAACGCGAACACGCCCCAGGGGTTGCCGGCCACGAACAGGCGCTCGAACAACACCCCGAACAGCATCACCGCCAGGGTCGAGACGATCATCGCCAGGCGCCGTCCCTTGCGGTCGGCGAACACCGCCGACAGCGGGATGGTGGCGGCGAAGCACAGTACGCTGCCCAGCTGCAGCAGCAGGAACTGGTGGCGGGTGTAGCCCAGGTGCGAGGTGCCCCAGCCCAGCGCGAACACCGTCATCAGGTAGAACAGCACGAACGTCGCCAGCGCGGCGAAGGTGCCGGCGACGAGGGCGCCGGGGTGCTTCAGCAGCACGTTGAGCATCGGCACCTTGACCCGCTCGTGATGGTCCATCGCCTTGCGGAACGCCGGCGTCTCGCTGATGCTCAGGCGCACCCACAGGCCGACGAACACCAGCGCCGCGCTGGACCAGAACGGCACCCGCCAGCCCCAGGCGAAGAACGCCTCGTCGCCCATCAGGTCGGTCAGCAGCAGGAAGATGCCGGTCGACAGGAAGAAACCGATCGGCGCGCCCAACTGCGGAAACATGCCGTACCAGGCGCGCTTGCCCGGCGGCGCGTTCTCGGTCGCCAGCAGCACCGCGCCGCCCCACTCGCCGCCCAGGCCCAGGCCCTGGCCGAAGCGGCACAGCGCCAGCGCGATCGGCGCCACGATGCCGATGCTCTGGTAGGTCGGCAGCAGGCCGATGATCACCGTCGACAGGCCCATGGTCAGCAGCGCCGCCACCAGCGTGGCCTTGCGCCCGATGCGGTCGCCGAAGTGGCCGAACAGCGCCGCGCCGATCGGGCGGGCGAAGAACGCCAGCGCGAACGCGGCCAGCGACTGCAACTGCGCGGTGTTGGGATCGGCCGAGGGGAAGAACAGCTGCGGGAACACCAGCACCGCGGCGGTGGCGTAGATGTAGAAGTCGAAGAACTCGATGGTGGTGCCGATCAGGCTCGCGAACAGCACGCGCGAGGGGGAATTGACCGTGGCCGGCGCGGCTGCGCTCATCGGGTGTCCGGATTGTGGGGGGAGGTGCTGCATTGATACCCGATCCCGGCCCGGTTCGGCAAAGGCCCAATAGTCGAAGCGGTCGTCGTAGCCGTCGCCGCGGCCCTTCGTCGCAGTTCTTCGCCGAAGCGGACGTCGCATCGGCACGGTCGCCGCCGCTGGCCGCGCGCGGCGCGATCCGGCAAGGTGGCACCCTCCCCCCTCGATCGCCACGCACATGAGCGAACCCGCGCCCCTCCGCGTCGCCCTGATCGGTTATGGCTTCGCCGGCCAGACCTTCCACGCGCCCCTGATCGCGGCCACGCCGGGACTGGAGCTGGCCGTGGTCGGCTCCAGCGACGCGGCCAAGGTCGGCGCCGACCTGCCCGCGATCGCGGTCGTCGCCGACCCGCTGCAGGCCGCCACCGACGCGCGCGCCGAGCTGGTGGTGATCGCCACGCCCAACCACAGCCACGCGCCGCTCGCGCGCACGGCGATGGCCGCCGGCAAGCACGTGGTGGTCGACAAGCCCTTCACCCTGGACCTGGCCGAAGCGCGCGAACTGGCCGCGCTGGCGCAGCGCCACGACAGGCTGCTGTCGGTGTTCCAGAACCGGCGCTGGGACAGCGACTACCTGGGGATCAAGCAGGCGGTCGAATCCGGCCGGCTCGGCGCGATCGCGCATTTCGAATCGCACATCGACCGCTTCCGCCCGCAGGTGCGCGAGCGCTGGCGCGAACAAGCCGGTCCCGGCACCGGGGTGTGGTGGGACCTCGGCCCGCATCTGGCCGACCAAGCGCTGCAGTTGTTCGGCCCACCCGAGCGGGTGTTCGCCAGCCTGGCGCTGCAGCGCGAAGGCGCGGTGGTCGCCGATTGGGCGCACGTGGTGCTGGAATACCCGCGCCTGCGCGCGATCCTGCACGCCGGCATGCTCGCCGCCGGCGGCAGCCCGCGCTTCCTGGTCCACGGCAGCAGCGGCAGCCTGCTCAAGGCGCACGCCGACCGCCAGGAAGCGCAGTTGCTCGCCGGCCTGACCCCGGGCGCGCCGGGCTGGGGCGAGGACCCCGATCCGCTGCAATGGTTCGGCCCGGCCCGCGCCGAACACTGGCCGACGCCGGCCGGGGACCAGCGCGGTTATTACGCCGCCGTGCGCAACGCGATCCGCGGCCAGGACCTCAACCCGGTGCCGCCGGAGCAGGCGGTCGCGCTGATGGCGGTGCTCGAAGCGGCGGCCGAGTCGGCCGCGCAGGGACGCGCGATCGCGCCGGACCTGAGCGAAGCCGAACGCGCCGCCGCCGACGAAATGCGGCTGTGGCGGGCCGAACTGCGCGCGTCCTCGCTCGCGCAGCGCTGAGCGCCGGCGGGCCGCGCGCGGCGCCGGCTTTTGCGCGCGAAGCGAATCGAGCGCGCCGCAACGAAAAAATCTTCGCGCGCGCGCAATCCGCGCGCGCCTGAACCGCGCCGCCGCCGATCACGTTCGCGGCTGGACCGCGCGCACGCCGGCCCCGCACGCGCGCGAAGAATTGCAAGCGCGGCGAAACCCGCAAGCGCGCTGCGCGCACACGCGCAGCGATCAATCCATCGCAGATCGGCAAAGCGGACCTAAGCCCGGCGGCTATTGCGCGAAACATCAAGGTTTCGCCGGCGCGCGCTTTCCTACTCTGTGCGCGCTGCAACCGAGCGGCGCCGCCACTCCCCGACGCGGCGCCGCGACGCAACGGATGCGTTCTTGCACTTCACCGGTCCCGCTCGATCCGCGGGCCGTTGCTTAGTTGCGCCAGGTCCGGCCGCGGCCGGATCCGAGCCATGACTGCAGTTGCGGCGCGGCCCCGGCCGCGCCGCGTTACCGGGGAGCCCTCGGCGGCCTCGTCCCTCGCCAACGCTTCGGCGCGCCCGCGCCGACGGCGGCGCGTGCGCGCGGCGTCGCGGCCACAACCCACCGTCCCTCCCTCTCCACCGAGCAGGTACTCACCATGAATCAGCGCATCTCCCGCTCCGTCCGCCTGGGCGCCTTCGCCTGCGCCCTGGGCCTGTCCTTCGTCGCCACCCACGCCAGCGCGCAGAGCGCGGAAGTCGTCTCGGCCGGGGTCAAGGCCTGCGCGCTCAGCGGCGGCGTCACCGTCACCGTGCTGGGCCTCAACACCACCCTGCCGCTGCCGTGCACCGGCCAGGCCCAGGTCGTCGCGCCCGGCAGCAAGGAGAACAGCGCGCTCGGCCTCGACGTCGGCCTGCTCGGCCTGGTCAGCGTGGTCAAGCTCGACGTCGCCCGCCAGCGCCCCGACTACACCAACGCCAGCGGCGCCACCGCGCTGGACGGCCGCTCCAGCGTCGGCGGCCTGAGCCTGGTGCAGAACCTGGTCGCGCTGGAAGGCGCCACCGGCGCGCTGTCGTGCGACTCGCTGACCGGCAGCACCGTGCTGCAGTGCCAGGCCAGCGCCGACGTCGCCAACGTGCGCATCGCCGGCGGCGACGTCATCACCGTGCCCTCGCCGCTGCCGAAGAACTTCGCCGTGCCGGTCGGCGGCAGCCTGCGCCTGGTCGTGCTCGGCATCCCGGTGGAAGTGCCGGTCGGCGGCGCGTTGACCCTCAACCGCGTCGACACCGCCGGCGTCGGCAGCGCCAACGTCAGCGTCGTGCACAAGCCGGTGCAGCTGACCCTGGGCGGCAGCGTCTCGGTCGGCGGCCTGGGCCTGATCGGCGTGCAGGTCGAAGCCGCCGCCACGCCCGCGACCATCAACGTGCGCGGTCGCTCGCCGTTCACCGCGATCCAGGTGGACTGAGCTTCGCCGCCGCCGCTGCGCACCACGCCCCGCGCCCGGAACGGCGCGGGGCTCTTGTTGGCAGATAGCGGCCAAGCGGCGCAACACCGCAAGCGCCGGAGGTTTCCGCGACCCCGGCGCTGAAGCAACCGACCGAAGCCCCCTGTAGGAGCGGCGCGAGCCGCGACCGCGCCAACGCAACTGCGATGAAAGCCCGGCGTAGTTGGGTTGTCGCGGTCGCGGCTCGCGCCGCTCCTACAGGGCGCCTGCGCGCTCGCACCGCGCTCACGGATTCGCCGTGCGCCGTCGCGCCGCTTCAACGGATTCTTAGCGTTCAGCGCGTTAAGTTTCCCGCATGACGAACCCGACCCGTTCGACCCGTTCGCAATCCCGGGATCGCCTGCGATGAGCGCGCAGTGCGATTACAGCTTCGGCATCGAGGAAGAGTTCTTCCTGGTGCGCCCCCACAGCCGCCTGCTCGCGACCCAGGTGCCCGCGCGCCTGCTCAAGCGCGCGCGCGCCGAACTCGGCGAATGCATCGAAAGCGAACTGCTGCAGGCGCAGATCGAAATCGCCTCGCCGGTGCAATGCGACATCGGCCAGGCCCGCCGCCAGCTCGGCGAGCTGCGCCGCGGCCTGGCCGAACTGGCGCACGAGCACGGCCTGGCCCTGCTCGCCGCCGGCACCCATCCGCTCGGCCAGTGGCGCGAGCAGAGCCCGACCGACAAGCCGCGCTACCGGCAACTGGTCGAGGATTTCCAGATCGTCGCCCGGCGCAGCCAGGTCTGCGGCCTGCACGTGCACGTGCAACTGCCCGACGGCGTCGACCGGGTCCAGGCGATGAACCGGGCGATGCCGTGGCTGCCGCTGCTGCTGGCGCTGTCGACCTCCTCGCCGTTCTGGGACCGCTTGAACAGCGGGCTGATGAGCTACCGCCAGGCCATGTACGACGAATGGCCGCGCACCGGCATCCCCGACTTCTTCGCCGGCGAAGCCGAATACGACGCCTTCGCCGACCTGCTCACGCGCGCCGGCGCGATCGCCGACGCCGGCTCGCTGTGGTGGGCGATCCGGCCGTCGCCGAACTTCCCCACCGTCGAGCTGCGCATCGCCGACGCGTGCACCCACCTCGACGACAGCCTCGCCATCGCCGCGCTGTTCCGCTGCCTGATGCGCCACATCGCCCGCCACCGCGCCGAACCGCCGCCGTGCGACGCGGCCACGCGCCGGCTCATCGACGAGAACCGCTGGCGGGCCAAGCGCTCGGGCCTGCAGGCCGAGTTCATCGACGCGCGCGGCGGCAGCGAACCCGCGCTGGAACAATTGCGGCGGCTGCGCGAACTGGTCGCCGAAGATGCCGCCGCGCTGGACTGCACCCAGGCGCTGCGGCGCCTGGACACCATCGCCGAACGCGGCACCAGCGCGCACGCGCAGTTGGCGATCTACCGCGAACACCGCCAGCGCGGCGCCAGCCGCAACGGCGCGCTGAAGGCGGTGGTCGACTGGCTGCTGCACGCCACCGTCCCCGCCGCGGCCGACGCCGCGCCCACACCGTCCGCACCGGATTCGCCATGACCCAGCCCGCCCGCAAACTGTTGATCGGCCTGTCGCCGCGCATGATGCGCAACCTGCCGCCGGAGTACGGCTTCCGCAACAAGACCCTGCAATACCTCGAACAGTCGATGGCGCATTGGGTCATGGGCAGCGGCGCGCTGGTGGTGATGATCCCCACCGTCGACGCCGAAGGCGCGGTGCAGGCCAGCGACCTGTCGGTGCGCGACTACGCCGGCGCGCTCGACGGCCTGATCCTGCAGGGCGGCGCCGACATCGACCCGGTCGCCTACGGCGAGCGCCCCAGCGAACTGCTGATGACCACCGATCCGGACCGCGACCGCTTCGAGCTGAACCTGCTGCGCGCCTTCGTCGAGGTCGGCAAGCCGGTGCTGGGCGTGTGTCGCGGCATGCAGCTGATCAACGTCGCCCACGGCGGCAGCCTGTACCAGGATCTGGTCGGCGGCGGCGCGACCCGCGCCGAGCACTACATCCCCGCCCAGTACGACGAACACAAGCACGCCCTGCGCATGCGCGAGGACGGCTGGCTCGCCGCGCTGTATCCGCAGGTGCCGCAGCCGCAGGTCAATTCGATCCACCACCAGGGCATCAAGCAGCTCGGCGAGGGCCTGGAGGTCGAAGCCTGGTCCGAGGACGGCATTCCCGAATGCGTGCGCGGCCAGGGCGAGGGCTTCGTGGTCGGCGTGCAATGGCATCCGGAGTTCCACGACCACCGCTTCCCCGAACTGCTGCCCGGGCGGCCGCTGCTGATGGCGTTCATCGAAGCCGCGCGCGAACGCGCGCGGGCGCTGGCGGCCTGAGTTACGGCTCGCCCGCAATGCGTCTGCTTTTTTTGTGCATCCGCGACAGACGGCGCAGTGGTTGCGAAACGGCCTTCACAAGGCCGCGGGTATGGTCGGGCCGACTCATCCGCACAAGGATTCGCCACATGAGTGCTTCAGGTTCCGCGCCGCTGCTCGCCGCTATCGCCGCCACCGCCCTGCTCGCCGCTTGCCAGCGCCAGGCCGCGCCGACTCCCACCGCCGAGGCACCCAAGCCCGCCACCGCTGCGGCGCCCACGGCCAAGCCCGCTGCAGCGCCCGCCGCGACCGATCCGGCCGCGTTGCAAGCCGCGGTCGAAGCGACAATGAAGCAGCAATACGGCGACAGTTTCGACGCCGCGCAGGGCTGCTGGAAGTTCAGCGCCCGCTTCGAGCAAGGCGGCAGCGAAGACTACTGCATGCGCGCAGGCCGGCCGGAAGTGGTCGATCTGCAAGGCGAGCGCCGGCTGTACCTCGCCGCCCACAACGTGCCCGACGCCGAGGGCTATCTGTACGGCCACGCGTCCTCCGGCCTGATGGGCGCGTTCGTGCTCGGCCCCGACGGACGCGGCGGCTGGACCCTGCTGGCCGGCGACCGGCAACTCACCTCCGGCAGCTCCGGCTATTGCGGTTGCGACGACGCGCAGTTGGTGCGCATCGGCGCGCGGACCATGGCCTGGAAATTCGCCAGCGGCGGCGTGTGGCAGGGCATCGTCGTGTCCAGCTACAGCCTGGTCGCGCCGGTCGGCGACAAGGTCCTCGACCTCAGCCAGATCCCGGAGGTCGCCGAGGACGACCAGGACCACGAATACGCCATCGAGATCGACGGCAGCGACCTCGCCAAGCCGTTCTTCCCGCTGCGGGTGACCCAGCGTCCGCAGCAGCCCGGCAAGGGCAAGGAAACGGTGCAGGTGGTCGAGTTCGATCCGATCAAGCAGGTCTACGCGCTGCCTGAGGCGAAGTAGCCGCACCACCGCACGAACGACGCGACCGCAAGAAAACGGGAGCGGCCCAGGCCGCCCCCGTTGCATCGGCATGATCGCCCGCGATCAGCTCGCCACGCAGTTGTAACAGACCAGGGCGAAATCCTGGTCGGTATCGTCGCCCGAGTTCGGCAAGCCGTTCGAGTTGATGTCGGTCGCCCGCACCTCGATGGTGAACGCGCCGCCGCCGTGCTGCGCGGCCTGCAGGAACACGCCTTCGTTGTTGTTGCGCGCGTCCGCCGCGCCGCCGGTCGCCGACCAGCCGCTGGCGTTGAACACATTGCCCAGGAACGTGCTCGCGCCCGAGCTCACGCGCAGGTCGAGGTTGTTGTTCCAGGCCGGCGTGGTGCCGCCCAGCCCGTGGCCCGGCGCGTCGGTCCACACCAGCATGATCCGCACCGGCTTGCTCGCATCGGCGGGGCGGAAGCTGCGGGTCCAGTTCTCGCCGCTGTTGTTGAACACGTGGCTCTGGTCGACGTACTGCACGGTCTGCGCCGGCTTGATCACCGGATCGATCAGCATCCGGCCCCAGCCCTGCTTGGCGTCGGGCGCGGTCGCCAGGGTGCCGCCGTCGGCGTCGAGCTTGCCGACCAGGTTCTGCGCCACCGCGGTGAACGCCGCGCGGGTTAGCGCCGGGCTCGGCGTGGCCCCGGCGAACTTGTTGCGGTAGTACTGGGTGAACAAGGCGCTGGCGCCGGCGACCTGCGGCGAGGCCATGCTGGTGCCGCACATCAGGCCGTGGCCGGTGGCGCTGTTGGCCGAATCGATCGAGCAGCCCGGCGCGACGATGCCCGGAATGCGGCGGCCGTCCAACGCCGGCCCGTGCGCGGTGTTGCTGGACAGGTCGTTGATCGCGGCGATTTGCACCGTGGCCGAGCTCTGGCCCTTGGTCGAGCCGACGGTGAAGGTGTTCTTGGCTTCGTCCGGCGAGCCCTGGCTCTGGGTGCCGCCGTTGCCGTTCATGAACGACAGCACGTAGTTCAGCGGCTGGTCGCCCGGCGCGTTCGGATCGGCGTCGCGCACGCCGACGTCGACCTGGCGGGTGTCGCCGTCGTAGCCACGCGGCGAACCGGCCGGGCCCCAGCTGTTGCCGGAGATCGTCGCCTTGTTGCGCACCGACTGGGTCATCAGCAACAGCATGCCGCCGGGCTGGGTGAAGAACGGCGAATACACCTGCTCGACCAGCTTCGCCCCCGGCGCCACGCCGAGGCCGCGCAGGAAACTGCCGGTGGAGGCGCTGGCGCGCACGTTGGAGGCGCCGTCGCCGGCCATGATCGCCGCGGTGTGGGTGCCGTGCGCGCTGCTGGCCGAGCCGCCGCAGGTGGTGCCGGTGCAGGCGGTCATGCGCGCGGCGAGATCCGGATGGGTCTGGTGGATGCCGCCGTCGACGTTGGCCATGATCACCCCGGTGCCGTTGACGCCGGCGCCGCTGAGGTAGCTCAGGTAGCCCGGCACCGCGAGGTTGCCGGCGTTGACGTTGCCGGCGTTGATCTGGCTGCTGATCTCGCCGCGCAGGCCGCCGTCGGTCGGCACGCTCTGCACGCTGTACACGCCCGGCGCCTGCGCCAGCAGCGCGATCTGGTCGGCCGCCACGCGCACGGTCTGGCTCTGCAGCGCGCGATCGACGATCTGCGCGCCCTGCCCGGCATCGGCCGCGCCGATCTTGCCCAGGGTCGCGGCGACGCCGGCGCTGTCGCGGCGGCTGATCACGCGCACGTCGAGCGCGCCGGCGCTCTTGGCCGCGGCGGCCTGGCGCAGCTGCGGCAGGACCTTGTAGGCAGGCAGGAAATCGCCGCTCCAGCGCACTTCGTTGAGCCCGGCCGCGCGCCCCAGCGCATCGCGCTTGCCCCACACGATGTAGGTGTACGGATGCAGGTACTGCACCGGCTCCAGCCCCTTGCTGCGCAACTCGTCGAGCCAGGCCTGGCGCACCGGGCCCTTGAACTGCACCAGGCGCCAATCCTCGCCGTCGGCGCGCGCGCGGCCCCACACGCTGGCGGCCTGCACCGGTTGCTGCTTGAGCGGATCGAAGCGCATGCCGCCCAGATCCAGTCGATAGTCGGCCTGCGCCTGCGCGGCGGCCAGCGGGGAAGCCAGCGCCAGCGATACGGCCAGCGCGGTGATCGTGATGCGACGGTTCATGCGGTTTTCTCCAGAAAAAGTTCGGCCGTCGCCGTCCCAGCGGACGGCGTTGGAGGGGAAACGATCGTGGGTCGGCACCGAAGAGCTATGCACCGGACAGCAACGTCCCTGCTGCCTGCGTCGCGGGACGCTGCGAAGACACTGCGCGCCTGCGAGTGGCCGCGTCCACGCCCAGACGAACGGCGCGCAGATGCGGCTGTTGCGGGCGATCACAGAATGCCGAAAAGCCTGCGGGCAACAGCTTCGACACCGAGCAAATCCGCAATTCGCACGACCGTACGAACATGTCGACGTGGCCGCTGCTTTCAGAAAAAAGACAGTCGGGTGTCGCAATAAGAGAGGGGAAAGACACACGTTTCAAAAAAACGGCGTCTAGTAGCCACTAAAAAAACACTCATACAACACCGCATTACCACGACATATACGGAGCAGCATTACGCAACTTAAATTTCCTGTTGCTTTCGAATATTCACTGAGTTTCTATTCCGCGAAGTGACGTACCGCAGCAATTCGCTGACGCCTCCACATCGCGCGGAACAAGGAAGCTCGCAATGCACCATCCGACTGAACGTTCGGCTACGAAATACAGCCATTCGCGGCGCCTGCCCGCCCTGATGGCCGCCACCGTCTTGTGCTTCGCTCAAATGGTCGCGCCGCCGGCGCACGCCCAACTCGTCGTCACCGACCCGGGCAATCTCGGCATCGCGATCAAGGATCTCTTCGACAAGATCTACCAGTACGGCCAACAAGCCACTCGCTGGACCTCGCAGTACAACCACTACCGCCAACAACTGATCAAACTGCAACAACTGCAGATGGCGCAATCGGCGATGCGCGACGACTTTCCCGAGCGCGATCCGTCCTACGGCATGGACGACATCTGCCCCGGCCCGCGCAGCGAAGGGCTGACCGGCGCGATGAGCGCGTTCAACCCGCAGCTCGATTCCGACTTGGTCGCCGAGCAACGCCGCCTCTGCCAGCGCATGGTCCTGGCCGACAACGCCAAGTACAACGAGTCGGTGCGCATGCTCAAGCAATTGATCCAGCGCAACCGCGAGTTCTCCCAGGTCGAGGGCCAGCGCGGCCAGGTCGGCGACAGCCAGGGCAGCCTCGCCGCCAACGACAACGAAACCCAGCGCTTCATGGTCCGCACCCGCATGGACCTCGACTACTGGCAGGCGCGGATGAAGGCCTACGACGACTACATCGTCGCCTTGCAGAAAGACCAGGCGCGGCTGGCGCGGCGGGCGCTGGAGGGCAAACGCTCCAACGGCATCGGAAAGATCATCCAGAGCGAAGCCATCAAGAGCGCGTTCTCGCTATAACCCCCTTCGACTCGACGGACCGAACATGCAGTTGCTCACGGAGCTTTCCGATTGGCTGATCCCGCAGGCGCAGGGCGTCGGCGATTATCTCTACTTCAAACTGGTCAACGCCTATTTCGACAGCAAGATCGACAAGTTCGGACTCGGCCTGCTCAAGCGCACCATGGCCTGGGCCAGCCAAATCGCGCTGGTGGCGACGACGCTGTGGATCATGCTGGCCGGCTACCGCATCGTCACCGGCCAATCGCGCGAACCGATGATGGCGCTGGTCGCCAACGCCACCCGCATGGCCTTCATCGTCGGCCTCGCCACCACCATGTCGTTCGGCGGCGCCAACCTGCACCGCTTCTTCACCCAGGACCTCGACCGCGAGGTGCACGAACTGTTCACCGACGACAGCCGTTCCAGCGCCGACGCCATCGACAAGAACCTGGCCTACATGCAAGTGGCGATCAGCGCCATCGATGCGGTGCAGATCCCCGAAGACAACCAGGAATTGCGCGAAAAGAAGAGCCGCGCCCTGCTGTTCGCCGGCGTCGGCACCGCCAGCCCGCCGATGGTCGCCGGCGCGATGCTGCTGCTCTACAAGTTCACCCTCGCCTTGTTCATCGGCCTGGGCCCCTTGTTCATCCTGTGCCTGATGTTCGACCAGACCAAGGACCTGTTCCGGAAGTGGTTGATGTACGGCATCGGCACCTTGTTCTCGATGGCGATGCTCAGCGTCGTGGTGTCGATGGCGCTGGAGCTGATGGCCAAGGTCGCGGTGGCGCTGTGGGTGGCGAAGATCGCCCAGATTCCGGGATCGGCTACCGAAGGCCTGGGTATGCAGGCGATGCAGCAGGGCGGCATCGGGCTCCTGATGACTACCATCATCGTGACGGTTCCCCCAGCCGCGGCGATGTTCTTCCAAGGAACCGTTGCAAGCTTCAACTACAACACCGCGTTCGCCGGCGCATCCAGGCAACAGGCGCATGAACCGGCCGCCAAAACCTCCTCCGGCGAGCAAAACAGCGCGAGCAACGGCGGCGCATCACCGCAACCATCGCGTATGTTCAATCCAAGCCCGACGCAAGAGAACAGCGACAGGGTGAAGAGACACGACGAGGTCAAAAGAGGCTAGAACTTCGCGCGCTTCTCCTTGCGCTCGCGGCTATGCATCGCCTGGTTCAAAGCCAGCGCCCCTACAGAGAGGCGCAGCCTTCAAACTCCGCCGACGCAAGGGAATCTCCGTTTCAATACAAAGAGCCAAGCTTATGAATGGCAACGAACCGAACGCTAGAAAAGCGACTGTCTTCCTTTTCGCCTTCATCGCCAGTCTGCCCGCCCACGCCTTCGCATGCACCATGGTCTACGGAAACGGGTGGCAAGGCTGCGTCGAAACACCGGAACGCGAACCCGTCCAGTTCGACAGATGGGGCGCCGTAGCCACCGACAAGTCCAATGGAGCGTTCGGCGCGGCGGACACGGTGTCCGAAAGGGCGAGGGCCATCAAAAAGGCGATAAAGAAATGCAAGGACAACAAAGGCGTTCATTGCGAGATCAGGCTGATCTACAGGAACGAATGCGCTGCCGCGGTCTCGGGAAGCGGCTGGGACTTTTTCAATAGCGATCCTGACCGCGAGACCGCGATATCAACTGCGGTACGCAGATGCGAAGAGAAAGACACCGATTGCAAGGTCGTGTACACGCGTTGCAGCTACGCAGTGAGCAGGTAGCCACCACCTGAGAATTCGCGTCCGTCGCCCGCGAGCTACATGCCCTGCGTAGTTCAGCGAGCCCGCCATGCACATTTCCCGCCGTCCTCCGGGCGGCGACGGCCTCGCGCTGCCCAAAGGAATCCGACTGCGATGCACATCCGCCCCGTCCTGCCCTGCGCCATCGCGCTGAAGGCCTGCTTCGCCGCCGCGACACACGCGGTCGGCCCCGCACCGAAATCCGTAGCGCTGCGCGCCAGCTACCAGCGCTGCCTCGGCGACAGCGGCGGCGTTACGCCGGCGATGCAGGATGCGCTGTGAAGCACGTCGGTGCAGTTGCGCACGCTCACGCCCGGCATCGTCGAGAAGGGATTCAAGGAAAAGTTCGGCCCGCGCTACCAGCTCGACCAGCTGTCCGACCGCGACATCGTCGAGGCGATCCAGGATTACAAGACCCAGCACACCGGCCGGTTGTTCCGCAGTTCGCCGGATGCTTGGGAGGGCTGCTCAATCGAGCGCAGCGCGAGAAGGACGATCTGGTAGCCCTTGGCCGAAGGTCGCGAGCCGGCGCGCAGCGCGCAGGCGGCGCCAGCGCGACACGCCGAGGTCGAACGCGCCCAGGCCGCGCTCAACGCGCTCGGCATCAGCAAGATCGACAAGTTAGGACTCGGCCTGCTCAAGCGCACCATGGCCTGGGCCAGCCAAATCGCGCTGGTGGCGACGACGCTGTGGATCATGCTGGCCGGCTACCGCATCGTCACCGGCCAATCGCGCGAACCGATGATGGCGCTGGTCGCCAACGCCACCCGCATGGCTTTCATCGTCGGCCTCGCCACCACCATGTCGTTCGGCGGCGCCAGCCTGCACCGCTTCTTCACCCAGGACCTCGACCGCGAGGTGCACGAACTGTTCACCGACGACAGCCGTTCCAGCGCCGACGCCATCGACAAGAACCTGGCCTACATGCAAGTGGCGATCAGCGCCATCGACGCGGTACAGATCCCTGAAGACAACCAGGAATTGCGCGAAAAGAAGAGCCGCGCCCTGCTGTTCGCCGGCGTCGGCACCGCCAGCCCGCCGATGGTCGCCGGCGCGATGCTGCTGCTCTACAAGTTCACCCTCGCCTTGTTCATCGGCCTGGGCCCCTTGTTCATCCTGTGCCTGATGTTCGACCAGACCAAGGACCTGTTCCGGAAGTGGTTGATGTACGGCATCGGCACCTTGTTCTCGATGGCGATGCTCAGCGTCGTGGTGTCGATGGCGCTGGAGCTGATGGCCAAGGTCGCGGTGGCGCTGTGGGTGGCGAAGGCCGTCGGCATCCCGGGCACCGATGCCGAGGGACTGGGGATGCAGGCGATGCAGCAAGGCGGTATCGGCCTACTGATGACGACGATGATCGTGACGGTGCCGCCGGCGGCTGCGATGTTCTTTCAGGGGACGTTGGGGAGTTTTAGTTATAGCTCCGCCTTCACCAATCCGAAGCAAAACAGCAGTCAACCGACCGACCGAGGCAACCAGCAACAACCGAGCACCCGAGATACCGGTGGAACACTTCCGCTTCAGCAGTATCGCCCACCAAGCGAAAAATCCGCCGACAACAGCGACCGCATCAAAAAAGAACACGAAGTAAAGAAGAACTAAAAGACCAACACCACTGCTTCCGACGCAACCCATGTTCAAAACAAAGACGGGAACGAATGAAGACTGCAATTCGATTGTTTCTATTTACATCCATATCTTGGCCATACATCGCCATGGCCTGCCCACCCGGGAGCATCTTGCAGAAAGGCAATGGCTGGGAAGGATGCGTCGGCGGCCCTGACCCTGACCAGCCTACCTGGGAAAAGCGCTGGGGAGCGATCGCTCTCGACGACACAACGGGGGCGTTCGGTTCATCAAGCCGGGAGGGCTCCGAGAGCAGAGCCGAGAAGAACGCGCTTGCCACTTGCAAAAAGCAGGGTGGAAAGACGTGCAGGATCGAAATCAGCTACCACAATCAATGCGTCAGCCTCGCCGCCGGAAAGTTCAAATACTTCGTCCGAGCCGATTACACGCTCGCACTGGCGGAATCAAACAGCCTAAGCAAGTGCGGGAAGGAGGACGAAGGCTGCAAGATCTTCTACTCCAACTGCAGCCTGCCCGAACGTATTCAATAGCCCTGATCACCGACGACGGAAATGCGGACGTGCAGAATCAATACAGCATCAAGAAGCGCTATTGAATCGGGAGGAACCGATGAAATTCTTGCGCACGATCCCGCTGATTTTCACGATCCTATACTCCGGAATCGTTTCAGCCTGCCCACCCGGCAGCGTTCTACAGAAAGGTAACGGCTGGGAGGGCTGCATCCAGTCTTCCTCTGCTAGCGAAAGCGGCCCGAGTTGGAAGAAGCAATGGGGCGCCGTTGCAACCGATGGAGCCAAAGGCGCACTTGGCGCATCGATCGAAGCCGACTCCAAAAGATCCGCAGAGGAGATCGCCCTGCGAGAGTGCACCCAGGACGGAGGGGAAAACTGCAGGATAAAAATTGCGTACTACAACCAGTGCGCAAGCGTGGTATCGAGCTACAAGGCGATCTACGTTCAAAGCGCCGAAACTCGGGAAGCAGCAATCTCCGAAGGCATGAACCGATGCGTCGGCGCCGGCGAAGACGGATGTCAAGAGTTCTATTCTGGCTGTAGTCTTGCCAAGCGAATCAAATAGCGGCGGAAAGCCAGGAGGACTGAAATGAACCAGACCTCGGTCGCCTTCGTAATGGCGATCTCAGCCATGTTTCTCACAACTTCATTCGCTGCCTATGCCTGCCCGCCCGGAAGCACCTTGCAGAAAGGCAACGGCTGGGAAGGTTGCGTCCAGACAGGCATTCCTTCCACAAACAGCGGCCCGGCTTGGAAAACGCAGTGGGGAGCCATCGCAACCGACGGCAGCAGCGCAGCTCTCGGAACGGCAATCGAAGCCAGCTCAAAGAGAATCGCTGAGAGAGCCGCACTAAAGCTATGCAAGGAAGATGGCGGCAAAAACTGCAAAATAAAGCTCGCGTACTACAACCAGTGCGCAAGCCTTATCTCTGGCGACAGGCTCTTCTTCGTACAGAGTGCCGAAACCCGCGAAGAAGCCGTATCCGACGGACTCGATCGCTGCCGCCACGCTGGCGACACAGGTTGTAGCGAACACTACTCCGGCTGCAGTCTTCCGAAGCAAGTCAGATGAGCTATCCCTGGTGGAGGATTGCACCGCCCCTCTAGACGCTTCTCCGATCTCCCGCGCAGTCGCCTGAAACGCTCTCGCCACTTTCAAGCAGCAGGGAGGAAAGACGCGAAGAATCGAAATAAGCCACCACAATCAATGCGCCAGCCCTACCGCCGGAGAGTTCAAATACTTCATCCGGACCGACTACACGCTCGCACTGTCGGAATCGAACAGCCTAAGCAGGTGGGGGAAGGAGGACGGCTGCAAGGTCTTCTACTCGAAGTGCAGTCTACCCGAACGTGTTCGATAGCCCTGCTCGCCGAGGAAACTAAGCAAACGCCGATGCGCTCTTAAATCAGGCCCGTCTGCCCACTCTCCACGGCCTCACCATCCAGGAAAAATTCGGCAGGGACGAATGTATCCGCAACCAATTGCTCTTAATGTACTTGTCGTCATGTCCTTCGCTTCATTCGGCAGCGCCCATGCCTCCTGCGACATGCAACGCGGAAACGGTTGGCAAGGCTGCGCCGAGCAACCACAAGCGGCCACCGTCTACTACGACCGGTGGGGTGCTATCGCTACCGACGAGTCGAACGGGGCATTCGGCACCGCCGAATGGATTGCGCGCAAGGACGGTGCCGAAAAGAAGGCGCTGAAGGAATGCCGGAAGAATCGCGACATCGATTGCGCGATCAAGTTCACATACACAAACGAATGCGTGAGCGTGATTACCGGAGCCCGGATGAACTACTTCCAAAGCAGCGTCTCCGACCAGGCCGCCATATCGCATGGGTTGCGCCGATGCCAAAAGGACGACAGCGACTGCAAGGTTTTCTACGTCGGCTGCAGCCTGCCCAGAAAAGGAATCTAACCGCGCCCCATCCCGCGCTCCTGTTTTGAAGCGGCTGCGTCCGCGTGATGCTGGAGAAACTCGACGCCGCAGCCGGCTTCGACACGCGCGAACGACTCGAACGCGCGGCCGCGGTCATGGCCTACGAAGCGCGCATCGGCGGCCTGCAGCGCATCGACCGCATCGTCCAGAGCGCCGACGGACAGCGCCTGTTCGCGATCGAAGGCGATCCGCGCGATCCCTCGCATCAGCGCGCGGTCGCCGACAAGGCCCAGGCGAGCGTGCAGCCGATAGCGCAGACGACGCGGGCGCTGGAGCAGGATGCGCCGGCACCCGCACCGCAGCCGCAACCCGTCGCGCCGCAGCCGACCGCGCCGATGCAGGCCTGAGCGCAGCGCTTTTGGCAGCATGCAATCCAACCCTGGCCCTTCGATGCAGGCCCGACCCGGTTGCTTTTGTGGGAGGGACTTCAGTCCCGACGCTGTTCGATCCGCTTGCAATGGGGTTTGCGGCGGCTGAGAGAACAGCGTCGGGACTGAAGTCCCTCCCACAATGAAGCGGCCACCTTGGCGGACGCTGTGTGTACCGAGGGGTTGCGCGTGCGCTAGGCCATTGCGCATGCGCCACGCCGCTGCGGCGATCGCGCAAGCCATGCCAGCAATCGCCCAGGCCGCTAAGCGATGCCTCAGGCCCCTGACACCGCCGCAGTCACCACGATCTCGACCCGGTACTTCGGATTGGCCAGCAGCGCCTGCACGGTCGCGCGCGGCGGGGTGTGGCCGGGTTCGACCCAGGCGTCCCAGACCGCGTTCATGCCGTCGAAGTCGGCGATGTCGGCGAGGAAGATCTGCGCCATCAGGATGCGGGTCTTGTCGCTGCCGGCGCGCGCCAGCAGCGCGTCGATCGAGGCCAGGGTCTCGCGGGTCTGGCCGGCGATGTCCAGGTCCTCGCTGTCGGGCACTTGCCCGGCCAGGTAGGCCACGCCGTTGTGGATCGCCATTTCCGACAGGCGCGCGCCTACGTCGAATCGCTGGATCATGTGTCACCTCGCTGCTGTGGGGACGGCATTGTCCCGCATCGCGGCGTGGCCGGCAGCCCTTGCGGCGAGCCGGCGCTTGCGGGCCGCGCGCGGCCGACCGGGCGCAGGCTCGACGCGCGGGCGGCCGCAGTCGCCTGCGAAGCCGCCCACCCGCCTTGCCGGCCGTGTCCGGGCCGGGTCCGCACGCAACTACATCTCCGGCGTGTTCGCCTCGATGATCCGGTCGCTCTCGGCGCGCTCGCCCGCGCGTTCGGCGCGCAGGGCCGCGTCGGCGTTGGCGCGGTGCTGGGCGCGCACCTGCGGCGGCAGCGCATCGACCTGGCGGTTGGGCTGCAGCATCGCCCGCTCGCCCGGCGGCAGTTGGCAGTTGCGGCTGAGGATTTCCAGTTCGTCGCCGTTGCGCGCCGCGCCGCTTTGCAGGTTGACCACCACGCCGAGGGTGTCGCCCAGCGGTTCGAGCTGGCGGCAGATCGCATCGACCGTGCCGTAGCTGCGGTCTGCGTTGCGGTCGACGATGGCGAACAGGTTCTCGCCGTCGATCCACACCACCGAGCGCACGCCCTTGACGCCGCGCGCGGCGATGCGGGCGTTCTCGCGGTCCACGCGCTTGCTCGGGTCGGCGAGCTTGATCGAGCGGTTGAAGTCGCGGTTGAGCTCCTGCAGGTTCTGCTGCAAACCCTGCTGGTCGCCGCCGAGCGCTTGCGCGCGCATCTTGACCAGCCGCTGCGCGGTCTCGCCCGGGTCCAGCATCTGTCCGGCGCGCGGCGGCGCGGCCTCGGCCTGCGCGCGGCCGCCGCTGTCGGCGCCGCCGCAGCCGCCGGCCAGCAACGCCGCGGACGCCGCCAACGCCGCCCACACCGGGGATTTCGGGATCGCCTTGCGCTTCATCGCTGCACCTCGCCGCCGCGCGGCCTGGCTTGGGAACGGGCCCGCGCGCTCGCCGGCGCGGACCACAGCGGCCTTATACCGCGCCGCGGCGCAAAACGGTTGCCGCATCGCAACGCAAATGCGAACCCGGTCGCGCGCGGGCCGTATCGATGCCGCAACTCGCGCACCCGGAACCGCGCCGCGACGGATTCCGCGACCGCGGCCCAAATTCAGCTTCGAGCCGCCGCTACATTCGCGCCCAGGCGCAAGACCCGCGCCCGCTTGCGCCGCCTCGCGCGGCGACGGCCGGAAATCGCACCGGCCGCGGCGGGCACGGCGCGCGCCGTTCCAATAGCGGTACCGATAACGATAACGACGCCATCGCCGATGCTGTCGCCGCACCGTGGCCTCGCGCCGCGATGCGCCTCGGGGGGACCGAGAACCCGAACCCTGAGGAATCCTCATGTCCAAGCTCGCCACGTCCCCGCTCCGCCTCCGCACCGCCCTCGCCCGCGCCGCCGGCCTGTTCGGCCTGTTGTGCGCGCATTCGGCCTTCGCCGCGCCGCAAGCGCCATTCGCCGACGATGCCCTCGCCCCGGCCGCGGTCGCGCCCGCCGCCTGCAACTACGTCGAATGGACGCGCGGGGTGAACTACACCCTCGGCACCATCGTGCGCTTCCCGCCGAACGGCCAGTTCTACAAGCTGGTCAACGTCGGCACCAACGGCAGCGACGGCACCGACCCGACCATCAGCACCTGGTATTGGCAGCCGACCACCTGCGACGGCGGCGGCCCCTCGCCGGGCGGCTTCGTGGTCAGCGAGGCGCAGTTCAACCAGATGTTCCCCAACCGCAACGGCTTCTACACCTACTCCGGGCTGATCGCGGCGCTGCGTTCGTATCCGAACTTCGCCAAGGAAGGCGGCGACACCATCGCGCGCCAGGAAGCGGCGGCGTTCCTGGCCAACGTCCACCACGAGACCGGCGGGCTGGTGCACATCCGCGAGCAGAACCAGGCCAACTGGGACCATTACTGCCAGCCGGCCGGCACCTGCGGCGGCAAGCAGTATTACGGGCGCGGGCCGATCCAGCTGAGCTGGAACTACAACTATTCCGCCGCCGGCAATGCGCTGGGGCTGGACCTGATCAACAACCCGGACTGGGTCGCCACCAACTCGGCGATCTCGTGGCAGACCGCCTTGTGGTACTGGATGACCCAGCGCGGCGCCGCCAGCAACACCCCGCACCAGGCGATGGTGAACCTGCGCGCGTTCGGCGAGACCATCCGCGCGATCAACGGCGGCATCGAATGCAACGCCGGCGGCATCGGCCACCAGCAGATGCTCAACCGGGTGCAGATCTATCGCGGCTTCAGCGCGACGCTCGGCGTGCCCGCGGGCAACAACCTGGAGTGCTGACGGCGTTGTGAGGTGGGAGGGCGTTCAGGCCCGATGCTCTTGTCCCGCATCGCGGGAATCTGAAAGAAGAGCATCGGGCCTGAAGGCCCTCCCACTGCTCAGCCGTCGAACGCGGCGCAGCCGATTTCCTGCGTGCCGGGTTCGTCGCCCTTGCGCACGAAGCGGATGTCCGGCATCGGCACGTCCTCGGTCGCCTCCGCCATCGGTACGCCCTCGCTGTAGACGTCGCGATAGACCTGCGGCAACGGCTTGGCGCCGATCGCCGCGCGCGCCTGTTCCGGCGTGGCCTCGACCACGACCGCGAAGGTCGCGCCGCTGCCGAAGTCGAACTCGATCCGGCGCACCGGGAACCCGTGCAGGCGGATCGGCTTGCCCGGCGTCAGCGTGCCCGAACCGACCCCGACCTCGCCGACGCTGGCGTCGTCGCTGATGCCGACGCCGGCATCGCGCAAAGTCTTGTCGAACCCGGCTTCCTGCACGTCGGAAATGAAGCCGCCGGCGCAGGCGGCGTTGCTCGCCACCCAGGCGGCGAAGTCGAATGCCGGCGCGGACGCGGACGCGGGCGCGGACGCCGCCGGCGCAGCCGCCGCAGGCGACGACGCGTCGCCGCGCTCGCCGCAAGCGCTCAAGCCCGCGGCCAGCAAGGCGCCGGCGAGCGCGCCGGGCACCCAGCCGCGAGCGCGGATAGCCATGGACGAACACGCGTTCATGCGATCACCTCTCCCTGAAAGTGGCGACAGCCTACCCGTTCGCCGCCGCCGGCGCAGCCGCGGGCGCGTGCGTGGGCGCGTGCGGCGGCAGCACCAGGCAAGCGCCGCTGCCGTTCGGCGGCGGCTGGTTCGGGAACTGCGCGTCCGGGTAGACGAACACCGGCGAGGTCGCGACGAAGCCGTCGGCGAAGGCGAACTCGACGAAGGCCGCGCCCCAGCCGCGCGCCGGCTTGGCCAGCGCCGCCTCGACCGCGTTGCGCCGCAGTTCCAGCGGCTGCTCGCGATAACGCACGCCGCAGGCGTAGCGGAAATCGCGCGAATCCGGATTCTCCGCCAGCCACAGCCGCGCCGACACCGGCCGCTCGGACGCGCGCGCGCTCAGGCGCAGCGCGCCGTCGCGCTCGCCGAGCCGCGCGCGCACCTGCGGCAGCGCCTGATGGCGGTTCCAGCGCTGCAACGCCGGAATCAGCGTGGTGCGGATGTGGTCGCGGATGCCGCCGTGGTTGGAGTTCGGCGCCGCGCGCAGTGCGGTCGCGCCGGGCAGGTCGTCCACGTACAGGCGTTGCGCGTCGGGCGGGAAGAAATCGTCGCCGCTGGCGCTGACCAGGTACTTGGGAATGCCCAGCCGCGCGCGATGGCGGCCGGACAGATAGCTGTAGGGATCGTCGACCTGCATCAGCCGGGCGAAGGCCGGTTCTTGGTAGCGGCGGGTGATGCCTTCCTGGTAGTACGGCTGCAACGCGATCGGCCAGCCGCCGCCGTAGACCCGGCCGATGTGGCCGATCAGCGGCGCGATGCGCATGTCGATCACGTAGGACACGATGGCGCCGACGCGCGCATCGCCGATCGCGGTCAGCCACGCCGCCCAGGCGCGCTTGGACGCGCCGGTGACCACGAACGAGCGCAACCGGTACGGCGCAAGCTCGCGTTGGGCCAGATCCATCGCCTTGACCGCGGCCTCGGCCATCGGCACGTGCAGCGGCAAGGTGGCGTTGCTCGCGACCGGCTCGTCGAGGAAGCGGCGCCAGGTCGCGGCGACCAGCGCGTCCTCCTTCCGCGGCGGCTCGCCCGGCAGCGCGAGGTACTGGTTCGGCGCGTCGGACACCGAGACCACGATGGTCTGGGTGGCCACCGCGGTCTCGCGCGCGAGCTCCTCGCTGAAGTCGCTCGGCGGGCGCTGCGGATCGCTGCCGTTGCCGCGGTTGGTGCCGTTGTTGATCACCAGCAGGGCCGATTTCGGCCGCGCCGCATCCGGCACGTAGAGATCGACGCGATGGCTCCACTGCGCCGGATCGGCGCCGCCGCTTTCCGGCCACGATTGCGAATACAGGCGATAGCTGCGCCGCTCCGCGCCGTCCAGGCGCACGCGCTCGATCGCCTCGTAGCGCAGCGGCAGGCGCGATTGGCGCTGGCGGTACTCGGGCCAGGCCTGTCCGAAGTCGGCCGTCGGCGCGCGCTGCGCGGCGGGCGCGGCGGCGTGCAGGCTGGCGCAGGCGGCGAGCGCGGCGACGCAGGCCAGGGTCGGGACGTAACGGGCGAAACGCGGCGGCTTCATGCGCGGACGGTCCTGGTGGGCGAAAGGCCAAGGATAAACGCAGGCGGTCGCGGCGTCGGCGGCTACGGTCGGGTTTGTCGTGGTTGCGTTGTCGCGGTCGCGGCTTGCGCCGCTCTACAGGAGCTTCGGCGGCTTCGTATCCGACTGTAGGAGCGGCGCGAGCCGCGACCGCGACAATACAACCACGACGAACGCCGCCCGCGATCGCAACGCAACGTAACACCGATTGCGCACCGGCCCGCACCCACCGAACCGACAACTTGCGCAAACCGCGCTCATCACAAAACCTTCGCGCGCCGCTTCGATTTCGTTCATCGCCACGACGTGCGCCAACGCACATCGCAACACCGTCGCCCAGCAAAATCCCGTAGCGCGCGACCCGTCACAGAACCGATGACCTGTCCGACCGCCCGCCGCGCGTTGTTACTTTCGGACATCGCCTTCGCACACGCGGCCGACGCCGCGTGCGGAGCATCGATCCTTCCGCAGCACTCCCGCACCGACGCATCCATCGCCGACACGCGAACGCGCGCGGCCCGTCCGCGCGCGTCCGCTCAACGCCACCAGCGCAAAGGAGCTTTCCGCATGTGCACCAACTTCCTGCTGTCCGTCCCCAACGTTCCCTCGGGCTCGCCAGGCGCGCTCCAGCACATCACCGCGCGCTGCATGGAACTCACCGGCACCCTCGCCACCCGCCTGTACCGCGTGCCGGCGCAGCAGAAGTTCCCGATCTTCCGCGACCACTCGCAACCGTGGACCGGCCAATACGGCTTCGTCGCCCTCGCCGATCCGGAGACGATGCCGGAGTTCACCACCTTCATCGACGGCATCAACCAGGCAGGCCTGTCCTGCGCGGCGCTGTGGTTGCCGGGCACGCAGTACGCGACCCAGGCCGACAGCGGCGAACAGCCCGTCGCCTTCCACGATTTCGTCGCCTGGGTGATGAGCCAGTTCGACTCGGTGCCGACCCTGGTCAGCGCATTGGCCAACGTGCGCATCGTCGGCCCGCAGCCCGACGCGCCGACCTACCTGCCGGTGCACTTCATCGCCACCGACAGCCAGGGCCTGAGCGCGGTGATCGAATGCATCGGCGGGCAGACCATCGTCTACGGCCCGGACTACCGCAACGGCGCCACCAACGACGCGGTGCTGACCAACGCGCCGACCTACGACTGGCACCGCAGCAACCTGGAGATCTACGAGAAGCTCAGCGTCGTCGGCTCGGGCACCTCGCGCAAGGCCGACTCCGGCCCGCCGGTCGGCGCCGGCACGGTCGGCCTGCCCGGCGACATCACTTCGCCCTCGCGCTTCATCAAGGCCTGGTTCCTGCGCAAGGGCCTGGGCCTGCTGCCGCGCGACGGCAAGGGCTGGCTGCCCACGGCCAAGCTCGACGGCGCCACCGACAGCACCCAGACCGTCGTCAACGTCGCCCTGCAGTTGGTGCAGATCGTCCAGGCCACGCCCTACGGCACCGCGCTGGTCAGCAGCGACAAGCATCCCTTGCCGCAGCAGGGCGACTGGACGATGTGGCAGGTCGCGCGCGACCACACCAACGCGGTGTACTACTTCAACAGCGCGTTCAACGCCACGGTGCAGCGGGTCGACCTGAGCCAGCTCGACTTCGGCGGCGGCAGCGTCAGCGCCGGCGAGCTGGCCTCGGTGCAGGTGATGCCGGCGCCGGGCCCCTGGTACAACGACCTCAGCGCGCAGTTCTGAGCGCGCCGGTCCGAGCGCGCTGGCATGGGCGCGCTGGCATGGGCGCGCAGGCACGGGCACGCAGGCACGGGCGCGGGCGCCTGCGCGCAGCGGCTGCAACGCGGCGAGGCTTGCCTGCATCTACGGGGAACACCTGTCCCTGTCGAACCGGAGCCGCCCATGCGCCAGTCGTCCCGCCCGCCCCGCCTCGGCGCCTGGCGCCGTCGCGCCGCAACGTTGTGCCTGATCGCGCTGTGCGCGCCCGCCGTCGCCGCCCCGCCCGCGGCGCCGGCGGGGCCGCGCGCGATCGTGGCGCAGGTCGCCGACGCCATCGACCGCAACTTCTACGATCCGCAACGCGCCGCGCGCCTTGCGGCGCAGTTGCGCGAGGAAGCCGGCGCCGGCCGCTACGACGCCGACACCGATCCGCGCGACCTCGCCACCGCGCTGAGCCGGCGCCTGCGCCCGGAAGACAACCACTTCCGGGTCGAATGGCGCGATCCGGCGCTCGCCGCGGCCGCGCCGCGCGGCCCCGGCCCGCGACCGTCCGCGGACGCGGCCGACGCCTCGCGCCGGCGCAACTACGGCCTGCGCGCGGTGGAAACGCTGGCCGGCAATGTCGGCTATCTGGACCTGCGCGAACTGCCGGACCTGGATTTCGACGACCCGGCCGATCCGGCCCGGCGCGCGCTCGACGCCGCGCTGGCGCTGCTGGCCGAGCGCGACGCGGTGATCGTCGACCTGCGCCACAACGGCGGCGGCTCGCCGGCCTCGGTGGGCTATCTGACCAGCGCCTTCACCCCGCGCGGCGCGCCGATCTACAACCGCTTCCGCGCGCGCCTGGACGGACAGACGCGCAGCTTCGACGAAGCGCCGCTGCAGTGGTATCCGCAGCCGCGCCTGGACGTGCCGCTGTACGTGCTGACCAGCGCGCGCACCGGTTCGGCCGCCGAAGCGCTGGCCTACACCCTGCAGGCGGCGCGGCGCGCCACGGTGATCGGCGAAGCCAGCGCCGGCGCGGCCAATCCCGGCGGCGAATTTCCGCTGGCGGACGGCTACCGCGTGTTCGTGTCCACCGGTTCGCCGACCAATCCGATCACCGGCGGCAACTGGGAAGGCCGCGGCGTGCAGCCCGATATCGCCACCGCCGCCGCGCAGGCGCTCGACACCGCGCGCCTGCGGGCGCTGGAGCGGATCGTGGCCGCGCGCCAGGACGGTCCCGCCGCGCTGGACGCGCGCTGGACCCTGGAAGCGCTGCGCGCGCAGGCCGCGCCGGCCGCGTTCGCCGCCGCCGACTACCTGGGCGAGTACGAACGCCTGCGCATCGAGGACGACAACGGGCGTTTGCTGCTGCGCGATGGCCGCCGTCCGCCGCAGCCGCTGACCGCGCTGCAGCGCGACCTGTTCTGCCTCAGCGACGATCCGGCGGTGCGCCTGCGTTTCGAACGCGGCGCCGACGGCCGGGTCGCGGCGCTGGAAACGCTGCGCAGCGACGGACGCAGCAGCCGCTATCGGCGCTGAGCGCTGAGCCGGCGCGTGCCCCGCCGACGCGTGCGGCCGCCGCGCCCATCGCGCGTTCGCGAGCGCGCGAGCCCGACGACGCGCGCCCGTGGAAGCGGGCGTTCACAGCCGCGCCCGCGCGCCGTTCTGCACGAATGCACGGCGGCGCTGCGCCGGCCGGGACCGCAGGTTCCCATCCCAACCTCGTCCCGCGCCGGCCGCGTCGCCTGCGGCCCCTCTCCTGCTAGCGGGAGAGGGGCTTTTCGGCTGCGCCGACGCGCACGGCCTTGCGCGGCTCGCGGGTATTGCGGCCACGGCGCCGCGCGCGGCCTTCACGTCCGCGGCCGCCGCGCGTTGGCATGGGTCCCGTCCGCGCCAGGCCGCCATGTACGCCGTCCTCACCCTGGAACCGCACCACCCCACCGTGCTGCGCGCCATCGAGATGATCCTCGCCGGCGCCAGTCTCCTGCCGGCGCCGAGCGAGCATTGCGGGCCGATCCAGCCGGGCCAGCTGGCGCTGCTCGACCTGTCGCCCGCCGCGCGCTCGGTGCTGGTGCTGGTCGGCAGCGCCGACGACGACCGGCTCAGCGGCCACGCCGATTGGGACAGCTACCGCGCCGCGCTCGAACAGCGCATCGACCTCGCCGACTTCGACCAGGTGCACGCGGTCGCCTGCCCGATCCACGGCACCCAGACCATCCGCTTCGCCCTCGGCGCGTTCGCCGCCGACCTGCAGCGCCGGCGCGACGATGCGCAGGGCTGGCTGTTCGCCGTGCCCGGCGCGGCCTCGTTCCAGGCGCAGGGTTGGGCGCCCGCCGCGCCGCCGCCGTACTGAGCGCGGCGGCGCCGGCTCACGCTGGCGCGGACGAAGCCGGCGAAGGTTTCGCGGGTGGCGATGGTGCCGTCGAAATCGAACACGGCCAGATCCATGCGGCCGCGCGTCCTGGATCGCGAGCCCGGACGGCCCGCGCGCAGTGTAGCCGCGCGGCGCCGGCCGGCTCAGCCGCGCCGCGCGTGCGGCGGCGCGATCAGGTCGGTGCCCAGCTCGACGATCGAGCGGATCTGGCTCAACGAAATCAGGATGCAACCGCAGGCGCAGAAATCGCCGTGGCGCGCGACCGCGCGGCCGTCGATGCGCTGCTCGGCGTCGCCGGTGACGATCGTGGTCATGCCGTGCATGCCACAGTGCACGGCGTCGCCGATCCGCGCCCAACGCGGCCGGCCGTCGCCGCCGGCGCCCTGCGCCAGCACGCTGCCGCCGCCGCTGGTGGTGTCGCCGGCCTGGATCCAGTAACGGGTCATCGCCTGCCTCCTTCGTCCACGTGCGCGCTCATGCGGGGCAACGGCGCGGCGCCGGCGGCGTGATCGCGCGCGTAATGCTTTGCGACGGCCGGCCTGGCGCGAGGTCATTTTGGATTGTCTTTTCATGCAATTTCAAATTGCAATTCGTTCGATGCGACGCAGGTCGCGGATGCGTTCGCCGGCCCGTCAAGGAGAAGTACGCACGCGCGTGCCGGCGGATGCGCACCGCGCACGCGAAGCGCGCACTGCGGCGTTCGCAGCGGCGCAAACCCCGAGCGCCGTCGCACTGCGGAAACTCAGCGACGCGCCGACGCGCGCGTCCGCCGGCGCAGCGGACGTGTTCGACGGGAAACGAGACTGCACGCATGAAGAACCTGCGAATGTTCGGTGACGGAAACGTCCGGCGTTTGAAACGACGCTTGGATCCTGAGGCGACGGCGGGCAGGCGCCGCGCGGGCGATGCCGCCGCGGCGGCATTCGCTAGCTCTAACGCTCGCCGGCGCGCGCTGGAGGACAGCGCGCGCAGGCCAATATCGCGATCCGTGGCGGCCGACTCATTCCGCTGCGACCGCGCGCGCATCCTGCTCGCGCCGCACGGTCTTCGCCGGCGCGCGCGGGCGCCCGGCGCGGTCGCACGCTTGCCGCGCGCGGCGCCCGCTGGCAGCATCGGCCGCCGCGCGAACCCTTGAGAACAGCGATGCGCGTCTACCTCGACGACGAACGCGACACCCCGCCCGGCTGGGAGCGCACGTACTGGCCGGACCAGACCATCGCCCTGCTCGCGACCGGCGCGGTGACCGAACTGAGCCTGGACCACGACCTCGGCGACGACGCGCGCGGCACCGGTTACGACGTGCTGCTGTGGATCGAGCGCGCGGTGGCCGAGCGCGGCTTCGTCGCGCCGCGGCTGCGGGTGCATTCGGCCAATCCGGCGGCGCGGCTGCGGATGCGGGCGGCGATCGAGGCGATCGAGCGCCTGCGCGGGCCGGCGGCGGGCGGCGCCGACGCGGCGGACTGAGCCGGCGGCATCCGGGCGCGAGCCTCGCCACGGGCGCGTGGCCGTCGTTGCGCCGCTGGGCGGCGCGGCGGATCGACCCGAGCGATCACGCTCCGCGGCGCAGGGCCGCGGGCTGACAAACGTCACCGGCCTTGCGGCGGACGCGCGGCGCGCACGGCTTGGCTAGCATGGGGGCTCCCCAATGCCCGCGGAGTTCGCGATGCGCCTGCCGTCCCCCTCGATCCGTACGCGGCTGGCGCTGGCGCTGCTGCTGGCCCTGCCGCTCGCCGCCCAGGCCGATCCGCGCAAGGACTACGACGAGTTCCGCGCCGGCCTCACCCAGCAGGCCAGCGGCGCCACCGGCATGTACGCGATCCAGGACGTGCGGGTGATCGCCGCCGGCGCCGGCGCGCACCTGCCGGCCGGCGCCCCGGCGGCGGCGCTGCGTTGGGCCGACGGCGCCGGCGGCGCCAAGGACGTGCGCCTGCGCTTCCGCGACGGCGCCGCGATGCTCGAAGGCCCGGGCCTGAAGCCGGTCGATCTGCTCAAGGCGCCCGACCAGACCCAGGCGCTGGCCGGCGGCCTGAGCGTGCGCGCCACCGTCTACGACGATGCGCTCAAGGCCTGGCTGTACAACCCCGCGCGGGTCGGCCAGACCTTCAAGGGCCTGTCGTTCTTTCCCTACGATCCCAAGGGCGTGATCCAGGCGCGGTTCGCGCGCCGCCCGGCCAAGGCGGTGAGCCACCTGGATTCGCGCAACCACACCGGCACGATGTACTGGATCGGCGATGTCGCCGTGCCGCTGCAGGGCAAGACCTACACCCTGCGCGCGTTCAACAAGAGCGGCGACTGGAGCGGCATCGACCACCTGCTGCTGTTCTTCACCGACAAGACCTCGAAGAAGACCAGCTACGGCGGCGGCCGGGTGCTGGAAGCGCACTTCCCCGCCGGCCAGCCGCCGCAGACGCTGAGCCTCAACCTCAACACGCTCTACAGCTTCCTGTGCGCGCATTCGGACTACTACAACTGTCCGGTCAACCTGACCACCTACGTGCCGGTGGCGCTGGAATTCGGCGAGAAGTACCCGCCGGGCGGTTGAGCCGGCGCCGCGCCCGGTTCGCGGCGCGGCGACATGGCGCGGCGACATGGCGCGGCGACATGGCGCGTTGAGCCGGCGGGCCGCCGCGGCGACCCGCCCGCGCGCGCCTAGCGCACCGGCAACGCGGCCTTGTTCGTCTCCAGGTCGGCCTTCCACATCCGCGCGCGCTCCTTGGCCGCGCGCACGTGCGCGCTGCCGTCCGGATCGGGCCAATCCAGCACCGCGTCGATCGCCGCCGCGGCGCCGGGATCGCGCGCCTGCAACAGCACGAACGCGCGCATCTGGGTCGCCTCGTAGATCTCCGGCGCCTCGGCGACGAGTTCGTTGACGCAGCGCACCGCGGTCGCGCCGTACTGCGGCCCCTGCGCCAGTTGCCCGCAGACGAAGAACCGGGTGCGCGCGGCCTCCTGCGGCGACAAGGCCCGCAGCGACGGCAACTGCGCGATGGCGTCGTCGGCGCGGCCGGCCAGGGTCAGCACCTTGATCAGTTGCGCGCGCACGTCGGGGTCGCGGGGCGCGTCGCGCACCGCCTGTTCCAGGTCGATCGCCGCCCAGCCCGGGATGTTCAGCATCATCAGCGCGGTCGCGCGCAAGTTGCGGAACTCGGCGTTGTGCGGCCAGAAACGCACCGCCTGCGAGGCGTAGACGAAGGTGCGCCAGTGATCGCCGTCGTGGCCGTAGGCGCGCGCGGCATAGCTCATCAAGGTGCCGCTGGGCGCCAGCTTCGATACCCGCGCCAGTTCCGCCGCCACCATCGGCGCGCCGGAGATCGGCGAGACCGGGAAGCCCTCGGCTTCGCCGACCACCGCGCCCAGGATCGGATTGCGCGGCGCGCGCTGGCGCGCGTCCTCGACCGCCTCGCGCAGCGCCTGCATCGAGCCGCCCCAGTTGGGCTGCGAGGCGAGGATGCGGCCATAGACCACGTAGTAGGAATCCGGATCGATCGCGCGGCAACGCTCGCTCGCGCGCTGCCACAGCTCCTGCGACAGATGCCGGCCGATCGCCATCTGCTGCACGCAGGCGACGCTGAGCCGCGGTTCCAGTTCCAGCGCCTGGTCGTACAGCGGCAGCGCCTTGGCGAACTGCGACTGCATGTCCTGCCGCTGCGCGTCGCCGACCTGGCTCAGCGCGGAAATACCGCGCGCGTCCTCGCCGATGGTCTGGTAATGGCTGGCCACGGCGACGCGCGCGTAGGCGCTGCGCGGCGACGCGCGCAACCAGCGCTGCGCGGTTTCGCCGGCGCGCGCGCTGGCGTCGAAGGCCTTGAACGCGCGGAAGATCTGCTCGCGCTGGGCCTGCACGCGGTAGTGCTGGTCCAGCAGCTCGGCGAAGCGCCGGTCGAGTTCGGCCGCGCCGTCCTTCTCGCCGAGCAACCGATCGATCTGGTCCAGCGACCACGCCGGCTTGCGCAGCAGGCTGCAGCGCCCCTGCGCGGCGCCGGCCAGCCATTGGTTGTCGGGCAGGTCCGGATAGCCCTTGCAGCGGGCTTCGTCGTCGACCAGCGCTTCGACCTCGCCGATCCGCTCGATGTAGGCGCGATCGGCCGGCGACAGCGGCGATGCAGACGGCTTGCCTTCGGACGGCTTGCCTTCGGACGGCCGGCCTTCGGATGGCTTGCCCGCGGACGGCTTGGCGGTGGGCTTGGCGGCCGCGGGCCCGGCCTTGGCGGCGGGCTGGGACGCGGCCGCCGGCGCGGGCTGCGAGTGCGCGGCCGACAGGCAGGCCAGGGAACAGGCGAGCGCCAGCAGGGCGCGGCGGGTGGAACGGGCAGAGGGCGACATCGAACGATCCTTGTGATGGCAGGCGGCGGCAGCGCCGTCGTGGCGCGCGGATTCGCATCGCAAGAGGCCGCGCTCGCGAGCGGCCTGCGCCGCGCATCGCCGCAGAGCGGCCGCAACGTCCCCTGCCGCCCCGCGCGCCGCCCCCTGCGCAGCGCCGGGGCATTGTGTCAGTGCACCGGCTTCGTGCGCTAGAGAAGTTCTTGACGTGCCATGTAGCGACAACTTCGTCGCAGCGCAGCCATGCTTTCGCACGACCGGGGCGACGTGCAGCTGCGGTGTACCTCGCCAGCATCCACCGCCGGGAAACGACACCGCCGCATCCAGGCGGGCTGCACCGCGGGGAGACGCTCTCGCGCAATCTGGCTCCATCAAATTAGAAATATCTGGACTCTATATAGAGCCAGAGGCTGCCTAAAGTGACCCCACCACCGCGCAGCCGAGCCGCCATGAACGCCATCCTCGCCCCCACCGGATTCGCCGCCCGCCTGCGCCTGGATGCGCTGGAACTGCCCGCGCTGGCCGCGATCTGGGGCATCTCGTTCCTGTTCATGCGCGTGGCCGCGCCGGCGTTCGGGCCGCTGGCGCTGGTCGAACTGCGGCTGGCGCTGGGCGGGCTGGTGCTGGCGCCGCTGTTGTGGCGCGCGCGGGCGCAATTCCCGCTGCGGCTGTGGCCGAAGCTGGCGCTGGTCGGCGCGATCAACTCGGCGGTGCCGTTCGTGCTGTTCGCCTGGGGCGCCGAACGCGCGCCGGCCGGGATCGGCGCGATCACCAGCGCCATGACCGTGCTGTTCGCCGCGCTGGTCGGCTTCGCGTGCTTCGGCGAGAAGATCGGCACGCGCCGCGCGCTGGCGCTGCTCGGCGGTTTCGCCGGCGTCGGCGTGCTGGCCGCGGGCAAGAGCGGCGGCGCCGGCGCGGCGATCGGCTGGGCGGTCGCGGCGGGGTGCGCGGCGGCGTTCCTGTACGGCGTCGGCCTGCACTTGGTGCGCCGCCATCTCGGCGGCCTGCCGCCGGCGGCGGTGGCCAGCGCGACCTTGCTCAGCGCGGCGCTGCTGATGCTGCCGGCGGCGCTGGCGCAGTGGCCGACGCAAGCGATCGGCGCGCGCGCCTGGGGCGCGGCGCTGCTGCTGGGGCTGCTCTGCACCGGCCTGGCCTACGCGCTGTTCTACCGGCTGGTGGCGCGCATCGGCGCGGCCCGCACCTCGCTGGTCACTTACCTGATTCCGCTGTTCGGCGTGGCCTGGGCCTGGCTGCTGCTGGACGAACCGGTGACCGCGCCGATGGCGGCGGCCGGCGCGCTGATCCTGGCCGGCGTATGGCTGGCGCGGCGCGAAGCGCAGTGAATGTCCGGCGGCGCCCGCGCCGCCTTCGAAACCCAACGAACGGGAGCGCGTGCCATGCAATGGATCGACCATCTTCGCGACGTCGACTGGGACGAACTGTCCGCGCTGTACCGGATCGCGCCGCTCGGCGAAAAGAGCCCGGATTACCTGCGCACCGCGTTCGGCAACAGCCGCTATGTGGCCCTGGTCTACGCCGACGGGCGCCTGGTCGGCGCCGGCCGCGCGCTCGCCGACCGCGTGGACTGCGCCTACCTCAGCGACATCGCCGTGCATCCGCAGCAACAGGGAACCGGCCTGGGCAAGGCCATCGTCGAATCGCTGGTGCGGCGCGCGCACGGCCATCGCAAGATCCTGCTGTACGCCAACCCCGGCAAGGAGGGCTTCTACCTGCGCCTGGGCTTCAAGCGCATGAACACCGCGATGGCGATGTTCGCCGACGAAGCGGCGGCGCTGGCGACGGGCGTGGTCGCCGCGAGTTGATGCGTGCGCAGGCCGACGCCGGCTGAGCGGCCGCCAGGCTTCGACCCGCGACCTCGTTCAAGCCGGCAACGCGCCGTCCGCGTACTGCGCGGCGAACTCCGCGCTTGGCGCGATCGGAGTGATGATGTCGAGCAGCACGCCGTTGGGATCGGCAGTGATGAAGTGGCGCTGGCCGAAGGCCTCGTCGCGCAGGCTCAGCAGCACCGGCAGGCCGGCGGCGACCAGGCGCGCGTGGACCGCGTCGACGTCCTCGACTTCGAAGTTCAGCAACAGGCCGCCGACCCGGCCGCGGCCGGACTCGGGGATGGTGGCGTGGTCGCCGTCGAGCACGGCCAGATTCACCGACGGGTCGTCGGCCGATTGCAGGTGCACGTACCAGTCGGCCTCGAACAGCGCGACGAAGCCGAAATGGGTCCGGTAGAAGGCCGCGGTGGCGGCGACGTCGGCGGTCATGAGCACGGGGTAGAAGCTGGCGATCTTCATGGGCGTCGGTTCCTGGCGGGGTGGGCTTGTCGGTGCCGGAGGCTTTTACATACAGTCTGCATGTAATTCCACATTAACATACAGGCTGCATGTATGGAATCCGCCGACCGCCGCCGCACGCCCGCCCGCGCGGGGCGCAGCAATCGCGAACGCACCGAAGGCACCCGTCGCGCCCTACTCGACGCCGCCCGCGCCCTGTTCGTCGCCCGCGGCTACGCCGACACCTCCACTCCCGACGTCGTCGCCGCGGCCGGCGTGACCCGCGGCGCGCTGTACCACCACTTCGCCGACAAGCGCGAATTGTTCCGGCACGTGCTGGAGGCGGAGGCCGAAGCCGTGCGCGAGGCCATCCTCGCCGCCGCCCCCGCCGGCCTGCCCGCGCGAGCGGCCCTGCTGCGCGGCGCCGAGGCCTACCTGGACAGCATGACCGTGCCCGGCCGGACCCGGCTGTTGTTGATCGACGCGCCGGCGGTGCTCGGCGCGGAGCAGGCGCTGGCGATCGACGAGGCCAACGCCGGCAGCGCCTTGCAGGAAGGATTGGCCGAGGCGCTGGGCGATGCGAACGTCGACATCGCCGCCCTCGCCCGCCTGCTCTCGGCCGGTTTCGACCGCGCGGCGCTGGAGATCGATGCGGGCGCGGATGCGCGGCGCACGCGAAACGCGATGCTGTGGCTGCTGGCGAAGACGCTGGCCTGAAAAGACGACGCCGGCGACTGGCCCGAGGGCGGGTTCGGCCGGCCCGCGCGCGAGCGACGCGCACTCCGACGGTCGCCGCAGCGGTGCGCATTCCAGCGTTCGCCGCGATGACCACAGCAGTGGTCTCGCGCGATTGTCTTAGTGAAGCCGCGGCTTCATCGCCAACGGCGAGCGCGCCCAACGCCGCCGCATCGCACGCATTCGCGCCCTATCGCTGCGCTCGCGCCGCGCCTCACTCCGCGCAAGCCCGCTCCAGCCACCCCGCGAACGCCGACGCGCCGTCGCCGGCGGGCTTCAACGCCAGCCGGGTCAGCCAGTAGCCGCCGGCGTCCAGGGCGGTGTCGAAGGGCTGCACCAGCAGGCCCTGGGCGATCTCGCGCGCGAACATCGACGGCGGCGCCAAGGCCACGCCCAGGCCCTGCAACGCGCATTGCACCATGGTCACCGAGGAGTCGAAGATCGCGCCGTTGATCGGACCGCACGGCACCGCGTGCGCGGCTTCGAACCACAGCCGCCAGTCGTCGACGAAGTACGAGCGCAGCAAGGGGAAGCGCGCCAGTTCGGCCGGGTCGCGCAGTTGCTGGGCGATCGCCGGGGTGCACAGCGGGGTCAGCGGCGCGGCCCGCAGGAACTTGCTTTCCATCCCGGGCCAGGTGCCGCGGCCGAAGCGCACCGCGTAGTCGAGGCCTTCGGCGGCCGGATCGACCCGGTTGTTGTGGGTGCTGACCCGCACGTCCACCGACGGATGCAGGCGCGCGAATTCGGCCAGCCGCGGCAGCAGCCAACCGCTGGCGAAGGTGCCGACCGCGCCGACATGCACCACTTCGCGCGCCAGGCCGTCGCCGACCCGGTCGAGCGCGCTGTCGATGCGGTCGAACGCTTCCTGGATCGCCGGCAGCAGGCCCAGGCCCTCGTCGGTCAGCGCCAGTCCGCGCGGCAGGCGGCGGAACAACTCGACCCCGAGTTGGTTTTCCAGCAAGCGCACCTGATGGCTGACCGCGGCCTGGGTGACGTTGAGCTCGTCGGCCGCGCGGGTCAGGCTGAGCGCGCGCGCGGCGGCCTCGAAAGCCTTGAGCGCGCCGAGGTTGATGCGGGTGTGGGCCATGGCGGTTCCAATCGATGAGAACGGCCGAGGCCGATCCGGTGAAGACGGGCGGCCGCAGCCGCCGCGCCGCGCATGCGGCCGCGCGGCCGATGCAAGAAATAATGGGGCCGGCCAAAAGAAATCGTTGTGACTCGCGCATCGGCCGGGCCGGGGGAATTCAAAGCTGCGCCGCGCGCACTGTCAACGACGGCCGCGGATTGTTTTCCGATGATGCGGCTGCCGAGTCCATCGCCGCCGCATCCGTCACGTCCGGCGCGAATGCGGACGCGGATGCGGAAAACCCGGAGCGCGTGCGCAGCGGCATCGGCGCGCGCGTTCGCCGATGTCGCGTTCAGCGCCGCACCGGCGTCGCCTCCGCCAGCGCGCCGCCGTCGGCCACCTCGGCGCGCTTTTCCAGCAGATAGGCGTACCACTGCGCCTGGATCGCGTGCACCGGCCCTAGTTCGCGCTCGAACTCGGCCAGCGTGCCGCGGCCGCGCAGCAGCCGGCGATAGGCCGCGGCGTAGCGGCCGCCGTCGTAGTGGAACAGGAAGTGCGACAGGCTCCAGTACTCGATGTAATAGACGTTGAGATGGCGCCCGCCGATCGGCGGCCCGCTGTTGTCGATCAACTGCCGTAGCGGGATCAACAGGCCCGAGCGCAGGTCGCGTTCGAGCGAGCCCGACAGCGCCAGGTCCGGCAGCCACCAGATCGGATACGCGCCGGGGTCGATCGTGCCCGGCCGCAGCCGCGCGCCGTCGAACCGGCTCGCGCCGAAATAGCTGGCCACGCCTTCGTTTATCCACTTCGCCCGCGCGTAGCCGGCGCGCTCGGCATGCAGCTGGTGGGTGGCCTCGTGCAGCATCCAGTGATAGGGGCTGTCCGAGTCCTGATCGAAATAGGCGTGGCAGTACGGCGTGCGGTAGTAGGCCTCGGCCCACGGCATCGAGGTGTTGAACGCGGAGAACTGGGCGCGGTCGCGATACAGGATCAGGCGCAGGCGGGTGTCGGCCGGCGCCGGCGGCAAGGCGAAGAACTCGCCGTAGGCGCGGTACAAGGCCTCCACCGCGGTCGCCACGCGCACGGTCTGCGCCGGCGTGGCGGCGCTGAAGATGGCGTAGTGGTCGCTGCGGTACTCGCGCGCTTGCGGCGGCAACGGCGTGGCCGCGGCGGCGGCGGGCGGTGGCGCGGCGGTCGCGCTGCGGCCCGGGCCGGTGCCGCGGTCCGAACACGCCGCGCAGGCCGCGGCCAGGCAGCAGGCGACGACGATCCGTTTCATGCGCATGCGCATCTCCTTGCGTCCAGCCGCCAGCCTAGCGCGCGCGGCGGCCGAAGCGAAATGGCCTGCGCGCCGAGTCCGTAAGTGGCCCTTGAGGCGGCTCGGCGGCGCGCCGCACAGTGGCGGCGACCGCCCCGGGAGCCGCGCCGATGCCATCGTTGCAAGTTGCCCGCCGCCCGACCTCGGCGCTGTACGCCGGCGCCCTCGCCGCGCTGCTCGCGCTGGCCTGGCCGCCTGCCTGCCTCGCCCAGGCCGCGGCGACGCCGGCCGCTACCCAACGCGACGGCCAACGCGATTTCGATTTCGAAACCGGACTGTGGCGCACCCACGTGCGGCGCCTGGCGCGGTCGCCGGGCGCCGCGCCGCGGTGGCTGGAGTACACCGGCACCACCCGCGTCGTCGCCGTGCACGGCGGCCGCGCCAATCTCGCCGAACTGGCCGTGGCCGGCCCGGCCGGGCGCATCGATGGCGTCGCCCTGCGACTGTACGAACCGGCCCCGCGGCAATGGCGGATCCACTACGCCAACCTGGGCGACGGCGCCCTGACCGCGCCGCTGGCCGGCCGCTTCGTCGACGGCCGCGGCGAATTCTTCGGCGACGACCGCATCGACGGCCGACCGGTCCGGGTGCGCTTTCGCATCCACTGCCCGCGCCCGGACCGCTGCCTGTTCGAACAAGCCGTCTCCGCCGACGGCCGCCGCCAGTGGCAAGTCAACTGGCTCGCCACCGACACCCGCTTGGGCGAAAGCGCGGGCTGAGTTCGACGCTGAAGAGTTGCACTCCGACGAGCCGCACTCCGACGAGTTGCACTCAGACGAGTCGCACTCAGACGAGCCGCACGCCGACGAGCCGCGCACCGACACGCCGCGCGCCGCTGATCCGCCCACACCGCCAGGACCGCGCATGCCCGACCTCCACGACCCGTCCCGCCGCCTGCTGCTGCGCGCGCCGTTGCTCGCCGCCGTCGCGGCCGCGCTGCCCGCCGCGGCCACGGCCGCCGCGCCGGCGGTCTCCGACTCCGCCCGCGGCGCCGATCCCGCGCGCGCCTTCGACTTCTTCCTCGGCACCTGGCAGGTGCGCTACCGCCGCCTGCGCGAACGGCTGATGGACAGCCGCGACTGGGAGGAATTCGACGGCCGCTGCCAGACCCAGTCGCTGTTCGGCGGCCTCGCCCAGTTCGACGAAAGCGTGGTGAACCGACCCGGCCTGCCCTATCGCGGCCTGGCCCTGCGCAGCTTCGACCCGGCCACGCGCAGTTGGGCCGACTGGTGGCTGGACACGCGCAACCCGCAGCGCATCGGCCCGCCGATGATCGGCGGCTTCGCCGACGGCGAAGGCCGCTTCTTCGGCGAGAGCCAACTGCGCGGCGCGACGGTCAAGGTGCGCGGGCTGTGGACCGGGATCGGCGCCGACCGCGTGCAATGGGAACAGGCGTATTCGGCCGATGGCGGCGCGAGTTGGGAAACCAACTGGGTCTCGCGCTATCGGCGCGTCGGCTGAGGCGATCGCCACGCCGACGTCCCGCCGTCCGCGCTCAAGGAATCGAATCGGCGCAACTGCACACGGGCTCCAGCACCGCGCATCGCGCCGGCGTCCACCAGCGTTCGCGATAACCGCCGTCGGCCGTCGCTTCCAGCCGGATCGCCCCGCGTCGCCCGCCGATCAGCCAGCCGTCGCCGAGCGGCTGGATCGAGCCGACATAGCTGCCCAGCCAATCGCGCGAGCGATGCAGGCGCCGGACCTGGCCGCTGTCCAACTGCACCGACGCCACCCCGTCGACCAACAGCAGCACCCATTCCTTGTCGCCGCGCCGCACCGCCGCCACCGGCGCGGCGTCGAGTTCGGCGAGGCGGTGGATGCGCCAGCTGCGCCCGTCGCGGCGCTCGAAGCGCAGGACCGAGCCGCGGTTGGCGTCCAAGTGGGCGAGACCCTCGGCGATCACCGCCTCGCCGCGGTAGCGCGTCGCCGCGACCGGATCGACCTGCGTCTGCTCGAAGCGCGCGCCGCCGTCGCGCGGCAGCCATTCGATCCAGCCGCCGAACTCGCCGCGGTTGTAACCGAGCAAGGCGCCGTCGTCGAACAGCTCCCGCACCGTCAGGTAGCGATGCTCATGGCGGACCTGGACCAACTCCGGCGTGCCGTCGGCCGCGCGCCGCACCGACCATTCCTGCTGCGAATAGTTGGCGCAGCGCAACGCCGCTTCGGAGCGCGGCGGATCGACCGCCACCCAGCCCGACGGCGGCGCGTCGCCGCCGGTCGCCACCACCGCGGCGGCCGCAGCCGCCAGCATCCATGTCGTCGCCGTCATCGTCCGTTGCCTGCCTGCATCGTGAAGTCGTCTTCGCTAGCGCTCCAGCCGCTGCGGCCGGCACCCGCACTGCGGCGCGGCCAGGCGCCGGCAGTTCTCCGGCACCAGCCATTGTTCGCTGTAGTGCTCGCCGAACGGCTGCAGCCGGATCAGACCGTGCGCGGTGCCGATCAGCCAACCCGCGCCGGAGGCCTGCAGCGACTGCGGCTGCAGCCGCGCCCAGCGCGGATTGCGGTGCAGCGGCCGCTGCCGCTGCGCGGCCAGGTCGATGGCGACCAGGCCGGTCTGGGTCAACACCACCCAGTCGCGCTCGCCGCTGCGCACCGCCGCGGCCGGCGTCGCGTCGAGTTCGAGCGCGCGATGGATCCGCCAGCGCTGCGCGTCGCGCCGCTCGAAGCGCACGATCGCGCCCTCATGGCGGCCGTCGTGGCTGCGGCCCTCGGCCAGGAACACGTCGCCGCCGAACTCGGTCGCGGCCTTGGGCCGCAGGTCGGCGTTGCTGAGCACGAAGCCGGCCTTCGCCGCCGCGCCCTGGCGCGGCTTCCATTCGATCCGGCCGTCGCCGGCGGCGCGCATCACCCCGTCGGCCAGCGCCACCTGCAACGGCGGCGCCGGCTGCGGCGGCGCGATGCGCACGCGCTCGCCGTCGTCGGCCGACACCTGCCAGGGACGCAGCGCGTCGATCGCGCACTGCCATTGCGCGGCGTCCTCGGGCGCGGCGATCGCCGCCCAGCCCTTGGGCACCTCGCCCGCGCCGAGGCTGATGCCGTGCGCGCCGGCGGCGCCCGGCGCCGGCCAGGCCAACGCGAAGCAGGCCATCGCTGCGATCGCACTTTGCCGCATCCGTCCCCTCGGCGTGGCGCCGCGGACTCGCGGCCGCGCCAGTATCGCCGATCCGCGGGCCGTCTCGCGTCCCCGGCCCGCGCCGGTCCGCGCGCGCCGCGCCGGCCGGCCTGACGCGGCGGCCGCGACTGCCTACAATGCCCGCCCCCACCGTTCCGAACGCCGCACGCCGCATGGATATCGTCATCAACGAATCGCTCAAGGCCTACATCGACCCGCTGACTCCGGACGAGCACGAGGCGCTGGAGGCCAGCCTGCTCGCCGAAGGCTGCCGCGACGCGCTGATCCTGTGGGGCGATGTGCTGGTCGACGGCCACAACCGCTACGGCATCTGCAAGCAGCACGGGCTGCCGTTCCAGACCGTGCAGAACAAGCGCTTCAAGACCCTCGACGACGTTCACCTGTGGATGATCGACCAGCACCTGGGCCGGCGCAGCGTCTCGGACTTCCAGCGCGGCGTGCTGGCGCTGCGCAAGCGCGAAATCCTGAGCGAACGGCGCGCGCGCGCCGAAGCCGAGCGCGCGGCCGAAGCCGAGGCCGCCGCCGCGCCGGCCGCGGACGCGGACGCGGCCGGCGATGCGCCGCCGTGGGCCGACGACGCCGCGTTCCAGGCGCCGGCGCTGGACAGCCGCCAGGCGCTGGCCAAGGCCGCGCGCCTGAGCAACAGCCAGGTCGGCATGATCGAGACCATCCACAAGCAGGCCGCGCCGGAAGTGGTGGCCGCGGTCAAGTCCGGCGCGATCTCGATCAACGCCGCCGCCGCGGTCGCGACCTTGCCGGAAGACGAACAACGCGCCGCGGCCCTGGCCGGCGGCGCCGAACTCAAGCAGGCCGCCAAGCGCGTGCGCGAATCCAAGCGCAAGCCGCGCGAGGCCAAGCCGCAGGTGGAGGTCGAGGAAGAGGCGGCGCCGGCGCGGTTCGTGGCCAACGCGGACGAGAGCGAGGAACTGCAGGCGCTACGCAAGCGCGTGGCTGAACTGAGTGAAGAGAACGAGGCGCTGAAGCTGGAAATCGCCGGCCTGCGCGCGGCGCTGGGACGCGACTGAGCGCCGGCGCGGCCGCGCTCGCGGCCGGCGGCTTCGACCCCGCGCGGCGCCCGCGCCCGCCGCGCGCAACGCCGGCGAGAGATCGATACCCGGAGAACTAAAACGCGCGGCCGGACGAAGTTCGTCCGACCGCGTACGCACTCACTCCGCCGGCTTCTCGCACTTGTTGTCGCGCATCAGCGCCCATTCTTCGCAGACGCGGCCGTCGGGCAGGTGGCACAGGCCGTACTGGCCGCCGTCCTTGCCGGTGCGGATCTCCAGCCGGCCGCCGAGCTTCTGGCAGTTCACCGAGGCCGGATTGGCCATACCTACGCCCTTGGCTTCGGCGGCCGGCATCGGGTCGGATTTGGTCGCGACCGGTTCGGAGGGCGTGCTGCAGGCGGACAGCGCGAGCAGCGCCAGCGGCAGGAGGACGGAGGCGGCGCGGAGGCTCATGGCGGATACCTGGGTGGCGGAAAACGGCGGCCACTATACGGGTGGGTGGATTGATGCCTGGGTGAAGGTTTGCGGCGGGTGGCGGCGCGGCGATGCGAGCGCAAGGCGTCGGGCCTGAAGGCCCTCCCACACAAGCCCCGGCGTCGAATGAAGGCGCTCGCACAAAAAACTGGGCAAGCGCGCGCGCTGTCGTGGGAGGGCCTTCAGGCCCGACGCCTTGCGCTGCGCTCGCGACGCACCGCCGAACCCTCAACCCGCCTTCACCGCCGCGGTCGCTTCCGCCTTCATCAGCGTCTGCGCCTGATCGGCCCAGCGCACGTCGGCGCCGGCCGGCGGATACGTGCTCACCATCGTCCACGAGGTCTCGCCCGCGACCTGATCGGGGAAACTGCCCTGCCATTGCTGCGGCGTCAGCGGCAAGGCGTTGTCCAGCACCACGGTCAGGTTCGACAGCGCATGCCGCGCCAACAGGTGCGGGAACCATTCCTTGTCGACATAGAACGACGTGCGGAAGCCGGTGCCGACCGCGCAATAGTCGAACGTCGACGGCGGCAGCGACGGCACGTAGTCCCAGTAGTTGTACACGCGGATGCTGAGGCTGGCGTCGATCTGGTTCGCGTACGCGCTGCCCCAGCTGTCCAGGCCGACCATCGGGCTGGCGAAATTGATGTTGGACGCGGAAAACGGCCGCTCGCCCATCGGCCGGCTGACCGCCACGTCCAGCGAGAACAGCTGGCTCAGCGCCGCGCCGAGGCTGTGGCCGGTGACGTAGAGCTGGGTCGGCTGGTATTTGTGCAGCAGCGCGAACAACTGCGCGCGCATCGATGCGGTCATGCCCTCGCCCTGGGTGTCGTAGATGCCGTAGAACCCCGACGACACCCACGGCGTCGGGCTGACGCTGCCCGCGGTCGGGACGAACGTGGTGGGAATGAAGTGCACGTCCTCCCAGGCGTCGAGATCCGAATCGGTGCCGCGGAAGGCGAAGATGCAGGTATCCGGTTGCGCCGAGGACTGGAACACCACGCCGAAGGATTCGATCGAGCCGCTGAGCAGCAGCGCGTCCCAGCCGGTCCAGTGGTCGACCATGACGTAGCCGGGCGGCGCAGTCACCGGTTGATCGGGATTCTGGTAGTAGTCGTACGCGGCGCGCGATGCGATCGCCAGCGCCAGGGTGAGATCGGTATCGAGGGTCGGGTTGCCGGCGTAAGCGCCGGCGTCGGGCAGCGTGGTTGCTGCGGCAAGGCTCGCGTTCATGGAATCGTTCCGTCCGGTCGGCTGAAGGCGGTGACGCGCGCCGGCCGTCCCCGCAATCCGGCGGGCGGCGCGCGATGCATCACGTCATTTGTGACGGATTTCGCGGAACAGCGAGGGCTTGCTGTCCGCGCGGCATTTCTAAGTACGCCAAACGGCCGCGGCGGCGGACACGCCCACGGACACGCCCGCGGCCGCGACCGCAACCACGCGCGCAAAAAAAAGCGGCCGCGCGTGGCGCGGCCGCTGGCCTGTCGGCGACAGGACCGGGAAAGCTCAGTGCGGCGCGTCCTCCAGCACGAGGTCGTCGAGCAGGAAGCTCGCGTTCTCGTGCCCGCTGGAATCGGTCGAGCCGATCAGCTGCACCCACACGCTCGCGGTCAGCGCCGGCGGCTGCACCAGCGCCGACACCGCGGTCCACTCGTCGCTGCCCGCGTTCAAGAACACATCGCTGAAAGAGGTGTCCTCATCGCCGGTGGCCGGCGTGCGGTCCTCCTTGAGCCAGCGCAGGCGCAAGCGCGCATTGGCCGGCAGCGGCGCGGTGCCGGCGACGTGGCGCACCCAGAAGCTCACGCGCTTGGCGCCGTTGTCGGCGAGGTAACCGGGATGGTTGGCCACGGTCGCGCCCCAGTAGCCGCCTTCGGCGACCACTTGCAGGCTGTGCGCGCCGGAATGGCCGACATCGGCGCGCTGCACCGCGCTGCCGTACCACGGCGTCCACAGGCCGATGGATTCTTCCAGGGTCGCGGTCGGCGCGTCGATCAGGTTGAACGGCGCGCCGTCGGTGGTGCTGCCGGCGTCCTGCAGGTACGGCGCGGCCTGCCAGGCGCTGAAGCCGATCGCCTCGCCGTAGCGCTTGGCGAAACGCCAGGGGCCGTAGTAGTGGTTGTTGGCGAAGCGGTTGCCGTTATGGAACATCACATCGTCCTGCACCTGCTTCACCGTGTACGGCGACCAGGCGATGTTGTCCACGCCGGTGGCGTACAGCGCCTGCGCGCCGCAATAGCTCGACAGCCCGCACGGCACCACGGCCGGATCGAAGTAGAACTCGTTGCCGGTCACTTCGATGTTCTGCGCGCGCCAGCGGCAATCGCGCTGCAGCGTGGCGTCGTTGCCGATGCCGGTGTAGCACGGGTGCTGGTCGCTGACCGGCGCCGGATAGACGCTGGGGTGCTGCGGGTCCGGCCGCGCGATCAGCGCCGGATGCACGAACGGCGTGCAGTACACCGAACTGGTATTGCCGTTGGAGTTGCAGAAGCGGTTGGCGTTCTCGTAGATCGACACGCCGGAGAAGTTGTTCTCGAAGTAGTTGTCGTGGATCAGCAGCTTGTCCGAGCCGCTGACCGCCGACGGCAGGCGCGCGTCGCCGCCGGATTCGGACAGGTAGATCGCCGGCGCCGGCGAGCCGCGGTCGGCGTTGCCGGACACCCAGCCATTGTTGATGAAGGTGTTGGCGCGGATGGTGGCGTTGTAACTGATCTCGTACCACAGGCCGACGCCGTCGTTGTCGCGGACGAAGTTGTTCTCGAACAGGAAATCGATGTTGTTGGTGTCGGCCCACAGGCCGGTGCCGCGGTTGTGGTGGACGTAGTTGCCGCGCACCACCGCGCCGCGCACGTCCCAGAACTTGCCGCCGCCGGTGCAGCCGCAACGGGTCGAGCTCTCCCAGTCGTCGGTGTTGTTGCCGGCGATCTCGTTGTCCTCGAGCACGATGTCGACGATGGCCGAGCGGCCCGGCACCGGGTTCTGCGCGCCCGGCGGCAGGCTCTGCAGCGGCGGGCGGTACATGCTGAAACCGTACTGGCCGTTGTTCTTCAGGCAGTTGCGCCGCACCCGGTTGCCGCTGCCGAGGAACACGCCGGCGCCGTCGTTGTCGACGATGGCGTTGTCCTCGACGATCCAGTTCGCGCCGGCGTCGTGGTTGACCACGCCCTGGTCGAAGTTGTCGCGGCCGCGACCGAAGTTGCGGATGGTCAGGTAGCGGATCTGGACGTCGGCGACATCGCCGGTGAAGGCGTAGAGGTTCTTGTTCTTGCCGTCCAGGATCGCGCCGGGTGCGCCGATGTAGCGGTTGCCGGGACGGGCGATGATCTGGTCGTAGATATGGTCGCCGAGGGTGTGCTCGCCCGGCGCGAACCAGAACGTGCCGTCGCGGGCGAAGTCGAAATCGCTGTTGTCGCCGGCCGGGACCACGTAGGCCTGATCCGGAGCCTGCGCCGGTCCGGACGCGAGCGCGCCGGGTTCGCAATAGCGCGCGGTCGGATCGGCCGGCCACAACAAGCCGGCGTGGGCCTGGCCCGGCGCGCCGATGCGCGCGGGCGTTGGCACCGGCGCGGCGGCCGATGCGATCGAGGGCGCGGCCAGCGCGGCGGCGACGGCGAGCGCGGCCAGCCAGGCCGGACCCTGCACGGTCAGACGATGCAATGAGATGTTCAAGAAGCGATTCCCCTGCTGTGGTGCGTGGCGGCGCGCGGCGCCGCGGCGAGGGCCGGGGACGCGCGATGGCGAGCGCTCCCCTGCTCCGCCCGCGGCCCCGACGGCGGCGCTGCGGCCGCGTGCGCGCATTGCAGCGGTCGGTGTCATGCGGCACCAGTGGAGGCTGTCACCTCGCGCGCGGGTTGTGATCGCCGTCGCGCCCGTCGCTGCCGGCGTCGCCGGGGCCGGCTTGACCGCGCTTGCGCATTCGCCTGCCCGCGACTGCGCAAGCCGCGCAATGCCGGGCGCGGGCACACGGCGCCGCGATCGCGGGACAACGCCGGCGCGGACGCGCCGCTAGCGTGTGTCCACCATCCGCCGCGATCAGGAGCGCGCCATGTCCGTCCCGCACCGCACCGTCTTGCGTACCACCCTCGTCCTCGCCTGCGCCGCCCTGCTCGGCGCCGCCGGCAGCGCCGCGGCCGCCGGCCCGGCCGACAACGTCGATGCCGCCAACGCCTCGCCCGCGCTGGCGGCGCAGAACATCCTGCACCGCCTGTGCGCGCGCCAGTTCGAGGTGGCCCAGCGCGTGGACATGGAATCCTTCCGCGACTACGACGCCGAGACCTTCCGCGCCGGCCACGACGAACGCGCGGTGACCGTGTTCGACAGCGGCGCGGTGCGCACCGGCATCGACGCGGTCATGACCGCGCTGGCCAGCCATTTCCGCGACCGCGAGGCCAAGTGGAGCTGGACCGAGCGCTATCGCGTGGTCGACGGCTGCCGCTCGGCCTACATCCTCTACGAAACCGTCTATGAGATTCCGCGCGTGGGCTATCGCCAGCGCGCGCTGACCGGGGTCACCTATACCCACGACGGCTTCAAGTGGTTGGCGGTGGCCGACCAGGGCACCAAGCTGCCCTGAGCGCGGCGCGGACCAAGAAAAAGGCGGCCGCGCGGCCGCCTTTTTCGTTGGCGCCAAGGGCGCCGGTTCAGATCGTCTTGCAGCAACGCACATAGGTCTGCACGTTGCGCGGGCCGGCGTTCTGGTTGTCGACCCAGGTGCGCCAGCCGTTGCTCAGCGGGATGTGCATGACCCAGATGTTGGGCACGCCGAGGCTGCCCTCGTGGAAGAAGTAGCCGCCGCCGGTGGCGCTGCGGTCGGACGGGCAGTAGGCGTCGACCGCGGTCCAGGTGTTGTACGGCGCGGGGGTCACGGCCGAGGTGTAGTTGGCGCAATCCAGCGGCGCGGCCAGGGCCGCGGGCATGGCGGCGGCGAGCACGGCGGCGAACGCATAGCGGATCGGGGCGGTACGCAAAGTGCGGCGATTCATGTTCAGCTCCTTGAGTGAGTGGGACCACACGGATACAGCCGGCGCGCCGCGGGACGGGCGCGCCGGCCCCGGAGGCCGCGCGCACGGCCGCAGCCGTCCGCGCGCGGCCCGCGAGACGGGAAGCGCGAAGCGATCAGAGGTAGCGGGCGCGAGCGCGCGCCCGCGCGTTTCAGGCGCGGGCCGGGCCCGCGCGCAAGACGGATTCGTGCATAGGCAATCCTTCGCTGTCGATTCCTGGGGGCGCGGCGCGAAAGTGCGATGGCGGCGCGGCGACAAAGAAGTACAACGCGGGTCTGCGGCGGCGACGGACAGGCGGGGGCGTATCGCCCGCGATCCATCCGTAAGCCCCTGTAGGAGCGGCGCGAGCCGCGACCGCGGCAACGCAGCGATCGCGAAGGCAGCGATGCAATTGCATTGTCGCGGTCGCGGCTCGCGCCGCTCCTACAGGCGGTAGCCGCTGCGACGTCGGCCGTCGCGGTGCAACCGTCGCCGCGCCGCCGGTATCTCAGATAGCGACTCCCGGCCAGGACCGACGCCATGACCCGCATTCCCGCCCTGCTCGCCCTGCTGCTCGCCGCCGGCGCCGCGCCCGCCGGCGCCGCCGAGTGCCAGGACACCGCCAAGTACGCCGACGCCCGCGCGGTGATCGAGGACCTCGACCGCATCAATTCGCCCAGCGGCATCCAGGAGGCCTATGCCGCGCCGATCGGCGGCATCCGCCAATGGATCAACGTGCGCGGCCAGGACCGCGACAACCCGATCCTGCTGTTCGTCCACGGCGGCCCGGCCTCGCCGCTGATCCCCACGCTGTGGCAGTTCCAGCGCCCGCTGGAGGAATACTTCACCGTGGTCAACTACGACCAGCGCGGCGCCGGCAAGACCTACACGCTGCAGGACCCGCAGGGCTACGCCGACACCATCCACATCGCGACCTATGTCGACGACGCCATCGAGGTCGCGCAGTACGTACGCCAGCGCTACGGCAAGCGCAAGATCGTGCTGGCCGGCCACAGTTGGGGGACCATCGTCGGCATGCAGGCCGCGCTCAAGCGGCCGGACCTGTTCTACGCCTATGTCGGCATCGGCCAGGCGATCAAGGTGATGGAGAACGAAAAGCTCAGCTTCGACTACGGCATGCAGCAGGCGCTGGCCCGCGGCAACACCGCCGCGGTCGAGGAGATGAAGACCATCGCGCCCTACCCCGGCGACCAGCCGGTGACCCGCGAACGCATCATCGCCGCGCGCAAGTGGTCGCAGCACTACGGCGGCCTGACCGCCTACCGCGACGAATCGCCGTACTTCTATCGCGCCGCGCGGCTATCGCCGGACTATGTGGACGATTGCGAACGCGCCGCGGTGGACGCGGGCAATGTGTTCACGCTCGGCCGGATCCTGCCGGAGTTCCTCGCCGTGGACATGAGCGGCGTGCGCGAATTCCCGATCCCGGTGGTGATGTTCATGGGCCGCCACGACTACACCACGCCGTCTCAGCCGACCGCGGCCTGGCTCGCGCGGGTGCGGGCGCCGTACAAGCGCGGCGTCTGGTTCGAACGCTCCTCGCACATGATGCAGTGGGAGGAGCCGGGCAAGCTGCTGACCAGCCTGCTGACGTACGTGCGGCCGTTGGCGGCGGATGCGCAACCGCGGACCGCCGCGAGGCCTGCGCCGCGACAGCGCTGAGCCGCCGGCGGCCATGTTCGAAGCGGCCGCCGGACACGCCGGCGGCCGCGCCCGCATCAGTTGCCGACGCAGGTGATCTCGCCGGTGTGCCACCACACCAAACCGTAACCGTCGTGGACGCGCGAGGTGACGACGAAGCCGCTCGGGCTCAGGCCCTGCGCCTCGCACTTCGCGGCCAGCGCGGCATACAGCTTGCCGTCGCCGTCGTTCTCGTCCGGGTACAGGGTGATGGTCTCGGTGTAGCGCACGCCGCCCTGGGCGACGGCGGCGCCGCTGATCAGCGAAGCGGCGGCGAGCGCGGAGAACACGGCGGTGCGGAGGGAAGTGCGCATTGGTTTTACTCCATTGCAGGTGACGGATGCGGAAGCCGGCGAGGCCGGCGTGTGTGCCCGGGCGACAGTGGCGCGATCGGGCGCGATGGATTCCAGCACAGGAAAACGTCGCGGCGGGGCGCGACCAAAGTCGCAATCGCGGCTTCGTGCGCGCTCGATGCGCAAGGTCGCGCCGACGCGGCGCCCAGCACCGACGGCCTGCGAAAACGGTGAGCGTTCGGCAGCTACGAACGCATAGAAGATCCACTCGAATCTCAGGCGTCGCCGTCGGCGCCGCGACAATCCGATCAACGCAGACAACGCCTTGAGGCGCGCATAACGGGAAACGAACGAAATTCGTCCGAACGTCCGGCTCGGCGCTGCGATGCACGAATCGATACATGCCGCGGCGGCCGCCCCGCATGCTCGATACCCGTGCGGAACGTACCGCTTGCGCATCGTCATCGACGCGGCCTAATGCTCCGATCGAAACAATCGATCCGCTTTCTTACCGATCCTAGATGCGCATCGCATCGAAACCTTGCCGATCGGCGACGCGCGCGACGCAGAACGACTGCGACTGCGCGAACGGCGCGCGCGAGCTCACCTCGGCGCGTGGCAAAGGGTCGCTTCGCGATCACTGGGATGCATCGGCGCGGCCCGGTCGGCCGCGCTCGCCGCAGGCACGTCCGCACGTCTACCCAAACGCATGCCCGCGCCGCGGCGGCGCCCGGTCGACGCCGCGGCAGGCGGCAGCTTTGCGGCTACTTGGCCGGCGCCGCGGGCGCCTGCAGCTTCTCGTGCAGCTCCGGAATCAGCATCGTCGCGGCGGAGCCGTACCAGCGGTGGTACTCGGCGACGAACTCGCCGTGCGCCACCGCCGGATCGCTGGCGACCAGCGCGCGCGCCTGCTCGACGTCGTCCACCGCCAGCACGAACAGGCCGCGCCAGCCGTCGGGGTCCTTGCCGAAGGGGCCGGCCAGGGCCAGCTTGCCGGCCTTGGCCAGCCGCTCCATGTTGGCGAAGTGGCCGGCGAACATCGCCTTGCGCTGTTCGCCGTCGGGCATCGGATTCGGTCCGGTCTTGAGAATCACCAGCACGTACTTGCGCATGCCCTGCGCATCCGCGCCGGTACGCGCGGCCAGCGCGGGATCGTAGGCCGTCGCCGCGGCCTGCGGCGCGGGCTGGGCCGGTTTGGCGGCCGCTGCCGCAGCCGCCGCCTGCGCCGCCGTCGCCGCGCCGGTCAGCGCCAACACCGCGCACGCCACCGCCGTCATCGTCTTCGTAGCCATTGCGCCGCTCCGTGTCCGTCCGCCGACAGGGTACGCCTTGGGCCGCGTGCGCATCCACACCGGCGCGGGCATGGACGGCCGGGTGACCGACGCGATCGCCCAGCGGGTGACCGATGAGCACATGTCGCCGAAATTCCGCGAAGGCGAGTTCGGTCGCTGCATCGAGGACGGCGCCAAGGCCGGAAAGTGGCGATGCGCAAGGCGCCGATGCAGGCCCGCGTGCGCCACGCGTAACGTTCGCGCGCACGCCGTCCCTGCGCTGCCGGCGCGCCAACGACGCCCCGCGCATTTGCCGCCGCGGCGCGGACGCGCGAGGGCGCCCCCGGCCACCCCGCCCTTTGGTGCAATACCCAAGCCCGCCGAGCGGGTCCAGCATCGGCGGCGATGTTCGGACCGGCCCGGACTCCGCCGCGGCCGCGCACACACCCCGGGGAGGGAAACGCGCATGTTCCGCAGCACACTGAACTGGATCGGCGCCAGCGCCGCGAGCCTGGCCCTGGCCGCCGCCGGCGGCCTCGCCGCGCTCGCGCCGGGCGCCGCGCACGCGCTCGATTGCGGCGCCAACAACGGCTACACCTGCCAGGGCGCGGCCAGCCAATACGCCGGCGGCTTCAACCCGGGCGTCGGCAGCGGCGGCTTCGGCGGCGGCGACTGCGTCGCCACGCGCACGCCGGTGGTGTTCATCGCCGGCAACGGCGACGGCGCGATCAGCTTCGACATGCCGCCGGCCGCGGTGTCGGGTTACGCGACGCCGGCCCTGTCGGTCTACGACGAACTCAAAGCGCGCGGTTACAACGACTGCGAACTGTTCGGCATCACCTACCTCGACGCCGACGAGCGCGGCGCGGCGCAGTACAACTACCACCAGCCGGCCAAGTACCAGATCCTCAAGACCTTCATCGACAAGGTGAAGCTCTACACCGGCCGCGGCCAGGTCGACATCGTCGCCCATTCGCTGGGCTCGTCGATGGCGCTGGCGATGCTGCGTTACCACGGCTACCAGGCCAGCGTGCGCCGCTTCGTCAACATCGGCGGCGGCCTGCGCGGACTGCAGACCTGCCTGAGCACCGGCTACCAGTCGCCGTACGCGCCGACCTGCAACGCCGAGGCCTACGTATTCCCGTACGACTACTACACCTTCGGCCTGTACCCGAGCACCGGCGTGGCCTTCTACGGCTACAACCGCTGGACCGGCAGCGGCAGCAACAGCCTGCGGGCGATGCCGGCGATGTATTCGTCCATCGCCTTCTACACCATCACCGCCGGGCGCTACGACCAGATCCAGTGCTTCACCACCAGCTATTCGGCCGGTTGCGCCGACAGCGCGCTGTTCGCCGCCGCAAGCAACCTCAAGGCGCAGGTCGACATCGGCTTCGGCTCGGCCGCCTACGCCTACGACTGGGACTGGAGCGACGGCAGTCCGTACAACATCGGCGGCGGCGACACCAGCGGCGGCGTCGGCCACTTCCGCTCCAAGACCAACGCCGGGCGCATCGTCTACAACATGCTCGCGACCACCTGCACCACCGGTTGCGCGAACGGCTACGTCGGAGTCAACGGGCCGGCGGTCAATCGCTGAGCGCGGACGCGCCACGCGTCCGCGGCACACTGCGGATCTGCGGCACCCGAGCATCGCTGCCGAAGCCCCTGCAGGAGCGGCGCGAGCCGCGACCGCGACAACGCAACTACGATGAAGGCATCGACGTAGCTGCGTTGTCGCGGTCGCGGCTCGCGCCGCTCCTACAGGGGACGGCCGAAGTCAGGGATTGGCGTCGCGCTCGTGGCAGCTGAGCTTGGCGTACTTGCCCGGCGGCAGGCCGATGCCCAGGCGGTTCGCGGTCAGCGCTTCGGCCGGATCGTACTTGGGCTCGAACGAGCAGGCGTTGGCCTTGGCGAACGTCTCCATCGCCGCGGTGCTGCCGGCGACCCGCACCACCGCGCTGACGCCTTCGTCGACGCAGCAGCCGATGTACTGGGTCATGTATTCCTCTTCCACCATCACCAACGTCTGGCCCATGAACGGCGCCGGCTTCTTGAGCAGGCGGTAATCGGTGTAGTCGGCGCGCACGCTCGGCTTGAGTTCGAGGTAGCCGGCCTGGATGTAGGCCTGCAAGGCCGGGCCGGACGGCGCGGCGCGCTCGCCCTTGGCGCGGTCGTAGCGCATCGCGTCGGTCAGGCCCTTCTCCAACGCGGCGTCGTCGGCCGCGAACGCGGCCAGGGGCAACAGGGCGCAGGCCAGCCAGGCCAGCGGAACGAGACGCTTCATCGTGCGGGATCTCCGTATCGCGAAAGGAACCGGCCGCATCGGCCGGCGCGAAAGCCTAGCATCGCCGCGCCCGCACGCAGAATGTCGCGACTTGCCCTGTGGGAACCGGCGCGGGCCGCGTCCGCGACAACACGACCGCGGCGATGCTTTCATCGCAAGCGAAGTGTCGCGGTCGCGGCTCGCGCCGCTCCTGCAGGGATTCTTTGCCGATCCGGGCGGATCAGCCGCAGGCGCCGTCGGCCATCAGCGGCCGCACTTCGCATTCGATGTCCCAGCCCTCGCCGTGCACGGCCAGGAAGCGGCGGGTGTGGGCCAGCGCCTCGTCGAGGTCGGCGGCCTCCAGCAGGGCGTAGCCGCCGATCACTTCCTTGCTCTCGGCGAACGGTCCGTCGGTGGCGGCGATGCGGCCGCCGCGCAGGCGCAGGCGCGCGCCCTGGGCGCTGGGCTGCAGGCCGGCGGTCTCGATCAGCACGCCCTCGCGGGTCATCTGTTCCATCAGCCGGCCCATGTCGGCCAGCAGTTGTTCGCTCGGCGGGCGGGCGGTGGTTTCGTCGATTCGGATCAGGGAAAGAAAGCGCATGGGCGACTCCGTCGTTGCGGCGATGGGCCGGCCGGCTGGCCGGCCCTTGCCATGACGACGAACCTGCGGCGCCGGTTTCGACACGGCGCCCGCGCCCGGGCTAACGCTGCTGCAAACGCAGCGCGTGCGCGGACGTGCCCAGGCTCGCGGCCGCGGCGCGCCGGCCCGCCGCCGGCACCGGCCCGGCCTGCGCCGGAGCGACCCGCGCCGCGGCCACCGGCGAGGCCGCCGCCGCGAACCGGCCCATGCCCGGCAACGCCGCGGCCCAAGGCGCGCTCTGCTCGATCCGGCAGTCCAACGAGCTGACCTGCGCCTGCGCGCAGCCGCTGCCGTAGAAGAACGCCAGCCCTTGATCGGATGCCGCCGCGACCACGTCGAGGCAACCGTCGCCGTTGAAATCGCCGTGATCGATCTGGCGCAAAGGCGACGAGAACTGCGGCAGCGTGCGCGAGCTGCCGTTCCATTGCGTGGCGGACAGGGCGCCGTCGCGCTGCAGGTTGTAGCCCAGCGCGACCAGCGAAGGATCGTTGAACGCATCGATCTGGCGGATCGCGACCAGGTCGCTGCGCCCGTCGCCGTCGAAGTCGTCCACCAGCATGCGCGACTTCGGCAGCTCCAGCGCAGGCACCGGCTGCGCCGCGGCGAAGCCGCCGCCGGCCTGCTGCGAATACACCACCGAGTACTCCTGCTGGGCGCTGACGATGGCCAGATCCAGCCGGCGGTCGCCGTTGAAATCGCCGAGCGCCAGTTCCTTGGTCGGCCCGAGCGGGATCGCGTCGATCAGCAGCGCCGGCGCGGCGAACCCGCCCTGCGGCAGGTGCCGCATCCACAGCAGGCGGATCGCGGCGCTCGCGTAGGCGGTCTCGGTGTAGACGATGTCGCTGCGGCCGTCGCCGTCGTAGTCGCGCACGCTCTCGATGCGGGGGTTGGTCCGCGGCAACGGCGTCGTGCCGACTTCGCGGATCCCGCCGCGGCCGTCGCCGTACAGCGTGCGCAAGCGCCAGCATCCGTCCTGCGGCGGAACCGAGCATTGCGCGGCCGGACTCATGTCGATCCCGACGATGTCCTGGTGGCCGTCGTGATCCACGTCGACCCCGCTCCAGCCGTCCACGCCGCTGTCGGGCTGGAACGGCTGCGGCGGCTTGAAGCCGCCGCGGCCGTCGGACAGCAGCGCATTGGCCTCGTCCTGCGTATTGCCGCCCTGCCCCGCCGCCCAGCGCTGGGTGACCATGTCCAGCGCACCGTCGCCGTTGAGATCGACCAGCAACAGGCGCGTCGGCCGCGACAGGCTGTTCGGATAGCGCCACACCAGCGGCGGGAAACCTAGCCCGCCCTGCGGCTGCTGCAGGAACACCTGCAGGCTGTGATCCATGGTCGTGGCGACCACGTCGGCGCGGCCGTCGCCGTTGACGTCGCCGACCGCGACCGCACTGAAATCGCTGTAGCGGGTGGCGCTGCCGGGCAGGTTCGGCCGATAGCGCGCGGCTTCGGTCAACGCGTAGCCGCCGCTGGCCGAGGCGGCCGCGCCCTGGCTACCTATCCCGGCCGGCGTCGATGCCGGTTGGCTGCGCGCGGGCGCCGGAGCGGCGCCTATCGCGACCGCCTCATGCGCCTGCGCTTCGCGCTGCGGCGCGACCGCCAGCGCCGCCGGCCCGCGCGCCCACGACCCGATCGCGATCATCGCCGCGACCAGCGCGCCGAAGCCCACGCCGATCCACCACTTCCAAGTCAGCCCATGCATCCGTGTTCCCCCTGAGGAATCGGGCGGGATCGTCGCCGGCTGCCCCCTGCCCACCCGATTCGGTGGGTATCGCAACGCCGGCCGTCCCGCCGGCCGGCATCATATCGGCCCGCGGACGGCCGCCGCCAGACGCGCCGCGGCAAAGCCGGCGCGCGGCGGGCGATCGACCGTCGTCGCGGCCAAAGCGCCGCGCCGCGCATTCGGCCGCGACCGCGCGCTCAGCGGTTGCGCAGTTTGCGCAGCATCCGCCAATGGGTGCGCGTCGGCGCGATGAACACGCGCTTGGGGCGCGAGGTCACCCGCCCGCGGGCCTGGGCCTGGCTCGCGCCCTGCATCCGCACCGGCACGCGCAGCTGCGCGCGGGCCTGCGGCTTGGACCACAGCGGCGGGGCCTGCACCCGCACCGGCGGCAGCGGCGTGACCGGCGCCGAGGCCGCCGCGGCCATCGACGCCAACGCCGCGGCCGGCGCCATCGAGGTCTGCTCGATGCGGCAGTCGTCCGAGCTCATCGCGGCTTGGGCGCAGCCGCTGCCGTAATAGAACATCACGCCCTCGTAGTCCGCCGCGACCACCACGTCGCGGCAGCCGTCGCCGTTGAAGTCGCCGTGCGCGAGTTCGTTGCGGTGCCCGCCGATCTGGGTCGGCCCGTGCGAAGTGCCGTTCCATTGCGCTGGGGACAGCGCACCGTCGCGCTGCAGGTGATAGGCCAGCACGGCCTGGGGCTCCGGATCGTCGGACGCCCGTTGCACCGAGACCAGGTCGGTGCGGCCGTCGCCATCGAAATCGGCGGCCAGCAACTGCGACTTCGCCGATCGCGCGGTATACGGCTGCGCCGCGGACAGACCGCCGCCCGCCAGTTGCAGGTACACGTTGGCCGAACCGTCGAGATAACCGCCCGTGGCGATGTCCGGGCGGCCGTCGCCGTTGAAGTCGCCGACGGTCGCCTCCGGCGGTATGAAGGCCGGCCACGAGCCGAGCAGCGTGGCCTCGCCGAGGCCTCCTTGCGGCAACTGCCGCCGCCACATCGCCCGACGCATGCCGTACGGGGCATCCGCGTCGGTGTAGACGAAATCGCGGCGGCCGTCGCCGTCGAAATCCACCGCGTCCACCACCTGCGCCACCGGCTTGCCCAGCGGCAGTTCGGCGGTTTCGCGGATGCCGCCCTGGCCGTCGCTGTAGCGCACGCGCAGGCGCGTGCAGTAGGCGCCGGAGAGGTCGGCGACGTCGGCGCAGTCGCCCGCCAAGCTGCCGCGGTAGACGATGGTGACGAGGTCGTCGAGCCCGTCCTGGTCGACGTCCATCGTGCTGCCGAGCATGGCGTCGCCGACCCATTGGCGCAGGCTCAGGCCGCCATGGCCGTCGGACAGCAGCACGTTGAGCCCGGCGGCCAGCCCGGTGCTCTCGGAACGATCGCGCGAGGCGAGGATGTCCAGGGCGCCGTCGGCGTTGAGATCGATCAGCTGCAGCTTCATCTGCCGGTAGAGCCCGTCGTGCGGGAAGCGCCAGACCTGCGGCGACGACGGCAGCCCGCCCTGCGGCTGCTGCAGGAACACCTGCACGCTGTTGTCCGCGGCGGCCACCACCACGTCGTCGCGGCCGTCGCCGTCGACGTCGCCGGCCACCGCCTGGCCGAAGATCTGATAGCCCTGGTAGCCGATGCCGCCCTCGGCGACCGCCGGGCGGTAACGCGCCCCTTCGGTCAGGGCGTAGCCGCCGGACTGCGTCGCGGCGCCGCCGCCGGGCGGCGCGTTCGCCGGCGTCGCGGCGCTCGCCGGACGCGGCGCGCCGCCGATGGCCGCGGATGCGGCGTCCGCCGGGGCCTCTGCCCGCGGCGCCGGCGGCGCAGCCGTGTCCGGCGCGCGCCACCACAGCAACAGGCTCGCCACGGCCAGCGGACCGGCACCGAGCCACAGTTTCCAACTCAATCCGCGCATCGTTCGTTTCTCCTTGAGTTCGCTGCGGCCGGGCTCAGCGTTCGCGCTGCCGCGCGAGCGCGCGCCAGGACGCGCGCGCCGGCGCGTAGACGGTGCGCCCGGCGGGCGCGGCCAGCGCCGCGGCGCGGCCGGCCGGGCGGGCCGCCACCGGCATCGGGCTCGCCAGCGCCGCCGGCGCCGCGGCCGCCAGCGGCGCGCTCTGCTCGATCCGGCAATCCTGCGAACTCACCGGGGCGTGCATGCAGCCGCTGCCGTAATAGACCATCAGCCCTTCGTAATTGGCGCCCACCGCCACGTCGCGGCAGCCGTCGCCGTTGAAATCCCCATGCGCCAGAACGCCCGCGCCGCGGATCTGAGTGAGGCCGTGCGAGGCGCCATTCCATTGCGGCGCGCTCAACCCGCCGTTGCGCTGCAACTGGTAGGCCAGCACGTCCTCGTCTTCGCCGACGCTGTCGGGATGCTGCACCGAAACCACGTCGGTGCGTCCGTCGCCGTCGAAATCGGCAACCTGCAATTCCGATCCCACCACGAACGCCGGATACGGCTGCGGCGCGGCGAAGCTGCCGTCGGCCAGGCGCAGCGCCACGGTCGAGGTTCCGGCCTGGCGGCTGCCGGTGGCGATGTCGAGCCGGCGGTCGCCGTTGAAGTCGCCCAGCGCCACCGTCATCGACGGCCAGGGCGGGAACGCGCCCAGCACCGCTTCCGCGCCGAGCCCGCCCTGCGGCAGCTGCCGGCGCCACGCCAAACGGCTGGAACCGACCGTCATCCCGTCGTGCGGGCGATAAATCAAGTCGCGGCGGCCGTCGCCGTCGAAGTCGAGCGTGGCCACCACCGAGGTCAGCGGCAGCCCCAGCGGCACGAAGGTGCTCTCGCGAAAGCCGCCGCGGCCGTCGCCGTACAGCGTGCGCAGCCAGCGGCAAAGCTCGCCGGCCGGGCGTCCGCAATCGGCGGGCGCGCCGGGACGATGGACCGCTCCGACGATGTCCTCATGGCCATCCTGGTCCACGTCCATGGCATAGCCGATCCCGGTCTCGCCGGAACCCGACGGCGGCACGGGCACCTGCCGCAACGCCAGTCCGCCGCGGCCGTCGGACAGCAACAGATTCAGCGCCGACGGCGGCGGAATCTGCGGCAAGGACGGCGGCTGGCTGACGATGTCGAGCGCGCCGTCGCCGTTGAGATCGACCAGCATCGCCGAGCTCTGCTGAAGGCGGCCGCCGTTGGGGAAGGCCCATATCTGCGGCGGGAACGCGAGCCCGCCCTGGGGCTGCTGCACGAACACCTGGATCGTGCCGTCCTCGGTCGTCGCGACCAGATCGTCGCGGCCGTCGCCGGTGACGTCGCCCGCCAGGACCGTGCCGAAGAGCTGGTAGCCCATGTACCCGAGGGCCGGATCGGCGATGGTCGGGCGGTAACGCGGACCTTCGGTCAGCGCATAGGCGCCGCCGCTGTCGGCCGCAGCAGCCGGCCACGGCGCGGCGCGCGCCGCCGACGAAGCGGACGCGAACGCCGGCGCGCCGCCGACCGGACCCTGTACAGCCGGCGCCGCCGCGGCCGGTTCGACCGGCTGCGCCGCCGCGGGCTCCTGTCGCCATGCCGTCACGATCAGCGTCGCCACCAGCGCGGCCGAGCCCGCGGCGGTCCAAAGCTTCCAACTCAGCCAACGCATCCGTGTTCCCCCTGAAATCCTGTCGGATCGGTGCCGCCCGTCCTGCGCGCACGGTATGCGCGGCAGCGACCGCCCTCGTCCGGCCGGGATCATATCGGGCCGGCGATGGCAGCCGCCAGCCGTACCGCAGCGACGCGCCACGGCGGCGCCCGCTACCGGTGCGCCCGGCGCTTCGTGAATGCGCCGCGGATCGCGTGGCGACCGCCAAAGCCGCCGGTCTATAGTCGGCCACCGTCCCCGCGTGCGCCGTCATGCCCGTCGTCGCCGAATCCGAGCGCCTGCCGCGTCTGCATGCCCTGCCGCTGTCGCCGGCCCTGCTGGCGATGGCCGCGGGCCGCCTGCCGCATCCCGCGCTATGGCGGTGCCGTTCGGGCGATCCGTTCTACGTCTATCGCGGTGCCGGCATCCCCGATGCGGCGGAACTGATCCCGTTGTGGGATTGGCATTCGTGGGCGCTCGGCGTGCGCGAACGGCGCGATGGCCTGGAATTCCTGCGTTTCAGCATCGAGGCGCCGGACGCGCCCGAATGCCTGGCGCGCACCGAGCAAGGCCTGTGGGCGCGTTTGTTCGACGCGCTGTACGAGGACGACCTGGACCTCGACGAGCTCGCCGCGATCGCCGAGGCGGTGGATTATCGCCAGTGGCCGCTGCAGCTGCGCCGCCGCGAGGACGCCGAGCCGCAGTTCGGCGACGGCCTGGAGCATTCGCGATGGCTGGAGGAGTGGGTCGCGGCGGTCGATGCGTTGGCCGCCGCGGACTGAGCGCCGCGCGCCCGGTCACTTCGCCACGGTCAACTCGCGATGCAGCGCCTGCGCATCGCCCTGCGCCAGCCCGCCGATGCGCAGGCGGCCGCCGGGGATCTCGCCCTGGATGGTCGCCACGCTGACCGCCGTCGCGCCGACCACCACGGCCATGCGCTTGCCGAGGTTGTCGCGGGTGATCTGGGCCAGGCGCCGCGCGCCTTCTTCGTTCAAGCGCAGGTCCAGCGAGGCCTGGCCGTTTTCGTCGGTGCTCAGCGCGACCTGGGCGATCTGGCCGCGCGCGATCGCCGGCATCGGCTTCAACGCCACGCGCGGTTCCTGGCCGGGAAACGGCCGCAGCACCGGCAGCGTCCTGGCGTCGGCCGCGCCGTCCTCGGCGACCAGGTAGAAGGCGACGTCGCCGCGCACCGGCTGCGTGCCCGCCAACGGATCGACGGTCCCGTCCGGCGCGCGCGCGCAACCGGCCGCGCCGAACAACGTCGATAACGCCGACAAGGCCAAAGCCGCGACCAACGCGCGCGCCTTCATCGCCACTCAGCCCTGCGCCAGGGCGAAGTCGATCGCCGCGCGCACCGCCGCCGCCTGCGCCTGGTTGCACTGCTCCGGCGTGGCGCGCGGGCTGTCGGGATAGACCTCGGTGGTGGTGCGATAACGCGCGTCGGTGATGCCGGCGCACAGGCCGAGCTTGCGCACCGGATAGTCGATGACGCCGCGCGCGACCACCGGCGAACCGATGATCTCGCCGCGCGCGTCGGCCGGGGCGATGTGGGTGACCTTTTCGACTTCGGCGATGATCGCCTGCTGGAACCGCGGCTGCGGATCTTCGCTGTCGCCGACCAGATAGAAGCCGTCGGGAATTTCGCCGGGCTCGTAGGGCTTGCCGTCGCGCGCGGCCAGCGCCGGGCGGAACTCGGATTCGTCGCTGTCGGTGGTTTCGTGCAGATCGATGTGCATCAGCGCGCTCGCGCGCAGCGGCGCCGCCAGCGCCCACAGCGCGGCCGATTCGCCGGCCGGGCTGTCGTCGCGGAACGAACGGTTCGGATCGATCGCGTCCGGGTTCCAGCGATGGATGCGCTCGTAGGCCCACGGGCTCACGCACGGCGCCACCAGCAGGTTGATGCGGCCGGCATAGGCGCCGGCGTCCTGGTCCAGGAACAACAGCGCGCCGTGCACGCCGCTGGTTTCGTAACCGTGCACGCCGCCGGTGACCAGCATCGTCGGCAGCGCGTCGTCCCAGTTGCGGCTCTTCAGCGCGAACAGCGGGAAGCGGCCGTCGGCGCCGTAGTCGAGTTCGCCGTACTGGACCTTCTCGTAGCGTTCGCCGAGGCGCTCGATGACGCTCGCCACTTCATCGAAGTAGCTGCGATGGCGGATCTGGCGCGAACGCCATTCGGCGACCTCCGCGGGCCCCCAGGCCTGGCCGGGCGTGCCGATGGGATAGAAGGCGGTGGCGGTGCTCATGGCGGCGGCTCGTGGTTGCAGCGAAGGGCACGATTTTAGCATCGTTCGCTGCGCCCGGCCGCGTGGGGCCGCGCAGCCGGAGGCCGCCGGCGAGCGCGATTCGCATGCGGCATCGACGCCTCGATGTGCTTTCGATATGCCTATCGCCTGCGATCGCGGCAGACAGGCCGCAGCGGAACGGGAAACCGCGCGAAAACCCGGCGTTTTCCGCGCTCGTCCGGCCAGGCCGGTTTGCTAAGCTGCGCACCGCGAGCGGCATGGCGCCCGCCGCACACCGTCCCTGCGGAGCGAAGCCGAGCCATGTCGAATCCCCTTTCCGCCTCCCCGCCGACGCCAGCACGCAGCGCGTCGCGCCGCGTCGTCGCCGCGCTGATGTTCGCACTCGCCTGCGCGAGCGCGCATGCGCAAACGCCACTGCTCCGGGTCGATTACGAGACCGGGACGATCGACTCGGGCATTCCCGACCTCAACACCAGCGACGCCAGCGCGGCCGATGCCATCTTCGTCAGCGAAACCGCGCGCGCGGGCCGCTACGCCATCGCCCACAAGGTCGTGCTCGACGATCCGGCCTACGTCTCCGAAGGCAAACCGCGCAGCGAGAGCGCCGCATTGAGAACGCTGCCGGCGAGATACCGCAGCGGCGACCATCGCCGCTACGCCTTCAGCGTGATGCTGAAGGACTGGGAAGACTACACGGCGGGCCGCATCGCGTCGGTCGACATCGTCTGGCAGTTCAAGCACACCCAGGGAGGGGCCGACATGTTCGTCGGCGTCAGGCGCAACCAGTTGGTGCTGCGCTACGCCAACACCCAGTCGGTCCTGATCAACGACATACGTCCCTACGACAACGCCTGGATCGATCTTCGCTTCGACGTGCTGTGGGCCGATACCCCGACCGGCTACTTCACCGCCGACCTGCGCCTGCCCGGCGAAAGCGGCTTCACCCGCAGGGCCGCCGTCGCCGGCATCGTCACCCTGGACCCCACCGCCACCGGCGCCTTCGGCTATCCCAAGTGGGGCTTGTACCGGCCCGATTCGGATTCCAGCCGCGGCTCCGCGATCACCCGCATCGCCCTGCACGACGAAATCTCGGTGACCGCCCTGCCCGCCGCGCGCATCCGCTTGAACAAGGCCTTCGCGCCCAGCGGCCGCGCCGGCGAGGGCGACCAATTCGCGCTGAGCATCGCGCCGCCGGCGCCGGCCGGCATGGTCAGCGCGACCACCACCGGCAGCGGCGCGCAGGTGACCTCGCCGCCCGCGTTGCTGGTCGCGGCGAACGGCGGCGGGACGTATGTGCTCAGCGAGACCGCGGCCGCCAGCGCGCCGGGAACCGATCTCGGCCGCTACCGCAGCGCCTACGCCTGCACCAACGCGCGCGCCGGCGGCCAAGCGCCGCGCGGCGACGGCGCCTCGTTCGCGCTCGCGCTCGCCGACGAAGACGATCTGAGCTGCACCTTCACCAACACCCGGGCCAACACTTCGGACCTGGCGATCGCCGTGACCAACACGCCCGCGCAAGGTCCCGGCGACCAGCCCGACGACAACGTGGTCGCCGGCACCGTCTCCACCTACCGCATCCAGGTCAGCAACCACGGGCCCGACGCGGCGACCGGCGCGATCGTCCGCGACGCCGCACTGGCCGGGCTGGCGTGCGCCGATCCGGTGGCGTGCGCCGGCGCCGCGTGTCCCGCCGCCACGGTCGCCGTGGCCGACCTGATGGGCGCGGGCGTGACCCTGGGCGAGTTGGCCGGCGGCGCCTCGGTGTCGCTGGACGTCAGCTGCCGCGTCGCGCAATGACGGCAGGCGCCGCGGGTCGCGAGGATGCCGCCACGCAACCGGCGACGCTGCGCCGCGGCGCGATCGCTCACACCCAGCGCAGAGCGACCGCCGCCACGACCAAATAACGCGCCAGCTTGGCGAACGCCACCAGCGGCACGAACGTCCGCAACGGCTCGCGCATCACGCCCGCGACCAGGGTCAGCGGATCGCCGATCACCGGCACCCAGCTCAGCAGCAGGCTCCAGCGGCCGTAACGGCCGTACCAGCCGCGCGCCCGCGCCAGCTGCGCGGGCTTGACCGGAAACCAGCGACGATCGCCGAAACGGTTCAACTCGCGGCCGAGCCACCAGTTCACGGCGGAGCCGAGCACGTTGCCGACGGTGGCGACGGCGACCAGCAACCACGGCGCATAGCCCTCGACGATCGCCGCGGCCAGCGCGGCTTCCGACTGGGCGGGCAGCAGCGTGGCCGCGATGAAGGCGATCAGGAACAGGCCGAGGTAAACCATCGCGCGAGTTTAGCGGCGCGGCGCTTGCGTTTTCGCGGTCGCGGCTCGCGCCGCTCCTAAAGGCAGCCCATGTAGGAGCGGCGCGAGCCGCGACCGCGCCACCACAACCACGACGCAACCGCGATCAAGCAAGGCGACCGCAAAAAAAAGGCGGGCCGGCGACCGCATCGGCCGCCGCACCCGCCTTTCGCTCGCCACGGCCGCAACCGCGGGCCGTGCGTTTCAATCCATCGGCGCGCCCGCAACGGCGCGCCTCATCCCAAGCGCATCACCAGATCCGCACGCGCTGCTCCGGCGCGATGTACATCGCGTCGCCCGGCTTCACCTCGAACGCCTGGTACCACGGGTCGAAATTGCGCAGCGGCCCGTTGGCGCGGTACTGCGACGGCGAATGCGGGTTGGTCTTGATCTGGTTGAGCAGCGCTTCGTCGCGGTACTTGCCCTTCCAGATCTGGCCCCACGACAGGAAGAAGCGCTGGTCGCCGGTATAGCCGTCGATCTTCGCCGCCGGCTTGCCGCCCAGGCTCAGCTGGTAGGCGGTGTAGGCCATCGACACGCCGCCGAGGTCGCCGATGTTCTCGCCCATGGTCAGCTGGCCGTTGACGCACTGGCCCGGCAGCGGGCAGAACGCGTCGTACTGCGCGCCCAGCGCCTTGGTGCGCTGCTCGAAGCGGCTGCGGTCCTGGTCGGTCCACCAGTTGCGCTGGATGCCGGCGAAGTCCGACTTGCTGCCCTGGTCGTCGAAGCCGTGGCCCATCTCGTGGCCGATCACCGCGCCGATGCCGCCGTAGTTCACCGCCGCGTCGGCGTTGAGGTCGAAGAACGGCGCCTGCAGGATGCCGGCCGGGAACACGATCTCGTTGAAGGTCGAGTTGTAGTAGGCGTTGACCGTCTGCGGGGTCATGAACCACTCGTCGCGATCGGTGCGGGTGCCGATCCGGCGCACCTGGTCGGCGCGCTGGTAGCGGCGCATCTGCAAGGTGTTGGCCATCAGGTCGCCCGGCACGATGCTCACGCTGGAGTAATCGCGCCACTTGTCCGGGTAGCCGACCTTGGGCCGGAAGCTGTCGAGCTTGCGGTAGGCCTCGGTCTTGGTGTCCGCGCCCATCCAGTCGATCTTCTCGATGTTGGCGCGCAGCGCCTTGCGCAGGTTCTCCACCAACTGCTGCATGGCCGCCTTGGCCTGCGGCGAGAAGTGGCGCTCCACGTACAGCTTGCCCATCGCATCGCCGAGCGCGTCGCTGCCGGTGACGGTGGCGACCGCGCGCTTCCAGTCGTCGCGCTGGGCCTTCTGGCCGCTGAGCACGGTGCCGTTGAAGGCGAAGGCCGCGTCGTCGATCTCGCGGCTCAGCAGCGCAGCGTTGTTGCGCACGGCGTGGAAGGCCAGGTAATCGCGCCACACCGGCAGCGGGGTCTTGGCGACGGCCTCGATCACCGGCTGCACCGCGCTCGGCGTGGCGACGTTGACCTTGTCGATCGCCGGCATGCCCTGCGCCTTGAGCTGCGCGGCCCAGTCGTAGCCCGGGTACTGCTTGGCCAGTTCGGCGAAGCTGGAGACGTTGTAGGTCTTGTCGCGGTTGCGCAGTTGCGCGCGCTCCCACTGCGGCTTGGCCAGCGCGGTCTCCAGGTCCAGGACCGCCTGCGCGCGCGCCTTGGCGTCCTTGACTCCGGCGAAACCGAGCATGCGCTCGATGTGGGCCAGGTACGCGGTGCGGATGCCGACGAAGCGCGCGTCCGGGTTGAGGTAGTAATCGCGGTCCGGCAGGCCCAGGCCGCCGACGCGCAAGCCGACCAGATACTGGTCCGGATCCTTGCGGTCGAGGTCGACGCCGAAGCGCAGCGGCGCGTTGGTGCCGTCGAGATCTACATCGCCGAATGCGGCGATCAAGGCGCCGGTGGAATCGATCTTGGCGATCTTGTCCAGCACCGGCTGCAGCGGCGCGATGCCGGCGGCGTCGCGCGCGGCGCGGTCCATGTAGCTGGCGTAGTAATCGCGCAGCTTCTGCTTCTCGCTGCCCGGCGCCAGGTCCTTGCGCTTGACCAGTTCGTCGATGATCGCATGCACGTCGGCTTCGGAATCGTCGCGCAGCTTGTTGAACGAACCGTAGGAGGTCTCGTAGTCCTTCAACTGGTAGGTCGCCAGCCAATGGCCGTTGACGTAGCGGTTGAAGTCGTCGCCCGGCTTGACGCCGGTATCGCGCGCGCCGAGGTCGACGCCGAAATCGCCGAGCACGGGCTTGCCGGCCGCGGGCTTGGCCGCCGCGGACTTGGCGGCGGGCGCGGCGGCACCGGCGGCGAAGGCGGACGGCGCGGCCAGCGCGGCGGCGAGCGCCAGGCTCAGGCTCAGGCGGGAGAGATTCATGGCGGTGCGGTCCCCGATGGAAACCGCCGAGACTAGCGCAGGGCGCGGGGCGGTGTCGTGGGCCGTTGGTTTGGGCGGGCCGATGGCCCTGCCCGGCAAAGCCGGAGCGCGCGGTCGGCACTTTCGGCTGAATTGCGGGCACTTGGACCGGCGGCGTTGGCGGCGCTCTGCGGCGTGCGGGAGTCATCGCGAACCTACCCGCCGTCGTGCCCGCGAAAGCGGGCATCCAGCGCTTCACTGCGGCACGACTCTGAAGCCTCTGGATTCCCGCCCTCGCGGGAATGACGTCGTGGAGGAATCGTCGCAAAACCTATCTATCGCCACGCCCGCGCATGAATGCATTCGGCGCTTCGCCGCTCACCCACCCCGCCGCTTGCGGAACTCGCTGACCTTATGCCGGTTCCCGCACAACGCCATCGCGCACCAGCGGCGCCGGTGCGATTTGGTGGTGTCGTGGAACCACAGCACGCAGTCGCTGTGTTCGCACTGGCGCACCAAGGCGAAGTCGAGTTCGGCCAGCAACTGCGCCGCAGCCTCGCCGAGCGGCGCCAGCGCGCGCCAGGCGGGATCGCCGACGGCCGCGCGCCGCGCCGCGGCGCCGTCCTCGCCCGGCTCCAGCACCCAGTGGCTGTGCATGTGCGCGAGCAGCGCGTTGAGTGGCGCCAGCGCGACCGGCCGTCCCTGCTTGCGCGCTTCCACCGCCGCGCGGATCGCCTCGCGCAGCGCGCGCGCGCGCTCGGCCAGGTGCGGCTGCGGCGCCTGGGCGTGGCCGCTCGCGCGGCTCAGCCACGCGGCCGCGGCGGCATCGTCGGTCAGGTGCTCGACCAAGGCGCCGCCCTCGAGGGTCAGCGTGTTGAGCAGGTCGAGCGCGGGCTGGCCGGCGATCAGCGGGGGCCAGTCGGTGGGGGTCGGCGTCGTCATCGGGCGTAGTCCTGTGAGCCGGCAATGTAACCTCAAAAATAATATTTGACAAGTTACATCGGGCATGGCTAGCCTTTTGTAACCCGAATTCAATTCGAATCAGGGTTACAACTTTCCAGGAAACCTCCCCATGTCCTCGTCCCTGTTCCCGGTCCACCACCGTTACGTCGAAGCCGACGGCCTGCGCGTCTTCTACCGCGAGGCCGGCGATCCGAACGCCCCGACTCTGTTGCTTTTGCACGGCTTCCCGACCAGTTCGCTGATGTTCCGCGAGCTGATCCAGCGGCTCGCCGGCCGCTTCCATCTCGTCGCCCCCGACCTGCCGGGCTTCGGCTTCACCGAGGTCCCCGACGCGCGCGGCTACGTCTACGACTTCGATCATCTCGGCCGCACCCTGGAAGCCTTCGTCGATGCGCTCGACCTGCAGCGCTACACGCTGTACGTGTTCGATTACGGCGCACCGGCCGGCCTGCGCCTGGCCCTGGCCAAGCCCGAGCGCGTGAGCGGGCTGATCTCGCAGAACGGCAACGCCTACCTGGAAGGCCTCGGCGAGGCCTGGGACCCGATGCGCCGCTACTGGGCCGACCCGACCGCGGACAATCGCGAAGCGCTGCGCCAGTTCCTGTCGCTGGAGGCCACGCGCTGGCAGTACGAGAACGGCGAGCCCGATCCGACCCTGGTCGCACCGGAGGCCTATCACCTGGATTACCTGCTGATGCAGCGCCCCGGCAATGCCGACATCCAGCTCGACCTGACCCTGGACTACGCCAACAACCTGACCCTGTATCCGCAATTCCAGCAGTTCTTCCGCGAGCGCCGGGTGCCGACGCTGGTGGTCTGGGGCCGGCACGATCCGTTCTTCATCCCGCCGGGCGCGCAGGCCTATCGCCGCGACAATCCCGACGCGCAGGTGGAACTGCTCGACGCCGGCCACTTCGCCCTGGCCACCCATGGCGCGCACATCGCCCGGCGCATCGAGGACGTGTTCGGCGCCGCGCGCGGCTGAGCGCGGCCTGGGCCGGGCGCCGGCGATGCCAACGACGACGTCGCGAAGCGCCACCCGCGAGCACGAAAAAAAGCGCCGCGCGTACCGTCCGGGACGCGCGGCGCAACTTCACGCAGGGTTGGATCGCGCCGCGGACCTTACGGCGAGAAGTACGAGGACACGCTCGACCACACGCCGTCGAGGCGCGAATACGCATCGGGTTGGTTCGGTCCCAGCTGGCCCTTCTTCTTGCACGCCGAGTAACCGCCGTACAGACCGCCGCGCAACTGGTAATCGCCGTTGCCGGCGACGGTGAACAGACCCGAGCCCGACGAACCGCCTTCGGTGACGCCGGCGCTCCACTTGACCTGGGTCAGTGGGCTGCGGCCGTCGAGCGAGGTCGACAGGCTGGTCACCGAACCCAGCGAGTACTTCTTGAGGTCGCCGGCCGGATGGTGGATGCCTTCGATCGACGCACCGGTCGCGGTCAGCGCGGCGCTGTTCCAGGCGGCGTAGTAGGCGCCGGCCGGCGGCGCGCTCTTGAGCTCCAGCAGCGCGGTATCGCGAGTGGTGTTGGCGTGGCGCAGGTAGGCGCCGCCGGACAGGGTCACCGCCGAAGCGCTGGCGGTGTCGTTGTTGCAGGCGGTGGCGTCGAAGAACCAGTAGGTCTGCAGGCTGTCGGCCTCGGCCTGGGTGCTGATGCAGTGCGCGGCGGTCCAGAACAATTGGCGCTTCGGCGAGTTGCTGTTGTTGAGCAAGGTGCCGCTGCACAGGTAGGAGCTGCCGCCGCTGGTGTAGACCATGCGCGCCACCGCCTTGCTCGCGGCGAGGAAGCCGGCCGACGGATTGACCCGGCAGACGATGTCCTGCTCGCAGGCCTGGCTGGCGCCGACGCCGGTGGCCTTGGCCAGGTCGCGCGAGCTGGCGGCCGGATCCACGTCCAGGTGCGACAGCTGCGGCACCTTGAGGCTGAAGTCGTCCGCGCGCTGGCCCGGCGCCAGCACGATTTCCACGGTGAGGGTGTCGCCGGCCACGACCGGCGACCAGCCGGTGCCGGCCTGGGCGAAGGCGCGGCCGTCCTCGGCGAACACCCGGCCGTCGTTGCCGGCGAAGCGCAGCGTCACCGCGCCCGCATCGGCCTTGCCGGTCGCACGCAATTGCAGGCCGGCGCGCAGCGCCACCGCGTGGGTCGAGGTCAAGCTGAAGCGCGCGCCGCGCGAACCGTCGGGAAGGGTTTCCCAGTTCAAGCCGCCCAGGTCGATGCGGCTGCGGCCGACGTTGCGGGCCAGGCCGACCTGCAGCGGCTGGCCGTGGCGGCCTTGCTCGATGCGCAACTGGCCCAGCGCGATCACGCTGGCCTGGCTCGGCAAGCCGAGATCGACGCTGCGCACCGTGCCGGCCTTGCCGGAGGTGGCGAAATCGACGGCGCCGAAGGCCTTGGCCAGCGGCGCGGCGGTGACCGGCTCGGCGCCCATTTCATCGGCGGCCGCGGCGAAGGCCAAACCCGACAGACCGGCGAGCAGGGCCAGCGAAAGCAGATTCTTGCGGATCATGAGTGAGCGTCTTCCTGGAGGCGGGTGGGCGGGCCGGGCGTCCCGGCGCCGGTCCGGGGGAACGTGCGAAATGCGCGGGACACAAGCGCAAACGCGTCCGCTCCGGCGACTCCCTACCCCGCGCGCCGCGGCGCGCCGGCCGAAACGGTTCAGATGCATGAAATCGCAAAACCCATCGCAACCGCGAAGCGACGCAGTGCGCGCTCGCGCTCATCGCCCGCACCGGCGCGGCGAGCCGCGACGCGCGCCCCCCATGCGCCCCCATCCCCTTTATGCTTCCGCCTCCCCCGCTCCGGACCCCGCCCCGTGCCGCACTACTCAGGCCCCTTGCTCACCCGTCCCGACGCCGAGGCCCTGCGCGCCGCGCGCGACGCTGGCCTGGCGAGTTGGAGCGGTTCGCTCGACCTGGGCTGCAGCCAGGGCGAAGCGCGGTTGGCGGCCGACGGCTGGGAGTGGCGCGGCCAGCGCTACCGCTACCCGGACGCGCTCAAGGACCGCACCGTCTACTACTGGAACGGCGAGGACTACGCCGCGGTCTCGCGCTTCGCCGGCTCGCTGATCAAGCTGGTGCCGACGCAATGGGGCGCGCCGACGTTCGAAATCGACGGCATCAAGATGCTGCCGACCGCCAAGACCTCGCCGATCGACGACGCCCGCCGCAAGGTCGGGCTGATCGAAGCGCGCGGCAAGACCGTGCTCGACACCTGCGGCGGCCTCGGCTATTTCGCCGCCTGCTGCCTCGAAGCCGGCGCCGCGCGCATCGAATCGTTCGAAAAGAACGCCAGCGTGCTGTGGCTGCGCACCCTCAACCCGTGGTCGCCCGATCCGGACGCGGCCGACAGCGGCGGACGCCTGCAACTGACCCACGCCGACGTATCGCAAGCGATCGCCGCCCTGCCCGCGGCGGGATTCGACGCCCTGCTGCACGACCCGCCGCGTTTCGGCATCGCCGGCGAGCTGTACTCGCAGGCCTTCTACGACCAACTCGCGCGCGTGCTGCGCCGCGGCGGCCGCCTGTTCCACTACACCGGCAGCCCGAACAAACTGACCACCGGCCGCGACGTGCCGCGCGAAGTCGCCAAGCGACTGGAGAAGTCCGGGTTCAAGGCGGAGCTGGCGCTGGATGGCGTGCTTGCGGTGAGGCGCTGATCCGACGCGCGCGGATGGCGCCGCTGCCTGCGAAGCAGCGACGCCATGCGCCTGCTCGTCGCCGGCGAACCGCTGCGTCGCCGGCCCGAGGGCCGATCAGGGCACCTCGCAACTCCAGATCGAATCGGCCAGCCACAGATTGGCGCGGGTGACATGGCTGTAGACCTCCTTCACCGGCGTCCCGCCTTGCGCCGCGCACTTGCTCGCCGCATCGGCGCGCGCGTCCGCCATCGCGATGCCGGGATCGTAGCTTTGGCCGTGGCCGCTGACGGTGATGGTACCGGCGGTGGCGGCGATGGGAAGCAACAGGGTCAGGGCGACGGCATGGAACTTGAACTTCATAGCGCTCTCCTGGTTGGGTCGTCCCGGCATTCGATCTTCACAGGAAGTCGATAAGCGTGAAGATCGAGTAAGCGCAGCATTAAGCGAAATTGGAGCCTGGCGATCACGCTTCAGGCTCGCAGCGCAACGCATGCAGTCAAACCCAACGGCACCACACCTACTGCCGCGACGCTTCCTCTAAATTCGACCCACTCACCAGCCTTTGAAAATATCTTGCGTTGGGCAACAGAAAGCGAAAAAAGCTTAGAACAAGATCGCATCCGGGCTAGCCGCAACTTTCGATCTAAAGCCGTTGCCGGCAGACAGCTTGCATAGCAAAGGGGCGGCACGGCGTTCCGATGGGCGCACGTTGAGCTTCGCTTCAATAAGCCATCCGGCAAAACAGATCGACATCGGCGTCTATGAGACTCGATGCCTTCACCGAACTGGCCGCGGACGTCCTCGGCGCGAAACTAGACCCGGTGTACCAAGGCGCGCACGGCCTCGATCACAGACGCGTCTATGATGCGACCGCCAACGGCATCTTCGTGCGGATAAACACCACGCCCGGAACTTATCGCTGCGTTACCGTGGCCCATATTTACCCAGCCGATTGAGAGTGAGCACCGATCTAGACAGCCGCCTCGCTAAGCGCCACGGTCGCCTTCGCCACTTTTGAGCGCCACTGGAAATCTGAGTCTACTTCCAACGCCGGACTGCTGTACTCCAGGCCTTGCAGCGCTCATCCGGAGAAATCTGACACCCTGCCCGATAAAATCCACACTCTGTACATACTTTGCTTGTAAGCCGGCCAGCTGCAATTGGCTGTTTACCTCGAAAATCCGGCCGCCGTTAAGAAACTGCAACAGCAGTCCACGACAACAAGAGCGGACTGCGGCACAAAACAGCAAGAACAAGAGCGCCGAGCGTTCAAAATCGCAACCGATTCCCACATAGACAAAACCGCCTCCGATTGATTAATACTAAGCTGACTGCCGCACCCCACTCGACTCCGCGAATCCCTGGCCGAGCCGACTACCACAGGAGTTAAGCATCATGGAAGACACGATAGAAGGCTCGGAGTTCGACCCAATGCAAGCTCTCAGCTATGTCTCTATGGTCATGCGCGTCGTCGCCAATGACCTCAAAAGCGTCGCGGTGTCTCCGGAGATGGCGAATGCTTATGGAGGGTTTTCGAATCACTACGAGAACTATGAAAATGCGACCAACGATCTCGAACTCTCCACATCCATTTCAGGGATTGCCGCCCACGCGTCCACATTCTTGAAAAACGCGCTGAAATCACCAGACACTGTCGGGCGTAATGAGTCAATAATTCGGCAGGCCATCGAGCACGCTGGCAAGCTAGCCGATTTCGCTCGATCCATGCCGATCAATCTGGCCGAGTCAATCCAATCGGAGCCTTCGCCCTCGGCCGAGGAAACACGCCGCAGCGAACTGGACCGAAAGAACACTGAACTGGAGCAACGGCTGACAACCGTATCCGGCAGCGCCACGCAACTCGAAGAGCGCGTCGCGGCCCTTACCAACGAAGTGAAGGCCGAACTGGAGCGAGCTCGCGAAGAATATGGGCGGGGCAAGGCCCGGGTCGACGAAGAAACCAGGAACTATGCAGACCTGCTGAGTCACAGAGCAGGCGAGGCGATCAACAGCGATTGCGCCGACAGCGCACGCAAGGAACTCCAGAGCGCGAACAGCATGCGCCGCGTGTCGCTGGTCTTCATGGTGGCCGCCATCGCGGTGCTCGCGATCACTTGGCTGGACCACAGCGCCGCGGTCTTGACCTGGGAAGCCACGACGCTACGTTTTTTGGTGGCGCTGGCGTTCTCGGTTCCGGCCGGCTATCTCGCACGCGAATCGGCGCGGCATCGCGACCAGTACCACACCTATCTTCGCACCGCCCTCAATCTCAAGTCGCTAGCGCCCTACATATCATCGTTGCCGCTCGAGCAGCAGCACTTGTTGAAGACAGAAATGGCGCAGCGCTTGTTCGTGATCAACACGCAGGCGTCCGCCGGCGACCTGGGCGTCATCAACGTTCACGAGTTGCTGGCGCTGCTGATCAAGCAACTGCAAGAACTACGAAAGTAAGGCCGTCGCAGGAAATCTGGGCAGGCCTGCGCCCGCTCCCGCCGACACGGTCGATACGCCAATCCCGACCGCCAAATCATTTCCCCGATTTGGAAGGCGGATCCTCGCCCGGCAGCGGCTGATGCCCCACGCCCGGCGGCAGATCCGCGTTCTGCACGTGCTTGCGCTTCGCGCCTTCACCGCCCGGCGAATTCTCGCCGGGTAGCGGTTGGTGCCCCTGCCCGCGGGGCGGCTTGTCGTTCTGCGTGGCCGCGGTCTTGCGGTCGTCGGTGTGCGTGCCCATCGCGAAGTCCTCATGGCGGACCGGCACGGAGCGTGCCGGATACCTCAGACTGCGGCTCGCGCGGTTAACGCTTGGTCCAGCCGGTCGGCGCGCAACGTTCACAAGAACCGAATGCGGTGCCGTTCGCCCTGGATTGAACAGGCGCTACAGCGCCTCGCGCTCACCTACATGTACCCGGCGCGCGGTTTCACGACACCTGCACGCAGTTCCACGATAGCCGCGGCCGGGTAGGCGCGGGGCTTCTAGAAGCCCCCGCCCTCACCACACCTCGCAGCGCTGTTCCTCCGCCCGCACCATCGCATCGCCGACCTTGCACTGGAACGCCTGCTGAAACGCCGGCAGGTTCGACAGCGGGCCGTTGACGCGGTACTTGGCGATCGGATGCGGGTCGCCCTGGATCATCGTGCGCTGGGTCTCCAGCCGGGTCTCGTCGCCGCGGAACTGGCCCCAGGCGATGAAGAACTGCTGCTCCGGGGTGAAGCCGTCCAGGGTCGGCTCCGGCCCCTTGCCCTCGCGCGACTTCAGATAGGCGCGGTACGCGATCTTGGCGCCGGCCAGATCGCCGATGGATTCGCCCAGCACCAGCTTGCCGTTGTGGTGCACGCCCGGCTCGATGAAATAGCCCTCGAACTGGTCGACCACACACTGGCCCTTGGCCGCGAACTGCTTACCGTCGGCCGGCGTCCACCAGTTCGCCAGGCGGCCCTGGGCGTCGAACTGCGCGCCCTGGTCGTCGAAGCCGTGGCTGATCTCATGGCCGATGATCACGCCGATGGCGCCGTAGTTGACCGCGTCGGTCGCGTTCACGTCGAACGCCGGCGGCTGCAGGATGCCGGCCGGGAACACGATCTCGTTCTGCAGCGGGTTGTAGTAGGCGTTCGAAGTCGGCGGGGTCATGCCCCAGCGGCTGCGGTCGGTCGGCTTGCCGACCTGGCCGCGGTTGTCGGCGACGTTCCAGCGCGAAGTCGCCACCAGATTGTCCCAGGCCGATTCGCGCGACACCGCCACGCCCTGGTAATCCTTGAACTTGTCCGGATAGCCGAGCTTGGCGACGAAGGTGGAACGCTTCTCCAACGCCTTTTGCTTGGTCGCCGCGTCCATCCAGTCCAGCTCGCGGATGGTGTCGTCCATCGCCGCGAGGATGTTCTTGACCATCTCCTGCATGCGCGCCTTAGCCTGCGGCGGGAAGTACTTCTCCACGTACTTCTGTCCCAGCGCCTCGCCCAACTGCGCGTCGGTGAGTTCGGCGCAGCGCTTCCAGCGCGGCTTCATCTCGGTCGCGCCGGTGAGGAACTTGCCGTTGAAGGCGAAGTTCTCCTCCACGAACGGCTGCGACAGCGAATCGGCGGCGGCGTTGAGCACGTGCCATTGCAGATAGGCCTTCCACTGCGCCACCGGCGCGGTCGCCAGTTCTTTCTCGAACTGGCGCAGGAACTTGGGCTGGGTCACGTTGACCGCATCGCGCGGCAGCTGCGCGGCGTCGAAATAGCGGCCCCAGTCGAAGCCCGGCGCGAGCTTGGCCAGGCCGGCGAACGGGGTCGGGTTGTCCTGCAGCTTGGGGTCGCGCAGTTGCACGTTGTCGAGCGAGGCCTCGGCCAGGCGCTTCTCGAAGTCGAACACGGTCTGCGCGTCGCGCTGGGCCTGCTCGGCCGGCGTGCCGGCCAGCTCGAACATCTTCGCCACGTGCGCGAGGTATTTGGCGCGCGCCTCGACGAAGCGCGGCTCGGGCTTGAGGTAGTAGTCGCGGTCGGGCATGCCCAGCCCGCTCGCGTAGATATGGGCGATGGCCTTGGACGGCTCGCGCAGATCTTCGCCGGCCGATAGCGCGAACGGCGCGGCGATGCCGGCATCGTGCAGCTTGCCGATCTCGCGCTGGACGCCGGCGCGATCCTTGAGCGCGCCGATCTCGTCCAGCCACGGCCGCACCGGCTTGGCGCCGAGCGCGTTCACCCGCGACTCGTCCATGCACGCGGCATAGAAATCGCCGGCCAGCTGCCCGGCGCTGCCCTTGGCCCAGTCCTGCCGCGCCGACAGTTCGCCGAGGATGTCGCGCACCCGCTCCTTGTTGAGCTCGCCGGCCTGCCAGCGCCGGCTCCAGCGGTCCATGTAATCCGGAATCGGGTTCTGCTGGCGCCAGGCGCCGTTGGCGTAGTCGAAGAAGTCGTTGCAGGCATTGCCCTGGCGATTGAGATCGCCGGGCTGGATGCCGTGCAGGCCGCCGGCGGTGGCGGTGGTCGCAGCCGACAGGACGAACAAAGCGAGGAACGGCAGGCAGGTCTTGGACACGGCACTTCCCTCAAGCAGCGGCGTGGATGGTGCGGCCACTATAGCCACGGCCCGGTGCCGGTCGCGTCCCAGAAGTCCTGCCCGCCGCGCGGTTGACGCTGCGCCGGGCGCTGTCGAGAATCCCGCGACCGACGGCGAGTGCCGCCGCAACGCGAGCGCGGCACCGGCATGACGCCCGTCGACCTCCTCGAACCCTGGCAACGCGCCTACCCGGACGTCCCGCCGGTGGGCTTCCTCTGCCGCCGCGCCCTGCCCGAACGCTGGGTGCGCACCCACAGCCTGGCCGACGCCCAGCGCTATCCGGAGACGCCGCAGCAACTGGCGCAAGCGCTGCAGCGCTACAACGCCACCGCCGCGCACGTCCTTGGCGAGGACCGCGACTGCCTGCTGTTCGTCGCCCGCTTCGGCGCGGACACCCGCTTGCGCGACGACGAAGCCGCGCAACTGCGCGCAGCGCGGCCCGTGCACGTGCTCGGCCACGGCCGCGGCGACGACGCGATCCAGGTGTTCGCCGCGCCCGTGCGCTGGCGCAGCGGCGCGTTCGATCCGCTGCTGGCCGGCATCGCCGAGGAAGGCACCGGTTCCACGCTGTTCTTCGATCCCGCCGGCGGCGGCGCGTTCGCGCCCTACGACGGCGGCGCCGATCACTTTCTCGCCTCGCCCGAACAGGCCGCGCGGATGAAGACGCGCTTCGCCGCGTGGCTGTCGGGCCGGCCCGACGGCTTGTGACCGCCGCGGCGTCGGCCGCGGGCTTCGGCTGACGCACTTCGCGCACCCAGGCCCGGCGACGGCCGACGCACGCCGCGAAAGCGCGAGCGCCGACGCCGGAAAGCCGCCCACCTTGCCATGTTTCCCCGCGCCGGCGAACGCGCCGAGACAGCGACGGCGCAGCCAAGGCGTGTGCGCGATCCAGGTTTCCGCAACAAAAACACCGCCGCCGAACGCATCGGCGAAACCGTGATGGGCCGCCATCCGGGCCCGCCGGCGCCTGCCTACTCTCGGCCCGGGCCGTTGCGCCGGCCCCATCGCTCCCACCGCCGCGAAGCCCGTTCAGCGCGCCGCTTCGCAGGACGCCCCCTCCCTTCCCAGGACCCTCTTCTCATGCGTTCCATCGCCCACTCCCGTCCCACGCTCCTGCTCCGCGCCCTGCTGCCGTGCCTGGCGCTCGCCGCGATCCCCGCCGTCGCCGCGGCCGCCTCGCCGTCGAACCCGACCGCGCCGCAGGTGCTGCTGTCCAAGCCGATCAAGACCCAACTCGGCCGCTACGATTCGCGCGAATTCATCGAGGTCAAGTTCGTCGACGACAGCCGCGTCAGCCTGCACGGCAACCGCCTGAGCTCGGCCAAGTTCGGCCGCCTGGCCGCGCTGGAAGGCCTCACCGGCGGCGCCGGCCCGGTCGCCGCGCTGGAACCGCTGTTCCGCGCCGACGCCGCCACGCTGCAAGCGCTGGCCAAGAGCGCGCAGACCGCGGACTCGCAACCCGACCTGAGCCAATGGTTCCGCCTGCGGGTCAAGCCCGGCCAGGACATCGCCCGGGTCATCGACGAACTCAACGCCATGAGCATCGTCGAGACCGCCTACGCCGCGCCGCTGCCGGTCGCGCCGCCGGCCTCGCCCGCGTACCACGACTTCCAGACCTACAAGCTGCCGGCGGCGCAGAGCGGCATCGACAGCGACTACGCCCGCACCGTGGCCGGCGGCAACGGCGCCGGCATCCGCGTGCTCGATGTCGAATACAGCTGGAACACCAACCACGAAGACCTGTCCAAGCTGCGCCTGGCCGGCGCGCGCATCAACAACGGCACGCCCAGCGATCCGTTCAACGACAACAACCACGGCACCGCGGTGATGGGCCAGCTGGTCGCCGACAACAACGGCATCGGCGTCACCGGCCTGGTCGACGGCGCCAGCGCGCACGTCACCAACGCGATGAACACCGAGCGCGGCTACGACCCGGCCAACGCCATCCTCACCGCCGCCAACGCGCTGCGCGCCGGCGACGTGATCCTGATCGAGCAGCAGGCCGCCGGCCCGAGCGCGTGCAACGGCTACGTGCCGACCGAATGGATTCCGTCGGTGCACGCCGCCATCGTCACCGCGACCAACAAGGGCATCCACGTGGTCCAGGCAGGCGGCAACGGCAACATGAACCTCGACAACACCGCCTGCTTCGGCTCGCCGTTCCCCGGCGGCCGCGCCGACTCCGGCGCGATCATCGTCGGCGCCGGCGGCCCGCGTTCGATCATCTGGTGCAGCGACAGCGTCGCCGAGCGCGCCAAGCAACCGTTCTCCAGCTACGGCTCGCGCGTCAACGTCCAGGCCTGGGGCCGCTGCGTCACCACCACCGGCTACGGCAACCTCTACAACGGCGGCGTCAACGCCTACTACACCAAGACCTTCTCCGGCACCTCCAGCGCTTCGCCGATCGTCGCCGCCGCGGTGGTCGCGCTGTCGGGCATCGCCAAGCAGCGCGGCATCACCCTGACCCCGCGGCAGATGCGCGACCTGCTCAAGAACACCGGCACCCCGCAGGCCGGCGGCGGCGGCAACATCGGCCCGCTGCCGAACCTGCGCGCGGCGATCGCGCAGCTCGGTACGTTGTGATCCCGGCGGGAGCAGGCGCGCGCGCCTGTTCCCGTCATTCTGCGGCCCGCACACAGCACCTTGATGGCGCTACGTGCGGGCCGCTTCGCGTCTGATTGCTGAGTTCGGCGCTGCGCCTCGATAGCGCCGTGGATTCCCGCGTTCGCGGGAATGACGGTGGGCGGGTTTCGCAACGTCTCTCTGCAGACTTCGGCGCATTGCCTCGATGACGCCTTGGATTCCCGCGTTCGCGGGAATGACGGTGGGTGGGTTTCGCAGCGTCGCTCTGCAGACTTCGGCGCATTGCCTCGATGAAGCCCTGGATTCCCGCGTTCGCGGGAATGACGGTAGGTGGGTTTCGTAGCGTCGCTCTGCAGACTTCGCCACCTTACCTCGATGAAGCCCTGGATTCCCGCGTTCGCGGGAATGACGGTAGGTGGGATTCGTAGCGCTGCTCTGCGGACTTCGCCGACTTGCCTCGATGAAGCCCCGGATTCCCGCTTTCGCGAGAATGACGGTACGTGGGTTTCGCAGCGTCGCTCTGCAGACTTCGGCGCGTTGCCTCGATGAAGCCCTGGATTCCCGCGTTCGCGGGAATGACGGCGGGTGGGTGTCGCCGCGTCTCTCCACAGACTTCGGCGCCTTGCCTCGATGGAGCCCTGGATTTCCGCTTTCGCGGGAATGACGGTGGTTGGGTTTCGCCGCGCCTCTCCCAAGCCGTCATCCCCGCGAACGCGGGGATCCAGAGACTTCAGAGCCATGCCCCACAGCACGCACACCGTTCGGCCCGCCGAAGCGCAATCGCGCCCGCGCGCCACAAGCCGCTGCACGCGAGCGACGCAACGACCGACTCGGCACACACCCATTCATCCGCGACCGTCCACGCACCCGCTGCACATTACGATTCTGTCATCCCCGCACTGACGCGAGTTTTCCCCCTGCACCGATCACGCTTTCGCGCCACGCTTCAGCTTGCGCTAAGCCCACGACGCGTCATCGCGGCAACGCATCGACGCACTCCCGATGCGCATCACTTTTCGCGCTTGATGTTCATTCTTTTCATGTGCACACCTGCCATTTCGCGGATATCCAAAATCCACGAAAACGTCTCAATTCATGGGTAGGGGCGCTTTGTCCGGGTGCCGTTCTAAACAGTGCGGCACGACTTCGCGCACCGAATGCAAGCGCGAGCCAAAGACCTCAACCAGGCCTGCCGCGATCACTGTTCGCATCCTTCCCTTCCCGTTTGAGGAGTTATCGGATATGCGCAAGTTCAGTATGTCGGTCCTCGCCGTCGCCGCCGCCATGGTCGTATCGGGTTCGGCGCTCGCCGCCGACGACCTCGCTCCCGCGCTGAAGAGCGCGATGAAGCGCGACCTCGGCCTGACCGACAAGCAACTGGCTCAGTACCTCACCACCGAACGCCTCGCCACCGAACAAGAAAAGGGCCTGGCCAAGCAGCTCGGCGACAACTACGCCGGCGCGTGGCTGGAGCGCAAGGCCGACGGTTCGTTCGGCTTCGTCGCCGCCAGCACCTCGGTCAGCAAGGCCAAGACCCTGACCGGCATCGAGACCCGCCAGGCGCGTCACAGCCTGAAGGCGCTCGACACCGCCAAGGGCCAGCTCGACAGCCTGCTGTCGCGCAGCGCCAAGGTGCCGAAGGGCGTGTACAGCTGGTCGGTCGACCTACCGAGCAACAGCGTCGTCGTCGGCGTCGCCCCGGGCGCGCAGGCCACCGGCGAAGACTTCGTCGCCCGCAGCGGCCTCGACGCCAGCGTCGTCCGCTTCGAGACCATGAACGAAGCGCCGCAGCGCCGCATCGCCATCCAGGGCGGCCGCGGCATGCTGCGCAACCCGGGCGACGGCTACCTGTACGCCTGCTCGGTCGGCTTTCCGGTCACCAAGGGCAGCACCCTCGGCTACGCCACCGCCGGCCACTGCGGCGACGTCGGCGAAATCGTCTATCAGGAAAACGGCCAGTGGAACCCGGGCGTGCGCGTCGGCACCTTCGCCGCCTCGTCGATGCCCAGCGGCACCGGCACCGGCCCGGACCGCGGCTGGGTGAAGGTCGACAGCAACCACACCCTGTCGGCCAGCGTCTACGGCTACGGCAGCGGCGACGTCACCGTGAAGGGCAGCACCGAAGCCGCCGTCGGCGCCGCGCTGTGCCGCTCCGGCCGCACCTCCGGCTGGCACTGCGGCGCCATCCGCACTAAGAACATGACCGTCTCCTACGTCGACGACAACGGCAACCCCGACGGCACCGTCACCGGCCTGACCCGCACCAGCGCGTGCGCCGAAGGCGGCGACTCGGGCGGCTCGTTCATCACCAGCGTCGGCCAGGCGCAGGGCGTGCTGTCGGGCGGTAGCGGCAGCTGCTCGGGCAGCCAGGGCAATCCGGGTGGCGGCAATAGCTACTACACGCCGATCAAGCCGATTTTGAGCGCGTATGGGTTGACGTTGAAGACCAACCCGTAATTCGATCTCGACAGCTGCACAAGAAAAGCGCCCCGGTCACTCGGGGCGCTTTTTTTACTTATGGAATTACCACCAACTAGGCATCAAACCAGCAAACTCCCCTCTGCGATGCCCATCCTCTTGCCTCTACCCATTGACCGAGTAAAAGTCCGTCTGGATGCTGTGCTCAACGGCTCGCGCCCGATGCTGCTGCTTCATAGGTTCACAGCGCTTCGCAAGCTTTCGACATGGCCGTCACATACACGCCCCTACACCCGCCCCCTGGCTTCACTTTGATTCGAAATGCGTACGCTGATTCATCGTATCGCGACCTCGCAATCATCAATGACGCAGTGCGCAGCGAGCTGGGTCCGCTGCTCCCCGGAAGACTCTCCAGGCAAGAGAAGCGAAAGCCAAACTTGCCCACTTCTCGAAAACACTCGATCGACGAACCGCTTCCCCAAGAGACAGACAACGTGAGACTGAAACATCTGACCGCTGCGACCGCCATTGCTGCGCTTGGGCTGTCCGCTTGCCAGCAAGAGAATGCCGTCGGAACGGACAAGCCGCCATTGAGCGCCCCTGCCCGTCCCGAACAGATTGCTCAGGCTACGACGAGCGACATGCAAGCCGTAGCCGCCTTGTTCGCCAGCGAAAAAGGCGGCGATTGGGATGCCTACTCCTCACTGTCCGAAGTGAACTGGACCGACCCTACTCCTCAGGAAACCATCAAAGGCCGTTACTCCCGCAGCGGAAGAATCCTGCTCAAGGGCTTCTCGATCAAAGACATCCCCAATGGAAGGCCTGGAACGGAATACGCCACCACCAAGAAAAATGAGGGCGAATCGACGATCAGCATCAGCGGCTCGCTAAGCGGCGTCGAATCCGTCTCGATCAGCAAACCGTTCTATTCGGACGACTACCTTGGAATTCTCAAGACTCAGTTCGGCGCCTCCAACGTTTCGGTCATCGCGAATAAATGCCCCGCTCCGGACTACCAAGAGGGCGCGGGAGATGGCGCGTTCTTCGAAGCCACCCTTGCGGACAAACGCCAAGTGTTCATCCAAGCCAGCCAGCAGGACGGCGGAAAGTACACCGGTGGTTTCACCGTGTTCGATTTGGCTCGCACCCGGCCATCGGAGGCTATCGCTGCAATGAACTGCAGTCAGATCAAGTAACGAAACGCAGGGAGCAAGATCGTGGCAGGGACACGTAGACAGGAACGAGCCGTGCTGACAGCCAATCAGTACGCGCAAGGCGATATCGAAGGACTCAGCGATTACGGAACACGGCGACTTGTCGCCTCGACCGTGCTCACAGAAAGCAATGGCGGCGACCTGGCCATCACCAACGGCGCTGGTTAGATCGGGCGTTATCAGGCAGGCGCAACTTGGCTGGCCGACGCAGGCTACGTCGATACGACCAAGTTGCGTGCCGCAATGAGCAACTGACGCCAACTTGTCGGTGAAAGCGTTGCAGGAAAACCTGCAGCTTGTCGGGGCCGCGGACGCAAGGGGCAGATCCCTCCAGCCCGACGGAGATTACGGAAGCAACACCTGGGAAGCGGTGGCCCGCTTCAGCCGCGACCGCGCCCCCCATGCCGCCGCCCGCCCCACCCACGCCACCGTCACACCTCGGAGGCTTCTGGGACGCCGCCTCACACCGCGGAGCCAACTTTTGGCACATCAAAATCGTTATTCCCGTCTCAAATCGGCATAAAAACCATGGTCATCACAGGTAGGGGACTCCCGATCCACCGCCGTTCTATCCAGTACGGCAAGCCAGAACGCTCCCCCAGCCAGCCGATCGAACGCCAACCCGACTGACGCGTCCCGGCCTGCCGCATTGCAGTTCCCTTTCCTATTCAAGGAGCTTTCGGAATGCGCAAGATCCGTCTTTCGGTCCTCGCCGCTGCAGTCGCCCTGACCGCCTCCGGCGCCGCCCTCGCCGCCGACGACCTGCCCGCCGGCCTCAAGACCGCCATGCAGCGCGACCTCGGCCTGTCCGGCAACGAACTGGCCCAATACCTCAAGGCCGAGCGCCTCGCCGCCGCGCAGGAAAAGACCGTCGAAAAACAACTCGGCCGCAACTTCGCCGGCGCCTGGCTGGAGCGTAAGGCCGACGGCTCCTTCGGCTTCGTCGCCGCCACCACCTCGATCAAGGCCGCCAAGGCTGCCGCCGGGGTCGAAACCCGCCAAGCGCGCCACAGCCTGGCCGCGCTCAACGCCGCCAAGGGCCAGCTCGACAGCCAGTTGGCGCGCAATGGCAAGGCGCCCAAGGGCGTGTACAGCTGGGCCGTCGACCTGCCGAGCAACAGCGTCGTCGTCGGCGTGGCTCCGGGCAGCGAAGACGCCGCGGTCGACTTCGTCGCCCTCAGCGGACTCGACAGCACCGCCGTGCGCTTCGAGACCCTCGCCGAAGCCCCGCGCCGCCTCAACAACATCCAGGGCGGCCGCGGCTACCTGCGCAACCCGGGCGACGGCTATCTGTACGCCTGCTCGGTCGGCTTCTCGGTGACCAAGGGCACCACCCCGGGCTTCGCCACCGCGGGCCACTGCGGCGACACCGGCGAAGTGGTCTACAACGAAGACTCGCAATGGACCCCGGGCGCTCGCCTGGGCGCGTTCGCCGCCTCGAGCATGCCCGACGGCAACCAGACCGGCCCCGACCGCGGCTGGGTGCAGGTCGACAGCAACCACACCCTGCTCGCCAGCGTCTACGGCTACGGCAACGGCGACGTGGCCGTGCGCGGCAGCACCGAAGGCGCCGTCGGCGCCGCCCTGTGCCGCTCCGGCCGCACCAGCGGCTGGCGCTGCGGCGCGATCCGCACCAAGAACGTCACCGTGTCCTACGTCGACGACAACAACCAACCCGACGGCACCGTGACCGGCCTGACCCAGACCACCGCCTGCGCCGAAGGCGGCGACTCGGGCGGCTCGTACATCACCAGCGCCGGCCAGGCGCAGGGCGTGCTGTCGGGCGGCAGCGGCAGCTGCAAGGGCAAGCAGGGGCGCACGGGGGGCGGCAACAGCTACTTCACGCCGATCAATTCGATCTTGTCGGCGTATTCGTTGACGTTGAAGACCAGCCCGTAAGCGGACAGACCCGCGAAACGCCGAGCGCCCCGGGAAACCGGGGCGCTTTTTATTTGCCGCCACTGCCGCGCACTGCAAGCAAAGACGCACCGCCCCGAAGCCCCTGTAGGAGCGGCGCAAGCCGCGACCGCGCCGCAACCGCTCGCGACGAAAGCCCCGCCGCAGTTGCCTTGCCGCGGTCGCGGCTTGCGCCGCTCCTACAGTCGGCAGCCGGATAGCCTGTTGGCCAATGAACGATCCAGGCCCGGCCGACGAAGCGTGATCTCCAAGCCCTCAGCCAGCGCGACGCTTCCGCCCCTGGCGACGAGACGCCCCCGTCGCAGGCGAATTCCAACTGCCGCCGCGCCATCGCATTTGCTTCGTCCATCGCGGCACACCGACATCCGCGTCAGACAATCGCTCGCCCCGCATCAGCGAGCCATACGCCGCCACTCCGAAAAGCAACGCGTACAGCCAACTCATTACGCCGACAGTGGATTTCGCATCCACCTTCACCCCGACCCACACCGACAACAACGCCCCTGCCGCCATCAAGAAGTAGCCCCCGAGCCAAAAGCGCCGCTCCCATAGGCGGACACGCGGCGAGTAGTGCCGGCGGTGGCGCCAGAACAACTCACCCGTCGCCTCATCCAAATCGATCAAGCGCCAGGCGAAGGCCACGTCCGATAAAGCGCGCGTCGCCTGCGGCTGGGCGATCAAATGCCGGATCAACGGCACCGGCAGGTTCTCGCCGAACAGATGCCGCACCGCGACCTGCACCCACAAGTTGTCGGCCTTGTCGGCCTTGGCCCAGAGATCGAGGAAGTCCTTGCGGTCTTGACTGCGCGAGCGGTGCAGGCCGTAAACGCCCTTGGTCAGGTAAAGACCGGCGATGATCATCGCCATCGGCACCAACAAGAACGAACCCAGCTCCTTCAGGTACGTCGCGAACATGCAAGCCCTCCCAGGCCGTTCCGAGGCGTTCGCCCCGCGATAAAACAGCGAGGGCGCCGCAGCGCCCTCGCCCTTGTCCGTTCTCAGCGCTTCTGATCGTTCGGCGGATGCGGATCGTTCCCGTAGCTATCGCTGTCCTGAATCCTCCCATCGCGCCCATGGATGACGAGTTCGACCTCGTCCTTGCGGGCCAGATCGCGCCCAGCCTCTTCGGCATCGGCCTTGCGCTCGTGCACGGAGCTGGCCCGCTCGTCGCCTTCGCGCTTCACGGCCCAGCCGTCGGGGTGGGGTACAAAGTGGATGTCCCGCTTCGACATGATCCGTTGTCCTGTTGGAATCGCACACCGATTGCGCGAGCCGACGCTAGCACCGGCGATCCGATCTGCCTGCGCATTTAAGTAATCCGTGTGCCTGGGCGTGCCGCGTCTTTACAGAAACGAGACGAGGCCCGGATCGAGGCCATGTCCGATGGCGCGAAAAGCTCGCCCGCCAGGCAAATAGCTCGGCTCGTGAAGCTTCCAGCACCGGACGCCGAGCGATTTGTCCAACCGATCAAGCGAAAAGCTCGGCCGTCGGAGCGCCGAGCCTGGACGACCGAGCCCGCAGCCGCATCGACCAAGCTCGCCGCTCGGACGGCCGAGCCCGCCGCTGCACCGTCCGAGCAAAACGCGCCCGAGCTCCGCGCTCCATCGTCCGAGCTTTTTGCTCGGCCGATGGAGCCCGGCGCAACAAACCACGCCCTCTGGCCCACCCCGCACCATCCGCCCGGGCGCCGGTGCCCGCCGCCTGCAGCACACAAAAATGCCGCCCGAAGGCGGCATACACGTTCGAAACCTCGGGCGGGCGCGCCGATCGTCTCAGCTCACGCCGGCGGCGCAGCGGGCTCGCGGTAAGCGCGCGACCAGCGCGCCGACATCTCCTTGCGCAGCCCATCCAGCCCCTGGTTCTTGCCGGCCACTTTGAGCAATTCCTAGGTCTCCAGCGAGAACGCCATGATGTCGGCGCTCAGCGCCAACTCGGTATCGTCGTCGCGCTCGGCCAAGCGCTGCAGGCGGTCGAGCAACGGCTGCAATCGGTCGAGCGTGCGCAGGTACAGCAACGCACCGGCCAAATCCACGCTGGGCGGCACCACCTGCGGGTTCTGCTCCAACACCGGCACCGCCTGCCGGCAAAACGTCTCGGACTTGGGCCCATCTTGGCCAGACGGCGGCGATCATCCGGCGACAGCGACACCAGCACGGATAGCACCGACTCCAATTGGGTCAAGGCCGCATTGACGGCGACCAGTTGTTCGTCGCTGACATCGAGGGCACTCTCAGTTGATCAGGGAAATGCGTGCCGCAGCAGGCCTAACACGGGCAGCTTGCGCGGAAGCACTCGGTAAGCCGCAGTCCTACGCAAGCAAAATCTAGGGAGGGAGCCAACGAATCGATCCGCTTCAACTTCGCGAATACTGCCACGTCTGCAGGGTGTCATTAGCCGCCTTTGTGCGGCGTTTCGAGTCGAAAATATACCCCCCCAAACTACAAACGAACCAAATCAAGTTTTACACTACCAAGCAACATTCTAGATCGCACAAAAATACAGAGGCACAAAAGATATCAGGGGAGAGGAAGCATGATGAACGCAATTATGGCAATGATTGCCAAATATCCGCTAGCGGCAATCCTATCTATGATTGCCACGCCCCTGGCAGCGCTTGCCAGCATCGCAAAAATCGCAGCCGCCGTCCGGGATTGGCTCATAAAAAATGACGCGCAAAAAATTGCAAAACAACTGACGCTCAACACAGGTGTCACTTCCTTCACGAAGGAGGACATTACTCAATCTTGTAAAAATTATCTACAGCCCAACTGCACTCAAATCGATCCATCGAACGAAGACGATCTCCACAATGTGGTTGCACATGCCCCGCTATTTAAAACAGTGGACGACCATTTCAGCATAGGAGGCCAACAGCGCCACATCATACTATTAGCCGATTCCGGGATGGGGAAAACAAGCTTTTGTTTAAATTACTACGCAAAAGAACTAAAGAAAAACAAAAACGAAAGAACCCAGGTAGTAATAATCCCCCTCGGCCGCAGTGACGCCATAGAACAAATCAAATCCGTTCAAAACAAACGAAATATAATCTGCTTTTTAGACGCATTTGACGAAGATCCAAACGCAACAACTAAACAAGAAGAAAGACTCACTGAGTTAATGCGAGCCGCTGCAGATTTCAAGAATATAATTATCACATGCAGATCGCAGTTCTTTGCACGAGATGAGTCCATCCCAAATCGCAGCGGAATAATGTATGCGGCACCTTTAAAAGCTGGACAAAACAAAGAGTTCCCGCTACACAGAATATTTATAGCGCCGTTCTCCAAGGAACAAATCAGTAAATACATCAGCAAACAATTCCCAATCCTGCATATTGCCAATATCAAGCGCCGGAAATATGCATTGGAGATGGTTTCATCAATTCCTGAACTAAGCTCGCGCCCGATGCTTCTGGAGCTAGTCCCCGACTTAGTTCGCGAGAAAAAGCTAATAAAGGAGCTATTTGGCCTCTACGAATTCTTGATCCAAAGCTGGCTTGAACGAGAAAGCCACTGGATCAAGGAAAAAGACCTGCTTGAGATATCAACTGAAATTGCTGTCATCGCTTATCGCCAACAACGCGAAGGATTGGGAGACCGCCTCCCTGCCAGCCTTATCGAATCCCTTGCCAATGACCACGAAACACCCCTAGAAAGCTGGAAACTTAAGGCCAGATCATTATTAAATAGAGACATTGAAGGGCAATTCAAGTTCGCACACAGATCCATAATGGAGTATCTAGTCTTACTCGCAGCCATAAAATTCGACGCCAGATGCTACGAATTCGAATGGACCGACTTAATGAAAGACCTGCTTGTGAGCTGGGGAAACACTAAATCAGCTAATCCTAAAGATATACTTGAACTGTTGGGGAAGAATCATGCATCAACAGGTCTGTTTCCGCTAGCCAGCCCTTTGAAGCAGCCACAGCTCCGCTCCATGACTGATTGCAAAGAAATCTTACGCCTCTCAAACATATCATCGAGGCGAAGCAGAGGCGTTCCACTTTCGTGGCGCAATCAATCGATCAAAGTAGCCGTCGCATCTCGCGCGTCTACGGCCAGTGCCTATGAGATCTGTGACTCGACGCATGGCATATGCTGGCTAATTACGGACACACAAACAATTATGGAGCGAACTCCATATCGAGACACATTCGACTCCGGATCCAGCCCAATCTCTCTGAAATCGAAGTTCATTAAGAACACATCATTGACCCGAAGATTTCCCTCGCTAGAAGAAATATTAAGCCTATGGGAAAGCGAGCCATATATAGTTTCCAATTACGACATCAAATGTATATTTGATAAAGAAGAACTGTATTGGCTTGGTGATCGAGGGGATACCGGCCCCCTTTGCTGTTCTTTTGGAGAAAGCCCACTCGACCTATCGCACTTGAAGATACAAGCGTCGAAATCTGAGCCGACAGGGAGACATATACATGTATACGCCCTCACTAATCGATATGCATCGATTAGCGGAAAAGCCTGCCTCGCCATGTCGGCCCACATAATTGAAAGAAGCGGCACCTAAATTAAATATTTAGCGACTGCGGAGTACACGGGAGGGCATTGACGGGGAAGAATACCCGCCGCCCCACAGAAAAATCAATGAGTTGCACTGGCAAGCATCCTTTCTGCGGCAATCGCCGCAGCGCTTAATCTTGTTTTTTTACTGGCCTAGCTTGAGATGAACGAATTCCAGAACATAAAACCCAAACGGCTCCGGGAAGAGGCGAGTTCGAGGTGCAAGCGTGGCGTTCAGTTCGTTGAGCCACTAGAGAGTGCTCAGCGTCGCCAGCAGTCTTGTTTGCCGGGTTGCAGGGCGTAGCCCCAGACGGTGGCACCACTGTTGAGTTCGCGCGGCAAGGCCGGCGGTAGGTCAGTGCTGCGTAAGCTGGGGTGGCCGTCACGGCACTCGACACCGAGTAAAGGCAGGCCTATCAACCCGGTGCATATCAGGCCGCGCGGGCTGAGTACGGGGCGCTGACGCCTGTTGAGGAAGGCGAGCAGAGGCACATCCGAAAGAGCCGCCCAAGCCCGCCGAAAACAGTCGAACTCCTCGCATCGCCTCGCACTGACGGCGCCGCGGGCTCCCCGCAGGCGCGCGAAGAACACGCCGCCATCGCATTACTCAGTCTGTCCGGCCACTGATTCTGGCCGGACACTTAGAGTCGCTCGAAGTATTTCAGCGCGAAAGCAGGGCACTACTGCTTTGCGCCCAGCTCCTTAGCCCGCTTTACAACATGAGCCCTGATCGCAGACGACTCGGCGTCCCCCTTGCCTGGAGACAGAAGCGCCTCAGGACGCGACATCCGTATGAACTGGTTGTTAGGCCCCTGCGAATCTTTGGTGCCGGTCACTATCCGCCCAGCGGCGATCAGTTTTATCTCTTCCCACAAAGGATCTTGAATCAGGAAATACGCACTATCGTCCGAATTGGCGCGAATTTGATGCTGCCGCATAAATCTCCGGCACAAACGATCGAAATACCGTACCAATGGCAGTTCCGATGCAGCACTGTCTTCCATCTCGTCCGAGTGCGCACCGATCCACTCCGCGATATCGGCCGGATCCCGGAATGCGGAAACGCTGCCGTTCGACTCGACCTGAAGAGTCTTGACATTGCCCGGCAAAAAACTGCCGAACTTCGTGGAAGCATCCACCGTCAGCGTTACTATGTCCGCTCCACTCAGATCCGAAGATTTGCAATCCGCAGACCTTACGTCGAGATGAGAAATGTGCGTGCCGGCGAATTTCGATTCGCAGGCCACGCCGACTATTTTCGCATCATAAATGGAAAAACCGCCCACGTAAACGCCGGACAAGTCAGACCTCGAAATCAAGGAAATCAACATCCCGCCGCAGTTGGAAACGAGCCGCTCCGCGTATCCTTCGCGCGAAATAATGTGATCCAGCCGCCCCTTAACGGTGGTGACGGATTCGACATCCGCTTCGTCGACCTGATCGATGAAAGCTTGAATCAACGGGATATCGACCCGACCACGGCGCATGAAGTTCGATGCGTAGTCGGCGGTGCGCAATTCGTCGAACAGGCTGCGGGCCAGGAATTGATTCTGAAGTTCCGAATGCGGAAATCTACGGATGTTTCCGCTCCCCCCCGACTCCAGTAGCCCGAAACTGCCCGCCTTGGCCGTTAGCTTGGCAAGGTCGCTCTGATTCAATACCGGCTCGAATGCGGTCTCGCACGCGACAGAAAGAAACCCGATGTCGACCGAGTCCGTCTCGTTGGACGCCATGTCGTCCACAACCAGCCCGTAGAACTGCCACAGAGAGCGCTCGGCGTCCGCTCCATCGATCTCGACCATTTGATTGACTTTTCCGGCCTCTCGCAAAACGAACTGCTTGACCAAGAACAACTGCGGACTGCTGTGCGATTTGGACAAGCTGTCCCAACCGCCGGTCCCGCCGATCTGGGCCAGGAAGAATGGCCGCAAATGATAAGAGCCCTCAACCAGCCAACCGCTGGACTCGATATCTTTAAGTTCGTTGTCCGACCAACCGCTTTGCTTCAAATATGTCTTGGCCGAGCTGGGCGATACTGGTCTCAGGCGCGCATGATCAAGCGAAAGATTTCTAATCTTGCTGGCCAGCCTCTCCTCGAAGCTTTGCTGATCGAAAAACGTGTCCCGGCCTGACAATATCATCGGAGCGCACGATCCGACCTCGAGCAGGAAATTCCTCAATGCGGACCAGGCATCCTTGTAGCCATCCGGATCGACCAATTCGTCGAATCCGTCGATCGCGACTTGAATAACGCCCAACCTGGTTAGGACCGGAACCTGATCGAAAGTAAACTGAAGACGTAAGGACTGGGTTGCGTGCGCCAGTGCCTTGTTGAGATCGGTCAGGCGACCGCCGCTGCTGACGACATGGAGAATAGGCGGCGCGGTGCTGGCGGGCTCCGCTCGCTCATAGGCGATGCGCTCGATCAGGGAGGTTTTTCCGATCCCGGCTGGGCCGTCCAGAAGCATGATCGACAGGTGACTGTCGCTCTGCCTGCCAATTATGTTCTTGAAATCATCGAACTCCAGATTGATCGGAGCGACATGCCCATGCAGCGACAACTCGCCCTCGGGAGGTATGAAGCATGCCGGCGTTCGACCGTTCAGAATGCGGCGCTGAGTCGCCTTAAATTCGCGAACATTCACAAACTCCTCGGATGCCAGCAGCGATGCCAGATTCAGGTAGCGCTTGCCGCTGGGCTTAGCTGAGATGGATCCGGCGTTGTCGATGAGATAGGTCCGGGATTCGCCTTCGCGAACCATGGCCACTTCGAGGCGACCGTCTTTCGGCGCTACGCTGAACGGAGTTGCCAGATCCGCGAATACCGACAGGACGCGTTTGACTTCCGACTCATTCATCAGTTTTCGCTCCAATAGCAGACGTCGTTTTCGCAATCGAGATCCGTCACATCCCTTACATGGCTGCCGGGCTGCCGCAGCAGTATGGCGCGAGCGGCCCATGATTTGGCCGTAACCAAAAGTGGAATGAAGTCGTCGTCGTCCGACAGGACCAGGACCACTTGGGCCAACCCATATCGCATCAGGTGCAACGCATCGCAGACTATGGAGGTATCGATCATCTTTTGACCGCTGTCCTGCCCCCCTCCCCGATAGGTATGGAACAACGGATAACTGCCGTCGTTGCAGATGGGGTCGTTGCCGAACTGGAATCCTTTGACGAAGGAAACATTCGCGATCCGCCGCGCAAGCTCCTCTTCGTTCGACATCAGATCGAAGTCGCGACGGGCGACCGTCTGGTCCCTATTTTGATGCCAGCCGTGATACAGGCGCAACGTGACGCGATACTTCTGGGCCCGCTCGAATTCGAGCGCCCCCACGACATGCTGCTGCAGCCTGAAAATGACGTCGCGCAGCCGCTTTCTGGGATCAGAGTTGAACTCCGGATCCAAGTGCTTTTGCATGTTGTGCCAGTCAACAAGCGCGTAAGCCGTATTAATCGCCTTCACAACCCCTCCAGGCCAAATCTCAAGAGCATCGCGGCGTCGTCGAGGCTATGCAGGGATTGGGTCAGATCGCTCTCGAAGTTACCGGGGCTCAAGGTGCTTTCGATCACACGGCCCCCTCGTTCGCACTGAGCCCATACGGTCTCGTCCCGCCCCAGGTCGCGCAGGATGCGCTCGGCCACACCGCGCCAGGCAGCAGGGTCACGCTGACCGCGAGCGTCTTCGACCATGTCAAGGGTCTCGTACACGTCGATCCCATGATCGGGCCGCAACAAATAGCGATTGCTGCCAACCCCATTGGTATGCACCGGACATCCCTGGTGGACGGATTCCAGCACATAGAACCCAAACGCCCCCGGGAACCGGCTATAAGCTAGCCCAAATCGCCCTCCCCACATCAGCGCCGCTTGGCTCAGGTGCGTTACCCATACGAAGTAGTCGGCGCAGCTACGCCCCGCAGGGGCCAGCATCGCGTCCAACCTGTGGCGGACGTCTCCGGTCAATGAGTGCTCGGGTACGAACAGGTGGATCGGCGGCAGCGGCGCGGTGCGTAGTTCGTTGAGCCAGTAGAGGATGCTGAGCGTCTCCAGCCAGCCATGTTTGCCCGCTTGCAGGGCGTGGCCCCAGACAATGGCACCGCTGTCGGCTTCGCGCAGCAGCGCGGAAGGCAGGTCGGCCCCGTGGGCCAAGCCGGGGTGGCCGCCGCGGCATTCGACGCTGGACAGCGGCAGGCGTAAAGGTTTGGAACGCCTCTGGCCGCGAGGGCCCGAGCGGCCGATGGCGCGGCTGCGATAACCCACACAATCAAACAAACGGTCGCCGCTCCGCGGCGGCGACCTCAATGCACTCGTATCGGCCATCCGGGCCCCCTTCCCTGTGATCGGCAGCGGGACTGATGAAGCCCGCAGCCAAACGTGTTGTTCGCCTAGCTTACCGCCTGCGGCCGCAGCCGCACGGGTAGTGTCACAGTTCTCGCGATTTGTAACGCCCGCGCGACGGAACAGGCCCGCCGCGGCGGCTCATCAGCCACGCCAGTTCGCGTGCGCACTCCAAAACTCGACGCTGCGCCGGTAGGCCTCGCGATCCAACAGCACGCCCGACCCGCCCTCCTCCACCCCGAGCGCGTTGCGCATCATCGTAATCGGCGCCATCGGTGTTTCCATCGGCTCGGCGGTGTACATGCAGCCAACCAGGCCCCAGTCGGCGTCGGTGACGGTGCCTTCCTTGGCCAGTTGTTCGCGGCTGTAGAGGATGACGATGAGGTACTCCGCCACCGGCGGGTCGATGTTTTCGAACCAGCGCGTCAGTACCGGCAGTTCGTCCTTCGTGCGCGCGTCGTAGCCGCTGCACAGCAGGTGCCGGTTCTGGTCGGTGATCGGCACCGCCAGACACCGCGTGCTGGTCCAGTTGCGGTGCACATGCAGCTTGCAAAACGGCGCGTACCCGTCGAGCACCATCAGCGGCGGCACTTCGTTGAGGTGGCGTTCGAATTCTTCGGCGGTGATGTCCTGGATGGTGTTGCGGCGCGGTTCGCGCGGGAACAGGCGCGGGCGGGCGAAGTCGGTGAGGATGATGGTCATGGGGGGATTATTCCGACGTCGCGGGCGCCGGGGAATGGGTACGGCGTATGGGGAGGCCGGGGGACAGCGGCGCCGATGGTCCCGGCCCGAAACGACAAAGCCCCGCCGGAGCGGGGCCTGGTGGGGCGGCCGGCCGGGCCGGCGCTCAGGGCAAGGTGTCGGAGGAGATCCAGGTGTTGACGGCGGTGCAGCGGCCTTGGGCGTCGACGCGGAACAGGATGTAGTGGTAGGCGCCGATGGATTGCACGGTGGCGATCATGCCGGCGTCGGTGGTGTCGCAGATCAGGCGCCGGCCTTGGGCGTTGACGGCGTCGCATTGGGCGTAGCGCACGGTGTGGGTGGCGTCGGGCGAGTTGAGGCTGCAGCCGATGTACTGGACGGTGTCGGCGCTGCGGCGGGCGGACAGCATCGAGCCGTAGGCGACACCGGAGGCGATGGTGACGGGGTAGTTGATGGCGCGGCCGGCGGTCGCGGGGGCGGCGACGGCGAGCAGGACGCCGAGAACGGTCAAACCGGCGAGGAGCGGGAGCTTCATCGTTGGGACTCCTTGAGTTCGGATCGGGCGATGTCGCGGCCGCGAGGCCGCGATGGGCCGCCGCCGGCAACGCTCCGCGTTGCAGGTCGGCGCCCTGCTCCTTCACTCGGAATCCGGCCGCGATCCGGCTCATCGCTTCGCGCGGCGGCCGTCGCTGCGCTTAGGCGGGGGCGAGTTCCTGCGCCAGCCCGATCAAGATGCCCTCCGGCCCGCGGATGTAACACAGCTGGTACACGTCCTGGTAATCGACCACTTCGCCGACCACCTGCGCGCCGTGCGGCCGCAGCCGCTCCAGCGTATCGGCCAGATCGTCCACCGCGAACATGACCCGCAGGTAGCCCAGCGCGTTGACCGGGGCGTCGCGGTGGTCGGCGATCACCTTCGGCTCGATGAAACGCGACAGTTCCAGTCGGCTATGGCCATCGGGCGTGCGCATCATCGCGATCTCGACGCGCTGGTCGCCCAGGCCGGTGACGCGGCCGGCCCATTCGCCTTCCACCGTCGCCCGGCCTTCGAGTTCCAGGCCGAGTTCGCGAAAGAATTCGACCGCGGCGCCGAGGTCTTCGACGACGATGCCTACGTTGTCCATCCGCTTGAGCGCCATCGCTGCAACCTCCGAGGTGGGACTCCAATCTACAAGCCGTCGTTCGCACCGACAACGCGCCGACCGGCGGCCGCGTCCTCGGCTTGCTCCGGATGCGAAGCCGGCGATACATTCGCGCCACCGAGTCACGGACGAGCTGGAGCGAACATGGTGTCGATGCATCACCGCCGCGGACGCGGCGACGGCAGCGGGCGGGCCTGGCTCACGTTTGGCGTGGGCTTGGCGCTTTGGGCCGGAAGCGGCGCCGCCGCGGCCGCCGACGCGGGGGCGGCGTTCAAGCAGGCGATCGATTCGCTGGCGGCCGGCGCGTACTGGAGCAAGCCTTTCGTCGAGAACACCTTGTCGGCGCGCTTGGTTCCGGACTGGGAGAACGAGTACACCCTTGCGTACAAGGCGGAAAGCGGACGCTTCGCCGGCCTGCGGATCAAGGAGGTCGAGTTGCGTTGCAGCAAGCGCCGGGCGCGCGATTGCCTGCTCAGTATCGATCTGGCCGAGCCGGGACCGCCGAACATGGCGTTCGTCAGGAAGTTCTGGCCGCAGGCGGTGCCCACGCCGGCCAGTCCGCATTCGCGCTTTTCGCACGAGTATTGGACGATCGAACGCGGCCCGGAGCGGATCAGCGTGAGCAATCAATACGACGCGCCGCGGATCACGCGGGTGACGATCGCGCACGAAACGGAGCTGCCGCAAATTCCGATGGATTCGCCGCCCGCGCCGCCGTTGCCGCGCGTTCCCGATAGCCGCTGATCGCCATCTCGCGGCCTGCGCGGCACGAGCCCCGGCCGCGCCGGCTTCCGCCTCGCTGCGACGAAGCCGGAGCCAAATCTGACGGAACAATCGAACGATGCATGAAAAAAGCCCCGCCGAAGCGGGGCTTTCCATATTCGGCGGGCAGCCCGCTTACATGTTGCGCCGGTACTCGCCGCCCACGTCGTACAGCGCGTGGCTGATCTGCCCGAGGCTGTGGGTCTTCACCGCCTCCATCAGGCTGGCGAACACGTTGCGGCGTTCGCGCGCGGCGGCCTGCAGGCCACGCAGGCCTTCGGCGGCGTAGCCGTTGCGGCCGGCCTGGTAGGCCTGCACGTTGTCGATCTGCTGGCCCTTCTCGCCTTCGGTCGAACGGATCAGTTCGATCTCGGTGACGATGTCGCCGCCGTGGTCCTTCGGCAGGAAGGTGTTGACGCCGACCAGCGGCAGCGAGCCGTCGTGCTTCTTGTGTTCGTAGTAGAGGCTCTCTTCCTGGATCTTGCCGCGCTGGTACATGGTGTCCATCGCGCCGAGCACGCCGCCGCGTTCGCTGATCGCCTCGAATTCCTTGTACACGGCCTCTTCGACGATGTCGGTGAGCTTGTCGACGATGAAACTGCCCTGCCAGGGGTTCTCGTTGAAGTTCAGCCCCAGCTCCTTGTTGATGATCATCTGGATCGCGACCGCGCGGCGCACGCTTTCCTCGGTCGGCGTGGTGATGGCTTCGTCGTAGGCGTTGGTGTGCAGGCTGTTGCAGTTGTCGAACAGCGCGTACAGGGCCTGCAAGGTGGTGCGGATGTCGTTGAACTGGATTTCCTGGGCGTGCAGCGAGCGGCCCGAGGTCTGGATGTGGTACTTCATCATCTGGCTGCGCGGGTCGGCGCCGTAGCGCTCGCGCATGGCGCGGGCCCAGATGCGGCGGGCGACGCGGCCGATGACGGTGTACTCCGGGTCCATGCCGTTGGAGAAGAAGAACGACAGGTTCGGGGCGAAGTCGTCGATCTTCATCCCGCGGGCGAGGTAGTACTCGACGATGGTGAAGCCGTTGGACAGGGTGAAGGCGAGCTGGCTGATCGGGTTCGCGCCGGCTTCGGCGATGTGGTAGCCGCTGATCGACACCGAGTAGAAGTTGCGCACGTTCTTGTCGACGAAGAACTGCTGGATGTCGCCCATCATGCGCAGGGCGAACTCGGTGCTGAAGATGCAGGTGTTCTGGGCCTGGTCCTCCTTGAGGATGTCGGCCTGGACGGTGCCGCGCACGGTGGCCAGGGTCTTGTCGCGGATCTTCTGGTAGGTTTCGGCGTCGACGATCTGGTCGCCGGTGACGCCGAGCAGCCCGAGGCCGAGGCCATCGTTGGTCTCCGGCAGCAGGCCGCTGTATTCGGGGCGCTTGCGGCCTTCGAACAGCGCTTCGATCTTGTCGTGGGCGGCGTCCCAGCGGGCCTGGTCTTCGCGCAAGTATTTCTCGACCTGCTGGTCGACGGCGGTGTTCATGAACATCGCCAGGATGATCGGCGCGGGGCCGTTGATGGTCATCGACACCGAGGTGCTCGGCGCGCACAGGTCGAAGCCGGAGTAGAGCTTCTTCATGTCGTCGAGCGAGGCGATGTTGACGCCGGAGTTGCCGATCTTGCCGAAGATGTCCGGGCGCACGGCCGGGTCTTCGCCGTACAGGGTGACGCTGTCGAACGCGGTCGACAGGCGCGCGGCCGGCTGGCCGACGGACAGGTAATGGAAGCGGCGGTTGGTGCGCTCCGGGGTGCCCTCGCCGGCGAACATGCGGATCGGGTCTTCGCCGGTGCGGCGGTACGGGTAGACGCCGCCGGTGTAGGGGTAATAGCCCGGCAGGTTTTCCTTCTGCAGGAAGGTCAGCAGCTCGCCCCAGCTCTTGTAGGTGGGCGCGGCGATCTTCGGGATCTGCTGGTGGCTCAGCGATTCGCGATAGTTCTCGACCCGGATGACCTTGTCGCGGACCTTGTATTCGTTGACTTCGTCGGTGATCGACTTCAGCCGCGCGGGCCAGTCGCGCAGCAGCTTCAGGGCGTCGGAGGTCAGCGATTGGACGGCGTCGTTGTAGCGTTGGCGCAGGGTCAGCAGGGTGCGGTCGGCCGACGGGGCTTCGGGCAGCAGCGCTTCGCCGTTGTAGAGGTCGAGCGCCTTAGGCAACTGCGGGTCTTCGAGGTCGTGCAGCGACTGCCAATACGACTGGGCGCGGTCGGCGATCTCGGACTGGGTTTCGATCTGCTTGTTGATCGAGCGCCCCTGTTCGGCGATCTCGGCCAGGTAACGCACGCGCGCGCCGGGAATCAGCACGGTCGCGCGCGGTTCCTTGAGGTCGGTGTTGACGTCGGGCGTCCACTTGTCGGCCGGCAGCGACAACTTTTCGCGCAGCAGGCGGCACAGGTTGGCGAACATCCAGCTGACGCCGGGGTCGTTGAACTGGCTGGCGATGGTCGGGTAGACCGGGACGTCCTCGTCCGGGGTCTGGAACGCGACGCGGTTGCGCTTCCACTGCTTGCGCACGTCGCGCAGGGCGTCCTCGGCGCCGCGCTTGTCGAACTTGTTGAGCACGACCAGTTCGGCGTAGTCGAGCATGTCGATCTTTTCCAGCTGGCTCGGCGCGCCGAAGTCGCTGGTCATGACGTACATCGGGAAGTCGACCAGGTCGACGATCTCCGAATCGCTCTGGCCGATGCCGGCGGTTTCGACGATCACCAGGTCGTAGCCGAGGCTGCGCAGGTAGCCGATGCAGTCCTTCAGCACCGTGTTGGTGGCCGAGTTCTGCCGGCGCGTCGCCATCGAGCGCATGTAGACGCGGTGGCTGCGCAGCGAGTTCATGCGGATGCGGTCGCCGAGCAAAGCGCCGCCGGTGCGGCGGCGGGTCGGGTCGACCGAGATCACCGCCATGCGCATGTCGGGGAAGTTGGCGAGGAAGCGGTTCAGCAGTTCGTCGGTCACCGACGACTTGCCGGCGCCGCCGGTGCCGGTGATGCCGACCACCGGGGTCTTGCCGCCGGCCAGTTGCCACTGCTTGCGCAGGTGGGCGAGCTGGGTTTCGTCGAACGCGCCTTCTTCGATCGCGCTGAGGGTGCGGCCGATGCTGATTTCGTCGCCGATGCTGGAGACTTGCGGGCTCGACTCGGTCGGCAGGCGCGCGTCGCTGGCGCGGCGCACCACGTCTTCGATCATCGCCACCAGGCCCATGTGCATGCCGTCGTTCGGGTGGTAGATGCGCTCGACGCCGTAGGCCTGCAGTTCGCGGATCTCTTCCGGCGTGATCGTGCCGCCGCCGCCGCCGAACACGCGGATGTGGCCGGCGCCGCGCTCCTTGAGCATGTCGACCATGTACTTGAAGTATTCGACGTGGCCGCCCTGGTAGCTCGACAGGGCGATGCCGTCGGCGTCTTCCTGCAGCGCCGCGCGGACCACGTCTTCGACCGAGCGGTTGTGGCCGAGGTGGACGACTTCGGCGCCCTGCCCCTGGATCAGCCGGCGCATGATGTTGATCGCGGCGTCGTGGCCGTCGAACAGGCTGGCGGCGGTGACGAAGCGCAGCGGGGTCGCGTCGGGCTGGGCGGCGGGGAGGTTCGCGGCGGTGGTGCTCATGGGCATCTCGATACGCTGGACGGTCTGCTCGTATTGTAGCTCTGTGCGCGCGGCCCCGGTTTGCCGGGCGCGTGCGGGGGCGTAGGGAGGCGCGGCGCTAGCGGAGTCGGGCGACCGGCGTCAATAGGACGGCGGCGGTGCGGCGGCACGCGGATTGGCGAGTGGGTCGCAAGTGGGGCGGCGGCCGGCTGCAAGCGTTTTTGTGGGAGGGCCTTCAGGCCCGACGCTCTCCGACCGGATCGCCGCGATCCGAAACGACAGCGTCGGGCCTGAAGGCCCTCCCACACACGCCCGCGCCGCCGATGAAACCTCCCTGTAGGAGCGGCGCGAGCCGCGACCGCGACATCACGACTGCGAAGAAAGCCCGCGAGGCGAACGGCCAGCCCGCGGTCGCGGCTCGCGCCGCGCCTACAAGGGAGTTTGCCGGCATTGCCGTCAGCGTGTGCGGGCGCAACATGCGCGGCGCGACGGTTCGTTTCGGCAAGCCGGCCTTCAGCAATCCCGCGTATCCCTGAATGCGTTCGCCTGCGCCGTCAACAGCCGCGCATGCGCAGCGTTGCCAGCGGTAACCGGCGGGTGGCCGCCGATGCGAGGAGAACGATCATGGCAATGCGTCCTTTGATGGTGGCGGCGGCGATGGGCCTGGCGGCGCTGATGGGCGCGCACGCGCCGCAAGCGCAGGCGCGCGCGTATGTCGATGTGGACGTGCGCGTGGCTCCGCCGCCGCCGCGCTACGAGCGGGTGCGGGTGCGTCCGGGCTATGTGTGGACGCCGGGTTATTGGCGCTGGAACGGCCGCCGCCATGTCTGGATCGGCGGCAGCTATGTGGTCGCGCGACCGGGTTACGCCTACACCGCGCCGCGCTGGGTCTCGAACGGACCGGCTTGGCGCTTCCACACCGGCCGTTGGGTGCGCCGCTACTGACGCCGTCGCGGCGAGCGCTGGCCGCGCGCGCGGGGCTCGGCTAGGCTGCCGCCGATGACAGACGACTCCGAACTCGCCGGCCTGCGCCGCAACGCCGAAGGCGGCGCGGCGCCGGATCTGTATCGATGGGCGACCGCGCTGCTGCGCCGCGGCGCCGCCGAACCGGCGCGCGCGGCGTATGCGCGCGCGGCGGCTCAAGGATTGGCCGAGGCGCGGATCGAGTTCGCGCGCATGGCGATGCACGGCATCGGCGGCGATACCGACCTGTCCGCAGCGCACGCGGCGTTGGACCAAGCCGAACGCGCGGGCTCGGCCGTCGCCGGCTATTTCATCGCGCTGATGGCGGTCGGCCGCGGCGATTTTGCGGCCGCCGAGCACGATCGCCGCTTGCTCGCCGCCGTGCGCGCCGAGTATCCGCCGGCATTGCGCGCGGCGGCGTTGCTGTTCGGCCGCCGCCACGACGACGAGGCGGCGCAGAACGCCTGCCTGCAACTGCTCGAACGCGCGTCCGCGCGCGGCGACGCGATCGCGGCGCGGCTGCTGGCCGAGCGCTTGCTGCGCGGCGAAGGCTGCGCGCCGCAACCGCAGGCGGCGGCGGAGTTGATCGGGCAGTTGCGCGCGCACGGCGCCCGGATCGAATTGCCGCCGATCGCGGTCGGCGCGCCGGCGCAACGCGATGCCGCACCGGCCGATGCCGTTTCGCTCGCCGATGCGGCGCAGCCGGTCGCGCTGGCGCCGCTGTCGGCGCATCCGCGCGTGGCCCAGGCCGATGCGCTGTTGTCGGCCGACGAATGCCGGTTGCTGGTGGCGCAGGCGCAGCCGTCGCTGCGGCCGTCGCAGACCGTGGACGAACGCAGCGGCCGCGCCGTTCCCAACGCCTTGCGCGACAGCAGCGATGCCAGCCTGGACCCGGCCGGCGAAGACCTCGCGCTGCGCCTGGCGCAGTGGCGGATGGCGCGCGCGGCCGGTCTCGACCTGGTTCATGGCGAACACCTCACCGTGCTGCGCTACGCGCCGGGCCAGGCTTATCGCCCGCATCGCGACTATCTGTCGCCGCAGGCGCAGGCGCGCGACCGGCCGCAGGCCGGCGACCGCCTGCGCACGGTCTGCGTCTATCTCAACGCGGTCGAGGCCGGCGGCGCCACCGAGTTTCCGCACGCCGCGCTGGCGGTGACGCCGCAGGCCGGGCGCGCGCTGGTGTTCGACAATCTCGACGCCGACGGCCGGCCGGAACCGGCATCGCTGCACGCGGGCACGCCGGTGCTGGCCGGAGAAAAATGGCTGGCGACGCTGTGGCTGCGCGAGCGGCCGTATCGCGCGTTCTGATTGGGTCGCGCCGGATTTAGGCGGCCTTCGCCAGCGGGATTGCGGCGCGCGTTGCGCATCGCTGCGTCGCCGCCGCACGTTACGCGTTCCTCGCGTCGCCACGCGCGCCGGTCGCTGGCGCCTGCCGCGCCGTGCGATGCGTTTTCACCATCGCATTCAGCCTGCGCCGCACCCGTCGAATCCCGCCGTCGCCGCCTCGCGCGGGCGCGCGCCGCGCTTTTGGATCGAGCCAAACGGCAAGCCCGGCAAACCGCCCGCGCACTCGCCCGCGCATCCCCCCGCGACCGGGCAGGCATACCTAGCCGTATTGCCCGATTGCTTTAGACTAGCGGCCCTGCGCCGGCCGAACGATCCGCCGCCGCACAGGCGATTTCTTTCCACTTCAACGACTTAACCCACAGCCAGGCGTAACCGCGCTCGCGCCAGCGCCGCGCAACCCGCCCGGTTCGGAGCACCCGATGATTTTCGAAACCCTCGACACCTTCGGCCATGAGCAGGTCGTGTTCTGCCATAACAAGGACGCCGGCCTGAAGGCCATCATCGCGATTCACAACACCGTGCTCGGCCCGGCCCTGGGTGGCCTGCGCATGTGGCCGTACAAGACCGAGCAGGACGCGCTCAACGACGTGCTGCGCCTGAGCCGCGGCATGACCTACAAGAACGCGGTCGCCGGCCTCAACATCGGCGGCGGCAAGGCGGTCATCATCGGCGATCCGTCCGCCGACAAGTCCGAGGCGCTGTTCCGCGCGTTCGGCAAGTTCGTCGATTCGCTGGGCGGCCGCTACATCACCGCCGAGGACGTCGGCATCGACGTCAACGACATGGAATACGTGTACCGCGAGACCGAGTACGTCACCGGCGTGCACCAGGTCCACGGCGGTTCGGGCGATCCCTCGCCGTTCACCGCCTACGGCACCCTGCAGGGCCTGATGGCGGCGCTGAACAAGCGCTTCGGCGACGAGGAAGTCGGCAAGTACAGCTACGCCGTGCAGGGCCTGGGCCATGTCGGCATGGAGTTCGTGAAGCTGCTCAAGGAGCGCGGCGCGAAGATCTTCGTCACCGACATCAACAAGGGCCTGGTCGACAAGGCCGTGTCCGAGTACGGCGCCGAAGCGGTCGGCCTGGACGAGATCTACGACGTCAACGCCGACGTGTACTCGCCGTGCGCGCTGGGCGGCACCGTCAACGAGCAGACCCTGCCGCGCCTGAAGGCCAAGATCATCTGCGGCGCCGCCAACAACCAGCTGGCCAACAACGCCATCGGCGACGAAGTGGCCAAGCGCGGCATCCTGTACGCGCCGGACTACGCGGTCAACGCCGGCGGCGTGATGAACGTGGCGCTGGAGCTCGACGGCTACAACCGCGAGCGCGCCATGCGCATGATGCGCACGATCTACCACAACCTCGGCCGCATCTTCGAGATCGCCGAGCGCGACAGCATCCCGACCTACACCGCCGCCGACCGTCTGGCGGAAGAGCGCATCACCGCGATCGGCAAGCTCAAGCTGCCGCTCGGCCGCTCCAACCCGAGCTTCCGCGGACGCATCCGCAGCGGCCACTGAAGCACACCTCGACGGGGCCATCGGCCCCGTCGTCGTATTCGCGGTAGGGTTTTCGCGTGCCGCTGCGTTTAGCGATACGTGCCGCCGTGCGAAGCGTCCCCACATCGTCCCGCCAGCCCTGGAGCCAAGCCATGCGTTCGTCCGAGTTCGCCGTGCCTGCCGTTGCCGTGCTGTCCTTCGCCCTCGCCGCCGCCTTCGCCGCGCGCGCCGAACCGCCGGCCAAACCGGCCGCGGCCGGGCACCACGAGGTCTACGACTACGACCGCCAGGAAGCCTGGCAGGCGCTGCACGACAAGTCGCAGTCGCCGATCGACATCGTCGCCGCCGGCGCGCTCGCGGCCGATCCGGCCGAACCGGGCGCGATCGAGTTCAGCCACACCCACGGCGCCGTCGACAAGGTCGAGGACAACGGCCACGCGGTCCAGGTCGACACCCACGCCACCGAGGCGATCATCCGCGGCCGCCACTTCAAGCTGGCCCAGTTCCACTTCCACGCCCAGAGCGAACACACCCTGGACGGCAAGCATTTCCCGCTCGAAGGCCACTTCGTGTTCAAGGCCCAGGACGGCCGCCTGGCGGTGGTCGGGGTGATGTATGAACAGGGCAAGGCCAATCCGGTCGCGCAGGAAGTCCTCGACGACCTCAGGCCCGGCAAAGCCAAGCCGGCCCAGCACGAGATCGATATCGAGGGACTGATTCCGAAATCGCACGGCTACTACCACTACCTGGGCTCGCTAACGACCCCGCCGCTGACGGAAAATGTCGAGTGGTACGTGATGCCGGCGCCGGTGACCATGTCGAAGCAGCAGATCGACGGGTTCCTTTCGCACTACCGCCGCAACAACCGCAACATCCAACCGCTCAATGGGCGGCCGCTGATTCGTTACGAGGGCTGATATGCGCAGTTTTCCCCTGGGTGAAGAGATCGACGCGCTGCGCGATGCCGTGCGCCGTTTCGCCGAAGCCGAAATCGCTCCGCGCGCGGAGCAGATCGACCACGACAACGCGTTCCCGCAGGACCTGTGGCCCAAGCTGGGCGAGATGGGTCTGCTCGGCATGACCGTGCCGGGCGAGTTCGGCGGCAGCGAGATGGGCTATCTGGCCCATCTGGTGGCGATGGAAGAGATTTCGCGCGCCTCCGGCTCGGTCGGTCTCTCCTACGGCGCGCACTCCAACCTGTGCGTGTCCAACCTGTTCGCCAACGGCAACCAGGCGCAGCGCGCGAAGTACCTGCCCAAGCTGTGCAGCGGCGAGTGGAAGGGCGCGCTGGCGATGAGCGAGCCCGGCGCCGGTTCCGACGTGGTCGGCTCGATGTCGTGCCGCGCCGAGCTGCGCGACGGCGTGTGGGTCGCCAACGGCAACAAGATGTGGATCACCAACGGCCCCGAGGCCGACGTGCTGCTGGTGTACATGCGCACGGCGGGCAAGGACGCGGGCAGCAAGTGCATGACCGCCTTCATCGTCGAGAAGGGCATGAATGGCTTCAGCACCGCGCAGAAGCTCGACAAGCTCGGCATGCGCGGCTCCAACACCTGCGAACTGGTGTTCGAGAATTGCGAGATCCCGGCCGAGAACGTGGTCGGCGAGGTCAACCAGGGCGTCAAGGTGCTGATGAGCGGCCTCAACACCGAGCGCCTGGTGCTGACCGGCGGCCCGCTCGGCCTGATGCAGTCGGCGATGGACATCGCCCTGCCCTACGTGCGCGAGCGCAAGCAGTTCGACGCGGCGATCGGCACCTTCGGCCTGATGCAGGGCAAGATCGCCGACATGTACACCTCGCTGCAGTCCAGCCGCGCGTTCGCCTACCAGGTCGCGCGCGACTTCGACTCCGGCTACAAGAGCCGCGTCGACGCCGCCTCGTGCCTGCTGCACGCCTCCGACGCCGCGGTCGAGGTCGCGCTGGAAGCGATCCAGACCCTCGGCGGCAACGGCTACATCAACGAGTACCCGACCGGCCGCATCCTGCGCGACGCCAAGCTGTATGCGATCGGCGCAGGCACCAACGAGATCCGGCGCATGCTGATCGGACGCGAGTTGTTCGACGGCAAAAGCTGAGCGCGGCGGACGTCGCGAAGGTCGGAAATCCAAACGCCGCCGTGGCGACACGGCGCCGTTTTTCGTTGCGGCGGGCGAGTCGTAATCCGGGTGATCGCGGGCGCTTCCGGGGTTCGTCGCGATTGGGGGTTCGCGGTCGCGGCTTGCGCCGCTCCTACAGGGCGAGTCCGAAGCTGCGCGATCTACCTGTAGGAGCGGCGCAAGCCGCGACCACGAACCCGCGACGTCCGGCGCGACCGACGGCCACCGCTCAGAACGGCAGCGACCAACTCGCGAACGCGCGCGGATACTGCCGGCCGAACTCGTATCGGTTGTCGAAATCCAGCGCGAACGCGCCGCCGCGCGCGAACCGCGCGCTGAAGCTCAGCCCGAGCACGCCGGCTTCGCGCGCGAACGGGTCGGCCAGGATCGGCGACCACGCCTCGATGCCGGTGAACCGCGCATCGATGTAGCGCCCGGATTGCGCCAGGGTGCGCTGCCACTCCGCGCGTCCGCTCAGGCTCAGCTGCGCCGAACCCAGCCGCCACTGCCGCTCCAGCCGCGCGCCGGCAAGCAACTGGGTCGCGCCGAGGCGGGAATCGCCGGCGCTGAGGCCGAAACCGGCCGCGCCGGCTTCCTCGAAGCCGCTGCGATCCAGGCGCAACGCTTGCGCGCCGACGTAGGGCGTCAACGCCCCGCCGCCGACGCGCAGTCGTTGCCCGGCCTGGACGCCGAGATTCAGGTAGCGCTCGGCGTAATCGGCGCCGGTGCCGAAGCGCATCTCGCCCAGTTGCACTTCGCGCTGCAGGTCGCGGCTCATCCGGCCGAACGCGGCGCGCCCCAGCACGTAGGCGTCGCCGCGGTTGAAGGCGGCGTAGAGCTGGCCTTCGGTCTGGCGGTTGCGCTCGCGGTCGCGGCGCTCGCCGCTGTAGGCGACGCCGTCGGTCTGGCTCAACGCCGCGCCCAGGTTCCAAGGGCCAACGCGCTGGTCGTGGCCGACGATCCAGCCGCGCGCGTCCAGGTCCAGGCGCCCGGCCATCGCCCGTTGCGCGTCGAGGCGGCCGCTCCAGGCGCCGCTGCGCGCGTTGTCGAGGAACTGCGCGTCCAGGCGCGATTCCAGCGCGCGCCGGTTGGCTTCGATCGCCATCAGCGCGAACGCCGCATCGGCGCCGTGCAGCTCGCCCGAGAGGCTGGCCAGCGACCGCCGCGCCGCTTGCGCGGTGGCCGAGCGCTGCAGCGCGCCGGCGGCGGCGGAAAACGCCTGCGGGCCGCCCGGCGCGGTCACTCTCGCGCCGCCGTCGAGCCCGTCCAATGCGCCGTCCACGCGCGTGGCCGTCGCCACGTCGGCCGCGCCCATGCCCAGCGACTGCGCCGTCGCGGCGATGCTCAAGGCGCTGATGTCGAGCCAGGCCTGGGTGCCGCTGTAGCCCAGCGTCGCGGTCAGGAACACGCCCGGCGCGGTCGACAGGCTGGCGAACTGGCCGTTGATGCTGCCGGCGTTGAGGAAGACTTCGCGGCTGGAGCGCACGTAGCCCGGCAGTTGGCCGAGCACGCGCGCATCGCCGGCGAGCGTCGCCGCGCCGCCGACGTCGAGCTTCGAGCCGACGAAGAACTGCAACTGCCCCGCCGCCGCTTGCGCGTAGTCGCCGTCGATGCGCAAGCCCGCGCCTTCGACCCGCAGCGCGCCCTGGTTGTCCACGCGGTTGGCGATCTTGGCGCCGCTGCCGCCGGCGAAGGTCGCGCCCGCGCGCACGGTCACCGGCGAGGCCAGGCTGCCGCCGTCGTTGAGCCGCAGGGTGCCGCCGGCGACTTCGGTGGCGCCGGTGTAGGTGTGGGCGCTGCTGCTGTCCAGGCGCAACGTGCCGCTGCCGTCCTTGCTCAGGCCGCCGGCGCCGGTGAGCGGGTTGCTCCAGGTCGAGGTGCCGTCGAAGGCGACGCGCACGTCGCCGAAGTCGAGCCGGTGCAGGCCGCGCACCGCCGCGCCGACGTCGAGCAGGCCCTGGCCGAACACCGGATCGACGCCGGGCGCGCCGAGGTCCTTGGCATTGCCGAGCAGCGCCTGCCGCACCAGATCGTTGTTGAAGTACGGGAACGCCTGCCACACCAGCGCCGCCGCGCCCGACACCTGCGGCGCGGCGAACGAGGTGCCGCGCACCACCCAGTAGCTGGGGTTGCCGACCGCGTCGTTGACGCCGGTGGCCTGGACGTCGCCGGGCGCGACCAGGCAGTAGTTCATGGCGATGCCGCAGGCGTTGGAATAGCTCGCCAGCCGGGTCGGGTTGAGCGTGTCCAGCGCCGCCGCCGCGATCCAGCCGCGTTCGAGCACGTGGGCGCCGGCGCCCTGGCTCGGCAGCGAGGCGTTGTCGGACGGCTGCGGCTTGGATTCGTTGCCGGTGGCGAACACCACCAGTCCGCCGTTGTCGATGAAGGGCTGGTAGGCGGCGATGAAGCTGCGGGTGACGTTGTCGCCGGTCCAGTACAGGCCGCCCCAGGAGTTGTTCATGATCCGCACGCCGGCGTTCATGAGGTCGCGGCTGACGATGTCGAGCCCGCCGTTGTCGCGCGCCTCGTTGCCCTGGCCGCTGCCGTCGTCGCTGGGCCGGGTGTCGGCGAGGATGCGCGCGGAGACGATGTTCGCGCCCGGCGCGATGCCGCCCGGCCAGGCGCCGACCGCGGTGCCGGCGATGATCTGCGAGACGTAGGTGCCGTGGCCGAGCACGTCGTCGACGCGATGGTTGTTGCTGCGCGGATCGGTGTAGACGAGCATCGGCCCGACCCGGCCGTTGAGCGCGGGATGGTCGCGGCGCACGCCGCTGTCGACCACGCCGATGCGCACGCCCTGCCCGGTCAGGCCCAGCGCCTGCGCCGAGCGCGCGTTGGTCAGGTCCAGGTGCGCGCCGATCGGCGGCGGCGGCGTGCTCGGCGGCGTGGTCGGGGGCGGCGTGGTCGGCGTGCTCGGCGGGGGCTCGCGGACGTTGCCGCCGCCTCCGCCGCCGCCGCAGGCGCTCAACACCGCCACCGCGAGCGCGCACAGCGCCCATTGCGTATTGCGCCGCATCGCAGGTTCGAATCGTTTCATCGGTGGGCCCCAGCGCTCTGGATCAATGGGAAGACGTGGCCGCTCCCCAGCGGCCGGCCGCGAACCCCGCGGCGTTCGCGCCGCGACGTTCTTTTCAATCCGAACCCGCTCGTTTTAATGCAAACCCGCGCGGCCGACAAACGAATCCGCCGCTGCGCAAGCAAAAACGCGCGAAGCTCGGTTCGGGCTCGGCCCCTGTCGCCGCGACGGCGTGGCCGGTTTTTGTGGGAGGGACTTCAGTCCCGACACCTTTCGGTCAGATCACCGCTAGCTGAGACGAAAGCGTCGGGACTGAAGTCCCTCCCACAAAGGCTTGAAGTCCCCCCTGCAAAACAGGCCGCGAGGCTGCGGAATGTTCAGCTTCGAGCCGTCCGCAGCGCCGATTCGTTTGTTTTTCGTTATCCCAAACCCCGCTTTTCCCCTGCCCGAAAGGACATTTGCGGCACCGCAACACGGCGCCGCATAATCGAGGGGTTCCGGTCCCCGGCCCCCGCCCGGCACCGGCCCTCACACGCCACAGTTTTCCGGAGTTCCGCCATGAGCGATGTCGTCATCGTCGGTGCCAAGCGCACCGCCATCGGTTCCTTCCTCGGCCAGTTCACCGGCGTCCCGACCCCGACCCTGGGCAGCGCCGCGATCGCCGGCGCGCTGGAACAGGCCGGCGTGGCCGCCGACCAGGTCGACGAAGTCATCATGGGCTGCGTGCTCCCGGCCGGCCTCGGCCAGGCCCCGGCGCGCCAGGCCGCGCTCGGCGCCGGCCTGCCGACCGCCGCCGGCTGCACCACCATCAACAAGGTCTGCGGTTCGGGCATGAAGGCGATCATGCTCGCCCACGACCTGATCCAGGCCGGCTCGGCCAAGGTCGTCGTCGCCGGCGGCATGGAGTCGATGACCAACGCCCCGCACCTGCTCAACAACTCGCGCACCGGCATCCGCTACGGCAGCGCCGAGTTCCTCGACCACATGGCCTGGGACGGCCTGACCAATCCGTACGACGGCAAGGCCATGGGCGTGTTCGGCGACGCCGCCTGCGCCAAGTACGGCTACGATCGCGCCGCCATCGACGCTTATTCCGAAGAGAGCGTGAAGCGCGCGCAGGCCGCGCAGTCGGCCGGCCACTTCAAGGATGAAATCGTTTCCGTGACGGTCAAGGGCCGCAAGGGCGACATCGTCGTCGACGCCGACGAAGAGCCGGCCAAGATCGACGTGGCCAAGATCCCGACCCTGCGTCCGGCGTTCGGCAAGGACGGCGTGCTGACCGCTGCGGCCTCGTCGAAGATCTCCGACGGCGCCGCCGCAACCGCGCTGATGAGCGCCGACGAAGCCGCCGCGCGCGGGCTCAAGCCGCTGGCGCGCATCGTCGCCCACGCCAGCCACGCGCAGGCGCCGGAGTGGTTCACCACCGCGCCGGTGAAAGCGATTTCAAACGTGCTCGAAAAGGCCGGCTGGAAGGTCGGGGACGTCGATCTGTTCGAGGTCAACGAAGCGTTTTCGGTGGTCGCGATGGCGCCGATGACCGAGCTCGGCATCGCCCACGACAAGCTCAACGTGCACGGCGGCGCGGTCGCGCTGGGCCATCCGATCGGCGCCAGCGGCGCCCGTTTGGTGGTCACGCTGATCAACGCTTTGCGCATTCGCGGCGGCAAGCGCGGCGTCGCGTCGCTGTGCATCGGCGGCGGCGAGGCGACCGCGATCGCGATCGAACTGCTCTGAGCCCGCGCAAAATCGGGCTGCGGTAAAAGGTTAAAAACGCGTTGCACAAAAAAAACCGGCAGGCCGCTTGACACACGTCACCGGCTTGTCATCATGTTATCGGCGCGCTTTTGCGCGTTGCCTAACTAAACGACGAGGAAACCGAATCATGAACTTCAACAAGGCGCTGATCGCCCTGGCTCTGGGCCTGGCCCTGGCCGCTTGCTCGAACCAGAAGCAGGCCGAAGAAGCCTCCGCCGACGCCGCTGCCGCTTCGACCGAAGCCCAGGCCGCTGCTGACACCGCCGCTGCCGCTGGCGACGCCGCCACCGCCGACGCCGCCGCTGCTTCGGCCGACGCCGCTGCCACCGCCGCCGACGCCGCCGCCACCTCGGCCGACGCCGCTGCCAACGCTGCGACCCCGGCCGCTGCCGACGCCGCCGCCGACGCTGCTGCCGGCGCTGCCGACGCTGCCAAGGACGCTGCCGGCGCCGCCAAGGACGCCGCTGCTCCGGCCGAAGAAGCCAAGAAGTAATATCGCGCAAGCGATACTGCAGTTCCGGCGCGGGGAACCGCGCCGAACGGGAAAGCCGCCGGTTATCCGGCGGCTTTTTCCGTAAGGTCAGTGAACGATCGAAGCCGGCTTGCCGGACCGCTGCGAGCACTGGCGTTGCCTGACAGATGCACCCAGACGTTTTTCTCAGACAACTCCTCAGGAGACAGCTCATGAAGACCCATCTCTACGTCCTGCTCGCCGCCGCCGTTCTGGCTCTGTCGGCTTGCGCCCAGAAGACCGAAGAAGCCAAGGACGCCGCCGCCGAAGCCTCGGCCGCCGCCGAGCAGGCCGGTGCCGACGCCGCCAAGGCCGCTGATTCCGCCGCCGCCGCCCCCGTGGAAGCCGCCACCGCCGCCGCCGCTGCCGCTTCCGACGCCGCCAACCCCGCTGCCGGTGCCGCCACCGATGCCGCTGCCGCCGCTGGCGACGCCGCCGCCAAGGCTGGCGATGCCGCCGCCGCCGCGACCGACGCCGCCGCTGCCGGCGCCGCCGACGCTGCCGCCAAGGCCGCCAACGCGACCGCCGACGCTGCGCAGAAGGTCGCCGACAAGGCCGACGCCGCTGCCGCCGAAGCCAAGAAGGAAGAAGCCAAGCACTAATCGGCTTGCGCTCTCGTTCGCTGAAAGGCCCGCCTCGTGCGGGCCTTTCTTTTTGCGGTGGCAGTGCGGTGCGGACGCCGCGCTTTTGCGGCGACCGCTGCGGTCCTTTGCCGCGGCGGCGACCGGTCCTTTGCAGTGGCGCGGGCTGATGGTTGGCGCCGGCTGATGGTTGGCATCGGCTAATGGTCGGCACCGGCTGATGCATGGCGTCGGCCGATGGCTGGGCTCAGTCGATGATGGGTGTGGCTCGGCGGTTTTGTCTGGCTCGCCTCGGACCGGTTTTGTGGGAGGGGCTTCAGCCCCGACGCTTTTGTTTCAGTTCGCCGCTATCTGAAACAAAAGCGTCGGGGCTGAAGCCCCTCCCACAAAACAGCCCTTTCCACAAAACAGGCCCTCCCACAGAAACAGGCGCCTCCCACACAAGCCGCCTCACAACGGCAGCCTCACAGAAGCACGCCTCTCCCGCGCAAACAGCCTCCCCTCGCAGTAGCACGGCCGTTTCCGCCGAAGCCAGCCCGCCGACCGGCGCACCGCGCCCACCAAAACCGGGCGCGCATGTCGCATTCCGTGCGCATACGCCCGCGTTCGCAGGCGCCGCCTCCGCCGTAAGCCATTGGCCGCCGCAGGCGCTTTGTGCTTTGATGCCGCGTCTCCCGCTTCCGGCCGTTCCCGCAATGCCCGCGATCACTTCCCAGCTCGACCCGCGCTCGCAGGACTTCCGCGACAACGTCGCCTACCACCGCGCGCTGGTCGAGGAACTCGATGCGCGCCTGGCGCGCGCCGCCCACGGCGGCGGCGACAAGGCCCGGGCCAAGCACACCGAACGCGGCAAGCTGCTCGTGCGCGACCGCATCGCCGCCCTGCTCGACCCGGGTTCGCCGTTCCTGGAAATCGCGCCGCTCGCCGCCGAAGGCATGTACGACGACGCCGCGCCGGCCGCCGGCATGGTCGCCGGCATCGGCCGGGTGCAGGGGCTGGAAGTGGTGATCGTCGCCAACGACGCCACCGTCAAGGGCGGCACTTACTTCCCGATGACGGTGAAGAAGCACCTGCGCGCACAGGAGATCGCGCGCGAGAACCGCCTGCCTTGCGTCTATCTGGTCGACTCCGGCGGCGCGTTCCTGCCGCTGCAGGACGAGGTGTTCCCGGACAAGGAACACTTCGGCCGCATCTTCTACAACCAGGCCCGGCTGAGCGCGGAGAACATCCCGCAGGTGGCCGTGGTGATGGGCAGCTGCACCGCTGGCGGCGCTTACGTCCCGGCCATGTGCGACGAGTCGGTGATCGTCAAGGAACAGGGCACGATCTTCCTCGGCGGCCCGCCGCTGGTGAAAGCCGCCACCGGCGAAGTCGTCGACGCCGAAGCGCTCGGCGGCGCCGACGTGCACACCTCCGTCTCCGGCGTGGCCGACCACTTCGCGCAAGACGACCGCCACGCGCTGCAGATCGCGCGCGACATCGTCGCCACCTTCAACCGCAAGAAGGTCCTGCCGGTCGCGGCGCAACCGGCGCGCGAACCGCTGCACGCGGCCGACGAGCTGTACGGCATCGTGCCCAAGGACACGCGCAAGCCCTTCGACATCCGCGAAGTCATCGCCCGCATCACCGACGGCAGCGAGTTGCAGGAATTCAAGGCGCGCTACGGCAAGACCCTGGTCACCGGCTTCGCCCACCTGCACGGTTATCCGGTCGGCATCGTCGCCAACAACGGCATCCTGTTCGCCGAGAGCGCGCTCAAGGGCGCGCACTTCATCGAGCTGTGCAACCAGCGCGGCATCCCGCTGGTGTTCCTGCAGAACATCACCGGCTTCATGGTCGGCAAGAAGTACGAGAACGCCGGCATCGCCAAGGACGGGGCCAAGATGGTCACCGCGGTGGCGTGCTCGCACGTGCCCAAGTTCACCGTGGTCATCGGCGGCAGCTTCGGCGCCGGCAACTACGCCATGTGCGGCCGCGCGTACGGCGCGCGCTTCCTGTGGATGTGGCCGAACGCGCGCATCAGCGTGATGGGCGGCGAGCAGGCCGCATCGGTCCTCGCCACGGTCCGCCGCGACGGCATCGAGGCCGCCGGCAAGTCGTGGTCGGCGCAGGAAGAGGACGACTTCAAGGCGCCGATCCGCGAACAGTACGAGACCCAGGGCAACCCCTACTACGCCAGCGCGCGGCTCTGGGACGACGGCATCATCGACCCGGCCGACACCCGCCGCGTGCTCGGCCTGGGCCTGTCGGCCAGCCTCAACGCGCCGATCGAAGAGCGCACGCGCTTCGGCGTGTTCCGCATGTAATCTGTGCGCTCCATCGCAATGGACTGTAGGTTCGTATGATCGTCGGCATCGACCTGGGCACCACTCATTCGCTGATCGGCGTGTACGCGGCCGACGGCCCGCGCCTGATCCGCAACGCGCTGGGCTCGTTGCTGACGCCCTCGGCGGTCAGCGTGGACGAGGACGACCGCGTCATCGTCGGCCTGGCCGCGCGCGAGCGCCTGGTCTCGCACCCGCGCCAGAGCGTGGCCGCGTTCAAGCGCTGGATGGGCAGCGACCGGGTCACCGCGCTGGGCTCGCACCGGTTCCGTCCTGAGGAACTGTCGGCGCTGGTGCTCAAGTCGCTGATCGCCGACGCCGAGGCCGACCTCGGCGAGCGCGTGGCCGAGGCGGTCATCAGCGTGCCGGCGTATTTCTCCGACAGCCAGCGCAAGGCCACCCGCATCGCCGGCGAGCTGGCCGGGATCAAGGTCGAGCGGCTGATCAACGAGCCGACCGCCGCGGCCCTGGCCTACGGCCTGCAGCAGAGCGACGACGGCGGCCGCTACCTGATCTTCGACCTCGGCGGCGGCACCTTCGACGTGTCGATCCTGGAGCTGTTCGACGGGATCATGGAAGTGCACGCCAGCGCCGGCGACAACTTCCTCGGCGGCGAGGATTTCTCGCGCGCGCTGCTCGACGGCTTCCTGCGCGAACACGGCCTGTCGGCCAGCGCGCTGCCGCTGGGCGAGCTGGCGGTGCTGGAACGGCGCATCGAGGCGTTCAAGCAGCAACTCGCCAGCGGCGGCGAAGCGACGCTCGAACTCACCCTGTCCGGCCAGGCGCGCAGCTGGCGTCTCGACGAGGACGGCTTCGCCCGCCTGTGCGAACCGCTGGTGCAGCGCCTGCGCGCGCCGCTGGAACGGGCGATGCGCGACGCCAAGCTGACCCCGGGCCAGCTCGACCAGATCGTCCTGGTCGGCGGCGCCTCGCGCATGCCGCTGTGCGCCAAGTTGGTCTCGCGGATGTTCGGCCGGCTGCCGCTGCGCCACCTCAACCCGGACGAGGCCATCGCCCACGGCGCCTGCGTCGCGGCCGGGATGAAGGCGCGCAACCAGGCGCTGGAAGAAGTGGTGCTGACCGACGTGTGCCCGCACAGCCTCGGCGTGAGCACCGGCCAGGAAGTCGACGGGCGCTACGTCAACGGCCTGTTCTCGCCGATCATCCACCGCAACAGCACCGTGCCGGTGAGCCGGGTCGAGCGCTATTTCCCGGTGCACGACCAGCAGCGCAAGGTCGAGCTGGAGATCTACCAGGGCGAAAGCCCGCGGGTGGAGAACAACGTGCGGCTCGGCGCGATCACCATCGAGCTGCCGGCCAAGGCGCGCCAGGACAATCCGATCGATGTGCGCTTCACCTACGACATCAACGGGCTGTTGCAGGTCGAGGCCGAAGCGGTCGCCAGCGGCCTCAAGCGCGAGGTGGTGCTGGAGAAGAACCCCGGCGTGCTGAGCCCGGAACAGATCCGCGAGCGCTTGCAGGCGCTGGCCGCGCTGAAGGTGCATCCGCGCGAGCACCAGGAGAACGTGGCGCTGGTCGCGCGCGCCGAGCGCCTGTACGAAGAATTGCTGTGGGCGCGCGAACAGGTGCAGCTCGCGCTGGTGCGCTTCCGCAACGTGCTGGATCTGCAGGACGACGCGCTGATCGCCGAGCACCGCCGCGATTTCGCCCACTTCCTCGACGCGGTCGAAGCGCAGGCCAACGGCGCATGAACCCGTTCGCCGCGCTCGGCCTGTCCGCCGACGCGGACGAGGCGCAGATCAAGCGCGCCTACGCCAAGCTGCTGCGCACGAACCGGCCCGACGACGATCCGGCCGGGTTCCAGCGTTTGAACGAGGCGTATCGGCAATGCCTGGAATCGGTGCGGCGGCGCGCGGCGGCCGAGGTCGCGGCTGCGACGGATCCCGCCGGGTGCCAACACGAAGACGAACCCGACGGCGTGGCCGCGCCGGAGCCGCGAACGCCGCCGGAGCCGCGCATGCCGCCGGCGCCTCGGCCGCCGCCGGTTCCGCCCGCGCCCCGCGACGGTCCGACGGCGCCGCAACCGCCGGCCGCGTCGGCGCCGTTCGCGCCGGCCGCACCGAAGACGCCGTTGTCGGCCGCGGCACCGCCGGCGCCGGAACCGACGCACCCGCAGGCACCGGCCGCGCCCGCGGGTACGCCCGCGCCGGTCGCGCCGGGCGCGCCCGCAGCGCCGGTCCCGACACCGCCGCCCGCGCCGGCCGCAGCGAAGACTCCACGCGCGCCCGCCGGTGGCGCGGCGCAAACGGCGGCGGCGGCCGCGGCCGGATTCGATACCAAGCGCTTCCTCGACGAACTTTATCGCCACGCCGAAACCGACTCCGTCGCCGAACTCGAACGCTGGCTCATCAAGCACCCGGCGCTTTACCAGTTCGAGCGCAAGCACGCGCTGGCGCCCGCCGTGATCGCGCACTTGAGCGCGCGGCCGCCGCTGTACCTGCCGCAACTGGACGCGCTGCTGCGCTTCTTCGACCTGGACAGCGTGCACGCGCATTCGGCCGGGTTGCAGGCGCGCATCGTCGAACTGCGCGCGCAAACCCGCCGGCGCGGCGTGGACCTGCGCGAGATCCGCTTCGATCCGGATCCCAAACCGGGCAAGCGCGGCAAGCATCCGATCGAGATCCACGCCGGCACCATCGTCTATTTGCTGCTGGGGCTGGCGATCGTCGTGCGCATCATCGCCGCCTGGGCCGGAACCGGGTCGGCATGACGCCGTTCCATCGGCTCGGACTGGCGCCCGACAGCGACGAGCGCGCAATCAAGCGCGCGTACGCGCGCGAACTCAAGCGCTGCCGGCCCGACGACGATCCGGACGGGTTCCAGGCGCTCAACGAGGCCTACCAGCAGTGCCTGCGCATCGCGGCCCAACGCGCGTTCGCGCTCGCCGCCGCGCAGGACGCGGAAGGCGGCAGCGACGACACGCAGACCGAAACAGCGGCGCGCGAGATGCCTGGCCCCGTCGCGTCCGCACCGCCCTCGCCGCCCGCAGCGCCCACGCGCGCGTCCGCGCCGGCAGGCGAAGCTGCGCGGCCTCGGCCCGCGCCCGGGTCGCGGCCCGCAGCGCGCGAGGAACCGCAACACGCCGCCGAGCCGCAACCACGCTACTTCGACCTGCAAGCCTTCCTCAGCGAACTGTTCGACTTCGCCCAACGCCGCCTCACCGTCGACCTGCAACGCTGGCTGCGCGATTGCGAGCCGCTGTACTCGCTGCAACTCAAGCACGCGCTGCGCGCGCCGGTGGCGCATGCGCTGGCCGAATGCGAACCGCCGCTGGCGCCGGCGGCGACCGACGTCATCGCCGAGTACTTCGATCTGGGCGCGCTGTACGACCCCGATCCGCGCCTGCGCCATTGGCTGGCGGTCGCCAGCGACCGCGGCGCGCGCAGCGTCGCGTTCGAGCGCATCCTCGGCGAATACCGCAACGCCCACGACCGGCTGGTCGACCGCTGGCTGTTCAACGAACTGCAACGGCCGGCGTTGTGGCCGCGGCGCGCGCTGATCGCGCTGATCCCCACGCTGCCGAGCCGCCTGCGCGGCCTGTTGCTGCGTTTGCAGCGGGTCGGCCCGGAATGGCTGGAGCAGCGCCTGAACCCAGGCGCGGTCGGGTTCTGGCTGCGCGCCTGCGATCCCGAGCGCCTGGATCCGCGCCGCATCGCCATCGCCGCCGCGCGCATTCCGCTGTACTACCTGGCCGCGATCTGGTTCCTCTCGATGCTGATGGGCTTCGATCCGGCGCCGCGGGAGAACGCCGCGCGCAACATCGGCCTGGTCTTCGCCGGCTGGGCCGCCGCGGCGCTGGCCTGGATCGGGCTGCGCCGCATGCAGCGCTGGATGGTGCAGCGCATGCGCTGGGATCCGCTCAGCGCTTACACGCTGGCCCTGCTCGCCGCGTGCGCGGCCTGCGCGTACTGGCTGCCGTTCCAGGCCGCGTTGATCGCCGGCATCGTCGGCTTCGTGCAGGCGCGTTCGCGCGCCACGCCGGTGCCGGCGATGGTCTGCTTGCTTGTCGCCGCGCTCGCCGCCGTGGCGATAACGCCGCCGGCCGCGCGGGCTTACGACGCGACGGCGCCGTTGGTCGTCGTCGCCGCCGCGGCGGTGCTGCCGCTGCACGACCTCGCCCTGGCCCGCCGTTTCGGCGTAACGCTGGCCGAAGTCCGCGCCGGCGCCGGCAAGCTCTGGCGCCTGGCCCAGATCCTGGCGGCGGTGGCCGTGGCCGGTTACCTGCTGCACTGAGCCGAGCCGCCATGACCCCGCACCAACGCCTGGGAGTGGAGCAAGACGCCGACGAGCGCGCGATCAAGCGCGCCTACGCGCGGGCGCTGCGCAGAACCCGTCCGGACGAGGACGCGCAGGCCTTCCAGACCTTGCACGAGGCATATCAGGCCGCGCTGTCGATGCTGCGCCAGGCCGAGTACGAGCGCTGGCTACAGGAGAGCGAAGCCGAGTCGGAGCAGGACGAAAGCGTCGAGGACTGCGGCGATGCGCCGCCCGCCAGCGCTGCGGAAAGCCGCGTCGATGCGTCGTCGGCTGCCGCAGCCGACGACGCGACCTTCGCCGGCCACAACGACAACGACAACGACAACGACGGCGACGGCGACGACCGCATCGAACTGTCGATCGACCAGATCGGCAACGCCGTCATCCTCGGCGCCTTGCGCCTGTCGCCGGGCGACTACGAAGCTTGGCTGCGCGAATTCCCGCCGCTGTATTCGCTCTACGTCAAGGACGTGATCGCCCCGCAATTGCCGCGCGCGCTGGCGCAGGCGCCGCAGCTGCCCAGCGCGCAGTTGGAAGCGATCGTGCGCTTCTTCGACCTCGACGCTCTCGGCACGCTCGACACCCAAGGGCATTGGCTGCTGCATCGCCTGCGCCAGCGCAGCGGCGTCGATTTCGGCGCGTTCCTGGCCGAACTGCGCGAGCGCTGCGCACACCGCAATCCGGAGTCGCTGCGCAACTGGCTGATGTATCGCGAAGAAGTGCGCGACCCGGACCTGCGCGACTATGTCGGCGCGCTGCTGTACCGCGAGCTGGAAGCCGGCCGCGGCGCCTCGACGCTGCCGCCCGACGCCATGCAGCTGGTCTGCGAGTTCTTCGCTTACCCCGAGAACGACCCGCTGCGCCTGCGCAACAACGCGTTGTGGGCGCTGACGCACGAAGACGCGCGCGCGTTCGGGCATCCCTCGCCGAAAGTGGTCGAGGAGCTCAAGCGGCCGTATTCGCGGTGGCGCGCGCTGAGAATGGCGACGCTGCAATCGGAACTGTCGCGCGCCGTCGCCCGCCTCGGCGGCCAGTTGCGCCAGGCCTGCGGCGAACTGCCGGCGTCGATCGATCCGCGCCAATACCTGTTCCATGCGCGCCTGGCCTATCGCGGCTACTGGGGACCGTGGCGCTGGGCGGTCTACCTGCTGCGCACCGCGCTGGTGCTGTTGCCGCTGTGCTGGTTCACCGACCTGGAACTGGCCGCCTCCTGCGCCGGCGGCGTGCTGCTGGCGCAGGTCGGCTGGCTGGCCTACGACAGCCTGTTCGGCCATGGCCCGGCGCCGCCGCGGCCGATCCGGCCCGCCGCGCGCGAGCCGGATCCACACAGCGCCGGCGACCCGGCCTGAGCGTTTCCGCAGCGCCCGAACGCCAGCCTCGATCGGTGGTGGCCGCCTCGTCCGATGCGACCACGGCGCAGCGCACCGCATTCATCGATCTGAAATATTTCTTAATCACTGTCGTGCGTGCGCGCGTTCGCGCGCGCGCCGCGAACGTGCGCACGCATGCGCCGCAAGGCCGCGCGCGATTGGTCGAAACTGAATCCGCACAGGCCTTCGCGGCCGCGCCGAAACGGTGAGATTCATCACAGTGGGCACTTCGTATCAGCGTGTTAGGCTCCAAAGTTCACGCGTGTCATCACCTGATCCCCCGACTTTGAGGACCACCGCGTCATGGCCATCTTCAACCAGCCCGCACCGCCCAAGCGCGACACTCCGCTGCCGCCGCTGCAGCCGGAAACCGCTCTCAAGAAAGAACCCGACACGGCCAACGAATTCAGCTTCGGCCAGCCCAGCGCGCCGGCGCCGGCGCCGATCAGCGCGCCCGCGCAGGCGCCCGCGCCGCAGCAGCGTCCGGTCGAAGCGCGCGAGACCGCCAAGGAATCGCTGATCGCCGCCGACCTCACCATCGAGGGCAAGATCCACGGCGCCGGCCACATCCGCATCGCCGGCCGCTTCAAGGGCGACGTGCAGGTCGACGGCGACCTCACCGTCGAACTCGGCGCCAAGGTCAACGGCGGCGTGCGCGCGCGCAAGGTGGTGATCGCGGGCGAACTGGAAGGCAACATCGATTCGGCCCAGCGCGTGGAGCTGCTGGAGAGCGGCGTGGTGGTCGGCGACGTCAAGGCCGGCACCGTCACCGTCGCCGCCGGCGCGCGCGTGCGCGGCCAGGTCGAGTTCGGTTGGGAAGACAGCGGCAAGTCGGTGGCGCGCAACGACAAGAGCGACAAGAACGACAACGGCAAGTCCGACAAGGGCGGCAAGGCGGAGACCGGCGCCGACTCATGAGCGCGCAACGCCAGGGCATGCCCGGGGCGACGCGCGTTTGTCCGCACTGCAAGGCGACGATCCTGGAATCGGCGAGCGTGTGCCCGGCCTGCCGGCACCACCTGCGCTTCGATTCCGACGCCAACGCGCTGGCGGCGAAACGGTTCTCGCCGCTGCGCGTGGAAGGCAGCATCCGCCACCCGCCCAGCGACGGCGCGTGGGAGTATTCGATGGTGTTGTCGATCAAGAACGACCGCGGCGAGGAGATCACCCGCCAGGTCGTCGGCGTGGGTGCGCTGTTCTCCGGGGAGGAGCGCACCTTCACCCTCTCGGTCGAAGCGTTCGAAGCGGTCGGATACAAGGCCGCCGGCAAGGGCCGGCTGCGCCGCTGAGCGGCGGCGCGGCGGCGGTGTCATAGGAAAGGATCCCTCACGATGTCGGAACCCGCATCGCTGTACGCCCGTTTCACCCTCAGCCACGAGCAGTACGAAGCGTTCATGAACTCCGCGCCGGCGCGTCCGGCCGGTTTCGCCGATTGGCAATCCTGGTTCGACCGCCGCGAAATGAGCGGCGGCAGCCGCGTGCCGCCGGAGATCCTCGCCGACCTGGACGCCGCCAGCGTGGCCGAGGTCATCAAGGCCTGGCGCGAGGACGCCTGGACCGGCACGCCGCCGGTGGAGTACGACGAGATCCGCCGCACCCTGCGCATCGCCATGCTGCAGGCGTCGGAGAACTACCACGAGATGCTGCGGCTGCTGACGCCGCTGCGCGGCGCGGCGCGGTTCAACGAGCCGGGCGCGGACGATTTCGTGGTGATCTTGGACTTTCTCTGGGACGAGCAGGCGATCGAGGCCTATGTGCGCTTCGGCGACGGCGGCAGCCGCTTCGACGAGGACTGCGCGCCGGCGCACCTGGAGGAGGCGCGCACGTACCTGCGCGAGGCCCTGGACTATCTGCAGAGCCGCGCGGGTTGAGCGACGCGGCCCCGCGCGTTCCGATGCGCAAGCGCGGGGCCCGCCCCACCGAGCCCGCTAGGAGCGCTGGATGCCCGAACCGATCTATCTGTTGATCCTGGCGGCGTGGTCGCCGCCGCTGATCCTGGCGCTCGCGCGCCTGGGGTTCGGCCGCCACGGCGTGATCGTGCATGCACTGGCGCTGGCGGCGACGCTCGCCGTCGTTTACGCCGCCCTGCGCCTGTGCCTGGCGCCGCTGCGCGAACCCGGGACGGAGCAGGCGTTCGCATCGGTCGACACGATCGTGCGCCAAGTCGATTACTGGTGGGCGGTGTACCTGTTCGAACAGGCCTGGCCGGCGCTCGCGGCGGGGTACTTCGTCGTGTGCTGGCTGCTCGCCCTGCCCTTCGCGCTGCGGCTGAGGCGGCAACGCATCGCCGCCGCGCCGCGCGAAACCTAATCCGACGGCCCGCAGCTGTCGCAGCCGCCGCAATTCGGCCCGCTCGCGCGCGCCGGCGGGGCGATGCGTTTTCCCAGGCTGCGCAACCACGGCGACCGACCTTCGCGCACCAGCGGCAGCGCGCAGGCGATGCGCAAGCGCCGGACCGCGCCGGGGAATTGCTTGCGCGCGACCACGATCGCGCTGACCAGCACCGCGATCGCGATCGCCACGTATTGCGCGAACAGTCCGGCGCTCATCGTTGCCTCCTCAGCCCGCGCCCAGCGCCACCGCGACCTGGTAGGTCAGCAGCGAGGCGAGGTAGGCCAGCGCGAACAGGTAGCCCGCGCTGATCGCCACTTGCTTCCACGAGCCGGTCTCGCGCCGGATCGTGGCGAGCGTGGAAATGCATTGCGGCGCGTAGATGAACCACACCAGCAGCGACAGCGCGGTCGCCAGCGACCAAGTGTCGGTGATGATCGGGGTTAGCGCCTGCGCGGCCGCGTCGTCGTCGGCCGCCGACAGCGCGTACACCGTCGCCAGCGACGCCACCGCGACTTCGCGCGCGGCCAGGCCCGGGATCAGCGCGATGCAGATCTGCCAGTTGAAGCCGATCGGCGCGAACACCGCCGACAGCGCGTGGCCGATGCGGCCGGCGAAGCTGTAGTCGATCGCCGGCTGGGTGGCGCCTTCCGGCGCGCCCGGGAACGAGAGCAGGAACCACAGCAGGATGGTCAGCGCCAGGATGATGCCGCCGACCCGGCGCAGGAAGATCCAGGCGCGTTCCCACAGGCCGATCAGCAGGTCGCGCGGATGCGGGATGCGGTAGGACGGCAACTCCAGCAGCAGCGCGTGCTCGCTCTTGTCGCGGCGCCACTTCTTCATCACCCACGACACCATCAGCGCGCTGACGATGCCGGCCATGTACAGGCCGAACAGCACCAGGCCCTGCAGGTTGAACGCGCCCCACACCTTCTGCTGCGGAATGAACGCGCCGATCAGCAGCGCGTACACCGGCAGGCGCGCCGAGCAGGTCATCAGCGGCGCGACGATGATCGTCGCCAGGCGGTCGCGCGGGTCCTGGATCGAGCGCGTGGCCATGATTCCGGGAATCGCGCAGGCGAAGCTCGACAGCAGCGGGATGAACGAGCGGCCCGACAGGCCGGCGCCGGCCATCATCCGGTCGAGCAGGAACGCCGCGCGCGGCAGGTAGCCCGATTCCTCCAGCGCCAGGATGAAGGCGAACAGGATCAGGATCTGCGGCAGGAACACCACCACCCCGCCGAGACCGGCGATCACGCCGTCCACCAGCAGGCTGCGCAGCGGCCCGTCGGGCAGCAGCGCGCCGGCCTGTTCGCCGACCCAGGCGGTGCCGGCCTCGATCAGGTCCATCAGCGGCGTGGCCCAGGCGTACACCGCCTGGAAGATCAGGAACATCACCACCGCCAGCGACAGCAGCCCCAGCACCGGATGCAGCAGCCAGCGGTCGAGCGCGTCGTCGACCTTGGCGGTGCGGGTGGGCATGGTGACGGTGAGATCGAGCAGGCGTCGGGTCTCGGCGTGCAGGTCGGCGCCTTCGGCCAGGCGCGCGCGCGGCTCGTGCGGCGCGGCGGCGACCTGGTCGAGGGTGGCGACGAGTTCGCGCGCGCCGTCGCGGCGGACCGCGACGGTCGCCACCACCGGTACGCCCAACTCCTTCTCCAGCGCGGCCAAGTCGATGCCGATGCCGCGGCGCTTGGCCGCGTCCATCATGTTGACCGCGACGATCATCGGCCGGCCGAGTTCGCGCAGTTCCAGCACGAAGCGCAGGTGCAGGCGCAGGTTGGTCGCATCGACCACGCACAGCAGCACGTCCGGCGCCGGTTCGCCCGGATAGAAGCCGCGCAGCACGTCGCGGGTGACCGCTTCGTCCAGGCTCGCGGCGCTGAGGCTGTAGGCGCCGGGAAGATCGAGCACCGCGTAGTGCCGGCCCGACGGCGCGTGCAGGCGGCCTTCCTTGCGCTCGACGGTAACGCCGGCGTAGTTGGCGACTTTCTGCCGGCTGCCGGTGAGCAGGTTGAACAGCGCGGTCTTGCCGCAATTGGGATTGCCAACCAGGGCCACGCGCCGGGCGCTATCGGCGGCCTCGCGCGGCGCGCTCATCGCGGGAGCGGCGGCGCTCATGCCGCACCCTCCGCCGACAGCGGCTTGACCCGCACCCGCGCCGCTTCGCTGCGGCGCAAGGCGAACCGGGTGTAGCCGATCTGCACCAGCAACGGCTCGGCGGCGACGGGGCCGGCGGCCATCACTTCGACCCGCTCGCCGGCGACGAAGCCGAGTTCGCGCAGGCGTCTTGCGATGGTGTCGTTGGGCGCTTGGTCATCGACGGTCTCGACCGTGGCCGCGGTACGGCGCGGCAATTCGGACAGCTTCAAGGGGCGGCTTCCTACGAAGGTGGCGTCCCAAATGGGAATTGTTCTCATTCTAGCACCGACCGCCGTACAGGGGCGGAGGGATCAAGCTGAACGGTATCATTCGGCCAACTCTCACAAACTTCCCCCATGCCGATGAACCACCCGCTGCTGAGCCTGCGCGACGGTCCGGTCGCCCGCCTGCGCCTGAACCGCCCCGAGCTGCACAACGCCTTCGACGCGGTGCTGATCGCCGCCCTGACCGGCGCCCTGGAGGCCGCCGGCGCCGACCCGGGCGTGCGGGTGGTAGTGATCGAGGGCGAAGGCGCCTCGTTCTCGGCCGGCGCCGACCTCAACTGGATGCGCGGCATGGCCCAGGCCAGCGAGGCGGACAACCGCGAGGACTCGCTGGCACTGGCGCGGCTGATGCGCACCCTCAACGAACTGCCCAAGCCGACCGTCGCCCGCGTCCACGGCGCGGCCTTCGGCGGCGGCGTCGGCCTGGTGGCCTGCTGCGACATCGCCATCGCCGCGCCGGAGGCCAAGTTCGGCCTGACCGAGAGCAAGCTGGGGCTGCTGCCGGCGGTGATCTCGCCGTACGTGATCGAAGCCATCGGCGCGCGCCAGGCGCGGCGCTGGTTCGCCACCGCGGAGATCTTCGAGGCGGCCACCGCGCAGGCCATCGGCCTGTTGCATCAGGTGGTGCCGAACTATCGCCTGGACGAAGCGGTGGACAAGCAGATCGCGCTGTTGCTGAAGGCCGGCCCGCATGCGGCGGCGACGGCGAAGGCGCTGGTGCGACGGGTCGCCGGCGAACGCGACGGGGCGCGGCTGGACCAGGACAACGCGGCGCTGATCGCGTCGTTGCGGGTGTCAGCGGAAGGACAGGAAGGTTTGTCGGCGTTTCTCGACAAGCGCAAGCCCGGCTGGATCGAGTAAGGCGCGGCAGTAGGTTGCTCGCTGTTGTGGGCGTGGGTTGCCGGCGTTCGGCGGCGTGTCGGCTTTCGCCGTAGTCCGATTGCCGCGGTCGCGGCTTGCGCAGCTCCTACAGGGCTTCGGCCACGGCGACCGCAGCCCGCCTGTCGTCATTCCGGCGAAAGCCGGAATCCATTTTGATTCGTTGTTGCCGTTGCTGTTGCCGTTGCCTTCGCTCGTGCTCGCCCCCGAGCCCGATGCAGTCGTCCCGCAGCCCCGGAGGGCGTGCGCATGGATGCGCACGCGCGCCATGGGGCAGGATGCCCCTTATGGCGCGGCCCCGCGCCCCTTTCGAGCCCTAGTGGCTCTTGATCCGAAAAAACAAGGCCTTTTCTTTGGTTACTTTCTTTGTGGCTTCAGACAAAGAAAGTGACCCGGCCGCTTGCGGACGGAAGCTCTTGATCGTCGCTTCTCGTCACGCGGACGCACACGCAAAGACGAACGCCATCGCGGCACGCCCCCCTGTAGGAGCGGCGCAAGCCGCGACCGCGCCATCGCAAACACAGTGAAAGTTTCGCCTTGGTTGCGTTGCCGCGGTCGCGGCTCGCGCCGCTCCTACAGTCGGATACGCAACCCCACGTCCGTCATTCCGGCGAAAGCCGGAACCCATGTTGACGTTGCTGTTTCTTTCGCCGTTATCGATGTGTCGCGCGACGACAAGCCACCATCAAAAGCTTTCGTCCGCAAGCGGCCGAGCTACTTTCTTTTGTCAGCGCGACAAAAGAAAGTAGCGCTGGTCTCTAACCTCAAGTGCATCACCTCAGTGAGGCACTGTGAATGGGCCAGCAGTATTCACATCTGAGCGCAGAAGAGCGCGGAGCCATCATGGTCTTGATCGCCCAAGGGGCGAGCGGACGGCAAATCGCCCAGACGTTGGGTCGGGCGCAAAGCACCATCGCTCGCGAGTTGCGCCGTAATGGGTTTCGGTCCCATTCGGGGCCGCCGCTGCGCGGACGCCCCCGTTTCGACCCTGGCTACGATGCGACCCGGGCGGGCCGGCGGGCCCAACGGCTGCGTCGGCGGGCGCGGGTGCGCCGCAAGCTGCGACGCGACACCGTGCTGTGGCGACGCGTGCGCTATTGGCTGGAACGGTGCTGGTCGCCGCAACAGATTGCCGACAAACTGCGGGATCTGTACCCGGACCGGCCCTGGCTGCGCGTGTCGCACGAAACGATCTATACCGCGATTTATGCGATGCCGCGCGGCGAATTGCGCCGCCAGGTGACCCGTCTGCTGCGGCAGGGGCGCAAGTCCGGCCGCCGCACGCGCCAGGGAATCGACGCCCGCGGCCATCTGCCGGATCTACCCAACATCCGCCTGCGGCCGCCGGCCGCGCATGAGCGCCTGATGCCGGGGCATTGGGAGGGCGACCTGATCGTGGGCGCGCACAATCGCTCGGCGATTGGGGTATTGGTCTGCCGCCGCACCTTGTACGTCAAGCTGGTCAAGCTCGCCGACGCGACCGCGCACACGGTGCTGGAGGCCTTCAGCTCGGCGTTCGAAGGTGTGCCGGAAAGTTTGAAGAAGACCTTGACCTACGACCAGGGCAAGGAAATGGCATCGCATCGGCAGTTGAGCGAACGCACTGGTTTAGCGATCTACTTCGCCGACCCCCATAGCCCGTGGCAACGCGGAACCTGCGAAAACACCAACGGCTTGTTGCGGCAATACTTTCCCAAGGGCACCGATCTGTCGGTGCATTCTGCGCAGCGCCTCAAAGAGGTGGCGTGGGAAATGAACAACCGCCCCCGTCGTAGCCTGGGCAGGCGCTCGCCCGTCGAGGTGCTCTATGAGGAACTCAAAAACCCGCGGGCGCAGGGTGATGCACTTGGACATTGACTCCGCCAGCCAAAGAAAAACGCTTGTTTAAGGTCACAAGCCACTAGGTCCAGCACCCGGCGCGGGGATGCGCCGTAAGGGGCATCCATGCCCCTACGGCGCACGCGCGCATCCATGCGCGCGCCCTCCGGGTCTGCACGGCATGGGCTTCACGTGGAGGTACGTCAAAGCGAACGGCAACGGCAATAACAGCAACGGCAACAGTACCGGTAGCGGCACTGGCACCTTCAACGGCAAACCACCAGCAACGCTCAAACACCGCCCCAACTACAGCCTCCCCCGACGCTTCAGCACCGTCCCGTATGGCGCCCACGACACACGCCCGAACCACATAACCGGGCATCCTGTCGCGCAAACCTCCCCGCCCATCGCAGCCCCGACGCGACAGCCGGCCCGCCTTCGGCCAAAATCCCCCCATCGCGCCGGTCCGCCGCCGCGGCCGTCCGCCTTCCCTTCCACGCGCGTCCGCGCCACCGACCTGCGAAGTGCCCATGTTCGAGAAGATCCTGATCGCCAACCGCGGCGAAATCGCCTGCCGGGTGATCCGCACCTGCCGCACGCTCGGCATCCGCACCGTCGCGGTCTATTCCGAGGCCGACGCCGACGCCCAGCACGTGCGCCAGGCCGACGAGGCCTATCCCATCGGCGGCCCGCGCCCGGCCGAGAGCTATCTGCGCGGCGACGCGATCATCGAAGTCGCCCGCCGCTGCGGCGCGCAGGCGATCCACCCCGGCTACGGCTTCCTCAGCGAGAACGCCGACTTCGCCGACGCGGTCGAGGCCGCCGGGATCGCCTTCATCGGCCCCAAGGCCGCGTCGATGCGCAAGATGGGCAGCAAGGCCGGCGCCAAGGAACTGATGCAGGCCGCCGGCGTGCCGGTGGTGCCGGGCTACACCGGCGAGGACCAGGACCCCGCCCTGCTCCAGCGCGAGGCCGACGCTATCGGCTATCCGCTGATGATCAAGGCCGCCCACGGCGGCGGCGGCAAGGGCATGCGCATCGTGCGCGAGTCCGGCGAGTTCGCCGCCAACCTGGAAAGCTGCCAGCGCGAGGCGCGCAACGCCTTCGGCCGCGACCGGGTGCTGCTGGAGCGCTACGTCGAGCGCCCGCGCCACATCGAGATCCAGATCTTCGGCGACAACGACGGCCAGGTGATCCACCTCAACGAGCGCGAATGCTCGGCCCAGCGCCGTTACCAGAAGGTGCTGGAAGAGTCGCCCTCGCCGTTTCTGACCCCCGAGTTGCGCGCGCAAATGGGCGCCGCCGCGGTCCAGGCCGGCCACGCCATCGACTACGTCAACGCCGGCACGGTCGAGTTCATCGTCGGCCAGGACGGCGGTTTCTACTTCATGGAAATCAACACCCGCCTGCAGGTCGAGCACCCGGTGACCGAACTCGTCACCGGTCTGGACCTGGTCGAATGGCAGCTGCGCGTGGCCGCGGGCGAACCGCTGCCGCTGGCGCAGGACGCCATCGTCCAGCGCGGCCACGCGATCGAAGTGCGCCTGTACGCCGAAGACCCGGAGGCCGGCTTCCTGCCCGGCTCGGGCAGGCTCGAACGCCTGCGCCTGCCGGCCGCCGACGCCCACGTGCGCCTGGATTCGGGCGTGATCGAAGGCGACACGGTGACGATCTTCTACGACCCGATGATCGCCAAGCTGATCGTCTCCGACGCCGACCGACCGCGCGCGTTGGCGCGGCTGCGCGCGGCGCTGGCCGACAGCGAGATCGCCGGCCCGAAGTCGAACATCGAATTCCTGGAACGGTTGGCGCGGCATCCGGCGGTGGTCGAGGGCACCATCGACACCGGCTACCTCGACCGCCACCTCGACGAGTTCATGCCCGCCGCGCAGGCCGACGAAGCCGGCGACGCCGACCTGCTCGCCGGCGCCGCGGTCGCCGAGCTGCTGGCGCAGGAGCGCCGCACGCGCGCCGACGCCGCCGCGTCGAACGATCCGACCTCGCCGTGGGCCGTCGCCGACGGCTGGCGCCTGGGCCACGGCGGCCGCCGCAGCCTGGCGTTCCTGCGCCGCGACCAGCGCCTGGAGCTGTCGGCGCAGGGCAGCGCCGGCGACTACCGCATCGACGGCATCGCCGCCGCCACGGTCGAAGTGCGCGGCGCGCGCCTGGCCGGCGACGAGCTGAGCCTGCGCATCGACGGCCGAGCGCGCCGCCTGCGCGCGCTCGGCGACGGCGCGCGCGTGGTCGTGCACGACGGCGAGCGCCGCCTGCGCCTGGACGCGGTGCCGGTGTACCGCCACGAAAGCAGCGCCGCCGCCGGTTCGGGCAACAGCGTCAACGCGCCGATGCCGGGCCGGGTGGTGGTGGTCAAGGCCGCGCCGGGCGACGCGGTCGAGGCCGGCCAGGAGGTGATGGTGATCGAAGCGATGAAGATGGAGCTGAGCCTCAAGGCCCCGCGCGCCGGCACCATCGCCGAGATCCGCGCCGCCGCCGGCGACTTCGTCGAAGCCGACGCGGTGCTGGCGACGCTGGAAAGCGCCTGAGCCACGGCCGATGCCGTCGCCGGCGCAGCGGGGCAGGATCGATGCCGCGGCCGCGGGATGCGTCATGATCGCTGGCCCGGCCTCGGCTGGGCGGCGGCCGGGCGGCGGCCGGGCGGCGGCCGGGCGCGGCGGCCGGGCGCGGCGTCCGCCGGCCCGGGGAATCGCGGGCCGCGCAATCGTCGGCGTCGGGTCGGCGCCGAACCGGCCCGCCGCAACGCTGTGTCGCCGCAACCGGGCCATTTCGCGCTTGCGCGGCCGGCCGGCGCCGCCATTTCACGTTTGTCCCGTTGGATGCTTTTTCCCTGCGCAAAGCCGCCATGAACCTGCCGACCGCCCCCCTGTCCCGCACCGCCCGGCGCCTGGCCCTGGCCGCGCTGCTAGCCGGCCTGTCCGCCTGCGTCGCCTTCGAGCGAGCGCCGGTGGCCGAACTGCGCTGCGACCCGGACCTGGCCGGCGCCTGGACCGTCAAGGCCGGCAACGGCCTGAAGAAGACCGCGCACGTCGACGCGCGCTGCCACACCGACGACTGGCCCGGCATGAGCGACAAACCGGTCGCGCTGGACCTGACCGGCTTCGTCATCGGCCAGGACCGCTACCTCGCGCTCACGCCCGTGCAGGCCCAGCTCGCGATGGGCGCCGACCCCGGCGCGCTGACCGAGGGCCTGCCCAAGGACGCAGTGTTCCTGGTGCTCTACCGCCTGGGCCCCGACGGGCGCCTGCAGGCTTGGCTGCCCGACTCCAAGCGCGCGCTCGACGCCATCGCCCGCGGCGAGCTCGACGGACGCCGGCTCAAGGAACAGTTCGCCCTGATCCAGGGCACCCCAGAGCAGTTGCGCGATACCCTCGCGCAACGCCTGAATCTCTTGTACGACACCGACAGACAGGCCATGGTGTTCGAACGCGCCAAGGCCGCCCGCCAGGATTCTCCATGAACCAGCCCGCCACCCCGCCCGCGTCCGTGCGCATCGTCGAAGTCGGACCGCGCGACGGCCTGCAGAACGAAAAGGCCCAGATCGCCACCGCCGACAAGATCGCCCTGATCGACCGGCTCTCGGCCACCGGCTTGCGCAGCATCGAAGCCACCAGCTTCGTCAGCCCCAAGTGGGTGCCGCAGCTGGCCGACGCCGCCGAAGTCTTCGCCGGCATCGCGCGCAGGCCCGGCGTGCATTACCCCGTGCTGGTGCCCAACGAACAAGGCTACGAACGCGCGCGCGCGGTCGGCGTGGAGGAGATCGCGGTGTTCACCGCCGCCTCGGAGGCGTTCAACCGCAAGAACATCAACGCCTCCATCGACGAATCGCTGGCGCGCTTCGCGCCGGTGATGGCGCGCGCCAAGGCCGACGGCGTGGCCGTGCGCGGCTACGTGTCCACCGTGCTCGGCTGCCCCTACCAGGGCGCGGTGCCGGTCGGCGACGTGGTGCGGGTGGCGCGCGCGCTGTTCGATATGGGCTGCTACGAGATCTCGCTCGGCGACACCATCGGCGTGGGCACGCCGGGCAAGGCCCGGGCGATGTTCAAGGCGGTCGCGGCCGAAGTCCCGCTGGCCGCGCTGGCCGTGCATTTCCACGACACCTACGGCCAGGCCCTGGCCAACATCCTGGCCTGCCTGGAAGAAGGCGCGGCGGTGGTCGATTCGGCGGTGTCCGGCACCGGCGGCTGCCCCTACGCCAAGGGCGCCAGCGGCAACGTCGCCAGCGAGGACGTGGTCTACATGCTGCACGGCCTGGGCGTGAGCACCGGCGTGGATATCGACGCGCTGGCCGACACCGGCCGCTGGCTGGCCGCCCTGCTCGGCCGCGAGACCGGCAGCAAGGTCGGCAAGGCGCTGGCCGCGGCGTGAAGCCCGCACCGCCCACGAACGACCCGCCCTCCGGCGCCGCCGACGCGACGCCGGACGACGCGCTCGCCGCGCTGGAAACCGCGCTGGCCGATCCGCAGCTGCCCGCGCACCTGGGCGAAAGCCTGCGCCGCGCCGCCGCCGCGCTGCGCCGCGAACGCGACGAGGCCGCGCTGATCCAGCAGGCCTTCGACGCCATCCCCGATCTGGTCACCGTGCTCGACGAGGAAGGCACGGTGGTCGAGATCAACCGCCACGGCACCGACGCGCACCGGCGCCGGCGCGAGGACATCCTCGGCCAGCCGATCCACGTGCTCAATCCGGAATTGCCCAAGGACCACCTCGCGCCGGTCTGGGAAACCCTCAACCGCGGCGACAGCTACCTCATCGAAGTCACCAACAAGCGCGGCGACGGCACCCGCTTCCCGGTGGAGGTGCATTCGGCCGGCTTCGTCCACGACGGCGAGCGCCGCATCGTCGCGGTCGCGCGCGACCTCAGCACCCGGCAAGAGGACGAACTGCGCTTTCGCGAGCTGGTCGAGTCCATCGACCGCGGCCTGATCGTGCAGGACCACTCGCTGCGCATCGTCTACGCCAACAGCGCGGCGATGAGCCTGCTGTCGCTGCACAACGGCCAGAGCATCGCCGACGAGTTGCGTTCGGGCCAGTGGATGGTGGTCGACGAACACGGCTGCGAACTGGCGCCGGAGCACTACCCCTCGCGCGTGGCGCTGGACACCGGCGTGGTGGTCGGCAGCCGCGTGCTCGGCCTGTATCACCGCACCCGCCGCGAACTGATCTGGCTGTCGATCACCGCCGTGCCGCAGTTTCCGCCCGGCGGCGACCGCCCCGACCAGGTGTTCGCGCTGTTCTCCAACATCACCGAACTCAAGCGCGACAGCGCGCTGTTCGACCGCGCCCAGGCCCTGGCCCAGATCGGCGGCTGGGAATGGGACGCGGGCCGCGACCGGCTCTACCTGACCTTCGAAGCGCAACGCATCCTCGGCCGCGACCCCGCGCCGGCGCGGATCGAAGAGTTGATCGAGTGCCTGCAGCCGTTGGACCGCCACCGCCTGCGCAATGCGCTCGAACGCACCCTCGCCGGCGGCCGCAGCCTGGACCTGGAGCTTCAGGGCCTGCGCGCGGACGGCAGCGGCTTCTGGGTGCGCGCGATCGCCGACGCCGGCGCCGGCGACGTGATCCGCCAGGTCCTGACCGGGACCTTGCAGGACATCACCGAACGCAAGCAGGAAGAAGAACAACTGCGCATCCAGGCGCGCAGCGACCCGCTCACCGGCCTGCTCAACCGCGACGCCGTGCTCGACGACCTCGAACGCCGCCTCGATGCGTTCCCGCACGCGCCGCTCGGAGTGCTGTACATCGACCTGGACCGCTTCAAGGTGGTCAACGACATCCTCGGCCACGCCGCCGGCGACCGCCTGCTGGCCTCGGCCGCGCGGCGCATCCGCCACGCGGTCGGCGACCAGGCCCAGATCGCCCGCTTCGGCGGCGACGAGTTCCTGGTGGTGTGTTCGCTCGACGGCGACGCCACCCGCGCCGAGCGCCTGGCCGACGCGATCCTGGAGATCTTCGGCGACAGCTTCCGCGTCGACGGCGAAGAGTTCAGCATCACCGCCAGCATCGGCATCGCCCAGGCGCCGCTGGACGGACGCACCGGGCAGCAGCTGATCCAGAGCGCCGACGTCGCCATGTACGACAGCAAGCGCCGCGGCCGCAACAGCTGGCAGGCGTTCACCCCGGAACTGGCCGAGCAACAGCTGTACCGGCTGCAGTTGGAAACCCACCTGCGCCGCGCCGTGCACAACGACGAATTCCATCTGGTCTACCAGCCGCAGGTGAACCTGCACGACGGCCGCGTGGTCGCCGCCGAGGCGCTGATCCGCTGGCGCAACCGCTCGCTCGGCGAGATGCGCCCGGACCGCTTCATCGACCACGCCGAGACCACCGGCGACATCGTCGGCATCGGCGGCTGGGTGCTGCACGAGGCCTGCCGCCAGTTGCGCCAGTGGCGCGACCAGGGCCTGGCGATCGAGCGCGTCGCGGTCAACGTCTCCTACCGCCAGTTCCTCGGCGACGACCTCGGCCACACCGTCGCCGCCGCGCTGGCCGAACACGGCCTGCCCGGCAGCGCGCTGGAACTGGAATTCACCGAACGGGTGCTGATCGAAGACGCGCCCGACACCGTGCGCACCTTCGCCCGCCTGCGCGAACTCGGCGTGAGCCTGTCGATCGACGACTTCGGCGAAGGCTACAGCGCGCTCAACTACATCCGCCGCCTGCCGATCCACGGCCTCAAGCTCAGCCAGTTGTTCGTGCAAGGCGTGCCCGACAACCAATCCGACGTCGCGGTCTGCCAGGCGGTCACCGGCATCGCCCGCAGCCTCGGCCTGGGGCTGGTGGCCGAAGGCGTGGAAACCGAGCGCCAGCGCGCCTTCCTGCGCGAACTGGGCGTGCTGATCGGCCAAGGCTTCCTGTTCGCCCCCGGCCTGCCGCCGGACGAACTGCGCGACTACTGCCGCGCCCAAGTCCGCCATTGACCGCTCGCGCAACCCCGTCCTTGCAGGAGCGACGCAAGTCGCGACCGCGGCCTCCCACCTGCGACACGAGCGCCGCAGCCGCGAAACTCCAACTACATCGCAACCGCCACTACCGACTGTAGGAGCGACGCAAGTCGCGACCGCGACCTCTCATCTGCGACGCGAGCGCAGTTCCGCGGTCGCGGCTCGCGCCGCTCCTACAATCGCGAATCCGATACCCTCGCGCGCCGCAGCCGCGGCGCTCCGGCTCAACCGCCCCCGGACCCGCCGCCCTTGCCGTCGCCGTCCTTGAAGCACTCGCCCAGCAACGGATTCAAGACGCCGCCGATCTTCTGCGCCGCCAGCGGATTGGACGACACCGTCGCCGCGCGCAGTTTCTGGTAGGCCGGCGACGCCATCGCCGCCTTGGCCTGCGCCCATTCCTCGGCGCTGAAGGTCTTGTCGGGGTCGGCGTTGCTGAGCATCGCTGCTTGGTACTTCACGCCCAGCGGGCTGGCGTAGAACGCTTCGAGGTAGGCGCGATCCTGCGCGTCGAGGCTGGCCTCGATCACTTGCTGCACCGGCGCGGCGACCGCGTCGTCGGCCAGCGCGCGCGCGCAGGCGATCTGCGCGGGCTTGGCGTTGCGGTCCTGCTGCGCGCCCTGGCGGATGCCGGCGACGATGCCGGCCGACACCGCCCGGGCGGTCGCGCCGATGCCAGCGGCGGGCGCGGCGGCAGCGGGCGTGGCGACGGCCGGTTCGAGGGCGGCCGCGGCGAACGGCGCCAGCAGCGCCGATGCGAGCAGGACGAGGGTCGGCAACGGCGATGCGGCGCGGGGCATGCGGAATCCTGGGCGAAGGGCGATGGAGATGACGGCGACGATAACGCAGCCGCCGCGTCCGGTCATGCCCCGCGAATCCAAGGCGTCCGCGCCGGCCCGCCCCGGAACGCGCGATGCAGCGCAAGCAGGAATGACGACGACGCGCGGGTCGCCGCGCAGCGCATCCATCCGATCGAAGCCATCCGCAACGACACCGACCAGACCGTAGGCGCCGCTTGGCCCCGAAGCGGTCTCGACCGAACCGCGCGCCTCAGCGCAAGCCGGATCCTGCCGCCGCCGCGCCGGTCGACGGCACGATCCAGTGCAACGGCACCTTCGCGCGCAGCCGGCGATAGCAATCCCCGCCCGCGCGCTCGCGGGCGACGCCGTCCACGCATGCGCCGACGTCCTCGTAGCGCACCTGATCGACCGGGATGCGCTGCAACGCATCCGGCAGGCGATCGGCGACCACGGCCAGCGCGACCTCGATCAACTCCGCGCAATGCGCGCGGCGCTGTTCGAGCGATGCCTCGTCCGAACTCCACGGGCAATCGACCGCGACCGCCTCGCCGTTGGCGCGCAGCACGCGCTCGTCGGCCATGGCGAAATCGTAGATCGCGCACTGTCGGCTGTCGGGCAGGCACGGCGATGCATCGGCCCGCTCGCGCACCGCCGGCGCGTTGGCGCAGGCGGACAGCAACAGACAGGCGGCGAGGACGGCGAAGAATTTCACGGGCATCGTTCCTTTGAATTCGTGCGCTGCGGCCGTCGGCATCGACCCGGCCGCGGCCCGACCGCAAGCGATTGTAAGCCCGCGGCGCGCGCGCAGGCCCCGACGCCGGCGCGCGAAGCGTCGTGCCGGCCGCGGCAGCACGGCCGCGATCGACCGCCTATGCGCCGTTGCCTTCGCCGACGCTGGCCGCGAGCTCTTCGAGCAAAAGCCGCTGCAACTGCGGATCGAGCTGGAAGAACCCGCGCGCCCCGAGGATGCGATGGTTTGGGTTGGGCCGGTAGCTGTCGGCGACGATGCGGCCTTCGGCGACCTGGAACGCGCCGAGGATGTCCTCCGGCGGTACCGCGTCCTGCGGCGTTTCGGCGCGGCCGTCGACGATCGCGACGATGCCCTCGCCCTGGCGCTGCGCTTCGGCCTGCAGCGCGGGCAGCGACGGCGCATGGCGCGCGATCACCCCGTGCAGGAACTCCACGAACACGCGATTGCGGGCGAAGTTGTCCGGCTCGATGCCGGGCCGCTCGGGATCGATGATCTGGCCGACGATCTCCTGCGGCGCGATGCCGCGCGTGGACAGGTCCCGCTGCGGGGTCAGGGTCACATAGGCCACCGGCCCGTCGGGCTGGTTGACCTTGCAGACGAGCATGGGCAGGTCGGATCGCATCGAAGCCTCGGAACCGTTGCGCCGCGGACGCGCGGCGGCGCCATCGTAGCCGGGAGCGGATCGCCGCGCAGCCACCGCGGCGCCGGCGCGTGCGAGCGCCGCGGTTCCGCGTCCGCGATGCACCGCGACGCGCAGGCCTGGCGAACGACTGCTTCATGATCGTCATGGACGTTATGGCGTCGCTGTCGCTTGACTCAGAAGGGACGCACCCTTGCCGCGGCGGCACCGGCCTCGGCCCGCATCCGCCGCCGGCTGTTCCCACGCGCCGGCAGCCAACGGAAAACTGGGGTCTCGCCCACAAAAAGTGCGACCGATCGCACCTAGGATGGGCGGGCTGCGCACGGATCGCCAGCTTGGCGCCCCGGCCGGCCTCGCCACTTTCCAGGAGGTTTTCGATGAAGAAGCAAGGAACGTTCCGTCTGGCCCTCGCCGTGTTCGCCTTCGGCCTGTCTTTCTCGTTCAGCAGCGTCGCCGCATTCGATTGGTGCGCGGCCTGCGAGAACGATCTCCAGCGTTGCCTGGACGCCAACATCAAGACCGATCAGCAGTGCTACACCACCTACTTCAGCTGCATGCGCCGCGGCGACGGCCAGGGCCATCCCTGCCCGTTGTAATTCCGCCTTGCCGTCCGTCCGCGCGGATCGCTTCCGCGCGGACGGCCGGCGCACGCAGGCTCCGCAATCCCGATCCGCAAGGAGGCTTCGATGAAACCGCATACCCGCATCCGCCTGGCGCTGGCCACGTTCGCGTTCGCCCTGGCCGCCTCGCTCGGCGCCAACGCCGCCACCGATGTGTGCAAGCGCTGCGAGAACAACTACCTCTCCTGCCAATCCACCGGCACCAGCGAAGCGCAGTGCTACCAGTGGTACCTGGAATGCGCGCGCTACGGCGACGGGCATCGGCCGTGTCCGACGCCGCGCTGAGCTCAGGCCCAGGCTAAGGCTGCGATTCGCCGCGCACTTGATCGATCCGCGCCTGCGCCATGTTCGCGACCTTGCGGTTCGCGTCCGCGGCCAGGGCCGGCGACAGTGTCCGGAACAGATCCTCCGGCAGCGAATCGAGCACGCAGGCGCAGCGAAAACGCACCTGCCAGCGCGCGTCGGCCGCGAACCGCGGCCACAACGCCAGCAGCCCGGGATACTCCCGGGCCGCCTTTCGCAGCCAATATTCCGTGCCTTCCCAGACCCCGCCGCGCCCCTCGGCGAACGCGACGTACGCAGCCTGCTGCAACGCCTCCTGGGAGCCGACGCCCTCGATCAGATCGTGCACCGCATCGATCACCGCCAACAGTTGCAAGGCCTGATCGGGGTCTTTGAAGCGTGACAGCGCAGTGCGCTTTTCGTGGTCGCGGCCGAAGGTGAACATCGCGGTCAGCTCGATTGGGTGGTCGGAAAGAAGAGGGAACGTGCCGGCCGCTCCGGACGATCTGGCGCAGCCGGCGCCGAACCTTGCCGGCGCGCCTCGACGGAAGCCGAAGCCGCACGCGGGCTTGGATTAAACCGCATGTTCATGGCGTCCGAAACACTCCGGCTGCCTTGTCTCAATGCACCGCCTCAGCAGGCACGCATCGACGTTCGCGCATCGCCATCCAGAACGCGAGGGGGTCCAGGGCGTACATCCGGCCGCGTCACGGCGCGTCGGGACGCGGGCAACGCTCGCCGACCGGCAGGCCGTCCTTCAGCGCGTACAGTTCCAGGCACTCGCGCCCATCGCGTTGCACCGGCCGCACAGCGAATTCGCCGGGACACAACTCGCGCTTCGGTACCGCCCGTCCTTGCCACGTCCATTCGTCCAAGGCGAAACGGCAACCGGGCGCCAGCGCCATCCAAGCCCAGATCGCCAGCATGCACACGCTTATCGCCCCCAGGACCTTGGCGAAGGCAACGACGATTCGCCCTGGCATTGCTCCGGTCCACTCCATGGTCTGCTCCGATCCTTGCTCGCAGGTAGGCGCTGGCGCCCGATAGATCAATCCGACGCCTCGAACCAATGCTCGCCGCGCCGCAATCCGCGCGCCCAGTAACCGCGGCACGCATCGTTTTCGAGCTTCTGCGGCAGCTCGACGTAGCGGCGCACCGTGTGTTTTACCGGAAACCCGGCGCCCCAATAGAAATCGACGATCCTGCCGCAGCCGGGCTCATGGCTGACGCGGACCAGATAGGCAAGATCGCGGGCCTCGGGCGGGATCGGGACATCGACCCGTTCGCCGGGCACGGCGCGCGCGAGCGCCCACTTGGCCATCGCTTGATAGCGCGGCAGGTCGCGTTCGAAGCGCCAGGTTCTTAGTTCTTGCCCTACTTCTACGCCCAGAGGCATCGCCGCCAGCAATGCAGCCGGGGCGAGCAGTCCGCCGAAACGCAATTTGTCCCATTGCCGCACCGCGCGCACCAAGCACGCCAGTAATGCCGCCAGAAGCAGCAACGACAGGCCCATCGCCAACAACTGCCGCAACCCGGTCGGGCGCATGGCGAGAACCGCGCTGGCGGCCGCGCCAGTCGCGGCCAGCGCGTAAGCCGCGAGGTCCGCCCACCGCAGGCCCGGGCGCTTAACGCTCATCGCCTGACTCCGCTTCGGCCAGCGCCTGCATGACCTGCGGCAAGGTATACGCCTGCCATGCGATGACGCCGGGCCCGTCCCAGTCGCGCGAGTGTTCGCCGGCGTCGAAGGCCGCGTAGATGCGCATCGCGAACTCGGACAATTCGAGCTCCATCGACAACGACATCAGATCGTCGATGGCGCAATCGGCATCGGCATACGACAGCTCGCCGCGCGCGAACTCCTGCGCGATGAAGCGCGCGTAGGCATCGCAGAACGCGTCCCGGCTCAAGCCGCCGCGTTCGCAGGCTTGCTCGACCCGTTGCAGCGTGAGGGTGTTGCAGCGGGGCTGGCGGACGCTGGTCAGCACCAGCGCGTGGAATTCCTGTTCCAGGGCGCCGCCGTGGCCTTGCGAATACAAGGGCGAGGCCGCCGCCAACCGCTGCGCGTTGATGGTTCCAGTGGAGTCGTCGCCGCCTTCGGTCCCGGACGGCCCGCGCCGGCGTTCGCGCATCGTCAGCCAGAACGCCAGCGCCGCCACCGCGCCGATCAGTCCCCAAAACAGGAGATCGCCGGCCTGCCAGGCCTGCGCCCGGCCCAGGACCGCCACGATTCCCGCGCCGCCGACCGCGCCGGCCAGCGCGCACGACCACCAGCGCAGCCAGCCCAGCCAGCGCAGGGCCAGGAACGTCGGCAATCCGATCGATGCCACCACCAGCCACGCGGCGTAGAACGCGAGCACCGCCACGCCGATATCGTCGGGCGACAGCGCGCCTCGGCGCCAAGCCCCACGCGCGACCAGCGAAACCGCTACGGCCGCCGCCGCGACCATCGTCGCGCCCCACAGCGCCGCCGCTCCCGTCTTCATTCCCGCGTTCGCGTCGCGTTCCATCCGTCCGCCTGCAGTGCATTCCATTCGAGCCGATCCCGGTGCCGTCGTCGCTACGCCTCGTCGTCGGACAGCAGACGTATCCTCGGCTCGGCGCAGAGTATTTCATGCAGGACCGCGTTCAATCGCGCCAGCGCCGGGGCCGCATCCACGGCCGTGAACCAGCGCTTCCACCAGGGGACATCCGCCATCGCGACGCACCACCACACGACTTGCTCCGCCGGCGGCGGTGGATCGCCGGGCTGCGCAGTGCCGTAGTCGACCTCGTTGCCGCAGCCCACCCACAACTCGAACGGCTCGCGGGCGCACATCAAGCAGCGTCCCCAATCCTCATCGATGACCGGCTCGACCGGATAGCCGCGCGACTGCAACTGCGCCTTGAGCCACTGCGCGAGCTGACGCCCGTACCTGCGCGGGTTGATGTCCTCGTCCTCGCCGGGCTCGATCCGGAACAGGTCGGTGGTGAAACGGTAGCCGTCCATCGCCTTCCCCAAGACGTGCGCTGCGCGCGATTCGCGCCGCGCGGCAGTATGCCCGAGGCTGAGGCGCGCGATGCGCGGCGCAAACGAAAACGGGAAGGGCTTTCGCCCTTCCCGGTATCAACATAGTACTCCGTCCGGGGCTTGCGGCAAGCCCCCGCCGCGGGCGCAGGATCGCCGCCCTCCGCCGCGTTCGGCGCATACGGGAGTAGCGACATGCGAGTTCTGTTGTCCACCTTCGGCTCGCGCGGCGACGCCGAACCACTGGCTGCCCTGGCCGCCGCGCTGCGGGCGCAGGGCGCGCAGGCACGGGTCTGCGCCTCGCCCGACTTCGCCCAGCGCCTGGAGCAGGCCGGGGTGGAACTGTTCCCGGTCGGCCCGCCGGTGCGCGACTGGATCCGCGAGGTGATGGCCGATCCCACGCCCGACATCCCCGGCCGCGGCGCGCAGATCATGGCGATGTACCGCGACGCGCTCAGCGTCGCCATCGAAGGCTGCGACGCGGTGGTCGCCACCGGCCTGTTCCCCGCCACCACCGCCGCGCAGATGCTGGCCGAGCGCCACCGACTGCCGTACGTCTACGCCGGCTACTGCCCGACCTACCTGCCCTCGGTGCACCACGCCCCGTTCCAGTTCCCGCACAGCCCGCCGCCGCCGGCCGATGCCGACAACCGCGAACGCTGGGCGCTCAACGCGCGCGCGATGCAGGACACCTTCGGCGACACCGCCAACCGCCATCGCGCCGAACTCGGCCTGCCGCCGACGCAGCACCTGCGCGACCGCGTCTTCACCGCCCTGCCCTGGCTCGCCACCGACCCGGTGCTGAGCCCGTGGGCGCCGACCAGCCTGTGCGAGGTCGTGCAGACCGGCCACTGGATCCTGCCCGACGACCGTCCGCTCGCGCCGGACCTGTGCGCGTTTCTCGACGCGGGCGAGCCGCCGGTGTACGTCGGCTTCGGCAGCATGCCGTTGCACGCCTGGGGCGGGAACGCCGCGCGCACCGCCATCGAGGCCGTACGCGCGCAGGGCCGCCGCATCGTCCTCGCCGGCGGCTGGGCCGGCTTGATCCCGGTGGACGCCGACGACGACTGCTACGCCGTCGGCGAGGTCAACCAACAAGCGCTGTTTCCGCGCATGGCCGCGATCGTCCACCACGGCGGCGCGGGCACGACCATGGCCGCGACGCGCTCGGGAACGCCGCAGGTGATCGTGCCGCAGATCGCCGATCAGCCGTATTGGGCCAGGCGCGTGGCCGACCTGGGCATTGGCGTGGCGCATGCGGGGGCGGTCGCCAGCGTGGAATCGTTGAGCGCTGCGTTGGCGACGGCGCTGACGCCGCGGACGCGGGTGCGGGCGGAGGTGGTCGCTGGGATGGTGCGGGGAGATGGGGCGGCGGTGGCGGCGAAGCGGTTGATCGATGAGGTCGGCGGCGACCGCAGCTAAGACCTGAGCCGCGAAGCGCGCGCCCGGTTCATCCGGCGCGCGCTTCGATTCACCCCCGCTGGCGTCGGGGCGCTGCAGGCCGCCGTCACTGCGCGCTCGCAGATCGCAGGCAATCGCTAGGAGCCGTTCGCGCTGCCCGGCGCGGACTTCGCCTCCATCCGGTCATTCATGGCTTGGTCGATCCAGCCGACATACCGGCTCACCCGCACATTGCAACTCGAATGACCGTACTGCGCAGGGCGCGTAGTGCGCACATCGCCTTGGACGATCTTCCACGACGCCAATCCGGCCAGACGCCAGCGTCCGAGACCGCGCATCAGCACCGGCCCACCACTGTCGCCATTGCCCGCCATGCCTTCCAGCGGCAGCGCCGCGGACGGACGGTCGAAGGTGTAGCAGAGCCAGCGCGCGTCGGCGCGATCGATGCGGTTGCGGGCGCGGCGCAGTTCGGTGCGGTGCGATCCGTCGAGATCGTGTCCGCGCGCGCCGGTGCCGGTAGCGCCCTTGCCCAGGATCTCGACCGTCTTGCCGAGTTCTCCCTGCCCTCGATACAACGCGACCGGCGCCGCATCGACGACCGGCTCGGCCAGCTTCACCAAGGCGACATCGTCGGACGCGGACAGGAACGCCACGATCTCGTTGCCGTCGCCGCCGGCCAGCGCCCGATCGATCAACGCCTGTGGCAGCCGCTTGAATCCGGGATGCAGCACGACGCGCTCGACCCGCCGGGGCTTGCCGGCGACGACGACCTGATCGACGTGTTCCTGCCACGACACCGCATGCGCCGCGGTCAGCACCCATTGCGGCGCGATCAGTACGCCGTGGCCTTCGCCGGGCAAATCGGCCAGGGCCGGCAAATGGGTTGCGGCGACGCGGTACTCGGCATCGCCGGTATCGTCGCGGATCGTAATCGCATCGGCCCTGCACGACGCAACCAGAAACAAGAAGGCGATGGGAGCTGAAAGGAACCGCAGCGTCATGGAGTCCTGGCCTTCGTCTTCGGCACCTCGCGGCCCAGCAACTCGAATTCGCCCAGATACCCGACCAGGCCAACGCCATCGGCCATGCGCGCTCCAACGAACTTCCGGCCGCCAAGCTCTTCGCCCTGGACGACGATCACCGGCACCCGTTTGTCGCCGTCGCGATGGTAGGCGTACTGGGGAATGAGCAGCGGCAGCGGCTTGCTGGCCGGCACCGCCCCATGGGCCAGCGCGAATTCCGCCCGGCCCGCCTGGACGTCGGCGGGAGTCGCCGCGCGACCGGCAATGAAACCGGAGGTGGGCAAGCGGGGCCACGCCACTTGCGCGGATGCGTCCCCGATACCGATCGACAGCGCCAGAGCGAGTGCAACCGCAGCCAATCTCTTAGCGCTCACTGGAACTTTCCTCTGGTTGGATCGGCCCGCGCCATCCCTGCGGTTGCGGCTCCCAATCGCCCTCTCCCAACACCGCCTCGACCAGATTTTCCACCGGGTACTCCAACCGCTCGGCGGCTTTCGCGCCGCCGTCGTCGCGATGGGCGGCGAGTACGAACGGCACGAACGCGGCATGGTCGTGCGCGGCCAGCGCGACCATTTTTTTGGCCAGGTCGTAGGACAGCAGACTGCCGTCGTCGGTGCGATGGAAGGCGGCGCCGGACCAGAATTCCTGGATGCGTTCGGCCGTCCAGAACTTGATGTGTTTGCGTTCGATCTCGTCCGGCGTGTAGAGCTGCGCGCTGGGATGGGCCAGATGCGGGAACAGGCTGTGTTCGGTGTTCACCGCCATGCCCTCGTTGAGCCAGGTCGGGATCGGCAGGTGGGCGAGCAAGGCGTGGGTGAGTTCGTGGGCGATGGTCGGTTGCATCGCGTCGGCGTGGCTTTCGCACAGGGCGAAGTGGCCGTAGCCGGCGTTGAGGAAGACGCCGGCCGACATCGCGTATTCGCCGCCCTCGGGGTAGTAGTGGGCGATGTAGTCGTAGTACGCGTCGTCTTCGATGAAAACCAGGCACACGTGCTTGCCGCCGCCGACCGGCTGCGCCAGCGGGCCGAGGTTGCGCACGATCCGCCGGCGCGCGGTCTCGCAGAACTTGAGATAGGCCTGGGCCTGCGCGGGCGGCATCGCCGTCAGCAGGAGGAAGCGCTCGGAGCTTTGTACGCGATAACCGGAGCCGAGGGATTCGGCCAGGGCCCGTAGCCAATGCTCGGCGGCGGCGGTCCAGAAGGCGTCGCTCTCGGCGATGCTCCAGTCTGGACGTTCGGCGACGGCAATGCGCTCCCAATCGGGAATGGGCCGACGGGTGTCGCCGAACCAGTGCATGTGGATATCGGGCGGCGGCGTGGAGACCGCCGGCGCGGGCGCCTGGGCGGCACTGGAGCGAAACAAACGGCGTAGGTGGGTCAGCATGCGGGGGCCATCCAGGGCGGAAGAACGCGGTCGTCGCGAAGACGATTCTGGCCCGGCCGCAGGGCGGATGCCAGCGCCGGCACGCGTGGCGGCGGGACGTTCCGCGGCGAGTGTCGTGCGCGTAGAGAGCGGCGCGAGGGGGTGCACTTGACGCACGAGGCTATTTGCTCGGGCCGCAAGGCGCTTTGCCCCGCGCCTGCACCACGGCGCTTGGCACGCAAGCTATTTTGATTGGCGCTACTAGCGAATCCACTCGACATCAGACTTCACAGGCCCAGCAGCAAGGCTCAGCGTCTCGCGCGCAAGCCTTTTTTCCCCAGCCGCGCAGCAATTTGGTTCAACGTCGCCGCCGAACGGGTTGCGCGCAAGCCGTCGCGGCTTGCGCGTGAGGCGGAATTCCTCGCCGAATCAGACGCGGGCCGTTTCCGGCGAGGCTTTCCGGCCCGAACGCGAGCCATCGCGGCTTGCGCGCAAGTCCTATCGCCTTGCGCGCAAGCCTCGCCCGCCTCGGCGGCGCCCCAATCCGGGGCGACGCCGGGACTTTTTGCGTTGCGGTCGGACCTGCCGCGCTTGCGCGCAAGCCCGTACGGGTTGCGCGCGACGCTTCAGCGCTTACGCGCCGCCCGGACCGGACCGGACGCCGGCCTCAATCCGCGTCGCGATCCACCCGCGGCAGCGGCGGCGCGTCGCTCAGGTCGACCGGTGCGGCAGCGCGCGCGCCACGGGCGTTGCCCACGGCTTCGGCGACCACCGGCGGCTGGCTGCGCAGGTTCTGGTAGTAGTTGCGGATGCCGCCGGTCACCTGCAACGAGTAATCGGTGGTCATGAACTGACTGCCGTCCTGCGTCTCCAGATGCGCCCCGTCCGCGATCGGCTTGAAGAACTCGTCGAACTTGTCCATCGGGAAGTCGCTGGGCTTGTTCGCGCTGAACACCGCCATCGCCATCGGCCGGCCGCGGTTGACCGGGTCGGCGGCGTTGGCGAAGGTGCCGGCGCGGCCGTGGCAGGACACGCACGAAGAAATCGGGCTGTCGATCGGGCCGTTGACGCGGCCGCCGAGTCCGTGGTGGCGCACATACGCGCGATTGCCGTAGTCCCAGCCGGGTTGTTCGACCAAGAAGCCGTTGATGCGCGACTGGGTCAGCGCGGTGTTGACGAATACGCCGTTGCGCTGGGCGTCGGTGCGCACCGATTGGTCGTCGCCCCAGATCAGGCCGACCGGGCTCATCCGGTCCCACACCGTTTTGCCCGGCGAGCCGCCGTCGTAGACGAAGGTGCCGAACACCCAGCCGCTGCTGCGCGCCAGGCGCGGGTCCTTCACCGCCACGTCGAGCTGCAGCAGGCGCATTTCCTTGTCCACGCGCGGCTTGTTGTAGTTGGTGTCGGGATAGATGTTGGCGGTCCAGACCTTGCCGTTGGCCAGGTACGGCACTTGTTCGACCGGCGCGTCGGTGAACAGCAATTTGCAGGCCACGGTGTTGGGCGGGAACGTGGATTTGGCCGGGTCCGGGCGGCCGTCGGCGGTCAGCCAGACCTTGCCCAGGCCGACGCCGCCGCGGTCGTTGTAGAAGCCCACCGCCCAGTTCTGGCCGCGCCCGGTCTGCTTGCTGTGCAGTTCGAACGGGCGCGACATGCGCTCGCGGGTCATGCCGCGGCGCCACTCGCGGCCGCCGCCGAACTGGCTGCCGTCGTCGTGTAGCCACGGCGCGTGGTACCACTTGCGCACGCGGTTGTCCTGCACGCGGAAGTCGACGTCGACGTTGCCTTCCAGGCAGTAGTTCAGCACCGCGCGCAGGTATTCGTTGGGGAAGGCCTTGAAGTCGATCTTCTCCCACGCGAAGGTGTCGGCGGCGTAGGTCTTGGGGAAGTCCTGGCTGAGCTGGAACACCTGCGCCGGCGGCGTGCCCGGCGGCGGCGGGTAGCGCGGGTCGTAGCTGGGGAAGCGCGGCGCGGCGGCTGCGGCGGCCGGCGTCGGTGCGGCGGCTGCGCTGCGCTCCTGCGAGATCGCGCTGGCGGCGACGCAAGCGGCCGCGGCCGCGCCCAACATCCAGATGGATTTCATCGCCCGCCCCTGTGCGTGCCTGTGTGTTCCCTTGCAAACGCAAAGGCCGCCCAGGCCGGGACACGGTGGCCGCGATGGGCCATCGGACTGCGACGCCCTTCGAGAATCCAGCCGCCCGGACGGGGTGGGCCCCGGATCGGCGACCGGTTCGCTCGCCGCCGGCAAGCGCCGTCGCGCCGATCCGGACCGCCGCCCTGAAACCATCGGCGACCCGGCGGCCCCGCCGCGGGCTTCGCATCGCGTCCGCCGCCTGCGACGCAGGCATCTTCGCAACCGCCCCGCGCTGAGCGAGGATGTCGCCTTCGCGAACGAAGGAACGCCGCCCGCCATGACCCTGCCGCCCGGAACCGTACTGCGTCCGATCCTGCCGCGCGACGACGCGGCGCTGGCGGCGATCGCGCGCCAGGTGCTGGCCGAATTCGGCTCGGGCCTGGCCAGCGATCCGGAGGTCGATGCGATGCAGCGCGCCTACAGCCGGCCGCGCAGCGCTTACTACGTGGTCGAGCGCGACGGCCGGCTCGGCGGCGGCGTGGGCATCGCGCCGCTGCTCGGCGGCGAGGAAGGCGTGTGCGAGCTGCGCAAGTTCTATCTGCTGCCGAACGTGCGCGGGATCGGCCTGGGTCAGGCCTTGCTCGACCAATGCCTGCTGAGCGCGCGCGGGTTCGGCTTCGGCCAGTGCTATGTCGAAGTGCTGGATCGGATGAGCGAGGCGCAGCGGTTGCTGGAGCGCAACGGCTTCCAGTTGTTGCAGGCGCGGATGGGGTATGGGGAGTTGCGCGGCAGCAATACTTGGTATCTGCGTTCGCTTTGAGTAGCGGGCTGGATTCGAATGGGGGCCTGGGTTCGCCTTGCGCCCGGTCCGCTTCGGGCAGGCCGCTTTTGAGCTGGCCGCTTTTGAGCGGACCGCTTTCGAGCGGCCGCGGCTTTTGTGGGAGGACCATCAGACCCGACGCTTTCCGGTCGGGTCGCCGCAACCTGTCAGCAAAGCGTCGGGCCTGAAGGCCCTCCCACAAAACCTGGAAGCTTCGGACTGCAGGCCCTCCTACAAAGGCTCGAAGCTTCGGACTGAAGGCTGTCCCACACAGCCAGGACTTCGGGCCGCAGTTCCTCACAAAGCCAGGGCTTCGGGCTGAAGGCTCTCCCACAGCGCAAGGCTTAGGGGCCGGAGGCCTCCACACCGTAAAGCGGGCTCGGGCCCGCAAAGCCTCACCGCCCAGGCCGACCCAGCGCAAAAAATGCCGACGCCGCCCCCGTTCCGGCGGCGGACGCCCGCCCGGCCCGGGGCGGCGCCCTCCCCCTGGGTCCTTTAGAATGGCGCCTTTTCCGCCCTCAGGACCGCCCCATGCAACTCGAAAATGCCCGCGCCGCGATCACCGGCGGCGTTTCCGGCCTCGGTTTCGCCGTGGCCCAGCACCTGGTCGCCCGTGGCGGCAAGGTCGCGCTGTTCGACGTCAACGACGACAAGGGCGCGCAGGCCGTGGCCGCGCTCGGCGAGGGCAACGCCCGTTACTTCCGCACCGACGTCACCGACGAAGCCGGGGTGTCGGCCAACCTCAAGGCGGCCAAGGAGTTCCTCGGCGGCCTGAACGCGACGATCAACTGCGCCGGCATCCTCGGCGCCGGCCGCGTGCTGGGCAAGGAAGCGCCGATGGCGCTGTCGCAGTTCCAGACCACGGTCATGGTCAATCTGGTCGGCAGCTTCAACGTGGCCAAGGCCGCCGCCGACCTGATGCAGCACAACGAACCCGGCGCGGACGGCGAGCGCGGCGTGATCGTCAACACCGCCTCGGTCGCGGCGTACGAGGGCCAGATCGGCCAGGCCGCGTACTCGGCCAGCAAGGGCGGCGTGGTCGGCATGACCCTGCCGATGGCGCGCGAACTGGCCCGCTTCGGCATCCGCGTGATGACCGTGGCCCCGGGCATCTTCTGGACCCCGATGGTCGACGGCATGCCCGAGTCGGTGCAGCAGTCGCTGTCGGCCTCGATCCCGTTCCCCTCGCGCCTGGGCAAGCCGGAGGAGTTCGCCGATCTGGTCGCCTACATCCTCGGCAACACCTATCTCAACGGCGAGACCATCCGCCTCGACGGCGCCACCCGCCTCGCGCCGAAGTAACCCACACCCGCTACCTGCAGGAGCGGCGCGAGCCGCGACCGCGACAACGCAACTACGCCGGAACCTTCGGCGCGACCGGACGCTCCGCGGTCGCAGCTTGCGCAGCTCCTGCAGTCGGAAACGCAACGAACATCTCGATCGGAATCGACGCAATGAAGGCTTACGACGTCAAGAAAGGCAACGTCATCGAACACAACGGCACCGTGTACCAGGTGCGCGACATCGAACGCAGCTCGCCGCAGGGCCGCGGCGGCAACGTGAAGTTCCGCTTCACCATGTACTCGGTCCCCGGCGGCACCAAGTTCGACCTCAGCGCCGGCGCCGAGGACGAGCTCAAGGAAGTCGAGCTCAGCCGCCGCCAGGCGACGTACTCGTACAAGGACGGCGACGCGTTCGTGTTCCTCGACGACGAGGACTACACGCCGTACACCCTGGACGCCGACGTGGTCGGCGACGCCGCAGGCTACATCATCGCCGACCTCGGCGGCTTCTACGTGCAGATCATCGACGACCTGCCGGTCGGCCTGCAGCTGCCGGCCAGCGTGTCGCTGGAAGTGATCGAGACGCCGCCGGAACTCAAGGGCGGAACCGCGACCAAGCGGCCGAAGCCGGCCAAGCTGGAGACCGGGATCGAGATCATGGTGCCGGAGTACATCGGCACCGGCGAGCGCGTGCTGGTCAACACCGCGACCGGCGAGTTCGCCGGGCGTGCGGACTGACATCGCGCGCACCGCCGCGGCCGCCCTGCGGGCCGCGGCGTTGCTGACCGCCAGCGCCGCGATGGCGCTGGCGGCGGCGTGCTCGCGCCCCGGCGCGGGCGCGACGAACGGGACCGTGGCCGCCGCGCAGTGCGAAATTCCGCAATGGCTGCAGCCGCCGCACCGCGACGGCTTCTGCGACCTGCCCGCGGACCTGCGCGGGTTCGTCGCCGAATACGAAGAATTCAAGGCGTTTTCCGGCGGCGAACCGTCCGATGCCGCGGCAATGGAAGCCCTCGCCCGCGAACACGAGCGGCGCGTGGGCGAGCAGCGCGCGCGCTGGTCGCGACTGCGCGCCCGCTACGCCGCCGACACCGCCGTCTCGCGCTGGATACAGCGTTACGGCCAAGAGCAGGACCGCTTTTTATGACCGCCACCGACTACCGTTTCGCCGCAGCCACCGCCGCCGACATCGAGCGGCTGATCCCGGTGCTGCGCGAGTTCTATGCAGTCGAGCACCTGCCGTGGAACGAACCGGCGCTGCGCCGCGCGCTCGGCGCGCTGGTCGCCGACCCGAACGCCGGGCGCTTGCGCCTGATCGTGCGCGACGGCGAGATCGCCGGCTACTTCGTGCTGGGGTTCTGCTTCAGCCTGGAGTTCGGCGGGCGCTTCGGCCTGCTCGACGAGTTGTTCGTCCTGCCGGCGCATCGCGGCGGCGGACTCGCCAAGCGCGCGCTGGGCGAAGTCGAAGCGCTGTGCCGGGCCGAAGGGCTGGATGCGCTGCGGCTGGAGGTCAACGACGACAACGCGCATGCGCGCGGGATCTACGAGCGCGCGGGCTATGTGGCGCATCCGCGGCGCTTGATGACCTTGTGGCTGCGCGATCAGGGTACGGCGACCTGAGCGAAGGGCGTCGGGCCTGAAGGCCCTCCCACTGGCCGCCTGCGCTGCCGTCATTCCGGCGAAAGCCGGAATCCATTTTGATCTTGCCGTTGTCGTTGCCGAACGTAACGGGCGAAAACGAAAGCAAAATGGATTCCGGCTTTCGCCGGAACGACGGTGTCGAGGATCGCGCCACCATCGCAAGCTGCGCGCATCCCAACCATTACACCGCGGCGCCTCCCAAGCCAGGCAACGCTGTACATCGATAGCAGCGACGGCCTTCACACAAAAATCCGGGAAAAACCGCTCCGCCGGCTTGCGATTGCGTGATCGCGCGCACCCGCCCGGCGCTGCCACGAACCTGCAATCTGCCGCTTCCAGGCTTTATCGTTTCCCCCGGCGGCGCACCCGCGCCGCGCCCAGCTCTGGAGCAAGGCCTTGGCATCCCCGACCCGTCGCGATTTCCTCAAGCTCGCAGGCTCCACCGCCGCGCTGAGCCTGCTGCCGCCCAGCATCCGCACCGCCCTGGCCACGCCGGCCGCGCGGGTCACCGGCACCATCCAGGACGTGCAGCACGTGGTGATCCTGATGCAGGAGAACCGCTCGTTCGATCATTACCTCGGCGCGCTGCGCGGCGTGCGCGGTTTCGACGATCCGCGGCCGATCCCGCTGCCGGGCGGCAAGACCGCGTTCGAGCAGCCCAAGTCGGCGAGCAATCCCAACAACGTGGTGCTGCCGTTCCATCTCGACACCGCCAGCACCGCGGCGCATTGCCTGGCCGACATCGATCACAGCTGGAAAGGCGCGTACTCGCGCTGGAAGGACTACAACGCCTGGATTTCGGTCAAGGGCCCGATGTGCATGGGCCACTTCACCCGCGAGGACATGCCGTTCTATTACGCGCTGGCCGACGCGTTCACCGTCTGCGACGCCTATTACTGCTCGCACCACGGCCCGACCAATCCCAACCGCATGCACCTGTTCACCGGCACCAGCGGCATGACCGTGGGCGACTACGGCGCGCAGGCGGTCAACAACGCCGACGACGGCAACTGGACCGGCGACATGGCCCGCGACAAGCCGACCTTCGCCGGGCACAAGTGGAAGACCTATGCCGAGCGCCTGCAGGACAAGGGCATCGCCTGGCGCGTCTATCAGGAGCACGACAACTACGGCGACAACTCGCTCGCCTACTTCGCCGCGTTCCGCAAGCTGGATACGAATTCGCAGTTGTACAAGCGCGGCCGCGCGATCGTGCCGGGCTCCAACGAGGCCAACGCCAAGACCTCGCGCGGCGAGCACCTGATCGCCGAGTTCGCCAAGGACGTGCGCGAGGGCACTCTGCCGGCGGTGTCGTGGATCGTGCCGTCCTACATCATGAGCGAACACCCCGAGGCCACGCCGGCCTACGGTGAATCGCTGACCGCGCGCCTGCTGGAAGCGCTGGTGGCCAACCCCGAGGTCTGGTCGAAGACCGTCTTCATCATCAATTACGACGAGAACGGCGGCTTCTTCGACCACGCCGCCGCGCCGCTACCAGCGATCAACGCCGACCTGGGCAAGAGCACGGTCGACACCGCGACCGAGAACTACAACGGCATCCCGGTCGGCCTGGGCGTGCGCGTGCCGATGTTCGTGATCTCGCCATGGAGCAAGGGCGGCTGGGTCAACTCGCAGGTGTTCGACCACACCTCGGTGCTGCGCTTCCTGGAAGCGCGCTTCGGCGTCGCCGAGCCGAACATCAGCGCGTGGCGCCGCACCGTGGCCGGCGACCTCAGCACCGCGTTCGACTTCGCCACCCCGAACGCGGCGTGGCCGGCGCTGCCGGACACCGACGACAGCATGAGCAACGCCGATGCCAGCTGCCGCCTGGCCGCGCCCAAGCCGCCGGCGCAGCAGCGCCTGCCGAAGCAGGAGCGCGGCCAGCGCCCGGCGCGCGCGCTGCCGTACGAGTTGCAGGTCAGCGGGCGCATCGAAGCGTCCAGCGGGCGCTACTGGCTCGACTTCGGCAACAGCGGCGTCGCCGGCGCCTGCTTCAACGTCTATGCGGGCAACCGCAGCGACGGCCCGTGGTACTACACCCTCGATGCGGGCACGGCGCTGTCGGACTACTGGAGCGCCAGGCAGGTCACCAAGGGTCTCTACGACCTCTCGGCGTACGGCCCGAACGGTTTCCTGCGCGCGTTCAAGGGCGACCTCAACAAGGCGTTGGCGGCCGACGGCGCGAATCCGGAAGCGACGGTGCGCCACGACGTCGCCGGCGGGCGCCTGCTGATCGAGTTGGTCAACACCGGCAAGGCCGCGTGCACGCTGACCCTGAAGCCCAACCGCTACAGCGCCGCCGCCGCGCGCAGCTACACGCTGGCGCCGGGCGCCAAGCGCAGCGACAGCTGGCCGCTGGCGGGCGCGCGCGGCTGGTACGACCTCAGCCTGACCTCGGACAAGGACGCGGGCTATCTGCGCCGTTTCGCCGGCCATGCGGAGAACGGCGAGCACAGCGTCAGCGATCCGGCGATCGGCGCCTGATCGGCACTTGATCGGCGGCGGCGCGCGGCCGCCCGCCCAGCGGGCCGGTGGCCGCGCGCACGATGCCGGCCGGCGCGCGGCGCGCCGGCGCGGCGCACTACGAACACGCTCGGCGGACGCCGCGCGCGGCGTCGCGGACGAGCGGTGGCGATCCAGCGCCGCCGCTTTGCTACGGTGTCGCCAGCCTTAGCCGGAGCCCGCCGATGACCGACGCCGACCATCGCAACAACCGCCGCACCGTCGCCGCTTACGAAGGCTATGCGCGCGGCTACGCCGCCGCGGTGCCGGCCACGCCATCGCCGCAGGCGGCCGCGGATTTGCGCCGCTTCGCCGCCTCGCTGGCGCCGCCGGCGCGAGTGCTCGAGATTGGCTCGGGGCCGGGCTGGGACGCCGATTTTCTCGAAACCCTGGGCGCGCAGGTGCGGCGCACCGATGTCACCGCAGCGTTCGTGCGGTTTCAGATCGAACGCGGCAAGCAGGCGTATCCGCTGGATCTGCTGAGCGACGAGATCGAGGGAACTTACGACGGGATCTTGCTGCTGTACGTGGTGCAGCACTTCGAACGCGACCAGCTCGATGAGGCGCTGCGAAAGCTGGCGCGGGCGCTGACGGCGCAGGGCGTCGCACTGCTGTCGCACATGCTCGGCGACGGCGACGAGTGGGAAGGCGACGCGGGCGACTACCGGGTGGTGCGCTGGCCGGCGGCGGCGATGGACGAGCGCTTGCGGCGCGCCGGGTTTGCGGTCGAGTGGGAAAGCTTCATCGATAGCGAACGGCGGCCTTGGCGGAGTGTTTTGCTGCGCAAGCTCGGGTAAGTCGTGTTGTCTGCGGTCGCGCGGCACGGTGAACGGCGCGTCGTCGTTGCGTTGGCGCGGTCGCGGCTCGCGCCGCTGCTACTGGGGGCGTAGGCGGCCACGTCGTCTGCGAAAGCTGCGTTTCTTCGCCCGTGGTTGCGCGGCGCGGTGGACGGTGCTTCGTGGTTGCATTGGCGCGGTCGCGGCTCGCGCCGCTGCGACAGGGGGCTGCGGATGTCGCGCTGCTTCCTGTAGGAGCGGCGCGAGCCGCGACCGCGAACTCGCCCGGCACGGCGTCGGTTCCGCCGCGCTACAGCTTCATCCCCAGCCAGATCACCGTCTCGGTCGAAGCCGACACCACCGGCGAGAGCAACCGCGACCAGAAGCGGTCCTCGTGCAGGTGCCCCGCCGAGGTGTCGTGATGTTCGCGTTCTTCGTCGAGGATCGCGGAAATCGCCGCAACCGCCGCCGGGTCGCGGCCTTTCAGCAGGTCCAGCTGATGGGCCAGATGACGCAGCACCACCCACTCCACCGCGACCGTGGTCGCGGCGATGGCGCGGGCGCCGAACAGGCCGGTGATCAGGCCCAGAGCGTAGCCGCCTAGGCCGCATAGCCCATAGCTGCCGCAGCGCGCGCGGCCGCGGCGTTCGAGTTCGGCCCGGAACAGCGCGCGGTGGCGTTGTTCGTCGGCGCGGAACGCGCCCAGTTCTTGCAGCAGATGCGGCGCGGTGAGCCGGGCCATGCGGATCTGGCCGGCGTAGATGTTGACCGCGCCGTGTTCGCCGGCGTGGTTGACCTTGAGGATGCGGCTGCCGAGATCGGTGTCGCTGCCCGCAGCTTGCGCGATGGCGCTCATGGCGTGCGCGAGCGCCGCGCGGGCTTCAGCCAGCGCCGCAGCTGCGCATACACCTGCGCATCGCCGAGCAAGTCCAGATGATGCAGGCCGTAGCCCAGCCATTGCCGCGACGCGGGAATGCGCAGGTCGAACGCGGGATTGCGGTGCCGGCCCAGCGCGCTGGCGACCGGCACCAGCCCGTCGCCCGACGGCGGGTCGTCGCGGCGCTGATCGCCCTCGTCGCGCGCGCGCCGGGCGTCGGTCGACACCGCGATCGCGTAGCTGCGCACGCCCTTGGGCAACGGCACCGGCGTGCGGGTGTCGGCGCGCGCGTCGGCGCCGGCGCGCTTGCGGTCGGCGTGCGCGCGCCAGTCTGAATCGAGCAGGTTGCCGTGGCGCAGGTCCTGGATGCCGGCGCTGCGGATCTTGCCGAGGCGCGCGAACGGCGCGGTGTACGGGCTCAGTTGGATCACCGTGTCGAACCAGCTGCCGGCGCGTTCCAGCGGCGCGCCCTGATGCGGCGTGCCGAGAAACACCAGGCTGTCGAGCTTGTCGATCCAGCCATGCCGCGCCTGCGCGGCGGCGTGGCAGGCGCTGCGCGCGACCAGGCCGCCCATGCTGTGGCAGACGATCGCCAGGCGTTCCACCGGCACCGGCCAATCGCGCAGCAAGCGTTCCAGCCGGGCGGAGAAATCGCGGCCGTTGAACGAAATGTGGCGGCCGCTGTTGTAGCGCAGATAGACCGGCGTCCAACCCGCGTCGCGCGCCAGCTCGGCGCCGTAATCGTGGCCGTTCCAGCGCCACTGCCGGTCGTTCATGCACAGGCCGTGGACGAATACGACCAACTTGCCGCCGGCCTGCGGCAGCGCCGCGCCCAAGGCCTTGCGGCCCGACGGCAACGGCCGGCCGCCGCTGCACAGGCGCATGCCGATGGCCAGCGGGTTGCCGGTTTCGTCGAGGTGATCGCCGAGCACGCCGTTGAGCGCGCTGATCGCCGCGTCGCGTTGCGGCAACGATTCGATCCGGTCCAGCCACGGCGCGACCTGCGCCAGTCCCAGGTCCAGCGCGCCGCCGACCAGACGGGCGACGCCGCGCACGCCGCGATACACCTGCCCGGTCAGGCCGCGGGTCGGGTCGTAGACCGGCGCGCCGAACGGGCCGGGCAAAGCGGCGATGGTGGCGTGGACGGATTCGACCAGATCGGCGACGCCGGTGATCGCGTCGATGGTGAGGCGGCCGATGCCGCGCAAATCGCCGCCGTAGCCGGTGTCGTTCGGGGCCGAGCGTTTGGTCGACATGCGGCGGCGCGGGCGGATGAGGGGCTCAGCGTAGCGCAGTTGCCTGCGCATCGCAGGCGCAGGCCGCGCAAGCGCCGAAGGCTGCGTCGCAGCCCGGCGAGTCGACCGCCGGCACCCGCACCGAGGCGCCGCCGCGCGGGCAACCGCGTGCGCAGACCGCGCTCAGCCGCCGCGCGCCAGCCACTTGCGCGCCAGCCGCCGCATCGAGTCGTCGCTGTCCGGATCGGCCAGCACCGCGTCGATCTCGCGCCAGGCCAGCGCCAGCGATTCTTCGCCGACCACGAACGCTTCGCTGTCGCCCGCGCGCACCACATAGCGCAGGTCGTAATGCCAATGGCCGGGCACGTCGCCGCGCTCGGGAATCCAGTGGCGGTCGAGGTCGAACAGCTCCGGCTCCACGCTGAGGCCGGTGAGCCCGGATTCCTCTTCGGCTTCCTTCAGCGCGACCGCGGCCAGGTCGCGGTCGCCGTCGGCGTGGCCGCCGAGCTGCAGCCAGCGGCCGAGCTTGCGGTGGTGGGTCAGCAACACGCGCGCGCCGGCGCGGTCGACCAGCCACGCGCTGCCGGTGAAGTGGCCGGCCAGGCGCTCGCGCCGGAACGGGTCCGGCCATACGCCAGCGTCGTGCTGCAGCGCACCACGCGCCGCGTCGGTCTCGGCCAACAGTTCCAGGAACGGCGCCGTATGTCCGGCTTCTTCCGGCCAGCGCCGGGCATAGTCGCTCAGTGTGGAACGAAGTTCGGCGATGGCGTCGGGGCGTTGCGCTGGCATGGAGAGGGGCTGGCGATTCAGGAACGGGGAGCCGGGATTATCGCCGCCGGGACCATGACCGTGTGCGCTTGCCGCTTATTTACACCCTGAGTTAAGGTGGCCCGCCGCCCCGCTCCGGGTGCGAGTCATCGTCGTCGCCAGAACGACGGGCACAGATCACTTCTTACGAGAGAGAGGGGAGTTCGATGTCGAGAGGCCTGTTCATCACCAAGCCGGTAGCACCCGCCGGCCATGTGGACGCCGGCGAGCCCGTAGAGGGCAGCCTCCAGGGCGAGGCAACGCTGAAACGGTCTCTGACCGCGACCCAATTGGTGATGCTGGGCATCGGCGCGGTCATCGGCGCCGGCATCTTCGTCCTCTCCGGCCACGCCGCGGCCGAGCACGCCGGCCCGGCGATCGTGCTGAGCTTCGTCGTCGCCGGCATCGCCTGCGCGCTGGCGGGCCTGTGCTACGCCGAGTTCTCGGCGATGCTGCCGGTGTCGGGCAGCGCCTACTCCTATTCTTATGCCACGCTCGGCGAGTTCGTCGCCTGGTTCATCGGCTGGAACCTGGTGCTGGAATACCTGTTCGCCGCCTCCACCGTCGCGGTGGGCTGGTCGGGCTACCTCAACAGCCTGCTGACCACCTTCGGCGTCGGCCTGCCGGCGTCGCTGTCGGCCGCGCCGCTCAACATGGTCGACGGCGCGTTCGTCTACACCGGCGGCCTGGTCAATCTGCCGGCGGTGGTCATCGTCGCCGCGCTCAGCGGCCTGTGCTACGTCGGCATCACCCAGTCGGCCTTCATCAACACGATCATCGTCGCGATCAAGGTCGTGGTGATCACCTTGTTCGTCGCTTTCGCCGCCAAGTACGTCAACCCGGACAACTGGGTGCCGTTCATTCCGGAAAGCCAGGGGCCCGGCAAGTACGGCATCGACGGCGTGATCCGCGGCGCCTCGGTGGTGTTCTTCGCCTACATCGGTTTCGACGCGGTCTCCACCGCCGCCGGCGAAGCCAAGAACCCGCAGCGCGACATGCCGATCGGCATCCTCGGCTCGCTGGTGATCTGCACCATCATCTACATCATCGTCTCCGGCGTGCTGACCGGCCTGCTGCCGTACCACATGCTGAGCACGCCCAAGCCGGTCGCGACCGCGCTGGAAGCCTATCCGGCGCTGGGCTGGCTGAAGCTGGTGGTCGAAATCGGCGCCATCGCCGGCCTCAGCTCGGTGATCCTGGTCATGCTGATGGGCCAGCCGCGCATCTTCTATTCGATGGCGAAAGACGGCCTGCTGCCGCAGTTCTTCGCCAAGGTGCATCCGAAGTTCCAGACCCCGTACGTGGGCACGATCATCGTCGGCGTGTTCGCCTGCATCCTGGCCGGCCTGTTTCCGATCAACCTGCTCGGCGAACTGGTGTCGATGGGCACCCTGCTGGCGTTCGCCACGGTCTGCGTCGGCGTGCTGATCCTGCGCAACACCCGCCCCGACCTGCCGCGTCCGTTCCGCGTGCCGCTGGCCGTCGTGGTCTGCCCGCTCGGCGCCGCCGCGTGTCTGTACCTGTTCTGGAAGCCGTTCTCCGAGCATTGGCACCTGATGACCGGCTGGACCGCGATCGGCATGCTGATCTACTTCGGCTACGGCTACCACAACAGCAAGCTGCGCAAGGCGGCGGGCGGCAAGGCCTGAGCCCGGCGCATCCATGATTCGAGGCCGGCGGGACATCCCGCCGGCCTTTTTCCTTTTTATGCAGCGACGTTTCCACCGCAGCGACCGCGAATCCGAGTGCGTCGTTCTTTGAAGTCGTCATTCCCGCGAAAGCGGGAATCCGGAGACTTCGGAGTCTTGCATCGGTGAAGCCCTGGATGTTCGGCTTCGCCGAAATAAAGCAGAGCCCGCTTTCGCGGGAATGACGGATCGGACAGACGCAGCGCGCGGACAGACGCAACACCAGGACGAACCACCATGCTGGAACAACTCCGGGCGACCAAACACCCGCACGCCGCCCACACCGAGGCCGAAGGGCTGAGCCTGCACCGCACCCTCGGCCCCTGGGGCCTGACCGCGCTGGGCATCGGCGCGGTCATCGGCGGCGGCATCTTCGTGATCACCGGCAAGGCCGCGGCCGAGCACGCGGGGCCGGCGATCATGCTGTCGTTCGTGCTCGCGGCGATCTGCTGCACCTTCTGCGCGCTGGCCTACGCCGAATTCGCGGCGATGGTGCCGGTCTCCGGCAGCGCCTACACCTACACCTACGCCACCCTCGGCGAACTGGCCGCGTGGTTCATCGGCTGGATGCTGATATTGGAATACGGCGTATCGGCCTCGGCGGTGGCGGTCAGTTGGACCGGCTACTTCCTCAGTCTGTTGCAACACTTCGACATAACGCTGCCCGCGGCGCTGGTGCAGGCGCCGCTGGACGCCAAGCTGCGCCCGACCGGCGCCATCGCCAACCTGCCGGCGGCGGCGATCGTGCTGTTGCTGACCTGGCTGTGCTACGTCGGCATCCGCAAGTCCTCGGCCATGAACATGGCGATGGTGGTGCTCAAGTCGGGCCTGATCGTGCTGGTGATCGCGGTCGGCTGGAAGTACGTGAACCCGGACCTGTGGCAGCCGTTCATCCCCGAATCGCAGGGCCACGGCAAGTACGGCTGGGAAGGCGTGCTGCGCGGCGCCTCGATGGTGTTCTTCGCCTACATCGGCTTCGAGGCGGTGTCGGTGGCGGCGCAGGAATCGCACAAGCCGCAGAAGGACATGCCGATCGGCATGATGGCGTCGCTGGCGATCTGCACGGTGCTGTACATCGGCATGGCCGCGGTGATGACCGGCCTGGCGCCGTACTACACCCTGGGCACCGACGAGCCGGTGGTGACCGCGATCGCCGCGCATCCGGCGCTGAACTGGCTGCGCATCGTGGTCGAGGTCGGCGCCCTGGTCGGGCTGTCGTCGGTGGTGCTGGTGATGATCATCGGCCAGCCGCGCATCTTCATGATCATGGCCCGCGACGGCCTGCTGCCGCCGGTGTTCACCAAGATCCATCCCAAGTACCGCACCCCGCACATCAACACCGTGATCACCGGCATCGGCATCGCCCTGCTCGCGGCGCTGTTCCCGCTCGACATCCTCGGCGACATGACCTCGATGGGCACCCTGATCGCGTTCGCCTCGGTCTGCCTGGGCGTGCTGATCCTGCGCCGCACCCAGCCCGACCTGCCGCGGCCGTTCCGGATCCCGTTCGCGTGGCCGATCTGCATCAGCGGCATCCTCAGCTGCCTGGTGCTGCTGTCGACGATGAGCGCGCACAACTGGATGCTGATGGCGGTGTGGACCGGGATCGGTTTCGCGATCTATTTCGCCTACGGTTTCCGCCACAGCTTCCTGCGCAAGTCGCGCTGATTGCGGACGCCCCCACGAGGCCGGCCCCGGGACTCCCAGGGCCGGCCTTTGGTTTTTGTAGGGCGGCTCTTGTGGGAGGGCCTTCAGGCCCGACGCTGTCCGGCCGGATCGCCGCGACCTGAGACAAAAGCATCGGGCCTGAAGGCCCTCCCACAAGAGCAGGCCTGCCGCCATAACGCTGCGTTATGGCAAAAACGAGGCAACCGCCACATCCGGGCGCTAAACTGGCGGGCATGAACAGCCCCCTGCCCTACGATCCGCAGCGCCTGGCGCATTGCGCCGGCGAGATCATCGTCAATGTGCGCGAGCTGGCCCAGCGCGGCTGGACCCCGGCCACCAGCAGCAACTTCTCGCGCCGCATCGACGGCCAGCACGTGGCCATCACCGTCTCCGGCCGCGACAAGGGCCGGCTGACCGAAGACGACATCATGGTCGTCGACCTCGACGGCGCCCCGGTCGCCACCAGCCACCGCCCGTCCGCCGAGACCCTGCTGCACACCCAGCTGTACAAGCGCTACCCCGAGATCGGCTGCGTCCTGCACACCCATTCGCAGACCCAGACCGTGGCATCGCGCCTGTACGCCGGCCAGGGCCACGTGCACCTGGAAGGCTACGAGCTGCTCAAGGCCTTCGCCGGCACCACCACCCACGACACCGAGCTGGACCTGCCGGTCTATCCCAACACCCAGGACATGCCGACCCTGGCCGCCCAGGTCGACGCGACCCTGGACCAGCAGACCCTGTGGGGCTACCTGATCGACGGCCACGGCCTGTACGCCTGGGGCCGCGACATGGGCGAGGCCCGGCGCCACCTGGAGGCGTTCGAATTCCTGCTGGGCTGCGAACTCGAACTGAGGAGACTGCGCCGATGAGCCGCTTGCGTATTTTCCGCGAAGACCAGCCCGACGCGCCGAAGCTGAGCACCAGCGACCAGGGCGAGATCGCGCGCGAACTGGCCAAGATCGGCGTCGGCTTCGAGCAGTGGCAGGCGTCCAAGCCGGTCAAGCCGGGCGACACGCCGGAGACGATCATGGACGCCTATCGCGCCGACATCGACCGCATCACCGTCGAGCGCGGGTTCAAGACCGTCGACGTGGTCAGCATCGCCCCGGACAACCCGCAGCGCGAGACCATGCGCGGCAAGTTCCTCGACGAGCACTACCACAAGGAAGACGAAGTGCGTTTCTTCGTCGCCGGCTCGGGCCTGTTCACCCTGCACGTCGAACCGAACGTCTACGAGATCAAGTGCGAACAGGGCGACCTGATCTCGGTGCCCGACAGCACCCTGCACTGGTTCGACATGGGCCCGGAGCCCAGCTTCGTCGCGATCCGCTTCTTCACCGAGCCGGACGGCTGGGTCGGCTACTTCACCGGCACCGACATCGCCCAGCAGTTTCCGCGGTTCGAGCGCGGCCAGGCGGGTTGAAGCAAGGAGTGAGCGTAGAGGAGTGAGGAGTGAGCGAAAGCTCCCCTGCTCTCGTTCGCCCCCGCTTCGCCAGCCGCTTCCGCTCACTCCTCACTCCTCTACGCTCACTTCTCGCCCCATGCCTATCCGCGCCATCCTCACCGACATCGAAGGCACCACCAGCAGCATTTCCTTCGTCAAGGACGTGCTGTTCCCTTACGCGCGCCGCGCCCTGCCGGGCTTCGTCGCCGCGCGCGGGCGCGAGCCGAACGTACGCAAGTGGCTGGACGCGGTAGCGATGGAGCACGGCGGCGTGTGCCAGGACTCGGTCATCGTCGAGGTGCTGCAGGGCTGGATCGACGAAGACCGCAAGCACACCGCGCTCAAGGCCCTGCAGGGCATGATCTGGGCCGACGGCTACAAGAGCGCCGACTTCACCTCGCACATGTACCCCGACGCCGCGCCGGCGCTGCGCCAGTGGAAGGACGCCGGCCTGCGCCTGTACGTCTATTCCTCCGGCAGCGTGCCCGCGCAGCGCCTGCTGTTCGGCCACAGCGACGCCGGCGACCTGACCGAGCTGTTCTCCGGCTTCTTCGACACCGAAGTCGGCGGCAAGCGCGAGGCGGCCAGCTACGAGCGCATCCGCGAGAGCATCGGCCTGGCGGGCGACGAGATCCTGTTCCTGTCCGACGTGGTCGAAGAACTCGACGCCGCGCGCGAGGCCGGCCTGGAGACCGTGCTGATCGACCGCCGCGAAGACTACCCGCAACCGCGCGAAGGCGACGCCACCCACGACCACCCGCGCGCGACCTCGTTCGACCAGATCGAGCTCTGACGCGCCGGCGCATGGGCTGTCTGTAGGAACGGCGCGAGCCGCGACCGCGAAAAGACAACCACGCCGCTGCTGCCATCGCGCGAGAAACCTGCGACCCGCGGTTGCCGGGCCCTGCGCAGGCCACCGCCGACTTCGTCGCAAATGCAGTGTCGCGGTCGCGGCTCGCGCCGCTCCTACAGGTAGCTCATGTAGGAGCGGCGCGAGCCGCGACTGCGAAAAGGCAACCACGCCGCGACTGCAATCGCGTGCGAGACCCGCAACGCTCGGTCATCGGGCGCTGAGCCAAACACCGCCGATCAAGCCACGCGGGTCTACAGCAGGCGGCTCAAGTTGCGGACCCGCACTTCATCGCGCTCCACGCCGTGCGCGTGCGCGGCCTGGCGACGGATGCGGTCCAGCAGTTCGGCCGGGTCGAAGTGTCCGGGCGCGTCCGGCGCATAGTCCAGCGTGGCCTGGCCCCAGACGATGAAACGCCCGCCGACCAGGATCTCGTAGTCGGCGAAGTAGCAGTAGTGCGTGTCCATGGCCGCGCCGGCTCAGGTGCCGACGTGGATGTCGTTGCCGCTTTCGGCGCAGCCCAGGTGCTCCAGCGCGATCGACAGCGCCAGGGTGTAGCTCTGCGCCGAATAGCCGTGGACCAGGCGCAGGCGACGGCCGCAGCCGGGCGCCAGGCTCGGCTCCAGCGCATTGGTGTCGTCGTCGTGGACTTCGATGTACGGCACCGTCAGCTGTTCCAGCGCGCCGCGCAGTTCCGCGCTGGCCGGCAGGCAGGCGCCCGGGTCGAGCAACAGCAGCTCGGCGTTGGCCGCGCGCATGTTGCGCAGGCATTCGACCAGTTCGCTCTCGCTGCGGCAGCTGCGCAGCGCCAGCGCCTTGCCGGCGCCGGCGGCGCGCTCGACCAGGGTCGCGCGCACTTCGCCGGCCAGCGGCGGGACCATCGAATCGACGGCGGCATCGGTGTGGGGGCCGCGCAGGATCAGGATCGACACGTTCGGACTCGCTGCGCACGCGGGACGGTGCGCCGTGGTCATCACTGTAGGAACGCGCGGCATAAAGGCGCTATGCGGCGCGACCGGCGGGCGCGTAAAGCGCGCGTCAATTCTCGTTGCGGGGACGGCGTATGGAGCGGCGGTCGGTGTCGTGTGGCGATCATTTCCGGCTGCCGCGGACTCGAATTCAAACTTGAATTCAAACTCGGACTCGGACTCGGACTCGGACACAGACTCGGGCACGGACACGCATGCGCATGTGGATACGGACAACGTCCCGCACTTCGGCTACGACACCCTCCCCCTCGTCATTCCGGCGAAAGCCGGAATCCATTTTGCTCTTGCCCAGCATCGCCAGCGGACAAGCGCATCGCTTGCGAGAATCGAACCAGCGCAACAGCAAAATGGATTCCGGCTTTCGCCGGAATGACGGAGCATGGAGATCGGGCGTACGGCCGAACGTCGCTTTCAACCGTGGATCTTCTCGCCCCGCACCAACATCTCCACCAGCTTCGCGATCCGCGCCGCGCGCGTTTCGGCCTTCTTCGCTGTGTGCACCCGCCACAGCACCGCGTAGCGATTGCCCGCGTCCAGTCCTTCGAAGAACTCGCGCGCCTTCGGCGACTTCGCCAACGCCGCGGCCAGGTCCTGCGGCACCTCGATCTTGCTCGACGACGCGTACGCCGCGGCCCAGCGCCCGTCGGCGCGGGCGGCGTCGATCTCGCGTTGCCCGCCCGGCCGCATGCGTCCCTGCGCGATCAGCGCCTCGCACTTGCCGATGTTGATCTGCGACCACAGGCTGCGCGGCCGCCGCGGCACGAAGCGCTGCAGGAAATAGACTTCGTCCAGGCTGCGCTTCTGTCCGTCGATCCAGCCGTGGCACAGCGCCACGTCCAGCGCCTGCGCGTAGTCGACGGTGACCGCGCCCTTGCCCTTCTTGGCGATCTTCAGCCACAAGCCGCGCTTGGCCGGCGGCGTTTCCAACCAGCGCTCGAATGCGGCCGCGTCGTCGAACGCGATCACCGGCAGGTCGTCGGCCGGCCCGGTCGGCTTGGCGCTCATGGCGCGGCGTCCAGCAGGCGGTAGGCGGTGCCCAGGCGCTGCTCGCCCTGCCAGGCGTCGAACGCCCGCACCTCGACCGCGTGCTCGCCGACGGCCAGGTCGGTCGGCAGCAGCGCGCTCCACAGGTGCGGGGTCGGCGTGGCGGTCGCGGAGCGGTCGTAAGCGCGCAGCTGCGCGGCCGCGTCGTCGCGCGCGTTCTCGGCCAGCAGCGCCGGATCGGGCTGAGCCACGCGGCGCATCGGCTTCCAATCGCCGCCGTCGATGCGGTACTCCACGCGGCTGTCGTCGCGGCCCATGAACACGTTGGCGTAGACATCGCGGATCGGATACGAGCCCTGGCGCAGCGCCTTGGGCGCATACAGCCGCAGGTAGTCGTTGGCGACCGCGGCCGTGCCGAGCGCGCGGCCCGCCGACGGCGCCGGGTGCCAGCTCAGCGCGTAGCCGGCATCGGCGCGCACGCGCAGGCGCGCGTAGCCGTTGGGCGTGCCGTCGCTCATGGTCGCGTCGGGCAGGCCCTGCGCGTCCTTGATCCCGGACCAGAACGCGCCGCAGGCCGCGCCGACGTTGTACTCGTGCAGCGGCGCGGCGCCGCGCCAGCCGCTGTCGCCATTGTGATAGACGTGGCGCTGGGCGTGGCTGTGGCCGCTGAGCACCAGCACGTGCGGGAACTCGCGCAGCAGGCCGAACAGGCGCTCGCGGTCGGCGTGGCGGAAGCTTTCCCGGCCCGGCGCGGCGTCGAACAGCGGGATGTGCATCGCCAGCACCAGCAACCGGCGCTTGTCGGCGGCGGCCAGGTAGGCTTCGAGGAACGCGAACTGGTCCGGCCGCAGCCCGCCGATGTACTCGGGCTTGGAGCCGGGCCGATAGACCACGTCGTCGAGCACCACGAAGTTCGCCTGCGCCTCTTCCCAGGCGTAGGTGTCGGGGCCGTAGACGTGGCGGTAGCTCAGCAGCGAGTCCTCGTCGTCCTTGGCGTCGAAGTCGAGATCGTGGTTGCCGGGCGCGTGCAGCCACGGCACGCCGAGGCTCGCGGTGACGGCGTTGATCCGCGGGTACAGCGACAAGTCGTCGTGGGTCAGGTCGCCCAGGGTCAGGCCGAGGTCGGCCAGCGGCGCGCGGCCTTTGCGCTGCGCCCGCAGCGGTTCGACGATGCTGCGGCGGTAGTAGCCGACGTCGGTCGCGCTCTTGGTCTGCGGGTCGGCGAACACCAGCACGTCGAGCTCGCCGCCGCGCGGCTTGCGCGGTTCGGGAATCAACGGGTAATCGCGGCAGGTCGGCGCGGCCTGCGGCATGCCGCCGTACTTCAGCGCCGGCCCCTCGCCGAGGGTCGTGTTGAGCCAGTAGTCCGGCAGGCCGCTGTCGGCGCGCGCGGCCAGGCGATAGCCGGCCGGCTTGATCACGAACTGGCTGCCGCGTTCGCGCAGCGGCAGGGTGTAGCGGCCCTGGGCGTCGGTCAGGACGATGCCGCGGCCGTCGGAGACGCGCTGGCCGGCCAATCCGGGCTCGCCCGGATCGCGGCGGCCGTTGCCGTTGCGGTCCTCGAACACCGTGCCGCCTTCGCACGGCGCGGGCAACGACTGGGCCAACGCCGACGGCATCGCGACGGACAGGGACAGGGCGAGCATGCAGACGCGCAGGCGCATGAAACGGTCTCCGGAACGAAGCCGGCATTATGCGGCGGGCGCGGGGGAGCCGCCCGGGCGGGGCTGGCGCAATCGGGTCGGTGGCTGTCCGCGATGAGGCGTCAGGGCGGCGCGGGCGTCGGCCGGTTTCGTCGTGGTCGCGTTGACGCGGTCGCGGCTTGCGCCGCTCCTACAGGGGGCTTCGGCTGCGGCATGGGCTAGCTGTAGGAGCGGCGCAAGCCGCGACCGCGCAACGGCAGCCGCGACGAAAACCGCAGCCGCGACAAGCTACTCGGCCGGCTTGAACCCGCGATGCGGCTTGCCGTGGCGCTGCTGCAGCACCGCCACCGCGTCGCTCAGCGACAGGCCGCGCGCGCGCAGCAGTACCTGCAGATGGAACAGCAGATCGGCCGCCTCGCCGGCCAACGCGGCCTCGTCCTGGGCCACCGCCGCCAGCGCGGTCTCCACGCCTTCCTCGCCGACCTTCTGCGCGATCGCGCGCACGCCGCGTTCGAACAGGCCGGTGGTGTAGCTGCCGGCCGGGCGTTCGCGCTCGCGGGTCGCGACCAGCGCGTCGAGTTCGGCGAGGAACGCCAGGCCGTCGCCGGGCGCGGAAGGGAAGCAGCTGTCGCGGCCGAGGTGGCAGGTCGGCCCGTGCGGCAGCGCGCGCACCAGCAAGGTGTCGCGGTCGCAGTCGGTCTCGATCGAGACCAGGTCGAGGAAGTGGCCCGAGCTCTCGCCCTTGGTCCACAGCCGTTGCTTGCTGCGACTGAAGAAGGTGACGTGGCCGCTGGCCAGGGTCGCGTCCAGCGCGGCGCGGTCCATGTAGCCGAGCATCAGCACGCGCAGGTTGGCCGCGTCCTGGACCACGGCCGGCAACAGGCCGTCCTGCTTGTCCCAGTCCAGCGCGTCGATCTGTTGCGGGCTCAGCGTCGCGTCCATCAGTGCAGCTCGCGCACCGGCACGCCCTGCCCGCTCAGCGCGCGCTTGAGCGCGGGAATGCGGATGCTGCCGGAGTGGAACACGCTCGCCGCCAGCGCCGCGTCGACGTCGGCCCGCAGGAACACGTCGCCGAAGTGTTCGATCGCGCCGGCGCCGCCGGAGGCGACCAGCGGCACCTCGCAGATCGCGCGCACCGCGCGCAGTTGCTCGATGTCGTAGCCGCTGCGCACGCCGTCGCTGCCCATGCAGTTGAGCACGATTTCGCCCGCGCCCAGGCGTTGCGCCTCGACCACCCAATCCAGCGTGCGCTTGGGCAAGGCCTGGGTGCGCGAAGGGTCGCCGGTGTATTGGCGCACCCGCCACTGGCCGTCGGGATCGCGCAGGCTGTCGATCCCGACCACCACGCACTGCACGCCGAATTCGGCGGCGATTTCGCTTATCAGCTCAGGCCGCTCCAGCGCGGGCGTGTTGATCGAGATCTTGTCCGCGCCGGCGTTGAGCACGCCGCGCGCGTCGGCGACCGAGCGGATGCCGCCGGCCACGCAGAACGGGATGTCGATCGCGCGCGAGACCCGCTCGACCCAATCGCGATCCACGCTGCGCCCCTGCGGGCTGGCGGCGATGTCGTAGAACACCAGCTCGTCGGCGCCTTCGTCGCGGTAGCGCAGCGCCAGTTCGACGATGTCGCCCATGTCGACGTGGTCGCGGAAGCGCACGCCCTTGACCACGCGTCCGTCGCGGACGTCGAGGCAGGGCACGATGCGGCGGCTCAGGAGCGTGGAGTTCAGCAACGGCGTACCTGCTTCAAGGCATCGGTGAGTTGGAAGCGGCCCTCGATCAGCGCCTTGCCGAGCACCGCGCCGGAACAGCCGATGCTGTCGGCGGCGACGATGTCGGCGATGTCGCGGATGCCGCCGGAGGCCTGCAGCTGCACGTCCGGCGCGATCTCGCGGATGTGCTTGTACAGGTCCAGGTTCGGCCCGGCCATGGTGCCGTCGCGGGAGACGTCGGTGCACAGCAGGTGGCGCAGGCCGGCCTGGGCGTAGCGCTCCAGCAACGGTTCCAGGCGCACGCCGCTGTCCTGGGTCCAGCCGGCGACCGGCAGTTCCCATTCGCCGCGCTCGTTCTGGCGCACGTCCAGGGCGATGGTGATGCGCTCGGAACCGAAGCGCTTGAGCCAGGCGATCACCAGGTCCGGGTCCTTGACCGCGAGCGAGCCGACCACGACCCGGTCGGCGCCGGCGTCGAGGATGGCTTCCACGTCGGCCTCGCTGCGCACGCCGCCGCCGGTCTGCACGCGCATCCAGCTGGAGGTGGTGATCGCGCGCAGCAGCGGCGCCAGGGTGTAGCCGCCGTAGCGCGCCGCGTCGAGGTCGATCAGGTGCAGCCACTTGGCGCCGGCCTCGGCGTAGCGCGTGGCCAGCGCCAGCGGTTCGGTCTCGTAGCGGGTTTCCTGGGCGTAGTCGCCCTGGTGCAGGCGCACGACGCGCCCGTCGCGAACGTCGATCGCGGGGTAGAGGGTGCTGTTGCCCATGTTCATGCCTCCAGCGCCAGGAAGTTGGCGAGCAGGCGCGAGCCGACCGCGGCCGAGCGCTCCGGGTGGAACTGGGCGCCGAAGCAGCGTCCGCGCCCGGCGACCGCGGTGAAGCGGCGGCCGTAGCTGGCGCTGGCCAGGGTGTCGGCGGTGACGGGGGCGGCGTAGCTGTGCACGAAATAGGCCTGGTCGCGCTCGCCGATGCCGGCCAGCAAACGCGCGCCGGCGTTCGATTCATGCTTCTGAAGGAGATTCCATCCCATATGAGGCACTCGTACTCCTGGTCCGGGGGGCAGCTTGGTGATACGGCCCGGAAGGAGCCCGAGGCATTCGACCTCGCCCTCCTCCGAGGACTCGTACAACAGCTGCATGCCCAGGCAGATCCCGAGCAGCGGCTGCTGCAAGCGGCGGATCGTGGCGACCAGGTCGAGTTCGCGCAGACGCGCCATCGCGGGGGCGGCGGCGCCCACGCCTGGCAGGATCACGCGATCGGCTGAGGCGATCGTTGCAGGGTCCGCGGTCAATACCGACCGCGCACCCAGCCGCTCCAATGCATAACGCACCGAGCCGATGTTCCCCCCACCCGAATCGACGACAGCTACAACCGTCATCACAGAACTCCCTTCGTACTCGGGAGTTCGCGCCCTTGACGGGCGATGGCCTGGCGCAGCGCGCGCGCGACGGCCTTGAAACAAGCCTCTATCTTGTGGTGATCGTTATCACCTTCCACGTTCAGGTTGAGATTGAGCCCGGCGGTTTCGCACAACGAGCGGAAGAAATGCGCCAGCAGTTCGGTCGGGAAGTCGCCGACCCTGTCGCGGGCGAAGCTGCCGGCGAAGACGAAGTACGGACGGCCGGAGAAATCCAGCGCGGCGCGCGCCAGAGTCTCGTCCATCGGCAGCACGAATTCGTGCGCTGGCGGCGCGGATCCGTCGCCGCCAGCGGCGCGCGGCTCGAACCCGTAGCGGCCGATGCCGCGCTTGTCGCCGAGCGCTTCGCGCAGCGCCTGCCCCAGCGCCAGCGCGCTGTCCTCGATGGTGTGGTGCTCGTCGATGTGCAGGTCGCCCTCGCAGCGCAGCTCCAGGGCGAAGCCGCCGTGCTTGCCGAGCTGCTCGAGCATGTGGTCGAAGAAGCCCAGGCCGGTCGCGACCTTGGGTTCGGCGGCGCGGTCCAGATCGACCTTCACCTCGATCCGGGTTTCCTTGGTGTTGCGCGCGACCCGCGCGGTGCGCGGACGATCGGCCAGGACGTGGGCGATGCCGGCCCAGTCCCACTCGCCGCCGAACTCGGCGGTGCGCAGCTGGAACGCGCGGATGCCGAGGTTGGCGGCGAAGCCGTTGTCGGTCTCGCGGTCGCCGACCATGGCCGAGCGTTCCCAGTCGATGCCGCGATCCTTCAGCAGCGGCAGCGCCAGGCCGATGCCGGGCTTGCGCGTGGGCAGGTTCTCGGCCGCGAAGCTGGTGTCGATCAGCACGTCGCGGAACGCGATGCCCTGGCTTTCGAACACCTGCATCATCAGCTGGTGCGGGCCGTCGAAGGCCCAGCGCGGGAACGACTCGGTGCCCAAGCCGTCCTGGTTGGTGACCATGACGAATTCATAGCCGGCGTCGCGCAGTTTCAGCAGCGCCGGGATCACCCCGCGCACGAAGCGCAGCTTGGCGTAGCTGTCGATCTGGAAGTCGGCCGGCTCCTCGATCAGGGTGCCGTCGCGGTCGACGAACAAGACCGGCTTGAGCGCGCTCATGCCGCCGCTCCGGTCGCGACCGCCGCCGACGCGCGCAAGGCGCGGCCCAGCACTTCGATCACCGCCGCGTTCTGCTCCGGCGTGCCCAGGCTGATGCGCAGCGCATCGTCCAGCCGCGGCGCGTGGCGGAAGTCGCGCACCACCACGCCGGCGTCGAGCAGGGCGTCGAGCGCGGCCTGGGCGTCGTCGAAGCGCAGCAGCAGGAAATTGGCCTGCGAGGGATACACCCGGCGCACGCCGGGCAGGCCCTGCAAGGCCTGGAACAACGTGTCGCGTTCGCACATGGCGGTGGCCACGCGCGCCTTGGTGGTATTGCCCGGCACCTCGCCGAGCGCGCGCAGGGTCAAGTTGACGCACGGCGTGGGCAGCGGATACGGCGCCTGGCAGCGCTGCAGCGCGGCGATCACCCCGGCGTCGGCGATGGTGCTGCCGATGCGCGCGGCGGCCAGCGCGTGGGCCTTGGACAGGGTGCGCAGCACCGCGACGTTGCGCCGGCGCCGCAACAGGCTCACCGCCGATTCGCCGTCGGCGAATTCGATGTAGGCCTCGTCGACCACGACGATGGCGCGGCCGCTCAGGCGCTGCGCCAACGCGTCGATCGACGCCAGCGGCAACAAGGTGCCGGAGGGATTACCCGGCGAACACACGAACACCAGCTTGGCCGCCTCGCGCTCGGCGGCTTCGGCCAACGCGTCGAAATCGCAGACGAAGCCTTCGGCGCAGTCGCGCAACGGCACCTCGACCACGCGCGCACCGTGCAGGCGCGCGCTGACCGCGTACATGCCGAAGGTCGGCGGCGCGATCACGATGGCGTCGCCGCCGGGGCGGCAGAACGCGCGCACCAGCAGGTCGATGCCCTCGTCGCTGCCGCGCCCGGCCAGCAACTGCTCCGGCGCGCAGCCGTACAGCCGCGCCAGCGCCTCGCGCAGCGCCGGCGGCTGCGGATCGGGATAGCGGCGCACCGCGCCGTCGCAGTCGGCCACGCTCGGCCAGGCCGCTTCGTTGGCGTTGAGCCAGACCCGGCCGCTGCGCTTGTCGCTGCGCGCCGACTTGTAGCCGGCGAAATCGCGCAGGTCTTCGCGCAACAGGTCGAGGGGATTGTCGTCGCGGGTCTGGGACATGGTCGGGCCGGTGATCCGTTGTGCTTGGTTCTGCAATCGTCCGGCGCCGGGCCGGACGGACTCGCTCAGGCGCGCTGCGCCGGGACCGCGGCGTCGGCGGCCAGCGCCGCCAGCCGCAACGCCACCGCCTCGCGGTGCGCGTCCAGCCCTTCGGCCTGCGCCAGCACCACCGCGCAGGGGCCGATTTCCTGCAGCCCGCGCGGCTGCACTTCCTGCACCGTGATCGCGACCTGGAAGCTGGCGACGTTGAGGCCGCCGGCGTAGCGCGCCGCGCCGCTGGTCGGCAGGACGTGGTTGGTGCCGCTGCAATAGTCGCCCAGCGCTTCCGGCGCCCAGTCGCCGAGGAACACCGAACCGGCGGCCTCGACCTGCGCCAGCCACGCGCGCGCGTCGCGCAGGGCCAGGATCAGGTGCTCGGGCGCGTAGCGGTTGCTGACCTGCATCGCGCTGGCGATGGAATCGACCTGGATCGAGCGCGACTTGGCCAGCGCCGCGCGCGCGGTGTCGGCGCGCGACAGCCGCGCCAGCTGGCGTTCGAGTTCGACATCGACCGCATCGAGCAGGGCCGCGTCGTCGCTGAGCAGGATCACCTGCGAGTCGGCGCCGTGCTCGGCCTGCGACAGCAGGTCGGCGGCGACGAAGTCGGCGCGCGCGCCGGCGTCGGCGATCACCAGCACTTCCGACGGCCCGGCCGGCATGTCGATGGCGGCGCCGCCTTCCAGCAGCGCGACCTGGCGCTTGGCTTCGGTGACGTAGGCGTTGCCCGGCCCGAACAGCTTGTCGCACTTGCCGATGCTGTCGCTGCCGAACGCCATCGCCGCGATCGCCTGGGCGCCGCCGACCTTGTAGACCTTGCCGATGCCGCAACGCCGCGCCGCGTACAGCACCGCCGGGTCGGCGCTGCCGTCCTTGCGCGGCGGCGTGCACAGCACCACTTCGCGGCAGCCGGCCAGCCGCGCCGGCACGCCGAGCATCAACGCGGTCGAGGGCAGCGGCGCGGAACCGGCCGGCACGTACAGGCCGACCCGCGGGATCGGCCGCAGCACGCGCTCGCAGCGCACGCCCTCGGCGGTGTCCAGGGCGTAGGCCGGGGTCATGCCGGCGGCGTGGAAGCGTTCGATCCGGCGCGCGGCCTCGTCGATCGCGGCGCGCAGTTGCGCGCTCAACGCGGCGTCGGCGGCTTCGAATTCGGCCTGGCCGACGGCGAAAGATTCCAGCGCGACGCCGTCGAAGCGCTGGCCGAAGCGGCGCAGCGCGGCGTCGCCGTCGGCGCGCACCTCGGCCAGGATCGCGGCGACCGCGTCGGCGGTGGCCTGGCGGGTTTCCTGGGCCGGACGGCGCAGCGCCTGCGCGCGCGCGTCGGCGCTCAACGCGCCCCACTGGTAGCGCTGCATCGCAGCGGCGGTCGCGGGGAGGTTCATGCCAGCATCCCTTCCACCGGCAGCACCATCAGCCCGCGCGCGCCGGCGCGCTTGAGTTCCTCCAGCCGCTGCCAGGTCACCGCGCCGTGGCACAGCGCCTGCAAGGCGACGTCGTCGCCGTCGTCCAGGCGCATCACCGTGGGCTGTTCGGCGTCGGGCAGCAGCGGCAGCAATTCGCTCAGCAGCCCGCGCGGCGCCTGGAACATCAGCAGCTTGCTGTTGCGTACGCGCAGCGCGCCGTCGAGCCGGCGCAGCAGCAGGTCGGCGAGTTCGCCGCGCACGTCGTCGAAGCGGTCGACCGGCCCGGCCAGCACCGCCTCGCTCTCGACCAGCGTCTGCACCGCCTTGAGCTGGTTGGCCGACAGCGTGGCGCCGCTGGAGACGAGGTCGCAGATCGCCTCGGCCTGGCCCAGGCGCGGGGCGATCTCCACCGAACCCGACAGCAGCACCACCTGCGCGTCCACGCCCTGCTGCGCCAGCCACTGCGTCAGCAGCGCCGGATAGCTGGTGGCGATGCGCTTGCCGGCCAGGTCCTGCGGGCCCTGCCATTGCCAGGCGTCGGGCACGGCGATGGCCAGGCGGCAGCCGCCGAAACCGAGCGCGCGCCACTCGCGGAACGCCGCCGCGCGGCCGTTGCCGCGGCGGTCGCCGTCCTGTTCCAGCAGTACATTGCGGCCGACCACGCCGAGGTCGCAGACGCCGTCGGCGATCAGTCCGGGGATGTCGTCGTCGCGCACCAGCAGCAGGTCCACCGGCAGGGTTTCGCCGTAGCAGAACAGGCGGTCGCGGCTCTCGCGCCAGCTCAGGCCGCAGGCGGCGAGCAGCTGCCGGGCCGGGTCGGCGAGGCGGCCGGACTTCTGGATCGCGATGCGCAGGCGGTCGCGCACGGCGGCACTGGCGGGAGGGCTCATGGACTCGGTCTCGGGGGAAGGCGTGGGCGGTGCGGGCCGGCGGACGCCGGCGGCGGCGGATGCAGCGGCCGTCAGCGATGTCGCGGACCGCGGCGCTGCAGGGCCGCGGCGTAGCCGCCGGCGCCGCGCTCGAGCACGCGCGCGACCCGGCCGATGGTGGTCACGCTGACCTGGGTGCGCTCGTGGATCTCGCGGTACGGCACGCCCTCGTCGAGCAACGGCACCACCCGCCAGCGGTCGCTCATCGCTTCCAGTTCGGCCGGGGTGCACAGGTCTTCGAGGAAGGCGCGCACCTGCTCCGGCGCGCGCAACGCGGACAGGGCCGCGGCGAGTTCGCCGAGGGCGTCTTCGGTGGCTTCGACGGTGGCGACGGCGCGGCGCTTCATGGGCGGGGTTCGGATCCGGGGTTGCGGTTGCGCGAGGCTGCGCGGGAAACAGGGAACCGAACCGGTTGCGGCCGGTCCGGCGCGCGGACCGCCTCGAAGGCCGACCCAGCGCACTAATGTGCTAACGCGTTAATACATTAGACCGGGCAGCGGCCGCGCGTCAAGCCGTCCGGCCCGTCGCGGTAATTGCGTTAAGACCTCAGGCACGCCTCGCGCGCCTGTCGCGCCGGCGCCCCGCTTCTCCCCTGCCCGGCGCAACGATGAGTGCCGGCTCCCGGTCAAGGACGCCCCGGCCCAGCACGATGAATACGCCCCCTGCCCGTTCCGTGCGCCGCCCGCCGTCATTCCAGACACCGCTGCGCCGGCCGTCCCCTTGGCGGCCGCTGCCATGGCTGTTGCTGCTGGCGCTGCTGCTGGCCGGCTGGAGCCCCCTCGCCGCCGCGCAACGTCCGCTCGAACTCGGCCGCCAGGACGGCGAAACGGCGCTGGCGCCGTTCACCGCCTACCACCACGATCCCGACGGCCGCCTCGACCTCGCCGGCGCCGAACGCGCGCTGGCCGCGGGCGGCTTCCGGCCGCTGCCCGGCGGCAACAGCTCGTTCGGCTTCCAGCGCGGCGCCTACTGGTTCCACATCGCCGCGCGCAACGCCGACGCCGACACCCCGCGCTGGCTGCTGGTGCAGGGCTTCGCCCTGAGCGACCGCCTCGACGTCTACACCGTCGCCCACGGCACCGACGGCGCGCGCGTGCGCCACCAGGCCGGCGGCGACAGCCTGCCGTTCGCGGCGCGCGCGATCCGCTACCGCCATCCGAACTTCTGGATCGACCTGCCGGCCGGCCAGCGCGTGGACCTGTTCGTGCGCGTGCAAAGCCAGAGCTCGATGCAGGTGCCGCTGACCCTGTACTCGCCCAGCGCGTTCACCGGACTGGCGCGCGACGCGCAACTGGGCATCGGCCTGTACTACGGCATCCTGCTGGCGCTGTTCTTCTACAACCTGGTGCTGTGGCTGAGCCTGCGCGATTCGAGCTACTTCTGGTATCTGTTCCACATCTGCGCGTTCGGCCTGGTGCTGCTGACCCTCAACGGCCTGGGTTTCGAATACCTGTGGCCGCGCTCGCCGTGGCTGGCCGACCACTCGGTGCCGCTGTCGATCTGCCTGGCGCAGGTGGGCATGCAACAGTTCGCGCGCACCTTCCTCGGCCTGGCGCAACGCTGGCGCTTCGGCGACCGGGTCGGCCTGGGCATGATCGGGTTCTTCGTGCTGCTGGGATTGATCGCGACCCAGGCGCCCTACCGCATCGTCACCCCGATCGCCTCGGCCGCGGTGTTCGTCTCCATCGCCTGGATCGCGGTAGCGACCGTGGTGGTGCTGCGCCGCGGCTACAAGCCGGCGCGGCTGTTCCTGCTGGCGTGGTCGGCGTTCCTGCTCGGCACCGGCATGTTCGCGGCGATCGCCTTCGACCTGCTGCCGAAGGTGTTCATCACCGAATACGGCGTGCAGATCGGCTCGGCCCTGGAGATGCTGCTGCTGTCGGTGGCGCTGGGTTACCGCTACGCCTCGCTGCGCAACGAGAACGAACGGATCGTGCGCGAGGCCAAGGAGCAGCTCGAACACAAGGTCGAGCAGCGCACCGGCGAGCTGCGCACCGCGCTGGCGCAGTTGGAGAAAGCCCACGACCGCCTGCGCGAGACCGCCCAGCGCGACGGCCTGACCGGCCTGCACAACCGCAGCCACTTCCGCGAGGCGTTCGAATCGTTGCTGCACCGCGCGCGCCGCCAGCGCCGGCCGCTGGCGCTGATGATGATCGACCTGGACCACTTCAAGCAGATCAACGACCACCACGGTCATCTGGTCGGCGACGAATGCCTGCGCTGGGCGGCCGGCCTGATTTCGCAGACGCTGGCTCCGCACCACGCGCTGCTGGCGCGTTTCGGCGGCGAGGAATTCGTCGCGGTGCTGCCCGACCACGACCTCGACGCCGGCTCGCGCGTAGCCGAAGCCCTGCGCCTGCGCCTGCGCGCGCAGCCCTGCCCCAGCCGCAGCCACGACATCCCGGTCACCGCCAGCATCGGCGTGCACGAGATCGCGCCGGATTCGGACCTCGGCGTCGAGGCGGCGCTGCAGTTCGCCGATCAGGCGCTGTACCTGGCCAAGGCCGGCGGACGCGATTGCGTGCGGCTTTGGGGCGCGGCGGCGTGAGCGCTACGACTTAGGCCCGGCGCCGCGGGCGCGGCTCAGGCCGGCGGCGCGTACATCACGTCAGAGCGCAGCGCGTACTTCGCGCCCTGCTCCACCGCCGAGCCTTCGTGCCAGGTGTCGTGCACGAACAGCAGCGCATCGCCGGTGCGCGGCGCGACCCGGAAACCGCGGAACGCGGTGTCGCCGCCGGTGAAGCCGTCGTTGAGGTAGACCAGCAGGGTCAGCTTGCTCAGCCGGCCGTCTTCGCTCCACGGCCCGTCCTTGTGCATGCGGAAGCGCTGGCCGGGGCCGTACTTGTAGAAGCGCAGCGCGTGCGGCAGGCCGCAGGCGGTTTCGCCGTCGAGCGCGGGCAGGCCGGCCTGTTGCAGACGCTGCCACAGCCGTTCGACCCACGGCGGCGATTCGAACACCACGCGCTCGTTGTTGCGCACGTGGGCCATCGATTTCTGCCCGCCGTCGGCAGTGCGCACGCCGGCGGGTTCGAAGCCGCGGGCTTCGGCCAGGGCGATCAGCGCTTCGCATTCGGCGGGCGACAGCAGGCCGGCGACGGTGAAGACGGTCTCGGTGTGGTGGATCGTTTGCATGGCGGCGGTCCTTGGCCTTGGACTGGCATGTCGCTCTTGTGGGAGGGACTTCAGTCCCGACGCTCTTGTGCCAGATCGCGGCGACCGGAGCGAACAGCGTCGGGACTGAAGTCCCTCCCACAACAGAAGCCCCTCCCACAACAGCGGCCGCCTCGCTTGCACGGCCGATCCTGCGAGCGCGCGCCCTCTCCCGCGAACGGGAGAGGGCGCGGACGACTCAATGCTGCATCTCGGCCCGCACCGCCGACAGCACGCTGCCGTCGCGCACCAGTTGCACCGCGGCGGCGACTTCGCCGTCGAGCGCGCGGTCGTGGTCGAGGAACGCGATCGATTCGCGCAGCTTGGCGTGGGCGATGGCGACCGCGCGGCCCGGACGGAATTCCTCGGCGGCCGACAGCTCCGCGCGCAGGCCTTCGACTTCGGCCAGGAACTCGGCGTGGTCGGCCGCGCCGGCGACCGGGCCGCCGGCGACCTTGACCGCCAGCGTCGCGGCGTCGGCGCGGTCGGCCAGATCGCGCGCGGCGTTGATCATGTCGCGACGCAGGTCCAGCGCCTGGGCGGCGGTGTACAGCTCCAGCGCCAGCACCTTGCCCAGGTCGTCGGCCATCGCCAGCACGTGGCGCGCCTCGTTGGCGCCCATCGAGACGTGGTCTTCGGCGTTGGCGCTGGTCGGAATCGAATACACCGAGGCCGGATGCGCACGGCTGGACAGGTCGTTGACGATGGCCGCGGCGGTGTACTGCACGATCATGTGGCCCGACTCGGTCGCGTCCTCGTTGCCGATCAGGAACCCCGGCAGGCCGTCGTTGGTGGCCGGGTCGACCAGCTTGTTGAGGCGGCGCTCGGAGATGCTCGCCAGCACCGGGATCGCGGCCTTGACGTAGCTCATCGCCAGCGCCAGCGGCATGCCGTGGAAGTGGCCGGCGGAGATCACCTGCTGCTCGACGTGCTCGGCCTGCGCGTCGGGGAACACGATCGGGTTGTCGGTCAGCGAGTTGAGCTCGATCTCCAGCACCCGCGCGGCCTGGGCGATGGCGTCGCGGACCGCGCCGTGCACCTGCGGGATGCAGCGCAGCGAATAGCTGTCCTGCGGCTGGTGCTTCTTGCCGCCGCGGAACGGACGGAAACGGGTGTAGAACTTCTCGCGGCCGTGGCGCTGGCCGAACGGCACCCAATCCCAGCCGATGTCGAAGCTCAGCTGCTGCGCGGCTTCGGTGTCCCAGCTCTGCGGCAGCCACGGGCGGAAGCGCGGCACCAGGTGGTACGGAATGTCGGCCAGGGTCGAGCCGTCGAGCAGCGTGCGCAGGTTCTGCGCCACCTTGACCTGGCCCGGATGCGGGCGCAGCGCATGCACTTCCGGCGCGAACGCGCCGAGGCGCCCGGCGAAGGCGTCGATGGTCATCGCCGCGGCGAGGTCGGCGGTGTCGAGCAGGTCTTCGAGCTTGCTCAGCGCCAGCACGCCGCAGGCCAGCATCTGCGCGGTGCCGTTGTTGAGCGCCAGGCCTTCCTTGTACGACAGCTTCACCGGCGCAAGGCCGGCGCGCTCCAGCGCCTGCGCGCCCGGCATGCGCTCGCCTTCATAGAACGCTTCGCCGCCGCCCAGCAGCACGATGGCCAAGTGCGACAGCGGCGCCAGGTCGCCGCTGGCGCCGACCGAGCCCAGCTGCGGCACCACCGGCACGATCCCGGCGTTGAGCAGATCGGTCAGCGCCTGCAGGGTCTGCACGCGGATGCCCGAGTGGCCGCGCATCAGGGTGTTGACGCGGATGCACAGCATCGCGCGCACGATCTCCGGCGCGAACGCCTCGCCCACGCACACCGCATGGGTGACGATGAGGTTGCGCTGCAGCTCTTCGTGCAGGGTTTCCTGCGAACGCTTGGCGCCCGGCAGCTGGTCGCGCAGGTGATGCGCGCCGAGCAGGCGGTCGGCGTTGCTGCCGAAACCGGTGGACACGCCGTAGATGGGCTCTTCGCGGCGCACCTGCTCGGCCAGGAAGTCGGCCGCGCGCGCCACCGCCGGGAGCTGTTCGGCGGACAGTTCGACCTGCGCGCCGTAGGCCACGGCGACGAGCTGGGACCGCGTCAGCGAGCGGCCGTCGAGTCGGATCTTGTTCAAAGCTGGGGTTCTCCGCATCGCACCCTGGCGATCATCTGCGCGGCGCCGGCGGATCGGCGGCGCGCATACTCGGGAGTCGGTGCGTCAGACAAAAGGAAACCGCGGTCCGCACGGACCGCGGCGTGGGTGTCGGCTTGCGCCGATGCTGCAGCCGGCGCCGGACGATGCCGGCGCGGCGAATGCCGGCGATGCGGCGCGTTCGGCGCCGCCCCGCCTTGCGCGCGCGCCGCCGGCCGCGCGCGCGATGCGCGCCCGCGGCCGACGCGACGGGCGCGCGCCAGGATCACTTCATGACCCGCGACTGTTCCAGCTCGACCCGCAACGTGCGCGCGAGCTCGCCGCGCGCGACCTCAAACTGGTCTTCGCGGCGCAGGTCCTTGACCGTGGCGGTGCCCTTGGCGATCTCGTTCTCGCCCAGCACCACCACGAAGCGGATGCCGGCGCGGTCGGCGTACTTGAACTGCTTGCCGAGCTTGGACGGCTCCATCACCACTTCGGTGTTGAGCCCGCCGGCGCGCAGTTCGCTGGCCAGCGCCAGGCATTGCGGCAGCTGCGCGTCGTCCATCTGGGTGATCAGCACCTGCACGCTGCTGTCGGCGGTGCTGACCAACTTGGCCTCCTGCAGCTGCCAGAACAAGCGGGTCAAGCCGATGGAGATGCCCACGCCGGGCAATTTCGACTTGGTGTAGTGGCTGGCCAAGTCCTCGTAACGGCCGCCCGAGCAGATCGAACCCAGCTGCGGGTAATCGTTGAGCGTGGTCTCGTAGACCGTGCCGGTGTAGTAGTCCAGGCCGCGGGCGATGGAGAAGTTGAGCGCGTAGTTGGCCTCCGGCACGCCCAGCGCGCGGATCAGTTCCAGCACCTCGCGCAGCTCGGCCACGCCCTGGCGCAGCGAGTCGTTGCCCTCGCCCAGCGCGGCCAACTTGGCCAGCGCATCGGCGTGCGAGGTCGAGCGCGTCTCGACGAAGGCCAGGATGGTCGCCACCGCCTGCGCCGACAGGCCGAAGCCTTCGCCGGTCAGGGTCTCGCGCACGTAGTCGGCGCCGCGCTTGTCGAGCTTGTCGACCTCGCGCAGCACCAGCGCCTGCAGCTCGCCGTCGGCCACGCCCTGGGCCTCGAAGAAGCCGCGCAGCAGCTTGCGGTTGTTGAGCTGGATGGTGAAGGCGCCGATGTCGAGCTCGGAGAACACCGCATAGATGCAGGCCGGCAGCTCGGCGTCGTAGCGCACGCTGAGGCTGTCCTTGCCGATCACGTCGATGTCGCACTGGTAGAACTCGCGGTAGCGGCCGCGCTGCTGGCGCTCGCCGCGGTAGACGCGCTGCATCTGGTAGCGGCGGAACGGGAACGCCAGCTCGGCCTCGTGCTCGGCCACGTAGCGCGCCAGCGGCACGGTCAGGTCGAAGCGCAGCGCCAGCTCGGGCACGGCGCGGCCGTCCTGCGCGCTCTTCTCGCGCGAACCGGTCGACTCGACGAAGTACACCTGGCGCTCGGTCTCGCCGCCGGACTTGGTCAGCAGCACCTCGGTCAGCTCCATCACCGGCGTTTCCACCGGCAGGAAGCCGAAGCGTTCGAAATTGCGGCGGATCGTGTCGAGCATGCGCTGGAACGCGATCTGGTCACGGGGCAGCAGCTCCATGACCCCGGGCGGGGTGCGAGGCTTGATCAAGTCAGACTCCGAATTACTGCGATGGCGCGAGAAGGGCGGCCCGGATCGGCGCCGGCGCGCGCTGCACCAGCGCGCGCGGCGGGCCTCGCCGGCATGGCGCTTAGTTTAGCGATTGCGGGCCGTCCGGTCGGTAGCGGCCTTCCGTCCGCGCGGCTTCGCGCCCGGCGCCCGCGCCCGCCCGGCTTTGCCGATGCGGCGACAAGCCCGCCGCGACGCGGTTTTGCGCCCATCCGCGACCGGCGGCGCAACCGGAATGAAATTTTTCTGTCGTCCCCTCTTGCACGCACCCGGGAGCGCCGCTAGAATTTGCGGCTCACGAAGTCGGGGTGTAGCTCAGTCTGGTAGAGCGCTACGTTCGGGACGTAGAGGTCGCAGGTTCGAATCCTGTCTCCCCGACCAATATTCGTGATGTTTTCGATGAAGCCGGCCTAGCGCCGGCTTTTTCATGTCTGCGAAAAGTCCGCCAAACGACTTCAGCCCTTGCGGCGGCTACCCGCCCGATTCCGGTCGCGCCACTCGATTACCTCTCCGGCCTTCCAGGTCGCCGGCTTCCGGGTGATGCGCAACGGGACGCCTCGCTTGCACGCGATCGTCGCCCGGACATGCTCGGGCGCGATGCCCCACCGCTCGGCGCACTGCGCTGCAGTCAGCGCGAGCTCTTGCCATGGGATCTTGTCGGACATAGCCATGGCGGGCCCCGAATGCCGGGTTGTCGCGAACGCGGAGACTTTGACTTTGGCCGGCATCGGCAGACTACCCCGTTCTCCCTGGAACCTTAGGGAGGGAACGACATGAGGTTTGAGATCTATCGCAAGGGGGACGATGTGCTTGGGAATACTCCCGGGACAGAAGACCCGTACACGTGGCGGCTTCTGGCCGACAACGACGACATCCTCGCCACAGGCGAGGGCTACGCGAACAAAACCGATTGCTACCACGCTATCAACGTGGTCAAGAGCGCCACTACCCAGACGCTTGTCGTGGACTTTTCCTGACGCCACGCACTCGGAAATCCGGGGCGGGAGGAAGGCCATCCGCGATTCCGCCCCACCTGGCGCCGCAGCTTCAGGCCGGGCTCGGCCTGGTTCCCGGCCGCCAGGCCGAAGAGCTTGTCCGCAATCCGCTCGATCGCGTCCTCGATCGCATCAATGGGGTCCTTGCCGTCTCTCAGCTCGTGCACGAACCCGCGGGCCGAATCGCGCAAGGCGTCCATGGCTTCGATTCGGTCGTCCACCTGAGAGCGCTGGCGCCGGTACGCCTCCAGCGCATCGACAGCGGCGCGGCCGCGCTGCGTAACGCCGCGCCGGCTCGACGCCGTCCGTGGCGTCGCGTTTCCCGACAACGCCGTCCATGGCCTTGCGCTGCATGCGACGCCGTCCATGGCATCGGATGCGACAAAGACGCCGTCCGTGGCATTGCGCTCCGTCGGCGCCGTCCGTGGCCTCATGTTCCCTGCGACGCCGTCCGTGGCGCCGGACCCGGATAAGACGCCGTCCCTGGCGCCAGACTCCCTGTGCGCCCTCCGTGGCATCGCGCTCCCTGAACACCGTCCTTGGCGCCGCCCGCGATGGACGCCATCCGTGGCATCGGTTCCCTGCGCGCCGTCCGTGGCATCGCGCTCCCTGGACGCCGTCCCTGGCGTCGCCTGCGACACGACACCGTCCGTGGCGCCAGGCTCCGTGCGCTCCGTCCATGGCATCGCGTTCCCCCGGGACGCCATCCATGGCGCCGCCTGCGATAACACGCCGTCCTTGGCGCTTCGCTCCGTAAGAAACGCCGTCCGTGGCGTCGGGCTCCAACCGGCGAATGCGCGAGTCCGTGCGCTGGATTCGCCGGAGCGATGGCCGCAGCCCGCAGCCTCGCCTCAAACCCGCGTCGCGCCGGCGCGGATGACGCGCTCGACCCGATGCACCCGCACGCTGGCGCGCGCGCGCGACGCTTCGGCGCACGGCACTTCGACGCACGCCGGCGCCGGCGTCAGGCCGGCGGCGGCGAGCAAGGCCGGCCAGTCGCGCGCCGGCGCGTCGTCGCGCACCGCGAACAACAACTCGCCGTCGGCCGCCAGCCAACCGGCGGCGGTGGCCAACACCGGGCGCGGATCGGCGCCGCCGTCGAGCGCGGTATCGGCCAGGATCAGATCGAAGCGCCCGCGCAACGCGGCGGCGTCGGCGACGATGCCGCGCGGATCGAACACGACGCTGCGCAGGTACGGCCGGCCGGCGCCGAAGCGCGCGGCGACCAGCGCGGCGCGGAACGGCGACGCGTCGGCGTAGACGAACTCCACCCCATCGCCGGCGGCATCGAGCGCCGGCAACGCGCGCTCGACGCCTTCGCCGTGACCGTCGCCGAGTTCGAGCACGCGCAACGGCCGGCCGGCGCGGCTGCGCAGCGCCTGGGCCAGCGCCTCGGCCAGCAGGCGCCGGTGCTCGCCGTCGCGGCGCGCGCGCGCGTCGAGCGCGGCGAACGCGGTCGCGGCATCGGCCGGCGCTGCGTCCTCGTCGCGGATGCGTGCGACACCGGTCGGCACAGCGCCCCCCCAGGCCTGGCCGGACGGCAGCGCCGCCCGCATCGCGACGAGTTCCTGCTCCAGTTGCGCCATCGCCACGCCGCCGGCATCGCGAAAACCGAAGGTTCCGGTCGATCCGCCCGTCCAGGCCATGCGCGCCGCGCCGTGGCCGCTGGCGAATCCCTCGCGCATCGCGGCGTCGCGCTGGCCGCGCGCGCGGCGCGCGCCTTCGCCGGCGGCCGCGCGCAGCCCGGGCGACGGCGGCGAACCCGGCGCGGCGCCCATGGCCGATGCCAGCAACGCCGGCACCGCCACCAGCGACGGCCGCCGCCGCGGCCGCGCCGCCGCGGCGAAGGGAAGTGGCGGCACGGCCGAGTCCAAGCGCGCCTCCCCGCGCACCCGCGACGCCGGCCGTGCCGCGCGAAACTGCTCGATCGATCCGATCAGGACCGGCGCCGGCCCCGGCTCCTCGAAGCGGTCCACGCCCGCATCCAGCAGGTAGCCGAGCGAATCGGTCCAACGCACCGCGGCGGCGATCTGCGCCGCCAGCACCTGCGCCTCGCGGCCGCGCGCGTACGGCGCGGCTTCGAGGTTGGACACTACCGCGAACGCCAGCGGCGCGAACTCCACCGCCGCCAGCGCGCGCGCGAACCGCGCGGCGGCCGCGCGCATGTGCCGCGAATGGAAGGCGCCGCTCGCGCGCAGCGGCATCACCCGCGCGCCGCGCGCGCGCAACCGCGCCGCGGCCCGCGCCATCGCCGCCGCGCCGCCGGCGATGGTCTGCTGCGCCGGCGCGTCGTAACCGGCGATGTCGATCGCCTCGTCTTCGTCGCCGTCGGCGCCGATCGCCGTCAGTTCGTCGCGCAGCCGCTGCGCGTCCCAGCCGATCACCGCCGCCATCCGCCCGCCGCCGGCCGCGGCCATTAGCCGGCCGCGCTCGGCGGCCAGGCTCAGCCCGGTCTGGAAATCGAAGGCGCCGGCGGCGTGCAGCGCGTTGCACTCGCCCAGCCCGTGCCCGAGCGCGAACGCCGGCGCGGCGCCGTGCGCATCGGCCCATTCGCGCCACGCCAGCGCGTTGGCCGCGAACAGCACCGGCTGGACATAAGCCGTGTGTTCGAGCCATTCGCACTCCGCCGCCTCGGCCAGCGAGTACCCGAGCGCTTCCTCGGCCAGACGCAGCGCCGGCCGGTGGCGGGCGAACAACGCGCGGCCCAGGCCCTTGCGTTGCGCCGCCTGACCGGGGAAGACCACAGCGAGTGGTTGCGTGAACGCGTGCATCGAACGGTCCGGAGGGGCCTGCGGCGGGCGAGCCGGCGGACCGCGCGCTGCCGCCGCGCGAAGGTACGCCAGAGTTTCCAGACAGTTCGCAGGACGGCGGCCGAACCCGTCATGCCGTCGCCGTCCGGCTTCGCCCGTCGACGTTCAGGGCATTCAGGGTGACGGCCGTCGCATATTGAGTGGAGGTTCGCCCGTAGCGGGCCGCGCCGCCCGCCGCGGCGGGAACGGCCGCAGGCGGGGCCGGCCGGCCCCGCGCCCCGCCTCGCCCCGGGCTGCGTTCGTGCTGGAAATCTTGCTGAAAAAGGTCCCGCCCCCATCGATTGGTTGGCACGCGCATGCGTTGTATTCTGCGGATTCGGTACCTCCCCACCAGGACAACATGGACCTACAGCCTGAGGAGACGGGCGATGTCACCCGCCTGCTCGCCGCCTGGCGTGCGGGCGACGCTGCGGCCCCGGACGCCCTGCTGAACCTGGTCTACCGGCAGCTGAGGAACATCGCCGCCGGTCGTCTGTCGCGCCTGAGCGTGCCGGTGCTGGACCCGACCGAGCTGGTCAACGAGGCGATGCTGCGCCTGCTCGGCGGCAACGGCCTGGACGCGCAGAACCGCCAGCACTTCTTCAGCATCGCCGCGACCGCGATCCGTTATGTGCTGGTCGACACGATCCGTCGCCAGCACGCCGACAAGCGCGGCGGCGGCGTGGTCGACGTGACCCTGTCCGGCTCCGAGCACCTGTCGGCCGCCGGCGACCGCTGGCTCGATGTCGAGGACGCGCTGCGCGCGCTGGAACAGCAAGACCCGCGCAAGTGCCGGATCGTCGAACTGATCTTCCTGATGGGCCTGAACCAGCAGGAGACGGCCGAGATCCTCGGCGTCTCGCTGACCACCGTCGAGCGCGACCTGCGCTTCGCCAAGGCCTGGCTGCGCGAACACCTGTCATGACCCCCGCGCAGTTCGGCCGGGTCGAGGAGCTGTTCCACCAGGCGCTGGAACGGCCCGCCGCCGAACGCGCGCGGTTCCTGCGCGACAACGAGAGCGACGCGGACATCGTCGCGGCGGCCGAGCGCCTGCTCGCCTGCGACGACGACGCCGCGCCGGACCCGGTCAGCGAATGCCTGACCCAGGTCGCGCGCGAAGTCCCGCTGCGCAGCATCGGTCCGTACCGGCTGCTGCGCGAGTTGGGCGTCGGCGGCATGGGCGCGGTGTTCCTGGCCGAGCGCGACGTCGCCGGCCGCGTCCAGCAGGTCGCGGTCAAGCTGCTGCACGGCATCGGCACCGCCCACAACAAGCGCCGCATGGAACGCGAGCGGGCCATGCTGGCCGGCCTCAACCATCCCAACATCGCCCGCCACATCGACGGCGGCGAGAGCGCGGAAGGCCAGCCTTACCTGGTGATGGACTACGTCGAGGGCCCGCTGCTGCCGCAGTACCTGGCCGAGGCGAAACCGTCGCTGCCGCAGCGGCTGAAGCTGTACCTGAGCCTGTGCGACGCGGTCCAGCACGCGCACCAGCGCCTGGTCCTGCACCGCGACATCAAGCCTTCGAACGTGGCGGTGCGCGCCGACGGCGCGCCAGTGCTGCTGGACTTCGGCGTCGGCGCGCTGCTGGAGGAAGGCGACAACCCCACCCATCCGCCGACCCGCGCCTTCACTCCCGGCTACAGCGCGCCGGAGCAGTACCGCGGCCAGACCGAGACCATGGCCACCGACGTGTTCGGCCTCGGCGCGCTGCTGTTCGACCTGCTGACCGGGCAACGGCTGTCGACGCTGTACCGCGGCGACGCCACCGTGCCGGCGCCCAGCGCCAGCGTCGCCGATCCGAGCCTGCGCCACCTGCTGCGCGGCGATCTCGACCGGATCGTGCGCAAGGCCACCGCGACCGATCCGGAACTGCGCTACCGCACGGTCGCGGCGCTGATGGACGACATCCAGCGCTATCTGCAGGGCCTGCCGATTTCCGCCGCGCCCGACCGGCTGTGGTACCGGGTCGGCAAGTTCGTCCGCCGCAACCGCGTCGCGGTCGCCGCCAGCGCGATGCTCGCGGTCGCCGGCACCCTCGCGGTGTGGCAGCTCAACAACGAACGCCAGCGCGCGCTGGCGGCCGAACGCGCGGCCGAGACCGAAGCGGCCAACGCCAAGGCCTCGCGCGATTTCCTCGCCTCGGTGCTGGCCGAGACCTCGCCCGAAGCGGTGCGCGGCCAGCCGATCACCATCGCCACCCTGCTCACCAACGCCGCGGCGCGGCTGCAGACCGACCGCAGCCAGAGCGAGCGCACCCGCCTGGTCGCGTGGCTGACCATCGCCGAGGTCTACGCCGACATCAACGACCCGCAGCCGGGGCTGGCGGCGATCGACGCGGCCATCGCGCTGTCGCCGCGCAAGCCGCAGCCGCAAGACCTGGAACTGCGCGCGCGCGCGTTGCACGTGCGCGGCAACCTGCTGTTGCAGCTCGAACGCCTGCCCGAAGCGCGCGCCGCGCTCGACCAGGCGATCGCGCTGCGCGAACGCCAGGGCGCGCCCGCCCCGACCCTGGCGCGGCTGTACAGCGATTACGGCAGCGTCGTGCTGCACACCTCGGACTTCGCCGCTGCGCAGCGCTACCAGCAGCGCGCGCTGCAACGCCTGGACGCGTCCGGCCAGCACGAGCCGGAGCTGCGCATGGAGATCGAGCTCGGCCTGGCGCGCAGCCTGTACTACCAGAACAAGATCGAAGACGCGGCCCGCCACCTCGGCATCGCCGAAACCATCGAGCGCGAACGGCCCGCGCGCGACGGCCTGGCGGCTTACCAACTGCGCCGGATCGCGATGATGGTGCGCTACTCGCAGCACCGCTATCCGCAGGCGCTGGCCAACGCCGAGCAGGCGCTGCGGCTGGCCTACCGCGTCTACGGCGAGAACAGCCGGCTCACCGCCGACATGGAGCTGTACACCGCGCTGCTGCTGGACGATGTCGGGCGCTCGCGCGCGGCGCTGGCGCATTACCAGCGCTCGCAGGCGATCGCCCGCGCGCTCAAGCTCGACGACGCCGTGCTCGCCCGCGACGACGTGCGCATGGCCGCGGCCTACGCCAACCTCGGCGACCACGCGCGCGCGCAGGCGCTGACCGACTCGGCGCTGGCGCGGATGCCGGACGCCCCGGCGTACACGATGTACCGGATCATCGCCTACTACACCCGCGGCCTCTCGCTCAGCGCGCAGGGCCGCTATCCGCAGGCCCGCGCCGATTTCCAGCGCTCGCTGGAACTGGCGCGCGGCTACAAGGAGGACGTGTTCTACGGCCCGGCCTTCGTCCAGCTGCGCCACGCCCAGGGCCTGGTCGAAGCGCACCGCTTCGAAGAAGCCGCCGCCGCGCTCAAGGACGCCGAACCGGTGCTGCAGTACCGCGAACTGGAGCCGAAATCGGTCATCGTGCTGCGCTCGCTGCAGGCCGAAGTCGCGCTCAGCCGCGGCGAACTGATCGCCGCGACGCAACGCATCGACGAAGCCCTGCAACTGGCCCAGCGCCACTACCTCGCCGGCACCTTGCCGATCGCCACGGTCGAACTCGCCGCCGCGCGGATCGCGCTGCGCCGCGGCGATGCCGTACGCGCCGGCGAATTGCTGAACCGGGCCGAGCCGCTGTTGCGGCGCGAATTGCGCGCGCCTGCGCCGGCGCTGGCCGACGCCGCGCGGCTGCGCCAGGAGCTGGAGCGCGGCTCCGGGTCCGGCCCTGGGCACGATTCCCGGCACGATTCCGGGCACGACGCCGGCCGCGAATCCCGGCGCGACGCGCGCCAGGACGCGGCGCCCGCGCGCGCCGCGCCTGCGCCGCGCGGAGCCGGCGGATGAACGCGGCCGCTTGCGCCGGCTCGCGCGGCCCAATAAATTTCCATCGGCGATGACGGATTCCGCCGCCGCCCTGCGAACTCTTGATTGTTCCAACTCCGCAGCATGCGATTCGAACGCGCGCCGCGCCCAGGAACGCCATTCACCTCCCCGTGAAAGAGGAATCGACATGCGCACCACCCTTGCTTTCGCCCTGCTGATCGCCGCGACCGCGACGTTCAGCGCCCCGTCGTTCGCCCGCGAGCCGTCCTACCAGGCCTGCAGCCCGCCGTTCTCCGGCCCGCCGTTCTGCCAGCCGCCGCTGAGCCAGGTCGAGCTGTCCACCAGCACCGGCAAGCGCGCCGCGACCAAGGCGCCGACCACCCAGGCGCCGCGCTCGGCGCCGCAGCCGTCCACCGCCAAGAAGTGATCCGCCGCCGCGGGCGACGGGGCAGCCGCCTCGTCGCCCGGCCATGCCGAGCCGATGACGCCGTCATCGGCTTTTTTCTTGCCCGGCCCGACCGCCGCCGCGCTGCGGCCGGTGCGGCAATCCGCATCCCCGCCGGCGGAAATCGCGACGACCGAATGCCGCGGATGCGCAAGAACGATCGATACGGCCGCGCCGATCGCCCGGATCCTTTCGACAATCTCCCGATGAGCACACCTGCGTCCCGACCGCGTACCTACCTGATCACCGGCATGTCCGGCGCCGGCAAATCCTCGGTCGTGCGCGAGTTGATCGCGCTGGGTTTCGACGCGATCGACCTGGACAGCGCGCAGTGGTCGCATTGGGTCGACGCCGCCGCGGACGACGCCTTGACGCCCGAGCAAGGCCGCGATTGGGTCTGGCGCGAAGACCGCGTCGCCGCGCTGCTGGCGGAGCCGGCGCGGACGCCGCGCTTGCTCGCCGGCACCGCTTCGAACATGGCGGCGTTCTACGACCGCTTCGACGCCGTCGTCCTGCTCAGCGCGAGCGAAGACTGCCTGCTGCAACGCCTGCGCGAACGCGGCGCCGGCGAATACGGCAGCACCCAGGCGCAGCGCGCCGCGGTGCGCGAACTTATCGCGCAGGTGGAACCGCTGCTGCGCGAATCGGCCGACCTGACGCTCGACTCGTCCGGCCCGGTCGCCGCCACCGTGCGCGACTTGCTGCGCGCGCTGGACCTGACCGCGGCGTTGCCAACGCCCGGACGCTAGGACACCGTCGTCGCCACCGGGCCGGCCGCGGCGCCCTGCGCGTCGCCGTCCTCGTCCGGCAGCGCGGCCAGAAACGTCGCCGACGGCGCGAAGAACAGCGTGCCGGTGACCGCGCGGCTGAAGTCCAGCAGGCGGTCGTAGTTGCCGGGCGGGTTGCCGACGAACATGTTCTCGAGCATGCGCTCGATCCGCCGCGGCTGGCGCGCGTAACCGATGAAGTAGGTGCCGAACTCGCTCTTGCTGGCGTCGCCGAACGGCATGTTGTCGCGCACGATGCTGAGCTCTTCGCCGTTCTCCTCGATCACCGTCAGCACGTTGTGCGCATACGACGGCTTGGCCGCGTCGTCGAGTTCGACGTTGGACAGCTTGTGCCGGCCGACGATGCGCTCCTGCTGCTCCACCGGCAACGATTCCCAGCCCTTGAGGTCGTGCAGGTACTTCTGCACGATAACGTAGCTGCCGCCGGCGAAATCGGCGTCTTCGGCGCCGACGATGGCCGAATCCAGCGCTTCCTGATCGACCGGGTTCTCGGTGCCGTCGACGAAGCCGAGCAGGTCGCGCTGGTCGAAGTAACGGAACCCGTGCACTTCCTCGGCGCTGGTCACCGCCTCGCCGAGCCGCGCGAGGATCTGCGCGGTCAACTCGAAGCACAGGTCCATGCGTTCGGCGCGGATGTGGAACAGCAGGTCGCCGGGCGTGGACACGGCGCGGTGCTTGCCTTCGATGGCGCGGAACGGATGCAGGTCCGCCGGCTTGGGCGCGCCGAACAGGCGCTCCCAGGCCGCGTCGCCGAAGGCCAGGATGCAGGACAAGCGGCCGTCGAGATCGCGGAAACCGACCGAGCGCAGCAGCCCGGCCAGATCGGCGCACAGCGCGCGCACGGTTTGCCGATGCTGCGCTTCCGGGCGCAGGGTCACCACCAGGAACACGGCCGAACGGGTCAGGCCCGCAAGGATGGGTTGGGAAACGATGGCTGCCACGGTCTGCCTCTGTGCGCTGCGAAAGGGGCCTGGATTCGACGAATGCGCGACGCGTCCGGCGCGCGCCATCGAACGGCGGATCGGCCGATCATAGCGCCGCAACCGGCGAACGCCGCGCGGCGACGGCCGCGCGCCGGCCGGCCCGGCGGTTTGAGCCGCGCGCCCGGGCGATGCTAGATTCGGACCGGACCCGATACGGACAGCGAGCATGCGACAGCGAGGCGACCTTCCTGAATCTGCGCCCGGACCGGCCGACGCCGGCGAAGACGCGGGCGCGATGGCGCCGGCCTGGCCGCGCGAGCCGATCAGCGCGCAACGCTTGCGCGACGCCGAAGTGGCGCAGGCCCAGGCCACGCTCAAGCGCGAATTGGTGCGCGTCTACGCGCAGTCTTGCGGGGCGTGCAAGCCCAAGCAATGAAGGCGGCGGCCGGCGTACTGGCCGGCGCACTCGCGGCCCGGCCGCTCGCGATCAGGCCTGCGCGCGCTGCGCCTCGCGCTCGCGCAACAGATCCCCGACCCTGACGAACCCGTAGCCCTGCGCGCGCAGCGCCGGCACCAGCTCGCGCACGATCTCGACGATGCGCGGGCGCGCGCGGCCGTGTTCGTCGTCGCCGTCGTGCAGCAGCACGATCGCGCCGGGATGGGCCTGCGCCAGCACCGCGCCGGACACGCAGTCGACATGGCCGGGCGCATCGGGTTCGAGCCAGTCGCAGGGATCGATCGACCAGCCGGCGACGGTGTAACCGTGGCGCGCGAGCAGGTCGACCTGGTCGGCGCGGATTTCGCCGAACGCCGGGCGGAACAAGCGCGCCGACAAGGTATCGGCGCCGGCCCGGCGCAGCTCGGCGGCCGCCGGCGCGACTTCCTCGTGCAGCAGCGCATCCGCGCCCAGGCCGCTGGCGTCGGCGTGGCTCATCGAATGGTTGGCCAGTTCGTGGCCGTCGGCGAGCATGCGCGCGCTCAGCCACGGCACCGCGCGCAGCAGGCGGCCGACGCAGAAGAAAGTCGCCGCGACCTCGAGTTCGCGCAGCGCCGCCAGCAGCGCGGGAGTGGCCTGGCCGGGCCCGTCGTCGAAGCTCAGCGCGATCGCGCGCCGGCGCGGCAGGCCGCGGCCGAGATAGGCGCGCGGGCGTTGCGCGAGGAAAGCGTGATAGTCCATGCGCGCCTCAGCGGGTCATCCAGCTCTTGCGGCCGCCGCGCAGTTCGTCGAGCAGGCCGATCAGGTTGGCCGGCAGCAACAGCGCGTCGATGACGGTGTTGTAGACCGAGACCAGCAGCAGGTCGGTCAACCCCAGTTGCAGGCGTTCGCGCGCGTGCAGCACCGAGACGAAATTGAGCGCGGCCATCAGCAGCCAATTCAGCGCCGCCACCGCCAGCAGCGCATGGCTGCGGTAGAACAACGCCCCGGCGATCAGCAACAGCAGGGTCGGCGCCAGCGCCGACTGCGCCCACAGCAGCCACCACGGCAGCATCTTCATGGTCCGCGCCCACGAGATCCCCCAGGCCACCCGGAACGATTCCAGGCGCCCGCGCGCCCAGCGCCGGCGCTGGCGGAACAGCCCCATCAACGTGGTCGGGCAGATCGTGTAGGCGATCGCGTCCGGCGCGTAGGCGATGGAATAGCCGTGGGCGAGCGCGCGCCAGGTCCAGGCGATGTCCTCCACCAGCCACTCGCCCCAGCCGCCGAGTTCGCGGATGACCTGGGTGCGGTGCAGCGAGAACGCGCCGGCGACGACGTTGACCGAACCCAGCTTGCTCTGCACATAGCGGATCGCCGCCAGCGCGCCGATGTGTTCGTAGAACTGCAGTCGGTGCAGCCACGACTGGTGGCGGCCGGCCGGCACGATCAGCCCGCAGGCCGCGGCGTGGCGCGGCGACGCGTATAAGGCCTCGACCGCGCTGCGCAGCGCGCCGGGCGCGATTACCGTATCGCTGTCGATCACCGTGACCACGTCCGAATCCGGCGACAGCCGCGGCAGCGCCGCGTCCAGCGCGAGGCCCTTGGCGCCGCCGTTGCGCTCGCGCGCGATGAACTCGTAGCGCTTGCCGCGCGGCTGCGCCAGCCACTGCGCGACCGCGGCGGCGGTGGCGTTGGTGGAACCGTCGTCGACCAGCAGCACCTCGACCGGGCCGGGGTACTCGCTGCGCTCGATCGACTCCAGCGTGCACAGCAGCGAGCGTTCGGGTTCGTTGTAGAACGGCACCAGGATCGACACGAACGGATAGCGCGCCAGCGCGCGCGGCGGCGGCCGCCGCAGCCGCCGCCAGCACGCCCAGCCGGCCAGGAACAGCAGGCAGGCGAACAGGATCAGGGTGGAAAAGCCGACCACGCCGGTCAGCACGAACTGGCTGAGGACGAGGTGGTCGAGCGCGAGCGCGTCGAGGACGAATCGGCCGAAGCCGGGGCGATCGGGAACGAACGTATTGGGCATGGGGCGCGCGCATCCGGCGAACGCGAACGCGGCGGCGCGGCGCTGGCGCGCGCGACGCTGCGTTTCGCAAGGGTCTGGTTTGGCAGACCGGACGCGTCGATACGGGCCGCGCGAAGCGGACCCGCACGCCAGGTGCTGAAGCGGACAGGCAAAGCGGACGAAACGACTGCGATGGGGGAACGCTTGCGGATGAAACGATTCGCGGGCGTCGTGCATGCGCTGCATCGCGACGGCGATTCGGTTCCAGGCGCCGTCCGCGCGGCGCGAGCGCGATGCATGGCCGCGCTTTCGCAAGCAAGAATGAAAGCTGGGCACGATTTAATCTGTGACGCCGCCATGCAGTTCCGCGAAACCCGCGCGTGTTCGCGCTCGACACGCGTTCGCGCATCGGAGAAGAATCGACGCGCCCCCGTCCGCGCCGAGCCCACCTCATGCCGAGCACCGCTTCCGCTTCCACTTCCGATCCCGCCGCTTTCCGTCCGCGCTTCGACATCGGCGCGCAGCGCATGGACTGCGGACGCGAGCCGCACGTGGACACCCACCAGGCCGCCGACGAGCGCGCGAGCTGGCCGTTGCTCGACTACTCCGATTGCGAACCGACCGACGACCAGGCCGCGATCAATCGCTGGCTGCAAGCCGCGTCCCTGGACGGCGCCGACGTGTTGCACGTGGGCACCGGCAATTCCTCGGTCGCGCGCTTGCTCGACGGCCGCGCGCGGGTGGTCTCGGTGACCGTCGCCCGCGGCGAGTTCGAGCACGCCCAATCGCTGGGCCTGCACGACTACCGCGTGCACCTGCTCAACAAGCACGGCCTGGAGTTCGGCGAACGCTTCGCCGCGGCCAGCTTCGACTGCATCCTCGACAACAACCTGGCCAGCTTCGCCTGTTGCCAGCGCCACCTGGAACGCTATTTCGACGCGCTGGCGCGGCTGTTGCGGCCGCAGGGTTTCGTGCTCACCCACTGGCAGGGCATGCAGTGGACGCTGGACGTCGGCGTGGACGACGTCGAGCCGGTGTGGCGCCTGGACGCGGACAAGCTCGAAGCCATCGCCGCCGCGTTCGGGCTGGCGACGGTGCGCGAAGGCGAGCTGTTCTTCCTGCGCCGCGCGGCGCGCGGCTGAGCGCGCCCGGATGCGCACGCGCCGGAAGCGTCCGGCCGCGCGGCTGTGGCAGATCGGTCGGCGCGATCCGCGCCCGCGCTGGCTGCTGCTCGACAACCTGATCACCACCTTCGGCGCCGCGTTCACCCTGATCGCGCTGCCGTTCCTGGTCATGCGCCTGAGCGGCCGCGCGCTCGACCTCGGCGCGACCGCGGCGATCGAGGCGCTGCCGAGCCTGCTGTTGCTGTTCTGCTTTCGCGGTGCGCTCGACCGCATCGACCCCGCCCGCCTGCTGTGGTGGTGCCGCGCCGCGTATGTGCTGATCAACGCCACGCTCGCCGTCGCCACCTGGACCCAGACCATCACCCTGCCGCTGATCTACGCGCTGGCCCTGATCGGCGGACTGGTGTGGGCGGTGGCTTACCCCGCCGGCCGCGCCTGCTTCGGGCTGTACCTGCGCCGCGGCCTGCTGGCGCCGGCCAACGCGGTGTTCGCGGTCGCCTCCAGCGTGGCGATGATGGCGATGCCGATGCTCGCCGGCGGCCTGATCCTGGCCTCTTCCGGCCCGCACGCGCTGGCCGCGGCATTCGCGCTGGATGCGCTGTGCGTGGCCGCGTCGCTGCCGCTGCTGGCGGCGCTGCGCCGGCGCGGGCCGGCGCGCGGGCGCGATCCGGCCACGCCGGCGGCGACGCCGATGTCGGCCGCGGATCCGCCGCCGCGCGCCGCCCGCGACATTCCGCGCAGCTACTACCTTTATCTGCTCGCCAGCACCGTGCTCGCATTCGGACCGGTGCAGATCCTGCTGCCGGTGCTGCTCGTGCAACGCCGCGATCCGGCCTATCTGGCGATCTACGCCGCCCAGTTCGCCGGTATCGCTCTGGCCGCCTCGGCCGCCGCGCGGCGGGTGCCGGCGGAGATCGCCGACACCCTGCGCGGCGTGGTGCTGTGCTGGATCGGCGCCGCCTGCGCCTACGCCCTGCTCGGCGCCGCGGCCGACGCGCCCAAGGGCGTCGCGCTGGTGGCGGCGTTGCTCGGCTTCGGCGCGCTCGCCGCGGCCTCGAACCACTACGGCATCCGTTCGCTGTCGTGGCTGCAGCGCAGCGCCGATCCGCGCCGCATGGGCCGCGAGATGACCTGGTTCTCGGCCGCGACCATGGGCGCGATGCCGCTGTCCTCGCTCGCCGTCGGCCTGGCGGTGGATCGCCTGCGCTGGAGCGGCGCCGCGCACGCGCTCGCCGCGGCCACGGCGCTGGCCGCGCTCGCGGCCGCGCCGCACCTGTTGCGCCTGCGACGCCGCGCGCCGCAGCGCGCGCAGGACCCAGCGACCGCGCCGCCGCTCGCCAGCGGCGGCACGGCCAACCACTGAGCGCGCCTCAGGACGCGGTCTTCGCTCCGCTCGGCGCGCGCGCGCACGCGGGCGCTTCGGCGCTGGCCAGGCGCTTGGGATCGGGCTTGCAGGCATAGCCCTGGCCGCCGGTCCCGACCGGCTCGGTACCGACCCGCTCGTAGGCGTCGATCAGGATCGGCTTCAGCGACACGTTCTGCGGCGGATAGGCCACGCGCCCGGCCCTGGGCTGCCACGGAACCGCGCAGGTGGTGGCGCCGGCCGGGTCGGTCTGCACCAGGTACACGTCCTGCGGATCGCCGCCGCCGTCGCGGTCGATGAAGGTGCTGCCGGCCAGCAGCAGACGGTCGGGCGCCTTGAGGTCGATCGACACCAGCATCTCGCGTCCGGCGCCGAAGTAGTACGGCGTCGCCGCCGGCAGCAGGGTCGAAGTGCGCGCGCCGAGGGCGGCGCCGAACTCGGGCGCGCCGCGGGTCGCGGCGATCGCCAGGAGGCTGTCGTCGCTGCTGCGGTCCAGCGCTTCGACCACGTCGTAGGCGCGGATCGAGGTGGTCTTGGGATCGGACCAGAACGCCTGCGCCAGCACCTTGCAGCCGGCCGATTCGAACCGCGCCAGATAGACCTGGGTGGCGCCGTCGGCGGGATTGGACTGCAGGCCGACCAGCGCCGACTGGCCGAAGTAACCCGGCGCGCGCAGCGCCGCGATGCCATGGAACAGGCCGTGCAGCTTGTCGGCGTTGTTGAGCGTGCTCGCGCACACCGGCGCGCCGCCGGCGTCGGTGCGCAGCAACAGCGCGCCCATCAGGCCGGCGCCGTTGGTGGTGTTGCCGGCCACCACCAGGTCGTCGGCCAGCCCGGTCGCGGCGACGTTCTGCGCGAGCGCGCGCAGGCGCACCTCCGGCCAGCGCGAGCCGCCGTCGTAGAACTGGTTCCACAGCAGCCCGCCGCCGGCGTCCAGGCGCGCGATGCGGCCGAACTTGCGGCGCGCGTCGCGGCTGGTTTCCTCGCCGACCAGGTACAAGGTATCGCCGCGGTCCGGCGCGCTCTCGATCAGGTCCAGCCCGACCGCGTTCTGGCCTTCGACCCGGTTGCCGAGCACGCTGGTCCAGGCCGGCCGGCCTTCGCAATCGACCTGCAGCACGTAGATGCGGTCGCTGCCGTCGCCGTACTGGACCGCGCCGGTGACGGCGAAGCCGCGGCCGCTGCTGAGTTCGATCACCGCCTCGCCGCGGCTGCGCTTGCTGCCGCCGATGTAGTAGGCCGCCTGCCAGATCAGGTTGCCGTTGTCGTCGGCGCGGCTGAGCTGGGCCAGTTGGGTGTCGCCGGCCAGGCGGGTGCCGACGGTGATCGAACCCGGGCCGCAGGCGCGGGTCGCCTTCACGTCCGAGCCCGAATCGGCCGGCTCGGGATCGCCGTAATAGGCCTCGAAGTTCTGCGCCTGGGCGAGCGGCGCGGCCAGCAGCAGGGAAATCGCCAGCGCCAAAGCGCGGCGGCGCGAACCGGAAGAGCTACGTTCCATCGTGTCCATGTCGGCCTCGTGTGCGGAGACATCCGCGAAGGGGCCGGCGCGCCGCGCGGACGCGCCAGCGATGCGTGAGCGGGCAGGCCGGACTGATCGACGAAAGGCCTGCGCGGACGCCGCAGCCGCACGGACGGCGCATCGCGCGATGGCGGCGCGCCTGGCATGAGCGTTCGCGTCTCGACCTTAGCGCCGCGGCGCGCGGCGGCGTAGGACCGTTGCGGGCAGGAAACGGGACGCGCCGGGAAGCTTTCGCAGCGCGCGCGGGCACGGGCTGCGACGTGGGTGGCGGTTCGGCGTTAAAGCGCGCGGTGGGTCACGCGGGCGGTCATGGCGGATTCGCGGGCGCTCGCGGCGTCGGCGGTTCCAGCGGCATCGGCTATCGCAGCGGCGTCGACGGTCGTATTGGCGCGGTCGCGGCTTGCGCCGCTCCTACAGGTCGCCCATGTAGGAGCGGCGCAAGCCGCGACCGCGGACTTTCACGCTTGCGGCGCGATCTACTTCGCCTCGCCCAGCAACTCGACCTCGGCCAGTTCGATCCCGCCCGCGCCCTCGCCCACCAGCCGCAGCCGATAACGCGCATACGCCGCCGGCGCAGCGATCGCGAACGCGCGGGTCTGCCGCCGCCACGCGAACGCCTGGTCGCGGCGCTCGTCCAGCGTGGTCCACTGCTGGCCGTCGTTGGAACCCTGGAGGGCCCAGGCCGCGGCGTCGCCGGGTTTGTCGGACGAGGTCAGCGTGTACAGCCGCACCGTCGCCGGCGTCTTGAAGTTCCACGCCAACAGCGGCATCGGCGCGTTCAGCCGCGCCGACGTGGTGGCGTCGTCGTCGAACAGCGCCGCGGTCTGCTTGGCGTTCAAGCCGGCGACGCTGGCGTTGTCGCGCCGCGCCAGATCGCGCCAAGGGCGCGGCGGTTCGCCGTCGGCGCTCAGCGATTCGGGCAGCGCCTGCGCCGCGCTGCCCCAGTTCGACGGGATCGGCCCCATCCTGAATTCCAGCAGCGCGCCCTGCGCCAGCCGCGCGTGCGGCAGGGTCAGCCGCTCCCACGGCTCGCCGTCGATCTTCAGCGATTGCACGTAGCGGTTGCGCGCGCTCACGCCCGGCGCGAGGATCTCGATCCGCTTGCCGTTCTCCAGGGCGATGCTCATGCGCTCGAAGCGCGGCGCGCCGATCACGTACTCCGGCGAGCCCATCCGCAGCGGGTAGAAACCGGCCGCGCTGAACAGCCACCACGCCGACATCTCGCCGTTGTCCTCGTCGCCCGGATAGCCCTGGCCGATCTCGCTGCCGGCGTACAGCCGGTCCATGATGTCGCGCACTTTCTCCTGGATCCGCCACGGCTGCCCGGCCATCGCGTACATGTACGGAATGTGGTGCGAGGGCTGGTTGCTGTGGCCGTACTGGCCCATGCGCACGTCGCGCGCTTCCAGCATTTCGTGGATGACGCCGCCGTAGCTGCCGGTCTCGAACGTGCCCGGGGTCGCGAAGAACAGGTCGAGCTTGTTGCCCAGCGCGGTGCGGCCGCCGTACAGCGACGCCAACCCGGCGCCGTCCTGCGGCGCGTGGAAGGCCATGTTCCAGGCGTTGGTCTCGGTGTAGTCGCCGCCCCAGCGGGTCGGTTCGAATTCGCTGTCGGTGTAGCGCCAGCGGCCGTCGCGGTGGCGGCCGACGAAGAAGCCCAGGCGCGGATGGAACAGGTTGACGTAGCCGAGCGCGCGGTTGCGGTAATAGGCCGCGTCGTCGGCGTAGAGCGCGCGGTACGGATCGTCGGCGCCGGCCTCGCTCGCCAATGCGCCGGCCAACTGGCCGATGGCGAAGTCGTTGATGTAGCCGTCCATCGACCACGACAGCCCCTCGTCGGCGCTGGTGTCGGTGTAGCCGCGGAAGAGCGCGCGCTCGATGCCCTTGCGCCCGGCGCCGGCCAACGGGCTGACCGTGGCCGCGTTGCGGATCGCCGATTGATAGAAGCCGCGCACGTCGAAATTGCGCACACCCTTGAGCCAGGCGTCGGCGAAGGCCACGTCCGAACTGGTGCCCACCATCAGGTCGGCGTAGCCCGGCGAGGACCAGCGCGCGATCCAGCCGCCGTCGCGGTATTGCTGGACGAAGCCGTCGATCATCTCGCCGGCGCGCGTCGGCGTCAGCAGCACATAGGCCGGCCAGGCGGTGCGGTAGGTGTCCCAGAAACCGTTGTTGACGTAGACCCGTCCGTCGACGATGCGCGCTCCGCTGCGCTCGGCGGGGCTGTCGGCCGGCGCCGGCACGAACGGGCTCGCGTACTGCCAGCGCGGCTGCTGCGCGCTGCCGGTGTTCTCGCTGGCGTTGTTGGGATACAGGAACAGGCGATAGAGATTGGAATACAGCGTGACCCGCTCGTGCTCGGGCGCGCCGCCGACCTGGACGATGCCCAGCTGCGCGTCCCACGCCGCCTGTGCGCGTTCGCGCACGCGCTCGAAGTCGTCGTCTTCGCCGATCTCCAGTTCCAGATTGCGCTGCGCCTGCTGCAGCGAGATCAGCGAGGTGGCGATGCGCATCGTCACCCGGCGGTCGCGGCCCAGTTCGAAGCCGTACCACGCCGAGACGCGGTCGCGCCCGGCCGCGCGCGGCAGCCGCTCGCCTTCGCGCACCGGCCGGTCGAAGCGCGCATGGAAATACAAGCGCCCCGCGCCGGCGGAGAGCTTGCTCTTGTTCTCGGTCCAGCCGCTGAGCGTGCCGGCTTCGCGATCCAGGACGATGTCGCCGTGCTCGTCGCGCTGGTCGAACAACAGCCGCCCGCTGGCGCCGGGGAAGGTGAAACGCAGCATCGCGGCGTGGTCGGTCGGGGTCATCTCGGCGACCATGCCGTTGTCGAAGCGCACCCGGTAGTAATCCGGACGCGCGGTCTCCTGGTCGTGACCGAAGCTCAGCGCACGCTTGCCGCGGTCGAACTCGACCGCACCCTCGCCGGGCGCCGGCAGGATGTGGAACGCCTGGCGGTCGCCCATCCACGGGCTGGGCTCGTGCGACAACGCCAGCGCTTCCAGGCGCGGACGGTTGGCCTCGCCGTTGCGCTCCTGGTACTGGTAGATCCAGTGCGAGCCGGCGTTGGTGGTCGGGGTCCAGAAATTGAAGCCGTGCGGCAACGCCACCGCCGGGAAGTTGTTGCCGCGCGAGAAGCGCGCGTTGGAATTGCTGCCGCGGCGGGTGTCGACGAATTCGCTGGGATGCTTGGCGGCGAGCTTGTCGAGCTCCTTGTCCTTGCGCGCGCGCGCCGGTTCGATCCGCACGTCGTCGAGGTAACCGCCGTAGCGCGCGCCGAGCGCGCCGTCGTGGACCAGCACGATCCGGCGCACGCGCTTGCCGGCGGCGACCTCGCCGATGCGCGCGGCGACCGCGTTCCACTGGTCCGGATACAGCAGCCGCGCCTCGCCCTGGCCGCGCGCGCTCAGCGCGAAGCCGTAGCGATCGGTCGCCTTGAGCTGCGACAAGCGGCTGCCGTCGTCGAACTCCAGATCGAGGGCGACGAAGGTGGAGGCGTAGCGCAGATCGTCGAGCTGGCCCGCCTTCGCATCCAGTTGCCGCGCCGACAGCGGGAACAGCCGATAGGACAGCTCGCTGTCCTTGCCGACCGGAACATCGACCTCGAACACCAGCGCGCGCTGCTCGCCGCCGCCGCTGCCGTCGAAACGCAGCGAGCGCAGGCCGGTGAAGCCGGCATCGGGCTTGGCGGTCAGCGCCGCGGCCGCGGGCGGTCCGCCGGCCGCGACCAGGCGCGGCGCGCTGTCGGCGATCAGCGACGGCGCCGGTTCGGCGGGTTCGAACGAACTCCAGAAGCCGCGCGTCTTGCCCACGGCATGCGCGCTCGACATCGCGGCCAAGACCGCCGCCAGCAGCGTCGCCGTGACGACCGCGCGCCGGCCTGGGCGCGCTTCCGCCGCTGGGCTGCGCCTTATCGGAGCAGCCACGGCCGCGTTGCATGCCAGCAACGCCGGCAGCAGCGAGCCCGCCGAAATCCGCACTTTCGACCTGAGCACTTCCGACATCCGCGCCTCCTCACCGAACGGCACGATCGCCGCCGCCACCCCGCATTCATTCGAATTGAATCGATCTAAAAGCGCATTGTCAAACCGCGGCGCAGCATGATCGACGCCCTCTTCACCGGATAAAAATACAATCAAAACAACGGCTTGAATTACGACAACCCGACGCCGCCCTCACCTACTTGGCACAGCTTTTGCGTCAACGTCTCAAACTGTGATTTTCTTCACATTTTTTGAGCCACCCTGTTCGTGCCCGTCCTCAACGGAACCCGGTCCCCATGCCGATACAGCGTCCTATTGCCCTCGCCGTCGCGCTCGCGGCGGTGATCGCAACTTGCCCTTCAACGTCAGTTTTTGCCGCAACGCGTCATAATTCGCAGCCCTCCCCCGACGATCCCATCCCGGAGATCGAGCGTCTGCGCGCGCAACGGCAATGGCTGCCCGCGCTGGGCCGGATCGAAGCGGCCCAGGCCGCGCGCCCCGGCGACGACCGCCTGTACCGGCTGCAAGTGCTGACCCTGGCCGATCTCGGCGGCGCCGAGCGCGCCTGGACGCTGGCCCAGGCCCGGCCGCAGTTGTTCGATGCCGCCGAGCACCAGCGTCTGAACGCCGACCGCTTCGCCCGCCGCGTGCTGTGGGGCACCGGCTATCCGCAGAGCGAGACACAGCGCCTGGACGAAATGCGCCAGGCGCGCGACCTGCTCGCGCAGCAACGCGCCGCGCAGACGCCGGAGCAGCAGCGCGCCGACCTGCGCACGCGCTTCGACGAACTGATCATGCTCAACCACCTGGAGCGCCACGCCGAGGTCGTCGAGCGCTATCGCGCGCTGCAGGCCGAGAACGTCGAGATCCCGATGTACGCGCTGGCCAAGGTCGGCCAGTCGCTGCTCGCGGCCAAGCATCCGGAAGAAGCCGCGACGGTGCTGGAGACCGTCACCCGGCAGTGGCCCGAGGACGAAGACTCGCAGTTGCAGCTGGCCTATGCCTATTCGGAAAGCGAGCGCTTCGCCGACGCCGACGCGCAGCTGGAAAAGATCAAGCAGGCGCAGCCGGCGTTCGTGCGCGTGCCCGGCGCCAAGCAAAGCCACCAGAACTGGCGCCATTACGACGCCGACAGCCAGCAGGCGATGATCGGCCTGTACGGCGAAGACACGGTCGGCGCGCAACGGCGCCTGGAACAGATGGCCCGGATCGGCCCGAGCAATTCCGGCCTGCAGTCCGACCTGGGCGTGCTGTACCAAAAGCGCGGCTGGACCGACCGCGCGCTGGAACGCTTCCGCATCGCCCAGACCCTGGAACCGACCAACGTGTCCGCGCGCGTCGGCCAGGTCGGCGGCCTGCTCGAACACAACCGCGTCGACCTGGCCCGGCCGATCCACGACGAACTGCTGCAAAACCGCGCGCGCGACGTCCAGGTCGAGCAGATGGGGCGTTCCTGGGACAGCCGCCTGGGCTGGCAATGGCAGGTCTCCACCACGTTCGGCCGCAGCGATTCCGACGGCGACCGCGGCGCCACCGCCTCGCCGCTGGGTTCGCGCGACGTGACCCACAAGGTCGAAGTCGCCAGCCCCCTGATCGGCGACCGCTGGCGCCTGACCGCGCACGCGCAGGACGCCTGGGCCGACTACGAAAACGGCAACGCCGGCAAGGACCGCGTGCACGACCGCCGCGCCGGCGTCGGCGCGCTGTACGCCTACGACCGCCTGACCGTCGGCTTCGGCGTGGACCGCAGCAACGACCGCTGGCTGCCCAGCGGCGACCGCACCGGCTATTACCTCGATGCCGGCTGGCGCTTCAGCGACGTGCTTCAAGGCACCGCCGCGTGGTACGCGACCACGCCGGACGCCTCGCTGCAGGCGCGCCGCGCCGGCCTGCACGCCGACGCGCTGAGCCTGGGCCTGCGCTGGACCCCGAGCGAGCGCAGCTCGCTGGCGGCGACCGCGCAGCAACTGCGCTACAGCGACGACAACACCCGCACCGCGTTCGGCCTCAGCGGCGCGCAGCGCCTGTACACCCGCCCGCACCTGCTGATCGACGGCCTGGCCGACGTCTACACCAGCCGCGCCAGCCGCACCGACGCCGACATTCCCTACTTCAACCCCAGCCGCGACGGCTCGCTCAACCTCGGCCTGCGCATCGACCACCTGGCCTGGCGCCGCTACGAGCGCCACTTCCGCCAGCGCCTGACCGTGCAGGCCGGGCCTTATTGGCAGGAGAACTTCGGCAGCCACTGGGTGCCGCAGGTGCGCTACGAACACGAATGGCGCTTCGGCACCGGCCGGGTGCTGGATTACGGCGTGAACTGGTCGCGCCCGGTCTACGACGGCATCCGCGAAGACCGCCTGGGTTTCGACCTGAGTTTCCGCTGGGGTGAACAATGATCATGAGCCACGCATCCGTCCGCGCCGCGCTGCGCCGCGCCTTCGCCGCCGCGCTGCTGGCGCTGCCGCTGGCCGCCCTCGCCGCGCCCGCCGCGCAGGCGCCCGAGGACAAGGACTACAGCGCCGCCGAAGCCGCGCAACGCGAGAACCGCGGCGACCAATTGCTGGTGTTGAGCTACCACGACGTGCGCGACGACGTCGCGCGCAAGGGCGATCCCGACGCCTACGCGGTCAGCACCCAGAACTTCGCCGCGCACCTGGACTGGCTGGCCGGCCACGGCTACCACCCGGTCGCATTGAGCGATGTGATCAAAGCCTCGCGCGGCGAGAAGAAGCTGCCGCCCAAGGCGGTGCTGCTGACCTTCGACGACGGCCTGCGCAGCATCTACACCCACGTGTTCCCGCTGCTGCGCGCGTACAACTATCCGGCGCTGATGGCGGTGGTGACCGGCTGGGTCGACCTGCCGCGCGACCAGCAGGTCGACTACGGCCCGCGCATGTTCACCCACGACGACTTCGTCACCTGGGACCAGTTGCGCGAGATGCAGGCCTCGGGCCTGATCGAGATCGCCTCACACAGCGACAACCTGCACCGCGGCATCACCTCCAACCCGCAGGGCAACACCATGCCGGCGGCGATCACCCGCGAATGGGACGCCAAGGCGCAGCGCTACGAGACCGAGGCGCAATACCTGGAACGCGTGCGCCGCGACCTGGCCGCCAGCGCCGACAAGATCAAGCGCGAACTCGGCGTGTCGCCGCAGTCGGTGGTGTGGCCGTACGCGGCCTACAACAGCCAGACCAACGACCTCGCCGACAAGCTCGGCATGACCGTCACCTTCGACCTGGAAGGCCGCCACCAGACCGTCGGCCGCGACCTGCACGGCCTCGCCCGCCTGCTGGTGTTCGACAACCCTACGGTCAAGGACCTCACCTACGAACTGCGCCACGACGAGGAACTCGACGGCGTGCGCGCGCTGCAGGTCGACCTGGACTACGTCTACGACGCCGACCCGGCGCAGCAGGCGCGCAACCTCGACAAGCTGATCGAGCGGGTCAAGCAGGTCGGCCCCAGCCACGTGTTCCTGCAGGCCTTCGCCGACCCCGACGGCAACGGCTCGGCCGACGCGATGTACTTCCCCAACCGCCAGCTGCCGATGCGCGCGGACCTGTACAACCGCGTCGCCTGGCAGCTCAAGACCCGCGCCAACGTCAAGGTGTTCGCGTGGCTGCCGGTGCTCGGCTTCGAACTGCCGGACAAGGCGCTGGACGCGCAGTTGGCGATCAAGGCCAGCAACCCGGCCGAGACCCACCGCCTCAACCCGTTCGACCCGCGCACCCGCGAGATCGTCTCGCAGATCTACGAAGACCTCGCCGTCAGCGGCTACACCGAGGGCCTTCTGTTCCACGACGACGCCCTGCTGCGCGACGACGAACTGCGCGGCATCGCCCCCGACGCGCCGGCCGCGCGCACCCAGGCGCTGATCGATTTCACCCATGCGCTGACCCGCGCCGCCGGCAAGTGGCGGCCGAAGCTGATCACCGTGCGCAACCTGTTCGCCGGCCCGGTGCTGCAGCCCAAGAGCGAAGCCTGGTTCGCCCAGGACCTGGCCGCGTTCAACAACGCCTACGACTACACCGCGGTGATGGCGATGCCGTGGATGGAGAACAGCCGCGACCCGCAGCGCTGGATCGACCAGTTGGTGGCCAAGGTGAAGGCTTCCCCGCGCGGCCTGTCGCGCACCATCTTCGAGCTGCAGACCGTGGACTGGCGCGACAACAGCAAGCCGATCCCGGCCGCGCAGCTCAAGCGCATCGTCCACCGCCTGCAGGCCGACGGCGCGCGCCACCTGGCGTGGTACCCGGACGACTTCATCGCCGACCGCCCATCCACCGCCGACGCGCGCGAGATCCTGTCCGCGCGCGGCTTCCCTTACATCGAGAAGTAGGTCGGCCCCGAACCGCCCGCCAGAGCAGCCCGCCCACAGCAGACCGCCTCTTCGAATCCACCAACGGCGCGCGGCCAGGACCGGCCGCCGCCGAGGGAGCGTCGCCCCGCCATGAACCCAACCACCAGCCCCGTGCTGACCGCGCTGTTCCAGTTCGCGTTCTTCTATCCGATCGTGATGTCGTTCTTCTGGATCGCCGGCGGGCTGTACTACTACTTCCGCCGCGAGCGCGCCTCGCGCGGCCGCACCGACCCGCCGCCGCTGGACGCGGCGCCGTTCGTCAGCATCCTGATCCCCTGCCACAACGAAGGCGACCACGTCCACGAGACCCTCGGCGCCGCGCTGGCCCAGCGCTACCCGGACTTCGAGGTCATCGCGATCAACGACGGCAGCCGCGACGACACCGGCGAGCAGCTCAACCGCCTCGCCGCGATCCACCCGCGCCTGCGCGTGGTCCACCTCGACCGCAACCTGGGCAAGGCCAACGCCATGCGCATGGGCGCGCTGGCCGCGCGCTCGGAATACCTGGTGTGCATCGACGGCGACGCGCTGCTCGACGAGTACGCGACCCACTGGATGGTCTGGCACCTGATCTCGGGCGCGCGCGTCGGCGCGGTCACCGGCAACCCGCGCATCCGCAACCGCTCGACCTTGCTGGGCCGTCTGCAGGTCGGCGAGTTCTCCTCGATCATCGGCATGATCAAGCGCGCCCAGCGCGTGTACGGCCGCATCTTCACCGTGTCCGGGGTGATCTGCGCGTTCCGGCGCAGCGCCCTGCACCGCATCGGCTACTGGTCCGACAGCATGGTGACCGAGGACATCGACATCAGCTGGCGCCTGCAGCTCGACCACTGGGACATCCGCTACGAACCCAACGCGATGTGCTTCATCCTGATGCCCGAAACGCTCAAGGGCCTGTGGAAACAGCGCCTGCGCTGGGCCCAGGGCGGCGTGGAAGTGCTGATGCGCCACAGCCGCGACCTGTTCTCGTGGCGCAAGCGCCGCATGTGGGCGGTGATGGCCGAGTACGTGGCCAGCGTCGCCTGGGCCTACATCATGGCCCTGATCATGGCGCTGTGGGCGATCGGCCTGTTCGTCGAACTGCCGCCGCAGTTGCGCGTGACCACCCTGCTGCCGTCGTGGCACGGCGTGATCCTGGCGCTGATCTGCCTGCTGCAGTTCGCCGCCAGCATCATCATCGACCGCCGCTACGAAACCGGCGTGGGCCGCAACTACTACTGGATGATCTGGTACCCGATGGCCTATTGGCTGTTGAGCTTCTTCACCACCGTCACCGCGGTGCCCAAGGCGCTGCTCAAGCGCCGCGGCACCCGCGCGACCTGGGTCAGCCCGGACCGGGGGCTGCGATGAGCAACGGCAACGAGCGCACGCCCGGCACCGGCGGCGACAACCCCAATGGCGACAACAACGGCACCGCGGCGCCGCCGCGCGGCGCCGGCACCGGCCGCGCCGCCGACGGCTTCAGCCGCCCCAGCCACAGCACCGCCGCGCCGCCGGCCGCGCCGCCCAAACCCGAGGACACCGCAAAGCCGGTCTCGCACAAGCACGACTCGCGCCTGATCCAGAAACCGGCGATGCAGCATCCGCTGCCGCGCACGCTGTGGGGCGTGGTCACCGGCGCGTTCTGGCTGGTGTACCTGTATTTGTGGATGCCGGTGCTGACCCTGGTGCTGTGGCTGCTCGGCATCCGCACCGTCGCGTCCGAGTTGTACCTGCGCACCCACGAAGTCGATCCGTTCCTGATGCTGATCCTGCCGGCCACCGCCGCCGCGGTGGTGGCGCTACTGCTGATCTGGGCCGAGTACAACCGCTGGCGCTTCGCCGGACGCGACGGCGAACGCCGCAGCCGCCTGGCCGACGTCTCCATCGACGAAGTCGCCCGGGCCCTGGGCGCCAGCGACGAAGTCGCGCAAGCGCTCAACGCCGGCCGGATCAGCGTGCTGCACATGGACCCCAACCACGCCGTGCCGCTGGGCGTGACCGCGGTGACGCCGACCCCGCCCGCACAGCACCCGTTCCCGCCGCTGGCGCCCAAGCCGCGCTTCACGCGCACCGCCGCCGCGCCCGGCAACACCTGGCTATTGGCCGTGGCGCTGGGCGCGATCGCGCTGGTGATCGGCGTGCTGATCGTGGTCTCGCACGGCTACCGTCAGATCGAAACCTCGGCGCCGGTGCACGGTCTGGAAGGCGCGCCGGGCCTGGACCGCCCGGCGCTGGGCGACGGCGAGGAAGGCTCGCGTTTCGTCGATCCCGCCACCAAGGCCGGCGAGGATGCGGCGGCGGACGACGCCGCGCCCACCGCGAGCGATCCGCAAACCGCCACCGCCCAGCAAGCGCGCGAAGCCAAGAAGCGCCGCGACAACGAAGCGCGCGCGCGGCGCAAGCCCGCTGCCGACAACGCCCGGCCCAAGCCGCTGCCCGGCTTCAGCCCGAAACCGGCCTACCCGCTCGATGCGTTGCGCCAATGGGAAGGCGGGCTGGTGACCTTGCGCGTGCAGGTTTCGGCGCAGGGCGAGGCGACCCAGGTCGAAATCAGCCGCCGCAGCGGCTACCGCGCGCTCGACCGCGCCGCGGTCGACACAGTGCAGCGCTGGAAGTTCTCGCCGGCGGTGCGCGACGGCAAGCCGGTGGCGGCGGTGGTGTTCGTGCCGGTGGAGTTCAAGCCCGGCCAGTGACGGCGGTGGGCCGCGGCGCGCGAGCGCGGGCGCCGATGCGCCTGCTCGCGCGCAAGCGCGCTGCGCGTCGCGGTCCGCGCACCGCGCGCCGGCCTCGCGATCCGTGCCGGCCGCAACGCGCGAACCGCGACGCGCGGCGTGCTTGCGCGTGAGCCGGCGTGAGGAACCCGACCGTTGTGAGCGCAGTCACGACGACCGCGAAAGCCGCGGGCTACGGTTCGCCCAAGCGCGAAGGCCCGCAGCCGATGGATCGAGATGGCGGTCGTCCCCTACCCCAACCCGCTCGCTTGCGCGCAGCCCGTCGAACCCGCCCCGCGCATCGCCGCCGCATCGCCGCCGCAGGACGCCGTCCTGGCCGCGACGGTCACCCGCTGGTTGCGCGAGCAAGGCGTCGACGTCGGCGGCTGGCCGCAACTGCAACGCCTCGCCGGCGGCATGTCGCACCTCACCTACCGCCTGCGCTACGACACTCACGACCTGGTGCTGCGCCGGCCGTTGCAAGCGCTCGGCGGCCTGCAGCGCATGCGCCGCGAATTCCTGCTGCAAACCGCGCTCGCCGCGCATTACCCGGTGCCCGCGATGCTGCGCCTGTGCGCCGACCCGGCCGTCGCCGGCGCGCCGTTCTACCTCATGGCCCACGTGCCCGGCCTGGTGCCGCGCCGGCGCTCGTTCGCGGATACGGCGCTGAGCGCGGACCAGGCCCGGCAAGCCTGCACGAACTTCCTCGACACACTCATCCAACTGCACCGCATCGATCCGCGCGCGCTGGGCCTGAGCGACACCGTGCTCGCGCCGCCCAGCGCCCATCACCTGCGCAAGCTGCTGACCCACTGGCTGGGCCGCCACGCCCGCCTCAAGACCTGGCACACGCCCGACCTGCGCGCGATGGGGCAATGGCTGATCGACCGCGCTCCCGCGCGCCAACCCGCCTGCCTGCTGCACAACGACTGGCGGCTCGACAACCTGGTCTTCGACCGCGACTGCCCGAGCCGCATCCGCGCCGTGCTGGATTGGGAATTCGCCGGCCTCGGCGACCCGCTGATGGACCTGGGCATCGTGCTGTCGTACTGGATCGAACCCGGCGACCACCCGCTGATGCGCCGCTACCAATGGCAGCCCTCGCACCTGCCCGGCATGCCCAGCCGCGACGAACTCGTCGAACGCTACTTCACCGCCACCGGCTGCAGCGACCGGGACTGGACCTACTGCCAGGTGTTCGGCTGGTTCCGCTACCTGCTGGCGCTGCAGGAACTGCACCTGCGCCACGCGCTCCAGGGCGGCGAGGAAAAAGCCTTCTTCACCGGGGTGTGGGCGCTGATCCACTACCTGCACTGGAAATGCCGCGCGCTGATGCGGCGCGGCTGACCGGCGGTGGCGATGCGCAGCTGGCACGAACGCCTGCTCGGCGACCTGTCCGGATCGCTGCGGCGGCTCGCGTTCCTGCCCGAAGCGTGGCGCTACCGCATCGTGTCCACCGCGCTGGGCCGGCAGAGCCGCTACTTCCACACCCACCGCCTGCGCATCGTCCACATCGCCCCGTGCCGGATCAGCATCGGCGCCGCGAACCACCGCAGCCTGCGCAATCGCGCCGGCGCCGTGCACGCGATGGCGGCGAGCGTGGCCGGCGAATACGCCGCCGCGCTGGTGGTCGCGCAACACCTGCCGCGCGGCGCGCGGCTGCTGGTCAAGAGCGTCCACGCCGACTTCCGCGCGCCGCTGCGCGGCGACGTGCAAGCGCAGGCCTGCATCGACCCGGCGCAGATCGGCGCGGCCTGCGCCGGCGCCGGCGGCCGCCTGCGGGTGGCGATGAAAGTGATCGACGCCACCGGCAAGGCGCCGGTGCGCGGCCACGTCGACGTGGTCTGGTCGTCCCCATCGTCCACCCAGGACACCGCGCCATGAACGCCGCTGCCCAAGCCGCGCCGCGCACCGCCGCCCGCCTGCCCGGCCTGACCCTGCTGGCCGCGTGCTTCGGGTTCATGGTCGTGCAACTCGACGTCACCATCGTCAACCTGGCGCTGCCGACGCTGGCCGCGGACCTCGCCAGCGAGCTGCCCGACCTGCAATGGGTGATGGACGCCTACACCCTGATGTTCGCCGCGTTGCTGCTGTCGGCCGGCGCGCTGAGCGACCGCATCGGCGCGCGCCGCAGCTTCCTGCTCGGCCTCGGCGGTTTCCTGCTCGCCTCGCTCGGCTGCGGCCTCGCCGCCAGCGCCGCGCAACTGATCGCCGCGCGCGCGGGCCAAGGCCTGTTCGCCGCGCTGATGGTCCCGTCCTCGCTCGCGCTGCTCAACCACGCCTTCGCCCACGACCCGCCCAAACGCGCGCGCGCCATGGCCGTGTGGACCGCGTCCGGCGCCGTCGCCGCGACCCTGGGCTCGGTCGCCGGCGGCGCGCTGCTGCAATCGCTGGGCTGGCGCAGCATCTTCCTCGTCAACCTTCCGATCTGCGCGATCGGCATCGCCCTGGCCTGGCGCATCGCCGAAACCCCGCGCCGGCCGGAGCGCCGTTTCGACATCGCCGGACAACTGCTGGCCGTCGCCGCATTGGCCGGGCTGATCGCCGCGATCATCGAACTGCCGCGCCTCGGCCCCGGCCATCCGATCGTGCTCGGCGCCGCCGCCACCGCCATCGTCTGCGCCCTCGCCTTCGTCGCGGTGGAATCGCGAACCCACGAACCGATGCTGCCGCTGGCCTTGTTCCGCCTGCCCGGCCTCAGCATCGCCCTGCTGACCGCCATCGCCGTGGCCGTCGCCTACTACGCCCTGCTGTTCGCGATGAGCCTGTACCTGCAACAGCGCGCCGGCTACACCCCGTTCCAGGCCGGCCTCGCCTACGTACCGCTGGCCGCGTCCTTCATCGCCGCCAACCTGCTCAGCGGCCGGCTGCTGGCCCGGCGCGGCTTCCGCTTCGCGCTGCTGCTCGGGCTGTTGCTGTGCGCCGCCGGCTTCGCCTGGCTGAGCCGGCTCGCGCCCGGCGACCACTACGCCTGGATCCTGCCCGCGTTCATCGCGATCCCCGCCGGCATGGGGCTGGCGATGCCGGCGACCACCACGCTGGTGCTGGCCAGCGTCGAACGCTCGCTGTCGGCGACGGCGGCGGCGGTGCTCAATGCATCGCGGCAGACCGGCGCGGCGCTGGGGGTGGCGGTGTGCGGGTTGTTGTTGATCGGCGACGGCGGCCTGGGCGTCGGTCTTCGGACCGTCTGCCACGTCGCTGCAGGGGTATTGCTAGCCGCCGCGGTTCTGGCGTGGACGTGCCTCCCTGCGACAGGCGCCGCGAAGCCCGCCACGACATAAGCCGCAGCGCCGTTTGTCCGCCGAGCAATGGACGCGTCGTGGACCCGATATCCCATACGATGCAGGGCCGCCCCATCCTCACCGCCTGATGCCGATTCGCAACTACAACGGGAGCGGCGACTGGAGCGTAGAAGCGGTCCAGTCGCGATATCTGAAGCATTGCGCCCGGTTGAAGATCCAGGCGTCTCGCGCACTCGAGCCCTTGACTGACCGCACGGCGGATACGATCCGGATCTATCCGATCATGGAACCCGTCATCGAAGGGATCGCAGCCGGGGACCCGGCCTGTATGGTCTTGGGCGTCGAGTTCATCGAACAGGACGCTCGCTTCCCGTTCGGCCGGATACTGAAGAGCCGCGCTGCGCGAGCCTTGAGAGGCTGCGAGTTGCCGGACGCGCTCAAGACTCGAATCAGATACCGCGTCGCGGACATGCTGGCCGCGGGCAACACTCCGCGCGAATTCAAGGAATATGCGCGCCTGCTGCGCAAAATCGGCTTCGACGGCCTGTGGCCGAGAATGTCCGCCTCCGCCCCCGCCGGCAACGAGTACGCCATGCGCTACTTCAACTATTTCCGTGCGATACACGAGCGCTCGCCCGCGGTGATTCCGCGCAAGCGCTAGGCGCTCTCACATCGCACCCATTCGCGCCGCACCCACGTCAGAACAACGGTCCAAGCGCGGCATCGCGCTCCTGCGTTGAATATCGCAACCCGGTCGCCGACACTTGCGCGTATCGGCCTACCGGCCCAGCCGCAACGCCTCAGAACCACCCGGCCCAGGCCCCACCGATTCGCAGGTCAGCACGCATGCCCGCTTGGCTCTCGCAAACCCGCAACCTCCCCTCGCTGGAAGCAGAGGTGTGCTTCCAGATCCAGGACCGTTTCTACTACGGCCCCGACCGGGTGTCCGATCCGTCCGATTACGAGCGGCTGGCGGAAAAGCTCGCGCCGCCGGCGATCGCATTGGTCTCGCCGTCGATGGTCCGAAGCGCCGAAGCGCTGGGACACGAAGCGGAACTGGCGGCGTACTACCGGCAGATCGTGCGCCTCGCCCGCCATCACCAGCGGCCGTTCAATTCCATCCGCCACTATTTCTGGCTGCGGCTGTGGCTGTGGAACTCGCAACAGCAGGCGCACATCGCCTTCCCCTGGTACGACAGCTACGCCGAGATCGACCGCGTATTGAAAGCCTTGGTGGAGATCGAATCCGGCCCCGTCCACGACGATGCGGACCAAGGCTGGGAAGTGCAGATCCACGCCAGGGGCGATGCGGTGTACCTGTTGCAACGCGACCCCGACGAAGACGAAGCCCTCGCCGCGCTGTGCGTGCCGCGGGCGGAACTGGCGCGCCAGGTCGCGCAACTGCGCGAACGCACCCAGGGCCTCATCGCGCGGCTGTCCGGCGAACTGGGCGCCGATGTCTGGACGTCCTACGTCCGCACCGAACCGACCTTCGCGCCCTGACGCCGGGTCCGGGTCCGGGTCCGGGTCCGAGTCCGGCTCGGGCGCGCGCCGCGCGACCGCCGATCATCGCGCCCGATCCTGCGACGCACACGCCGTCGCGCGGGTTTCCGCATCGCTAACCGACACCGCGTTTTCGCCAACCTTTTCAGCGTCCGTGCGCGCGCGATCACGCCACATCTGAGCAGTCGCGAGGGTCGTTTGCCGCGCGCGCGGCGGCGCGATGGAATCCGCCGGTGCCGCGCGGCGAGCACGCCCGGGCCGGCACCGCGACGCGAGACTTCCTCGCCGCCGCGCCCCTCCCATGGAAAGGACGAAAATGATCATCTCGAACGCGATCGCGAACAAGAGCCGCTGGCTGGCGCTGGTGCTGGTCCCGTTGGCGCTGGCGCTGCCGGCGCAACAGGCGCAGGCGCAGTCGTTCACCACCCTGCGCTCGTGGCAGGCCGGCTCGTTCGGCACCGGCTGGAGCACCGTCGCCGAAACGCCCGTCGGCCTGTTCTTCTACAACGCCCAGAACGGCGCCGCCGCGGTCGGCCGGATCGACCCCAGCGGCAACTACATCAACATCCGCGACTATCCCGCCGGCACCTTCGCCACCGGCTGGAGCAGCATCGTCTCCACCCCCAACGGCCTGCTGTTCTACAACGCGCAGACCGGCGCCGGCGCGATCGGCACCCTCAACAGCGCCGGCATCTTCACCCACTTGGTCACTTACGCGCCCGGCGCCTTCACCCTGGGCTGGAACCGCGCGACCTACACGCCCAACGGCATCTTGTCTACAACGCGAACAACGGCGCCGCCTCGACCGGACGGGTGAACTGACGCCATCGGCGCGATCGCGACCCGCGCAACGGCCCCGATGGGCCGTTGCGCCCGCACGGCGCGCCGCGCTCAGCGGCTCAGCGGAATCTCCAGATAACTCCCGCCATACCAGCGCACCCGCATCGGCTCGCCGGCATCGGCGATGCTTTCCGCCGCCACCGCCTTGCCGCTGCCGTAGTTGATCTCCTGCTGCGGATTGCGCAGCACGCTGACCACCGCGACCAGCCGGCTGCCGGCCTGCATGCGCTTGCTGGTGACGCGGCCGGCTTCGAAGTTCAGCACGGTGCGGCGGTCCGGCTCCAGCAGTTTGCGGCGACTCGCGTCGTCCACGTAGCTGGCGCGCGACTGGTAACGCGAAAGCTCGAAGTAGCGCCGGTCGGGCATCAGCTCGTACAGCGAGATGTTGAAGTCGAAATCGCGCTTGTTCGTGCTCGCCTCCAGCCGGCCCGAGAACAGGCCGCTGAATTCCTCGGCCTGCGCGAACGGCTCGCTGACGAACACCACGCTCTCGGCGGTGTCCAGGTCCGCATCGACGATGCCGCCGCCGGGCACGATGCGTTCGGCGTCGCGGCGGTCGCGCAGGTCGATGACCTGCTCGGCGAACGCATCGGACGCCGCGGCCTGCGCCAGGAACGCATAACGGCTGTCGCTGCCGGCCGTCGCGCCGAGATAGAACTTCTGCCGCCGCTGCGCCATCGCCGCCAGCGACGGCGCGTGCTTCCACTCGTTGGCGCCCATCACCTGATAATTGATCCGGTCGGCCAGCAGCGCCGGCTTGGGCGCGCCCTTGAACACGTAATCGAACCACTGGTAACGCAGCACGCCGATGTCGAGCTGCGCCTGCGGATCGAGCGTGTAGCCGCGCAGGCTGTCGCCGGTGGCGACCGTGCCGCGCTGGCCGCTGACGTGGTTGTACGGCCCGATCACCAGGTAGTGCTCCGCCTGCGGGCGATAACGGTAATGCTCGCGCAGGTAATACAGCGCGCCGATCTGCGCGCCGTCGTAATAGCCGGTGGTGGTCAGCACCGGCAGGTCCAGCGCGGCGAACTCGTCGCGGTAGGGGATCATCGCCTGCCAGTACGCGTCGTAGTCCGGATGCGACAGCCAGCGCAGGTAGATCGGATTCGGCGTGCCGTCGATCTGCGGCAGCTCGCGATACGGCCGCCCGCTGACGTACCACTGCTGGTACATGCGCTGCCAGCGCGGGTAATCCTCCATCGCGCCGGTGTCCAGCTGGCGGTTGTTGGCGACATAGAACGGCCAGTAATACTGGAAGCCGTAGAAGATGCCGCCCTCCATGGGTACGTCCAGCCCGGGCGCGCCGGTCACCGACGGCATCAACGCCTTGAGCGCCTTCGGCCGGCGCTTGGCCGTCGCCCACTGGGTGAAGCCCTCGTAGCTGCCGCCGTACATGCCCACGCGCCCGTCGCTCCACGGCTGCGCCGCGATCCAGTCGATCAGCGCCGCGGCATCGTCGCCGTCGTGCTCGTACGGAACCGCCTTATCGGTGCTGCAGCTCTTGCCGCGGCTGGTGCCGGTGACGCCGACATAGCCGTTGGACGCCGACCGCCGCGCCTCGTTGAGCGTGGTGCTGGGATCGGCGTAGATGGTGAAGTTCAACAGCGTCGGCAAGCGCGCAGCGGCGTTCAACGGACGCACCACCGTCGCGCAGACGGTGGCGCCGTCGGGCGTGGTCACCGCCACATCGCGCTCGATCGCATAGCGCCGCGCGTCGTCCGCGGCCGTCAGCGCCGGCAACAGCGGCGTCATCGCCGCATAGCTGCGCTCGATCTGGTAACTGCGCACCAGCGCCAGCGCCGCGGCGCGATCCAGCGCCGGCTGCTTGCGCAGCGGCGCCAGCGCATCGGCCAGCGCGCGCCGCTGGCGCGGAATATCCGACGCTTCGAAATTCAACACCCGCATCGCCACGCCGGCGCTGCGGTCGTCCATCGGCGTCACCGTCTCGGCGAACGCGCGCGTCAGCGCCGCGCCGAAGTCCAGCCCCTCGCCCGCCTGCAACGCCTTGGCGCGCGCATACAGCCGGTATTGAGCGAAGTTCGGCCGCACCGGCACCGGCCCCTGGGTGGCGGTGGCCGACAATTCCTCCAGGCTGCGCTCGGCCGCGGCGTAGTCGCCGGCCACCAATTGCAGGCGGAAACGCTGGTTGAGATCGCGGCTGCGGTCGTCGTCGCGATAGTCGGCGAGCAACTGCCGCGCCAGCGCCGGCATCGCGGCGTCCAGGCGCGCCGGATCGTCGGCCACGGCTGCGGCCAGGGCATAAGGCACCGACGGAGCGGAAGGCGCCGCCGCAACGGCGGTTGCGCAAAGCAACGCGCCGGCGACCCACGCCGGCATCAAGATGGATCGCAGCATTCGCCCTCCCAGGCGTGGCGGAACTCCCCAATGAGATGCCGCCGTCGCTGGAATCGTCGCATGCCTGTGGTCCGCGGCGCCATCGCATTCAACCGCCATGACTCGCCTGTCGCTTACCGCACGGGCATCGCTGGAACGCCAGCGGCAACGCCTTGATCCCTTCGTACATATCGGGATTCGCCGTGACCGAGTCATGGTCCGCAGGATGCTGGCGATCTTCCTCGCTTCGGCCGCCTACCGCTCGCGCAACCAGCGCTGCTTAGGCGAAGGATCGGCCCCGCCCCCACACCAGAGCTGACCGCTCCGGCGCCCGAGCTGCGTTGGTTGGACAGGATTTCGCCGCAACACCCCTCGCCTTCAAAGGAACGCGCCCATGAGCCTCCCTGATTGCCAGTACTCCCACATCACCTGGCTCAACACCCAAAGCGCCGCCTACCAGGCGCTGACCGAAGGCCTGAAGAGCCCGGCCGCGGCGCCCGGCGCCGTCGTCCACTTTCTCGAAACCCTGACCGCCGCCCACCAGGACTTCAAGCGCGGGCTGGGCCCCGGCGCCGACACGATGGCCCTGCTGAAGGCCTACCAGGACAAGACCGGCATCGTCTCCACCCGCGATTACACCCTGCCCGACATCCCCAACAATCCCAACGACCCGGGCAACAGCTTCGCCATCGACCTGATCGAAGGCATCGCCGGCGCGGCGGAGACCGAAATCGGCATCGGCATCAGCCTGTACACGCTGGTGCTGGACCTGATCGAACTGTTCGACATCAAGCTGCACCTGCAAGGCGTGCTGTTCAACACCGCCAACACCGACCTCGACCACGTGCAGTTCCGCTTCGGCCCGAACGGCCAGCCCAACGTACTGCCGCTGGCCACCGCCATTCCCGCCGCCAAGACGATCATGAACCCGGTCGACAAGAAGAATTACCCGTGCGTGGGCTTCGCCCTGTTCGGCGGCGTCGGCTACGAATCGCTGGAAGGCTTCTATATCGCGATGCAGGCCTACCGCAAACACGGCGCCCCGATCCAGGCCTACTGCCAGTTCTACGCCAGCGACCGCGGCATCGCCCCCGGCATCGACGACCGCAACCACGCGCCGCTGCGCGATGTCTGCTACACGCCGGAGTTCGTCGGGGTGATGTCGGAGCAACGCTCGACGCCGAACGGGATCGTGGCGATCTTTTGCGGCTGAGCGCCGCGCGTCAGTGCAGTCCGCCTGCCTGAAAGCAGAAAGGCCCCACACCATGCGGGGCCTTTCTTCAGCTCACGGCGGATCAGGCGCGCGACGCCAGCGATTCTGCCCTAAGCCCGGACCCGACGAGGCTGCGGCCACTGCCCCTCGCGACCGCCCGGCCTGTCACCGCGACAAGGCGCGCCTCTCAGTGCAGACACCGCGATGCCCCCGTCCCATCCCCGCCCTCGTCGGACGGCGCCCAGAAACAGCCGGCCACCACCGTGTCCAGCCGCCGAGCCAGGGCCCGGAAGACTTCGCGCAGCAAACGGTGGTCCTGCCCGGCGGGATACCCGATCTCGATCAACACCTCCGGCTGCAAGGTCCGCACGATGCCGTGCAGTTCTGGCTGGAAGGCGGAAAGGGCTTTGAATGCGTCGGCGGGCATCACCACGCCATCTTGCGGGGATGTGCGGTCGGATTTGCGGGCGGACTTACGGGGCATACGCGGTATTCCTCCAAACGACAGCTGTGAAAAGACCCACCATTGACGAAGGCGGGAATCGCTATGTGTTTGGGAGTTTCGACGCTCCGTGGGCGGGACTCTGTAGAGACAGTCCAGAACTGTCAATCAGACTTGTCCGAGTTTATCGCGCGGCCACGTATTCATGCAGAGGCAATTCTGAAGAGGCGGTCGACGCTATAGATGCCTGCTTTCGCCCCATAACCATCATTTGCAGATGATACCTAGTAGCGCCGGGCGCGACCTCTGCCCTTACACGGGCGACATTGGCTAGCGGCCACCGCATGGGGCCTGTCTGCAGGTTACTGGCTATGACGACGTCGCTGGCTGGAGGATCGCCCACGAAGCCACGGATGGTGCGCTTCGCTTACCCAGGCTGCGTTTGCTGACGCGCGGGCAGGCAGACCGCCTCTGTCAGAGGGCGCAAGTGATGATCCCAAGGATGATTGGCCGTTCCTTGGCTATTATCTAGGGACGGTCTCATCGGACACTCGGGGGAGTGTATGGCTGTCAATCAGGAAGAGCGTGCTTATCGGGCTTGGAGGGTGCTTACCGCGGTTGCGTCTAAGAGGAGTGGATTGATCACCTACGGGGAGTTGGGTGCGGCAATCAGCGTCCACCCACGCGCGCTTCGTTATGTATTGGGGGTAATCCAGGCATACTGCCTCGACCAGAGGCTTCCGCCTTTGACGATCCTGGTGGTGAATGCGCAGGATCAGACACCAAGCTCGGGATTCATCGCTTGGGATGTGGACGACCTGCCCGAAGGATTGCGGAAGGTCCGCAACTACGCATGGAACGAGAGCGAGAACCCATTCCTGTATGCATCCCAAGGCGAAACCGAACAAGCGCTCGCCGCAGAGCTGGATTCCGATCCCGGGAAGGCCGCCGATATCTACGCGCAGGTCAAGGTGCGTGGCACGGCGCAATCGATCTTCAGAAAGGCGCTATTGCTAGCGTATCAGGGGCGGTGCGCAATTTGTGGGCTTACTTTCGAGGATGCACTTCAGGCGGCCCACCTGATCGAATGGAACGCCTGCAGCCCCGCTCAGCGGATGGCCACGTGCAACGGACTGCTGCTTTGCGCAACGCATCATCGCTTGTTCGATTGCGGTTACATCACCATCGCGCCAGATCACACCGTGTACTACATCGATCCGAAGGGCAGGGATGGGAAGTACTCCAGCGCGGACAGTCAGGTTTCAAAAGCCCTTCATGGCAAAAAAGCTTTCATGCCTAAGGACCGCCGCCACTGGCCTTCGGCAGAGTGCCTTGGATGGCACTACAAGATGTACGACTGGAAGCTCCATGCCATGTAGCTGCATTACAAAACAATTGTGTGTGGCCACTGGCGGCCGGGACAGGTGACAGTGTCAGCTATTGGCCCAGATCAGCCGTTAACGAGAATGACGGCTATCGCCCCAAAGCAGACATCAGCTGAAGCGCACCCTCCGCACCCTGCTGGATCCGGTTCTACAACGGCTTGTTAGCCGGATCCAGCCACCCTAAGATCGATTCGTATCGAGGGGATAGCACGCCATACGTTAACTTGGATAGGTCGTATAACCGGCACCAGGGATCCGGCTATTACCTAGTTCGGTGTCAGTCCGACTTGCTCCACAACTTGAGAGAAATGATGCTGAAGATCACGAAGTACAACTGGCAAGAGCGGGCTACCTACCTGACAGCATTTATGTTGATCTTTACCGGCGCATGCATGACCTCTCCTGATGCGTCAACCTCAATCAACCGAGCGGGTTCACTCGTGATAGTCACAGGTATCATTCTTGCGATGTCGCGCAAGCACTGCATTTTGTTTGACGAGGTTAAATCTTTCATCGCCCTCCACAAAGAAGCAGGCATCGATGACGCCATCGCAAATATTTAGAATAACAACGGCATAACTGTGCCCGAGGAGAGGCGTCAAGAAGTCAAGCGACAGGTGGAAGCCGAAATGTCGAAAGACCTTGATCAACTTTTCTACGAGAAGCAACGATTCTTCAAAATTCACGAGACAGCAATCGTCATTGTCGGAACCCTAACAAATGGGTTTGGCGATTCGGCTATGAAATTCCTCATTAGCTGACATCTAACAATTCATTTATGCCGAACCTGCTTCGCGGTCGGCTTAATTCAGGTGTCGGACATTTTTTTTGCAGTCCACTTATGTTTCCTTATGAAAGCAACTATGTGTGCCATTTTTTTCGTCTTTGGGGAAACTTAGAGGCCGCAAGTCGAGTTGCGCCTAAATATTCGCTACTTGGGAACATGCAGAACGACTTCGACGCGAAATTCGGCGATGTGTGCGGCGATGCGAACAACAGATTCTTCTTAATAGAGTTCAAGCGATCAAGAAAGGGGTTCTCTGAAGAGGTATCAAAGCCAGGCGGGAAAATTCATCGCATTGCTTTGTATGAACACTTAAGGCTTGATGCCACCTGCAGACAAATCGCGAGACAGGGACACTTCGGCTGTTATCCAAGCAGCAGTGGAAGTTTAGTTTTTGAACCGTATGCGCATTGTCCGGCAGCAATCAAAACAAAGATTCAAATAGTGACTGAGGTGCTCTTAAAGCCTGCATTCGCCTCAATCAATGAGCTTGATCATCAAGCATGGGAGTGCGGGTTTCCAAAGTTCTACGAGCAGATCACCGATTACGATTCGACCATAAGCGATAACTTTCCCGGATTCTTCGAGAATGGATTGGGGATTACCTCAGAGCACCTGAAAACGTACGTCTCCTGTATGTATGACCACTTGCAAACTGCGGTCGACCCGAGTGGCGTTGCTATTCTTGGTGCCTTCAACCGTCAAGCCAACACATTCGTGGCGTTCAATGACACAATCGAGAATATTTTTCTTCGTCTCCAGTCAGCCTTTAATAGCTCCAAAGAGGGCGCTACTTCTCTCCCTGGGGGGCCTATAGGTGTGCAACCAGGCGAGGCTTAACAATTCATTCAAGCCGAACTCGCGACGCGAGTGGGATCCAAGCCATCCAATTAGCCGCCGATCGTGGAAGTTTTTCCTAGATCAAAGCCTCCTTGGCGGAGTTCGGATACGGAAGATTTGGTTGGAGTCCGACGCGATAATGGCCGTCACGTCGTGCATCGAGATGGTCTTCGCTAATCTCCGCCACTCCTAAGCAGGTTCGGAGAGCAGCATGGCGAAGGAATCTTTTGCATTCGTTGGTTTGTAGGTCATCGTCGAGATGACGCAGTAGGCGGTTTGCAAGCTCCGCCGCCCTTGGCCGAACGCATAAAACTGCCATTGTTTTTTGCCAAAAACAGGGGGAATCGATGAAGCAGGATGAGATGAAGCGGTACCGCGCCGTGGACGTCTGTCATATCTGGGGGGAGCGCGCGTCGGCGGAAGTGGGTCGAATGGTCGACGAGATTCGGTTCGCGAATGCGCATTTCCAACGCATCGCGGGGACCAGGCAAGGCTTGGCCCAAAAGGCTGGATTCGCGGCCGAGGTGCACCACGCCGAGACGTTCAATCTCGACGCCATCCTGAAAGACAAACGGGTACGCGCCTACACCGCTCAGCATCCCGAGTCGACGATCTCGAGCATCGACTCGACTACCGACATCCTCCTGCGCGATGGACAGTCGGCCGAGACGTCTGCGCAACTTAAGTACTACCGCACTGCGGAAGACACGCAGAAGGCATTAAGGGTAACGCGCGACGGCATCCCGAAATACCATGAAGCCGAGCAGCACGTCGTTCCTTCGGACCAAGTGGACGCCGTTCGAGAATCCGCGCGCAAGTGCCAGATCGAGAACGCCGGGAAGCGGCCCCAAGTTGCGGACGCCGCATACGAGGTGGAACAGAAGGCGACGGGGCATCTCGAGCATGGCGGCGTCCAGTCAGCAGAATTGTCGCTGGAAGACGCCAAGGCACTGGGTGCCGGCATGGAGGAAGGTGAAGCCCTCCTTCGCAAGACGGAGCGCACCTATCTCGATGCTTCCACTGCGAAGCAGTTGCGCCATGCCGCCAAGTCGGCTGCGATGATCGCGACGGTCGTCGCGGGAACCGTCAATACCGTGCGGTGCCTAAAGCTGATTCGGGAAGGAAAGCTAAGCGAAATCGAGGCAGCCAAATACATACTGTGGAACACGGCCATCGCGGCAGGGGACGCCTCGTTGAAGGCCGGCGCCGCAACCGCGACGGTGAGCGTCGCCGCGCGTACGCTACCGCAGTTGTTTGCTGGCAGTGCGTTCCAGACGGCGCTTGCCTCGGGTGGCGTGGCAGGCTTTGCCATCAGTGCGGTGGATCTGGCCGAGTGTCTCGTCCTCGTGGCCGCCGGCCGGATGACTAAAGATGAGATTGAAACGCGGACTGGCAAGAATCTGCTGCAGAGTTCCAGTGCCGTCGTCGGGTCCGCCGTCGGGAGCGCAATCTGCGCGCCTGCTGGGCCGATCGGTATCTTCGTCGGCAGCCTCGTCGGCGCTTTGATTACATCGCTCGCCACGACGATCGCCATCGATAATCAAATTGAAGCGTCCTATCGTGAAACGCTCGCGACGGCCGAAGCCCTCGTACAATCGCACCACGTGCTGGTCGAGTCCGCCACGTTGATTGCGATGTCGGAGCGGGCCTTCGTGTCCTTCCGCGTAGGCGTCGTTCAATCCGAGCAGCAGTTTTGCACACAGATGCAAGTTATCGACGCTCAGCTGGACGCTCTTCAACTCGCCATTGAAAAGATCTGAACCATGGAATCCAACGAACTCCTTGCCGACTTCGAAGCTATCGATCCTCGCGTCGGCCACCTCCTTGCCGAAGCCAAGCTGAGCCAAGCCGCCTCCGATCAACTCGCGATGGATGCGTCGCATCTCGTGGGGGTATCCGAGGACAGGCTTGAGCAGGTTCGCGGTGCCAGCTTCTTCCTTCGCCTCTGGTACAAGCTCAGTGGCAAGACCGCATCGTTGGAACGGGCGACCGTCGCAGACCTAGTCGAAGTCCAGCGCATGGCATGGCAATGTCTGGCCGGCATGCAGAAGCAGGGGTTATTTTCGGCTCGTGCCATCGCCGTGGTCCGGAACAACATTTCGCAGTTAGCCCGCACGCAACATCGTCTGGGCGGGCTGGTATTGGAGCAGACGCGAAAGGTCGGCAAGCTCACGCAAGATGTCCGCGTCATCGACTGGCGCGACAGCATCAAAGTGCGCGAGGACTACCTCGCTTTGCCCGAACTCCTGCGCGTCGTGAAGGCCGCCTTCGAGTACGCCGATAAGTTCGACGAGCATGGCAATGCCGTGGAGCGGCTGGAACAGAGCCATGACTTGGAGCTCGCATTCACTGGCTTGGGGATTTCACCGAACAGGCGGATCACGCTGGGGGAGTTTGCTACGCGGTTGGTGGAAGAAGTCCTGTCCACGGGTGTCGAACGATTCAGCGCTATCACCCGGATCGGCATCGGCGAGCGCTCGCTGGACCCCGCGCGCGTTTCGGGCCTGGTTGCCGGAAGTGCTTTCAATTGCATCATCGATCTGGCCGAAGAGATTCCGCACGCCATGCGGATCACGCGCTCGGAACTGAACGGCCGACGCACAGAGATCTGCCAGAAGGCTGCCCGCGCCGTGGTGTTGGAGCCTGATTTCGAATACGACCTAGCGAACCTCGCCAAGGAAATCGTGGCCGGCTTGGCGCTCGTGCGTGACCTGCTCACGCCGGACCCGGTACGGCAGGTCGCCGCCGCGCAGACTGTCGCTGCGCGCGCGCTGACGATCGACGAACTGCTGGCGCAGCATGTCCCGCTAAAGTCGCACGCCCTGCTGGCACTAGACGCCCCCACACCCGAGCGCCAGGCCTATGTGGACGTCCTGGTTGCCGTCGCGATCGGCGGTGAAGCCAACGCCGCGCAGCGCAGTTTCCTCGCATCGGTTGCGCGGGTGCTTGACGTCGATGCCAGCGAACAGCGCTGCGAAAGTATCCGCAACCCGGCCGTCGTAGACATATCCCGCTTTCTTTCCACCCTAACCGGCCGAAAGCGCCAAGTCGCATGGATTATCGACGCTGCCTTCCTCGCGACACGCGACGGAGCAATCGATCCAAAGTCGCGCGAGCGTATCCTGCAGATGTGCCAACTGTTCGACATGAAGAACCAGAAGGCCGAGGCCTTGCTCCGTAACGCCGTGACCCTGGCGTCATCGGAATCGCCCGCGGAAATAGCCGAGGTCGTCTGCTTGATCCATGCAGAGACCAGAGAATGGGCGACAATCATCGATTTTCGAAAGATTTCGCTCGTTGGGGCACTCGATGGCATCGACAAGTCCTGGAGGGAAGACCTCAAGATGTGCATGGAAATTCGGTCCGCCACGATGAAGCATCGTCACGAAGTTGCAATGTCGTGGGCGACCGTCGGCGACGAAGGTTTCATGATGGGAGTAGCCATCTCGATCGGGAGGAAAATGGCTAACGGCAGCCATGAAGCCTTGGTCGAGAAGGTGCGGTCCTATGCGTCGCTCTGCAGCGACTTCATCTATTCCGCGAATCGGCCGCTGCGTGCCTTCGGGTTCGACCCGGTCGACGTCCCTTCCGAGTTCGGTTTCGAGTTCGCCGCAGACGAAACCACCGACTGCAAGAACGAGGCCTGGAACGACAACATGCAGCGATCCCTGGACAACCTTGAGCGCTACTTCGATGCGCTGGAGGCCGCGGCATCTTCGAGTCGCGATCGCCTGGGAGCGATTGAAGCAGGCCACTGGGCTTAAAGCGCTCACTTCACCGGTAGTGCGGCTAACCATAGGCCGTGCATTTGGGGGGCGAACGGATCCTCGCCGGGAAACCGCCTCTGTGAGAGCAAGTGCGCCTTGACGCCCAATCTACGGACTCGCTTTCGTAACTGGACCCGTGAAGAGTCGGACTGCCGGTCTACTTGAAAATCATAGTGGAGATATATAAGTCCGCCGGGCTAATGTGGCGATGTCCAATCTCGATTGGGCTGACCGCATCGAAAGCAAGTGATATACGGAAAGCGTCGTCTCGCGATTGCTGGCACCGTCCACGTCGGATTTTCTGCAAGCGAGCGATGCCTCGTCCGATCATGCGAAACGCGGCCTCTGCAATGCCAGTTCCTGTGACACGCCTTGGCGAATTGTTCAAAGGGCACTTCGCGGGCGTTGGCATTGGCATTGGCGTTGGCGTTGGCGTTGGCGTTGGCGTTGGCGTTGGCGTTGGCGTTGGCGTTGGCGTTGGCGTTGGCGTTGGCGTTGGCGTTGGCGTTGGCGTTGGCGTTGGCGTTGGCTAGTATGATCGCATTAGCGGCGAATCGTGTTCATCACTACATACGTGGCCAACGCACTGCATGTCTGGATCGAGAGCTAATGCTGGAAAATTCCGCTTTTGGCCGAAAGCGGACCGGCTAGCTCAGATTAGAGCCAACACCCGACAGAGCATGTCCGCCGCCCGAAACAGCCACCAATTGATGTCACAATCTCATTTTTGGGGTCTCATGCGCCTGCGCAGCTTGCTGTTCCAACTGCTGAGTCTGTCGTTGGCCTTGCTGCCAATTGAGCTGTTCGACGTGATCCAGACTCTTATCCGCAGGCACCTGGGGAGCAGCGTCAGCCTCTACCGCGAGGTGGTTATGCGGCCCCATCGGCCCATGGGGAGATGCATACCCGATGAGATTGGGCGCGCCATCAGCGCCCGTGCCGATGACGACTCTAGATAGGTTCCGGCCTACGATTGGATCGGCCTCCACCGCCGCCAAGCCGGCCGCGGCGAGGTTACGGGCTTCGGCTCGGCTCCAACGGCCATCGGCTTGGGCTGCGCGGTGGAACATCTCGAAGGCTTGATAGTCGGGATGCCCTGGGGTGTACGCGCGTACTACCGGAGCGGATGGGCTTCGGGACGAAACAGCGCTCTCCAGCCTATGCGCAGTCGCCGCGGCAGCCTGGATTTGGGTATGCGACACGCTTTCGTACTCGCGCCGACCGTTGCTCGTATTGACATAGGAGAACGAGCGTTCAGTCCCACCCAGGTCCAGCCCCGCGAGCTAAACGACTACGCCAAGGGCACCACGATGCATGTGCCCACCATCGAGCTCGACATGGCGACCTTGAAGCTCGATCCGAACCGGATCGAGCGCGCGGGCGGCCACCGTCATGACATAGGTGCCGTGGGTATCGCGGTAACTGCTATCGCCATGCTAGCCGATGCTGGCTTTTGATCAATGAACGATCGGGTGTTCCGGTCGACGGCGTCGACCATGACGCTGGCAAGATAAGCGGAACTCGCGATAGCGGCTTCGACATCCTCAGCGGCGTTCGACGGCAGGTCTTTTGTTTGGCGAATTCGTCGACGAGGCTACGCAGTTGCGGCGGCAGCGGCTCAGCCACAACCCGCCTCGGCGGCGTCCGCGTGGATCTGGACGGACAACACGCAAGGCCGTCCCTTCGGGTTTGCAGTATCGGTCGCCCGCTAGAGCATCACGACCAGATAGATGACGGACGCTCGCCCTCGGTCGCTCCTCACGAGGCGGGGCGGGGCGTTCCTGGTCGGGCTCACACAATGTCATCTACCGGCGAGCGGCCTCGCGGGCTCGGCGCTGCGGTGTCCCGCCAACGATGCGAATCTTTTTACTGGGGCATCAAGCTTTTTTGCCCTAACAATCAACGGTATAACGCGCTGGACGGCTCGGATTGGAGAAGCGTTGCAGGGGATGTGCGTTGCAGGCACAAGGGCAGTGTCGCTTGCAGGTTCCGTCCGCGCTGGCCTCGTCGATAGCGATTACCGCTCCATCACTCCCCTGCCCGCCGGCCCCGACGCCGACACACTCCGAAGGCCATGGCCATCGCGCCCAAAGCGCTCGCCAGCGCCTGACATCGATCGGCCACGCACCTGAGCATCCGCACCGCCGCTGCCCACACGCGCCAACGGCAACGCCCAGGCCGCCGCCACAGGCCCCGCCGCCACCGCCACATCCGGATAACGGCAATCGGCGACGACCGCAGGCGCGCAGCCTTGGCCGTACAACAGCACGGGCGACTGGCTGTCCCGGCTGATCACCAGATCGCCGCAGCCGTCGTGGTTGAGGTCGCCGGCGGCGAAGTAGTTGGACCGCCCCATGTATTGATTGGCGTTGATAACGTTCTGGGAGGTAAAGCCGGTGTCCGTCTGCAGGTAGTAGCCGACGTAGCCCCAGCCGTTGTGCGCGATCGCCAGATCGCTGCGGCCGTCGCGGTCGAGGTCGTGGACGACCAAGGAGCCGCCGCCCCGGTTTCTGGCAATGTCGCGGGTCGATGAAAGCGTGCCTTGTGCGTCCTGGAAGTACAGGTGCACGTCCGCGTAATCCTTCGCTTCGTCCAGCGCGAGGTCGATGCGGCCGTCGCCGTTGAAGTCGCCGGTGACGAGCGATCCGGTCTGGTTGGCGTCCAGCGCACCGTAGTGCACCAGCGGCGCGGCGTATCCACCCGATGCCAGCGCCGGGTAGACGCGGAATTCGCGCAGCGGCCGGTTGAAGATGGTGGCGAGGATGAGGTCATCCAGGCCGTCGCCAGTGACGTCGCCGGTGGTGCGCACCGCAGACGCAGGCAGCGGCAGCGTGGAGGTGCGCTCGACGCCGCGCGGGCCACCGTGCAGGACGCTGGCCGTGGTGTCGCTGGCGTCGACCAGCACGTCGAGGTAACCGTCGCGATCGACGTCGGTGGCGACCAAGGCGTCGGGGTCACCGACCACGGTCAGACTAGATGTGAACCGGCCGTCGGCGTTCGCGTAGAACACCATGACGCCACTGCTGGTGGTGGTGACGATGTCGCCGATCCCGTTGCGGTCCAGGTCGGCGATCAACAAACGGAAATCGAGTTCGGTACCCGACTCTCCGATCTTGACCGCCGGATCGAGGCTGCCATCGCTGCGCTGATAGGCGACGTAGACGTCCATGCCGTTGAGCCACGCGCCGGGAATGTAACGCGCGGACAGGAAGACGAGGTCATCGCGCCCATCGCCGGAGACGTCGCCCACGGCGATGGACCGCGCTCGGGCGGCCGCCGGGTCGGAGAGGTACTGCGGCGCGCTCATCGAATAGATCGGCGGCCCCGGTGATGCCGCCTGCATCGACGAGGCGGCGGTTCTCGCCCCACCATGCGCAAGTGCGCCCGGTGCCGCACCTGCCCATCCACCTGCGCTGGGCGCGATGCGTCCCCAGGCGCGCGCGCCGAACGTCGCGCCGGTTTGCGGGTGTGCGCTAGACGTCGTGTCCGCTCGCGGACGGGCCTTGAACGCCGCGCCTGTCGCTACGCTGGCCCAGGACAACGTGGGCCGACGGACGAAGTCGGCCAGACTCTGCGAGGCCCACAGCAAGCCCGCACACGCACTGCCGGCCGCGATCGCCCACACCGCACTCGATTCCCTGCGCATCAGCATCCCCTGTCGTTCGGGCCGAGTATATCGGCAGTGATTGGGAGGGCGCGTTGATCCGCTTCGGCCGCCGGAGAGTACCCGGCGGTCGCACCGGGCCTTCCGGCAAGAGTGGCGGCGCGCGAACCACTGTCTTGAGCGCCTGCGCAGGCGGATGTTTTCGCCGCGGTGGCCGCGCGGGCGGGTGAGGTCGCCGTCGCGGCCTACGCCACTCCCGCAGGGGCGGGCGGCAGGCGCCTGGGACCGGGCTGGGCGCCACGCGGGGTCAGGCGGGGCTGTGGAAAATCGCGGTAGCATTTCCGCTCGAAACGGAGACCGCGTGCATGGCCAGGGATCGTCCGCTGGCGGGCCGCTCGCTCCATAACGGCGGCTGGCTCCATGACGGCGGCTAGCTCCATAACGACGGTGCATGCAATGGATGCCTTGAAATCCCACCTGAGGCCGATCGCCTCGCGGGTCAGTCAGTATTTCCGCGATTTTCTCGATTCGGATTTCAAGCGCCAGCAGGCGCCGCGCCGGCGGATCGTGTTGACGTCGGACAGCGGGTTCCGTTCGGGGTTGCGGACTTCGCCCTACCCCAATCTGGACCGCGATCTGTGGGCGCTGCTGAGCCGGCCCAGCGGGGACGATCTGGCGCTGAACATCGCGCTGCGCAAGTACGTGCGACCGATCAGCCCGGTGTTGCGCAAGGTGATCGAGGAGCAGGTCAACGCGATTCCGGCCTCCGCCATCGAGGTGGTGGGGCATGAGGTCGGCGCGCTGGCGGTCAGCACGTACGCCAGCGCGGTGCAGGACCCGGAGTTGTGGGTCGAAGGGGTGCAGCAGCACTTGGCCGACAAAGCGTCCGAGCACATCATCCGGCCGCTGATCGCGCACCTGGACGGGCCGCTGCGCACGCAGGCCTATTGGGTGGTGGATTCGCTGCATGCGGCCGAGCGCGATCTGGTCGAGCGGGTCTGTTCGGATCTGTCGCGGATCCTGCCGGAGCAATTGGCCAGGCTGCTGGCCACGCAGGAGCCGGCGCCGCTGCTGGAGGCGATCCCGCAGTTCCTGACGCTAGAGGGGACGCGCCAGGCCTTGATCGCGTTCTACGAGGGCTTCGTCGCCGCCGATGCCTATCTGGAATTCCGCGATCTGGAAACCTATGTCGCCACCAGCGACAACCTGCAGCTGTATCTGTACCTCGGCGCGGTGAAGTTCAAGGGCAATCAGTATCCGCTGTTCTTCCTGCCGATCGAGGTGCAGCGCGATCCCAGCGGCGCCGGTTACAAGCTCAAGTTGGTCAATCACCTGTACGCGAACCGCAAGGCCATCGACTTCGTGTTGCAGGAATTGGCCGCCGGCCTCAACCGCGCCTGGGTGTCGCCGATTCCCGAGCGGATCACCTACCTCAAGCCGGAACAGTCGGTGTACGAGGAAGCGCGCCTGCTGTTCCGCCGCGTGGCCAATGCGATGGACCTCGGCGGCGAGATCGAACTGTCGTCCTCCGCGCAGGATGCGGCCACGGCCCAGGTCGGGCTGTCGAGCGCACTGTATCTGGCGGCGTTCGAGCGCGCGGACGAGGCGCTGATCAACGATTACGAAGAGATTCTCGACGCCCTCAATAAGGGCGGTTCGTCCGTGGTGGATCTGTTCGAGGGCATCGTCGGCGGCGTGCTGCGCGAGAACCCCAAGTCCATCGCCGCCGAGGTCGAGGCGCAGTGGGACGCGCTGCCGATGGTCGAGCGCGTGGTCTACGACTCGCCGATCCCGCTCAACGAGGAGCAGCGCAAGGTGCTGCTGGCGGTGCGCCACCCCGAGGGCAAGATCGTCGTGGTGGCCGGGCCGCCGGGCACCGGCAAGAGCCACACCATCACCGCCATCGCCGCCGATTGCGCGTTCAATCACCGCTCGTGCCTGGTGCTGTCGGACAAGACCGAGGCGCTGGACGTGGTCTACGACAAGCTGTCCGAGGCGATGTCGCGGGTGCGCCACGATCCGGACTTCCCGAATCCACTGCTGCGCCTGGGCCAGCAGGCGGCGAACTTCAAGAAGCTGACCTCGAACCAGACGATCAGCCAGATCGGCGCGTACGCCAAGGCGATGAAGGCCAATCAGGCGCGCCTGGAAGCCGAGCGGCAGGCCAAGGCCGCGGACCTGAAGCAGCAGATCGCGCAGACGGTGACCGCGCTGGGCGCGATCGAGCTGGCGGCGGTGCAGGCCATGCACGAGGACGAGGCCCAGCTGGCGCAGCTGCATCCGGCGCTGCTGGAGCAACTGCGCCGCTGCAAGGACGCGCGCCTGCAGACGGAGCTGGACGCGCTCGCGCCCGGGCTGCCGGGCCTGGAAGCGTATCTGGTCGAGGTCTTCGACGAACGCGACCACTCCGCGGCCACGCTCTGGGACCGTTTGAGCCTGGAACTGGCGCTGGCCGACTTCGCCAAGGACGCGGGCTCGACGCCGTGGGCGTGTTTCGAACAGTTGGACGCCGACCAACTGCGGGTGCTCGGCAGCGTGCTGGTGACCTATCAACAGCTGCGCATGCCGGTGTTCGGCTATCTGTTCCGCGGCGGCGCCGTGCGCGAGCTGGAGCGCCAGATCAACCTGCTGCCGGTGTCGCAGCCGCTGCTGCTGAAGCCCTCGGTCGCGCGCTTGCAGGCGGTCGCCTCAGCCGGCAACGCGCTGCGGCTGAAGCTGGCCGCGCAGGGCCAGGAGCACGCGTTCCCGGCGGCGTACCGCTGGCTGGCGACGGCGCGACCGGTGGACCCAGCCGCGGCCGGCGCGGCGCAGGCGTTCGCCCTGCTCCGCCGCATCGACCCGGCCATTCTCGACACCTTGCTGGAACGCCCGAAGGACGATGCGCGCCTGTGGCCGCTGGCGATCCGCTTCCTGGCCGGCTGGCTGCGCACGCGCGAAGCCTTCGCCGCGGCGCCGCAGATCGATTACGTCGGCACCAAGACCCAACTCGAACGCTTGAACACCTCGGTCATGAACTCGCACGTGGACGGCCGGCTGATCAGCTTCATGGACAACTACCGTTCCGATGCGCGCGCGTTGGCGGGGGTGATCTCCAGCCGGCAGAAGTTCCCGGAAGAGAAGTTCGGCCAGGTGCGCGAGAGCTTTCCGGTCATCATCGCCAGCATCCGCGAGTTCGGCGAATTCATGCCGCTGGCGCCGGACCTGTTCGACGTGGTCGTCATCGACGAAGCCTCGCAGGTGTCGGTGGCGCAGGCGCTGCCGGCGCTGCTGCGCGCGCGCAAGGTGGTGGTGCTCGGCGACGACAAGCAGTTCTCCAACGTCAAGTCGTCCAACGCCAGCATCGAGCAGAACGAGAAGTACCGCGGCGAGCTGACCCACTACTTCCGCGCCAACGTCAGCGACGCGGCCGATGCACTGCAGCGCCTGTCGATGTTCGACGTAAAGCGCTCGATCCTGGAGTTCTGCAACCACGCCGCGTCGTACTCGGTGATGCTGCGCAAGCACTTCCGCTCCTACCAGGAACTGATCGGCTATTCGTCGGGAACCTTCTACGGCCATCAGTTGCAGGCCATCAAGATCCGCGGAGTGCCGGTGGACGAAGTCATCCGCTTCGACCGGGTCGAGACCGTCGACAAGAAGACCACGCGCGGCACCAACGAGGCCGAGGCGGACTTCATCCTGGAGCGGCTGCTGGAGCTGATCGACGAGGAAGACCCGCCTACCGTCGGCGTGATCACCCCGTTCCGCGAGCAACAGACCTATTTGTCCAAGCGCCTTTTCAGCCATGCCCGCGGCGCGGATTTCGAACGCCTGCTCAAGCTCAAGGTCATGACCTTCGACAGCTGCCAGGGTGAGGAACGCAACATCATCTTCTATTCGATGGTGGCCACCGCCGAGCACGACGCGCTGAACTACGTGTTCCCGGTCGAACTGACCGACGCCCAGCAGGCGGTCGAGGAAAAGCTCAAGGTGCAGCGCCTCAATGTCGGCTTCAGCCGCGCCCAGGAGATGGTGTGGTTCGTCCACTCCAAGCCGCTGGGCGAGTATCGCGGCGCCATCGGCCAGGCGCTGCACCACTACGCCAACGTGCTCGACCGCGCCGCACGCCTGCCCGACGCGCAGGACGTCGATCCGTCGAGCCCGATGGAAGCCCGGGTGCTGGAGTGGCTGCACCAGACGCCGTTCTATCAACAGCATCTGGACGACATCGACGTGTTCGCCCAGTTCGAGGTCGGCGCCTACCTCAAGCAACTCGATCCCACCTACCAGCATCCGGCCTGGCGCGTGGACTTCCTGGTGACGTATCAGTCGCCCAAGGGGCCGATCCAGATCGTGATCGAGTACGACGGCTTCGAGCATCACTTCCAGAAAGGCAAGCACATCCACATCGGCAACCACGAGCGTTACCTGCACGAGGCCGACGTGGAGCGCCAGCTCACCCTGGAGAGCTACGGCTACCGTTTCCTACGCATCAACCGCTTCAACCTCGGCGACGATCCCGTCGCGACGCTGTCCGAGCGGCTGGATCGCTTGGTCGAGATCGCCTTGGGCGAGCATCGCTCCGAAGCGGTCAGCCAGGTGCAGTCGCAGGCGGCCGGATTGGCGAGCAAGGAGCTCAAGCCCTGCTCGCGCTGCGGCAAGATCAAGGAACAGGCCGAGTTCTTCGACCCGGCGCTGAAGGACGGGGCCGGCGGCTTTGGCCGCGTGTGTCTTGCCTGCAAGAGCGAGTCGGCGTCCGGGAGCTCGCGCGAGGCGGGCGCCAAGCGTCGTCGCCGCTGGCGCTGAGGCGCGCAGTGCGCCCGCGCGGGCCGACGGCCTGCGCATCGTCGAGTCCAGCCTGGGCGCGCGACGAACTTCAGCGATGTCGCGAGGCCGCCTTCGCCGACCTCTTGCGTTTCCTCGTCTGTGGCGCGCATTTCCGCAGCAGCAAGCGTTGTCGCTATTTCGGCGATCGCTGGAACGACGAGGCGTCGCTGGCGGAATGCGCTTGCCGCAATCGATCGGGGCGATGCGACACATCGCGTGTGGCCGCTCGGAGGCCGCTTTGGTACTCGGCGTCGCTGTATCGCGCTGCGCTGATCGGAAAGCGTCGGGCCTGAAGGCCCTCCCACGACAGCCGCCGTGTTTGCGGTCCGAGGCGAGCGCGGACGCACTAGCGATAGCCGAATCCAGCGAGCCCCGTAACGATTTCGCTTTTAGCGAACTGTGGCCGCCGGTCCATTTTTGAAAATCGGCACAAAGCGCGTTGTGCCTCGCGACGTAGCAAGATGGATGAGATTCACACCTGTGTTACGCTCAAAGTATGAATTCAAAGGAGTGATTCATGTCTGAAACGACCGCCTACGACACCCTCGTGGAAGTGTTCCGGGACGAACTCGCGATCGATCCCGCCCGTGTCCATCCGGGCGCCTCGTTGATCGGCGAATTGGGCTTCGATTCCATCGCCTTCGCCATCGGCCTGGTGTCGATCGAGGAAAAGCTGGGGGTGACGCTGCGCCAGGAAGAGCTCATCGTCTGCAAGACGGTCGGCGACGTGGCCCGGCTCATCGAACAGACCCGCGACCGCGTCGCGGCCGCCGGCCCCGCGCTGCCCGCCGCGTCCGCAGTCCCCGCCCAATAAAGCCCTCCGGTCGCACGGACGGAGATTCTCCGTCGCCGTCCGCGCGACACCGGAAGATCAAGGACCGATCGAACCATGAGCCGATTCACCCACGACGTATTCGTCGCCGCGCCCGCGTCCGGCAAAGGCCTGGTCACGGGCGAGCCGCATCGGCCTGTCCGGCGCACCTGGCAGGAGATCCACGGGATCGCGCGCCGCATGGCCGGCGCGCTCGCGGCGGCGGGCGTGAATCCCGGCGACGCGGTCGGCGTGCTGATGGGCGAGCCCGCCGGTATCGCGCCGACGATCCAGGCCATCTGGATGCGCGGGGCGTCGGTGACGATGCTGCATCAGCCCGGCCCGCGCGCGGACCTCGACGCCTGGGCGGAAGACACCTTCGCGGTGCTGGACATGATCGGCGCGAAGCTGGTCGTCGTCGGCGACGTGTTCTTGCGCACGATGCCGCTGTTCGAAGCCAAGGCCGCGCCCGTCGTATCGGCGGACGCGCTGGCCGAAGGCGCGGCGCTCGAACCGCTCGAGTGCGACGAGGACGACATCGCCTTCCTGCAACTGACCTCGGGCTCGACCGGGCTGCCCAAGGCGGTGGCGATCTCGCATCGCAACCTGCACGAGAACGCGGCGGCGATGGTCAGCGCGTCCAAGCTCGATCCGCGTGACGATGTGCTGGTGAGCTGGCTGCCGCTGTTTCACGACATGGGCATGATCGGGTTCCTGGTCCTGCCCATGCAGGTCGGCGCGGAGGCGGTGTGCGCGGCGCCCGGCGAGTTCCTGCGCTCGCCGCGGCTGTGGCCGTCGTTGATCTCGAAATATCGCGGGACCATGACCGCGGGGCCGAACTTCGCCTACGCCCTGCTCGCGCGCTACCTGCGCGCGGCGGCCGACGGCGCGTTCGACCTCTCGTCGCTGCGCTTCGCCCTCAGCGGCGCCGAACCCATCGATCACGCGACGGTCGCCGCGGTGCTCGAAACCGGCGCCCGGTTCGGGCTCGATTCCACCGCCTTCGTCGCCGCGTACGGGATGGCGGAAGCCACGCTCGCGATCTCGTTCTCCGAGACCGGCGCGGGCGTGCAGTTCGACGCGGTCGATCAGGCGGCGATCGAACGCGAGTCGCATGCGACGATCAGTGCGGATCAGGCCGCGCGCCGTCTGGCCAAACTGGGCAAGCCGGTGCCCGGCATCGAAATCCGCGTCGGCGACGGCGACAGCGCCAAGGTCCGCACGGTCGGCGAACTCAAGATCCGCGGCGATGCCGTCTCGCGCTATTACCTCACGCCCAGCGGCAAGCGATCGCTGCTCGGCGACGACGGATGGTTCAGCACCGGCGACATGGGGTATGTCACCGAAACCGGCGAGGTCGTCGTCTGCGGCCGATTGAAGGACATGATCATCGTGGCGGGACGCAACATCTTCCCCGGCGATATCGAGCGCGCGGCCTGCCGCGTCGACGGCGTGCGCCAGGGCAACGCGATCGCGGTCGCGCTCGCCGCCGCGGGAATACGCGAAGAGTTCGCGGTCGTGGTCGAAGCCGGCGACAGCGCCGACACCGAATCCAGCGCGCGGATCAAGAGCGACGTCTCGGACGCGGTGTATGCGGCCTTCGGCGTCAGCCCGCGGCTGGTCTCGGTGGTCCCGCCGCGCACCTTGCCGAAAACGCCGTCGGGAAAGCCGAAACGCTCCGCCACCATCGCCATCGTCGAAACCGAACTGGCGATGCTTCACGGTGCGAACAGTCAACGACAACAGGAATCGGTCGGCTCGCCATGACCTTGCAGATGGATACAGCGTTTTCCGATATCGCCGCATTCAAGGACCATCTCGACGCGATCCTGGCGCGGGAGTCGACCCGCCGGCTGGTCGAGGATGCCGAAGCGGCCGGCCTCTTCCCCCGAGGCATCGTCGAATTGCTCGGCCGCGAAGGCATCTTCGCGGCGAAGTGGCAGGAGCGCCCGGTGCCCGCGCTGGAACACACGTTGGCGCTGTCCGAGCGGTTCGGCCGGCTCGGCGCCGGCGGCATCGCCTCGGCGGTGACCCTGCACGACTCGGCGATCGCGATGCTGCGCCGCTTCGGCCGTTCGCAAGCGCTGCGCGATGTCGCCGACCAGGCGATCGCGGGCCAGGCCGTGCTATGCATCTCCGCGACCGAGGCCGGCGCGGGCTCGGACATGCTCGGGCTCAGCTCGACGGCCGTCCGCGAGGACGGCGGCTATCGCCTGCGCGGCCACAAGAAGATGGCGTCGCCCTCGCCGGTGGCCGACTACATCGTGCTGGCGCTGCGCGGCATCGACGAGAGCCACGCGGGCCGCGACGATCTCGCGCTGTTCCTGGTGCCGACCTCGCAGCTTCGCGTCGGCAAGGCCTTCGAGACCGTCGGCGCCCGCAGCATCAGCACCGCGCCGGTGTTCTTCGACACCTGGGTACCGGCCGAGATGATGATCGCCCGCCCCGGCACCGGCCTGGCCGTGCTCAGCTGGGCGCTGGCCCAGGAACGCTTCGCCATGGCTGCGCAGATTCTCGGCGCCTGCCATCTGGCGCTGGGCGTGACGGTGGCGCGGATGAAGCGGCGCAAGACCTTCGGCGTCGCGCTGTTCGACCATCAGGCCTTGCGCCTGAGGATCGCCGACCTGCAGGCGCGGGTCGACATGATGCGGCTGGCCTTGAACGGCCTGATCGCCAACGCCGCCGGCTTCAACGTGCGCTCGTGCTCGGCCGCGAAGGTCACCGCGGTTCGGCTGGGCTGCGAGGTGATGTCCGAGTGCATGCACATCTTCGGCAGCGCCGGCGTGCTGGAGACGGAATCGCCGCTCGGCCGTTGGTGGCGCGACGTGAAGATGGCACGGATCGGCGGCGGCACGGACGAGATGCTATGGGAAATCGTCGCCGCGGGCCTGGAACCGGATTACGCGAGCTACGACCAGATGGTCAACGAGTGGCAGCCTGAGCCGCTGGGCTGAGCCGCTGGGCTGGGCTGCCGGGCCGAGCCGAAGCTCAGCGCTTGCTGCGTCGCGCGACCGCCGCGCCGACGCGTTGCGCATCGCGGCCGACGAAGCCGAGCAGCGCAGAGCCGCGGTTGCGCATCCGGTACAGGCCTACGAAATGCAACCCGGACGCGCCGACGCCCGCGTCGTGCGGCGGCTGTCCGTCGGCGCCGAGCAGTTCCGCGTCCAGCCACGGCCACTCGTTGCGATAGCCGGTCGCCCATAGCACGGTCGATACGTCGAGCCGCTGGCCGTCGGCGGTGACGAGCTGCGTGCCCGCGACGTCGACGGCGCGCGCCGCGTAGCGGACGCTGCCGGGCGGTCCGCCGCTTTTCGTGTCGACGATCGGATCGGGCATCGCCAATCGCCGCGCCAGCGGCGTGTTCGTCGGCAGGCGCAGGATGCCGGATTTGGACAGCCACCAGAACGCGTCCTTGCCCAGGATCCGCTGCGGCAAGCGCGGCTGCCTGCGGCCCTTGCAGACCACCACCTCGTGGGTGGCCGACAGTTCCGCCGCGATCTGCAGGCCCGAGTTCGCCGAACCGACCACGGCGACCGGCCCGGCGGGAATCTGTCCGGGATTGCGGTAGGCGTGCGAATGCAGTTGCGTCACCGACGGCGCCAGCCGTTGCGAGAACCCGGGAATGGCCGGCGTCTGGAACGCCCCGACCGCGGCGACGACCTGGCGCGCGGCGATGCGACCGGCCGGCGTGGTCACGCTGAAGCCGTCGCCGGAGCGGCCGACCGAAGTCACCGGCATGCCGAGATGGATCGGCAGCGCGAACGTCGCCGCGTAGGTTCGGAAGTAGTCCGGCACTTCGTCCTTGGCGGGGTATCGATCCGGATCGCCGGGAAACGGCAGCCCGGGCAAGCCGGAGAACTGCGCGGAGGTGAACAGCCGCAACGAGTCCCAGCGATTCGTCCAGGAAACGCCGAGCTCGCTGGCGGCGTCGAGCATGACGAAGTCGACGCCCGCTTGCTTGAGCGTATGGCCGACGGCGAGGCCGGCCTGGCCCGCGCCGATCACGACCACGTCGATGTCGCTGGGCAGGTCGCCGCTACCGGCGGAAGGATTCGAACTTGGCATGGTCACTCCACGACGCCGGCGCGCACGAGCGACGGCGTGGATAGCGTTGGCGCGGACAGCGGCGCGGAGATGCGAGGGTGCGAGCGCCGAGCGCAGCGCAGGCGGCTCATCGAACGAGCTCCCGAAGCGCGGCCACCACCTCGGCGAGGTGCTGCTCACCGAACAGACTGTGGTGGGTGCCCGCGACGATGCGCGTGGCGACCGTGCCGCGGGTGCGCGCGGACCAGCCCCAATCGGCCGCCGCTTCATCTGGATGCCCCGCGTATTCGCTGACCCGCCCGTCGCGGGCGCGGATCAGCGCCACGTCCGCAGCCACGACGGGCGGCGAGTAGCTGCGGCACGCATTCACGATTTGCGCGAACACCGGATAGACATGATGCAGTTCGGCGGCGAGCAGGTCGGCGCCGGCCGTGTCTTCGCGGAACCAGTCCTGCAAGGTCGCCTCGTCGACAGGACCCGGGGGCGGGTCGGTCGGCGCGGGCGCGTCGAACACGACCAGCTGCGCCACCCGCTCCCCGGCCGCTTCGAGTTGCGCGACCATCTCGAGCGCGATCACCGCGCCCGACGACCATCCCAGGATCGTGTACGGCCCGGACGCCGCGGCGCGCACTGCGGCCACATACCCCTGAGCCAAGGCCGCGATGGTGGCCGGCAGCGGCTCGCTCGCCGCGAGCCCGAAGCTGGCGCGGTCGAGTTCGCGCGCCAGGTCGCGGTAGGCCGCGACCGATCCGCCGGCCGGATGCACCATGAACAACGCCGGCCCGGCCGCGGCGTGCAGCGGCACCAGCGCGTTGGACAGCCGCTGCCCCGAGGCCAGGCTGGCCAGGCGCGCGACCGTGCGCGACTCGATCAGCCCGCCGAGGGAAACGTTGACCTTGGCCCGCGAACGCAGCGCCGCGACCGCGCGCAACGCGGTGAAGGATTGCCCGCCGAGGTTGAAGAAATCGTCGTCGACGCCGATGGTTTCCACGCCCAGCACTTCTTTCCATATCGCGACGATCGAGCGCTCCAGCTCGGTGCGCGGCGCGACGTAGGCCACGCCGACATCGGCCGCCGGTTCGGCGAGCGCGAGCAGCGCGGCGCGGTCGAGTTTTCCGTTGGCGGTGACCGGCAGGCCGGCGACGACGGCGATGTGCGCCGGAACCAGATAGCTCGGCAGCCGGTCCGCCAGGCCGGCGCGAATGGATTCGCCGTCGCCGCAGGCTCCGTCGTGCAGAACGACGAACGCGCGCAGCTGCTTCTGCTTGGCCTCGCCGGCCACGAGTACGACCGCATCCTTGACCCGCGGATCGGCGGCCAGCACGTGCTCGACTTCGCCGGGTTCGACGCGATGCCCCTGGATCTTGCATTGCGCGTCGATGCGCCCGATCAGCTCGATGTTGCCGTCGGGCAGCAGGCGGCCGAGATCGCCGGTGCGATAGATCCGCTCGCCGGTGGCGCGGCGCGCCACGAACGCGGCCGCGGTCTTGTCGGGATCGCCCCAATAGCCCTGCGCCAAGCCGATCCCGCCGATATGCAGCTGCCCGGTGGTCCAGGCCGGCGTCTCATCGCCCTGCTCGTCGAGCACGTACCACGGCTGGTTCGCCATCGGCCGTCCGTAGGGAATGCTGCGCCACTTCGGATCGACCGCCTCGATGGGATGCCAGATCGACCAGATGGATGCTTCCGTCGCGCCGCCGAGGCTGACCACCTTCGCGTTCGGCGCGATCGCCTTGATGTCGTCGGGCAGAGACAGCGCGATCCAGTCGCCGGACAGCATCACCAGGCGCAGCGCGGGCAGCTGCACGCCTTCGGCGCGCGCGACATCGACCAACAACTGCATCAGCGGCGGCGCCGAATTCCACACCGTGACGTGGCGTTCGAGCATCGCCGCCAGCCACGCGTGCGGGCTGTGGTCGGCGGGATCGGGCAGGACCAGCGTCGCGCCCGCCATCGCCGCGCCGAAGAGGTCGTAGACCGACAGGTCGAACGACAGCGACGACACTCCGAACAGCACGTCCTCTGCGACGATGCCGAACGCGTCGTTGACGTCGAGAATCGTGTTGACCGGCCCGCGGTGGTCGAGCGCGACGCCCTTGGGCTGTCCGGTCGATCCTGAGGTGTAGATGACGTAGGCCAGCGCGGACGGATCGAGGTCGGCGGGCAAGTCGATACCCGCGCAGGCCGCGACCGCGGAAGCGGCGGCGTCGCGAACTCCGATGACGGGTACGCCGTGACGCTCGCCATCGTCGGCGCCGAGGACGGCCGCCGCGCCGATGTCGGCGACCAGTTGATCGATGCGCCGCGGCGGCCACGCCGGATCGATCGGCACGTACGCGGCGCCCGCCAGCAGCGCCGCGTAGACCGCGACCGTCTGCGCGACGCCCTTGGCCAGGACGATGGCGACGCGGTCGCCGGGACGAACGCCGCCGGCGCACAACCGCTTCGCCAACGATTCGGCGGCCGCGGCCAGTTGGCCGTAGCTCAGCGCATCGTCGCCGCACACCACCGCCGTGCGCTCGGGCGCGACGGACGCCGCGACCTTCAGCCCGTCCGACAGACGCCCCGGATATAACGGCCGGGTGGGACAGGCTTTCGCGGCGGGCGTCGGGGCCACCAGCGTCGTCGTCGCGATCCACCCGTCCGGGTTAGCGGCCAGAGTGCGTATCAGCGCTTCGTGCGCATCGCAGAACGCATCGATGAAACCGGCGGGGAACGCGGCTTCCACCACGTCCCAGAGGATTTCGACGCGGCCGCCGCGCAGCGCGAAGAACTGGTGATCGAGCAACACCTGCGGCGTCGCGAGCTTGCTGTAGCCGAATTCCTCCTGCTCGCCGCCCGCCAGGCCCGAAGAGACCACGAACGGACACGCAGCCCGGCCTTGCGAGCGATGGCGGGCGTTCAAGGCTTCGAGCACATCGACGCCCAACCAATCCGTGCGTCCGAGATCGCCGATGATCGTCGCCTGCAGGCGGCGCGCGCGTTCCTGCAGCGACGCCGAGCCGCGCCAATCGAATTCGAGCGGATAGATCGCGCCGAGATTGCCCAGCACCGACTCGGCGCCCGGAATCCGCCGCAGCAGGCGGCGCGTGATCATCTGGTTGAGGATGAAATGGCGCGAGCCGCTGAAACGCGCGACGATCTCGCCGTACACCGCGAGCAACGCCGTCGTCGCGCTCATGCCGTGCGCGCCGGCGCCGGCGGTGAAGGCGTTCCAGGTCGCTGCGTCGACCACCAGGCGGCGCCGGTTCAAGCCCGGGTTTCCGTGGATGCGCGCGATCGGCAGGTCGGGCGGCGCGGGCAGCGTCGCCACGCGTTCGGCCCAATAGGCGCGCGCGCGATCGGCGGCCTCGTGCCGCTGCGCCAAGGCGAGCGAAACCTCCGCGATTCCCACGCGATCGGCGGGCAGTTCGAGATTCGGGTTCGCGTAGTACTGCTCGATCTCCGACAGCAGGCGCAGCCCGGAAGATTGATCGAGAAACAGGTTGCTGAAGTTGACGTGCAGGCGCACGTCGCCGTCGCCGTATCGGGTCAGCTGGAAGTCGAGCCACGGCCAGCGATCCATCGGCAGCGGCTGGTTCGACATCCGGTGCCGGACCTGCATCAGCCCCTGCGTCGTCGCCAGTTCGGACAGCCCGCGCAGGTCCCAGACCGGTACGCGAGGCGGCGCGACTTCATCGACCTGGCGCAACCGCAGTTCCGGCGTCACCGCGACGATGTTGCGCCGATGGCGTTCGATCACGCGCGCGATCGCGGACACGAAGCGATCGATATCGAGACCGGGACGTTCCACCTCGAAGTAGAGGTGCGGATGCAACGCGTACTCCATGCCGTCGGAAGCGCTCACGACGAGCAGGCGTTGCATGTCCGTCAGCGGGAAGTCGGCATGTCCGGCACTGGTGTCCGGCACTGCGACGGTCGCGTCGTTCGAGGGCGCACTCACTAGCACGGGTTCTCCTTACCTTATACCCATTTCATCCATCGGCCGGACACTACATTGGTGCCTACAGGGCGTCAACCGGACACCAAAGTCGTCGAAAATCCTTACGCTGCGCGCGGGAAAAGTAGGCCACTGCTCAGAATGACGCTTAGTTACATTTTCTCGTCTTGCGCTCTGCGATTGGCGCTAACGGCCCTGTCAGAGAAGGGAAAACCGGCCGCGACCGGTCGGCGATGAATCCATCGACGGCCCGCCGGCGAGAACGATCCCGGGCCGGTATCTACACCCGATCCATCGCCCGAACCGGTGCGGGCCCTGGCGCAGAACGCCGCACCGCATCAGCCCCCGGCCGGCGCGCCGTCGTCGTCGAGAAAAAAGCCGGCGGCCGCGGCGAACACCCGCTGCGGATCTTCGAGCTGCGGGAAGTGACCGACGTCGTCCAGCACGACGACGTCCGCGCTCTGGACGAGTTGCCGGTAACGCTCGGCCATATGCAGCCCGCTGACGGGATCGACCGCGCCGCAGATCAAGCGCAGGGGCGCGTCGGCCGTTTGCAGCGCGCCGACCCAGCGCGAACGTTGCTGTCGGCGCTCGGCCATGTAACCCAGCAGCGACGGCACCGCATCGAGGCCGCCGTCGTGCCGCAGCAAGGCCCAGTACTCATCGACCGCGGCCTCGCCGAGCATCCGCGTCGGCGAGAACAAGGCCTTGAGACTGCGGCCGAAACCGCGACGGCTCATCAGCCCGACCAAGGCGGGGCCGAGCGGCGACGCGAGCAATCGCTGGATCGCGCGCGCGCGATGGGTTTCCGGGAACAGCCCGCCGTTGAGCAGGCACAGGCGAAGGATGCGCAGCGCGGCGTCCTCGCCGTTGCGAGCGAGCAGTTCCTGCGCGACCGTATCGCCGTAATCGTGGGCCAACACGAACGCGGCATCCCAGCCGTAATGCCGCGCGACCGCTTCGGCCAGGTCCGCCTGCTCGCGCACGCGGTAGTCGTGGCCGCGGGGTTTGTCGGAAAAACCCAGGCCCAGCAGATCGAAGGCCAGCACCTCGAAGCGCGAAGCCAGCATCGGCCAGATCGGCGCCCAATCCACGCTGCTGGTCGGAAAGCCATGAATCAGCAACAGCCGCGGCCCCGCTCCGGCGCGGCGACAGAAGATGCGCCGGCCGCGCACGACGATGAATTCGCCGGCATCCCGCCACGCGCGCAACGCGGGAAAGCCATCGATGGCGGTTCGCATAGCCGATGCCCCGATGCGATGATCCGGGCCGAGTATAGACCGCTCCACGTCCGAGGCCGGCCGCGGGGCGCACGCTTTCGTTTCAGTCTTGAGCATCCCCATGAGCGCCGCAGACCGCCCGCACGACGACGACACACCCTGGTACTTCGAACCGCTCGGCGGGCTGCGTTTCGCGCCCAGCGCCCACGTGGGCGGCGGCTGGAATCCGCGCGAGCAGCACATCGCGCCGGCGTTCGGCTTGCTGACGCATCTGATCGAGCGGCACCGCGACCAGCGCCGCGACGACGGCCTCGTGCTCGGCCGGCTGTGCTTCGACATTCACGGCGTGCTGCCGATGGCGCCTTTCGAGGTCGAACTGGACGTGATCCGGCCCGGCCGGACCATCGAACGGGTGGAGGCGCGCATCGTGCACGGCGGGCGCACCGCGGTCGTGCTGCACGCGTGGCTGTTGGCCCGCACCGACACCGCCGCCCTGGCCGGTACGCCCGAACCGCCGCTTCCTGCGCCCGAGCAACTGCCGCCGTGGGACTTCGGCAGCGTGTGGCCGGGCGGTTTCGTGCGCAGCGTGCGCGCGCGCCGGCGCGAGCAGGCGCCGGGACGCTGCGTGTTCTGGGTCGATACGGACGTCGCGTTGCTGCAGGGCGAAACCGTCAGCCCGACGGCGCGCTTGCTGGGCTTGGTCGACATTGCCAACGGCGCGACGCCGCGGGTCGCGCCGGAGCGGGCGGTGTTTCCCAATCTCGATCTCACCGCGCATCTGTTGCGCGCGCCGGTCGGCGCGTGGATCGGGTTCGATACCTCGGTGAGCTTCGGGCCCGATGGGGTCGGGCTGACCCACAGCTGGGTCCACGACGAGCAGGGGCTGGTCGGGACGGTCAGCCAATGCCTGACGGTGCGGCCGGTGGCCGTGCAGGCGGGCCGCTCCCTGTAGGAGCGGCGCGAGCCGCGACTGCGAATCATCGCTTGCGGCGCAAGCTGGCAACCCCGCGGTCGCGGCTCGCGCCGCTCCTACAAGGGGCCCCATGCGGGTTTAGCGCTCCAGCGATTCCGGGTGGCGCACCTGCCCTGCCCCGCGCACCACGAAGCGCTCGATGGTCAGCGACTCGACGCCCATCGGCCCGTAGGCGTGCAGGCGCGTGGTGGAGATGCCGATCTCGGCGCCGAGGCCCAGTTGCCCGCCGTCGTTGAAGCGCGAGGACGCGTTGACCATCACCGCCGAGCTGCGGGTACGGCGGACGAAGGCGTCGGCGGTGGCGGGATCGGCGGTGGCGATCACTTCGGTGTGGTCGGAGCCGTATCGGGCGATGTGGGCCAGGGCTTGGTCGAGGTCGTCGACCACGCGCGCGGCGATGATGAGGTCGAGGTACTCGGCGGCGTAGTCGCCGTCGTCGGCCGCCGCCACGTCGTAACCGCTCTCGCCCGCCAACGCGCGGATGCGCTCGCAGCCGCGCACCTGCACGCCGCGGCCGGACAGCGCCGCCAGCGCGCGCGGCACGAAGGCGGCGGCGATGTCGCGGTGCACCAGCAGCGTTTCCAGCGCGTTGCACACGCCCGGGCGCGAGGCCTTGCCGTCCACCAGCAGGTTCACCGCGAGATCGAGATCGGCGGCGCGGTCCACGTAGAGGTGGCAGACGCCCTTGTAGTGCTTGATCACCGGCACCCGCGCATGTTCGGCGACGAAGCGGATCAGGCTCTCGCCGCCGCGCGGGATCGCCAGATCGATCAGGTCGGACAGCTGCAGCAGTTCCAGCACGTGTTCGCGCGCGGTGTCCTCGATCAGCGACACCGCGGCGACGGGCAGCCCGCGTTCGCGCAACGGCGCATGCAAGGCGGCGGCGATGGCGGCGTTGCTGGCGCGCGCTTCCGAGCCGCCGCGCAGCAGCACGGCGTTGCCGGCCTTCAGGCACAGCGCGGCCGCGTCGGCGGTCACGTTGGGGCGCGATTCGTAGATCATCGCGATCAGGCCCAGCGGCACGCGCTTGCGTTCGATGACCAGACCGTTGGATCGGGTTTCGCTGCGGGTCACGCCGTCGAGCGGATCGGCTTGCGCGGCCACTTCGCGCAGCGCGCCGGCGATGGCGCCCAGGCGCTGCGGGTCCAGGCGCAGGCGGTCGAGCATCGCGTCGCTGAGGCCGGCGGCTTCGCCACGGGCGACGTCGTCGGCGTTGGCAGCCAGGATGGCATCGCGTTGCGCGTCGAGTCGTTCGGCCATCGCCGCGATCAGCGCGGCGCGCTCGGCGCCGTCGAGCGCGGCCAGGAGCAGCGAGGCCTCGCGGGCGCGTTCGGCTAGAGTACGTACGTATCCGCTCACGGCGCTGCCTCGCTGTTTGTCGATGGATGGGTCGCGGGTTCGACTCCTGTTTCCGGAACCACAGTTGCGAAGACCGATTTGTCGCCCAGCATCACCAAGTCGTCGCGATGCACCACCGATTCCCCGTAGCGAAAGCCGAGCACGGCTTCGATATCGCGACTGTGCCGCCCCTTGATACGCCCGAGCTCGGCCGAGTTGTACTGCACCAGCCCGCGCCCGACCGCTTCGCCGCCTTCGGCCACGCGCAGCTCGACCACGTCGCCGCGGCGGAACTCGCCCTCCACCGCGACCACGCCGCCGGGCAGCAGCGAGGCGCCGCGCACGCGCAGGGCGTTGGCGGCGCCGGCGTCGATGCGCAGGCCGCCGCTGGCCGGGGCGTGGCGCAGCCATTGCTTGCGCGCGCGCAGGCGGTCGTTCTGCGCCGACACCAGGGTGCCGTGCAGGGTGTCGCGGGCCAGCGCCTCGACGACGTCGTTGTCGCGTCCGCAGAACAGCGCGGTGGCGACGCCGGCGGTGGCGGCCTTGGCCGCGGCTTCGAGCTTGGTGCGCATGCCGCCGGTGCCGAGCGCGCCGGCGCCGCCGCTGGCGGCGAGCAGCAGTTCGGGAGTAACGGCGGCAACGCGTTCGATCGGGCACGCGTTCGGATCGCGCTGCGGGTGGCCGCTGTAGAGGCCGCCGATGTCGGTGGCGATCAGCAGCAGGTCGGCATCGACCAGCGAGGCCACCGCGGCGGCGAGGTTGTCGTTGTCGCCGAGCTTGAGCTCGTCGACGGCGACGGTGTCGTTTTCGTTGATGACCGGCAGCGCGCCGAGCCGCAGCAGTTCGCGCAGCGAGGCGCGGGCGTTGAGGTAGCGGCGGCGGTTGCGCAGGTCGTCGTGGGTCAGCAGCACCTGCGCCACCGGCACGCTAGACAGCTGCTGCCAGAACGCGATCAGCGAGGCCTGGCCGAGCGAGGCCAGCGCCTGCCGCAGCACCAGTCCGTCGCCGCCGGCGGCGATGCGGCCGCGGCCGGCGGCGACCGCGCCGGACGAGACCAGCACCACTTCGCGCTGTTGTTCGCGCGCGCTCTCGATGAAACGCGCCAGGCCCGCGGCGTAGCGCGGGTCGAGGCCGCCGCCTTCGAAACCGGCCAGCAGGCTGCTGCCGACCTTGAGCACGGCGCGGCGCCAGGGCGGCAAAGGCTGCGCGGCGAAGTCCCTTGCCGTCGCGCTCATGTCAGCGATCTCAGGCGCGTTTGCAGGACGTCCAGGCGCAGGTCGGCGGCGGCGCCGGGCGAGACCCGCGCGGCCAGGCTGGCTTCCGGGTCGCCCTGGGCCCAGCGCGCCGGGTCGGCGGCCTGCTTGTAGGCGTCGCGGAACGGCAGGCCCTGGCGGGCCAGATCGACGGCGAGGTCGGTGGCGTACATCGACGGATCGAGCGCGGCGCGCATCGCCTGCGGCTTCCATTCCAGGTTGCGCAGCAGGTCGGGCAGCAGTTCCAGCGCGCCCAGGCCGCGGCCGAAGGCGTGGAAGATCGCGCCCTTGGAGAACTGCAGATCGCGGTGATAGCCCGAGGGCAGCGACAGCAGGTTCTCGATCTCGGTGCGCGCGGCGGCGACCGCGGCATAGCTGGCGCGCATGAGTTCGATCACGTCGGGGTTGCGCTTGTTCGGCATGATCGAGCTGCCGGTGGTGTATTCGGCCGGCAGCGCGACGAAGCCGAATTCGGCGCTGGTGAACAGGCTCAGGTCCCAGGCGAGGCGGCGCAGGTCGAGCAAGGCGGTCGCCAGCGCGTCGATCGCGCCGAGTTCGAACTTGCCGCGCGAGAGCTGGGCATAGGCCGCGGCCACCTGCATGCGGCCGAAGCCGAGCGCGGCGGTGGTGTGGTCGCGCGCCAGCGGCAGGTTGACGCCGTAACCGGCGGCGCTGCCGAGCGGATTGGCGTCGACCCACTCCAGCGACTGCCGCGCGCGCACCGCGTTGTCGATGAAGCCCTCGGCCCAGGCCGCCCACCACATGCCGGCGCTGGAGACCACCGCGCGCTGCAGATGGGTGTATCCCGGCAGCGGCAGGTCGCGTTCGGCTTCGGCGCGCGCCAGCGCGACCTGCGCGGTCTCCACGCACAACGCGTACGTGCGCGCCAGCCGGTCCTTGAGCCACAGGCGGGTCGCGACCAGGATCTGGTCGTTGCGGCTGCGGCCGGTGTGGATCTTGCGGCCGGCGTCGCCGAGGCGTTCGATCAGGCGGCCTTCGATCGCCGAATGGCCGTCTTCGAAACGCTCGTCGAGGACGAAGCGGCCGGCCTGGAAGTCCTCGGCCAGCGTGTCGAGTTCGCGCGACAGGCCGTCGAGTTCCTCGGCGCTGAGGATGCCGATCTGCTGCAGCCCCTGCGCATGCGCGCGGCTGGCCTGGATGTCGAACGCGAAGAACTCGCGGTCGAGGATCACGTCCTCGCCGGCGAGGAAGTTCTGGATGCGCGCGTCGACCTTGACGCCGGGTTTTTGCCAGAGGAGATCGGACATGGGAGGCGCTCGCGGAGTTCTGAAAGAAGATGGATGAGGAGTGAGCGGAGAAGAGTGAGAAGTGAGAAGGAAAAAGGCGGCTTTCGCTCGCTTCTCACTCCTCTCCGCTATTTTCTAGGCATCTACCGATATGCGCGACGGCGTCGTACGGCGCCAGCGTCAGCCGCTCGCCGGTGGCGCGGCGCTTGAGTTCGACCGTGCCCTGGCTCAAGCCGCGCCGCCCGACGATCAGCTGCCACGGCAGGCCGAGCAGGTCCATGCGCGCGAACTTCACCCCGGGGCGCTCGTCGGTGTCGTCGTGCAGCGCGTCCAGGCCCATCGCCTCCAGCGCGCCGTGCACGCCGGCGCAGAGTTCATCGATCTGCGCGTCGCCCGGGTCGAGGTTCACGATGCCGACGTTGAACGGCGCCACCGCATCGGGCCAGACGATGCCGGCTTCGTCGTGTCCGGCTTCGATGATCGCGCCGAGCAAGCGCGACACGCCGATGCCGTAGGAACCGCCGTGGATGGGCTTGTCGCCGCCGTCGGGGCCGGTCACCAGCGCCTTCATCGGCGCGGAATACTTGGTGCCGAAGTAGAACACCTGGCCGACTTCGATGCCGCGCGTCTGCAGGCGGCGTTCGGCCGGCACTTCGCGCTCGAAGCGTTCGAAGTCGTGCACGTCCTCGGTCGCTGCGTACGGCGCGGTCCACCGGCGCACGATCGGGTCGAGGTCGCCGTCGTAATCGACGCCGGCGCCGGGAATCGGCAGGTCGAGCACGGCCTTGTCGCAGTACACCGCCGATTCGCCGGTCTGCGCCAGCACCAGGAACTCGTGCGAGAGGTCGCCGCCGATGGGGCCGGTTTCGGCGCGCATCGGGATCGCGCGGATTCCCATGCGGGCGAAGGTGCGCAGGTAGGCGACGAACATGCGCTGGTAGGAACGGCGCGCGGCGGCTTCGTCGACGTCGAACGAGTACGCGTCCTTCATCAGGAACTCGCGCCCGCGCATCACCCCGAAGCGCGGGCGCTGCTCGTCGCGGAACTTCCACTGCACGTGGTAGAGGTTCATCGGCAGCGCGCGATAGCTCTTCACGTTGGCGCGGAAGATCGCGGTGACCATGTCCTCGTTGGTGGGCCCGTACAACAGCTCGCGCTCGTGGCGGTCGCGGATGCGCAGCATTTCCGGGCCGTAGGCGTCGTAGCGGCCGCTTTCGCGCCACAGGTCGGCCAACTGCAGGGTCGGCATCAGCAGTTCCAGCGCGCCGGCGCGGTTCATTTCCTCGCGCACGACGGCTTCGATCTTGCGCAGCGTGCGCAGGCCGGCCGGCAGCCAGGAGTAGATGCCGGCGGCCTCTTGCCGGATCAGGCCGGCGCGCAGCATCAGGCGGTGCGAGGCGATCTGCGCCTCGGCGGGGTTTTCCTTCAGGGTGGGCAACAAGTAGCGCGACAGACGCATGGCTTTACTCCGAACGCGGGGCCGCGACGGCGGCCTTACCGGGTGTTCCCTTGCGCGCAAGGGAGCCTGGGGGGATTCGGCCGGCCGCGGCCGCTTCGGGTTCGGCGCATGCGGCGGCCGGGACGAATCCCCTGCCCCTTTCCTCAGAAAGAGGCGGCGACGGCGTCACGGTCGCGGTCGCGGGTGCGCGTCGATCCCGGTGCGTTCGTCGTGGCCGAAGGCCAGGTTGAGGTTCTGCAGCGCCTGGGTCGCCGCGCCCTTGAGCAGGTTGTCCAGCGTCGACACCACGACCACGCGGCGGCCGTCCTCGGACAGCGCGAAGCCGCCGACATCGACGTGGTGCTTGCCGGCGATGTCGCTGACCCACGGCGCCGCGTCGGTCACGTTGACCAGCGGCTCGCCGTCGTAGTGGCGGTGGTAGTGCTCGACCAGTTCCTCGCGCTCGAAGCGCCGCGACAGGTGCAGGTTCGCGGTCACGGTGAGGCCGCGGAAGTGCGGCGCGACATGCGGCATGAACTCGACCGGATGACCGAGGTGTCGGGTCACTTCGCGCTCGTGCAGATGCCCGGTCAGCGCGTACGGCATCAGGTTGTCGCGCAGCTTTTCGGGGTCGTTCTTGTCCGAAGGCGTGGTGCCGGCGCCGGAATAGCCGGACACGCCGAAGCACTGCACCGGCCCTTCCAGCACGTTGAGCAGCGGCGCGATCGCCAGCTGCATGGCGCTGGCGTAGCAGCCGGGATTGCTGATCCGGCGCTGGCCGTGGAAGCCGGCGCGGGTCAGTTCGGGCAGGCCGTAGTACCAGTGGTCGTCGAAGCGGTAATCGGCCGACAGGTCGATGATGACCGGGTCGGCGCCGGCCGCGTCGAACGCCGCCACGCAATCGGCGGCCTTGCCGTTGGGCAACGCCAGCACCACCGCGTCGGCGCCCAGGCCGGGCAGTTCTTCGTGGCTGGGCGCGCTGTAGCGCAGCTCGGGATTCTTGGCCGCGTACTCGGGAATGTGGTCGGCGAGCGTTTGCCCCGCCAGTTCGCGCGAGGACACGAACGCCAGCTCGAACTGCGGATGCGCGGCGATCAGCCGGACCAGGTCGGCGCCGACGTGTCCGCGCGCGCCCACGATGCCGATGGTCTTAGCCATGCGCCGCTCCGTTCGAGTGTTGGTCGAGTTTGTATTGCAGACTGCGCTTCACCGCCGGCCACTCCGTATCGATGATCGAGAACGCGACCGTGTCGCGCGGGCTGCCGTCGGCGTGACGGCGATGGTTGCGAAGCACGCCGTCCTGCTTGGCGCCCAGGCGCGCGATCGCGGTGCGCGAGGCCAGGTTGAACCAGCTGGTTTCGAAGCCTACCGCAATGCAGCCCAGGGTTTCGAACGCATGTCCCAGCAGCAACAGCTTGGCCTGGGTGTTCAGCCCGGTGCGCTGCACTCGCGGGGCGTAGAAGGTGTAACCGATCTGGACGCGCGGCACCGCCGCGTCCATGTCGTAGTAGCGGGTGCTGCCGACGACCTCGCCGCGCGCGTCGAGCACGGCGAAGGCCCACGCGGCGCCGCGCTGCTGCATCGCCAGCGCGGCCTCGATGTAGCCGTCCACGCCCTCCGGCGCCGGCACGTTGGTGTACCAGGCCTTGGCCAGCTCGCCGCCGGCCAGCGCCGCGCGCAGGCCGTCGGCATGGGCGCAGTCCAGCGGCTCCAGCGTCACGTGTTCGCCGCGCAGGCGCGGCTGCAGGCTCCAGGCTTCGTTGCCGGCCATCTCAGTCCTCCAGCGTCGGCGTGCGCCGGCCCGCGTATTCCACGCAGGCGGCGATCTCGTCGAAGCCGTCCATGCCGTACCAGAACACCTTCCACTTCTCCTGCTTCAGGCAGCCGTCGGATTCGGAGTAATAGAACGGATTGACCGCATTGCCGTGGCGCGAGCGCCAGAACACGCTGGGATTCTGCTCGCGCATCACCTGCCACACCGCGCGGCCGAGGCCTTCGCCCTGGGCGTCGTCCAATACGGCGAATTTATCGAGATACGTGCGGCCCTCGGCCTCGATCAGCACGATCGCGGCGCGGTAGTTCTCGCTGACGTAGGCCTGCTTGAGCTGGGTGTTTTCGAAATAGCCATCGACCAGCTTGCGCCCGAACGCGGAGTCGATCAGGCCGCGCAGGCGCGTCAGGTCCAACTCGTCCCAACGCGACGCCTGCAGCACCCGTTCGCCGCGCCGCACCAGGGTGCCCGAGCCCTTGTGGGTGAACAGTTCCTTGGCCAGCTCCGACGGTTTGGTGATCGACACCGACGAGGTCAGCGGCAGCTTGTCCAGCAGGTCCTTGATCTGCTCGATCTTGACCTTCATGCCGCCGTTGATCCACGGCTGCTGGATCAGGTGCTCGTACTCGGTCGACAGGTTGATCGAGTCGATCACCCGGCCGTTGTCGTCGAGCAGGCCGCCGGTGCCGGTCAGGAACACGATCTTGTACGGCTGCAGCACCTGCACCAGCTCGTTGGCGGCGAAGTCGGCGTTGATGTTGAGGATCTGGCCGCCGGGAGTTTCGCCGAGGCTGGCGATGACCGGGATCGAGCCGGCCTGCAGGCTGGCTTCGATCGGCGCGAGGTTGACCTTCTTCACTTCGCCGACCAGGCCGTACGTGTCGCGGTCGAGGAATTCGGCTTCGAACACGCCGGAGATGATCGAGGTCGCGCGGCCGTCGCCGGACTGCAGCGCCTCGACCAGCTTGAGGTTCTGCGACTGGAACACCCGGCGCACGATCGCCAACGCCTCGGGCGAGGTCACGCGCAGGCCGCCGACGGTCTGCTTGACGATGCCGGCGGCCGACAATTCCTCATCGAGCTGCGGGCCGGCGCCGTGGATGACGATCGGGGTCAGGCCCACGTCCTGCAGGAACGCCAGCGACGAAGTCAGCGCGGCAAGATCGTCGCGCAGTACCGCGCCGCCGACCTTGACCACCGCGAAGCGCTTGGAGTCGAGCTGGGAAAAACGCTTGAGGTACTGCGAGATTTCCTTGGCCGAGGCCATGCTCGACAGCAGCCGCACGATGGTCTGGCGGGTCTGCAGGTGGTTGTCCATGGAGACGCTCATTGCGCCTGGCTCCCGATGATCCGCGCCACGCTGTGCGCGTAGCGTTCGAGTTGGTCCAGCGCGACCCATTCGTCGGCGGTGTGCGCCTGGGCGATGTCGCCGGGACCGTAGACGATGGCGGTCAGGCCGCCGGCCGAGAACAGCGAGGCCTCGGTCCAGAAGTCCACCGCATTGCCGATCGGCAGGTTCAGCGCGTCGGCGAGGTCGCGCGCTTCCAGGCGCCGGTTCTCGGCGTCGGCGACGTCGCCGCCCGGCAGCGGCGGGCCGCGGAAGGTTTCTTCGTAGCGCTCGATGATGCCGGCGTCGCTGAGCGTGCCGAACAGCTCGTGCAGGCCGTCGATGGACTGCGACGGCAGCGGACGGAAGCCGAAGCGCAGCTCGGCGCTGGGCGCGATCATGTTGGCCTTGATCCCGCCTTCGACCCGGCCGATGTTGAAGCGCAGCCCGGTCAGGCCGCCGAAGCGCTGGTGCGATTGCGCTTCGACGTAGTCCAGCGCCTTGCCGCCCCAGCGCACCGCCTGGTGCAGCGCGCTGGCCTGCATGGCGTTGGCGCCGGAGGCGTGGCCGGCGACGCCGCGGAACTTCAACAGCACCGAGCTGATGCCGCGATGCGCCAGCACCGCTTCGCACTGGGTCGGCTCGGCGACGATGGCCTCGCTGAAACCGTGGCTGGTGGCGAGGAAACCGGCGATGCAGCGCGCGTCGTTGGCTTCTTCGTCGGTGGAGAACAGGAACGCGGCGTCGCCGTCGGTGACGGCGGCGGCGGCCAGCAAGCACGCGGCGGCGCCCTTGATGTCGCAGGCGCCCAGGCCGATGGCGCGGTCTTCGGTCACCCGCAACGTGTGCGGGTCCGCGCTCCAGGCTTCCGAGGACGGCACCGTGTCCAGATGCACGTTGAACAACCGGCGCGGATTGCCGCGCACGGCCAGCATCGACACCGCGCCGGCGCCGAAGTCGGTCACCTCGATGCGGAAGCCCGGCAGCTGGCTGCGCAGGTAGTCGAAAATGCCGCCGGTGCCGATCTCGCGCGGCGGGTTGCGGGTGTCGTGGGACACCAGGGCTTGGAGATGTTTGAGGACTTCGGGGAGCATGGTCGGGTTCGAGTCTTTCGCTTGCATGGCGGAAGAGAAGTGAGCGCAGAGGAGTGAGGAGTGAGCTAAAACAGAAGCAGAGCAGCTTTTACGCTCACTCCTCACTCCTCTCCGCTCACTCCTGGCAAGAGCGTCAGCTCTTGCGATTGATCTCCGCCCACAGCGTGCTGCTCATGCCGAACAGCTTGATGAAGCCTTCGGCCTCGGCCACGCCCCAGTCGGCGGCCTGGGCGTAGGTCGCGCCCTTGGCGTTGAGGATGTGCTTGGACTCGATGGCCACCGCATCGACGGTGCCGCCGTTGCTCTCCAGCACCACCTCGCCGTTGACCGTGCCCTGCGAGCTGGCCAGGAAGGCTTCCAGGTCGGTCTTGAGCGGGTCGTGGTAGAAGCCTTCGTACACCAGCTCCACCCACTTGCGCGCCACGTCCGGCTTGAAGCGGTTCTGCTGCTTGCTCAACACCGCTTCTTCGAGCGCGCGGTGCGCGGTCAGCAGCGCGATCAGGCCCGGCGCTTCGAAGATGATGCGGCCCTTCAGGCCGATGGTGGTGTCGCCGGTGTAGAGGCCGCGCCCAACGCCGTACTGCGCGAACAGCGCATTGAGCTTGGCCAGCAGCTTGTGGCCGTCGATCTTCTCGCCGTCCAGCGCCACGGCTTCGCCGTTCTCGAACGTCAGCTTGACCCGCAGCGCTTCGCTCGGCCACTGCGCGCGCGGCTTGCACCAGCCCACCGCGCCCTCGCCCGGCGCCTGCCAGCGGTCGATCTCGCCGCCGGACATGGTCAGGCCGAGCAGGTTCTCGTTGATGGTGTAGGCCTTCTGCTTGGCGCGCACGCCGAAGCCGCGCTCTTCCAGGTACTTCTGCTCGTAGGCGCGGACTTCGGTGTGTTCTTTCTGGATTTCGCGGATCGGCGCGACGATCTCGTAATCGCCCAGCGCCTTCACCGCCAGGTCGAAGCGGACCTGGTCGTTGCCCATGCCGGTGCAGCCGTGCGCGATCGCCTTGGTACCCAGTTCGGCGGCGCGCGCGAGCGCGGCTTCGACGATCAGGTAACGATCCGACACCAGCAGCGGGTACTGGCCCTGGTAGCCCTCGCCGGCCCACACGAACGGCTTGACGAAGCCCGACCAGATCGCCGGACCGCCGTCGACGGTGACGTGGCTGGCCACGCCGAGTTCGGCGGCGCGCTGCTCGATGAAAGCGCGTTCCTCGTCGTCGACGCCGCCGGTGTCGGCGAACACGGTATGCACGGCCCAGCCGCGCTCTTGCAGGTAGGGCACGCAGAAGCTGGTGTCGAGGCCGCCGGAGAAGGCGAGGACGATGGCGCGGTCGGTCATGGGGAGGTCCGGGGGAGAAGTGAGCGGAGAGGAGTGAGGAGTGAGCGGAAGCTGGAGCGCGAAGAGGCCGACGGAAGCGAGCGATTGCTTTTGCTCACTCCTCACTCCTCTCCGCTCGCTCCTAGATCAAAGCGGCCATGACCGCCTTCTGCACGTGCAAGCGGTTCTCGGCTTCCTCGATCGCGATGCAGTTCGGCGAATCCATCACGCCGTCGGTGGCCTTGACGTTGCGGCGCAGCGGCAGGCAGTGGCTGAACACGCCGTTGTCGGTCAGCGCCATCTTGGCCTCGTCGACGATGAAGTGCTTGTACTGCTCGCGGATCGGCTTTTCCGGGCCCCAGTTGCCGAAATACGGCAACGCGCCCCAGCTCTTGGCGTAGACCACGTCGGCGTCCTTGTAGGCGCTGTCGATGTCGTGGCTGACCTTGAGCGAGCCGCCGCTTTCGGCGACGTTCTGCTCGGCCCAGCCCATGTAGCGCTCGTCGAGCACGTAGTCCGGGGTCGGGCACAGCAGGGTCACGTCCATGCCCAGGCGGGTGGCGATGGTCAGCGCCGAATTGGCGACGGCGGTGTTGAGCGGCTTGGGGTGGTAGGTCCAGGTCAGCACGTACTTCTTGCCGCGCAGGTCGGTGGTGCCGAAACGCTCCTGCAGGGCCAGCGCGTGGGCGAGCTCCTGGCAGGGATGGGTGATGGTCTCCATGTTGATGACCGGCACCGGCGAATACTTGGCGAAGGCCTTGAGCACGACGTCCTGGCGGTCGTAGGCCCAGTCGACGAACTTCGGGAACGCGCGCACGCCGATCAGGTCGACGTAGCGGCCCAGCACCCGCGCCACTTCGGCGATGTGCTCCTCGGTGTCGCCGTCCATCACCGTGCCCAGGTCGAACTCGATCGGCCACGCGTCCTTGCCCGGCTGCAGCACGATCGCGTGGGCGCCGAGCTGGAACGCGCCCAGCTCGAAGCTGGTGCGGGTGCGCATGGACGGGTTGAAGAACACCAGCGCGATGGACTTTCCTTTCAGCTGGTCGCCGAGCTTGTTGCGCTTGAACGCGGCGGCCTGCGCCAGCAGCGCGTCGAGGTCGGCGCGCGACCAGTCCTGGGTGTTGAGGAAGTGCTTCATCGTCGTTCGGCGGTCCGTTAGGGGTGGAGCGAGGGAATGAGGGGAACCCGGGCGATGCGCGAGGCCCAAAACAAAAAAGCCCAGCGCTAGGCTGGGCTTCTCGTGTGTGCAGCTTGTTACACGAACGACGGCGCGATCCGTCACCCAGCGGATTGGCAGGGCAACGGTCGGCGCGCGCGCGAAGTCATGCCCGCCGCCATGTAGGCGGAGGTCAGGATGTCGGCGTCGGCGTAGTTCGGGTTCATGAGGCCGCGAATGCTCGCACGCGCCGGCCGTGGGCGCAAGCCGCGCGCGCCGCAAATGCGAACCCCGCCAAGCGGCGGGGCGGACGGACTGCGCGGGCTTCGGGACGCGCGGGCTTCGGAACGCGAGGGCGTCGGGACGCGCGGGCTTCAGCGCGAGGTGCTGATCGGCGCCACCACCGGGGTGACCGCGACCCGGACCTTGAGCTTGTTGCCCGGGTCCTCGGGCAAGCGCGATCGGAATCGCGCGCCTTTGTAGACGTAGTCCACGTCGTAGGCGATGGGACGGCGGAACTCGCGCTCCACCGGCACCGGGCGGCAGTTCTCGCCGGTGCTCGGCTTGGGGTCGCGCTCGCGGCCCAGAGCCTCGCGCACCGTGCCCAGCACCCGCTGGAAGCGCGAATCGCTCTTGTCGCCGGCTTCCGGGTCGCACTGCTGCTCGACCGTGGTCGCGCGCAGGGTCTGGTAGACCGGGGTCACCCGCAGCACCTGGGCGTAGTCGAAGCGCACGTTCTCGGCCTGCAGCACGGTGGTGTGCTGCTGCGCCGGCGCGGGCGCCGCCCACAGGACCGCCACGGCGCCGGACAGCGCCAGGATCGGGACCTGCAGGAGGAGTCGTTTCATCGGGCTCGCGCGGAGGTATTCGTGAATAAAGTGTAAGAGCAGTCTGCCGGGACGGCCTGAATCCCGCCTTTAGGCCCCGCCCCGCGGTGCGCCCGGCGGCGCCGCGTCGCGCTCGCCGGGCGCGTCCGGGCGCCCGCGCCGCGCCGGACCGGGCCGAACCGCGCAGATCCCCACGGCCGCCCGGGCCCAGCCCAGCCCGCGCAGGTCCCCGCCGCGGCCGGGAAATGTTCGCCCCGCCGGCCCGCGCAGCGCGCGCGGCCGCTAGAATGAACCCGAACCCAAGCCTTCCGTCCATGAGCCTGCATCTCTACAACAGCCTGTCGCGACAGGTCGAAGCCTTCGTCCCGCTGGATCCGGCCCGCCCGACCATGTATGTCTGCGGCCCCACGGTCTACAACTACGCCCACATCGGCAACGCCCGCGGGCCGGTGGTGTTCGACGTGCTGGCCGGCCTGCTGCGCCGCCGCTACGGCGCGCTGGCCTACGCCCGCAACATCACCGACGTGGACGACAAGATCAACGCCGCCGCGGCCGAGCAGCAGGTGCCGATCTCGGCCATCACCGAGCGCTTCGCCGCGATCTACCGCCAGGACATGAGCGCGCTGGGCGTGCGCCTGCCGGACATCGAGCCGGCCGCGACCGCGCACATCGGCGAAATCGTGACGATGATCGAGGGCCTGGTCGCCAGCGGCCACGCCTACCCGGCCGAGGGCCACGTGCTGTTCTCGATCGAGAGCTATCCCGGCTACGGCAAGCTCTCGCGCCGCGACATCGACGACATGCGCGCCGGCGCGCGCATCGAGGTCGCGCCGTACAAGCGCGACGCCGGCGACTTCGTGCTGTGGAAGCCCTCCACCGGCGACCTGCCGGGCTGGGACTCGCCCTGGGGCCGCGGCCGCCCGGGCTGGCACATCGAGTGCTCGGCGATGGCCGCCGCCCATCTCGGCGAGACCATCGACATCCACGCCGGCGGCAACGATCTGATGTTCCCGCACCACGAGAACGAGATCGCGCAGAGCGAATGCGCGCACGGCGGCAAGACCTTCGCCCGGTTCTGGCTGCACAACGGCATGCTCACCTTCGACGGCGAGAAGATGGCCAAGTCGCGCGGCAACATCGAGACTGTGCACGAGCTGCTGGCCAAGCATCCGGCCGAGGCGCTGCGCTATGCGCTGCTGTCGGCGCATTACCGGCAGCCGCTGGACTGGTCGCCGAAGCTGATCGAGCAATGCGCGCGCACCCTGGACCGGCTCTACGGCACCCTGCGCGAGCTGGCCGACGTCGACGCCGGCGCGATCGCCATCCCGGCGCAGATCGAGGCGGCGCTGAACGACGACCTGGGCACGCCGCAGGCGCTGGCCGAGATCGCGCGCATCGCCGCCGAAGCGCGCAAGGCCGCCGATCCGGGCGACAAGGCCCGGCTCAAGCGCGAGCTGCTCGGCGCCGGCCTGGCCCTGGGCCTGCTGCAGCAGGACCCGGCGGCGTGGTTCGCCGGCGCCGCCGGCGACCAGGACGACGAACGCATCCAAGCCCTGGTCGAAGAGCGCACCGCGGCCAAGCAGGCGCGCGACTTCGCCCGCGCCGACGCGATCCGCCAGCAGCTCGCCGACGAGAACATCCTGCTCGAAGACACGCCGCAGGGCGTGCGCTGGGTGCGCAAGCGCCCGGAGCCGCAGAAGACCGAGGCGGCCGACTCCTGAGGAGCCGGCCGCCAGGGGCCTGCCGTCGAGAGAGGCCTGCCGTCGGGGGCCCGGCCGCGAAGCGGGCCGCCCCTGGCAAGCCCGCTCCTGAGAAGCCGGCCCTTGAGGAGCCTGCTCTTGAAAGGCCCGCTGTTGAGAAACCCGCTGTTGAGACGTCCGCTCTCAAGAAGCCCGCTCTCAAGAAGCAGGCTCTCAAGAAGCCAGCCCTCAAGAAGCCCGCCCTTCAGCGACCGACCCCGCGGACGGCATCCGCCCATGCCGCCCCTGCGCAGCCGGCCGCGCGGCGCGCCGGAATGCAACGGCCGCGGCGATTTTTGCGTAACCGGGCCGCATGCCCGTCCGTCCCGATCCGGCCCCGTCCGGCCCTTGTCCCGCCCGACCCGCGCCGCCACCTAACGAACCGATGAACGCCCCCGCCCTCCCCGCTTCGCCGTTCCCGCTCGAACCCACCGCCGCCGAGGCCCAGGCCGCGATCCGCGACGAGTTCGCCTTCTTCGGCGACTGGTCCGAGCGCTACCAGTACCTGATCGACCTCGGCCGCAAGCTGTCGGACCTGCCGGAGGCCTACAAGACCGAGGACTACCGCCTGCTGGGCTGCCAGTCGATGGTCTGGATCGCGGTCGACGGCGACGCCGCCCGGCTCGACTTCCACGCGATCAGCGACTCGGCCATCGTCTCGGGCCTGATCTACCTGGCGCTGCGGGTGTACTCGGGCCGCAGCGCGGCCGAGATCGTCGCCACCTCGGCCGACTACATCGCCGACATCGGCCTGGCCAAGCACCTCTCGCCGACCCGCAGCAACGGCCTGGCCGCGCTGCTGGCCTACATCCGCGACCAGGCCCAACGCCGCTTGTGAGCGAAGCCGCCGCCCGCGCCGACCGTCCCCAGGACCCCGACGCGGGCGGCCCGGTCAGCGCCTCGCAACTGCTGCGCAATCCCGGCTTCGTCGGCCTGCTGGTCTATCGCCTGCTGGCGATGCTGTCCTACCAGATCGTCGCGGTGACCGTCGGCTGGCACGTCTACGAGCTCACCCGCGATCCGCTCGCGCTGGGCATGATCGGCCTGACCGAGGTCGTTCCCTACTTCTGCTTCGCCCTGTTCGCCGGCTACGCGGTCGACCACCTGCCGCGGCGCAAGCTCGGCATGTTCGCCTGCCTGGGCCTGCTGGTGACCACGCTGATGCTGGCCGGCGTCGCCAGCGGCACCCTGCCGGCCGGCGCGTTCGGCATCGGCACCTTCACCATCTTCGCCGCCATCGCCATCAACGGCGTGGTGCGCGCGTTCCTGTCGCCGGTGTACATGTCGCTGTTCGCGCGCGTGCTCAAGCGCGAGCACTTCGCCCGCGGCGCGGGCGTCAGCAGCGTGGTGATGCAGACCGGACTGGTGATGGGGCCGGCGCTGGGCGGCGTGCTGGTCGCCTGGGGCGGCAAGACCTCGGCCTATCTGGTCGCGGCGGCGTTCGCGCTGGCCGCGGCGATCGCCATCGTCAGCCTGCGCGTGACCGAACCGCCGCCGCCGGCCGAGCGCGCGCCGGTGTTCCAAAGCATCGGCGAAGGCCTGCGCTTCGTGTTCAACAATCAGGTCGTGCTCGGCGCGCAGGCGCTGGACATGTTCTCGGTGCTGTTCGGCGGCGCGGTCGCGCTGCTGCCGGCCTTCATCCACGACGTGCTGCATTACGGCCCCGAAGCGCTGGGCGTGCTGCGCGCGGCGCCGGCCGCCGGCGCGGTGCTGATGGGCCTGTGGCTGGCCCGGCATCCGCCGCAGAAGCACGCCGGGCGGCTGCTGCTGTGGGCGGTGGCCGGCTTCGGCCTGTGCATCGTCGGCTTCGCCCTGTCGCGCGAGTTCTGGCTGTCGGCGGCGATGCTGATGCTGTCGGGCATGTGCGACGGCGTGTCGGTGGTGCTGCGCTCGACCATCCTGCAGTTGTCCACGCCCGACGAGATGCGCGGGCGGGTGTCGTCGATCAACGGCATCTTCATCGGCTCGTCGAACGAGCTGGGCGCGTTCGAATCCGGGCTGGCGGCCAAGCTGATGGGGCTGGTGCCGTCGGTGATCTTCGGCGGCTGCATGACCCTGGCCGTCGTCGGCGCGACCGCGAAGCTGGCGCCGAAGCTGCGCCGGCTGGATTTGCGCGATCTGCAGTAAAGCCGGCGTCGGCGCTCAGCGCGGCGGGTCGCGCCGGTTTTCACGCGTATCGTTGGCCGCGGCGGCCGGCGCCTTGCGCAGCGCGACCACGATCGCGCCGACCAGCGCCACCACGCCATTGGCCAGGCCCACGATGACGGCGACCAGCACGTCGCCGTAACCCTCGACGTAATTCGTATCGACGTCCTGGCTGGCCAGGTTCCAGCCGATCACGCCGAACAGCGGCGAGCCGATCAGCAGGTTCAGCGCGAACATCGCCACCGCGGCGTAGCGCAAGTAGCCGCGCGACCAGTACAACAGCAAGGCGTTCCAGCCCAGCGCCAGCAACACACCGAAGATCAGGACGGCTTGTTCCATGTGCGGGTTCTCCTGGCGGTTGCGGCATCCTAGCCGCATTCCCCGCGCAGCGCGCCTCGGCCGCGCTGCGCCCACTGCGCGTACAGGCCGTCCTCCGCGTCCGGCCGCAACTGCCGCAGCGGCAAGCGCTGCCGCGCCGGCGGCAACGCCATCTGCGCGTAGACCGCGGCGGTGGACAGGCCGAACGGTTCGCCGTCCTCGTTCGAATAGGCGTAGTACGCGGCCTCGATCCCGGCCAGGTGCATCGCCGCCAGGCACATCGGGCAAGGATGGCCGCTGGCGTAGATCGTGCAGCCTTCCAGCCGGGTCACGCCGAGCGCGTGCGCGGCCTCGCGGATCGCCAGCAGTTCGGCATGCGCGGTCGGGTCGCCGGTGTCGAGGATGCGGTTGACCGCGCGCGCGAGCACCTGCCCGTCGCGCACCAGCACCGCGCCGAACGGGCGGCCGCCGGCGGCGGCGTTGGCGCGCGCCAGGGCCAGGGCTTGGCGCATGAATTCGAGGTGGCGCGGGTCGGCTGGGCGGTCGTTCACGGCGGGCTCCGGCAGCGGAAAGAGGACAGCGTGCCTGCGCGACGCGCGCGCGGCGTGGACCGATCCTGGCGGTTCGCGGCCGCGGCTGCCGGACATGGCGCGCAAAACCCGCTCGCCAGTGCGATGCACGCGGAATCCGGGGCATCCCCGGGACATGACGCTGAAGTCTCTGGATCCCCGCGTTCGCGGGGATGACGGCTTGGCGCTGCGCCGCGGCCCCCTGCTGCCGCGACATGCCACTGCCTCGAAACCCCACGGTCGCGACATCCCGCGGCCACGCCTCCTATTGCCGCGACACTCCACTGCCGCGACCACTGCCGCGCTCCACTGCCGCGAAACCCAGCTGCCACGGCACTCGCCTGCCGTCATGCCCGCGAACGCGGGCATCCGGGGCTTCACCGCGACACGACTCCAAAGCCCTGCCCGCGTTCACCGCAATGGCGGCAAGCGCGCACGTGGGCGCGGCCCGATCGGCCCACCGCCTACGCCGCCGCTCGCCCCCCCGGGCCCCCGCCCCGCCGAAAACGAAAAAGCCCGGCCGAAGCCGGGCTTTCGTCGCGATGCCGAGAGCCGATGGGTCAGTCGCCCATCTGCTTCTGCATGTGCTCCCAACGCTCTTGCGCGTCGATCGTGCGCTCGGCGGTAAGACGCGCTTCCAGGCGGTCCAGGCCGATGTCTTCGCCGGTATCGACGCAGAAACCGTAATCGCCCGAATCCACCCGCTTGAGCGTGCTGTCGATCTTGCTGATCAGCTTGCGGTAGCGGTCGCGGGTGCGCAGTTCCAGCGAGTTCTCGGTCTCGCGGGTGGCGCGCTCGGCCTCGTCGCCGACGTCGCGCACTTCGTCCTTGAGGTTCTCGATGGTCTGCTTGGACTCCTCGACCAGATCCGCGCGCCATTGCAGCAGGCGCTGGCGGAAATACTCGAGTTGCAGCGGGTTCATGTACTCCTCGTCCGCGGTCGGCTTGTAGCCTTCCGGCACGATCGGACGGCCGGTGGTGGGATCGTTCTTGTACGGAACGACCTTGACCTTGGTTTTCGGCGCGGGCGAGGCCGGCGTCTTGGTGGTCACCGCCACGGCGACCTTGCCGGCCGGACGGTTGCTGGATGCTGTCTGGGTCACTGTGTTCTTGCTTTGGTCGGAGATGATGCTGTCGGCCTGTTTCGCTGCGGACGCCGGAGCGGCCGGCGGAACAGACTGCGGTGGGGTTTTGGCTGCGGCTTGCGCAGGTTTCGTCTTGTCAGCTTGCGGCAATTTCGCTTCAACTTTTTTAACGCCGGCCTTGGCGAGTGCGGTTTCCTTGATCGGCGCCTCTTTTGCCGGCGCCGCCTTGGGCGTTTTGGCGCCCGAATCCTTCGTCGGCGCCTGCTTGGCCGGCGGATCCTTGACCGGCACCTGCGGCTTGTTCGTGTCCTTGATCGGCACCTGCGGCTTGGCCGCCGCGCCCTTCTTGGCCGCGGCGGGCGCGGCCGCCGGCTTCTTCGCCGTGGCCGGCGCGGGCTTGGCCGGCGCCTTCTTGGCCGGCGCCGGAGCCGCCTTCTTCGCGACCGGCTTGGCCGCGACCGTCTTCTTCGCCGCCTTGGCCGGCGCCTTGGCCGCCACCTTCTTCGCCGCGACCTTGGCCGGCGCCTTGGCCGCCGTCTTCGGTGCCGGCTTGGCCACCTTCTTCGCGGCCGGCTTCACGGTCTTGTTGACGGCCTTGGCGGCCTTCTTCGCAGGTTTTTTCACTGCCACGACAGGCTTGTCCTTCTATTCCCTGAGGGCGCCGACGGACGCGGTCCGGCGGCATCGCGGGCCAAGCATGACCCACCCGGCCATCAAATGCACATGCGCTCGATGACCGCAAGTGAAATCCGGCGCACGGCCGGTTTTCGCCCGGCCCGGACGGCACGGCTTTGCGTTTCGCGCCGCGGCGGACCTTCGTCTTGCACTTGCCTTGTTTTGGGGAAAGCGCGCTGTTATACCCTGCCCGGGCACCCTCGGCAACCGCATCGCGCGGGCTCCGCCGATGGCCGATCGCGGGGGTAAAATGCGTCCCTGCGCGGGGCTTTCGCCACGCTGCGTCCCCGCACCGTCACTACCGTTGCCGGCATTAAGGAAACGTGATCGCCCGCCTTCTCCTCGTCTTGCTGCGCGGCTACAAACGCTGGATCAGCCCCTTGCTCGGCCAGCGCTGCCGCTTCCACCCGAGCTGTTCGTCGTATTCGATGACGGCGATCGCGCACTACGGCGCGCTCAAGGGCAGCTGGCTCACCGCCAAGCGGCTGGCGCGCTGCCACCCGCTGCATCCCGGCGGCTACGACCCGGTGCCCGGCACCGAGGACGCCGCCGCCTCCCCCGCCTCCGACCCTGGACACTGCTCATGCCATCGACCCTGATCGTCAACGCCCGCCTGGTCAACGAAGGACGCGAGTACGACGGCGACCTGCGCATCGACGGCGAACGCATCGCCGAAATCGGCGCGGGACTGTCGGCGCGCGCCGGCGAGACCGTCCTCGACGCGCGCGGCCGGCGCCTGCTGCCGGGCATGATCGACGACCAGGTCCACTTCCGCGAACCGGGCATGGAATACAAGGCCGACATGGCCACCGAATCGGCCGCCGCGGTCGCCGGCGGGCTGACCACGTTCATGGACATGCCCAACACCAGCCCGCCGACCCTCGACGCGGCCGCGCTGGAAGACAAGTACCGCCGCGCCGCCGGTCGCGCCTGGGGCAACTTCGGCTTCTACCTCGGCGCCAGCAACGACAACCTCGCCGCGATCCAGTCGCTGGACCCGCGCACCGCGCCGGGCGTGAAGGTGTTCATGGGCGCGTCGACCGGCAACATGCTGGTCGACGATCCGGTGACCCTGGACGCGATCTTCCGCGATGTGCCGACGCCGATCATCACCCACTGCGAAGACACGCCGATGATCGACGCCGAGCTGGCGCGCTACAAGGCGCAGTACGGCGACGACATTCCGGCGCGCTTCCATCCCGACATCCGCTCGCGCGAGGCGTGCAAGAAGTCGACCGAGCTGGCGATCTCGCTCGCGCGCAAGCACAACACCCGCCTGCACGTGCTGCACATCAGCACCGCCGACGAACTGGCGCTGTTCCAGCCCGGCCCGATCGAGGGCAAGCGCATCACCGCCGAGACCTGCATCCATTTCCTGCGCTTCGACCGCGACGATTACGAGAAGCTCGGTCATTTGATCAAGTGCAATCCGGCGATCAAGGACCCGGCCGACCGCGAGGCGCTGATCCGCGCGGTCGCCAGCGACGTGATCGACGTGCTCGCCACCGACCATGCCCCGCACACGCTGGAAGAAAAGGCGCGTCCGTACACCTCGGCGCCGAGCGGTTTGCCGCTGGTGCAGTTCGCGCTCAACGCGGCGCTGGAACTGGTGCACGAAGGCCGGCTGAGCACCGCGCAGGTGGTCGACAAGTTCGCCCACGCGCCGGCCAAGCTGTTCGACGTCGAGCACCGCGGCTTCCTGCGCGAAGGCTATTTCGCCGACCTGGTGCTGATCGACGACGCGCCGTACACGGTGGCGCGCGAGGACGTGCTGTCCAAGTGCGGCTGGTCGCCGTTCGAGGGCCGCACCTTCCGCAGCCGCATCGCTTCGACCTGGGTCAACGGGCAGCTGGCCTGGGACGGCGTGTCGCTGGTCGGCGCGCCGAACGGCCAGCGCCTGGCGTTCGCCCGATGAGGATTGCGCTGCGCGCGGCCGCGCTGACGGTTGCGGCCGCGACGCTGGCGCCGGTCGCGTCGGCGTCGGCGCAGGTGGTCGCGTCCGGCACGATCCCGGACACGCCCGCCGAGACCGCGCCCGCCGCTAGCGCGAGCGCCGATGCGCGCACGGTGTTTCCCGCTTCGGTGCCGCAGGGCGCGATGGTGATCGGCAAGGTCCCGCCCGGCAGCGTGGTGCGCTACGGCGGCCGGCAGTTGCGGGTCACGCCGTACGGCAGCGTGGTGTTCGGCGTCGGCCGCGACGCGACCGGCCCGCTCAGCGTCGAAGTGCAGGCGCCCGGCGGCGCGCCGCAACGCGCGGCCATCGCGGTGACGCCGCGCGACTTTCCGACCGAATACATCCAGGGCGTCCCGCCCAAGACGGTCAATCCGCCGCCGGAGATCGCCGCGCGGATCGAGCGCGAACAGGCCCAGGTGACCGCCGCGCGCGCGCGCGACGACGAACGCCCCGACTTCGCCCAGCCGTTCCAGTGGCCGGTGCAGGGCCGCATCAGCGGCCGCTTCGGCAACCAGCGCGTGTACAACGGCAAGAAGGGCTCCGGCCATTCCGGCATGGACATCGCCGCGCCCACCGGCACGCCGGTGAAAGCGCCGGCCGCCGGCGTGATCACCTTCGCCGCCCCGGACCTGTACCTGACCGGCGGCACCGTGCTGCTCGACCACGGCCACGGCATCAGCTCGAACTTCCTGCACCTGTCGCGGATCGACGCCAAGGTCGGCGACCGCATCGCCCAGGGCCAGGTCATCGGCGCGGTCGGCGCGACCGGCCGCGCGACCGGGCCGCACCTGCATTGGGGCATGAACTGGTTCGACGTGCGGATCGATCCGCTGCTGGTGCTGGAGCGGGCGAAAACCGCGCCTTGAGCGTCGTGGGCCGAAAGCACTGAGTCGGCGGCGCGGTTCTAGCGGCTGCCGGCAGCAAGCGTCGACGTTGCATTGTCGTAGTCGCGGCTTGCGCCGCTCCTACAGGTAGATCGCCGGCATCGGGCTCGCCCTGTAGGAGCGGCGCGAGCCGCGACCGCGGGGTTACAGGTCGCTCCGAAAGTCCGAATGCGCTGCGGCGCGGTTCTAGCGGCTGCCGGAAGCAAGCGTCGACGTTGCATTGTCGTGGTCGCGGCTTGCCCCGCTCCTACAGGTAGATCGCCAGCATCGGGCTCGCCCTGTAGGAGCGGCGCGAGCCGCGACCGCGGGGTGGCAGGTCGCGCCGAAATTCCGGATGCGTGGCGGCGGTTCGAGCGGCTGCGACAGCATTCGTCGACGTTGCATTGTCGCAGTCGCGGCTTGCGCCGCTCCTACAGGTAGATCGCCGGCATCGGGCTCGCCCTGTAGGAGCGGCGCGAGCCGCGACCGCGGGGTTACAGGTCGCTCCGAAAGTCCGAATGCGCTGCGGCGCGGTTCTAGCGGCTACCGGCAGCACTGATCGACATTGCATTGGCGCGGTCGCAGCTTGCGCCGCTGCTACAGGGAACCAGCCAGGCGCCGCCAGCGTTACGCGGCAGGTTCGCGCAACGTCGCCAGCGGTTGCAGCGACGGCGACTGTTCCAGTTCGCGCAGGCGCACGCACTTGGGGTTGGGCTGGCGCGGGCCGGCGTGCGCGAGCAAGGCGTTGCCGCGCTCCATCAAGCCCAGGCGCTGGCGCGCCAGGGCCTGGGCGTGTTCGAGTTGCTCGGGGCCGGCGGCGAGACCGGCGGCGATGGCGCCGCCTGCGTCCATGCCCAAGGCTTCGCGCCGCGGCGCGCGCAGCCACGGCGCGACTTGCCGCCACAACGCCTCCCAGTCCAGTTCGGGAAACGCCAGCGCCGGCGGCGATGCGGCCGGCAGCAGCGGCGCCAGGCACGCGCGCGGTTGCGCCGGGTTTTCGGCCAGGCAGCGGTAGACGAATTCGCTCGCGCTCATCGCCCCGGCGTTGTCGCCGGCGGCGTGCAGCAGCGCTTCGCACAGCACCGCGCGCAGCGGGGCCGAGTCGGGCAACGCGCGGTCGCGCAGGGCCGCGGCGCGGCCGAGCGCGGCCAGCGGATCGCCGGCGAAGGCCGGGCTGCGCAGCGACAGGGCGTGGGCGAGCACGGCGATGCGGTCGGCGTCCTGCAACGGCCGCTGCGCCGCCAGCGGGCGCCGCGCCTGCGCTTCGATCAGCTCCGGGTCGGCCAGGCGCTCGGCCAGCGCGCGCTCGACCACCCCGCCGGGGCCGGTTTCGATCAGGTAGCCCGCGCGCCCGACCAGGGCGACGTGGTCGAAGCGGCTCTCGCCGAACCACGCGGTCAGCGCCGCCAGCGGGCCGCGCGCTCGCAGCAGCAGGACGTCGCCGGTCCGCAGCGGCACCGGTACGGCGCCGCCTTCGGGGGTCAAGAGACCACCTCGTGTTCGCTCTCGCTGCCGTGCGCGGTGACCCGGTCGCGGCCGGCGGACTTGCTCGCGTACAAGGCCGCGTCGGCGCGTTCGAGCAGTTGCTCGGGCGTCTCGCCCGGCTGCAGTTCGGCCACGCCCAGGCTCAGGCTCACCGGCAGCAGGCGGCCGTCGATCGACAGCGGGCTGCCGCTGACCGATTCGCGCAGGTGCTCGGCCACCCGCGCCGCGTCGCGCAGGTAGGTGTCGGCCAGCACCACCAGCACCTCGTCGCCGCCGTAGCGGCCGAACAGATCGTAGGCGCGCAAGCGGTTGCGCGTGCGCAGGGCGACGATGCGCAGGGTCTCGTCGCCGACCCGGTGACCGTGCTCGTCGTTGATGCGCTTGAAGTGGTCGATGTCGAAGAACACCACCGACAGCGGCCGCTGCGAGCGATGCGCGCTCTCCACCGCGCTGCGCAGGCTCTGCGAGATCGCCGCGCGGGTCATCGCCCCGGTCAGGCTGTCGTAGGTGGCCAGGCGGTTGGCGGTGTCGCGGTCGCGGCGCAACTGTTGCAGCTTCGAGGTCAGGCCCAGCAGCAGGCCCAGGCCGCCGAACGCGAGGCCGACCGGGAAGGTGTATTCGAGCCAGGCGAACTCCGGCCACCACTCGTGGTTGGCGCCGACCAGGATCACCAGCAACACCATCAGCGGCAGCCACGCCAGCAGCAGGAAATAGGCCTCGCGCTGGCGTCGCCACACCGCCACCACGGTCGCGTAGAGGATCAGCGCGAGCACCAGCAGCAGGTTGAGGTTGCCGTACAGCGCGCTGTACTTCCAGGTGCGGAACAGGCTCACCACGATCAGCGCGCCAAGCGAGTAGCTGCACCAGTCCAGCGCCCGGGTCACGCGCGGCTGGGTCGTGCGCAGGCCGAGGAAGAAGATCAGGAAGCGGATGCTCGCCAGCACCGCGGCCGTGGTCAGCACGATGTTGGTGCGGGTGTCCGGGGCTATGTCCTTGAGCCACGGCACCACCCGCATCTCGCCGCCGTCGGAGGTCAACGTCAGTATCTGCAGGATCAAGGTGAGCCCGAGGTAGGCGTAGCCGCGCTCGCGCAGGCCGATCCAGAACCCGAACGCCAGCACCGCGACCACGCCCATCGCGGTCAGCACCACGCTGCGCAGGCCGACGTGCATCATGTCCTCGCGCTGGACCTTGGCCAGCGGCTCGACCTCCACCTGCGACGACAGCACGTCGGCGGCGAGCATGCGCAGGTACAGCGCGTCGCCCTTGCGCAGCCCCTTCGGCAGCGGGAACACGATCATCCGGGTGGAGTGGTTGAGATCGATGTCGGGGCCGTAGATCGAGCGCCGCAGCGGCAGTTCGTCGCCGGGCCGCCACAGTTCGATCTCGCGCCGCGAGGGCCGGTCGATGGTGAGTTGCGGGGCGACCGCGGGGTCCACGTCCTGGTTGACCACGATCCGCCACCAGCGCGGCTCGCCCTTGCTGCCCCAGACCAGGTTGCCGGACACCGCCTCGAAACGGCCGTCGAACTCGCCGGCCAACACCCGCGCCGGCACCGGGTCGCCCTGGGCCAGCCGCGACAGGCTCAGCGACGGCGCGCGGTAGCCGGCGGGATCGAAGGCTTCGCGCGCGGCCTGCGCGGCGGAAGGCGGCGCGGCGGCGGCGGCCAGCGCCGCGGACAGCAGCGGCTTGGCGACGAGCGGTTCGGACGAAGGCGCGGGCACGGCCGCGCCGGCCGACGCAGCGGCCGCGGACATCGCGGCGACCGGAGGCAGGACGATGGACTGCGCCGACGCGATCGTCGCCACCGCCCACAACGCGAGCACGGCCATCCAGCCGCGCCAGCTACCACGCCAGGGTGTCCCCATGCCCCTTCCGGTCACCAGTCTGCTGTGCCGAGCATAGCCCAAGGGGGCTGCATTCCGGTGCAGGGGGCGATCACGGTTTCCACCTTGAAATTGTGCTGGCGCACACGCCTCCGCGCATTGCCGCGCCACGCGGCCGGCTTCGGCCGCGATCCTACACCGGCGCGCCCCGGTGCCGCCGCCGGCAAAAACGACAGTTGGCGGCGGCGATCGCGCGGCGATGGCGAGCGCGGCGCGGCCTTGTTCGGGGCGCCAAGGCCGCTTGATTCCAGGCCGCCGTTTTTCGCGCGCAGCCCGGTGCGGACCGGCGTTTCGCTATCCGGCGCTACAGTCGATACGGTTCGATGCCGGCGCTTCGATGCCGGCGCTGCGCACGCGGCATCGGCGCGCGCGGGCTCGAGGACGAAGCGGCCACGACGCAGTCGTCGCGGCCGCCGTCGATGCGTCCGGCGCGCTTACTCGCGCGCGCCGTGTCCGGTCACGCGCGCGACCGCGTCGTGCGCATGCAGGCTTTCGAAATGCGCTACTTCGGCGTCGAAGCGCTCGATCCGCGGATCCGCCGACAGCGCCGCAGCGACCCGGCGCGCGGCGTCTTCGCAGAACATCAGGTTCTCGGCGTTGAGGCGGGCGAAGGCCTGCTCGTCCTCGCGCTTGACCGCGGTCTGCACCGGCGTGGCGAGCGCGGCTTCCAGCGCGTCGATCAGCGCGGTCAGCGGCAGTTCGTCGAAGGCCGGGCGCAGCTCCACGCGCACGTCGGCGCGGCTGCGCTGGGCGTGCGGGGTCGCGGCCAGGCCGCGCTCGGAGGCCAGCCATTCGCCGACCACCGCGGTGGACAGCGGGTGGGCGGCGGCGAAATCGGCGACGAAGCGCTCGGCGTTGAGCTGGCGCGACAGCGCCGCCGAGGCCGGGCAAGTGCTGGAGTATTCGACCGCGAAGCGCAGCCCGAGCTGCAAGTGGCCGTCGACCAGCCGCGCGTCGATCTCGACCGGGTAGCGCTTCCAACCGGCGTTGGCGCTGGCCAGGGCCGGACGCAGCAGCAGCTGCTCGTAGCGCAGGACCAGGCGCGCGGCGCTGGAGATGCCGCCCTGCCCTTCGATCAGGCTCTGCAGCACCCGGCGCAGGCCGGCCGGGGTGACCGACTCGCTGGCGAAAGCGTTCTGCAGGTGCAGGTACATGCGCGACATGTGGATGCCGCGGGCGTTGGCGTCGCGCAGGTTGACCGCGACGTCGACCGAGGCCGGCACCTGGATGACGGCGCCGTCGGCGCCGGCGATGCGCAGCGGCAGGGCGATATGGGACATGCCGACCCAGTCCAGCGGACGCGCCGCGGCGGCGGCGTCGAAGGCGACATCGGGCAGGCTCGAACGAGTGGGTACGAAAGGAGTATTCACAACGCTGAAAGTGGGGGCGCGTGGGGGTTACGCAACCTCGCCATTCTACCGGGGGCGCCCCGGCCTGCCCCGGCCCCGCCCTGCAACGGTCAGTTGCGGGCGCCGCGCCAGGCCGCCAGCAGCGCGGTCCACGGCGACAGCGGCCGGGCCGCGTCGCCGCGCTGTAGGCGGGTGTGCGCCAGCGCGGTCCACAGCCGTCGCGGCACGGTCGCGCCGAAGCGCTCGGGCCACTGCGCCAGCAGTTCGCGGCTCCATTCCACCGCCGCGCCCTCGCCCGGCCGCGCCATCGCCCGCGCGACCACGCTCAGCGGCACCGCCGCGTCGCCCTGCAGCACCAGCCGGGCCTCCAGCAGCGAGGACTGGATCGCCGGCACCGCCGTCTCGGGCAGTTGCCCGGGCACCGGGTCGAACAAGGCCGCGTCGATCGCCGCGCAGGCCTGGGCCAGCGGCAGCAGGCCGTCGAAGGCCTCGCCGCGGTCGCCGGGGCGTTCGCGGCTGTCGCGCAGGCCCGGCAGGCTCGCGGCCAGCGCCGCCCACGGCGCGTCCTGGCGCTGCAGGGCCAAGCCGAGCGGATGCCGGCGCCGGCCCTGGCGCCAGCCTTGCAGTTCTTCCATCCACCAACCGAGCTTGGCCTCGCCGGGCAAGGCGTCGGTGCCGCCCCAGGCCGCGTCGGTCAGTTCCTGCTGCAGCGCCGCCCAGGCCACCGCGACCCCGCGCTGGGCGCGCGGCACGAAGACTTCGGCCACCGACCATTCCGGCCAGCGCGCGCGCCATTTGCCGGCGAAGTCCTGCAGCGCCTGCTCCTGATTGGGCTGGCCCTGGACGGGTTGGCCCGGGGCGGGCTGGCCCGGGGCGGGATGCTGGTGCGGCGGGTCCTCGGCGGCGGGCGCGTTCATGGCGGCCTTCATCGCGCCGCCGGCCAGGCGTCCGCCAAGGCCAGCGCGGCCGGATCGTCGACCAGGACGTCGCCCTGCCAGGCGATCGGATCGTCCATTTCCAGCCGGTAGCCCCACAGCGCCACCACCGAGGGCATGCCGGCGGCGCGCGCGGCGAGGATGTCGCGCTCGTCGTCGCCGACGTAGGCGCAGGCGCCCGGCTCGACGCCGATGCGCTGCGCGGCCACCGTCAGCGGCAGCGGGTCGGGCTTGCGCGCGGCCAGGGTGTCGCCGCCGATCAGCACCGCGCAACGGGTGTCCCAGCCCAGCAGCGGCATCAGCTTGCGCGCCAGGTATTCGGGCTTGTTGGTGACGATGCCCCACGGCCGGCCCGCGGCCTCCAGCGCCGCCAGCATCGCTTCCACGCCGGGGAACGGCGCCCCGTGCAGGCCGAGTTCGCGTTCGTAGGTGTCGAGGAACTCGGGCACCCAGGTTTCGCGTTCGCCCGCATCGACGTCGGCGAAGGCCGCGCCGAGCATCGCCCGCGCGCCCTTGGACACGTGCGGACGCAGCGCTTCCAGCGGCATCGGCCCGCGCCCGCGCGCGGCGCGCATCGCGTTGGCGGTGGCGAGCATGTCCGGCGCACTGTCGAGCAAGGTGCCGTCGAGGTCGAACAACGCCGCCTGCGGAAAGGCGGCCGCGGGCGTCGCACTCATGCCGCGGCGTCCTGGGCGTCGGCGGGCTTGAACGCGCAGACCAGGTAGTTCACGTCGGCGCGCGGGACGATCCGCGCGGCGTTGCGCCAGGGCTCGTACATCAGGCCGCTGACGTCCTCCAGCTGCAGGCCGGCCTCGCGCAGCCACCCGGCCAGTTCGGACGGCTTGATGAAGTCGCGGTACTGATGGGTGCCGCGCGGCACCAGCCGGGTCAGATACTCGGCGCCGACGATCGCCAGCGCGAACGCGGCCGGGGTGCGGTTCAAGGTCGACAGGAACAGGCGCCCGCCGGGCTTCAGCGCGGCGGCGCAGGCGCGCACGATCGCGCGCGGGTCGGGCACGTGTTCGAGCATTTCCATGCAGGTGATCAGGTCGAAGCGCGCCGGCATCTCCTGCGCCAGCGACTCCACCGATTGCAGCCGGTAATCGACGCCGACCCCGGTCTCCAGGCGGTGCAGCTTGGCGACCTTGATCAGTTCCGGCGCGAGGTCGATCGCGGTGACCTGGGCGCCGGACGCGGCCAGCGCCTCGCTCAGCAAGCCGCCGCCGCAACCGACGTCGAGCGCGAGCGCGTCGCGCAAGGGCGCACGCCGGGCCACGTAGTCCAACCGCACCGGGTTGAGCGCGTGCAGCGGCTTCTGCGGCCCCTGCGGGTCCCACCAGCGGTTGGCGAGGGCGCCGAACTTGTCCAGTTCGGCCTGGCTGAAGTTGTCGCGGCCGGGGGCGCCGTCGGCGCCGTTCTCGTGCGGTGCGTTGCTTGCTGCGCTGCTCATGCCTGCCTGCTCGTTCTGTCGCCGCGCGCGCGGTGCGCGCGGCCGGTGTGCCGTGTGCCTAGTGTGAAGCAGGTCCGCAGCCACCGGCGTGAACGCACTGCGTCGCAGCGCCGCAGGCCGTGCGGACCATCGCGGTTCGCGTCGCGGCTACCGCCCCGTCGCGCTCACCGCGCGATCGCGGCGATGCGCTCGCGCCACTGGCGCGCGTTGGCGACCAGCGCGGCGGCGTCCATGTCGACCAGCACGCGCTCGCGCAGCTTGGCCTTGCCGGCGATCCACACGTCGCCGACCTGGTGGCGGCCGGTCGCGTAGATCAGCTGCGAGACCACGTGGTGCACCGGCTGGGTCTCCAGCTGGCCCAGGTCGACGCAGACCAGGTCGGCCTGCTTGCCGACCTCGATCGAACCGATCTTGGCGTCGAAGCCCAGCGCCTTGGCCCCGCCGAGGGTGGCCGCGCGCAGCGCGCTGAACGCGTCCAGCGCCTTGGCGTCGTTGGCCACCGCCTTGGCCAGGATCGCCGCGGTGCGGGTCTCGCCGAACATGTCCAGATCGTTGTTGCTGGCGCAGCCGTCGGTGCCGATGGCGAGGTTGACCCCGGCGTGATGCAGCTTGCAGGCCGGACAGAAGCCCGAGGCCAGCTTGAGGTTGGATTCGGGGCAATGCACCACGCTGACGCCGCGCTGCGCGCACAGCTCGATCTCGGCGTCGGTGAGCTGGGTCATGTGCACCGCGATCAGGCGGTCGCTGACCAAGCCCAGCCGATCCAGGCGCGCCAAAGGACGCTGCCCGTACTGCTTGATCGAATCGGCGATCTCCTGCGCGGTCTCGTGGGTGTGCAGGTGGATCGGCAGATCCAACTGGTCGGCCAACATGCGGATGCGCTCGAAGTTCGCGTCGCTGACCGTGTACGGCGCATGCGGCGCGAACGCGGTCGCGACCAGCGCGTCGTCGCGCCACAGGTCGTGGACCTCGCCGGCGCGGTCGAAGTATTCGTCGGAGGTCTTGGCCCAGGCGGTCGGGAAATCGATCACCGGCAGGCCGACCCGGGCGCGGAAGCCGTGGCGCTTGTAGACCGCGGCCTGCACGTCGGGGAAGAAGTAGTTCTCGTTGGCGCAGGTGGTGCCGCCGCGCAGCATCTCGGCGATCGACAGGGCGATGCCGTCCTCGACGAACTGCGGCCCGATCACCGCCGCCTCGACCGGCCAGATGTGGCCTTGCAGCCATTCCATCAGCGGCAGGTCATCGGCGATGCCGCGCAGCAGGGTCATCGGATTGTGGGTGTGGGCGTTGACCAGGCCCGGGATCAGCGCCGACTCGGGCCGGCTGACGGTCTGCGCCGGCGCGTAGCGCTGGCGCGCCTGGGCGATCGGCAGCACGTCGGCGATGACGCCCTTGTCGACGATCACCGCATGATGCTCCAGCACCACCGCATGCGGCTCGACCGGCACCACCCAGCCCGCTTCGATGGACAGGTCGCAGGGAACGGGCTGGAGTTCGGAGGTCATCGGCGCTGCTCGCTGGTTTGGGCCGGTGTTCGGGCCGCATGGGGGACGCCGTCCCGTGGCCGGGCCGGCCGGGTGTTGCGAAAACGCGGCCACAGGTGCCGGCCGCGTTCGGGTGTCGCCTTGGGTGTCGCGGCTCGTCGCGCTGGCGCTGGCGCTGGCGCTGGCGCGGGAGCGGGTTGTGTGTGGATCGCGACGCTAGCCGCGCAGCTCCGCCGCACCACCTCGAAACCGCGCGACTCCAAAACCGTCATTCCGGCGAAAGCCGGAATCCATTTTGCCGTCGCTTTTCTTGCCTGGAAACGACAAAGGCAAAAACAACCGCAACAGCAAAATGGATCCTGGCTTTCGCCAGGATGACGCATCGGCAAAGCCGTGGCCGCCAAGGCGGCCACGGGCCGATGCGTCACTTCACCCGGCTGACGTACTCGCCCGAGCGGGTATCGACCTTGATCACTTCTTCCTGGCCGACGAACAGCGGCACGCGCACCACCGCGCCGGTTTCCAGGGTCGCCGGCTTGCCGCCGCCGCCGGAGGTGTCGCCGCGCACGCCCGGATCGGTCTCGACGATCTTGAGTTCGACGAAGTTCGGCGGCTGGACCGCGATCGGGGTGCCGTTCCACAGCGTCACCACGCACTCTTCCTCGCCCTTGAGCCACTTGTCGGCGCCGGCCATGCCGGCCTTGTCGGCCTGCACCTGCTCGAACGACTCCTGGTTCATGAAGTGCCAGTACTCGCCGTCGGAGTACAGGTACTGCATGTCGGTATCGACCACGTCGGCCTGCTCTACGCTGTCGGTCGCCTTCATGGTCATTTCGACCACGCGGCCGGACTTGATGCTGCGGTACTTGACGCGGGTGAACGCCTGGCCCTTGCCCGGCTTGACGTACTCGGTCTCGGTGATGATGCACGGATCGTTGTTGACCAGGATCTTCTGACCGTTCTTCACGTCGTTCATGCCAAGGGTGGCCATGGTGAAACTCCCTGCGAATTGATTTGTGTCGGTGAATGAGGTTCCGGCCGTCGCGGCGCGGGGCCGCGGACGTCCAGCCGCCGTCGTCGGCGCCGCTCCCGCGCCGGCCCCCGTCCGGGACCGGACGCGGCCCCGCGGCCGCCAGGCGGCGCGGGGAAGGCTAGAATGTCGGGCTGCGCCGGCCCCGTCCGCGGCGAAACCGCCGCTGCGGGACCCGGGCACCGCGATCGGAACCCTGAAGGCTAGCCCCGCATGATACCTGCTGCGCATCCCCTCTCGCACCCGGCCCCCGCCCAGGGCGCCGCCGCGCCGCCGCGCTGGCAGGCGCTGTGGCGCGACGCGGTGCGCGACCCGGGCGAGCTGCTGGGCCTGCTGGGGCTGGACCCGCGCGCGCTGGGCGTGTCCGCCCAGGCCGCGGCGCAGTTCCCGCTGCGGGTCCCGCGCGGCTTCGTCGCGCGCATGCGCCCCGGCGACCCGGCCGACCCGCTGCTGCGCCAGGTCCTGCCGTTGGACGAGGAAATGCGGCCGATGCCCGGTTTCGACCTGGACGCGGTCGGCGACGGCGCGGCCAAGGCCGGCCACGGGGTGATCCGCAAGTACCGCGGCCGCGCCCTGCTGATCGCCACCGGCAGCTGCGCGGTGAACTGCCGCTACTGCTTCCGCCGCCACTTCCCCTACGCCGAGGAGACCGCGGCCGCGGCCGGCTGGCGCGAGGCGGTGGCGGCGATCGCCGCCGATCCGGACATCGACGAGGTGATCCTGTCCGGCGGCGACCCCTGGTCGCTGGCCACGCCGAAGCTGGCCGAACTCACCGACGCCCTGCAAGCGGTGCCGCACCTCAAGCGCCTGCGCGTGCACACTCGCCTGCCGATCGTGCTGCCCGAACGCGTCGACGCGGCGCTGACGGCGTGGCTGGCGGCGCTGCCGTGGCCGGTCGCGGTGGTGCTGCACGCCAATCACGCCAACGAATTCGACGCGTCGGTAGACGCCGCCATGCGGCGCTTGCGCGACGCCGGCGCGACCTTGCTCAACCAAGCGGTGCTGCTGCGCGGCGTCAACGACAGCGTCGAGGCGCTGGCCGCGCTGAGCGAGCGCAGCCACCAGGCCGGCGTGCTGCCCTACTACCTGCACCAGCTCGACCGCGTGCAGGGCGCGGCCCACTTCGAAGTCGCCGACGAGGACGCGCGCGCGCTGCACCGGGCCCTGGCCGCGCGCCTGTCGGGGTATCTGGTGCCCAAGCTGGTGCGCGAAGTGGCAGGCGACCCGGGCAAGCGTCCGTTGTAAGGTTGTAATCTGGCTGGGGTTTGATGGGGAACGCCGCAGGTTGCGGCTTGGCGCGCGCGCAAAGTCGATCAGCTTCGCATCCGTGGCGTGTTCGAACCCTACAACAGGTCACAGATTCTCGTCCCCGCGTGGACGAGGCCGGCGCTTCGTGTCATAAAACCGGCCCACGGAGGTGGTGAATGCAATTCGGCAAAGACATGGTGCTGCGCTTGCTGATCGTCGACGACAGCGTGGAGGCGGCCGAAGCCATCGTCAGCGCGCTGCGCAACAGCGGCATCGCGGTGCGGCCCACGCGCCCGGAAAGCGAACAGGAGCTGGCCGCGCTGATCCTGCAGCACCCGCCGGATCTGGTCCTGGCCGCGCGCAACTCGCGCCACGTCTCGCTGGCCAAGCTGATGCAGGCGGTCGACGCCAGCGGCAAGGACTTGCCGGTGCTGGTGATGATGGAAGCCGTCGACGAGACCGCCCTGCTCGGGATCATGGAGATCGGCGCGCGCGGCATCGTCCTGCGCTCCAACATCGGCCACCTGCAGCACCGGGTGCGCTCGGAATGGGCCGACCTGGAAGCGCGCCGCTCGCTGCGCAAGCTCGAGGCCCAGGTGCGCGAGACCGAGCGCCGCTGCGACGCGCTGATCGACTCCTCGCGCGATCCCATCGCCTATATCCACGAAGGCATGCACATCCGCGCCAACGCGGCGTACCTGGAGATGTTCGGCTTCGAATCGTTCGAGGACATCGAGGGCATGTCCCTGCTCGACCTGGTCGCGCCCGGCCAGGTCGACGGCTTCAAGCAACTGCTCAAGCAGCTCAGCAAGGGCGAGCCGCCGCCGCCGAGCTACGAGACCCAGGCCCGCACCCTCGACGGCAACGCATTCCCGGCGGTGATGGAATTCACTCCGGCCACCTACGAGGGCGAGCACTGCCTGCAGGTGGTGCTGCGCCGGCAGGAGATCGACCCGGAACTGGCGCGCGAGGTCGAAGCGCTGCGCCAGCGCGACCAGGTCACCGGCCTGCTCAACCGCGCGACCTTCCTGCGCCAGCTCGAGGACGCGGTCGCCGACGCCGCCCACGGCGACGCCCACCACGGCCTGCTGCTGGTCGAGCCGGACCACTACAACCAACTGCTGCAGGAAATCGGCCTGGACCAGGCCGACCAGCTGATCGCCGCCTGCGGCCAGCGCCTGCGCGAGGCGATCGGCGCCGACGACGTCGCCGCGCGCTTCGGCGAGCACCAGTTCGCGGTGCTGACCCTGCGCAGCGACCACCAGCACACCTCCGACCTGGCCGAGCGGCTGCGCGCGGCGTTCTCCGAACGCGTGATCGAAGCCGGCCAGCTCGCCCTGAGCGCCACCGCCAGCATCGGCGGCGTGCAGATCGGCGAGAAGATCGCCAGCGTCACCGCGGTGCTGGGCAAGGCCAGCCAATGCCTGCAGTCGGCGGCCGACATCGGCGGCAACCGCAGCGAGTTGTTCGACCCCGGCGCGGCCGACCGCGCCGAGGAAGAGCGCATCGCCGCCTGGGTCGCGCGCATCCGCGACGCGCTCGACGCCGACCGCTTCGTCATGAACTACCAGCCGCTGATCAACCTGCACGGCGAGCCGATCGAGATGTACGAGGCCTACCTGCGCATGCAGAGCGCGGGTCCGGACGACGGCAGCGAGCTGGTCCAGCCGCTGTCGTTCCTGCAGATAGCCGAGGAACACGGCCTGCTGTGGGAGATCGACCGCTGGGTCGTCGGCAAGGCGATCCAGGTGATCGGCGAGCGCATGCGCCAGGGCAAGCGCACCACCTTGCTGGTCAAGATCACCCAGGCCTCGCTGCAGGACGAGAGCCTGCAGCAGCACATCGTCGAACAACTGGCTAAGCACGGCGCCGACGGCAAGCTGCTGGTGCTGCAGCTGCCCGAGTCGAAGGTGTTCACCAACCTGCGCGCGGCGCAGGAGTTCCAGTCGCGGGTCTATCACTACGGCGTGCGCGTGGGGCTGGAGCAGTTCGGTGCTGGGCTCAATTCGTTCCAGTTGCTCAACCATTTCGACGCGGCCTTCCTCAAGATCGACCGCGGCTACATGGAAGACCTGACCAGCCACCCCGACCATCAGCAGCGCGTGCGCGAGATCGCCGAGAAGGCGCGCGAACTGGGCCGGCAGACCATCGCCGAGTTCGTCCAGGACGCGGCCAGCATGAGCCTGCTGTTCGCGGCCGGGATCGACTACGCGCAGGGGCATTTCCTGGCGGCGGCGGGGCCGGAGATGGATTACGACTTCCAGTAAGGTCGCGAGCGCGGAATCGGAAAGGCCCGGTTGGCCGCGCTCGCAGATCCGCTCTCTCCGGGCCGGCTTCCTTCGAAAAGCCCGCAAGCCGAAAAAGAAAAAGCCCGCCGGTCGGCGGGCTTTTTCGTTGCGCGGTCCGCGGCGATCAGCGGACCACGGCCGAGCCGCTGGCGCGCTCCTGCGGAGCGTCGATCAGGGCCTGGATGCGCTCCTCCAGCGGCGGATGGCTGCGCATCAGCTTGGACAGGCCGTGGCCGACCGCGCCGCTGATGCCGAAGGCCTGGACCTGGTTCGGCAGGGTGCTCTCGCCGTAGGTCAGCGACAGGCGCTTGAGCGCGGCGATCATCTTGTCGCGGCCGGCCAGGCGCGCGCCGCCGGCGTCGGCGCGGAACTCGCGGTAACGCGAGAACGCCATCGCGATCATGCTGGCGAGCAGGCCGAACACGATGTCGAGCGCGAACACGGTGACGAAGTAGAACAGGCCGCGGCCGCCGCCCTCGCGGTTGCCGCTCATCATCGCGTCGATCCAGCCGCCGACGATACGCGCGGCGACCAGCACGAAGGTGTTGAGCACGCCCTGGATCAGCGCCATGGTGACCATGTCGCCGTTGGCGACGTGGCTGACCTCGTGCGCCAGCACCGCCTCGGCCTCGTCGCGGGTCATCGCCCGGATCAGGCCGGTGGAGACCGCGACCAGCGAATTGTTGCGGTTGGCGCCGGTGGCGAAGGCGTTGATTTCCGGCGCGTCGTAGATCGCCACTTCCGGCATGCCGATACCGGCGGCCTCGGCCTGGCGGCGCACGGTGCTAACCAACCACTGCTCGGTCTCGTTGCGCGGCTGCTCGATCACGTAGGCGCCGGTGGATTTCTTGGCCACCCACTTGGACATCAGCAGCGAGATCAACGAACCGCCGAAACCGAACACCGCGGCCATGACCAGGATCGCGCCGTTGTTGCCCAGGCGGATGCCGAACACGTTCTGCAGCACCGACATGACGATGCCGAGCAGGACCAGGACGGCCAGGTTGGTGGCGAGGAACAGGGCTATGCGTTTGAACATGGTCTTATCGTCTTCGTCTGGGCGCTGGAGCCGCTGCGCGCGACCCTGGCGACGGAGCCGCGCGCCCGCGCGGCCCTGGTGTTCGACGATCCCTGTCGGGCGTGCCCTGCGTGGGCATGGCGCCGGTCTGGCCGACGCCGTTGATGTGGAAATGTGGCGAAGCGCGCGTTAATTCAACGAGAATCCGCACGACCACCGCAGCGCCACGGGTTTTCGTTCATTGTCCGGACATAAACATTCCATCGGCGGCGGCGACAACGGCGACAGCGACGCCGCAGCGCGCGCGTATCGTGGCCGCTTCGCGCCCTCGCCCACCGGCGACCTGCACGCCGGTTCGCTGCTGGCCGCGTTCGCCAGTTGGTTGCTGGCGCGGCGCGCCGGCGGCGAATGGCTGGTGCGTATCGAAGACCTCGACCCGCCGCGCGAAGTTCCCGGCGCCGCGCAGCGCCAACTCGACGCGCTGGCCGCGTTCGGCCTCGACAGCGACCTGCCGGTGCTGCGCCAGAGCCGGCGCCATGCGCAATACCAGGCCGCGCTGGATCGCCTGCTCGCGCAGGATCTGGCCTTCGCCTGCCACTGCAGCCGCAGCGACCTGGCCGCCAGCGGCGGCGTGCACCGGCGCTGCGTGGCCCACGGCCCGCGCCCCGGCCACGCCGCGCCGCAGCCGGCGGTGCGCCTGCGCGTCGCCGACGGCGCGGTCGTCGAATTCGACGACCTGCTGCTCGGCCGCCAGCGCCAGGACGTGGCGCGCGAGGTCGGCGACTTCGTCCTGCGCCGCGCCGACGGCCATTGGGCCTACCAGTTGGCGGTGGTGGTCGACGACGCCGAACAAGGCGTCACCGATGTGGTGCGCGGCGCCGACCTGCTCGATTCCACCGCGCGCCAGATCCTGCTGCAACGCGCGCTGCGCCTACCGACGCCGCGCTACGCCCACCTGCCGCTGCTGCTCGACGCGCACGGCCGCAAGCTGTCGAAGTCCGAGGCCGCCCATCCGCTGGACCCGGCCGATCCGCTGCCGGCGCTGCGCGCCGCCTGGGCCGCGCTCGGGCAGGACGCGCGGGCGCTGGTTGCGGTGGAAACTGTCACGCAACTGCTGCGCGCGGCGCGCGATTCGTTCAATCCGGCACAGATTCCGCAGACCGCTTCAGGTCTCGCCGCGATGCACAACGATCCCGACGCCAATGCTGTCTAGAATCGGTACGCGACCGCCCTTTTGCGGCCATGGAGAGCTCAGCATATGCAGTCACGCGTTGCACTCGTCACCGGCGGTACCGGTGGCATCGGCACCTCGATCGTCCAGCGCCTCGCCAAGTTGGGGCACAAGGTCGCGACCAACTATCGAGACGAGGCCAAGGGGCGCGCCTGGCAGGCGCAGATGAAGGAACAGGGTTTCGACGTCGCCATCGCCCACGGCGACGTGGCCTCGCCCGAGCACGCCGAAGCGCTGGTGCGCGAGGTCGAACGCCAACTCGGCCCGGTCGACATCCTGGTCAACAACGCCGGCATCACCCGCGACACCACCTTCCACCGGATGACGCCGCAGCAGTGGACCGAGGTCATCGACACCAACCTCAACTCCTGCTTCAACGTCACCCGTCCGGTGATCGAGGGCATGCGCGAGCGCAAGTGGGGCCGGATCGTGCAGATCAGCTCGATCAACGGCCAGAAAGGCCAGTACGGCCAGGCCAACTACGCCGCGGCCAAGGCCGGCATGCACGGCTTCACCATTTCGCTGGCGCAGGAAAACGCCAAGTTCGGCATCACCGTGAATACGGTGTCGCCGGGCTACATCGGCACCGACATGGTCATGGCGGTGCCCGAGGACGTGCGCAACAAGATCATCGCCCAGATCCCGACCGGCCGCCTCGGCACGCCGGAAGAGATCGCCTACGCGGTGGGCTTCTTCATCCCCGACGAAGCCGGCTGGATCACCGGCGCCAACCTCTCGGCCAACGGCGGCCAGTACATGGGTTGGTGACGGGCCGCCGTCGCTGCGGACCGGCCGCGCTCGCCGCGGCCGGTCGCTCGCTCCCGCTGCGACACGCGCTGCCTGCGACACGCTTCGATCGCAGGCGCCGAGCCGTGTAACTCGCTCCGGCGAACTTCGATCCCAGGCGCGCGCAGCGCACGCCCGCTTCGGCCGCCCGCGCCGCAGCCCCGTTCAGGTCTTGCGCCGCAAGCGGCAGTCCGCGCAACCGACGCGGCGAAGGCCGCGCAACGGCCGCCATCGTGAACCGTACATCCCCGCTCCCGTCCGCCGCGCGCGCGTCCGCACGACCGTGCCGCACGGCCATTTTCCGCGTTTTTCAGGGAATTCCGCCGACCCGCGCGCGAGCGCCGGCTGAGCCGCCGCGATGCCCGCCGGGCGCCGTTCCCGCCAACTGTTGCAAGGCCCGCCGCCCTGCGCCATGCTGCAAGGCACCACGTTTTTAGAGCCAAAGCTCAATGGCCTCGACTCGCGTCATCAAGAAGTATCCGAACCGTCGTCTCTACGACACCGAGATCTCCAGCTACATCACCATCGAAGACGTGCGCCAGCTGATCGTGGATGGCGAGGAGTTCGAAGTCCGCGACGCCCGCTCCGGCGACGACCTGACCCGGCAGGTGTTGCTGCAGATCATCGCCGAGCACGAACAGGACGGCGACCCGGTGCTGTCGACCCAGTTGCTGAGCCAGATCATCCGTTTCTACGGCGATTCGCTGCAGGGCTTCATGGGCAACTACCTGGAGCGCTCGATGCAGCTGTTCCTCGACCAGCAGCAGCAGTTCCGCAACCAGATGGGCGGCATGCTCGGGCAGACGCCGTGGGCGATGATGAACCAGCTCACCGAGCGCAACCTCAACATGTGGAAGGAATTCCAGCAGAACCTGTCGGGCAGCGTCGGCCAGCCGGTCACGCCCAAGCCCAAGCCCGGCCCCGGCCCCGGCGGCACCGAACCCGGCAAGCGCGAGCGTTGAGCCGCGCCTGCGTCCGCGTGCGCCGGGGCGCGCGCGGGCCGGCGTCCTGGGGAGGACGCCGCTGCCGCCGCGCCACGCGCGCAGCGGCGCTCCACCACTCGCCAGCGCTCGCGCAGACCCGCGCCCGCGCGCCGTCGCCGCATCGCCGGCCCTGACGGCATCGTCCGACCGCTAAGCGCCTTCATCGCGGGCGCGCCTTCGCTTGGGGTAATCGCATGGAAAAACGCATCGCCGTGGTCAGCGGCGGCATCGGCGGGCTCGGCAGCGAGATCTGCCTGGCCCTGGCTCGCGCCGGCCGCCGCGTGATCGCGCTGGACCTGGGCGCGCGCGCGCAGCGCATCGCCGAATTCGCGCAGCTGACCCAAGGCCACGACATCCGCTTCGAAGCCGCCGACGTCGGCGACTTCGACGACTGCGGCGCGGCGGTGGAACGCATCGCCGGGCGCGACGGCGGCATCGACATCCTGGTCAACGCCGCCGGCATCACCCGCGACGGCAGCCTGCGCAAGATGGACAAGCGCGCCTGGGACGAGGTGCTCAACGTCAATCTCGACGGCGTGTTCAACCTGTGCCGGCACACCGTGGACGCGATGGCCGGGCGCGGCTTCGGCCGCATCGTCAACATCAGCTCGGTCAACGGCCAGACCGGCCAGTTCGGCCAGACCAACTACTGCGCGGCCAAGGCCGGCATGCACGGCTTCACCATGGCGCTGGCGCGCGAGGTCGCGCGCAAGGGCGTGACGGTGAATTCGGTCTCGCCGGGCTATTGCGAGACGGCGATGGTGGCGGCAGTGCCGGAAGAGATCCGCAGCAAGATCGTCGAGTCGGTACCGGTCGGGCGGCTGGGCAAGCCGAGCGAGATCGCGCGCACGGTGGAGTTCCTGACCGCGGACGACGCCGGCTTCATCACCGGCGCGAACATTCCGGTCAACGGCGGCTTGTTCATGAGTTTTTGAGCGGCCGGATTCGGGCGCCGTCGCGAAGTCGCTTCGACGCGGCCGCGTTCACTCGCCTCGTCCGCCGCCTGCGTCGTCGCGTCCTTGCACCGTTGCCTCACCGCACCGTTGCCTCACCGCACCGTTGCCTCATTGCCGTCATTCCGGCGAAAGCCGGAACCCATTTTGACTTTGCTGTTGCTTCAGGCTCCATCGCGGCAAGCAAAAACAACCGCAAGATCAAAATGGGTTCCGGCTTTCGCCGGAATGACGGCGATGGTTGTCTCGTTGGTGCTTGTGGCGGCCGTCGCGGCGACGCCCCGCCTCAGCGCGCAGCCAGCGGCTTGTTCGCGCAATTGGCCTGATAGAACTCCAGCGCCGCCGGCATCAGCTGCTGCAGCGCCTGGATGCGGTTGGCCGGGTCCGGATGGGTCGAAGCGAATTCCGCCGGCCGCTGCCCGCCGCCGAGCTGGGACATGCGCTGCCACAGCGGCACCGCCTGGCGCGGGTCGTAGCACGCGGCCGCGGCCAGCATCAGCCCGACCTTGTCGGCCTGGGTCTCGTGGTTGCGCCCGTACGGCAACACCAGCCCGTACTGCGCGCCGGCGCCGAGCGCGCCCATGATCATCTGCTGCTGTTGCGGGTCCATCCCGCCGACCGCGGCGCCCGCGGCGACCTGGCCGAGCTGCACCAGCTTCTGCTGGGCCATGCGCTGCGAACCGTGGCGCAACAGCGCGTGGGCGATCTCGTGGCCCATCACCACCGCCAGCGCGTCGTCGTTCTGGGTCACCGGGAACAGGCCGGTGTAGACCGCCATCTTGCCGCCGGGCAGGCAGAAGGCGTTGGCCTCCTGCGAGTTGATCACCGCCACGCTCCACTTGAAGCTGCGGTAGTCGGTCGGCGCTTCCTGGTTGTTCTGTTTCGCCAGCGCCTGTGTCACCTGCGGCACCTTGTCGATCAGGCGCTGGGCGATCTGGCTGACCGCCTGGCTCTGCGGCGCGCTCGACGGCAGCAGCGCGCGCTGCGAGTTGGCGTCGTTGAGCACCTGCACGAAGGCCTGCTCGCCGAGCTGCACTTCCTCGTCGGCGCTGGTGCCGTAGTGCGCGGTCTCGCCGGTGTAGGGATCGGTCTTGGCGCTGCCGAACCACGACCACGCCGCGTACAGGCCGAACAGCAACAGGATCCACCAGCGGAATCCGCCGAACCCGCGCCGCCCGCCCCGGGCCTGGTTGCCGTAAGGGTCCACTCTCATCCGCCTGCTCCCGAAAATGCCGGGCGTCGCCGCCTCGATCCGTCGCCTGAAATCCGCCCCCGGCGCGCGCCGTGGCCGTTCACCAACATTGTGCCGCCTCTGCCCGCCCGCGCCTCGCCGCCCCTGCCGCTTCCGCTTTCGCCGCTTCCGCTTTGTCCGCTACGCCGCGCGCGCGGACATCAGATCAGATATCGCGCACCACGCGGAAGCCCAGGCGCCCGTTGGTGGTGTCGGCGCTGCTGCCCTGCCGCCACGCCGCGCGCGACTGCGCCGGCGAACTCGACCAGGCGCCGCCGCGGAACACCCGCGTGCGGCAGCCGGGGTTGAACCACGCCGCGCCGTCGCGCGGCGCGCGCCGGTAGTTGTCGTGCCAGCAGTCGGCCACCCACTCGCTGACATTGCCGCCCATGTCGTGAAGGCCGAATGCATTGGCCGCGTAGCTGCCGACCGGCGCCGGTCCCCAGGCGCCGTCGCCGTAGCCGGGGAAGGCGTTGCGCCAGCGCCGTCCGCTGGGCGAGACGTCGAGCGCGCCGGTGAGGTTGCCGGCCTTGGCCGGCGGCGCGCCGTCGCCCCAGGGATAGCGGCCCTGGGTGCCGGCGCGCAGCGCGAATTCGTACTCGGCCTCGCTGGGCAGGCGGTAACGCTGGCCGGTGGTGGCCGACAGCCACTCGGCGTAGGCGGTGGCGTCCTTGGCGCTGACGTGGACCACCGGCAGGTTGTCGGCGGCGGGCTTGCCGGCGTAGTCCGAACTCCAGTCCACGCCGCCGCGCCGCACCAGGTTGCCGCTGCGCTCGTCGTAGGCGATGGAATAGCCGCGGCGGCTGGCGCGGGCGCGGTGCTTGCTGGCGTTCATGAAACGGCGGAACTCGCCGACGGTGATCTCGTAGCGCGACACCGCCAGGCCGCGCTCGAAGCGGATATTGCGCAGCGGCCGCTCGGCGTCGCTGGAATCGGCCTCGCCCGCTTCGGCGCCCATGCGGAACGCGCCGTGCGGGATCACCACCATCTGCGGGCCGCGCCCGCCCTGGTCGGTGGCGTCGGTGAACACCTGGCCGGGGCGGAACAGGCCGTAGTGGGTGGCCAGTTCGATCCGCTCGCGCAGCTCGGCCGCGGCCGGGTCGCCGGGCGGCGCGATCCGCAGCAGGGTCGCCAGCACGCCGCGCGCGTCGTCGATGCCGCGCAGCTTGGGCAGCAGGGCGATGCCCTCGTCGCGCAGGCGGCGGATGCGCTGCTGGCGCTGCTCGGCGATGCGGCCCTGGGCGTCGGAGGCGGTCTGCATCTTCGGCCGCACCAGCGCGGCCTTGGCCAGCCAGCGCTCGGCGCCGGCGTAGTCGTCGCGGTCGGCGGCCAGTTCGGCGCGGCGGATCAAGGCGCTCTCGGCCGCGGCGATGCCCTGCTGCGCGCGCGCATCGCGCGGGCGCGACTCCAGCGCCGCGCGGAAATGCGCGAGCGCGCCGCCGCCCTGGCCGTCCTCGCCGATGTTGCCGGCGTTGAGCGCTTCCTCGCCGAGGCGGTCGGCCTCCTGGGCCTGGTCGGCGGCGTCGAGCCGTTCCAGGAACGCCTCGACCTTGCGGTGCTCCGGCGCCACCGCGCGCGCCACCGCCGCGGCCCGGTGCGCGTCGCGCAGCGCCAGCGGTTCCTCGTCGATGCGCTTGAGCGCGCCGTCGCCCTCGGCCAGCAGCAGCGCCACCGCCCGGTCCAGGCCGATGGCGATGGCGCGGTCGGCGGGGGCGAAGGCGCGCAGGGCCAGGTACAGCGGGATCGCCGAATCGGCGCTGGCGTAGAGGTCGCCGGCCTTGAGCGCGGCGTCGGCGCGCTTGCGCAGCGCGGCTTGATTGTCCTCGTCGACCGCCACCGCCGGCGGCCGCCACGGCGGCACCGGCGAGACCGCCTGGTCGGCGCTGACCGTCACGATCGGCTGGCGCGGCGCGGTTTGCGCGTCGGCGCGGCGCTCGCGCTCGCCGCAGCCGGCCAGCAGCCCGGCACAGGCCAGGCCCAGGATCAGCGTGCGGGTCCAGTGAGTTGCGCGCAAACCTGCGGCCTCTGCGGGGGATGCGAAGACCCGCGCAGCATATCGTCTCAGCGGCCGCCGCCGGGAATCGACGGCGCTCGCGGCCGGCCGCGGGCGCGGCCGCGACCGGATCGGCAAAGCCCGCGACGCGCGATTTCGCAGGCGATTTGCGGTTTTTTCCCGGCCGTTCCGGCTTCCCCACGCGATTTGAGCTATTGTCGCCCGCCCGGGCCCCGACCCGGCCGACTCCGCTTCCCGCTCGCCGCCCATGCCCGTCTGGATCAACACCCCCGCCGCGCTGCAAGCGCATTTCGACACCCGGCCCGCGCGCATCGGGCTCGACACCGAGTTCATCCGCGAACGCACCTACTGGCCGCAGCTGGCCCTGGTGCAGATCGCGATCGAGCGCGAAGGCGAGGACGAGCCGACGATCCTGCTGGTCGATCCGCTGCGCCCCGGCATGACCCAGGCGCTGGCGCCGATCCTGGCCGACACCGCCATCCTCAAGCTGGTGCACAGCCCGAGCGAGGATCTGGTCGCGTTCAAGCACGCCTGCGGCGTGGTGCCCAAGCCCTTGTTCGACACCCAGCAGGCCGCGGCGCTGGCCGGCATCGGCGGTGGCCTGGGCTACCAGAAACTGGTCGAACAGCTCACCGGCGTGGCCCTGCCCAAGGGCGAGACCCGCTCGGACTGGATGCGCCGGCCGCTGTCGCCGTCGCAGCTGGACTACGCCGCCGACGACGTGCGCCACCTGTTCGCCATGCACGACGCGCTCGACGGTCTGCTCGCCCAGCTCGGCCGGCAGCAGTGGCTGGCCGAGGACGCCGCGCGCACCGTGGTCAACGCCGAGAACGAGGCGCCCGAGCGCTGGCCGCACCTGTCGATGCGCAGCGCCCAGTTCCTCGACGCGGCCGCGCAGCGGCGCCTGCTGCGGCTGCTGCGCTGGCGCGACGGCTACGCCCGCGACAGCGACAAGCCGCGCAGCTGGATCCTCGACAACGAACTGGCCGTGGCCATCGCCCGCCAGGCGCCGGCCGATCGCGACGCGCTGCAGCGCCAGATCGAGAGCCACCCCAAGGCCCCGCGCAAGCTGGTCGAGGCGATCTGGACCGCGCTGTCCACGCCGCTGGCCGACGAAGCGCAGGCGCCCGACGCCGGCGTCGCCGAGACCCGCGACAAACAGCGCCTGCGCCAGCTGCAGGAGGCCGTGGCCGGCCGCAGCGCCGCGCTCGGCCTGCCCGACGGCGTGCTGGCCTCGCGCCGCTGGCTGGAGGCGTTGCTCGACCACGGCGAATGGCCCGAGGCCCTGTCCGGCTGGCGCCGCGCCGCGCTGGAACCGGCGCTGGCGCCGCTGCTGGCCGCGCCGGGCGGCGCCGCCTGAGCCGCGAGGCCGTTGCGGCGAGCCGGGCGCCAGCGCGAATTTTCGCCTCGGGGCTAGCGCGCCCGCCGCAGGCCCGCTAAACTTGCCGCCTCAGATTCATGTGGGGCCATAGCTCAGCTGGGAGAGCGCGTCGTTCGCAATGACGAGGTCGGGAGTTCGATCCTCCCTGGCTCCACCACTCGATTCACGAAAAGGCCGACGAGCGATCGTCGGCCTTTTTGTTTGCGCGCGTCCCGCGCGGCGCCGCAGCCGGGCATCGCGCGCGGTCGCGCCTGCATAGCCCCGGGACGGAACTGAGACCGGGGTAGCGAAAGCGCCGCGAAACGCCGGCGACGCCCTGTCCCATGGATCGCATACCCGCCCCGGGCCGCCGGCCGCGGCCGGCTCGGCCGGCTCGCGCCTAGACCGGTCCGCCCCTGCGCTATGATGCGCACCGCAGGCGCACGGGGTGTGACTGCAAAACACTCTTTACGGACCTACGGAGCACCGCGCCCCGGCGCGCTCCCCCATGCATTAGGAAGGCGATGTCGTACAACGCCGAAACCGCCGGCCCGCTGCGTTCGGCCTCCCGCCTCAAGCTTCGCACGGCGCTGCAGTTCGCGTTCTGCGCGGCGATCTTCGCCGCCAGCCTGGTCCCGGCCGTGCTGACCCTGCGCAAGCAGCCGCCGGATGTGGAGAAGGTGCAGGAACTGCGCAAGCTCGCCGAGTTCCCGAGCGCCTGGGAAGGCGGCGCGCTCGCGGTCGACAAGAACTATGTCGCCGTCGACCGCTGGTTCAACGACAACCTCGCCTACCGCAGCCTGATGATCCGGCTGAAGAACCAGCTCGATTACTCGCTGTTCCGCTCCTCCAGCCGGGTCTACTTCGGCAAGCGCCGCGAAATCTACGGCCGCAACCTGCTCGACAACGAGCTGCCGGCGGCCGAGCGCCTGTTCGCCACCGACGAGGCGATCGAGAAGACCCGCAACGGCGTGGCCGCCTTCGACCAGCGCGCGCGCGCCCAGGGCGTCACCGTGATCTGGATCGCGCCGCTGCAGCGCGCGCACTTCGACCAGAGCCGGCTGCCGTTCTTCGCCCCGCGCCTGCCGCAGCCCTCGCGCTTCTTCGCGTTCTACAACCGGCTCAAGCAGACGCCGCAGCTGCAGTTCGTCGATCTCTACGCGCTGATGCGCGCCGAGCAGTCCAACTTCCCGCTGTTCTTCCGCCAGGACTTCCACTGGACCGACCTGAGCGCGCGGCTGGTGGCGATGGACGTGGTCGCGCGCATCGCCAAGCTGGAGGGTTCGCCCAAGCAATGGGCCTACCCGCTGGAAGTCGAGGAAACGCCGTACGTCGGCAGCGACATGCGCTTCGCCGCGCTGCTGCACGCCAAGCCGCTGGTGGAGCCCGGGGTCAAGAAGAACTGGGCCGACTTCCACGTCTACAACGCGCGCAGCACCGCCGAGACCGGGCTGGAGTTCGACACCGACAGCCTGCCGGGCAAGGGGCTGCTGCCCAACACCTGCCTGTTCGGCAACAGCTTCTCCGACGGCATGGTCCGGGTCGGCCTGGGCGACCACTTCGAATCCTTCACCCGTTTCGACCGCAACGGCTCGGTGCTGCAGGCGCCGGAAACCGCCCGCGCGCGCGGCTGCAAGTACCTGATCATCCAGCTGCTCGACATCTCCCCGGCGTGGTCGGTGTTCGCTTCGTAACCCGCCACTTCTTCCGTCTTCCAGCCGCCGAACGCCGATGGTCTTCTCGTCTCCCGCTTTCCTGTTCGTTTTCTTCCCGCTGTTCTTCGGCTTGTATTTCCTGTTGCCGCGCGCGCTGCGCAACGCCTGGATCCTGCTGTCGAGCGTGCTGTTCTACGCGCTGGGCGCGGGCCCGTTCACGCTGCTGCCGCTGGGCCTGGTCGCCGCCAACTGGGCGCTGAGCCACCTGATCGAGCGCTTGCGCGATCGCCGCATCGGCGCGCTGCCGGCCGACCGGCTGGCGCTGTGGCTGGGCGTGGCGATGAACCTGATCCCGCTGCTGCTGTTCAAGTACCTGGTGTTCTTCGCCCAGATCGCCGCCGACTTCCTCGGCCCGATGGCCGCGTTCGATCCGGCCAAGCTGGGCTGGATCCTGCCGCTGGGCATCTCGTTCTACAGCTTCCACTTCATTTCCTACCTGGTCGACGTCTACCAGCGCCACATCCCGGCCGAACGCAGCGTCGCCAAGTTCGCGATCTACATCTTCCTGTTCCCGCACCTGGTCGCCGGGCCGATCGTGCGCTTCGCCGAGATCAAGTCGCAGCTGGGCATCGAGCGCCGCGGCCTGGTCGGCCGCGACGTGTATTGGGGCCTGCTGATCTTCATCGTCGGCCTGGCCAAGAAGATCCTGATCGCCGACCCGCTGGGCTCGGTGGTCGACGTGGTCCACTCCGGCGACCTGCACCTGTCGACCTATTCGGCGTGGCTGGCCGCGCTGTGCTACTCCTTCCAGATCTACTTCGACTTCTCCGGCTACACCGACATGGCGATCGGCATGGCGCGGATGATGGGCTTCCGCTTCCCGCAGAACTTCGACCGCCCCTACACCTCGCACAGCGTGACCGAGTTCTGGCGGCGCTGGCACATGACCCTGTCGCGCTGGTTCCGCGACTACCTCTACATCCCGCTCGGCGGCAACCGCGGCAGCGCCCAGCGCACCTACTTCAACCTGCTGGTGATCTTCGTGCTGTGCGGCCTGTGGCACGGCGCGGCCTACACCTTCCTGGTCTGGGGCCTGGGCCACGGCCTGCTGCTGGTGCTGGAGCGCGCCAAGCTGCTGCGCCTGCAGAACCTGCCGGCGGCGAACCTGTGGGTGTTCGCGCTGGTGACCCTGTTGTGGGTGCCGTTCCGCTCCAAGGACCTGGCCACCACCGGCAAGCTGCTCAAGGCCATGTTCGGGCTGGAACCGTCGGTGCCGTTGTGGGTCGAGGCCAACCGGATGCTGGCCAATCCCAAGATCCTGTTCCTGCTGGCCCTGGCCGCGTTGATCTGCCTGATCGGCCGCCCGACCTTCGACAAGCTGCGCAGCTTCAGCTTCAAGACGCCGGCGCTGATGCCGGTCTACTGCGCGGTGTTGTACTTCCTGGCCTGCATCTCGGTGGTGGAAAGCGGGTTCAACCCGTTCATCTACTTCCAGTTCTGAGGCCCGACCGCGCCGCGCGGCCGCGCAGGCGGCCACGCGCGTGCACCCGCACTGGCCTGGGCGCATCAGTCCAGGTTGAGCTGCCACGACACTCCAAAGCGGTCCTGTACCCAGGCGAATCGCTGGCTGAAGCCGTAATTGTCCAGCGGCATCAGCACCTTGCCGCCCTCGCCCAGCGCCTGCGCCAGGACGTCGAGCTGTTCGCGCGACTCGCAGGTCACGAACAGCGAGCTCGACGGAGTGAAGTCGAAGGCGTGCTCGACTGGGCTGTCGCTGCACATCACGGTCAGGTCGCCGAGGGCGAAACTGGCGACCATCACCGAGCCCTCGGGCCCGTGCTCGCCCGGGCCGTAGCGGCGCACCTCGAGAATGCGGCTGTCGGGGATCAGCGAGACATAGAGGTTCATCGCGGCCTCGCATCGGCCGGCGAACATCAGGAACGGGCAGACCTGGACGGGCATGGCGCGGCCTCGGCTTCGTCGCGACCCGCGGTCGCGGAAGCTGCAGGGTAGCGCCGCCGGCGTTGCCGCGACGGCAAGCGAATCGTGTCGAAGTGTGAAGCCGCGGCGCCGGGCGCGATCCGCGCGGCGCAGCCGCGTCAGGACCGCGCCGCCAGCCGCCGTCGGTTGTGTGCGACCGTTCGCGCGACCGGCCGCAATCCGCTGGCCAGCACCGCGTCGCCGGCGCGCGCCGCCTCGCGCCACCAGCGCAGCGGATCGTCGCCGGCCGGACCCAGCCAGGGTTGCGGGCGCAACCACCAGCCGGCCTGCCACTGCCACCACTGCATCGACATCTGCCACCAGGCGTCGCCGAGCGCCAGCCATTTTTCGTCGACCATGCGCTGCAGTTCGCGCACATCGCGCGCGCTCGGTGCCGACGCCGCGCGCGAGATCGCGCCGAGCCGGCTGGCGATCACCCACGGCGCGTGCTGGCCGATGGCGATCAGTTGCGATTGGGAACGCCGTGCGCTGCGCATCTTCGTCTCCCGGCCGGGCCCAGGCGCGATCCCGGCTCGTGTTGGGTGCCGGCGCATCGCGAATGCGGGCGCCATTGCTGCGGGCCATCATGGCGCCGCCGGCGTTACCGGGACGTGTCGGGAGCGAGACGCGCGCGGGTCTGACAGGCGCAGAAAACGCGGGGCCGCGCGCGTTATCGCGACGACCGTCGCCATGCCGCGGCCGCCTGTCGCGGCGCGGTCGTGCGGCGGACGCCCGCATCGCCGATTCTGCAATGTCCGCTGGCCGCCGCGGCCAGGCTCGCTTCGCACAAGCGCCGATGCCGCCGCCCTGGCCGGCGCCGACGGACGCCGCGCCCGGCCCGATCGCCGGCGCGCCGCACTCCGATCGCGTCCGACCCTGCAAGACGCGCGCAAGCGTTAATGGGCGCGCCGACGGATCGCTGCGCGACCGCGGCGGGCGTCGCCGGCGACACGGCGCGCCCTTCCCCAGTTCCGACAAGGAGTCTCATGAACCTCAAGCGTTTCGCCCTGTTCTGCGCGCTGGCCCTGGCCAGCCACGGCGCCCTCGCCTCCGGCTGGACCTCGCTCGGCCGGCTCAACGCGCCGACCGGGTTCCCCCAGGCCGGCACCTGCAACCTGCGCGTGATCAACCACTACTGGAGCAGCAAGCCCATCGTCGTGCCGAGCGCGGTCAACCGCTACGGCCCGACCAACGTGCAGTACGTGTTCGCGTTGGATCTGAGCTCGCTGCGCACCTTCACCAGCAACTCGGTGGCGCTGTCACGGTTCAAGACCGCGGTGGACGCCTACAACGCCACCGCCGGCGCCAAGAGCCTCTCCGCCACCCTCAGCGTCGGCGACTTTCCCGGCGTGAGCATCAACCTGTCGTACGCCGATGCCGCCGGCCTGGTCCAGGGCAGCGGCTGGGGCGTGGCGCCGTCGGAACTGCAGTACTACGAGCTGCAGGAATCCTGCCCGCAGTAAGCGTTCGCGCGGACACGACATCGCGGGGCCCACGGCGGCCCCGCGATGTCGCGCCGCGCCGCCGGAGCTCAACGCAGCGGGATCGCGATCGGCCGCAACGGCGCGGCGTCGCCGCCGCGGATCTTCAGCGGCCCACCGATGAAGGCGAACTCGTAGACGCGGTCGCGCGAGAGTTCGTCCAGCGCGATCAGCTCGATGATCGGCACGCCGTGCTGCGCCAGCAGGTAGGTGTGCAGCGGCACGTACTCGCCCTGCACTTCCGACGGGAAGGTCTCCAGGCTCAGATTGTCGGCACCGAGCACCATCGCCCCGGCTTCTTCGACCAGATAGCGCGCCGCGTCGATGCCCAGGCCCGGCGGCTGGGCGATATAGGCGTCGGCTCGCTCGAACAGCTTCATCCGGCCGGTGCGGATCAGCACGATGTCGCCGCGCTGCAACTGGGTCTTCTGCTTGTCCAGCGCTTCGCGCAGGTCCTGGCGGGTGATGCGGTACTGGTCGGGCAGCATCTCCACGCCCTTGGCCGCGGCGATGTCGAGCATCACCCCGCGCGCGACCAGCGGCGGGAATTTCTCGATCCCGGCCTTGTTCCAGCCGCGGTCGCCGAGGTGCCGGTCGGCTTCGAAACCGTTCCAGATCCGCCCGCCGATGCCGAAGTGGTTGAGCGCGTCGATATGGGTGCCGGTGTGGCTGTACATCGAGAACGCGGTGCCGGTGTAGCTGGTGTGGGCGTTCATCGCTGCGCCGACCTGCATCGGATCGTCGACCTGGGTGCCGCGCGGGGTATGGGTCATCCAGAACTGGTAGTGCGGATCGCCGGCCGCTTGCCAGCTCGGCATGCCGATGAAGTACTCGGTGGCCAGATCGTAGACCTTGCCGCCGCGCAGGCGGCCGAGCACGGCCGCGCGCGATTGTTCGGTGATCAGGTTGAGCCGGCCGATCTGGTCGTCGGCGCCCCAGGGGCTGCGGCCGACTTCGGCGGCGGAGGCGGACGCGAGCGGGGACAGGGCCAGCGCCAGCGCGACGGCGGCGAGGCTGCGGGGGACGTTCATCGGGAATCTCCATGCGTTCGCGCCGGTGCGGCGCGGATCGGGCGGCGCCTTGGCCGCGTGCAAACAGCATGGGCGCCGCGGCGCGGGCGAAACAGCCGCGCCGGGTGCAGGGACTGTTCGCTGGCGCTCAGCAATCCGCGGCCAGCGCGGCCGGCAGTTCGTCGCCGAGGAAATCGACGAAGGCGCGCACCTTGGCCGGCAGCAGGCGGCCGGTGGCGTAGACCGCGTGCACGTGACGCGGCGGCTGGCGATGGCGCGGCAACAGTTCGCGCAGGCGGCCGGCGGCGATCGCCGGCGCGGCCACGAACGCCGGCAGGCTGCCCACGCCGTGACCGTCGACCAGCAGGTCGCGCAGCAACAGGCTGTTGTTGGCCGCCACCCGCGGCGCCGGCAGGGTGAATTCGCTGGCGCCATCGGCGCCCTGCAGCTGCCACGCGCGCGGCGACTGCGACAGGCTGTAGCCCAGCAGCGCGTGCCCGCACAGTTCCTGCGGCGTGCGCGGCTCGCCGTGGCGCTGCAGGTAGGACGGCGCCGCGCACAGCAGTTGTTCGACCTGGCCCAGGCGGCGCGCGACCAGGCTGGAATCCTCCAGCTCCGAACGCAAGCGCACCGCCACGTCGAAGCCCTCGCCGACCAGATCGACGACGCGGTCGTCCAGCGCCAGATCCAGGCGCAGGTGCGGATGCGCGGCCAGGAACCGGCTCAGCAGCGGCGACAGCACGCACAGCCCGAACGACAGCGGCGCGTTGATCCGCAGCAGGCCGTCCACGCGTTCGGAGCCTGCACGCATGCGCTGTTCCAGCGCGTCGATCTCGTCGAGCAGGCGGCAGCATTCGGCGTAATACAGCCGGCCGCCGTCGGTCAGGCTCATGCGCCGGGTGGTCCGCTGCAGCAGCACCGTGCCCAGGCGCGCCTCCAGTTGCCGCACCTGCTTGCTCAGGCCGGCCGCCGACAGCGCCAGATCGTCGGCGGCACGGGCGAAGCTGCCGAGTTCGACCACCCGGCGGAAACTGCGCATCAGGGCGAGGGAGTCCATGCGGCGGCGGTCGTGCGATGAGGGCCGGCCATGATGCCGCCGGCGGGCCGGCGCGGCCAGCCGGGCGGCGCGATCGCGCGCGCGTCGCCGCCGCTGCGCGGGCGGCGCCGGCGCGCTCACTCCACCCACTGCGCCGGGCTGCATTGCGCGTGATAGGGCCGGCAGCCGCTGAGCCCGCCGCGCCTGCAGATCGACAGTCCCAGTTCGGTCGCCGCCTGCGCCGTCGGCGAAACCGCCACGCTCGATCCCCGGTCGGCCGCGATCAGCGCCCCGCACTGGTCGGCGAAGGTCAGCATCAGCGCGCACTTGCGGCCGCCCTTGCGCTTGCACGCCGCCAGCGCCGCGCGTTCGGCCGACGGCTTGCTGCGTTCGCCGCTCGCCGCGCCCAGCCCGGCCGTTTCGTCGAGCGCGAACGCGCCCCAGCGGCTTTCCCAGTGCGCGGCGCGCGCGGCGGAAGCGCGCGCGCAGCCAGGGTCGTTCGCCGCGCGAGGGGCCGCGCAGTCCTGCGCATGCGCGCCCGCCGCGAACAGCAGCATCAGCGCCCACGCGGCGCAGCGGATTTGCTTCATGTCCGACTCCCCAAGCGAGCCCCGCCTTCGCGCTCGCCGGGATCGAACACAGCCTGTCCGGCGAGGTTTCGCCCGAACGCTAGCATCGGAAAAATCGCCGCGACAAGCGCGCGATGCGCGCATGCGGATTCGAACATCAGTGGGTGCGAACGATCCTCACCGAATCGGCACGCTCAGTGAGAACCGACGGCACGCATAGATCATCGGCACGCCGATACGACCCTCGTCGCCAGCGCGATCGGCCATCATCGCGCCGTCGCCGCGCGCGGCCACAGCGCGCGGCCACCGCGCAGAACGCCGCCTCAGCCGGCGGCGCTCTCCAGCGCCGCGAGCCGCGCCCGCGCCCGCGCCGGCGCGACCGGTTCGACCACCGCATCGAGCGCGATCGCCGCCGGCATCGGCTCGGCGGCGAAGCGGTGCCGCTCCAGCCAAGCCTGGAACATCAGCACGTTCCACAGATGGGTGTGCCACTTGCGCTCGCCGGACTGGAACCCGGTCCACACCGCGCGGATCGCGCGCGGGTCGAAATGGCCTTCGCGGCGCAGGCGCGATTCGTCCAGCAGGCCCTCGGCCCACTCGCGCAGCGGCCCGCGCAGCCAGCGCGCGACCGGCGCGCCGAAACCGGTCTTGGGCCGGTAGATCAGCTTGTGCGGCAGATAGCGTTCGAGCAGGCGCTTGAGCACGTACTTCTGCTCGCCGCGATGGTGCTTGAGCGCGGTCGGCAGCGACCAGGCGAACTCGATCACGCTGCGGCCCAGCAGCGGCGAGCGCGTCTCCAGGCCGCAGGCGCTGCCGGCGCGGTCGATCTTGGTCAGGATGCCGTTGGGCAGGTCCATGCGGAAATCCAGGAACTGCACCCGGTCGGCTGCGTCGCCGACCGGCAGGTAGGCCTGCGGATCGAGGAACGCCGTCGCCGGCTCGCACGCGCCCGGCACCACCGCGGCGGGGTCGCGCCAACGCGAAACGCGCTGCAGGTAGTGGTCCTCTACCGTCTGCGCGCGCAGCTCCGCCCACAGCGCGCCGAACCCGCCCAGGCGCGCGCGCTCGGCCTCACCGCCGCCGCGGCGCGGCGCCAGCCGCCGCAGCGACGCCGGCAGGCGCTGGTTCCAGCGCGCATTGCGCACCGCGCGGCAATAGGCCGAGTGGCCGAAGAACAGTTCGTCGCCGCCGTCGCCGGTCAACGCCACCGGCGTGCGCCGCGCGACCAGCTCGCTGGCGATCAGGGTCGGCACCTGCGAGGAATCGGCGAACGGCTCGCACCACACCTGCGGCAACCGGTCGATCGCCTCCAGCGCCTCGCGGCCGCCGACGCGGTGCTCGGTGTGGCGGGTGCCCAGCGCGCGCGCCACCGCGCGCGCCCAGTCGCTCTCGTCGTGGCGGTCGTCGTCGAAGCCGATCGCGTAGCTGTCCACCGGCGCGGACGACTGCGCCTGCATCATCGCCGTCACCAGCGAGGAATCGGTGCCGCCGGACAGGAACGCGCCGACCGCGGCCGGCGCGCGCATGCGCGCCGACACCGCCTGTTGCAGCAGGATTTCCAGTTGGTCCACGGCCTCGTCGGCGCCGATGTCGCCGCGCAGTTCGACCGCCTCGGCCATGCGCTGGCGCGCGCACCAGTAGGTCTGGACGTCGTGCGCGGGCCGGTGCGCGCCGGCGCCGGCGCGCAGCGCCTGCGCGGTCATGCGCAGCACCCCGCCGGGAGCGAGCTTGAACACGCCGCGATGGATCGAGAACGGCGCGGGAATGTAGTCGTAACGCAGCAGCAGGCTCAGCGCATCGCGGTCGACCGGCGCGTCGAAGCCGGGATGGCGGTGCAACGCCTTGAGTTCGGAGCCGTAGGCGAAGTCGCCGTCGATCCAGCCGTAGTACAGCGGCCGCTCGCCGATCCGGTCGCGGGCCAGCCACAGCTGGCGTTCCTGCCGGTCCCACAGGCTCAGCGCGAACGCGCCGTCGCAGCGGCTCAGCGCGCGGCGCAGGCCCCAGCGCACGATCGCGGCGAGCATCAGTTCGGCGTCGCCGGCCTGCGCGTCGACCGCGTCCAACGCGACCAACTCGCGGTGCAGCGCCTCGCGCGCGTACAGCGCGCCGTCCAGGCTCAGCAGGTAGCGGCCGTCGGCGCTGGCCACCGGCTGGGCCAGGCCGTCGCGCTCGCGGCAGTGGGCCAGGGCGACGCCGGCGGCGCAGTCGCTCCACAGCGCATGCGCGCGCGGGCCGCGGTGATGCAGCGCGTGGATCATCGAGCGCATGCAATAGCGCAGGCGATCGTCCTCCCAATCCGGCTGCGCGCGCCAGAGTCCGGCCAGGCCGCTCATGCGGGCCTGCCCGCGAGGCGGCGGGCGCGAGTGCGAAACGGCATCGACGGCGTCGTGGTCATGGTCGTGGGCTCGGCAGGGTCGGTCGCGGCGCGAGCGGCGGCGGCCCGCTCGCGCCGACGGGGCGGGTCAGAAGCGGTACATCACGCTCAAGGTGGCTTCGCCGGTCTTGATGTCGTCGGCGCCGGCCTTGCGGCGGAACGCGCTGTCGGCCTTGCTCAGCCCGGTCACGTCCAGGCGCAGGGCGAACTGATCGGTGAAGTGGTAGTTCGCGCCGACGCCGAGCGCGGCGATGTTGACGGTTTCGCTGGCCTTGCCCAGGCCGACGGCGCCGCGCACCGGGGTGAACTCGTTGCGCGCGCGGCCGACGGAGGCCTTGCCGAAGATCTCGAAACGCTCGCCGATCGGCAGGATGCCGAGCGCGCTGAGCTGCAGCGAACGGGTGTCGTAGTCGCCCAGGCCGCGGCGGCTGACCTCGCCGAACAGGTCGTGGTAGGAGCCTTCCACGGCGAAGTAGCGGTTGAAGCGATAGCCGCCGCCGAGCACGAAGCTGGTGCTGCCCTTGTCCTGGCTGCGCTTCTGCCCGGCCGGCAGCGCGGAACGCTTGGCGTCCCATTGGGTGGTCGCGGCGCCGACGCCGCCGTAGGCGTAGAAGCCCTCGCGTTCGCCGGCGCCCTGGGCGTGCGCGGCGGTGGACAGGGTGAAGGCGATCGCGGCGGCGGCGAGCGCGGACAGCGTACGTTGCATGCGGGTGGAACTCCGTCGTGTGGGGGACGGAGCCATGTTCGGCGCAGGCAAGCGCGACGTCAGTTGCAGTATCTGGGTGCGCGCGTGACCACCGGCGACGCTCGGTAACGGAGTGTTACCGGACCGTGGGGCGGCGGCGATCGAGGATCGGAGCCGCAAGCGCGAACGCCCGCAGCGAGGATCGACCGACGGCGCAATCGAAGTCGCGCGCGGGTCGTACGGCTCTGGCCCGGACGCGCTGGCGCGAAGCCGACGCCGAGCCCGTGCGCGACCAGACTATCCGAATCCGTGCGTTCTCGCGCAGCCCGCAGCCCGCCGGCGCTACTCGCCAGCGCAGCGCAGGATGCCGTCGAAACATTCCGCTGCGCTTACTGCGCCGGCAGATCGATGCGGAAACTCGCGCCGCCCAGCGCCGAATCGGCGACGCTGGCGCGGCCGCCGTGCTTTTCCGCGATCACCCGCACCAGCGCCAGCCCCAGGCCGAAGCCCTCCGGGTGCTTGCGCAACTGGGCGAAGGGTTGGAACACGCGCTCGCGATCGGCTTCGGGCACGCCCTCGCCGTCGTCGTCGACCTGCAGCGCGTAGCCGTCGCCGGCGCGCGCCACGCTCACCGCCACGCGCATGCGCGCATGGCGCAGGGCGTTGGCGATGAGATTGCGCAAGGCCAGTTCCAACGCTTCGCGGTTGGCCGGCAGGCAGTCCACGCCGCCGCCGTCGAAACTCAGCATCAGCGGCGGCTCGGGTTCGAACACATCGGCCAGGTCGGCCAGCAACGCGGCCACCGGCACCGGCTCGCGTTCGATCCCGACCATGCGCCCGATCCGCGCATAGGCCACGCTGTGCGCGGCCAGGTGCTCCAGGCGCTGGATGTCGGTCTCCAGGCCCTCGCGCAGGTGCGCGCGTTCGTCGTCGCCGCCGGCCTGTTCCAGCATCTCCAGGCCGAAGCGCATGCGCGCCAGCGGCGTGCGGATCTCGTGCGCCACCGCCTGGGCCAGGATGCGCTGGCTCTCCAGCACCTGCTGCACCTGCCCGGCCATGTGGTTGAGCGCGTGGCCCAGCGGGTTGACCAACTGCGTGGTCACCTCCGGCGCGCGCGCGTCCAGTTCGCCCGCGCTCAACGCCTCGGCGGTGGTGCGCAGGCGGCGCAGGTCGCGCCAGAAGCGATAGACCAGGAAATACAGCGGCAGCGCGATGGCGAGGAAATACATCGCCAGGATCACGATCGAATCGATCAGGTCCAGTTCGCTCCACGGCACGCCCTGCACCATCACATCGTCGAAATCGCCCAGCGCCACGGCCTGGTCGGTGCCGGGCAGGCGCTGGTAGGTGTAGGCCTCGTCCTCGCTCTCCATCACCACGTCGCCGCGCTGCAGGCGCTGCCATTCGCGCGCGGTCAGGCTCTCGCGCAGTTCCGCCAGCGACGCCAGCCGCACCGGGTAGGCGAAGCGTTCGCTGAGCTCGCGCCCCAGCGCCGGCCAGTCCTCGCGCGGCGTCTCCAGGTAGCGCTGTTCGATCAGGTAATGGGTGCCGCGTAGTTGCGCCTCGCCGTAGGCGCGGCTGTTCTCGTCGGTGATGCACAGCCACGCCGAGATGCCGCCGACCACGACCACCGCGTAGATCAGCACCACGATCAGGTAATAGCGCACGAACAGGCCGAAGTGGCCGTGCCGCGCCGGCGCCGGCCGGCGCGGCCACCACCGCCGCGCCAGTGAGGCGGTCCAGCCCGGAGCGATCATTCCCACGCGGCCCGGTTGAACAGGTAGCCCTTGCCGCGCACGGTCTTGATCCGCTCGGGTTCCTCGGCGAGATCGCCGAGCTTGCGCCGCAGGCGCGAGATGCGCGCATCGATGGAGCGGTCCAGGCCGTCGAACTGGATGCCGCGCAAGGTCTGCAGCAGATCGTCGCGGCTGAGGATCTGGCCGGCGCGGCCGGCCAGCAACACCAACAAGTCGAACTCGGCCGTGGTCAGGTCGATGCGGCTCTCGCGCAGGGTCGCCTCGCGGGTCTCGCAATCGATGCGCAACTGGCCGAAGCGCATCACCTTGCCGCCGTGGCGCGCGGCGTGGTCGCGGCGCAGGTGCGCGCGCAGCCGCGCCAACAACACGCGCGGTTCGATCGGCTTGCCGATGTAGTCGTCCGCGCCCAGTTCCAGCCCCAGCACCTGGTCGATATCGTCGGTGCGCGCGGTGAGCATGCAGATCACCCCGGTGTAGCGCGAACGCACCGCCCGGCAGATCTCGAACCCGTCCTGGCCGGGCAGCGACACGTCCAGCAGCACCACTGCCGGTTGCAGTTCCAGGATCGCGGCGACCGCGCGCGCGCCGTCGGTTTCCAGGGCGACGTCGTAGCCGTGCTTGCCCAGGTAATGGGCCACCAGCGAGCCGAGGCGTTCGTCGTCTTCGATGAGCAGGATGTCGGTCATAACCACGGAGCTGGGAGTCCGGACGCGCCCGCGTCGCGGGCGCGCCTCGCGCTGCGGCCCCTGGGGCCGGACCGGGTCGGGCCGGGGCCGGAGCGCGCGCTAAGCGGTCAAGTATTGCCCGCCCGTCGACAGTTGACCCGCTCGCCGGCGCCGCCGCTTCAGCCGGAAGTCGGAGACCTGACTGGTTGCGCCCGCCTCGTTCAGGCTGGGCCCGCGGCGTCGGACCCGCCGGGCGGCGGAAACGAAAAACCCCGCTTTCGCGGGGTTCTCGTTGCGCTTCGTCGCGATGCGTCGAAGCTATGTAGTGGTGCCCAGGAGAGGACTCGAACCTCCACGGTTTTACCCGCTAGTACCTGAAACTAGTGCGTCTACCAATTCCGCCACCTGGGCCTTCCGCGTCGTTGCCGATGAACCGGCGCCGCTGCGAGGAGGCGTATGTTGCGTTGCGGCGACTCGACTGTCAACGGTTATTTGAAATTTTTTTTGCAGCCCGCCGCGCACGCCATCGCATCCCCGGACCGCCGTCGCGCCGCCCTTCGCGGGCCGCTCGCGCGCGCGGGCCCGGGCGCCCGCGCGCATCACAACGCGATGTTGCCCTTGGCCACGATCGGCCCGGTCGGCACCCCGTGCGGCGCGCCGCCCGGCGGCTCCAGGGTGATCGCCAGGGTCGCGCCGGCGGCGAGCTTGGACAGCGCCTCCGGCGAGACCTTCAGCGAATCGGCCCACTCGGTCGAGATCAGGCCCAGCGAACGCGGCGCCTCGCCCTTCGGAATCAGCCACAGCTCGGCGACGCGGCCCTGCGGGTCTTCCGGCGTCGGCACCGCCATGGTCATGACCTTGGCGTGGCGCAGGTCGATCGAGGCCAGCCAGCCGGCGCTGCCGTCGTCGCGGGCCAGGCGGGTCACCGGGAACGCCGGCTGGTGCTCGATCATCAGCGGCGGCTTGTCGGCCAGCGGCGGCGCGACCGGCGCCGGCGTCGGGGCGCGACCGCTCCACCACGCCACCACCGCCAGCGCCGCGGCCGCCGCGGCGGCGCCGCGCCAGAAACCGGCGCTGTGCCACAGCCCGCGCGGCCGTTCGCCCTGCACCGGCGACCAGCCCAGGCGCACGCGCAGGCGCGGCCACAGCTGCGCGGGCGCGGCGACCGGTTCGATCTCCTCGATCAACGCGGCCAGGCGGCGCTGCCAGTCGCCGACCAGGCGGGCGAACGCCGGATCGGTTTCCACGCGCAATTCCGCCAGCCGGCGTTCGCGCTCGTCCAAAACGCCCAGCACATACTCGCCGGCCTGCACATCGGCGCCGGGCGGCTCGCGGTCGATATCGTGTTCGCGGATGTCCATGGCTCAGCGCTCCAGGCAGGCGCGCAGCTGGATCAGGCCGCGCCGGATCCAGCTCTTGACGCTGCCCAGCGGCGAGCCGCTGCGCTGGGCCAGTTCCTCGTAGGTGCAGCCTTCGAAGAATGCGGTGCGGATCAGATCGCGGCGGCGCGCGTCGAGCTCGTCCAGGCAACGCCGCAGGCGTTCGCGTTCGTCCAGGCGCTCGGCCTGCGCCGCGGGCGTGGGCGCGGCGTCGGCGAGTTCCTCCGACAGTTCCAGCGGCGCGCGCCGCAGCGCCGGCATCGCGCGCAGGCGGTCGATGGCCTTGTTGCGCGCGATCATCGCCAGCCACACCGCGGCGCTGGCGCGGCCGGCGTCGAACTGGCCGGCCTTGCGCCAGACCGTGGCGTAGACCTCCTGCAGCACGTCCTCGGCCTCGGCACGCTCGGGCAGCAGGCGCAGGCACACGCCGAACAGGCGCGCGGAGGTGTCGCGGTAGAGCCGCTCGAACGCGGCGCGGTCGCCGCGCGCGATCGCGCCGAGCAATTGCGCGGCCGCGTCGTCGCCGGCAGCGGGTAGTCCGGACTGCGTGGCCGTGGATTCGGTCATCTGCGCCTCGGTGATGCGCGCCGCAACGGCGCGCGAATGCGGGGATTCTAGCCAGCTTGCCAGCGGATTCGGCAAATCCGCACGACCGTCCGGCGCCGCCGCGGCCGCGCCGAAGCCGGCCGCGAACGGGCGCGGACTCGGCAACGGGCGGCAGGCGGCGGGCACAAGGGGCATGGCGGAGTCGAGCGGCGAGCGCGGCCGGGGTTGCAGATCGATACGGCCCGGCGCGGCCCGCGGATGCAGCGCCGCGGCCGCGACCCGCGCGGCTTGAAGCGCGCGCGGCCGCGAGCTATGGTCCGGCCACACCCTTCGCGGGCGGCGCGCGTGCGCCGCCCGCTCTTGCTTTGGAGCCTGCGATGAACGACCGCCACCTGCCCCACCCCTCCGGCCTGCCGCCGCCGCTGATCGTCTCGCGCCTGGATTGCGAGCGACTGGAAGAACTGTTGGACACCCCGCAGGCCGCCGGCCTGGACACCAGCGGCCTGCGCCGCGAACTCGAACGCGCGCAACTGCGCGAACCGGCGCAGATGCCGGACGACGTGATCACCATGAACTCGGTGATCCGCTTCATCGACGAGGCCAGCGGCGAGGAACACGAAGCCGCGCTGGTCTATCCGCGCGACGCCGACGGCGGCGCGGGACGCATCTCGATCCTGGCCCCGGTGGGCACCGCCCTGCTCGGCCTGCGCGTGGGCGCGCGGATCGATTGGCCGTTGCCGGGCGGCCGGACCGCGTCCTTGCGCGTGTTGGGGCTGCGCTATCAGCCGGAAGCGTCGGGCGATCTGCATCGCTGAGGCGTGGGGCGGCGGTTTGCGGATCGCGCGCGCCGCGATCCGATCGACGCGATGCGGTTCCGCTGCCTGGTTCCGCCCCTGGTTCCACCCCTTCTCCCGCCTCCTCCCGCCCCGTCATTCCGGCGAAAGCCGGAATCCATTTTGCCGTTGCGTTTGCCGTTGCTCTTTGCTTGGACGCAACCCCACCCGAGGCCCACGTTCCGCAGACCCGGAGGGCGCGCGCATGGATGCGCGCGTGCGCCGTAGGGGCATGGATGCCCCTTACGGCGCATCCCCGCGAAAGGTGCTGGAACTAGTGGCTTGTGACCTTAAACAAGCGTTTTTCTTTGGCTACTTTCTTTTGTCGCGCTGACAAAAGAAAGTAGCTCGGCCGCTTGCGGACGAAAGCTTTTGATGTTCGCTTGTCGTCGCGCGACACATCGGTAACGGCGAAAGCAGTAGCAACGTCAACATGGGTTCCGGCTTTCGCCGGAATGACGGACGTGGGGTCGCGTATCCGACTGTAGGAGCGGCGCGAGCCGCGACCGCGACAACGCAACTACGACGAAACTTTTGCAATTGCCACGGTGGCGCGGTCGCGGCTTGCGCCGCTCCTACAGGGGGCGTGCCGCGGTGGGCTCTACGTTTGCGTGTGTTTACGCGTGACGACAAGCGAAGATCCAAAGCTTCCGTCCGCAAGCGGCCGGGTCACTTTCTTTGTCTGAAGCCACAAAGAAAGTAACCAAAGAAAAGGCCTTGTTTTTTCGGATCAAGAGCCACTATGGCTCGAAAGAGGCGCGGGGCCGCGCCATAAGGGACATCCTGTCCCATGGCGCGCGTGCGCATCCATGCGCACGCCCTCCGGGGCTGCGGGACGACTGCATCGGGCTCGGGGGCGAGCACGAGCAACGGCTGTTGCAACGGCAACGGAAACGGAAACGGAAACGGAAACGGAAACGGAAACGGAAAATCAAAATGGATTCCGGCTTTCGCCGGAATGATCGGATGGGTGTTCCGTCGGGCTCTTGCGAAATCTTGCGGATTCGAACGCGGCTACGGCGCCGCGAGGCTGAAGCCCACCGTCGTGCGGCCCTCGCCGCTGTTGGCGAACACGTTGCCGCCATGCAGCGAGGCGATCGCCTTGACGATCGACAGGCCCAGGCCGTGATGGCGTTCGCCGCGGTGTTCGCGCGCTTCGTCGACGCGGTAGAAGCGGTCGAACATCCGCACCAGGTGCTGCGGTTCCACGCACTTGCCCTCGTTGCGCACCGCCACGCTGGCGCCGCTGCCGCAGTCGCCGGGGACGGCCTCGCCGCAGCGCACTTCCACCACGATTTCCGAGCCCGGAGTGGCGTGCTGTACGGCGTTGTGCAGCAGGTTGGTCATCGCCCGGCGGAACAGCGAGGTGTCGATCCAGGCGTCGGCGGCGCCGTCGATGCGCAGGCGCATGCCCGCTTCTTCCAACAGGTATTCGAGGAACTCGCCGGTCTTGGCCACTTCCGCCGCCAGCGGCACGCACACCCGGTCCAGGGCGATGTCGCCCTGCCCGGCACGCGACAGGAACAGCATGTCGTTGACGATGCCGCGCATGCGTTCGAGTTCTTCGAGGTTCGAGGTCAGCACCTCGGTCAGCCGTTGCGCCTCGCGCGGGCGCTGCAGCGCGACCTGGGTCTGGCCCATCAGGTTGGTCAGCGGGGTGCGCAATTCGTGGGCGACGTCGGCGTTGAAGGCCTCCAACCGGGTGTAGGCCGCCTCCAGTCGGTCGAGCGCGCCGTTGAACGCGCCCGCCACGCGGCCGAGTTCCGGCGGCAGGTCGGTCGGCTGCAGGCGCTGCGACAGGTTGCTCGGGCTCAGCCGTTGCGCGTCCGACGACAGGCGCTGCAGCGGGCGCAGGCCGACCTGGGCGATCCAGTGGCCGAGCAGCGCCACCAGCGCGGCGCCGCCTAGGCCCAGCGCGACCAGGGCGAAGGCGAAGCTGCGCAGCGCGGCGCGGTAGGGCTGCGAGTCGATCGCCACCCAGATCCGCACCGGCGGCCGTTCGCCCTTGGCCGGGATCGTCTGCGCCAACACCCGGTACGGCGCGTCGCTGTCGGCCAGCCACAAGCGGCCCATGCCGCGGTCGGCCGCGCCGCGCGCCGCCTCGACCGGCGGCGCGCCCGCGCCGATCCGGAACAGGGCGCTGTCGCTCCAGGCCCACACCTTGGTGCTGCGATCGCTCGACACCAGGCTGTCGACCTTGTCCTCGACCTTGTGCCAGCGTTCGCGCAACTCGCACGCGTTGACGCTGCCGGCGACGTAGCGCAGCTTGGTTTCCAGCTCCGCGTGCTGGTAACGCACGATCTGGGTCTGCAGCACCTGGTACAGGGCGATGCCGACCAGGGCGAACACCAGCAGCGCGGCGCCGGCGAACATCGCCGCCAGGCGCCGGGCGATCGGCAGTTCGCGCCAGGGCGTCACGCCGGCGGCCTCGCGTTGGCCGCGGCGTCCTCGTCCTCGCGCGTCTCCAGCACGTAGCCCATGCCGCGCACGGTATGCAGCAGCTTGTTGCGGAACGGTCCGTCGATCTTCGCCCGCAAGCGCTTGATCGCCACTTCCACCACGTTGGTGTTGCTGTCGAAGTTGATGTCCCACACCTGCGCGGCGATCACCGTCTTGGACAGGATCTGGCCGCGGCGCTGGGCCAACAGCGCCAACAACGCGAACTCCTTGCCGGTCAGGTCCAGGCGGTTGCCGTCGCGGAAGGCGCGGCGCGCGAGCAGGTTGATCTGCAGGTCGCCGATGTTGAGTTCGGTGGATTCCTGCTGGCGCCCGCGACGCACCAGCGCCTGCAGCCGCGCCAGCAGTTCGATGAAGGAAAAGGGTTTCACCAGATAGTCGTCGGCGCCGGCGCCGAGGCCGTGCACGCGGTCGTCGATGCGGTCGCGCGCGGTCAGCATGATCACCGGGGTCTGCTTGCGCAGGCGCAGTTCGCGCAGCACGCTGAAGCCGTCCAGGCCCGGCAGCATCACGTCGAGCACGATCACGTCGTAGTCGAACTCGCGCGCCAGGTGCAGGCCGCTGTTGCCGTCGCGGGCCACGTCCACGCTCCAGCCCTGTTCGGCCAGTCCGTCGCGCAGGTAGTCGGCGGTCTTGGCTTCGTCCTCGACGATCAGCAACTTCATGGACGGTGCGGCTTCATGGGCGATGGCGGTGGACGGGGACCTGCGGGCATCCTAACCCCGTCCGGGCCGGCTCGCGTCCGGCGCCGTCCGGGCGGGCCCCGGCAAGACGGCAGGCGGCCCGGAAAGCGAAGAAGGAAGGCGGCGTCCTTGGAGAGAAACGCCGCCCATGGCCCGCGAGGGGAGAACGCGGACCATGCACGGACTGTAGGCGCCCGGCGCCTACGCCACGCTGTCGCCGCGCTGACAAATTCGTCAGCTGCCGGCCGTTGCCGGCGCCGATGCAGGCGCCGATGCGGGCGCGATCTTTGCGACGCGGGTAGCGGCTGCGCATCGCGCCGGGTCGCCGTCGCCGTTCGCCGCGCCGGGCTGGGTTAGCATCCGGGCATGCGCCCACCATCGCCTTCCGCCTCGTTCGACCGGCCCGCACCGCCGCGGCGGCGGCCGCTGCGCGCAACACGCGCGCCGGCATGCGCATGAGCGAAGCCGCCGGCGCTTCCCAGCGTGCGCCCTGGCAGGTCGACGCCACCTTGGTGGTCGACCCGGCGTTCGACGGCGGCGGCCGCCTGCGCGCCTGGGCGCGCCTGCCCGACGCCACCTGGCGCGCGCTCGCGCCGGTGCTGGCCGGACGCTACGACCGGATCGGTTTCGGCTTCGGTTTCGGCATCCGGGTCGGCGCCGGCAGCGAGGATTTCCTGCGCAGCGGCATCGCCCGCACCCTGGAACTGGAAGCGGCGCAGGCGATGCCCGCGACGCAGATCGACGGCGAGGCCTACGATCTGCAGGTATGCGAATTCACCGCCTACACCGCGTATCTGCTCGGCCGCACCGGCTTCAACCACTGGCATTCCACCGATCCGGAACTGTGCGCGGACGAGTTGTGCTTCTTCCGCGACGGCCGGATCGAGCTGCTGGCGCAGCCGTGGAATTCGATGCTGCGCTTCTTCGGCATCGAATACCGGCTGTTGCAGGACGTGCAAGCCGCGCATCCGCGCTTCGCCGGCTCGGTCTACGTGCGCGAAGGCGACCGCCTGCGCGGCTGAGGCGCGAGCGCCGGCGGCGTCAGCGCCTGGGCGCGGGTTTCGCCGGCGGCACCAGCTCGATCTGGAACAGGTTCGGCCACAGCTTGCCGGTCACGAACAGGCGGTCGCCCTTGGCGTCGTAGGCGATGCCGTTGAGCACGTCGGACCCGCGCACGCTGGTGCCGTGCCCTTGCAGCAGGCCGGACAGGTCGATCCAGCCGCGCACGTGGCCGGTCTTGGGGTCGATGCGGGCGATCAGGTCGGTCTGCCAGACGTTGGCGTAGATCTCGCCCTTGACCCACTCCAGCTCGTTGAGCTGGTCGACCGCGCGGCCGTTGTCGGTGACCCGGATGCGCGAGCGCTCGCGCAGCGTGGCCGGGTCGAGCAGGCGCAGCTGCGCGCTGCCGTCGCTCATGTAGACGGTGTCGGCCGAGCGGGTCAGGCCCCAGCCCTCGCCGGCATAGGCGAAGGTGCCCGCGGGCGAGAAGTCGCCGCGGTTGAACACGTAGCCGCTGCCGTTGGTCCAGGTCAGCATCAGCAACTGCTCGCCGCGGTCGGTCAGGCCCTCGCCGAACACCTCGGCCGGCAGGTCGCGGCGCTGCAGCACCTGGCCGTTCTCCAGCTTGACCTTGCGCAGCGAGGAGCGGCCGTTGAGGCCGGTGCTCTCGTACAAGTGCCCGTCCTTCCAGATCAACCCCTGGGTGAAGGCCAGCGAGTCGTGCGGGTAGCGCGCGACCACCTTGTAGGAATAGACCGGCGCGTCGGTGCGCGGCGCGGCCGGGCTCGGCGCGCAGGCGGCGGCGAGGACGGCGCTGAACGCGGCGACGGCGAGCGGACGCGGGGACGGACGGCGCTGGGGCATGGGCGGGTTCCGGTGGTCAGGCGCTGAGGATAGCGCCTGTGCAGGCCGCCGGTTGGCATGGGCGGGCTGTTGTGGGAGGGGCTTCAGCCCCGACGCCTTGCGCTAAGGTCGCGGCGATCCGGCACCAGAGCGTCGGGGCTGAAGCCCCTCCCACACGAGCCCCGGGCCGCCGCTCCCTTCACCCCCGTCGCACCTCCTGCGACCTGTCCCCGGGTAGAATCCGGGGCTCTGCCCCACCCGGTTGCCAGCTTCAAATGACAGATTCCGTACGTACGGCGTTCCACGGCTTCGAACAGATCCCGCTGCGCGAATACGCCGAACGCGCCTACCTGGACTACTCGATGTACGTGGTCCTGGATCGCGCCCTGCCGTTCCTGGGCGACGGCCTCAAGCCGGTCCAGCGCCGCATCATCTACGCCATGAGCGAGCTGGGCCTGAACGCCCAGTCCAAGCCGAAGAAGTCGGCCCGCACCGTCGGCGACGTGATCGGCAAATACCATCCGCACGGCGACAGCGCCTGCTACGAGGCGATGGTGTTGATGGCGCAGCCGTTCTCCTACCGCTATCCGCTGGTCGAAGGCCAGGGCAACTTCGGCTCGACCGACGATCCCAAGTCGTTCGCGGCGATGCGCTACACCGAGTCCAAGCTGACCCCGCTGGCCGAAGTGCTGCTGGGCGAGCTCGGCCAGGGCACGGTGGACTGGGACCCGAACTTCGACGGCACCCTGGAAGAACCGACCTGGATGCCGGCGCGGCTGCCGCACCTGCTGCTGAACGGCACCACCGGCATCGCCGTGGGCATGGCCACCGACGTGCCGCCGCACAACTTGAACGAAGTCGTCAGCGCCTGCGTGCGCCTGCTCGACGACCCGGACGCGACCACCCGCGACCTGTGCGAGCACGTGCTCGGCCCGGACTATCCGACCACCGCCGAGATCATCACCCCGCGCGCCGACCTGGTGCAGATGTACGAAACCGGCCTGGGCAGCGTGCGCGCCCGCGCCGTGTTCGAGAAGGACGGCAGCAACCTGGTGATCACCGCCCTGCCCTACCAGACCTCGCCGGGCAAGGTGATCGAGCAGATCGCCACCCAGATGCGGGCCAAGAAGCTGCCGTGGCTGGAAGACATCCGCGACGAGTCCGACCACGCCAATCCGACCCGGATCGTGCTGGTGCCGCGCTCCAACCGCGTCGACGCCGACCAGCTGATGGGCCACCTGTTCGCGACCACCGACTTGGAACGCAGCTTCCGCGTCAACTTCAACGTCATCGGCCTGGACGGCCGCCCGCAGGTCAAGGGCCTCAAGGCGTTCCTGAGCGAATGGCTGAGCTTCCGCGCTGACACCGTCACCCGCCGCCTGAACCACCGGCTGGAGAAGGTCGAGCGCCGCCTGCACCTGTTGCAGGGCTTGCTGGTCGCGTTCCTCAACCTCGACGAAGTCATCCGCATCATCCGCAGCGAGGACGAACCGCGCCCGGTGCTGATGAAGCGCTTCGACCTCACCGAAGAGCAGACCGACTACATCCTGGAAACCCGCCTGCGCCAACTGGCGCGGCTGGAAGAGATGAAGATCCGCGGCGAGCAGGCCGAGCTGGAGAAGGAACGCGAGCAACTGATCGCCACCCTCGCCAGCAAGGCCAAGCTCAAGAAGCTGATCAAGGACGAACTGCTGGCCGACGCCAAGAAGTTCGGCGACGCCCGCCGCTCGCCGCTGGTCTCGCGCAACGCCGCGCAGGCGCTGTCGGAAACCGAACTGGTCGCCAGCGAACCGATGACCGTGGTGGTCAGCGAAAAGGGCTGGGTGCGCGCGGCCAAGGGCCACGAGATCGACGCGTCCACGCTGAGCTACCGCGACGGCGACAGCCTGCTCGCGGCGGTGCGCGGGCGCAGCACCCAGCAGGTCGCGTTCCTGGATTCGACCGGCCGCGCTTACTCGACCCTGATCCACGGCCTGCCGTCGGCGCGCGGCAACGGCGAACCGCTGACCGGGCGGTTCTCGCCTGCCGCGGGCGCGTCGTTCCAGGCGCTGGCGGCCGGTGACAACGACATGCGCTTCGTTCTGGGCAGTTCTCATGGCTACGGCTTCGTCACCCGCTTCGAGAACCTCACCGGCCGCAACAAGGCCGGCAAGGCGATGCTGTCGCTGACGCCGAACGCCAAGGTCCTGCAACCGGCGCAGATCGGCGACGTCGAGCAAGACCGCGTGGTCGCGGTGACCAACGTCGGCCACCTGCTCGCGTTCCCGGTCGCGGAGCTGCCGGAACTCGACAAGGGCAAGGGCAACAAGATCATCGACATCCCCAAGGCCAAGCTCGGCACCGAGCGCGTGGTCGCGGTGGCGGTGGTGGCGCCGGGGCAGACCCTGAGCGTGAAGTCGGGCGCTCGGACGATGAGTTTGTCGTTCAAGGACCTCGATACGTATCTGGGGGCGCGGGCGACTCGCGGTGGGTTGTTGCCGCGCGGGTGGCAGAAGGTGGAAGGGTTGGCGGTCGAGTAAGGCCGCGTCAGTGCGCGGCCGGTCCGGCACGCCGGCCCAGCCGCGAGCTGCTCGGCGCAATGCCGCAGCGCTAGCTTCGCATCTCGTATCGATCGCCGGGGAGGCCAACGCGTGAGAAAGCATCTGGACGCTTTTTTCGGTGCGCTGGCCTTGTGTGGCTTCGCAGCGAGCCTGATCGTGCACCTGCGAACGTTCTGGGGTTACACCCTGGACCTGCCCGGCGGCGTACATCTGCTGCCGCTGGCCCTGCCGGTGGTATTCGCACCGTTGGTGCTCCAGACCTACCGCACCCCGCCGGAGCAACGCAACATCGTCGGCCTGCCCGGCGAACTGCCCTGGTGGGCGATCGCCGTGCTCATCGCAGTATTCGTGTATGCGGGGCTCAACTTTCTTGTGAGTGTCGTATCCAACGGCTCGCCCGAAGTTTCCGACGGCAGGTATGTGTTGCAGGAACACGGACGTGTGATCCGCGAGATCACCGCGCAGCAGTATCGCGAAGCGGTGGTGAGGCAAGTCCGTGGATTCAGCGGGCACATGCTGCCGTTTTATCTGATGCCGGCGATCTGGTTCTTGGTCGCCAAGAAGGCGTAGCGCTCCGCTATCGGCTGAATGCGACGCTGTCCTATTGACAGCGACTTATGCGCGGAAGCAATCTGCGCGTGGAGCCTAGAAACTCCTTGTACAACGGAATCCACCCCCGAAAGATTTGGTGGTTTTTTTGCGCCTGCGATTTCGCAGGTGCGCTCGGCGTATGCGTCATGCGTCGGGAGGGCGGCTAATACAACACCCGCGAGGGGAATACGCCCGCCGTTTGTACACGGTTTCTAGCCTCCCGACTTCCCGCCTGCGAATCCGCGCAGGCGGCTGCATGCCTCATGGAATGGAGCGCCGCTTATGCCACGCAAGCCCCCGTCCGCTTTCTGCGCGGACAGCGTTGTGCTGCCTCTGGATGCGTATCTGGAACTGCAGAAGTTCCACGATGAGTTGGTCGGCATCGCCGACACCATCGATCCCACCCCGCACTCGCCCGGAGTTCGCAAGCCCGAGCAATCCCGTCGCCGTGCGCTCGCGCACGTGTTCCGTTTGTGGGCGCGCCAGATCGAGCGCAGTTTGGTTGCGTCCTAAGCGGCTCAACGTCGGCATGTTCCGTGCAGGCGATCCCACGCGCCACCGGCATCTGCGCACCTGTCGATAGCGATGTGCTCGGCTACATAGGCCTTGCCCAAGGCAAACGCGTAGGCAAGCAAGGCCAACGCCGCCGCGGTGCCCGCGACCGCGGCGACCACGATCAGGGCGGACCTGATTTTCTTCGCGTTGCCCATCCGTTTCCCGATGACCCGACGGCCTGCACGTCCGCAGTTTTACACCGCACGCCGCCGAACGCGCCAGAGCTTGCCGACTCTGGCGAGGCCGTCTTGCCCACCCTGCCCAAACGACACCGCTGGCCCGAACCGTCCCATTTCCGCCAGCCCGCGCAACGCCGCGCGGGCGTAGGCTCAATGCACGCGCCGTCGGCGCGGCGCGGCGATCCCGCGCAGGATCATGGAGTGGAGATGGATATGAATCGCGAAAAAGCCGAACAGGTCGCGGCGCATCTCGCCGCGGGGATGCTGGCCAGCGGCCAGTACGCCATGAGCGAGGACACCGGCGGCGACGCCGAGTTCGTCGCGTCGTTGTACAACGCCATCGTCGACAAGCTGGTCGCCGCGCGCGCGGGCGACGCCGGCGGTTGAGGCGCGACGCGCGGGAGACGGCCTTCGTCGCGCCCCGTGCATGTGCCGCGTTGCGCGCGCTGCCTGCGGCGTGCGTGCACATCGAACGGCGGCGGCGCAGTCGGCCCGCCGCCGTTTTCGTTTCAGGCCATCGGCAATGCGAGCACTTCGTCGGTGCTGAGAATCGCGCCGAAGGTGTCGTCGATGCTCGCCAGCGCGGCGCGGTGCAGGTCCGTGTGCGGCAGCACGCGGCCTTCGCCGGTGTCGAGGTCGCGGGTGGCGCAGGCATCGCTTGCGACGATCACTTCGTAACCCAACGGCACCGCGTCGCGCGCTGCGCCGGCAACGCAAGCGTGGGTCATCAGGCCGGCGATCAGCAGGCTCTGGATGCCGTCGCGCTGCAGTTGCCGATGCAGGTCGGTGGTCGGGAACACGCTGACCGAGCTCTTGCGCACGACGCGGTGATGCGCCGCGGGTTGCAGGTCGGCGTGGAAACGCACGCTGTCGCTGTCCTCGGCGAAGATCGGCGTGCCCGGCGGGGTTACGTGCTGGACGTGATAGACGACGATGCCGTTGGCATCGGCGCGGTCGATCAGGCGACGCGCGTTGGCCAGCGCCTGCGCGCCGTCGGGGACCGGCATGCGGCCGCTGAAGTATTCGTTCTGGAAATCGATGACCAGCAGCGCGGTCTTGCCGGCGGGCAGCGATTGCGGCGCGGCGGCGCCGGCGATGGTGCGGATGGTGGGATGGTTCATGACGGATTCCGTGGTGGGCGATGGGCAAGCCGCGCCCGTCCGGCGGCGATGGGCCGTCGGTTGTTCGCGACAAGGGGGCGTTGCGGTCGTCGTCCGCATGCGCTCGATGGCGGCCGCGGCGGCTGGAGCGAACTCTAGGCGCGGCGCCGCGGGGCGGCAATTAAGCCGAATGCTGGACGCTTAAACGATCGTCCACGGCGGCGCTGCCGCGACGCGTCGCGCCGGCCCGCGCCGCGACGCTTCACCTCGCCTCACCCCTCGCGCCTTCGCGCCGCGCCCGGCGGCTCGCCGGCAATGGAACGGAACGCCAGGTGCATGCCGACCACGCTCGCGTAGCCGACCTGTTGCGCGACCGCCTCCTGCGGCAGGTCGGTCGTACGCAGCAGGCGCCGCGCCTCGGCGACGCGGATGCGCGCCAGGTGCCGCGCGGGCGGCTCGCCGACCAGCGCGTTGAAGCGCGCCGACAGCGCCGACTTCGACAGGCCGGCGTGCGCGGCCAGTTCCTCCAGCGAGCATTTCTCGCCGAAGTGGGTGTACATGTAGTACAGGCAGCGCGCGATGCGCGGGTCGCGCAAGGCCGTGTCGGCCTGCTCCTCGCCCGCGCGCACGGCGCCGGCGACGGCCAGTTCCAGGGCCAACGCGTAAATCAGTTCCAGCGCGCGCAGCAGCACCGGGTTGCGCAACGCGGCGGCGCGTTCGAGCTCGCGGCTGAGGCCGTGCAGCGCGTGGCTCAGCATCGGTTCGCCGGCGATCGCCGCGGCCGGCGCGATCATCACCGGCGCGAACAGCCGGCACAGCGGCATCGCGCTGGTCGCGTCGTAATGCAGGCCGGCGCAGAGCACGCGCGGCGCCGCGTCGCCGTGCGCGTCGGCCGCTTCGCCGCGCAGCAACGCGGCCGGCAGTTCGGCGTCGGCCGCCGCGCCGCCCATGCGTTCGGCCACGCTGTGCGGCAACAACGCGAGATCGCCCTCCTGCAGCACCAGCGCGCGGCCACGGTCGTCGAGTTCGACGCGACCGTGGGCGGCGTACACGAACAAGGCGTTGGCCGAATCCGCGCCACCCTCGCGCCAACGTTGCGGCCGGCCGGTATCGCAGACGAAGCGCGCCTCCAGCCGGACCCGGGTCAGCAACGCGATCAGCAAGTCGGCTTGTTGCAGCATGCGAGGGACTCGGCGGAGGCGCGCGGCGGAGTGCGCCGACGATACGCCCGCCGCGGCGCCGCTGTCAGCGCCGTTTCGCGCAACGGCCCGGCCCGGCAACATCGGCCGCGCCCGGGTCGGGCGGCGCGCAAAGGCCGGTGATGGCCTCGCCGATCGCGAAGAAACCGCGGACGCGGCAAGCGCCGCGTCCGCACGACACGCCCGTCATCGCGGGCGGACTGCGCTCAGTACGAACCCACCGGCCGCGGCCGCGGCTCGAACATCGGCACGACCGTCCCGGTCGCCGCGCTGCCGTCGGCCTTCCACACCAGCGTCTCGGCCGGGAATTCTTCCTTGCGCGTCATCGCATCGACCTGCTTGGCGATCAACTGCGCGGCGCCCTGGACCTCGGGGTTCCAGGCGAACACGCCCACCTGGCCGTACCACACCGCCGGCGTGGCGGCATCGAGGCGGCGGTCGGGGCACATCGTGTAGTTGCGCTGGGCCAGCACCCGCAGCGCGCCGACCGGGACCGCGCGCACGCCCGGCGTGGTGCGCTCCTTGGAATGGCCGGGGCACAGGCGCGAGGCCTTGGCGATGGCCGATTCGTAGACTTCGTTGTCGCTCTGCGCGTGGGCGGCGCCGGCGCCGAGCAACAGCGCGGCGGCGAGCGGAAGCGACAGGCGGCGTGAAGCGAGGCGGCGCGAAGCGGGACGGGGCGAAGCGGGGCGCGACGTGGCAAAGCTCGACATGGCGAAACTCCTTGTTCGGCGACTGCGAGGGGCATCGGGGGATGCCCGCGGGGCATGGCCCGGCGCGGATCCGATCCGCGCCGCGATGGGCCGCCGGCAGGATAGCCAATGCGTCTGCGGGGAATGTGAGGACGAAGTTAGCCGGGAGCGGGGCCGGCATCGTCCAGGCACGCAGCGCGCGTTCGCCGCGGGTATCGGCGACGGTCGCCGACGTCGCGCCGTGGCGAGCGTCCGCGTCGCAAAAAAAAGCGGGAGGAGCATTCGCTCCTCCCGCCATAGTCGTCGCGCCGCACGGATGCCGATGCGGCGGGCCCGGCCTGCGGGCGCGCCGCTCAGCGGCCGGCGTCGTTGCTTCCGGTCGACTGCGCCGCGGCCTGCGCAACCGGTGCTTCGCCGTCCACCGCCGCGGCCGCGCCGACGCGCGCGCTGCCCGGCGAGTACGACAGCAACAGGCCGAAGCTGGTGCCGGCGTCCAGGCCGCTGGCGTGCTGGCGACGCAGCAGCAGCGACAGGCGCCAGCGCTGCGCCAGCTCCATGTCCATGCCGGCGCCGTAGCTCAGCGCGTTGTCGCCGTAGCTGCGCAGCCGCAGCAGGTAGTCGTTGGCGGCCGGCAGGATCACGTAGTTCAGGCGCACGTCGCTGCGATCCTCCAGCGCTTGCCGGTACTCGATCGTCCAGAACGGGCGGAACACGTTGCCGCGCGCGGTCAGGATCGGGAAGCTGCCTTCCAGGCCCAGCGCGGCGCCGCTGTTTTCCACGGTCTGCGAACCGTAATTCAGGTCGTAGATGCCGAGCCCGGTTTCGCGGTAGCCGTCGAGCTTGGTGCGGCTGCCGTCGAGGCGGCCGTAACCGGTCAGCAGCAGGCCGCTGGCGCTGCCGTGCTCGTAGCCGGCGGTCAGCGAACCGAACACCTGGTCGCCTTCGCGATCGGCCGTGGCGATGGCCCCGGCGGTGGCGCTGTAGCGGCGGATGTCGTAGTCCAGCCGGCCCCAGCCGAGGGTGCCGTCGACGAACCAGCGCTCGCTCGGACGCCACAGGCCGTACAGCGACAGCGCGCGCTGTCGCGCTTCGATCTTGGAGCGACCGTCGTCGAGATCGGCGTCGTTCCAGCCGTAGCCGCCGGCCACGCCGAGCAGGAAGCGCTCGCCGATGCGCCAGTCGGCGCCGACGGTGAGGCCGTCGCTCTGGAAGTCGAAGCCGTCGCTGCGCGCGTTGCGGTCGCGCTGGCCGTTGCTGATGGTGCCGGCCGTCCACAGGCCCCAGCCCTGCGGCAGGCGCGAGCCGTCGATCTGCGCGATCTGCTCGCCGCTCAGCGACAGGCCGCCGCCGGCGCGGGTGTTGTAGCTCAGCGCGATGCCGTTGCTGGTGCGGTTGGCGCCGGCGTAGCGCTGCTGGCGCAGACGGTCGTTGATGTTGGACTGCTGCGCGGTGGCGAAACGCACCGCGGCGTCGGTCTGCGCCTGCAGGCCGCCGACCACGCTGGGATCGCGGGTCGGGTCGGGCCGGCCGGACACGGTCAACACCAGGCTGACGCTGCCCTGCAGATAGTTGGGGGTAGCCGCCTGGGTCGCGGTCAGCGTGGCCACGCCGGCGCCGACGATGGTCACGCGGCGGCCGCTGACGGTGGCCACCGCGGTGTTGTCGCTGGCGAAGGTGAAGGCGCCGGCGCTGTTGCTGCTCGGGTTCGGCAGGTCGAACGCCGCTTCGCCGTAGGTCTTGGCGATGTCGCCGATCCAGCTCAGCTGCGGGGTGGCGCCGCCGATCAACACCTGCAGCGCGACTTGCGGCGCGGCGGTGTAGTTGGCGTTGCCGGCCTGGTCGGCGGTCAGCGCGCAGGTGCCCGCGGCGAGCATGGTCACCGTGCTGCCGCCGACCGTGCACACCGCCGGCGAAGCGCTGGCGAACACCACCGGATTGCCCGAGGGGCCGCCGTCCGCCGACACGCTGAAGCTGCCGCCCGGCGTGTACACCGGCGCGGCCGGGTTGGCGGCGAAGTCGGTGATGGCCTGCGCCGCGGCGCCGATGGTCACGTCCAGCGTTACTTGCGGCGCCGCGCTGTAGTTGGCGTCGGCGGCCTGGTTCGCGGTCAGCGAACACTGGCCGGCGCTGAGCATGGTCACGGTGCTGCCGCTGACCGTGCACACCGCGGCCGTGGTGCTGGCGAACACCACCGGGCTGGTCGAAGCGCCCGGCGTGGCCGACACGCTGAAGCTGCCGCCGGCGGCGAACACCGGCGCGGCCGGATTCGCGGCGAAACCGGTGATGGCTTGCGCGGCCAGGGCGATGGTCACGTCCAGCGTCACCTGCGGCGAAGCGCTGTAGTTGGCGTCGCCGGCCTGGTTCGCGGTCAGCGAACAGGTGCCCGCGGCGAGCGTGGTGACCGCGCTGCCGGCGACGCTGCACACCGCCGGCGAGGCGCTGGCGAACACCACCGGGCTGGTCGACAGGCCCGGCGTCGCCGACACGGCGAACGTGCCGCCCGGCGCGTACACCGGCGTGCCGGGGTTGGCCGCGAAGTTGCTGATCGCCTGCGTCGCCGCGCCGATGCTCACGGTGAAGCTCGCTTGCGGCGCGGCGGCGTAGTTGGCGTTGCCGGCCTGATCGGCGTTCAGCGCGCAGGTGCCGGCCGACACGATCGTCGCGGTGTTGCCGCTGATCGTGCACACGCCGGTGCTGGTGCTGGCGAAGGTGACCGGATTGCCGGACGCGCCGCCGGTCGCGGACACGGTGAAGGTACCGCCCGGGGCGTATACCGGCGCGGCCGGATTCGCGGCGAAGCCGCCGATGGCCTGCGCGGCCTGGCCGATGGTGACGGCCAGCGAAGCCTGCGGCGCGGCGCTGTAGTTGGCGTTGCCGGCCTGGTCGGCGGTCAGCGAGCACACGCCCGCGGCGACGGTGGTGACCGTGCTGCCGGCGACGGTGCACACCGCCGGGCTGGCGCTGGCGAACACGACCGGATTGCCGGAGGCGCCGCCGGTCGCGGAGACGGTGAACGTGCCGCCCGGCGCATACGTCGGCGTGGCCGGGTTGGCGGCGAAGGCGGAGATCGCCTGGGCGCCCTGGGCGATCGCCAAGGTGTAGGCGCGGGTGCCGCTGAAGCTGTTGCTGGAAGTCGCCTGCACGGTGAAGTTGAACGAGCCCGCCGCGGTCGGCGTGCCCGACAGCGCGCCGCCGGTCGACAAGGACAGGCCCGGAGGCAAGGCGCCGGCGCTGACCGCGAAGTTGTACGGCGCGACGCCGCCGTTGCCGCTGCTGGCGGTGAGGGTTTGCGAATACGCCGTGTTGAGCGCGCCGTTCGGCAAGGTCGGCGGCGCCACCGTGACCGTCACGGTGGTGCAGGCGAGCGCGATGTTGGTGACGTCCGCGGCGATCGCCGCACCGCTGGCCGGGGTCGCCGTACATATCTGTCCGGCCGGCGAGCCGAGCACGCTGACGTTCCAGTTGGCGCCCTGCGGCAAGCGTGTGGGGAAGACGAAACTGGTCGCGGCCTGGGCCACGACGACTTGCTGACTGCCGGCCGGATTGGTCGACGCCAGTTGCAGGGTGACCGGGCCGGTCTGGCCGGCCGCAGTGCCGCCGACCGAGAAGGTCGGCGCCGCGAAACAGATCAGCGCCGCGCCGTTGCCGGTCTGCACGCCGTTGTTGAAGACCACGCCGGTCAGCGCGGTCGCGGACGAGCTGCCGCCCGCGCCGCCGCCGCCGCCGCCGTTCCAGTTCTGCTGGCACGCGGTGGTGCCGACGCCGGCACCGCCGCCGCCCGCGCCGACCGTGGCGCCGCCGCCGCCGCCGCCGCCGAAACCGGCGCCGCTGAAGGAGCCGGAGAAGTTGAACGAGTCGCCGCCGTTGCCGTTGGCGGCGTTGCCGGCCGTGGCCGGGAAGCCGCCGCATCCGGCGCCGCCGGCACCGCCGGTGCCGACCGCGCCGCCACCGCCGCCGAACGGGCCGGGACCGCCGGGCACGGTCGCGCCCGTGCCGCCGGTGCCGCCGCCGCCGACGCCGCCGTTGCCGCCGGCGATCACGCTGGTGGTGCTCCAGCCGGCGTTGCCGCCGCCACCGCCGCCGCCGGCGACGGCCACGCGGTTGCCGATGGCGTTGCCGTTGAGGCGCAGGTCGGTGGCGCCGCCGCCGATGCCGTCCACGCCCTGGCCGATGCCGCCGGGATTGACCGCCTGCGAGGCCTGTCCGCCGACCCAGATCGACAAGGCCGCGCCGGGCGTCACCGCCAGGGTGCCGCGCACCCGGCCGCCGAGGCCGCCGATGCCGCCGGGCGAATTGGGACTGCCGCCGATGGTGCCGGCGCCGCTGCGCCCGGCGCCGCCCTGGGCGCCGCTGAGGTAGACGGTCAGCGAGTGCACGCCGGCCGGGACCGTCAAGGTCTGCTCGCCGCCGGTGAAGCCGAACGCCGCCGGCGTCTCGCCGATCGCGCAGCTTTGCGCCTGCGCCGCGCCGGCCAGCCCGAGGCCCGGCAACAGCAACCAGGCCGCCCACCACGCCGCACCGCGGCGGTCCCCGCGCCCGCGCAAGCCCGCACCCGCGGGCACCAGCGCGCCCGAGCGCACCGCCCTTCTCATCGAACCGATCATGTTTGCCCCCGACACAGCGCCCCCAAGGCACCGCGACTATCCCGTAACCCCTGACGACGCCGAAGTGCGACGCGCCCCGTATGCATGCCGGGCGCGACCGCCCGGCCTGCTACCGTCCACAACCGTCCCCTTCGGCTCGGTCGTCCGGACGTCTTGCCGCCTGGAAATCCAGACGCATTTCCCCCTGTTACGGGAAACGAGTGCGATTCAGGTCACTAATTTGGGCCATTTAGACGTACGGGATCGGATTGCGCAGGTCCTGGCGCGAAAGCCGGCGCCTCCCGCCCCGTCGTGGCGGCAACCGCCGCCGCGGCTGACCGCGATTCGCCCCGTGGCTACAATAGGCGGATGCCGCGGCGTCGCCTCCCGGCACGGACGGGACCGCCCCCGGAACCGTCCGGCCCCGGAGAACCCGCATAAGCCATTGATTTCAAAGCCGGCCCCGTAGCTCAGCTGGATAGAGCATCCCCCTCCTAAGGGGATTCACAGGGATATTCACCCAATACAATCAATGACTTGGATGTCGCTGTGCGCGGCAATGTTGCACAAGTTGAGTTCTGATTAGCACGTCTAGCACAGGCTCAAATAGGACGGTCTCCTGACTCGATCCGGCCGAAATACTATCAGCGACCACCCCACCGAATCTGTTCCCGCGTGCGCCTGGGCAGAACCGGCCTGTGGCGGCGCTGGGGCACTTCTGCGGCGATCCTGGCAGCGTACTTGGCCACCCACCCAGCAATCCAGCGAACGGCCTCCTCCTCACGTTCAAAGGCCGTCCAGCGGCTGACCTTGAAGTACTCCCGGTAGGCGCCAGTACAGGCCTCCCACCCTCCACCCTTCCGTGGCATGGCCAGGGCCACCCAGACCTCCTTGTCGATCACGATGATGTGAGCCGACTTAAGGTCAGTGTGGGCACTGTTGGCCCAGGTAAAGCGATCTGGCAGGGGGTGGCGCAGCGACGGGTCCATGCCGGGGAGTGGCAGGACTGTCTGTCGCTTAGGACGCGACTGACCCGCATTCGTCCCTTGCGATCCAACGCAATTCATCCATCGTGGCCGCCAAAGCCTGAAGCCCAAGCCAACCCACCAATCCGCGGCCCCAGTTCCAGCCGCCAGATCGATCCCTTCGAACGATGCCGAGCCGCCCACGAGCCGCCCATTGGCCCCTCAACGTGCAGCAGGCGGCGGCGCACCAGCCGGCCAGGATTGCCCCATTCGTCAGCCTCGCGCTCTTCCTCGATGACGGCCACGGCCTCGCCGGGCTCGTAGACACCAGGCGTGGCGGTGGACCGGAGTCGGCAGGGGTAGCGGGAGTGGCAGATCAGCATAGCAGGCTCACGAACTATTGCGGGGCTAGCCCTTTGACCTTGGCGTACACAAACAAGCCCCCGAGCAAGATAACGCCGAACTGCGCCGCCCTAGCAATCCAGCGGTTGCGCTCGCGTCGCGTCATCCTGCCGCAGCGCTCGCAGTGCGTGTCGCGCTTCAGTTGCATGTAGCCACAGTGATCACATGAAATGGTTCGGTAGCGAGGCATGGCCGGGCATCGTCGAATTCAGAGCCATAGCGTCGCGCTGGGCAGTCGCACAGGCTGAGACACTTAGCGCTACGATCAGCCTGAGCCACTTGGACGCCGTGCTATGCCCCTCTCAATTCGCCGCGCAAAGGCCCGTGCAGCCGAGCTCCGCGACGCCCTGGAGATCGGCGAGACGTGGGACGCCTCCGACACCGAGCGGGCGTTCAACTTCAAGAAGCGCTGGGACGACCTGGTCGCACAGGCGCCGCGCGGGACGCGGAAGCACTACGAGATGCTTGGCGCGCTGATCGCCGAAGAGTCGCCCACGCTCAAGCGGCTGGTGTGGCCGACGTGACCAACAAAAAGCCCCGCAATGCGGGGCTCTTCGTTCGACAATCTCAAATCGTCATGCGCGCTTGAGTTGAGGCTCTTCCACTTCCTCGCAGTGTTCCTGCTCGGCATTCAGCTCACTCAGCGTGGATGTCAATTTAGAGCGCACCATGCTGCGGAACTCCGCATTCGCAAAGCGCATGAGCACCCGACGAATCAGAGGTTGATATCCCAGCCCTTCCTTCTCCGCAATCAGCTTGAGATCGTCGAGCAGCCCGCGGGGCAGACGAATCGAGATCATCTGAAGGGCAAGAGCGTCGTCTACTTCGCGATCCAAACTCGCGGGCGCAGGCACGGCATGGTCAGCGGAAAGGCCAAGCGTTCCGTCTTCCCACTGGCATTCGAGGCTCTTTTTGGAGGTGGACATGATCATGCTCCTTAGGACTTAAGCACCATTGTTAGCCCGCGTGTCTTTCGCAGAGCTCAAGGTACAGAGTGTCCGAGCCATCCGTTGGCTCGTACGCGGTTTTGATTGCGAAATAATCGACATGACGGACGAAAACCACCTTAAGCTTCCGCCCGGTATCGGTGTCGGCCACGAACCAATAGGTTGGCGGGTTGGTGATGTTGCCCGCCCTCGTGTCTTCGAAGAACTTCCCGGTTCGATTGGCGAAACATTCGGCGATCTCATCGCTCGTCACGCTGTGGCGAGTCCGGAGCTTCTCAGCGACTCCCGGCGAGATCTTGAACATCGCAATCCATGCGTTTCGACGTGGAGCGCAGTGTATATACAGCGGCGGCGTATATACAAGTGGCCTATGTCTATAAAACGAACCTTGGCTTCGAAGCGGTCAAGCCCTCCTCTTCAAGATTTTCCACTTAAGATTCAGTGCCTTACAGTTCGAAAGTATGATCCTCCAGCGTCTCATAGCCTAAGAGCGCCTAAACGGCAACCTCGTGAACGGTCGTTCGAGGCAGGCAAAAGGCTCGGAACCTGAACGAGTTGACTGATTTCGAATGGCGCATCAGCCAGAGGCTGAGCGTGACAGCCCTAACTCAAGGGCCTCCAGCGTTAGGATTGCAACTTCAGCCGGGGCCAAGCCATGTGCTACTCAGCAAAGGTCCGCGCGGAGTACCGTGCGTACGTCAAAGAGTTCGGGGCAGTTCTGACCCTGGACGAGTACGTCCGGGAGTACTGGGAGCAGTTCGGTGACGAGTGGATTCCCAAGCTCCCTCAGGCCATCCGAGCTTGGTTCGACACCCCTGAGACGCCAGAGCAGGCGGAGCTTCGGGAGGCGATAACGGCCTGGAAGGGGCGCACGATCGCCAAGACCGAACAGGATCTGTTCGCCCAGGTGAAGCGCAAGGCCGATGCCGAGCGCGCGCTTCAGACCAAGACCACGAAGAAGGCGCAGGAGGACCTGCGCATCTCGACCAACAAGATCGGCCAGTTCAAGACGAAGCTCGACGACCTGAAACGCTCGGAGCTGAAGCCGCGGGACGCGCGGATCTACCCGGGCACCCTAGTGCCGGTGATCGTGTGGGAGGACGGCCGGCGCGTGATCCGCTTCATGCGCTACCAGTGCCGGCTGCCTGGGTGGACCGAGGCCATCGAGCGCAAGTTTCCGGGCACCTACAACGCCCGTCGGGACAAGCTCGAATCGTCCTGGGCGAAGCTGTTCGGCTACCGGCACGGGATCATCCTGGCCGACGCTTTCTACGAGCACGTGCTCCGCCACAACCTTGAGCAGCGGCCGCTCGGCGCCGGCGAGGCCGAGGAGGACGTGGTGCTGGAGTTCAAGCCCCGCGGGATCGGCACGATGGCCGTCGCCTGCCTCTGGAACTCGTCGCCGGTCCCCGGGCGCCCTGACCTACTCTCCTTCGCGGCCATCACGGACGAGCCGCCGCCGGAGGTCGCCGAGGCCGGCCACGACCGCTGCATCATCCCGATCAAGCGGGAGAACATCGACGCCTGGCTGCAGCCGAATGCGAAGGACCTCGCAGCCAGCTACGCCATCCTGGACGATCGCGAGCGGCCCTACTACGAGCACGAGATCGCGGCCGCGGCCTAAGTTTGGATCTCGTCGCCAGTGATCAGGCCGGCCTCGGACAGGATGGCGTTCTGGAACAGGAAGGCGTTGTCGTAGGCCTCGTCCGAGATCCGGCCAGCGTCATCTAGGATCGGGTCGACGATCTCCGCGTAGGCACACCAGAACGACTCACCGGGGTGCCGCTCTTGCAGCTCAGGCAGGCGGTGACGAACCTCCGCCAAGCGCAGCGCAATGGCGTCGTAGGCAGTTCCGGTCATGGGCTCACTCGATAGGGGTTGTTGGCTCGACGCTCACGCTGATAGGCGTCTACCTCATCCCTGATGGCCGGGGCGTACTTGCGCACCCAGCCAACGACATAGTCCACGCTGCGATCGAAGGTCTTGGTCCAGATATGGTGCCTACGCTCGATGCCCTCCCGGTGGGTGCCAATATGGGCCACCCAGCCGGTTCCGGTGACAAGCGGCGACACCAGGGCCACGCGCTGGCTCTGATACCAGATACCAGCCTGATTCGCGGTCCTCTGGTAGTCGTACAAAGGACCGCCCCAGACCAGCGATTCCGGCAGAGCCGGCAAGCCATCTAGGTCGGCAGGCGACCAGCCGCGGATTCCGAGGGGTGGTAGTTGCGTGACCATCGGCACGCATTCTGCGCGCGTGCGTCGCAGAAGTTGAGACCAGCCGTCGGCCGAGGCTGAACGCTTCAGGGCGCTCTTGCGGCCGCCGCTCCCTCGCCAAGCACCGGCGGCTGCGGCCACTCGACGTCTGGGAAGCCAGGCAGGTCCGGCAGGTTGCGCAGTTGGGTTCGGTAGCCGGCCCAGGCCAGGCGCTCGGCCGCGGAGAGCGGCGAGTCCGGCATCTGGGTCCAATCCGAGTCGCGCAGGCGCGCCGAGCGCATGCGGCGCGCCTCGATGCTGCGCAGGGTGTCGAGCAGCGGCGGCGGGATCTCAAGCGCGAAGGTCTCGCCGGGCCCGACCTCGTCGGGGCGGTTGATGGCTCGGTAGCTGCTGTCGGTGATGGCGTACATGGGCGGTTGTCCTCTCAGCGGGCTATCGCATAGCCGTAAATGTCGACGTAGACGCCATTGGCCGGCGCGACGGCGTAGTAGTAGTCGATGGCCTGGTTCGTGTCCGACGGGAACACGACCACCTGGCCGGAATTGGGACCGCCCGGTGCAATGCCGATCACGCCGCCCGAGGGCTGCGAGGGGTTGCCCAGGTTGACGAACACCGTCGTGTCGCTGTTGACCACCTGCAGGACCGCGAACGTCGCCGTCACCGGAAGGCCGGCGCTGAGCGAGATGCTGGTTCGCGTGGTCGCCTTCCCGTTCGAGATCGGCCGCAGCCCGTTGGTCGACGGCTGCACGCTGTACCAGAAGGTGCCCAGGGTGTCGTACTGGAACGGCAGAATCTGGCTCGATGCATTGGTCTTGAAGCTGAAGAGGTATCGCCGCGAGGTGTCGCCGGTCTTGCTGCGCGCCGAGCCGCTGTAAGGCGCAGCCGGGGCCGTAATCACCACCTCAATGTCCGGAGTCGAGCCGTTGAGGTAGGCGTACACGTGATACCACGTGCTGGCGCTGAGGGTGAGCGAGCTCTTGGTCACCGCGGCCGCGTACGCGACCACGCCGGCCTGACCCTCGACATAGCACTCGCCGCTGGACACGGAGATGCTGGCCGCGCCGACGTAGCTCGGCCGCATGCCGTCGATGTGCCCCTTTGAGGTGGAGCCGCTGGTGGACGTGAACACGATCCAGGCCGTGCCGTTCCAGCGCTTCATCTGGGTCGCGTTCTTGTCCCAGATGAGCCAGGCGTTAGTGCCGGGAATGAAGTAGAACCAGACATTGGCGCTGGTGCACAACGCAAGCTGATTCGCCCGACCGGTCCAGATGCCGGTCGGCGTGGTGCCGATCAACCACATTTTGCCGACGTCGACGGTCGTAGTGGTGGGCGGGGTGTTCAACGCCTGCTCCACCACCGCCTGGCCAAGCGCGGCGAGGGCCTGCAGAGATGCATTGACGGGGATATTCCCCTGCAGCGCCCCATCGGGCCAGTAAGTAAGCCGGGGCCGTGGATGTGCTGCCCGAGCACTTCGCCGATCTTCTCGCTTTCGCAGAGTCGGCGCTCGATTACGTCGATGCCGCTGCGGCGGCCGAGCGCGAGCGCCACCGCGTAAACGGTGCGCCGCACAGCCTAGTCGTCGCGCAGACAGTCGCAGACGGCCTGCGCGCTGCTATCGCGGAGGCTCGCCGCCATGACTGAGCCCACTGTGGATGTGCTCAAGCAGCTTCAGGCGACACGCGTGGAGTTGTGCGCTGCGCTCAAAGACGACAGCGTCACCTACGACGAGATCGAGCGCCATCCGGCGATCAGGCGCCTGGACGCGACCATTGTTGTTGTGGCCGAGCTGATCGAGGCGCTGCAGGACTGTGTCGAGGCACAGCAGCCGATGGCGCAGATGCATGCAACGGAGCGCGCCCGCGCCGCCCTCGCCCGCGTCGGGGGTGCGAAGTGAGCACCCAATTCCAAACTTGGACGTGGAAGGACTGTGCCGCGATGTCAGCCGCCTATGCGTTGGTTGGCAGCCTTGCAGCGATGGTGATCTGGCCGACGCCTGCGGTCGTCTTCGGCGCAACTCTGTTCACTTGCGTGGTGCTAATCGTCGCGTTTGTGGTTGGTGCTGCACTGGAGCCGGGAGCGCACCTGTGAACTTGCACGAGGGCGTTACCAAGGCGCAGCTGAAGATGCTCAACGCCATCTGTGGCGACCTGTCGCGTCAAGTCATCTGGCACGGTGCTCGGCTGGACAAGGACGACTACCGCCACATGTTGAGCGGTACTGCAGCCGGCTGGCGTCCTGTGCCGATGATCGATCAAGGAGATGGCCGCTTTGGCGCAATTCTCCTCGGCAGCAGCAGTCTGAAGCTGACCAAGCAGCAGGCGCAGGACGCGATAACCATGGGCCTCGCCATCGGCGATGACCCGTCATCCCAGGGCCTCAAGGCGCAGCCAGTTCGCTGGTCGGATGCGGTGCTGCTGGGTCTCGGGCAAAACCCTAACGACTTGAGAGACGTGGCATGAACGCCGAAAAGAGCACTCACTATCGCAAGGTGTTCGACTCCCCCTACTTGAGTTCGATGGATGTTGTTGAGCCGATAGACCTAACCATCGAGCGGGTTACTCAAGAGTCGGACAAGACGAAGAAATCTAAGGACACATTCAACACGGCCTACTTTGCGGAGAAGTTCATTCGTCAAGGCGAAAAGCTCAAGCCGATGATTCTGAACGCCACGAACAGCAAGATGATGGCCAAGTTGGCCGATTCCCCTTTCATCGAGGACTGGGCTGGCATCCGCATTCGGGTCTATGTCGAGAAGGGAATCAAGTTCGGGCGCGACACCGTGGACGGCCTGAGAATCCTACCCGCACCGGAACGAAAGTGGATCACGCCCGATAGCCGGATGTGGGAGGCGGCAAAAGCCGCATATGTGCGGGACGGCAATCTAGCCAAAGTTCTCGCAAAGGCGGACATGAGCGACGAGCACATTGAGCAGCTCAAGCGAGAGTGCGCGCCTCCTGAGGAGGATGCCGCATGAAGTGGCACGACGTGGAACAGAACACCCCGGAATGGGACGCGCTGCGACTGGGCAAGGCAACGGCATCTAACTACGGGAAGTTCATGGCGAACTATGACCAAGCATTCGGCGAGCCGGCGAAGAGCTATGCCCTGCAGATCGCCCTGGAACGAGTCACCGGAAACAAGGCCGAGTACAGCTTTCGAAATGAGGACATGGAGCGGGGGCATGAGCAGGAGCCCATCGCCCGGATGCTCTATGAGGAAGTCCAATTCGCGGATGTCGCGCGTGGCGGATTCTTTGACTGGGGCGACTACGGTGATTCGCCTGATGGCCTCATCGACGATGACGGCGTGATTGAAATCAAGTGCGTTATAGCGTCCACCCATCGAGCCAATATCCGCCGCGGCAAGCCAGACCCGGCCTACAAGTGGCAGATCGTGGGCCATCTGGATGGCACTGGCCGCCAATGGGTTGACTTCGTTAGCTACTGCTCTGACTACCCCGAACACAAGCAGCTTGCCGTGTTCCGCACCTACCGATCCGAGGTGGAGGCCGAGCTGGCGCAACTTTCCGAGCGGCGTGACCGATTCCTTGAGCTGGTCCGCGCCGAAGTCGAACACCTCAAGCAGAAGGCGGCCTAACCATGGCACGTGGCATAAACCGAGTAACCCTTGTTGGCAATTTGGGCAATGACCCGGAAACCAAGCACACGGCCGGCGGCATGTGCGTCTGCACGATCAGCCTGGCCACCACCAGCGTCCGCAAGGACCGCGACGGCAACAACCAGGAACGCACCGAGTGGCACCGGGTGAAGCTGTTCGGCAAGCTCGGCGAGATCGCCGGCGAGTACCTGCGCAAGGGGCGCCAGGTCTACATCGAAGGCTCGATCCGCTACGACAAGTTCACGGGCCAGGACGGCGTCGAAAAATACTTCACCGACATCATCGCCGACGAGATGCAGATGTTGGGCGGGGGCGACGGTGAGCGTACTACCCGAAGCACTCCGCCAGCCCGCAGCAAGAGCGAGCGCCCCGAACCCGTCAACGGCAATCACCAAGAGCCGGACGACTTCGCGGACGACGACATCCCGTTCTAAGCAGCCGGCGGCACCGAACGCCACCACGACCTCCCCCAAGGCGCTTCGCCGCCGGCAGCCACCACACAGGACGCGTGCTCGGCACGCCCAAGGACTTCGAATGACCGCCCCCGACCGCTACGCCGTCCGCTACATCGAGGCCGACGGCAGCCACACCCAGGGCCCCGACTGCAAGAACTGGGGCTGCGCCGTGCTGACGATCTTCGGGCTCGACAGCCGGCCGCTTGACGCAATCGTGATCAACGGCACCGCGCACCTGCTGCGCGAGCCCGTGCCGGCGATGGCCTACCTGCTGCAGCACCGCGCCGTCGCCGAGGGGATGGTGGCGGCTGTCGATGCGCAAGCCACCCATACCCCGGTGCAGCAGAAGGAGGGGGTGTGATGGGCCACCACTGTCACGCGAACTTCTGCAACACGCCATGCCGACCTGAACACCTGATGTGCCCTAAACACTGGGCGATGGTGCCCGGCGCAGCGAAGACCGCCGTGTGCAGCCATTACCGGCCCGGCCAGTGCCAAGACGGCCAGCCCTCGCAGGAGTGGTTTGACGCCGCGCATCTCGCTATCGCTCACGTCGCGAAGCAGGAAGGAAAGCCGATGAGCAAGCGCCAGCGTCAACTTCTGGAGCCCCGCCCATGACCGCCCACGACAAAGCGCGGCCGGTGGTCCGATTTTCGCTCGATCAGGACGGTCTCGGCGTGTACGAGGATCCGACTGGCGACTACGTACTCTTCGAAGACTACGAAGCGCTCGAAGTCCTGCGCGCGGGGGTGGAGAGGTTGCGGGCGAAGGCCGACGAGCACAGAGACGGACGCCTTGCTGCGCTTGAGCAAGCAGCCGCGGCCGAGGCCAGGGTGTCGCGAGTCGAAGAACTTGCCGCCAGCCTCACCTATTCCGGCAAATGGGCCAACGCAGACAACGAAGATCAAACGAAGCACGTGTGCGCCGAGTTGATCCGCGCCGCCCTCAACGACCAAGGACAAGGCAATGGATAAGACCAAGCCGCGCCAGATTCCGGCGCCGGGCAAGTATTGCTTGCGCTACGGACACGGGCTCTGCCCTGAGTGTCGCAACGGATTCCCCCAATGATGCCAGTGCGGCCCGAACAACAAGAAGAGGAAGCCATGAACAGCGAAAGCCTGCGGGGGTTGGTGGAGGGTATGCGCGAGAGCGCTAACGCCGCCCGTTCGGCTGGCCATGACCTCGCCTATAGCTACATGCGCGAACAGGTGAAGAAATTCGAATCCCTCCTCAACCAGGCGCCAGCGGTCGGGCAAGCGGCGGAGGGGTGGGTGGTGGTGCCGAGGGAGCCGACCGAGGAGATGAAGGTCTCGGCGCTGCACCGGCTCAATCCCCTGGGCGCCTTGGTCGATTGGAGCCACGACAGCGACGAAGGCGCTACGCGCCCGGATGTCACCGAGTGCTGGACGGCCATGCTCTCCGCCGCGCCCGCTGCGCCGGTGGCTGCGGTCTACGCCGTCCCGACCGGCGACACCAGCGAGAGCGGCGACGAGACCTACACGCTGCACGACGCGCCGGTGCCGATGGCGGACAACGTCAGGGTGGCCGCTGCGCCGGCGGTGGAGGTCGATGAGGCGAGAGACGAAGCAATCGACTCGATCCTTTGGGAGCTTGAAAGTTGGGGCAAGGCGTACCCGATTGACATGTTCCCCGAGCCCGACCCCAACGACCTGAAGTGGCTCCATGCCACGAAGCAGGGGCTTTGCGGCCAGATATCGGCATCAATGGGCAGGCACATTTCAGGACTTATCGCGAAGGACTTGGCAGCCCTCGCCGCGGCGCTAGGGCGGGAGGTGGGCCGTGGGTGAGTCACCGTGGATGCCGATCAGCACCGCGCCGAAGGACGGAACCGAGATTCTGGTGTGCGAGTTCATAGGCACCGATCAGCCGTTCGTGTGCATCGCGGCATGGGTAAAGCCCGAACATGAGCATTCGGAGGCGGGATGGTGGGGCGCCGTTGCGGCCTACCGGCACGAAGATTCGATTCCTCACCGCTGGAAGATGATCGCGATCACTCCCGGCTGCTGGCAGCCACTGCCAGAGCCGGAGGAAGGACGAAAACTCCGTCGCCGATATGCGCAAATTCTCCGGAGTAACCGCCATGACTAAGCCTACGGATCGCGCGATTGCGCAGGCGTTCCGCGATTGGTGCGCCGAATCGCCGCGCTGGCAGGCGATAAATCCGGTGCAAGAATTTGTCCAGTTCCGCGCCCGCGATATCGACGCCAAATCAGCCTGTGGCGGCTGCGGCAACTCAGACCCGGAGAAGCGCTGCATCGGTTGCGGTCACCCCTTCTATGCGATGGAGAACAGCCATGAACGACCGTTCTAAGCTGCATCACTTCTGGTGGCGCGTCCGGTTGGTCCGCTATCTGATCCGTTACCGCTACTACGGCCTGCTCGACCTGAACGAGGCATGGGCCGCCAGCGGCGATGAGCCGTGGGCCGACTACTACGACTCGGAAACGCACCCGCACGACGCAGTGATCGAGGACTTGAGCTATGCGTGACCTGCGAGCCCTCATCGCCAACGACTCTCACGCGGCGACGTTCCAGTCGCTCGGCCAGTACCGAACGGCACTCCTGCGCGAGATCGACGCAGCAGCGCCGGAGGGCGCGCAGGGGGCGGTGGAGTGGCAAGTACGCAGGACCGGCCTTACTCGATCCGCAACGCAGGATCTGTGGGGCTGGGAACCCTGTACCAAGGAGCTGTACGAGGCGACGCTGCGCACCGGGCGTTACGCCGGCTTCGACAACGGGCAGCCGTGCGAGGTCCGCGCGCTCTACACCACCCCGCACCAGCCCACGGAAGCGGCGCTCGCCCCAAGTACAATTTCCAGGAACTCAGAAGAGGTCGGACGCCATGGATACCAAGGTCAATGCAATTGCGGCCGCAATCAAGGAAGCGCAAGCACAGGGCCTCATCCCGAAGCAGTCTCTACCGGAGGACGAGTACCTGAAGTTTTGGGCGGCATGGCAGGCGGTGATCGAGGCAGCGTTCAAGGCGTCGGGAACGGCAATCCCCTGGTAAGCCAGGAAGCGGCGCGGGACCGGACTCCGGCTGACTATGCCATTGAGCATGGCGGGTACCTGGCCAATTCCGCGAGCCGCCTTCTTGAGGCCCGCAATGATCTCGACGCCCTGGTGCTTCGCCGCGAGCAAGGCGAGGAAGTTGATGACTACGACATGCACGTCGCTGAGGAATGCGTGGCTGAAGCCAGCAGCGACCTGCGTAGCACGATCTACGAGTTTGAGAAGCGCCGTGACCGCGCCATTGCCCGGCCTACGAAAGCGGCCTTCGTTTGCACGGGCGATCAAATTCGCTGTCTCGATGGGAATGGTTGCGAATGCGAGTTGGCCGGGCGCAAGCCGGTCACCGACTCGGCGCGGGATCGCGAGGATGCGGAGCGGTATCGGTGGCTGCGGCAGAACTGCGGATATAGCGGGAGCGGACCGCACAATGGCGCCCAGGTAATCGTCTACTACGCCGATGCAGGCGATGGCAGGCACGGCATCGCATACACAGGGCCAAGTGATCGCATTGGAACCATGGCGCTCGACTCCGCCATCGACGCCGCGCGGGGCGCGGGCGGGGGTGGCAGCCATGCGTGAACTCCCAATCCTCTTCAGCGCCCCGATGGTGCGCGCCAACCCGTGGGTGTGGGTGATCTCGTTTCGGCGGGTGGATGCCGGGAATGGGGGTGGATGATGGCCAAGATTTACGTGATCACTGCTGATGCCGAGTACGAGACCCGCACGCCGATCTGCGCGTTCTCAGAGCGGGAGGGCGCGGACATCTTCCTTCAGCGCATCCGCGCGCACGACGAATCCTACGAACCGCCGCCGCATGACACGGGGGATGAGGATGCAGACCAAGCGGCCTACGAAAGATGGGAGCGCCGCCTGAAGCGGCTAGCCAAGAAACACCCGGCCGGCGAGACATGGGCCCACTACCGGACCGACTTCAGCATCACCGAGGTCGAGCTCGCATGAACGCCCGCCACCTGACCGAGCGCCGCGAGCCGGCGAACACTAACGAGGAGAGGGGCGATGGGGGCGGCTGAGAACCTTCACCTGGAAGGAAAGGACTGGTTCACCGAGCCCGAGGCCGCTGCCTATTGCGGCGTGTGTGTCTCGACGCTTCGCGAGGGCTACAGGGCGCAGGGCATCAAGCCGCGGCGATTTCTCGGAAAGAAGCTCTACTCCCGACTCGAACTCAACGACGCGATTCGAAACTCCCCCGCATGGCAAACGTCAAACAACGCGGCAACGCCTGGCAGCTCAGCTGGAGCGAGGGCGGTCGTCAATACCGACGCTCTCTCGGCCCGATTACAGCCGGTGAGGCTGCGAAAATTTGTTCCGCGAAAGAAGCCGAGTTGACGCATGGTGTTCGCATCATCGCGAAACTGCCGACGCTGCAGGACTTCATGACTGCGTACACGGAATGGTATGTCGCCTCTCACCCGACGACGAAGGCGCAGTTCCGATCCGAGATCAAGCAGCTTTTAGAGCGCTTTGGGCACCGTCAAATTGACTCGATCCGGCCAACAGAGATTGAGCAGTGGAAGGCGGACCGACTCAAGGTCCGGGCGCGGGAAACGGTCGGGAAGGAGTTGCGCCGCTTTCGAGCTGCGTTGAACTGCGGCATTCAGTGGGAGGAGATCGACTGCAATCCGTTCGCCAAGGTATCGGCCCCGCGGGGCACGCGTTCGGTGGCTGTAAAGTTCTATACCGCAGCGCAGGTGCGGATGCTACACAAGAAGGCTGACCGCGGCGCGCTGTGGTTGCTGATGGCCTGTACTGGCCTACGGCGTGGCGAGGCCGTCAAGGCCAGCAAGAGCCGCGACGTGGTGCGCGTCGGCAAGCAGTGGCGGCTTCGGATCGAGTCCACACCAGACGAGTCGGGCGAAGGGCGGACCAAATCGGGCAAGTGGCGGGAAGTGCCGCTGAACGCCCGGGCCCTGGAAGCCCTGGCGGCGCTTCCGGACCGGATCGCAGAGTGCCACCCCGATACGCTGTCGGACTGGTTTGCCGCGGACGCCAAGGCGCTGAAACTCGGCGGCACCCTGCACCGGCTGCGGCACACCTTCTGCGCCCACCTGGTCATGGCCGGGGTGCCGCTACGACGGGTACAATTATTGGCCGGCCATGCCGACTACAAGACCACAGAGATCTATGCCCATTTGGCGCCCGAAGGGGCCAAGGGCGCTGTGGATAAGCTCCGGTTCTAGCACGCGGCTAGCACAGCAATTTGGAGTGGCTGACCTAAGTATCTGATTTTAAAAGCCGGCCCCGTAGCTCAGCTGGATAGAGCATCCCCCTCCTAAGGGGAAGGTCACACGTTCGAATCGTGTCGGGGTCGCCATCTTTCGGCGCCGCGCGCCGCCGCCAGGCCCGCTCGCCGCCCACCCAGTTCAATCCGCTCGCCACGCCCCCGGCGTGCCACCACATGGAGCTTTCGGTATGACCCACCCCGTTCTCGCCGCCCTGGGACTCAAAGACAACGAGTCCGGCACCTACCTCGGCCACGGCGAATGGTCCAAGACCGCCGACGCCGGCGTGCTGGAACCCGTCAATCCCACCGACGGCGAAGTGCTCGCGCGCGTGCAGGCGTCCTCGCAGAGCGACTACGACACCATCGTCGAGCGCGCCCAGGCCGCCTTCGCGGTGTGGCGCACCACCCCGGCGCCGCGCCGCGGCGAAGCGATCCGCCTGTGCAGCGACGCGCTGCGCAAGCACAAGGACGCGCTGGGTTCGCTGGTCGCGCTGGAGATGGGCAAGTCCAAGCCGGAAGGCGACGGCGAAGTGCAGGAAATGATCGACATCGGCGACTTCGCCGTCGGCCTGTCGCGCCAGCTCTACGGCCTGACCATGCACTCCGAGCGTCCGGGCCACCGCATGTACGAGCAGTGGCACCCGCTCGGCATCGTCGGCATCATCTCGGCGTTCAACTTCCCGGTCGCGGTGTGGGCCTGGAACAGCTTCATCGCGGCGATCTGCGGCGACATCTCGATCTGGAAGCCCTCGCCGAAGACCCCGCTGTCGGCGATCGCGTCGATGAAGATCTGCAACGAGGCGCTGCGCGCCGGCGGCTTCCCCGACCTGTTCTTCCTGTTCAACGACGCCGGCACCGAGCTGGCCTCGAACTTCGTCGACGACAAGCGCATCGGCCTGGTCAGCTTCACCGGCTCGACCAAGGTCGGCCGCGCCGTGGGCGAGCGCGTCGCCCGCCGCATGGGCCGTTCGCTGCTGGAACTCGGCGGCAACAACGCGATCATCGTCGACGCCAGCGCCGACCTGAAGCTGGCGATCCCGGCGATCGCGTTCGGCGCGGTCGGCACCGCCGGCCAGCGCTGCACCACCACCCGCCGCCTGTTCGTGCACGAGTCGATCCATGACGACGTGCTGGCCAAGCTGGTCGCCGCGTACAAGCAGGTCGAGAAGAAGATCGGCGACCCGACCGACCCGGCCAACCTGATGGGCCCGCTCAACAGCCAGGACGGCGTGCAGGCCTACCTCGACGCGATCGCCAAGGCCAAGGCCTCCGGCGGCAAGGTCGAGACCGGCGGCGAACGCATCGACCGCAAGGGCAACTTCGTGCTGCCGGCCATCGTCACTGGCCTCACCAACGACGCCGAAGTCGTGCAGACCGAGACCTTCGCGCCGATCCTGTACGTGATGAAGTTCAGCAAGCTCGAAGACGCCATCGCGCTGCAGAACGACGTGCCGCAGGGCCTGTCCTCGTCGATCTTCACCGCCAACCTCAAGGCCGCCGAGGCGTTCCTGTCGGCGGCCGGCTCGGACTGCGGCATCGCCAACGTCAACATCGGCACTTCCGGCGCCGAGATCGGCGGCGCGTTCGGCGGCGAGAAGGAGACCGGCGGCGGCCGCGAATCGGGTTCGGACGCGTGGCGCGCCTACATGCGCCGCCAGACCAACACGATCAACTACTCCGACGCGCTGCCGCTGGCCCAGGGCATCAAGTTCGACCTGTAAGACGAAGCGGCGGATGGGGCCCTGCCTCGCTCCGCCGCAAGGTCCGTCGCCGCCGGGGTGTACTCCGGCGGCGATGGATATCCGGGTCCGTCCCATCGTTGCAAGCGAACGGGTGCGGACTGCGCGCATGCCATAGCGGCCTCTTCGCGACCCGGCTCAAGACGTGCCGGCTCAAGACGTGATTGCGGCCGCGCCAGAGCCGCCGGCAAGACGGCTGCGTGCTGGCCGGTTAGAACGACATCGAGAGGGAGTCCGGCTTTCGCCGGAACGACGGCCGGCAAGCTCCGCGGCGTACTGGCTGACGCCAGGCGCCGATCGTGGAGTCGAGGGATTTCGACCGCGCGTCGCGATCGAGGAGCATGAAGATCGGCATCCAGGAAAACGATCCGCCGCCGCCCCAACGCGAGGACGCGCTGTTCGCGATCGAAGGCGTGCTCGATCTACTGTGGGTCGAAGACGAGCCGGATCGGCTGCTGTCGCGAATCGCACGACAACCTGTCGCCGGCGCTGACGCCCAGGCCCGCGACGCCGCGGCGATAGAGCAAGCCGCGGACGGCATCGAACGCGCGCTGTATTTCGCCGAAGACCTGCAGTACTTCGCCGGCCTCATCGACGGCCGGCCGGTGTGCGGCCAATTCGCCGGCGCCGACAAGCTCAAGCCGGGCCATCGGGTGAAAGCCGCGGTTTCGCGCAGCGGCAACGCGCTGCGCGCGCACGCGATACTCGACCCGCAGCAAGGCTGGCTGTGGATACACCATCCGCGCGGCAGCGCGGCGGATGCGAAAGCCGAGCGCAAACTCGCGCTGCGGCTGTTTTGTTGCAGCTACGTCGGCTCGGCCTTGCTCTGCGCGCTGGCGTATTGGGCCCAGGGCCTGCCGCTGACCGCACTGGCGCAAGCGCAGTCGTGGCTACTGATCGGCAACGCGATCGTGTTCGGCGCCATGGCCCTGTCGGCCGATTACCGGATGGACCGGCCTTCGCCATCGAAAAACGGGCCGCTGCGCCTGCTCGGGTTCGCCGATCCGCATCGGGTCGATCTGTCCCGGTACCGGATCGGCGATGTGGAAATGCGCAAGCACTTGGGCTTCATCCGCGCGAACCGGCAGGCGCTGCGCAGTGGACGCATGCAAGCGGTCGAGACTCCGGAACTGCTGCGCCAATCCAGCGAGCGCCACCGCGACGTGTACGACTACCGCCAGGCGGTCGCCGACGGCAAGGCGGCGGTGAAGCGCTGAGCGCCGTCCGCGCCGGGGCCGCGGGCGATGGCCGCAAGACCGCTCGGTCGAGCAGCAGGCCGATCCGATCCGGCTTGCCGCCGCGCATGAGCCGACGGTCGCAAACCCCGGCGCCGTCGCTTGACCGGCTCCGGTGAGCTGCCTAGCGTGATTTCGCCAGAAGGACTGGCGACACATGAGGGAAGCTTGTGGACACGCGGAACCGTCGCATCCGCCCGCGCCTGCTCGCCTTCGCCGCGGCCGCGTTCGGCCTGGGCGCCGCGCTCGCCGCCACTCCGCGCTGCGAGCAGTGCATCGCCGGCTACTACGACTGCCGCGCCGCCGGTTTCGACTACGACTCCTGCCGCAACGACTTGATGTTCTGCCAGCGCGCCAACCACTGCCCGATGGTGGAGCCGCCGGAAATCTGATCGTTCGTGCGGCGAAAACGCCGCCGCGCCGTCTTCGCAGACCGCGACGCCTGTTGCGTTTGTGCAGGGCGCAGGCGGCCTAGCATGGGCGGGCCAGATGGACTGGCGACACATGAAGGAGGGTCTTGTGAACACACGGAACCGTAGCATCCGCCTGCGCCTGGGCGCGTTCGCGCTGGCCGCGTTCGGCTTCGCCGCGACGATGACCGCGACCGCCGCCGGGTTCGGCTGCGATCACTGCTTGCCCGAGTACTACGGCTGCCGCGACGCCGGCGGCGACTACGACAGCTGCGTCAACGCGTTCTGGCAGTGCCAGACGTCCAACGGCTGCATGATCAGCCTGCCGCCGGAGTACTGATCCGGCGCGTGCGTCGGACGTCGATGTCCAGGCCCGCGGGCGCGAGTCCGCGGGCTTTTTCGTCGCCGCCGCGCCGGCCCCGCGCCGGCCCCGCGCCGGCCCGATCCTGGCCCGCGCGCAGCCCGGGCCGTATGCTGTGACCGATTTCACTCAAGCGAAGGAACGTCCGCATGCAAGTCCCCGCCCGGGAAACCAATGTCCTGGCCATTCTCAGCCTCATCGCCGGCATCCTCGGCTGGACCCTGCTGCCGGTCCTCGGCAGCCTCGCCGCGATCGTCACCGGCCACATCGCGCGCGGGCAGATCCGCCGCGAACCCCAACGCTACGACGGCGCCGGCCTCGCCATCGGCGGCCTGATCCTGGGCTGGTCGTCGGTGATCATCGCGGTGCTGACGGTGGTGGTGATCGTGTTGTTCTTCGGCGGCATCGCCGCGCTGCTGGCGTTCTCCGGCCAGCACTGAGCGCGCCCGCGGCGCGAAAGGCGTGCTGCGGCGCAGCTTGCCGCGTGCCGGCCGGCGCCACTAGCGTGGCCCGGCCAGATGGACTGGCGCCACGCATAGGACGCACCCCATGGAACTGCGCTTGTTGAAGGCCGGCCGCCGCCGCGCCCACCTGGCGGCGCTCGCCGCCGCCGTGTTCGGTTTCGCCGCTTCGCTCGCAGCGACCGCCGCGGTCGATCGCTGCCACCAGTGCTACACCGACCTGTTGCTGCCGTGCCAGGCCAACACGCCCAACGCCACGCCGAGCTGCTGGGTGCAGTACCGCGCCTGTCTCACCGCCAACCGCTGCCAGATCGTCATCGAGCCCTGAGCCGCGCCGCGGCCGCGGACGACCCGCCTCTCGTTTGCCCCGCTGCGTTCGCCGGAGCGGGCGCCGTGCGGGCGGGTCCGCGCCGCGCCGCCGCATGCTCGCGCGCGTCGCCACGACGGCCCGGCCACGATCCCGGCCGCCGCGGCGTTCGCGCTTCGCCACCCGACCACCCGCCCGGAGAAACCCCAATGAGCTTGCGCAAGCCCACCGCCCTGGCCGCCCTGGCCGTCGCCGTTTTCGGATTCGCCGCTTCGCTGACCGCCTCGGCCCAGATCGACCAATGCGAGCGTTGCCGCGTGGTCTGGGAGGACTGCCTGCTGCACGCCGAGAACCAGGCGCAGACCCAGGCCTGCGACCGCGCTTACGGCCAGTGCATGAGCCCGATCGACTGCCCGGCGCCGGAAGCCTGAGCCTCGCCGCGCCGGCCGCGGCCGGCGCGGTTCCCGCGCGGGCGCCGCCCGCCGGGTACGGCCGCAACGCAGCCGTTGCGGCGGTCGCCGCGGCCGATCCGCCGCCACGCCCACGATCTGCGTACGAACCGTTCGCTCGCGCTCGCCCGGGCGGTATCGATTGGGCGATAATCGGCGTTCCCCGTCCGAGCGGCCCGCAACGAACTCGTGTATAGCCTCGCCCGCCCCTTTTTGTTCGGACTGGATGCCGAACGAGCCCACGGCCTCGGCCTCTCCGCGCTGGAAACGGCTTATCGCAGCGGCCTCAATCCGCTGGTGGCGCGCGCGCCCAAGCCGCTGCCGACCAAGGTGCTGGGCCTGAGTTTTCCCAACCCGGTCGGCCTGGCCGCCGGCCTGGACAAGAACGGCGCCCACATCGACGCCCTGCTGGCGCTGGGTTTCGGCTTCGTCGAGATCGGCACCGTGACCCCGCGCGCGCAGCAGGGCAATCCGCGTCCGCGCATGTTCCGCCTGCCCGAGCAGCAAGCGGTGATCAACCGCCTGGGCTTCAACAACGAAGGCGTCGACGCGCTGGTGCGCAACGTGTCCAAGGCGCGCCGCCGCGGCGGCGGCCTGCTCGGCATCAACATCGGCAAGAACAAGGACACCCCCAACGACCAGGCCGAGCGCGATTACCTGCACTGCCTGGAACGGGTCTATCCGCTGGCCGACTACATCACCGTCAACATCTCCTCGCCCAACACCGCGGGCCTGCGCGAATTGCAGGAAGAGCAGTCGCTGCGCCGGCTGATCGGCAACCTGCGCGAGGCGCAGGAAACGTTCGCCGCGCGCGAGGGCCGGCGCGTGCCGATGCTGGTCAAGATCGCCCCGGACCTGTCCGACGACGACATCGAGGCCGCCAGCCGGGTGCTGGCCGAGCTGCGGGTCGACGGCGTGATCGCCACCAACACCACGGTCGCGCGCGAAGGCGTGGAACGCAGCGCGCACGCGGGCGAGGCCGGCGGGCTGTCGGGCCGGCCGCTGATGGCCCAGGCCACCGCGGTGCTGCGGCGGATGCGCACGCGCCTGCCCGAGCACATTCCCATGATCGGCGTCGGCGGCATCCTCAGCGGCGCCGACGCGGTCACCAAGATGGCCGCCGGCGCGAGCCTGGTGCAGGTCTATTCGGGCCTGGTCTACCGCGGCCCGGCGCTGATCGGCGAATGCGTCGACGCGATCCGCCGGCGCAAGGAAGCCCCCAGCCGCGGCCACGTGCCGCCGCAGATTTGAATCGGCGCGAGCCCGCGCCGAACCGCCACCGCCCGAGCCCGCAGCGAGCCGCCGTCATTCCGCTTTCCGCCCCCAACCTGAAGTCCGCGCGCGCATGAGCCCGAACGTCCGCATCGTGCGCGATGCGCCGCTGCAAACCCGCAATACCTTCGGCGTCGCCGCGCGCGCGCCGTGGCTGGTGTCGGTCGACGACGCCCGTGCCCTGCCCGAGGCGCTGGCCGCGCCGCCGCTGCGCGAAGGCCTCGCCCTGGCCATCGGCGGCGGCAGCAACCTGCTGTTCGCCGGCGATCCCGACGGCGCGGTGCTCGAACTCAGCGGCCGCCGGGTGCGGGTGCTGGACGACGACGGCGAACGCGCGATCCTGCGCGCCGATGCCGGCGTGCCCTGGCACGGGCTGGTGATGCAGTCGCTGGAGCAAGGCTACGCCGGGCTCGAGAACCTGGCGCTGATCCCGGGCACCGTCGGCGCCTGCCCGATCCAGAACATCGGCGCCTACGGCGTGGAAGTGCGCGAGTTCGTGCATGCGGTCGAGGCCTACGAGCCGGGCACCGGCCAGTGGCACCGCTTCGACAACGCCGCCTGCGCCTTCGGCTACCGCGACAGCCGGTTCAAGCGCGAGGCCGACCGCTACCTGATCGCCGCGGTCGAATTCGCATTGCCGCGCCACGCCGCGCCCAAGCTCGACTACGCCGGCATCGGCGAGGAACTGGCCGCGCGCGGGGTGAGCGCGCCGACGCCGCGCGACGTCGCCGACGCGGTCGTCGCCATCCGCCGGCGCAAGCTGCCCGACCCGGCCGTGCTCGGCAACGCCGGCAGTTTCTTCAAGAACCCGATCGTGCCGGCGGCGCAGGCGCAGGCGCTGCTGGCGCAATACCCGTCGATGCCGGCGTTCCGCGGCGACAGCGAAGCCACGCGCAAGCTCTCGGCCGCCTGGCTGATCGACGGCTGCGGCTGGAAGGGCCACCGCGACGGCGACGCCGGCGTGTCCGCCGCGCACGCGCTGGTGCTGGTCAACCACGGCGGCGCCAGCGGCGCGCTACTGCTCGACCTCGCCCGCCGCATCGCCGACTCGGTGCGCGAGCGCTTCGGGGTGGCGATCGAACCCGAACCGCGCATCGTCGGCGCGCGCTGGTGAGCGCGGGCGCGCCCGCCGCCTCCACCACCCAGCCGATGCGCGCCGCCGGCCTGATGCTGGCGAGCACGCTGAGCTTCGGCATCATGGCCATCGCCATCCGCCTGGCCTCGCAATCGCTGCACACCTTCGAAGTCGCGTTCTTCCGCAACCTGTTCGGGCTGATGGCGGTGCTGCCGCTGCTGCTGAGCGCGCGCCGCGCCGAACTGCGCACGCGCCAGTTGCCCAAGTATTTCGTGCGCTGCGCGATCGGCATGGTGTCGATGCTGTGCGGGTTCTGGGCGATCGGCCACCTGCCGCTGGCGCAGGCGATCTCGCTGACCTACTCCACTCCGATCTTCGTCACCATCGCCGCGGCGCTGTTCCTGCACGAACAGGTGCGCGCGCGGCGCTGGGCGGCGGTCGCCGCCGGCTTCCTCGGCGTGCTGGTGATCGTGCGTCCGGGCTCGACCGAGTTCTCGGTCGACAGCCTCGCCGCGCTGGCCGCGGCGGTGCTCGGCGGGGTGATCTCGATCCAGATCAAGCAACTGTCCCGGATCGACTCGGCCAACACCATCGTCCTGTACACCTACGCGTTCTGGGTGCCGATGTCGCTGATTCCCGCGCTGTTCGTGTGGCAGTGGCCGCACGGCGTCGCCTGGGTCTGGATCGTCGCCGCCGGCGTGTTCGGCACCGGCGGCCAGGTGCTGTGGACGCATGCGCTCAAGCTCGGCGAAGTCTCGGCGCTGACGCCGATCAGCTTCGTGCAGTTGCCGCTGGTGTCGGTCGCCGGCTGGCTGTGGTTCCACGAGACGCTGGACCGCTACACGGTGATCGGCGCAGCGATCATCCTCGGCTCGAACGCGTACATCGCCCATCGCGAGGCGCTGCTGGCGCGCAAGAAGGCATCGGCGGCGGCCACCGCGGGGGCGGCGCCGGGCGAATAGGCGCCGCCGCGCGCGCTCAAGGAGCGCCGGCGGCGGACTTGCGGGCCAGATCCTGGCGCACGAACGCCAGCGCTTCCTGCACCCGGTCGTCGGACTTCAACACGACGTCGGGCACCACGCCCACGCCTTCGATGCTCCTGCCGGAGCGGGTCCGGATCTCGCAGTTCGGGATATAGGCGAAGTAGTCGTCGGTGGCGATCTGCGCGACCGGATTGCCCGCGCCCGCGGTGGTCGTGCCCAGGACGGTGGCCCGTCCGCTGTCCTGGCCGATCAGCGCGAAGTACTCGGCGGCCGAGCCGGTTTTCTCCGACACCAGGATGTAGACCGGGGTCTGGTAGAACTTGGGCGCCGGCGAATAGTGATAAGGCACCTCGCCGTTCTTCCAGGCCGTCTCGCCCTTGCACTTCTTCTGCAGCAACCCCTGATAGGCCTCGTCCTGGAAAAGATGCTGGTAGACGAAGCCGTTGGCGCGGCCGTCGCCGCCGCCGTCGCGGCTGATGTCGAACACCAGCGCCTTGACGCCGCTGAGGAAATGCAGCGCCGCGGTGATCTTGGCGAAGGCGGCGTCGTCGGCGACGTGCTGGGTCCACTTCACGTAGCCGATCTGGCCCGGAAGGATGCGCACTTCGACCCAACCGCCGTTCGCGTCGGCGGGCAGCGCCGGCGCCGGCGCCGTGGCCGTTGGCGGGACGGCCGCGGCGGTACCGGCCGGCTTCGGAATGCCCACGTAGAAATGCTTGTCGTGGCTGCGGTTGCGCAGCGCCTGGGTCAGTTGCCTGGCCTGGTCGGCCGGAACGGCCTGCACGAATTCCGGGGACTTGCCCGTCTCGCGCGCCGCCTTGCACAGGGCCTTGGCCTTGACCGGATCGAAGTAGATCTTCTCCAGCGCGCCGCAGACGAAGTCCGGCAGGCTTTCGCGATCGGGCGGCGCCGCGAGGGAATCGAGCGGGAGGCACATCGCTGCGAGGACGAGGGCGAGCAAGGACGCTTTGTCGACGATCATGGCGCAACGGGCGGTGGAAAGGCGGCGATTATATCGACGCGCCAACAGCGCACCAATGAGCAAAAAGTCATCTAAAAATCACCTACTGGCACGTAATTTCAGCACTCTTTTTACGCATTATTTCTTCGACTGCGACGGCGTTCCTCGCATGGCCGCCGACGCTCTCCGGCGCCAGCTAGATTCGCTACGCGCCAGCATCGACCCGGCCTGCACCCAAGCCGCGGCCGCAGGCGGCGCCGCGCGGATTCTCGACGTCACAACGCGCGCTTGACCGCGGGCACATCGACGCATTCATCGAACCCGGTCACATGTTGCAGCGCACGACCGCTCACCCGGCGGACCCGGTTGCGTGACCGCTATCGGGGCAAAAACGGCCACCCGCGGCCACATTCGCGGCCAATCTGGTCCACGGTCGAAAAACCCCGCCGGCGCCGATTGACCCGTCATCTCCCCACCGTTATCCAGACGCAGCAGTACGGAGAGGAACCGGCCGCGCGCACGCCCTAGCACGCGCCGGATGCGCGTTTCGCTCTGCCTTCATGACGATCACAGGAGAGAGAGTTCATGGCCGCATTGAGCCGTTACGTCGCCGTCGCCCTGATGGGCGGCGCCGTCGCGTTTTCCAGCCTGCCTTCGCAGGCCGAACAGGGCGATTACGGGTTCTTCCAGACCCTGAAGAACCTGGTGTCCCCGCCCAAGCCCGACAACAAGGTGCAGCCCAAGCAGCGCACCGGCCAGTACCCGCTGCTGAGCGCCGACGCGGGCCGCGCCAGCGGCTTCGACCCCGGCGCCTATTACCAGTGGCAGACCGTGCAGCTGCCGGCCGAGACCGGCGCCATCTGCGGCAACGGTTCGCCGTACAAGATCTTCGTCAACCGCGTTCCCGACACCACCAACACCATCATCTACATGGAAGGCGGCGGCGCGTGCTGGGATTACGCCAGCTGCACCGGCGCCACCGGCGTGCGCGGCGCGCGCAATCCCAACGGCGTGCCCGACGACTACATGAAGCTGCTCAATCCCGGCGCCAGCCTGGTCAGCCCGTTCGTGACCCGCGTGAGCCCGTTCGACGCGGTCAAGACCCAGGGCTGGAACATGGTCTACGTGCCGTACTGCACCGGCGACATCTACAGCGGCGACAAGGTCGCGGTGTACGACGATCCGAGCGGGCAGAAGCCGCCGCTGGTGTGGCACCACAACGGCCTGCGCAACACCCGCGCGATCATCGCCTGGCTCAAGGACAACCTGCCGCGCCCGGGCCAGATGCTCAACACCGGCTGCAGCGCCGGCGGCGCCGGCAGCCTGATCTCCTACGACACTTTCCGCACCGACGTCGCGCCGACCCAGGGCTTCCTGATCGACGACTCCGGCCCGATCTTCCCGACCCCGAAGAACGCCAACCCGGCCGAGTATCCCTCGCAGCCGCTGATGACCAAGATCCGCGACGTGTGGGGCCTGGACGCGCCCAACGGCCCGCTGGCCTTCCTCGCCGCCGGCCTGCCGCAGATGGACCTCAACGAACTGGGTTCGATCTACCCGGCGCTGTCGAGCAAGCACACCGGCGACCGCCTCGGCCACACCCACTTCTGGCAGGACCTGAACTACTCGTCGTACTCGTACGAGCGTTTCCACGACGACATCGCCCAGGCGCCGAACCAGGCGGCCAAGGAAGCGCTGATCCACGCCAAGTGGGGCACCGACACCCAGCGCCTGTCCGCGCGCCTCAACGGCCTGGACAACTTCGGCGGCTACTTCCCGCAGTACCGCGCGCTCAACGAAAGCCACTGCACCACCATCGTCGACTTCAAGAACGGCGACGTGCAGGCGCAGAACCTGGAACTGAAGAACTTCATCGACTCGGTGCTCGACGGCAACGGCAAGGTGCTCGACGCCAGCGAAACCAGCGATGCGGCCGACAAGGCCAAGCCCTTCAACTTCCTGTACTGGCTGGTGGACCAGCTGATCTGACCGGCGACGCGGCATGAAGCGAAACACTCTCATGCTGGGCCTGGCCCTGACCGCCGCGGCGCTCGCCGCGGCGGTCAGCCTGGGCTCGTGGCCGTTTTCCGCCAGCCGCGCCGCAGCGACCGCGCAGGCCGGCGGCGACGCCGGCGCCGCGTCCGCTGCGGAAGCAGGCTCCGGCGTGCACGCGATGCTCGCCACGCCGCAAGGCCGGCGCTTCCAGCAACGCCGGCAGTTCCAGGACGAGGCCAAGCGCTTCTTCCGCGACGCCGCCGCGCTGGGGCCGGCCGAACGCGAGCGGCGGGCGCAGGCCTTGCAGGCGCAGATCGACCGCTACGAGCAGGCCGACGAACTGTCGGCCGGCGAGACCATGCTGCTGCGCGTGGGCCTGATCCGCGCCACCGTGCCCGACGAAGCGCGCCAGGCGCTGCTGGTGCAGCAACTGGCGCAGCGCTACCGCAGCCAGGCCGCGCAGCACGAACAGGCCTTCGTCGAGCAGCAGGCGCGCGATCCGAAGTTCCAGGCCTACAAACGCAGCGAAGCGCGGATCGTCGCCGAAACGATGGCGATGCAGCAGATTCCGGGCGGGTTGACCCGCGACGAATACCTGCGCCAGCGCTTGCAGGCCGAACGCGAGCGGATCTACCGCTGAACCTTGCGGGAGGGTTTGCCGGCTCGATGCATTGAACCTGCAGGCCCGCCTTCGGGCCCGACGGGCTGAATCTGTGGGAGGGCCTTCAGGCCCGACGCTCTTCGCTCAGATCGCGATGACCTGAGCGAAGAGCGTCGGGCCTGAAGGCCCTTCCACTGAGCAACACCGTGCCGCAGCGAAAGCCCCATCCACGGCTAGCAAGCCGCCGCCCGGAAGCCTTTCGCGCACTCCGCCGCGACCAGGCCAAAGCCGCCCCTGCGGCGCACCGCTCACTCCGACTCGGCCAGCACCACCCGGTTGCGCCCGCCGCGCTTGGCCGCGTACAGCGCCTGGTCGGCGCGGGCGAAGGTCGCCGCGGGTTCCTCGCCGGTGCGATACGCGGCCAGGCCGATGCTCACCGTCAGCGGCAGGCCCAGCGGCAAATTGGCGATCGCCTCGCGCACGAACTCGCATTGCAGCTGCGCCTGCGGCTGCGGCGCCTCGAACAGCAGCAGGAACTCCTCGCCGCCGTAGCGCGCCACGCTGCCCGGCCCCGGCGCGTACAACCGCAGCGCGTCGGCGACAGCGAGCAGCACCCGGTCGCCCTCGGCGTGGCCGTGGACGTCGTTGATGGTCTTGAAGTGATCGATGTCGAGCACCGCCACCTGCAGCGGCGCGGCCGCGTGGCTGCGCGCCACCGCCTGCTCCAGCGCCAATGCGAACGCGCGCCGGTTGGGCAGGCCGGTCAGCGGATCGGTGCGGGTCAACGCGGCCAGGTCGGCATTGCTGGCCTCCAGCGCCGCGTTGCTCGCCTCCAGTTCGGACTGGTACTGCAGCAGGCGATGCTCGTACCACTCGCTCTCCTGCAGTTGCCGCGCCAGCGCGCGGCTCACCCGGCGCAGTTCCATCGCCCGCGAGGCCTGCCGCGACAGCGCGGTCAGCGCCTGGTGCTGCTTGTCGGCGAGGTCGCGCGGCTTGGTGTCGATCACGCACAACGTACCCAGCGCGTGGCCCTCCGGCGTCACCAGCGGCGCGCCGGCGTAGAAGCGGATGTTGGGATCGTCGAGCACCAGCGGATTGCCGGCGAAGCGCGCGTCGTCGCGCGCGTCGGGCACCACCAGGGTCTGGTCCGGACGCAGGATCGCATGGGCGCAGAACGCCAGTTCGCGCGGCGTCTGGCGCGCGGCCAGGCCGGTGCGGGCCTTGAACCACTGGCGCTGCTCGTCGATCAGGCTGACCAGCGCGATCGGCGCGTCGCACACCGCCGCGGCGATCGCCACCAGGTCGTCGAAGTCGCGCTCCGGCGGGGTGTCGAGGATGTCGTAGCTGCGCAGCGCCTGCAGGCGCTGGGCTTCGTTGACGGGAGTCGGAGGTTTTTGCACGGCGGTGTCCGGACGATGACGGTCGCGACGGGCGCGGTCGGCTTCCAAACGGGGCTTGCGCGGCCGCCCGCGCGATGCGGGCGACCGACGCCGGCCAGTCTAGCAAGCGCCGGCGCGGCGTCGGCGGCGCGCTCTCGGAGCCGCCGCATGCGCCGCCGTCAAGCGCCGGCGCGTACGGATCGGCGAAGCGGCGATGGCGGTCACAACGCGGCCGCGACGCCGGCACGGCGCGGTTTCCTTCGCCTGCAATGTCGCGCGGCTAGACTCGCGTTCCGGTCGTCGCGCGGGGCGCGCACGGCGCGGCGGCGACGAGGAGGCAGCGGGGTGCAGGTGGAGACCAACGATTACGTCGAGCTCAAGCACGAGATCCTCGACGGCATGCGCAGCTACATGGAAGACCTGGCCCAGGACGGCGCCGACGCCGGCTACGGCGCGGCCGAGATCGACGAATGCGAACGCGTCATCGACGCCTTGCTCGCCGCGCTGCGCAACGCGGTCGGCGACGGCGAGCGCGTGCCCTCCCCCGCGCAACTGGACCGCAGCGCGCGCGCCGCGGTCGAACAGGCCGTGCGCGCGCTCAACGCGCTCAACGCGCGCTGCCGCTACAACCTGATCGAGACCGACCAGCGCGAAGGCCTGTGCGAACTGGTGCGCAGCGCCCTGGCCGGCATCGGCGCGCTGCGCGGCCAGGACGATCCGACCGAACCGTGGCGCGAGTGGTAGCCGCGCGTCGCGCACCGTTTCGGATTCGCCGTTCCCCCTTCGCCGCTTCGGATTCGCAGCTTCGGATTCGCCGCTGCAGGTTCGCCGCTCCCGCACCGCCGTGCGCGTGCGCGGCACGCCGGATCGCCGCGCGCCCCGCTCCCGTCGGCCGGACCCGATCGACGCCGATGAAAACGCCGGGCCCGCATGGGACCCGGCGTTGGGTTGACGCAAACGCGATTGCGGAATCGCGACCGACCCGCGAAGGGTCGGTCGCGACCCGGCTCAACGCGCGCTGCGCTCCGGTTCCACCGGCCTGGCGCCGAGGCGGTCGGCACGCACCGCCTTCGGCGCTGCCGCTGCCGCTGCCGCAACCGCAGCCGCCGTCGGCGCCGGCACCGACACCGCGATCGGCAGATGCAGGCTCGGCGACTTGCGGCCCAGCAACGGCTTGAGCTGCAGCTTGCCGAAATGCCAGCTGCCGTCGGCCGCGTACTTGCGGCTGAACACGAACACGCTGACCGGAGTCTTGCTGCCCGGCGCCGAGACGAACACCGGCGGGAAGGCGATGCCGTCCACGCCCTCCACCTGCGCCAGCCACAGTTCCGGCAACACGCCCTGGGCGTGGCGGAAGCTGCGCTGGAAGGTGCACGAGCGCTTGCAGTCCTGTTGCTGCATGCTGGCCAGGTTGAGCTGGGCCGGATCGCCGCCGGCGGCCGGGTCGGCCGCGCGGTAACGCGCCGTGGTCTCGTTGAGCACCAGCCCGGACTTCACCGCCTGATCGACCTGGATCCGGCCCGAGCCGGTGTCGAACGGATTGGCCGCGGTCACGCCGTCCTCGAGCAGCATCCCTTCCCTGGCGGTCATCATCAGCGCCGACTTGATCTCCGCGGCGGTCCAGTTCGGACGCGCCTGGCGCAGCAGCGCCGCCGAGCCGGCCTGGTGCGGCGACGCCATCGAAGTGCCGCTGAGCAGGCCGACCAGGTTCTCGCTGCCGCCGATCGTGGTGCCGGCCAACACCGCCAGCACGCTGACGCCGGGCGCGGCCACGTCGGGCTTGATCAGGTTGAACCCGCCCGGGCCGCGCGAGCTGAAATCGGCGATCAGGTCGGGCGTGTTCGGCACCGGCGTCGGCGGGAAGCCGATGCCGCCGGTCGAGGTATTGCCGTTGCCGGCGGCGAAATCGCGCAAGGCGTTGCTGTCGTCCTGCGCCGCCGCGAACGCCGGCACCGTGGTGCCCGGCACGCTCGGCGTCACCCCGGTGGCCTGGTTGTTGGCGATCACCACCGCGATCGCGCCGGCGGCGGCGGCGTTGTTGACCTTGATCGAGAAGTTGCAGGTGCCGCGCCGCACCACCGCGATGGCGTTGGCGAACGCGCCGGGGGCGAAGCCCGCGCAGCCGTCGTCGGCGCTGTCGATGCCGGCGCTGATCCGCACCGGCGTGTTCGGCGGAATCGACGCGGTCAGCGAAACGCCGCCGCTGCCGTCGTTGAGCTGCACCGCCTGCAGGTCGGACGGCACCGTGCCGGGCCCGGTGATCTGCAGCAGCGTGGCGAAGTTGCCGCGGCCGTGGGTGCTCGCCGCGGTGGTGGAGACCCACGGCTGCTGGTGGCCGTTGGTGCTCGGGTCCGGACCGCTGTTGCCGGCCGAAGCGGCGATGAAGATGCCGGCGTCGGAGGCGTTGAGGAAGGCCAGCGATACCGCTTCGCCCCAGGGCTCGCCGCCGCCGCCGATGGAGTAGTTGATGACGTCCACGCCGTCGACGACGGCCTGGTCGATCGCCGCCAGCGCGGCGGAATCCGGGCACCAGCCCTGGCCGGCGGCGTCGGTGTAGCAGATGTCGTAGGCGACGATGTTGGCGTGCGGGGCGACGCCGGAGATGCGGATGTCGCGGCCCTTGTAGTTGGCGGTCCAGGCGTTGCCGGCCGAGGTCGAGGCGGTGTGGCTGCCGTGGCCGTTGGTGTCGCCGAAGCCCGGCTCCTCGCGGATGCCCGGCTGGCCGCACATGTTGGCCGGCTCGCCGCAGACGAAGTCCCAGCCGCCGATCAGCTTGTCGTTGCAGCGGCCTTCGTCGACGCCGCCGGGCGCGCAGGTGCCCAGGTACTGGCCGGCGCCGTTCGGATTGACGTGGCGGTAACCGCTGTCGTCGATCGCGGCGAACGCCGGGCTGCCGAAGTTGATGCCGGTGTCGAGGATGCCGACCACCACGCCTTCGCCGCGCCACTGGGTCGGCTTGGCGTTCCACAGCGCCGGCGCGCCGATCAGCTGCGGGCCGACGTCGGTGTCGAGCGGATAGTCGCGGCTGGCCTGCACCAGCGCCACGCCGGGCAGCTTGGCCACGCGCGCGGCCTCGCTCGCGCTCATCCGCACCACCGCGCCGTTGACCGCATGGCGCAGGCGCCGCTCGACCTTGAGCGTGCGCCCGAGCGCGGCGTTGATGCTGCGCTCGTGGTTGCGCTGGACGTTGTCGAGATAGTTCAGATACCTGCTCGCCTGGGCGCCGCGCACGTCGATGCGGGCGTTGCCGCCGCCGGCGATGCGCGCCGCGGCGCTGTTGGCGTTCTGCGCGCCGGCCACGCGCTGCGGCGCCGCCAGCCCGGCGACTTCGCCGTTGTAGACGCTCAGCGGCGCCTCCTGGTACAGCACGACATAGCGTTGGCCGGCGGAATCGGCCGGGGCCGCGCGTTGCGGCGCGGGCGCGCCGCCGACCGACGCGTCGGCGCTGGCCGCGGGCCGGTTCAGGCCGCCGACGGCGGCGGCCGCGGCGAGCGCGGTCAGGCCGCTCAGTCCGAGGGCGATGGCGATGGTCAGCCGGTTCTTTGCGTTGGGCATCGGGTGGTCCTCCACGTATCGTTCGCGAAGAAGCCGCTGCACGCCTGTCCCCTGTCAACAGGCAGGTCGCGGTTCCGGGGGCGGGCCGGGAGGGATCGCCGTGATCGAGCGTCGTCCGTGAACCGGCGCGTCGTGCGGACGCACCGGCCGATCGCTCCTGCCACCGTGCCGCGCGGCGTCGCCACGCGGACCGAACCTCCTGCCCACGGCCACACTGCGCGAGCCGGCGGAATTTCGGCGTGACCTCGCGCACAAATCGCATTTGGTTACAGGTTCGCCGCCGGCGTGTTGCGGCGCTGCAACTTCACTTGGCTAAACCAGTCTCGGCGCCGGATCGTTCGTGCGCGTAACCGCGCGGGCGAACGGCCGCGCGCGGGCCGCCGCGCTCAGCCTTCGCGCGCCTGCCACGGCCGCCGCACGCCGCCGCGATAGACCAGCAGGTACACCGCGACCGCCCAGGCCGTGGCCACCGCCCAGCCGGCGAGGATGTCGGAGGGGTAATGCACGCCGAGGTACAGGCGGGAGAAACCCACCAGGACCGTGAACGGAACCGTCAAAGCCACCACCAGCCAACGCCAGCGCGTCGGCCAGCACAGCAGGATCAGCACCGCCGCCAGCGTCATCGAGCCCATCGCGTGGCCGCTGGGAAAACTGTAGTTGTGCTCCGGCGCGATCGACTCCCACAGCGACGGCCGCTCGCGCGCGAAGAACTGCTTGGCGGCGATGTTGAGCAGGCCCGAACCGCCGAGCGCGATCGCCGCGTAGCTGGCCTCGCGGAAACGCCGCGTGACCGTCAGCGCGATCACCAGCACGATGTCGAACGGCACCACGCCCCACTGGTAGCCGAGCTTGGCGATCACGCTGAAGAACAGGTCCAGGCTGTGCCGCGACAGGCCGTGCGCGTATTCCAGCACCGGCACGTCGTACACCAGCGACTCCTGGCGGTGGATGTCGTCGGCCAGTTCGGCGAAGGCCCACAGCGGCAGCAGCAGTCCGGCGAACACCAGCAACAGGGTCCAGCCGTGGCGGCGCAGCAGCGCCGCGCCGAAGCGCGCTTCCTGTTCGAATGCGCTGTCGTCGGCGCCGCGGCGGCGCGCGGCATGCTGCTCTTGCGAGCGCGGGCCTTGCGGGTGCGGGCTTTCCGCGCTCGCCGCCGCGGAACGCGGCGGCGCGGCGTCCGCGCGCGGGTCCTCGCTCACGCCGCTCCGCCGGCCGCCGTCACGCCGTAGCGGCGCTCGACGTAGCCGTCGATCAGGGCGACGAACTCGCGGGCGATGTTCTCGCCGCGCAGGGTCACGGTCTTCTCGCCGTCCTCGAACACCGGCGCCGACGGCGCCTCGCCGGTGCCCGGCAGCGAAATGCCGATGTTGGCGTGGCGCGATTCGCCGGGGCCGTTGACCACGCAACCCATCACCGCCAGGGTCAGGTTCTCGGCGCCGGGATGGGTGATCTTCCACTCCGGCATCTTCGCGCGCACGTGCTCCTGCACGGTCTGCGCCAGTTCCTGGAAGAAGGTGCTGGTGGTGCGGCCGCAACCCGGACACGCGGTGACCATCGGGGTGAACGCGCGCAGGCCCATGGTCTGCAGCAGTTCCTGGGCGACGATGACCTCGTTGCTGCGCGCCTGGCCCGGCTCGGGCGTCAGCGAGATGCGGATGGTGTCGCCGATGCCTTCCTGCAGCAGCACGCCGAGCGCGGCGCTGGACGCGACGATGCCCTTGCTGCCGATGCCGGCCTCAGTCAGGCCCAGGTGCAGCGCGTAGTCGCCGCGCGAGGCCAGTTCGCGATACACCGCGATCAACTCCTGCACGCCGCTGACCTTGGCGCTGAGCACGATGCGCTCGGCCGGCAGGCCCAGTTCGACCGCGCGCGCGGCCGAATCCAGGGCCGAACGGATCAGCGCCTCGCGCAGCACCCGGCCGGCGTCCCAGGGTTCGACGCGGTTGGCGTTTTCGTCCATCAGCTGGGCGGCGAGCGCCTGGTCGAGCGAGCCCCAGTTGGCGCCGATGCGCACCGGCTTGGCGTACTTGATCGCGAACTCGATCAGGGTCGCGAACTGGCTGTCCTTCTTCTTGCCGAAGCCGACGTTGCCGGGGTTGATGCGGTACTTGCCCAGGGCTTCGGCGCAGGCCGGCTCGGCGCTCAGCAGCTGATGGCCGTTGTAGTGGAAGTCGCCGATGATCGGCACTTCGATGCCCATCATCGCCAGCTTGTCGACGATCCGCGGCACCGCCGCGGCGGCCTCGACGGTATTGACGGTGACGCGCACCAATTCGGAACCGGCGCGCCACAGTTCGGCGACCTGCTTGGTGGTGGACGCGACGTCGGCGGTGTCGGTGTTGGTCATCGACTGCACCACCACCGGCGCGCCGCCGCCGACCTGGACGCCGCCGATGGCGACGCTGCGGGTCAGGCGGCGCGGCAAGGGGCCGAAATCGGGGACGGAGCAAGGCAGGACGGCGTCGGAATTCATGGGCCGCATTGTAGCGCCGGGGCGGTGGGCGCAGGTGCGGCGGGGGTGAAGCGGGGCTGACGCGGCGGGAGGCTTGGGCCACAGGGCGATCGGGCCGAAAGGCGTCGGGCCTGAAGGCCCTCCCACAAGGGCTTGGCCCTGGCATAAGGGCTCGGCTGTCGTGGGAGGGCCTTCAGGCCCGATGCTCTCCGATCCGACTCGGCAAAGCCGGCCCCGGAAGCACGCGGCGGGACGGGTTAACATCGGCGCAACTGTTTCGCTCCGGGCGGCTGGCGCCGCTATCGCTCGCTCATGCCCCCCAGTTCCCCCGACGAAGTCCTCACCCCCAGCCAGCTCAACACCCTGGCCCGCGACCTGCTCGAGGACACCTTCCCGCTGATCTGGGTCGAGGGCGAGCTGGGCAATCTGTCGCGGCCGTCCTCGGGCCATCTGTACATGACCCTCAAGGACGCGCGCGCCCAGGTCCGCTGCGCGATGTTCAAGCCCAAGAGCAGCTGGCTGAAGTTCGTCCCGCGCGAAGGCCTGCGCGTGCTCGCGCGCGGCCGGCTGACCCTGTACGAAGCGCGCGGCGACTACCAGTTGGTGCTCGACCACATGGAAGAGGCCGGCGAAGGCGCGCTGCGCCGCGCCTTCGAGGAACTCAAGGCGCGACTCGCCGCCGAGGGCCTGTTCGACCGCGAGCGCAAGCGCGAACTGCCGCGCTTCCCCGAACGCATCGCGATCATCACCTCGCCCAGCGGCGCAGCCGTGCGCGATGTGCTCAGCGTGCTCGGCCGGCGCTTCCCGCTGGCCCAGGCCGAGGTGCTGCCGGTGCCGGTACAGGGCGACGGCGCGGCCGAGAAGATCGTGGCGATGCTGCAGCGCGCCCAGGCCGCGCAGCGTTACGACGTGATCGTCCTCGCCCGCGGCGGCGGTTCGCTGGAAGACCTGTGGGCGTTCAACGACGAGCGGCTGGCGCGCGCCATCGCCGCGTCGGACGTGCCGGTGGTTTCCGCCATCGGCCATGAAACCGACTTCACCCTCGCCGACTTCGCCGCCGACGTGCGCGCGCCCACGCCTTCGGTGGCTGCCGAGTTGCTGGTGCCGCAGCGCGACGATCTGCTGCACCGCTTGCGCGTGCTGGATGCGCGCCTGGGGAACCTGCACAGCCAGCGCCTGCGCCAGGCGATGCAGCGCACCGACCGCGCCGGCCTGCGCTTGAACGCGCTGCGTCCGCAGGCGCGGCTGGCGGCGCTGCGCAACCGCCAGCAGGACGCGCTGCGCCGGCTCGAACAGGCCTGGCGCCTGCGCATCGAACGCGAGACCGCGCGCCTGCGCCACAGCGACGCGGTGCTGCGCGCGCACCATCCGCAGCGGCGCATCGCCCGCCTGCGCGAGCGTCTGGCCGCGCTGGCGCCGCGCCCGCGCGCGGCGTTGGCCCGGCGCCTGCACGGCGATGCGCTGCGCCTGCGCGGGCTGGCGCGCTCGCTGGAAGCGGTGAGCCCGCTGGCGACGGTCGCGCGCGGCTACGCCATCGTCCAGCACGACGACGGCCGGGTGGTGCGCAGCGTGCTCGACGCCGCGCCGGGCGACCGCCTGAGCGCGCGCGTGCAGGACGGCCAGATCCGGGTCAGGGTCGAACCGCGCGAAGACTGATCCATCTGCGGTCGTGTGAGGGCCTTCGCTCTCGTGGGAGGGCCTTCAGGCCCGATGCTTTCGTTTCAGTTCGCGACCATCCGACAGAAGAGCGTCGGGGCTGCAGCCCCTCCCACAAACACCCCGGCATTTGCTATGCCTCAGGCTTTCGTGAGAGGGCCTTCAGGCCCGACGCTTTTGTTGCGGATCGCCGCGAATCGACCGAAGAGCGTCGGGCCTGAAGGCCCTCCCCACAAGAGCGCGCCAGCGCTTTTCCGGATCGGGCCACAGCGCCCGCCGGCCCGCACCGTTCCACCACCGTCGCCCCTCGCTCACGTGGTTTGCGCGATCCTTGCGGTCCTGCGTTTCCGTCCCCGGAGTTCCGCATGACCAAGGCGTCCGACCTCTTCGTCGCCGCGCTCGAAGCCGAAGGCGTGCAGTACGTGTTCGGCATTCCCGGCGAAGAGAACCTCGACCTGCTCGAGTCGCTGCGCACCTCGACGATCGAGCTCGTCCTCACCCGCCACGAACAAGCCGCCGGCTTCATGGCCGCGACCTACGGCCGCCTGACCGGCAAGGCCGGCGTCTGCCTGTCGACCCTGGGCCCGGGCGCCACCAACCTGGTCACCGCCGCGGCCTACGCCCAGCTCGGCGCCATGCCGATGCTGATGATCACCGGGCAAAAACCCATAAAGACCAGCAAGCAGGGCCATTTCCAGATCGTCGACGTGGTCGACACGATGCGTCCGCTGACCAAGTACACCCGCCAGATCGTCGCCGCCGACAGCATCCCGGCGCGCGTGCGCGAGGCCTTCCGCCGCGCCGAGGAAGAGCGCCCCGGCGCGACCCACCTGGAACTGCCGCAGGACATCGCCGGCGATCCGACCCAGGCGCGGCTGATCCCGGCCTCGTTCTCGCGCCGCCCGGTGGCCGAGGACAAGGCCATCGAGCGCGCCGCGCAGGCCATCGCCCAGGCCCGCCACCCGATCCTGATGGTCGGCGCCGGCGCCAACCGCAAGACCACGTCCAAGACCCTCGAACAATTCGTCGCCAAGCTCGGCATCCCCTACTTCACCACCCAGATGGGCAAGGGCGTGCTCGACGAGGAAGGGCCGCTGTGGCTGGGCAACGCGGCGCTGTCGGACCACGACTTCGTCCATCGCGCCATCGACGCGGCCGACTGCATCGTCAACATCGGCCACGACGTGATCGAGAAACCGCCGTTCTTCATGCGCGAAGGCCGGCGCACGGTGATCCACGTCAACTACGCCGCGGCCGAGGTCGATGCGGTGTATTTCCCGCAGATCGAGGTGATCGGCGACATCGCCCATTCGGTCTGGCGCCTGAGCGAGGCGCTGCAGCCGCAAGCGCACTGGGACTTCGGTTATTTCGACCGGGTCCGCGCGGCGCTGCTGGAGCAACTCGCCGAACGCACCTCCGACGACCGCTTCCCGATGGCGCCGCAGCGGCTGGTCGCCGACGTGCGCCGCGAGCTGTCGCCGCGCGACGTGGTCTGTCTCGACAACGGCCTGTACAAGCTGTGGTTCGCGCGCAGCTACCGCTGCCGCGAGCCCAACACGTTGTTGCTCGACAACGCGTTGGCAACGATGGGCGCCGGCCTGCCCTCGGCGATCGGCGCGCGCATCGTCTGCCCGGACCGCAAGGTGGTGGCGGTGTGCGGCGACGGCGGCTTCATGATGAATTCGCAGGAGCTCGAAACCGCGGTACGCCTCGGCCTGGACCTGGTGGTGCTGGTGCTGCGCGACGACGCCTACGGCATGATCAAGTGGAAGCAGGCGCACGAGCGCTACCCGAGCTTCGGCATGGACCTGGGCAATCCGGATTTCGTCGAATACGCGCACAGCTACGGCGCGCGCGGCCATCGCCCGGCCAGCGCCGACGAGTTCGCGCCGCTACTGCGGCGCGCGCTGGACACGCCCGGCGTCGATCTGATCGAAGTGCCGATCGACTACAGCGACGACGATACGATCCTCAACCAAGACATTCCCCAGCGCGCCGCCGCGGTGGTCTGAGCGCGGCGCAACCTACGGAGCATCCTCATGGCCAAGTCCGAGAAGAAAAGCAAAGCCGCCAAGCCCGCCAAGGGACTGAAGAGCAGCTATCCCTACTACCTCGCCGGCCGCGCCGTCGCCGCCAACGGCGACCTCGACGTGCTGGACAAATACAGCGGCAAGCGCGCCACCCGCGTGGCGATGGCCGACGCGGCGGCGGTGCGCAAGGCCATCGTCGCCGCGCACAAGGCGCGCGAGGCGATGGCGCAGTTCGCCCCGGACCGCCGCCGCGACGTGCTCGAACACTGCGTGCGCCGCTTCGGCGAGCGCTTCGAGGAACTGGCGCTGGCGCTGTGCATCGAGGCCGGCAAGCCGATCAAGGACGCGCGCGGCGAAGTGACCCGCCTGATCGATACCTTCCGCATCGCCGCCGGCGAGGCCACGCGCGACCCGGGCACGCTGCTGGAGCTGCAGATCTCGCCGCGCACGCGCGGCTACCGCGGCATGGTCAAGCGCGTGCCGATCGGCCCGTGCAGTTTCATCACCCCGTTCAATTTCCCGCTGAACCTGGTCGCGCACAAGGTCGCCCCGGCCATCGCCGCCGGCTGCCCGTTCGTGCTCAAGCCGGCGATCAAGACCCCGGTCGGCGCGCTGATCATCGCCGAGATCCTGGCCGAGACCGACCTGCCCGAAGGCGCGTTCTCGGTGTTGTGCTGCTCCAACGAGGACGCCTCGCTGCTGGTCGAGGACGAGCGGATCAAGCTGCTGAGCTTCACCGGCGGGCTGATCGGCTGGGACCTCAAGGCCCGCGCCGGCAAGAAGAAAGTGACCCTGGAACTGGGCGGCAACGCGGCCTGCATCGTCGACGCCGATCCCGGCGCGAGCCTGGACCACGTGGTCGAGCGGCTGGTGTTCGGCGCTTACTACCAAAGCGGCCAGAGCTGCATCAGCGTGCAGCGCATCTACGCCCACGCCGATGTCTACGACAAGCTGCGCAAGAAGCTCAAGGCCGCGGTCGGCGCGCTGCGCATGGGCGATCCGCGCGAGGAGAGCACGTTCATCGGCCCGGTCGTGGACGAACAGGCCGCGCAGCGCATCCAGGCGTGGATCGACGCCGCGCTCAAGGGCGGCGCCAAGCGCATCGCCGGCGGCGCGCGCCAGGGCACGATGATCCCGGCGACCTTGCTGGAGAACGTGCCGCGCGACGCCGAGCTGTACCGCAAGGAAGCCTTCGGCCCGGTCGCGCTGATCGAGCCGTTCGACGATTTCGACGCCGTGATCGACCGAGTCAACGACAGCGACTTCGGCCTGCAGGCCGGCGTCTTCACCGGCCGCCTCGACCACGCCATGCGCGCCTGGGACCGGCTCGACGTCGGCGGGGTGATCGTCGGCGACGTGCCGAGCTTCCGCGTCGACAACATGCCGTACGGCGGAGTCAAGGATTCCGGCCAGGGCCGCGAGGGCGTGCGTTACGCGATCGAGGACATGAGCGAGCAGCGGTTGCTGGTGATACGCGATCCAGCCGAAGCGGTGTAACCCCGGCCGCATCCGAAGCCCGGAACCACCCCGCCTCGCTCTGCCTCACTCCGCCACCAGCCACGCCGCGCCACCCTCCGCAAGCGCCCATCCCCCTCCCCGTCATTCCGGCGAAAGCCGGAATTCATGTTGATTTTCGCTCCGACTTTTCGTGCGGGAAGAGCGGAAAGGCAAGATCAAAATGGGTTCCGGCTTTCGCCGGAATGACGGGCTGGGGAAAAGTGACGGGCTGTGGGGGAAGTGACGGTCTGAGGGAAACGCCCCCTCCAAAAAAATCGCCCCGCTTAACCCCACCCACCGACCCCGCCCGTTCGCCTTCCCAGGTCCACACACCAGGGAAGCCACCATGTCCGCCGTCGCCCGTCCGCAGTCGCCGCGCCTCGCCCTCCATTGCCTCAGCGCGGCGCTGCTCGCCGCCTTCGCCCTGGCCGGTTGCCAGTCCACCGGCAGTCCGGCCGACAAGCAGGCCGAGGCCGCGCCGGCCGCGGCGCCGGTCGACGCCGCCGCCAACGTCCAGTCGCCGGCGATACAGACACTGCCCGCGCAGCCCATCGTGGAGCAATCCGCGCCGGCGGCGACGGCCAAGCCGATGGCCGACGCCCTGGAACGCGTCCAGGTCACCGGCTCGCGGGTCGCGCCGGCGCCGATGCGCCGCTCCGATGCGCGCGCCAAGCTCGCCGCCGCGCCGCAAGGCTTCATCGCGCCCGCGCCGGCCCCGCCGCCGCCCCCGCCGTTCTACCAGCAGGCAGCCAACACCGAGAAGTACGCCGCGCGCGAGGACAATCCGGTGCAGCGCGCCAGCGAGCAGCCGCTGTCGACCTTCTCCATCGACGTCGACACCGGCAGCTACGCCAACGTGCGGCGCATGCTCAACGACGGCATCCGCCCGCCGGCCGACGCGGTGCGCGCGGAAGAGTTCATCAACTACTTCGATTACGGCCACCCGGCGCCGACCTCGCGCGCGGTGCCGTTCAAGGTCTCCACCGAACTGGCGCCGGCGCCGTGGAACGCGCAGCGGCAGCTGCTGATGATCGGCATCAAGGGCTTCGAGGTGCCCAAGCAGAACCTGCCGCCGGCCAACCTGGTGTTCCTGATCGACACCTCCGGCTCGATGAACTCGCCCGACAAGCTGCCGCTGCTCAAGAGCGCATTCTCGATGCTGGCCCGGCAGCTGCGGCCGCAGGACCGCATCTCCATCGTGGTCTACGCCGGCTCCGCCGGACTGGTGCTGGCGCCGACGCCGGGCGACAAGCAGCAGGAGATCCTCGACGCGCTCGAACGCCTGCAGGCCGGCGGCAGCACCAACGGCGGCGACGGCATCCGCCTGGCCTACGCGACCGCGCGCCAGGGCTTCATCAAGAACGGCGTCAACCGGGTGATCCTGGCCACCGACGGCGACTTCAACGTCGGCACGGTCGGCACCGACGCGCTGGAAACCCTGGTCGCCGACCAGCGCAAGACCGGCATCGCCCTGACCACGCTGGGCTTCGGCGCCGGCAACTACAACGACGAACTGTCGGAGAAGCTGGCCGACGTCGGCGACGGCAACCACGCCTATATCGATACCGTGCAGGAAGCGCGCAAGGTGCTGGTGCAGGAGATGGGTTCGACGCTGATGACCATCGCCCGCGACGTCAAGATCCAGATCGAGTTCAATCCGGCGCAGGTCGCCGAGTACCGACTGATCGGCTACGAAAACCGCCTGCTCAAGCGCGAGGACTTCGCCAACGACAAGGTCGACGCCGGCGACATCGGCGCCGGCCACGAAGTCACCGCGCTGTACGAGATCACCCCGGTCGGCTCGAAGGCCAACCGCCTGCCGCCGCTGCGCTACGCCCAGGCCGCGCCGGCCGCGAGCGGCGGCAACGGCGAGATGGCCAACCTCAAGCTGCGCTACAAGCGTCCCGGCGAAGACCGCAGCCAGCTGATCGAAACCCCGATCCTGAATTCCAGCCGCCGCGCCGTCGCCAGCGATTCGCTGCGCATGGCCGCCTCGGTCGCGGCCTTCGCCGACGCGCTGCGCGGCGGCAGCCAATACGACGGCTGGGGCTGGGAGCAGATCCTCGGCGCCGCGCGTGGAGTGAAGACGGCCGATGCCTCGGGCCAGCGCGCCGAGTTCGTGCGCCTGGTCGAGCGGGCCAAGGCGCAGATCGGCGAGCTCAAGCCGACCGCGGACGTGGCGATCAGCCACTAAGGCGTGGTGCACGCCGCCGGGGTTCGATTCGCGACGCAGTCAGGCCCGTCGCGATCGGCTCCGGCGGCGTTTTTTATGGCCGAAGTCCCTGTAGGCACCGACTATTCGCCCACGGCGGGCTGCACGCTACGCATGCGCTCGGCCGGGCGGCCGAACAGATAGCCCTGGCCGAACGCGCAGCCCAGTTCGCGCAGCACCGCGCGCTGCGCCGGCGTCTCCACGCCTTCGCCGATGGTGTGGATGCCCAGGGTGCCGGCCAGGGCCTGGATCGCGCGCACCACCGCCACGCTCTCCGGCCGCGATTCGCCGACCAAGCCCGCGACGAAACTCTGATCGATCTTCAGACATTCGATCGGGAATCGATGCAGGTACGACAACGCGGAAAATCCCGTGCCGAAATCGTCCAACTGCGCCAGCACCCCATGGCTGCGCAAGGTCCGCAGCATCCGCAACGCGCGCGGCACGTCGTCGAGCAAGGCCACCTCGGTGATCTCGATGCGCAGCCGGTGCGGGTCGGCGCCGGCGCGGTCGAGCATGCGCAGCAGGCGGTCGGCGAAGTCGCCGGCGCGGAAGTGCTTGGGCGAGACGTTGACCGAGATATAGCCCTCGCCGCCGCGCGCCAGTTCCTCGATCACCCGGCCGTAGAGGATCCAGTCGGCTTCCTCGATCAGGCCGCTGTCTTCGCCCAGGCCGATGAATTCGCGCGGCAGCAGCAAACCGCGTTTTTCGTGGCGCCAGCGCAGCAGCGCCTCGTGGCCGATCGCGACGCCGTCGTCGAGCCGCACGATCGGCTGGTAGTAGGCGATGAAGGCGTCGGAGTTGATCGCCCGGCGCAGGTCGGCTTCCAGGTCGAGGATGCGCACCGCCTGCTCGCGCATTTCCTCGTCGAACACGGCGAAGCGGCCGCGCCCGGCGCCCTTGGCCCGGTACATCGCCGCATCCGCGTCGCGCAGCAGCTCGATGCCGTTGCGGTAGCGCGGATGCCACAAGGCGATGCCGACGCTGGCCGAGGGAAACACCTCGCGCCCGGCCACCCAGCACGGCTCGCCGAGCGCGCGCAGCACGCGTTGGGCCAGTTCCTCGGCCACGTTGAGGCCGTCGATGTGTTCGACCAGGATCGCGAATTCGTCGCCGCCGAGCCGCGCCACCATGTCCTCGCCGCGCACCGCGCCGACGATGCGGCGGCTGCTTTCCACCAGCAGCTCGTCGCCGGCGGCGTGGCCGACGCTGTCGTTGACCAGCTTGAACCGGTCCAGGTCGAGGAACAGCACCGCGAACGGACGCTGTTCGCGACGCGCGCGGGCGATGGCGTGGTCGAGCCGTTCCAGCAGCTGGCTGCGGTTGGGCAGCTCGGTCAGCGGATCGTGCAGGGCCAGGTGGGTGAGCTTGCGCTCGGCGCTCTCGCGTTCGCCGATCTGCGCGACCAACTCGGCGTTGGTGTGGGCCAGCTCGCGGGTGCGGCTGGCGACGCGCTGTTCGAGTTCGCCGTGCGCGGTCAGCAGCCGGTCCTGGGCCTGCTTGCGCGCCAGGCCGATGCTGATGTGGTGGGCGACGAAGGTCAGCAGCTCCTGGTCGCGGGCGTTGAAGCTGATCGCGCGCGAATAGCTCTGGATCGCGATCACCCCGACCACGGCGTCGTCGCGGTACAGCGGCACGCCCAGCCAGCAGTGCGCGGCCGAACCGTGGCTGCGCACTTCGCCGCGGCTGTTGAGTTCGGCGATGCGGTGGCGGTCGGCCAGCAGCGGACGGCCCTGGCGGATCACGAACTCGGTCAGGCCGCCGGCGAACTGGCGCGCCTCGCGGATCATGTCGCGTTCGTCGATCGAATACGGGAACTGCAGCCGCTCGCCGTCGTCGGACAGCAGCGCGATATAGAAATTGCGCGCGTACAGCAGCTCGCTGACCACGTCGTGGACCTGCGAGTAGAACCGCTCCAGGGTGTCGGAGGTGATGGTCAGTTCGGCGATGCGGAACAGCGCGCGCTGCAGCCGTTCGGCGCGCTGGCGCTCGATGATCTCGGCCTGCAGGTCGCGGTTGCTGAGCTGCAGCGCATAGGTGCGCTCGGCGACCCGCCGTTCGAGTTCCTCGCGCGCGCGATAGCGGTCCAGCGCGGTGAGGATGTGCTGGGCCACGAACGCCAGCAGCGCGCGGTCTTCCTCGCCGTAGCTGTCGGCGCTGTCGTAGTTCTGCACCACCACCGCGCCGCACACCCGTTCCTCGCGCCGCATCGGCACGCCGAGCCAGTCGGCGCTGTCGGGGCCGTGGCGCTCGTCGTGCGGCACGCTCAGCCGTTCGCGCAGCTGCGTCGAACTGCCCTGCAGCGGCTCGCCGTGGCGCAACAGGGCCAGGGTCAGGCTGGTCGGCATGTCCTCGCCGCGGATGACCTGCAGCGGGTTGGCCACGTACGGGTCGTGGCGGTCGGCGAAGTAGAGGAAACGCATCGTGTCGGCGATGTCGTCGTAGAGCACGATGTAGAAATTCTCGGCGTACATCAGCCCGCACACCACGCCGTGGATGCGGCTGAGCAGGTCGCTCATCTCCAGCCCGGAACCGGCCAGGTCGGCGATGCCGAACAGCGCCTGCTGCAGGCGCTCGGACTTCTCCAGCGCCTCGGCGCGGGCGTGCGCGCGCAGCGCCGCCAGTTCGGCCGCGACCAACCCGCGCGCCATCGCCAGCCAGCCGGCGCGCAGCCACGCCGGCAGCGCGCGCGGCATCTGCACCGCCAGGCTGGCGCGGCTGCGGTCTTGCAGCCACCACGCCGCCTCGATCCGGTCGGCGTAGCGTTCGTCGGAAGCGCCGATGGCCGGCGGGTCGCATTCCAGTCGGTCCAGCGCGCTCGCGCGCAGGGCGCCGTCGGCGCCGGGCGTGAAGGATTCGGCCACCTGGCCCTGGGCGGTGCGCCAGCTCACCGCGATCTGCGAACCGGCCGGCAGCGCTTCCAGCAGCGCGGCCGCCAACGCCTGGCCGGGCCAGGCGCCCTCGGCCGCGTCGCTCACCGTTGCCGTTCGCATCGCATCATTCCGCACCCGATCGCCGTGCACCGGACCGCCTGTCCACTACCGCCCGTTTTCGAGCCCCCGAAGGATAACGCGAGCTTTACACCGACGGCAGGCCGCAAACCCCGCCCGGCGTCGTGATCCGTTGTTCCCGTCATGATCCTGGCGCTCCAGCTCCCGCTATACGACCCGGCCGCGGCAAGCAAGCGCTTCCCGTCGGCGCCGTCTGCCCGTAACCTGCCGCCGATGAACACCGCTGCGGACACGAGCGACGACGTGCTGATGCTGGCCTGGGCGGCCGGCGACGCCGGCGCGTTCGAAGTCCTGTACTCACGCCACCGCGGCCCGCTGTACCGCTTCCTGTTGCGCCAGCTGCGCGATTCGGCCCTGGCCGACGAGTTCTTCCAGGACGTGTGGCAGCGGGTGATCGGCGCGCGCCAGGGCTGGAAGCCGGACGCGCAGTTCAATACCTGGCTGTTCCGGATCGCGCACAACCGGCTGAACGACTACTGGCGCGGGCTCAAGCACCGCCCGGCGACGCCGGAGGACGGCGACGAGCGCGCCGCGCGCGTGCCCGATCCGACCACGCCGGAGCGCGAGCTGTCCGAATTCGAGCAGCGCCGCCGCTTGCAGCGCGCGATCGAGGAATTGCCCGAGGAGCAGCGCGAGGTGGTGCTGCTGCGCCTGGAACAAGAGTTGAGCCTGGAAGAAATCGGCGCCATTACGGGGGTGGGTCGGGAAACGGTGAAGTCCAGGCTGCGGTACGCGATGGACAAGCTGCGCGCGAGGTTGACCGAATGAACCGCCGTCCCGACGCTCCCGATCCCTTGTCGCCGGAAGAGCGCGACCTGGCCGAGCGGCTGCTGCGGCTGGGTCCGCACGATGGTCCGTCGGCGGCGCTGGACGCCGCGATCCTCGCCGCGGCGCGTGCCGCCGTGGCGGCTGAACCGGTGCCGGACGCGGCGTCCCAGGCGGCCGCGGCGTTGGCCGCTGCGCCGCTGGCCGCGGCGCCGCAAGCCGCAGCCCCGCAAGCCGCAGCCCCACAGGCTGCCGCGCCCCAGGCCGCACCGGCGCGCCCGACCGCGCCGCAGGCCGGCGCGCCGCGCGCCCGGCCGAACAAGACCCGTTGGCCGGCGTGGATCGGCGTGGCCGCCTCGCTGACCCTGGCCGTCGGCGTGGCGTGGCAGCTGCGCCCGCTCGACAAGGCGCCCTCGGCGCCCAGCGAAGAACAGGCCGCCCCGGCCGTGGCGGCGATGCCGCAGGCCGAGGCCGGCGCCGATGCCGCCGCCGACGCCGCGATCGCCGTGCCCGAGATGCCGGCCGGCGCCGCCGCACAGGCGCCCGCCCTGCCCGGCCTGCCCGCCTCGGCGCCGGCGCAACGCGCTCCGGCGGCCGATGTCCTCGCCGCGCCGCAACCGCCCGAGCCGATGCCGATCGAGGACCTCCCGCCCGCGCCGGTGCTGGCGAAACCCGCCCCCGCCCCGGCACGGGCCGAGTCCCCGCCGGTCGAAGACCGTGCGCTCGAAAGCCGCGCCGCGGCCAGCAAGGCGGTGGAGAACCACGCGGCCGAAAAGCGCGCGGCCGCCGATGCCGCGCCGCCCGCAGCACGCGAACTCGACCGCCGCGCCAAGAGCGAGGCCCCGCGCGCCGCCCAGGCGCAATCGACCCAGGCGATGCCCGCGCCGGCCGATGCTCCGCCGGCCCCGCCACCGCCGCCCGCGCCGGCTCCGGCCATCGCGCCGCCCGCCGCGCAGGGCTACGGCTACAGCGCTCCCGCCGCTGCGGCGCGGCTGGCGCCGCCCGCGCGCGAGGCCAGCCGGCCGCCGAGAGCAAGCGCGCCGCCGGCCAGGTCGAGGGCCTGAGCCGTCGCGAAGCCGAGCGCCCGGTCGCCGCGCCGCCGGCCGAAGCCGCGGCCAACGCGCAGATCGCCGCCGAGGCCCAACGCGCCGCGCCGCCGCAGCAGAACGCCGCCGACGCCACCGTTCTGGAGCGGGTCCAGATCACCGGCTCGCGCATCGGCCCGTCGCAACACGCCAATGCCCTGGCGCCGGAACAATGGCTGGAGCGGATCCGCCAGTACCGCGACGACGGCGAGCTCGATCTCGCCCGCCAGGACCTGCGCGAGTTCCGCCGCGCCCACCCGCGCGCCCGCATTCCCAAGGACCTGCGGTCGCTGCTCGAATGAGCGCGCCTTGATGGGCGCGCCGCTCGCGCGCCGCCGCGGAACGCCGCGATGAGCGCGGCCACGACCCTGGCCGAACGCGCGCGCCACGCGATCGAGGTCAAGCACAGCCGCTTCCTCGCCCTGGCCGCGCCGGTCGCCACGCCCGAGGCGGCGCTGGCGTTCCTGGCCGAAGTCGCCGACCCGGCCGCGACCCACAACTGCTGGGCCTACCGGATCGGCGCCCAATACCGCTTCAACGACGACGGCGAGCCCTCCGGCACCGCCGGCCGGCCGATCCTGGCCGCCATCGACGGCCAGGGCTGCGACCAGGCCGTGGTCGTGGTGACCCGCTGGTACGGCGGCATCAAGCTCGGCGCCGGCGGCCTGGTCCGCGCCTACGGCGGCGCCGCGGCCGAATGCCTGCGGCGCGCGCCGCGTCGCGAGTTGGTGACCTACGCCGAACTGGAACTGGCGTATCCGTTCGCGGACACCGGCGCGGTCCATGCGACACTCAACGCCTTCGGCGCGGACAAGGCCGACGAGCGCTTCGACGCCGCCGGCGCGCGGGTGCGCGTGCGACTGCCGGCCGCGCAGCTGGATGCCTTGAAAGCGCAGTTGCGCGACGCCACCCGTAATCGCGTGCGTCTGTCCGAACCGGACGCGCCACCCTCCCCTGCCTGAAATTCCGATGACCGATGCCAGCGCCGGCCCGAAGGCCGACCCATCCCGCGACACCGCACCGATCGGCAGCCTGCGCATCCTGTGGCCGTTCGTCAGCAAGTACCGCGTCCTGTTCGTCGCCTGGCTGTTCGCCCTGGCCGCCTCCAGCGCCGTCACCCTGACCCTGCCGGTCGCGTTCAAGACCATGATCGACCAAGGCTTCGCCCAGAGCGCGGCCGGCGGCGGCAGCGGCGCGATCGACCGCGCCTTCCTGCTGCTGTTCGCGGTCGCCATCGCCCTCGCCCTGGCCACCGCGGCGCGCTTCTACTTCGTTTCTGTGTTGGGCGAAAAAGTGGTCGCGGACCTGCGCGAGCAGCTCTACCGCCACCTGATCGCGCTCGATGCCGGTTTCCACGACCGCAACCGCAGCGGCGAACTGGTCTCGCGCCTGACCGCCGACGCCGAGCTGCTGCGCAGCGTGGTCGGATCGAGCATGTCGGTGGCGTTGCGCAGCCTGGTCACCTTCGTCGGCAGCCTCGGCATGCTGTTCGTCACCAGCCCGCGCCTGGCCGCCTACGCCCTGGTCGGCATTCCGCTGGCGGTACTGCCGATCGTCGCCGGCGGGCGCCGGCTGCAGCGCATCTCGCGCTCCAGCCAGGACCGCATCGCCGACGCCAACACCCTGGCCAGCGAAACCCTCGGCGCGGTGCGCACGGTCCAGGCGCACGCGCGCGAATCCTACGAACAGGGCCGCTTCAGCGAATCGCTGAAGACCGCGATCAAGACCGCGCGCAAGCGCATCCGCGCCCAGGCCTGGGTCACCGCCATCGCCATCACCCTGGTGTTCGGCGCGATCACCCTGGTGCTGTGGTCGGGCGCGCACGACGTCGTCGCCGGCCGCCTCACCGGCGGCACCCTGGCCCAGTTCGTGCTCTACGCCTTGATCGGCGGCGGCTCGGTCGGCGCGCTGGCCGAGGTCTGGAACGACCTGCAGCGCGCCGCCGGCGGCATGGGCCGGATCGGCGAACTGCTGTCGGAACGCAGCGCGGTGGTCGCGCCGGCGCAGCCGCGGCCGCTGCCGCAGCCGGTGCGCGGCGAGATCGTGTTCGACCAGGTCGGTTTCCATTACCCGCAGCGCCCCGACCTGCCGGCGCTGCAGGACTTCACGCTGCGGGTGAACCCCGGCGAGACCGTGGCCCTGGTCGGCCCGTCCGGCGCCGGCAAGAGCACGGTGTTCTCGATCCTGCTGCGCTTCCACGACCCGCAGCACGGCGCGGTGCGCGTCGACGGCGTCGACGTGCGCGAGGCCGACCTCGGCCAGCTGCGCGGCGCGATCGCCCTGGTGCCGCAGCAGGCAACCATCTTCGCCACCACCGCGCGCGAGAACATCCGCTACGGCCGCCTCGACGCCAGCGACGCCGAACTCGACGAAGCGGTGCGCGCGGCCCACGCCACCGACTTCATCCAAGACTTGCCGCAGGGCCTGGCGACCGAACTCGGCGAGCGCGGCGCGCGCCTGTCCGGCGGCCAGCAACAGCGCATCGCGATCGCCCGCGCCCTGCTCAAGGACGCGCCGATCCTGCTGCTGGACGAAGCCACCAGCGCGCTCGACGCGCAGAGCGAGCGCGCCGTGCAACAGGCGCTGGAAGCGCTGATGCAGGGCCGCACCACCCTGGTCATCGCCCATCGCCTGGCGACCGTGCTCAAGGCCGACCGGATCGTGGTCATGGATCGCGGCCGCATCGTCGCCGAGGGCACCCACGAGGCGCTGCTGGCGCAGGGCGGCCTGTACGCGGAACTGGCCAAGCTGCAGTTCCTGGATTGAACCGCGCCGCTCGGGCGCAGCCGAACGAACGCAGCGGCCGGCGCTCGGCCGCACCGCCTCTAATGGAACCAAACATGCATCGGATCGCGAGCTTCGCGTTTTCTCTCGCCCTGGCGTTCGCCGCGACGCCGTCGCTGGCCGCGCGCGCGCCGGCGGCCGCCGCGCAAGCCGCGGTGGAAACCGTCGGCGTCTACAGCAACGTGCGCGTGAGCGGCGGCGAGGACCCGCATGCCGAAGGCTACGACGTCGAGCTCTACCGCGAGAACGGCGTCGTGTTCGGCCTGTTCTATTCCTCCCAGGGCATGGTCGGCGACACCCCGCGCGGGCGCCTGCAGGACGTGCGCTACGACGCCGCCAGCGGCAAGCTGTCGTTCCGCGCCAAGCTCACGATCGGCCAGGAGTTCAGCAAGGATTCCGGCCCCGACGGCCGCCCCAGCCGCGACCTGTTCGAGTTCGACGGCACCCTGGGCGCGAAGACCCTCAGCGGCGCCCTGCTCCATCGCAGCGGCTATGCCCCAAGCGAGGCCGGCGAGCGGCAGATGGTGACGCTCAAGCGCGATGCGCAGCGCAGCCGCGACGCGGGCGAGCTGGCTCCGGCCAGCCGCGCGCAATGGCTGGCCGAGCCGGTGCCGAACGGGCCGCAGTGGTAACGCCCCGCGGCGCGTCCGCGTTCGCCGTCCGCTCGCCGTAAACGCCCTGCGCGCGCCCGGGCGCGCCGGCGCCGGCGACATCCCGCAAGGCGCGGGACGCCGCCGGCGGCATCGCCCGATCAGTGGGTGACCAGGGTGACGCCGTACTTGCTGAGGATCGGCTTCAGTGGCTGGAACCAGGTCACCCGCGAAGACGCCGCGACCGAGCAATTGTCGGGAGCGCCCAACGGTATCTGGCCGCCGGACGTCACGCCCTGAGCCTGGCCGTCGGCGGTGATCCACGAGCCGCCCGAATCGCCGCCGCCGGTGCAGACGTTGGATTCGGTCAGGCCGCGGACGGTGCCCTCGCGGTAGTTCACGGTGACGTTCTTCGAGCGGATGGTGCCGCACTTGTAGAACGTGGTGCGGCCGGAGCGGCACAACGCCGCGCCGATCGGCGCCTCGACGCTGCCCTTCACCGAAACGAAGCCGCCGCTGTAGTTGCTGACCCGGCCGGACAAGGTGTGGTTGGCGTTGATCGTGACCCAGGCCATGTCGGTGCCGGGGAAATCCGAGTTGGCGAAGGTGCCCAGCGGGATCAGGCTGGCGCGGTTGCCGACGTTCACGTTCTTGCCGACGGTGCCGCAGTGGCCGGCGGTGACGAAACCGCGGACCGAGCCCTTGGTCGCCGGGAAGCCGACCGAGCACACGCCGAACTGGCTGCCGACCGGCCAGCTGTATTCGATGCCGCCGACGACTTCGGCGGTGAGCTGCGGCGAACCTTCGCCGGTCTCGAAGCGCACCGCGCCGGCATCGGCGCCGCTGAGCGCGACGAGCTCCACGCCTTCGCCGATGGCGCCGGGCGCGACGGTCACCACGACCGCGTTGCTGACCGGATCGACGCGCCAGGACTGCACGCCCGCGAACGGCCTACTGATGCCCGGCACGCGCGCGTTCGACTGCGCATCCAGGGCCGCGAACGATCGCTCCAGCTGAAGCAGGCTGTGGCGCACGTTGCGCACTTCCACCCCGGCAAGGCTGCGCGCCGCCTTGCCGGTGCCCGAGGTCGCGACCACGAAACCGAAGCTGCCGTCGGCCTTGCGCTCGATCCAGCTGCCGGCGAAGGTCGAACCCAACGCGCGCTGCGCCGCGGCGCCTTGCTGCAGCGACAGACGCTGGGTCGCCAGGTACTGCGGCAAGCGCTCGGCGGAAACGCCGAGATCGCGCTGCATCGCCTGCTGCAGGCGCGGGTCGATCGGCTCGGCGGCGACGGCCTGGACGGACGCGAATGCGGCGGTCGAGGCCAGCGCCAGCAACAGCGAGCGGCCCACGGGGCGACGAACGGATTGCGAAACGGTCATGCGGGAACTCCTTGGACAGGACGGGGATGGACCGGCGCGCCGGTCCGCGGCCTCCGATGCAGCCGTCGATGACGCCGGCTCAGATCGAGCGCGACGCGGCTGCGCGGGGCCGTTTCCAGATAGAAGCAAGCGCCGCGGCCGCACAAGCCGATCCGGCGCGATGGCTGCGCGCTCGCGCCGCATGCAGTCACAGAACGCGCAAGATTCGGACGAATCCTAGAACGCCAGCCGCATCGCGCATCGACGTTCGCGCGACTACGCGTCGCCGGCGCACGAAACGCAACGCGCGTTTCGCCACGCGCACGCGCGCGCAAACGCGGCTCACAAAAAAACGCCCCGCACACGGCGGGGCGTTCGCATCGACGGCGCTGCAGGCGCGGCGCCGCGGATGGCTCGGCGAGCGGATCAGCCCGTGACCAGGGTCAGGCCGTACTGGCTCAGGATCGGCGTCAGGCGCTCGAACAGGCTGCTGCGCTGCGAGGCCGGAATGCCGCAGTTGTTGCCGTTGGACTGGACGTTGCCGCCCGACATCACGCCCTGCGCCTGGCCGGCGCTGGTGATCCACGAGCCGCCGGAATCGCCGCGGCCCATGCAGGCGTTGGCGTTGGTCAGGCCGCGCACCGCGCCTTCGGCGTAGTTGGCGGTGACGTTCTTGGCGGTGATGGTGCCGCACTGGTAGCCGGTGGTGCGGCCCGAACGGCACACCGCCGCGCCGACCGCGGCTTCGCTGCTGCCGCGCACGGTGATGTAGCCGCCGCTGTAGTTGCTCACGCGCGGCAGCAGGGTCTGCGCGCTGGTCAGGCTGACCCAGGCGCGGTCGTTGCCCGGGAACACGCGCGCGGCGAAGGTGCCGACCTGGGCGCCGCCGATGCGCGCGACCGCATTGACCGTGCCGCAATGGCCGGCGGTGACGAAGCCCTTGGTCGCGCCGCGGGTCACCGAGAAACCGACCGAGCACAGCGAGGCGTTGTTGATCGAGTATTCGATGCCGCCGATGATGTTGGCCGTGGTCTGCAGCTTGCCGGGCGAACGCTCGATCCGCACCTGCGCGCTGTCGGCGCCGCTGAGCGCGACGAAATCGACGCCGGCGTCGGTCGCGCCTTCGTCGACCTTGACCACGATCGAATTGGTCTGCGCGTCGACGTACCAGCTCTGCACGCCGTCGAGCGGCTTGCTGATGCCCTTCACCCGCGCGTTGGCGCCGGCGTCGAGCTGATCCATCGAGGCCTGCAGCTGCTTGAGGCTGTAGCGCACGTTGCGCACTTCCACCCCGCCCAGCGTGGTCGACTTGCGCGCGCCCGAGGTCGCGGCGACGACCTTGAAGCTGCCGTCTTGATTGCGCTCGATCCAGCTGCCGGCGAACTGCGCGCCGAACTCGCGCTCGATCGCCGCGGCCTGGGTGCGGGCGAGTTTTTCGGTCTGCAGGTACTGCGGCAGCTGCGCCGGGAAGATGCCCAGATCGCGCTGCATGGCGAATTTCAGCTCGGGGCTGACCTGCTCGGACGCCAGCGCGGCGCCGGAAGACATCGCAGCCAGCGCGGCGGCGACGCAGAAGACGGAAGCGCGCGCGATCCGGCGCGAACGGTGGTTCGATACGTACATGCGAGGAACTCCTGAGGGAATCTGACATGGATCGAAGATGAAGCCTGGCGGCTTCGCGACGCCGTTGCGCAAACGGCGGCCCGTGATCGGCGAAGGCGCGCGCCATCCCTTGGCGTTCGATTCGCGAGGCTGTGTCAGCTAAAAAGAACTGCGCCGCGCGTGCAAGATGCGCGCGCAAGGCCGGGTCACACGCACAGTTCGAGGCGTGTCACAAGATCGCGCATTCGGTAGCGCATTGCGGAAGATGAGCGAGTCGTTCATCGAATCGCGCGAGTTCGCATCGATCGAGTAGACGCGCGTAAATTCGGCACGAATCGCGTGCGCTCGCGTGTTGCGATGCAACGCATCGGCGCGAGTGTGTTTGTTCGTGCATGTGCGCTATGGGCCACGAAAGCGCTGCGTTCGCGCGCGCGGTCGATGGAGTTTGCTTGGGTTGCAGCTCAAGGCGAGCGGAAACGGAAGCGTCGGGGCTGAAGCCCCTCCCACAAGAGCCGAGTCCTTCCACAAAAGCCAAGCCCTCTCACAAAAGCCAAACCCTTCCGCCAAAGCGAAGTTCCTTCTACGGAAGCATCGCCAACTTCGGGTCCGCTTTTGTGGGAGGGGCTTCAGCCCCGACGCTTTTCGCCCGAACCGAAGCGCTACGACGAATGCCGGCTCTGCGCCCAGATCCACGCCGCCAACGCGCACAGCGCGAATACGCCGACGCCGCGGCCGAGCCAGAACAGGGCGAAGGAAAAGTCCGAACCGTGCGCCGGCGGCGGCACCGCCGCGAGGGCCAGCAAGGCCAGGGCTTGGGATTTACGTGAACCACGCATGGCGCACCTCCCGCGACGGCACGATGCCGTCTCACCCGACCTTACACCCAATCGCGCGAAGCTGAAGGTCTGGTCCGGCTACGCGCGACCGGCGGTATCGTCGGCGCGCGAGAAAACACGTCGACAGGCGTATTCAGGCGAATCGATCACGCGATGAAACCTTATCGGAACCTGAGCGGGCGCTCCGGCGTGCGCGCCTATCAACTCGGCCTCGACGCGATCTCGGTGGAGTTCGCCGACGGCTCGGTCTATCTCTACACCCGCGCCAGCGCCGGCTCGGCCGCCATCGCGCACATGCAGGCCCTGGCCGAGGCCGGGCGCGGACTGGCCACCTACATCAATCGACACGTACGCGAGCGCTACGCCGAGCGATTGCGCTGACGCGCCGGGCGGCCGCGCCCATCGCCGCAGCGCGATACGCAGCGGGCCATTCGGCATGCGCACCTCGTCGATCGCAGCACCGGCATTCGCCGCCGGCCCTGCGCGGCATGCGACGCGCAAGCGCTCAGTACAGCGCGCTGATCGCGCCGGCCAGCAGCAACAGCAACCAGAGCGCGATGCCGACCGCGGCGACCTCCAAGGTGCGCGCTATCGATCGTGGCGGCGGCAGGCGGCGCCAGGCGCGCCAGCTGCACAGCATCGCCGCCAGCGACAACACCGCCGCGAACAGCACGCTGGACAGCATCGCCGCCAGGTACGGCAAGCCGCAAACGTAGCCATGGTGCGTGTGCATCGCTGCGTCCAGTTCGCGCTTCTGCAGCAGGTAGGCGGCGACCGGCAGCGCCAGCGACGCCGCGGCGGCCAGCCACGAGGCGATGCGCCATCGGCGCGTGGCCGCGTCCGCCTTCATCGCCGGTTCCCGCGCATGCCGTCTTTCGCCCGGCTCAACCGATGGTCGCGAACACGTCGTCGCCGCGCGCCGCGGCGGCCGCGTAGAAGCCGCTGAGCTGCGCGTAGTAATCCAGCACGTACTGCTTGGCGTCCTCGCCGTCGCGCAGCCAGATCACGTCGGGATAGATCTGCGCGTCGGCCAGCGCCTGCGCGTCGAAGCGCTCGGCGAATTCGGCCGGCGGCAGCGCGGCCAGCGCCTGCGCGATTTCGCGCACCTGCTCGGCCGGCAGGTGGCGCCAGCTGGCGTCGTCGTCCTCGTTCACCGGCGTGCCGCCGAGGATCGCCCAGGCCCACGGCGCTTCGCCGGTCCAGGCCGAGCCGGTCAGGACGAAATGGATCGCATGCCAGGCCTTGTCGAGATAGGCGTCCTGCGCGGCCTGATCGTCGCGCTCGTACAAGGCTTCCTCGATCTGCCGCGACTGTTCCAGCAGCGCGGCGGCGCGCGCGGGATCCATGGCGGTGGCGCTCCAGGTCATGCCCATACCCAACGGCTCCAGTGTCGGACGATCGCGCCAGTGTGCACCGCGCGCATCTCAATCGTCGATACGAATCGGTGCGCGCGGTGCGACGCGCAAGCCCGGACCGCGGTCCGGGCTTGCGACGCGCTCAGGGATCGATGCGGATCGGCGTGCCGGTCGGGACCCGGCTCCAGATGTCTTCGATCTCGCGATCGGTCACCGCGATGCAACCGTCGGTCCAGTCGCGCCGATAGCCCGGCGGCGTACCGCCGTGGATCATGATGTCGCCGCCCGGATCGACGCCGCGCGCCTGCGCCTGCTTGCGGTCGGCCGCATTCGGATACGACACCCGCAACGACAGATGGAAGCGGCTGTTCTGGTTGCGCCCGCTGATGCGGTACTCGCCCTCGGGCGTGCGCTCGTCGCCCTGTTGGCGCTTGTGCCCGGTCGGCGCGTCGCCGAGCAGGATCGCGTAGCTCTTGAGCACCTTGCCGCCGCGCAGCAACTGCATGCGCCGAGCCGACTTGTCGACCACGATGAAGTCGGCCTGCTCGGCCTTGGCCGCCATCGCCGGCGGCGTGCGCGCCGACGCCGGCGCGGCCCAGGCCAGCGCGACGGCCAGCAGCGCGGCCGCTGCCATCGCGGGCATCGCGCCGATCGCGCGGTTCGAACGCAGGGACGCGCTCATGCCGGCACTCCGCGCTGGGCGATGGCGACGAAATCCAGTTCGTCGGGCAAGGTGCCGAAGCCCAGGCCGTGGCCGCCGCCGAGGCGGCTGCGGCAGAACGCGGCCGCGACCGGGCTGCCGGCGCGCAGCAGCAGCGCGCCCTGCAGCGCCAGCGCCAAGCGTTCGACCCAGCTGCGCATCTGCGCTTCCGGCAGCGGCGTGCGGCCCGACAAGGCGTCGGCGAGCGGATCGATCCGCGCATCGAGCCAATCGTCGCGGCCGCGCGCGGCGTCGAGTTCGGCCAGCAGCGCCTGCCCGGCCTCGGGCTCGCGCGCCAGCGCGCGCAGCACGTCCAGGCACTGGATGTTGCCGCTGCCTTCCCAGATCGAATTCAGCGGCGCCTGCCGGTACAGGCGCGGCAGCAGCGATTCCTCGACGTAGCCCGCGCCGCCCAGGCATTCCTGCGCCTCGTTGACGAACGCCGGCGCGCGCTTGCAGATCCAGTACTTGCCGATCGCGGTGGCGATGCGCGCCAACGCGGCCTCGCGCGGATCGCGCGGCGCGCGGTCGATCGCGCCGGCCACCCGGATCGTCAGCGCGGTGGCGGCTTCGGATTCCAGCGCGAGGTCGGCCAGCACGTTGCGCATCAGCGCGTGCTCGGCCAGCGGCTTGCCGAACGCGCGGCGGTGGCGGGTGTGGTGCAGGGCCTGGCTCAGCGCCATGCGCATCTCGCCGGCCGAGCCGAGCATGCAGTCCAGCCGGGTCAACATCACCATCTCGATGATGGTCGCCACGCCGCGGCCTTCCTCGCCCACGCGCTGCGCCCAGGCGTTTTGGAACTCCACCTCCGACGAGGCGTTGGACCAGTCGCCGAGCTTGTCCTTGAGCCGCATCAGCCGCAGCGCGTTCTTGCCGCCGTGCGGATGCCAACGCGGCAGCAGGAAGCAGGTCAGGCCGGCGGGCGCCTGGCCCAGGACCAGGAAGCCGTCGGACATCGGCGCGGAAAAGAACCATTTGTGGCCGACCAGTTCGTACTCGTCGTTGCCGATCGCGGTGGCGACGGTCTGGTTCGCGCGCACGTCCGAGCCGCCCTGCTTCTCGGTCATGCCCATGCCGAGGGTCAGCCCGGGCTTGTCGGCGGCGGCGACGTCGCGGCCGTCGTAATGCGGCGCGGCGGCCTTGCGCATCCACTCGCCCAGCGCCGGCGCGTGGCGCAGCACCGGCGCGCTGGCGTGGGTCATGGTCAGCGGGCAGCTGGTGCCGGGTTCGGATTGATGGTGCAGGTAGCTCAGCGCCGCGCGCGCGACGTGCGCGCCGGGCGCCGGCTCGTGCCAGGACAGGCCGGCGACGCCGTGTTCGATCGCCGCGCCCATGATCGCGTGATAGTTGGGATGGAACTCGACCGTGTCGATGCGATGGCCGAAGGCGTCGTGGCTGCGCAAGCGCGGCTTGTCGCGGTGCGCGTCGACGCTCAGCGCCAGCAATCCGTCGCCGGCGAAGGCGCCGTAGCGTTGCAGGCGCGCGGTGAAGGCGCCGCCGCCCTCGCGCTCGACCGCTTCGCGCAGGGCCGCGTCGTCGGCCCACAGGTCGCGCGGCGCGAACGGCGGCGGCTGGTTGGCGACCGCGTGGGTGGCGAACGGCGGCAGTTCGGCGGACGTGTCCATGAGTTGCGTTGCTCCTGCGGGTTCTTCGCGATTCTAGATCCAGGCGGTTCTAGACCCAGGCGGTTCTAGACCCAGTCGATTCTAGACCCCGGCGATTAGAGCGGCGCTTCCATACCGGCTTCACAGCGCGATCGGGCCGGACAGCGTCGGGCCCGGTGGCCCTGCCACAACAGCCCCGCAAAAGAAAAGGCCCCGCCGAAGCGAGGCCTTGGAAACTGTCCGACGAACCTGTCCGAAACGAACCTGTCCATGTGGAACGGTAAGGCGATACGCCGAAGCCCGCGCGACGGGCAATACGATCGATCAGGCCTGCGGGGTGACTTCCGAAGCCTGCGCGCCCTTCGGGCCCTGGGTCAGCTGGTAGCTGACGCGCTGGCCTTCCTGCAGGCTGCGGAAGCCCTTGGCGTTGATCGCGGAGAAATGCACGAATACATCCGCGCTGCCATCTTCGGGAGAAATGAAACCGAAGCCCTTGGCGTCGTTGAACCACTTCACGGTGCCGTACTGCATATCCTTATTGACCTCATGCTGGATGCGTTGACGTGCGTCGCCGCCGCGTGGCGTTTGACGCACCGGCGAGTATGCAAACTGTGCCATTGGATGACAACGGCTCAGCGTGACGGCATCGAACACGTGAAATGAGGGAATTTCCGGTCACCTCGCGCATGCGCGATCGCATTTATGCGACCGCGATCACTCAGGGCGCGTCCAACAGCGCCTGCAGCAGCGCCGGCAAGCCCGAGGATGCCGCGGCGACGTTGTCGAGCACATCCTGCAGGGTGATCACTTCGTCCGGATCGGGACCGGCGCCGGCCGCCCAGTTGGCGACGATCGCCAGGCAGGCGTAGTCCAGCCCCAGCTCGCGCGCGAGGCCGGCTTCGGGCATGCCGGTCATGCCGACCAGGTCGCAGCCGTCGCGGCGCATGCGCGCGATCTCGGCGCGGGTTTCCAGGCGCGGGCCCTGGGTCGCGCCGTAGCAGCCGCCGTCGACCAGCGCCACGCCGGCGCGCTGCGCCGCCGCCAGCACCGCGGCGCGCAGCGCGCGGGTGTAGGGCTCGCCGAAATCCACGTGCAGCACTTCGGTGCCCCCGCTTCCTTCGGAAGCGACCTCGCAGATCGTCGAGATGCGGCCCCAGGTGTAGTCGATCAGCTGATCCGGGCAGCCGAGCACGCGCGGGCCGAACCGCTCGGTGATGCCGCCGACCGTATTGAGCGCGAGCACGCGCGTCGCGCCCAGCGCCTGCAACGCGGCGAGGTTGGCGCGGTAGTTGATCTGGTGCGGCGGCAGCGAATGGCCTTCGCCGTGGCGCGCGAGAAAGGCGACGCGGCGCTCGCCGAGGCGGCCGATGCGGACCGGGCCCGACGGCGCGCCGTAGCGCGTCACCGGCAGATGCGATTCGACGTCCTGCAGTTCGGCGATGCGGTACAGGCCGGTGCCGCCGATCACGGCGAGGTCGATGGGTTGGGTCATGGGATGCGGATCCGGATCGATGCGGGGAAGGCCGCGCGCGCCGGGCGCGCGCGAGCCGTGTGACGGGTTGCCGCGAACGCGGCTGAAGCGTTCAGCGCAGCGCGTAGATCGCCGGCAGGTTGCGGCCCTGCTCGTGGAAGTCCATGCCGTAGCCGAACACGTAGCGGTCGGGCACTTCGACGCCGACGTAATCGGCGCACAGGCCTTCGACGCAGCGGTCGTGGGCCTTCACCGCCAGCGCGGCGATGCGCACCTCGGCCGCGCCCTGCTCCAGGCACCAGGCGCGGATCGCGTGCAGGGTGTGGCCTTCGTCGACGATGTCGTCGGCCAGCAGCACCCGGCGCCCGCGCAGCGGCGTGGCCGGGCGGTGCTTCCACACCAGGTCGGCGCCGGTGGTGGCGCCGCGGTAGCGGGTCGCGTGCAGGTAGTCGAATTCCAGGTCCAGGCCGCGTTGGCCCAGTTCCATCGCCAGTTGCGCGGCGAACGGCAGGCCGCCGTGCATGACGGTCAGGTAGACCGGGCGCGCGCCGGCGTAGTCGTTGCGGATGCGCACGGCCATGCGCGCGATCTCGCGCTCCAGGCTGCGGCGGTCGAAGATCAGGTCGGCGTTTTCCAACGCGGCGGCCAGGTCGTGGTTGCTCATCAAGCCAGTCCTTCCAAACGGGTGCGGGTGTCGGCGTAGCGGGCGTCGGCGATCAGCCCGTCCCAGCCCATCGCGCCGCGGCCGATCAGGCCCACCAGCGCGGCGGTGTTGAGCGGGCGGCCGGCGACCGCCTGCAGCGACTCTTCTACCAACTGCGGATGACAGACCAGCACCACGTCGCAACCGGCGTCCAGGTGCGCGTCGATGCGCGCGCGCACGCCGCCGGCGGAGAACGCCGCGGCCATGCCGATGTCGTCGCTGAAGACCACGCCGCGGAAGCCCATCTCCTTGCGCAGGATGTCCTCGATCCACAGCCGCGAATAGCCGGCCGGTTCCGGCGCGACCGCCGGATACGACACGTGCGCCATCATCACCGCGTCGGCCTTGGCCTCGATGCCGGCGACGAACGGGATCAGGTCGGTCTTGCGCAGGTCCTCGAGGCTGCGCGGGTCGGCGGCCTGGTCGAAGTGGGTGTCGGCCAGGACCGAACCGTGGCCGGGGAAATGCTTCAGCGTCGCGGCCATGCCGCGCGCGTGCATGCCGCGGATGTAGGCGCGGGTGAACTCGGCCACGACCTGCGGATCGGCGTCGAAGGCGCGGTTGCCGATGGCGAGGTTGCCGCGGCCCAGGTCGACCACCGGGGCGAAGCTGAGGTCGACGCCGCTGGCCTGGACTTCGCCCGCCATCAGCTGGGCGTGCTCCTCGGCCAGCTTGAGCGCGGCCTCGCGGTCCTGGGCGTAGAGCTTGCCGAGCGATTGCAACGGCGGAAGCGCGCTGTAGCCCTCGCGGAAGCGCTGCACGCGGCCGCCTTCCTGGTCCACGCAGACCAGTTGCGGACGCGGCGCGGCTTCGCGGATCGCCTGCGAGAGCTCGGCGACCTGGGCCCTGGAGGCGAAATTGCGGGCGAACAGGATCACGCCGGCGCACGCTTCGTGTTGCAGCCAGTCGCGTTCCTGTTCGTTGAGTTCGGTACCGGCGACGCCGATCACGAGCATGCGGAGACTCCTGTGAGGAGGATTGCGGCGCGGTCGGCGCCGTGGGCATTGTCGCGCAGATGCGGCGGCGGGGCATCCCGGGGCGGCCGGCGGCGGAAAGGGCCTCGCGCCCGGCGTTCATGGGAAGCGCTTGAGTCGGGATGCTCCGATGGGAGAGGCGCCCGTCTGGGCGCTCTTGTGGGAGGGACTTCAGTCCCGACGCTTTCGTGCCAGCTCGGGGCGATCGGAGCCGAAAGCGTCGGGACTGAAGTCCCTCCCACGAGGGTCCCTGCCCCACGAGTCGGGCGGCCCACGAAAGCCAGCAGCCCGGTCTGGATCAGCCCTCGCCGTCGCGTTCGGCCTGGCTCCACTGCGAGAACGGCCGGGTCGCCAGCGCCAGGTTGTAGTAACGCGCCGACTCGGTCACCTCGCGCCCGGCCCAGACGGGCTTGTCGAACGCCGCATCGGCGCTCGGCAGCTCGACCTCGGCCACCACCAGCCCGGCGTTGTCGCCGAGGAACTCGTCGACTTCCCACACAAACCCGGCGTGTTCGACGTAGTGGCGGCGCTTGTCGACCAGCCCGCCCACGCACAGCGCCAGCAGGTCGCGCGCGTCGCGCTCCGGGATCGGGTAATCGAATTCCTGGCGGGTGTGGCCGAGTTCGCGCGACTTGAGGTTGAGGAAGGCGTCCTCGCCGGCGATGCGCACGCGCACCGAGGCCTTCATCGCGCCGGTGTCCATCGCCGCCAGATCGTTGAGATAGCCCTGCGCCATCGGCACCACCTTGTGCGCGGCGGCGCGCCAGGCGTCGGAAGTGACCAAAAACTTGCGTTCGATTTCGATGCCCACGGGAATGTCCTCAAGTAAAAACCACGCCGAACCCATCGTCCGCGCGCAGCCGCCGCAACCATCGCCGGCGGAATCCACCACTGCCCGCGCCGCGGCAGGTCCGTCGCCGTCCCCTCGCCCTCGCCCTCGCCGTCATTCCGGCGAAAGCCGGAACCCATTTTGATTTTGCCTTTGCTTTCCAAGCCCAGCAGCCAACCGCAACAGCAAAATGGGTTCCGGCTTTCGCCGGAATGACGGCGTGTGAGGCGCGTGAGGCGTGCGAGGTCTGCGAGACTTGCGAAAGATGCGGGCGGCTGCAGTCGCGACGCGAGCCGCGCGCCTCAGCGCTCGAACATCGCGATCGATTCCACGTGCGCGGTATGCGGGAACATGTCCATCACCCCCGCCGCGCGCAGCTTCCAGCCCTTCTCGCGCACCAGGTAGCCGGCGTCGCGCGCCAGCGAGGCCGGATGGCAGCTGACGTAGACGATGCGCTTGAACTGCTTCAGCGGCAGCTGGGTCAGCACGAAGTCGGCGCCCGAACGCGGCGGGTCCAGCAGCAGGCGGTCGAAGCCTTCGCGCATCCAGCGCTCGCCGCTGAGGTCCTTGCCCAGGTCGGCGGCGTAGAACTGCGCGTTGCCCAGGCCGTTGTGCGCAGCGTTCTCGCGAGCGCGCTGCACCAGCCCGGCCTCGCCTTCCACCCCGACCACCTCGCGCACGCGCCGCGCCAGCGGCAGGGTGAAGTTGCCGAGGCCGGCGAACAGGTCGAGCACGCGATCCTCGGGCTGCGGCTCCAGCAGGTCCAGCGCGTGCTGGATCATGCGGCCGTTGAGCGAGGCGTTGACCTGGATGAAATCGAGCGGACGGAACTTCAGCCGCAGGTCCCAGTCCGGCAGCGAGAACTGCAGTTGCGGATCGGCCGGCCACAGCGGATGCACGGTGTCGATGCCGCCGGGCTGCAGGAAGATCGCGAAGCGGTGCTCGCGGCCGAACGCGGCCAGCTTGTCGCGGTCGCCGTCCGACAGCGGCGCGAGGTGGCGGAAGGTCAGCGCGATGCCGTCGTGATCGTCCATGCGGTCGCCGCCGATGAACTCCACCTGCGGAATCTCGCGGCGCCCGTCCATGCCGTCGATCAGCGCGGCCAGCGCCGCGACCTTGTCGCCGATGGCCGGGATCACCGTTTCGCAGCGGGAAATGTCGGCGACGAAGCGCGGATCGGTCTCGCGGAAACCGACCAGGGTCTTGTCCTTCTTCTCGACCCGGCGCACCGAGAACCGGCCCTTGCGCCGGTAGCCCCAGGCCGAGTCGGTCAGCGCCGGCAGCACCCGCTCGGGCATGACGTGGCCGATGCGCTCGAAGTTCTCCATCAGCACGCGCTGCTTGGCCAGGATCTGCTGGTCTTCGGCCAGATGCTGCAACGCGCAGCCGCCGCACACGCCGAAATGCGCGCAACGCGGATCGACGCGGTCGGGCGAGGCCTGCAGCACCTGCACCGCGACGGCTTCGTCGAAGCTGCGCGAACGCGCCGTCTGCTTGGCCATGACCCGCTCGCCGGGCAGCGCGCCGGCGACGAATATCGCCTTGCCGGCGCTGTCGGGGGCCTTGGGATCGGGGCGGCGGCCAACGCCGCGGCCGTCGTGGGTGAGACCGGAAATGGCGATCTCGAAAGGAGTCTGGTCGATGCGGGCCACAGCGGCTGGCGGGGTTTTACGGCCGGCTATTGTCGCATGTTCGGGACCGGGGACCGGGGAGCGAACGCAAACCGGCTCCGCAAGAAAAAGCCCGCCAAGCGGCGGGCTCTCGCTTTCACCGGGTCCCGGGTCCCCGGTCCCCGGTCCCGATTACTTCTGCTTCCAGGCCCCGCCCGCGTCCTGGTACCACCAACCGCCCTTGGCGCTCTCGATCCACTGCTTCGAGAACACCTGGCGGATCTGGCCTTCCCATTCGGGATGGTTGTTGGCCACGGCGATTTCCTTGTAGACCGCATTGGAATCGCGGTTCTGGTCGGCCACCGCCTGATTGACGCCGACCCGGTCGGACAGCGGGATCTTGGCCGCGTCGCGCACGCTCACGGTGCCGTTGCTGGCGAAGCCGAGCGCGCCGGAGTCGAACTGCGCGCGCAGCTGCGAATCGAAGCGCTGGGCCATGCGCGACTGGATCGCCTGGATCGCCGGGGTCTTGATCGAGATGTCCGGCGACTGCGCGCGGGCGCTGCCGATACCGGCCACCGACCACCAGTCGATGCGGCTGGCCAGTTCGCCCCAGCGCAGCGACGGGCGATCAAGCGCGGCGCTGCCGCCGGACTTGCCGCCTTCCGACGGCTGGGCCTGCGGCTGCGCCGCGGGCGTGTCGCCGATGACCTTCTCGACGAATTCCTTGGCCGCTTCCTTGGCCTCGGCGGCCGGGAAGTAGACGTTGATGGTCACGCAGGCCGTCAACATCACGGCGGCGACCGGTACTCCCATCCAACGGCGCATGAGCGGATCCTTCTGGTTGTGCGCGTCCGGCGCGGCGGGCCGCCGGTCCGTCCGCGGCAGTGAACGAATGCCCGCCATTGAACCACGGCGGCGTTGAACGGCAAGGCTACGCCGGCCGGCCGGCCGCGCCGCGGCCCCGTCCCGCCCGGCCGCGCGCGGCGGCCTTACTGCACCACCGGCTTGAGCTCGCCCTTGCTGACCGCCTCCATGCGTTCGAGCAGGGTCGGCCAGTCGACCCGGTGGTTGTAGCCGACCACGTCCAGGTGCGGCACGCCGGCGCCGCGGACGATGGTGAAGCCGGGCTTGCCGTCGGGGCCGGCCTTGGCCGCGCCGAGCCCGCCCATCTGGCAGACCTCGTCGGCGAGCTTGCAGGAGATGCCCAGGCGGGCGTAGCCGAAGTCGTCGAAGAAGCCGATCAGCCGGTCCTGCAGGCTGCCGACGAAGGACGAATCGCCGACGCTGGACAGGTCCTGCACCGCGCGCTGGCTGATGCGCTGGCGCACGCCGCGGGCTTTTTCGGTATGCAGTTCGGCGTCGAACGCGGTCGGCTGCCAGTCGACCAGGCGCAGCTGGTCGATGCGGCCGTACAGGCGCCCGGTGATGCTGCCGAAGCCGAACACGCCGGTCAGCGACTCCAGGTCGATGTTGCGCAGCGCCAGGTCCGAGCTCAGCGTGGGCGCGACGCCGAACGGCCGCTCCATCGCCAGCGACGATACCTCGACGGTGCCGCCGAACAACTGCATCGCCAGGCCGCCGTCGAGTTCCAGTCGCTCGTCGGCGTAATGCGCCTCGGGGATGCGGCCGCTGAGCTCGCCGGTGAAGGCCGGCCAGTCCAGCGCCTTGGACAGCTGGGCGACGTCGAGCCGGTCCAGGTTCAGGCCGAAACGCAGGTCCAGGCCCTTGCCGCCGGCCGGCGGACGCAGGCGCAGGTTGTCGGCGCCGACCCGGCCGCCGAGCATCGGGAACGAGATCGCGCGCTGCAGCCGGAATTCGCCGTGGTCGCTGGAGAACGGCAGCCGGGTGGGGCCGAATTCCAGGCCGTACAGCGCGCCGCTGCGCCAGCTCAGTTCGCTCTCGCGCGAGGCGGCGTCGGAATAGGCCAGGCTGCCGTCGAGGCCGTCGAAACGGAACCGCCCCTGTTCGTCGCGCAGGCGCACCTCGCGCAACTGCGCGCGCGCCTGCGACAGGTCGCCGCCGCGCAGGCTCAGTTGGGCATCGAGGCCGCCGGACAGTTCCAGCTTGGACAGCCCGGCCAGGCCGAGGAAGCCCGACAGGTAGCGTTCGCGCAGCGGCGCCAAGTCCGGACTGGCCAATTGCAGGTCGAGCGCGTCCAGGCTCGCATCGCCGCGCAGCGCGGCGCTGCCTTCCGCATCGAGCGCGCCGGGATCGCGCCAGGCGATGCGCGGCAGGCGCCAGCCGCCGCCGGGCCCGCTCTCGGCCTGCAGGTCCAGCGCCACCGGCTTGCCGCGCAGGGCGATGTAGGCGTTGCCGAACAGCATCTCGCCGTCGAGCAGGCGCCCGCCCAGGCGCAGGCGGGTGACCGCGCCCAGCTCGCTGTCCACGCGCAGGCGCGCGGCCAGTTTCTCGCCGGCGACCAGGCCGTCGGGCGTGTCGAAACCGGCGCCGTCCACGCTCAGTTCGCCGGCGATGCGCAGCGGCGCGCGCGCCGGCGCGGTGAGATCGAGGCGGCCGTCGACGCTGCCGGACTTGATCCGGCCCTCGCTCCAGGCCTTCGCCGCCAACGCCTGGGCCCAGGCCAGAGGCACCCGGGCCAGGTCGATGCGGGTGGCGTCGGGCGTGGCGGCGGCGCGCTGCAGCGAGATGACGCTGGCGCCGCGGCTCAGGCGCGCGTCGGTGCTGGCCACGCCCAGGTCCAGCGCCAACTTCATCGGCGCCCCGCCCTGCCCGCGCACTTCGCCCTCGCACCGCCAGCCGCCGCGACCGTCGCGGCGCAGCGGGCAACGCCAGGCGACCTCGTCGAAGCGGTAGCCCAGATCCGGCGCATCGATCCGGCCGGCGCGCAGCTCCAGTTCGCCCTGCGCCGCGCCGTCGGGCCAGGACAGGCGCACCTGCACCCGTTCCAGCTGGGCCACGCCGGTGGCGACGCGGGCGATCCTGGCGTTCAGCGTGCGCGCCTCACCATCGGCCGGCAGCGCCCACAGGCAGACCGCCCCGAGCAGGGGCAGCGACAACCCCATCAGTAGGCGTAACATGGTCCGCAGCATGGAAGCAGGATAGCGGGCGGAAGCGAACCGGCAATGAAGAATTCCCAGGTCCCACGCGTGTTGCTGGTCGAGGACGACCCCACCAGCCGAGCCTTTCTGACCGCGGCCGTGGAAGCCGTGCCGGCGCAGGTCGACGGCGCCGACAGTCTGGCCGCGGCGATGGCGCTGGGCGCTTCGACCGATTACCAACTGTGGCTGTTCGATGCGCACCTGCCCGACGGCAGCGGCAGCGAACTGCTCGAGCGCCTGCGCCGCTCGCACCCGGCCACGCCGGCGCTGGCGCACACCGCCACCGGCGAGAGCGAGGTGCGCGACCGCCTGATCGCCTCGGGCTTCTGCGAAGTGCTGGTCAAGCCCTTGCCGGCGGCCGCGGTGCGCGGCGCGATCCGGCGCCTGCTGGGCCTGCCCGAACCCGATGCGCCGGCTTCCGCGTGCGCGGCCGACGCCGACACCGCGCCGGTCTGGGACGACGAGTCCGCCGCTCGCGCGCTCAACGGCAACCGCGCCCACATCCTGACCCTGCGCGGGTTGTTCGTGCAGGAATTGCCGAACGCGCGACGCTCGATCCTGGCCGCGGCCCAGCTCGGCAACCTCGACGCCCTGCGCGGCGAACTGCACAAGCTGCGCGCCAGTTGCGGCTTCGTCGGCGCGGCGCGGTTGGGGCAGACGGTGCAGGCGCTGCAGGCGCAGCTGGATTCGGCCGAAGGGCTGGCGCGGTTCGATCAGGTGGCGCGCGAGACGATCGAATTGGCGGGTTGAACCACGGGCTAAGCGGCGATCCGAACGGGAAGCGTCGGGACTGAAGGCCCTTCCACAGAAGCGGTTCGGGCCGGTGTGTGGCACGTCGCTGCGGACAGCGCCGATTGGCTCGGGTGGTTTCGCCGTGATCTGAGCGGGAAGCGTCGGGCCTGAAGGCCCTCCCACAGAAGCGATGCGGGCCGGTGCTTGGCGCGTCGCTGCGCACAGCGCCGACTGGCTCGGGTGGTTTTGTCGTGATCTGAGCGAAAAGCATCGGGCCTGAAGGCCCTCCCACGAGACCAAGTCTGCAGGCGCGGTTTACAGGTCGGGCTCGCGCTCTACAGGCGTAGCCCGCGGCGGCTCAGGGGTTGTCGTCGCGCACCGCGGGGCGGGACACGCGCGCCAGGTCGGCCATCATTTCCCAGGATTTCAGCCCGCGCGGGCCGAGGTGGTGGACCAGCACCGAGCGCAAGGCGTAGCGCAGGCCCGGCAGGTCGCTGGGCTCGGGCTGGCGGTCTTCGGCCAGGGCCAGCAGGGCGCGGCCGGTCGCCGCGGCGCTGCGTTCGCCGTGGCCGCGGTCGCTGAGCAGGCGGCGCGCGCCCTGCTCCGGGTCGAGACGGTAGCGTGCGGCCGGATCGATCGGGGCGCCGTCGGCGTCCGCGCTCCAGTCCAGGCCCGAGCCCAGCGCGTCGAGCAGGTCGCGCTCGAAACGGCGCAGGGTCCAGGCCAGGTGCGGGCCGTCCAGGCGCGCGCGGGTGCGGCCGTAGAGATCGTACAGCTCCGCGAACGGGTCGCCGCGCGGCACCAGCCGCAGCAGCAGTTCGTTGACGTAGAACCCGGCCAGCGCGGCGTCGCCGTGCAGGCGCGGCGCCGCGTCGATCGCTTCGGCCGTCGCCAGCCGCGCCAGTTCGCCGCGCAGCAAGGCATCCAGGCGCACGTGCTGGAACGGCTGCAACGCCGCGCGCAGGACCTGCTTCTTCGGCCCCTGCACCCCGCGCGCGACCAGGCCGATCCGGCCGTGCTGCTCGCTCAGCGCTTCCACCAGCACGCTGGTCTCGCGCCAGGGACGGACGTGGAGGATGTAGGCGGGTTCGGCGGTCAGGCGCATGGGCTCGGGGGCGGGACCCGGGACCCGGGACCCGGGACTCGGGACTCGGGACTCGGGACTCGGGACTCGGGAAAGGCTAAAAAACACAACCGTGGGAACTACTGCCTTCATGGCGATATTCCCGGGATCTCGACTGTTGCCTACGGGTCCCGTGTCCCGGGTCCCGGGTCCCGAACCATCATTCGTAACCCAACTGCCGCAGCGCCGCTTCGTCGTCCGACCAGCCCTCGCGCACCCGCACCCAGGTTTCCAGGAACACCTTGGCGCCGAACAGGTGCTCCATCTGCACCCGCGCCTTGGCGCCGATTTCGCGCAGGCGCGAACCGGCCTTGCCGATGACGATGGCCTTCTGGCCGTCGCGCTCGACCCAGATCACCGCGCCGATGCGCAGCATCGCGCCGTCGACTTCGAAGCGTTCGATCTCGACCGTGGTCGCGTACGGCAGTTCCTCGCCGAGCTGGCGCATGAGCTGCTCGCGCACCATCTCGCCGGCGAGGAAGCGCTGGCTCTTGTCGGTGATCTCGTCCTCGCCGTACAGCGGACCCTGCTCGGGCAGCAGCGCCAGCACGGTCTTGACCAGCGCCTCCAGGCCGCTGCGCTTGAGCGCGGAGATCGGATGCACGCCGGCGAACTCGCGGCCTTCGGTGATCTGCGCCAGGTACGGCAGCAGCTTGGTCTTGTCGGCGATGCGGTCGACCTGGTTGACCACCAGCACCACCGGCAGGCCGGCGCCGCGCAGGGCGTCGTAGGCGAGCGTGTCCTCGTCGTCCCATTGGCCGGCGCGCACGACCAGCAGCGCGGCGTCGACGCCTTCGAGCGAGCCGCGCGCGGCGCGGTTCATCATCCGGTTCATCGCCCGCTTCTGTTCGCGGTGGATGCCGGGGGTGTCGACCAGCAACACCTGGCCTTCGGGGAAGGTGGCGATGCCGAGCAAGCGGTGGCGCGTGGTCTGCGGACGCGGCGAGACGATGCTGACCTTGGCGCCGACGAGGGCGTTGGTCAGGGTGGATTTGCCGACGTTGGGTCGGCCGATGACGGCGACGTAGCCGGCGCGGTGCGGAGTGGAGGTCATGGGGGAATTGTCCGCTTGAGCGGCGGGGACGGCAAATTTAGGGATCGGGGATTCGGAATCGGGTAACGCCGCGAGCCGCCCGGCCCCGCCTGCCGCCATTCCCGCGAAAGCGGGAATCCAGAGACTTCAGCGCCCTGCCTGGATACTGGCCTTCGCGGGGATGACGCTAGGCGCAGGTCGCCGCATCCGGACGGATTCGACGGCTCGGGCGGCCGGCGACCGCCCACCCGCCCCCGCAAACGGCAAGGCCCGCCAAAAGCGGGCCTCAAGCGTCCAACAACCCCGAACCCGCGCCCTCAGTCGTCGGCCTTGAGCAAGCGCAGGACCTCTTCGGCCGCGAGTTGCTCGGCGGCGCGGCGCGAACCGGCCTCGCCCTCGGCGCTCAGCGGCGGCTGGCCGACGGTGCAGCTGACCCGGAAGGTCTTGGCGTGGTCTTCGCCGCTCTCCGCCAGCAACGCGTACAGCGGCAGCGGCTTCTGCCGGCCCTGCAGCCATTCCTGCAAACGGGTCTTGGCGTCCTTGCCGACCTTGTGCGCCGGCGGCAGGGCCTCCATCGCCGGCACGAACCACGGCAGCACCTGGGCGCGGCAGGTCTCGAAGCCGGCGTCGAGGTAGATCGCTCCGACCACGGCTTCCAGCGCATCGGCCAGGATCGAGTCGCGGCGGTGGCCGCCGGATTTCATCTCGCCCGGGCCCAGGGTCAACCGGGCGCCGAGTTCCAGGGTGCGCGCGATCGGCGCCAGCGCCGATTCGCGCACCAACTCGGCCCGGGCGCGGGTCAGCGCGCCCTCGTCGGCCTGCGGCCAGCGCTGGTACAGCGCCTCGGCCACGATCAGGTTCACCAACGCGTCGCCGAGGAACTCCAGGCGCTCGTTATGCGGCGCCCCGGCGCTGCGGTGGGTCAGCGCTTGCTCCAGCAGGGCCGGGTTGGCGAAGCGATGGGAGATCGGATCAGTCACCTTCTTTGCTGGTCAACGCTTGCTTGGCTTCGAAATGGCCGACGACATCGAGATTGGCGATCAGCGGACGACGCACTTCGTAGGCGACGGTGATTTCCAGGCCGCGGTCGTTGCGCTGCACCTTGAAGTGCTCCTGCTTGACGCTGTCCACATAGCTCATGTCCATGCGGCGGAAGAACAGGTCGCGCGCCTTGGCCGCATCCATCTGGCCGGCGCCGGGTTCCTTGGCCAGATCGGCGAGGGAACGCTTGACCGAGTAGTAGTCGGTGTACATCGGCACCAGCTTCATGCCGACGTAGGCGAAAACGCCGACCACGGCCAGCGTGATGATGAAACCGAGCAGAGTGATGCCGCGCTGATTACGCTTCATGAGCCTGTATCCCCATTGGATCCCGATTGCCGATCGTGCTTGCCATCCAGGGCACGCCGCTCCCTACCGCCCGACCCCGCCGTCGCGAACCCCCGCCGCGACGGCCCGGCCGTCAAGGAATGCTATTACCGATCCGGGAAAAATCCACGCCTTCGTCGAAGTTCATCCAGATCAGGAACGCCCGGCCGCGCAGGTTCTGCTCCGGCAGGAAGCCCCAGTATCGGCTGTCCTCGCTGTTGTCGCGATTGTCGCCCATCACAAAATATTCGCCCTTCGGCACCACCCAATCGCCTTCGCCCTGGTCCAGCAGCGGCGACTCGGTGCGCAGCAGGATGCGGTGCACGTGGTTGCCGATCTGCTCGCTCAACTCCTGCGCGCCGGTCATTTCGACGCCCTTGCCGCGACCCTGGTAGGTGCCGATCGGAGTGTAGGGCACCGGTTCGCCGTTCACCGTCAGGCGGCCGTCGCGATAGCTGATCTTGTCGCCCGGCAGACCGATGATGCGCTTGATCCAGTCCTGCTCGGGATGGTGCGGCGGACGGAACACGACCACGTCGCCGCGCGCCGGCTCGCCCATCGGCAGCACCTTCTGGTTGCTGATCGGCAGGCGCAGGCCGTAGGTGAACTTGTTGACCAGGATGAAGTCGCCGGTCAGCAGGGTCGGCATCATCGAGTTCGACGGAATCCGGAACGGCTCGGCGATGAAGCTGCGCAGGATCAGCACCACGAACAGCACCGGGAAGAACGCCTTGGAATAGTCGACGACCACCGGCTCCTTGCCGTCGTCGAGCAGTCCCTCGCGCGCGGCGCGGCGCTTGGCCAGCACCAGCTTGTCGAGCAGCCAGATCACGCCGGTGAACAGGGTCAGCGACACCAGGACGATTTCGAACCAACGCATGCTTGTTCCTTGTCCGGGCCGGGAGCCGGAACGGGGAACCGGGAAGCGGCCGCGCCGCCCTCGTGTTCCGCCGATCCTCCGCCCGATCCGTGGTTAGTTGATGAAGACGAAAACCTCAGCGAACCCGCGGCGCCGGCAGCGCGCCGGCCATGGCCGATTCCCCACTCCCTATTCCCGTCCGGATTACTTGCTGTCGGTCGAGAGCACCGCCAGGAACGCTTCCTGCGGAATTTCGACCCGACCGACCTGCTTCATCCGCTTCTTGCCCTCTTTCTGCTTCTCGAGGAGCTTCTTCTTGCGGGTGATGTCGCCACCATAGCACTTGGCCAAAACGTTCTTGCGCATGGCCTTGACCGTGCTGCGGGCGATGATCTGCGAGCCGATCGCGGCCTGGATGGCGACGTCGAACATCTGCCGCGGGATCAGGTCCTTCATCTTCTCGCACAGCTCGCGGCCGCGCCGGTCGGCGTGGCTGCGATGGACGATGATCGACAGCGCATCGACCTTGTCGCCGTTGATCAGCGTGTCCACGCGCACGAACGGGCCTTCCTGGAAACGCAGGAAGTGATAGTCCAGCGACGCGTAGCCGCGGCTCACCGACTTCAGCTTGTCGAAGAAGTCCAGCACCACCTCGGCCATCGGCAGCTCGTAGCTGATCTGCACCTGGCTGGCCATATAGGTGATGCCGATCTGCACGCCGCGCTTTTCCTCGCACAGCTTGATCACGTTGCCGATGTAGTCCGGCGGGGTGAGGATATTGGCGCGGATCACCGGCTCGCGGATCTCCTCGACCATGTTCACCGGCGGCAGCTTGGCCGGATTGTCCATCGGGATCGTGGTGCCGTCGGTCTTGAGCACCTCGTAGATCACCGTCGGCGCGGTGCTGATCAGGTTGAGGTCGTACTCGCGCTCCAGCCGCTCCTGCACGATCTCCATGTGCAGCATGCCGAGGAAGCCGCAACGGAAACCGAAGCCCATCGCCTCGGAGCTTTCCGGCTCGAAGCGCAGCGCGGCGTCGTTGAGGCGCAGCTTTTCCAGCGCCTCGCGCAGCGACGGGTAGTCCTCGGCGTCGACCGGGAACAGGCCGGCGAACACGCGCGGCTGCATTTCCTGGAAGCCCGGCAGCGGCCCGGGCGCCGGATCGCCGGCCAGGGTCAGGGTGTCGCCGACCGGCGCGCCGTGCACGTCCTTGATCGAGGCGGTGATCCAGCCCACTTCGCCGGCGCCGAGCTTCGGCAACTCCTTGCGCTTGGGGGTGAACACGCCGACCTTGTCGACCTGGTGGGTGCGCCCGGTCGACATCACCAGGATCTTGCTGCCCGGCTTGATCTCGCCCTGCATGACCCGCACCAGCGAGACCACGCCGAGGTAGTTGTCGAACCACGAATCGATGATCAGCGCCTGCAGCTTGTCGGTGTCGCGCGGCTTCGGCGGCGGAATGCGGTGGACGATCGCCTCCAGCACCAGTTCGACGTTGAGGCCGGTCTTGGCGCTGATCGCCACCGCGTCCTCGGCGTCGATGCCGATGACCGCTTCGATCTCGGTCTTGGCGCGCTCGATGTCGGCGGTGGGCAGGTCGATCTTGTTGAGCACCGGAACCACTTCCAGGCCCTGCTCGACCGCGGTGTAGCAGTTGGCCACCGACTGCGCTTCCACGCCCTGGGCGGCGTCGACCACCAGCAGCGCGCCCTCGCAGGCGGCCAGCGAACGGCTGACTTCGTAGCTGAAGTCGACGTGGCCGGGGGTGTCGATGAAGTTGAGCTGGTAGGTGTTGCCGTCCTTGGCCTTGTACGGCAAGGAAACGGACTGCGCCTTGATGGTGATGCCGCGTTCGCGCTCGATCGGATTGGAATCGAGCACCTGCGCTTCCATCTCGCGCGCTTCGAGGCCTCCGCACAGTTGGATGATGCGGTCGGCGAGCGTCGACTTGCCGTGGTCGACGTGGGCGATGATGGAGAAGTTTCTGATCAGGTGCATGCAGGGCGACGCGGGACTCGCCGGCTCCAAGGTTGAGCGGACAGGAAAATTAACGGGACATTATCGCACAGCCCTCGACGGGAGTTGGCGCCCGGGCGGCGATCCGCGCGCGGCGACAGGCGTCCGCGTTCACGGATCGCCCTGTCCGCCCGGCCCGGCAAGGCCCGGCGGCGGATGCGAAGACGCCCGCCGCGATGCGGCGGGCGTCCGATCCGTGCCGGCGCCGGCGACCGCGCCGGCCCCGCCCGTGCGGGTCCGCGCGGCCGCGACGCCGGCGCGCCTCACTTCGTTTCGGCCGCCTGGACCGCGATGAACTGGGTCTGGGCGCCGCGCCGGACCAGCAGCATCACGGTCTGGCCCGGGCGCACCCCGGCCAGGGCCCGGTTCAGCGCCGCCGCGTTGCCGACCGCGGTGCGGCCGACCGACAGCACCACGTCGCCCGGGCGCACCCCGGCATCGCCGGCGTCGCCCGGATCGCGCACCAGCACGCCCTCGCCCGCCTTCAGGCCCAGGCGCTGGCGCGCGGCCTGGTCGACGTCCTGAACGATCAGGTTGAGCGGATTGCCCTTGGCGTTCGGCGCCGAGGCATCGTCGCGGTCGGACGGCTCCGAACCGGCCGCGCCGCCGGCCAGGCTCGCGTCGAGTTCGTTGACGGCGACGTTGAGCTCGACCGTCTTGCCCTCGCGGAACACGCCCAGCCGGGCCTTGGAGCCCGGCGCCATGTTGCCGATCAGCGGCGGCAGGTCGCTGGATTCGCGCACCGCGGTGCCGTTGACGCTGCGGATCACGTCGCCGGCCTGCAGGCCGGCCTTCTCGGCCGGGCCGCCCGGCACCACCTGCGAGATCAGCGCGCCGTTGGCGTCGGGCAGGCCCAGGCTCTTGGCGCCGTCGATGGTCATCGCCTGCACCACCACGCCCAACTGGCCGCGGCTGACCTTGCCCTTGGCCCGCAGCTGCTCGGCCGAGTTCATCGCCACGTCGATCGGGATCGCGAAGCTCACGCCCATGTAGCCGCCGGAGTTGGAGAAGATCTGCGAATTGATGCCGACCACCTCGCCCGCGGTGTTGAGCAGCGGGCCGCCGGAGTTGCCCTGGTTGATCGCCACGTCGGTCTGGATGAAGGGCACGTAGCGCTGGTCGGCGTACGGGTTGGCGCGGCCGACCGCGCTGACGATGCCGGCGGTGACCGAATGGTCGAGGCCGAACGGCGAGCCGATCGCCACCACCCACTGGCCGGCCTTGGTCAGCCCGGCGTTGGCGCTGCGCAGGAACGGCAGGCCCTTGGCGTCGATCTTGAGCAGGGCGACGTCGGACTGCTCGTCGCTACCGATCACCTTGGCCTTGAACTCGCGCCGGTCGGTGAGCTTGACGGTGACGTTGTCGGCGCCGTCGACCACGTGGTGGTTGGTCAGCACGTAGCCGTCCTGCGAGATCAGGAAGCCGCTGCCGATCGAACGCCCGCCGCCGCGCGGCTGGCGCGGGCCCTGCTGGCCGGGACCCTGGCCGCCCGGGCCGGGGAAGTCGGGGCCGAAGAAGCGGCGGAAGAATTCGGGGATCTGGTCCTCGTCGGGCATCTGGTTGCGCGAGCGCGCCTGGCGCTTGGGCGTGATCTCGGCGCTGATGTTGACCACCGCCGGGCCCACGCGCTGCACCAGCGCGGTGAAGTCCGGCAGGCCGGCGACGATGGGCGCGGACGGCGTCGCCGACGGCGGCGGCGCGATCGGCGCGGTCGGCGGCTGCGCGGTGCAGGCCACCGGCAGCGCGGCGATGATCGCGCCGACCAGGGCTAGCGACTGGAGCGGCCGGCGGCGTGCGGGGGAAGTCTGGGTCGGAACGTGGATCGGCAGGGTCATGACGGCGGCCTCGGTACGGCTGGGGTTGTCCAGGGTGAGGGGCGATTGGCGGCAAAACCGCGGCAAACCGACCCCGTTGCGCGGGCGGGCCGCGCAGGCGGGAGGGAATTCGGGGAGGGTCCGGCCATCGTCGTCGGCGCGGACCCGGCCGGCGCGATGCGGGCGGGCCCGCATCGATCAGCAAGCGATCGGACAGCCTATGGCTGCGGCGGCTGCGGTTCCTGGACCGGCGGCCGGGTTCGCGCGGCGGACGCATCCTGCGCCGGCTCGAACGGGTAGAACGACGGCGACACCAGCCCGGAACTGCCGTAGCTCGCGCTGTAGGCGCTGCTGCTCGGGTAGTTCGGCAACGCCGCGCGCGGCCACGGCCGCGCCGCCGGGGTTTCGCCCGATTGCGGCCGGAACGGGTTGGCGTGGCCGGCATCGGCGACGGCGGTCATCGGCGCGCCGGCGGCGGCGACCTGCAACGGCGCCTCCTGGGTCTGACGCTCGGATGCGCGCACGGCGGCGCGTTGGCTCTGCCCGCGCGAACGGCGTTCGTTGAGGCGGCGCGGCAGCTCGGCCACGGCCACCGCCGCGCCCGCGGCGATGCCGGACGCATCGGCCGAGGTCAGCCCGGTCTCGGCGGTCGCCGGCGTCTGCGCGGCCAGCGCTTGCGGCGCCTGGGCCGGAGCCGGTTGCGGTACGGCCGGAGCGGCGGGCTGGGCCGGAGCCGCGCCCGGCGCGGCCTGCGCCGCGACCTGGGCCGGATCGGCCACGCCACCGGCGGCCTCGTCGGAGAACGGCCGCGCCACGAACAGCGCCGCGACCGCGACCGAAGCCGCCAGCGCCGCGCCGCCGATCCAGCCGCGGCGCGAGCCGGCAGCCTTGCGCGGCTTGATTTCGGTTTGCGCCGGCGGGGCCGCGGCGGCCTGGCTGGCCTGCAGCGCCGCGTCGGCGGCGATGGCCGCGGCGACGCGCTCGGCGAAGCCGGTCGCGGCGAAGCCCGGCGCCGGCTCGGCCGCGCCGTGGGCGCGGCGCCGCAGCACGTCGCCGCACAGCTGCCAGCGGCCGCAGGCCTCGCGCCATTGTCCGTCGTGGCTGAGCCGCTTGAAGGCGAAGCGCGCGGCATCGCCGTCGAGCTCGCCGTCGAACAGCGCGCTCAGCGTCTCGTTGTCGTCGCCTGAGTGAATGGTGGAAGTCATCAGTGAGCGCGCTCCCTGGTGCGGTGAGTACCCTGGTCTTGATTGTCCAGAAGGGGCCGAAGTTCCGTATCGATCGCCTCGCGGGCGCGGAAGATGCGCGAACGCACGGTGCCGATCGGACAATTCATCTTCTGCGCGATCTCTTCGTAGCTCAGGCCATCCACCTCGCGCAGGGTGATCGCCGATCTCAGTTCCTCCGGCAGGGAGTCGACCACGCGCATGACCGTGCGTTCGATCTCCTGCCGCAGCAGTTCGTGTTCGGGGGTGTCGGTGTCGCGCAGGCGCACGCCGGTCTCGAACTGCTCGGCGTCGCCGGCGTCGATGTCGTCGGTCGGCGGGCGACGGTTCTGGGCGACGAGGTAGTTTTTGGCGGTATTCACGGCGATACGGTGCAACCACGTATAGAACTGGGCGTCGCCGCGGAAATTCGCCATCGCGCGGTAGGCGCGGATGAAGGTTTCCTGGGCCACGTCCTGGCATTCGCTCCAGTCGGGAATGTAGCGCCCGATCAACGCGGTGATCCGATGCTGGTACTTGCGCACCAAGGCATCGAAGGCCGCGCTGTCGCCGCGCTGGACACGCCTGACCAGCTCCTGGTCCAACAACTCGTTATCGGCCATACCGCGCCGGCACTCCTGTCGGCTCGGCGCTGGGCCGAGCAATGGGACAACCCTGTCGGGGCAAAAGTTCAATCGCCGGAGTAATGGGGCCGCCGGCGACCGCTCGCAACCGCCAAGTGTCACACAACCGGCGCCCTCGCCGCCCGCACGCCGGCTGAAAGGCCCGCCGGGCGGCCGCGCGGCGGGGTGCCGGCGTCGCCGATTTGACGGCAGCCGAACCAGATCGGGATGATAGCGGCCTATTCCATACCTGAACGGATGGTGCGGCATGACTGCAGCCCTCGACGGCCTCCCCGCGTTTGACGGGCTCCGCGCCCGCCATTGGCATACCGAACTGCGCGAGGACGGCGTCCTGGTGCTGTCCTTCGATCGCGAAGGCTCCCCGGTCAACACCTTCGCCCAGGAAGTGCTGATCGAACTCGACAGCCTGCTCGAGCGCCTCGCCCTGGACCCGCCCAAGGGCCTGGTGCTGCGCTCGGCGAAGGCCTCGGGCTTCATCGCCGGCGCCGACATCAAGGAATTCCAGACCTTCGACGAGAAGGGCACGGTCGGCGACGCGATCCGGCGCGGCCAGCAGGTGTTCCAGCGCCTGGCCGAGCTGCCCTGCCCCACGGTCGCGGCGATCCATGGCTTCTGCATGGGCGGCGGCACCGAGATCTCGCTGGCCTGCCGCTACCGCGTCGCCAGCACCGATCCGTCGACCCGCATCGGCCTGCCGGAAGTGAAGCTCGGCATCTATCCCGGCTGGGGCGGCAGCGTGCGCCTGCCGCGCCTGGTCGGCGCGCCGGCCGCGTTCGACATGATGCTCACCGGCCGCAGCCTGTCGGGCTCGGCCGCGCGCGCGATCGGCCTGGTCGACAAGACCGCCGAGCCCGCCGTGCTGGTCGACACCGCCGCCGCGCTGGCCTTGCGCGGCGCGCAGCGTCCGTTCAAGCAACGCTTCACCGCCTGGGCCAGCAACACCTGGCTCGCGCGCAAGATCCTCGCGCCGATGCTGGTCAAGCAGGTCGCGCGCAAGGCCAAGAAGGACCACTACCCCGCGCCGTACGCGCTGATCTCGACCTGGGAGCGCGCCAGCGGCGGCGTGCAGGCGCTGCTCGCGGCCGAGCGCAAGTCGGTGGTGAAGCTGTCCGGCACACCGACCGCGCGCAACCTGATCCGGGTGTTCTTCCTGCAAGAGCGGCTCAAGGGCCAGGGCGGCAAGGATCACAAGATCAAGAACGTGCACGTGGTCGGCGCCGGCGTGATGGGCGGCGACATCGCCGCGTGGTCGGCCTACAAGGGTTTCGAAGTCACCCTGAGCGACCGCGAGCAACGCTTCATCGACGGCGCGCTGGAGCGCGCGCAGGCGCTGTTCGCCAAGAAAGTGAAGGACGAGGCCAAACGTCCGGCGGTGGCGGCGCGGCTCAAGGGCGACCTCGCCGGCGACGGCGTCAAGGACGCCGACCTGGTGATCGAGGCGATCATCGAAAAGCCCGAAGCCAAGCGCGAGTTGTACGACGCGGTCGAACCGCAGCTCAAGCCCGACGCGCTGCTGACCACCAACACCTCGTCGATCCCGCTCGACGAACTGCGCGAACACATCCGCCGTCCGGCGCAGTTCGCCGGCCTGCACTACTTCAACCCGGTCGCGCTGATGCCGCTGGTGGAGATCATCCGCCACGACCGCATGGCGCCGGAGACCGAGCAGCGCCTGGCCGCGTTCTGCCGCGCGCTCGACAAGCTGCCGGTGCCGGTCGCCGGCACGCCCGGCTTCCTGGTCAACCGGGTGCTGTTCCCGTACATGCTCGAAGCCGGCACCGCGTTCGCCGAAGGCATTCCGGGCGCGGCGATCGACAAGGCGGCGGTGAAGTTCGGCATGCCGATGGGCCCGATCGAACTGATCGACACCGTCGGCCTGGACGTGGCCGCGGGCGTCGGCGCCGAACTCGCGCCGTTCCTCGGCCTGACCGTGCCGGCGGCGCTGGCGGGCGTGGAGCCCGGCAAGCGCGGCAAGAAGGACGGGCAAGGCCTGTACAAGTGGGAGAACGGCCGCGCGCAGAAGCCCGAGCTGGCGAAGGACTACAAGGCGCCGGCCGACCTGGAAGACCGCCTGATCCTGCCGATGGTCAACGAAGCGGTGGCCTGCCTGCACGACGGCGTGGTCGCCGACGGCGACCTGCTCGACGCCGGCGTGATCTTCGGCACCGGCTTCGCTCCGTTCCGCGGCGGTCCGATCCAGTACGTGCGCGAGACCGGCGTCGACAACGTGCTGACGCGGCTCAAGCAATTGCAGGCGCGCTACGGCGAGCGCTTCGCTCCGCGTCCGGGCTGGGATTCGCCGGCGTTGCGTCCGTAACCTGAGCCGCACTTCCACGAAAAAGCCGCGCCCAGCGCGGCTTTTTCTTTGCGTTCGATCGAAGCCATCGCGAGGGCGGCAAAATCTGTCCACGCCCTTGCCGCATCGACCCGCCGTAATCCCCGCGCCCCACGCACCGTCATTCCGGCGAAAGCCGGAATCCATGTTGCTCCTGCCGTTGCATTTGCACTTGCATTTGCTCGCCCCCGAGCCCGATGCAGTCGTACCGCAGCCCCGGAGGGCGTGCGCATGGATGCGCACGCGCGCCATGGGGCAGGATGCCCCTTATGGCGCGGCCCCGCGCCGCTGCGAGCCATAGTGGCTATTGATCCGAAAAAACAAGGCCTTTTCTTTGGTTACTTTCTTTGTGGCTTAAGACAAAGAAAGTGACCCGGCCGCTTGCGGACGGAAGCTGTTGATGTTCGCTTGTCGTCACAAGTACGCACACGCAAAGACGAACCCCACCGCGGCACGCCCCCTGTAGGAGCAGCGCAAGCCGCGACCGCGCCATCGCGGCGATTGCGAAAGTTTCGTCGTAGTTGCGTTGTCGCGGTCGCGGCTCGCGCCGCTCCTACAGTCGGATACGCAACCCCGCGTCCGTCATTCCGGCGAAAGCCGGAACCCATGTTGACGTTGCTGCTGCTTTCGCCGTTACCGATGTTTCGCGCGACGACAAGCCACCATCAACAGCTTTCGTCCGCAAGCGGCCGAGCTACTTTCTTTTGTCAGCGCGACAAAAGAAAGTAGCCAAAGAAAAACGCTTGTTCAAGGTCACAAGCCACTAAGTCCAGCACCTTGCGCGGGGCTGCGCCATAAGGGACATCCTGTCCCATGGCGCACGCGCGCATCCATGCGCGCGCCCTCCGGGGCTTCGGAGCCAGGGCCTGCGGCGAGGTTTTCGTCCAAGCAAATGCAAGACAAGGGCAAGGCAACAGCAACAGCATTCCGCCCTTCCCGAGAAAGGCAGCCGCAGACTCGGTTGCATCGGATCGTCGCGACGGATTACCTCGCGCCCGCCATCCCGGCCGCCTCCGACAGGAAACGGCCGCAGCCGCGTCACATCGTGTGCGTCGGCCGCTCGGCGTTCAACGTACCGGCCAGCAAGGCCTCGATCTTGCCCTTGATCGCATCGCCCTCGGCGGTCTCGGCGAACTGCACGCCGATGCCCGCGGTGCGGTGCCCCTGCGCGCCGGTCGGCGTCACCCACACCACCTTGCCCGCGACCGGCATGCGCTCGCCCGACTCGGGCAGGGTCAGCAGCAGGAACACCTCGTCGCCGAGGAAATAGCGCTTGGGCGTGGCGATGAAGATGCCGCCGTATTTCAGGAACGGCATGTAGGCGCTGTACAGCGCGGCCTTGTCCTTGATCGTCAGCGACAGGATGCCCTGCCGCGCTGCGCCCGCTGGTGCGTTCATGCCCTTCCTCCCCCGGCGCGGCGCGCTTCGTCGCTGCGCCAGGCCATCAACAATTCGGTGACCGCCAGATCGGCGCGGACCGTGGTCCGCAGCAGTTCGCGGGTCCGGTTGGCCCGGTCGAACCAGGACGCAAGACTGCGCGCGCGCGCCGGGTCGGTCAAGCCGGCGCTGGCTTCGGCGAGCGCGATGTCCGACGCGTGTCGCAGACGCAACACCGCATGCTCGTCGCCGACCCAACGCTGCGCGACTTCGGGCGCGGAGGTTTCGCCGCGGCCGAGCTTGGCCAGGTCGGCGGCGACTTCGCGGCGCAGCTTGAGGCCGTCGCCGGTCAACCATTCGTGCGCCAATCCGGGATGGCCGCGCGCCGCATCGAAGGCCTCGCGCGCGGCCGCGTCGGCATGGCCCTGGGCCTTGAGCCAGGCCAGCGCCTCGTCCTGCGGCGGCAAGCGGAATTCCAGGCGCTGGCAGCGGCTGCGGATGGTCGCCGGCAGCCGCGCCGGGTGCGAGCTCACCAGCCACAGGTAGCGGCCCGGCACTGGTTCTTCCAGGGTCTTGAGCAGCGCGTTGCAGGCGGCGGTGTTGATCGCGTCGGCCGGGTCGATGATCGCGATCTGCGCGCCGCCGTACTGCGGCGTCAACGCCAGCCGTTCGGACAGGTTGCGGATCTGTTCGATCACGATTTCGCTGCGCAGCTTGGTGCCTTCCTTGTTCGGCACGAAGCTGACCAGTTGGTAATCCGGATGCGTGCCCGCGGCCAGCAGCAGGCAGCTGCGGCAACGGCCGCAGGGGCCGCCGTCGGACAGGCGCTCGCGGCACAGCAAGCCCTCGGCGAGCCGCTGCGCGACCGCGCGCTTGCCCAGTTCGGCCGGGCCGCAGAACAACAGGCCGTGGCCGAGCCGGCCGGCGCCGATGGAGGCCTGGGCCTGGTCGTAGATGCGCCGTTGCCACGGCGCGAAAACGGCGCTCATGCGGCGTCCTCCGCGGTCGCGGCGATCAACGCGCGCAGCCGCGCCACCGCCTGCGCGGCGACCGCCTCGGCGGGCTGGGCGGCGTCGATCACTTCGAACCGCGCCGGCTCGGCCGCGGCGCGGTCGCGATAGCCCTGGCGCACGCGCTCGAAGAACTCGTTGCGCTCGCTCTCGATGCGGTCGGCGGCGCCGCGCCCGCGCATGCGCGCCAGGCCGACGTCGACCGGCACGTCCAGCAGCAGGGTCAGGGCCGGGCGGATGCCGACCACGCGCCGCTCCAGTTCGGCGATGAACGCCGCGTCGCCGCCGCGGCCGGCGCCCTGGTAGGCGTAGCTGGCGTCGGTGAAGCGGTCGCTGACCACCCAGGCGCCGCGCTGCAGCGCCGGCAGCACGGTCGCGCGCACGTGCTGGGCGCGCGCGGCGAACGCCAGCAGCAGTTCGGTTTCGTCGGTGGCCGGCTCGTGCTGGGTGTCGAGCATGAGCCCGCGGATCTGCTCGGCCAGCGGCGTGCCGCCGGGCTCGCGGGTGTAGACGGCCTGGATGCCGGCGGCTTCGAACGCGCCGCGCAACGCGGCCAGCACGGTCGACTTGCCGGCGCCTTCGCCGCCCTCCAGGGTGACCAGGCGCGGCCAGGTGCGCAGGCTCATCGGCTCGCTCCCGGCGCGGGCCGGGCGGCGGGCGCCGCGGACGCCGGCGACGCTTCGGCCGCTTCCTCCAGCACCGCCTTGCCCTCCTCCGGCTGGCCGCGGCCCTGGTTCTGGCGATAGCGCTGCAGGTACAGGCGCACGTTGGCCTGGTGCTGGGCGTAGGTCGCCGCGAACAGGCTGCGGCCGCTGCCGTCGCCGGCGGCGACGAAGAACAGCGCATCGCCCGGCGCCGGATTGGCCGCGGCCTTGAGCGCGGCCAGCCCGGGCATGGCGATCGGCGTCGGCGGCAGGCCGGCGCGGGTGTAGGTGTTGTACGGCGTGTCGGTCTGCAGGTCGCGCTTGCGGATGTTGCCGTCGTACGCCGAGCCGATGCCGTAGATCACGGTCGGGTCGGTCTCCAGGCGCATGCCGAGCTTGAGCCGGCGCTCGAACAGGCCGGCGATCTGCGCGCGTTCGGCCGGCACGCCGGTTTCCTTCTCCACGATCGAGGCCATCGTCAGCAGCTCGTACGGGGTCTTGAGCACGCTGTCCTTGTCGCGTCCGGACCACGACGCCGCCAGCGCCTTGTCCATCGCTGCGGCCGCGCGCTTGAGCACGTCCAGATCGCTGTCGCCGCCGGTGTAGAAATAGGTTTCCGGCAGGAAGCGCCCTTCCGGGTGCTGCCCGCCCTTGCCGAGCGCCTTCATCAGCGCCGCGTCGTCGAGCTGTGCCGCTTGTTGCTTGAGCTTATCCGCGCGCGCCAGCGCCGTGCGCAGGTCGCGCACGTTCCAGCCGTCGACGATCACGAAGCGGTGGCTGACCACCTTGCCGTCGCGCATCGCGACCAGCAGCGCGCGCGGGCTGGTGCCCGGCGCCAGCGAATACTCGCCGACCTGCAGCCGCCCGGCCGCGCCGAGCTGCTTGGCCAGCAGGCGCCACTCCAGTTCCTCGCCGACCTCCACCCCGGACGCGCGCAGCTTGCGCACCACCGTCGGCAGAGAATCGCCGCGCTCGACCAGCAGGCTCTGATCCGGCGCCAGCCCGCGCAACGGCGCGTCGGCGAAGCCGAGGTAACGCTGCCACGCCCACCCGCCGCCCACGGCCAGCGCCGCCAGCAACAGTACGATCACGATCAGGCAACCGCAGCCGCGCTTGCCTTTCTTTTCCTTTGCCGCCACGCAACCTCCGTCGAACGATCCGGGCCCGCCGCGCCGCCGCGGACCGGCGGCCGCGGATGCGGCGGCTCAGTCGTCGCCGGGGACGAAGGCGGGATGGGCGTCGCCGAGCCGGCGCCGCAATTCGGCCACGGCCGGATGCGGCACCCACTGCCGCTCGCCGAGCCGCGCCACGGGCAGGATACCGCGCACGGCGTTGCACAGGAAAATGGCATCGGCGCGTTGCAGTTCGTCGGCCGCCACCGCCGCGACCCGCGCCGCGCCGAGTTCGATCAGGCGCTGCCGGCACACGCCGGCCACGCCGCAGCGATCCACCGGCGGCGTGGTCCATTGCCGCCCGTGCAGGACGAACACATTGGCGGCGGTGGCGCAGACCGCCTCGCCGGCGGCGTTGCGCAGCAGGCCCTCGTCGATGTCCGGATCGTCCCATTCCGCCCGCGCCAGCACCTGCTCCAGGCGGTTGCAGTGCTTGAGCCCGGCCAGCGCCGGCTGCTCGGCCAGGCGCAGCTCGCACCAGCGCAGGCGCAGGCCGCCGGCGCGCGGCGGCGGCGGCGGCGGATGGCGCGAGAGGGTCCACACCGGCTCGGCCCGCGCCGGCGGCGCGTACCCGCGCCCGCCCGCGCCGCGGCTCAGGATCAGCTTGAGCACCGCGTCGGCGCCGGCGAGCAGTTCGAGCGCCTCGGCGCGTACTCGCTCCGGATCGGGCAGCGCCAGGCCCAGGCGCTGCGCGCCGTGCGCGAGCCGCGCCCAATGCGCGTCCCACCACGGCAGTTCGCCTCGGTGCGCGCGCAGGGTTTCGAACAGGGCGTCGCCGTAGGCCTGGCCGCGGTCGAACGGCGGCAGCGCCGGGAGGCGGACGCCGCCGCGGAAGAAACGCGCTTCGGGAAGGTCGTCGGCTGCGGACATGGCGGCCATCCTACGCGGCCCGCCGGACCGCCGCGCCGGCTGCGGCGCCATCGCGCAAAGAAAAACCCGCGGAACCGAAGCTCCGCGGGTTTTTCCGAACAACCGAACCCAGGGTCAGACGCGCTTGAACACCAGCGTGCCGTTGGTGCCGCCGAAGCCGAACCCGTTCGATACCGCCACGTCGATCTTCTTCTCGCGCGCCACGTTCGGCACGTAGTCCAGATCGCAGCCCTCGCCCGGTTCGTCGAGGTTGATGGTCGGCGGGATGATGCCGTGGTGCAGCGCCAGCACCGAGAAGATCGCCTCGGCGCCGCCGGCCGCGCCGAGCAGGTGCCCGGTCATCGACTTGGTCGAGCTGACCATCATCTTGTAGGCGTGATCGCCGAGCGCGCGCTTCATCGCCAGGGTCTCGGCGAGGTCGCCGAGCGGGGTCGAGGTGCCGTGCGCGTTGAGGTACTCGACCTGCTCGGGATTGATCCCGGCGTCCTTGAACGCGGCGACCATGCAGCGCGCCGGACCCTCGCCGTTCTCGCTCGGCGCGGTCATGTGGAACGCGTCGGAGCTGGCGCCGAAGCCGGCCAGCTCGCAGTAGATGCGCGCGCCGCGCGCCTTGGCGCGTTCGTACTCTTCCAGGATCAGGATGCCGGCGCCGTCGCCGAGGACGAAGCCGTCGCGATCCTTGTCCCACGGCCGCGAGGCGCGGGCGGGATCGTCGTTGCGGGTCGACATCGCCTTCATCGAGCAGAAGCCGCCGACCGAGGTCGGCGAGGAGCCGCGCTCGGCGCCGCCGGCGACCATCACGTCGGCGTCGCCGTACTGGATCATGCGCATCGCCACGCCGATGGAATGGTTGGAGGTGGCGCAGGCCGAGACCGCGGAGAAGTTCGGGCCCTTGGCGCCGGTGATCAGCGAGATCTGCCCCGGCAGCATGTTGATGATGGTGCTGGGCACGTAGAACGGCGAGATCTTGCGCGGGCCGCCCTCGTGGTACTTGATCGTCTGCTCTTCGATGCCGAGCAGGCCGCCGATGCCCGAACCGACCAGCGCGCCGATGCGCTCGGCGTTGGAGTCGTCGACGACGATGCCGGCGTCCTGCAACGCCATCAGCGAGGCGGCGACGCCGTAATGGATGAACTCGTCCATCTTCTTCGCGTCCTTCGTGCTCACCCCGTAGCGGGTGATGTCGAAGTCGCGCACTTCGCCGGCGATGCGGGTGGTGAACGCGGCGGGATCGAAATGGGTGATCGGACCGATGCCGCAGCGGCCGTTGACGATGCCGTCCCAGCTGCTGGCGACGTCGTTGCCGAGCGGAGAGACGAGGCCGAGGCCGGTGACGACCACGCGGCGGTTGAAGGAACGGTTGGACATTCAGCCTTACCTCTTGGGAGCAATCTTGTTTGGAACGGATCGGTCTGGTTCGGAGCGGGTCGGTCTTGCCGGCGCCAGGTCGAGCGCGATCCGGGCCGATCGGCCCGCCGCGTCCCGGCCGCGCGGCCCGCGCGACGCGGCGACCGTACGCCGCCCGACGCTACGCCGGCGTATCGACCGGCCGGAAAAGCACGGGGCCGCAATGCGGCCCCGGTTGGTTGCTTGTCGATCCATTGCGATGGTCGTGCGATGGTCGCCGCAACGCATGCCGTCGGACGCCGCGCGCGAAAGCTCGTGCGCGGGCCCGTCGCGGCGGATTACGACTTGACGTGCGCCTTGACGTAATCGATCGCCTGCTGCACCGAGGTGATCTTCTCGGCCTCTTCGTCCGGGATCTCGCACTCGAACTCTTCCTCGAGCGCCATCACCAGCTCGACCGTGTCGAGCGAATCCGCGCCGAGGTCGTCGACGAACGAAGCGTTGTTGGTGACCTCTTCTTCCTTGACGCCCAGCTGTTCGACCACGATCTTCTTGACGCGTTCTTCGATGCTGCTCATGGATGCTGCTCCTCCCGTGAGGGGTTTTTCGATGGGATAGTCTAATGGAATCGGGATGTTTCGCGAGACCGGCGCCCGGCATCGGCGAAACCCCTTTGGGTTCAATCGCTTACTAGCCTACGTCAAGGCCTTACGGCATGTACATGCCGCCATTGACGTGCAGCGTTTCGCCGGTGATGTAGCCGGCCCCGGGGCCGGCCAGGAACGCCACCGCGCGGGCGATGTCGGCCGGTTCGCCGAAGCGGCCCAGCGCGATCTGGTCGAACATGGCCGTCTTCGCGTCCTGCGGCAGGTCGCGGGTCATGTCGGTGTCGATGAATCCGGGCGCGACGACGTTCACGGTGACCCCGCGGCTGCCGATCTCGCGCGCCAGCGATTTGCTGAAGGCGATCACGCCGGCCTTGGCGGCGGCGTAGTTGGCCTGGCCCGGGTTGCCGGTCACGCCGACCACCGAGGCGATGTTGATGATCCGGCCCTTGCGCGCCTTCATCATCGAGCGCATCACCGCCTTGCTGGTGCGGTAGACGCTGCTGAGATTGGTGTCGAGGATCGCTTGCCAGTCCTCGTCCTTCATCCGCATGAGCAGGTTGTCGCGGGTGATGCCGGCGTTGTTGACCAGGATCGAGATCGCGCCGATCTCCTTGGCCACCGCGTCGAGCAGGGACTCGACCGAGGCCGGATCGGCCACGTTCAGGACCCGGCCGTGGCCGCCGTGCGCGGCCAGGCGCTCGCCGATGGCGGCCGCGCCGGATTCGCTGGTGGCGGTGCCGATCACGGTCGCGCCCTGCGCGGCCAGTTCGTCGGCGATCGCCGCGCCGATGCCGCGGCTGGCGCCGGTGACCAGCGCGATTTCGCCCGAAAGCGGGGTCGTGCTCATTTGTCTCACTCCGTAGTGCTGGCTCGTGGTTGCGCCGCTGCTGGTAACCGCCGCGTCCTGCGATCCCGCCCGCCGGGCGCGCGGCCCGGGCGCGGCCAGCCTACAGGCTGGCGTCGCGGTTGAGTAGCGCGCGCGGCGCGAAAGGTGCGGCCGTGCGGGCTCAGCGCCACTCGGCCAGGGCGGTCTCGAACTCCGCCGGGGTGCCGATGGCGCGGCCGTCGATGGACTTGTCGATGCGCTTGACCAGCCCGGTCAGGACCTTGCCCGGCCCGCACTCGGCGGTGCGCTGGACGCCGGCGGCGGCCAGCGCCTGGACGCAGCCGGTCCACTGCACCGGCAGGTACAGCTGGCGGACCAGGGCGTCGCGGATCGCCTCGACGCTGGCATGGACCTGGGCGTCGACGTTCTGCACCACCGGCAGGCCCGGCAGGCGCCACTCCAGCCCGGCCATGGCCTCGGCCAGGCGGTTGGCGGCTTCGCGCATCAGCGGGGTGTGCGAGGGCACGCTGACGGCCAGCTTGACCGCCTTGCGCACGCCGGATTCGGCCAGCCGGGTCAGGGCCTTGTCGACCGCGCCGGCGTGGCCGCCGATCACGATCTGGCCCGGCGAGTTGTAGTTGGCCGGGACCACCACCTCGCTGCCGGACACGGCCTGGCAGATCTCCTCGACCAGGGCGTCCTCGGCGCCGAGCACGGCGGCCATGGCGCCGACCCCGGCCGGGGCGGCTTCCTGCATCAGCTGGCCGCGCAGGCGCACCAGGTGCGCGCCGTCGCGCAGCGACAGCGCGCCGGCGGCGACCAGCGCGGTGTACTCGCCGAGGCTGTGCCCGGCCAGCAGCGCCGGCTGCGCGCCGCCGCCGGCCTGCCACAGCCGCCACACCGCCACCCCGGCCGCGAGCAACGCCGGCTGGGTGTATTCGGTGCGGTTGAGCATTTCTTCCGGGCCGCCCTGGCTCAGCGCCCACAGGTCGACGCCGGCGCCGTCGCTGGCCTCGGCGAAGGATTCGCGCACGCCCGCGTGCAGTTCCGACAGCTCGGCCAGCATGCCCAGCGATTGCGAGCCCTGACCGGGGAAGACGAAAGAAAGTCGCTGGTCGCTCACGCGCACTGCCGTATCGATAGGGAGCGCGCATGATACGGGCGAACCGCGGCGAACGTCTGTACCCGGCGGTACGGCGTCACAGCGCGTCGCAAAGTGACGCGAGCGGTTGTGCGCGATCGGCGGTTTCGTCGCGCGCATCGCCGACCTCGACGCAGATGGAAGTCCGACTGCAGGAGCTGCGCAAGCTGCGACCGCGAATCCGCAATTACGACGCAAGCGAGATTTCGCGGTCGCAGCTCGCGCAGCTCCTACAGTCGGGCCTTCAGCGGCGCGGCGATCGGCTGGATGCAGAAGGCCGCGGGTCGCCCCGCGGCCTTCGGTGCGCCGCCAGCAGCGCCGGGATCAGTCGATGAACTCGGCCATCTGCCGGATCGAATCGAAATCGCGGTCCGGGGCGAAGTCCACGCCCAGGCCGATCAGCACCGCGCACAGCGCCCACACCCAGGCCGCGCGACGCAGCGCCTGCACCGCGCCGCCGAGTCCGCGCGCGCGCCGGCCGAGCCAGCGGGTCAGCGATTGCACGAAGCCGAGCCGGTCGGCGGCGTCGCCGAGGCCGCGGCGCACTTCCTCGGCGCCGCCGCGCAACGACTCGGCGATGATCGCGCTGAGCTCGCGGTCGGGATCGCGGAAGTAACGCGAGGTGCCGGCGGCGAAGATCAGCCAGTCGCGGATCTGCGCCTGCTGCACGCTCATGACCTCGGCCGGGTCTTCCTCGAAATCGATGAAACCGATGCGGCCGTGCTCGTCGACGGTGAGGTTGCGCGCCAGCGGCTGGCCGATGTAGCCGCCGCGCGCGTGCACCTGGGCCAGCGCGCGCGCGGCTTCGGTGACCAGACGGTAGGCCTCTGGCGGCGAAGACCGGCGCAGGCGCGCCGACAGCGTCTCGCCGATGTCGCTCAGCAACAGGTAGGTGTCGCCTTCGCCGAGGATGCTGGGCACGCGCACGTCGACCGCGGCCAGTTCCTGCAGGCGGCGCTGCTCGGTCTGGCGCGCGTCGGCGCCGACCCGGTGCGGCGGCGGCCGCAGCGACGGCACGCCGAGCCGGCGCGCGGTCAGTTCCAGCGCGCGCAGGCGCAGGCGGCGGCTGCCGCCGCCATAGGATTTGAGCCAGGCCGTGCGGCCTTGCAGGTTCAGACGGGTCACCATGACGCGAGTCCTTGTGCGTGGCGCCGCGCGCGGGCGCTCCGGCCCGTGGACGGGACGCCGCTCCACGCAGGAGCGGACGCCCCTGTTAACGCATTAGTAACGCAGCAGCGCCGACCCCCAAGTGAAACCGCCGCCGAAGGCCTCAAGCAGCAAAAGCTGGCCGCGCTGGACCTTGCCCGAGCGCACCGCTTCGTCCAGCGCCAGCGGCACCGAACCCGAGGAGGTGTTGCCGTGCTTGTCGACGGTGACGATCACCCGCTCCATCGGCATGTCCAGGCGCTTGGCCGTGGCCTCGATGATGCGCAGGTTGGCCTGGTGCGGAATCAGCCAGTCGATCTCGTGGCGGTCCAGGCCGTTGGCTTCCAGGGTCTCCTCGACCACCGAATCCAGCGCCTTGACCGCGTGCTTGAACACTTCGTTGCCGGTCATCAGCACGCGCACGCCGGCGTTGTGCTCTTCCGGCTTGAACCCGGCCGAGACGCCGACCGGATTCCACAGCAGCTCCTTCTTGCCGCCGTCGGCGTGCAGATGGGTGCTGAGGATGCCGGTCTCGCTGTCGGCCTTGAGCACGACCGCGCCGGCGCCGTCGCCGAACAGCACGCAGGTCGAGCGATCGGTCCAGTCGAGCATGCGGGTCAGGGTTTCGGCGCCGACCACGAGCACGGTCTTGGCCGCGCCGGACCGGATGAACTTGTCGGCCACGGTCAGCGCGTAGACGAAGCCCGAGCAGGCCGCGTTGACGTCGAACGCCGGGCAGCCGTTGGCGCCGAGGCGGTGCTGCAGCAGGCAGGCGCTCGACGGGAAGATCAGGTCCGGGGTGGTGGTGCCCAGGATGATCAGATCGATCTCCTCGGGCGTCGTGCCGGCGGCTTCGAGCGCGCGCAGCGAGGCCTGGTAGGCCAGGTCGACGGTGGTCTCGCCTTCGGCGGCGACGTGGCGCTGGCGGATGCCGGTACGGGTCCGGATCCATTCGTCGCTGGTCTCGACGCGCTTGGCGAGCTCGTCGTTGGTCACCACCTGGGCCGGCAGGTAGCTGCCGGTGCCCGCGATCCGGGCGTAAATCCGATCTGTCATCACCGCTCCGCGGAGTTGCCGGGGCGGCCTGTGCGGGGACGAAGGCGCGAACGCGCGCGCACCCGCAGGCCACCGGAAAACAGGACCGCCAGCGCAAAGCTGGCGGAAGACGAAACCGCGGAAGCCGCAGGTCTGTGGTCGCGCGGGACCGCCGCGGGGGCGGCCCGATCGGTGCCGGCGCGATGCCGTCGGGCATCCTCCGCCGGCCCAGATCGCGGCGACGCGCGCCAACTCCAGCGCGCGCCGCGGCGGACCGGGAGGATTACTCCTCGTCGGCGACGCGCGACTTGGTGTCGATCACCTTCTTGCCGCGGTAGTAGCCGTCGGCGGTGACGTGGTGGCGGATGTGGGTCTCGCCGGTGGTCGGGTCGGTGGCCAGCTGCTTGCTGGACAGCGCATCGTGCGCACGGCGCTGGCCGCGACGGGACGGGGTGACGCGGGACTTCTGAACGGCCATGGTCTTGCTCCGGAAAAGCGGTGGAAACCTGAGGTGGATAGCGTAAGCCCGATTAGCAGGACTCGCTCGATGCCTGCAGGTCGGATGTGGAACTGGATATTTTGCAACAACCCAACGGGTTTGGGTCAGTTGTTCTTCTTCAGCGACGACAGCGCGGCGAACGGGTTGGCGGCGTCCAGCTCGACCTGGGTGGCCGAGAAGTCGCGCTCGACCGCCTCGCTGTCCGGCGCCACCGGGACCACGGGCACGGCCAGGATCAATTCGTCCTCGACCATCTCCGCGGGCCGCAGCATGCCGTCTTCGGGCATCAGCAGCGGCTCGTAACCGGGCGGCAGCGCGGCTTCGTCGGCCTCGTCGCGGATCAGGCCGAGGCGCTGCTCGATCCGGACCGGCATCACGAACCGCTCCAGCGAACGCTGGCACAGCAGCGGCAGTCCGGCTTCGATCTTCAGCTCGGCGTAGGGCACCCGCAGCTCGTCGGTGTCGAAGTCCAGCGAGAACCGGACTTCGCCGTCGACGTCGTACAGCAGGCCCTGCAGGCGCGTCAGCGCCGACAACGGCAGACGGCCTTCCACACCGCGCCGTGCCGCCACCAGGCGCCAGGCATCCAGAACTTCGGGCACCCGCCCAGGTGGCACTTCGGCTGACATAAGCCGCGAAATGGTAGAGATGGCGCGGGCCTGTGTCAAACCGGTGACGCGGCGCAAGTCCCGGGCCGGTCAGGGATTTGCCCCTGGCCGGCCCGGACGTGCAGACTGCCCGGCCTCGATCCATGCCACGGGCCCGACCTTGGCCATCGCCCTGTTAATCTTCCTGACCACAGCGGCCGCGGCGATCCTGGCCGCCGCCCTGCTGTACCGGCCGCTGCAGCGCCAGCGCGCGGTGCGCGAGGTTCTCGACGCCGCCGACGCCCTGGAAGAGCGCCTGCGCACCGCCCGCGCCGAGATCGAGGCGGTGGCCGGCGACGAAGGCCGCGACCCGGTCGGCGAGGCCATGCGCGAGATGCTGCGCCAGCGCCTGTGGCTGCGCGACCACGGCCGCCAGGCCAGCCTGAACCAGCTCGGCGAGGTCCGCGCTTCGATCGACGCCGCGCGTGGGCGGATCGAACAGCAACTGGTGCAGATCGAACAGGCCCGGCTGAACTGAGCCATGACCCCGCTGATCCTCGCCTCCACCTCCGTCTACCGGCGCGAACTGCTCGCCCGCCTGCGCCTGGACTTCGACGTCGCCCGCCCCGAGACCGACGAAACCCCGCAACCCGGCGAGGCGCCGGCGGCGCTGGCCTGGCGCCTGGCCGAAGCCAAGGCCGCCGCGGTCGCCGCGCAGCGCCCCGGGGCGTGGGTGATCGGCTCCGACCAGGTCGCCGAATTCGACGGCCGGCCGATCGGCAAGCCCGGCGGACGCGACCAGGCGATCGCGCAACTGAGCGCGATGTCCGGGCGCGAGGTGCGCTTCTGCACCGGCGTATGCGTGCTGCGCGACGGCGAGGCCGGCTTGAGCGAACTCGATGTCACCGTGGTGCGCTTCCGCGAACTGGCGTTGGCCGAGATCGAGCGCTACGTCGATGCCGAGCGCCCCTTCGACTGCGCCGGCAGCTTCAAATCCGAAGGCCTCGGCATCGCCTTGTTCGAGGCGATCGAGTCGCGCGACCCGACCGCGCTGGTCGGACTGCCGCTGATCGCCACCGCGCGGCTGCTGCGGCGCGCGGGCTACGCCCTGCCCTGAGCGATCCGCCGCGCCGCGCGCGCGGCAGCGGACGTCGTGCGGCAGCGAGCATCGAGCGGCGCCATCGCGCCGGACGCTGCACGAGAGCGCCCTACCCCGCGCCGCGCCGGCTCAGGGCCGGCGCAGATCGATCGGTTGCTCGGCCCAATCCTCGACGCTGCCGTCGCGCCCGTGCAGGCGCAGGCCCAGCCAGTGGCGGCCGGGCGGCTCGGCATCGAGCTGCACGGTGGCTTCGAAGCCGACCTGCGGATGCTGCGGGTCGCTGGAACGGCGGCCGTCGCGCAGCGTCCAGTACTCGCGCACGCCGATGCGCTCGCGGCCGTAATGGGCCTGCGCCACCACCCGCCCGTCGAGCATGACCTCGACCTTGTCCAGCCCGACCCCGTCCTTGAACGCCCAGCCGGTGACCGCGAACGCGCCCGGTCCGACCCGCGCGCCGGCCGCGGGCTGGTCGATCCAGGCCATCGCCGGCGTCGTGCAGTCGCCGCTGCGCGGCGCGCCGTCGAACGCGAACAGGACGAAGCGCTGGCGGCCGTGATCGACGTTGAGCACCTGCGGCGGCGGCAGCGGGCCGACCATCGCGCACAGGTCGTGATAGCGCTGCAGCAGATTCTTGTAGGCGACCTCGGTGGCGCCGACCACCAGCAGCACCGGGCCCTCGCCCCAGTCGGCGCGGCCGTCGCGGTGCAGGCCCCACAAGCGCAGTTGCGGCGCGCGGCCGTGCTTGTGGTTGATCGGATGATCGAGCACGGCGATGCGCGGATCGTCGAGGGCGAAGCCGAGCTCGGCGCCGACCTTGAAATTGTCGGCGACCAGGCGCGTGCCCGGCGGCATCGCCGCGAGTTTCGCCCGCACCGCGCGCGCCAGCTCGTCCCAGCCGGCGAAGTTGGCCGGGTACCACTTCTCGCCGGCGCTGCGCGCGCGCAACTCCGGCCGCGACACCGCGACGTAATAGCCCAGCATCGCCAGCAGCGCCGCGCCGGCCAGGCCCGCGCACAACCCGCGCGCCCATTCCGGCCAGCGCGCCAGCACCAGCGGCAGCAACGGCAGCAACGCCATGAAACCCGGCAACGGCCAGTGGAAGCTGACCCGCTCGGTGTCGGCGAAAAAGCCGAGCACGAAGAAGCCGAGCACGATCAGGCTGCCGAGCAAGGCGAAGTAGCGCGTCGCCGGCGAGGGATCGCGCGCACCGCGCCAACCGGCCGCGAGCAGCGCGGCGAACAGGAACGGGGTGACCAGCAAGGCCTGGATCGCGACGAACCACAGGCCGTCGGTGTGGAACGCCCACGGATGCCGGTCGACCAACTGGAAACGCAGGCCGGCATCGGCGTTGTCGAGGTTCCAGGCCACCAGCGGCGCCCAGGCCGAGGCGCCGATCGCCACCGCGGTCAGCACGCGCACGTCGCGCAGCGCGCGGCGGCCTTCGGGCAGCAGCATCAGCACCAGGAAGCCGACGCCGATGACCGCGATGAAGCGGTAGTGGCTGAGCGCGCCCAAGGCCAGGCCCGCGGCGAGTTCGACCGCGCTGCGCGCATCGACCTGGCGCAGCAGGCGCGCGCCCGCGTCCAGGCACAGCAGCGTCGCCAGCGCCATCATCGCATCGGGCAAGGCGAGCAAGCCGAGCGTGCCCGACAGCGGCAACAGCAAGGCATAGCTGCCGGCGATCCAGCCGTTGCGCGCGCCGAACTCGCGCGCGGTCACCCGCGCCAGCAGCCAGGGCACCAACGCGGCGATGGCCAGGAACGGCGCGCGCAGCGCCAGCGGGCGGGTGCCGCCCAACTCCACGCCCAGCCGCGCCAGCCACGCGGTCAGTCCGGGCAGGTCGGAATAGGCCGCGGCGGGATGGCGGCCTTCCTGCCAATAGAACGCTTCGTCGACGAACAGCGGCAGCTTGGCGGCGACGGCGAGCTTGAGCAGCAACACCAGCGTCCACAGCGCCCAGAACACATTGCGCATCGCGCTGGCTTCGTCCCTGTCCCGCATCGGCACCCGACCTCGCTACACTCTCGAATGTTTGGGGATCGTCCGCGCCGGCGAGAACGCGATCGCGCCGCGATTTGTTGACGCGCATCGCATAAGCGCGTGCGCCGCATCGCCGACCCTCACGAACCTGACAAAAACGACATCTTCGACTTCACCCGTCTTTACCACACCACGGCAGGCCCGATGAGCGCAGGCAAGATCACCGCAAGCAGCGCGACGCACGACGCGGCCATCCTAACCGATGGCCTGCGCAGCGCCCTCGAACAAGCGCAGGCGCAGGTCAACGCGCTGGTGCTCGGCAAGGCGCAGGCGGTGCGCCTGGCCTTCGTCGCGCTGCTGTCCGACGGGCACCTGCTGATCGAGGACCTGCCCGGCCTCGGCAAGACCACGCTCGCGCATGCGCTGGCGGCGACGCTGGGCCTGGAGTTCCAGCGCGTGCAGTTCACCTCCGACCTGTTGCCGGCCGACGTGGTCGGCGTGTCGGTGTTCGATCCGACCTCGCGCCAGTTCCAGTTCCATCCCGGCCCGGTGTTCGCCCAGGTGCTGCTCGCCGACGAGATCAACCGCGCGCCGCCGCGCACGCAAAGCGCGCTGCTGGAAGCGATGGCCGAGCATCAGGTGACCGTGGACGGGCGCAGCCACCGGCTGCCGGATCCGTTCTTCGTCATCGCCACCCAGAACCCGGTCGACCTGTCGGGCACCTACCCGCTGCCCGATTCGCAGCTCGACCGCTTCCTGCTGCGCCTGCAGCTGGGCTATCCCGACGAAGCCGCCGAGCGCGACCTGCTCGCCGGCGCCGACCGCCGCCACCTGATCGCGCAAGCGCGCGCGCTGCTGAGCGCGCCGGACGTGCAGGCGATCCGCAGCGCGGTCGACGCGGTCCACGCCAGCGAGGCGTTGATCGGCTACGTGCAGGCGCTGCTGGCGCGCAGCCGCAAGCACCCGGGCGTGCGCGTGGGCCTGTCGCCGCGCGCCGGCCTGGCGCTGCTGCGCGCCGCGCGCGCCTACGCGCTGCTGCTCGGCCGCGGCCACGTGGTGCCCGAGGACGTGCAGGCGCTGTTCGCCGCGGTCGCCACCCATCGCCTGGTCGCCGAGGCCGACGCCGCCGCCGACCTGGCCAAGTCGATCCTCTACGCGGTGGCCGTGGATTGAGCGCGGCCCCGGCCCGCGCCGACGCCGCGCCCGCCCCCGCCGCGCGCAGCCTATGGCGGCGCGGGCGCGCGCGCATGCACGCCTGGACCCGGCCGCGCCTGCCCGAGGCGCTGCCGGTCCAGTTCGACCGTCGCCGCATCTACGTGCTGCCGACCGGCTTCGGCGCGTTCTACGGCGCGCTGCTGACGGCGATGATCCTGGGCGCGCTGAACTACAACAACAACCCGGCCTTCCTGCTGGCGCTGCTGCTCGGCGGCGCCGGGCTGGCCAGCCTGATCGCGGCGCAGTTGCAACTGGCCGGGCTGCGCATCGTCGCGGTCGACGCCGAGCCGGTGCCGGCCGGCAGCGCGATACGGGTGCGGGTGCACGCGCGCGCCGCGCCGGACCGGCCGCGCCAGGGGTTGCAGGTCGACGACGGGCTCGCCGGCGAACTCGAACCGGCGCGGCTGGACCTGGAACAAGGCGCCGGCGAAGCCGAGCTGCGCATCGCCACCCACCGCCGCGGCTGGTTCGACCTGCCCAAGTTGCGCGTGTCCACCACTCGTCCGCTCGGGCTGGCGCGGGCCTGGTCGCACGTGTGGCCGGAAGCGCCGCTGCTGGTGTATCCGGCGCCGGAAGCGCACGGGCCGCCGCTGCCGGTCGGCGGCGGCGATCCGACCGTGACCCGGCTGCATCCCAGCGGCGACGACGTCCACCATTTGCGCAACTATCGCCCCGGCGACGCGCGCCGTACGATCGCCTGGAAGCATTCGGCGCGGCGCGACACGCTGCTGGTGCGCGAGTACGAACAACCGCTCGGCGCCGACGTCGAACTCGACTGGCACCGCCTGCACGGCCTGCCGCAGGAAACCCGGATCTCGCGCTTGGCGCGCTGGGTCGACGAGGCCGAGCGCGACGGCTGCCGCTATCGCCTGACCCTGCCCGGCCACAACCCGCTCGGCCCCGGCAACGGCGCCGCCCATCGCCACGCCTGCCTGCGCGCGCTGGCGCTGATGCCGCATGGCTGAGGCCCTGCCCGCCGCGGCGCTGGAACCCGGCGCGCGCCGCTGGGCGCTGCTGGCCGGCGCCAGTTGCCTGCTGCCGCTGCTGCTGCAGTTGCCGGCGAAGATCGCCGCGGTCGTCGCCGCGACCGGCCTGGTCGTCGGCGCGCTGTCCTGGCGGCGGCCGCTGCCGGCGCTGGTGCGGCTGCTGCTGGTGATCGCCCTGGTCGGCACGGTGCTGGTGCTGGCGCGCTTCGCCGTCGGCCGCGACACCGGCTGCGCGCTGCTGGCGGCGATGTTCGCGCTGAAACCCTCGGAGACCTACACCCTGCGCGATGCGCGCAGCCTGATCGGCTTCGCCCTGTTCGGCCCGTTCGCGACCTTCCTGCTCGACCAGGGCCCGCTGTCGCTGACCCTGGGCCTGGCGGCCTCGACGTTCGCCCTGGTCACCCTGCAGCGGCTGGCCCAACTCGATGCGCTGGCGTTGCCTGGCCAGCCGCCCGAGCCGGCCGCGCCGGTGCGCCAGCAACTGTGGTCGATCGCGCGCCTGATCGGCATCGGCCTGCCGCTGGCGCTGGCGGTGTTCTGGCTGTTCCCGCGCCTGGCCGCGCCGCTGTGGGGCGTGCCCGACCGCGCCCTCGCCCGCCCCGGCCTGTCCGACCGGATGTCGCCGGGCGAGTTGATCGAACTGATGAACGACGAGACGGTGACCCTGCGCGCGCGCTTCCACGGCGCCGCGCCGCCGACCTCGCAGATGTACTGGCGCGGGCCGGTGCTATGGGACTTCGACGGCCGCACCTGGACCCAGCCGCGCTGGTTCCGCGGCCTGCCGGCGGCGCCGTTCCAGGCCTCGGCCACGGTCTGGGACTACGACCTGGAAGTCGAGGCGACCGACAATCGCCAGTTCGTCGCCCTCGACCTGCCGCTGGCCGCGCCGGCGCGCTCGCAACTGAGTTACGACTACGGCCTGTACGCGGAGCGCTCGCTGACCTCGCTCAGCCGCTGGCGCCTGCGCTCCTCGCCGCCGCGCGCGTTCGAGCCGGAGCTGCGGCCGCTGCTGCGCCGCGCCGCGCTGGAACTGCCGGCCGGCTACAACCCGCGCACCCTGGCGCTGGCCGCGCAGTGGCGGCGCGAGGCCGGCGCCGACGATGCCGCCGTGGTCGAGCGGGCGATGCGCATGTTCCACCGCGAGTTCGCCTACACCCTGGAAACGCCGCTGCTGGGCCGGCACTCGGTGGACGAATTCCTGTTCGAGCAGAAGGCCGGTTTCTGCGAGCACTTCAGCTCCTCGTTCGTGGTGCTGATGCGCGCGGCGGGGGTTCCGGCGCGGGTGGTCACCGGCTACGCCGGCGGCTACTACAACCCGGTCGGCGGCTATTGGCTGGTGCGCCGCTCCGACGCCCACGCCTGGGCCGAGGTGTGGCTGCGCGGGCGCGGCTGGGTGCGCATGGACCCGACCGCCGCGATCGCGCCCGAACGCATCTACGACACCCTCGCCGACCGCACCCCGGGCGCCGGCGGCCTGTTCGGCGGCATCGGCGCGTCCACGCCCTTGTTCAACGTCGGCGACTGGCTGCGCCGCGGCTGGAACGATTTCGTGCTCGGCTTCGACGCCAGCCGGCAGGAGCGGCTACTGCGCCCGTTCGGCGTGGACCGGCTCGACGGCCCGCGCCTGCTCGCGCTGTTCGTGCTGTTCGCCAGCCTCGCCGGCGCCTGGATGATCTGGCTCAGCAGCCGCGGCGAACGCGAGCGCGACCCGGTGCTGCGCGCCTGGCATGCGCTGGGCCGCCGCTACCGCCGGCTGGGCCTGGAGCGCGAGCCGCACGAGCCGGCCCTGGCCTGGGCTGAACGCGTCGCCAAGGCGCGGCCGGATCTGGCCGCGCCGCTGCGCCGGCTCAGCCAAAGTTTCAACGATTGGCGGTACGCTGACAGCCAACCCGGGCGGCGCGAAGCCCGAGCACTGCGCAACGAACTGGTCCGGACGCTACGCGCGCACCGCCCGACCCGCACTGGAGAACCTCGATGAACCGCCTCCGTCTTGCCTTGTTAGCCGCCGGCGCCGCGCTGCTCAGCGCCTGCGCCACCGCGCCCCAGCCGCTGCAGGGGGCGTTCACCGCGATCACTCCGTCCGACGCGGCCGCCCGCGACGCCACCGGTTCGGTGGTGCGCTGGGGCGGACGCATCGTCGGCGTCGAGCCGCAGGCCAACCGCACCTGTTTCGAGATGATCTCGACCCGGCTGGGCGACACCGGCCGCCCGTACTGGGCGACCGACGACACCGGCGGCCGCTTCCTGGCCTGCCGCACCGGGTTCTACGATCCGGCACTGTTCGAGAAGAACCGCGAGGTGACCTTCACCGGCCGCATCGACGGCTTCGAATCGCGCCGCATCGGCGAGTACGACTATCGCCTGCCCAAGCTCGACGCCGACGTGGTCTACCTGTGGCCGCTGCGCCAGCAGGTCGACGTGATCGAACGTCCGTCGCCGTGGCCGTGGTGGGGCTGGTGGTGAGTCCCGCGCGCGGCTGAGGCCGCGCCCGTTGGATGCGACGAAGGCGCCCCTGGGGCGCCTTCGTTCGTTGTGCGGCGGCGGTCGCGCGCAGCAGGCGACGCGGCCCGCGTCGCCGACGCCCCGCCGCGGCTCAGCGCGGCGTGCCGAAGCGGCCGAGAGGGTCGCCGGCGAGCAGGTGCAGGTGCAGCTGGAACACGGTCTGGCCGCCGTGCTCGTTGCAGTTCATGACCACGCGGTAGCCGTCTTCGGCGAAGCCCTCGCGCTTGGCGTACTGGGCGGCGGCGTAGGCGAGCTTGCCGACCACCGCGGCCTGTTCGGGCTTGAGTTCGTTGAGCGTGGCGATCGGCGTCTTCGGCACGAACAGCACGTGCACCGGCGCCTGCGGGGCGATGTCGCGGAACGCGATCAGGTCGTCGTCTTCATAGACGATGTCGGCCGGCAGTTCGCGGCGGATGATCTTGCCGAAGATGGTGGGGTCGGTCATGGCGGGCTCGTTGGGACTCGGGACCGGCGAAGCGTACCAGCCGCGCCGTTACCCCGACCGCGCCGGCCGCGGGCGGCGCCGCGACCGCGACCGACACCGAGCCGAATCCCGAACATCGTCACACCTCGGTCCGGCTGCCGAACGCATGCGACAGCGTGCCGCGATCCACGTATTCCAACTCGCCGCCCAGCGGCACGCCGTGCGCCAGCCGGCTCGGCTTGACCGCGTGCTGGCGCGCCAATTGCGCTAGGTAGTGCGCGGTGGCCTCGCCTTCCACGGTCGGGTTGGTGGCGATGATGAGTTCCTGCACCTCGCCCTCGGCCAGGCGCGCGACCAGCGAGTCCAGGCCGAGCTCGCGCGGGCCGATGCCGTCGAGCGGGCTGAGCCGGCCCTGCAGCACGAAGTACAGGCCGCGGTAGCCGGTGGCCTGCTCGATCGCCAGCCGGTCGGCCGGCGATTCCACCGCGCACAGCAGGTGCGCATCGCGCGCGGCGCTGGCGCAGGTCGGACAAACCTCGCTTTCGCTGAAGTCGCGGCAACGCACGCAGTGGCCGATCTTCTCGATCGCCTCGCTCAGCGCCGCGGACAGGTGCTGGCCGCCGGCGCGCTCGCGCTCGAGCAGGTGGTAGGCCATGCGCTGGGCCGATTTCTGGCCCACGCCCGGCAGCACCCGCAGCGCGTCGATCAGTTGTTCGAGCAGGGCGCTGCTCATGCGCGCGCGCCCTTCGCGGCGGCGGCGTTCACTCGGAGGTGGTGAAGGTGCTGCGCGCGGTCGGCTCGCGGTTCATCGAGCGCACCACGTTGAGCACGACGATCGCGCCCAGCAGCGGCAGCAGCCAGACCATCGCCGACTGCAGGCCCTTCTGCGCGCCGGTGAGATCCGGCTCGCGCCAGACCGCCCAGGTGGCGTAGAGATCCAGCCCGAGCAGGCCGGCCGCGACCAGCGCGGCGGTGATACCGATATGGAAACCCATGGGATTCAGCCCCGCCCGCTCAGAACGGCAGCTTCATGCCGGGCGGCATCGGCATGCCGGCGGTGGCCGCCGACATCTTCGCCTGCGACTCGGCGTTGATCTTGTTGACCGCGTCGTTGAAGGCCGCGGCGATCAGGTCCTCGACCATTTCCTGGTCGCTCAGCACGCTGGGATCGATGCGCACCTTGCGGCACTCCATGCGGCCGGTGACGGTGATGCTGACCATGCCGCCGCCGGCACTGCCGGTGACTTCGATCTTGGCCAGTTCTTCCTGGGCGCGCTGCACGTTTTCCTGCATCTTCTGCGCTTGTTGCATGAGTTGGGCGATGTTGCCGCGCATGGTGGTGGTCCTGCTGTTTTCGTGAAGGGTTCGGTGATCGGGTCGGCGCGGCGAGCACGGCGAACCGGTCGCTCGGGCGATCCGGGCCGAGCGTCCCGGCGGATCGCGCGCGGCGAGTGTGGCACGCCGCGCCGACGCTACAGGTGTTGGGCCGGCGGCGGCCGCGCGCAAGGGCGGCCGCGCCGATCCGTCAGGCTTCGTCGAACGGGCGGATCGAATCGGGCACGAGCCGGGCGCCGTATTGCTCGATCAGCCGGCGCACGTCCGGATCGTTCATGAACACGTCCTCGGCCCGCGCCTGGCGCTCGTCGCGCGCGCGCAGGTTGCGCGCGTGCACCGACTCGCCGTTGCCGTGGCCGGCGCTGTCCGCCGCGGTCTCGAAGCGGATCTGCGGCGGCGCGCCCAACGGCGCGGCCAGCGCGTCGGCGACCAGCTTGATCAGCGCCGGCGCCTTGAGGTGTTCGTCGTTCGGGCCCAGCGCCAGGGTCAGCACGCCGCCGGCATAGCCGAGGAAGGCGGCGTGCTCGGCCAGGATCCGGGCCGGCCCGCGCAGGCCGCTGCCGTCGATCAGCGCGTGCCAGGCGCCGTCGTCGGCGATGGCGGCGGCGCCGGCCGGCGCGGCGGCGCGCGCGGGCATGGTGATCGGTTCGGCCGGAGCGAGGATGTCCTCGCGCGCGGCGGGCGCCGGCGGCGCGACGGGCACGGGCGGCGCCACGGCCGCGCGCGGCGGCGGCGCGTCGCGCGGGTCGTCCTCGAACATCGGGCCGCGCGCGGACGATGCGGTGGCGAGCTGGTCGGCATCGCGCGGGTCGTCTTCGAATGGATTGGCGGGAGCCGATGGCGCGGGCTTCGGTGCTGCGGCCGGCGCTGCGTCGCGCGGGGCGTCCTCGAACGGGTTGGCGCGGGTCGGCGGCGCGGGCTTCGACGCCGCGACCGGCGCAGCGTCCTCGAACGGGTTGGCGCGGGCCGGCGGCGCGGGCTTCGACGCCACGACCGGCGCCGCGTCGCGCGCGGCGTCCTCGAACGGATTGGCGCGGACCGGCGGCGCGGGCTTCGGCGCCGCGACCGGCGCTGCGTCGCGCGGGGCGTCCTCGAACGGGTTGGACATCGCCGGTAACGCGCGTGCGGGCGCGGCCTCGCGCATCGGATTCGCGGGCGGCTCGGTCGCGGGCTTCAGTGCGGCCGCGGGCTTCGGCGCGGACACGCTGCCGGCGGGCGCCGTTGCCGGCTCCTGCGGCGCCCACGGCGGCGCATCGTCGCTGGCGTGCTCGCCGGCGACATAGGCCGGGCGCGCTTCGCGCACCGCCAGCGCGGGCGGCGCCGCCTCGGCCGCGGCCGTGCGCGGCCCGCCGCCCATCTCGCGCATCGCCGCGGCCGCCTGCGCCGCGGCATTGGCCGCGCGCGCCGGTTCGCCGCGACCGCCCGAGCCCGACGGCGGCGCGGCATCGCCGCCCGCGCCGGGCCGGAACGCGAGCATGCGCAGCACGCTCATCTCGAAACCCGCGCGCGGGCTCGGCGCCAGCGGCAGGTCGCGGCGGCCGCCCAGGCTCATCTGGTACCACAGCTGCACCAGCTCGGGCCGCAGTTGCGCGGCGAGGCCGTCGACATCGACGCCGTCGGCCTCGACCGCCGCGTCCGGCACCAGCTGCCGCACCTGGATCCGGTGCAGCGCGTCGCCGAGCGATTCGAGCACGTTGCCCCAATCGGGCGAGAACTCGGCCAGGGTCGCCACTTCGTCGAGCAGACGGCGGCCGTCGCCTTCGGCCAGCGCCGACAGCACCGCGCCGACGCGGGTGCGGTCGACCGAGCCGAGCATCGCCGCCACCGCCGCGCCCTGCAGCGCCTGCTCGCCGCCGGCGACGCCCGCGCTGCCGGCGCCGCTGTAGGCGATGGCCTGGTCGAGCAGCGACAGGCCGTCGCGCAGGCTGCCGTCGGCGGCCTTGGCCAGCTGGCGGATCGCCGCATCCTCGACCGGGATCGCCTCGGCCGCGAGGATCCGGGTCATCTGCCCGGCGATCTGCTGCTCGTCCAGACGCTTGAGATTGAACTGCAGGCAGCGCGAGAGCACCGTCACCGGCAGCTTCTGCGGGTCGGTGGTGGCGAGCAGGAACTTGACGTGCCCCGGCGGCTCTTCCAGCGTCTTGAGCAAGGCGTTGAAGGCCGACTTGGACAGCATGTGGACTTCGTCGATCAGGTAGACCTTGACCCGTCCGCGGCTGGGCATGTACTGCGCGTTGTCGATCACCTCGCGCACGTCGTCCACGCCGGTGTTGCTGGCCGCGTCGATTTCCAGAAGGTCGATGAAGCGGCCGGCGTCGATGTCGCGGCAGGCGTTGCACTCGCCGCACGGATCGGCCGAGGTGCCCTGCTCGCAGTTGAGCGACTTGGCGAAAATGCGCGCGATCGTGGTCTTGCCCACGCCGCGGGTGCCGGTGAACAGGAAGGCGTGGTGCACGCGTCCGGTGCTCAGCGCGTTGGTCAGCGCGCGCACCACGTGCTCCTGCCCGACCAGTTCGGCGAAACGCTTGGGGCGCCATTTGCGGGCGAGGACGAGATAGGACATCGGATCCTTGGACACGGGTGGTGGCGGGAGGCGGTCCGCGCGGCGCCTGGCGAGCGCGGCGCAAGGCCGGCGACGCCGCCGCGGCGGGATCGGGCCGGCCGGCGGCGCAGCGCGCGCGGACCGGTCCGGCATTGTGCCATGCCCCACCCTCGCTCCCCAGGCGCGATCGGTCCGGGAGCGGACCGCGCCGGCACAACTTGTCCCCCGGCGCGGCGCCGGCTAGAATTCCCGGCCCTGCACGGCCCGCCTCGGCGGCCTGTCAGGCTCCGGAGAGGTGTCCGAGTGGTTGAAGGAGCACGCCTGGAAAGTGTGTAAGCGTCTAAACCGCGCTTCGGGGGTTCGAATCCCCCTCTCTCCGCCAGATTACGCAAACCCCTGACTCGTCAGGGGTTTTTCGTTTCTGGGCCCAACTGGGGGCAGGACACAAATCGGGACACATCGCCCCGATGCGCATCCCACACCATCTTGTTCGTTCGTCCACTGGCCTTTGGTCGTTCCGGCAACGGGTGCCCACTGACCTGCACTTCGTTGTTGGGCGGCGGATCATCAAGCGCACCTTGCGCACGACCGACCTGCGTCAAGCCCAAGTCAATGCCTTGGCACTGGCCGATGGATATGCTCAGGCCTTCACTCTCTTGCGGGGTCTGCCAATGGGTTGGTCAGATAAAAAGGGCGTGGATGCTCTTATTGCCGGGGTCACCGCTGGCAAGACCCGCGACCTGACCGTTGAGCGTGTGCACAAGCCGGACGGGACGATCAAGGAAATCTGGCAGATCGATACGCCAGAGGATGCGCGCCTGTATCGGAGTGCGACGCGCAACACCGCCTCTGCCACGCCTGTTGTTGCAACCCCTGCCCAACGTGCTGTCCCTGCACGGTCCGCCAGTTCGGCCGATATCGTGCCCATCACGTTGGGCAAGGCGAAAGATGCATGGCTTGCGTCACTGGCCGGCCGCACCCTGCCCAAAACGCTGTCCACAAAGGCGACCGCCATTACGGACCTGACCGAGTTCTTGGGCGCCAACAAGAAAGTGGGAAGCATCACCCGCAATGATGTTGCGCGGTGGTTTCAGCACATGCGCGACAACCACATCGCCTCGCCGACGTTGGACAGCAAACAAAGCTTCATCGGTGGCGAAGACAGCTTTTTCAGTTGGGCTATGGCAACGGGCCACTACCCGCAGGATCAGAACCCATGCACTGAACACAACAACTATTCATCCCGTGAGAAGCGTGAGCGGCGCAAGAAATATTCGTTCAAGGCATACGACACTGAGCAGCTTCAAGCCTTGTTCGCCCCAGAGGCTTTGGAAAAACAGAAGCTTCCGTTCCGATGGGCGTGTCTTATTGGCCTATACACCGGAGCACGTGTTTCGGAGGTCGGGCAACTGCGTGTTGCAGACATCCTCGTCAAAGATGGAATTCCATGCATCAACTTCACGGACGAAGGCGAGCACCAACATCTCAAAACGGATGTCAGCAAGCGCGTTGTGCCCATCCACCCGCACCTGCTGGACTTGGGGTTTCAGCAATGGGTGGACACACTCAAGTCAAAGGGGAACGACCGGCTGTTCACCAATGCAAGCCCAACTGCAAAAAACGGTGCTGGCAACTGGATCACCAAGGCCTTTGGCCGTCACCTTGGGATGGTTGCGCAGGATTGGGACCCCGGGAAGCGGGGCTTCCACTCATTGCGCAAGACCATGATCCAAGAAATGCAAGGGCGGGCAGTGGCGTCCGAACTGCGCGCGCAAATTGTGGGGCATGAGCTGAGCGACGAACACCACAGCACATACAGCCGAGACCTCAGGCCACGGGAAAAGCTGCACGGCACCAGTGCGGGCGATGTGAGATCGGCCGGACTGAGCGTGTTGAACTATGGGCTCGACCTCAATGGCCTGCGCAGGGTTCTGAGCAATTGATGCGGTGTTGACCGCGAAATAAGTAAATCCACAATGAACAAAATCAGCGGAAATTCCGCGATGCATAAGGTGTCGAATTTTCCGCCCCGAACGGCCACCAACACGTCTTGTGTCGCGACATTTATTTGTTTGGATGAGCACTCCCAAACAACAAAAGTGAGTGTGACACATGTCTTTGACACCTTTGACCCAAATCGCCACAAGCCTGCTGACATCAGGAATGCTGTATGACGACGACATCTCCTTGCACGACCACCGCGTCCGCCTCCGGATGGCACTGGTGTTGGCCAAGGAACTGATCGACGCCAGCGAGACGAAATCTGCCGGCGGACAGACAACGAACCCGGCACCGACACCAGCACCAGCACCAGCACCGAGCCTCAAACCCAAAACAACAGACACAAAGAATGGGGTTCAAGTCAGCGTTGTCGCACGCGGCATTTCTGATGAGCGTCGAGACGAACTGCGCAGAGCCCTCCCCATCAACGATCCGCAAATTGACACCGATCCACAAGAAGACACCACACCGAACTCAACGAAAGACGCGCCTCCACCGGGCACTGTCCCGCGACCGAAAGTGCACTGACCAGTCTACCGCAGTCAAAGAACACCCCGCCGAGGCGGGGTGTTCTTGTTTATGCCGGTCCAGAAGGCGGACGGAACGCCAAGACCACACCACTCTCTTTGGGTTCTTCATTGTTGTCGTGCGCAATCCCCTCAATGGGAAAACGATTGAGAACATGCCTGCTCCAAAGCTCAACTTCCGCAGCCCCGATCTCTATGGCGTCATTGTCCGCCCGCACACGCTCTGGGCTCAAACGCTGACCGGCCACCCGCACACAATCGCCAAGGTGCGTCAACCACTTTTCTCGGCGCACCCGGGCCACGATGTCGCGCCCCGTGGGATTGACCCGGTTGGTCCTCTCAAGCGCCCACTGTGCGCGGCGCGCGAGATCAAGAGCCCGCTGATGTGACTGCCTATTTTTCTGTGGTGTTTCGATGCGGCGCTTGAGCACCTCAAGCCGCCGCAACAGCTCTTTGACCGCCGCCGGCAGTGCGTTGTCGTGCAGATACACGCGCACACGCTCCGCCATCTCGGCCATCACCCTCTTTGTTCTTTCCATGGGCACCGAGATCTTGGGCAAGATGTGCTGGTTCCAAACCTCTTGTGCTTGGCTCCATGCTTCCTCAGCCGTCAACTTTTGCTCTTTCTCTCCACCTCGGTTGCTGATGGCGTCGGCGTCAGGAACAACGAAGTCCTCAAGGGTGGAGCCCGCAATATCGTCTGCCAACTCTTCTGGTGACGCGCTGGCCTGCGCCAGCTTGGCAAGCGCTTTTGTGGTGCGCTCCACATTGTTCAGTTCAATCTTGATGTTGTCGTTTCCAATCTCTGTGGCCACGCCTTTGCGCTCAAGGGCCGCGGCGTTTTTGCCCAGCGTGCGTTGGGGACGCCGAGCCAAGACAAGAGCCTCTTCGTGGTCGCCGCGCTCCCAAGCCGCCTGCGCTTGCGCTTCAAGCGTTCTGTGGTCGACACGTTCTTCTACACCGGCGCGGATCAGGTGTTCGTTGATCGTATCGGCAATCATTTCCCGCGCCCACGACACTTCTTCACTGCCTGATATTTTTCCATCAAGCTCGCGCGTCTTTTCGGTGAGACCATCAGCCGCAATCCGTCTGGTGGTGGCCAGAATGTGGACATGGTGGTTGACGCCACCTTGGGTGGGCTTATGGATGCTGGCCTGCACTGCGAAGCTGTAGCGCCGCACCAAAGCCGACGCGATGTCTTTGACCAACGCATGGCGTTGGTTGGCGTCCAGCTCATGCGGGAGCGCAACTTCAAACTCCCGTGCCACGGCTGCGTCTTTCCTGCGCTCAGCAGCTTCTGCCGCGGCCCACAACTGTTGGGGCTGCGCTGACCAAGCAGGTGCATTTTTTGGCGCAACGCAAATCGTTTCCACGACGCCGCGCTTGTGGCGGTAGTCGTGGCGTTCGCCTGTGCGGTGGTCCACGATGAGCATGCCCGCGCGGTAGGCTGCGGCAGCCAGCGCGGAGTGCTTTTTTGAACGACTGATGGTTTTCACTCTTGCATGATAAATAGCCACGGGTGTCGCCTCCGTTGTTGTTTTTTGTTGTTGTTTTGTTGTTGTTTCTGGTTCCGCCACGCAGCGTTCTTTCAGCTTTTTTCGCTTTGGCAAGAGCTGTTTTCGCTCTTTTCGCTTGGGCTTTTTTAGGCTTTTGCTCTTGGCGCGCGTTGTCCCGCAGGGGCAATGCATAAGCGCGCTCTTGCTCCAGATTTGCCGTTTTTTTTGCTCGTTTCCGCCCTCATACTTGCGCTTTTTTGGCACCATCAACTTGACAACACGTTCAGCATTCGTTGAATGACGGTCCACCACAACGGACGTTCCAATGAAGAGAGAAACGCGGGACAAAGGCGAGCGTGCAGCACAAGTGCAGGCGTTGGATCTTCTAAAACGCCAGCGCGCGGCGTTGCGCACGCAAGAACGCATGCGTCGCACCATGCGCATACAACGCGCGCGGTGGGCGGAGTTGGTGGTGTTGGCGGGCGCGGACCACTTGGATGACGCGCAACTGGTCGCAGCATTGTTGCGTGCTGCAGAGGACGGGCGCGACCCCACACTGAGAGAAGAAGCGCGGCGTGTTGGGGACGCCTACTTGAAGCGCAGGCCGCTTCCGCCACATTTGACATAAAAAGGGCCCCGCCAAAGGCGGGGCCAAGTGGACTGCGTGCGCTTTGATTAATGGAACAAGGACTGCATGAACAAGGACAGCGGCAGCCACACGACCATGCCGACAAAGCCGCCAGCCAAAAACACCGCAGCACGGCGGATGTGGCCGAAAAAGAACAAATACATCGCCCCCACCACGCCACCCATCAGTGCGATCGCGCTGGCGGGGAAAAACATGCTCAAGAGCGGGTCCAGCACAGCGATGGGCACCCCGAGTGCACCGACAACCATCGGTGTCAAAAACGTCCACTTTGTGGGCGTGGTGGAGCCAAGGGTCAAACGTCCGAATGCGGCCAGCATGAAAACCTCCTGTGGCGCTGAAGATCAGCGCTTTTCGATGACAAGCACCCAATAGGTGCGTATCGGGCCGTCATCGGAGCGGGAGGCCGGCAGGACGTGCGCCACTGTCCAACCTTGCTTGTAGAGGCCGGAGATGCGGTGCTTCCCGTCCATGCCTTCACAGGTAAAAGCCGTTGCGGCGTCGAAGGTCTTCATCAGTTCTTGCCCGGTCGACGGGTCACTGGTGCAGACCCGGCCGTCCGCGGCATGGGCGGCGGCGGTCACCAGCAGGCTGGCGACAGCCAACACCCGTGCTGTGGTTCTGAACATCGGTTCCATCCTCTGCCAGCGCGACCAACTGGCCGCGGAGCAATCCTACGATATTCGTAGTATGCTGGGAATCGTCGGACAGGCATCCTGTTCAGATATGCCTATTGGCCCCGTCCGACGCCGGTTCGCCCAACGTTTGCGCGCCCTGCGCCAAGCGCAGGGCATCTCGCAGACGGATTTGGGGGTGCGCATGGGATTGCCGCCAGATGTGGCGTCGGCGCGGATCAACCGCTATGAGCAGGGTGTCCACGTGCCCGACTTGGACACGCTCGACGCCATGGCCAAGGAACTGGGCGTTCCCCTGCCGGCGCTCTTTGCCGAAGGAGCTATGGCTGAGCTGATCACGGCATTCGCGCAGTTGCCGGCCGAGGCCCAAGAAAAGGTGCTGACGACTGTCAGGCGCTCTTTGAAGAAGAGCGGAGAGACCTAAACGCAACTGGCACCGCCGGCACCCCATTGGGATGCCGGCGGCCTGCGTTAGCTAGCGACGATTGAGCACAGCTGCTGGTAGATCGGTGCGCCCTTCCCTCGTCGCGGCATGGTGCGCACATTGATGCGGACATGCGTTGCCTCAGTCGGCGGAAATGTTGCGGTGTGTATTCCGCCGTATCGGCCCTCCATCGGCTGCGGCAAAGTTTCATCGCCGTTGTCGAGCAGCGAGTAATAAAACGCCCCGACGGTAGATCTGGATCTGTTTTGGTCGTGGGCGCGGCGCTCCACCGTGATGGATTGGATGCGTTTGCGTTGCCCGCCGCAGAGTTCAAGAACAACCGTCATCTCTCCACTGAGAGGAGCTTGGACACATTTGATGTTGCCCGGGCGGGTCAGGGCATCCGTGGCGGCGACCGTGGTGTTGGCCGAGTAGTTGATGTGGGGCCGACAGGCATTGCCGCCGGAAACCGAAGCAACCATGGCATTGGAAGCATTCGAAATGAGCGAAGTGGGCTCAGAGATATCGATCGGCTCAGGACCGGGCGGATAGATTGGCACCTGCGAGCGCCCTGCAGGCGCGGCAGGCTCGGCTGCTGGGGCCTGCTCTATGACGACATGCTGATTTGCGAAAGATTGGGGACTGGCCTGTGGCACAGGAGGTGCAGAGGCGGTCGCGTTGCCTGAGCTTGATCCTGCAGGCGGACCTGGCGCTGCTGTCGGAGCATCTATAGGGCCGGCAATGCCCCCAGTGTCCACCCTGCTGGCCCCACCCTGCTGCTTCGAGGGCGCAGGAGAGGGTGCGCTGGGAACCCCGCCACTAGGAACAACACTGCTGGGGCGGCTGATTCGATCCCATAAATTGAGGCCGTTGTCAGCCACTGAGAAGCCATTAGCCAATACGGCCAAAAGTGATATTGCAATTGCCGTGAACGCGATCTTCTTCTTCGGAGAACTCGTTTCTGACGAACTCTCTACGGACCGACTGCTGACCATATTGATCCCCCGTCTGATGCCCGCATCCAACATGCAACGGGTATAGACACCATGTCTATCGCAGGCGCATGCCAAGGTGTTTCAAAAAAGAAACGCGCGCAACACTCCGCAATTCAAAGCGGCGCATAAATGCCATGGAACAGTTGGATGCACCGCCCACTCAACGAGATCCTTCAAAACATTGTATTAGCTGAGGGCTCCGATAATAATTCGACCCAAAAGTCATCGCCATAAAACATTGAGACAGCTCACAAAAAAAGAAATAAAAATGCCGAGGGTCTCACACTTATTTGCAGCCAAAATGAATTTCCCACGAAACCGAGTGCAAAAATGGCATGAAAGACATGTTCTGGCGCCTTTACGCAAGTCACAGGGACAATTTTCCGCTTGAAGGTCGAGTTTGTGACCGTTGAGCCGACGGAATACGTCATCAAGACAGCCCAGTTTGAGCAATGGAGACAATGTATCCGGTCTCACAAACAAGAAAACTGAACGTTAAACAGTATGTAAAGTTCTACGCTGAACAACAAATGCAAATCCGTTCGCATATCTTATGCATTGATAACAGACTGAAATTCCTACGAAAAATATGCACCTCGCGAGCCACTACGCACGAAATATATCAACCACAATTAGCTCATCAGAACGTCCGTCAAGCCAGTCAGAGGCAACCCGTTGACAGAATAAAATAACCTCGTATCACCAGTTGGTTTTTCACAACTGGAGTTACAAATGAGCAACACAGCAAGCACAGCAGGAAAAGCACCAACCGCTCTCCTGATCGAATTGGTGGAAGGAAGGAACGTCTCGTTCAAGAACGTCACCTTCCCAGATGAAGCATCAGTTACGCAGTTCGAGAGATTGTTTCGGCGTCTCAATCGAAAGCCAAGGCAGAGACGCACGGCTGAGGAGATGCGGACAACACCACCACTTCCTCTTGGCGCGCCGGCACGCGCGATCTCTGTCGAGATCAATGATTTTCTGGAAGACATGCGCCGCAGAAATTTGACACGCAACTCCGTTGCGGCCTATCGACAGTCATTGGCCGCGCTCAAACATCTGTATGGCGACATGCTGGCCTCGACCATCGACCGCGATCAGATCCGACAATTATGGGATCTGATGCTGTGGGCACCGAAAAACTGCTTCACGGATCCACGTTATGCAGGCAAAGAAGCTGAAGACCTCATGCAGTTGGGGCGCCTTGAAAGAGTCCGGCCAACCGCAGACGGGACGATGTCGAAACACCACGCGATTCTGTGCCGGTTTTTCAATTCATTGAAGGACGCACATGCGATCTCAATGTCGCCAATGGATGGCTTCACGAAACCGAAACGCGATTTGACCAGCGAACGACGGAAGCGTCCGCGCTGGCTGACCGACGACGAACTGCAGCGCATCTTCAATCCCGAGACATTCATTGCGTGGGCGAAACACCACCCCCACCGTTGGTGGGCGCCGATGATCGGTCTGTATACCGGTGCGCGGGTTGGTGAAGTCGCACAGATGAAGGTGTCGGACGTGGTGTGCATCAACGGCCGGTGGTTCTTTGCCATCCGCAAAACCGCGGACAGTGACTTGGCCCACACCGCAGGCGCGCTCAGCCGGCAAACACTCAAAGGCAAAAGCGCAGAGCGCAACATCCCCATCGCGCAACCACTCATCGACGCAGGATTTCTTGTCTACCTCCAAGACCTGAAGGATGCCACTTGCACGCGGTTGTTTCCGCATTTGACGGCTGGGCACAACAAGAAAACGGGTGAGACGAACGCATTGTATAGCCAAGGCTTGGTGCAGCAGTTCCGCAAATATATGGCTGCGCTCGGCTTTGACGGCGACTGCCGGTTTCACGCCTTCCGCCGCACGCTGGTGAGCATGCTTTCTGCCAAAGGGGTTCCTGACCGAGATATCTCTCTCATCACAGGCCACGCCATGCGCGACCAATCGCAGGTCATCAGCCACCACTACCGCGGCGAGGTGCCTGAGGAAACCGTGCGGCGGCAAGTGATCACGTTGTCGAAGTATCAGCCGATCGTGGCTTTACCGGTCTACACCAAAGGACAGTTCGATACGCAGCTCAAGAACAAGTCCAAGCACTACCCGTAACAGCCACCACGGTCAGCGCGGATTCGTCCGCGCTGACTGGCTGCGCATTTCACTTGACCATCGAGATCGGCACACACACCACAACCCAACATCAAATGGAGAAGCTTATGAACCAAGACAACATACGCCCACCGCGGATGCGCCCTATCGTCGTGGAAGGCGATTTGCTCGATCAGAGCGTGGAGGCCATCGTCAACCCTTGGAATCGCAACATTATTCCGTGGTGGATGCTGCTGCCGCAAGGCGTGTCAGGGGCGATCAAACGCCGGGGCGGCGTTCGCCCTTTCATAGAAGTTGCCCGCGCCGGCGCTATCCCACTGGGAGGCGCGGTGTTGACGTCGGCAGGTCGCTTAGACTTCAAGAACATCATCCATGTGGCTGGGATCAACATGCTGTGGCGCAGTTCGCAGCAGTCGATTCAGGACTCGGTGCGTTCGGCGATGGCGATTGTTGAGGAACGCAAGTTCGCGTCAGCGGCCTTCCCGATCATTGGTGCAGGCTCTGGCGGCTACAACGAAGAGGCGGCACTGCAGCTGATGTTGGATGCCTTTGGCGACATCGACAGTGCCGCTGCAGTCGCTGTCGTTCGGTTCAGATCAAAACGACCAATTCGACACCCAACAAATTAATTTTTCATTTTGCCATTTCAGTAAGCAGAAACCAAATAACCAGATTGCCTTTGCCTATATGCAGACGAAAAATTTAAGGGATTCCGGGCTTATCGCCAACAAAAGCAATCATTGACAAGGCCAAAAATAGAATTACAAATAATAAAAACAAGGAGAATTGCAATGCACCCACAACTGTTGACACATGGTTATTTTCACGCCATTGGCATCGATATTCGTCAAGGGCGGTATCCGGCACCGGGATTTCATATCAGGCCAAAGGGGAGCGCCGCGGAGGAACAATATTTCAAGAGCTTCGATGCACTTATCGAGTGGTGGAATGACAGCCTCCTGCGCGCAGCGCAGTGCGAACTCATCTCCCGCAGGGTGAAAGACTTGTGGCATGCCCGCCCTGACCTGCGTGACGACATCCGCGTTTTCGCCGCGTTCGACGGAAGCACACCTCTGTCTACGGAACTGTGCCAAATAGCCTTCGATGAGACCGCCCACGCCAGCGAGACCTATGTCGAGCATGCCCGCGAATTTGGACCTTTGGTCTGGGAGCGGCCTGAGTCATCGGCCCACAAGGTGGTCTTGGAGTTTATTTGTGAGGAGGAAGCGAAGGCTATTGCTCAAGCCATCGACAGCTATATTGATCCCGCGCACGCGCCCGAAAGACCTCAGAAGGAACGATCCAAAATTTGACGGTCTGGAGAGTTGGGCCTAGCCAATAAGCCAACGACGTGGAGTGGCGCATGCCGGCTAACGTATACGGGTCGGGCGCCACCTTCAATTCGGCACACGACTGAACGTGCCCATTGCTATCGCGCCGCGCCCGACACATCCGCGTCGGCTTGGGCGCAGTGTGCGACCGCCTCTTTGAGTGCAGACTCCACACTCTGCCTTCGCGCCAAGACAGTTGCCCACAGACCTATGAGATCGCGTCTCCCGTTGAGCAACACGGTCTCGATGCCGGCGCGTTTGAGGGCTATGCGCCGATCAAGATCCGCCACCAACTTCGGATCGACTGCCTTGGCCGGCCATGTACTCTCATCCGGGTCTGGCACCACTTTAAATTCGGCATGCGGCGGGCGTTCGCCCTGATCCGCTGCCGCGGCGCGAGGTGCTTGTTACCGTGCGCGCGGGCTTGCTGTTGGCAAGCGCCCATCTGTGGAACTGGGCGCGACACCACCACTCACAATGATGGCTGAGCCTTGTTTGAGACGTGCCGGGCCCCGTTGCCTGACACCCGCGCAACGCCCGGCAGCGATTCCATGTCCACAATGCGCTCGAATTCTTTTAAGTATTCGGGGTGATGCTTGGTCAGCCAGCGCACGATCGGGGCGTTGCTCAGGAGCGTCGTCAGATAGCCCTTGGTGACGGTCAAGACCATCAGGTCATCGGAGTAGCTGTCCTCCAAGATTTTGGCGCGGCTTTGCAGTGTGGCCAGCTCCCGCTCAATGCCTGTGGCTTGGCCAACGCCAGCAGCCTTATTGGCCCGACTGTCGGGAGCAACCAGTTGCTCTGGCGGCGTGGTGAGGAGGAGCGCTTTGGCGAACACGGCACTGAAATCCCGGTTTCCGAGCATCAGCTCGGCTGCCTCGATCTGCCGCACAGGCTTCATGCGCCGCAAGACATCGAACGTCGTTTGCGGGCAATTGCTGTCTGCCAGCAGTTCGGCCACTTCTTCGCAGATGCCTTGGAGCAGCTTGAACTTCTTGCGGATGGTTTCAGGCGTGAAGCCCAATGCCTTGGCCAAGCGCTCAGGCGACGCGCCATTGTTCGCAGCCTTGACGATCATGCGGTGGTTTTGCACGGCTGACAGGCGGTTGACATGCTTGTTGTAGGTGTAGGTGTCGTCCTCCAAGGCAATCAAGCAATCCACCTCCGGCACGTCCAAATCCCGCAAGGCTTCAACGCGCAAATGTCCGTCAAGAACGAAATAGCATCCTTTCTTGTGTGGCGCTTGTTTCACCACAGGGGGCTCGACCAAGCCGACCTCGCGCACTGAGGTGAGGATCTGTTGATACTTGCCTCCCCGCTTGACATCAGGCTTGATGGGTTTGAGCGCGATCAGTTTTGACAGCGGCACACGAATGCACTTGCGCATGAATGTCGGCTTGGGAACCCCGCTTGTCTCATCGTTCATTCTTGCATCTTCCGATTGAGCTGGGACGGCATGCTTTCCACACCTTGCTTCTTCAACAGCTCCACAAATTCGCTGGTGCGAACCAGATGCTTGAACGCGTGCACCAAAAACAACACCGTTTCATTGGCGAACTCTGCGCGCTGGATGACGATGCGGTGCTTCTCCGCCTCTTCGGCGAACATACGGCGGGCTTGCGCCAGTGTCAGCGGCTTCTTCTTGATGGTGGTCTTGCTGTTGGGCCCACTGTGCGCACGCTGAGACTTGCTCCGCGACTCAATAAGGCGGCGCAAAGCATCGAGCTTTCGCCCACGAAATCCATTCTCATAGGCATCGGCCAGAACCTCGCGGACTCCCTCTTCGCTGCTTTTGGCAATGACCATCGCCATGCTCAAGGGCAGAACGCCCGATTCAACAGCCGCCACCAAGCGCTCTTCCCCACGCGACAAGAGTGACCCCACCTCACTGATCCACGGTGGGCTGACGCCGATGCGGCTGGCGATGTCGGCATCCGTGTGGCCGCGCTCGCGCAGCCGGGCAATCTCTTGCATCAGCTCCAGTGGCGTGTGGTTGCGTCGGGCGACGTTCTCCACCAAGCTCATGACCAGTGAATCTTCCTGTGTCGCGTCGAGCACGAATGCTGGAATCTCGGTTTGGTTAAGAGCCCGGAAGGCTTCCAAGCGCCCTTGGCCGCAGATCAAGTTGTAGTGGTATCCACCCTCAGGCTTGGGTCGCCGCGCCACCGTGATGGGGCGCTTAAGGCCCACAGAGCGGATGTTCTCGATCATTTCCTGTTGCACACGCTTGTTGCGCGACCGGGGGTTCAGCACATAGATCTGCCGAATGGGGATGGTGTGCACTTCCTCGCGCGCGTGTTGCGTCATGCCGCGTCCTCCAAAGGTGTCCGTGCGGCCAGTTCAGCCAGCGACTGAAACGAATCAAATCGGTATCCATCGATCAACCCGCCATTGTCTTCGCCCAAGCGCTGGGGCCATGCGCCCATGTCCAATCTGGGGATCAGGTAGTGGTCTAAAGGATTTTCGTTGCTGCTGTCCATGCGCACAGCACACGTGATGTCAGGGGCCAAACTGGTGTCAAATCGGAGGCTCCAACGCAGATTTCCGCCCGACCCGACTTGGCTTCGGGCGAGCACGACAGAAGCCGTCCACTCACCATTGACGTGCAGCAGATCATTGCCGGCGTTTTGCACCACTTCTCCGCCACCGCCACGAATGGCCTGCATCACCTGTGCCACAACGTCCGGATGCGAAGCACGCAAGGACCGGTTGATCTCCAAGTAGCGGTAGTCGCGGTCCGGGGTGTATCCCACCAACGCATACGCCCGCAGCAGTCCACCAAAACGGGTTTGGTAGCTGGTGCTCGATGGCATGTCTTCGCTTTCGTCAATGACAAGGCCTGACAGCGTGCCTGCGCGGCGCCAGAGTGTCGCCAAGAGCTCCAGCATCTGCGCATCACTTAGCCTTAGGCTTCTGGACGCAATGATCTGACGGGCTTGGGTGAAGAGCTCCAAAGAAATGATGCCTTCAAACGCGCCGTCGCAGCGCACCCAGCGCTCAGGCGGATTGCGCACCGTTGCTTGCTTGAGCTTCGATGAAGTGCGGTTGTAGACGTTGTTGCCGATGTATTTCTCGTTGGTGAGCACTTGGTGGACGGTGGCGCGCGACCACGGGCGGTCCAAATCGGTGCGTTTGGCTTCGGCGTTGAGTTCATCGGCGATCTGCCGCTCGCTCCTTCCATCGCACACGAACTGGCGGTAGATCCGTTCGACCGTGGCCACCTCCCAAGGGGGGCCAGGCACCAAAACCACGCGATCGGTTTGGATGCTCTTTTGTTCACCGATGTTCAACTCGCCCTTGAGATTTCGTTGTTCATCGAGCAGTGCGCGGCGCAGCCCGAACCCCGCCAATCCTCCTTGGTGGAAGCCAAGCTTGACCAAACGGCACTGACCGGCAAAGACCTTGGTGGACAGCTCTCGACTGTATTCCCCGGCCATTGAGCGTTTGATGCTTTTGTAGATCGTGGACAGTGGAGAGCCGTCGTTGTCGAAAGGCTCCGCGCAGTAGACGACCTTGATGCCGGCTTTCGCGCACTCGTATTCATAGGCCGCGCTTTCGTCCGCATTCTGGAAGCGGCCCCAGCGGCTGACGTCGTAGACCAATATCGCCTTGAAGTCAGTGCGCCCAGAACGCACGTCTGCAAGCAGTTGCTTGAGGGCATCGCGCCCGCCTATGTCCAGCCCACTTTTTCCCTCATCGCGGTAGGTGCGGACAATGCGCATATTGTTGGCGGCCGCATAGGCCCGGATGGCGTCTGCCTGATTTTCGGTGGAGTAGCGCTGGTGGTCGGTCGACATGCGCACGTATTCCGCCACCGGCATCAGGCCGTCGGATATGGCATTGGCCACCACACTTTTTCGAGACGCCATTGCCACACCCACCGAAAGCCGATCACGCGGACCGTAGGAACATGGGATGACAGATTTGGTGCGCACGTGTGACGAACAGGCGAGCCGGAATGGTGTCCCGGTTTCGGCTGCGAACGGTGTCGGGTTCCGTCGCACCAGCTTCAGACTGGAGGGCGGAAGAGCCATTCATGTCCGCACCACGCCATAAATTTCGTATGGCTCTGAGACAGAGAGGGGGAGCGGAAGATGGAGGCACGTCAACGCGCATCTGGCACTTTGGTGCGGTGGAACGACGACCGCGGCTTTGGCTTCATCGCGCCCGACGGCGGCGGCCCTCAAGTCTTCGTGCATGTGTCGGCTTTGCCGGCCGACAGCCCGCGCCCGGTGGTGAACGAGCGCTTGCACTTCGACATCGAGGCCGATCCCAAGGGCGCCTTGCGCGCAACGCGGGTCCGCCGCCCCAATGAGCACGCCCGGGCGCCTCAAGGCCGAATGCGCGCTTCGCCGGGCAGACGCGCCAACCGCTCTTGGCGGGCGGCACTGTTCGCGCTGCTGGGCATTGGCGCCGTGGGCTGGTATGCGTCTGAGCGCTCCGGTGATCGCTTCGTGGCGGAGCACGCTGCGGGAGCAATGCCGCCAGCGCCTGAGCTTTACAGGTGCGACGGACGCACCCACTGCAGTCAGATGACGTCTTGTGCTGAGGCCCGCTACTTCTTGGCCCACTGCCCCAATGTGAAGATGGATGGAAACGGAGACGGCGAGCCCTGCGAGCAGCAGTGGTGCAATTGAGGCCGTTGTTCTTTGCGCCTATTCTTGCCCTGAGTTCTAGGGATTTCCGTCATGCCTTTGTCCATTCGCCGGGCCAAAGCCCGTGCCTCCGAGCTGAGAGACATGCTGGAAGTTGGCGAAACATGGGACTGTCGGGATTTTGAGCGCGCTTTCAATTTTCAGAAGCGCTGGCAAGATCTCATTCGACGGGCGCCGAAAGGATTGAGGGCGGATCTGGTCGTGCTTGGCGCTCAGATAGCGGCCAAATCCCCCACCTTCAAACGGGTGGCACAGATCCACTTGCAGTGGGACCAACCAGAGGTCGACCAACGGTAGGCCATTACCACTTGCTCATAAACAAAGCCCCCGATTCCGGGGGCTTTGTTGTTACCACAGGATCAGCCGAATATACCGATACCGGCCTTTTTCAATCGCTTGCGGAGAGCCCCAGGGGTTGGCTGGCATCCAACCCCTGGGGCTTACCCGAAGCCCATGCCGCCGACTTAGCCTAAACTGACTTTATTTGCGTCAACTGAACAGCAGGAGTTAAGTTTCATATTTTTCTTCTATATGAATTTAAAATTTGCCGAAGGAAGTCAGGCTCCCAGCCGTGCCATTTGTCATCAAGCAATTTCGTGGCCACCTGCTCCGCGGACGTAGCATAATCCCATACCCCGCTTTCTACGGACGACAAATATTTCCAGGTTTGCTCATCAAAAACCGCCAGAACTGCAAAGCCTTCATTGGCTTCCTCGTAGGCAATCCATTCCATTGACGCACTACTAACAACGACTTTCGACCCAAAAAGATCAAGAGGCCCCTGTGCCAAATGAACTCGAAGATCCGCTATCTCATTAGCGTCGGATGTTGTAAAAAATAAATCCTGCGCCGGCTGCCCGTGCAGACGAACCAAGGTAATCAGTGGAACCTCTGCTTTCAGACTAAGCATAAAGTCTAAAAAGCCACGAGACGTAAAAACGCCCTCATCAATCACAAAGAACCCTTGGCTCGCACTTTCGGCGAACACATAATCAGGGAATCCGACCTGCCAATTTATAGATCTTCTCAGCTGATCCAAGGTTGCATTTTCTGGAACTGATTCAATAGTCATGGACGTCATTCCGGATTAAATCGAACGTTGGCAACCCTGTAACCATCAGCAGTAACAAGCTTTGCGGAAGGGGCGCCCGTGCTTTTTGACACTGGATATATGTTGTAAGTATATCCACCCTTAGTCAGTTTCCCCGCCCCCTGAAGTGCTGAAGATGGCGCCCAACTCCAGCCATCTTCGATCATCAACCTACGAAATGTTGAGCATTGCATATACAGATCTACTTGAGTCGCACTTGCTCGCTTATCACCTCTTGAAATCTCAAACCAATATCTCTGAACTGCCGGAGCGACCGCGCCTGTCAAATTCCTGGAGAGATAGCGGCCCGCACCACTGACACCGGCAACTTCAGCTGTAAATACACCGACGTTCGACAGCGTCGCCGGATTTATAAACAGCGGAACAAACGGTATGGCTTCCACAGCGACAGGCGCGAGAATAGCCACAATTCCGACACCGACCGCAGGCCCCAGCCAATCCCCGGGCGCACGCGGCGGCGGCTGAATTTTGTGGACTTGCTTGTTCTCCCAGTTGTCTACACTGGCAAGCCCGTAGATGTCAGTAAATCGCTGCGGGTTACCTCCAGCATATCCAAAAGTGCTAGCGCCACCACTAAGCCCAATCGGGTCGCTCTGGATATAACGACCGGTAGCAGAATCGTAGTCACGAAAGTAGTTATAGACCAACCCACTGGCCGCATCCAGCCGCTGCCCCGGAAAGCGCATATTGAAGACGAACGCGACCCCGTCCTGATCCGGATCCTGATTCGGTGGACTGTTGCCGAACACCTCACTCTTGGCGTCCCATGCCCACACCGCGACATTGCGCGCGGGGTCAATGATCGACCGCGGCGTGCCCAAATGATCTGGCTGGACATAAGCCAACGTCTGCCCGGCTCCGGCCCCCACCACCAAGCCCACAGGGGCGTCGCCGAACCAAATCGCCTGCTGCTTCGGCGCACCCGTGGTGTCATAGTCGCCGATCCAGTTGCCGGCCTCGTCATACAGCGTGTAGGTGTCGATCGTGGTGGTCGTCGCGCCTGTGGTGGCCACGCGCTCGCCGCGGCTGTTGTAGCGGTAGCTGGCCTTGACCACACCCGCCTGCTTGAACTGGCTCAGCCGGTCGTTGGCGCTGTAGACGAACTCCTTGGCGCTGCCACCGATGCTGGTGGTGTTGCCGGCGGCGTCGTAGCCACGCACAACACCGGCAACTGCCGTCAATCGGTGGCTGCCGGTCGCGTTGTAGTCGTAAGCCTGCAGCCCACCACCATCGGTCAAGCTCGTGCGGTTGCCGGTCTTGTCGTAGGTGTAGGTGTCCAGCGGGTTGCTGTTGTGGTCGTTGGTGACCGTCAGCCGCCCCAAGGTGTCGTAGTCATACTTCGCCTTGAAGGTGGCGTGCAGACCGTCCTTCAGCTCGGTCAAATCACCCACCGTGTTGTAACCGTAGCCCAGCGACAGCCCGCCACTCGCACTGTCCAAAATGGTCTTGGGCCGGTAGTCCAGATCGTAGGAGCGGCTGAGCGTACGGCCATTGCCGTAAGCCCACCCGGTCACCGGCCCAAAGGGCTCGTAGGTGGCGTTGTTCAGCAGCACCGTGCGGGTGCCGCCACTGGGGCGAACACCGACCTCCTTGATCCGCGCTTGGGTATCCCGGACATAGTCCACGGTCGTGCCGTCGGGATAGGTGATGCTGTCGAGATCACCTGCGAGCGTGTAGGCATAGCTCAAGGTGAAGCTCTTGCCGGAAACGATCTGCACCTTGCGCACGACCTGACCAAAGCGGTCGTAGCAGTATTTCAGTTCATTGGCTTCGGTCCGGGTGGCCGTCAGGCGCCCGGTGGCGAAGGTTTGACCCGTGGTGCATTCGGTGTTGGCCGTGTCGTAGTCGAATTCGACATCGGCCGGTCCTGTCGTTGTATAGAAGACCGCCTTGGGGCGGCCGAGTGCATCGTAGGTGTAGCGATGCGCCACCGCGTCGTTGGCATCCTTCTTCGTCGCCACTTGGCCTGCGGCGTTGTAGGTGAGGTCGGTGACGCCCGTGTCCGGGCTGGTCAACTTGGTCCGATCACCGAAGCCGTTGTAGGCATACAGCGTGATGAGATTTTTCGGGTCGGTGACCTTAACGACTTGATCGAACGCGTTGTATTCGACTTTGCTTTCGGCCCCCACTCCGCCAACATCCTGCACCGTGACGCTCAATCGATTCAGCGGATCGTAGGACTGAGTGGTGGCTCGCGACAACGCGTCCATGACCTGATCCTGATTGCCGTTGACGTCGTAATGGAAGCCCGTGGGGTTCTGCCCAGCATCCTTCAGCGTCTCCAACTGCCCCAAGGTATTGAACACCCGCGACAGCGTGCGACGCAGCGTGCCGCTGGCGGTCTTGGCATCCTCTTGCTTGCGGTTGCCCGCCAGATCCAACGTGTAGTGGATCTTGTTACCCTCGTTATCGGTTACGTCGGTCAAGCGCTGAGCCGCATCGTAGGTGTAGGTGGTGAACACCCCATTGGGCAAGGTGACCTTCTTCACCAATCCGGTCGGCTCATGCTCGATGCGGGTGATCCGATCGTCGGTCTCCACCGCGTTGTTGGCACCACGCACCTTGGTGGCCGTCAACCACCCACGCGGGGTGTATTCATAGTCGGTCACCACACCGTTGGCATCGAGCACGGACAGCGGTCGACCCTGCGAGTCGTAGCCCAGCACTTCGGTCGCCCGACCGAGCGCGTCGACGGTCTTGCGCAGGTCGCCCTTGCGATAGGTGCACAAGGCAGGTGTTGCCGCACAGGTGCTGTCGTCGCTGCCGAAATACTGGAACGTCGTGATGTCGTTGACGTCGGTGCGCGGCCCATTCACCGACTTCAGCAAGCCCAGCGTCGGACAGGCGCTGTTCGCCGCCGACACGTCCGCGGCCTCGCAGTAGACATAACTCGTCGTGCGGACCTCGTTGGTGGTCGTGTCGCGCACAGCAACCGTCGCGGGCTGCAGACGCGCATTGCGGGTGATGCGGATTTCGCGGTTGCCGACGACCGTCAAGATGGTCCGATTGCTGGCGATGTCCGTTCGGGCCTGCGTGTTGCGCTCCACCACCTGCCCAGCCGCTTCCTTGACAGAGTGCATGCGCGCGGGCTGCCCCGTCACGGTGTCGTTGGCCTCGCTGTAGCTGTGGTGGGTTTCGAATCCGCGGCGGTCCTTGACCGTGCTCAGGCGGCGGCGGAAATCCACCGACGCGTCCAAGTAGGTGCGTTCGATGTCACCGCGGACAGGATCGGAGAACTTGCTGATCTTGCGGGTCGGACCGTCCTGCACCCATGTCGTCATGCCGTAGGTGGTCACTGCGCCCAAGGCGTCGGTGACGGTTGAGCCGCCGGCGGAGGGATAGGTCAGGGTCACGGCGTCCGCACCACCTGCGTGGCTGCTTGAGGTCACGCGGGCCTTGGCGTCGTAGGTGAACGTGCTGTAGCGCTGATTGTCCTCGCCCGTCACCCCGGTCAACAACCGCGGGAAACGGGTGTCTTCGTAGTGGTAGGTGCGCGTTTTTGCGTCCGCGTAGGTGACCGTTTCGACTTGGCCGCCGGCGGTGTAGCTGTAGGTCGCGAGTGCCGTTCCTGCCGAGCGGACCGCGGCAATGGTGGCGTCTTCGCTGACACCGTTGTATTCCAGCACCAAGCTGCGACCGGTGCTGTGGGTGATGGTCGTCAGACGGCGGGCCGTGTCGTAGCTGTAGCTCAGGCTTGTGCCATCCTCAAGCTTCTGCTCGGTCAGGCGGTTGTCCACATTGAAGCGCAGCACCCGATCGGCTCGATACAGCAGCCAATCTGTGCCATCAGCGACCAACCGATCGCCACTGCCGTCCACTGCCTCATACGCCGAACCAGCTGCCTTGAACGCGAGCTGCGAACCGTCGGCTTCGATCAGGCCCACATTGAGCGTTTGATTGGGATCCATGGGGTCAACCCCCATGGCCAGCTGGATGTTGTGCGAGTGCGTCCAGCCACTGCCAAAACCGCTGCGCGCCACTGAGGCCATGGAATGGTAGTGGCGGTCGAAAGCGATCCAGCCGAGATCAAAGTCGGGCGCAGGCTCAGACTTGTCGCCGGTGGTGGGATCGCACGGGTTGCCCACCGGACACTCATTCTTGGCGAGTGTTTCCGATTGATAGGTGAACACGATCGGAAACACACATCCGTGTTTCTCGTCACTCCAGCCCAGAACGCCGTCGTTGGGGCACGCCACGTCGCGCAGTTTTGTTGTGGATCCAGAGACATTGACGATCTCGCACTGGCCTCCGGTCCATGCCGAGCGCGTGCCCGTGTAGGTGCCAAATCCTTGGGTCATCGTCTGACCGTCATCCCACGGCGTGACCTCATTCCAAACCGGAGAAACATGGATCACGCTGACGTTCGGACAACCTTCGGTGGTGCTCTCTTGGTTGTAGCGCTGGGCAATCTGAAGTTCCAACGCCTCCACAGAACCCACCCCGGGCGGAGGGTTGGGCGTGCTGAAGTCGCTGTAGACCCAAGGATTGATCACCGGCGGCTTCGGCACGGTCTCATACTTCGAGATCGTCTTGTTCAGGGTCACAAAGTGTCCGGTGACCTGCATTTCGATGCCGGCGCTGTCGGGGTAACTCGCAATGACCTCCTTGATCTTGTTCTGGATGCCTTCTTCCGTGGTTTGCGGATCGGGCGGAAGCCAGTCGGACGTCCAGACCTTTCCGGCCTCTTGGGCTTGAACGCTGGCGCTCAACGCTGTGCCCACGGCCACCGCCAGCACGGCCATCAGAGGATGGCGGCTCGGCGATAGGCGTGCGAAATTCTTCCTGCGTGACATTGCTATCTCCTTGAAGGGCAGTCAGGGGCCCGAGATTGGAGATCGGGGTGGCCAACGAGGCACACGCCGCCCTCCGTTTCCTTTGAAACGACTGCGTCAGATGCTTGGGGAAAGTGCCGGCATGTCCATTGCGGCTCAGAACAGGTGGGGCTGAGGGTCCGTTTTCTCATGTCAGCGGTGGCGCTTGCTGACCTGTTGAGTGTAGGTGTTGGACCGCGCGATTTCTGCTTGCCGAGCTGAGATATGCGCCGAAATGCACGAAGAAAAACACCGCCGGTCTACGACAAGCGGACATGCGGTGGGAATTCTTTGAGGGACTTTGCCGACTTTGCCCGCCTCGACAAGAACAGCCGCGACGCTATACGTTTCGGCACGCATGCCTCGACAGCAGCGGTGCACACCTTGCCTATTCATTAGGCGCAGGAGGGGCGGCTGAGCTCGCGATCTTGGGAGCGTGGCTGACTCCGTGTGGAGGCTTGCTGCGTAGGGTGCAACTGATGCGTCAGGGGCAACTGGCGACCACGCCCGGGTGCTGGATGGACGGCAACGCGGCCAGCACGTCCCGCCCCTCCAACACCACCAGAAGTGGAGCGTCGTCGGGCGTCCGCTTGCGCCACAACAGAACCTTCTGTGTGGGCCCGGTTCTGGCTGTGTCGGCAAGCTGGAAGTGGCCAGAGACTTGGGAGATGGTCTTGGCAACGCGCCGGGGGAAATCGGGCTGATACCCGCTGTAGACCTCGATCACGTCATTGCGCACATCGAGGCGGCCCATCTCGTAGTCGGGTCCGCGGGTTGTGAGCGTGTAGCTCGCGTTGGGAGGCAACGTGGCGCACAAGTCAAAGCGCTCACTGATCTTGGTCGGCGGGCTGCCAGAGCAGCCACTGAGCGCAACACCAAACAGCACTAGCAGCGGATTTAGCTTCATCGACCCCAGCCTAATGCCATTAGCGGCCCCTGCCCCGTCCGCCGCCTTCAGTTGCGCGGCTGTGCGGTCCAGCCATCACGCACGCAAGCCGCCTGTATAAGCAAGCGGTCGTTTCGGTCTCAAGCTCCCCTTCAGGCCGAAGCGGGAGGCTTTCGGGCCCTTTCACCAACTGAGAGACAGAGCAGCAGAGGCGCTAGGGCACCTCTTGCGGCTCTGAGAGGATCAGGCGGTCTTGGCTGGCCGACGGGTCTTCTTGGCCGCGGCCTTGCGGCCCTTCCGGGCACTCACCTTCTTCGCGCCGGACTGGCTCTTGGCAGTGGGCTGGGCTGCACCACTGGCGGCGGGGAACTTCTCGCCCTCGTTGGCCTTGCGCCAAGCCTTACCTTCAGCGCCCTTTTCCCATGCCGCAAACACCACAGGGGTTCGGCCGCGGCCGCTCCACGTCTCGCCAGTGGGCAACTGATACTTCGGGGCCACAGGGCCCAGCTTGCGGCCCTGCTTCTTGGCACGCGGGGCCTTGGCCGGGGTGGCGGCGTCAACGACTTCGCCAATGATTCGGGCGATCTTGCGGCGTTGCACGGCCGACAGCACCTTGGCGTATCGCTGCAACACCTCGATGGCCTTGGGAACTTCGCCATCGCGCTTTTCGATGAGCTTCTTCTGGGCTTCGAGCTGTTTGATCTCGGCGTCGATTGACTGGAGGGTGGTTCGGGGCACGGCTGTCTCCTACTGGGTGGAGACACGCTTATATCACCACAGGCCGACGAATACTTGATTGACCAGCCGTGAGCGGTGGCCGCTGCGATGCACCTGCAATAGGCGGCAATCGCTTACGCCACACTTAGTGGCCGTGGTGTGGCTACGGAACTTAGGACGATTCATTTCGCCTTCCTGTTTCGTGCGGATTTGTCTTCGGGCCCCACATGAAGCACCACGCCAAAGTGGCGCGTGACATATGGCAGACCTGACTTCTTATGTTTATGTGTTGATGTAAGGCGAAGAGAGTTCTTCGAATCGACATGCGCAGCCACCTTCTCACCATCATCGAATGCGCGTGTGTTTAGCTCCTCATTCCAGCGGTGAACAACTGAATTTGCGTCAACATTTCTTATGTAAACCAGCATGCCACCATGATTACACGAGTTTGTTCCCGTCGAATATCGTGTCGTCAGCTGTAAGAATCCATCCCACAAATAGTCATAACCACTGTGAATCTTGGCTTCGCCAATCCATACGAACTCTTTTTGCTTCCAACGAACGACAACATCGCTGTGGCCATTGTAATTTTCATCGTGAGCAGCGATATAGCTTAACTGGCACAAGCAATTTATTATTTCTTCTGTCAGACGATCTTCGCCATCTTCTTCTCGGACAGCGGCACCACTCTCCAATCCTCTGATAATCCGCTCCAGATCGATCTCGACACTCTCTACAAATTCTTCATGGGTAGAGATGGTCAACCTGCGGAGCATGTCATCCAATTGTGAGTTCAACCCATTCAACGCAGCCAAATCACGCAAGGACATATTCTCAATGGCTTCGGGCTTCATTCACCGTCCACCGTGTGCCCCGGAGCGAAATACATGAAGATGCACGATTCAAAATCATCGACCGGCCTACCCTCTTTGGGGTGATAAAACCGCCCTTCTAAACGAGCTTGACGCAAGACAGCGGGCTCTACCTCACTGATGTAATTGCCACAGATGAATTCGAACTTCATCTCTAGCACCCCCATTCTCGCGCCACTGAGGTATTGCGCTAGAGCTATAACAGCCTCGTGCTCAACACCACTTATTCTCTTCAGAGCCGCATAACTCAAATGACGCAACTGATCGCGATGGTTGGCTTCTATAAATTCCACAACACGCAAGCAGCCATCCCGCACTTCAGGGCGAGACTCGAAATCCATTTCGACAAGTTCACGGATGTGGGGTGACACGTTCATAGTCCTAATGAATCTATCAACTTTTCCATCACCAATTCAAAATCATCTATGGATCCGGCTCCGTCCACAAAAACCATCCCGACGTGCGGATCATCGGAACTGATATCCGCTACCTTACCCGGCACAATGACAGAAGGCTGCCCCGAACCCAGCCATGAGTCCCAATTTTTGTCGATACTGTAACTATCCAATGCGGTTACTTTCTGCCCCGCCACGTGGAAAGGCTCCATCCGCAGATCGTGGAACTTACTGCGCATACGCTCCTGTTTAACTGACGCACTGGTGGTGGTCGAACCCAAATGCCTTACTCGACCATCAGCCGCCGCATACAAACCCTTGATCGCTGGAAACATATTAACCTCTTGGTCCAACAAATCATCAACACCGAACGCTGACGCATACTGCTTGTTCATCCACCTACGCACAGCCCTAAAGCCTTTCCTGAAATCATCTTCCACCATCTTTGCAACAGTATCTAAGCGAATCTCAAGAAAGAAATTACCCTTTTTTGTAGCTCGAAGGGTCACCAAATGAAACAACTGTTTAATGGTGCGGCGTATTGCAATGACTTCATCATAGCCCTGCAGCTCCGCAGGAATACTGTTGAAATCTGCCACTTCTATCTTTGCCCGAGTTGTTTCATAAAATTTGGTGGCAAACACCAAATTCCCCAACTTTTGCCCCGTCAGCAGATGATGCGCTGGCTGTAGCGATGTCGGTTGCGCAGTCAAAGCAGCATCCGAAAGTAAAAACGGAAAATTTGTGGCATACATTCCCGCAGGTTTGATGCCACCCAAAATGGCAGGAATGTTGAGCGCCTCAGTATTCGACAACGGAAAAAGCGCCACCGCTTTTTCGGCATACAACGTGAGATCTATGGTGATTGATTTAAGTTTTTCGATGAACTTAGGGTCCTTGGCGTTGGCCAGCCCCTGAACTTTCTCCTTGAGTGGCTCCCAGCCTTGCGCGGTTGGCAAATCCTGATCTCGCAAGACAGCCTGAACCAATCTGAATGAATAGCCTCGACGCTCAATGAGATCGAGGTAGTCCAATGCGCTCTTTCCTGATGCCATGCTGGTGCTCTTCCGTGTGATCGCGCGATCATCGCGAACATCGAAGCTGCACGCAACTATCGTGCCTCACGCCCATCTCAAATGCTGACACGGCATGACATTGGCCGCCTTCTAGGCTGAATTACGTAGCGCCAAGCGATCACTGTTTAAAGTGACTAGGCGTCGTAGAGTAGGTATGGTGCAGGTGCCTCCAACTAGGCCGCATTAGTTTGCAAGCACCGATCACAGCGTTAATCTCTGAGTGGCAGCTGCGCCCGTTGCGCCTCCTGCCCGCAGTAGTATTGCTCACGCCCGACTTGCTCTTCGCACCGGACTGGGCTGCACGATTGGCAGCGGGGAACTTCTCACCCTCGCTGACCTTGCGCTAAGCGTTGCCGTCGACACGATTTTTCCCGCGCTGCAAACAACATAGGGGCTCGGCCACGGCCGCTTATCGCTGCAACACCTCAATGTTCTTCGGCACTTCACCAGCGCGCCTTCCGATCAGCTTCCTCTGAGCTTCAAGTTGCTTGATCTCGACGTTGATTGACTGCGGATCGAGCGCTCCTGCCTCCTATTGGATGAAGAAATGCTTACATCACTCTAGACCGGCAGACCGGCGAACTACTTGATTGAAGAGCCGTGAGCGGCCACTTGGGCAGCCTCTTAAATGTCGCTACGCTCAGCTTCAGAAGCACACGTAGAAAAGAGATTCACCACATTCCCCACTGCCGCTACTGATTCGACACGATTCATTAATAGTCCATCAAGTAAATGCGGCTGCACTCTCATTTGACGAGCTATCGCTGTGAGAGGTATTCCCAAGCTCTCTCGCATCAAAGCAAGGCTGTCGGCTACGACTTCCGGCTCCTCATGCGGCATAGATGCATCTTCGGTTTCCTGAATCGCCTCTCCATGCCGCTTCAGCCCGATATAACCGGCTCTCGCTTGGTCTTCGGAAAGCACTCCCAGTTGCCTCCCCCGATACACGATGGCCGCTTTCGACACTCCCCACCGCATCTTCAGCGCTGAAAGCCCCGGCCAGTTCAAGCGAGCCCCGCGGATAGCCATATGGCATTCGGACGCGAATGAATGCCTAGGCATCAACAAAGCACTGGCGAAGCGATTCGCCTGCGTCTCAGTCAGTCTGTCGCCCGTCAGAACGCCGATATGGAGAGCGAAATGGCCCAATTCATGCGCAATCCCAAAACGTCGCCGACACGCGGAGCGCCCGTCGTCGTTGAGCGCAATCAAGGGGCGATGCGTTGCAAACGAGATGGCGTCGATCTCAGGGGCCAACCCCCGCACTTTCATCACCACTGCGCCCGCATTTTCGGCAATGCGCAGCACGTTGCTCAAAGGCCCCACACCCAATCCGAACACCGAACGGAACCGTTCTGCGGCGCGCTCAATAGATTCGACGCTCTCAGGTTCGGCCTCCTCAATCCCATAGCTCGGAAGCTCGACATGCTGGTCGATCACGGAGACTAGATTTTTGAGCATTTCCCCACGCGCGCGCGCGACCTGACGAAGCGCCACCTTCGTGGTCAGGTGACTGCGGAAATGACACTGCTCATCGGAGATCGGGTTGGCGTCGATATGCCGGAAAAACTCGGGAAGCACTTCCAGCTCAGAAGCCAACGAAGCTTCAAGGCTTGGTGACACGCGTTCGGAGCCGCTTTCGACACGGCTCAGGAATTGCTTGGAAACATTAACCTTCTCGCCCAGATCAGCCAGCGAAAGCCCGTGAAAAAGCCGGGCGAGTCGGAGACTCGCCCCTACGAAACCGGCCATCACACGCTTCCGGACATGTCACCGTCCTCAGTCCGCTGCGGATCCTGTTCCGACACTTCGCCAAGATGCTTGGCAGAGAGAGCCCGCTTTTGGACCTCAACCGCCGCCGGCTGGCTTTCTGTTTCAACGCGGAATGCCGGCACCGAATCGGACACCCACCTGCAAACGATTTGGTTGGAATCGCTGAGACCGTGAAGGACCACATAAGGGTCAGCCAAGCCATCCATACCCCTGTCAACGACGAAGCAGTAATGCACCGGCAATTCGGGGGAGAAAAACTCAGCGAATGCCCGCTGATACGGGTTGACGCCCAACACCGCCTTTTTGGAGGGATTATCGGGGTCATCATTGCTAAAACGGCATGGCACTTCGCCAATGGTGAAGACCAACGCATTGCTCGCGTCGAGCATCCCCAGCCAAGGGTGATTGCCTGACTGCCACTCGGCAACAATACGACTATGCTGCCTCCCAAAGGTCGTGCACCCCTTCGTCCAACGCGTGTCGGTGGGCCGAGTCAGATCATCCTCAGTCGCCTGAAGCTCATCGAGAAGCCAATCGGCAACCTTTTGCAAGCGGTCAGCGGTCAGCGCAGGGGCATACACAGCAGGGGTCGGAAGAGCCATTTGTGCAGATCCGTGGGTTTGTCAACGAATTTTGGTGCAACTATTGGGATTCGTCAACCTGCCTCCACTCGGGCGCAGCCTAGCGGTATGTCAGGCGCCACGGCGCCCGATGAGCGATCAAAGGCCCGGCGTACTTGCGCCTTCGGGCGGCGCACGTCCGCGGTCCGGTCGCTTTCGACGCGACGAACCACGGCGCTCTTTCCTTGCACCGCCCCGAGTGGCTCGGCCATCGGCCGACCGTACTCCACCGTCTGACGGACTGCTCCCATCTTGGTTTCATCGGTTTACGCTTCGCGCTCGTAACCACCTCCAATTAACCCATAGTTTACGGCTGCGAGATGTCTACTAAACCCAGGGCGATTCAAACCGCAATTTTCAGCATACGTTTGTGTGTCGCATAAGAGGCCAGTGCCGTAGCAATTCGATCAGTCAAATCGGCAGCGTGAATCATATGGCGATCTCGGGAACGCCGGCGTCAGCCAGCAGCTTAAACAGCTCCGCTACGTTGCTTCGCCCGCCCCGCTCTTGACAGAACGCGAAGATTGCTCGTTGCTTCGCTCGTGATAGGGCGACAAAGAACGTAGCCAGTCCCTCAGAATTTCCAGGGGTGTGAGCCCACCACGCTCGGTCATCTAAGCCGACAAATATAGTCGTGTCGTATTCCAATCCTTTGCTTTTATGAACGGTCAGGAGAGGGATATGTGACGCCCCCTCAAATGCATCTAGACATTCAGTCCAATCCGTGGCCCCTTCCGTTGACTGAATAAAATGCAAGCGGAAAGCTTCTAACATGATAGTAGCAAGCTCTCCTGTGTTGTATTCGGGGTAAGCCCGTACGACAGCGTTGAGATCTAAAAATTTCTTGATCCGCATTAACAAAATCTCTGCACTTTCGCCGTGCGGAGTTAACGTTTTCATGTCAGCGCGTAGCAAATCCTTGAACTTGGATAGCTCATCCTCGATACGTTCTTGGCCTATAATATCATCCGGCATCACACCTCTAATTTGTAACAGCGCGGATGTGCATGTCTTCCACGCCACCGGAGCACGTCTGATAGATCCAAGGCGTAGCAATGAAATAAATATCCTAGCCAGATCATCAGCCAGTAAGTCTTGAAGGGTGGTGTCCCCAAGATTTCGCGCTTCATTTCGTAAGCGCAATCCAAGCCTTGCAAAGGGCGCTGACAACTCAGCCTCGTAGTCATCAGCCCGCTGCCTGACTAAGATTGCGTAGTCACGCGGCTGCCGTTGTCGCGACTGCATGTCAGTAGCGATCCATCGCGCAATGTGGTTGACTTCCTGAGCTTTACTGGAACTCCTCCAGACTTGTGCAACTCCTTCACTAATCTGCGCGGACGCTCGGGCAACTGCCACCGGGGCAGTAGAATCCAATGCGCGAGCCACGACGTTCTGGATGCGCACCAAATCCGTTGTGGAGCGAAAATTGCAAAGCAAGGCAAAAGAGCTTGCAGAGAAATCTGTCGTGAAGCGTTCAAAGGCGTCAACGCGCGCGCCCGCCCAGACCATAATTCTTTGTTTGTTGTCTCCCACGACAGTCAGGCGCGACGAACCCCCACCGAACACCGACAATAAAAAATCATATTGAGCAAAGGTTGTGTCCTGGAACTCATCTACAAACACAAATGGATAGGTTGCTCGCAATGCTCGTCTTATGTAAGGACTAGCTCGAATCAGTAATTCAGCAAGCCGGTTGATGCTGATAAAAGTCAAAGAAGAAGACGGCTGTGTTGCCAATTGCAACGCCCACCAACGATGAATGGCGTAATCTGATCCCGAAGCGGCAGCGATCTGCGCCACGGGTAAGCGGTATGCGCCAACTCGCTCTGCCTCAAACGTATTTTGTTTTATACCTGCTATTTCCCTCTGCCAAGGCAATGGCGCATCCTTCTGAGCTTGGGAGAAGAATGCTTCCACATCTCGGGGCTTTAGATAAGCGATACGGTAAGGAGAAGAGGGACGCCACTGTGCTGGGATCGCCGGATGAAATCGATCGACCAATTGTTTAGCCAGCGCGTCGAAGGTGTAGGAGTCGAACCGATTGGCGATTTCTGGCGGGCAGCGTTCTCGAACTCGAAGCGCAAGATTCTTAGCAGCATCGCGCTTGAAGGAGATCGCGAGCAGCCGCTGAGGGGCAGGACACTGACCTGTTTCCAGAAGATAAGCGGCGCGTTGAGCCAAAAACTCAGTCTTGCCCGAGCCCGGCCCCGCCACCACGCAAGCCGATCCCGGCGCACACAACGCTCGCCACGCCGCGTCTTCAAAGCTTTCGATGCCTCGCAAGCGCCAGTCTTCGGAACGGATGTATGACATGTTCAATCCATGGGCGCTGGCGCGATTCACAGGCGATTAGCTATCGTAGTCAGCAAATTCTGAAGTTCGATAGGCGCTCCGACACTCAGCTGTTGCCGACTCAAATTGGCGAGCACGCGCACATGCGTGCTGGGCTTGCCCCGGCCGAGGAATAGATAGCGGTACCAGCGAAAGTTATCGGCATGATCCGATTGATAGAGATCTACATTCCCCATTTCACCCAAAACAGCCAACCTCGGATCAACCTGCGACGACGGACCTGATCGCCCAGGCTCTATAACTCGATATGCGTCAGGAAACGCACGTAACATTGAGTAGTCCAAGTCTAGTGGTGCGCAGAAATAAATCCCGAATAGATTCAGCCATTGCATCCACTCATTCATCTTTGTTATGTCAGTTGGCAGGAGTGCATCGAAAATGGAAATTCCAACTCTCGCGCCAAAAGGCGCCGAGTCCGATTCGAATATATCCTGAGATCGGATGCCTGTATCCACGAGCTGCTGACAAGCATTTTTTATCCGTCCCCATCCGCCCCCAGCCCTGCCCCAGTCGAGGTCAAGCAGTGTTGCGTGTGGAATGTCTAGATCCGTCAACAGTCGCCACAGATGATTGACATGCCGCCCCCCAAGCGGAACAACGGCAACGAATGATTGATCGATGTTTAGACCCATCGCCTCAGCAATGCGGGGCAAGACAACTTGCTCTGACGCACCCTCACCGAGCACCACGAAACGGGCGAAGTAAAGCTCTGGATAGGTTTTAACCGCCTCTCTAACGAACTTCGACGCATCCTGATCGATTGTAGGCATGCGGATTGCTCGAATCTGAGCCAAACGTGTGGAGTGTTCAAGCCGGAAATGTCTGACCTGCAACGGATCAACTCGTGCCAGGATGCTTGCAGAATGGCTGGAAACGATTGCCTGCGCTTTGCCACTCTTAGTTAGGTCTTCAATTTGCCGAATGATGCGCGACAAATAGAACGGAGCAAGGTTGTTCTCCGGCTCCTCGACTGCGATGAGTGTGAGCGCCGGCAGAAGAACCGTGCCCGGCAGGAAACCTGTGGTGTTGGCGTCGTCTGACACCATCGCTTCAACATCCAATGTCGCCGCTGTCATCGCAATGTGGAAGAGTGAGCGTTGGCCATCACTCAGATCTTCAAGCGCACGCTCCCTGCCTTGTTCGTCTGGATGAAAGACCACCTCTACCTTGCGAATGAACTCCTGAAACCGCAGATCAACGGGCCTGATCAACGGGGTTGTATCGGTGCCCGCGCTATGGACCTCTTGCCAACGCTGTGTAACCTTTTGAGCCACGACGTTCACCGCTGCCTCGGTCGAGAACGCTCTGTTCAAGTTGCCGCCGACATTAGCAAGCGTGATCTTGAAGTTGTTTGACCAGTTAACTGCGCGCCAAAGCCTACCACGTAGGAATGCAGTGACTTGGGACGCGCCATCACGTGAGGCTGGCACGTAGATCATCTGTATACGGGCTCGGTCGGTGGCTTTGAGGTCGCTGCAATGCGTCTCGTCAAAAGCCCCCAGCGTGCGCACCACGAAGTATTTCTGATCAATCGCCCCATCCAGAGAGCTATCTTCGGTCCAAGTCGCTTCGAGTCGGAGTCTGCATTTGAGGCGCCCCTCCTCATCAGCAGCCATCTGCTGAAAAAACTCTGGAACAGCATTGGCTTGTTGGCCGTCATGGTCTAGTTCTGGAAAGGCCAAGATGACTTCCAGCGCCAAAGTACGCTGGGTGGCTGGCGCGCTCTCTCCTGCGGGAATATGAAAATCCTGGCGTTTAACGCGCCTCTGCTCTCCACTGATACCAAATAAACGTTGAAGCGCCTGCATGGCCGCGGTCTTTCCAGCACCGTTTGCACCCACAAAAGCAGTTAGGCCAGCAGTGAGATCAATGGCCGATGGCGACGGACCAAAGCACCGAAAGTTTGTCAGCGTCAGGCGTTCAATAAACACAATTGAGGAACTCCATTAATTGAAACCAAGATGCCCTACATCCCCACAGGAATGACAACGATCTTAAATCCACGCACCCCGGGCATTGACATCAGCCAATTATTTGTTATAAACAATATTTTAGAGGACCAGCGCTATGCCATTAATATTAGAGAAAATTAACTCTCACCCGTTTTTTGCTGCGCTTATAGGAGCCTGCGCGGGAAACTTGCTGTTTATAATCGTAATTTTTATTGTTGCTACATGCACATGAAAAAAAATCAAGAAAAATTTAATTTAGCGCCTTTTTTTCTTGGATTCACAGGCGCCATCTTAACCAACGCATGCTTCTTATTTTCTCACCGAGAATTAGTGGCCGCGCTCAAGGCTTTTATAAATTAAGGAAACTGAAAATCCATTAAATAAATTACGATCACCTATCTACTAGCCAGCCCAAATTAAAAAATTTGAACCAGCTGTAAACTGCTCCATAAAGAGAAAAACTTATTAAAACAACCCCTATCAAAGCGAGTGTAAAATACAAGAATTTTTCACCCGGCTGAGTAAACAACCAGCCTAAGAAGTTGCGAATTGCAATCCATGCATCGCCAACAAATATCCTGATATTTCGGAAAAACACCATAACAAGCCCTCCGAAATAATTTATTGCGAGCTTCGACTATTGACGAACGCTTCTCAGCCCCGTCAACTCCTTCTTAAAGTGATCTTTCTGAGAAATTGGTAGCGTCACACCCGGCGCGAACTTCGCCACCGTCGCCATCCGCAACGGGATGTTTTCGCGGTGGATGTAGAACTTGTCCAACGTGCTTGGTGCCGGCTGCCCTTCCCAGTGTCCCGTCAGACGGGAAATGGCCGTCACGCTTTCGCCCGCCTTATCAAGCAACGTGGCAAAGGTGTGGCGGAAGGCATAGAAACCCAAACCACTGTCGCTCACACCGCGCTCTTTGATGTAGGCAAAGAACTGCCGGCTGAGCTGACGACCAAAGCCTAAGCCTGTGGCGTTTGGCAGATCCGGGAACACGCGCTCGCGCCTGATGGACCTGCTTTCCTGATAAATCCATCCGGTCAACGCCAGCGTCAGCGCCTCAATCAATGTGGACTTGCCGGCCTCGTTGGCGCCAACGATCAGATTGAGCCTCTTGTTCGGCGCAAGCTCGAACTTCTTGTAAATGCGATAGCCATGAATCTTCATCTTCGTGATCACGAGACATCATCCGTATGTCCGGGTTGCCACTCCCACCCCATGCCGCGATCCTAGCGCCCAAACCTCAGCTCTTGCAAAGCACTATCGATGCTTTAGTGTCCCAAATGTGCGGTGCTGCGTGAGTTCTGGGCTCTTCATAATTGGGTGGCCGGTTTTGCGATCATCCTTCGTTCTGCCGGCACAGCACTATGGTCAGACTGACGTGCCTCAGTTGAGCGCAACCAGCTCAACAAAAACCACATGCCTCAACGAGAGCCCATACCGGCGCCCCTGATGAAAGTGACCAGTTCTTTCACTTTCTTCCGCAGATCTAACTCATTCAGATCAGCTTCTTGTGCAGCGATCCACTTGGCAACTTTTATCTTGTCTGCTCTTCTGACCCTTCCACTGCCCCCCTCGAAATAGTCCAGCCGGTGGTCATAGCGCCCAGTCCCCACGGGGCGGTCAAACTTGAAGCACGTCTCAGCCAATGCTCTGTCAAGTAGTGTATGCGGCACGTAATTTTCAATTTCCCGTCCCGCCGTGACCCATGCAGACGCCTCCCCGACCTCATCCCTCACCCGTGCCTTAGTGGCATTGATTCTGCCCCTAGCATTGGCCTTATCGCTGTCGATCAAAATGGCGACATTCCTGTTGAGTCTCCGGAGCGATATAAATTCATCGACTTCGGGATCACTTGCGGACAGATGCGAAAGCAACCTACCGCCATAAAACATAATAGAGTAATCCACACCCTCCACTAAATCGGACGCGACGCTGCCCAACCAGTGATTCAGGTAGATTCTGTCAGACGGGCCTTCGACCCATATGATCGCGTTTGATTGAAGCAAGTCGGATGCCTGATAACCAAGCGATTTACAAATATCGTAGCGATGGCCAGCAGTCATACAGAGCTTTATGACCGCCTCGCCCTGACTGTTTTCAACACTGAAAATAGAAGCAGGAACTGCATCCAACATGCTCGCAGAGTGCGTAGCGATGAAATACTGATTGGACGTCCTTTCCTGCAGATAACGCACCAACTTTCGCTGCAGCAAAGGGTGCAGGTGAATTTCTGGCTCTTCAACGCACACAATCTGGTCTTCAAGCAACGTGCAAAACGAAGCGATCATGACCACCTCATGTATGCCGGTGCCCAGTGACGATAGCGGAAGCGTTTTACCATCCATATGAACCAGCACATAGCGCCTATCATGTGGAATTTCTATTTCTGCACTTGGTGAGTCGGTGACTGCCTGCAGAAAAGCGTTGATGCTTTCGAATTTTTTACGCAGATGACGCTCGTCATGGGCTGGATTTTGCAGTTCGGCCAATTTATCCACCAATCCGCGCCCACTGTAGTCCTCAAAATCCAAACCTTTCTCTGAGACTTGGCGTATTGCGGGGATTAAATGCACTTTAGGATACGTTCGGACAAGCTTCGGGCTAATACGTTGAAGAATACCGCTTGACCAATTTTCGACAGTTCCGTTGTGAGAGCGCCCTCCTGTTATCCCTTGCCAAAGCTGTATCCATTCAAACTCCTTGATCGAGCGAAAACTCTCAGGGCGGTGAAGCACCATGGGCCGATTCGCATCCGAATCTTGATTTATCCAGAGCAAGCTAGAGAGCGGCCGAGCCAATGCGCCAAGAAATTTAGAAACGAAACCATGATAACGATCTCTGTCCAAATCACCGAGAGCTTGCTCGATAGCCCAATCTAACGGGACACCCAATGAAAATCTGATTTCATTGATGGACTTACCAATACGTGCATCCTCCGGCTCAAAAGATCTGCTCCATGCGGCCCCACCCCGCCCCGTCGGGTGCAGATACTTTGCCAAAAAGAGCAAAACAGTCGACTTACCGGAGTTATTTGGGCCGATGAAGAAATTCATGTCCTGGAAGGGCCCGATATATGCCCGGGCGCCAATTGCCCTAAAGTTCTCCAAAGACAGTCCGTGCAAAAACACCGCTGCCATACCCATCTCCACCGAATGAATTTTCGAAGCTTATTCAGGCCTTATGCGCATCCACAACCTTACCAATCCAAAGCCGATGACGCTGCTCGACCGCGGCGTCATGGGCTGCCGTTCGCTGCCCCGCCGTGCTGAGGATGGCCCTTACTTACCGGGTGCGCGCAGCAAACGCTTGCCCCTGACAACGAGTTCCACCGTTCCATCCGGCTTGCGGCGAATCACTGCGTGGTCCTGCGGCTTTTCAGTGTTCATTGTTTTTGCTCCGTCGGTGTGGGCTTCCAGACTTGAGCCTTCAAAGCCGGCCCGTCAACTGTCCGAGCGCGACGCCCTCCCCTAGCCGCTTCACCGACCTATCTGCCCAATGGGCTATTTCGGCGCTCTTCCGCTGCCGTCTTCGCCAGCCCGGCATGCACACCACTGCCATGAGTCCGAAACGCCAACATCAACGCGCACTCTGAGGCCACTCGACCGTGCTGCGTGACCCGCCTTACCCCTCCCGTCCGGTCTAAGATCGAAGGACACAACACAGGACACACGTCCGGTTTGCGTTCTGCTGGAAAACAGGGGGGCTTTTGGCGCGGTCTAGCGAATCCCTCTCTCTCCGCCAGATCCGCGCAAAAGCCCCCGAGCGATCGGGGGCTTTTCGTTTTTCCGGCGCTGACGGCCGCGAGCGGCCGCCTGCGCGATCGCGCGTGCGTTGGCGCATCGATCCACGGCGACGCGCGCGGTCGCGCGCCAACGCTCGTGCGCGCTGTTGTCCGGACTTTGTTTGCAGACGACAGCGACACGCATGCGGGGATCGTAAGCGTCGGCGGTCGCGCATTGCGTGCATGGAGAACCGCTCGCGCCAGACGCACGGCGTCGGTCCGAAAGCCCCTCCCGCTACGTCCGCCGCGCGCGTTTGCGCCGCACTGCCGCTTCGTGCAGAATGCCGCCCCTCCGGTAGCGTTCCGGCCCGCCCCGTGCGAGCCCCGCCGCCGGCGCAAGATCCTATGGTGGCCCCGTTGGCGCCTCCGCGACGATAGATCGAAAATCCCGCCAGGGCCGGAAGGCAGCAACGGTATCGGTTGATTCGGGCGCCGGAGTCACGCTTGCGGGGCCGCCGCCTTTTTGCGGGGGCGGATTCGCCGGTTCGAGAGGCGGGCCCTCACCCCAGCCCTCTCCCGCCAGCGGGAGAGGGAGCGGATCGCGAAGCCTGTGCGGCTCGCGAACCAGAACCGCGCTGGACTCGGCGGGCGGACGCTTCGGGCCACGCCCGCCGCGCCGCACTCAATCCGCAGCGACCGCCACCGCATCGGGCTCGCGCCCGGTCTTCCAGTACGCCACCGGCTTCCAGGTCGCGCGGTCGATCACCGCGATCTCGTCGCCGCCGCTGATCGCCACGTACACCCGCGGCCTGGCCGGATCGGCGACCACGCCGATCGGCAGCGCGGCGCGCCCGAGCATGGTGTCGCGGTACTGCGCGCCGTCGCGGCTCAGCGCCACCGTCGCCAGCGGCCGCTTGCGCTGCGCGTCGAACACCGACAGCGTCGCCGCGCGCGCGTTGCTGACCAGGGCGTGGCGGCCGTCGGCGGTGAACGCGACCCGGATCGGGAAGCCGGGACTCGGCAACGTGCGCAGGATCGCCAGCGTCTGCGGCTGGTGCACGGTGACCGTGCCGGCTTCGCGGTTGCTGACCCAGACCTCTCCGCTGCCCGGCCGCACCGCGACGCCCTCCGCGCCCGCGCCGGCCTCGACTTCCTCCGCCTTGCGGTTGCGGGCGAGATCGATGCGGCTGAGCGTGCCGCGGTCGACCTTGGTGACATACGCGTTCTTGCCGTCGGCGGCGACCGCGACCATGTGGCCCTTGCCTTCGCCGAGCGCGATCTCGGCGACGATCCGGCCGCTCGCCACGTCGATGCGCAGCAGATGCTGCGAGGCCTCGGTGGTCGCCAGTGCCTCGCGCCCGCCGGGCAGGAAGCGCAGCCCGTGCGGGCGGCCGTGGCGGCCGAGTTCGACGATCCGCGGCGGCGCCTTGCCGCGCAGGTCGAGCACGCTGAGGGTGTCGCCGGCGGCGTCGCTGCCGCCGTAGTTGGCGACCAGCGCGGTGTTGCCGTCGGGCGCGACGACGATCTCGTGCGGCGCCTTGCGCGTCGCGAACTCGCCGAGCTTGCGGCCGTCCTCGAGCGACAGGCGCCAGACGGTGTCGGCGGACTTGTTGCCGACCAACAGCTCGGCGGACGTCGCGGGCAGCGCGGCGAGCAACAGCAAGGGCAGGCACAGCGAACGCGGGCGCATGGCGGTTCCTCGAGGTCGGCGCGGGCTTCGACGCTAACCCATCGCGGCGACAGGAGCATGTGCCGGGAAAATGGCGGGCAGGCCTTGGCTGAGACAAAAGCATCGGGGCTGAAGCCCCTCCCACAAGAGCTTGGCGATGGCTCACGGCTCTTGTGGGCGGGGCTTCAGCCGCGATGCCTTCCGCCCCGATCGCTACGAACCCGCCGCCGGCGGCAGCGGATGCAACCAATCCGCGTCGCCATCGGCATAACGCTCGTGCTTCCAGATCGGCACCCGCGCCTTGGTCTCGTCGATGATGTAGCGGCACGCCGCGAACGCCGCATCGCGATGCGCCGCGCTGACGCCGACCCAGACCGCCAGTTCGCCGATGGCCAGATCGCCAACCCGGTGCACGCAGCGCGCGTCGACGATGGCGAAGCGCTCGCGCGCCTCGGCCAGCACCTTCTCGCCTTCGCTCAGCGCCAGCTCGGCGTAACTCTCATAACGCAGGCCCAGCACCGCGCGGCCGCCGTGGTGATCGCGCACCCAGCCTTCGAAGCTGGCATAGGCGCCGGCCTGGTCGCTGAGCAGGCCCGCGCGCAACGGCGCGATCTCGAACGCAACCGCGGACAGGGCGAATCGCGCCTCGGGCGCGGCGAATCGGCTGGCGGAGGAATCAGAATGCGCCATCGCTCAACCTCCCGATACCGGCGGGATGAAGGCGACTTCGCTGCCCGCGCGCGGCGCTTCGTCCCAGCGCGCGAACGCGCCGTCCACGGCCACGCGCAGGCGCTCGACCGGCAAGGCGAAGCCGTGGCGCGCGCGCAGCGCCTCGTACAGGCCGCGCAGGTCGCGCACATCGGCCGGGACCGATTCGCTGGCGATGCCGGCGGCGTCGCGCAGGCTGGCGAAATACAGCACGGTCAGGGTGCTCATGCGCCCGTCCCCGCGACCGCGCCGAAATCGCGCTTGCCGCCGCGCTTGCCGACCAGTTTCGCCGGGCCGATGACGATGGCGTGCGACAGCGCCTTGCACATGTCGTACACGGTCAGCGCGGCGACGGTGGCGCCGGTCAGCGCTTCCATCTCCACGCCGGTGCGATGGACGGTGCGCACTTCGCATTCGATCGACAGCGCGTTCTCGCCGTCCCAGTCCACGGCGAAGCGGCAGCCGTCGATGGGCAGCGGATGGCAGAACGGAATCAGCTCGTGGGTGCGCTTGACCGCCATGGTGCCGGCGACGATCGCGGTGTCGATCACCGCGCCCTTCTTGCTGCTCATGCCGCTGGCGCGCAGCTGTGCGGCCACGGCGGCGGGAAAGCGCACCCGGCAGCGCGCCAGCGCGGCGCGCGCGGTGACCGGCTTGGCGCCGACATCGACCATCGCCGGGCGACCGGCGCGGTCGAGATGGGTCAGGGCCGGTGCGGCCTTCGTCGGTTTGGCGTTCAAAGGGCGATGCTCCAGTGCAGCGAGTAGCCGGGCTCACGCGGGCCGAACAGGAAATGCAGGACGCGCCGCCGCCCCCCGGGCCGGGTCGCCTTGGACGAGGTGTGCAGCAGCAACGGCCGCATGATAAGCAGATCGCCGCGATCCGCGGTGCATTCGGTCTCGCCCTGGGCCGCGCGCAGGGCCTGCGCCGCGGCCGCGTCGAGCCGGCCGTGGCGGTGCGAACCGGCCACCACCCGCAGCGGGCCGTCGTCCGCGCCGCAATCGTCCAGGTGCAGGCGCACCGCCAGCAGCCGCTGCAGCAGCTCGGCCGGCGGCTGGACGAAGGGTCGGCCCTGCTTGCGCGACCACGCGCCCAGGCGCGGATCGGCCACCGCCGCGGCGACCGGGATCGACAGATCCTGGTGCAGGGTCACCTTCCAGTTGCGCAGCGCGCTCTTGCGGAACAGCGTGCATTGCACCGCCACCGCGTCCGGCGCCAGCACGCCGGCGGCGGCCAGCCGCTCGCGCAAGCGCGCCGCCAGCGCGCCGCACCACGGCTCGCGCAGCAGTTCGCGGTCGCCGGCGTCCGTATCGGCGGCCTCGGCCAGCAACGGCTGCGCGGCGACTGCGGCGACCTGCTCCGGCGCGAGCGCGCCGGGCCAATGGGCGAAACCGCGCCGTTGCAGGGAGTCGTGCAGATCCGCCGTCGGCATCGCCGCTCAACCGCCGATCAGGAACATTTCCACGTGCCGCTTCGGCCGCGGCGCATCGGCCGCGCGCAGTTCGCTGTAGCGGTCGTTGCGGCCGCGCCACAGCGCCGCCACGCGCTCGGCCAGCGCGGTCTCGCCGCCGGCCAGCGCCTCGCGCAGGTCGCTGCCTTCGGCGGCGAACAGGCAGGTGTACAGGCGGCCGTCGGCGGACACCCGCGCGCGGTGGCAGTCGCCGCAGAACGGCGCGCTGATCGAGGACACGAAGCCGATCTCGCCGGCGCCGTCGCGATAGGCGTAGCGCGAGGCGACTTCGCCGCGGTACTGCGCGTCCAGCGCGCGCAGCGGCCAGCGCGCGTCGATGGCGTCGCGCAGTTGCCGCGAACTCACCACCCCGCGCGCGTCCCAGCCGTTGCAGTTGCCCACGTCCATGTACTCGATGAAGCGCAACACCTCGCCGCTGCCGCGGAAATGTTCCGCCAGCGGCAGCACCTGGTCCTCGTTGACGCCGCGCTGGACCACGCAGTTGATCTTCAGCGGCCCGAACCCGGCCGCGCGCGCGGCCTCGATCCCGGCCAGCACCTGCGCCACCTCGCCGCGGCCGCCGGACAGGCGCCGGAACAGGTCCGGATCGAGCGCATCCAGGCTCACCGTCAGCCGCCGCAGCCCGGCCTCGCGCAGCGCGCGCGCCTGCCGCGCCAGCAGCGAGCCGTTGCTGGTCAGCGCCAGGTCGTCGAGGCCGTCGATCCGGCTCAGGCGCGCGATCAGCTCCGGCAGGTTCTTGCGCAGCAGCGGCTCGCCGCCGGTCAGGCGCAGCTTGCGCACGCCGACGCGGACGAAGCCGCGCACCAGGGTCTCGATCTCGTCGAAGCTCAGCCGCGAGGCGGCGTCCAGGCCGTAGTCGTCCGGCACGCGCTCGGCCGGCATGCAATAGGGACAGCGGAAGTTGCAGGCCTCGATCACCGACAGCCTCAGGTCCCGCAACGGCCGGCCGCGACGATCGAGCGGATCGGGCGCGGCGAGCGGGACGAGGCGGTCGGCAGCGGCATTCACGAAGGCGGCACCTGTGCGGCAGTGGGGTCGGCCAGGTCGATGGCCTCGCCGGGCCTGCCGACACGATACCCCCGCGCGGCCAGCGCGTCGCCCTCCTCGCGGCTGGCGTAGTGATACAGGACACAGCGTTGCAGCAACGCCGGCGGATATTCGCGCTCCAGGTCCTCGATGCCGCTGTGCGACGGGTTGCCGTGCAGGGCGCAATCGTGCGCGATCAGCTCGCCTTCGTCGGCGAACCGGGCCAGCATTTCCGGGATCGGCCGGGTGTCGCCGGTCCACACCGCGCTGCCGCGCAGGCGCAGGCCGAACGCGCTGTCGGGCCAGTGGTGGCGCACCGGGAACGCCTCCATGCGCACGCCCCGATGCCAGAAATGGCCGCTGACCGGCACCAACTGGAACGCATCCCAGAAATTCACCCCGCCTTCGGCCAGCACGTTGGGATAGTCGGCCACGCGCTGCTGCAGCAGCGGCACCAACGGCGCGGGGATGTACAACCGGACCTTGCCGCGCCGGTCCGGGTCGAAGTAGTGGGCCACGAACAGCCGCTCGAAGCCGGCGATGTGGTCCATGTGCGCGTGGGTGAGGAACACCGCCTCGGGCATGCGCCCGTAGTGGCGCAGGAACGCGGTCAGGCCCTCGCCGCCGCAGTCGATGGTCAGCCACGGCTCGCCGTCGCGTTCCAGCGTCGCCATCGCCGATCCCAGTTCCACCGCCGACGCATTGCCGACACCGTGCAGACGCAGCCGCCAAGTCATTGAACCCCCTTCCAGCATCCGATCGCCCGGCGCGCGCCGGTTCTTCTTGATTGTGCCGCCGCGCTACGGCGGCGACGCCTAATCAGTAACCACGTTCCCAGGCGCGGTCATAGGCCGCGCGCAATCGGGCGAAATCGCGTTCGACCTCGGCCGGCGGCCGCGGCCCGCGCAGTTTCAGCAGCGAACGCTTGAGCCGGGCGAGGTTGCGCTCGCGCCAGCCGGTCGCGGGAATGCGGAACTGGCCGCGGTCCAGGTCGATCACCCAGCCGCGGCCGGCGGCGTCGAACAGCAGGTTGGTGGCGTTGAGGTCGGCATGGTCGAGCCCGGCGCGGTGGCAGCGGGCGACCAGCCGGCCGGTCTCCTCCCACGGCGCGCCGTCGCCGGCGACCGCGGCGCGGTCGGCCAGCGAGCGCACGTCGTCGAGCCGCGCGACCAGGATCGCGGCGCGGTACTGCAGGCCCTCGCGCCGGTACAGCGCGGCGATCGGCGCCGGCACCGGCAGGCCGCGACGGGCGGCCTCGCGGGTCAGGCGGAATTCGGCGAAGCTGCGGGTGCGGTCGCCGCCGCGCCAGCCGTAGCGATCGCGGTTGAAGCGCGCGACCAGGCCGCCGCGCAGGTAGCGGCGCAGCACCGCGCGGCCGAACGGCGCGTCGACGAACCAGGCCCCGCCGCGGCCGCCGCTGTCCACCGGCCGCGCCTGCGCGCCCCAGTAGCCGGGCACGAACCATTCCGGCGCGGCTTGCTGCACCCGTGCGCGGTCGAACAGAATCGCTCCGTAGCCGCTGTCGTCGCGGTACGGCGTCAGTCCCTCGGCGGCGTCATAACCCGTCATCCGTCCGAGTCTAACAAGTCACGTGAACCAATCGACCCCGTCCTCATCGACTTTGCCCCCCGCCCCCGCGCTGTGCCTGCTGCGCCTGTCGGCGCTGGGCGACGTCACCCACGTGGTCCCGCTGGTGCGCACCCTGCGCAAGGCCCGGCCGCAGGCGTCGATCGCCTGGATCATCGGCAAGGGCGAACGCCGCCTGCTCGAAGGCCTGGAAGGCGTGGACTTCATCGAGTACGACAAGAAAAGCGGCTGGGCCGGCATGCGCGCGCTGCGCCGCGGCCTGCGCGAGCGCGGCCTGCCGGACGGGCGCTTCGACGCGCTGCTGCAGATGCAGGTGGCCGCGCGCGCCAACCTGCTGTCGGCGTTCGTGCCGGCGACGCGGCGGATCGGCTACGACCGCTCGCGCTCCAAGGACCTGCACGGCCTGTTCGTCAACGAGCGCATCCCCGACCGCCCCGGCATCCACGTGCTCGACGCGATCGGCAGCTTCTGCGAACCGCTGGGCCTGCGCCAGACCGAAGTGGTGTGGGACCTGCCGGTACCGGACGACGCCCGCGAATGGGCGCGGGCGCAATGGCCCGACGACGGCGCCCCGACCCTGCTGGTCTCGCCGTGCTCCAGCCACACCCTGCGCAACTGGCGCCCCGAGCGCTACGCCGCGGTCGCCGACCACGCCGCCGGGCTCGGCTGGCGGGTGGTGATGTGCGGCGGCCGCAGCCAGCTCGAGCGCGACACCACCGACGCCATCGTCGCGGCGATGACCCATCCCGCGCTGGACCTGGTCGGCAAGGACACGCTCAAGCAACTGCCGGCGCTGCTCGAACGCGGCCAGTTGCTGATGACCCCGGACTCCGGCCCGATGCACATCGCCAACGCCATGGGCACCAAGGTGCTGGGCCTGCACGCGGCCAGCAACCCGGCGCGCAGCGGGCCGTACAGCGACCTGCGCTATTGCGCCGATCGCTACGACGCCGCCGCGCGCAAATACCTGGGCAAGCCGGCCGCGCAGATCGCCTGGGGGACCAAGATCGAGCACGACGGGGTCATGGACCTGATCGCGGTCGAAGACGGCATCGCCGCGTTCGAACGCTACCGCGCCGATCACCCGGGACGCTGAGCCGACGGCCCGTCCGCACCGCCGCAATCGCACCGCCGCAATCGCACCATCGAATCGCCATCGAAAGGAATCGCCGCCCATGCTCCCGCTTTCGCTCGACCCGCTCGTCGCCGCCGTGCGCGGCGGCGCGCACTTCGACTACCTGTGCTTCTGGGGCCACCGCGCCCGCCCCGGGCAGGTCGGCAAGAGCTGCTTCAGCCAGTGGTACCCGGCCGCGTTCGAGATCGACGGCGAGCGCTACGCCACCGCCGAGCACTGGATGATGGCGGGCAAGGCGCGCTTGTTCGGCGACGAGGCCAGCGCCGCGCGCATCCTCGCCGACGCCGATCCGGCGGCGGCCAAGGCCCTGGGGCGCAAGATCGCCGGGTTCGACGAGGCGCGCTGGGTCGCGCATCGCTACCCGCTGGTGGTCGCCGGCAATCTCGCCAAGTTCGGTCAGGACCCGGCGCTGGCCGAGTTCCTGCTGGCCACCGGCGAACAGGTGCTGGTCGAAGCCAGCCCGGTCGACGCGGTGTGGGGCATCGGCCTGGCCGCCGACCACGCCGACGCGACCCGGCCGGAGCGCTGGCGCGGCCTCAACCTGCTCGGCTTCGCGCTGATGGACGTGCGCGCGCAGCTGGCGGCGCGCGGCTGACGGCGGCCCCGGAGCCGCCGCGAGAGCAGACCCGGGCCGAATCCGCTAGCGTCGGGCCGGCCTGATCCCGGATGCGGCGGCCGGCGCCGTCGCGGCGAACCGGCTCAGACCGGCCCGGTGCCGTAGTCCTGGTAGGACTTCTCTTCCACGTAGGTCGAACCCAGCGCCAGGTTGATCTCCTTCTTGACCCGCGCGCGCACGTCGTTCTCGACGTAGACCGAGCGCGCCAGGCGGATGAACTCGGCGTCGAACTCCTGGCGCTTTTCCTTGACCCGGATGTCGTCCTCGATCACCCACAGCCGCTCGTTGACCGCCTTGAGTTCGGCGCGCAGGCGCACGATTTCGTTGCCGGCGGCCGGATGCGCCATCCAGGTGCGCTCCAGCGCGGTCAGTTCGGCGCGCACGTTGGCCAGCTTGGCCTCGTCGCTCATGCGCTCGGACTTGATCTGCAGGATGGCGATCTTGTCCAGCAGTTCGCCGAAGGACACCGGGACCAGGATTTCGGACATGGGCGCGACCGTCTCGATAACGTGAGGGGCCGCTAGTGTAGCCCCGCGCCGGCGCGGCGGCTTTGCCGGCGGCGCCGGGGCGGATGCGCGCACGCACGGGCGCTTGAGCGCACGCGCCGCTTGCTCCCGCGCGCGGCAACCCGTAACATACGCGGCTCGACTGCACCCGGAGAGGTGGCAGAGCGGTTGATTGTACCTGACTCGAAATCAGGCGTACGTTTATAGCGTACCGGGGGTTCGAATCCCCCCCTCTCCGCCAGATACAGACGCAACGGGCCCCTCGCGGGCCCGTTTCGTTTTCCGGCGTCCTGCGCGCCGCCCTTCCGTCTTCGGTCCTCGTCCATGCGCCACGCCCACCGCCGCGCCCGACATCGCCGCCGCGGAGCCCGGCAGGACGCCGCGCCGGCGCGTCGCTTCATCGCCGGTTTTGCCGCGACAGGCGAATCTCGCTGCGGCGGCTGCGACGCGCGGCGCGCGCGAAGCGGCCGCAGCGCACACGCCGCCTTCATCCGCGCTCATGCATGAAGCGCAGCAGGGATCACGCTTTCCTTGCCACTAGGCCGCTCGCTCGCGATGATTCCGTATACACCTTCAGTGGCGATCCCGACGACGCGAATGGCATGACCGGCAGATGATCGAATTCGGACACCTCACGCACGTCGGCCTGCGCCGCGAACTCAACGAAGACACCTATTACGGCGACAGCGAGCTGGGCTTGTGGCTGGTCGCCGACGGCATGGGCGGGCACGAGTACGGCGAGGTCGCCAGCGCGCTGGCGCGCGAGGTGATCGTGCGCGAAGTGCGCGGCGGCTCGGCGCTGGCCCAGGCGATCCGGATCGCCGACGAGGAGATCATCCGCACCTCGCGCCGGCGCAACGACACCCTGCCGATGGGCACCACCGTGGTCGCCGCGCGCATCAACGGCAACCGCTTCGAGGTCGCCTGGGTCGGCGACAGCCGGGTCTACCTGTGGCGCGACGGCCACCTGGCCCAGCTCTCGCAGGACCACAGCTATGTGCAGGAGCTGATCGCCAACGGCGTGATCACCCACGAGCAGGCGCGCAGCCACCCGCACCGCAGCGTGGTGACCCAGGCCCTGGGCGTGACCGACCCGCGCAACCTCAACGTCGAGACCATGACCGGCGAACTGCGTCCGGGCATGCAGCTGCTGCTGTGCAGCGACGGCCTGACCGAGGAAGTCGACGACCGCGCGATCGCGCGGGTGCTGGCGCACAACGACTGCAGCGCGCAGGAATGCGTGGATTCGCTGGTGGCCGCGGCGCTGGACGGCGGCGGCTCGGACAACATCACCGTGGTACTGGTGCGCAGCCACTGAGTTTCGCGGCGGCCCGCATGGGCTGCCTGCAGGAGCGGCGCGAGCCGCGACCGCGAGGTCATGGGCGCCGGCGCGAGCCGGGCCATGCCGCGACCGGAGCGAAAGGCATCGGGCCTGAAGGCCCTCCCACAAGAGCAAAAGCCCTTCCACAAGAGCGAAGGCCCTCCCACAGCAGAGGCCGGCCGAAGCGGCTGTTGTGGGAGGGCCTTCAGGCCCGATGCTCTTGTCTCAGATCGCCGGACTCAAGCCTCGGCGGCCGCCGCCACCGGCGGATCGATCAGGTCCCACACGCACTTGCCGGCCTTCTTGCGCAGCTTCTCCAGCCGCGCCTGATGCGCGGCCAGTTCCGCCGCCGGCACCACCACGCGCGGACGCGGCGCGCTCAGGTCGACCCGCACGCTGACCGGCCCTTCCTGCGCCGCCGTCGCGGCCGGATCGCCGAAGCCGATCTCCTCCTGGCCCGAGGTCAGCGCGATGTAGACCTCGCCCAGGATCTGGGCGTCGAGCAAGGCGCCGTGCAACTGGCGGTGCGAGTTGTCCACGCCCAGGCGCTTGCACAACGCGTCGAGCGAATTGCGCTGGCCGGGGAAGCGCTGGCGCGCCATCAGCAGCGAGTCTTCGATGCCGGTGACGTGGTCGGCGAGCTTGCCGTACTGCGCGCCGCAGATCGACAGCTCGTTGTTGAGGAAGCCGACGTCGAAGGCCGCGTTGTGGATGATCAGCTCGGCGCCGCGGATGAACTCCAGGAACGCCTCGACCACCTGCTCCATCGGCGGCTCGCCCGCCAGCCGCTCCAGCGACAGGCCGGTGACTTCCTGCGCGCCGGCCTCGAAGTCGCAATCGGGCTTGATGTATTGGTGGTAGGTGCGGCCGGTGGGGCGGCGCTCGACGAACTCGACGCAGCCGATTTCGACCACGCGGTTGCCGCGCTCCCAGCTCAGGCCGGTGGTTTCGGTATCCAGGATGATTTGACGCATGCGCACATTCTAGCGAGGAGTGAGCGTGGAGAAGTGAGGAGTGAGCGAAAGCAAGCCTTCCGCTCTTTCTCACTCCTCACTTCTCCACGCTCACTCCTCGCCTCACGGCCGATACGGCCTGAGGCGCTCGGCCTGCAGGCGCGCCAGCGTATCCACGCGCTCGTTCTCCGGATGCCCGGAGTGCCCCTTGACCCATTTCCAATCGATCGAATGGCGCTGGCTGGCCGCGTGCAGACGTTCCCACAGGTCGCGGTTCTTGACCGGGTCGCCGCCGGCGGTCTTCCAGCCGCGGCGCGCCCAGTTGCCGATCCACTCGGTGATGCCCTTGCGCACGTACTGCGAGTCGGTGGTCAGCACCACCTGGCAGGGCTCGGTCAGCGCTTCCAGGGCCATGATCGCGCCCATCAGCTCCATCCGGTTGTTGGTGGTGTCGGGCTCGCCGCCGGAGAGCTCGCGCTCGTGGCCCTTGTAGCGCATCAGCGCGGCCCAGCCGCCGGGGCCGGGGTTGCCGAGGCAGGCGCCGTCGGTATGGATGGACACGATCTTGTCGGCGCCCGGGTCGGTTTGGCTCACGTAGCGTCACTCATGAAAAACGGCGACGCATTATCGCTGTTTCGGCGCCGGGCGTTGCGGCGGCCGGCTCGGGCAAGGCAGGCTCGGGCAAAGCCGGCACGGATAAGGCAGGTTCGGACAAAGCGGGCTCGGACAACGCAGGTTCGGGCCGGGTAGGTTCGTGCCGGGCGGCTCGGCGGCGGACGTCGCCGTACGGGCGAACCGCGCGACCCTTAGCCCGCGCCGTCTTCGCGCTTGCGCGCGGCCGCGCCGCGCTGGGCGGCGGCGTCGCGCGGGACCAGCCCGGTCTGCCAGCGCAGTTGCTGCAGCCGCGTCGGCGGGATCGCCGCGTGCACGCGCTTGGTCAGGCTCAACGCCAGCCCGGCGCGCAGCACGTCGGCGGCGCCGATGCCGCCGGCCTCGCCGTGCGCGGCGCGCCAGCGCGGGCCGAGCCATTGCAGGCTGACCGGATCGGCGGCGAAGCCCGAACTGCGCAGCGCCGCCTGCCAATGCCCGGCGTCGCGCGCGCGCAGGCCGCTGCGCGCCCAGCGCAGCCGGTACGGGCTCCAGGGATTGAGCGTGGCCAGCCACAGCCGCCCGCCCGGGGCGAGGATGCGCGCGCATTCGCCCAGCAGCGGCAGCGGGTCGGCGCCGTCGTCGAACACGTGCTGCAGCAGCACCGCGCCGAACGCCTCGCTGGCCAGCGGCAACGGCAGCCGGCAGCGCAACGCGCCGTCGAAGCCCTCGGCGCTGCGGCGCAGGGCCACGCCGCGCCCGTGCGGCGGCTGCGCCGCGGCGACCCCGAACCAGGCCCAGGGCAGCGGCGGACTGGCGCCCAGCACCCGCGCCATCGCCCCGGATTCGACCTCCAGCAGGCCGTGCCCGGAGACTTCGCCGAACCAGCGCAGGGCCGCGCCCTGGCCCGGCGCGGGGCCGGGTCCGTGACCGGGGTCGGGTTGACGTCCGTGGGACAGGGCGGGCATGGTCGCGTCTCGGTAGGGGGCCGGGACCGCCGTGGCGGGTCCGGAGCCGAGCGATGGATATAGCAAAAACACCGCGGCGCCGGCGCGACACGCCCCGGCGCTGCCCAGCCTACTGCGGCGGCGTCCCCGCCGCGCGTGCGCCAGGAGATCCGGTTCGATGCGGCTGACCGCCCTGCCCGCCCTCAGCGACAACTACATCTGGGTCCTGGCCGGCGACGACGGCCGCGCCCTGATCGTCGACCCCGGCGAGCCCGGCCCGGTGCTGGCCGCGGCGGCCGATGGCCTGCTCCCGGAGGCTATCCTGCTGACCCACCATCACAACGACCACATCGGCGGAACCGCGGCGTTGCTCGAACGTTGGCCGCAGATCCCGGTGTATTCGCCGCAGGACGAACGCATCGCCGAAGCCACCCAGCGGCTCGGCGAAGGCGCCCGGTTCGACGCCGCCGGGCACGCGGTGCGCGTCCTGGAAGTGCCCGGCCATACCCGCAGCCACGTCGCCTACGTGCTCGACGACGGCCCGGACGGCGCCCCGCTGGCGTTCACCGGCGACACCTTGTTCAGCCTGGGCTGTGGCCGCCTGTTCGAAGGTACGCCCGCCCAGATGCTGGCCTCGCTGGATCGGCTGGCCGCCCTGCCCGACCCGACCCGGGTCTGCTGCGGCCACGAATACACCCTGTCCAACGCCGCCTTCGCGCGCGTGGTCGACCCCGACAACCCGGCGCTGCGGCGCCGCATCGAACAGGCCCAGGCCATGCGCAACGCCGGACTCGCGACCCTGCCCGTCACCCTCGCCGAGGAACGCGCGACCAACCCGTTCCTGCGCAGCCGCGCGCCGGCGCTGGTCGCCGCGGTGGCCGCGCGCCTGGGCCGCGCGCCCGCCGACGAGGTCGAGACCTTCGCCGAATTGCGCAGTTGGAAGGACGGGTTTCGCGCGTGAGTGGGCCGCGTGATCGCCGCACGCCGGCCCGCCCAAGGCCGGACTGGATGCCGGCCGACGCCGCCGGCCCGCGAGCGGCGCCCCGGCGCCGCCGGCTGCTCGCCGCGCTCGCCGCCGGCCTGTGCTGGCTGGCGGCGCTGCCCGCCGCGGCCGCTGCCGAAGCTCCGACCGCCGCGCCACAGGAGACCGGCCCGACCCGCAACGGCCGCGAGATCTACCGCAGCTTCCGCGACGGCCTCGCCGACCAGAGCTGCGAACCCGGGGTCAGCACCCGCTGGCGCCAGCACTTCGCCAACGCGCCGCGACGCCTGGCGGCCCAGGACGACGACCTGCTGCCGCTGTTCGGCTACGTGGTCGACGCCCTGCGCGAGAACCACCTGCCGACCGAATACGCGCTGATCCCCTTCGTCGAGAGCGGCTACCGCCCCGGCGCGCGCAGCGCCGCCGGCCCGGCCGGGCTGTGGCAGATGATCGCGATCACCGCGCGCAACCACCGCGTACCGATGCGCGAGGGCTACGACGGCCGCCTGTCGCCGGTGGAATCGACCCAGGCCGCGGTGCGTTATCTCAAGACCCTGCACGGCATGTTCGGCGGCGACTGGCGGCTGGCGGTGATGGCCTACAACGCCGGCGAGTACCGCGTGTTCAACGCGATCAAGCGCGCCGGGGTCAACATCGCCGACGCCCGCCACGACCAGCTGACCGGCCTGTCCGACATCACCACCGCCTATGTGCGCAAGCTGCATGCGCTGTCGTGCCTGATGGAACAGGCCGACGATCGCGAAGAATGGCTGTCCGCGCTCGACCGGCCGGTGCCGCGGCTGGCCGCGGTGACCGTGCCCGACGGCGTCGACAGCATCGGCGAATGGGCCGCGCGTACCGACCAGGACGTGGCCTGGCTGCAACGCCTGAACCCGGCGTTCGGCGACGGCCGCATCGGCCGTCCCGGCGGCCGCCGCGCGCCGCTGCTGGCGGTGGCCGCGAACGCGGTCGGCGCGCCGGCCGCGGCCGCGCCGGAATTGGCGACCGCCTCGGGCGAGCTGCCGCCCAGCGAAGGCCGGGCGACCGCCGCCGCGCCGAGCAAGCCGGATGAGCGCGCGGACAAAGAATCGCGTCCGCTCGCCGCGCTCAAGCCCGGCGAAACCGCGAAGGCCGATGCGAAGGCTATGGCGGCGGTCAAGCCGGCCGAGCCGGCGAAGGACAGCCCCGCCGCGCCCAAGCCGGGCGATGCGGCCAAGAGCGAGGTCAGGCTTGCCGCCCACGCTGCGCGCGACGGCGAACCCACGACCCTGGGCTCGGCCGAAGACGCCCGCGTCGAACCGCTCGCGCGTCCGGCCAAGCCGCAGCGCGCCCAGGCGGCCGCGCCGCGCAAGCACACCGTCGGCCGCGGCGAGAATCCCTGGACCATCGCCAAACGCTACGGCGTGCGCGCCGCCGACCTGCTCAAGCTCAACGGCCTGACCGCCGGCGCGGTGCTCAAGCCCGGGCAGGCGCTGCTGGTCGATCCGCCGGCGGGCAAGCGCAAGTAAGCGCCGCGGACGGCATGGCGCAACGAAAAAGCCCGGCATCGCCGGGCTTTTTTGCGCTTGCGGCAGGGACCCCGGCCCGGACGCGCCGAGCGCTTCGTTCTTGTGGGAGGGACTTCAGTCCCGACGCTCTTCGCTCGGATCGCGGCGATCCGGCGCAAAAGCGTCGGGACTGAAGCCCCTCCCACAACAGCCGGCTTACCCCGCCGCCACGGCCTCTTCGGCCTTGAGCTTGCGCGACGGCCACAGCATCGCGACGATCGTCACCGCGCCCAGCAACCAGCTGTAGTGCACGTTGCCGACCAGCTGCAGCGGCGAGACCTTGCTCAGCGACGCCGCCAGCAGGATCTGCGCGCCGTACGGCAAGATGCCCTGGGTCACGCAGGCGAAGATGTCGAGCACGCTGGCCGCGCGCGCCGGCGGCACGCCGTGTTGTTGCGCCACATCGCGCGCCAGCCCGCCGCTGATCAGGATCGCCACCGTGTTGTTGGCGGTGAACACGTCGGTGGTCGCCGACAGCGCGGCGATGCTGACCTCGCCGGCGCGGCGGCTGCGGTGGCCGCGGGCGAACTTGCCGATGACCTGCGCCAGCCAGGCCAGCCCGCCGGCCGCCTTCATCAGCGCGCCCAGGCCGCCGACCAGCAACGACAGCAGGGTGATCTCGACCATGCTCTCGAAGCCGTCCCAAATGTGCGTGGTGTAGGCGGCGAAGCCGAAATCCTCGGCGAAGAACACCCCGAACAGGCCGGCCACCACCAGGCCCAGGCTCAGCACGATGATGACGTCGACCCCGGCGATGGCCAGGCCGAGCACGATCAGGTACGGCAGGATCAGCCACGGCGAGACCGGATCGGGCGTCTGCACCGGCGCGGTTTCGCCGAGGAACCCCAGCAGCACCAGGGTGCCCAGCGCTGCCGGCAGCGCCAGCTTGAGGTTCTCGCGGAACTTCTCGCGCATCGTGCAGCCCTGGGTGCGGCTGGCGACGATGGCGGTGTCGGAGATCACCGACAGGTTGTCGCCGAAGGTGGCGCCGCCGATCACCGCGCCGAGCACCAGCGCGCGATCCAGGCCGGACGCGTCGGACACGCCCAGGGCGATCGGCGCGACCGCGGCGATGGTGCCCATCGAGGTGCCCAGCGACATCGAGATGAAGCCGGCGACCACGAACAGCGCCGGCAGCAACAGCGCCGGATGCACGTTGCCGACGCCGAGCGCGACGATCGCGTCGACCGCGCCGATCGCCTTGGACACTTCGACGAAACCGCCGGCGAGCAGGAAGATCAGGCACATCAGCACCACGTTGTGGTCGCCCATGCCCTCCAGCAGGGTCTCCAGCGGCTTGATCCCGCGCCGCCAGGCGATGAACGCGGCCAGCGCCAGCGCCGGCAGGATCGCCACCGGCGCGTGCAGTTGGTAGAAACCCATCGCGTCGCCGTGCGCGGTGAAGTACAGCCCGGCGCCGAAGAACAGCGCCAGGAACAGCAGCAACGGGGTCAGGGCCAGGGCGCTGGGGACGATCGGCGCGCCCGGACGCAGCGGTTCATTCATCGCTTCATCCAGATGGATTAGAAAACCGTGCGATTTTGCAGTGCAGCACACACTCCTGTCGAGTGCCCGGGATGGAATGCTGTGGCGGGATAAATGCTGACTGGGGCGATCCCGGGCGTGCCGCCGCTGTTTGTAGGAGCGGCGCGAGCCGCGACCGCGCCGATACAGCTGCGGCGAAACCCCGGCGAGCCGGCGCCCTGCCGGTCTGGCGGCATGGAAAGACGGGGGCGCGTCGGGCTTGCGCCGTGGCTGCGATGACGCGGTCGCGGCTCGCGCCGCTCCTACAGGGGGCAGCCGGGGGGCGGCCTGGGCATCGGGCGCAAACGCAACGGGGCGCCCGCAGGCGCCCCGTCGGAACCGCGCGGCGACCCGGGTGCGACGCCCGGACCGCGGCCGCGCCGGATCAGATCACGACGATGCAGCGGCCGCGGGTGTCGCAGATGGCGTACAGCTGCCAGATGTTGGCGTCGCACAGATAGATCCGCGAGCTGCCGTTGGACGCGTACTCGCGCACCTGCTGGCCCTGGTTGGCGGCGGTGCACGTGCCCGGGGCCGGGATCGCCGCGACCGTGCCGGCCGCGCCCATCAGCGCCACCGCGAACAGCGCCAGCATCTTGCTCTTCATCTTCCTGATCTTCATGACATTCCTCGATGCGAACCTGACCGCCGGGGTGCGGGGCCGCCGCCGCGCGCCCCTGCGCCGGCGGACATCGATGCGTGCGGCCCCCGGGGCAGTCGACGGCGACCTGCCCGATCTCGCCGCCGGAGCCTAGCGCCCCGCGCCGTGCGCGGGCGTGCGGTACGCCGCAAAAACGAACGGGGCGCCGCACTCGCGCGCGGCGCCCCGTCCGAAGATCGCCTGTCGCCCGCTTACGCGGTGGCGCGGCTGGCGATGGCCTTGGCGAACGACATCGTGTTGCCGTCGCCGCCCAGGTCCGGGGTCAGCGAGTCCTTGGCTTCGAGCGTGGCGATGATGGCTTCGCGCAGCTTGGTCGCCTTGTCCGGCTGGCCGAGGTGGTCGAGCATCTGCGCCGCGCCGAGCAGCAGCGCGCACGGATTGGCGATGCCCTTGCCGGCGATGTCCGGCGCCGAGCCGTGCACGGCTTCGAAGATCGCCGCGTCGGTGCCGATGTTGGCGCCCGGGGCCAGGCCGAGGCCGCCGACGAGGCCGGCGCACAGGTCGGAGATGATGTCGCCGAACAGGTTGGTGGTGACGATGATGTCGAACTGCTCCGGACGCATCACCAACTGCATGCAGGTGTTGTCCACGATCATCTCGTTGCACTGGATGTCGGGATACTGCTGGGCCACTTCGCGCGCGGTCTTCAGGAACAGGCCCGACGTCGACTTCAGGATGTTGGCCTTGTGCACCACGGTGACCTTCTTGCGGCCGGTCTTGCGGGCCAGGTCGAAGGCGTAGCGGACGATGCGCTCGGAGCCGCGGCGGGTGATCTTCTGGGTCAGCATCGCGGTCTCGCCGTCTTCCGACAGGGTCTGACCTTCGCCGATGTACGCGCCTTCGGTGTTCTCGCGCACCGTGATCAGGTCCACGCCCGAGGGGAAGCGCGACTTGGTGTTCGGGAACGACTTGGCCGGACGCACGTTGGCGTACAGGTCGAAGCGCTTGCGCAGCTCGACGTTGATCGAGCTGAAGCCCTCGCCGACCGGGGTGGTCAGCGGGCTCTTGAGGGCGATGCGGTTCTTGCGGATCGAATCCATGGTCGCCGCGGGCAGCAGCTCGCCGTGCTTCTCCAGGGCGACGAGGCCGGCGTCGGCGAACTCGTAGCTCAGGCCGACGTTCATCGCGTCGAGCACGTGCAGGGTGGCGTCCATGATCTCCGGGCCGATGCCGTCGCCACGGATGACCGTAATCGTTTGCGTCATGAGGGAATTCTTCCAGCAGTAGGGCGGGCGCCCGCTGAGGCGCGGCGCACGAATCGAACGGTGTTAACCGCACAATTATGCCGGAAGCGGCCCCGGCCTGCATTCGCGGGCGTACTGGACCAAGGTCGGATGGCCTGAATCGGCGGATCCCGCCCGATTGGGTTAAAGCCGCGGCTGCCCCCTGTAGGAGCGGCGCAAGCCGCGACCGCGCCATCGCGGCCACGGCGCAAGCCGCGGGTCATGCGTCTTCCCGAACCGCGAGACCGGCTTGGCGCCGGCTCGCTGGAGTTTCGTCGTTGTTGCGTTGGCGCGGTCGCGGCTTGCGCCGCTCCAACAGGAGGCTTCGGGTCGATCAGCCGTGGTCGTGGGCGGCGGGGGCCGCCGATTCGCCGGCTTCGAGCTGGTCGAGGAAATCGACCGCGCGGCGCAGGTGCGGGATCACGATCGAGCCGCCGACCACCAGGCCGACCGAGAAGGTCTCGAACATTTCGTCGCGGTCGACCCCGGCTTCCTTGCACTGGGCGACGTGGTAGCTGATGCAGTCGTCGCAGCGCAGCACCAGCGACGCGACCAGGCCCAGCAGCTCCTTGGTCTTCACGTCCAGCGCGCCGGCCTGGTAGGTCTGGGTGTCCAGGGCGAAGAAGCGGCGCACGACCTGGTTGGGCTCGGCCAGGATGCGTTCGTTCATGCGCTTGCGGAACGCGGTGAATTCGGCGACGCGGTCCTTCTGCGCCTGCTCGTCGGCGCCGCTCATGCCGCGCCCGCCAGCAAGGGCTCCAGCCCGCCGGCGCGGTGCAGCGCCATCATGTCGTCGTAGCCGCCGACGTGGGTGTCGCCGACGAAGATCTGCGGCACGCTGGTGCGGCGGGTGCGGGCGATCATCTTCTCGCGCTCGGCCGGGTCCAGGTCGATGCGCACCTCGCTCCAGGTCTGGCCCTTGCTCTTGAGGAAGTTCTTGGCGGCGACGCAGTACGGGCAGATCGCGGTGGTGTAGATCACGATGGCCGGCGCCGGGGTCTGGGAGGCGGTGTCGCTCAAAACGGTTCTCCGGAAACTTCGGGATGGGCTTGCGGTCGATATATGGACGCGCACCGGCGCAGTTTAAAGCGTGCCGGTGGAACGCAGTCCGTCGCGGCGCAATACGCTTGCGTCGGGTCGCGGCGCCGGGTCAGGGTGGCGGGTCGCACGGGCGGCGGGATTAGCGGCCGGATCAATGGCCGGATTAACGGCGGATTCACGCCCGCGTCGCAGCGCGGCGTCATCCTGCCGGCAGCGGCCTAATCCCGGCGCGATTCCGGCCCGATCCCGGCCCGACGCGCTTCCGCCGCGATCGCAACCCCGTCCGTCCGCGTCGTCCGTCTTTCGTAAGTCACGCATCCACCGAGGAATCCCGCTTGCGCCGCATCGCCCTGCTCGCCGCCGCCGTCACCTTCGCCCTGGGCAGCGCCTGCGCCGGAGCGCAGGAGAACAAGCTGCCCGACATCGGCTCCTCGGCCGCGGAGCTGCTGACCCCGGCCAAGCAGCGCGAGTACGGCTCGATGATGCTGGCGCAGCTGCGCCACTACGACTACCTGCTCGAAGACCCGCTGATCGACGGCTGGCTCGACACCCTCGGCACGCGCCTGGCCGCCAACAGCGACAAGCCGCGCCAGCCGTTCACCTTCTTCCTGCTGCGCGAGCGCCAGATCAACGCCTTCGCGACCCTGGGCGGCTACATCGGGATCAACTCCGGCCTGGTGCTGACCGCTGAGCGCGAGGACGAGGTCGCCGCCGTGCTCTCGCACGAAATCGCCCACGTCACCCAGCAGCACGTGCTGCGCGGGGTCGAGCGCGCCCAGCGCGACCAGTTGCCGATCCTGCTGGCGATGCTCGGCGCGGTGATCGCCGCGCAAAGCGCCGGCACCAACTCCCAGGACGACGCGACCATGGCCGCGATCACTTCCGGCCTGGGCCTGATGCAGCAGCGCCAGATCAACTACACCCGCTCCAACGAGTCCGAAGCCGACCGCATCGGCATCCAGACCCTGTACCGCAGCAACTACGACACCGAGGCAATGGCCGGCTTCTTCCAGCGCATGCAACTGGCCTCGCGCAGCAACAAGGCCAATTGGTACGGCGAGGCGCCGGACTACCTGATGACCCACCCGGTCACCACCACCCGCATCAGCGAGGCCAAGGAGCGCGCCGAGCAGATCGCGGCCAGGAACAGCCTCACCGCGGTCACCGCCACGCCCAACGCGACCCGGGTCGAACGCATCCCGAAGGCGCCGATCAGCCTGCCGCCGAACGCGGCCGGCACCGACAATCCGCTGCTGCCCAGCGGGATCAAGCTCAGCGACGCGGGGCTCAGCTCCGGCGGCACCGGCCTGTTCGACTACGCGCGCGAGCGGATGCGGGTGCTCAGCGCCGACTCGGCGCGCGATGCGGTGCGCGAGTACGAGAAGCTCGGCAAGGACAGCGACGCCAAGCGCTACGGGCTGGCCCTGGCGCAGCTGCGCGCCAACCAGACCGCGGCCGCGACCGAGGCGCTGGCCGCGCTGCTGGACAAGCACCCCGGCCAGCTGTGGCTGAGCCTGGCGATGGGCGAGGCCGAGGCCCAGGCCGGCAAATACCCCGCCGCCGACGCCCGCTTCGAGGCCCTGCTGCGGCAAAGCCCGAACAACCGCGCGGTCGCCCTGACCTACGCCAAGGTCCTCAACGACCGCGCCACCGCCGCGGCCGGCCAGCGCGCCCAGGCAGTGCTGCGGCCGCTGCTGAGCGCCTACGCCGACGACCCGCTGCTGCAGCAGAGCTTCGCCCGCGCCTGCGAGATCGCCGGCGACTCGATCCGCGCCGGCGAGGCCTACGCCGAGGCCGCCTACCTGCGCGGCCGGCCGGAGCAGGCCCTGGTCCAGCTCAACAACCTCAAGCGCAAGCCGGACCTGGACTATTACGCCCGCGCCCGGATCGAGGCGCGCATCGCCGCGATCACGCCGACGGTGCTGGAGCTCAAGCGCCAGGGCGTGCGCGACGAGGACTTGCGGCGGCAGTAGGCCGCCGCGGCGGCCGCCCGCGGCCGCGACCGGGGCCTCCCTGATGCCGATCCGGGCCGGAGCCCGTCCGAGCCCGTCCAGGCCCGGTGCGGCGACTGGAATCGCCCCGCTTGGCGGCCCGACCCGCAGCCCACCCGCAACGCGGCAACGGCACGCGCCGCGCCCTGGCCGGCATCAAGCTGAACGAATTCAGTCCCCGCATCACGCAATCGAGGGGATCGCCGTCGCCGTTGCGTCTATACCCAGGACGCCCCGCTCCCCGCCCGCCGCGACGGCGGCGAAACCGGCGCGTCGCATTGGCCCGACCGCTCGCCCAGCCCGCAGGACCGGCCCCGCCGGACGACGCCGAACCGTCGTCCGCATGCCGCCGCATTGCCATCGCGATGTAACCTGCCCGCCAAACTACGCGATCGCGCCGACGGCGCCGATCGCGCGCGCAACGCCGCCGAAATCGACGCCGCGCACGCAAGTTGCCGTCCCGATTGGAGCATTCCGGCCGACCGTGCACATCCGGCCGACAGCACCGGGTCCACAATGCCGCCCGTCCCGTGTCATGGACACGTCATAAAACGGTAGTGTACTGGCGCGGTTTCAGGGACGAACCCCTACCCCGCCTCCCCTCGGTGACCGTGTGCAGAAGCGCATCCTGATAGTCGAAGACGAACCCGCCATCCGCGACATGGTGTCCTTCGCCCTGCGCAAGGGCGAATACGATCCCGTCCACGCCGGCGACGCCCGCGAAGCCCAGGCCGCGATCGCCGACCGCGTACCGGACCTGATCCTGCTGGACTGGATGCTCCCGGGCACCAGCGGCCTGGAACTGGCCCGGCGCTGGCGCAAGGAATCGCTGACCCGCGAGATTCCGATCATCATGCTGACCGCGCGCGGCGAAGAGAACGACCGCGTCGGCGGCCTGGAAGCCGGCGTCGACGACTACGTCGTCAAACCCTTTTCGGCGCGCGAGCTGCTGGCGCGCATCCGCGCGGTGCTGCGCCGCTCGCGCGAGGACGACGAAGACGGCAGCGTCGGCGTCGGCCCGCTGCGCATCGACGGCGCCGCCCACCGGGTGTTCGCCCAGGTCGACGGCGGCGACCAGCCGGTCCAGATCGGCCCGACCGAATACCGCCTGCTGCATTTCTTCATGACCCACCCCGAACGCGTCTATTCGCGCACCCAACTGCTCGACCACGTCTGGGGCGGCAGCGTGTACGTGGAGGAGCGCACGGTCGACGTGCACATCCGCCGCCTGCGCAAGACGCTGGAGCCGCACCGGCTCGACGGCATGGTCCAGACCGTGCGCGGAGCGGGCTACCGCTTCTCCGCCTCGCTCGCCGCGTAAGCTGGGGGTATGCCGCCCCGCGCGCGCTCCGCCTGGTTCCGCACCCTCGGTCAGCTCGCGCTGATCCTGGTCGGCGCCGCCGTACTCGGCATCCTGGTCGGCTACCCGTGGCCGATCGTCACCGCCGCCGCGATCGGCGTGGTCGCCTGGCATTACTGGCGGCTGCGCCGGGTGCTGATCCGGCTGACCGCGCGCCAGCGCCTGACCCCGCCGCTCGGCGAAGGCATCTGGAACGAGCTCGACCGGCTGCTGCACCGCAGCCAGGCCGAGATGCGCGGGCGCAAGCGCCGGCTGATCGAAATGCTGCGCGCCTACCGCGCCGCCGCGGCGGCGATGCCCGACGCGATCGTGGTGGTGGAACGCAACAGCCAGCGCGTGCAGTGGTTCAACGAAGCCGCGACCGGCCTGTTCGGGCTGCGCTACCCGCGCGACATCGGCGCGCCGGTGGTCGACCGGCTGCAGCCGCTGCAGATCTCGCACTGGCTCGCCTCGGGCCGCAACGCCGAGCCGCTGGAAGCGGCCTCGCCGTGGAACCCGGCGGTGACCCTGAGCCTGCGCCTGATCCCGTACTCGGAAAACCTGTGGCTGCTGGTCGCGCGCGACGTCAGCCGCATGCTCCAGCTCGAACAGATGCGCCGCGACTTCGTCGCCAACGTCTCGCACGAGCTGCGCACGCCGCTGACCGTGGTCCACGGCTACCTGGACATGCTCGATCCGGAGGAACACCCGGACTGGGCGCCGATGCTGGCCGAGATGCAGCGCCAGTCGCAGCGCATGACCCAACTGGTCGAGGACCTGCTGACGCTGTCGCGCCTGGAATCGCAGGACAGCCTGCCGGCCGAGGAAAACGTGTCGATGTCCTCGATGCTGGCCACGCTCAAGCGCGAGGCCAATGCGCTGAGCCAGGGGCGGCACGAGATCGCGATGGACGACCTCGCCGGCGTCGATCTGTTCGGTTCGAACAAGGAACTGCACAGCGCGTTCTCGAACCTGGTCAGCAACGCGATCCGCTACACCCCGGCCGGCGGCACCATCCGCATCCGCTTCCGCCCCGAGAGCGCCGGCATCGCCCGCGGCTGCGTGCTGGAGGTGGTCGACAGCGGCTACGGCATCCCGGCCGCGCACCTGCCGCGCATCACCGAACGCTTCTACCGCGTGTCCACCAGCCGCTCGCGCGAGAGCGGCGGCACCGGCCTGGGGCTGTCGATCGTCAAGCACGTGCTGCACCTGCACCAGGCGCGGCTGGAGATCGCCAGCGAAGTCGGCCGCGGCAGCACCTTCGCCTGCCACTTCATTCCCGAACGCATGCGCCGCCGCGACCAGTACGGCGAATCGCAGTCGGATACCCTTCTCCACGATGCACTGCCCTGACCGGGCGAACCGCAACCCAGGATGCAACGCAGCGCCATGAACGCGATGACCGAACCCTCGCTCGACACCGACCCGCTGCGCGACGCCTCGCTGTACTTCAACCGCGAACTGTCGCAACTGGACTTCAACTTCCGCGTCCTGGCCCAGGCCCAGGACCCGCAGGTGCCGCTGCTGGAACGGCTGAAGTACCTGTGCATCTCCTGCACCAACCTCGACGAATTCTTCGAGATCCGCGCCGGCACCCTGCGCCACGCCCAGGACCTGGGCCTGGCCCCGGGCCCGGACGGGCTGGCGCCGCAGACCGTGCTCGCGCGCATCCACGACCGCGCCGCCGAGCTGGTCAAGGCGCAATACGAATGCTGGAACGACGTGCTGCGCCCGGCGCTGCAGGACAACGGCGTGCGCGTGCTCGGCCGCAATTCCTGGAACGCGCGCCAGACCCGCTGGCTGCGCGCCTACTTCCGCGACGAGATCATGCCGGTGCTGTCGCCGCTCGGACTCGATCCGGCGCACCCGTTCCCGAAGATCCTCAACAAGTCGCTCAACATCGTGGTCGTGCTCAAGGGCAAGGACGCGTTCGGCCGCGCCGGCAACCTCGCCATCGTGCGCGCGCCGCGTTCGCTGCCGCGCATCATCCAGATGCCGGAGAACGTCTCCGGCGGCCAGCACGACTTCGTGTTCCTGTCCTCGGTGCTGTCGGCCTTCGTCGACGAGCTGTTCCCGGGCATGGAGGTCAAGGGCGCCTACCAGTTCCGCGTGACCCGCAACTCCGAGCTGCTGGTGGACGAGGAAGAGGTCGACAACATCGCCCTGGCCCTGCGCGACGAACTGGTCGGCCGCGGCTACCTGCGCGCGGTGCGGCTGGAGATCGCCGAGCAGTGCCCCAAGCCGATCGTGCGCACCTTGCTGGAGAACTTCGACCTGCCGGAGAACGCGGTCTACCGCATCAACGGCCCGGTCAACCTCAACCGCGTGATCCAGGTCTACGATCTGGTCCAGCGTCCGGAGCTGAAGTTCCCGCCGTACCAGCAGCGCGTGGCGCCCGGGGTGGAGACCATCTTCGACACCGTCGCCGACGGCGACATGCTGCTGCACCACCCGTTCGACTCGTTCGCGCCGGTGCTGGAGCTGATCCGCCAGGCCGCCGAAGACCCGAACGTGCTGGCGATCAAGCAGACCCTGTACCGCGCCGGCAAGGACTCGCCGATCGTCGAGCAGCTGATCCAGGCCGCGCGCAACGGCAAGGACGTGACCGTGGTGGTCGAGCTGCGCGCGCGCTTCGACGAAGAGGCCAACCTGGGCCTCGCCGACCGTCTGCAGGAGGCCGGCGTGCAGGTGGTGTACGGCGTGGTCGGCTACAAGACCCACGCCAAGATGCTGCTGATCGTCCGCCGCGAGGGCCGCAAGCTCAAGCGCTACGTGCATCTGGGCACCGGCAACTACCACAGCGGCACCGCGCGCGCGTACACCGACTTCGGCCTGATCACCGCCGATCCGGACATCGGCAACGACGTGCATCTGATCTTCCAGCAGCTCTCCGGCCTGGCGCCATCGCTGAAGCTCAAGTGCCTGCTGCAGTCGCCGTTCACCCTGCACGCCGGCGTGCTCAAGCGCATCGACCGCGAGACCAAGCACGCCCGCGCCGGCAAGCCCGCGCGCATCGTCGCCAAGATGAACGCCTTGAACGAGCCGCAGGTGATCCGCGCGCTGTACCAGGCCTCGCAGGCCGGCGTGCAGATCGACCTGATCGTGCGCGGCGCCTGCACCCTGCGTCCGGGCGTGGAAGGCGTGTCCGACAACATCCGGGTGCGCTCGATCGTCGGCCGGTTCCTGGAGCACCACCGCGTCTATTGGTTCGCCAACGACGGCGCCCCGGACCTGTTCTGCTCCAGCGCCGACTGGCTGGAGCGCAACCTGCTGCGCCGGGTCGAGACCGGCTTCCCGATCCTGGATTCGGACCTGCGCGGCCGGGTCTACGAGGAGGCGCTGGCCAACTACCTGGCCGACAACCTCAACTCCTGGGAACTGCAGAACGACGGCGGCTACGCCCGGATCGCGCCGGCCGACGGCGCGATGCCGCACTCGGCCCAGGCGACTTTGTTGGCTAAGTTGTGCGGATGACCGAAAATCCCGCGCATGAATAACGTATTCCCGACCAGCCGCCTGCCGCTCGAGGACGGCGACCTGCTCGCCGCGGTCGACATGGGCTCCAACAGCTTCCACATGGTGGTGGCGCGCTACGTGCTCGGGCAGCTGCGCACCGTCGACCGGCTGCGCGAGACCGTGCGCATGGCCGAGGGCCTGGACCGCAAGGGCGGCCTGGCCCCCGAGGTGCGCCAGCGCGCGCTGGAGTGCCTGTCGCGCTTCGGCCAGCGCATCCGCGACGTGCCGCCGCAGCGGGTGCGCGCGATCGCCACCAACACCGTGCGCCGGCTGGCCGCGCCGCAGGCCTTCCTGATGCCGGCCGAATCGGCGCTGGGCCACGCCATCGAAGTGGTGTCCGGCCGCGAAGAGGCGCGCCTGATCTACCTCGGCGTCGCCCACGCCCAGCCGTCCAAGCCCGGCGAGCGCCGGCTGGTGATCGACATCGGCGGCGGCTCGACCGAGTGCATCGTCGGCGCCGGCTTCGAGGCGATCGAGCGCGAGAGCCTGCAGGTCGGCTGCATCGCCAGCACCCGCCGCTTCTTCGACAACGGCAAGCTGTCGAAGAAGAAATGGCGCGACGCGCTCAACGAGGTCTCGGCCGAGTTCCAGCAGTTCGCCGGCACTTACCGCAGCCTGGGCTGGCACGAGGCGCTGGGTTCGTCGGGCACCAACAAGGCCATCGGCGAGATCTGCGCGGCGATGAAGCTGACCAAGGGCGCGGTCACCGCCGAGGCACTGCCGGTGCTGCGCGACGAGCTGCTGCGGGCCGACCGGATCGAGGCCATCGACCTGCCCGGCCTGTCCTCCGACCGCCGCCCGGTGATCGCCGGCGGCATCCTGATCCTGGAAGCCGCGTTCAACGTGCTCGGCCTGCAGCGCATGGCCATCAGCAAGGCGGCGATGCGCGAGGGCGTGCTCTACGACATGCTCGGCCGCGGCGGCGCCGACGACCCGCGCGATGCGGCCGTCGCCTCGCTGGTCAAGCGCTACGGCATCGACGAACCGCAGTCCAAGCGGGTCGAAGCGACCCTGCTGCGCCTGTTCGACCAGGTCGCCAAGGCCTGGAACCTCGATGCCGACGACCGCCTGATGCTGCTGCGCGCCGCGCGCCTGCACGAGTTGGGCCTGGCGATCGCGCACAGCCAGTACCACGTGCACAGCTCCTACGTGATCGAGAACTCGGACATCTCCGGCTTCTCGCGCCAGCAGCAGCAGTTCCTCGCCGCGCTGGTGCGCACCCACCGCCGCAGCATCCCCAAGAGCGCCTTCGACGCCCTGCCCGACCGCCTGCTGTCGGCGGTGCGGCGCAGCTCGGCGCTGCTGCGCCTGGCGGTGCTGCTGCACCGCGCGCACGAATCCGACCCGATCCCGCAGCTCGACGCCCACGCCGAAGGCAACACCCTCACCCTGACCGTGTCGCGGCGCTGGCTGGACTCGCGCCCGCTGGTGCGCGCGGACCTGGAGGGCGAGCCGCAGGACATGGCGGGCTTGGGGATTTCGCTGAAGCTGCTGGCCGCCTGAGGCGCCGTCCGGGCCGCATGCGCCCGCGCAGCGGACTTACCGCCGGAACCTTCCCTTGAACCGTCCGGCGGCGCTCAGCCTCGGCTTCGCGCCGCCAGCAGCTCGACCATCGTCTCGCGCATCAGATACTTCTGCGGCTTGCCGCTGATCGTCATCGGCAGCGCCTCGACGAACTCGATGTAGCGCGGGATCTTGTAGTGGGCGATGCGCCCCTGGCAGAACCCGCGCACCGCCTCGGCGTCGAGCGCGGCGCCCTCGGCCAGGCGGATCCAGGCGCAGACTTCCTCGCCGAATTTTTCGTCGGGCACGCCGAACACCTGCACGTCGGCGATCGCCGGGTGGGCGTAGAGGAATTCCTCGATCTCGCGCGGGTACACGTTCTCGCCGCCGCGGATCAGCATGTCCTTGAGCCGGCCGACGATGCGGCCGTAGCCGTCGGCGTCGATGGTGGCCTGGTCGCCGGTGTGCATCCAGCCGTCGCCGTCGACGGCTTCGGCGGTGCGCCGGGGATCGCCCCAGTAGCCCTGCATCACCGAATAGCCGCGGGTCAGCAGTTCGCCGATGCCGCCGCGCGGCACGGTGTCGCCGTTCTCGTCGACGATGCGCACTTCCACGTGCGGGTGGACCCGGCCGACCGAATCCACGCGCCGTTCCAGCGGGTCGTCCGGCACGGTCTGGAAGCTGACCGGGCTGGTTTCGGTCATGCCGTAGGCGATGGTCACCTGCTGCATGTGCATGCGCCCGACCACCTGCTTCATCACCTCCACCGGGCAGTTGGCGCCGGCCATGATGCCGGTGCGCAGGCTCGACAGGTCGAACTCGCCGAACTGCGGGTGCTGAAGTTGCGCGATGAACATGGTCGGCACGCCGTGCAGGCCGGTGCAGCGTTCGGCGGCGACGGTGCGCAGGGTCGCCAGCGGGTCGAAGCCTTCGCCGGGAATCACCATGCAGGCGCCGTGGGTGACGCAGGCCAGATTGCCCAGGACCATGCCGAAGCAGTGGTAGAACGGCACCGGGATGCACAGCCGGTCGCGTTCGCTCAAGCGCATCGCTTCGCCGACGAAGAAGCCGTTGTTGACGATGTTGCGGTGGGTCAGGGTCGCGCCCTTGGGTGCGCCGGTGGTGCCGGAAGTGAACTGGATGTTGATCGCGTCGTCCGGCGACAGTCGCGCGCTCACCTGGTCCAGCAGCGCGTGCGCGGCCGGGTCGTCGCAGGCGGCGACCGCGTCGAAGGCATGCGCGCCGGCCGGCGGCGGGTGCGCGCCCATGACCAGCACGTGGCGCAGGTCCGGCAGGCGCCGCGCGCGCAGCAGTCCGGGCGGATGGCGGCCGAGTTCCGGCGCCAGTTCGCGCAGCATGTCGAGGTAATGCGAGCTCTTGAACGAGGGCACGATGGCCAGGGCGCGGCAGCCGACCAGGTTGAGCGCGTACTCCAGCTCGTGGGTGCGGTAGGCCGGATTGATGTTGACCAGCACCAGCCCGGCGCGGGCGCTGGCGAACTGCAGCAGCACCCACTCGGCGCGGTTGAGCGACCACACGCCGATGCGGTCGCCCGGCGCCAGGCCCAGCCGCAGCAGGCCGGCGCCGAGCCGGCTCACCGCGGCGTCGAACGCGCGCCAGGTCAAACGCACGTCCTGCGGCGGCACCACCAGCGCCTCGCGGTCGGGCCACTGCGCGGCGATGCGCGCGAGCATCGCGCCGATGGTTTCGTCGAGCAGCGCCGGCGCGGCGGCGCCGACGACGTGGCTGAGGGCGGGGTCGGGGGCGATGCGGTCTGGACTCATGCGCCGAGCATAGCCGCTGGCGCCGTGGCGCCATCGCGCCCTGCGCCGCGCGCGAGCGCGAATCCGTGACCGCGACGGCGAACGCTCGAACGCCACGGCCAAGACGAACCGGCGCGCGCGCGCGCGCCCGGCTTCGCGACCCGCCGCCGCATTGCGGCGACGGGACCGGCGCCGTGCGCGGAGGCGCGATGCGGATGCCGCGAGCCGCGACCATCGCGCTCGCCAGACGCCGGGCGCCGTCGCGGCCGGATCGGCTGCCCAATACGGCCGCCCAGCACGACCGTCTTCGGCAGTAAGGTCCAAGATCGCCTTATTGATGTATAAAGCATCTATTGATATGTTCAAAGCATCCTATCCCTCCCCCCCCACTGGACCCGGCCCCGGCCGCAAAGCCGAGCCGGCGCGCTCCAGCGGCGGGCACCAGAAACAGCGAGGCGAACGGTGGGCGTGCAACTGCCGGCATGGGTCTGGGTGGGAGGCGGCGTGCTGGCCAGCGTGGCCGGCATGGTCAACGTCGCCGGCGTGCTCGGCTTCGAGCACCAGGCGCTGACCCACCTCACCGGGACCGCCACCCTGCTCGGCGCCGCGGCCGCCGCGGGCCGGCCGCTGGCGGCGCTGCAACTGTTCGGCGTGATCGCCGCCTACCTCGCCGGCGCGATGCTGAGCGGAGCCATCGTCCAGGGCCGCTCCCTGCGCCTGGGCCGGCGCTACGGCGTGGTGCTGTCGATCGAATCGGCGCTGCTGTTCGCGGCCGTGCCGCTGTTCCGCCACGCGCCGATGCTCGGCGGATTGACCGGGGCGATGGCGATGGGACTGCAGAACGCGATGGCCACCACCTTCAGCGGCTCGGTCCTGCGCACCACCCACCTGACCGGCATGTTCACCGACCTGGGCATCGGCCTGGGCCATGCCCTGCGCGGCCAGGACGTGCCGCGCCGGCGGATCCTGCTGAGCGCGCTGGTGATCTGCGGCTTCCTTGCCGGCGCGGCGCTCGGCGCAGCGCTCTACCGGCAGTGGGGCTATCGCATGCTGTACCTGCCGGCGGTGCTGACCGGCGCGGCCGGCAGCGGCTATGCGCTGTATCGCCAGTTGCGGCCGTTCTCCGACTGAGCCGGCTTTGAGCGAGCTGGCTTCGAGCGAGTTGGCTTCAAGCGAGCCGGCGTCCAGCGCGCGGGCATCGATCGGGCCCGGCGCGACTCAAGCCCGCCGCGCCGGGCGCGCTAAGACGAACGGCGACCCGCGCCCGCTGCGCCGCGGCTCACTCCGGCGGCGACTTCAGCCGCACGCCGCGGCCGGTGCCGTAGCTGGGCATGTTCTCGCCGATCAGCTCGACGCCGGCCGCGTCCAGCGCGTTGATGATCTTGGTCAGGGTATCGACCACGCCGCGCACGTTGCCCTGGCTGGCTTCCATGCGCTGGATCGTCGGCAGCGACACGCCGGCCTTCTCGGCCAGGGTCTTCTGGTCCATGCCGACCAGGGCGCGGGCGGCGCGCAATTGGCTTGCCGTAATCAACGTCGCGGCTCCGTGGCCGATGAGGGAACGATGCGGATGGCGCCGGCACAGGAACGGGCGATGCGGGAACGGGCGATGCAGGAACGGACGGTCCGGAAACAGGCGGTCATCGTGGCGTGCGGCAGCGGCGGTGTACGCGGTTGCGCATCATCGCCAATTGCGTTGCATTCGGCATCCGCCTGCGTCGCGCTTGTTTTTACTACATCCATATTGATGTGTAAAACATCTTTCGCTAGGCTTTTTCCATCCACACCGGCCGCTCCCGTCGTTCGCGACGGGCCGCCGCCTTGCCCGCGGCCGCGCGCGCCGGCGCCGCTTTCCCCTGCAGGAGTTCGACATGATCGTGAAAGACAGCAATGGCACCGCGCTCGCCGACGGCGACTCGGTACTGGTGATCAAGGACCTCAAGGTCAAGGGCACCTCGGTGACGCTCAAGCGCGGCACCTTGTGCAAGAACATCCGCCTGACCGACGACGAGGAACTGATCGAGTGCAACGTCGAGAAGGTCAAGGGCCTGGTCCTGCGCACCGAGTTCTTGAAGAAAGCCTGAGCGCTTGAGAAGGCGCGGCCGCTCGAACAAAATTCGCGCGCCGCGACCGCGGCCGCGGGAGACCACCGATGACGCGCGACGATCCGGAACTGACAGCGCTGCGCGCGCGCATTCCCGCGTTCGGCTGCCGCGCGGGCTGCCACGACTGCTGCGGGCCGGTCACGGCCTCGGCGCAGGAAATGGCGCGGCTGCCGTTCAAGCCCGAGGCCGAGCGCGACGCCGCACTGGCCGCCTGGAGTTGCCCGCACCTGGGCCCGCACGGCTGCGAGGCCTACGAGGAACGGCCGCTGATCTGCCGGCTGTTCGGCACCACCCCGCGGCTGCGCTGCCCCAACGGCTGCGGGCCCGAAACGATGATCGACGAAGCGGCCGAGAACGCGGTCCACGCCTATCTGCGGCGGACCCGGCAAGTGCTGGTGTGACCGCGCCGCCGCGCGGCGCCCGGGCCATGCGCCCGGGCGCGCCGGCTCGCTTTAGCCCGCCTCAGCCCACATGCTCCGCGGCGGCGGCACTGCGCTTGGCCGCCTCCGCGCGCAACTGGGTCGCCCGCACCAGCACCGGCGGCGGGCTGATCTCCTCGGGAATGCGGAAGATGCCGATCCGGCGCAGGAACTGCCCCGGCCCGCGCGCGGAAGTGAAGGCCACCACCGGGATCGACACGATCAGGCCCAGGATCACCGGCGACATCCACGCCGCCAGCGGCGGCGAAATCGCATAAGCCATGCCGCCGATCAGCACGCCGAACAGGGTCAGCCCGCCGTAGCTGCGGATCAGCCCCGACAGCGGCAGGCTGCCGTCGTCGCGGCGCTGCGACTCCCAGCCCGAGTCCTTGCCCGACAGCACTTCGGCCACGCCGCGCGACTGCAGGTACATGGTCACCGGCGCCATCAGCGCGGCCAGCAGGGTCTCGAAGATCATGCTGAAGAACGCGCGGATCGCGCCGCCGCAGCCGCGCCGGGTCTCGCGGTCGGTCAGCAGCGCCAGGTAGGCCATGAACTTCGGCGCCAGTAGCACCGCCATCGTCGCGATGAACACCCACAACACCCGGTCGGGATCCTGGTCGCGCCAATAGGCGCTCGGCGAGAAACCCGGCAGGCGGATGCTCTGCCAGCGGAAGTAGTCGACCTTGTCGAGCGGGATGACCAGGCCGATCAGCATCAGCATCGCCCACATCGGCGCGGTGAAGTAATGGCCGATGCCGATCATCAAATGCATGCGGCTGATCCAGTGCAGGCCGCGCGCCGGCAGCACCGCGGTGTGCTGCAGGTTGCCCTGGCACCAGCGGCGGTCGCGCACCAGCATGTCGGTCAGCGACGGCGGGCCTTCCTCGTAGCTGCCGACCAGGCCCGGGATCATGTGCAGCGCCCAGCCGCCGCGGCGCATCAGCGCGGCTTCGACGAAGTCGTGGCTCAGCACGGTGCCGCCGAACGGCTTGCGTCCGCGCAGTTCCGGCAGGCCGGCGTGCTCGGCGAAGGCGCGGGTGCGGATGATCGCGTTGTGGCCCCAGTAGTTGCTCTCCGCGCCGTGCCACCAGGCGATGCCGTAGGCGATCACCGGGCCGTACACGCGGCCGGCGAACTGCTGCATGCGCGCGAACAGGGTCTGGCCGTTGACGATCATCGGCAGGGTCTGGATCAGCGCCACGTCCGGATGCCGCTGCATCGCCCCGGACAGCTTCACGATCACCTCGCCGGTCATCAGGCTGTCGGCGTCGAGGATCAGCATCTGCGGATAGGCCGCGCCGAAGCGGCGCACCCACTCGGCGATGTTGCCGGCCTTGCGCTCGGCGTTGTTCTTGCGCCGGCGGTAGAAGATCCGCGCATGGCCGCCGGTGCGTTCGCGCAGCGCCTGGAACGCGCGGATCTCGGCCTGGCGGATCGGTTCCTTGGTGGTGTCGCTGAGGATGAAGAAATCGAACTTGTCGAGCTGGCCGGTGGCCTGCACCGATTCGTAGATCGCCTGCAGGCCGGCCATCAGCCGCTCGGGATCCTCGTTGTAGGTCGGCGCCAGCAGCGCGGTGCGCTCGTCCAGCGACGGCAGTTCGCCGCCTTGCTTCAGGCCCAGCCGCCAGCGCCGGCGCGACAGGATCAGCACGAAGCCCGCCAGCGAACTGGTGAAGGCCAGCGCGATCCACGCGAACAGGAACAGGAACAGTCCCAGCAGCGCGCCTTCCAGCAGGTTGAGCCCGCCGACGTAGAGCACGCGCAGGATGTGGTACGCCGCGACCAGGGTCAGCAGCGCGGCGCCGCCGATCACATAGAGGCGGCGCAGGGCCATGCCGCGCGGCGCGGTCGGCAGCGGCTGGGGCGACAGCGCCCCGGCCTTGAGCGACTGCACCGGCATCGCCATCGGCGATTCGGGCGGCAGGGCTTCGTAGGGCGCGGAGGCGGCGGGGCGGTGCGGCGGTGCGGCAGTTGCGTTCATGCGGTCCAACGATAAAGCCAGGTTTCGGAAACGGGGCCGGACGCGTCCTCCATGACCGCGCGCAGTTCGACCGCGCGCGCGTCCCCGGGTTGAAGTTCGAACGACAGGCGCCAGGCGCCGCTGCCGTCGATGGCGCGCGCGCTGGCGTTGGCGATCCGGCCGGCCGAGGCCCAGACCACGGCGCGCATCGCGGTGTCGCGCGCGAGCTTGGGCAGGCGGCCGCCGTCGAAGTCGAGCACGATCAGGCGCGCGTCGCGGCCGCCGGCGCCGATGCGGGTGCGCGACACCGTGGCCAGCTCGGGCTTCCACGCATGCTTCGCGCACCAGTGCAGGCGGTAGTCGAAGCGGTGCTCGCGCCCGGCCGCCAGCGGCGCGCGCGGGCGCCAGAACGCGACCACGTTGTCGTGGTACTCGTCGCCGGTCGGGATCTCGACCAGGTGCACCGCGCCCTCGCCCCAGTCGCCGACGGGCTCCACCCACAGGCTCGGGCGGCGCTCGTAATGGGCTTCGCTGTCGGCGTAATCGGCGAACGCGCGCTTGCGCTGCATCAGCCCGAACGCGCGCGGGCGGCGGTCCTGGAACGCGCTTTCCTGCACGTTCTTGGGATTGTGCAGCGGCCGCCAGATCTGCTCGCCGGCGCCGTTGAACAGCGCCAGGCCGTCGGAATCGTGCACGGCCGGGCGGAAGTCGTCGACGCCGCGGCGGTCGGTGTCGTCGAAGTGGTACATGCTGGTCAGCGGCGCGATGCCCGCGCGCTCCAGCGCCACCCGCGGGTACAGGCGCAGGCTGGTGTCGAACGTGGTGTCGGCGCCCGGCGTAACGACGAAGCGCATCGCACCGGCGGTGCTGGGGCTGTCGAGCAGCGCGTGCACGACGATCGACGCGGCGCTCTTCGCCGGCCGCTCGATCCAGAACGACACGAACGCGGGAAACTCTTCGCGATCGCCCGCGCCGGTGTTCAGCGCCAATCCGCGCGCCGACAGCCCGTACAGCAGGTCGCGCGCGACCGCGCGGAAATAGCTCGCGCCGAGGAACGCGCAGACCTCGTCGAAATAATCCTTGCGGTTGATCGGCGCGTGCACGCGGAAGCCGGCGAAGCCCAGGTCGGCGTCCGCGGGCGGGCGCGGCGCCTTGCCGAAGTCGAACAGCTCGCTGCGATAGCGCACCGGCCGCGCCTGCCCGGCCTCGACCAAGTTCAACTCGACCCGCTGCTTGAACAGGAACGCGCGGTGGAACAGCTGCAACTGGAACGGCAGGCCGTCGTTCTTCCACAACGCCTGGCCGGGATCGAAGCGGATGTCGCGCCAGCGGTCGTAGTCGACCTCGCCCAACCCCGCCGGCAGTTCGCTCGCCGGCGCGCGATAAGGCTTGGCCGCGAGCGCGCGCGCCAGCGCCGGCACGGTGTCGGCGTCGAAGGCCTGCGCCGGCCCGGCCGCTTCCGCCCAGGCCGGCCATGCGCCGCCCGCGGCCCAGGCGGCCAGCGGCAGGCCCAGTCCGGCCTTGATCAGTTCGCGTCGGTGCAAGCGGCGGTCCCCTGGAAAAGTGGTGCCGACGGATCGGCGGATCAGATAAACGGGGCGATTGTAGGGACAGGCTTGTTAACGATCCGGAAGGCGCGGGTTCGCGCAAGCGATTGACGGATCGGGGCAAAACCGCTGTCCGCGCGAGGTTTCGTGACGCCGTCCGGATGAAAACGATTCCGGAAACCGATTACCCGGGCGCGGTCACGCCTGCGTCATGCACCGGCAACCGCAGGGACACGGCGCGCGCCCAGGATTGCGCAAACCGGAGCCTGCGCCATGCGCTACGCGATCGTCACCGAGACCTATCCGCCGGAGATCAACGGCGTCGCCCTGACCGTGCAAGGTCTGGAGCGGGGTCTGCGCGCCCGCGGCCACGAGGTCGCGGTGGTGCGCCCGCGCCAGGCCGCCGACGGTACGGGCGACGGCGCCGATCACGAGTTGCTGGTGCGCGGCCTGCCGTTGCCGCGCTACCCCGGCCTGCGCTTCGGACTGCCCTGCGCCGCGCGCCTGCGCCGCGACTGGGCCGCCCGCCGTCCCGATGCGATTTACGTCGCCACCGAAGGCCCGCTGGGCGGGTCGGCGCTGAAGGCCGCGCGCAAGCTCGGCATTCCGGCCGCGACCGGCTTCCACACCCGCTTCGACGAATACATGCGCGACTACGGCGCGCCGTTCCTGGTCGGCGCCGCGCTGGCGTGGATGCGCCGCTTCCACAACGGCGCCGACGCCACCCTGGTGCCGACCCGCGAACTGGCCGAGTTCCTGCGCGCGCGCGGCTTCGAGGACGTGGTGCGGCTGCCGCGCGCGGTCGATACCGCGCTGTTCGATCCCACGCGCCGCATGCCGTCGCTGCGCGAGGCCTGGGGCGCGCCGGGCGACGCGCTGGTGGCGATTTACGTCGGCCGGATCGCACCGGAGAAGAATCTCGACCTGGCCGTGCGCGCGTTCCGCTCGCTGCAGCAACGCCGGCCGCAGGCGCGCTTCGTCTGGGTCGGCGACGGCCCGTCGCGCGAGAAACTGCAGCGCGACAACCCCGACTTCGTGTTCTGCGGCGTCCAGCGCGGCGAGACCCTGGCCGCGCACTTCGCCAGCGGCGACCTGTTCCTGTTTCCCAGCCTCAGCGAAACCTTCGGCAACGTCACCCTGGAAGCGATGGCCAGCGGCGTGCCGACCGTGGCCTTCGACTACGGCGCCGCGCACGAGCACCTGCGCGACGGCGAGCACGGCGCGGCGGTGAGCAACGGCGACGACGCCGGCTTCATCGACGCGGCCGTGCGCATCGCCACCGACGACGCCCTGCGCGCGCGCATGGCCCGCGCCGGCCGCGAAGCCGTCGGCGGCCTGCGCCCGCAACAGGTCGCCGCCGATTTCGACGCGGTGCTGCACGGCCTGGCCGAACGCAACGCGCGCGGCACGCCGAAGCGGCTGCCGCACGACGCCCGATCCGACAACAAGCCCGAGCAGGAGGTCGTATGAACCGGTTGCCCTTGCGCAAGCGTCTGATCGCCGGCGAATCCGGCTGGTGCCTGCGCGCCAATCGCCTCGGCCAGCGCAGCGGCTCGCGCGCGTACTTCGCCGCGGTCAGCCGCCTCGGCGACGGCGTGTTCTGGTACGCGCTGATGGCGGTGCTGGTGCTCGCCGACGGCTACGACGGCCTGCGCGCCTCCGTGCACCTGGCCGCGACCGGCGTGATCGCGCTGGCGCTGTACAAGGCGCTCAAGCGCTGGACCCGGCGCCCGCGCCCGTTCGCTTCCGACCAGCGCATCCATGCCTGGGTCGCGCCGCTGGACGAGTTCAGCTTCCCGTCCGGGCACACCCTGCACGCGGTCGCCTTCAGCCTGGTGGCGATGGCGCACTATCCGGCGCTGGGTTGGATCCTGGTGCCGTTCACCGCCTCGGTGGCGGCGTCGCGGGTGGTGCTGGGGCTGCACTATCCCAGCGACGTGCTGGCGGCGACGGTGATCGGCTCGACCCTGGCGGGGATTTCGCTGTGGCTGGTGCCTGGGGTGACGTTGTTCGGTTGAGGGTGGGGGGCGGTTGCGTCGCTGTCGGGATGTCGCGGTTTTCGCCGCACGCGAAGGCGGGCCTTGGCGGTTGCGTCGTGACTGAAATTTCGCGGTCGCGGCTTGCGCCGCTCCTACAGGTAGGCCATGGCGGTTGCGTCGCGGGTGAAACTTCGCGTTCGCGGCTTGTATCGCTCCTGCATGGGCTGGCTGTAGGAGCGGCGCAAGCCGCGACCGCCATCGCGCACGCTCGCTGCGTCGCTTACTGCCCCTCGTCCCACTGCGTCCGCTGCGCGCGCGCGATCGCCGGCTTCCACTGCCCCGCCCAATCGCGGTCGTTGGCGACCTGGGCGCGTTCGCGGCTGGCCTCCAGCGCGGCGAAGTCGAGGTCGGCGAAGGCCCAGCGCTGGTGGCCGCGGGTGGTCGCCAGCACGCCGTCGGCCGGCAGGCCCGCATCCATCGGCGCGTACACCGCGGCCTCGCCGGTGTTGGTGTCCAATGCCGGACTCCACAGCGCCTCGCCCGCGGTCACCGCCTGGGCGACGAAGGCGCGGTTCTCCAGCGCGCGCGCCAGGCAGCCCACGCGCACGCGGGTGGCGCCGGCCTGGGTGTCGGTGCAGCTCGGTGCGATCAGCAGCCGCGCGCCGGCCTCGCACTGCGCGCGCACCGGCAGCGGGAATTCGATGTCGTAGCAGATCGCGATGCCGGCGCGCTCGCCGGCGAGGTCGAAGGTCTTGAGCGCGTCGCCCGGCTCGATTACTCCGGCCTGTTTCTCGAAGCCGGTCAGTTGCAGTTTGTCCTGCCACAGCCGCCCGCCGTCGGGCGCGAAGGCGTAGCTGCGGTTGCGGTAGCGGCCGCGGCCTTCGTGGTCGTAGAGGAAGCTGCCGGCGACGACGTGCAGGCGCAGCTCGCGCGCGAGCAGGCCGAACAGCGCCAGCCAGGCGTCGTGGTACTGCTGGATCGCCACCAGCGAGGCGTGCAGGTCGCCCTGGGTGGCCGCGCCGAACGTCGCGCCGAGTTCCAGCGACAGGTACTCGGGCAGCACCGCCAGCTGCGCGCCGCCGGCGCGGGCCTGGCTCAGCCATTGCGCCTGCTTGTCGGCGAATTCGGCGAAGTCGCGCGGCGCGCCGATGGCGTACTTGGCCACCGCCACCCGGATCGTCGAGTCGGTCATCGCGCGCGCTCCAGCGGCCGCAGCCAGAAACTCAGGGAATGCTCGCGTTCGCCGCGGCCGACTTCGTTCCACGGCAGTTTCGCCACCAACTCGGGCCGGTGGGTGTAGCCGCGCTTCTTCCAGAAAGCCTCGTTGCCGCGATGGAACGGCGGCCGGCGCGGATCGCCGGGCTCGCGCTCGACCGCGCAGAAACCGGTCCAGCGGAAATCGCCGAGCGCGCGCGCATGCGCCTCGCGCGCGTCGAAGAACCGATGGCCGACGCCGAGGCCGCGGTACTCGGGCAACAGCACCGATTCGCCGCAATAGAACACGTGCTGGGCCTGGACGAGATGGCCGTCGAAGGCGGCGCGGATCTCGGCCATCTCGTCGATCAGCGGCAGGCCGGTGGAGGCGCCGACGATGCGCTCGCCATCGAAAGCCAGCACCGCCACGCCGCGCCAGGAGTCGCGGTAGACCTGCAGGTACTGGGCTTCGTAGGCGGCGTCGCCGTCGTAGAGGTAGGGCCAATCGCGGAACACCGCGATGCGCAGCGCGGCGATCGCATTCAGGTAAGGCGCGATCTCGGCGCCGGTGTAGCTGCGGATCGTGGGCATGGCCTTCTTCATCCGGGCATCTTAGTGAAAGCGCGGGCCGGGCGCGGCGGGGCCGCGTCGTCCGCAAAAAAAACGGCGGTGGGCCCGCGGGACCCACCGCCGTCATCGCCGTCCCTGGCCTTGCCGTCCATGGCCTCGCCCTGCCTGGCGTCGCCTTGCTTGGCCCGGGCGGCGCAGGCGTCTTTCTCTTTCATCGCCGTCCCTGGCGCTGCCTTCCCTGGCCTTGCCGTCCATGGCGTCGCCCTCCTGGCGCTGCCTTGCTTGGGTGACGCCTTCCTTGGCTTCACCTTCCTTGCCTATGCCTTCCGCAACCGCGCCTTCCCTGGCCTTGCCATCCCTGGCGCGCGGCGGCGGTTGGCGATGCGGCATTACTGCGCCGCATCGCGCTCCGGCAGCGGCGGCGGCACCGCGGCCTCGCGGCGCTTGGGCGCGCTGGCGCCGAGCTGGTACCAGTCGACCTTGCGGGTGATCACCATGATCGCGGCCAGGATCGCGAACAGCAGGCCGGCGCCGAGCACCAGGGCGTTGTCTTCGGAGATCAGCAGGCCGTACAGCGCGCCGTACAGGGTCACCAGCATCGCGCCGAAACCCAGCGCGCGCGGCAGGCTGCGCAGCACCGCGCTCAGGTAGAACACCAGCAGGCCGATGCAGGCGACGCTGGCGATCAGGTACGACAGGCCGAACTCGATGTGCTCGCTCAGGCTCACCAGCAGCAGGAAGAAGATCGCCAGCGCCAGGCCGACCAGGCCGTACTGGATCGGGTGGATGCGCAGCTGCTTGATCAGCTCGAACATGAAGAAGCCGACGAAGGTCAGCAGCACGAACAGCAGGCCGTACTTGGTCGCGCGGTCGGCCTGCGAGTAGACGTTGACCGGGTCCTTGAGGGTGACCTGGATCGCGTTGATCTCGCTGCCGATCTCCGCGGCCGCCTCGGGGCCCTCGTCGCCGCGGCCGGACAGGCCCACCGTCGGCAACGTCACCCCGGCCAGGTACTGGCGCTGGGCGTTGGTCGCCACCGACGACACCCGCCAGTCGGCGCGGAAACCGTCGTTGCCGATGCTGTCCGAGCTCGGCGGGAAGCTGCCGCCGTAGTTCGGATGCGGCCACTTGGAGCGCAGCGAGAAGCGGTTGTCCTTGCCCAGCGGCACCAGCGCCAGCGATTCGGTGCCGCCCAGGGTGAACTCCAGTTCGGTCTGCACCTTCAGCTGGGTCGCCGCCGCCGGCGCGCCGAGCCGGGCGTGGATACCGCCGCCGTCGCGCGCGCCCAGGCCGTCCTCGACCGCCGCGTCCAGGCCGTCCAGGCGCAGCTTGGGATCGCGCAGGCCGCGCACGTCGGCGAAGCCGTAGCTGATCCAGGGCTTGCCGATGGTGCGGGCGATGCCGTTGACGGTCATGCCCGGCTCGGCCACCGGATCGGCCGGGATGTTGGCGACGAAACCGGCCTTGGCCTTGCCCTGCCATTCGTACACCAGCACCTTGTACAGGCCGAGCCGGCGCTCGCGCGGGACCAGTTCGCCCTCGACTTCGAGCTTGCCCGGGAAGTAGGTCCAGCGGCCCTGCTCGCGGTGGGCGACGCGCTTGATCACGCCCTTCTCGTCCTTCTCCTCGCTGATCCAGGTGTCCTCGTAGGGCACGATCAGCGCCGGACCGGAGAACGCCTGCGCGCCGGCGTAGCTGCGCGCCACCGTCGCCACGGCCTGGGCCCGATAGCCCTGCCGTTCGTCGATGACCCCGCCGATCATCAGCAGCGGCACCAGGATCGCCAGGGTCAGCCCCAGCACCATCAACATCTTCAACCACACCCGCATGTCGTACTCCTTGTCCGCGACGTTGGCAGCAAGGTTGATGCGCTTGTGCGGGGCAGCGATGGCGAGGCGGTGTGGCGCCGGTGAAGCAAGAGTGAAGCGCGGCGGCCGACGCTAGCGGCCGGCGCAGGCCGCGTTCGCGCATACCGCGGCCTCGCCGTAGCGCGGCTGCAGCGTTTTGCCGAGGATGAAGTCGGTCATCAGGCGGAAATAGCCGTCGGGCTGGCGGGTGGACACGCGTTCGCCGTCGGCCGCGGTCTCGAATTCGTACAGGCCGTGGTCGGCGCGCGCGAACACCGCGCTGGCGATCGGTTTGCCGGCGCGCTGCAAGGCCGCCAGCCGGCGCAGGGTTTCGCCCGGCGGCGCGTCGCGGTCTTCGCCGCCCAGCGCCCACAGCTGCGGAGTGTCGAGGCCGCGCAGCACCGGCATCGGGTCGTAGTGCGCGGGCACGCCGCGGACCAGGCCCGGCGCGTCGCGGCGGATGGTGTCGGCGTCGTTGCCGAGCAGGTACCAGGTGAAGTTGCCGCGCACCGACGCATACCAAGGCGCCTGGGCGTACTGCGCCTTGACCGCGGCGAGCCGCTCGTAGCCTTCGGCGAAGCCGCTGTCGATCAGCGCCGCGGTGGCGTCGGCGATCGCCATCGCGCCGGCCATCGCCGCGGGGTCCTCGCCGAATCCGGCGCGGCGCAAATCGAAGGCGATCGCTTCGCGGTCTTCCTCCAGCGGCGAGACCGCGAGGCCGAAGCCGACCACGACGAAATCGACCGGCGCGATCCGCGCCGCCAGCGGCGCGACCCAGCCGCCCTGGCTGCCGCCCTGGTAGCCGACCCGGCCGATGCGCGCGCCGCCGAGGCGGCGGGCCTCGTCCAGGGCGTGGACGGCGTCCACGGCCAGGGTCAGGTAGTCCTGGGTGTAGCGGCCGCCGGAGGCGCCGGTGCCGCGCTTGTCGTAGACGAAGGTGGCGATGCCGGCATTGGCGAACTCGCGCTGCAACGAGTAGCGCTGCAACGCCGAATCGTGTTCGGCGCCGTGCACCAGCACCACCAGCGGCACCCGGCCCTCGCCCGGCGGCAGGGTCAGGCGGCCGGCGAGCTCGACGCCGCTGCCGCGAAAGCGCGTGTCGCGCTGGATCGTGCGCACGCGCTGTCCCGGCGTGTCGTCGAAGCGCAGGCGACCGTGAGCGCAATCGAAGCGGACGCGATGGCCGTCGGCGCGCCCGGTCCAGCCCACGGTGCTGATCCAGGCGCCGTGCGCGGCCGGCGCCAGCGCGCCGGTGCGGCCGTCGTCGCTGCGCCAACGCAGTTGGCCTTCGACGCCGGGCCCGATGTCGAGCGCGCGTCCGTCGTCGAGGCGGTAGCTGCCGACGGCGCAGAATCCGGCCGCGCGGGGTTCGGTCGCGTTCGCGCCGGGACGGGCGGCGACGGGTTCGGCGGCGACGGCCTGGGTCGCACACAGCAGGAGCGCGAACGCCGCCGAGAGCCGCTGCGCGCGCGTCGGCGTCGAATGCCGTGGCCGTTTCGAGTTTGGCCGTTTCGAGCCTGGCCGATTCGAATCTGGCTGATTCGAATCCGGCCGACTCGAATCCGTCGCCGTTACATCGGTCGCGTTCACATCGGTCGCCTCGCCTGCGGTGTGGTCGCAGGCTCGCACCGTGGCGGCGGCGGTGCCATCGGCGGGCGACGGAATGCGGCTGGGGGCGACGAAGCCGCGCTGGCTCGGGACGGAACCGGACGCGTTTTCCCGCTGCGAAACCCTCACCCCCGTCATTCCGGCGAAAGCCGGAACCCATTTTGATGTTGCACGTGCTTCGCTTTTGCGCTCGCGCGAGTACCGGATCGGAACAAGATCAAAATGGGTTCCGGCTTCCGCCGGAATGACGGCTTGTGGGTCTGCGGGCGCACTCGGACGCAAGCGAATGCGTGCAGGTGCGCGGCCGCTCGACGCTCGACGCTTGACGTTCGGCGTTCGGCGTTCGGCGCTCGATGTTCGGCGTGCGATGCGCGCTATCCCGAGCGCAAAAGCCGCGAACTCACCCCGGCACGCTCAAGCTCGCCTGCGCGCCGCCGCCCTCGCGATTCGCAAGCGCCGCCTCGCCGCCGTGCAGCGACGCGACTTCGGCCACGAAGCACAAGCCCAGCCCGCTGCTGCGGCTGCCGCCGGCCGGGCGCGGCAGCGAATAGAAGCGCTCGAACACGCGGCCGAGCGCGTAATCGGGCACGCCCGGGCCGCGGTCGCCGACTTCGATGCGCTGGCGGTCGCCGTCGCGGCGCAGGCGCAGCGCGATCTCGCCGCCCGCGGGCGAGAAGTCGGCGGCGTTGTCGATCAGGTTGACCAGCGCCTGGCGCAGCAGGAACGCGTCGCCCTGCACCGCCGGCAGGTTCGGCTCCAGGTCCAGCAGCAGTTTCGCGCCGCTGTCGCGCAGGCGCTGCGCGCAATGCCCGGCCGCTTCCTGGGCGATCGCCGCCAGCGCCACCGGCTCGGGCCGCTCCAGGCTCTGGCGGTGTTCGACCGCGGCCAGCGCCAGCAGCTTGTCGATCATCTGCGCCAGGCGTTCGGCCTGGGCGCGGATGCTGCCGGCGAAGCGGGCGCGGTCGGCATCGGCCATACCGCCCTCGCCGAGCGGCGATTCCAGCAGTTCGGCGCTGCCGCGGATCGCCGCCAGCGGGCTCTTCATCTCGTGGGTCAGCGTGTGCACGTACTGCTCGACGTACTGCTTGCCCTCCAGGCGCGAGCGCATCGTCTCCAGCGCGCGGCCGAGGTCGCCGAATTCGCCGGCCGCGTCCGGCGCGGTCGCGCGCGCGCCGGCGGTGACCGCGTTGGCGTAGCGCCGCAACAGCCCGATCTGGCGCGACAGCCACCACGACACGCCGACCCCGACCAGCAACGCCGCGCCCATCAGCACGAAGCCCCAACGCGCGACCACGCCCTGGCTGCGGGCGATGAACGGCGCGATCGCGCTGTTGGGCTTGGCCACGCTCAGCGCGCCGACGATGCGGCCGTCGTCGTCGCGGATCGGCGCGGCCACGTGCATCACCGTGTCGTCGGGATTGCCGGCCGCGTCCGGGCTGGAACGCGCGCCGTAGCGCCCGCGCAAGGTCAGATAGACATCGTTCCAGCGCGAATAATCCTGGCCCACGTCGCGCCCGGAACTGTCGAACACCACGATGCCGCGCGCGTCGGTGACGTAGACGCGGTAGCTCGACGAGCGCTTGCGGAAGCCCCAGATCGCCGCGCCGACGTCGCGCGCGGACAGCGCGCGCACGCGCTTGGCGAAATCGCCCTGGTCGATGCGCCCGGCCAGGAAATCGTCGGCGGCCAGTTCGGCCAGCACGTTGGCGGTGTCGACCAGGGTGTCTTCCATCGCCTGGCGCACGCCCGGCTTGACCTCGGCCACGAACACCCGCGCCAGCAGGGTCGCGGCCAGCGCCACGATCAGGAAATACCCCAGGAAGATCCGCAGCCCGATGCGCATGCGCGGCTCAGCCGTTGTCCAGCGAATAGCCCAGGCCGCGATGGGTGCGGATCGGGTCGGCCTCGGCGGCGATCTCGCGCAGCTTGGCGCGCAGGGTCTTGATGTGGGTGTCGACGGTGCGGTCGCCGCTGTCGAGCGCGTCGCCCCAGACCCGGTCCATCAGCTGCGCGCGCGACAGCACCGCGCCGGGGCGCTGCAGCAGCGCGGCCAGCAGGCCGTATTCGTAACGGGTCAGGTCCAGCGCCTGGCCGCGGTAGCGGATGCGCTTGCCCTCGGGATCGTGGGCGAAACCGGGCTCGGGATCGGCCGCGGCCGCGACGCCGGCGCCGCCGTTGCCCGCGCCGGCGCGGCGCAGCACCACGCGCACGCGGGTCGCCAGTTCGCGCGGCGAGAACGGCTTGGTGACGTAATCGTCGGCGCCGATCTCCAGGCCGAGGATGCGGTCGGCCTCGGCGTTCTGCGCGGTCAGGAAGATCACCGGCAGGTCGCGCCCGCGGCGCAACTCGCGGCACAGGGCGAAGCCGCCGATGTCGGGCAGGCCGATATCGAGCACGGCCAGGTCGAACGGCGCGCGCGCGACCTCGCGCAGGGCCTCGCCGCCGGTGAGGCAATGCACCGCCTCGAAGCCTTCCGCGCGCAGCGCGTAGAGCACGGTGTCGGCGATGGCGGATTCGTCTTCTACCAGGAGGATGCGCATGGATCGGAGCAGGGAAATGAAGGGAAACCGGGCCGATCGGGCAACGGCGGCGACGCCGGGGCATGATGCCCTGCCGCCGTCGGCCCGACCGCGGACGGCACAGGCGGCATAATGCCCCATCCCAGGTCGGCCCCGCCGTCCCGGGTTCCCCTCTTTCCCGGTCGCCGCATGAACTACCGCCACGCCTTCCACGCCGGCAACCACGCCGACGTGCTCAAGCACATCGCCCTGCTCGCCCTGTGCGATGCGCTGACCGCCAAGCCGGCGCCGCTGTTCGCCCTGGACACCCACGCCGGGCGCGGGCTGTACGCGCTGGACGGCAACTCGGCGCAGCGCACCGGCGAGGCCGAGGGCGGGATCGGCCGGCTGCTGGCCGAGGCGCCCAAGCAGCCGCTGATCGGCCGCTACCTCGCCGCGGTGCGCGCCTGCCGCCAGGCGCACGGCGCGGCCGCCTATCCGGGCTCGCCGTGGCTGCTGGCGCACGCGCTGCGCGCCGACGACCGCATCGCCGCCTGCGAACTGCAGCCGGAAGAGGCGGCCCAGCTCAAGCACGCCTTCGCCGGCGACGAGCGCGTGGCCGCGCACCAGCGCGACGGCTACGCGGCGATGAAGGCGCTGCTGCCGCCGCGCATCGGCGAAACCCGCTACAACCGCGGCCTGGTCCTGATCGACCCGCCGTTCGAGGCGCAACTGGCCGAGTTCGACACCGCCCTGGCCGCGCTGCGCGACGCCCTGGGCCGCTGGCCGCAGGGCGTGTACGCGCTGTGGTACCCGATCAAGCGCCGGCGCGCGCTGCAGCCGTTCTACCGCCGCGCCGCGACCCTGCCGGCCAAGTCGGTCATGACCGCCGAACTGCTGGTGCGCGCCGACGACTCGCCGCTGCGCATGAACGGCAGCGGGCTGCTGGTGCTCAACGCGCCATGGCATTTCGACCAGCAACTGCAGGCGGTCCTGCCGACGCTGGCGCGCACGCTCGGCGAAAGCGCGGACGCCGCCGGCGCGGTGCAATGGTTGAAGCAGCCCGAATAGAAGCAGCCCAGACAGAAGCAGCCAGACAGAAGCAGCCAGACAGAAGCAACCCGGATCGGCCGACGTGCGGCCGGGCGCGCAAGCGTCTCCCGCAATCGCGCGCTGCAGCGCAGCGAAAATCACGCCGACGTTCTCGCTCTCTCCGTAGCGCCGCCCATCCGCGGTTGCACTCCGGCGCATCCGCGCGCGCACGAGGATGCGCAGCAATCGCCGGGTCTTGTCGCGCCGAAGCCACTTTGCGGTGGCGCGCCCGATGCCTGATCCGCGCGATCGGCCGAACGGCGGTTGCCGTGTCCGCACGCGCTGCCGTAAGACCGAGGCAGCCCAACGACGGGCTCAGACCAAGGATTCGGCCATGCTCAGCAAGCACCTCGCCCTGCTCGCCTTCGCCTTCGCGTTCGCCCTGGGCGCCAGCGCGACCGCATTTCCGGTCGCCGCCGCCGGCTGCAGCGGGCACGGCGTGCTGAAGTGCGAAGCGACGCTGCGCGCCTGCCTGCGAACCGGCGGCGACCCGGCCGGCTGCTGCGCGCGCTACGAACGCTGCATGATCGACGCCCACTGCGAACCGGTCTCGTGCGAGGTCTAGCCTCGTGTGAGGTCTAGCCTCGCGCGAGGCCTGGCCGCCGACCGCCGCTCAGGCCCGCCTCAGTAGCAGTCCCAGTGATACGACACGCGGCTGAAGTCCGCGCGCGCCAGGTCGTCGGGATCGATGAAGAAATTGGCGATGCCCGAATCGCCCCACATCATCTCGTCGTCGCTGTCGAGCTGGAACAGCAGCACGCGGCGGTCGCCGGATTCGCGCGGGTCGCTCTGGGTGAACTGCGGGTGGCCGCCGAGCTTGTGGCCGCCGCGGTCGAGGTAGTCCGCGACCTGGTCGGTGAGTTCTTCCGGGCTGTCCTTGGCCTGCGGATGCTCGCGCAGGTACCGCTCGGCCAGCTCCGCGGGATCGCCGCCCAACACCTCGTTCGCCTCGACGTCGCTGTTGCCGATGCTTTCGTAATCGGCGGCGAACGTCATCCGCCTCGGCTTGGCCGGATCGAACGGCAACCGGTCGCTGGCCGCGCCCGCGGGCGGCGCGAGCGCGGGCGCCGACGCATCGGCCCAATACGCCACGCGGAAGCCTTTCTGCTGCGCCAGCGCGCGCATGCGGTCGCCGCGGTCGGCGGCGTCGAGCGCGGCGCCGTAGTAGTCGTCGCCGCTGATGAAGAACTGCAGCAGGCCGCGCTCGGGATAACCGGGCATCTTCGGCGCGGCGGCCAGATCGATCTGCGCCAGCAGGCTCATCGGCCGGCCCTGCGGATCGCGCGGATACTCGCGCCCGGCCGCCCAGTAGGCGCGGCCGCCGACCTTGCTGGCCTTGAGTTCGTCGGCCGCCATCGGCTCCAGCGCGATGCGCGCCACCGCGCGTCGGCTACGCTCCAGCGCCGGCGCGGCCGGGGCCAGCGCGGCCTTGGCCAGGCAGTCGTCGCCGTCGTCCTGGCCGCAGCGGGAGGCCGACGCCTTGGCGCCGCGCGGCGCGCCGGTCTTGCCCGCCTCGCCGCCGGGCAGCGGGACGGTCATCGTGTGGCCGCCGGCCTGCTTGATCCGCCGGTCGAGCAGGTAAAGGCCGCCGCCGACCGCGCCGAGCATCGCCGCCACGATCGCGGCCGACAACAGCACCGCCTTGCCGGTATTCATCGCATTCCCCCGATTCTCCAAATTCGCCCGATTCGCCCGATTCGCCGCGCGATCGCGGACCTGGCGCGATTATCGCCGCCGCGCGGCGCGCAAACGAAAAGCCCGGCGCGAGGCCGGGCTGTTTCGCGCATCGCCGCGGCTCACGCCGCCGGCTTGTGGTCCGGCTCGAAGAAGCTCCAGCGCACTTCCGGGAACGCCTGCTTCATCGCCCGCTCGACCGTGTTGATCTGCTCGGTCAGGCCGGCCACGCTGTGCTCCTCGCGCATCTGCGCCTGCACCGAGACCATCACTTCGTTGCCCAACTGCAGGGTGATCAGGCTGATCACCCGGCCGATCTCCGGGCGCGCGTCGAGGAACTCGCGGATCTGCTGCTGGCGCAGCGGATCGACACTCTGGCCGATCAGCATCGCCTTGACCTCGATGGCGACGAACACCGCCACGATGATCAGCAGCGCGCCGATGCTGACGGTGCCGATGGCGTCCCAGATCGGGTTGCCGGTGACCACGGTCATCATCACCGCGCCCAGCGCCAGCACCAGGCCCAGCAGCGCGGCCAGGTCCTCGCCGAAGATCACCACGAGTTCGGCCTGGCGGCTCTCGCGGAACCATTGCCACAGCGAACGCTGGCCGCGCGCCTTGTCGACTTCCTGCAGGCAGGCGCGCATCGAGATCGCCTCGGCGACGATGCCGAACGCCAGCACGCCGGCCGCCCACCACCACTGCTTCAGCGGCTCGGGGTGCTGCAGTTTGTGGATGCCTTCGTACAGCGAGAACATGCCGCCGACGGTGAACAGCATCACCGCGACCAGGAACGACCAGAAGTAGATCGCCTTGCCGTAGCCCAGCGGATAATCCGGCGACGGCGGGCGCTTGGCCTGCTTGAGGCCGAGGATCAGCAGACCCTGGTTGCCGCAGTCGGCGAGCGAGTGGACGGTCTCGGCCAGCATCGCGCTGGAGCCGGTGAAGAACGCAGCCACGCCCTTGGCGACCGCGATCGCGAAATTGGCGCCGAGCGCGAACAAGATCGCGCGGGTCGAATCACCACCACCTGCCATGACTGAACTGCTCCTTGGGTCCGAGGCGGCGGAGTCTAGCATTGCCGATGCTGGCGGTTGAGTGGCCCAGGTAAGGCCCGCGCTGACGCGTGCGCGGCGGGCACGGGCGATGCGCGCAGGCAGCATTCGCGAGGGCGCGGCGATGAGCCTGCGTTCGCGGGGTCGAGACCGGCCGGCGTGGTTGCCGGGTCGTGCCGATGCGGGCGGAGGCTCAGGCCGGCACGGGAGGTCGCGCTTCGATGCAGCCCAGGGATTCCCACGTTCGCGGGACCGACGTTGCTTAAGCTTTCGGCGAAAACCAAGCGCCGTCATTCCCGCGAACGCTGGAATCCGGAGCCGCCGGCGCCCTGCCCCGGCACGCGCCGGCTTCGCGCCCGGCCGACAACCGTGGGAGGGCCTTCAGGCCCGATGCTTTCCTCTCAGACCCGGGCAGTCCCAGCGAAGCCTAGGCCCCCGACGCACCCGCCACCGCCCCCGTGCCGGCCGTCCGCCCACAGCGGCCTCCCCGGCACCGACGCCACGCCCGTCGGGCAGCCATTGCCAGCCCGCTTTCACGCGGCCATCATGCGGAAGCCGCTCGCCGCCGTTCAGCGACGGCCGCACCCGCAAACCGCCGTAACGGCCCGGCAGGGCCCACCCTTCACCTTGCCGGACGCGCATTCAGGCTGTTCAGCGTCGCTGGGGTCCCGGCATGAGGCCGCGATCCGGATGAAGGGCCAAGTTCGTCACAATGTGCCACTATCCGCCCATGGCCACGCGTGAACGTCTACCGCCCTGGCATGAACGCCAGCGTCTTCCCAACGGGCGCGAGGTCCTGATCCGCCCGGTCAGGCCCGAAGATGCCGAGCCTCTGCGCGCCGGATTCGCCCTGCTCCAGCCCGACGAAGTGCGCCAGCGCTTCCTGTACGCGCTCAAGGAGCTGACCCCCGAGATGGCCGAGCGCTTCACCCGGGTCGACCCGCGCACCGAGTTCGCCCTGGTCGCGGCCGAGCCGCTGCCGCCGGGCGAGGCCCTGGTCGGCGCGGTGGCGCGGGTCGCCATCGACGAGCGCACCCAGGACGCCGAGTTCGCGATCCTGGTCAGCCGCTACATCGCCAACATGGGCCTGGGCCGCTATCTGATGACCCGCTTGGTGAAGTGGGCCCGCGGCAAGAAGGTCCACCGGCTCTACGGCGACGTGTTCGAGCACAACACGCCGATGCTGTCGCTGGCCCAGTCGCTGGGCTTCGAACGCGAGTTCCACCAGGATTCGCCGGGCCTGATCCGGGTCTCGCTGGACCTGCGCAGCAAGCCCCCCGCCGAAGGGACCGCCGGCGGCTGATCCGCGCCGTTCCGGATCGCATCGCCTCGAATCGCGCGATCCTGGATCGCGCCGCTTGCGCTGTCGCCGTCGGGATCGCCTGTCTTGAAGGCCGCGCTGTCGCGCTGGGCGCGAAATGACGGCGCCGCGCGTATCCCGCCGCCCCGCTTCGATTCACTCCGCACCGATCCGCTCGCCCCACACCGATCCGCGCCGTCCGCCGCCACGCGCGGCGACGGCGGACGGACGCGTTTCACTCAATTGCGCTATCCGCGCCGGCCGCTCAGAACGGCATCGGCACGTTGCCGATGTCGTCGCACAGGACCGTGGTGTTGTCCGAATACGGGCCGTACTGGCCGATCACCTGGCCGTTGGCGCCGGGGCAATCGCCGTACATGCTGACCCCGACCAACTGGGTGCGCGCGGCGTCGTTGTAATAGCTGGTGACCGACACCGGGCTCGGCGGGTTGGGGCCGACGGCCCAGGCCGAGGCGGACACCAGCGCGGCGGCCAGCAATACGGCGATGCGGGAACGATTCGACATGCGGGATTTCCTCCTTGAAACGATGGGTGGGCAGGCCGGTATAGCGTGCCGGCGTCCGCGCTTCCGCGACCGTGCGCGCAAAGCGCGCGCCCCGGCGCGGCCCCGCGGCCCGAAGCGCGACGGAACCCATCTCGGCGGATCGGATACCAACGCACGGGCCGCGACCGGGCCGCGGCCCGTGCGGGCGGCTCAGTTCTGGCCGCAGGACACGTACTGGTAGGTGAAACGCGGGGTGGTCACGCCGGAGTTGTGCGGCTGCAGGCCCGGGCAACCGCCTTGGTAACGCATGCCGACCACCACGTCCTGGCCGCTCTCGTTCTTGGCGTAGTAGGTGTAGATCAACCAGCCGCCGCCGTTGGGCGGGGGCACCGGCAGCGCCAGGCTGCTCAACGAAAACACACAGCCGGCCACGATGAGCGCGGCGACGGCGGCGCGCCGCAGCGCGCGATGACGGTGATTCCTTTGCATGTCCTGCCTCCTTGAGGTCCTTCGGGATGGTTCGTCTGTCCATGGAGTCGCTTGCGCGGCCGCGCGAACGGCCGCTCGCGCAGGCTAGCACCGGCGCTTGCGCGCGCTGCGACCGTACATCCGCTGCCGCGCAGGCGACTGCCGCGCGGGCTCACAAAAGTCACCGGCCGTGCATGACCGGCCGCAGCGGCGGGCCGCGCCGGCACGCGATACGCTTGTTTCGGCGCGGTCCGTCCCCAATTCGAACCCCGTCTCCGCCCCACTCCGGCGCCGGCCGCGGCCGGGGTGACGGCCCCTTCCGCTGCGGCTAACCTAGCCGCCCCCAGCGAACTCCTCCGCACGTGCCCGCTCTTCTGCCCAAGACCGGCCAGCAGCGCGCCTGGTGGCGCGCGCCGGCCTCGCCCTCCGCGCTGGCCTGGGCGATCGCCCGCGCCGCCGCCGAACACGACGCCCCGCTGCTGGCGATCGCCCGCGACAACCACGGCGCGCACCAACTCGAAGCCGACCTGCGCACCCTGCTCGGCGCCGCCGGCGCCCACGACGGCGCGCTGCCGGTGCTGCCGTTCCCGGATTGGGAAACGCTGCCCTACGACGTCTTCAGCCCGCATCCGGACATCGTCTCGCAGCGCCTGTCCGCGCTGCACCGCCTGCCCACGCTCAAGCGCGGCATCGTGGTGGTGCCGGTGCAGACCCTGCTGCAACGGCTGGCGCCGCTGCGCCACGTGGTCGGCGGCAGCTTCGACGTGCGCGTCGGCCAGCGCCTGGACCTCGACGGCGAAAAGCGCCGGCTCGAATCGGCCGGCTACCGGCACGTACCGCAGGTGCTCGATCCCGGCGACTTCGCCGTGCGCGGCGGCCTGCTCGACGTCTACCCGATGGGCGCGGATTCGCCGTTCCGGGTCGAGCTGCTCGACGACGAGATCGAGACCATCCGCGCGTTCGATCCCGAATCGCAGCGCTCGCTCGACAAGATCCAGCGCGTGCACCTGCTGCCGGGCCGCGAAGTGCCGCTGGACGAGGCCTCGCTCAAGCGCGCGCTGGACGCGCTGCGCGAACGCTTCGACCTCGACACCCGCCGCAGCGCGCTGTACCAGGACCTCAAGGCCGGGCTGGCGCCGTCGGGCATCGAGTACTACCTGCCGCTGTTCTTCGAACAGACCGCGACCCTGTTCGATTATCTTTCCGCCGACGCGCTGCCGGTGATCGCCGACGGCGCGCTGGAGGCCGCCGACGCGTTCTGGGCCCAGACCGGCCAGCGCTACGAGCAGCGCCGCCACGACATCGAACGGCCGCTGTTGCCGCCGGACCAGCTCTATCTGAGCCCGGTCGGCCTGCGCGAACGGCTCAACCAGGGCGCGCGCATCGAACTGTGCGGCGAGCAGCACGCGCAGCGTTCGCGCGCGATCGCGCTCGGCGACCAGCCGGCGCCGAGCCTGCCGGTGGCCGCGCGCGACGCCGCGCCGGCGCAGGCGCTGAAGTCGTTCTTGTCGAGCTATCCCGGCCGCGTGCTGGTCGCCGCCGACAGCGCCGGCCGCCGCGAGGCGCTGCTGGAAGTGCTGCAATCGGCCGGCCTGCGCCCGGACGTGGTCGCCGACTGGAGCGCGTTCCAGGCCGGCGATGCGCGCTTCGCGATCGCGGTGGCGCCGCTGGACGACGGCTTCGCCACCGACGATCCGGCGCTGGCGGTGCTGACCGAACGCCAGCTGTTCCCCGAACGCGCCTCGCAGCCGCGCCGGCGCAAGCGCGCCGGGCGCGAGCCCGAGGCGATCATCCGCGACCTCGGCGAGTTGTCCGAGGGCGCGCCGATCGTGCACGAGGACCACGGCGTCGGCCGTTACCGCGGCCTGATCGTGCTCGAAGCCGGCGGCCAGCCCGGCGAATACCTGGAAATCGAATACGCCAAGGGCGACCGGCTGTACGTGCCGGTCGCGCAACTGCACCTGATCAGCCGCTACTCCGGCGCGTCGGTGGAAACCGCGCCGCTGCATTCGCTCGGCGGCGAGCAGTGGACCAAGGCCAAGCGCAAGGCCGCGGAGAAAGTCCGCGACGTCGCCGCCGAACTGCTCGAGATTCAGGCCAAGCGCCAGGCCCGCGCCGGCCTCGCGCTGGACGTCGACCGGGCCATGTACGAGCCGTTCGCGGCGGCGTTCCCGTTCGAGGAAACGCCCGACCAGCATTCCTCGATCGAGGCGGTGATCCGCGACCTCGGCAGCAGCCAGCCGATGGACCGCGTGGTCTGCGGCGACGTCGGCTTCGGCAAGACCGAAGTCGCGGTGCGCGCGGCCTTCGTCGCCGCCGCCGCCGGCAAGCAGGTCGCGGTGCTGGTGCCGACCACGCTGCTGGCCGAGCAGCACTACCGCAATTTCCGCGACCGCTTCGCCGACTGGCCGCTCAAGGTCGAAGTGCTGTCGCGCTTCAAGACCGGCAAGGAGATCAAGGCCGAGCTGGAGAAACTGACCGAAGGCAAGATCGACGTGGTCGTCGGCACCCATCGGCTGCTGCAGAACGACGTGCGCTTCAAGGACCTGGGCCTGGTCATCGTCGACGAAGAGCAGCGCTTCGGCGTGCGCCAGAAGGAAGCGCTGAAGGCGCTGCGCGCCAACGTGCACTTACTGACGCTCACCGCCACGCCGATCCCGCGCACGCTGAACATGGCGATGGCCGGCCTGCGCGATCTCAGCATCATCGCCACCCCGCCGGCGCACCGGCTGGCGGTGCAGACCTTCGTCGTGCCCTGGGACGACATGCAGCTGCGCGAGGCGTTCCAGCGCGAGCTCTCGCGCGGCGGCCAGGTGTATTTCCTGCACAACGACGTGGAAAGCATCGGCCGGATGAAGCGCCAGCTCGAAGAACTGGTGCCGGAAGCGCGCATCGGCATCGCCCACGGCCAGATGGCCGAGCGCGAGCTGGAGAGCGTGATGCTCGACTTCCACAAGCAGCGCTTCAACGTGCTGCTGTGCACGACCATCATCGAGTCGGGCATCGACATCCCCAACGCCAACACCATCATCATGAACCGCGCCGACAAGTTCGGCCTGGCCCAGCTGCACCAGTTGCGCGGCCGCGTCGGCCGCTCGCACCATCGCGCCTACGCCTACCTGGTGATCCCCGACCAGCGCTCGATCACCGCCGACGCGCAAAAGCGGCTGGAGGCCATCGCGTCGATGGACGAACTCGGCGCCGGCTTCACCCTGGCCACCCACGACCTGGAAATCCGCGGCGCCGGCGAACTGCTCGGCGAGGACCAGAGCGGGCAGATGGCCGAGGTCGGCTTCAGCCTGTACACCGAGTTGCTGGAACGCGCGGTGCGCTCGATCCGCCAGGGCAAGCTGCCGGACGTGGATTCCACCGACGCGCGCGGCGCCGAAGTCGAGCTGCACATCCCGGCGCTGATTCCCGAGGACTACCTGCCCGACGTGCACACCCGCCTGACCCTCTACAAGCGCGTCAGCGGCGCGCGCAGCAGCGAGGAGCTGCGCGAGTTGCAGGTGGAAATGATCGACCGCTTCGGCCTGCTGCCGGATGCGGCCAAGCACCTGTTCGCGGTCGCCGAACTCAAGCTCGGCGCGACCGCGCTGGGCATCCGCAAGCTCGACCTCGGCGACAAGGGCGGGCGCCTGCAGTTCGTCGAACGGCCGAACGTCGACCCGTTGTCGATCATCAAGATGATCCAGGGCCAGCCCAAGCTCTACCAGATGGACGGCCCCGACAAACTGCGGATCAAGCTCGAACTGCCCGACGCGCCGGCGCGGCTGGCGGCGGCGAAGGGATTGCTGACCCTGCTCGATACCAAGCACTGAGCGTTCCGGGGCTCGCGATACGCCGAGCCCATGGAGCGCGGCCGCGACGCCTCGGTTCGCGAGCGCGACATCGAGCCTGCGGCGCGACCGGCCGCCGCGCGGTCGCGGCTCGCGCCGCTCCTACAGGCAGCGCACGACGCAACGCGGACGCCCGCCGCAAGCCCCTGTAGGAGCGGCGCAAGCCGCGACCGCGACACCGCACCTACGACGCCCCCTCAACCCGTCTCGCAAACCGCAGTACAAAAAGCACTGTCGCCGCTACCCAGCGCGCCGTAGCCTGCGCACCCGCCCTCCCGAGCCGCGCGCATGCTCCGCACTTCGCTCCCGCTCGCCGTCCTGCTGCTCGCCGCCATGCCCAGCCACGCCGCCACGCCGCTGAAGACCCAACTGCCGCAACGCACCGTCCTCAACCTCGCCGCCGCCGAGCGCATCGCCGCGGCCGCCGCGGCCGAGGCCCGCGCGCAGGGTCTGACGGTCTCCATCGCCGTCGTCGATGAAGCCGGCCGGCTGATGCATTTCCAGCGCATGGACGGCACCCCCAATTCCAGCGTCGAGGTCGCCATCGGCAAGGCCGTGCACGCGGCCGACTATCGCCGCGACAGCAGTTTCCACCAGAAGCTGCTCGAAGACGGCAACCACGTCGTGCTGGCGCTGCCGCATTCGCTGCCGATCGAAGGCGGCGTGCGCCTGCTGCTCGACGGCCAGACCATCGGCGGCATCGGCGTGTCCGGCGCGCAGGCGGCGCAGGACGGGCGCATCGCCCAGGCCGGCGCCGACCTGCTCAAGTAAGCTGCGGACTCGCAGACAACCGCAGGAGCCAGCATGGATCGGATCGCAGCCTTCGCCGTCGCCGTCGCCGCGGCCACGGCCCTCGCCGGTTGCGCCAGCGCGCCGGCCGCGCCGTCGTCCCCCGCCGCGCGCTACATCGTGGTGCGGCATGCCGAGAAAGCCAGCGACGACCCGCGCGACCCCACGCTCTCCGCCGCCGGCCTCGAGCGCGCGCAGCGCCTGGCCGCGCGCCTGCGCGAGGAACCGCTCGGCGCGGTCTACGTCACCGGCTACCGCCGCACCCTGCAGACCGGCGAACCCGCCGCGCGCGGGCACGGCCTGACGCCCATCGTCTACGACGCGAAGTCGCCGGCCGCGCAATTCGCCGCGCAACTGCGGCGCGAGCGTCCCGCCGGCGCCACGCTCGTGGTCGGCCACAGCAACACCGCGCCCGACATCGCCGCCGCGCTGTGCGCCTGCGCGGTCGAGCCGATGCCGGAAACCGAATACGACCGGCGCATGATCGTCGACCTCGACGCGCAAGGCCGCGCCACGCTGCGGATCGAACGCGACCGCTGAACGCGGCCTTCGGTCGTGCGCGGATGCTGCATGCCGACGCCGCGCCGGCGCGCACGAACGCCCACGCCGGCGCGCGAAAGTGATCGTGCGCGCAGGCGCGCCATCCGCGGCTGGACGGCGCGACGCGGATCGCCGAGGATCGGCCGCGCCAGCCCGCCGCGCGCCGCCCGGCGCGCATCGCCACAAGACCAGGCCGCCGCCAGGAGCCCGCCGATGAAATCCGCCCCGTTCGCCGCCTCGCTCGCCTGCGCGCTCGCGCTGTCCGCCTGCGCCCATGCCGGCGCCGGCGGCGACCGCGCGCTCGCCGCCGGCGAAGCGACGCAGTTGCGCCCCGGCGACAGCGTCGCCCTGCCCGACCGTTCGCGCCTGCGTTTCGTCGAAGTGACCAGCGATTCGCGCTGCCGTCCCGGCCTGCAGTGCATCCGCGCCGGCGAAGCGGTGCTGGCGTTCGAACTCAGCGGCGGCGACGGCGCCAAGACCGCGCTGTCGTTCGACACCTCCGCGCCGCAACCGCGCCAGCGCGCCGGCGCGTGGACGTTCGAGCTGCAGTCGCTGGATTTCGCCGAGCCGCCGCAGGCGACGGTGAAGCTCGAAGCTGAATAACCCTGCGATTTGGGCGAAAAGCGTCGGGCCTGAAGGCCCTCCCACAAGAGCAGTCCGGCCTCTTCAGTGCCGATGCGACCGCTCTTGTGGGAGGGCCTTCAGGCCCGACGCCTTTCGATCAAGCCGCCACACCACTCCATCTCCTGCAACACCGAGTTGCGCACCCAGTTGCAAGATTGCAGCCAGGACGTGCCAATCTGCAGCCATCAGTCCTGCAGGAGAGCCCGTCCATGACCACGATCGTCGCCCCGCGCGTCCACGACCTCGGCGGTTTCCAGGTGCGCCGCGCCGTGCCCAGCCTGCAGGCCCGCTCGGTCGGGCCGTTCGTGTTCGTCGATCACATGGGCCCGGCCGAATTCGCGCCCGGCCAGGGCATCGACGTACGTCCGCATCCGCACATCGGCCTGGCCACGGTGACGTTCCTGTGGGCCGGCGCGATCGGCCACCGCGACACCCTCGGCAGCGTCCAGGACATCCATCCCGGCGACGTCAACTGGATGACCGCCGGCCGCGGCATCGCCCATTCCGAACGCACGCCCGACGCGCCGCGCGCCGCCGGCCAGGCCGTGCACGGCCTGCAGACCTGGGTCGCGCTGCCGCGCTCGTTCGAGGAAACCGCGCCGGCCTTCCACCACCACCCGGCCGCGACCCTGCCGCAGCAGCGCCGCGACGGCGCCTGGCTGCGCATCGTCGCCGGCCGCGGCTTCGGCGAAGAATCGCCGGTGCGGGTGTTCGCCGACACGCTCTACGTCGCGATCGATCTCGACCCCGGCAGCGAACTGGACATCGAGGACAGCCACGCCGAGCGCGCCCTGTACGTGCTGGAAGGCGAGTCGCAGCTCGACGGCGCCGATCTGCCGGAGAAGCATCTGGTCGTGCTCGATCCGGGCACCCGCCCGCGCCTGCGCGCCAAGACCCCGCTCAAGGCCATGCTGCTCGGCGGCGAGCCGCTCGACGGCCCGCGCCACCTGTGGTGGAACTTCGTGTCCAGTTCGCGCGAGCGCATCGAACAGGCCAAGCAGGATTGGGCCGAAGGCCGCTTCGGCCAGATCCCGGGCGAACACGAGTTCATCCCCTTGCCCGAGCGCTGAGCTCGCCCGGCCCACGCCCTTTTCCCGTCGCGCCCGAAACTTTTACCGAAACTGCCGCATGACTGCGCGGCAGCGTTTGTCAATCCCCACAAACTCGACTATGGTCACAGCGGAAGGCTCGCAACACCGCTTAGACCAAACATCCGTGTTCCAGGGGGACGTGTCGTGAAGTCATGGGGGAAGGGCCGCGCACTGCCGTGGCTGGGGTTGTTGTTCGTCTTGTGCGCCAGCGCCAAGGCCCAGGAAGCGCCGTCGGCCGAACCGCCGCAGGGCAATTGCCCGCTGCTGCCGGCCTCGACCGGCCTGCACTGGGAATACCGCGGCACCGCCGACTCGGATTTCTGCCGCGCGCTGCGCGAGGACGGCAGCGAGGCGTTCGGCCTGTACATCGCCGACAAGTCGCCGTTCCAGCCGCGACGCGGCGACCGCGTCGAAGAGGCCACCATCGACGGCAAGCAGATCCACTGGTATCGCAGCCAGATCGCCGGAAAGCCCGATGTGCAGGCGCGCGAGACCCTGATCGAAGTCGGCAACGGCAAGCTCGCCCACATCTGGGTGCAGGCGCAGTCGGCGGACCAGCTCAAGGAGGCCCTCGGTCAGACCGAGGGGCTGCGATTTCAGTCGGCCCGACTGAGCCGCAAGTAAACCCGGCCGTCACAACCCGAATGGTTCGATGCCACCGTCCTCGCGACGGTGGCGTCGTTTTGCCGGTTCAGTCTGAAATTTTGTGACGGATTGCACATTTTTTCAGGTTCGAGCAGCATGAGAATCGGCCTGGCTGAACAGGGTCTGCGTCAACGCCGCTCCCTGCCAGACAGGCGCACACCAGGCGTGATCGTCGATCCCGGGGCCGCTGCCTCTCGCGAGAGAGCCGCCTTTTATCCACCAAGGAAAGACGATCATGATCAAGCGACTGGGTGCGGAGTTCATCGGTACCTTCTGGCTGGTGCTCGGCGGCTGCGGCAGCGCCGTGCTCGCGGCCAACTTCGGCGGCGCCGGCAACCCGCTCGGCATCGGCCTGCTCGGCGTGGCGCTGGCCTTCGGCCTGACCGTGCTGACCGGCGCCTACGCGCTGGGCCACATCTCCGGCGGCCACTTCAACCCCGCGGTGAGCTTCGGCCTGTGGGCCGGCGGCCGGTTCCCGGCCAAGGACCTGCTGCCGTACATCGTCGCCCAGGTGCTCGGCGCGATCCTCGCCGGCTTCGTGCTGTTCCAGATCGCCAGCGGCACCGGCAGCTTCGTCATCGATCCCAACGCGGCCGGCACCTTCGCCAGCAACGGCTACGACCTGATGTCGCCGGGCGGCTACTCGGCCTCGGCGGCGTTCCTGACCGAAGTAGTGATGACCGCGATGTTCCTGGTGATCATCCTCGGCGCCACCCACAAGAACGCGCCGGCCGGCTTCGCCCCGATCGCGATCGGCCTGGGGCTGACCTTGATCCATCTGATCAGCATCCCGGTGACCAACACGTCGGTGAATCCGGCGCGCTCGACCGGCGTAGCGCTGTTCGCCGGCGCGGCGGCGCTGAGCCAGCTGTGGATGTTCTGGGTCGCGCCGATCGTGGGCGGTTTGATCGGCGGGGCGGTGTATCGGTGGTTGGGCAAGGACGACTGAGCGTCGTCTTCGCACGGAAAAAGCCGCGCGTTCGCGCGGCTTTTTTCTTGGGCGGCCGGTCGCGTCGGCGAATCGCGGCGTGGGCGGGATGCAGCGCAGGTCGTGGCTTCACCTGGCAAAGAGCATAGTCCGGCCCTAGCCCGTCATTGCGGCGAACGCCGCAATCCATTTTGATCCGGCTGTTGCTGTTGTCCTTGTTGCTGTTGCCGTTGCTATTGGCTCGGACGCAACCTCGCCCGTGGCCCACGCTCCACAGCCCCGGAGGGCGCGCGCATGGATGCGCGCGTGCGCCATGGGGCAGGATGCCCCTTATGGCGCAGCCCCGCGCCCGGTGCTGGACCTAGTGGCTTTTGCCTTAAAACAAGCGTTTTTCTTTGGCTACTTTCTTTTGTCGCGCTGACAAAAGAAAGTAGCTCGGCCGCTTGCGGACGAAAGCTTTTGATGGCGGCTTGTCGTCGCGCAACACATCGATAACGGCGAAAGCAGCGGCAAGGTCAATATGGGTTCCGGCTTTCGCCGGAATGACGGGCGATGGGTTGCGTATCCGATTGTAGGAGCGGCGCGAGCCGCGACCGCGACAATGCAACTACGACGAAACTTTCACTGTGTTTGCGATGGCGCGGTCGCGGCTTGCGCCGCTCCTACAGGGGGGGGGTGCCGCGGTCGGCTTCGTCTTCGTGTGTGCGTACTTGTGACGACAAGCCAAAATCAAGAGCTTCCGTCCGCAAGCGGCCGGGTCACTTTCTTTGTCTTAAGCCACAAAGAAAGTAACCAAAGAAAAGGCCTTAGTTTTTTCGGATCAAGAGCCACTATGGCTCACAGCGGCGCGGGGCCGCGCCATAAGGGGCATCCTGCCCCATGGCGCACGTGCGCATCCATGCGCACGCCCTCCGGGGCTGCGGGACGTGGGCTTCGCGTGGAGTTGCGTCCGAGCGAATAGCAACATCAACGGCAACGGCAACGGCAACAGCAACGGCAAGATCTTTTAGATTCCAGCTATCGCCGGAATGACAACAACGAGGTTTGACGTGAAGTCGGCAGGGTTTCGATGGAACCCGCCCAAGCCCCGCCGTTCGGCGACGCATATTCGACGCGCCTGGGTTACCGCGCCGCCCTCTGCCCCACCGCCACGCCCGCCAGGTCGATCGCGCTCTGCTGCAACTGCGCCGCGATCTTCGCGTCGCCGACGCCATCCGCTGCCTCGAGCATCTGGTACACCGCCTGCAGTTGGCGCAGGCCGCGCGGCGGGACTTTCTTGAGTTTGCCGCCGACGATGACGAAGCCGCCAGCGCCGGCGGCGACGCCGGGCGAGACGTAGCTGGCGACGATCACGAATTGGCGCGGGTCGATGCGGGTGGCCATGGCGTGCTGCTCCTGGTGGAAGCCGCGTCGTGTCCGCGACGCGGTGAAGGCCGCGACGATGCGGCGGGTCGGTGCATCCAGGACAACGCGCGCGCTCCGGCCGCCCGGCCAGCGCGGCGTCGTAACGGCCGCGCAACACCCGCTCGCGCGAAGAGCCCGCACCCACTCGGGCGGCCACCCCGTTTCGATCCGATTCGTTCGCAGGCCCGTACGCACGATCAACACGCTTGCGACTGCTTAATCGACGCGCACGCACCGCCGCGCGACAACGCCGCGCGCACACGAAAAAGGCCACGCCGAAGCGTGGCCTTCCTCTGCGCTACGCTCGCCGCGGCGTCGCCTCGTCGACGATGCCGCGGCGAACCGATCAGAACTTGCCTTCCTGGAAATCCACGAACGCCTGCATGATCTCCTGCTTGGTGTTCATCACGAACGGACCGTAACGCGCCACCGGCTCGCGCAGCGGGCGGCCGCCGACCACGATCAGGCGGCTGCCGCGGCCGATGTCGGCGAGCTTCAAGGTCGAGCCGCCGGCCAGCACCGCCATTTCCTGCGCGTCGACCGCGCGCGCGTCGGTGCTGTCGCCGACCGACACGCCGCCTTCGTAGACGTAGGCGAAGACGTTGTGGCCTTCGGGCAGTTCGTATTCCCACGCCGCGCCGGGCTGCAGTTCGACGTCCAGGTAGACCGGATCGGTCGCCGGCTGCGAGATCGGGCCGCGCGCGTCGCCGAGGCCACCGGCGATCAGCCTGACCCGCACGCCGTCGGCCGGCGCCAACTGCACGATGCGGTCGGGCGCGAACTCCTGGTACTTCGGTTCGGTCATCTTTTCGCGCGCGGGCAGGTTCACCCACAGCTGGAAGCCGCGCATGCGGCCCTGTTCCTGCTCGGGCATCTCCGAATGCACCAGGCCGCGGCCGGCGGTCATCCACTGCACGCTGCCGGGCACCAATACGCCTTCGTTGCCGTGGTTGTCGCGATGGCGCATGCGGCCGTCGAGCATGTAGGTCACCGTCTCGAAGCCACGGTGCGGGTGCTCGGGGAAACCGGCGAGGTAGTCCTCGGGCTGGTCGGTGCCGAACTCGTCGAGCAGCAGGAACGGGTCCAGATCCGGCAGTTGCGGCCCGCCGATGATCCGGGTCAGGCGCACGCCGGCGCCGTCGGACGTGGCCTGGCCGCGCAGCTTGCGGCCGACGCGGGCGTAAGTGGTGGCGGTGGTGGCCATGGGCCTTGCTCCTAGGGGATCGCCGGATTGGCGCTGGGCATAGGATGCCACCACACATTCAGAACAATACCGCCAAAACCGCAATCATCCGTAACAAAAACAGAACGAAAGCAACCGAGAGGTCGGTGAGGGAGCGGCGCAGCCGCGACCGCGAAAACGCAGCCACGCCGAAACCCGCGCCGCGAGCGGCAACCCCGCAGTCGCGGCTTGCGCCGCTCCTACAGGGGCCTGCGCCGGTTACGGCACCGATTCGCGCGAATAGACATACACCGTCGCCGGCGGCACGTTGCGCAGCACGAACTCGCCGCGGCGCACGCGCAGCGACAGTTGCCGCGCGACCGCATCGGCGACCGGCGCGGCCGGGCCGTAGGTGAATTGCACGAACACGCCGTCCGGGCGCAGGCACTGGAACGCGGCGGCGATGATGTCGCGCTGCAGCGGGTGCGGCATGGTCAGCAGGCCGAGCCCGGACACCACCGCATCGGCGGGTCCGCCGCCCAGGTAGCCCTGTTCGCGCGCCAGCGACGGCAGCATGCGCGCATCGCCGAGCAGCACCGGCACGCGCGGGAAACGCACCTGCAGATGGGCGTGCAGTTCCTCGTTGAGCTCCAGCACCAGCAGGTCTTCGTCGCGGATGCCGGCGTCGAGCAAGGCGCGAGTGATCGCGCCGGTGCCGCCGCCGAGTTCGATCACCCGGCGCGCGTCGTCGGGCAGTTCGGCGATCATCGCCGCGGCCAGTTCGGCGCTGGACGGCGCCACCGCGGCCACCCGCAACGGGTTCTTGAGCCACTGGCGGAAGAAGGTCCAGGCGCCGGGCTTGGGTTGCGGCTTCATGCGCGCCCTCGGGCGTGGCGGCGAAAACGACGGCTACGGTCGAGGATCATCAACGCGGCTCCAGGCGCCAGCAGCGGTGGATGCGCGCGTCGCGCTCGAAATCCGGCGGGATGGTGGCGGCGGTGATCTCCTCGCAACGGGCGAACTGCGCCACCGCGTCGGCATCCAGGCGGAAACGGCGGAAGTTGTTGGAGAAGTACAGCACGCCGTTGTCGGCCAGCCGCGCCACCGCCGCGCGCAGCAGGCGCACGTGTTCGCGCTGGATGTCGAAGTCGTCGGCGCGCGCGGAGTTGGAGAAGGTCGGCGGGTCGCAGAAGATCAGGTCGAAGCGGCCGCGCTCGGCCTCCAGCCAGGCGATGGCGTCGGCGTGGATCAACTGGTGCTGGGCGCCGCCGAGGCCATTTTCGCGCAGGTTGTCGGCGCACCACTGCAGGTAGGTCGCCGAGAGATCGACGGTGACGGTGTGCGCGGCGCCGCCGACCGCGGCCTGCACGCTGGCCGCGCCGGTGTAGGCGAACAGGTTGAGGAAGCGCTTGCCGCGCGCCTCTTCGGCGATGCGCAGGCGGATCGGTCGGTGGTCGAGGAACAGGCCGGTGTCGAGATAATCGAACAGGTTCACGCGCAAGCGCGCGGCGCCCTCGCGCACCGGCACGAACTCGCCGCGCTGGTCGAACTGGCCGTACTTGCTGCCGCCCTTGCCGCGCGCGCGGGTCTTGACCGCGATGCGCTCGCGCGGCACCTCGAACACCTCGCGCGCGGCCGCGAGCAGTTCGTTGCGGCGGCGGCGCTGGTCGGCCTCGGGGATGTCGGCCGGCGCGGCGTATTCCTGCACGTGCAGGTACGTGCGCGGCGTCGCCTCGTCGCTGGCGTAGACGTCGATGGCCGCGGCGTATTCGGGCAGGTCGGCGTCGTAGGCGCGGAAACAGCTCACGCCTTCGCGCTGGCGCCAGGACTTGAGCTTGCGCAGGTTCTTGCGCAGACGGTTGGCGACCATCTGCGCGCCTTCGCTGAGCGGCTGCGGCGCGGCGTCTTGCTCCTTGGCGCGCTGTTCGGCGTGGCCGACGCGGGCGATCGGATCGCAAACGATCAACGCGCATTCGATCGCGCCGTTGAACAACTGGTACTTCTTGCTCGCGCGCAGGCCGGTGGCCTGGGCCAGCGCCGGATCGCCGCACAGCAGGCTGGCGCGCCAGGACGGAACCAGGCGCTTGAGCGCTTCGCCGAGCGCGCGGTAGAGCGCGGGGTCGGCGGCGAGGCGGGCGTCGTAAGGCGGGTTGCAGACGGCGAGGCCAACTGGGGTAGCCGAATCCCCTTCCGCCGGCGCCCTACCAGCGAAGCCACGCTCCACCCCGGCGCTCTTCTCCACCCCGCCAGCATCGTCGCGATCAAGCCCTGGATCCCCGCCTTCCCGGGGATGACGCTCGGAGGCTCGCGATGCCTCTTGCGCAGCGACGCTCGCTTGCGCCGCAACGTCGGCGTGCGCAGCAGCGGTCGCACGCAACGGCTCCGGCACGGTCTGCAGCGACTCCACCGCCGCCACGTCCCAGCGGATCAACCCCGCCAGCCCCGCCATCGCCTCGTTCTCGCGCGCCGCGCGGATCGCCTGCGGATCGATATCGCTGCCGGCGAACACCGGCCGCAGCGCGGTCAAGCCGGCGGTCTCGCGCGAACGCGCTTCATCGCACAGCGCGCGCCAGCCGGCGAAATCGAAACCGCGCCAGCGCGTCGGCGGCAACAGGCCGTGGCGCAACAGGCCCGGCGCGACATCGGCGGCCATCAGCGCGCCTTCGATCAGCAGCGTGCCGCTGCCGCACATCGGGTCGAACAGGCCGCCGCCGGCGGCGTAGACCTTCGGCCATTGGCCGCGCAGCAGCACCGCCGCGGCGAGGTTCTCCTTCAACGGCGCCTCGCCCTGATGCTGGCGCCAGCCGCGCCGGTGCAGCGGGCCGCCGCCGAGGTCGATCGACAGCACCGCGCGGCCCTTGCGCACCACCAAGTTGAGGCGCAGGTCCGGCGCTTCGGTGTCGACGTCCGGGCGCGCGCCGGTGCGCGCGCGCATCACGTCGACCACCGCGTCCTTGACCCGCTGCGCGGCGTAGCGCGCGTGAGTGATCGCCTCGCCGGACACGTGCGCGTCCACCGCCAGGGTGTGCACCGCGTCCATGTGCTCGGGCCACGGCAACGCGGCCACGCCGGCGTACAGCGCGTGTTCGTCGGGGCAGTCGAATTCGGCGATCGGCCACAGCACGCGGCTGGCCAGGCGCGACCACAGCACCGCGCGCTGGGCGTCGGCGAGCGTGCCTTCGACGTTGGCGCCGGCGGTGGCAGCGGTGGCGCGCTGGCAACCCAGCGCGGCCAGTTCGTCGGCCAGCAGGTATTCCAGGCCCTTGCCGCAGCTTGCGTAGAACTTGCTCATGCGTTGTCGAGACTCTGCAGCAGGCGACGGAACGCGGCGGCGCTGGCGTCGACGTGGTTGGACAGGCGATGGCCGTCGTCGACCAGCAGCAGGCGCGCGCGGCGCGGCTGCGCCCAGGCGATGACGTCGCTGGCGGGAATCAGTTCGTCGTTCCAGCCGTGCAGCAGGCTCAACGGCACGTCGGCGGCCTGCAGCGCCGGCGCCGGGCCCATGTGGATCGGCGGCGCCATCAGGAACAGCCCGGCCGGCCGCACCTGCATCGACACCGCGCCGGAGATGTAGGCGCCCAGGCTCGAACCGGCCAGCACCACCGGCCCGCGCTCGGCGGCTTCGCGCGCCAGCGCGAGCAAGCGCTCGATGCGCGCGTACACGTCGCCGTAGGGGCTGACGTCGCTGCGCGCGTCCAGGTCGGTGTAGTCGGGGCGCTCGGCGGTCCAGCCTTGGCGTTGCGCCGCTTCGGCCAGGGCCGCGACCTTGGTGGCGTCGGGGCCGCTTTCGAAGCCATGAGACAGGATGCAGTGTCCAGTAACGATCATCTTAGAGCCGAGGTTGAGTAGTTGCAGATCGCGCCGCGTGGAACATCGAGCGCGTAACGATCATCTTGGAGCCGGGCCGAGCAGTGGCAGATCGCGCCGTGTGGAACATCGAGCGCATAGCGATCATCTTGGAACCGGGGTCGAGCTGTTGCAGATCGCGCCGTGTGGAGCATCGAGCGCGTAACGATGATCTTGGCGCCAGGGCCGATCGGTTGCGGACCGCGTCGCTTGGAACATCGACCGCGCAACGAGCGTCTTGGCGCCGAAGCCGATCGATCGCGCATCGCCGCCTGCGCGCGTCGAACGCATTCAAACCGCCGCATCGCCTACCGGCACCAGCGCATCGCCCAGGCGGATCCGGCCGCCTTCGACGATGCGCGCGCACCAGCCGCCATGGCCGCGCATCGCGTTGTAGCCGCCCGGGCCCAGCGCGGCTTCCATCCGCGAGCACGGGTCGCAGGACTCGGTGGTTTCCAGCAGGGTTTCGCCGAGGCGGAAACGCCGGCCCTTGAGCGCGACCAGCGGCAGGCCCGAGACCACGACGTTGCGGCGCAGGAGCGCCGGCGCGACCGACTCGAGCCCGGCCAGGGCCGCGATCGCGGGCAGGTGTTCGGCCTGGATCAGGGTGATCCCGCGCTTGCCGCTGCCGCCCTGGTAACGGTCGCCGGCCAGGCCCTTGCCGGCCTCGGCCAGCGCCTGCTCGACCTCGCGCATCGCCTGCCCGCGCGCCGGGCGCAGGCCGATCCACTCGACCCGGCCGGGCCGCGGCAGCGTGGCCATCAACGTTCCCAGCGCGGAGTCTGCAAGCGGCAAGGCGGTCATGGCGAGGCTCCGGACAAGGCCGGAATGGTAGCATCCGGGCCCATGCCGCCCCTGAACTCCGTCCTCGCGCCGCTGCCTTACGAGACCCGGCTGGACGCGCGCGATCCGGCCTCGGTGGACTTGGTGGTGATCCATTGCACCGAGCTGCCGGACCTGGCCGCGGCGCGCGAATACGGCGAGCGCGTGCTGTATCCGGCCTCGGGCACCGGCAACAGCGGCCACTACTACATCGACCGCGACGGCGCCACGCTGCGCTATGTCGCCGGGGACCGCATCGCCCACCACGTGCGCGGCTACAACCCGCGTTCGCTGGGGATCGAACTGGTCAATACCGGGCGCTACCCGCATTGGCTGGATTCGCGCCACCAGGCGATGGACGAGGCCTATCCGCCGGCGCAGGTCGACGCCCTGCTGGCGCTGCTCGCGCAACTGCGCGCGACGCTGCCGTCGCTGCGCTGGATCGCCGGCCACGAGGACCTGGACACCGCCACGGTCGAGGCCAGCGACGATCCGTCGGTACGGGTGCGGCGCAAGCGCGATCCTGGCCCGCGCTTCCCCTGGCCGCAGGTGCTGGCCGCGTGCGGGCTGGAGCGGCTTCGCCCCTGATCCGCGCGGCCGCCGGCGCAAGCCTTGCCGCACCGCCGCGGCGCGCCCGGAGCGTGTCCGCCGTCCCGCTATACTCCCCGCGACCTCCCCACCCGGCCGGCCGATGACTTCCTCCCCCGTCTCCGAACTGATCGAACTGCTGTCGCTGGAGCGGCTGGAAGACAACCTGTTCCGCGGCCAGAGCCGCGACATCGGCACCAAGTACGTGTTCGGCGGCCAGGTCCTGGGCCAGGCGCTGTCGGCGGCCCAGGCCACCCTGGATTCGCCGCGCGCGGCGCATTCGCTGCACGCCTATTTCCTCAAGGCCGGCGACATCGAGGCGCCGATCGTCTACCAGGCCGACCGCACCCGCGACGGCGGCAGCTTCTCGGTGCGCCGGGTCACCGCGATCCAGCACGGCCAGCCGATCTTCTTCCTCGCCGCCTCGTTCCAGGTCGAACAGGACGGCGGCGAGCACCAGTTGTCGATGCCGGAAGTGCCCAAGCCCGAGGACATCGCGCCGGCGCCGCCGGTGCCGCCGCAGGTGATGGCGACGCTGCCGACCAAGGTCCAGCGCTGGCTCTCGCGCCAGGGGCCGTTCGAATTCCGCCACGTGTATCCGCGCGACGAACTCAATCCGCCCAAGCGCCCGCCGTATCAGCAGGTGTGGTTCCGCCTCAGCGAACGCGTCGGCGACGCGCCCGAGCTGCACCGCGCGCTGCTGGCCTACGCCTCGGATTTCCACCTGCTCGGCACCGCGACCTTTCCGCACGGCATCAGCTACTACCAGCCCAACGTGCAGATGGCCTCGCTCGATCACGCGCTGTGGTTCCACCGTCCGTTCCGCGCCGACGAATGGCTGCTGTATTCGATCGACAGCCCCAGCGCGCAGGGCGCGCGCGGCCTGGCGCGCGGGCAGATCTACGACCGCGACGGGCGGCTGGTCGCCAGCACCGCGCAGGAAGGTTTGATCCGGGTCGTCGCCGATCCGGACGCGGCCGCGCACGTACCGGCGAAGGAATGACATGAGGCAGGTTTTCACCAGTTCGCGCCTGGAGAACGTCGAAGGCGTCGCGCAGTTGCTGCGCGAGGCCGGGATCGAGGTGCGGGTCACCAACGACCGCTCCTACAAGGGCAACCGCCGCTCCAGCTTCAGCTATCGCGAAGACGCCGGCGAGCGGCCGACGGTGTGGGTGATCCGCTCGGAAGACCAGTTGCGCGCGCGCGACCTGCTGCGCGAGGCCGGGCTGATCGACAGCACCCGCGGCGAGCAGAGCCACCAGGCGCCGTACCGCTTCCGTTCCGACGCCGAACTGGCGCGCCGTCCCGGCGACAAGCGCGCGCTGCGGATCAAGATCGGCCTGCTGGTGTGCATCGCGGTGGCGATGGGCCTGGCGCTGTTCCAGGGCATCCGCACCCGCCCCGCCGCGACGCCGGCGGTGGAACCGGCCGAGGCCGCGCTGGCGACGCACGCGTTCGACGGCAGCGTCGCCGCGACCCCGCGCGCGCTGGCGCAGGCGGTGTTCGCCGCGCAACTGGCCGAGGCCGACCAGCCGACCCAATGCCTGCGCGTGGACCGCCGCGACGCCCCGCGCCCGCTGCTGACCGCGCTGGCGCGGCCCCGACTGCGCCTGCTGCCGGCCAGCCAGTGCGAGGAGATCGCCGACGAAGCCAGCGGCAGCCGCGCGCGCGACGGCCAGGCGGCGGAAGTGATCGAAGTGCATGCGTTCCGGCCGACGTCGAAAGACGCCGGCACGGTCGAGTACAGCGCGTACCACAACCGTTCGGTGGCGGTGTACAAGACCTTGCAGGTCGAGCGCGTCGAGGGACAGTGGCGCGTGGTCAAGACGGTCAAGACCGTGCGCGCGATGGGGTGAGCCCAGCCGGGCTTCCTTGCCGGAGCCGGCTGTTGTGGGAGCCGGCTGTTGTGGGAGGCGGCTGTTGTGGGAGACGGCTGTTGTGGGAGGCGGCTGTTGTGGGAGGCGGCTGTTGTGGGAGGCGGCTGTTGTGGGAGGCGGCTGTTGTGGGAGGGGCTTCAGCCCCGACGCTCTTGGCCCAGGTCGCCATGCAGTTCCGGGCGACCCGACAGAAAAGCGTCGGGGCTGAAGCCCCTCCCACAATAGCCGCCGCCGCAACGGTCACATTCTCCCGCCGCCGCCGTCTTGGACCGCAGGCATCGCCGATGCCGCCGAACCCAGGAGCCCGACGCATGCGCAGCCCCGCCCACCGCCGCCCCGCTGGACGCCGCACGCGATGAACGCGCAGGTCCTGGACTCGCTGATCGGCCACGACCTGCCGCTGGCGGCGAGCGGCGACAGCGCCGCCTATTCGCGCATCGTCGGCGCCTGCCAGAACTCGGTCACCGCGATCGCGCTGGCGATGGTGCGCGACGTCCAGGCCAGCGAGGACATCGCCCAGGAGGCCTTCCTCAGCGCCTGGCAGAACATCCGCAAGCTGCACAACCCGTCCAGCTTCCTGCCGTGGCTGCGCCAGATCACCCGCAACCTCGCCCGCGACCACCTGCGCGCGCGGGTGCGCCAGCCGCGCGCGGTCGAGGACGCGGAACTGGCGATCGAACTGGCCGCCGATCCCGCCCCCGGTGCGATCGAAACGCTGCTGGAGGCCGAACGCGCCCGGGTCGCCGCCGAACTGATCTCGGCATTGCCCGACGAAAGCCGCGAGGTGCTGCTGTTGTACTACCGCGAAGGCCAGAGTTCGCAACAGGTCGCGGCCCTGCTCGGGCTCAGCGACGCGGCGGTGCGCAAGCGCCTGTCGCGCGCGCGCGGCGCGGTGCGCGAGGAGCTGATGGAGCGCTTCGCCGCGTTCGCCCGCGCCAGCGCGCCGTCGGTCGGCTTCACCACTCTGGTCGCCTCCAGCCTGGGCCTGATCGCGCCGCCGTCGATCGCCGCCGCGGCCCTGGCCGGCGGCGCGGCCGGTTCGAGCCTGGCCGGCAAGTTCGGCCTGGGCGCGTCCTCGGCCAGCGGCGGCGTCGCCGGCGGCGGCGCGGCCGCCCTGCTCGACCGCCTGCTCGCGCCGTTCGCGGCCGCCGGCGGCGGCGAGGCGCTGGAGCACGGCGCGCGCTGGAGCGTGCAGCTCGGCGGCGTAATCGGCGGCACCATCGGCGGCGCCCTCGGCGCGTTGGCGATGACCCAGATCCTGCTGCGCTACGCGCGCGGCGCGCAGGAACGCCGGCGGATCTACCGGATGATGATCGCGATGTCGGTCAGCGCCGCGCTGGTCTGCCTCGGCCTGCTCGCGGCGCTCGCCCTCAGCCGCGGCTGGCTGGCGCCGGCGGCCTTCCTGCTGCTGTCGATGGCGCTGATGAACTGGCAGATGCTGCGCTGGCTGCCGCGCGAGATCGGGCCGCTGCTCGACCGCGCGCAGCGCGAGAGCGGTCGAGACCCGCGCGCCGGCTTCGGCTACCGCTGGCTGCTGGGCAGACCGGCGATCGTCTGGAGCAACGTGGCCTTGCTGGCGAGCATCGCGCTGGTGCTGTACAAGGACGGCCGCTTCGGCTGAGCCGCGCGCGGCGCGCAAAAGAAAGGGGCGCCCTCACGGCGCCCCGAATTACAGCTAGGGAGGGTTGCGCGGCCGGACGCGAACGCGCCCGGGCGCTGCGAGGTCAGCGCTTGCCGTCCGGCTTGAGCTCGGTCTTGCTCAGGAAGCCGTCGCGGTTCTCGTCGAGGAAGGCGAACTGCGCGGCCAGCCGCGGCATCTTTTCCTGCACTTCGATCTTGCTGAGCTTGCCGTCGCGGTTGAGATCGGCTTCGGCGAATTTGGCGTCGAAGCGCTGGGCGCGCTCGGCTTCCCACTTCGGACGCTCGCGCTGGAAGTAGCCGCGCAGTTCGCCGCGCACGATGTAACCGTCCTTGTTGGCGTCGATGGCGGCGAAGTTCTTCGCCAGGCGCGGCGACTTGGCCGCCTCGGCCTGGCTGATCCGGCCGTCGCCGTCGGTGTCGAGCCGGGCCGCGCCGCCGGCGCCGCCGTGACGGCCGCCGTGCTCGCGGCCGCCGCGGCGCTGCGGGCGCTCGCTGGCGTCGAGCTTGCCGTCGCGGTTCTTGTCGAGCTCGTCGAAGCGCTCGGCCAGGCGCGGGAACTTGGCCGCTTCCTCACGCGTGATCACGCCGTCGCCGTTGGCGTCGATCTTCATGCGCGGGCGCTGCGCGCCGTCGCCGCCGGCCTGCGGCGCGGCGAACGCCGCGGTCGCCGCGCCGGCGAACATCGCGACCGCGGTCATCGCGGCGAGGTAGAGGGGAAAACGATTCATCGTGGACTCCTGCGGGCGGGCGCCACCGCGGCGCCGATGACCGGATCAACGCCCTGGCCGCGTGGCGGTTGACAAGGACCCGCGCCGGTTCAGCCTGGCGCCAGCCGCGGCGCGGCCGGCGCGCGCGCCGCCGGCGTCCGCGACCGCGCCATCGCCCTTCGTTCTCGAACCGGGAGCCATTGCATGCGCAACTCACCGACCCGGCGCTATGCTGCCGTCATGGGCACGCAACCGCAGCAGCCGGACAGCGACGACCTCCGCCTGTTCCACACCGGCGAGCACGCCTGCGGCTACTGGCCCGAGCGCATCGCCCGCGACCTGGTGCTCGATCCGCGCGACCCGCGCCTGCGCGAGTGGTATCCGCACGCGTTGGGCTGGGGCTTCCGCCGCTCCGGCGACATCGTCTACCGCCCGCACTGCAGCGGCTGCCGCGCCTGCGTCGCGGTGCGCATCCCGGTCGACCGCTTCGTGCCCGACCGCAGCCAGCGCCGCTGCCTGGCGCGCAACGCGCAGGTGGAGATGCGCGTGCACCGCGCCGAACGCACGCCCGAGCAACTGGCGCTGTACAAGCGCTACCTCGCCTCGCGCCACAGCGGCGGCGGCATGGACGGCCACGGCGCGATCGAGTTCGACCAGTTCCTGATCGGCAGTTGGAGCGAGAACCGCTTCCTGGAACTGCGCGAGGCCGGCCACGGCCGCCTGCTCGCGGTCGCGGTCACCGACGTGGTCGAGGACGCCCTGTCGGCGGTCTACACCTTCTACGACCCCGACCTCGCCGACCGCAGCCTGGGCACGCTGGCGATCCTGCGCCAGATCGAATGGGCCCGGCGCGAGCGCCGCCGCCATCTGTACCTGGGCTACTGGATCGCCGGCCATCCGAAGATGGACTACAAGCGCCGGTTCCGACCGTTGGAGGCCTTCGATGGCCGCGATTGGCGGGTTTTTACACATTCGTAACACGCGTCACGTTCAGGTCGTGTATCTCGTAGCCGCGTCGTAACCACGACGTGCGGGATGGCGCCACTCGCTGGCCTGGCAATGGAGCCGCCACCCTCATCACCTACCGCCACATGGAGTCCGCAATGAAAGTGAAGGTCCTGTTCCTGGCCGCCGCCGTTACCCTGGCGCTGGCCGCCTGCAACAAGCCCGCCGACAAGCCCGCCGACGCCGCTCCGGCCGCCGACGCCGCGGCCGCCCCGGCCGGCGACGCCGCCGCCCCGGCGCCGGCTCCGACCGACGCCGCTCCGGCCGCCCCGGCCGATGCCGCCGCGCCGGCCGCCGCCCCGACCGCCGCCAGCGTCGGCGTGCCGGAATGCGACGACTACCTGACCAAGGTCCAGGCCTGCTTGACCGACAAGGTCCCGGCCGAGCAGCGCGCCGGTCTGGAAGGCGCGCTCGAGCAGAGCCGCACCGCCTGGACCCAGGCCGCCTCGACCCCGCAGGGCAAGGCCGCCCTGGCCAGCGCCTGCAAGACCGCGCTGGAGCAGAGCAAGGCCCAGTACTCGGCGATGGGCTGCACGCTGTAACTCGCCGCGCAAGCGGCACGAGAACGCCCCGGCCTGTCCGGGGCGTTTTTTTTGGCGCAAGGCCGCAAGGCGACGATGCGAACGGGCGGCGGGCGGCATCGAAGCGCCCGGCCATTGCCCTGGTTCCGCGTCGCCCCGATCGATTCCCCGCCTCCTGCAACCCGCCCCGGCCTGTAACGCTGCCAACCTTCGCCCATGCGATCATCGCGCGCATGTCCAGACTCCTTCTTCCCTGCGCCGCGCTCGCCGCGGCCCTGCTCGCGGCCTGCACGCAAGTGAACGTCCACGGCGATCCCCAGGCCTATGTCCGCGCCCAGGACGCGACCGACGCGCCCGCGCGGCTGCGCGTGGCCACCTACAACACCTCGCTGTACGACGAAGCCGACGGCGGCCTGGTCAAGCGCTTCGAAGCCGGCGACGACAACGCGCGCAAGATCGCCGCGGTGCTGCAGCAAGTGCGCCCGGACCTGGTCCTGCTCAACGAATTCGACTACGACCCGCAGCAGCGCGCGGCCGAGCTGTTCCAGCGCGACTACCTCGAAGTCGCCCAGCCCGGCGGCGGCGAGGCGCTGCGCTATCCGTATCGCTACCTCGCCCCGGTCAACACCGGCGTGCCCAGCGGCCTGGACCTCGACGGCGACGGCAAGGCCGGCGACGCCGCGCGCGGCGACCGCGCGCGCGGCAACGACGCCTGGGGCTACGGCCTGCACCCGGGCCAGTACGGCATGCTGGTGCTGTCGAAGTACCCCATCGACGCCGCCGCGGTGCGCAGCTTCCAGACCTTCAAGTGGGCGAACCTGCCGAACGCGCGCCAGCCGCGCGATCCGTCCACCGGCAAGCCGTGGTACTCCGCGGCGGTGTGGCCGCAGATGCGGCTGTCGTCGAAATCGCATTGGGACGTGCCGGTGAAGACGCCGCTGGGTGTGCTGCACTTCCTCGCCGCGCATCCGACCCCGCCGGTGTTCGACGGCCCCGAAGACCGCAACGGCGCGCGCAACTTCGATGAGATCGCGCTGTGGGCGCGCTACCTCGACGGCGGTTCGCCGTCGTGGCTGTGCGACGACCAGGGCCGCTGCGGCGGCCTCGCCGCGGACGCGCGCTTCGTCATCGTCGGCGACATGAACGCCGACCCGGTCGACGGCGACGGCGTGCCCGGCGCGATCAGGCAACTGCTCGACCATCCGCGCGTGGATTCGACCCACGTGCCGCGCAGCGAAGGCGCCGGCGAACGCGCGCGCGGCTACGGCTTCGCGCGCAAGGGCGACATCGCCACCCACACCGGCGACTTCGGCCCGAAGGCCGGAACGCTGCGGCTGGACTACGTGCTGCCGTCGCGCGGCTGGAAGGTCGAGGGTACGGGCGTGTTCTGGCCGAAGGCGGGAACGCCGGACGCGAAGATCTCCGAGGCCAGCGATCACCATCTGGTGTGGGTGGACCTGGCGAAGTGAACCCGCCGCCGGCGGCCATCCGCCGACGGTCGCCGCGCCATCGTCGCGAGCGCCATCGCGCGCCGGCGCTTCGCACAGACCTTCCGTCGTCGCCGAACGGCGGGCGCGTTTAGTCCCGGCGTCGAGGCGCTAGCATGGCGCGCCGCCGCAGGATCGGCGGCGAACGCGCAACGCGAGGGATCCGACATGAGCACGCCCGTCACCTGGGCCATCCAGACCAATTTCATCGCCGACGAGCAGATCCGCAGGGTCTGGTCCGCCGCCGAAGACGCCGGCGCGCGCGTGCAGGACGTTCTCGTCGTCCCGTTCTCCGACGATCTCGGCAACGAAGTGCCGCCGCTCGACGGCGTGGTGATTCCCTACGGCGCGACCAAGCTCACCCGGCTGGCGCAGAAGCGCGGCTGGCGCGGCCTGTGCTTCGATGAGGCCGCGTTCCGGGTCGATGCCTGGAACCGCCATCGCGACGACATGCTCAACCAGCAGGTGCGGCAGATGAGCGTGCGCGAGTGCATGGCGGCGATGCAGGACGAGGACGAGGACAGCGTGTGGTTCGTGCGGCCGGTGCAGGACCTCAAGCACTTCGACGGCACGGTGACCGTGGCCCGCGAGATCCGCCGCTGGATGAGCAGCGTCGACTCGGGCAACTACAGCTTCGACGCCGACACCGAAGTGATCGTCGCGCCGGTGCAGAAACTGCACGGCGAGTGGCGTTTCTTCGTGGTCGACGGCCGCGTGGTCGACGGCTCGTCCTACCGCATCGCCGGCCAGCGCCTGGCCAACGCGGTGGCGCGGCCGGAACTGTACGAGACCGCGCAATCGCTGGCCGACGGCTGGCTGCCGCACCGCACCTGCGTCATGGACGTGGCGCTGACCGACGACGGCTACAAGGTGATCGAGTTCAACACCTTCAACTCGTCGGGGTTCTATGCGCACGACATCGAAAAGATCGTCGCCGCGGTGACCCGCCACTTCGCGACGCAGGCATGAGCGAGGCGGCGCTGGCGCTGGCGCGGGTGGAACGGTGGTACGGCGCGGCGCTCGCCGCGCCGCTGCGCGCGTTCGTGCTCGCCCACGGCGGCCGCGAGATCGGCGCGGTGCGGTTGTATCCGGCCGACGAGATCGTCGAACGCAACGAAACCTACGAGAGCCGCGAATACTGCCCGGGCTATCTGACCGTCGGCGACGACGGCGGCGGCCGCGCGGTCGTGGTGCACGCCGCGCTGACGCCGCCGACCGTGTTCGTGGTCGGGCACGGCAGCATGAGCGAGGTGGATTTCGTCGCGGTCGGCAGTGGCTTGCAGGCGTGGATCGAAGGCGGCTGCGCGGTGGACTGAGGGCCGCATCGGCGGACGCCAAGTTCTGCCGCAATCGCAGCGAACTGTCCCGGTCCGCACGGCCTGCTGCCGTGGGAGGGGCTTCGGCCCCGACGCTTTCGGCTCAGGTCGCGGCGACCGGATCGAAAAGCGTCGGGCCTGAAGGCCCTCCCACAGTAGGCGGGCCCGTCCCGACTCCCTCAGCGCGAAACTCGCGCACGATCTCGATGAGGCCGACGACTGTGGGAGGGGCTTCAGCCCCGACGCTCTCGGCTCAGATCGCGGCGTCGGAACGAAGAGCATCGGGCCTGAAGGCCCTCCCACTGCAAAAAGCATCGGGCCCGAAGGCCCTTTCCTGCTTACTCGGCGCGAAACTCGCGCACGACTTCGATGAGCCCGACGATGTGATCGTTGAGCGCGTCCAGTTCCTCTGCCGGCACCCACCACTCGGTGTGGTGCGCGCCGCCGACCTTCTGGATCGGGTAGCGGGCCATGAACTGCGCGTCGACCTCGAAACGGGTCACCGCGCCGTAGCCGCTGTCCTTGACGTTCCAGCGCTCGGCGATCTCGGCGGCGTAACGCTCGTTGGTCACCGGATAGAAGATCGGCTGCTCCGGCAAACGCGGCGGCCAGCGCTTGAAGGCGTTCTCGCGCAGGCGGGCCAACTCGTTGGGGCCGACCGGGCGGTACAGGGTGATGGTGTTGCCTTGCATGGCACGAATCCTTGTGTAAGAAAAACGGCCGCGTTCTCGCGGCCGTGCGCAGGGTAAACCAGGAGGCGGGAGCGAGCCACCACCCCGCCCGCGCGCCGCACCCGGGCTGTTGTGGGAGGGGCTTCAGCCCCGACGCTCTTCTTTAAGGTCGCGACGCGACCGGAATGCGAAGCATCGGGGCTGAAGCCCCTCCCACAAAAAACAATTCCCGCCGCGTGCGCTTACTTCGGTTTGCCTTCGCTCGCGATCACCGGCGACGGCGCGTCCGGCACCGCCGGCGCGGGCGCGTCCGGCGCGGGCACCACCGGCGGCGATTGCGGTTGCGCCGGCGACGACGCCGGCGCGGCGGCAGGCATGGACGCCGCCGCGGCCGGCTTCGCCGCGGGACGCGGCGCGTTGCGCGGGCCGAAGCCGAACGAGCCCTCGCCGTGCGCGGATACGATCATCCGCACCATGTTGCCGGGCACCATCAGTTCCAGGGTCAGGTCGCGGCCTTCGGAGGTGCGGCCTTCCAGGGTCATCTCGGTGAAGGCGCCGCCGGTGTCGATCTCCTTGCACAGCACGTGCGGGCCGCCGGGGCCGTCGAGCAGGTAGGGGCGGATGGCCTCGCCCAGCGCCTCCAGCGCCTGCGGGAAGAAGAACACGGCGTAGCCCTGGGTCTCGTTCATCGTCGCTCCGGTGCGAAGGGTCGTGCGGCTTGGACCACGATCAGCGCAATTCGATCCGCAACTGCGCGGCGGCTTCGCGCGCCTTGGCGCGGGCCTCGTCGATGTCGCCGCCCAGGGCCAAGGTCACCGCGACGCGGCGGTGGCCTTCCACCCGCGGCTTGCCGAACAGGCGCAGTTGGGTGTCGACCTGGCCCAGCGCCGCGTCGACGCCGGAGAACACCGGCACGCCGTGGCCCTGCGCCAGCACCGCGCAGGACGCGGACGGGCCGTGCTCGCGGATGGTCGGGATCGGCAGGCCGAGGATCGCGCGCGCATGCAATGCGAATTCGCTCAGGTCCTGCGAGATCAGGGTGACCAGGCCGGTGTCGTGCGGGCGCGGCGAGACCTCGCTGAACCAGACCTCGTCGCCCTTGACGAACAATTCCACGCCGAACACGCCGAAGCCGCCGAGGTCGTCGGTGATGGCGCGGGCGATCTCCTGCGCGCGCGCCAGCGCCACCGGGTTCATCGGCTGCGGCTGCCAGCTCTCGCGGTAATCGCCGTCGCGCTGCAGGTGGCCGATCGGCGCGCAGAAGGTGGTGCCGCCGGCGTGGCGCACGGTCAGCAGGGTGATTTCGTAGTCGAAGTCGATGAAGCCCTCGACGATGACCCGGCCGGCGCCGGCGCGGCCGCCGGTCTGGGCGTAGTCCCAGGCCTTGTCGATGTCGGCTTCGCCGCGCACGAGGCTCTGGCCCTTGCCGGAGGACGACATTACCGGCTTGACCACGCACGGCAGGCCGATCTCGGCCACGGCGGCGCGGTAGTCTTCGCGCGTGTCGACGAAGCGGTACGGCGAGGTCGCCAGCTTCAAGGTCTCGGCGGCGAGGCGGCGGATGCCTTCGCGGTCCATGGTCAGGCGCGCGGCGCGCGCGGTCGGGATGATCCTGGTAGGAGCCACACGGGTGTCGCTGCCGCGGCGGGCGAACTCGTCTTCCAGCTCGACCAGGGTCTGGGTGTGGATCGCCTCGATCTCCGGCACGATCAGGTTCGGCCGCTCGGCCGCGATCAGCGCGCGCACGGCCTGGCCGTCGAGCATGTCGAGCACGTGGCTGCGGTGCGCCACCTGCATCGCCGGCGCGTCGGCGTAGCGGTCGGCGGCGATCACTTCCACGCCGAAGCGCTGCAGCTCGATCGCCACCTCCTTGCCCAGTTCGCCCGAACCGAGCAGGAGCACGCGGTAAGCGTGCGGGGACAACGGCGTGCCGAGCGTGGTCATGGCGTGCAACCTCGAAAACGGTGGGGGCGGATGAGCCTAGTCTAACTTTCCGCGTCCGCCGCGGCCTTGCCGGGCTATGGCGGCGGCGGGGGCGCATGCGATGCTGTGGCCCATGTCCCCCGCGTCCGAACGGCACGCCGAGCGTGCCGCCGCCCCTGCTGTCTCCGCCGTCCCGGGCGCCCCGCGCGCGCCGCGCCGCTGGCGTTGGCTGGCCGCCGGCGCGCTGCTCGCGGCCGCGCTCGCCGGCGGGCTGGCGTGGTGGCGCGCGCAGCGCGCGCAGCCGCCGGCGCCGGGCAGCCGCGAGCTGGCCGGGATGATGCTGGACCCGCAGCTGTCGGAGATCAGCGGCCTGGCCGCCTCGCGCCGCCACCCCGGCGTGCTGTGGATGCACGACGACGGCGGCAACCCCGAGCGCCTGTTCGCCGTGGCCGAGAACGGCGACCGCCTGGCCACCGCGCGGATCGAGGGCGCGATCAAGACCGACTGGGAGGACATGGCCGCCTTCGAGCTCGACGGCCGCCATTACCTGCTGATCGCCGACACCGGCGACAACGGCGGGCTGCGCCGCAGCCTGCAACTGCACGTCATCGAAGAGCCCGACAAGATCGAGAACGCGCGGCTCAAGCCGGCCTGGTCGATCGCCTTCCGCTGGCCCGACGGCGCGCGCGACTGCGAGGCCGTCGCGGTGGACGTGGCGCGCCGCCAGGTCCTGCTGATTTCCAAGAAGCGCCAGCCGCCGGAGCTGTTCTCGCTGCCGCTGATGCCGGCCGGCAACGCGCTGCAGACCGCGACCCGGCTCGGCGAGCTGGCCGGCATTCCCGAGCCGGACGCGCAGTTGCGCCAGAACAACCCGTTCCGGGCCAGGATCCAGGGCCAGGTCACCGCCGCCGACGTCTCGCCCGACGGCCGCACCCTGGCGGTGATGACCTACCGCTACCTGTTGTTGTACCCGCGCCAGCCGCAGCAGGACTGGGCCCAGGCCGTGGCCGGCGCGCCGCGGGTCAGCGAACTGCCGTGGCTGCCGCAGGCCGAGGCCCTGGGCTGGTCGGCCGACGGCCGGTTCCTGTACGCCACCGGCGAGTTCATCCCGGCGCCGCTGTACCGGATCGCCCCGTAAACCGGTTCACTTCCTGCAGTAGCGGCGCGAGCCGCGAGCAACCGCAGCGACGCACGCAAGCGCCCTCCCCGAAGCCCGTCCAATCGGACGCTTCCCCGATCCAGCTCCCAACAGTTCCGCCGCCAGCGGCCACCCCGCGGTCGCGGCTCGCGCCGCTCCTACACAGCGGCTCCAGGCCCCATCGTCCCGACAGACGGCCGCTGACGACCTGATATCAATCTGATATCAATATCCATCAGAACCCCAAGGACGAGCCGCCATGAAAGAAAACCCGATCCAGTCCCTGCCCGGCATCCCGGCCCTGCTCGTCCTGCTGCTGGTCCTGCTCGGCTGCGGCTACGGCTTCATCGCCACCGTCACCGGCCCCGACAGCCCGGTCACCGTGGGCGCGCTCGCCTTCGTCGCGCTCGCCGTGCTGGCCCTGGTCTGCCTGGCCGGCCTGTACATGGTCGAGCCCAACCAGGCCGCGGTGCTGAGCCTGTTCGGCAAGTACGTCGGCACGGTCAAGGACAACGGCCTGCGCTGGAACAACCCGCTGTACGCCAAGCGCAAGGTCAGCCAGCGCGTGCGCAACTTCGAGAGCGGCAAGCTCAAGGTCAACGAACTCGACGGCAGCCCGATCGAGATCGCCGCGGTGATCGTGTGGCAGGTGGTGGATTCGGCCGAAGCGGTCTACAACGTCGACGATTACGAAACCTTCGTCCACATCCAGTCCGAATCGGCGCTGCGCGCGATGGCCACCAGCTATCCCTACGACCAGCACGAGGACGGCCAACTGTCGCTGCGCAGCCACGCCAGCGAAATCTCGCTGCACCTCAAGCAGGAACTGCAGGAACGCCTCGCCGACGCCGGCGTCGACATCATCGACGCGCGCATCAGCCACCTCGCCTACGCGGCCGAGATCGCCCAGGCGATGCTGCAGCGCCAGCAGGCCAACGCGGTGATCGCCGCGCGCACCCGCATCGTCGCCGGCGCGGTCGGCATGGTCGAGATGGCCCTGGCCGAACTGCAGAAGAACGGCGTGGTCCAGCTCGACGAGGAGCGCAAGGCGCAGATGGTCAGCAACCTGCTGGTGGTGCTGTGCGGCGAGCGCGGCACCCAGCCGATCGTCAACACCGGCAGCCTGTACTGAGGACCGCGCGATGAACCTGCCCGACAACGCGCTGGTGCTGCCGCTGATCATGGCGGTCAGCGGCCTGCCGGTGCTGGTCGCCGCGGTCCTGGTCGCGCGCGGCAACCTGCGCCTGATCAACGGCCTCGACGCCGCGCGCCTGCGCGACCCGGCCGCCGCGGCCGCGCGCTTCGCCCGGCTGCTGGCGCTGGTGGCGATCTCGATGTTCCTGGCCGCGCTGGGTTTCTACTGGGCCCATGGCGACTACAACCGCATCCTCGTCGTCACCGTGCTGCTGCTGGTCTCGGTCAACGGCCTGGCGGTGACGATGCTGATTGCGCTGTCGCGGCTCAAGCGCGACTACCGCGCCCCGCGCGACGACCCGCGGACCGGCCGCCGGTGAGCGAGAAGAAAGCCTATCCGCTGCGGATCAACGCCGAGGTCCTGGCCGCGGCGCAACGCTGGGCCGACGACGAGTTGCGTTCGCTCAACGCCCAGATCGAATATGTGCTGCGCGAGGCGCTGCGCAGGAACGGCCGCTTGCCGCGCCAGCAACCGCCGCCGCCCCCATCGCCCGAGGAAGACGCATGAACCCGCAATGGAAGCACCTGGTCGTCGAACTGACCTACAAACTGTTCGAAGCGCCGATGCGCGAGCGCATCCAGGAAGAACTCGACCGCCAGGGCGCGCAAGGCTGGGAACTGGTCGCGGTGGAGCACGATCCGGGCGTGCTCGGCACCCGGCTGTATTTCAAGCGGCCGGGCTGAGCGGCGGAGGCGCTTCGAAGCGATCGCGGTATCGGTAGTGTCGCGGTCGCGGCTTGCGTCGCTCCTACAGGGAGCGGCCGCAGCTCCGCCCCGTCTGCAACATCGCGACCACGACGCAAGCCCGCTCCCCCGCGCTGCCATGGCAACGTTCCGCCATGCGCGCTACCCTGCCCGCATGCGCGGACACGGCCACGTCCTGATCAACACCCCGGACATCGAAATCTGGCCCGGCGGCCTGCTGCGCGCGCGCAGCAACGCCGACGCCCGCGCCCTGGCGCGCGCGCGCCACGTGCTGCGGCGCAAGCGCGACGGCCGCTTCCTCGCCGCCGACCTGCCCGAGGGCGTGCTGCCGCTGGTGCACCGGCTGATGCGCGAGGACGGCATCGACGCCGCGCTGGACGCGCTCGAACGCATCGTCGACTACCGCCGCGAAGGCTTGCTGCGGGTCGTCGAACTGCCGCTGGACCGGCTCGAACAGCGTCTCGACGCGCTCGGCCTCGACGCCGCCGATTACCAGGCGCGCACCGGCCTGGAGCTGATCGCCGAACCCGACCGTCTGGCCCTGGCCGGCTTCGACCGCTACCGGCGGCCGCTGTGGCTGCATCCGGCCGCCGCGCGCGCCTGGACCCACCTGCGCGACGCGGCCCTGCGCGAAGGCATCGCGCTCGAATCGATCTCCGGCTATCGCAGCCACGATTACCAACTGGGCATCTTCGAGCGCAAGCGCGCGCGCGGCCAGAGCGTCGAGGAGATCCTCACCGTCAACGCCGCGCCGGGCTACAGCGAACACCACAGCGGACTGGCGCTGGACATCGGCGCGCCCGGCGAACCGCCGGCGGAAGAGGCGTTCGAACGCACGCCCGCCTTCGCCTGGCTGCGCGACCACGCCGGCGGCCACGGCTTCGCGATGAGCTACCCGCGCGGCAACCCGCACGGCATCGTCTACGAACCCTGGCACTGGCGCTACGCGCCGCCGGCCTGAACCGCGGGCGATGCGATGAGCGGCGACGACGTCCGCCACAGCGACGCGCGCGTGCTCGCCGCCTGGCGCGAGAACGCCGCGCCGTGGACCCGTAGCGTGCGCACGCAGGCGATCGAAAGCCGCCGCCTGGTCACCGACCGCGCCGTGGTCGAAGCCGCCACGCGCCTGCGGCCGCGCAGCGCGCTCGACCTGGGCTGCGGCGAAGGCTGGCTGACCCGCGCCCTGCTCGCCCACGGCATCGACGCCCGCGGCAACGACGCGGTGCCCGCGCTGATCGAGGCCGCGCGCCGCGCGGATCCCGCCGCGCCGCCGCAGCGCTACGCCTGCCTGAGCTACGAAGACATCGCCGCCGGCGCGCTCGACGCGCGCTTCGACCTGATCGTGTGCAACTTCTCCCTGCTCGGCGGCGCCGCCGTCGACGCCCTGCTCGCGGCCCTGCCGGCGCACTTGAACGAAGGCGGTCACGTCCTGATCCAGACCCTGCACCCGCCCACCGCCAACGCCGACGCGCCCTACCGCGACGGCTGGCGCGACGGCAGCTGGGCCGGCTGCGAGGGCGACTTCGGCGAACCGGCGCCTTGGTACTTCCGCACCCTCGGCGGCTGGCTGGCACTACTGCAGCGCAGCGGCCTGACACTGCGCGCCCTGGAAGAACCCCTGCATCCGCCGACCCAGCGGCCCGCGTCGCTGATCCTGCTCGCCGCCGCGCACTGAACCGCCTGGACGCCGAAGCGGCCTGGTCTCTGCAACAGCCCACCTCGCCATTGCGGCGAAAGCCGCCATCCAACCGAAGCAACGCAGCCCCGCCGCCGCATCCCGAAGCCGCACGTCCCTCGCCCCCTCATTCCGGCAAACCGGCAAAAGCCGGAACCGACTTCGATCTCGCTGTTGCTGTTCGCCCGGACGCAACCCCAAGCAAAGCCTCCGCCGCGCAGCCCCGGAGGGCGCGCGCATGGATGCGCGCGTGCGCCATGGGGCAGGATGCCCCTTATGGCGCAGCCCCGCGCCGCTGTGAGCCATAGTGGCTTTTGATCCGAAAAAACGAGGCCTTTTCTTTGGTTACTTTCTTTGTGGCTTAAGACAAAGAAAGTGACCCGGCCGCTTGCGGACGGAAGCTCTTGATCGTGGCTTGTCGCCACTCGCCACCACGGCAAAGGCAAGAACAACAACAAAGTCGAAACGGATTCTGGCTTCCGCCGGAACGACGGCCGTGAAGTTGCGTATCCGACTGCAGGAGCGGCGCGAGCCGCGACCGCGGCAACGCAACTACGCCGTAACTTTCGCTGCAGGCGCGACGGCGCGGTCGCGGCTCGCGCCGCTCCTACAGCAAGCGACCGCAAGAACGCCCCGAACCGCACCCCAAACGCAAGCCACGACTACTCCCCCCTCACCCCTGCGACCGATCCACCGGCTTCGCCACCCCCGACCCGATGTCCGCGATCCGCCACAGATACAAACTCGCATAGGTCCGATACGGCCCCCAACGCTCGCCGATCTGCGCCAACGCCTTCGGCGCCGGCATCGCGTCGAGCTTGTCGACGAACTGCGCGCCCTTGCGGATGCCCAGATCGTCCACCGGCAAAATGTCGGGACGGCCGAGGCGGAACATCAGCATCATCTCCACCGTCCAGCGGCCGATGCCGCGGATCGGCACCAGCGTGGCGACGATGGCGTCGTTGTCCATATGCGCCATCGCGCGCAGGTCGGGAATCTCGCTGCGCGCCTCGCGCGCCGACAGGTCGCGCAGGGCCAGCAGCTTGTTGCCGGATACCCCGCAGGCGCGCAGGGTGGCGTCGTCGCAGCGGCCCAAGGTGTCGTGGTGCAGGCGCGCGCTGCCGATCGCCGCCTCGACCCGGCCCACGATGGTCGAAGCGGCCTTGCCGCTGAGCTGCTGGAACAAGATCGCGCGCGCCAGCGCATCGACCGGATCGAAACGCTGGCGCCAACGCGCATCGTCCGGGATCGGCCCGTTCTCGAGCCGGTCGACCTTCTTCATCCATGCGCCGAGCCGGCGGCACTTGCGGCTCAGATGCGCGTGCGCGGCCTGCGCGTCGAACCCGCGGACCTGGCGCGGCACGTCAGCGCCGCACCGCGTCGGCGGCGTAGGCCAGCCACGCCAGGATCATCAGGCTGCCGCCGTAGGGCGCGAGCCGGGTCGATACGCCGAAGAAGTGCGCCGCGGCCAGGCTGCCGGCGAAGCCGACCACGCCGAGCAGCAACGCGCCCAACACGCCGCGGGTGAAGGCGCGTCGCGCCTGCGGCGCCAGCGCCGCCAGGGCGATGCCGTGGCCGAAGGCGAACACCGCCGCGCTGTGCAGGCGCGCCTGCGCGTGCGGATCGGCGGCCGCGTGCGCGGCGTAGGCCGACAGGGCCACCGCGAACGCGGCGAGGATCGCGCCGGCGGCGGCGAGCAAGCGCGCGGACAGCGATGCGGTGGGGCGGGATTCGGGAGGGGGGGCGCTCATGTGGGCGAACGCTTGCGATGGAGGGTGTTCAACGATAGCAGCGTTAGTGTGGGCGGGCGCAGTGAGGGGGCGGTCATGATTTGTGTTGGAATGGGTTCGGCGTTCTTTGGCATGAATCGAGGATGGCGCTTCTGCTTGCCGGCGCAGCTTGGAGCGAGGGAGCTCTCAGACCGTCATTGCGGCGGAAGCCGGGATCCAACCGAAGCGACGCAGCCCCGCCGTCGTTCTTTGAAGCAACGAACCTCCCAAACCGTCATTCCGGCGAAAGCCGGAATCCAACCGAAGCGGCGCAGCCCCGCCGTCGTTCTTTGAAGCAACGAACCTCCCAGACCGTCATTCCGGCGAAAGCCGGGATCCACACGACTTTGCTGCTGCTCTTGCCTTTGCCGTGGTGGCGATTGACGACAAGCCACGATCAAGAGCTTCCGTCCGCAAGCGGCCGGGTCACTTTCTTTGTCTTAAGCCACAAAGAAAGTAACCAAAGAAAAGGCCTTGTTTTTTCGGATCAAGAGCCACTAGGGCTCGAAACGAGCGCGGGGCCGTGCCATAAGGGACATCCTGTCCCATGGCGCGCGTGCGCATCCATGCGCACGCCCTTCGGGGCTGCGGAACGGCTGCATCGCGCTCGGGGGCGGGCACGAGCAACGGCAACCGCAATGGCTGTTGCGCTCGTCGAGTTGGCCGAAGCCCCGATTGCTGGCGCGGCTCGCGCGGCGGGTGCGTTGGTCGCGATCGTGGCTTGTGCGGTCGCGCTGCGCGCGGCGCATCGCTCACGCTTTCCTGGATGTCCGCGCAAACAAAAACGCGCCGCGGAAAGCCGCGGCGCGTTTTTGTTGTCGCAACCGGCCCGCGCTAGGCGGGCGGTGGGATTACTTGACCGGCCAGTAGACGTCGAACTGGCCCAGGGCCGGGTCAAAGCTCTGGTCGATGCCGGCCTTCCAGCTCTCGTACGGACGGTCGGTGGTCGAGTAGCCGCGGGTCATCGCCCAGGCGCGCACGGCGTCGCGCACCGGCGGCAGCGCGGCGAAGTTGTGGCCGCCGCTGGTGGCGACGACGACCTTCGAGGCCGGCAGCAGCGAAGCCTTGACCGGGCCTTCGACCTTGACTTCCAGCGCGGTGGCGTCGCCAGTGGCGGTGTCGCCCTTCTTGCGCACGACCTGCACGGTGTCGAAGTCGTAGGTCTCGGTGCCGAACTCGTTGGTCACGATGCGCACCGGGCCGACCGCTTCCAGGCCGTTCGCGGCGATGACCTTGTTGATCCACTCCATGTTGGCGTGGATCTGGCCCTTGATCTTGTCGTTGTTGCGCTCGACCGCGGCGTTGACGCTGAGGATGTTCTCGGCCGGACGCTCGGCCACCTTCGGCGCGTTGTTCGGGTCGGTTTCCGACAGCTTGGCGTAGTCGTAGTTCGGCACGGTCGCCAGCAGGTTGCTCAGGCGCGACAGACCCATCTTGATGTCTTCGCCGACGCTGCTGCTGACGTACAGGCCGGAGTAGCGGCCGAGCAGGTTGAAGCCGTAGTCGACGTCGTAGGTCTGGGTGATCTCGACGTTGCGGTTGTTGCGGCCGGTCGGCTTGAGGGTGAACTCGCTGCGCTTGTTCTCGCCGCGCTCGGGGTTGGTGATCTTGTAGCCGACCAGCTTGCCCGGTTCGCTCTTGACGATTTCCCAGCTGCCCTGGCCCAGGCCGCGTTCCTTGGAGGAGTATTCCAGGCGGGCGCCCACGCCCTCTTCCTTGCCGACCAGCTTGATCTCCATATTCGGGTCGCGCGCCGCCAGCGGGTTCCATTCCTTGAAGCGACGCAGGCTGTTCAAGGTGTCGAAGACGATGGTCAGCTTGCGGTTGGTCTCCACCGAATGCGACAGGTGGCGGCTCGACGGCAGAACGATGCCGACGACCAGGAACAGCACGGCGACGATCGCCAGGGAAATCAGAATCTCGATCAGACGGGTCATTCAGGGTTCTCCAGGGCCGGGCCCAGGTGCGGGCCAGGGGCGCAGACCCGCAATCGTAGCAAGATAAATCCCGGCAAGGGCAGCCGTCACAGGCAAGAAAGCCCATCGGGTCGCATCGCGGCCGGCCCGGGCCGCGAAAAGCGCGCAACTGGCCGGCTTTGTGCCGTCTGGGCGCTGCATTCGCACCGGTATGCGGGCCTGTCGCCGGGGCACGAAAGGCGCGTAAGCGCAAATCCGGTCAAGTCGGATCGGCGCCTCGCGGGCTTGTGCGCGCCTGCGTGCGCGGCGCGGCAACGCGCGTGGGCATCGGATCTACGACGAAAGTAGCGCGCCGGAACGAAAGCGTCGGGCCCGAAGGCCCTTCCGCGGCGAAGGCTTGGGCGCTCGCGGACCGCGACTCCGGCCCGCCGGCCGGCGTCCGCCGCCAACGGCAGGGAACCGCCCTGCCCGCCGCCGGGCGCGCGGGCGAGGCGCCCGACGCGCGCCGCCGGCGCTCAGACCAACTGCAGCTCGAACGCCTTGAGCACCGCGCGGGTGCGGTCGCGCACGCCGAGCTTGGACAGGATGTTCGAGACGTGGTTCTTGATCGTCCCCTCCGCCACCCCGAGCGAGTTGGCGATCTCCTTGTTGGAGAAGCCGCCGGCCATCAGCCGCAGGATCTCGGTCTCGCGCTCGGTCAGCGGGTCGGGCCGGTCCAGGCTGACGAACTCGTTGCGCATGTGCTCCAGGCCCGACAGCAGGCGCTGGGTCATCGCCGGCTGCACCAGCGAGCCGCCCTCGGCCACGGCCTGGATGGCGCCGACCAGTTGCTCCAGCGACACGTCCTTGAGCAGGTAGCCCTTGGCCCCGGCCTTGAGCCCGGCCAGCACCAGTTGGTCGTCGTCGAAGGTGGTCAGGATGATCGTCGGCGGCAGGTAGCCGCTGCGGGCCAGCGCCTGCAGCGCCTCCAGACCGGACATCACCGGCATGCGCATGTCCATCAGGACCACGTCGGGGCGCAGGTTCGGGATCATCTCGACCGCCTGGCGGCCGTCGCCGGCCTCGGCCACGACTTCGATGCCCTCGGCCAGGGCGAGCAGCGAGCGCACGCCCTGCCGGACCAGGGTCTGGTCGTCGACGAGCAATACGCGGATGGGGCTGGGGATCATGTCAGGGCTCCTTCGCGGCCCATGGCGGCCGCGGTGGCGGGCAGGGTCAGGCGCAGGCTGAAGCCGGCCTCGGCCCGGGTTTCGATTCGCAGTTGGCCGCCGTGCTGGACCAGCCGCTCGCGCATGCCGCGCAGGCCGTTGCCGGCGATCAGGTGGTCGGCGCCGCGGCCGTCGTCGCGCGCGCTCATGACGATGTGGCCGTCGTTGCGGCGCACGTCGATCCACAGGTGCTGGGCGCCGGCGTGGCGCACCGCGTTGGTGATGATCTCCTGGGCGCAGCGCAGCAGCACGTGGGCGCGCTCGGGGTCGTCCAGGGTCAGCGGGGTCTCGATGTCCATGCGGATGTCCAGGGCGGGCACGTTCTCGGCGAGCGGGCGCAGCGCCAGCGACAGGTCGATGGCGCCGTTCTCGCGCAGCTGGCTGACCGCCTCGCGCACGTCGGTGAGCAGCAGCCGGGCCAGAGTATGCGCCTGCTGCACGTGTTCCTTGACCCGCCCTTCCGACAGGTGCCCGGCCACTTCCAGGTTCAGGCTCAGCGCGGTGAGGTGGTGGCCGAGCAGGTCGTGCAGCTCGCGCGAGATGCGGGTGCGCTCGTTGATGCGCGCGCTCTCGGCCAGCAAGGCGCGGGTCGCGCGCAGTTCGGCGTTGAGCCGGCGCTGGTCCTCGCGCGCCTGGGCCTGCTGCATCGCCACCAGCGAGCTGACGAAGACCAGGCTGGAGAAGCCGGCGTAGGCCACCGACTGCACGATCGCCACCAGCAGCGGCTGGCCGATGGCGATGACGAACACCGGGATGATCGACAGGTTGCTCAGCACCAACCACGCCACCCCGACCCGCAGCGGCAGCAGCCACGGCAGCAGCCCGGCCACGACCATCAGCAGGATGCTGCCGATGCCGCTGTTGGAGAAATAGCCCACGCCGATCGCGCAGGCGGTCAGGACCAGCAGCAGGGCGTGGTCGGCCGGCCCGGGCCGGCGTTGGCCGAGGCCGCGGCTGGCCCACCAGTACACCGCGCCGAAGGCCAAGTGGATCGCCACCCAGCGCAGGATCAGCAGGAAGAAGGTGTGCTCGCTGCCGCCGGGCAGCGAGGTCGCCGCCTCCGGCTCGAGCCACATGATCACCAGCCAGCAGCCGGCCACGCCCCAGGTGAACAGCCCGGCGAAGCGCATGAGTTGGGTGGGGGTGAGGCGGGCCAGCATGAACGCATGCTAACGGTACCGGCACCCGGGCGGAGCCGTCCGAAAGTCATGGCCCCGGGCGTTCGCCCCGCGGCCGCCCCCCGTGCGATAATCGCGGGCGCCGGCACGGATTTCGCGCCGGCTTGCAACTATCTGGAGCCTGGAATGTCGATCGTCGTCCGCGACGTGCGCGAGCACGAGCTGGATTCCGTCCTTGCCCTCAACAACGCCGCCGGGCCTGCGATCCTGCCGCTGGATGCGGCGCGTCTGCGTCACTTCTTCGACACCGCCGAATATTTCCGCGTCGCCGAACGCGACGGCACCCTGGCCGGTTTCCTGATCGGCGTGGGTTCCGGCGCCGGCCACGACAGCAGCAATTTCCGCTGGTTCCACGAGCGCTATCCGGACTTCTTCTATATCGACCGCATCGTCGTCGCCAGCCGCCGCCGCGGCGGCGGCGTCGGCCGCGCCTTCTACGCCGACGCCCAGAGCTACGCCGAGCTGCGCTATCCGCAGCTGGCCTGCGAGGTGTTCCTGGAAGGCGGCAACGACCCGGCCCTGCTGTTCCACGGCAGCTTCGGCTTCCGCGAAGTCGGCCAGCACGTGATGGAAGAGGCCGGCGTGCGCGCGGCGATGCTGATGAAGCCGCTGTGCAGTTTCGAATGGGTGCGCCAGACCTACGGCGACGCCCTGCCCGACGCCGGCTGGCTGACCCGTCCGCGGGTGCCGGTGGCGCCGCTCCAGGCCGACGCGCCGCGCCCCACCGGGACCTGCCCGTGAGCGTGGCCGTGGATTACGAACAGGCCGGCGAACTCAAGATCGGCCAGGTCGGCATCGCCAACCTACGCATCCGCTCTCTCGACGTACCGCGTCTGGTCGAGGAAATGCGCAGCCGCGTGCAGCGCGCGCCGAACATGTTCGGCCGCGCCGCGGTGGTGATCGACTTCGGCGGCCTCAGCCACGCGCCCGACATCGCGTCCGCCCAGGCCCTGCTCGACGGGCTGCGCGCGGCCGGCGTGCTGCCGGTGGCGCTGGCCTACGGCACCAGCGAGATCGAGAAGCTGTCGCAGGCGCTGGGGTTGCCGTTGCTGGCGAAGTTCCGCGCCTCGTACGAGCGCGCGGATGGCGTCGCCGTCGCCGAAGCCGCCGCGCCGCCGCGACGCGAAGCGCCGGCGCCCGCGCCGGCCGCCGAACCGGCCCGCGCGCCGCGGCCTCCGGCCGGCGCGCCGCCCGTCGCGCAGGCTTCATCGGTAGGAATGATCCAATCCGCGCCGGTGCGCTCGGGGCAGCAGATCTACGCCGACAACCGCGACCTGACCGTGCTGACCACGGTCGGCGCCGGCGCCGAGGTCATCGCCGACGGCTCGGTCCACATCTACGGCCCGTTGCGCGGCCGCGCCCTCGCCGGCGCGCAGGGCAACGCCAAGGCGCGCATCTTCTGCCGCGAGTTCCATGCCGAACTCGTCGCCATCGCCGGCCGCTACAAAGTGCTCGAAGACATCCCCAAGGAGCTGCGCGGCAAGCCCGTGCAGGTCTGGCTGGAAGACGAACAAATCAAGATTGCGGCGCTGGATTGACGCCGCACGAACGGAGGAACGAATTTTGACCGAGATCATTGTTGTCACTTCGGGCAAGGGCGGCGTCGGCAAGACCACGACCAGCGCCAGCCTGTCCTGCGGCCTCGCCCGACGCGGCCACAAAGTCGCGGTCATCGACTTCGACGTCGGCCTGCGCAACCTCGACCTGATCATGGGCTGCGAGCGCCGTGTGGTGTACGACTTCGTCAACGTCGTCAACGGCGAGGCTTCGCTGAAGCAGGCGCTGATCAAGGACAAGCGCTTCGAGAACCTGTTCATCCTGGCCGCGTCGCAAACCCGCGACAAGGACGCGCTGACCAAGGAAGGCGTGCAGAAGGTGCTCGAGGACCTCACCGCCGAAGGCTTCGACTACATCGTCTGCGATTCGCCGGCCGGCATCGAGAAGGGCGCGTTCCTGGCCATGTACTTCGCCGACCAGGCGGTGGTGGTGGTCAATCCGGAAGTGTCCTCGGTGCGCGACTCCGACCGCATCCTCGGCCTGCTCTCGTCCAAGACCCGCCGCGCCGAGAACGGCGAGCGGGTCAAGGAACACCTGCTGCTGACCCGCTACAGCCCCAAGCGGGTGGAAACCGGCGAGATGCTCAGCATCGGCGACGTCGAGGAAATCCTCGGCCTCAAGACCGTCGGCGTGATCCCCGAATCCGGCGACGTGCTCAACGCCTCCAACAAGGGCGAGCCGGTGATCCTGGAAACCGAATCCGACGCCGCCCAGGCCTACGACGACGCCGTCGCCCGCCTGCTCGGCGACACCCGTCCGATGCGCTTCACCCAAGTGGAAAAGAAGGGCTTCTTCAGCAAGATCTTCGGAGGCTGAACTCATGGGTCTGTTCGACTTCCTGCTGGCCAAGAAGCAAACCGCCGCGGTCGCCAAGGACCGCCTGCGGATCATCGTCGCGCACGAACGCGCCGGACGCGGCGGCCCCGATTACCTGCCGATGCTGCAGCGCGAGTTGCTGGAAGTGATCCGCAAGTACGTCAACGTCGACGTCGAGGCGGTCAAGGTCGATGTGGTCAAGGAAGGCCAGCACGACGTGCTCGACATCTCGGTGGCCTTGCCGGACGCGCCGGGCTCGACGCCGGCCTGAGCCCGAGGCGCGGAGGCCGACCTCCCGGCCTCGGCGTCCGCAACGCGATCTACCTGTAGCAGCGGCGTTCCGCGGGATTTCCTTCGGTCACAAGCCGTGACTGCAAGATAGTCGTTCGCGTCGCATGCCCAGTGGCGCGGTCGCGGCTCGCGCCGCTCCTACACAAAGCAAGACGTCCTGCATGCTCACCCTCGCCGACATCGACTTCGACCACGCCCACGCCCTGCTCGCCCGCTACGGGCTGGCTCTGGTGCGCGTGGCCGACGGCGACGCGATTCCCGGCAGCTACTGGGGCGACAGCGAGGCCGGCATCATCGCCAGCACCGTCTACGCGCGCGCGGACACCCCGGTGCATTCGATGCTGCACGAGGCCTGCCACTTGATCGTGCTGCCGCCGCAGCGGCGTGCGGCGGTGCATACCGACGCCACCGATTCGGTCGAGGAAGAGGACGCGGTGCTGGTGCTGCAGACCGTGCTGGCCGACGCCCTGCCCGGCGTCGGGCGCGAACGCATGTACGCCGACATGGACGCCTGGGGCTACACCTTCCGCCTGGGCTCGGCCAAGGCCTACGTCGAACAGGACGCGCAGACGTCATGGCAGTGGCTGGCCGAGCGCGGCCTGGTGGAAGCGCCGCAGCGCACGCAGGCGGCCTAAGCGGCGGCGCCCGCGCCGAGGCGCGCTGCGGCCCGCTGTCGTGGGAGGGGCTTCAGCCCCGACGCTGTTCGCTCAGGTCGCCGAACGCTTGCAGCGGCACCGCGATCGGGCACAAGAGCGTCGGGACTGAAGCCCCTCCCACAACAGCGGGAAGCTCATGCCACGAAAGTGGGCGTCGCATCGCTCGGCAATCCGCAGCGAGCGGCCACCGACGCCCTCCCTGGCGCCGACGCCATTCGAACCTTGCGGAGCGGGTTATCCCCATAACGCCGGCCCCGTGTTGCGTTGCCACCGTGCTTCCCTTCCCCTGAAGCGCCATCCAAGGCGCCACTCTCCCCCGAGTTCCCGCGCGGCGCGCTCAGTGCGCGGCCAGCCGCTCGTGCCTGTCGCGCGATGCCGCGACCGGCGCGGCCGGCAGCGCCACGGCGCGGTCGACTTCGACCTCCGCCTCGCTGACCGGATCGGGCAAGGCGCGCGCGGCGCTGCGGTTGGGGCCGGCGTCGGCCGGCCCGTTGATCACCACCACGCCCACCGCCGCCAGCGCCAGCAAGGCGAACAGGACGATGCGGACGGCGCGGCGTACGTAAAGACGGCGGCTGCGGACCGGGGCCTGCGGCGCCTGGGCCCAGCTCAGGTCGGCGCTGAACAGCCGGGCCCCGCCATCGGCCCCGCGCAACGGCAGTGCCGTCAACGTGGCCGTGTGCAACTTGCTGTGCGCGGAAGAGCCCAAGGTCTGTTTCACTCCCTATCCAATGCAGCCGATGCTCGATACCAGGATCCCCACCCTGGCCGGGCCGCCGACGAGCGGCTGCCCTTGGACGTCACTTTTTCCGTTTTCGCGTCACAAATCAAATCTGTTTTCGTGACAAGCGCCCGGCCCGGCCGCTCACGCGACGTTCCCTTGGCTGAACGAAAGCGCGGCACGGGTCGCGAGTGTTGCGCGCAGGCGCTGGAAATACCGATTATTTAACAATCTAACCGATTACATTTAACTTTAAATTTACATAATTCCGCGAACCCGTCGGCACTTCGTCATCAAGCAACGGCCCGAATCGGCCAAGCCCGGCCATTTCGGATGCATCGAGTAATCGTTTTCACAGCCTCGACTGTGCCGGATTTGCGCAAACTCCCCGCAACCGCAGCCGTACGGCCGGCGCCGGCGCGTCCGCATCGCACTGCGGCTTGCGCCCCGCCGACCCGCCCTCTAGCCTTCCGGTTCGCGCGCCAAGCGCAGCACTATTTCCGGAGAGAGCACACATGAAACCTGTCCGCGCCTTGTTGGCGCTCGGCGTCGCTGCGGCCGTGATCGGCCTGGCCGGCTGCAAGAAGGAACCCGCCACCGCCCCGAGCGCCACTGCGCCGGCCGCCGCGCCGGCCGGCGAGACCGCGGATCAGTTCATCGCCCGGGTCAACGACGAATACAAGAAGATGTATCCGGAGATGACCGCCGCGCAGTGGCTGTCCTCGACCTACATCAACGACGACAGCCAGCTGCTGTCGGCCAAGGCCAACGAGCGCTACCTCGGCCAGCTCAACAGCTGGATCGAACAGTCCAAGAAGTTCGAAGGCCAGCAGATGTCGCCGGCCACCGCGCGCGCGATCCAGCTGCTCAAGATCGGCACCGCGATGCCGGCGCCGAAGGATCCGGCGCGGCTCGCCGAGCTGACCCAGATCGCCACCCGCATGGAAGGCATGTACGGTTCGGGCAGCTACTGCAGCGGCCCCGGCGATACCGACTGCCGCCAGCTCGGCGACCTGGAAGACGTGCTGCGCAACAGCCGCGACTACGACGCCCAGCTCGACGCCTGGAAGGGCTGGCACACCATCTCCAAGCCGATGCGCAAGGACTACACGCGCTTCGTCGAACTGGTCAACGAAGGCGCGCGCAACCTCGGCTACGCCGACACCGGCGAGCTGTGGCGCTCGGGCTACGACATGAGCCCGGCCGAGCTGTCGGCCGAGACCGACCGCCTGTGGGGCCAGGTCAAGCCGCTGTACGAACAGCTGCACTGCTACACCCGCTCGCGCCTGGAAACCAAGTACGGCAACGACAAGGGCCAGGTCGCCGGCGGCCTGCTGCCCGCGCACCTGCTCGGCAACATGTGGCAGCAGGACTGGGGCAACCTGTGGGACGTGCTGGCGCCGTACAGCGAGCAGCAGGCCGGCAGCCTCGACATCAACGCCGCGCTGGCGCGCCAGTACCAGCAGATCCTCGACGCGCAGCAGAACAAGGCCGGCGAGCGCGACGCGGCCGGGCAGGCGCAGGTCGAAGTCGACGCGCAGCTCGCCAACGCCAAGCGCATGACCGAGCGCGCGCAGGACTTCTACGTCTCGCTCGGCATGCCCAAGCTGCCCGACAGCTATTGGGCCAAGACCCAGTTCGTGAAGCCGCGCGACCGCGACGTGGTCTGCCACGCCAGCGCCTGGGACATGAACATGTCCGGCGACGTGCGCACCAAGATGTGCATCAAGCCGAACGAAGAAGACTTCACCACGATCTACCACGAGCTCGGCCACGTCTATTACTACCTGGCCTACAACAAGCAGCCGCCGCTGTTCCAGACCGGCGCGCACGACGGCTTCCACGAGGCCATCGGCGACACCATCGTGCTGGCGATGACGCCGAAGTACCTGTCCTCGGTCGGCATGGTCGCCAACCCGCAGCAAAGCCAGGAAGCGCTGATCAACGCGCAGATGCGCATGGCCCTGGCCAAGGTCTCGTTCCTGCCGTTCGGGCTGATGATCGACCGCTGGCGCTGGGGCGTGTTCGACGGCTCGATCAAGCCCGACCAGTACAACAAGGCGTGGTGGGATCTGAAGGCGCGCTACCAGGGCGTGGCGCCGGTGGAGGCGCGCGGCGAGGACTTCTTCGACGCCGGCGCCAAGTACCACGTGCCGGGCAACACCCCGTACACGCGCTACTTCCTCTCGCACATCCTGCAGTTCCAGTTCTACAAGTCGCTGTGCGACGCGGCCGGCTACAAGGGCCCGCTGTACGAGTGCAGCTTCTACGGCAACAAGGCCGCCGGCGCCAAGTTCGAGGCGATGCTGAGCAAGGGCGCGAGCCAGCCGTGGCAGCAGACGATGAAGGAACTGACCGGCGGCGAGAAGATGGACGCCTCGGCGGTGCTGGAGTACTTCGCGCCGCTGCAGACCTGGCTCAAGCAGCAGAACGAAGGCAAGAGCTGCGGCTGGCAGGCCTCGGCGGCGGGCACCGCGGCGCCGGCATCGCCGGCCAAGCCGACGGCGAAGAGCGAAGCGCCGGCCAAGCCGGCCAAGGGCTGATCGGCGCGCTCGCGACGACGCCACCGCACGAACGAACGGGCCGGCATTCGCCGGCCCGTTCTTTTTTGCGCGCTTTGGGCATGCGACATTGCGGCGCGCAAGCTCGCGATGCGCGACTGCCACGGCGCGGACCGCCCCGCCCCGCCCGCGCCGAAACAGCTCGACCGATCCATCTCCTCCGCCCGACCCGGTACTGGCGCGCGGCGCGGGCGCGGCCGATGATCCGGACCTGACCGGCGACCTCCCGCCGCTTCCGACGAGCCCGCCCCGCATGCCCCGCACGATCCGCCTGCTCTCCCTCACCCTGCCCGCCCTCGCCTGCGCGTCCGGCGGCGCCCACGCCGCCGGACGCGCCGCCGCCGAGCCGGTCGACCTGCTGATCCGCCACGCCCACGTGGTCGACGTGATCGACGGCAAGCTGCGCGCCGACCGTCTGATCGCGGTGCGCGGCGACCGCATCGTCGCGGTCGAGCCCGACGCCCGCGCCGCCCGCTACGACGCGCAGCGCAGCATCGACGCCGCCGGCAAGTACGCGATCCCCGGCCTGTGGGACATGCACGTGCACTTCGGCGGCGGCGACAAGCTGATCGAGGAAAACAAGAACCTGCTGCCGCTGTACGTCGCCCACGGCATCGCCGCGGTGCGCGACGCCGCCGGCGACCTCAGCCCGAGCGTGTTCGAATGGCGCGACGCGGTCGCCGCCGGGCGCCTGGACGGCCCGACGATCTTCACCTCCGGCCCGAAGCTGGAAGGCTACAAGTCGATCTGGCCCGGCGACATCGAGGTCGGCAGCCATGAAGAGATTTCCAAGGCGCTGGACCAGTTGCAGGGCTGGAAGGCCGACTTCGTCAAGATCACCGACAACACCTTGTCGCCGGAGCTGTTCCTCGACGCGCTCAAGCAGGCGCGCGCGCGCGGCTTCAAGGTGTCGGCGCACGTGCCGTTCGTGCTGCCCATCGACGAGGTCAGCGCGGCCGGGCTGAGTTCGATCGAACATATCGAATACGCGTACAAGGCCGGTTCCTCGCAGGAAGCGCAGATCAGCGCGATGGTGCGCCGCGGCGAGATCGACAGCCGCGAAGGCTGGAACCGCATCCAGGCCACGTTCGACCGCAAGACCGCACTGGCCGCGTACCGGCGCCTGGCCCAGCGCGGCACCGCGGTGACGCCGACCCTCAACGGCAGCTTCGTCACCACCTATCTCGACCGCGACGATCACAAGCAAGACCCGTACCTGCAATACATCGGCCCGGGCCTGCAGGCGACCTATGCGTGGCGGGTCGAGCGCGCGGCCAAGGACGACGCCGCAGCGATCGCGCGCCGGCACCAGCGCTACCAGCGCAACGCGGCGATCCTGCCGCTGCTGCAGCAAGCCGGGGTGAACCTTCTGGCCGGCACCGATGCGGGCTTCCTCAATTCGTTCAACTATCCCGGCGTGGGATTGCACGACGAGATGCAGCGCTTCGTCGAGAGCGGCCTGACGCCGTTGCAGACGCTGCGCGCGGCGACGATCAACGGCGCGCGTTTCCTCGGACAGGACCGGGAGCACGGGTCGCTGGCGGCGGGCAAGGCCGCCGACATCGTGCTGCTCGACGCCGATCCGCTGCGCGATATCGCCGCGACGCGGCGTATCGATACCTTCGTGCTGCGCGGCGAGGTGTACGATCGCGCGGCGTTGGATGCGCTGTTGGACGGGGTGCGCAAGCGTGTCGCGGAGCAGCGTGCGGCGCAGGCGGCTTCGGCGGCGGCGCAGACGCGGTAGGCGGGCGCGCGGCGCGGAGGCTGCGCGAGGTGCTCGGGCGGGTATGTGAGCTCACTCTAGGCTGCGTTCGCGCGCTTGGTGCTGGATCTGGTGAGGGTTGCGTATCCGACTGTAGGAGCGGCGCGAGCCGCGACCGCGGCAACGCAACTACGGCGAAACTTTCACTGTATTTGCCGTGGCGCGGTCGCGGCTTGCGCCGCTGCTACAGGGGGCGTACCGCGGTGGGATTCGTCTTGGGGTGTGCGTACTTGTGACGACAAGCGAACATCAAGGGCTTCCGTCCGCAAGCGGCCGGGTCACTTTCTTTGTCTTAAGCCACAAAGAAAGTAACCAAAGAAAAGGCTTTGTTTTTTCGGATCAAGAGCCACTATGGCTCGAAAGTGGCGCGGGGCCGCGCCATAAGGGGCATCCTGCCCCATGGCGCGCGTGCGCATCCATGCGCACGCCCTCCGGGGCTGCGGGACGTGGGCTTTGTTTGGGGGTGCGTCGAAGCAAAGAGCAGCGGCAACGGCAACGGCAACGGCAAGATCAAAATGGGTTCCGGCTTTCGCCGGAATGACGGGGTGCGGGGAGCTAGCCCTTCTTGCCCTGCCGGAACTTCTGCGGCGTGGTCCCGCTGAACTGCTGGAACATCGCGATGAACGCCGAGGCGCTGGCATAGCCCATCTGCGCCGATACCTGCTGCACGCTGCGCCCTAGTTCCAGCAACGGGATCGACTGCTGGAAGCGCAGCCGCTGCCGCCATTGGCTGAACGACATGCCCAGTTCGTCGCGGCAGCGCCGGCTCAGGGTGCGCTCGGTGGTGTGCACGCGCTGCGCCCATTCCTCCAGCGTGGTGTTGTCGCCCGGGGCGTGCTGCAAGGCGTCCAGGATCGGTCCGAGCAGGCGGTCGTCGCTGTGCGGCACGAAGCGCTGCAGCATCGGCGTGGCCAGCAGTTTGTCGATCAGTACCCGCGCCAGGCGCCGGTCGGCGGGGGTGTCGGGGATCTCGATGCCGCGGTCGAACAGGTCCTCGACCCCGGCCAGGAACAGCGGGTGCAGGCGGACGATGCCCGGTGCGGCCGGCAACGCCGGGGTGTAGCGCTCGGCGATGTTGATCAGGCGGCACTTGGCTTCGCGCCGGTTGTGCGAGGTGTGGTCCATGCCGGCCGGGATCCAGGCGGCGTAGCCCGGCGGCGCGAACAAGGGCTCGCCTTCGACCACGAAGGCCATGCTGCCGGACTCCACGAACGCCAGTTGGCCCCAGGGATGGCGGTGCAGCGCGCTTTCGGTGTCCACCGCCAGCGCCTCGTAGCGCAGCAGCAGCGGGCCGGGCAATGAACGGTAGGGGTAATGGAACTGGCGGCTGCGGCGCATTTGTCCGGGCCTCGCTACGGCGTGTCGGGTTATCGGCATTTGCCGGCTAGCCGACATTCTAGAATAGCCTGCCCCCACGTTGTGCCGTTGTACGGAAGGATGTTGCGATGCCCCTGTTACTGCCGATCCTGGCCACCCTGATCTGGGCCGGAAATACGATCGTCAGCAAGCTCTCGGCCGGCGCGATCGAGCCGGCGGCGATCTCGTTCTACCGCTGGCTGGTCGCGCTGCTGGTGTTGACCCCGCTGATGCTGCCGCGGGTGTGGAAGCTGCGCGCGCAGGTGCGGCCGTACTGGCGCAAGTTGCTGGTGCTGGCCGCGCTGGGCATGGTGCTGTATCAGTCGCTGGCCTATTTCGCCGCGCACAGCGTCAGCGCGATGACCATGGGCCTGGTGGTGGCGGCGATTCCGCCGATGACGATGGTGATCGGCATGGTCCTGCTCAAGACCAGGCCGTCGCCGGGCATGCTGATCGGCGCAGTGGTGTCGTTCGCCGGCCTGACCTGGCTGCTCAGCGGCGGCCATCCGGCGCAACTGCTGCAGCAGGGCCTGGGCCGCGGCGAGATGATGATGATGCTGGCGGCGTTCTCGTATGCGCTGTACGGCGTGCTGGTCAAGCGCTGGGCGTTGCCGATCCCCAACGGCGAGTCGCTGTACCTGCAGGTGCTGTGCGGCACGGTGCTGTTGCTGCCGGGATTCGCGCTGGCGCCGTCGGTGGCGTTGACCGCGCACAACCTGCCGCTGGTGCTCTACGCCGGCATCCTCGCCTCGACCCTGGCGCCGTGGTTCTGGATGCACGGGCTGCTGCGGCTGGGCACCGACAAGACCGCGGTGCTGATGAACCTGACCCCGGTGTTCACCGCGCTGCTGGCGGTGTGCCTGCTCGACGAACCGCTGCGCGCGTACCACTGGATCGGCGGCGGGCTGACCCTGCTCGGCGTGGCGGTGGCGCAGGCGCTGCGGCAGAAGCCGGCGCCGGCGCTGCGGACGCAGGAGTGCGCGGGTTGAGTTCGGCGACACGCAGCCCGGTTTCAGGGTTTCGTCGTCGGTCGGTTGTCGCGATCGCAGCTTGCGCAGCGCCTACGGTCGAACAGGCCACGGCGCAGTCCCTGTAGCAGCGGCGCGAGCCGCGACCGCGAAACCGCGCGTACGACGAAAGTCGGCCACCGCGTACGCCGCGATGTAATCCTGTTGCAGTCGCGCCGAGCGGCCGCCATACCCCGGCGCACGCCTGCGCTCGGCGCTGTGAGCCGCGTCAAGTTCGCCATCGGCGCGCGCTGCTACGGTCGCAGCCATGTCGTCGCCACCCGACTGTTCGATCCGCATCGCTGCGCGTCCCTGCCGCCCGTCGCGGGCGGCGCCGATGTTCGCGTCGGGACGCCGCGACGCCTTCGCCGCGCGTGCCGGCGATCCTTCTGTGCCTTCGCGGTCCCGCGGCCGTTGTCGCGGCTTCGCGGACCATCTCGCTTTCGACCCACGTCCCGACCGCGCACGGCCGCGACGTTCGTCGACGCGCGATTGCTGCGGCTGATCCCCCTCGGCCGCAAGCCTGTGCCGGCCGCGGGGGGTGGCCCCCGGCCGGCTTTTTTTATCTCCGCCCTTCTGCGTCCGGTGTTTGCTTCGGCGTATCCGCACTCGCACGCCGGCATCGCCGGTCCCGGCGCATCCCGCCGCGCCTCGCCGCCCCACGTTCCTTGCCGCCGCGGCTGCGGCCGACTTTCTCGCGCGCGCGTTACGCAAACTGCGACCGCAACCGGACACCGATCGCACCCAAGCGCCGGATACTGCACAGGCGCCCGGCGAACGCACCGAAGTTGCGTTTTCGATACAGACGCAAGCGACAAGGTTTGTTAGTTTGCGCGCAGCGACACACCCCGCTCGGCGCTGCGAAGGGGCGCAGCGCCCACGGCGGCCCCTCGCCCGCCGCGCCGGCTCCGGCCGCGCCCGCGGACGCGGGGCGCGCTTGAGGCTTCGCGCGGCACCGCCCCCGACGACCTGAAGCACGACACGCGAGCGCACGCTGCGATGCCCCAACGCATCGATCGGATCAAGAACCTGGCCAGCGTCTCGCAGTTCCGCATCGGCGCGCTGCTGGTGCAGCCCGAGCGCCTGACCATCGTTCGCGACGGCCAGTCCACCGCGCTGGAACCGCGCATGATGGAGGTGCTGATCGCGCTGGCCGAGCGCGCCGGCGAGGTGGTCAGCGCCGAGCAACTGCTGATCGAGATCTGGCGCGGCACCTTCTACGGCGACAATCCGGTCCACAAGACCATCGCCCAGCTGCGCCGGCGCCTGGGCGACAGCAGCCGCGAACCGGAGTTCATCGAGACCATCCGCAAGCGCGGCTATCGCCTGATCGCGCCGGTGGCCTTCCCCGACGATTACCGCAGCGGGTTGCCGCGCGCGGCGGCATGGACCCAGGGCAGTCCCTACGTCGGCCTGCGCTCGTTCGATCACGGCCACGCCGGGGTGTTCTTCGGCCGCAGCCGCGCCACCGCCGAGTTGCTGGCGACGCTGCGCGAGCAGATCGACAACCAGCGCCGCTTCGTCCTGGTCTCCGGCGCCAGCGGCTGCGGCAAGACCTCGTTGCTGCGCGCCGGAGTGCTGCCGCTGCTGCGCCAGGACGGCGGTTTCGACGGCCTGCACGCGCTGGCCAGCGCCTACTTCGACCTCGGCGCCTGCCGCGGCGGCGACCTGCTGGCGCGGCTGGCGCAGGCGCTGTGCGCGTGGTCGCTGGACGGCCGCCCGGTGTTCCTCGACAGCGAGGCGGCATGGCTGGAACGGCAGTTGCGCGGCGCGCCCGACGCGGTGCGCGCGCGCATCGACGACGCCTTCGCCCGCCGCACCGCGGCGTCGGCCGAGCGCGCCCACCTGCTGCTGGTGGTCGACCACGCCGAGGCCGCGGTCGCCGCGCCCGGCATCGACGACAGCGACCGCCGCGACTTCGGCGCCGCGCTCCACGCGCTGTGCGCGAGCGCGCGGGTTGCGGCGATCGCGATCACCCGCAGCGACTTCTACCCGGCGCTGGTGGAGAAAATCCCGGGCCTGGCCGAACTCAAGGCCGGCGACGGCCACATCGACCTGCTGACCCCGCGCATCGGCGAGATCGGCCAGATCATCCGCGCGCCGGCGGCGCTGGCCGGGCTGAGCTTCGAGGAAGACCCCGACAGCTCGCTGCGCCTGGACGACCTGCTGCGCGACGCCGCCGCCGAGCATCCCGATTCGCTGCCGCTGCTGCAGCACACCCTGCAGGCGCTGTACGAGCGCCAGGGCGAGGGCGGCGTGCTGCGGCTGTCGACCTACCGCGAACTCGGCGGCCTGGAAGGCGCGCTGGCGCACCGCGCCGAGCAGGCCTTCGCCGAGCTGCCGGCGCCGGCGCAAGCCGCGCTGGAGCGGGTGTTGGCGGCGCTGATCGTGATCCGCCCCGACAGCGACGCGGTCACCGGCCGGCGGGTGCCGTGGTCGAGCCTGGAGGACGCGGCCGCGCGCGAGTTGGCCGAAGCGTTCGTGCGCGCGCGCCTGTTCGTCGGCGAGCTCAGCGGCGGCGAACCCGGCTTCGGCGTCGCCCACGAAGCGCTGCTGCGGCAGTGGCCGCGCGCGCGCGAGTGGACGCGCGAGAACCGGCAGCTGCTGCAGGCGCGCGAACGCCTGCAGCGCGCGGCCAAGCGCTGGGTCGCCGAGGGCCGGCGCAACGACCACTTGCTCAATCCGGGCCGGCCGCTGGCCGAGGCGCGCGAAGCCGCGCGCCGCCTGCCGGCCGATCTCGACGCCGACGACCTGCAGTTCCTGCGCGCGTCCGAGCGCCAGCAGCGGCGCAAGCAATGGCTGCGCGCCGGCGCGATCGGGACTCTGTGCCTATTGGCCCTGGTCGCGATCGGCCTGGGCCTGCAGGCCTGGCAGGCGCGGCGCGAGGCCGAGGAGCGCCGCGACCAGGCCCAACGCCTGGTCGCCTTCATGCTCGGCGACCTGGCCGAGCAGTTGCGTCCGATCGGCAACCTCAAGCTGCTCGACAGCGTCGGCAGCCAGGCGCTGGCCTACCTGGAGCGCATGCCCGAGGCCGACATGCAGCCGCGCGAGCTGGTCAGCCACGCGCGCGCGCTGCGCACGGTCGGCGAGGTGCTGATGAACCAGGCCCGCTTCGCCGAGGCGCGCGCCGCGTTCGAGCGCGCGCAGGAGGCCTCCGCGCTCGCGGTCGCCGGCGCGCCGCAGTCGTTGGACGCGCTGGCCGAATCCGGCACCACCGCCTACTGGCTGGGCTATCACGATTACCAGCAGAAGCGGTTCGACGGCGCGCGCAACCACTGGCAGGCCTACCTGCGCGCGTCCGAACAATTGGTCCAGCGTGCGCCGGCCGATCCGCGCTGGCGGCTGGAGCTGTCCTACGCGCTCAACAACCTCGGCACCCTGGCCTTCAGCGGCCAGCGCAGCGACGAGGCCGGCGAGCTGTTCGCGCGCTCGGTGGCGATCAAGCGGCAACTGCTGGCCGACAAGCCCGACGACAAGTCGCTGCGCTTCGAACTGGTCGACAGCCTGTCGTGGCTGAGCAGCGCGCAGGACGCACGCGGCCTGCTGGCCGAGGCCGCGCAGGGCTACGCGGCGCAGACCCAGATGCTGCGCGAACTGGTCGACAGCGAGCCCGACGCCGACGAATGGCGGCGCAAGCTGGCCACCTCGCTGCTGCGCAGTTCGGTGCTGGCGTTGGACCGCGGCGAGATGGAACAGGCCGAACGCGAGAGCGCCGAGGCCGTGCGCATGCTGGCCTCGCTGGTCGAGCAGCAGCCCGACAACAAGGTGTGGCGGCGCAACCTCGGCCACGCCTACGCCCATGCCGGCTGGGTCGCCTCGATGGCCGGCGCGCGCGAACGCGCGCTGGACCGGCTGCGCGCGGCGCAGCGCACGCTGGCGCCGATCATGCGCGAGACCGATCCGCCGCCGGAATGGCGCCTGCTCGACGCGACGGTGCGGCTGCGCCTGGTCCAGGCCGATCCGCGCGCCGGCATCGGCGCCGCCGACGCCGCCATCGCCGACCTGCAGGCGCTGCAGCGCAACGCGCCGGCCGACATTCCCAACCTCTCCAGCCTCGCCCGTGCGCTGGCCTGGCGCGGCGAGCGCTACGCCGCCGGCGGCGAGGCCGCGCGCGCGCGCGCCGACTTCCGCCAGGTCGAGCGCCTGCTCGCCGACGCCGTCGCCGACACCCGCGACCGCATCGTCCTGGACGCCTGGTCGCGCAGTCAGGTGCACCTGGGCGAGCGCGCCGACGCGGCGCGCCAGATCGCCTGGCTGCGGCGCGCCGGCTACCGCAATCCCGGTTTCGTGGCCCTCTACGAAACCGCTCCGCAGCCACCATGACCACAGGAAACCCCATCATGGCCAAGAAAGACTCCGCCAAGAACGATTCCGCCAAAGCGGCCAAGCCGGCGGCGATCGCCGACAAGTACGCGCGCAAGCACAAGCGCCACAAGCCCGACGGCAAGTACCCGACCCACCGCATCGAGCTGACCGTGGCCCATGTCGGTTTCGGCGGCAACGCCGGCAAGGGCCACTATTTCTACAGCTTCGCCCCGGACGTGGTGACCTTCCAGGGCGGCCCGGTCTGGATCGAATACGCGTTCGAAGCGCAGGTCCAGGAGCGCTTCGAGATCGTCAACGTGCTGACCTCCGACGCCTTCAAGCAGATCGGCGAGCCGGAGTTCGAGTACGACAAGGAGGGCGAGAAGAACGTGCGCAAGGTGTTCTTGTTCAACAAGAACTCGGTGTCCACGCTGATCTTCTTCACCGTGCTGGTGCGCGACCGCCAGAGCAACTACAACGACGTGGAGCTGATCTCCTGCGATCCGCAGGTCGGCAACGATCCGCAGATCACCCCGACCAAGGGCAAGGGCAAGTAAGCCGCGTCCGCATCCCCGCGGCGGGCGGCGCGTACGCGTCGCCCGCCGCGCGCGGCCGGGTCCGCGATGCCCGGCGCTCGGGCGCGACGCCCGCGCCGGCGCGGTCCGTGCCGCGCCGGCCTCAGTTGATCGTGCAGAAATTCGCGTAGTGGTCCGGCGTGTAGTACCGCGCCGCGACCACCTTCTTGGTCCCGTCGGTGACCAGGTACACCAGCCGGCGCTGCCCGGCGGCGCCGGTGTTCTGGCGGATCTTGCCCTCCCAGTAGACTTGGCCGCGGCCGGCGTTGGGCAGCTTGCCCTCGTTGTTGGAGAAGATCTGCACGTCCATGCCGTTGCGCCCGCACTCGGCCACCGGGTCGGTGGCGGTGATGCAGAACGACATGGTGCGCATGGCTTCCTTGATGTCCGGCGGCAGGCTGGTGCAGGCCTTGGGCGCGGCCGCGGCGGCGGCGCCGGCGAGCAGGCACAGGCCCAGGACGAACGCGGCGCGATCGACGGGGTTCATGGCGGTGGTCCTCGAAGAAGGGGCGGCGGCGGAACGGCGGCGCGTCCGCGCCGCCGCCCGCGCGGGGTCACTTGCCGGCGATCTCGCAGAACGCCTTGAAGTTGTCGCCGGTGTAGTAGCGCTTGCTGATCGGCTTGCCCTTGGCGCCGACAGCGAGGTTGTAGACCAGGCCCTGCGGCGAGCCCAGCAGCGCCGGCGAGGCGCGCCAGTACTGCGCGCCGATCCCGCCCAGCGGCGGCAGCAGGCCCTGGGCGTTGTCGTAGGCGCGGGCGTTGAGCTTGGACCGGAGGCAGGCCTTGGCCGGGTCGGCGGTGCGGGCGCAGACGTCGAAGTCGCGGATCATGGTCTGCACGTTCTGGGGCAGGTCCTTGCAGGCCGGCAGCGGCTCGGCGGCCAGGGCCGGGACCGCGGCGAGCGCGAGGGCGGCGGTCAGCGACCACTTCACGAGGGTGGCGTTCATGGGTTTCTCTCTCCGGGAATAAAGGTGCGCGAGACGGTGGGCCTGCGCCGGCCCGGCCCGCGGATCGGACCGACGGTCCGACCCGTCGAAGCGGGGCGGCCGGCGCGAAGCTGCGGCAACGGCCGCGACGCCACCTTGGCCGCGCGGCCGCGCCGGCACCTTCCGGCAACCTTACGGTCGCCGCCCTTTGCGGCCCTTCGCGACCCCGGTCGCAGATGCCGGTGAGGCCCGGTAGGGCGGCGGTGAGCGCGGGGTTAGCGGCCGTGAGCCCGGGCCGGGGGCCGCTTCGAAACCTTCCGCGGGCCGCCTGCCGCCGCGCGGCGGCGCCGCCGGATTGCGTTCAAGTCATTGAAATAAAAGTACTTCTCGCTCCGTAAGGTTGCCGTAAGGCGCGCCTGCCGGCCGGCGCGCAGCCTGCGCGGCAACGGATCGCCGCACGCCGCGATCCGCCGCCGCGATGCCCTCCCGGGCCCGCGGCCCGCGGCGCGCAAAGCCAGGCAGGAGCGCACCATGTCCGAATTCGAGCCCCCGTATTCCCACGTCGGCGAAGCGTCGCCGCCGTCGCTGGAGGCGCAGGACGAGGAGACCGGCCCGTTGTCGCAGTTCCGCCACGGCGCCCAGGACCGGCGCCTGCTGGAACTCGCCCGGCTCGACGCCGGCCTGGCCGCCAACGCCGACTTCGACGACAAGCCCTGGGGCCTGCTCTACCGCGCCCTGGTCGATTCGATGGGCCTGTCGCCGGACGACTTCCAGCTGATCTACCCCAGCGTGCCCTGGGACTGGCCGTGCCCGCAGGCCGGCTTCGTCCACGCCGCCCAGCACGACTTCTGCGCCACCGCACCGCAGTGGAGCGCGATCGGCGCCTATGTCTCCAGCGGCGACACCGTGCACCAGGCCTACCAGCAGTTCCTCAACACCGCGCTGGCCCAGACCGACTACCGCAGCCTGCGCCAGCACCTCAACGACGCCGACGACGCGCTGACCACCGCGACCAACCAGTACACCCTGGCCAGCGCCTCGGCCGCCTCGGCCTACGCCGCCCAGGTCGAGGACAACCAGCCCAGCTTCACCCAGTGGCTCGGCAGCGAGCGCGGGCGCGGCCACCAGGCGCGCATCGTCGCCGCCCAGGCCGGGATGAACCGGGCCCAGGCCCATTACGCCGCGCTGGTCGCCCAATGCCAGTCGCCCGGGCTCGGCCAGGCCCAGCGCCGCTGCGGCGACGAGCGTTTCCACGTGCGCCTGTCCGACCTCAACCTGATCCGCATGCCCAAGGTCCCGGACTGGCGGCTGGCGCGCAGTTGCGACGAGTGGGTGGCGCAGGTCGAATCCGGCCGCGGCCCGGCCGGGGTCACCCTGGGCTTCAGCAACCGCGAGGCGCCCTACGACTTCGCCCAGACCTGGGCCGGCCGCCGCGGCCGCATCCGCCAGCTGTTCTGGCAGGTGCGCATCAACGGCCGCTGGGAGCGCATCGACGAATTCGAATTCGACAACAAGCTGGAGCTGTCGCTGGACTTCCAGGCGGTGGACACCATCGCCATCCGCCCGGGCGAGTGGTTCGACGGCGAGTTCGCCCGTTCGATGATCGACGGGCCGTTCATGCCCGGCTACAGCGCCTTCGGCGGCGACACCGTGGAAACCCGCGGCCAGCCGGTGTTCGGCGAGCGCGGCTTCTTCGGGTTGATGAAGAGCGGCGTGTGCGTGGGCTACCGGCCCTCGTTCGCAATCCGCACCAGCACCTCGACCTTCCGCCGCTTCGCCGACCCGTTCAAGGCCGCGACCGGGCTGCGGATCGGGCCGTTCGTGTTCGAAGCCGAAGGCGGCAGCGTCGCCGCCGGCTGGAGCGCGGACCCGGCGACGCAGACGTTTTCCGGCGCCACCACCTCGCGCAAGCCGAGCATCGTCGGCGCGACCGTGGCCGAACTGCCCAACGCGGGAGGCTGACGGCGACTTACGACGCGGCCGGTCGCGACCGGCCGCCACGAGCAAGCATCGGCCCGCTTCGACCGCCACCCCAGGGCGGTCCAGGCAACGCATCCGGCGCCTCCGCCTGCAACGGGCGGCGCGCCCCGGGCCGATGGGGGGCCGGCTTGCAGGAGCCGGTCCCGGCGATCCGGCCGGTGCGCGTCAGGCAGGGGGCCGACGCGCACCGGCCGGAGCTTGCCTGGTGCGGGACCGGGAATTCGGAAATGGGCCATCGACGCGCAGGCGCGCGGCGCGGGACGGATGCAAGCAGGCGAACGGGTCGGACCGAAGGCGCCGACCGGCACCAAGGCAACGGGCCTGAAGGCCCTCCCACAAGCTCGTGCGCGCGATGCGCGCCGCCGCTGACCGGACCTCCCCAGCGGTTGTGGGAGGGCTTTCAGGCCCGCTGCCTCGGTTCGTCCTTGCGCTCAGGCGCGCCGCTTGCGCGCGCGGCCGTTCGCGGCGATCGGCGAATGCGCGGTCAGCGCAACACCATCGTGATCAGCACCAGCCACGCCACCGTCGCGACGCCCGCCATCACTCCGGCGTCGAGATCGCGATCGCGCCACGCCCGCCAGCCCACCGCCGCCAGCGACGGCACGCCGGCCAGCAGCATCGCCGCGCCGAACCAGCGCATGCGCGGCTGCGCCGAGGAGGCGAGCAGATAGCCCAGCGTGTCCATCGCCCACATCGGCAGCGACATCACCCAGGCGGTCGCCGGCGCCAGCACCAGCACGGTGAAGAACGCCAGCACCAGCGACTTGACCAGCGGGAAGCGGGTCGGCGCGCGCATCTGCCAGCGGTAGTTCGGCCGGCGCCAGCTCACAGGCGCACCAGCCGCCGCGGAATCGCGATCACGAACACGTAGCACAGCGCGATGAAGCCGGCGCCGAGGAAGGTCAACAGGATCAGGTTCATCCAGCCGTCCAGCGGCGTGCGCGTGGCCACCCGCAGCGATTCGTAGAAACGCTGCACCTGGCTCGCGCCATAGCCGAACGCCAGCGGCGCGGCCAGCGCGGCCAGCGCGCGCACGCGTCCGGCCAGGCGCGCGCGCCAGCCGCTGCGCGACGGCGCCGGCGCGCTCGGCGCCCGCCGGCGGCGCGTAGTAAGGATTCCATTGCATCGGCGGTTGCGGCCGCGCGACCCGCAGCCGCGGCGGCGCGGTCGCCGCCGGTTGCGCGGGCGCAGCGGTGCGCCACCAGCCGCGCGCTTGCGGCTGCGGTCGCGGCGCGCGCGCGTGCGGCGCCGGCCGCGGCCGCGCCGCGGCGGTGCGCGCGGTGACGTTGAGCAGGTCGTGGCGCACGCAGGCCGCGCACGGCTGGCCGGCGTAGTGCTGGTGCTCGCGGTTGTTGGCGCAGATCACGATCAGTCCGCGCGAAGGCTGGGCATAGGCGCGCAAGCATTCGCTCCACTGCGACGAACTCGGCCGCTGCGAAGGATCGTCGCCGAACGCGCGGTCGAACAGGTCGCGCAACTCGCGCGGCATCAGCGCGTGGCCGCTGACCGGGTTCGGCGCCATCATCGGATTGCCGCGCTGGGAATAGGCGTAGCAACGCTCGCGGATGCGCCCGGGCACGTCGGTCGGCACCCGGTCGTAGGCGGGCCGGCCGCTGTAGGGATGGATGCCGAAGTTGAGCAGCTGGAAGATCACCACCGCCAGGGCGAAGCGGTCCTGGGTTTCCTCGCCGGCCTCGTCGAGCGCGCGGATCTGGTACTCCGGCGCCAGGTAGTCGGGCGTGTACTGCGGCGCGTGGAAGCGGCGGCCGCGGCCCTGGATGCTGAAACCGTCGCAGTCCAGCAGCGCGATGTACAGCGAGGCGCGGTAGAAGCGCAGGTTGACCGGCTTGAGGTCGACCACGTAATGGTGCTGCGCGTGCAGCGCCGCCAGCACCGAGGCCAGGTTCGCCGCCAGGGTGACCTTGTGGCCGAGCCCGACCGGCAGTCCGGCCGCGCGCGCCTGGCGCTCCTGCAGGATCTGCTCGAGCTCGGAAGTGGCATCCACGTCCAGCGCCGGCATCGCGAAGCCGACGAAGCGCCCCTGCGCGTCGCGCACGGTCGCGTCGGGCCAGGCGATCTGCACGTAGCGCTTGCCGTCCTCGTACTGGTCGGGCAGCTTCGGCCGCAGCTGCAGCATCGCCTCGATCCGGTCGGTGTAGCTCGGCGGATCGACCCGCGCGTGGTAGATCTTGGCCACGCTGCGCGGATCGTCGCCGAGCAGGTAGACGCTGCCGGCGCCGCCGCTCTTGATCAGCGGCCCCAGGCGCGTGGCGCGCGAGCCGATGTGGATGGGACTGCCGGTGGTGAGGCTGCTCATCGCCGGCGTTCTCAGCCCCGCAGCGCGATCAGCAGGGTCTTGTCGTCGGAGGTGATGCCGTGCGTGCGCGGGTCGGCCAGGGTGCCGTGCAGCGCGCGGCTGCCGGTGTCCTCGTCCACCGAAGCCAGGTAGCGCGACACCGGATCGATGAACGGCGCATACAGCGCGGCGTTGCCGCGCGCCATCGCGAACGGCATCGCGCCGTCGGACATCAGCGCCAGGCGCGCGGTCGGCGCCGGCACCCGCAGCACGCGCAACTGCTCGCGCCAGCCTTCGCCGGTGACGAACCAGGTCTCGTTGGCGTACTCGCCGTTGGCCGGCAGCGACACCACCGGCGCCGCGGCGTCCGCGTCGACGGCCTCGGCCACGCCGATGCCGTCGCCGATGTGCAGGAACCAGCCGCCCTGCGCGTCGCCGGCGTAGCCGACCACGGTCGCGGCGTAGTCGCCGAGCGCGCGGCCGTCGGCGTCGGCGCGCTCGACCAGCGCCGCGCGCGCCTGCGCCACCGCTTCGGCGGCGGCCGCGGCGAAGTCCTCGCGCGGCCCCGCCAGCAGTTCCGGTTCGCGCGCCAGCCGCTCGCCCAGCGCGCGCGCCAGACCGTCGGCGATCAGCCGCGCGCCGACGTCGCTGCGCGCGGCCGAGCCGGCGCCGTCGCAGACCACCGCGGCCAACAATTCGCCCTCGACGTGGAAGGCGCACGCGTCCTGGCAGGGAATGCCCTTGTCCAGGTGCGAGGTGCCGACCGCCGATGCGGCATAGATCCGCCAGCCCATGCGCGCCCCGCTCAGGTCGGAACCGAGGACCAGGTGTCGGTCGAAGGCAGCTGCGCGGCGCCGCCCGGACGCGACTGCGAAACCACCTGCATGCTCGCGCTGAGCCACAGGAACAGCTCGCGGAACTGCAGGCCCTGCAGGCGCTTGACCCCGCCCGGCCCCTTGCTGCTGAACTGGCTCATGATGCGCTCGTCGCCCTGCCCGACCGCGATCGGGAAGATCGCCACCTTGTTGGCGGTTTCCGCATCGCGCGCGCGCTGCGCCGAGGCTTCCCACGCGTCGGTCGGCGCGCCGTCGGACATCAGGAACAGCCACGGCCGGGTATAGGCCACGCCGGCGGCCTTGAAGCGCTGTTTCTCGTTTTCGATCTCGCTCAGGGCCAGGTCGATCGCGCGCCCGGTCGGGGTGGTGCCCGCCGCTTCCAGCACCGGCGCGGTGAAGTCCATCGCGTCGCACCAGTCGCCGGCCGGCTCGGCCTGGTCGAAGCCGCCGTAGCGCACCACCAGCACGCGCACCCGCTTGGCCGCGATCACGTCGCTCTTGAGTTCGTCCTCCAGCAGCTTCAGGCCTTCGTTCAACTGCTGCATCGGCGGGCCGGTCATGCTGCCCGAGCAGTCGAGCACCAGCACCAGCGGAGTGCGCTGTTCGGTGTTGTCGACCAGGGCGACGTCGGGGATGGCGGTCTCGTTCATGACATTCCCTTGCTTTGACTGAACCGGGAGTATGCCAGCGCGGGGCCGGACGGGCCATCGCGCACAACCGCGGCGCGAACGCCGCCACAGGTCGGCGCCGCGGTCCGCGAACCGTCACCGCACTGCCATACGCCCGCAGCACGCTGCCGAAGCGGTACTGCCCACCGCATCCCCCAGCCTCCGCTCTCGAGCGGGACCCACGCCCGGATCGCCATGACCGACCAACACGACACCTCGCGCCGCGGCTTCCTGCGCGGCGCCGCCGGCGCGACCGCCGCCGGCCTCGCCCTCAACCTGTTCCCGCCGTCGATCCAGAAAGCGCTGGCGATTCCCGCCGCGCGCGTCACCGGCACCCTGCACGACGTCCAGCACGTGGTGATCCTGATGCAGGAGAACCGCTCCTTCGACCATTACTTCGGCGCGATGCGCGGCGTGCGCGGTTTCGGCGACCGCTTCCCGATCCCGCTGCCCGGCGGCAAGCCGGTGTGGCGCCAGACCGACGCCAAGGGCCGCGAAATCCAGCCCTGGCACATCGATACCAAGACCACCAGCGCGCAGCGCATCGGCGGCACGCCGCACACCTGGCCCGACGCCCAGGCGGCCTGGAACCAGGGCAAGATGGACCAGTGGCTGCCGGCCAAGACCGAGCGCTCGATGGGCCACTACCTGGAAGCCGACATTCCGTTCCAGTACGCGCTCGCCAACGCCTTCACCCTGTGCGACGCCTACCACTGCTCGCAGCTGACCGGCACCAATCCCAACCGCCTGTTCCTGTGGACCGGCACCAACAACCCGGCCGCCGACCGCGGCGGCCCGGCCATCGTCAACACCTTCGACGACTCCGGCCCGGCCGGCGAAGGCTATTTCTGGACCACCTATCCCGAGCGGCTGGAGCGCGCCGGGGTCAGCTGGAAGCTGTACCAGGACATGGACGACAACTTCTCCGACAACCCCTTGGAAGGCTTTCGCCAGTACCGCGCGGCCGCGCCGGGTTCGGCGCTGGCGGAAAAGGCGCTGAAGACCTGGACGCTGGAGGATCTGGCCGACGACGTGCGCAGCGGCAAGCTGCCGCAGGTGTCGTGGCTGGTCGCGCCGGCCAAGTATTCCGAGCACCCCGGTCCGTCGGCGCCGATCTGGGGCGCGGACTACACCGCGCGCGTGCTCGACGCGCTCACCGCCGATCCCGCGGTGTGGGCGCGCACCGTGCTGATCGTCAATTTCGACGAGAACGACGGCTTCTTCGACCACATGCCGCCGCCGGCGCCGCCGGCGCTGGACGCGCAGCGCAAGCCGCTCGGCGGCTCCACCGTCGACCTGCGCGGCGAGCACCACTTCGCCCGCACCGGCCCCTCGCACGGCACCTCCGCCGACCCGGCGGTCTACTACGACCGTCCCTACGGCCTGGGCCCGCGCGTGCCGATGTACGCGATCTCGCCGTGGAGCCGCGGCGGCTGGATCAATTCGCAGGTGTTCGACCACACCTCGGTGATCCGCTTCCTGGAAAAGCGCTTCGGCGTGATCGAGCCGAACATCAGCCCGTGGCGGCGCGCGGTCTGCGGCGACCTGACCACCGCGTTCAACTTCGAGAACCCGAACAACGAACCGATCCCGACCCTGCCCTACACCGGCGACGCCGACCGCATCGTCGCCGAGCAGAGCAAACTGCCCGCGCCCAAGCCGCCGGCGACGCCGAGCGCGGCGCGGCAGGACGCCGGCATCAAGCCCTCGCGCGCGCTGCCGTACGACCTGCACGTGGGCGAGCGCTTCGACCGCGACGCGCGCTCGCTGCGCCTGAGCTTCGGCAACAGCGGCCGCGCCGCCGCGGTGTTCCACGTCTACGACCTGCTCGATCCCGACGCGGTGCCGCGCCGCTACACCATCGAACCCGGCCGCTCGCTCAACGGCGACTGGCCCTTGCGCAGCGGCGGCGAGCGCGCCTACGCGCTGCAAGTGTTCGGGCCGAACGGCTTCTACCGCGAATTCCGCGGCTCGCTGCACGGCGCCAATCCCAGCGCGACCACGATCCCCGACCTGCGCGTGCGCCACCGCAAGCTGGTGCTGGCCTTGCGCAACCCGGGCCGCAAGCCGCTGCGGCTGGAACTGGTCGACCAGTACGGCCTGTACGACCGGCGCCTGGAGCGGCTCGGCGCGGGCTCGCTGCGCTACCGGCCGATCCGGCTCGACGAGAGCTGCCAGTGGTACGACTTCGTGCTGACCGACGCGAACGATCCGGAGTATTTCCGCCGCATCGCGGGGCGGGTGGAGACCGGCGCGCACGGGATCACCGACCCGGGGTTGCTGTGAGTTTTCGCTGAAATTGCCATAGGCCGCTGCGGTGCTGTTGCGGTTGCTGTTGCCTTTCGCTTGGACGCAACCCCAAGCAAAGCCCACGCTCCGCAGCCCCGGAGGGCGTGCGCATGGATGCGCACGCGCGCCATGGGGCAGGATGCCCCTTATGGCGCGGCCCCGCGCCACGATGAGCCATAGTGGCTCTTGATCCGAAAAAACAAGGCCTTTTCTTTGGTTACTTTCTTTGTGGCTTAAGACAAAGAAAGTGACCCGGCCGCTTGCGGACGGAAGCCCTTGATCTTCGCTTGTCGTCACCCGTACGCGCACGGAAAGGCAGAACCCACCGCGGCACGCCCCCTGTAGGAGCGGCGCAAGCCGCGACCGCGCCATCGCGGCAACGGTGAAAGTCACGACGTAGTTGCGTTGGCGCGGTCGCGGCTCGCGCCGCTCCTACAGTCGGATACGCAACCCCTCGCCCGTCATTCCGGCGAAAGCCGGAATCCATTTTGATGTGTTGCTTTCGCTCTTATCGATGTGTCGTGTGACGACAAGCCACCATCAAAAGCTTTCGTCCGCAAGCGGCCGAGCTACTTTCTTTTGTCAGCGCGACAAAAGAAAGTAGCCAAAGAAAAACGCTTGTTTTAGGTCAAAAGCCACTAGGTCCAGCACCTTTCGCGGGGATGCGCCGTAAGGGGCATCCATGCCCCTACGGCGCACGCGCGCATCCATGCGCGCGCCCTCCGGGTCTGCGGAACAGGGCCGTATGCACGATTGCGACCAAGCAAAAGCAGAGGCGAAGGCCAAAGCAACGCATGCCGCAGCCTCACCCTCCCTCAATCCAACACCCGCCCCTTGCGCCAATACCCCATGAAACTGATCGCCGACTTCGCGAACCCGCGCTCGCCGACCAGATGCCGCCGGATCGCCATCACCGCTCCCGCCTCGCCGGCGATCCAGGCGTAGAAGCCCGAGGCGGTCGCCGCCGCCTGTTCCCACAGGATCTCGCGGTCCACATCCACCTCCGCCAACGCCTCGCCGCCCTCGCCCGCCTGCGCCGGCGTCAGCTGCGCCGCGCGGATCGCTTCGACCAGGCGCGCGCCGTAGTCGGCCGGGGGTTCGTCGCGCCGTTCGGCGCGCGGCAGCCAATGGATGCGCATGTCGCCCGGGCCGACCAGATCGACCACGTCGGCGCGCAGCGGCACTTCGATGTAGGCGCGCACTTTCGGCGGGCGCGGCTGCGCGGCCAGCGATTCGAGGATGCCGGCCACCGCCGGCAGCGCGGTCTCGTCGGCGATCAGCAGCACCTCGCGCACGTCCGCCGGCGGGCGCCATTCGACCCCGCCGCTATCGTCCTGGCTGGCGTGCGGCGCCAGCAGCAGCACCCGGTCGCCGGGGCGCGCGCGCAGCGCCCAGCTCGAGGCCGGACCGCTGTCGCCGTGAGCGGCGAAGTCCACGTCCAGTTCGGTCGCGTCCGGCCGCAGCGCGCGGATGGTGTAAGTGCGCATCGGCGCGCGCTGGGCTTCGTGCTGGTCGCGGTAACGCGCGTACCAGTCCTCGCCGCGCGGCACGCTGAGCTCGCCGGCGGCGTTGGGGAAGAAGATCTTGATGCGCTGGTCCGGCCCGAAACTGCGCGCCTGCGCCAGCGACGGGCCGGCGAAGACGAAACGCAGCATCGACGGGCTCAGTTCGATGCGCTCGCGCACCGAGACGTCGAACAGGTGGAAGGGAACGCGTTGCGCCATGGCGGTTGCTCCTGCATGAGCGAATGCACATGGCTGGGAGCGCGTGGCGCGGCCTGGCTGCCGGTGCGGCGCCGTGCGCGCCGCGGTGGCTACAGCTTAGTCCCCGAAGCCGGGCATGGGCTTGCCGGGCTTGGCCGGTGGCCGGTATCCGAATGCAGGAGCGTCGCAAGCCGCGACTGCGGGGTTGCCCGTTTGCGCCGTAAGCGACGGTTCGCGGTCGCGCCGCGCGCCGCTTTTGCAGAAAACGACCGCCACGGCAGCACGACCTGACGGCTACAACGAATCCTGCGGCTCGATCACCACCGCGTCCTCGGGCACGCGCGCCACGCGGTTGCGCGACACCCAGGCTTCCCAGCGCCAGAACAGCCACCCCACCGCGGTCAGGCCCGAGGCCGCCACCGCCAGGTGCAGCGCGCTGTCGCTCAGCAGCGGCGAGATCACCCCGGCCAGCAGCGCGTTGACCACCAGTCCGGCGAAGGCCTGCAGCGAGGACGCCGAGCCACGCTGGTGCGGGTACATGTCGAGGATCGACAAGGTCACGATCGGGAACACCAGGGCGATGCCGAACGCGCCGATGCACATCGGCGCGACCGCCCACGGCACCCGCGGCGCGTCGGTCCACAGGTTGTAGCCCAGGTTCAAGGCGATGGCGAGCGCGCAGCAGGCGAAGCCGATGTCGACCAGGCGGTCGCCGCTGACCTTGCCGGCCGCGCGCCCGGACACGAACGAACCGGCGACCATGCCGCCGATGGTCGGCACGAAGAACCAGGCGAAGTCGCGCTCGCCGAGCTTGAGGATGTCGAGCACGAACGCCGGCGCCGAGGCGATGTACAGGAACAGCGCGCCGAAGTTGAACGCGCCGACCGCGGTCAGGCGCTGGAAGCGCGGGTTGAGGAAGATCGCCACGTAGTCGCGCATCAGGCGCTTGGGCTTGAGCGCCAAGCGCGCCTGCGGCGGGTGGGTTTCCGGCAGCAGCAGCGCCACCGCCGCCCACAGCGCCACCGAGAACGCGACCAGGAACCAGAAGATCGCCGGCCAGTGCGACCAGCCCAGGATCCAGCCGCCGATCACCGGCGCGATCGCCGGGGCGATGCCGAAGATCATCATCACCTGGCTCATCAACCGCTGCGCGTCGTCGCCGTGCAGCAGGTCGCGGATGACGGCGCGGCCAACGATCAGGCCAACACCCGCCGACAGCCCTTGTACCGCGCGAAAGAAAAGCAAAGTAGGCAGATCCGTGGCCAACGCACACGCAGCCGAAGCCAACGTAAAGACCGCCAACCCACCCAAAATCACCTTCCGCCGCCCGATCGCATCCGACAGCGGCCCATGCACGATGCTCATCAACGCATAAGCCACCAGGTACACGCTGATGGTCTGCTGCATCTGCAGCTTGTCCGCGCCCAGTTGCGCGCCCATCGCCGGAAACGCCGGGAAGATGGTGTCGATCGAGAACGGCCCGAACATCGCCAGCCCGCCCAGCAGCAGGGCCAGGCGGCGGATCGGGATCGGCGTTTTGGCGGCGTCCGCGCTCATGCGGCCGCGCTCGGGCAGGTCGGGCTCTGGCCAGCCCGGCTCATCGGGTCTGCGCTCATCGGGTCCGCGCTCATCGAATCTGCGCTCATCGGCCCGCGCTCAGGCCGCGACCGGGGCGTCGGGCGGGCCCTTGAGCTCGACCATGTTGCCTTCCGGGTCGTACAGGTACTGCGAGGGACCCTCGCCCTCGGCACCGTAGCGCGAGCCGAACTCGCCGATGCGCGCGCCGTGGGCGGCGAGGTGCGCCGCGATGGCCTCGCGGTCGAACGGCTCGGCGCGCAGGCACAGGTGGTCCATGTTGCGGCCCTGCTCGCCCGGCGCGGCGCCGCCGAGGCGGCCGATCTTGCCCTCGACGTCGACCAGGTCGATCAGCGAGTCGCCGGCGCGCAACTGGACCAGGCCGATCTCGTCCTGGCGCCGCTCCACGCTGCAGCCGAGCACCTCGCAGTAGAACGCCACCATCGCGGCGGTGTCGCGCACGCGCAGCACCACGTGGTCGAGTTGCAGCAGGCGGAACGGTCGCGCGGCCATGGCCGGGCCTCATCGCATGAATGGGGGCCGACAGCATACTCCCGCGCGGTGCCGCCGTTATCGGCCCGAGTTGCTCGGATCTGTCCGCAAGCCCCTGTAGGAGCGGCGCAAGCCGCGACCGCGACACCCCGCCTACGGCGCAATCGGCCGCCCCGCGGTCGCGGCTCGCGCCGCTCCTACAGGAAGCCCAGGCCACTCCCCCGCCCCTGCCCGCCAACGGCTATAATCCCCGCTTCGACCACGCGGTGGGAGAAGCGTCCGCCCCGGGCACCCCGGCCGGCCGCTGCCGAAGGCGCAACGCCCGTAATCGCTCAGGCCCCAGACCGCCGCGTGTACAAAACTCTGGAGAGACCGCCCGGCCGCAGCGGCATCGCGGACGGAACCGGCGCCGAAGGGGCACGAAGCGAGCGCGGACAGGAGCGGCCCCAGCGGCCCCCCTCCCCCAAGCGGCCTGCGCCGCAGCACGCTTCCAAACTCTCAGGCAAAAGGACAGAGGGGCGCCTCGCGTGCGGCACCGCACGTTGCCTTAGGACGCCCCCTGCCCATGACTCATTCGACCCTGCGCGATCTCGAGCACCACGACGCCTTCATCGAGCGCCACATCGGCCCCAACGACGCCGAAATCGGCCACATGCTCGAGCAGGTCGGCTACGCCTCGCTCGAAGCGCTGACCGACGCCATCGTCCCCGGCTCGATCAAGTCCCCCCAGCCGCTGGCCCTGCCGCCGGCGATCGGCGAAGTGGAAGCGCTGGCCAAGATCCGCGCCATCGCCGCGAAGAACCAGGTGCTCCGCAGCTTCATCGGCCGCGGCTACTACGGCACCCACACCCCCAACGTCATCCTGCGCAACATCCTGGAGAACCCGGCGTGGTACACGGCCTACACGCCGTACCAGGCGGAAATCTCGCAGGGCCGCATGGAAGCGCTGATCAACTTCCAGACCATGGTCGCCGACCTGACCGGGATGGAGATCGCCAACGCCTCGCTGCTCGACGAAGCCACCGCCGCGGCCGAGGCGATGACCCTGGCCAAGCGTTCGGCCAAGTCCAAGTCCGATACCTTCTTCGTCTCGAAGAACGTGCATCCGCAGACGCTGGAAGTGCTGCGCACCCGCGCCGAGCCGCTGGAGATCCAGCTGCTGGTCGCCGACGACAGCGAGGCCGCGAGCGCCGACGTGTTCGGCGCGCTGCTGCAATACCCCGACACCTTCGGCGGCCTCGGCGATTACCAGGCCACCGCCGACGCGCTGCACGCGCGCGGCGCGATCCTGGCCGTGGCCAGCGACCTGCTCGCCCTGGTGCTGCTGAAGTCGCCGGGCGAATTCGGCGCTGACATCGTCGTCGGCAACACCCAGCGCTTCGGCGTGCCGTTCGGCTTCGGCGGTCCGCACGCCGGCTTCATGGCCTGCCGCGACGCCTACAAGCGCTCGATGCCGGGCCGCCTGATCGGCGTGTCGGTCGACAGCGACGGCAAGCCGGCCTACCGCCTGACCCTGCAGACCCGCGAGCAGCACATCCGCCGCGAGAAGGCCACCAGCAACATCTGCACCGCGCAGGTGCTGCTGGCGGTCATGGCGAGCATGTACGCGGTCTACCACGGCCCCGACGGCCTGACCCGCATCGCCCGCCGCGTCCACCGCCAGGCCGCGATCCTCGCCGCCGCGCTGCGCCAGGCCGGGGTAAAGGTCGCCGACGGCTTCTTCGACACCCTGCGCATCGACGGCGTCGACGCCGCCGCGATCCACGCCCAGGCCCGCGCCGCGCGCATCAACCTGCGCGAGATCGACGCCGGCAGCGTCGGCATCAGCCTCGACGAAACCGTCACCCGCGAAGACCTCACCGCGCTGGCCGGCCTGTTCGGCGCCAAGCTCGACATCGACACGCTCGACGCGTCCACCGCCGACGCGATCCCGGCCGCGCTGCGTCGCGCCTCCGCGTTCCTGCAGCACCCGGTGTTCAACACCCACCACAGCGAACACGAGCTGCTGCGCTACATGCGCTCGCTGGCCGACAAGGACCTGGCGATGGATCGCACCATGATCCCGCTGGGCTCGTGCACGATGAAGCTCAACGCCACCGCCGAGATGATCCCGGTGACCTGGCCGGAGTTCGGCAACATCCATCCGCTGGCGCCGGCCGATCAAACCACCGGCTACAAGCAGCTGATCGACGAACTCGAAGCGATGCTGGTGGAATGCACCGGCTACGACGCGGTCAGCCTGCAGCCCAACTCCGGCGCGCAGGGCGAATACGCCGGCCTGCTGGCGATCCGCGCCTACCACCGCTCGCGCGGCGAGGGCCATCGCGACATCTGCCTGATCCCCGACTCCGCCCACGGCACCAACCCGGCCTCGGCGCAGATGTGCGGCATGACCGTGGTGGTGACCAAGACCGACGCCAACGGCAACGTCGACGTCGAGGACATCCGCCGCAACGCCGAGAAGTACAGCGACCGCCTGGCCGCGATCATGATGACCTACCCGTCCACGCACGGCGTGTTCGAGGAAGAAGTCGTCGAGATCTGCCAGATCATCCACCAGCACGGCGGCCAGGTGTACACCGACGGCGCCAACATGAACGCCCTGGTCGGCGTGGCCAAGCCGGGCAAGTGGGGTTCCGACGTTTCGCACCTGAACCTGCACAAGACCTTCTGCATCCCGCACGGCGGCGGCGGCCCGGGCGTCGGCCCGTGCGCGGTCAAGTCGCACCTCGCGCCGTTCCTGCCGAAGACCGTCGACGGCGAAGGCGCGGTCGGGATGGTCAGCGCGGCCAGCTACGGCTCGGCCAGCATCCTGCCGATCTCGTGGATGTACGTGACCCTGATGGGCACGCAAGGCCTGCGCAAGGCGACCCAGGTCGCGCTGCTCAACGCCAACTACATCGCCAAGCGCCTGGAACCGCACTACGAGACGCTCTACACCGGCCGCAACGGCCTGGTCGCGCACGAGTGCATCCTCGACCTGCGCCCGCTCAAGGACGCCACCGGCATCAGCGCCGAGGACGTGGCCAAGCGCCTGATCGACTTCGGCTTCCACGCCCCGACCTTGAGCTTCCCGGTCGCCGGCACGCTGATGGTCGAGCCGACCGAGAGCGAATCGCAGCACGAGCTCGACCGTTTCATCGACGCGATGATCCAGATCCGCGAAGAGATCCGCGCGGTCGAGGACGGCCGTCTGGACCGCGAGGACAACCCGCTCAAGCACGCCCCGCACACCGCCACCCAGGTCAGCGCCAGCGAGTGGACCCGTGCCTACCCGCGCGAACTGGCCGCGTTCCCGCTGCCGTCGCTGAAGCTGCAGAAGTACTGGCCGCCGGTGTCGCGCGTGGACAACGTGTATGGCGACAAGAACGTCATGTGCGCCTGTATTCCGGTGGATGCGTACAAGGAAGAAGTCGAGGCGTAAGTTTCGGCGGCTCGCGCGAGAACCAAGGCCCCGCATCTGCGGGGCCTTTTTTTGGCGTTGGGAAACCGGCCGGCGACGCAGCTGTGGTTTCGCGGTCGCGGCGTGCGCGCTCCTGCAGGGGCTACGTTGCGGCATCGCCTAGCTGTAGGAGCGGCGCACGCCGCGACCGCGACCGCGACCGCGACCGCGACAATCGATTCACGGCGTTCCGAACGCCCGAAGCAACGCTCCAAACCGCCCGCACGCGCAACGGAAAAGCCCCGCATGCGCGGGGCTTTTCCATTCCTCGAACCGCGACCCAGCCGCTTACTTCGAGCGTTCCTTCAGCTTGGCCGAAATCGCATCGAAGTCGGCCTGCGTGGCCGGCGACAGGTTCGGCCGCCCCGCCAGCACGCCCATGCTCACGCCGCCCTGCACGTAGTAGGTTTCGCCGGCTTCGACTTCCAACGCCAGCACGTCCTTGGTCTCGGAGTGCACGGCGTACTCGTGCGCCCCCGGCTCGACCTCGGCCACGAAATACTTGCCGGCAAACAAATTGCCCAGGACGGTTTCGCCTTCGCGCACCTTGTAGCCGATCGCTCCGCCAACGAACTTCGGCGCACGGAAGAACACGATCTTGCCCTTACCGTCTTGTGGCGGCGAAATTTCCACGACCTTGGCTTTGGCCTTCTTACCCTTGTCCGCGGCGCCTTCCTCGGTCGCTACGGCCGGCGCGGCCGCTTCGGCCTGCTCCGCGGCCCAGGCCGAGCACGGCGCGAGCAGCGCCACGGACAGCAACAACACACTGGCATTCAACTTCATTGCACGACTTCCCCTGAGATTGACCGCTCCGCGGATGCGGACGGTTGCGAAATGTTTTGTGCGGGCGGCGCAGGCGGCGGCGAAACCGCGGGCGCTGCGGCAGCGCCGGCCACGCGTGCCTGGGCGCGGGTTCCGGCCGGAATCTCGATCTCCGTGCCGCGCACGAAGAACGCCAATGGCCCGCCGACCAGCGCCACGGTCATGGTCGCGCCCATCTTTTGCTGACCGGTCGCGGCGATGCGGAACCCGCGCAAACCGACCCTGCGCCCGTCGAGTTCGATGTAGCGCGCCGCCAGCAGCAACTCGCCGGCGCGGCCGCCGCCGCGCGAGCGGTCGGCATGGATGACCTCGCCGTGGCAGGCCGTCCCGGCCGGCACCACAACCACGCCGTCGACCATCACCGGCTCGGCGACGCGCAAGGCGAACGACTCGCCGCGCTTGAGCGTGGCCGAACTCAGCGGTTGCATGGTTTCCAGCCAGATCGCGGTGTCGGCGGGAATGGCGCCGGTGGCGGCTGCCGGAGCCACCGCGTCGACCGCGGATTCGTCCGGCCCGGCCTTCGCCACTTCCGCCTTCGCCGCTTCCGTCATCGCCGCAGCGGGCGCTTCGATTGCGACGGCGACGACGGTGGCCGTCGCGCCGGCAGGCGCCGGCCACGTCGCACACGCCAGCACCGCCGCCAAAACCGCCAGCCAAACGCGCGTCGTGGCCTGCATACCCATCTCCCCTTGCCCGTCCGCGGTGGCCGACACGCTAGCCAAAACCTCGATTTTTGCCAAGTGGGTCGCAACTTCGGGCCATAGCCCAGGCGTCGGCCACCCCGGCGTGCGCCGACACCGTCGGGTGTCGCGCTGTCCGTGCGCAGTTTGGGTTGCGGTCGCTGGCGGCGGCCACGCCGCTCAGGGCGATTCGGCCACCAGCACCACGAATGCGCCGAGTCCCGCCGCCGTGCCGATCAGGCGGGCGTCGTCGAAACGCCGCGACGAGCGGTGAACCGTCCGGCCACGCTCCACCGCGGCCCAGAACGGCGCGAACACGGTCAGCAGAGTCTCGCCGCGGAAGGAGTTCTGGATCGCGCCTGGCAGCGGCACCAGTTGTTCGAACACGTACGGCTCGCCGCCGTCGGCGCGCTAAAACCAATCGCCGTCGGCGCCGATCGCCCGCCAGCCGGTCCCTGCGCGCAGCGACAGCAGCGCCACGCCCTAGCGCAGGGCGGTTTCCAACAGCGAGGACACGATCGCCGGGGCGGCGGTTCGTTGTCGGGCAGATACAGATCCGGGCGGTCGCGGATCGCGCGCAAAGACTGCCGCACCGCGCTCGCCCAGAACGCCTGGGAGGTGCACGACAAGCACGCCAACGACCATCTAGCCGAAATCGAGAAGCGCATCGGCGACGACGGCACCGTCAACGGGAACCTGAAGAAGCTCGCCAAGATCGGCGGCTCGGGCAAGAGCGGCGACGATGCCAAGGAGCCGGAAGAAAAGCTCAATCCCGCCCAGCCCAGCGACCAGGTCGCCAAGACCGTGAACGACCGCTGTCCCAGCCCCGGCGCCGCCGCGGGCGCGGCGCAGCAGCAATGGCAGCTGTGCCAGGAAATCGTCAAGACCGAGCTGGCCCAGTACAAATACTCGATGACGATGTACGCGCTGGCCCGCGCCCGCCAGCAGCGGCTGCAGGAAATCGAGCGCGAGCGTAGCGACCTAGGCGCCGACGAACAAGGCAAGCTGCAGGACAACACCAACAAGCTGCTGGCGCTGCTCTCGCGCATGGAAGTCGATCGCCAGCAGAGCCGCGCTTACATGGATGCCTACGCCGCGCGCCTGGCCTACCTGCGCGCGGTGCGCGACATGCTCAGCAACGAAGTGCTGCGCGGCAAGGACGGCGGCGGCAGTGGCGGAGGCAGCGGAGGCGGCGGCGTGAACGGACGCGTCGCGGCCGGCGTCGTCGGCCTCGCGACGATGAAGGCCGCGCTGGACGCGGTCAAAACCGAGCGCAAGGGCTGGCCGCGCTGATCGCGGCCGATCTCCGCCTCCTCGCTCCGTCAAGGACGAAACGCATGCTCGACCAATCCACTGCCGCCCTCTCCCTGCTGCCGGACCTGCTGCGCGGCCCGTCCGCGCAATTCGAAAGCCTCGGGCAATGGGTGTTCTTCAAGATCGTGTTCGAGTTCCTCGACAACGAGATCCTGGCGTTCCGCGAAACCATGGTCCACGGCATGGCCAATTGGGTCGGCGCGCTGGCCACCAGCCTGATGGCGCTGTGGATCTTCATGCAGGGCTACAAGGTCATGACCGGCCAGTCGCGCAACTCGATGATGGAACTGGCGGTCGGCTCGATGCGCAACGTGCTGATCGTGATGGTCGCCACGTCGCTAACGGTGGGCACCAGCAGCCTCTACGCCACGCTCACCGACGATCTGCCGCGCGCCATCGCCGAAAGCGTGACCGGCCGCGACCAGGACCCGGCCCAGACCATCGATCGCGGCCTGACCAACATGCAACTGGCGATGGCCGCCATCGAGGCGCTGCCCGCGCTCGACAACCCCGGCATCAAGGACGACAAGGACCGCGCCCTGATGCTGACCGGCATCGGCGTCGCCGGCCCGGCCGTGGTCGGCGGCGCCTTGCTGGTCATGTACAAGTTCGCCCTCGCCCTGTTCGTCGGCCTGGGCCCGTTGTTCATCCTCGCGCTGATGTTCGACCAGACCAAATCGATGTTCGCCCGCTGGCTGCAGTACGGCATCGGCACGATGTTCTCGCTGGCGGTGCTGAGCTTCACCGTGACCGTAGCGATGAAGATGGTCGGCGCGGTGGCCGCGAACTTCGCCGCGCAGTACATGACGATGATGGCGCTGGGCGCGGGCGACTCGCCGGGCGTGAACACCATGGCGCTGCAGCAGGGCGGGCTGGGGATTTTCCTGACCGTGCTGATCCTTTCGGTGCCGCCGATGGCATCGAGTTTCTTCCAGGGGGTGTTGGGGAACTTCATGCATTACTCGGCGTTTGGGGCGAATTCGGCGCCGGGCAGGCCTGAAGCGCCTGCCCATAACGGTTACAACGCCGGATCGCCTACCGGCCAACCCAACCAGCAAAACACCGGCCGGAATCAACATGCAAACCAGACCAATCCCGGCACGGCATATGGAGGAAATGGCAGACCTGATGTCCATCGCACCGACACACATGCCGTAAACAGGTCAAGTTCGACTCAAGTTCAAAAGGACGAGATCAAAAATCCCAACGACGCCAATACCCGAGGATCTTGATATGCATACCCCTCTCAGGTCGCTGCTCCTGATCCTTTCGATCGGAAGTGCTGCTGCTTGCCCTCCGGGAACCATTCCCCAACAGGGGATCGGCTGGCTGGGATGCGCTCCTGTTCCAGGCACTGGCGCAAGCCAGTCGCCGATCCATCCAGCTCGGGAAATCTGGGAAGACCGCTGGGGTGCAATTGCAGTGGACGACGCCCCCAACAGCGTCGGCATCGGCTCCGCATCTGGCTTGAAGCGAAAAAGTGCGGCAGAGAGAGCCGCACTCAAATCCTGCAAAGAAAAAGGCGGTACGCGGTGCGAAGTCAAACTCTCTTACTACAGCCAATGCGCGGTGATGGTATGGGGAGCGCGCGGATTCACAATCAACGGCGCAGCCACAATCGAGAAAGCCGCAGAGATCGGAATCGAGAAATGCAAGGGCGCTGAAGACCCCTCTTGCGAAGTCTACTTCTCGGATTGCAGCTATCCGGAACGAGTGCAATAGCTCCCACATTGATGTTCGACGAGAGCAAGTCGATGTTCGCCCGCTGGCTGCAGCGCGGCATCGGCACGATGTTCTCGCTGGCGGTGCTGAGCTTCGCCGTAACCGTAGGGATGAAGATGATCGTAGCTTCGGCAGCAAACTTTGTCGCACGGCACATCACGATGACCCCGCATCCCGTCGACTCAATTCTCTCGGGAGGCAATTCCGTGCGCTTACGTCGTTTCGCTTTCCTCTTGACGTTGGCCTTCTGCCCTCTACCGGCCGTAGCTCACAAGATATCTCCTGGCGTCTACGCCGAAGTCCCCTACAACAACAATCCCTTCCTGTTCTGCACGCTCGGCATGCCGAAGGACGGTTGGGTCGCGGTCAACTGGCGTACCGGCACCTGGAAGCCGATCACGCAGTATCCGAATCTGCGCTGGGTTCCTACGTACGTGCGCATCTGCCCCGCGGCAGCGCGGCCGGCCGGTGGCGGTCAGCCGTATCGTCCGAGCGATCGGGCGGCGACGTCGTGACGGACGATGCCGCGGGCGATACGCGGCCGTTCCCGCCGGAGCTGTCGGCGTTGCGAAGCCAGGCCAGACGCGCTTTCGAATGCGCGCGGACTGGTTTGTTGTGGCTGGCGCTGGGGATCTGCATCGCATTCCTCGCGCCCAAAGTCGGAGAGCTGTGGCTCACCTACGTCGCCGGGGGCGCGGTCTTCGTCGCGGCCCTGGTCCACTGCCGCGCCGCAGCGGCAGAGACCCGTTTCGCGCTGGATGCGCACCGCTATTTGGGCGAACAGTGGAATGCGTCGCCGCTACCCGGATTGACCGGGTTGCTACGCCAGGGTCGTCGTCGACTGCGCAGCGCGGCCGCGGCCTGGGCGCTTGCCGCGATGGTGGCGCTGCTGGTGGTTCCGATCGGGCTGACGTTCGAAGTGCCGGTGGCGTTGAGGGTTCATGGCCTCGTCCTGCTCCTGTCCGCGGGCCGCCTCCAGCACATGGCGACGGTCGACCGCCGTCTGCTGCGGGAGATCGATGAACACGTCCGCGGCCTGCCGCGGGGGGACATCGTCGCGGCCTGATCCGGCGCCGGCGCCTGCAGGCCGGGAGCGATAACGAATCGGCGCCCTTGTCGAATCGTCGCATCGCTCAGCCGAATCGACGCCCCCTCTCGAACCGTCGCATCGCCCCGCCGAAGCGGAGCAGCGCTTCGAACTGTCGTATCGCCCCACCGTGGCGGCGGGCCACAACGACAGGCCCGGCCGACAAGCAGGGGCGACGGTCTGGCCCCAGCCAACCTCATCTACCTAACACCCCCGGCGATACAGTCGCCCTGTGGTCCAGGCCAACAGCCGGCATCAAGTCCGCACGCCCTCCCGCACCCGACCGTCACCAACCACGCCACCGCCCGGCTACCCGGCATCTGCCGTGCCCCACTCCTCGGCGATTCCGCTCCCCGCGCCCGCCTCCTCTCAAACCACACCCTCAACGCCCAAGCCGCCCTCCGGCTTCGCCCGCCAAGACCGGGTTTCGGTCGCCATCCCCGGGGTTTCGTCGCCCTGCGCTTTCTTTGTGGCGCCAGGCCACTATCCTGCGCCCAGCCCTCCCCGATGGACGCGCCCCGTGATCCGCAACCTGTTCTTCGTCGCCCGAATCGCCGCCGCCTGGTTCGGCCTGTTCGTGCTGCTGGCGTTGATCGTCTCGGCGGTCCCGCTGCTGAACCGCATGGACACCGGTCCGTTGTTCGTGATCGCGTTGCTGGTGGTGATCTACGTCTCGATCAAGGCGTTCTCGCATCTGCGCCGGGTGCGCCTGATCGCCGAGCGGGTCGACGCGACCACGCGCGCCAACCGCCAGCGCCGCCAGATCGACGTGCCGTTCGAGGTCGAGGAGACCTTCGAACTGCTCGAAGCCGCGATCCGCGACCTGCCGCGGGTCGAGGACATCGAAAGCGCGCGCGACAGCCTGCAGGTGCGCGCCAAGGTCCAGCGCGCCGATCAGGCACGGATGCTCGACCTGCAGGGCGCGGACCCGCACTCGTGGAAGTACGGACTCGCCCGCAATCAAGTCCTCGCCACGATCGACCCGAGCGCCGACGGCAGCCGCATCACCCTGATCTGCGAGCCCGAGGTCGGCCCCTGGAGCGACTGGTTCTGCGTCGACCAGGGCACCAACCTGGAAAACGCCGAGGCGCTGTCGCGCGCCATCGCCCGGCGCGTGGCCGAGCGCCACCGCGGCGAGCGCACCCAGGCCGCGCGCACCGCCACCGAGAAAGAACTGGCGGTCGCCAAGCTGAGCCTGCTGCACGCCCAGGTCGAGCCGCACTTCCTCTACAACACCCTGGCCAGCGCCCAATACCTGACCCGCCACGATCCGCCGCGCGCCGACGAGATGCTCGGCCACCTGATCGAGTTCCTGCGCCGCTCGCTGCCGCGCACCGAAGACGCGCTGTCCACCCTCGGCGACGAACTCGAACGCTCGCGCGCTTACCTGGAAATCCTCAAGCTGCGCATGGGCCAGCGCCTGCAAACGCAGATCGACGTGCCCGAGGACCTGCGTGCCCTGCCGCTGCCGCCGATGATCCTGCAGACCCTGGCCGAGAACGCGATCAAGCACGGGCTGGAGCCCAAGCCCGGCGGCGGCACGGTGTGGATCCGCGCGCGCAGCGGCGAGTCCGGCGTGTCGATCACCGTCGCCGACGACGGCATGGGCCTGAACTCGCTCAACTCCGGCAGCGGCATCGGCCTGAACAACGTGCGCGAACGCTTGCGGCTGGTCTACGGCGACCGCGCGCAACTGTCGATCGTCGCCAACTTCCCCAGCGGCGTCGCCGCCACCATCGTCGTGCCGGCGCCGTCCGGCGAGGAGCAGGCCCGTGTCTGAGCCGCACACCGCCGAAAGCCCCGCGAACGCGCCCACCGCCCTGATCGCCGAGGACGAAACCCTGCTGCGCCAGGCCTTGGTCGAAGCCTTGCGCGAGGCCTGGCCGGAACTGCGCATCCTGGCCGAATGCGAGGACGGCGCGCAGGCGCTGGAAGCGCTGGCCGAGCACCGTCCCGACGTGGCCTTCCTCGACATCCGCATGCCCGGCCTCACCGGCCTGGACCTCGCCGCGGCCGCGACCGACGTCAGCCCCGCGACCCAGATCGTGTTCGTCACCGCTTACGACCAGCACGCCATCGACGCCTTCGAGCACGGCGCGGTCGATTACCTGCTCAAGCCGGTCACCGTCGACCGCCTAGCGGTGACGGTGCGCCGCCTGCGCGTGCGCCGCGCGCCCGGCGACGACCGCCACGCCGCGTTGCGCGAGATCGCCCGGGAACTGGCCGCGCGCCGCCCGACGCAGGACGACAAGCCCGCACTGACCTGGATCACCGCCAGCGCCGGCCGCGAGACCCGGCTGATCCTGGTCGACGACGTGGTCTATTTCCGCGCCGACAACAAGTACACCACCGTGGTCACGGCCGAAGGCGAAGCCTTGTTGCGCACGCCGATCCGCGACCTGCTCGACCGCCTCGACGGCGAACGCTTCAAGCAGATCCACCGCTCCACCATCGTCAACCTCAAGGCCATCGCCGGCATCGTCCGCGACGACAGCGGCAAGGGCACCGTGCGCTTGCGCGGGCGTCCGGAGACGCTGAGCGTAAGCCAGACCTTCATGGCCTTGTTCAAGAGCATGTAGCCGGGACGGCGATCGTCGCCCGCGCGAACCGCAACGCCCGAAAAATCCGCTGCGCACCCCAAGCCTCACCCGCAACGCCCGAAACAGCCAACGCACCTACCGCGCCACCGCCGCCCGCACCACCCGCAAGCGCACTCATCGCCACCACCCCGCCCGCGCCGCCCACCGGCGCGTGCGCCCGCGCGCGCCCGCCCGGCGCGCGGCCTCATCCGCGCCGCCGGCGCGCCACGCACCAAGGAGTCGGACATGCGTAACCTGATGGCCCTGCTGTACTACCTCTGCGCCCTGTTCGGCTGCAGCGTCGGCGGCACCACCATCGAGCACCACAACGTGATCGACGGCGTCGACATCCTCGACAGCCGGGTGCGCATCACCGAACGCATCGCCCGTTTCGATTGCAAGGCCAGCCGCAGCGGGCAATGCCACTACAGCCTGTTCCGCGGCGATTGCCCGGCGCCGGCCGCGGGCGCGGCGCCGGACCCGCATTGCGCGCAGCCGACCGAGCGCTTCGCGCTGGCCGCGGGGACCACGCGCGAGATCGTCGGCATCGCCGAGGGGTTCAAGGTCTGCGCCAGCGACGAAACCGCCGCGATGGGCGCGGACTGCAAACCGCAACCGAACTGAGCGGCCTCAGCCGCTGGCGGCCCAACGCTCGGCCAGGGCGCGAGCGTCCGGCGAGCACCACTCGGAGTGAATGTCCCACCGCCCCTGCGCGTACTTGATGTTCCAGATCATGCCGTGGTCGTAGATCTGCGAATGGCGCGTGATCGGCGGACCGGGCCAGCCGTGCAACTGCGTCGGCGCGATCCCTTGCGCCGCCATGTGCTCGTGCAACGGCTGCAGGCCGTCGTCGGGCTGCCAATGCCGGTTCGCGTGCGCCTGCTCGCGCAGGCAGTGCTTCAACAGCGTCGCCGCGCGCCGCGCGGTCGCGGCGATCGGGTCCGCACGCTCGTCGTCACCCCAACTGCGAATCAGAGCGTGCTTGCTGTCTTCGGACAATTCGCTCCACCAACAGCGCGCAGCCGGGTCGGAAGAAACGCAGTACGGTGCGGGAATCGTTGCCATCGTCGCTCCTGTGTCGTGGAAAACCGGAACCGACGCGATGCCGCCCGCGCCGCGAAACGGCGCCGGCATCGGCGTGGACGAATGAGAGGTCGTTGCGAATTGCGAAGCGGTGCGGACCGGAAGCCGGCGGCCTCCCCAGGCCGCCGTCGCGAAACGAGGCGGCATGGTACGCCGCCACGGACCCGCTGGCGCATCGCCCCGCGCCGGCGCTTCAGCGCCAGTCGCGGCGGCGTGGGTTAAGATGGCGGCGCCATCGAGACGGAATCCGCGCGTTCGCAGCGCTTCCCCGAGGTCGCGCAGACGCGGTTCGAGGCCGGCTCCGCGCCGCTTACGACTCCGCCGTCCGCTCCGCCAGCCACCGCTCCAGCGCCGGCGCATCGCTTAACGCGAACAGATGGCCCCAGGGCCAATCCACCAGCAACAGCTCGCCCGCCCGCGGCAAGGACCGCAGCAACGCGGCGATCCGCGGCGCATGCCGCGGCCACCAGCGATCGGCCAGCAGCCACAGCCCCTCGACGCTGGATTCATCGCCGTCGGCGAACAAGGCGAACCCGTCCTCGCCCCAGGCCCGCACGCCGCGGCAGCGCGTGCGCGAGGACGAATAGCCGGTCCAGACTTCGTCGTAAGCCGGGAACTGCGCGGCCGCCGCCGCGGCGACCGCACCGGGTTGCAGCCGCAGTTCGGCCAACCGATGCGGCGCATCGGGACGCACCATCAGCTCGGTATAGCCGGCGCCGTCGAAGTGGGCTTCGGCGAAGTCGTGCAGGTCCGCCAGCGTGCGCTTGCAATGCGCCCACGCCGCCAGCGGCAGCAGTTCGATCTGGCTGTCGTCGTCTTCGTGGAAGTACAACGAGCGCGGCGGCGGCATCGGTTCGGGCATGGTCGCGATCCTGGCGGGCGGCGTCGCTGCGCGCTCAGGCGCCTTCGACGATTTCGACTTCGCCGATCCAGTTGCGCTGGCGCCGCGCCAGCCGCGCCGACTCGGTCTCGCCGTCCAGCGACGCCGGCGCGCGCTGGATCCGCGCCGGGTCGAAACCTTCGAACGTGTTGACGTTGACCACCGCGTACAGCCGCCCCTCGATCCGGCTGACCACCGCCGGCACCGCGCCGCAGTGCGCGCAGACCAGGAAATCCGCCGTGCCGGTGCCGAAGGCGTAGCGCGAGACCCGTTGCGGGTCGCGCAGGCTCAGGCGCAGCGCGGCCTCGGCGCGGGCGGTCCAGACGCCGCCGTGCTTGACGCAGAACGTGCAGTCGCAGGCGCGCGCGGCGATGGCGTCCGGCTCGTCGCGCCAATCCAGGACGAAGCGGATGTTGCCGCAGTGGCAGGCGCCGTCGATGCGCATGGGCGAAGTCCTCGCTGGGGCGGCCAGCTTACCCCGCGCCGGCGGCGCTGGCCGGCGCCCGCGTCGCACCGCGTTGAACCCGCCGCGCGCGCCGCGCCGGGCGGTGTCGCCGGCGGTGTCCGCCCGGCCGCGGCGAGCGCGTTGATCACAGCGTGCAAGGACCGGCCGACACCACGGCAGGGAGGACGACATGGATGCTTTGCGAGAGGGATATCGCAGCGACGCGGCGCACGCGCTGCATGCGCGGCCGGACGGCGCCGGCGCGCCCGCCTGGACGCAGGGGCCGGGCGAGGTCGCGTGGCCGCGTCCGCGCGCCCGCGACGCAAGCCGGCTGGATCGCCTGTACCGGTTGAAACTGGCCGGGCGCGATCCCGAGCGCAGGAGGCGCCGCCGGCGGTCCTTGCATGAGCTGGCGTGCTGGTTCGCGCTGGCCTTGCTGCTGGCCGCGGCGCTGGCCTCGCCGGTGCGCGCGGCGGGGCCGGCCACGCCGGATGCCGCCACGACACCGGCGGCCGCACCGCGCACCGCCGGCTGAGCGCGGACGCCGCGCCCGGCGATCCCAACCGGCTACCTCGCCTGCCGGCCTAGCCCGGCAGCGACGGCCCCGCCGCGAACAACGCGATCCGGTCCGCCGCCCACGACGGCTGCGACGCGCGCAACCACGGCTGCGTCGCCAGCGTCTGCGTGCACGGCCCGAGGCTGGCGATGCGGATCGCGCGCCGCGCCGCCAGCGCGCGCAGGCGTTCGAGCACCTGCGCGAGCAAGTCGCCGGTGAACGGCGTGTACAGATAGAACACCGTGCCCGCGGACAGATCGGCCGCGCGCGCGTCGGCATGGACGAAGTCCGCGCGCCGCAAGCCCAGCGCCCGCGCGCACAGGCGCGCGCTGTCGACGTAGGCCGCCTCGTGTTCGATGCCGAGGCCGCGCGCCGGCGTGCACGCGGCGACCAGCAGCGGCACGTGGCCGAGGCCCGAACCCAGGTCGATCAACACATCGTCCGCGCCCAGTTCCAGGCGCGCCAACAGGTCCAGCAGATGCCGCGCCGGCGTGGGCTGGTAGAACACCGTCTGCGGCGCCGGCGCGGCGACCTCGCCCTCAGGTTCGGCCAGGTCCAGCACCGCGCCGAGCAGAGCATCGAGCGGGTCGTAGCCTTCGCCGTCCGCGTGCGGCGGCGACTCGCGCAGCCATTCGCGCAGCAACCGCGCGCCTTCGCCGGCGGCGATGCGCGCGCGCAGCGTCGCGGCCCACTGCGCGTCGGCGGCGTCCAGCCGCGCCTGCGCGGCGTCGGCGCGCGCGCGCAGCAGCTCCGCGGCGTCGGCCGCCAGGCCCAGGCTCGCCCGCTCGATCCGCTCCTGCCACTGCGCGCGTTCGCGCCAGCGCGGCGGTGACGGCCACGACGGGTCGGTGTCGAACTGGTCGAGCAGGCTGCGCAAGGTCGGGCTCATGGGTGCGACGGGGTCCGGGCGGGCAGCGGCGCGGGAACGCGCGCGAGGGCGCGGCCGCGGCGCGGCGGTCGGCGATGTTCGCACGCCGCCGGCCGCGGACCGAGCGCGCCGCCGACGCCGGCCACGCGTTTTTCGCGCAGCCGCGCCCAAGCGCTTGCTGCGCCGCAGCAGACGAAACCCGGGAATTTCCGCGCTTTAGCGCCGGCATCGCTCCGTTCGTCGCCCGAACTTGACTCGGGAGAAAAATAATTTTCTGATTCGGAAAATTAGTTTTCAACCCTTCCGACCATGCCCAGCCGCGCCCGCCTGCAGATGTCGCTCGCCATCGAACCGCTGCCGCTGAAGGCGCCGTTCGCCATCGCCGGCCACCGCTTCGAAGCGATGCCGGCGCTGGTGGCGACGCTGAGCGACGATGACGGCCATCGCGGCCGCGGCGAGGCCTGCGGCGTGTACTACCTCGACGACCATCCGGCCTCGATGCACGCGGCGCTGGAAGCGCGGCGCGAGGCGATCGAGGCCGGCATCGACCGCGCCGCGTTGCAGACCCTGCTGCCCCCGGGCGGCGCGCGCAACGCGCTGGACTGCGCGTTGTGGGAACTGCAGGCGCAACGCGAACGCCGGCCGGTGTGGGCGCTGGCCGGGCTGGCGCCGCCGCGGCCGCTGCCGACCGCGTTCACCCTCGGCGCCGACGCGCCGGCGCAGGTCGCGGCCGGCGCACGCGCGCTGGCGCAGGCGCGCCTGCTCAAGCTCAAGCTCGACGGCGACGCCGAACTCGACATCGCCCGGATCGTCGCCGCGCGCGCGGCGCGGCCCGACGTGCGGTTGATGGTCGACGCCAACCAGGCCTACACCCTGCAGCGCATCGCGCCGCTGATCGCGGCGCTGGCCGACCATCGGGTCGAACTGCTGGAGCAACCGTTCGCGCGCGGCCGCGAAGCCGACCTCGATGCGTTGGACTGCCCGGTCGCGGTGGCCGCCGACGAAAGCGTGCAAGGGCTGGACGAGCTCGACGCGCTGGCCGGCCGCTGCGACTTCGTCAATCTCAAGCTGGACAAATGCGGCGGCCTCACCGAGGCGCTGGCGATGGCCGCGCGCGCGCGCACGCTGGGCCTGCGCTGCATGGTCGGCAACATGCTCGGCACCAGTTGGGCGGCCGCGCCGGCGTTCGCGCTGGGCCAGTTGTGCGAACTCGTCGATCTCGACGGCCCCAGCTTCATCCAGACCGACCGCTCGCCGGCGGTGGTCTATCGCGACGGACTCATCCACTGCCCCGACGAAGTCTGGGGCGGCGCGGGCGGCGTCGCGTCCCGTTCCGCGTCCCGTTCCGCGGCCGACGCCGCGGCCTCCACGCCCCCGACCCAGGTCCCACGCCCATGACGCCCGCGCCCGTCCGCCTCAGCCGTCGCCGCCTGCTGCAAGCCTCCGCCGCCGTCGCCGCGCTCGCCCTGCCGCTGCATGCGGCCGCCGCCGCGGCGCCGCCGCAGCCCACGCACGAACAGCTCAAGCGTTATTCGCCGCGGGTGCGCGCCATCGTCGAGCGCGCGCTGGTGATCGACATGCTCGCGCCGCTGCGGCTGGACATGCGCGAAGACGTCTACGCGCAGGAACTCGACCCGCGCCGCATCGCCGATTTCCGCCTCAGCGGCATTAACGTCTTCCACAACTCCTGGGGCCTGACCGGCGCCGACGCGCGCGAACGCGTGGCCGAGTACCTCGCCGGCTGGCACGGCCTGCTCGCGCGCAACAGCGACCGTTTCGTGTTGGTCGGCCGCGCCGCCGACCTCGACCGGGCCAAGCGCGAGGGCAAGATCGCGGTGATCTCCGGCGTGCAGAACGCCGAGCATTTCCGCAAGGTCGAGGACGTGCGCTTCTTCCACGGCCTGGGCCTGCGCTGCGCGCAGCTGACCTACAACAGCCAGACCACGATCGGCTCGGGCAGCACCGAGCGCGAGGACGGCGGGCTCAGCGACTACGGCGTGGCGATCGTCGCGGAGATGGAGAAGGTCGGCATGCTGGTCGATGTCTCGCATTGCGGCGACCGCACCACGCTCGACGCGATCGAACTGGCCCGGGGGCCGATCGCGATCACCCACTCCAACTGCCGCGCGCTCAACGACCACCCGCGGCTCAAGAGCGACGAGGCGATCCGCAAGCTCGCCGCCAAGGGCGGGGTCATGGGCATCACCGGCGTGCGCATGTTCGTCGGCGCGAAAGAGCCGACCACGCTCGACAGCATGATCGACCACATCGATCACGTCGCCCGCCTGGTCGGCATCGAGCACGTCGGCATCGGCTCGGACGCCGACCTGTACGGCTACGACGCGATGCCGGCCGACCAGCTCAAGGCGCTCAAGGCCTCGTACAAGGCCAGCTACGGCTTTCGCGAACGCATCGACATCGAAGGCTTCGACCGCCCGACCAAGATCTACGAACTGACCCAGGCGCTGCTGCGCCGCGGCTATGGCGAAAGCGACATCGAAGCCGTGCTGGGCGGCAACTTCCGCCGCCTGCTCGGGCAGGTCTGGCGCTGAAGCCCGATTGCCCGCTCCGCTTCGACGCCGCACCGATCCGCGCCGCAGGCATCGGCCCGCTGCGAGCCGACGCCCTCCACACCATCCTTTCTACGGGGAACCCGCCATGCCGCACGCCCTCCGTCGCCGCCCCCGCACCGCCTTGACCCTGGCCATCGGCCTGACCCTGGCCGCCTCCGCCTCCGCCGCCGCCGCGCAGGACGCCGCCGACGGCGCCGCGCGCGACGCGCCCGACACCGCGCCGTCGGCGACCCTGGAAGCGGTCACGGTGACCGCGCAAAAGCGCACCGAGAACGCGCGCAAGGTCCCGTCCTCGATCAGCGTGGTCGGCGAACAGCAACTGGAAAACCAGCACGTCACCCAGCTGTCGGATCTCAACGGCTACCTGCCGGCGATGACCATCAGCAACGGCGGCTCGCCGGGGCAGACCTCGGTGTCGCTGCGCGGCATCCCGACTATCGGCGCGGGCGCGGTGGTCGGCACCTACCTCGACGACACCCCGCTGGGTTCGAGCAGCAACTTCGCCCGCTCCAGCCGCTTCGTGCTCGATCTGCTGCCCTACGACATCCAGCGGGTGGAAGTGCTGCGCGGTCCGCAAGGCACGCTGTACGGCGCCGGCGCGATGGGCGGATTGCTCAAGTACGTGCTCAAGGACCCGGACCTGCACGGCTTCGAAGGCCGCGTCGGCGCCGGGCTCGCCAACGTCGCCGGCGCCGGCGACCTCGGCTGGAGCGCGCGCGCCGGGCTCAATGCGCCGCTGATCGAAGGCCGGCTCGCGCTGCGCGCGTCGTTCGCCAACGAGTTCACGCCGGGCTGGAACGACAACCTCGCCAGCGGCCGTAAGGACATCAACGACACCCGCCAGCGCAGCGGCCATCTCTCGCTGCTGTGGCAACCCAACGACGAGCTCAGCCTGAAGCTGACCGGCCTGCACCAGACCGTCGACTCCGACGACAACAGCCTGAGCACGCTCGATGCCGCGCGCCGCCCGGTGTTCGGCCGCGACGGCACCGACAAGCGGGTCGCCGAAGCGTTCGAGAAGAAGATCGACTTCTTCGCCGCCACCCTGGACTGGAACCTGCACTGGGCCGATTTCGTCTCCGCCACCGGCTATTCCAAGACCCAGACCTACCAGGCCAGCGACGAGAGCCCGATCTACGGCCCGATATTCCCGCTGTTCGGCGCCGCGCCGGGTCTGTCGGAGTTCTCGCTGGCGCTGGAGCTGGAGAAGTGGACGCAGGAACTGCGTTTGGTCTCCAAGCCCGACGACCGCTTCGAATGGATGATCGGCGGCTTCTATACCCGCGAAACCTCCGCCAACCGCCAGGTCGTCGGCGCCACCACCTTGGCCGGCGCGCCGATCCCGGGCGTGACCCCGCTGGCGATCGCCGAGATTCCCTCGGACTACACCGAACGCGCGCTGTTCGCCAATGCGACCTACAAGTTCAGCGAACGCTTCGACGTCACCGCCGGCCTGCGCCACGCGCGCAACCGGCAGAACTTCGAGCAGATCGTCAGCGACGGCATCCTGCTGCCGCTGGCGACCTCGCCCGGGCGTTCCTCGGAGAACGTCACCACGTATCTGCTCGGCTCGCGCTGGCACTTCGACCGCGACAGCATGCTGTATGCGCGCATCGCCAGCGGCTACCGCCCCGGCGGCCCGAATTTCGCCGTGCCCGGGGTGCCGCCGTCGGTCGATTCCGACCGCCTGGTGAATTACGAGATCGGCTGGAAGTCGCTGTTCTTCGACCAGCGCGCGTCGATCGACCTGGCCGCGTTCTTGATCGACTGGAAGGACATCCAGCTGTCCGCCGCCACCCGCGACGGCATCAGCTACGCGGCCAACGGCGGCAAGGCGCGCAGCCGCGGCGTGGAGTTCACCTCGATGTTCAAGCTCACGCCGGACCTGCGGGTCGGCGTCAACGGCTCGTTCACCGACGCCTACCTGGTCGACGCGGCGCCGTCGCTGCGCGGCCTGCCGGGCGATGCCTTGCCGGGCATACCGCGCTGGACCTTCGCCGCGACCGCCGATTACTACTTCGAATGGAGCGCGGGCTACAACGGCCACCTCGGCGCGAGCTACCAATGGCTCGGCAAGCGCAAGACCAATGTCGACAGCAACCCCGACGCCGCGCCCCTGCCCGCCAGCGGCCAGCTCAACCTCAACGCCGACGTGTCGCGCAACGCCTGGACGGTGCGCGCCTACGTGCGCAACCTGACCGGTGCGCGCGACATCAGCGCGCTGTCGCCGGTCAAGAGCGCGGCCACCGGCGACATCGTCGAATGGCGGGCCAATCGCGTGCAGCCGCGCACCGTCGGGCTGGAGTTCGACCTGCGGTTCTGAACGCGCCGCCGCGCAGCTGTGCGCGGCACGGCCGCCGACGCAGCGATGGCCGCGGCGGCGAACGTATCGAACCACCTGCCGACACACCCAACTCCATCGGTGCTCCAGCGCTGATCAGCGCCTCCACCCGCACCACCCGGCCTACAACGGAATGTCCGCATGTCCAATCCCGCTGCAACCCCCGCGTCCGTTGCTCCCGCCTCGCTCGACCTGCCCCAACCGTATCTGCTGTTTCTCGGCGACGTCGTCCATCCGGCCTTCGCCAAGACCGCGTTCGGCCTGCGCGACTGGGCGCGCGAGCGCTGCGTCGGCGAATACGCCTTGCCCGAAGCGAAGGTCGGCCTGGGCTTGCCGGCGCTGACGCCGCGGCAGGCGCGCGACGCCGGCGCGCGCGCACTGGTGATCGGCGTGGCCAATGTCGGCGGCGTCATTCCCGACACCTGGCTGCCGCCGCTGTTGCAAGCGTTGGCCGACGGCCTGGACCTGATCGGCGGCATGCATACGCGCCTGGCCGAGGTGCCGATGTTGCGCGATGCGGCCGCGCGCCACGGCCGCCGCCTGATCGACGTGCGCGAACCGCCCGCCGCGCTGCCGACGGCGAGCGGACGCAAGCGTTCCGGCAAGCGCTTGCTCACCGTCGGCACCGACTGCGCGCTGGGCAAGAAATACACCGCGCTGAGCCTGGCCCGGGCGATGCGCGAAGCCGGCATCGACGCCGACTTCCGCGCCAGCGGCCAGACCGGCGTGCTGATCGCCGGACGCGGCCTGCCGCTGGACGCGGTGGTCGCGGACTTCGCCGCCGGCGCGGCCGAATGGCTCAGCCCCGACGCCGATTCCGCGCATTGGGACGTGATCGAAGGCCAGGGCTCGCTGTCGCACCCGGCCTACGCGGGCGTGTCGCTGGCGCTGCTGCACGGCAGCCAGCCCGACGCGATCGTGGTCTGCCACGAACCCGGCCGGCGCGAACTGCTCGGCTATCCGGGCCACGCCGTGCCCTCGATCGAGGAGACCATCGACTTGAACCTGCGGCTCGGACGCCTGACCAATCCGGCGATCCGCTGCGCCGGGATCAGCTTCAACACTTCGCATCTTTCGGCGGACCAGGCGCAGGCGCTGATGCGCGACGAAAGCCAGCGCCTGGGCCTGCCGGTGGCCGACCCGATACGCGGCGGCGAGGCGCTGCGCGCGCTGGTGCGCGCCTGCGTGGAGACGCCGACATGAGCGCGGGCGCGGCGCCGGGCTCGCGGTTCCAGCGCTACCTGTTGCCGGGCTTCGCGTTCAAGGCGGTGGTGATCGGCGGCGGCTATGCGACCGGACGCGAGCTGGTCGAGTTCTTCCTGCCGGCCGGCGCGTGGGGCGGCGTGTACGCGATGGCCGCGGCGACCGCGCTGTGGAGCCTGGTGTGCATGCTGACCTTCGTCCTGGCCCAGGCGCTGCGCAGTTTCGACTACCGCAGTTTCTTCCAGCGCCTGCTCGGCCCGCTGTGGTGGACGTTCGAACTGGCCTACCTGGCGCTGCTGATCGTGCTGCTGGCGGTGTTCGGCGCCGCCGCGGGGGCGATCGGCCAGGCCGTGTTCGGCTGGCCGCCGCTGGCCGGCGCGATGTGCCTGGTCGCGGCGATCGCCGCGGTGGTCAGCTTCGGCAACGAATCGGTCGAGCGCGTGTTCAAGTGGGTGTCGTTCTTCCTCTACGGCGTGTACGCGCTGTTCGCGGCGCTGGCGCTGTCGGCGTTCGGCGACCGCATCCAGGCCGCGTTCGCCGCGCCGGCCGCGCCCGCCGCCGGCTGGCTCGGCGACGGCCTGACCTACGCCGGCTACAACCTGGTCGGCGCGGTGGTGATCCTGCCGGTGGCGCGGCACTTCGCCGGACGCCGCGACGCGGCCGTCGCCGGCCTGCTCGCCGGCCCGCTGGCGATGCTGCCGGCGTTGGCGTTCTTCGTCTGCATGGCAGGCTTCCAGGCCCAGGTCGCGAACGCGGCCCTGCCGTCGGACTATCTGCTGCAACGGCTCGGCCTGCCGTGGTTCCATGCGCTGTTCCAGTTGATGGTGTTCGCCGCCCTGCTCGAAAGCGGCGCCGGCGCGGTGCACGCGATCAACGAGCGCGCCGCCGCGGCCTGGCGCGCGCGCCGTGGCCGCGAATGGCCGCCGCGCGCGCGGCTGGCGCTGGCCGCGGCGCTGTTGCTGGGCTCGGTGTTCCTCGCCGACCGCTTCGGCCTGGTCGCATTGATCGCCAGCGGCTACCGCGGCCTGTCCTACCTGTTGCTGGCGGTGTACGTGCTGCCGCTGCTGACCCGCGGCGTGTGGCTGTTGCGGCGCCGCGATCCGGCGCCGGCGACCGCCGCGCCGTCCCTTCCCTTCCATCGCTGATCGCCGAGGACGCCATGCGCTTGTCCCGTCTCCGCACTTACCTGCTGTCCGCAGCAATGACGCTCGCCGCTTCCGTCGGCGCGCAGCCGCTGGCGCAAACGCCCGCGACGCCCGCGGCGCCACCGACGGCGGCGCCGGCAACTGTGGCGCCTTCGACGCCGGCCGCCGCCGCGCGCCTGGACCCGGCCGACCTGGGCGCCTACGTCGACGGCGTGGTCGAGGCCTACCGCCGCCGCTACGGCATCGCCGGCGTCACCGTCGCCGTGGTCGATGCGCAAGGCCCGCTGCTGCTGCGCGGCTACGGCATGGCCGGGCAGAAACCGGCGCGCGCGGTGACGGCGGACGCGACCTTGTTCCGGATCGGCTCGGTGTCCAAGACCTTCACCTACCTGGAAGCGCTCAAGCTGATCGACGCCGGCAAACTGTCGCTGGACGCGCCGGTCAACGACTACCTGCCGCCGGCGCTGAAGCTGCCCGACGACGGCTACCCGCCGGTGCTGCTGCGCCACCTGCTGACCCACACCGCCGGTTACGAGGACTCCGCCTTCGGCCACCTGTTCGCGCAGGACCCGCAGCACGCGCTGACCCTGGCCGACTACCTGCAACGCCACCGCCCGGCGCGGGTGCGCGCGCCCGGGACCCACGCGGTGTATTCCAACTACAGCGTGGCCCTGCTCGGCGCGGTGCTGGCTCAGGTCGCCGGCATGCCGTTCGAGGCGCTGATCGAACGCGACCTGTTCCAGCCGATGGGCATGCAGCGCACCACCTTCCGCGAGCCGTTGGGCACGCACGACCCGCGCGACAGCGGCGCCGCCTTCGCCGGGCTGTGGTCGGACGGCTACGAGCGCAAGAGCGGCGGCTTCGAGAAACGCGGGTTCGAATACATCGCGCAACTCGCGCCGGCCGGCTCGGTGTCCAGCGATGCCGCCGACATGGCGCGCTACCTGCGCATGCTGCTGGGCCGCGGCGAACTCGACGGCCGCCGGATCGTGCCGGCGACGGCGTTCGCCCGGCTCGAAGGCGCGCCGCTGTTCGCCACCGCGCCCGACGCCACCGGCCTGGCCTACGGTTTCTTCCGCCACCGCTACGGCGAGGTGCTGAGCCTGGAACACGGCGGCGCCACGCTGTACTTCCACTCCAACCTGGTGGCGGTGCCGGAACTGGGCTTCGGCGTGTTCGTCTCCACCAACACCGACAGCGGCCGGCGCCTGGCCGCGGAACTGCCGGGGCTGTTGCTGCAGCGTTACTTCGCCCGCGCGCGCCCGGCCGCGCTGCCCGCGCCGGGCGCGGCCGCCGCGGCCCAGCCCTACCTCGGCCGCTACCTCGGCGAGCGCCGCAACTACCGCCGCTTCGAGAAACTGCTGACCGCGACCAACGCCGAGATCGGCGTCACCGCCGACGGTTATCTGACCCTGTCGGCCGGCGAGGAAACCTCGCGCTGGGTCGCCGAGAAGCCCGACGTGTTCCGCGCCGTGGAAGGTCCGGACCGGCTGGTGTTCCTGCGCGAGAACGGCCGCGTGGTCGGCTTCGTTTCGCCCTACGGCCACGACGTGTTCGACCGCGCCGGCGCGCTCGACAGCGCCAATACGCTGTATGCCTCGCTGGCGCTGGCCGTGCTGGCCGCGCTCGGCGTGCTGAGCGGGCAATGGCTGCGCCGGCGCCAGCCGCGCGCGGATGCGGCGGCGGACCGCAGCGCGCGCTGGCTGGCGTTGACCGCCGGCGCCTGGATCGCGTTCGCGCTCGCCTTCGGCGTCGCGCTGGCGCAGTTGGTCGCTTCGGGCAACGCCGCGGTCTTCAGTTATCCGGGCGGTTCGCTGCGCGCGGCGTTGTGGCTGGGCACGCTGCCGCTGCTGTTGACGCTGGTCGATGTCGTCCTGCTGTGGCCGGCGCTGCGCACGCGCGACTTCGGCCGCTGGCGCAAGTTGCGCCATGTCGCCGCGGTGCTGGCGTTCGCGCTGGCCGCGTGGGCGGCGTGGCACTGGAACGTGTTGGGCTGGCGCTTGTAGCGCTCGCTCGTGCCCGAAGCACGACGAGGGCCCCGTGCGGGGCCCTCGTCGTGTTCGCGCCGGGTGCGTGCCGGCGCGCGGCGCGCCGCGCTCAGGGATACTGGCAGCGGATCGCCACGGTGATGCCCCAGTTCGGATGGATGAACTGGCGCGCGACCACGGTATAGCCGAACAGCACGCTGCCGCCGGACTGCTGGCACACGGTGATCGCCTGGTTGATGGCGATGACGGTGGCGGTGGTTTCGTCGCCCCAGGCGCCGCTGCCGTAGACGAGGTTGGTATGCGGTTCGGCCGAGGCCGCCGGCGCGAACAGGGCCGCGGCGAGCAGCAGCGGAGCGAGCGCGGAACGCTTGGAAAGGTGCTTCATGGGGGCTGTCCTCCTGACACCGCCGGATCGGCGGCGGCACACGCTAGCCAGACGGCGATGCGGCGAAGCATGACCGCGCGCACGCGCGGCGAAGCGTTTTCCGGTTCCGCGACCGCGGTAGCGATCGGCGCCGCGCTTCGTGACCGCCGCGCTGAACCCGCGCCGCGGCGGTCGCGGCCGCGCCATAGGCTCGATCACCCGCGCTTGGCGGCCGCGGTCACGGCCGATACCGCCGGGCTGTGCGACCGCGGCCGACTGCGCGGACCGCGGTCGCTCCCGACCGAGCCGGACGCTGTCGCAGCGCTGTCACGAAACAGCCATAAATTGCGCACAGCGGCGCGGCCACGGTCCCGGCACTGGACCTGTCCACCCGCCCCTCTCCCTCCAGGCGATTCCCCCATGCGTCCGTTCAAGCTCGCGTCCGTGCTGCTGGCCCTGCTGCTGTTGTCCTTCGCTGCGCAGGCGCGCAAACCCTATGTCGAGATCGAGCGGCGGCTGACCCCGCAGCAGTTGCAGGAGGTCGGCCTGAGCGAGGAGCAACTGGCCAAGCTCAACCGCATGCTGCGCGACGCCGACGCCGACGCCAGCGAAGGCGCGGCGCCCGGCGTCGCGGCCGCCGCGCCGGCCGAGGCCGAGGCCGACGACGCCGGCCCGCAAGTCGGCGCCGGCGCGCCGCGCGAGCGCAGCCCGGGCGCGGGCCAGTTCATCGGCCTCAACGACGAGCCGATCAAGAGCCGGCTCAAACACGATGTCGCCGGCTGGGAGCCGGGCACCGTGTTCGAACTGGAGAACGGCCAGCAGTGGAAGGTGCTCAAGGGCCGCATGAGCCTGAAGAAGCCGATCCCCAAGCCCGAGATCGTGGTGGTGCCGGGCGTGGCCGGGCGCTGGTTCCTGCAGGTCGACGAGGACATGCCGAAGGCGCGGGTGTACCGCATCGATTGATCTACCGATGCAGCGGCCGTTCGATGCCTCGATCGGCCGCGCCGGCGACGCCCGGCGCCACCGCGCTACGGCCCCGTCGCCGCCGCGTACGCGCCCTGCACCACCTGCGCCATGCGCGCGTAGTCCAGCGTCTCGTAGGTGTCGTCGGGTTGGTGATAGCGCCGGCTGCGCAGGAACGCGGTGTCGCCGATCATCAGCGCCGGGAAGCCTTCGCCCCAGTACGAGCGGTGGTCGGAGAAGTCCACGCCCTGCACCAGCAGCGGCGGCGCGTTGATCGAATGCACCGGCAGCGGCGTGGCCCCGGCCATCGCCGCCTTGACCTTGCGGCTCAGGCCGAAGTCGCCCATGCGCCCGACCACCGCCACGAAGTCGCCGCGATCCGAATACAGGCGATGCATGCCGCGCACCGGATAGGTCTGGCTACCGGGGCGGTCGCTGAAGCGGCCGATCATCTCCAGCGACAGCATGAACTCGACCTCGCGTCCGGACGCGCGCAGCGCGCGCGCATGCCAGGCGCTGCCCATGTGCTCGCTGCGGAAGTGCGGCGGCTCCTCCAGCGTGTAGGCCACCAGCTCGATCGGCCGCGACGGCGGCGCGCGGCCGAGCATGCGCGCCAGTTCCAGCAGGCCGGCCACGCCGCTGGCGTTGTCGTCGGCGCCGGGCGTGTGGGTGTACAACGAGTAACCGCGTTCGTCGCCGCTGTCGATCCCGGTCTCGGCGAACGAGTCGTAATGCGCGCCGATCACCCGCAGCGGTCCCTCGTCCGGGCCGAAGCGCGCGACCACGTTGCGATACGCCTGGCCCTCCACGGTCACCGGCTGATAGCTCACCCGCGCGCCGGCGCGCTGGAACTCGTCGTGCAGCCAGGCCGAGACCCGGTCGAGCTGGCCGGGCACGTCGTAGCTGCGCGGATAGAAGTCCACCGACAGCCGCTTCACGTCCTCGCGCAGGCGCTGCGCGTCGGCGGCCGGCGGCGCGGAAGGACGCGGGCTCACTCCGGGCTGGACCACGGCGAACAACAACGCCGCGGCCGCCGCGGCGAGAAGGGCCAGGAGCAACGACAATCGGCGCAGCCATTTCATTCAGAGCGTCCTTGTTCGGGCTTTCGCCGTGGTGAGTCCTGGCGCCATGCAACCCGATTTCGCGCCGCCGCGCCAGTCGCGCACCGCGGCCCCGGCCGCCGCGGCGGCCCGATTCACGCCACTGACACATGCCGGTGGTCGACTCGGCCGCGCCGCCGTGCCCGCGCGGCGCTCTTCCAAGGACTGCCCGCATGCCGTCGATCCGCACCTCGTTGCTCGCCCTCGCCCTGGTCTGCGCCGCCTGCGCGCAGGTCCCCGCCGACGCCGCCAGCGCGCGCAAGAGCTGGGTCGTGCAGCAGATCCGCGACCACAACCATCCCTACGCCGCCAGCGCCAGCGGCGAACTCGACACCAAGCTGGCGACCATGGCCGCCGGCCCGTTCGCGTTCTACCGCGGCACCGCGCACCTGTTCTTCCAGGACATGGCCACCCTGCCCGGCTCGGCCTACGCCAGCGCGCAGACCGGCTACACCTGGATCGGCGGCGACATGCACCTGGGCAACTTCGACGCCGCGCGCGACAGCAGCGGCAAGGCGGTGTTCAAGGTCGCCGACTTCGACGAAGGCTATCTCGGCCAATACGTGTGGGACCTGCGCCGGCTCGCCGCCAGCATGGTCCTGGCCGGCCGCGACAACGGCCTCAGCGACGCCGCCATCGGCACCGCCATCGACACCCTGGTCGGCAAGTACGTCGACCAGATGGGCGAGTTCAAGGGCAACAACGGCGAGAGCGGCTTCCGCCTCGACAAGGACACCACCACCGGCGCGGTCGACGACACCATCGACAAGGCCGACGGCAAGACCCGCGCCAGCCTGCTGTCGAAGTACACCGCGGTCAGCGGCGGCGCGCGCCGCTTGCAGGCGCTGTCGAACCTGGTCGCGCTGCCGGCGCCGACCTACAGCGCGGTCAACACCGCGATGGCCGGCTACGTGTCCTCGATCGCCGCGTCCAAGCGCTATCCGGCCGCGTTCTACACGCTCAAGGACGCGCGCCAGAAGCTCGGTTCCGGCGTAGGCAGCCTCGGCCGCGCGCGTTACTACGTCTTGATCGAGGGCGCGACCTCGTCGACGTCCGACGACGTGATCCTGGAGTTCAAGCAGGAAGCCGCCAGCGCGGTCGCCGCGGCCGCGCCGGGCCGGCTGCCGGCCAGCGCCTACGACAGCCACGAAGGCCTGCGCGTGGCGCGCACGGCCAAGGCCCAGGTGAGCAACGCCGAGGTCCTGATCGGCCACGCCAGCGTCGCCGGGGTGCCGTTCTACGTGCACGAAAAGTCGCCGTTCCAGGAAGACTTCGATCCGGCCAAGCTCGACAGCGCCGGCAAGCTCGACACCGCCGCGGGCTACCTCGGCCAGGCGCTGGCGAGCGCGCACGCGCTGGCCGACCAGGACTACGACAGCTCGGTGGTGAGCTACAGCATCGACAAGCAGGTCAGCGACGCGGTGACGAGCAAGAGCGGGCTGAAGTCGGAGATCCGCGCGTTCGCGTTCGCGTACGCCGCGCAGGTCGAGCTGGATTGGGAGGCGTTCGTGGAGGCCTACGAGGCCGGAACGCCGCTGTACTGAGCGCTGTCGCCGACGGCGGACGCAACGCTGCTCAAACCCCTCTCCCGCATGCGGGAGAGGGGTTGCGGTGGCGGTCCGCAGCGATCAGAAGCTGCGCACCACCCCGAAGAACGCCTGCGCCACGCCGTCGGTGTCCTCGGCGATCAGCGGGCTGTCGCTGATCTCGTCCGGCAGCACCTGATAGCCGACGTTGGCCATGAAGCGCCACTTCTCCGCGAACGGCCGCGCCACGGTCAGGCTCACCGACGGGATCGTGACGCTGCCGGGGCGATAGCTCACCACGCCGCGCCGCACTTCCTTGTCCAGGGTGCCGTAGTAGTAGTTGGCCAGGTCCTTGGACATCCAGCTCACGCCCACCGCCGGCGTCAGCAGCCACTCGCCGGCCTGCATCGGATAGCGATAGCTCACGTCGGCCTCGTAGCCGCCGCTGACGTCGAGGATGTCGGCCTTGACCTCCAGCTGCAGTTCGCCGGCGCTGCCGCGCCAGCTGACCGAGGCGCCGGCGTCGACGCTGTCGTCGCGATCGGACAGCAGGTCGCGGTCGATGCCGCGCTTGGCCAGCTCGCGCCGGCCGAAATCCTTGCGGTCCATCGCGTCCAGCCGTCCGCCCACGAACACGTCGAAGGCGAATTCGTCGCTCTTGACCAGGTAATAGCCGGCGGTGATGCCGCGCAGGTAGAAACGCTCGCCCTCGTAGCCGAAGAACGGAATCACGCGGGTGTGGTTGCCCTCGCCGGCGTAGAGCTCGTTGCGGCTGCCGGCGGCGATGCCGACGCTCCAGTTGGCCGGCGCCATGTCGGCGCGCTCCTCGCCTTCTTTGCGGACTTGGGCCGATAGCGCGAGCGGGAACGAGAGCAACAACAAGGGAACGATGCGAACGATGCGCATGAACAAGGGTTCCTAATTGAGTGGGGAAGGACGCGGGACAGCCGAGCGCCGCAGCGGACGAGCGCTCGCCGCCGCGATGCTGACTTCGGAGTTTTAAGAGTTGTTTAAACCGTTCCGCAGCGGCGCGGCGTTCGCCCCGCGCGCGCCTGGGCGCGGCGACGGCGAACGACGGACGGTGCGGGTGGAACTGTACGGAGGCAATCGTGCGATTTGCATTGCGCGCGGGCGCCGGCTTCGAGTCCGGACGCGACCGCGCTCACGGAATACCCGATGCGATGCGCCAAAGTGTGCGCGACTTGTAACCGCGAGACCGGCCGCGCGGTTTTTTGCGCGCAACGGATAACTGCCGCTCAGCTTTCGCCGATCCGGGCAGGGATGCGTGCGAGGCGGACGAGAGAGCGTCGGTGACGAGGCGCAGGGATCGAAGAGAACGAACGCGACCTGTCGCGCGAACGCTTCAACGTTTCGAACTGTCGCCGTACGCAGGCGTGCGGAGCGATGCGCGAAGGGAGGGGCTTTTGTGGGAGGGGCTTCAGCCCCGATGCTTTTCTTTCCGAAGCGACGCAGCGACCTGAGCCGAAAGCATCGGGCCTGAAGGCCCTCCCACGACAGCAGGCCACACCACGACGACGGCGGTGGCAGCGAAGTCTTCGTGGGAGGGGCTTCAGCCCCGACGCTTTTCTTTCCGATGCGACGCAGCGACCTGATCCCAAAGCGTCGGGCCTGAAGGCCCTCCCACAACAGCGGGCCACCAGCACGACAACGACGCAGCAGCGAAGTCTTTGTGGGAGGGGCTTCAGCCCCGACGCTTTTCTTTCCGAAGCGACGCAGCGACTTGAGCCGAAAGCGTCGGGCCTGAAGGCCCTCCCACAACAGCGGGGCGCCAGCGCGACGACGACGCAGCAGCGAAGTCTTTGTGGGAGGGGCTTCAGCCGCTATGCTTTTCTTTCCGATGCGATGCAGCGACCTGAACCCAAAGCGTCGGGCCTGAAGGCCCTCCCACAACAGCGGGGCGCCAGCGCGACGACGCGGCGGCGAAGAAGTCACTGTGGGAGGGGCTTCAGCGCCGATGCTTTTCTTTTTCCAATGCGACGCAGCGACCTGAGCCGAAAGCATCGGGCCTGAAGGCCCTCCCACAACAGCGGGCCACCAGCACGACGACGCAGCAGCGAAGTCGCTGTGGGAGGGGCTTCAGCCCCGATGCTTTTCTTTCCGAAGCGACGCAGCGACCTGAACCCAAAGCGTCGGGCCTGAAGGCCCTCCCACAACAGCGGGCCGACACCGCGACAACGGCGGCGGCGGCGAAGTCGCTGTGGGAGGGGCTTCAGCCCCGACGCTTTTCTTTCCGATGCGACGCAGCGACCTGAGCCGAAAGCATCGGGCCCGAAGGCCCTCCCACAGCAGCAGGCACTACGGCCCGAAAGGCCTGCCGCTGCATCGGCAGGCCTTCCGCCAGCGCGCCGCTCAGTTCATCACCGCCCGCTTGCTTTCCTGCGGCGCCGGCGCCGCTTCGGGCTGCGGCTGCACCGCTGCGGTGTGCTGCGGCTCGCTGACCGCGCGCTGTTGGTCGAGGAAGACGCGGCGGTGGCTCGGGTCGTCGAGGCCGCCTTCGACCGCGAAGAAACCGCGGCCGTCGCGGCCGGCGATGATGTGGTCGATGTTGCGCATGCCCTGCCCGCCGGCATCCAGCGCGGCGTGGGTCGCGGCGTTGCGCAGGCCCTGTTCGCCGCCGAACTCCAATGCGCCCGGCGGCAGGCCGCGCAGGCCGTGCAAGGCCTGCTGGTACATGCCGTTGTGCGGGTGCGCGGCGTCGGCCAGGGCGTCGCGTCCGGCCTCGCGCGCGCCGGTCGCCGCCGCGGCGCGGCCGGCGTCGTGGCCGCGTTCGCCCGGCGTCGCCATCTCCTGCGCCTTGATCACCGCCTCGATGTAGTGGATGTCGACGCCGTGCTTGATGCCGCTGCCGGGAATGAGCTTCTGCCAGAACGACTGCGGGTCCGGATCGGGCAGCTCGATCTTGTGGCCGACCGCGTCGGGCATCGCCCACTTGAGCGGAATGCTGTGCTCCTGCAGGTCGGTCAGGATTTCGTTCTTGACCGCGTAGCGGCGGATCTGGCCGCTGTCGGCCATCTCCTGCTTGGCCGCGTCGGCGTCGATGCCGATGCGTTCGAGCGTCTTGTCGTGCACGCCGGAGGCGTTGAAGGTCACCGCCGGAATGCCGCTGGTGATCGAGGCCGCCGCGGCCAGGCCGCCGCCGAGCGAATGGCCGGTGATCACCACTTCGTCGCCGAACGCGACCTTGGCCTCGCGCGCCAGCGCCATGGCCTGGTTGTACTGCGCGTCCTCGAAGCCCAGGCCCTGGCGGAAGTTGGTCAGCCAGTCCTTGCCCTCGTCGGTGCCCGAATAGGCCAGCACGTAGTGGCCGTGTTCGTCGCCGTAGATGCGGGCGAGGAAGCCCGAATCCTTGTTCTCCAGCGTCGCCGGGTCGATGCCCTTGGCGCGCAGTTGCTCGGCGTCGAGCGGTTTGAAGCCGTCGATGCCGGGTCCCTGGTCGTACAGATCGTCCATCAGCCGCGACAGGGTCTTGTCGATCGGCTTGGCCTGGGTGCCGCGCACCTGGTCGGCGAAGGACTGCGGCGGCTGCGCGCCGGCGGTCGGTTCGGTCTGCTGGCTCATGCTGCGGTCTCCTGAATTCCTTGGCGTACCGTGTTCCTGAAAGGGTGTCGCGCGCGATCAGGCGCTTTCCAACGCGATGCCGCGCTCGCGCATCCACGCCGCCAGCGCCTCGCGGTCGGCGCGCGCCTTGGCGCTGAGCAGGCTCGGCGGGGTCATGAACGCATAGCGCTGGAAGCTCACGTTCTGGGCGTTGCGCGCATGCGGGTCGGTGCCGGCCTTGAGCAGTTCCAGCGCGAGGTCGGGCTGGTTGACCTTGCCGGCGACGTGCAGCGCGGTGTTGCCCATGCGGTCGACGTGGCGCGGATCGGCGCCGGCGGCGAGCAGGCGGCGGAACTGGATTTCGCGATCGCCCATCAACGCCGCGGCCAGCGGCGCGGCGCCGGTGTGGGCGTGCTCGATGTTGGGATCGGCGCCGCGCGCGAGCAGCGTTTCCAGGTAGACCGGATCGCGCGCCATCGCCGCCAGATGCACGACGGTGGAACCGTCCACGCCGGGCCGCGACGGGTCGGCGCCCAGCGCCAGCAATTCGTCCAGCCCTTCCGGACTCTGGTTGAACACCGCCCACTCCGGCAGGGTCACGTTCTTGTCGCCGCGCGCGGACAACGCGGCCGGCGCGCGCTCGACCAGGCGGCGGATCGCGGCGCGGTCGCCCGCGGCGACGGCGTCGGCGAGCTCGGCCGCGACCGGATCGGCGAATACCTGGGCAGCCAGCGACTGCGGCTGTGCTTCGGACATAGCGACTCCTCCTGAGTACCTGACGGACTTTCCCCGAGGCCCGCCGCGCGGCGGGAGGGTGCTGCGGCGCGACGGTACTCCCCTACCGTTGCGCGAAACGACATACGGCCACGTACCGTGGCTTCAGGAGCCTAACAAGAACCAGGGGGCGCTGTAGCCGGAACCAGATCACACTTTTGGCGCAAAAGCTGAATAAAACGTCCGCCCGGGTCCGTGTCTGCCGTTTTGCGGCCTCGGTCGCACGCAACCCAGCGACCCGCCTCGCGGCCGTTCGCCGCCGCCCAACGCAAAACGGCGAGGCTCGCGCCCCGCCGTTCCGATTGCCGATTGCCGATGCGTCCCGTCCCGGATCGCGGGCGGCCGTCGATTCCGCCTCAGTAATCCCCGGGCGCCGCACCGAAGCGCACCGGCACCGTCACCTCGACACAGGCGCCGACCGGCAACTGCAGATTGCCGACCTGGACCGCGGTATCGCCCACCGCGCCGCCGCTGGCCGGGCAGGAACCGCCGCTGGACAGCGCGCGGCACGACCATCCGGCGCGCAGGCTGGCGCCGCGCGGCAGGTTGTCGCTGATGCTGGCGCCGGCCGCCGCGTCGGGGCCGTCGGGGTTGCACGCGGTCAGCAGGTAATCGCTCTGCCCGCCGGGCGTATAGGTGCCGCGTCCGTCGTCCTTCTTCAGCGACAGCGACACGCACTGCGGATCGACGCTGACGCTGGCGCTGTTGTCGGCGCTGCCGCCCGGCGCCGGAGTGACGAACCCCGATTGCGCCGAGGCGCCCTCGGCGAACGGCGCGTTGGCGGTGGCCGTCGCGGTGTTGACGATCGCGCCGCACTGGCCGTCGGCGAGTTTGGCCTGGATGGCGTAGGTCAGGCCGGCGCCGGCCGCGGCGTTGCCCGCGGGCAGGATCGCGGTGGCGGAAATCGCGCCGGTGCCGCTGCCCGCGGGACAGCTCGCGCTGCCGATCGGCGTGCAGGTCCAGGAGGTGAAGGTCATGCCCGCCGGCACCGCGTCGGCCAGGCTCACCGACGCGTCGTGCGCGCTGGCGTCGCCGACGGTCGGACGCGCGGTGTTGTTGAGGAAGGTCACGGTGTAAGCGACCGTGCCGCCGGCCGCGGGCGCGGCGTTGTCGACCCGCTTGCTCGTGCGCAGATCGACGTCGTTGTCGACGATGGTCAGCGTCGCGCTCGCCTGCGCCGAAGCGTTGGTCGAACAGGTGGTGGTCGAGGCCAAGGTGTAGACGTTGGCGTCGCTCTGCACCTGGAAGGTCGCGGTCTCGTTGTCCTCGATGATCGTGTCGTCGATCACCGCGATCGGCAGGTCGAAGGTGGCGTTGTCGTAGGTGCCGGCCGGAATCGACACATTGACGATGTCGCCGTTGCCGCTGGACACGGTGTAGTCGCTGCCGCGGGTCGCGCTGCCGCCGGTGATGCGCACCGGCACCACGATGCCGCCGGCGGGCACGGTGCCGATCACCCGCAACCGCGGCAGGCCGGCGCTCTGGCCTTCGCGCACGGTGTAGTTGGCCGCGTCGAATTCGATGTAGGGACTCAGGGTGACCTGGATCTCGTCGAGGAAATTGCCGAGCGAAATGCCGCCGCTGCTGCTCAGCGCGGCGAAGCCGACCTGCTGCACGCCGGTGGTGCCGTTGTAAGTGAAGCTGCCGCTGTAATCGCGCCAGCCGTTGGCCGTGCCGCCGATGGCGATCGTGCCTTGGATAGCCGACGACGGCGTGCCGGCGGTATCGACCCGGTCGGTGCCGTTGTTGGTGGTGCCGATGCGCGCGATCTCGCTGCTCACCGCGGTGGCGGTGCTGCCCGACGCGTTGACGCCGAAGCTCATCACGTCCGGCGTGGTGGCCGAATCGCGGCCGCGATGGCTCAACCGCCAGCGGATCACCTCTTTGTTGGTCAGGCAGATGTTCTGGTAGATCCGCGAGGCCTGGTCGGCGTTGAGTTCGGCGTGTTGCTTGCCGGCGCGCGCCGGCGTGTTGTTGAAGCTGTTGCCCCACAACTCGACGATCGGCCCGTTGGCCGGATTGGCGACGATGCCGCAGCCGCCGGTGGCGCGGCTGGGATGGGTGGTGTTCCACCCGGTCACCTGCTGCGGGCCGGCGAAGTAGCCGACGCAGGCGCCCGTGCCCAGGTCGGGCTGCTCGAAGCCGAGGTTGACGAAGGTGCGCTGGACCTGGGCCTGGGCCGGCGACAGCGCCGCCACCGCCAGGAACGCGGCGAGTAAAGCCATGCGCGGTCCACGCGGACCGCGCCCGAAAGACATGCTCATGAGTCGCTGGACTCCCCCTGTACGCCGCCGCGCCCAACCGCCTCCCGCTGCAGGGCGGGAGCGCGTCGCGCTCGGCCGAGCGCGGCGCCGCGGGGTGGGCGGCGATTGCCGCCTGAACGAACTAAACAGAAAATGTGACGAACAGCACAAATATTATGTGCTTCGCCCTGGGCTTCTGCCTAGGCGTGGAACGGCCGCAGGGGTTCAGCAACATGACTCATCTGGAGGCGCGGCCCGCCCTACGCCGCCGGCGCGACGTGCAAGCCGAAGCCGCGTTCGCCGCCGGCCTCGCGGCCGGGCTTGAGCTCCAGCGACGGCACGGCGTAGTCGCCGCCGTTCTGGCGCCGGTAGGCGATCGGCGCATCGCTCCACAGCCCGTCCAGCCGCCGCAGCAGCCCGTCGCGCGCCTGCGCGAACTGCCCGGCATCGACGCGGTCGCTGCGATAGACCACGTACGGCGGCAGCACGTCGAAGCCGGGGTAATGCAACAGGCCGTGATTGATCGGGAACAACAGGTCGTCGATCGGCCCGTTGATCCCGCGCGGCGAATAGTGCGGCTGCCAACCGCCGGCGGTGACCGACACCAGCGCGCGCTTGCCGGCCAGCGTGCCCTCGCCGTAGCGATCGCCCCAGTGGCGCTCGGAATGCTCGCCCACGCCGTAGCCGAAACCGTAGGAATAGACCCGGTCGAACCAGCCCTTGAGGATCGCCGGCATCGAGTACCACCACAGCGGGAACTGCAGGATCAGCGCATCGGCGCGACGCAGCTTGTCCTGCTCTGCGCGCACGTCGGCGGTGAGCGCGTCGGCGGCGAAGGCGGCATGCGAATCCTTCGGTACGCGCAAGCGCGCGGACGCGTCGCGCTGCGGGAAATCGGCGGCGTCGACCGCGGCTTTCCAGCCCATCGCATACAGATCGCTGACTTCGACGCTGTGGCCCTGCGCGAGCAGATGCGCATGCATCGCATCCTTGAGCGCGCCGTTGAGCGACGCCGGTTCGGGGTGGGCGTGGACGATGAGGATGTGCTTGTTCATGAGAGCGCCGCGGTGTGATCGGGGAACTCAGAATAGGCAGCCGCGCGCGCCGGCTGGGCGCGGCGCGGCGGTTTCAATGTAGAGCGGCTGGAACCAATCCGGCGCGCTGCGGCGCCGCCATCGCGGGCAGCGGGAAGCGGCGGCGGACCGGTGCGCGCCGCGCGCCGCTAGCCTTCGAGCATCGCGCGCCCTCGCGCGCCGCGCAAAAGAAAAGCCCCGCATTCGCGGGGCTTTTCTCGTGTTTCAGCGATGCGCGCTTACTTCCACAGATCGTGCAGCACCATCGTGTGGTCGCGGTCCGGACCGGTCGAGACGATCGCCAGCGGGCAGCCGGCCAGCTCTTCCAGCGCGCGCAGGTAGGCGCGCGCGGCGGGCGGCAGCTTGTCCCACTCGGTGATGCCGTGGGTGTTCTCGTCCCAGCCCGGGAACTCCAGGTACACCGGCGTGCACTCGTCCCAGCCGGCCGCGTCCAGCGGCGCGTACTCGGTGCGCTTGCCGCGGTATTCGTAGGCGATGCAGATCTTCAGCGTCTTCATGCCGTCGAGCACGTCGAGCTTGGTGATGCACAGGCCGGTGATGCCGTTGATCGCCACCGCGCGCTTGAGCGCGACGATGTCGATCCAGCCGCAGCGGCGCGGACGGCCGGTGGTGGCGCCGTATTCCTGGCCGCGGTCGCGGATGCCCTGGCCGACTTCGTCGTCGAGTTCGGTCGGGAACGGGCCGCCGCCGACGCGGGTGGCGTAGGCCTTGGCGATGCCGAGCACGTAGTCGATCGCGTCCGCGCCCACGCCGGTGCCAGCGAGCGCGCCGCCGACGGTGGTGTTGGACGAGGTCACGTACGGGTAGGTGCCGTGGTCGATGTCCAGCAGCGAGCCCTGCGCGCCTTCGAACAGCACGCGCTTGCCCTGCTTGCGCAGGTCGTGAAGGATGCCGGCGACGTCGGACTTCATCGGCTGCACGTATTCGCCGAATTCCAGCGCCTCGTCGAGGGTCTTCTGGTAGTCGACCGCGTCCACGCCGAGGTACTTGGTCAGCACGAAGTTGTGGTAGTCCAGCGCGCTGCGCAGCAGCTCGGCGAGCTGGGCCGGGTAATGCAGGTCGGCGACGCGGATGCCGCGGCGGGCGACCTTGTCCTCGTACGCCGGGCCGATGCCGCGGCCGGTGGTGCCGATGGCCTTGCCGCCGGCGGCCTTCTCGCGGGCCTGATCGAGGGCGATGTGGTACGGCATGATCAGCGGCGTCGCCGGGCTGATCTTCAGGCGCGAACGCACTTCCACGCCGGTGGCTTCCAGCTCGTCGATCTCCTTGCGCAGCGCCGCCGGGCTGAGCACCACGCCGTTGCCGATCAGGCACAGCGCGCCTTCGCGCAGGATGCCGGACGGGATCAGGTGCAGCACGGTCTTCTTGCCGCCGATGACCAAGGTGTGGCCGGCGTTGTGGCCGCCCTGGAAGCGCACGACGGCGCCGATCTGCTCGGTCAGCAGGTCGACGATCTTGCCCTTGCCTTCATCGCCCCACTGGGCACCGAGAACGACGACTGACTGACCCATGAGTCCAAACTCCTAGCTGTGAAAGCGGCGGACGCCGCATGGTCCGCCCACGCCCAGTCGCAGTCCTCGCCGCGCCACAGGGCCATGAACGGAAAAAAGCCGGCGGGGATGGCCCCGGCCGGCTTTTGTGCATTATCCGGGTTTCGGGCGGCCAAGGCCACCCCGGGCGGGCCAGCGGACAGATTCGGCTCAGCCTGGGGCGCGCCGCGTCCGGGGCCGGCGCATCGGAACGATCCGCCGGGCCGTTGCTTGTCGGACGCGAAGGCCGCCGCGCCGCTCGGATTCGGGGCATTCCGGGCCGCGGCCGCGCGCCCGGACCGCGCGAGCGCGCGTTCGGCCCGAGCGCAGCGCCCCCGTCCATCGCCGCCGGGCGCAGCCCGTCGCTCCGCAACCGCGGCCCGTCGCCCTGCCCGCCCCGCGCGCGCCGCGCCGCGCCGCTGCGAGACTGCGCCGGCCCCGCAGCGCCGCGCCGGGGCGGCCGCCGGACCGTTCCGGCACGCGCCACGCCCGCCCGGAGCCGCTGCGATGCCGACCCTCCCCGCTTCTTCCGCGCCGACGGCTGCCGCAGCCGGCGGCACGGCCCCGCGCACCGCCGGCCCCCACGCGCGCGCGCCGCTTCGCCGAGCACCGGCGCTAGCCCTGCGCCTTTACCTGACGATGTCGGGCAGGTGGCTCTTCCGCATCGGCCTGTGGCGGGCCGCGAAAACGCGGGCCCGGCCTTGCGCCGGGCCCGCTGCGCCGGGCGCTGCGACGCGCCCGGCGTACGAAACGCTCAACTTCTCGACGCCCGGGCCCTCACTTGGCCTGCGCCGCCGGCGCGTGCGCGTCGATGAAGTCGTCGACGCCGTTCTTGTTCTGGTCCAGGCGCCGCCCGGTGACCTGGTAGTAGGTGCGCGTGCTCAGCGGCCCGGTCACGTACTTGCGTTGCTTGGCGTCCCAGAAGGTGGCGTTCGGCTCGACCGTGTCGGCGGTGAGGTACAGCGTGGTCGAGGGGAACAGGTCGACGTTGACCCGCGGCGTGCACGGCACCGGCGCCGGATCGGCGATGGCGTCGCCGGCGCGCTGGCGCTGGCAGTCCTCGGCGGTGATCACCTCGCTGACGTGGCGCTGCTGGCCGACCTTGGCCACCGGGATCGCCAGGCTCTGGCCGACGTCGAACTTGGCCTCGCGCACCAGGGTGCGGCTGTTCCAGGGCTGGAACTCTTCGCCGTTGGCGTCGGCGATGCGGCCGCCGACCACCATCTCGTTGAGTCCGACCACGCGCGGCAACTCGCGCAGTTCCACGTTGCGCAGCAAGGTCGCGGTCTCGGCGAGATTGAACACGCTCAGGCGGAAGCTGCCGAACGGATCGAAGGTGCCGGCGTCGAGGCCGTGCAGGCGCGGCTTCAGCGAGAGCAGGTTGTTGGTCGCGCCGTACAGGCGGATGTCCTTGACCACCAGCGCGTTGATCGCCGTGGTGTTGGGATCGATGTCGGTGAAGGTCGCGCCGATGTGGTAGTACGCGCCGCCGATCGCCTGGCCCGGCGCGCCGGTCGCGCCGGTGCAGGGGCCGTTGCCCCAATACGGATTCGGCGTATCCCAGCGCACCGTGTACGGGTAATAGATGCCGTCGTGGAAGGCCTGGGCCGGGCCGGTCGGGCCGGTCACCGTCGGCGTCTTCCACGGCGAATGGCACTCGGCCGGCGACTGCCCGTAGTACCAGCCGATCACCGGCGGCGTCGCGCTGGGATACAGCACGGTCATCTCCAGCGCGTGCGCGGTCTGCGCGTTGGGATTGACCAGGTCCCAGTTCCACATGGTCTTGAACGACAGGCCGACGTTGCTGGCCAGCACCGAGAACGAGGTGTCGCTGAAGTGGCGGCGATAGCCGACGCGATCCTCGGGCGTGACCGCGCCGCCGGTCGACATGATGTGGCGCGAGGCGCTGTCCTCGCCCGGACGCACGGTGGTGGAGTTGCTGACGCCGTAGTTGTTGGCCGCCGCCAGCGCGGCCGAGCCGCCGAGCGCGTTGGCCCAGCGCGTGACCGTGGAGTTGATGCCGTTGAGCGCGCCGCCGCTGCCGCCGAGCCAGCTTTGGAAGGTGCCGCCGTACACGTACGAGTAATCGACCTGGTACAGGTCGCCGGTGTCGAGCCGCTGCGGCTTGGACAGCAGGCCGTCGGCGATGGCGTTCTGGGTGGTCACCGCGACGATGTTGCGCCGTGGCAGCGTGGCCGGCGGGAACGCGTTGGTCGCGTGCACGCGCACGTTGAACTCGCAGAAATCCATTTCCACCACCGACTGCACGGCGGTCTGCAGAGCCGCTGCGGTGCCGCCGTAGCTGGGGATGCCGGACAGCGCGAACGGTTGCGCGGGGCTGGTCGGCGAATTCGGCAGCTGGCCGAACTCCAGGTACGGGGTCGCGGTGTTGGCGAACATCAGGTACAGATTGTTGGCCTTGGGCACGCCCAGGCCGAGGCAGGCCGCCCAGGCCGGACTGGTCAAGGACATCAAGGCCAACGCCAACGCGCTGCGACGAAGCAAACGGCTACGCTCAGAATCCTTCATGACGGTTCTCCTGAAGTGGGATGAGATTCCGTCGCGACGCAAGCGCGCCTGCGACGGCCGCGAGGCCGTCGGGGATGTTGCCGGTGGATGGCATCGCACCCGCACGCGGCGCCGTCGTGCAGCGGCGGCGCATGCCTCGCCGCCCACTGTCTAGCCGCGCCCGGGTCGCGGCGACAGGGCGAAATCAGGACGTTTCAGGGACTCGCGGGGAAGGATTCGCAGCGCGCGCGGCGATACGAAAGGAACTGCGATGCGCGTCGTGGCGCGCGCATGACCGCGGTCGCGAGGCGCTTGCGCGGCGTTTTCGTCGTTGCGGCCGTCGTGGCAGCTCGCTTCGGGCCGGATCGAAGAGCGTCGGGGCTGAAGCCCCTCCCACAACAGCGGGGCTGTCATGCATCGGCTTTTGTGGGAGTGGCTTCAGCCCCGACGCTCTCGGCTCAAGTCGCGACACTGCCGCGGATCGGAAAGCGACGGGCCTGAAGGCCTTGCCCCATCCGTTGTTCGGGCGGGTCGGTCGGCAGCGGGTCCGAAGGCCCGCCTGAATCACCCCAGGCGCAGGCACCACAAGCCGGTCAGCGCCATCACCACCATGATCCCACCGACCGCACGCAAGTGCGGATCGGGCAAGGAGCGCAGCTGTTCCGCCGCGCGCTTCCAGCCGCCCGGGGCGACGAACAGCATCAGGCCTTCCAGCACCACGACCAGGCACAAGGCCCGCCACACTTCGCCGGCCATCGGCCGGCCTCAGCGGTCGGACTTGAGGTACTGCAGGTACGGATCGTCGCGGTCGAGCACGATCACGCTCTGGCCGTCGGCGAACGCCTTGCGGTAGGAATCCAGGCTGCGCTGGAAGGTGAAGAACGACGGGTCCTTCGACGCCGCATCGCCGTACAGGCGCGCGGCCTCGGCGTCGCCTTCGCCGCGCAGGCGCTGGGCGTCGCGCTCGGCCTCGGCCAGCAGCACGGTCTTGTCGCGATCGGCCGCCGCGCGCACCGCCTGCGACTGCTCGAAGCCTTCCGCGCGCAGCTGGCTGGCGACCTGCAGGCGCTGCGAGCGCATCTGGTTGTAGACCGACTGCAGCACGTTGCTGTCCTGCGGCAGGTCGATGCGCTTGATCCGGATGTCCTGGATCTTCACGCCCAGCGTCGCCGCGCCGCGGTTGATCGCGGTCAGCTGCTTGCCGATCACCGCCTCGCGGTCGCCCTTGACCACGTCGAGCAGCTTCAGCGAGTTGATCTCGTTGCGCAGCGCGTCGCGGATGATCGGCTTCAGGCGCTCGGCCGCGACTTCCTCGTTGCCGCCGGTGGCCTGGAAGAAGCGGCGCATGTCCTCGATCCGGCCGAGGGCGAAGAAATCGATGCTGATGTCGAGCTTGTCGGCGGTCAGGTAGCGCTCCGGCTCGGCCGGCAGCACGTTGAGGCGGCGGTCGAAGGTGCGCGCGGTTTCGATCAGCGGCCACTTGAAGCGCAGGCCGGGGGCGACGTCCTCGCGCACCACGGTGCCGAGGCGGAACACGATCGCGCTGTGGCCTTCCTTGACCACGAACATCGAGCCCAGCAGGGCCAGCAGCAGGGCCACGCCCGCTGCGATCAGGGCAGGAACTCTCATCGCATCACCTCATCGCGGGTCTTCGGGCGCTCGGGGCGGCCGCTGTACGGGATCGACGACCGCGAAGAATCGGTCGCCGTCACCGAGGGCAGCAGTTCGGGCTGGGCCAGCGGCACGCTGACCGGGCCCGGGGTCACCGGCACGCCGCCGCGGTCGGTCAGCGGAATCTGCAGGATCTGGCGCGAATCGCCGCCGACGATCTTGCGGTTGTTGGACAGCACTTCCTGCACCGCATCCAGCCACAGCCGCTTGCGGGTGACTTCCGGCGCGCCCTTGTACTGCTCGACCAGCAGCGAGAAGCGCGCCGCGTCGCCTTGCGCGCGGGCCACGATCGAGGTCTTGTAGCCCTCGGCGGTGGTGCGGATGCGCTGCGCGTCGCCGCGCGCTTCCGGCACGATCTTCTTGGCGTAGGCCTGGGCCTCGTTGATCGCGGTGGACTTGTCGGCGTTGGCGCGCTGGGCCTCGTCGAACGCGTCCTTGACCTCGTCCGGCGGACGCGCGTTCGGCAGGTTGAGCTCGGTGACGGTCAGGCCGGTCTCGTAGTCCTTCAGCGAGGACTGCAGGCGCTGGCGCACCTGGGTGGTCAGCACGCTGCGCGCGCCGAGCACGGTGTCCAGGTCGGAGCGGCCGATCTGCTCGCGCACCGCGCTCTGCGCGGCCTGCTTGAGCACCTCTTCCGGCGCGCGCGAGCCGAACAGGTACTGGCGCGGCGACTCGATCCGGTACTGGACGTTGATCTCGACGTTGACCATGTTGCCGTCGCGGGTCAGGACCGGCACGTTCTCGCTGTAGGCCTTGCTCTGGGTCGCGTTGACCTTCTGCACGCTCTCCACCGGCCACGGCAGCTTGAAGTGCGGGCCGGGCTGGAGCACGCGCGAGAAGGTGCCGAAGCGCAGGACCACGCCGCGCTCCTGCTCGGTCACCAGCACGAAGCAGTTGAACGCCAGCCACAGCGCGACCAGCACGCCGACCCAGCGCAGGATGCCGCCGGCGCCGCCGCCGCCGAACAGGCCGCGCGCGGAATCGATCAGGGCGTCCAGGCCGCGGCCTTGGGGTTTGCGTTGCCGCGACGGTCGGTTGTCGCCGGAATTGTCACTGCCGGGGGTGTTCCAGGCCATGCCTGCTCCTAAGAAAGTGGAGGCCGGGCGGAGCGTCCTGCGCGAGCAAGGCGGTTCCCACCGGCACCGGCCGCGGCAGGGCCGGCGCCGGTCCGCGGACGCTGGGGCGCCCGCGGCGGGTCGCGCGCGCATTCAGTGCGCGCGAACCCGTCGATTCTAGGTGGGGGTCTCCGCCGTCTCAAGCAAGGGCCGCAACGGCTCGCCGTGGGCCTGGGCGAACAGGCGCTGGGCGTCGGCCACGGCGAGGTCGACTTCGACCCACCAGCCGTGCTCGTCGGCCTGCTCGGCGCGTACCGCGCCGAGGTCGTGCAGGCGCGCGCGCAGGCGCGCGTCCTGCGGCGCGATCCGCAGTCCGCCCTGCACCCGGCGCAGCTGCAGCGCCTCGCCGAGGGCGTCGCGCAGCGTCGCCAGGCCCTCGCCGGTGCGCGCCGACAACCACACCCGGTGGCGCTCCTCGCCGGGACGGTCGATGCGCGGGGCGACGCCGTCGAGGCGATCGATCTTGTTGAACACCAGCAGCTGCGGCAGGTCGCCGGCGCCGATTTCGGCCAGCACCGCGTCGACCTGGGCGATGCGCTCGTCGCGCAGCGGGTCGGCGGCGTCGATCACGTGCAGCAGCAGGTCGGCCTCGCGCGCTTCCGACAAGGTCGAGCGGAACGCGGCGACCAGCTCGTGCGGCAGGTCGCGGACGAAGCCGACCGTGTCGGCCAGGACCACGCCGCCGCCCGCAAGCTCGATCCGGCGCACGGTCGGATCCAGCGTGGCGAACAGCTGGTCGGCGGCGTAGGCGTCGGCGCCGGTCAGCGCATTGAACAGGGTCGACTTGCCGGCGTTGGTGTAGCCCACCAGCGCCACCCGCGGCAGTTCGCTGCGCACCCGCGCGCGGCGCATCTGGGTGCGCTGCACCTCGACCTTGTCCAGGCGCTTCTGCAATTGCTCCAGGCGCTTCTGCAGCAGGCGGCGGTCGGTTTCCAGCTGGGTTTCGCCGGGACCGCGCAAGCCGATGGAACCGCCGCGCTGGCGCTCCAGATGGGTCCAGCCGCGCACCAGCCGGGTGGCCATGTGCTTGAGCTGGGCCAGCTCGACCTGCAGCTTGCCTTCGGCGCTGCGCGCGCGCTGGGAGAAGATGTCCAGGATCAGGCCGGTGCGGTCGACCACGCGCCGCTGCAGCGCGCGTTCGAGGTTGCGCTCCTGGCCTGGGCTCAACGGGTGGTTGACCAGGATCAGGTCGGCGCCGCTGGCCTCGGCCGCGGCCTTGACCTCTTCGAGTTTGCCGCTGCCGATCAGGATGGCCGCGTTGGGCCGGTCGATGCGCGCGGTCAGCACCGCGGCCACGGACGCGCCGGCCGAGCGCGCCAGATCGGCGAACTCTTCCAGCAGGTCCTCCTCCGGCGCGCCGCCGGAGTGAGGCTGGATCAGCAGGGCGTGCTCGCCCCTTTTGGAACGCTCGAACATCGATCAGGAAGCTGACTGGCGGGCCGAGCCCGGGAAGAACCCTGACAGATGGTGGCGCCGCGCCGGTTTCTCAATCGTCCGCGGCGCCGCGCGCGCTTATTCGTTCTCGTCGCTGCCGTCGCTGCCGTCGGCGGACTGGACATAGCCGCCGCCCGGGCCGACGCGGACGTTGCGCGCGGGGACCACGGTGGAAATGGCGTGCTTGTAGACCATCTGGCTCACGGTGTTGCGCAACAGCACCACGAACTGGTCGAAGGATTCGATCGTGCCCTGCAGCTTGATGCCGTTGACCAGGTAGACCGAGACCGGTACGCGTTCGCGACGCAGCGCATTCAGGAAAGGATCCTGCAGGGATTGCCCCTTAGACATCTTCTAATTCCCCAGCATGTTCTAGTTATTAGGACGGCGCGCCCCGCCGGCGGGACCGGGCGGTAGGCCCGGGAGCCCGGAAACGGTCGCTTCCGTATCGCCGGCTGTTGTCCCCACAGGGGCGACCCGCCCGATGTTAACGCAAGTGCAAGCAAACATTGCGACCCGGGTCGGGGTTTGCGCGCGACGGCGCGGCGCCGCTAGACGCCCTGGCGCGGCGCGCGCAGCCGGGCGCCGGCGAACAGCCTCAAGGCGTGCTCCAGTTCGGCCGCGTCGCGCAAAGGATCGAACCAGCGCGCGTCAAGTTCGCCGCGCAGCCAGGTCAGCTGGCGCTTGGCCAGCTGGCGGGTGGCGAACACGCCGCGGTCGCGCAGCTGCGCGGCGTCGAACGCGCCGTGGAGGTGTTCCCAGGCCTGGCGGTAGCCGACCGCGCGGATCGCCGGCAGCTCCAGCGGGCTCGGGTGCGCGGCCAGCCCCGGCAGCGCGCGCAGCGCGCGGACCTCGTCGAGGAAGCCGTCGGCCAGCATCTGCTCGAAGCGGCGTTCGATCCGCGCGTGCAGCACCGCTCGGTCGGCCGGCGCCAGCACCAGCTTGAGTACCCGGAACGGCAGCCGCGGGCGCGTCGCCGAGGCCAGCCGCCAGTCGCTGATGGTGCGGCCGGACAGGCGCCAGACCTCGAGCGCGCGCTGGATCCGCTGGGCGTCGGTGGCGTGGATGCGCGCGGCCGCCTGCGGATCGAGCGCGGCCAGTTCGGCATGCAGCGCCGCCCAGCCGCGCCGGGCGGCCTCTTCGGCCAGCGCGGCGCGGGTGGCCGGGTCGGCTTCGGGCATGTCCGACAGGCCGTGCAGCAGGGCGTGGAAGTACAGGCCGGTGCCGCCGGCCAGGATCGGCAGACGCCCGCGCGCGGCGATCTGGTCCATCGCCGCGCGCGCGTCGCTGGCGAACTCGGCCGCCGAATAGGCCTGCCAGGGCTCGCGCACGTCGATCAGGTGGTGCGGCACCGCCGCGCGCTCGGCCGCGCGCGGCTTGGCCGCGCCGATGTCCAGGCCGCGGTAGACCAGGGCCGAGTCGACGCTGACGATTTCCGCGTCCAGGCGCGCGGCCCAGTCCAGCGCCAGCGCGGTCTTGCCCGACGCGGTCGGGCCCATCAGGGCGATGGCGAGCGGGCGCGGGTCGTGGGAAGCAGTCATGCGCGGACGGCGGATGGGCACGGCGGTGGGCGACGCGCAGCCTCGCACAGCCGCGCGGCCCGCGGAAGCCGGCGCGCCGCGGCCGCGCCACCGCGGCGATCGGGCGCGGCCGCTGCGCAACCCCGCTGCGGCGGGCGTTCGGCGCCGCCGCCCGGCCCCGCGCCGGCGGCGGCTTTACGGGAATTTGCACATTTCTTGACCAGTCCGTTGCAGTTGTCCACATCCCCTGTGGACAAGCCTGCGGACAGTTTTTCGATTGCGCGCGCGAAGCCTTGCGGCATAAGCATTGCAAGAGGTTTGGCGAGAAATTCGCCAGTGAATTTCCTTGACTTTGCCGTTGCCATCGGCATCGCCCGCCCGGCCTCGCGCAGCAGCCGCGACGGGCGGGCGCAGGCGCGCAGGCGGATCGATGTCCGCGCTGGCCGCGGCGGGCGTTCGGCGAGATCGTCGCGTTCGCCGGCCGGGCCGCGCGACGCCGCGTGCGGGTCCGGCGATGCGATCGACGCTTCGGCCGCCCGCGTTTCCTGCTGCAGCGCACCAGGGAACGGCGGCCAGCGATCCCCTGCCCGTTTTCGCGCCCACGAGCGTTCGCGCCGCGCGCCCGCACCGGCGTGCGCCACGCGAAGCCGCCGCGCCATCGCTATCCACACGACCTGTGGACAAGCTTTGGGACACACGCCAGGACATCGGGTTCCACGCCTGATACGGCGGGCCTTTCGTGAGATTGGCGATTTTTTGTCCAATGCCGATTCGGGTCCCGCATGCGCTGATCGATGCCGGAACGCGGCGCCGCGGGCTGGCTTTTTTCGCGGTTTCGCCGCGCTGCGCGCGCTCGCCGCTATCCACATCGCCTGTGGACAAGCTTTGGGACACACGCAGTGGAATCGGGTTTCACGCCTTATGCGACAAGGCTTCGGCGAGTTTGGCCATTTTTTGTCCAACGCCGATTCGTGCCTCGCACACGCGTGCCGGCGACGAATCCCGACGCTGCGGCCTTGCTTTTTCCGCGTTTCGCTGCAAGCGCCTCGCCACGCAGGCTCGCCGCTATCCACACAGCCTGTGGACAAACATTGGGACACACGCAGTGGAATCGGGTTTCACGCCTTATGCGACAAGGCCTCGGCGAGTTTGGTCATTTTTTGTCCAACGCCGATTCATGCCTCGCGCGCGCGTGCCGGCGACGAATCCCGACGCTGCAGACCTTGCTTTTTTCGCGTTTCGCTGCAAGCGCCTCGCCGCGCAGGCTCGCCGCTATCCACACAGCCTGTGGACAAACATTGGGACACACGCGTTGGAATCGGGTTTCACGCCTTATGCGACAAGGCCTCAGCGAGTTTGGCTATTTTTTGTCCAACACCGATTCATGCCTCACGCGCGCGTGCCGGCGACGAATCTCGTCGCTGCAGACCTTGCTTTTTTCGCGTTTCGCTGCAAGCGCCTCGCCGCGCAGGCTCGCCGCTATCCACACAGCCTGTGGACAAGCTTTGGGACACACGCAGTGGAATCGGGTTTCACGCCTTATGCGACAAGGCTTCGGCGGGATTGGCGAAAAAACAGCCACGGCCCGCCGGCATCGTCTCGCCCGTCAATCCTCGTCGGGCCACTTCGGCATCGCCGGCGCCGCCGCGCGGCGCGGCTGGGCCTGCGCGGCCACCGCTTCCCAGACCTTGAGCGCGTCCACGGTCGCGGCCACGTCGTGCACGCGCAGCAGGCGCGCGCCGCGCTGGGCCGCGATCAGATGCGCGGCGACCGAGCCGTGCACGCGCTCGCGCGCCGCCTCGCGGCCGGTCAGCTCGCCGATGCTGCGCTTGCGCGAGAGCCCCGCCAGCACCGGCACGCCGAGCTCGCCGAAGCGCTCCAGCTGCGCCAGCAGAGTCAGGTTGTGCTGCAGGGTCTTGCCGAAGCCGAAGCCCGGATCGACCACGATGCGCTTCTTGGCGATGCCGGCCATCTCGGCGGCGAAGATGCGCTCGGCCAGGAACCGATGCACTTCGGCCACCACGTCCTCGTACTGCGGCTCGTGCTGCATCGAGCGCGGCTCGCCCTGCATGTGCATCAGCACTACCGGCACGCCGAGCGCGGCGGCGGCGTCGAGCGCGCCCTCGCGGCGCAGGCCGTAGACGTCGTTGATCAGGCCGGCGCCGGCGGCGACCGCGGCGCGCATGACCTCGGGCTTGGAGGTGTCGATGCTGATCGGCAACGCGGTCTCGCGGGCCAGGCGCTCGATCACCGGGATCGTGCGCCGCAGTTCTTCCTCCACCGGCACCTCGGCCGCGCCGGGCCGGGTGGACTCGCCGCCGACGTCGAGCAGGTCGGCGCCTTCGGCCGCCAGCGTCAGGCCGTGCGCGACCGCGGCCTCGAGCGTGTCGTGGGCGCCGCCGTCGGAGAACGAATCGGGGGTGACGTTGACGATGCCCATCACGCGCGGGCGGTCGAGCTTGAGGACGCGACCGTTGCAATCGAGGGTCGGGGACAGGTCGAACATGGGGCGGGTCCGGGGGCTGGGAGAACCGCATGCTAACCGGTGGGGATGCGGCGATCCGGGAATCGACCGATCCGACACAAGGGCGTCGGGGCTGAAGCCCCTCCCACAAGAGCCAGGCCATGCGAGGGGCTGGCGGCTTTTGTGGGAGGGGCTTCAGCCCCGACGCTTTGGTTTCAGGTCGCGCAAAAAACAAAACGCCGGGGAGTTCCCGGCGTTTTGTTGGGGCGCGTTGAACGCAACTTCGTTAGGTCTGCGCCGCCGGCCCGCCGATCGCGCCGCCCGGACGGTTGTCGTCCTTCGACACCTTGCCCGACTTCGCCCAGTCCGCCGGCGGACCCGGCTCGCGGCCGGCCATGATCGCGTCGATCTGGGTCGCGTCGATGGTCTCGTACTGCAGCAGCGCCTCGGCCATCACGTGCAACTTGTCGAGGTTGTCCTTGAGGATCTGCGAGGTCCGGCCGTAGGCCTTGTCGAGGATGCCGCGCACCACTTCGTCGATCTTGCGCGCGGTCTCGTTGGACACGTTCTTGTGCTGGGTGACCGAACGGCCGAGGAACACTTCGTCCTCTTCCTCGCCGTAGGCGATCGGGCCCATCTCGTCGCTCAGGCCCCACTTGGTGACCATGTTGCGGGCCATCTTGGTCGCGCGCTCGATGTCGTTGGACGCGCCGGTGGTGACCTTGTCGCCGCCGAAGATCAGCTCCTCGGCGACGCGGCCGCCGTACAGCGAGCACAGCTGCGATTCGATCGCCACCCGGTTCATCGAGTACTTGTCGCCTTCCGGCAGGTACATGGTCACGCCGAGCGCGCGGCCGCGCGGAATGATGGTGACCTTATAGACCGGGTCGTGCTCCGGCACGATCCGGCCGACGATCGCGTGGCCGGCCTCGTGATACGCGGTGAGCTTCTTCTCGTCCTCGCTCATCGCCATCGAGCGGCGCTCGGCGCCCATCAGGATCTTGTCGCGCGCCTTGTCGAAGTGCTCCATGCGCACTTCCTTGGCGTTCTCGCGCGCGGCGAACAGCGCCGCCTCGTTGCACAGGTTGGCCAAATCGGCGCCCGAGAAACCCGGGGTGCCGCGGGCGATGGTCATCGGCTCGACGTCCTCGTGCAGCGGCAGCTTGCGCATGTGCACGCGCAGGATCTGCTCGCGGCCCTTGACGTCGGGCAGGCCGACCACGACCTGGCGGTCGAAACGGCCCGGGCGCAGCAGCGCCGGGTCGAGCACGTCGGGGCGGTTGGTCGCGGCGATCACGATCACGCCTTCGCCGCCTTCGAAGCCGTCCATCTCGACCAGCAGCTGGTTGAGGGTCTGCTCGCGTTCGTCGTGACCGCCGCCGAGGCCGGCGCCGCGATGACGGCCGACCGCATCGATTTCGTCGATGAAGATGATGCACGGCGCGTGCTTCTTGGCCTGCTCGAACATGTCGCGCACGCGGCTGGCGCCGACGCCGACGAACATTTCGACGAAGTCGGAACCGGAAATGGAGAAGAACGGCACCTTGGCCTCGCCGGCGATGGCGCGCGCCAGCAGGGTCTTGCCGGTGCCCGGCGGGCCGACCATCAGCACGCCGCGCGGGATCTTGCCGCCGAGCTTCTGGAACTTGGACGGATCGCGCAGGAACTCGACCAGCTCGCCGACTTCCTCCTTGGCCTCGTCGCAGCCGGCGACGTCGGCCAGGGTCACCTTGACCTGGTCCTCGCCCTGCAGCTTGGCGCGCGAACGGCCGAAGCTCATCGCGCCCTTGCTGCCGCCCTGCTGCATCTGGCGCATGAAATAGACCCAGATGCCGATGAACAGCAGCCACGGCAGCACGTTGACCAGGATCATGATCAGCGAGGGGCTGCTCGACGGCGGGGTCTGCTCGGTGACGACCTTGTGGTTGATCAGGTCGTTGATCAGGTACGGGTCGCGCGTGGCGTAGGTGGTGAACTTGCTCTCGTCCTTGCGCGTACCGGTGATCGTGGTGCCATCGTCGGAGATCTTGACCTCCTTGATGCGGTCGTTCTGGACCTGGTTGACGAACTGGTCGTAGGCGAGCACCTCGGTGCCGGCGGTGCGCGGACCGAACGCCTGGAACACCACCATCAGCACGACGGCGACGATCACCCAGAGCAGCAGATTCTTGGCCAAATCGTTCATTTGTTTCCTACCCTGCGGCCCCGCGGGGCCCGTGGCCGCGAACGCCTCTTGCGCCCGCGGTAACTGCCAGATTCTCACACCCACCGCCCCGGTACATCTGCCGGCGGCGGCGCCGTTCACGAACAGGCTCGTTCAGCAAGCCCCGCCTGCCGGGCCTGTCCGGGCGGCCCCGGTCAGGTCGGCGTCGCCCGTTTGCCCTGGGCCAGCGCATAGACCTCCGGCGAGCGCTTGCGCGAGGCCGCCGGCTTGCGGATCGAGACCTTGGCGTAGCGCCGGCGCAGTTCGCGCACGTACTCGTCGAAGCCCACGCCCTGGAACAGCTTGATCAGGAAGGTGCCTTCGACCCTCAGGTGCCGGTCGGCGAAGTCCATCGCCAGCTCCGAGAGGTGCATCGCCCGCGGCAGGTCGACCGCGTCCACCCCGCTCATATTGGGGGCCATGTCGGACAGCACAAGGTCCACGACCTGGCCGTCCAGCGTGGATTCCAGCTGGGCCAGGACCGCATCTTCGCGGAAATCGCCGTGAATGAACTCGACCCCGGCCAGGCCGGGCATGTCCAGGATGTCCAGGGCCACGATCCGCCCGGGCTGTTTCCGCCACAGCCGCTCCATTTCCTGGCGGACCCACTGCGACCAGCCGCCCGGAGCCGCGCCCAGGTCGACCACGACCATGCCCGGCTTGAGCAGGCGGTCGCGCTCGACCAGTTCCTCCAGCTTGTAGGCCGCGCGCGAGCGCAATCCCTCGGACTTGGCCTTCTTCACGAAGGGGTCGGAGAAGTGTTCCTTCAGCCAGCGCTGGCTGGATTTGCTGCGCGTCGCCATGAGCGTGGGGCGCCGGTCCGGATGGGGGGTGGGGGCGCCATGATACCCTGAGCGCCCTTTCCGCTTAGTTCGCGTGTCCCGATGCCGACCCTGTTGACCTCCGCCCAGACCCGTTTCCTGCGCGGACAGGCCCACGATCTCAAGGCCATGTTGCAGGTCGGCGGCAAAGGCGTCACCGATGCCCTGATCGCCGAGATCGACCTGGCCCTGGAGCATCACGAACTGATCAAGGTCAAGGTCGGCGCCGAAGACCGCGAGGCCCGCGACACGTTGATCGCCGACCTCGCCGAGCGCACCGGCGCCGCCCTGGTCCAGCGCATCGGCCATACCGCGGTGCTGTACCGTCCGAGCAAGGACAAGCGCCAGATCGTGCTGCCGCGGGCGTAAGCGGCGGGACCCGCGGGACCCGGGACCCGATGACCTAGTTCCGTGCGATCTTGACGCAACCCGCTGACCTGCCAGCCTTTGCGGGTCCCCGGTCCCCGGTCCCCAGTCCCGAACCCACCGCCATGCAACTGATCCTGGAACGCCCCGACCACGAGTTCTTCCTGCGCGGCGCCGACGGCCGCGCGGCCCTGGTCAACGACCGCCGGCTGGAGCGCAGCTTCATCCTGGCGCCGAATGCGCTGATCGAGGACTGGGCGGTCAGCGACGTGCGCGGGCTGACCCTGGCGGACCTGGAACCCTTGTTCGCGCTGCAGCCGGAGCTGATCGTGCTCGGCTGCGGCGCCACCCAGGCGTTCCCGCCGGCGGCGACCCTGGCCGCCAGCCTGGGCCGCAAGGTCGGCCTGGAATCGATGACCAACGCCGCCGCCGCGCGCACCTTCAACGTGCTCGCCGGCGAGGGCCGGCGCGTGGTCGCCGGATTCGTGCTGGGCGCCTGAATGCGAGCGCCGGCCGGCGTCTCAACTCTGCTTAAGACAAGTCTGGCGGCATCGCTGCTGGCCGGCTGCGCCGCGGACACGCCCGAGCAGCGCTTCGAGCGCTGGCGCGGCGACGGGCGCGAGGCGCAGGTCCGCGCCTATGCCGACCACCTCGCCCGCCACGGCGTCGCCGCGGTCGCGCCGCTTTCGCAGCAGTTGCGCAGCGGGCGCAACTGGCGCTGGTGCGGCGCCGACGAGTTCGCCCTGCCGCCGCGCGCGTCGTGGCCGCGCAGCGTGGCGACCCTGCGCCTGCTGGCCGAACTGCGCGCGGCCGGACTGATCGACGGCGCGCGCATCGTCTCGGGCTACCGCGCGCCCGAGTTCAACCGCTGCGAAGGCGGCAGCCGCCAGAGCCGCCACATGGCCGGCGGCGCCTACGACCTGGAACTGGCCGCCGACACCGACGGCGCCAGGCTGTGCGCGTTCTGGCGCCGGCGCGGCCTCGCCACCGGCTTCGGCCTGGGCTTCTACGACCGCCGCCGCCTGCACGTGGACACCGCCGGCCTGCGCACCTGGGGCGGCGACTACACCCGCAAGACCTCGCCGTGCCTGCGGCCCGGCGCGGTTGGCGCCGGATCGAGCGCGGCGTTATAACGGCGCCGACGCGGCGCAGCGCCGCGATCGCCCGCGCAAGGTGGCGCATGACCCAGGACCGCATCGCACCCGACCTCATCGCACCCGACAGCGCCGCACCCGACGGCGCCGCAACCGCGCCCGCGCTCGTCGCCGGAGACGCGCAAGCGCTGGATGCGCGCGAACGCGATTTCCTGCGCGCCAAGCAATCGAGCGAAGCGCCGCGGGTGCTGTGGTCGTGCGTCGCGCTGGGGGTGGTCTGCTTCGTGCCCGCGATCGTCTTCGATCCGGATTTCCGCAACGTCTGGGCGATCGCCGGAATCTCCGCGGCGATCGGCTTCATGGCCTTGCTCGCCTGGAGCGAATCGCTGGATCAATCCAACCTGCGCGACGACCTCGCCGCCGGAATCAAACTGTGGCGCGAAGGCGTGCTCACCGGCGTCATGGAACGCGACGACGGCGAGAGCTGGCCGCCGATCTACTGCCTCTACATCGCCCTCGACGGCGACGACCCGGAACTGCCGACGCGGTTCTCGGTGCCATGGCACTGCTACGAGGCCGTGCGCACCGACCGGCGCGTGCGCATCGCCTATGCGCCGAAGGCGCTGCGGCTGTTGAACCTGATCGATGGCGACTACCAATACGTCGCGGTGCTTCGACAGTTCGACGAGCATCCGCCGCCGCCGTGAGCGCCACGATCCGCATCGGCGCGGTGCCGCGCCGGATCGTAGCGGCTCCGGCCCGGGTTGCTACTCGGGCCGCTTCTCGCCCGCCTCGCCCTCATCGCAGATGGAGTACTCGTAGCCGGCCGTACGCAGTTGGATGATCGTCATGCTGTTCGGGACATAGGCGATCCGCACCGCGTCGTCGATACGGACCGCGCGGTACAAGGCCTCGTCCGCCTGGAAAATCAGCGGCCGCGACGCCCCCCCGTCGACCGCCACCCACAGGCAGCGCGACGGCGGCCCGCCGTCCGATGAGTCGGTGGGCATCTGCACGATCCGCCCGGTGACGATCAGCTTGATTCCCGCAGCGGCGTCGGCCTCGACCCGGTCGTCGGCATTGGCCGTCACGAACGCTATCAGGCCCAGGCCGCAGACGACGGCAAACGCGATCGCCACGGCCGCGCCCCAGCTCAGGCCTTCGGGCTCCAGGGCGACGACGACGAGGGGAAAGATCCCGCCGATCGACGCCACGCACGCGAGCATCCCGACCAGCCCGCAACCGCCCATCTTGCGCGCCGCGAGCCGGCCGCGTTCGCATTCGCTGAGCGGTTCGGTTTTCGCTGCGCTGGGCGCTGCCGCCATGTCGACGATCCTTGTGCTTTGCGTTGCGCGTCGCCGGCGCGCGATTTGGCGACGCCTCGACGCTTGTGGGAGGGCCTTCAGGCCCGACGCATTCCGCTCAGCCCGCCGCGCCGCGGCCAGCGCTTGCCGTCTGCAACGCCAGCGCGAACGCCAGTTCGCCCGACTCGCCCCACCACGGCACCGCGACTTCCGCACCGCGTTTGCGCAACCGCGCCAACAACCGCAACAACGCGCCGATCTCGCTCTCGCCCCATTGCGGCCCCATCCGGTAATTCAGGATCAGCTCCTCGTCGGAGACGAACACGCCCAAATCCGGCAGCACGCACCCATCTACCTGCGCGGCGCGCAACAACCGGTAGAAGACCTCGATCTCGCCGGACACGACCCGCCGCGCGTCCTGCGGCCCGCGATAGGGTTCTTCGCGATCGTGGACGCGGCTCCAGACGCAGGCCATATCGCGCGATGCGTCGCACGCGCCGGGCAGGCCGAACAGGTACTCCAACGCCATTACCAGCAGCGCGGGCTGGGCGAAGCGCAGTTCTATCTCCGGCAGCGAGCCGTCGTCGTCGTGGAAGTACTCGCCTAGCGCCGGCATCGGCTCATTTCGCCGGCAGGTACAACAACGGATCCACCGGCTTGGCGTTGTAGCGCACCTCGAAGTGCAACTGGTCGCGCGCCGCGCCGCTGCGGCCCATCTCGGCGATCTGCTGGCCGGACTTCACCAACTGGCCTTCGTTGACCAGGCGCTTGCGGTTGTGGCCGTACGCCGACAGCCACTGTTCGTTGTGCTTGACGATGATCAGCTCGCCGTAGCCGACCAGGCCGGTGCCGGAATACACCACCACGCCGTCGGCGGCCGCGCGCACCGGCGTGCCCGGGGCGCCGCCGATGTCGATGCCCTGCTTGGTCGGTTCGTTGGCGACGTAGCGGCCCAGCAGCGGGCCGTCGGCCGGCCAGCGCCAGCGGATGCCGCTGTCGATCGGCGCGGCCGGCGCCGGTGCGGGCGCGCTGGGACGCGAGCCGCCGGAGCCGGCCGAGGACGAACCCGCGGACGACGAACCGCCGCGTCCCGGCGGATACAGCTTCAGGCGCTGGCCCGGATACAGGTTGTACGGCGGCGACAGGCCGTTCCAGGCGGCCAGGTCGGCCATCTGGATGCCGTTGTTGGCGGCGATCCGGTACAGGCCTTCGCCGCGCTGCACGACCACGGTCGCGCCGGGCTTGGCCACCGACGGGCGCTGCGCCGGCGTCGCCGGGCGGCCGCCGCGCGAGCCGCCGCGGGAAGGTTCGCGCACGACCGAACTCGAACAACCGATCAGGGCGAGCGTGGCCAGCAGACAGGCGGCCATCGCCAGGGTCGGGGTTCGGTTGGTCTCGCTCATGATCGTCCTCTTGCCGCGCCGCTCGCCGGGCGCGTGGTGTCGCTGTCTCGATCCGGCCGGCCGTGCAGGCCCGCCGTCCCGCGATGGTGCGCGCCAGTGTCGCCGGACGCGCGCCTCAGCGTTGTGAATGCCAGACCAGCACGGCGATCGCGACCGCCACCACGGCGGTGGCGATCCAGCCGATCGGCTCGATGTAGCGGCGCAGCGCGGCTTCGGCGCGCTCGCCGCCGATGCGGATCGCGAGCGCCAGCAGGTACACCCGCTTGGCCCGGCCGATGAACATGCTGGGCAGGTATTGCAGCATAGGCACGCCGACGATGCCCGACGCCCAGGTGAACACCTTCATCGGGATCGGCATGAAGCCGCCGAGCACCAGGAAGGTGAACACCGCCCACGGCGACTCGACCATCTTGGCCTGGACCGTGGCGATGCCGGCCTCGATCGAGGGCAGCATGCCCAACGCGGCGAACATCGGCTTGAGCGCTTCGAAGGCGTAATGGCCGAGCGCATAGCCGACCACGGCGCCGAGCATCGAGCCGACGATGCTCAAGGTCGCGAACCAGAACGCGCGCTTGGGCTGGGCCACCGACATCGGCGCCAGCATCACCTCGGGCATGATCGGGAAGATGATCGCCTCGATGAAGCTCAGCCCGGTCAGGTAGGCCGGGGCGTGGCGGTGGCGGGCCCAGGAAATGGTGCGCTCGTAGAGCGGTCCGAAGATTTTCAATGCCATGCGGGAAGTCGGCCGAAGAAGCGGCCGCGCGGCCGCTGGATGGTCGGCGGCGGCCGCGCGGCCGCCGCAGGGGGTCAGTCGATCATGCCCGACAGCAGCGGCACGAACACCACCGGCGCGAGCGTGGTTTGGGCGACGTTGCCGTCCGCGTCCTTGCGCAGCTTGAGCAGCGACTGCGAGGACGCGGCGCCGACCGGCGCGACCAGGGTGCCGCCGGGCGCGAGCTGCTCGGTCAGCGCGTCGACCAGCGCCGGCGCCGCGGCGGTGACGATGATCGCGTCGAACGGGCCGTTCTCGGGCCAGCCGATGCGGCCGTCGTCGTGCTTGCTGCGCACGTTCAGGCCGAGCTGGCGAAAGCGCTTGCGCGCGGTGCGCAGCAGCTCGCCGATGCGCTCGACGGTATGCACTTCCAGCCCCAGCGCGGCCAGGATCGCGGCCTGATAGCCCGAGCCGGTGCCGATCTCCAGCACCTTGGCCGGCGGGCCGTCCTCGAACAGCGCCTCGGTCATGCGCGCCACCACCCACGGTTGGGAGATGGTCTGGTTGTGGCCGATCGGCAGCGCGGTGTCCTCGTAGGCGCGCATCGCCAGCGCCTCGTCGACGAACAGGTGGCGCGGCACGGTGCGGATCGCGTTGAGCACGCGCTCGTCGCGGATGCCGGCCTCGCGCAAGCGCTCGACCAGGCGGTCGCGCACGCGCTGCGAAGTCAGGCCGCTGCCGATGGCCTCCGGCTGCAGGCGCATGCGCTGGATCATGCCGCGCTCTCCGCCTTGGGCGCGTCCAGCGACGCGGCCAGGCCGCCGACCCAGCTGGCGACCTGTTCCAGCGCCTGGTAGCGGGTCAGGTCGACATGGATCGGGGTGATCGAGATGTTGCCGGTGCGCACGGCATGGAAATCGGTGCCGGCGCCGGCGTCGGCCTCGGCGCCTGCCGGGCCGATCCACCACCACTGGCGCCCGCGCGGATCGCGCTGCGGGATGCAGGCCTCGGCGCGGTGGCGGTTGCCCAGGCGGGTGACCTCGAAGCCGGCGATCTCGTCCCACGCCAGGTCGGGCACGTTGACGTTGAGGATGGTGTCGGCCGGCAGCGGATCGGTGCGCAGGCGGGCGATGATCTCGACCGCCGCGCGCGCCGCGGTTTCGTAGTGGCGGCCGTCGTGATCGGCCGCGGCCAGCGACATCGCCACCGCCGGCAGGCCGAGGAAGCGGCCTTCCATCGCCGCGGCGACGGTGCCGGAATAGATCACGTCGTCGCCCATGTTGGCGGTGGTGTTGATGCCGGAGACGACGATGTCGGGTTCCAGCTCGAGCATGCCGGCCAGGGCCACGTGCACGCAGTCGGTCGGGGTGCCGTAGACCCGCCAGGTCGTCTCGTCGAGGCGGGCGACCCGCACCGGCATGTCCAGGGTCAGCGAATTGCTCGCGCCGGAGCGGTCGCGGTCGGGCGCGACCACCAGCACTTCGTGCCCGGCCTCGCGCAGTCCCTGGGCGAGGATGCGGATGCCGGGCGCGTCGACGCCGTCGTCGTTGCTGACCAATACGCGCATGAGACTCCGCTGACGGAAAGACAGACGTGGGGGAGCCCCGGATGATACCCGATAGGGCCGCGGGCTTCCCGCGCGGGCGTGTCGCGAGCGGGCCGCGGCCTTGCCTGGCGCGCGTTTCGGCGCGGCGCGGCGGTTCGCCGCGGGCGCGTCGAAGGTGCGCTGCTGCCCGGTTGCGATCTGAGATCGGCGGCACGCGGCGTGCGTATGTATGATGGCCCGAACCCGCCGGAACGCAGGTGATCAGGCACGGCATGGAGTATTGGGACCATATCGATCGAGTGCTGCGCGCTGCGACGTTGGACGAGGTCAAGTCGGTGACCTCGGCCTTTTCCCGCGCGGTCGGCTTCCACAACCACGGCTACGCGACCAAGCTGCGCGAGCCGCTGCCCGGCGGTTCGGATTTCGTCTTCTTCGAGGACTTCGACAGCGACTGGTCGAAGACCTACCCGGCGCTGGCCGCGCCCGACGCCGAGCGCAGCGACCCGCGCATCACCCTCTCGCGCGAGGGCCTGCCCGCGGTGGCCTGGAACTCGCGCGGCCGCACCACCTGGGAACCGCGCCCGCAGCTGTACCAGATCGGCCGCCGCACCCTGATGGCGGCCGGCGAATTCGGCCTGCACGGCGGCATCACCGTGCCGAGCTGGTCGCCGGGCACGCAGTGGTCGTTCACCACCTTCACCGTCAACGCGCTGGCCGATCCGCGCGAACTGGTGCCGACCCTCGGCCAGGCGGTGTATTTCGTCAGCTGCATGCACGCGGCGATGGACCGGCTGCTGCGCCGGCCGCGCCACGCGCCCAAGCTCAGCGAGCGCGAATGCGAGGTGCTGCGCTGGTCGGCGGTCGGCAAGACCTCGTGGGAGATCTCGATGATCCTGCAGATCAGCGAGCGCACGGTGAACTTCCACCTGCAGCAGGTGGCGCGCAAGCTCGGGGTCAAGGGCCGGCGCGCGGCCTGCGCGCGCGCGGTCGCGCTGGGATTGATCGCGTTGTAGCCGTACGCCGCGGCGGCCGGCGCGGGCTTTGCCGAATCGGCCGGCTCGCTGTCGTGCGCGCGCACGTCGTGCGGCGTGCCGCGCGACACCCGCGCCCCGCGCCGATGCCCTGCCACACCTCGACGATCCTCGTTGCGAGGCACGCCGGAATGCATTCGGCCCGGGCCTTTCGCCGCGTCTTTCGCCGCGCCCCGGCGACTGTCACTTCTGACAGGACCGCCCTCGCCCATCGCGCGCAGCGTGATGAACTACGCGTTCGCGGCACCCTCGACTGCGCGCCGACGGCGCGAGGGGACAGCGCAGCGCGTGCCGCGCTTTTCGATCCGCGTGCTCCAATCCGCGCGCTTCAATCCGTGTTTCCCCGGTGACGGCCCGATACCGACGGGCCGCAAGTCCCATGGAAGGGCCGGGGCTTTCTTTTTCCCCGATCGCCGCGCGCCGCCTTCGCCGCGCGGCGATTATCCTGTGCCGATGACGTCCCACCCCGACCGCCCCGAAGACGCCGGCGACGACGACGACGCGGCGCTGTTCCGCGCCGCCATCGGCGAGGTCCGCCGCCTGCCCGAGGCCGCGCTGCCGCCGGCCGCGCCCAAGCCGCGCCCGCGTCCGCGCATGGCTGAGCGCGACGAAGCCCTGGCGCGCGAGGAATTCCGCCACGCCCTCGACGAACAATTGCTGGAAGCCGGCGACGCGCTGAGCTATCGCCGCGACGAACTGCCGCCGAAGGTGTTCGCGCGGCTGCGCCGCGGCGAGATTTCGGCGCAGGAGGAGCTCGACCTGCACGGCAGCCCCGTGCGCGAGGCCGAAGCGCTGCTGCGCGCCTTCCTCAACGACGCGCGCAGCCACGAACTGGGCTGCGTGCGCATCATCCACGGCAAGGGCCGCGGCGGCGGCAACGACTTCCTCGACAGCCGCGGCCTGCCGGTGCTCAAGAACCTGGTCGACCGGATGCTGCGCCAGCGCGCGGACGTGCTGGCGTTCCATTCCGCGCCGCCTGCGCAGGGCGGCACCGGCGCGGTGGTGGTGTTGCTGGCGCGGCCGCAGCGCCGGCGCTGAGCGACGGCGCCGCGACGCGCGACGCGGGCGCGCTCAGTGGGTGGCCTGCGCCACCGCCGCGCCGCGCTTGGGCGGAGGATTGACCCAGACCAGGCCGATGCCGCGGCGACGGGCGATGCGCTCGACCTGAGCGACATAGATCTCATCGCGCGTCAGCGGTGCGGACTGCGGCGCGCCGACCGCGGCCGGCTCGACATAGGCGCTCTTGCTCTGGGTCCCGGCGCAGGCGGCCAGCCCCAGGACGGACAACGACAGGACGGCAATACGCAAGCAGGCGTTCATGGCTCCGGCTCCCTGACGTGTGGGCCCGGACGCGGAATCGAGGCCGGGCGGCAACCGCGTTTTCGCAGCTGTCGATTCGGCTTATACGCCGCCCGTCGGCGCGGGCCAGTGCCGGCATTCACCACCCGACGAGCGGTCGCGCGGCGCGCGCGAATGCGCAATCCAGGGCAAGCGCAAACGCGCGGGAAACCCGTCGGCGGCGGCCTCGGGCCGGTGCGATCCACGCCCGGCGGCCAGCGCAAACCCGCCGTGCGCGGGCGCGACCGCGACGCCGGCCGGATCAGCGCGCGCCGTCGATCGCGCCCAGCTCGGCCAGCACCACGGTGGCGTAGGCGCCGGCCGGCAACACGAAGCCCAGTTCCAGCGCGCCGTCGTCGAGCCAGCGCCACTGCAGCGACTCCGCGCGCAGCCGCAGCGCGCGCCGCTCCTGCTCCAGCCCGGCCGCTTCCAGGCCGGCGCGCAGCGCCAGCGCCTGCTCGTCCTGCAACGCGGCCAGTTCCAGCGCGCGCACCGCGCCGACGCTGCGCAGTTCGCCGCGGCCCCACAGCGGGCCGCTGGGATGGATGTCGCTGCGCGCCAGGCGCTCGGCCAAGGCCTCGCTCCACGGTTCCGGCCCGAACACGCTGCGGCTGCCGGCCAGCGACCACACCTCGCCGTCGAGGCCGGCGCCGTCGCGCAGGCCGGCCCAGCTGCCGTCGCGCACGCGCGCGGCCAGGGCGCGGTTGAACAGTTCCGAACGCGCGGCCGACAACAGCAGGCTGCGCTGCTCGCGGCGCACGCGGCGGCCGGCGAACATCGCCAGCGCGTTGGCGACGTTGTCGCCGTCGCGGCCGAAGCGCTGTTCGCCGAAATAGTTGGGCACGCCGTCGGCGACGATCGCGCGCAAGCGCCGTTCGACCGCGTCGCGCTCGCCGTCCACGTCGCGCAAGGCCAGCACGAAGCGGTTGCCCGCCAACGCGCCGCGCGGCAGTTTCTTCGCATGCCAGTGATGTTCGAGCACGCGCAGTTCGTCGCTTTCCAGCTCGGCCAGCGCCGGCGCCACCCGCTTGGGCAGGTGCACGCTGAAGCGCTGCACGGTCACCGCGTGGCGGTCCTTGAGCCCGGCGTAGCCGATCGCGACCTCGCCCACGCCCGCCCATTGCGCCAGCCGCTTGGCCGCGAAGGCGGTGTTCATGCCGCGCTTTTCCACGGTCAGCAGCAGGTGCTCGCCGCTGCCGCTGGCGGCGAACGACGGCAGTTCCTCGACCCGGAAATCCTCCGGCGCGCTGCGGATGCGCGCGCGCAGCGCCGGCGCGCCGTGCGCGCGCGGCAGCCCGCCCAGGCCGTTGTCGTCGCCGCTCATGCGCCCACCAACAGGCACACGGCCGTCGCCGCGATGCCCTCGCCGCGCCCGGTGAAACCGAGCTTTTCCGAGGTGGTGGCCTTGACGCTGACCGCGTCCACCGCGATGCCCAGGTCCGCGGCGATCGACTCGCGCATCGCCTGCGCGTGCGGGCCGACCTTGGGCCGCTCGCACACCACGGTGACGTCGCAGTTGCCGACCGCGTAGCCGCGCTGCGCGATCAAGTCGTTGCAGTGGCGCAGGAACGCGCGGCTGTCCGCCCCGCGCCAGCGCTCGTCGCTGGGCGGGAAATGCTTGCCGATGTCGCCCAGCGCCAAAGCGCCGAGCATCGCGTCGCACAGCGCGTGCAGCACCACGTCGCCGTCGGAATGGGCGATCACGCCGCGCTCGTGCGCCACGCGCACGCCGCCGAGCATCACGTGGTCGCCGTCGCCGAATGCGTGGACGTCGTAGCCTTGGCCGATGCGGATGTTCATTGTCGAGAAGTGAGTGGAGAGGAGTGAGGAGTGAGCGAAAGCAGGAGCGGCGGTCGAGAAGCGAGTGTAGAGAAGTGAGGAGTGAGCGAAAGCAGGAGCGGGAGCGGCGGAGCGCGCTTTCGCTCGCTCCTCACTCCTCCGCGCTCACTTCTCGCCTTCAATGCCGGCCGATCAGATACTCGGCCAACGCCAGATCCGCCGGCGTGGTGACCTTGAGATTGTCCTCGCGCCCTTCTACCAGCCAAGGCTGGACGCCGCTGCGCTCCATCGCCGAGGCTTCGTCGGTGACGGCGACGCCGGCGCGGGCGGCCTCGGCCAGCGCCGCGGTCAGCGCGCCGCGGCGGAACGCCTGCGGGGTGAACGCGCGCCACAGGCCCTCGCGCGGCTCGGTGCCGACGATGCGGCCGCGGCCGGCGCGCTTGAGCGTGTCGCGCAGCGGCGCGCCGAGGATGGCGCCGTCGGGCGCGGCCTCGGCGGCGGCGATCAGCCGGCCGATGTCCTCGCCGCGCAGGTTCGGGCGCGCGGCGTCGTGGACCAGCACCAGGGCGTCCTCGCCGACCTGCGGCGGCAGCGCACGCAGCGCCGCCAGCACCGAGTCGGCGCGCTCGTTGCCGCCGGTGCAGCGCAGCACCGGCTTGCCGAGCAGTTCGCTCCAGCCCGGCCACAATTCGTCGCCGGCCGACAGCGCGACCATCGCCCCGGCCACGCGCGGGTGCGCGAGCAGCGCGGTCAGCGCATGTTCGATCAGCGGCTTGCCGGCGATGCGCAGGTACTGCTTCGGGGTGTCGCCGCCGAAGCGTTGGCCGCGGCCGGCGGCGGGGAGGACGGCCCAGATCATGCGGTGCTCATCGCGTGGTATCGAAGCCCGGGCCGCCGACGGCGCGTGCGCGTCGCGGAAGCGAAAGCGAAATGGATTCCGGCGTTCGCCGGAATGACGGAGTGTCGGATCGCCGCATCGGGGTATGGGATCGCCACGACCGAGCGTGCAATCGCCGCGACGAGGGATCGAACCGCCGCCTCGGGCCGCGAACCGCAGCGGCGCGCCGCGCGATCGCGACGATGGAACGCGGCATCGCGACGAGCGGGCCAGGCAGCGCAGCGACGGCGCGCCGCCCGGCTCAATGCTGCACCGGCGCCGGCATCGGATGCGGTTCGGGCGTCGACGGCGGGACCTCGGTCGGCGGCTCGTCGACCTGCTCTTCCAGCGACGGCTCCTCGTCGGCCGCATCCTGGCCTGCGGCGGCGCCGTTCTGCACCGCGTTGACCGCGGCCGCGGCGTTCGGGCCCGGCGGCTGCGGCCTGGCCTCGACCACGCGATAGAAGGTCTCGCCGGGCTTGATCATGCCCAGCTCGCTGCGCGCGCGCTCCTCCACCGCCGCCTCGCCGGACTTGAGGTCCTCGACTTCGGCGGCGAGCGCGTCGTTGCGTTGCTGCAGCCCCTGGTTCTCGCGGGTCTGCCCGTCGACCTGGGCCTGCAGCGCGGCGACGCTGCCGCCGCCTCCGCCGCCGGCCCACCACAGCCGGTACTGCAACGCGGCCAGCAGCGCCAGCAGCGCCAGCGCCACCACGCCCAGCCACGCCTTGCGCGACTTCTCGGCCATACCGGTTCCGTCGGCCGCGCCTTAGCGGCGCAGCGAGACGAACGCGTCGCGGCCGGCGTAGCGCGCCGCCGAGCCCAGTTGCTCTTCGATGCGCAGCAGCTGGTTGTACTTGGCCACGCGGTCGCTGCGGCACAGCGAGCCGGTCTTGATCTGGGTCGCGGTGGTGGCGACCGAGATGTCGGCGATGGTGGTGTCCTCGGTTTCGCCGGAGCGGTGCGAGACCACCGCGGCGTACTTGGCGCGGTCGGCCATGGCGATGGCTTCCAGGGTCTCGGTCAGGGTGCCGATCTGGTTGACCTTGATCAGGATCGCGTTGGCCACGCCCTTGTCGATGCCTTCGGCGAAGATCTTCGGGTTGGTCACGAACAGGTCGTCGCCGACCAGTTGCACCTTGTTGCCGATCTTGTCGGTCAGCAGCTTCCAGCCGTTCCAGTCGTCCTCGGCCATGCCGTCCTCGATGGTCACGATCGGGTACTGCGCGGCCCAGTTGGCGAGGAAGTCGACGAACTGTTCGCTGGTCAGGCGCTTGCCTTCGCCGACCAAGTGGTACTTGCCGTTGTCGTAGAACTCGGTGGACGCCACGTCCAGGCCCAGCAGGATGTCCTCGCCGGCCTTGTAGCCGGCCTTGCCGATCGCTTCCAGGATGGTTTCCAGCGCCTCTTCATTGCTGCGCAGGTCCGGGGCGAAACCGCCCTCGTCGCCGACCGCGGTGCTCAGGCCGCGGCCCTTCAGCACCGACTTGAGCGCGTGGAACACCTCGGCGCCGGCGCGCAGCGCCTCGGCGAAGTTCGCCACGCCGACCGGCAGGATCATGAATTCCTGCAGGTCGACGTTGTTGTCGGCGTGGGCGCCGCCGTTGATGATGTTCATCATCGGCACCGGCAGCACCGGCGCGCGGTCGCCGGCGAGGTACTTCCACAGCGGCAGCTTCTTGCTCGCCGCCACCGCATGGGCGTTGGCCAGCGACACGCCGAGCAGCGCGTTGGCGCCCAGGCGGCCTTTGTTCTCGGTGCCGTCCAGGTCGATCATGCGCTTGTCCAGCGCGGCCTGGTCGGTCGCGTCCAGGCCCTTGAGCGCCTGGGCGATGGTGGTGTTGACGTTCTCCACCGCCTTGCGCACGCCCTTGCCCAGGTAACGGGTCTTGTCGCCGTCGCGCAGTTCCACGGCTTCCTTGCTGCCGGTGGAGGCGCCGGACGGGACCATCGCGCGGCCGAAGCTGCCGTCGGCCAGGGTCACTTCGGCTTCCAGGGTCGGGTTGCCGCGGCTGTCGAGGATTTCGCGGGCGTGGATCTGGGTGATCGAGGTCATGTCGGAGGGGTCAGCGAGGGTGGGAAGTGGGAAGAGTCGAGGAGCGGGCCAGGCCAACGATAGCCGAGATCGCGGCGCGCGCCTGCGGGCTGTTGCCCCAGCAACTGGCGCGCAGCATACCGGCGACGTCGGCGCAGATGCGCGCCGGGTCGGCCCCGGCGAGCGCGTTCAGCGAGCCGTAGCCCGCCTGCTCCAGGCGCGCGATCACGGTTTCGCCGACGCCCTTGAGGGCGAGCAGGCGCTGGCGTTCGGATTCGGAAAAGGCCATCGGCGCCGGCTCAGGCGCGCCGCCGCGCGCGTGGGCGGCGGCTGCAATGGCGGGAAACACTGAAAATCGCGGCCGCGGCATGGGCCGCGGCCGCTTCGGCGGTCGGATCGGGCCGCGCTGGGTCGGGCATCAGAAATCCTGCTCCAGGAACCCGTTCTTCTTGGTGATCCGGTCGAGCTCGACCAAGGTCTCCAGCAGGCCGCGCATCTTCGGCAGCGGCACCGCGTTGGGGCCGTCGGACAGCGCTTCTTCGGGTTTCGGGTGGGTTTCCATGAACACGCCCGACACGCCGACCGCGATCGCCGCGCGCGCCAGCACCGGCACGAACTCGCGCTGGCCGCCGGACTTGCCGTCCATGCCGCCGGGCAGCTGCACCGAATGGGTCGCGTCGAACACCACCGGGCAGCCGGTGTCGCGCATCACGCTCAGCGAGCGCATGTCGCTGACCAGGTTGTTGTAGCCGAAGCTGGCGCCGCGCTCGCAGGCCATGATCGCCTCGTTGCCGGTCGCCTTGGCCTTGGCGGTGACGTGCTTCATCTCCCACGGCGACAGGAACTGGCCCTTCTTGATGTTGACCGGCTTGCCGGCGCGCGCCACGTTCTGGATGAAGTCGGTCTGCCGGCACAGGAACGCCGGGGTCTGCAGCACGTCGACGACCGAGGCGACCTCGGCCATCGGCGTGTATTCGTGCACGTCGGTCAGCACCGGCACGCCGATCTGGCGCTTGACCTCGGCCAGCACCTTCAAGCCTTCCTCCAGGCCCGGGCCGCGGAAGCTCGTCGCCGAGGTGCGGTTGGCCTTGTCGAAGCTGGACTTGAAGATGAAGGGAATGCCGAGCGCGGAGGTGATCTCCTTGAGCTGGCCGGCGACGTCGAGCTGCAACTGCATCGATTCGATCACGCAGGGGCCGGCGATCAGGAAGAACGGCTGGTCCAGGCCGACATCGAAGCCGCAGAGTTTCATCGCTTGTTTCCTAGGTTCATGGTTGCGCGCTCGCGCGTGCGCGGGGGAAATCCGGGTCCGACGGCCATCCAATGGGTGCTGCCAGCGGCCGGCACAAGCATGGAGGTCATGGCCGCGGCTTGCCGGCGCGCTGCGCGCGCGCGACCCCGGCCAGCCACATGGCCGCGCCGATCAGCGCCAGCGGCACCGCGATGCAGGCGACGACCAGCGCCAGCGGGAAGAACACCGTGCCGTAATTGTCCAGGCCATCGCCGAGGATGAGCTGGTACGCCACCAGTCCGGCCAGCAGTACGCCCAGGGCGAGCAGCATCAGCCACTTGCCGGCGCTGCGCGCGCCGTCGCGGGCAGGCCGTCCCGACGCCGGAGCGGCCTGCGCGGTCTCCGCCGGATCGGACGAGCCGGGCGGAGGAGGTTTCAACCCTTGACCTCGCGCAACAGCTTGCCGCCGGCCTTGGCCTCGCGCGCGGCGCGGACGAAGCCGATGAACAGCGGATGGCCGTCGCGCGGCGTGGACAGGAATTCCGGGTGCGCCTGGCAGGCCAGGAACCACGGGTGCTGGCTGCGCGGCAGCTCGACCATCTCCACCAGCAGGTCGTCCATCGACTTGGCGGCGATCACCAGGCCGGCGTCTTCCAGTTGGGTACGGTAGCGGTTGTTGAACTCGTAACGGTGGCGGTGGCGTTCGCCGACCACGTCCTTGCCGTACAGCTCGCGCGCCAGGGTACCGGGCTTGATCCGCTGGTCCTGCAGGCCCAGGCGCATGGTGCCGCCGAGGTCGCTGGCTTCGCTGCGGCGCTCGACTTCGCCGGTGGCGGTGCGCCATTCGGTGATCAGGCCGATCACCGGATGCGGGTTGTGCTTGTCGTTCTCGGTGCTGTTGGCGCCGTCCAGGCCGACCACGTGGCGGGCGTAATCGACCACCGCGGCCTGCATGCCGTAGCAGATGCCGAAGTACGGCACCTTGTTTTCGCGCGCGTACTTGGCGGTGGCGACCTTGCCCTCGAAGCCGCGGTCGCCGAAGCCGCCGGGCACCAGGATGCCGTCGACGCCGGCCAGCGCGTCCACGCCGTGGCGCTCGACTTCGCTGGATTCCAGCCACTTCAGCTGGACCTTGGTGCGCTGGCGCAGGCCGCCGTGCTTGAGCGCCTCGGCCAGCGACTTGTACGCGTCCTGGTGGTCGATGTACTTGCCGACCACGGCGATGGTGACTTCATCGACCGGATGGGTGGTCGCGTCGACGACTTCGTTCCATTCGGCCAGATCGGCCGGGCCGGCCTGGATGCGCAGGCGGTCCAGGACGATCGCGTCCAGGCCCTGCTCGTGAAACCACTGCGGCAGCTTGTAGATGTTGTCCAGGTCGACGGCCGAGATGACCGCCTTTTCCGGCACGTTGGTGAACAGCGCGATCTTGCGGCGCTCGCTGTCGGGCAGCGGCTGCTCGCTGCGGCACAGCAGCACGTCGGGCTGGATGCCGATCGAGCGCAGTTCCTTGACCGAATGCTGGGTCGGCTTGGTCTTGAGCTCGCCGGCGGCGGCGATGAACGGCACCAGGGTCAGGTGCATGAACAACGCGTGCTCGGGGCCCCGCTCGGTGCGCAGTTGGCGGATCGCCTCGAGGAACGGCAGCGACTCGATGTCGCCGACGGTGCCGCCGACCTCGACCAGGGCCACGTCGAAGCCTTCGGTGGCTTCCACGATCAGGCGCTTGATCTCGTCGGTGATGTGCGGAATTACCTGCACGGTGCCGCCGAGGTAGTCGCCGCGGCGTTCCTTGCGGATCACGTTCTCGTAGATCCGGCCGGTGGTGATCGAGTTCTTGCGGCTCAGCCGCGTGCGCAGGTAGCGCTCGTAGTGACCCAGGTCGAGGTCGGTCTCGGCACCGTCGTCGGTGACGTAGACCTCGCCGTGCTGGAACGGGCTCATGGTGCCCGGGTCGACGTTGATGTAGGGGTCGAGCTTCATCATCGTCACGCGCAGACCGCGCGCTTCGAGGATGGCCGCCAACGAGGCCGCCGCGATGCCCTTGCCAAGCGAGGACACCACGCCGCCGGTGACGAAGATCAGGGGAGTCATGGATTTTGCAGCCGCTGGAAAGCCGCAGTTTACAGGTTGGCGCGTGAACCCGCGACTGCTTGACACCGGCGCGGGCCGTGGTGAAGCCGCGCAAAGCCTTGCACGGCAAGGGTTTGCGCGGGTTCCGCGAATCCGGGCGGAATCGGTGCGGCGCAGCATCGGCCGCAACCGGCCGGTCGCGGCGGCCCGCGCCGAAGGTCGGCTCCGGCGCCCGGACGATGTCCCGGCGGCGCAGCCTCAAGCGGTCTTGGCGGCGGGTTTCGGCCACGCCCGCCAGGACAGGCGGCAGCCCTGCACGATTCCGACCGCCAGCGCCATGGCCGCCCACACGAACAAGGTCAGGCCGTCCACCAGGTCGAGCACGTCCAGATTCCCGGCGATCGTATCGGCCACATCGCCGCTGATCCCCAGGTACATCTCCCAACCGACCGCCAGCAACAGCAGCGCCGGGACCAGGAACAGGTAGCGGCGCGCCACCGCGCCCGCGCAGACGCCGGTCGGCAGCAAGAGCAGCAGCAGCGTCGTCGCGGCGAACAGACCGCCGCCGCTGAACGGTCCGTCCCATCCGGACAACAGGGCCGCCAGCGTCAGCTGCATGCCCACGGCCTGGATCGCCAGGCCGGCCAACGCGCCTGCGACCGCGAAGATTGCGTTCTTCATCCCACCCTCCCCGATCCGTCGAGATGGCCCGATCGTAGGCCGGCGCGTCGTCTCGCGGCGGGCGCTGTGGCAAGCGCCGCTCAAGTAGCCCCAGCCTCATCCCCAAGGTCGAGGATTCCGCTACCGGCGCCCGGCCGAGCCGGCCGACGAGCGCCGCGGATGCGACGGCTCAGGCCAGCGCCGCGCCCTTGTCCGCCAGCAACTCGCGCAGGATCGAGCGGTGGCAGTGCGATTCGTCCTCGCAATAACAGCCCACCGACAAATCGCTGCCGTGCGACATCGCCGCGAGCAGCTCCAGCGCGTGCTGCGCGTCGTGCCCCTTCATTTCGGCCTTGTACTTGCGCACGAACGCGTTCCACTGCGCCGGCGTCCGCGCGGCCTGGGCCTGCTTCATCGTCTCCAGGCTCGGCGCGAGGGTCGGAAACCACACGTCGTACCAGTCCTGTTTGGCGAATTCCGACTTGGGCACGCCGCGCGGCGGACGCCGCACGGTGCCGATGCGCAAGCCTTCGCGCGGGCCGCGCACGGTGCCGAGTCGAACGATGCGGATCGCCATGAAGGACTCCTGTCGCGGCGCCTCGGCGCCGCCGTGGATCGGATCACTCCAGCGGTTCGGTGACCGCCAGGATCGGCCCGAGCTTGCCGCGCCGGTCGGCGCGCTTCAACTGCGGCGCATACAGCGACGACAGCGTGCCGTCCAGGTACAGCGCGTCCTGGCAACCGAGTTCCTCGCGGAAATAGCGCGCGAATTCGTACAGGCTGACCTTGTCGTCGCTGATCGCCCAGATCACTTCGTCGCCCTTCACCCCGACGCCGTTGCGCCGGTGGCGCGAGCGCGACTGCGGGTCCAGCGCCGGATGGATGCGCCCGCCCGCGACTAGCAACGGGCCCGACTGGGTCGCCAGCCGCGCGCTGTCGGCGAATCTGGGATAGCGCGAGGCTTCGATCACCCGCGGTTTGCCGTCGCGGTCGAGCAGGAACACGCCGTTGGGCTTGAGATAGAAATTGCCCTCGCCGGCGCGCAGGTTCAGCGGCGCGCGCTCGCGCCCGTCGGCGACGAACAGGCCGACCGGCGAATAGTCCGGCTCGAACATGCCCGCGTTCATCGCCAAGCGCAGGCGCTGGCCGCGCGCCCGCAGCCAGGCGTCGAGCGTCTTGAAACGATGGAACGGGCGGCCGCGCTCGTCGTCCCAGTACAGCGCCAGCGGCTGGCTGCGCGTGTCGACCCGCAGCACCGTGTAGCGCGGCTCGCGCGCAGCCGCGGGCAGGCCGAGCAGCGAGGCCAGGGCGAGGCAGAAGCAGGCGGCGGCGCGGCGCATCGAGCGGTATTCCAGGTGAGATTGGCACCATCCTAGCCGCAGTAGCCACAAAGGCTCAGTTCCGCGCCGGCGCCACCCATTTCCATCGGCGCGCAAGCCGGTACCCCATTGAAATGCCCAACGCCAGGCATGCATTGCACCACAGCACCTGCGGCGCTCGTTCGATCACACCGCTCATGAACGTGCCGGTGCCGCCCTTGATCTCGGGCCACTGGAGCACATTGATCAGCAACAGCCATCCCACCGTGGACAGCAAAAGCGCCGGCACGAGCAGATAACGACCGGAAATCAAACCCGACATGAAACCGATCGCGGCGACGACCAACGTGAACACTCCCAGCGATCGCCATCCGAAGGTCTCGCCCTCGTCTATCGGCACCATCGACAGCACGGCCCACGACAAGCCGACCCAGACCAGCGCCAGCCCGACCGCCACGCGCAATATCGCTATCACCATGTTCTTCATGACGAATCTGCCCGGATACCACCGGCCCGGCAGGCCGGTTCGACAGATCGATCCTAGCGCCGCGCCTGGCGCAACGAACTTCCGCGGCAAGCCGAAAAACAAAAGTAGCGCCGATCGATACCAAGCGGATCGCCGCGCTCCCCGGCAGGAGCGAATCGCGCTTGAATCGCCTAATCCGGCGTAACGTCGGCGCCCTCTTACGCTGGGCGCCGAAAAAGAAAACCCCGGCCGATCGGGCCGGGGTTTATGAATTTCACGGCGGCGGCGACCTTTCGACGCTGCCATAAGGACAGGCTTACTTGTTGCCCTCTTCCTCCGGCTCGACCCCGCGGTCGCCGGACTTCTGCCGCTTGTCGGCTTCGGCCTTCTTCTTGGCCTCGGCCTTCTTCGCGTCTTCGGCCTTCTTGGCCTCCTCGGACTTCGGGTCGGCCTGCGGACCCTGCTGAGCGAACGCGCTCGGCGCGACCAGCACGGCCAGGGCCGCGACCACGGCGGCGGGGAGCAGCAGCTTGCGGATCTTCATGGCATACCTCCGAAAAGTGGAATGACCGGAACCTGGGCGGAAACCCGGCTCGCGGGCGCGCCGGGGCATCCCTGCCGCGACGTCGCGAACCCTAGCCCCGGCCGCCTCGCCAGGGGCTGAACGAACAGCCGCACGGGTCGCACGACTGCGGTAGACGGTACAGGGGATGGGGGCGACGGGCCGGTTTTTCAATCGCCGCGGGCGCCTGAGGACCGCGTCGGCGGCGCCCAGGACGCGGTCAATAGCGCGCACCGAACATCCCGGTCACCGCCTGCATGGCCTGGCGCCAGCGCGCCAGCAGCGCCTCGTCGGCCTGCTCGTCGAACTCGCGCACCGCCCGCAGCAGGCTGTCGATCCAGTACGGATACAGTTCCGGCCGCACCGGGGTGCGGCCGGCGCGCGCGTGCACGTCGGCCATCTGCTCGCTGGTGCGCTTCACCACCGCGCTGCCGGCGGCGTAGAAGATCGCCACGCTGATGCCGCGGCGCAGGGCCAGGCGCTGCTTCTGGAAATCGGTGCGGGCGAACATCGGCGCCACGTCGGGATGGCTGGCCATGAAGATTTCGTAGAAACGTTCGATGAAGCCCTTGCGGATGAGGCAGCGGCCGTAGCTCTGCTGCAGGTCGTAGTACTGGTCCTGGGCGGACACGATGCCCTCCTGTGGCGTGGGACTCGGACATGGGGTTGGGAACGGCGCGCAGGATGACAGCGCCCGCGCCGGCGCGGCTTGCGCCAGATCAAGCCGGCGGCGTGGCCGCGTCGTTGACCCGCGACCGCAACCTGCGCGCCCTGGAACGCCCGTCGCAGCCGCGGTCGCAACCGGCGAGACGGCGGCGGGCGTGAATGTGCGCCCGCGCCGGCCCGCGCGGCATCGCTTGACCCGGCCGCCCCCGGTCGCCATGCTCGCTGCGCCCCGCGCCCGGCCCCGCCGATGCGCCGCCGTCGCCGGCCCGGCCCGCCCGCCGGCACCGCGCCGCCCCCGGCGCCGCCCCGGACGCCACTCCTTACTACTGACGCAGGTTTCATGAGCAGTCGCTACAACGCCGCAGACATCGAAGTCCTCTCCGGCCTGGACCCGGTCAAGCGCCGGCCCGGCATGTACACCGACACCGCGCGGCCGAACCACCTGGCCCAGGAAGTCATCGACAACGCGGTCGACGAAGCCCTCGCCGGCCACGCCCGCAGCATCGAGGTCACCGTCTACGCCGACGGCAGCTGCGAGGTCGCCGACGACGGCCGCGGCATGCCGGTGGACATCCATCCGGAAGAGAAGGTGCCCGGCGTCGAGCTGATCCTGACCCGCCTGCACGCCGGCGGTAAGTTCAGCAACAAGAACTACACCTTCTCCGGCGGCCTGCACGGCGTCGGCGTCAGCGTGGTCAACGCGCTGTCCAAGCATGTGGACGTCTACATCAAGCGCGAAGGCAACGAATACCGCATGGCCTTCAAGGACGGCGAACGCGCCAGTCCGCTGGAGATCGTCGGCAGCGTCGGCAAGAAGAACACCGGCACCCGCGTGCGCTTCTGGCCCGACCCCAAGTATTTCGACAGCCCCAAGTTCAGCCTGCGCGCGCTCAAGCACGTGCTGCGGGCCAAGGCGGTGCTGTGCCCGGGCCTCAACGTCAAGCTGTTCGACGAAGCCACCGGCGAGCGGCTGGAGTGGTACTACGAGGACGGCCTGCGCGATTACCTCTCCGGCGCGCTGCGCGAAGGCCAGCCGCAGCGCGAGCTGCTGCCGCCGGACCTGTTCGTCGGCCAGCTCAAGAAGGACACCGAAGTGGTCGACTGGGCGGTGGCCTGGGCGCCGGACGGCGAGCTGACCCAGGAAAGCTACGTCAACCTGATCCCGACCGCCCAGCACGGCACCCACGTCAACGGCCTGCGCACCGGCTTCACCGACGCGCTGCGCGAGTTCTGCGACTTCCGCAACCTGCTGCCGCGCGGGGTCAAGCTGGCGCCGGAAGACGTGTGGGACCGGGTCGCGTTCGTGCTCAGCATCAAGATGACCGACCCGCAGTTCAGCGGCCAGACCAAGGAGCGCCTGTCCTCGCGCCAGGCCGCCGGCTTCGTCGAGGGCGCGGCGCACGACGCGTTCTCGCTGTGGCTGAACCAGCACACCGAACTGGGAGAGAAGATCGCCCAGTTGGCGATCGAGCGCGCCAGCGCGCGACTCAAGACCGAAAAGCAGATCGTCCGCAAGAAGATCACCCAGGGCCCGGCCCTGCCCGGCAAGCTCGCCGATTGCACCTCGCAGGACCTCTCGCGCACCGAGCTGTTCCTGGTGGAAGGCGACTCGGCCGGCGGCAGCGCGCGGCAGGCGCGCGACAAGGACTTCCAGGCGATCCTGCCGCTGCGCGGCAAGATCCTCAACACCTGGGAAGTCGCGTCCGGCAGCGTGCTGGCCTCGCAGGAAGTGCACGACCTGGCGGTGGCGATCGGCTGCGATCCGGGCAAGGAAGACATCGCCGGGCTGCGCTACGGCAAGGTCGTGATCCTCGCCGACGCCGACTCCGACGGCCTGCACATCGCCACCCTGCTCAGCGCGCTGTTCCTGCGCCACTTCCCGGCGCTGGTCGCGGCCGGCCACATCTTCGTGGCGATGCCGCCGCTGTTCCGCGTCGACGTGGGCAAGAACGTGTTCTACGCCCTCGACGAAGAGGAAAAGCGCCTGCTGCTGGAGAAGATCGAGCGCGAGAAGGGCGACCGCAAGAAAGGCCTGAGCGGCGCGGTCAACGTCACCCGCTTCAAGGGCCTGGGCGAGATGAACGCCTCGCAGCTGCGCGAGTCGACCATCCACCCCGACACCCGCCGCCTGGTCCAGCTGACCGTCGACGACAACGCCCAGACCCTGTCGCTGATGGACATGCTGCTGGCGAAGAAGCGCGCCGGCGACCGCAAGAATTGGCTGGAGACGAAGGGCGATCTGGCGACGCTGGAAGTTTGAAAGCCAGGAGTGAGCGGGGAGAAGTGAGGAGCGAGCAAGAGCGAGTCGCTGCTTTCGCTCACTCCTCACTTCTCCCCGCTCACTCCTCGCCCACCCCCCGCGGCCGTCACGCCGCGCTGCCGCCCGATGCGCCAAGGTGCGCGCATCGATAACCGGCCAGGAGATCGATATGAAAGGATGCCGCATTGCCCTGCCCGCCGCGCGCGGGCGATTGCCGATGAGCGCCGAACGCGCGGGCCGCCGCCATGGCCGTTGACCGCCGCGCCGGTTACGGCCTGTCCGCGCCCGACGACCTGATCGATCCCGAACCCTCGCGCGGCCGTTTGTTCGGCGCGCTGGCCTGGTGCGCGTTGCTGCTCGGCCCGGCCGCGGCCTGGCTGGTGGTGTTCGGCTTGACCCCCGACGGCGAATGCGGCGACTGGAGCCTGCACTGCGCCGGCAAGGCGATCATGTACAGCGCCGCGAGTTGGCTGTTCGGCAGCCTGCTCGCCATCGTCGCGCTGTTCCGCGGCGAACGCCGCGGGCTGGCGGTGCCGGCGCTGGTGTTGAACCTGATTCCGTTGCTGGGGCTGCTGGCCGCCTACCTGTTCCTGGCCGAACGCGCCTGACCTGCGCGCCAATCCTGCGCGCGCCTACTCCGCGCGCGCCGCGGCGGCCAGCGCCGCCTTCAGCGGCTTGGCGAACGCCGCCGGCCGGCAGCGGCCGAGTTTGACCTTCGGCGTGCCGTGCCAGCGCGCGCATTCGTCGATCGCCGCGGCGATGTCCGCGGCCAGGGCGTCGTCGCCCTCGACGTCCTCTTCCAGGTACAGCGCCTTGACCTCGAACACGCCGGCCGCGCGATGCGCCTTGGCGTCCAATCGCCCGACCAGCCGCCCGCGCGCCAGGATCGGCAGCACGAAATAGCCGTAACGGCGCTTGGGTTCGGGCGTGTAGCACTCCAGGGTGTAGTCGAAGCCGAAGAATTCGCGCGCGCGTTCGCGGTCCCACACCACCGGGTCGAACGGCGACAGCAGCGCGCTGCGGGTCGCGCGCAGGCGGCCGGCGGCGGCCTTGGCCAGCGCCTCGGCATGCTCGGGATGGACGTAACCCGGCGCGTCCCACCTCTTCACCGCGACCCGCAGCAACGCGCCCTGCGCGACCAGCGCGTCGAGGTCGCGGTCGCGCAGGCGCGGCTTGGTCCGGTAGTAGTCGGCGATCCAGCGCGCCTGGGCGATGCCGAGCGCGGCGACCGACTTGAGGATCGTGTCGCGCCGTACCTGCGCCGGCTCGATCACGGCGCGGTCCCAGTCCGGCACCGCGACGCCGGCCACGCGCTCGGCGAGGTCGTACACGCGCTGGAAGTTTTCGCGCCGCGCCACCATCAGTTCGCCCAGGGCGAAACCGGCTTCGAGCCAGCGCTTCTCGTCCTTCCAGCCCCACCAGCCGCCGCCCTGGCCCTTGTCCTCGCGTTCGAAGTCCGACGACTTGACCGGACCGAGCTCGCGGATGTGCGCGAGCAGGCGGTCGATCTCGCCGCCGCGGCCGGCGCGATGGCGCTGGGCGTTGCGGATCGCCCAGTGGTGTTCGCGCTGGTGCAGCGCGTTGCGATGCAAGAGGTAATCGTCCATCGGCGCGAAGCAGGCTTCGTGCGCCCACACCTCGAAGATCGCCCGCTGCGCCAGCAACTCTTCCAGCCAGCGCGGCTCGTACGCGCCCAGGCGCGAGAACAGCACCAGGTACGGACTGCGCGCGACCACGTGGATGGTGTCGATCTGCAGCAGCTGCATGCGCGCGATCGCCGCCAGCGCGTCGGCCTTGCGCGCGCGCCGGCGCGGACGCGCGAGCAGGCCCTGGGCGTGCAGGTGCAGCGCGCGCGCCTGGGCCGGCGCCAGCGGCGCCGGCGCGGGTGGGTCCGCGAGAGCCTCGCCGCCGCGCGCCGAACTCATCCGCGCTGCGAATCCAGCGCCGCCTGCAGCAAAGCGCGCAACAACGGTTGCAGCTTCGCCGCCTTGGCGTCGTCGTAGGCGAAGGAATCCTCGTCCATGTAGTTGCGCTGGCTCAGCTCCAACTGCACCGCTTCGACTTCGATGGACGGATCGCCGTAGTGGCGGGTGATGTAGCCGCCCTTGAAGCGGCCGTTGGCGACCCAGTCGTACTCGCCCTGCCCCGCCAACACCGCTTCCAGGCGCGCCTGGGTGGCGGGCTGGCAGCTGTGGCCGGCGGCGGTGCCGAGGTTGAGGTCGGGCAGGCGGCCGTCGAACAGGAACGGCACTTCGCCGCGGATCGAATGGCCTTCCCACAGCAGCGCGCGACCGTGCTCGCCGCGGATGCGGTCGAGCTCGGCGACCAAGGTCTCGTGGTACGGCCGCCAGTACAGCTCCACGCGCTGCGCCACTTCCGCTTCGTCCGGCGCCTGGCCGTCGAGGTAGACCGCCTCGCCGCTGAACTGCACCGCCGGACACAGGCCGGTGGTGTTCTGGCCCGGGTACAGCGAGGTGTCGTCGGGCGGGCGGTTGAGGTCGACCACATAGCGCGAATAGCGCGGCACCAGGATCGAGGCGCCGAGCTCGCGGGCGAAATCGTACAGGCGCGAGACGTGCCAGTCGGTGTCCGGCGCATGCCGCGCGGACTCGACCATGCGCGCGGAGAATTCGTCGGGAATCATCGAGCCGTCGTGCGGCAGGCTGATCAGCAGCGGCGCGTGGCCGCGGTGCAGCTGGAACACGGGCCAGGCGGGGGCGGGAATGTTCATGGTTCGGCGGCGTCCTCGCCGGTCGGCAGGTGCCGGCGGAAGAACGCCATGGTACTGCGATGCGCGCGCAGCCAGCTGGCGTGACGGGCGAAAACGTGGTCTTCGTCGGGCAGGGCCAGGGTTTCCACGGCCACGCCGCGGGCGCGTAGCTCGGCGGCGAGCGCGAGGCTGTGGACGTAGCGCACCGCGCGGTCGTCGTCGCCATGGATCAGCAGCAGCGGCGAACGCCAGCGCGGCGCGTCGAAGGCCGGCGAGGAACGCCAGGCCAGCTCCAGCTCATCGGGCCGCAGGCCCCACAGCGCGCTGTTGTCGCCGCCCTTGGCCGCCTCGCGCCAGTCGTGCACGCCGTGGCGGCCGACGCCGGCGGCGAACTTGGCGGAATCGCGCGCCAGCGCCAGCGCGGTCAGGAAGCCGCCGAACGAACCGCCGTGGATGCCGATGCGGCGCGGATCGACATCCGCGCGCGCGGCCAGCCAGGCCTGCGCGGCCAGCACATCGCGATACTCCGAAGCGCCGCGCGGGCCCTGCCGCGCCGCCAGCCGGAACGCCTGGCCGTAGCCCGTGCCGGAACGGAAGTTCAGCGCCAGCACCACGTAGCCCTGGCTCGCCAGCCATTGGTTCATCGCGTAGTCGTGGGCGAAGTAACTGTCGTAGTGCCAGCCCGGCAGCGTCTGCCAGATCGGCCCGCCGTGGACGTAGACGATGGCGGCGCGACGCGCGCGCGCCGGACCCGGCGGCTCGAACACGAACGCGCGCGTGCGCAGGCCGTCGGCGGCGGTGAGTTCGATCGCGCGCGGCGCGCGCAGCCGCGCCAGCGGGAAGCGTTCGGGCAGCCGCGCCGGGAAGATCCGCCGCGGCGCGCCGCCGGCGCGCGGCAACACCGCGATCGCGGTCGGCAGCTGCGCATCGGCATGGCGCAGGGCCAGCCATTGTCCTCCGGCGACCGCGACCGGTTCGCTGGCGATCCCGCGCGTCGGCGTCAGTTGCCGCTGGCGGCCGCCGGCGTCGACGGCGAACAGTTGCCGATGATCGGGCTGCGCGCAGTTGCCGCTGAACACCAGGGCGCCGTCGGCCGCCAAGGCCACGGTCTCGGTTTCGCAGCGGCCGCGGCTCAGCGCGCGCGGCGCGCCGCCTTCGGGCGACAGCGCGTACCAGCGCCGCCAGCCGTCGTGTTCGGAAGCGAACAGCAGCCGCCCGTCGCCGGCCCACAGCAAGGTGGCCGCATCGTTGTACTGCTCGTAGCCGCCGGCGCGCGCATCGCTGGCGAAGACCCGGCGCGCGCGGCCGTCGGCGACATCGGCGGTCCATATTTCGAACGGCGTCGCCCGGCTCAGGTCGTAAGGCGCCTGCGGACGGCCGGCGGCGATGCGCAGGAACGCGATGCGGCGGCCGTCGGGCGAGAACGCCGGCTCGCTGTCGCGGTTGAAGTCCGGGCCCATCCAACGCACCGCGCGCGCGTGCAGATCCAGCGCGCCGACGAAGGCGCGGTCGCCGCGGTCGCTGACGAAGGCCAGCGTGCGGCCATCGGGCGAGAACGCGGCGGCGCGGTTGCGGCCGCGCAGGTTCAGCAGCGCGGGCCTGCACCACCACGGCGGCGCGACGCCCGGCAAGCCGTGGCAGGCGAGCGCGCGCGACTGTTGCACCACCACCGCGTCGCCGCGCGGCGACAACAACGCCGCGCCGCCCGCGGCGACGCGCCGCGGCGCGTCGCCGCCATCGGTGGCCACCGCCCAGACCGCTTGCTCGCGGCCGTCCGGATCGCCGTCGGGATTGCCCTGCTGCCCGGACGGATCGGCCTTGTTGCCGCGCACGTAGACCAGCCAACGGCCGTCGCGGCTGAGCTGCAGTCCGCTCAGCAGTTGCCCGTCGTCGCGGTCGTAGGCGCTCAGGCGCCGCGGTTCGAAGCGCGGCGCGCGCGCCGCCCACAGATTGCGCACCCCGCGCTCGTTGCCGACCCAGGCGATCAGCGGCGCGTCGGCGGCGGCGACCAGTTGTTCGGGCTGCGGCGGCGCGAGCAGGTCGTCGATGTCGAAGGCGGGCGCCGCCAAGGCCGTGGCCAGCGACGACGCCAGCGCGGCGGCGACGATGCGCGCCATGCGGGCGCGTTCGCGGATTCCTTTCATGCCGCCTCCTGGGTCGCGCGCCCGCGCGAGCGTTCAGTCCTCGGGCTTGAGCTGCCGCCGGAAGAACGCCTCGGTGGTGCGATGCACCTGCAGCCAGGTCGCGTGGCGCAGGAACAGATGGTCTTCGTCGGGAATCACCAGCGTCTGCACCGGCAGCTTGCGTTCGCGCAGGCGCTCGACCAGGTCGATGCCCTGGGAGAACTTGACCGCGCGGTCGTCGTCGCCGTGCACGATCAGCACCGGCGAGCGCCAGCCGTCGATGCGCGAGACCGGCGAGGACTGGAACGCCAGTTCGAGTTCGTCCGGCTTGAGCCCCCACAGGCCGCTGTTGTCGCCGCCCTTGGCGCTCTCGCGCCAGTCGTGCACGCCGTGGCGGTCGACGCCGGCGGCGAACAGGTCGGAGTTGCGCGCCAGCGCGGTGGCGGTGAGGAAGCCGCCGTAGGAGCCGCCGTAGATGCCGATGCGGCGCGCGTCGACGTCGCCGCGCGCGGCCAACCAGGCCTGCGCGGCCAGCACGTCCTGGTACTCGGACGCGCCGCGCGGCCCCTGCTTGTCGGCGAGGCGGAACTTCTGTCCGTAGCCGGTGCCGTCGCGGTAGTTCAGCGCCAGCACCACGTAACCGCGGCTGGCCAGCCACTGGTTGCTGGCGTAGTCGCTGTAGTAATAGCCGCTGTAGTGCCAGCCCGGCAGCATCTGCCGGATCGGCCCGCCGTGCACGTAGACCAGCGCCGGGCGCTGGCCCTTGAACGACGCCGGCGGCTCGAACACGGTCGCATGCGAGACGATGCCGTCGCCGGCGGTGAGCGTGATGGTCTTGGGCCGCACCAACTGCGCCAGCGGGAACCGCCCGGGCAGCTGTGCCGGGAAGATCCGCCGCGGTTCGCCGCCCGCGCGCGGCATCACCGCGATCGCGGTCGGCCGCAGCGCGTCGGCGTGGCGCAGCGCGATCCACTGGCCGCCGGCCAGCGGCAGCGGCTCGACGGCGATCTGCTCCTTCGCCGTCAGCAGTGTCTGCGCCTTGCCTTGCGCATCGACGCTGAACACCTGGCGATGGTCGATCTGCGCGCAGTTGCCGCTGAACACGAACGCGCCGTCCTCGGCCAGCGCGACCGTCTCGGCCTCGCACTCGCCGCGGCTCAACGGTCGCGGCGCGCCGCCCTCGGGCGACAGCGCGTACCAGTGCAGCCAGCCGCTTTGCTCGGAGGCGAAGATCAGGCGGCCGTCGCGGCTCCACATCAGCGGGTCGGCGCCGTTGAACTGGGCGTAGCCGCCGGCGCTGTCGCTGGAGCGGAAGACTTTCTTCGCAAGCCCGGTATCGACGTCGGCCACCCAGATTTCGAAAGGATTGGCTTTGGTCAGGTCGAACGATTCGCCCGCGCGGTTGGCGTCGGTGCGCAGGAACGCGAGCCGGCGCCCGTCCGGCGAGAACGCCGGGCTGGCGTCGTTGTTGAAGTCCGCGCCGAGCCAGCGCACCGCGCGCCGCTCCAGTTCGAGCAGGCCGATGAAGGCGTGGTCGCCGCGGTTGCTGACGAAGGCCAGCGACTTGCCGTCGGGCGAGAACTCGGCCGCGCTGTTGGCGCCGCGGGTCTTGAGCAAGGCCTCCTTGCACCATGCCGGCGCGGCGGCGCCCGGCAATGCGTAGCAGCCCAGGCCGCGGCCCTGCACCAGCACGGCGTCGCCGCCCGGCGCGAACATCGCCGCGCGCCCGGCGGCGATGCGCTGCGGCTTGCCGCTGCCGTCGCTGGCGACCACCCACACCGCCTGCTCGCGGCCGTCGGGATTCCAGTCGGGATTGCTGTTGTTGCCGGCCGCATCGGCGCTGCCGCCGCGCACGTAGGCCAGCCAGCGGCCGTCGCGGCTGAGCTGCAGGCCGGTCAGCAGCTGGCCGTCGTCCTCGTCGTAGCCGCTGAGCTTGCGCGGCGCGAAGTCCGGCGCGCGCGCGGTCCACAGGTTGCGCACGCCGCGCTCGTTGGCGACCCAGGCGATGGTCGGCGCCTTCGCCGCGGCGACGAGTTGCTCGGGCTGCGGCGCGCTGAGCAGGTCGTCGATGTCGAAGCGCGGCTGCGCGGCCGCCGCGGCCGCCGCGCCCGCCGGCGTCATCGCCCCCGCCGTCATCGCCGCGACCGCCAGCGCGCGCATCGCAACGCGCCGCATTCCCTTCGCTCCGCCCTCGCCCATGTGCCCGCCCCGTCTTGTGTTGGTTGTCGGCCGACCGGGCACGAGGCGCGCGGACTTCAGCGCATCAGCACCACTTCCTCGGCGCTGGTCGGATGCAGGGCGACCGTGTCGCGCAGGTCGTCCAGGGTGATGCCGCGCTTGAGCGCCACCGCGAAGCCCTGCAGCATCTCGTCGGCGGCTTCGCCGAGCAGGTGGATGCCGACCACGCGGCGCTCCTGGCCGACGCAGACCAGCTTGAACAGGCTGCGCTGCGGCGACTCGGCCAGGGCGTACAGCATCGGCCGAAAGCCGGCGCGATAGATGTGCAGATTGTCACCCCATCGCGCCCGCGCCTCGTCCTCGGTCAGCCCGACCTTGCCGATCGGCGGATGGGCGAACACCACGGTGGGGATGTCGTTGCGGTCCAGCTTGGCGCTGCCGCCGCCGTAGAGCCGGTCCATCAGCCGGCGCGCGGCGGCGATCGCGACCGGGGTCAGCGGCGGATCGGGGGTGACGTCGCCGACCGCGTCGATGCCGGCGACACTGGTGGCGTTGAGTTCGTCGATGCGGACGAAGCCGTTCGCGTCCAGCTCCACGCCGGCGTTTTCCAGGCCCAGGCCGGCGGTGTTGGGCTTGCGCCCGGTCGCGAACAGCACCTTGTCGAACGCCTCGCTCAGCGCGCCGTCGACGCCGCGCACCCGCACCCGCGCGCCGTCGGCTTCCAGCGCGGCCACGGCGTGGCCGAAATGCAGGCGCACGCCGCTCTGGCAATAGTCGTCGGCCAGCTGCGCGGTGAGCTCGTGGTCGAAGCCTTCCAGCAAGCGCTGGCCGCGCGCGAACAGCTCGACCTGGCTGCCGAGCGCCTGCAGCACGCCGGCCAGTTCGACCGCGATGTAGCCGGCGCCGACGATGGCCACGCGCTTGGGCGCGGCGGTCCACTGGAAGAAGTCGTCGGAGGTGCCGCCCAGTTCCGCGCCGGGGATCGCCGGCTTGACCGCGTGCCCGCCGGTGGCGATGAGGATGCGCGCGGCGCCCATGCGCGCGCCGTTCTCGCATTCGACCGTGCGCGCATCGAGCAGGCGCGCGCGCATCGGCGCGACCACGATGCCGGCCTTGTCCAGGCGCTTGCGGTAGCTGTCGTGGATGCCGGCGATGTAGCGCTGGCGGTGGACGATGAAGGTCGGCCAGTCCAGCTCGCACGGCTGCTGCGGCGGCGCGTCGACGGCGAAGCCCAGCGACTGGGCCATGCGCAGCTTGGCGCCGATGTCGGCCGCCAGCCACATCGCCTTCTTCGGCACGCAGCCGACGTTGACGCAGGTGCCGCCGAGCAGGCTCGGCTCCAGCAGCGCCACCCGCGCGCCGTGCTCGGCCGCGCGGAACGCGCCGGCCAGGCCGCCGGAGCCGCCGCCGACGACGATCAGATCGAACTGTGCTTGCTCGGATTCGCTCACGCAAAACGCTCCGGTCGGTAAGGATGCGGGTCGATCGCGGGCGCGCGCCCGCCGATCAGGTCGGCCAGCAGTTGGCCGGTGCCGGCGCTCATGCTCACGCCCATCATGCCGTGGCCGTTGGCGATCCACAGGCGCTGGCGGCCCGGCACGCGGCCGATCAGCGGCACGTCGTCGATGCTCATCGGCCGCCAGCCGTACCAGCGCTCGCGCTCGACCGGGCCCAGCGGCTGGTGCAGGAACTGCGCCGCGCCGCGCTCCAGCGCCGCCAGCCGGCGCGGGTTGAGGCTTTCGTCGTAACCCGAGAATTCCATGGTGCTGCCGAGCCGGTAGCCGCTGTCCCACATGGTCACGCAGACCTTGGGTTCCTTCAGCACCACCGGCCGCCGCGGCAGCAGTTCGGGCCGGTCGTAGGTGATCGAATAGCCCTTGCCGGGCTGGATCGCGGCCTTCAGCGCCGGCAGGCCGATCGCCTCGGCCAGCTTGGGCGACCACGCGCCCAGCGCCACCACCGCTTCGCGCGCCAGCAGCACGCCGTGGCTGGTGTCGAGCGCGACGCCGTCGGCGTCTTCGCGCAGGTCTTTCAGCGCGCAGTACTCCTGCAGCTCGCCGCCGCGCTCGCGCACCGCGCGCGCCAGCTCGGCGACGTAGCTGTCCGGACGCAGCACCGCGTCGTGGGCGAAGCGGATCGCGCCGACCACGCCGGGCTTGAACGCCGGGTCCTGGGCCTCGTAGGCGCCGCCGTCGATCAGTTCCACGCCGACGCCGAATTCGCGCAGCAGATCGAGTTCGTGCTGGCCGTGGGCGTAGCCGGCCTCGGAACGGAATACGTAATCGACGCCGGAGCCGTCGAATTCGCACACCAACCCATACCGCGCCACCCATTCCTGCAGGCGCTCGCGCGAATCGTTGAGCAGCGCCGCCTTCGCTTCGGCGCTGGCGCGCCAGTCGCGCGCGTTGCAGCGCGCGGCGAAACGCAGCAGCCAGCCCCACAGCTGCGGGTCGAGCTTCGGATGCAGGTACAGCGGCGCGTCCGGAGTCAGCACCCATTTGATCGCCTGCGCGATCACGCCGGGCGCGGCCAGCGGGGTGGCGTGGCTCGGGGTGATGGTGCCGCAGTTGCCGTGCGAGCTGCCGCCGCCGATGCGGCCGGCGTCGATCACCCGCACCCGCCGCCCGTCCTCGAGCAGGATCAACGCGCAGGCCAGGCCGATCACGCCGGCGCCGACGATCACCACGTCCTCGCGCCGCGCCCCGACGGGGTCGGCCGATTCCACATCCACCTGCGCTGCGCCCATGGTGCTCCGTCGCTTGGTTCGAACCGCTCCGCGCGTTCAGCGCGGCGCCGCCGACATAGTAACGAGCGCGTGGCGATGCAGATGCGATGCGGATCGGATACAGGGTTTCGGTGATGCGTTTCGCCGCGTGCGGCGGGGCCCCGGCTTTGCGCCGGTTGGCGGTCGGCCATGGCGAATCCGGCGCCGCAACGGACGCGCCTGTCCGTACCCGCCGCTGCCGTCGGCGCGCCCTGGACGCTGGCGACGGTAGGCCCGCAGCCGCTGTTGTCTCGCGCGCTTGCTTGCCCCCAAGGCCAACGCGGGCTCAGGAGCTGTCGTTAATTTTTTGTTATCTAGATCATGCTTTTCCGCTCTAAGCCTCGACCAAGGCCTGCATCGCCAGGATCCGCCACGGTCGACGCGGATTCCAACTCGTGGCAACGCCGCAACGGCTTGCTACGACGGCATGGGCATCGACGCGCTGGTGTACTTCGGCAGCGGCTACGCCGAAGTACGATCCACACTTGGCCTCAGGCGCGGCCAACCGTTTCGCCCGCCGCTTGTCCGGACGCGCAGCGACTCCGGCCGGCGCCCCCTCCGGCGACGGCAGCGGTCGCAAGAACCCGTTGGCCCGCAACGGCGACACCGCCATCGTCGGCATCGGCATCGGCAAGGCCAAGCTCGGCGCGATCCGGTACCGCGCGCTGACTCAGTACTTCGTCTCGAGCGCCGTCACGTCGCAGGCGGCGGCCGACCTGTACGACAGCGGCTCGGCCGAACACCAGACCGTGGCCCGGGCCTGGTCGGCGGTCAAGGTCAACTGATCCATCGCCGCATCGCGCCGCTGCCGCGACGCTCACGAACGGCCCGCGCAAGCGGGCCGTTCGCGTTCGCGCGCGCTTCGCGCGCGACCTTGCCGCGCCGGCGCGTTCGCATCATTACCAAACCGCGATATGTGACGCGCAGCGAATCGGCCTGCGCGATTGTGTGACGCGCACGACTGGATTCAGCATCGAACAAGCTCGCGCAGCGGCCTAACGTGCCCTGGCTGCTCCGGCGACGGCTCCTTATTCCAATCCGCCGCGCCGGCGCAGTCCGCCGTCGTCCGCGCGCACCGCGGCGCAACGGCGCGCGGCCAACTCACTTCCATCTTGGTATCGAAGGGGAAACGCATATGCAACCGAAGATCGCCCTGCTCGGCGGCGCCATCCTGGCCGCCATCGCCGTTCTCGCCAGCCAATCCTCCAGCATCGGCGCCACCGCCGCCGCGACCGCCGGCGCGACCGCCGACGCGCGCGACGCCGCCCGGCCTAATGCCGGCGCGCAGGCCGCCGTCGCCGACGCGCACGCGGCGAATGCGCGCCATTCCTCGCCGTTCGCCCAGCTCGCCGCCGCCACCGGCGCGCGCGCGGGCAGCGAACTGGCCTCCGCGTCCAGCTCCGAAGCGCAGGCCGACGCCTCGCCCGCCGCGGCGCGCGCGCGCGGCTTGCTCGAAGGCGCCGCCGGCGATCAGCTGCATCGCGTCGCCGCCGACGGCTTCCGCGCCCGCGACGTCATGATCGACCGCGACGGCACCGAGCATGTGCGCATGGAGCGCAGCTACCAGGGCCTGCCGGTGGTCGGCGGCGACTTCGTCGTGCACAGCCGCGACGGCCAGCTGCTGTCGATCAGCCAGGGCGACGACATGCGCACTCTCGCCCGCCCCGCGCTGAAGCCTGCGATCGGCGCCGACCGCGCCCGCGTCGAGGCCGGCGCGGCGTTCGACGGCACCGCTTCGTCGGTGTCGCAGCCGCAACTGGTGGTGTTCGCGCGCGGCGTCGCGCCGACCCTGGCCTATCGGGTCGACGTGCGCGGCGAGCGCAACAACGACCCGGCGCCGGGCAACCTCAGCTACTTCATCGATGCGGGCAACGGCACGCTGCTGCACGAAGAGGACCACGTCCACGCCGCGGCCGCCAACGGCACCGGCAAGACCCTGACCCTGGGCAACGTCGGCATCGTCACCAACTCGGTCAGCGGCGGGTTCGAGATGACCGACCCCAGCCGCGGCAACGGCCAGACCCTCGACGCCGGCAACGGCAACAGCGCCAGCGGCACGCTGTTCAAGGACGCCGACAACGTGTGGGGCAACAACGCCACCTCCGACCGCGCCACGGCCGCCGCCGACGCCCACTACGGCGTCGCCGCGACCTGGGACTATTACAAGAACGTGCACGGCCGCAACGGCATCAAGAACGACGGCCGCGGGGTCAAGAGCTACATCCACTACAAGACCAACCTGGTCAACGCCTACTGGGACGGCTCGTCGATGCTGTACGGCGATGGCGACGGCACCACCTACCGTCCGCTGGTCGCGCTCGACGTGGCCGGCCACGAAATGACCCACGGCGTCACCGGCGCGACCGCGCGGCTGGGCTACTACAACATCAAGGACAGCGGCGGCATCAACGAGGGCATCTCCGACATCTTCGGCACCCTGGTCGAGTTCAGCGTCGCCAACGCCAACGATCCGGGCGACTACCTGATCGGCGAAGAGGTCTACATCAGCAATCCCGGCGACAAGAAGGCGCTGCGCCTGATGTTCAAGCAGGACGCCGACGGCGCGTCGAAGGTCTGCTACCCCAGCGGCGGCTTCACCGCCTCGCAGACCTACGCGCGCGGCCCGTTCGATCCGCACTACACCTCCGGCGTGCTCAACCGCGTGTTCTACCTGGGCTCGGAAGGCGCCAACGTGCCGGCCGGCTTCAACTACACCAAGGCGCAGATGGTCTGCAACGGCGACACCGCGATCGCCGGCATCGGCCGCAACAAGATGGGCGCGATCATGTACCGCGCGCTGACCCGCTACTTCGTCTCCAGCACCACCTATCCGCAGGCGCGCACCTGGACCCTGCAGGCGGCGACCGATCTGTACGGCGCCAACTCGGCCGAGTACGCCGCGCTGGCGCGGGTGTGGAGCGCGGTCAACGTCAACTGACCGCGGCGTAGCAGTGGCATGCGCCGCCGCGGGGCGGCGCGACGACGGCCCGCTTCGGCGGGCCGTCGTATTGCGCGCGGATCGGCTCAGACCCGTTGTGCGTGGCCGCGCTCGACCCGCAGCGGCGGCCAACGCCGGTAGGTGTAGGCGCGCCACAGCCATTCCACCGGTCCGAACCGGAACCGGCGCAACCACCACGCGCTGAACGCCATCTGCGCGGCGAACAACAGCAGCGCGGCCAGGATCAATGCGCTGTACGACCAGCGGCCCCATTGGCCCAGGCCGTGGCCGTACAACAGCCAGGTCGCGACCAGCGACTGGGTCAGGTAATGGGTCAGCGCCATGCGCCCGGCCGCGGCGAAGCGCAACGGCCAGCGCGCGCCGGCGTCGAGCAGCAGCGCCACCGCGGCGATCGCGGCCAACGCCAACGGCAGGCCGCCGGCGATGTGCAGGGTCTGCGCCAGCACCGAGGACGCGGTGTACACCGCCACCGTCGGCGCCGGCTCCAGCGCCACGCTGGCCGCGGTCAGGCCGACGCCGAGCGCGCCGCCGTAGCGCAGCATCGCCTGCAGGCGCGCGCGATGGCGCGCCGGATCGGCGAGCGTGCCGCTGCGCATCAGCGCCGCGCCGATCAGGAACAGGCCCAGCGCCAGCGGCAACATCACCGCCCAGCCCGCGATCGTGGTGTCGAAGAAGAAATGCACGCGCTGCGCGGCGGCGGCGGCGTAATCGCCGTGGGCATAAGCGGCGACCTCGGCCGCGCGCTCGGCCTGCGCGCGCGCCAGTTCCCTGGCGCCGCCCTGGGGCACGCCGGGCAAGGTCAGCGATGCGGCCACCAGCAGCATGAAGCCGGTGCCCGCCAGGTACAGCGCGCAGCCCAGCGCCAGCCAGGCCTCGTCGGAGAGCCGGCGCAGCGCCAGCAACGCGAACGCGCACAACGCATAGGTCACCAAAATGTCGCCGGCCCAGATCGCCCAGGCATGGATCAGGCCGATCGCCGCCAGACCGGCGCTGCGGCGCAGGTACACCGCGCCGAACCCGCGCCCGCCCGCCTGCGCGCGCCCGAGCATGGCGGCGAAGCCCATGCCGAACAGCAGCGCGAACAGGGTCCAGGCCTTGTCGCGGATCGCCACGTAGACGAACGTCGCCAGCGCCCGGTCGCTGCCGCGCAGCGCCGGATCGATGCCGTCGTGCAACTCGTTCAACGGCCCGGCGAACGCGGCGACGTTGCTCAGCAGGATTCCCAGCAAGGCCAGCCCGCGCAGCGCATCGAGCGCGGTCACCCGCTCGGGGACGGACACGGGCGCGAGTTCGGGAACGGATGCGGTCATCGGCAAGAGGCCTGGAGCGGGCAGCGGAAAATCGCCGCGAGTATGCGTGGGAGGGGAATGGATACGGCGGTCGGCTGCGAGAGCGTCGGGCCTGAAGGCCCTCCCACAACAGCCCCGAAGGTCATCTCGCAAAAGCCCCGACCGCTGCAGCCTATGCTCGTGGGAGGGGCTTCAGCCCCGACGCCTTTCGCTCAGGTCGCCGGATCAGATCGGATCGGAAAGCATCGGGCCTGAAGGCCCTCCCACCAAAGCCCCGGCCGCTTCAACCCATGCTCGTGGGAGGGGCTTCAGCCCCGACGCCTTTCGCTCAGGTCTCGATGCGGCACCGGATCGACCCGCCCCACAAAACGAACGGCCCGCAAGCGCGGGCCGTCCGGTATCGCCCCAGCGGCCCGAACGGGCCGCGCGGCTCAGTGGGCGTGGCCGCCGTCGCCGTGGACGTGGCCGTGCTCGATCTCTTCGGCCGCGGCTTCGCGCACTTCCACGATCTCGATCGCGAAGTGCAGGTCCTTGCCCGCCATCGGGTGGTTCAGGTCGACGTCGACCACGCTCATGCCGACCTTCTGGATCGTCACCGCGCGCGGGCCGAAGTTGGTCGGCAGCACCGCCTGCATGCCCGGGACCAGCTTGGCGTCCTTGAAGTACTTCTTCGGCACGCGCTGGGTCAGGCCTTCCTGGCGCTCGCCGTAGGCCTCGGCCGCCGGCACGTCGGCTTCGAACTTGTCGCCGGCCTCGCGGCCGTCCATCGCCTTTTCCAGGCCCGGGATGATGTTGTTGTGGCCGATCAGGATCGCCAGCGGTTCGCGGCCTTCCGAGCTCTCCACGGGCTCGCCGCCCTGCTCGGCTACGGTGTAGTGGAAACGCACGACGCGATCTTTTTCGATTTTCATGGCTAGTCCGGCTGGTGGACGCGCAATGCGCGCCCGGGAAAGTAGAGGAATCGACAGCCGGGCTGCGCCGGCCGCCACAAAACGACACATGGATTGTCTTGTCGCCGCCGCCGCGAGCCGCCAAGCTATCGGCGTGACGAAGGCCGCGCATTATCCCGGCAACACCGCTCCCGCGCCAGTTCGCGGCCGCGGGCCGTTGTTGGCCGCCGCGCTCGCCCTGGCCCTGTGCGGCCTGCTCGCCGCCTGCGGCGGCGGCAAGCAAACCGTGCGCCGCACCCCGCCGCCGGCCCAGCCGACCCGGGTCTGGCCGCACGTGGACCCGGACAACCCCGAGGCCGCCAACGCCGTGCTGATGCGCGCCTTCAGCCTGGTCGGCACGCCGTACCGCTACGGCGGCAACACCCCGGAAGGCGGCTTCGACTGCAGCGGCCTGGTCAACTACGTCTACCGCGACATGCTGGCGCTGAACCTGCCGCGCACCTCGCGCGACCTGGCCGGCTACCAGGGTCCGCGCATCGACCCGCTGCGCCTGGCCGCCGGCGACCTGGTGTTCTTCGGCAGCTCCGGCAGCGTCAGCCACGTCGGCATCTACGTCGGCGAGGGCCGCTTCGTGCACGCCCCCAGCAGCGGCGGCACCGTCCGCCTGGACCGGCTGGACGGGCCGTACTGGCGCGATCACTACAGCGGTGCCAAGCGGATTCTCCGGTAGTACTGAGACAACCTGAACAGGATTGCGGTCGCGTACACGCAAGAAATGTGAGGAAAATCACATACCTGTTTACGATCCTCTAACGAAATTTGAACCACACTGTCTCGTCTGGCGGGTATTGTCCTTGTCCGGTGACGACTCTGTGATTACTAAGTGACGACTTCGACCCATCGCCACAACCGCCAGACTGCCACCCCCCAAGCATCTTGCGACACCGCCCAAGGCCGACGCCCCGGCCGCCGGGCCAGCCAACGCCTCCTGCTGACCGCCGCCCTGGCGGTCTGCGCCGTTCCCGCCTTCGCCCAGTCCGCCTCCGCCGGCATGGCCTCGTCCCTGCTGCCGGGCGGCCCGTCGCTGCGCAACGACTCGGCCGACGCGCCGCAAGCCAGCGGCGGCCACATGCTGCCGGAGGCGATGACCCTCTCCGACCGCGCCCTGATGCTGGCGACCGACCTGAACCGCATGCTCGGCCAGGGCCAGGACATCCCGCTGAGCAAGACCGACCTGCCGGTCGCCGAACAGGGCCGGATCAAGGGCATGCTGCAGAAGGCGCTGGCCCTGCTGGGCACGCCCTACCGCTGGGGCGGCACCTCGCCGGACCAGGGGTTCGATTGCTCGGGCCTGGTCGGCTACGTGTTCCGCAACGCCCTGGGCATCGAACTGCCGCGCGTCTCGCGCGAGATGGCCAAGACCGGCGAAGTGATCGACCGCGACGCCATGACCGAAGGCGACCTGGTGTTCTTCGGCCGCCGCGGCCGCGTCGACCACGTCGGCATCTACCTCGGCGAAGGCCGCTTCGTGCATGCCCCGCGCACCGGCAAGGACGTGACCGTCTCGAGCCTGGACAGCGGCTACTGGAGCGGCAAGTTCATGGAAGCGCGCCGGGTCGACGGGATCTGATTCCGCGCCGCGGCGCCCGCCGCTTCGCGCATCCGACAGGCCGCCTCCGGGCGGCCTGTCGCGTTATGGGTTACGCCCTGCGGCGGCAGCTGCAGCGATGAGTTCCTTGTGCCGGGCTGCGGCGCGCTGTCCGGTGAGCGCATCGGGAATGTTCGGAAAGTCCGACAGATCGGTGCAGAACATGGCGAATTCCCATTCTCGTTTGCCGCCATCCTCTGCGTCTTTAGCCAGACAAAAATATGGATGGGCGTTCCAGGTGCTGGGCAACCATTCCGGTAGTTTCGCCCTGAGCTTGTTCATGCCCTCGGGGCTTAGGTGATCGGCTTTCGCTAGTTCTTCGATCAATTCGTCCCGGCCGATCAGAGGCAGGTCGTGAAAGCGCACCAGCAGTTCGAAACCGTCCTTGACCTCACGCAGGAAGCCGTCGCTCTTGAGCGTCCCAAGGTCGCGCGAATGCACGACGAACATCCTCGGCGCCTGCATTTGGGGCGTCAGATAGAACACGAAGGCGATGGCCGAGTTGCGATGTCCTTCCAGCAACTCAAGCTCGGACTGCTTGAGCCGGTAGGCGAATTCCGCCTGCGGTCGATTGTTGGCCCCGGTGTTGATCTGTTCGGCCGTCACCCATCGCGATTTGACTTGGAACGCGAACGGAAACACGTCCGCATGCTCGACTTCGCCCTTGCTGGCCTTGAGCTGATTGGTGACCACCAAATCGAACCCGAAATCGGCCGGCAGCCTGAAGGCCTCGAACGAACGCGCAAACAGTTCGCCGGAGATCCAATGTTCGGCCGAATAACCGCGATACAAACGATCGAAAAACGCCACGTCCACATCCGTCATCCGTGAGGGAGAGTCGTGGCCATCCTATGGAGCACCTACGAGGCAGGCCAGCACGGAAAAGCCAAGATGTGACACAGGCCGCGCGTTGCGCGGCGATGAAAGCAGGTTACGCGCACGATTGATGCGATTCGTGCGTAGTGGCGCGCTCGCAAAACGGCGGATTGCGCCTCGCCAAGCGCGCGCCCCGCCGGCCTCACCCTTCGTGCACGTACCGCTCCACCGTCGCCTCGATGCCCTTGCTCAGCTCCATCACCTTGAGCGCGTACTCGGCCAGGCGCTTGTCGTCGTCGGTGACCGGGGTCCACGGCGGCACCGGGGTCGGCTTGCCTTCGACCGTGTCCATCGCCACGAACACGATCACGCAGTGGGTGCACAGGCGCTCTTCGGGTTCGCCGTCGTCCAGGCCCGGGTCGCGCGCCTTGACGTCGACGGCGAAGTGCATGCTGCTGGTGCCGGTGTGGATCAGCTTGGTGTGGACGGTGACCAGGTCGCTGATCCGGATCGGGGCGACGAAGCGGATGCCGCCGACCGCGACGGTGACGCTGTACTTGCCGCTCCAGCCGACCGCCGCGGCGTAGCCGGCCTGGTCGATCCACTTCATCACCATGCCGCCGTGGACCTTGCCGCCGTAGTTGACGTCGGTCGGCTGGGCCAGGAAGCGCAGGTTCAATTCGCGTTGCTGGCCCTTCATGCTGCGGCTCCCTGCACGCGCAGGTGGCGCACGACGGCGGCGCCGACGCGGTGCACGGCCTCGCGCTGGCGTTCGTCGGAGAGCTCGCCGTAATCGTGCAGCTTGTCGCCGGCCTGGCCGACCGCGACCTGCTGCGGCACCACGATCAGGCCGAGCTTGGCCAGCGCGTCGCGCAGCACCAGCAGCGAGCGCAGCCCGCCCAGCGGCCCCGGCGAGGCGGAAACGATGCCGGCGACCTTGTCGGCGAACAGCGTGGTGCCCGAGCGGCCGTCGGGCAGCGGACGCGAGATCCAGTCCAGCGTGTTCTTGACCAGCGCCGGCATCGAGCCGTTGTACTCGGGCGTGGAGATCAGCAGGCCGTCGTGCCGCGCCATCAGTTCCTGCAGGCGGCGCGCGTTCTGCGGCATCGCCTCGGCCTCGATGTCGCCGTCGTAGACCGGCAGCGCGTAGTCGCGCAGTTCGATCAGCTCGACCTCGGCGCCGGCGGCGCGCGCGCCTTCGGCGAGCACCGGGATCAGGCGGCGGTTGTAGGAACCCGAACGCAGGCTGCCGGCGAAGGCGAGCAGGCGCGGGGGCGAAACGGTGGGGCTGGCGGACATCGACGGACTCCTGGGCTGGCGCCGGCCAATTATGCGCGAGCGATGCGTGGGCCGTGCGCGCGCGGCTCGGCGCTTGCAAGCCGGCGCCGGCGGCGCGATGCTCGCCGCGTCGCCGGCGCGCCGCCGGCTCGGCTCGGGGATGGGCGATGGGACGCACGATTCTGGCGATGATGGTCGGCGTGGCGCTGGCCATGGCGACCATGCTGTTGTTCGAGGCCGGCTACGGCCTGCTGCACCCGCTGCCGGCCGGCGCCAACGCCCAGGACCCGGCGACGATGAACGCCCACATCGCCCACGCGCCGCTGCCGGCGCTGTTGCTGGTGCTCGGCGGCTGGGTGGTCGGCGCGCTCGACGGCGGCCTGGTCGCGGCGCTGATCTCGCGCCGGCACAAGCGCATCGCGGCGCTGACGGTCGGCGTGGTGGTGGCGCTGGGCGTGGTCGCGGTGACCTCGATCTATACCCATCCGCGCTGGATGCAGATCGCCGGCATACTGCTGCCGCTGCTGGCCAGCTGGCTCGGCGCGCGGATCGCGCAACGGCGCGCCGCGCCCACGCCATAACGCCTCGCGCAACGCCTCGCGCAACGCCTCGCGCAACGCCTCGCGCAACGATAAACCCCGGCCTTGGCCGGGGTTTATCGCGAAGGTCCAACGCCAGGCCTCACTTCTCCTGCTTGAACTCGCCGTACTCCTTGAGCTGCGCCTGCACCGCCTTGTAGTCGCCGACCACCACGATCGACTGGTCCTTGACGGCGTAGTACTTCTTGGCCATCGCCTGCACCTGGTCGGCGCCGATCGCGCGGATCTTCGGCACGTATTCGCCGAGGAACTCCGGCGGCAGGCCGATCAGCCAGTTGCCGGCCAGGCTGGAGGCGACCGAGCGCTGCTGCTGGTTGCCGATGAGATAACCGCCGGCGACGTAGCGCTTGGTGTCTTCGAGCTCCTGCGCCGGCACCGGGTAGTCGTTGAGGCGGCCGAACTCGTAGACGAACTCGCCCAGCGAGGCGCCGGTGACTTCGTTGCGCACGTCGGCCGAGACCTGGACCATGCCGCCGCCGCGCAGCGCGGTGAGGCCGCCGCGGGCGCCGTAGGTGTAGCCCTTGTCCTCGCGCAGGTTCTGCATCAGGCGGCTGCTGAAACCGCCGCCCAGGACGATGCCGGCCAACTGCGCGGGCACGTAGTCCGCATCGGTCGCGGCGATGGCCGGGCGGCCCAGGCGCAGCGCCGACTGCACACTGCCGTCGCGCTGCACGAACACCCGCTGCGCCGGCGCGGCGCGCGGCGCGGGGGCGACGTCGGCGACCGGTTCGCCGCTGGCCTTCCAGTCGCCGAAGGAGGCTTCGGCGAGCTTGAACGCCTGTTCGGCGCCGACCCGACCGGTGATCACCAGCAAGGCGCGGTCGGGACGGAAGCGGCGCGCGTGTTCGGCGCGGACCTTGTCGGCGGTGATCGCGTTGATCGACGCCTCGGTCGGCTGGCTGCGCGCATAGGGATGCTCGCCGTACACCGCCGCCAGCAACGCGCGCGTGGCCTTGAACCCGGGCTGCGCCTGCGCGGCCTTGAGGCCCTGCAGCGCGTTGGCCTGGGCCAGCTTGACCTCGTCGTCGGGGAAGCTGGCGCCTTCGGCCACGTCCGACAGCAGTTGCAGCATCGGCGCGGCCTGCGACGGCAGCGCGTAGCCGCTGAGGACCACGCCGTCGTTGGTCGCGTTGGCGCCGATCGCGCCGCCGTAGCCCTGCGCGGTCTCGGCGATGGCCTTGGCGTCGAGCTTGGCGGTGCCTTCCACCAGCAGGCCCGCATACAGCGAGGCGAAGCCCGAGGCGTCGGCCGCGTCGGCGGCGTAGCCGGCGTTGCGCACCGCCAGCACGTAGTCCACGCGCGGCAGGCCCTGGCGCGGCACCACCCACACTTCCAGGCCGTTGGCCAGGGTCTTGCGGGCGATCTGCGGCACCGGCAGCGCCTTGTCGGGCGCCAGCGGCGGCAGGCGTTCGGGCAGCTTGGCCGCGGGGCCGGCGCTGGCCGCGCCGGCGCCCAGGCCGAGGATCAGCGCGAGCGACAGCGCGAGTGGGTTCTTCAGCAGACTCATGGCGCTCTCCTCAATTCTTGGCCGCGGCGGGCGCGGCGGCGGCGGGCGCCGGGGCGGATGCGGCCGGACGACGGTCGATGACGGTGCGGTTGGCCTGGGTCAGATAGGTCTTGGCCACGCGTTGCAGGTCGGCGGAGGTCACGCCCTCGATCAAGGTCGGGATCTTGTTGACCACGTTGGCGTCGCCCCACAGCGTCTGCAGCACCGCCAGCGCGTCGGCGCGGTCGATGAAGGGCTCCAGGCCGTTGTACCAGTCGGCCAGCATCTTGGTCTTGACCCGCTTCAGGGTCGCCGCGTCGACGCCGTTCTTGGCGATGTTCGCCACTTCCTCGTCGATCGCCGCCAGCACCGCGTCGGCGCTGCTGTCGGGCTTGTACATCGCGAACAGGGTGTAGAGCGTGGGGCCGTTGTAGCTCCACGGGTCGGTCAGGCCGTACAGCGGCTCGATGTTGAGCGCGATCTGGCGCCGCTTGACCAGCGACTGGTACAGGCGCGAGGCGTCGTCGCCGGCCAGCACGCTGCCCAGCACCGCCATCGGCGCCTGGTCGCGGCTGCCGCGCGCGGGCATCTTCCAGCCCGCGGCGATCGCCGGCACCTGCGCCAGCGCGTCGGTCTGGTTGATCCGCTTCTCGGCGGTGTTGAGGCCTTCGCTGTAGTCCGGCGCCGCCGGCGTCGGCCGCCCTGCGACCGCGCCGAAGTACTTGTCGGCGAGCTTGAACGCTTCCTCCGGCGAGATGTCGCCGGCGATGCCGAGCACGGCGTTGTTGGGGCCGTAGTAATCGCGGTGGAACGACTGCACATCGGCCAGGCTGGCGTTCTCCAGGTCCTGGAAGCTGCCGTAGCCGTCGTGGTTGTTCTCCCACTTGTTGAACGCGTGCTGGCCGATGTCGATCCACATGAAGCCGCCGTAAGGCTGGTTCTTCACGTTGACCCGGATCTCCTCCTTGACCACGTCCTGCTGGTTCTTCAGCGTGGTCGGGTTGAAGTCCAGGGTCTTCATGCGGTCGGCTTCCAGCCACAGGATGCGTTCCAGCGCGGAGACCGGGGCGACCTCGATGTAGTTGGTGAAGTCCGGGCGGGTCGAGCCGTTGTTGCGGCCGCCACCACCGCTGATGACCTGGTCGAACACGCCCTTGGGCGCGGCCGGGGTGCCCTGGAACATCAGGTGTTCGAACAGGTGGGCGAAGCCGGTGCGGTTCTTCGGCTCCAGGCGCATGCCGACGTGGTAGACCACGCTGACGCCGACGGTCGGCGAGCTGTGGTCGGTGGAGACGACCACGGTCAATCCGTTGTCGAGTTTCTTGACCGCCACCGGTACCTGCCAACGGTCGCTCTCGGCGGCGGACGCGGTCGCGAACGCAGCGGAGGCGAGCGTGGTCAGGCCGGCGAGCAGCACGCAGAGGTGACGCTTGCGCATGAGGGGCTCCCTGTCCTGTCGTGGTGAACCGCGCCGGACGGCGCCGGACGCAGGTCCGCGCACATTAACCCGAGCCGCGTCCGCCGGTGCGGGCCGGAAGTCACATGGGGTGGCCGGCCGCGCTGGCCGTTGCGCCCACGATCGCCGACACTGTGCGCCTGACTTTCGCCGCGCCGATCCCCGCCCATGCCGTATACCCCCATCGTGGCCACCCTGGGCTACGTGCTCTCGCCCGATGGCCGCCAGGTCCTGATGGTCCACCGCAACGCCCGCCCCGACGACCACCAGCTCGGCAAGTACAACGGCCTGGGCGGCAAGCTCGAACCCGACGAAGACGTGCTGGCCGGCATGCGCCGCGAGATCCGCGAGGAAGCCGGGATCGAATGCACCGCGCTGCAACTGCGCGGCACCATCAGCTGGCCCGGCTTCGGCAAGCGCGGCGAGGACTGGCTGGGCTTCGTGTTCGTGATTACCGCGTTCGAAGGCGAGCCGTACGCGAGCAATCCCGAGGGCACGCTGGAATGGGCCGACCTCGACCGCCTGCACGAACTGCCGATGTGGGAAGGCGACCGCGAATTCCTGCCGCTGGTGTTCGACCGCGATCCGCGGCCGTTCCATGGGGTGATGCCGTACCGCGAGGGGCGGATGTTGTCGTGGAATTTCTCGCGGGTGTGAGCGCGGCGATTTGAGCGGAAGGCATCGGGCCTGAAGGCCCTCCCACAAGAGTCGCCGCGCTGGCCCGCTCTTGTGGGAGGGCCTTCAGGCCCGACGCTTTCGTCTCCGCCGCGACCAAGCCCTCACTCCACGCCCCGCGCCAACCGCTGCTCGATCTGCGGCCACTCCAGATCCCACAGCCTCCCGTCCCACTCCCAACCCGGCGTCGCCCAGCCGAGCGCATCGCTCGGCTCGCTCGCCAGCGCTTCGCCTTCGAAGCGCAGCGACAACACCCGCCGCGACTGCGGCGCGCGGCGCAGCACCGCGCGCCGGCGCGGACCCGACCGCGTCGCCAACGGGTCGGCGCCGCGTTCGGCCAGGCGGAAGCTTTCTTCGTCGAACACCACCAGGCAACGGCGCTCGTCCACGCGCAGCAGATGGATCAGCGCGCCGGTCTCGCCTTCGCGCACGCTGGCGGCTTCGAGGAAGTCGTAGTGTTCCTCATCGACCACGCCGGCCTCGGCGTCGCGCCAGCTCGCCCCGAAGGCGCGCGCGCGTCGCGCGTGCCGCTGGCGCGCCGCGTGGCCGACCCGCGCGCTGGCCAAGGCGATGCCGAGCAAGGGCGCGGCGACCGCGATCCAGACCAGCTCCGGCCCGGCCTGGCCGCTGCGGCCGGCGACATGCAGCCACGCCGCGGCGCCGGCGGCGAGCGCGAACAGGAACAGTAAGCTCGCCAAGGACGCGGTGCCGAGCCAATCGAGCACGCCGGCGAGCCGCGAAGGCGTCGCGGCGCCGGCGCTGCCGGCCGCATGCAGCCGTTCGCGCTCGCGCGCCTGCATCGCTACCCGTTCGATCCGCAGCGGCACGTCAGCGCCCAGCGCGCGGCCGCGGCCGGCCGTGCGTGTGCGCGGGGTTCGTCCTCGGCCTGCGCCGTGCCTGCGTTGCGTCCATGCGCGGCATTATGCCGACGCGCGCGCTGCGGGTACGAGCGGCCACAGGTATCTGCGCCGGCGCGGCGGAGCGCGCCGGCGAAGGGATCGCGAGGCTAGGCCTTGCCCTCTTCTTCCAATCCCACGTTGCTCGACGCCGCCTCGTACACCTCGCGGTCGAGCAGGCCGGTTTCCTTCGCCACCAGCACCGGCACCAGCATCTGCCCGGTCACGTTGGTCATGGTCCGCATCATGTCGAGCACGCGGTCGATGGCGTACAGATAGCCGATGGTCTCCAGCGGCAGGTTGGCGGCGCTGAGCACCACGGTCGCCATGATCACCGCCGTGCCGGGAACGCCGGCGGTGCCGAAGCTGCCGAGCACCGAGGCGATCAGGACGATGAAATACTGGTCGGCGGTCAGCGGCGTGCCGGTGTATTGGGCGATGAACACCGCGCACAGCGCCGGGTAAATCGCGCCGCAGCCGTCCATCTTGATGCTCGCGCCCAGCGGCGAGGCGAACGCGGCGTAGTCCTTGTTGACGCCGAGGTTGTGCACGATCGAACGCATCGCCACCGGCATCGCGGCGAAGCTCGACGAGCTCACGAACGCCACCTGCATGCCCGGCGCCGCGCCGCGGAAGAACTTCAGCGGATTGAGCCCGTGCGCCAGCAGCAGCGCGCTGTAGACCACCACGATGTGCAGCGCGCAGGCCAGGTACAGCGCCAGCACGAAGTTGCCCAGCGGCAGCAGCTTCTCGAAGCCGTAGGCGCCGACCAGCGCGGCGATGAGGCCGAAGGTGCCGATCGGGGTCACTTCCAGGACGAAGCGGGTGACCTGGATCATCAGCTCGCTGGCCTCGCCGACCAGCTTGCGCACGCCGGCGACCTTCTCGCCGAGCTTGACCATGGCGAAGCCGAGCAGGCCGGCGAAGAAGATCACCGGCAGGATCGAGCCCTTGCCCGCGGCCAGCACGGTCTCGCCGGCAGCGTTCTTGGTCGCGCCGATGCCGGTCAGGGCGTAGAACGGATTGCTCGGCACCACGTCGAGCAGCACCTTGGTCACGCTGGGCACGTCGCGCGGCTTGTAGTCCGAGGAGGCCGCCAGCCCGATCACCCCGCTGCCCGGCTGCAGGATCGTGCCCACCGCCAGGCCCACCGCCACCGCCAGCACCGCGGTGATCGCGAACCACAGGAAGGTGCGGCCGCCGAGCGCGGCGATGGATTTCTGCCCGTGCAGCGATGCCACCGCGTTGATCACCGCGAAGAACACCAGCGGCACCGCGATCATCTTGATCAAGGTGACGTAGAGATCGCCCAGCGGCCCGAACCAGGTTTCCGCCGCCGGACCCATCGCCCAGCCGGCCAGCGCGCCGAGCGCGAAGCCGGCGACCACGCGTTGCCAGAACGGGATGCGGAACCAGGCGGAGAACAAGGCGGTCATCGCGGGCTATCCGGGGCTGTGGGCCGACAAGGGCGGGAGGGCGGGCGCCCGGGCGGACCCGGGGGACGACACGATAAACAGCTTGGCCGCCGCGCCGACGAATCCAAGTGCATAAGCGCGCAACCAAACGTCATGACTGTGAGCCGCATCGGCAAATCGGCCCCGTCGCCGCCGCGCACGCGCCGCGGCGATCACGGGCGCGACCGGCCCGTGCGCGGCGCGGCGGCCGCGCGCTTGGACGCCGCGGCGGGCTTCGCCGCGCCTTGCGGAGCGGCCCGGGCAGCGCCGGCCGGCGCGCGCGACGCGCCCTTGGCCGCAGCCGCCGGGTCGGTTTCGACGAACAGGATCGCGCGCAGCAGGCCGGGGAAACGCTGCTCCAGATCGTCGCAGCGCAAGGTGTTGAGATACTGCGTTCCGGATTTCACCGTATGCACCAGCCCGGCCGAGCGCAGCACATCGAAATGGCGCGACAGCGTCGCCCGCGGCAAACCCAGCTCTTTTTCCTCGCTGACCCGGATGCACGACACCGGCCTGTCGCGGCTGAGCCCGCGCACCAGGGTCAGCCGCACCGGATCGGCCAGCGCGTACAGCACGGCGGTCAGTTCGATGTCGGCGGTGGCGGGGTGATGCAGGGGTCTCATGCTCACAGCTTGCTACAGGCGGCGCGCGCTCGCCATGGCTTCGATAGTTCCAAATATCGGAACTAACTTAGCACACCCGGCCGGCGCCGCGCCGCCGTCCTGTCCCTCGCGCCGCCGCGCTGTCCGTCTGGCGGCGCGTTCGCGCAATCGCGTCGGCCGCGGCGGCCGCGGCGGCGGTTCCGTCGCCGGCCTCATCGCCTGAGAAAGCGCGCTCCTACACTGGCTGCTGTCGTCGGCCGCGCGGGCCCGCCGCGCCCGCGCGGCCGACGACCGATCGCCCACAGCGGCCAGCGGACCGGCCCGCGTTGGACATTCCTGACGTTTTCCAAGAGGGAAGGAAGATGAAATCACTCTGTATCGCAGGCCTGCTCCTGCTGACGATGGCGCCTGCCTGCAACGCGGCCGCCGCCGCGGTGAGTTTCGAAAGCGAACTCGACGCGCAACGCGCGCCGGCCAGCGCGCTGAGCGGACACACCCGCCGCGCCGGCCGCGCCGAAGTGCAGCTCAAGTCCGTACTCGACGCGCGCAGCGCCGGCGCCGAGCCGCTGGAACTGGCGCTGTTCGCCGATGCCAGGTTCGCGCCCTCGTTCGTGCGCTGGATCGAACACGGCAACGGCGCGGCGACCTGGGTCGGCCGCATCGCCGACAGCGAAGGCGGCGGACAGGTGCTGCTGACCATGAACGCCGAGCGCGTCTACGGCCGCATCGACGCCGGCACCGCCCAGTACGTGCTGGAAGGCCCGCTGTCGGGCAGCGCCGTGGTGCGCGAGATCGATCCCGCATCGTTCGCTTCGCGCAACCTCGCCGAAGGCATCCACCAGCCGCATCCGGGCCTGGTCCCGGCGAAGCTGGCCGCGCCCGCGCCCGCGCAGGCGTCGGCGCGCGGCGGCGACGGCGCCAAGAGCGATGCCGAGGACGTGCTCTATCCGGTCGACGTGCTGGTGCTGTACACCGGCCGCGTCAACCAACTCCATGGCGGCGCCGCCGGCGGCCCGCCGGCACCGGGACTGGACGCCTACGTGCAGAGCCTGTTCGCCGACGCCAACCTGTCGTTCGCCAGCAGCGCCGTGCACCTGGGCTGGCTCAAGCGGGTCGCGCTGCTGCCTTCGAGCTTCAACGAACCCGCCGACGCCGGCTTCGACATCTGGAACACCACCCACGACCAGATGCGCGACAGCCTCGCCAGCTTCAGCAACCTCGACGCCTTGCGCATCCAGTACAACGCCGACGCCGTGGTGCTGCTGGTCGACGGCAACCGCATGACCGCGACCTGCGGCCGCGCCAGCGTGCCCGCGCACCAGAGCGCCTTCAGCCAGTGGCGCGAATCGGTGGCCGTGGTCAGCGCCGGCTGCGCCGCCGGCGATCGCACTTTCACCCATGAGATCGGCCACATCCTCGGCGGCCTGCACGAGGGCGAAGGCGGCGCGCACCCGCCGTCCAAGTACGCGCAAGGCTTCGTCAGCGCCGCCGGCGGCTTCCGCACCATCATGGCGATCGGCGCCGGCCTGCCCGGCGGCTGCACCACCGGCGGCTGCGCGCGCATCAACCGCTGGTCCTCGCCGTACCAGAGCTACAACGGCCATCCGCTGGGCAACGCCACCGCCGACATGGTCGAGGCGCTGCACTGGATGCTTCCGACGGTGTCGTACTACAGCAAGCGCGGCAACATCGCCATGCCCGGCGTGGCGCAGTCGGCGACCATGCAGACCTGCCAGAACATCGGCCACGGCCCCGGCGGCGAGGTGGTGGTGACGTCCACCACCTATGCCAACTGGTCGCCGGCGCCGGGCTTGAACGAGTTCTACCAGTTGCAGACCTCCGACGATCCCAATTTCAGCCACATGATCGGCCAGCCGGTTTACGAGCTCTATCGCGGCGCGCGCACCGCCACCCGCATCGCCAATCCCGCCGTCATCAAGACCTACACCCGCCTTCGCGCCTGCAACAACGGCGTGGGCTGTTCGGTGAAGGCGGTCACCCGGCTGCCGACTTCGAACGCTTGCGACTGACGCGGCGCGAGCGGTTCGCGATACGCGGAAGGCGGCCGATGGCCGCCTTCCTTTTTCGCGCGACGCGCGTCGCGCCGCCCGCGATGCCCCGCCAGCCACGATCCGCAAAGCCCGCGCCGGGCGCGGTCCTTTCGCCGTCACGCACCCAAGGCATAATCGCCGGCTTGTCCGTCCATCGCCCGGCCCGCCCATGTCCAAGCTGCGTTCCGCCTCCGTCCTCCTCGTTCCCGCGCTGCTGACCGCCTGCGCGGCCGCCGCGCCGGCCACCCGCGCCGACGCGCCCTCGGCCGGCGTCGTCATCGACGTGCCGACGATCAAGCACCCGCAGGAAGAGACCCCGGCCTGGTGGTACCGCGACGGCGCCGCCCAGGCCGCGCAGCGCGGCGCGCCGGCGGCCAAGGCCCGCAACGTGATCCTGTTCGTCGGCGACGGCATGAGCCTGACCACGGTCGCCGCCGCGCGCATCCTCGCCGGCCAGCTCAAGGGCGCGCCCGGCGAGGAGAACCGGCTGAGCTGGGAGCGCTTCCCCGCGACCGCGCTGAGCAAGACCTACAACACCGACTCGCAGACCCCCGATTCGGCCGGCACCATGAGCGCCATGGCCACCGGCGTGAAGACCCGCGCCGGCGTGCTCAGCATCGGCCAGAAGGGCGCGCGCGGCGACTGCGCCGAAGCCTTGAAGGCGCCGATGCTGACCCTGTGGGAACTCGCCGCCGGCAGCGGCCTGGCCACCGGCGTGGTCACTACCACCCGCGTCACCCACGCCACCCCGGGCGCGACCTTCAGCCACTCGGCCGACCGCAACTGGGAAAACGACATGGACCTGCCGGAGAAGGCCAAGGCCGACGGCTGCGTCGACATCGCCCGGCAGATGATCGAAAGCCCGTACGGCACCGGCCCGGACGTGCTGATGGGCGGCGGCCGCGCCAACTTCATGACCGTCGAACAGCGCGATCCCGAATACGACGACAAGGTCGGCCAGCGCCTCGACGGCCGCGACCTGATCGCCACCTGGAAGCAGCGCCACCCCGGCGGCAGCTACGTGTGGAACGCCAAGCAGCTGGCCGCGGCGCCGAAGGACCGGCCGCTGTTCGCCCTGTTCGAGCCCGACCACATGCAGTTCGAGCACGACCGCCCGCAGGACGGCGCCGGCGAGCCGTCGCTGAAGGACATGACGCTCGCGGCGATCGAGCGGCTCAAGCGCAATCCCAACGGCTACGTGCTGCTGGTCGAAGGCGGCCGCATCGATCACGCCCACCACATGGGCAACGCCTACCGCGCGCTGACCGACACCATCGCCCTGAGCGAGGCGGTCGACGCGGCCAACCAGGCGACCTCGGCCGACGACACCCTGATCCTGGTCACCGCCGACCACTCGCATACCCTGAGCTTCGTCGGCTATCCGACCCGCGGCAACCCGATGCTCGGCAAGGTGCGCGGCACCAGCGGCGAGGACGGCGACCCGAACGACTACGCCCGCGACTCGCTCGGCAAGCCCTACACCACGCTCAACTACAGCAACGGCCCGGGCTACACCGGCGCCAGCGCGCAGCAGCCCGAGGGCCCGCACACCTTCCCGCACACCGTCAGCGGCACGATGGAGATCGAGAAGGGCCGCCCGGACCTGACCAAGGTCGATACCGAGGCGCCCGACTACATGCAGGAAGCGCTGGTGCCGACCAGCAGCGAGACCCACGGCGGCGACGATGTCGGCATCTGGGCGCGCGGCCCCGGCAGCGCGGCGGTGCGCGGCAGCGTCGAGCAGAACACGATCTACCACTTCCTGCTGCAGTCCATGCCCAAGCTGCGCGCCTCGCTGTGCGCCAAGGGCGATTGCGACACGCACCAGGTGCCGGTGACCCTGCCCAAGCCCGACGACTTCAAGAGCGCGCGCTGAGCCGCGCGGGCGCCGGCCGGTCGGTCGGCGCCGAGACAGAACCTACGGCGGCCCGTGCGCGGGCCGCCGTTTTTTTTGCGCGCCGAAAGCCAGCGCCGGCCGCGGCCTCGATCCGGCCCGCCCGCGCGGCCCAGATCCAGCGCGCGGGCGCCGCGCGCATCGGCGTCGCCGGTGCGCGCCGCATCGCCGATCAGGAATAGATCCGGACCAACCTGATCGCCACGCCGATCAACTGCAGCGTCGTCGGCAGCAACAACGCCAGCACGAACACCAGCGGCCCCAGGTTCTTGAGGACGTTGCGATAACCGGCTTGGTACGTGAACGCCATCGACACGGCCACGATCCACCACACCTCGACGTCCTCTTTCCGGCCCGACGGCCCGAACAGCGACTGCCAGGCGGCGGCGTACATCGCGATGGCAATGAGCGCCAGGACGATCAACATCATCCATCGCTCTTGCTTGGGAGTAAAAGTCAACATCCTTTGTTCGCATCCGCCAGGGCGATGGGGCCGGCGCTGAAGCCGGGTTCGCCGCGCGCGGGCGGCGAGGCGGCCATTGTAGGGCGCGTCGTCGTCCGGCCGGCGCTTGCGGCCGGCGGCGGGCGAAGACGGCGGACGGCAGCCGATCGCGCCGGCCGCGCGGCGCGGTGCCGCGGTCGCGGCTTGCCCGCGTTCGGTGCGGAGCCGCTGCGGCCCATCTGAGGTGCGGCGCCACGCGCATGATCCGGACAAACGACCGCCTCCCTCGCGAAGGCTCCGGCTCCGATCTCCAACGCGTGGGATCCGATCTCATGGCGCGTGTCCGCAGCCTTGTTCGCCGCCTGCGTGGACAGCCGAACGAGTTCGGCGGCCCCTGCCCCGGCTTTTTTGGCCCGCGACCGCCCCCAGCCGCGCTTCTCACCGATGGCGAAAATTTGACCAATCCTTGCGAACCCTTGCGGCATAAGGCGTGGAACCCGATTCCACGGCGAGTGTCCGCAAGCTTGTCCACAGGCGGTGTGGACAGCTGCGCGGCTCATGCGCCGCGCGCGACGCGCCGGCTAGGCGATGCGTGGCGATCCGTCAAGCCGACGCGATTTTCGCCGTTTCCGGCGACTGGCCAAAATTTAGCCAAACTTGCGCAGGCCTTGTCGCATAAGGCGTGAAACCCGATTCCACGGACAGTGTCCGCAAGTTTGTCCACAGGCAATGTGGATAGCGCCGCGCCGGAAATCCGCTTGCGCAGCGCGCGCCCGGCCGACGGCGTCGCGGTTCGCCCTGGATTTGCAGGCCTTCCCGAGCCTGGACAAAAACTGTCCAAAGTCGCGAAAGCCCCGTCGCACAAGGCGTGAAACCCGATTCCACGGCAACTGTCCGCATGGTTGTCCACAGCGCGTGTGGATAGCGCAGCGGCGTCGCGCGGAGTGAGAAACCCGACGCGGCCTGCGCGTGGAACCCGTGAAACTGCCGTGCAAAGCCAAGTCGGCGCGTTTGCCCCAAGCATGGACAAAAATTGATCAATTTCGCGAAACGCTTGCGGCGCAAGGCGTGGAACCCGATTCCACGGCGTCTGTCCGCATGCTTGTCCACAGGCGCTGTGGAAATCGCGGCGGCGCGCGAAGCGACAGCAAAGGCAAAACGGGTTCCGGCATCGCCAGCAACCACAGCGATCCCCTCCCGCCGCGCCGAAATCGCAGCGCAGCGACTGTAGGTGTGGCGCGAGCCGCGACCGCGAATCCGCGGCTACGACGCGAGCGCGGTGTCGCGGTCGCGGCTCCGTCGCTCTTGCTGGGGCTTAAAAGCGAAACCCGGCTGGGAGGGCCGGGTTTCGGGGTGGCGACGGCGGAGCTTCGCGGCTTCGGTTGACTCAGAACGGCTTGGCCAGCACCAACCACACGATCGCGATCAGGGCCAGCAGCGGCAGTTCGTTGAACAGCCGCAGCGTGCGCGAGGACGGCAGCGCGCGGCCTTTGTCCAGGCCCTTGATCCAGCGGCCGGTGAAGCTGTAGTAGACCAGCAGCGCCACGACCAGGGTCAGCTTGGCGTGCAGCCAGCCGCCGACCGCGAACATCTGCGGCAGGCCGTCGCCGAACACGCGGTAGCCCTGCCACATCAGCAAGCCGCACAGGAACGCCAGGCCGAACATGATGTGGCCGAAGCGGTAGAGCTTGCGGCCCATCAGCGCCAGCCGCGCGCGCACCGCCGGCTCGCCTTGGCTCTCGGCGATGTTGACCAGGATCCGCGGCAGGTAGAAGACCGCGGCCATCCAGGCGATCACGAACACGAGATGGAAGGTCTTGGTCCACAGATAGGCGTTCATCGCTGGCTTCCCGATACGAAACAGGTGGCGGTGCTGGGGCGCGGGCGGATCGCTCCGGACGTCGCTGGCGGCGCGGCCGGCAACCGCGAGCACCGCGCCCGCGCTGGCCGGCTGCGAGCGCTGCGAACCGGCGTAGCGGCCTCGGGCGCGCCCTGGCGCGCTAGGATGCCACGTTCCACGCAGCCCCAGCGCCCGGCCGCCGTCTCCGCAGGCGGCGCGCGGACGCCTCACCGAACGGCCGACACCGCATGAGCAAACACTACGACCGCGACTACTTCCAGCGCTGGTACCGCGATCCCGCGCTCAAGCACGAGGCCATCGGCGGCGCCGCGCGGCTGGCGCGCAAGGTCGCCCTGGCCGTGGCCGCCGCCGAGTACCACCTGGAACGCCCGATCCGCAGCGTGCTCGACATCGGCTGCGGCGAAGGCCCGTGGCGCGCGCCGCTGCTGAAGCTGCGTCCGCGCCTGCAGTATCTCGGATTCGACTCCAGCCAGTACGCGGTTGCGCGCTTCGGTCGCACCCGCAACCTGCACCTGGCCCGCTTCGGCGATTTCGAATTCCTGCGCCCGTGCGCGCCGGTCGACCTGCTGATCTGCAGCGACGTCATGCACTACCTGGACACGCGCGAGCTCGATCGCGGCCTGGCCGGCGTGGCCGAGCTGTGCGGCGGGGTGGCGTTCCTCGAAACCTTTACCCGCGAGGACGGCATCGAAGGCGACACCGACGGCTTCAAGCGCCGGCCGGCGAAGTTCTACCGCGAGCGCTTCGCCGCGCACGGGTTCCAGGCGCTGGGTTCGCACCTGTGGCTGGGGCCGGCGCTGGCGGGCGGGACGGCGGCGTTGGAGACCTCGGGCTGAGACCGAAGATCGTCGCTGGCGTAGCGGTGGCGTCGTAAGCGCGATGGCGCGGTCGCGGCTCGCGCCGCTCCTACAGGGGCGGCCGCAGCTTCGGTTCTGACTGCAGGCGCTGCGCAAGCTGCGACCGCGGCGCAGCCGGTCGCGCCGAAAACGTGCCGAAACGGCCTCATCTCACACCTATCAGCGACCGCAACCGCGGTTTCACGCGACGGCCATCGCAATCCGTTATGCTGCGCCGCAGCAAATCGTTGCCGCCGGTTGCGTTTACCCTCTCCCGCCAGCCCTGCCCGCCACTGAGAGTCCGACCCGAATGCTGCTCTATCAGATGCACGAACTCGGCCGCGCCTGGATGGCCCCGATGACCTACTGGGCCGATGCCGGCGCCAAGATGTTCGCCGCGCCCGGCAGTTGGCTGTCGACCCTGCCCGGCGCCTCGCGCGTGGCGGCCGGGTGCGAGCTGCTCTACCGCATCGGCAAGGACTACGAGAAGCCCGAGTTCGGCATCCATTCGATCCAGATCGACGGCAACGCCTATCCGGTGATCGAGCGCGAGATGGCGCGCAAGCCGTTCTGCCGGCTGCTGCGCTTCAAGCGCTACGCCGACGACGCCGGCAACATCGCCGAGCTCAAGGACGATCCGCCGGTGCTGGTGGTCGCGCCGCTGTCGGGCCACCACGCCACCTTGCTGCGCGACACCGTGCGCACCCTGCTGCGCGACCACAAGGTCTACATCACCGACTGGGTCGACGCGCGCATGGTGCCGAACGAGGAAGGCGCCTTCACCCTCGACGACTACGTCGGCTACATCCAGGACTTCATCCGCCAGATCGGTGCCGACAGCCTGCACGTGATCAGCGTCTGCCAGCCGACCGTGCCGGTGCTGGCGGCGGTGTCGCTGATGGCCGCGCGCGGCGAACCCACGCCGCGTTCGCTGGTGATGATGGGCGGCCCGATCGACACCCGCGAGAGCCCGACCCAGGTCAACGACCTGGCCGAGCACAAGCCGCTGTGGTGGTTCGAGAACAATCTGATCCACCACGTGCCGGCCAACTTCCCCGGCCGCGGCCGCCGCGTCTATCCGGGCTTCCTGCAGCACAGCGGCTTCGTGGCGATGAACCCGGAGCGGCATTTCCAGTCGCACTGGGATTTCTACCAGGACCTGCTCAAGGGCGACCTGGAAGACGCCGAGTCGCACCGCCGCTTCTACGACGAATACAACGCCGTGCTCGACATGCCGGCCGAGTACTACCTCGATACCATCCGCGTCGTGTTCCAGGAACACCTGCTGCCGCGCGGCCTGTGGGACGTCGCCGGCGAACGCGTAAACCCCGGCGCGATCAACAACACCGCGCTGCTGACCATCGAAGGCGAGCTCGACGACATCTCCGGCCAGGGCCAGACCCGCGCCGCCCACACCCTGTGCACCGGCGTGGCCGAATCCCAGCGCCAGCACATCACCGTCGACGGCGCCGGCCACTACGGCATCTTCAGCGGCCGGCGCTGGCGCGAGCAGGTGTATCCGCAGGTACGCGACTTCATCGCCCGCTACTCGGCCTGAGCCGCGCGGCCGCAACGAGAAAAGCCCGGCCATGCGCCGGGCTTTTTCGTTGCGGATCCCGATGAAGCCGGATCGCCCCCTGTAGGAGCGGCGCGAGCCGCGACCGCGCCGCCGCACCCATGACGCCCGTTGGAAGTCCGGCGTTCGACCAGGACGGGGATCGCAGAGGTTCGTCGTAGTCGAATTGGCGCGGTCGCGGCTCGCGCCGCTCCTACAAAAAGCAACTGCGACGGCGAATCCGCGGCGCCACCCTCGACTTCAGCCCCAGCGCACCAGCAGCGCCTTCGCCAGCTGCGCGTGCAGGTAGCCGATGCCGCGGGCCAGGTGCAGGGTCGCGAACAGCAGCAGCACGCCGGTCAGCAGGCACAGCGGCCACAGCAACGCCTCGGGCAGCACGCCCCAGGAACCGGCGTTGGTGCAGGCGTAATCCAGGCAGATGTTGCCGTGGAACAGGCCCGTCCACTGCGCGATCGGGGCGAAGATCAACGACAGCGACAAGGCCAGCGCGGTGATCGCGACGCTGAAGTAGGCCGTGCCGAGCGGCAGCATCAGCAGCAGGTACAGCAGCGTGCCCCAGGTGCGCGGGTCGGTGAACATCTCCTTGATCCGCTCCAGCCACGGCCGCTCGCGGTCGCTGTACAGCGGCCGGCGCGGCATGCGTTCGCCGAGCATGGTCTCCACCAGCCGCCCTTCCACCAGCGCCAGCACCCGCACCGAGCCCAGGAACAGGATCAGCAGCGGCAGGCCGACGATCAGGATCAGCAGGCTCGCCGACACCGAGGCGCCGGTGACGACCCAAGTGAAGTAAAACGTGCCGGTGGCCAGCGACAGCAGCATGTAGAACAGCGCGCCGTAGGTGCGCGGTTCCAGCGCCACGCCGAAGAATCGGCCCAGCCACGAGCGACGCTGCGCCGGCCTGGGCGGGCGCAGCGCGGTCTGCACCTTGGCCTCGGTGTCGCGGTAGATCTCCGCCACCTCGTCCGGCGCGCCGTAGCTGCCGGCGACGCTGGCGATGATCTGCGCCTCGCTGCGCTGCGGGTTCTCGGCCATTTCCGCGCGCAGGTACTCCTCGGCGTCGTACAGCGCGTCCTGGATCAGCGCCGGGTCGGCGCCGTGCAGGGCCTGGCGCAGGCGCTGCAGGTACTCGGGGATCGAGCTCGGCAGGCCGGCGGCGGCGCTGGCGGCCGCGGCCGCGGCCGGATCGGAGGGGGGCGCGCCGGCCGGCGCGGAGTCGGCTTCGGGCGGGTAATGGGCGGTGCCGGCTATGGCGTTCATGGTTCGAGCCCCTGCAGGACGGAATCGACGGAATCGCGGGTGGCGCGCCAGGCCTGCGTCCATTCGCGCAGAACCGCCCGGCCGCTGTCGGTGATGCGGTAGTAGCGCCGCGGCGGCCCGGTCACCGACGGCTCGACATGGCTGTCGAGCAGGCCGGCCGCACCGAGGTTGCGCAGCACCGGGTACAGCGCGCTCTGCTTGCCGCTGAGCACGCCCTCGCCCTCGCGCTCCAGGCGCTTGGCGATCTGGTAGCCGTACATCGGCTCGCCGGCCGCGCCGAGCACCGCCAGCAGCGCCAGCGACACCGTGCCGGTGCTGAGCTCCTTCTGGAACTTGCGCAAATGGCTGTCGAGATCGGTCACGGGCGGCGCCCCTGGGCTAGTCTGGTGCTCAGACTATTGTGAAGTTCGCTATAGCGAATGTGCCGGTAGTCATTGGGAGATAGCGCATGGGGGATGGGAGATAGCCGAACCGGCTCTTGCTAATTCCTGGCTCCTATCCGCTACCTTCTATCCCCGCCCCGCCCGACACGACGACGGACAGACCACGCCCATGACTTCGATCGCCCGCACCGCCCCGCTCGCCCTGTCGCTGGCCCTGGCCGCCGCGACCGCCGCGGCGGCGGCCGCCACGCCCGCAACGCCCGCCGCCAAGGGCCGCACCCTGCAGCAGATCCTCGATGCCAGCCAGCCCTTCGACTGGCGCGCGCTCGACCCGCGCAACACGATCTACCTGGAACTCGAACGCGGCCGCGCGGTGATCGAACTCGCGCCGCAGTTCGCGCCCGAGCACGTCGCCAACATCCGCGCGCTGGCGCACAACGGTTATTGGAACGGCCTGAGCGTCAACCGCTCGCAGGACAACTACGTGGTCCAGTGGGGCGACCCGGAAGAGGACGCGGCCAAACGCAAGCCGCTCGGCCCCGGCGCCAAGGACAAGCTGCCGGCCGAGTTCGCGCGCAAGAGCGCCGGCCTGAAGATGACCGTGCTGCCCGACACCGACGGCTGGGCGAAGCAGGCCGGTTTCGTCGACGGCTTCCCGGCCGCGCGCGATTCCGCCACCGGTTCGAGCTGGCTGGCGCACTGCTACGGCACCGTCGGCGCCGGCCGCGACATGGCCGCCGATTCCAGCAACGGCAGCGAGCTGTACGTGGTGATCGGCCAGTCGCCGCGCCACCTGGACCGCAACATCACCACCGTCGGCCGGGTCGTGCAGGGCATGGAACTGCTGTCGGTGCTGCCGCGCGGCACCGGCGCGCTGGGCTTCTACGAGAAACCCTCCGAGCGCGCGCCGATCGTCTCGATCGCGCTGGCGGCCGACCTGCCCGAAGCGCAGCGCGCCAAACTCGAAGTGCTGCGCACCGACACGCCGCTGTTCGCCGAGCTGGTGGAAGCACGGCGCAACCGCCGCGACGACTGGTACCTGCAGCCGGCCGGGCACATCAACCTGTGCAACATGCCGCTGCCGGTACGCGAGAAGAAGGGCTGACGCAGTAGCGCGAGGGCCTTGCTCTGGTAGCGAGGCCTTGCTCTGCGAGAGAGGCTAAGGCCCGATGCTTTCGCTTCTGTGGGAGGGCCTTCAAGCCCGATGCCTTCGCTTTTGTGGGAGGGCCTTCAGGCCCGATGCCTTTCGCTCAGATCGCGGCGACCTGAAACAAGAGCATCGGGCCTGAAGGCCCTCCCACAAAAACAAGAGCATCCAGCTTCAAGGCTCTCCCACCAAAACAAGAGCATCGAGCTTCAAGGCTCTCCCAGCAAAAACAAGAGCCTCGGGCTGAAGGTCGCACACAACAGCAACAGCATCGGGCAGGCAAGCCCTGCTACTTGCCGACCCGCCCCAGCACCTGATGCTGGAACAAACACATCCGCACCACGTCGTGATAGCGCCCGTCGGTGAAGAACTCGTCCACCAGTACGCCTTCGCGCTGGAACCCAGCGTCCTCGTAGATGCGGATCGCGCGGGTGTTGTCCACGTCCACCAGCAGGTACAGCTTGTACAGGTTCAACACCCGGAACGCGTAGTTGATCGCCAGCCGCGTCGCCAGCCGCGCGTGGCCGCGGCGCTGGTGTTCGGGCGAGATCATGATCAGGAATTCGGCGCGCCGGTGCAGGTGGTCGATCTCGACCAGTTCGACCAGCCCGATCCGCTCCATCGCGCCGTCCTGGATGATGAAGCGGCGCTCGGACTGGTCGTGGATGTGCTTGCGGTACAGCTCTTCGAGCTCGACGAAGGACTCGTACGGTTCCTCGAACCAGTAGCCCATCACGCTGCGGTTGTTGTTGAGCACGTGGATGAAATGCAGGTCGCCGCGTTCCAGCGGGCGCAGGGTGAGGCCGCCGGGAGCGGCGGCGGCGCTGGCGGAGGACTCGTCGATGGGGGTGCCGGTCATGCCCGCTACCCTACTCCGTCCCGATGCAGCCGGTGTGACTTCGCGCAACGCGCTGTGACGCCGTGCGCGCGCTCGGCGACGGCCGCCGGAAGCGCCGCCGTCGCGCTGCATTCACGCGGATTTAGCCGCCCGCTGCCTAGCCTCCAGGCATCCCCGCGACCCAGGTGTCCGCCATGCCACTGCTTCGATTGCGTATCACCGGCAACGACGACGACGCGCGCGCGATCGGCAATCTGCTCATCAGCCTCGACGGCATCGAGCGCGTCGAGGAAGTCGCCGACCTGATGCCGCACATGGACGATGCCGACTCCAGTTCCGCCGGCCTGCCCGACGATACCGGCCCCGGCGTGCACGAGCTGGAGATCGACGCGCCCAACGCCGCCACCGCGAACAAGGTGCGCGAGGCGGTGGAAGCGCTGGCGTTCGACCTGGACGTGCTGGTCGAGTTCGAGGCCGAAGAAGAGCGCTGAGCGCGCGCCGGCGCCGGGCGCGCCCGGCGTCCGGCCCGCGCCCGGCCGCGCTCAGCCGCCGGCCGCCTTGCGCCGCGCCCGCCGCGCGCGCAGGAACTTCAGCAACAGCCACAGGAACGCGCCGCCGACGATGCCCAGCGGCAGCAGCACCGCCAGGGCGCGGATCAGGAAGGCGACCACCGCCGCGACGATGCCGCCGAAGTCGCGCACCGCCTCGCCGATCTCGCTGCTGCGTTCCTGGCCCAGGGTGCTGCCGAACTCGAAGTTGATCAGCTGGGTCGAGATGCGGCGTTGCTGCTGCGCGGCTTCCTGTTCGGCCGCCTGCAGCTGCGATTCGATCTCGGCGATGCGCTCGGACAAGGTCAGCACGTCGGCCATCTTCAGGTCGCGCCGCTCCTGGAATTCGAGCAGGCGCGCGTGTTCGCGGCTCAGGCGGTCGCGGCGCATCGAGTTGTCGCGCACGGCCGTCGCCAAGTCCTCGGCCTGGATGCCGCGCTCGGCGATCTGGTCGCCCTGCCCGGCCAGCGCGATCAACGGCTCCACGCCTTGCGGCACCACCCGCACCTGCAGGCTGGCCGAGGGCGAATCGCCGCCGCTCTGGTTCATGCCCAGCACCGCGCACGGGCCGAACTTGCCGCCGGTGCAGGCGTCCTGCACCGCCTTGGCGCGGGCGGCGATCTTGTCGTCGGACAGGCGCACGCGCACTCGGTGTTCGTAGGCCAGCAGCACGCCGAGGTCGGCCTTGGCCTGATCGCCGCCGCCGGCGGCGGGCGCTTCGGATGCCGCCGCGGCCTGGTCGCTCGTCGCCGCCGCTTCGGGCGCGTGCTTGGCGCAGCCCAACGCCGCCGCGGCCAGCGCCGCCGCCAACAGCCAGCGCATCGCCGGCGCGGATTTGCCCGGGATCCGCATCTTCGCTTGCTCCATGTTCCGTCTCCATCGCCGTCTTGGCTGGCGGCACTATGCCATCGCGACGCGGGTCGGCGCATCCGCCGATCGCACCGCATCGAACGCGCGAACTCGCGGCGCGGGGTCGCCAAGGCGCGCCGGAACCTGCACACGCAAACCTGCACGCCCAAACGTTTCCATGCAAACGTGCCCACGCAAACGCGCCGGCGTCAGCGCGCGCGCCTGAGCGCGCTCACCCAAACGCGTTCGCCGGCTCGCCCAAGCCGGGCCGGCGAGCAACGCGCGCGAACGAAAACGGGCGGGAGCCGCAGCCCCCGCCCGTTCGTCGAACATCGCCGCGCCGCGGCTCAGAACTTGTACTTCACCCCCACCGTGACGAAGCGGCCGAGCGCGTCGTACTGGGTGATGTCGTACGGCAGCGCGCCGCCGGCCGGATCGAACGGCGGCGCCTTGTCGGCGAGGTTCTGCACCGAGGCGTACAGCGTGGTGTCGCGCAGGCCCTCAAAGCCGACGTACAGATCGAACTGGTGGTAATCGTCGACCTTGCCGCGCAGGCCCGGGTTGCTGCGCGCATCGACCACCTTCTGGCCGTAGCCGCCGATGTAGCGCCACGACAGCTGCGCGTTCCAGTCGCCGCGGTTCCAGGCCAGCGAGGTGATGCCGCGCCACTTCGGCAGCGCCCCGAACAGGTTGTTGCCGGCGCCGTCCTGCTTGGCCTGCCCCGCCACCAGCGGCTGCTCGTAGCTCAGCAAGCGGGTCCAGGTGCCGTCCAGGGTCCAGCTGTCGTCGCCGGCGCGCCAGACCTTGCGCCCTTCCACGTCGAAGCCGGTCGTGGTCAACGTGCCCTGGTTGGAATAGCGGTTCTCCACCAGTTGCAGGCGGCCCTGCGCGTCGCGGGTGATGCGGCCCGGGTTGGCGTCCGGGTTGGAGACCACGAACTGCACGTTGTCCGGCGCGATCAGGTCGTCCTGGCGGATGCGGTACAGGTCGATGCCCAGGCTGGTGTCGGCGTCCGGCGCCCACAGCAGGCCGAGGTTGACGTTGCTGGAGCGCTCGGCCTTCAGGTTGGAATTGCCGGCGCGCAGGATGGTCACGCCGCGCGAGGCGCCGGGCTGGACCGGATCGAAGGGATCGATCACCGAGCCGTAGCTGATCGTGGTGCTCTGCGCGATCTCCGGCAGCGACGGGGCGCGGAAGCCGCGCGAGGCGTTCAGCCGCAGCAGGAAGTCGTCGCTGAGCTGCCAGCGCACGCCGAGCTTGGGCGAGAACGCGCTGCCGAAGTCGCTGTAGTGGTCGCCGCGGCCGGCGAGCTGCACTTCCACTTGCTCCCACGGCTTGAGGCTGAACTCGAAGAACGCGGCGGCGACGCGGCGGTCGCCGTCGATGAGGTTGATCGCCGGACGCAGCTCGGTGCCCGACAGCACCTGCGGGCTGGTGCGCGCGTCCTGCGCTTCGTCGCGGAACTCCACGCCCGCGGCCACGCCGACGTCGCCGGCGCGCCACTGGAACGGGAAGCCGGAGATCTTGCCGCTGAGCGTGCTGAGCCGGTACGTGCCGGGGCGGCGCGTGGACAGGCGCAGCGCGTCGAGCGCGCCGGGCGTGCGCGAGGGGTTGAGGAAGTCGTAGCTGCCGTCGGCCAGCACCTGCTCGAACGCATAGCGGTCGAGGAAGTTGCGCACGTATTCGCGCTGGCGACTTTCCGAATGGCTGGCGGCGACCTCCCAGTCCCACACCTCGCCGTTGCCGCGCAGGCCGACCAGCGCGCGCGAGAACTGCGACTTGTTGATCTTGTAGCGCGCGCCCAGGTCGAGGAAGGAATACTCGAACGGGGTCGGCGTCGCGTTGGGATTGTTCGGATGGCCGACCGGCAGCACCGCCGGGATGTCGACCAGGCGGCCGGTGCCGCGGTCGTACGCGCGCAGGCCGGCGCCGACCGTCATCGGCGCGCTGAAGTAGGCGCCGTTGTGGCTGGTGCTGTAGAGGATCTCGGCGAAGCCCTGCACGCTGTCGCTGAGGCGCACGTCGCCGGCGACCAGCGCCTGATAGCGCTCCACGTCCGGGATCAGGGTGCGGAACGGCTGGGTGTTGAAGGCGCAGGCGTTGCCCGGCAGCGGGCTGCCGAAGTCGCTGTAGGGGCGCGACTGGGTGCCCGGCTGGCAGGCGAACGCGACCGGCGCGCGCGGGTTGCTCAGGAACGCGCCGCCCTGGGTGGACCAGCCGGCCAGGCGGCCGCCGGGTTCGGAGCGGTAGTCGCCGCTCTTGGTCAGGTCGCGCTCGTCGGCGTTGAGCTGGCCGCGCTGGAACACGTCCAGGCTGAAACGCAGGCTGTAGCCGTCCTTGGCCGGGTCGCCGCGGCCGGCGCGCAGGCCGATGCTGTGCTGGTCGATGCCGCCTTCGGTGGCCGCGCCGTAGGACGCGTCGAGTTCGACGCCTTCGATCTTGCGGCGCAGGATCAGATTGACCACGCCGGCGATGGCGTCGGAGCCGTACAGCGCCGAGGCGCCGTCCTTGAGGATTTCGACCCGTTCGATCGCGCCCAGCGGCAGCGCGTTGAGATCGACGAAGTTGTCCTGGGTGCCCTGGGCGAAACCGTACGAGGCCACGCGGTAGCCGTTGACCAGCACCAGGGTGTTCTTCTGGCTCAGCCCGCGCAGCGAGACGCCGGCCGAACCGTTGGCGAAGCTGCCGGTGTACTGCTCGTTGAAGCTGTTGCCGCTGTTGACGGTGAGGCTGCGCAGCAGGTCGGACACGGTGACCTTGCCGCTCTTCTCGATCTGCACGCGGTCGAGCACCAGCACCGGATTGACCCCGGCCTCGTCGCTGCGCTTGAGGTTGCTGCCGGTGACCTGGACCGCGTCGAGGGTGACGCCGGGGCCGGCGGCATCGGCCGCATCGGCGGCGGCCCCGTCGTCGGCGGCGGCCGCGTCGGCGGCCCGCGCCAGCGGCGCGGCCAGGGCCAGCGGCGCGGCCAGGGCCAGCGGCGCGGCCAGGGCCAGGGCGAGCGCCAGCGGCAGGCGTCGGTAACGCGCTTCGGGATTGCGGACGGCGTGGGACATGGAGGTTTCCTGCAAGACGTGGGAGAGGGGAGGCGAAGCGAATGACAAAGCGCGAAGAAAAAGCCGGCCCGCGACGGCGCACGGCCGCCGACGCTGCGCGCTGCGCAGCGCGGTCGTTGGGAGGGGAGAGAGACGAATGCGGCGCAAGCCGCAGGTCGCCCGCCGCGCGGGTCGGTAGAAAGAGTCGGCAGGCTCGGCCGGCGGTCGCTCGTCTAGCGCGCCAGCCTCACCCGCCCGCTACAGGCCGCGCGCATTCGAGCGGGCGGTGCGCGGAACGCTGCGTGGAAAGGGCGGCGGCGTGCGGACGTGCGGCGATACATGGCGAGGCAACCTGGACGATCTGCGGGAGCGAACGGAACGGGCGAGCGGCGTGCGCGGGGCGCGGCGGTCTCAGCGCCGACACATCGCCATGCGACACCCGCCGGAAACGCGGCGGCTGGCGGACGGCAGGACGGTCGGGCGGTGTGCGTTCACGGCGGCGGATTCGGTTGCGGAGGAAGGTCGCGGCCGGGGCCGGCGACGGGGCTTATGTTGCATCGCGATAAAGCGATGTCAATCGAAGCGGCGGCGCGGATTGGCGAAAATATCGCCAGCGGCGGGACTGCCGGCCATGCATCGCGAACCGCCCTGTTCAGTCGCGAAGCCCGCCGCACAAGGCGATCGCAGCCGCAGCGGCCGCCCGCGCCGGCACGCGCCCACGCCACGCCGCGCATGAGGGCATTCCGTATGGTTATGAAACCTGGGCCCGTCGAAGCCGCGAAACCGGACTGCCGACACGGCAACTGCGCAAAGAGCACGCATACCACCTGCTTCCCGCTGCGTCATCGCGCCCCCAGGCGCCGAACTCGCCCCGAACGCCCGACCCGCCCCCCTGATCCGTCATTCCGGCGCAAGCCGGAACCCATTTTGCTGTCGCTCCGAGCCCCGGACGCCCGCGGCGGGATCCAGCGGGATCAAAGATCAAGCAGGATCAAAATGGGTTCCGGCGTTCGCCGGAATGACGCACTAGCCAGGCGCGCTGCCCCCGGCCAGGTCCGCGCGCCTCGTCCCGCAGCAGCCACAGCCCACGCCGCTCCCCCTAAGCCCAGGCGGCCCCATCGCTTTGCCTCCCCTGCCGGTTGCCTTGACCCCACCCACCCCGCCGCCGCGCCCCGACCAATGACCCATGCAGCCGGTCATGGCCATGCCCTATCCTGCGCGCCAACCGGCCCCGCGCCGTCCTACTGCCCCGAGATGCCCATGCGTCCGCTGCGCCCTTCGCCGCTCGTCCTCGCCCTCTCCGCCGCCCTGCTCGCCCTGGCCATGACCGCCTGCAAGCCGCACGACACCGCCGCCCCGGCCGCGCCCGCCGCCGCCGCGCCGGCCGCCGCCAGCGCCGCCGATCCGGCCGTGGACGCCGCCTTCGCCGCGCTGTCCAAGCGCTGGCTCGACGGCTTCATGAAGCTCAACCCGGTCGGCGCGACCCAGATCGGCGATCACCGCTACGACGGCGAAATCGACGACCTCAGCGCCGCCGGCCGCCAGGCCCAGCTCGACTTCAACAAGAAGCTGCTCGGCGAACTCGACGCGATCGACGCGGCCAGGCTCTCGCGCGAGAACCAGGTCGACGCGCTGATCCTGCGCAACCGCCTGCAAGCGGACGTGTGGAACCTGCAGACCCTGCAGAGCTGGGCCTGGGACCCGCAGGTCTACAGCGGCCTGGCCGGCGACGCGATCTACAACCTGATGGCGCGCGACTTCGCGCCGATGCCGCAGCGGCTGGTCTCGGCGACCGCGCGCATGGAGAAGATCCCGCAGGTGTTCGCCCAGGCCCGCGCCAACCTCGATCCGGCGCGGGTGCCGAAGATCCACGCCGAGACCGTGGCCAAGCAGAACGCCGGCGTGCTGAGCCTGATCGACACCTTCATCGCGCCCAACGCCGGCCAGCTCAGCGGCGCGCAGCGCAAGCGCCTGGACGCCGCCGTCGCCGGCCTGCGCAAGGCCGTGGCCGAACAGCAGGCCTGGCTGGACAAGACCCTGGTGCCCAACGCCCGCGGCAACTTCCGCATCGGCCAGACCCTGTACGACGAGAAGCTCAAGTTCTCGCTGAACTCCTCGCTGTCGCGCGCGCAGATCATGCAGCGCGCGCAGGCCGAGCTGGCGCGCGTGCGCGGCGAGATGTACGCGATCGCGGTCCAGCAGCTCAAGGACAAGCCCAACGCGCCGGCGCTGCCGGACAAGCCGACGCCCGAGCAGCAGCAGACCGCGATCGAAGCGGCGCTGGAACTGGCCTACGCCGAAAAAGCGCCGCGCGACAAGGTCGTCGATTTCGCCAAGCAGACGCTGGCCCAGGCCACCGAGTTCACCCGCGCCAAGAACCTGGTGACCGTGCCCGACGCGCCGGTCAAGGTGATCCTGATGCCGGAATTCCAGCGCGGCGTCGCGCTGGCGTATTGCGACTCGCCCGGCCCGCTCGACAAGGGGCTGGACACGTACTACGCGATCTCGCCGATCCCGGACGACTGGAACGACCAGCAAGTGGATTCGTTCCTGCGCGAATACAACACGCGCATGATCCACCTGTTGTCGATCCACGAGGCCATGCCGGGCCATTACCTGGAAGGCGCGCACTCGGCCAAGGCGCCGTCGACCCTGCGCGCGGTGCTGCGCTCGGGCGTGTTCGCCGAAGGCTGGGCGGTGTACACCGAGGACCTGATGGCCGACTCGGGCTATCTCGACAACGACCCGCTGTTCCGTCTGGTCCAGCTCAAGTTCTACCTGCGCAGCATCGGCAACGCGATCCTCGACCAGGGCGTGCAGGTCGAGGACTGGAGCCGCGAGCAGGCCATGGACTTCATGGTCAAGCAGACCTTCCAGCAGGAGCGCGAAGCCGCCGGCAAGTGGGTGCGCGCGCAGTTGACCTCGGCGCAGCTGCCGACCTATTTCGTCGGCGCGCAGGAGCATTTCGACATGCGCCGCGCGGTGGAGGAAAAGCTCGGCCCGAAGTTCGAGATCAAGGCCTACCACGACCAGGTGCTGTCCTACGGCGCGCCGCCGGTGCGGTTCGTGCGCGAACTGATGCTGGACGAGCCGATTCGCTGAAGGCGGCTTACGATTCGAACGCAAAAGGCGCGGGGTTCCCCGCGCCTTTTTGCGTTTCCGCGCCCCGCCCGAAGCCCCTGTAGGAGCGACGCGAGTCGCGACCGCGCCGACACAACCACGACGCAAGCCGCAGCCGCTCACGAGACATCGCGCACGACGGTGGTTTCGCCGCGAACGCGCCCGAGCGCTTTCCGCGCAATCTTCATCATTCCGACAAAGGCTGCCCCCCTCAAACCTGTCATTCCGGCGAAAGCCGGAATCCATTTTGATCTTGCTCCGAGGCGGAAGAGGCCCCCGCAAGAGCAACGGCAAAATGGGCTCCGGCTTTCGCCGGAATGACGGCGAGAGGGGGCGGATGCGGTCTCAATAGGCGAGGCCCGCCGCAGCCGCGTTGTCGCGGTCGCGGCTTGCGCCGCTCCTGCAGGGAAGGATCGAAGCCGCGTGGAAAGCCGGGACCACGCAGCTTCGCAGCGCTCACCCGAACACCGCGCGCGCCGAGCCGAACGCCTCGAACAGGTCCTGCACCTCGCCGCAGCCGCCCGCGTCGTAGCCCGGCAGCTTGCCCAGTTCGGCGCGAAACCGTTCGCTGCGCAGGATCGCCAGCACCTCGCCCAACGCCGGCGAATCCAGGGTGCTTTCGCGCGCCAGGAAGAAGTAGTGCTCGCTGGCGATCGGCACGAACTCCAGCCCGTAGCGCCGCGCCGGGGTCTCCAGGCCGAAGCCGGCGTCGGCCATGCCGCTGGCGACATAGGCCGCGACCGCGGCGTGGGTGAGTTCGTCGATGCCGCAGCCGCGCACCTCGTGGATCGACAGGCCCTGCCGCGCCAGCATCCGTTCCAGCAGCAGGCGCGCGCCGGAGCCGGGCTGGCGGTGGATGAAACGCACGTCGCTGCGCAGCAGGTCGGCCAAGGCCCCGATGCGCTTGGGATTGCCCGGCGCGAGGATCAGGCCGATCCGGCGCGTGGCCAGATGCAGCACGCGGTCGCCGTGCGGGTCGATGCGCCCGGCGTAATGGGCGAGGATGTCGCGCTCGAATTCGCCGATCGGCAGGTGCACGCCGGCCAGATCGCAGGCGCCGGCGCGCAGCGCATCGAGCGCTTCGCCGGGGCTGCGGTATTTCAGGTCGACCGCAGCGTCGGCCTCGTCGAGGAAACGGCGCAGGGTCTCGACCGCGAAGCCATGCGCGGCGTGCACGCGCGGCGGCGCGGCCTGCGCGCTGAGCGCGCGGCCGAGTTCGACTTCCACCTCCGAGGCCAGGCTGTCCAGGGTCGGCGCCAGCCGCGCGGCGATGCGCTGCTCGGCCCACACCAGCCGCTCGCCGAGCGCGCTCAGGCGCGCGCCGCGGCCGCGCGCCATGCGCAGCAGCGGCGCGCCGAACAAGGCCTGCGACTGCTGCAACAGGCCCCAGGCGTAGCGGTACGACAGCCCCGCTCGGCGACAGGCCGCGGCCAGCGAACCGGTCGCGTGCACGCCCTGCAGCAACTCGATCAGCTTGCCCGGCAGCGGCTGCCCATCGGCGGCGTGCAGCGTCCACCTGGGTTGGATCTGGACCTTGAACATGACCGACCTCGCACGGTTTCGGCGCCTTCGCGCACGCCTGTTCCATTCAGGCATCACACGGAAGCCTCAATCGGCTTTTCATAGCCGATTATTAGACTACTCATCGATATACGGCCACGTCCGCACTGGGTTAGCCTGCGTCCGCGACCAGGGCCTCACCCCCACTTTATGTCCTGGACAGCCTATTTGCAGTGGTCATACCAGAGGGGTCCGCATGTCCAGCCAAAGCGCGGCGATCGCCGCATCGCAACCGGCCACGGAAGGCTTGCTGTCGAAAGAACGCATCGTCGCCAAACCCGGTTTCAACCGCTGGCTGGTGCCGCCGGCCGCGCTCGCGATCCACCTGTGCATCGGCATGGCCTACGGCTTCAGCGTGTTCTGGCTGCCGCTGTCGAAAGCCGTCGGCATCGAGCAACCGCTGGAATGCGCGGCCGACATGGGCTTCTTCGCGCGCATGGTCGCCACCGGTTGCGACTGGAAAGTCAGTTCGCTGGGCTGGATGTACACCTTGTTCTTCGTCCTGCTGGGCTGCTCGGCGGCGCTGTGGGGCGGCTGGCTCGAACGCGCCGGCCCGCGCAAGGCCGGCGTGGTCTCGGCGCTGTGCTGGTGCGGCGGGCTGGTGATCTCGGCCATCGGCATCAAGACCCACCAGATCTGGCTGCTGTGGCTGGGCTCGGGGGTGATCGGCGGCATCGGCCTCGGGCTCGGCTACATCTCGCCGGTGTCGACGCTGATCAAGTGGTTCCCCGACCGCCGCGGCATGGCCACCGGCATGGCGATCATGGGCTTCGGCGGCGGCGCGATGATCGGCAGCCCGCTCGCCGACGCGTTGATGAAGCGCTTCGCCACGCCCGATTCGGTCGGCGTGTTCGAAACCTTCCTGGTCCTGGCCGCGGGCTATTTCGTGTTCATGATGGCCGGCGCGTTCGGCTACCGGGTGCCGCCCAGCGGCTGGCAGCCGGCCGGCTGGACGCCGCCGCCGGCCAAGGACAACGCGATGATCACCCAACAGCACGTGCACGCCAGCAAGGTCTGGGGCATCCCGCAGTTCTGGCTGCTGTGGGGCGTGCTGTGCCTCAACGTTTCCGCCGGCATCGGCGTGATCGGCATGGCCTCGCCGATGCTGCAGGAAGTGTTCGGCGGCAGGCTGATCGGCGTGGACGGCGGGATCAAGTCGCTCGGCGAGGACCAGCTCAAGGCGATCGCCGCGATCGCCGCGGGTTTCACCGGCCTGCTGAGCCTGTTCAACATCGCCGGCCGCTTCTTCTGGGCCTCGGCCTCGGATTACCTGGGCCGCAAGCTGACCTACGTGGTGTTCTTCGTGCTCGGCTTCGTGCTGTACGCCTCCGCGCCGTCGGCCGGCAGCGCCGGCAGCATCGCCGCGTTCGTGGCGATCTGCTGCGTGATCGTGTCGATGTACGGCGGCGGCTTCGCGACCGTGCCGGCGTATCTGGCCGACCTGTTCGGCACCCAGATGGTCGGCGCGATCCACGGCCGCCTGCTGACCGCCTGGGCCACCGCCGGCATCCTCGGGCCGGTGGTGGTCAACTATATGCGCGACTATCAGCTCGGCCTGGGCCTGCCGCCTTCGCAGGTCTACAACACCACCATGTATATCCTGGCGGCGATGCTGGTGCTGGGGCTGCTGTGCAACCTCGCGGTGCGGCCGATCGCGCAGAAGCACTTCATGACGCCGGAGGAACTGGCGCGCGAAAAAGCCCTCGCCCACGAGAAGACCGGCCGCAACGGCGAGGCCGCCTACAGCGCCGAGCAGATGGCCTTGATCGGCCGCGGCGGCAACCCGGCGCTGGTGCTGGCGGCCTGGGCCGCGGTCGGCGTGCCGCTGGCCTGGGGCATGTGGGTGACGCTGCAGAAAGCCTTCGTGCTGTTGCACTGACGGCCGAACCGATGAGCGAGCGATGAGCGCGAAACCGTCCTTGTCCGAACCGCAGGCCGCGCCCGGCGACGGCGCCGTGCGCCGGCGCGTGCGCCGGCTGCGCGACGGCGAGCTGCGCGTGGCGATGGACGCGGTCGCCGCCGAGGTGCCGGTGGCACTGGCCTACAACGACGAACCGTTCGCGGTGATGCTGGGCACGCCGCAGGACATCGCCGATTTCGCGCTCGGCTTCTCGCTCAGCGAGGGCATCGTCGGCGCGCCCGGCGAGCTCGCGATCGAGGACATCGCCACCTCGCTGGAAGGCATCAGCGTGAGCCTGCGGGTGCCGCCCGCGCGCGCCGCCGCGCTGCAGTCGCGCCGGCGCAACCTGCAAGGACGCAGCGGCTGCGGCGTGTGCGGCACCGAAAGCATCGAAGCGGTGCTGCGGCCGCCGCCGCGGGTCGGCGACGGCCCGCGCATCGCCGCGAGCGCGCTGCAGCGCGCGCTGCGCGAACTGCGCCGCAGCCAGCCGCTCAACGCGCTGACCGGCGCCACCCACGCCGCCGGCTGGGCCGACGCCGACGGCGCGCTGCGCTTCGTGCGCGAGGACGTCGGCCGCCACAACGCGCTCGACAAGCTGATCGGCGCGATGGCCCTGGCCGGCGCCGATCCGCAGCGCGGCGTGTGCGTGGTCACCAGCCGCGCCAGCTACGAGATGGCGATGAAGGCCGCCCAGGCCGGCATCGCCGTGCTCGCCGCGATCTCGGCGCCGACCGCGCTGGCGATCGCGTTGGCCGAAACCTCCGGCCTGACCCTGATCGGCTTCGCCCGCGACGACGGGCATGCCGTCTACACCCATCCGCAGCGGCTGCTGGAAGACGGCGACGACGCCGTCGCCGCGCCGCGCGCCACGGATACGAACCGATGAGCCGGCTTTCATGAGCGACAAGAACCCGATCCGCCGCTACGACGGCCCCGCCGGCGGCTGGGGCGCGCTGCGCAGCGTCGCCAAGCACCTGATCGAGCAGGACGTGCCGGTCAGCGGCGCGCGCACCCTGCTCTCGGCCAACCAGCCCGACGGCTTCGACTGCCCCGGCTGCGCCTGGCCCGACCGCGACCACACCTCGACCTTCGAGTTCTGCGAGAACGGCGCCAAGGCCGTCGCCGCGGAAGCGACCAAGCACCGCGCCACGCCGGAACTGTTCGCCGAACACACCGTCGCCGAACTGGCGCGCTACAGCGATTACTGGCTGGAAAACCAGGGCCGCCTGACCCACCCGATGCGCTGGGACGCGGCCAGCGACAAGTACCTGCCGATCGCCTGGGACGAAGCCTTCGCCCGCATCGGCGAACACCTGCGCGCGCTGGCCTCGCCGGACGAAGCGCTGTTCTACACCTCCGGCCGCTGCAGCAACGAGGCCGCGTTCCTGTACCAATTGTTCGTGCGCGAGTTCGGCACCAACAACTTCCCCGACTGCTCGAACATGTGCCACGAGCCGTCGGGCACCGCCATGAAGGCGCAGATCGGCGTCGGCAAGGGCACGGTGCAGTTGCGCGACTTCGAGCTGGCGCAGGCGATCTTCATCTTCGGCCAGAACCCCGGCACCAATCACCCGCGCATGCTCGGCGAGCTGCGCCAGGCCGCCAAGCGCGGCGCCGCGATCGTCTCGTTCAATCCGCTGCGCGAGCGCGGGCTGGAGAAATTCGCCGATCCGCAGGACAAGCTGGAGATGCTGCACAACGGCTCCACCCGCATTTCCTCGGACTACTTCCAGCTGCGCATCGGCGGCGACCTCGCCGCGGTCAAGGGCATGATCAAGCGGGTGCTGGAGCTCGACGCGCAAGCGCAGCGCGACGGCGCGGCGCGGGTGATCGACACCGCCTTCATCGCCGAACACACCCAGGGCTTCGACGCGTTCGCCGCAGAAGTGGCGGCCGAATCCTGGGACACGATCGTCGCCGAGTCGGGCCTGAGCCAGGACGAGATCGAACGCGCCGGCGACATCTACGCGCAATCCGACAGCGTCATCTGCTGCTGGGGCATGGGCATCACCCAGCACAAGCACTCGGTCGCGACGATCCACATGATCGTCAACCTGTTGCTGCTGCGCGGCAATATCGGCCGCCCCGGCGCCGGCGCCTGCCCGGTGCGCGGCCACAGCAACGTGCAGGGCGACCGCACCATGGGCATCTACGAGAAGCCCTCGCCGGCCTTCCTCGACCGCCTGCGCGACGTGTTCGGCTTCGAACCGCCGCGCCACCACGGCCACGACACCGTCGGCGCGATCCAGGCCATGCTCGAAGGGCGCTGCAAGACCTTCTTCGGCCTCGGCGGCAACTTCGCCACCGCCACCCCCGATACCGAGGCCACCCATCGCGCGCTGCGCCGCTGCGACCTCACCGTGCACGTCACCACCAAGCTCAACCGCAGCCACCTGGTGCATGGGCGCGACGCGTACATCCTGCCGTGCCTGGGCCGCACCGAGATCGACCTGCAGGCCGCCGGCGCGCAAGGGGTGACGGTCGAGGATTCGATGAGCATGGTCCACCTGTCGTCGGGCATCAACGCGCCGGCGGCGCCGCAGCTGCTGTCGGAACCGGCGATCGTCGCGCGCCTGGCCCACGCCACCCTCGGCGAACGCAGCAGGATCGACTGGCTCGACCTGATCGGCGACTACGACCGCATCCGCGACCTGATCGCCGCGGTGTTCGACGACTTCCACGACTTCAACGCACGCGTGCGCGTGCCCGGCGGCTTCCATCTGCCCAACGCCGCCGCCGAGCGGCGCTGGATCAACCCGCAGGGCAAGGCGCTGTTCAAGGCCCACGCGGTGCCGACCGACCTGCCGGTGCATCGCGCCCGCGCCAGCCGCGAGCAGCCGGTGTTCACCCTGGCCACCACCCGTTCGCACGACCAGTACAACACCACGATCTACGGCATGAACGACCGCTACCGCGGCGTGTTCGGCGAGCGCCGGGTGTTGTTCATCCACGCCGACGACATCGCCGCGCTCGGCATGAAGGCCGGCGACTGGGTCGACCTGGAGAGCCTGTGCGACGACGGCGTCAAGCGCACCGCCGCGCGCTTTCTGCTGGTCGAATACAACATCCCGCGCGGCTGCCTGGCCGCGTACTACCCCGAGACCAATTCGCTGGTGCCGCTGTCGAGCTTCGCCGACGAAGCGCGCACGCCGACCTCCAAGTCGATCCCGGTGATCGTGCATCCGCACGTGCCGGCGCGCGGGCGCGAGCTGCAATCGGCCAAGGACATCGGCCTTGTCCGCGTCGACTGAGCCGCTGCTGGCGCTGCTCGCCCAGCACCCCGACGGCCTGTCGCTGCCGCGCGTGTGCAAGCGCCTGGGCCTGCGCATGAGCGTGTTGCTGCGCGAGTTGGCCTGGCTCGGCGAGGAGGCCATCGGCGACACTCCGGGGCCGGGCTGGGTGCGGGTGGAAGAACGCGGCGAGACCCGCGTGGCGGTGTTGACCGAACGGGGGCGCGCGCGGCTGGCCGCGGCTTGCGAAGCCCCGCACTGAGCCGATGCGGATCGCGGCCGCAACGCGCGCCGCATTCGCCCGCCACCGCGCAAAAGAAAACCCCGGCGTCGCCGCCGGGGTTCTCGCTGCAAGACCGGTTCGACCCGGCCCGCCGCTTACAGCGCCTTGGCCGCCTTCACCGCGGCGTCGGCGTTGACGATGCCCGCGCCGATCGGCTTGGCGCCCGGCGAGACCGGGAAGGCACGCGCGGTGTTCTTCAGCAGGGTGCGCATCTGTTCCTGAGTCAGCGGCGTGCGCGCCACCGACTGCACCAGCGCGGCGACGCCGGCGACGTGCGGCGTCGCCATCGAAGTGCCGTCGTAGGCCTTGTAGGCTTCGGTGGTCGGCCCGCGCAAGCCGTTGTTGACGGTGGACAGGATGCCCGAGCCGGGCGCGGCGATGTCCACTCCCGGACCGAAGTTGGAGAAGCTGGAACGGCCGCCGGACGAGGTGGTCGCGCCGACCGAGATGACCGTACCGCAGTTGGTCATGGTGTAGCCGACCGGCTGGCCGTCGCTGTTGACCGCCGTGCTCGCGTTGGCGTCGTCGTTGCCCGCCGCCACGATCACGATGCTGCCGCGCTGGGCCGCGCCGACGATGGCGTTCTTGTAGCTCTGCGGACAGGCTCCCGGCGCCGAGCCGCCCAGGCTCATGTTGATGACGTCGGCCGGGTTGGGATTGGCGGGGACGCCCGGCACCGCGCCGCCGGAGGCCCAGGTGATCGCGTCGGCGATGTCCGAGGAGAAACCGCCGCAGCGGCCGAGCACGCGCACCGGCACGACCTTGGCCGCCGGCGCCGTGCCCGCCACGCCCTTGGCGTTGTTGGTGACCGCTGCCACGGTGCCGGCGACGTGGGTGCCGTGCCAGGACGAGTTGCCGGTCCGGCATGCGTTGGGGTTGTCGTTCCAGTCGCCCGGATCGGCCGGATTGGCGTCGCGGGCGTTGCCGTCGGCGGCGATGAAGAACGCGCCGAACTGCTGCGCTTCGGCCCCGCTCAGGGCGCTGATGAAGTCGTAACCGCCGACCAAATTGCCGTTGAGGTCGCTGTGCGAAGCGATGCCGGTGTCGATCACCGCCACCACGGTGCCGGCGCCGCGCGCGAGGTCCCAGGCGGTGGTCGCGCGGATACCGCCGGCGCCGCTGCCGAAACCGAACTGTTCGCGGAAACGCGAGTCGTTAGGCGTCCAGTACGGCACCATGCGCATGTCGTTCTCCACCGACTCGACATTGGGATCGGCGGCGATCGTATGCAGCAGCGCGGTCGCTTCCGCGCGGCTCAGCGGACGCGGGCTGACCACCACGTCGGACCCGGTGGCGGTGCGGCGCAGGCGCTGCAGCGTGTTCAGCCCGAGCGCCGAGGCGGCGTTGCCGAGCGAACGCTCGAGCGCGGCGGCGTCGCGACGCGGCGCGGTCCCGGAGCGATAAGTGACGACGAAGCGCCCGAACGAACGGCTGCCGTCCTCGAGCGAGGCCAGATTGGCCTTGCCGCCGGCGTACGCCGGCGCGAACGCGCACGCGCCCAGGACGAGCGCGGTGGCCAGGGAAAGTGCGTTGGAACGCGGGTGACGATTACCCATAGTGCGATTGACCCCAATGTGATGATCGGGAAATCCCGAATGCGGCCGACGTGCCAGGGGCCCGGATATCGGAGCGCATCTCCGAGGTTCCGCGCGGCCCGGCCTCGACCTCCGCGCCGTTTCTTGGGCGCTCGATAATCACTAACGCGGCCGTGCGGAGGCCGCCCTATTGGGACATGTCCGAAATCACGCTCGCGCGCGCGGCGCGGCGCGCGCACTGGGGAAACGCAAGGTGCGGCGCCGCGGCGTCGGCACCGACGCGTTCGGCGGCGCTCGCGCGGTATCGGCGCGATCCGCTACAAAACGGCGCGCCGCGGCATGGCATCGGCGAGCGCGCCGCGTTCGCAGGATCAGAACGAACGCCCGTCGATCTTGACGATCTTCACCTCGCCCAGATCCACGTCCTGCAGGCAACGCGCATTGATCGCGACCATCGGCGCGCCGTCGGGCATCTTGCCCTCGCTGAACGGCGCGATGCCGCACTGGGTGCAGAAGTGATGGTCGATGGCGTGCTTGTTGAACCGGTAGGTGGCGACGTCGGCGCGGTCGGTCTTCAACTCGAACGCGTCCGCCGGCACGAACCACAGCAGGCCGCCGCGGCGGCTGCACATCGAGCAATTGCAGTCGTAGGCTTCCTTGAGTTCGCCCTGCACTTCGTAAGCGATCGCGCCGCAATGGCAACTGCCGGAATAACTGGCCATCCGATTCCTCCCGCCGCGGCGCGGCACCGTGAAGATGCCAGGATAGTCCCGCCGCGCTATGCTCGTCGCCTGCGTTTTGTCACGTCACGGGCGCCTCGCGCGCACCCCGCCGCACAGGAGTTGCGATGAACGCTTTGGCCGGCAGCACCATCATTCCGTGTCTGCGCTACCGCGATGCGCACGCCGCCATCGACTGGCTGTGCCGCGCGTTCGGGTTCGAGAAACACGCGGTCTACGCCGACGGCGCCATCGTCCACCACGCCCAGCTGACCTATGGGCCGGGCATGATCATGCTCGGCTCGGTCGATCCGGACAACGAAAGCGAGTGGTCGCGGCGCATCGTCCAACCCGATGAGATCGGCGGGCGCGAAACTCAGGCCTGTTGCGTGTTGGTCGGCGACGCCGACGAGCACGCCGCGCGCGCCCGCGCCGCCGGGGCGCAGATCGTGGTCGATGTCGCCGATCAGGACTACGGCGGCCGCGCCTATACCTGCCGCGACCTGGAAGGCCGGCTGTGGTGGTTCGGCACCTACAACCCCTGGAACCTATGAGCAAGCGCAACGACTCCATGCCCGCCGCCGGCGATCTGTTCGGCGCGCCCGTGCCGGCGAAGAAAGCGCCGCCCAAGCCGAGCCAGCCCGCCGGCGACGATCCGCTGGCCGGCGCGGCCGGCGTCGAGGCGATCGACGGCATCCGCTGCGGCATCGGCGGCTGGACCTACGCGCCGTGGCGCGACAACTTCTACCCGCCCAAGCTGGTGCAGCGGCGCGAGCTGGAATACGCCAGCCGCCAGCTCAGCAGCATCGAGATCAACGGCACTTTCTACAGCGCGCAGAAGCCCGCCACCTACGCCAAGTGGGCGGCGCAGACGCCGGAAACCTTCGCGTTCTCGCTCAAGGCGCCGGGCCGGGTCACCCAGGCCGGCGCCCTGGCCAAGGCGAGCGCGCAGGCGCGCGCCTTCATCGACGGCGGCCTGGCCGAATTCGGCGAACGGCTCGGCCCGATCCTGTGGCAACTGGCGCCGAGCCGCCGCTTCGATGCCGACGACCTCGCGCCGTTCCTCGACGCGCTGCCGCGCACGCTCGACGGCCGCGCGCTCAAGCACGTGCTGGAAGTGCGCCATCCCAGCTTCCTGTCGCCGCAATACCTGCAGTTCGCGCGCGAGCGGCGCATCGCCACGGTGTTCACCGACTCGGACGAATACCCGTCGCTGGCCGACATCACCGGCGATTTCGTCTACGCGCGGCTGATGCGCTCGCGCGCGGAAGTCGCCACGGGCTATCCCGACGACGAACTCGACGACTGGGCGCGGCGCGCGCGGGCGTGGGCGCGCGGCGAGGACAATCCCGAGCTGCCGCACGTCGCCGCACCGACGCCGGCGGCCGCGGCGCGCGAGGTGTTCGTGTACTTCATCAGCGCCGCCAAGCACCGCAACCCGGCGGCGGCGATGCGGCTGATCGGCAAGTTGCGCGGCGACTGAAACGCGGTCGACTGGAGGGTGCCCTTCGCTGCGATGCGGCGCGGCGCGGCGACCTGAGCGAACAGCGTCGGGGCTGAAGCCCCTCCCACATCCGCCGTGGGAGGGCCTTCAGGCCCGATGCCCTTCGCTCCGATGCGACGCGGCGACCTGAGCGAACAGCATCGGGGCTGAAGCCCTCCCACCGAGCCCGCCGTGGGAGGGCCTTCAGGCCCGATGCCTTTCGCTCCGATGCGGCACGGCGACCTGAGCGAACAGCGTCGGGGCTGAAGCCCCTCCCACTGCACCCTGTCGCCACCATTGTGGGAGGGCCTTCAGGCCCGACGCCCTTCGTTCCGATGCGACACGGCAACCTGAGCGAGCAGCATCGGGGCTGAAGCCCCTCCCACTGTCCCCTGCCGCTGCCGTTGTGGGAGGGCCTTCAGGCCCGACGCTTCTCGATCCGCAGCTACGAACCCGCCGCATCGGCCCCGAACGCCCTCCCCTCGCGCCGGCTCAATACGCCAGCGTGAACCGCTTACGCGAATGCGCCGGCTGTTCGAGTTCGTCGATCAGCGCCACCGCGTAGTCCTGCACCGAGATCTTGCTCTCGCCCGCGGCATCGACCAGCAACTGGTCGCCGCCGAGGCGGAAGCGGCCGGTGCGCTCGCCCGGCACCAGGTGCGCGGCCGGCGACAGGAAGGTCCAGTCCAGTTCGCGCTCCTCGCGCAGGGTCTTGAGCACGCTGCGCATGGCCTCGGCGCCGGCGCGGTATTCGTCGGGAAAGCCGGGCTGGTCGAGCACCTGCTGGCCCGGCGCCACCTCCAGGCTGCCGGCGCCGCCGACCACCAGCAGGCGCGGCACCCCGGCCTGCTTGGCCGCGGCGACGATCTGGCCGTAGCCGGCGACGGTGTCGGCGCCGAGGTTCGGGTTCTGCCAGCCGCCGGCGTTGAACGAGGCGATGACCGCGTCGGCGCCGCGCAGCGCCGCGGCCAGCGCGGCCGGGTCGTCGCCGCCGACGTTCGCGGCGCGCGCGGTCAGGCCGGCGTGGGCCGGCAGCGAGTCGGTGTTGCGGGCCACGGCGGTGACGCGGTGGCCGCGGTTCAGGGCTTCTTCGAGCACGGCGCGGCCGACGTAGCCGGTGGCGCCGATAAGGACGATGTTCATGCGGAACTCCCGTGGGTCTGAGGACGGGATATAGTCTGTGCGCTAATAGGTCCGCCGATAATCCGGCCCCGGAGACTAGGACCATGAAGCTGGACTTCACGATAGACCGCCTCAAGCGCATGGCCGTGTTCGCCCGCGTGGTCGAGTTGGGCTCGATGAGCGCGGCCGCGCGCGAGCTGGACATGACCCCCTCGGCGGTCAGCCAGCAACTGCGCCAGCTCGAGGCCGAGACCGGCGCCGCCCTGCTCCATCGCTCGACCCGCAAACTCAGCACCACCGAAATCGGCCAGGCCTACTACGAGGACTGCGCGGCGATGCTGCACGCCGCGCGCGCGGCCGAACGGCACCTGGGCGACCTGCGCGAAGAACCGCGCGGCGAGCTGCGCATCGCCGTGCCGGTCGGCTTCGCCCAGCACCTGGCGCCGGCGCTGGCGCCGCTGCTGCGCGCGCATCCGGCGCTGGCGCTGCGGATCTTCGCCGACGACCGCCAGATCGACCTGATCGGCGAGCGCATCGACCTGGCGATCCGGGTCGGCCGGCTGCTGGATTCGAACCTGGTCGCGCGGCGCCTGGCCGAGTGGCGGCACCTACTGGTGGCCTCGACCGAATATGCGCGCGAGCACGGCCTGCCGCGTTCGCCCGAGGAACTGGCCGAGCACCCGATGCTGATCCTGAGCGTGATCAACCAGCCCGAATACGTCGAACTGTTCCGCGACGGCGAACCGTCGCGGCGGGTGCGGGTGAGCGGGCGCATCGTCGCCAACAACTCGCGCGTGGTCGGGCAGATGATGCTGCAGGGCCTGGGCATCGTGCGCCTGCCCGAGCCCGACGCGATGCCGCTGGTGGCCGACGGCCGCGCGGTGCTGGTGCTGCCGCAGTGGCGGATGCCGGCGCTGGGCGTGTTCGCGGTGACCGCGCAGCGCGAACCGCAGCCGGCGAAGGTGCGATTGGCGATCGCGGCGTTGCAGGACTATCTGCAGCGCTGAGGTTCGGCTTCGGCCGAGACAAAGGCGTCGGGCCTGAAGGCCCTCCCACAAAAGCCGTGGCTCTTGTGGGAGGGCCTTCAGGCCCGATGCTTTCCTCTCCGCCGCGACGCGCTACCCCCGCAGCTTCGCCAACGCCCGCACCGGAAACGTCCCCATCCCCTTCACCTTCGGCGGCACCGCGCTGAAGCTGAAACCCGTGTCCGGCAGCGCTGCCAGGTTGCGCAGGTGCTCGACGATCAGGATGCCCGCGCCGAGCAGGGTCGAATGCACCGGCCGCGACTTGCCCGAGGTGTCGTCGATGTTGACCGAGTCGATCCCGACCAGGCGCACGCCGCAGTCGCGCAGCCACAGCGCCGCGGCTTCGGTCAGGAACGGATGGCCGACGCCGTAGGCCGGGGTGGCGAAATGCCGGTCCCAGCCGGTGTGCACCAGCACCGCGCGGCCGCGCAGCTCCAGGCCGCGGAAATGCGAATCGTCGATCGCGCGCAGCGATTCGGGCACGCGCACCACCAGCGCGTCGAGATCGGCGCAGTCTTCCGGGCCGATCTGCGACAGGTCCTTGCCGTCGGCGTAGCGATGCGAGGGGCAATCGATGTAGGTGCCGGTGTTGGCGACCATGTCGATGCGGCCGATCTGGAACTGGGTGCCCTCGGCGTAGACCTCGCGCGATTGCTCGCGGCTGAGGTAATCGCAGATATGCGCCGGCGGCAGGCCGGGATAGGTGACCAGCCCGTCCTCGATGGTGTGGCTCAGGTCGACGTAGCGCACCGCGCCGCTTTCCAGCGCGCCGGCCGCGCGCTTGTGCGCCTCGATCAGGACGGTCTTGTTGAGGATGCGCACCGGCCCGGCCATCAGCAGGCGCAGGTCGCGCACGATGTAGGCCGCCAGTTCGGCGTCGGCGATGTCGTCGCCGTCGATGTCGAGGCGGAAGCCCTGGCCTTGCAGGCCGCCGCCGTTGGTGAATTCCACTTCGAAGTCGAACTGCACGCGGTGCTGGATCGGGGTCACGCGGGGGCTCCGGTCGTGGGGAATCGGGGTGGGAAGCATCGCGAGGGCGGCGGCGCTTGTGCCTTTGCTCGTCATTCCCGCGAACGCGGGCTCCGCTTTACTTCGGCGGAGCCGAACATCCAGGGCTTCATCGAAGCATGACTCTGAAGCCTCTGGATTCCCGCGTTCGCGGGAATGACGGCGGGTGACGTCGCGAGGCTTGCGGCGCTTCTGCTTTTGCCCGTCATTCCTGCGGAAGCGGGAACGACGGCCGGCGGCGGCGCTTTACTTCGCCGCCCGTTGGCTCATCGCCACGCTGCCCAGGATCAGCGCGCCGGCGATCAGCATGCTCAGGGTCAGCGGCTCGTCCAGCAGCATCCAGCCCCAGGCCACGCCGAACAGCGGCACCAGGTAGGTCACCGCGACCGCGCGGCCGGCGCCGATGCGCTGGATCAGCCGGTAGTACATGACGAAGGCGATGCCGGTGCACAGCACGCCGAGCATGCTCGCCGACAGCCACGACTTGGCCGGGATCGCGTGGGTGGGCCAGCTCGCGATCGCGAACGGCAGGGTCAGCAGGGCCGAGCTGCCCAGCGTCGCCGCCGCCACCGCCGCGGCCGGCAGGCCGGTCAGCTGGCGCCGCACCAGGTTGGCGCCGATGCCGTACAGGAACGCGGCCGCGCAACCGGCCGCCACCGCCCAGCCGATGCTGGCGCCGGCGGTCTTGCCGCTGGCCAGCACCACCACGCCGGCGAACCCGGCCAGCAACGCGATCGCGCGCTGCGCGCCGATCTTCTCGCCGAAGAACAGGAACCCGACCAGGGCGGTGAACAGCACCGCCATCGAATTGGTGATCGCGCCGACGCCGGCCGGCGCGCGCTGCGCGGCCCAGGCGAACAACGCGAACGGCAGCGCCGAGTTGATCACGCCGATCAAGGCCAGCTTGGCCCAGATCTTCGCGCCGCGAAACGACTCGCGCGCTTTCCACAGGAACGGCAGCAGGATCAGCGCGCCCAGGCCCAGGCGCATCTCCACCAGCGGCAGCGCGCCGAAGTCCTTGGCGGCCACGCGCATGAACAGGAACGAGCCGCCCCAGATCGCGCCGAGCACGGTCAGTTCCAGCGGCGTGCGCCAGCCGGCGCGGGCGGAGTCCGTGGCAGCGACGGGCGCGGGCGCGGAGCCGTTGGGCGTCACGGTGGCGGCGAGTTCGGGGGAACGCATGCGCAAGATCCTCGGAGACATCGGTTCGGAACAGGCGGCCGCGCGATGCGGCGCCCGCGGGGGATCACGGCCGCGCCGGCCTCGCGGCGACGCGGTCGGCGCAGCGGCGACGGGCGCCGTTGCGCGCGATGGGAACGCCGAGCCGGCGGCGCGCGGCCTCCATGCGCAGTGTCGCTACGCGGCGGGTCGGCGGATATCCGGATTCGTACCGACTCCGCGCCCGTTCGCTGCACGCCGGCTCGCTGCACGCCAGTGCGGCGACGCGCACGCCGGACGGCGCGCTCAGACGTCCAGGATCGCCAGCGTGCCGCGGCTGCCCGGCGCGACCGCGTGGGCGACGCCGGCGGGCACGACATACAGCTGCCCCGCACCGACATCGACCACCTCGCCGCCGACGCTCAGGCGCATCGTCCCGTCGAGCACCAGCAGGCCTTCGGCGAAATCGTGCGTCTCTTCCTCGTAGGCGCCGGCGTCCATGCGCAACAGCTTGAGGTTGGCGCCGCCGAAGCGGCCGACCACGCTCGAGCGCCAGGCGTCGGGCAGTTCGGCGGAGGTCGCAAGCAGGTCGATGAGGCTCATGTGCGGACGTCGTAAGGCGCGGGCGCGACGGGGTTCGGGCAGCTGCGACGATAATCTGGCTTTTCCCTGCGGCTTATTCTGACTGGCCGCCAATCCGACGCAAGCGCATACTTTCGCACCCAGGCACAAATCTGACTTGAGGCTCCGATGGCCCTGCGAGCGGACTGGCTTCCGGCCCTGGCGGCGTTCGAGGCGGCGGCGCGCCACCAGAACTTCGCCCATGCCGCCGAAGAACTGCATCTCACCGCCAGCGCGGTCAGCCACCACGTGCGCAAGCTGGAAAGCCGGCTCGGGGTAAGCCTGTTCCAGCGCCATGCGCGCGGGGTCGCGCTGACCCCGCAGGGCCGGCAGCTGGCCGATGCCGCCGGCACCGCGCTGGCCGACGTCGACGGCGTGCTGCGCAGCCTGCGCCTGGCGCGCGAGGAGCGCGACCGGGTCCGCATCACCACCCTGCACTCGCTGGCCTACACTTGGCTGCTGCCGCGCCTGCCCGAGTTCGCCCACGCCCACCCGCACATCCAGCTCAGCGTCGATACCGAAATCGCCCTGGCCCGTTTCGACGACAGCGGCCCGGACCTCGGCATCCGCCACGGCGCCGGCCACTGGCCGGGGCTGACCTCGCACTTCCTGATGGCCGACGCGCTGTTCCCGGTGACTTCGCCGCGCACGCCCGGGGTCGAGGCGATCGCCGAGCCGGCGCAAATCGCCGAGCTGCCGCTGATCGCCGACCACGCCCGCCAGGGCTGGCACGACTGGTTCCGCGCCGCCGGCGTGCACGGGCGCAAGCTCGAAGAGCGCTACACCTTCAGCGACACCACCGACGCGCTGATGGCCGCCGCGCACGGCCTCGGCGCGGCGCTCGCGCGCGAGCAGATCGTGGTGCCCTACCTGCGCTCGGGCCAGCTGATGCGCCTGCCGGGGCCGAAGATGACCGCGCGCTGGTCGTACTACGCGATCTATCCGGCGCACCGGCGGCTGCGGCCGGCCGCGCGGGCGTTCCTGGATTGGCTGCTGGCGGTCGAAAAGGACTAAGCCACCGCGTTGCTTCGGTTCGCTACCTGTAGGAGCGGCGCAAGCCGCGACCGCGACAACGCAGCTACGGCGAAGGTTGCGGCGTAGTTGCGTTGTCGCAGTCGCGGCTCGCGCCGCTCCTACAGTCGGATATCCACAGTCGAATCAGGCCTGCGGCTTTTTCTTCGCGACTTTCTTGGCCGCGCGCTTCTTGGCCGCGCGCTTCTTGGCCGGACGCTTCTTCGCCGCCTTCCGCATCGCGGCCTCCCACGCCAGCGCCAGCCACGGCCGCATGTCCTGCGGCGATTCCATCGCCTGTTCCGGCACCGTCCAGTAACTGGTCGGCACAGTCTCGCCGCGCCGCGCGTACAGGAAAGGCGAACACCCCGCCGCCCGGAAACGCGGCAGGGTGTGTTCGTCGGTCTTCAGATACAACGTCTCGTCCGACAACAGCCCGATCATCGTGCCGTCGCGGTACACGCCGTGCCCGCCGAACATCCGCCGCGCGTCGAGCGCGCCGAAGCCGGCGGACAGGTCGTGCAGGTGGGCGATCAGGTCTTCGTGCATGACCCGATCCTACCCGCCGCGGCGATCAGAACTTATGCCAAAGGCGCACGAAATACGCCGTGCCGTTCAGGCCGAACTGGACGCTGTCGAAGATGTGGCCGTTGTCGGTCTCGTTCGGGTCCTGCCGGGTCGGCTTGACGTTGAACAGGTTGGAGCCGCCGACGGTGAGCTTGGTGTTGTCGCTGAAGGCGTAAGTCACGCTGAGGTCGGCCGAGGCCTTGGCCTTGTAGCGCGCGTTGGGCACGCCGCCGGCGGTGCCGGTGAAGGTGCCGAGCGTCTGCGGGCCGAAGTAGATCGCCTTGAAGTTGCCTTCCCAGGCACCGCGGCTGAGGTCGAAGCCGAGCACGGCCTTGGACCGCGGCGCGCCCTGCTCGATGAACAAGCGTTCGCGCTCGGACAACAGCACGTCCTCGCGCCCGACCAGCGCCGGCGGCGCGCGGATCGCGCGGACCTTGGTGCGGTTGAGGTTGAGGGCGAAGAAGGTGCCGAGCTTGAAGTCGTTGCCGAGTTCGCGCTCGTTGTTGAAGGTGAAGTCCACGCCCTCGGTGCGGGTATCGACCGAATTGACGAAGAACTGCGCCTGGCCGACCTGCAGCGCGCGCAGCGCGTCGCCGATGACCGGATCGTCGTCGCCGAAGCGGCCGCTGAGCACGATGCGGTCGTCGATGTCGATGCGGTAGGCGTCCAGCGTCAGCGAGGTGTCGGCGGTCGGCGACCAGGTCAGGCCGAGGGTGTAGTTGCGCGACTTCTCCTTGGTCAGCGCCGGCAGTCCGGCCTGGTTGGCCAGAGCGCCGCCGTTCGGCGCGATCACCACGTCGACCGGCTGGCCGTTGACGAAGTCGGTGATGGTCGAGGAGAAATACTTCTGCTGCAGCGACGGCGCGCGGAAACCGGTGCTGGCCGAGGCGCGGAACATCAGCGTGTCGGTAGCGCGGAAGCCCGCGGCGAGCTTGCCGGTGGTGGTGTTGCCGAAGTCGCTGTAATCCTCGTAGCGCACCGCCACGCCGGCGGTGAAGCGCTCGGTGAAGTCGGCTTCGACGTCGGCGTAGGCGGCCCAGCTGTCGCGGCTGTGGCCGCCGGCGTCGCCCGGGCGGAAGCCGGGGAAGCCCTGGCTGCCGGCGTTGCCGCCGTCGGAGTCGCCGTCGTAGTCGAGGTAGGAACCCGGCTCGCCGGCGAAGATCTTGTAGCGCTCGTCGCGCCGCTCCAGGCCGAAGGCGACGTTGAGGCCGCGGAAGATATGGTCGTAGAAACGGTTGACGTCGAAGTTGACCGTGTTCTGCTCGAACGAGAAGCCGCCGGCGTCGAAGCTGCGCGGGCTGACGCCCTTGCCGCCGTTGATGAGGTCGAGATTCGCCAGCGAGGCGTTGAGGGTGTTGTTGATGGTGTAGCGCAGCTTGCTGTAGCCGTAGGTGTAGGACAGGTCGGCGTTCCATTCGCCCAGCGACCAGCGCAGGCCGAGGATGCCGAAGCGGTCGTCGATGTCGCCGTCGATGAACGGCACGAAGCCGTCCGGGTACATCGCCGCGGAGTTGCGCGAGGGGATGTCCTCCGAACCGATGCCCTCGCGCGCGAACGCGGCCGAGGACGCGTCGCGCCGCTGCGCGCCGAGGGTGAAGTACAGATCCAGGTTCTCGCCGAGCGGCTTGTCGCCGTTGAGGAACAGGGTCTGATTCTTGACCTTGGAGTCGCCGATGATGCGCGGGCTGCCGGCCGGCTCGGAGCGGTCGGAGCGGCCGCGGTCCTGCCATTCGCCGGTGATGCCGATGCTGCCGTCGCTGCCCAGGCCGAAGCCGCAGTACGCGGTGGCCAGCCAGTTCTCGCCGTCGCCCTTGGAATACTGGCCGTAGCCGGCGACGGCCTCGCAGCCCTTGCGCTTCTTCAGCGAGATGTTCATGACCCCGGCGATCGCGTCGGAGCCGTACTGCGCGGCGGCGCCGTCGCGCAGGATCTCGACGCTGTCGATCGCCATCAACGGGATGGTGTTGAGGTCGGTGCCGGTGTTGCCGCGGTTGCGCGCGCCGAACAGGTTCAGCAGCGCGGTGGTGTGGTGGCGCTTGCCGTTGACCAGCACCAGGGTCTGGTCCGAGCCCAGGCCGCGCAGCGCGGCCGAGTCGACCAGGTCGGCGCCGTCGGCGCCGCTCTGGCGGGTCGAGTTGAACGAGGGCGCGGCGTACTGCAGCGACTGGGCGAGGTCGAACTGCGCGCCTTCCTCGGCGTTCTTGGCCATCGGCAGCACGTCGACCGGCGAGATCGAGGTGGTGTCGGAGGAACGCTGGGCGCGGCGCGAGCCGAGCACCGACACGGTTTCCAGGGTGCGCGCTTCGCTGGCCTGCGCCGGCGGCGGTTGCGCGGGCCCGGCGTCCTGGGCGAGCGCGCCGCCGGCGCACAGGCTGCCGCCGAGCCACAGGGCGCACATCGTCGCCCGGTACAGCGGAGCGCGGCGCGGACGGGCATGGCGGGGGGCGAAGCGGGGCTGGGTCATGGCGGGAGTCCTGGCGGTGGCGGGCGGGGCGATCCCCTAGCCTAAAGCCAAGACGACCGTTGGCGCACAGCGTGAGGACTGGAAATGTGAAGCCGGAAGCGTGACGGGCGGCGGGTTGGCGCGGGGCGGCCGGCGGCGCGCGCGGATGCGGCCTGGAGGGCCGGTCGGGCGGGCGGCGTTTTCGTCGGGCGCAAAGCGGCGGCGCGACCGCAGCGTTCGCGGTCGCGGCTTGCGCCGCTCCTACAGGGCTTCGGGTTACTTCGCGGGGTCGGGTCTGGACGGCATCGCGGGGGCGGGTTCGGCGCCGTCGACCCAGCGGGCGAAGAACGCCGACAGGTCGCGGCCGCTGGCGCGCTCCATGACCTGGCGCAGGTCGGCGCTGGTCACCGAGTGGCCGTAGTAGGCGCGGGTGTAGGTGCGCACGCCGCGCCAGAACGCGCGTTCGCCGAGTTCCTCGCGCAACAGGTGCAGGACGTAGGCGCCCTTCTGGTAGACCACGGCGCGGTCGTCGGCGGTGGGCTTGTTCCAGTTGGCGTAGACCAGGGCATGGTCCTTGCCGCTCTCGCGCAGCTTGTCCACGCGCCGCTTCCAGCTGTCCACGCGCTCGCGGTACGCGGCTTCGCCGAAGCGGTGCTCCAGGTAGGCCGCGGCCATGAAGTTGGCGAAGCCTTCGTTGAGCCAGAACTGGCCCCAGTCGCGGTTGGTGACCATGTTGCCCCACCACTGGTGGGCCAGCTCGTGCGCGATCAGGCCCTGCGCCTCGGGCTTTTCCAGCACTTCGCGGCCGTAGGCCTCCGACAGCAGGGCGAAGCCGTCGAGCTCCTGGCCGACGGTCTTGGCCACCAGCACCTGGCTGTAGGTGCCGCGGTAGCGGATGCCGGCGCGGCGGCCGAAGAAGCGCAGCATGTCGGCGCTGTCGCCGAACAGCTTGCGCAGCTGCGGACCCTCCAGCTCGGCCGACAGGAAACGCAGTTCGCCGTTTTCGCCGGTGCCGCCGGCTTCGTTGTAACGGCCGGCGGCGAAGCCGTAGACGTAGCTCGGCATCGGCTGGTCCTGGCGCCAGCGGTAGGAATCGCGGCGCCCGCCGAGCGCGGACTTCGACACCAGCCGGCCGTTGCCGACCGCCTTGAGGCCGCTGGGCACGGTCAGGGTCAGGTCCAGGCTGGCGCGCTCGGACGGCGCGTCGATGCACACCAGCCACTGGCTGGTGGAGAAGATCGTATAGACCTCGCCGCGCTCGGGATGGAACTCCAGGCCGTAACGCGGCGCGCCGCGATAGACCACGTCGATCTCGTGGCGCTCGCCGGACTTGCCGGGCTGCGGCAAACGCACGCGCAGGCGCTGTTCGACCTTCTCGAAGACCAGCGCGCGGCCGCGTTCGGAGACCTTCTCGATCTCCAGCTCGCCGGCGTCGAACTCCAGTTGCTGGGCGCCCTCGGCGCGCAGGGCCAGGCGGATCGAGACCTGCCCGCGCAGGGTCTTGCCGGCGATGTCCGGCTCGACCCGCGCGGTGTAGTGCAGCACGTCGAGATTGGCGCCGGCGCGCGCGGCGGCCGCGCCCTGCGCCGCGGCCGCGATCGGCGCGGCCAGCGCTGCCGCCGCGAGCGCGGCGGCCAGGCGCGCGCGCAGGCGCGAGGGGCGGTGGGGAGTCGTGGCGGCTGGCATATCGGCGGTTCGTCCTGCGCTGCGCGGCCGGGGGGAAGCCGCGATCCTGAATTCCTGGTGCTGTCCTGCCCGCGCCGGCGCGGACAACGCGACGGCCACAGGGTCGCCGATGATCGCGCAACCGCGCCCCGCGCTGAACCCTCTTTTGGCGGAGGCCGCGCCGCGCGCGGGCCAAGCCGGCAGATGCGGTAAACCCGGCTTCGCGCATTCAGGTTCGACGGTAATCGCTTTCTTCCGCATCCGCGCCGCCGCGCGCGGCCCCGGCGTGGACGATCTGCGGCCGCGATCACTGACAGCGCTGTCAGCCACGGGACAAGGTGCGGCCCGTGGGCGCGCTTCCCGCGCCCACGTCCGTCCACGCAGGCCACCGGCTTGGTCGTGCGCCGCGCTCCGCCGGCGCCTGCTCGCGCCGCCGCGCTTGCCCAGCCCAGGAGCCGCACCCGATGGTCACCCGCCGCACCTTCCTCGGCGCCAGCGCCGCCGCGCTCGCCGTCCCGCTGTTGCCGCGCGGCGCGCTCGCCGCCACCCCGGCGCGCTTCAACCTCGCCTTGCTCAACGCGTCCGGCCAGAACACGGCCTATGCCTACGTCACCGGCTTCGACAACGGCCGGCCGGTGTTCGTGCGCGCCGACGGCAGCGCCTACTACCCGCCCTCGCCGTCCGCGCCGGTGACGCCGCTGGGCGCCGACTGCGCGATCCCGCTCGGCGCCAACGGCAGCACCGTGCGCGTGTCGGTGCCGCGCATGTACGGCGCGCGCATCTATCTGGTCACCGGCAGCAAGCTGAACTTCTACGTCAACCCGGGCCCGGCGGTGGTGCACCCCAGCTTCCTCAACACCAGCGACACCAACTTCAACAAGAACTGGACCTTCGCCGAATTCACTTTCAACGAGTACGAGCTGTTCTCCAACATCAGCTACGTCGACTTCGTCGCCGCGCCGCTGGGGCTGTCGCTGCGCTCGCTGTCGGGCCGGGTCGAGACGATCCCGGGCCTGCCGGCGGCCTCGCTCGACCCGATCTGCTACTCGCTGCAGCAGCAGGCCGCGCAGGAGGGCTCGGCCTGGAACTCGCTGATCCAGCGCGGTCCCGACGGCCGCAACCTGCGCGCGATGAGCGCGCACTACCAGGCCGCGCGCTTCCAGAACTACCTGACCGGCTACATCGACGCGTGCTGGAACAAGTACCGCGGCACCACCCTCACCGTCGACACCCAGTCCGGCTTCGGCGTGCTGACCGCGCGCGTGGGCGGCGACAACCTGCTGCGCTTCAACAACGGCGAAGCCTTCGCCAAGCCCAGCACCGCCGACGTGCTCAGCTGCGACAGCGGCCCCTTCAGCCTCGGCGGCGCCAGCGACGTGCGCAAGGCGATCATCCCGCGCCTGGCCGCGGCGTTGAACCGCACCACCCTGCTCGACAACGCCAACCAGCCCAACGGCGAAATCGCCAGCCGCTTCTACCGCAACGCCCAGACCAACCACTACGCGCGACTGGTGCACGAACGGCTGCCCGACAACCGCGGCTACGCGTTCCCGTACGACGACGTGACCGCCAGCGGCGGCCCGGACTTCAGCGGCGCGGCGCGCTCGGGCGATCCGGACACCTTGACGGTGACGCTGCGGGCGTTGCGCTGAGGGGATCGGCCGGGTTGGATCGCCGCGACCCGAAACAAAGGCGTCGGGGCTGAAAGCCCCTCCCACAGCACAACGGGCCGGACGTCGGCTCTTGTGGGAGGGACTTCAGTCCCGACGCTCTTCGGCCGGGTCGCCGCGACCCAAACGGACAGCATCGGGACTGAAGTCCCTCCCACAGCCCGACACCGGGCATCGATCGTTAGTTCTTTATGGCTTCACGACGCCTGCGCCTCCCCGGCGCGATCCTGGCGGTCACCTCCACCGACGCGAGCCGCCATGACCACCGAGCGCTGGTCCGACCTGGGCAAACTGATCCTGCGCCTGAGCCTGGGCGCGTTGATCCTGCTGCACGGCATCGCCAAGCTGCGCGGCGGCACCGAAGGCATCGTCGGCATGGTCGAAGCGCACGGCCTGCCCGGTTTTCTCGGCTACGGCGTGCTGCTCGGCGAAGTGCTGGGCCCGGCCCTGCTGATCCTGGGCTGGCACGCGCGCATCGGCGCGGTGCTGGTCGCCGGCAACATGTTGGTGGCGATCGCGCTGGTCCACCTGGGCCAGCTCGGCCAGCTCAACGACCAAGGCGGCTGGGCGATCGAGTTGCAGGCGATGTTCCTGGCCACGGCGGCCGCGGTGGCGTTGCTGGGGCCGGGGAAGTATTCGCTCAACGGCAAGTGATCCAACACCGGCGCTTTTTTGCGGGGCTGTGCAGGCCCCGACCAGGCTGTCATGGCTTGCGTCGTAAGCGCCGTGTCGCGGTCGCCGCTTGCGCAGCTCCTACAGTCGGACATCCGGCAACGTCGCAAGCGCGGGCTCGCCCTGTAGGAGCGGCGCGAGCCGCGACCGCATTGCGGCAGGTCGCGTCGTAAGCGCGATGTCGCGCCCGCGGCCTCTACAGCCGGTTCACCCGAAACTTGCGCCCCTTGATCTTGCCCTCGCGCAACCGCGCCAGCGCCGCGGCGGCTTGGCCGCGGGCGACGGCGACATAGGACCGCGTGGCGAACACGTTGATCTTGCCGACCGCCTCGGCCTTGAGCCCGGCCTCGCCCGTCAGCGCGCCGAGGATGTCGCCGGGACGCAGCTTGTCGGTCTTGCCCGCGTCGATGCGCAATGTCGCCATCGGCGCGGCCGGCGCGTTGCGGGCCTTGCCGCCGAGCGGCTGGGCGCTGCGCCACTGCAGCGGCGCGCCCATGCGCTGCGCGATCTGCTCGGCGCGCGCGGTTTCGCGCGGCCCGCACAGGCTCAGCGCGACGCCGCCGCGGCCGGCGCGGCCGGTGCGGCCGATGCGGTGCACGTAGACGTCCGGGTCGGTCGGCAGGTCGTAGTTGACCACCGCGCCGAGGTCTTCCACGTCGAGCCCGCGCGCGGCCACGTCGCTGGCCACCAGCACGTTGCAGCTGCGGTTGGCGAAACGCACCAGCACCTCGTCGCGGTCGCGCTGCTCCATCTCGCCGTGCAGGGCCAGCGCGGTGAAGCCGTAGTGTTCGAGCGAGCCGACCACTTCCTCGGTGTCCTTGCGCATGTTGCAGAACACCACGCACGACTCGGGACGGTACTCCAGCAGCAACGCGCCCAGCAGCGGGGTCTTGCGTCCGGCCTCGACTTCGTAGAAGTACTGATCGATGCGCGGCGCCGAGGTCTCGCCCTCGACGGTGACCTCGACCGGATCGCGCAGCGCGTTGCGGCCGAGTTCGCGGATCGCATCGGGGAACGTGGCCGAAAACAGCAGGCCCTGGCGGTTCTTGGGCGTCTTGCGCACGATCTCGCGCACCGCCTCTTCGAAGCCCATGTCGAACATGCGGTCGGCCTCGTCGAACACCAGCGTGCGCAGGCCGTCGAGCTTGAGCGCGCCGTGGCGCAGCAGTTCCTGCAGGCGCCCGGGCGTGCCCACGGCGATGTGCGGCGCGTGTTCCAGCGAGGCCAGCTGCGGGCCCAGCGGCATGCCGCCGCACAGCACCGAGACCTTGAGGTTGGCGATGGCGAAGGCGAGCTTGCGCAGTTGCTGGCCGACCTGATCGGCCAGTTCGCGGGTCGGGCACAGCACCAGCGCCTGGGTGCGGATCTGCGCCGGATCCAGCCGTTGCAGCAGGCCCAGGCCGAACGCGGCGGTCTTGCCGCTGCCGGTCGGCGCCTGGGCGATCACGTCGCGGCCGTCGAGGATCGCCGGCAGCGCGCACGCCTGCACCGGGGTCATGGCGCGGTAGCCGAGCGCGGCCACGCCCTGCAGCAGGGCCGGAGCGAGCGGGAGGGTGTCGAATGCGGCCGGAGCGGCGTCGGCCGTGGGGGTTTGCGGTTCCATGCGACATGATCGCAGGTTCGGCCCGGATCGGGGGCGGCGGCCCGGCTTGTCTTCGGCCTGGACCTGCCCGATGCCGGCGACTTCAGGCCGGCAGCTTCGCAGCCGTCTTGCCAGGATCGTCCGGCGCGCAAACGGCCTGCGGCTGCGCGGCCGTCGGCTGCTGCGCCTGCGCGACCTCGACGGCCCGCGCCTGCTCGCAGCGCTCCGCAGCCGGGACGGCCAGGGCGTCGGCCACCGGCATGTGCGCGCGGTTGGCGTACGGGTCGGGAGACGCGTTCGCGCCCTGCCGCGACAGATGCAGCAAGGTTCCCGCGGCGAAATCGTCGCTGCGCCGGTTGAAGACCAGGCGCAGCTCGTCCTGGGCGGTGAATCCGCATTCTTTCGCCATGACCAGGGCGCTGGCGCTCAAGCGTTCGCTTTGCTCGTCCCAGCCCTTGCCGGCAAGCCGGTCGAGCTCGCGCACCTGCGCGCGCAGGCGGTCGAGCAGCGCGGCATCGTGCGGGCCGAGCGGCGCTGCGGCGGGATCGGTGGACGACTGCGGCTGCAGTTTCGGCTCGATATACCGCGCGTAATCGCGCAAGTAAGCGTCGCGGTGGGCGATCGCGCCGTTGCCGTCCATGTCCTGCGGCGGCCTGGCCAAGGTATAGGGCGCATTGGCCACCTTCGCCGCGATCCGTTCGACCGCCTCGGTGTCGCCCAACCGGCCGGCCTTCCACTCGCCGTACAGCGAGCCCAGCTCGACCTCGTTCAAATAGCCGATGGAGCCGAACGGCTTGCCGCCGGCGAACTCAGGCTGGCCTTCCAGTTCCTTGAAGATCGCAAACGCGTTGAAGATCGCCTGCGCTTCCAGGCCGGCGCGGTACTGCACGTACTCGTCGGCGGTGCGGCCGTGGAACGGCACCGAGCCGGTGTTGTAGCGGTGGTGGCCGATCTCGTGGGCGAGGGTTCCGAACAGGTGGCGCTGGGGCCAGGCGGGGGCGTCGTTGGCCTGCAGCGATTGCCATTGGGACGCCTCGACGAAAATCCTCGGAGGCTCCGCCGCCCAGTAGTACGGAAGTCCGACATCCGGCAGATCTTCCACCACGCCGCCGCGTTTGAAGAAATCGGCGAAACCGGCCGCTGCGGTCGGCGACTGCGCTATCCATGCCTGGATGCGATCCGGCATGTCGCGAAACTCCGGCTTGGATCGCAGATACTCGACGTCCTTGTCGGCGGCGGTCATAGATTCGTGGTTTCGACCGGCCGAATGTGGATGCTGGTGACACACTGGTAGGTCTCGGGCGTAGTCATGAAATACACCTGAAACCCATTGCGGCGAGTGAAGTAGCTCTTGCCGCGATCGGCCATATGCGCGTCGAGTACGACGCTATCGGTGGCGCCTGGAAGCAGCTCGGCTGCGCGATCCGGCGAATAACACGGCCGCTCCTCGACGCCTATATGGATCGCGCCGGTCAGACCCCGGATGCTCGAAAAGTTGAGGGTGTATCCGTCGGTCAGCCTCACCGGACCCGCGCCGTACAATCCTTGCTTGCCCGACGGCTTCATTTCGAATGTCTGCGTGAGGCCACTGCGGATCTTGGCGATCCCCGCCGGCCCCTGGACCGACCAACGCAACAGATTCTCGACCGTCACCGCGCTCGCCGGATCCGCTGCCCGCCCGCCACGACCGGCCCCGCTCGCTCCCGCTGTGCTGCAGGACGCGGCCACGCAGGCGGCGAACGCCAACGCCGCGGGTGCGAGCGCGCGTGTAAAAGTCGAAGTACCGCCGCTTCGATTCATCGAATTCCCCAACATCCTGTCGACTAACGCCGTATCTCGGCCCGAGGTTAAGCATCCCCATCGCGAATGGGAAATAACCAAAAGCCGCAGGCGCAAGTCCGGCGCAAAGAAGCCATCACTGTTGCTCCCCGACGGCTCGACGCCTACACGCGATGCGAGCAAACCCCTCGCCGCCGTCTCCGCCTCGAATCGCCGAACCGCCGAACCGACAATTCCGGCAAACCCCAAATCACATCACGCTCACCCTGAGACAACGTTAGCCGTCCTAAAGTCGAACAATGTCTGTCTTGCACGCCCCTTTCACATGAGCCGCGCCTTCGTCAGGGAAGGCGACGGCGAATCCGATCCCGGCGAACTGCCGGAACTGCCGATCAGCGAGCACCCCAACTACGTGACCCCGCGCGGGATGATGCTGCTGCGTTCGCGCCTGAACGACGCGATCAAGCGCGTGCAGGCGCTGGACGGTGCGATCGCGGCCGAAGCGGTCGGCGCGCGTCTGGAACGCGCGCATATCCAGCGCGAGATGCGCTGGCTGCAGGCGCGCATCCTCGGCGCGATCACCATCGCGCCCGAACGCCAGCCGTCCGACCGGGTCGCGTTCGGCGCGCGGGTCGAAGTGATCGACGACGCCGGCCACGAGTATCGCTACCGCATCGTCGGCGAGGACGAGGCCGATCCCGAGCGCGGGCTGATCAGTTGGGTCTCGCCGCTGGCGCGCGCGCTGCACGGCGCGCGCGTGGGCGACAGCGTGGTGTGGAAGCGGCCGGCCGGCGACGCCAACGTGGAAGTGCTGGCGATCGAATACGGCTGAGGGCGCGGCGCCGCCACGGTCGAGATGAGAAGCCTCCGTGCCCGTCGCGGCAGCAATGGCGGCGGCGCGCGCTCCGCGGGTTTCAAGTCAGGACCGGCGCGCGACACGGCGCTGGCGCACCGTACGCGCTGCTGAAGCGATCACGGTACGGCAGTAGTTAACGGGCCCGTCTTGGCGGTGGGCCGCATTGCAGCGAAAACCCAGCCAGACCGAAGCCCGTCGCCTTGCGGCGCGACGCATGCTCGCCAAGCCATCGCCCCGCAGACGAAGCACTGCGCGAACATGACCCCGGCTTGCCCAGGCCGACCGCCCGTCGGCATGGGCTTGACGGCAGGGGCACGCACAATCAATCTTTTAGCAAATTAGTTAAATGCTGATGCATGAATCCCGCCGGCAGGGGCCGGCGCGGATGCCGCGACGGCCGTGCAACGTGCGAAGGAGACGCCTGTGAACCCGCTGCCCGTGAATCCCTGGCCCGCCGCGAAGGCCGTGTCTGCGACCGCCGCGTCGGCGAAGGCGACGCCCTCCGCGCCCCCGCCGCCGGGCGCCATCCCCGCCAGCCTGAGCGCGCACCGCGTGCGTTCGCGGGCCCGGCTGGCCGACTCGGTGCGCAGCGTCAGCGACGGCCTGGTCGTCTGGGAGCCGGTGCGCTCGCTGTGGTTCGCCGCCATGGCCGCCGGCGCCATCTTCGGCGGCGCGCTGACCTTCAGTTGGGGCGCGTTCGCGCTGTTCGTCGTCTCCACCGCCGCGGTGCTGCTGCTCGGTCATTCGCTGGGCATGCACCGCAAACTGATCCACGACAGCTTCGCCTGCCCCAAGTGGCTGGAATACCTGCTGGTCTATTGCGGCGTGCAGGTCGGCCTGGCCGGGCCGCTCGCGTTGGTGCGCACCCACGACCTGCGCGATTACGCCCAGCGCCTGCCGCACTGCCACGATTATCTCGCCCACCGCCGCGGCTTCCTGCAAGACGCGTGGTGGCAACTGCATTGCGAACTGCGCCTGCGCGCGCCGCCGAAGATCGAGATCGAGGCGCGCATCGCCGACGACCGTTTCTATCGCTTCCTGCAGCGCACCTGGATGTGGCAGCACCTGCCTTGGGCGCTGGGCTTCTACGCCCTCGGCGGCTGGGGCTGGGTGTTCTGGGGCGTGTGCGCGCGGGTGAGCGCGGGCGTGTTCGGCCACTGGCTGGTCGGCTACTTCGCCCACAACCACGGCGGCATGCGCCACGAAGTGCGCGGCGCCGCGGTGCAGGGCCGCAACGTGCGCTTCGCCTCGCTGCTGACCATGGGCGAGTGCTGGCACAACAACCATCATGCGTTTCCGGGTTCGGCGCGGCTGGGGCTGTATCCGGGCGAGTGGGACCCGGGCTGGTGGCTGCTGCGCGCGCTGGAACGCGTCGGGCTGGTGCGCGATCTGCGCCTGCCCGAGGACCTGCCGCCGCGCGAAGAACTGCACTGCCTCGATGCCGCGCCGCCGCGCGCGAGCGCCCCCGTTTCCCTGCAATCGATCCCGAGCCGATGAACGATCCGACCTCCGACCGCGACGCGCCCGCTCCCTCGCCCGCCGACCCGCCGCCGCTGCCGCCCGAGGCGCACGCCGCCTACGCGGCGCGGGTGGCGAAGATACGGCGCTTCGACCGGCCCTTGCTCGCGCTCCTGCCCGTGCTCGGCGGCGCCCTGATCGGCCTGGCCTTGCGCCTGGTCTTCAACGGCGAAGCCGGCAGCGCCTGGGCGCCGATGCTGACCGTCTTCATCCTGCTCGCGCCGGTCGCGATCGGCGCGGTCACGGTCTATCTGGCCGAACGCCAGCAAGCGCGCCGGCTGCGCTATCACTTCTTCGCGCCCTGGCTCAGCGTCACCCTGTGCATGGCCGGGACGATGCTGTTCATGCTCGAAGGCGCGATCTGCATCGTGCTCATCTGGCCGCTGTTCGCCGTGCTCGCCTCGATCGGCGGCATGCTGATGGGCGCGCTGTGCCGCTGGGCCGGCTGGTCGAAGACGCCGACGGTCTACAGCCTGGCGTTCCTGCCGGTGCTGCTGACCCTGTTCGGCGTCGGCCACGACGAGCCGTGGCGGATCGAGCGGGTCGAACGCAGCGTGCTGGTCCAGGCCGCGCCCGCGGCGGTGTGGCGGCAATTGCTCGACGCCGACCATATCCGCGCCGCCGAGGTCGACCGCGCCTGGATGTACCGCATCGGCGTGCCCACGCCGCTGGCCGGGCTGACCCACGAGGACGCCGCCGGCCTCACCCGCGAGGTGCGCATGGGCAAGGGCATCCATTTCCGCCAGCGCTCGGCCGACTGGCAGCCGGGCCGCTACGTGCAATGGCAGTACCAGTTCGCGCCGGATTCGATCCCGCCCGGCGCGCTCGACGACCACGTCGAAATCGGCGGCCATTACTTCGACCTCACCGGCACCCGCTATACCCTGGTCCCGCGCGGCGCCGCCACCGAACTGCGCATCCGCATGGACTACCGGGTCAGCACCGGCTTCAACTGGTACGCCGCACCGCTGGCGCGCTGGCTGATCGGCGACTTCAGCGACACCATCCTGCAGTTCTACCGCCACCGCGCCGAGGCCGCGGCGGCGGCCTGACGACGCGGCCCCGCACCGACTCGCCCGTCCGTCGCCGCGGGTGTGATGATTCGCCCCGGGGCGCGAATCACCCGGGCATGGACATCCAACGGACCCAGGCGATGGCAGGAGCGGACGGCATGCGCGGGGAGGCTACGGCGGCGCGGCAGCGCCGCTTCGAGGCGCTGCTGGCCGCGCACCGCGGCATCGTCTACAAGGTCGCCGCCGGCTACGCCCGCGGCGAGGACGAGCGCGCCGACCTCGCCCAGGACATCGCCGCGCAGTTGTGGCGCGCGTTCCCCCGCTACGACCCGCAGCGCAGCTTTTCCACCTGGATGTACCGCATCGCCCTCAACGTGGCGATCTCGCACCTGCGCGAGCGCAGCCGCCGCCACGACACCCTGGCGCTGGACGAAGACCTGCACGCGCTGCCCGCCGACGACGGCGACACGCCGGAAATCGCGCAGCGCCTGCGCCTGCTGCAGCGCCTGATCGCGCAGCAGCCGCCGCTGGACCGCGCCTTGCTGCTGCTCTACCTGGAAGACCGCGGCCATCGCGAGATCGCCGAAGTCCTGGGCCTGAGCGAAAGCAACGTCGCCACCAAGATCGGCCGGCTCAAGCAGCGCCTGCGCGCCGCGCTGGCCGACTGACGCCCCTTGCCACCGCGGAACCGAACCATGAGCGCAGCGACGATGGAACTCGACGAACTCAAGCAAGCCTGGCAGGCGCTGGGCGACAAGCTCGACCGCCAGCACCGGATGGAACGGCTGCGCCTGCGCGAAGAGCGCGGCCGGCGCATGCGCAGCGGGCTGCGTCCGCTGGTGTGGGGACAGGCGCTGCAGATGGCCGCCGGCGTGCTGCTGACGATCTGGGGCGCAGCGTTCTGGAGCGCGCATGCGCACAGCGCGCACCTGCTCGCGTTCGGCCTGGCCCTGCACCTGTACGGCATCGCCCTGGTGGTGTGCGGCGCGTGGGTGCAGTCCTGCGTCGCCGGCATCGACTACACCGCACCGGTGTTGGCCCTGCAGCGGCGGCTGGCGGCGCTGCGCCGGGCCTACGTGCGCGGCGGCCTCGCGGTCGGGCTGGCCTGGTGGCTGCTGTGGATGCCGGCGTTGGCGGCGATCCTGATGAGCCTGTTCGGCGTCGACCTGTACCGCAACGCGCCGTCGATGTTCGTCTACGGCGGCGCGGTCGGGGTGGCCGGCCTGCTGGCCAGCGCGTGGTTCCTGCGCTGGTCGCGCGACCCGGCCCGGCCGCGCCTGCGCCGGGCGGTGGACGACGGCGTCGCCGGCGCCAGCGTGCGCCGCGCCGAGGCGGTGCTGGAGGAGATCGAGCGCTTCGAACGGGAGTGACGTCGGGCGCGGCCCGGGCCGATGCGGGCGCGCAGGCGCCGCGCCTCAAGCCGCCGGCTTGCCGCCCGCGCTCTTGCGCGCCGCGCGCCGGCTTTCGCGCTTGAGCGGGCCGCCGACCGGGCAGATTTCGAACGCGAACTGGGTCAGCGTATTGACCAAGTGGTCCGGCACCAGCTTGTAGACCACGAACTGGCCGCGGCGCTCGCTGCTGATCAGGCCGGCGTTGACCAGCACCGACAGATGCCGCGACACCGCCGGCGCGCTCATGTCGAAACGCGCGGCGATGTCGCCGGCGCTGAGCTCGCGCTCGGACAGGAAGGCCAGGATCTGCCGGCGCGGCCTCGACGCCAGGGCTTCGAAGATCTTGTCTTGCGACATGGCGGCGGCTCGGGCGCGCCGGGCGGCGCGGAGCGGCCAGTATAGCCTTGATTACTTAACTAAATTCCTAAATGAGGCGAGGAGTGAGCGAAGAGGAGTTAGGAGTGAGAAAAAGCGGGTTTTCGCTCGCTCCTCGCCTTACCCTACGCCGATGCCCTGGTACGTCTACCTCATCGAATGCACCGACGGCAGCCTCTACACCGGCATCGCCGTCGACGTGGAGCGCCGCTACGCCCAGCACGCCGCCGGCAAGGGCGCGCGCTATACCCGCGCGCATCCGCCGGCGCGGCTGCTGGCGCGCTTCGAGCATCCCGACCGCGGCGCCGCGCTGCGCGCCGAGTACGCGATCAAACAGCTCACCGCAGCGGCCAAGCGCGCGCTGTGCGCGCAGGCGCCGGTCGCGGCCGAGGGCGCAACGGGCTGAGCGACTACAGCAGCGCCCACAGCAACTGCAGGATTCCCCACAGCGACACCGCCCACACCGCCGAACGCAGGTAGGGAATGCCGGCGGCATAGACCGGCACATACGCCAGCCGTGCCCAGAAATACAGCTGCGCGGCCAATGCGGTGTGGTCGTTGCCGCGGCCGGCGACGACCACGGCCAGCGCCAGCGCGGCGAACAGCGGGAAGGTTTCCAGGTAATTGCGCCAGGCGCGGTCGATGCGCGCGGCCGTGCCGGTCAGCGGCGGCGGCGTGCCGTCGCGCGCGCTGGCGTTCCAGCGCACGCCGCGCTGCGCGGTCATGAACGCGGCCGCCACCAGCAAGTGGACGATGCCCAGCGCGACCGACCAGGCCAGCATCTGCAATTCGGTGTTCATCGGCTTTACTCGTTTGAGCGAGGAGCGAGCGCAGAGAAGTGAGAAGTGAGCGAAAAGCAGAAGCGCAAGCGGCTGTTGCTCGCTCCTCGCTCCTCCACGCTCACACCTCGCCGTTGGGCAGGATCAGGATCTTGCCGTCGCGCTCGCCGGCCGCAGCCGCGGCCACCGCGTCCTTGATCCGCTCCAGCGGATAGGTCGCCTGCACCCGCGCGTGCAGTTCGCCCGCGGCCACCCGCTGGGCGATCTCGCCGAACACCTGCGCGCGCCGCGCCGGCGCCGCCTGCTGGAACCAGCGCGACAGCCAGAACCCGCGCAGCGACACGTCGCGGAACACGAACGAGGCCGGCGAGATCTGGCAGGCCTCGCCGCTCATCGCGCCGTAGTTCACCACCACCCCGCCCTCGCCCAGGGCCTGGGCGACGTGCTGGGTCGCCAGCCCGCCGACCGCGTCGATGCCGAGCTTGATCGGCGCCTTCTGCGCCGCCTCGCGCGCGCGCTTGCCCAGGTCCTCGCCGTCGACCAGGACCACGTCGGCGCCGGCCGCTTGCACCGCTTCCACCGCCGACTCGCGCCGCACCACGTTGATCGTGCGCAGCCCGCGCGCCTTGGCCAACTGGATCAGGTACGTGCCCACGGCCGAATTGGCCGCGTTCTGGATCACCCAGTCGCCCGGCTCCAGCGCGACGATGTCGCTGAGCATCAGCAGCGCGGTCGGCGGGTTGATGGTGATCATCGCCAGTTGCTTGGGATCGGCACCGTCGGGCAGCGGCACCAGATGCTTGGCCGTGCCGACCATGTGCGTGGCCCAGCTGCCGCCCTGGATCGGCAGCAGCACGGTCTGGCCTAGCTTGAGCTGGGTCACCTCCGGGCCGAGCTCGGCCACCCGGCCCACACCCTCGTTGCCGCCCACCGCCGGCAGCGGCGGCAGCAGGCCGTAGTCGCCGGTCAGGGTCAGCACGTCGGAGGGATTGATCGGCGCGGCCAGCACCTCGATCAGCACCTGGCCGGCGGCTAGCGGCGGGGTCTGGAACTCGACCGCCTCGATCACGTCCTGCGGCACCGGGCCGCGCCGCTCGTACTGGGCTCGCTTCATCGTGGACCTCCGTGGAGATGGGCCGGCGGCGCCCGCACGGGCGCCGAAAACCCGAGAGTACGCCGCCGCGCGCGCAAACGTCTTGCGTCCAGGTCTCAGCGCTGCGACCCTGCCTCCCCGTCACCGCCCCAAAGCAACGCCGCCATGCAACCGATCCGCTTCGCCCTCGACGCCGGCCACGACTACGTCGAACTCAACCAACTGCTCAAGCTGGCCGGCCTCGCCCACAGCGGCGGCACCGGCAAGGCCATCGTCGCCAGCGGCGCGGTACGGGTGGACGGGCAGGTGGAACTGCGCAAGACTTGCAAGATCCGCGCGGGCCAGGTGGTGGAGTGCGAGGGGGTGCGGATCGAGGTGGCGGCGGACTGAATCGCGTCGCGGCACCTGTCTGTCGCGGCACGTACCTTCGGAGCGCAAGGATGCTGATCGATTTTCCCAGCCCGGCGCGCCTGCCGGCGGCCTGGAACTGCTACCTGACCGCGGGCCTGCGCGCGCTGCGCGGCCAGCACGACTTCGTCTTCGTCGACAGCGAATTGGAAAGCGCCGCCGGCGAGCTGCAAGCGCTGCCGGCGCGCGCGCTGCCGCGCCTGGAGGAGGCGATCCGCAAGAGTCGCCGGCGTTACGACTTTCAACGACAACTTTGCGCCTACGACAGGCGGCCGTTCCAGCCCGTCCCGGTCTGGCCCGACGGGCTTGTGCCCCTGCAGGCGTTGCAGGCGGCGGGCCCCGAACGCGCCCAGGCCTGCCTGTTCGTCGCCAGTTGCGATTACGACGGCTATCTGCGCGAGTACGCGCTGCGCGCGTTCGCCGACTGGCCCGGCCGCGTGGCGATGGCGGCGGCGCTGATCCGTTGCGGCGACTGGGTCGACCCGGTACGGCGGGTCGCCGAAAACCTGTTGGACTCGCTGCTCCAACGCGAACCTGAGCGGCTGTTCGACCTGATCGAGCTGGCGCTGTCGATGCGCGGGCGCGAACGCTACGCCGACGCCTGGAGCGCGCTGGTCGAACCGCAGCTGCACGCGCCGCGCCATGCCGAGCGGCTGTGGCGGGCCACCGCGTCGGATTCGCCGCAGGTGCGCGAATACGCCTATGCCGCCGCGGTCGCGACCGGCGCCCGCAGCGCGGCGGACGCCTGTATCGCCGCGCTCGACGATAGGCATCCGCGCATCGCCGGTGCCGCGTTGGCGCAGGCGCAAACTCTGTTGGCGCCGGACCGGCTCGACCGCGAGTTGCGCCTGACCCGCCGGCGCCGCGTCCCCGCCTTGCGCCGCGACGCGCTGCGGCTGGCCGCCCGCGTCGATGCGCCCTCGCTGCGCGAAAGCCTGGACGATGCGATGTTCGACCGTTCCACCGGCCCACGGCGGGTAGCGGCCTATCTGCTGCGCGAGCGGTTCGGCGAAGAACCCCGGCGGATCTGGCGCGACGCGCTGGAGAAAGGCGATTCGGCGCGGGCGCGCATCGCGCTGACCGCCTTGAGCGAATGCGCCCTGCCCGAGGACGAGGCGAGCCTGTCGCCGTGGTTGTCGCACGCTTCGTCGCGGTTGCGGCTGCTGGCGCTGCGCGGACTCATCCGCGGCGCGGCCATCGGCCTGCCCGCGGCATTGGCGCGGGCGCTGCACGACATCGATTACCGGGTCGCATCCGAAGCCCTGCGGGCCTACGCTAGCGGCCACGCCAGGCTGACGGCGGCGGTGTTGCGGCAAGCCTGGGAATTGCGCCCGCCGCACCGCGTCCGGCTGACCTGCGCCACCACCTTGCTGGACAAATGGCAGGCGCTGGACTTCCTGTTGGAGGCGCTGTCCGAGCCGCAGGCCTCGCAGGTGGAATGGGAGCTTGTGTCCGAATTGCGCACATGGGCCAACTTCGGACGCTATCGCTTCGGTTCGCTCGAACAGGCATCGCCGCAAACGCTGCGCGAACGCCTGCGACAGGCCCGCGCGCGATTGCCCGACGACTTGCATCGCGAACTCGAGACGCTGATACCGCGCTGACCCCGCGCCGGTCCAGGCGACCGGCATCGCCCCCCGCACCGATGGGCACGCGCCACGATCCCGGTCGCGGCAGCGTACGACCGGGTTCGCTACCGCCCGCTCACGCCATCGGCAGATCGCGGGTCGCGCTGCACAGATCGTCGTGCAAGCGCTGCACCGACTGCGTCGCCGACACGTAATCGCGGCTACCCAACCGTTCGACGAAGCGGCACGCCGCGTAGCCTTCGGCCTTGCGCTCGTATTCGGCCACCCAGCGCTCGCGCTCGGGCCGGTGCTCCTCGGCGATCGGCCAGGCGCTGCGCCGGTACGGCATGTGTTCGCGCAGGCCCATGCGCCACGGTTTGCCGCTGACGCGGGCGCGGAAGCAATGCTGGTGCCTGCACGACAGCGCGTAGTACGAGTCCGCGCCGATCGCTTCGAAGAATGCGTTCACTTGCGGGTCGAGCGGATCGAAGGTGCGGTGCATCGCCAGCAGGCGGAAACCGTTGGGCGTGCGGTAGACGCGCAGGTGCCAGTCCGGATTGGCGGCGATGAAGGCCTTGACCGGCGCCAGCGCGCGCGCCTCCGGTCCGCCGCCCAGTTGCAGGTCGCGCCGCCGCGCCCACCAGCCGTGGATCGTGCCGATCAGGATCAACGTGGCGATGAACGCCGCGATGCCGGCGACGGGATGCCACAGGACGCCGCAGACCGCGCCCGCCACGACGGCGGCGACGAACTGCTTGCGTCGCCACGGCGGCATCGGCGGCGGTTTGAAATCGACATCGGCGAACAGCACGTCCGGCGAGTTGAGGCAGCGCGAACCGTAGCTGTTGCGGGTGATCACCTCGTTGCCGTGGCGGGCGACGATTTCCTCGCGGATCGGCAGGCCTTCGGCGTCGTAGGGCACGCGCGGTTCGTTGCGCGGCAGTTTCTCGCCGGCGAGGATGCGGTCGAACGCGTCGCGCACGCGCGTCTCGGCCATGGCCTGGGCGTCGGATTGGCTGGAATCGGACCAACCGAAGCGACGCACCGTCAGCGAAACCCGCCCGGAAACGTGCCCCCTCCCGAACTTCTCCTGCAGCCGCGCCTCGGCCCAATACTGCGGAACCTGCATCCCCATGGTCGCCCTCCGTTGCTCGGCGCGATTGTAGCGGTCCGGGCGAAACGGACCACGCCGCTCGGGGCGACGCCGGCACCGCGCGCCGCGGCGAAGCGGCGGCACTTGACGGCGCCGGGCATCGGCGTAACCTTTGCCATACGCCAGCGGACAGACCGCCGGCCACTTCAACTCCGTGAGGGATTCTCATGGCACTGCAGCAATACGATTACCTCGTCTTCATCGGCCGCTTCGAGCCCTTCCACAACGGCCACGCCGCCGTCGCCCGCCACGCGCTGGGCAAGGCCGCCAAGGTCGTCTTCCTGGTCGGTTCCGCCGACACCCCCCGCACCGTCAAGAACCCCTTCACCGTCGCCGAGCGCGCGGTGATGATCCAGGCCGCGCTCGCCGACAGCGCCGACCGCCTGATCGTGCGTCCGCTGCGCGACCACCTCTACAACGAGAGCCAGTGGATCGCCAACGTCCAGCGCAGCGTCGCCGAGGCGGTGCGCGCCGACGGCGGCGCGGCGGATGCGCGCATCGGCCTGGTCGGCATGGACAAGGACGCCTCCAGCTACTACCTGCGCGAGTTCCCGCAGTGGCCGCTGGTCGACGTCAACCACACCGCCACGCTGTCGGCCACCGAACTGCGCAAGTACCTGTTCGAGGCCAACCAGCTCGACAGCCACGGCGGACTGATGCTGATCCGCGCCAACGTGCCGGCGCCGGTGTTCGACATGCTCGAGGCGTTCCGCAAGAGCTCGCCGGCGTTCAAGCAACTGGTCGCCGAATACCAGTTCATCGAGCAGTACCGCGCGGCCTGGAGCGATGCGCCCTACGCGCCGACCTTCGTCACCACCGACGCGGTGGTGGTGCATTCCGGCCACGTGCTGCTGGTGCGCCGCCGCGCCGAACCGGGCAAGGGCCTGTGGGCGCTGCCGGGCGGTTTCGTCGGCCAGCACGAAAGCCTGCTCGACGCCTGCCTGCGCGAGCTGCGCGAGGAAACCCGGCTGAAAGTGCCGCTGGCGGTGCTCAAGGGCTCGATCAAGGGCGAGCGCGTGTTCGACCATCCCGAGCGCAGCGCGCGCGGGCGCACCATCACCCACGCCTTCCACTTCGACTTTCCCGCCGGCGAACTGCCGCAGGTGCGCGGCGGCGACGACGCCGACAAGGCGCGCTGGTTCCCGGTCAGCGAGGCGCTGGAGATGAGCCCGCAGCTGTTCGAAGACCACCTGCACATCCTCGAATACTTCCTGGGCCGCGGCTGAGCGCAACGCGCACCGCCCGGCCCTCCCGCCGGCGGACAGACCGCCGGCCACACCCGACGCGAAGGAGCTTCCCGTCATGCAATGCCTCGACAACCTGCTGCTCAACACCGACAGCTACAAGGCCAGCCACTGGCTGCAGTACCCGCCCGGCACCGATGCGACGTTCTTCTACATCGAATCGCGCGGCGGCGTGTACGACCGCACGGTGTTCTTCGGCCTGCAGGCGATCCTCAAGGAGTACCTGGCCAAGCCGGTCACCCACGCCGACATCGACGAAGCGCGCGACCTGTTCGCCGCGCACGGCGAACCGTTCAACGAAGCCGGCTGGCGCTACATCGTCGATAAGCACGACGGGCTGATGCCGATCCGGATCCGCGCCGTGCCCGAAGGCACCGTGGTGCCGACCCATCAGGCGCTGGTGACGATCGAATCGACCGACCCGCAGGCCTATTGGGTGCCGTCGTACCTGGAAACCCTGCTGCTGCGCCTGTGGTACCCGGTGACGGTGGCCACCACCAGCTGGCATGCCAAGCAGACCATCCGCCAGTTCCTGGAACGCACCAGCGACGACCCGGAAGGCCAGCTGCCGTTCAAGCTGCACGACTTCGGCGCGCGCGGCGTGTCCAGCACCGAATCGGCCGCGCTCGGCGGCGCCGCGCACCTGGTCAACTTCCTCGGCACCGACACCGTCTCGGGTTTGCTGCTGGCCAAGCGCTACTACCACGAGCCGATGGCCGGCTATTCGATCCCCGCCGCCGAGCACAGCACCATCACCAGTTGGGGCCGCGAGCGCGAGGTCGATGCCTACCGCAACATGCTCGACCAGTTCGCCAAGCCCGGCGCGATCGTCGCGGTGGTGTCGGACAGTTACGACATCTTCCATGCGATTCGCGAGCACTGGGGCAAGACCCTGCGCGAGCAGATCATCGCTTCCGGCGCGACCTTGGTGGTGCGCCCCGACTCGGGCGACCCGGTCGATGTCGTGCACCAGTGCCTGTCCCTGCTCGACGAGGCCTTCGGCCACACCGTCAACGGCAAGGGCTACAAGGTGCTCAACCATGTGCGGGTGATCCAGGGCGACGGCATCAACCCGACCAGCATCCGCGCGATCCTGGAACGCGCGACCAGCTACGGCTACGCCACCGACAACCTCGCCTTCGGCATGGGCGGCGCGCTGCTGCAGCGGCTGGACCGCGACACCCAGAAGTTCGCGCTGAAGTGCTCGGCCGCGCGCGTGGATGGCGAATGGATCGACGTCTACAAGGACCCGGTCACCGACAAGGGCAAGTCGAGCAAGCGCGGCCGCATGACCCTGCTGCGCCATCGCGAATACGGCCACTTCAAGACCGTGCCGGTGCCGGCGGACGCGCCTTCGCTGGAGGAAGCGATCAAGCCGGTGGGCTACGAAGACGCGATGGTGACGGTGTGGGAGGACGGCAAGCTGGTCGCCGACTGGACGTTCGCGCAGGTGCGGGAACGGGCGAACGCGGCGCGGCTTTGAGCGTTCCCTCGCCCCAACCCCTCTCCCGCGAGCGGGAGAGGGGCTTAAAAGCAGGGGCGCTTCGCGATCGCCACGATCAGTCCCCTCGCCCGCCTGCGGGAGAGGGCTAGGGTGAGGGCCGCCGCCCCGCCCAAACTTCCAAGGACGAATCCATGCCAGCCCCTCTCGAAGGGCTAGCGACCGCCGACCCGGGCACGCTCCCGCTCAGCGCGGCCTCTTCCCTGTTCCAACGCCTGCGCGCGAGCACGCCGCAGCTGGCCCGGCGCGCGCCGGGCGAACACGACGCCGCGCGCTGGCGCGAGCACCGCATCGGCGAACGCCGCTACCGCGTCGCCCAGCCGGTCACCTTCACCCCTTACGCCGCGGCGCGGCCGTGTTCGGCGCGCTGCCTGTTCTGTTCGGAAAACCTGCGCCGGCACGACGGCGGCGCGATGGCGCAGACCCTGCGTCCCGGCCCCGATCACTTCGAGCGCCTGAGCGCGGCGCTGGCGCAATTGCGCGGGCTGCCGCTGTCGTGGTCGCTGTCGGGACTGGAGTCCAGCGACGACGAGGACTGGTTCCTGCGCTTGCTGGCGACGCTGAGCGCGGCCGAACGCGACGGGGTGCAGGTCGAGGAGCGCGTGCTCTACAGCAACGGCGCCGGCTTCGCCCGCGGCCGTGGCGAGGAATTGATCGCCGCGCTGCGAACGTTCGGCCTGTCGTGGCTGGAACTGTCGCGGCATCACTACGATGCCGCGCGCAACCAACGCATCATGCGCTTCCGCGACGGCGAACCGATCGCCGACGGCGCCGTATTCGAACGGGTGGCGCGCCAGTTGTCCGCGGCGCTGCCGCTGCGCCAGGTGTGCATCCTGCAACGCGGAGGCATCGACGACGCCGACGGCGTGCGCGCCTACCTCGACTGGGCGCGCGCCTGCGGCGCCGGCACGGTGATCTTCCGCGAGTTCTCGCGCTTGGACCCGGGCTATCGCGACAACGCCACCCGCCGCTATATCGACGCCGAACGCGTGCCGATCGATGAGGTGCTGGCCGCGTGCATGGACGCGCCGTGGTGGCCGCAACTGACGCCGCTGCGCATCACCGAAGGCTATTACTTCTGGAACCTGCGCCTGCGCGAGCAGGACAGCGGCATGGAGGTGGTGTTCGAATCCTCCGACTACGCCGCCATGCACCGCCGCCACGCCTCCGGCGACATCTACAAGCTGGTGTTCCACGGCAACGGCCGTCTCTGCGCCGGCTGGCAGCCCGATCGCGACGTGCTGTGGCCGCTGCACGAGGACCCGGCCGCGTTGCGCGAAACCAGCGACGGCGCGAGCGCGAACGGCGCCACCGCGGAGCGCGCCGATGGATAGCCGCAGCTGGCTGCTGCTGGAGCCCGACCCGCCGCAGCTGCGGCTGCCCGACGACCTGCGCGCGCGCGATCCGTTCGGCGGCCGCGACTGCGGCTGGGTCGCGCAGATGCGCCCGTTCGTGCGCCACTACGCCGCGCCGGGCGCGCGCGTGTTCGATCCGTTCTGCGGCTTCGCCACCACCTTGCTCGCCGCCGCGCTCGAAGGCCGCCGTGGCTGCGGACTGGAGATCGACCCGGCGCGCGCGCAACTGGCGCGCGAACGTCTGCAACGCCACGGCATCGACGCGCCGGTCGCCGTCGGCAGCCTGCCGGATGCGCCGGCGCCGCTGCCGTTCGACCTGTGCCTGACCAACGTTCCGTATTTCGGCTGCCGCTGGCCCGACCCCGCCGGCGCGCCCGGCGCGGACGCCGGCCAGCTCTATCTGGAACGCGACTACGAAGCCTACCTGCGGCGCCTGCGCGACATCTTCCACGCCGTGCGCGCGGCCCTGCCCGACGGCGGCTACTGCATCGCCATGGCCGAAAACCTGACTCTCGGCGAGCGCACGCTGCCGCTGGCCTGGGACCTGGCGCGGATTCTCGGCGCGCTGTTCGTGACGCGCGAAGAGCGCCTGCTGTGCTACGCACGCGATCCGCGCGCGCTGGCGCCCGGCGACGCGTCCACCGACCGCAGCCACGAATACGCGCTGGTGTTCCAGAAACAGCGCGAGCGCATCTGCCTGGACAGCACCGGCGACGAATTGCAGGCGCTGCGCGAAGCGGGATTCGCGTTCGAACTGCACGGCAGCTACCCGCGCTGGCTGGCCGCCCCCGACGCGCGCGCGCCGGCCGATGCCGACCTGCTGCTAGCCGACGATCAGGCCGAGTTCGACCGCCTGCTGTGGTGGCTGCACGAGCGTCGCTACGAACTGACGCTCTGGGGCGAACCCGTGTACCCGCCGCTGCGCCTGCCGCGCCTGCGCGAACACTGGTACCTGCGCGCGCAACGCCGCGACCGGCTGGGCCGGCTCGTGCGCCTGGATCTGTCGCTGGCAGACCAGGCCGCGCGCTGAATCGAAGTGCGACTGCAGGAGCGGCGCAAGCCGCGACCGCGATGCGGCAGGTTCGCCGCGCGGGCTGGAAGCGCGACTTCGCCGCCCTCGCACGTACCGCAGGCGCGACCTGGATGCCGAAGCCTGCGCGGTAAGCGTTGTGTCGCGGTCGCGGCTTGCGCCGCTCCTACAGGGCGATTGCGAAGCTCGCTCGTTGCCTAGCTGCCGCGGCTTCACCGGCAAGTCGAGCAACCGCGCCAAACGAAGTCCGACTATAGGAGCGGCGCGAGCCGCGACCGCGATGCGGCGGGCTCGCCGCGCGGGCTGGAAGCGCGACTTCGCCGCCCCCACCTGCGCGGCGGACGCGGCGCGTGGCAACGGCTTGCGCCACACTCACCGCGGAACTTCGCAGCCCGCTTACTCCTCCGGCCGCAACGCCGGCAATCCGGCCAGCGAGTCGGCCAGTTGCGCCAGCCGCGCGACGCCGCCGAGCGGGCGCAGCAGTTGCTCGCAGCGCGAGCGCAACGCCGAGTTGCGCAACGGCCAGGCCGGTTCGCGCCGCGAGCCGGGAAACACCACGCACAGCAGCGTTCCCTGCGGCGCGCCGCGTCCGCTGCGCGCGTGCGCGCGTACCCCGGACAGGTCGCTGGCCATGCGCTCGGACATCTCGCCCAGCGCCCGGCCGCGGCCGGCATCGCCGATCAGGCCGAAACTGCTGCGCGCGGTGGCGCGGTCGTGGACGACGACGAAGTCGCCGACGCCGCCCGCGCCGGCCTGCGCCAGCCACGTCGCCGGCATGGCCAGGTACGGCACCCGTCCCGCGTCGACATAAGCCTGCGGATTGCTGCGCGGAAAGCGGGCGTCGGCCAGCGCGGTGGTGGAGACGAAGTAACCGGCTTGGGCGCCCTCGGCCTGGCGCAGCGGCCGCTGCGGTTGGTGCGGATCGGGCACCAGCCGCTCGCGCCACGCGCCGCTCGGCCAGCCGCTGTCGTGCAGGCTGCCGCTGCCGGTGTCGTCGGGGTGGTAGGCGTCGGGCGCGCCCTGGGCGGTGACCGGCGGCCCCGCGCACAGGAACGCATAGGCGCGGTGGCCGCCGGCATCGACGCGGTGCAGCGCCGCGCCGGCGAACTCGGTCCAATGCTCGATCAGCACCACGCCCATGTGCGTTCCATCCCTGGCCCGGACGGCGCGAGGGTTCGCGCCCGGCTCCGAATGGCGCGATTGCGACGCGGCGAATGTCAATTCGCCGTGACGCCGTCGAAGCGGCTGCATCGGATGATCAGCGCCGCAACCAGGATGCGCGCAAACCCGCATGCTTCGCATGCCTGTACGCATCAAAAAAGCAGCTTCAATCCGCCGATGCGGAAAAATTTACGTATTCAGATGGCCGGATTGTCACAACATCCGGTACCAGAACAGCGCCGTCTCATGCGCGATGTCCGGCTCGTTGGCGTAGTGGTAGCGGTCGCATCCGCCGAGCACGAAACCGTGGCGCAGGTACATGCGGCACGCGATGACGTTGGTGTCCTGGGTTTCCAGCATGATCCCCGGATAGCCGTGCGTGCGCGCCCAATCCAGCGCCGCATGCATCAAGGCCGTGCCGGCGCCGCGGCGGCGCGCGTTGCGGTCGATGGCGATGTCGTCGATATAGGCGAAGCCGTTCCAGGTGCGCGACATCATCATCCGCCCGGCCACGCGCCCGTCGAGGCGAACCACGAACGCGGCCGCGTCGGTCGCGGTGTTGCCGCGGGCGCGCTGCAGGTAATCGCGCAAGCCCTCGGCATCGGCGTCGTCGCCGTAGTTCTTGCGGTACGGCTCTTCGAGCCGCTCGGTTTCGAACGAATCCAGGTCGCACCACAGCGCGCCGTCGCGCAGTTGCAGCAGCAGGCGCTGGAAGGCGATGAAGCTGCCGTCGAAGGCCACCGCGGCGTCCACGTCCTGCTCGCGCAAGGCGTGGACCGTAGGGCCGCGCGCCTCATCCTGCGCATCGCTGTCCTGCTCGCCGGCGCTCATGCCGCCAGCTCCAGCGCCAGGATCGCGTCGTGGTAGGTGTGGCCGCCGACCTGGAATTCGCGCTCGCCGATCTGCGCATAGCCGCAGCGCGCATAGAACGCCAGCGCGCGTTCGTTGCCGGCGTACACGCCCAGCAGCAGGCGGCCGGCGCCGCGCGCGCGCGCTTCGTCGATGGCGTGCTGCATCAAGCGGCGGCCGGTGCCGCCGCCGTGGAAGCGCGAGAGCAGGTAGATGCGCTTGAGTTCGAGGTCGTCCGCGCGCAGGTCGGCCAGCGGCAGGTTCGGCGCCGTCAGCATCGCGAAGCCGACCGGTGCGGCGCCGAGCGCGCTCTCGGCCAGCCACAGCGCCGTCGCCGGATCGGCCAGGGCCTGCGCGTACAGTTCGGCGGCGTGCTGCTTGCGGCAGTGGGCGACGATGTCGGCGCCGTCGAGGATGCCGGCGAAGGTGTCGAGAAAGGTCGCCGCGCCGGCCAGGGCGAGCGCATCGGCGTCGCCGGCATGGGCGCGGCGGATCGAGGGAACGGCGGCGGGATCGGTCATGGCGGCGAGTCGGAGGGCCCGAAGGCGATGCGGCCAAGATCGCATGCGCAGGCGTCGGTGCGGTATCCGCGGATGGTCGCGGACGGCGACGCGACCGCGACGGCGCGCTTGCGAAATCCCGGCGGCCGTTCCGACATATGCCGGAACGCAGGCGGAAAGGCTTTCGCGGTGGCCGAGTTGACGCGGTCGCGGCTCGCGCCGCACCTACAGGGCGAGTCCGCGGCGTTGCTGGAAGTCCCACTGAAGGCGCTGCGCAAACTGCGACCGCGACGCCGCAGCGACGACGCGAGCCGTCCCCGGCCCGCGCCGCCTGCGCCGACCGGCGCCGCCTCAGCCGCCGACCCGGATCACCACCTTGCCGAAGTGCGAGCCGCTTTCCAGGTAGCGATACGCCTCGCCCGCCTGCTCGAACGCAAACATACGGTCCACCACCGGCGCGATCCGGTTGACGCCGACGAAGCGCGCCAAGTCCTCGCCCATGCCGCGGCTGCCGACGTAGATGCCGGACAGGCGCTTGGCGCCCATGATCAGCGCGAACGGGTCGAACTCGCCGGCGAAGCCGCTGACCCCGCCGATGATCGCGACCGTGCCGTTCATCGCCGCCGCGCGCAGCGAGCGCGCCAGGGTGCCGGCGCCGCCGACTTCCAGCACCGCATCGACGCCGTCGCCGGCGGTCAGGCGCAGCACTTCGTCCTGCCACTCCGGGTGGGTGCGGTAGTTGATGGTCTCGTCGGCGCCGAGCGCGCGTGCGCGTTCGAGCTTGGCGTCGCTGGAGGAAGTGACGATCGCGCGCAGCCCCGCCGCCTTGGCCAGTTGCAGGCCCCAGATCGAGACGCCGCCGGTGCCCAGCAGCAGCACGCTCTGGCCCGGGCGCAGGCCGGCTTCGACGAACAGCGCGTTCCAGGCGGTGACGCCGGCGCAGGTCAGGGTCGCGGCCTGGGCGTCGTCCAGGTGCGCGGGCACGGCGAACACCGACTCCTGCGACACCACGATCTGTTCGGCCAGCACGCCGTCGGCGTCGGCGCCGAACGGCTCGCGGGTGGCGTGGGCGCTGGCGGCGCCGGCGTGCCAGTGCGGGAAGAAGCTGGTGGCGACGCGGTCGCCGAGCGCCCAGCGGGTCGCGCCGGGGCCGAGCTCGATCACTTCGGCGACGGCGTCGGACGCCGGGATCACCGCGCGGTCGCCGCCGGCGGGATAACGGCCGTCGGCGACCATCAGGTCGCGGAAGTTCAGCGACACCGCGCGCACGCGCAGGCGCACCTGGCCGGCGCCCAGCGGCGCGGGCGCTTCCTCGGCCAGGGCGAGCGAGTCGATGCCGCGGCCGGCGCGGATGCGGTAAGCCTTCATGGGGGACACTCCTGGAACAGTGGGGATGAGGGGCCGGGACGATGCCGCGGCCCAGGAGCGCTACGATAGCGTCGCCGCGTGCGCTCTAGTGGCTAGATTTCTTCCACTCTCCGTAGCCCGACAGGAACCAATCCCATGGCCGTCAACGATCGCCTGCTCGGCATCGTCGCCTTCGTCCAGTCCGCCGAGGCCGGCAGCTTCGCGGTCGCCGCCGACCGCCTGGGGGTGACCCGCTCGGCCATCGGCAAGCGCATCGCCCGGCTCGAACAACAGCTCGGCGTGCGCCTGTTCCACCGCAGCACCCGCCGCCAGAGCCTGAGCGAGGACGGCCAGGCCTACTACGAGCGTTGCGTGAAGGCGTTGGCCGAACTCGACGCCGCCGAGGCCGCGCTCGACAGCGGCCGGCGCGAGCCCAGCGGACGGCTGCGGATCAGCGCGCCGGTGATGTTCGGCCGCCATTGCGTGGCGCCGGTAGTGCTGGAGCTGTCGCGGCGCCATCCCAAGCTGGAGATCGACCTGTCGTTCAACGACCGCATGGTCGATCTGGTCGAGGAAGGCTACGACCTGGGCATCCGCGTCGGCCGCCTGCGCGACAGCGCGACCCTCGCCGCGCGCCTGTTGACCCAGGAGCACCTGGGCATCTGCGCCGCGCCGGCGTATTTGGCCAAGCGCGGGCTGCCGCGCGAGATCGACGACTTCGCCGGCCACGACGCGGTGATCTACGGCCGCCACGGCCAGCTCGTGCCCTGGCGCCTGCGCGACGGCGACGGCGAAGTGCGCGAGCCGCAGGTCAACGCGCGCCTGCGCTTCGACGACCTGCAGGCGATCGCCGACGCGACCATCGCCGGCGCCGGCCTGGCCCAGTTGCCGTGCTGGCTGCTGAGCCGCTACCTGCGCAGCGGCGAACTGCAGATGGTGATGCACGCCGACCGCGTGGTCGGCAGCCGGATCAGCGCGGTGTGGCCGCACACCCACTACCTGCCGCTGCGCACGCGCGCGGCGATCGACCTGCTGGTGGAACGGATCCCAGGGATGGTCGGGACGGGCTTCGGCAAGCCGCTGGCGGCGGTGGCGTGAAGCGGGCGGTTGCCGTTGCCTTGCTGCAGGTTGCGTCGCAAGCGCAGTGTCGCGGTCGCAGCTCGCGCAGTTCCTACAGTCGGATTTCCAACGACAACGCGGCCTGGGGCTCGCCCTGTAGGAGCGACGCAAGTCGCGACCGCGCCGCCGCAACGACGACGAACCCCACGCCCCGCCTCACCGCTCCGGCCAATACCACGCCGGCGCATCGAGCAGGCCCTGCCCTTCCACCTCGGTCTGCCCGAACGGTTTGTGCAGGCGGATCGCGTTGCAGCCGTCTTCGTCCTCCAGCGCCGCGACCAGCCGGGTCGCGTGCGAGACCACCCACACCTGGCTGCGCCGGGACGCGCGCGCGATCAACCGGCCCAGCGCCGGCAGCAGGTCCGGGTGCAGGCTGGTCTCGGGTTCGTTGAGCACCATCAGCGGCGGCGGCCGCGGGGTGTGCAGGGCGGCGATCCACAGCAGGTAGCGCAAGGTGCCGTCGGACAGTTCCGCCGCCGACAGCGGCCGCAGCAGGCCGGGCTGTTCGAGTTCGAGCACGAAGCGCCCGCCCTCGCCGGCCACGCGCACGCGCGCGCCGGGGAAGGCGTCGTCGACCGCCTCGGCCAGCGCGCGCGCATCGCCGATCTCGACGATGGTCTGCCACGCCGCGGCGAGGTCGCGGCCGTCGTGGCTGAGCACCGGGGTCATCGTGCCCAGTTGCGGCTGCCGCGCCGGCGCCTGCGCGTCGCTGCGGAAGTGGTCGTAGAAGCGCCAGCCGCGGATGGTCTCGCGCAGGGTCAGCACCTCCGGCGCCGCGCGCGGGTCGGACAGCTGGGCGAACAGGCTCTCGAACGGGCTCAGGTGCTCGGCCGCTACGCGCCAGCCGCGGCCCTCGCGCACCCGCGCCAGGCCGCCGCGGCGGTCGACCAGCAGGTTGGAACTGCGCAGGAACGGGCCGCTCCAGATCGCCTCGCGCTTGATCTGCGGGTCCATGCCGAACAAGGTCCGCGACGGGATCGGCAGGCCCAGGTCGATGGCGTAGCCGTAGTCCTCGCCGGCGAAGCCCAGCCGCAGCGCCACCGGCGCCTGGCGCTGGGTGCCCTGCACCGCCACCTCGCCGCGCTTCATCCGCGCCGAGACCGTCTCCGGCCCGGCCCACAGCGCCGACGGCAGCCCGCCCTCGCGCGCCAGCGCCGGCACCACCCCGCCCTGCGCGGTTTCCGCCAGCAGGCGCAGCGCGCGGTAGAGGTTGGACTTGCCGCAGCCGTTGGCGCCGGTGACCACGTTGAGCCGCCCCAGGCCCAGTTCGAGCTTATGCAGCGAGCGGTAGTGGGCGATCGCCAGGGTCTGCAGCACTTGAAACGCTCCTTGCGCAAAAAAAACGTAGACGAGGATGCAGCTCCGGCGTCGCAGCGGGTGCGGCGCCCGCGCGCAGTATCGGACGAGCGTCCTTTTTAAGCACTGGATCACGTTACTATGGCGACGAGAGTCGTCGTGCAGGCCGGGATCGCCCGGCCTGCCTGCGCCCGGGGCCCCCCTGCCGACCTCCCGCTGCCCCCTGCAGCGTGGCCGGGGGAACGGCGCCCGCACTCCGTCAGTCGCCGCGCCCGCAACGGTCGCGGCGGGTCAAACAGGATGCAGTTTTAAGGAACGAAACGATGAAGACCGCTAATCGGGGAATCCAGGCCATGGCCTGCGTGGTGGGCCTGGGCGTGGCGCTGGCCGCCGCGCCGGGCTGGGCCCAGCGCAAGAGCGCGCAGGACCAGCGCGCCGAGAAGATGAACGAGATTCCGACCTGCTCGAAGAACCTCGGCGCGATCTCGGTGATCGAGCCGGAAGACGCGACCAACTGGTGGACCGGCCAGCAACTGCCTGCACCGAGCAAGCTGATCAAGGTGTTCGTGCAGAAGTCGCGCTGCTTCACCCTGGTCGACCGCGGCGCCGGCATGGACGTGGCGATGCGCGAACGCGACCTCGCCGCCAGCGGCCAGCTGCGCAACAAGTCCAACGTCGGCAAGGGCCAGATCCGCGCCGCCGACTACGTGCTGGTGCCGGACCTGATCTCGAAGAACTCCAACGCCGGCGGCAACGCCGTGGGCGGCCTGCTCGGCGGCCTGATCGGCGGCCGCGCCGGCGCGGTGGCCGGCAACCTCAACTTCAACAAGCGGACCGCCGACGTGGTGCTGACCGTCACCGACGTGCGCTCCTCCGAGCAGGTCGCGATGGCCGAGGGCAGCGCCAAGAAGACCGACATCGGCTTCGGCGCCAGCGGCGCGCTGTTCGGCAGCAGCGGCCTCGGCGGCGCCGGCGTGTCGGGCTACGCCAACACCGAGATCGGCCAGGTCATCACCATGGCCTACCTGCAGGCCTACACCAACCTGGTCGCCGAGCTCGGCGGCCTGTCCGGCAACCCGTCGGCGTCGAACGCGCAGCAGGCGGTGACCGTGGTCAAGTCCGCGCGCCTGTTCGCCAACGCCAACGGCAGCGGCAAGGTGGTGCGTCCGCTCGACCCGGGCATGATGCTCTACCCCACCGGCAACAAGCAGGGCGCGATGTGGGAAGTCGAGGACGAGCTCGGCAACAAGGGCTGGGTGACCTCGCTGGCGCTGGAACTGTCGAAGTAAGCGCCGCGGACATCGCTGCGCGCGCGAAGGCCGCCGGGCGACCGGCGGCCTTTTTCGTAGGCGCGGCGTTAGCGGGCGCACAAGACAGGCCGCGGTCGATTGATCTACAAAGACGCTCCCGTCCGACCGCGAAGACCGCCATGCCCGCCACCGACCGCAACCTGCGCCTGGATTACCTGGAATTCAACGTCGCCGACATCGCCGCCTCCAAGGCCTTCTACGGCGCCGCGTTCGGCTGGCGCTTCACCGACTACGGCCCGGAGTACTGCGAGTTCGACGACGGCCGCATGAAGGGCGGCTTCAGCACCCACGCCGCGCCGCGTCCCGGCGGCGCGCTGGTGGTGATCTACGCCGACGACCTCGCCGACGCGCGGCGCCGGGTCGAGGCGGCCGGCGGCGCGATCGTCGCCGAGCACGAGTTTCCCGGCGGCCGCCGTTTCCACTTCCTCGATCCGGACGGCTACGAACTGGCGGTGTGGACCCAGGACTGACGCCGCATCCGCGACGGCTCGCCCGCACTGGCCGCCGTCGCGCCGCAGCGTCTATGCTGCGGCGCAAACGGAGGAACGCGCATGGCCTTGGACGCATTGGCCGAAGTCGCCGGCGCCGCGCTGCGGTTGTGCGGGCGCATGCTGTTCGAAATCGTGGTGGAGTGGCTGATCTACGGCACCGGCCGGCTGCTGCTGTGGCCGTTCTACCGGCGCAAACCGCCCGGCGACACGGCCTGCCTGTTCGCGGGTCTGGGCTTCTGGCTGCTGTTGCTGTTCGCCGTCGCATGGAGCCGGACCGCCTTGAACGCCTGAACCTTCGGAGCCCGCATGGCCTACGAACCGATCCACATGACCTGGGACTACTGGGACGGCCCGCGCACCGGCATCGCCGATTGCGAGGGACGCCCGCATTACTTCTCCTGCCTGTTCGATCCACAGCAGGAGGAATACCGCGACTTGTTCGTGGTCACTCCGATCGATGCCGAAACCTGGGATCGGGCGCAGCAGCACTGGGCGATCTGGCAGCGCTGGGAAGCCGAGGTCAACGCCGGCCGGCTGACGCCGGAGAGTCATCCCAAGTACGGCCACTTCGATCCGCGCTATACCGAACTGGAAGCGCTGATCGACGCCGGCATCGACCGCCTGCGCGGCCAGACGGCGCGCAGGCGCGGCGCGTTGCGGCGACGCGCGGTCGAGGGCGAGCTGTTTCCGGGACAGTGGAACCGCTACGAGATCGAATGGTCGGCGCCGCTGGCGGACGACGGGCCCGACGAGGGCGCGAAGTGAATCGTCGCGGCGATGCCGCGACCTGAGCGAAAAGCGTCGGGCCTGAAGGCCCTCCCACCGCTGCCGGGCAACCGCTGGGTGGGAGGGGCTTCAGCCCCGACGCTTTCGTGTCCGGCCACCGCGACCGCAACGAAAGGCATCGGGACCGAAGCCCCCGGCACGCTCACACCTTGGCCTGCTTCCACTTGCCGCGGGTGAACAGCCACAGGGTGAACGCGCCGACCGAGGTCTCCGACACGAACACGCCCCAGAACACGCCCAGTTCCTTCCAGCCCAGCTGGATCGCCAGCCAGTACGACAGCGGAATCTGGATCAGCCAGAAGAACACCACGTTGATCTTGGTCGGGGTCACGGTGTCGCCGGCGCCGTTGAAGGCCTGCACCGTGACCATCCACCAGCCGTAGATGAAGAACGAGTACGACAGGATCCGCAGCCATTCGGCGCCGACCTTGACCACCTCCGGGTCGGCGCTGAATATCCCGACCAACTGCTGCGGGAAGGCGAAGAACAGCACCGACACCAGCACCAGGTAGCCCATGTTGTACCAGCCGATATGCCACACCGCGGCCTCGGCGCGGTCGGCGTGGCCGGCGCCGAGGTTCTGCCCGACCAGGGTCGCGGCGGCGTTGGACATGCCCCAGGCCGGCATCATCGTGAACATCATCACCCGGATGGCGATGGTCGCGCCGGCCACCGCCTCGCTGCCGATGGTGGCGAGGATGCGCATCAGGAAGATCCACGCGGTCATCGCCACGATCATCTGGCCGACGCCGCCGAGCGAGGTGCGCACGATGTTCCACAGCATCGCGCCGTGCCAGACCAGCTGCGCCGCGGTCACCCGGATGTGCTTGCCGCCGCGGAACAGCACCCACAGCTGGTACAGCACGCCGCAGCCGCGGCCGATGCAGGTGGCGATGGCGGCGCCCTCGATGCCCCACGCCGGGAACGGCCCCGGGCCGAAGATCAGCAGCGGGCACAGCACGATGTTGAGGCCGTTCGACAGCCACAGCACCCGCATCGAAATCGCCGCGTCGCCGGCGCCGCGGAAGATCGCGTTGATCACGAACAACAGCACGATCACCACGTTGGCGCCGAGCATCCACTGGGTGTAGCGGTAGCCGTGCTCGATGCTCCAGGCGTCGGCGCCCATCAGCCGCAACAGATCCTGGGCGTAGAAGATGCCGGCCAGCGCCGGCGGCACCGACACCAACAAGGCGATCAGGATCGCCTGCACCGCGGTCGCCGCGGCCTCCTCGGGCTTGCCTTCGCCGATGCGCCGCGCCACCACCGCGGTGACCGCCATCGCCAGCCCCATCGCCACCGCATACAGCAGGAACAGATAGCTCTCGGTCAGCCCGACCGTGGCCACCGCCGACGGGCCGAGCTTGGAGACGAAGAAGATGTCGACCACGGCGAAGGTCGATTCCAGCACCAGCTCCAGCACCATCGGCACGGCCAGCAGGAACACCGCGCGGCGCAGCGGGATCTTGGTGTAGTCGGCGTCGGTGCCGCGCACCGCGTCGCGCAGTTCGCGCCACAGCGACTGCGGCGGATGGGCGTCGGCGGCGTGGGGCGGATCGGCCGCCGGGGAATCGTGGGTCATCGCAAGCTCCGTGCTCGGTCGCACCGACGGATGATAGGGCCCCATGCCCGCCCCGCCAGTGACAACAGTACGACGATGCGCGGGAAGCGGAATCGACGCGGCCGCACGCAACGCGACGCTGGCGCAAGTCGCCCCGGCCGGGCTACAAGGGCGGGGCTACGAACGTCCGTGCCGGACGCGGCCGGCCGGTCCGTCCGCAGCGCCAGGACCGCGTCGCGAAAAAAACGCGGCGGCGATGTCGATTCGCGCCGCGGCCGTTCGTCGCATCAGTGAGGACCCCGCCTCGTCCCTTCTTCTGGAGAACCACATGTCCGGTACCGTCCGCCTGCTCCGCGTCTTCACCTGCCCGCCCGAGCGCGTCTACCGCGCCTTCCTCGACCCCGCCGCGCTGTGCAAGTGGCTGCCGCCGGACGGCTTCACCTGCACCGTGCACGAACTCGACGCGCGCGTCGGCGGCCGCTACCGCATGAGCTTCACCAACTTCAGCACCGGCAACGGCCACAGCTTCGGCGGCACCTACCTGGAGCTGGTGCCGAACGAGCGCATCGTCCACGACGACCGCTTCGACGACCCCAACCTGCCCGGGACCATGGTCACCACGATCACCTTCCGTGCCGTCTCCTGCGGCACCGAGGTGGAAGTGGTGCAGGAAGGGATTCCGGAGGTGATTCCGGTCGAGCAGTGCTACCTGGGCTGGCAGGAATCGCTGACCCTGCTGGAGCGGTTGGTGGAGCCGACGATTCCCGAGTGATCCCGACTCTGCGCCCGAGCCACGCCCGATAACGAAACGGCGGCCTCATAGCGAGGCCGCCGTTTCGTTTCCGACTGTAGGAGCTGCGCGAGCTGCGACCGCGACACCGCGACTACAACGAAACCACGCCGCGAGCGGACGCCACGCGGTCGCGACTCGCGTCGCTCCTACAGGGCGCATCCGCGGCATAGCGGCGGCCGGCCCGCCGGTGCCTCACTGCATCGGCAGCTTCAACCCCTGCTCCTTCGCGCATTGCCGCGCGATCTCATAGCCCGCATCGGCATGCCGCATCACGCCGGTGCCCGGGTCGTTCCAAAGCACCCGCGCGATGCGCCTGTCGGCCTCCTCGCTGCCGTCGCAGACGATCACTACGCCTGAGTGCTGCGAGTAACCCATGCCGACGCCGCCGCCGTGGTGCAGCGACACCCAGGTCGCGCCGCCGGCGACGTTGAGCATGGCGTTGAGCAGCGGCCAGTCGCTGACCGCGTCGCTGCCGTCCTTCATCGCCTCGGTCTCGCGATTCGGCGAGGCCACCGAGCCGCTGTCGAGGTGGTCACGGCCGATCACCACCGGCGCTTTCAGCTCGCCGTTGCGCACCATCTCGTTGAACGCCAGGCCGAGCTTGTGGCGCAGCCCCAGCCCGACCCAGCAGATGCGCGCCGGCAGGCCCTGGAAGCTGATGCGTTCGCGCGCCATGTCGAGCCAGCGGTGCAGGTGCGCGTCGTCGGCGATGATCTCCTTGACCTTGGCGTCGGTCTTGTAGATGTCCTCGGGATCGCCGCTGAGCGCGACCCAGCGGAACGGGCCGACGCCGCGGCAGAACAGCGGGCGCACGTAGGCCGGTACGAAGCCGGGGAAATCGAACGCGTTCTCGAGGCCTTCGTCGAACGCCATCTGACGGATGTTGTTGCCGTAATCGACGGTCGGGATGCCCTGTGCGTGGAACGCCAGCATCGCCTCGACGTGTACGCGCATCGACTTCTTGGCCGCGTCGCGCACGCCTTCGGGATCGCCCTTCTGCTCGTCCAGCCACCGCTCCACCGTCCAGCCGATCGGCAGATAACCGTGCACCGGATCGTGCGCGGAAGTCTGGTCGGTCACGCAGTCCGGACGCACGCCGCGCTTGACCAGCTCCGGCAGGATCTCGGCGGCGTTGCCCAGCAGCGCGACCGACTTGGCTTCGCCGGCGGCGGTGTACTTGGCGATGCGCGCCAGCGCGTCGTCGAGGTCGCTGGCCTGTTCGTCGACGTAACGCGTGCGCAGGCGCATGTCGATGCTGCTCTGCTTGCATTCGATGTTCAGCGAGCACGCGCCGGCCAGCGACGCGGCCAGCGGCTGCGCGCCGCCCATGCCACCCAGGCCCGCGGTGAGGATCCACTTGCCTTTCAGATCGCCGCCGTAATGCTGGCGGCCCATCTCGACGAAGGTCTCGTAGGTGCCCTGGACGATGCCCTGCGAGCCGATGTAGATCCAGCTGCCGGCGGTCATCTGGCCGTACATCATCAAGCCCTTCTTATCGAGCTCGTTGAAGTGCTCCCAGGTGGCCCAGTGCGGCACCAGGTTGGAATTGGCCAGCAGCACGCGCGGCGCGTCGGCATGGGTGGGAAACACGCCGACCGGCTTGCCCGACTGGATCAGCAAGGTTTCGTTGTCGTCGAGTTCGCGCAGCGACTTGAGGATCGCGTCGAAGCAGTCCCAGTCGCGCGCGGCGCGGCCGATGCCGCCGTAGACCACCAGTTCGGCCGGGTTCTCGGCCACGTCCGGGTCCAGGTTGTTCTGGATCATCCGGTAGGCGGCTTCGCTGAGCCAGGACTTGCAGGTCTTGTCGCCGCCGCGCGGGGCGCGGACGACGCGGGAGGGATCTTTGCGGTTCGCTGCGGACATGGCGGTTTCCGTGATGCGGGCGAGGCGGAAATTATCGCGCCGGGTTTCCCGCTGCCACCAGCGCCGCCGGCCCGCGCGGACCGCTGCTGGGCGTCGCGGCGCACGAAACTGTCGCGCCGGGGCCGAAATGTTTACGCTGTACACATGAATCCGCCCGCCACCGCCGAACGCATCGTCCAGGCCGCGCGCGCCCTGCTCGCCCGCGGCGGCGCGCAGGCGGTCAGCATGCGCCGGATCGGCGAGGCGATCGGGCTGACCCCGATGGCGGTCTACCGCCACTTCCCCAACCGCGAAGCGCTGCTGCAACGCGTGGCCGACGACAGCTTCGACGAGATCGCCCGCCACTGGACCGCGCGCAAGCACGGCGGCGACGTGATCGCGCGGCTGCGCGCCACCCAGCGCATCTACCTCGACTACGCCCTGGCCTGGCCGCATTTGTTCGACCACGCTTTCTCGCTGCGGCGCGAACGCGCGCGGCGCTATCCCGAGGACTTCCGCGCGCGCCGTTCGCCGACCCTGAACGTGGTCGCCGACGTGGTGCTGGAAGCGCAGCAGGCCGGCCGGCTCAAGCCCGGCGACGCCTGGGACATCGCCATGACCTTGTGGGCGCACACCCACGGCCTGATCGCGCTGTACCGCGCCGGCCGCTTCAGCTACGACGAGCGCCAGTTCCGCGAGTTCTACGAAGCCTCGCTCGGCCGCCTGCTCGACGGCCTGCTCGCCTGAGCGTGACCGCCAGCGGCGGTTCGATCGCGATGCCTTCCGTGCGCCTTTGCCCTGAGCTTTTGTGGGAGGGACTTCAGTCCCGATGCCTTTCGCTCAGATCGCCGCGCCCACAAAAAAGCGCCCGGCCTGAAGCCGGGCGCGAGGGCGACGCGAGCACGGGCCCGCGCCGGAAGGGATGCGTCGTCGGCCGCGCGCTCAGCGCAGCCGCGGATCGAGCTTGCGCAGCGCCTGGCCGACGTCGGTCTCGCCGGTGCGCTGCAGGTCCTTGCGGTCGTAACTGCGGCCCTGGCCCGCGCAGTCGCGCTTGCCGCGCGCGGCGATGCGCGAGCCGGTCTGCTTGAGGCAGGTGGGGTCCGCGGCGGTCGCCGCAACGCCCGCGCCCGTCTTCGCCTCGGCATTCGCCGCCGGCGCGGCGGTCGGCTGCACCGCATCGGCGCGAACCTGCGCATCGGCCTGGACCGGCGTCTGCGCGACGGCGGCGCCGGCGCCGAGCGAGGCCGCGAACGCGGCGATCCAAAGGATATGGCGCATGGAACACCTCCGGGAGAAGCGACGATGGGCGCAGCCACGATACGCCCGCCCCGCCGCCGCGGCGGTCGTCGCGGACGCGGCGTTTAGGCCCACGTCAGCGTCGCGGGCAGTCCTCGCGGCGGCCGCGTTCGAACGCCATCGCCTCGGCCTCGGTGGCCGGCCGCGGCGCGATGCCGTCGTCGAACAGGACCCGCCAGACGCCGTCGGCGTCGCGGCGCCAGACCGATTGGTACTGGCCGATCAAATAACGCGGCTGCGCGCCCGGATCGATGCGCTGGTACAGCGCCGGCCCGCTCGACCAGGCCACGTCGCCGACGCCGGCGACCGTCACCCGCTGCGGATACCAGCGCAGGCGCAGCCCCTTGCCGGCGATCAGGTCGGCCCACTGCGCCGCGATGGCCTCGCGCCCACGCGTGGGCTGCGGCCGGCCGGCGCCGAACGCGGCCTGCGGGTGAACGAAGGCGGCGAACGCGGCGGCATCGTGCTCGGCCAGCGCGCGGGCGAAGCCGAGTTCGCGCGCCCACACCGCGCACTCGTCCGCGCTCAGCGGTGGCGCGGCGTCCACGGGCGCGGCGTCCACGGGCGCGGCGTCCTGCGCCGACGCCCATGGGCTGGACGCCGCCAGGCAGGCGGCAACGACGGCAACGACACGGCGCATGGCGGATCTCGCGACGGAACCCGCAGCCACTATCGGCGCAGCCGCGCCCGCGCGCCAGCGACTGAAGTCATGTCCGCCGGCATTGCGCCCGCTTTGATCGCGCCCGCCATGCCGACCTTGGCGGCCCGCCGCGCGGCCGCCGGCCGCGACCGGCGACACCGGGCCGACACGCGCCGCCGCTATCATGCCGCGATGCCTTCGATCGTCCTCGCGGCCCGCGCCGCCCTGCTCGCCTCCCTGGTGTCCCTCGCCGCCTGCGCCGCGTCCGCGCCGCGCGATCCGCCGCCGGCCGACACCCCGCTGCTGCTGGTCTCCATCGACAGCTTCCGCGCCAGTTATCTCGACCTCGGCTTGACTCCGAACCTGCAGCGCATCGCCGACCAAGGCGTGCGCGCGCAATGGATCAATCCCTCGTACCCGACCCAGACCTTCCCCAACCACTACACCCTGGTCACCGGCCTGCGCCCGGACCACCACGGCGTGATCCACAACATGATGCGCGACCCGGAACTGGGCCGGTTCCGGGTGAACGACCCCGCCGCGATCGGCGAAGAGCGCTGGTGGAACGGCGGCGAGCCGATCTGGATCGGCGCGCAGAACGCCGGCCTGCGCGGCGCCACCATGCTCTGGCCCGGCGGCGAAGCGCCGAACCACGGCCAACACGCGAGCCGCCGGCGCGCGTTCGACCCCAAGATCAGCGAGATGGCGCGCGTCGAACAAGTGCTGAAGTGGCTCGACGAACCCGCCGCCACCCGCCCGCACGTGACCGCCCTGTATTTCGACTCGCTCGACAAGCAAAGCCACGACTACGGCCCGAATTCGGCTCAGGCGCGCGCGGCGATGCAGCGCATCGACACCGCGCTGGGCCGCCTCATCGACACCCTGGCCGCGCGCGGCGAACTCGACCGGACCAATCTGATCGTGGTTTCCGACCACGGCATGGCCGAAGTCGCGCCGGAGCACCGCATCGCGGTCGAAGACATGGTCACGGTGCAGGAAGCGGTGGTGACCTCGACCGGGCAATCGATCGGCATCGCGCCGAACAAGGGCTACGAAGCGCAAGTGGAGCGACGCCTGCTCGGCAAGCACGATCATTACGAATGCTGGCGCAAGGGCGAGCTGCCGGCGCGCTGGCAGTACGGCACCCATCCGCGGATACCGCCGATCGTCTGCCAGATGCAGGAAGGCTGGGACGCGATCGAGCGCGAGGTGCTCGCCAAGGCGCGCCCGGGCCAGACCCGCGGCTCGCACGGCTACGACCCGGCGCTGCCGTCGATGCGCGCGATCTTCATCGCCCGCGGCCCGGCGTTCCGGCAGGGCGCGACGATTCCGGCGTTCGACAACGTCGACGTGTATCCGTTGCTCGCGCGCTTGCTCGGGATCGTTCCTGCGAAGAACGACGGCGACATCGCGCCGCTGTTGCCGGCGCTGAAGGCGCAGGCGGCGGAGTCCGCGGAGGCGACGGAGAAAAAGTAACGGCTGAAACGATTGCCGCAGCGATGCCGCGGCATGTGCGGCGCTTGCGATTTTTCCGATTGGTTTCGCGCTTTGAGCGCTGACGTTTGTCATCCGATGCGGATTCAGTGACGCGCGCAGTGCTTTTGCCGCGCGCATCGGCGCTAGTTTGTCCGCGGGCAACCCAGGGACCTCCCCGCCCCGCAGCAAGACCCGGCCCGGCATGTCCCCCGACTGCCGGGCCTTTTGTTTTTCGCTTTGGTCGGTGGGGTTGGGGGCTGCAGGCGTCGGCGGTGGGCTGGGTTCCGGGTTCGCTGGAACGATGGCCGTGGCGGTGCGTATCCGACTGTAGGAGCGGCGCGAGCCGCGACTGCGCCAGCGCAACTACGACGGAACTTTCACTGTGTTTGCGGTGGCGCGGTCGCGGCTTGCGCCGCTCCTACGGGGGGCGTGCCGCGGCGGGTTCTGCTTTTGCGTGTGCCTGCGGGTGACGACAAGCGAAGATCAAGTGCTTCCGTCCGCAAGCGGCCGGGTCACTTTCTTTGTCTTAAGCCACAAAGAAAGTAACCAAAGAAAAGGCCTTGTCTTTTTCGGATCAAGAGCCACTAGGTCCAGCACCGGGCGCGGGGCCGCGCCATAAGGGGCATCCTGCCCCATGGCGCGCGTGCGCATCCATGCGCACGCCCTGCGGGGCTGCGGGACGACTGCATCTCGCTCGAACGAGCACAAGCGACGGCAAGAGCAAAATGGATTCCGGCTTTCGCCGGAATGACGATGCGCGGGCTGTGCCTGTACTGGCCGAAGCCCCTGTAGGAGCGGCGCGAGCCGCGACCGCGCCAACACAACCACCGCGAAAACCACGGCCCGAACCGGCTCCGTCCACGCCCCTCGGGCGCGTGCGCCGCTGCCTGAACCGGCCGCTTCGCGCCGCCAATGTCCCTGTCCGAATCCGGCGAGTCGCGCCCCCAGCCCGGTGCTAGTCTGCGCGCATGGACGCCCCCGTCATCCCCGCTCCGGCCGCCTCGATGCCGCCCGCGCACGTCTGCGAACAGGCCCGCATCAGCCGCGATCCGCGCTTCGACGGCCTGTTCTTCGTCGCCGTCACCAGTACCGGCATCTATTGCCGGCCGGTGTGTCCGGCGCCGACGGCCAAGAGCGCCAACGTCAAGTACTTCGGCCATGCCGCCGCGTGCGAGGCCGCCGGCTTCCGCCCGTGCCTGCGCTGCCGGCCGGAACTGTCGCCGGCCGAGGGCGCGTGGCGCCGTGGCGATGCGGTGGTCGCGCGCGCGCTCAAGCTCATCGACGAAGGCGCGCTCGCCGAACAGCCGCTGTCGGCGCTGGCCGAACGCGTCGGTCTCGGCGAACGGCAACTGCGCCGGCTGTTCGTCGATCGCCTGGGCGCGCCGCCGATCGGCGTGCACGGCACCCGCCGGCTGCTGTTCGCCAAACAGCTGTTGACCGAAACCCGCCTGCCGATCACCGAAGTCGCGCTCGCCGCCGGTTTCGGCAGCCTGCGCCGTTTCAACGCCGCCTTCCTCGAGGCCTACCGCATGGCGCCGCGCGATCTGCGCCGGCGACCGAACGAATCGCCGCCGGGCGACGGCGCGAGCGACGGCGACGCGCTGGTGCTGCGGCTGGGCTACCGGCCGCCGTACGACCTGGGCGCGATGCTCGATTTCCTTCGCGGACGCGCCCTTCCCGGGGTCGAGCATGTCGACGAACACAGCTACACCCGCGCGATCGGCCCGATCGACGCGCCCGGCTGGTTGCGCGTCGGCGCGTGGCCCGCGGACAAGCGCGAGCGCCAGCACGCGCTGAAGCTGGAGCTGCACGGCACCGCGCCGTCGCGCCTGCTGGAGATCACCAACCGCCTGCGCCGCATGTTCGACCTCGATGCCGATCCCGACGCGATCGGCGCGGCGCTGACGGTGGACCCGCGCCTGCGCGCGCTGGTGCGCAAGCGTCCCGGCCTGCGCCTGCCGAGCGGCTGGGACGGCTTCGAGATCTCGGTGCGCGCGATCCTCGGCCAGCAGGTCAGCGTCGCCGCTGCGCGCACGCTGGCCGCGCGCGTGGCCCAACGCTACGGCCAGGCCTTGCCGCAGCCGTTCGGCCCCGGCCTCACCCACCTGTTTCCGACCCCGGCCGACCTGGCCGATGCCGACCTCGCTCCGCTCGGCCTGACCCGCGCGCGCGCCGACACCGTGCGCACCGTCGCCCGCGCCCTGCTCGACGGGCGCGTCGACTTCCGCGCCGAGCGCACCCTCGACGACTTCGTCGCGCGCTGGGTCGCGCTGCCCGGCATCGGCCCGTGGACCGCGCACTACATCGCCATGCGCGCGCTCGGCCATCCCGATGCGTTTCCCGCCGACGATCTGGTGCTGCAGAAAGCCTTGCCCGAAGACGGCGTGCGCCTGAGCGCGAAAGCGCTCGGCGCGCGCGCCGAAGCGTGGCGGCCGTGGCGCGCTTACGGCGTGATCCACACCTGGCGCGACAGCATGCCGGCGTCGTTGCCGCCAAAACCAGCCGTCTCGGCCGCCTCCTCCGCGTCCGCGCCGGCGGTCAAGCCCAAGAAAACCCGGCGGGCCGCATGAGTTCGCCGATCCGGCTCAAGCGCGGCGAGGTGCGCTACCAGCACATCGACAGCCCGGTCGGCCGCCTGCTGCTGGCCAGCGGCGAGGACGGCCTGCGCCTGATCGAATTCGAAGAGCCCTGGCATCCTGCGGCGATGGACGAAAGCTGGGAGGAAGGCGACGACGCCGTGCTCGCCGCGACCCGCCGCCAGCTCGCCGAGTATTTCGCCGGCGCGCGCCGCGACTTCGATCTGCCGCTGGCGCCGCACGGCACCGCGTTCCAGCTGCAGTGCTGGCGCACGCTGGCGCTGATTCCGTACGGCGAAACCTGGAGCTACGGGCAGATGGCGCGGCACCTCGGCCAGCCCACCGCGACGCGCGCGGTCGGCGCGGCGAACGGGCGCAACCCGCTACCGATCGTGCTGCCCTGCCACCGGGTGATCGGCGCGGACGGCAGCCTGACCGGATTCGGCGGCGGGCTGCCGGTGAAGAAGCATCTGTTGATGCTGGAAGGCGCGCTGCAGGAAGCGCCGCACTCCGCCGACTTGTTCGGCGGTTGAGAGCCCCCTGCAGGAGCGGCGCGAGCCGCGACCGCGACAACGCGACTACGCCGAAATTTGCGTCGTGGCTGCGTTGTCGCGGTCGCGGCTCGCGCCGCTCCTACAGATGGACAGCCGTCCTCAGTCGGCCAACAGCGCGCGCAAGGTCTCGCCGTAGCGCCGCGCGATCGCCTCGCGGTCGCGGTGGCGCCCCTCGACCACGACTCGCTCGCCGCCGACGAACGCCTCGCGCACCAGATTGCGGTTGCCGCTGAACAACCAGCGGTCCACGTAATCGGCATCGGTGGCGCCGGCGAACGCCGGGGCGTCGCGGTCCAGCACCAGGGTGTCGCCGGCCAGCGCCGCCGCATCGAACCCGGTCGAGCGCTGCGCGCTCGCGGCGACGCCGCGCAGCAAGGTCTCGCCGACGCTGTCGGACCCGTCCGCGCCCACGCTCACCGCGATATTGCGCCGCCGCGTGACCAGACGTTGCCCGTATTCGAGCCAGCGCAGCTCTTCCACCGGCGACACCGAGATGTGCGAGTCCGAACCCACGCCCCAATAGCCGCCCGCGTCGAGGTAGTCGCGCAACGGGAACAGCCCGTCGCCGAGGTTGGCCTCGGTGGTGGTGCAGATCGCCACCGTGGCGCCGCTGCGGGCGGTGTCGCGCACTTCGCCTTGGTCGAGATGGGTGGCGTGCACCAGCGTCCAACGCTCGTCCACCTGGGCGTTGTCGAGCAGCCAGCGCACCGGCCGCGCGCCGCGCACCGCCACGCAGTCCTCGACTTCGGCCACTTGCTCGGCGATATGCACGTGCACGCGGCTGTCGGCCGGCAGCGCCGCCAGCGCTTCGCGCATCGGCGCCGGCGGCACCGCGCGCAGGCTGTGCAGGCAGCAGCCCACGCGCAGCGTCGCGTTCTGTTCGGCGCGCAGCGTATCGAGCAGGCGCAGGTAGGCATCGACCTCGTGGCCGAAGCGGCGCTGGCGCTCGCCCAGCGGGCGCTCGTCGAAGCCGCCGGTCATGTACAGCACCGGCAGCAGGGTCATGCGGATGCCGGTGTCGCGCGCCGCTTCGATCAGCGCGCGCGACATCGCCGCCGGATCGGCGTAGGGCCGGCCGTCGGGCGCGTGGTGCAGGTAGTGGAACTCGCAGACGCTGGTGTAGCCGGCTTCGAGCATCTCGGCGTAGAGCTGCGCGGCGACCGCGTACAAAGCGTCGGGCGTGAAGCGGGCGGCGAAGCGGTACATGGTCTCGCGCCAAGTCCAGAAACTGTCGTGCCCGCCGCTTGGGCCAAGGCCCAAGCTCGGATTGGTCTGGCGTTCGGCCATGCCCGCCATCGCGCGCTGGAACGCGTGCGAATGCAGGTTGGCGATGCCCGGCACGATGCGTTCGGCGGACGCGTCGCCGCGCCAGCCTTGCGGGGTCCACACGGAATTCGGAGCGTTGGCGTTCATGCCGGGCATTCTCGCCCGCGCGGCGGCCGAGGAAAACCGCCGCGACGCGGTTTTGCCGAAGCCGGCGGCCCGCGGCGGCCGCATCGGCACGATGCGCCGGCGTACACAGCCCGGCGCGGCCGCAGCCACTAGAATCGCCGCCATGACGTCCTCATCGCCCGCCCCCGACCGCCCGCCGTACGACGGCCTGCCATACGACGGCCTGCCGTACGACAGTCTGATCCTCGGCGCCTCGCTCGCCACCCTCGACGCCGCCGCCGGCTACGGCGAGATCGCCGACGCCGCCCTGGCCTGGCGCGACGGCCGCATCGCCTGGCTCGGCCCGCGCGCGCAGCTACCGGCCGCGCCCGAGGCCCTGGCCGCGCAGGTGATCCAGGCCAGCGGCTGGATCACCCCGGGGCTGATCGACTGCCACACCCACCTGGTCTTCGCCGGCGACCGCGCGCGCGAATTCGAGCTGCGCCTGCAGGGCGCCAGCTACGAGGAGATCGCCCGCGCCGGCGGCGGCATCGTCTCCAGCGTGCGCGCCGTGCGCGAAGCCGACGAGGACGAACTGCTGCGCCAGTCGCTGCCGCGCGCCCGCGCCCTGATCGCCGACGGCGCCACCACGCTCGAAATCAAGTCCGGCTACGGCCTGGACTTCGACAACGAACGCAAGATGCTGCGCGTCGCCCGGCGCCTGGGCGAAACCCTCGGCGTGCGCGTGCGCACCACGTACCTGGCCGCGCACGCGCTGCCGCCGGAGTACCAGGGCCGCGCCGACGACTACATCGACGCCGCCTGCCGATGGCTGCCGCGGCTGCACGCCGAAGGCCTGGTCGACGCAGTCGACGCGTTCTGCGAAGGCATCGGCTTCAGCCCGGCCCAGACCACGCGCATGTTCGAAGCCGCGCGCGCGCTCGACCTGCCGGTCAAGCTGCACGCCGACCAGCTCAGCGACCTCGGCGGCGGCGCGCTGGCCGCGGCCTTCGACGGGCTGTCGGCCGACCACGTCGAGCACACCTCGCTCGACAGCGTGCGCGCGATGGCCGCGCACGGCACCGTCGCGGTCCTGCTGCCGGGCGCGTTTCACGTATTGCGCGAGACCAAGCTGCCGCCGCTGGACGCGTTCCGCGAGCACGGCGTGGCGATGGCGCTGGCCACCGACTGCAATCCCGGAACCTCGCCGCTGCTGTCGCTGCGCCAGGCGATGCAGCTGTCGTGCGCGCACTTCAAGCTGACTCCGGAAGAGGCGCTGCGCGGCGCGACGGTGCACGCGGCCCAGGCGCTCGGCCTCGGCGATGCCGGCGCGCTCAAGGTCGGCGCCAGCGCCGACTTCGCGCTGTGGGACATCCGCCATCCGGCCGAGCTGTGCTACTGGCTCGGCGGGCGACTGGCGCAGCGCGTGTACTGCCAAGGCCGCCAGATCGCCTGAAGTCGCGTATCTCCCTGTAGGAGCGGCGCGAGCCGCGACCGCGACAACGCGATTACGACGAAGGTTACGGCGTGGTTGCGTGGTCGCGGTCGCGGCTCGCGCCGCTCCTGCATAAAGCGGGCCGCCGTTCGCTGCACCGCCACAACCGGCACCGCGCCGCTGTTGTACGCTGGCCCTCCCGCGCGCCCCGATGCGCGCCGCGCCTACCCGGAGGACCCGTGCGGATCGCCGCTCTCGCTCTAGCCCTTGCTCTCGCGCCGCTCGCGGCGCACGCCGACCAGCCCCTCAGCGCCGGCCAGCGCTTCGCCCAGGACGCGATCATCGTCGACACCCACATCGACGCGCCGACTGGATTGCTGCGCCATTGGGCCGACCTCGGCCTGGACACGCCCAAGGTCGAGTTCGATTACCCGCGCGCGCGCCAAGGCGGGCTCGACATCGCTTTCATGTCGATCTACACCTCGCCCGGCGAGGACGCCGCCGGCACCGCCACCCAGACCGCGCACACCCAGATCGACGCGGTCGAGGCGATGGTCGGCCGCCGCCCCGAGCAGTTCGCGGTGCTGCGCTCGCCCAAGGACTTCGAACGGCTCAACGCGCACAACCAGCGCGTACTACTGGCGCTGGGCATGGAGAACGGCGCGCCGATCGGCGACGACCTGTCGCGGCTCAAGCTGTTCTTCGACCGCGGCGTGCGCTACATCACCCTCGCCCACAGCGAGGACAACCGCATCAGCGATTCCTCCTACAGCCGCAAGCGCACCTGGAAGGGCCTGAGCCCGTTCGGCGAAAAAGTCGTCGACGAGATGAACCGGCTCGGCATCATGGTCGACGTCTCGCACCTGTCCGACGACGCGGTGCGCGACGTGCTCGCGCGCAGCAAGGCGCCGGTGATCGCCAGCCACTCGGGCCTGCGCCATTTCACTCCCGGTTTCGAGCGCAACCTCAGCGACGAGCTGGCCAAGGCGGTCGCGGCCAAGGGCGGCGTGGTCCAGGTGGTGTTCGGCAACGCCTTCGTCGATCCGGCCTCGGCCGCCGACACCCAGGCGTATTTCGTCGCCAGCGCCAAGTTCGAGGAAGAACAGGCCGCGGCGCGCAAGCGCGGCGAAACGCCGAAGTCGAGCGAGGCCTTCGACAAACAGTGGGAAGCCGCGCATCCGCCGCGCACGGTCAAGATCGACGCGGTGCTCGACCAGATCGACTACGCGGTGAAGCTGCTCGGCGCCGATCACGTCGGCATCGGCTCGGACTTCGACGGCGTCAGCGGCGCGCTGCCCGAAGGGCTCAAGTCGGTCGCCGACTATCCCAACCTGATCGACGGCATGAAGGCGCGCGGGCATTCCGACGAGACCATCCGCAGGGTGCTCGGCGGCAACCTGCTGCGGGTGTGGGCCGAGGTCGAGGCCAAGGCGGTGCGTTCGTGAGCGCATCCGCGGCCGGCCCCGAGTTCGGCTTGCTCGAGGCCAATCCCGGCGGTTCGCCGGCCGGCCACCTGCGCTTCGAGGACGAGGCCGGCGAGACCTACCTGGAGCCGTTCGACCTGGTCGACACCCTGGCCTCGGTCCTCGCCGAGCACGGCCAGCGCGCGCACGCCTACGACAACGGCTGGATCGAGATCGGCGACGACGGCCTGTTCGCGTTCCCGCAACTGGTCGACTTCACCGAACTCGACGGCGGCACGATCCGCACCGCCAGCACCATCCAGTGCAATCACCCGCGGCTGTTCCCGCAAGGCTTGTTCGAGTATCAGCACGCCACCGGCGAGACCTTCGACGACTCGGTCAAGCGCGGCTTCGACCAGTGGGCGCGCACCGACCTGCTCGCGCTGCTCGACGCGACGCGCGCCGAGCCGGAAACCTGCATGACCATGCGCATGGAGTTCGGCGGCGAGGACGGCGCGCCACGGCGCGAGCGGCGGATCGTGTTCGGCCCCGTCGCCAGTTTCGGCCGCGCGCAGCAGGCCGAGGCGGACGCCGCGCGCGCCGCCGCTTGCGCGGCCGACGGCGAACCGGCGGACGCATGCGAGGCCGGCGACGACGGCGACGCGCACGGCTTCTGCCCGTGCTGCCTGTTCACCAACTCGCTGGAGGCGTTCCGTCCGCTGCTCGAGCAGCCGGGCCTATTCGCCCTGCGCCTGTTCGCTTCGCGCGACCATCAGGACGGCGAATGCCAGGCCGATTGCCGGGTCAACGGCGAGGACTGGCCGCAGGGCCTGGACGGCCTGCGCGACTACGCCGCGAACTGGCCGAGCGCGCCCGGGCAAACGATCGAATTCCGCAAGCAGTACGTGATCGTGCAGGACGCGCCGGAGTGAGCGCGGCGCCGTAGCGCCGATGCTTCGGCTCAGGCTGACGCGAAGCCATGCCGCGACGGATCGAACAGCGTCGGGCCTGAAGGCCCTCCCACAGAAGCTCTTCGCAACTGTCGCTGCCACGCGGCTGTTGTGGGAGGGATTTCAGTCCCGGCACCTTTCGGCTCAGGTCGCCGGAACCCCACCGCGGCGGATGCAAAGACCTCGGGCCCGAAGACCCTCTCGCCTAGCGCGATGACCCAAAAAAAACGAAGCCCGGCGCGAGCCGGGCTTCGTCGTCGTTGCGCCGTCGACCAGCGCGATGCGCGGATCAGAAGCTCCAGCGCACGCCCAGGCGGTACTGCTTCTGGTCGCTGCCGAACTCGCCTTCGGCGACGATGCCCCAGTTGTCGTTGAACTTGATCAGGCCGCCCAGCGTGCCGCTGAACTCCTGGTCGTACATGTCGCCGTCGGTGTAGTTGGCCTTGATCCAGCCTTCGAAGTTGCGCGCCAGGTTGCCGCGCAGGCCGAGCGAGGCGCGATAGTCGTCGCCTTCGGCGGTGTCCTGGGTGATATCTTCGCCCTTGGCCTTGAAGCGGGTGCGCAGGAAGCTGACTTCGCCGGTCCACTGGACCCGGTCGCTGAGCTGGTGGCCGTAGCCGACGCCGCCATGGGCCTGCTGGGCGTCGATCTCGAATTCGCCGATCTTGCCGAAGCCTTCGAAGTTGACCGCGATGCTGTCGTCCTTGCCCTTCTGGTAGCCGCCGAACACGTAGAACTTCTCGCCGACCGCGATCGAGCCGTTGATGAAGCCGCCGTTGGCCTTCATGTCGTCGACCGTGACCCCGACCGGAGCGAGCACCGGCACTTCGGCCTGCTGATGGGCGAAACCGGCTTCGACGTAGGTGTGGCTCAGCCTGTCGTAGGCGGCGGCGGAGGTGGAGGCGGCGGCCAGCGCGAGGGCCAGCGCGAGTTGCTTCTTCATAAGTCCCCTTGGTCCTTGATTCGGTAAGCGTCCCGTTCCTCGGGATCGGCGCGAATCTTAATGAAAAAATCACAGACCGTCTCGAAATATTGAAGACGGGCACGGCGCATCTGCGATTCAAGTGACTTTTGTACGCAGCCCGTCCCAGCGCCGCATGCGCGGACGGCACCGGCCGCGCCAAAACAAAAGCCCCGCCGGAGCGGGGCTTCGTCGTCGCAGCGGCGGCCGCTGGGGCCGCGGCGCGGCTTACTCCTTGGTGGCCTTCTTGGCCACGACCTTCTTCGCCGGCGCCTTGGCGACGGCGGTCTTGGCGGTCTTCTTGGCGGCCGGCGCGGCGGCGCTGCCGGTGGCCTTGGTCACGGCCTTGCGGGCGTTGCCGTAGCTGGAGTTGTAGCGCTTGCCCTTGGCGGTCTTGCGGTCGCCCTTACCCATGGTCGTGCTCCTGTAATCGTGATGTACGGTGTTTCGAAATGATGGCTCGCGCAAGCCGCGAACGCCGCGGCCGGGGTCGCGATGCCCCGGATCCGCGCGAAAGGCTCGCGCGCGAGGCTGCGAAGCCTAGCACAAGCGCCTGGAACACGGGTTCGGCGGGCCTGCGGCGGCCCGGATGGCGGCACGAGGGCGCGGCCGGTGCGGGCCGGCTCAGTGAGCGCAGCTGGCGCTGTGGATGTGGCCGTGGTTGAGGCGCAGGTTGGCGAGGTGGGCCAGGCCGACCAGGGCGCCGCCGATGGTCATGGCGATCGCGTGCGGGACCACCGAATGATGCAGCGGCGCGTACAGCACGCCGACCCAGAGCAGGGCCAGCCCCGGCACCAGCAGCCATAGGGCGCGCACGGCGTGGTGCCGGCGATAGCCCCAGATCAGGCTGAAGGCGCCCAGCACGGTGGCGAAGGCGACGAAGGCGAGCTCGAACCGGTCGCTGGCGAGGCTGGCCAGGCCGAGCGAGGGGATCAGCGCGATCGCCAGCGGCAACAGCGCGCAATGCACGGCGCACAACAGCGAACCGAGGGCACCGATACGGTCGATCAGACTGCGGGATGGCGAATCGGACATTAGCGTGGCGATCAACCGGTCGCGGCGAGGCGACAGGTTAAAGAATTTTAATGATGACTTCTGGGGGAGGACCTGCTGTCGTAATAGTATAACATTACCGCCGCCTCCTCCAATACTGTAGCTGAAACCCATGTCGAAGCGTTCCCTGCCCCGGCTGCTGCCGCTCGTCCTCTCGCTCAACCTGGCCCTGCCGCTGATCGCGCAGGCGCAAGACGCGGCTCATGCCGACGGCGATCGCCATTCCCCCAAGGACCTGTCCGCGGTCGAGGTCAAGGCGACGCCGCTGCCCGGCACCGCCGAGGAACTGACCCGGCCGGTGGAAGTGCTGGCCGGCGAAGGCCTGGACCGGGCCAAGGCCAACTCGCTCGGCGAGACCGTGTCCAAGCTGCCGGGCGTGCAGACCTCCTATTTCGGCCCCGGCGTCGGCCGGCCGATCGTGCGCGGTTTCGACGGCGCGCGCGTGCAGGTGCTCAGCGACGGCCTGGGTTCGGGCGACGTGTCCACCGTCAGCGTCGACCACGCGGTGACCATCGAGCCGTTCCTGGCCGACCAGATCGAAGTGCTCAAGGGCCCGGCCACCCTGCTCTACGGCAGCGGCGCGATCGGCGGCGCGGTCAACGTCGTCGACGGGCGCATTCCCGAGAAGGCCACCGAACAGCCGCTGCAGGGCCGCGCCGAGCTGCGCGGCAACACCGTCAGCGACGAGAAGACCGGCATGGTGCGCCTGGACGGCACCTCGGCCTCGGGCCACGTGGTCTTCCATTTCGACGCCCTGCACCGCGAAACCGGCGACTACGACATCCCCGGCTACGCCGAAAGCCGCGCGCGCATGGCCGCCGAGGGCGAAACCCCGGATCCGGCCGAAAAGGGCGTGCTGGGCAACAGCGCGGTGCGCACCGACGCCGGCTCGCTCGGCATTTCCTGGGTCGGCGATCGCGGCTTCCTCGGCGCCAGCTACAGCCTGTTCAATACCCGCTACGGCGTGCCCGGCCATTCGCACGAACACGGCGACGACGACGGCCACGACCACGGCGGCGAAGAGGAAGGCGAGGAAGGCCCGGTCCACATCGAAATGGACCAGCGCCGCACCGAAGTGCGCGGCGGCCTCAACGACCTCGGCCCGTTCGCCTCGCTGCGGGTCAAGCTGGCCCGCACCGAATACACCCACACCGAATACGACGGCGCCGTGCCGGGCACCGTGTTCGACAACACCAGCACCGAGGGCCGGGTGGAACTGGTGCACAAACCCTGGGCCGGCTGGAGCGGCGCGTTCGGCCTGCAGTTCGGCAAGCGCGATTTCCGCGCCGTCGGCGACGAGGCGTTCGTGCCGCCGTCGCAGTCGCGCGATGCCGGCTTGTTCTGGATCGGCGAGCGCGAGTTCGGCCCGGTCAAGCTGGAACTCGGCGCGCGCCACGACCGCAACAAGATCGAACTGGCCGAGGGCGCGAGCGGCCCGGACCGCGATTTCGACACCACCAGCCTGTCGGCGTCGGCGCGCTGGAACCTCAGCGACGCCTTCCACCTGTCCTTCGGCCTGGACCGCGCGCAACGCTCGCCGACCGCGGAGGAGCTGTACTCCAACGGCACCCACGTCGCCACCGCCAGCGTCGAGCTCGGCGACGCGCGCCTGAAGGAAGAGACCGCCAACCGCGCCGAGATCGGCCTGCACTGGCACAACGGCCCGCTCAAGCTCAGCGCCTCGCTGTACCACGTGCGCTACAACGACTTCATCTACCTGGCCGACACCGGCGTGGAAGAGCACGACGGCCCGGTGCGCCTGTGGACCCAGGGCGACGCGCGTTTCAACGGCGCCGAGGCTGAAGCCGACTGGACCTTCCTCGACAACGACTCCGGCGCCTGGGGCCTGCGCGTGTTCGGCGACGTGGTCCGCGGCAAGCTCGCCGGCAGCGGCTCGCGCGAAGTCGATTTCTCGGTGGCGCACGGCGACCACACGCACGACTACACCGCCGACATCGCCCAGGGCGGCAACCTGCCGCGGATCGCGCCGTGGCGCGTGGGCGGCGAGCTGCGCTGGGACCGCGGGCCGTGGCGCGCCTCGCTGGGCGCGGTGCGCTACGCGCGCCAGGACCGGGTCGCCGAACACGAGACGCAGACCCCGGGCTACACCCTGGTCGACGCGCACGTCGCTTGGCACGCCGACACTCCGGCCGGCAACGCCTGGGAAGTGTTCCTCGACGGCAGCAACCTGCTCGACAAGGAAGCGCGCGCCCACACCTCCTTCCTCAAGGACGTAGCGCCGCTGCCGGGGCGCGGGGTCGCCTTCGGCGTGCGCATGTTCTTCTGAGCGCGCGGCCGCCCGCCGCGCAGGCGGGCGGCATCCGCGCGGCGGCGCCGGTCCCGGCCGGCGTCGCGCTTTCGCTGCGATCTCGCGAACGCCGGCCTGCGCCGGCGTTTGCCGTTGCGGACGAAATAGGTGTATATACACTCAATGACCTCACCGCCGATCGCCCCTTCTCCTGCCCCCACGGCCAGCGTCTGCACCTGCTTCCGCATGCGCAAACTCTCGCGGCTGATGAGCCAACGCTACGACCAGGCGCTGGCGCCGGCCGGGCTCAACCTCAACCAGTACTCGATCCTGCGCCGCACCGGCGGCCGCGGCCGGCCGCTGGGCGAGATCGCCCACGAGCTGGGCATGGACCGCAGCACGCTGAGCCGCGACCTCAAACCGCTGGCGGCGGCGGGCTGGATCGAATCGGCGCCGGGCGAGGACGCGCGGCAACGGCTGCTGCGGGTTACCGCGGCCGGCCGCGCGGCGGTCGAGCGGGCGATGCCGCTGTGGCGGCGGGCGCAGGACGAAATCGACCAGGGGCTCGGCGCGGACGGGATCGCCGCGCTGCATGCGCAACTGGATCGGGCGATCGCGCAGTTGCAGGGCGAAGCGCCGTGACCGCCTCGGGTTGCGCGATTGCCGCGCCCGCCGTGGAACTGCCTTTGTGGGAAGGCCTTCAGGCCCGACGCTTTTCGTCCCGACCTGAGCGAAAAGCGTCGGGCCTGAAGGCCCTCCCACAACAGCGGATCGCAGCCGCCCTGTACCGACAACATCGCGTCTGAAGGCTCTCCCACCACAGCGGATCGCAGCCGCCCTGTACCGACAACATCGGGCCTGAAAGCCCTGCCACGACAGCGGATCTCAGCCGCCCTGCACGAACAGCGCCGGGCCTGAAGGCCCTCCCACCCGAGCCCGCCATGACCTCCACGCCGCCTCCGGCGCCCGCCAAGCCCGCGTCCTACTGGCCGCTGCTGCTCGCCGCCACCGCCATGCTGCTGATCACCATGGGCATCCGCCAATCGCAGGGGTTGCTGATCAAACCGATCGGCCAAAGCACCGGCCTGGGCATCGCCGAGATCAGTTTCGCCCTGGCCATCGGCCAGTTCGTGTGGGGCGCGGTGCAGCCGTTGTTCGGCGCCCTCGCCGACCAGCGCGGCCCGGGCCGGGTGCTGGTGTTCGGCGGCCTGCTGCTGGTCGCCGGCATGGCGCTGACGCCGTTCGTGTCGTCGCAATGGGGTCTGATGGTGACCCTCGGCGTGCTCGGCGCGGCCGGCGCGGGCGCGGGCAGCTTCTCGATCCTGATCGGCGCGACCGCGCAGCGCATTCCGGCCGAGAAGCGCTCGATGGCCGCGGGCGTGATCAACGCCGGCGGCTCGATGGGCCAGTTCCTGTTCGCGCCGCTGGTGCAGGCGGTGATCGCCGCGGCCGGCTGGATGGCGGCGATGTGGACCCTGGCCGTGGCCGCGATGGCGACGTTGCCGCTGGCCTGGCCGCTGCGGCGCCGGCGCGAGACCGCGGCGACGGCCGCCGCCGCGAGCGCCGCGGCGGACGGCATCGGCCTGCGCGAACAGCTGCGCATCGCCTTGCGCAATCCGAGCTACTGGATGCTGCACGTCGGCTTCTTCACCTGCGGCTTCCACATCGCCTTCCTGGTCACCCACCTGCCCGGCGAAATCGCGCTGTGCGGGCTGTCGGACGACGTGTCGGCGATGGCGCTGGGGCTGATCGGCCTGTTCAACGTCGCCGGCAGCCTCGCAGCCGGCTGGCTCGGCCAACGCTGGCGAATGAAGTACCTGCTCGCCGGCATGTACGCCAGCCGCGCCGCGCTGATCGCGATCTATCTGCTCTCGCCGCCGACGCCGCTGACCTTCTACCTGTTCGCCGCCGGCCTCGGCGTGACCTGGCTGGCGACGGTGCCGCCGACCGCGGGCCTGGTCGGCAAGCTGTTCGGCCCGCGCTACCTGGGTACGCTGTTCGGACTGACCCTGCTCTCGCACCAGATCGGCGGCTTCTTCGGCGCCTGGCTCGGCGGCCTGGCGATGGCGAAGTTCGGCGACTACACCTGGATGTGGTACGCCGACATCGTGCTGGCGCTGCTGGCGGCGGCGGCGAATCTGCCGATCCGCGAGGCCAGGCCGACCGCGCCCGGGTTGCTGCCGGCCAAGGCCTGAGCGCAGGCCGCGCTATCTACCTGTAGGAGCGGCGCAAGCCGCGACCGCGAATCCGCAACCACGAAAGATCCGCCCCGCCAGCGACAGGCTTGCGGGTAGAAGCATCGTCGTTGCGGATTCGCGGTCGCGGCTTGCGCCGCTCCTACAGGGGGCTTCGCGGCGATGGCGACGTCTTTGCGCAGCCGCACGATCGCGGCTGCGCCCGCGGGCTTCCCGCTCGCGGGCCGGGTTCGTCGTTGGCGCTGTGTCGCGGTCGCGGCTCGCGCCGCTCCTACAGGGGCTTCGGCGTTGCTGCGATCAGGCCTTGGCGGCTTTCGCGGTAACGCAGTCGGCGCACATGCCGTGCACTTCCAGGGTCTGCGCCTGCGGCACGAAGCCGAGCGCGCGGGCGCGGGCTTCGAGCAGGTCGACGATGCGCTCGTCTTCCAGTTCGGTCGCCGATTGGCAGCTGTCGCAGATCAGGAACGGCACCGCGTGCTGGGCGCCGCCCGGGTGATGGCAGCCGACGAAGGCGTTGATCGACGCCAGCTTGTGGATGAAGCCGTGTTCGAGCAGGAAATCCAGCGCGCGGTAGATCGTCGGCGGCGCCGCGGCGTCGTGGGTGGCCTTCATCTGATCGAGCAGGTCGTAGGCCTTCATCGGCCGGCCGGCATCGGCGATCAGCCGCAGCGCGTGGGCGCGGATCGGCGTGAGCCGCAGCCCGCGCTGCTCGCAGGCCCGCTCGACCTCGTGCACGAAGGCGTCGCCGTCGTGGACGTGGTGGTGGGGATCGGTGCAAGCGGTGTCGGCGTTCATGGCGGGCTCCCGGTGGCGGCGCGGCGGCCTTCGCTGGATGGGTTATGCCGGAATCTTAGTAAGGGCGGCGTCGATGCGTTGCAAGGCCTGGGCCTGCCCGGCCAGGTAGACCGTGTGCGAGATGTCGGGGCTGACCTGGGTGCCGGTGATGGCCACGCGCAGCGGCTGGGCGACCTTGCCCATGCCGATGCCCAGGGCCTCGGCGGTCTCGTGCAGGGCCGCGCCGACCGCGTCGGCGGTCCACGCCGGCAGCGCCGCCAGGCGCGCGCGCGCCTCGCTCAGCGGCGCCTGCGCGGCCGCGTTGAGGTGCTTGGCCACGGCCGCGTCGTCGTACTGCTGCAGCGGGCGATACCAGACCGCGGCGCGCTCGGCCATGTCCTTGAGCGTCTGCACGCGGTCGCGCAGCGCGATCACCACGTCGGCCGGCGCCGGGCCGGCAGCGAGATCGTAGCCCTGCTGGCGCAGGTGCCATTCCAGGTGCGGCGCGACCGCGGCCGGATCGTCGTTCTTGAGGTACTGCTGGTTCATCCAGCCGAGCTTGGCCGCGTCCAGGCGCGAGGCGCTGGAGTTGACGTCGGCGAGCTGGAACAGGCGGGTCATCTCCTCGATCGAGAAGATCTCCTGGTCGCCGTGCGACCAGCCCAGCCGCACCAGATAGTTCAGCAGCGCGTGCGGCAGGTAGCCGGCGTCGCGGTACTGCATGACGTCGGCCGCGCCGGTGCGCTTGGACAGCTTGGCGCCGTTCTCGTCGAGGATCATCGGCAGGTGCGAGAAATGCGGCACCGGCGCGCCGAGCGCCTTGTAGATGTTGATCTGGCGCGGCGTGTTGTTGACGTGGTCGTCGCCGCGCACGACATCGGTGATGCCCATGTCGAGGTCGTCGACCACCACCGCGAAGTTGTAGGTCGGGTAGCCGTCGGCGCGGAAGATCACCAGATCGTCGAGTTCGCTGTTGGCGATCTCGATCCGGCCCTTGACCTTGTCTTCGAACACGACCGTGCCGTCGAGCGGGTTCTTGAAGCGGATGACCCGGTTCGGATCGTCGCGGAACGGCTCGTTGCGCTCGCGATAGGCGCCGTTGTAGCGCGGCTTCTCCTTGGCCGCGAGCGCGGCGTTGCGCGCGGCTTCGAGCTCGTCGCGAGTCTCGTAGGCGTAATACGCGGTGCCGGCGGCGACCATCTGCTCGGCGACCTCGCGGTAACGCGCCAGGCGCTGGGTCTGGTAGATCGGGCCTTCGTCGTAGCCCAGGCCGAGCCAGTCCATCGCCTCCAGGATCGCGTCGATCGCCGCCTGGGTGCTGCGCTCGCGGTCGGTGTCCTCGATCCGCAGGACGAACTGCCCGCCCGCGCGGCGCGCTTCCAGCCAGCAATACAGGGCGGTGCGGGCGCCGCCGATGTGCAGGTAGCCGGTGGGACTGGGGGCGAAGCGGGTGCGGGTCATGCGCGGGCTCGGGTGGATCGGAGGGAGACCGGGGATTTTAACGGATGCGGGGGCCAGGGGTTTTGCGGGGGCGGTTGGGGGCTTCAGCCCGGCCCTGTCCCGGCGCCTTCGTCTTCGTCTTCACCGTCATTCCGGCGAAAGCCGGAACCCATTTTGATCTTGCTTCGGGTTTGCCCGCAGAGCCGGCCGGCTATCGCCGGGCGGAGCGAAAATCAAAATGGGTTCCGGCTTTCGCCGGAATGACGGGTTTAGAGAAAACTGCGCCGCCGGTGCGCCGGTGCGCCAACCAGCCAACCGTCCCCCTGCCCGCACGCCGTCCCACCAGACGAAACGCCCTAAACTAGCCGCATGACCACGCTCTTCATCTCCGACCTGCACCTTGACGCCGAGCGCCCGCAGATCACCGAACTGTTCGGCCGCTTCGTCCGCGACGAGGCCCGCGGCGCCGATGCGCTGTACATCCTCGGCGACCTGTTCGAGGCCTGGGTCGGCGACGACGACCCGGCCGAGACCGGCGCCTTCGTCGCCGCCGAGCTCAAGGCGCTGGCCGATTCGGGCGTGCCGGTGTTCTTCATCCGCGGCAACCGCGATTTCCTGCTCGGCCGCGAGTACGCCGACCGCGCCGGCATGCGCATCCTGCCCGACCCGGCGGTGATCGTGCTGTACGGCCGGCCGGTGCTGATCGGCCACGGCGACCTGCTGTGCACCGACGATGTCGCCTACCAGCAGTTCCGCGCCCAGACCCGCCACCCGCGCTGGCAGGCGCAGTTCCTGGCCCAGCCGCTGGCCGCGCGCCTGGCCTTCGCCCAGCAGGCGCGCGCGGCGAGCAAGGCGCACCAGGCCGGGCTCAAGGACGACGGACGCATGGAAACCATCACCGACGTCGCCCCGGCCACGGTCGAAGAAACTTTCGTGCGTTACGGCGTGGACACGATGATCCACGGCCACACCCACCGCCCGGCGATCCACGAGCTCGACGCCGGCGGCCGCGCCTGCAAACGCGTGGTACTCGGCGACTGGTACGAACAAGGCTCGGTGCTGCGCGTCGACCGCGACGGCCTGCGCCTGCAAGCCCTCGACTAATCCCGCATGGCCTACCTGTAGGAGCGGCGCAAGCCGCGACCGCGGGGCAGCAGGTCGCGTCGTATGCGCGGTGTCGCGGTCGCGGCTCGCGCCGCTCCTACAGTCGCTGCGCCCGGCCCTCGACGCGTCCGCCACACAAACGAACGCCCGCGATTACGCGGGCGTTCGCTTATCCGCCGCCCTCTCAGGCGCGGTCGACGTCGATCAGAACCGCACTTCCGCCGTCACGAACACCTGCCGCGGCGCGCCCGACTGCAGCGTGTAGTTCAGGCCCTTCGGGTCCGACGCCACGAAGCCGTTGGTGCCGATGCTGCCGAAGTACTCCTTGTCGAACAGGTTGGTCGCGTTCAACTGCAGCTTGAACGCGTCCGCCCACGACAGCTCCTTCCATTCGTACGACGCGGCCGCGTCCACCACCCAGAACCCGTCGACCTTGGAGTCGTTGAGGTAGGTCAGGTAACGCTTGTCGGTGTACTTGGCGCCCAGTTGCAGGGCCAGGCCGTCGCGCTCCCAGCGCAGCTCGGTCGCGTACAGGCGCTTGGGCGCGTCCACCGCCTGCTTGCCCTTGGTCCGCACCAGGGTGACGCCGTCGAGGTAGTCGGATTCGTACTGCGAATCGTTGAACGCCAGCGAGTGGTACCAGCTCAGCCCGGCGACCGGCTTCCACAGCACCGTGACTTCGGCGCCGCGGCTGTCCACGTCGCCGACGTTGGCGAAGCTCGACGCGCAGCCGACGATGCCGGCGCAACGCGCGATCGCCAGCAGCCGGTTCTCGAAGTTGACCCGGTACACCGCCACCGAAGCTTCGATCCGATCGCGGCTGGTGCGCAGGCCGGCTTCGAAAGTCTTGGAGCTTTCCGGCTCCAGCGTGGCCACGGCCGCGTCGAACGCCGCCTGCGAGGTCGAATGCGGGCCGTTGACGCCGGTGCGGAACGCCGACAGGTTTTCGCTATACGAACCGAAGATCTCTTCGTGCTCGCCGAGCTGCCAGCGCGCGCCGATCTGCGGCAGGAAGTTGTCTTCCGACACCAGCTTGCCGCTGGCGCGGCTGGCGCCGCCGATCAGGGTCTTTCCGTCGGTCTCCACGCGCAGGCCCTTGAAGCCCGCGTCCACGGCCAGGCGGCCGTCGGCGAACTCCATGTGGTCGAGCACGTAGTACATGCGCGTGTCGGTGTCGAAGCGCTGGCGGAACACGCGCTCGGACGGGTTGCGGTAGAAGAAGATCTCGTTCGGCGGCTCGGTCCGCTTGAGGTCGTAGAAGTTGCGCTGCACGCCGTGGTCGTTCTTCTCCAGCCACAGGCCGGCCTGCAGGCGATGGTTGCCGATCTGCCAGCTCAGGCTCGGCATGATGCCGGTGCGCTCGATGTCGTACTCGGTGGTGCGCATGCGCAGCGGCACCGTCGGCGAGGTCGAGTACGGCGTGGCCCAATGGCCCTGGCCTTCGTTAGTGTGGTAGTAGGCGGTCGCCGCCAGGGTCAGGTCGGGCGTGGCGTTCCACTCGGCGCTGAAGTAGACCAGATCGTCGTCGCGCACGCCGCGGGCGATGTAGTACGCATCGTCCACGCTGGTCACGCCGCCGCGGAAGATCCCGCCCGCCGCGTCGATCGCGCGCTGCCAGTCCTTGGCGTAGTTGTCCCAGTCCATGCCCAGGCGCTGGGCCGATTCCAGCGACAGGTCGGCGTAGTCGGTCTCGCGGCGGCGCGAGGAATCGACGAAGCCGGTGATTTTGAAGTCCTCACCGGCGTAGACGAACTTGCCGTTGAATTGGCTGTTGCGCTGCGGGCCGTCGCCCTTCCACTTGTCGGTGGTGTGGAACACGCCGCTGAGATACGCGCTGAAACCGTTGTGGTCGCCGGTGTCCATGCGCACGAAGCTGCGGCTGGTGGAATCGCTGCCCAGGGTCTGGGCCAGGCGCACGCCGAACTCGACCGAAGGATCGGCGCTGAAGAAGCGCAGGGTGCCGCCGAGGTTGCCCGAGGACGCGGTGTCGATCGCGCCCGAGCCTTGCGAGAGTTCGGCGCCGGACAGATTCTCCGAGGAGATCGCGCGGCCGATGTGCAGGCCGTTGTGGTTGCCGTAGCTCATGTCGCCGAGCGGCACGCCGTCGAGGGTGAAGCCGAGCTGCTGCTGCGAGAAGCCGCGGATGCTGAGCTTGCTCGACCACTCGTAGTTGCCCCACGGATCGGAGCTCTGGAAGTGCACGCCCGGCAGCTTGGCCATCACCTTGAGCGGGTTGGTGCCGGCGGCCTCGCGCTGCAACTCGGCGCGGCCCAGCGCCTGCACCTGGCGGGTCTGGCCGGTGCCGACCACCGAGACCGCATCGAGCGTGGTGGCGTCGCGGCCGGCATCGGCGGCGGCATCGGCGGGCGCGGCATCGGCCGCGGACGCTTCGGCGGCGAACGTGGCGCCGGCATGCAGGCACAGCAGGATCGAGGCGGCGAGGAGCGTCGTCTTCGTCGTCATGGGACTTCCGATTTTTATGGGGGACCGCCACTGGCGCGATCCCTCGCGTCATTCGCTCCGGGCGGCGGGGAGCGACGGCCGAAAGTCTGTTCGGTACGTGTGAAAGGGGTATTTCAGATCGGCGTCATTTGATCGACTCGGCGCAATCGATGTGCGCGCGTTGCCATCACGACGCAGACGTGGTCGCGCCGTTCGATGTTCGATGACAGTCGCTATCGTCGCGATGCGACGGGTTCGCGGCCGCAAGCATCCGCTCGACCACGGCCGGCCTGGACGGCGCAGCGGGGCGGTCCGGTGCAGGGAAACGCTTTATTCCACCTTTACCTGCAGCGAATCGGCGAATGCCAGCCCGGGGAAATTCACCGCCCGGGCCACCGTGCGCAGGTCCTCGGGCAGCTGCGAACATAGGATCGGATTCAGAGGCGCCGCCATCAGTTCGTAGGCGTCGGTATGTCCGACATGGCGGGTGACATCGCTCCAGTCGTAGACGAACAAGCCGCGCCGGGCCAGACGGATGTAAGAACCCGGGTCCGGAACCTTGGCCAATACCCGCACGCCCTGGTTGAGGCGCTCGCCCATGCGCAGCACGCGCGCTTCGACCTCTACCACCGGGAAGAAATCGGCGCGCAACGCAGCGGCGGGGATCGGGCCTTCGCCCGCGGTGACGAATACCGCGGGACGATCGTGGCGATCCGAACCGATCCAGGCGCAGTCCACGGCGTGCGGATACTCCTGCAGGTTCATGGCGATTCCCGATCCGGTGTTCGCGCCGGCGCGTCGGCCGCGCAATCACCGGGAAAATTCAACGAATACTTGTCCATGTCCTTGTCTGCCTCGCGCGGCACAAGGCCGCATCATCGATCATCGCCTGCCGCCGGCGGGCGCGCGGTCCGCCGCCCCCTACGTTCAACCAGGCCAGCCCTCGCCGATGATCGAGCGCATCGGCTGGACCCTGTGGTCGAGGATCGGGTTCTGGTGCAGATGCTCCGGCATACCGCAGCGCTCGACGTCGGAAGGGCAAAGCACGTCGTACAACTCGAAGCACGGCAGGCGCAGCTGGTAGCTTAGCGGGTAAATGCGCCCGTCGGTCGGCGCGGCGGCTTCGTCGAGGTAATCGGCGATATCGCGCAGGGCGCCGTGCGCACGCGCCAGCAGCGAATAGTCGACCAACGGGTCCCTGCGCACGCAGTTGCACAGGCGCAGCGCCGTGCGCGCCCAACGCGACAACGGCTGCGCCGCCGGTACCTGCGGCATCGCGGCCAGATGATCGATCACCTGCGCCAGCCCGGCGCTGCGTTCGACGAAGTACTGCGCGACCTCGCCGCGGGATATCCAGGTAGCTCGATGCAGGGACAGATCGACATGGCGCAGGTAACCCGCCAAGGCGATCGCCTGCGCGCGCGGCAGCGCTCGGTATCTCATCCTTGCATCCCCGTCCTCATCGCAACGTGCTTGCCGAAGCGCGGCCAGTATCGCCGAAACCGCCCCGCGCCGCGCCACAGCGGCGGCGCGGGGACTCGTCGGACTACCGCCCCTGCGGGGAACCCCGCTTCAGAACACCTGCCCGGTCGGCTTGCCCGGCGGCGGCGCCAGCTTGTATCCGACCGGCGGCTTGGTCCCGCCCAGGTGCTCGACGAAGTAATCCCACATCCGCCGGGTGTAATACGCGTCGTTGCGGAACAGTTCGTGGTTCTGGTTCGGCAGGTACAGCAGGTCGAAGTCCTTATTGGCGCGGATCAACGCCGCGGAGAACTGCAACGTCACCGCCGGCAGCGCGTTCTCGTCGAGATCGCCGAGCACCAGCATCAGCTTGCCTTGCAGCTTGTCGGCCAGGGCGGCGTTGTCGAGCTTGCGGTAATTTTCCGGTATCGCGCCGGGCGTGGGCTGGACGTGGCGGCCATTGCCGTAGTCCGGCGGCCCCCCAAGCAGGCGCTCCAGGCCGTTGACGCCGCCGCCGTACATGCCCTGGTAGTTGTGCGGGCCGGCCGAGGACACCGCGACTTTGTAGAAATCCGGCCGGTACAGCATCGCCCGGGTCGAGGTGTAGCCGCCGAAGGAATGGCCGTAGACGCCGACGCGACCGGTGTCGGTGCCGGGGAAGCGTTCGGCCAATTGCTTGATCGCCGCGACATGGTCGTCGATCTGCGGATCGGCGAAATCGCCGAAGCTGACGTCGTGGAACGCCTGCGAACGGCCGGGCGTGCCGCGCGCGTCGATGGTGATCGTCACGAAGCCCAGCCGCGCCAGCGCCGAGCGCGAGATCGGATTGGTGGTCGCGGTGGCATCGACGAAACCGACCGGCGCGTTGTTGATCTGCGGGCCGCCGTAGTACGCGTCGATCACCGGATACTGCTTGGGCCGGGCCTTCTCCTGCGAGTAATCCGGCGGAAAATACGCCGTGGCCCAGATCTCGCTGCGGCCGTCGGCGGCGGTGAACTTGAGCCGCTGCGGCGGCACCCATCCGGCTGCGCGCACGGCGCTGTCGTCGGCGCGTTCGAGTTCCAGCGCGATCGCGCCGTCGCGGGTGGAGCGCAGCACCGTGCGCGGCGCGGCGTCGAGGGTGGAATAGCTGTCGACGACGTAAGCGCGGTCGGGCGAGAGCTGGTCGTTCGGCGGGCCGCCGAGGATCGCGCTGGCGCCGGCCTCGATGGCGTGGTCGGCCGCTTCGGGCGTCAGCAAGGTCGGCTCGCCGCCGTCGAGCGACACCCGGTACAGCCGGCGCTGGTAGGGATCGCCGGGCTCGCGCCCGCCGGCGGTGAAGAACACTTCGCCGCGCGCTTCATCGACGCCGATGACGTCGCGCACCAGCCACTTGCCCGAGGTGATCTGCCGGATCAATCGGCCGTCGCGCAGATCGTAGAGGTAGAGATGGCCCCAGCCGTCGCGCTCGGAGAACCACACGATCTGGTCGCGCGCGCCCAGCACCGCCACCGCCGGGCGGCTGTAGAGGAAGTCGTTGAGCTGGATGCGGGTGTCGGAACGCTCTTCCAGCAACGCGCGGGTCTTGCCGCTGTCGAGCTCGATCTCGGTCAGCTGCATGCGCGCCGGGCGGTCGTAGCGCGCGATCGGCGCATACGCGCGGCGGCCGTCGGCCGACCAACCCAGCAGGTCGGATTCGATCGCGTGGTTCCAGCCCTCCGGGATCGCGATGCGGTGGACCTTGCCGGCATCGACATCGATCGAATACCACTCGTCGCGCGCGGTTTCGGCCTCGCCGAGCAGGCCCAGGCGGATGTCGTAGACCTTGGGCTTCCAGCCGTCCTCGGGCGCCATCGCCACCATCGGGTACGGCTGCACCTTGCGCTCGTCGTAGCGGGTGCCGAACACCCGCTTGCCGTCGGGCGACCAGCTCACCGTCATCGGCGCCGATTTCCATTTGCCCTGCTGTCGCGGCACCGCGTGCAGGGCGAAATCGGGCAGAACGCCGTAGCCGTAATGCTCCTCGCCGTCGCGGGTGAGCTGGCGTTCGGCGCCGCTGCGCAGGTCGCGCAGCCACAGGTTGTGCTCGCGCACCAGCAACGCGCGGGTACCGTCGGGCGAGGCCAGCCACAGCGGATCGGCCACGGCCAACGCGGATTTCTCGCAGCGGTAGGCCGACAGGTCGCACGACAGCGCGACCGCGCCGGCGGCGAAACGGCCGCGCAGCGCACCGTCTTCGATCCACACCGCGCGCGGCGCCGGGTCGGCGTCCGCCGCGACCGCGGCCAGCGCCTGGCGCAGGCGCGCCGGATCGAACAAGGGCGCGCGGCTGCGCCCGGCCGGATCGACCAACACGTACTCGGCGCCCGCCGCGCCGTCGCGGCGATACCAGAAGCGGCCGTCGGCGAGCCAGTTCGGATCGACCTTGGCGTTGCGCACTTTGCCCTTGAGGTTGTAATCGAGCACTTTCTCGGCGCGGGCGTAGTCGTCCGCGCCGGGGCCGGCGGCGTGCGCGTGCAACGGCGCGCAGGCCAACAGCGATGCGGCGATCAGCGTAATCGTCGTTCTCACAGTCTCCCCTTCCCTGTCTGTGGAACGACGACCATGGCATATCCGCCGCGGCCGCGCTTTGCGCGCGCGGGTGGCGGGGTGATGCGGCGCAGCGAACGCGCGCAGGTGTGTTTTTTTGTGGGAGGGACTTCAGTCCCGATGCGTTAGGCTCGGTGCGCGGCGATCGGACCGGAAAGCGTCGGGACTGAAGTCCCTCCTGCAAAAGCGTTCAGCGCCGGTCGGCTCAGTCGCGCGTGTTGGCGAAGGCTTCCAGCATGCGCAGCTCTTCGTCGTCGAAACCGGCGGCGCTGCGCGCATCGAAATTGAACGGGCCGTACAGCACGGCGCGCGCGTACTCGGCGAGCAATTCGCGGAAACGCGGGTTCGGATCGACGCCGGCGCGCGCGCAGTACCAGCGGAACCAGCGCGAGCCGGCGGCGACGTGGCCGACTTCCTCGCGCAGGATGGTGTCCAGGATCGCGACGGTGGCTTCGTCGCCGATCGAGCGCAGTTTGACGATCATGCCCGGGGTCACGTCCAGGCCGCGCGCCTCCAGCACCCGCGGCACCAGGGCCATGCGCGCCAGGCCGTCGTGCGCGGTCTTCTCGGCCATCTCCCACAGGCCGTTGTGGGCGTCGAAATCGCCGTAGTCGTAACCCAGCTCGCGCAGGCGGTCGCGCAGCAGCTGGAAGTGGCGCGCCTCGTCGTTGGCCACGCCGACCCAGTCGGCGTAGAACTGCGCCGGCAGGCCGCGGAAGCGGTAGACCGCGTCCCAGCCCAGGTCGATGGCGTTGAATTCGATGTGGGCGATGGCGTGGACGAAGGCGGCGCGGCCCTCGGCGGTGCCGAAGCCGCGCTTGGGCAGTTCGCGCGGATGCACCAGCGCGGGTTTCGCCGGCCGTCCGGGCATGCGGATCGGCTCGGGCGGCGGCGCATCGTCCGGCGTCGCCAGCTCGCCGCGCGCGAACGCGCTGGCGCAAGCGAAAGTCAGTTCGACTTTGGCTTCGGGCGTGGCGGCGTCGAGGCAGGCACGGGCGGCGTCGAACAAGGTGGCGGGAATGGCGGTCATGCGGGCGGCGGCGATAGGAGCGAACGGAGGGCGGCGATGCGGGTAGCGCGATCATCGCGCATCTTTCGCACCCCCCGTCCTCCCGACACCGTCATTCCGGCGAAAGCCGGAACCCATTTCGATTTTGCTCGTGCGGTGCGGGCGAAAGCATCAACAGCAACGGCAAAAATGGGTTCCGGCTTTCGCAGGAATGACGGATTGGGGGAGACGCACAAACCGGGCTCCGCAGCGGAAGCAGGAGCGGCAGCGAAAACCCACCGCCCCGGCACCGCCGCCGTGCTCACGAAGCGCGGCGGGTCTTCTTGGCGTCGTCCGAACGCATCTGCTGGATGCGCTCGAAATACCCCGGCTCCACGCCGGTCACGTATTCGCCGTTGAAGCACGACGAATCGAAGTGGTCGATGCGGTGCTTGGGCCCGGACACCGCCTGCTCCAGCGCGTCGAGGTCCTGGTAGATCAGCCAGTCGCAGCCCAGCAGTTCCTGCACCTGCTCGTCGCTGCGGCCGTGCGCGACCAGTTCCTCGGCCGACGGCATGTCGATGCCGTAGATGTTCGGATGGCGCACCGCCGGCGCGGCGGAGGCCAGGTAGACCTTGCGCGCGCCGGCGTCGCGGGCCATCTGCACGATCTGCCGCGAGGTGGTGCCGCGCACGATCGAGTCGTCGACCAGCAGCACCACGCGGTTGCGGAACTCCAGCGGGATCGGGTTGAGCTTGCGCCGCACCGACTTCGCCCGCTCGCCCTGCCCCGGCATGATGAAGGTGCGGCCGACGTAGCGGTTCTTGATGAAGCCTTCGCGGTACTTCACGCCGAGGGTGTTGGCGATTTCCAGGGCCGAGTCGCGCGAGGTGTCGGGAATCGGGATGACCACGTCGATGTCGTGGTCCGGGCGCAGGCGCAGGATCTTCTCGCCGAGCGTCTGGCCCATGCGCATGCGCGCCTTGTGCACCGAGACGTCGTCCATCATCGAGTCGGGACGGGCGAAGTAGACGTATTCGAAGATGCACGGCGTGTGCTTGCGCACCTCGGCGCACTGGCGCGAGAACAGCTCGCCGCGCGCGGTGACCACGATGCCTTCGCCCGGACGCACGTCGCGCACGCGCTCGAAGCCGAGCAGGTCCAGCGCCACCGATTCGGAGGCGACGGCGTATTCGTCCTGATTGCCGATGCGGCGCTTGCCGAGCACCAGCGGGCGGATGCCGTGCGGGTCGCGGAACGCGACCAGGCCCAGGCCGAGCACGGTGGCGACCACGGCGTAACCGCCGACGCAGCGGCGGTGCACGCCCTCGATCGCGGCGAACGCGGCCTCCGGGGTCAGCGCGCGCTGGCGGTCGAGCTCGTGCGCGAACACGTTGAGCAGCACTTCCGAGTCGGACTCGGTATTGATGTTGCGGCGGTCCTGCTCGAACACCTCGCGGCGCAGGGTGTCGGTGTTGATCAGATTGCCGTTGTGGGCCAGCGCGATCCCGTAGGGCGAGTTGACGTAGAACGGCTGGGCCTCGTCGGAGCCTTCGCTGCCGGCGGTGGGATAGCGGCAGTGGCCGATGCCGACGCGGCCTTCGAGCAGGCGCATCGAGGCTTCGTCGAACACGTCGCTGACCAGGCCGTTGCCCTTGTGCACGCGCAGGCGCGCGCCGTCGGCGGTGGCGATGCCGGCCGCGTCCTGGCCGCGGTGCTGCAGCACGGTGAGTCCGTCGTAGAGCTGGGCGGCGACATCCGTGTTGCCGACGATTCCGAGAATGCCGCACATAGCGCTGGTCCTGCCTGTGGTGTCGCGTGGGAACGCGGTGAGTCGTGGGCCGCCTGCCGCGGCGGCGCGGATTATCGCCCGTGGCGGCCGCAATTGCAGTGCCGCGGCGCCGGCGACGGCCGCGGCGGAAGCGAAACGGCCGGATAGGCATGCCCACAGATGGCGCCGCCTCCGGCATCGATCAGCGGCGCGGCGCGCGATGCAGCGTTGCGCGCCGGGCCTTATTGCACGTGCTTGTCGTCGTTGCGCGAGTCGATCGGGCGGCCATCGTCCTGGATCCGGCCGTCTTCGCCCGCGCGCGGGCGGTGGCCCGCGCCTTGTCCGGACGGTACCTTCGGCATCAGATCGCGCAAGGCGCCGGGCAGCATGTCGGTCAGCGGATTGCCGCTGCCGCCGCCGCGGCGCTGGGCCTGCGGTTCAGGCAGCGGCTGCGGCAGCGCCTGGGCCGGGTCGCCGCGCGCGGGACCCTGGCCGCCGAACGCGCCCGGCAGCGCGCCGCCGAGGCTGTCGAGGCCGCCGGTCGGCAGCTGCATCTTGCCCTTGATGTTCTTTTCCAGCTGGCCGGCCTCGGTCTGCACGGTTTCCTGCAGCGAACCGCCGCGGCCTTCCAGGTCGACCTTGGCCGCCATCGGGTCCGGCAGCGCGCTGCGCATCAGCTGCGCGCCCGGCATCAGCACCTTGGCCAGGCTCGAATCGCGCCAGCTGCGCTCGCGCGGCAGCGTGGTCATGCCCAGCACCACCAGCAGCGCGCAGGCGAAGATCAGCCCGCGCAGCGTCCCCAGGCCCAGGCCCATCAACCGGTCCATCTCCGACAGGCCGTAGGAATGGGCGACGGTGCGGATCACGTAGCCGAGGATGCCCACGCCGATCCAGATCGCGGCGAAGCACAGCGTGTAGCCGGCGGCATAGGAGCCCCAGCTCAGGCCGCTGTCGCCGAGCGCGTGGGCGACGTCGCCGCCGAACAGGAACGCGCCGAGCCCGGCCAGCAGCCAGGCCGCCAGCGACATGGCCACGCCGATCAGCCCGCGCGCCATGCCCAGCAGCGCCGACAAGGCCACGATCAGCAGCAAGCCCCAGTCCAGAGCCGTCATTGCGCCTTACTCCCTAGCGTGTTGCGGCCGCCGCTCACTGGCAGCCGGTTGCGGTCGCGCCGGCCGCGTCCTTACGGATGCGGCTTGACCAGCGCATCGCCGATGCCGAGCTTGGACCCGACCTGGCCCTTGAGCTTGTCGGCGTCGGCGCGATTGACCACCGGACCGATGCGCACGCGGTTGAGCGTGCCCTTGTCGGTGCGGACCTGTTCGACGAAGGCGCTGAAACCGGCCGCGCGGGCGCGGTCGCGCAGCTTGTTGGCTTCCTCGGCGTTGCCGAAGGCGCCGAGCTGGACGGCGAAACCGGTGCCGGCGGCGGCGGGCTTGGCCGGCTCGGGCTTGGCGGCCGGCTTCTCGACCGGCTTGGCCGGCTCCAGCGGCTTGGTCTCCACCGGCTTGGCGGCGGCGACCGGCTTGGTGTCGGCCGGCTTGGCCGGCTTAGGCTCAGTGGGCTTGGGCTCGGCGGGCTTGGCCGCGACCGGCTTGGCCGGCTCCGGCGGCAATGCCGCGGGCTTGGCCGGCTTGGTGTCGTTGAGCGGCGCGGGCGTGCTGGCCGGCTTGGCCGGCGCCGGGGCCGGGCCGGACGCCAGGTCGGCGGCGTCGGCGTTGAGCACGACGACCTTGGCGTTGATGTCGTTGCGCACCTTGGTCGAGTTCAGGCGCGCGGCCTCGGCGTCGGCCTGGGTCGCGAACGGCCCGATCCGCACGCGGTAGACGGTACGGCCGTTGGCGCCGGCCGCGGTTTCCTGGTAACCCGGCAGGCGCGCGGCCTGCAGCGCGGCGATGACCCGGTCGGCGTCGCCGGCGCTGGCGTAGCTGCCGAAGCTGACGGCGTAGTCGCCGCCGGCGGCGGCGGCCGGCTGCATGCCCTGGCGGCCGGCGGCGGTGTCCACCGTCGGCAGGGTCTGGCCGTTGCCGGCCGGCGCGGCGGCGCCAGGCTCCGGCTGCGGACGCTCCATCCCGACCATGCCGTCCTGCGGCGCGTCGCCCGGGGTCACCAGAGGCAGCTCGCGGGTTTCGCCCTGGCCGCCCTGCGGCTGGTCGGGCAGGGTCAGCGGAACATCGGAGGCGCCGCTTTCGGGCGCCGGGCCCTTGATCAGCATGGGCAGGAAGATCACCGCCAGTGCGACCAACACCAACGCACCGATCAATCGCTGTTTCAGGGCAGGTTCCATCGCTACTCAGTCGCTCGCTGGCCGGGGTGCCGCGCGAATTATACCCCCGGGCGGCGAAAGGACCGGGCACGGGCGGTGTGGCTCGGCCGGGCATTCAGAAAAACACGCGGCGCACAGGGTTTGTGCGCAGGGAACAGAAAGAAGCCTTTAGAGCAGGTTTTCTTGTGGGAGGGCCTTCAGGCCCGACGCTTTCCTGTCCGGTCGCGGCGATCAGGCAGCAAAGCATCGGGCCTGAAGACCCTTCCACCGCAAACGGCCTACCCGTCGGCGAGCGCCTGCAAGGCCTCGGCCGCGGTGTGGAACGAGCCGAACACGAGAATGCGTTCGCCCTCGCCCGCCGCCGCGCGCGCCGCCGCCAGGGCCTCGGCGACGCTGGCATGGCGCTGTCCGGCTTCGGCCGCGCCGCCGCGCAGGCGTTCGGCGAACGCCTCCACCGACACCCCGCGCGGGCCGCTCAGCCCGGCCAGGTGCCAGGCCGCGATGCGCTCGCCCAGGGCCGCGACCACGCCCACCGCGTCTTTGTCGCCGAGCGCGGCGAACACCGCCCGGGTCGGCCGCGGCGGCTGCGCGTCGAGCCAGGCGGCCAGTTCGCGCGCGGCCTGCGGGTTGTGGCCGACATCGACCAATATCTCGGTGCCGCCGCGTTCGAACCGCTGCAGGCGGCCGGCCACGCGCGCCTGCGCCACGCCTCGCGCCAAGGCCTCATCGCTGGGCGCGGTATCCAGCGCGCGCAGCGCGGCGATGGCGACCGCGGCGTTGCGCATCTGCACCGGCGCGCTCAACGCCGGGCGCGGCAGTTCGACCTCAAAACCGACCTCGCGCCAGTTCCAGCTCGCCTCGTCGTCCGGCGCCGGCGCGAAGAAGAAATCGCAGCCCGCGCGCACCGCCGAGGCGCCGATCAGGTAGGCGTGGCGCAGCACGCTCGACGGCGGATCGTCGTCGCCGAGCACCAACGGCTTGAAGCCGCGGGCGATGCCGGCCTTCTCGAAACCGATGCTTTCGCGGTCGTCGCCGAGGTAGTCCTGGTGGTCGAGATCGACGGTAGTGATCACCGCCACGTCGGCGTCGACGATGTTGGTCGCGTCCAGGCGGCCGCCGAGGCCGACTTCGAGGATCGCCAGGTCCAGCCCCGCGCGCTCGAACAGCCACAGCGCGGCCAGGGTGCCGTATTCGAAATAGGTCAGCGCGACCTCGCCGCGCGCGGCCTCGATGGCCTCGAACGCGGCGACGATGTCGGCATCGGCCGCATCGGCGCCGTCGATGCGGATGCGCTCGTTGTAGGCCAGCAGGTGCGGCGACGTGTAGGCCCCGACCCGGCGCCCGTCGGCGCGGGCGATGGCCTCGATGAAGGCGACCGTGGAGCCCTTGCCGTTGGTGCCGCCGACGGTGATCACTTCGCGGCCGGGGCGGGTCAGGCCGAGGCGCTTGGAGACTTCGCGGATGCGCTCCAGGCCCATGTCGATGGACTTGGGGTGGATGCGTTCGATGTGGGAGAGCCAGTCGGCGAGGGAGCGGGTTTGCATGCGGCTATTGTCGCCGATCCTGGCGCCGGCCGGACGGTCCGCCGCTCAGGCTGGGTCGTTGCGGATCCACGGGGACGGGGCGTCGGTGTTTCGGGATGGCGTGGCGGTGTCGAGGTCATCGCTGCGGGACGGCAGAATCCTCCTGGGCCCAGCCGGCGTCTGGAGAATCGGCTGTTGCTGTTGCTGTTGCTCTTACTGTTGCTCTTGGCTTGGACGCCACCTCACCGAAGACCACTGTTTCGCAGACCCGGAGGGCGCGCGCATGGATGCGCGCGTGCGCCGTAGGGGCATGGATGCCCTTTACGGCGCATCCCCGCGCCCGGAGCTGGACCTAGTGGCTTTTGACCTTAAACAAGCGTTTTTCTTTGGCTGCTGGTCTCTAACCTCAAGTGCATCACCTCAGTGAGGCACTGTGAATGGGCCAGCAGTATTCACATCTGAGCGCAGAAGAGCGCGGGGCCATCATGGTCTTGATCGCCCAAGGGGCGAGCGGACGGCAAATCGCCCAGACGTTGGGTCGGGCGCAAAGCACCATCGCTCGCGAGTTGCGCCGTAATGGGTTTCGGTCCCATTCGGGGCCGCCGCTGCGCGGACGCCCCCGTTTCGACCCTGGCTACGATGCGACCCGGGCGGGCCGGCGGGCCCAACGGCTGCGTCGGCGGGCGCGGGTGCGCCGCAAGCTGCGACGCGACACCGTGCTGTGGCGACGCGTGCGCTATTGGCTGGAACGGTGCTGGTCGCCGCAACAGATTGCCGACAAACTGCGCGATCTGTACCCGGACCGGCCCTGGCTGCGCGTGTCGCACGAAACGATCTATACCGCGATTTATGCGATGCCGCGCGGCGAATTGCGCCGCCAGGTGACCCGTCTGCTGCGGCAGGGGCGCAAGTCCGGCCGCCGCACGCGCCAGGGAAGCGACGCCCGCGGCCATCTGCCGGATCTACCCAACATCCGCCTGCGGCCGCCGGCCGCGCATGAGCGCCTGATGCCGGGGCATTGGGAGGGCGACCTGATCGTGGGCGCGCACAATCGCTCGGCGATTGGGGTATTGGTCTGCCGCCGCACCTTGTACGTCAAGCTGGTCAAGCTCGCCGACGCGACCGCGCACACGGTGCTGGAGGCCTTCAGCTCGGCGTTCGAAGGTGTGCCGGAAAGTTTGAAGAAGACCTTGACCTACGACCAGGGCAAGGAAATGGCATCGCATCGGCAGTTGAGCGAACGCACTGGTTTAGCGATCTACTTCGCCGACCCCCATAGCCCGTGGCAACGCGGAACCTGCGAAAACACCAACGGCTTGTTGCGGCAATACTTTCCCAAGGGCACCGATCTGTCGGTGCATTCTGCGCAGCGCCTCAAGGAGGTGGCGTGGGAAATGAACAACCGCCCCCGTCGTAGCCTGGGCAGGCGCTCGCCCGTCGAGGTGCTCTATGAGGAACTCAAAAACCCGCGGGCGCAGGGTGATGCACTTGGACATTGACTCCGCCGCTACTTTCTTTTGTCGCGCTGACAAAAGAAAGTAGCTCGGCCGCTTGCGGACGAAAGCTCTTGATGGTGGCTTGTCGTCACGCGACACATCGATAACGGCGAAGGCAGCAGCAACGTCAGCGTGGGTTCCGGCTTTCGCCGGAATGACGGTTGTGGGGTTGCGTATCCGACTGTAGGAGCGGCGCGAGCCGCGACCGCGGCGACGCAACTACGTCGTAACTTTCACGGTGTTTGCGGTGGCGCGGTCGCGGCTTGCGCCGCTCCTACAGGGGGCGTGCCGCGGTGGGTTCTGCCTTTGTGTGTTCGTTCGGGTGACGACAAGCGAAGATCAAGGGCTTCCGTCCGCAAGCGGCCGGGTCACTTTCTTTGTCTGAAGCCACAAAGAAAGTAACCAAAGAAAAGGCCTTATTTTTTTGGATCAAGAGCCACTATGGCTCGAAAGCGGCGCGGGGCCGCGCCATAAGGGGCATCCTGCCCCATGGCGCGCGTGCGCATCCATGCGCACGCCCTCCGGGGCTGCGGGACGACTTCATCGGGCTTAAGGGCGAGCACAAGCAACGGCAACGGCAAGATCAAAATGGATTCCGGCTTTCGCCGGAATGACGGTGGGCAAGGGACGATGTGGTTGCGTTGCCCGCCCCTGCAACCGCAGACGAAACCAGCCAGGGTCCTTTAGGGACGGCGCGAGCCGCGACCGCGACAAACTCCAACGCCGGCGAAATCCGCAACCGCGGCCTCCTCCGAGGCCGCGCCCAATCGTCGTGCGGCCGCGCTCACAACGCCCGATGCACCGCCTCCCCGAACAACGCCGTGTGGTGGCTGCAATCGTTCAAGCGCACCACGTCCAACCGGTCCACATGATCGCCTTCGAGCAGGTTCAGCGTCGTCGGCGCCTGCCGGAACGTCCACAGCTTCGCCAGCGGGATGCCGAGGATCCGGCACAGCAGCACCCGGTTGACCGCGTCGTGGGCGACCACCAGCAAGGTGTCGTCGTCCTTCAGGCCTTCGCAGGCCTTCGCGAACGCCGGCCAGGCGCGGTCGAGCACGTGCACGATCGATTCGCCGCCGGGCATCAGCACCTCGTGCGGGGTCTCGCGCCAGGCGCGCAGGCGGTCCCCGTCGCGCTCGCGGATTTCGCTGGCGAGCAGGCCTTCCCAGGTGCCGTGGGCGATCTCCATCAGGCCGGGGTCGAGCTTGAGCATCGGCGTGCGCTCTTCGCCGAGCGCGAGTTCGGCGGTGCGGCGCGCGCGCGACAGCGGCGAGGCCACCGCGCGGGTGATCGGCACCTCGCGCAGGCGCGCGCCGAGCGCGCGCGCCTGGGTTTCGCCGACCGGCGACAGCGCGATGTCTTCCTGCCCCTGGTAGCGGCCTTCCGCGTTCCAGGGGGTCTCTCCGTGGCGGGCGAGCAGGATGCGCATGCGCTTACACCTGCGCCAGCGAGAGGATGCCCGGGGTCGCGCGCAGCGCCGCCAGTTGCGCGTCGTCGACCGGACGGTCGACCGTGATCGCCGCGCGCGCCTGGCCGTCGCCGGCCGCGCCGAGGGCGAAGTTGACGATGTTGACGCCGGCCGCGCCGAGGGTGGAGCCGACCGCGCCGATCATGCCGGGACGGTCTTCGTTGCGCAGCAGCAGCACGTGCGCCTGCGGGTCGAATTCGATCTCCACGCCGTCCAGGCGGACCACGCGCGGGCCGCGGTGCAAGGTCGCCTCGATCTCGCGCGTGCGCTTCTCGCCGATCACCCGCAGCTTGAGCAGGCGATCGAAACCGTCGCCGTTGCCGCCGAGCGTTTCCGACACGGTGAGCCCGCGCGCGGCGGCTTCCTGCAGCGCGTTGACCGGGGTGACGCGGCCCGACGCGGTGCCCAGCAGCGCCGCCACTAACAGGCGCGACAGCGGCCGCGTATCCAGCGCCTCGGTGCGTCCGGCGTAGGTGATTTCCAAGCGCGTCGGCGCCGGCACCAGACGCGCGGCGAGGCGGCCCAGCGCCGACATCAGCGGCATCCACGGGCCGACTTCGCGCGCGGCCTCGGCGGTCAGCGGCGGCAGATTGACGCAGCCGGCGACCGCGCCGGTGGCGACGAAATCGATGATCTGCCGCGCCAGGATCGTGCTCACCGCCTGCTGCGCTTCGCTGGTGGACGCGCCCAGGTGCGGGGTCAGGATCAGCTTGGGATTCGCGCGCAGCGGCGAGTCGGCCGGCAGCGGTTCGGTGACGAAGGTGTCGAGCGCGGCGCCGGCGATGTGGCCTTCCTCGATCAGCGTCAGCAGCGCGGCCTCGTCGACCAGTCCGCCGCGCGCGGCGTTGACCAGGTAGGCGCCCTTCTTCATCGAGCGCATGCTCGCTTCCGACAGCAGGTTGGTGGTTTCCTTGGTGCGCGGGATGTGCAGGGTCACCACGTCGGCCCAGGCCAGCAGCTCCTCCAGCGTCTTCAGCGGCACGCTGCCCTTGCCGGCGGCGGACGCGGGCAGGAACGGATCGTGCGCGGCCACTTCCATGCCGATGCCCTGGGCCTTGCGCGCGACCGTGCCGCCGATCCGGCCCAGGCCGATCACGCCGAGCTTCTTGCCTTCCAGTTCGAAGCCGGTGAGGCCGTTCTTCGGCCACTCGCCGGCCTTCATGCCGGCGTCGGCGCGCGGGATGTGGCGGGCCAGCGCGAACAGCAGCGAGATCGCGTGTTCGGCCGCGGCCAGGGTGTTGCCGTCGGGCGCGTTCATCACCGCGATGCCGCGCGCGGTGGCGGCGTCGACGTCGATGGTGTCCACGCCGGCGCCGGCGCGGCCGATCACGCGCAGGTTCGCGGCCTGCGCCAGCGCCTCGGCCGGGACCTTGGTCGCCGAACGCACCAGCACCGCGTCCACGCCCTTGAGCGCTTCGGTCAGCGCGGCGGGATCCTTGATCGGGTCGGACACCACGACGTCCCAGCCCGCTTCGCGGAACAGGGTCAAGCCGTCTTCGTGGATGCCATCGCAGGCCAGTACTTTCATCGTCGCAAGCTCCAGGTCGTGAGGGGATCAGACGAGGACACGCTTGCGAGCCGGCACTGCGGGAAAGATCGCCTGGGGTGCTCCGGCGCCGCGAGCCCATCGGGGGCCGGGAACCGGGACCGCCTGGGGCGGCGCCGCCCTGGGGGCGGCTTTCTGACACGGGTCGGGAGACGGGGCCGGCTGGCATGGGAATCCGCGACTGCCCGCGCAGCCTACGGCAGGCCGCGCGGGCATTGCAAGCGGCGTGTGCGCGGCCCGCGACCGCGGCCGCATCGCGCCCGCGCACGCACGAACATAAACATACGGCCGCGGCCTGTCGCACTGCCGGTGCGCAGCGCCTTGCGCGCCGGCACGGTGCGTTCCTAAGCTGGCTTGCGAGCGGCCGAAACGCGGCGGCCGCCGCCGGCGCGGCCGCCGGGGACCAGGGACGGAGTCGGCCGGGACGAGGCGTCGCGCGAACCGTTCGCACGCCCCGCCCGGCATCGCGCCGAACGCGCATCGTCCGCCTGCCCCGCGCCGTCCGCGCAGGCGCACCGCGCCGGGGCTTGGCCCGGCGATCTCATCACGACAAGGAGCGCCTCATGAGCAAGAAGACACTGGTCCTGACCCTCGGCCTCGGCCTGACCCTGTTCGCCACCGCCGCCTCGGCGGTGTTCGTCGGCCGCGGCGAGTACGCGGCTTACTACCGCAACGGCGAACTCGTCGGCGGCGAGTCGCGCGACTGCGACAACAACCTCAGCCAATGGGGCGAAGTCACCGACGATTACGACATGGGCTACTGGGTCTGCGGGATCTGACCGCGGCGAACGCAGACAGCGAACGCGACGGCGGGGGCGACCCCGCCGTTTTCGTTTTCACCGTTTCGCATACGGCCGCCGCGAGCGTCGTAGCGCGATCGCGGCAGGCGCGCAACGCATTGGCCCCACCCGCGCGCCTCGATGCGTTCGACCAATTCCCGATTCCGAACGCGCAGCGCGCCTGTCCGTACGACCATCGTCACAAAGCGACGATCAGGTGTTAGATGTCACGTGAGTAAACCGAGCGCGAAGCCTAGCTTCGTGGCGCCGGCGATCTGCCGGCACTTCGAGAGAACTCACCATGCGCAAGACATTCGCTCTGGGGCTCGGCCTGGCGGCGTTAGCCGTGGTCGGCGCCGCGGTCGCGGCGATCGGTCCGACCGGTCCCGGCCAGATCTACACGTACTACGACGACAACGGCGCGGTGGTCGGCCGATCGTCGATCCATTGCGACGGCACGCCCGAGGCCTGGGGCAAGTTCACCAAGAACTACGACGTCGGTTACTACCTCTGCGATCCGGAGCCGTAATCGGCGCGCCCGCGCTCGCGTCCGCCATCCGCAGACGCCGCGAGCGCCCGGCGCCATCGCGCGCACCGCACCATCGCACTGCCGCAACACACGATCGAACCGACCCACGCAGCGCACGCCCCGCTCCGACGCGAGCGACGTCACGATGCGAGCGCGCACCGCGCGTCGAAGATCCCGCCAGCGTCCGCGCCGCAAGGCCGCCGACGTCCATCTTCCGCACAGTCAACAGGAGTTCGTCATGCGCAAGTCTTTCGCCCTCGGTCTCGGCCTCAGCGCCGCCCTGGTCGCCACCGCCGCCCTCGCCCGCCCGCCGGGCCCGGACGAAATCGGCGAGTTCTATTTCTACTTCGACGCCGCCGGCAACGTGGTCGGCCAGGCCGAGCTGAGCTGCAGCGGCGTGTACACCGAATCGGGCGTGCGCACCGCCAAGTACAGCAGCGGGCATATGGTGTGCCCGCCGCCGCGCGATTGATCCGACAAGGCTGAAAGCAGAACAGGAGTGAGCGCAGAGGAGTGAGGAGCGAGCGAAAGCAAGGCGCTACTCACTCCTCTGCGCTCACTTCTCGCCTTACCTGCCCGACGCCGGCACGCCCATCTCCGCCAGCAGGCGCGGCGCCGGGAACACCTCCTGCATGACCCAGCGCATGTAGCGCTGGTCGACCGAAATGGTGCGGGTCGCGGCCGGATCGAACAGCCAGCTCGAACTCACCGACTCCCAGTTGCTGTCGAAGGCGATGCCGACCAGCTTGCCCTGGCCGTCGAGCACCGGCGAGCCGGAATTACCGCCGCTGATGTCCAGGTCGGCGAGGAAGTTCACCGGCACCGACTCCAGCCGTTTGTCCGCCAGCGCGCCGTAGCGCTTGGCCGAGATCGCGCCGAGCAGCGGCTGCGGCGCGGCGAACGGCGCGGCGCCGCTGTGGCGCGCGGCGATCTCCTCGACCCGGGTGAACGGCAACTGCTTGGCGCCGTTGTCCTTGGTGTACGCGGTGACCGTGCCGTAGCTCAGCCGCAGCGAGCCGTTGGCGTCGGGATAGGCGATGCGGCCGACGCTCTTGCGGAAATCCGCCAGCGCCTTGAGATAGACCGGGCGCGCGGCCACGGTCTCGCCGGCGCGCGCGCGGATCTCCTGCTCCATCTGCAGCAGGATCGGCATCGCCGCGACCGCGAAGCCGACCGCGCCGTCCTTGAGCGAGTCCTTGCTCTCGAACGAAGCGCGCTCGGCGTTGAGCCAACCGGCGCGCTGCTCCACTCCGAGCAGGCGCGACTTGCCGATGCGGTCGAGCGCGCGCTTGATCGCCTTCTCGTCGTCGCCGTCGAGCCATTGGTCGATCGCGGCGACGCGGTGCTCCTTGCCGAGCTTGACGTACTCGTGCAGCCAGTAACCCAGCACCTGCCGGTCCACGCGCACGTCGCTGCGGCGGTCGAATTGCTTGAATCCGTTTTCGTAGGCGCCGCGGTCGCGGTCGTGGAAGCCGCTCTCTCGCTGCGCGTCGGGCTTGGCCCGCTCGATCGCGCCGCGATAGAGCTGGGTCGCGTTCCACAGCGCGCCGGTGGCGGCGAGCTGGCCGAGGATCAGGTCGCGGTCGCGTTCGGCGCGCGCCTGGTTGCCCAGCTCGACCAGGCGCGCATGCGCGTCCAGCGCCGGCTGCCCGGCCGCGCCCTTGCCGCGCAGCCATTCCAGCAGTTCGTTCTCTTCGTTGCGCTTGAGCTGGGCGGTGCCGGCGCGGCGGAAGCTCTCGATCTGGCTTTCGTAGTTCTTGGCCGCGCCGAGCCAGCCGCGCACGGTCGGCGCGTACTTGGCCTGGGCCTGCGGGTTCTTGCGGGTTTCGGCCTCGACCAGCGCGGCCAGGCGCTTGTAGTGCGCGGCCACGGTCGGATAGGTCCACTCGGCGTTGGCCTGGAAATCGTCGGCCATGGCGTAGCGGTTGGTCAGCGACGGAAAGCCGGCGAGCATGACGAAATCGCCCGCGCCCAAAGGCTTGTCGGCGATCTTGAGCCAGCGCTTGGGCTGGTAGGGGATGTTGTCGATCGCATACGGCGCCGGCCGCCCGTCCTTGCCGACATAGGCGCGGTAGAAGGCGAAATCGCCGGTGTGGCGCGGCCACATCCAGTTGTCGTTCTCGCCGCCGAAGTTGCCGATGCCCTCCGGCGGCGCGTAGACCAGGCGCAGGTCGCGGATTTCCAGGCTGCGCTGCAGTTCGAAGCGGTTGCCGCCGAAGTAGCTGTAGAGCCGGCAGCCGTAGCCCGGCGTGCGCTCGCACTCGCTCACCAGTTGTTTTTCCAGCGCGTCCAGCGCGGCCATGCGCGCGGCCGGATCGGCGGCGGCGGACAGCGCGGACTGCACCTTCGCGGTCACGTCCTGGACCGAGTCGAGCACGTAGATGCGCGCGTTCGGCCCGGCCGAGACTTCCTCGTTGTTGGTGCCGGTCTTGAAGCCGTCGCGCAGCAGGTTGCGCTGGCCGGTGGAGTTGAGCGCGATCGCGCCGAGCGCGCAATGGTGGTTGGTCAGCAGCAGTCCCTTGGACGAGACGAAGCTGGCGGTGCATCCGCCGAGCGGCACCACCGCGCCGAGCGGATCGCCCTTGGGATCAGCCCACTGCCCCAGTTGCTTGGCGTTCGCGCGCGCGCCGGATTGCTTGAGCGCCGAGGCCAGCTCGGGCAGTTGCGACGGCATCCACAGGCCTTCCACCGCGCGCGCCGCGCCGTGCCAGGCCAAGCCGCTGAGCAACGTCCCTGTCATCGCCATCGCTCTGGCCAGCACCGCGTATTGCATCAAGACGTCCCGGGGTTCGAGGGAGGTCGAGTCTAGCCTGAGGAAAACTGTGAAGGCCATTGGCAAAAGCGTCGTCGCGGCAATATCGCGAAGAGGCTTGTGTCGTTTAACGCTGTACTAATTTTTCCCGTGGCGAAAACTAAAATTTTCGTTAGCGCGACGGCCCGGCGATGCCGGCTCTTGCGGGAGCGGCTTCAGCCCAATGCCTGTCGCTCTTATGGGAGGGGCTTGAGCCCCGATGCTTGTCGCTCTTGTGGGAGGGGCTTCAGCCCCGATGCTTTCCGCTCAGGTCGCCGCGATCTGAGACAAGAGCATCGGGGCTGAAGCCCCTCCCACAACAGCGCAAAGCATCGAGGCTCGCGCCACTGCCACAAAAGCAGAACGCCAGCCCGAGGGCTGGCGTTCCGGGTTACGCGATCTGCACAGCGCTTACTTCTTCTTCGCCGCCTTCGGCGCCACGCCCAGCTCGCGCAACACCTGCGGCGCCGGATAGACCTCCTGCATGATCCAGCGCATGTAGCGCTGGTCGACCGCGATCATGCGGGTCATGGTCGGATCGAACACCCAGTTCGAGCTCACCGACTCCCAGTTGCCGTCGAAGGCCAGGCCGACCAGCTTGCCCTGCCCGTCGAGCACCGGCGAACCCGAGTTGCCGCCGGTGATGTCCAGGTCGGACAGGAAGTTCACCGCCACCGTCTTCAGGCGCTTGTCTTCCAGGCCGCCGTAACGCTTGTCGGCGATGGCCTCCAGCAGCGAATCGGGTGCGTCGAACGGATCGGCGCCGGTGGCCTTGGCCGCGACTTCCTCGAGCTTGGTGAACGCGGCCTGCTTGCTGCCGTCGAGCTTGGTGTAGGCCTTGACGTTGCCGAAGGTGATGCGCAGGGTCGAGTTGGCGTCCGGATACACCGCCTGCTTCTGGCTCTTGCGGTAGTCGATCACGCCCTGCAGGTAGGCCGGACGCGCGACCAGGGTCTCGCCGAGCGCGGTCTTGTCTTCCTGCTCCATGCGCAGGTTCGCCGGCAGCAGCGCCTTGGCCAGCTCGATCGCCGGGTCGCGGCTCTTGTCCAGCGCCGCGCGGTCGGCGCCGAGCAGCGCCACGCGCTCCTTGAGCGAGCCGAGCTTGGTCTTGGCCAGCTTGTCGAGCGCGCGCTTGATCGCCTTCTCGTCGTTGCCGCCGAGCCAGCGGTCGAGCTCGGCGATGCGCTCGCCGGCCGGCAGCTTGACGTACTCGCGCAGCCAGTACGCCTGCAGCTCGCGGTCCATGCGCGCATCGTAGCGGCGGTCCATCTGCTCCAGCCCGGCCTTGATCTCCGGCAGGTCGCGCTGCTGGTAGCCCGGCTCGCGCTCGGCGTCGGGCTTGGCGCGTTCGACCGCCACGCGGTACACGGTGCCGGCGGCGCCGATCGCGCCGCCGCGGCGCAGCTGCGAATAGATCAGGTCGCGGGCGCGATGATCGGCCTTCTTCGCCTGCAGCTCCTCGAGCTTGGCGTGCGCGTCCAGCGCCGGCTTGCCGGCTTCGCCGCGCTTGCGCAGCCACGCCAGCACCGCGGCCTCGTCGGCGTGCTTCTTGGCGCCGGCGTCGATGCGCTTGAAGCCTTCCAGCTGGCCGTCGTAGTTCTTCAGCGTGTTCTGCCAGCCGCGCACGGTGCTGGCGTACTTCACCCCGATTTCCGGGTCCTGCTTGGCGGTGCGCTCGACCAGCGCAACCAGGTTCTTGTAGTGCTGGGCGATGGTCGGGTAGGTCCAGCTCTGGGTCGCCTCGAACTCGCTGGCCAGGGCGTAGCGGTTGGTGCGGCCCGGATAGCCGGCGACCATGACGAAGTCGCCCTCGCCCAGCGGCTTGTCGGCCATCTTCAGCCAGTGCTTGGGCTGATAAGGCACGTTGTCCTTGGAATACTCGGCCGGCTTGCCGTCCTTGCCGACGTAGGCGCGGTAGAACGAGAAATCGCCGGTGTGGCGCGGCCACATCCAGTTGTCGACTTCGCCGCCGTAGTTGCCGATGCTGCCCGGCGGCGCATAGACCAGGCGCACGTCCTTGATCTCGATGTTGCGGAACAGGCGGTAGGTGACGCCGCCGAAGAAGCTGTAGATCTCGCAGCTGTAGCCCGGCTCGGCCTCGCACTGCGCGACCAGACGCTTCTCCACGGCCTGCGCGGCGAGGGTGCGTTCGATCGGGGTCGCGGCGCCGGCGATGGCGGCGTTGACTTCGGCGGTCACGTCGCGGATCGAATCCAGCGCGTAGATGCGCGAGGCCGGGCCGGCGGAGACTTCGTCGCCCGGCGCGGCGGCGTTGAAGCCGTCGCGCATCAGGTTCTTCTGCGCGGTGGAGTTGAGCTGGATCGCGCCGTAGGCGCAGTGGTGGTTGGTCACCACCAGGCCCTGCGGCGAGACGAAGCTGGCGGTGCAGCCGCCGAGCGAGACCACCGCGCCCATCGGGTCGCCGGTGAGGTCGGCCAACTGCTTGGGATCGAGCTTGAGCCCGGCCTTCTTCAGCGGGCCGGAGATCTCCGGCAACTGCTGCGGCACCCACATGCCCTCCACCGCGCCGGCCGGGGCCGGCAGCCCCAAGCTCAACGTCCCTGCCGCGACGGCGGCGGCCAAAACCGTGTAGCGCATGCGTATACCCCTGATCTGTACGGAAAAACGGTCTCAGAGTCTAGCCCGGCGCGGTCGGCCTCGCCATGACGCGGGGTGGCCGTCGACGGGCTCTGGCGGGGGCGTCGGTCGCAGTCCGGGGGCCTGGGCTGGTGGGCCCCCGGCTTGCCTCCAGGTTCGGCGGCACCGGGACATGCCGGTGCGCCTGCCTCGGGGCGTTGCCGGCGGGCACCGCAGAGCGCTGCCTCCAGCGCGCCGGGTCGAGCGCGATCCGGATGTCGGGTCGCCAGCGTAAGCGACGCGAGAGGAGGACTAGCCCGGGCCGGGCGAATCAGGCGAAACGCATCAAGGCGAAGCCGGCTTCCCTGCCGTGCCGCACGGGCTCAACCGCAACTCGCCGGCGCGGCCTGCCAGGCAGAACTCGCTGGCGAAATCGGCCGATTCGCTGTTCTCGATGGGGTCGAGAATATTGGACGCATCGATCCTGACGCGGAAGCGCCCCGCCGAAAGCGGCTGCGCCGGCACCGTCGCCACGAAACCGTCAGGCGCCTTGCCGTAACACCAGCGGGTCTTGCGGTCGAGCCGGATGCCCTGGCCGTACTCGTCCACGGGATGGGCCGCGCGCCATGCCACGCCGTAACCGGCTTCGGTGTAGCGCCCCACCTCGAGCGAGCGTGCGACCACACGCTCGCGATCGACGTCCTGCGCGCCCGGCGCGAACAGAGAAGGATCCTTGAACGTCTCGACGCGAAAACAGATCGAGGCGCCTTGCTGTTCGACGAACACCTTGCCGTCGCTGTCGCGCGAAGCGGCGCAGGCGGGAAGCGCCAATGCCGCCAGGACCGGAAGCGACGCCGCCCAGGCGCGACAGACGAAGGCCGGTACGAGAGAAATCCGAGTCATCGCGAAAGCCATCATCGTTCGTCTGCCCGCTTGGTAGTGGTGGGAACCAAGGAACGGCTGGAAGGCATGGCCAGAAATCCGGCCAGTACCGCTTCCAGCCACCGTCCGCGCTGGGCCTGCGGAATCTTCAATCCGCTTTCGCTCATGGGCTGCGTCGGCCCGAGATAACGCTTGTGACTGGCGTAGTCGGCGATGATATCGCCTTGCTGCTCCATGTTGAAATCCGAAAGCGAAGAGAAAACCTCGACGTAGCCGGCGTCCTTGAGCACGTACTTCGGCTTCTGGAACAAGGGAAGTTCCCGCCTGGGCGCCAACGAGTATTCGTAAGGAGACACCGGCCGCTTCTTCAGCAATCCGGTCCGGTCCGGTGATCGAGCTTGTCGGATTCGTACAATCCATGGATTTTCAAGCCGTTCGCCTTGACGTTGTAACCCAACTGGTACTGCCAGACATGCACCATCTCGTGCACGAACAGGTGCTTCATGCTGTCGTCTTCGACCGAATAGTCCTCGCGGAACAAATTCTTCGGCATCCACATCTCGCCGTTCGGCGTCATCGCCGTGTTGTCGTCCTGCATGCCGAACCACAGGTACTCGTCGTTGTGGATCTTGACCTTGTCGTAATCGATGGCGTCCTTGAAGATCCTGCGCGCCAACCGCTTCTCGCCTTCGGTCAGGCCGCGCGATTCGCCCTCTAACGTGACCTGCGCCTGCGACGACCCCAAGGCAACGGCATTGGTCTGCACGCCGGCGATCGCGACCGTCGTGGCGCTGGGGGCCGAAGCGCCCACGTGCTGGGCGCAGCAGGTCCGAGTACGGTCGGGCGGAAAGAATTTCGCCTGGATCACGGTCTGGGGCCGATCGGTGACGATGCGGGCCGTCTTGCCATCCTCATCGGTGGTGCCTTGCAGCACCTGTCCGTCGCCGAGGGTGATCGCATACCGGGTCAGCGCCAGCGGCAGGCCGCCGGCCGAACTGAAACGCAATTGCTCGTCGAAACGGCCGGCATCGTCGTCCAGGCGCGTGTCCGTCGCGAACGCGGGCGAATCGGCCGCGGCGGCCGCGGCGGCCGCGAAAACCTCGCCGCCGCCGGCCATGCCGCCGCCTCCGGCGCCGCCTGCCGCGACCGACGTGGACATTTGCCGCACCGAAACCAACAAACAGCCGCAGGCGCAGCCGTCGCGCTCGCGCGCCAGCGGCTGGCCGTCGACGATGAAGGTCGCATCGCCGCTGGCGATGACCGTGGGGCCATGCAGGCCGCACACCACGCTGTCGCCGATGCGCGCCACCGGCTTGCCGTCGATATCGGTGAACGGCGACCCCGACACCACCTGGCCGCCGCTGGAGGTGGCGTCGCCCACGACTATCCATAGTCTCGCTGTCATGACTGATCCTTAGTCCTGGCCCATCCGGGCCGCGGCTGCATCCTGCTCCTTACCCCGCACCATACCCCGATACGGCCGTTCCCGCCCGCCTCGGGGAACGCATCGTCCCCGCCCGTGAACCGGGCGGGAACGCACTGCCTCATTCCGCCGGCAACTGCATTTCCTTGAGCAAATGCGGCGCCGGATACACCTTCGCCAGCAGCCAGCGCATGTAGCGCATGTCGACATGGATCGCGCGCTTGTAGCGCGGATCGAACATCCAGCTGGCGCTGACCGCCTCCCAGTTGCTGTCGAAGTTCAAGCCGATCAGGCGGCCGTGGGCGTCGAGCACGGGCGAGCCGGAGTTGCCGCCGGTGGTGTCGAGGTTGGTCAGGAAGTCGACCGTCTGGGTCTTGAGTTCGGGGTCGGCGGTGCTGCCGAAGTCGCCCTTGGCGATGGCCGCGCGCAGCGCCTGCGGCGCGTCGAACGGCCGGGCGCCGGTGTGCTTCTCGACGATGCCCTGGACCGTGGTCAGCGGGCGGTAGCGCACGCCGTCGCGCGGGTCCATCGAGCTGACCGCGCCGTAGCTCACGCGCAGGGTCGAGTTGGCGTCGGGATACACCGCGCGGCCCTGCGACTGGCGATAGCCGATCAGCGCGCGCATGTAGGCCGGGCGCAGGCGCAGCAATTCGCCTTCGCGCGCCTTGCCCTCCTCCTCGATCCGCGCGAACGCCGGGCTCAGCGCCGCGGCCGCCTTGAGCAGCGGATCCGTCGAAGACTGCAGCGTCTTGGCATCGGCCTGCATCGCCTGCAGGCGCGCGGCTTCCTCGCCGAAACCGGTGCCGGCGTAGACCGCGTCGATGCTGCGCTTGAGCGCGGCCTCGTCCTCGCCCGGGAACACCCGCTCGATCTCGGCCACGCGCTGGGCGCCCTGCGCGGCGCGCTTGTACTGCAGCAGCAGATAGGCCAGCAGTTGCTTCTCCACCGGCTCGCGGTAGCGCCGCTGGACCTGCTTGAGGCGCCCGGCGATCAGCGCCTCGTCGCGCTGCTGGTAGCCGGTTTCGCGCTGCGCGTCGGGCTTGGCGCGCTCCTGCGCCAGGCGCTGCACGGTCAGCGCGGCGTTGAGCAGTTGTACCTGGGTGCGGATCGCGGTCAGCAGCTGGTCGCGTTCGCGCGTGGCCGCGCCGGCGTCGAGGACCTTCTGCGCCGCATCGATGTCGGCGCGGATCGCACGCGCGTCGGGCTGTTTGTCCAGCCACGCCAGCATCGCCTTCTCGTCCTCGCCGCGCACCCGCACCGCGTCGCTGCGGCGCAGGCCGTCGAGTTCGCCCTGGGCGCGCTTGAGCGTGTTCTTGAACCCCTTCACCTGCGCGGCGTAGCTGACCTTGGCGTCGGCGGAGCCGGCCGCGGCGGCGTCGATGGTCTCGATCATCTTGCCGTACAAGGCCACCCGCGACGGCAGCTGCCACTGCACCTGCTGGACGAATTCGGACGCCATGCGGTGGCGGAAGGTCGTGCCCGGGTAACCGGCGAGCATGGCGTAGTCGCCCTCGCGCACCGGATCGGTGGCGATCTGCAGATGGCTCGGCGGCTGGTAAGGCACGTTGTCGGGCGCGTAGTCGGCGGGCTTGCCGTCCTTGCCGACGTAGGCGCGCAGCAAGGTGAAATCGCCGCTGTGGCGCGGCCAGACGAAGTTGTCGATCTCCTCGCCGTAGTTGCCGATGCTGTCCGGCGGCGCGTACACCAGGCGGATGTCGCGCAGCTCCAACTGCCGGATCAAATAGAAATCGCTGCCGTAGTACATGTTGGCGACGCTGCAGCGATAGCCCTGCTCGCGTTCGCACTCGGCCACCAGGGTCTTGCTCGCGCTGTCGACCGCGTCGTAGTAGGCGCGGCCGCGCTTGCCGCGCGCGTCTTGCAGGATGCGCTCGGTGACCTTGTCGAAACCGGTGGTCACCAGCACGCGGAAGTCCGGATTGGCCGGCAGTTCGGCGGCGCGGTCGGCGGCGACGAAGCCGTTGCCGATGAGGTCGCGCTCGGGCTTGGCGTTGTACTGGATCACCCCGAACGCGACGTGATGGTTGGTCAGCACCAGGCCGTCGGCGGACACGAACGAACCGGTCGCGCCGCCGACCTTGACCACCGCGTTCATCGGCGCGCGGGTCAGGTCGGCCAGGTCGGCGGGGTCGCCCTTGAATCCGGCCGCGCGCAACTGGCGGGCGATGTCGGGCAACTGCGAGGGCATCCACATGCCTTCGTCGGCCTGGGCGGCGGTGGCGCACAGCGCCAGGGACAGGGCTAACACACGGGGGCGCATGGTGATTCCGTACGGCAAGGAAGCCGCGACGATAGGCCAAGCCGCCCGCCGCGGGCAAACCCGCCCGGGCGGCCCGGCCGCGGCGGGGGCGTATAATTCCGCCCTGCATTCCCGCCCGTCCCGCCCGGCGCCGCCGCGGCCCTGTAGGTATCGAAATCCCATGACGCAAACGATGAAGGCCCTGGTCAAGCGCGAAGCCGGCAAGGGCATCTGGATGGAACAGGTGCCGGTGCCCACGCCCGGTCCGAACGAGGTCCTGGTCAAGCTCGAGAAGACCGCCATCTGCGGCACCGACCTGCACATCTACCTGTGGGACGAGTGGAGCCAGCGCACGATCAAGCCCGGCCTGGTGATCGGCCACGAGTTCGTCGGCCGCGTCGCCGAGCTCGGCCCCGGCGTCACCGGCTACCGCGTCGGCCAGCGCGTCTCGGCCGAAGGCCACATCGTCTGCGGCCATTGCCGCAACTGCCGCGCCGGCCGCCAGCACCTGTGCCCGAACACCACCGGCATCGGCGTCAACCGCGACGGCGCGTTCGCCGAATACATCGTCATGCCGGCCAGCAACCTGTGGCCGATCCCGGACCAGATCCCCAGCGAACTGGCGGCCTTCTTCGATCCCTACGGCAACGCCGCGCACTGCGCGCTGGAGTTCGACGTGGTCGGCGAGGACGTGCTGATCACCGGCGCCGGCCCGATCGGCATCATCGCCGCCGGCATCTGCAAGCACATCGGCGCGCGCAACGTGGTGGTCACCGACGTCAACGACTTCCGCCTCAAGCTCGCCGCCGACATGGGCGCGACCCGCGTGGTCAACGTCGCCAACCAGTCGCTCAAGGACGTCATGGCCGACCTGCACATGGAAGGCTTCGACGTCGGTCTGGAAATGAGCGGCAACCCGCGCGCGTTCAACGACATGCTCGACTGCATGTACCACGGCGGCAAGATCGCCATGCTCGGCATCATGCCCAAGGGCGCCGGCGCCGACTGGGACAAGATCATCTTCAAGGGCCTGACCCTGCACGGCATCTACGGCCGCAAGATGTACGAGACCTGGTACAAGATGACCCAGCTGGTGCTGTCGGGCTTCCCGCTCGGCAAGGTGCTCACGCATCAATTGCCGGTGGACGAATTCCAGAAGGGCTTCGACCTGATGGAAGCGGGCAAGGCCGGCAAGGTCGTGCTGAGCTGGAACTGACGAAGCAGGAGTGAGCGTGGAGGAGTGAGGAGTGAGCGAAAGCTCTCCTCCGCTTCCGCTCACTCCTCGCTCCTCCACGCTCACTTCTCGCCTCCCCCACTCACTCACGCGACCGCCCCCGCCATGTCCCTGACCCAGCACTACGCCGACACCCTCGAAGAGATCCGCGCCGCCGGCCTGTTCAAGTCCGAGCGCATCATCACCAGCCCGCAGTCGGCGCAGATCGAACTCGCCGACGGCCGCAACGTGTTGAACTTCTGCGCCAACAACTACCTCGGCCTGGCCGATCATCCGGACATCATCCAGGCGGCCAAGGACGCGCTCGACAGCCACGGCTTCGGCATGGCCTCGGTGCGCTTCATCTGCGGCACCCAGGACCTGCACAAGCAGCTGGAAAGCACCATCTCCGATTTCTTCGGCAAGCAGGACACGATCCTCTACGCCGCCTGCTTCGACGCCAACGGCGGTCTGTTCGAGCCGCTGCTGGGCGAGAACGACGCGATCATCTCCGACGCGCTCAACCACGCCTCGATCATCGACGGCGTGCGCCTGTGCAAGGCCAAGCGCTTCCGCTACGCCAACTGCGACATGGCCGACCTGGAGAAGCAGCTGCAGGCCGCCGACGCGGCCGGCTGCAAGACCAAGCTGATCACCACCGACGGCGTGTTCTCGATGGACGGCTTCATCGCCCCGCTCGACGAAATCGTCGCGCTGGCGGAGAAGTACGGCGCGCTGGTGCACATCGACGAATGCCACGCCACCGGCTTCCTCGGCGCCAACGGCCGCGGCTCGGCCGAAGTGAAGGGCGTGCTCGACCGGATCGACATCATCACCGGCACCCTCGGCAAGGCCATGGGCGGCGCGCTCGGCGGCTTCACCACGGCGAAGAAGGAAGTGATCGAGCTGCTGCGCCAGCGCTCGCGTCCCTACCTGTTCTCCAACTCGCTGCCGCCGCACGTGGTCGCCGCGGGCATCAAGGCGTTCCAGATGCTGGCCGCGGCCGGCGACCTGCGCGAGCGACTGGCGCAGAACACCGCCTACTTCCGCGAGCGCATGACCGCTGCGGGTTTCGACGTGAAGCCGGGCGTGCATCCGATCAGCCCGGTGATGCTGTACGACGCGCCGCTGGCGCAGAAGTTCGCCGAGCGCCTGCTCGAGGAAGGCATCTACGCGATCGGCTTCTTCTTCCCGGTGGTGCCGCAGGGCCAGGCGCGCATCCGCACCCAGATGTCGGCCGCGCACACCCGCGAACACCTGGACCGCGCGATCGACGCCTTCATCAAGATCGGCCGCGAACTGGGCGTGATCGGGGCCTGATCGCGATCATGGCGGCACGCAAGCGCGCCATCGCGGGCCGGGGCCTCCCGGCCCGCATCGTTCTGGCCGGGAGCGGCTCGGCCCGGCCTCGCGCCGCAGCGCGGCGCTGACGATGCGCTCCGCGCTACGCCGCCGCCTGCTGCAAGCCGCGCGCACCGACGCGCTGGCGACGCTCGACGGCGACACCTGGCGCAGCCGCTGCCTGCATTGCCGGCGCGCGCTGGCCGTGCGCGCCGACGGCGAAGCGCTGGGCGCGACCTCGCTCGAACACGTGGTGCCCAGCGCCTGGTTCGGCCGCCGCGCCGCGGCCGCGCTGACCGCGCGCGTCGGCGAGGACGCCGACGATCCGCGCAACCTCGCCCTCGCCTGCGCGCCGTGCAACCACGGCAAGGGCTGCAGCCACGACGCGCGCGGCCCGGGCGACGCCCGCGCGCGCGAGGTGGTCGCCGCCCTGCTCGACGCGCGCCTGCTGCGCTGGCGCGAACCCGATGCGGGCGACTGAAGCGGGCCATTGAAGCGCGCCACGACCGCCCCGGACGGCGCGTGGACGCCGAGCGCTCGAAAACCGCCGCCCGAACCGGGCCGATCGCATCGGCCCGGTCGAATCGGAACCTCCGGCGAAACCCCGCCGCGCTTACTGCTGCGCCGCGATCATCGCCTGCTCGAGCTGGGTCAGCTTGAGCGTCAGCTGGGTCAGGCTCTGGTCGGCGAGCACCAGATCGAGCTGCGAAGCCGGCTGCATGCTCAGGATCAGCAAGCGGGTCTGCAATTGCTGGGTCAGGCTCTTGGCCACGTCGGTGTAGTTCACCGCCTGCTGCTGCGCCGCGCCGTTGAGGTACAGACCGTTGTCGAGCGTGTGCTGGTTGTCGTTGCGCAGGATCGCCAGGTTCGAAACCATCTGCTGCGACTGCGCCCTGGCCAGGGTGAACGACACCGAGGCGGGCGTGGTCTGCCCCATCTGCAACTGCATCTTGGCGATGCTGTAGTTCTGCTTGAGCGCGGTGAAATTCTGCTTGACGATCGCCAGCCGCTGATCGGCCGCGACCGGATCGGCGCCGGCGCCGTGGACGAACAGCATCAGCAGCGTCAGCGCGAAGGCGCGAAACGCGGCGAACGGCGCGCTCGCGCGGCGGCGCGCGGCGGTGGAAGCGATAGCGTGGGACATCGGGCTCTCCTTGTCGGTGGGTCGGGGGTCTAGGGTTGGGTTGGCGGCTTGGGTCTGGAACATGCGGCGATGCCGTTCGACTCGACCCGCGGCATCGGCATGGCCATGATCGCCGCGGGGACTGGCGCCGATCGGGCCGCGGCCGTCGGCGCCGCGGTCGTCAGGCCTGGCTCAACGCCAGTTCCGCTTCCAGTTGCGCAAGCTGGCGGTCGAACTGGACGCGCTGGGCGTCGATCAGCGCGCGTCCGAACGCGCTGGGCTGCAAGATCATCTGCGCCAGCGAGGCATCGATGAAACCCGCGGTCTCCTCGACCCGCTCGCATCTCAGCCGCGCACGCTCCAGGGCCCGCGCATCGGTGTACTGCCCGTGCTCGCGCGACTTGCGGATCTCGACCAGCACCTCGCCCAGATACAGGCCGATCGCCGTGGCGTTGGCGCGCGCCAACGCGAAACTCGCCACCGCCTCCTCGGTCCGGCCGCTGTCCATGTGCGCGTAAGCGTCCTGAAGATTCGACTCCAGTACGGAGCGCTCGCTGCGGACCTGCTCCATCAACCGCTCGGTCTCGACCGGATCGGCCCGCGCGGCGGCGCAAAACGACAGCACCGCCATCAGCGCGACGGCGCGCAAGGCGGCTACGAACGCGCCGGCGCGCGCGGGCGCGCGCAGGGACAGGGATGTTCCGAACATGGTCTTGCTCCTGGTAAGCATCATTGAGTCCACGCAGCGACGGGGCCGCACCAGGGCCCCGCCGCGCGGACGCGGCTCAGGCCTGCGCCATCGCCTGTTCGAGTTGCTGCATGCTCATGTTGAACAACAGGATCTGGGTGTTGAGCATCTGCCGGGTGATCGCGCTCGGCGGCCGCTCGATCTCCAGCGTCTGCAGATAGACCTCGACGAACTTGATCCGCTGGCTGGCGGTGCGGCCGTATTCGATCGCGCGCTCCAGCGCCTGCAGGTCGTTGTATTGGCCGGCGTCGCGCGAGGCCAGGTTTTCCTGCACCAGGCGCTTCAGCTTCGCGTCGATCTTGACCGCCTCGATCCGCGCCATGATCAGCGCGGTCTGGGCGTGGCTCGGATCGTGGTCGAGATACCAGTTGACCTGTTGCATCTGCACGTCGAACACCTGCCGCTCGTAGCGGATGGTCTGCAGGATCTGCGCGGCGACGGCGGGGTCGGCCTGCGCGCCGGCGCTGAACAACAGCACCGTCGCCAGCGCGGCACCGCGCAGGCTGGAAATCAGGGCGCCGGCGCGTTTGCGCTGGACGGACGTGGCGGGGGCAAGCGTGGCGTGGGACATGGCGTTCTCCATGAAGGTTGAGGTGCTGCGGGGCGCAGGCCCGGCCTGCGGACGTCGTAGCGGACGCCCGCAGCCGGGCCGCGGGGAGTTTCGTTCGTCGGATTGGGTGCGGCAGGCCGGACCGGACCGGGCGATGCCGTAGCGCTTGCGCAGGGCGGCCGCGGGGCCGCGCAGGTTGCGCGCGCGCGTCGGCGCATGTGCATATCGAACCGATGCGCGCGAGCGCGCCTGCGCCGGCAACGGACGGCGATGCGCCGGCTCCGAGTCCGCACTGGGCGCGTAGCGATGATTCGTGGCGTCCGGCCTGTCCCCTGAGCGCGGCCGGGCCGTCATGGCACCTCCTTGTGGCTGCGCCGCTTCCCGCAGCGCCGGCGGATCGTACACACCGGCGCTTGCGACGCTCCTGCTCGACTGTAGCCCGAGAGCGGCGCGGCGACTGTTACTTGAGTCGGATTTCGGCCACGCCGCGGGCCCGCCACAACCGGCGCTCTTCGCGGCGCGGCGCAGTCCGCGGCATGCGCAAGACGCGCCGCGTGCGCGGCCCGCGAAGGTTCACGACAAGCTGCGCAGATCCGCCTCGTCGAGGCTGCGCCACTGCCCCTTGCCCAAGTCGCCCAGGGCCAGCGAGCCGATCGCGACCCGGATCAGCCGCAGCGTTTCCAGATCGAACTCCGCCAGCAAGCGGCGGATCTGCCGATTGCGGCCTTCGTCGAGCACGATCTCCAACCATGCGTTCTTCTCGCCGGCGCGCAGCAGCCGCGCCGACTTCGCGCGCAGGCGCTCGCCGTCGGCATCGACGCCTTCGCCCAGCGCGCGCAGCAGCGCCTCGTCGGGAATCGCGTCGATCTGCACGTGGTAGGTCTTGTCCGGCCCGTGTTCGGGATCGGTGATGCGCGCGGCCCATTGCGGGTCGTTGCAGAACAGCAGCAAGCCTTCGCTGGCCTTGTCCAGGCGCCCGACCGGGGCCAGCCACGGCAGCGGCGCGCCGTCGAGTTCGGCGCCGTCGAAGCAGCGGTAGACGGTGTCGCGGCCGCGCTCGTCGTGGGCCGTGGTGACCAGCCCGCGCGGCTTGTTGAGCATCAGATAGAGCCGGCGCGCGTCGCCGGACCGCTCGCCATCGACGAGGATGCGATGGCGGCCCTGCACGATCGGAAACTCGGGATCGCGCACCACCCGCCCGTCCACCGTCACCCGCCCGGCGGCGACCCAGCGCGCCGCCTCGCTGCGCGAGCACACGCCCTGCTTGGACAGCACGCGGGCCAGGCCGTGACGGGGCGGGGTCTTGTTCAAGGCGGGTCCGGGATTCGAAGGGCAGCGGCGCGCATTATCGCAGCCGTCGCCGGAGCGGCGGCCTTGTCCGCGCACTCGCGTCCGGCAGGCCGCGCACGCTTTGTGGGAGGGACTTCAGTCCCGACGCTTTCGTCGCAGACCGCCGCGAACCGGACCCAAGACGCCGAGGCCGAAGCCTCTTCCGCAACCGCGAAACCCAACCACGTGGATCGATGCTTCGCTGCGAGTCTCCGCGATCGGACATGCGCGGCGATCCGACACAACCGCGTCGTAGCTGAAAGCCCCTCCCACAACGACGCGCCAACTACCTACCGGCGCCGCCGATGGACCAGCTCCCATCGCGAGCCGCCGAACGCTTCGCCTGCGCCAAAACGAACGGCCGCGGACGAAGCCGCGGCCGTGGGTCGCTGCGCGAGGCGCGGCTTACTTCTTTTTCTTGCCTTCCTCGGCCTTCGGCGCTTCGGCTTCGGCGACCGGCGCGGGCGCCGCGGCGGCGGCGGCGCCGGGCGCACCCTTGGCCACGCGCACGCCCTTGGCCTTCATCCACGCGCTGAACTCGTCGGCGGTCATGCGCTTGCCGCCCTGGCTCATGTCGAAGCGCCACGGGGTGTTGTCGAACTGGGTCTGCGGCTTGTACGCGGCCGGATCGTTGGCCGAGGGCATGCCGGTCGAGGCCGGGGTGGCCTTGGCCACGGTGCAGGCGTCGAGCTTCATCCGCAGCAGCACTTGATCGACCGAGAGCGCTTCGTCCAGGGCCTGCGACAACACGCCGGTCGGCGCGCCGAGCTGGTGCGAGGGCGCGACCAGTTCCGGCGCCACCGGCGCGATCAGGGTCGGCTGCACCGGCTGCGCGCGCGAGGCGGTCAACGCGGCGCAGTTGGCGGCGCTGGTCTGGGCCTGCGCGGACGCAGCGATCAGGATCAAGGACGTGGCGGCAAGCAGTCGGCGCATGAGGGGCTCTCTCCAGGTCGGCGCGGGACGGGATCGGCGCGAAGGCAATGCCTCGCCGCGCGGTCGTCGGTGCGCGCCAGTGTAGGCGGCCGTGCGGGATCGGACAACCCGCAAAATCAGGCATTTATCGGCTTTTCTTATGAACGGGCCGAACTGCGGCGCGCAAGCTCGCGCGGCGCAACGGGGGGACCGTCTGTCGCTAAGGCGAAACGTCGCGGAGCCGGCGGCGCTCGCTGCTTTTGTGGGAGGGGCTTCAGCCCCGACGCTCTTGTTCCAGATCGCCGCGATCAGAGCGAAGAGCATCGGGGCTGAAGCCCCTCCCACAAAAGCCGTTCTCATGGGCCCCATCACCTAGGGCCCGTCCCACAGACAAAAAAGAAGCCCGGCACGAGGCCGGGCTTCTTCGTATCGCTACGCGGGCCGCGAACGGCCCGCGCTACGCCGCTTAGTTCTGAGCGTTGAGCTCGGTGCGGCGATTCTTCTCGCTCTTGCAGCCCGGCAGCGTCTGCGCGGTGTTCTCCAGCGGACGGCTCTCGCCGTAGCCGACCGGACCCGCCAGGCGACCGGCGTCGACGCCGTTGCTGGTCAGGAAGTCGTACACGGCCTTGGCGCGGCGCTCGGACAGCTTCTGGTTGTAAGCGTCCTTACCGCACAGGTCGGTGTGACCGGCGACTTCGACGCGCAGGCTCGGGTTGCGCTTCAGGATCTCGGCGGCCTCGTTGAGGATGGCCACGGCGTCCGGACGCAGGGTCGCCTTGTCGAAATCGAAGTTCACGCCCTTCAGGTCGATCGAGACCGGAACCGGGCAGCCGTCCGGACCGATGGTCTGGCCAGCCTGCGAGTTCGGGCACTTGTCGTCGCAGTTGTTCACGCCGTCGCCGTCGTCGTCCTTATCGGCGCAGCCCTGCTCCACGACCGGAGCCGGGGCGACCGCAGCGACGGGCTCCGGACCCAGCGGGACCACGATGCCGACCGAAGCCAGCACGTCGCCGAACCAGTCTTCCTTCGAAGCGTTGACGCTCTGGTCGTCGAAGTCGGCGCGGTAGGCCAGCTCGGTGCGGATGCCGACGCGGCCCAGGTCGCCCTGAATGCCGACGCCGACCTTGGCGGCGAAGTTGCCGTCCTTGCGGTCGGCCGGCGAGTTCGGCGACGGAATGAAGTATTCCTCTTCCGAACGCTGGTAGCCGATGCCGGCCAGCAGGTAGGGGTTCCAGTTGCGGCCGTCGGTGACGAAGTGGCGGCGCAGGTCCAGCGAGATGCCGTACTGGCTCCAGTTGGCGTCCTGGTTGGCGTCGAACTTCGGGTTCTGGTAGTTCAGCTCGCCGTCGAGCGACCAGTTCTTGTTGAGGAACTTGCCCAGGCCGATCGCACCGAACGGAGCGTTGCGGGTGCCGCGGTCGTTGTCCTGGATGTTCATGCCGGCGGCGCCGGTCAGGTACCAACGGTCATCGAAATCCTGCGCGCTGGCCACCTGCGAGAAAGCCAAGCCCGCCAGCAAAGCGGTGCTCAACATACGGATCTTCATTTGTAACTCCTTCAGATCGATCGGAACGGGGGGTAGATCGGGACTGTGTGATCGGGACAGTCTTCTGCGGCGCTGACTCTATGGCAGAGACACTTTCAGCACTGGCACGAGCCAAGGGCCGCGGTCACTGGCGGGGGGATCATACACTGTCAAGAAGATTGTTAATACCACTTAACGTAGTTCAGGCGGGCCAGAACCAGTGCGTGATTTAACGCGTCCACAGTTATTGCGCACACATCGGAGTGGCCGGGCCGACGAACGGTCGAGCATTGCGGGGAAACTGCGGCGCAGTTCCTGATTCGCGCCGCTCATCGGCAAACCAGTCCTTACATAAATAAGGAGCCCGGCGCGGGGCCGGGCTCCCGGATATCGCCTGCCGCGGGCCGGAAGGCCCGTGGCGGAACTCGCGTCCGATCAGTTCTGGACGTTGAGCTCGGTGCGGCGGTTCTTCTCACTCTTGCAGCCCGGCAGCGTCTGCGAGGTCTGCTCCAGCGGGCGGCTCTCGCCGTAGCCGATCGGGCCGTTGAGGCGGCCGGCATCGACGCCGTTGCTGGTCAGGTAGTCGTAGGCGGCCTTGGCGCGGCGCTCGGACAGCTTCTGGTTGTAAGCGTCCTTGCCGCACAGGTCGGTGTGGCCGGCGACTTCGACCTTCAGCTCGGGATAGCGCTTCAGGATTTCGGTGGCCTCGTTGAGGATGGCCACGGCGTCCGGACGCAGGGTCGCCTTGTCGAAGTCGAAGTTCACGCCCTTCAGGTCGATGGTGACCGGAACCGGGCAGCCGTCCGGACCGATGGTCTGGCCAGCCTGCGAGTTCGGGCACTTGTCGTCGCAGTTGTTCACGCCGTCGCCGTCGTCGTCCTTGTCGGCGCAGCCGGCCTGCACCGGCGGCGGCGCGACGACCGGAGCGGCCGGTTCCGGACCCAGCGGCACCACGATGCCGACCGAGGCCAGCACGTCGCCGAACCAGTCTTCCTGCGGCGCATTGACGCTCTGGTCGTCGAAGTCGGCGCGGTAGGCCAGCTCGGTGCGGATGCCGACGCGGCCCAGGTCGCCCTGGATACCGACGCCGACCTTGGCGGCGAAGTTGCCGTCCTTGCGGTTGCCCGGCGACAGCGGCGACGGAATGAAGTACTCCTCTTCCGAGCGCTGGTAACCCAGGCCCATCAGGATGTACGGGTTCCAGTTGCGGCCGTCGGTGACGAAGTGGCGGCGCAGGTCCAGCGAGAGGCCGTACTGGCTCCAGTTGGCGTCCTGGTTGGCGTCGAACTTCGGGTTCTGATAGTTCAGTTCGCCGTCCAGCGACCAATTCTTGTTCAGGAACTTGCCGAGGCCGATCGCGCCGAACGGCGCGTTGCGGGTGCCGCGGTCGTTGTCCTGGATGTTCATGCCGGCAGCGCCGGTGAGGTACCAACGGTCGTCGAAGTCCTGGGCGCTGGCGACTTGCGCGAGGCTCAGGCCACCCAGCAGGGCGGCGCAGAGGAGTTTCTTATTCATCTTCTAGCTCCTGTTTCTTTAGAAAGGAAACCGCGTCTGCGAGGTTTCTACCGTTCAGGACGGCCGCCTGGACGACGCCGACCCGCGCAGGTTAGGTTTGCCAACGTGAAAGCGGTGTTAACAACCGTCTAACATTCGAGCCGGTTCCATGAATACCGGGACCCGGTCGCAATTCGTTCATAAAAGAAGTGCAGTTCCATTCAGCTGGAACTGCACTTATGAAGTGCTAATCCGGCGCCCGATGGCGGGCGTCCGGATCAGCCCGCGGCGATCACTCGCCCTGGCGCACGAACAGGCCCATGAACTCGGTCACCGGCAGGGCTTCGAGCTCGGCCGGGTTGTTGGCCAGGGCCAGCAGGCGCTCGGCCTGGGCGGCCGGCAGCTTGGCGCGGATCGCGGCCTCGAACTTGGCCATCAGCACCGGGATGCCCTCGGCGCGGCGCTTGCGGTGGCCGATCGGGAAGTCGATCGACACCTTGTCGGTCGAGGTGCCGTCCTTGAAGAACACCTGCACCGAGTTGCCGATGTAGCGCTTGTCGGGGTCGAAGTAGTCCTTGGTGAACTGCTCGTTCTCCTTCACCACCATCTTGTCGCGCAGGGCGTCGATGCGCGGATCGGCGGCGACGGCGTCGACGTAGTCGTCGGCGGTCAGGCGGCCGAAGATCAGCGGCACGGCGACCATGTACTGCAGGCAGTGGTCGCGGTCGGCGTAATTGGCCAGCGGGCCGGTCTTGTCGATGATGCGCACGCCGGCTTCCTGGGTTTCCAGTTCGACGCGTTCGATCTGGTCGAGCTTGTCCTTGACCTGCTCGTGCAGCTTCATCGCGCACTCGACCGCGGTCTGGGCGTGGAACTCGGCCGGGAACGAGATCTTGAACAGCACGTTCTCCATCACGTAGCTGCCGAACGGACGCTCGAACTCGAACTGCTTGCCCTTGAAGGCGATGTCGTAGAAGCCCCAGGTCTTGACCGACAGCGCGCTCGGGTAGCCGACCACGCCCTTGTTGGCGTTGAGCGCGTGGGTCACGGCGCGGCGGCAGGCGTCGCCGGCGGCCCAGCTCTTGCGCGGGCCGGTGTTCGGAGCGTGGCGGTAGGTGCGCAGCACGCCGTTGTCGATCCACGAATGCGAGACCGCGGTGACGATCTCGTCCTTGCCGCCGCCGAGCATCTGGGTGGTGACCGCGGTCGAGGCCAGGCGGACCAGGATCACGTGGTCGAGGCCGACCCGGTTGAACGAATTCTTGAGCGCGTAGCCGCCCTGGATCTCATGCGCCTTGATCGCGTGGCCGAGCACGTCGCGCACGGTCATGGCCTTGCCGCCTTCGGCCTCGGCCTTGCGGCCCAGGTAGTCGGCCACGCCGAGGATCGCGCCGAGGTTGTCGGACGGGTGGCCCCACTCGGCCGCCAGCCAGGTGTCGTTGAAGTCGAGCCAGCGGATCTGCACGCCGATGTTGTAGGCGGCCTGGACCGGGTCGAGCTGGTAGGCGGTGAACGGCACCCGCGCGCCGCCCTGCATCTCGCCGCCGGGGACCAGCGGGCCGAGGTGCTTGAGGCATTCCTTGTGGTCCATCGCCAGCGCCGCGCAGGCCAGCGAGTCCAGCAGCATGTAGCGGGCGGTGTCGTAGGCTTCCTTCGAGTCGATCTGGTAGTCGGCGACGTAGTCGGCGATGTCGACCATCGGCTTGTCGGGGTCGGGGCGGACGGTCGAACGGATGTCGAAGTGGCTCATGGGCGAAAGGCCTGCGGTGAGAGAGCCCGCTATTTTGCCAGACCGCGAAGACGCGGCGGACCGCCGGGGTATGGAAGCGACGAGGCGGCTCCGATGTGGCGTGAGTCAACAATCGACCTTCCCAGCCGCGATTGCCGACGGCTGCGGAACGATCAGGCGCGCAGGCGCGGCTTGGAAATCGCCGGAGCGAGGATCACCCTTGCGCCATGGACATTCCCACCCGCCTGCCGACCCTATTCCTTTCGCACGGCTCGCCGATGCTGGCGCTGGAGGATTCGCCCGCCGGGCGCTTCCTCGACGCGCTCGGCCAGCAACTGCCGTGGCCGCGCGCGATCGTGATCGCCTCGGCCCACTTCATGACCGACCGGCCGATGGTCGGCGGCCACGAGCGGCCGCACACCGTGCACGACTTCGGCGGGTTCCCGCAGCCGCTGTACCAGATCCAGTACGCCGCTCCCGGCCAGCCGCGCCTGGCCGAGCAGGTGACCGCGCGCCTGGCCGACGCCGGGCTCAACCCCAAGCTGCGCGACAACCACGGCCTCGACCACGGCGTGTGGGTGCCGTTGCGGCGCATGTACCCGCAGGCCGACATCGCGGTGGTGCCGTTGTCGGTGCAGCCCTACGGCACGGCGGCGCAGCATTACGCCGTCGGCCGGGCGCTGTCGGCGTTGCGCGACGAAGGCGTGCTGGTGATCGGCTCGGGCGGCTTCGTGCACAACCTGGGCGACCTGGACTGGAGCCACCGCGACGCGCCGATGCCGGACTGGGCGGCGGAGTTCGCCGGCTGGATGCACGCCAAGCTGGCCGCGGGCGACCGCGAGGCCCTGCTCGACTGGCAAGCGCAGGCGCCGCACGCGCGCCGCGCGCATCCGACAGTGGAGCACCTGATGCCGCTGTTCGTCGCCCTCGGCGCGGCCGGCGCCGAGCCGACAGTGCGCACGATCCATCGCTCGCACGAGATGGGTTCGTTGGCGCTGGACGCGTTCGCGTTCGACTGAGGGCGGGCGTCGCGTCGCTTCCGGCGTGCCATCCGTTCGCCGCGCGGTTGCGGTCGCCGGCTGGGCGATGCGCGAGCTGCGCCTACGACAAGACGAGCACGACGCCACCACACCTCGTCATTCCGGCGAAAGCCGGAATCCATTTTGATCCTGCTGTAGCTGTTGCTTGTGCTCGCCTCTGAGCCCGACGCAGTCGTCCCGCAGCCCCGGAGGGCGTGCGCATGGATGCGCACGCGCGCCATGGGGCAGGATGCCCCTTATGGCGCGGCCCCGCGCCCCTTTCGAGCCCTAGTGGCTCTTGATCCGAAAAAGATAAGGCCTTTTCTTTGGTTACTTTCTTTGTGGCTTAAGACAAAGAAAGTGACCCGGCCGCTTGCGGACGGAAGCCCTTGATCTTCGCTTGTCGTCACGCGTGCAAACACGCAAACGCAGACCCCACCGCGGCACGCCCCCTGTAGGAGCGGCGCAAGCCGCGACCGCGCTATCGTGACGATTGCGAAAGCTTCGGCGTAGTTGCGTTGCCGCGGTCGCGGCTCGCGCCGCTCCTACAGTCGGACACCCAACCTCACGATCGTCATTCCGGCGAAAGCCGGAACCCATTTTGATCTGTTGTTTACGCTCTTATTGATGTCTCGCGCGACGACAAGCCACCATCAACAGCTTTCGTCCGCAAGCGGCCGAGCTACTTTCTTTTGTCAGCGCGACAAAAGAAAGTAGCGCTGGTCTCTAACCTCAAGTGCATCACCTCAGTGAGGCACTGTGAATGGGCCAGCAGTATTCACATCTGAGCGCAGAAGAGCGCGGGGCCATCATGGTCTTGATCGCCCAAGGGGCGAGCGGACGGCAAATCGCCCAGACGTTGGGTCGGGCGCAAAGCACCATTGCTCGCGAGTTGCGCCGTAATGGGTTTCGGTCCCATTCGGGGCCGCCGCTACGCGGACGCCCCCGTTTCGACCCTGGCTACGATGCGACCCGGGCGGGCCGGCGGGCCCAACGGCTGCGGCGACGGGCGCGGGTGCGCCGCAAGCTGCGACGCGACACCGTGCTGTGGCGACGCGTGCGCTATTGGCTGGAACGGTGCTGGTCGCCGCAACAGATTGCCGACAAACTGCGGGATCTGTACCCGGACCGGCCCTGGCTGCGCGTGTCGCACGAAACGATCTATACCGCGATTTATGCGATGCCGCGCGGCGAATTGCGCCGCCAGGTGACCCGTCTGCTGCGGCAGGGGCGCAAGTCCGGCCGCCGCACGCGCCAGGGAAGCGACGCCCGCGGCCATCTGCCGGATCTACCCAACATCCGCCTGCGGCCGCCGGCCGCGCATGAGCGCCTGATGCCGGGGCATTGGGAGGGCGACCTGATCGTGGGCGCGCACAATCGCTCGGCGATTGGGGTATTGGTCTGCCGCCGCACCTTGTACGTCAAGCTGGTCAAGCTCGCCGACGCGACCGCGCACACGGTGCTGGAGGCCTTCAGCTCGGCGTTCGAAGGTGTGCCGGAAAGTTTGAAGAAGACCTTGACCTACGACCAGGGCAAGGAAATGGCATCGCATCGGCAGTTGAGCGAACGCACTGGTTTAGCGATCTACTTCGCCGACCCCCATAGCCCGTGGCAACGCGGAACCTGCGAAAACACCAACGGCTTGTTGCGGCAATACTTTCCCAAGGGCACCGATCTGTCGGTGCATTCTGCGCAGCGCCTCAAGGAGGTGGCGTGGGAAATGAACAACCGCCCCCGTCGTAGCCTGGGCAGGCGCTCGCCCGTCGAGGTGCTCTATGAGGAACTCAAAAACCCGCGGGCGCAGGGTGATGCACTTGGACATTGACTCCGCCAGCCAAAGAAAAACGCTTGTTTAAGGTCACAAGCCACTAGGTCCAGCACCTTGCGCGGGGATGCGCCGTAAGGGGCATCCATGCCCCTACGGCGCACGCGCGCATCCATGCGCGCGCCCTCCGGGTCTGCGGAACAGTGAGCTTCGGCGAAGTTACGTCCAAGCCAAAGCCAAAGCCAAAGCCAAAGGCAAAGGCAAAGGCAAAATGGATTCCAGCTTTCGCTGGAATGACGGCAGCTGGGTGGTTTCAGCGCGAAGGGAAATGCGCAGCCGCTGCTTCCGCAACTTCCACAGAAAAGCGAAGACCCACGCAGCAGCGATACCCATGCCGCAATTGGCGACCGCAACTTGCGCTCAAACCTCGCGCTCCCACGGCGGCACCTCGCCGAAAGACTCAGCCATGAAGTCGATGAACGCGCGCACGCGCAACGGGACGTAACGCCGCTGGGGCATCACCGCGTGGATCGCGGTATCGGGCAGGCGGTGCTTGGGCAGGATCTGCACCAACCGACCGGCGCGCAAGTCCTCGTGCACGTGCCAGACCGAGAAGTGGGCGATGCCGAGGCCGGCGATCGCGGCGTCGCGCAGGACTTCGCCGAAATTGCTTTCCAGCCGCCCGTTGACCCGCACCAGGCTCTCGCGCCCGGCGGCGTCGAGCACGCGCCAGTTCTCCATCCGCCCTTGCGCGCCGACCAGCAGCAGGCATTCGTGCCCGGTCAGGTCCTGCGGCGCGCGCGGGGCGCCGTGGCGGCGCAGGTAGTCGGGCGAGCAGGCCAGCACCCGGCGGTTGTTGGCGAGTTTGCGCGCGACCAGGTTGGAGTCGTCGAGCCTGCCGATGCGGATCGCCAGGTCCATGCCGGCGGCGATCAGGTCCAGGTTTTCGTCGCTGAGGTTCACGCTCAGCCGCACCAGCGGATAACGGCGCTGGAATTCGGGCAGCAACGGCGACAGGTACAGGCGGCCGAACGCGGCCGAGGTGGTCACCCGCAGTTGCCCGGCCGGCTCGCTGCCGGCGCGGCGCAGGTCGTCGGTCAGGCCTTCGAGTTCCTCGATCAGGGCGCGGCCGCGCTCGGCCAGGGCCAGGCCCTCGGCGGTGGCGTGCAGCTGGCGCGTGGTCCGGTGCAGCAGGCGCACGCCGAGGTCGCGCTCCAGGCGCTTGAGGCGCTGGCTGGCCACCGCCGCCGACAGGTCCAGGCTGCGCGCGGCGGCGCTGATCGAGCCCAGGTCGAGGACGCGCAGGAACAGGTTCAGGTCGGCGATCCGGTCCATGGGATTTTCAATTTTCAATTGAAAGTGATTCGCCATCCTGCTGGTTTTTCGACAAGATGCAACGGCCCAGACTGGCGCATCTTTCTTCCCGGATGCGTCCCATGCACGCCCCCTCCCCGTCCTCCGCCGCCGTGCCCGCCGCGGGCGGCCGCGCGCGCCTGCCGGTGGCGCTGTACGCGCTGACCGTCGGCGCGTTCGGCATCGGCACCACCGAGTTCGTGATCATGGGCCTGCTGCTGCAGGTCGCCGCCGACTTGCAGGTCGGGCTGGCCGCGGCCGGGCTGCTGATCTCCGGCTACGCGCTGGGCGTGTTCGTCGGCGCGCCGGTGCTGACCGTCGCCACCGGGCGCATGCCGCGCAAGGCGGTGCTGGTGGCGCTGATGCTGATCTTCACCGTCGGCAACATCGTCTGCGCGATCGCGCCGAACTACACGGTGCTGATGATCGCGCGGGTGATCACCTCGCTCGCCCACGGCACCTTCTTCGGCGTCGGCGCGGTGGTCGCCACCGGGCTGGTGCCGCAGGACCGCAAGGCCTCGGCGATCTCGATCATGTTCACCGGCCTGACCGTGGCGACCCTGCTCGGCGTGCCGGCCGGCGCGTGGCTGGGCCTGCACTTCGGCTGGCGCTCGACGTTCTGGGCGGTGGCCGCGATCGGCGTGATCGCGACCGCGGTGATCGCCGCGCTGGTGCCGCGCGACCGCGGCAGGCCCGAGCCGGTGGCGCTGCGCCGCGAACTGCGCGCGGTGCTGCATCCGCAGGTGCTGCTGGGCCTGGCGATGACGGTGCTGGGTTTCGCCGGCGTGTTCACCGTCTACACCTTCATCCAGCCGATTCTGACCCGCCTCAGCGGATTCGGCGAGGCCGCGGTGTCGCCGATCCTGCTGGTGTTCGGCGGCGGCATGATCCTCGGCAACCTGGTCGGCGGACGCTTCGCCGACCAGCGCCTGGCGCCGGCGCTGATCGGCACCCTGGCCGCGCTGGCGGCGGTGCTGGGGGTCATGACCTTCGCGTTGCGCGAGCCGATCGCCGCGGTCGCGTTCGTCGGCCTGCTCGGCGTGGCCGCGTTCGCGACGGTGCCGCCGCTGCAGCTGTGGGTGCTGCAGAAGACCGATGCGGCCGGACAGAACCTGGCGTCGAGCCTCAACATCGGCGCGTTCAACCTCGGCAATGCGCTGGGCGCCTGGCTCGGCGGCGCGGTGATCGAACGCGGCCCGGGGCTCGGCGCGGTGACCTGGGTCGCGGCGCTGGTGACGGTGTCGGGACTGATGCTGGCGCTGCTGGCGGCGCGCCTGGATGCGAAAGGCCGCGCCCGCGCGCAGCGCGGCGGCGAGTCAGGCGCCGCGGCCGCGTGCGTCGGCTGAGCGACGCGCATGGGTCGCGGGACGACGCCGCGGCCTGCGGATTCGCTCGCAACTCTCCCCTGACCTCATCGCCGCGGATGCCCGAACCCCAAGCGTCATCGCGACACGGCCACGAACTCCCGCCCGCGCCGAAGCCGCGGCAACCCAGCAAAACGACCTTCCAGCAAGACCCCCACTTTCCCGCGTCGAATCCCGACGCCTTCCCGGCCTGCCGATC